>NZ_AP043689.1:0-4811558 GCF_055392545.1 Acinetobacter sp. Ac8
ATGCTTTGGACGGACTGCTTAACTCGCTTGCGACAAGAGCTCTCTGATAATGTCTTTGCCATGTGGATTCGTCCTTTGGTTGCAGAAGAAGTCGAAGATACTTTAAAACTGTATGCACCCAATCCATATTGGACTCGCTACATTCAAGAACATCATTTAGAACTGATTTCTATTTTGGCAGAACAATTATCTGAAGGTCGTATTCGTAAAGTCGAAATTTTAGTCGACTCGCGTCCTGGTGCAATTCTTTCTGCTGCTGAACAGCCTGCTACCACAACGGCAGCGCTTGAAAGTTCTCCGATGCCTACACAGCATGTCAAAGCCAAAAAAGACAAAGAATATGAAGTTGTTTCTGCAAAAAATGTGAAGAAACGTCAACTTAACCCATTATTTAACTTTGCTTTATTTGTTGAAGGTCGTTCAAACCAAATGGCGGCTGAAACTTGCCGCAAAGTTTTAACACAACTCGGTGAATCTCAACATAATCCACTCTTTTTATACGGCCCTACAGGCTTAGGTAAAACGCATTTAATGCAAGCGGTTGGGAATGCATTATTACAGGCAAAGCCAAATGCGCGTGTGATGTATATGACTGCGGAAAGCTTTGTCCAAGACTTTGTCAGCTCTTTGCAAAAAGGCAAGGTTGAAGAATTTAAAAAGAATTGCCGTTCTTTAGATTTATTGTTGGTTGATGATATTCATTTGTTGGCAGGTAAAGAAGCCAGTCTTGTTGAATTTTTCTATACATTCAATGCTTTATTGGATGAATCTAAACAAATTATTTTGACCTCTGACCGTTATCCAAAAGAATTAACTGAATTGGATCCGCGTTTAGTCTCGCGTTTTTCATGGGGACTATCGGTTGGGGTTGAACCACCAGATATTGAAACACGTATCGAAATTTTGCTGAAAAAAGCCGAAAGCAGTGGCATCGATCTGCCTCGAAATTGCGCTTTATTTATTGCACAACAGGTTGTTGCCAATGTGCGAGAGCTTGAAGGCGCTTTAAACAAAGTTGTGGCAATCTCACGCTTTAAGGGGTCTGCAATTGATCTAGAAGTGGTTCGTGAATCATTGAAAGATGTTTTGGCGATTCGTGCCCGTACCATCAGTACTGAAAACATTCAACGCGTAGTGAGTGAATACTTCCGTATTCCATTAAAAGAATTGGTGGGGCCAAAACGTACACGTATTTACGCACGACCACGTCAGTTGGCGATGGGGCTTGCGCGTGAGCTTACTGGAGACAGTTTCCCTGAAATTGGGATGGCTTTTGGCGGTCGTGACCACAGTACGGTCATGCATGCCTGTGAAAAAGTGCAAAGTTTACGCGATGAAGATCCAATTTTTAATGAGGATTATAAAAACCTCATGCGCCTGTTACAAAGTTAAAATTTGTACAAATTATGCGCTTGCAATGCGGCATAAACTGCCGCATAGTACGTCATTAAAAAAAATTTATTACCCACATTTTTGTCATATTTAGTTAGAGGAATTCCACCGTGCGTTTGAAAATCGCGAAAGAGAGCTTACTTAATGTTTTGTCCCATGTGGTTGGAGCAGTTGAACGTCGCCATACTTTAAACATTCTTTCAAACGTGAAAATTCAAGCTACAAATCAAGCCCTTACGATTACAGGATCGGATTTGGAAGTGGAGCTTGTGGCGAGTACAACTCTAGCTGAAGGTGCATGTTTACAAGCAGGGGAAACTACAGTTCCTGCACGTAAGTTGGTCGATATTTGTAAATCTTTACCAGCAGCAGCTTTGATTGATTTGCAGATCACTGAAGATCAACGCTGTATTTTAAAATCTGGAAACAGCCGCTTTGTTTTAGGAACCTTACCTGCTGAAGATTATCCATTGTTAACCAATGAAAATAGCCAAGGCACTCAAGTTCAAGTCACTGAGCGTGAATTAAAACGTTTATTTGAAAAAACTTCATTTGCCATGGCTGTGCAAGATGTACGTTTTTACCTGACAGGTACATTATTGGAAATTGATGAAAATCAATTACGCGCAGTCACTACCGATGGGCACCGTTTAGCATTGTGTGAAACATTGGCGTCTTCAACCGCTGCACAATTAGTTCAAGCCATTGTTCCACGTAAAGCAGTCGGTGAGTTACAACGTCTTTTAAGTATCGAAGATGAGCAACTGACCTTGTTAATTGGTCGTGAATTGTTAAATGTTACCATTCAAACCTCTAGCCGTGACAAAGAACAGGGCGATATTACAGTACGTTTCACAACAAAATTAATTGATGGGAAATTCCCTGATTACCGTCGTGTGATTCCACGTGGCGGTGACAAAGTTGTAAATATTCCACATGATGTATTTAAGCAATCCTTACAACGTGTTGCGATTTTAAGTAATGAAAAATTACGTGGTGTATTCTTAAACTTTAATGCTGATTCTTTGCAATTACGTGCCAATAACCCTGAACAAGATGAAGCGATTGAAGATTTAGCTATTCAATATGCCAATGCACCGATGGAAATGTCGTTTAATGCGCAATATATTTTAGATGTATTAAGTGTTTTAGATGGTGATGATGTCGCAATGACCATGTCTGAAGCGAATCAGTCGGTATTGGTACAAGATCCAACCCAATCTAATCAAACTTATGTTGTGATGCCGATGCGTGTTTAATTGATTTATTTTTAAATCATAGCCATGCATATTACGCGTTTAAATATACAACGTGTTCGAAACCTCAAGACGGTTGCTCTGCATGAGTTGCAACCGTTTAATGTTTTTTATGGACAAAATGGTTCAGGCAAAACTTCGATTTTAGAGGCCATTCATTTATTGGCAACAGGTCGATCTTTTCGAACCCATATCCCTAAAAATTACATTCAAAATAATCAATCAGACGCCATTGTTTTTGCCCAATCTTTGACTGAAAAGATTGGTATGCAAAAGCTGCAAAGTGGTGAGCAGTTAATTAAAGTCAATGGTGATACTGTTGCAACCCAAGGGCAGCTTGCCAAAATCTTACCTTTGCAACTGATTGATCCATTAAGTACCGATATTATTGATCATGGGGCAAAACCACGTCGCCAATTGTTGGATTGGCTCATGTTTCACGTGGAACCAGATTTCTATCATGCGTGGCAATATTATTCACGCGCTTTAAAGCAAAGAAATAGCTTACTTAAAACCAAACGTAATCTAACTTTGCTCGATTTAGAGCCGTGGAACAAAATGCTCAGTGATTATGGTGAAATGTTGCATTCTCAACGGGTCGAGATTGTTGAGCAATGGAAGCTATATTTGCAAGAAGATTTGGCGCAGTTGCTACCCGATTTAAAGATTGAAATGGAATATAGTGCAGGGTTCCATGTGGAACATGGTTTGGCCAATGACCTGATTCAATATCACCAAAAAGATGTTGATCGACGTTATACCGAGTATGGACCACATCGTGCAGATATCCGATTAAAAACCCCATTAGGCGAAGCGGATGTGGTACTGTCTAGAGGGCAGAAAAAGTTATTGATAATGGCTTTAAAACTATCACAAATTGCCATGTTACATGCCTGTAATAAAGAAACTGTGGTATTATTAGATGATGTGACAGCAGAATTAGATTTAAGCGCACAACAACGTTTAATTGAGCGATTGAGCCAACTTGGTAGTCAAGTTTTTATTACCACACTAGACCATGAATCAGTAAAAAAACATTTACATGATTTGTCTATTTCCTACCAGTTATTCAATGTTGACCAAGGTCAGGTAAGTGTTGTTGCAACATGATTTTAGATTTTAGCCAATTTTGGAAAGACCTATTTTTCACTAGGGAGAAACCATGAGTTCAGAAGATCAAATAGCTTCTCAAACAGAACCAACCATTGAAAAGGCTTATGATTCCTCTAGTATCAAAGTATTACGTGGTCTAGATGCAGTTCGTAAACGCCCAGGTATGTATATTGGTGATACTGATGATGGTTCAGGCTTACACCATATGGTATTTGAGGTCGTGGATAACGCGATTGATGAAGCTTTAGCTGGTCATTGTGATGAAATTTTAGTGACGATTCATGAAGATGAGTCAGTCAGCGTTGCAGATAATGGACGTGGTATTCCAACCGATATTCACCCGGAAGAAGGTGTCTCTGCTGCAGAAGTAATTCTTACGATTCTGCACGCAGGTGGTAAGTTTGATGATAATAGCTATAAAGTTTCAGGCGGTTTGCACGGCGTAGGTGTATCTGTAGTTAATGCACTTTCAAGCAAACTTGAACTTACGATTCATCGTGCTGGTCATATTCATCAACAAGAATATAAACATGGTGATCCGGTCTATCCGTTAAAAATTGTGGGTGATGTCGAAACCACAGGGACCATTGTTCGTTTCTGGCCAAGTACTGAAACGTTTAGCCAAACGATTTTTAATGTCGATATTTTAGCACGTCGCTTACGTGAACTTTCATTCTTGAATGCGGGTGTTCGTATTGTCCTACGTGATGAACGTGTTGCCTTAGAACATGTCTTCGATTACGAAGGTGGTTTATCTGAGTTTGTAAAATATATTAACCAAGGTAAAACCCATCTCAATGAAATCTTCCATTTCACCACTCAAGCTGAAAATGGCATAGGTGTTGAAGTTGCTTTGCAATGGAATGATACCTATCAAGAGAATGTTCGTTGCTTTACCAACAATATTCCACAAAAAGATGGTGGAACGCATTTAGCTGGTTTCCGTGCAGCGTTGACACGTGGCTTAAACAGCTACATGGAAAATGAAAACTTACTCAAAAAAGAGAAAGTTGCAGTTACTGGTGATGATGCGCGTGAAGGCTTAACAGCAATTGTTTCAGTTAAAGTACCTGATCCTAAATTCTCATCTCAAACCAAAGAAAAATTGGTGTCGAGTGAAGTTAAACCTGCTGTCGAGCAGGCAATGAACAAAGCCTTTTCTGAGTATTTATTAGAAAATCCTCAGGCTGCAAAATCTATTGCAGGCAAGATCATTGATGCTGCACGTGCGCGTGATGCTGCGCGTAAAGCACGTGAAATGACACGTCGTAAGAGTGCGCTTGATATTGCTGGTCTTCCAGGTAAGTTGGCAGACTGTCAGGAAAAAGATCCAGCACTTTCAGAATTATACTTAGTCGAGGGTGACTCTGCGGGCGGTTCTGCAAAACAAGGCCGTAACCGTAAAATGCAAGCCATTCTTCCGCTCAAAGGTAAAATCCTGAATGTGGAACGTGCACGTTTCGATAAGATGATTTCATCACAGGAAGTGGGTACGCTAATTACTGCATTAGGATGTGGTATTGGCCGTGAAGAATATAACCCAGACAAGTTGCGTTATCATAAAATCATTATCATGACCGATGCTGACGTGGATGGTTCACACATTCGTACCCTGCTTTTGACTTTCTTCTTCCGTCAAATGCCAGAACTTGTGGAACGTGGTTATATTTATATTGCACAACCACCACTGTATAAACTGAAAAAAGGTAAGCAAGAGCAGTACATTAAAGACAATGATGCTTTAGAAACTTATTTGATTTCAAATGCGATTGATGAACTTGAATTACGTGTCAATGCTGAAGCGCCTGCAATTCGTGGCGTAGCATTAGAGAAAGTGATTGCTGATTATCAAACCTCTCAAAAGAGTTTGCAGCGTTTAACTGTGCGTTATCCTGCGACCTTGCTGGATGGTTTATTGAGTCTTGAGCATTTTAAACTTGATCAAAATCATGACCAAGATTATGTACAACAATGGGGTGAGAAACTTCGTGCTGCGATTGAAACAACGCAACCAAGTTTACGTCCAGTGTTGAGCTTGGAGTCGTTTGATAAAGAAACTGCTGATGGGTTTAAAACCACGATTTATTTCCCGCATATAACGATTTATGTGCACAATTTACCGCATAGCTATTTATTAGATGCGGGTTTATTGGCATCGGGCGAATATAAGCGTTTATTGCAAAACTCGAAGAGCTGGTTCACCTTGTTAGAAGAAGGTGCTTATCTGCAAAAAGGCGAACGTAAAATCAACGTTTCGACTTTCCATCAGGTCTGGCAACACATTTTGACAGATTCACGTCGCGGCATGATGATCCAACGCTATAAAGGTTTGGGTGAGATGAATGCTGAACAGCTTTGGGAAACCACGATGGATCCTGAAAACCGTAATATGCTGCAAGTGACCATTGATGATGCGATTGAAGCCGATCGTATGTTTGCATGTTTAATGGGCGATGATGTAGAACCACGTCGTGCTTTCATTGAAGAAAATGCATTAAATGCAGATATTGATGCTTAATTAAAGTCATTTTAATCAATAAAAGGGAATAAACCTCGGTTTATTCCCTTTTTTATATCCGCTATTTTAATTTTGATGGTACTAAACTATTGCTATTTAAAAATTTAAAGCAAAAAAACCAGCTTATCAAAGCTGGTTTTTTTGTAGGCTTTAGCTTATTTCAGCTAAAGTATTATTCACCACCAAGCGTACATTCAAAGTTGGCTTTATCTACTGAACAACGCGCTTTTTTCAACACAGACATCATACCTGCATCATAAATACCTTGTTTAGTCAGTTCTAAACGGCCGTCACGCATTAATTTTTGATATTTCAGCTTATCTTCAGCGGTTAAATTCATTTTGTATTTTGCTGGAATAGTCGCTTCTAAGCGATTGATCATAGCAAAGCTTTTTGGCAAGTTTTTCACAAAATAATCACGAGATTTTTGACCAAAACCTGCAGGGAACTTTTCAGGACGGATGACAAAGTCAGCAGTTACTTGTAATACAGGGAAGTTAAACATTGCCCCATTTGCGCCTAAACCTTTTTGAATTTCAAGTGGTTTGTAGGCATAAGCTGGTGCACCGACCATATCAACTTGACCATTGTTAAATTTTGCAACAAAGTTGGTGATATCTGAAGGAACTGCTTGTGCACCAACACGTTGTACTAGAATTTTTTGAGCGCTATCATAGCTTAATACAGCAAACTTTTTACCAGCGGCTTTTTCAATCGAGTTGATATTTTTATCACGTACAAAAATAAATGCTGAACCAAGTGGTGCAATACCAGCAACTTCGTATTTTTTACCACCCAAGGTTGTGGTCATTTTTGCAGCATTACGCGCATCTAAGGCAAAAGTAATGGCTTTTTGTGCAATCGCATTACTTGGCACACCACCAATAGAGTCGATTGAACCCACAAATTTATTGTATTGACGCGCACGCATTGCAGTCATAAATACGCCATCGCATTTGCCTGCTTTAAAGTCGTTATCTGCAACAGCCTCATCTTGTTTGGGAATGAGATTGATATCAGCGCCCCAGCTTTTTGCTGATAATGCCCATTCTTGTGCCATTTGAAATGATTCACCTGACTTACCTAATAAGTCAAATACGCAGACATCTGTCGCAGCTTGAGATGCTGAACTAAATCCAACGATTGAAGTTGCAGCAATAGCGAATGCAATTTTTTTCATATTTTCGTCCTTATCTATTTATCCATCTTTAGGAACTTTTCCATAAGCGCAATATTAATCAGCTTTGTTTGAAAAAAATAGAGCATTTACTCCATTTATTATTTTTTTTTTGACAATTATTGTGAATTAGCGACTTAACTCTCATTTCATCGACAATCTTTTTATAAGTAAATCAGTTTTTTAAGTCTGAGTTATGCTTTTTCATTACAAATTGTTCGAAATTCATGATCTATGTAATTTTAAATAATTTTGCTGAAATCAAAAAAAATTAGATGAATGTTCATTATAAAAAGCGACGAACGGTTAAATTTTGCACTTGAATTTTGTTCTATTATTAACCAAAATAATGTTGATAAGTATGTGGGTAACTTTACAATTAAGCTTAAATTCGATCAACACTGACTGATTTAATCACATATAAAACTTCAAAATCATTAAAAAATGCTCTCAAAGAATGAGTCAAAAGAACTGTTTTAAAATTTTAACTTATCCACAAGCAATTGATAAAAAATATTTTTAAGTTCAAATGAATTGTCTTTTTTAAAGCCTTTTTCGCTATTATTTAGGTATGCTAATATGTTCCACGGTGGAAATTACCTATTATAAATAAAAGTTATGATTTTATTTTGTCGATTTAAAGATGCTTTTAGGCTTGGACGTGGCTGTTAGATGTGGCTTGTATGTTAAATAAAATAAACTTATGATTTTTATTGGATTATTGTGTTAAAAAGCCTTCTTTTTGATCTGGGGGAATATAGAGTAATGAGAAACAATACCTGAGCGTGTTTGCATAGCGTGGCTATGTATTGAATTACTGATGATTTATGAGAAGAGGTATAGAACTTTAAATTTTGTTAAGGCGATGAAATTGCGGTTAAAACTTTAAATAAATGGTTTTTATTGGTTAACTTATTGATTTTTAATTATATTTTATTAATAAGCTAGAAAAGGCATTTGCCTATTTCTAGCTAATTTGAGGGGGCTTACTGTCTTTAAAAACACTTTTTAATTAAAAGCGCCTTTTAATCGAAAGAGCTTTCTAATGTTTCTAGTTCCATCATCAGTTCAAGCATTTTTTCTTCAGCTTGTTCTAATTTTACTTTTAACTCTGTCTGTTCATTCATGAGTTTGAGTAAATCATCTTTACGGTTTGCCTCATAAAGGGCTGAGTCTGCAAGTAATGTTTCAATTTCTGCAAGTCTAGGTTGAATTTTTCCAATTTGGCTTTCAATTTTCTCGATATTTTTACGAATAGGACGGCTCAGTTCACGTTGACGAGCAGCTTCTTTACGTTGTGCTTCTTTATCGAGTTTTGAAATACTTGGCTTTTCAACCACCTGAGATTGAACAGGTGCACTAGGCTGTTGTCCATTCTTGATCATATCGATACGTGCTTGACGTAACCACGTTGCATAATCTTGTAAATCCCCGTCAAATTCCTTGCTTTGACCTGCATGAACCAAAATAAGTTCATCACAGACTGAAGCGATCAGCTGACGTTCATGGGAAACTAAAACCACAGCACCTTCAAAATCCTGTAAAGCCATCGTCAGTGCATGGCGCATATCTAAATCTAAATGGTTAGTCGGTTCGTCGAGAATTAAAACATTTGGACGCAACCAGACGATTAAAGCCAAAGCCAAACGCGCACGTTCACCGCCAGAGAAGCTTTCGCTTGGGGTGTCCATACGTTCACCACTAAAGCCAAAACTTCCTAAAAAGGAGCGTAATGCTGCTTCACTGATCTTTGGGTCAGCAATGCGAGAAAGTTGTAACATCGGGCTGGCATTGCCATCTAAAGCATCCATTTGGTGCTGGGCAAAATACCCAATGTTGAGTAACTCAGAATCTTTACGTAAACCTTGAATCAGCGGTAAATCACCGACTAAAGATTTAATTAAGGTCGATTTACCTGCACCATTCATTCCCAGTAAACCGATACGACTGCTTGGTGTAATCTGTAAATTTACATTGGTGACAATTAATTTATCGCCATAGCCAATATCTGCATGTTCGAGTGTGAGCAGCGGTGAACTCATTTTGCTTGGTTCACGGAAACTAAAGGTAAATGGATTATCGACATGCGCAGGGGCAAGCTCTTGCATACGTTCAAGTTGTTTAATACGGCTTTGCGCTTGTCGTGCTTTAGTCGCTTTGGCTTTAAAACGGTCAATAAATTTTTGTAAGTGTGCTTTAGCTTCTTGTTGCTTTTCAAACGCTTGTTGTTGCTGTGCTAATCGCTCAGCACGTGTGGTTTCAAAAGTAGAATAGTTACCAGTATATAAAGTCAGTACTTGATTTTCGATATGTAAAATATGATCTGTGATTGCATCTAAGAAATCGCGGTCATGTGAAATTAAAATGAGCGTGCCTTCATATGCCTTGAGCCAATCTTCTAACCATAAAATTGCATCTAAATCTAAATGGTTGGTCGGTTCATCAAGTAATAGTAAGTCTGAGCGACTCATCAGGGTGCGAGCAAGATTTAAACGCATCCGCCACCCACCAGAGAAACTTGAAACCAAGAGTTCTGATTGATGCTCAAAAAAACCTAAACCGGCCATCAGTTGAGATGCTTTAGATGCAGCTGTATAGCCATGAATTTCTTCAAAACGGCTATATAAATGTGCTAACTCATCATTACTCAAATCTTCAGAATGGTTTAGTTTGTCTTGGATGAGCCAATATTCTTCATCGCCAGATAACACAAAATCAATAGCTTTCATATCTAAGGCTTTGATTTCCTGAGCCATATGGGCAACGGTCCATATATTTGGACGGGTTAAGCTACCGCTGTCTGACTCCATTCCACCCAAAAGTGCTGAGAACAATGTGGATTTACCCGCACCATTTACACCTGTTAAACCAATTTTCCAACCAGGATGAAGTTGCATAGACGCTTTTTGGAATAAAATGCGTCCACCACGGCGAATTGAAAGTTGGTCTAACTGAATCATAGGAAACTGACTATTGAATATCGGATGCGGTATAGTAAAGGATAAATGGTAGAGTTCAAAAAATGTATTTGATAAAAGAAGTGACAAAATGTCTTTTCTTGAGTGAAATGCACAATAAATTGGGTAAATAGGATCAATTCAAAAAAACAAACAATGCTTTATTGTGAATGCTTCAATAAAAATGCGTATATCTCCCAAATCAGCAGCAATCATTAGAATATTTTTATTTTACAACCACTCAATAAAAAACCGCTCAATCAAATCAGCTCAGCCGCTTATTTTTATCAGAATTTTGTCCTGAATTTTTTATCTCATCTAAAAGTTGGTTAAAAAACTAACACAAAATATTCAGTTTATGTAGAATTAATCACAGTATCACCTAAAAATGTGTAGTTAAAGTAAAAGACTCGGATTGCTTTTACATCTACAAGGATAAATCTATTTATAAAAATATGGACGTTAGATGATGAATAAAATAGGATATTTACCGATTGTTTTTTCAGTTTTTTTTTCACCTCTGCTACAGGCAAAACAAAATGTGTGTGTGTTTGATTTACTGGGTAAAGCGGGTGAGTCTTATAAACTCATGGAAGAATGGGCTTTAGCAGCCAAAGCATGGGGCGCTGATATTAATTTAACCGTGTATCAGTCAGAAGAAGCCGTGGATAAAAATTTTAAAACCAATAAATGTGATGCCGCGGCAATGACCACGATGCGTTCACGTGAATACAATAAATTTGGTGGTTCTATTGATGCTTTGGGCGGAATTCCCAACAATGAAATTGCCAGAAGAGCGATCAACTATGCCTTGGATAAACGCAATGCAAAAAGATTGGTTTCTGAAAAAAATGGGGTCAAATATGAATTGGCAATGATTACCCCGATTGGTATTGCTTATATCTTTGTTAAAGATCGCGCAATGAATACTTTGGAGAAGGGCAAAGGCAAAAAGTTTGCCTATCTGCATTATGATCTTGCACAAAAGGTTGCCGTTGAACGTGTAGGCGCAATCGGGGTTCCTTCTGATATTTTTAATTTTGTGAAAAAATTTAATGATGGTGAAGTGGATGCGATTGCTTCACCAGCCTATGCCTATAAACCATTGGAAATTTATAAAGGTTTAGGTAGCAATGGTGCAATGTTTACTTACCCCGTAGTGAATGTGACTGCCGATTTAATTATTAAACCTGAGCAGTTTCCAGAAGGTTTTGGTATTAAGTCACGTGAGTGGGCTGTGAAGCAGTTACCAAGTTCATTTAAGAAAATAGAAAAAATGGAAGCTGAAATTCCAGCAAAATATAAATTAAATGTATCTAAGGATGATGCACTCCGTTATCAGAAATTATTGCGAGAAGGGCGGATTGAGTTAACAAAAAGAGGGGTGTACGATCCTGTGATGATGTCGGTACTGAAAAAAGCACGCTGTACGGTAGATCGCACCAACTTTGAATGTTCACTTGCAGGTGAATAAATTTATTCAATAAAAAAGCCATCAATGTTGATGGCTTTTCTGGTTTTATTGGCTTAGACGGGATTAATCGGTAAAGGTCACTTTTGCAATGGCTTTTTTACTTGCCTGAATGACTAGAGTGACATTTTCTTTCACAGTGAAGTTTGCATCCACAACTTCCCAATCTACTTTTACGGCTCCACGTGAAACAGCATCTTTAGATTGTGCTGAATTCTTGGTTAAGCCTGCGGCACGTAGAATAGACACAATCGAGATTTCTCCATTGTATTCACCACGAGAAATAGTCACTTCAGGCGTACCTTCAGGTAGCTCGCCTTCTGTGATTAAGTTACCCGCACCTTTATGTGCATGTTCAGCAGCTTCTGCGCCATGGAAGCGTTCAACCAACTCAAGTGCAAGAATTTTCTTAATGTCTTGCGGATTACGACCTTCAGCCATTTCTTTGAGAAGAACGTCAATTTCGTCCATAGACTTAAAGCTGAGTAATTCAAAATAGCGTTCAATCAAGCTGTCAGGCATAGACAATACTTTTTGGTACATTGCGCCAGGGGCATCAAATACACCAATATAGTTGCCTAAAGACTTCGACATTTTATTAACGCCATCTAATCCTTCTAGGATCGGTACGGTAATACACACTTGAGCTTCTTGGTCATAACGACCTTGAAGGGTACGCCCCATGAGTAAGTTAAAGGTTTGGTCTGTACCACCAAGCTCAACATCGGCTTCAAGCGCAATAGAGTCGTAACCTTGAACCAAAGGATATAAAAACTCATGAATAGCAATCGGTTGATGGCTATTATAGCGTTTAGTAAAGTCATCACGTTCAAGCATACGCGCAACGGTTTGCTGCGAAGCCAATTGAATCAAATCCGCAGCGGTTTTTGTTGCAAACCACTCAGAGTTAAAACGAACTTTGGTTTTATTTGGATCAAGAATTTTAAACACTTGTTCTTGATATGTTTTGGCATTTTCTAAAACTTGTTCACGCGATAGCGGTGGACGAGTCGCACTCTTACCTGTTGGGTCACCAATCATGGCGGTATAATCACCAATCAAGAATGTGACATCATGACCAAGATCTTGAAACGCTTTTAATTTGTTAATTAAAACAGTATGACCCAAATGTAAATCTGGGGCAGTTGGATCAAATCCTGCTTTAATTTTTAAAGGACGATTTTCTTTTAGTTTCTTCAGAAGATCTTCTTCAGAAATAATTTCGTGAGTGCCTCGGCGAATGAGGGCAAGTTGTTCTTCAGCCGGCAGGAAATTTGACATTACAAAAACCCAAATACTTCAGTTAGACTATTTGTGCGATATACTAACATTTTTTCAGCATAATGCAGGCGAAGAATATCTCATGACAACAATCTATATTGGCGTAATGACTGGAACCAGCATGGATGGCGTCGATTTTGTTGCTGCTTCATTTGATCCTTTACATATCCATGCCACGCTTACAGTCGCTTTTGATCCTCATTTACGCGATGAATTGATGGCATTGACCTTACCTGATGATAATGAAATCGATCGAATGGGTAAGGCGGATGTCGCTCTTGCAACCATGATTGGCAATGGTATTAACCAACTTATACAAGAAAATAATTTAGATAAAAGCCAAATTAAAGCGATTGGTTGTCATGGACAAACTATTCGGCATCGCCCAGAACACGGGTTTACTTTACAAATTGGTGATCCAAATATTATTACAGAAATTACTCAAATTCCTGTGATTTCAGATTTTCGTCGTCGTGATATGGCGGCAGGTGGGCAGGGTGCTCCTCTAGTTCCAGCGTTTCATCAAGCTTTATTCCAACATTCAACCATTCATCGAGTGATTCTCAATTTAGGGGGGATTGCCAATGTCAGCATGCTGCCTGCTGGTGATGAGCAGAATGTTTATGGTTTTGATACAGGCCCTGCCAATATTCTTATGGATGCGTGGTGTCATCGTTATACTGGGCAACCTTATGACGAAAATGGCAATTGGGCAGCTTATGGTCAACCGATACGTTCATTGTTAGATCGCCTTCAAGCAAATGAATACTTCTCTAAAGAACCTCCAAAAAGTACAGGGCGTGAAGACTTTAACTTGGAATGGTTAGATGAGCAGATTTTAGATTGGCGCAATGATTTAGAATATGATGAATTAGAAGATACCCCTGAAAATATTCAGGCAACGTTGATGAAACTCACGACACGTGCCATCAAGAAAGCCATTTATCGTTCGCCTCTAGATACGGGTGAGGTCTATGTTTGCGGTGGAGGTGCTTATAACTCACATCTACTTGAACAACTCCGTTGGCGCCTACGTAAGCACAATTGGTCTGTACAATCGACTTCTGCATTGGGCTTAGCACCGACATGGGTAGAGGCAACTGCATTTGCATGGCTCGCCATGCGCTTTGACCAACAGTTAAGTGGCAACCTACCTGCTGTTACGGGGGCAAAAGGCTATCGTATCTTAGGTACGATTACAGCAGTTTAAAACTGAAATGATTGCTAAGGTGAGTGATACACCTTAGTAATCAATATTTACACAAGAACAAAAGCGCTGTAAAAACAAATGAAAGCAACCAGAATGGGATAAATTTTGCTGATCTATAACGACTACGGATTATTGTTCTTTAAAAAGAGAATTCATTTTTTGCTTAGTAGCCTGAGATATTTTGTAGAACAATGATCGACCTGTTTAGCGCTGAGATTGTCCTTTACTGCTGTTAAAAAATAGCGCATAAGCTTCCACTATCAATAAAAATTAAAACTGAGATCACAATGAACTTAGCGATACAGAAACAGCGCATAGAATCATTTCAAAGAGAAGGCTTCAGCTTTGATGTGATAGATTCGGGTCCTTTAGATGGACAGCCTTTTGTCTTGTTACATGGTTTTCCTGAAACCAATAAAAGCTGGCAAGAAACTGCAGAGATCTTGAATCAAAACGGTTATCGTACTTTTGCTGTTAATCAACGTGGTTATAGTTTAGGCGCACAACCGCAAAACCGCCGTGATTATAGAAGTTCTACTTTGGTTGAAGATGTAAATGCTTTAATCGATATGATTCAACAACAGGTTTATTTAGTTGGACATGATTGGGGAGCTGTAGTGGCTTGGGATGTTGCTCAACGCTATCCTGAAAAAATAAAACATTTGATTACGATTTCTGTACCGCATAAAGCAGCATTTATGCGTTCGATGTTCAGCAGTAATCAATTGTTAAAATCTTACTATATTGGTTTATTCCAGTTACCTAAAATTCCAGAATTATTATTCGAGAAATTACCGAAGTTGGGTCTAGGTTTATTAAAAGATTCAGGAATGACCGCAAAACAACTCGAAGATTTCCAACAAGACATCGTGGTGGAAAAGCGTCTAAGTTCTGCATTAAATTGGTATCGGGGACTTCCATTTAGTTCAAATAAAAATTTAACCCAACCAGTTTGTGTGCCGACTTTATTTATTTGGGGCAAACATGACTCGGCGATCGGTTCTAAAAGCGTTGCCTTAAATCATCATTATGTAAAAGCAGCTTATAAAGAAATTGTGATGGATGCGACGCATTGGATTCCAGTGCAGAATGCAAAACAATTGAGCCAACATATTTTAGAAACGATTTAAGCTTGATGTCTCAACCATAAAAATGCCCTCATAAGAAGAGGGCATGATTTGATTCAAAATATGCTTTGAATTAAATGGAGAATGATGAACCGCAACCGCAAGTTGTTGTTGCATTCGGGTTTTCTACAATAAAACGTGAGCCTTCTAAGCCTTCAATATAGTCAACTTTAGAACCGACGAGATATTGATAACTCAACGAGTCAACCAACATTTTTACATCACCATTTATAAATTCAGCATCATCTTCATTCATACTTTCGGCAAAGTTAAAACCATAAGAAAATCCTGAACAGCCGCCACCCGTTACATAGACACGTAACATCAGATCTTGATTACCTTCGCTATCACGAAGTTGGCGAACTTTATTTGCAGCATTGTCAGTCAGCTCAAGTGCTTGGGCGGTCATGATATTGTTCCTCAGATTTCAAATGGCTTAAATGAAAAGACCATATATTCAGTATAACATACTCAATATATGGTCAGTGAGTGAACTTTAAAGTAAATTCAGACTAAATTTATCGGATTTAATCTAGAATTATTTGTAGTTCTCATCTTGTAGCGCACATTCAAAGTTTTTCGGATCGTTTTTACAACGGAATTGCCAAAGGATTTTCATCATTTGTTTGTTATAAACGCCTTGTTTGGTCAAGCTGATACGCGATTCACGCATGAGTTTTTGATAACCAGGCTTATCACCATCTGGAACTTGCATCCAGTATTTCGCCGGAATATCTGCTTTCATTTTTCCAATGATAGTGTTTGCACGAGGCAATTGCGTTTTAATCCAATCACGAGATTTTTGACCATAGCCAGCAGGGAATTTATCTGGACGAATGATGATATTACCTGTGACTTGTAGCAGTGGGTAATTCACAATAGCGCCTTTGGTTCCTAAACCCTTATGCAGCTCTAAAGGTTTAAATACCGCTGCAGGTGCACCAATAATATCAACCTGACCATTATTGAATTTACTGCCAAAATTTGTAACATCCGCGGCAACTGCTTGGGCACCAATTTGTTGAACCATAATTTTTTGTGCTTGATCATAGTCGAGTACCGCAATTTTTTTACCTGCTGCTTTTGCAACGGTATTGATATTGCGGTCATTGACCATCAGGAAAGCATCACCGACTGGAATAACACCAACAACTTCATATTTTCCGCTGGTCATGTATTTTGCAAAGTTTGGATTTGCTAAGCCTTGCATGACTTTTACCGCGAGATTGAGATCTGGAATCGCACCAATTGCATCTAAAGAACCGGTGAAACTATTAAATTGGCGGCCACGCATACCTGTGATACTGACAGCATCACATTTACCCGCTTTAAAATCTTCTGCAATAACAGATTCATTTGAATTCACTTTTAATTCCAGATCCGCACCCCAGTTTTTCGCTGCAAGTTGATAATCTTTCATTAAGGTAAACACATCACCATTTTTGCCTACTAAATCAAATACACACATGACTTGTTTTGCTTGAGTGGCAGATGTTGCAAGCAAAAGACCCGCAGCAGCAATGAGAGCATTAGACCATTTCATTATTTTTTTCCTTTCCATGATCAATATTATTCATGTTCAATTGAATCGAAGAGCTTCGACCAATAGAACTTTGTGACATCAAAAATGTATCTAGTTTAGAAAATCGTTTATTGCTAAACCCAACATGATCTATTCTGAACAATCGATTTTCCAAATCAATTGTTCGAGTTCAATGATGAATTGATGTTATTGAAATCATTACTTGAAATGAGTCGGTTCGCAATGACCCAAATGACAAAATTTCCTCAGCAAAGAAGAAATGTCAGAAGCTATTAATTACTGAGGAAAATCATTACTTTTGCTTTTATAAATGAATAAATTGTTTGCTAAAAAGACAAAAGAATCTGGGTTAGCCCCAGATTCTTGAAGATTAATCTTGGTTTTGATCTCTGTTTTTACGCTCATCACGTCTTTTATCACGTTGCTGTTGTTGATTTTGACGATCACGCTGTTGCCACTGTTTTTGATCAGGTCTATTGTCCCAGCGATGGTCACGATTTGATTTATTGTTCCAATCTTTTCTATGTTGTTCCCATTGCTGCTTTTTCATTTGATCACGTTTGGCTTGTTCATATTGCCAGCGTTGTTTATCCCAGTTCTTTTGGCGCCGTTCTTGTTCAATGCGCATTTGTTGTAAACGATAAGCTCGCTCGCGTTCCCAACGTTGGCGATCATTGTTTCGGTCATATCTTGGATCATAGCGTTGTCCATAGCCATAATCTCGATATACGGGTTGCCCATAGCCGCGAGAGTCATAACCATCTTCAGGAAATGCAACACAACCAACAGCAATAATAGATGTTATGAATGAAACAATTAATGCTTTTATAGCCATAAGTTGTCTCCATTTAACAAGCAAAATAGCAAAAAAAAATTCAGATATAGCAAAATAGTCAATGACAAGTCATTTAACTCAGATTAGCGTATTTAAAAATTATATTTGTATATCGATGATGAGACTTGTATAAGATTATAGTCAGTCGATGCCTGATCATGTAGACAATATGAAGAATTTGAACATTTAAGGAAGAAGCGTAATGGTTGCTTTTCAACGTAGTATTCATGATTTAGTCGAAAAAGGGCAGGGTTCGGCAGGTAGGGCTTTAGATCGTTTGCCTACATTCGCTCAAGAGTCATTAACCAAGTTATTGGGTTACCCGTACCAGTTTCCTCAATTGGATAGTTTCACCAAATGTTTGATGGCAGCTCAACTTAAACAGGGCAAAGTGGGTTTTATTGGCGTAGATGTAGAGCGCTCTAGAAAGCAATTTGAATCACAAATGCAATCTATTATAAACAAACCGACCCATATCCAATTTGTTGAAGATATTCGTCTTCCGCTACAAAGTGGCAGCGTCTATGCACGCCATTACCATCCTGCACCAAATAAAAAATTGCCAATGATTGTATTTTATCATGGCGGTGGTTTTGTGGTAGGTAGTGTAGACACCCATGATGAAGTGTGTCGCTTAATTGCTGCTCATGCAAAAGTTCAGGTTTTAAGTATTGAATATCCACTCGCACCTGAGGTTGGCCCACGTGACTTAATTCAATCTTGTGAAGATGCTTTGGCTTGGGTGTATCAAAATCGCCGTCAATTTAAAATTCTCAAAAACCGGATTGCGGTTGCAGGAGATAGCGCGGGCGGAAATATTAGCGCTGTTGTTGCACAACGCACAGTCAATACAGTGTTTGCGCCTCAAGCCCAGTTCTTGATTTATCCTGCCGTTGATTTTAAGAGTCGACATCCATCTTTCTTTGCTTATAAAGATGGCTTGGTGTTGACAGGCTCAGATATTGATTATGTGACCGACTATTATGCGACACGTTTTAATATGGCATTGGATGATCCAATCATTTCACCGACCAATGGGCAGTTAAAGAAACTTGCCCCTGCATTTGTAGTAACGGCTGGACATGATCTTTTGCATGATGAAGGTAAAATTTATGCTTATAAGTTACGTCAAAATGGGGTAAAGGTTCATTATCAGGATTATGAAGATCAAACCCACGGATTTATTAACTTAACCCCTGTTTCACGTAAAGCTAAAAAGTACGTTATAGAGATGAGTAAAGAGTTCCGTAAATTCTGGGATAAGCAATAACATAATATCCACTTGTACAAGTCACTTTTGTTTCACGTGGAACAAAAGTGACTGATTAAAAAATAATCAAATAAGAGTAATTGTTCTATAAAGGCTAAGCACACGGATTTATCCATACAGTTCTTTTGTTGATAAAGCATCATCAACATATTCAACAACCAATAAGGCTTATGACAGCTATATAGATATAGTCGTGAATACTGTTGAGTATTGGTAAACGTGTTTAAATGTCATTTTTCAACAGAATAAAAGCAGACTACTATGAGAGGCTTATTAATTTAAAATGTTTAAGGAAAAGAGAATGATCAAAAAAATAGGCATCGGTCTTGCTTTAGTGGTTTTAGTGAATCAAGCGTTCGCCAATACAGATATGCAAATTAAAACCAATTTAGGCAACATCAATATAGAGCTTTATGATGATCAAGCACCGATATCAGTAAAAAATTTTAAGAGCTATGTAAATAGTCAATTTTACAACGGCACCATTTTCCATCGTGTTATCCCTGGTTTTATGATTCAAGGCGGTGGCTTTGATAGCAACATGAAAGAGAAGGCTACTCAACCAGCGATCCAGAATGAATCTAACAATGGCTTAAAGAACGTTCGTGGGACTTTGGCTATGGCACGGACTAATGCGCCAAACTCTGCAACCAGTCAATTCTTTATTAATGTTGCAAATAACGACTTTTTAAATAAGTCTGCTGGAAACCCTGGGTACGCCGTATTTGGTAAGGTGACACAAGGACTGGATATCGTCGATAAAATCGTACAGACACCAACACAAACAGTGGGTATGCACCAAGATGTACCTAAACAAGCTGTAAAAATCATCAGTATTCAAACAATAAAAACAAATGTGAAAAAATAGTTAAAAAATAAAGCAGAAATATTTTGTTCATATTTCTGCTTTAATATTAAAAGCTTACGCGACAAAAAGCCTAAAAATGAACCAAAACAGTGCATAAAAATACAACACTCAATAAAACAATCAGTTAAAAGCACTTGCGTGTGTAAGAAATTGCCCTATAATGAGCTCATCCCGACGCGATACAGCAAACGAACTTAGCTTAGAGGGTTAAGTTGTTAAATGTTTATTGCGTCTTATTTATCACTGACGAAGTGATAAATTAATCATTAAGAGAATATGAAGAACAACTTGTGTGGATTTTTACTGATTGATTGATCGAAATATTATCATTGATTGATTGGTTTAAATTACTCGAAGTTTATTTGAGAGAATTTGTCAGTACATTGATGAGCCAGAATTGTGACCTTAAGTCACTAATGATTTTTAACTGAAGAGTTTGATCATGGCTCAGATTGAACGCTGGCGGCAGGCTTAACACATGCAAGTCGAGCGGGGGAGATTGCTTCGGTAATTGACCTAGCGGCGGACGGGTGAGTAATACTTAGGAATCTGCCTATTAATGGGGGACAACATCTCGAAAGGGATGCTAATACCGCATACGCCCTACGGGGGAAAGCAGGGGATCACTTGTGACCTTGCGTTAATAGATGAGCCTAAGTCGGATTAGCTAGTTGGTGGGGTAAAGGCCTACCAAGGCGACGATCTGTAGCGGGTCTGAGAGGATGATCCGCCACACTGGGACTGAGACACGGCCCAGACTCCTACGGGAGGCAGCAGTGGGGAATATTGGACAATGGGGGGAACCCTGATCCAGCCATGCCGCGTGTGTGAAGAAGGCCTTATGGTTGTAAAGCACTTTAAGCGAGGAGGAGGCTCTTCTAGTTAATACCTAGGATGAGTGGACGTTACTCGCAGAATAAGCACCGGCTAACTCTGTGCCAGCAGCCGCGGTAATACAGAGGGTGCGAGCGTTAATCGGATTTACTGGGCGTAAAGCGTGCGTAGGCGGCTTTTTAAGTCGGATGTGAAATCCCCGAGCTTAACTTGGGAATTGCATTCGATACTGGGAAGCTAGAGTATGGGAGAGGATGGTAGAATTCCAGGTGTAGCGGTGAAATGCGTAGAGATCTGGAGGAATACCGATGGCGAAGGCAGCCATCTGGCCTAATACTGACGCTGAGGTACGAAAGCATGGGGAGCAAACAGGATTAGATACCCTGGTAGTCCATGCCGTAAACGATGTCTACTAGCCGTTGGGGCCTTTGAGGCTTTAGTGGCGCAGCTAACGCGATAAGTAGACCGCCTGGGGAGTACGGTCGCAAGACTAAAACTCAAATGAATTGACGGGGGCCCGCACAAGCGGTGGAGCATGTGGTTTAATTCGATGCAACGCGAAGAACCTTACCTGGTCTTGACATAGTAAGAACTTTCCAGAGATGGATTGGTGCCTTCGGGAACTTACATACAGGTGCTGCATGGCTGTCGTCAGCTCGTGTCGTGAGATGTTGGGTTAAGTCCCGCAACGAGCGCAACCCTTTTCCTTATTTGCCAGCACTTCGGGTGGGAACTTTAAGGATACTGCCAGTGACAAACTGGAGGAAGGCGGGGACGACGTCAAGTCATCATGGCCCTTACGACCAGGGCTACACACGTGCTACAATGGTCGGTACAAAGGGTTGCTACCTAGCGATAGGATGCTAATCTCAAAAAGCCGATCGTAGTCCGGATTGGAGTCTGCAACTCGACTCCATGAAGTCGGAATCGCTAGTAATCGCGGATCAGAATGCCGCGGTGAATACGTTCCCGGGCCTTGTACACACCGCCCGTCACACCATGGGAGTTTGTTGCACCAGAAGTAGGTAGTCTAACCGTAAGGAGGACGCTTACCACGGTGTGGCCGATGACTGGGGTGAAGTCGTAACAAGGTAGCCGTAGGGGAACCTGCGGCTGGATCACCTCCTTAACGAAAGATTGACGATTGGTAAGAATCCACAACAAGTTGTTCTTCATTGATGTATCTGAGGGTCTGTAGCTCAGTTGGTTAGAGCACACGCTTGATAAGCGTGGGGTCACAAGTTCAAGTCTTGTCAGACCCACCAAGTCTACTGAACACAGAAGAGCAGATATATTAAGATCTTAAGCTGGGGACTTAGCTTAGTTGGTAGAGCGCCTGCTTTGCACGCAGGAGGTCAACGGTTCGACTCCGTTAGTCTCCACCACTAATTAAAGACTAAGTGATTACAGAACTTAGTAAGCCGATAGCTTATTAAGTTCTGTGATTTATCACAGTTAACTACTCGCTGACGAGGCGGTAGTGAATCATTAACAGAATATATTTGAGTTGAAATAATTGTTTAAACTCGTTTTAGTTGATGTTAGCAAGTAATTGTTAATGTTGAGTGAAATGAGCACTAGCGATAAAACTGAATCAAGCGTTTTGGTATATGAATTAAATTGAAGCTGTATGGTGATTAAGTTCACAGGCAACAAATAGAAGTGATTAAGTTCACATTGTTGATCCTCCTTGTAGGGATTAACGACTGTTTGGGGTTGTATAGTCAAGTAATTAAGTGCATGTGGTGGATGCCTTGGCAGTCAGAGGCGATGAAAGACGTAATAGCCTGCGATAAGCTTCGGGGAGGCGGCAAATATCCTGTGATCCGGAGATTTCTGAATGGGGAAACCCACTTACCATAAGGTAGGTATCGCATGATGAATACATAGTCATGCGAGGCGAACGAGGGGAAGTGAAACATCTCAGTACCCTTAGGAAAAGAAATCAATTGAGATTCCCTCAGTAGCGGCGAGCGAACGGGGATCAGCCCATTAAGTTATATGTGTTTTAGCGGAAAGCTCTGGGAAGTGCTACCGTAGAGGGTGATAGTCCCGTACACGAAAGGGCACATATAATGATGACGAGTAGGGCGAGGCACGTGAAACCTTGTCTGAATATGGGGGGACCATCCTCCAAGGCTAAATACTCCTGACTGACCGATAGTGAACCAGTACCGTGAGGGAAAGGCGAAAAGAACCCCTGTGAGGGGAGTGAAATAGATCCTGAAACCGCATGCATACAAGCAGTGGGAGCCAACTTGTTTGGTGACTGCGTACCTTTTGTATAATGGGTCAGCGACTTATATTCAGTAGCAAGGTTAACCGTATAGGGGAGCCGTAGAGAAATCGAGTCTTAATAGGGCGTTTAGTTGCTGGGTATAGACCCGAAACCGGGTGATCTATCCATGAGCAGGTTGAAGGTTGGGTAACACTAACTGGAGGACCGAACCCACTGTCGTTGAAAAGCCAGGGGATGACTTGTGGATAGGGGTGAAAGGCTAATCAAACTCGGTGATAGCTGGTTCTCCCCGAAAGCTATTTAGGTAGCGCCTCGGACGAATACCATAGGGGGTAGAGCACTGTTTCGGCTAGGGGGTCATCCCGACTTACCAAACCGATGCAAACTCCGAATACCTATGAGTACTATCCGGGAGACAGACTGCGGGTGCTAACGTCCGTAGTCAAGAGGAAAACAATCCAGACCGCCAGCTAAGGCCCCCAAATTATAGTTAAGTGGGAAACGATGTGGGAAGGCATAGACAGCTAGGAGGTTGGCTTAGAAGCAGCCACCCTTTAAAGAAAGCGTAATAGCTCACTAGTCGAGTCGGCCTGCGCGGAAGATGTAACGGGGCTAAAACTATATGCCGAAGCTGCGGATGTATACTATGTATACGTGGTAGGGGAGCGTTCTGTAAGCCGATGAAGGTGTATTGAGAAGTATGCTGGAGGTATCAGAAGTGCGAATGCTGACGTGAGTAACGACAAAACGGGTGAAAAACCCGTTCGCTGAAAGACCAAGGGTTCCAGTCCAACGTTAATCGGGGCTGGGTGAGTCGACCCCTAAGGCGAGGCCGAGAGGCGTAGTCGATGGGAAATTGGTTAATATTCCAATACTTCTGTGTAATGCGATGAGAGGACGGAGAAAGTTAAGTCAGCCTGGCGTTGGTTGTCCAGGTGAAAGGCAGTAGGCATGCATCTTAGGCAAATCCGGGGTGCTCTATGCTGAGAGCTGATAGCAAGCTAGTTTACTAGCGAAGTGGCTGATACTATGCTTCCAGGAAAAGTCTCTAAGCTTCAGTTACACAGGAATCGTACCCTAAACCGACACAGGTGGTCAGGTCGAGTAGACCAAAGCGCTTGAGAGAACTCTGCTGAAGGAACTAGGCAAAATGGTACCGTAACTTCGGGAGAAGGTACGCTGCTGACGGTGATAGGACTTGCTCCTTGAGCTATTGGCAGCCACAGAAACCAGGCCCCTGCAACTGTTTATTAAAAACATAGCACTCTGCAAACACGAAAGTGGACGTATAGGGTGTGATGCCTGCCCGGTGCTGGAAGGTTAATTGATGGGGTTAGCGTAAGCGAAGCTCTTGATCGAAGCCCCAGTAAACGGCGGCCGTAACTATAACGGTCCTAAGGTAGCGAAATTCCTTGTCGGGTAAGTTCCGACCTGCACGAATGGCATAATGATGGGGGCGCTGTCTCCAGCAGAGGCTCAGTGAAATCGAAATCGCCGTGAAGATGCGGTGTACCCGCGGCTAGACGGAAAGACCCCGTGAACCTTTACTGCAGCTTGACATTGAACTTTGATCTTACTTGTGTAGGATAGGTGGGAGGCTTTGAAGTAGTGACGCCAGTTGCTATGGAGCCATCCTTGAAATACCACCCTGGTAATATTGAGGTTCTAACTCTGTCCCGTTATCCGGGACGAGGACCATGTCTGGTGGGTAGTTTGACTGGGGCGGTCTCCTCCTAAAGAGTAACGGAGGAGTACGAAGGTGCGCTCAGCGTGGTCGGAAATCACGCGTAGAGTATAAAGGCAAAAGCGCGCTTAACTGCGAGACCCACAAGTCGAGCAGGTACGAAAGTAGGTCTTAGTGATCCGGTGGTTCTGTATGGAAGGGCCATCGCTCAACGGATAAAAGGTACTCTGGGGATAACAGGCTGATACCGCCCAAGAGTTCATATCGACGGCGGTGTTTGGCACCTCGATGTCGGCTCATCTCATCCTGGGGCTGAAGCAGGTCCCAAGGGTATGGCTGTTCGCCATTTAAAGAGGTACGCGAGCTGGGTTTAGAACGTCGTGAGACAGTTCGGTCCCTATCTACCGTGGGCGTTGGAAATTTGAGAGGATCTGCTCCTAGTACGAGAGGACCAGAGTGGACGAACCTCTGGTGTACCGGTTGTGACGCCAGTCGCATCGCCGGGTAGCTATGTTCGGAAGGGATAACCGCTGAAAGCATCTAAGCGGGAAGCCTACCTCAAGATAAGATTTCCCTAGGACTTTATGTCCTCTAAAGAGCCGTTGAAGACTACGACGTTGATAGGTTGGATGTGGAAGTGCGGTGACGCATGAAGCTGACCAATACTAATTGCTCGTGAGGCTTGACTATACAACACCCAAGCAGTTGTATATGAAGCATCATTTGATTCATAAAAGATCAAACATACTTGATTTAGTTGTAAAGCTAGTTAAACTATTCAACTCAAATGTTCTGTTTGAGCGAGGGTAAGCAAAGCAACGCTTTGCCCGAGCGCAAGATTTGGTACGAAGTAAGGCATTTAAATAAGACCCGAACAAGTCCATAACAGTTTGCTGGCGACAATAGCAAGAGTGAACCACCTGATCCCTTCCCGAACTCAGAAGTGAAACCTCTTAGCGCTGATGGTAGTGTGGGGTTACCCATGTGAGAGTAAGTCATCGCCAGCTTTTAAATCTAAAACACCCCGATCTCTAACGAGAGCGGGGTGTTTTTTTATGTGTGGTGTTGATTGGCGAAATGAAACAGATCTAGTTATATTAAGCTAATTGATCACTGATTAAGCTTATGCATTGATGAAACTGAACTGATTTTCTGTATTCCTCATCATGATCATCATTGAAGTAAGGGATATAGAAAGAGTCGAGCTATTGAACCAGCTGTTTCTTTATGCTAAAAATTAAAGTATTACGATAAAAACAGTTAATAATATGTTGATTTTCCAATTTTTCTTTACAGATTATGATGGTGAAGAGGTTTTACCCACTCAAAATCAGTATGCATCTATCGATGAAATCATAGAAATAATGCAATCTGTGTTAATCAGGCCAGAAAACTTTTTAGGGATCGTTGATAAAAATGATCGTACTTTACAGTTTATCGTTAATGATGATTATTCATTAGATGCAGATATTCCTGTTCCTGATCAAAAAGGCTCTTATACAAAAACAATAAGTTTGTATGAAGCGGTTAAACTGGTTCAAAAACAAACTGAATTGATTCAAATTGATGCTATTGAAGGAATGGCTTTTATGAAGTGGTAAGTTTTTTACTTTAATTGTTTTTAGTGTATTCAAAATAAAAAACCTCAGACATCCATGCCTGAGGTTTTTTGTATTGGTTCTGAGGTATAACTCCTGTCGTACCTTTCGCTATCCTGCGTTATTGT
The DNA here is from genome assembly GCF_055392545.1 of Acinetobacter sp. Ac8. Lineage (NCBI taxonomy): Bacteria > Pseudomonadati > Pseudomonadota > Gammaproteobacteria > Moraxellales > Moraxellaceae > Acinetobacter > Acinetobacter sp. Ac8. The sequence goes on from NZ_AP043689.1 coordinate 26,502, forward strand.
CCTATCTTATTCTTGTTTTAATGGAAACTTCCTGTTTCCTGATGTGTTTATAGTATTAAAATTTAGCTGTTCTGCCTATACCCATAATTCGGCAAACCATGTAAGAAAAAGCTTACATGATCATAAACGGGTATTCTCTATTAAAAATGGGCATTTAAACCAATATAAGGCCCTTTAAAATTAAACTTCATATCACGGTTATCTAAATCACTGAGTTCGATATTTAAAACACGGTAACCCACTTTGGCACCAAGATCTAAAACAATAGATTTAACAAAATCATATTGAATTTCAGCCTGAGCATCCGTGATTTTTACATCATTGACATTGGTATAAGTCGCCTCAGCTTTTGCGCTTAAACCTGTAAATGGTAGTTTTGCACCAGCCTCTGCATAAAGGATTGGTGCATATTCATCAACATCAACATTTTGTGAAAATTGCTTTACAGTACCGTTGAGTTTAGTTGCCCCTACACCGACATCAGCTTTTACAATATTGTCTAAGATTTCATAGTAAAGAATAAGATCTGTATGGTCTAAATCAATTTTAGTTTTAGCAAACTCATTATTAGACTCAGTTTCAGTATCTAACTTGGTATATTTTAATTTTACATTGGGAATGATTGGAATCGGGTGCTCAAAAGCAACAGAGGCTTGAATCGTGCCTTTGGTATCTAAATCATGTTTTGCGTTTAGCCCAGCATAAGGATCTAATAATAAATTATCTGTCCCCGTTTTGTTGGATAGACTGGATGTTTTGTGGTTGATTTGAGAATCTCCACCAATACTCCAATAACTAATATCACCTTTTAAACCAATAAAATCAGCTTGAGCAAATGAACTTAGACCTAGGGCTGCGATAAATAAGGGTAATTGAATAGATTTCATATGTCCTTCTTGATGAAATGATTTTTCATCCTATATTTTTGTTACTTAAATACATTTCAATACTGTACCAACTGAAGGCATGATATAGGGGTTTATCAAATTTTGCATTATTAAAAAGATTAAATCGAGGGTGTAGGATGAGTGATTCTATTGATCAAGCAGTGATTGAATTCCCACTTTATGTCGCCAATAAAGCGATTAAATCAGGGCAATGGCTTGAAGTTCATGATAAATTTTCGGGGAAAATTTATGCAAAGGTGGCTTTAGCGGATGCAAAAATTTTAGAAAAAGCCATCAGTGCAGCTGTGAAAGCTGAGAAAGAAATGGCTGCTTTAAAACCATTTCAAAAGCAAAAAATACTGTTGCATTGTGTTCAGCGTTTTAAAGAACTCCGTGAAGAATTAACCGAAATTTTAATTATCGAAGGTGGAAAGCCTAAACTTGCTGCAGCAGCTGAGGTTGAAAGGCTGATTAATACTTTCCAACTAGCGGCAGATGCAGTCTCCACAATTAATGATGGTCATTTAATGCCTTTGGCTGTAACGGCTGCGGCTTCTGCATATCGGGGAATGGTACAACATGTGCCGATTGGTGCAGTGTCTCTGATCAGTCCGTTTAATTTTCCTTTGAATTTAACAGCACATAAAATTGCACCAGCAATTGCAGCGGGTTGTCCATTTGTATTAAAACCAGCAAGTTTGACTCCAATTTCCGCATTAAAAATCGCAGAAATTTTGGCTGAAACAGATTTACCAAAAGGCGCATTTTCAATTTTGCCTTGTCCACGAGAACATGCTGATGTGTTAGTGACGGATGATCGCTTTAAGCTGCTCAGCTTTACCGGTTCTGATCAAGTGGGTTGGGATATGAAAGCACGTGCTGGTCGTAAAAAAGTAACCCTCGAATTGGGGGGGAATGCAGCTGTTTTAATTGAACCTGATACAGAAATAAGTGATGCATTGATTGATCGAGTGATTGGTGGTGCATATGGTCATGCGGGACAGGTGTGTATTAGTGTGCAACGAATTTTAGTCCATGCTGATATTTATATAGAATTTAGAAAAAAAATCTTAGCAAAATTGAAAAAAATATCTGCGGCAGATCCACATGTAGAAACCACGATAGTGGGCCCAATGATCAAAGAAGCAGAAGCGATTCGTTTAAAAAAATGGGTAGATAAAGCGGAGAAAAAGGGTGCGAAAATCTTAATTGGTGGCACTTTAAAAGGTGTTTTATTTGAACCAACTTTGCTTGAAAATGTCGATGAATCTCTTGAAATTTATCAAAATGAAGCATTTGGCCCTGTGGCAATTTTAGAAAAATATAAAACATTTGAGAAAGGTATCGAAGTGATTAACCAAGGTCGCTTTGGTTTACAGGCTGGTGTATATACTCAAAATCTCAATAAGATGCTTTATGCATGGGATCATTTACATGTGGGCGGGGTAATTATCAATGATATACCCACCTTCAGAGTTGATAATATGCCATATGGTGGTGTGAAAGATTCGGGTTTAGGTCGTGAGGGAATCCAATCTGCAATTGGTGATATGCAGGAAGAACGCTTACTTGTGATCAAACAATAAGTTAATATTCTAAGGGGCTACGGCTCCTTATTTCTTTGAATTTTATATAGAGTTAAAAAATGATAATAAAATTTTTCAATTCATTATTTTTAATGGTTTTGCTTTGCTTACAGAGTGTGCAAATTTGGGCATTTCAATCTGAGAAACTGGTAAATGATGCACGCTCTCAGATTTTGAAAACACTTTACTATGATCCTGCTTATACTCAGTTGTCTTATCCAATGGGTGATGTTCCATTGATCAAAGGTGTATGTACAGACGTGGTTATTCGCGCCTTACGCCATCAAGGTATAGATCTGCAACAACGTATTCATGAAGATATGAAAGCCAATTTTAAAAAATATCCACAAAAATGGGGTTTAAAAGCAACCGATCGAAATATTGATCATCGACGGGTTCCAAATATCATGACCTATTTTCAGCGTCAAGGTTATCAAGTGAATGATCAAAAGTATCAAGCAGGTGATATTGTGGCATGGGATTTAGGTAAAGGCTTAACCCACATTGGTATCATTTCAAATAAAACCACAATGTTGTCAAAAACACCTTTGGTTATTCATAACATTGGTTCTGGAACACGTGAAAATGACATTTTGCATGAATATAAAATCATTGGGCATTATCGTTTACCCAAGACGGTCAATTAGAAATATGCAATTTCAAGCAAAATAGCTAAAAATTAACCATGTGCAAAAAAAAGTAAAAAAAACCTGAGAAAATAGACACAAATTACAGAAAAAGCGCTGCAAAACGAGTATTGTTACAACATTAAACAGTAATTTTGTTGATGCACTTTAACCGAGAAGTTTGCAAAGTTACTGGTTTGGAATAATAACAAAGCACCCAAAAGGTGCTGTTTTATTCAAACAACAAAATTTAAAATTGGTACTTCTTTTGCTCGCAGATCACAATGAAAAAAAGCAGCATTTGAGGACATCTACAGAATTAGGTGTTTTATGACAGAATCTCGTGAAAACTGGACATCACGATCAGGTTTTATTATCGCAGCTGTTGGATCGGCTGTCGGTTTAGGTAATATTTGGCGCTTTCCTTACATTGCTTATGAAAACGGTGGCGGCGCTTTTTTAATTCCATATTTAATTGCACTTATTACGGCAGGTTTGCCACTGTTATTTTTAGACTATGCGACAGGGCATAAAAGTAATACTTCACCTCCTAAAGCCTATCGTGCTTTATTTAAAGGGGGCGAAACTTTAGGTTGGTGGCAAGTCTGTGTCTGTATCATTATTGGTTTGTACTATGCCAGCGTACTGACATGGGCTGGCAGTTATGTTTATTTTTCTGTAGGTCAATTGTGGGGAAGTGATCCTGAAAACTTCTTCTTCAATACCTATTTACAAACTTCAAAATCAACAAGTTTTGATTTTCAATTTGTTGGTCATTTATTTTGGCCAATTGTAGGAATCTGGGCATTAACGTTGATCATCTTATTTGGTGGTGTGAAAAAAGGGGTTGAACTATCCAATAAAATTTTCATGCCTTTACTGTTTATTCTGTTCACGATTCTTGTTATTCAAGCGTTGCGTTTACCTGGTGCAGTTCAAGGTTTAAATGCTTTCTTTACACCAAACTGGGCAGCGATGTGGGATTATAAAGTATGGCTTGCAGCATTTGGTCATACGTTCTTTTCACTCTCTGTTGGCTTTGGGATCATGGTGACTTATGCCTCGTATCTTAAACCAAAAACCAATTTAACAGGCTCGGGCCTTATCGTTGGTTTTGCCAATGCGTCTACTGAAATCCTTGCGGGGATTGGTATCTTCGCAGCACTGGGCTTTATGGCATTTTCAGCAGGCAAGCCTGTAGATCAAGTGGTCAGTGGTGGTATCGGCTTGGCATTTATTGCTTTCCCTAAAATCATTTCAAGTTTAGGGACTGGTGCGGATTTATTCGGTTTACTGTTCTTCTCTTCTTTATTTGTTGCAGGGATTTCTTCAATGGTGAGTATCCTTGAAGTGCCGATTGCAGCGATGCAAGACAAGTTAAAATGGGGACGTAAAAAAGCCGTAAGCATCATTGGCGGTGGTAGTGCACTGGTTTCAATTTTCTTATTCTCTAGCGTGAACTCGATTAAACTGGTAGATATCGTCGATCACTTTATCAATAACATTGGGATTATTGGCGGTGCATTATTGTCAATTATTTCGATAGCGTGGTTTAAACGTTCGGCATTGATGGAATTACGTGATCATGTGAATCGTATTTCAACTGTGCAGCTTGGTAAAGGTTGGGATTTCACTTTAACCGTAATCACTTCTTTAATTTTGCTGGTCACTTTATCTATGACCGTTTTTAGCTTGATTAAAAACGGATACGATACCTATAGTTCTAGTATGTTGATGTTCTTTGGTTGGGGCAGTGTGATTTTCTGTGCTGTTATTGCTTTAGTCCTTAGCAAAATGAAAGATCGATAGGAGCGTCAAAATGAATACTTCTGCAATCGTGATGATGATTATTTCAATGGTATTTTTATGGGGTGGGTTGATTTTATCGATCCTACATTTGATGAAAAATCCTGAAGAACTGGATGAAGTTCTGGAAGAAGTCAAAGATCACCATACCCTTTAAACTTGAGCCAAAAAAAGCAGGCGAATGAGCCTGCTTTTTTAATGCGTTTTTTAAGCTGTTTTTTGAATTCGACAATAATAGAAACCATCACCATGATGCGCTTCAGGCAACAATTGACGACCGTGAATTTGTTCTATTCCCCAGTTTGTGTCAATCTTGATTTCTTCAGCATCTGCATGTTCAGCAAAAAACTCGACCATCTGCTGTTCATTTTCAACTTTTAGAATTGAGCAGGTAATATAAAGTAGTGTTCCACCAACTTTAAGCTGCTGCCACATATGCTTTAAAATTTGCTTTTGCAGATCGACCACTTGCTGAATATCTGTAGATTGGCGCAATAAGCGAATATCAGGATGACGACGTAGAACACCAATAGCAGAACATGGTGCATCCAATACGATACAATCGACCAATTCTTTAGGCACCCATGTTGTAGCATCTGCTGTGATGATTTCAACTGTTGCATCAACATTTAATTCAAGGCGTTCCAAGTTTTCTGAAACACGCAATAAGCGTTTAGCATCATGATCAAGTGCGATTAATTTTTTAGGATTGAAACGTTCTAAGATATGAGCTGCTTTACCACCCGGTGCTGCACAAGCATCGATAATGACCTTGTCATCTAAGTTGGGTAACAGTGTTGCACACAATTGAGCATGTTCATCTTGAACAGAAAACCCGCCTTCTTCAAAGCCAGGTAAATGAGTAATATTGCCCGTTTGTTCCAGAACTATACCAACATCTGAAAGTGTACAAGGACGAGCATCAATCTGTTCTTCATCTAAAATATCAAGATATTCATCACGACTAATTTGACGTTCATTGACACGCAGCGTTAGTGGGGCAACTTGTTTTAAATTTTGACAGATTTCAGGGAGTAGATCAGCCCAATCTTTTTTAAGTCGTTTGAACAGCCAGCTTGGTAAACCATGGGTATTATTCAAAGCCGTTTGAAACTCAGTTGTTTCACGTGAAACACGACGAAGGATGGCATTGACCAAACCACTCATCGGTTCAAAACCTAATTGCTTCGCTGCATTGACAGTTTCTGAAATCGCCGCATGTGCAGGAATACGGGTGCATAAAATCTGGTATAAACCCAAATATAAGCAACTTTCTAGTGCCTCATTGTCTAACGGTTTTGTGAGCAAGGGTAAGGTAATTGCTTTTAAAGAATACCACTGACGTAAACAGCCCAAAGTAAGCTCATGGTATAAACCACGATCACGTTCAGAAACAATATTGATATGTTGGTTTAAAACGGAAGCCAAAGATTGTCCATTTTGAACAGCTAAAAGTGTTTTAACCACTTGTGCGCGCAAATTCAAATTTTTTGCAGATGATTGAATTTGGCTCATGCGAATATATTTCCTACTGAAAGTTTATGGCTTTGTATAATTTGTACAGGGTTAATGGCTTTGCCACCTGGCCATTGTAGGCTAGTCAGACAAATCACACCATCTCCACACAGCACATGTACACCTTGTTTGTTCATTTCGATAATGGTTCCGGGTGCTTCGCCATTGGCTGTAAGGTCTGAAATTTGAGAATTCCACACACGTAAATTATTGCTTTCATCTATTGGTGTAAATGCGACTGGCCAAGGATTGAATGCCCGAATATTGCGATCAAGTTCAACTGCTGATTTAGTCCAGTCAATTTGTGCTTCAGCTTTTGTGAGTTTATGTGCATATACCGTAAATTGTTCATCTTGCACTTCACGTGCATCTAAATATTGTTGTAATTTTTGTTCTGACTCTAATACCACACAAATTGCTTCAGCGCCTTGGAGCGCAAGTTTGTCATATAAAGTCGCTGAGGTTTCTTGTGCTGTGATTGGGCAAACTGTTTTAAAGATCATATCGCCTGTATCTAGTCCAGCCGCCATTTTCATGATCGTTACTCCGGTTTCAGTGTCACCCGTTGCAATGGCACGCTGAATCGGAGCAGCACCACGCCAACGTGGTAGCAAAGAACCATGAATATTTAAACAACCATAGCGCGGTGTATCTAATACGGCCTGAGGCAAAATTAAACCATAAGCCGCAACCACCATTACATCTGCACCCAAAGCTGCTAATTCTTGTTGAGCCGTTAAGCCTTCGTCTGTTGATGCTTTGAAATGAAGTGGTTGATAGACGGGTAAGTTATTTGCGAGCGCAAGTTGTTTCACGGCTGAAGCTGTCAATTTTTGTCCACGACCTGATTTACGGTCAGGTTGAGTATACACAGCGACGATTTCGTGATCAGTTTCAATGAGTGCTGCTAAAGCAGAAGCTGCAAATTCGGGTGTACCTGCAAAAATGATCTTCAAAGGTTATGCTCAGATTAAATTTTAAATTGAATTATAGCAAACCTGATTATACGGTGGCGTTTTCAAATGAAAATACGGGTTTTTCTATGTAAAAAATAAAATACGATCAATTGTATATTTTGTTCTGATCACCTATCTGGTTTGGAAATAGTCAGAAGATGTCTTTTACAGCACTCTTAAAATTCGCGTAAATCTAAATTAACCAACATTCATTTTTAAAATAAATATCACTTTTTTATATAAAATTTTTCACTTTAAATTGATAGAAATAGGTCTTATTTTTAACTTAATCTAAATAAACAGATTATTTAGAGATAGAAATTAGAATTATTGTGACCTATTGCGCAATAAAAAATTGTTAACTGAACAAGGATAGGCAGTTAATCGAAATTTAACAATAAATCAAATGTAAACTAAATCACATATTATTTTGATAAAAGTGACAAATTTTGTCACATGCTCAATTTAAGAACAATATGTATTTAATAAATCTTAATGCCTTTTAAAATTTATATAAATTGCTGATTTATAGATATAAAATTTATAAAATGTATGATTATTTTACTTTTTATTTAAAAGTTTAGACCATGTGTTTAAAAAAACAAAATAAGTGAAATATATCTCAATTTTTCTATTGATTTAAATGTATGTAAATTGTTAAATAAAAAAAATTGTACATTTTATATGCATTATTGAGGCGAAATCAGCGGCTGTAATGCATCTCCTAAAGGAAAAGTAATATGAATAAGATCTACAAAGTGATTTGGAATGCGACTTTGTCAGCATGGGTTGCAGTTTCTGAATTGGCAAAAGGGAAAACCAAGTCTTCTAAGATCACAGGCTCTGTCGGGGCAGTTGTTGCTATTGTTGGGGCTATTAGCTTTTCACCAGATGCATTCGCGGGAGGTTATAGCGCTGGTGGTGGTAATATTAATGCTGCTTGTAGCAGTACAAGTACAACAACAGGGCAAACAGGTGCTATTGCAATTGGTGGTGGTAGCCAAGCACCTTGTGCGAGCCAACCTTATGCAACAGCAATTGGTAATAATGCACAAGCCGCTAGCCGTGGTTCTATTGCAATTGGCAGTGGAGCATATGCAAATTCCAATGAAAATACATTAGATGGTAAAGGTGCCGTTGCAATCGGTAATGATGCAGTTGCTATGGGTAAAAACTCATTTGCATTAGGTGCTCAGGCTTCTGTTCTAGAAGACAATACCGTTTCTTTCGGTCATGCGAATGGCGATGCAAAATATGTAGGTGGTGTCGCGAATGGTACATGGACAGATGATCGCTTTATGAGAGTAGCGAATATTGCTAATGGTTATAAAAATAATGATGCGGTCAATGTTTCACAAATAAAACCACTTGCTACAGCGCTAGGTACGACGGTTGATGCAACAACAGGTGTAGTTGCACCTCCAAGCTATACTATTACTAAGACAGATGGAACAAGTTATGCAGCAGTTAATACAGTACCTGCTGCTTTAACTAACTTAAATAGTGAAATAACAAAAGCCATTACTTTTGCAGGTAATACCGGAACTTCAGCAAACAAGCTTGGTTCGACTCTGAATATCACTGGAACAGGTTCTACAGCAGGTTCGTATACTGGTAATAATTTAAAAACATCTGTGAGTGGAAGTACCGTTAGCATCCAAATGGCAGAAGCACCGGTATTTACCGGTACTGTAACTGCTGGAAATCTAGCAACAGGTGGGACGTTGAGTGTCACAGGAGTTAGTAATTTAAATGGTGGGGCAAATTTAAACAGTCAAAAAATTACAAATGTTGCTGCTGGGACAGCAACAGGTGATGCCGTTAACTTTGGTCAATTAACTACAACCAATCAAAACGTAAGTAATTTGACGACAACTGTTACGAATCAAGGTAATCAAATCACGACCAATACGTCGAATATCGCAACCAATACATCTGATATCAGCACCTTAAAAGGTGGCTTTAATTTACAAACCAACGGTAAGAATAGTGGTGCGATTAAAGCAGGTGACACGGTTGATATTGGTGTAGCTACGCCAGCGGATACCAACCTTACAGCGACTAAGACAGGTAATAATGTTGCGTTTGCTTTAAGCAAAGATTTGAACTTAACCAGCGTTACTACAGGTAATACAGTGATTAACAACGCTGGTGTAACCGCAGATAAAGTGACTGTTGGTACTGTGGTGGTTGATAAAACGGCTGGAATCAATGCAGGTGGTAAAAAGATTACCAACGTTGCAGCCGGTGATATCAGTACAGCAGGATCAACAGATGCTGTGAATGGTGGTCAATTATTTACGACTAATCAAAATGTAAGTAATTTGACGACAACTGTTACCAACCAAGGTACTGATATCAGTACATTAAAAGGTGGCTTTAATTTACAAACCAACGGTAAGAATAGTGGTGCGATTAAAGCAGGTGACACGGTTGATATTGGTGTAGCTACGCCAGCGGATACTAACCTTACCGCAACCAAGACAGGTAACAATGTTGCGTTTGCTTTAAGCAAAGACTTGAACTTAACCAGCGTTACTACAGGTAATACAGTGATTAACAGCGCTGGTGTAACCGCAGATAAAGTGACTGTTGGTACTGTGGTGCTTGATAAAACGACTGGGATCAATGCAGGTGGTAAAAAGATTACCAATGTAGCGGCAGGTGATACCAGTACAGCAGCATCAACAGATGCTGTGAATGGTGGCCAATTATTTACGACTAATCAAAATGTTGCGAAAAACACATCAGACATTAGTACGTTAAATACTACTGTCACTAATCAAGGTAATCAAATCACGACCAATACGTCGAATATCGCAACCAATACATCTGATATCAGCACCTTAAAAGGTGGCTTTAATTTACAAACCAACGGTAAGAATAGTGGTGCGATTAAAGCAGGTGACACGGTTGATATTGGTGTAGCTACGCCAGCGGATACCAACCTTACCGCAACCAAGACAGGTAATAATGTTGCGTTTGCTTTAAGCAAAGACTTGAACTTAACCAGCGTTACTACAGGTAATACAGTGATTAACACTGCTGGTATAACAGCGGATAAAGTGACTGTTGGTACTGTGGTGGTTGATAAAACGACTGGGATCAATGCGGGTGGTAAAAAGATTACCAATGTAGCGGCAGGTGATATCAGTACAGCAGGATCAACAGATGCTGTGAATGGTGGTCAATTATTTACGACTAATCAAAATGTAAGTAATTTGACGACAACTGTTACCAACCAAGGTAATGATATCAGCACCTTAAAAGGTGGTTTTAACCTACAAAGTAATGGTAAGAACAGTGGTGCGATTAAAGCGGGTGACACGGTTGATATTGGTGTAGCTACGCCAGCAGATACCAACCTTACAGCGACTAAGACAGGTAATAATGTTGCGTTTGCTTTAAGCAAAGATTTGAACTTAACCAGCGTTACTACAGGTAATACCGTGATTAACAACGCTGGTGTAACAGCGGATAAATTGACTGTTGGTACTGTGGTGGTTGATAAAACGGCTGGAATCAATGCGGGTGGTAAAAAGATTACCAATGTAGCAGCAGGTGATATCAGTACAGCAGCATCAACAGATGCTGTGAATGGTGGTCAATTATTTACGACGAATCAAAACGTAAGTAATTTGACGACAACTGTTACGAATCAAGGTAATCAAATCACGACCAATACGTCGAATATCGCAACCAATACATCTGATATCAGCACCTTAAAAGGTGGCTTTAATTTACAAACCAACGGTAAGAATAGTGGTGCGATTAAAGCGGGTGACACGGTTGATATTGGTGTAGCTACACCAGCAGATACCAACCTTACAGCGACTAAGACAGGTAATAATGTTGCGTTTGCTTTAAGCAAAGATTTGAACTTAACCAGCGTTACTACAGGTAATACCGTGATTAACAACGCTGGTGTAACAGCGGATAAATTGACTGTTTGATGTGTGCTGAGAAAACAGGAGGTTTTAACTTGGTAAACTATAGACACTCATCAGGAGTTTACCATGAGCAAGAAACAGAAGACTTACACCGCAGAATTTAAAGTTGAAGCAATAAAATTGATTGAAGCCAATCAAGGCAATGTATCGGAAACAGCCAGACAACTTGGCATTTCAATGCAAACTCTTTCAAATTGGAATAATAAAGCAAAGACTGGCACCTTAGCAGGCACTAAACAATATTCACCTGATCTAAATGCCTTACTCGAAGAAAATAAAAAGCTCAAACAACAGCTCAAAACAGCTGAAATGGAACGTGAATTTCTAAAAAAGGCAGCAGCGTACTTTGCGAAAGAAAGTCAGTAAGGTACGCCTATATGAAACAGCAAAGATATTTATTCCCGATTAGCTTTATGGCTAGATTACTTCACGTTTCAGTGTCACGATTTTATGATTGGCTAAAACGAGGCATGAATAAAAGATTGGTTCAGCGAAATCAACAGACAATTTTGGTCAAAATAGCTCATGAGGAAACTAAACAAAGCTATGGCTATATTCGATTAACTAAGCATTTACAAGCGCAAGGTATCAAAATCAGTACGTATGCTGTACGTCAAATAAAAAAGCTCAACCAGCTGTATTGTAAGCGTCATAAGCGTTTCAAAAGAACTACGAAGAGTGATCATAATCGAGCGATCTACGCAAATTTACTAGAGCAACAGTTTTCAATGACTAAGCCCAATCTTGCATGGTCAAGCGATATTACATACATTTGGACTGCTGAAGGTTGGTTATACTTGGCAGCAGTAAAAGACCTGTACACGAAACAAGTGGTTGGCTATAGCTTAAATGAGCGTATGACCGCACAACTTGTTTGCAATGCACTGACTATGGCGATTCGTAATCAAAAACCAACGAAAGGCTTAATTATTCATTCGGACAGAGGCAGCCAATATTGCAGCCATGAATATCGAAAGATACTGGAAAAATGTGATTTTCAAGGTTCAATGAGCAAACGTGGGGACTGTTACGATAATGCACCGATTGAAAGTTTCTGGGGCATACTCAAGAATGAATTAGTGCATCATTGCAACTATAAAACCAGAGATGAAGCTAAAGCAGATATTACAAAATACATTGTGTTATTTTATAATCAGCGAAGAATTCAAAAGAGTTTGGATTTTAAAACGCCAAATCAAATAGCAGAGAACTTTTATCGGTTAGCTGCCTAGCATATCCCAAGTGAAAGTCTCCTGCTAATTCAGCACATATCAGTTGGTACTGTGGTGGTTGATAAAACGGCTGGAATCAATGCGGGTGGTAAAAAGATTACCAACGTTGCAGCCGGTGATATCAGTACAGCAGGATCAACAGATGCTGTGAATGGTGGTCAATTATTTACGACTAATCAAAATGTTGCGAAAAACACATCAGACATTAGTACGTTAAATACCACTGTTACCAATCAAGGTAATCAAATTACGACCAATACGTCTGATATCAGTACATTAAAAGGTGGTTTTAACTTACAAACTAACGGTAAGAATAGTGGTGCGATCAAAGCAGGTGATACGGTTGATATTGGTGTAGCTACGCCAGCGGATACCAACCTGACCGCAACCAAGACAGGTAACAATGTTGCGTTTGCTTTAAGCAAAGACTTGAACTTAACCAGCGTTACTACAGGTAATACAGTGATTAACACTGCTGGTATAACCGCGGATAAAGTGACAGTTGGTACTGTGGTGGTTGATAAAACGACTGGGATCAATGCGGGTGGCAAAAAGATTACCAATGTAGCGGCAGGTGATATCAGTGCAGCAGGATCAACAGATGCTGTGAATGGTGGTCAATTATTTACGACTAATCAAAATGTTGCGAAAAACACATCAGACATTAGTACGTTAAATACCACTGTCACTAATCAAGGTAATCAAATCACGACCAATACGTCGAATATCGCAACCAATACATCTGATATCAGCACCTTAAAAGGTGGCTTTAATTTACAAACCAACGGTAAGAATAGTGGTGCGATTAAAGCAGGTGACACGGTTGATATTGGTGTAGCTACGCCAGCGGATACCAACCTTACCGCAACCAAGACAGGTAATAATGTTGCGTTTGCTTTAAGCAAAGACTTGAACTTAACCAGCGTTACTACAGGTAATACAGTGATTAACACTGCTGGTATAACAGCGGATAAAGTGACTGTTGGTACTGTGGTGGTTGATAAAACGACTGGGATCAATGCGGGTGGTAAAAAGATTACCAATGTAGCGGCAGGTGATATCAGTACAGCAGGATCAACAGATGCTGTGAATGGTGGTCAATTATTTACGACTAATCAAAATGTAAGTAATTTGACGACAACTGTTACCAACCAAGGTAATGATATCAGCACCTTAAAAGGTGGTTTTAACCTACAAAGTAATGGTAAGAACAGTGGTGCGATTAAAGCGGGTGACACGGTTGATATTGGTGTAGCTACGCCAGCAGATACCAACCTTACAGCGACTAAGACAGGTAATAATGTTGCGTTTGCTTTAAGCAAAGATTTGAACTTAACCAGCGTTACTACAGGTAATACCGTGATTAACAACGCTGGTGTAACAGCGGATAAATTGACTGTTGGTACTGTGGTGGTTGATAAAACGGCTGGAATCAATGCGGGTGGTAAAAAGATTACCAATGTAGCAGCAGGTGATATCAGTACAGCAGCATCAACAGATGCTGTGAATGGTGGTCAATTATTTACGACGAATCAAAACGTAAGTAATTTGACGACAACTGTTACGAATCAAGGTAATCAAATCACGACCAATACGTCGAATATCGCAACCAATACATCTGATATCAGCACCTTAAAAGGTGGCTTTAATTTACAAACCAACGGTAAGAATAGTGGTGCGATTAAAGCGGGTGACACGGTTGATATTGGTGTAGCTACACCAGCAGATACCAACCTTACAGCGACTAAGACAGGTAATAATGTTGCGTTTGCTTTAAGCAAAGATTTGAACTTAACCAGCGTTACTACAGGTAATACCGTGATTAACAACGCTGGTGTAACAGCGGATAAATTGACTGTTGGTACTGTGGTGGTTGATAAAACGGCTGGAATCAATGCGGGTGGTAAAAAGATTACCAACGTTGCAGCCGGTGATATCAGTACAGCAGGATCAACAGATGCTGTGAATGGTGGTCAATTATTTACGACTAATCAAAATGTTGCGAAAAACACATCAGACATTAGTACGTTAAATACCACTGTTACCAATCAAGGTAATCAAATTACGACCAATACGTCTGATATCAGTACATTAAAAGGTGGTTTTAACTTACAAACTAACGGTAAGAATAGTGGTGCGATCAAAGCAGGTGATACGGTTGATATTGGTGTAGCTACGCCAGCGGATACCAACCTGACCGCAACCAAGACAGGTAACAATGTTGCGTTTGCTTTAAGCAAAGACTTGAACTTAACCAGCGTTACTACAGGTAATACAGTGATTAACACTGCTGGTATAACCGCGGATAAAGTGACAGTTGGTACTGTGGTGGTTGATAAAACGACTGGGATCAATGCGGGTGGCAAAAAGATTACCAATGTAGCGGCAGGTGATATCAGTGCAGCAGGATCAACAGATGCTGTGAATGGTGGTCAATTATTTACGACTAATCAAAATGTTGCGAAAAACACATCAGACATTAGTACGTTAAATACCACTGTCACTAATCAAGGTAATCAAATCACGACCAATACGTCGAATATCGCAACCAATACATCTGATATCAGCACCTTAAAAGGTGGCTTTAATTTACAAACCAACGGTAAGAATAGTGGTGCGATTAAAGCAGGTGACACGGTTGATATTGGTGTAGCTACGCCAGCGGATACCAACCTTACCGCAACCAAGACAGGTAATAATGTTGCGTTTGCTTTAAGCAAAGACTTGAACTTAACCAGCGTTACCAC
Organism: Acinetobacter sp. Ac8; assembly: GCF_055392545.1. NCBI lineage: Bacteria > Pseudomonadati > Pseudomonadota > Gammaproteobacteria > Moraxellales > Moraxellaceae > Acinetobacter > Acinetobacter sp. Ac8. The sequence continues at coordinate 41,807 of NZ_AP043689.1, forward strand.
AGGTAATACCGTGATTAACAATGCTGGTGTAACCGCAGATAAAGTGACTGTTGGCAATGTTGTTATAGATAAAACAACCAACAAGATCAGTGGTGTAGAAGCAGGAACTGATACGAAAGATGTTGTAAACAAAGGTCAATTAGATGCTTTGGCGGGACAACAAACAGCAACAGATAATTCGGCAGTGAAATACGACAACGCCACAACTAAAGATAAAGTGACTTTAGGCGGTGGCGCGGCAGGTACAACGCTAACAAATGTTAAAGCGGGTGATGTTTCTGCAAACTCAACAGATGCAATCAATGGTAGTCAGCTTTATACGACAAACCAGAATGTAGCTCAGAATAGCAAAGACATTGCAACCAATACGTCGAATATCGCAACGAATACATCAAATATTGCGACCAATACATCTGACATCACGACCTTAAAAGGTGGTTTTAACTTACAAACCAACGGTAAGAATAGTGGTGCGATTAAAGCAGGTGACACGGTTGATATTGGTGTAGCTACGCCAGCGGATACCAACCTTACCGCAACCAAGACAGGTAATAATGTTGCGTTTGCTTTAAGCAAAGACTTGAACTTAACCAGCGTTACTACAGGTAATACAGTGATTAACACTGCTGGTATAACAGCGGATAAAGTGACTGTTGGCAATGTTGTTATAGATAAAACAACCAACAAGATCAGTGGTGTAGAAGCAGGAACTGATACGAAAGATGTTGTAAACAAAGGTCAATTAGATGCTTTGGCGGGACAACAAACAGCAACAGATAATTCGGCAGTGAAATACGATAACGCCACAACTAAAGATAAAGTGACTTTAGGCGGTGGCGCTACAGGTACAACGCTAACAAATGTTAAAGCGGGTGATGTTTCTGCAAACTCAACAGATGCAATCAATGGTAGTCAGCTTTATACGACAAACCAGAATGTAGCTCAGAATAGCAAAGACATTGCAACCAATACGTCGAATATCGCAACGAATACATCAAATATTGCGACCAATACATCTGACATCACGACCTTAAAAGGTGGTTTTAACTTACAAACCAACGGTAAGAATAGTGGTGCGATTAAAGCAGGTGATACGGTTGATATTGGTGTAGCTACGCCAGCAGATACTAACCTTACCGCAACCAAGACAGGTAACAATGTTGCGTTTGCTTTAAGCAAAGACTTGAACTTAACCAGCGTTACTACAGGTAATACAGTGATTAACACTGCTGGTGTAACCGCAGATAAAGTGACTGTTGGCAATGTTGTTATAGATAAAACAACCAACAAGATCAGTGGTGTAGAAGCAGGAACTGATACGAAAGATGTTGTAAACAAAGGTCAATTAGATGCTTTGGCGGGACAACAAACAGCAACAGATAATTCGGCAGTGAAATACGACAACGCCACAACTAAAGATAAAGTGACTTTAGGCGGTGGCGCTACAGGTACAACGCTGACAAATGTTAAAGCGGGTGATGTTTCTGCAAACTCAACAGATGCAATCAATGGTAGTCAGCTTTATACGACAAACCAGAATGTAGCTCAGAATAGCAAAGACATTGCAACCAATACGTCGAATATCGCAACGAATACATCAAATATTGCGACCAATACATCTGACATCACGACCTTAAAAGGTGGCTTTAACTTACAAACCAACGGTAAGAATAGTGGTGCGATCAAAGCAGGTGATACGGTTGATATTGGTGTAGCTACGCCAGCAGATACTAACCTTACCGCAACCAAGACAGGTAATAATGTTGCGTTTGCTTTAAGCAAAGACTTGAACTTAACCAGCGTTACTACAGGTAATACAGTGATTAACACTGCTGGTGTAACCGCAGATAAAGTGACTGTTGGCAATGTTGTTATAGATAAAACAACCAACAAGATCAGTGGTGTAGAAGCAGGAACTGATACGAAAGATGTTGTAAACAAAGGTCAATTAGATGCTTTGGCGGGACAACAAACAGCAACAGATAATTCGGCAGTGAAATACGACAACGCAACAACTAAAGATAAAGTGACTTTAGGCGGTGGTGCTGCAGGTACAACACTAACAAATGTTAAAGCGGGTGATGTTTCTGCAAACTCAACAGATGCAATCAATGGTAGTCAGCTTTATACGACAAACCAGAATGTAGCTCAGAATAGCAAAGACATTGCAACCAATACGTCGAATATCGCAACAAATACATCTGATATCAGCACCTTAAAAGGTGGTTTTAACTTACAAACTAACGGTAAGAATAGTGGTGCAATTAAAGCAGGTGACACGGTTGATATTGGTGTAGCTACGCCAGCGGATACTAACCTTACCGCAACCAAGACAGGTAACAATGTCGCGTTTGCTTTAAGTAAAGATTTGAACTTAACCAGCATTACAGTGAACGATGGAATCAATGGTACAAATGGTTCTACAGTGATCGGTAAAGATGGCATCTCGGTTAAAGATGGCTCAGGCAATACTATTGCAGGTGTAGATAACACAGCGTTGACAGTGAAAGATGGTAGTGGCAACACAGAAACTAGCATTAACAAAGCGATCAATACTCTTAATGCATCGCAAGGTGAAACTGATAAGTTTGCAGTGAAGTACGACAAGAATGCTGATGGCAGTGCAAACTATAACAACATCACATTAGCAGGTAGTGCTTCAAGTAGTACTAAAGATGCAACGACAGGCAAGATCACCACAACAGGTGGTACAAGCTTAAACAATGTTGCGAGTGCGGGTGATTACACTAAAGAGGCCAATGCGAGCAAAGGTGTTAACGCTGGTGATTTGAACAATGCAGTTGTTGACGCGACTAATGCAGCGACCAGTAAAGGCTTTGCATTACAAGCAGCAGATGGCGCTAAAGTTCAGAAGAACCTAGGCGAAGCGGTTGAAGTTGTTGGTGCAGATAGCAACATCACTACGAAGGTTGCAAATGGTCAAGTTGCGATTGAGTTAAATAAAAACCTCAATAACTTAACTGGCATTACAGTGAACGATGGCACCAATGGTACAAATGGTTCTACAGTGATCGGTAAAGATGGTATCTCGGTTAAAGATGGTTCAGGCAATACGATTGTAGGTGTAGATAACACAGCGTTGACAGTTAAAGATGGTAGTGGCAACACAGAAACCAGCATTAACAAAGCGATCAATACCCTGAATGCATCGCAAGGTGAAACTGATAAGTTTGCAGTGAAGTACGACAAGAATGCTGATGGCAGTGCAAACTATAACAACATCACATTAGCAGGTAGTGCTTTAAGTAGTACTAAAGATGCAACGACAGGCAAGATCACCACAACAGGTGGTACAAGCTTAAACAATGTTGCGAGTGCGGGTGATTACACTAAAGAGGCCAATGCGAGCAAAGGTGTTAACGCTGGTGATTTGAACAATGCAGTTGTTGACGCGACTAATGCAGCGACCAGTAAAGGCTTTGCATTACAAGCAGCAGATGGCGCTAAAGTTCAGAAGAACCTAGGCGAAGCGGTTGAAGTTGTTGGTGCAGATAGCAACATCACTACGAAGGTTGCAAATGGTCAAGTTGCGATTGAGTTAAATAAAAACCTCAATAACTTAACTGGCATTACAGTGAACGATGGCACCAATGGTACAAATGGTTCTACAGTGATCGGTAAAGATGGTATCTCGGTTAAAGATGGTTCAGGCAATACGATTGTAGGTGTAGATAACACAGCGTTGACAGTTAAAGATGGTAGTGGCAACACAGAAACCAGCATTAACAAAGCGATCAATACCCTGAATGCATCGCAAGGTGAAACTGATAAGTTTGCAGTGAAGTACGACAAGAATGCTGATGGCAGTGCAAACTATAACAACATCACATTAGCAGGTAGTGCTTTAAGTAGTACTAAAGATGCAACGACAGGCAAGATCACCACAACAGGTGGTACAAGCTTAAACAATGTTGCGAGTGCGGGTGACTACACTAAAGAGGCCAATGCGAGCAAAGGTGTTAACGCTGGTGATTTGAACAATGCAGTTGTTGACGCGACTAATGCAGCGACCAGTAAAGGCTTTGCATTACAAGCAGCAGATGGCGCTAAAGTTCAGAAGAACCTAGGCGAAGCGGTTGAAGTTGTTGGTGCAGATAGCAACATCACTACGAAGGTTGCAAATGGTCAAGTTGCGATTGAGTTAAATAAAAACCTCAATAACTTAACTGGCATTACAGTGAACGATGGCACCAATGGTACAAATGGTTCTACAGTGATCGGTAAAGATGGCATCTCGGTTAAAGATGGTTCAGGCAATACTATTGCAGGTGTAGATAACACAGCGTTGACAGTGAAAGACGGTAGTGGCAACACAGAAACCAGCATTAACAAAGCGATCAATACTCTTAATGCATCGCAAGGTGAAACTGATAAGTTTGCAGTGAAGTACGACAAGAATGCTGATGGTAGTGCAAACTACGATAGCGTAACCCTTGCAGGTACAGGTGGAACAACAATCACCAATGTTAAAGCAGGCGCTATTAACGCAACATCAACTGATGCGATCAACGGTAGTCAATTGTATGATGTTGGTAATAGTCTGAAAAATGCAATTGGCGGTTTGACCACGAGAGATGCAACGACTGGCATCATTACGACAAGCAACATTGGTGGCACGGGTTCAAACACAATTGATGGTGCAATCAACAGCATTAAAGATTCAGCAACCAAAGCGAAGACCACAGTTACGGCAGGAGACAATGTTGTAGTGACTGCTGGTACCAATGCAGATGGTTCAAGTAACTATCAAGTTGCAACAGCGAAAGATGTAAACTTCGACAAAGTGAATGTAGGTAATGTTGTTGTAAATAAAGCCAGCAATACAATCGAAGGCTTAAGTAATACTGACTTAAGAGCAAGTGATTTTGCGACTAAAGGTAGAGCAGCGACTGAAGAGCAATTGAAGCAAGCTGTCACGAAAAACATCACTGAAGTTGTAGATGGTAATGGCAACAAAGTGAATATTATTGATCAAGTTGTAAATACGAAACCTGACAATAAGAACCAAGATTCATTGTTCTTAACTTATGATAAGCAAGGTCAAGAAACCACAGATCGTCTGACGATTGGCCAAACAGTACAGAAGATGAATACCGATGGTATTAAGTTCTTCCATACCAATGCAGATATGTCGAAAGGTGATTTAGGTACAACCAATGACTCAAGTGCAGGTGGTTTAAACTCTACAGCGATTGGTGTAAATGCAATTGTGGCAACGGGTGCAGATAGTGCTGTTGCATTAGGTCACAATACAAAAGCTGAGGGCAAACAATCCATTGCTATTGGTCAAGGTGCTGAGGCATTAGGTACACAATCAATCAGTATTGGTACGGGCAATAAAGTGAAAGGCAACCATTCTGGTGCGATTGGTGACCCGACCATTGTGGATGGTGCGAACAGTTATTCTGTAGGTAATAATAACCAAGTGCTTACAGATGATACGTTTGTACTTGGAAACAATGTGACCAAAACAGTTGCTGGTTCAGTTGTGTTAGGCAATGGCTCAGCGGCGACAACTGGTGCTGGTGTTGCAGGTTATGCGCTGTCAGCTGCAACAAGTGCAGACAAAACAGCGATTAGCAATACAACATCAACAACTGGTGCAGTAGCAGTTGGTGATGCGGCAAGCGGTATTTATCGTCAAATTACAGGTGTTGCAGCGGGTAGCGCAGATGCTGATGCTGTAAACGTAGCGCAGTTAAAAGCTGTTGGTAACCAAGTTGTTACCACTCAAAACGCACTTGTAAATGGTTTGGGCGGTAATGCGAAGGTCAATGCTGATGGTACCATTACTGGGCCAACTTATAATGTTGCACAAGGTAATCAGTCGAATGTTGGTGATGCTTTAACAGCATTGGATAAAGCCATTGGCTCTGCGGCAACAACATCTAAAACGACTGTTTCTAATGGTCAGAATATTGTTGTGAATAAGAGCAAAAATGCTGATGGTTCAGACAACTATGAAGTATCAACAGCAAAAGATTTAACAGTTGATTCTGTGAAAGCAGGTGATACGGTTCTCAATAATGCTGGAATCTCAATTGGTAATAATGCGGTTGTGATAAACAACACAGGATTAACCATTGCCGGTGGACCAAGTGTAACGGTGGCAGGTATTAATGCGGGTAATAAAACAATTACCAACGTGGCAAATGCTGTAAATGCTACAGATGCAGTCAATAAAGGGCAGTTAGATAGTGCAATTGGCACTGTGAATAACAATGTCAATGAGCTTGCTAATAATGCTGTTAAATATGACGATGCATCAAAAGATAAGATCACACTTGGTGGTGGTACAAATGGTACAACCATTAGCAATGTAAAAGATGGTGCAGTCACTCAAGGTTCTAAAGATGCTGTAAATGGCGGTCAATTGTGGAATGTTCAGCAACAAGTTGATCAAAACTCAACGGATATCAGCAATATCAAAAATGATATTAACAATGGTACTGTCGGCTTAGTTCAACAAGCAGGTAAAGACGCAACAGTTACAGTTGCGAAAGATACTGGTGGTACAAGTGTGAGTGTGGCGGGTACAGACGGTAACCGTGTTGTGACAGGTGTTAAAGATGGCGCAGTCAATGCAACATCAAAAGATGCAGTCAACGGTAGCCAATTGAATACAACCAACCAAGCAGTTGTGAATTATCTTGGTGGTGGTGCTGGTTATGACAACATTACGGGTAGCTTCACTGCACCAACTTACAATGTAGGTGACTCTAAGTATAACAATGTCGGTGGTGCAATCGATGCATTGAACCAAGCGGATCAAGCATTGAATAGCAAAATTGACAATGTCAGCAACAAGTTAGACAACGCTTTCCGTATTACCAATAACCGGATTGATGATGTAGAGAAAAAAGCCAATGCGGGTATTGCAGCAGCAATGGCACTTGAATCAGCACCATATATTCCTGGTAAATATACCTATGCTGCAGGTGCGGCATACCATGGTGGTGAGAATGCGGTAGGTGTGACGCTACGTAAAACTGCAGATAATGGACGTTGGTCGATTACAGGTGGTGTTGCAGCAGCATCTCAAGGCGACCCAAGTGTTCGTATCGGTATCAGTGGTGTAATTGACTAAATCACGAGACAAGGAAGATCGAACGGTCTTCCTTTTTCTTCACTAATTTTTAAGAGAGAAAAAATGAAAGCATTTAACAAAAAAATTATGTTCAGTGTATTCAGTGGTCTTGTGATGTCATTGAGTCATGCTGCTGAAGTTGAAACATCAAATATCCAAGAAATTCATTTCCCTGAAGTAAAAGACAGTTATTTAAAGCAAGTGAATCGTTATGAATATGATGACGTGGCACGTTTAGATAAAGGTTTAAGCAAAGATCAGATTCGCCATGTTTTGGGGAATCCACAATTTTCTGAAGGCCTTTTTGCTGTTAAAACTTGGAACTACGTATTGGATGTTCGAGAGCCGAGTTCCAATCAATATAAACGTTGCCAGTTACGCATAGACTTTGATAAGCACTACCGTTCAGAAAATCTATATTGGAAAGGTGAACAATGCCAAGGTCTGATGGCTTGGGGCATCAATAACCAATCCGCGACAGAACAAACGGCTCTATCCGCTACAGGCCAATCAGCCAGTGTTTTATTCTATTTTGATCATTCAGATAAAAATGGGGTAAAAAATCCTGAAGTGATTAGCAAAATTGCTGATCAAATTAAGCAAACTGATGGGAATAGCAAGATTTTTGTTGCTGGTTATACTGACCGTTTAGGTTCATTTCCGTATAACCAACGTTTATCAGCGGCGAGAGCCAATACCGTTGTAGATTTATTGAAACAACAGGGTATTCCTGCTGAGCAAATTCAATTTTCAGCAGAAAATAAAACGGATGTGTATCAGAAATGCAATGGAATGAACAAAAAAATTCAATTGGTTGAGTGTTTAGCACCTAATCGCCGAGTAAACATCACTTGGTAAAACTGAATGCATAATCAAATACCTTCAGTTTAAAAGAAGGTGTTTATTCTTCAAATAGATTGAACCTTATTGCATACCAACGCCCGATGAAATTTATCGGGCGTTTTAAATTATTTACTGTTCTGGTTTATTTTGAATAAATCATACATCACCAAATAATATTGATTGCCAAGTTAACCGAGCAGAAACATCAGCAACAAAACATTTTGATTAAACAGAAATAATCTGTGCAAAATGAATGAACGGGCTTCTTTTTGATGCCTTTTATAAAATAAAATTTAGTGAATTTTGTTAAATGATAAATATTTTTTATTAAAAAATAAAAAATTATTCATAGAAGTTTTGTGTTTTATCCAACACGATAGCGTTATATTAAATTCTAATGTTTTATTTATCTATAAAGCTTGTTGGAATATCAATAGACACGTCTTGTTTAAAAAAAGATCATGCTCAAGATCATTGGTTATATGCTAAGTTATAGTATGATGTGTTCATATTTCGACTGATTTATTGCTATATCATCAGTTTTATTTAGCCAGAGTGAATTGATATTCATTTCAAGCTCAAACAATGTTGGAAATACAAATGCCTGACTATCGTTCAAAAACATCGACACATGGAAGAAATATGGCTGGTGCACGTGGCTTATGGCGTGCAACAGGAATGAAAGATGAAGATTTTGGTAAACCGATTATTGCGGTAGTCAACTCATTTACTCAGTTTGTCCCTGGTCATGTGCATTTAAAAGACTTAGGTCAGCTGGTTGCTGAACAGATTCAAGCAGCGGGTGGTGTGGCAAAAGAATTCAATACGATTGCAGTCGATGATGGTATTGCAATGGGGCATGATGGCATGCTGTATTCATTGCCTTCGCGTGATTTGATTGCTGATTCTGTTGAATACATGGTCAATGCGCATTGTGCAGATGCCATGGTATGTATTTCTAACTGCGACAAAATCACACCAGGGATGTTAATGGCGGCAATGCGTCTGAACATTCCTGTGGTATTTGTTTCTGGCGGTCCAATGGAAGCGGGTAAAGTTAAAATCCGTGGTACAGAACATGCGATTGATCTCGTTGATGCAATGGTGGTTGCCGCTGACGATAGTTTTACCGATGAAGAAGTAAAACAATACGAGCGTTCAGCTTGCCCAACTTGTGGTTCATGTTCAGGTATGTTTACAGCCAACTCAATGAACTGTTTGACAGAAGCTCTTGGTTTATCTTTACCGGGTAATGGTTCAACTTTAGCAACCCATGCAAATCGTCAAAAATTATTTGAAAAAGCTGGTCAATTGATTGTTAAGTTGGCAAAACGTCATTATGAACAAGATGACTACACCATATTACCGCGTTCAATTGCGACCAAAGCGTCTTATGAAAATGCGATGACGCTAGATATTGCAATGGGTGGTTCAACCAATACCGTATTGCATTTATTGGCTGCGGCACATGAAGCAGGTGTTGATTTTACCATGGACGATATTGATCGTTTATCACGTAAAGTGCCTGTGTTGTGTAAAGTTGCCCCTGCAAAACAAGATGTCCATATGGAAGATGTCCATCGTGCAGGCGGTATCATGTCAATTCTAGGTGAATTGGATCGTGCTGGCCTATTGGATACATCAGTCTATACCGTACATGAAAATACGTTGAAAGATGCCTTAGATAAATGGGATATTATTCGTACCGAAGATCCAGAGGTTTACGAGTTCTTCCGTTCAGCACCAGGCGGTGTTCCGACTCAAACAGCATTTTCACAAAACCGTTATTATCAAACTTTAGATGGTAACCGTGAAAAAGGTGTGATCCGTAATGCTGAACATGCATTTTCTAAAGACGGTGGTTTGGCTGTACTGTACGGAAACATCGCTGTAGATGGTTGTATTGTAAAAACTGCGGGTGTAGATGATTCGATCCTGAAATTTAATGGTACGGCTCGTGTCTTTGAAAGCCAAGACGCTGCTGTAGATTCAATTCTTGGTCATGAAATCAAAGCTGGTGATGTGGTTGTCATCCGTTATGAAGGTCCACGCGGTGGTCCGGGTATGCAAGAAATGCTTTACCCAACCAGCTATCTAAAATCGAAAGGCTTAGGTAAAGAATGTGCTTTACTTACAGATGGTCGTTTCTCTGGTGGTTCTTCAGGTCTTTCCATTGGTCACGTATCGCCAGAAGCTGCTGAGGGCGGTGTTATTGGATTGGTTGAAGATGGTGATTTGATTGAAATCGATATTCCAAATCGTACAATTCATCTCGCTGTTGATGATGCAACCTTAGCTGCACGCCGTAAAGTTCAAGACGAAAAAGGTTGGCAGCCAGCTGAAGAACGTCCACGTAAGGTTTCAAAAGCATTAAAAGCTTATGCTATGCATACCACCAGTGCGTCGAAAGGTGCGGTGCGTGAAATCTAAGCGTTAAAATAAGATTCCCAAACAAAATAAAAGCACTCATGGATTGGGTGCTTTTTATTGCATTGACCTAACGATTTAAATTTTATCGAGTTTTGGGATATTGATCATTCAGATTCAAATTGTTATAAGTTTTGTTATGACTGGTTAGAATTAATTTTCTCAGCATCACCCGTGAATGAATGGTATGCTTGAGCGAGTTTCAATCAGATTTTCTTTTATTTTTCAGTGCTTATTTCGAGGCTCTACGCATGTCACTGTTACGCCGTTGGTTTGATCCAATCCGATCGAGTTGGTTTTACCAAAAGCCGATTCGTCAAGAGGTGTTATCTACGGAACAGGGACTGAGTATTTATCTGCGTTTAGATGATGTTTATAGCTATCTTGCTGTACAGCAACTGACCCAATTGGAAGATCTTTTAAGTGATGATTTAAAGCCACTTAAAGTGATTATTTCCAATACCGCAGCAGAACCCCCCAATGGCATGACCATAGAAGAATGGCGCAATTATAGTTTAGAAGACGCCAAAATCTTAGCCAATCAACATCGCTTTAGTTATGATGATGAAAAACCAGAACAACCGACTCAAGAAGCATTACAACAAGCGGAAACAATTCTTAGAAATACACCGCTAACCGGTCAAAATTTTCTTTATTTACTCGAAGATGTATTTCATATGCTGTGGCAGCAGCAGTATGGCAAATTGCGTACTTTATTCGTGATGGCCAGTCAGCATCAAAAACCACAGAATTTTCCAGAACGTGTGTTTGGTCAAAGTCCAATTTTAGAAAGCTATTTTGAATTTGGTGGACGTAAATATCATGCAGTGGATGATTTATTACGGTTAACTCGTCGTTTAAAACAACAAAAATTATTGATTGATAACCCTATTTTTCTGATCAATCACATTGAATGGCGTGAGCATTTGATGAGTGATGCAGAAGAGCTTGCTGAAATTCAGGCCATGCATCCTGAACTTGATTTATATATTGCCTTAGAAGACCCGATCAGTTGGTTATTATTGGCATATATCAAAGAAGAACTCGCAAATTATTATAATATTCAGTTGAACCTATTTCCGCTGAGTTATCACGGTCGGGACTTTTTTGACTGGAGTTTGGCGACCCGTCTTTCCAAGCGTTCAGAAGTGAAATTTACCCCGTTCTGTCGTCCGACTGCCGAAAGCACCTTAAATATGGCAAAGCTTTATTACAGCGTAGCAGAAGAGCAACGTGTAGATGTGATGTATGACATTTTACAGGCGGTTTGGACCAAGGGGCGTGATTTATCATTCAAGCCGCATTTACAGCAAATGCAACATGATTTAGGGATTGAAAATCTAACAGATACAGATGTTGAAGCTTTATTAACAGCCAATGATCAGCAATGTGCAGAGAAACATCAGCCTGATTTTCCTGTTTTAGAATTGCGCATTGAAGGAAAGCGTTACGTTTTTAATAGCCTATATCGGGTTTGGATGATTGAAAGTATTTTTAGTAATGTGTTAGAACAGAAGTATAAAGCCGAGAATGAGTTGGAACGCGCTCAACATCATATAGAAGCACAGGATGCAGAAAAAACAGATGATTAAAAAAGAGAAATGTGAATCATTAGAACAAGTACGTGATCGAATCGATCAGTTGGATCAGGAACTGATTGAGTTGATTGCAACCCGCCAATTTTATGTTGATCAAGCTGTCCGATTTAAACGTAATGTAGATGACGTACAGTCTCCAGAGCGTGTACAACAAGTGATTAATAAAGTACGTCAGAAAGCCATAGATGTTGGCACCAACCCTGATTTGGTGGAAATGCTCTATCGGGAAATGATTCAGCATTTTATCCAAAGAGAATTAAAAGAAATCCGTCCATAACGGTAATGTGATTTTAATTTTGCCCATAAAAATATTTATTTTAGAGAACGGTATGAAAAAAATTATTCTAATCTGCATCACAACAATGTTGAGTCAGTACGCACTTGCAGAAAATTGGAAATTTATTGTCAAAGATGAGGATGGTAGTTTTTATCTAGATACCGATCGTATTGTGAAAAAAGACAAAACGGTAAATTATTGGGCTAAGTTTGTTGCTGATGCAGACAGTGAAGAACTGGATATGAAAAAAGGTGACTATACACTTTCTCATAATTTAGACCAATGTGCTGATCGTACGACAAATATCACTTTGGTTGAAGATTATAAAAAAAATGGTCAATTGATCAATAGCGATCCGCAAGATTCAGATCCAAGTAATATCGATGATGATGAAATTAATCTGGCATTTTTTAAAGTCGTGTGTAAATAGTTTCTAAATTGTTATTTATTTCAATACTGAAAGCATAATCAGCTTTAAGGTAATTCAGTCTAAGCTGCTTAAAATCCCTTTTATATAAAAGGGATTTTTTATTGATCATTGTTAATTTATGATCATCATACTATAGCCAAACCACCTAATTATTCATATAAATGATTTGCATCAAGTCATTGATCATAAATGAACTTATGTTCTTGTATCAACTCTTAGAAACTATTGGTTATCAATTCGTTTTTTGTACTTTTGAATCATAGATGGTTATCCTATCGTGGGGCGACATGGATGTCGCCGTTGGATGGAGGTACAGGACGTACCTCTCATCCAACAGAAGATTTTTGTTACTTTTCATCTCTGAAAAGTTAGGCATCGCCTACACAAACTTATTCAAACTTTCAAAGCAAAATGTGGTAATGAACGTTTTTTATAATCAAACAATTTATTTTCCCATATAATTGATTTAATTAAAGATATCAATTAAGAGAAATTATATTCTTGTGTATGCGTTTTTGACAAGTTGACTATATTTTGATTTAGGCATTTTCATTCTTGAATTAGCCCTTTATATGCCCCATTCCAATTCTGCATTTGTGATTTTATTGATGACAGATTGATATTCAAATTTTTTACATGCACACCATAATTGGATAAAATCTGAACCAAAATATTGTTTAAAGACTGTATGTTTTTCAAATAATTGCAGTGCTTCAAGCTGATGAGAGGGTAAGAAATGCTGTGAGTTGATCACTTTTACTTGTTGGATTGATTGAGGTAAATCCAGTGCTGCATGTAAGCCATGCAGCACACCTGTCAGAATGGTTGCAACACACAAATAAGGGTTGACGTCTGCACCCGCAACACGATATTCCAAGCGTTGATTGTCCTGATCTGAACAGGGGATGCGAATGGCAACATTGCGATTATTGAAGCCCCAATTGGCTTCGAGTGGAACATGATTGCCAAGTTGGAATCTGCGAAATGCGTTAATATTGGGTGCTAAAATAGCCATGGATGCGGGCATTAAGTCAAGTAAACCTGCAATCACTTTGTGCATGATGGGGTTTGGATTTTTTAACTGATCTATTTTAAAAAGATTGTCTTGCCATTGGTTGCGTATGCTCATATGAAAGTGCATGCCACTGCCTGCTTTAGCCATATTTGGTTTCGCCATAAAACTGGCTTTTAAACCATGTTGCATCGCAATTTGACGAATCATTCGTTTAATACTCATGATGTCATCACACAGTTTTAAAATGTTGTCACTGTGCTGAATATTCAATTCAAATTGTCCAGAAGCACTTTCAGCTACAACACCTGTTAAATCAATATCTTGTCGTTTTGCTTCTAATTCAATTTGTTGAATGACAGTTTGAAAATTATGCGGAGTATCGACATCGAAACATTGGGTAGAAAGCGGATCAGATTGGGGAGAAAACGGGGCATCTTGGGTATTTTTAGACAAATAAAACTCGATTTCACCGGCCATCATTGGAAAATAGTGCATCTGATGCAGTGTCAATAAAATTCTTTTTAATATATTGCGAGGCTCAATCACACAATCTGAACCATCATCGGATTTCATGGTTAATAGCAGCTGGGCATGCTGATTGGGTTGAACTGCACAAGGCTTTAGACTGCCCAAGACGGGCATACATAAGCGATCGGGTTCACCAATATATTTTCCCAACCCACTTTCTTCAACCACTTGACCATCCAAGCTCATCGCATAAATAGACAACGGAAAATAACAGCCTTTCTGCAATTGGTGGAGGGCATTTACTTCAATACGCTTACCACGAAGATGACCATTGAGATCATGTAAGCAGATATCAATAAACTGGGTCTCTGGATAATCTTCTAAATATTGTTGAATTTCTTTGTTGAAATCATGCATGTCCTGATTTTCTAAGATCAGTGCTGTGGGGAATATTTTTGTAGAACTGGCAAGCGACATATTCATTGTGAATAGATCCAAATGAGGTAAAAAAATTATAGAAAGCTTGCTTACTTGAGTAACGTAAAATGATCGTAAATTCTTTTCTTAGACGCTTAACCAAAACATTCAACATTAAGCCTCAATCATTGCTTGAGGCTCTATCCTAAAAACAGTGATATTTCAAAGCAAAGCTTTGGCGTAGCATTGCCTCAGAATATTGAGGTAAAACGACATGATGGGATTTGTAATTGGTGTATTTGCAATTGCAGGCATGATTAAAGGCACAATTGGTCTCGGCTTACCTGCCGTTTCAATGGGACTTTTAAGCCTTGTGATTAGCCCATTCCAAGCCGCAACTTTATTGATCATTCCATCTATGGTGACCAACTTTTGGCAATTGTTTGCTGAAGGTCATGTATGGCGGTTGGTTCGCCGTTTTTATCCCTTATTGTTGGGGATTATTATCGGTTCAATTTGGAGTATTTTTCCCACTTTAGGCCACTCTAGTGGTGGTTTTCATAGTGAAGCATTACTGGGGGGAATGCTGGCATTGTATGGACTCTATGGTTTATTTTCCAAACGTATGCCAAATCTTGCACCGCATGAAAAATGGCTTTCCCCAATCATTGGATATTTAGGCGGTGCTTTAACTGTTGCCACGGGAGTGGTGGTGATTCCTGTGGTCCCTTATTTACAATCTTTGCAGTTAAAGCGTGATGATTTGGTTCAATCTCTAGGTTTAGCTTTTACCGTTTCAACACTGTGCCTTGCCGTTTTTTTACATCAAAACCCTGTTGAAGATACACCAATTGATTATCAGTTATCTCTTATTGCCTTAGTACCTGCGTTAATAGGAATGTGGGTGGGAACAAAAATTCGTTACCGTATTCCAGAGCAAAAATTTCGTAAAGTTTTCTTCTGTGGCTTGGTGATTTTTGGCTTATATTCGGTATTGCATCAATTTGGTGTGATCTAGTCTGAGGACAAATAGTCGTGTAATGGCTCTGTCCGCACATGTGAAGCTATGACCCTATTGGGTAAACTGAAAAAATCAAAGCAGATGATAGCAATTTAGTTAATTTTAAAAATCAATATCAGCGTGGTGCTTAATTAAGTATTTAACGTGAGTTTGATTTAAAGATATCTTTAATATATTGAAAAACAATGATCTTGACGGAGTCTTACTGAACTGTCATTCAATTTCAGGATCAGCCTGCGGCTCGCCCTACTTTTGTTTCGACAAAAGTAGGCAAAACCATTGTCATCCGCAAAACTCGTCAACCACCAGCGACGTATTCAATGAATCGCAGAAACAATACTTTATGCATGAGGTCCTGCCTCAGACAGTTGCGGATGACGTTTCCGAGTATCATATTTCATCAAGAATTTTATATCGAATTCAGATTATTTAAACTAAAATCAGTTTCGATTTTTGTGAAATTAAGAATTGGGCAAAGTGTTGATATGCTGTTGGAAGTTCATCAAAATTTTGAGCAGCCAATTGTAGTTGACGTTTTGCCCATTCACCGACCAGTTCAATTTGATCAAATGCATAGAGTTGATTGAGTCGCATTGCTGCCCGTTTGGGCATAATGGCAATGCCGACACCACTTGCAACCACTTGAGCGATCGCAGCAAAATTTGGCAATCTTAAACGATACTGAATTGCACAATTGAGCAATTTGGCTTGGTTTTCAATCGACTGCTGTAAAGAGTGATATTGCATTAAACCCACAAAGGCATAGTTCAGTGTATCGACCAGTCTAAGTTGTGTTCGCTGGCTTAATTCATGATTTGAAGGACAAATCAGCACTAACGGATCATCTGAAAAGGTTAAAGTCTGTAATTGATGTGCATTAAAAAAGCTCGAAATTAAGCCGAGTTTTGCATTGCCTTTTTCAAGGGTCTGAATAATTTCATTACTTTCAGCTTCCTGTAGATCAATCTGAATATGTGGGTTTTCAACTAAATACTGAGGAAGTAATAAGGGCAGATATTCACTTTGTGCAGATGAATTACACCACAAAGTCATCTGTGTGCTTAGACCTTTTGCGAAGGGTGACATCGCTTGTTCAAGCTGTTTACTTTGTTGTATTAGACGTAAAGCCTGTTCTGCAAAAGTTTGACCTGCAATTGTGAGTTTGACCCCAGAGGCATGCCGGGTAAAAAGGCTTGTGGCATATTGTTGTTCGAGTTTTTTAATACGTTCACTGGCTGCCTGTAGTGAAATCGACGAGCGTTCTGCGCCTTTGGTGAGGCTTCCTGTGTCCACGATATTGATAAACAGTTGCAAATCGAAGAAGTCTAGGCGCATGCGAATCATAAAGAGCTGAAATGAGATCAAAGTATAGCTGAATAATCATACAAATATGCGATATCGTGTAGATTGTTTCAGCGGTGAGTAGGACGAGGTTTAAATTGAAACTATGAATGAAGGCTTGATCACGACGATATCGTACGGTAGTCACAGGATATTTTAAGCGATTGTATTGGAAAATATATAGGCTTGAAACAAAAGTAACTTGATTGATATTGATCATATGCCTGACTTGCTCAATTTGAGTCTAAAACGCAAACCATTGATGAAATATCAAAACACCCTAGAAAAGATGAAAATTCTAAGCGAGCAAAAAAGTGAAAACGATTGGTTTATTAGGTGGAATGAGTTGGGAATCTACAGACTTGTACTATCAGCAGCTGAATAAAAGCATTCAACAAAAATTAGGAAAATTACACTCTGCAAAAATTGTTTTAATCAGTGTTGATTTCGCTGAGATAGAAATATTACAGCGTCAAGGCTTATGGGACGATGCAGCACTGTATTTAACAGAGAAGGCAATTCAGTTGGAGAAAGCAGGGGCAGAAGGGATCTTACTGTGTACCAATACCATGCATAAAGTTGCTTCTGCTATTGAAAGCTCGGTCTCAGTTCCATTTATTCATATCGCTGATGCAACAGCAAAAGAAGTTTTAAATCAGAATATTGGCAAAGTCGGTTTGTTAGGTACTCAATTTACCATGGAACAAGACTTCTATAAGCATCGGTTAGAACAACAAGGCATCAATGTACTGGTGCCTAACCAAGCGTATCGACAGATGGTTCACAATATTATTTATGATGAATTGTGTTTAGGTGTGATCAAGGAAGAATCTCGTCAGAAATACATCCATATTGTTGAGCAGCTAATATTAGAGGGTGCTGAAGGCATTATTTTGGGATGTACAGAAATTTGTATGCTCATTGGAGATACTCAGTTTTCTGTTCCGCTGTTTGATACAACGTCGATCCATGTGCAAGCTGCTGTGGATTTTGCTTTGTCTTGACCTTTTTGAAGTGGGTATTTGTATCAATAAAAAAGCTCCCGAAGGAGCTTTAAATATTATATAAGCAAAGGCTTACATAATTTTCACACCTTGTTGACCCGCAGGGGTAACTTTGAAGATTTCCACTTCAAACGTGATATTTTTACCTGCGAGTGGGTGGTTGAAATCCACTTCAGTGATATCTTCACCGACAGTTTTAACCACGCCAAATAGACTTTGTTTGGCTTTGTCTTCAAACTCAATCATGTGGCCTTCAACAGGACGTTGTTCGAATTTTACTGTATCGAATTTTTGCACATTTTCAGAATTCCACGGACCGAAAGCATCTTCTGGTGGAAGGCTAACAGTACGACGGTCACCTGCACGAAGACCAAATAAGGCTTTTTCAAAACCTGGCAATAAACTGCCATCCCCGATCACTAAGCTTACAGGCTCTTCACGGCTACGTGTGTTATCAATTTCAACACCACTTTCGATGGCAACAGAAAAATGCAGTTCTACTTTTGAGCCATCCGCAACACGCGTTTCGTCATTGGGGTTAATCATTTGTTCAGTCATTTTGCGCTTCCGCACGTTGAATACGATGCTTTTCTAAAAAGAAGGTATCAATTAACAATAAAATCGTACCGAGAGTGATCGCACTATCGGCAATGTTGAATGCAGGGAAACTACTGCCTTGGTAATGCAAATGAATAAAATCGACCACATAACCTAATGTCACCCGATCAATTAAATTCCCCAATGCACCGCCAAGAATCAATGCGATTGCAGCAGGTAAGATCAGCGTGGTTTTTGGCATACGCATAAGCCAAAAAATAAAGATGATCGATACAACGCCTGCAAGACCTGTGAATAAATAATGCTGCCAACCGCCCGCATCAGACAAGAAGCTAAATGCTGCGCCGTAATTATGCAGTAATGTCCAATTTAAGAAGGGCAATACAGGTACAGGCTGAGCATAAGTCAGCTCTGCACTTGCAATGTTTTTTGTCCATTGGTCAATGATAATGGCAAGGACAGAAAGTCCAAGCCACATCAAATTATGTGGATAAAACTGTAATAAGCCCTTTTTATTTTGCGGATTAGGCATATTTTCTCTCTTCGCCTTGACCTGTAGGAAGGTTAATAATACAACGAGAACAAAGCCCTGGATGTGCATGATGTGTATTCACATCTGGAAGAACATGCCAGCAACGTGCACATTTTTCGCCTTCAGCAGCAGAAACTTTAACACGTAGGCCTTCAAGTTCTGTTGCTTCACCTTGCTCAGCATAGTCATAAACAATCGCTTGAGAGGTGATCAAGACAAAACGAAGCTCATCGCCCAATTGCTTCAAGACGTTTTGTAGGTCTGTATTTGCCCAAAGTTCAACTTTAGCAGACAGGTTACTACCAACCAATTTAGCATTACGCGCTGTCTCAATCTGTTTATTAACCGCAGATTTGACTTCAATTAAGGTTTGCCAATCCGCTTCAGAGATCAAGTTGGTGCTTGATGCCACTGGAATATCATACCAATGAGCTGTAAATACATATTTTTCAGTTTGTTCTGGAATCAATGGCCACGCTTCTTGTGCTGTAAAGCTCAAGATAGGGCTCATCCAACGAACAAAGGCTTGAACCAAATGATACAACGCAGTTTGAGCAGAATGACGTGCTGTTGAGTCTGCTTTAGTCGTGTATTGGCGGTCTTTGATGATGTCTAAGTAGAAACCACCCAAATCATTGATACAGAAACTGGTCAAAGCATTGGTGACGACATGGAAGTTCATATCTTCATAAGCTTGTTGAATGGTTTTCTGTACGTCTGCTGCACGTTGTAAGATGTATTGATCCAATGCAATCAATTGGTCTACAGGTAACGCATCTGTTGATGGTTTAAAGCCGTTCAAGTTTGCCAATAAGAAACGTAAAGTATTACGAATACGACGATAGCTGTCACTTACACGGCTAAAGATTTCGTTACTTGCGGCAATTTCATAACGATAATCGCTTGATGCAACATATAAACGTAAACCATCAGCACCTAACTGCTTGATGATATCTTCAAGTGGGATAAAGTTACCCAATGATTTCGATAATTTACGACCTTTTTCATCCACGGTAAAACCATGTGTAAGCAGGGCTTTATAAGGTGCGCGTTTATGGATCGCAATCGACGTGAGCAATGAAGACTGGAACCAGCCACGATGTTGGTCAGAACCTTCAAGATATAAATCAGCTGGATCTTGCAGTTCTGCACGTTCACGCAATACTGCATAGTGCGTTGTACCTGAGTCAAACCATACATCGAGCGTGTCACGAACAGCATTGTACTGTTCAGCATCATCACCGATAAATGCTTTGGCTTCACGGTTATACCAACCATCAATGCCTTCTTTTTCGATGAGCTTCGCCACATCTTCAATGAGCTCTGCGGTACGAGGGTGCAATTCATTGGTATCTTTATGTACAAAGAATGGAATCGGCACACCCCAAGTCCGTTGACGAGAGATACACCAGTCTGGGCGACCTTCAATCATTGACTTGATACGGTTTTTACCCCAATCAGGGACAAAGTCGATGTCGTTTTCAATTGCATTTAAAGCATCTTGGCGTAACCCATTCGCATCCATGCTGATAAACCACTGTGGGGTTGCACGGAAAATGATTGGTGTTTTATGACGCCAGCAATGCGGATAACTGTGCTTAATTGGCAGATGCGCCCAGAGTTTGCCAGCATCTGTTAATGCTTCAATAATTTTTGGATTGGCTTTATAAATGTGCTCGCCTGCAAAAAGAGGTGCAGTCGGTAAATATACACCATTACCACTTACAGGGTTTTCTACTTTTAAGTTATAGATTAAGCCAACTTTATAATCGTCCACACCATGTCCAGGTGCAGTGTGCACAGCACCTGTACCACTGGTTGCAATGACATGTTCACCTAAAATCACAGGCACTTGGCGATCTACAATCAATGGATGTTGTAATTGTAAGTTTTCGAGCGTCGCACCGACAAAGTCAGCCAATACTTTTGGTTGTTCAAGTTTGTAACGTTCACATGCAGATTCAACTAAATCTTTGGCTAAGATTAAGTTTTGTGTGCCACGCTCAGACTGAACTTCCACCAGTTGATAGGCAATATCCGCATGTAAGGCAACCGCTTGGTTCGCAGGTAATGTCCAAGGTGTCGTTGTCCAAATCACGATATCTGTTGGATTGTTAACGTTGACACCCACTTTTGCAGACAAATCAGCAAGATCTACAACACCGAAACCCACATCAATTGCATCAGATTTTTTATCTTCATATTCCACTTCTGCTTCAGCAAGTGATGATCCACAATCCATACACCAGTTCACAGGTTTTAGACCGGGTTCGATATGACCTGCTTTGGCAATTTCACCGAGCGCGCGAACAATATCTGCTTCTTGTTTGAAGTTCATGGTGAGATATGGATTATCCCAGTCTCCAAACACGCCCATACGAACAAAGTCTTTTTTCTGTAATTCGACTTGAGTATATGCATATTCACGGCAGGCTTTACGGAAAGTCGATGCGTCAACTTTTACGCCAACTTTACCGATTTTTTCTTCGACTTTGAGTTCGATTGGTAGACCATGACAGTCCCAACCTGGAACATAAGGTGCGTCAAAATCATCTAAAGTGCGACTTTTAACAATAATGTCTTTTAAAACTTTATTGACGACATGACCTAAATGCAATGAACCATTTGCATATGGAGGACCGTCATGCAGAATATATTTTTTCTTGCCAATACGCGAAGCACGAATCTGCTGATAAATGTTGTCGGCATACCACTCTTCTAACCATTTTGCTTCACGTACTGCGAGATTTGCTTTCATTGCAAATTCAGTACCTGGTAGGTTTAGCGTGGCTTTATAATCCACTGCATTTTCAGAAGTTTGCTTATCGCTCATGCAAGTTGTCATCCAATATTATCAGCACCATTGCTGACGCGTTTTACAATAAAAGTTTAAGTTAAAAAGGAAATTTGGGGGTGTTTTTGCGAAACTCAAGCAAACGCTCGACATCATCATCAATTCCCGCCTGAAGCGCTTCAAGTGATGGGTAATTTAATTCACCATGTAAATAGTCGAGGAAAGTGACTCGCATTAACAGACCATACAGATTAGCAGAAACATTTGGAAAATGTACTTCTAATCGCCATTCTGGATGTTCTTGTTTGATTGCAGGGCGTGTTCCCACATGGCCCGCACCAAATAACGCATCTGTTTGATAGCCAGCAACACCTATTTTATCGGGGTTCTCAGCTTTGACTTTCTGTGTCAATGAGGTACTTTCGCAAATAACATCGACAGCATAAATACCACTTAAACAGGGTTTATGACGGCCAAGTCGAACATTGATGGTAGGAAAATTCAAAGTACGACCAATTTGATCACCATATTGCACACGACCAATCATGCTGTATGGACGACCCAATAATTTTGCTGCAAGTGATAAGTCACCCGCTTGGAGAACTTGGCGAATACGGGTTGAACTGACACGTTCGCCATTAAATTCAATGGTATTGAGATTGGTGACATCAAAACCATATTGTTTTAAAAATTCACTATTGCCTTGACGGTCTTTACCGAAGTGAAAATCATCACCTAAGATCAAACTTTGCGCATTGAGTTTGTTTTTTAACAGGCTTGCAAAGTTTTCTGCACTTAAGCTACGGAATTGATTATCAAATTTAGCAATAGCAATATAATCGACACCCAATTCAGATAAATATTCTACTTTTTCTCTGAGTGATGAAATCCGTGGTGGTGCTTCATAACCTTTGAAAAACTCTAAAGGTTGTGGCTCAAAAATCATCACCAAGGTTTTTAAATTTTGGGCTTTAGCCACTTCTTTGAGTTGAGAAACCATCGCCTGATGTCCCAAATGGACACCATCAAAATTGCCAATCGTCACAGCGGTTTGGGGCAATTGAAAATTTGGTGCTAAGGCATTTAGACGTAACAGCTGCATGGTTTCAAAATAAGCTTAAAATTTGAAAGGACTATATATTGCCATAATCTCACAGTTTCGTCTTTGTTGTTGTGTTTTTATCCAGAAAAAAATGACTGAGAATACTTTTATATCAGTAAAATTGATTCATTTTATGAAATTAAATCAATTTTATTTATTAAAAGATGCTTTTATAATCAATTTATCTGCTGAAATGAGGATGAAGCGATGAAAAAGCCATTTTACCAACTTGAACAAACAGGTGATGTGATTCGACAGTTTACGCCAAACTGGTTCACCATGACCATGGGAACAGGGGTTGTTGCACTGATCTTGCCTGAATTTCCGTTTGCATCTGATTTTTTATGGCAGCTGGCAACTATTTTGTGGCAGTTTAACACGCTACTGTTTACTGTATTTATCCTACTGTATGTCTTACGCTGGCTCATCTATCCTCAAGAAGCGAAGCAGATTTTTTCCCATCCCGCAATGGCGCTCTTTTTAGGTGCAATTCCAATGGGGTTGGCAACGGTATTAAATGGCTTTTTAAAATATGGCATAGCCATTTATGGTGATGTTGCGTTCCAAATTGCGCAGTTGTTGTGGTATGTCGATGTGGTTTTAGCGGTGGGTATCGGGGTGCTGGTACCGTTTTGTATGTTCCATAAACAAGATCATCAATTACATACAATGACTGCAATGTGGTTATTGCCGATTGTGGCCTGTGAAGTTGCAGCAACATCAGGCGGCTTACTTTTAGCGCATATGCATGCGAGTCAACAGGCGGTGGCTATTTTATTCGCCAGTTATATGCTGTGGGGGATGTCTGTATTGCCTGCTTTTGGGATTCTCACCATTCTGATGTTACGTTTGGCTGTACATCAATTGCCGAGCAAAGAGTTGGCAATTACGAGTTGGTTAGCTTTAGGGCCAATTGGTACAGGTGCATTGGCACTCTTGGTTCTAGGTGCTCAGGCTCCTCAAGTCTTGGCATTGATTCAGTTAGAAAATTTAGGTGTGTTCTTTCAAAATGCTGGGATTGTGGCAAGTTTTATTTTGCTTGGCTTTGGTGTGTGGTGGGTTGCAATCGCAGTTCTGACCACACTTAAATATGCGGCAACCGAGCTACCATTTAATCTTGGTTGGTGGGGCCTGACTTTCCCACTGGGTGTATTTACCTTGGCAATATTGAGTTTAGGTCACCAATTACATCTCAGTTTTATTGTAGATACAGGCTTAGCATTTGCTGTAATTTTAATGATGTTGTGGGTGATGGTGATGAGCAAAACTTTGCGGGGAATGTATCAAGGGAATTTGTTTTTCTCTCCTTGCTTAAAGACTTTTTTAGAACGTGAATAAACAGAAAACCTTATTAATCAGTCTATAAAACAATCATTAAGAACTAATGATAAAATCGCCCAAGCCCAATTGTCTATTGATTACAGTTGGGCTTTTTTAATATTGAAATACAAAATAAATCTTATATAAGCAGTATGATGTTGGTTTGAGAAAATTTAAAAATGGATGAATGTTGCAATCAATGAGGATTCAAAAAGCATTTCAGCCCGTGCTAAAAGAGGTGATTAACGCTTTTAGTCGCAGCTTTGCCGAAGATTTACATAGTATCTATGTTTATGGCAGTGTCGCTCAAGGCATTGCAATTATCGGTCAGTCAGATTTAGACCTTTGTGTTATTTTTAAAAATAAACCTAAAAATTTAAATGAAAAGATTGCTGAAATAAGCGCAAATCTTAAGGTTTTACACCCATTTCTGCCTAAAGTTGATGTCGATATTGGTTTTCTAGACGAGGTTTTAAATAAGCATTCCTTACAAAGTTGGGGAGCATGGATCAAATTCTTTTGTCAGCATATTTATGGAGAAGATTTATCTGCACTTTTTAACGATGTTCAAATTGATCGAGATGTAATTAAGGCGATAAATAGTGGTTATGATGCTGATATACAAGGGTATTTACGCATATTAGAGGCATCTGATCAAACAGCAAAAGAATTAATCAACCTTAAAAAATCTTTAATTAAACGGATAATACGATTGCTTCCTTTGACATTGAACAATATAGAAGGATGGCCATGCAATTTAAACGATACTGTGGCACAAGCGATAGATGTATATCCTGAACAAAAAGCAGCGTTTCAATACTTGTTAAAAGAACTTGATCACCCAAATGTATCGAGTGAGACCTCTCTCCAAGAAATAAAAAACGTTTATTTGTGGATAGATGCTCACATTATATAAAAATAAAAAAAGCAGCCTTTTGGCTGCTTAAAATAGGTTAAATTTATAATTATGATTTATCTTTTAAGCTAAAGAACCAGTTGAGAATCAATGCTGCAAACGTTGCCGTACCAATACCACCCAAGTTGAAATCACCAAATTGAAGGGCAAAGTCACCCGTTCCTAAAATGATTGTTACTGCGGCAACCATCAAGTTTTTATTTTGAGAAAAATCGACTTTGTTTTCAATCCAAATCTTCGCACCCGCAATGGTAATTAAACCAAAGACCACGATTGAAGCACCTGTTAAAATCGCCGTTGGAATGGTATGAATAACTGCGCCAAATTTAGGTGAAAACCCTAAGAAAATTGCAAAAATACCCGCAATAACAAAAACAATCGTAGAATAAACACGCGTAACGGCCATTACACCAATATTTTCACCATAGGTGGTCATACCAGGTGCGCCGACACCACCAGAAAGCGTGGTTGCAATACCATCTGCAACAAAAGCTTTACCAATTTGTGGATCTAGGTTTTCGCCAGTCATGGCACTGACTGCTTTGATGTGGCCCAAGTTTTCTGCCACCAAAATTAAAGCAATCGGCGCAATAATTAACATTGCATTGAGATCAAAAACAGGTGAATGGAAAGTGGGTGTACCAAACCATGCGGCTTGTTGAATCGGCGTGAAATTAATCGGTGTTCCATTTCCCATTACATTTGCAACAATGAAATAGATCAAATAAGCCAATAACAACCCAACCAAGAGCAATAAGCGTTGTAATAGCCCTTTCGTGAATACAGCAATTGAACCCATACACAATACAGTGACCAAGGCCATCCACATATTAAAGTCATTGCCAGCGACACCTTTCACCGTAACAGGCGCAAGGTTTAAACCAATGATCATGACAACTGCACCAGTCACTACTGGTGGCATGAGTTTTTCAATCCATTTGGTCCCCGTTGCCATCACGAGCAAGCCGAACATTGCATACAACACACCACATGCCATGATCCCGCCAGCTGCAACAGCTAAATTTGCATTTGGTGTACCTGTACCTGATGCAGCATAGCCAGTTGCAGCAATTACGACCCCAATAAAGGCAAAGCTTGAACCTAGGTAACTTGGAACACGACCACCCGTAACAATAAAGAATAAGATGGTACAAATCCCTGACATTAAAATGGCAAGGTTTGGGTCAAAGCCCATTAAAAAGGGTGCGAGTACAGTTGCGCCAAACATGGCAAATGCGTGTTGAATCCCTAAAACGACACTTTGCGCAGGAGGTAAATACTCATTGGTACCGACAGGTCTTGCATCAATGCTGCCAGAATAAGGACGCCATTTGGGAAACCAGTTGGACATAAATTGAGCACTCAAAAAACAAATTGGACACATCATACGCTTTCTTTTCGAGAGTTTTAATCATTTTAGTCAAACTAAGCACTTGCATTTATTAGGGAAAATTGATGTTTTGTACCATTTGGTCAAATAATTAAATAATGTTAGTGCGTAAAATCAAAGTATTAAAAAAAATTGCGTGTGAAAATTAAAAAAAAATGCGATTTTGCGATTGGTCAAAAAAAGTTATTGGCGTTTTATAATATGTGAATTGTTTCGCATTTTTATAAAAAATGAGGAGAATGACAGATCGCATTCTCCTCACTTTGGAATTAAAAATAATTTTTATATGGTGTGGTTAACCGGTATTACGTAAACCTGCTGCAATACCAGCAATACTGACCATCAGTGCATGATCTACAGGGGTATGCTCCGCCTGACATTCAGCCAAGTATGCACGACGACGCTTCATCAATTCGGCTTGTAATAAATGCAAGGGTAATAAATACGGCTTACGTACTTTCATGGCTTGATCAAGCACATCATTGGAACTTAACAGCTGCGATTCACCTTTCATCGCCAACAGGGTTTGTACTGCATCATGCAAGCGTTGACGTAATTCAGCACCAAGTACTTTTAAGTCTTCATCATCGGTAAGATGAGATTCATAATACAGTGCAATATTTGAGTCGGCTTTAGAGAGAACCATTTCCAACATATCAATTAAGGTTTGGAAATAAGGCCATTCCGTTAACATTTCATCCAATACCGCTTTTTGACCTTGATCAATCACTTGGTTGATCGCTGCGCCAGTACCCAGCCAAGCAGGAAGCATTAAACGAATTTGGGTCCAGGCAAAAACCCAAGGAATGGCACGTAAAGATTCGATCCCACCACTGACTTTACGCTTCGCAGGGCGTGAACCAAGTGGCAACATTTGTAACTCAAGCTCAGGGGTGACGGTACGTAAATATTTAACAAAATGAGGATTTTCACGCACGGTCTGACGATACACCTGAACAGATAAATCCGTCATGCTGTGCATCAAATCTCGCCATGCTTGTTTTGGCACAGGCGGTGGTAATAATGTCGCTTCTAAGGTTGCAGCAGCATAAATTTCCAAATTTTGTAAGGCAATTTCTTCTAGACCAAATTTAAAGCGAATCATTTCACCTTGTTCAGTCACACGGATTGCGCCTGAGATTGAGCCAGGTGGTTGAGAAAATAATGCTTGTTGGGTTGGTGCACCACCACGACTGATTGAACCACCACGACCATGAAACAAGGTCAGTTGAACACCATGTTGTTTGGCAATTGCAGTCAGTTCTTCTTGCGCACGATACTGGGCCCAGTTTGCGGACATAAAACCAGCATCTTTGGCAGAATCCGAATAGCCAATCATGACTTCGTGCTTAGCTTGGATATGCTGTTTATACCAGTGCATATTGAACAGGGTACTCATGGTACTTGCCGCACCATCCAAGTCTTTCAAGGTCTCAAATAAAGGAACAACGCGTAATGGATGCTCAATTCCCGCTTCTTTTTGCAGTAACAATACCGCCAAAACATCACTCGGATATTCAGCCATTGAGATGATATAAGCACCTAAGCTTTCTTTGGGTTGTTCAGCCAAAGTACGCATGGTTGCAAAGACTTCTTGAACATCAGGGTTTTCAATCAGACTACCTGAAGGCTCATTTAAATGTTTAGGCAATAACGGGCGTTTGCTTTGTAATTCTTGCAATAAGAAATTTTGACGCGCTTGTTCTGTCCATGTCTCAAAATTACCCAAACCGAGATATTCAGTAATTGCTGAGATAGCTTGGCGATGGCGACCTGACTCTTGGCGAATATCCAGTTTAAGTAATTCAATACCGAAACAATTTACTCGATAGATAAAGTCGAGCAATTTACCATTGGCAATCTCAGGTAAATTACATGCCATCAGTGAACGATAGCAAAGTAATAACGGTTGTAATAATTCATCTTTATGGCGAATGATTAAACTGCGATCTACATCTGAATGCTGACCACGTAATTTATCTGCCAACCATTGACGGGTTGCTTTGAGGCGTTCACGGGTCGCACGCAAATATTCACGGTAAGGTTCAGGATGGCTATAACCCAAAGCTTGAAGTAGCTCATTGGAATAGGCTTCAATCGAGAGTTCCCAACGAAGATCTTCAATATCACGCACATAAAGGTCCGCCGCTTTCCAGCGTGACAACCACAAAACTTCTTGAGTAATGTTATGGGTGACATTCGGATTACCATCACGGTCACCCCCCATCCAAGATGCAAAACGAATTGGAGAAATATCCAAAGGCAAAGCCTTTGCACAATTGTCCTGAACGAGGTCATCCAATTCACGGATGAATTTTGGAACCGCATTCCATAAGGTCTGTTCAATCGTGGTAAAACCCCATTTTGCTTCATCTATCGGGGTTGGGCGATGCTGACGGATTTCGTCAGTTTGCCATGCAGAACAGATCAGTTGTTTTAAATCGGTTAACACATCTGCACGTTGCTTAGGTGTCAGTTTTTGCTGATCAAAAGTAGACAGGCAATGATTAATGCCATCATATTTTTGGATTAAAGTACGACGACTGACTTCGGTTGGATGCGCCGTGAGAACCAATTCAATTTTTAATTCACAAATTTGTTTATAGAGCGTTTCTGCTGAAATTTGCTGATCTTTGAATTTGCTAAATAAATGATCCAGCACATTGGGTGATGGTGAGTTTTCATCGCACTCACTTTGTCGACGACTACGCACAACGTGATATTGTTCAGCAATATTGGCAAAATTTAGAAAGTGTGAAAAGGCGCGAGTGAGTGGCAGAATTTCATCATCTTTTAAATTTAAAAATAATTGTTCAAGTTGTTTTTCTGCTTCAATTTGACCATCTCGAGCGCCTTTACCTAAAGCCCGAATTTGTTCAATTTGATTAAACAAATCTTGTCCTGCATGTTCCTTTAGCGTTTCGCCTAAAAGGTTTCCGAGTAAGCGTACATCTTCACGCAGCGGAGCATCAATTTGTTGAACCATTTGTTACTCTCCAGTTCTTGTTATCTCGAATATAACGTGATTCCACCACAATCCAAGTGACTCCCTACAAAAGTATGTAAATGACTGTGCAAGAAGTCGACTTTGACTTAATTTTAATTTGGATATTTAGCTTTAGTTTTTGCCCTTTTGATATCAACAAGCCTATGCGATATGCATTGAGTATGCCTTAAACAACAATTGGGCATTATTTTGTTTTTAAATAATTTCAGTTGGCTTTATATTTCATCATAAATAAATCAATACTTTCGGTGATGATTTGTTGTTTTTCATCTTCCGTAGGAATTGGGCGGATCCCCAATAAAACCTCGTGGTGTCGAACACCCAATAATAATGACAGAATCAGGTTGATTTGTTTTTCAATGTTATCTGCTTGAATAAACTTAAGCGTGCCCGCTTGTTGGAAAAAATCTTGCCAGACTGCACACATTCTTTGATGGGAAGAATTATAAAACTGTAAAGCCAAAGGATTTTTCTCTGCGGCAAGTTCTAACAACAAATGCTCAAGTTTAATGGCTTCAGGTAGGCTAATGACAGTGAGTGCCAACTCGCACGCCTGAAAAAAATGCGCATAAAAATCACTTTGAAGATTGAGTCGTAATGGTCGAGCATCGATAGACGCTTCACAGGTTGCTTCAATGGCACAGCAAAATAAAGTTTCTTTATCTTGAAAATGGTTATATACCGTCAGCTTTGTGACGCCTGCTTCTTTGGCAATTTGGTTCATGCTTGAACCATGATAACCCAATTTTAGAAATAGCTTTTTGGCGGCTTCCAAAATGTGTTTCCGTTTTTCTAAGTCCTTTGGACGTCCAGCGGTTGTTTGCACAATAATTTCCAAAAAAAAATAGGTTAATTACTCTATACACGATTCACAATTACTGTACCATGCAGTATATTAATTAAAAAATGAGCAAATAAATATACTCATTCTATTTTGCCCGAAAAAATGCATTTGATTAAGAGCCTTGCCTATGCGTAGTTTAAATTTAATGATCACGAGCCTATTGGTATTGTGTAGTGTAACAATAGTGGGGTGTAGCAAACCAGCACCTGAAGCGGAACAAATTCCCTTGGTGATGGTCACCCAGCCTGCAACATCACATGAAGATCAAAAAAGTTATGC
This sequence comes from Acinetobacter sp. Ac8, assembly GCF_055392545.1. Classification (NCBI taxonomy): domain Bacteria; kingdom Pseudomonadati; phylum Pseudomonadota; class Gammaproteobacteria; order Moraxellales; family Moraxellaceae; genus Acinetobacter; species Acinetobacter sp. Ac8. The sequence goes on from NZ_AP043689.1 coordinate 72,498, forward strand.
GGGGGATGTTCAAGCCCGACAGCAAACAGCATTGGCATTCCGTGTCGGGGGACAAATTACAGAACGCTATGTCGATGTTGGGGCTCGTGTCAAAGTAGGGCAAGTCTTAGCAAAGCTTGATGTGAAAGATGCCCAGCTACAATTGAACTCAGCCAAAGCACAACTTGAAAGTGCGCAATCTGCGGCCAAGGCTGCAGCAGATGAATTTAAACGCTTTCAGCAGCTCTTACCGATCAATGCTGTGAGTCGCTCACAATATGATTCAGTCAAAAATCAATATGATGCTGCCCAGGCAAGTTTAAAACAAGCCCAATCTAATTATGATGTGAGCGCCAATCAAACCGGTTATAACCAATTGATTGCCAATAAAAATGGGGTGATTACCCAACGTAATATTGAAACTGGGCAAGTGATTTCAGCAGGGCAGGCGGCGTACCAACTGGCGATTGATGGTGATCGTGAAGTGGTGATAGGTGTACCTGAACAAGCCATTGCAGAGATTAAAGTCGGTCAAAATGCATGGGTGACTTTATGGTCTAAACCTCAAGATCGATTTGCTGCCTATGTTCGAGAAATTTCTCCAGCAGCCGATCAATCACGTACATTTATGGTTAAAGTGGCTTTAAAAGAAGGGCAGTCTGCAATTCAACTTGGGCAAAGTGCGCGGGTATTCTTTAATCAAAATATTCAAAATGTATTGAGTGTGCCTTTATCTAGCGTCTCAGCAAATAATAATCAAGCCTATATTTGGGTGGTGAATCCAGACCAAACGATTGCTAAAGTTTCAGTGACTCTGGGCAGCTATGGTCGTGACAGCGTTACTGTCGTGAAAGGGTTAAATCCTGGGCAATGGGTGGTTGTCGGAGGGGTACATTTACTTCGTGAAAAGCAAAAAATAAAACCGGTAGACCGTGAAAATCGTGCTGTAACTGTTCAAAAAGGAGCATGATCATGAGTCCATTTAATTCCTTTAACTTGTCAGAATGGGCACTCAAAAATAAAGGATTAGTACTTTATTTTATGATCCTATTGGGTATTGTTGGGCTATTTTCCTATTCAAAACTCTCTCAGAGTGAAGATCCACCCTTTACTTTTAAAGTCATGGTGGTACAAACCTATTGGCCTGGTGCAACAGCTCAAGAGGTTTCTTTACAAGTTACCGATAAAATTGAAAAAGAACTGATGAGCACAGGGCTCTATGACAAGATTATGGCTTACTCGCGTCCGGGTGAGTCTATGGTCATGTTTATGGCAAAAGACTCATTAAAATCTAACCAAATTCCAGATGTTTGGTATCAAGTGCGTAAAAAAGTAGGCGATATCAAAACACAGTTACCTTCTGGTGTTCAGGGGCCGTTCTTTAATGATGAGTTTGGTGACACCTTCGGGAATATCTATGTCTTAACAGGCAAAGATTTTGATTATGCAACGTTAAAAGAATATGCAGATCGTTTACAGCTTCGCTTACAACGGGTCAAAGATGTCAGTAAAGTCAATCTGGTGGGGCTACAAGATCAAAAAATCTGGATTGAGCTTTCCAACACCAAAGCCGTGCAAATGGGCGTACCAGTTACTGCAATCCAAGAAGCCTTGGCAAAGCAAAACAGTGTGACCAGTGCAGGCTTTTTTGAAACAGGCACTGACCGTATTCAAGTGCGAGTCAGTGGTGCTTTAAAAAGTGTCGATGATTTGAAAAAAATGCCCTTGTTGGTGGGAAATCGAACCATTCAACTGTGCGATGTTGCTGACGTTTATCGTGGATTTAGTGAGCCTGCACAACCTCGCATGCGTTTTATGGGCGAGAATGGAATTGGTTTAGCGGTTTCTATGCGTAAAGGTGGTGACATCATCGCACTGGGCAAAAACCTAGAAACGGAATTTAACACCTTACAAAAATCACTGCCTTTAGGTATGGAACTGAAAAAAGTTTCAGATCAGCCAGTGGCTGTTCAACGCAGTATTCATGAATTTGTCAAAGTTCTTGCAGAAGCGGTCATTATTGTTTTATTGGTGAGCTTTTTTTCGCTGGGTTTTCGTACAGGTTTGGTGGTGGCATTTTCGATTCCACTGGTGCTTGCGATGACTTTTGCAGGCATGAATTTATTTGATGTTGGCTTACATAAGATTTCTCTAGGGGCCTTAATTCTGGCCTTAGGGTTATTGGTTGATGATGCCATCATTGCCGTCGAAATGATGACCATCAAAATGGAGCAAGGCTATAGCAGGATGAAGGCAGCTGGTTTTGCATGGACCAGTACCGCATTTCCGATGCTAACAGGAACATTAATTACCGCAGCAGGTTTTTTACCTATTGCTACAGCCGCATCAAGCACAGGGGAATATACTCGTTCAATTTTCCAAGTGGTGACCATTGCCTTAATTGTTTCATGGATTGCTGCTGTGGTTTTTGTTCCTTATCTAGGCGATAAGTTACTTCCAGATTTTAACAAAGTGCCACAAAAAGCGCCGTGGTATCAGCGTCTTCTCGCAAGATTACGAAAGCAACCAGAACCTCAGCCTGTGATTCATCATACTGGTGAGCATTTTGATCCATATCAATCTAAATTTTATCAAAGCTTTAGAAAATTGGTGAACTGGTGTGTGACTTATAGAAAAACCGTCATTTCAATTACGGTTGGGGTTTTTGTTCTGTCTGTGGTGATGTTTAAGTTTGTACCCCAACAATTTTTCCCGTCTTCAAACCGTGCCGAAATTTTGGTCGATTTAAAATTGGAAGAAGGTGCATCACTGACTGCAACTGAAGATGCGGTGAAGAAAGTCGAGGCATTTTTATCTAAGCAAAAGGGTATTGATAATTATGTTGCTTATGTAGGAACAGGGACACCACGTTTCTATCTGCCTTTAGATCAACAGATGCCACAAGCCAGTTTTGCACAATTTGTGGTTTTAGCATCGTCACTGGATGATCGTGATGAAATTCGTAAATCCTTAGATACGCAAATTCGCCAATTATTGCCACAGGTACGTATCCGTGTCTCTTTATTAGAAAATGGTCCTCCAGTCGGCTATCCATTGCAATTTCGTGTATCGGGTGAAGACATTGCAATTGTTCGTCAGGAGGCGCAAAAAGTTGCTCAACTGGTGGGTGAAAATCCAAATACCGCAAATGTTCATTTGGACTGGGGTGAGCAAAGTAAAATCATTTCGTTGGTGATTGATCAAGACCGTGCCCGCCAAATGGGTGTGACCTCAGAAGATTTGGCGAATTTTTTAAACAGCTCAATATCGGGTGCAATTATCAATCAATATCGTGAAAAACGTGAGTTGATAGATGTTCGTATCCGCGGTGATCAGGCTGAGCGTGTTAATGTTGAAGCATTATCCAGTCTTGCTGTTCCGACAAGTAAAGGTACCACCGTACCTTTGGCGCAGATCGCTACGCTTCAATATAAATTTGAAGATGGTTTAATTTGGCACCGCAATCGATTACCGACCATTACTGTACGTGCAGATATTCGGACCAAGTTACAGCCTGCAACCGTGGTCAATGAGCTGGCTGAAAAAATGGATCAGCTCCGTACAACCTTACCAAGTGGTTATTTGTTAGAAGTTGGTGGCGCGGTAGAGGAGTCCGCAAAAGGGCAAACCTCTGTGAATGCAGGGATGCCATTATTCCTTGCGGTGGTATTTACTTTGCTGATGCTGCAGTTAAAGAGTATTTCTCGCTCATTCATTGTATTTTTGACAGCGCCGTTAGGTTTAATTGGGGTGGTCTTATTTCTACTCTTATTCAATAAGCCTTTTGGTTTTGTGGCGATGCTGGGTACCATTGCATTATCTGGAATGATTATGCGTAACTCACTGATTCTGATTGATCAGATTGAACAAGATATTCGATCAGGGCAGAATCAATGGGATGCAATTTTGGATGCTACAGTTCGTCGATTCCGTCCAATTATTCTCACCGCCTTGGCAGCAGTATTGGCCATGATTCCGCTTTCTCGGAGTATTTTCTTTGGACCAATGGCAGTGGCCATTATGGGTGGCTTAATTATTGCGACACTTTTAACGTTATTTTTCTTACCAGCGCTGTATGCGACTTGGTTTAAGATTAAAAAAACTACAGAAAATACATAAATTGTTGAGAATATTAGGTGCGAAAAATTGAAAACTTCAATATAGTAGCACTTAATCTTTAACAGAAAATAACATAGGAAATTTTATTGCATAATAAGTAAATCGGTATGCAATAAATTTGAGGTCAAAAACACCCATGGGGCAAACAAATCCAGAACAGCATCGTAAATTTATTACGAGCTCTTATTTGTTTATGTTTCTTGCATTGTTTACGGTGATTACAGCCGTGTTGGCGTATTGGTTAGCACGTAAAGTAGCAGTGGCAGATAATGCAGAGGTATGGATACATGCGCAAGCGTTGTGGATTATGCGCAATGCTCTCATTTTTTTGATTTTGGCAGCCTTTGCTGCGCTATGGTTTATTCCGTTAATCTTTTTCTATTGGGACAGTTTCATTTGGGTAAAAGCGTGCACTGTGGCTGGTGTGGTATTTAGTGCCATTGCATGGTTATATTTACTCAATATATGGCTCAAAGGTTTTACTAAATATTTACAGAAAAAAGCTGTTTTTTAAAAAAAACCACATTTCACGCTTGTAAAAAATAACATCGCCCCCAATTTACTCTGCATAGAAGTATTATCAAATTTTGTGGAGCATCGCCAATCATGGCTAAACGTGATTATTATGAGGTTTTAGGTGTTGCTAAAACCGCTAGTGATGATGAAATTAAAAAAGCCTACCGTAAGTTGGCGATGAAGTATCATCCAGATCGTAATCCTGACAACTCAGAAGCTGAAGAAAAGTTTAAAGAATGTGCGGAAGCATATGAAATTCTTTCTGACGGTGAAAAACGTAGCATGTACGACCGTATGGGTCATAACGCCTTTGAAGGTGGTATGGGCGGCGGTGGCTTTGGTGGTGGTTTCAGCGCCGAAGATATTTTCAGTCAGTTTGGTGACATCTTCGGTGGTGCTTTCGGCGGTGGTGGCCGTGGTCAGCAACGTGCGCGTCGTGGTTCCGATCTGCGTTATGTTATGGAATTGACGCTTGAAGAAGCGGTGCGAGGCGTTAAGAAAACCATTACCTTTACTGCACCAGCACCTTGTGATGTGTGTGATGGTAAAGGTTCAAAAAATCCAAATGACGTAGAAACCTGTAAGACTTGTCATGGTGCAGGTCAAGTGCGTATGCAACAGGGCTTCTTCTCTGTTCAGCAGACATGTAGTACCTGTCGTGGACAAGGTAAAATTATTAAAAATCCATGCAGCAAATGTCATGGTTCAGGTGTATCAGATCGTCAGCAGACCCTTGAAGTTACTATTCCTGCAGGTGTTGATAATGGTGATCGCGTTCGCTTAACAGGTAAAGGTGAAGCGATCCGTGATGGTCAATCTGGTGATTTATACGTTGAAGTCGTAGTGCGTGAGCACGATATCTTCCAACGTGATGGTGCAGACTTATATATGGATGTACCTGTTAGTATCGCAGATGCTGCTTTAGGTAAAGAACTTGAAATTCCAACATTGGATGGCCGTGTCAGTTTGAAAGTGCCTGAAGGTACACAAACCGGTAAAATGTTCCGACTACGTGGTAAAGGGGTAAAACCTGTACGTAGCAGTATGCAAGGTGACTTACTTTGCCGTATTGTGGTGGAAACACCTGTACATTTGACCAGCCGCCAACGTGAGCTATTGAAAGAACTTCAAGCCACGATGGAAAGTGATGACAATAAATCGTCTCCGAAGAAAAAATCTTTCTTCGATCGTTTATTTGACTAATTGAGTTTAGACCTTTTCATTTAGCAAGCTAAACATTGAAGATGTAAAAACGGAGCAACAGATCTTGTTGCTCCGTTTTTTTATTTTGATGCTTGATCTGATGGTGATAAATCAAATTCGTTGTCATCTGGGGCAGCATCTATTGAATTATCATCTTGGGGGAGTATCACCGCGGGATGTGTTGCTGGTGTCGATGATTCCGATGTTGGGGCAGGAGTGGATGTAGGCGTTGTGTCTTCGGCCCAAACGAGTGAAACAGTTGTTGTCATCACCAATCCTAAAATGATTTTTTTGAGTTGCATGGTATTTCCTTTGATATTTGCTTTTTATGATTGCATCCAAGCGCTTTTAGTTTAATAGATCTGAAAAATTTAATTTTTACTTTTTAGTTATTTTTAGCTGTAATTTAATATACATTTCAATAAATTTTTAGATGATTTAAAAAATAATATAACTGTTAATGTTTAGCGATAAAGCTTGATTTTTATGATGATGATTACAATTGAATTGAGTTATTTTTAAAAAAGACAGGTTGAAGATATTGGACATACCTTCAACCGCTGAAAAATAGGTGCTTATTACTCGATGATCGGTGCATCAATATCTTCAACACGAACTTCTGTTTGAGGTTCAGCTGCTGTGTTGGTATTGGGTTGAGCAAGTGTTTTTTCTTCAGTTGTTGCTGATGTTGTTGTCGGCGCTGATTCAGCCCAAACATTTGTCATCATCATGCCGAGTACTAGAGCGAAAGCCATTTTATTCGAATGCATATTGATCTCCTTATAAGCCATATTCTTTTCATTCGTGGCATGTAGTCTGCTGTGGGATTCTTGCATTTTGATGAAATAAATTTGAAAAGTTGTAAATTTTTCAAAGTTTTACCGATATATTTTATAAAATTAATCTATTTATTCGTTCAGGCTATTCCGGACCAATGAGCGCATCAGATCCCAAAGCAAGCAAAAAGATCACAGTATTTTTTTATATTGAAACGTCGTCTTAGAACCGAGTTTTGTTATAGTAGAGCCAAATTTTCAAATTCAGATTTAGGAAGATCGTATGTCAGCAGCTCCGCGCATTGGTATTGTAGGTGCAGGTGGCCGTATGGGCCGTACATTGATTCAAGCTGTACAACAAGCAGGTTTTCAACTTGCTGCTGCAGTAGAGCGCCCAGAAAGCACATTAATTGGTGCAGATGCAGGAGAGCTTGCAGGAATTGGTGCTGTGGGGATTAAAGTGGTTGGCAACTTGGAAGAGATCCTCAAAGATGTGGATGTGGTGATTGATTTTACTGCGCCTGTTGCCACTGAACATAATTTAAAACTATGCAGTGCTGCTGGTGTTGCGATGGTGATTGGTACAACTGGTTTTTCGGATCAACAAAAAGAGCTATTAAATCAATCTGCCACTCAGACACCGATTGTTTATGCTGCAAATTATTCAGTGGGTGTGAATGTTTCGATTAAATTACTTGAGTTGGCAGCTAAAGTATTTGGCGATACTGTGGATATTGAAATTATTGAAGCACATCACCGTCATAAAGTAGATGCACCATCAGGTACTGCACTGATGATGGGTGAAGCTGTTGCTGACACACTGGGTCGTGATTTAAAGAAAGTTGCTGTCTATGGTCGTGAGGGGCATACAGGTCCACGTGAACGTGAAACCATTGGCTTTGAAACGATTCGTGGTGGTGATATTGTGGGCGAACATACAGTGATGTTTATTGGCGAAGGTGAGCGTGTAGAAGTGACACACAAAGCCACGAATCGTATGAATTTTGCTGCCGGTGCTGTACGTGCAGCTGCTTGGGTTGTCGGCAAAGATGCAAAAAAATACGATATGAAAGACGTTTTAGGCTTAAATGATATTTAAGCTTAAAATCTGATGCGATAGAATTAAAACAATTAGTCAAATTTTGAACATTCAAAAATGAAAAAAACAGTGATGTTATTTGCTTGTGTAATCAGTGCTTTTGGCCTGACTACACAAGCTGCTTTACCAAGCAATGCCAAATTGAGTTTGAATAAAAATAACATTCAGGTATGGACATACAAGGATGCCAGTAATTCTGTGTTGTCTTATAAAGCTGAAACAACATTAGACGTACCGATTGATCGTGCTGTTGCTTTGGTATTGGACGTCAAAAACTCACCGAAATGGGTACCCAATGTTGCCAAAGCTGAAGTGTTATCTCGCGATGATAAAAAAGGTGAATTCAGCATTTATATGGTTTTAGATTTTCCCTTTCCCTTAAAAGATCGCGACATGGTGGTTAAAGGAACCATGTCTAAAGATGCAAATGGCAGTATTTTTATTAAAAATTCTGCGATTCAGCAAGGTAAAGCACTGAATCCTGACTATGTGCGTTTAAAAGATTATTCAGGTGATTGGACCTTTCAAAAACTGGGTGCCAATAAAGTCAAAGTCATTACCTCTGGACACGCCAATCCAGAAGGCTCTATTCCTGCAAGCTTAACCAATATTTTGGTCGAACAGCAGCCTTATCAGATGTTGCAGAAAATGAAAACAGAATTGGCAAAGAATAAACCCTTTGTAGCTTTGCCTGATATTTTAAAATAGACGTTGTTTGATCAATAATCCTGAAGCAGTCCCTATTGACGAAACAACTTTATATTCGAAAAAAAATGCTTAGCAGATCTTTCCATTTAACTATTGAAAGTAACCTTTCTTAAGGTATTGATGTAGAAAGAAAGGTTACTTGCAGTCTTTGTCACGATTGTTAATCGCTAGGCTGAATGGCTATATTGTTGTACAGGTGCTTTATTCATTTTCATTTGAATAAAAACCAGCACTAGCCCTAAAGCTGTGAGTACCGCACCCGCAATAGACACCGCAGCATAACTCATGCCCATACTCAATACTGCGCCACCAGCTGTTGCACCTAAAGCATTGCCTAAATTAAATGCCCCAATATTCACAGAGGACGCCAATCCAGGTGCTTCATGAGCAACAGACATAACACGCATCTGTAAAGGTGGAACCACTGCAAAGGCTGCTGCTCCCCAGACAATCAGTGCCAATGCTGCACCAATCTGAGTTTGAGCCAGTATAGGGAACAGCAACATGCTCACCATCAGTAACAGCAAGAAACTGGTCAATGTTTTGGTCAGTGACAAGTCTGCAAATTTCCCACCTAAGTGATTACCAATTGAAAAACCAATTCCAATCAGTACCAGCATCAAGGTAATAAACATCGGGCTGGCATGGGTGATGTTTTGTAGGCTAGGCGCAATATAGGTATAGAGGGTAAACATTGCACCTGCACTCATCACCGTGGTGAGCAATGCAAGAACCACAGGCAGCCGAGTCAGCACTTTTAATTCTGCTTTGACATCAGGACGTTGGCTTGCTTTATCTTCAGGCAAGGCTTTCCATAGTGACAGCATGGTAATCACGCCGAGTAAGGCGATTGCTGCAAATGACATACGCCAGCCAATATTCTGCCCAACCCATGTGGCTAAAGGAACACCACCGATGTTGGCAATGGTGAGGCCCATAAACATGGTGGCAACAGCACTGGCTTGCTTGTCTTTAGGTACGACGCTTGTTGCAACAATGGAACCAATCCCGAAAAACACCCCATGATTGAGACTGGTCAGGATTCGAGCGGCCATTAAGCCCCAGTAATTGGGGGCAATTGCAGCAAGAATATTGCCAATGGTAAAAATAATCATGGCTAAAATAAGCGCTTTACGTCGTGGAAACCGTCCAAACCATAAGGTCATAAACGGTGCGCCAATCATAACACCGAGTGCATATGCGGTGATCAGCATACCTGCGGTTGGGATTGAAATATTCAAATTTTCTGCAATTTGGGGAAGAAATCCCATAGGAGAAAATTCTGTTGTTCCTATTGCAAAAGCACCAATCGCCAATGCGAGTAAGGGAAAATTTAATTTCATGAGAAATCTCAAATATACAGCATATTGAAAATGATGGGATGTACCAGTGTTCGGCCAATCACGAGGATGGTCATTTACTTTTCAGCCGCTATGTTGATGAAGTGACAAAATAAAGCTTCGCAAGAAAACAATCTTGCGAAGCAATCTAAGTCATGATCAAAAGGGGGTAAATCATGTTTTGAAGCCTAGTAAGCAAAACCTAGCAACTAAACTTTGCTAATCAAAGCCTAAGCCAAGATTTGCTCTGCTTTAAATCACTTTTACTCCAGCAGTGAATTAAACATCCCACTGAGGTGCTAAGTTTTCAGGATCAACCTCACGGCCATTACGTTCCAATTGCGCGATTAATTGCATTTCTTCAGCAGATAACTGAATCTCTTGTGCTTTTAAGTTGGCAATTAAGTTTTCACGTTTAGTCGATGACGGAATGACAGCAAAGCCTTTCTGCAATGCCCATGCCAATGCAATTTGAGCGCTAGAAGCCTGATGCTGTTTGGCAATTTCAGTTAATGTTGGGTCATTTAAAACTTTGCCATACGCCAAGGTCATATAAGAGGTCACATCAATATTTTGTGACTGTAAAAAATTCACCAACTTATCATTTTGCAAATAAGGGCTAAGTTCAATTTGGTTGGTGGCAATATTTTCAAGTCCTACAGCAGCGATGGCTTGTTGCGATAAGTCGATATTGAAGTTTGAAATTCCAATATGTTCAGTTAGGCCCAGCTTTTTCGCTTCTAACAGGTTATGCATCATTTCTGCAACAGAAATTCCTAGACTTGGCGCTGGCCAGTGAATCAAGGTTAAGTTGACAGCATCAGTACCCAGTTTCTGTAAGCTGTCTTTAAGACTTGGAATAAGTTTGTCGGCTTGATAATGATCTGTCCATATCTTTGTTGTGATAAACAAATCATCACGATGGATATGACTTTCTGCAATGGCCTGACCGACTTCTGCTTCGTTGCCATAGATTTGAGCAGTGTCTACAGCACGATAACCAACGTCTAAGGCTGTTTTGACCGAGTCAATCACAGTTTGTCCTGTTAAACGGAAAGTACCGACACCAAATTGAGGAACGATGTTTGTCATGCTGGATTTCACTTTATTTTCTGAGATTGAGTGTATTTTGCTACTTTAATTGTTGCGGAAAAATACAGGAATATGCAAAATATTGTTGACTAAAAATCAACAATAAACAGAGCGCTGACAGCAATGAAATCTACACTTGAAGAATTACAGGCTTTTATTAATATTGTCGATAGTGGTTCGATTGTTGCAGCAGCAACGCATCTTGAACAAACCACTTCAGGTGTAAGTCGAGCCTTGCAACGACTTGAATCTAAACTGAATGTCACCTTATTAGAGCGGACAACACGTAAACTTAAGTTGACCCAAGAGGGGCAATTATTTTTAGCAAAAGCCCGAAAAATTGTGCATGACCTCAATGAAGCAGAAGATGCTTTATTAAAATCTGACAGTGATACATCTGGGCTGATTCGCGTGGATTCCGCGACACCTTTTGTATTGCATGTGATTGCACCGTTGATGCAAGAGTTTTCTCAGTTGTATCCTGAAATAGAAATAGAGTTAAACAGTAACGATCAGATCATCGATTTATTAGAACATAAGACAGATGTTGCAATACGCTTTGGTGATCTTAATGATTCGAGCTTACATGCGCGTTTGTTGTGTAAAAGCCGATTATATATCGTTGCCAGTCCTGAGTATTTAGCTACACATGGTTATCCAGCAACACCGCAAGATATTTTAAATCATACGCAAATTGGCTTTAGCAAAGTCAGCCGTTTAAATACTTGGCCGATTCGAGTCAATGGAGAAAGGCTTACTGTCAAACCAAAAATCAAAGCATCCAGTGGTGAAACTGTTCGCCAACTGTGTTTACGCGGGCATGGAATTGCGAGATTGTCTGAGTTTGAGATTTTAAAAGATATAAAGCAAGGACGCTTGATCGCTCTATTTGAAGATCAAATAGAGCTTTATGAACAACACATCCATGCGGTGTATTATCAACAGGAACATTTACCAAAGCGTGTCCGTTTATTTATTGAGTTTTTAACGCAAAAGCTGTCAAAGTTTCGATAGTCTTTTGTGGCGGTAAATCCAGACTCAGTAAAGTTTGGCTACTGGGTTGTTGTGGATTGACCAATTGGATTTCAAAATGATCAGTTGCTGTCTGAAGGCATTTGAACGCCAAGTCTTTTTGCACCGGGATATTAATCTTCATCCGTTGATCACTACTGCTATGGTAGCGATAGTTTCGCACAGCAGCAGTCTGATGTAGGGTGGGTTCTAGATGATCAAGCTGATACTCAGCTAAATTTTGTGTTTTTAAAAAGCCTTCAATCAAAGATTTACATACAAAATGTTGTTTCTGAGCAGCTTGATTGACCTGCTGAGGCTGGCAAGCAGTTAATCCAAAGACAATACTGATTAAAGCGATCGTTCTCATTTTTTTCTCCTTTCAAATCAATTTGTTTGTAAAAATTGGCTGTGAATGAAGCATAAATCTGTTAACTTTATAGATACAGATACAACAAATATTAAAATTTGAGTACAGATATGGCTTTTCAATATCAAACATTAGCACAACAAATTGCACAGAAAATTTATTGTGGTGAGTTGGCCGTTGGGCAACGACTCAGTTCTTTGCGAAAATTTGCAGCATTACAAAATATTAGTCTGAATACAGCAAAGAGTTGTTATGAATTGCTTGAAGCGCAAGGCTTGATTTATGTCAAAGAAAAGTCTGGCTATTTTGTTCAATCACAGCAAAAAGCCTCGCAGATTGCTGTACCTGACCATCCTGATTTTAAGTCGAGAGCACGTGAGGTTTCAAATCTAGACTTACAAATTCAAATTCATGAAGCAGCAATCAATAATAAACTGATCCATTTAGGTTCGATTCAGTTATCGCCTAATCTAGTTCCTGTAGAGGCCTTACGCCGTTCAATACAACGTGCTTTAAAGCACAGTAAACCAGAAGACTTTTTATATAATGACCGCCAAGGGCACCTTCAGTTAAGAGAGGCTTTGTCAGCACATTGGGCTGAAGATGGTTTTTATATTGCCAAAGAAGATATTTATATCAGCAATGGTTGTATGCCGGCATTGTCTGTGATGATTCAAAGCCTGAGCCAAATCGGTGACAGTGTGATTGTGCCCACACCAAACTATAATGGTCAGTTGCAATTGTTGGCGTTGCTCAAACGAAAAATTATTGAAATTCCTGCCAATACGGAAGGTTTTGATCTGGATCGTTTAGAACAAGAGATGCAAAACTCAGCTGCAAAAGTCTGTTTATTAACCGCCAACTTTCAAAACCCTTTAGGCTTCTGTTTGACTAATGCCGAGAAAGAAAAAATCGCACAGCTGGCAGCGAAGTATCAGTGTTACGTGATTGAAGATGATATTTATGCTGAATGTAGCTTTAATGCCAAACGCCCTTTACCGATTAAATATTGGGATCAACAGGGCTATGTGGTTTATTGCGGATCGGTTTCCAAGTCGTTGTCGACCTCTTATCGAGTCGGTTGGTTCTGTTTGCCACAACGTTTACAGCACTTACATGCCAAGTTGATTTTACAAAATGTTTCGGTCAATACACCATTGCAATTGGGTCTTGCTGATTTGATTTATAGCCGAGCCTATCGTCAGCATTTGAGTGAGTTACGCCCTAAGTTGATGGCTCAAGTTGCGCAATATTTACAGTTTATTCAACATGCTTTTTATGGGGTTGAGATCCGTTTAAATCAACCGCAGGGAAGTTATGCCTTGTGGTTACAGTTCCCAGAACAGATTGATAGCTTGGCGTTGTATTATTATGCACAGCAATACAGTATCAATATTGTGCCAGGGATTATTTTTGGTGAGGATCACCGTTATAACAATTGTATTCGCTTAAATGCAGGCCATGAATTGTCTCAGGAAATTCAGGATGCAATTATGTTATTGGCAGATTGGGTAAGGGGGGAATTGTCAGCCAAGAGTGTGGCTTAAACTGATTTGTGAGTAAATGCATAGCCCGACAGCCTTATTCCATTCACGGTTCTTGATAAACCGTGATGGATGGTCAGACTTAAATTAGAAATCCGCTTTTAATACGATACGATAACGGGCTTTTCCAGAGTGAAGTCGCTCCAAAGCCTCATTAATTTTTGACATTGGATAAACTTCAATTTGTGGTGCAATGTTTTTGCGTGCGGCAAATTGTAATAATTGACGCAATGCAAAAGGGGAGCCTGTTGGTGAACCGGTCACTGATTTTGCACCGCCAATCAGTGCGCCCGCAGGAATCGGCATCGGTTCGAGGACTAAACCTAGCATGTGAATTGTGCCATTTGGTGCCAGTGTATTCAGATATGCTTTCCAGTCCAAACTCACATTTACTGTACAGAGCAATAAATCAAATTTGCCACGTTGCGCTTTTAACGCATTGGCATCGCGACTATTGACCACATGGTCTGCGCCCATTGCTTTAAGTTCATCTGTTTTGTCCAAACTTGATGTAAAGGCAGTGATCTCACAACCCCACGCTTTGAGTATTTTAATGGCCATATGACCTAAACCACCAATCCCAATGACACCAACATGGTGAACTGCTTGAATTTGATGTTTTAAGATTGGATCAAAAACTGTGATACCACCACACAATAAAGGACCAGCACTTTCAGGGTTTAAATCTTCAGGAAAAGGAATAATCCACTGCCAACCTGCACGTACCTTATCTGCAAACCCGCCTGCATGACCAACGATAGTTGCAACTGAACCCCCTGTGCAAAGCACTTGTTGACCACTAACACATGGATCACAGTGCTGACAACTTTCCGCAGTCCAGCCGATACCAACACGTTGACCGACTTTTAATCCTTTCGCTTCTGAACCCAGTTGAGTGATGGTACCGATAATTTCATGACCGCCAACCACTGGAAAAACTGAATTTCCCCATTCATTGTTAATCACTGAAACATCGGAATGGCATAAACCGCAATATTCAACTTTGACTTCGACCTGATGAGGCTGCAATTCACCTGCATCAAATTGATAGGGCACAAGTGCTGCACCTGCCTCTAAGGCAGCATAAGCATGAAACGTATTATTTGACATGTGAATCCTTCCTGTTTGTTCAGTTAAACTTTTAGCGGGATATACAATCATTTTCATGGTCATTGACCATCCCCACTGCTTGCATAAAGGCATAGCAAGTGGTTGGACCAACAAATTTAAAACCATTCTTTTTTAACGCTTTAGAAAGCTTTTGACTGGTTTCGGTTTGTGCAGGCGCTAATTTATAATCAGGGACATCATTGAGTTGTACTTGCTGGTCGACGAAATCCCATAACCAGTTCACCATATCAATCTCTTGAGCTTTCATGTTTTGCCATGCAATAGCATTGTCACGAATTGCCGTTAATTTCCCAATATGGCGAATCAGCCCAGCATCCTGACATTTTAGCGCAAGCTCTTGTTCAGTAAAATTGGCGATGGTTTGAATCGGGTGGTTAAAAAATTGGGCGCGATAGCTTTCACGTTTTTTTAAAACAGTAATCCAAGATAAACCTGCTTGTTGCCCCTCTAGGCAAAGCATTTCAAATAAATGCTGTTCATCTCGATTGGACTTACCCCACTCTTGATCATGATATTCAATATAAAGAGGATCATCTGAACACCAACCACAGCGTTTATTTGTCATAAAAGATCTACCATTGTTCTGATTGATTTAAGTTTTAATTGTCTAAAGTTTAAATTCGACCCATTGATCTTGTTTGTTGTCCCAATAGGAAAGTTGCGCATGTTGTAAATCTTTAAAACTTACCCAAATATCTTTACCCGCTTTGTCTGCAAAGCCAGTACTGATCATTAATGCTTCATCGGTGATTTCCATAATCCAGCCTTGATGATTTTGTCCATTGAGGGCAATTTTTTGTTGATTGCCTGATTCTGCAAATTCAACTAAACGCTCAAGCAATGCTTCTGACATGGAATATTCCTAAATTGATTCAATCTAAAATTAACGTAAATAAGGGTAGGGGTTGACTGCACCTTGACCTTTACCCCTTAAGTATAGTCCATAGTGCAAATGCGGTGCAGTATGTCGTGCATTTCCCGTATTGCCCACATAGCCGATTAACTGACCTTTTTTAACGTAATCGCCTTCTTGTAGACCACGTTTGTGATCGTTTAGATGAGCATAATAGTGATAAACCCCACCTGGTCCGATGAGCCAAATCACTTTACCCCCCAGATTATTGCTCTTTAAACTGGTAATCACACCTTCAGTACTACTATAAACTTTGGTTCCACGTGAAGCCATGATGTCAATTCCTTCATGTGCTCGCCCAGCACTGCGAGATGCACCCCAAGTATCTGTGAGGTTTTGTGGTTTTACTCCATCTACAGGAATTGCCAATCGGGTTGGCATTGACATTGCTTTTAGGCGGTTAATTTGAGCTTGTGGAAGCTGAGGCTTAGATGAGCTTGGCTTTTTAGGTGCAGTGGTACATGCAGTTAAAATAATGGCAAGCAAGGCCATCAAGCAATATTGGATGCTACGTGACACGAGAAATCCTTTTTTTCAAGTTTCAAAAGGGCAAATTAAAATTGAAATATGCTTCGAATACCCGTGTCTGACTATGTCATATTTTTACTGCTGAGATCAATTTTTTCATGGCTGTAGGGATGCCCATTTGTGTAGCTTTTTGTGGTGTTAACCATTCGCCCCCAAGTTCAGCCTGGAGGTATTCTTTTTGGTCTGATTCAACTCGAACAATATGCGCATTTAAAATCCATGTGAAATGGGTAAAACTATGCGAGATTTGGACAGGTTCAACAGTTGAAGTAAGTTTTAGACTTTGACAAAGCTGTTGAAACGCGAGCTCATTTTCAAAAATCGGTAAACTCCATAAGCCTCCCCATAAGCCACTGTTGGGACGCTGTTCCCATAACCATTGTTGATCTGACTCAATTAATAACACTGTGGCTGTTCTAACGGGAACGGGCTTTTTAGCTTTCTTATAAGGCAGTTCAGTTTCTAGCCCTTGTTGATGGGCTTGGCAATGTTGTTGCATAGGGCAGTATAAGCAGAGTGGCTTTTTTGGCGTACAAATGGTTGCGCCCAAATCCATAATTGCTTGGGTATAGTCGTGGTTGCGTTCAGTTGGGCATAAGCTTTCTGCCAGTTGCCACATGGCTCGTTCATGGATGGGTTTACTCAGGTCATCTTCAATGGCAAAGAAACGGGCCAAAACACGTTTTACATTGCCATCCATAATGACGCCATATTGGCGTAAGCCAAGCGACATCAGTGCGCCACCAGTAGAGCGACCAATACCTGAAAGTTCCACCCATTGTTCTAAGCTTTGTGGAAAATGCCCTTGCTGGCAGACCACGCCTGCTGCTTTATGCAAATTGCGTGCACGGGCGTAGTAGCCTAATCCTGCCCAATACGGGGCAACATCATCCCATGAGGCTTTACCCAAATCATCGACAGTCGGAAAGCGTTGGATAAATTTATCAAAATATTGCAGTACAGTTTTGACTTGTGTTTGTTGCAACATAATCTCAGACACCCAAACTTTGTATGGATCATCAGCCACTTGCCACGGTAAATCATGGCGCCCGTGTTGATCAAACCAAGTCAATAGCGCATCTGAAAATGAAAATTGCGACATAACAATCTAGCGTAAAAATTGGATGCTCAGTATAACCAAGATAAATTTATTGCGGAAAATTATCTTAAACTTGAGCAGCAATCTGCATAAAAAAAGACGCCAAAGCGTCTTTTCAAATGCGTTTATAGCCACAACTTAGTTTTCGTTGATGATACCCCAACGCTTATCCAGTTTAAGCGGTTCGTTTTTATAACGTGGGATAATGTGAATATGGAAATGTTCACTTTGATCTTCACCAAACACATGACCATCATTAAAGGCGATATGGAAACCTTCAGGTTGATGGCGAATCTTAAGCTCGTTACGTGCCAGTTCCAATAAAGAGGAAAGGCTTTTACGTTCTTTCTCTGAAACCTCAAAAAAAGAAGCAATATGGCGCAAAGGAATAATCACTGAATGACCTTTAGACAAAGGGTTATGTTCAGGCAAAATTGCACCAAATTCATTTTTATCAATGATATCAAATTCTTCAAAGTCACAATAAGGACATACTTTTTCAGTCATTTCTAATCCCTCGTTTTGTTGTCTTAATCGACGTAGAACGTATTTTAATTAAGCCAGAGTAGGTTAAGCCAAGGTACGATCTAATAAATCATACATTGCTGCTAATCCGGCTTTTTCTGCTTCGGCGTTATAACCTAGATCTACGCCATTGGCTTTTGCTTTTTCATCTGCTTGTGGGTTACTAAAGCCATGTTTAGCATCTTTGAGGATGATCACTTCAGATTTTACCTGAGCATGCTGCATTTCTTGTTTAAACGATTCGACATCTGCCAAAGACACCATGCTGTCTTTTTCACCATGTAGCACTAACACTTGCGCTTTAAATTTTTCTGCTTCCGCTGCTTTTTGCGCAGATAAATTTGCATGGAAAGTAATCGCAGCTTTTAAGTCAGCACCTGAGCGTGCCAAATCTAATATCACTTTACCACCATAACAGAATCCAATCGCAGCCAAACGCGTTGCATCGACTTCTGGTTGTGCTGCTAAAGCAGCCAAAGCCGCAGCTGAACGCTCAACAATGGTCTGCTCATCTTGGAAGGTTTGCATCATCCACTCATGGGCTTGAGTCGCAACAGCCGTGGTTTTTTTATCGCCATACATATCAATTGCCAGCGCAGCAAAACCATGTTGTGCCAACTCTCGAGCACGTTGTTCAGAATACTCATTTCGGCCCCACCATTCTGGACCAACAATCACACCTGCAACTGGTTGTGCGGATTCAGGTGCAGCAAAATAACCGATTAAAGTTGTTCCATCTTTTGCTTGATATTGAATTTCACGAGTTTTGATTGCAAGAGCCATCTGTTAATCCTTGTGTATCGGCGAGAATGAGATTGATTAAAGCATAAATATATAAGATTCAAATGACTAAATTTCGAATATTTACAATAGAAATGTGAAAATTTATGAATGAAAAAGGTCGTTTTCAAATGAAAAAGAGAAGAACCAAGGTTCTTCTCTTTTATGAAAATTGATCAGGAAAAGCTAAACTTTTCCTCTCGAAATAAAACCAACAATCGCGAGGATTACCGCGACAACGAGAAGAATGACTGCGAAGTCTTTAGACATTCCCGCAACACCACCAAAACCAAATAAACTTGCGATTAAGGCGATCACAGCGAAAATAATTGCCCAACGAAACATAAGATTCATCTCCATATTTTTGTTATGTATTTTCAGTATAGGCAGAAAAATCTAAGGGACTTGTGAAGTTGTGTTTAAAAAGTGTGATTAATAAAGCAATATGTAAAGGTTTGTTCTGTTTTAAATTTTCTAATTTCTGCTTATATACTGATATAATTATTTCGCCTTAAATGACTTTAATGTTATGCCATGACCTTTGAGATCCGCCCCCAGTTTTGGAAGAATTATACACTGTCTGAGTTAAATCCGACCGAGTGGGAAGCGTTGTGCGATGGTTGTGGGCTGTGCTGTTTGGTGAAATTAGAAGATGATGACACACATGAAATAGCCTATACCAAAGTGTCTTGTAAACTCCTCGATTGTGAAACAGCACAATGTTCTGACTATCCTAATCGTTTAGATTATGTACCCGACTGTATTCAATTAAGCCCTGAAAAATTAGCCAATATTCATTGGTTACCTTCAAGTTGTGCATATCGTCGGGTGAATGAAGGTAAAAATTTACCGGCATGGCACTATCTGATCACAGGCTCAAGAAGCAATGTGATTAAGGCCAGAAAATCTGCTGCTGGGCGTTGTATCTCCGAAACAGAAGTCAATGAAGAAGACATTGATGAATACATTGTAAGATGGGTGCGGTAAATGCTTTGAATCAACTATGAATTGATAATCATTATCAAATAGTAATATGATAACCAAGCCCTCCAGTTTGATGTGTTTTTAAAATGTTTGCTTTATCTTGGTTATTCAAAAAAAGTACATTCTGTTTATGTGCAATCAGCCTGAGTTTCGGTATTCACTGCAATGTTTATGCAAAACCAGATTTGCAAGCTTTAGGGCCAAATATTGCGGAGCAAGGCTCCAGTTATTATCAATTTCAAGTAAAAAATTTTCAATCCGCAGATCAACAACGGCATTATAAAGTTTGGGTCGGTATTCCTAAACATATCAATAAAAATAAGATCTTACCTGCTGTTTATATGTTAGATGGCAACTCTGCTATGGCGCGTTTAGATGAGTCACTGTTAAAAAAACTATCCGAACAAGACAGCCCTGTGTTGGTGGCTATAGGCTATCAAACCCAGTTACCGTTTGAGTCCGCTTCACGGTCTGTAGACTACACACCTGCTGATGAATCTGGAAAAGTGGCGGCTGACCCACGCAATCCTGAACGTATGGCAGGCGGAAGTGCACAATTTAGACAGGTGCTGTTTGAAAAAATTATGCCGTGGGTCAATACGCAAGTAAAACTGGATAAGCAACGTACCGCATTGTGGGGACATTCTTATGGTGGTTTATTTGTTTTAGATACCCTTTTAAATAGTCAAAGCACAGATAATAAGTTTTCACACTATTTTTCAGCCAGTCCATCTCTCACATGGGCAGATTCTCGATTACTCAAAGCCGTTGAAAAAGCCCCGCCTGAGCAATTAAAAAATAAAAAATTATGGGTGATGGAAGGTGACATCATTCAGTCTACAACGAGACCAATCAGCCCAAATGCAGATCGGGATATGATTCAAAATAACCGTCAATTGGTTTTAGATTTGGCCAGTAAAGGCGTAGATGGCAAATTAATGCTTTATCCACATCTTAGTCATGGTCAAGTATTTCAGGCCTCGTTAATGGATGTTTTGCAGAATCGATTATTTTAAAGCTGAAAATGCAATATTGATGATTTTCCATAGTAGACTAAGGACAGCATTCATCAATTAAAAAAGCAGTATGTCAGACACTCAAATTCCGCTTCCAGAACGTTTACGTCCACGTGATTTGTCTGAAATTATTGGGCAAGATCATTTACTCGGTGTTGCAGCACCACTCCGTCAAATGATTGATCAAGGGCATTTACCCTCGATTATTTTTTGGGGGCCGCCTGGTGTTGGAAAAACCACCATCGCATTGTTATTGGCTCAAGCAGTCGATCGTACATTTATTAGCTTATCTGCCTTAAATACAGGGGTAAAAGAGCTCCGTGAGGTGATTGCTGACAGCGGTGATTTATTAACACCAGTGGTGTTTATTGATGAAATTCATCGTTTTAATAAGTCGCAACAAGATGCCTTATTGAATGCGGTTGAAAAAGGCAAAATTACCCTGATCGGTGCGACCACTGAAAACCCTTCATTTGAAGTCAACAGTGCTTTGCTGTCTCGTTGTCAGGTATATACCTTAAATGGGTTAAGTAATGAGGCGATTCAAGAACTCATTTTACGCGCGATTCAACAAGATAAATTTTTAAAAGATCGCCATATCCAGATTGAAGAATTTGATGCATTGGTTCAATTTGCTGCGGGTGATGCACGTAAGGCACTTAATTTAATCGATTTAATTGCCAGTACCTTTGAGTCCGATATTGAAAATATTGTGACCAATGCGATTGTGGTCAAAGTTGCGCAACAGAACATTGCACGCTATGACAAATCAGGTGAGCAGCATTATGATCTTGTGTCTGCGTTTATTAAATCTATTCGAGGTAGTGATCCTGATGCAACGTTGTATTGGATGGCACGTATGCTTAAAGGCGGTGAAGATCCGGTTTTTATCGCTCGTCGTATGTTGATCGCTGCTTCAGAAGATATTGGAAACTCAAATCCAAATGCCTTGCTTTTAGCGGGCGAATGTTTCCGCTCGGTTCAAGCGATAGGTATGCCTGAGTGTCGAATTATTTTAGGCCAATGCGCAGTTTATCTGGCAACCAGTGCAAAGAGTAACAGCACTTATTTGGCGATCAATAAAGCCTTAGAACTTGCAGAAAAAACGTCCAACCTACCTGTGCCACTCCATTTACGCAATGCACCGACCAAGCTTATGAAACAACAAGGCTATGGTGTGGATTATCTTTATCCTCATAACTACCCTGAAAATTTTGTGCTACAGGAATATTTACCACCTGAATTGAAAGGCACAAAATTATATGAGTCTGCTCGTAATAAGCGTGAAGTTGAAGGTGAGCGTTTACAGCAACGTCGTTGGCAACAAGAACAGCAGCAACAGTAGTTGTGAAGTTTATTTGCTTAGGCATCTTTTAAATAGATGTTCTATTTTATATAAAAGTTTAAAATATCGGCAAAATTTAAATTAGGCTGACACCATTTTAGAAATACGCTTGAGCAAAGTGCTTCTAAATGGTTTAGAAATTTTATGAAATTATCCGTTTTATCTTTTGCTGTTTTAATTTCTTTGCCGATGTTGAGCCATGCTGAACTAGCAAGTAAAATTTCGACCCAAAATCAGCCTAAACTTGCCGCGCAGCCGCTTAAAACACTTTATCAACAAAGTTTTGTTCAGCAAAAAACAATTCCTCAAGGTTGGCGTATTCCTGGCAACAATGCCGGCAACGTCTATGTTGAAAATGGGATACTTCATATTGATGGTCGAGCAAATTCAGTCAGTCCGACCTCAATTTTATTACCGCAAAATCTTGAAAAACAACAAAACTATCGCATTGATCTCGAATTTACTTTAGACCAAGCTGTCAATAACTCGCGTTGGGGCAGTGTGATTTATGATGTCACAGAAACACAGGGGGTGATTCCCAGCAGTTATTATCAATTTACCCTCAGAACAGACACCACTGCAAAAAATGGTACGGAGTTTGGTCGGCATAAAAGTAACGGGCAATGGGAGGTCTCTGAAACGAAAGCATTTTCGGAGAACATTAAAGCAAATCAATGGTATAAAGCCAGCATTGTGGTGTCTGGACAACGGGTACAACATTATTTAAACCACCAGTTGATGCAAGATGTAGAACTTGACCAAGGATCTGCCAAAGGCGGCATCGGGCTTTCAGCAACAGGCCTAGTCTTAAAAGTTAAAAATATTCAAGTCTCTGAACAAACCAGTGCATTGCCAGACTTAGCCAATAAAGTCACCCAAGTGCAAGAAATTCAAACTAATGTTGCTTTGGCACCGACGCTGATTCAAAAAGTTAAAACTACCAGCAGTCCATTAAATTCAACCAATCAGTTATATTATCAATTAGATGCCAATTTAAACTTGCTTGATCAGACAGGGCAGGTGGTTGAAACATTACAACAATATTTATCCAATCCACAGCGTAATACTATTCCTGTTTTAGAAATCAAAGATCCCAAAAGCATTGAAGCCTTAAAATTACTCTCTAAATCTCATGATATGAGCGATATTACTGTATTGTCCAAAAGTGATGATTTACTCAAGTCTGCGCATCAAATTGTACCTACGCTTCGAACAGCATTAGATTTAAGTCGCGAAAATTTAAAGGAGAGTCATGTCGGTCTTTCTGAAATTATGCGTCGTACTAATCAGGCCTATGCACGCATCGTGGTTCTTCCGCATCACCTTGCCAACAAATCGAGTGTCAGCTTTATTCAACGTCATTTAATGACAGTGTGGGTTGATACACCAGCACATGATCCGCAGGATGTCGCCAGTATTTTGACTTCAGGTGTGAATGGGATTATTACAACGCAAAGTACGCTATTTGCCAGTGTCTTAAAACAATTTCCAAAAAATACCTTATTGCGTAAACCCTTTATTATTGGGCATCGTGGTGTACCCAGTTTAGAAGATGAAAATACCTTAGAAAGTGCAAAACATGCAGTTGCTTTAGGAGCAGATATTGTTGAAAACGATATTTATTTAACCAAAGACCAGCATCTTGTGGTGATGCATGATGCAACAGTGGATCGTACTACGCGTTCAACAGGTAAAATTGAAGAAATGAGCCTTGCGCAGGTTCAGCAATTAAAATCTAAAAACAAAGCTTATCCAATACCGACCCTTGCAGAATATTTCACTACATTTAAGCACAATCCAAACTTTGTACTGATGATCGAAATGAAAAGTGCCAATCCAGCATTGGTTGCAAAAATGCAGGATGAAATTAAAAAGTACCAAGTTGAAAATCAAGTCGTCACGACCTCATTTAATGCAGATCAAGTTGCGCGTGCACAGTCACAATTGTCTGAGATACCACGAGGGTTATTGGTTGGAAGCATGCCCAATAGCCGCAATACTTTAATTGCCGCCAAACAAATCAATGCCGATGTTCAGAAATATAATTCAACGTATAACCCTGCTTATCGTGCTGATTTGATCAATCTTTTAGAAACGACCAAGCACCGTGGAATCAGTTTTTGGCCTTGGGCATTGAATGATGAAACATTTAAAAAATTATATATTGCAGGGACCTACGGGATAACCACCAATTCTGCGCAACTTTATGCAAAATACATCGTTGATATTCAAGCACCCAAAAATGTCAAAGTAAAAGTTGAACAGCCGGTATTACTCAATGCGCAATTGGTTCAGCAAGATGGCGTGAAACTCAATCAACAACTCAGTAATTTTGTCGTTTTATCAGGTTCTGCAAAACATGAGATTAAAAATGGTCAGTTGAGTTTCTCTGAAAAGGGCACTGCATATGTTTTGGCAGGTTATAAATATCAGATTGATGCACAAAACTTCTATCAAATCTTTTCAGCCCCTATAAAGGTCATCATCCAATAGCTTATTTTATGGTATCTGTTTGAAATGGGAGTTTTACATCTTTGGGGAAATTTGGAAAAAGTGTAAACAGCATCTGAGGATTATTCTTTAGTCCTGCACCGTCCAGATAGGTCCATTGATGTGATTGTAGTGAACGAATGGCGACCATAAATGAGGGCGATGCTGCTTGAATTTGACCCACAACTTTCATGGTGATGGTTTTGGGTACAAAGCAAATTTCTTCATGATCTACGATATAGCTATAAAGTGGTGGCTTTGATTGTACATTGACAATTTCTACCTGTGATTTGGCAAGCAAATTTTGAGCGTATTGAAGCAACTGCTGATAAGCTTCTGCACCGCCAGCATATTTGATTAGAGATGGATGAGTTTTTTGTTGCATAAATGAATAATCATTTTTCTTTAAATCTTGTCCTAATTGATCTAAGTCAGACGCAATAATTTTAGGATAATCTTGCTGACAGCTTAACTCTTCCGCCTGTGTAGGATTTAAAATGATCAAGAATAAAATGACAGCATAAATTGTTTTTATCATGTTGGATTAAATCTGAATATCGTTTGTTTTGAGTATATAAGTTTCTTAAAAAAAGTTCATCAGCAATCCAAGCTTAACGATACTCGCTGATCCAACAGGAGATTTTGTAACTAGTCTCTGTTCATCTCTGAAAAGTTAGGTAGCGTCTACGCAAATTGATTTAAACTTTCAAAGCAAAGTGTGCAATGAATGTTTTTAAAATTAAACAACTTATTTGCCCATAGAATTGATTTAATTAAAATTATGAATGAAGAAAAATTATATTCTAGTGTATGTGTTTCTAAACAGGTTGAGGATATACCCAATAACGATACACATAAAAAAACCGAGTCATTCAACTCGGTTTGAAGCCCTTGGTTAACTTTAACCTCTACCACTTATAATTAATTTTGCCGTAATAGAACGCACCATTAAAGCCAAACGGTGAGAACTGGCTGTATTGCAAACTTCCACCAGTAGGTTTGTTGATGTCATAAACATCTTTATCAGGATAAACATTGGTAATGTTGTCTCCCCCAACAGTAAATTTCCAATTGTTTAATTGGTATGTCAGTGCTAAATCCAACAGCCATTTTGCAGAAAATTTCTGATCACTGGCAGCACCTGAGTTACTGTAAGTTTCGAAGCTTCCATAACGTGTGATATTGGTATTGATACCAAAATTTCCAATTTTATAATCATTGGCTAAACTGAATTTATGTTCAGGTGTGCTTCCTGCCAATAGACCATATTGTTCACGACGGTCTAAACGGGTGAGGTTGACACCCAAGGCATTTAAAATCTCAGGGTTTTTATCGACATCGGTGACTTTATTGCGATTAAAATTATAAGCCAAAGATGTGGTTAACTCGCCATAAGGCAGGTTTTGCCATTGGTAATTGGCAACTAAATCTACACCACGAGTGCGGGTATTACTGGCATTATTAAAGAAACGCACCGTGCTGAAATTGGTATCGGTAATCCCTTTAGACACCAAATAAGCGCGAACAGTGGGGCTGCTGGCATTGATATTTGAAGATAAGCTAATACGGTCATCAATATCAATTTGGTAGGCATCCAAAGTTACATACAGGTTTTTAGTTGGGGTAAATACCAAGCCAAGACTATAGTTCTTTGATTTTTCAGCTTTTAGGTCTTCTGCACCGAGCAATTGTGCAACTTGTGAAGAACTTGGAAATGTTCCAGCCTCAACAAACTGTCCATTGACCAATTGCGAAGAGGTTTGAGTGAAATATTGTTGTGCTAGACTCGGTGCGCGAAAGCCTGTAGAAACTGAGCCACGTACCGCAACTTGAGGTAAAAGCTTATAACGTAACGAAAGAGATGCATTGTTGGTGTCCCCAAAGTCATCATATTTCTCATAACGATAGGCTGTAGATGCTGAAAGTTTTTGGGTAATATCTGTTTCTAAATCAAGATATCCTGCATAACTGTCACGTGTCCATTTCCCAGCATCTGCTTGGCGAAAGCCTGATAAACCTGAAGAACCACTTTTATAATAAGAGGCAGGATTGCCTGCTTTGATTTGATATTGTTGATTTAAATACTGAGCACCAAACGCGACATTTAATGGACTTGCAAAAGCAGAGATCTCAAATTCTTTTGACAGATCAATATTATAAACAGCTTGAGTATTCTTTAACTGTCCATTATGGAATGAATTTGGTGTTGAACCTGTATCTTTGTATAGATCGACATTGATGGTTTTTGTATTTACATCATATTGGTTTAAGCCATAATTGGCTGAAACATCATAGCGCCAGTCTGCAACTTCCCCACGTAAGCCTGCAACAGCACTAAAGTCATCTAATTGACCGCGAATCAGCGGTAAATAACCATTTGGAAATAATGCAGGCACATTGTTCGAGGCATTACTCAAACGATAGAATCCAGCAGTTTCTGCATTACGATGGCTATAGGTTGAAAAGCCATATAATTCAACAGTATCACTGAGATCAAAACCAGCATTAACAGAAGCTTTTACCTCATCAGATTTTGGATCACCAAAACGAAAAGTTCTTTGTCCGTATGTAGTAGCGTTTGGATCACGAAGGTCTAAACCTGCGCGATTGGTTGCTTCATTGTCCTGCCATTCACCGGAAAAAATGGCATAACCATAATTGCCCAGTTGAGTACCGCCCGAGACATAGGATTGTTTTTGTTCACCATCACCTTTGTTATAAATACCGTAGCGAATACCTGCATCACCTGTTTTAGGATCAGACTTTAAGATAATGTTGACGACACCAGCAATTGCATCTGAACCATAGCGAGCAGAAGCACCTTCTCTAAGTACTTCAATACGGCTGATGGCAGAAATCGGAATGGCATTTAAATCGGTCGGTGCCGAACCGCGTCCAATGGTGCCCCCAAGGTTAATAAATGCCCCAGTATGGCGACGTTTGCCATTCACTAAAACCAAAACTTGATCAGGAGAAAGTCCTTTTAGTTGTACTGGGCGAACGAGTTCTGTTCCATCGACAACGGTTGGACGAGGAAAGTTAATCGAGGGGATAATTTTAGCCAGCGCCGTACCTAACTCACTTGAACCTGTACGTTCTGTCAATTCCGCTGCACTAATCACATCAATCGGTTGTAAGGAATCTGTTTTAGAACGTTTTAGCGAACGTGTACCTGTGACAACAATGGTATCAAGTGTTTTAACTTCTTGGGTGGCTGGAATCTGTTCCGCAGCGTATGCATGTGGATACAGAAATGTAAAAACTAAGCTGGCGGTCAGGCTTAATGAATATCGTTTTGATAATGTACGCATAACTCTATTTTGTAGCTCTTTTTGTAACGGTTTGTTGTGATCATAGTGAGCTTGAGATTATTTAGAAAACAACTTTTAAAAATATAAATAGAATAAAATCTGCAAAGTGTATGGTTATTTAAAGTGTTCTCAGTTTAGAAATCTAGATTTCAGCATGTGATGTTTTATAGGAAGTTCGATACACAATCTTTTGAAATTATTGATAAAGCATATAATTTTAAACGGCTCAGTGATGAGGTGATGATATTGAATCAAGTTGATGAAATATATTGATGATCAACGATTTACATCAGTAAAAGCTGGGTTTGATCAATGCTATACAGACATATAACTGTGATGGCAGAGCCCAGTTTGATCAGTTTATATTTGCTTTAATGCAAAAGGGCTACCTTAAATTGATAGCCCTTTTCACTTTATCTAATCAGCTTAGCGTGGAGGAAAGCCCGCTTCTGATAAAGCATCAACCACTTGTTGCTGTGTTGCTGTTGTTTCAACTTTAACACTGTGACTTGGTGGATCGGCAATCACCTTGGCATTTTCATCTACAGATTGAATTGCTTTGGTTACACCACGTGCACAACCACCACAGGTCATATTTTCAATATAAAATTCCATATCTCACCCTGCTCTAAGAAGACTTAAACTTAAGATAAACCTTACCATAATTGTAAGGTCAAGTTTTAATGTTTAAAGTTTCATCGCAACGCTTTTTCAAAAATAATTTACAGTATTTTTAAGTCGTCGATTGCTCAATTTTTTACGAATGCTAAATGCCAACATAGGCGAATGGTTTATATACAGAATTTATGCTTTGATAGTAAACTCTGCATTGAAATTGTGAATGATAAGAACATGATGATGAATAAAGACCATTTATATTCAGTGATTTACCAAGATATCCAAGATGCTTTCGCTGAGATTCAGCAGCTTACACAAGATCAGCATTTATGTGCTATTGGTTTGGGAATGGTTGAGGATTTCTGTGGTTTCTTTTATGTGGGATGCACATTAGAACAATTAAAAACCTTTGAAGACGTCTATGAAGCATGGTGGATTTCAGAATGGAGTTGTTCAAGTACTGCCAATAATCGTGTTCACGATGCAATCACAGCTTTGTATCAGGACTTGGGAGAGGATTATACAGATGAGCAATATAGCGAATTGCAAGCGCACTATCAAAAGACCATTATTCAAGCATTACAAGATTTAAGAACACAAGGAAAATTAAAAAACCAACAGGGTGAAGAAATTATTGTCATTATTCAATATGCAGACTCATCCGATGAAGATTTTGAGGACATCAGTTTCCCACAAATTAATCCTGAGTTTTTAGTGCCTTTATTTGAAAACCGCTTTCGGAAAAAAGCTGGTGAAAATTTATATGATTACCTATTAGAAAAATCAGTATCTTAAAATAAGAAACCGAGCTAAAAAGCTCGGTTTCTGAAGAATCAGTATCTAAAATTAGATATCTGAAAGATCTACACCAATGCGTGTAGCCACTTCTTCATAAGCCTCAACAACACCACCTAAACCTTGACGGAAACGGTCTTTGTCGAGTTTTTTCTTGGTATCTTTATCCCATAGACGGCAACCGTCTGGAGAGAATTCGTCACCCAAAACGATACGGTCATGGAACACGCCAAATTCAAGTTTAAAATCAACAAGAAGCATGTTGCCTTGAGCGAATAAGTCTTTCAACACAACATTGACTTTTTGAGTCAATTCTTTCATTTGCGCCAATTGTTCAGCATTTGCCCAACCCAATGCAATTGCTTGAGACTCGTTCACCATAGGATCGCCTAAAGCGTCATCTTTGAAGAACAATTCAAATGTTGGTGGAACAAGCTCTAAACCTTCTTCAACACCCAAACGACGGCATAATGAACCTGCAGCATAATTACGCATTACACATTCCACAGGGATCATTTGCAATTTTTTCACTAAAACTTCAGTTGGAGAAAGAAGTTTTTCGAAGTGTGTTTCAATACCAGCTGCAGCCAGTTTTTCCATGATAAAGGCATTAAAACGGTTGTTCACCTTACCTTTACGGTCTAGTTGCTCTATTTTTTCGCCATTAAATGCAGAAGCATCATCACGGAAAACTAGAATTAGATGATCCGCGCTATCTGTTTCATAAACAGATTTCGCTTTACCAGTATAGAGCAAGGTTTGTTTTAACATGGGGGAACCTTTTGCAAAAAAAAATTGCCTAGAACGACTAGGCTGGCCAGTTTTGGTAAATCTGGGTTAATAGTTCTGCAGCTTTTTCTTTGTCTGCAAAGCTATTATCGGCGTTAAACACAGCAAGTGTGTTACTTGAACCTACAGAATTAAGCTTCAATACATAAGTTGAATTATCGATTTTTACAGTTGCCTCATTGGCATTTTTGCTTTGGCCGATAACCTTATGATTTAAGCTACTGAGGGTCGCAAGTGCGTACTGCCAAATTGTAGCAGAATTTCCATCAATTTTGATCAGTGGATTGCCATTTCCATCAGTTAAAATTTGAGGACGACCAACACTTTCAGTTGATGCAGAGACTTCATCAGCAGGTGCACTGATTTGAGCAACATCTGGACGAGGAACCTCGTAACGGTTGCCTCGTTTATTTTCAAATTTTGGTGCATGCTGAAGTGCAAGAGGGTCAACAATAGGAGCTGGATACATTGGCGTTGCAGGTCTAACTGTTGAACCTTCAGGGTAGCTAAGTGGCTCTACAGTGGTCGTGTTTTTATAATCTAAAGAACCATTGCTGATTCCAAGGGAACTACAACCCGCCAAGCTTAAAGCTGAAATGGCAAGAGTTAAACCTAAACGTAATTGCATAATACTAAGCTCTTATTAAATGAGACCCACTGCTTTGAGTTCTTCACGCAGTGGTGCACGGTATTGTTCTGCTAGGGGAGTTAATGGTAAGCGAATGCCAGTACCAATTAATTCCATTTCATGAAGTGCCCATTTCACTGGAATTGGGTTCGATTCGCAAAATAGAATATTGTTTAATTTTGCAACTTGGTCATCTTTGCTTTTCGCTGTTGCAGCATCACCTGCAATTGCAGCGGCACAAAGTTCGCTCATGATTTTTGGTGCAATATTTGCTGTTACTGAAATATTGCCGTGGGCGCCTAACTGAATCAATTCACTCGCAGTCGCATCATCACCTGAATACACCACCATGTTTTTGCCTTTTAAGCCATCAATCAGCTCTTTACCACGGGGAACATCGCCAGTCGCATCTTTAATTCCTACGATTTGAGGAATATCTGCTAAACGAATCGCGGTGTCGTTGTGCAGATCTACACCAGTACGACCAGGTACGTTGTAAAGAATGATAGGTAAATCAACAGCTTCAGCAACTGCCTTATAGTGTTGGAATAAACCTTCTTGCGTTGGTTTGTTATAATAAGGGGTAACTAAAAGTGCGGCATCTGCGCCGAGTTGTTTGGCTTCTTTGGTGAGTTCAATCGCTTCGTGTGTCGAGTTTGCACCAGTACCGGCAATAATTGGAATACGTTTATTGGCAACACGGATAATTTCTTTAATTACTTCTGTGTGTTCTGCCATGCTAAGAGTAGATGCTTCGCCAGTTGTACCGACAGCAACAATACTATTAGTGCCTTGTTCTATGTGCCACTCAACGAGCTTCTCGAGACCCTTCCAATCTACGCTGCCATCTTCAAACATAGGGGTGACGATTGCGACAATTGAGCCTTGAATGGTCTGTGCTTGCTGAGTCATTTTAAAAAAATATCCTATTTTTCCATCCACATGCGTTTGAGTAAACAAGGATTGGGATGGTTGCAGTATTTTGATTTGAGCGTGAAACAATCATCTTAAAGATTGCCTAATGCTTATGCAAATTATGACTGATTCAGCGTGTCAGAACAATATGCTTTAGTCAAAGCTTGGAAATTCTTTAACAAAAGCAACAAATCACTCACATTTCCAAGCAATTTTTTTTATTTTCAGTTTTTTATCAAACTTGAACAGCGTGCAGTTTTAATCCCAATGCTGGGTAAAATCTATTCGCGCTAGAAAACAATTTTCTATTGGGCGGCGGAGTCTCGCCGTTTAGAATCTAGCGAACCGTTCTCGATGATTTCTTGGTTGATTTTGATAAGACGCTCGCAAATGTACGCTGTTATATTGTATGTTGAGTCATCGAGTGTTTAAATTTTTACGATTAAAATAATAGTCATTTGGCCAATATAAGGGTAGGGAAATGTTGCAATCTGAGCGTAGTGCCTTGATCGTTGTTGATGTACAAAATGGTTTCACTTCAGGCGGAAATTTAGAAGTTGCCCATGCTGAGCAAATCATTCCAACCATCAATCAATTGGCACGACATTTTGACAATATCGTACTGACCCAAGATTGGCATCCTGAAAACCATATTTCATTTGTTGAGAATCATCCCAACCGTAAAGCTTATGACCTGATCAGCTTAGATTACGGCCCGCAAGTATTGTGGCCATCACACTGTGTACAAGGGAGTAAAGATGCTGAATTTCATCCTGATCTAAACATACCAACTGCACAACTGATCATTCGTAAAGGCTTTCGTTCTCAAATTGACAGCTATTCAGCCTTTATGGAAGCCGATCATAAAACCACTACAGGCTTGGCGGGTTATCTTAAAGAGCGTGGTATAGATACGGTGTATATTGTCGGGATTGCAACAGACTTCTGTGTCGCATGGACGGCCATGGATGCCGCCAAGTTAGGCTTTAAAGCCTTTGTGATTTCGGACGCCACCAAAGCGATTGATTTACAGGGTTCTTTACAACACGCATGGCAGGAAATGCTGGCTGTCGGTGTAAAACGCATGATCTCAAAAGATATTTTCAACGAAGTATAAGCACCAAGACTTGCATCATTTGAGAAATATTACTGCTTTAAAACATCTTGCTTTAAGATAAGCCGAAATCCTCAATCTGCTTGGGTAGGGACAATGTCAGCAATTTTACGTTTTAGTCAGTTTGTACAAAAAACTTTTGCCCTATGGGTTGTGGTCTTTGCTTTTATTGCCTTATGTTTTCCAGCAGCATTTGTCTGGATGAAAGCATATATTCCATGGGTTTTAGGGATTATCATGCTGGGGATGGGCATGACCATGACCGTGGACGAATTTAAGAATGTCTTGTCAAATCCCAAAGCAGTTGTGATCGGTGTCGTTGCACATTTTGTGGTGATGCCTAGTGTGGCATTCTTTCTCTGTAAAGTTTTTAATTTACCACCCGAAATTGCGGTAGGGGTAATCCTTGTCGGCTGTTGCCCTGGAGGGACAGCATCCAATGTCATCACCTATATGGCCAAAGGAAATACTGCTTTATCCGTCACATGTACATCTGTTTCAACGTTTTTAGCGCCTATTTTGACACCTGCAATATTCTATGTGTTAGCCAGCCAGTGGATTCCGATTGATGCGGGTTCAATGTTTATCGATATTCTTAAAGTGGTGATTTTTCCAATTATTTTGGGCGTGATTTTAAGAAGCCTATTTAAACAAAAGACCGAGCAATATATTCAAGTGATGCCTTTGATCTCTGTGGTTGCCATTGTGGTGATCGTGGCAGCAATTATTGCAGCCAGTAAGGCTTCAATTTTGCAATCGGGCTTGCTGATTTTGGGTGTGGTGATTTTACATAATGGTTTAGGCTTTTTATTAGGGTATTGGGCAAGTCGTCTATTCAACTTATCTTATCCTGACTCTAAAGCTGTTGCGATTGAAGTGGGGATGCAAAATTCTGGTTTAGGTGTGACCTTAGCGGCAATACATTTTGCTGCATCTCCAATAACCGCAGTGCCAAGTGCTATTTTTAGTTTATGGCATAATATTTCTGGACCTGTTTTAGCCACCTATTGGGCAGCGAAAGCCGATAAAATGGCTGAAAATAAACAATAGGGTCTGTAGACATTTCATAAATGGCTTGCGTTGTAGGTTAAAATTGAGCAGGCAAGGCATGAAACGAAGAGAATAGCGAGACTATTTTCGAGTTTCATAACGAAGGCTGAGATAATTTTAGCCACAACCCTTCGGGACTAGCGTGTTTTTTGCCGCTACGTCGTTACGAACCACTCATTTAGAATAACTAAATTTCGTATTTCGCGCCTAGTATCGCCTAAAAAACACACGTAGTCGCAAACATAGACGAATTGTCAACAGACCCTAATACTATTTTAAAATTTACGTTTCATTTAGAGAGCTTTGGCTCTCTTTTTATTTATAGTGCTTATTCATACGCTAACTGTTTTAAAAATTCATCCTCAGTGAGCACGCTAAAGCCATGTTGTTCGAGTAGGGCTGCAGTAACCCCTTTGCCTGATATTTTATGCCCTGAAAATGATCCATCATAAATCATCTGTGAACCACAAGAAGGACTGTTGGCTTTTAAAATAATATGTGTCACTTGATGGTATTGGGCGAGTTTTAGGGTTTTTTCTGCACCTAGAATAAATTCAGCCGAAACATCATCACCATTGGCGTCTTTTACTTTGGCTTGTCCCCTTAAAACCTGATAACCATCACCACCTACGATTTCAGCAGGCTGTCGAGGTGTACTTAAGCCGCCTGAAACTTCAGGACAAATCACCACGGCTTGTTGAGTGTCTAGCAGTTGTTTAAGCTTGTGTTGTAGGCAGTTCTTAGCATCGTAGCGAACATTTTCACCTACAAGACATGCACTAATCAGGTATTTTTTCATTATCTTGAGGTTAATTCGAGTTGCATTAAATCCATACCAATATCATATAAATCTGTTTTAAAGTCGATGCTTAATTTCTCTGTAAAAGCAAAATTTTGATAGAATTTTTTTGCACGGGTGTTGGTTGTTAATACTTCCAAAAATACAGAAGCTTGTTGATGTTCACGTGCAATATCAATCGTATTTTGCATAAGCGCAGATGCAAAATTTTTCCCAACCGCCTCTTTAAGCAAGTAAATTTTCTGTAATTCTGCACCAATAATATCTAGATGGGGTTCACATTGGTTGAGCTTTAACTTGGCATATCCAATAATTTGCGTTTGTTCATTTTCAAGCAATAGCCAAACTTGATCAGGATCTCGCAGAGATTCGGACAGATTTTCTAAACTAAAATTTTGATTGAGAAAGTTTTGTAGACCTTGTTCTGACCAAAGATCAGCAAAATGTTGGCGATATGTGGTGCAGGCAAGCTGATTGAGTTGCTTGAGATGGGTTGGTGTGGCTGGATAAATTTTCATTATATTTTGGCATCAAATGACGCTTTGCTATACCTTGAATTTGTATTCAATCATGGATGAGTTTCATGGGATAATCTTAGCTGATTATATCGGCTTCAGGAAGTGTGACTAGCGCTTTCCAAGAAAGATCTATTTCGCAGAGCTTTCTACTATGACCAACCAAAACCATCTTATCGCTTAGATCTTAGAAGCTAGCTTCAATCCACGCTATCGCCCATTAGACTTACCATTTCATCTCACTGTATAGCAAAAGACCACAACCAAGATTATTAGTTTAGATACGTAATATATACATCATGGTAAATGGCATCTAAGCCATGTGATTAAATAAAATCCAGCACTTCATTAACTGGGCGACGTGGTTTTTGTGGCCAGTTTTCGGGGAGGGCTTTACCTACAGAAAGAAGTAGAACAGGGATTTCATTATCAGATAAGGAAAATTCTTTGGTCACAGCATGAGCATCGAAACCGATCATGGGTGTTGAGCCTAGGCCTAGTGCGTGAGCTGCATAAATGAGTGCTGTCGCACCAATACTCCCAGTACGTATGGCCTCATCACGTTGACGCTGCGGTTGCTCAAAATACAGACCACGTGAAGCATTTTCTAGCACGGATAGCATTTCTGCTGGCATGATCCCAGCTTCTACTGCTGGTGTTAGACGCTCTGGTAGTATGTGGTAATCAATTAATTGACCACAAATGATGAACGTCACAGCAGCATCAGTAATTTTAGGCTGATCCCAAGCAATTTTACGTAGCCGAGCTTTGGCTTCGGCTGTGCGTACTGCAATAAAACGCCAGTTCTGGAAATTAAAAGATGTGGGTGCAGTCGTGGCGATTTTTACCAGTTCATAAATTTGCTCATCACTCAAGGTGATGCTTGGGTCGTATAGGTTAGTTGTTGTACGACTCATGATAGATTTGATAATGTCGTTAGTCATGATGATTCCTCTCATTGGGGAGCTGAACATTTTTTAATTAATTATGTATCGAACGATATAAATGTAAGTGCGGTTGCTCAAGTTGTCAATAACTTTTATATCGATTAGTATATAAGTGGATAGAAGTAGGAGCTTTTAATGGCTAAAATGGGCCGTCCCCGTGCGTTTGACCGAGATGAGGCGATTCAACAGGCGATGCATTTGTTTTGGGAGTATGGTTATGAATCGACTTCATTAGCTTTATTAAAAGAAAAGATTGGGGGTGGGATTACAGCTCCTAGTTTTTATGCAGCTTTTGGTTCAAAAGAGAAATTGTTTCAGGAAGTCGTTGAACGTTATACAACAACTTATGGTCAGGTCAATCTCAGCTTATGGGATCAACATCTACCACCTCGTGATGCGATTGAATTGGCTTTACGACGTTCTGCCAAAATGCAGACAGAGAAAACACATCCTAAAGGATGTTTTATTGTAATTGCAGCAAATACCTGTTCACCTGAACATCAGCATGTTCAAAGCTTATTGGCTGAACAACGTGCACTTACACGAGCGGGATTTGAACAATGTATTCAACGTGCAGTTGATTCAGGTGAGCTTGTAGCCCAAACCAAGGTTGAAGCCTTTGCTGCGGTGTTTAATGGTTTTCTACAAGGGATTACGGTCTTGGCTCGTGATGGTTTATCTCATCAAGTACTCCACGATGCAATCACTGAAATCATGCGGAATTGGGAAGAGCACACAACTCGTTAGGTCTTCTAAAGTACTAATTTACTTCAGTTTTATTGACCTATTATCTATATGAGTTGTCCTTATTCATTTATGGATGAATTTCATGGGATAATCAATCCGAAATAGGGAAAATGAATCTTGTTATGAGTGTGTATGTCGATCGCGCAAAAGTTCCTTTTAAAGGCCAAGAATGGTGTCATTTGATGGCAGATACACTGGAGGAATTACATCACTTTGCGCAAATGCTGGAAATTGATGCCCGTTTATTTCATCGCTCTGCCTCTTATCCGCATTATGATATTACCCTGCAAATGCGTGTAATGGCGATTGCTTATGGCGCAATTGATGCCGATCGAAAAACCATTATTGCCTGTGGAAAAAAGCTGAAGCTACAACTCAACCAATCTTTATAAAGTATTGGTTTTTATTTCAGCTTGATAAAACCGCAGCTCCAGAAAAATACTTTATCGCGATTAAGTCTTGTCCTTATGAGAAGCACAAGAGTAGAATCTTTTATGATGAAAAATTATGAACAACGATTGTGATTAATATATGACTTTTAAAGACAGCTCAACAGAAATATCGCAAGACGAGATTATCATTCTGGCTGAAACTTTTCGGCTTTTAGGAGATGCCTCACGTCTCAGAATTCTTATGTTCTGTATGCGTGGACCTAGTCCAGTTGGCGATATCTGTGAAGCACTCGATTTATCGCAATCTTTGGTTAGTCATCATTTACGTTTATTACGCTCAGCACGTTTGGTGAAAAGTGAGCGTCAGGCCAAACAAGTCTTATATGAAATCGCTGATACGCATGTCAGCCATGTTTTGTCTGATATGGCAAAACATATTGCAGAAGAGTAGTGTGGTTAAATTTTCTATTTTTCAAATCGAATTAAAAGCAAAGTGAATTTCAAAATGTGGATGCCACAAGGCAACAATCAATGACCTTGTGGCAATTTGTGCTTGATCCATAGTGATCTTAATGACTATGTCCAGCATGAGGATCAATTTTTGTCGGTTTTTCAAGGCTACAGCTGCTATCACCTTGCCAATCAATCGCGACAGTTGGATGTTCAATATCAAATTTGGTTTTTAATTCATGTTCAATTTGCTCGGTGAGTGTCTTGATATCAACACCTGCTTCTGGTTGAACATGCAGTGTTGCCATTGCTCTTCCTGAAGTAATCATCCATACATGAATATGGCTAATTTTTTGAATGCCTTGAACGGATTTTAATAAGTGAGTGGTGATATCTGTTGTATTCGCATTGGCAGGCGCACCTTCTAATAAAATATGAATGGTTTGTTTAAACAAAGACCATGCACTGCGCAATACAAGTAATGATACAAGTACAGACAAAATCGGATCAATCGGTGTCCAGCCTGAGTACCAGATGACGATTGCAGCGATAATTGCAGCAACAGAACCCAATAAGTCACCCATCACGTGCAGAATTGCACCTTTGATATTTACATGATCCGTATCATCTCGTGTGAGATACCATAAAACAAAGATATTCACCAACATACCAACAATTGCGACAATAAACATCGGTCCTGCAAGTACGGGTTGAGGTGATTGAAAGCGTACAATCGCTTCATAGACGATCCATCCAACAATCCCAAACAGGGTTAGAGAATTGATCAGACCTGCAATTACTTCAAAGCGCATATAGCCGAAAGTACGTGATTTATCCGCAGTACGACGCCCAAAGCGAAATGCTGCATATGCTAATCCTAATGCAAGTGCATCCGTCATCATATGGCCTGCATCAGCTAAAAGTGCCAGTGAACCAGATATAATTCCCCCAGCAGCTTCAACAAGCATAAAACTGAAAATAATGAAGAAAGAAATCAGAATTTTTCTTTCATTTCCTGTAGTTGCTTCAGGTACATGTGCGTGGTTGTGATCACTATGGCTATTATGGGGATGATTATGATTGTGTCCCATAAGGACCTCTGAATTGGATTATTTACATATGAATATATGTTCATATGTTTGTTTTGTCAAATAACTTCATGTTAATTTTTTATTGCATTGTGAATCAAAATTTCAAAAAACAGATGTCATAAGGCACTTATGTTTAATAAAACAGAATGAAGTTTTTAAAACGGACTGATTCACTTTCGGGCTTATCTCCTTTGATGCGAAGTAAATAAGGAGGCTACTTTTTGCTCAGGAATCTTGTTGATTCAAATTTAGTTTAGGGTGATTGTTCTGGTTTAGGTTATTTTAAATTGATGGATCTATAAAAATCAGGCATAAAAAAATCCACACATTCATGCAATTTTAGCGCATGCTTTGTGTGGATTACTTGAGCTATTGATATATGTATGAAACTTAATTTATTTCATACACTACAATAAGTAACTGATTGATTATTCAACCGTAACTGATTTTGCTAAATTACGAGGTTGGTCTACGTCAGTACCACGTAATACCGCAACATGATAAGACAGTAACTGTACTGGGATACTGTAAGCAATCGGCGCTAACCAAGTATTGACCGTTGGAACATAGACAACATGTTGACGATCTTTAGCCACGATACCGCTATTTTCATCTGCAAAAACAAACAGTTCACCACCTCGTGCTTGGACTTCTTCCATATTGGATTTAAGTTTATCCAGCATGTCATCATTCGGTGCAAGAATCACCACAGGCATATCATTGTCGACCAATGCCAGTGGGCCATGTTTCAATTCACCTGCAGCATAACCTTCAGCATGAATATATGAAATTTCTTTAAGTTTTAATGCGCCTTCAAGTGCAATTGGGAATTCTGTACCGCGACCCAAGAACAAGCAATGCTGTTTCTCTTTAAACAGAACAGACAAACGTAAAATTTCTGTATCATTTTGTAAGGTATCCAAAATGACTTTAGGGATATGCCACAACGCCGAAGCGATTTCATCAAGACGTTCAGCTGAAATGGTTTGCTTAACCTGACCAAGTTTAAGGGTCAATAGCATCAAAGCTGCAAGCTGTGTGGTGAACGCTTTGGTTGATGCGACCCCAATTTCAGGACCAGCCAAGGTTAATAAATGATGATTTGTTTCACGAACCATAGACGAGGTCGCGACATTACAAATCGTCATGGTGTAGATATTTAAGCCTTTTGCTTTAGCACGCTTTTGTGTATCACGTAATGCAGCCAAGGTATCTGCAGTTTCACCTGATTGGGAAATACAAACATACAAGGTGTTATCTACAATCACAGGCGAGCGATAACGGAACTCGCTGGCAATTTCAACTTGGCATGGTAAATCAATCAGTTGTTCAAACCAATATTTTGCAATCATTCCTGCATGGTAGCTGGTACCACAAGCAAGCACCTGAATTTGCTGAACATTTTTAAAATCTATGTTTGCATTTTGTAAGAAATCTTCTCGTAGTGTATTGCCATTTAAAGCTTGAGAAATCGTTTGTTGAATTGCTTCAGGTTGCTCAAAAATTTCTTTGAGCATGTAGTGTTTATACTCACCTTTAGAGGCATTACTCACGGTTGCATCCAGCTCTTTCACTGGACGATCAACCAATTGATCATTAACAAAAACTTCAATCGTTTCACGAGTTAAACGCGCAATATCACCTTCTTCAAGATAGATAAAACGGTTGGTCACAGGCAATAGTGCCAATTGGTCTGAACTAATAAAGTTCTCACCAATACCGACACCAATGACTAAAGGTGAGCCTTCACGAACAGCAATTAATTCATCTGGGTAATCGGTATGTACAATCCCCAGTGCATAAGCGCCTTTCAGTTGAGGTACGATTTCTTCAACGGCTTTTAATAGATTTGGTGATGATTTCAGTGCTTCAGTAATTAAGTGAGCAACGACTTCAGTATCGGTTTGTGATGTAAACACATAACCCAAAGCTTCAAGATCATCTTTAAGCTCTTGGTAGTTTTCAATAATACCGTTATGTACCACTGCAACATGGCCCGAAATATGCGGATGAGCATTATTTTCAGTTGGTTTACCATGGGTTGCCCAACGTGTGTGTGCAATACCCACTGAACCTAAAATATTCGACTCTGCAACCGCACCTTCTAAATTTGCAACTTTACCGACACGACGTTCACGTAAGATTTGCCCCTGATCAACCAGTGCAACACCCGCAGAGTCATAACCACGATATTCAAGACGTTTTAGGCCTTCAATTAAAATATTTGTAATGCTTCGTTCAGCAACGCCACCAACAATACCGCACATAATAATATCCTCTTATTTCTTGACCTTTTGGGGACGTTGATAATTTTCTTTCGAAATTTGTTTTGCACGTTCAAATGCAAGACTGTTGTCTGCTACATCATGGGTAATCACTGAACCCGCACCTGTGGTTGCGCCATGACCAATTTTAATCGGTGCAACCAGTGAGTTGTTGGTTCCAATAAAGGCATTATCACCAATGATGGTTTTGTGTTTATTGGCACCATCATAATTACAGGTAATTGTACCTGCACCGATATTTGAACCCGCACCAATTTCTGCATCGCCTAAATAGGTGAAATGATTGGCTTTTGAACCGAGACCAACAGAAGAGTTTTTCACTTCAACAAAGTTACCGATATGAACTTCATCTGCCAATTTTGCACCTGGACGTAGTCGTGCAAAAGGACCAATGTGTACATCTGCACCAATTACCGCATCTTCAAAAACACTATACGGTTGAACTTTGGTTCCTGCCGCAATTTGGGTGTTTTTAATAATACATCCTGCACCAATTTCAACGCCATTTCCGAAAGTACATTGACCTTCAATAATCACATTAATATCAATACGAACATCAGTACCCACGGTGAGTTGACCTCGTAAATCAAAACGTGAAGGGTCAATCAAATGCACGCCTTGTTGCATCAGTAATTTAGCTTGATAGTTTTGGAATTCTCGTTCTAAAGCTGCAAGTTGAATACGATCATTTACGCCTTCAACCTCAAAAGCCAATTCTGGTTGAATGGATGCGATTTCCATACCATCCGCTAAAGCCATTGCCACGATATCGGTCAGGTAGTACTCGCCTTGAGCATTGTCATTGCTGAGTTTCGGTAACCATTCATGTAATTTGGCATTGCTGACACAGTAAATACCTGTGTTGATTTCTTTAATTTGACGTTGTTCATCAGAAGCATCTTTATGTTCAACAATCGCTTGGATTTTTCCATCCTTACGTACGATACGACCGTAGCCTGTAGAATCTTCAAGCGTTAATGTGACTAAACCGATGCCTGTTTGACTGGATACATCAAGCAAACGTTGTAGGGTACTTTGTTGTACACAAGGCACATCACCAGAAAGGATCAAAGAAATGCCGTCTTGGGGTAAAACAGGTAAAGTCACTTTAACTGCATGACCCGTACCAAGTTGTTCTGTTTGCTCTACCCATTGAATATTTTCATGTGCAAATGCATTTTGAACCAGATCACCACCGTGACCAAAGATTGTAATGATATTTTTTGCTTGTAATTGTTTTGCTGTTTCAATCACATGACCGAGTAGTGGGCGTCCTGCTAACGGTTGGAGTACCTTGGGTAAACTAGAACGCATACGTGTTCCTTTACCTGCAGCAAGAATGATCACAGTTGTAGACATATCACACCTAACAGATCTGGCTTAAGCCATTTTAAAATATAAATAAATCACGATACATATTGCTGCCCAGAGGCCTGCAATAATATCGTCAAGCATGATCCCAAAGCCACCATCAACTTTTTGGTCAATGACACGAATAGGCCATGGTTTCCAGACATCAAATAAACGGAACAGTGCAAATCCAACCAGTGCCCAAATCCAATTCATTTGCCCTAAATAAATCAAAGGCAGGAACGTGATTGATTGCCCAGCAAATTCATCCCAAACAATACGCCCATCATCATGTACATGGATAATCTCTGCGGTTTTCCCACAAATCCAAATACCGACCAATGACATGATTATGATGGCCAATATGGAGCCATAAAAACCAATTGCAAGCCAAATCGGAATAAACAAAAGCGCAAACGCTGAGCCAAATGTACCTGGTGCTTTAGGCGCTAAGCCTGAACCAAAGCCCACACCGCAGAACACAATAAAGCGTTCAGCCCATGTCATACTTTTAAAGACAATCGGAGGTTTATGCAAAGTGTTGGTACCCTTGAAGTTGAAGTGGATGGTCTAAGCCATCTTTCTCAAATACAATCCCAGATTTTTGTGTAACTTGGCCGATGATTGTAGTGGTTACATTTGGTTTTAATTGCAAAAGTTTAGCATAATTTTGCATAGTTATTGTAAAGCATAACTCATAATCATCTCCGCCCGCTAAAGCATATTTCCATTGCTCATTGTCGCTGAGTTGCCTTAAAGCTGGCTGAATCGGGAGTTGATTTAAATTTATTTTTGCACCGACACCAGAGGCGTCTAAGATATGCCCGAGATCTTGAGCAAGCCCATCTGAAACATCAATCATACTGGACGCCAAGTCTTTTAACATGGCGCCTAATTCGCAGCGCGGTGTTGGGTAATCTAGACGTTGTTGTAGGGGATGTCCTAAATGTTTTAGCCCAAAAGCGGCATCACCAATCGAGCCACTGACTACAATTAAATCATCGACTTGTGCGCCAGAACGGGTAATGGCTTTGCCTGTTTCAATCCAGCCCAGTGCGGTGACGGTAATGGTGAGATGTGGACTTTGCGTGGTATCACCACCAATTAAACGTACGCCAAATTGATCGCAACAATCATATAAACCCTGACTAAATTGTTTTAGCCAGTCATGATCAATTTGGGATAGGCTCAATGCGAGTAAAATACTGTGGGGTTTCGCACCCATTGCAGCAATATCTGAAAGATTGACAGCAACAGATTTCCAGCCAATGGCATGTGGAGAAGTTTCTAAGGGAAAATGTCGACCAGCGACAAGGGTATCTGTGCAAATCACCAATTGATGATTTAAAGGTGGGGAGAGCAGAGCTGAGTCGTCACCGACGCCTAAATCAACATCAGTTTGCTGCTGACGATTGAAATAGGTCTCAATAATTGAAAACTCAGCCATGTAAAAACAACTTATTTGCTTTGTTGCTTTTCTGCTTCACGCAGGCTTGTTGCTAAACGATCTAATACACCATTGATGTATTTA
Organism: Acinetobacter sp. Ac8; assembly: GCF_055392545.1. Classification (NCBI taxonomy): domain Bacteria; kingdom Pseudomonadati; phylum Pseudomonadota; class Gammaproteobacteria; order Moraxellales; family Moraxellaceae; genus Acinetobacter; species Acinetobacter sp. Ac8. Next base: position 116,393 of record NZ_AP043689.1, read on the forward strand.
TGACTGTCAGCACCACCAAAGTGTTTTGCCAGCTCAATGGCTTCATCGAGTACAACTCGATAAGGGACTTCAAGATGGTCTTTGAGTTCGTATGCACCTAAACGTAATGTAGCAAGTTCTACACCGTCTAATGCACTCAGTTCACGATCCAGAACAGGAACAAGTAAAGCATCCAATGCTTCATGGTTTGCGATCACGGCTGTGAGCAACTCATGATAATAGCCGAGATCCACTTTATGCATTGCGTTTTCAACACGGGTACGTGCTTCAATTTCATGCACTGGGTTGTGGCTCATTTGCCATTCATAAATCCCTTGTACAGCAAAGCGACGTGCTTTACGTTTTGCTGCATAAGTAGCTTGGAGTGTTTGCGACATGCTTTAAATTGCCTTTAACAGGTTAACCATTTCAATAGCAGTAAGGGCAGCTTCACCACCTTTATTACCTGCTTTTGTACCAGAGCGTTCAATCGCCTGTTCAATACTATCCGTAGTCAATACACCATTGATTACAGGTAGGCCAGTATCTAAACCAACTACACCTAAACCTTTGGCACATTCACCTGCAACGAAGTCGAAATGTGGCGTACTACCACGAATCACTGCGCCAAGTGCAATCACTGCATCGAATTTACCAGAAGCTGCTAGTTTTTTAGCCACAACTGGAAGTTCCCATGCGCCCGGTGCATGAACGACAGTGATATTATCGTCGCTTACACCATGACGATGCAATGTATCAATTGCACCTTCTAATAAATGTTCAACAACAAAGCTGTTAAAACGACCAACTAAAATCGCGTAACGGTCTTCGCTCGCGAGATGTAATAAACCTTCAATTCGGCGAATCGCCATGGCAACCTCGATAATTTAACAGATAAGTGGTTGTACCGACTGCTTTTATTTCCCGACTAAAAACCTAATTGAGCAATAAATGCAGTCTGATTAAAAATTATTGACCAGTTTTTTGGTCAGCAGTGATGTATTCCACCACTTCTAAATTAAAGCCTGATAATGCATTGAAACGTAATGGTGAGCTAAGAAGTTTCATCTTTTCAACACCAAGATCACGTAAAATTTGTGCACCGACACCAATCGTTTGGTATTGCTGTGAAAGTGCAGCATTTGATTTTGTTGGTTTTGGCTTACCAAGTTCTGCCAAAGCAGGGCCTAAGTCAGATAGATGACGTTGACCAATCCAGACCAAAACCCCTCGATCACTGTCGGCAATCGTTTTGAGTGCTTTATCAAGGTTCCAAGCAGGCTCACCATCTTTTTTATTGAGTTTCAATAAATCACGTACAGGATTGAAACCATGTACACGGACAGTCGTCACCCCTTGTTTTGGTTCACCTTTGACCAAAGCCAAATGAATGTCTGGATTACCAATTTCACGGTAACGGTATAAATCAAAGGTACCGTATTCAGTATCTATACTTTGTTGATCCAAACGTTCTACGGTTTGTTCATTGGTCATACGATAATGAATCAGATCAGCAATTGTACCAATTTTTAAGCCATGTTTCTCAGCAAATACTTCAAGATCTGGACGACGTGCCATCGTGCCATCTTCATTGATAATTTCACAAATCACCGATGCCGGCTCTAAACCCGCTAAACGAGATAAGTCACAGCCAGCTTCTGTATGCCCAGCACGGTGTAATACACCACCTGGTTGTGCCATCAATGGGAAGATATGTCCAGGTTGTACAATATCAGCAGGTTTGGCATGAGCAGCAACTGCAGTTTGAATGGTATGGGCACGTTCTGCGGCAGAAATACCAGTGGTAATACCATTTGCCGCTTCAATAGAAAGCGTGAAGTTTGTACTGTGTTGTGCGCCATTATGGTCGACCATTAATGGTAGATCGAGTTGCTTACAACGGTCACGACTCAGTGTTAGGCATACAAGACCACGAGCATGGGTGATCATAAAGTTGATGTCTTCAGGGCGTACGTGTGTTGCAGCAATGACTAAATCGCCTTCATTTTCACGATCTTCGTCATCCATCAGGATAACCATTTTACCTGCACGGATATCTGCTACAAGCTCTTCAACAGTATTGAGCGGCATCAACCTTCACCTTTTTGTTCTGTCGTATGACATTTTCATTGAGTACATTCGGAGCATAGTCTAACGTGTTTTTACGTATTTTGCCTATGCTTATCATCTTCCTTTGAGATAGATAGTTATACACAAGCTTGTAGGGCAATGAAAAGAGAAGAAAATTGATTTATCGTGATTTAGTATAAAGATCAGACACTCATTTCGAAAAAAATAAGATTAACTTATCGGAAATTGAGCGTAATAAAAGAAAAACCCTCGCACTTTAAAAAAGAGGAGGGCTTGATAGATGGTAAATATTTAATTCTCTGAGATTGCTTCAGAATTCGGTGTATTTTTCTTACCTTTTAAAATCTCAGTACGAATATTTTGTGCAAGTTCAGCACAGTCATTATTCATACCATTGATCATAAATGAGTGACGGGTCAACACATTGGTTGGATTTGGTAAGGCAACCAATTGATAACAATCACCAATATGCTTGAGTTGATCATTGCTTAAATACAATGCCATTTCTTTGGCAATTAAATGATTCACCAAGCGTTCAGCCGCTTGAGATGCATCAAGTTGCATCGCTTCTACTGAGGTGGTAACCGCACAACGTGTCTGTAACACAAAGCGCTTATCTTCACGGTAACGTTTATACAGAACTTCTGACAATAATTGAAATACCGAACCAACCATTAATATAGATTGTGCTGCATTGGGTTTTTCAGCATCAATACTCAGGATTGCACCATTCTGATTAAATTCTTGATGAATGGTGAAATCTTTTGCATTCAATTTGAAATGCTGTGCGCAAAGTTCAATACTTTTATTCAGAAAAATCTGACATAAATTAAAATAAGGCAGTGAAACCGACTGGTTGACCGTATTCATCAGTTGCTTTGGATCATAGTACTGAATATTCAGCGCCAAAATCTCTTGGTCATTTTCCAGTGTTGTGGTTACAGGCGTTTTGGGTTCAGGTTTTGCTTTGGCTTGCGCTTGTTGTTGAGCTTGCGCAATCGCAATCGTGCGGTTGGCTTTCTCCGCTTCAAGTGCTTCAGTCAGTTGTTGAATTTCGTGTTTTAAGCGGGCTTCATTGTTGATGCGAGCCAAAAATTCACTGCGCGTTGGGCGAGCGATGGCACGGTAGGCCAACCATAAAAAGGTATGAATTAATAAGGACACTAAAATAGCCAGCCATTGGGTCCGTAAAATTTCACCAATACTTGGCTTGATCAAGGTAATTTCAATTGTGCCGACTTTTTTCTCGTTCTGTAATGCATCACGAACAAAAACTTCACCTTGACGAGTTTTTGCCATACCACTGGTTGCCAGCACTTGTTTTTTAGCATCCAGTATTCGAATCGAAGCCACGCTTGGATTGGTCGCATAGCGATTTGCCAACAGTGCCAATGACACAGTATTTGCGGGTTCGAGTTCAGATAGGCTGTCCGTGACCAATTGGCTGGTCATGAGTTGGCCTTGGCTGGCACGGTTTTCATTCAACTGATGTGTTGTTGCAACTACCAATAAAAAGGTATGAAATGCAAAACTTACAATAAGTAGGCTAGCAAATAGCCCTTGTCTTGGCGCATTCAACGTAAACTTCCAAAGCAAAAAAATTCGATTTCGATTATGATTCTTCCAATTGTTGTAGCTCAGACCCGAGTCAATTCATGCGAGAAATCATTCTTATTTCATTTTTAGGACCTGACCAACCCAATCAGTTTACTCGATTAATGCAAGTGTTGTCCGTACATTCTTTGCAAATATTAGATGTAGGACAGGCGGTCATCCATAATCAATTGACTTTAGGTATTGTAGTGTCGTCAAACGATCAAACTGCAACAGCTTTAGCCATGAAAGACATCCTTATTTTAGCACATGATATTGGTTTAACTGTTCGTTTTAAGCCGATTTCAGGCGCAGAATATGACCAATGGGTGAGTGAAGGTGGGCGCACACGTTATATCGTGACCGCTTTAGCACCAGAGCTCACAGCCGAACATCTACAAGCGGTAACCAATATTGTTTCAAGTCAAGGTTTTAACATTGAAACAGTGACACGCTTGTCGGGTCGCCCCGAACGTAATGGACACCAAGATGGGCTGAAACGTTCATGTGTTCAATTCGGTTTGAGTGGGCAAATGCTGGATGCACAGGCGATGCGTGCCGCATGTTTACGGCTTTCTGCTGAATTAAATATTGATGTTGCGGTGCAGGAAGACAATGCCTATCGCCGTAATCGTCGCTTAGTCTGCTTCGACATGGACTCAACTTTGATTGAGCAAGAAGTGATTGACGAACTTGCTAAAGAAGCAGGGGTGGGCGATAAAGTCGCTGAAATCACTGAACGTGCAATGCAAGGGGAGTTAGATTTTCAACAAAGTTTCCGTGCTCGCGTTGCTTTACTTAAAGACCTTGATGCCACAGTATTGCCTCAAATTGCTGAACGACTAACCGTGACGGAAGGTGCCGAGCGGTTAATCTCGACACTGAAATCATTGGGTTATAAAACTGCGATTTTATCTGGTGGTTTTCAGTACTTTGCTGAATATCTACAAGAAAAATTGGGCATTGATGAAGTGCATGCCAATATCCTCGATGTTGAAAATGGTGTTGTGACAGGTGAGGTTAAAGGCCATATCGTTGATGGAGCGCGCAAGGCGTATCTATTGACTGAGTTGGCTGGGAAAATGGGGATTTCACCTGAGCAAGCGATTGCGGTTGGAGATGGTGCAAACGATTTACCGATGCTTTCAATTGCAGGGCTCGGAGTCGCATTCCGTGCGAAACCTGTGGTTCGTCAAAATGCCAATCAAGCCATTTCAAGTGTAGGTCTAGATGGTGTGCTTTATCTTTTAGGCGTGCATGATAAAGATTTGTCCCGTGCTTAAATGACATGGGTTATATTGCAGAATCATGACAAATAGCGACTTTAAGTCGCTATTTTTTATTTGAAAATGAATCACTTTGCTGCCATTCGCGCTCAATAAAACAGCTTGATAAAAATATTCGTTTTAGAACTTAAAAAAAGTTTTTCAGGGATTAAAAGCTGTGTGTATTTTTTTGTAATGACACTGCATGATTGATGGTAATTAGATTGTGAGAAAAACAGGATTCTTAAAAAATGTAATGACAAATGAATGTTGCGACAAAGTGTGTCGTTTAAGCAGAAAACAGCGCTTTCCTTCTCTTAAAAACTATACATAATGCAAAGCATAAGCTTCTATAAGGTGATTTAAGAAAAATTATAAAGCTTGAAATTGTTGTGAAACACCTATTTAAACGGTTTTTTTATAAGGCATCATTTTGACGGAGGTTGTTATGGTATCAACAACATTTGCAACATTGATTGGATTCGGTCTAATTGCTGCAGCGTTGGCTACCGTTTTCTTTTCCCCTTATCGTCATTGGTTAGGGTTTATGTTTGCAGGCATGATCTTCTGGGGCACCTTGGAAGCAATGCGTTATAGTGTACAGAACATCTTTGATATTTCGGTCGCATATAGCTATTTAACCGCGATTATGTTGGCGATGTCAGCATTGATTGCACTCTTATTGCGTGAAGACAGTCGTGCACAAAAAGCATTGGCAAATCGCCAATATATTGAACATACCCCAGTCTATGAAGATGAATAAGTTTTGAGTGAAAACTTCAGTCAATATGAACGCTAAGATAACAATAGTGACTTTAATTACACGAAAAAAATCAATTTAGACATTCCAAGGTATATCATAATGGTATACCTTTTTTTCAGTTTATACTTTGCTCTGAAAGCCATGTCTACGCAATGACAAGTTATGCTAGGATGAGCAAATTCGAATCTAATTTAAAAAACAACAGGCTTAAATGTCATGAAACTTTCTGCAATTCCAGTTGTGAAGTTACCAATCGTTGATGCAAGTACAGATCCACTGGATTTGCTTGTATTGGGTTTAGCACTTCGTATGAAACAATTGGCTCGTACCAGTCCAAAATTTATTGAATTGACCCATGACCGTCAGTTCCGTATTCAGATTGGTACCGACTTGGGCGTGGCACGCCAAATTATTGTGAACAATGGTCAAATTGATACAGTTTCAGGTGCTGAACAAAAAGCTGATTTTGTTTTACAGTTTGCTGACAGTGAGCAAGGTGTAAAAACTTTGGTAAAAGGCGATCCAACGGCTTTTATGACGGGTATGCAAAACGGCAGCATCAAAATGGAAGGCGATTTCAGTTTGTTGGTCTGGTTTAACCAAGTGGCTAAACTGATTCCACCAAAAGTTCCAAAACCAGTAAAAGACAAAATTAAATTGGCACGCCAATTCTTAAAAGAGAAGATTGGACGCTAAGCGAATCGAAAATCTTAAAAAGCCCGATCTGATCGGGCTTTTTAAGATTTAAACATTGGCATTAAGCTCAAGCTTTTGATTATTCAGCTTTTAATTATTCAACTTCTAAGTTAAAGGTCACAGGCCCATCATTGACCAAATGCACTTTCATATCCGCTGCGAAAATACCTGTCTCAACATTTTTAAATTGTGATCGAGCATAATCAACCAGTTGTTGATACAGTGCCTGAGCTTCAGCGGGCGGCATGGCTGGCCCAAAGTCTGGACGCAAGCCTTTTTGCGTTTGTGCCATTAAGGTGAATTGAGAAACCAATAAAATCCCGCCATTGGCTTGGCTGACGTTCCAGCCCATTTTGCCTTGTTCATCATCAAAAAAACGATATTTCAAAATCTTATCAATTAATTTTTGACCTTTTTCAAAATTGTCTTCCTTCGCTAAACCTAGAAAAACCAAAATTCCTTTTTGAATTTCTCCCGTGGTTTCACCATCAACAACAACTTTGGCTTCTAACACTCTTTGTAATAATGCGCGCATATAAACAATAAGACTAAAATACGATAGCGCTATTCTAACAGGGAAAACCCAGTAAGTTGATGCGAGTAAGCCATTGCTGAAAAGTTGAAGCTGTTGATAAGCTTTTGAATAAAAATAGAATTTATAAAATTATCATATGAGTAGATAAATTGAAAAAATAATTCTGCTGAGATTTCTGTTGAGCTTAACTGAAAATATAGTTCATCACTTATAAATGATTACGTTATCTAAGCGAAAAATATGCTTTAATAAAAACAGCATAGCGAAATTAAAATAGATATGGCGCCAATCATCCAATCCTTGCTCGATACAGATTTATATAAATTTACCATGTTACAAGTGGTGCTACATAAATTTCCTCAAACGCACAGTGTGTATCACTTTCGCTGTCGTAATCTAGATGCTACGGTTTATCCCCTGACGGATATTCTGGATGATTTGAACGAGCAGCTTGATCATCTCTGCTTACTCAAATTCCAAGAAGATGAATTGCAATATTTACGCAGTATGCGTTTTATCAAAAGTGATTTTGTCGACTATTTAGAATTATTCCAACTCAAACGCCGTTTTATTAAAGCGGGTATTGATGAACAAGGTCGTTTAGACATTTGGGTTGAAGGCCCAATGGTTCAGGCGATGATGTTTGAAATTTTTGTTCTGGCGATTGTCAATGAACTCTATTTTAGCCGGATTCGTAATGATGACATTTATATTGAAGGTGAACGTCGTCTACAAGCCAAAGTTGAATTATTAAAGAAATTTGAACAACAACAAGGCACTCAAGCTCCCCCATTTTTAGTCTCAGATTTTGGTACTCGTCGTCGTTATAGTCTAGATTGGCAAAGACATGTGATTCAGACTTTCCATGCAGCTGTACCCAATGTGTTTAGAGGTACCAGTAATGTCCTCTTGGCAAAAGAATTAAATATTCATCCCATTGGAACCATGGCGCATGAGTTTTTACAAGCATTCCAAGCGTTGGATGTCCGTTTAAGAGATTTTCAAAAAGCTGCTTTAGAAACCTGGGTACAAGAGTATCGTGGTGATCTGGGCATTGCCTTGACCGATGTGGTCGGTATGGATGCATTCTTACAAGATTTTGATTTGTATTTTGCCAAGTTATTCGATGGCTTACGTCATGACAGTGGTGACCCATTTGAATGGGGCGATAAAGCTTATCAACACTACCGAAAACTGAAAATTGATACCAAAACCAAGATGTTGACCTTTAGTGATGGATTAGACATTGAGCGTGCGTGGGCGTTATATCAATACTTTAAAGATCGTTTTCAAGTCAGTTTTGGTATTGGTACCAATTTGACCAATGATATGGGGCAAACGCCACTCAATATTGTGTTAAAACTGGTGGAGTGTAATGGTCAATCTGTGGCAAAAATTTCAGATAGCCCCGGAAAAACCATGACGGATAACGATACTTTCTTGGCTTACTTACGACAGGTCTTTGAAATACCTGAAGTTGTCGAAGTAGTGAAAATTGATATCTGAATTTTTGCTAAAAGAATGTGAAAAATCAGCATATTGGTAAAAAACACTGTGCTAAGATCATTTGTGCTCAAGGTCTTAAAATAGAAAAACGTATGACTACATCAGCCTTTAACTTCGAATTACTCATAGAAGCAGAACAACTTGTGCCATTTTTAGGGCATGACAAAATTCGTATTGTCGATCTAAGTCGTAGCTCTGTGTATGATCAATTACATATTCCACATGCCTTACATGTTAAACCACGACTGTTGGTTCGACAGGAAGAACAAGCTTCAGGGTTATTGCCCGATGAGGACGGTTTAAAAGCGCTGATTGAGTATTTAAACATCTCTCCCGAACATCATGTTGTGGTCTACGATGATGAAGGTGGTGCTTGGGCTGGGCGTTTGATTTGGAATTTACATTGCCTTGGTTTTTATAATACTAGCCTCCTCAATGGCGGAATTCATGCATGGTTGGCAGCAGGCTATCCGACTTCGGCTGAAGCAGAAAGTTTTAGCAAAGTTGAACCCTTAGTTACCGTCAATTTACAACATCTTGATCAACACCGAATTGAATATGCCAAACTGTTGCAAAAGGTTGAACAGCAAGCGATTCAAGTTTGGGATTGTCGAACTTCAGAAGAATATACGGGACAGCGTTTAGCAGCGCGACGCGGCGGTCACATTCCAAGTGCACAACATTTTGAATGGAGTACTGCAATTAATCGTCAAAATCATTTAAAATTGCATCCTCTAGAACGCACGCAACAACGTCTAGAACAATTAGGCTTTCAATTTGACCAGCCTGTGGTGGTGTATTGTCAGTCACATCATCGTTCTGGTCTGGCTTATATCTTGGGTCGGTTATTGGATTGGAATATTCAAGCCTATGATGGTGCGTGGAGCGAGTGGGGCAATCGCCTCGATAGTCCAATTATTACTGGAGAATCACCTGCGTGAGTCTTACATCAACGTTAAAAAAACAAATTTTTATCCAAGCACAAAAAGTCATTCCGCAACAGCAACTCAGCCGTGTTGTTGGTAAAGTTGCAGCCAGTGAAAATCCAATTGTTAAAAATTTAGCGATTCAAGCATTTAAAGCACAGTACGGGATAGACCTTTCTATTGCTGAGCAAAGTGATGCTTTAAAATATAAATCATTCAATGAATTTTTTACCCGTGCTTTAAAAGAAGGTGTCCGAGAAATTGACACAGATCAGACCAGTATTGTCTCTCCAGCAGATGGTGCAATTTCTCAGTTGGGTAAAATTAAAGATGGTGATGTATTTCAAGCCAAAGGCCAAAGTTTTTCTGTAGACAAATTGATTGGCGATCCACAATTGGCTGCACCATTTATCAATGGTGAATTTGCCACGGTTTATTTGTCACCACGTGATTATCACCGTGTCCATATGCCATTTGCAGGAACATTGACCGAAACCTTGTATATCCCAGGTGAGTTATTTTCTGTAAACCAAACGACAGCAGAGAATATTCCAGGTTTATTTGCGCGTAATGAGCGTATGGTCTGTTTGTTTGATACCGAATTGGGACGTATGGCGGTTGTTCTGGTGGGTGCAATGATCGTGGCAGGAATTGAAACTGTGGCGACTGGCAAAGTAAAACCAACAGGGCGTTTAGAGTTAAACCAGCATGATTTAGCCTTAGAAAAGGGTGCTGAACTTGGACGTTTTTATTTAGGTTCAACCGCAGTTGTATTGTTTGAACAGAATAAAATCACTTGGGATGAACAGTTTAAAGCCAATTCTATTGTGGTGATGGGTGAAGCTTTAGGGCATCAAATATAATAGAGATCAATGGATTTTTATATTTTTCAAATGGTTGATTGAGATTAACTCTGTATCACTTTGAGTAACAGAGTCAATCTCACAAAGCCGAATAAGATTTGATGTAAGCCTGTTATAAACGGTTCTTTTCAGCCTTAAAAGAAACCACTTTCCATTCAGAGACTCGTCCGTCTTGTCCAAATTTAATCTTCCATTCCTTCCACCAGACATTGGAATAGCTACACATATATTGGATCACAACACCTTGATCCATGCCTTGTCCACATTGTTCGGTTGTTACTCCCATATCGGAACGTATCCAATAAAAAAATAATTGACCTCCATCCTTGTCAACGCCAGTCGTATAAGGCTTTCCCCATACTGGTCCGTATTTTCCTTCACGAGTGGTATTCATCATCTCATTTGCAGTTTTCCCTGTTAGATTGTTGTAAGAGAGTTTTGCCATGGTCGTGTCACAGCCACTTAGTAATAATCCTAAAACAGCTGCAATAGAAAATTTATATTTATTCATTGTAATGTCCATTTTTGGTGTGTTGATATTTATGAATAGTTTTTTATAAAAATAGCCGATGATAAAATAATGCTTAAAATCAGATATATTTCTCAATATATTTAACTGGTGTGACTTGGTCAACATTAATATGGATGATATTTATTTTTATAATCTAAAGTCATTTATTCAACTTGATCTCGAATTTTATTATGAAGACATACAGCAAACGTCTAAGAATAAATTTTCGTTATGGCATAAGTGCTTTTTGAGGAAAACGATTTTAAAAGTTGGACATCGATTTTTTAGTATTAATTTCCAAATATACTTTTGTCGAGGCAAAGCATCTTTCCAATGGTAAATACACAAGCAGTGTGAGCTATTTGGTGGTTCTTTCTATGTAATAGCAACCCGATAAAAATGTGCGGCTAAATCTGGAATAGATTTTAGATTAATTTCGATGCATTGAAATAAGACAGCTTTAAAGCTTGTGCATCTGCTAAGGCATTGTGTGGGTTTTCAGAGGCAACATGGGTTTCGATTGGATCCTGCATCCATAACTGCATGGTCAGCGGAGGTGTTCGGATACATTTTCCTGCAGAAAGTACCAGACTACGGGTAAACAAGGCAAAGTCTTCTGGCCAATCTGCCACAATTTCAAGACTTGTATATTGAGATAAATAAATCTGTAAGTGACTTTGAAATTGCGCTAATGAAATCGGTTTTTGATTTAAACGAGGCATGACATGGTCTTTAACCCAAGTAATTGGGTCAGCGCATTCTAAAACTTCATAAAAATGTTGATTATTCTCGTCAACCAATGCCAGTGAAATTAATTCACCACCAAAGCCATTAAATTCACAATCTAGAAATAGTTTCATTCGAATTAATCAAAAAATCAAATATTAACCTGCAAAATCAAGGCGCTCTTTGGGGAAAACCACTCTAAAAATAGACCCCCGATTTTCTTTAGAATCAATTTCTAAATACGCATTATGTTGCATTAAAACATGCTTCACAATGGCAAGCCCTAACCCAGTTCCACCCGTTTGACGGCTTCGTGCACTGTCTACGCGATAAAAGCGTTCGGTTAAACGTGGAATATGTTTTGGGTCAATCCCGATCCCGGTATCTTCAACAGTGAAATAACCATGTTCACTGTCATCATGCCAACCGATTGTAACTGTGCCACCTTTAGGGGTGTATTTAATCGCATTGGTGATTAAATTACTAAACGCACTGGCAAGCTCTGCATCAGAACCAATTAAGTCACAATGACTGTCGATATCTAAATTTAAAGTATGGCCATAATCGACATTGTAGGCTTGTGCATCATCAAAAAGCTGATTCATCAAATTCGGCATATCGATGATTTGATTTTTTGCGACTTGTTTATTGCCTTCCAAACGTGAAAGCAAGAGTAAGTCATTGACCAACGCATTCATTCGACGTGTTTGCGATTGCATCTGTTCAAAGGCACGTTTCCAGCGCGGATTTAAATCTTCTTGGTCGGTAAAGGTTTCGATATAGCCACTGAGTACAGTCAATGGGGTACGAAGTTCATGTGAAATATTGTCGACAAAGTCTTTGCGCATCTGTTCCAGATTATGTACACGTGTGACATCGTAAGCAACGAGCAAACGACTTTCACTGCCGAAGCGTGTCAGTTTAATCTGTACATAATGCTCTTCATAAACCGAAGATTTTATTTTAATGCCATCTGGAGATTGGTCGATATTATTAAAATATTCAATAAAGCTCGGCTGACGGATAATGGTCAAGATATTACGGCCACGATCTAGCGGTTGAATGCCCAACAGTCTTTCCGCAGCAGGATTCCACCATTCAATTTGATGTAATTCATCCGTTAAAACCACAGCTTCAGCTAAAGCTATCAGTGAGGATTGCGCACGGTCAATCAATCCGACCATTTCAGCTTGAACAACCCGTTCTTGGCGTTGTGCACGATAAACATTAAAAAGCAGTGCCCCCCAAATACCTTCTAGATTGGGCGGAGAATCGTAAGGACGATTCGAAATCCACTCATTCACCAAGTATAAAGAGCGTAATTGAAATAGAAAAAAAACAGCAAAACCGATGGAAATACAAATCCAAAAATACCCTATCCCTAAACCAATAAATCCGCCAATGATGAGTAAAAAACCAAGTAGGCGTAAATCTTGTTTTGCAAATTCCCACAAGCTACTGTAACGGAATTTTTTATGTTCTCGTGCAAGATCTGGGACGGGGTAGGGTTCATACATAGAAATTTATTTACCTTGAGAATGCTTAACCTAAAGCAACATCTGCACGGGTAGAGAAGCGATAACCCGTTCCACGTACAGTTTGTACGTAGCGATCAGCACCATAAGGTTCAAGCACTTTACGTAAGCGGCGGATGTGTACGTCTATGGTACGGTCTTCAATATACACGTTACCACCCCAGACCTGATCAAGTAACTGGGCACGTGTATAAGCGCGTTCAGGATGTGTCATAAAGAATGCCAATAGGCGGTATTCTGTTGGACCCATTTCTAAAATATTATCGCTAAAACTAACACGTTGGCTCACTGGATCAAGTATTAATCCATTGGCATCAATGGTTTTTTCGCCACTGAGTGCATTGGCACGACGAAGGACAGCTTTGATACGCGAAACCAATTCACGGGTAGAGAATGGTTTGGTCATATAGTCGTCTGCACCAGCATCAAGACCTTGAACTTTATGGTCTTCTTCGCCACGTGCTGTCAACATGATGACTGGAATTTCTGCCAAGTTTTCATCACGTTTTAAGCGACGACATAAGTCTACACCGCTCACACCGCCAGGCATCATCCAATCGAGTAAAATCAAAGATGGTCGTTGGTCAACAATCATTTGATGGGCTTGTTTTGCATCTTCAGCTTGCAGGCATTGAAAACCTGCCATATCCAATGAGGTATGAATCATTTCTCGAATCGGAAGTTCGTCATCGACGATTAATATATAGTCATCTTTCACAACGCAATATCCTATGTATGAACGGTGTACCGTCTTTTATTTATGACAGGCTTATTACAAAGATTAATTATGACAGTATCATTGCAAAAAGAAGATGTTGACGAATTTTTGCAAAAAAATGTGACAAATAATCGTCGATATGATGAATAATCCATGACATTTTTAAATAAATGTTCCATTTTGAGAAAAGAAATTTATTTCAACTGAACATAAAAATACGCTATTTGATAGTTTTATGACGATTTTATGACAGGATTGTTCAGGCTAAAAAGCTTATTTAGATGAAAATGAATCAATCAGCGATATAAATACAATTTCACATGCTGAGACAATTTCTTCAAGCGATTGTTTGAATCCACCCATGACCCAGCGCACCGCAATTTGAGTCACATAGCCATTTAAACCTGTGGCAACCAAGGAAATTTCTTGTTCACTGCGTTCAATATGCGGCATCATCAGGGTGACAAAGGAGTGAATTAATCGGTCAAAACGGCCCATCGTTTCATGGATCGTGGCATGATTATGCAGTTCTTGAACCAGCATGGCATCGATATAAATAATACGCGCCACACGTGGATCATTTTTTAACATGGTAAAGATTGCAGTTAAGCCACCACGAATCATATTTTTAGGATCAGGTGCTGCTTGCATGACCCCTTGCATCACGGTTTGTTGTAATTGTTCAATCAGTTGTAGAAAGATGACTTGGAACAGCTCTTCACTTTTTTTGAAGGACTCATAAAAATAACGTTCAGTCAGCTTGGCTTCATTACAAATATCTTTGACGGTGACAGAAAAAAAGCCATACGTACCATAAGCTTCAATCCCTGCTTCGATCAACTTTTCTCGACGTGCAAGTTTCCGCTCAGATAAGGACATGCCTTTAAATTGACGCTCTTTGGCAGCTTTATTTATAGTTTTCTTTTCAGTGGAAAGTGGCTCATTCATTGTAAAAAATTACTCGTGTCATATTTGATTGTCACAAAGAAGCGCTTATTTTAGCAATAAAAGCCATTGAAACCTATTCTAGAATTTTTGTATAAAAAAACATCGGCTAAATCATAATATAATATTGACAATAATGATTGTCAAAATTATATTGAGCAAGTGAGCTGCACATCACTCTGAATGCTTTGTGCGGGTTTAAAAAAGGATAGACAATGAAAAATTTTAAAAACAAAGTCGCTGCAATTACTGGTGCTGGCTCTGGTATGGGACAACAACTTGCTATTTTATTGGCAAAAGCAGGTTGTCATTTATCCATTAGTGATGTGAATGAAAAAGGTTTAGCTGAAACCGTTGAACTGGTTAAACCGTATAATGTTCGTGTGACCTCAAAGAAAGTGAACGTTGCCAAAGTTGAAGAAATGCGAGCTTGGGCTGCGGATACGGTGCAAAATCATGGTTCTGTAAACATGATTTTTAACAATGCTGGTGTGGCTTTAGGTTCTACCGTGGAAGGTGCATCTTATGACGAACTAGAATGGATCATGGATATCAATTTCTGGGGGGTTGTATACGGAACAAAAGAATTTTTGCCTTATATCAAAAAAACAGGTGATGGGCATATCATCAACATTTCGAGTTTGTTTGGTTTAACCGCACAACCGACCCAGTCTGCATATAATGCATCTAAATTTGCGGTACGTGGTTTTACTGAATCATTACGTCAAGAATTAGATATCGAAAAGTGTGGTGTATCAGCGCTATGTGTTCACCCAGGCGGCATTCGTACCAATATTGCAAATGATGCGCGTATGAATGACAGTTTACGTTCTTTGGGAATGAACCCTGACAAATCAGCAAAAGCATTCAATAAACTATTACGTATGCCACCAGAAGATGCTACTCAACAAATGTTGGATGCTGTCCTAAAAGACAAACGTCGTTTGCTTATTGGAAATGATGCAAAAACTTTGGATTTAATTCAGCGTATTTTACCGACTGGATATCAAAAAATTACAGGTTTTGCGACCAAGTTTAGTAAAAAGCTAGAACCAAAATAATTGATTTATAAAATGAAAAAACCGTCAAGCTGACGGTTTTTTCATTTTAGGTATTGTGAAATTAATCTGTTGAATTAGAACTCAATATCTATTCATTTAAATTAAGATCTCAATGGTTTTCTTTTTCCAAACAAATTGATAATACAAACCTTGCATAAGGCATAGACTGAAAAACGTCAGTGCAAGCGCATACCAAATGCCTTGTAAACCAAACCACTGACTAAATAAATAAGCACATGGAACTTCAATGAGCAGGATGGATAAAATATTAAAAATCATAGGAACAGTCACAGTTCCGCTGGCCCGCATGATTGAGGCAAAAATTGCACTTGCACCAAAAAATATAATCGACCACAGCACAATAAATAGTAATTGCTGACCCAATTCAATCACTGATGGATCTGTAATAAACAACGCCATCAAATATTTTGAACAAATATAGGCCAAGAGTACCAATGAACCTGTAATCACAATATTACTGAGCAGCGCCGTTCGCGTCACTTTTGCCAACAGCTCAGACTTCCCAGCGCCAATCGCTTGAGCGGCAAAGATGGAACCTGCAATCGCAATCGACAAAGCAGGGAATTGGATATAGTTGAGCACTTGGTTGACTGCACCATATGCTGCTGTTGCATGTGCACCATGTTGGTTGACCAACCCAATCACCACCAGACCTGCGACCGAGTTGGTCACCATTTGAATACCTGTCGGCACACCCAAGCGCAAAATACTGCGACTAAATTGTGGGTGATAGCGGATATGTTGGATTAAGGCTGAATCTGGTCTTAAAGCATGATCTTTTTTATTCAAATAGATATAGAGAAAAGCTAAGGTCGAAATAAAGCCTAAGCCACTGGCAATCGCTGGAGCAATAATGCCAAGCTTAGGTAGACCAAAGTAACCGCCAATCAAGGCTGGGGTTACAATCACACCCACAATGATCGTCAGACTTGATGCCATTAAGGGTGTCGTACTATCACCCACGCCACGTAAAATAGAGGTGTAGGTAATATAGATGAATAGAAAAGGGCTACTCATTAACATCCATTGAACATAGGGCAGTGCAAGATGCATGATTTTGGGATCTATACCCAAAAGCAATAGAATTTCTTTGGCAAAAAACACCCCTAAAAAGGCAATGATTGATCCACCAATGAGGGTCATAAATAACAATGCGCCAACAATGGTACGCACTTTTTCGATATCTTTGGCACCCCACGCTTGCCCAACCAGCACAGTTGCACCTGTAGATAGACCAATCACAAAAGCCAGCAATAAAAATAGAATCGGAAAAAATACCGAAATTGCGGCAATCGCTTCTACACCGAGCATCTGCCCAACAAAAATGGTATTAATTGTTCCAGACAGATTTTGCAGAATATTGGTTAGAATCAGTGGGCCAAGGAAGATTAAAAAAACCTTCCAGAATTTGGGTTGGTGAAGCATATCGGGACGAGCTGGCATCTTTTATTCTACTGTCTATTTCGAGTGTCTTTATCTTATTGATAATATAACAAACGCTGAGTAAAAAGCCTGAGTATTTCAGTAACTCAGGCTTTAATTTTACAGAGATGATCTGTATGGGTTGGGATTAAATTTGATTTAAAATTTCACAGGCCTGAATCAAAGTTTGCTCCTTTTTGGCAAAACAAAAACGCACTAAACGTAAGTTTTGAGGGGCTTGCTTATAAAAAACAGAAACTGGAATCGCCACAATTTTATGTCCTTCCGCTAAGAATTTACACATCTCTACATCATTTAAATCTGGGCGAATTTGGCTGTAGTCAACATTTTGAAAGAATGTGCCTTGAGAAGGAATTAAACTGAATTTTGAATCCGCAATACCTGAAATAAATAGGTCACGCTTTTGCTGATAAAAGCTTGATAAGCCATCAATATGTTCAGGATGCTGTTGCATAAAATTGGCAAGTGCCATTTGTACGGGGGTTACCCCACAGAAGTTGGCAAATTGATAAATTTGACGAAATACTTTCATAAGCTCTGGTGTCGCAATGCAATAACCTGTTTTCCAACCTGTCACATGAAAGGTCTTACCAAAAGAACCGACTACAAAACTACGATCTCTAAGTTCTGGAAATGATAATGCTGAATAATGTTTTTCGCCGTCATAAATCAGATGCTCATAGACTTCGTCTGAAAGCACAACAATATTTTTATCTTGAATCAGTTCAATTAAATTTAGCCAATCTTGTTTAGACCAAATCGCCCCAGTTGGATTGTGTGGGGTATTTACAATCACCATACGGGTTTTATCTGTAATCGCAGATTTGACTTGATTCCAATCTACAGAAAACTCAGGCGCATTGAGTGGGATATGAATGGCTTTACCACCGACCAATTGCACGCTCGGTGCATAGCTGTCATAGCTTGGATCAAAAATAATCACTTCATCGTCTTGATGGATGATGGCTTGTATTACACTAAAAATCCCGATCGTTGCCCCAGGAGTGATGGTGATTTCTGTGACTGGATCAAGTTGTAATTGATCACGTTTTAAAAACAGTTGCGCCAGTTGTTCTCTTAGCGCTAATAAACCATCGCCCGCTGCGTATTGGTTAAAACCGTCCAATGTAGCTTGGCTGAGTGCTTGTAGTAATGCAGGTGGCGCGTCAAAGTCTGGAAAACCTTGTGACAAGTTAAGGGCGTTAAGACGATGTGCCATAGCGGTCATGATGCTAAAAATGGTGACGCCTTGAGCAGGGAGTTTGGAGTGGATTTCGATCATGACCAGACTGATTTTATAAATGTATTAGCGGCAGTTTAGCAGGTCATTTTAAGGAGCTGAATAGGATTAAGAAATCTATTGGTTAGAGGGTACTATGGGATTTAGAATAGGTAAGTTAGATTTTAGGTGGATGTAACTTTTAGTTACATAATATATTTAAGGGAGTTGGGTTGGGATTTTGGCTTTATAGCTCGTATTATATTGATAATTGAGGATACGTTTTGGCCTCACATATATAAGATACTTTATGTAAACAAAATATAGCCATATAATTTTTAATCTAGGAATAGATCGATTTTTGTTATAATGACTAGGACAATAGGAGAATATTATGCAAAATCAAGTCCTAAGCTTAAGAGAAAAGGCTCGTCGTTCTTTTGAAGCCCGTAAGAGCGATCATCAAGCTAGATTGACATTTTTAAAAGATGCAAAAATTCTTGATGCAAACGGTAACTTTAATGACCAATTCTTCGCTAAATCATCTAGTAACAGTGATCAGGTTAGAACTAAATAATTAAATGTATAGTCGTCGTTCTAATTTAGTTCTAGGTTTTCACGGCTTAGATGAATCAGTAGGTAAGCGAATAATTCTTGGGGATGATGAATTACTGCCTAGTGAAAATGACTATGATTGGTTAGGTCATGGCATTTATTTTTGGGAGAATAGTCTCGCACGTGCTCAAATGTGGGCAGAACAACAAAGTAAAAGAAAAGATACTAGTGTAAAGAAGCCTTTTGCTATCGGTGCCACTATAGATCTAGGACACTGTCTAGATCTTCTTGATCAATACTGGCTAGATTATGTGAGTGACGCATATACATTTATGGTGGAAGAGTTAAAAGCCGAAGGTAAAGAAATACCTAAAAATACTGCTTGGACACCTACTGATATAGACTTTAAAAAAAGAGAGCTGGATTGTGCTGTGATTTTATATGCAATTCAAATGGCTGAAAAAGAAGATGAACCATTTGATTCTGTAAGAGCTGCATTTTGGGAAGGAAAAGATCTTTATCCTAATGCTGGGTTTAAACAACATAGTCATATACAAATTTCGATTATCAACCCCCAATGTATTCGTGGAATTTTTCTTCCTAAGCAAGATATTTGAAACAAACTCAATTAGAGCCTGATACAATTGCGACCCTAGAATCTATGGCATTTGAAGAGTTGTTAGAAACAGATAAGCTATTAAATAAAGATATTTTAAAATTAAAAAATATATCTATGAATGAAAAGAAGAAATTAATAGAAGTGCATAGCATGAAAAAATTCGAGGCTTGAGATTTTAATTACATAAAACATTTCACATAAGAGCCTCTATTAAAGAAAGGCCCTTATAGAACCTTCCTTTAATTAAAAATTGACCAAGATTGAGTTCGCCTTCACAACTAAAAATAGCAAATCCTTATTTATTCTCCTTCAACCTCCAATTCTGCTGTCACATCTACATTTGTTGGCTCTATAGCGGAACGTACAGAGGGTGCTGAATAAATCACGTTGGGTTTATGTTGAGCATTAAATACCAACTGAAAAACATCTGGACGAGAATAATGCCCTACAGGATCTGCTGCATTTTTGGCAAAAATAATATGATTAAGATCAATGTCAGCGATTAACAGACCTTCTTCATCTTCGGCAAGTGGAGTGACAAGATTACCACCATCAGGGCCATAAATTCGTGATGCGCCACCACCAGTTTTTAGTAACTGTTTCTTTGTTTCATCGGTACATAAAGCGTCAATCATTTCCTGCGAAACCATCGCACAAGATGCAAGCACAAAACACTGTCCTTCAGCTGCATACAAACGTGAAGCCGCATTGTTGACTTCTGCACCAAGTGCGGCAGTCATATCTGTATATAAGCTAAAACTAGGCCATGCTGCGATATGGATTTGTTCGTGCTGAGAATACATTGCATAACGATTTAAGGGTTGTAAATGTTCCCAGCAGCACAGCGCTCCAATGCGACCAAGCGCAGTGTCATAGACTTGCAGAGAACTACCATCACCTTCACCAAATAAAGTCCGTTCTACATGGGTGGCTTTTAATTTTCGACGAACAGCAATGGTTTCCCCATGATGATCAATAATCCATTGGGAAATATACAGACTGCCATGATCACGCTCACTCAAGCCTAAAACCACATGCATATTATATTTTTTTGCAGCATCCGCAATTTGTTTGGCTTGTTCACTGTTAAGTTCAAGAGAGTTGAGATGGTATTGATATACCCAAGGCATATTTGCAGCGGGAGAATCTAACCACAAAAACCATGGGTAGCCTGGAATCCAAATCTCTGGAAAGGCGATAAGTTCAACTCCTTTTTCCGCTGCTTCGGCAATAATTTTGATGGTTTTGTCTACGCTTCCTTGTAAGTCGAGAAATGCAGGAACCGCTTGTACACAAGCGACTTTAATTGAAGTTTTCATGAGTGATCCTTTCTCAATAACTAAGCAATATTGCACTTTTGGTTATAAAGCCAAAGATTGATCAGGGGGTATGCTGAGCAGGAACAAAAAATAGATCTATACGGAACTAAAAATCCAAAAATGATTTCAAATTTAAAAGAGATAAATTTTGCTTGATCTCAAAATTAGGGGGCGCTGAGTTGAAGGTTTACAAATTATGCTAAACGGATTAGCTTTATTGCATAAGCGTCTAAAAATAAGAGAGACAATGATGTTTAACTATGACACAAGGCGTGTCAAAAATAAGCTGCAACGTGACTATTGGCAGGATGCGATTAGTCAAGTATTTGTACCATTGACCTGTAATGTTTCTGTACAGCATGGCTTTTTTGGTGCTTTGTCTGCAAAACATATAGGCAATATTCAACTGGTTGAAATCAAAGGCTATGGTCAACATGTTGAACGGCATGCCTCCAATATTAGACATAGTCACCATGATGAGATTTTATTTATCTTCCTGATAGAAGGCCAAATGGGTGTTCAGTATCATGGTCGTGAACAATGCCTCAGCAAAGGGCAATTTATTTTTCATGATACCCAGCAGCCGTATGATTTGTATTTGAATGGACAATTCAATCAACTGGTTCTCATGTTCCCTCGTGAACAATTTCAACAGTATTTTGGGCGACCTGACCAGTTGTGCGGTCATGCTTTTGGTGATGGGCATCCACTGAAAATTTTATTATTAAATTACGCACATGATTTATTTTGGTTCCCTGAGCAGGCTTCAACAGAACTTCAGCAGGTGGTACTGCATAAATTTTTTGATTTACTCCGTTATGTGGTTCTTGATCAGATCAAAGACAAAACGCCTCGATCAAGTAGCCACAGCATGCTCGTACAGGTCAAGCATTTAATTCTGGAGCACTTAAACAATAGTGGGCTGAGTATTCATGATATTGCTCAAGATCTTCGTATTAGTTCGCGATATATCAGTAAACTTTTTCAACAGAACGAAACCACATTTGGCCGTTATGTGATGCAAAGTCGTCTGCAATTAGCCAAGAAGATGTTGATACAGACCAAGGAACATACGCATAAAATTAATCAAATTGCCTATCAATGTGGATTTGATGATATGTCGAAATTCTCACGTGAATTTAGAAAACATTATGGTATATCGCCGAGTATGATGCGTAAGATTAACTAAATAGAACTACAAAATAGTGAGAAGTAAAATTACCGATAAGATGAATGCTAAATTTTTCATTTTTAAGCCCACAAGTTTAAGGCCATAAGGTCAAAACTGAAATTTCATTCATGCGTTTCAGAGCAATTTTAGATGGCTTAAACGCACTTTAGCAGTGATTTTAAGCGCTGAATCAGATCATGTAAATTTCATATAATGATTAGATGAATTATTTTGATTTTTATAAGGCGTTATTAATCTTTATCAGCAATGCAAACCATAAAGCAATATTGTTTATAGGGGCAAAGTGGGTTGACTTGTTGTAGGATCCTTACTATAACTTATTTATAATAATTTTAGCGATACTAAAATAATGGAAAATAAATCAATCACATATAAAACTTTATGGGTCTTTGCACTCATTCTAAGTTTAGGATTCATTATCTCAGCAAGTGTCATGGGCTATGCACTTAAGCAGTTTAATGGTGAAAAAAATTCAATAGTGGTCAAAGGGTTGGCTGAAAAACCCATACAAGCAGATCTAGCGCGCTGGGAAATTCATCTGCAAACCAGTCGTGCTTCAGACAGTGTTTCAGCCGCCTATCAATTGTTGGATCAAGAAATAAAAGCACTACAAGATTTCTTTATTGAGCATGGATTTAAAGCAACAGAAATGAAACTGGGTAATAAAAGCTCTCAACCCTATTATGAAGAAGTGAATCAAGGTGAGGGAAAATTTACCCGCGAGTTTAGAGGCTATACTGCGATGCAATCGCTAGTGATAAATAGTCGTGATATTCAAAAGATTGAGAAAGCCGCAAAAGATGCGTATTTATTAGATGAAAAAGGCATCTCCATCGAGCAAAAACCGCAGTATTTGGTGTCGAATCTAGAAGAAATAAAAATGTCATTGATCGCCAATGCAACTAAAAATGCGCATAGCCGTGCCAATGAGTTTGCAAAAGTTGGTGGGGTAAAAGTCGGTGCAATGCGTTCTGCAAGTCAGGGTGCGTTTTATATTTTACCTGAAAGTGGTTCTGATGATGATAGCGATTATGGTGGTGCTTACGACAAAGCCACCATTAATAAAATTGCGCGGGTTGTGGTGACCATCAATTATGCGATTGATTGATACAGCATTTAAATTGATAAAAGTGCAGTGCTAAAAAATGGGAGCTAGACTCCCATTTTTTATATTCTTAAATCGCAAAATCAATCACAGCACGAATCACACCTAAACTTAGACCAATAAATGCACCCACCACAACACCATTAACACGGATCATATGTAAATCACCGCCTACCTCATTTTCAATCTTGGCGATCATTTCGGTAGAGTCCCATTCATGGATACGTTGACTAATAAACTTAATCACTTTCTCACTATATTGGTCACTTAAATTGATGGCAATTCCGCTGATTCGATCATTCAGCAATTCACGTACAGACTTATTTTGCATCAAGTTTTCACCCAGCTGTTGAATGGCGATACGTAAATTCATGGCAATACCTGAGTCTGCTTTAAGCAAGTCAGATTTAACCGCATCACATAAAATCACCACAGCACCAGTAATAAAGTTGAGTACTGGTTCGCTGTCTAAAAGGGCATTCTTGGTTTCATTTAAGCTTATGCTGGCATGACTATTGTTATCTGCTAGTTGTAGCATAAGTTCATGTGCAGCTTCTTCAATTTTTTGACGAATAGGATGCTCTTGATCAGCAAGCATGGATTCCACTTTTTCAATCACTGAATCAATGGTGCGTTGCTCAACATCAATCCCAATCCAGCTGGCACCTTTGGCAAGGCGTGAAACACCAAGCTCTTTAAACATGGTTTGGGTAATTTCACGGGTTTTTTCAGGATGGGTCATCATCCATTCATGGGCAATATCCAGTCCACGTTGTAATACATCTTGATGGAAATCATTTTCTAAAACCGCACGCAGCATTTCACTTGCCAATTGGTTCATGCGAGTATTTCGAACCCATTGCACACTGTTGTTTTGAATAAAGCGTCCAATTTGGTCTTGCCCGACAAATTCGAAAATTTTCGGAACCGTTTGTTGAATAACATCCACCACTTGACCGTTATTTTTAGGATTGGCCAGCCATTGACCCACAGCAAAACTAAGATCAATACTTTTTAAACTACGTTCAACAATTTGTGGAGAGAGAAAATTCTCTTGGACAAATTTACCCATTGATTCCGCAATACGTGCTTTATTACGTGGAATGATTTCGGTGTGATCTTTGAGGAATTTAGGAATGGGAATTTTCCCAAAGGGATTACGAAACAACACGGTAATCGCATACCAATCGGCTAAGCCACCGACCACGCCAGCTTCAGCACCCAGCATGAGAATATGAATAAACCAAGCATACTCAGGCATCAGTTTGGCGGAAATGATCAAAGCAAACCATGCGACAACAGCCACCACCAAGGCGATGGTCGCAAAGCGTTTGCTTCGATCTAAGTTTGGAATTTCATTGAGAACTTCACTTTGTTCAATTCCGCTCATTCATTTTCCTAAATCGATTTCTGCATTTTTATTTCGTTGATGTTACCGCATCAGGCTGTGGTTGCAGTACTTGTCCTGTCGGACTAACACCATATTTTTGTCCTAAAGATTGCAAAATCAGACGAGCGTCAAATGCATCATTTGGCGATGACTTTTTATCTTTATAACATTCTATCGTATAGGAAATTTGCACAGGGTCAATGGTCACCACTTGTGGCATATCATAAAATGGGTCATTCCAGAACACAGGATGACGACGATAGCCCCAGCCATATGGATAGTAGTTTGATGATGGGTAAACTACTGCTTTACGAGGCGGTTGCTGAGTGCGATTACTTGGATCATCTAAAACCTTGAAGTAAGTAAACCCATTTAAAAGCGTGGTTTGTGCGGCTTTGACAAGGTTAATTTCTTCAGCTGTTCCAAAACTCATATTGCTATTGCCTTGGAAGCTGATGCGATAGCTATGATCGTTAAGTGGAACCGTAGTGTATTGCCCAAGCTGGTCAAAGGTACGTGGTTTACTTGGTGTCGTCGCACAACCTGTGATGGTGAGCGCCGCTGCAATAGTTAGACCAATGAGTACTTTGTTCATGTGTCTCTCCTTTCCATTCTTCTGGATGGAATTTAATGAATTTATAATCCTCAGTATATTGTTCTAAATTGATGGACTGACAATGAATTTCAAGAAGAATTTTGTTAATTCAGGATGATACTCAACAAGATAAATGACTGTTCACGTAAAGTTTAAACAATAAGCACGGTATTATGCGTATTTGATCCATGATAAAAAATGAAGACTGTTGAGAGTAGAGTTGAATGAGTATTCAAATTAAAGGTTATATTGCAACAAGCGCAGATGGCTATATCGCAACACCAGATGGTTCTGTAGCGTTTTTAGCGCCATTTCAAAGTATTGACTGTGGATATGATGATTTTATCCAAGATATCGATATTGTGATTATGGGGCGTAAAACCTATGAAGTGATTTGTTCTTTTGCTGAGGCGTGGCCTTATCCAAATCAGAAAGGATTTATCGTCACTTCTAATCCTGATTTAGCTTTAACTCATGCCTCGCTTTCGCGGTGGAACTTAGGTGTGGATGAACTTGTTGAGCACCTTAAACAGAATTATAACGGCAATGTCTGGATTGTTGGTGGAACGCAATTGCAGAATACTTTTATTGAACAGAAGCTGCTCAATACTTTAGAAGTTTTTATCATGCCTGTTCTTCTTGGAAAGGGCATACCGCTATTTCCAAGTTTTGACTCGCATGAACAGCAGTTAAAGTCCATACATGCAGAAATGATTGAAAATACCATTATTAAACACAGCTATGTTTTCTAACGCTTGTTGTTTCTGATGGATCAGTATGCTTTGATGCGCTGGCCAAACAGCTTATGCAAAATATTTCTGCATAAGCTGTTTAGATAAAAATAAATAGGATTAAAAATGACTATTCGGCTGTTTTAAAAATTCAATTTCTTCTGCCGTTGAGCTTCGTCCTAAAATTTGATTGCGGTGAGGATAACGTCCAAAACGATCAATAATCACTTTATGCTTTTTCTCAAAATCTAAATTGAGTGGATTACCCAGTTCTTCAAAAAGTTGTAAAGCTTGGATATGGATAATTTTTGATTCACTATGCATAAATGGCATATACAGGAATGAACGCTGTTCGGGGCTTAATTGTTGATCTAAATTCAGCTGAATTGCTTCTTGTGCTAGCGCAAGTGCCAAGGCATCTTGTGCAAAAGATTCAGCATGATCTCGATACAAATTACGCGAGAATTGATCTAAAACAATAATTTCAGCCAAGCGACCTTCTGCTGTGGCACGCCAAGTCCATAGCTCACAATGTTTGGCTTGATCCAAGGTATGTGCAAATCGCTGGTGCAAAGTTTGATCGAATGCGTCACTTTTTGCGAACCAAAATGGTTGAGTTTCTTCACTAAACCAAAAATCGATAATTTCTTGATAATTCATAGTAGTTACAATTCTTTAGTGGTAATTTTTCTATAAAATCACAAATTTTAGATGTCTTGTAGAGGTAGTTTGTGTTAAAAACTTTTCCGAAATAAAGTGAATAATTCATTTAAAACAACGATGCTTATACGTGTATATCGATAAATAACGTTATACTGCGCGCATCAAAACATTTTATTTTAAAAAATTCTTTAAGATAAGCGAGTAAGTATGAGTCAACCCGAAACGATTTCCCAATCTTTAGTACCAAATTGGGTGGATTCTACCTTATTCAGAGGCATGTTACGTGGCATCGAACGTGAAAGCCTGCGTATGCAAAGTAATGGCTTTTTATCACAGGCTGATCATCCTCAGTCTTTAGGCTCAGCCCTAACACATCCGCATATCACCACAGATTATTCAGAAGCTTTGATGGAGTTTATTACACCTCCCAAAGAAAGCATTCCTGAAGCGTTAAGCTTTTTAACCGATGTACATGCTGTTGTGCATCGTCATTTAGAAAATGATGAAAAGCTGTGGACTTTGTCCATGCCATGTATGCTGGATGACAAAGAAGAAAATATCCGTTTGGCGCAATATGGCACATCCAATATTGGTCAATTCAAAACCTTATACCGCCATGGTCTCGGCATTCGTTATGGGCGCCGTATGCAGACGATTTCGGGTGTGCACTATAATGTGTCTTTCCCAGATGCGTTATTTGAACAATTACAACAACACGAAAGCAATGAAGCGCTTAAAGCCTTAAGCCTGCAAGATTATCGCAGTCATCGTTATCTTGGATTAATCCGTAACTTTATTCGTTTAACTCCTCTTGTGATGTATTTGGTAGGTGCCAGCCCTTCAGTTTGTAAATGCTTTATGACAGGCCGTGAACATCAATTGTTGCCTTTAATCAAAGGCACATTATTTCTACCTTATGCCACAGCATTGCGCATGGGGCGTTTTGGTTACCAAAATTCTGCACAAAAACAATTGGGTATTCATTACAACAATTTAGAAAGTTATGTGGCTGAATTACAAAAAGCGGTCAATTCACCTTATGCGCAGTTTAGTCATTTAGGTTTAAACGATGCCAATGGTCAGCCGATTCAAATTAATGATCACGTCTTACAAATTGAAAATGAATACTACAGCTTAGTCCGTCCAAAACAAGTGCCACAAGCAGGGGAAACGCCATCTCAGGCCTTGTCAAATCGTGGGATTGGCTATGTTGAATTACGCGCGGTAGATGTAAATCCATACAGTGCGATTGGCATTGATGAGGATACAGCAGGCTTCTTGGAAGTGGTTGCATTGTATTGCTTGCTTAAAGAAAGCCCAGATCTATGGGATGAAGAACAAGATATTATTGAGCAAAACCAGGCTGAAGTGGTCAATCGTGGTCGTGCGCCAAATGCAAAAATCATTGAAGCGGGTGTTGAATATCCATTACTTGAGTGGATTCAACAGCATGTCACCGCCATGCAACCACTTGCAGATCTACTCAACCAATCCTATGCCACAGATTTATATCGCCAAGCGTTGACGGTGATGCAAACACGTATTGATGATGTGGATGAAACGCTATCAGCGCATGTGATTGCCGATACTGTAGAGCAAGGTGGCACATGGAATTTTGGTGGCTATATGGCCAATCAACATATCCAAAGTTACGAACAACATGTATTAAGTCCGGAAACTTTAGCGTATTTTGAGGGGCTTACTCGAACATCTCTCGCAGAACAACAGCAACTTGAACAAAATACAAGTATAAGTTTCGAGGATTATCTGAGTAAATTTAGATAAAGCATTGATTAGATAATGAGGAAGTTCCATGCAATGGCGTAGTTATCGCTTCGTAAGTGGTCTTTTATTTTTGGCAAGTGTGATTGGTATGTCATTTGCGCTCTATTTAGAGCATGTACAAGGGCTTGAGCCATGTCCACTATGCGTATTTCAACGTATTGGATTGATTGGTCTAGGGCTAATTTCACTGATTGCCTTTTTGCATAACCCAAAAACAAATGTATTTAAACGCATTTATAGCGTTTTGGGTTTAGCTGCGATTTCTTGGTCAGTTGGTGTTGCCGCTCGTCATGTGTGGCTACAGAACCTACCCAAAGATCAGGTTCCAAGTTGTGGTCCCGGTCTGGACTATTGGGTCAACACTTTGCCTTTAAAGGCTGTGTTTGAAAATGTGCTTAAAGGTTCTGGCGAATGTGCCATGGTCGATTGGACTTTCTTAGGACAGTCTTTACCTGTTTGGTCATTACTGTTTTTCAGTGTATTGGCATTGATCAGTCTATGGCAGTTGTTTAGAAAGTACTAGTTTAAAAACATTAAGAGCCAGTCTAAACTGGCTCTTTTTCATATAAACTTCAATTATTTATAAATCAAGCAAAATCATGAAACATATAATAAATTTAGCCGGGATCGGCATACTGGTCTGTTTGGCTACAGCACAAGTCTCTGCAAAACCAGCCAGCAAAGTGGTCAGTAAAGATGTGTCTTGTCAGTTTAAATCTAAGTTTGACGACACCATTCCAGCCGATGTTTCCTATATCAAATTGGGTGCTCAGCCATTTAAAAAATTTATTGTCAATCCAGATTATTTTTCAAGTCGAATTGAAGACTGTCAATTACATGGTGGCAGATACTACGTATTGTCTGTATCGCAGAGCCATCCAGCAAGAACGCTTGCTCAGTCGCTGATTGAGGTGACGCAATTTGATTTAACAGGCAAAAAGCTCAGCCAAAAAATTTATAATAAAGCTTGGACTTGTGAATTAAAACAAGGTTTTATTGTAAAAAATCAACGCTTATTGATCGATACCCAATGTGCAGAAAAATCAAACTTTGATGAATATGGTGACATGATTGATCCTCAGCAGAACAAGTCTTATCAAATTGAAGTGAAATAGCAAAAAAAGCGGATTGAAGATCAGCCTTTTTTACAATTAGGTCTCAACAATGCCTTGCATACTTTCTAATTTAATCAAATATTTGCGAATTTGTTCTTCTGCCAATTCGTCATGGTGCGGATAAAACCATTTGGCAATTTGTTCCGAAACCAAAGGATGATATTGAATCTCAAGATGGTTTAAGCCATAAAACACAGCTTTATGCGATTCAGGTAATTTCAACTGGAAACGTGGGTTTGGGTGTTCACCCAAGGCACTTTTAACACTGACCAGATAGTCGCCAATCACTTTTAAGGTGCGGTTTTTGCGGTTTTCAAACTCCAAGGTACCTGCAATTAAAAAGGTATTGATATGCGATGGTAGCGGAGCTGGTTTACGGTTGTCATCCATCAAACCAATACGGGCATTGTTATGCTCCCAGTCATCATCTCGAACACTTCCATAACGCAAGTCTAAGATGCCATTACTGCGGATATTGACGATATGGCTGATCATTTTAACAATCGGGAAATTACCCACTTTCTCTTGCATGGCAAATCCAAAACGCTCTAATAACGCACCATGATGCGGAGAACCAATACAAACCAGATTCTCAACCATGTGGAACCACTGGTGCATGTTTTGTTTGCCATAGAACAGCGCACTGCGAGAAACCAAGCCACCCATACTGTGGCCAATTAAATCAATGCTGGTAATGCGAGGATTACGTTTGATTAAATCTTCTAAAAGATTTGCCAATGAGCGTCCATTGGCTGAAATTCTGCGTCCAGTATTGTAGTGAAAATACAACATGGTGTTGTGATCACGTTGCGCCAAGAGTTTCTCACCAATACCGCCATTGTTACGATTGGTCCAGTCTTGATAATTCATACATAAACCGTGAGAGAAAATCACCACACGGCCAGCCAAATCACCTTGCTGTAATGAACCATAATGATCATAAAGCACAGGTGACAGTGCGAGCGGATTATGAGTTGCCAACAAATAATCACCCAATACCCCATTTAAAACACTGACCAAAAAAGTCATATGAGAGGTCAATGGCTTATCATGTAAATTTGGGAAACGTTCAATGGTTTTACGTAAAATTGGGGCAATCAGGTGGCTACCATAATTTTGCAATGCGTGATAACCAAATTGATAGAATTTATCGACAATTGGGCGGGATTGGAATCGTTTGGCTTTTTGTTTACTTAAGCCAAAAATACTCAGCAACATTTCACGTTGAATCGACTGGATGAAGTCTTGAACCATGCCACTGAGTGGCGTACTCACTAACTGCGCTAAACCTTCTAATACGTCGGCCTGACTTGGAGGCGAACGATCCCACTTACAATAGGTTTCGTGTAAAGGGGTTAAGCTTGGCATTGTTATTTCCTCATCCATATTGATCTGGAACAAAGACTTTATTTTTGCTGTAGATCAATGTATAAATCCCTAGGCAATCATCTTATCTTGTTCATCCTGAACGCTATTTAAAATACCGATAATTGCGATTAAGTTTTAGTTTTTTGTCGGACAATTTCCTGACATATACAAATTAAAACAATAATGTGATTTGAATCACATTAAAAACTAAAACATTGGTGGTAAAAAAGCAAACTATTTTCAATGAATATTATTTATTTACATGGTTTTAAAAGTAGTCCTTTATCAATAAAAGGGCAACAACTAGATGATTATTGTCGATGTTATTCATCGCATAGTGTGCATTTGCCTGATTTAAACCAGCATCCGCAACTGGTTTTAGATCAAATTTCAGCGCTCATTGAAAAATTGCCTGATGTTGCACTGGTGGGGAGTAGCTTTGGTGGCTTTTATGCGACACAATTGGTCGCAAAATATGGTGTGCCTGCTGTTTTAATTAATCCAGCTATGCGACCATGGCAATTGTTCAGTAACTTATTTGGAATTGAACAGATTCCCTATAAGATCAATGAACAATGGACTTTAGATCGTTTACAACTTGACTATTTGGAAGCGATTGCCGTGCCATTTGTACAAGATGCAGACAAAATACTGGTCTTATTGCAACAAGGTGATGAAGTTTTAGATTATCGTGACGCTGAACGGTATTATAGTGCAGCTCCACACACATCATTGATCATGACAGAAATGCATGGTAATCATGCGATGGAAGATTTTGCAGATAAAATACCCATGATTCTGGAATTTTTATCATACTCCGTAAAATAAAAGGAAAAAACTCAACGTGTCTCAATATACGGCCCAATCACTTGAAGTATTATCTGGTCTAGATCCTGTACGTCGCCGTCCAGGTATGTATACCGATACCACTCGTCCAAACCATTTGGCGCAAGAAGTAATTGATAATGCTGTCGATGAGGCACTTGCAGGACATGCCAATAAAATTACTGTGACGGTATATAAAGATGGTTCGTTGTCGGTCGAAGACAATGGACGTGGTATGCCAGTCGATATTCATCCTGAATACGGACAAAGCGGGATTGAAATTATCCTAACGAAACTGCATGCGGGCGGTAAATTTAGCACCGATAACTATCAGTTTTCGGGCGGTTTGCATGGTGTCGGAATTTCCGTGGTCAATGCCTTGTCCGATCGTGTTGAAGTTGAAGTTCAACGCCACGGCAATCTTTATAAAATGGCGTTTGAACATGGTGAACCTGTTGCGCCTTTAGAGGTTTTGGAAGGCAAAGCGCCAAAACGTGCTACGGGGACAACAGTACATTTTTGGCCTGAAGCTAAATATTTTGACTCTCCTAAATTTGCTTTAAAAGCGTTAAAACATAATCTGAAAGCCAAAGCTGTATTGGCTGCTGGTCTACAAATTAATTATATTGACCAGATTAATGACGAAAAAATTGAATGGCAGTTTGAAAATGGTCTCGTCGACTATTTGATGGATGAATTACAAGATCGTGAAATCATTCCAGATCCTGCCTTTGTTGCAACAGGTGAAGCTGAACGTGCTAGTGCTGAGTTTGCAATTTGCTGGAATGCTGAGGGTGGTGAACAAATTCAGGAAAGTTATGTGAATTTGATCCCGACAGCACAAGGGGGAACCCATGTAAACGGGTTACGCTCAGGTGTTACCGATGCTATGCGTGAGTTTTGTGAGTTACGTAACTTGTTGCCACGTAATCTCAAATTGTCTGCTGAAGATGTTTGGGACGGGGTCAATTATATTCTGTCGCTTAAATTCCAAGAACCACAATTCTCAGGACAAACCAAAGAACGTCTTTCAAGCCGAGAAGCGTCCAACATTGTTTTAAATATTGCCAAAGATGCTTTTGCACTCTGGCTAAATCAAAACTCTGAAGTGGCCATGCAATTGGCTGAGATTGTGATTGCGAAAGCGGGTCGCCGTTTAAAAGCAGCTAAAAAAGTTGAACGTAAAAAGATTGTTGCCGGTCCAACCCTGCCCGGAAAATTGTCAGATTGCGTCGGTCATACCCTTGAAGAATCAGAACTGTTTATTGTCGAAGGTGACTCTGCGGGTGGTTCAGCAAAACAAGCCCGTGATAAAAACTTCCAAGCGATCATGCCGATTCGTGGGAAAATTTTAAATACTTGGGAAGTGTCTTCTGACGAGGTGTTGGCTTCTCAAGAAGTGCATAATATTGCGATTGCAATCGGTGTAGATCCCGGCAGTGATGATCTTTCAGAATTACGTTATGGCAAAATTTGTATCCTTGCCGATGCCGATTCAGATGGTTTACATATCGCGACCTTACTTTGTGCACTCTTCGTCAAGCATTTCCCTGCAATGGTCGATGCTGGGCACCTATATGTTGCAATGCCTCCATTGTTCCGTATCGATGATGCCAAAGATGTTTATTACGCGCTTGATAACGAAGAGTTAGAAGCTATCTTAAAGAGAGTTAAGTCTAAAAACCCGCAAATTACGCGATTTAAAGGTTTGGGTGAAATGAACGCCAGTCAATTGCGTGAAACCACCTTAGATCCAAATACACGCCGTTTGGTGCAGTTGGATTTGGACGACACGCATCACACAACAGGCTTACTGGACAAATTACTTGCTAAAAAAAGGTCAGGTGATCGTAAAGACTGGTTAGAGCAAAAAGGTAATTTAGCTGATTTGAGTGTTTGATTGCTGAACTTATGCATATTTAAAAAATGATGCCCCAGTGCATCATTTTTTTTGGTACCTCTTAAATATCGCATTGATGCAAACAGAATTATATTGATCGTAATACAAATTATTTCTGCATT
Organism: Acinetobacter sp. Ac8; assembly: GCF_055392545.1. Taxonomy (NCBI): domain Bacteria; kingdom Pseudomonadati; phylum Pseudomonadota; class Gammaproteobacteria; order Moraxellales; family Moraxellaceae; genus Acinetobacter; species Acinetobacter sp. Ac8. Next base: position 150,073 of record NZ_AP043689.1, read on the forward strand.
ATCTTTCTATTTTTTCTTCTATTCTTTTACCTTGACTCCATCCATCTCAAGGATTGGATCATCCTGTCAAAAGCGTTTGGTGCTGTAAAGCAGAATTTATCCCGAAAGCCCTAAAATTTAATTTTGGGTAAATTTTTTGCACTCTCATCGCTCATTTTAAACAAAAAAAATCGCACTTAATTTGACCAGTGTGGCTTTTAATCTCGCATTTTTACTTGCTAAGTGCTGGCTATATCCAGTGATTGAAAGGCATTTGATGCCTATCAATGTATCTTCAACTTATATAAAAATAATAGCAGCTAATATTTTGATTTTATTATATTTTATCAGGATAAATATTCAACGATACAATCACAAATTCTCCACTTGGCATAAAAATTGAATTAAGCCTGTCAGGTAAAAGCAAAATCGCGCATTCAAAAATGCACCAAAAGGTTTGGAGAGAAAAAGATGATGTTCCAACAAAAAATGTTTTCAAAAACACTTCTCGCTGTGGCAATGATGGGGAGCATTGCGCTGACAGCTTGCTCAAAGCCCGCAGATAAAACGGAAGCGAAACCCGCAGCAGAAAATAAATCGGCAACTGCCACAAGTGGCGACACAATTAAAGTGGGCATCTTGCATTCATTGTCTGGAACCATGGCAATCTCTGAAACATCGCTTAAAGATACGGCACTGATGGCAATCAATGAAATTAATGCCAAAGGTGGGGTGATGGGGAAAAAGCTTGAGCCTGTTGTCGTTGATCCTGCATCAGACTGGCCATTATTTGCTGAAAAAGCCCGCCAGTTAATAACTCAGGATAAAGTCGCTGTCATTTTTGGCTGCTGGACTTCAGTTTCTCGTAAATCAGTGTTACCGGTTGTAGAGGAGCTCAATGGTCTGTTGTTCTATCCAGTGCAATACGAAGGCCAAGAACAGTCTAAGAATATTTTCTATACAGGTGCAGCGCCTAACCAACAGGCGATTCCTGCCGTTGAATACTTAATGGGTGAAGAGGGAGGTAAGGCGCAACGTTTTGTCCTATTAGGTACCGACTATGTTTACCCGCGAACCACCAACAAAATTTTACGTGCATTCTTAAAGTCTAAAGGTGTTGCCGATGCAGACATCATGGAAGAATACACACCATTTGGACACAGTAATTATCAAACCATCGTCGGCAATATTAAGAAATTCGCTGCGGGTAAAAAGACTGCGGTTATTTCCACCATCAATGGCGATTCTAACGTACCGTTCTATCGTGAATTGGGTAACCAAGGCATAAAAGCTTCGGATATTCCTGTGATGGCTTTTTCAGTCGGTGAAGAAGAATTACGCGGGATCGACACCAAACCACTGGTCGGGCATTTGGCATCTTGGAACTACTTCATGTCTGTGAAGAATCCAGTGAATACCGAATTCGTCAATAAGATGAAGCAATACGCAGTGGAATATAAGCTACCCAATGCCAGTAAATTGGTGACCAATGACCCAATGGAAGCCACCTACGTTGGTATCAATATGTGGAAACAAGCCGTTGAAAAAGCGGGAACAACGGATGTGGACAAAGTCCGTGAAGCGATGGCGGGTCAAAGCTTTAAAGCACCGTCAGGCTATACCTTAAGTATGGATGCTACTAATCATCACTTACATAAGCCAGTGATGATTGGACAAATTCGTGGTGATGGGCAATTTGATGTGGTTTACAAGAGCCCGCAACCGATCAAAGCGGAACCATGGAGCCCGTACATTCCTAAATAAAGACTTTACGACCCCAAAAGCCCGCTATATGCATAGTGGGCTTAACTGATGACTCAACTTTAAAGGTCATTGTATTTAAACAAAAATAGGGGGAGTTGCACATGTCACTTAGACTGAAACTCGCAGCACTTTTTTTTACGATCTCTCAATTCTTTCTTATTCAACAGATTTTTGCTGAATCTGTGCATAGCGCGCAATCGTCATCCGCTCAGCCAGCGGCAAGTCATGATGATGCCATTCAAGAATTTGTACGTGCAGATTTTGCAAAGCGCCGAGCGATGCTGAATCAATGGCCAGCAAGTATAGACGAGCTTGATAAGCTGGTGGCCTATGTCGAAAACGACGAGCTTTATACTGACAGTTCGGGCAATACCTACATCATGAAAGCTGGCGATAAACTGTTCAGTTATCCAGATGAACAGGCAATTACTGATTGGCCAGGTGATTTAAATCAAGTAATGCTGGTCAACACTTTGCATAAAGCCTTGAGCTTTGGTCAGGCGAAGATCAAGTTACAGTCCCCAGATGCATCACAGCGATTGGCTGCGATTGATATCTTGGAGAATAATTTAGATGAACTGGATATCAAGGTCATCAACCAGCTTTATCTCAATGAAAAAAATAATAAAGTGAAGGCACGTTTAGCCCAGTTAAAAGCACGAATTGATTTTAATAGTCCAGATACGCTCACCAAAATTCAGGCGGTTAAAACGCTAAAAGATTCTAGTCGTCCTGATGTTCTGGCGATCATCGAACAAGTGCTAACACAGCCAAACTTAAATCCAGAATTAAAGGCTGCATTGGTTAGTGCGCAAAGTAGTATTAAAACCCGCATTCAAGCCAGTGAATGGACAGGACATGTTTTTTCAGGCCTCAGTACCGCAAGTATTTTATTGCTCGCAGCATTAGGACTGGCGATTACTTATGGCTTACTCGGTGTGATCAATATGGCACATGGCGAGTTGATCATGATCGGTGCTTATACCACTTATGTGGTGCAAAGCTTCTTTAAAACCCATATGGGTGCTTATGTGGATTGGTACCTGATTGCAGCAATTCCAGCAGCATTTTTAGTCAGTGCTTTGATTGGCATGTTGATAGAACGAACCGTGATTCGCCCGTTGTATGGCCGTCAGTTAGAAACCCTGTTGGCGACCTTTGGTGTCAGCCTTATTTTGATGCAATTGGTACGGATGATTTTTGGTGCGCAGAATGTGGAAGTATCAAATATTTCATGGCTGTCAGGCGGGATTTCGCTTACACCTAGTTTGATGCTGCCGTATAACCGTATCGCGATCATCGTCTTCACCATCGCTGTATTACTTTTATTGGTTTACCTGCTTAATAAAACCCGATTTGGTCTATTCGTCCGTGCAGTCACGCAAAACCGTCAGATGGCACGTGCTGTCGGTATTCGCTCTGCACGAATCGATATGATGGCCTTTGGATTGGGTTCAGGACTTGCAGGGCTGGCAGGTTGTGCCTTGGCACAAGTCGGCAATGTCGGACCTGACCTAGGGCAAAACTATATTATTGATGCTTTCCTTGTGGTTGTAGTGGGTGGTGTTGGTCAAGTTTGGGGTGCTGTGCTTGCCGCATTAGGTTTAGGCGTGAGTGGAACAATTCTCGAAATTGGTATGGGCGCAGTGCTCGCCAAAATTATTCTCTTGGTTCTTGTGATTCTGTTTATTCAAAAACGCCCACAAGGTTTATTCGCTATCAAAGGTCGTTTTGTGGAGTAAGCCTATGAAAATCACATCATTACTTTCAGATAAACCCTATAGTGCAATCGCCATTGCTGTATGTTTCGCTGTGATGCTGATTCTGCCGTGGTTTCATGTGTTGCCACAAGATTCCGCTCTACACCTCTCTGCATACTGGGTGACTTTGATTGGCAAAATCATGTGTCTCGCCTTGGTTGCACTAGCTTTGGATCTGGTCTGGGGTTATGCCGGCATCCTGAGCCTAGGGCATGGATTATATTTTGCTTTGGGTGGTTATGCTTTTGGTATGTACCTGATGCGAGAGTCAGCAGGCGAGCAATTGCCTGACTTTATGCGCTTTCTCAGTTGGACTGAGCTGCCTTGGTATTGGGTCGGAACCCAGCATTTCTTATGGGCTTTGGCTTTGGTGATTTTGGTACCAGGCGTGATTGCCTTTATCTTTGGATTCTTTGCATTCCGTTCCAAAATTAAAGGTGTGTACTTTTCGATTATCACCCAAGCCATGACTTTTGCTGCTGCACTGTTGTTCTTCCGCAATGAAACAGGTTTTGGTGGGAACAATGGCTTTACTGGATTTAAAACCATTCTTGGGATGGATATTACCTCTGCTTCTATGCGAGCAACATTGTGTTTCCTTACGGCCTTAGTGTTGTTACTGAGCTTTATCGGCTTACGTAGTTTAATGAATAAGCCTTATGGTCGAGTGTTGGGAGCAATCCGTGATAGTGAAAACCGTTTGCAATATTTAGGCTATCGAACCCTGTGGTACAAACTCTCAGCATGGGTCCTTTCAGCGGTGATTGCCGGAATTGCAGGTGCCTTGTATGTCCCACAAGCAGGCATCATTAACCCAAGCGAAATGAATCCTGTGAATTCGATTGAAATGGCGGTTTGGGTTGCAGCAGGTGGTCGTGGCACATTGATTGGCCCAATTCTAGGTGCAGGTCTGATCAATGGAGTTAAAACCTATTTTACCGTTGCATATCCTGAAATATGGTTATTGATCCTTGGTGCATTATTTATCGTTGTAACCATCTTCCTCCCTAAAGGGGTGATTGGATTGCTTGAGCGCTTTAAAAAGGAAGATCACTAATGTCAGAGCTATTGTCAGATTTGGGCTTAAATTCGCAACATGGTGGTCAAATCGGTGAGGGCTATGGTCGTCCTAAAGCTGAAGGTGCCGATTTCAGCCATGGTATTGCACTTTACTTAGAAAAAGTCAGTGTATGGTTTGATTCTTTCCGCGCTTTAAATGATTTGTCTCTTTACATTGAAGAAGGGGAGTTGCGCTGCATTATTGGGCCAAATGGTGCGGGAAAAACCACGCTGATGGATGTGATCACTGGTAAAACACGTCCTACCGAAGGTTCTGCCTTTTTTGGTCAAAACTATGATCTTGCCAAAATGAGTACTGAACAAATTGCAGAAGCGGGGATTGGTCGTAAGTTTCAAAAACCGACAGTATTTGAAAATTTTACAGTGATGGAAAATCTGCTCCTTGCTGCACCAAAAGACAAAACCGTGAAAAAAAGTTTTTTTAGCAAGCTAAGTCCCGATGCACAGTTGGCTTTGGATGAGTCGTTGCAACAGATTCGTTTACAAGAGTTTATTCAAAAGCCTGCGGGATTGTTATCACATGGTCAAAAGCAGTGGCTAGAAATTGGCATGCTGTTGATGCAACGACCTAAACTGATTTTGTTGGATGAGCCTGTAGCGGGAATGACCGATGCTGAAACTGAACGCACAGCAGAGTTATGTTTGGAATTAAAAAAGAATCATACCTTGGTTGTGGTCGAGCATGATATGAGCTTTATCGACACCATCAGTGAGAAAGTTACTGTGCTTGCACAAGGTGCCATTCTTGCAGAAGGAACCTTGGCGGAAGTACAAGCCAATGAAGATGTGATTGAAAAATATTTGGGACGTTAAGGGGAGCAATATGCTAGAAATAAAAGACGTCAATCAATTTTATGGGGGCAGTCACATTCTCCGTGATGTGACTTTAACTGCGCCGATTGGTGAGTGTTCTGTAGTTTTAGGACGGAATGGTGTGGGTAAAACCACCTTATTAAAATGTTTGATGGGAATTTTACCGATTAAGTCTGGGCAAATCTTATTGGATGGCAAAGACATTGCTAAAATGAGCCCTGAACAGCGTGTACGCGCGGGTTTGGCTTATGTTCCTCAAGGGCGTGATATTTTCTCAACCCTGACTGTAGAGGAAAATATTTTGATCGGCATGGCAAAATTTTCAGGTGCAAAAACCCGTAAAGTTCCTGAGCACTTATATGAAATTTTTCCTGTCTTAGACGAAATGAAACATCGCCGTGGCGGTGATTTATCGGGTGGGCAGCAACAGCAATTAGCCATTGCACGTGCTTTAGCCTCCGAACCGAAAGTTTTGATTTTAGATGAGCCGACCGAAGGAATTCAGCCTTCGATTATCAAAGACATTGGTCGAGTGATTCGTAAATTGGCTGATGGTGGCGAAATGGCGATTGTACTGGTCGAGCAATTTTATGATTTTGCTGAGGAATTGGCAGATAACTATACCGTCATGGCACGTGGACAAGTGGTGGCTCAAGGCATCGGTGAAGAAATGCCTGAAAAGGGGATTCGTGATTTAGTGGCGATTTAACAGAATCGTAAAAACATTTTGTTCACCTCCCTGAGTCAAGGGAGGTGTGGTTAAACCCTATATTATTGAGGCTCAACTTTCTGATAAGAGCCTGTTGATGAAACATTCATCCCAAAACCACAATCGGCTTGTTCATTTAATTCTTCCACTTCAATAAAATTGCCTAAAGAGGCGTTATAAGTGAAATTGATGTCAATTTGACAATTTTCAAAATGATAGCTTGCTTTCTTGGTATGAAGAGGCATTTCTGTTTCAAACTCGCCAATATTTGGACCATAAATTAGGCTTCGAGCACCCATCCATAGACCAGTGAATTGAATGAGATATTTCTGATCACGTTTTTTAATGGTGATATTGTTCCATTCGCCAAAACCTGCATAACTGGCATATTCTCCTGTTAAGTCATTGTTTGGTTTTGGTGTTACTAACTTTTTTAAATTAAATTGACTGGTTTTTGTGGGTTTAATTTGAAACCACGCTCTTGCCCATAAGGGTTGATTGAGTTTGCTATACGTTAAACCCACATTATTATTGGCAATGTCGATGTCATTATCTGAAACCCGAATGCCAGTGTCTTCTTCACCCACAGACTGACAAAAAGCACTCCAAGATGCTTGTCTTTGAAACTGATCAAGCGCTTTTTTATAGTTTTTCTGGTCGTAAAATTTTTGTCCCAATTTACGATATTGACTGAGTTTGGCACAACCCTGTTTTATATTTTGTTCATCGTAGTCAGCAGCATGGCTTGCTGTATTAAGTATCAATGCAAATGGTGCCAATAGACTGATTATCATTTTATTCATCGATATTCGCTCTGAAGTTCAGCAATATTGTTTATGGTTATACAACAGATTTTAAAAAAGCGACAAAAAATTTTTACGACGGATGCTGTATAAATACTGCTCTATTTTAATCAAAATTTAATTGCATCAACACCAAATCACGCCACTTCCCAAATTTTTGCCCGACTTGTGGCATGTAACCTGTTTGTTTAAATCCGAGTTGTTGGTGTAGATAAATCGAACCAGTATTTTCGTGGTCAATTGCAGCAACCATAACGTGGATATTGTGCTGTTGAGCATGTTCAATCAATTTCAGCATTAAGCGTTTACCGAGCCCTTGTCGAGTAAATTTTGGGTCGATATAAACAGAGTGCTCAACGGTATATAGATAACCGTTGATTGCTCTAAAGCTTGCATAATCGGCATAGCCTGCAATGGCATGAGTTGCTGTTTCTTCAGCAACAAAAACTGGAAATTGCTGTTGTTGTAATTCTAGAAACCATTGCTGGTAATCTGCGAAAGTCTTTAATTGGCTGTTCCATGTTGCTAAACCTGTTGCAATTTCATGATTATAAATACGCATAATCTCAGTTAGGTCAGAAGCTTGAGCAGGGCGGATCTGAAAATTCATGGATACAGGTCAATGGAAAATTGATAGGGGTATTCTAAAAAGAATTATTTTTAAGGGCAATAAAAAAAGCAAAACCGAAGTTTTGCTTTCTGATCAATGGATTTAGCTCAGTCTTAGAAATGATACTTGATTAAAGCACTGACATTATTTTCGTCTTTGCCTGGAACACCATATTTGTTGTGCCATACAGAGTGTTCAACACCAAGATATAGACGCGTATCTGGAGAAATGTGTTTACCCGCATTCCATTTCCATTGTGTCGTCCAGTTCAACTCACTTGAGTGAGAAACTTGATCTTTTTCTGCAGTTGACCAATCAAGGAAACCATCTACAAGGAATTCTTCAGATGCAATTTTAAATGGAATTCCATAAGTAAATGTCAATTGATAGTCATCTTCTTGGATTTCATTATTGGCACGGTAGAAATTTAATTGCGCATATTGAAAATAAGGAATGGCTAAATCAACACCAACACCGTATAGGTAGTTGTTCATGTCTTTACCACCTTCCCAAGTGGTCGCGATTAATACGTCTTTAATTGGGCCTAATTCAAGTTTTTTCCCAGAAACAGCACCTAAGCTAAGACGTGGAGAAACCTCAAAATAAGTATCCGACTGACCATCACTGTTGGTACGGTCAGCAAAAGCAAAGAAATCACCGTATTTAAGTTTTGCAGCATACTCAAAAGTGATGGTAGATTGTTTCTCATCTGGCGTTAATTCATAGTTTTCACCATAAAGACCAGTAATACTAAAATCTTGCCAAACAGGCGCAGCTTGAGCCAAAGTTGCAGTTGAAGCGATTGCGCAGATAGCCGCAATTTGTGTAAGTTTCATGAATTCTTCCTTTCCCCCAAGAAAAGCGCTTCAAGAATACAGATTCTTAAATAAAAATAAAGCGAAAATTAGATGGAATGAAAATAAATATGTAAACATCAATAGGTGAAATGTTTTAAAACGTGAGTCGCATATTTAAAGCAAAGATTTAAAATTTATATCGATTAGAAGCTTAAGAATTAAACATAGTTGATGTTTTTAGTTGGAATTAGTCATTAAAAAATCAATTAAATCATTTAATTATAAAGTAACGTAACAAGATGTCATTTTTCATATTCTTTTCATAAAAAAGTTAAAAATCTACTTGCATATTTTCCAATATGGCCTGATATTGAATGTATAAGAACACCTATCTGCAGATCGTTAAAAGTGTTCATCTTTGCAATAGAGGAGTTACGGTTCCAATTTATTGTAGGTGAAAAGCTGTCTTATACAGCAGGCGCAAAGTGTGCCGTAAATATAAGTTTTGCACTCGTTTTTTGATTAGAAAGAGGATGTTTTTTATGAATATAGAAATCCGTACAGATAAAAATATTAGAAATAGTGATCGTTTAATTACTTACGTACGCGATGAGCTAAATCAAGAATTCCAACGTCATAGCGAACGTATTACCCAGTTTTCAGTTCATATCAGTGATGAGAACGGTGACAAAGGTGGGGCGGATGATATCCAGTGTATGATTGAGGTCAAAGCAGCGGGTTTGAAGCCAGTCGTGGTAAAACATCGAGCGAAAAACATTGATCTTTCATTACACGGTGCGATAGATCGCGTAAAGCGTAGCCTAGAGCACGTATTAGAGAAAATTGAAAATCCACGTGGTGGAAAACTAGAACTTGCTGATGCAGATGAAGCATGATCTGATAAAAAGCCCTTCGGGGCTTTTTTATGGTCTTCAATTTTATTGTTCTAAAAGAGTTATGGATTGTCTTCTTTGTCATAAATGAACAATAAATGCCATTTATAAAATAAAAGCGACACGATTAAAATTTTTCAAAGCTATTTTAAAAATATTCGTCATAATGCTGTATAGGAATAGAATAGTGAGATCAACATGTTATCAGCACAACAACAAGTCTTTATACAGGCTTTAGAAGATTTAGACCTTGCTCAAGTCAAACGTTTGCTTGCAGATGGATTTGATCCTAACTTTATGGAGCCTGAAAAAGGGCCAGCTGTTTCAATTTGGTCAGATGGATTGTTTAAATGGTGGGAAAAAATTTGTGATGCCTATGAAGCAGGTGATCCTTTAACAGCAGAACAAAAAGCGCAAGATTTACAACCACATTTAGATATCTTGGATGCTCTAATAAATGCCAAAGCAAATTTTTATTTGTGGGATGCTGAAGAGTGTTATGGTCCATTGTGGGATGCTGCAAGCGCAGCCTGTGTACCTGCAATTGACAAGCTTTTAGATCATAAGGTTGATCCGAATACCAAAGATGAAGAAGGTAAAACCATTTTATCCTCGATCAGTGATTTGTTCTTTGATTGTGAATTTGATCAAATAGATTGGTCTCAGGCTTTACCTGAAGAGAAAGAATCTTTAGAGTTACTACGTAGTCGCGGTGCGAAAATGTCCAAAGAATTATCGTAAATTTTGAGTCTTGATATGGCAATTTTAAATAGAATCACATTAGCCCTTGCTTCGAGTTTAAGTATAAGCGCAATGGCAGCAGAATTTTCTTTTGATCGTCCTGGAACAGGTTTCGGAACAGGAATCACGCCAGTGGGTCAATTGGCTTGGGAGCAAGGTCTTCCAAGTGCGACCTATACAGAAACTAAAGTAGATGGCGCAAAAGCAAAAACTGTAACCCTCAATGGCGATATGCTGCTCCGTACTGGTTTAACCTCAAGTATGGAATTACAGTTAGGCTGGCAGGGTCCAGCTTGGACACAAACCAAATACAAAGGCATGAAAGAGGATGACTCTGGCTTAGGTGATGTTTCTATTGGGATTAAAAAAGCCATCGACTTAAAAGATGATAAATTATCTATGGCGATTTTGGCTCAAGCCTTGATTGCAACGGGCAATGATGGTTTTAGTGAAGAAGATGATATTTATAGCATCGGCACATCATTAGCTTACCAGTATAACGATTTGGTCAATACTGGAATCACCATGAACTATGCTGTGCAAGATGGGCATTGGTCAGTGACCGCTGTACCTACTGTTGGTTATAAAATTGCAGGTAATCTTTCAGGGTTCTCTGAGTTTGTTTATTCAAAAACAGAAAGCCAAGACTATAAGTATGGTCTAGGCTCTGGTTTGATCTATGCAGTCAATGAACGTACCCAACTTGATGGAAGTGTTGGTGTCGATTTGGAAGGGCGAGACCGTAGTTATAAAGCTGGTTTAGGTGTGGCATTCTTATTCTAATCAATTCAGTCTGATACATCATCAAGGAGTAGTTGATCTACTCCTTGATTTGTTTTAAAAGCGAGCATTTTTTGAAATGCTTTTAGAACAGTCTTATCTTGTGTATGCTGAGTTCAAAATAAGCAATAAATACAGGAGTATTAGAATGTTAGAACTGTTTATTGGTGATAAAAATTATTCGACATGGTCGATGCGACCTTGGTTAGTAATTCAGCATTTCAACATTCCATTTACAGAGCATCTTATTGCTTTCGATCACTTTGATGTCGATAGCCAATTTAAACAAAGTATTTTAAAAATAAACCCAACTGGCAAAGTCCCAGCCTTAGTGGACGATGGCTTTTTAATTTGGGATTCTTTGGCGATTTGTGAATATCTGGCAGAAAAGTTTCCTGAAAAACACTTGTGGCCTCAAGATGTAAAACAACGTGCACGTGCAAGATCGATGTCCGCTGAAATGCACAGTAGTTTTATGGCTTTGCGTAGTTGTTGTGATATGAATTTAGATGCTGATTTAAAGCATATTGGTGCACAGCTTTGGCAGGAAAATTTAAAACTACAGCACGATGTAAAACGGATTGAACAATTATGGTCGGAGCGACCACATCCTGACAGTTTTTTATGTGCTGATGAATTTACGATTGTCGATGCTTTTTATGCGCCAGTTGTGATGCGTTTCATCGGTTATGGCATTGCCGTATCAGCGAGCAGTCAGCGTTATATCGACAAGATATTAGCGGTCCCTGCTGTACAACAATGGATAGCAGAAGCCCATGCAGGATTTCGATTTGTAGCGTGTGAAGAGCAATATCGTAGCCAAGTTTAATCTAGTGAATACCGCTTAAGCTATTTCATTGATTTGAGTATGATAGAGCTGGACTTGATTGCGCCCGGATTGTTTGGCTCGATATAGCGCTTTGTCTGCGAGATGAATAATTTTACTGATATTGTCATCGTCATTCGAGGTGGCAATACCAAAACTGGCGGTCAGCTGAACATAATGATGATCAAGCGATTCAAGCACTTGGTTTTGAATCGCCAATCGGCAGCGTTCAGCAAGTGCTTGAGCAATGTTTAAAGAAGTTTCAGGCAAGGCAATAATAAATTCTTCACCGCCATAACGAGCCACAATATCTGACTGACGAATGTGAGATGCTAATAATTTGGCAACTTGACACAATGCTTCATCACCAAAATGATGCCCATATAAATCATTGATTTCTTTGAAATGATCAATATCAATCAAGATAATGGCGTAGTGGGTTTGCTTATTTTGGATATCATCAAGCTTTTCATTAAAAAAACGACGATTATATAAATTGGTCAGTGGATCCGTTTCACTGAGTTTTTTAATTAATGATTCTCTATAGCGCCACTGAGACAGCAAAATTTCACATAAAATCAAACATACAATTAAAATAGGGACAATAAAATACAACATCGTTCCCACCCAGAAGGTATTGTCATGCCGATTATTTTCCAACAGATGTTCATTAAAAATTGGAGCGTACGGAATGATGCGCCAATAGGTACAGAACATCATTGCAATATAGAACAGCAGGGCGGTACTAATTTGCAGATAAATAATTTTTCTATTGAATAAGATTAACCCCACACCAGAAATACACACGAATGCAAAAACAGTGGCTGGACTATAGATACCGACAAGAAAGCCATCAGCAAGCATTAAGATAATAAAAATACTGATGACGATATGGGGGAGGATGGTATTTGCCCATTTTTTATTCTGAAAGAAATAACAAAATGCGATCAGGAAAAAAAGCAGTAGGGTGGAGCCAGCGTTGACCACAAGTTGTGAACGAATCAAGGAGATATTGACCCATTGCCAAGTTTCTGGATTGAATAAAATAAAAACTTTCCATGCAATCCATGATAAATGAAGGGCAATAGTCAGGAACAGAATCAAGATACATTTATGTAAACTGCTCCAATTCATAATGATATTTGAATCTAATTGTTGTTTCAGCTTTTGCCAGTAATGATTAAGTCCTATATTCGATACCTTCATTCATAATTATTCCAGGGTTTTTCAGTTTGCTATTCATTAAGTACTGATTAATAATTTTTTAAATTATAGTGATTAAAATTTATTAAAACAAAGAATTGTTATCATTTATTTGTTAATAAAAGAATATTTTATTATTAATATAAAATAAATAGTGGTGTAATTAATTTTTAAATATATAGCTGTTTTAAGATAAAACACCTGTACCCGTATAACAAGCTTTGCGATTGGTTTTGGCAATATATAACGCTTGGTCTGCTTGCTGTAATACCGCATTACTCATGCTGTCATGTTTAGAAACAGATGCACCACAACTTGTTTGAAGTGGAATGACTTTGTTATTGATCTTTAAATCATAATGATTCATTAAAAGTGATAGACGATCTGCGATATGATGAGCTTGATCTTGAGTAACATCACTGAGAATTAAAATAAATTCAGATTCGCTATAACGACCAACAAGATCTGTTTCACGGATATTTTGTAATAACTCTTGGGCGATTGCGGCTAAAGCCTTATGTGCGATTTTTAGAGTGTATTTATTCTTGATTTCACACCAGTTATCCACACTGAGTAAAACGATACCAAAATTTGATTCAGTCTGAGGATGTAACTCTTTTAAATAAGTATTAATTGCAAACTGATTATAAATACCTGTATGTGGGTCGATTTCCAGATCATTACTGAGTTGGTTTTTATGGATTAATTTGGCAATAAAAGAATGTTTCAATACTTGATTGAATAAGGAATGAATTTTACGTCGTTTTTCTGAATAAATTTTATTACGCATAATCTAATCCATCCACACTTGGATTTTTATTGTTGATACTTAGAATGTAGCAACTTATTGGCTTAAACTCAAACTAAAGTTGAAGTAAATACTTGAAGGATATATACATAATTTTAAAAAGTGTGATTAACTTTGTAGTATAGGTTAAGAGTCTATTCGGACTGGGAAAATCCCCTAAAAATAAATCTGACAAGCAATATAGTTTCAATGAATTGTATAATTATTATTCTAGTGAATGCTCATTTTGTTTAAATGGATGATTTTATTTTTAAAGGTGAACAACAGTTTGGCTTTTAAAGCGCTTGTTGTTCACCATTTGGTCAATATTGGGATTAATCTTTATCAATTTTATGAGCGAATTCAGCAATATCTGCTAAAGATTGTTTTGCTTCATCAAACCACGGGCTAAACATTTGGAAATTATGCCACATTCCCGTATACAGCTTGTAATTGACTTGCACGCCTGCAGCTTTGGCTTTTTCTTCGAAACGTTGCGCATCTGACAACAGAATCTCTTTAGAGCCAATTTGAACTAAAGTCGGTGGCAGCCCTGCAAAATCTCCAAATATAGGCGAAAGTGGGGGTAAAGAACGATCCATGTTTTTTGGTACGTAAAAATCAATGCCAGATTCAAGCGCTTCGATTGACAGTAAAGCATCATGCTTCTGATTATAGCGTAGAGATTCACCTGTTAAAGTCAGGTCTAAGAAAGGTGACATCAGAATTAAGGCACTTGGGAGTTGTTGTTTATTTTCTTGTTTGATGCGTAGAGCGAGTGCCAAAGCCAGATTTGCACCACAGGAATCACCAGAAACAATAATGTCTTTCGCTTGCACACCTTGATCTAAAAGTTGCTGATAAATATCATAAATCGCATCACCTGCTTCAGGAAATTTGCTTTCAGGTGCGAGCGGATAATCTACATGTAAAACTTGCATTTGCGTACGTGCAGCAACTTCAGATAAAAACGCGCGATGGGTTTTGATTGAACCGACAAAAAACGCTCCACCATGAATATGAAAAATCATTTGAGTCGCATGCGCTTGCGGTTTAATTTCTTCTGCCCGAATCCCCGCAATGCGTAAAGAGCGAATCTGTACATCTTTACGTTGTGGGAAAACACGCGCAAGTTGTTCTATTCCAAAACGTGCAGTTGCAGGAGGAAGATTGAAACGACTTGGAAATTTGAAGCTAGATTTAAGAATAGATTCTGTAAGATATTGTTTCAGAGCTGAGTTAATCTTCATGTTCCTTCCATATTGTTAAACTTTTGACTTTATTTTTGTTGATTTATCAACATTTGTTACAAGGGTACACTATATAGTCACATTCAAGAATTGCTAATTCGACGTAAATTTTTGATACTATAAAGTGTCAATTAGACTAGGGAAAACAAAACAATGAAAAAAATTGTACTTGCATTAGGCTTATTATCAGCAACAGTTCTTGCAAATGCTGCGGATCCACTCAATGGAACAGTTTGGAAAACAATTGATGACACAACGAAACAGCCCAAAGCAATTGTGAAATTCACTGAACAAAAAAATGGAACATTGACGGCAACGATTCAAAGTATTTTAACGCCAGGTGAAGAAAACTCTTGTACCAAATGTGAAGGTGCTTACCACAATAAATCATTGAAAGGTGTGACGATTGTCAATGGCCTAAAAAATGTTGGTGGTAAAAACTATGACAATGGTACGATTCTAGATCCTAAAAATGGCAAGACCTATAAGCTTAAAGGTGAACTTGCTGGTAACCAGTTAAAGTTACGTGGTTATATGGGTATTTCTGCTTTAGGTCGCAACCAAACTTGGGTGCGTGCAAACTAAGCAGATTGATTCACCACAACAAAAAGCCTGATCTATTGATCAGGCTTTTTGTTGCTCGATGATTTTTATGCTGTAAGTTTTAAAGCTTTAATTTTATCTTCATCAAAACCAATTACATACTGGCCATTTTGATCAATCACAGGGCGCTTGATTAAACTGGTGTGTGTGGTAAGCGCGTGAATCAGTGCTTGTTCACTCGACAAAGCTAGTTGTTGTTCTTGTTCACTGAGCTTTTTCCACGTTGTACCTTTTTTATTGAGTACAAGATCTTGCCCAATATGATCGAGCCATTGTTTAACCGTCTCTGCATCTATGCCTTGTTTTTTATAATCATGAAATTCATAACTCAAGCCAAGTTCAGTCAGTAAATCAAAAGCTTTTTTCATGGAGTTACAATTTTTGATTCCATAAATTTTCAACATGTCTTAACCTAATATTCAATTGTTTGATTTGACAGAAAGAGTAGCAAAATTGCCAATATGTACAGTATAAGAATAGATAAAATATTTTAAAAGGCGTGATTGCTGTCATCAGAATTTAACAATTTGCGCTTAATATTTTATTGAAGCGAGCAGTAGACTGGCTGATTAAATGATTTGAATCTAAAAAATAAAAAAATTGAAACTAAAGAAAATTGAAATTAAAAAAAGAGAAAACCCGCATCTAATCATCCTGATTATGCGGGTCTCATTACAACGTCCAATGTCACATCCTTGAAAAATAAATATTCAAAATACTTATTTCCTTTTCTTCCTACGGCGTCCTATCCTTTTGCTGTCATCCTGACAATGTCCCTGTGCCGTGCGTGTATAATGCGCTTGTTGATATGAAGAAAATATAAGATAACACGACAAAATTTGTAAGTTATTACCCTGTAATCAGTGAACACTTGTTCACAAAAATACTCAATTTTTATTTAAAAATTGAGTATAGGACTGTTTAAATTTGATAATCAATAATCACAGGGGCATGGTCGCTATACCATTCATCTTTATAGACCCAAGCATTGACTGTGCGATCTTTCCAGTCAGGTGAGCATGCTTGATAATCAATTCGCCAACCGACATTTTTCGCACGCGCTTGTCCACGATTGGACCACCAAGAATACAGTTCTGCTTCTTTACGGACTTCACGAAATGTATCGACATAGCCCAGTTCATCATAAATATGATCTAACCAAGCACGTTCATGCGGTAAGCAACCTGACGATTTTTGGTTACCTGACCAGTTTTTAATATCGATTCGTTTATGCACGATGTTGTAATCGCCACATACAATGATTGATTTATCTTCATCACGCCATTGTTTTAAAATTTTTCGATATTCTTCTAAGAAGTGATCTTTACGGGCTTGTGCTTCATCACCTGATGAGCCTGAAGGTAAATACAGCGAGCAGATGTGCACAGGTTTGGCTAAACCGACATCAAATTCCGCGCTAATAAAACGACCTTGGCTATCGGCAAGTTCAAAACCCAAACCATTCTGGATCGATTTAAACGGCAAGCGACTGTAAATCGCTGTACCTGCATAGCCTGATTTTTCCGCAGGGAACAGATGGGTAAACCAACCTTCGGGTTTAAATTTATCGGTCCACTGTTCATGCGTAATACGGCTTTCTTGGATACAGATCACGTCTGCATCTGACTTTTCCATCCATTCAAGTAGGCCTTTAGTGACGGATGAACGTAAGCCATTTACGTTAATTGAGACAACTCTTAAAATTTTTTGATCACTTGGATAGCTACTCTTTGGTATCATGCGCAGTCATAACCTCAATGTATGAATTTTGGAGCACCTCATGTCAACGCCAGCTCAGTTTAACCCGCAAGCTTTTATCGAACTCGCATTATCACGTGGTGTGCTTAAATTTGGTGAGTTTACTTTAAAATCAGGCCGTGTGAGCCCTTATTTTTTTAATGCAGGTTTACTCAACGATGGTGAAGCATTATCGCTTTTAGCTCAAGGTTATGCAGATAAATTAACACAATGTAACAACGTTGAAGTGATCTTTGGGCCTGCATACAAAGGAATTCCTTTTGTTGCCGCAACAGCTGTGGCTTTGTCACAAGTACATGGTGTCAGTGTGCCTTGGGGCTTTAACCGTAAAGAAGCCAAAGACCATGGTGAAGGCGGTGTATTGGTCGGTGCTTCAGTAGAAGGCAAAAAAGTCTGGATTATTGATGATGTGATTACAGCGGGTACCGCAATTCGTGAAGTTGTCACAATTCTTAAAAATGCAGGTGCGACAATTGCAGGCGTATTGGTTGCGCTAGATCGTCAAGAAAAAGGGCAAGGTCAATTGTCTGCCATCCAAGAAGTTCAACAAGAACTTGAGATTCCAGTGCATGCTTTAATTAGCATGAAAGACTTAATGGATTATCTTGATGCCAAAGGTGAGCAAGATGCTTTAGCAAAAATGGAAGCTTACCGTGTGAAATATGGTATATAAGTTAAAAAAAAGGATAAGATAAGGAGCATAAGCTCCTTATCTTTATGGACTATAAAGGATTAGGTGCCATTTTTAATGTTCATTCTATTGATAATCGTCGTGGTTGCTGTACTTGGCATTATGTTGGTCAAACATATCGACCAACGACGTTGGCAACGTTACCAATTTGAGCGGGATATGTTTTTTCGGCAATATCCATTTCAATGGCATGGTTTAGAACAGTTTGAGCTGGTTTTAAATATCAACGTGCACGCCCAGAAAAAATTAATCAATGAATTGATGTTAAGAGCATCTGAGAACAGTTATATCAAGAAATCACGTATTCAACGTGAACCTGAATGTTCGAGACAACAATACTCAATTAAAGTCATGATTCAAGATTTAACTATTGGCCACTTAGAAAAGAAATATGCAGACTTATTGGGAGAAAGTTTAGATCAAACCGATTTTGAAATTGGTCGTCCAATAGAGCTGGATGTTGAAATCATTGTGTTTGAAAAAGATGATATCGAGTTGGGCTGTCGTGTCAAACTGGCCTTACCGCGTGATCCACGGACTGCACATCAATACCTGATAGAAAATAGCCAACAACAATTTCAAGAAAAATAAGCTTAATCAGCAGGTGAATTGAGCAAGTAGATACTTTGCTCAATCTGTTTTTGATCTTGCAAGGTGCGGACAATTCGATGGGTTTTAGAATCTTCAACAATAAATTTGAGAGTATATTCCTTTAAATGCTGTTGAGCGACCAAGGTGGCGACCAGTTGGTCATGTTGTCTGAAAATTTGAATCTGTAGTGCCTGATCTAAACAATTTTGAAACTGTAAGTCCTTATAGCCATACACCACAGTTGCATCACTGCCTAAGGGGGTAAAGCGTTCATGTTCTTGGTAAATATCAATCGAATGTGAATGTCGTTCTATGATGGTTAAACCCGCTTTTAACGCATTGATATAGAGCAAACAAGAAATTTGACAGATCCCACCACCCAGATCTTCTGAAATTTTTCCATTGACCAGATTACGTCCTGTTTTATAGCCATTGTTTAACGTCGGGGCTGTTACCAAATGCCAAAATGAAAAGATTTGATTTGGCTCAATGACCAAACCGTTTAAGGCTTCAATCGCAAGATCAATGTTATGGGTTTTATTTTCAAAATAATGATTTATCTTGATGCTTTGTTGGGTTGAAATTTGCTGGTCTGCTTGCCACAGTGCTTGATGTTTTAAGGCAAACTTTAGCTTCGAGAAAAGGTGTTCACGACAATACCTGCGTAATAACTGATAAAGCAGTTTCCATGATTTGGGTAAATATTGCCGCATATTCCACCTGCTTATTCTAATTGTTTACTGACGGTTGTTTTTCTAAAACGACAACCAAGTATGATGCATATTCTTTTAAAAATGAACGGCACATCAAGTTGTCTAAGCTTCTAAACAGTGGGCGTAAAATCGTTGGAATACGATGGATAGGGAAAAATAAAAAGCCCTGACTTTCAACCAGCTTCCATTGAGTGCCAAGCAGCTTTGCAATCTCTGCCAATGTCATTTGATGAGCAGCATGCCAGCTTTGTTGTTGATGCTTTACAGCTTGTCGACGTTTGGCAGAGGGGAAATCAAAAATAAGCTTGCCATTGGGTTTTAATTTTTGCTGTGCCTGATTTAGAAATTGTTGTGTGGTTGCATGGTCTTGATGCATGATCACATGAAAGCTATAAATCACCTCAAGCTGATGATTTTCGATTGGAATTTCAGTCAGAGAGCCTTCAAGAAAAATTTTATGTGGATATTTTTCTCTAGCAACTTTCAGCATTTCAGGGCTGAAATCTACACCATAATCGGCATAATCGAGTAAACGACCTGTACCACAACCGATATCCATACAATGTGTAGGTGCTGTTTTACTGAGAATACGCTTGAGAAAAGCACGCTCTTGTTGGTCTAAATATTGCCCATAACTGTTATTAAAACGGTTGTTATCGTAGTCGTGCGCAAGTTTGTTATAGTAATTTTTAATCTCTGATGAGTCGTTTTGATCTAGCATAGTGATCACGCATTAATTATCTGTTTTGCCATTGATGTGCTTGTACTTACTGGGCTGATGTTAGATCTATGCGGTAGGGCATAAATTTTTTATACCTTCTACTTTTTGATAGGTATAGGTTAAGGCATAATTTTCAAGAAAGGTCTGTTCTAATACCAACTGATCTTTTTTTAATGATTTGATGACGAGCGTTTGGTTTGCTGCTTCATCTGGGTAAAGCAAATAGAGGCTGTTATTTTTAATTTTGTATTTTGAAACCTCAGGTGGTTCTGGCGAGCTGACGGTTTTATTTTTAAAGTCACACTCAAAAGGATATAAGGTAGCGGTGTCTTTGCCATCTAAATAAGCGACATTGGCAATTCCATTGTTCAAAGGCAACATCGCCCAATAACCTTGTAATAAATCATTTTTTTGCGCAAATGTATTTGATGTAATAAATAAAATAGAACACGCAATATAAATATTTTTTTTCAACATGTTATATATCCCACTATTGTTTTATTCGTCGAAAATATTGATTTAGAGTCAATCCTACTCCGAATATTATTTTATTTGAAGGCTTATTTCTGGGTTATTTCACAAGCCTTACACTCTAACAGCATGCCTATTTTTTCCTGACGTCCTTGTTCTGTCAATACCCACGGACGATTCTGCCAAGGCGGAAGATGACGCACATGTTGTTGATGCCCACAGGCAAGTTCAGCAACATAATGTTGCTCCTCATCCAAATGAAATCCCACAATGGCTTGTTGCATTTCGATCATCATATTCACAATAATTGCTAAGAGTTTAGCGAAATTTCGGAAAAGTACACCAGATTCTCCGCTATACTGCATTCAATCCAAAATTTTATAAGAGCATCAATATGCACGTACTTGTTGTGATGGATCCCATCGAAAGTGTAAACCTGAAAAAAGACTCAACAATGGCAATGTTATGGGCGGCTGCACGTCGAGGGCATGAGTTAGGCTATGCATTACAACAAGATTTATATATTGACCAAGGCAAAGCCTTTGGTTTGATTTCACCGCTTCAGGTTTTTGAAGATTACGATCACTACTATGAGTTAGGTGAAAAAGCCAAAGAGTCGCTTGCAACGTATGATGTGGTGTTGATGCGTAAAGATCCGCCTTTTGACATGAATTTTGTTTATACCACTTATATTTTGGAACAGGCAGAGCGTGAAGGGGCGTGGATTATTAACAAACCACAAAGTTTGCGTGACTGTAATGAAAAATTGTTTGCGACCCAATTTCCAGATCTACAAGTACCCACTTTAGTGACCTCACAACAAAGCTTGATTCGTGAATTCTTAAAAGAACATGGTGACGTTATTGTTAAGCCACTGGATGGTATGGGTGGAATGGGGATCTTCCGCTTATATCAAGATGGGGTCAATATTGGTTCAACCATCGAAATTTTAACTGAAAATGGCACACAACCGATTATGGCACAACGTTATATCCCTGAAATTGTGGATGGTGATAAACGTATTTTGATGATTAATGGTGAGCCTGTACCTTATTGCTTGGCTCGTATTCCTCAAAATGGTGAGGTGCGTGGGAATTTGGCAGCAGGTGGTTTGGGTGAAGCTCGTCCATTGACTGAAAATGACAAAGCCATCGCCGCCAAAGTTGGGCCATTCTTAAAAGCCAAAGGCTTGGTTTTTGTCGGATTAGATGTGATTGGAAATTATGTCACTGAAATCAATGTCACCAGTCCAACCTGTATTCGTGAAATTGATGATCAATTTGGTACTTCAATTGCAGATGATTTGTTTAATGTACTAGAAGCCGGCTAGTCAGTTTAATTTAAGCTGGGATACTGCATTCTAAATCTCAACTAAAAAATTAGAGTCGTTCGCGGCTCTATTTTTTTGCTGTCGATTGACTATAAAAATGATAAATCATCGAGAAATATAAAAAAATAACGTTTAATTCCACTTTTTTTAACGGATTAATGATAAAAGTAGTTTAAACTTTCAAATCAGTAGAAAAAAACAATGAAAGGCTTGGTGAAAAAAAGTAAATAAACTTTTCCCCATAGCGGATTGTGATTACAATTGATTGTTTAAGATATTCGTTAAATATTTATTTTTGCATTGAAGAATTAGACCGTGACCGAACCCCAGCAAAGCACACCGAAACACATCATGATGATGGCGGCAGGTACAGGTGGACATGTATTCCCTGCACTGGCAGTTGCAAAAGAATTGCAACAACAAGGCAGCCAAGTGTCTTGGTTGGCGACTCCGACAGGTATGGAAAATAGACTTTTAAAACAACATGATATTCCAATCTATCACATTGACATTCAAGGTGTACGTGGCAACGGTATTGTACGTAAATTGGTTGCACCGTTTAAAATTTTAAAAGCAACCTTGAGCGCAATGCGCTATATGAAACAGCTCAATGTCGATGCAGTGGCTGGTTTTGGCGGTTATGTTGCGGGTCCGGGTGGTTTGGCTGCACGTCTGTTGGGTATTCCTGTGATTATTCACGAACAAAATGCAGTGGCAGGCTTTACCAATACCCAGCTTTCAAGAATTGCTAAAAAAGTCTGCGAAGCATTTCCAGATACTTTTCCGAAAAGTGAAAAAATTGTGACGACAGGTAATCCTGTACGGTCAGAAATTACCGCAATTTATAATCCTTCTTTTCGTTATAAAGAACGCGAAAATGCGGCTGAACCCTTACATATTTTAATTGTTGGTGGTTCTTTGGGTGCACAAGCCCTGAATGAATGTGTACCTCAAGCCTTAAAACAATTTGATGTTCCATTAAAAGTATTTCATCAGTGTGGGCAAAATAAGCAAGAGACCACACAGGCTTTATATGCGGATGCGCCTGCAAATATACAGGTTGAGGTTCAGCAATTTATTGAAGATATGGCACTGGCCTATAGCAACGCAGATTTAATTATTTGTCGTGCAGGTGCACTAACAGTCACTGAAGTGGCGACTGCTGGTGTGGCGGCTGTATTTGTGCCATTACCAAGTGCGGTGGATGATCACCAAACTGCCAATGCACGATTTTTGGAGAAAACAGGTGCGGCGAAAATCTGTCCGCAACAGAGCATGACTCCAGATTCGTTAAAGGATTTACTAACACCGTTGATGAACCGCCAATTATTGATGGAAATGGCGGTAAAAGCTCGTCAACAAGCTCAACCAGATGCAACACAACGTGTGGTTGGTTTAATTCAAGATTTGTAAGTTAGAGTTGATTATGTCTCCAACAAGCCCTGCTGATAAAGCAAAAAACCTAATTAAAATTCCAGAGATGCGCCGTATTAAACATATCCATTTTGTGGGTATCGGTGGTGCTGGGATGTGTGGTATTGCAGAAGTATTGAAAAACCAAGGCTATAAGGTTTCTGGTTCTGACATTAAGGCATCAAAAACAACAGTTCAACTTGAAGAAAACGGTATTAAAGTTTTTATTGGACATACGGCAGACAATATCAAAGGTGCAAATGTACTGGTTGTTTCTACTGCAATTGATCCTGAAAATTTAGAAGTAAAAGCAGCAATTGAAAATCGTATACCCGTAGTGCGCCGTGCAGAAATGTTGGGTGAATTGATGCGTTATCGTCATGGTATCGCGGTTGCAGGAACCCATGGTAAAACCACCACAACCAGTTTAGTGACCTGCATGTTGGCAGAAGAAAACATGGATCCAACTTATGTGATCGGTGGTCTGTTAAACCGTACCGGTGTTAATGCTGCGTTGGGTGCTAGTCGTTTCATTGTCGCAGAAGCAGACGAATCAGATGCATCATTTTTACATCTAGAACCTATGGCGGCCATTGTTACCAATATTGATGCAGATCATATGGATACCTATGGCGGTAGTTTTGATGTACTTAAAGACACCTTTATCAAATTCTTACAGAAAATGCCGTTCTATGGCTTGGCTGTAGTGTGTGGTGATGATGCCAATATTCGTGAAATCATGCCACGTATTGGTCGTCCAGTATTGACCTATGGTTTTAATGAAGACAATGACATTCGAGCAATTTATGTTGAACAAGTCGGTATGCAGTCAAGCTTTACCGTATTACGTAAAGGTCGTGAGCCATTACGTTTAACCATTAATCTTCCTGGTTTGCATAATATTCTAAACGCACTGGCTGCGATTGGTATTGCAACGGATGAAGGTGTATCTGATGCTGCGATTGCACGTGCCTTAGAAAGCTTTAGTGGTGTAGGTCGTCGTTTCCAAGTTCAAGGTGAGTTTGAATTGGATGAAGGTACAGTAAAACTTGTAGATGATTATGGGCATCATCCGAAAGAAGTTGAAGCAACCATTAAAGCTGCACGTGCCAGCCATCCAGATCGTCGTTTGGTGATGATGTTCCAGCCACACCGTTATAGTCGTACTCGTGACTGTTTTGATGATTTTGTAGATGTGTTGTCACAAGTCGATCAATTGTTGTTGTTAGAAGTATATCCTGCAGGTGAGAAACCGATTGTTGGTGCAGATAGTCGTTCATTAGCTCGGAGTATTCGCCTGCGTGGTGAAGTTGAGCCGATCTTGATTGACCCAGTGGAAGGCAATTTGCAGAACGCGATACAAAAAGTGTTACAAGCGAATGACTTGTTATTAACACAAGGTGCGGGTAACGTGGGAGCAATTTCTGTAGAATTGGCTCAAAACCAACTGTATTTAAAATAATTGATTTGGCTTTGTTTAAATTTGGATTTGAATAAAGCCTCGAAATTAAATTGACTAACTTATAAGTTTAAGGATTTAAACGTGTCAAATGCTTCTAAATTCGGCAAAGTAGCGGTGTTGCTTGGTGGGAAATCTGCTGAGCGTGAGGTGTCATTAGATAGTGGTAAAGCTGTTTTAGAAGCATTATTACGTTCGGGTGTGAATGCGGAAGGCTTCGATCCTCAAGAACGTAGCGTGACGGAACTTGTGGGCTATGATCGCGCATTTATTGTATTGCATGGTCGTGGTGGTGAAGATGGTCAAATCCAAGGCGCGTTAGAATGGATGAATGTACCGTATACAGGTACAGGGGTTCAGGGTTCAGCGATTGGGATGGACAAAGTTAAAACCAAACAAATCTGGCAAGGTTCAGATTTACCGACTGCACCGTATCGTATTATTTCCAAAGATTCTGATTTAACTGAAGTGATTGAAAGCCTTGGCTTACCATTAATCATTAAGCCTGTACATGAAGGTTCTAGTGTTGGTATGAGCAAGGTTGAAAAAGCTGAAGACCTTGCTGCTGCAATTGAAAAGGCCACAGTACATGATGCTGTGGTGATGGCTGAAAAATGGATCACGGGGCGTGAATATACCATTTCTTTCCTCAATGGTTTGCCATTACCCGTGATTCGTTTGCAACCACCTGCTGATGTTGCATTCTATGACTATGAAGCAAAATATAACCGTAATGACGTGGAATATGGTATTCCATGTGGTTTAAGCGAGTCAGAAGAAAAGAACTTACAAGAATTGTGTTTACGTGCTTTCCAAGCAGTCGGTGCCAGTGGTTGGGGACGGATTGATGCGATGTTAGATGAACAAGGTCATTTCTGGTTGTTAGAAGTGAATACAGTGCCTGGCATGACCAGTCACTCGCTTGTACCTAAAGCCGCAAAAGCTGTAGGTTATAGCTTTGATGAATTGTGTGTTGCGATTTTAGCGCAAACGCTCACGGAACAAGCACACTAAGTTTATGGCTCAACTTCCTGCTTCGATGCGTCGCAAACGTGCGGCAATTACATCAATACACGATAAGCCGCCAACACGTCAGGAAAAGCTTCTCAACGTGGGAAGCTGGTTGCTTATGGTCATTGCTATTGCTGTGCTATTTGCAGGAATCTATGGTCTGTATAAAGTGATTACCGATGCTCGGGTGGCCACACTTCAAGTGGTAGGTACCACCTCACCGGTAGAGTCACAAGCGATTACACAACATTTGGCGCCTGTTGTTAAAAATAATTATTTCACCTCGGATTTAGAACAGATTCGAGATAAAGCACTAGAAGTATCATGGGTGGATCGTGTTGTGGTTTCACGGGCATGGCCAAATGGTATTCGTGTGCGGATTATGCCGCGTCATGCAATCGCACGTTGGGGAACCGGGCGATTACTGAGTGATGCTGGAGATGTCTATACAGAAGCGGTGGCGAAGAATTATTCAAACTTGCCATTGCTTCATGGGCCGCTCAGCCAATCCAAAGTGATGATGCGTCGCTATAATGAAATTAATCAATTATTTCACCCAGTCAACTTACGTTTAAAAGAGCTTTATCTCACTGAACGTATGACTTGGTTTATGCAGTTTGATTCGGGACTACGGGTTATCGTAGATCAAGATCAAACCATGAGTAAGCTACAACG
The DNA here is from genome assembly GCF_055392545.1 of Acinetobacter sp. Ac8. Taxonomy (NCBI): domain Bacteria; kingdom Pseudomonadati; phylum Pseudomonadota; class Gammaproteobacteria; order Moraxellales; family Moraxellaceae; genus Acinetobacter; species Acinetobacter sp. Ac8. Next base: position 176,304 of record NZ_AP043689.1, read on the forward strand.
TTTAAGTCACTTGGCACAAACTGATTTGAAACCTACTTGGTCGAATATTTCCGCCATTGATTTGCGCTACCGAAATGGTTTGGCAATTCAATGGAGAAATTCTATTTCACCAAAAATTGTGAATGGTCAATTTGTTGTAACCAGTAATGACATAAGCGTTGCAGGTGGGATGGTTGCAAAGCCATAATACGTGGCTTGAAAAAGAGGCATATAGCCAAACATAAACAATGAAGATAATGGTAGCAAAGTGATGAATGAAGCTGTTCCCTCAGTTGTTGCAATTGACATTGGGACACATAAAGTTTCAGTACTGATTGGTAAAGTACATGCCCCTGATAATATTCAGGTTATTGGCATGGCAAGCGCACGCAATAAAGGAATGAATAAAGGCAAAATTGTGAGCCTTGATAAAGTCACAAATGCAATTAAACAAGCCGTTCAAGAAGCTGAAGATATGGCTGAGTGTCGTATTCATTCAGCTTGGGTTTCAATTCCAAGCACCGAATTACAAAGCCATTATGCGATTGGTCGTACGCCGATTTCAAATTCAGAACATACCATTACGACAACTGAAGTGGTGCGTGCATTAGAGCTTGCTAAAGCCAGTCATATGACAGCCGATCATTACTTAGCAAGTGCAGTGCCTTTAGGTTTTGAGCTGGATGATTCAAGTGAGTGGGTACAGAACCCAATCAATTTATCTGCCAATAGTATGACAGCCCATTATCAATTGATGATGATGCCAATCAGCACTATGCAGAACTTGGATCGTGCAATGAAAGGCGCCAACATTTCGGTTGAAAAAATGGTGGTGTCTTGTTTGGCAACTGCAGAAGGCAGTTTGCTGAAAGATGAAAAAGAATATGGCGTTTGTTTACTCGATATCGGTGCTGGAACGACCAATATTGCAGTCTATATTGAAGGGCATTTGGCATTAGCTCATACCATTCAGTGTGGTGGTGAAAATGTCACCCGTGATATTGCCACTGTATTGCAAACCACAACCGAAGAAGCTGAACGGATTAAGTTACTGCATGGTTGTGTCGACATTCACCAAGTGAAACCGGATCATATGATTCAGTTTGAGGCAATTGATGGCCCACAAACCATTAGTCGTATTGAGTTGACTGAAATTATTATCGCACGTTATGAAGATATCTTAGGTAAAGTACGATACGAATTAGAACAACGTAGTGCACTACAAAGTTTGTATCATGGTGTAGTACTGACAGGTGATGTTTGCCAGATTGAAGGCATGGTGACATTGGCTCGTCGTATGTTGGGTATCTCTGCACACTTAGGCAATCCACCGTTACAAGTGGTGACCGATGATCAGAATTTACCATCTTTACGTCGTTCAATGTATGCTACAGCAGCAGGGTTACTTTTGTTTAGTCAAAGTGACATGCAAGAGGCGATTGAAGAACCTGAAGTTCAAGGTGGAAGACCATTCTTTGATCGGATTGTGAATGGTTGGAATGCCTTAAATAACAAATTAAAAGGTATTTTTTAGGTGTGGTTTTTTGGGGAATATTGTTAGGAAGTTGTAAGTGTTCTGTCCAATACTTGACAAGCTCTGCAATGAACAGCATCCTAAAAACAATTTTTATTATTGAAGATCAAGGCAGTATACGGGCTTAAGTGACTGCCAAATTATATTAGGAAATCTAAAGGTCATGGCCTCATTTGAATTTTTAGACGATGGACAAACCGATAACAACGGTCAAGCCCGTTTTACTGTGTTTGGTGTTGGTGGCGGCGGTGGTAATGCCGTACAACACATGGTGCAATCTGACATTAAGGGTGTGAAATTTGTTTGTGCAAATACAGACAAGCAAGCCCTTGATCGTATGAATGCGCCTTTTAAAATGCAACTTGGTGAGCAAAGCACACGTGGTTTGGGTGCCGGTGCTAATCCAGATGTAGGTCAAATTGCTGCTGAAGAAAGCCGTGAGCAAATCCGTCAACATCTTGAAGGTGCGGATATGGTATTTGTGACTGCTGGAATGGGCGGTGGTACAGGTACAGGTGCTGCACCCGTTGTTGCTGAGATTGCTCAAGAAATGGGTATTCTTACTGTAGGTGTAGTGACAACACCATTTAACTTTGAAGGTCGTCGTCGTCAACGTTCGGCTGAAAAAGGGATTGAAGCATTAGAACAACATGTTGATTCTTTAATTATTATACCGAACCAACGTTTACTCAGCGTTTATGGCGACATCTCTATGCAAGATGCTTACCGTAAAGCAGATGACGTGTTGCTGAATGCGGTACGGAGTATTTTTGATCTGGTTGTTCGTCCGGGTCATATTAACCTTGACTTTGCTGACTTGAAAACTGCGATGAGTACACGTGGTTATGCAATGATGGGTGAAGGAAAGAGTAGCGGTCCAGACCGTGCTGAAGAAGCTGCACGTTTGGCGATCCGTAGTCCGTTATTGGATAATGTAAATATCATGAATGCCAAAGGGGTGTTGATTAACATCACGGGCGGTGCTGATGTGACTTTACGTGAAACTGAAGTGATTACAGATGTTGTGAACCAGATTGTTGACCTTGAAGAAGGTGAAGTATTCTTTGGTACTGTATTTGATCCAGACGCACGTGATGAAATTCGTGTCACTGTGATTGCTACAGGTTTAACACGTAATGCCAGTGATGCAACTGAAGCAAAACGCAGAACCCATATCAGCAATGTTGCGCAATCATATAGCCAGCAAGCCAGCCACAACACTGTGGTTGATGAAGATGATGTTCCAGCGATCAATAAACGTCAAGAAGATGGTGCACCTGTTGCAGCACCAAGTTCAAGCGGTCGTTCTACGCCAATGAGTATTCAAGATTATTTGAAAAATCAACAGCGTAAATGATTGATAATTATTAAAAATAATTAATATCAACGAAAAAGGTAGTGAGATTCATTACCTTTTTTGTTTTTTATCAATGGCTAAATGTGCTAACGTATAGCGGATTTGAGAATGAAGACCGAATTAGCATGTTGAAACAACGTACCCTGAAGCGAGTCGTTAAAGCGAGTGGCATCGGACTACATAGCGGACAAAAAGTCATGATTAACTTTTTGCCACATGTGGCGGACGGGGGTATTGTATTTCGCCGTATCGATTTAAATCCACCTGTCGATCTGCCAGCAGATGCCATGCTGATTCAAGAAGCATTCATGTGTTCCAATTTGGTCAGTCATGAAACCAAGGTTGGCACCATTGAACATGTCACCAGTGCAATCGCTGGCTTGGGTATAGATAACCTGATTATAGAAGTGTCTGCTTCTGAAATACCAATTATGGATGGTAGTGCAGGTCCATTTATATACTTACTCATGCAGGGCGAATTAGTAGAACAAGACGCACCGAAAAAATTTATTCGGATTCTCAAACCTGTTGAAGCACTCATAGAAGATAAGCGCGCAATTTTTACCCCTCACGATGGTTTTCAAATCAACTTCACCATCGACTTTGATCATCCTGCTTTTGCAAAAGAATACCAATCGGCGACCATTGATTTTTCAACAGAAACGTTTGTCTATGAAGTCAGCGGCGCACGTACTTTTGGTTTTATGAAAGATCTCGATTATTTAAAAGCCAATAATTTAGCCTTGGGTGCGAGCTTAGATAATGCTGTTGGTTTAGATGATACCGGCGTGGTCAATGAAGAAGGTCTACGCTTTGCAGATGAGTTTGTTCGGCATAAAATTTTGGATGCAGTTGGTGACTTATACCTACTTGGACATCAAATTATTGCCAAATTCGATGGTTATAAATCGGGACATGCACTGAACAATCAACTTTTACGCAATGTTAAAAGTGATCCAAGCAGCTATGAAATTGTAACATTTGATGATGAGAAGCTGTGCCCAATTCATTTTGTCAACGTGACATAAGTCTTTGTCTTTTAGGCATTGTGTTATAGTGTAACAATAAAAAGTGTGATATCTGTCATATTTTGATCAGTTTTAATCTTAATTTAATCTAATCAGTTTACTTTTTATTGCTTGCCAAACGTAGTAAAGCTTGGCTAAGCTTAGGGTCGCTCACAAAACTAGCGGCATTTTGTAACATTTCAGATGTTGCAGGTTGTATGCTTTTTACAGTTTTATGGCGTTGTGGGGGTGTTTCAGTATTGCTGTTTTGAATACGTAAACGAACTTGCAGTTTTTGTAAATCACGAAGTTCGTTGATTTGTGATAATTGAGAAATATACTGTTTTTGAAGATAACCGAGTTGACTAATCATGGCTTGATTTTCACCGGTGATGGTCAAAATACCGTATTGATAACAGACAACTCGCCAATTCTCAGGTTGAGGAAGTAGCGGTTGAATTAATTTAGTAAGTTTTTGCCATTCGGCAACTTGCTTTGTAAGAAACGATAAGTTTCCTGTTTTTAAGTGTTGTCTTGTTGGTTGAAAGACGTTTTTTGGTTCAGACATACATGGTTCCTACATATTTATGTCCTATCTTAAGCGCTCATTTCGATAGATATCAAGGATGAGATCACTCAAGAAACTTGACTAAGAACAGTTAAAGAGGTTTTTATGCATACGCGACGTATTTTATTGGCTTTTACTTTAGCAGCTTCCGCTGCAACCGCTGCATTTGCAGACTTGGTTCAATCACCAGATCGTTTAGAACAATTATCCAAGACTCTATCTCAAGGCTCTTATAATCCAGATGATTTAGATCTTCCTGCTTCAGCAAAGATGAATATTACTTTACGTAGCCAGGATGCGCCAATCGAGTTAAACAATGCAAGTATCGCTAAAAAATACGGTTCTAGCGCAAACTCTGCTTCTCGTTATACTGCAAACTCTCCATATTCTTGGTTAGTCACTCATCCTCTTCCAGACATGAAGCGCGTAAGCTCTGATTTTGGTGGTCGTACAATGGGTGGTCGTGCCGAACATCATTCTGGTTTAGATCTTTCAGCACCAAGTGGTACACCAATTTATGCAACAGGTCCTGGTATCGTAACCAAGTCTGGTTGGGGCACTGGTTATGGTCAATATGTAGAAATTAACCATGGCAATGGCTATATCACACGTTATGCGCATGCTTCACGTCTAATTGCCCGTGTGGGTGATCAGGTGAAGGCTGGTGAACATATTGCCAACGTGGGTTGTACTGGTCGTTGCACAGGTCCACATTTGCATTACGAAGTAGTGAAAGATGGTCAACGTAAAAATCCATCTTCTTACTTAGCCATGTTGCCATAACGCTAAACATTTAATTGTTGAGCTTATGATTGATGCTCTGTATGCATGGTTGAATTCGTAGTCGCGATGAATTAAATACTGTATTCAGACTATCATCAAATAAAAAATTATTTTGTATAAAAAACCGCCTTTATTGGCGGTTTTTTGTTATTTTAAGTGTTAATTAGTCAACAACTATTTAGTTGCTAAATAATCCTTACAATCTGCATTTGGCTGTAACGATAACTTAACAGGCCTAAAACATGATACATATAATATATAGAAAACTATTCAAGGAGTAAGTGGGAAATGGCGTATTATGGTGATAGCGACGCTCAGGAAACACAAGAATGGCAAGATGCCTTTGATTCAGTGCTCCAGCATATGGGTACGGATCGTGCTGCGTTTTTATTAGAAAAATTATATCAACAAGCAATTTCGAAGCATGTACCTATTCAGCGTCTAAATACCCCTTATTTAAATACCATTCCAGTTGAAGAATCTCCAGCGATGCCAGGCGACCAAGATATGGAGCGTCGTATTCGAGCATTAATTCGTTGGAATGCTTTGGCAATGGTTCTACGTGCCAATAAAACAGGTGATGACTTAGGTGGTCACTTGGCAAGTTTCGCGTCTTCAGCAACCCTATATGATGTCGGCTTTAACCATTTCTTCCGTGCCAATAGCGATAGCTTTGGTGGCGACATGATCTATTACCAAGGTCACTGCGCCCCAGGTATTTACGCACGTTCATTTTTAGAAGGTCGTTTGACCGAAGATCAATTGAGCAATTTCCGTCGTGAAGTGGGTGGTCAAGGGCTTTCAAGTTATCCTCATCCTTACTTAATGCCAGATTACTGGCAGTTCCCAACTGTTTCGATGGGCCTTGGTCCAATCATGTCAATTTATCAAGCGCATATTCAAAAGTACTTGATGAATCGTGGTTTGATCAAAGAAGAAAACCGTAAGGTTTGGGCGTATCTTGGCGATGGTGAAATGGATGAGCCAGAAAGCTTAGGTGCAATCTCGCTTGCGGGTCGCGAAAAATTAGACAACTTAATCTGGGTGGTTAACTGTAACTTACAGCGTCTAGATGGTCCTGTACGTGGTAACGGTAAAATCATTCAAGAGCTAGAGTCACTGTTCCGTGGTGCAGGCTGGCGTGTGATTAAGGTGGTCTGGGGTCGTCATTGGGATCCTTTATTGGACAAAGACACCTCAGGTGCTTTAAAAGCCCGTATGGATGAAACGCTAGATGGTGAATACCAACGCTACCAAGTAAAAGGTGGCGCTTATACCCGTGAAAAATTCTTTGGTAAATACCCTGAAGCTGCGGAGTTGGTAAAAGGCTTAAGTGATGAAGATATTGATAATCTGAATCGCGGTGGTCATGACCCATACAAAGTGTATGCCGCGTATGCTGCAGCAATGACCAGCAATGGTCAACCGACTGTAATCTTAGCGAAAACAGTGAAAGGTTATGGTTTGTCTGACGAAATTGAAGCTGTCAACAAAACCCACCAAATCAAGAAAATGCAACACGATTCATTGAAATATGTACGTGACCGTTTCAATTTACCATTCTCTGATGAGCAACTTGAAGAGCTTCCATTCTATCGTCCAGGTGAAAACTCACCTGAATTGAAATATATGAAAGCACGTCGTGAAGCTTTAGGTGGTTATTTACCTGCACGTCGTAAAGACAGTGAAGTATTGGCGATTCCTGAGATTTCAGTATTTGATGGCGTGCTTAAAGGTAGTGGTGGTAAAGAACAATCAACCACGATGGTTATGGTGCGTTTGATTGCAGCATTGTTAAAAGAAAAAGCCATTAAAGACCGTGTTGTGCCTATCGTACCTGATGAAGCGCGTACCTTCGGTTTAGAAGGCATGTTCCGTCAGTTGGGGATCTATGCTGCGCATGGACAAAACTATACCCCAGAAGACCAAGAACAGCTCATGAACTATCGTGAAGCGAAAGATGGTCACATGTTGCAAGAAGGGATCAATGAAGCAGGTGCAATGAGCGCTTGGTCAGCATTGGGTACCAGTTATTCAACCAATAACTTACCAATGATTCCGATGTATATGTATTACTCAATGTTTGGTTTCCAACGTATTGGGGATATTGCATGGGCAGCGGGTGACTCTCAGGCACAAGGCTTCTTGTGTGGTGCAACAGCTGGTCGTACAACATTAAATGGTGAAGGTTTACAACACCAAGATGGTCATTCTCATATCTTGGCAGGAACGATTCCAAACTGTGTAGCGTATGATCCTTGCTTTGGTTATGAGTTAGCTGTGATTGTGCATGATGGTTTACAACGTATGTATGTGAATCAGGAACGTGTGTTCTATTACTTGACGCTCATGAATGAAAACTATGACCAACCTGCATTGCCTGAAGGTGCTGAAGAAGGCATCAAACGTGGTATGTACTTGTTCAATAAAGATGAAAAAGCCACAGTTCAGTTATTGGGTTCAGGCGTGATTCTGCGTGAAGTGATTAAAGCTGGGCAAATTTTACGTGATGAATACCAAATCCATTCCAATGTATGGAGTGTAACAAGCTTCAATGAATTGGCACGTGATGGTATGGCTGTTGAAGAATACAATCGCCTACATCCACTTGAAGACGGTAAAGAGTCTTGGGTTTCTCAGCAATTACGTGACACGGATGGTATTGTTGTTTCAGCAACAGATCATATGCGTGCCTATAGCGAACAGATCCGTGCTTATCTTCCAGATAGCCGTCCATATGTAACATTGGGTACAGATGGTTATGGTCGTTCAGATACACGCAGTAATTTGCGTAGTTACTTTGGTGTAGATGCGGCACATATTGTGGTTGCAACATTGAAAAAACTTGCTGATGAAGGTGAAGTTGATCCGCGTTTGGTGAAAGATGCAATCTCTTCATTTGAACTTGATGTTGATCGTCCAGTTGCATGGTTACCGCAAGCGCACCCATCTGTACAAGAAGTTGCTGCTTATACTGAAGTGACAGAGGAGAAATAATGATGCAAGTTAAAACTCCTGATATTGGCGTTGATAAGGCCACTGTTGCAGAAATCTTGGTGAAAGTCGGGGATACCATCGCTGTTGATGACAGTATCGTTCTACTTGAGTCAGACAAAGCCTCTGTTGAAGTGCCAAGCACTTCAGCAGGTGTGGTTAAAAGTATTGCTGTTACGGAAGGCGATGAAGTTTCAGAAGGTGCTGTGTTGATCGAAGTTGAATCTGCGGATGCAACAGAGACAGAATCACCAGCACAACCTGCTCAAGAAGCTGCAAAAACTGAACCTGCTGTAAAAACTAAAGCTGAACCTGTGGCGTCTGTTGCACCTTCTGCATCTACGACAGCTTCATCTCAAACAGTTGAAGTTCAAGTGCCAGATATTGGTGTTGAAAAAGCTTTGGTCGGCGAAGTTCTGGTTAAAGTGGGCGACGAAATTGCGGTAGATGACAGCATCGTTGTAGTGGAATCGGATAAAGCAACGGTTGAAGTTCCAAGTACAGTTGCTGGCACGGTTGAAAGTGTTGTGGTCAAAGAAGGCGATAATGTTAAAGAAGGTGTGGTACTGATTACAGTGAAAACTGTAGGGGCTGCAACGACTTCGGCGGCAGCACCTGCTGAAGCGCCTCAACAAACGTCAGCAACACCAACTCAAGCTGCTGCACCAGAAGCATCAGCGCCAGCCCAATCGGGTAAAGTTGAAGTTGCTGTTCCTGATCTGGGTGTAGATAAAGCAACAATTTCTGAAATTTTGGTGAGCGTAGGCGATCAAGTTGAAAAAGACCAAAGCCTTTGCGTTGCTGAGTCGGATAAAGCCTCTGTAGAAGTACCAAGTACGGTTGCTGGTACGGTGACGGCGATCCATGTGGAATTGAATCAGTCTGTAAGTCAGGGCACTGCTTTGGTAACGATTGAAGCACAAGGTCAGACTGCATCAGCACCGCAAGAAAAACCAGCCGCTCCAGCATCACAAGCTGCATCAGCACCAGCCGCGAAAACGACAGCTTCAACGCCAAAAGCTGAAGTGGCCGTTGCTCAAGCGGGTACTGAAAAGTTATCTAAAGCACAACAAGCTGAAAATGCTAAAGTTTATGCTGGTCCAGCCGTGCGTAAGCTTGCGCGTGAACTGGGTGTGGTTTTATCACAAGTCGAGGCCTCTGGCCCTCATGCACGTGTGATGAAGGATGATGTTTTTGCTTTTGTTAAAGCCAAATTGACTGCACCGCAAGCAGCAGCTCAAACAACTGCTGCGCCAGTCGCTTCAGGTTTGCCTGCATTACCAGATTTCAGTGCATTTGGTGGTAGTGAAATTGCACCAATGACGCGTTTACAGCAAGTGTCTGTACCGCAATTGTCATTAAACAATTTTATTCCGCAAGTGACACAATTTGATTTAGCAGATATTACTGAACTAGAAGCTTGGCGCGGTGAGTTAAAAGGGAAATTTAAGCAAGATGGTATTAGCTTAACGATCCTTGCCTTTATTGCAAAAGCGGTGGCGTTTTTACTCAAAGAAGAGCCTTATTTTGCAGGTCACTTGGCAGATGATCAAAAGTCTGTGCTGTTGCGTAAAGAAATCCATATGGGAATCGCTGTGGCGACACCAGATGGTTTAACTGTTCCAGTATTGCGTAATCCTGATCAAAAATCGATTAAGCAAATTGCCATTGAATTGGGTGAGTTAAGTAAAAAAGCACGTGATAAGAAACTTTCTCCGAAAGACTTACAAGGTGCAAACTTTACTATTACTAGCCTAGGTTCAATTGGTGGTACTGCATTTACGCCATTGGTGAACTGGCCGCAAGTTGCGATTTTGGGTATCTCACCTGCAACGATGCAACCAGTATGGAATGGCTCAGGCTTTGATCCAAAACTGATGTTGCCATTGTCATTGTCTTATGACCATCGTGTGATTAATGGTGCGGATGCTGCGCGATTTACCAATAAATTGACCAAGTTGTTATCAGATATTCGTAACATCTTGCTTTAAGTTTTAAATTATAGAAGACCTCGCTTTAGGCGAGGTTTTTTATATGGATCTGATTTTGTTTTATCAATAATTTTCAAACCTGCTTTAAAGTCATTATTCAATATAGTCAATCTGTCAAAAAACTCAGGCACAAGAATATAATTTCTCTTAATTAATATTTTTAATTAAATCAATCGGCGACATCCCTGTCGCCCCACGATGGGATAACCATCGTGGGTTCAAAATTAGTGAAGAAACGAAATTGAATTCATCCTCTGCGGGCATTAAAAATGCTTCGGCACGATATTTTTTGAAGTTTATCTGAGCTTTAAATTTTTTAATTTTTAAAAATTGAAAATGATTGATAAAGCGTTGTAGAATAGCTGTACTTCATTGGGGAGTAGCCGCTGTTTGTCATCTGCGAGATGATAAATGGGTGATGATCAACATAATTACTCAACAGAGTATGGTCATCATAGCAAAGAACCAATTTAGCTGAAGGTGTTTACTCAGCTATCTTTTGTTGGCAAGACCTTTGATTTATCACTCCGCGTTGAATAGGCGACTATTCATATTGGCTAGCAGGAGGGGTAAGTCATCGGTAAATATTGCTAGCCAGAGACTTTGAAATGTTAAATGCCTTCCTCATCTCTTTAGTGGTTGTCGCTTTATCCGAAATGGGCGATAAAACACAACTGCTCGCATTACTTCTTGCTGCACGTTTTCGTAAACCTATTCCTATTTTATTTGCAATTTTATTAGCAACTATTGTCAATCATGGGGTATCGGCTGTGCTTGGTCAGTGGATTACCACAGTCCTTAGCCCGACAGTATTACTTTGGATTGTGTCACTTGGCTTTATTGGTATGGCCGGGTGGATGTTAATTCCAGATGAGTTGGATGATGAATCTGAAAGTATTAATAAATGGCAAAAATATGGGGTCTTTGGTGCAACCTTTGTATTATTCTTCCTTGCAGAAATTGGGGATAAAACCCAAATCGCCACAGTGGCACTTGCTGCACGCTTTGACAGCATCGGTTGGGTAACTCTAGGTACGACATTGGGGATTATGTTGGTCAATGCACCTGCTGTATTTATTGGCAATAAATTGGCAGATAAATTACCTATTGCTCTGATTCATAAAATTGGAGCTGCAATCTTCTTTATTATTGGTGTCGCCGCTTTAGTTCAGCATTACTTTTTTTAAGCGCAATTTTCCAAGCTGATTGAACATCAATAAAGGCATCTATTTTTAAAGCTGAAAACCCAACTTAATGTTGGGTTTTTTATTATTCTGAGAATGATGACACAAATAATCTTTAAACTTAGGTTGTAGATTTATTGTAACTTTGAAGAAAACCTTATATGTTGTATGGGATAACTAAAGATTTATTTTAAAAAAGGTTTTGGGGTTTCTGGTATGGCTTTAGATCGCACCACGTCGCAAGTTTTGTTTGATAATGGCACTCATAAATGTATAAGTTTTACCAGTTTGGTGAAAGGTGAAGGTGTACAAGCCAATCAGTTTCTTATTTTAAATAATGAACGTGCAGCAGTATTAGATCCGGGCGGTGATTTGACCTATGTGCCCCTGACCATGGAGCTCAATAAATACACCCGATTACAAAATTTAGACTATGTCATGGCATCTCACCAAGACCCTGACATCATTACCTCAATGCCGCGTTGGTTGGTCTATACCGATGCCAAAGTGGTCGCATCTAAATTATGGGCACGCTTTTTACCTCATTTAAACTCAGCATTTATGAGTGACCGTATGAAAGGGGGCTGGTTAGAACGTCTAATCGAATTGCCTGACCAAGGTGGCTCTATTCCATTGGGAGAAACGCGCATCATCGTAGTTCCTGCGCATTTCTTACATTCCGTTGGAAATTTCCAGTTTTACGATCCAATTTCAAAAATTTTATTCTCAGGTGATATGGGTGCATCGATTGTTGATGATGCCTCGAAACCAATTGAAGATTTTGCAATGCACATTCCAACCATGCATGGTTTTCATCAGCGCTATATGTGTACCAATCGGGTGATCCGTTTATGGGTGAAAATGGTGCGTCAAATGGATATTGAAATGATTGTGCCGCAACATGGTAAGCCGTTTATTGGTAAAGAGATGATTCATCAGTTTTTAGACTGGATCGAAAATTTACAATGCGGTGTCGATTTGATGGATGAGTCCGTGTTTACCTGTCCGCAATAAAAAATTCAAAAAAGATATTGAGTTTGAGTGCGACTTTTTTTAGGATTTTCTTGCCAAAATTTTAAATTGATAACGAGAATCTTAAAAAAATGTTGTCACAAATCTCAGCACAGGATGCGTGCTTAAGTTGCGGAGCGTGTTGCGCCTTTTTCCGAGTCTCATTTTATTGGGCAGAAGGAGAAGCCATGCCGCCAGATTATGTCGAACCTTTGACAGCCGTGTATTCTTGTATGCAGGGCACCAATCAAAAGCAACCACGTTGTGTGGCATTAAAGGGTGAGATTGGACAGCAAGTCAGCTGTAGTATGTATGAGCAACGGAGTTCTTCATGCAAACAGGTACATGCTGGGGATTCACAATGTGCAAAAGCAAGACAAGGCTATGGTTTAATTCCCCTGATCGAAATAGAAGTCGCTACCCCCAGCAATGATGAAGACTTTGATCAGGTGTGTTAACGCTTCATTGGGAAAATTTAGGATATTAAGGCAGAAACTGTAAGTCGACAGTCTACTGTGGTGTTAAATCCACGATAATTTTATATTCAAAGCCCATTTTTATTTCAATAAGATACTGAAAAATAAAGTGTGATCGAGAATAAGATAAATCGGCACAATAAAAAATGAAAATTGAACGGAAATTTGTATATAATAGCTCACGGAAATTACCAGCGAGACTGTTATGTTGACCATCGTTCAAGAAGCGCTAACCTTCGATGATGTCTTATTACTCCCTGCCTATTCTACTATCCTCCCAAAAGATGTCTCTCTAAAGACACGCCTCACACGCGGCATTCAACTGAACATCCCTATGGTTTCAGCAGCAATGGATACTGTGACTGAGTCACGTATGGCGATTGCAATGGCGCAAAACGGTGGTATTGGTATTTTACATAAAAACATGGATATTTCTGCACAAGCTGCAGAAGTTCGCCGTGTAAAAAAATTCGAAGCGGGAATGGTGAAAGATCCAATTACCGTGACACCTGAAACCACGATTCGTGATTTGATGGCAATTACACAAGCCAACAACATCAGCGGTGTACCTGTCGTTAAAGATGGCAAAGTGGTTGGGATTGTAACTGGCCGAGATACTCGTTTTGTAACGAACTTGGAACAACCAGTAAGCAATATCATGACAGGGCAAGATCGACTTGTGACTGTTCGTGAAAATGAATCGAAAGAAAATATTCAAGCATTATTGCAAAAACACCGTATTGAAAAAGTATTGGTGGTTGATGAAAGCAATGCATTAAAAGGCTTAATTACAGTTACAGATTTCCGTAAAGCGGAATCTTATCCAAATAGCTGTAAAGATGAATTAGGTCGTTTACGTGTTGGTGCTGCAGTGGGTACTGGCGCTGAAACCCCAAGTCGTGTTGAAGCTTTGGTTGAAGCAGGCGTTGATGCGATTGTAGTGGATACAGCGCATGGTCATTCTGCGGGTGTGATCGAACGTGTCCGTTGGGTGAAAGCAAACTTCCCTCAAGTTCAAGTGATTGGCGGTAATATCGCAACGGGTGATGCTGCTTTGGCATTACTTGATGCAGGTGCAGATGCGGTGAAAGTGGGTATTGGTCCTGGTTCAATCTGTACGACACGTATCGTTGCAGGTATTGGTATGCCACAAATCTCTGCAATTGACAGTGTTGCCAATGCATTGAAAGACCAAATTCCATTGATTGCTGATGGTGGTATCCGTTTCTCTGGGGATATGGCAAAAGCGATTGGTGCTGGTGCAAGCACAATTATGGTGGGTTCACTTATGGCGGGTACTGAAGAAGCGCCTGGTGAAGTTGAATTCTTCCAAGGTCGTTATTACAAAGCATACCGTGGTATGGGTTCTTTGGGTGCAATGGCTGGTGCGACGGGTTCTGCCGATCGTTATTTCCAAGACTCGAAAGCAGGCGCTGAAAAATTGGTTCCAGAAGGGATTGAAGGCCGCGTACCGTACAAAGGTCCAATGGGCAATATCGTACATCAAATGATGGGCGGTTTACGTTCATCTATGGGCTATACCGGTTCTGCAACCATTGAAGATTTACGTCAAAATGCAAAATTTGTGAAAATCACCGCTGCAGGTATGCAAGAGTCACATGTGCATGATGTAACGATTACCAAAGAAGCACCGAACTATCGTGTAGGTTAATCTTTTGTAATATTTTGATTGGAAAAAGCCGTCAGTTTATGACGGCTTTTTTATTTTGGTGTAAAGTAGTAAACCTTAAAAATTGATTGTTATACAACACATAATAAGTGGGTAAAAGATGAGTTATTTTGGAACAGACGGGATTCGTGGAAAATTTGGTGAACTCCCAATTACCCCAGAATTTGCACTTAAACTCGGATTTGCGGCAGGGAAAGTATTAAAGCAAATTAGCCCAAAATCAAAACCAATTGTGGTTTTAGGTAAAGATACCCGTTTATCGGGTTATATTCTTGAAGCAGCTTTACAGGCGGGTCTCAATGCGGCAGGTGTTTATGTACATTTGCTTGGACCGCTGCCGACCCCTGCAATTGCCCATTTAACCCGTGCATTGCATGCCAACTTAGGGATCGTGATTTCTGCTTCGCATAACCCTTATTTTGATAATGGAATTAAATTCTTTTCAGATGAAGGGAAAAAGCTCCCAGATACGATTCAAGATGCGATTAATCGAGAGCTTGAGAACGATATCATTATTGAAGACACCGCAAACTTAGGTAAGAGTGTACGTGTTAAAGATGCCAATGGTCGTTATATCGAGTTTTGTAAATCGACATTCCCATATCATTTCAATTTACGCCATTTAAAAATTGTGGTGGATTGCGCCAATGGTGCAGCGTATAGCGTAGGTCCAGCAGTATTTCGTGAATTAGGCGCAAAAGTTATTGCGCTTTATAACGAACCAGATGGTTTAAATATCAATAAGGATTGTGGTTCAACACATCCTGAAAATTTACAAAAAGCCGTGATTGAGCATCAAGCAGATTTAGGTATTGCTTTTGATGGCGATGCAGATCGTGTGGTTTTGGTCGACCGTTTTGGTAAATTGATTGATGGCGACCATATTCTGTATATTTTAGCAACCCAAGCATCTCAAAAACCGGCGGGTATCGTCGGTACAGTGATGAGTAACATGGCATTAGAATTGGCACTTGAAAAAGCCAAAGTGCCTTTTGTGCGTGCTAAAGTGGGTGATCGCTATGTATTGCAAAATTTAGAAGAAAACAACTGGGTGACTGGTGGCGAACCATCTGGTCATATTTTGACTTTAGACAAGAGCACAACAGGTGATGCAATTATTGCAGCCCTGCAAGTGTTAACAGTATTGGTTGAACAGAATAAATCTTTAGATGAATTGGTTGCAGATTTTAAAACTTTACCCAATGTTTTGGTCAATGTTCGTCTTGAACAAATGTTTGACCCATTTGCAGTGCCAGCATTGGTTGCCGAGTTTGATAAAGTAGAAGCCACACTTAAAGGACGTGGGCGAATTTTAATTCGTAAGTCAGGGACGGAACCGATCATCCGTGTTATGGTAGAAGGCGATAATCTGCAAGAAGTAACTGATTTGGCAAATCATTTAGCAGATGCTGTTCGTCAAAATGCGGCTTAAAATATTGTATCGTCTGTAGAAGGTTTTGCTTCATGCGTGATGTAATTAAAGACTTAAGTGAGCTTCGTCTTACTTATCAAAAAGGTGAACTCCATGAGGAGCAAGTGGATGCTCATCCTCATGCGCAGTTTCTCAATTGGTTTAATTTGGCTTTAGAAGCAAAACTGCATGAACCCTATGCAATGTCGTTGGCAACCGCAAATGCACAAGGGCGTCCACATGTGCGTACTGTGTTATTGCGTGGTGCTACCGAGGCTGGTTATGATTTTTATACCAATTATGACAGTCAAAAAGGCTTAGATTTAGCTGAAAATCCTTATGCAGAATTGCTATTCTATTGGCCTGAGTTAGAACGTCAGGTTCGTGTGGGTGGTCAAGTTCAGAAAATATCTGAACAAGAATCTACAGATTATTATCATAAGCGTCCGCGTGATAGCCAAATTGCAGCACATATCAGCACCCCACAAAGTGGCGTGATTGAAAGTCGTGAACATTTACAACAGCGTTTTCAAGCGTTGTATGATCAAGTGGCTGAAAAGAATGAATTGGCTAAACCCGAATTTTGGGGAGGCTATCGTTTAGAGCCGACGTATTATGAATTCTGGCAAGGCCGCCCAAATCGCTTACATGATCGCCTAACTTATGAAAAAGTAGGTGGATCTTGGACAATACAACGTTTGATGCCATAAATGCAAAAATTACAAATTAAACAACGACCATTGATCACACGCCCTGAAAACTTTCAGGGCGTGTTACCCTTTATTGCTGAAATTTTAGCCCGTCGTGGTGTGCAATCTGAACAAGAATTAGATTTAAAGCTTAAATATTTACTTGCACCAGAAATGAAAGGTTTGGAGCAAGCCATTCAAATAATTGATCAAGCTTTAGATCAAGAAAAAAAAATTGTGATTGTCGGTGATTATGATGCAGATGGTGCCACCAGTACCGCACTGATGATGCTGGCTTTACGAGAAATGGGGGCCAATGTTGAATACCTTGTTCCAGATCGTTTTAAATATGGTTATGGCCTAACCCCTAAAATTGCCGATTTGGCTTTTGAAAAATATCAGCCTGATCTATTAATTACGGTCGACAATGGAATTTCCAGCCATGCAGGTGTAGCACAAGCACAGTCACATGGAATGCAGGTGATTATCACCGATCACCATTTAACGACCAAGGAAACGCCTCAAGCTGAAGCGGTTGTTAACCCAAATCAGTTAGGGTGCGAATTTCCAAGTAAGGCTTTGGCTGGCGTCGGCGTGGCATTTTACCTATTGGCAAAGTTAAGTAGCCATCGGACAAAACTGGGGAAGTCCGCTGCAAAAATGCCGCAATATTTGGATTTGGTTGCTTTGGGCACTTATGCCGATGTTGCCAGCCTCGACCATAACAATCGTATCTTAGTGGATGCAGGAGTTAAACGGATTCAACAGAATCAATGTCGTGCTGGGATTAGTGCCTTATTAGACATTGCAGCGCGTGATCCTGCTGAGTTAAAAGCCTCTGATTTAGGTTTTGTGTTAGGCCCTCGTCTTAATGCCGCAGGGCGTATGGAAACCATGGACATCGGTATTGAATGTCTTTTGGCAACCGATACGCAGACAGCTCACGCTTTGGCACGCCAGCTCAATGAGTTAAACTTAGAACGCCGTCAAGTTGAGTCGGAGATCAAACAAGAAGCTTTAGCTGCGCTGGAAAATCTACAGCTTGATCAAGATCATTTACCCGCAGCGCTGGTCATGTTTGAAGAGCATTGGCATCAAGGGGTGATTGGTATTGTGGCAGGCCGTTTAAAAGAGCAATTTCATCGCCCCAGTATTGTATTTGCGGCAGATAAAGATGGGATTCATATCAAAGGTTCCGCACGTTCGATTGATGGTATTCATATTCGAGACAGTATTGAAAAAGTTGCCGAGCAATATCCTGATTTGATTAGTCATTTTGGTGGGCATGCGGCTGCGGCGGGATTGACTATTCAAAAGCAACATTTTGAAGAATTTAAACAACGTTTTACTGAGTTGGTTGCTCAATCAGATGATGCGCTATTCCAAGCGGTATTATGGACGGATGGTGAATTACCTGCTCAGGCATTTCAACTGCAAACTGTAGATACTTTGACGCAATTGGGACCGTGGGGGCAAAAGTTTCCTGCACCGGTATTTGAAGGGCGTTTTAAAGTCATCGATTATCGTTGGTTAAAGGAAGTGCATCTGAAATTGCGTTTAGCTTTGGAAAATGGCCAACCGATTGATGCGATTGCCTTTAATGTACGTGATAAATTCAATTTTGATCCTATGCAAGATATGGTACGTATTGTTTATGAATTGGATAAAAATCAATTTAATGGCAATGTGAGTTTGCAGTTAAGAATGCTGCATTTAGAACAGTAAATTTAGGCGAAAGAAGCGCTTATATAAGCGCTTTATCTATTTGATACCCACTATAATAGTTAATACATCTCATTTTAGAACGCGTATAGCCTTATCTTACATTCAAAATTTAAATACATTTGTGTAGTTAAGGCCTTTCTCTGCACTATAAAAAGTAGTGCTTCTAACTAGATTTGCGGATTAAACATCAAAGAAACTTATTTCCCTTCTTTAAGTCATAGATTAATATAGGTTTAACGCTTTTTTATGCTTAAAAGAATCTAGAAAAATGAAAATATGGATTGCAGTGCTTTTTATTCTGATTTCAAATACAGCCTTTGCAAATGTAATTAAATGGAACGAAAATAATATTAATTGGCTGTCTTATGAAAAAGGCTTACAGATTGCTGAACAAGAGAAGAAACCCATTTTATTGGTGTTTTATGCTAACTGATGTGGTGCTTCTAAGCGATATGGAAAAGTATTTTATGATGATGAGGTTGTAAATCTTTCGAAAAAATTCATCATGATTAAGGTCGATGTGAATGAGGATGAGGATTTAAGTTTAGAGTATGGTGTGCGCTATATTCCGATGACATTATTTTTGGATAGTAAATCAAATATTCAAACTGATATACGTAGTAGTACTTCAGAGCATCCGTTTAATTTAAATGAAGAAAATCCTAATGAATTACTAAGGTTGATGAAAAAAGTACAATACAAGTTAAATGAAGTCCCGATCAAACCTAAAGTTATTTTAATGAATCATTAATTTCTGCTTTATTTAATTAGTGATAAAAAAACCGCTTATACAAGAGCGGTTTTTTAAAGTTTACCAATAATTAGAAGCGGTAAGCAGCGCGAAGACCATAGATATTATCGTCATCTTCAAAATCAACAGAACCTTCTAAGCTGATTTGTTGAGTAAAGAATTTTTTTGCACGAATTGTAAAGCTGTCTTCATCAGTACCATCAGTGCGGCTACCTGAATAAGCCAATCCGACACTGAAAGTTTTATCTAGGTATAAATCTGTACCTACGCTGTAAGCATCGGTATCACCAAAGCTTGCACCACCTTCAAAATTCATGTCATAGCGACCCACTTGAGTGACATATTTAGCACGGATAGTTGGATCTATATCATCATTAAAATCATTATCATAGCCTGCTAAACCCACTGCAATCAAAAGACCCGGGATTGGCAAGTAACCTACTTCTGCAGAGTAAGTTGTTGTATCTAAATCATCGACATGATCGGCCTTAGCTGTAGAGCGTCCAATAGCAGCACTTGCATAAAAATCGGTATTTGGAACGAAATATTCAATACCAACACCATAAGCGGTTACATCGTAGGCATCATAATCGATATAGCTAATCCCAGCATTTACGTTGCTTGCGCGATCTAGAAAGGCAGCTTCGTTTAATGGGTTATTTTTAACTTGAACAGGGTTAAAATAATATGTTCCATCAATAGCAAAACCAGTAGATGTATCTCCTTTATCTGGGTCAACAACACCGAGTGAACCACCGATTTCAGCTTGGTATGCATGTGCAGACCCAAAAGAACTAGCAAGTAATGCAGCAAATAAAGTTTTCTTAAACATTGTGTGACCCTTTTGTTATAAAAATATTAATTTTTTGTTACAAATCGCATTGTATGTAAATTAATCTCTATGTCAAGGCTAAAGATCTGAAAATTAAAAGTTTGCTGCGCCATGACATAAAAATAATGCTTAAAAAATGGATAACTGAGTCAAGCTTTAAGCAATCCATAACAACAATAAAAATAGCCAATAGATTCGGTTTAAAGGCTTTTAATCGGTCTTTTTTATGTCTTAATTTTTTAAGATAGATCGATTTAAAATTATTTAATTCATTATTTATCAAAATATTAGAATTGATTTTGTTCTATCGTCTTGTCTTAAGACCTATTAAGATATATCTTAATATGCATAAATTAATCGATTTGAGAAAAATAAAGATGAAATCAGAGCGACATGATCATTCACAACATGATTTTGAGCATCGTGAACAGCATACCGAACGAGGCTATGGTGGGCGACGAGGTCGGTTGTTTGAATCAGGTAAAATGAAGCTTTTGGTTTTACATCTGATACAGCAACAGCCAAAGCATGGTTATGAAATTATCAAAGCCATCAGTGATCTGGTCGGTGGGGGCTATACTCCAAGTTCAGGCACAATCTATCCAACCCTGACCTATCTTGAAGAAATTGGTTTTGTGCATGCTGAAAATACAGAAGGTGATCGTAAGCAATATCAGATTACTGATGCTGGAAAATTACATTTAAAAGAGCAGCATGCGCATATCCAACACTTATTAGAGCGTTTAGAAACTCGACGCGAAATTCATGAAAACGACCAATATTTGGATATTCATCGTGCGATGGAAAACTTAAAAACATCATTACGCCTAAAGCTCAAGGGTAAAGATTTTGATGCGGAGCAAGTTAGACAAGTCGCTGAAAAAATTGATCAAGCTGCAGTAGAAATTGGACGTTTATAACAATGCAATAATAAGGCAATAGAAGGTTTAGGTGAGACATGAGTATTGAGGTACAACAAAAGCTGCGTCATGCAAATTTAAAAGTGACCCAAGCAAGAGTGATTGTATTCAAAGCGCTGTTGGACCAAAAAACACAACTGACAGCAAAGCAGATTTATCAGCAGTTATATGTACAAAATAAGCAGATCAGCTTATCGACCATATATCGAGTGGTGAGTGATTTAGAGAAAGTGGGTTTGATTACGCAAAATCTGCATGGCAGAGATGAAGCCAAATATGCTTTACCTTATTTATCCGAAGTGGAGTCACTTAATATCCAATGTGCCGACCTAACCCAGATCAATAAAGCGTCTTTGATCGCTTCACTGGAACAGGTTTTTCAAGCGTTTGATATTGATGTTTTGGATATTAAATTTAGTACGACCCTTCATTAAACCCAGCCGAATATTTAATAAGTTAGAGAAATCTTATGAAACAACATCAATATTATGTAACTGTTCAACATCTTGCAGATGCGCAAGGTCATCCGTCAACCTACGATGAAAATATCGAATTTAATGTGGGTAATCACGATGATATTTTCCAAATCGTAGAGCGCTTAAAAGCTGCTGAGTTTTTTGATGAAGAAACCACTAAAGCGTTTGCGGTAGGGCTAAAACTCTTTTTAGAGGTGATGATTACCCACCGTGATCATGTGCTATTTCAAGACTTTGAACCCGCAGTTAAACAATTTATGAAAAACCTAAAGCAGAACGTCAAGAAAAATGCCTGATTTAAAACCAGAGATCAAGATCGAAAATAGACGCGATCAACATAAACCTGCCATGATTTTTGCTGGAATTCCGAAATTACCAGCAAAATATGCAGGGTGGATTATGCCGTTTATACTCTCAGCTTTGATGAGTGCGACCATTTCCATGATTAATTTATGGAAAAATGTGGGGTGGTTCGATGGATTTTTTGCAAAATGGTTTAGCGTCTGGCTATTTTCATGGATGATTGCCTTTCCCACAGTATTAATTTTTTTACCTTTGGTTCGCCGTTTCACAGGCTTATTTGTAGATCTTACGCCACCACCTTCTGCTTAATTCGATCAAGGCTTTGAACATGCTATAGGGTGATGACGGGCCTATAAACATTTCAGAGAATATTCAACTTGGTAAAGTATTGCTCCCAGATCTTGTAATCAGAAACTGCATAACAAAAACCAAACTATTATTGTCCTATTCATGGTATTCAGCGTATTAAGATAGCTATAGGTCGATGTATATAAAACCGATAAGCTAAATAAAATGAAATTGTAGATGTTGCAATAACGTCCTGAGCTGATGGACAAATTTAGGATAACAAAATGACCAATACCAACTATACCGAGATTTCTAACTCTGACGATTGTGAAAAATATGTGAATCAGTTTATTCAAGATTTTCCAATCCGTTCAGCAGAAATAGGCAAAGGCACCGTCATTAAACGTGCATTACCCAGTCGTCAAAAACGCATGATTGGCGCATGGTGCTTTTTAGATCACGCTGGTCCAGTCGTATTTCCTCAGGGAGATGGATTGGATGTTGGACCGCACCCGCATATTGGGTTACAAACCTTCACTTGGATGATCGAAGGGACGATGATGCATACAGACAGCATCGGCTCTAAACAATTGATTCGTCCTAAACAAGTGAATCTGATGACGGCGGGTTATGGAATTTCCCATACAGAAGTTGCCCCCGATACTGAAACGAGAATGCATGCTGCACAGCTTTGGATTGCATTGCCTGATGATAAGATCAATATGGCACCGCAGTTTGATCATTATCCAGAATTACCCATCGTAGAGCAGGACCATATTGAATTTACAGTTTTAGTCGGTGAATTCATGAATACCAAATCTCCTGTCAAAGTGCATACGGAATTAGTCGGGATCGATTTTTTTGCAAAAGAATCAACCAAGACACGTATTCCACTGAATCCTCATTTTGAATATGGATTTATGGCATTAGAAGGTGAAGCAACAGTAAATGGTCATGATTTAAATAGTGACAATATGGTGGTGATAGAACCTGGAATTTCACAGATTGAGGTTGAATTACCAAAAGGCTCGCGTTTACTGTTGATAGGTGGTGAACCTTTTGAGTCGCCTATTTTACTGTGGTGGAATCTTGTGGGCAGAACACAGGAAGAACTAAAAACGGCTACAGAACAATGGGCAAATCAGGACGCGCGTTTTGGAACGATCCCTGATTATGATGGTCCACGTTTAGAAGCACCGGCATTCCCAGACAAGATGCGAGCATCGAAGTGATGTGCTGCATTGCGTATTGTCGATTTTTAGACAGGGATTCAAACTAAATAATTTGCGTTAAAGGCGAGCTTGCTCATCCTTTAGCGCAAGTGTTGCGTTTACAAAGTTTTATTTAAACGGGCATTCACTAAAAATTTAAAGATTGAAGGAAAATAAAATGGCAATTATTGCAAATGCAAAGGTAAAAACCTATCCAGAACCATGGTCAGGTGAGGTGGTGAGTGGAAAACATCAACTGATTACCGATAAACCAGAATCATTCGGTGGGCAAGACAAGGGCTTAGCACCTTATGATTTTATTTGTTCAGGTTTAATTTCTTGTACCATGATTACTTTGCGTATGTATGCTCAACACAAAGGTCTTGATTTGGGTGAGTTTACAGTTGAAGCTGATTTTAATGCCAATAAAGAGGGGAAAGAATGGGTCGAGCGTCGCTTGTCTTTTGCCACTCCGTTGTCTGAAGAGTTGCATCAAAAAGTGTTAGACATTTGCCAAAAAACCCCAGTGACCAAGACTTTATTGCGTAGTGTGGAAATCAATACCACGATTATTTAAAAACGGTTATATAAAAACCGCTATGTAAAGATGGTCGTTGTATTTGATCCGTAAAAAGATATTTTGTATAAAAACAAAATATCTTTTTTTCTGCCAGTAAGATTATTCAAAAATATTTTTATTTTTTATTTACAGGTGTTTGCATAAATTTTGTTATAGAACTTATCTTGATTCAAGGCTTTAAACTCTAAGTCGTCAAAGGAATAAAAAGCAGCCCCCGTTTCACCATCATGGCTCAAGGTAATGTCATCAAATTTTTTCACTAGTTTACTGTTTGATGTTTTTCCTGCAAAGTAATCAGCGCCCCGAATGGCGATGGTTTTTCCTGTGCAATCTACAATAAGCTGTTTAATAACCGATTGATATGTTGCACCTTGCTCATCTTTAATAGGGTTGGCATATTTTTCATAGATGACAGCTTGCTTAAACGAATCACGAATTTTTTGATGTGCATTTACATCAATAAAGGACTCACCCTTATTCTCAAGAGATCCCAGTAACATAAGCTTGGGTTGATATGCATATAGATTTGAACAAATAAAGAAGAAAATTAACGGGATAAGTGACTTCATTTTTATTCTCAGAATAATCAATATTGAATCTAGAGTATAAACAAAGTTGATAAAAAAATGATTTAAATACAGTAATAGAATTGTTGAAAAGTCGAGATCAATTTATAGTCGAAGGATAAAAACTGAGGCAATACAATGATTACATTACATCACCTAGATCAATCTCGTTCACTCCGTATTATTTGGGCTTTAGAAGAGCTGGGACTTGAATATCAGATTAAGCACTATAAGCGCTTGCCTACTTTCGCTGCGCCCCCTGAGTTAAAAGCAGTTCATCCGCTTGGAAAGTCACCTGTATTGACCGATGGCGATTTAACCATTGCAGAATCTGCTGTGATTTTGGACTATCTTCAAGCAACCTATGATACAAAAAATCAGTTTAAGCCTCAGAATCCTAAAGACTTAATGCAATATAACTACTGGATGCATTATGCCGAAGGTTCTTTAATGCCTTATTTGTTGATGACATTGGTGATGACCAATATGCCAAAACATGTTCCTTTTTTAATTCGCCCGATTGCAAAGAAAATTTCAGAAGGCGTCCGTGGCGGCTTTAGCAATCCTCGTTTAAAAGAACATGCAGCCTTTTTGGAAGCTTATTTTAGTCAACATGACTATGCCGCAGGTGAGTTTTCGTTTGCCGACATTCAAATGAGTTTTCCCGTGATTGCCATGCAACAACGTACCAAAAATAAAACCCCTCGACTGGCTGCATATGCTGAACGAATTCAGCAGCGTCCTGCTTTTCAACGCGCTAAACTAAAGAGTGATGATTAAATTTTGTATATCAAGGTGATGGGTGAATGCATTTAATTTTTTTACCAGGTGCATCGGGAAGTACAGCGTTTTGGCAACCTGTTATGCAGCAGCTTTCAGCCGATCATCAAAAAACAGTGATGGCCTATCCAAGTTTTGCTGGGCATCCAGAGCATCCGCATATTGATAGTTTTGACGATTTGCAGGATTATATTCTCGACCAAATTCAACAGCCCTGCATTGTGATTGCTCAATCTATGGGAGGGGTTTTTGCAGTTCAAGCAGCACTACAAAAACCTGAATTGATCAAAGCTTTGGTTTTGGTTGCAAGCTCTGGTGGAATTGATTTAAGCCCCTTTCAGGTTGCCGATTGGCGAGGCGATTACCAGCAAACATTTGCGTTGCCCAATTGGTTTGTCGATCATCAATCCCATTTAGATGATTTATTATACAAAATAGCGTGCCCAGTCCTGTTGCTCTGGGGCGATGCAGATCCCATTAGCCCTGTGGGTGTGGGTAAGTATTTGCATGAAAAAATCCAGCATTCCAGATTGCATATCATTGAACAAGGGGAACATGATTTGGCCAATGTACACGCCAATCAAGTGGCTAGATTAATTCACGATTTTATTTCTGATATAAAGTAAAAGATTTACGCTGAAGTCGCACATGTCTTTTTCATTTATGTTTACCATAATGACAACTGTGCTTCATCTTGCTGATCTGTCAGTTGATACAAACCCACCCCGATTAAACGAAATTGGAAATGCTCAGGAATTTGCATTTCGCTTAATAATATTTGAATGACCTGAACCATTTCTTGTTGTGATTGAAGTGCTGTTTTAAAACTTTTACTGTGCTGTAAAACTTGAAAATTCTTGAGTTTTAACTTAACGGTGACACCGCGAGCCTGCATGTGTTTTTTTTCTAAACTGAGCCAAACACGTTCAATTAAATTGTCCCAATAGATTGAACACTGTTCAAGGCTGAGATCATCATCAAATGTGGTTTCTTTGGAAATTTGCTGACGTTGTCGTTCGGCTTGTACTGGGCGATCATCAATACCTTGGGCATATAAAAACAATTGTCTACCATATTTGCCAAAATGATGGATCAGTATATTTTCTTCAATTTTTTGCAAATCCCCCAAAGTCTCTAAGTTTAAGCTTTTCAGTTTTTCCTGAGTGACTTTACCGACACCAGGAATTTTTTTCAGGGGTAAATCATGGATAAAATGTTGAACTTGGGTCGGTTTAATGATGCAAATGCCATTGGGTTTATTCCAATCCGAGGCAATTTTGGCAAGAAATTTATTCGGTGCCACACCTGCTGAAGCCGTAAGCCCTGTTTGTTGAAAAATATCAGCTCGAATTCGTTCCGCCACTTCAGTGGCACTGGGAATATTTTGTAAATTTTCAGTGACATCTAAATAAGCTTCATCTAAAGATAAAGGTTCGATAAGCGCAGTGTATTTCTGAAAAATCTCATGAATCTTTACAGAAACGTCACGATACTTTTCAAAATTCGGTTCAATCACATAGACTTGAGGGCAGAGTTTTTTTGCCTGAGACATCGACATGGCAGAGCGTAATCCAAACTGACGCGCTGGGTAGGATGCAGCAGCAATCACAGCCCGAGGATGATGTGAGGAAATCACCACAGGCAGATGCTTTAATTCAGGACGGTCGAGTAGCTCTACAGATGCATAGAATGCATCCATGTCAATATGGATGATTTTTCTCATGAATTACACAGTGTTGAAACGCTGTGTGATTATTCTAACCGATCTTGATTTGTTTCTATTGATGAATTTGAATTTTGTAAAGAATGTGCGACAGCTTATGTCATGAATGATCTTGATTACGCTTAATTCAACTTATTTTTCTGTAAAAACTGCTGCCATTGTTCTGCATCACCATAAAATACATTTAAATCGACATTTTTCTCGATGCCTTGAATTTTGCCTTGGTTGCTCTGTTGCCAAAATGTCCATGCACGTTGGTCTTTTAAATCAGGCTTATCTTTATATTCACGAATCCAAATCGGTGTATCTTTAAATTCACCTGTGAGTACCATGTTGTAAAAGATTTTAGAGGTATAAAAAATCGGTTGTTTACCATAATGCTTTTGCAATTGATCATGCATATTTTTGATGTGTTTGATTAATTGTTCTTTGGTATAGGTGTTTATGCAACTGCTGTCATATTCCAAGTCCATCACAGGGGGCAAGGCATTGCTTTTATTTGGCACTGTTTTGATAAAATTTTGTGCTTGAATATCACCATCACGACATAAACGAAAGAAGTGATAAGCCCCCACACGTAGACCACGTTCACGTGCTTCTAACCAATACTGCTGAAATTTATCATCTTGATAATCGCCACCTTCAGTGGCTTTGAGATAGACAAACTGATAGTGCTGCGGGGAGATTTTTTTCCAATCAATATCACCTTGATGATGTGATACATCGAAACCTTTAATCGGATAGGTTTCAGCCAAGGCAGCATTATTATGAACAAAAAACAAAGTCCCGAGTATGACGCAGCAGAAAAGTGCGATCGCTAAAACTGAGCTATTGCGAGTGATTTTTTGCTGTTTGTGTTTTTTCGCAGCGTATTTTGACATGGTTTTTCTAAATATCCAGATGGATCAGTTTAACGTGCTTTGGTTCTAAAAAACGATGGCTGAATAAAAATTGCAACACTTAAATTTGCGCATCTTTGGGAATTTGAAAGAATATCAACGCCGTAATGATGTTAATCGCACCTAAGCAAATCAGGGTATAGTGAAATGCTTGTGTAATATGCGCTTCACTAAAATAGCCTGTAAATGCATTGAGTAGAGTACCTGCCAAAGCGATCCCAATACTCATTGATAACATCATAATCATCGATAAAAAGCTATTCCCACTACTGGCATCCTGTTGCGGGAGATCTTTAAGCGTAAGGGTATTCATGGTCACAAACTGTAATGAGTTGAGTACGCCAAAAATAAAGAAATGCACCACACCTAACCATGTTGGGGTATCCGCTGTATGTAAGGCAAAACTGGCAATACATGCACCGATCAATAAGGTATTAACCAGTAGAAATGGACGATAACCAGTACGTTGTAAAATCGGGCGAATGATGGGTTTAGAAAATAATGAACCGAGTACAATCGGGGTCATCATTACCCCAGTCATAAAAGGTTCCATTTTAAAGGCGACTTGAAGCATCAGTGGCAAAATAAAAGGAACCGCATTTCCACCAAAGCGCGCAAAGAAATTACCGAGTACACCAATGGTATAGATTTTATTTTTAAACAGTCGACTACGAAACAATGCATTTTTATGGGTATGGGTATGGGCATGATAGGCATAGACCAATGCTGAGATTATCCCAGCGAAAAGTAAGCCTAAGCTCAGGTTTCTGGAGATTTCATTGCTGGCAATATTTTCAATCCCTAATGCCATGCCCACCATTGCGATTGCCAATAGGATAAAGCCACTGAAATCAAAGGATTTTACCGATGCTTCAGCCACATTGGGCATGGCTTTAAAGGTGACAAAAGTGCCTAAAATACCGATGGGTAAATTAATCAAAAAAATCCAGTGCCAAGAGGCATATTCAACCAACCAACCGCCTAAGATCGGGCCCATTAATGGACCGAGTAATCCCGCCAAGCTCATCAAACTCATTGCAGAAAGAAACTGCTCACGAGGGATGATTTTTAACATAGCGAGTCGCCCGACTGGAACCAGTAATGCGCCACCAATACCTTGAATAACTCGAAATACAATAAGCAGATTGAAGTCATTGGACAGTGCACAGCCCAATGAGGCAGCGGTAAAAATTACGATCGCTGCAAAGAAAATATTTCGTACCCCAAAGCGATCTGCCAGCCAACCGCTTAAAGGAATACACGCAGCAACTGCCAAGACATAGCTAATCACGATGCCATGCATTTTTAATGGATTTTCTTGCAGGCTTTCTGCCATAGCAGGCAAAGCGGTATTGATAATCGTGGTATCTAAGCCTTGCATGAAAAAGCCGATCGAAACTAAAAAAACCAATAAATAGAATTTAGGTTGGAGTTTACTGTGCGATGGCGTAGTCGTCATAGAACTTAAATAATCCCATTTTGTGAATATTTTAAAACAATCATCTGACTAAATCTGTATGAAATCGTTGCTTTATATTGAATCAGGCGCGATACCCAATTGAATGTTCAAGAAATTGCCATAAAACTGTAATCTGCTTGTCATGGAACTTACACCCATGATGAATACATTAAGCCAAATTAAACAAAAAATGGGCTGTTTATGAACATAAAAGTTTCAGCATTGTGTTTAGCAATGCTTTCTGTTGGTTTAGTGGCGTGTAATGATGATAATAAAACAACAGCGCCAACGGTTGAAGAAACCACACCTGAAAGCATTAATTTAAGCTTATTGGGACGTTATGAAACGGGTATTTTTGCTGAAAGTGCAGCAGAGATTCCCGCATATGATGCAACAACAAAACGGGTATTTGTGGTCAATGCTAAAAAGGGTTTAGTAGATGTGTTAGATGTGTCTAAACCCGAAATGCCTGTGCATATTGGTGAGCTTTCGGCCCGTGAAGCTTTAGCTGATTCAGAAGTAAATTCAGTTGCGATTAAAAATGGCATTGTGGCACTTGCTGTTCAAGCCAAACAAAAAACAGATAAGGGTATTGTGGCTTTTTTTAATGCCAAAGATTTGAAATTGATCAGTACAGTCGAAGTTGGTGCTTTACCTGATATGCTGACATTTAGCCCCGATGGTAAAACTGTTTTGGTGGCAAATGAGGCTGAACCCAATGATGACTATAGTATCGATCCTGAAGGTTCAATCAGTATTATTGATATCAGCAATATTCAACGACCAACCGCCAACCTTGCCGATTTTAAAGCGTTTAATGATAAAAAAGCCGATTTGATTAAAGCGGGTGTACGCATTTTTGGTCCTAAAGCGACAGTGGCTCAGGATCTAGAACCTGAGTACATCACCATCAGCAATGATGGGAAAACTGCTTGGGCGACCTTACAAGAAAATAATGCCATTGCCAAAATTGATATCATTGCTAAAAAAGTGACTGATATTTTTCCATTAGGTTATAAAGATCATGGGCTTGCCAATAATGCGCTAGATGTCAGTGATAAAGATGGAAAAATTAATATCCAAACTTGGCCGGGTTTGGTGGGGATGTATCAACCTGATTCAATTGCCCATTATCAAGCCAATGGGGCAAGTTATTTGGTCACCGCCAATGAAGGTGATTCACGTGAATGGTTGAAGGACTCAACTGCATATTATGTTGGAGATCAAAGTAAAGGTTTTGCAGAAGCAATTCGAATGAAGCATTTATTCAACGTCAAAGGTTTCAATAATAAAGGCGATTATCCTGCTCATTTGACCAATCTTGCCGCAGGTGTAAAAGGTGCCAAACTAGATGCAACGGTTTTTGCTTATTGTGGGGCAACAGCGACTGATCCAGGCATGTGCCGTGATGATACACAACTTGGACGTTTAAACATTGCTTGGAATATGGGTTATCAAACCAACACGGATGGCTCACCAAAATTGGATGCCAATGGATTATTGACCTATAGCAAACTTTATAGCTATGGCGCGCGTTCTTTCAGTATATGGGATGCACAAGGCAAATTAGTTTGGGATTCAGGCAGTGAATTTGAGCGTAAAGTTGCTGAGCTATTTCCAAATTACTTTAATAGTGATCATGAAGCGGCGGCTTTTGATGACCGAAGTGACAATAAAGGACCTGAGCCTGAAGGTTTAGCGCTGGGTACGATTGGTGAAAAAACCTTTGCCTTTATCGGCTTAGAGCGCCAAAGTGGGATAATGGTATACGACATTAGCAATCCACAAAAGCCTGTGTTTATACAGTATTTTAATAATCGTACCTTTAAACAGGATCAGGTTTATAAAGATGCTAAAGGTCAGCCGATCTTAAACAAGGATGGCAAGCAGATTCTGATTGAGAAAAGTGATTTAGGTCCTGAAGGACTGACGTTTGTCTCTGCCAAAGATTCACCAAATGCAAAGCCTATGTTGATTGTGGGCAATGAAGTCAGTGGCAGTACAGCAATTTATCAGATTAATTTAAAATAGCGTTTTGATATATTCTGTTACGAGTAAAGAGTGCTTTGGCACTCTTTTTTATTGAGACTATCCCTCAGTTTTATGAGGGATAGTTGTAGATGTAATACATGAAGTAGCTTAATTATTCATCTTTATATACATTGGTAATTTTCAATAAAATTGTATTACTGATCTAAGCCCAACCACTGTCTTTGATGATAAGCGCTATCCCAGAACAACCACTCTAATTCAGCGCCTTTGGTATAAGCCTTATGCATTTTCTCAAGAGTATCTGCATCGCAATGTTCTGCAATACGGTCAATCGTCGCTAAAACATTTTTAACTGCTTCGTTAAACTCTTCACCTGAATAGGTATCGATCCATGCTTGATATGGATTATTGGCAATAGATTTACTCACAATATCTTTTCCAACTTCTGCATAAATCCAGAAGCAAGGCAGTAACGAAGCCAAAACCACAGGATAGCTTTCAGACCAAGCCGTCGCAGTTAAAAAAGCAGTGTAGTGATGGCAGGCAAGGGTAAGCGGGGTATTCTCAAAGTCAGCTTTGCTAATCCCAAAATCTTTCATAAATCCATCGTGTAGGCTACGTTCAACCACAATCGCTTCTTTCGCACCTTGGGTAAATTGGATGATATCGTCAGCATCAAATGCTTTTGCACCACAGACAGCCAATGCACGACCATAAGCCACCAGATAATGCGCATCCTGAATCACATAATGACAAAAAGCTTCCTTGTTTAATGAGCCTGTCGCAAGTTCTTGGTTAAATGGAAGCGCTAAAGTTTTGTTATATAAAGCAAGATTACGTTGCCATACGTCTTGAGAAAAAGACATGTCATTTTCCTATGCAATGATTCAAGTTATAAAATGATTTCAGTTTGCAAGACTATAACAACTCTAAATTGCTTTAGGTATTTGAATGCAGAAAATTCGGCTGTATTTGCATAAAAATATGACAAAGAACTTTGGATAAATGTGAAAAAGTCGTCATAATGTGCGCATTAAAAACGCGATTTTTATTTCAGTTTTCTGATTCAAAAACTATTCTCCGTAGGTCGAATTCCCATGATGAAACATTTTGGTTTCTCAATATTTTTTACGATCGTGTGTTTGGCAATCTCTGCATATTGGGGCTTTACCCATGGTCCAAATGCAGGCGTGCAAGCCATGCTCTCTGCACTGACTATTACGGCAATTCTTGCTGTTATGGAAGTGTCTCTATCTTTTGACAATGCTGTTGTAAATGCATCTGTACTGCGTAATTGGGATCATTTCTGGAAAATGATCTTTTTAACCGTTGGTATTTTGATTGCTGTGTTTGGTATGCGACTGGTATTTCCTGTTGTGATTGTTGCAGTCACAGCGGATATGGGCATGTTTGATGTTGTGAAAATGGCATTAAATGATCCAATTCAATACTCAGAAAAATTATTGGCACATCATGCTGAAATTGCCGCTTTTGGTGGTTCATTCCTGTTATTGGTATTTTTAAACTTTTTCTTGGATGAAGGCAAAGATACCCATTGGTTTAAATGGATTGAAAAGCGTTTAGCCAACTTAGCCAATGTGCCAGCAATGTCGGTATTCCTTGCTTTAGTGGCATTGCTGATTATGGCTGCAAATGTAGATGAAGCGAAACGCCTTCTGGTCACAATGGCAGGTATTTGGGGCATCGTGATTTATATCGGTGTACAAGTACTCAGTCATTTACTGGGTGGCGAGCCAGAAGTGGATGAAGACGGCAATGCTGTGGGTCATGATGCCAATGGTGCACCTACAGGTGTGATCAAAGCGGGTATTGGTGGCTTTATTTACCTAGAAGTCTTAGATGCATCGTTTAGTTTTGACGGCGTGATCGGTGCGTTTGCGATTACTTCTGATGTTGTCATTATTATGCTTGGTTTGGCCATTGGTGCGATGTTTGTTCGTTCAATGACAATCTACTTGGTCGATAAAGGTACACTTGATGCCTATATCTACCTTGAGCATGGTGCGCATTATGCCATTGGTGCTTTGGCATTTATCATGATTGCAAGTGGTACAGGTTTGCATGTACCTGAGGTGGTAACGGGTTTGATTGGTGTTGCCTTTATTGTTTGGGCAGTCATTGCATCGATTCAATATAACAAGCGAATTGAACAACAGAGTTAATCCTTTTTTAAGAAAAGAGATTACAATACAAGAGCACTTTAACAGTGCTCTTTTTTATGCTCAATGTTTCCACAAAGTTGCCACAATATGCGATGATGTGTTTGATAATTAGCTCGCCAGTTTTGATAAGCCAGTAGATATGATGAATCCTTTAGAACGCCGCTCGACCTTTGCATTAAGTAGTATTTTTGCTTTACGCATGTTGGGGTTGTTCATGATTATCCCTGTGTTTGCGGTGGTTGGTCAGTCTTATCAGTATGCCACACCTGCTTTGATCGGTTTAGCGGTCGGGGTCTATGGCCTCAGCCAAGCACTTCTGCAAATTCCTTTTAGCTTATGGGCAGATCGTTTTAGCCGTAAACCTTTGATTGTTTTTGGCTTACTGCTATTTGCTTTGGGTGGTGCTGTTGCGGCAATGTCTGAAACCATTTATGGGGTCATTATTGGTCGTGCGATTGCTGGCGCTGGCGCTGTATCTGCGGTTGTTATGGCTTTGTTGGCGGATGTCACCCGTGAAGAGAATCGAACCAAAGCTATGGCTGTGATGGGCATGAGTATCGGATTGTCTTTTGTTGTGGCTTTTAGTTTAGGGCCTTGGCTCACCAGTTTGGTGGGGATTTCAGGACTATTCTGGGTAACAACAATCATGGGATTATTGGCAATCCTCATGTTGTTTATGGTGCCTAAAACCACCCGTCACCATAAAAACTTTAAACAAGGTTATCTGCATCAGCTCAAACAAGTCTTAAAAATGGGCGATTTGAATCGTCTGCATGTTTCAGTTTTTGCGCTGCACTTATTGCTTACTGCAATGTTTGTTTATGTGCCTTCTCAATTGATCAATTTTGCTGGGATCCCTTTGGCGCAACATGGCATTGTTTACTTGCCTTTGTTAGTTATCAGTCTGTTTTTTGCATTTCCGAGCATTATTCTGGCTGAAAAATACCGTAAAATGCGCAGCATTTTTCTAACGGCAATTGCAGGAATTATCGCGGGATTAGTCGTTCTGATTTTTGGTTATGAATCCAAATATATCTTGTTGTTAGGCCTTGGATTGTTCTTTATTGCCTTTAATGTCATGGAAGCTTTACTCCCTTCATGGTTGTCTAAAGCAGCACCGATTCAATCCAAAGCAACAGCGATGGGTGTTAATGCAAGTGCTCAATTTTTAGGGGCTTTTTTTGGTGGGACACTTGGTGGGCAATTAATTTTGCTCAATAATACAACAATGGGTTGGAGTGTCTTATCAGCTATTGCTATACTTTGGTTGCTCATTAGTTTTGGGCTAGCTCAACCACGATATTTAACATCAATCGTATTACGATTGCCTGAGGATAAACAAACCGATAATTGGACTTCTCAGTTGTTGTCAATTCGTGGTATTGAGGAAGTTGTGGTTATGTCTGACCAGCAAGTTGCGTATATAAAGGTTGATAAACAGCAAATTGATGATGCTGCGCGACAACATTTAACGCAGTTGTTTGGGAAAGAGGTAGCCATTTAAACATAACTCTTATAAAGTAAAACATAGAATCGAATAGGAAGATAACATCTAATGCGTGGTGTAAATAAAGTTATTTTAGTTGGTACTTTAGGTCGTGATCCTGAGACTAAAACTTTCCCAAATGGGGGTTCTCTCACTCAATTTTCAATTGCGACAAGTGAATCTTGGACAGACAAAAATTCCGGTGAAAGAAAAGAACAAACGGAATGGCATCGTATTGTATTGCACAACCGTTTAGGTGAGATTGCACAGCAGTATTTACGTAAAGGCTCAAAAGTTTATATTGAAGGTTCTTTACGTACCCGTCAGTGGACGGATCAAAATGGTCAAGAGCGCTATACCACTGAAATTCGTGGCGAACAAATGCAGATGCTTGATAACAACCGTCAACAAGGTGAAGGCGCTGCTGCTGACAATGGTGGTTATAACCAACCACGTTTCAATAACAACCAGCAAGGTGGTTTTAACAACAACCAAGGCGGTGGCGGTTATGCGAATCAAGGTAATCAAGGTGGTGGTTACGGCAATGCCAATCCACAAGGTGGCTATGGCAATGGCGGAAACAATGTAAACCAAGGTTTTCAATCGCCTAAACCTGCAGCTGCACCATCAGCACCTACTGCTGCCCCTGCGGATTTGGATGATGACTTACCGTTTTAATTGATAAAAACGGTCAAGCTTTATCAAAACCCTTTGTGAAAACAAAGGGTTTTTTTATGAATCTCATGATTTGGTTTTAGACAATCACTTTTTCGCAGAAACCCACATGGTAATCACAGCTTTAAACACCAGATTATTTTGTGTGTCTTTAACCTCCACATTAACCAAATAATCACTACCTTGATTCCACTGAAAATTGCTTTTAACAGGTGTGGCAATCGCAATTAAATCAGTTTCAGCCTTCTTTAGATATTCAACTGTCATCCCTTTGGGAATCCAACGATGCGTGGAAGGCACAGTTACGTCGGTCATGGTTCCACCAGCCAGTTCAGCCATATTGCACATGGCAATTGCATGGACTGTACCAATATGATTGAGTACAGCACGGTGTTTTTTAATTTTAATTTCAGCATAATTCGTTTCGAGTCGTTCAAAAACAGGTGAAATACTGCTGAAATAAGGCGCTTTTAAGCATAATAATTTTGAAAATGTCCATTTGCCAGCAGGCTTATTTTTAAATCTGTTCCACAGTTTTAGGGTTTGGCTCATTGTTGTATTCCTTATTTAGTTTACAGAATATTATTTATTTTGCAGAATATTATTCTAATACAGAATTAAATTCTGTTATTGGCTCGACAGACGATTTGAATCGCGTAAAATGTCATATAGAAAATGCTTAAATAAAATCAAAGGCTGTACATGAATAATCAAAGTTTGTTGGAACGTCGTTATAGTGGACGTCGTGCAGAATTAAAACGTGTGATTTTAACGGAAGCATTAGCCTGTTTTTTAGAATATGGGATTGAAACAACAACAATAGAAATGATCCGTGAACGTGCGCAAACCAGTGTGGGAGCGATTTATCACCATTTTAAAAATAAAGAAGGTTTAGTGGCCGCCCTGTATATTTTAGCCATAGAAGACCAAGCAGAACGCCGTGATCAAGCATTATTGTCTGCACAAAGTCTACAGCAGGGTATCCAAGTGATGACAGCAAGTTATATAGACTGGGTGATGGATTATCCTGATTTCGCCAGATTTTTATATACTGCCAATTTTAGTATTTCTAAAAGTACTCAACGGGATCAGCTAAAACAGCAGAATCATTTACGTAATCAGCACTTATTGGCTTGGATGAAACAGCAACCCGATTATGGGGTGATCAAGAACATTCCCCATGAATTATTATTGTCATTTATGGTTGGATCGACAGAAAGTTATTGTCGGGCATGGTTGTCAGGTAAAGTGAAAGCCACGCCAAAAGTTTACCAAGCAGCATTGGCACATGCGGCTTGGTGCAGTTTAGAAAGCGTATATCAGCAACAACAAGGCTGAATAACCAAGCTTGTTAAATCATGGATGCTATGATTAAAAAATTCGTGAGCTTTGCATATAGTGCGTTGTGACTTGATCTAAGTGATTAAGAATGGTTGCACGATCTTGAGTCTGAATTGCTGTGTCCAGTTGCTGCATATAGCCTAGCAATTGGTTTTTTGCTTTTGCCGCAAATTCAGCAGTAATGGCTTGATCTTCATAGAGTAAAACATAGTTTTTGGCAAAACCATAAATCATAAAAATTGCCGTTTTCTCAAAATCAGACTCAGAATGAGCAATTTGAGATTCACAGTTTATTTTCAGTTGTTTAAAAGCGTCTGTACCAAAAGGAAGGTTTTGGAATTGCTCCAAAAGAATTGAGAACGTCATTTTTTAAAGTCCACTCAAAAAGAAAATCTATAGAGTAAACGGTGAAAGGTCAAGCAAAGTTTGAAATAATATTTTCGATTAAACCAAGCCAACAGATTGGAAAAATAAATCTATAAAACCGATTATTTTTATTAAAAACTCCAGTTTTACCGATTTAATAATTTTTCGTATAGTGATTTCACAGATAAGCAATCCCTGAAACCTATTGAAGGAAGACCAAATGAGTTTGATCAATACTGAAGTTAAAGCATTTAACGCAACTGCATATAAAAACGGTGAATTTATCGAAGTGTCTGAAAAAGACTTCTTGGGTAAATGGTCTGTGGTATTTTTCTATCCTGCTGACTTTACTTTTGTTTGCCCAACAGAGTTAGGCGATCTAGCAGACAACTATGCTGAATTCCAAAAAATGGGTGTAGAAATTTATTCAGTTTCTACCGATACACACTTTACCCATAAAGCATGGCATGACAACTCAGATGAAATCAAAAAGATCCAATATCCAATGGTGGGTGATCCAACATGGGCTTTGGCAAAAAACTTTGAAGTGTTGATTGAAGCTGAAGGCCTTGCAGATCGTGGCACTTTCGTAATTGATCCTGAAGGTAAAATTCAAATTATTGAAATCAATGCCGGTGGCATTGGACGTGATGCACAAGAATTACTGCGTAAAGTGAAAGCAGCACAATATGTACATGCACACCCAGGCGAAGTATGTCCAGCAAAATGGAAAGAAGGCGATGCAACACTTGCACCTTCAATTGATCTGATCGGTAAAATCTAATCATTGCTTAGGATTAGAATTGAAAAACCAGAAGTTTAGCTTCTGGTTTTTTTATTGTTCGCTTGGCTTTATAAAATATAACCATCGTGTTTAGGTGCATAGGCACGAATACCTTCAACTAAATCTTCAATTAATTTTTCCATGACTAAGCGTTGACCTTTGCGTGATGCGTAAACCAACTGTACAACACCGATATTGGAACACCACTCTGGTAACAGATGGATTAAACGCCCTGAAGCAATGTCTCGTTCTACCGTTAAATAGGGAAGATCAGCAATGCCTAAGCCATCGAGTACCGCATAATACGCACCCATTAAGTCATTACTTTTGACCCGAGGCTGTAACGGAATATCAATTTCTTCTCGTTGCTGAATATGATGTAAATGCCAATGATAGTGCTGTTTATCTGTACCTAATACAATGGTTGGAAATTCACAAAGTTCTGTGACATGTTGAATTTCACGATCGCCTAAAAGTTCAGGACTAATCACTAAACAGTGCGTGGTTTTAATCACATCTCTAACGATAATGCTGGAGTCTTCATTGCTTGAAAAGTTAGTACGAATGGCCAAATCAATATCATCATGCAGCACATCGATACGTCGACTGGTGAGTGCTAATTCAACCCGAACTTTGGGATATTTTTTTAAAAACTGATTTAGAATCGGTCGAATTTGATGTTCCATCATCACCGGTGGGCAACTAATTTTAATTAGTCCCTGTAATTCAATTTCTTGTTTTAATAAGACATTCTGAGCATTATCTGCCTGTTCAATAATCTTTGCACATTCCTCAAAGAATTCTTGTCCTAGTGGTGTGACTTTAAAATGCCGTGTCGAGCGTTGAATCAGAGTCACATTAAATTTGGCTTCTAAATCCAGAATACGTCGGCTCAGTTTAGACTTGGTGATATTACTGGCTTCACTCGCAGCACTAAATCCACCATGTTTTACCACCAGATAGAAATAATAGTAGTCATCAAAAGAGTGCACAGCTTCATCTCAGGTGTGTTGATGATAAAATAGTATCATTAATAGGAAAATATTTTAAAATTTGTACACATAAAATGCAGAAACAAAAGCGAGGAATGCAAAGACTTACATTCCTCGCGACAACAATTGTCTTATTTTTGAGAAGTGTTTTGTGTGTAGCTGTTGATCAGATTACGATAGTCAGGGATATGGTTACCAAATAGCGTACCTAAACCTTCAATATCATTACGCCAATCGCGATGTAGCTCACATGAGGCACCAAACCAAGTCATTAATTGTGCACCTGCATTGCTCATACGGTCCCAAGCCGAGTCACGTGTCAGCGGGTTAAATGTTCCTGAAGCATCGGTGATCACAAAGACCTCAAAATCTTCTTCAAGGGCAGAAAGTGCAGGAAAGGCAACACAAACCTCGGTGACAACACCCGCAATAATCAGTTGTTTTTTACCTGTTGCTTTTACTGCTTTGACAAAGTCTTCATTGTCCCAAGCGTTGATTTGACCAGGGCGAGCGATATACGGCGCATCTGGAAAAAGCGCTTTTAACTCAGGGACCAGTGGACCATTGGGGCCATCTTCAAAACTGGTGGTCAGAATGGTGGGAAGGTTAAAATATTGAGCCGCCGCAGCCAGCGCCAAAACATTGTTTTTAAACTTATCTGGGTCAATGTCGCGGACTAAAGAAAGTAATCCAGTTTGATGATCGACTAACAATACCGCAGCATCATCTTTGTTTAAACGAACGTAAGGTTTTCCCATTTTTTATATCCTTGAAGTCACTAAAATTTAAATTGTGCTTAAATGCAAAACAAATTATTTTGCATGGATTTCATGTTACGTGGCTTAATCATGATAATTAAGCCTATAAACTGAGATTAATAATCTCATAAATAAGATGATTGATTAAAAAATACGCTGTCCCATCGCTATTGAATATCCTATATTTGGGATTCAGCGTATTGGTAGATTGCTGTATTGATCACTTTAAAAAACCTAAAATGGATTCATATTAAAGCCTAGAGATAGGAGTATTGAGATGAAAAGAATTATTGGTGTATACCGCAATCAAAATATGCATTGGGTCGGTGATGGTTTTCCTGTAAAAAACTTGTTTTCTTATGATCGTTTAGGTCAAGCGATTAGTCCTTTTTTATTATTGGATTATGCAGCGCCTTATACCTTTGCACCTAGCCATGAACAGCACGGTGTAGGTTCACATCCACATCGTGGTTTTGAAACAGTGACACTCGCCTATCAAGGTGAAGTTACTCATAAAGACTCCCATGGTGGCGGTGGAACCATTAAAACAGGTGATGTGCAATGGATGACTGCGGGCGCAGGCTTGGTTCATGAAGAATTCCATTCACATGAATTCACTGAAAAAGGTGGAATCTTTGAAATGGTTCAGCTTTGGGTGAATTTACCTGCGGCAGATAAAATGACCCAACCAAAGTATCAAGCAATTTCTGCGCAAGATATTCCTGTGATTCATTTTGATGATGATGCAGGCCACTTACGTGTGGTTGCAGGGAAATATGCTGAACAACAAGGTGCTGCTTCAACCTTTAGCCCAGTCAATGTTTGGGATGGTCAGCTTAAAGCAGGTCATGAGCAAATTATTCATGTGCCAGTTGACCACAATACTTTGGTGGTTGTACTCGAAGGTGAAATGCTACTCAATGGTACACAAAAGGTACTTGATAGCTCGATTGTCATGTTTGAAAAAGATGGCGATGCAGCAATTCAACTTGAAGCGGTGCAAGATGCTAAGTTTTTGGTCCTTACAGGTAAGCCACTGAATGAGCCAATTCAAGGCTATGGTCCATTTGTGATGAATAGCAAAGAAGAAATCGTGCAAGCGTTTAACGACTTCAACAATGGCAAATTTGGTGAAATTGTAGCGGAAGCTTAGTTAATGTTGATGAAAGGTATTTGTGTATAACGGAGACCTAGCCTACACACTTAGGCATGTGAAATATTGAGAGAAGTCAAAAAGCGGATTGTAAAATCCGCTTTTTTTATATTTAAAATTTTTAGCACCAAAAGGTCAAAAATTTAAAAAAAGAAAAGAGCTTTGCTCTTATCGAACAGAAGCTCTCTTACGCTGTAGTTTTTTTCTTTAGATGATTATGTCTTGTTTTGATTGGGTTGTTTTGTTATTCGCGCATCATAATTAATTAAAAATGTGAAGTAAAGCACAATATATTTCATTTGGTTAATTTATATCCGTTTTTTGAGTATTTTTTGTATGCCGTCATTTTACAAGTGGTGCAATTGATCTGCTTAAAAAGCAAATTCAAAGTAAAAAAAAGGATCTCTATTCCACACTATAGAGATCCTTTTTATGCTGTAGTTTCTTTTATTGTGTGTGTTGTCATAATTATTTGTTTTTATTGTAAATGTGAATTATTTATCGTTTTTATGCTGTAAATAATAATTAATAAATTGGCATTTGTAAATGTTTTTTTAATAAATAGTTAAATTATCTGTATGTTTTTAACAGTATTTTTTTTATATATATAAATATCAATCAAGTATAAGCAGGGTGTCGCACAAGAGCTTGGTCTAAAACCACTAAAATTAAATAAACACCGAGGAATGGAGATTTTTCCTAAAAAATTTCCAACAAAAAAAGTTAAAACTGGAACTTTTTAATACCGCGATTTAATCGGCTATAGCTCATAATAAAAAAAATGGTTACGCACGGATAATAACTTTGGATATTGCAGTGATTGGTAGTGGTATGGCTGGCCTGGCCACCGCAAGAATTCTTAAAGATGCAGGTCATAACATTACCATCTTCGAAGCATTACCTGGTCGTGGTATGGATAGTCACAGCATTGAGTTTGAAGGTGGTTTGATTGATGCACCTTTGC
The DNA here is from genome assembly GCF_055392545.1 of Acinetobacter sp. Ac8. NCBI lineage: Bacteria > Pseudomonadati > Pseudomonadota > Gammaproteobacteria > Moraxellales > Moraxellaceae > Acinetobacter > Acinetobacter sp. Ac8. Next base: position 218,185 of record NZ_AP043689.1, read on the forward strand.
GCGTGATGAATCAGCATTTATGGAAAAATACACTGAGCCTTGCAACACACCTTGGCATAAAAACCTTTCCAGTGCGTACCTTTATGGCATGCAGTTGGTTATTTGAAGATAAAACAGAAACTTGGTTGACCACATCACGTACCCGTATTGGTAATTTCCCCATTATCAATAACCGTAAAGGGATTAAGCAATATGGTTGGCGTTTAGTCAAAGGGATGTTGCAGCTTAAAACCGCCATTTCTCAATTTTTTAAATCTAAAAATCAAGACATTACCCTTGCTGATTTTATCAATCACAATGACATTGAAGAGGTATTTTGGCACGGTGCAGTAATGCCTGTGCTTTATACCATTTGCACCTGTGACCCTAAAACTATTGGTGAATGGCCTGCAAAACCGCTCTTAATCTTTTTAAAGCAATTAACCGATGGTGATGCTTTATTGCGTTTACATGGTGGAACACCTGCTTTTGTCGATAAATTGATTGAAGGTATTGATATTCATAGCGGTTCTGAAATCACCAAAGTTGAGGAACAGGGTAATGCTGTTCTGGTTGAAAATGCACAAGGTGAGCAATTTCAATTTGACCGTGTAGTGGTTGCAACACCGACCAATAAATTAGAAAAATTTTTAAATAAACAACAATTTGCTGACGATATCGCTTTATTGCAAAAATTTAAGTTTGAGCAAGGCGAATTGGTTATGCATACCGATGCATCTGTGATGCCGCCAAATCGTAAAGATTGGGCTGTGTTGAGCTATATGATGGACCGTAAATTTACCAAACAACAATTCACAGTTTGGCTGAACTCGATTGAACCAAGTCTGGTGGGTAAATCTCCAGTGTTCCAAACATGGCGTCCTGTGACCAGTATCGATCCGAAGAAAGTTATTTCTACCGTGACTTTAACTCGTGCTGTGGTGGATTCTGAAACAGTAGCATTGAATATTGAGTTGCAAGCGCGTCATAAAGTCGCCAACCGCAAAGTATTCTATTGTGGCTCATGGTCATGTGATGGTTTGCCAATTCTTGAATCTGCGGTAACTTCTGCAATGCATATCGCAGAAATTTTTGGTGCACCATTGCCATTTGTTGGATTAAAACCTAAAGTTGAGGTGGCTCCGCAACTTGGCTATTAAAGCCCAGTGAATTCATATAAAGTTTAATGAATTCATAACTGAATAAGTGAATGATTTAAAATGAAATGGCTTCAAGTGATTCAGCAAAAACTTCCAAAACATAAATATGCAATCGATGCAAAAATGTTAGGAGATGATGCTGAGTGTGCTTGGACCAACTTAGGGTATTGGGATGAGACTACATCCTCTTACCCTCAAGCCTGTCAGCAACTTGCTGAACGACTTGCACAAGCGGTACAGCTTACACCACATGATCGGGTACTAGACTTAGGCTGTGGTCAAGGTGCCAGTTTAAAATACTGGTTAGAACACTACCAAATTCAAGACTTAGAAGCGGTTGAGTTACAACAACAGTGTGTCGATAAAATTCAAAAACGACTCCCGCAGATTAAGGCGATTCACTGCCAATCTTTTTTAAATTTAAATGCGCTTTTATTGACGCAACCTTTTGATGTGGTGTTGTGTATTGATGCGGCTTACCACAGTGATTTAAATTTATTTTTAAATTCAGTCGTCCCAATTTTAAATTCAAAAGGTCGTTTGGGTTTTCATGCGTTAATGCTTTCAGACACAGTTTTGAATTCAAAACAAAAAATGAAATACAAATGGCTACTTAAAGCCGCTGATGTCGATTTAAAATCACTGATGACCACGACTCAAATCAATCATGCCCTGCAACAGCATGGTCTTGAGCAAATCGCGCTTGAAGATCTATCTACAGCAGTATTGGCTGGCTTTAGTCAATATATTACGACACGAGTGAAAACAGAGCGTGGAGGGCTAGATCAAATCAAAATACAAATGACCGCAAAACTTTGTCAAAGGTTATTTGAAGAGGGAATCGTTAGATATATACAGCTCAGCGCAGTCAAAACATAATTTTCATTATTTGTGATAGCAAGTAGATCAAAAAATTATAAGAAAATCTCTAAGCCAGAAACAACAAAGCCTCACTAAAAAAGCGAGGCTAAGTAAAAATGGTGCCGGCACACGGATTCGAACTGTGGACCTACTGATTACAAGTCAGTTGCTCTACCAACTGAGCTATGCCGGCAACGTGGCGAGAATTTTACAGAATATTTATAAGATTGCAAGCCAAAAAATAAACAATTGAATAATCTTTAATATTTATAGTCTTAGCGATCGGGTCTTGTTTAGAAGCTGATAATGCCGTGTGCTATGAATGCTTAGATTTTTAGAGAGAAAGGATTTTATCGCTTTTAATTTGTAGACAGACAAAATAGCAAAGATAGCTAGAGTAACGGCAATTAGAGTAACGGCAATTAGAGTAATGACAACTAGAGTAACGATTAATAATCGCTTTAATCTTCCGACTAAAAAGGCTTACGGAGGGGTAAGCCTTGAGTATTTGGGGTTAAATCAATAAATCTTTATCAGTTTTGAAATATAGACTTATTTTCTCCTTAAAATATGATCCAGATCTTGTGCGCATTCTTCTAGGGTGATTGCCATATCTATTTGCATTTGGGGTTTCAATTCGTTTGCGAGTTTTCTCCATTGCTCAATCAATTGGATAGCTTTCTGAATTTTATGCTTATTTACATCTTTGGCAATAGTTGGGGTGTATCCACCACGTTTAGCATTTTTGACTTGTCTTACATAATTGGCGCTGTTATTCATTGTCACTCCCGAATAGCAGTTTTATGCTTTTAACTTGTTTGAATCGCTAATAAGTACCGCATCATGATTATCTTAAGAGAACGTTACATCTATATGATTTTTATTTTGTATTTCACCTCCTTTGAATCGTGCTAGAAGTTCTTTTCACTTGATACTAATTCAAGAAAGTTTGAATTGAAATAGTCAATTGTCTTTTTAGTTGAGTGGATATGTATCTATTTGCTTCAAAAAAGAGCTCAAATATCGTATAACTAAGTTAAGTAAAAACTAGAACAATTGAGAATGAAACGATTCAGTATTTTATTATTATTGGTTTCTGTCGCACATGCTGAAGCTCCTAAAGAATGTCAGTTACTCGAACAGACCTCCGAAATGTTAATGCAGTTACGTCAAAATGGTTTGTCGCTGGATGATGTTGATTTTAATCCTGAAGCACTGACCAATAAAGAACAGTTATTATTAAAAGCCATGATTGACGATGCAAAGGGTGTACCGATTTATCAGATACCTTTAACCCGAAAAAAAGCGATTGGTGATTTTAAAATAAAGTGGCAAGAAGTGTGTCAGTCTGCGGATGTTGTGATGCCAACTGAGACGAGATAAAGGATTGTTTTTTATTTCAACTATAGGGTTATGGGTAATAGAGGGTTTGGTCGCACTATAGAAATATGACTAGATGCAATTCTAAGCGATCATGTTACCGCTCAAGTTAGCGTACAAGTTAGCGATCAAGTTTAGATAAGCTGAAAAGCATTAAACAATGTTATAGGTTGAAACAAAGAGTTTTTATATAGATCTATTATTAGTTTTACTGTGCTGAGGTTCAGTGAAGTTTTATCAAATGCTATTAAGTGATGAGTCATCATGTTTTATAGCGAAAGAAACCGATCAGCATATCAGTAGCGCCAATCGGTTTGACAAGTTCTATGATTTCAGCACAGTACAAAACTTATAGTTGAGGTGTTAGATAAATAGAAACCGATTTGTATAATTTACAAGTCGGTTTTTCTCTAAACGAATCGGTAAAAATTTCCATTAACTTTTATATCAACATGTTTGACCTGTTTTTCTGGACAGGGCATCAGTGAAACATTTAGTCCCATATCAGTTAAGGTTTCACCATCTAGACTCCATGTATCTACTTCACATGAATGACCATCTTTAGTCGTTATTTTAACTTCATTAATCAGCATATCTGGATATCCAATGGGTTTAGCTAAACTTATAGATTCAATCAAGGTAGGCTTATCCGAATTCATACTGTACATAAAGTTTAAACGTGGGACAGAATTGTCATAACAATCCACACTGTATTCGTTAGCACCACAACTCTCAACGACTGGGATTGACTTAGAATCTGATCGTGTATTAGACGTTTTCGACCGTTGCAATTCAGTAGTTGGAATAGAAAGATTAGCATCTGGACTAGTTTGTTGATCTGCTTCAAATTGAGAGACTTGTAATTGGTCAGGATTAATATTTGCTTGTATATTATTGTCCTGTTTGTTTTGCTTAGATTGAATAAGTAAAAGATAGGCAATCCCAGCAAGGGCAATCACGATGATGACATTGAAGATTGTTTGTTGATGATTTTTCATATAATTATCCTTTTAATATTTTATTTAATGTAGCCATTGGTCATTTATTTAGAACGGAATAAAACCATTCCGCCAATGATCAATAAAATAAGTATTCCCCCAATGAATTTTCCGACTGAGGGAAACATCACCGCAGGCCAAACGATGCCTTGACCTAAGTGATAGGCAAATGATTTATAGCTTTGTTGGCCCCAAAAGTTTTGATAGATGGCAAACAGCAACCCGATAATAAAGTAAGCTCTGATTAGCCAAGACTTAATTGATGTATTCATTTATTTTCCCCAAGCGCAAATTTAAGAAGTAGGTAGAACAGTCCAAAAAAGATCATCAAGCCAATAAACGGTAGGCCGAGAAAACAGATGATCACAATCACACAAATGATTCCTGCAATGGCTCTCATGGCTTACTCCCTCATGCATTGCAGGCCACTTTGCATCAAGTCGTATTGAAATGATTCAGTCTGGCTCAGTGTGTATAGGTTGTTCTTTAAACCTTCTTCTCCATATTTGCTTTCGAGTTTTTTGTAGGCACATTTGCATGCACTACGTTCCATGCCTGTGGATTGGCAACCGCTGATAAATTCTCGCTCTGACTTGCTGGCGCAACCTAGTGTCAGTAGTGAGCAACTGATGATTAAAATTGAAGTTAGAGTTTTCATGATTCTCTCCCATTTATTGTTTTGATTATTTTGAAATAGCTGAATTCAGCAAAGTGATCGAATTAAAGACACGTGTAGGCAGTCCAAAGTACCTATAAGTCTTTAGATCAATTTAAGCTGAAATGAAATCTATGATTTTTGCCAGAAACAGGGAGGTTCCCAACATGGCTTTAGAGAAAAGAATAAAAGTAAAAAATGCTTAGTCATGGTTGACTCCTTGGAATTATAAGAAGTTCTACCAAATTACTGCTAAATAATGGAGGCAGAACGAAAGGGGGTTAGCAGACCGGGATCCAAGGAACCAGCACGCACAAGGCGTCCCCCTCCCGTTCTACCGCAAAGGGGGAACACGAGGGTTCCACGACATACAAGAATCATTCCATATATCGTGCTGGATCTACGGTCTGCTAAAACCGACTGACAATGTAGGTCAGCAGGCAAAGGATAATAGTGCAGGCACTTTTAGTCAAATGTGTGGGTTGAAAAGGGTTTTGTCTGCATTAAGTTTGGGGAATTTAGATATATCAGTGTCTGTATTTAAATTGATGTGGGGGACCTCTTTTGTGTTTTGAACAGCACGATGTGATTTTATTTTTGAGAATTGCTTGTATTTAGAGAGTAATGAAGATAAAAATTGGTCGTATAAGGTAGGCTTAATTGGCGTATATGTAAGAGAAAGGGTATTTGTTATATGGGAGTAGTATCATTAAAATTTCGATTTTGCTACAAAAAATAGAAAATTCAAATATAGGCTGCTACTTAAGTTCTAAAGAGCGTAACTTCCGATTCATATAGATATATAATTCATCAAATTTAATATAATTAGTAGTAATAAAATGACTTTGAATGGTATTGAAGATCGATTTGATAAATCAACTTTAACATATTGGTTTGTAGGGGCAACGTTTGATCGCAACGAAGATCAATTTGAACGATTTATTAGTCAAGGGGTTTGGGAAAACGGCTATGAAAATGAGTTAATAGACAAAGTTAATTCAATGAAAGTTGGAGATAAGATAGCTATCAAGTCATCTTATGTTCGTAAAAATGGATTGCCATTTGATAGTAGAAGTAATTTCGTTTCAGTAATGGCGATAAAAGCCGTTGGAACAATAACAGCAAATCGCCATGATGGTCATTTTGTAGATGTAGATTGGGAGGTTTTTAAGAAACCCAGAGAGTGGTATTTCTATACAAATAGAACAACCTTATGGGAAGTAAAGTATGAATCTACCTATGCTAAAGAACTTATTCATTTTACTTTTGAAAATCAATCTCAAAATTTCAATTTCTTTAAAAATGAACCATATTGGAAGAATCGTTTTGGCGACATTATTAAGAAAGAAATTACGTGGGCGCCATTTTTAGTTGATTTATCCAATCAATTACTAGCATATAAGCAGAACAGAGCGGCGTTGGTAGCGAAAATTAAGATTATTGCGGAAAAACAAAATTTATCTTATTTACTTAATAAAGAACTTAATGATATTTGCCCATTCACTGTAATAGGAATGATTAATAGGCAAATGACTATTCCTAATAGACAGGCGATTGCTGCTGATTTAGCAAAAGCCTTGTCTTTAGAATCAGAATTACCAGCTGATTTTGATGGGATTCCGCTTTTAAATAATATGAAATCTTGGTTCTTTTCTTTTGAAGAATTTCAACAACCTAATGATATACAGAATTTATGGGATTTCTTTGAGTTATCAATTTCATTTGCAGATGGTGAAGATACTGCTCAAGCAAAACAGGAGTTTATAGATTCATATGACAACCTATTGAGGCAAAAAGGAATCGGTTGGAATATTACGATGGCCTTATTCTGGATACGTCCATGGGATTATGTAAGTCTAGATGGCAGTTCGCGTAAGTTCATTGAAGAAGAGTTAAAAGTTAAAATTCCATATAGTGGTTTTAAGAAAACGATAAATGGGAAAAATTATTTAGAAATAATTACTACACTCAAAATAATTTTTGAAAAAGATAATTCTATTGTAAAAAGTTTTCCAGAGTTAAGTATTAAAGCGTATGATCCTAACCTTCTAGAAGAAGATGAAAATGCTACAGAAGCATTAATTGCTGAAGATCCTAAAATATCTTTAAAGGGTATTATTGCCAATCAATGTTTTATAAGGGAAGAAAGACTCGATCAGATTGTTCGTAGAATTGAGTCAAAAAAGAACGTTATTTTTCAGGGGGCGACAGGTACTGGTAAAACATGGATAGCACAGCAACTAGCTGAATATATTGCAGGTAGTAATAAGGAAAATTTTATTCATGTCCAATTTCACCCAACCACTTCATACGAAGATTTTATCCGAGGATGGAGACCCAATTCTGAAGGGAAATTACAACTTGTTGATGGTCCATTTCTTGAGTTGATTAATCGAGCGCGTCATAACCCTTCACAAAAATTTGTTATTTTGATTGAGGAAATTAACAGAGGAAATCCTTCTCAGATATTTGGTGAAATGCTAACACTCATAGAAAATTCAAAAAGAGCTCATCAGCATTCACTTGAGTTGATTTATAAGAAAGATAAAAATGAAAAAATCTACATACCTGATAATGTTTATGTATTGGGTACGATGAACATAGCAGATCGTTCATTAGCTAAGTTGGATTTAGCATTTCGTCGACGTTTTGCATTTGAAGAATTAGAACCTACTTTTAATGATGTTTGGATGAAAGTAGTTGCAGATAGTATTGAAGGTATGGCTTTAGAAGAGCTTCAAAAGCTACGTATGAATATTGAGCACTTAAATAGGGTGATTGAGGATGATCCTCGGTTAGGTAAACCATTTTGTATAGGTCACAGTTTCTTTACACCAATGCAATCATCTCTAGGGATTCAAGAATGGCTCAATGATGTAGTGGATTCACAAATAAAACCTTTATTATTAGATTATTGGCCAGATAATGCTCTTCTTGTTGATACGCAATGTAATATATTAAAGGACATTTAGGTAGCATGCTAGATATCCATTATTATTATATTACTAAGTATGGGATACCGATAAGAAATATCTGGTTATTGATTCTTTATGCTTCAGAAGTCTATACGGCTTCTGAAGATAAATTCTTAGATGTTGAAGACAACCCAGAAGATTTATATACCCTTGTATTAGAGTTATTGTGTGAGCAATTTGAAAAGAACATTTCTAAGGGATTATCTTGTAATTATGTTAACAAGAATGAAAACTTAACTCGAATTCGAGGAAGTATTAATTTTTTGACAACAGAAAGTAAAATGTTAATGCAGACAGGGAAAGTCAATTGCTCTTTTGATGAACTTACTTTGAATATACCTAGATATCAATATGTACTTATGACTTTTAAAAATGCTCTCTTTTTAAAAGGAATAGATCAATTTAAAGGAAGACTTCTTCAGAATATCAGTATCCTTCAAGGATTAGGAGTAAAAGATGAATCTAAGCAAACTTATGATATACATGCTGATAGGTTTGGCCATTTCGATTATTCTGAAAAAGTACTTGTAGAAACCTGCCAACTCTTGAATGAACTGCAAATTCCAGCGATGCATAAAGGAAATTACCTCTTACAAGATTTGGCTGAAATGAGTGAAGAATGGTTAAGAAAATTATTTGAGAAAGCCGTTTACGGCTTTTATTTGAATAACTTAACAGCTAATTTGTGGAGCGTTAGCCATAATAAAAAGCTACAGTGGAAATTTGAGTTAGATTCAATTACATCAGATATCATGCCTCAGATGGAAGCTGATATTATTTTAAAGAATAAGCAAACAGAACATGCGACAATTATTGACACTAAATTCAATAAAATTTTAGTACGTAATCGTTTTGGTGGAGAAAAATACAGGAATAGTTATATCTACCAAATCTATGCTTATCTAAGGTCACAAGAAGAAAATGGATGCAGAGCATTTCAAAGAGGGATGTTACTTCATCCAAGTGTTGGAGAAGAAATTGCAGATAAAGTGAAGATTCAAGGGTATTCTTTAGAATTTCAAACAATCGATTTAACTGCAACAGCGAAAGAAATCAAAACTAGACTAATAGAATTAGTCTAGTTTTATATTAATTTTAAAGATTAAATACATTGATTTAAAAGCTTATAAATACTCAATATGATAATAATTTTTAGTTTGAAACATCATTTATCATTTCTTTTTATCAGGGGTAGAGTGAATAATGGAATATAAATAAGTAAAAATCTAGAATTTTAAACAGCTATGATATAGATTTTATTAAATTTTTATTTATAAAACGTGAATATATAAGTAATGTAATACTTCTACAAAAACTGCATATATTAAAATACAATTTTTCAGACACAAAAAAAGCCTAAACCATTACAGTTTAGGCTTTTCAGCTTCCAATGGATGAGGTTGGAATAAATATGGCGGTGAAAGAGGGATTCGAACCCTCGATACGCTATAAACGTATACACACTTTCCAGGCGTGCTCCTTAAGCCACTCGGACACTTCACCAAGGCGTGGGATAATAACCAAAAAAAAGATTTCTGCCAAGCAACAATTGATTTAGAGCAAAAAAAATTTCACAGTGATATGATTGCGCAAAAATAGTGTCTAAATTTTTGAAGACGAATCTATGCAAAGTACTGCAAAAAAAGCCGCGTTACCTGCGATCACACTCGCAGCATTAGGGGTGGTATTTGGAGACATCGGAACCAGTCCCTTGTACGCCCTACGCCAATGTTTTCTGACTGCACACATTGCCATCACCGAAGCGACCGTGCTTGGGATTTTGTCACTGATTTTCTGGTGCATGATGCTCACCATCAGCTTTAAATACGTCACCATTATCATGCGAGCAGATAACAATGGTGAGGGTGGTATCATGTCATTGCTGGCGCTGAACTTACGATCTAATCGTATCGCAGATAATCGCAAAATCTATTTAATTGCCTTGGGCTTTATTGGTGCATCTCTGTTTTTCGGTGATGGTATTATTACCCCAGCAATTTCAGTACTTTCAGCGATTGAAGGGCTGAGTATTGCCACACCTATGTTTAATAAATGGCTGATGCCTTTAGCAATCGGGATTCTTACCGCACTGTTTCTGGTACAAAGACATGGTACGGGAACCATGGGTAAGTTCTTTGGTCCAATCACTCTAACGTGGTTTGCCTCTATCGGTTTAATCGGTATTCATAGTATTAGCCAAACGCCCTATGTCTTAAGCATGCTCAGTCCACATTGGGCGCTGAACTTTATTTTTCACCAACCCTTTGTGGCCTTTTTAACCATGGGTGCGGTGATTTTAACGGTTACAGGGGGTGAAGCACTCTATGCTGATATGGGGCATTTTGGACGGCTGCCGATCCGTTTAGGCTGGTTTATCATTGTGCTGCCTTGTCTGTTATTAAATTATGCAGGGCAAGGTGCGTTATTGCTGCGTAATCCAAGTGCGATTGAAAACCCATTCTATTTGCTTGTACCTGAGTGGGGCTTATACCCCATGATTGCCTTAGCCACAGCGGCAGCGGTGATCGCCTCACAAGCGGTGATTACAGGTGTGTTTTCAATGGCAAACCAAGCCATTCAGCTACGCTATTTGCCAAGATTAACCGTACATCACACTTCTGATGTGGAACAAGGTCAGATTTATTTGCCCTTTATCAACTGGATACTCTACGTCTCGATTCTTTTGTTGATTGTGATTTTCCAAAACAGTGCCAATCTTGCCAATGCTTATGGTGTAGCGGTTACCATGACCATGCTATGCGATACGATTTTGATTTCAATACTGGCATATGGCTTTTGGCGTTGGCCAAAGTGGAAAGTGGCATTATTCGCCATCCCATTTTTAGTGATTGATAGTATTTTTATTGGGTCAACCTCATTAAAAATCATTTCAGGTGGATGGGTTCCGATCCTGATCGGTGCAATCGTATTTACTATTCTGATGACGTGGAAAACCGGGCGAGAAATTGTCTTTAACCGTTTGGAAAAAGATGCCTTGCCGCTGGATCTGTTTATTAAAAGTGTTAGTTTGAGTGATGAAACTCAGTTTGTACCCGGTCAAGCGGTATTCTTAACTGGTAATCCAAATATTGTTCCACATGCGATGTTGCACAATATCAAGCACAATAAAGTTCTGCATGAACGCAATATTATGGTGACGGTGATTACCCGTGATGTACCCTATGTGCCAGACCAAGAAAGAATTCGTGTTGAAGTCTTAGATAAGCGCTTCCAACGAGTTTTTGTTTACTATGGATTTAAGGATCAACCTGATATTCCAAATGCACTAGAATTGGCTTATAAGCAACTCGAAGTTGAATTTGACATGATGCATATCAGTTTCTTCATCTCACGTGATCGTTTGATTCATACCGTGGGTGATGGAATGGCACCATGGCGTGAAAAACTGTTTATTTCAATGCAACGCAATACCAGTCCGGTGAGTGATTTCTATCAAATCCCGCCAAACCGTGTGGTGGAAATGGGTAGCCAGATCGAAATCTAAATTCATATCAATCAAAAGCCAGAAGTCATTCTGGCTTTTTTTTGCCCATGGGTTTTATGGATGGGTGTATTACATTGATTCACTTTATTTTTGGCAGGGATATTTCCTCTAAATCTTGAAAATACGAATTCTTATCTTCTGTATTCTTGATCCCGTAAAAGTAGATAGGCTGATATTGCACTGAGACAGTATCAAACCCTTTAGAATGCTGAGTTTGAATGCTTTTATCATTCAATTCTCCCTAGCGAATCTTGATACATCAGTATAAAACGATCCTATACGACAAACTGTGTCGCAAGGCTGTCGAACAACACTGCGTAACATGACATAATCATGAGCACAAGTGCGATAAAGCATCTGTAAGATATTTGATTTTCTAGCATTTTTTGTGAAATAAACAATAAATTGTTACATGGAATGTTGTTTAGTTAAGCACAAATCGTAGAAGCTTTACTCGGTTGAAGGTCGACACAATATCTTTCAGTTTATTGACTTGTTAAGCTATTTAAATTCAAAAACTTAATCTGTAAGGGTTTTGAGTGGATTGTTTATTTAACCTTGTTTAGGAAGCCTTTGTTGAAAAATTCAGTAGTTAAAATGGTGTTGGGTGTTGTTGCTACTGGAAGTTTTGCGATTGCGTTTGGCCAAGAGAAAATTTTTCAGTTACTGCCATTTACCCAAAGTAGTACCAATAACTCTGCGTGTTTAAATCAGTTCTATCGAGAGCAACCACCTGTTTTAATCAAAGAAAGTTTAAAGAAAAACAGTTATCCCTTATGTTTTAACGGGTTTAATGTGATGTATTCGGGTGTTTCTAAAACACCGTTATGGACAGCAGAATATTTATCTCCACAGCGCTTAAGTCAAAAGATTAAACGTGAAGATAATTTCCACGAAGAGCCACGTGTAAACGCTACACATCGTGCATTATTATCGGATTATCGTGGTTCAGGCTATGACCGTGGTCATATGTCACCCAATGCCGATATGCCCAATAAGGAATCACAGTTCGACAGCTTTTCTTTGGCCAATATGGTGCCGCAAGCTGCTAAAAATAACCAACAAGTTTGGCGTGAGTTAGAAGAAGCAACTCGTGCAATTGTCACCAAGCAAAAGAAAGATGTGTATGTGGTCACTGGCCCAGTGTTTTCTGGCAAAAAACTAAAAACCATTGGAAAGGGTGTGATTGTTCCAACCGCAATCTATAAAGCGATTTACTTGCCTAAACATGGAATCATTGGTGCGTACTATGCACCAAATAATGATTCACTTCAGGTTAAGGTGGTCAGCGTATGTTATTTAGAAGAACAGTTGGGAATGAATTTATTTCCACAACTGACCGAAGAACAAAAGCGCAATACCTATAAATTGCCTTTGAATGCAAAGCAGGTCAAGGTCAATAAAGAAATAGAGTATTCACATTGGGATGCGGAAAGCCAATGTGCAGAAGAGGTCAGTCAGGATAAAATCAGCGCACTGCAAAAGCAGTTCCAACCAAAAAATGGTTCAACAACTACATCGGATGTGCAATTGCCAAAAGTAGACCCAGAAACCAAAGATGCCTTGGTGAAACAATTGGTTGAAGCGTTGTTGCAATATATTTTACAAATTTTGAAATAATTTAGCGTTGATGGTGCAGTATCTTTTGAGAATCTATTTATACTGTGAATAAGATCGAAAAAAATTGAGAAAATTAAAAATGTTTAAACCGTTTGAGAATGGCACCGAATCACATTCAATTCATGATTTAACTTTAGAAAATCAAACTGACTGTGTCAGTATTTATGGCAATTTACAGATCACCAAAGATCAAGCTGGCTTAAAAGCGGCTAAGCTTTTACAAAGCTATCTCAATGAAATTGTAGCAAGTTTAGAGAAGCAAAGTGATCTACCAGAACAGCTCACGCGCCAAAGCGAAGGCGAAATAGAGAATCCATTTCTTTAAAGACCATCCTTATTTTTAAGCCATTTTTGAATCAGTTACTTTCTAATTCATTGGTTTATAAGTGTAAAAAAACCTGCCGAAGCAGATTTTTTACATTCAAAATCTATTTAGGATTGAGGCTCGTTACCCACAACCTTATAAATCAGTGCTCCAATGATTGCACCGACAATTGGCGCCACCCAGAATAACCATAATTGACTCAGTGCTGCTGTTTCAGCAAATAAAGCCACAGCGGTACTTCGTGCTGGATTAACTGAAGTATTGGTGACGGGGATACTAATTAAGTGAATCAAAGTAAGTGCTAAACCGATGGCAATCGGGGCAAAGCCAGCAGGTGCACGTTTATCTGTTGAACCGAGAATAACAATTAAGAAAAAGGCGGTTAATACGATTTCAATTAACAAGGCTGAGACTAAAGAATATTTTCCAGGGGATAAATCACCAAAGCCATTGCTGGCGAATCCACCAGTTCCCGTGAATCCCGCCTGACCTTGTACGATTAAATACAAAACAAATGCGGCCAAAATACCACCGATGACCTGAGCAATAATATAAGGCGCTAAGTCCTTGGCATTAAAACGACCACCTACCCATAAACCCACACTGACCGCAGGGTTAAAATGCCCGCCTGAGATATGCCCTAAAGCAAAAGCGCCTGTGAGTACGGTTAAACCGAATGCCAGTGCAACACCAGCAAAACCGATGCCCAGTTCTGGAAAAGCAGCGGCAAATATTGCGCTACCACATCCTCCAAACACCAGCCAAAAGGTTCCGATAAATTCTGCGAGATATTTATTCATATTGATTCCTAAATTATTTTTTTGAACGGAATGGGGTTATATGACTATTTTTAGATAGTTGATAACCGTGGGGTGGGTACAACTTTTATTTTCTGTATAAAGATAATAGTCTAAAAATATGAAAATAAAATCACAAATAAAAAATATTCATATCAATATCGGCTAATGTTCTGATTTTATTTTAAAAAATTATATTTTACAGCTATTTAATGCTAAACAAATGAGTGGTGAGAATGGTGAAACATGCTGTTTTTATCTATAAATTTAATACACAATTACTTAAACTCTCGATGCTGAAGACGCCATTGTTGCGGTGTTAAGCCTGTCCATTGTTTAAAAGCACGTTGGAAAGCACTTTGTTCTGAGTAACTGAGAAGCAGGGCAATTTCATGCAGACCTAAATGTGGATCTTGTAGATATTGAAAAGCCAATAATTGGCGGACATCCTGAACACGTTGTTGATAGGTGGTGTTCTGACTTTGTAGATGACGTTGTAACTGGCGTATCGACATATTCAGTTGTTTGGCAATCGCTTCGATTTGATAATTGTTTTTTTGTAATCCCAATAAAATACTTTGTTGTAAGCGTTCATCTAACTGGGTGGCATTGGGTAAGCTTTCAAGTAAGGCCTGCGCTTGTTGCATCAGTAGTTTTTGTAGGGTTTGATCACTGCGTTTAAAGGAAATCGCAAGTGCGCTGATGGGAAAGATCAGCTCAACTTTTTCTTGTTGAAAGAGCACAGGACACTTAAAGAATGCTTGATACAGCATGCTATTTTTAGGTTGAGGATGAATAAAATTAACCTGATACAGACTTATATCATCGGATATAAATTGTCTTAAAAACTGAATCACCACAGCCATCGCAATTTCATCAGTAATTTGAGTGGTTAAATGGGTGGGTAGATTTTCCCAACGTACCGAGATGTGCTGTTCATCATAATATTCAACTTTCAGCGGGCTTCCATCATAAATCAATCGATGAAAATCATGGTAGCGGGTGAGTGCCTCTCCAAGCGTGTCACAAGATTGTGCAATATAGGCAATGATACCAATATGTTTGGGTTGTACATATTTAGAGATGTCTAGACCCAAAGCTGGGCTTTGTACTTGTGATTGAATGTCATCCAAGATTTCACGCCAAACGGTATAGTCAAAGCGTTCAACATTTTGAATCTGTTGTAATTTAGATGAGATCTTTAGACCTTTAGCTTCACTAAAAGTATAGAGTAATTGCCCAAGCCCGCCATATATCGAGCCCGCATAGTCCTTTAATTGCATCATTTACACATCTTGTTATTGTGTGATCTACGTCAGCTGTAGTTTAAACATTATACTATTTTAATTTGTCGTAATTTGTCAATGAAAATACTTTTTGATGTCAATACCTATTTCCCAGCATGTTTTATATTCACAATAAGCAAGAGGGATTGATTATGTTAAAAGGTTTTTTAGTCGGATTGGTCGTCGCAAATGGCTTTGAATGGGTTGCGCATAACTATATTTTACATGGTCAACATCGCCCAGGAAAACCACGTTTTAGTCCAGTGCCACGCAGTATGAAATCGCATTGGGAACACCATCGTGAAGTGCGTAAACAAGATTTTCATGATGATGGCTATGTAGAAGGGATTTCAAATTGGCGGACCAAAAATGAAATCGTTTCTTTGGCGGTGGTTGCTGGTGCGGCGAGTTTGATTTTCTACCCGATTTCGAAAGGAATGGTTGCGGCATCGCTTTATAGTGCGTGTAATTATTATTATATCCATCGCCGTGCACATTTAGAGCCAGACTGGGCGATGAAGAAAATTCCTTGGCATTATGATCACCACATGAACTCAAACCAAGATGCCAACTGGTGTGTCACTAAGCCTTGGTTTGATTATCTGATGAGAACACGGGTGATTTCTTCTGCGGATCTGCAAGAGCAGAATCCTTTAGGTGTGAAACTGCCTCAGCCAATCGCAAACTGGTTATCATCCAGCATAGAAAAATATTTTCCAGCCAAATGGGTAGAGAAAAAACCGCTATTGGTTGAGGACAATACACAAAAGCTCAACGATTCTGTGGCTTAATTGGGCTTTTTCAATGTTGTTGCTTATTCTGATCTGTTTAAAACTGCTGTGAAATGAACTGGATGGGTAGTGTAAAATCTATAATTTGTCGTGATTGGTCAGCGTTTTCGGTATCTTTGGTCAATATTAAGCCATGCCATCAATGTATATTGATTGCACAGCATGTACCCACTGCCGTGTTTTAAGTTTTATAGGAGTCTCCAAGACTCCTTTTTTTATGCGTGGGAAAACTAAATATATATAAGATTAAATTTATAAGCTCATGTGATCGCGATCATTTTGTACGATGAAGCAATAAAAAAATCCCCTGACGGGGATTGTTTAAATGGGCATAAGATGCACATCACTTTTGGATTTTTGCCTTAGGAGGCTTTGGTCATTACTCCGGCTTTAAGCCTTCCGCCATTTCCAATGATTGATCATTATCCAAAAATTTTTCACGCTGTTCTTCTAAAAACTTTTTTGCATCTGGTTCAAACACGTTTAAACGTTTTTCATTGATTAACGTGGTTTGGTGTTTTAACCATTCTTGCCAAGCTTGTTTAGACACTGTGTCAAATAACACTTGACCCTTTGGACCTGGAAAGGGTGCAAAGTCTAAACCTTCTAACTCTTTTTGATATTTACGGCAAAATACTTGTCGAGTCATATCAAAACTCCTTATGCATAAAGTTTTTCTAAACGGATATAAGCGCGTTCAATTGCAGCAGCAACCTGTGCAGGCGCAGTACCACCAATATGATTACGCGCATTGACAGATGCTTCAAGGGTTAATGCTTTTTCAAACACATCTGCTTGAATTAAATCTGAGAATTGTTGTAATTGCTCAAGACTTAATTCAGAAAGATCTTTCGATTCTTGCACACCTAAAGCCACAGCTTTACCTACGATTTCATGTGCATCACGGAAAGCAACGCCATTTTTTACAAGGTAATCAGCCAAGTCTGTTGCGGTAGAGAAACCACGTAAAGCCGCTTCACGCATGATTTCAATATTTGGTACAAGTGCAGGAATCATATCTGCAAAAGCCATCAATGAACCACGCACTGTATCAATTGCATCAAACAAAGGCTCTTTGTCTTCTTGGTTGTCTTTGTTATAGGCCAAAGGTTGACCCTTCATGAGGGTGAGCAGACTCATTAAGTCGCCATAGACACGGCCAGTTTTACCACGAATAAGCTCAGGAACATCTGGGTTTTTCTTTTGTGGCATGATCGATGAGCCAGTACAGAAACGGTCAGGAATATTCACAAACTTAAATTGTGCAGAAGTCCAAAGAATCATTTCTTCTGACATACGTGATAAATGCATCATAATTAAAGATGCAGCAGCATTGAATTCAATTGCAAAGTCACGATCAGATACCGCATCTAAAGAATTTTCAGCAACAGCTTCAAAGTTTAACAATTCCGCAGTATACGCACGATCAATAGGATAGGTTGTTCCAGCAAGCGCAGCTGAACCTAAAGGCATACGGTTGACACGTTTACGGCAGTCGATTAAACGCTCAGAGTCACGCACCAACATTTCAAACCATGCCATCAAATGATGACCAAAAGTCACAGGTTGTGCAGTCTGTAAATGGGTAAAGCCTGGCATGATGGTGTCAGTATTGTTCGCTGCTAAGCCCAAGATGCCTTTTTGTAATTTTTCCAGTAAAGTCAAAATCGCATCAATTTCGTCACGTACATATAAACGGATGTCTGTGGCAACTTGGTCATTACGGCTACGACCGGTATGCAATTTTTTACCTGCAATTCCGATACGCTGAGTTAAACGAGATTCGATATTCATGTGCACATCTTCTAAATCAATGCGCCATTCAAATTGACCTGCTTCAATTTCAGCTTTAATTGTGTTTAAACCATTGATAATGTCATCACGTTCTTGTTCTGTAAGGACACCAACTTTTGCTAACATAGTCGCATGTGCGATCGAGCCAGCAATATCTTGTTTATAAAAGCGTTGGTCAAATTGAACTGATGCAGTAAATTCAGCAACAAAGGCATCAGTAGCTTCAGAGAAACGACCGCCCCACATGCCTGAAGTTTGGGCTTGTGACGGATTAGAGGAATTAGAAGATGTGGTCATATCGGCTCAGTAGGAAAAAAAGCAGTAGAACTAAACGCAGTATAACAAATTCAGCCTCACTTGCCGAAGTAAAGCGCAATCATTCATCAATAAAATCTGGGCGCGGTTTTTATCAGTCTTATTTTTTTAGCAAAATGGGGCACCGCAAGTATTTATTCGAATTATTTATCTCTAGCAATGTGTTGGCTTTTTTATTGGCACTGGCCGAAGCACAATCATGGGGCAATTTAAATCTTTGGCATGTTTTAGAATATATTTTATATATTAATTGGATATTATTGGCCTTTGCAGCTTTTCAGGATGTATTTGAAAAAAGGCTATCGCAATATACCTATTTATCTATTTCAATATTCAGTTTTATCCTTTTACAGGCGATTGTGTTGTGTACAACACTGGTTTTAAATATTATTCATTATTGGGGAACGCATTTTTCTTTACAAAATATTTCCATGCAAGACATTTCGCATAATCTTATTTTGCATGTCAGTTATGGGGTATTACTGGGCGCATTTTGTTTACGCTACTTGTATATCCGTGAACAAGCAGTATTGCAGCAAAACAGTGAATTGAATGCGCGTATTCAGGCCATGCAAGCACGTATTCATCCACATTTTTTATTTAATAGTTTAAATAGCGTGGTGAGTTTAATTGCGATTGATCCCGATAAAGCTGAACAAATGCTGATAGATTTATCCAAATTGTTTAGAGCCAGTTTTCAAGAATTAAAGCTCGTGACCTTAAAAGAAGAAATACAGTTATCTCAACAATATATTGCAATAGAGCAAATTCGTTTGGGAGATCGTTTAAATGTGGAATGGAATATTCAACAACCACTGTTATTAGATCAGGTCAAAATTCCCTTATTAACCTTACAACCTTTAATTGAAAACAGTATTTTTCATGGGGTTGAGCAAAAGATTATCGATGCCAAGATCGGCATACTGGTTGAAATATTGCAAAATCAAGTCAACATAGTCATTACCAACCCATTTTTACAAGATAGAATAAAAGTACGAGAAGGGCATGGAATTGCTTTAGAAAATGTAAAACAGCGTCTAAAAGCACATTTTGGCGATTCTGTTTATTTTCGGAATTATGCAGGGAATGGATTATTTACAATGGTAATCCAATATCAGTATAAAAATAGATGATTGGGAAATTCATTAAAATAAAGACGATATATTTGGGTAAGGAGGAGCAATGGACATCCTGATTTGTGATGATGAACCGCTTGCAGTGGAACGCTTATCACGATTGGTGTCGCAACTTGGGCATCAGGTTATTGCAACAGCGCAACATGGTCAACAGGCATTGGAAATGGTTCAGCAGTTCGAGCCAGATGTGGTGTTGCTTGATATTCAAATGCCAGAAATGGATGGTTTAAGCTGTGCGCAGCATTTAGCGCATTTTAATCCGACGCCAGCCATCGTATTTTGTACGGCATTTGATGAACATGCTTTGCAAGCCATTCAATCTCAAGCAAAAGGATATTTATTAAAACCAATTGCCAAGGATGATTTAGAAACGGTTTTGGAGAGTGTCACTAAACTGACTCAAGCTCAATTAACTCACCTAGAAAAAAAAGAACTCATGGAAGAAAAAGTGCAAAGACAGCAAATTGCTGCAAAAACCTATCGAGGTTTGGAGCTAATTCCTGTTGAAAATATTTACTATTTTTTAGCAGATCAAAAATATGTCACTGTACGCCATAAAAATGGCAGTGTGCTTATTGATGAAACGCTCAAAGATTTAGAAACAGAGTTCGCAGATCGATTTATTCGTATTCATCGTAATGCTTTAATTTCTCTAGATTATTTGGATGGGTTGGAAATGGTGTCCTCCGGTCAGTATCAGGTACGATGCCGCGAGTTAGACGAGCGTTTGGCAGTCAGTCGTCGTCACTTACCGTTACTGCGCGAACGGATGCAGAATTTATAGTTTGATGGGAAGCTTAAATCATTTTGATAATTTACTTGCATTTTTACGATTGCAGAGTAAGTTTAGAGTGTTTAAAAGTTTGGCAAAGCTGAAATGATGAAAACCTTGAAAATAGCAACTCGCCAGAGCCCGCTCGCAATGTGGCAGGCTGAGCATATTCGTGATCGTTTAGAGCAATTACACGCGCATGTAAAAGTAGAATTGGTTACCTTTGTAACCCAAGGTGACAAAATTTTAGATACACCTTTGGCCAAAATTGGTGGTAAAGGCTTATTTGTCAAAGAATTAGAAGCTGCTTTAATGGATGGTCGTGCAGATCTAGCCGTTCATTCCATGAAAGATGTGCCGATGCAATTACCAGAAGGTTTGGAGCTTGCGGTCATTTGTGAACGTGAAGACCCTTTTGATGCTTTTGTTTCTAATCATTATGAAAAGTTTGATGATTTACCACAAGGTGCAACACTTGGAACATCGAGCTTACGCCGTAAATGTCAGATTTTAAAACAGCGCCCTGATTTAAATGTGATTGATTTACGTGGCAATGTTGGAACACGCTTATGCAAGCTAGATGCAGGTCAATATGATGCCATCATCCTTGCCAGTGCAGGCTTAAAACGCTTAGAACTCTCAGATCGTATTCGTCATACGCTGCCAGCAGAAATTAGCTTACCTGCGGTAGGTCAAGGCGCATTGGGTTTAGAGTGTCGCTCAGCTGATCAAGAGATTTTGGATTTAATCATGCCGTTAATGCATGTTGAAACCAATGCCTGTGTCCGTGCTGAACGTGCTTTTAATGCTTATCTAGAAGGTGGCTGCCAAGTGCCTATCGCAGGTTTTGCCACATTGAACGATCAAACACTGTCTTTGGAAGGGCGTGTGGGAAGTGCGGACGGACAAACGCTGTTATGTAGCCAAGTCAGTGGTACGCCAGATCAAGCAGAGCAGTTAGGTGTGCAACTTGCACAAAAGCTACTTCAACAAGGTGCTGGAGAAATACTCAAAGCACTTTATCAAGCTTAGTTTTTAGGCTTCAATGCTATTTATTAATACGCGCCCCATTGATCGGGCTCAGCCATTGACCCAATGTCTGCGCCAGTCTGGTTTTGACGTGGTTGATCTGCCATTATTGGCATTAACACCACGTCCATATAACAACACATTACAACAACTTTATTTACAGCTGTTATCGACTCAAATTATTGTTGTGGTCAGTCCTACAGCTGTTGAGATTGGTATGCAATATCTTCAGCAATCGGGTCTATCACTTGCACAGATCCAACATATTCAGTGGATTGCTGTAGGTAAAAAAACTGCGCAACGACTTTTAGATTATGGGGTGGAAAGCCATGTTCCTGCGGTGGAAACATCAGAAGGCATGCTAAGCTTAGCGCTGTTTAATCAGGTAAAAGAGCTCAAGAGAATTGCGTTTTGGCGTGGTGAAGGTGGGCGTCAATTTATGATGCAACAATGCCAAGCACGTCATATTGATGTTTTAAACTTTGTTTTATATGACCGCGTATTTCCTCAACAAACTCAGGCACAATTTTTAGATTTTGTGAGCAAAATTGAGCAATTTGAAAAGCCCTATTGGAGTTGTATCAGCAGTGAAGCCAGTTGGCACAATTGGCTGGCTTTGACCCGAGATCATCAAGAGATCGTGAGTGCTTGTCATTATTTAGTTTTGGGTGAGCGTTTGTATCAATTATTAAGACATGGTAAAAATGCAGCTCAGGCCTGTTTGAATAGCACTCAAATTTCAAATTTAGCGCCAGAAACCATTCTACAAACCATAGTGCAGTTGCAAAGGAAGTTATGAAGAAGTTTATTTATGTCTTATTGTTGATCGCTTTAGGATGGCTCATTAAGTTGAGTTATAACTTCTATCATGTTTCACAACAGCTCAATGATATTCAACAAACACTGCATAAAAGTGAACAAAAGAATGCCAGTTTGAATGATCAATTGGTGGCAGTAAAACGACAAACAGATGAACCGACTCAAGAGGTGGCAAAGAAAAACGCTTCGATTCAAACGCCTATTGCTGGTATTCATCCTAGTGTAGTGGTTAAACAGCAACTAGAGTTGGTGCAATTTGCTATGCAACAACAACAGTTTGTGTATGCACTTGAGCATCTTACTCAGTTAAATCAATCTTTAGATCATTATGCGTTGGCAGATGCAGTAAAACAAAGCCTACATCAAACCATTGCGCAAGATATACAGAGTATTCAACACTTTGTGATTGAACGAAATGCCCAGCGAGATCAACTAGAGGCTTTACTTAAACAAGTTGATCAAGCACTCATCACTGAATTGAAAAATAATCAACTAAAACCAGATCAAGATCAGTCGCAATACTTTTGGGAAAAATGGTTTCAAGTCGATATTGTTGAAACAAATACTCCCGCATTGGCAAACCGTAAATTTATTTTAAAAGAAGTCCAATTAAGATTATTACTGGCGCAACAATTATTAGTTAAAGGGCAAACTGCTGAATACCAAGAGATACTGAATCAAATGATTCAACAATTGGATATATTACCCGATGCTGCTAGTCAGAAGATTAAGCAAAAAATATTAAAAATGAAGCAAACATCGCAGCCGCCGATTCCTAAGCTGAATAGCTTGGCTGTTTTGGGGTAGATCGATGAAACATATTTTTCTGATCTATGCCTTTATTAGCCTGATTATTCTGGCTGTACTGAGTGTATTGAGTTATACCGCAGGCTCGGGTTATGTCTATGTGCTCTGGCACAATATTCAAATTCAAACCAATTTATGGTTCTTAACATTTGCTGGCGTTGGCATCAGTTTTTTGATGCATGTGGCATGGTATTTCCTCAATCGTTATATCCGTCGAGAAAAAAGAAAATTAGAACAAGTACTGAGTTTTAGCACCTTGCACCCATTTGAACAGTTTGGTGTATTGTGGTTATTAGATGGTGAAGATGAACAAGAGCAAGTGATTCAAACGATTTTTGATCAATCTGGTTTATTAAAGCCGATTGTGCAATCCCGTTTATTACTCAAACAACTGCATTATTCAGAAGCATTAAATGCTTTAGAACATAGCTCTCCATCCGCTTTTGAATTGGCGGAAATCTTACGTATCGAAATTTATTTGGCCCAACAGGACAGTCAACAAGCGTTGACCCATTTAGAGTTTTTAAATGGACATGAGCTTTCGCCGTGGCTGAATCAACTTTCAGAAAGTTATAAATTGTCTGTGCAAAAATTATGGGGACAATTTGCCCTGCAATATCCGTGGCAATATTTACACTCAACTCAATTTGGACAATTAGAAACTGCGACTAAACAGCAGTGGTTAATACAGCTTTTGGGTTGTTATGACCAAGCAAGTTTTGAAGATACTGAACTATTACAGCAAAAATTTTTAGAGATAGAACCGCAACTCGATCAAATGCCTTATGAGACAAAAGTGCTTTGGCTAAAAATTATTACCCGCTTACCTGAGCTTGCTCAGCAACAACAGCAGTTGGTGATTCAAATACTTAATGAAAAATTTGACCAAGATGTGTTCCACTTATGGTTCCAGCAACAGTTGCTTAGACAGAATCCAGATTATGAGTATTTAGAGCAACAGATTATAAATCTTGAATCTAAATATATGAACATTCCTGTTTTTTGCTTTGCTAAATGGCATATATATATTGCAACACAGCGGGAATATGAAGCAGATCAACTTCTGTCATTATATCCAAATGATATTCTAATGAATTATTTAAGGATCAAGTCCACTTTAAATGGAAATGATGAATTAATTCAACAATTGAATTCAATTTTTGAAAAAGATAGCAATTATATTCAATTTAAAATTTGAGAACCCAGCATGAATCCATTGACACAATTCCCGATCGTTTATGAGCAAAAGGTTGCATGGGGCGATATGGACGCTTTTGGTCATGTAAATAATGTGATGTATTATCGTTATATTGAGAGTGCACGTATTGAATATTTTGATCGTTTAAATGTATTTGACCAAGATGTTTTAACTGTGGTTGCCTCAAGTCAATGCAAATATTTAAAACCTGTATTTTATCCTGATGTGCTACATATTGGTGCGCGGGTAGAAGAAATGAGAAATAGTGCTATACGCATGCATTATGTATTATTCAGTCAGCAACAACAGCAGATTGTGGCGGACGGAGAAGCAGTTATTGTTTTTGTCGATAAAGTAGCGATGAAAAAAGCATTAATTCCTCAACAGTTGCGAAAAATTATAATTGATTTAGAAGCTGCAGTGCATAATGATTTGAAAAATACATAAAAATGTCTCAGTTATCATCATTATATTTAAAACATAAGACAGCATATTCTTTTGCATTCGCTTTATTTTGATGTTAAAAATAAGCGCTTTGAGGTAATTATAATAATCTTTTTGTTGTTTTATGTGTTTATTGGGGAATATATGTATTGCTTATTGGAATAAATGAAAATACTATTGCTATGAAGTTATTTTAAATAAGTATTAAGAAATTTACGTGGAGAGTTAATGATGCCTGATATTAGTAATTTATCGGTTGAAGAGTTAAGAAAGTTAACAGCTGAAGCAGAAGCTTTAATTGAAAGTAAAAAAGACCAAGCAGTTGAAGATGCCTATAATAAAATTATTGAAATTGCGCAATCTGCTGGTTTAACTTTAGAACAGTTTATTGAATACGGCGCGCAAAAGCGTAAAAAGACAACGCGTAAAGCTGTTGAGCCGCGTTACCGCAATAAAAAAGATACTTCTGAAACTTGGACTGGACGCGGTAAACAACCACGTTGGTTGGTTGCAGAAATCGAAAAAGGTGCAAAATTAGAAGATTTCTTGATCTAATCTTCATCTAAGTGTCATTCAAAGACCTTAAAATCAAAGAACCAAGCAAATCTGCTTGGTTTTTTTATACGAGTGAATTGGCGTTATGCAAAAATTATGCATAATGTATAAACAAGAGGGCATCATCTTGCATGGAAGAATAAATGAATGATGGTAAAGATGAATGAATAAAAAATCAAAACAGATCACGTGGTGGATTACTGGAGTTGTCGCTTTTTTAATTTTTGTACTTTTGCAAGTCCCTGCAACATGGCTGATTTCTAAATTTTATAAGAACAACCAAACCCTACAAAATGTCAGTGGAAATATTTGGCAAGGGCAAGCAGATTGGCGCAAGGGTAATTTACGTGGTTCCGTTTCGTGGAGAACACGCCCGTGGGATCTGATTTTATTACGTGTGGGCGCAAATGTTGAAGTGCATAGTGGGCAAACTCAGCTCAATGGGGTTGTCGGCTATGGCATTGGTAAAAAAATAATTATTAATCAGATGCAAGGTCAGATTGCACCAGAAACTTTAAAGAATATTGCAAATTGGCAGTGGCCAGCGAATGCAATTCAAATTTCAGATATGACCCTACGTTTTAAAAAAGACACTGGATTTAGTGATGTAGATGGTCAATTGCACTGGGGTGGTGGTGAGCTTCGTTATACTTTTGGACAGCGTCAAGATCAAATGAATATCCCGTCTTTAAATGCACAACTTAAAGATGAAGCGGGTAAACTGATTTTGGATATACAAGATCAACGTAGCCAGAAGATGGCCAATATCAGCATAGATCCAACCATGATGTTAGATGTGCAATTAACCCAACGCATGTTACTCAATGTGCCTTCCTATGATGGAAAGGCTGGTTTAGATACTTTTGTGATTAGTTCTAGACAACCACTCATTCAAGGTGGTTTCTAATGAATATAAAAGAACGCTTTGAAAATATTTCTTGGAAAAAAACAGAGCACCTTGCACCTGTTGTTTTATTTCTTTTAATTTTAGCATTGTGCTGGAAACTGGCTTCGATTTTTTGGTGGGTGGTTGCACCGCCACAAGTCATGCAACCAGAGCAAGTGAGTCTAGGTTCACAACAAATCCAAGTGCCCAATATTTCAAGCTTTTCATTGTTTGAGGAAGTGGGTTCTAGTGCGACTGCAGATGACAGTATTCCGATGGTCTTGCAAGGTGTAGTCGTGAGTTATCCTGCGCGTTTCTCTTCAGCGGTGATTAAAGTCAAAGAAACAGCAGATCGTTATGCGGTGGGTGATCCAATTGAGGGTACCAGTTATCAGTTATCCGAAGTATATTGGGATCATATTGTTTTAAGTCAAAATGGAAATAACAGTAAAGAGTTACGTTTTACCGGGCTGGATAGTTTGTATCAGCCTATGCCAGGGCAATCTACAGATCAAAATACCAGCCCGCCAGCAAGTAATCCTGTGCCATCGCCACAACAAAATTCAAGCCAAAATGCTTTAGGGCAGGCGATTGAGAAGATGAATGAAAATCGGGACGAATACCTAAAGAACATGGGGGTTAACGCAAGTGGCGGTCAAGGCTATGAAGTGACAGATCAGACCCCCGCAGCGCTCCGAAATAAACTGGGATTAAGATCTGGAGATCGTATTCTTTCACTCAATGGACAATCAGTAGGTCAAGGACAGAGTGATGTTCAGCTGCTAGAACAAGCAAAGCGTGATGGCAAAGTAAAAATTGAAATTAAGCGTGGTGATCAGGTGATGACCATTCAGCAAAGTTTGTAAGTGGCTAGGACTACAAATAAAATTAGGATAGATAATAAGTTATGGCTTTTTTGAATCACAATCGACCACTTTGGGCTTTAGTTGCAGCGGCACCAATGATGGTTGCGGTCAGTACAGCAGCACATGCACAGACGTGGAAAATTAACTTACGCGATGCTGATCTCACGGCTTTTATCAACGAAGTTGCAGATATTACGGGCAAAAATTTTGCAGTCGATCCCCGTGTACGTGGCAATGTCACGGTTATTTCAAATAAACCTCTAAATAAAAATGAAGTTTATGACCTATTTTTAGGGGTGCTGAATGTCAATGGTGTGGTGGCTATTCCATCGGGGAATACCATTCGCTTGGTACCAGACAGTAATGTAAAAAACTCGGGTGTACCTTATGACCCACGCAATAATGCACGTGGTGATCAGGTGGTAACACGGGTGATTTGGTTGGAAAATACCAACCCCAATGATTTGATCCCCGCATTACGTCCTTTAATGCCACAATTTGCGCATTTGGCGGCCATACAAGGCACCAATGCGTTAATTGTGTCTGATCGTGCAGCGAATATTTATCAACTTGAAACCATTATTCGCAACTTAGATGGTACAGGGCAAAATGATATTGAAGCTGTTCCTTTACAACAGAGTCAAGCTGAAGAGATCATTAAGCAATTGGATGCCATGAGTTCGACAGGCGCATCGAAAGACTTTGCTGGGGCACGGGTTCGTATTATTGCTGATGCACGGACCAACCGTATTTTGATTAAAGGGGATACAGGTACGCGTAAACGTATCCGCAATATGATTGAAATGTTGGATGTACCTTCTGCGGATCGTTTAGGTGGTCTTAAAGTCTTTAAATTAAAATATGCCAGTGCAAAGAATTTATCTGAAATTTTACAAGGCTTAGTCACAGGTCAGGCAGTCAATTCTAGTTCAAATAATTCTTCTAATAGTAGTTCTAACAACAGCAATAGCAACAGTTTTAACAATAATAACAATTCATCATCGAATACCGGCTCAAGCACTGGAAGCAGTATTTCAACACCAGCAATTAATTTAAACAGCAATTCAAATAACAATAATCAAAATAATATCACCAGTTTTAATGCCAATGGTGTGAGCATTATTGCAGATGGTGCTCAAAATGCGTTGGTGGTTAAAGCTGAGCCACAACTGATGCGCGAAATAGAGGCTGCGATCCAACAGCTTGATGTCCGTCGTCAACAAGTATTGATTGAAGCGACGATTATTGAGGTTGAGGGTAATGATACTGATCAACTCGGTGTGCAATGGGCAATGGGTGATCTAAGTAGTGGTGTGGGTTTAATTAACTTTGATAAAGTGGGTACAAGTTTAGCCAAATTGGCAGCAGGCTATCTATCAGGTGGTGCGGCTGGTTTAGGTGGTGCTGTCGGTCCAGGTGCCTCTCTTGTTTTAGGAGATTATAAAGAAGGTGCTGATGGTTCACGTAGACTATATGGTGCTGTGATTCAGGCTTTAAAAGCCAATACCAAGTCAAATTTATTATCTACGCCATCGATTGTCACAATGGATAATGAAGAAGCGTATATTGTCGTTGGTCAAAACGTTCCATTTGTTACAGGTTCAGTCAGTACTGGGACAGGAGGCACTGTCAATCCATATACCTCAATTGAACGTAAGGATGTGGGGGTGACCTTAAAGGTAATTCCGCATATTGGTGAGGGTGGTTCGATTCGCTTAGAGGTAGAGCAAGAAGTCTCTGCGGTTGCTGAAAATAAAGGACAGGCAACGGATTTGGTCACCAGTAAACGCTCGATCAAGACCTCTGTGCTTGCGGATCATGGGCAAACCGTGGTGTTAGGCGGCTTGATTTCAGATGATACAGCTCATACACGCCAATCTATACCGTTCTTGGGTGATATCCCGGGCTTAGGCCGTTTATTTAGAGCGGAAGGCAAATCGAATGCTAAACGTAACTTATTGGTGTTTATCCACCCAACGATAATTGGTGATAATGCAGATATACGCCGTGTATCTCAACAACGTTATGATCAACTGTATAGTCTGCAATTGGCGATGGATAAAGATGGTAATTTTGCCAAACTCCCAGCCAATGTTGATGATGTTTTTCAGCAACGACTGCCGTTTAGCTCGACACCAAGTTCGCAACCTAAGCTGGTACAACCACAACCGACAGCACAACCATCAAGCCAGTATCAAAAAGTGCCTACAGGTGCCAAGACAAGTGCAGTACAAGGCAATGCGGTGACTACACCCGTTGCAGAGGAACCAAATGATATCCGTAAGCAGTAGCATTGTGGGCTTCGCGTAACAAGTGCTTCTAATCGCATGCTTTATTTGATATTTAAAATAGCTTGTTAAAGTATTGTGGTGTGTTCTGTTGTGGCGTGGGCAACATAAGGCTTGGTTTTACGCTGATTTAGCACTGTAGAAATGTCATGCTAAGATAGACTTGAATTAGAATGGGAAGATAATCATGACTTGGAAATTACAAGCAATTACAGGTGAGTTAGAAGGGCAGGAAGTCACGATTGACCGTGATATGCTGGTTGGACGCCATCAAGATGCAGACCTGTTATTACAAGCTGCGGAAATTTCACGTCGCCATGCTGCATTCTTATTAAAAGAAGATGCACTTTGGGTTCAAGATCTAAAGTCATCCAATGGTACCTTTGTGAATGATATCCGTATCGATCAAGATAAACTGTTGATGGATGGTGATATTGTTCAATTTGCCAGTGTTAAATTTAATGTACTTGCACCGGTAAAACCTGTTGTTTTGCAAACTGAACAGGCAGCGCCTGAGGTCGAAGTTCAACCGGTTGTAGTTCCAATAGAAACGCCAGTTCAACAACCTGCTGAGGCTGTGGCGACTGCTGAAATTAAACCAGCTGCCCCAGTAGAACGTACAGTGGCAGATCAGATGAATGAACAGGGCATGCCTGAGCTTTCAGAACGAGATAGCAGTGTGCAAATCAACCGTGAAGGTATGCCGTCTGGTGTAGCAATCCCTAAACCTGCGCCAATTCCAGAAGGTGTGGATATTCATGCGGCTACACAGCCAAAAGTAGAGCAGGTTAAAGCACCTGAGATTGTTGCAGAAGAACACGTCGAAACCCAGAAAAATGCAAAGTTAGGTTTGGCAATACTGGTGATTTTGATCATTTTGGCAATTATTGCATGGCTATTGTTTAAATAATTTGCGAATGCGCTACACTCAAGGCATGCAATCGCATGCCTTTGTTTTTTTGTATTTTCGTTTTTAAAAATTAAAACTCGATTTAGGTGTAAATCATGAATGTGGCAAAGCTAGACCAACGTGAACTGATTTTATTTGATTTGGATGGGACCTTGGTTGATTCAGCATTTGATTTATATCGTGCCATGAATTTAAGTCTAGCGCGTTTGAACTTACCCCAAGTCACTGAACAACAGGTTCGGGTTTGGATTGGTAAAGGCACCTCATTATTTTGTGAAAGTACATTGAAGTATTTAAAAGGTGAAGTGGATCCAGTACTGCATCAACAGCTTTTGGATACATTCTTGGAAATTTACAATGCAGAGCCTTGTGTTGATACCAAACCATTCTCTGGAATTTTAGAGTTTTTAGAATGGGGAATTGAAAACAATAAGAAATTGATTTGTGTGACCAATAAACCAGAACAGCCCGCACGAAAAATTCTAGAAGAATTGCAAATGGATCACTATTTTGTCGATGTAATAGGTGGTGATCGTTTTGAAGTGCGTAAACCACATCCAAAACCATTGTTGTATTGTGTTGAAACTTATCAGTCATCAACGGACAAAACTTTGATGATTGGCGATTCAAGTAATGATGTCGAGGCTGCACGCCGTGCAGAGGTTGATTGTATTGTGGTCAGCTATGGTTATAATCACGGTGAAGATATTCAACTCTGTCAGCCACAACAAGTGGTGGATGATTTAACAGAGCTTTTGGCTTAACACCGGTATATTTAAATTGTTGCGAAAAAAGGGAAGAGGAATGAATAGCAAACGCACTTTTCGATGGCGTCACTAAGTGAAATGCAGAGACATCCATACTTAGTATTATCGAAAATAGAGAGAATTCCTGATGACAACCTTAGCGCAATTTGAACAACTAAAATCAGCGGGTTATAACCTTATCCCTGTATATCGCCAACGCTTAGCCGATACAGATACGCCATTGTCTGTATTTGCACGGTTAAAACAGCATCAACAAGCTTATCTTTTTGAATCTGTCGAAGGTGGTGAAAACTGGGCAAGATATTCAATTATTGGACTGGGTGAATCAATCGTGTTTTCCTGTAATGCAGGACAGCTCACGATAAAATCGGTAGATGGCTCGATAGATACCCAGCCATGTACAGATCCCTTTCAATATATCCGTGATTTTCAAGCGCAGTTTAAAGTACCCACCCAGCAAGATTTACCCGCGCTGCCTAATTTTACTGGCGGCTTGGTGGGCTACTTTGGTTATGACGCAGTACGTTATATTGAGCCACGGTTAAAGAATGTGCCTGAGGCGGATCCCGTTGGACTGCCAGACTTATGGATGATGTTGTCTAAAACCGTCATTGTATTTGATAACTTAAAAGATACTTTGTTTTTAATCGTGCATGCAGATGTTAATGATACAGAGGCTTATGCCAAGGCTCAGCAACAGCTGGATGAGATTGAGGCATTATTGGCTATGCCAATCAGCTTGGTTGCTAAAAAACATACCGCTCCGCATTTTGAGTCACTGACTGGGCATGACAAATTCCTTGAGTCAATTGAGAAAGTTAAAGAATATATCCGTGCTGGTGATGTGATGCAGGTTGTTCCTGGGCATCGTATGGTGTCGGATTTTGATGGTGAGCCTTTACAGGTTTATCGCGCATTACGACATCTCAATCCATCACCGTATTTATTTTTGGTGCAAGGCCAGACCCTTTTAGATCAAAAGCCGTTCCATATCGTAGGTTCTTCACCGGAAATTCTTTCTCGACTCGAAAATGGAATCGCGACTGTACGTCCGCTTGCTGGTACACGCCCACGAGGAAAAACCAAAGAAGAAGATTTGGCGCTTGAAAAAGATTTGCTTTCTGATGAAAAAGAGATTGCGGAACATTTAATGCTGATTGATTTAGGCCGTAATGATGTGGGGCGTGTCTCGAAAATCGGTAAAGTGCAAGTGACTGATCAAATGGTGATCGAACGTTATTCACATGTCATGCATATTGTTTCCAATGTACAAGGTGAAGTGTTGGATGATGTCGATGCTTTGGATGTTTTTAAGGCAACTTTTCCAGCAGGGACGCTTTCAGGTGCCCCAAAGATTCGTGCAATAGAAATTATTGACGAAGTTGAGCCGGTAAAACGTGGAATTTTTGGCGGTGCAGTGGGTTATTTGGGCTGGCATGGCGAAATGGACATGTCGATTGCGATCAGAACCTGTGTTATTCGTGAAAATAAGGTCTATGTACAGGCTGGTGCAGGGTTGGTTGTCGACTCAAATCCTGAATCAGAGTGGAATGAAACCCAAATAAAAGCTCGCGCAGTGATCAAAGCGGTTGAATTATCGTCAAACGGATTGATTTTATGAGTTTTTGAGGTTTTTTTTGCAAAAAACACTTGCAAGGATTCTGAGTTTTGCTAAACTGCACACCGTTCCGATACGAAACGTACGAAACACTAAGAAACGCCGGCATAGCTCAGTTGGTAGAGCAACTGACTTGTAATCAGTAGGTCCACAGTTCGAATCCGTGTGCCGGCACCATCTTAAGGTTTTGTGTTATAATGTTGAAGAACGACACTGAAAGTAAGTGTAAAGGTGAGATTCCCGAGCGGTCAAAGGGAGCAGACTGTAACTCTGCCACGAAAGTTTCGAAGGTTCGAATCCTTCTCTCACCACCATTACTTCGATAAGTGGTAATTACCAACATTAAGCGGGAGTAGCTCAGTTGGTAGAGCGGTAGCCTTCCAAGCTACATGTCGCGAGTTCGACCCTCGTCTCCCGCTCCATCGAAGATGATGCTCTTATAGCTCAGTGGTAGAGCACTCCCTTGGTAAGGGAGAGGTCTCGAGTTCAAATCTCGATAAGAGCTCCAGATACAATTTGGTAGATTATTCTACACCAGTTTCTCAAAAGCAGGCTTATTAGTCTGCTTTTCAAGTATTAGGTGTCTAGTTTTTTAGACGATTGTCGATGCTGAGTTGTTTAACTCGTGTTCGACATAAACGAGGAAGAGCAAATGGCTAAGGCTAAGTTTGAACGTAATAAGCCACACGTAAACGTGGGTACAATTGGTCACGTCGACCATGGTAAAACAACTTTAACTGCTGCAATTGCAACAATTTGTGCAAAAACTTACGGCGGTGAAGCTAAAGACTACGCAGCAATCGATTCTGCACCAGAAGAAAAAGCACGTGGTATTACAATTAATACTTCACACGTAGAATACGATTCTCCAATTCGTCACTACGCTCACGTAGACTGCCCAGGTCACGCCGATTATGTTAAAAACATGATCACTGGTGCTGCTCAGATGGACGGTGCGATCCTTGTATGTGCTGCGACTGATGGTCCAATGCCACAAACTCGTGAACACATCCTTCTTTCTCGCCAAGTAGGTGTACCTTATATTCTTGTATTCCTTAACAAGTGTGACCTTGTTGATGATGAAGAATTACTTGAATTAGTAGAAATGGAAGTTCGTGAACTTCTTTCTACTTATGACTTCCCAGGTGATGACACGCCTATCATCCGTGGTTCAGCACTTGCTGCACTTAATGGTGATGCTGGTCAATATGGCGAATCAGCTGTACTTTCACTTGTTGAAGCGCTTGATTCTTATATTCCAGAACCAGAACGTGCTATCGATAAAGCATTCTTGATGCCAATCGAAGATGTATTCTCTATTTCTGGTCGTGGTACAGTGGTAACAGGTCGTGTAGAATCTGGTATCGTTAAAGTCGGCGAAGAAGTTGAAATCGTTGGTATCAAAGATACAGTTAAAACAACTGTAACTGGCGTAGAAATGTTCCGTAAACTTCTTGACGAAGGTCGTGCGGGCGAGAACTGTGGTGTTCTTTTACGTGGTACTAAGCGTGAAGACGTACAACGTGGTCAAGTACTTGCTAAACCAGGTACAATCAAGCCGCACACTAAATTCGACGCAGAAGTATATGTACTTTCTAAAGAGGAAGGTGGTCGTCATACTCCGTTCCTTAACGGTTACCGTCCACAGTTCTACTTCCGTACAACTGACGTAACTGGCGCAATCCAATTACAAGACGGCGTTGAAATGGTTATGCCAGGTGACAACGTTGAAATGTCAGTAGAACTAATTCACCCAATCGCAATGGACCCAGGTCTACGTTTTGCGATCCGTGAAGGTGGTCGTACAGTTGGTGCTGGTGTAGTTGCTAAAGTAACTGCATAACCGCTAATATGTTTGTTCTAACCGAGAGTTTGGGCTCTCGGTTTGTTTATAGGTCAGTAGTTCAATTGGTAGAGCGTCGGTCTCCAAAACCGAATGTTGGGGGTTCGAGTCCCTCCTGACCTGCCATTTTTTAAATAAAAAACTTGATGTCGGCTAAACTGGTCATATAATAAGTCGCGAAACCTACGACGAGTACAAAAATGTCGAATGATAAATCACGTGACGCAATGGGCGGCGCGGCAATTCCTCAAAGCAACAATTCTGCTGAAATGGTGAAGACAAGTTCTCCATTTGATTTTATTTTGTGGATCATAGCATTGGCTTTATTTGGCGGTGCGTTGATGACAAATCAATATCTTCCAGCGTATTGGGCACCTGCAAATAGTGTCTGGGTGCGTATTGGGGTAATTTTAGCTTGTATCATCGTAGCTTTAGGTTTATTATACGCCACCCATCAAGGCAAAGGCTTTGTTCGTTTGCTTAAAGACTCTCGTATCGAATTGCGTCGAGTTACATGGCCTACGAAACATGAAACAGTAACCACTTCATGGCAAGTTCTCCTCGTTGTTGTAGTTGCCGCAATTATTTTGTGGTGTTTTGACTATATCATCGGTTGGTTTATGAAGTTTATTATCGGGTAAGAGAGCTATGAAACGTTGGTACATTATTCATGCCTATTCAGGTTATGAAAAACAAGTGATGCGTTCACTTAATGATCGAATCCAGCGTAGCGCTGTTGCTGATAGTTTTGGTGAAGTCCTTGTTCCTACCGAAGAAGTGGTAGAGATGAAGGATGGTAAGAAACGTAAATCAGAGCGTAAATTCTTTCCTGGCTATGTGTTAGTCGAAATGGAAATGAATGATGAAACTTGGCACATTGTTAAAGAATGTCCAAAAGTATTAGGTTTCATCGGTGGTACAGCTGAAAAGCCAGCACCAATTACGCAAAAAGAAGCTGATGCGATTCTTGCACGTGTACACAATAAAGGTGAAGCACCTCGTCCTAAGACGATGTTTGAGCCGGGTGAAGAATTACTTGTTACTGACGGTCCATTCACAGACTTTAAAGGTGTGGTGGAAGAAGTTCAGTACGAAAAATCACGTTTAACGTTGACGATTAATGTATTTAATCGACCAACTCAAGTTGAATTGGAATTTCGCCAAGTCGAAAAAACAATTTAATTTGCACTGTTTGAAAGCGCCCGATTTGTTATGGATCGGGCATTGTTGTTGTAACGGTATCGTTACTTGAAATGTTGGGGAGCTCTAAAAGGCGTTTGTACCCAGAGGTAATTTGAAATGGCTAAGAAGATTGACGGCTATATCAAGCTGCAAGTTCCAGCTGGTAAAGCGAATCCATCTCCACCGATTGGTCCTGCACTAGGTCAACGTGGTGTTAACATCATGGCATTCTGTAAAGAATTCAATGCTGCTACACAAAAAGTTGAACAAGGTCTTCCAATTCCTGTAGTGATCACTGTGTACAACGATAAGTCGTTCACATTCATCATGAAAACTCCACCTGCTGCGATTCTTCTTAAGAAAGCTGCTGGTATCCAAAAGGGTTCTGCTGTACCAAACAAAACTAAAGTTGGTAAGTTGACTCGCGCTCAGTTAGAAGAAATTGCGACTACTAAAGAACCAGATTTAACTGGTGCTGATTTAGACGCACGTGTACGTACCATTGCTGGTTCTGCGCGTTCTATGGGCTTGGAAGTGGAGCTATAAGACATGGCAAAGTTAACTAAACGTCAAAAAGCCATTGCTGCAGCTATTGAAGCAAACAAAGTTTACACTTTGGAAGAAGCAGTACAAGTTCTTAGCAGCCTACCTGCTGCAAAATTCAAAGAATCTTTGGATGTTGCGGTAAACCTAGGTGTTGATCCTCGTAAATCTGACCAAGTTGTTCGTGGCGCGACTACACTTCCTGCAGGTACTGGTAAAACTGTACGTGTTGCTGTGTTTGCTCAAGGCGCTGCTGCTGAAGCTGCTAAAGCTGAAGGCGCGGACATCGTTGGTTTTGATGATCTTGCTGAAAGCATTCAAGCGGGTAACTTAGACTTCGACGTTGTGATTGCTGCTCCAGATGCAATGCGTGTTGTTGGTAAGTTAGGTACGATCCTTGGTCCACGTGGCTTAATGCCAAACCCTAAAGTGGGTACTGTAACTCCTGACGTAGCAACTGCAGTTAAAAATGCAAAAGCTGGTCAAGCACGTTACCGTGTAGACAAAGCGGGTATCATCCACGCTGCGATCGGTCAAGTAGGTTTCACTGCTGAAGCTGTTCGTTCAAACGTTGAAGCGCTTATCGCTGACCTTAAGAAAGCAAAACCTGCGACTTCTAAAGGTATCTACATCCAAAAGATCACTTTGAGCTCAACTATGGGTCCTGGTCTTGTTGTTGATGTACAAAACGTTTCTAAATAATTATTTTTCAATAATTATATTGCGATAAAAGAATTTTAAAGTCCTGAGTGAAATTTGAAGTGTTACTTCAAATTTTACGCAAGAAAGAGTGATGGCTTCTATTGAAGTTGAGCTTTTCTTCTTGTGGATTGATAAAGCATGGCTTTGTTGATCATCAGGCGGACTTTGAATTGATAGATGTAAATTTATCAGCGTCAAAGACCTCAGGCGAGGGGAGTCTTCGGATTCGCTTCTTAAAATACCAGTCTGAGTAGACGCGGTGGTGTGATTGATTCCTCCTCCGCGTGTAAGTCAAGAGATTGATTTACGAATTGGGAGTGCAGTCCGTGGATTGCATAAATCACCGTTAGGAGGTTTTACAATGGCTCTTCTTATCGAAGACAAAAAACAGATCGTTGCGGAAGTAAATGAAGTTGCTTCTACCGCGTTTGCTGCTGTTGTTGCTGACTACCAAGGTTTAACAGTTGAACAATTGACTACACTTCGTGTTGAAGCTCGTAAGTTAGGTGTTAAGACACGTATCGTGCGTAACACTTTGGCTAAACGTGCTTTCGAAGGTACTCAATTTGATATCTTAGACGAAAACCTTGTTGGTCCAACTATTCTAGCTTTTTCAACTTCTGAAGATGACATGGGCGCAGCTGCTCGCTTGTTTGAAGAATTTGCTAAAACTAACAAAGCATTTGAACTTAAAGCTGCTGCATTTGACGGCAAACTTTATCAAGGTGCTGACGTTAGCGTTATCGCGAATCTTCCGAACCAAGAAAAAGCACTTACTATGCTTGCCAATGTTCTTCAAGCTCCTATTTCGAAATTGGGTCGCCTTATTACAGCGCTCAAAGAGAAAAACGAGTCAGAAGCTGCATAAGCTTAATAAATTTCACACACCATTCAATATCCATTTGGAGTTATTCTCATGGCTTTAACTAACGAAGAAATCTTAAACGCAGTTGCTGAAAAAACTGTTCTTGAACTTGTTGAACTTATCTCTGCTTTCGAAGAGAAATTCAACGTATCAGCTGCTGCTGTAGCTGTAGCTGCAGGTCCTGCTGTTGCTGCTGCTGAAGAGCAATCAGAATTCAATGTTGAATTGACTTCTTTCGGTGCTAACAAAGTTGCTGTAATTAAAGCAGTACGTGAAGTTACTGGTCTTGGCTTGAAAGAAGCTAAAGACTTAGTAGAAGGCGCTCCTTCAAATCTTAAAGAAGGCGTTTCTAAAGAAGAAGCTGAAGAACTTAAGAAAAAACTTGAAGAAACTGGTGCTACAGTTACTGTTAAGTAATTTCGCTAGGGGTCGAATTTTAATTTGACCCCAAAAATTGGCTGATGGCTCTTGGGTCATCAGCCTTTTTGCGTTACAATAATCGGCTCGATTTTAGATTGATTGGTAGAAAAACCATCAATTTTAAAAATAAATAAACACAATCAAACGCTTACCAATATTTTTCCATTTTAAAAATATTGCTAAGCGTTTTGTACCACTGAAATTTGCAGCATTTGTATAAAAGTGGTGGTCATATCGACCTGCGTAATTCCTTCTAAGTTCGTTCTGCAGGCGGACTTAGTTTACTTTCCGAGGACTCCAGATGGCATACTCATATACCGAAAAGAAACGGATCCGTAAGAATTTTGGTAAATTGCCCCAAGTCATGCATGCTCCGTACCTGCTCTCGATTCAAGTCGACTCGTACAGAACATTCTTGCAAGACGGCAAAACACCAAAAAATCGCGAAGATATCGGTCTCCAAGCTGCATTTCGTTCAGTTTTTCCTATTGAAAGTTATTCGGGCAATGCTGCTTTAGAATTCGTTGAGTATAGTCTTGGTAAACCAGAGTTTGATGTTCGCGAATGTATTCTTCGTGGCTCAACCTTTGCGGCACCAATGCGCGTTAAAATTCGTTTGATCATCAAAGATCGTGAAACGAAATCTATTAAAGACGTACGTGAACAAGAAGTGTACATGGGTGAAATGCCACTCATGACTGAGAATGGTACCTTTGTCATCAATGGTACTGAGCGTGTAATCGTATCTCAATTACACCGTTCACCAGGCGTATTCTTTGACCATGATAAAGGTAAAACGCATTCAAGCGGTAAAGTGCTTTATTCAGCACGTATTATTCCTTATCGTGGTTCATGGTTAGATTTTGAGTTTGATGCTAAAGATTTAGTCTTTGTACGTATTGACCGTCGTCGTAAATTGCTTGCGACTGTTGTGTTACGTGCATTGAGCTATAGCAATGAACAAATTCTGAATATGTTCTACGAAAAAGTACCTGTATATCTTGATATGGGTAGCTATCAGATTGACCTTGTGCCTGAACGTCTTCGTGGTGAAATGGCTCAATTTGATATCGTGGACAATGATGGTAAAGCCATTGTTGAACAAGGTAAACGTATTAATGCTCGCCATGTACGTCAAATGGAAGCTGCTGGTTTAACTAAACTTCCAGTTCCAGATGAATATTTGTATGAGCGTATTACTGCTGAAGATATCGTACTTAAAGACGGTGAAGTAATTACTGCTAACACTGTATTAAGTCATGAGATTTTGGTCAGAATTGCTGAAGGTGGTATTAAACAATTTAATATCCTGTTCACCAATGACATCGATCGCGGTTCTTTTGTTGCTGACACCTTACGTGCAGATACAACATCTGGTCGTGAAGAAGCACTTGTAGAAATCTACAAAGTGATGCGTCCAGGTGAGCCACCAACGAAAGAAGCAGCTGAAAACTTATTCAATAACTTATTCTTCTCTACAGAGCGCTATGATTTATCGCCTGTGGGGCGTATGAAGTTTAACCGTCGTTTGGGTCGTCCTTACGAAGTGGGTACAGATCAGAAGTCTCGTGAAGTAGAAGGTATTCTTTCTAACGATGACATCATTGATGTATTGAAAACACTGGTAGAAATTCGTAACGGTAAAGGTGAAGTCGACGATATCGATCACTTGGGTAACCGTCGCGTACGTTCTGTTGGTGAAATGACAGAAAACCAATTCCGTGTTGGTTTAGTTCGTGTTGAACGTGCTGTTAAAGAGCGTTTAAACCAAGCTGAAACAGATAACTTGTCTCCACAAGATTTGATCAATGCGAAACCAGTTGCTGCTGC
Source organism: Acinetobacter sp. Ac8 (assembly GCF_055392545.1). Lineage (NCBI taxonomy): Bacteria > Pseudomonadati > Pseudomonadota > Gammaproteobacteria > Moraxellales > Moraxellaceae > Acinetobacter > Acinetobacter sp. Ac8. The sequence continues at coordinate 258,106 of NZ_AP043689.1, forward strand.
AATCAAAGAATTCTTTGGTTCAAGCCAATTGTCACAGTTTATGGATCAAAACAACCCGTTGTCAGAAATTACACACAAACGTCGTGTATCTGCGCTTGGGCCTGGTGGTTTGACACGTGAACGTGCGGGCTTTGAAGTACGTGACGTACATCAAACTCACTATGGTCGTGTATGTCCAATTGAAACTCCTGAAGGACCAAACATTGGTTTGATCAACTCGCTTTCTGTTTATGCAAAAGCGAACAACTTCGGTTTCTTGGAAACACCATACCGTCGCGTTGTTGATGGTCGTGTAACAGATGATGTTGAATATTTATCTGCAATTGAAGAAGTAGGTACTGTTATTGCACAGGCCGATTCTGCATTGGATAAAGATGGACATTTAACAGAAGACTTCGTTTCAGTACGTCACCAAGGTGACTTCGTTCGTATGCCACCTGAAAAAGTGACGCATATGGATGTATCTGCTCAACAGGTTGTATCTGTCGCTGCATCACTTATTCCATTCCTTGAACACGATGATGCAAACCGTGCATTGATGGGTTCAAACATGCAACGTCAGGCAGTTCCTACATTGCTTGCTGATAAACCACTTGTGGGTACCGGCATGGAAGCAAACGTAGCGCACGACTCTGGTGTATGTGTGATCGCGAAACGTGGCGGACGCATTGAGTTTGTAGATGCATCACGTGTGGTTATTCGTGTCAACGAAGATGAAATGATCGCGGGTGAAGCAGGTGTAGATATCTACAACTTGATCAAATACACGCGTTCAAACCAAAACACATGTATTAACCAAAAAGTGCTTGTGAGCATGGGCGATAAAGTCGGCCGTGGTGACGTTCTTGCTGATGGTCCATCAACTGATGGTGGTGAATTAGCATTGGGTCAGAACATGCGTGTCGCGTTCATGACTTGGAACGGTTATAACTACGAAGACTCGATTTTATTATCTGAACGTGTTCTTCAAGAAGATCGTTTAACGTCAATTCATATTCAAGAATTATCATGTGTTGCGCGTGATACGAAGTTAGGTGCGGAAGAAATCACTGCCGATATTCCTAACGTAGGTGAAGCAGCGTTATCTAAACTTGATGAATCAGGTATTGTTTATATCGGTGCTGAAGTTGCAGCGGGTGATATTCTTGTTGGTAAAGTGACACCTAAAGGTGAAACACAATTAACCCCTGAAGAAAAATTACTTCGTGCAATCTTTGGTGAGAAAGCAGCAGACGTTAAAGATTCATCTTTACGTGTTTCTTCAAGCGTTAAAGGTACAGTTATCGACGTTCAAGTGTTTACACGTGACGGTATCGAGAAAGATGAACGTGCTCAAGCGATTGAGAAAGCGCAACTTGATGCTTATCGTAAAGACTTGAAAGAAGAATTCAAAATCTTCGAAGAAGCTGCTCGTGAACGTATTATCCGTTTGTTAAAAGGCCAAGAGTCGAACGGCGGCGGTACGACCAAGCGCGGTGATAAGCTATCTGAAGATGTATTGTCTGGTTTAGAGCTTGTTGATCTTTTAGAAGTTCAACCAACAGATGAAGGCATCGCTGAACGCTTAACTCAAATTCAAGTGTTCTTGAAAGAGAAGAGCTACGAGATTGATGAGAAATTTGCTGAGAAAAAACGCAAACTTTCTACAGGTGATGAGCTTACAACAGGTGTATTGAAAGTTGTTAAAGTTTACTTAGCTGTAAAACGTCGTATCCAGCCTGGTGATAAGATGGCGGGTCGTCACGGTAACAAAGGTGTTGTATCAAACATCTTGCCTGTTGAAGACATGCCGCATGACATCCATGGTGTTCCAGTTGATGTCGTACTTAACCCATTGGGTGTACCATCACGTATGAACGTGGGTCAGATTCTTGAAACTCACTTAGGTATGGCTGCAAAAGGTCTTGGCGATAAGATCGACAAGATGATGAAAGAGCAACGTACCGTTCTTGAGCTTCGTGATTTCTTAGACAAGATTTATAACAAAGTTGGTGGCGAGCAAGAAGATCTTGATAGCTTAACTGATGAAGAAATCTTGGTGTTATCAGGTAACTTGCGTAAAGGTGTTCCTTTAGCTACGCCAGTATTTGATGGTGCAGAAGAAAGTCAGATCAAAGAGTTACTTGAGCTTGGTGGTATCTCACGTACAGGTCAAACAGTATTGTATGACGGACGTACAGGTGAGCGTTTTGACCGCCCAGTAACTGTTGGTTATATGTACATGCTCAAGTTGAACCATTTGGTTGATGACAAGATGCATGCACGTTCTACTGGTTCTTATTCACTTGTAACTCAACAACCGCTTGGTGGTAAAGCACAATTCGGTGGTCAGCGTTTCGGTGAGATGGAAGTCTGGGCACTAGAAGCTTATGGTGCTGCTTATACACTTCAAGAAATGCTTACTGTGAAGTCGGATGACGTTGAAGGTCGTACTCGCATCTATAAGAACATTGTAGATGGTAACCATTATATGGATCCGGGTATGCCTGAATCGTTTAACGTATTGACCAAAGAGATCCGTTCTTTAGGTATCAACATTGAACTGAAAAATGGTGACTAAACTTCACCATTGAATCTCCCTAAATCCCTCTTTATGAAAGAGGGACTTTCCCCCTTAGAAAAAGGGGGATCAAGGGGGATTAAAATTCAGTGAAAAAACAATATTTGTGACCCAGTCGTAGCCTGAAAAGCGCTTCGACACACGGAGAAAAAAATTGAAAGACTTGCTCGATATCATGCGCAAAAAGACGGATTCAGATGGTCACGCTCCAGTAGAGTTTGACCGTATCCGTATTGGTCTTGCGTCACCAGAAATGATTAAGTCATGGTCTCACGGTGAAGTTAAAAAGCCAGAAACCATTAACTATCGTACGTTTAAACCAGAACGTGATGGTTTATTCTGTGCCAAAATCTTTGGTCCAGTAAAAGATTACGAATGCTTGTGTGGTAAATACAAGCGTATGAAATATAAAGGCGTCATTTGTGAAAAATGTGGCGTTGAAGTAACAACTGCAAAAGTTCGTCGTGAGCGTATGGGTCACATCGAGCTTGCTTCTCCAGTTGCGCATATTTGGTTCTTGAAATCATTACCAAGCCGTATCGGTTTATTACTTGATATGACTTTACGTGATATCGAACGTGTATTGTACTTCGAATCTTATGTGGTTACTGATCCTGGCATGACGCCAATGGAAAAGTACCAACTTCTTAACGATGAAGAATACTTCACTGCGTTAGAAGAACATGGTGACGAATTCAGCGCGAAAATGGGTGCAGAAGCAGTTCAAGATTTGTTGAAAGACATCGATCTTGAAGCTGAAATTTCTCGTTTACGTGAAGAAATTCCAAACACAACTTCAGAAACGAAGCTTAAAAAAGCCTCTAAACGTTTGAAGTTGATGGAAGCGTTCAAAGAGTCGAACAACAAGCCAGAATGGATGGTGATGAATGTACTTCCAGTACTTCCACCTGATCTTCGTCCGTTGGTACCGCTTGAAGGTGGTCGTTTTGCGACTTCTGACTTGAACGATCTTTATCGTCGTGTGATCAACCGTAACAACCGTTTAAAACGTCTTCTTGACCTTGCTGCACCAGACATTATCGTACGTAACGAAAAACGTATGTTACAAGAGTCTGTAGATGCGTTATTGGACAATGGTCGTCGTGGTCGTGCTATTACCGGTTCGAACAAACGTCCGCTTAAATCTTTGGCAGATATGATCAAAGGTAAGCAAGGTCGTTTCCGTCAAAACTTACTTGGTAAGCGTGTTGACTACTCTGGTCGTTCGGTAATTACTGTAGGTCCAACTTTACGTTTACACCAATGTGGTCTTCCGAAGAAAATGGCACTTGAATTATTCAAGCCGTTTATCTTTGCTAAGCTACAAGCTTCTGGCCAAGCAACAACCATTAAAGCTGCGAAGAAAATGGTTGAGCGTGAAACTCCTGAAGTTTGGGACGTTCTTGCATCTGTAATTCGTCAACATCCTGTGATGTTGAACCGTGCGCCAACACTTCACCGTTTAGGTCTTCAAGCATTTGAACCTATTCTAATTGAAGGTAAAGCGATCCGTTTACACCCACTCGTTTGTGCTGCGTTTAACGCCGACTTCGATGGTGACCAAATGGCGGTTCACGTTCCATTAACACTTGAAGCTCAATTAGAAGCTCGTGCGTTAATGATGTCGACCAACAACATCTTGTCACCTGCCAACGGTGAGCCGATCATCGTACCTTCTCAGGACGTTGTCTTGGGCTTGTATTACATCACACGTGATGCAATCAATGCCAAAGGTGAAGGCATGGTGTTTGCGGATACTCACGAAGTAAACCGTGCACTTGCAACAGGTCAAGTTGACTTACATGCGCGTGTAAAAGCACGTGTACACCAAACAGTGATTGATGAAAACGGTAACCGTGAGCATCAAACTATTGTTGTAGATACGACACCTGGTCGTTGCTTACTTTGGGAAGTTGTTCCTGAAGGTATGGATTTCCAACAAATCAACGTTGAGATGACTAAAAAGAACATCTCTAAGTTGATTAACTCTTGCTACCGTAAATTAGGTTTGAAAGATACTGTTATCTTTGCTGACCAATTGATGTACTTGGGCTTCCGTCAAGCAACCCGTTCTGGTGTTTCTGTGGGTATGGAAGACATGTTGATTCCGCCACAAAAACAAGCAATTATCGAAAAAGCAGAAGTTGAAGTTCGTGAAATTGAACAACAATTCGAGCAAGGTTTCGTAACTGCGGGTGAGCGTTACAACAAAGTTGTCGATATTTGGGCGCGTACTAACGACCAAGTTGCCAAAGCGATGATGGACAACTTGTCATTCACGACTGTTAAAAACAAACAGGGTGAAGACGAGAAGCAAAAATCATTCAACAGTATCTACATGATGTCTGACTCAGGTGCCCGTGGTTCGGCAGCTCAGATTCGTCAGCTTGCAGGTATGCGTGGTTTGATGGCGAAACCAGATGGTTCGATCATTGAGACACCGATTAAAGCAAACTTCCGTGAAGGTTTGACAGTACTTCAGTACTTCATTTCAACACATGGTGCGCGTAAAGGTTTGGCCGATACAGCACTTAAAACAGCAAACTCTGGTTACTTGACACGTCGTCTAGTCGACGTTGCGCAAGACTTGGTTATTACTGAGCCAGATTGTGGTACGCTCGAAGGTCTTGTAATGACTCCGTTCATTCAAGGTGGCGATGTCATTGAGCCATTAAGTGTACGTGTATTAGGACGTGTAACTGCTGAAGACGTGAAAAAAGCGGGTTCAGATGAAGTTGTGCTTCCACGTAACACATTGATTGACGAGAAAATTGCGGCGTATCTTGAAGATGCGGGTGTCGATGAAGTTAAAGTACGTTCAGTTGTAAACTGTGCTTCGACTTTCGGTGTATGTGCTAAATGTTATGGTCGTGACTTGGCGCGTGGTCACTTGGTGAATCCAGGTGAATCTGTCGGTGTTATGGCTGCGCAATCAATTGGTGAACCTGGTACACAGTTAACCATGCGTACATTCCACGTAGGTGGTGCTGCAAGCCGAACGTCTGCTGCAAATAGCGTACAAGTACGTAACAAAGGTACGGTTCGTTTCCATAACGTTAAAACTGTTCAACATGCCAAAGGTCACTTGGTGTCTGTTTCACGTTCAGGTGAAATCGGTATCGCTGATGATTTAGGTCGCGAACGTGAGCGTTATAAACTTCCATACGGTGCGTCTATCTTGATTAAAGATGGTCAACCTGTAGAAGGCGGCGGTATTGTTGCAACTTGGGATCCGCATACACATCCATTGGTTACAGAAGTTGCTGGTAAAGCACGCTTCAGCCAAATTTCGGATGGCGTAACTGCAACATCGAAAACTGATGATGCAACAGGTATGACCACTGTTGAAATTTTACCTGTAACAGCACGTCCTGCTTCTGGTAAAGATTTGCGTCCTGCAATCGTGTTGGATACAACCGATGGCGGCGAACAGTTCTACTTCTTGCCACAAAACACGATCGTGACTGTTCGTGATGGTGAGACGATCGGTGTTGGTGACGTTATTGGTCGTGTACCACAAGAAACTTCACGTACTCGTGATATTACCGGTGGTCTGCCGCGTGTAGCTGACTTGTTCGAAGCACGTAAGCCGAAAGAACATGCAATTCTTGCTGAAATCTCAGGTGTTGTAAGCTTTGGTAAAGAAACCAAAGGTAAGAACCGTTTAGTGATTACACCAGATGATGGCTCTGAAATTTATGAAGAGTTGATTCCAAAATGGCGTACCATTAACGTGTTTGAAGGTGAGCATGTGAACCGTGGTGAAACCATTTCTGATGGTCCACAAAACCCACATGACATCTTGCGTTTGAAAGGTGAAGTTGCATTAACCAACTACATCGTGAACGAAGTTCAAGACGTTTACCGCTTACAAGGTGTAAAAATCAACGATAAGCATATCGAAGTAATCGTTCGTCAAATGTTGCGTAAAGTTGACATTACCGACGGTGGCGATACAAGCTTTATCAAAGGCGAACAAGTGGATTACATCCGCGTTGTGGGCGAAAACCAAGCGGTATTGGCTCAGAACAAGTTCCCTGCGAAGTATGAACGTCAATTGATGGGTATTACCAAAGCATCGCTTTCTACTGACTCGTTCATCTCTGCTGCATCGTTCCAGGAAACAACACGTGTGTTAACTGAAGCGGCTGTAACAGGTAAAGAAGATGATTTACGTGGCTTGAAAGAAAACGTTGTTGTAGGTCGCTTGATTCCAGCAGGTACTGGTCTTGCATACCACTTAGAACGTCGTCGTCAAGAAGCAGAAGCTGCAGAGCATGAGCTTGTAAATGATTTCTCTGAAGTTGATCAAGCATTCTCTCAAGCTTTAAACGAAGATTCTTTCTAAGTTAAACAGCTTTTGAAATGAAGAAGACGCCTTAGGGCGTCTTTTTTTATATACTGAGTAGACCTCAGTTACAAACATTAAAAATGGCAATTAAAATTAGAAATATATGGATAGTTTTACTGGCAGTCATGTTCGTTCCCGTCTGTTTGTTGATGTTTTTACCAGCTCAGCCAGAAATGAATTGGCAGCACGATGTATTTCAATTCATCACAGAAAAATTAAAGATTCAAACGGGAAGGTTTGGTCTCTTGGCTTTTTATACGGTATCGGTGACTGCATATTTTTCGCTATTGAGCAGCTTCTGGGCCGTTTTTTTGTTTTGCATGATTTGGCAAGAAGGGCGTCAAACTACACCTCAAACAACGCTCCAGACAGCGCAGTTTAAGTTGTGGGATGCGGTGCTTGTGGTTGTATGTATTCTTGGGTTTATCTGGTTTAGTTTTTCGATGATGCAATGGCATTTCGCTCAACAAGATATGACCGTAGGTTTAGGTCGAAATGGCTATTTATTCCAATCCTTGTATCACTATCAACTCGGTGTTGTCTTTGCTGAACTCTTTTTTATGCTTTTCTTGGTGTTCAGCCAGCTGGCAATCTTGATGCTTGTTTATGCAAGTTATCGTTTTCTCAAAGAAAAAATTAAATAAAAAAATTAAGATTCAATATGAGTTATTTGATGATTAACCCGTTGTTTTTAAATATTTAACTAGAAAGTGATTGCTCAAAGATAGGCTTTTTTCATAACGCTGTCCCGTCCTAGATAAGGTTGACACTTTCTAAACTTAAATTTGGAGAGTGTAATGAAAACAATAGTTAAAAGAACACAAAGAGATTACAGCTTAGCTTTTAAATTATCAGTCGTAGATCAAGTTGAAAAAGGTGAAATGACTTATAAACAAGCTCAGAGTAGATATGGTATTCAAGGGCGTTCAACTGTTTTAGCTTGGTTAAGAAAGCATGGTAGATTAGATTGGAGTCAAGGCACCCCATTACGTCATGGAGAAAAACAAATGTCTGATCCTTTACCACTCACACCCGAACAAAGAATCAAAGAGCTTGAACAACAGTTATATGAAACAAAAAGAAAAGCAGAGTTATTTGAATCCATTATAAATATACTCGAACGAGATTACGGAGTAAGCACTACAAAAAAGCCACAAGGCAAGCCATTAAAGAAAAACAAGCGATAGGTTTTAGTATCACTGAATGTTGCCATTATCTTGATATCACTCGACAAGCTTATTACAAACAATGCCAGCAATCGAACCTAAGATATAGATATGAACAAAATGTATTAAAGCAAGTTCGACAAGAAAGAATGTTTCAGCCTCGTATTGGAACAAGGAAACTCCATTATTTACTGAATACGATAATAGGTATCACTATTGGTAGAGATCGATTGTTTGATTTACTCAGAGATCATCGTTTATTAGTACAACCTAAACGCGCATATCATAAGACAACGAATAGCCACCATCGTTTTCACAAGCATCCTAACTTGGTTAAGTTTGGAATTGGGCAAGTGATACCACAGAAACCAGAGCAACTTTGGGTTGCAGATATAACCTATCTTCCTATAGAAACAGGAGAAGCTTATCTAAGCCTAATCACTGATGCTTGGTCTAGAAAAATAGTGGGTTATCATGTAGATGACAATTTAGGTGCAGAAGCTGTTAGCCAAGCATATATCAAAGCATTAAAGGAACGTAAAGCCCCACAATATTCACTAATTCATCATTCAGATCGAGGCATACAATATTGTTCAAAGAAATATCAGGAATTACATCAGAAACATAATATTCGATGTTCTATGACCGATGGATATGATTGTTATCAGAATGCTTTAGCTGAAAGGGTCAACGGTATATTGAAGAATGAATATTTACTTCATAAACCAAAGAATCTTGAAGAAGCTAGGCGAATGGTTGCAGAGTCTATAGAAATTTATAATGTTCGTAGACCGCATATGTCGCTAAAATACAAAACGCCCGATGAAATGCATCGAGCGTTTGTATGAAATAAGTGTCAACCTATTTCAGGACTAGACACGCCTTTTTAAAACGATAAATCAACATGAAATTTCCCTCATCTTAGCCTTCTCCCAAAGCGAGAAGGGACTTTCAATACCAATATAATTCACTCAACATGATCATCTTTTGCTTTATGAAAGCGATCTAATAATTTCTTATTAACATGAATGTTATTTAAATTAGATGGTGCATCTTTGATAATCAAAGACTACAAATGGCAACATGAAAATTTAATTTAATCCATAAATTAGTGTTTTCATAAAATCAGTCTTAATCAATTGCATTTGTAAGTTCAGATAGAAAGGATGAATAACATGAAAAAAATAGTAATGACTATGATGTGTGTGAGTTTACCTATTGTGATGCTTACAGGTTGTGAAAACATGTCAGCAAACGATAAGCGTATTGCTTCAGCGGCCCTTGGTGGGGCTGTTGGTGGCGGTGTAGGTAATCATGCAGGTAATGGCGTTGGTGCTGCTGTTGGTGCAGGCGGTGGTGCAGCTGTAGGAAGCAAAGCCAACAATGGTTCAAATCGCAATGCAACCTATAGTGGTATCGGTGCGGGTATTGGCTCAGTCCTTGGTAAGGGTGTTCTTGGCGGTGATGCCGGTGCTGCAATTGGTGGCGCGATCGGTGGTGGTGCTGGTGCTGCTATTGAGCAAAATAAGTAAGCGTCTAAACCCAAGACTCAATAAAAATAAGCGCAACGTATTAGCATTGCTGATTACGTGATGCGCTTATTTTTATCCCTATTCATATCTAAGATTAAAAGATCTGACCATCTTAGTACTGTTGCGGCATCCTATTGATGTTTCGCTTTAGCAAAACTGATTTAAATCTTGTTTAGCGTTTTAAGGGGTGGGGGTTTTTACGACGGATATATACGGTTTTTTGTACCTCAGCAATTCTTAAACCAGAATCATCAAAAATATTCACGGTATAGTTACGATAGACTGGACTATAGTTTTCAGCTAAATCTTTGACATGTTCAATTTCAATCGCATCTAAACGAATATCTGCATAAACCGTACTACGTCCAGGGGAAAGGAAGTTGATGCTTGCGGTTTTATCCCAAACCATATATTTCGGACCCAGATGATGCATTAAAAGAAGCATATAAAATGGATCAACCATTGAATACAAACTACCGCCAAAGTGCACACCAACAATATTTTGATTGCTGTGTGTCAGTGGCATTTTGACCCGAACATGATAGTTTTTTAGATCAATTTTTTCGATTTCAATCCCTGCACCTTTATATGGAGAAAAATGATTCAACATAAATTTGGAAACAAATGGGATTGTCTGTAGTTTTTTGATTAGCGCATTCATGGTCAATTCTAGTTATCGATTTTTAAACCATAATAAAGAACTGAATGGAATGTGGCATTGATCCAAATGCCCTCTACTACGAAATCACAGCCAATGGTAAAACAATAAAAGGTGACTCAATGCAAGTGCAAACTTATTGGATATCCACACAAGATAAGCAAAAACTTTATGCAAAAACATGGGGTAATGCTGAAAACCCTGCATTGGTTTTAGTGCATGGCTATCCTGATAATCAGGAAGTTTGGGAACCGATTATTGAACAATTGATCTCAAAATTTTACATCATTACTTATGATGTACGTGGGGCAGGACAGTCTTCTGTGCCGAAACGAATTCGTGATTATGCTTTAGCACGCTTATCTCTGGATTTAGAGTGTGTGGTAAATGAGCTACTGCCCAATCGTAATTTTCATCTTGCAGCGCATGATTGGGGCTCGATTCAGTCGTGGGAATCTGTGACTGAACCTAAATTTAAAAATCGTATTTTGTCTTATACCACCATGTCTGGGCCTTGTTTAGATCATGCTGCTTTTTGGATGCGTGAACAGTTCTTGCATGAAAAGCCTAAATTTTTTAAGCAGTTATTTAAATCTTGGTATATCGTTGCATTCCAGTTACCATTTCTTGCACCGACCGTTTGGCATTTCTTTAGTCCACAACGCTGGGGCGCAATTTTAACGCAACTTGAGAAAAAGAAAGGCTTACCGTTAAACCAAAATATTGCAAAAGATGGTGAACATGGTATCGGACTATACCGTGCTAACTTTCTTCCACGTTTAACTCGACCGCGTCAGCGTTATGCAGTATGTCCTGTACAGGCTGTTGTACTGTTAAGAGATAAATTTGTAAGCCCAGAATTGATTGATGAAGTGCCTAAATGGGCAACAGATTTTGAACGTGTAGAAGTTGATGCAAACCATTGGGCAGTACTTAGCCAACCACAAGAGATTGCACAATATATTCAAACATTTGCACTCAAAAATAGTGAGAGTTGATTCGCCTAAAGTGATGTGAGCTCTTATAAAAATAGGCCATGTTTTCACATGGCCTATTCATTTTATGACCAGTTCGACTAAATTACAGCTTCATTGTAGTGAATCTGATAAAATATCGGCTTTCAAATTTTCGTAAATTTCTCCATGAATGCTGTCGTTATTGCGATTGCCGTGATGTTTATCTTGTCACTGGCACGAGTTTCTGTTGTTTTAACATTGGTTATTTCAGCAATTATAGGTGGGTTAGTTGCAGGTTTAAGTCTGTCAGATACTGTTACAGCATTTAATGCGGGCTTGGGTGATGGTGCAGAAGTTGCCTTGGCATATGCGGTATTAGGCGCTTTCGCTTTGGCGCTTTCAAAGTCAGGCTTGCCTGATTTATTGGCCTATAAACTGATCGGCTTACTCGGTATGGAAGCCACGCAGAAACAAGCAACCAAAGTAAAATTCTTATTATTGGGTATTTTACTGATTGCCGCGATTTGTTCACAAAACTTAATCCCTGTGCATATTGCGTTTATTCCTGTCCTTGTTCCACCGTTATTAAAAGTGATGAATCACTTGAAACTCGACCGTCGTGCCGCAGCATGTGTACTGACCTTAGGTTTAGTCGGCACATACATCTTCTTGCCTGTAGGCTTTGGTGCAATTTTTCTTGAACAAATTCTGATGGGGAATATCAACAAAATTGGCGCTGCTTATCATCTGCATGTTGAAAGAAGCATGATGCCTATGGGGATGGCTATTCCTGTATTGGGTATGGTGATTGGTACTTTATTTGCCGTTTTTGTCAGTTATCGTAAACCGCGTATTTATGTTGATCGTAATGTTGCACCAATTACCACGATTGATTTAGATAAACCACTTCGTGCGGTAAATGTTGAGGTATTAAAAGCTGATGGTATTGCCTTAGAGCAAGAAGCCAAGCAAGAAGCTCCTGTGATTGCCAAGAAAACTATTCTTATGGCATTGCTGGCAATCATTTTAACCCTCATCTCTCAATTGTATTCAGGCTCAATGATTCTTGGTGGATTGGTCGGGTTCTCTGTTCTCTCTGCCGCAGGGATTTTTAAATGGCAAGAAGCGGATGATGTTTTTGTACAAGGGATGCGTATGATGGCATTGGTCGGTTTTATTATGATCTCTGCTGCGGGTTTTGCATCCGTGATGACCCATACTGGGGATATTAATCAGTTGGTCAACGGTGTTGTACATTTGATTGGTGATAATAAAGCGTTGGCTGCTTTCTTGATGTTATTTATTGGTTTATTTGTAACGATCGGAATTGGTTCATCATTTTCAAGTGTGCCTGTACTTGCAGTCATTTATGTTCCTTTATGTGTACAATTCGGCTTCTCTCCGCTTGCAACTGTTGCCTTAATTGGTACTGCGGCAGCATTAGGAGATGCGGGTTCACCAGCTTCAGATTCGACCTTGGGGCCTACTGCTGGTTTGGGCGTAGATGGGCAACATGATCATATTTGGGATACGGTTGTTCCAACATTTATCCATTTTAATATTCCATTATTGGTGTTTGGTTGGATTGCTGCGATGGTGCTGTAGCGTTTATTTTTTAAGTTAAGGCTGTTTATGATGAGATCTAAACAGCCTTTTTTATATCTGTTCGACTAAAATCATTTAAATAGATGGGTTGATATTCTTTGTAAAGATGGGAGTATTATAGTTTTTGATATTTAAACTGCAGGAAAAATCTTAAATAATATGCCAGAATTAAGATCAGCCGATCAAGATTATCAATTATCTAAGCCTAAATAATAAGGCGAGTGGGAATTTGGCTGATCAAATAGATACATATAAAGGTGAGTTATAAACCTTTGTGATCATACTACTCCAATTCATAAAAATACTTCAAGATCACGGCATAGAGATACCTGATGGTAATAGGACATCATTGTAATTATTGGAAAAAGTAAATATGAACATATGTGAATTAGTGAGTTATATTGAAGTTGGTATGACCAAACCTGTTGTAGTAGATAGAGTTTTATTAGAAGAGTATGGGAATTATATGAGAGTAATTGGTTTTTTGAACAAAGATCAAATATTAATATCCTACTTTTATTATGATGGAAGTGATGAGGATACAGGGATAGATATTAATCTTAAATATGAATCATTAGATAAAGCGATACAGTCAATTGAACAGTTTTTAGGGGTTTCAATAGATGGATGGGAAAATTTTAATCGAACAGGAAATTATCCAGAACCTTTGGAGAACTGTGTTGAAAATAAATGGAATAATTTAGTAAATGATATTAAGCAAGGTATTATGATTCCAAAAGGTTATAATAAAATTCGTATGAATATATAAATTACTATATTTTTATTGATTAAAATATAGTAATTCTTTCATCATAAAATAAACTATTTAAATAATATGATTTAGACTATGTAACATAACTTTATAATGATGTCTGATTGTGAGCATAGGTTGATTTAATTTCCTAATTTTAAAAATTGATAAAAAATCAATAATTTAGATTAAACCTCTGTTTTTAATGCACTTTTAAATTTTTTTAATAAAAATTTTAGAGATACCAATCTGATTGGCTGAATTTATCATCTAGGTTATGAAGGCTAGATTTTTCTCTGAATATAAAGCCCCGAAAATGAGGTTTAAATTTATTTTATAGATATTGTTAATTTATAATAATGAATCCATTTTTATATTAAATTTTGCTCAATAATCTTGATTAATTTGGTTGGATTTTAAAACCAACCATTTTGATATGATTAAAATAAATTTTCTTATATAACAGTTATTTGAAAATATATAACAATTCTTGATTTAAATAAATGTTGCAATATTATTAACACCTATGTTTAATGTTTATTAATAACAACGCTGGGGTATTTATAATGTTAAAGCAAACTGCTCTTATTGCATTAATGGCAATTTCTTCTGCTTCATTTGCAGATTGGCAAGTCAAAGTTGGTGGTTCGGTGATTGCACCAACACAAGACACCAAAGTTGCTGGTGTTGGTACTGTGAAAGCAGACCATGAATATGCTTTTACACCTTCTGTAGAATATATCTTTGGTGAAACACCTTTCTCTGCGGAAGTTTTATTAGCGACACCAATTAGCCACGATGTGAAATTAGATGGTGAAAAAGCAGTTAACCTTAAACACTTACCACCAACTGTAACGTTTAAATATAACTTTAAAAACTCTACACGTTTTACACCATATATTGGTGTGGGTGGTACAGCATTCCTTGCATGGGATGAGGAATCATCTGGGGCATTGGCGGGCACTAAGGTTAAAGTTAAAGATGATTTTGGTTTTGCTGGTCAAATCGGTTTTAACTTCCAACCTGCTGATGCAAAAAACTGGGGTGTTTTCTTTGATGCCCGTTATGCTCAATTAAGCCCAGAAGTGACTGTTAAAGCGGGTAATACCACTGCTGCAAAATTTGATTTAGATATTGATCCAGTTATCTATACTTTGGGTTATAGCTATAGATTCTAAGTTCGCTTTAGAATCATAAAAACTCGGTAAATTTACCGAGTTTTTTTATTTTTACAGAGCCTTATATATTGAAACAAGAAGCAATAAAAAATAGTTATTTTTAGCTATATAAGCGCTGATTAAATCCATTTAATCTATCAGAACATCAATAAGACTTTGACATGATATGAAAAATTTAATTTTTATAATATTTGTAGGGTTAAGTAGCAGCACTATAGGCAATGCTGCAAGTTTTAATTGTGAGCATGCGCAAACCAAAAGTGAACATGCCATTTGTGAGCATCGCAGTTTAAACGATGCAGATGTCAAAATGGCGACCACCTATACCATTATCCGTAAACTCGTTCCGATGGGAACACGGGGTGTGATACAGGATCAGCAAGTGAAATGGTTACAACTGCGCAATCAATGTCAGGACAATCTACGTTGTTTAACCGATGCGTATCAAATGCGTCAGCAAAAACTAGAGATTTATATGAATCGAGTTTATCAACAAGGCCCATTTTAAAAAAAATTAAATTTGCCTATTGAAATATACTTAAACCACTCCATTTCTAATGCATTCAATAAAAAAGCGTTATGAATTTACGGAGTGATTTTATGAGTGAACAGAACGTACAACACAGTTCAAAAAAGCATAGCTTTCAAGCAGAAGTGGCTCAGCTTTTACATTTAGTGACGCATTCACTTTATTCTAACCCTGAAATTTTCCTACGCGAGCTGATTTCAAATGCTTCAGATGCATGTGATAAGTTACGTTTTGAAGGAATTAACCATCCTGAATATTATGAGAATGATCCAGACTTACATGTTCGTGTAAGCTTAGATAAAGATGCCAAAACAATCACCATCTCAGACAATGGTATTGGTTTAAGCCAACAAGAAGCCATTGATAACTTAGGGACGATTGCTAAATCGGGCACTAAAGACTTTATGTCAAAGTTATCTGGTGATCAAAAAGCAGATGCGCAATTGATTGGTCAGTTTGGTGTAGGTTTTTATTCTGGTTTTATCGTTGCTGATAAAATTACCGTTGAATCTCGTCGTGCAGGTTTAGATGCATCAGAAGGTGTACGTTGGATCAGTGGCGGTACGGGTGACTTTGAAGTTGAACAAATTGAGAAGGCTTCACGTGGAACGTCGATTATTTTGCATTTGCGTGATGATGCGCTGGATTATTTAGAATCTTATAAAGTTAAACAAATTATCAATAAATACTCTGACCATATCAGCTTACCTATCGAAATGCAGAAGGAAGTTTGGCAGGAAGAAGAAGCTGCTGAAGGTGAAGAGAAAAAACAAGGTCATTATGTTAAAACAGATGAATGGGAAGCGATTAACTCAGCAAGTGCTTTGTGGACACGTAGCAAAGGCGAAATTACTGAAGAGCAGTATGTAGAATTCTATAAGAATTTAACGCATGACTTTGATGCACCATTGGCTTGGGCACATAACCGAGTTGAAGGCAGTACTGAATATACCCAATTGCTTTATATTCCAAGTAAAGCACCAAGTAATATTTTCACGCGTGAAGCCAAAGCAGGCATTAAACTTTATGTAAAACGTGTATTTATTATGGATGATGCAGACAATCTGATTCCAAATTATCTACGTTTTGTACAAGGTGTGGTGGATAGTGCTGATCTGCCGCTTAACGTAAGCCGTGAGATTTTACAAGAAAGCCGTGATGTGAAAACCATCCGTGAAGGAAATGCACGTCGTGTATTGACAACATTGGATGCTTTAGCAAAATCAGAAGATCAGGCTGACCAAGACAAATTTAAAACCTTCTATGCTGAATTTGGTTCAGTAATCAAGGAAGGTTTAGGTGAAGACTTTGGTAATCGTGAACGTATTCTAAAACTTTTACGCTTCTCTACTTCGAATAATGATGAGGTTTCAACATCATTGGAAGCGTATAAAGCACGCATGAAAGAAGGGCAAAAAGCCATCTATTATGTGACTGCCGATAGCTTAGCGGCTGCGAAAAACTCACCACAACTCGAATTGTTCCGTAAAAAAGACATTGAAGTTTTGCTTATGGCAGACCGTGTTGATGAATGGGCGATGGAGTTTGTGCATGACTTTGATGGCACACCTATGCAAAATGTCGCAAAGGGTGCAGTCGATCTTGGTGATTTACAAGATGCAGAAGAGAAAAAAGCACTTGAAGCTGCCGCAGAACAGTTTAAACCTGTGGTTGAAAAACTCTCTGATTCATTAAAAGCTAAGACCAAAGAGGTACGCGTGACAACGCGTTTGGTGGACTCACCAGCATGTCTAGTGACCAGCGATGGTGAGCTTTCGCCGCAATTGATTCGTATGTTAAAACAAGCGGGTCAGGCTGTACCTGAATCTAAACCAATTCTGGAAATTAACCCAGAACATCCTTTAGTGAAAAAATTGGAAGGTTCGGCCCAGTTTGATGATTTAGCCAATGTAATCTTTGATCAGGCCGTAATTGCAGAGGGTGGTTTACCTGATGATCCTGCGGAATATGTAAAACGTATTAACAATTTATTGCTTAAATAAGTCGTCATTTGTTTTAACAGAGCCTATCTTAAAGATAGGCTTTTTTATCAATAAGATTAAATGAATAAATTTAAAACAATTCAATGTATAGGTTGTTCTGTATTGCTCAGTTTAGCTACAACAGTAGTGATGGCATATGAACTTCCACCTGTTGAAAAGCGCAATGCAAATACCACAGATCTTTCAGTACATAACGCCATGTTCTTACGACAAAACACACAGGCTGCTGTGATTGGTATATTGAAAAAAAATGGTCAGAACTATGAACTTGCAGCTAATGATGGGAAAGGGGGAATGGCGCTACCTATAGCAGTACATCCAAGTCTTAAAATAGACGATGCTTTAGTCGATAAAGAAGTTAGGGCGATTGGGCGAATGACTTACGAAACAATGTATATGCCAAATTCTAGCGACTTTGGTCCCGCTTATAGTTTTACTTTTGAATTGTTTTCAATTGCACCATTGAATTAAAAGGATATAGCAGGCGTTTTATCAACATCAGTGGATAAGTCGAAACTTATCCACAGTTCAGCTTAAAGATTCAGCTGATGTTTAAAATAGCGCTTCTAAACGGACCAAAGCACTTGGGAAATGGCTACGATCTTCACGACGATCATTAAAATAATTTAAATCGCCTTGTACGTAAAACCATTCACGCCAAACAGGTTGTCGCCAAGACACGAAAGGCCCCCAACTGTTGAGCTTAAGGTCATTATTATTATAATAACCGCCAGTATAGATACCGTAGTTAAAGCGATTGTTTTTAAAGAACTGATGTTGACGATAAGTACGGTTATCCCAAGTTAAATCATCGTCTTGTTCATCTGCATACGTCACATAGAATTGGTTAGAAATAAAGGGCTGATTGGGGCGAGCATGGGTTAGCTCTAAGTTGGTTCTCAAATAGTTTTCACTGTCGATGCCATAGCGATAAATTTGTTCCGCGTGAAAAGTAAAATCATTCCCCAGTTTCCAATCCTTTTGGGCCTTTAAACGTGCATAAATATCATCACCTGAACGAATACCAAGGTCTGCATCTAAGTCAAAAGGTAAGCGTTTAGAAAGCTGTGACCAACGTAAAGCAATCGAGCTGTTATCATCGCGAATTTGTTTACCATCCACGCGTTTATCTGGATCACCATCAGCATGATTGTTGTTGATCGCAATATTATTGGAAATTTCATCATCTAATGAATCATCACCAAACACCACACTTAAACGGTTTTCAAGTGTGGGTAATTTTACTTTTCCTCGGATACGTGGATTGACATCATAACCATCATGTTTGTTCCATTGATTATCAACAATGATCCGCAACGTTGCTGATGCTGGATGTGCTGGATCAGTTTTTCCAAACCAGTTATCCATTTTATTGGCTGTGCGGTCTGCCCAGTTGCTAATTTTTTTCTGCTTTTTGTCGGCCCAGGTTTGATCTTCTGTCGCGTCTGTTGGGGGAACAATAACCTGATCAGATTGCTCTGGGAAAATGGTCGGTGTTGAGTCAACAATTTTTGGAATATAGTTGAGCAAGCCGATCTCATTGTCTTTGGTGGTGGCTAAAGAAGGTTGCTGATCAACTTTCCCCGTTTTAGCATTCGCTTCAAGACTGCTATTTACTTCTGCAAATGCAGCGTTCCCAAAAAAACCGCCTAATATTAAGACATAAGGTAGTTTTGAGAAGATTGATATTTTATTCATATGCCCACTTCTTAAACTTTGAGTCATTCAGTTTTTAATTTTCAGTATAACTATGCCTTAAAAAAACACTGAATTTCAATGAAATCGCTATTTTAAGTACAAAAAACATAAATTTATTTAAAATGAAGTGCATTCTATCAGCGATATCGCGAATCAAAGCATGACTTAAGCTGTTTTTGAATAGATAAGTGCTTTTATTATACAAAGCCCAATTGTAGTAAAGCTTTTAAGCTAAAAATTCTTTGGAGACAAAATCTACACTTATCCAGGAATAGACAAGCAATTGTGAATAGCTGCCATGCACGTTTGAAAATCGAGAATGAAGAAAAACTATACGCTGTTGTGGATAACTTTAATTTTATCCTCAAGGCCGATTTTATTGTGGGATAAACAAAAACACCTCCAAAAAAGGAGGTGTTGTGTCTTAAAAAATAAGAAAATTAAAAAAGAAACTACAGCGCATGAATTTCGTGGGAACGAAAAATATTTACAGATCTTAGTCTAAGAAAAAGGTGATGAATAGTTCCTTTTCTGCAACGCTGTATTGCAAAAATGGCACGTAAAATTTTAAAAAATGACCCATTAAAAATAAGGCATAGAAATCATTCAATATATTTTTATGATCTGTTTACGTTGGTTTTTTAGCCACTTTCTTAAATATTATGATAGTTATTGAACAATGAAGAAATTCCTTCAAGGAATTTCTTCATTGGCTGAGTTTATTTGTTGGTAACTTCACAAGACTCATCAGTACAAACAGGGCCATCCTGTTGTTCGATTTCAGCATCATTTGCAGTTTCAAGGGCTTTTTCTAACACTTGTACAAAGACTTCACGTGGTTGAGCACCCGCTAAAGCCACACGTTGATCAAAGACAAAGAATGGTACACCTGTTACTTTTAATTGTTCATGAGCAACTTGTTCATCGAATTTTACAAAGTCAGAATATTCTTCAGAGTCTAGAACATCATCAACTTCGATCGGATTTAAACCAATACGAGATGCGACATCTTCAATTGTTTCACGCTCACCAATCGGTAGACCTTGTGTCATATAGCTATAGAAAAAAGCTTCTTCTGCTTCTGAGCCTAAACCCTTACTTTGTGCAAGGTGAATGATACGATGCGCATTAAAGGTATTTCCTGAGTTGGCATTTTCCCAGTTAAATTGGATGCCTTCTTCTTTCGCCATAGCTGCAATATTACGTTGCATATCTTCAACTTCAGGGATGCTACGTCCATATTTTTGCGCAAGACGTTCAGAGTTTGAAACTTCTTGACGCGTAGGTGCTTCAGGATCAAGTTCAAAACTGTGCCAATGGACTTCAAGCTCAATACCTGCTTGTTCAGCAGCAGCTTCTAAACGTTTTTTACCGATATAGCAAAAAGGACAAACCACATCTGACCAAATATCTACGCGCATGGGGAAATCTCTAACAATCTAATTCTGGATTATGATGGGGTTTGTTTTCATAAATTTAAAGTGAAACTTTTAAGCGATGCCCATTTTAAGCTTATTCAGCAAAGGTTATTTATTGTTATTTTGCATAATTAATATACAAAAAAGAGTCGCTTAGGATATTCTAAGTAATCTATAAGGATGTTCGGAGCTTGGTATGCGTCGACTTTTGATTGTTTTCGGTATCATTTTTCTGGCTGTTATTGGATTTTTCTACTATGACCATACTTCAGTAAAGAATGAAGAAGCCAATCGCCAAGCATTTGATTTGGTGATGACTGAAAAAATGCGGCAACTTTCTGAACAAGCTCAAGACCGCTCTAAACCAGTAAATATTGATATTCATGATAATCGGCTCAAAGGTGATTACAAAACCTTGTCCGAATTTTTACTCAAATATTGGGCCAAGAATATTGACACACGAAACACTTATTTAAATCAGCTCGCAGCGGCCAAATGGGATCATTTTTTAGATGTAAATCGTTTGGATGCTGACCGTAAACAGAACTATGTAGAAACAACACAGATGCTGGTGACTGTACGACAAGCGATGCAGCAATATCAGCAAAAAAATAGACAAAATAAAATTGAGGCTTTAAACGAATTAAAAAAAATAGATTTGCGCAAGGACCTCAAAAAACCATTACAGGATAAGCTCGAACAGAATGCTGAACTTGACCCTGAAAATACCTTAATCTTAAATGAGCTACAAATTTTAGGTAAAGCTGAAACCATGTTTGATTTGTTAAAAAAATATGAGTGGCAGAAGCAGGGCAATCAAATTTTGTTTAAGGAAGATGCTCAAGTGAAACAGTTTAACCAGTTGTTTCAGGATGTACTGAAATTGAATAGCCAAATCAATCAGAAAAAAGAGCAAAATGCGGAAGTATTAGAAGAAGCCTTGTAAATTTTAGAAGTAAATGAATGAAAAATATAAAAGTATCGCTGTTTTTTGCAATATCTATACTGCTATTGCTGGGTGGAATTGGCTATGTTTACCAGACGCCAATTCTCGTTCAGCAGGATTGTAAAAGCGTTGCTTTATATCGTTATCATTTTGGTGTGTATCAAATTGACCGAGATTCCATTCTGGGTGTCGATACTTATAAAAAGGTTTATGGATGGAAGCATTTTTTAGGTTTAGCCCCTATTTTATGTGCTGAACAAATTGAGTATGACCAATGTGTCGTGGAGGAAAAGCGAGCGGCTTTAAATGCTGAGCAAGAAAAACAGCAATGGACCCTTGTGCGGGACAATTTATATATCAATCCTCAACGAGAATTGGCTTTAAAGTTTCCTTATGCAAATCGTTGTAGCATATTTCTATCTGAACATGTTTTGCCCAGCAAAAGCCTGTCGATTATGGGTGAGCGTTTTTATCGACATTTGGGTTTTGGTGGTGAAGATGGGCCTTCTTTGAATGACACTATAGATTTAGCGAGCTTTAAGCAGTTAAACCCTTCTAATTTGTATAAAGATAAACGGCATGTTTATCGCTACTTTAGCATGCTGGATGGGGGCAGTTTTTCTATTTTGGAGGGTGCAGATGCCAGTAGTTTTGAACTGCTCGGAGATTGCTACGCAAAAGACAAGCAGCATATTTATGAAGAACGTTTTGGCAAACTTGAGGATGCAGATTATGCAAGTTTTAAAACCAAATCTGATGCGGGATGTGTTGCACAGGATAAAAATGGCTATTGGTTTTGGAATGATCGAAAAGCTTGGAAAGATATGAATAGTGAAGAAAAAGAGCGGGTCAAAGCGCTTCAATGAGGTTGATCTCGATTAGCGCTTGGTTTCTTCAACTTTTCCTTGCATTAAAAAAGATGCTAATAAGCTTTGAGATTTTTTGAGTTTGGCTAATTTTTCTGAAATATGTTCTAACTCCATTTCTAATGTCTCTTTGGCAACTGAGCATAAGGTAAGTTTTTCCTCAGCCAAATCGAAACATGGCAATAATAATTTAATGTCTTTTAAATGCATGCCAGCATCATTGAGAACTTTAATTTTTTGAATATCCTCGATGTTTGCTTGATTATAATCTCGATAGTGATTCGCTGTTCGTCGCGGACGAATTAATCCGAGCTCTTCATAATAACGGAGCATACGCGGGCTGACTTGAGTTATCTCAGCAACTTTAGCAAGATTCATAATCGACCTCTTATAAACTGAAACGGATCAGTTGGAAAAAATTTATCGGTGGCTCTATTCAAGCTGTTGAATGAGTAAAACCTATTTAATCTTTATTTTAGAATTTTAACAGTATTTACCGTTTATCTGAGCTTTAGTGAATCTCGCTATAATTTGTTATAGCCTATTTAATAGACAATATTAAATGTATTGAATCATTTTATTGAATGTATAGGATGATTTATTTTTTAGGTGAAATGTATGAACTTTATCAAAGTTTCGATACTTGCAACGGCTCTTTCTGTTTGGTTACCCACTGTACAGGCAGAAGAAGTTGCCTCATTGCCTACCATTAAAGTGATGGCGGATTCTGAACTGCGTCAAGAAGCTGTAGGTGTTGTTCCTTATCAAGAAGATAAGGACGTACGTAAAGCGTTACAGCATCAGATCATTAAAAAAGAGAATGAGATCCAAAATTATGTGATAGGCGATAATTTTGCTGTGCTTGATATGCAGCCTAAAGCCTCTGAACCGAATATAAATCAAATTTCTTCACCATTACTCAGAGAGTATGTTTTAGCTGTGGCTGCTGGTTTGCAGTCCTCTGACCCAACATCAGGTTTGTTTACCATGATGGAGCCACTTTCGATGGGGATGAATCGTGAGAAAGCCTTAGAAGCAGTACGTAATGGAACTTTTAAGTTGAATATCGATGCTGACCGTTTAGATTTGATGTTAGGTGATAAATGGCGAAGCAGCTTACCGAAGTGATTCGTTATTTAAAATTTTGATTATTTCATTAAGCCAATCTGTTGATTGGCTTTTTTGTGTTTGGTGATTTTATTGAAAATTAAATGTATTGAATCATTATTGCTATATTGTGATGAATACCGATTTATTTTTCTTTATTTTCAAATAAAGGATCCAAGATTGTATGTGCTTCTGTTGAATGATTTTTAGTGGAAAAAATATTTCCTTTGAGCGTCGTGCTATGTTTATTCCATACAAATTCTTGTTTGGTTAAATCAAATAAGCTTACTGAATAAAATTGACCTTCTTTGGGTATATAAGTTGTTACAAGACCAGAACCTGCTCCTAAAGTTGCAAGTGTTACGCCAAGGCTTAGTGCACCCAGCGCTACTTTAGAACCTGTTGATGCCTTTAAACCATCAATCGATACCACAAAAATATAATTCGATTTTGACCAGTTTTTTAAAGTATTTAATGTCTCCTTCTCAAGGATCGGAAGTGCTAAAGTCACTTTTTTGTTTCGAGCATTTGCCAAAATGACTTCATTTGATTTTGAAGTAAACTGATTAAAAGCTAAAACAGCCTTTTGTTGATCAGCATTCATATTTGAGTGATTAGCGTTCAAAAGTGGATAGTTTGTAATCTCTTTACGTTTTGAGTCTTTATTTTCCAGAAAATCATACTTTTTAAGTTGTTCTTCTGGCATAGAACCACAAATAAACGGTGATGCAATTTCACCGATTTGAACACCATTCTGATTTAATTGTTGAGAAAATATCTGAATAAATTTTTCACTGGTTAATTGTGAGGGCTGATTCAAAATAAGATCTTTGCCCACTTCATTGGTGAGTAAGCAGCTATTAACTAAAATAGCCACAGGTTCAGCTTTAAGTCTTGGTTGTGTTTGGTTAAGTTGGTTACGAGTTTCAGTCGAAATTTTTGTTGTTGCACAGCCTGTAAATACGAAACTTGCAACAAGGGGAAATACAAATTTTTTCATGGCTACGTTCTGTCATTATTTAGCAAAGTTTAATTTCAGTGTAAAGAATGAACAGGTTAAGTTAAATTTTATTAAAAATAAAGTTTAAATTATCTTTACTATTATTTTTTATTCAAAAAAATCCCCGCATTAAGCGGGGATTTTATATCTTGGTGTTTAATTAAGAATTAAACACGTTCGATAATTGTCGCGATACCTTGGCCAAGACCGATACACATCGTTGCAAGACCGATTTGAGTATCTTGTTGTTCCATCACATTCAATAATGTAGTGGTGATACGTGCACCAGAACAACCCAATGGGTGACCCAATGCAATCGCACCGCCGTTTAAGTTGATCTTGTCTTGCTTGTCATAGATGTTCAAGCCTTTCATTACAGAAAGACCTTGAGCAGCAAATGCTTCGTTTAACTCGATGGTTTGAATGTCTTCCATCGTTAAGCCAGCACGTTTAAGCGCTTTCTGTGTTGCAGGAACAGGACCATAACCCATGATCGCAGCATCACAACCTGCAATCGCCATTGAGCGAATTACAGCACGTGGCTTAAGACCTAAAGCTTGAGCACGTTCAGCAGACATCAACAACATTGCTGATGCACCATCAGACAATGCAGAAGAAGTCGCAGCAGTTACAGTACCACCTTTAGGGTCAAATACTGGACGTAACGCTTTGAATGCTTCAAGGTTTGCATCTGGACGAATGACTTCGTCGATGTCGCAAAGGATTTTGAAGCCATTGGCATCATGACCTTCAACACCCACGATTTCGTTTTTGAAACGACCTTCCTGAGTTGCAGCCCAAGCGCGACGATGAGATTCAACACCAAACGCATCTTGTTCGTCACGACTAATGCCGTTCATACGACCTAACATTTCAGCAGTTAAGCCCATCATGTTAGATGCTTTCGCATAATGCTTAGATGCTTCTGGGTTAAGGTCGATGCCGTGCATCATACCAACGTGACCCATGTGCTCTACACCACCGATGATGAATACATCACCTTGGTTGGTTGCAATTTGCGCCGCAGCAGTATGGATTGACTGCATAGAAGAACCACAGAGGCGGTTTACAGTTTGACCACCAACAGTCTTCGGTAAGTCAGCCAATAACACGATGTTACGGCCAATGTTCATACCTTGTTCTAGGGTTTGGTTAACACAACCCCAGATCAAATCTTCAACTTCATTGACATCAAACTGGTTACGAGCAACTAAAGCACGAACCAATTCAGCAGATAAGCTGTCAGCACGTACATTGCGGAACATACCGTTTTTGGTTTTACCCATTGCAGAACGTACGCCATCAACGATGACAACGTCACGTGGATTTAAAGTAGCCATTCACGTTGCTCCTTAACCGTAGAATTTTTTGTTGTTTGCAGCCATGTCACGCAACATTTGTGGCGCTTCATAAGCCTTACCTAAGTGTGCATATTTGTCGCAAAGCGCAACATATTCAGCAACACCTGTTTGGTCGATGTAACGCGCTGGACCACCACGGAATGGAGGGAAACCTACACCCATGATCATTGCCATATCTGCTTCAGAAGCAGTAGAAACAATGTTGTCCTCTAAGCAACGAACAGTCTCGTTACAGAACGCTAGCATCATACGGTCAATAATTTCTTGAGCATCAAACTCGTGCTTTTCAGTTGTTGCCATCGTTGCAACAAGCTCATACGCAGTTGGATCAATAGATTTTGCTTTCTTACCTTTACGATCAAGCTCGTATTTGTAGAAACCAATGTCATTTTTTTGACCAAGACGTTTGTTTTCGTACATGATTTCGATCGCGCCTTTATAGTCAGGCTTCATGCGGTCTGGGAAACCTTCAGCCATAACTTCAGCACCATGCACACCAGTGTCGATACCCACAACGTCGATCAAGTAAGCAGGTCCCATAGGCCAGCCGAATTTTTCCATGACTTTGTCAACTTGTTGGAAGTCCGCGCCATCTTTAAGCAGAAGGTCAAACGCACCAAAGTAAGGGAACAATACACGGTTTACAAGGAAGCCAGGGCAGTCGTTTACAACGATTGGTGTTTTACCCATTTTCTGAGCAAGAACAACAGTTGTCGCAATTGCTTCTTCAGATGTTTTCTCACCACGGATCACTTCAACCAAAGGCATCATGTGAACTGGGTTAAAGAAGTGCATACCCACGAAGTTTTCAGGACGAGTCAATGCATTTGCAAGACGCGTGATTGAAATCGTAGAGGTATTTGAAGCAATGATCGTATTTTCACGAACTTTTGCTTCTGTATCACGTAACACAGCTTCCTTGATTTTAGGATTCTCTGTGACTGCTTCAATCACGATGTCAACTTCTTTAAACTCGTCATAGCTTAAAGTAGGACGGATACGTGCAAGTGTTTCACCCATTTTTGCAGGTGTCATCTTTTTACGTTCAACTTGTTTAGTCAACAAGCCATTCGCTTCAGACATACCCAAAGCAAGCTGTGGGTTACCGATGTCTTTCATGATGATTGGTGTGCCTTTGCTTGCCGCTTGGTAAGCAATACCACCACCCATAATACCCGCACCTAAAACAGCTGCTTGGTTAACAGGGTGAGCACCTTTCTCATGTTTTTTAGAGGCTTTTTTCACAACTTGGTCATTGATGAATAAACCGATCAATGCACCTGCTTGTGGTGTAATCGCAGCTTTAGCAAATGCTTCAGCTTCAATTTTTAACGCTTCATCACGTTTTTGGCTTACACCAGCTTGAAGTGAATCAAGAAGAAGTTTTGGCGCAGGGTATTGAGCAGGGTTTGCTTTCGCAAGGACCACACCTTTAGATGAGTTAAACGCCATCATTTGTTCAAGCATGTCTAATTTAACAGGCTCTAATTTTTCTTGACGTTTTGCTTTCCAGTCTAAACGACCAGAGATTGCTTGTTTAACAAGATCAATCGCAGCTTCTTGGAGTTTGTCAGCCGCAACAACTGCATCTACAGCACCGTCTTTCAGCGCAGCATCTGGACGTTTGTTTGCTGAAGTCGCGATCCATTCAACCGCATTGTCAATACCAATCAAACGGCTTAGACGAACAGTACCACCGAAACCAGGAATGATACCCAGTTTAACTTCTGGTAAGCCCACTGTTGCAGCATTTGACATTACGCGGTAGTCACATACCAAACACATTTCAAAACCGCCGCCCAATGCAATACCATTGATCGCAGCAACTTTAGGAATCTCTAGATCTTCAAAAGCGTTAAAAATCTCGTGAACAGGCATTGCCCATTCTACAATTGCACTTTCACCTTGCTTAAAATTTTCACCAAACTCAGTGATGTCTGCACCAACGATAAATGTTGATTTACCAGAGGTAACGATGAGACCTTTCACTTCACTGTTATTTTTTACAGCTTCAATAGCAGCTTTAAAGTCTTCAATCGTTGCACGGTTGAATTTGTTAACCGACTCACCTTGTAAGTCAAAGCGGAATTCTGCAATTCCGTCCGAAAGCAATTGGACGGTAATGGCATTGCCAGCGTGGATCATGCCCTGATCTCCTTTTTTGGAGGACTTCTTAAGTTGATGTTTTGAAGTGTGTATGCAATTCCCGCACACATTTCGACTTCACTAATCTTACGATAACTATATCTAAAAATAACCTAACAAGTTGTATCAAGCCGTGACGCAAGGGTCATCAATTTTTTTTGAGTAGAAGATTAAATTAAGCTTTTAAATTTTAAGAATTTTATATGTTCTTTGCATAAATATTTGAAATTTATTTATTTAATGTAAATTCCTTTGTGCCTTTCTTTACAAAAATGAATAAGAAAAACCATCCATAGTGATTCATTTTTTTTGTCATTTAGGTCAATTGCTGTGAAATTTAATTATTTGTTTAGAAAATCTTTATAATCTATTGAATGTTTTGTATTATATATGTAATATTTGCTTGGTATTTACTCAAAAAAAGAACCCGTTATGAATACACAAAACAAGAACCTCGCATTTACAGCTATTTTTTTATCCTTATCTTTGGTTGGATGCGGAGGAGGTAGTGACTCTTCATCAGATAATTCGAAACCTTCAACAGCACAAGACAGCTTGGATAATGGAACACGCTATTACGCTGTTAATTATGAATTAGATGATGACTCTGATAACTTGACTATGGAATATTATGAGATTTTCAATAAACAGTTTAAGAGTTCTGACGCTAACAAATTTCTAGGAGAATATATATTAACAGCCAACAAATTATATACGCCACGTGAGATTGCACCGAATACAGTTGCATTAAACTCTATGACTTCATGGACCTCAACCTTAATTGGTAATGTTAAAACGGATCTTAAGTTAGAAAAAGTTGATGTCTCAGGAAAAAATATTTTTGATACGGTTTTACCAGGCTATCGTAGTTTAGGTTTCGACAGTGAAAATAATTATAATGAAGCACGAAAATTATTAGCTTCATACGGCAATGATCGTTTTCCACAGGGGAGTAACTGTTATCGTTTTATCTCTCAAAAGAACAACCAAGATTATTTTAGTTTCAAGACAGATACTGAATCGAAGCGAACATTTGAAGAATTAAAAGAAGCAAGTTCTGGTTATGTTGATTTTTTAAATCAACAAGTTAAGCCATTAGACCTAACCTATCGTTATTCAAGTGGTAATTGGCAAAATGTTCCTTGGACAACTATTTATGAAACTGATACGGGCATAACCAGTGATGATTATGTGGCCGTTAAATATCAAGATAAAACATATTTGGCTAATTACGAAAGTGACATTGAATGGACGAGAGCCAAAGAAATTAAACAATGGGAAAAACTGCTAGCCATAGCCACAACAGACAAACAAAGAAGAACAGCAACGTTAAATATTGAACGGTTCAAGAATGGGTGTTTTATATATAACACGCAAGCTGCATCAGCTTTGGCTTCTTTAAGACTGATTGATTGGAATAAATAAGAAAACAACTTAGATGTCTGTCTCATAAAACTTAAACCAAATTTGTAGAAGTGACTACAAATTTGGTTTATTTTTAATAATAATTAATAAAAACATACAATTAAGTCATTATGGCTTTTTGATTTATAGGTTTGTTATAATTTGTAGAAACATTCTCACTTTTTGAGATTTAAAATTCTATCAGCACATGTTGCTTGATTAACCTGATTAATGAAAAGAGTGCTGTATGATTAAATGGATCATATTGGCGATTTTTGTGATTTCTGCTTTGTATATCCAAAATCGCGGTAAAGTGCGACATTCGTTTTATCGTCAATTTTTTGACCATTCAACGATACTCGCACCAATTAACTTTCTCATGTATATGTTTTCAAAAGTGCCGAATCAGCCGTATATCGACACACAACATTTTAAAGATTTAAAAGTGTTAGATGAAAACTGGGAAATGATTCGTGAAGAGGCGCAAGCGTTATATGCCAAAGGTGGAATCAAGGCTTCAAGTACATATGATGACTTAGGCTTTAATTCATTCTTTAAAACAGGTTGGAAACGGTTTTACCTAAAATGGTATGACTCAGCGCATCCATCAGCAGCAGAGCTTTGCCCTAAAACAACTGAATTGCTGAAAACCTTGCCAAGTATCAAGGCAGCAATGTTTACAGAGCTTGCACCTGATAGTCGATTAGTGCGCCATCGTGATCCTTATGCAGGTTCATTGCGTTATCACTTGGGGCTCATTACGCCAAATGATGATCGTTGCTTTATTGATGTAGATGGTCAGCGTTATTCATGGCGTGATGGTGAAAGCGTGGTCTTTGATGAAACCTATATTCATTATGCTGAAAATACCACAGACCAAAATCGTATTATCTTTTTTGCTGATGTAGAGCGTCCATTAAAAACAAGATTTATGCAGCGCTTTAATCACTGGTTCGGTAAAAAAGTGATGACAGCTGCCAGTTCTCCAAATGAAGCAGGTGATCAAACAGGGGGGTTAAACAAAGTTTTTGGTTATGTGTACCAAATCCGCATTAAAGCCAAAGCCTTGAAAAAAACCAATCGTCAGTTGTATTACTTTTTAAAGTGGTTCTTGATGTTAGGGATTTTCTTCCTGATTTTTATTCGACCATATATGTCACAGATCATTGCTTTTTTTGAAAAAATGATTTGATTTTAAACGCCCGCCAGGGCGTTTTTTAATAACAAATTTTGACTTGAGTTTAACGCTCGATTTTTTTAATTTACTTTCATAATTTATAAAAGCGCTGGAAAACACAAAATGTTTAAAAATTTAGCCTCAGAAATGATGGGTATGAGTGATATTGGAACAATTATTGAGCCACATGATTTCAATAAAACAGATATTGATGATTATATTTTTCATGAAGATAACGAGAAAATTTTCTTTGTCATCAAAAGTAAAACAGATGAATATTGCTTTACCAATGTGGCCTTTATGCACCTAGATGGTAAAAGTGCCATCAGTAAAAAACGTATGTTGTACCGCTACTTGTATAAGCACAATCCAATTAAAAATGTACTTTTAGAAACAGCAGGTACCGTGGATTTAGATGCTGAAATCAAGTTCCAATTAGGTGAACAGCATTTCTCTATCGATATTGATAAAAAACAAATCGAGAAAATTCGCGATCTCTATAAAGCATTATTTACTATTGGTGAAACCTGCAAAGAGATCAATCGTAAACGTAATGTACTATTACAAAGCACTGACAATGTGCAGAAAATGTTTAATTTAAGAGAGCTTAGTGAACAGGCAATTTTAAATTTACCTGAAATCATCAATCAGACTGCACAACAAGTTGAAGATTATGCCAATCAGCGTATTCGACAGATTGAGAATTATGATTTTTCAGAAATTTTTGATCGCTATTTAAAAAATTGATGTTTAGACATTTAGTCAAAAATTAAAACGCTCGAAAGGGCGTTTTTTATTATGTAAATCGATGATTTTATAGTCATATTTAACTCGAAATTCAGATAGAATAATATTTTGTATGGGGAAACTTTGAAGAGCGTGATGCAAAAATTTCATACTAAAATTGATTGGTGGATTTTAGGCTTTTTAATCGCAATGACAGGTCTACTGATTCAATTGCTTTATACCATGTATGCAAAAGGCACTATGGTTGAATATCCTGAGCATACAGCGGTGTATATGTTAACTATTGCTGTGATTTGGTGGCCGGTTTTCAATACACGCTATATCATTGAAAATGAAGCATTGATCATTCATAGTCTATTTTTAAAATGGCATATCCCATTGAAAAATATTCAAAACATCAGCAAAACCAATAATTCGATTTCATCACCTGCCTTATCTCTAGATCGTTTGAAAATCGAATATATGAAAGATGGAAAAATCAAACAGGTCTTGGTTTCTCCAAGAGATCAACAGGCCTTCCGTCAGGCAGTAGAAGTCGGTCGTACTCAGATTTAAATAAATAGAGAATAGCGATCGTTTGTGATAAATATTTTAGAATCATCATAAAGGAACCTATTATGGGCTTTTCTCTACTGTTTATACGGATAAAAAATCAGGAGATAGTCGATGCCGATCGTGATGGACTCGCCAGATTTTTAGCGGAAAATCAATTATATGTTCATACTCAAGTAGGCAGTGGAGCATTAGTTGATCAGAATGAAAAGGCTTTAGCTTTTAATGGTTATTTGAGTGATTTATATTTAGACCCATTAGAGCAATCTGAACCTATTACAGGTGGAATATACCATGCCACGCTAAGTGAAGAAGAATGCATCTTTATTTATGATCTGTGCGTGGCTGGAAAAATGCTGATCGTCAATCCGCAAACTAATCCCATGTATATCATTCCAGCTACTAATCATGATCAACACAATATTCCCGATTTGAATGATGCTGTATGGGTGAACAGTGCAGCAGAAATGTTGCTTGTGCTTTCACAAGGCTTTAATGCATTTAAAGTCTATAAAGAGAAAGTGATGAGACAATATCATGATAAAGATCATCCTCAAGCCTGATTTTCATAAACGGTAAAATAGCTTTTTTATAGACATGAAAGATAAATGATGAGGTCTAAACAAGGTTATAATAATGTTAATAATCAACTATATGGAAATAAAAACAGTCAAATTTTAAGCAATTTTTACTTGTGATTTTATGAAATATTGGTTAATAATGATTCAAAATAAATAGTCGAGTGAACCGCTATAATGAAAAAAACAATATTTTTTATAATCAATGCTTTAATTTTAACAGCTTGTGGTGGTGGATCGGATGATTCAAAAAGCGAATCAGATAAATTTAATCCCCTATATTCATTTCAAGGTGGGGGCATTGACTTACTATTCGGAGCAAAAACTTACCATATTAATGAAAATAAAAATCTCTTGGTTCAAGATGCTTCTATAGAAGAAACTTCAAAATATTATCTAACACAAAATGCGATTTCGACATTTACCCCACCACAATTAGATCAAAATAAATACTTGCTGGGTGAGTCTGCAACATTTGATGGAACGAAATTACAATATTCCGTGAGTAATTATATTGCTGAACAACCTTTGGTTTTATCTTATCAATATAAGAAAATTGATGTCTCTGGGCAATTGATTACGGATGATATTTATAATCCAATCCGTCAAATGAGGAGTAGTGTGACAGGTCAGATTTTACTTGCAATCTTAGGGTTAGGTTATTCGCCAAATGAAGTATTTCCAAAAGGCTCTATTTGTTGGCAAAGTTTGTCAGGCAATAGTAATCAGGAATATATTGAGTTCTTACCGTATATCGTTGATGCAAAGGTATTTGCAGATTTAGAAATAGAAGCAACAGGAAATTGGAATAATGTGGCTTGGACGCGATTCAAAGACAAGGAAAACACCCTATATAGCAATGTAAAGCTCACAATAGATGGAAACGACTATCGTGGAAAATATCATCCTCAAAATGAATTTTTTTATCATAAATCTGATGAATTGGCGTGTAATTGGATGAACCGTATCGCCTATAAAGCTGCGAATCAGCCCTTTAAAAAATGAAAAATCAAGATATGTTCCAATAGAAAGCGCAAGTAATTCACTCAAGTAGACTTGAAAAATGGATGATCTAACTACATCATCCATTTATAGTCCAAAGTTAAAAGTCTACTGTGAACGAAAACGCACGTGAAAATATCGAAAAGATTCTAGCCAATATGACGACTTTACCTGGTGTGTATAAAATGCTGGGAAAAGAGGGTGAATTATTATATGTCGGAAAAGCCAAAAATCTAAAAAATCGCGTACTGAGTTATTTTGTCAAAACCATTGAACATCCGAAAACACAGGCTTTGGTTGCACGTATTTATAATATTGAAACCCTTGTCGTCCGTTCGGAAACAGAAGCTTTATTACTCGAACAGAATCTAATAAAACTGCATCGCCCACCGTATAACATTATGTTGCGTGATGATAAATCCTATGTCTATATTTTTGTCTCCGCAGATAAACCTTATCCACGTATTGCTTCAGGACGGGGCAAAGGCAAACATCAAGTGGGTAAGTTTTTTGGCCCTTATCCAAGTGCTTATAATGCAAGAGACACGCTTTTAGTTCTACAAAAATTATTTAATGTCCGCCAATGTGAAAACAGCTATTTTTCACAGCGTAAACGTCCTTGTTTGCAATATCAGATCAAGCGTTGTACTGCGCCTTGTGTGGGGCTGATTTCAGCCGAAGCTTATAATGAAGACGTACAAAACTCGATTCGTTTTTTAAATGGCGATACCAAAGAACTGAATCAGGAATTGATTCAAAAAATGGAACAAGCGGCAGAAAATCTAGAATTTGAGAAAGCGGTATTTTACCGTGACCGCATGGCCTTACTGCGTGATGTCCAAGCACAGCAAGCTATTTATAAAGTCAAAGGTGAAGCTGATATTCTTGCCATTGCCTATCAAGCAGGTGTGACTTGTGTACAGATCATGCATGTGCGTAACGGGAAAATGCTGGGTGGAAAAAGTTATTTTCCCGATATGTTAGATGATGATTTAGGACAAATGTTGTCTGATTTTATCGCCAATTTTTATTTTCAAGTTGCAGATGAAGTTCCTGCTGAACTGATTGTCAATGTTAATGTGACAGACCGAAAGGAACTGGAAGCGGCTTTACATCAACAGTTTGAAAAGAAAATTCAGATTAAACACAATGTTCGTGAAACTCGTGCTGAATGGCTTGAGTTGGCTGAGATGAATGTTCAGCATGCGATCAAAGGAAAATTAGCCAATCATTTAGAATTAAATGAGCGTTTTCATCAATTGGAACAAGTCTGTGGACGACCTGTTGATCGTATTGAATGCTTTGATATCTCCCATACTATGGGCGAAGCGACCATTGCATCATGTGTGGTTTTTGATGCAGGTGGCGCACGTAAACGCGATTATCGCCAATTTGCGATTGAAGATATTACTGGCGGTGATGATTATGCCGCAATGCGCCAAGCCTTAACACGCCGTTATAAAAAAGCCATGTTACCCGATTTATTATTGATTGATGGGGGTAAAGGGCAACTTCATATGGCGATGGAAGTTATGCAAGAGCTTGGTTTAGATGCATTTATGGTGGGTGTCTCCAAAGGTGAAGGGCGTAAACCCGGTTTAGAAACACTGCATTTTACCGATGGCACGAAGATTCAGCTTCCTGAAGACCATAAAGCTCTGCATTTGATTCAACAGGTCCGTGATGAAGCACATCGCTTTGCAATCACCAAACATCGCGCTAAACGAGATAAGCGTCGTGGAGGTTCGGTACTTGAGGCTATTCCGGGCTTAGGTCCAAAACGTCGTCGTGATTTACTGACCCATTTTGGTGGGATTCAAGGGGTACTTAAAGCTTCTGAACATGATTTAAAAAATGTTCCCGGTTTAGGCGATGTTATGGCACGAATGATTTATAAAGTGTTGCATGAATAACGCCGTTATTGTTCTCGATGATGAGTAGCATTTGCAAAAACAACCATTGACGCATGAGTCACTGATCATTTTCATCTCCTGTTAAATATGAAACAGTACAACAAAGATTGGAAAATTGGACAGATCATGTCATTAGAAGCGCTATTTCAGCAGATTGAACAAGAAGAGTGGATTGATATTCCTCAAGGGTGGTTGCAGGGGCGTACCATCTTTGGCGGTC
Organism: Acinetobacter sp. Ac8; assembly: GCF_055392545.1. NCBI lineage: Bacteria > Pseudomonadati > Pseudomonadota > Gammaproteobacteria > Moraxellales > Moraxellaceae > Acinetobacter > Acinetobacter sp. Ac8. Next base: position 293,529 of record NZ_AP043689.1, read on the forward strand.
TCGTTGCAGGTATGTTGGTTTATAAAGCAATTGCAACCATTCACGATCCAGTCAAAAAGTTGTTAAGTTGTAGTGTCACTTTTGTTGGGCCTGTTGAAGAAACGCCAGTGAAATTGACTGCTGAAATTCTGAGACAGGGTAAGTCAGTTACCACAATTGAAGTCAGACTGTGGCAAAATGAAGCTGTGCAGAGTATTTTAATTGCAAGTTTTGGTAGCCAACGCGATTCTAAAATTCAAGTGTCTTTAGAGCCTCAAGCCCCTGATTTTCCGCCACTTGATCAGATTAATATTGTCCCTAAATATTTACCTTTTCCTGAGTGTGTAAAAAATTTCCAACTGGCTTGGATTGAAGGGGATTATCCAATGTCAGGCAGTAAGCAACCTGATTTCTCGGGTTGGTGTCGTTTTGACCCTGAGCTACATGCCAATCGAACAATGAATGTTTCAGATATCATGACCTTAATGGACGTTTGGCCTCCGGGTGTATTGCCGATGTTTAAACTGCCTGCGCCTGCAAGTACACTGACTTGGCAAGTAACGTTTATCCATCCTTTACAAAATCAGTTGAATGATTGGTTTAAGTATAAAGTGATTACAGACTTTGCTGAGCATGGATATGCAACAGAACATGCCTATCTTTGGGATGAGCAAAATCGACTCATTGCGATTGCAAGACAGACGGTTACAGTATTTACCTAGTCGACAGTTTCATGTGAATCGTTTAAAGTACTAACGAAATAGAGCTTTACTCTAAATTATTATTTACCTTCATTCGGGTAAGTAGGGGACTCACTGGCGGTGTCTATGACTACAGGTCGTATCCTGAATATTCCAAATATCTTGACGCTTGCTCGAATCGCGTTAATTCCTGTTTTTTTAATTATTGCCTATTGGCCACCTGCAATTGGAGTGGCTGGACATACTGGTGGTATGACGCGTCATATTATCTTGACTGCAATTTTTGTTGTTGCAGCAGTCACAGATTGGTTTGATGGTTATCTGGCACGAACATTAAATCAAACCTCAGCTTTTGGGCGGTTTTTAGATCCAGTTGCAGATAAATTAATGGTGGCAGCAGCATTGATTGTTTTAGTGCAGTGGCAACCATCAATCACTATGGCATTTGCCGCAATTGTGATTATTTCACGTGAAATTACAGTTTCAGCACTGCGTGAATGGATGGCTGAATTAGGTGCACGTACCAATGTGGCAGTCTCCACGGTGGGTAAATATAAAACAGCCTTTCAGATGATTGCGATCACGGTGTTTTTACTGAATTGGCAGCCGCTTGAAATACTGGCTTATGCTTTGTTATATACCGCGGTCATTTTGACACTCTGGTCGATGTTTATTTATTTAAAAGCAGCGTGGCCTTATTTAAAACAGCCTTAATCTGCGCAATAAAAAGCAGTATAGAGATCAAAGCCTTTCTCTCGTGAAAGGCTTTTTTTGTGCTTGAAAGTCAGTACAATGGAAGGATTGATGAAAACAGATACAAATCGTTAAACATCATCTTGGGCTATATTGAAAATCAATCAAATTACAAGAAACACTGTAACTGGAATATTGAGAAACACGCCATTGCAGGTAAAATTAAGGAATACATATGGCAGCATTGCTCTATTTATCGAATCAAAATTTGTATTTATTGGATGGGAATAAAAGTATTACGGTTCCTTGCCAAGCCATTGACTTATATAAAAAGAATTTAGTTGAGATTCAGCAACGTAAAGATTGGAAAACCAAAGGTACGGGTGCACAGTTTATGGGAGCATTGTCACAAAATGATGAGGTGGATTTAAACCATATTTTCCCCACAGATGTTGCTCTCACTGCTGATCATAAAATGATTTATACTGCTTGTTTGCAAGAAGGCACTTCGATCAATATCAAATCATTGACAGATTTACACGAAACCGAAGGCTTAGTATTACGAAAGAATGATTTTGTGGTGCAGGACATGGCTTATGATGAATCTAAAAAGCGTTTAGCACTATCCGTTAACACCCAGGGTTATGAACGGCATATTTGCATTCTGCCTTTAGACGCCAATCGAACACAGTATTTGACCGAAGGGGATTGTCAGGATTCAAATCCATGTTTTGATCCGCGAGATACCATGCAGTTGTATTATGATTCGTGTGGTTTAGCCTATGGCGAACACCGTATTGCCTATAGCCCCAAAGAAATTTTTCATTTGGATATGGGAACAGGCGAGTTGCAAACAATCGCTTCAAATCCAAAGTTTGATTTCTTTAAACCCAAAATGGATGAGCAGGGCAATTTGTATTTTATTAAACGCCCGTATTCCCGTGATGGCGCTCATCAATCCCCGTTAACAACGTTTAAAGATATTATTTTTGCGCCTTTTAAAATTATTCGTGCGATTGTAGGGTGGTTGGATTTCTTTACTCAACGCTATACGGGTGAATCGTTAAAAACAACGTCTGGAAATAATCCAGCCAAATCGCAACAAAAGTCAGAAGAAGAGTTATTTGTTGAAGGTAATTTGATTAAGGCTCAGCAAAATTTAGAACGTAATCAGAAGGCGGGCGAAAAATATCCAGGGATGATTCCAAATTCTTGGGAGTTGATCAAGATGACAGCTTCTGGTGAGATGATTGTATTAAAAAAAGGCGTGATGAGTTTTGCTTTAAAAGACAATTCTATTTTTTATTCCAATGGAAAATATTTGGTTGAAATTGATCAAAACAACAATGAGACCTTACGGGTTGAAGCCAAGCTAATTTCAAAAATTATCTGTTGAGGTCCTGTGTTTCTACACTACATTTAAAATAAACCAAAGCTGAAATGAGACTTTGGTTTATTTGCGAACTTGTTTTGAGAAGGAGACAAAGTATCAGACTTAATTAGTTTTTGATGATCGTCAAAGAGGTATGTTCAAAGCGTGATTTTAGCTTGTCCATATCAGTCAGTGAGAACGTTCCTTTTTCAGATTCCCGAGAAAGAAATACTGAAAGTGACTGAAAATCTACACGGCTAATCAGTAAATCTTGTATAGAAACAGTCCATTTTTCACCTGAATGTAGTCGCGCAATTTGGTTCGAAATGTGGTTAAGCAGATCCATTTTATTCATCCTGATGCAAGTGATTGGAAATTTTTATCTTGAAAATAAAAACTCACTGAGTTGATCACTTAAAATATTTTTAACCTGTACACATAAGCGTTAAAGCCATCCGAGATGACTATCATGTGACATTAATATTGCATTTTCGTGACAAGTAAACGTGGATATCTGATTAAAATAAATAAACTTTATTTTTTTTCTGCCGAAAAATTCGAATTTGCCAAAATATATTCAATTTCTTCTTTTGCAGCAGTTTGTAGCTTGCTACGTAAAGCATTTAGGCTCTGTTCGATGAGCGTTTCTGCTTCTAACTCAAGACGTAGACGAACACTTTCCAACTCTGAAGTCATTTGCGCATCTGTGATGCGGAATTGTCCATTGGCATAATCTATTGCTGGATAATCAGGATTTTTAGTGTATTTTTCACTATATTCTGAAATTTCAATATCAATTTGTTGACGTAAATTTTGTAAGGTCACTTGTTGATGTTCAAACTGCTGAATTTCATCTTGTTGTAGTGCTAAATTATAGGCGTGCTGTAATGCTCGTTTTTCCGCTAAAGATTTTTCAAGTGCCAATTGTTTCCGGATACGTGCCTCTTCAATCAGCTGGGCTTTTAGCTCAGCATAGGCGTGTTCAACTTGGAGTTGCGCCACTTGCATTTGGCGTTGGTCGTTACTTAGCCAGTCCTGTACATTTGTTTTAGGGCTGAGAAGGTCACAGATGCGGTTAAGGTCATCTACAAAAGTTTGGCGTACCGCTTCAGGCGTATCTAACCAGCGCTTTTTAAAATCTTGACCGACATTTAATGTCACCACGCATCTCCTTGATATAAAATGAGAATGAAGAATTAAAGTTTAAATGTTTGAGGCGAAACACCCATTCGTCGATAGGCTTTATATTTCTCTCGACCAATTTGTTTTGCTGATTCAGCATTTTCAATAATTTCTATAATGTGACTAAATTGTGTCACTTGTTCAAGTGCTTGATTGTTAAAATTAAACACAATCCAGTCTAAAGACTCAGGTAATCTTGAAGAAATACAGATCGGTGCATCAATTTGATCAATTCCATGCGCAATAAAACTGGTCGGATCAAAGCTCCATAAACGTTCATCCAGTTGTTGCTGCATGTCTACATCAGGGCAATGCAACCAAACTTTGGCTGCATTTCGTAAAATTTTACGACATAAACGACAGGCACTTTCCACCTGTCGCTCAGGGCTTTTTTCAAACAAATAAAAGCTAATTTTAGCCATTCTTTTGTACACGATTGGCGATTAATTGCATCAACAATGGCACTGGACGGCCTGTTGCACCTTTATTTGCACCAGAATTCCACGCTGTACCTGCAATGTCTAAGTGTGCCCAACGATAGTCACGGGTAAAGCGTTGTAAGAAGCAAGCTGCTGTAACTGCGCCAGCTTTTGGCCCGCCAATATTGGCAATATCGGCAAATGGCGAATCAAGTTGTTCTTGATAATCGTCATATACGGGCATACGCCATACACGGTCAAATGCAGTGTGTCCTGCTGCTGTAATTTCTTCTGCAAGTTCATCATCTGGTGTAAATAAACCTGAAACCACTGAACCTAAAGCCACCACACAAGCCCCAGTCAATGTTGCAATATCAATCACCAATGCAGGATTAAAGCGTTTAATATAGGTTAAGGTATCACAAAGGACTAAACGGCCTTCGGCATCGGTATTCAGGATTTCAACCGTTTGACCACTCATGGTGGTTACAATATCACCTGGGCGAGTTGCATGGCCAGAAGGCATGTTTTCAGCAGCAGCAATTGCGCCAACTACATGAATCGGGAGTTTCGCTTCACAAAGTGCACGAATCGTACCCAGCACAGATGCTGAACCACACATATCAAATTTCATTTCATCCATGCCTAAGCCCGGTTTTAATGAAATACCACCTGTATCAAAAGTCACACCTTTACCTACAAGTACGATTGGTGCTTGATCAGGATTGGCTTTATATTCAAGGGTAATCACTCGTCCCGGACGATCAGAACCTTTGCTTACCGCAAGGAAAGCATGCATGCCTAGATCAGCAAGTTGTTGTTCTTCAAGTACCGTTACTTGTAAAAGCTCAGGGAATTCAGCTGCTAAAGCACGTGCTTGTTCTGCTAAATATTCAGGGAAGCAAATATTAGGAGGGCAGTTACCTAAGTCACGGGCAAAGTTTTGACCTTTTTGAACAGCTTCAATAAGCGTGATCTGTTCTGTAGTCAGACTTGATTGCGTTGCAATAAATTCAATATTTTCTAAAGTAAACTCATTCTTCTTCGATTTGAATTCATCATAAGCATATGCAGCTTGCGTCAAATTTAATGCAAATAGATAATGTAACTCAGTCGGTAAAGCCGAAATATCGATACTGATTTTTTGGAATTTTTTTTGTGAAGCTTTGATAATGGTTTGTGCGATTTTTGCTAATTTCGCAGCTTTAATTTCAGAGGCTTTATCTATGCCCACTAAAGTACATTGCGTAACTTGAGTTAGCTTTCCGATAAGTGGTAGAGTTTCGTTTAAACTTGCTTTGAATTGAGTGTCTTCAATTATGCTGTTCAAGTCATTGATTTTATATGTTTCTTGAGCTTGTTTAGCGTTTTCAGAATCCACCAGAATAAATAACGACTGGCTAGATGTAGACGCTGAAAATGACGTATTGATCGTAAGTTTCATGTGTTGTCTTTGTGCCTTTTGTACATTTCAAATCATTAAACCATTGAACCACTTCAAATGGTAGAATTTCAATCTAGTTTTATAATTTTAACTTCGGGTAAACTAGCGCTACATCACGATATTACCCTTATTTGGAAGATTAATTTGATTATTCGACGTTACCTTGTCAAACAAGTCGTTTCGACCTCTCTTGTGGTTGTCACATTACTGACAGTCATTATGATGGGTGGGCAATTGATTAAACGATTTGGTCAAGCTGCTATGGGGCGTGTAGATCCGAGTATTCTGTTGAGTATTATCGGTTTTCGTTTACCTGAGTTTTTGACTTTAATTCTTCCTTTGGGTTTCTTTATTGGGTTGATGCTGGTTTTTGGTCGTTTATATGTCGATCATGAAATGGCGGTACTGAACGGGAGTGGTATTAGCCGTATTCAAGTCGCCAGATTATTGATTCCACTGACTGTTATTTACTTGTGTGTACAAAGTGTCTTAATGATCTGGATGTCTCCATGGGGGATCCGTCAATATGAGCAACTGATCTCTACACAAGCGGTACGAACAGGCTTTGATTTAGTTCGGCCACGTGAGTTTATTTCTTCGGGGGCTTATACGATTTATGCAGGCTCTTTATCTGAAGATCGTAAAAATCTAAAAGATATTTTCTTTTATCAACGTGCTGAAAAAGAAGGCAAACCTGATGTCATGATTTTGGCAAAGGAAGCGACACGGATTGAAATTGCCAATGAAACCGCCAGTGTGGTCGATTTAGTCGAAGGTCGCCGTTATGAAATTTACCCAAGAACACCCAAATATAGCCAAACTGAATTCCAATCTTATCGTTTACGTTTAGAAAATAATAAAGAAGCCAAGTTTGAAAGTGATGAAGTTGAGGGGCTATCTTTTGGCAAATTGCTTGAAAATAGAAATGACCCTGTTGTGGCAAGTGAGTTGGGATGGCGCTTATTTGTTCCGTTTTCCATTATTGTCGCCTTAATGCTGGCAACTGCATTGTGTGAAGTCAGCCCAAGACAAGGTCGCTATCTCAAACTTTTCCCAGCATTATTGATTTTTGCCAGTTTAATTGTGGCACTCATGGCAATACGAACCCGTATCAGTAAAGATGAGGTGGGTGTTTGGGCATATCCTGCAGTGTTATTATTCTATGCTGTTGCTGCCGCTCTATTTTCAAGAAAGCAGAAATTAGCACCTAAGATTAAAAAGCAAATACAGCGAGTAAAATCATAATGTTAGCACGTAGAATTGTCGCAAAACATGTGACGAAAACCACCTTGCTCGCCATGTTAGGTGCGACCGCAGTCCTTGCCAGTTTGCAGATCTTGTTCACCTATTTGGGTGAGTTAAGTGATCTTAAACAAGGCTATACGGCTTGGAATGCGTTGCAATATGTTTTATGGGGCGCCCCTCGTTATTTGTATGAGATTCTTCCAATTGCAGCCTTGATCGGGGCTGTATTGGGTTTAGGTTCAATGGCTTCCAACAGTGAACTGATTGTGATGCGAGCAGCGGGTATTAGCCTCTGGCGTATTGTTGGTTGGGTGATGCGTTCAGCGATGCTTTTGGTGGTGCTTTCATTTTTATTGACCCAATTCGTAATTCCCTATACCAATGAACAGGCGAAAAGTATTAAAAGCCATCGCAGTGTCGCGGCGCTTGGGGAAGTTAAAGGCTATTGGACACGTGAAGGGCAACGCTTTATTTATATTGATTATGCCAACTCGCAAGGCACGCTAAAACAAGTTCAAGTTGTCGATTTTGACGAAAATTATCGAATGAAATCATTGCTAAATTCGGAAGAAGGGCAGTTCTTCAAAGAAGGTCAATGGAATTTAAAAAACAGTGCCCAAGTCAATTTATTGGACAATGGTCAAGCTCAAGTTGTCAATAAAAACCAACAGGATTTAGCACTCGCATTGCAACCGAAATATGTGCATATGGTGACCATCAATCCTGAGGACTTAGCCCCTACGCAGTTGTTGAGTTTTATGCAATATATGCATGAATATAGCCAAGTACCGAAGACATATCTTTTGGCTTTCTGGAAAAATATTGGTTCACCATTTGCGTTACTTGCATTGGTGTTGATTGCCTGTTCATTTATTTTTGGGCCTTTGCGCCAACAATCCATGGGTTTTCGCTTAGTCATCGCATTATTTGTTGGTTTGGGCTTCTATTACATACAAGACTTCTTGGGCTATGCGAGTTTGGTCTATGCACCATCGCCAGCTTGGTTTGTATTTTTGCCAATTGTATTGATGTTTGGTATCGGCAGTTATTTGTTGTACAGAGCAAGATAACTTGATGAATCAATTGCTTAGGTCAGTTGAATTTTAACTAGATTAGAAATTTAGATGATGGCAACCCGTTTTTGCCATGGTCTTAGCATAGAGTCTGCCGTAAAAAAACGGTAAGATGTAACGATTAATTTGTAAACAGTAAAGAGTGTAAATCATGACGGATGCAACTGCTGGCAAAATCCCTCACGTTCTGGTGATTATGGATGGTGTGGGTCATCGTGAAGCGGTCGAAGATAATGCGTTTTTAGCAGCAAAAACGCCAAATCTAACCATGATGCAAGAAAAGCATCCGCATAGTTTAATTTCAGGTTCAGGTGAAGATGTGGGTTTGCCAGATGGGCAAATGGGTAACTCAGAAGTGGGTCATATGAACTTGGGCGCTGGTCGTGTGCTGTATCAAGATTTTACCCGTATCACCAAAGACATTCGTACCGGCGATTTTTTCGAGCATGAAGTTCTGATTGATGCAGTAGAAAAAGCCAAAGCGGCAAATGGTGCATTACACATCATGGGGCTGTTGTCAGAGGGTGGTGTCCACTCTCATCAAGATCATATTATTGCGATGTGTGAGCTTGCCTTGAAACGTGGGGCAAAAGTCTATTTACATGCGTTCTTAGATGGTCGTGATACGCCACCACGAAGTGCAAAACCTTCTTTAGAAAAACTCGATGCTGTATTTGCACAATATCCAAATCAAGGGCGTATTGCCACCATGATTGGACGTTACTTTGCTATGGATCGTGATAATCGTTGGGATCGTGTGGAACAAGCTTACCGCCTGATGACTGAAGGAGAAGCTTTACGTGTTGTTGATTCAGCAGTTGAAGGTTTAGAGCAAGCTTATTCAGCCAATGAAAATGATGAATTTGTTAAAGCAACCCGTATTGGTGAAATCGCAAAAATCCAAGATGGTGACAGTGTGGTATTTATGAATTTCCGTGCTGATCGTGCCCGTGAAATTACCAAAGCCTTTGTAGAGCAAGACTTTGCTGGTTTTGAGCGTAAAGTGGTACCACATCTATCCAAATTTGTGATGTTAACGCGTTATCAAGCGACGATCGATGCACCAGTGGCGTATATGCCAGAAGGTTTAAAAAATTCAATTGGTGAATACTTATCTTCTTTAGGCAAAACGCAGTTACGTATTGCAGAAACAGAAAAATATGCCCATGTGACTTTCTTCTTTAGCGGTGGCCGTGAAGATGAATATCCAGGTGAAAAACGGATTCTAATCCCATCACCGAAAGTGGCGACTTATGATCTACAGCCAGAAATGAGCGCGCCAGAAGTCACCGACAAGCTGGTTGATGCGATCAATTCAGGCGAGTTTGACCTTTTGGTGGTGAACTATGCCAATGGCGATATGGTGGGTCATACTGGCGTGTTTGATGCAGCTGTGAAAGCAGTTGAAGCGGTTGATACAAGCCTTGGTCGTTTATATGAAGCTGTAATGGCAAAGCATGGTCACATGCTGATTACCGCTGATCATGGTAATGTCGAGCAAATGCAGGATTATGTGAGTGGTCAAGTCCATACCCAGCATACCACTGAACTTGTACCTTTCATTTATGTTGGACCAACCTCAGCGACGATTGCTGAAGGTGGCGTTTTAGCAGATGTTGCACCGACTATTTTAAGTTTAATGCATCTCCCTGTGCCGACAGAAATGCAAGGCCGTAATCTAATTACATTGAAAGCATAAAATTATCTCTATTAAAAACTAGGTGCGTGAATGGCTCAAGCTTGGAAATATATTGCTGTATTAACAGGATTGTTGGCTTGTGGAAGCCATTCAGTTTGGGCAGCAGAAAATGCTGCCGCACTTGATTTTGATGGTGATGTCGAAGAAAGTATTGCCGAAGTGCCCATTGAATCGATTGAGCAGTTTGTGCAAATCTACGGCATCGTCAAAGATAATTATGTTCAGGAAAAACCAGATGATGTTCTGTTTCTACAGGCAATCAAAGGGCTGGTGGGTGGTTTAGATCGCTATTCACGTTATTTGAGTCCTGAAGAATATAAACAGTTAATGCAATATACGGAAAGTGACCTTGCGACTGCTGACTTTGAATTGGCTTTTGATAGTCATATTCATCAATGGAAAGTGAAGAATTTACGCGATAATTCAGACTCATTTAAACTCGGTTTAAAAAATGGCTTCACTATTTTTAAAATTGAAAATCAAGAACTTAAAAATTTAAATGCCCAACAAGTCGAAGATTTATTACATGGCTCAATTGGTTCAACTTTTCAGTTGCAACTCAATGAAAAAAGCCCAGCCATCACAGTGGTCAGAAATCGCAAATTAGAAGTGGCAGATATCGAGCCGATTATGTTGCATAATCAGGTTTTAGTTCTTAAAGTCAAAGTCTTTCAACAAGATACAGCCAATGAAATTAAACGTTTAATCGAAGAATACAGCACTCAAAAAGTAAAAGCCGTACTATTCGACCTGCGCAATAACCCCGGTGGTTTACTCTCCGCTGCTGTTGAAACGGCTGATCTGTTTTTAACTCAGGGAACAATTGTTTCTACCAAAAGTCGTTCAGAAGGCAATCAACAATTCCAAGCCTTACCCGGTGATGAGTCGTCCAATACCAAATTAGGTATTTTGATTAATGGTCGTTCAGCATCTGCCGCAGAAGTCTTTACAGCTGCAATGAAAGAGCATCAACGTGCTTGGGTCATTGGTGAAAAAAGCTATGGCAAAGGCGTTGTACAGAAGTTATTTCCATTGCCAAATGGCGCTGCATTACAAATGACGGTTTCGCATTATTATACGCCTAATGGCAATATGATTGATGGGCAGGGTATTCGCCCTAATTTGGAATATCCATGGGCTTTAGATCAAAAAGAAGAAACTTATTTAAATAATGTTGCAGATCAACTATTAAAACATCGTGATAGATAAAGTTGAATGCTGAGAAGTGAATTTATAACACTGTAGCCGTTTTATGCTGCTATATCTGACATTCGGCAGTTAAATCACGTTGTGTTGGATAAGGGGGCGTTCTACCCCCTTACTCAATGACGATATTTATGTCGCTACTATAAAACCGTACAAAAAACAAAAACGCTTGAGTTGATATTATGATGAAGAATGGAGGCTGCTTTTATTCATCATCATCGGTATCTAAACCAAACTTTTTCAAACGGTAACGTAAAGAACGAAAGGTCATGCCCAATTTCTTCGCAGCTAAAGTGCGATTCCAATGGGTTTGATTTAATGCAGATAACAACACTTCTTTTTCAACTTTTTCCAAATATTGCTCCAAACCTTCTTCTGGAATGTTTTGTGCTTTATTCGGCATGATGATAGGCAAGGCTTTACTTTGCATCAGATCATGCTGTTCGACTTTGTGGACACCACGATGTGGAGCTGGTTGTAGCTGTTGAATATCAATATAGTCTTCATCACTCATGGTAATGGCTTTTTCAATGATATTGCGTAATTCACGAACATTGCCTGAGTAATGTTGTTGCAAAAGAAAAGCTTTGGCTTGTTCAGTGAAAGACTTGGTTGAAATACGCCACTCTGTACAAATTTGCTGAAGAAAATGATTGGCTAAAATTAGGATATCACAATCACGTTCGCGCAATGGCGGCAGGACAATATCCATCACATGAATTCTAAAGAACAGATCATGGCGGAATTTGCCTTGTTCAACGAATGCTTCAATGTCTTGATGTGTTGCACTGATAATACGAAAATCAACTTCGATTTCGCTATCACTGCCTAGAGGACGAATTTTCTTTTCTTGCAATGCTCGTAACAGTTTGGCTTGCATCGCCAATGACAGTTCTGCAATTTCATCTAAAAACAGGGTACCACCATTGGCAGCTTGAATAAGACCCTGTTTGTCTTGAGTTGCACCTGAAAAGCAGCCTTTTTTATGCCCAAATAGCTCACTCTCCATCAGCTCTTCAGAAATTGCACCACAATTAATCGCAACAAAAGGGCTATCACTGCGGTTGCTGAGTAGATGGATGAGGTTGGCAACAACCTCTTTGCCTGTTCCTGATTCACCCGTGATAAATACGGGTGCTTGTGACCGGGCAATTTTTTTAATCGATTCTCTTAACTTACGAATCACCTGTGAATCACCGATGAGCATTGATTCCTCAAGCGGCGCATCGCTGATCGTTTCTCTTAACTGTGGTACATGCAAAGCTTTTTGTAAAAGTTGTTGCAGATGTAATTGGTTAATCGGTTTGCTGACAAAATCAAAAGCGCCTGCTTTCAGCGAGGCAATCGCAATTTCCATATTTCCATATGCAGTTAAGACTGCAATAGGCGTTTTAGGATAATGCTGTGATACATGTTTAACCAAATCTAAACCACTACCATCAGGGAGGTTTAAATCGGTAATACAGGCATCATATTTATATTCACTAAAAAAATATTTGGCTTGTTGTAAATGGTGTGCCATATGCGTTTTGATGCCCATTCGAGAAAGGCTCATTTGCATTAACATACATAAATCTTGTTCATCATCTACAAGTAAAACCAATGGTTGTCGTGTAGTCATATCCCCAAAAACCTAATCTAATCCATGAGTGGGCATTCGATACGGAAGCACGCCCCTTGTTGTTTTTGCTCTACGTAAATTAGTTTCGCTTGATTCGCTTCGCATATCGTCTGCGATAGGTACAATCCTAAACCAGTTCCATTGATTTCGGTACTAAAAAATGGCTGAAATAATTGCGAAAGATCTTGTTTTGTGACGCCTTTCCCATAATCAATCACATCGATATATACGTGTGATTCATTTTTAAACGTTTGCACTAAAATGTGTTCAGCATTTTGATCATTATGACGTAATGCATTACGCACTAAATTGATTAAAACTTGTCGAAGATGAGAATCATCAAAATAAATCCAAACATCAGATTGGACCTCTAATTTGATTTTTTCCTGAGCATCCCCTAGATCATGGCGTAATAAGTCATCAACAAATTCTTGAAAATTAATTTTCGATGTATGGGTCTTTTTATTTTTTGCCATATCCAAGGTATCTTTAATAATATTATTGATACGGATGGTCTGTTTGGTAATCATTTGATTTAAAATGGTTTGTTGTTCTGGGTCACTGCTAATAAAGAGATCATTGGCCTGCGCAATGGCAGCAAGTGGATTGCGAATTTCATGGGCAATGCTAGCGGACAATTGACCAAGTGCAGCAAGTTTGAGTTGTTGTACCTTTTGATTAATTTTTTGTGCATCTTCGAGGACCAAAAGCGTGAGTGCTTGATGCGGAACAATCAATTTTTGTACGCGAATATCGACTGTATACGAGGACTGATGCGATTCAAATTGGAAGCGTTCTCCATCACGTAACATGGCATCTTTTAAGATTTCATATAAGTCCGGTTGAAAGCTGGATAAATGATATTGCTCATGCGCGTAAAGTGGTGAAATACCCAAAAGTAAACAGGCAGCAGGGTTACTGACGATAATTTTGCACTTTTCATCGAGCACCAAATAACCGACTTCAATCTGTTCTAAAATATAGCGGTTAATGTTCTGTAACTTAAATAATTCAAGCGATTGATAGGTATTTAATGACTCTAAAACTTGGAAGCGATTAATTGCAATCTGCCCAATGCCATAGACCATAAAAAATAAAAAAGCCAATAAGGCACTGTTACTAATATTATTTAAATTTGAAAAATCGAAGAAGCTGCCTAAAAACTGTTGGTAAATAATCGCAATCACAGAAACCAGTGTTACGAATAGTGCTTTATTTTTACTGAGCAGAAAATTCGCGGTAAAAACGGCAATCACGAACAAAATACTGATGGCTAAATTTGGCCCATTGAGGGCAAATACCAAGGTACTTAGAAAGGGAATATCAACAATAAAAAAACCAATAAATTGTCGTCCAACACCATGTGGGTAGAACTTGAGCAGCATCATTTGTAATGCTGCAATCAGCGTAAATGCAGTTAGAGAATAAAAATATAAGCTGGGATATTGGTAATGTACGGGCTGATGTTCAAGGGTTATCAGAAAAATAATGACTAAGCAAAAGGCAATAACCAATCTATACCCTGAATACAGTGTGCCTAGACGGTAAATTGTTTGATAAATGGGGACCGTTACCGTAGGCGACATAAATCGTACTCAAGATAAATTATTGTTTTAATCAATTTATGGCTTAATTAGACCATAACGTATCGCAAGGTGAGTGAGTTTTACATCACTATCAAGTCCTAATTTTTCAAAGATACGATAACGATAAGTATTGACTGTTTTTACACTAACAAAGAGTTTGTCAGAAATTTCTTGTGCACTGACACAATTTACCACCATCATGGCAACTTGCATTTCACGTTCTGACAGCGCGTCAAAAGGTGAGGTTTGTGTATCGGATAAATAAGAGCTTGCAAGTTGTTCAGCAATATCGGCACTAAAATACTTACCGCCTTGCATGACTTTTTTGATTGCGCGAACCATTTCAGTGATCGGCGCGCCCTTGGTAATGTAACCACGAGCTCCAGCTTTCAATAATAGCGATGGATAGGGTTCTTCAGCCAAACCACTCACAGCGAGTACTTTGGTATCAGGTGCGGTTTGTAACAAACGACGGGTAGTTTCTACACCACCAATTCCAGGCATGTTGACATCCAATAAAACCACATTGGGATGTTGTTGCCTTACAATCGTAATTGCTTCTTCACCAGATTCTGCTTGTCCAATGACTTGAATATCGGTCTGATCTTCTAACATTCTGCAGATGCCGGTTCTTACTAATTCATGGTCATCTACCACTAAAACAGTAATCACTTACACCTCCTTAAATTTCTCAATATCGACATTTTTGTTACATAAAGCAAAAAAGACTTGCAAAGACATAACAAAATTGGCAATCCTATTCCTAATATCCATTCAATATTTACGCATAATACGGCGTGATTGAAATATTTGTTTTAATATAGTCACGTTTGAGTGTAAATGTAAGTCATATTTGAGGTAATTAGCAAGTTTGTGAATACCTCCTTGAGGTGAGTAAGTTATCGTGAAAAAACCAAAAAAAACGTTAATGCATGTGCTGAGTTTGTCAGTACTACTCAGTTTGAGTTCTACCGGTTTTGCTGAAATCATTATGAACTCATCGGGGGGGAGCGGACAAGCAACTGTAAATTGGTCTTCTTCAGATGCCAGCCAGTTACTCAATGGCGACTCTCTGGATGATGATGGCGAGGATATTTCTCCAAAAGGCTCAACTACCTTAACCACAACAATTCGTGCGTCAAATGCTGCACCGACAACATTGACCAATAAGTCTGTACAGATTTATGACACCAATACCTATAACAGCCAACCATCGGTAAATGCACGTGCCGCGTTGGTGATGGATGCAAAAACAGGTGAAGTCCTGTTTAGTAAAAATACCAATATGGCGTTGCCTATCGCATCAATTACCAAGTTGATGACAGCGGTGATTACCGCAGATGCCCGTTTAAATATGTCTGAAGACATCACTTTGCAACAAATCGATTTTGCGGGTGCTGGTGGTAAGAATTCAAGTTCAACTTTAAAAGTTGGCGATACCATGAATCGTGCTGAAATGTTACTTGTGGCATTGATGAAATCTGAAAATCCAGCTGCAGCGGCTTTAGCCCGTACTTACCCAGGTGGTCGCCAAGCGTTTTTTGCTGCAATGAATTCAAAAGCACGTCAATTGGGCATGAACTCAACCCATTATGTTGAATCTACTGGTTTAGATCCACGTAATGTTTCTTCTGCTCGAGATTTGGGGATTTTAGTCAGTGCTGCATCGCAATATGGCTTGATCCGTCAATTTTCAACAACAGCACACTATGACTTTAATTTAGGTTATCGCGTGTTGAAATCAAACAATACCAATGCCTTAGTACGTAATGGTGGCTGGAATATTAATATTTCTAAAACGGGTTATATCAATGAAGCAGGGCGTTGCGTGGTTATGCATACCACTGTAAATAGTCGTCCAGCTGTAGTGGTGTTATTAGGTGCAAGTTCTTCTCAGGCACGTACCAATGATGCAACCAATTTATTAAATTGGGTGAGTAATTTACCGAAACGTATCTAATTGGTTTTTCACGGTACTTAACGAGCCAAATGACAAAAAGCTCTTCAATATGAAGGGCTTTTTTTATGCTTAAATTAAGCAGATCAATAAACCATCATCAATAAATTGTATTCGCTTATTTTTTAAAATGGGTTACTGTTGAGCAACAACAAGAAATGATGACCTCAGATAATGAATGCAATGCAACATGCACGGATTTCTGCCAAACGTTGGGGCGGTGAAGCAGAAGACTATTATCAAATACATGGATTTATTGATAGCACCAAAAGTTTATGCAGTGATGCCCGTCATCGAATTTTACATACATTATGGGGCGTAAATTCGGTGGTGATTCCTGTGTTTGGGCATAGCCTTCAAAATAGTGCAGGCAAGTCAATTGATATTAAAGACTTGTGTGAGCGTGATCATCTCTTGGTGGACTACCAACAGCGTTTTATTCCAACCTTAAATGATTTTGTTAATGCGATAGATGCTAAACATTTACCTAAAAACTTTGAACAGCAACTCGAGCAGTTACATCAATATTATTTACAGGATAAAGCGCTTTCACAGCTGATGTTGTCACCTCTGGCTTTAACAGGCAAATTGCATTCTTTGTTAATCACCCACAACAGTTGGTTTATTTACGATATTTTGCCGCGTATTGGGGAATTACCCCCATTAGAAAATATTGTGTATAGCCCAGCAGATTTTTTTAATGCCATGCATTTTGAATTGTGGATGGATAATGGAATGGCAATACCTTTAAGTGCTCAAGGTCTATATCAACGAAAACAGACAATGCAATCAACAAAAAATTAGGGGATTCGTATGGCGACTTATGTGATACGTGCAAAATACTTTGGCTATAACGATGAGGTTTTTTACATCGCTGGAAATCGTATTGCCAATATTTTTGACAATAAACAACAGGCAGAAGCAACCTATAAGCAACTTGAAATTGAGAGTGCGCGTGATTTTGCTCTATATGAAGTTGAATCGCTTTTTGAAGCGGATGAGGCGCAATTAAAACAACTGGATGATTTTGTCTTTGCGCATTGTGGTGAACATATTCTGGATGATGATGAATTATCTATGGATGTATTACCTGCAAGCTTAAATGATGAGGATACATTTGAATTTGTTCAGCTTGCCGAGATGCAAAAATTTCAGTTGATACAGTTTGATCAAGAAGTGAAATTTTATGGTTTATGGTCGATGAAAAAGCAACAATGGTTTGAAGAGCATGATGAGGGTTTTGCTGGTTTGGTTTATTCAGAAAACTCAGAATTGCTTAGAAAGAGTGTGGGGAAAATTTTTGCTGAATATGACTATTGTTCTATTCATCTCAGTGGAACCTTATCAGAACTTTCAGAGCAACCAGGATTGCTGCAAGCATTGATTGCAACTGAATCAGGTCTAAGTTATGACGAGACTGAGCAAAAGTTAAGCATAGCTTATTCGAAACATGAGGCTTTATATGCAGTAAATCCTTTACTCAAGCAGCCTTTATTTGAAATCAAGGAAATTAGTCTTGAAGATATTCAACGTATAGAAAAGGACTTGGCAAGACAGTATAGCTATGACCAATATGAAGAAGAATAATGTTGAGCTTGAGCAAATAAAAAAACCAGTTGTGCACAACTGGTTTTTTTAGATGTGAATGCGTTATTACATATTTGAAAGAATAGAGTCTTTCACTTGATTCATTGTTGCATCAATAGACAGCATCACTGCATCTTCACATTGTTTAATTGCAGTATCAGGATCTTTTAGACCATTACCTGTCACAGTACATACAATCACAGAACCTTCAGCAATTTTACCTGCTTTGATATCACGAATTGCACCACCGATAGATGCCGCAGAAGCAGGTTCAACAAATACACCTTCATACATAGAAAGCAAACGTTGCGCTTCTAAAATTTCAGCATCAGTCAATTCATCAAACCAGCCATTTGAGTCACGAACGACCGCTTTGGCATGATTAAAGCTTTGAGGATTACCAATACGAATTGCTGTTGCAACTGTTTCTGGGTTTTCAACAGGACCACCACGTAAGAACGGTGCAGCACCAGAAGCTTGATAACCGACCATGATTGGGCGACCTTCAGGGTTTGGACCTGTAAACTTATCTGTTGCAGGGTCATAAACCACTTGTTCAAATGCTTCAACAGGTTGATTCGCAACGGCTTCAGTATAACCCATCCAATGCGCAGTGATATTACCCGCATTACCGACAGGTAAGCAGTGGTAGTCAGGCGCACGACCTAACGCTTCTACGATTTCATAAGCAATGGTCTTTTGACCCTGTAAGCGGTATGGGTTGATTGAGTTAACAATCGTTACCGGTGCTTGGTCTGCAACTTCTTTAACCAAACGCATGCCGTCATCGAAGTTGCCACGAATTTGCATAGTGATCGCGCCGTACATCATCGCTTGTGCCATTTTACCCATGGCAATTTTACCTTCTGGGATTAACACAAATGCTTTGATACCCGCACGAGCAGCATATGCAGCAGCAGCAGCAGAGGTATTGCCTGTAGATGCACAGATAATCGCCTTAGAGCCTTCTTCTACCGCTTTGGTCACTGCCATGGTCATACCACGGTCTTTAAACGAACCTGTCGGGTTTAAACCTTCATACTTCACATAAATTTCAACATTCTTACCAATAATACCGGGAATATTGTCTAATTTAATGAGAGGCGTATTACCTTCATTTAAAGAAATAGCACGTGTAGTTTTCGATACTGGTAAGCGGTCACGATAGCGATCAACAAGTCCTGTATAGCGATTGGCATTAGACATGATGGTGTTCCAATTGTGTGTAGAGCAAATAAGATATTCTTTTAACCTCTAAGCCTCTACTTGGAGAGGCTGCACCATTCATTGAATGGCGCTTTGCAGGGTATTGCTGCAAATTTAGAGGAGTTTAAAACCCGATTAGTTATCGAGCAATTCTAAACGAATTCGTACGATTTCGCCATGGATAGCAGGTAAGGCTTGAATTTGTGCAATCGCTTCATTCATTTTCGATTCGACGATCGGATCAGTCAAAATCACGATAGGAATCAGATCTTTTAAGCGAGGTTGCTGCATGATGGCATCAATACTGATCCCCGTGCGACTTAAAATTGTTGTTACATCTGCGAGTACGCCAGTTTGGTCTTCAGCATTTAAACGCAAATAATAACCTGTGGTCATCTCATCACTCGACAAGATGTGCAAGTCGGAAAGAGCTTCAAAGGCAAGCTGAGGAATAGTACCTGAACCATCTTCTGTGTAAATGATATCACGGACAATATCAACCACATCTGCCACAACCGCAGAAGCAGTAGGGCCTGCGCCTGCACCTGCGCCATAATACAATGTAGGACCAACTGCATTGGCTTGAACTAGAACAGCATTCTTCACACCATTTACATTGGCAAGAAGTTCTTCTTCAGGAATCAGGGTTGGATGTACGCGAAGTTCGATGCCTTTGCTAGAACGACGTGCAATGCCCAAGTGTTTGATTTTATAGCCAAGCTCTTCAGCGTATTTCACATCTTGTGCAGTAATCTTGGTAATACCTTCGGTATAAACCTTATCGAACTGTAAAGGAATACCAAAGGCACATGATGCAAGAATAGTCAGCTTATGCGCAGCATCAATGCCTTCAACATCAAATGTTGGGTCTGCTTCGGCATAACCAAGTTCTTGAGCTTCTTTGAGTACGTCCGCAAAGGCACGCCCTTTTTCACTCATTTCAGTCAGAATGAAATTGCCTGTACCATTGATGATACCTGCTAGCCATTCAATTTTATTGGCTGCTAAGCCTTCACGAATGACCTTGATAATTGGAATACCACCGGCAACCGCTGCTTCAAAGGCAACTTGTACGTGGTGATCATCAGCCGCTTTAAATAGCTCATTTCCATGTTCTGCCAGTAAAGCTTTGTTTGCCGTTACCACTTGCTTGCCATGTTTAATCGCTTCCATCATGACTTCATAAGCAGGGTGGATACCGCCCATGACTTCAACGACAACATCAACATCAGGCTGGCGGACGATATCTAGCAGGTCGGCGCTCTGTTTAATGCTTGCTGGTAAATTTAGATCTGGACGTGGACGACGCGTACCTACGTGGGTAATTTCAATTTCTCGGCCGGTGCGACGTCTAATTTCAGCAGCGTTTTCTTGTAGTAGTTTAAGGGCACCACCGCCTACGGTTCCAAGACCGAGTATTGCCAGACGAACTGGTTTCACGTCACACTCCAATTATGTATATAAATTATATTAAGCTTAGATCATAGCTAAAAAATGCGCCAGACTCTAGAGTCTGACGCATCTTTATATTGAGCTATAAATAATAGTAAATTTACTGATAAAAATTATTTATTTAAACGGCTTTCAATTTCGTCAGCAGTCATATAACCGCCCAGATATTCACCCTCTGCATTGTAGATCGCAGGGGTACCATTTACACCCATTTTTAGACCTAAAGCATACAGGTCACGAACTGGATTTTTACAGCTTGCTGGTGGAAGCGCAGTACCGGCAATGGCTTGATTAAATGCAGCACTACGGTCTGCACTACACCAGATACTTTCCATCGTCGGTATAAATTGTTCACCACGTGGCCATGCGATATAACGTATTTCAATACCTTTAGCCGTGATTTCACTGATATGTTCATGAAGTTTATGGCAATAAGGACAGCTTGCATCAGTAAATACATAGATCACATGTTTAACCTTACCTTGCGCAGGGTAAACCAAGAGGTCCTTAATATTTAACTCAGCAAGATATTTCTTGTTTTCTGCAGCTTGTATTTTGTCACCAATGCTACTGAGTTTATCGCCACCTAAACGGATTACATCGCCTTGGATCAGGAATTTACCATCAGATGTTGCATAGACTGAGCTCATGCCTTCCATACTGATCCAATAAAGATTGGGCATTTCAGTCGGTTTCGCATCTAAAATTTTGGCTTTAACACCAGCCTTTTTGAAATTGGCCTGTAATGTTTGGATTAGACGTTGTTTTGCATCACGCTCAGTTAAATTCGATGCCTCACCTGTTGCAGGTGCTGTCGCAGTTAAAGTGTCATCTTTTTTTGAGTCTGGATTTTTTGAACAAGCACTCACTGCCATCGTGCTTGCAATAAGACAAGCCAACATCAATTTTGAACGATTCAATTGCATAAATAACTCTTTATGTTTCTTCAGCATGATTTGAGGGAATTAGCATAACAAAATTTTTAATAGTGTACTTTAAAACTTGATTAAGGGATGTAAATTGCCGATATACACGTCATGCTCAGCCATCAAGCACGTGGATGATATTTTTCATGCAGCTGTTGCATACGGATTTGTGCGACATGGGTATAAATTTGTGTGGTCGATAAATCACTATGCCCCAAAAGCATTTGCACCACCCGTAAGTCAGCGCCATGATTTAAAAGATGCGTTGCAAAAGCATGACGTAAGGTATGAGGTGATAGCTCAGCTTGGATCCCAGCTTGTAAGGCATAACGCTTGATGGCATACCAAAAGTTTTGACGACTCATGATGCCACCATGTTGGGTTAGAAATAGATAATCGGTAGCGGATTTATACAGTTGTGGGCGAGATTCAGTTAAATATTTTTCCACCCATTCACATGCCATACCCCCCAAAGGCACCAAACGTTCTTTATTGCCTTTACCTGTGATTCTTAAATAGCCTTGTTTTAAATTGATCAAATCTAATCTTAAATTGAGAAGCTCTGAAACACGTAAACCACAAGCATAAAGTACTTCAAACATGGCGCGATCACGCAAACCTAACGCTGTTGTGACGTCTGGTGCTTGGATCAGTGCTTCAACGTCCTGCTCCGATAAATCTTTAGGCAATGCTCGTCCGAGTTTTGGGGTTTTATGGATTGCGACAGGATTATCTAAACGAATCTTTTGTTCACGTAAAAACTTAAAAAATGAACGTAAAGCAGAAAGTGAACGGGCAATTGACCGAGGGCTTTTACCTTGTTTGGTGAGTTGAATAAGCACATCGGAGATGTCTTCATGTGTCCAATTCGGAAGGTAAGAATTTACACATTCACTACATTGAATTAAGTCCGATAAATAGGCGTTTCTTGTATGCGGACTGACCGTTTGTGCAATTAAATAGTCACGGAATCCCTGTAAAAAGCCTAGATTTTCAGGAATGGCAACAGCAGCAGGAATACGTGGTTTCTTATTTAGCATGGGCTTCGGTGGTGTTTAAAACTTATCTGTTGATGGAATGTAGACTAAAAGAAAACATAAGTCGAATATCGTATTTGAATGAGAATTGTAATCAAACCTTACTTGGTAATTATTCTCATTTGTATGTATAATAGTCTGTCTATCGTGTAAATTTTAGGGTTAATTGCTGTGCGTTTGTCAGACTTGAAAGTAAAGCAAACTGCCATTATCGCAAAGGTCAATCGCACCTCGCAAGATAATGTCAATCAGCCAGATTTAGTGGCGAGTCGTTTAGAAACTCTAGGTTTTGTGCCTGGCACACGTGTACAAGTGATCACAAAAGGTGTTTTTGGTGGTGATCCTATTCTCATTCAAATTGGTTTTACTCGATTTGCGTTACGCAAGATCGAAGCCGAAAAAATTGAAATACATCAGGCATTAGAAGGAGCTTCCGCATGAGCGAAACTTTACGTATTGCTTTAGTGGGAAATCCTAACTGCGGTAAAACTTCACTTTTCAACCATTTAACCGGTACACGTCAAAAAGTTGCCAACTATGCTGGGGTGACTGTTGAACGTAAAGTGGGTACATTTAATTTACCTTCTGGTCGTGCGGTGCGTGTTCTGGATTTGCCTGGAACGTATAGCCTCGATGCAGCCAGTCCTGATGAAGCCATTACCCGTGATGTGGTTTTGGGGAAAATTGCCGGCGAACAAGATCAGCAGGCATTTTTATGTGTGGTGGATGCAACCAACTTAAAATTACATTTGGGACTTGTGCTTGAAGTCATTGAACAAGGCAAACCGATTCTGCTTGTATTAAACATGATGGATGAAGCGCGTCGTCGTGGGATGCAGATCAATACCCAAAAATTATCACAGCGTTTAGGTATTCCCGTGGTGGAAACGGTTGCTGTGCGTAATGCAGGGATTGAAAACTTGATGGGTGCTTTGGAAAATGAAAAATTCCACACACCAAGTGCAGAACTGAGTGATGTTAAGCTTTCAGGTTCCAATCATGAAAAAATTGACCAAATCTTAAAAGATGTGGTGATTTTTTTAGATCATGAAGACAAACGTACTGATTTTCTCGATAAGATTTTTTTACACCCCGTTTTAGGACTTCTTAGCCTTGCGCTGATGATGTTTATTGTTTTCCAAGCAGTATTCGCTTGGGCAGCGCCATTTATGGATGGTATTGAAGAATTTTTTGGCTGGTTTGGTGGCTGGATTGGGCAGTTTATTACCCAACCACTACTTCACAGCTTAGTGGTCGATGGGATCATTGCAGGTGCAGGTAGTGTAGTGGTGTTCTTGCCACAGATTCTAATTCTGTTCTTCTTTATTTTGGTTTTAGAAGAGTCAGGCTATCTACCGCGTGCGGCGTTTCTACTCGATAAATTGATGTTTAAAGCAGGCTTAAGTGGTCGGGCGTTTATCCCACTGTTATCCAGTTTTGCCTGTGCGGTACCTGGGATTATGGCGACTCGAAGTATTAGTGATCCACGAGATCGTTTGGTGACGATACTGGTTGCGCCGTTAATGACATGTTCAGCGCGTTTGCCAGTGTATGCCTTGCTGATTGCTGCATTTATTCCAGCGAAAATGGTTTGGGGTTTCCTTAATCTACAAGGTTTAGTGCTCTTCGGTTTATACATGGCGGGAATTGTGAGTGCGCTCATTGTTGCGACCGTGCTGAAGTTTTTCCAGAAAGATAAATCACAACATGCTTTATTGATGGAATTACCAAGCTACCGTATCCCAGATATAAAAAGTGTATGGATTGGGTTGTTAGACCGTGCCAAGATCTTCTTAAAGCGCGTCGGTGGCATTATCTTCGCTTTATCGATTTTGTTATGGTTCTTGTGTACATTCCCTCAACCGCCAGAAGGCGCGACATTACCCGATATTGACTACTCTTTTGCCGGGATGCTGGGGCATGTGATGCACCCAATCTTTGAACCGCTTGGATTTAATTGGCAAATCTGTATTGCTTTAATTCCAGCGATGGCAGCACGTGAAGTTGTGGTTGCAGCATTGGGTACGGTTTATGCTTTATCTGCAGCGGATGATGATGCAGTCGCTCAAGGTTTGTCACATCTGATCAGTCAGGGTGATTTAAGCTGGTCAGTTGCAACAGGTTTATCGTTGTTGGTGTGGTTTATCTATGCACCGCATTGTTTAGCGACATTGGCTACGGTAAAACGTGAAACAGGTTCTTGGAAAACTGTTGCTGGTATGACAGTTTATCTATTTGGTTTGGCTTATTTAATGGCTTTCCTCACTTATCAAATTGCGTCAGGTTATTTTGGTCTATAAGCCAGAATCTTGAAGCAAAGGAGCTAGAGATGATTGAATTTTTGATTATTGCGGTATTGGTGATTTGGAGTGCAATTTTTGTATTTAAGAAAGTCTTCCCAAAGTCAGCGTATTCGGTGTTTTCTAAACTGGCTCAATTTTGTCAGTCGCAAGGTTGGACTCGTTTAGCCAAATGGATTCAGCCTGCGATGGTGAGTGGATGCGGTGGCGGTTGTGGTTGCAGTAGTGCTGAAACGGACAATCCTAAAAAAGTTGAAGTCCAAGCAGTAAAATGGAAATGATTAGCCTCTAAATTATTACTCTAAAAAGAAAAAAGCCATTCTAGAACATAGAGTGGCTTTTTATTTGTATGTGGGAATAGTTCATAAAAGATAATTTATCTCGTTAGCAGATAGGCATATCTTGAATGATCCAATGCTGCAGAAATCAATTTAATCAGTATGAGCTTCTGTAGGTTTATACAAAGCACTAACTAGACTTTAGCTATGGGTTTCCTCCTCGCCATCATCTTCAAAAGTTCGTGCAATTTTTTCGATATTTAAGCTTTTAGCCATCGCATCAAAAATTTCCTTATAAGCACCATCTTGATGATAAAGATCATGATGTTCACCATGCTCAACGATTTGTCCTTCTTTCATCACATAGGTGTAATCGGCATCAATAATTTGCGAAAGGCTGTGCGAGATCATAATCACAGTTCGGCCTTGTTTAATCTCATCTAAACTTTGTTTGATTTGCTCTGAAGCGATGGCATCTAAACTTGCTGTGGGCTCATCTAAAAAGATAATCGGCGGGTTTTTAAGGAACATTCGAGCAAGTGCGATTCGCTGTTGTTGTCCGCCAGACAATAGCAAGGCATCTGCTTCATAGGCATGCGGTAATTTTAAAATCTGCTCATGAATCGAGGCTTTTTTTGCAGCTGCGATGACTTCTTCATTGCTTGCATGGGGCTTACCATAACGAATATTTTCTAAAATTGAGCCTTGGAAAATATGGTTTTTTTGCAATACTAAGCCAATATTTTCTCTTAAATAGTGTGTATCGAGTTGCTCTAAATCAATCCCATCGAGTTTGATACAGCCTAAATTCGGGGCATAAAATTTATCCAGTAGGCTGATTAAGGTTGATTTTCCCGCACCTGATAAGCCCACTAAGGCTGTGATTTTATTGGGTTGAATAGTCATGTTAATCCGATGTAAGGCTTGATGACCATTTGGGTAGATAAAATCAACATTTTCCAATTCAAATTTGCCATGAATTTGAGGTTTCATTAAACCACTGGCTTCGATTTCATGATCTGCTTCTAAGATACTAAAGAAGCTTTCTGAATAGATCATTGCTGAGTTAATTTCATCATAAATACGATGCAAAGAGCGGATCGGTGCAGACACGTTATTGAACAACAATACATGGTACATGATCATCCCTATACTCATTTGTCCATCTAAAACAAAGTAAGCAGTTAAAATAATGATCAGGACTACACCAACTTGTTCGATAAAGGTTTTTAAACCATCAAAGATATAGCTGGTTTGTCGAGTTTGCATCTGATTTTCAGTCAGTGACTTTTGTAAGTTCAGTTGCTTGGTGGATTCAACAGCCTCTTTATTAAAAGATTTAATCACTGTAATTGAGTTAATAATACTCAAAATACCTTGATTCTTCTTTTCCATGTTATCGCGCAAGGCTCGACGTTTGCCAGAAAGCTTTTGTGATTGTTTAAAGGTCAGCCAAAAGTAAATTGGTACAATGATTGTTGCGACCACACCCACCCAAAAATTGGCATAATACATTAGGGCTAAAGCGATAATTGCACTGGTAAATAACGGTAAAATATCAATAAAAAAGATTTGAACCAGCCGAGTGAGCGAGCTAACTCCACGGTCGATACGGGTTTGTAATTTTCCTGCTTGGTTATTTTTCTGATCGAAAAAGGCCAATCGATAGGTAATAAACTTTTCGATAATGCCCTGAGATAAATCCTGTGAAATTAAAATTCTGAGTTTTTCACCAAATGATTTTTGCCCAAATTGAACAATTGCATTGATGACTTCTTTGGCCAATAAAACCACAGTAATGGTAATGATAATGTGCCATCCATCCGCTAGGCCTTGTCCTGCTTGGATCAGATGGTTAATGCTGTCTACAGCATATTTAAGTGTGAGGGCATTGACCTGAGCGGTGAGTGAGCCAATCAACGTTAACACTAAGGTGACGATGACAAGCCAGCGGTAGGGACGTACAAAGGGGCGTAATTTTTGAAATAATTGCCATAAATTCATAGGTTTTTGCTTTTTATCAGCTTGGTTTTAGTCTAAAGCTGAATAAACGTTGCTACAAGTGATTGCTATGTTTTGAATTGTGAAAGATTTTAATAATGTCTTACACTAGTCCGAATCTTCACGATCAAAATCCTCTTGAAATTGGTCTGCTAATTTAAATCCGAGTTCATTAAGCTTTTCAAAATACTTGAGATAGTCTTGATCTTCCATATCATATGGAAGATCATTCCATAAAAAGTGAACCAGCCATTGATACCAACGTGGTGGTGCTGGGTAACGATGCAAATAGTTGACCTTTTCAGCAAAGCTCATTTTTTGCTGACTCATCCATTCATCTAAATACATCATATGTGATTCTCCGCTTCCCATTCGCCATCCTATAGAATAAGGATGGTATTCTGGTGCAAAAATCCATGGCGGTGGGACTTCGCCATATTTGGCTAAATAGGCTTGGACGCCTTCTATATACCACTGTTCATTTGAATATTTACCCATGATATGACCTACTATTCTTCATATTAAAGTTGTTTAATTTTGATCAAAAATGACTTGTTTCATGTTAAATATTGATTCATTGTTGGATGAACCAGTCGCTCATTTTAGACCATGAATTTAGATTTATTTGAACCTGAAGCACAAGATAATTTACTGCCTTATGATGGGGTAGTAAAAGACTTTGGCTTAATTTTGGATCATGAACAAAGTCAAAAATATTTAAATTATTTTCTACAGCATTTGGCTTGGCAACATGATGAAGTCTATTTGCATGGTCAATATTATAAAACTGAGCGCAAAGTGGTGTGGTATGGCGATGATGATTACCAATATCATTATTCAGGTATGGCAAAACAAGCCCATATCTGGAATCCCGCTTTATATCGACTCAAACAGCATATCGAGCAACTCACAGGGCAAACTTATAATTCCTGTTTGGCAAATTTATATGAAAATGGCTCACAAGGCGTGGGTTGGCATAGTGATGATGAGCCATCATTGGAAGCGCCCAACCACAATGTGGTGATTGCTTCATTGAGTCTAGGTGCTACTCGAAAATTCAGTTTTAAGCACAAGTGGAAAGCTAAAAAAGTAGATTTACTTTTACACAGTGGTCAGTTGATTGTGATGCAAGGGCAGACCCAACGTTATTGGAAACATACCCTCGCCAAATCTAGACGAATTTTAGCGCCTCGTGTAAATTTGACCTTTCGTTACTTTTATCCAAGTGGATAAAGCTTGTCATCAAATTGTTCAAGTTTAGGAAAGTCTAATGCAGGTAAATTTTCTAAGTTATGTAAATATTGCTGATAATCAAGCAGGATTTGTTGGCGTGCTTCATTAGAAATATATGGGACATGGTAAGCGGTAAATGGTGGTAACACGTCAAAGCCTGCATAAGCTAAAGTTCCACGTTGAATCGGCAGTAATAAATCCTCAATTGAACCATGAATCGCATGATCACCAAACATATGTTCACGGCCACCCAAGGTAAAGCTTAACAAGGCTTTTTTCCCCACCATGCCACCGTGGTTATAAAAACGTTTACCACCATAGAAAATACCCGAAACGAATACGCGATCAATCCAGCCTTTTAAGATGGCAGGTACAGATGTCCAATACATGGGGAAACTTAAAATCACTAAATCTGCTTTTTGTACTTTTTCAATTTCAATCTGAATGTCTGCGGCAATCTGCTTATTTTTATAAGCATGGCGTTGTTCCAAAGCATAATTCATATATTCAGGATGACTCAGTTCTGAGAAATCCTCTCGTGATGCGATTGGATTAAAATTCATGGCATACAAGTCTGAAACTTCAACTTGATGTCCTAATTTTTCCAAGACCTCAACAGCATGATCTTTCATCGCGGTTGTAAATGAAAGGGGTTCAGGGTGTGCATGGACGATGAGAATATTCATAACATTCCTTAATTAAAATTATGCATCATTGTTATTGGCTGCTTTAGATTATTCCTCAATGAAAATGATTCGCCAATTACTCTAATTATTTTTTTAATGGCTTAAAAGTAAACTTAATGGATAAAAAATTTTGCGCATAAAAAAGCCTATGTTTAAACACATAGGCTTCCTTACTCTGAGGAGGAATTGTCTTCGCAAAAACAATGTCCAAAAAATCATGGATTACTGAAGAACATAATCATATTATGAGAATATAAAAACATTATCAAGAGATAAAAACATTACAAAATGTTAAATTATCAAGATGATTGCGCTTATGGGTGAAATTCAGATAATTGGTCATTGGCAGAGAGTGCTTGATAGCGTTTTTCAATCTGTGCAGCAGACTCTTGCAAGGTTTCAATTAGTTTTGGGGTGTTGACATATTCAAAACGATTTTTTGAAGCAAGTACGGTCAATGCTAAAGGCGCTTCTTTACTTGAAAACTTCACTGGGATCGATAAGCCAGAAACATTTGGATCAAGTTCACCTTGTGAAAAATAATAACCTTGTTTTTTTATTTTTTTCATTTTATTAACAAAGGTTTCTTCATTTTCAGCAAAACCAACTTCAGTTAATTGTGTTGCAAAGCGAAGGTAATATTCATGAATTTTCTGTTTAGATAAATGCGCCATGATCACTTTAGGTGAAGAGCCCATAAATACGGGACGAGGGCAACCACGACCATAAGAAAGTAAAGTTTCATCACGATACACTTCATGATGAACATCAATACAATAGTCATCATTTAAATGTGTCAGTAAACAGCAAAGCTCTGTACGTTCTGAAATTTCTTGCATAAATGGTTTGCTGATTTGAACCAATGGATCGGTGGTTCTAGAAATATAGTCCATCACAGCAATTTTAGGACCAAGGGTGTAATCGCCTGAAGTTCCATTTAAGCGTTGCAAAATATCAGCCGAAACTAATTCTTTTAAATAGCGATAGCTGGTCGGTTTAGATAAACCAAGCTCTTCACAAATCACATCGACATTAATTACTGGGCGAGACACCGAAAATAAATCCAATACGGTGAGAATTTTGCCAAAACTGGAAAGTGCCATTGATGACCTACTCAATTAGTGAGAATCAAAAAAAATAATAATGAATGTTACTTTATAACAAATTGTTCAAGAAAAAACAGTGGAATTTGCATTGTAAATGCAAATGATTCTACATTTTTAACTTTAGTGGTTATTTTGAGAAAAAGCACTACATTTGAACCTCAAAGTAAATTATATTTAGTTGTATTATCAAAATGAGATATTTTTATTGATTATTTGTGTTTTTTTTGAGATTATTGCTGATATGAATATCCAATGGTGAATTTATACTTTTCTAGAAGTATAAATTTTTATCATAAATTGAGTCCTTCTCTACTCAATCGTTGTATTTGAGCAAATGCCTAAATTTGTTCTTCTATTCACATCTTTTTTAAAACCACACTGTTTATTTGACTAAGCAGTGCGGTTTTTTGGTCGCTAAGAAAAGAAAATGTGATGTGTACAACAAAGCCTCATAAAAGTGGTGAATATCAGCTTGCTAGATCTTAGAGAGCTAGAGATGACAGAGAAAATCAATGAAATTGAATTTATAGTGAGTTGCTTGCATGTTACTGATCAAACCCTTATTGGCTTTTAGACCCAATAAACTCGATTGGATTTTTGCGAGCAAAACTTTCATTGCAGGAATGCTGGCACTCTATATCGCATTTGAGCTCAACCTGAGCTATCCGATTTGGGCGATTGGTACAGTCTTTGTAATTGCCAATCCTTATTCGGGCATGATGGCATCAAAAAGTATCTATCGAATTTTAGGAACCTTGATCGGAGCAATTTTTGCTATCGCAGTGATGCCTCATTTGGTTAATACCCCTTGGTTATTTACCTTTGTACTGGCAACTTGGGTGGGGATCTGTCTATATCTGTCTTTAATCGACCGATCACCACGCAGTTATGTGGTGATGTTAGCGGGTTATACCGCAGTGATTATTTGTTTTAACTCGATTTATTATATCGAGACGGTGTCCATTTTTGACATGGCAGTGGGTCGTTTCTTAGAAATCTCGTTGGGTGTGGTGTGTAGTGCTGTGGTCTCGGCCACTATATTTCCTATGCATATTGGGCCTGTGGTCGAACTCCGTGTCACTAAAACCATGCAAGACACCAAACAGGCTTTTGACTCAATTTTGTCTGATCCGGCACATACAGATAATTATACTCAGCTATTGACCAATATCACGCGTGATACAACAGATATTCATAGTATGGCTGTGCATTTAAGTTATGAAACTTCAAAATTTAAGGGCATGACCAAGCCACTCCAAGAGTTGCTACATCAAGTGACGATGTTAGTGGCTAACTTGGTCGCAATGTCAGAACGGATCAAGCAACTGGATCAAATTGATTTAACTTATCGTCCGTATCTGCTTGAGTTTCATCAAAAGATTGATGATTTTTTAGAAGGTGAGAATGCCATTCTTGAAGATGAGCTTAAGCACTTACCTGAACATTTTGACCAAGAATTTCAAACTATCACTGAACATGCAACTGCTAAACAACAGGTGATTTTGGGCAGTCTAAAAATGGATATTCGCCATTTTATTCAAAATGTTCGTGCAGTGAAGTTTATTTGGCAATGCATGCAGCAAGGTAATCATAGCTTACCTGAGTCCATTGTACCTTTAACCACAACCTATCCCAGTTTACATCGTGATTATGGCGTTGCGGTACGTGGCGGGATATCGGCATTTTTAACCACCAACATTGCCTGTGCATTTTGGATTTTAAGTGGCTGGAAAATGGGCTTTATGGTGGCAGAAATGGCCGCAATTACAGCATGTATTTTGACCTTTTTAGATGACCCTGTACCTGCGCTAAAAATATTTATCCGCTCCAGTATTTATGCCGCTATTTTGGTTTTTATTTATGCATATGGGATTTTTCCGCATATCACCGCATTTTGGGAGTTAGCCGTTGTATTAGCCCCCTTTATTATGTTCTGTGTGATGTTGTATTTACATCCGCCTTTGCATGCACTGGGTTTACCGCTGATTATGAGTACGATTATGGGGTTAAATCTGCAAAACCGTTATTTGATGGATCAGATCACCTTTTTTGATGCTTCGATTGCAACCGTGATTGGGCCGATTATCACGGTTTGTATTATGCAAATGGTACGTTCAATGTCCCCTGAAATGACAGTAAAACGGATGTTGGCTTTACACTATAAAGCTATGCGGGAAAGTATTGCGATGTCTTATGGAACGGGCTTTAGAATTCATTTACGCAGTATGCTTGATCGTATTGGCGTGTTAAATACCAAATTGATTCAGTCAGAACAGCTCAAAATCGAAATTAATAATGCTTTGATTGAGTCGAGTGCCGCAATTGATTTAACTCGTTTGCAGGAGCTGGTCCAAAAATTGTCGCCTGAATCTACGACGACCAGTGCAATTGTTAAATTACAACGCTTACTTAACCAGTGGCTAAACGAAAAAGCAGTAACTCAGCCTGATGATAACTTACGACAAGCATTGATTCAGCAATTTGATCAAGTCTTGCAAGATGCGCAAGCGGTAGGTGATCAAGATATCCGACAGCGTATAGAAATTTCTGTGAATAATATTCGCAATAGTATTTGCCATATTCATCTGGTTGATGCGCAACCTTCAACTGTTCTAGTGGGAGCATAAATATGGGTGAGCTCAACATTTATGGTGTTTATGTCCCAATATTTTTAATTCAAGCAATTCTGGTATTCATCATCTGGAAAGTGGTGTGTATTGGTACAGATCGCTTGGTTGAAAAAGAATGGATTGCATTACCTGGAATTTTTAATATCTGTATCTATTTGATTTTATTATGGTCGATTCATTGGGTATTTATTCAGATGACGACTTAGCCGCTGCAATAGAGCTGATTTATTTTTAAGTTTAATGATTGGAAAATTGAAATGAATACGTTTGACATACGTAAGGCAATCCGGCCGATATCATTGGGTATCGTGGTGATTATTGCGATATTTTGTGCGCTGCATATCTGGAATTACTACAATGCAGAACCTTGGACACGTGATGGGCGTGTCCGTGGCGATGTTATTCAAGTGTCTTCTGATATTGCTGGTTTAGTCACAGAGGTGATGGTTCAAGATAACCAAACCGTGAAAAAAGGGCAGGTGCTTTTTAAAATTGATTTAGCACGCCAAACTTTAGACGTGGAACAAGCAAAATCAGATCTTGCAAAAGCCCAGTCAGGACTGGCTGAAGCTGAAGCGGGGCTTGCTGAGGCAAAAGCCAATATTGTGAAGTCAAAAGCCAATATCAATCTTGCAGATAAAAATGCACGCCGATATGCAGACCTGATGAATGGCGCGATCTCTAAACAAGAACAAGATCAAATGTTTGCTACACGAGATCAGTCCCATGCAGAGCATCAGCAATTGCAAGCTGCGGTACAACAAGCAGAAGCCAATATCAAACAACAAAAAGCTTTGATTGAGGCAGCAACCAGTAGTGTGCATTTGGCTCAATTGAATATGCAACGTTCAGAAGTGATTGCACCTGCAGATGGAACATTATCAAATTTTGATTTGCGCGCAGGGAATTATGTCAAAGTTGGGCAAGCTGTTGCCGCTTTACTTGATCGTAAACAGCTCTATGTTGTGGGATATTTTGAAGAAACCAAACTCAATAAAATACATCTAGGTGATCCTGCAACAGTACAACTCATGGGCGATTCTTTGAAATATAAAGGCCATGTTCAAGGGATTGCGTCTGGGATTGAGGATCGTGAACGGACCACTTCGTCAGGCTTATTGGCCAATGTAAATCCAACATTCAGCTGGGTACGTTTGGCTCAGCGGGTACCTGTGAAAATTATTTTAGATGAAGTTCCCCATGATTCATTGGCCTTTGTCGCAGGGCGTACCGTGACGGTACATATTTTAGAACAAGCAAAAAAATAACCAGCATCCATCATTAAACTTTGATCTTGAAGCCCATTGAAAAATGGGTTTTTTTATAGATTTAGGTCTGCCATAGCGGGCATATTAATTTCCTTAACACAGCTGGCTTGACTGGTCGATAAGATAAACTTGATGGCAAGAATAACGTCTTGTAAGGGAATTAACTCATGACCACTCTGTTGTAAAACTTCATCTACAGATGTATCCAGATCAAACTCAGTGGCCAAGTAGCCTAGATTTAATATGCTTACTCCAATCTGGTCTTTGCGTAAACTTTCTCGGAGGGAGTGGACAATGCCTCTGAGGGCAAATTTGCTGGCTGAAAAGACCACTTCTTTGCCGTTATGATTATCTAGTCCCCACGTAGAACCAATCAAGATAATTTTTGCATTTGGGGACAGTCTAAGATTCTCAATCAAGGATTGAATTGCCAAAATACAGGATTGAATATTAGTATAAATCAAATTTGATATTTCAATGTCAGTGCATTGTTCAAAGTCATAATCTGCTTGGAAGGCTTTTGTTTCCCAGATTCCGACATTATAAATCAGATAATCTATAGGCTGATTTTGAATTTGATTTTTAACTAAATCCCGAGCATGTTCAGGTTTTGATAAATCAGCAGAGATCCATTTGAAATGAGCAAGGTCGCACTGTGGCTGAGAACGTGAAATACCATAAACCAGATCTTGTGTTTGAGGTACTGCGTGTAAAATAGCTTGCCCCAAGCCTTTGCTTACACCATAGATGACATAGGTTTTTGACATTTTTAATGCTCAGTTTAAGGGGTAATGCCTTCTGGGTTTCGATACCAACTTTCAATAAATAAAGCCGCTGCAATACTATCCGCTGCTAATTTCTTTGCTCGCCCTTGCGCGTGGTAATGATCGAGTTCATCTCGTGCTTCACGTGTGGTTAAGCGCTCATCGACCATTAGGGTTTCAATATTGGTTTGATGACGTAAACGTCGTGCAAATTTGCGTGCGCGTGTGGATAATTCTGACTCGGAATCATCCATATTTAATGGTAAGCCGACCAGAAATAAATTCGGTTGATGCTGTTTGATGATCTTAAGCAATTCATCCCAATTGGGGATACCATCTTTCATTGGAAAAAGTGCAAGCGGTGTTGCACTTTCAATGATGGAGGAGCCTACAGCCATTCCCGTTTTTTGTGTACCAAAATCAAATGCAATAATCAGTTGTGGGGAATTTAAATCAGGCATGTCCAATCTCAGAAGATAACCAAGTACGATCAATCCCTATTTTACGATAAGCCGCATCCCAACGGTCGGTATAAGGCAAATTAAACACCAAATCCATGTCTGAATCACAAATCAACCAATCGCCACGGGTAATTTCATCTTCAAGTTGATTTTTAGTCCAGCTGGCATAGCCCAATGCAATTTGATAACGACCTACACCTTCATTGTGTGCAATCGCATCTAAAATATCTTTGCTGGTGGTAATACACAGGTTTTCACCTACGGCAATCGAAGAGTGCCAGGTTGGTTGTCCTGTATGGATCACAAAACCCGCTTCTGGGCGTAATGGACCACCTTGTAAGACTTCATGCGGATGCACATTATCTGCTTCAATTTCTAAGTCATTCAAAAGTTCTTTGACTTGAATACCTGAAGGTCGATTGATAATAATACCTTGCGCACCATCTTCATCATGACGGGCAAGATAGATTACCGTATTGGCAAAGAAATCATCAGCAAGATCAGGTGGTGCAATCAAGCAGCGATGAGAAAGATATTGTTTAGGCACCGATATGCAACTCCTTTTCAATCCGCTTAAATAATTTTAATTGTTCAAATAAAATCTATACCTATATAAATAGCACAATTAATATCAATAGGTTGTGAATATTTTAAAAGCCTGCAAAAACAGCCCAAGTTTTTCATTAATATGTTTAAAATATAAACAAAATGGTGTCCAAATAAAAATGTGCATCTTTATAAAAGCGAAGACAATAGGGCGAGTGAATATATGAAAGTGCTTCTATTCCAAAATAGGAATAAAAAACCAGTCGCGTGCTGACTGGTTTTTTATATGGGTATTCTTTTTTATACACTAGATTGAGGTATTAAGACGGCTGAAATTTCAATTGTCTTAATTGTTTTGCATGTTGCAAGGTGGTTTCACCAATTTCAATACCACCTGTCATACGAGCCAATTCTAAAATAAGTTGCTCTTCTTCTAGTGCAACGATGGTACTACTTGCAGGATCTGTTTGCAGCTTTTTCACCAATAGGTGTTGATCGGACTGGGCCGCAACCTGAGCTTGGTGAGTAATACATAAAATTTGAACGTGTTGCCCCAAGCCTGCCAATAAACGTCCGACAATTTCAGCGGTACCACCACTGATTCCGACATCAATTTCATCAAACACTAAAACTTCTGCTTCGGTTTTTTCGGCATTCATCACTTGCATGACCAATGCAATACGTGACAGTTCACCACCAGAAGCAACACGTGCCAGCGGTTGAGGTGGAATCCCTTTATTGGCAGTAAAGAGTAATTGAATAAAGCTTAAACCTTCCGCAGAAGCCTGTTCCAATGGTTCAAATTTAAATTCAAAATGCGCTTCTGGTAGCGCCAGTTGTTTGACTTGCTCAGTCAGTTGCTTGGCTAAAGGTTCAGCGGCATTACGACGAATCTGATCTAAATGTTGTGCTTTCTCAACAAACACTTGATGAGATTGTTCAACTTGCTCAGCGAGGGTTTCAGGATCTTCAAGTTGATGTAGTTGCTCTAATTCATTTTGCCATGTTTCATATTGTTGTTTGAGTTCATCGGGTTGAATACGGTATTTACGTGCCAAGCGATGAAAGACTTCGAGTTGTGTATTTAACTCATCCATACGTTCAGGATCAAAACTTTGACGGTCTATAAACTGACGTAAATTTGCCGTTGCGTCATCAATTTCACTTTGTGCGTTGATCAATGAATTGTAAATTTCAGACAGCAGTTCACTTCGTCCAGCATGCGATTCTAAACGTCGAATAATTGAAGAAATTTCTTGAGTAATATTTTGTTCAGATTCATCAAGAACATTTAAGCTATAGCCACAGTCTTGCATGATGTGTTCATGGTGACTTAAACGATCAAATTCTTGTTCGATTTCTTTATAATCAATACGAATGACATCTTCGAGTTCTTCAAGTTGTAATTTTAAAGTGTCAATACGTTGCAGGCGATTAGCTTGTGCATCAATCGCTGCTTGGTGTGTACGAATATTTTTTTGCCAAGTGCTGTACGCATCACGCACATCTTGGGCTGGCTGATAAAAATTACTATACCGATCTAACCAATGCTTCGGGTAGGGCGGTTCAAGCAGTTGTTGTTGGCTATGTTGGCTGTATAGTTGCACCAAAAGGCGGCCAAGTTCTTTTAATTCAGCGAGGCTGCTGGGACGACCATTGATCCATGCTTTGCTGCGACCTGTTGCAAAGATCACCCGTCTTAAATGAATTTCACCAGATTCATCATCTAATTCATGGGTGTTGAGCCAATTTGCTTCAGGACTCTGTGCTTGATAGCTAAAAACGGCGGTAATATCGGCTTTTTCAGCACCATAACGCACATAATTGGTATCGGTACGTTCACCTAAACAGGCTGACAACGCATCTAATAATAATGATTTACCCGCACCTGTTTCACCTGTAAGCACGTTGAACCCTTGCTCGATATCAATAGCAAGGTTATCGGCTAAAGCAAAATTAATCAGATTTAAGTGTGTCAGCATAAACGCATCCAAGCTGCGAACGGTGAAGTTCTAAGATAGTGAAGTTTTGTTGTGGTCACAAGTCAGAACGTATTCTAATACGAAGTAATTTTAAGCATTCTAAATAATTTTAATATGAAAATGTAATTTCCTTTGCTTAAGTTGCCAGTAAAAACATCAAAATAGATAAATCCTATTGAATTAGATAAAAAATGAAGCAAATATCTATATTTTTTATGACTGATTTTATGCAATAGACATTTGAATCTATTGATCTGCATCTTTTATTAGCCAATATTGAAACAAGACATTTCTTCACTCTAAGTAGGAAATAAATTGTTCATCCACAGGATTGGTATTCTTGGTGACAAGTATTGTGGTTTTGGGTCTTTATTGTTAGAGAAGCTTAAGCTTTGATCTAAGCGGACTGATAAAGCAGAGCAAAAATAGAAATAGCTTAACCTTAAAAACATAGATTGATTAGTTTGCGGAGCAACATTAAACTACATCGAACATAATTTTTATAAATGCGCATTATCTGGAGAATACGCATGTCAGCTCAGTATGATCATGTATCAGTAGTTAAAAAATCTAATGTATATTTTGGCGGTTTATGTATTAGCCACACTGTGCAGTTTGAAGACGGAACCAAAAAGACTTTAGGGGTTATTCTTCCAACAGAAGAAGCTTTAACATTTGAAACACATGTGCCTGAACGCATGGAAATTATTTCTGGTGAATGTCGCGTTAAAATCGCAGACAGTGAAGAAAGTGAGTTGTTCCGCGCAGGTCAGTCATTCTATGTGCCTGGTAATAGTCGTTTTAAAATTGAAACGGATGACGTTTTAGACTACGTTTGCCATTTAGAAGGCTAATTAAAAAAGCTTTGCTTAAAGTAGACCTACGCTGTTGTTTTTAAATTAGGCAAAGAATTTTTAAGCGAAATCGGTTAGACTAAAGCATCAAATAGAATCCTGTAAAGTTGGCTTTGCAGGATTTTTCATTTCTATCATCATGTTGTTAATGAGGTTGTTCATGGCGAAGTCCGAATATTATTATGGCGTTCATTCAGTGGAGTCATTATTGGAGTTAGAACCTGAACGTGTTTTAACCTTATTTACCTTAAAAGGTCGTGATGATCAGCGTTTACAGCGCATTCTCCAACTTGCAGAGCCTTTTGGAATCAGTGTCCAAAAAGCAAGTCGTGATAGCTTGGAAAAGTTGGCAGGTCAACCTTTTCACCAAGGCGTGGTCGCAGCTGTTCGCCCACATCCTGTATTAAATGAAAAAGATTTAGATCAGCTTTTAGAATCAACCCAACAACCTTTATTGTTGGCTTTAGACCATATCACGGATCCGCATAATCTGGGCGCATGTATCCGTACAGCGGCAGCTATGGGTGTAGAAGCGGTGATTGTTCCGCGTGACCGTGCAGCAACATTAACCCCGACTGCACGTAAAGTTGCGGCAGGTGGGGCTGAAAAGGTGAAGTTTATTCAAGTCACCAATTTGGCGCGTACGCTTGGACAAATCAAAGAAAATTATAATGTTCGTGTGGTCGGCACTATGCTCGATGAAAAGGCGTTGCCTATTCAGAAGTTTGATTTTACAGGAACACCAGTATGTGTGGTGATGGGTGCGGAGGATACTGGGTTACGTCCAATCACCCAATCGCAATGTGATCAAACTGTATTTATTCCGATGGCTGGAAACTTACAAAGTTTAAATGTAAGTGTGGCTACTGGTATGGCGTTGTATGAGGCATGCCGTCAACGTCAACAAAGTGAATGATTTAATTTAAATTATATCGGTAAGATTAGAGAAGCAACATGATGACCTCCCGTACCCAAGGCTACATGTATGTCGCCATTACAATGTGTATTTGGGGAGGTTTTACGATTACCTCAAGACTGAATGCAATTTGGCATATCAGTCCATGGGATATCACAGCATTACGCTTTTCTTTGGCATTTTGTATTCTGATGCCGATTTTAATCTATAAAAAAGACACGGCTTTCCTATTTAACAAACAACCCTTTATTTTGGCGATGATTGGCGGTGTTGCCTATTGTTTGACGTCATATAGCGCGTTTCACTTTGTCCCTGCGGCACATGCTGCCATTTTTTTAAATGGTTGTATTCCATTGTGTACAGCTTTAGCTGGTTTTTTACTGTATCGCCAACCATTTGATAAACATATATGGATCAGTTTAATCATCATGCTCTCTGCGATTTCTGTGATGAGTTTTTTGATGTATAGCGAAACAGGCGTTGCTTTTGGTATTGGTGATTTACTGTTTTTTATCAGTGCAATTTGGTGGGGGACTTTTACTGTATTACTGCGTCAATGGCAACTTTCCGCATGGCACGCCATGGCAGGTGTTGCGATTTGGTCGGCGATCGTTTATGTTCCAATTTATTTGTTGTTTTTGCCTAAACATTTAGATCAAGTGTCTACGCCACATTTGGTCATGCAAACGTTGTTTCACGGTATTTTTGTGGTGATCATTGCGACTTTGGCTTATGTCGAAGCAATTAAACGATTAGGTGCTTTTAAAACAGGCAGTATCGTCACACTTGCACCCTTTATTGCCGCAATTATCGCCGTACCCTTGTTAAATGAACCGATAAGCCTTGCAATGCTGTGCGGTTTGATTGGTATGGGCATTGGTGCTTTACAACCGTGGCGTTGGTTTACACATAAAGACAGTTTGCAAAAGCAGTTGGACGAGAAGAAATAGATCAAACAGGTTAAATCGATACAAAATTGATTGATAGAAACCTATTTTAAAGTAATGAGGCACACAATTTACTGCTGTGCCTGTTTTAGATACTGTTGATGTAAAGACTCTAATTTTGCGTATAGATGATCAATATGCCCATCATTGAGCACAATATCATCTGCTAATTTTTGCTTTTTGTTACGCGGCATCTGTGCCGCAATAATTTTCTGAATCTGTTCGATGGATTGGCCATCTCGTTGCGAAGCGCGTAAGATTTGCATGTCTTCACTGGCATCAATCAGTAGAGCGCGCTGGGTGAGTTCATGTTGGTTGGTCTCAAAAAGCAGGGGAGAAACCAAAATTACATAAGGACTGGTTGCTGCTTGTAATTGTTGAATAATCTCAGCACGAATCGCAGGATGGGTAATTGATTCAAGTTGTTGTCGTGCTAATGGGTCTTTAAAAATATGTTCTCTCAATGCACGACGATCAAGTTCACCATTGCTTAATAGTACCCAATCCCCAAAAACGTCTTTAATTTGTTGAAGCGCGGGCTGTCCTTTTTCAACAATTTCTCTTGCAACAATATCAGCATCAACAACTGTAATCCCTTGGGTTTCAAACCACTGACTTGCTGCGGATTTACCGCTACCAATTCCACCTGTTAAACCCAAGATAAACGTCATTGCGCATTCCTAATACTGTGTTGAAATTATTGACCCAAATATACTTTCATAATTTGCTCACCCCATAAAAACGCAATCCATCCTGCAATTGCAATATAAGGACCAAAGGCAAAAGGGACATTTTCTTTACGAATCTTAAGTAAAATAATACCAATGATCGCACCCACTACAGAAGACAGTAGGATAATTAACGGTAACATCAAGGGCCCCATCCAAGCGCCAAGTGCAGCAAGCAGCTTAAAGTCACCATAGCCCATGCCTTCTTTACCTGTCACTATTTTAAATAGATAGTAGACAATCCAAAGACACAGGAAGCCAATAATATAACCCCAAATTGCAGCACTTGGTGTTGTATAAAGATGATATGAGTTAATACCTAAACCCATTGCAGCCAAGTTTAAGGTAAAGCGGTCTGGAAGTAACTGAGTGTCAAAATCAATAAAAGTAAGCGTGATCAGCACCCAAGTCAGTAGTACACCAAAAACCATTTCTAAAGTGGGGCCATAAACAGCAACCACTGTTAATGAACACACTGCAGTTAAAAGCTCAACAAATGGATAACGAATACTAATCGGGTTTTGACACGAAGCACATTTACCTCGTAAAGCCAACCAACTGATGATGGGGATATTTTGATACCAACGAATTGGGGTTTTACATTGGGGACAGGTGGAGGCTGGTTGACTGAGACTGAGTTTTTCTTCATCAATCACAATCTGTTGTGAGCCTGCCAGTAATTGGCATTCTGCATGCCATTCCTGTCGCCATTCTTTTTCCATCATCTTGGGAGTACGGTAAATGACTACATTTAAAAAGCTACCAACACATAGCCCTAAAACACCAACAGTCAGATAGAGTGCGATTGGTGATTGAATCAGAAAATTTAAAAAATCATGGAGCATATTCATCATTATCCGCCAACCACAGAACCCATTTGGAAAATAGGCAGATACATCGCAATCACTAGACCACCCACAAGTACGCCTAAAACAGCCATAATTAATGGTTCCATCATTGAGGTTAAGCCATCTACAGCATTGTCGACTTCATTTTCAAAATGCGTTGCAACTTTATCTAACATCGCATCCAATGCACCAGATTCCTCTCCAATCGCCACCATTTGAATGGCCATAGAAGGAAATTTATTGGTGACACGCATAGCAAAATTAAGTTGTTGTCCAGTGGCAACATCTTCTCGGATTTTCATTACAGCTTGTTCATAAACCACATTATTGGTCGCACCTGCTGTGGATTCTAAAGCTTCAATTAAAGGGACCCCTGCGGCAAAAGTTGTGGCAAGTGTACGGCTATACCGTGCAATGATGGCTTTATAAACCAGATCGCCAAAAATAGGCAGCTTAAGTACTGTCCGATCTAGAAAATTTTGGAATTTTTTACTGCGTTTTTTTGCTTCTAAAAAAGCAGTAATTACAACACCAATAAATAGGATTAGAATAAACCAATATTTTTGCATCCAATTGGACATATTCACCACCATCTGCGTAAATGCGGGGAGGTCTGCACCAAAAGAGCTAAATAAATCCTGAAAGACGGGTACCACTTTGACCATTAAAATAATCGTCACAATAAGAGCAACCACAATCACTGAAATTGGATATTTCATGGCTTTTTTAATTTTTTGCTTGAGTAATTCACTTTTTTCTTTATAGATTGCCACTCGATCAAGCATGGTTTCTAAGGCACCGGATTGTTCGCCAGATTCTACTAATGAACAAAATAAGTTGTCAAAATAACGTGGATATTTTCTTAATGCCCCAGCAAAGGTATTTCCCCCTTCGACCTCGCCTTTAATCCCCAGTACAATTTCGCGCATAGAGGGATTTTCTAGTCCTTCTGCAACGATTTCAAAGCTTTGTACCAATGGCACACCCGCTTTCATCATTGTGGCGAGTTGTCGTGTGAAAATGGTGATATCTAAAGTGGAAATGCCTTTTTTCATTAAACCTTCAAGAATATTTTTCTTTTTTTCTCGAATGGTTTTAATGGTGATGCCTTGTTTTCGTAAGGTAACTTTGGCAAGTGCCATATTGCGTGAAGGTAATTCCCCTTTAACCTTGATCCCTTTACGATCAACCCCATCATAAGCAAATGTAGGCATCATTTGAGCTTTTTTAGCTGCCATCATAATTTCCTTGAATATTGATTATATTTATTCGCTGGTCACACGGTTAATTTCTTGTAAAGAAGTTAAGCCATTGATGACCTTAATTAAACCTGAACGTCTTAGATTATCAAACCCCAATTTTTCAGACGCCGCTGCAATTTGAAGTGCATTGCCATCTTCCATGATAATTTTTGAAATTTCAGGTGTTACTTTCATCACTTCATAGATC
Source organism: Acinetobacter sp. Ac8 (assembly GCF_055392545.1). Lineage (NCBI taxonomy): Bacteria > Pseudomonadati > Pseudomonadota > Gammaproteobacteria > Moraxellales > Moraxellaceae > Acinetobacter > Acinetobacter sp. Ac8. The sequence continues at coordinate 336,911 of NZ_AP043689.1, forward strand.
CCGACTCGACCTTTATAGCCTTCACGGCATTCACTACAGCCCACAGGTTGAAAAATTTGTAAATCGGGGTTACTTAAATCTTGTTCAGTAAAGCCCATTTCTAACAGACTCTGTCTAGGGATTTCAACAGGTGCTTTACAATGATTACATAAACGTCTTGCCAATCGTTGTGCAATCACAAGATTGACTGAGGTGGCAATGTTAAATGAAGGCACACCCATATTACGTAAACGGGTTAATGTTTCAGGTGCGCTGTTGGTATGTAGGGTAGACATCACCATATGACCCGTTTGAGCAGCCTTAATCGCAATTTCAGCAGTTTCAAGGTCTCGAATCTCACCGACCATGATAATGTCAGGATCTTGACGTAGGAATGATTTTAGTGCCACAGAAAATGTGAGGCCTGCTTTAAGATTGACATTGACTTGATTGATCCCTTCCAAGTTAATTTCGACTGGATCTTCGGCTGTGGAAATATTTGAACTTTCTGTATTGAGGATATTTAAGCCCGTATAGAGAGAAACAGTTTTACCTGAACCCGTGGGTCCTGTAATCAGTAACATGCCTTGAGGTTTTTCTAAGGCTTCCATAAATAGTGCTTTTTGCTTTTCTTCATAACCCAATGCATCAATACCCAACATGGCACTGGAAGGATCAAGAATACGCAGTACCAATTTTTCGCCAAATAATGTCGGTAATGAGTTCACACGAAAATCAATGGCTTTGGTTTTTGAGAGTTTTAACTTAATACGACCATCTTGTGGAACACGCTTTTCAGAAATATCCATTCTAGACATCACTTTTAAGCGTGAGGCTAAACGACTTGCCAGTTGTAAAGGGGGATTGGTAATGGTTCTTAGTACACCATCTACACGATAACGCACCCGATAACTTTTTTCATAAGGTTCAAAATGTAGATCTGATGCACCCATACGAATTGCATCGACTAAGAGTTTATTGATATATTTAACAATAGGTGCTTCTTCTTCAGAGGTTTGCTCATCATCTTCTGATGGCGGTGTGTCATCAGTGGCAATGACATCAACGTCAAAATCTTCATCACCAAAATTAAAGCTTTCCTCTACCGTAAAGTGCTTTTCTAAATATTTTTCTAATTTATGATGTTCAACAATGATCGGTTCAATATTCAAACCGCAGTTAAAACGAATGGCATCCAGCGCTTCTATATTGGTTGGATCACTGGTGGCGACATATAAAATATTGCCGCGTTGCACCAATGGAATCACTTTATGTTTGCTAACTAAATTTGGATCAATAAGATCCTTGGGCAGCATTTCAGGATTAAAGCTGTCCAAATCAAAAATGGGCTCTCCAAATTCTTGGGAGATCATTTCAGCAATGATTAGTGGCGTTATATTTAGTTTTTCACTGAGATAAGCAACAATACTCACTTTATTTTTTTGAGCGTTACTGAGCGCATCTTTCATTTGCTGGGCAGATAAAAAACCTTCGTCGACTAAGCGACGGATATACCCCGAAAACTTAGGTGAACCATTTTGCATAGACATCCCCAAAACACATTAAATTTCATTTTATAATTTGAATACGAAAATTATACGATGATCCTTAGAAATATCTAGAATTAAACGTATTTTTTATAGAAACATATTTGAAAATAACTTGAGCCAATCAGGCTTTTTAACATTATCTTTGAAATGATTTATGTTTCATTCCTTATTATTAAAGCATGACTTTAAATGAGATGACTGAATTGATAAAGAAAAAATACTTTAAAAATATAAATTCCGTGTAGAATGTGCACATTTTCGATAAAAGGTTAGATGTATGTCGGGTTCGACTATTACTCCTTGGGTTGTCGGCAATTGGAAAATGAACCCAATGCAAGCGAATTCGCAACAGCTCATTCAAGATTTAAATCAGTATTTACAACAATCACCGATTACAGAACAACAATGTCATATTGGTGTTGCGCCTATTTCTATTGCATTACTGTCTGTGCAAAAATTACTTAAAGATGCAGATTCACCAGTCAAAGTTGTCGCACAAGATCTTTCTCAAATGGAAGGCACAGGCGCTTATACCGGCGAAGTCAGTGCTGAACTACTCAAAGACAGCCAGATTGATTATGTGTTGATTGGGCACTCAGAACGTCGAGAAATTTTTGGCGATGATGTTGCAAAAATTAAAGCGAAATTATCAAATGCTTTAAATGCTGGGCTTCAAGTGATTTATTGTGTAGGTGAAAGCTTAGAACAACGTGAAGCAGGGCAAGCAGAGCAAGTGGTCTTACAACAAATTTGTGATCTCGCAGCAGTTGTAAAAGCAGAGCAATGGCACAATATTGTGATTGCCTATGAACCGATTTGGGCGATTGGAACAGGTAAAACAGCCTCTCCACAAGATGCCCAGACAATGCATGCAAAAATTCGTGAAGGTTTAACTCAAATTACGGCCCAAGCTCAACATACCGCGATTTTGTATGGCGGTAGTGTCAAACCTGAAAATGCAGTAGAGTTAGCTGCTTGTCCAGATATCAACGGTGCGCTGGTTGGTGGTGCATCACTTAATGCTGAGTCATTTTATAAAATTGCTCAAGCATTTGCTAAAACAGAAGAATAGGAGTTCAGCATGCATACATTTGTGCTGGTTGTACATATCATCTTGGCCGTTTTGATGATCGGGCTTATCCTCGTTCAACATGGTAAGGGTGCAGATGCAGGTGCATCATTTGGTGGCGGTGGTGCTGCAACAGTATTTGGTGCTTCAGGTTCTGCAAGCTTTTTAACTCGTTTAACTGCGATTCTCACGGCTTTGTTTTTTATCACCAGTTTAAGTTTGGCGGTGTTTGCTAAAAAACAAACTTCAGATGCGTATGGTTTAAAATCTGTACAGACCAGCTCTCAAACGGTACCAGCTGCACCAGCCAATACGGGTGAAACTTCACCAACTGCACCAAAAACTGGCGAATAATGCCATTTAGTTCTTTCTTTTTCTGAATGATGCGACTAGAATGCGTCACAGCTGCGGTGGTGGTGGAATTGGTAGACACGCTACCTTGAGGTGGTAGTGCTTTCGGGCGTGGGGGTTCAAGTCCCCCCTTCCGCACCAACAATGAACCAGATTGTTGGTGTTAGCAGCTGAAAAAACATTGATGCGGGATGGAGCAGTCTGGTAGCTCGTCGGGCTCATAACCCGAAGGTCGTTGGTTCAAATCCAGCTCCCGCTACCAATTTAATTAAGATGCAACTTAATTAAAGGTCATTTAAGTTGAAAAATTTAGCTGATGTGTGAATTTGCAGTGTTGTTGCGGGATGGAGCAGTCTGGTAGCTCGTCGGGCTCATAACCCGAAGGTCGTTGGTTCAAATCCAGCTCCCGCTACCATTTTGATTAAGGTGCAACTTAATCAAGCAAGAAATTCAATGTATCAGTTAATGATAGATTGAAAAAAATAAATTTCTTGTGTATAATTTTGCAACGCTGATGCGGGATGGAGCAGTCTGGTAGCTCGTCGGGCTCATAACCCGAAGGTCGTTGGTTCAAATCCAGCTCCCGCTACCAAGTTTCTAAAAGGGCTCACAGATAGGTGGGTCTTTTTTGCATAGTGAACTTCGGTTTACTGTGCGATAATAGGGGCGATTACGCCCTTTTTTATTGGCTATCGTGTAGTGTGGACATCAATTGGTCAAAAAGACATGCTTCACTATAGTAAGTTTGAATTAGTCCGATGAGCGATTGAATCGCACAAATATGACGAGAGTAAATGAAGCTATCAAATAAAACTCAAGCACTTCAAGATTTAATCACTCCTGCAGTGCAAGCTTGTGATGTAGAACTTTGGGGAATCGAATTTATTCCTCAAGGTAAGCGTTCTTTATTGCGTATTTATATCGACAAAGACGTTGTGGAAAATGCTGAACCAACAATCAATGAAGATGGTGAAGCAGAATTGGGTCGTGGTATTGGCGTACAAGATTGTGTACGTGTGACTCAGCAAGTCGGTGCAATATTAGATGTACATGATCCAATTTCAGGTGAATATGCTTTAGAAGTATCATCACCAGGTTGGGATCGGCCATTCTTCCAGTTGGCACAGTTAGAAAAATACATCGGACAACAAGTTGCATTGCGTTTGATTGCTGCAGTTGAAAATCGCCGTAAATTCCAAGCAAAATTAATTGCTGTAGATTTAGAAAATGAATTCATTCAAGTCGAAGTTGAAAACCAGCAAGTACTTGAGATCGATAGCAACAATATAGACAAAGCGAATTTGATCTTTCAGGATTAATCCAGAAATAGAAATCTGAATAAATAGGTGACTTATGGCTCGTGAAATTCTCACCGTCGTTGAAACGGTTAGTAATGAGAAAGGTGTAAGTCGTGAAGCAATTTTTGAAGCGCTTGAACAGGCTTTAGTTGCAGCGACGAAAAAGAAATTCTACGAAGGAACGAATTCGGAAGAAGCTCAGTTACGTGTAGAAATTGACCGTAAAACAGGTGATTACAGCACTTTCCGTCAATGGGAAGTTGTTGCTGATGAAGATCATGAAATGCCAGCATGTCAAGATGCGATTTCTGATGTTGATCCTGCTCAATGGTCAATTGGTGATATCCGTGAGTTAGAAGTACCATCAATTGATTTTGGTCGTATTGCAGCGCAGATTGCTAAACAAGTCATTGTGCAAAAAATTCGCGAAGCTGAACGTGCTTTAGTGGCGGATGCTTATGAAGCTAAAGTCGGTGAATTGATCTATGGTGAAGTGAAAAAACAAACCAAAGATGGCTTCATTATTGACTTAGGTGATAACGCAGAAGCGTATTTAGCGCGTGAAGAAATGATTCCTAAAGAAATTCTTCGTCCTAAACAGCGTATGAATGCAATTCTTTACAATGTGAACCGTGAAGGTCGTGGTGCACAACTCTTGTTGTCACGTGCTAAACCTGAAATGCTGATTGCATTAATGAAAAAAGAAATTCCTGAAATTTCTGAAGAAATCATTGAAATTAAAGCAGCAGCACGTCAACCAGGTGTACGTGCAAAAATTGCGGTTAAAACCAACGATCATCGTATTGATCCAGTCGGTGCGTGTATTGGTATGCGTGGTACACGTATCCAAGCGGTACAGTCTGAGTTAAATGGTGAACGTATCGATGTTGTGGTGTGGTCTGATGATCCTGCTCAATATATCGCCAGTGCCTTAGAGCCTGCGGATGTATCTGGGATTGTGATTGATGAAGATGCACGTACAGCAGACATTATTTTTGCAACCAGTGATCAACTTGCGCGAGCAATTGGTTCACAAGGTCAAAACGTCCGTTTGGCATCAGAGCTTACGGGCTATAAATTAGATATGATGCTTGAAGATGAGTACCGGGCTCGTCAACAAAATGAAGCTCAACAGTATTTAGACATGTTTGTAACACGTCTTGATATTGAAGAAGATCTTGCAATGGCTTTAGTAGAAATGGGCTTTACCTCACTCGAGGAAATCGCTTATGTTCCTGCGGAAACTTTCGATGAAATCGAATTAGATGCAGATACAGTTGAATTGCTACAAAGTCGTGCAAAAGAAGCAGCTTTAGCTGATGCGTTAAAGCAACAAGAAGATATTCAGGACCCAAGTCCAGAACTTGTTGCGATGGAAGGAATGTCTTCTGAAATTGCGCATGCTTTAGCAGCACGTGGTGTGGTAACAATCGATGACTTAGCTGACCAAGCAACGGATGATATCTCTGATATCGACGGTTTAGGCGCTGAGAAAGCAGGTCAATTGATTATGAAAGCACGTGAATCATGGTTTAACTAGGAGGTAATACATGACGGATAAGTCAATTCAAGAGTTAGCGGTCAGCGTAGGACTTCCTGTTGCAAAGCTCCTTGATCAGGTGCGTGAAGCTGGATTGCCACAAAAACAGGCTGAAGATAAAATTTCTACTGAACAGCAAGATGTTCTCGTGAACCATTTGAAAAAAGCGCATGGTCAAGATACGGGACAAGCAGGACAAATCACGTTGAAACGTAAAACGACAAGTACAGCTAAAGTTGCGAGTACTTCAGGTAAAGCGAAGACAATTAACGTAGAAGTTCGTAAGAAACATACGTTTACTAAGCCAGACCCTGAACAAATCAAAGCGGAAGCTTTGGCGAAAGCTCAAGCAAATGCTCAAGTGACATCAACTCAAAAAGTACAGCAAAATACTGTAGTGAGTGGAGTTGAAAAAACTGAAAGTTCAGCGAAAGCAAATTTAGAAAAAATGCGTGCTGCTGCAAAACAGCAAACAGCTGCAAAAGAAACACCAAAAGCAGCTGTTGTTGTAAAGCGTAAATCGACCAATAAGCCGATTACCAAAGCAACCGTAAAAACCATTGAAACTCCTGAGCAGAAACGTGCACGTGAAGCTCAAGCAGCACAACTGAAAGCGACTGAAGAAGCAGCTCGTCGTAAGTCAGCAGAAGAAGCTCAACAACGTACGCTTGAGCAAATGCGTCAAATGGCGTCTAAGTATTCTTCTGATGAAACAACGACAACGATTCGTGTAGTTGATGATTCGCCGTTGGCTGCTGGTTTGGTTGGTCAAGCATATGAAGATTCATTTGCAAAAGAAGACCGTGAAATCAAACGTGGTACCAATACTGCAAATACACGTTCTCCTAAAAAAGGTGGTCGTCGTGGTCAGGAAGAGCAATCTTTCAGCCATAATCCGCATAAACGTGGTTTAAAAACCAGTCAAGCCAATAAACATGGTTTTGAAAAACCAGTTAAAAAGCAAGTTTATGACGTTGAAATTGGTGAAACTATTGTTGTTGCAGATCTTGCAGCAAAAATGGCAGTTAAAGTTCGTGAAGTGATTAAATCACTCATGAAAATGGGTGAGCTTGTTACTCAGAACCAAGCCATTGAGCAAGAAATTGCAGCATTGATTGTTGAAGAAATGGGTCACAACCCAGTACGTGTATCTGATACACAAGCTGAAGATAACCTACTTGAAGCAGCAGAAGAAGCGCGTGGTGCACAAACAACACGTGCGCCAGTTGTAACGATCATGGGTCACGTTGACCATGGTAAGACATCGTTACTTGATCGTATTCGTCGTGCCAAAGTTGCACAAGGCGAAGCGGGCGGGATTACACAGCATATTGGTGCTTATCACGTTAAAACGGATAAAGGAATTATTACTTTCCTTGATACGCCTGGACATGCTGCATTTACTGCAATGCGTTCACGTGGTGCTAAAGCGACTGATATCGTGGTACTTGTTGTTGCAGCGGATGATGGTGTAATGCCACAAACTGCGGAAGCAATTGACCATGCGCGTGCTGCGGGTACTCCAATTATTGTTGCAATCAATAAAATGGATAAAGAATCAGCTGATCCAGATCGCGTATTAAATGAATTGACAACCAAAGAAATCGTGCCTGAACAATGGGGCGGTGATGTACCGGTTGCAATGGTTTCAGCGCATTCTGGTCAAGGTATCGACGAACTTCTAGATTTGATTTCAATTCAAGCTGAAATGTTAGAGTTGAAAGCGTCTGAAGAAGGTGCTGCTCAAGGTGTTGTAATTGAAGCACGTGTAGACAATAGCCGTGGTGCGGTAACGTCTATCCTTGTTCAAAACGGTACACTGAAAGTAGGTGACTTGGTTCTTGCAGGTGCATCTTACGGCCGTGTTCGTGCGATGACCGATGAGAATGGTCAACGTATTCAATCTGCAGGTCCTTCAATTCCAGTTGAAATTTTAGGTCTTCCAGAAGCGCCAATGGCGGGTGATGAAGTTCTTGTTGTTAATGACGAGAAAAAAGCACGTGAAGTTGCCGATGCGCGTATGGATCGTGAGCGTCAAAAACGTCTTGAACGTCAAAGCGCGATGCGTCTTGAGAACATCATGGCATCAATGGGCAAAAAAGATGTGCCGATTGTAAATGTTGTTCTTAAAACTGATGTACGTGGTACCTTGGAAGCGTTACATGTTGCACTTGCTGATCTTGCAACTGACGAAGTTAAAGTACGTGTCATTGGTTCAGGCGTGGGTGCAATCACTGAGTCTGATGTGACCCTTGCTGAATCTTCAGAAGCGGTACTTCTTGGCTTTAACGTACGTGCAGATAATACCGCGCGTCAAAAAGCAGATGCAGATGGTATCGACATTCGTTACTACTCAATCATCTATCAACTTATTGATGATGTGAAAGCAGCAATGAGCGGAAAACTTGCTCCTGAACACCGTGAAACAATTCTAGGTGTTGCGGAAGTTCGTGAAGTATTCCACTCAAGTAAGTTTGGTGCTGCTGCAGGTTGTATGGTACTCGAAGGTGTATTACATCGTAATAAACCAATCCGTGTACTACGTGATGATGTTGTGGTATTCCAAGGTGAGCTTGAGTCTCTTCGTCGCTATAAAGAAGTGGTTGAAGAAGTTCGTGCTGGTATGGAATGTGGTCTTGCCGTGAAAGGTTATAAAGACATCAAAGCACTTGATAAAATCGAAGTGTATGATGTTCAGTTGATTAAACGGAGTCTTTAATGGCGGGTAGTCAACGTCTTAAGCGTATGGCAGATACAGTACAACGTGAGTTGTCAGAACTGATTCGCCAAGAGCTGAAAGATCCACGCTTAGGTGGTCTAGTGACCATCTCTGCAGTGAAAGTCAGTCCAGATCTAGGTTATGCGGAAGTTTATGTTACCGTGATGGGGCGTGAACTTGGCGATGAGCAAAGTGAAGCGGCAAATAAAGAAACTTTAGATGTTTTAAATAAAGCATCTGGTTTTTTACGCCACGAATTAGGTCGTCGTATTAAAACGCGTATAACTCCGCGTTTGCGCTTTCATTATGATAAAACCAATGCCTATGGTAACTATATGTTTGGTTTAATCGCAGAAGCAGTGAAAGATTTACCTGAGCAAAAAGACGAAGAATAAAAGTAATTAAAATTAAGAAGCCACCTTAGGGTGGCTTTTTTATGTCTTTTTATACATCTAAAGTATGTTTAAATTCTAAGTTAATTTTTTTTAAATAATTCAATTGAGAATAATAAGATGAAGCTAAAATTTTATATCCCTGTGATTGGGTTGTCCGTGATCTCTGTTACAGCCCATGCTTGTATCAATACTTATGCTTTTGAGTTGGGTTATGGCGGATTAGATCAAAAAACTGCTCAAAAGCAATTGGCACAAGGTCATTTACCTAAAACCAAATCTGTTGAGGATTTAAATGATTATGGTATTTTGCTGATTTATGCACATCAATACGATCAAGTGATTCAAATATTTAAACAAATTGAAAAAACCCATCCAAATCTTGCTAAAACCGCTGCGAACTTAGGGACAGCATATGAACTGGCTGGGCAGTCTGAAAAAGCAAAATATTGGATTGAACAGGGTATGCAACGTGATCCAAATCTTCATCAGGGCAGTGAATGGATTCATGTTAAAATTTTAGATGCGAAAATCCAACAACAAAAAGATTCTACATGGATTCAACATCACGATGTTTTAGGGTTGGATTTTGGTCAAGCAGCCGAACCAAAGGCAAAGGTTAAAACTGTACAATTTCAAAAACAACATTATGATTTAAATAGAATCTTATTTGATAGCCAAATTCAAATGGATCAACGGTTAAGGTTTGTAGATCGTGATCCAATCACTGCGCAAATTATATTTAATATGGCCAATATTGAAATGCTGAATTATAACTTGGCGGATAAAACAGTAGATTTGCTTTATCGGCGCGCTTAAGATATCGGCTATCTCAACCCGAAATTAATTGAGACACGTTTAGATTATTTTCAACATTCTAAATGGTTTCGCTTTAAGGCATTTTTTGTCAATATCTATCAAACATTCAAAAATTTAATTGTATGATCATTGGCTAGGTAGCAGAAATTAAACAAAACTTTGCCTTAAACTGTATAGAATGCAGAGATATCAACAAATACAAATAAATATCTCTGAGGAATTGGCAATGAATTCAATGAAAAAAGGTTTAGTTGCACTTACATTGGCAAGTACTTTGGCTTTTTCAGGTTGTGGCTATAACACTTTGCAAGCCAAAGATGAGTCAGTAAATGCGGCATGGTCAGAAGTTGAAAACCAATATCAACGTCGAGCAGATTTAGTGCCTAACCTGGTCAATGTCGTCAAAGGTTATGCAACGCATGAAGAAAAAGTTTTAACTGAAGTGACTGAGGCGCGTGCCAGTGTTGCAGGTTTAAAAGTAGATAAAGAAGTATTGAACGATCCTGAATTGTTTAAAAAATACCAAGAAGCACAATCACAAATGACGGGTGCATTATCTCGTCTTTTAGCAGTGACAGAAAATTATCCAGATTTAAAAGCCAATGAACAATTCCGTGATCTACAGGTTCAACTAGAAGGTACGGAAAACCGTATCAGTACTGCACGTACACGTTATGTAGAATCTGTCCAAGATTACAACACTTATGTACGTCAATTCCCTCAAGCAATGACTGCTAAAGTGATTGGTATGAAAGCCAAACCAAACTTTAGTGCAGAAGCGGGTGCATCTAAAGCGCCAACAGTTAATTTTAATTAATGATGTGATTTCATTTCACTGTCTTTAAAGCATGCTGAAAAAAGATAGGCTAAGAATATTCATTATTAAATAAAAGGTGACCTATGATTGAATGGCGAGAAAAATCAGTAATGAAAAACATGAGTACAATATTATTTGTATTTCTAGGACTGATGCTTTCTGTTCAATCAAGTGTCTGGGCTGAAACTGCGACAGCCACAGATGAGCAAGAGGCACAAGATGCGATTGTTTTGGGCAAAGTGGTACCCAATGCCAATTTACCTAATGTGATTGGTTCAAAACCACCAGATAATCAAAATCAAGTAAATCAAACGTCAACTACACAACAAGCCCCTCAAAGTCCCGTACAAAACGTACCCCCAGTCGCCAATGATATGGCAGAGGGCGAAACTACTCGAAATATTCCCACACTGAATCAGCCTGTCGTTGATCAAGCTAAGGTTTTATCTGCAGCTGAAAAGCAAAATTTAGAACAACAAATTCGTGATATATATCGCCAAGGCAAAGCGCAAATCGGCATTATTATTGTCCCAACTACGGGGCAAGAAGGTATTTTTGATTTTGCAATGCGGGTTGCTGAGCAATGGAAGTTAGGTTCAGCAAAACAAGACAATGGTTTATTGATTGCAGTCGCAGTCAATGATCAAAAAATTCATATTGCAACAGGTTATGGTTTAGAAGGTGTACTTCCTGACATTCTGGTCAGTCGAATTATACGCAATCAAATCACCCCTGATTTTAAACAGGGGCAATATGCTCAGGGTTTACAGGCAGGTGTCAATGAGATTGAGCGTATTTTAAATCTTGACCCTGAAATTGCCAAACAAGCCGCAGATGAGCTAAAAGCGCGGCAAACCCAAGCACTGCAAGAACAAGAGGCCAAGGATCGAACCTTAACCACTGCTATGGTGATTTTGGTGATAGGTATCTTTGCATCATTTATTGTCGGTAATCGTTTAAGTGCGGCAGTTGCGGGTGTGACAGCAACCGTTGCAGGTCTGATTTATGGCTCAGGGATTGTGATGAGTCTGGTTTTGGGTTTTGGTATATTCTTCTTGTTGATTACATCATTGGCACAACTCATTTTCCAAATGTTTCTATCAGGTGGTGGGCGTGGTGGAAGCGGTGGAGGAGGCGGTTTTGGTGGTGGGGGGGGCTATAGTGGCGGCGGTGGTGGTTTTGGCGGTGGAGGAGCATCAGGCTCATGGTAACAAAAACAGATACAACAACAATTGTGACTGAACCGAAGTTACAGGAGCAGGTACAACCGAGCTTTAAACGTTGGTTAAAACACGTTTTATATATGCCTGCATCAAAACGCTATTTTTCAAAGCAAGATCAACACGCCATTGCACAAACTGTGACGCAAGCCGAACAAGGTCATGTCGGCGAAATACAAGTGGTGATTGAGGGACATATTCCAAGTCATCAGGCATATCATCAAAATACACGTCTCAGAGCACAACAATTATTTGCTGAATTGGGTGTGTGGGATACCGAATATAATAGTGGCATTTTGTTGTATTTAAATTTGTGTGAGAAGACAGTAGAAATTGTGATAGATCGTGGTATTTATCAAGCAACAACGCAACAAACCTGGCAACAGATTTGCGATGTGATGATTTCAGAGTTAAAAAACAAAAATTATCGAACTGCAGTCACCAATGGTGTCGTAGAAATTGGTCAAATTTTAAATTTATTTTATGGTAAGCAATATGCTCAGGTTGCCAATGTTAATGAGTTAACAAATCATCCAATCATTGTGAATTAATCTGGTTTTTGGTGACAATAAATGTCACTTTTTTACGTATAATTACGTAAAAATATAAGCGGCAAAAAAAAACTTGTAAAGGGTTACATTCTCTCTAAAATCAAAGAGTCTCGATTGGTTGTTGATTTTTTCCACAAAAAGGAACAGCCATATAAATTGCTCTAAAAGCTATAAAAATTTTTAAAACATTGGAGAAATGTTATGAATGCTCAAAAAGGTTTTACCCTGATTGAATTAATGATCGTTGTTGCAATTATTGGTATTCTTGCAGCGATTGCAATTCCTGCGTATCAAAACTATACAAAACGTGCTGTAGATAGCCAATGTTTAGGTGCTACACAGAACTTCACAGCAAAATGGAATTTATATGTATCAGATACAGCTTTAACTACTTCTGATGCAACTCCTAAACCTGTTGTAGCTGATTTTAATACTGCTAATTGTGCAATTACTGCACCAACAGCTGATGATGCTACAGATATTGCTGCAACTATTAAAAAGGGGATTAGCTCGGGTGTTAACTGTAAAACTTCAAGTGGAAAATGTGAATTAGTTCCATAATATTAAATAAAAATAAAGAACCAGCTTTTAAAGCTGGTTTTTTTATACAAAGATAGATTATGAAATTTAAAACAAATGGGTTTACCCTGATCGAGGTCATGATTGTTGTTGCAATTATTGGTATTCTTACTGTAATTGCTTTTCCAACATATATTAAGTATCTTAAGAGATCCGAAATTAATGCCTGTTTAGCTGAAGCAAATGCCTATACAAATATGGTGTATTTGATTTTAAATAGTCCTGATAAAGAGCAAGCTATTCCTGTTGCTGATAATTCTGCATGTGTGAAAATTACAGATGCATCTTCATGGAACGAGACAACAACAAATCTGATAATTGAAGCAAAAAGTAAAAATTCAACAAAAGTCGATATCCGTTGTGACTTGAATAAAGGCGCAAACTGTACAATCATTCCTTAAACAAAAAATGTTAGAAACGTTATAATAGGCTCAGTTTTTCTATTCACTTTTCCTATGCAAGCCATCCCTTATCTTCTTTCAGCTTTATTGCTTTTATTTGCTTGGCTTTTACCGATCCATAAAATGCCTTGGACAACCTTTGGTAGTGAAGCTTTGACTTTTCTATCTGCTTTAGTGTTGCTTAGTGCTTTTCTAAATAAAGATTTAAAAATTTCAAAACCGCAACTGCTTATATTGCCTGTATTGGCAATCCCATTGATTCAATGGGGCTTTGGTGAGATTCTGTATTTAAGCAATGCATTGCTTTGTACAGCCTATATTGCGATGTTTTGGTTGATGCTGGTTGTTGGTTATAGCTTGGCAGTGGGTGAAAAAGGTCAAAGAGAACAAGTCTTTAAACTATTTAGCCTTGTGGTTTTTACGGGTGCGGTACTTTCAAGTTTTATTGCAATGACCCAGTGGTTGGGTGTAAACGAATATTTTAGACCTTTGGTGAATCAGCTCAATGGCAATCGTCCATATGCAAACTTTGCCCAGCCGAATAATCTGGCGACGTTTATGTGTATGGGGGTATTTGCATGTTTATATTTTTATGAAAAGAAAATACTACCAAATTACATACTTGGGCCATCCACTTTTATTTTTCTATTGACCATTGCACTAACTCAATCACGAACTGCTTGGGTGGTATGTTTGTTCACATTGATTTATTTGACGATCAAGCAATTCGGTCAAACTAAGCGCTTTGGGTTTGTAAAATTACTCGCATGGTGTGGTGTGTTTATTGCGTTGATTACATGCTTGCCGATGCTGAATCAGTGGATTGTATCTGTATCAACCCAAGACGTAGCACAAGCAAATTCAGTGGTCGAGAGAGCAACATCAGGTTATCTCCGTTTAGATATGTGGAATCAAGCCCTAGTCGCGATTTCAGAAAAGCCATGGTTTGGTTATGGCTGGAACCAAACGGGGATGGCACAAATCGCCGCTTTTGATTTATACCCATCACATGAATGGTATAAAACTGCACATAACGTGATTTTGGATTTGCTGATTTGGAGTGGTATCCCGATTGGTGGATTGATTATTGTTTATATGGCATGTTGGTTGTATTGGTTAAATAAAGGCATTAAAGATGCAGTTTCAATTGCAGCGGGATTGATGGTCTGTGCCATTTTGATTCATGCTCTATTGGAATACCCAATTCACTATGCATACTTCTTACTTCCTTTAGGTTTTTTATTGGGGATCATCCAAGCACAATATCCTCGCTTGCCTACAGTCAACTTAAAGTCTTCGGTTACAGTAAGTATTATTGTGATTGGTTTGGTCTTGGTGGGCGTGATTTATCGAGACTATATTTTATACCGCCAACAAAGCATATTCGTAAATAAGAAAACACCGTTAAGTGCTTCACAGCAAGCAGTGATGAATCAAGATATTTTGTTGCTGACGCAATTTAAAGAACGTGTCTGGTGGATTGGCTTTAATCCATATAGCAAAATGTCGGATCAGCAGTTGCAATATATGGGACGTATGGTAGCGAACTTAGCGTCAGCCTATGATATTCAGAAATATGCACAGGTTTTGGCTTTTAATGGTAAAAAAGTTGAGGCTGAACATCAATTATGGATTCTAAAGACACTGCATGGGCAAGAGAAATCATATCAGGAGCTATTACCTGTTTCTGTTGTGGGAAAATAATGCCATTTCATAAAAGTGCATTTTGATGACTGTACTTTTTGCATTGCCACATTTTGAAATGCAATAAAAAATCCCCCAATCAATTAGGGGGATTTTTTGTGATCTTTCAAAATTATAGTCGGCTTTGAATATAATTTTCGATACCAACACTTTCGCTTAGATCCAGTTGGGTGGTTGTCCAATCCCAAAACTCTTCTTCTTTCTCAAGAATTTCTTGAACAAGATCACGAGTCACATAATCTAAGTTGCTTTCTGCGAGTGCAACTGCTGTTTTTAATGCATCAATGTTTTCTTTTACTTTACGTACATCACAGTTTAAAACTTCAACTGTATGTTGGCCAATGTATAGCTTGCCTAAATGTTGAAGGTTCGGTAAGCCTTCTAAGAAAAGAATACGTTCAATGATCTTATCCGCGTGCTTCATTTGGCGAATAGATTCTTTGTATTCAGCCGAACCAAGTTTCTCGATTCCCCAATCATTAAACATACGCGAGTGTAAAAAGTATTGGTTAATCGCAGTCAAATGATGATAAAGCACTTGATTGAGCTGATTAATTACGTCTCGATTGCCTTGCATATGGTTAAAACTCCATTCTAATTTTTTACCTTAACGTGAATTTAAACTGAGTCATTGAAATTTAATGATTAAGGTAATTTGATATGGCTCTATATTAATCAACTTTCTGCAGGGTTACGAGTAGTTTATGGAACGGCAAATGAAAATCGCAATCAAAAACAATAGGGATGTCGTTTTGGCTAAAAGAGATTGATTGAAAAAACGAACCCGCTTTGAGTCGAAGCGGGGGAGGAGAATGATCTGGGGATCATTAAAAAACTTATTTATTGTCGTTATAAATCTGAACTTATTTTTATGTTTGAATTTTTAAATTAAAAGCTACGCGGCAACAGAAATACGTGCTGCAATCAGCGATAGCTCTTCATTGATAATGCTTTTTGCTTCAGGAGCACAGCGACCACAGCACGTGCCTAAGTCTAATAATTCACGTACTTCACGGTAGCTCTCTGCACCATTTGCCATTGCATCTTTGATATCTTGATCTGTAATACCACGACATAAACAAACGTACATGAAACTCAACCCTAAGGTTAAATGCGATATCTAATATTATTGATAATTGTTATCATTTGTCAATGAAATTCATTTGAAATCTCATTAATCTTTATTGGCTTTTTGAATAAAAAAATACCACCTGATCGGTAGTATTTAATTTTATTTTTTAAATTATTTAAAATCAAACAATTAGTTTTGGCTGCTATTATTGAGGAATAATCACAATACCATCCATTTCAACCAATGCATTTTTAGGTAAAGAGGCAACACCTAAAGCTGCACGTGCAGGATAAGGTTGAGCAAAGTATTCGCCCATGATCTGGTTGACCAATTGAAAATTGGATAAATCGGTAAGAAAAATATTGAGCTTTGCAATATCTGCTAAAGACCCGCCAGCAGCTTCACAGACTGCTTTTAAATTATCAAAAACACGTCGAATTTGTGCTTCAATGCCTTCAACCAATTCCATGCTATATGGATCTAAGCCAATTTGCCCTGAAAGATATAATGTGTTGTCTACTAAAATGGCTTGTGAATAAGTACCAATTGCAGCAGGGGCATTTTCAGTATGGATCACTTGGCGGGACATTGATTTCTCCTTGATTTCAAATCATTTCATCATAAAGCATGAATGGCATGCAAAGTGCATCGAAGATTATCGATAAACATTACAGGTCTTAATTTAGCACGCTTTTGCTTTTAGCGTCTCATTAATTGAAACTGGCATAGACATTCGACTAATACGAGGAAAACCAAATTGCATACGGAGTTCACGAATGATTTGCGCAATTTGTTTACGATTATTCACCACGATATTCACATAGGTTTTATCTTCATGAGAGCGTACTGATTCAACCCCAGTTTTTGCTTTACGACATAAGTAAATCAATTCTGAAATTTGTTCATCGGTTAAAATAAGATCAATACTCAAATAAGCATTAAAGTTCACATCTTCTTCTTCTTCCGATGTCCACTGTAAAGACATGATATTTTCAGGATGTAAATGTTGTTCATGCAATAAGTTATGACAGCGTGCACGATGCACAATTAAGCCACGACGGGATAAATGTCCTTGAATCGGATCTCCCAAGACTGGGTTACAACAGTGTGCATATTTTACATCGACACCATCTGTACCTTGGATGAGGCGATTTGAAGCATGTTCTTCAGTGGCTTTAGATTGGGCAAATAAATGGTTAGCGACCAGTTGTGGTAGTAGGTCTCCCACTGCAATTTGTTCAAATAAAGTGTCTTTATCGGGCACATGACGCCACTCTAATAGATCTTTCCAATCCGCTTCGGATAAGTCTTTGGTCGAGCGATTAAACAGTTTTAAAGCACGATTGAGCGCTTGTTGCCCCACTAGGCGTTGTTCATCTGGATCTTGATCACGCAAGATATTTTGAATCGCACGGCGCGCTTTTTGGGTATTAATAAAGCTTAACCAGTCTGGGTTTGGCGTTGCCAATACATCGGTAATGACTTCAACCACCTGACCACTGACCAAAGGGGTTGAAAGCGGTTTAATTTCACCATTGATTTTAGCACCCACCGCATGGTTGCCTAAAAATAAACTCGCTGAATAAGCAAAATCAACGGCTGTAGCGCCTTGCGGTAATTCATGTAGCTGTCCATGTGGGGTGTAGACCCAGATCTTTTCTTGATGTAAATAATCAAGTAGATCGCTAAATGTGGTTTTTGCACATTCACCACCGACAAGAAGATCTAAATTCTTCATCGATGCTTGGATCGCAGAACGGCAAGCTTGTGGCGCATTTTCACCGAGGACCACACCAAAGCGTGCAGCTTTACGCATCAGTTCGGTTTGAATGGTTAAGGACAACGTGGTACGTTCACCTTTGAGTTTGATCATTAAAGACTGATTTCCGCCTGGTAATGGGCGACGGATATGGTCTTCATAGTCGATGACTTGGAAATTTTCACGTAAGGCATCGACCAAGCGATCACAATCCGCAATGCTTTGTAAAACAATTTCAAAAGCATGGCTATGGGTGAGCTCTTGTAAGTCGATTTCATTTTTTACAAAGTGGCGTAACAGTTCGATATTATTGTTTTTCTTTTTGATGCGCCCTTGAATATTATAATTATTGAGTAATTCAGCTAAATTTTGTTCCCAAACCGATTGATATTTACAGCGCTCTGGTTTGGTTTTGAGTAAATTTTCTTGTACATCATTGTACATATCGAGATCTAGGTTTTGATAGCACAGATGTTCTAAGTTATCTGCCATCTCATTCATTCCTACAAGTCGTGCCATAGGAACAAAGATATCAAAAGTTTCTTGTGCGATGCGTGCACGTTTATCTGGCCGTAAAGCGCCTAGAGTCGTCATATTATGATAACGATCGGCGAGTTTGATAATAATGACACGCGGGTCTTGTAAGGTGGCTTGAAGAATTTTACGGAAAGACGCAGCTTTATTATATTCTTTATCGCTGGAATGACTCAGTTTGGTGACCCCATCGACCAATTCAGCCACGGTTTTACCAAATTTTTCAGTGATATCTTCTTTGGTGAAATCTGTATCTTCAATCACATCATGCAATAAGGCTGCCATGAGCGTTTCGGCATCCATACGCATATGTGCCAAAATACAACTCACCGCAATCGGGTGTAAAATATAGGGTTCACCACTTTTACGTGTAATACCATCATGCGCAATATCAGCATAATCACAAGCCACAAGTACTCGCTCGACATCACTTGGTTTTAAGTACGCGTCGATAATTACATTCAACTGTTGCTTGGATTGGCTGACCTGTTGGCCTGGCATAGAACACCTATCTTAAATTACAAATTTGAAATATTTTTCCTAATGCTTTAATGAAAAGCATATTGAGCCGCTTGTCAATTTCTAGACATCAAATATATCTATTTTTTTTAACAAATATTTTGAATTTTGTCGATTGATTGGCAAAACTTTTTGCAAAATAATTGAAATAAAAAAGCCTAGTTGAAAAACTAGGCTTTTTTCAAAGGCTTAGCTTACTGGAAAGAAAAACCTTCAAGATTAAGATTGTTTGCTGATAAAGCAAGGTCAAGACTAGACGTTTGGTAATCTTGATCACGTTGCTTCAAGATATCTTTAGTCACATGACCAATCGCAATTTCACGTAATGCAACAACAGTCGGCTTGTCATTGTCCCACTCAACAGTTGGTTCAATGCCTTGGCGTGCCAATTGACGCGCGCGTTTGCTTGCCACTAGTACAAGCTCAAAGCGGTTGTCTACATGGTCTAAACAATCTTCAACGGTTACGCGTGCCATAAGAATTCTCGTTTGAATACAAATTTTTTAAATAGACTGTGCAGTATAAAATGCTTTCATCATAGACTCAAGTTTTAATCGAAGCTTATTTAGAAAGCATTTAGATCATAAGTATTTAGATCTAAGATTGTGGTGTAATCAGTTTGGTAATTAAAGCCTGATGACGATTTGCCTGTTGATCTATTTTTAAGCGATTGGCATTAATAACAGATTCCAAATCATGTAACGCTTTATTGAAATCATCATTGATGATGATGTATTCAAAGTTGACATATTGTTGCATGTCTTCCACTGCACAACTTAAGCGATGTTCAATAACTTCAACAGAGTCTGTGCCACGATTTGAGAGACGTTGGCGTAAATCAAACTGTGTTGGAGGAAGAATGAAAATTTGTTTAGATTCAGGAAAAAGTTTACGAACTTGCTCAGCACCTTGCCAATCGATCTCAAGTAGCACATCATGGCCTTTCGCCAATTGGTCTTTTACAGTTGCTTGCGCAGTACCATAATAATTACCAAAAACTTCTGCATACTCAATAAAACCACCTTGATTGACTTGATCAAGAAAGTTTTCTTTAGAGGTGAAATGATAATGAACACCGTCGAGTTCGCCAGGTCGCTGACCACGAGTCGTATGTGAAACAGAAACGTGTAAATTGCTCACACGCTCAAGTAGCGCTTTAACGAGAGATGTTTTGCCTGTTCCTGATGCCGCAGAAACGACAAACAATAGACCCGACATGATATTTTTCCTGATATGATAAAATATCTTCTCTATTTTAGAGTAGAGCGCAGACAAACAAAACAGTTTTTACACATTGTTTGTGTTTAATCGCTAAAATATATCCAACCATTGAAGTGAGCATTGAGGGTTTTATGGAAATTGTATTGGCTAATCCGCGTGGATTTTGTGCAGGTGTAGATCGTGCAATTGCCATCGTCAATCGTGCGCTTGAATGTTTTAATCCACCTATTTATGTCCGTCATGAAGTGGTTCATAACAAATTTGTGGTTGACGATTTACGTCAGCGCGGCGCAATTTTTGTGGATGAGTTAGATGAAGTGCCTGACGATAATATTGTTATTTTTAGTGCACATGGCGTGTCAAAGGCCGTCCAACAAGAGGCAGAGCGTCGTGGTTTAAAAGTATTTGATGCAACTTGCCCATTGGTTACCAAAGTACATATTGAGGTCACGAAATATGCACGTGAAGGAACCGAAGCAATTTTGATTGGCCATGAAGGGCACCCAGAAGTTGAAGGGACTATGGGGCAGTATGACAAAAAGAATGGTGGTGAAATTTATCTGGTTGAAGATGAAGAAGATGTCGCTTCCTTAACAGTACATCATCCTGAAAAAATAGCATTTGTGACCCAAACAACTTTATCTATAGATGATACGGCCAAAGTGATTGATGCTCTGCGAAATAAATTCCCTCAAATTCAAGGGCCTCGTAAAGATGATATTTGCTATGCTACGCAAAACCGCCAAGATGCTGTGCGAGATTTAGCAACACAATGTGATGTGGTGTTGGTGGTTGGCTCTCCAAATTCGTCGAATTCAAATCGTTTACGTGAGTTGGCTGAGCGGATGGGGAAACATGCCTATCTGATCGATAACGCAGATGAGTTAAAACAGGAATGGTTTAACTCAAACCATAAGATTGGTGTTACAGCAGGGGCATCTGCACCTGAGATTTTAATTAAGCAAGTGATTCAACGGTTACAGGACTGGGGCGCGACAGCACCACAAGAGTTAAATGGTCGTGAGGAAAATATCACATTTAGCCTGCCAAAAGAGCTACGGATTCATGTAACGCAAGCTTAAATTTAAACTTTATTTTTTAAGCAGATAGCTGAGATTTCAGTTATCTGCTTTTTTATGCCTTTTATCCAACTTGTATTGGTTTTGTAAGTATTTAAGTTATGATTTTTAATAGGGTAGCGTTTTGTTGCAATGGGGGGAGCAATGCAAAAAAATCGAGGATTCACCTTAATTGAGTTGATGGTGACGATTGCTGTTTTGGCGATTGTTGCGTCGATTGCAGCGCCTTCATTTTCAGAGAATATTACCAGACAAAATTTAGATAATAGTGCTAAAGAAATACTCTTTGCACTAAATGAGGGGAGAAGTAGGGCAGTTGCGTTGCGTTCAACTGTTGTGGTCTGCCCAAATAAAGACAATGCGGGTACGCAAATTACGGCAAAACAATGTGTAACAAAAACTATTGCTAATGCGGATAGTGATAAATTTATTGCTCAAAATAGAGTAATTCTTGCAAATATAGCAGACAGTACAAATGTAACATCAACAGTATCAGGGGTAGTTTTTTTACCCATGGGTAATGTTGAAAGTGTAAAAACATTTACTTTGTGTGCAAAAAGTAAGTCTAAAAGTATTACTGTCGCTTCTACTGGTGCATCTGATATTTCATTAGGAACTTGTTCATGAAAATTATAAATAAGCAAGCAGGTGTTGGAATGGTTGAGGTATTGGTGGCTTTAGTGTTACTTGCTATAGGTGTTTTGGGTTTTGCTGCTTTACAACTCAAAGCGGTAGAGGCGGGTGAAGAAGCGCTGCTTAGATCTCAAGCGACATTATTATTGAGAGGTTTAACTGAAAGCATTCGCGCTAATCCAAATGGACAATCTTTTTACCCTGCAAAAGTACAAAGTTATGCAGGGATTACGAGTAGTCCAAGTGAGCCCAAATCATGTATTGATACAACATGCACTGCTGAACAAATGGCTACTTATGATGCATTTTTAGTTGCAAGATCTGCTTCTAATGTTGGAATAAATATAACGATGGCGACTTGCCCTGGTATTCAATCTACAAACCGGCAGTGTCTATTCGCGGGTTGGAATGGAACAAAATTTTCTGCCGGGAATTATACAGCCTGTATGAATTCTTCTGGAATATATGTAAATAATGCCAAATGCCTCATGATGGAGGCTTATTAGTATGAAAAATCAATTACAAAAAGGTTTTACTTTAGTTGAACTTATCGTTGCCCTAGCTTTAGGATTAATCATTAGTGCTGCTGCTCTACAACTATTTACAGGTGGCCTGATCACGACTCGCTTACAACAAGCAGGTGCTGAGTTGCAAGATAGTGGTGTTTTTGGGTTGGAATATATGGCGCATGATATAAGACTTGCGAATTATGGGAACACAAATAATCCAGAGTTAAATGATAAAACCAATCAAGGTGGTGTTGTTTTAACCAGTGGAGCAACTGGAAACGTTAATTTACCTATTGCTTTGGATACAAAGTTTTTAACGACTGCAGGCGGGGTGTCAAATGTAAATGCGGCAAGTGATCAATTAACAATTTTATTCATAGCGCCAAATAAAATGTTTAATTGTGAAGGGGCTGAAGTTGCAGCAGGGGAATATATTCTTCAACGTTATTTTTTACGTAAGGATGATAATGGTCAGAATGATACAGACTATGCACTGGCTTGTGATGCAAATACACCACCAGCGACATCTATTGCTCAAATTAAGGGGATGGGTGAACGTAGTCAAATCATCATGCCCCGTGTAGATCATTTAAGATTTTATTTAGGTACACAAAATAATAATAAAACAAATCTAAGCTATTACTCGATTGATAAATATATGAGTGAGGCCAAAACTGCAGCAGCTGCAAATAAAAAACCACCAAGAGTTGTCTCAATTAAAGTTGGAGTACTAGTCCGTTCAAAAGATGATACGAAAAGTACGTTAATTGATCCTACAGCAAGTATAAATTTTTTAAATGAAGTGGTTAAGTTAAAAAATACAAGCAGCAAGTATTTAAGACGTGAATACACAACAACAATAGCATTAAGAAATGCGATGGGAGAGCCACTATGAGTAAAATATTATTGGCTTCGTCCCAAAGAGGGGCAACCTTGATTGTTGTTTTATTCATGCTGATACTTATTACTTTGATTGGTGTTTTTGCTATTCGTACTGCAATGACATCATTGAACATTGCAACAAATACACAGGTGGGGCAGTTCTTAAGTCAAACTGCAGATACTCCTTTAAATCAATTTTATACATCAGATTTATCCAAAATGGTGGACTTAAGCGGGGTCGTGGGCTTTGCCTTGCAAGATAGTAAATTAGAGCCAGGCAATGAGTATATTTTTTGTTATAGACCTACCTCAAAAGTAAAGTTTGGTGCATCACAAAGTGTCGCAACACTTCGCCCACCAGCAAATAAAACTGCAAAACCAACAGTTGCCTCAGGTGGTTCAGCTGCATTTTGTGATTTAACAAAAGATTTTGGGAGTAATAGGGAGGCTGTGGTCACTCAAGTTGCAATAAAAATTCCAAATGATGCAGTCACCGATTTACCACCAGGTGCTTTATTGGGTGAAGGAACAAACGTAAGTGCGGGAACGATTCTACCCAAAAATGTAGTCGAGCAACAAAGAGTAAGAGTAACGACAACCTCTATTTTTCCAGCATTCGCTAAAGACATTAAAGCTGCACAAGCTTGTATAGGCGTTGATAGCGCTAATCCTGGTTATATTAGTGATAATACTGATGTGGAAACGAAAGATTTTAAAACTATTGCAAATTGTTTAGTGGATTTAGGAGTTCCTGTAAATAGCCAAACACAAGAGTTCAATTTGCAAACATTATTTACACAAACTGAAAAGCCTTGATTTGGGGATGAAAATGAGAAATTTAATTAAAAATGCCTCACTGATAAAGAAAGTTCGGCATGTAAAAAAACAAAAGTTAAGTGCTTTTTGTCTGACCTTTGGCTGTACGTTTGTGTTTGTTTCAGGAGTTGTTCAAGCGACTGATTTACAAATTTATGCTGCACCTTCAGCTGGGCAAAAAACAATTATCATGATGCTAGACACATCTGGAAGTATGGGGCCTGTAAATAGTTCTGGTTATAGTTATCGTGATGATTATAATTTAAATTGTGGAACAAGCTCACAAACTGCTTTAGCAACATCAGTTTCAAGTCTATCTGGTCTCACAAACAATAGAGCATATAGAATTAGCTCAGGAACAAATCCAAGCTATGATCGAAATTTCTGTTATGTTTCTTCGAGCTCAGCATCTACTTCTGTTAAAGATGAAGTGTCAGGATGCGAGCAAATTAAAAACACTAATGGAACTATAACAGGATATCAGTGTCTTGATCGACTCACACGATTAAAAGACGGTATGTTTAAGCTACTAGAAAGTGACGATAGTGTCGCGAATACTTTAATCAAGGATAGTACAGCAAAACTTTCTGCAACTTATATTGGCGTAGGAAATTTTTCTTCGAATGGAGACGGGCAGTCAGGTCAAATTTTAGTTCCTGCGAAGAAATTAGGTGAAATTGGAAGCTCTCAAAGATTATCTTTGAAGAATGCCATTGCTGGCTTATCTGCAAGAAATGGAACGCCATCAGCAAATGCATATGCTGAAGCAGCCAGCTACTTACTTGGCACTACAACTAATGCTAATTTACAACGTTATTTTAAAATCAATAATTCTAGCTCTTATGCAGAGTGTGATTCATGGGATACAGATGGTACATGTATTGGAAGATGGAATGGTTGGTATAGTAATTTTAATTCATCTAATACAACTTTAGGAGAGGCTGGGCGGGTTGGTAATTATAATGGATATTACTATTATACGGACAATCCAGATTCTGGTTTCAATAATTCGGTTATAATAGATACTAGAAATTCATCAAACTATTTATCACCATTGCCAAGTGATGCAAATAAAGCATCTTGTGACGGTCAAGGTATATACTTTTTGTCAGATGGTGTTGCTAATAATACTAGTGATGATCGTGCTTTATCATTGATGAAAAAATCTTTAGATTCAAAAAGCTCTTTATTTTCCTGTACAAATGAAATTCCGAATGCAGATTCTGGAAGCGCATGGCGTTGTATGGGCGCATATTCTAAGTCTTTGTTTGATCCATCTAAAAACCCAATGCAACGTTCAATTCAAACGGCCTTTGTTGGTTTTGGTAGCACATTTTTTACTAATAACATTTTAACTGCTAACCAAGATACACAAAATGCTTGCCGTATAAGTTCACGTGCATATAAAGATGCTGCAACAGGGGCAGCTCCAAATGATAAATGTTCTCCTGGTTATGGAGGTGCATTGACAATACCATCGCCTACAGCGAATAACTCAGGTACAGGTCGAACAGATGGTTATAATTATGATGGTGGTTTTGGTAATGGTGGTTTTTTTCAAGCATCAAAATCAATTGATGTCACCAAAAGTGTAATCCAGTTTATTAACTCACTGGGAGATACTCCACCAGATCCTTTGTCAACCGGTGCTATTTCAGTGCCAGTTGATGCCTTGAATCCAAATGGTTTTCAACCATATGGATATTTACGTGCTTTAAAACCTGATCCAGGGAAAAATTATTTAATCTGGCAAGGTAATTTAAAAAAGTATGGAATTAATGGCGGAGCCTTAAAAGACGGATCAACAACAATTTTTAATGATCTTGGCGCATTAAATAAAAATACCAAAGACCTTTTTAATGCTTCAAATTCATTTGATTTAGGTCTTGTTGAAAAAGGTGGAGTTTATTCAAAATTAGCTTTGCCAACAACAGATAATCCTAATTTATTTAGACCCTTATTTACAGACGTATCTAGTGTAAATAATGGGAAACTTGTAAAAATCTCTGCAAAAGATAGCAATTTATTGGCTGTGACAAATAAACCAATTGCAAATAATGCTGCATTATTGACGGGGTTTAAGACACAAGCTGTCGTAAAAGATTTTTCAACTCCGCTTAAGATAAAAATATTAAATTATCTTGGTTATGATTTAGATTTGGCAACAACGACAACTTTACCAGATATATTAAATCCACCAAGCTCCCCTTTTACAGCAATGGGGGGGAGTATTCATTCATTACCTGTTCAATTGACCTATTCTGGCGATTTAGACGGAAATGGTGATTTAACATCAGTACGCTCACAATCTGTGCTCTATTCCAGTATGGAAGGAGGTTTACGCGTTGTTGATGCATCAACAGGTGCTGAACAAATGGTTTTTGTTCCAGCAGATATCTTAGAAAAAGATAATGCTTCAAGTGCCTTACGCAGAAGTGAAGCAGGTGATGCCACTTATGGAATAGATGGTGCATGGGTTGCCGATCCAGCATACGAATTTGGCACAAGCTCAAACACAACATCTGTGAGAGCGAAGCAGATGAATGTGTATGGTGGTATGCGGATGGGGGGGACAAGTTATTACGGATTAAATGTACTGAATCCTAATTCACCAAAATTTTTATTTAGAATTGGACCTGATTTAGGTGGGAAATATGCACGCATAGGGCAAACATGGTCTAAACCTGTACTTGCAAATGTACGTTATGGCGATAAATTCAAACGTGTGATGATCATCGGTGGTGGTTATGATATATGCTATGAAAATCCAAGATTTAAATTAAATACTGCAAATCCAACGGAGTATGGTGGTGCTGCCTGTAAGAAAGCACAAGCAGATGGTAATGCTGTCTATATGATAGATGCGAATGATGGTTCTGTTCTGTGGTATGCAAGTAATGCAGGCGCAGATTCTAATAATGCGGCTATGACGCATAGTATTGTGAGTCGTATAAGTACTGTTGATCGTGATGGTGATGGTCTGGTTGATCATCTTTATTTTGGTGATTTAGGTGGGCAAGTATTTAGAGCCGATTTAAATAATGCAAAAGGAACACCTGCTTCTGGATTTGGTAAACGGGTTGTAAGACTGGCAAATCTAGGCAGTACAACACTAACCGATGGAGACCAACCACGCTTCTATCAACCGCCAACCTTAACAAAGCATACCCAAGGTTCAGACACTTTTATTCTAGTTGGGATTGCTTCAGGTGATCGTAGTACACCTTTAGATGTAACGCCATTAACTGGACGAGAAGGAATCTTACCTGCAAAAGCAATACCAAACAGACCTATGAATAATGTTTATGGGTTAATTGATCGTGATTTTAGTAATAAGGCATTAATGACGATTGCAGATAGTGATTTAAAAACAGTTAATTTAGTCCTGACAGATTTAAAGAAAAATCCGCAAACGCTATCTGGGGCAATTGCATCAAGCTTTTTTCCATATAATAAAACAGGATTACAAGGTTGGTATCGTTCTCTTTCTAGCGATTATACGGGAAATGATGTATCAGGAAGAACATCAGGTGGTATAAAGGCGTTTGAAGAAGAACCTATTGCTTTAACTAACTATTTATTTGTACCTACATATGATCCAGAAGGAACTGGTGTGGCACAACAAGATCCATGCAAACCACGCATTGTCGGTGAAAGTAATACCCAACAGTTCTGTTTGCCATATGGTGTATGTTTGAAATTAGATGGTACAAAGGATATAGATGAAGATAAAAAGTCAGGCTTTCAAATTCTGAATGGTAAAAATACAAATGTTATTGGGGCGGGTATCCGAGGGATTACTTTAGGACCTGGTGAAAACTCAAATAAACCAAATAGTTGTGGAAGTTTAACCATGCTTGGAAATATTCAAGGCTCTGGTAAATGGGAATGTACCCGCATTCTAAATCCGATACGGTGGTATGAAAAATATGTTTCAGCAAGCTAAGTTCGAAACTAATTTGCCTACTGACATTTACAGTAAGCAATCAAGTGCTCAATCTGGTTTTACTTTGATTGAAGTAATGGTCGTTGTCATAATTATTGCCATTTTAGCTGCCGTAGCCTTTCCAGCCTATACAGAGTATACCCGTAGGGCTTCAGCATCCGCTGCTCAACAAGAAATGCAAAAGATTGCTGAGCAATTAGAACGCTATAAAGCCAAAAATTTCACTTATAAAGGTTTTGATCCTAATTATATTTATGGTGTATCTGAAGCAATGACTGAAATTGTATTGCCAAAAGGAGCAAGTGGTGATCAGGTAAAATACACAATCACCCTACAAGATCCAATAAGTGGGAAACAATTGTCTTCAAAGGATGATGCAAATAGAGGTCGAAATTGGGCAATCAAAGCTGAAAGTACTGATGTTAAAAACTATAACTTACTTATGACGAGCGAAGGGATTCGTTGTAAAACCAAAGACAGTGTTACTTTTACAGCTTGTACAGGTAGTGAGATTACATCATGGTGAAAGTATGAAGCAGAAAGGATTTACATTGGTTGAGTTATTAATTGTTGTGGCAATTATAGGAATTTTAGCTGCAATAGCTTATCCGTCATATCAAGAATATATTGCTCGAACAAACCGAGTTGATGCACAAAGTGAAATGCTTCAAATTGCCCGAAATTTATCCAATTATAAAATGGCGAAAGGGACATTTAAAGATGCCAAATTGGAAAATGGAGCATTTGAAGAAGATTATCCAAGTGTTGGAGAAGCAAAATATAAAGTTAAATTAGAAGTTTCTAAAGATAATTTAACTTGGTCTTTAAATGCTGCTCCAATAGCGGGTTCTCAGCAAGCCGGAAATGGTGATGTCGGATTAGATAGCCAAGGCCAAAAATGTTGGAGCAAAGGTACCACTTGCACCCCATCAGCAACCACAAATTGGGACGGTAAATAAAAATTAAATTCAAAATTGCGGATAAATAAAATTTGATCTTCCTTTCATGACAAAGATAACGTAAAATATTGCCCTCTATGAAAGGGGTTTGAAATGTATCGATGGTCGGTACAAGGATAATCCGTAAAAACTATAAGGTTCTATCATGGTTGTAATTCGTCTAGCACGCGGTGGTGCTAAAAAACGTCCGTTCTATCAAGTAATCGTAACTGATAGCCGCAATGCGCGTGACGGTCGTTTCATCGAACGTATTGGTTTCTTTAACCCTACAGCTCAAGGTAAAGCAGAAAAACTTCGTTTAGATGCTGATCGTTTTGCTCACTGGGTTGCTCAAGGCGCTCAACCGTCTGAACGTGTTGCTTCTTTAGCTGCTCAAGCTAAGAAAGCTGCAGCTACTGCATAATTAAATCTTTAATTAGGCAGTAAGCCCATGACACCAGCACAGAATGTGCCCGAAGATCGTATTCAGATTGGACAGCTACGTTCAGCATATGGATTAAATGGGTGGCTCTGGGTCTATTCCAATACAGAACCTATGAGCAACATATTTGACTACCTTCCTTGGTACATTGAGACCAAAGCAGGTTGGCAAATTGTAGACGTAAAACGTTGGAAACCACATGGTAAAGGCTTGGTTGTTTCGTTGAAAAGTGTGAGTGATCGCACTGCAGCAGACAGCTTAGTTGGCGCGAATGTTTGGATTTCAAAATCGCAACTGCCTCAAGCAGGCGTGGACGAGTATTACTGGTCTGATTTAAAAGGTCTAATCGTATTAGGTCTGAATGAAGAAGAACAGGAAGTAAATCTTGGTCAAATCCACGAATTGTTTGAAACAGGCGCCAATGATGTCATGGTTGTTCGTGCAACAGCAGATAGCATCGATGGCGAAGAGCGAATGATTCCATGGCATAAAGATGTGGTACAACGCGTTGATCTCGAAGCTGGTCGTATCTATGTCAATTGGGGCGTAGATTTCTAATCCGATAAGGATTGGCGCAGCAGGAAAATAGAGGAGTCTGCGATGTTTTTTGCAGTCATTACGCTTTTTCCTGA
Organism: Acinetobacter sp. Ac8; assembly: GCF_055392545.1. NCBI lineage: Bacteria > Pseudomonadati > Pseudomonadota > Gammaproteobacteria > Moraxellales > Moraxellaceae > Acinetobacter > Acinetobacter sp. Ac8. The sequence goes on from NZ_AP043689.1 coordinate 366,882, forward strand.
AATGTTTGAAGCGATTACAGCGTACGGAATTAGCGGGCGAGCGGCAAAGCGTGACATTGTACAAGTTCATTGTATCAATCCGCGAGAATTTGCTGAGGGTAACTACAAACGAGTGGATGAACGCCCATTTGGTGGTGGTCCTGGTATGGTGATGATGGCTGAGCCGTTGGCAAAAGCAATCCACCATGCAAAAGAGCTTGCAAAGCAAGCAGGTGCAGTTCATGTTCCTGTGGTGTATATGTCACCACAAGGGCAGACCTTAAATGAACCTGCAGTACAACAATTTGTTGAATATGACGGATTAATTGTGCTGTGTGGACGTTATGAGGGGGTTGATGAGCGTTTGATCCAAAAATATGTTGATCAGGAATGGTCGATTGGAGATTACGTATTATCAGGCGGTGAACTCCCTGCGATGGTTTTATTGGACAGTATTATTCGACGTTTGCCGAATACCATGTCAGATGAACAATCCGCAGTGCAGGACTCATTTGTGGATGGTCTTTTAGATTGCCCACAATATACCAAGCCAGATCATTTTGAAGGTTTGGATGTTCCTGAAGTACTTAAGTCAGGGCACCATGCCAATATTGAGAAATGGCGGTTTTTGCAACGCTATCAACGCACTTTAGAACGGCGACCTGAGTTGGTGGAAAAAGTTGAGTTGACCAAGCAGCAAAAAAAATGGCTAAAAGATGAGCGAGGGTAGGCAAGCATTGATTATGTTTGTTTCAACGCACGTCAGAAGCTGTACTTCTTATCAGGAATACAACAATTCATCATTGTTGTCCTGCGGAATGTGAGTTCCATAAGAAGTCGGCTTCGAGAAAATACTTATGATTAAGTACTTATATTAGGCTCTTTATTGATCTGAATAACATCAGCAATAAAGGGAAAGATAAACGGGTTGATACGCGATTTAGCCTCTATCCCCAGCGGTTGTGCAGACCTCTTCTGTCCCGCAAAACGGAGATTCCCACAATGAGTGGTAAACATCCTTTAGTTCAAGCAATTGAAAACCAACAGTTAAAAACTGACCTCCCAACTTTTGCTCCTGGTGACACAGTTATCGTTCAAGTAAAAGTAAAAGAAGGTGATCGTGAGCGTCTTCAGGCTTTTGAAGGCGTAGTTATTGCGAAGAAAAACCGTGGCTTGAACTCTGCGTTCACAGTACGTAAAATTTCTAGCGGTGTTGGTGTTGAGCGTGTATTCCAAACTCACTCTCCAATCGTTGCTAAAATCGAAGTGAAACGTCGTGGTGACGTTCGTCGTGCTAAGCTTTATTACCTACGTGAATTGTCTGGTAAAGCTGCGCGTATTCGTGAGAAATTACCAGCGCGTAAACAAGGTTAATTTTAACTTTGCTTTACAGCTAAAAAATGCGCCATTTGGCGCATTTTTTGTTTCTTGCTAAAGGTTAGGGGCTGTTGACATTTCATAAATGGCTTGCGTTGTAGGTTAAAATTGAGCAGGCAAGGCAGGAAACGAAGAGAATAGCGAGACTATTTTCGAGTTTCATAACGAAGGCTGAGATAATTTTAGCCACAACCCTTCGGGACTTGTGTGTTTTTTGCCGCTACGTTGTTACGAACTACTTATTTAGAATGACTAAATTTCATATTTCGTGCCTAGTATCGCCTAAAAAACACACGTAGTCGCAAACGTAGACGAATTGTCAACAGACCCTAAAGTCCTTGTAGTTTTAGGCGATTGGTATGTTCACGATAGACTTGTACTGGGTCTGGTGAAAAAATTGCACGCAATCCTAAAATTTGATTGACCTCATCTAAGTGATTCCAACGATAATCATCACGAATCGTTTTGCCAAATTTAGCACTACATCGTGGAACTAAACCATCATTATCACGACCAGCATTAATTAATAAACTTGTGCCAAGTAGAGCAGAATCCAAGTCTAAAAGATTTGTGACGGCGGTATTGCCCGTAAATGAATAGAATTGAATCCCTTTTTCTTGATAAGCCCCTTCACCACAAGCTGTGGTGCCAACGCCCATCGGGAATTTACTGTTAAATAGCGCAGAACCTTCAATGGTGAGGCTTTTCCCACCTGCTAACGCATCATGAGGAAGTTCTTTCGGGTTGAGACCTTGCGCCCAGACAATTGCTTTTGAAAATAAATTGACCACACTCACCAATGGACCTTGAAGTGGCGTGCCTTCTATACTTAAGATAACGTTTGCAACAGGGCTACCTTTTTGTGGTGAACCAACAGCAGTCACAGATGCAACTTGCATAGGCATGATGCCTGCGACATAGCGGCTGGTTGGACCACCATGCGAATGTCCGATCAGATTGACTTTTTGACTGCCGGTAATTGCCAGAATCTCTTCCACTTGCTGAGCCAATTGCTCACCACGGACTTCAGTAGAATTAAAGGGTGATACTCGCGTAGCCCATGTATTGGCGCCGTTGCGAGCCAAATCTGGTAAAATTTGATACCAGTAGTCTAATCCTAAAACATCGCCAGCACGAATAAACCCAGCCATACCGTGCACAAATACCACAGGATATTTGGTTTTTGCATAGTCCGAGTTTACTTTACTGACAGTCACTTTTTGCGCATTATTAGATGCATATGCGGTTGATAATGTACTCGCCAGCAGTAGACTCGCGATAATACGTCCATATTTCATGTTAAAACTCCATCTATTTTATTATTGGGCGATTTACATACCTCAATTTTAAATGTATTGAGTGTAAAGCCTCGATTCTGATCATGTTTGCAGGAACGCAAACTTTAACTTCTTTGTTTTTTTAAATCTCATATCAAATCAGATTCTGGAATTCGAAATTCAATACGATGTTCAATATAAAATTTGAATCCAGAATCATTTACTATTCAACTATAAAATATACTGAATGAACAGTACATTTTATCGCCTCTCATCGGCAATATTTACAAGCCTTGTAATTTCAGACGATTGGCATGTTGACGATATTGAGCAAGTGGATTCGGCGCAAAAAATAGCCCACGTAGTCCTAAAACATGATTGATTTCATCCATGTGTGTTTGACGGTAATTGTCCCGAATCACTTGCCCATAATGGGTATTGCAACGATTCATCATGCCATCATTGTCTAGATTTTTATAAGACAAAGGCGCGAGTGTAGAAATGACGCCATCCATAACATCAAAAATGTTGGTGAATTGAGCTGTACCCGTCTAAGAATAATGATAAACACCATTGGCTGTTAGTTTTTGACCATTACCACAGTCTTTGGGAATCGCAGCGCTTGGAAATTTTGCATTAAATTCAGCAGCCCCTTGTTCGCTCACACTTTGTAAAGAGTTATTTAGGCTGAGGGGGAGGGATGGATTACCTTCGAGAAGTGTAATCACAGGTGCTAAGATATATTGACTAAAAACTGTCAGAAGCGTATTTGCACCTCGGTTACTTAAAATATCATCCGCGATCTTAGAACCTTTAATTGCCCCTGCAACAGCAGTTAAAGAAGCAACTTTTGTGGGTGCAACGATTTCAATATAGCGAATTGTTGGGCCACCATGACTATGTCCAATTAGATTGACTTTGGGTGAGCCAGTCAGTGCGATGACTTCATCGACTTGCTGTAAGAGCTGTTCACCACGAAGCTGTGTCGATTCCAATGGGGAGACTTGTGTCGCATAAACTTTTGCGCCATTGCGAGCTAAATCAGGGAGGATCTGATAGAAATAATCTATGCCAAAGGATGAAGGCTCTAGACGTGTGAAACCGAACATCCCATGATTAAATACAATAGGATATTTGGTTTTTGCATAGTTTGAACTGACATAACGTGGATTTACAGTTTGTAAGCCAGATGCAGATGCAGTCATCGAACTTAATCCAATGATTAAACTCAGGGCGAAAATATTGATCTTAAATTTCATATTAAAATACTCTTGTTGTTTTTAAGTGAATTGTTGATTGACATGAAGTCTATGTTGCAAGCTAAAATTTGCTTACAACCCTTATGATCTCAAGCGATTGGCATACCATCTTTATCGTTATTGCTCTAAACCAAAGGTGCAAGTTGCATTGAAATCGTGTCAATCCCGAGCAAGTTTTTAGTTTGTGCGCGTCCTCCTTATAGGTGGTTGTTAATATTATTTTCCACTTTGTATCCGCAGACTTGAAGGTATCCCTGAGTCATAAATCTACAGAGATACTTGAGTCTGGCTTGCAAACTCAAGCCATAAAACGTGCTATAACGCATAATCTAAATATTTTTGTTTTCGCTTTTTTCATCATTTTAGCGATGTGCTATGTATTTTATGGCTAATTTGCAAAGGGTAATTTGCCTCCTTGATCATGCACAGTTTCAAAAGTTTGTAATCTGAGTTGCTCTTGTTGATTTGCAAATTGTTGTGATTTCAATTGTTCTACAGCACGCTGTTTGGCTGAATCACTCAGATTACTATTGAGGATATTGTCACGCTCAGCAAGGTATTGATTAACTTTGCCTTTCCAATCATTTCTTTGTACATCAAGCGTTTCTAAGCGTTGTGTCGCTTCAGGTCCCACCAGATTGGTACGCATTTGACGGATCTCTTGTGCAGAACCACCACGTGCTTTGATCTCTGCTGTCAGCTTTCTTAAGTCTTCAAGTTGATTAAGTTGTTGTAAATTCTCTTTCCAGTCTTCAGGGAGTTGCTCAAAAAGTTCTTTGAGTTTTTGCGCTTTTTCAGCTGCAGATAATTTTTGATTATCCATAATTTCTAAGCGGTCTACCGTATATCGGTCATAGGCATCTTGTGTGCCAAATAAGCCTTGAATTTCATAATCCGAGAAGAATTTTTTTCTTAAATTTTGAGTGTTGACTAAAATCTGCTGATAATACTTTGCGCTTTCTTTATCTGCGGTGGGTGCTTGTAAATCGCCTAATTTACTTCTGTAATCGATATAGCGTGCCCAGAGATCATTTAACTGCGATAGTAGAGGCTCTTTATAGCTGATTTTGGTATAGCTGAGAAAATCGGTTTTGATTTGCTCAATGCTTTTTTCACCATATTGGGTGATGAAATATTCAAAGCAATCTTTGGTTTGTTCATTGACAATTAAGCGATTGGAGGCATCTGCACGGATTTGGCAATTAATTTGCGTGTCTTGTTGGCTTTTGCTGGCAAAGCTCAGTGCTTCGGATGCTGGAAGTTGAGTTGAAGCCAATTGCCCCATCTGTTGTTCATGTGCTTTTTCTGAAGCTGGCGGTGTTTCAGTCGATTCTGTATTGGGTTTTAGCCAAAAAATTACGGCTAAAAGAATGATCAAGAGACTACCAATGATGATCCCAATCATTTTTTTAGATAGATCCATCTAATATTCCTACTATTTTTAGATTTTTTATTGAAAAAATAATTTGCCATAGAATTCGAAATTTCAAACAGAAAATTTGTAAAAATAGACGAATGGTTTTTGCTAAAATAGCGCATTATTCTCCGTATCCAGACCAATATGTCTTCAAAAGCTCAAAAAATACCGCGTCGCCATATCAGTGGTGTTTTTTTATTGAATAAGCCTTTAGGCATAAGTTCAAATGCGGCGCTACAAAAAGTGCGATGGTTGTACCGCGCTCAAAAGGCAGGGCATACAGGGGCGCTTGATCCTTTGGCATCTGGACTTTTACCAATCTGTTTAGGTGAAGCGACTAAATTTTCACACTATCTGTTAGATTCGACCAAGCGTTACCAAACGACAGTTCAGCTCGGGCATAGTACGACCACGGGTGATGTTGAAGGCGAGGTTTTTCTTGAAAAGGCCGTACCTGAATTAAGCCAAGACAGTATTCAACAGGTTTTGGCGCAATTTACCGGAGATATTCAACAAGTTCCGCCAATGTATTCAGCCTTAAAAAAACAAGGCCGTCCATTATATGAGTTGGCGCGTCAGGGAATTGAGATTGAACGTGAGGCACGCCCAATTCATATTTTTGCCATTGAGCTGATTGCGTTTAATCAGCACAGCCTGACCTTGGATATTACTTGCTCTAAAGGAACGTATATTCGAGTTTTGGGTGAAGACATTGCCAAAGCATTGGGAACTTACGGACATTTAACGTATTTAAATCGAACTCAAACTGGTCATTTTGATTTGATTCCGGAATATACCATTGAACATTTGGAAAGCTTGACTGAGCAAGCGCGTGAAGCTTTGTTGCTGCCTGTCTATGCACCAATTGATCATTTTCCTAAAGTTCAGGTACCTGAAGGACGTGCGGAATATTTTAGCCGCGGTATGGAAAGCAATATTGAGCATGTTGCCGAAGCTGAAATCTTGGTTTTTGATGGTGATAAATGTTTAGGCTTGGCTGAAATTACCGATAAAAAGCGTTTAGTGCCTAAACGCGTGCTAAACCTTTAATTTCGTTTCATTGTTAGAAAATAACTCAGTTTAAATCTAAGCCTGATTAAAACTAAGCAAGGTTAAGCCAAAGCGCGGTTAAGCCTCCCAGAGCCTTTAAAAGATAAGTGAATGTTATGGAATTTGATATCATCCTCAGTTTAGTGTTCTTTGCCTTTTGTGCAGGGGCAATTGATGCCGCTGTTGGAGGTGGCGGACTGATTCAAATTCCTGCATTAATGGGTGCTTTACCGCATTATCCTACCGCTACAGTTTTTGGAACCAATAAACTGGCTTCGATTTGTGGAACGGCTTCGGCTGCTTTTTCATACTTAAAACAAGTCAAAATTCAGTGGAAGCTGTTGGCAGTGATTGGAATCACTGCATTTATTAGCTCATTTGGGGGGGCTGCTTGTGTCTCACTGATCCCCCAAGAAATTTTGCGGCCATTTGTATTGTTTATGCTGATTGTGATCGCAATCTATACATTTTTTAAGAAGCAATTTGGACAAGTCCATTTTCAACAAGAAATCACGCGTAAAATGTTATTGATCGCGGGTGTTGGTGGTTTATTAATCGGCTTTTATGATGGGATATTTGGGCCAGGTACAGGCAGTTTTTTCATCTTCTATTTTATTCGTTATCTGAAAGTTGACTTCTTGCACGCATCGGCGCTTTCCAAAATTGGCAATTTCATGACCAACTTTGCTGCACTGAGTTTCTTTATTCCCACTGGACATGTGTTATTTCAATTGGGCCTGCTGATGGCTGTTGCCAATGTGTGTGGTTCATTGGTTGGTGTGAAAATGGCATTGAAATATGGCAGTGGTTTTATTCGTATTCTATTTTTGATTTTGGTCAGCATTTTGATTTGTCGCTTGGCCTATCAAATGTTTGTCGCGTAATTTGCTAGATTCTCTGGTTAATTTTTTTTGATACAAAAAAGCTTAAATTTTGTAAGGCTTTTTTTGATTTGTCTTCTAAGATTGTTGGTTTCTTGATCGAAAAATCACAAACCGAAGCAATGGAAGGTAAATATCAAATAGGATTATAAAAAGAGGGATTTAGATGAATATATTTGAGGCTTTGAGAGAAAGTCATATCATTCAGAAGGATTTGTCAGAACAATTAACGCATACCTCAGGCGATAGTCCTGAACGAAGGAAAATTTTTAATTTATTAAAAAATGAATTATTTGCTCATGCGATTGCGGAAGATCGCTATTTTTATATTCCGTTAATGATGACGGATTCTGGTTTAAATATTACCCGTTTGGCACTGGCTGAACATCATGAGATGGATGAAATATTACAATCGCTAGAACAAACAGATTTTAGTCACTCTCGCTGGTTGGTTTTGGCGAAACGATTAGCTGAAATCATCGCGCATCATATTCAACAAGAAGAGCATTCTTTTTTTCAAAAAGCGCTAAAGATTTTAGATGAAAATCAAAAATTAATCTTAGCAAAGAAGTATTTATCCGAATATAAAAAGTATAAAGCAAAAGACCTGATCCGCTTGGTTGGCTAAGTCTATTGGCTTGTATTTAGTTGACTTGTCTACAAAGACAAACTGAATAAAATTGAAGCTATAAAGTACCCAGAGAATGATGAGCAGATAGCTGAATGATATTTACAATTTTTTTAAGTTAATGAGATGCTTCTCATCCATCATATATTTACGCTGATCTTCCTCTCTTCCTAAAGATCGCGTAAATATGGTCGAGGTTCTATATGACTGGCAGTGGGGGCAGTATTGATCATGTTTTAGTGGGCATTTGAGCTTTTCGCCGCTCTAAATGTTACCCCTACCGACGCAATCATAATGCAGATTAAAGCAACGGTTTGCCAAGCAGTAATATGTTCATTCAGTAAAACCATACCTGAAATTGCGGCAAGTGCAGGAGATAGACTCGATAAAGTACCATAGCTCATTTTGCTTAATTGTTTTAAAGCAAGCAGATCTAAGGCATACGGAATCGCTGTTGCTAAAAGTGCAATCAGCAAAGCTTTGCCCCAGTACTGTGTTTGTAGCAAGGCATCTGGGTTATGTACCGCACTGATTGGCAGCATAACCAAGGCAGACAAGACGATTGCAATACTCAGTGCATGCATACCAATATTTTGTCGTACAACTTTTTGCCCAAAATAAATATAACTTGCCCAACAGACACCTGCACCCAAAGCAAAAGCAGCACCAAGATAGGAAAAATTATGTGCGGTCGCATCTTGCCAAGGCACCATCAATGCAATACCGATGATGGCAAGAAATACCCAAATATAGTCAGTTTTTTGTTTAATCGAGAGCAGTGCCAAAGTCAGAGGGCCTAAAAACTCTAGTCCAACAGCAATACCTTGAGGCAATTTGCCTAAAGAGGCATAGAACAGCACATTCATCAAACAGACTGAACCACTATAGTAAAGTAGCTCATTCCATCTTAGATAAGGTAAACGCTTGATAATTTTCCATGAACGGAACATTAAAATAATTAAAATAGACGCAAAACATAATCTTAAGGTCACGACGGTAATCGGATCTAAAACCTCAAATAACTGTTTCGCAAATGAGGCACTGATCTGATAAGCCACCATAGATAAAACCATGAAGAGCACAGCAGTGAGTTGAGAGTTTGGCATATCTAAGGTGAAGAAAAATATTGCACAGATTTTAGCACTTTCTCGGATTTATTTGAGTATTTCGCGAATAGATGAATATTGATTCAACATTTCCCTTTGAGATTCAGCCGAGTCCTCTGTAAGATGGGAATGATTATACTTGCAATGGCACATGTGTTAGGAATAAAAGATGTCAGGAAACACCAATAAAACTGAAAATTTAGGCTTAAATGCGACAGAACTTTCACAAGCAGAAACTTGGTATATCGATGTACTTAAATTAGAACAACAAGGTCTTGCTCAAAATGAGCAAGACGCTCAAGCGCGTGTTGATTTGTTGGTCAATGCCTCTAATCAGAATTTTGCACCTGCCAGTACTTTGTTAGGGCAGTGGCATGTTTTAGGCCGTTATGTAAATCAAAGTGTGCAGTCAGCTCTTCTTTTTTTTCAACATGCAGCAAAGCTTAATCATGCACTGGCACATTTAGAACTTGCTTATCTTGGCTTGAACAATGCAACAGATCAATTGACCAAAGCACAAGCCCTAATGCATTTGCAACAGGCAGTTCAACTGAATCATCCAGAAGCAATTTTTGTTTATGCACAACAACAATTGTCACAGGATCCACAGTCTGCGTACTTATTACTTTTAAATAATTATTTAAAAAACCAGCATCAAAACAGCCTGAAGTTTTTTGTAGAGTTTTCAGGGTTTGATTCGATCAAAGTACAAAATGAATTGTTAAAAATTGCTGAAAAAGACCATTTTTCCTGTGCTTTATTGGCTTTTAGTTATTTAAAACAGAACAATCTTGATGCTGCTTTAAAATATGCCGATATCGCGCAAGAACATAATGATCCATTTGGCTGCTATGTTCGCGCACTTATTGAACAACAAAGTGCTAAAGCGGATGCGGCAGTTGTGCAAGAGTTTTTACTTAAAGCTGCAAAAAATGGACATATCGAATCGGCTTATTTAGCTGCAGTGACACTGTTAAAAAATTCGGAAAATGCCAAAACTGAGCAAAAGCAGAAAGAATATGCAGCACTCGCTTTTGATTTATTATCGCATGCTGCTGTTTCAGGTAATGTTCCAGCTCAATATTCTTTAGCACAGTGTTTACGCTATGGTATGGGAACTGAGAAAAATCTTGATCAAGGCATTTCTTGGTTAGAACGCGCCGCAATGCAAAACCATCCAGATGCACAGTTTGAATTGTCGATGTTACTGCCTTTAGAACATGAACATCACCTCCCATTATTAAATTCAGCCGCAGAGAAAGGCCATGTTCAGGCTATGCTGTGTATGTCGATTTTTGAGCAACGTCAAAACAATGCGGATGGGGCATTATTCTGGTTAAACAAGGCCAAAGAGTTGAAAGTTCCACGTGCTTTTTTCTTATTGGCACAAATGTATCAGGAAGGTAAGTGTGTAGAGGCTGATCTGACCCAAAGTGCAGATTTGTTTAAACAAGCTGCCGATCATGGCGATATCGACTCTTATTTTGAATTATTTAAAATTTATAAAGATGGAATCGGGGTGCGTAAAAATAAAAAAACTGCTGGCAAATATTTGGATTTAGCCAAAGAAAACCAGCATATTGAAGCAGCTTCAATTGAGTTTTAATCAAATATCAGTCTATGTCTGAATTATCGCAACACAAGCTCGCGCATGTAGCGACCTATACTCATGAGGCAGGTCGCTTGTTTGTGGTAGGCGATATACATGGTTGTTATGATTTGTTGATGCAACAGCTTGAACGGGTTCAATTTAACATTGAAAAGGATCTATTGATTGCTGTAGGGGATCTTGTTGATCGTGGTCCTGACAGTTTGAAATGTTTGCATCTGCTTGCAGAGCCTTGGTTTAAAGCTGTTTTAGGTAATCATGAAGAGATGTGTTTATTGTCGCAGATCGATCCGATGATGAAAGATATGCATGCGCATCATGGTGGAGAATGGTTTTATGCATTAAGTTCGGATCAGCAGCAACAAGTCATCGATCAATTAAACACTTTACCCATACTATTAGAAGTCATTTATCAAAATAAGAAGTATGGCTTTGTGCATGCCGATATAGATCTAAATGATTGGGATGCGTTTAAAGTTGCCACACGTTCTAAAAGTCGCGAATTGGCGTTATGGGGCAGGGGGCGAATTAAAAATAAGCGCTTTATGCGTTATTCAACGGTTGTCGGTGTAGAACAGGTTTTTCTAGGTCATACCGTGGTTGATTTTGTCACCAAGAAGCATAATTGCTATTTTCTAGATACGGGCGCTTGTTTTGGAAGTGAACTAAGCCTTGTTGAAATAGATCAAAACCGCCCGATAGAAAAACAAGTATTTGTCCTGAAGTCATGATTTGATTTCTCTATTGTTTAAATATTTTTAAGCGTTCAGACTCTTCATTGTAGTGAATTTTATATGGCTATTACTTAAATTTGATCTGTGTTGTGGAAAAAATAAGTCTTTAATTAAAAAACACATAGATATAAAAGCATCAACTATAAAATACATAAATATAAGACTTTGAAATATAATGGAAAATATTTATTTCCAATCAAAATCATTCTTTCATTTATCGATATTCAATCAAATTTTTTGTCACCACTTGCTTTGATACAGCAAGTATCAACGGTATTTGATTGAGAAAAATATTGAAATATTTTTAAAATAAAACAGCTATTATTAATAATTAATTCACAGTAATATAAATTATCGTGATGGATATCGCGAATTAAATAACAATAAGGTGACGACGATGATGAGATCGAAAAATTATATAAAATGGTTTCTTTTTGCATGTGCGAGCCTACTTTTGTTGGCTTGTAACACCTCAACTAAATTTGAAGATAGTCTTACAGCCAAATTTCAATATAGCCCAACAGCGCCAAGTATCGGTGAAGTTGTCAAATTTGATGGAACGAAAAGTACGGTAGATCAAGCAAAGGAGGCCAATGCAATTCGTAGCTATGCTTGGAACTTTGGAGATGGTTCAAGCGGAACAGGTGCTACAGTTGAACATAGTTATACAAAAGTTGGTCAATATACCGTGAGCCTGACGATAACAGACCTAGCAGGTCGGACTGATTCAACTACACAGAAAATAGAAGTAAAACAGGGAGCAACAACGATAAACCGCGAGGTTTTAGTCTCAGCTCAAACGGTTGATGGCGCTTCGATTCCAAATACAAATATTACAATACAGGGGCAAAGTGTTAAAACAGATCAAAATGGTCATGCGACTTTGAATCTGATACTTCCTCAAAACACACAAAAAGTGGTGGCTAAATTTGAAAAACAAGGCTTTATCACGCAGTCAATTGTTTATGATGTTGCCAATTTAAAAGCAATCTCAGCAAATTTATTGGCCATTAAACAAGTTGTTCTTGTGTCTGATATCTCTGCCGCTCAAGTGATTCAATCCCAAAATTTGGGTGCAAGCATTAGTATTCCTGCCAATGCTTTTGTAAAAGCAGACGGCAGTCTTGCTACTGGCGCTGTGACTGTTGAATTTACCCCATGGGATATCACCAATCGTGATTTAAATGCAATGCCTGCCAATGGTGTAGCACGTGATGCACAAGGCAATATTGTGGATCTGATCAGTGCGGGAATGATTACAGCCACATTTAAAGATGCGGGTGGTCAGGAACTACAACTCGCAGTTGGTAAAACAGCAGACCTTCAAATGAACCTGCCGATAAAGAGTATCAATAATCAACAGATGAAAGCAGGGACACAAATTCCAATGTGGTATTTTGATGAAGCGAGTGGCATGTGGATTGAAGAGGGTATTGGGCAGGTGACGACGTCAAATCAATCACCTACAGGCCTTGCAGTACATGCAACAGTGAAGCATTTTTCAACATGGAACTGGGATTTGAAATTTGAAAATGCAGGCTCAGTCTTTGTGCAGTGTCAATCCAATGGTGAGGGGATTCCATGCAATGTGACTGCAAAAATCAGCTTAAATGATGGTTCATCCTTAACCAAATCCAACAGTATTCCTAAAGAAGGATTGACGGTGGTGAATATGCCTTCGAGTGGTTCAATTCATTGGACTGCAAAAGATTTAACAGGCACAATGCTGGGGGAAAAAACATCGACAACCTCAGGTAATGTGATTATTGATCTTGGAAAATCAGCCACAGATCATTTTGTAAAATGTACACTACCCAATGGGACGTTTGTGGCATGTTTTGGCAAAATAAATGACCAGTTGGATTTTTCAATATCGCAAGATGGCGGTCGGTTCCTCACAGGTATAAAAGACCCAGACGGGCAGTTGGATTGGTCTGCACAAACAGCTTTAATTTTTGAGAATAATCAGTGGGTACGTTATAAAGGTCAGCAAACTTCAGGTTTAACAGGCAATGTTAATATTATCTTGGCAGATCGTGAAGTTGTTTATGTCAGCAATCAAGGCTTGAGTTTCCCGATGGTCTGTACCAGTATGATTGAGGATCCTTTAAATGGGAGCGCTGAGCCCAATGGGAATTGGGAAGTTGTTCCTGAATTAATTGGAAAGTCATGCAATATAGAAATCACGGTATATAACATAGATGGTAGCAATGAGATCTTAACCTATAATGCAATTTATGGAAAACCGATGCAAATTCAATTACCAAATCAATATTCAGGTTTTGATTCAGCAGGAAAAGGTCCTATTACTTATTTAAGTATTTATGCAAATATAGAAGGCAGTAATGGTGACTTGGTTGAACGAATTGGTTTTGAACTAGAACCAGATCCGAATAGCATGATAAAACTAATTATGGGGGCACCTGATTGGTAGATTTTAGATGAGTGAATTGAAACCACCTTTCGAGGTGGTTTTATCCTTTAAGCCGTGCTTTTTGTGTGGTTACGGTGCAACCAATCGATGCACTAATGATCGTGGCTAATGCCAACCATTGAGTCCATAACAATTGTTCATTTAAGAAAATAAACCCTGAGAATGCGGCAATTGCAGGCTCAAGACTCATTAACGTGCCAAAACTTAAAGCAGATAAATTTCTTAATGCAATCATTTCCAATGAAAACGGCAATGCACTTGCCAAGATCGCCAACGCAATAAAATAAATTAAATTTGAAGGTTCAAAAACCTGTAAAGGCATCCCAGAAAATAAGGCAATTGGCATTAAGCACAACATTCCTACAAACATCCCCAAACATACAGTATGGTTTCCAGAAACCCCTGAAGGTCGTTGACCTGCAATAATATACAGCGCCCAGCAAGCGCCAGCAGCTAAGGCAAATGCAATACCAATAGGATCGAGGCTTTGCTTTGCCTGATCAAATGGAAACAGTAAAACCAGTCCAAGTACTGCAAGTCCAACCCAGATAAAATCGAATTTTTGTCGTGCATGAAACAGGGCCACACTGAGCGGTCCAATAAATTCAAACGCTACGGCAATGCCGAGCGGAATACGATGAATCGATAAGTAAAATAAAGCATTCATTCCTGCAAGAGCAATACCATAACTGATGATGGATGACCATTTCACCTGTTTAAAATTGACCTGCCAAATTTTAAAAATCACGGCCAAAATCAATGAGCCGAGCAATAACCGCATAGCGGATATGGTAAGGACTGGAAATTGATCAAATAATGTTTTTGCTAATGCGCCACTGCTTTGCATACTGATCATGGCAATGAACAATAGAACTAAAGCTTGCAGGTGTGGTGCATTTTTTAAATTTGGCATTGTTTCTGAAATTTAGAGTAAGGGGCTTGGAGGAAAATCTCCGCAACAGGCTTCTTATATAAAACAATTTAGATGAAATGCTCATGTAATTTGCAAAGCTTATTGTGCCTTAGATAGTACACTGTCTTTGTAGTGTAGGGTGAGAGAAGATGCCAAATAGTTTATTAATCAAATTATTTAACTTAAAAATATGCTATCGGAAAGAAGTGACAGATTTATAAATCCCATAAAAAAACCACAGGCAAATACCTGTGGTTTTTTTAGCTTAAATCGTCTTAGAACAATACGCGAACGCGGATTGTGCCTTCAACTTCATGAAGAGTATCAAGTGCTTCTTGAGATGCAGTTGCGTCTACATCCATCACCAAGTAACCGACATCACCTTTAGTCATTAATGACTGACCAGAAATGTTGATACCATGTTCAGCGAACAGGTTGTTAATTTTAGATAACACGCCTGGCACGTTTTTATGAATGTGTAGTAAACGGTGTTTACCTTCAGTCAATGGAAGTGCGATTTCAGGGAAGTTTACTGCAGATAAAGTCATACCTTTATCCGAATAAGCCACAAATTTTTCAGCAACTTCTAGACCAATGTTGGCTTGCGCCTCCATGGTTGAACCACCAACGTGAGGTGTTAAAATCACATTGTCTAGACCACGAAGTGGAGAAACAAATTCTTCACCATTGGCTTTAGGTTCTTTCGGGAATACGTCAACAGCTGCACCAGCAATATGACCAGATTTAATCGCATCTGCCAAATCTTCAATAACAACACATGTACCACGTGCAGCATTGATGAAGATTGAACCTTCTTTCATTTTCGCAAATTGAGCTTTTGCAAAGAAATTACGTGTTGAAGGAACATCGGGTACATGCAGTGTAACAACATCTGCATTTGCAAGTAGTTCGTCTAAAGAACCCACTTGACGTGCATTACCCATAGGAAGCTTAGTCACAGCATCATAATAAATGACATGCATACCCATGCTTTCAGCTAAAACTGAAAGTTGAGAGCCAATAGAGCCATAGCCCACGATACCTAAAGTTTTACCACGCGTTTCAAATGAACCTACCGCAGACTTGTTCCAACCACCACGGTGAGTTGAAGCAGATTTAGCAGGCACACCACGAAGTAAAAGAATTGATTCAGCAAGAACCAATTCAGCAACTGAACGAGTATTTGAGTATGGTGCGTTAAATACAGGAATACCACGAATCATGGCTGCATTTAAATTCACTTGGTTTGTTCCGATACAGAAACAACCCACTGCGATCAATTTATTCGCAGCTGCAAAGACTTCTTCAGTTAATTGTGTACGGGAACGAATACCAATGAAGTGTGCATCTTTAACCGCTTCTTTCAGCGCTTCACCCTCAAGCGCAGTTTTACGGTAATCGATATTGGTATATCCGGCAGCATTTAACGTGTCGATTGCGTTTTGATGAACGCCCTCTAACAACAAGAAACGAATTTTATCTTTAGGTAGTGAAAGATGTTGGCTCATTACGGCTCCGCTACAAAGGCCAAATTTAGTCGCAATATGATAACATAGACCTTGTTCTATAGATATTTCGATTGTGACAGTACAGTGGATATTTTATCTACGATTTCTGATAAGCATTATTCAAAAATTAAATGAAATGCTAATGCATTGATTTTTATAATGCTTGAAGCACACTTTATACACAAAGTGTGGATAATGTGAATCAAATCTGTGCTTTATCCTCAGCAGTCATCTAGGTAAAATACTGCTAAAATCAGTAAAGCTGCCGATTTCAGCTATAAAAAATGCTGAAAAATTTTCACAGACTGATTTAAAATCTCGAATGTTGTATAGCACAACCTCTTATTTACTTCTTGCTAGGTCCGCAAAACGATGAATGCTCCAGTAACGATAGCACCTGAATTATTGACCCAATTGACGCAAATCGTCGGTGAAAACCGGATTAAAACTGATGCTGACAGCTTAGAAAATTGGGGCAAAGACCATACTAAGCATTTTGATCCTCAGCCATCGGTCATCGTTTTTCCATCGAGCACAGAACAAGTGCAAGCAATTGTTCAATTGGCCAATCAGTTTAATGTTGCGATTACCCCATCGGGTGGTCGTACAGGTTTATCGGCAGGTGCTGTTGCTGCCAATGGTGAAATTGTCGTGAGCTTCGACAAAATGAACCAAATTTTAGAATTTTATCCAGCTGACCGTATGGTACGTATTCAAGCGGGTGTAGTGACTGAACAGTTGCAGAACTATGCAGAAGAACAAGGGATGTATTATCCGGTTGATTTTGCTTCTGCGGGTTCATCACAATTGGGTGGCAACATTGGAACCAATGCAGGCGGAATTAAAGTGATCAAATACGGGATGACTCGTAATTGGGTACTTGGTCTGACCGTGGTGACAGGTAAAGGTGATGTATTGCGTTTAAACAAAGGCATGATTAAAAATGCTACAGGTTATGCAATGCAACATTTATTCATCGGTGGTGAAGGGACTTTAGGCTTAGTGACTGAAGCCGAAATTAAACTTGAACGCCAACCGCATGATCTACAAGTGATGGTATTGGGTGTTCCTGATTTTGATGCAATCATGCCTGTATTACATGCATTCCAAAGCAAAATTGATTTAACTGCCTTTGAGTTCTTTGGTGAACTGGCGATGCAAAAAGTTTTGGATCGTGGTCATGTACAACGTCCATTTGAAACAGAATGCCCATTCTACGTTTTACTTGAATTTGAAGCGCCGTATGAACCAATTATGGATGCTGCGATGGAAATCTTCGAGCATTGTATGGAACAAGGCTGGGTGCTTGATGGGGTGATGAGCCAAAATCTTGAACAAGTTCAAAGCTTATGGCGTTTACGTGAAGACATTTCTGAAACGATTGCCCCATTTACTCCGTATAAAAATGATATTTCAGTATTGATTACACATGTTCCTGCTTTTATTAAGGAAATTGATACAATTGTTGCTGAAAATTATCCTGATTTCGAAATTTGCTGGTTCGGCCATATTGGTGATGGAAACTTACACTTAAATATTTTAAAACCTGTGAATTTATCTAAAGATGAATTCTTTGCCAAATGTCAGGTGGTAAATAAGTATGTGTTTGAAACTGTGAAGAAATATGACGGTTCAATTTCTGCAGAGCATGGCGTAGGCATGACCAAAAAGCCTTATCTGGATTACACACGGACTGCTGAAGAAATTGAATATATGAAAGCCTTGAAGAAAGTGTTCGATCCAAATGGCATCATGAACCCAGGTAAGTTATTTGATCTGTAATGATTTAAATAGCTCATTTGTACAAGCGCTTCGAGAGAAGCGCTTTTTTATTGCCGAACAAAAGATAAAATAAAGTTACATGCTGGTCGCCATTTATTGCTGAAAATTTGTTATGTTGGTTGCGCTTAAATATTGATAAGAAACTGAAAACTATGCTCATTGATAACATTTTAATTTCTAAACTAAGTTTAGACAGTGATGATCACTATGATGTGATTATGTCCAATATTGATACCTTAAATGGCTTATTTGAACATTATGTCGAATATGATGAAGTATCGGCAGAGGCTTTATACAGTTATTTTGTCGATTACTATCTTGCTCAAGTGAATAATGGTGGTTTTTCACAATTCGTTTATAACACGGGTTGGGATGCGTTCATGGTGAAACATGTTCGTGAAGGATTAAAAGCTATGAATGCGACTGCGCATTCGGCTCTCTTTGAGCAAAGTGCGGATTTAATCGATCAGTTTTCGGATGAGCAATTAGAACAGTTCTTAGAAGGTGAATATTTTGGAGAAAATGAGCAGCGAGATATTCTCAATGCTTTTGATGACCAGTTTTATGCATTGAATGATAGTGAAGATTTGATTGAAATAAATAGTCGATGGTTAAAGCAACATCCAAAGTTACAGGTTGTCGATGAAGATCAGATTTTGGTGATTGTAGAGCAGGTTGCAGCCAAAATTCCAAATTTAGAACAACGTAAACAGCAAGCAGCTGAAAACAGCCCACGTTATTTTAAAATTATTCAAGCTTTATGCCTGCAAGCAGGTCAGGAACTAGATCGTATTACCATTGGCGATCCATCACATGAGTATAATGGGCAAGAGATCGTTGCTTGGCATTTTCTAACTGATGCAGGACATTTTTATATGCTAGATCTAGGTGATCAAGCCTTGATGTTTGATGAAAATGATCAACAAATCATAGTGCTCGATGTTAGCCATATTGCAGATGAGTCATAAAGACACAGTTTTTAAATAGTGTACGTTTAAAAAGCATAGCATCATTAGGCTATGCTTTTAGTTTTAGGGTGATCAGAATGAATCGTTTGAGTTTAATTTCAGTATTTTGTTTAGTGACTTTGTCTGGCTGTGCAACAACACAAAATTTAATGAATAAAGTGGGTGGTTCAGAGACACCATTAAGTCAGGTTTTAAATGAACGTCCTGATTTGCGTAAGGATCTCGCGACTGTTGAGTTGCGTCAGTATTTTAATAGTGTGGAATCGCCCACTGTTGCCGAAGTGAAGTTGACTGAAACAGGCTTGATGGATGATTCAGTGCGCTCAATTCGTAGTGTGTATAGCTTTAAAAATATTGATGGTCAGTGGAAACGTATAGATATGCAAAAGGAATATCAGTGTTACCGTGGTAAGAATACCAAGACATTCCAAAAGGCAAAATGTCCTTGATAATTTTTTGATTTATGCTTGAAAAATAGATAGAAATGCTGGATAAAAACGTATCAGACTTGGTACGTTTTTTTATTTTGGAAATCACAATAAATGAATATTTTAATTGTAGGTAATGGTTTTGATCTTTCGCATTTTTGACTGATACAAGAAGTTGAATGATAGTCAATCTGTCAAAAAACTCATACACAAGAATATAACTTCTCTTGATTGATATTTTTAATTAAATCAATTACATGTGGAAATCAATTGTTTGATTATAAAAAGCTTGCAATGCCACACCTTACATTCAAAGTTTAAATGCCTTTGCGTAGGCGATGCCAAACCTTGCGCTGCAAACAAAGCCGTGCTTTGTTTTTGCTCATGTTAGGCGAGGGGTACGTCCTGTACCCCCGCCCAACGGCGACATCCATGTCGCCCCACGGTAGGACAACCATCTAGGGTTTAAAAGTACAAAAAATGAATTGATAACCAACAGTTTCTAAAAGTTCATACAAAAAATAAGCTTTATTTATGATCAATGGCTTGATGTAAATCACTTGTATGAATAATTAGGTGGTTTGGCTATATATCCAACATAAAGCAAATTATGCTGGTAAGTATCATGATGAATTAAAGCGAATATTGATAAAGGTTTTGAATTAAAAACAAAGGGAAGAAAACCTTGGATTCAAAGAAAATTTAAAAAGCACTGAAATTGATGATATAAAACTTATAGATTTACCCAAAATGTGAACACAATGAACATCCAACAAGAAATTCAAAACTTATTCCAAAATCGAGATGAACATCCACTGTTTTATATCGAAAGCGGTAGTCGCTTATGGGGTATGGCAAGTCCAGACAGCGATTACGATGTGCGTGGTTTTCATCTACCCTCCAAGGCACAATATTACGATTATCGCCAACACCGTGATTTAATCGAGATCATGGATGGCGACTTTGACTTTGTTTCATTCGACTTAAATAAAATGTTTGGGCTTTTGGCAAAAAGTAATCCGACTGTTTTAGAGTGGGTACGTGCACATATTGTCTATTTTAATCAATTTCCTGAATGGGAAAAATTTAGAGATGGCTTACTTGAACGAATAGACTATAAAGCGCTGTATTATCATTACTTGTCGCTGGCGAAAGGCGGTATGCATGTCATGCAAACTGCAGATAACTTTACCTATAAAAAAGTGTTTTATTCTATTCGTGGTCTGATGTCAGCAGAACTAGCAACACAGCAAATTATGCCTGAACTCCTGATTACGCAATTGTTTGATCAAATCGATGCTCATGATCCCTTACGACATTGGGCAGAAGATTATTTAGAAATCAAAAAGCAGCAGAAAGAAAAAGTGCAATTACCTGTCGCGGAACAAGCGCAAATCTTACAACTGTTAGAAAATAAAATTGAGGCCTTAAATCTAAGAGCGATTGAACCGACCAATGATATTGAAAAATTAAAGCAATATCTCACCGAATATAGCTTTAATTTAAAACAACATTTTTATGGCTAATGCTTTTACTCAATCAGAGAATAGTGACACTATGAAAACCCTTGCCTTTATTCATCGTAATGACACCCGTTTTGCGATAGGGGATTTTTATCCTGTACTTTCCGTATTTTCACACTATGAATTAGGCAATACCGTTTCTCCCTTTCTATTACTGGATCATTTAGGACCTGGTGTTTTAAAACCGACCAATTTACGCAAAGGGGTGAGTGAGCATCCTCATCGTGGTTTTGAAACGGTTACCCTGATTTTTGCTGGTGAATTAGAACATCGTGACTCATCGGGTGGTGGTGGTATTGTTTCAGTGGGTGATGTGCAATGGATGACCGCAGCTTCAGGTGTGGAACACAAAGAGGTCTTTAGTGAGGCATTTTCAAAAACGGGTGGCTATTTTGAAATGGTACAACTGTGGGTGAATTTACCTGCCAAAGATAAAATGAATCCACCACGTTACCAAAGCTTGCGAAAAGCCAATATTCCAGTGATTGAACTCCCGAATAGTGCTGGAACGGTACGGGTGATTGCTGGGAACTATCAAGGCAATCAAGGGCCAGCAAAAACGCATTCGCCACTTCAAGTTTTGGATATTGAAATCCAAGCAGGGCATAAGGTCAGATTGCCCGCAGGCGCAGGAGAAACCACACTGGTCTATTTACGAACGGGTAAGGCTCAGTTTCAAGCTGAAGATGAAATATTTGAAGAGCAAGGGCTTGCTGTGATGTCGAGTTTGGAACAAGACTTTGAAATAACGGCATTGCAACAGTGTAAATTGTTGCTGCTTACAGGCAAACCGCTTCAAGAGCCAATCAATGGGCATGGGCCATTCGTCATGAACAACTATACTGAAATTCTTGAAGCATATGATGATATTAAACGTGGCACATTTATCAAATCAACAGTGCGCGATGATGAATAAAGCAAACTGTGAGAATTACAATTCGCTTTGATAATTAATTTATCGATGGTGGTTTGTTCTTGAGTGCAATCAAGCCTTTGATCAGCAATGCAATCCCGATACCCACACATAGTCCCATTAAGAACTTGCCAAATATACCCAAGCCCAATTCTTTATGGTTGGCTGAGCTAATTGCTTTCGCCGTATCTTCTGCCGAGGCGGTCGCATTGGCTTGACTATCCATCAATGCCACAAAGCCTGTATCTGTTTTACAGCTTCCTATGATAGTGCTTGAGTTTTCAGCATATTTATTTTGAACCAATTGTTCACATCGCGCCTGATCTTCAGCACTAATTTTAGGTGCAGAACTGATAAAATAAAGTCCTCCACCTACCAACAATAAAATCACGCCAATAATGATCAGCGATATTGGGTTTTTATTTTTCATTTAAATTATTTATATCCGCTTATACAGCATTTAGAGTAGCTTAAGAATAATAAATGTTCAACTTTCACTGGAAATTTGTCTGTGTTAGACTAGTAAAACTTAACCCTGTGTGTACCTCTGTGAGCTTTCTCATAGATTGGGTTAAGTTATAAATCTCACAAATATAGTTTCAGCAATTACTTTACCTATTGAATTAGACACCTTGTGAATACGGTGTTGAACTGCCTTTATTCAACGTAAATTCCACAATTTAATATTTATATTTCAGTGCTTGTCATTGGGCGAACGTTTATCTTTAAAAAGTAGTGTGAGCGATGCAAGCCAATAAAGATATGTAGAAAATAATGCAAAATTTAGTGCAAAAAGAACAAACTGCAAGTTTGAGTCGCGCTACGCTTATGTTTCCATTGGCGTTGGTGTTATTTGAATTTTCAGTTTATATCGGTAATGATTTGGTTCAGCCCGCGATGCTCGCAATCACCAAAGAATTTGGTGTGAGTAGTGCATGGGCACCATCATCTATGTCATTTTATCTTCTCGGCGGGGCATGCGTCGCAGGGATACTCGGACCTTTGTCTGACCGATTAGGACGTAAGAAAGTTTTATTGTCAGGTGTTGCATTCTTTGTCATCACCTGTTTATTAATTTTACTCACCCACAATATTGAAAGTTTTCTTGTTTTAAGATTCTTACAAGGTTTTGGTTTATCTGTGATCGCAGCAGTGGGTTATGCCGCGATTCAAGAAACCTTTGAAGAGCGTGATGCAATTAAAGTCATGGCATTGATGGCAAATATTTCTTTGCTTGCCCCTTTGATTGGCCCTGTTGTCGGCGCATTCCTCATCGATCATGTGTCATGGCACTGGGGATTTATTGCGATTGCCTTTTTAGCTTTTCTGAGTTGGTTTGGTCTAAAAGCCAAGATGCCAGCACGTACAAGCAGTATTCCCAAAAAACCGTTGAGTTATATTTGGGATGATTATATGCAAGTCTTGAAAAATAAGACGTTCATGGGCATGACCCTCGGCTTGCCGATGGTGGCGATGCCTTTGATGCTATGGATCGCATTATCCCCTGTGATGTTGGTTGAAGAACTGGGGCTCAGCAGTATGCAATATGGTCTGGCACAATTCCCTGTATTGGGTGGATTGATTCTAGGTAATATTGTGCTGATTAAAGTGATTGATCGTTTGCCACTGGGTAAAACAGTTTTGATTGGTTTACCTTTGATGCTTTTAGGTACCGCAATTGTGGTGGTCGGGATCATTTGGCGCGAATATTTTCTTCATTGCGTTATTTTAGGCATGACCTTAGTCAGCTTTGGTGAAGGAATTAGTTTTTCAGTGCTTTATCGTTTTGCCTTAATGTCATCTGAAGTTTCTAAAGGCACTGTCGCTGCTGCTGTTTCAGTGTTGATGATGTTCACTTTCTTCTTTGTGATTGAACTGATTCGAATTCTGTATGAGCATTTCCATCTCTGGGCTTATGCGTTGTCATGTTTTGCATTAATTGCTTTGTGGTTCACTATTCCACGTGGATTATTAAAAACAATTATGCAGCAACGTCAAGTAAATGGTGAGTTTTAAGCTCACTTGAGTTTCCCTCTCCTTGTAAAAGGGGAGGGAGCTTTGCTTCTTAAATAAAACAAGTTAAGGCTGTTGCAATGCTTTTAATTTATGATCAAAAACAAAAGGCCCAAAAGGTAAAATTGAAGCAATTAAACCTAAAATAAACATGTGAATTGACCACTTCTGTTTTCCACAGACAATCAATAACACTGCAAGAAAAGCAAGAAATAACACGCCATGTCCCATGCCAATATATTTCACATAAATAGGCATATCCCAAATATATTTCAAAGGCATCGCAATAAAGAGAAGAAGGAGAAAGGAAATGCCTTCAAGAAAACCAACAATACGTAAAGATTTGATATTCATGGTCACTTAGTCAAATGAGAATGAAGCTTGAGTCTAACCGAATTATCTAAACGATTTGAAAAAAATAGTAAATAAAATCGATTCATTTAAATAGATGGAAGATTGTTCTGGAGAATAAGCTTTTAGTCTCCAGACCAGATATAGCCCAATATTTAAGATCGATTATTGTAATGCTTTGATTGCTGCATCCTGCTGTTGCTGTTCAAATGCAGTGATATAAACACACCCAATATAGGTTTTATGTTCACCTTGATCTACAACGGGATTCGATTCAGCCAAAGTCAGTTTACGCAAAGATTTTTCGGTTTCTTTGGTCTCAAGATCTGTTTTTACAACTTTCTCTCCTGAAAAATACGGCATATCTTTAAAGAACGGGTTTTGCGTGATTTGAAACTTTTTAGCGAGGTCTTTGGTATTTGCATGTTTTAAAACAGCCAACATTCCACCAGAAACCAAACTGATTTGATCTGTAGTTTGACCGAATACTGTAATCGGGACTTTACTGACATAGCTATATTCTTCACCTTGTTTGATCCAGCCATTCTTTTTCAGATCATCCTCAAATTCAAAACCTAAGTCATAATAATTTTTCAGTGTCTTTTTACACTCTAAAAATTGCTGTAAGTCTTGATTAAATTGAGAGTCTGCAAAAGCACTGGGCGCAGCACTAATGGTCAATGCAGAGAATAAAAACGTTAGGCAATGTCTAAGTTTCATGTGAAGCCTCTAAATGTCTGGTCATTCTTGCTATTTAATTTCTAATCGAAGTAAGGTTGTTTTTAGTTTTAATAACTCAGGTAAGGTTTCCAATAATAAACTGATTTGTTTAAGCACCAAAAGTAAATTATCTGACAAATTTTCTTGATCACTGATGTGCTGAATTTCAGTGAGCTTTGTTTCAATTAAGGCTTCATTTACAGCGATTTGGTTAAGCAAAACATCAGTTAAAGTATGTTTGCACCATAACATCAAATCTAAAATCTGCTGATCATGTACATGTTCACGATGGCTACCTAAAGCTGAAACATAACTGAGCTGGCTATGGCTATAGACCAAGTATCGAAAGGCATTGTGAATTAAATCCGGATTTGGATTGGGTTCAGCACTTAAACTGGAAATCATCGTGGATAATTCAATCTGTGCATTATGTGCTGCTCGGCGTGCTTTACGATAATCAATACTGTTGGTGCGGCCTTGTTGATATTGTTCAACAACCGCATCGAAATAGTCTAAGGTTGCCTTACTGCTTTTCCGGATATTGTTGGAAATATCACGGAAGTTCCAGTCTGGCCAAATAAAACTGACCGCAAACCATGCGATTAAACATCCCAAGAGGGTGTCGATAATGCGTGGTAAAATAATGGCATAGCCTGCGCCTTTTAAATTAAAGATCAACAAGACCATAAGCGTTGCCATTAAAGTCGCCATGGCATATTTTTTTGAGCGTAGGTAGAAAAAGTACACCCCAAAAATAATGGTGAGGAGCAATTGGCCTTCAATACTGGGGACAAAGTATAAAATCGGAATACCCAAAAGTACCCCTAATACAGTGCCTAGCGTGCGCAGTTTTAAACGGCTTTTGGTGGCAAAATAACTGATTTGGCATACAAATAAACTGGTAAGTAAAATCCAATAGCCGTTTTTGGCAAAGGGCAATAGTGAAATGGTATAGCCCACAGCAAACACAAACGCAATACGCACGGCATGGCGAAATAATGCAGAGTTTGGGGTTAAATGTTGTTTAATCTTGAGCCAAAGGTCTGGTAGATCATGGATATCATCATCCAATAAATTGAGATTATCTCGATGTTGGCTATAACTTTGTTGATAATTACGTTGTTCAATACTCAGGTTAACAAATTGATCTTGCACATTTTTCAGATTGTTTAATACCAACAGTAAATTTTTTACTTCTAAATTATGTGGATTGTGTTGAATCCATTCCTGCATTGAGTTTTCTAAATGGGATAAAGCAATATTATTGTCTGTATGCGTTTGAAAGATTTGGCGCTTTAAAATTGCCTCGGCAAGTTGCTGGCAATTACGCGCCTGCAAACGAACATTCTTCTGAATACGATAAATTAAATCTGTGCGACTAAAGTTTTGATGAATCTTTTCATAGTGCAAATAATTAGACGTAACTTGTTCATGAATATCTTGGGCCAGAAAATATAAATTAAGCCAGTAAATGGTGTTTTTATTGGCACGAGAGGCTTTTAATCGGGTCAGTAATGAGGCTTTGGTTTGGTTTAAGTTTTGTACCAACTGACTGTTTTGCAAAGAAAGATCATATAAAAGTTGCTCAACATTGTCGACATTATCAGGATCAAACAGTTTTGCTTTTGACATCAACAGCTCAGAAAGAAGATTAAAGCTATTGGATAAGTTGTCTTGTACAGCCTGTGTCGGTTTCAGTAGATAGAAAATGATAGAGGTCACGCCATACCATAATGTGCCCATGACAAAATAACTGGGCTGTTGATACCACTCAGTATATTCACCTAAGCCAAACATGGTATAGATTGACAAGAGCACGGTACCAAATGAAATGGTGGCGTAGCGTTGCCCCAATGCCCCCATTAAGATAAAAGCTGCGCTGGACAGAGATAAGTAAATTAAAAATAAAAGTTTATAGGGATGTAAAAAATCTAAAATACTACTGACAGTAAAAAACAGCACACAGACCAAGCCAAGATTTCTTAAACGAATACTCAGTCGGTCATCAAAATCTGTGAGCGCTGTTGCAATTGCACCAAGCGTAATCGGTACAATGAGCTGTTCATAACCTAGAAAATACAGTCCAAGCGTTGTTCCAGTTAAAACAATCAAAATCTGTAGGCAATAAATCAAAGTTGAATTTGATTTTATATTTTGAAAGATTTGCTGATAACTATTCACAGTGTCAATTCAGTGGCTTGGGCGTTTCAATATTTTACTCGTTTCTGAAAAGGCGACACGATTTATTGCATGTAGAAATGTAAAAAATAAACGGTAATATTCAACATTTTGTATACAGTTTAACCCTTACTTAAATGCTTAAAAAAACTCAGAATAAGCGATCAAATACTTAAAAATAGTAAAAATGTCAAACCAGCAAAACACTGAAATAAAACAACCTCGTTATCGCAATGCTGAATTAACCGAACGTCGTAATTTAAAAATGGCGGGTTCGATCCATGCCTATGTACGTGGCAATACGGCCAAATATTATGATTGGTTGAAGCAAGCTGAAATAAGTTCGATCCCACAGGGGCCTGCAATTTGGATTTGTGGAGATTGTCATACTGGGAATTTGGGCCCTGTTGCCAATGCTGAGGGTAAAATTGATATTGAAATTCGCGACCTAGATCAAACTGTGATTGGTAATCCTGCCAATGATGTTATCCGTTTAGGGTTATCCTTAGCCACAGCTGTGCGTAGTTCAGATTTACCTGGTGTGGTCACCGCGCAGATGATTGAAGCGTTGTATGCAGGTTATGTGCATGCCTTAGCACACAACGGTCGAGGGATTGATAAATTACAGCGACCAGTACTTGTGCATAGTGCGATGCAAAAAGCACTTAAAAGAACCTGGAAAAATTTAGCAAGAGAGCGTTTAGAAGGTTTAACGCCTGAAATAACCTTGGGGAAGAAATTTTGGCCCTTATTAAAAAAAGAACATCTCGAAATTCATCGTGTTTTTAATCAGCCTGATATTCAAGATTTGGTCACAATGATTGGTCAGCGTGATCAATCCGCTCAATTGAAAGTCATCGATTCAGCATATTGGGTTAAAGGGTGCAGTTCTTTAGGCTTATTGCGCTATATCGTACTGATGGATTCATCGAATCATATTGTCAGAGATGGCAAAGGCCTGTGTTTAATGGATCTGAAAGAAGCCACAACAGCACTTGCACCACGTTATTCAAATACACCGATGCCAAAAGACAATGCGGCAAGAATTGTTGAAGGCGCAAGACATTTATCGCCATTTTTAGGGGAGCGGATGCGAGCAAGTAAGTTTTTAGATACTTCGGTTTTTATTCGAGAGTTATTGCCACAAGATTTAAAACTCGAAATAGAAGGGGTCAATGAAGTTGAAGCCAAAGACTTAGCTTTCTATTTGGCTTTTGTGGTTGGTCGTGCACATGCTCGACAGATGGATGATGTAGTACGCAATGCTTGGGTAAAAGAGCTAAAACGTAATCAATCTAAAACTATTGATGCACCATTTTGGCTATGGCGTAGTATTGTCGAATTGATGAGTGTACATGAGGCAGGTTATTTGGAACATTGCCGCCGTTATGCGCTTTCGCATCTAAAATAAACACGATGTGGATAAGCGCATACTTATCCACAATGAATGATTTAAATTATTGAATCACACCACAGGCAATACGATCCCCACCACCACCCAGTGGTTTTGGATGGTCTGAATAATTATCGCCACCCGCATGAATCATAATAGCTAAGCCTTGAATATCGGCCAGTTTTAGACGTGGTGCAATTAATGTTGTTTTGGCATTACCATTTGAATCTACATTAAGTACAGGTAAATCGCCCATATGCCCATCATTCGGAGTGCCATGACCAGTTTTTTGTGGATTGAAATGACCACCCGCAGCTAAAGCCGCGCCCATTTTTCCGTCTTTTTCAGCGGGGGCACATGAGCCTTTTTCATGAATATGGAAACCATGATAACCAGAAGGTAATTGGCTAAGTTGGGTGTTGATGGTTAAACCATTTGGAGAATCTTGCAAGCTCACTGTACCAATTTTTGCACCAATGCCTTGTGCAGAGACCGCATGCATATCCACTGTTTGTAGTGGTGTTTTAAGCTTAGGTTTGACCGTTGTTGTACTACATGCCGCTGTAAAAAGTGCGATACATGTACAAAGTATAGAAGTTTTAAAGAAAGTAGATGTCATCGAACGCATCCAAAGTATTTGATTATGATTAGTCACTATTCAAACAAAGCACGGCCTGATAAACAATGTGAATTAAATGTCTGATTGTATGAATTTATTTAACAGTAAATTTGATTGGCATTGATTATGCTGACTAAAAATAAATAAACAAAATAATCAGCAAAATAATTACGCAGAATATCTGCGATATAAGATCGCTATACAAGGTATATTCGCCAATTAAAGCTTATTGGCGAATATACGATTTACCCATATTGAAATTTTAATTGTCACTTGCCTGGATTGGGCTAAGGTTTTGTGGGCTGATCATCATCAATGTCATAGGCCATCGTGGCATCTGGCATTAGGATTTCTGGCTCAGTGGTTTCATGTAACCACTCACGCCAAATGGCCAAAAGAATTGCAAGAATGACAGGACCAATAAACAGTCCAACCAGCCCAAAACTTGCCAATCCACCAAGTACACCAAACATGATCAACAAGAACGGAATCTTGGTTGCACCTGAAATAACCAAAGGTCGAATCACATTATCAGCAGTACTGACAATACAAACACCCCAAGCCATTACACCGATTGCTTCCATGGTTTGACCTTGTGAAAACAGCCATAATGAAACTGCACCATAAGCAACAGGAGGGCCAAATGGAATCAGTGCCATCAAGAAAGTCACAATGGTGAGTACCATTGGATTTGGAACACCCGCAACAAAATAACTTACACCAGCAAGAAATGCTTGAGCAACCGCAGTTAAACCAACACCATAAACCACAGCACGGGTTGTTTCAGAAATGGTGTCAAGATAATGGTGAATACGTGGGCCAATTAACATTTGTAAGGCTTTACTGACTTGTTCCAAAATGGTTTGACCATCTCGATAGAAGAAGAATAAAGACATGATTGCAAAACCTAGCTTAACCAGATTTTTGGTAATTTCGTTCAAGACGAATTTACCATAGTTCATATGGCCTTGAATCCACAGACCAATGGTTTGCGAAAGGCTGGTAGGATCAGCATTAATTTCACGTACAGTACGGCTGACTTCTTTGCCAATGATGGGAAGTTCACGGATAAAGTCTGGAACAGTCAAATGACCTGAAGATAATTGGCGTTGTAGGTCGAAATAAAGATTTCGTCCTTCATGTTGTAAAATAAAAATGGCAAAAGTCAGTGGAATTCCAACCACCAAAACCACCAGCGTAATCATCAGTGATGCACTGAGGGTTGGTCGATTCGAACCAAACATTCTTAATATGCGTTTGTACATTGGCCAAGTCATATAGGCAATAATACATGCCCATAACACAGGTACAATGAAGTATTTGAGAATATCGTAACCTAAAAAAATAAGGATAAACAATAATCCAAACAATAAGATACGTTGTAAGTTCGAAGTGAAATCTTGCACGAATTACTCTAAAAATTGTGAGTGATTGACTCAATATTAACTGAAAAATAAAGTGTGGCAAATTTTAACCGTACTTTATCTGATCTTTCTTGAATTGGTTTTAGAACCAATCGCTTGGATCGTCTATTAAAGCATCAAGTAAGGGTTGCCATTGTTCTTGAATGGTTAAAAAGTTCTTTTGGGTTTTATCAAAAACGTTTAAACCTTGCATCGCCAATTGGCTATAGGCAGTACGTTCGGATATCCATGCAATAGGTTTTTGTTCGATTTTATCAAAGAATTGCTGAATATCTTTCGAGCTTGAGCTGTTGGCTTTCATTCGATTGGCAACCAGATATACAGAAACTTTGCCTTTACGGATTTTTTTAATGTCTTGGATGTGTTTAAGGAAACGTCGGGTACTGTCGATATCAAAAAATGAGGGTTGTAGCGGAGTGACTACAGCATGGCATTCACTAATCAATTGCTCAGCATGTTCACCAGTTAAAGCACCTGGTGCATCAATCACTAAATAATCTAAGTTTTTAGGTGCATCTCCAATTGATTTTTCATGACGCCAATCCAGACTTTGAATTGTTGCTGCAGTGTCAGGACGTTGCTTTAACCATTGCAGTGCAGATTTTTGTCCATCTGCATCAGCCAAGGCCACTTTATAGCCTTTTTGTGCAAGCGCCGTCGCTAATGTTATTGCTGTAATCGTTTTCCCACAACCGCCTTTTAAATTTGCAACAAGTATTGTTTTCATGATTGATCAATTAAGTCTGTAAGCTAACCTTCACCTTACTTTAGCATTAATTTTTAGCATATAGGTTATACATGACAAAACTTTAGTAGTTGTTTACATTGTGCAAGATATCGAGTTAGAGGAAAAAGCATGTCCATCTGGATGGCGATGTTAATTGGTGCATGTATTGGCATCGTTTTAACCACAATCGTGTTATCAAGTACGCGTAATGGCAAAATCAAAGCAGAGTATGAGCAATATATTGCTGAGTTGGAATTGGAGCATCAGCAGACTTTAGCAAGCGCGCAAAAGCGTAGTGTAAATACCAGTCGTGCTGTGTTGAAAGGCAAGATGGCGGAACAACTGGCACCAATCATGCCTGAGTTTCGTTATTTACCCAGTGATGCCAAGTTCTTAGGGGATCCTATTGATTATGTCGTGTTTGATGGTTATACCGATTTTCGAGATGGTGAAGGTTTGGCTGAAGATATTGAAGTGGTGCTGATTGATATTAAGAGTGGTGGGGCACGTTTGACCAAAGGGCAACAAGCGATTGCTCAAGCAATTCAAGATGGGCGAGTCCGCTTTGAAACGATTCGGATTGATTTTGAAGATTAGAAGGTTGAAGTGTTGTTGCATCGAGTGTGTAGATTTTTAGCCTAAATCAAAAAGCAAGGTCCTTTTCGACTTTGCTTTAGATCAAGTGAAAAGGACACTGTTTTCAAATTGTGGGTGAAAGTCGAAACGATCTTGTTTTTAACCGAGATTGAGTGAGGTTAAAATTTCTCTATTCTCTTCAATGGCGAAAGCTTAGAGCTTGTGTGCTCTGGCCATAAACATACGTCGTCCAATTTTTGGCAGATCCTCAGCATCAAAATAATATTTTTCAGAAAACTTAAAATTGGCGTTTAAAAGTTCAAGTTCGATATTACGGTTTAAGTGACATCCATCGGCAATAACTTTTTGTATAGGCGTTAAAAGATCTTGCAGTTTTTTTAAGGTATTATTGTCATGATATTGAACGTGTTCAATTAGATGCAGTGTCCCTTGAGGCTTTAAAACACGATAAATTTCTTGAATGGCTTTGTCTAAATTGGCAATGCTACACATGGTCCATGTACTGACGATATTTTCGACTGAATGATCTGCAAAAGGCAGCTTTTCTGCGCTGGCTTGAATGTGTTGCACATGAAAGGGCGCATCAAATACCCGTTTTTGAGCAAGTTGATAGACATCTCGGTTTGGCTCAAGCGCATAAACTTGATCAACCTCTTGGTAAAATGGCAGGTTTAAACCTGTACCAAAACCGATTTCTAAGACTTCACCTCGAACTTTTCCAAGTAATTCTGCACGTCCATCCATCATGCTGGGTGTTTGCATCACTTGATTGAGCAAATGCGGGAAAATACGTTGTTGGTAAAATTTATAAATCATCATTGTATGCAATTATAGGAATATAAGCTAAATTCTAACCAAAGCCTGCTTTGAATATAAGACAAAAATAGGACGAAATCTCTGTATTTTGTTACCGAAACTCGATTTTTATTTTAAGTTTTTATATTAATACTAGGATTATAGATTTTGTACAGTTTTTAAGTGTGGTTTGAGGAGCATGATATGAGTAAAAAGTTAATCTGTGCAGCGTTGATGGCACTGAGTGCTTTTCAGGTCTATGCCTTTCAATCTACTGATTCTTCTAAAGTTTCAAAAGCCAACCCAGCATTTAATATTGCCAATGGTTTAGCACCAATCGACCAACATCAGAAAATTTCTGTTTTGGAACCTTTTCATGGTGAATTTCGGATCCTCGGTTCAAAAGAATATAAGGATGATGAGCAAGCAAAATTTTCTCCAATTGATTATGCGGTAACTCGCGGTTTATTTACTGAGCCTGAAATTGCCCGTCAGATTTCGATCAATCAATATGATCGTTTCTTAAATTGGAAAATGGCTCGACCACCAATTCCTGCTCAATTGGCAACTCAATTGGTCAGTAATATGCATATTATTCCCGCTAACCCTGAAATTGCTCAACAAATCAAACAGGTAAAGCGTGGTGATTTAGTTCGTTTAACTGGTGATTTGGTTCAAGTGAATGATAAAGATTTGGTGTGGAAATCTGCTTTGGATTGGAATGGTGTCGGTGATGGGGCGTGTAAACTGATTCGGGTGAATTCTATTCAGTGGTTGGAAAAGCAAAATATCTAAATTCAAATTGAGCCACATCAGAGAAGATGATAAGGTTTGCTATAATTTTAGCCAGTTTGAATCATAAAGAGTGTGATAAATGAAAGGTTTAGTGGGTTTTACTTTGTTGGTTTGCAGTTTGGGCTTAGTCGCTTGTCAAAGTTCAAGTCCTACAGTGGAAGGTAAAACACATGAGTATACATTGAAACAAAAGTGCCCAACTTTGATGGATATGAAAGTGGGTGAAGTGCTTGTATTCAATGCGCCTGAAAATCCAAGCACAGGTTACCAATGGCAGTTATTACAACCACTTAAAATATTTAAAACAGAAGAAACCTATTTGCAAAATGATAATGAAGAGGGAGCAGTGGGTGTCGGTGGCACCAAGACTTTCCGTTTTAAAGCTGAAAAACCAGGACAAGATTATATTGAATTGGTGCACGTTCGTTCATGGGAATCTTCAAAACAACCTGATCAACAATGGCGTTGTCGTATTCGGGTTTCTTAGGATTTCACTTTAATTGTACTGGTTTAAACATGATTAGCGATTCTTCTCTTGTGCCATTTGATCTGGCACAAGAGAAGATTAAAGCATTAGTTTTTTTATTTTTTATCAGTCAATTGTTTCCAGTGATCAAGTTGCTCATCAGCGCTTAACATTTCTCCCATACCTTTGACTGCATCACTTGGATTTTTCAGTTCACCATCTGCAGATTGTTTTTTCTCATCATAGACTTTGGCTTGATTTTCCCAATATTGATAGCGTAACCCTTGAATATAGCGTCCTTGTTCGGTTTTTAGATCCAGTTGTTTAAGCATATTCAGCGCAGATTCAATGCCATCACGTTTGAGCTGACGATCTATTTCTTCGGTAAGAGTGCCATCTGTTGCACGTTTTTTTAGGTCAGCTTCTAAAGCATTATTATTTTCTGTAAATTTCTGATCATATTCTTCAAGTAATGCAATATCGTGAGCATCATCGGGTGTACTTGGAAAGCTTTTAATCGGTTTGGTTTTCAATTGATCCATGATCTCTTGAGAGGCA
Source organism: Acinetobacter sp. Ac8 (assembly GCF_055392545.1). Classification (NCBI taxonomy): domain Bacteria; kingdom Pseudomonadati; phylum Pseudomonadota; class Gammaproteobacteria; order Moraxellales; family Moraxellaceae; genus Acinetobacter; species Acinetobacter sp. Ac8. The sequence continues at coordinate 401,304 of NZ_AP043689.1, forward strand.
TCTTTAGGTTCAGATGAATTGTTTTGCTGTGGGCTATCTTTAGGAGAACATGCTGCCATGAAAACGACGGATGTAAGTAAACCTGAAAGGAGTAAAGGGCGAAGTATTAAATTCATGATAAACATTCCTCATTAAAGCGTTTCGATTAGCGCAGTTTCCTAAAGTTATAAACATAGGTGACATAAGGGAAGTCTATTTCATCTTGTGCATGTTTACCCGTATATTCCAAGACAATATGTTCGAATTTGTGTTTTAGTTTGAATTGCTCTTCTTCAGGCATTGCTGCAATAAAACTGGTGGATAATAAGCGCTTACTGACCACGTTTTCCACGGTTCCAGTTTGTACTTGTGAAAAGACTTTGGCTGTTTCAAGCTGGAATAAAAATTGATTTTCAAACGCTAATTTCCATTGCCCACTATGGTAACGTGGTGTGTCTCCTTCGATCGTCGCGAGCAGATCTGCCAATGCTTTAACCCAATCTATCGTCTCATCGCGCTGGTTCCAGACCAAACCAAGATGGCCCTCAGGTTTTAAAATGTGGTGAATTTCATTCAAGGTTTCAATATTGGCAAACCAGTGAAATGACTGCGCGCACAAAACAGCATCAATACTTTCAGATTCTAACGGAATTTGATCACTCTTTGCTTGAAGCGTTTGTACATCAGGATGTACTATTTTCAATTGTTCCAACATTTCTGTGACGGGCTCGACAGCAATAATATTGGGCGTTGCTTGTTTGAGGAAAGGGAGAAATTTTCCAGTACCTGCACCTAAGTCAACAACGCTTGAATCTGGGCCTAGGGCTAAATCTTCTTTTAACCATTTGACCACGTCTTGTGGATAATTGGGTCTGACTTGTTGATAAAGTTCAGCAGCAGTACTGAAGCCTTTTTGAGCAGCAGGATGTAGGGAATGTGTCATATTTTGCGCTTTTTTATCTGACTAGACTCTATAAAATATGACACTTGAAGCAATCAATAGGCAAGTGCCTATTTATTTAATTTCAGCCAATGATAGAGCTAGTGCTCGGTGTGCGAATGGATAAGCAAATAATTTTTGAAGATGATCATATTAGAGCAATCTATTTACAAGGCGATTCTGACACTTTAGTCCTGTCATTTGGTGACTTGATTTCTAGAGCTAAAGGACTTTCCATCAATGCTGAAAAGTCTTTGATGAAATATAACTATGCCGTGGTCGGGATTATGCCAAAACAGAAGTCTTGGTTTCCTGCCTCAAGCATGGCTGTATTGTTAGAGCATCTAGATCCCATTTTAAAGCAATTTAAAAATATCGTGGGTTATGGCGGTTCGATGGGTGGCTATGCGGCAATCAAATATGCCAAAGCTTTAAAAATGAATCGAGTGGTCGCCATGGTTCCACAATATTCAATCGATCCTTTAGAAGTTGAGGACAAGCGTTATACAGATTTCTATGATGCTGAATTAAATGCGGATATGCGTATTCAGGCACAAGATATCGTTGCAGACTGTGAATACATCATTGTTTATGACCCTTATTTTGAAAATGATAAAGAACATTATTTAAAAATTAAGCCATTGATCCCTCAGTTGCATACGTTACATTTACCGTATACTGGTCATGATGCGATTGCAGTTTTAGCCAACTCTGCGTTACTACATGATTTTATTGAACGTGAATACGATCAAACTTATTTTTATAAGCAGATTCGTGAAGTAAAGAAAAACAGCAAATTTTATTATCGAAGTGTGATTGCTCACTTATTGGGGACACATAACGAGGCTTTGGGTAAAATTCTAAAAGGTACAGATATCCAACTGGATAGTACTTTCTTTGATGCCAGTTTAAAGCAGACCATTACGCGTATTTTATTAACCAATAAACGAGTAGATGAGCAAGATTTGCAGAAACTGGGTATTCAAGTCAATTTTGCTTTTGAAGATAAAACGCAGCTACAAGACAGTTTTGGCAATATTTTAGTATTTAACGTGATCACGCAAAAGCTAGAAAGCTATGATCAACAAGTGATTGATGTGAATGGAAAATACATTATTCCATTGCATGTTGAAAACAATGGTTTGGCACAAGTCGAGATCAAAAAGCAGACCTATTTGATTTGTATGAATGATCGCCGTGTGACCAAATTATTTAAGCAAGATGAAGCGTTATCTTTGGATATGAATCCAATTGTAATTAAAAAAACCACTGACTTTTATGTATTGACCTATAAAAACTTTTATATGAGTTGCGATATTCAAGGTTTGGTGAGTTTTGATGATGAAAGCTTAAATGAGTTTTGCCACTTTAAGGTTGCTTAAAGTCAGCGGTTGAGCTGAAACACCATTTGGTGTCTAACGATTTCACATTTGAGCCATTTAAATGATAGATACGGCTTTAGTTACATTGCTTTAAATAGGCGATTGGAAATAAAGCGGTATATTTTTTAAATTCATTTTGAACGTCTAAATCACTGACTTTATAGACTTCGCTGGAATGTTGATAAACATCAGTCACTGCTGCCAGAGAACCTTCTTCACCGTCTTTATAATGATAACGGAAGGTTTTTTGCGTGGCGTGGAGTAGTTTCTGCTTCATGGGTGGTTGATGAAGGAAGGTATAATTAAACACACGATTTTCCATTTCCAAATAATATCGAGCTTGAATACGACAACCCCGATTTAATTTAATCAGTTTAAATTCATTTCCCTCAGAACTTCTAAACTCAGCTTCGTCTAAGTTATTTATTGATTGTAAAACATATGCTTTTGCATAGACTGGTGAATATAAGCTAAAACCAAGCAGAGCGAGCATAAGCGACGGATAAGCTGTCCAATTCATTGTAAGGTCTTTTTGTTGATTGTTTAACTCACTATAAGGCGTAATCAGGTGTTTTAAAATATAAAAGATCCATACCAGAAGTCCCTATCAACTCATAAGACGAAGATACCAGCTATCAAGTTTAGAACCTACGATTCGCTCGTTTGAACGTCCCAAAGTCATTAAAACGGACCCCATTTGCTTGCATCACTGGATAGCAGTCTTGAGCAATGGTTTGACGAATATAAAATGGATCACGTACAACAAAATGGTGAATGGCATGTGTGCCAGCAAAATTAAAACAAAAGGCCTGTAAAGGTTTCATCCGCCAATCTGTCCAAACCTGACACTGCTGAACGATATTGCCATCTTCAACATCGCCATAATAATGCATATTGGAACTGGTAAAATGTAGACTTAAGGTGCGTAAGAAGTTTGGTGCTGCAATGCTAACGGCATAAAACTTTGTAGTTTTGTCTGCAAGTCTCCATAAGCTATTTTTAGGTTGCGCTATGCCTGTGGCTTTCATTGCTAATTTGGCAGCATTGATCAATAAGAAACCATGCCATAGGGCATAATGAATATGTCCAAAGGGTGCATAACTCGCAGAAAGTTTTGCTTTTAATTTGAGTTTATCGGCTTGGGATAAATGCTTTTGCGCATGAATAAAACGCTTGGTGGTTTTCATCATGGTGATGGGGCGTAAATAGATCGCCAGCATATTGTCACCAGTCATCAGCAAGCGTTTTAAGCCCCATTGATCACCATTGTTAATACCGCGTTCTTCTAAATCTGTTTTAGTACCCGATGATTTGTGATGATGTAAATGTACCTCGCGACGTATCCACGGGTTCACGGTACTTGGACGAAAGGTATAAACGGCTGCCAACATGGCATCATTGATTTTTTTGTTTTTACGGTAATACATTTGGTGAATAAGATCATGCTCTAGTTCATGTAAGAGCGACATCCAAAATGCAGAAAGCGGAATTGCCACATACCAAGGCATTTTCCCTCGAGTGTATTGTGTTATATTGAAAATAATCCCTGTTACAGCTGTTACAAGGATGGCTAGGCCAATTTGGTCTTGGTGCTGAACCAGCCAAGGATGACGTTCACGTAATTGATTTCCAGCTTCCAAAATTGTTTTACGAATTCGGTGGCTACGTTGTTCATCTTCTGGATCAGCAAAAAGTTTAGTTTTGCTTTGTATGGACATTTGTACATCGGAAAGGGGTAAATTCATCTTCGGTTTCCTCTATATTTTTGTAGTACGACAAGGAAGTTTTTTAAAACCAACATTTGTTGGTTTTTATGAGAGATTATCTGATGATTAAAATAACGTCAACGTCAGTTTTAAAAAAAATGACGAAAAAGGTGAGCCAACCAAAACAAGAACGTTCCCAAAAAAGAATGGATAAGATGCTGGCAACCACGCAAGAGTTACTGTTATCCATTGGAATTGAAAAGATTTCGATTCCTGAAATTGCCAATGCATCTGGCGTTCCGCGGACCAGTATTTATCAATTCTTTCCGACGAAATACGATATTTTTCGTCATATTGCACTGACGCATTTAAATGATTTAGTCAAACAACTCGGACAGGCTGCTGTTCGAGTGTTGACGGAAAATCCAAATGCAGCCATAGAAGTATACGGACAGCTACTCTCTGAAAGTATGATTCGTACCACTGCCAAATATTTTAATGAATCTGAAACAGCAAGCTTGTTGATTTTAAGTGGACCTTTTACCCGGCAAGCTTATTTGGAATACCAAATAGAATTAAAAAAGGTCAGCCATGGCGTCCGAAAAGCACTTGAAATGATTAACGTCGATGAATATGTACCACAGGAGCCAGATACATTGACGATTTTAATGGAATTGGTTTTTACTTGTATGAAGCATGGTTATTACAACGAAAGCTATATTTCTGAAGCCATTATTCAAGAGGCCTACCGTATGACCAATGCATACTTATTGGCTTTAAAGAATAATTCTTTTGGTTTTCCAGAAGCGTCTGCTTCGTAAGTGTAAAACTAGCTCTCTATCATTAAGGAAAAGCAATGAAAGCTGTATTTTTAGATTATGAATCTTTAGATAAACAGGATTTGGATTTTAGTCAGTTAAGCGCAGCTTTTGATGACTTAATACTTTATCCATCGACCACAGCAGAACAAGTTCTAGCGCGGATTCAAGATGTAGACGTGGTGATCAGCAATAAAGTGATTGTGAATGCTGAGGCGATGGAACAATGTAAAAATTTAAAATTGATTTTGATTTCGGCCACGGGGACCAACAATATTGATTTAGATTTTGCGCGATCCAAAGGTATTGTGGTGTGTAATTGTCAGGGCTATGGCACATCTGCAGTTGTCCAACATACACTGACGTTAATGTTGGCATTAGCAACATCTTTACTTAAATATGAGTATGCAGTTAAACAAGGCGAATGGAACAAGTCGCCAATTTTCTGCTTACTGGATTTTCCAATTGTTGAATTATCTGGGAAAACCCTTGGCATCATCGGTTATGGGGAGCTTGGTCAGGCGGTTGCCAAGTTGGCAGAAGCTTTTGGAATGAAAATTTTGGTCGCATCATTACCCAATCGACCAACGCATAAGGATCGAACACCCTTTGCCGAGTTGCTTGCGCAAGTCGATTTTCTTTCTTTGCATTGTCCTCTAACAGCGGAAACACGTGATTTAATTGATAGCCAAGCATTTGATAAAATGAAAAATTCTGCTTTCTTAATCAATTGTGCGCGTGGTGGTATCGTTAATGAACAGGCTTTAGCCGATGCATTAAGACAAGGCAAAATTGCAGGTGCGGCAACAGATGTACTTTCTGTTGAACCGCCGACACAAGGTAATGTTTTACTTGCACAAGATATTCCAAACCTGATTATCACACCGCATAGTGCGTGGGGCAGTGTTGATGCACGTCAACGTATTGTGAATCAAATGTTTGCAAATGTTGAGGCATTTAAGCAGGGGAAAGTGATTCGTCAGGTGAATGGCTAAAGAGCCGAGTGAAAAAGCACAATGAAAAAAGCTGCAATTAAAAGGCATCGTTAAAAAAGTACAGTTAAACAGCTATATGCGTTTACTGCTATCACCTAACATGAGTAGCGCAAGGTGGTGTGGAGATCGACGGATTAAGTGTGTTGTTTAACTGCTTATCTTGGTACACCAACCTCATCATCTGTTGAACTTTGCGTATTGGTTGAGTTGGTGTCTTTTGAGCCTGTGGTATTGGCGTTGACATCACGCTCTTGGTTCTCGATTGGTAATGACTGTTTTTTAATTTCAGGTTCTTCTTGCGCATTGTTGGGTAATTGATTTTGAACTGTGGGTTGAACAGGTTGTGTGGTGATCGGCGTATTTTGAACGTTTGCTGTAGTTGCAGCAGTTACAGTATTCGTCGTATTGGGTGTGGTCGAAGATTGGCTTAAACTACCTTGTTCAATCGGTACATTTAAACTGGTTTTACCCATCACTCGATCTTTGGTTTGCTCAACTTTTTTTACCGCAGTATCGATGCCTTGGCGGGTACTATCACGAGCCTCAGTAGCTTTTTCAGTGGTATATTTTTTGGTATTTTCAATGGTTTCATCCAAAGACGGTTTAATTTTTTGAATCCCTTTTTCGGTCGCATCACCTACTTTTTCAGCGGTATTCTGTACAGCTTCACCGGTCTTATGTGCCAATACTTTAAAAATATTTGGATTATCACCATATGGCTGGGTTTGATTTTGAGTATTGGTTTGCGCATAGAGTGATGGTGTTGCAAGTAATGCAGTGATCACACATAGACTTTTGATCATCTTCATGATGTTTTGATCCCTTTATGATGATTGTAGCGATTCGCTCAGTGCTAATTGGGATTATCATACTGTTTTATTTAGATAAAAAGTAAAATGGAAAGAAAAATCCTACAGCAAGAAAACATATGTATACATTGCATACCAAATTACTGGCAGATGTATAAGAAAAGCTCACCTAAGTGAGCTTTTTTAAATGTGCATTAAATTTAAATTATTTTGTAGCAACTTTAGCGTCTGTAGATACGGCGACTTTAGCGCTACCTACTGGTGTTTTCACATGGGTTTGTGAATTTACTTTTGCACCTGTATTTGCTGGTTTAGGTTTAACTAAATCCTTGGTTTTCTGCCAAGTTTTACTTGTCGCTGATTTGGTTTTGTCTTTTACTTTAACAGCTGCTTCTTTGGTGTTATGACCCGCTTCAGAACTTAGTTTTTTGGTATTTTCCCACGCACCTTTCGTCGCAACTTTACCTTTGTCTATGCCTGTTTCCACACCTGTCCCGACTTTATCAGCAGCATGTTTAGTGCCGTCCCATGCATCTTTAGATACATCACGGGTTTTATCGACACCTTTTTCCACACCTGTCCCGACTTTATCAGCAACATTTTTAGTGCCATCCCATGCATCTTTAGATACATCACGGGTTTTATCGACACCTTTTTCAATACCTGTACCTACTTTAGCAGCAGTATTCTTGGTGCCATCCCAAGCGTCTTTAGACACATCACGGGTTTTATCAACACCTTTTTCAATTCCATTACCCACTTTGTCTGCTGTGTTATGGATACCTTGACCAATGTTGCTTAGAATGCCTCCATTGGTTCCCACTTCAGCAGAAGCATTTGCACTTACATCTGTATTGGCAAAAAGAGGAGAGCTGGCAAGAAGTGTTGTGGCGATCACTGTTGTTTTAAGCATTTTCATAATTAGTTTTATCCTGTACCTGAATGAGTTCAAGTTTGAGTGTTGCCTATAATAATGTGAAATATGTATAAAAATAGTCTTTGAGATAAAACAGCAACAGCTTATCTACAGAGTTTTAACAATAGTGTAAGAATTGTGAATGAATGTTACGGCCAGATGTGTTTGGGGGAATTGAGCGTTTTTACTTTTTAAATTCTGATGCTTATAAGAATATGGGAATGATGATAAAAGCATTTTCTGTAAGAATTTCTAGCTTGTTATTAAAACAAAAACGACATAAGCTTTGGGTTAAATTGTTGGTTTAATCATCATAATGAAAAATATAATAATCTTGATATTTCTCACCTTTATATTGAGTTTAAAACCCAGTTTTGCCTGCGGCTGTGGTGATGAATTGTCTTCCAGCCATCAAATAATGAGTTGGATTGTGATGGGCGTGGTATTTTTAATTTATTTGATTCCAAGCCTTTATTTTGCAAAATATTTTAGGAAATATCAGCTATCTATTGGACATCTGATTTTGTCTCATGTGCTGATGATTGCGATACTCTACGCAATGATGAATTCGTTTAAATTGGGTTTAAATCCAATTTATTATTGGTTTAATCATTACCTCCCAAATCGTTTCATATTTGCTGCGATTGGACTTATTGGCGTCCTTGTTTGGATTTATCCCGTGATTTATGTGGCTAAAAGAGCGAAATGATTGTGCACGTTAGCGCTTTTAGCTTCAACGACGTAACAAAGTGAAGTGCCGAGATTAATTACATTTTTCCAGATTTGATGCTTTAAAGTTGTTTTTAAGTGAGTTGAAGTTTTTAAGCTTTTCAGCATCTTTTGGGTCAAAAACAGTTTGTTTGTTTTCGACTTCAGCGTCTACATTTGAAAATGCTGAGATGAGCTGATCACCTTTAAAAATCCAATGTTCTGTGGCTTTGCCCGTTTCAAAGTTGCCAGTAAATTCGATGACACAGTTGTCTGTTTGTTTGATGAGTTTGGCAAGGTTATGTTTTGTGCTTGGTTCAGCAGAGATATTTTTATGTTGTTCTAAAACAGTTGGAGCGTTTGGATTGGTGGGTGTAGTTGAGCAGGCGGTGAGAGCGATCGCGATTAAAGGTACAGATAATAATATTTTAGAATTCATATGCTTTTGATCTTAAACTTAACTTGATCAATTGAGTCTATACAATGTATTGGGAATATTTAGTTTTAGATTGTTAATTTTTATTGTTATGTTTTCATTTATTTATGCGTTTTGGAAAGCGGAGACTAAAAATAAACCCGCTCGAAAGCGGGTTATAATTTATATTTCTACTTAGTGCTGTAACACCGAAATATCCGCAACACTTATAAAAAATCGTATAACTGCATAAGTAGACTTATACGATTTGTTCCCATCGCTATATCACCATCACATTCTTAAAGAATACATTCGTCGCCTAATGTAAAAGAGGAAACAGCGAATGATTTTTACCCATGCTCTTGATGATAATGGCGCGTTTGAAGTGTGAGTAATTGTGATTTTAAATGATTTAAATCTTCATCTAAACCAAATCTTTGCGCTAAAGGATCAACCAAGTGGCTTGAGTCAAGATGAGTGGTCTGTAAAGACAAATCATCTGAAAAAGACTTTAACTGTTGTCTACGGGATACGCTAGAACATGAATAGCGTCTAAATTTTTCAAGTAAGAAAACTAAACGGCGTGTTTCAAGCGTACTTAGATTATTTGTTATAGAAGGTAAAAGCTCTGAATAGAGTAAAGCCTCAGCAACTGGTTTCACTTCACTAAATGTTGCCGATGATAATGGTTGTTTTAACAACGTATTTAAAGCGTGTTCAAACTCTACCTGATTCATCATATGAGTTAGCCTCTTAACTCCGAAAGGATTGACACGATATATTGAATATTCGAGTGTAATTGTTCAGGAGTCGCATAGTACATTTCAGCATTATTCGCTGATTTTTTAAACGCTTCAAGAGAAAACTTACCATTAAGGTATAATTCTTTGATGTCTTCGATATCTCTATCAGATAAACGAGCAAGTTTTGAAATGGCTAAATCTAAACCGGATACTAAATAAACTTCAACAATACGATTGGCAACTAATGGAATCGCTCTTTCAAGGTAGTCAGGGTCGACAGATGCAAGGCTGGTGTTAAAACTACGATCAAACTCTAAATTAGTTTCAAGATTATTATCATCTAAATATTCAACATCATTATTTTCTAAAAACACAACTATATCGTGTTTCTTTAATTGCTGGATTGCCTGAATTTCAGCATCTATATCATTGCTACCACGAGCATTGGTATGAATATGAAATGCACAACCACCAAAAATAAAAGCCTTTACAGCGCCATGCGGTAAATTCTTATGATTTTTTAATATGTAATTCTCAAGCTCTTGAAAGAGCTTGAGAATAGCGATAGTAATTGGAGAATTACTATAGATCGTCATACTTAGTGCTGTAACACCGAAATATCAGCAACGCTTGTAAACAAGTCACGTAACTGTGCAAGTAAACGTAAACGGTTTGCTTTGAGTTCTGCATCATCTGCCATGACCATCACATTCTCAAAGAATGCATCAATCGGTGCACGAAGCGCAGCCAACTTAGAAAGCGCAGTGGTGTAGTCTTTCGCGTCCAAAAGTGGTTGAACCGCAGGTTTGATATTTTGAATCTCGGTATAAAGCGCCTTTTCAGCATCTTCAAGCAATTTAGCTTCAACAACCTCACCTGTAGGTGCGGCTTCTTTTGCCAAGATATTGGCAACACGCTTATTGGCAGCAGCCAAAGCAGCAGCTTCTGGCAAGTTACGGAAATGATTTACCGCTGTCACACGCTTATCAAAATCAAGTGGAGATTTTGGAGAAAGTGCTTGAACAGCCTGAATCACATCAACCGCAACACCTTGGTCTTCGTACTTAGCACGGTAACGACCTTCAAGGAATGCGACAGCATCGGCTAAAGTCTTCGCATGATCTTTCAATACATCGCCATAAGCAGCCAAAGCAAGCTTGATCAGTTCTTCAATCGAAACATCAAGATTATTTTCAGTCACCAAACGTAAGATACCAATCGCAGAACGACGTAAAGCAAATGGATCTTTCGAACCTGTCGGTGCTTGGCCAATCCCGAAAATACCTGTGAGGGTATCTAAACGATCAGCAAGGGCAATGGTTGTACCTGTTTTCGTTTTTGGTAGAACATCGCCAGCAAACTTAGGTAAATATTGCTCACCTAAAGCTTCAGCAACTTCATCATTTTCGCCTTCAATACGTGCGTAATAAGTTCCCGCGATCCCTTGAAGTTCAGGGAATTCACCGACTAACTCTGAAGTTAAGTCACATTTTGCAAGCAGTGCAGCTTTTTCAGCATCAGTAGGATTTGCACCCGTGATTGCAGATAACGCCACAGCCAATTTTGCAATACGTTCAGACTTGTTCCAAAGTGTACCCAATTGCGCTTGGAAGACCATATTGGCTAATTTTTCTTTACGAGAAGCAAGCGGTTGCTTTTGGTCTTGTAAGAAGAAAAACTCTGCATCAGATAAACGAGGACGTACAACTTTTTCATTACCCTCAATGATTTGAGTCGGATCTTTAGACTCAATATTGGAAACAGTAATGAAATAAGGCTGTAATTTATGTGCTGCATTGACCAAACAGAAATACTTCTGGTTGTCTTGCATCGTGGTGATCAAGGCTTCTTGAGGCACTGCAAGGAAACGCTCTTCAAAGCTTGCACGTAACGCAACAGGCCATTCAACCAATGCAGTCACTTCATCACGCAGGTCCGCAGGAACGATGGCAATCGCATTGACTTCATCAGCCAAAGCTTTAACTTGTTGATCAATGATCGCTTGACGCTCTTCAAAAGAAGCCACGACATGTGCTGCTTTTAATTTCGGTAAATAATCATCTGAATTTGTTAATGAAATTGCTTCAGGGGCATGGAAACGATGACCATAGGTCAGATTACCCGCTTTATGATCCTGAATCGTTGCATCAATCACATCATTGTCTTTTAACAAGACGACCCATTTCACCGGACGAACAAATTCAGTACGGCTTGCAGCAGAACGCATACGTTTTGCGATTGGTAAGTTATCTAGTGCTGTTTGTAAAATTTGTGGAAGTAAAGCGTCAAGACTTTGACCTTTCACATCTTTTAAATAACAAACTTTTTCAACTTTACCTGCTTGGAAAGTTGATACTTGATCCGCAGTAATGCCTTGACCACGCATAAAGCCTTCTAAGGCTTTGGTTGGTTTGCCTTCTGCATCATAAGCAGCTTGTAGGGCAGGACCATCAAAACGCTTTTGAGTGTCTGCTTGTGCACCATCAACATTGACAATTTTTAATGCCAAACGACGTGGTGCTGCATAAGCTTCAATTGAATCAAATGCCAAACCTGCGTCTTTTAAACCTTTAACCGTTTCAGCTTGTAATGCATCACGTAAGGTCTTTAAGCTTTTAGGCGGTAATTCTTCACAGCCAAGTTCGAATAAAACTGTATGTTTAGACATTATTTATTCTCCTCAGCTTTTGCTTCTGCTTCAACTTGTGCCTTTAACTGTGCAAGCACTTCGTCACGTAAATGCGGTTCAGCCATTGGGAAACCGAGTTTGGCACGAGCAGCCACATAGCTTTGTGCAATAGAGCGTGCCAAAGTACGCACACGTAAAATATAACGTTGACGCTCAGTGACAGAAATAGCACCACGTGCATCGAGTAAGTTAAAGCTGTGTGATGCTTTGATGACTTGCTCATATGCTGGAAGTGGAAGTTCCGCTTCCATTAAACGGGTTGCTTCAGCTTCATAAAAATCGAAGAGTTCAAACATTTTTTCAACGTTGGCATATTCAAAGTTATAAGTTGATTGCTCTACTTCATTTTGATGGAACACATCACCGTAGGTGACTGTACCAAATTGACCTTTGGTCCAAACCAAGTCATAAACTGAATCAACACCTTGCAAGTACATTGCCAGACGTTCAAGACCGTAAGTGATTTCACCTGTGACTGGGTAGCATTCAACCCCACCGACTTGTTGGAAGTAAGTAAACTGAGTCACTTCCATACCGTTTAACCACACTTCCCAACCTAAGCCCCAAGCGCCCAATGTTGGAGATTCCCAGTTGTCTTCTACAAAACGAATGTCATGTGTAAGCGTGTCAATACCAATCGCTTCTAAAGAGTCTAGATACAGTTGTTGGATATTGTCAGGGTTCGGTTTAAGCACCACTTGGAATTGATAGTAGTGTTGTAAACGGTTTGGGTTTTCGCCATAACGACCGTCTTTAGGACGACGTGAGGGTTGAACGTATGCTGCGTTCCATGTTTCTGGCCCAAGCGCACGTAAGAATGTTGCAGTGTGAAATGTCCCTGCGCCCATTTCCATATCGTAAGGCTGTAACACCACACAACCTTGTTCAGCCCAGTAGTTTTGTAAGGCAAGAATTAAGCCTTGGAATGTATCAATATGCGATATGGCGCGACTCATGCAGCATCCACTATAAGTATTAGAAAAAATTGGTTCTAAGTATAAGGATTTTGGGGAGGTGTGGCAAAGGTTAGTCTATAAATATTGATTCTTATCGCAGATCAACTTATGTACATTTTTTCAGATTTTCTTTTGAGATAAAACTTTTCATTTCTTTGGCCTCTTTTCTTATTTTCATTTCCTCAATGTGCTCTTCAATTTTTGCATCTGGAGCATCACTATTGATTACGGGTTCCGAGCTTGAATTTTCAGATATTAAAATGAGATCGTCCCTAAAAAAAGCCCAATCTTTTTCTATTGTTGGTATATTTTTAGAAGTGGTTTTTGCTTTTAAGATGCAGATTTTATCTTTTTTAATCAGCGTAAGTTCAAGTGTGCTTGATGGTTCGCCCGTCATTGCAATTTGCTTTGCTTCTAAAATTACAGGTTCATTTGATGTACTACATGCAGCAAGGAAAAAAGAAGAAGTTAAAATGATGAAATGAGTTGTTTTATTCATTGGTAAAATTAAATAAGTTAAATTATATGTTTGATATTAACATAAAAAATTTATATTCATGAACTTTATAAAGGTAAATGGCGCTGCAAAAACTGAATGTCGGAAGTTCATCATGACGATGTCACAACGATTCATTCAATGTTAAGTAAATGAATTATTTAGAAATCATAGGGGCGAATTTAGAGGATGATAAAATGCACAAGATCATTATTGGGCTGTAGCAAAATTAGAAAAGATCAATCAAAACTTAATCTTCAATCCATAATCCTTTTTCATTGCCAATAAAGCTTCTGCATTGCCTTTGGCATCGTCAACAGGGTTATGGGTATGTGCTGTTTTACGTAAATGCTTAAAACTTTGAAAGCTATCTTTGACCAGTCCTTTATACAAACTGCCTAAATTTTGTGAACTAAATCCAAAGGGATTACTGCCAGTAAAATGATGAAAATACCAACAGACAAACATCCAGTCAAAACCATTATTATCACTAATAAAGATAGGGCGATCTTTACTGACTTTGCTCACCCACTTGGCAAAGTCTTTCATAACATGCTCAGGATTGTTAAAGCTTAGGGTTTCTTCACGACTAAAGCCTGAAACTGCGAGCGCTTGAGGAATATAATTTTCGGAAATTGGTTTAAGTAAACCGTAGAATTGTTGATGTAAATGATCTTCGACCAACACTGCACCTAGCGCAATCATTGAGTAATCACCGGGAATTGGACCATCTGCTTCGATGTCCACCATAATATAAGCCATATATTCTCCTTATTTTAAGATATTGTTTTTATGGTGGAAGTCATTATAAATGATGATTCTGATCGCTGACAAACTTTATCAGTATTTTGCTTTTTTAATATTTATAGCTTATAAATTATTGAATAAATTTAAAACATTTTTAAATCATTCATTATGCAAAAAATACAGAAAAACAAACTTTGGCTAAGCCTTTTCCTTATTCTATTGGCAGTTATTTCTATTCCTGCGATTCATCTTTTTAAAACAAAAATCAATGAGCAACAGGGAATTGAGCATATTCCTATAGGCTATCGGGATGATGCCAGTCATCTTAATTTGACAAAAGTGCATAAAATTGTCGATGTAGAAAGTACACCCGAAGCGATTCAACAACAACTTAAAACTTTACTTAAATATGCAGCTGAACATCATCTAAAAGTCTCGATTGCGGGAGCTAAGCACAGTATGGGAGGGCATACGATTTACCCTGATGGTATTGCACTGAATATGCTGCCCTATAACTACATGAGCTTTGATGAGAAGAGCAATATTCTCACGATTGGCTCGGGTGCAACATGGGAAGCGGCCCTTCGGTATTTAGACGGCTATGGTAAATCAATTGCAGTGATGCAATCTTTTAGTAATTTCTCGATTGGCGGTTCGATCAGTGTCAATGGGCATGGTTGGCAAAAGAATTCACCCCCGATTTCATCCAGTGTTGAGTCATTTACCTTGATGAATGCACAGGGAGAGATTGTAAAATGTAGCCGTACAGAACATCCTGAACTGTTTAAATTGGTGATTGGTGGCTATGGATTATTTGGCATTATTCTCGATGTAAAATTAAAAGTTGTGGATAATGTCGCTTTAACATTTCAATCAATTTCAGTATTACCTGAAGACTATGTAAACGCGTACCAAAAGATTGTCAGTAATAATCCAAATGTACAATTTGCTTATGGTCGGTTACGTATTTCAGATAAGCATTTTTTACAGCAGGCAACCTTAAACTATTTTGAAAAAATTGATAAAAAACCTTTAGCCTTGTCACAACAGCAAAGTAAAAACGCTGAAACCAAGCGGATTGTGTTTCGTGGTTCTGTCGATAGTGAATACGGCAAACGACTCCGCTGGGATCTAGAAAGTAGCCTGAATTCAGTATCGCCTTATGCGACGTTTAGTCGCAATGAAATTCTCAGTGAGGATGCCGCCTTGATTGAAAATAAAGATATCCATTCAACCGATCTATTGCATGAATATTTTATTCCAAAGCAGCACTTGGCTCAGTTTATTCAAGATCTCAAGCCTGTTTTAAAAACGAAAAAAGTGGATCTACTCAATATCACGATTCGTGAAGTTGAACATGATCATGATGCATTTATGAATTATGCCCGAAAGGATGTTTTTGGCTTGGTGTTTCTGTTTAATCAAAAGAAGACCGCACAACAAGAGCAGGATATGCAACAACTGACTCAGCAATTGGTTGATATTACACTTAAAAACCAAGGCACATTTTATTTGCCTTATCGTTTACATGTGAGTCGCGACAAGATGCGTTTAGCCTATCCGCAAACGGACGCCTTTTTTAGTTTGAAGAAAAAATATGATCCAGAGGAGATTTTTAGTAATCAGTTTTATCTACATTATCGTGAGTCGTGAATGATGGTCTGGAGAATACTTTTAACAAAACCCAATAACAGCACCCTGCAAATACAGAAATTGCATAAAAAAACCAATCGCTCAATAGTTTCCATAGCGGTGTAGGCAATGACCCAGTAAAAACCAGATAGCCAATGATGCTGACAATTAACCACATCAACAGTGAGCCGGCGAAAATACTGAAAAAATTAAGCCAATATTGATGTGCAAGCCAAAGTGAAATGACATAAGCAATTGGAATGACAAGAATGCAATAAATCAGATAAACGATTAGGCTGATACCAAATATTGTGAGTAAAGACTGTATATCATATTGATGATTCATAAAAAGAAAAAACGCGATCAATAGGATTAAGCTCAGACTGGGTGCTAAAAACAAAGCCTTTAAAATCGATTTATTGCTATATTGAGCCATGATCAAAACAACAAAGGAATAAATATGATAAGAGCATGCACAATCATGATGGTTTTATCTACAACTATTTGTTCAATATCGGCTTATGCAGAACAGAGTGCTGCTTCACCCGATGTATATAACCAATGTGTTGAACAAACCATCGAAAAACTGGCTTTAGGCAACATCAACAATGCCGTGGTTGAATCATGTAGTAACCAGAGCAGGGCATATTATGAAAAAGAAATTGTCAAAGTTCTCGATCAGATCAAAAAACAGAGTCAGATAAACCATCAGCCAGAACGTTATAACGACATCATGAAATCACAACGCTTATGGAAAGCTTATGTTGATCAGGAGTGCCAAAATGCTGGAAGTTATATTGGTTCACCCATGTATGCGTCTTGTCCAATGCAAGAATATGGAAAAAGACTTGATCAATTGACTGAATATGCTCAGTGAAAAATCAGTAGATGAGAAATATCAGCGAAAAATTTATCCATTTAAGATAGATAATAAATATATCTTATAACCACAACATCGTATAATTCACACTTTAAACCGTGTTAAAGCGCAGGACTGTCGTGTTTCATACGCAACTTGAATGGTTAAATACCTTAAAACCCAATTTTAAAGTTTTACCGCTAAAAGATCGTTTAGTCTGTGGTGTTGGTGCACTGCTCGGATTAGCAGTGTCATCATTGATCAGTTGGTATGTACTCGGTGGATTTAATGCATGGTATATCGCACCGATGGGCGCGTCCTCGGTATTGCTCTTTGCTGTACCCGCAAGTCCTTTAGCACAACCTTGGAATATGGTGGTGGGAAATACCATCGCAGGTTTAGTCGGCGTGACTTGTGCCATCTTTATTTCCAATCCAACCGAGGCATTTAGTGTTGCTGTTGCATTGTCGATATTCTTGATGATGAGTACAGATTCATTGCATCCGCCAAGTGGTGCGGTGGCGATTACTGCCGTATTGGGTGGTGCATCTATTCACCAGTTGGGTTATCAATTTATCTTTTACCCAGTATTACTCAATTCAGTCTTGCTGCTGGTGATTGCAATCATTTTTAATCGTATGTTGGGAAAGCAATTTCCACAAGTTGCACAGCTTAATACACGTTCTAAGGATCCAACCCCGACACAAAAAGTCACCATTCAACCGCAAGATATTCAAGATGTGTTAGAACAACAGACACAGCTCTTAGATATTAGTGAATATGATTTACAAAAAATTATTTTAGAAGCACAAGAAAAGGCCAATGCAAGAGCAGTACATCAATATCTTTGCCAAGATATTATGAGCAAAGATGTGCTGAGCTTGGATGAACAAGATGATATTCAACAAGCTTTAGATAAGTTTAAACATGTGAATTTGATGAGTTTGCCCGTGCTCAACGCTGATCGGGAGCTGGTTGGCACATTGGCATTGTATGAAATTGTAGAGTGGTTTAAACGCGCTGCCGATGCGCGTGCCCCTTGGGAACATTTGGTCAAACAAATTATGAATCGGCAAGTGGTCACTGTACAGCCGACACAACCGATTCAAGACTTAGTGCCTTATTTCGTTGAACGCTCTTTTAATTATATCCCTGTGGTTGATCATCAAAAAATGGTCGGGATCATTAGTCGCGCAGATATGATTGCAGCATTACAGCAACAACTCAATAATTCACAATGATACTGTTTCAAAATAAAACCGTTTAAAAATAAAACCGTTTAAAAATGATGCGGTATAAAAAAAGCTACAGCAGTTTGGGGGAACTGTTGTAGCTGAAAAGGGTTATATCTTTAAATCGAAGTCAATTAATGGGTTTTCTCTTCATAAATGGTTCGTACAGGGCGTTCATAGCTTTGTGATTCATTTAGCTGCAATTTTTGTTTTGGCATAATTAACCAAAGCACCAAATACACTAAAATACCTGGGAAAGCTGCGCTCAAACATGAAACAATCACGAAAATAATTCGTAGTAATGTGACATTCCAACCAAAACGTTCAGCAATACCGCCCATTACACCGGCGATCATATTGTGTCGGCTTGAACGATATAAACCAGAATTGGCCATTTAAATCTCCTTAAAGTTATTCATCATCATTCATGATTAAAAAATTAAAAATGAATTCATATAAGTAAATAGTGGCGTTTCTGTTTGATTCTTCAAGTGAATCACCAATTAAAATTGTTAAGACTGTGTAACAACGCCAGTTAAATCATTCAAAATAATGTAAAAAGTGTCCAATCCGATCTAGGTGGCGGTGGTGATAAATATGTTTTTTATACTTTTGTAAAAAATACAGCGTTAAGATTTCGAGAAACGGCACAACGCAATAAGATATAGATATACACATTGATTTTTGATGTGTCTGGCACGGTGCAATTGGGTTATTTGGATTTATGTATTTAACTTTTCATAAAGTAATTTTTTTTAGAATTTTAGGCATCAGTATTTGTACAGTACTGAGTGCTTGCGATTCCTCAAAATCAAATGATAAACAACAAGGTGCATCTGACACACAAAATTCATCCAGCGAACTTGCTTTGCAACAAACGCCACCACGTGCCAATGCAAGTGAAGGGAAAAAACTGACCGATCTCGCGGGTCAAGCCACCTTGCCTGCAATGGTAGAAATGAAAGGGCAAGACCAGCAAAGTGACGTGGTTTCCACAAAAGCTGAGGCATTTGTAGGACGTTATCATGTACAAATGAGTTGTGAAGATCCGTTTGCCAAGTGTGACAAAGGCAGTGCGGAGTTTATTATTAATTTACTCCCAGACGGAACTGCACATCGTACCTTTGTGTATATGGGGAAAATGACCTATGAAAATAGTGATATCAAGCCGAACCGTGGTTATCAAAAAAATACTTGGGCCTATGACGAAGTAAATCATGAAATTGTGATTAATCGAATTGAAGGTATTCAGTTCTATTACAACGTGGATGCACAAAATGACTTAGTGATGGATATTGATAAAATAGTCAATGGCACTGAAGAAAATCGACTTTATTTTAGTCAACACCATACCGCACCAACAAAAGCCTATGTGTTAAAGAAATTTGATAATTAAAAAATTGGTAGCTAGAAAAATTGATAATTAAACAATCTGGTGGGGCTTTAGGGTGTCGCCCACCAGAATGATGCATTTAAAATTTTGAAATGAATGATCATTTCAAAAAAGCATTTTTAAATTGAACAAATCTTCGAAAATCAGAGAGTAATTGAACATTGTGTATCCTCTAAAAACGCAATGTTAAAACGCTTTGGTTAAACTAAAAATTGCACCGTTTGCGACTGTACGTTTTTCACTTTTAGAGAGCTGATCGGTATTCAAATTGGTACCAACCGCAGATAACTCCGCAGTTAAACCTTCAAGTGTTTTAAATTGATAATTCACCCCAAGCTTCCAATCGATGTAATTGTCGGCATCAACATCAATCAATGCACCTTTATCTTGGATGATGGAATAACCAATACTTGACGTCAGACCAAAACCTGTTTCAGCCAATGGTACTGAATAGCCTAAGGTGAAGTTCCATGCATCACCTGCAAACCCGATATAGTCATCACTATAATTAATATTGGTGAGGAGGCTATCTTTACCTAAAAAGATATCATTAAAGGTTAAACGTGCAGAAAACTCATGCCATGCCCAATCCGACCAACCTGGATAGCTAAATCGGTTATAGCTTAAATCTAGTGTTGGCTTAACTTTTTCAGACCAATTTAATGCCGTGTTATAGCCAATATATGAGGTAAATTCAAAATGTGGTGATGTTGAACCACCGAAGTCCGTATTGGCAGCAAAGACTCCGCCGTATAAACCAGAATCATGTGATAGTACAAAGGTCCCTTGTACCGCAGGATCATTACGAGATTGGGAGAGTCCACGGAAACGGTAGTCCGTTGTCAGTGCAGCAGAACCGCTTAAGCTAAGACCTGATGAATGTCCTGTTTCTGAGGCCATAGCAGAATGAGTTGCCATTGTTGTCAGCATTACCGATAAAATTACTGGTTTAATCATATTGATTTCCTTTTCGTAAAAATTTGGATTATTCCAAAATCCTTTTTTATGTCGATCAACGACGCATTTTTGTTTTTGTTATCTTAAGTAGTGATGTTATAAAGAGATAATAGAATATTCAGAACACATGCCTCAAAAAATCTGAATCGCTTGGGTATAACGATGACTTTTATCCAATTGAGTTAAATTTTTTTAATGATTATTTATGTAATTATTTTTTAATAAAAAATTCTTTTGAACGATAAATTACTTTTTTAACCCTAGATCAATGATCTGCTTTTCACCCATCGTTTTTATTCAATTCAAGTGGTACTCAAGCTGGTGTATAGGTCGATATTGAACATCGATCAAATACAGGCCTGAGATAATTTTTTCTTTAATTTGTTCGTGATTATTCTGACCTCAATATTTTCAAAATATTAGATGGTCTTTATTTTAAATTTTAAGGTGATTTCGCAAATGATTTTGATCTCTTTACGATGGAGTAACTACGTTATTCAGTCCTTTTTAGTCTTACTTTAAAAAAACTAAAGGCTTGATACTGAATATAAAAATTTAAGCCAATTGTAAGATTGGTTATAACTTTTTTATTTATGGAATGGATTCCTATGTCTATCACAACTATGGAAAGTAGTACGATTCAGGCAATTCCTGAAAATCAACGTCACGGTAACGCACGCGATCTATTTACGATCTGGTTTGGCTCAAACATTATGTTGTTGACTATGTTTACGGGCTCATTGGCAGTTACAGTTTTTAATCTGAGTTTCTTTTCCGCCTTAATGGCATTGGTTTTAGGCAATCTTGTTGGTGCGATTTTTGTCGCACTGCATTCTGCGCAAGGCCCACAACTTGCAGTGCCGCAAATGATTCAGACACGCGGGCAATTTGGTTTCTATGGGGCTTTGCTTGTTGTTGGCGTCGTGGTGATTATGTACTTGGGTTTTTATGCATCCAATTTGGTGGTTGGTGGTGAAGCGCTACATACAATTTATCAGCCGATTTCCAAGGTACAAGGCATTACGATTATTGCGATTGGGAGTCTGATTGCAGTTATTTTTGGTTATAAACTCATTCATAAATACACCCAAATCCTTGCGGTACTTTCAGGTTTAATGCTGCTTGCTGCTTTTATTCGTGTATTTAGTTCGCAATACTTCCCCCAAGATTTCTTTCAGCTGGGAACGTTTTCAAGCATTGGCTTTATGGGAACCTTATCCATTGCCGCATTATGGCAGTTGGCTTATGCCCCGTATGTATCAGATTATTCCCGCTATTTGCCTAAAGCGACTGGGGCAAAAACTGCATTTTGGGCAAGCTATTGGGGCTGTTCACTCGGCTCACTGATTTCAATGATCTTGGGCTTAACCGTTGCTCGTGCCTATAGTGGTGACTTTATTCAAGGCTTAATTCATTTAACTGGTTCAGGTCTATTCAGTACCGCTTTGATTATCGTCTTTTCTCTCGGGATTGCTGCCACAAACTCGATGAATTTGTACTGTGGTACTTTATCGAGCATCACTATTCTACAAACGATTTTTCACCGTTGGTCACCGCGAGTGCTTACCAGAACCATAGTGGCATTAAGCTTATTTAGTGTGGCGATGTTCTTATCTGTTTCAAGTTCGGAAAGCTTTGTTGAGAGTTATGTCAATTTTATTCTCTTGCTCATGTGTGTACTGATTCCATGGACAGCCATCAACCTCATCGATTATTACTTTATCCATCATACTGAATATGATGTGCCATCTTTCTTTAAACCGGATGGTGGGATTTATGGTTACTTCAATTGGCCTGCATTAATCTGTTATGTGATTGGGATTTTGATTCAGATTCCATTTTTATCTACACCGCTGTATGTTGGTCCGCTTGCTAAATTATTGGGTGAAGTGGATATCTCATGGGCGGTTGGTTTACTGGTGGTTAGCCCATTGTATTATGTTGTGGCAATGTTATATAAACGCACATTACCTGAAATAGACAATCAACAATTACAGCAACATAGCTATGATTATGTCATCGTTGGCGCGGGTTCGGCGGGGAGTGTGATTGCTAATCGACTAAGTGAAGACCCAAATACCCGTGTCTGTTTGATTGAAGCAGGTGCTGCTGATAATTCGCCACGTATTCAGATTCCAGCAGGAACGATCACGTTATATAAGAGTAAAAAATACAGCTGGAATTTCTTTTCTACCCCACAGAAACGTTTGAATAATCGTCAAATCCATGCCCCACGTGGCAAAATGGTCGGTGGTTCAAGTTCAATGAACAGTATGATTTATATTCGCGGAAATGCCTCTGATTATGACAATTGGGAGGCGAAAGGTTGTGTTGGATGGGGCTGGAAAGAGGTTTTACCCTTCTTTAAACGCTCTGAAAAAAATGTCATTCAGCAAGACTTGGCTTTTCATGGTGTTGATGGTGAGTTGTTTGTTGATCATCCGAAAGATCCGAATCCACTATCTAAACTTTTTATCCAAGCTGCTGCTTTACTCAATCTAAAAGAAAATCAAGATTTTAATGCTGCATCAAATGAAGGTGTGGGGATATATGATGTGACTCAACGTGATGGTCAGCGTCTATCCAGCTTTAAAGCATTCGTTCAGCCGATTTTGACACGTTCAAACCTTACAGTGGTGACTGAATGCGAGGTTGAGCGTATTCATCATAGTGATGGTCAAGTGCACTCGATTCATGTGCAACGACAAGGACAAAATTTTGATATCAGAATCAATAAAGAGTTAATCCTCTCTGCTGGTGCTTTTGTTTCGCCGTTATTATTGATGAAATCTGGCATCGGTGCGAAATCAGAGCTGGAACAGGCAGGTATTGAATGCAAGGTTGATTTACCTGGGGTAGGTAAAAACTTGCAAGAGCATATTGATGGTTTGGTGACGGTTAGAACAAATAGTTCAAAAACACTGGGTTTTTCCGTTGGGGCTTTGGCATCTATACTGCCCGCACCATTCCAGTATGCACTCAAAAGAAAAGGCTGGTTGACCACCAACTATGTAGAAGCAGGAGGCTTTGCAAAAACACCACTGGCAACAGATTTACCAGATGTGCAATTTCACTTTGTTCCGGGGTATCGGAGTCATCGTGGTCGCCTGTTTGAATGGGGACATGGCTATGCAATCCACACCTGTGTTTTAAGACCAAAGAGCATTGGTGAAATACGTGTGAATGCCCAAAAGCAGATCGAGATTGATTATAACTTCCTTGAAAAAGAACAAGATATGCACGTGCTGATCGAAGGAATTAAACTGGCACAGCGTATTTTAAAACAAGATGTATTTAAGGCATTCAATGGTCAAGAAATCTTACCCGGACCCGATGTTAAAACTGATGCAGATTATCAAGCTTATGTTCGTGAATATGCTGCAACCGTATTTCATCCCGTGGGAACATGCAAGATGGGGATTGATGCAATGAGTGTGGTCAATCCAAAGCTTAAAGTTGTTGGTTTTAATAATCTGCGTATCGCTGATGCATCCATTATGCCTGATCTTGTGTCAGGTAATACCAATGCACCATGTATTATGATTGGCGAACGTGCCGCAGATTTTATCCTTCAACAGCAATAACCCACTGGGAAATTCCCGTAGATTGTTTTAATTGAATGGCCATACGCATAATTAAACCGTGCTCAATCTTGGTTATTGGGCACGGTTTTATATTGTTTGGGAGGGGGAATACGATGACTCGTCAAGCAGGGGAGTATTATCTTGCTAGCGATGATTTGATATTTGTTCGTTCAATAAGAAGAGTAAAAGCTTTTTAGCTATTAGGATTGGTCGTGTTATATGATTGCGATTTTTGGCTTGGTTGTTTTGAGCTAAAACCGTTGACTAAGATCTCAGTCGATATTTGAGTATTGATGTTTCATCGTTATTGAATGATAAAGCAATCCATTTGATTAGAATGTGCAGTTATCAGAAAAATAGTTCAACTGAGCTTATTTAAAGGGGGGATAAATGACTTAAAAATCTGGTGGGTTGTGTGGGGTTCGAACCCACGACCAATAGATTAAGAGTCTACTGCTCTACCAACTGAGCTAACAACCCTGAACTTGTTTAAAACATGATTAAACCAGAACAAAAGATGAAGCAAAATTTCGAGAATGGCGAAGCATCTAATAAAGATGTTTGGTCTTGGTCGGAACGTTTGCAGGTTTCGTTTCTATTGTAGTACTTTAACTGTACAGAAAGAAGCCTTAAGAAAGAATGGTGGGTCGTCCGCGATTCGAACGCGGGACCAACGGATTAAAAGTCCGCTGCTCTACCAGCTGAGCTAACGACCCTGAGCGAGATGTGTAAAGCGCGTTGCTTTACCCGATATCAGTGAAAATCGAGAATTTTCTATCGGTATCTATTTACAGGTTGAAACATGAAGATGGTGGGTCGTCCGCGATTCGAACGCGGGACCAACGGATTAAAAGTCCGCTGCTCTACCAGCTGAGCTAACGACCCTGAGCAAGGATGTGTAAAGCGCTGCTTTACTCGATATTTGTGAAAATTGAGAATTTTCTATCGCTATCCATTTACAGGTCAAAACAATTAAGTGGTGGGTCGTCCGCGATTCGAACGCGGGACCAACGGATTAAAAGTCCGCTGCTCTACCAGCTGAGCTAACGACCCTGAACCTTCATCCAAGCTAGGCTTGAATGTGTAGTGCAAGAAAACTAAAAAGTTTTTAAACACCACTTTGTTTTGATGGAGCGTATTTTAGCAAGATATTGATAGAGCGCAAGTAAAAATTAAGAAAGTTTGCAACGTTCGGTTATAAATAACACAAAATGGACTAAAAAAGCCCTGAAATCAGGGCTTTTAGCTTTAGAAGCGGTATTTATAAGCTTCAATATTGGCAAAAACTTCCGCAGTGACATCACAATAGGCATTGGCACTTGGCAGTAAAACCAATAATCGATCAGAGGTTTTTTCAGGATTAAATGCTTGCTCCTTTAATTTATTTTTCTGATATTTAAATGTACCCGTCGTTTCTACAATTTGTTGGATACGTAAAAATACCGGAACAGCATAGGCTGGCAAGTTCTTTTTAAACTCGACTGCAAGCTGGCTTAGATCTTGTTCAGTCAGTTCTTCACCTTCATGTAAAGTAATGGCAGCCATACCTGCTCGACCATTGGTATTTGGAATTTCAACGCCGTAAACCACAGCTTCTGTGATTTTAGGGTATTCACTACAAATATTTTCAACTTCGGTGGTTGAAACATTTTCACCTTTCCAGCGGAAAGTATCGCCAAGGCGATCGACAAATTGCGCGTGTCGGAAACCAATATCACGAACCAAGTCACCAGTAATAAAGTAAGAATCGCCCTTTTTAAAGACATCTTTCATGATCACTGACTTGTTCTTTTCCGGGTCCGTATAGCCATCAAAAGGGGAGCGCTTGGTGATTTTACCAATCAATAAGCCCACTTCACCTTTTTTGACCTTTTGACATGCACCATGACTGTCACGGATTGCTTCATTTTTTTCTTTATCGAACTGGACGATGGCGTAAGGTGTAGGTGAGAAGCCAACAGTATTGTTAAAATTAAAAACATTACTGAAGCCTACATTTCCTTCACTAGAGGCGTAAAGTTCTAAAATTTCTTCGATACCAAAGCGTTCTTTAAACTTGCCCCAAATATTTGGGCGCATACCATTACCGATCATTTTGGTGACACGGTGCGTATGATCAAGTTCTGAAGCAGGTGCATCCATAAGGTAGCGGCAAAGTTCACCAACATATCCAATCGCTGACGCATTAAACTTTTTGACATCAGACCAGAATGCAGAGGTAGAGAATTTACGACGGATTGCCAAGGCTGAACCACCTGCAATAGCACCACACCAGCACACCACCATACCTGTTGCATGGTAAAGCGGTAAAGTGCAGTACATCACATCATCTTCACCTAAGTTTAAGACATGACCATATGTTCCATATGCCAAGGTCCAACGACTGTTGGTAAAGACCACAGCTTTAGGTAAACCGGTTGTGCCAGAGGTATAGATATAAAACAAGCCATCTTTCCCTTTGACACTTTGTGTGGTCGAAGGATTGAATTTTGGAAATTGTTGAATTTTTTCAGCAAGATTGATAAAGCCTTGAGGTGCTGTACCCGGGTCTTGCGTTGTATTTTGATCTGCAAACCAATGGATGCGGTCTTGAGCAATGTTTAAGTCTTGACGAATCTCATCTACCGCAGCACGGCACTCTTCACCAACGATCACCGCAACAGGATTGACCAAATTGATACTATGCGTCAGGACTTTACCTGTCTGTGAGGTATTGACTAAAGCTGTTGTTACGCCAATTTTTGCTAGTGCAATCACGGTCGCAATCAACTCAGGACGATTTTCGATCATCACGGTGATCGCATCGCCTTTTTTTATGCCAATAGAAAGATAAAAGTGTGCAATTTGATTGGCCCAGTTATTCAGTTCTTTATAACTATAGCGTTGATCTTCAAATAGTAACGCATCACCATAAGGATTGCGTTTTACAGCACGTTCAAAAGCAAGACCTAGCCCAGCAGGCGTATTGGGTGTTCTGATATAAGCTTGTTTAAGTCCAGTCAGGATATTGGGAAGCTTATTGATGAGCTGTGGTAAGCGCTCTGCGACATCAGTAAATCCGATGAGATCGGCCTGTGTTGTTTGACTCATATCAATCCTATTTATTTTTCGTAATCCAATACAATTTTTAGAGTGTCATTGACTCACATTACATTTGTCTTTTTAATCGTATAAGACTAGTGCAATCAACCTAATCTGACAAATGTCCTGATAATCTCTTCAAAATAGCAAAAAAACCTAGCCATCGAAATGACTAGGTTCTCTTTAATCGCTACATTTTAAGCAAATTTTTACACATTACTCATCCGCTGGCGGTGTCGCTTTTTTTGGCGGGCGACCACGAGGGCGACGAGGGCGGGCAGGTTTTTCATCTGTTGCCACATTGTCTGCCTTTTGGGCATCTTCATCTACAGCAGCTTCAGCAGTCGTATCTAAAGCAAGCGATTGTTGTGGCTTTTTCGCCTTTTCAGTTGCAACAACTGCTTTCTCAGTTGACTTAGCCGGGGCTGCTTTAACCACTTGAACTTCCGCAGGTGCTGTTTCAACTGTCGTTTCTACAGGCGTTTCAGCTTGCACTTCTTCTGCTTGAGTAACCACAGGTGCTGCTTCAACTGGACCTGCTTGGGTCTCAGTTTTCACTTCTTCTGGTTGTTGCTCAAGTTCAGCTTGATGCTCTTGCTTTGCTTGTACAGCCGCTTGTTTTGCTAAACGACGACGTTCACGAGGATCATTCGCTACACGGCGATCATTCTCAGGCTTCGGTGGCGTTAAGTCTAAAACATCAGCAGGTTGTGCTTCTGGTGCTGCTTTAGAGATAGCAACATCACGTGTTACAGGCTGCTTGCTTTGTACATCGGTCTTTTCTACCACAGTTAAGGTCGCTGAATATTCTTCAGTAAACTTAACCAAAGCACGATTGAATGTTGGAATTAATCCAAACTGTTCAATCAGTACCGCACAGTCATCACCATAGACATGACGAATCAACGTTCCCACTGTGTACTGATTTAATGTCGGTACTTGAGATGGTGCGATTTTAGGCGTTGCCGCTTTTGCTTGAGCAGCGTCACGTTGTTGACGGCGTTTTTGGCGCGGGTCATTGCTGGCACGTTGCACAGGCTGTTCTGCTTGAACCTCTGCTGCTGCAGGTGCTTTTGCTTCAGTCGTTACAGCCTGACTTTCTACAGCCGGTGCAGTAGCTGGTTGAGCATCTACAGTGCGAGGTGCTTTAGCAACAGTTTCAGCTTTTTCATTGCGATCATGACGCTTCGGCTTGTTGCTTGCTGGAGCAGCAACTTGTTGCGGGTTTAATGCGACAATTTCACTTTGAGCTTGATCAAGGTTAACCACTAAAGCTGTTTCAAGTGCTGCATGCTTCGGGGTGTCAATGAGTTCAACCTTAGGTTGTTTCTCTTGAGGTTGATTCTGCTCTACAGGCGCATTGTTGTTTGGCGCTTGTTGTTGCTCATCATTAAACACGCTGCTATCGCGATGACGATTTGGGCGGTTTGGACGTTGCTGATGGTTACGATCACGACGTGGAACAGCTTGTTCAGCATGGTTCGTGTCAGCATTTTGATCATGCTGTTGACGTGGCTGCTTTTGCTGACGACGTTGATCACGTTGTTCCTGACGCTGTTCTTGGCGTTGCTCTTGACGAGGCACCTGAACCACTTCTTCAATCACTTGATGTTGATCAGTGTTTTGTTCGCGTGACTCTTTGTGCTTGTTGCGGTTTTTGTTTTTATTGTTGTTGTTACGCGGAGCTCGTTCTTCTTTCTCGCCCTGTTTTTCATATTCACGCGGTTCTTGTTTTTGAACAGGTGCATGTGAAAGATAAGCATTGGTTTCAGCAACAACTTGAGCTTCAATTGCAGCTGGCGCGCTATTGCTATTCACTTGGCCAAATTGACCACGGCTTACAGCACCACCGTTAATCATTTGTTCAATGGCTGCAGCTGCATTGTTTGCAGTACGTGATTGGTCAACAGTTGCTGCTTGTTTTTGTACAAACAGATTTTCTAACCAAGCACATGGGCTTGAAGCTGGTTGAGCAACTTGTGCTTGAACCGCTTGCTGCGCTTTTTGAGCTTGAGCAGGTTGTTGCTTTCTGTTTTGCTTATTGTTTTGTGCTTGAGCTGGTGCAGCATTGTGTTGCGTTTGCTCTTCTTCTAAATGCCATTCAGATGACTCATAGCCCAATTCTTTTTCGCTTGAACGGGTAGCTTCAGTACGTTCATAGCTAGTTGGTGCAAAACCTTCAGGGTTATATGAGATTTCGTAATGTGGCGTTTCTAAATGTGGATGTGGCAGTACAGTAACACGTACATTTGACGTTTGTTCTAAGTAAACCAGACTGTGACGCTTTTCATTCAATAAGAATGCTGCAATTTCAACAGGCACTTCAACTTGAACTTCACCTTGACGTTCACGTAATGCAATCTCTTCAACTTTACGCATAATTGAAAGAGAAAGAGAACGTAGATCACGTACCATACCTGTGCCATGACAGCGAGGGCATACATAACCTGTAGCTTCTTCAAGAGATGGGCGTAAGCGTTGACGGCTCATTTCCATTAAACCAAAACGTGACAATTGACCGAACTGAATACGGGCACGATCACTTTGCGTCGCTTCACGAAGTTTAGCTTCAACCATACGTTGGTTGCGTTCTTTGGTCATATCAATAAAGTCGATCACCACCAAACCACCAATATCACGTAAACGTAATTGGCGAGCAATTTCTTCAGCTGCTTCTAAGTTGGTGCTGAGCGCAGTTTCTTCTACATCATGTCCGCGTGTTGATTTCGCCGAGTTGATGTCGATTGAAACCAGTGCTTCAGTTTGGTCGATTACAATTGAACCGCCTGAAGGAAGTTTAACTTCACGTTCATAAGCTGTTTGAATTTGACTTTCAATACCAAAATGCGCGAATAACGGTTCATTTAACGTATAGGTTTTTAACTTATCCAATTGATTTGGCATTACCGCTTTAACAAAGTTATAGGCTTCGTTATAGGCTTGCTCTGAGTCAATTAAAATTTCTGCAACATCATCACGTAAATAGTCACGGATAGCACGCGTCACCACACCAGCTTCTTGATGAACAAGCATTGGTGATGGACCAGAGTTTGCTGTACCTTGGATTTGTGCCCATAGGTCTAACAAATGTTGAAGATCAAGTTGCAGTTCTTCTTGTGAACGGCCAATCCCTGCTGTACGAACGATTACGCTCATACCACGTGGGGTATTTAATGACGCCAACATTTCTTTAAGTTCTTCACGTACTGAACCCGAAATTTGACGACTAATACCACCACCTTTTGGGTTGTTCGGCATCAAGACTAAATAGCGACCAGCAAGGGAAATATAAGTTGAAAGTGCAGCGCCTTTGTTGCCACGCTCTTCTTTTTCAACTTGAACCAAAAGTTCAGTGCCTTCAGTGATGAGTTCACGAATATTTGATGTTTGGCGAGGGTCTGCCTTGTAGTAAGTATTGGCAATTTCGCGCATCGACAAGAAACCTTGACGACCCGCACCATACTCTACAAATACAGCTTCTAAAGAAGGCTCTACGCGAGTGACATGGCCTTTATAGATATTGGCTTTCTTTTGTTCACGTGTACGGTTTTCTAAATCGAAATCGTAAAGACGGTGACCAGTGATGAGTGCAACGCGAACTTCTTCGGCATGTGTTGCATTAATCAACATACGTTTCATGGGTGTAACACCTAATAGTGATTCACACCAACAACTCGCTATCTTTTTTAAGTGAAGCGAACATCTAAAATATTGGATCAATGCTCAAATCACGGATACATCCAATATGATCTGAGTAATTTACCCACTTGTTTTGAGCAAGGTTGGGTTTGATGCCTGTATTGATGCTGCAATACTTCTTTAATCTTTGCACGATTAAAGTTTTGAGCTCTTCACTGGCACTTAAGTGGTGCATTGGATGACTGATTTGATTCGTCTTTCACTATCACATTGCTCGAAGAGCATCTCAACTTTTGTGAGAGCGTCTTGATACGGAATTATCATCGTACCTTTACAAATTGTGCAGTTCCAATGCCTCAAACACTTATGTCCTGAATAACACTCTACAGCGACTTGCCTGATGTGTATCAGTTTATGTTTAAAAACCAACGTCTGGGTTGGCGACATATATTTTTAAACAAACTGATTTCTGTACTTTAAGTACAATTAAACGCAACAGTTTGTCTTTTTGCCGATATAATAAAGCCTTCGGCGTCGGCATATTCTTTTGGGACCTTTCCGCATCTGTCGTGAATTTTATCGTTTGTGTCACGCTTTCATTTTTAAAAAAGGGTGGCACTAAATTTCACTTACGGTGGTATCCGTGCGCTGACTATAGCAAACCTTGAATCATCTGCCTATGGGCTATATGCTTATTTTGTATGAAAAGCATAGTCTAAATGATCAGTTTTTAATCAAATTTTAGTTTTTTATTGGATCACCTAACTGTATGAATTCTACGCAACAATGGCAAAATGTAACTTGGTTTGAAGTAGACGAGCATCAAGAAGGCCAGCGCATCGATAATTTCTTATTTACTCGCCTGAAAGGTGTGCCGAAAAGCCGTATTTATCGTTTAATTCGTGAAGGTCAAGTGCGCGTCAATAAAAAGCGTATAAAAGCAGAAACTAAGCTAGCGATTGGTGATCAAATCCGTGTTGCACCTATTCGCTTTGAGCAAAAAGACGAAACTGATGCACCTGTATCCGATAAGGTTGCACAAAGCTTACTCAGCCGTGTGGTGTATGAGGATGAAGGTTTATTGGTGGTCAACAAGCCGTCTGGAATTGCCGTACATGGTGGAAGCGGTGTGGCATATGGCTTAATTGAAGGCTTACGCGCGGCAACAGGTAAAAAATATTTGGAATTGATTCATCGTATTGACCGCGATACTTCGGGTCTGGTGATGGTGAGTAAAAAACGCAGCACATTGAAGGCGCTACAAGATATGTTGCGTGAGCATAAAATTAAAAAAACCTATGCTGCGATTGTTAAAGGTCAAGTGAGTTTAGATCAACAGTTGATTAATCAACCTTTATTGCGCTATGAACTGTCCAATGGTGAACGTCGTGTACGTGTCTCAGAAGAAGGTAAAGAATCTAAGACACAATGGAAAGTTGCCGAGCGCTTTATGCATGCGACACTGGTCTATGCTTCTCCACTGTCAGGCCGTACCCATCAAATTCGTGTGCATGGTTTAAGTATTGGTCATCCTTTAGTGGGTGACGATAAGTATGGTCATGAAACAGAGTATCGTGGCCCCAAAGCTCGTCGATTGAGCCTACATGCAATGCGCCTTGAAATTCCTGGTTATCCTGTGATCGAAGCGCCTTTACCTGAAGATATGCAAAGCTTGGTTGCGCAGTTAAGAGCACAAAAGAAAGATTGATTCGATCTTGCTGCTCACTTTATCTTTTACACAAAGGGAACTTGTTTTATGAAAAGTTCCCTTTGTGTTTAAAAATGCGTTAGCTTGTCATGTAAAGGGCATAAGATCTAAACATTAGTCATGCGTAAACTGAGCAAATATTGGAAATAATTCATGCAAAAACCTGTAGAACTTATCATTTTTGATTGGGATGGCACTTTATTTGATTCAGTTGGGCAAATTGTGGCGAGTTTATTGGTTGCTGCAAAAACCTTTGACCAACCGTTAACAGCTGATGCTGCGAAAAGTATTATTGGTTTAGGTTTACCAGAAGTTGCTCAAGTGTTATTTCCACAAGTCCCTGAGTTACACACTGAAATTTTGAAATGCTATGGCGATCATTATGTTGAGCATTCCAAAGATGATTTGTGGTTCGCTGGTGTCTCTGAAATGTTGCATGATTTAAAAAATCAAAATATCAAATTGGCAGTTGCAACAGGGAAAAGCCGTCGTGGTTTAGATCGTGTTTTGGCTCAGACCCAGAGTCAGGATTTATTTGAGATCACCCGTGCAGCGAGCGAAACCAAATCCAAGCCAGATCCATTGATGTTGGCTGAAATTTTAGATTACACTGGAATTTCGGCGGAGCAAGCCATTATGGTGGGCGATACATCTTATGACTTAGAAATGGCACAGAACATTGCCATGCCACGTGTTGGGGTGAGTTATGGGGTGCATGCGATTGATGTATTACAGCGTTTTAATCCGCTGACGATCGCGGATAACGTCGATCATTTACATCAGTTTTTAACTCAACAGCTTAAGGCCAGTGAAGTTGCTTAGATGCTGTTTTTACGCTGTTTGCAGATTGCCCTCAGCGTAAACTTAGATAAAACCAAAGAGATATAATAAGAAAATTGACCATGAGCCGTTCTATTCGATTACTCACTTTATTACAACTTTTACGTGAACAGCGTTATCCCATTACCGCGCAATGCTTAGCAGAACATTTGGAGATTAGCGTCCGAAGTATTTATCGGGATATTGAAAGTTTACGTGACCAAGGTGTCAATATTGAGGGCAGTGCGGGCTTAGGATTTCAGCTGAAAGAAAACTTTTTACTGCCTCCGATGAGTTTGGATGAAACGGAAGTCGAAGCAGTGTTCTTGGCATTGCATTGGTTAAGGTCAGTGCCAGATCCAGCATTAAAAAATGCTGCACATTCAGTTTTGGCCAAACTCAATGCGGTATTGCCCAAGAATAAACAAGAACTGATTGATGAAACCATGCTTCGGTCTATCAACCATTGGCTTGTGGTTGATGAAAAAATTGTCGAACAAGTACGTCTAGCAATTCGTTATCAGGTCAAGATTGAAGTGCATTATTTAGATGAAAAACAAAATATCTCTAGCCGTATGCTGTGGCCTTTTGTCTTAGGGTATTTCAATGACAAAATGTTGTTGGCTGCATGGTGTGAATTACGTGAGGATTTTCGAAATTTTCGTTTAGATCGGATTCAAAAATTAACTGTGACCGAAATCATTTACCCAGAGTTTAAGCGCCATCTTTTTCAGGCATGGTGGCAAAAAGAGCTGCAAAAAAATCCATGCTGAAAAGCTCCTGACAAAAACTGACACAGCCGCCCTTTATATTCAATACACCACTATAAAGGAATGGAAAAATGGGCTTAAAACTATATAGCAACGCGCAGTCTAGAGGTCTGGTTATTGAATGGCTACTGATTGAACTGGGTGCTGAATTTGAAAAAATTGAGTTGGCTTATCACACTGAAATGAAGTCGGAATCTTATCTAAAGATTAACCCATTTGGCAAAGTGCCCACCTTAGTCGATGGCGATATGGTGATTTACGAAATGCCTGCAATTTGCGCATACTTGGCAGATAAGTTTTTTGATCAAGGGCTTGCACCAGCATTGGATGATCCAAAACGTGGCTTGTATTTCCGTTGGTTAT
Organism: Acinetobacter sp. Ac8; assembly: GCF_055392545.1. Taxonomy (NCBI): domain Bacteria; kingdom Pseudomonadati; phylum Pseudomonadota; class Gammaproteobacteria; order Moraxellales; family Moraxellaceae; genus Acinetobacter; species Acinetobacter sp. Ac8. Next base: position 435,640 of record NZ_AP043689.1, read on the forward strand.
TCTTTGCTGCTGGACCGTGGGATGCAGCCACGACGGATCGCGCATTAAAAGTTGAGATTACCGACGAGCAAAAAATGCATATTGGCTATGGAAACTTTCAGGACACCTATACCGCTTTAATTCAGGGCTTGGAGCAGGCTCAACCTTATCTATGTGGTGAGCAATTTACGGTAGCCGATGTGTTTGTTGGTTCCATGCTATTTTGGCAATTGAAGATGGCAGAGATTGAAAGCCATCCTGCAATTGAAAAATATCTTAATTCAATCAAAAGCCGAAAAAACTTAAGAAATAATCAAGCACTTTTTAGCGACTAAATCATCAAGACGATGCAAACTTAGCATGATCTCGTGCTGGGTTTGCATTGAGGTTTTTTAGTCACATTCAAGCGCAGAAAAATGATAAAAAAACTTTGGAGATTGGCTTTTGGTGTTAATCCCTCTATTTTTTACTTCAGTTAAATAAAACCTGCGGCAACATTAATACAGATCGCCAAAATTGTGGTGTTAAATCCATACGCCAAAAGGATATGGAGAATATTTAAAACGCGCATCGAACGAGATGTAATCGATACATCTGCTGTTTGTGCAGAAGTACCAATGACATAACTAAAATATAAAAACTCAGGGTAGGTTGGTTTAGGTGTTTTTGGAAAGTCCAATCCACCATCTTGATGATTTTCCACTGCCAAATAAAAGTCATGTGCATAGTGAATAGCAAAAATAGTATGCATAAATAACCATGCAAAAATGATGGTAAAAATTGCTAAGGCGATATGTCCTGCTTTAACTCCAGTCACATCGGGCAAATGTGCCAATTCAATAATAATGGCAATAAAACACATGATGAGTGAGAGCACAACCAACAGCAAAATGATCCATTTGCTGGCATCCTGTTGCTGAGCACGCTTTAAAATATGCGCTTGATTGGTTGCCCAGAGCATTTTTATGGTCAGGATTAAGTAGACCAGAGTGGCAATATTCCAGCTGAATAATAAATTGGTTGACCACTGCCAATTTGTACTCAAAGACATCCCCATATACACAACTGCTGTAAGGAGAAAACTAATAAAGAAATATGGACGAGACAGAATACCTGATCGAAGTTGGTGAAATGCACGTCCTACCATGATGAACACCGCCTGAATTAAAAATTGATGGATATTTAAGCAAAGAAAATGAGCATTAAATTCGATTGGTTTAAGTCGTCATATTAAAAAATAAGCTTACGCTCTATGTCTTGTCGCAGCGGTCTTATTCTTGCTCTAAACGATTGATATCCAGATAAAATACCTTGGTTAATAGTTCAATGAATTTTTGTATTGCAACAGAGCCAGCACTTTTTCGATAACTTACATACAAGTCTAGATAGGGAAGCTCAATCTCTAAAGGTCGAATGACAGTGTTATTGTTGATTAATGGCGCAATATAACTTGGCAAAATTGTACAGCCTAAGCCCGCTCCAACTGAGTTAATATTCAATGAAATATTGTCAGCTTTTTGGACGATATTCAATTCAATATGATTGTGTTTGGCAAACTCTAAAATGGTGTTGTGCAAAGTCGTGGATTGTTCTTCAGCAGGAATTATAAAATCGATCCCATTGAGCGCTTTAACAGGGATACGTTCATACTTGGCTAAAGGGTGATCTTTGGGTAAAACAAAAATTAACGGCTCACGGAGCACAAATTTACTTTCGATTTCATCATTATGAAAATTGTGCCTGCTAAAGCTGATATCTAGCTCACCCTTTTTCAATGCGCGCATTTGTTCAAGGTTATTTAAGCTCAATAACTCAATTTTTAGCTCAGGATTTTGTACCCTTAAATTCGGTAAGATATAAGGGAAAATCTTTATTTCAGCCACGGGTACAAACCCAATCCTTAACAATAGCTGTCTGGCTTTGGAGACCTGTCTTGCCATAGCAACAGCCTTATCGGCTTGTGCTAAAGTTAAGCGTGCTTGCTCCAGAAAAACAGCACCTTCTTCAGTAAGTTCAACTTTACGCTTGGTCCGATTTAACAGCCGAACACCGACATCTTCTTCAAGATCTTTGATCTGCTGGCTGAGTGAGGGTTGTGCTGTATAAAGTCTCAATGCTGCTTTGCTAAAGTTGAGTTCTTCAGCCACAGTAATGAAGTATCTCAGATGTCGTAATTCCATATAACGCGTCCAAAGAATAATCCAAAAAATGTCTTACTAAGATTTTCAAAGAGTATAATCTATAAACAACTGTCAGGTGAAGACGATTATAGTATTTAGAAAATAAATGAACTTTTCAAAATCATTGTTATTTTAATATAGAAAATAACATGGTGAATAATTGATAAAATATCTTAATTAAAACACAAAATATTTCGCTAAGCCCTAGCCTAGAAGCCGTCATCTGTATAAAGTTGCATCAATTTATCTATGACCCTTACGTGTCATAAGCGTACTTGCAGGAATGGAAAAATTGATATCGATGTTTTAATTGATGTATCTCGTCATCAATCTATAGTGATCCAAATTTATATGAAGGAACACTTGAAAAGTGTTTGATTGCACTGGGTTAAGTTGTTGCAATCTGTCTGATAAACATGATCATGCTGAGGATTACTAGAACCGACTTGCAGATAGGGGGCAAGATCGGTTTCGTCATCATGGACACTTAGCTTGATCAGGGTGTTTATGATGATGTTTTTGATATCGCTCTATCTCAAAATACTTAGACGGAAGGCTTCTTTAGTTTCAAATGCAAAATTGGAAATGGATTACCTTCAGCATCAAGTTCCGAACGCGCAATTTGTTGGAAGTTATGTTTCTTATAAAACTCCAAAGCACGAATATTTTGTTCGTTGACATCTACCTCATGCGCACCTAACTCAAGGGCTTTTTGAATGAGCATGGAACCGATACCTTGATCAAAAAATTTAGGGTCAATAAATAACATTTCAATCTTTTGATAAGCCAGTCCCATAAACCCAACGATTTGACCTTCACGTTCCACATGAAACAACCGCACATGATCAAAATAATGATGCTGAATGATGAGCGTTTTAATTTGTAAGATATGCTGTTCGTTTAAAAAGTCATGAGTCGCACGTACAGAAGCTTCCCAAATTTTTAATAATTGTGGATGAGACTGCGACGGAGTATTTAGAATATTGGTTAAATTGGGTTCCATAAAAGATTCACTCAATTGTGAAAAGCAACAAAAAATAAAGAAAAATCACAGATAGTTTCGCTAATATGAAGCAGGACAGATATAAAAATCAAATTGATGTATTTGATGATAAAAAACAGGACAATAAATGTCAGATTCCAACAAAATTGTTGTATATGCAGCACTTTTGGGCAATTTAGCCATTGCTCTGGTTAAGTTTGTTGCCGCTTATATTACAAATAGTTCGGCAATGCTCAGCGAGGCGGTCCATTCTGTCGTAGACACTTTAAATGAAATCTTATTGCTGTATGGTTTAAAAAAATCACAGCAGCCTGCAAATTATCATCACCCCTTTGGTTATGGGCGAGAGTTATATTTCTGGGCCTTTATTGTCGCATTGTTGGTTTTTGCTTTAGGTGCTGTGGTTTCAATTTATCAGGGTATTCAACATATTCGTCATCCAGAAGTTATACAATCCCCATTGGTCAACTATGTAGTACTCGGGTTTGCGCTGCTTTGTGAGGGTACTTCATGGTTTATTGCGTTGAAAACATTTAAAAAGACCAAAGGTCAAATGGGGTATTTTGAAGCCTTTCGTCGCAGTAAAGATCCGACAACCTTTACAGTTTTATTTGAAGACTCAGCAGCTTTAATTGGCTTAATCATTGCATTGCTGGGAATATTTTGTGCCCAGCAGTTTGATTTACCCGTTTTAGATGGTGTGGCTTCGGTGCTGATTGGGGTTGTCTTAGCCATCTCGGCCCTGCTTTTGGCAAGGGAAACCAAAGGATTGTTGATGGGTGAAACAGCAGATCCAAAACTACGTCATAATGTACTGAAAATTGCTCAGGAAGATCCTGCCGTGTATTCAGCAAATGGCGTACTGACTGAACAAATGGGTGCACATCAGGTGATAGCTTCTTTAAGCTTAGAGTTTAAAGATAGTTTAACTTCAGATGATATCGAAGCCTGTGTGAACAGAATTGAAGCAAAGATTAAAAGTATTCATCCCGAAATCGTGGCATTATTCGTGAAGCCACAAACACAGCAAGTATGGCTTGAAAGAATGAAAGGGCGTTTAGAGTAATCATGTCGAAACAAGAGCCAATGGTCCGTCTTGAAGATACAACGGTACAAGACAACACAATGCAAAATAAGACTGTTCCATCTCAGCAAGTTCAACAATTGCATTATCGAATTGATACTGAAAATTGTCTGTCACATACATGGTATAAACCTGTATTTAGTGTGATTGGTTCAAATCAGCATAATGGTGAACGGTTCTTTAATGAGATACGTAAACCACAAGGGCGTAGCCGTTGGGATTTGATGAAATGGCTGGGTACCCGAAAATCATATACTTGGAATGTGGATACTCAAAAAGAATCATCAGAATTCTATGCGGCAAAACGTGTACTACCTCAGAATCGACCAGATGCTGATGAGCATGATTGGCAAATCTGGTTTGTGAGTCATGCGACTGTACTGGTTCAAATTGGTCCCTATAACTTTTTAACTGATCCTGTTTGGGCCGATTATGTTAGTCCGAAACATGGGCGTGGACCAAAACGTGTGATTCCTGCTGGAATTGCTTTAGAGCAATTGCCAGAGATTCATGCAGTTTTACTCAGTCATAATCACTATGACCATATGGATTTAGCCTCTTTAAGATGGCTACACAACAAATTTGCCATGCCAATTTATACAGGTTTGGGCAATGCCTGTTACTTGCCTAAAGAGTTCCATGTGATTGAGATGGACTGGTGGCAATCTGCATTATTTAAAAACTTAAAAATTATTTATACCCCTGCACAGCATGGTTCGGGTCGTGGTTTACGTGATCAGAATATTGCATTGTGGGGTGGTTTTTCTGTGGTATCGCAACATGGTCATTTCTTCTTTGCTGGAGATACGGGGTATTCACCGCATTTTAAAGAAATTCAAAAACGTTTAGGTTCACCGCGAATTGCGTTATTGCCAATCGGTGCGTATGAACCAAGAGCGTTAATGAAATATATGCACATGAATCCACAAGATGCTTTTCAGGCGCATTTAGATTTACAAGCCAAACGTTCTTTGGCAATTCATTACCGTACTTTCCAATTGACGGATGAAGCGCGGGAACAGCCTGAGCAGGATTTACAAAAGGCCATGAAGAATTCATCAAAAATGGTTAATCCATTCTACTGTATCCGTGAAGGTCGTAAATTGGTGGTGTAGTGGGCCCTTATTGAGCCATAAAAATTGAGAGCGCTAAAAAATTGAGAACACTAAAAATGATAAAAATCTTATCCAGTACTTTGTTATTTTGTTTGGTGATGACTTCAGTCGCTGCAAAATCTATAGACCTAACTCAAGCGGCTAAGGAGGATTGTGTTTCAGATGCATCTTGTGCTGATGGAGATCAGATGACTATGGCAACAGCTGAAGATAGTCCAGCAGCAGATGATACAGAGAGTATTAAACCTCTCAATGAAAAATATGATTTGGAAACGGGTGATGAATGGAAATTAATTCATCAAAATTCAAATACTCAATTTTTTGAAAGTATCACCACAATATCTGATGGTAATCAACTTATTCAAGCTTGGGTTAAAAGTGTGAACCCAAAAAGACAATACACGATTAATTATTATCAAGTATTGTGTAAGGATCGGACATTTACACGACTTGAGCAGTTTAAAAGTCAGGACGATAAAAACTATAAACTGGTTAAAAAGGTCGAGCATTATCGTCAAACACAACCTTTTAGTCAGGCCGGTGAAATACTTCCAGTTTTGCAAAAGCTGTGTCAGGATTAGGGTGTATTTACCCAAACTAAAAAATAGTGTTGATTCCTGATTGAAAAATCAAGGGAGATGAATAATGAAAATAATCCAAACTTTATTGATGTTACTGGCATTATCCAGTACAGCTTTTGCTGAGACTCAAAATATACAAATTAATCAAAATAATTTTGAGTTGAAAACAGTGATGAATGAAGATGAAGCCGACTTTTTGCGTAAAGATATTGAATTATATCGAAATAACCAAAAGCTGCTCACGCATACAATTTATTCAACCACGGGTGACTGCAGTATTCTCCAGATTGAATTGGGTGATTATGAGGTCAAAGATAACAAGATTATTTTTTATAGCTATTGGGCTTCAGGTGATCGGCAGGGGCTCTGGACCTATCCTTATGGTGTGCGTAAACAAACCTATACTGTGGATGCAAAGGGTAAAGTGAAATTAGTCAGTGCTGTACTATATATTGAAGATATTTTGGGTGATCCGCTTAGCACAAACCCAGATGAGGAATACCTTCAATTTTTACATACCGCTCCAAAAACCAAGCAACAACAACGTGCACTGAATGAATATATTCAAACCATGCAAAGTGATTATAAAGGTCGATTTGTGCATGGACAGGAACGGGCGCGCTTAATTCAAGAAGTGAAAAGCAAACTTGCCAAGCAAATTGCCACTGAAACCAAAGGATGGAAAGAGCAGTTTGGTACAAATGTGCGAATGTAAGTTTATTCGGCTTTTTGAGCATTGAGAAGTTGAATTGCGACAATAGACAGTGCAGCCATTGCAGTATTCATGATGAAAGGATTAAAACCCTGCGCAAAATAGTGTGGATAAACGATCGCTACAACCAGTAAAAACAACAGCATCGCGATGATATTGAAATAATGCAGAAGCTTTGACTGTCTAAAAATAAGAAATAATCCACCAAATATGATTTCTCCAAATCCTGAGAGTTCAATAAGTCTAGGAATGGGCAACAATTGAATCCCTGTAAATTGCCAAAACTGTTGCTCTTCGATGACTTTATATATGATTTTAGGGATGAGCCCCTGATAGAACCATAAGACAGCCAGTGAAATATGAATGGTCAATAGGGCATTCTGAAGTGCTTTAAAATTTTGCATCAATGCTATGTTCCAAGAAATGTTTTTTATTTTCAGATGAAGGCAGTAAACACTGTTTAGTTGTACCAAATAAACGATAGCGATTTAAAGCGACTCGGTGGTATAGAAAATCTCGGATAAATTTGGGTATCCCATAACCCATTTTTAAATATGAAAAGGGTTGTCCTAAGCTTTCAATCACTTTTAAAAATGCAGTGGATTCACTATAGGCTTGCCCATTTTTAATCACCAACATGCTATCAAATTGCTCTGTGGGCATTTGGTAATACCTTAAGATGTCTTGCCCTAATGGTGATTGCACCGAAGTTAATTTAAATTGTGCCTGTGTATCATATTTGATTAAAAACTTTGCCCAGCCATTACATAACACACAGATTTCATCAAATAAAATGATGTCATGTTGTTGAATTATCGCTTCAATCTTCTGTTGCATGGCTTTACTCGCGATTGGGAGTTTCTTCAATATAGTGTATTTACACAAAATAAAAAACCGCCCGAAGGCGGTTTCTATTGAATGACTTTTATTGAGCTAGGCTTATTGAAAACCAGGATGACCTTTACCAGGATCGCTATCGCGTGCAGCTTGTGCATCTGTAACAGTTAAGCCCAAGGCTTTTGCCACGCCTTCACCATAGGCTGGGTCACATGCATAACAGTTACGGATATGACGATACTTAATAAAATCAAGTGCGTCACCCATCGCACCCGCCGTATTATCAAACAGTGCTTGTTTTTGTGTATCATTCATTAAATTGAATAAAGCACGTGGTTGGCTGAAATAATCCGAATCATCTTGGCGGAAATCCCAATAATCTGCATCACCACTGATTTTTAATGGTGGTTCTTTAAACTGAGCTTGTTCCTGCCATTGGCTAAAACTATTCGGTTCGTAGTGAGGTAAACCGCCATAATTTGCATCGACACGGCCTTGACCATCACGGTGATTAGAATGGACAGGGCAACGTGCAGCATTGACAGGAATTTGTTGATAATTCACACCCAAACGGTAGCGTTGAGCATCGGCATAGTTAAATAATCGCGCTTGTAACATACGGTCAGGTGAAACACTGATACCTGGAACTAAGTTACTTGGTGCGAAAGCCGATTGCTCTACATCAAGGAAGAAGTTTTCAGGATTTTTATTCAGCTCAAACTCACCCACATCAATCAGTGGATAATCTGCATGAGGCCAAACTTTGGTCAGGTCAAATGGATGATAAGGGACTTTCTCTGCATCTGTTTCAGGCATCACTTGAATTTGAAGCTTCCATTTTGGGAAGTTACCATTTTCAATCGAATCAAATAAATCACGTTGGTTACTTTCACGGTCTTTAGCAACAACCGCTTCCGCTTCAGCATCGGTTAAATTTTCAATGCCTTGTTGGGTGCGGAAATGAAATTTGACCCAAAAACGTTCATTGTTTGCATTGATAAAGCTGTACGTATGACTACCAAAACCATGCATATGGCGGAAGCTTTTTGGAATACCACGATCAGACATCACAATTGTCACCTGATGCAAAGCTTCAGGTAATAACGTCCAAAAATCCCAGTTGTTGGTTGCACTACGTAGATTGGTTTTAGGGTCGCGTTTTACGGCTTTATTTAAATCTGGGAATTTACGTGGATCACGCATGAAAAAGACGGGAGTGTTGTTTCCAACGAGATCCCAGTTACCTTCTTCGGTATAGAACTTAAGTGCAAAGCCTCGAATATCGCGTTCTGCATCTGCTGCACCACGTTCACCAGCTACAGTGGTGAAGCGTGCAAACATTTCTGTTTGTTTGCCAATCTGTGAGAAGATTTTAGCGCGTGTGTACTGGGTAATATCGTGAGTTACGGTAAATGTACCAAAAGCACCTGAACCTTTTGCATGCATTCTGCGCTCAGGAATCACCTCGCGTACAAAGTTGGCCAGTTTCTCGTTTAACCATAAATCTTGTGCCAGTAGAGGACCACGTGCGCCTGCCGTTAAACTATTTTGGTTGTCTACAACAGGTGCACCAAAAGCCGTTGTCAGGTGGGTTACAGGACATTTTTTTGAGTCTTGGCTCATTCTATTTCTCCATTTTTAATTAATCATGTATTCATTTTTGAATAGATGGAATAGATAAAGAATATTCGCTATTACATGACATTAACCGTAATTGAAAAACCAATATAGTGAACAATTGTTAAATCTAATTGATCTAAAAATAAATGATTTGTCATTTATTTTTAGAAACAACTTACCGGTCTCTATCTGCTTTAAAATACTGTTGTTTAAGGAAGAGCAAGCAATGTTTTAAAGCGATAACTTTACTTTAGAGTGATTTTTTATATTTGTGAAATTGATAAAAATATTATTATTGATTTGTTTTGGCGATTAATAGGGATCAGAACTTTGCGTGGTGTGAAGTTAAGTGATTTTATATAAAACCGCTTGAGCGCATTTTTACGACACTGAAAGCCTATATAGAAAGTTTTGAGTAGATAGATCTAGTTTTTTATTAAATTTCGTATAAACTGTATTGTGTTTATTTTCTACAGTGTATGTTAAATTTTATTTAACTATTTTTACTAATATAAACATATGTATCTAAAAATTAAATGCCTCCCTCTCTAAGTTGCAAGGTTAGAGGCTTTTTACTAAAACAAGAATTTATGTGCCAAATATTCTCAATTTTATCATTCGAAATATGGTTCAACTATTTTCTTTTTTATAAAACAAACAACAAGATAAGTATGGAGTATAACCATGAATCATAAGCTTTTTTTATCTCAACTTTCTCAAGATGAAATATTGAAATTGTCTACTGAGGAAATTCAACAGCGTATATTGGCTGAACAAGAATTTATAAATAAACAACCTCATAAGAATTTTTTAGCAGCAACACATGGCTCCAAAACTAAAAATGGTGGGTTAGTTAAAGCAAGCATTAATCAACGAGTGAAAGCAGAAGGCCACCTTATTGCCGCAGTAGGGGATGAAGCCATTTATCAAGATGGTTCAAGCTCTAAAATCATTTCAGGTGCTGGTGAGGAAGGGAAAGTCGAAGGTTTTGAGGTAGCGCTTGTTGGAAGCCGTTTGGAAAATGGTGATGAAATTATCGAAAGTCTACAATCAAGTTTTGTATTCCGTTTATATGCGGATCGAGCAATTCCTGAAGACTTTTTGAATCATGATTAATTTTTAAAGGGGAAAATCATGGCTAAAGGTTTTGCGATAGATCACTCTATGACTGATCATGGTGGAATTATTAGAGCAACTCAAATGAGCGCTTCTCAAATGGGGAGTTTGTTTTTAGTTGCAGGTGATGGGCATTTTTGTCCTAAATGTAAGTGTTGGTCGAAAATTATTAAAAGTCACGATCATATTATTTTTGACGGTAAAGCGGTTGCTTATGTTGGTGATCAACTCACTTGTGGGGCAAAAATTTTACCAAAGCAGGATCATGTTGTGGGGGATAGTCAGGGTTCTAGTTTACGTTCCTTTGCTTCTAATTTTCAGCATACTAACTCTCAACAAAATTTAACTAATAACTTAGTAGTTGGTAGTTATAACATGATCTTTCTTCTTAAAGATGGTCAAAATAAACCTCTAACTAAAATGCCTTACACATATGAAGTTGATGGTATATCTAAAATAGGGACGACTGATGATAAGGGATGCACAGATCCCATACAAACTAATGGTGAAAAAGTTATTAAGGTCTATATTGGCAATAATTTAAACAATGCAAATGATCACGGTAACGTATTAATTGCAACGGCTAAGAGCAACTTAACATCGAATGCAATAACTGAAGGAAAAACAAATAGATTAAAAAAGCCTTGGAAGATATCAGACACATTACGACAAGCTATGATTAAAGCTGAAGGGGCTATACCAAGAGAATATCCCTCTCCTGAAGGTGGGAATAATACAATTGGAATTGGGCATAAAATTAAAGACTCAGAAATAAAAAGTGGTCGATTTAAAGCTGGTGGTGAATACCCACAACCACTATCAATGAAACAGATGCTTAAACTGAAAGATGAAGATGTTGGTCTAAATGGTGGCAACACTCTCAACCAGATAGTCAATGTTCCTCTGCATCAATATGAAATGGATGCAATTATTGACCTCTGTTTTAATGGAGGAAAAGGTGCATTGTCTGGTACAGCATCAACTTTATACGATGAAAATGGTAATAAACAGCCTGCTGGCACAAATAAGGTTGCTTTAGTTGATTTACTAAATAGTGGAAAATATAGTGAAGTACCTAAATATTTAAGAAACCATTTCAATACATCAAACAGGATGTGGTCTCGAGGAGTTCAAAATCGTAGAAATATGGACGCTAGAATGTTTGTAAATGCACAGAATGGCTACATCATGCTCAATGATGCACCAAAAAAGAAATAATTCAGACCTACTTTTTGCGGAAATTTATATGCGTAAAATTAAATTAATTTTTCTATGTATAGCATGCTATCTTACGGCACTTCATGTCTATGCAGAAGAATTACAATACATTAGTGATGGAAGAATCCATTATTATTGCAATGATAAAAAATCAAATTTCTATTTTTCTGCTGAACAACAAGGATCATTTTTAAAAGATTTTAAAGAATATAATATTGATGTGGATTCATTATTGATTAGTAAAGAAGATTTCGAGGGAAACATTACACGATTAGGAAGCAAAAAATCTATACACCAATGTGGGGCTATAAAATTAGTTGTTGAAAGTGGCTTCTATAATGCCAATACTCAGGGAATGTTAGGCTTACTAGATTATCCTCTTATGTCTATTTCTATCAATGGCAAAAGAGTATTTGATAAAAATCCTTTAAATTTATGTGCCTCCAGTGGTTCACGCGCGATATGTCCAACTGATTTTTCTGTGCAATCTATAGAGATAATCAAAGTTTCCCGTGATTTATATCAAGTAACATTAACAAAATCCTTACCTGTGAATAATGGTGATAGTTTTAAGTTAAAAAAAGAAATTCTAAAGTTAAAAGCCAAATAAGATCTTCACTCAATTATCTTATATTCCAAAATCCGTGCCTTAATTTTGCTTAAGTTGGAGTTATATATGCAAAATAACAGTTTATTCAACTGGTTTATTTAAATAATTTCCACTGAAAAATAGCCCAACCGATAAGGTCTATGTAAGTAACATTATCGCAATAAATGCAATATAAAGCATTGATAAAAATAAAATATTACGATTCCATGCCATCCCTAAATTACGGTAATGTAGATCTGCATTTTCCTCAGTATTTGAACTAAGGTATGCGAGAGAAAGCCCGATTAAACTAATACAGGTACAGAGAAAAGCAGCACTTACAAACAAAAGTTCATATAGTGGTCTTTCACAAATATGAGTAAATTTACAAGACTGACTTGCTATATAAATAGAATAAAAAATGCTTGCCGCAATAATGAAAATATTAAGTATTGAGCAATAGTAAGATAAACGACTAAGTTTTGATGGTTTTTTGCTAATTTTTTCTGGTTCTTTCATTTTTTAATAAGTTTAGACGATGCTTAGCTATTTTATTACGTTTTTAAAGAAAACGTTCTTTCATAGGCAAGATATTATTTGAAAACCAACATGCTAGGTGTTTGGTAAAATTAAAGTAACTCGATGAGCAGCTGAACCATATCCGCCTCCAAAACGTTCCAATCCTTAAACTCAGGCTCGATCAACAATGTCTGCGAGACAAAACCATAGCAAATTCGTTGTACATTTAGACTCATCTGTTTGAGTTGTTCATCATCTTGAATAAAAGGTTTCAGCATGTTTTGCCACATCTCTACCATCATGGCATAACTTTTTTGATATGTTTCAATACTGGAAACCTGTCGTTCTAACAAGAAAGACTGGGCCCATAAAAATTGTTGTGCTTGAATTTGCTCAAGTTGAAAATGAATGATTTGCTGTAAATAGCTTTGAAAATCTGATTTTGTGGATAAGTCATACACGCTTTGTGCATAACTTTTTAAGACTTCTGCATTGCTTTTTACATGTTGGTGAATGGTTAAAGCAATCAAATCTTCCTTTTTAGAAAAATACTCATAGAACGTCCCTAAACCCACACCAGCAAGATCGGTAATTTCACGAATGGTAATTTTATTGGCAGGATGGTCATGTAAAAGCCGAACAAAACTTTCCATCAACGCTTCCTGCGTGATACGTGCCCTTGATTGGCGGGGTTTACGACGCACATTGATTGCAGGTAAAGCCATAAAAATAATCCGAACATCCTTGAAGGTATTTTCTTCTATACTGAATGCAATTGGTAAAAACAACAAGACAGGAATTCAGGATGAACACAGCAGAGAATTGGCAAACACATGAAATTAGCAATCAGTTTGACGAACTGCAAAATTATAATTTATTGACTACAGATCAAGTCTTACAAGAAATTTTGCAACGTTATGGCAGTCAGGATCAGCAACGCCTAACTGAATTCTCACAGATTGCGGGTTCTACTGAATATTATGAATATGCCGATTTGGCCAATCGACATACTCCTGAATTACATAGTTTTGATGCTCGTGGTCGCCGTAAAGATTTTCTAGAATTTCATCCTGCATGGCATAAATGGATGCGGCTAAATCGACAATTTGACACACACGCACATCCATTTAATCATCCACAATCAAGTTCAAAATGGGTCGATTGGGCGGCTCGATTTTTCCTGAGTGGACAAGTTGAGTGTGGCAATCTATGCCCTAATTCTATGACGTTAGGTAGTATTCCCTTAATTCAAAATGAACCAGAATTGTGGGCAAAAGTCGGTGAAAAGCTCTTATCGACGGAATACGATGAACGTGACATTCCGATTTCTCAGAAAAAATCAATTTGGTTAGGTATGGGGATGACGGAAAAGCAGGGCGGGTCAGATGTGCGCGCCAATGAAACACGGGCTGTTCCTGTAGCTGAGTCAGGACGTGGGCAAGCATATTTACTGACAGGACATAAATGGTTCTTTTCCGCACCGATGTGTGATGCACATTTAGTCGTGGCAAAAACTGAACAAGATGGATTGGCCTGCTTTTTTGTACCACGTTGGCTAGAAGATGGGACAAAAAATCCGGTTCAAGTACAACGACTCAAAGATAAAGTAGGTAATCGCAGTAATTCAAGCTCAGAAGTTGAATTTAAAAATGCTTGGGGCATTATGATCGGTGAAGCTGGGCGCGGGATTCCCACGATTATTGAAATGGCAAACTATACACGTTTGACCTGTTCAGTCGGTTCAAGTGCGATGTTACGTCAGGCTTTGGTGCAATGTATTGCCTATACCCGTCAGCGTAAGGCCTTTGGTAAACATTTGGCGGAACAACCGTTGATGCAAGCAGTATTGGCGGATTTAGCCTTGGAAACAGAAGCAGCCATGCAATTGAGTTTTCATCTTGCGCATTGCTATGAGAGTGATGATGAATTATCTCTGGCATGGAGACGAATCATGACACCAGCAGCAAAGTTCTGGGTGTGTAAGCGTACTGTGGAGTTGACGGGTGAGATGATGGAAGTCTTCGGTGGCAATGGTTATGTCGATACAGGAATCATGGCGCGTATTTTTAAAGAAGCCCCTGTAAATACTATTTGGGAAGGTTCTGGTAATGTGATGTGTTTGGATGTATTACGTGCAATCCAACGTGACCGTGAATCAATTGAAGTCTTATTTAAATCATTTGCACAAGTTGCATCTCAAGATTCAATTTTACAAGATGAATTACAAGCTTTATTTAAATTATTTAGTGGCTTACAAGCAGATGAATTGCAATTTATGGCACGCAGCCAAGCAGATGAATTGCAATTTATGGCACGCAGCTTAGTCAGTCGTTTGGTCATCTTGGCACAGGCTATCTTACTGAAACAACATGCACCAGATTTTGTTGCGGATGCTTTTATTGCAACACGTTATAGTGCGTTTTATGGACGCGTGGTCGGAATGTTAGATGCACAAGCTGTGGATGTAAAACGTTTGTTAGATAGAGCTTTAGCTTAACCCCTTCGAAAATGCAAAAAGCGGCATTATGTAAATAATGCCGCTTTTTTTAAGCCACTTTTATCAAAGTTCAAGCTTAGGATGTGTAATCGAAATTACTTTTGTTTTTTAAGCTTTTTTTTGAGCTTTTTCAATTTACCTTCGTGTTTGGAGATTTTTTCCAAACGTGCTTTGATTTTCTGTTTTAAAGATTTAACTTGCTTAGACATCATGTTACTCCTTAGTTTGAGTATCCGTTGGCTGATGTTTTTTGATAAAACTACGGATAAATTTTCTTAACTCACGTGCTGCACTGGTATCCATCGTTTCACAGAGTTGTAAAAACTGGTCACGCTCAACACTGTTAATGCGAATTAAGAGTTGCCCATCTTTTTTATTCACCTTTGTCTTTTTGGGTAATTCAGCCATAACGTATTTATCCCCAAAGGTGATAATTCAAAAAATGTATATACAATATATATGCATTTTTTGAATTCGGCAAATTTATATTGTTGAAAATATTTAATATTTTTGTTTTTTATTGAAATTTGTTGTAATTAAGTTTTTATTTCAGTAAATAAGTTGTTGTTATCGCAGTTTTTATCTTTTAATAAAAATTTGTTTGTGAGCGGAAGAATCAACAGTAGATTACAAGCGGATGCTTTTATTAAAACACCTTATAGTGTGTTTTATGGACGAGTGGCTGGAATGTAAGATGTGCAAGCTGTGGATGTAAAACGATTGCTAGATAGAGTTTTATTGAGTACATCGTGTATGTAGTGAGTGAGCTATTTTTAAAAGAAAACCCATTTATTTATAATGGGTTTTCTTTGTTCATTGAACTCAGCATTTCACAGAATTAATTAGATTTAATCAGCTCAACTCTACGATTTAAAGCTTTACCGTCTTCAGTTGAATTATCCGCAATAGGGTGTGTATCTCCCAAGCCTTTGGCTGTTAAACGGCTTTGTTGAATTCCAGTATTATTGGTTAAAGCCTTAACAACAGCATTTGCACGTTGTTCTGAAAGCGTTTGATTATGTTTGGTATCACCTGAATTATCTGTATGACCATTAATACTCAATTTGAGTTCAGGGTTGTTTTTTAGCAGTTGAATAACTTGTTCAATTTGGGGTTGAGAGTCAGGCAAAATATTCGCTTGATCCGTGGCAAAGTTAACCTCAATATTGACTTTATTGTCCTTATCCAAAGCTGTTTTGAGTTGGTCTGAACTTAATGCTTTAGCTGTAATTTCAACAGGTTTAGTTTCTGCGACGAATAGGCCAGCATGTCCATTCCCTGTCTGTGTCAATTGGAACCAAATATTTTTATTCGCTTGACGTATCACAAAGGTTTGTGTCGGGTTATTAAAAACATCTCCCAATCCTGCAACATAATCGACTTGGAATTTTTGTGGGATCTTTTCTAATTCTTGTTGAGGAATTTTACTCTGGGTAATTTGTTTGCCACCCAATTGCTGGATTACATTTTCCAAATTACGTTGCAATTCTAAAAAACTTCCTTCTTTATAATTTTCATTTTGTTGAATGGCTGCACTATATAATTGACCTTCAACATTTTCGATATGTTGACCTGTCCAAAATGGTATTTTCTCAAAATTTACGCTTGTTGCTTCGTGAAACTGATAGCCATTTGGCAAAGAAATATATGGAAACTGACCGAGTGTAATATTTGAAATTGGAATCTTGGAGAGATCAAAAGTGTTCTCTGTAGATTCAGTTTTCACAATTTCAGATGGTACAGAACTCGCACTTGATTCAGTTGTTATGACTTCCGTTTTCTCAGGTTTACTACATGCGATTAAACCAAGTGTAGGAATAACCAACAATAGTAGAAAACTCGATAATTTCTTTTGATTGAACACATGATCCTCCAGTTCTAACTCATTACCCTATATTTTTTTGAGTATATTTATATTCAAATTTCTTTAAATACTATAG
This sequence comes from Acinetobacter sp. Ac8, assembly GCF_055392545.1. Lineage (NCBI taxonomy): Bacteria > Pseudomonadati > Pseudomonadota > Gammaproteobacteria > Moraxellales > Moraxellaceae > Acinetobacter > Acinetobacter sp. Ac8. The sequence continues at coordinate 452,630 of NZ_AP043689.1, forward strand.
ATAACAATACTCATGAATTACATGAAGTTTTCAAGCTGATTTGTAAAATTTTAATTAAATTAAAGATGATCTTCTGATGATTAAAATCAATTTGAGATAAATCAGCAAATTTACCTTGATGTAATAGGTAAAAAGAGTGCAATAGGAAATAGTCACAAACTTGATTAATACAAATACTTGTATTCTACACAAAAAAGCGTAATATCAGATTCCCACTGATCAAGTGGTATACAGCAAAATAGGTAAAGAAAATGGCAAAGAAAAAAGCAATGCCAGAGGTTGTGATTCACAACTTTGTGGCTAAACACATGCATGAAGTCAACAAAAGCCAAGTGTTTGTAGATCGTAAAAAGAATGCAAAACGTGGTTATGATAAACACAAAAAAGGTCGATATTCTGATGATTATCGGCCTTTTTTGTGGACTGCAATTTTTGCTTAAATAATTATAAAAATCTAATAAAAATAAATAATTAAATATTGACTAGACGATTCGATTTCACCATATCAGCCAAACCATGATGTTTAAAGTAATACTCCATCCAGCTCTTGACCATGAGTGGGTTATTCATCGCAATCACTTCTTCTAATAGCTTTTGTGCATCTGTCATTGATACATGACAAATCGCTTTACGCACACGCAGAATATTACTTGAACTCATTGACAAGGTATTGAACCCCATTGCCATAAGTAAAATGGCTGAGAGTGGGTCGCCTGCCATTTCTCCACAAATACTGATCGGTTTTTCATACTTATGACATTCTTGAACCAAACGCGTTAAAGCGCGAAGTACAGAAGGGTGGAAGTGTGAATAAACACTGGATACACGTGGATTATTACGATCAACTGCCAATAAATATTGAATCAAGTCATTTGAACCGACTGAGAAGAAATCGACCAATTCAGCAAATTCACCAATTTGTAAAAGCACACTCGGTACTTCAACCATAATCCCGATTTTCGGTTTGGCGAAGTTAACTTGCTCTTCTTCTTGAACCGCAATCCAGTCACGTTCCAGTAAGTAAAGTGCTTCTTCTACTTCACTGACACTGGTGACCATTGGCAATAAAATATGCAGATTGTTTAAGCCGATACTGGCTTTTAACATTGCTCGGATTTGTGAGGAAAAGATTTCAGGGTGATCGAGGGTAAAACGAATGCCACGCCATCCTAAAGCTGAGTTTTCTTCTTCAATTTGGAAATATGGCAGGTCTTTATCCGCACCAATATCAAGTGTACGCATCACCACAGGTTTGTTGGCAAAGTGACTAAGCTGTTGACGATAAATCGCACGCTGTTCTTCTTCGCCCGGGAAGCGTTCACGCAGCATAAATGGAATTTCAGAACGATAAAGCCCTACGCCTTTTGCACCACGTTGAACCCCACGTACCACATCAATCATCAGACCAGTATTTACATACAGCTTTACAGCAACACCATCAGGTGTAATGGCATCTTTGGTTTCGTATTGCTTTAAATCTTTGGCAATTTGTTCTTCTTCTTTTTGGATCTCTTTATAACGTGTACGTAAACGACGTGGTGGATTGACAAAAACCCGGCCTTGATAAGCATCGACAATCATTTCAACATCATCAAGCGTATTTACCGGCAGCTCAGTAACACCCACCACAGTTGGAATACCGAGAGCACGGGCGACAATCACCATGTGTGAGTTGGCAGCCCCTTCAGAGGTTACAATCGCGGCGATTTTATCTACAGGAAGCTCAACCAAAGCAGCAGTGCTGATCTCATCTCCAATTAAAATACTTTCAGAGGTGATCTCTTTATGGCTGGTATCACCTTCTTGTAATGCTGCTAGGATTCGGCGTCCAAGGTCTTTTAAATCAGATACACGTTCACGTAAATAGTCATCTTCCATTTGTGCAAAAAGCGCAACATGGCGTTCAATCACATTTTTAACTGCACCTTGCGCCCAGCTTCCATCTCGAATAATTTCTTTAATTTCAGCAGGTAGGGCATTTTCATCCAACATACGTAAGAACACGCTAAATAAAGCACGTTCCTCCGCCATGAGTGAATCTTGCATTTTGTCATCAAGCGATTGAATTTCATTGCGTACAGACGCAATAGCTTGGTCTAAAAGCTTAAGTTCTTCACTGATATCATCCGCATCACGGTCTGGGACTGAAGCTAAATCTGCTGGAGGGTAAAGGATGATGGCACGCCCAAGTGCAATACCGCCTGCACCAGATGAACCTTGGAAGGTCTTGTAGTTAGATGAATTGCTGGGTTTACGGAAAACATCAATATTACCCACTGCATGTGCATGAGCAATTACCCCAGAGAGTTGTGCACACAAGGTCACCAGAAATGATTCTGCTGCCTCGCTAAAATCTTGAGGTTCGGTGTTCTGAACCACCATCACGCCCATCACTTTGCGGCGATACATGACTGGAACACCAAGGAACGAGTTATAGATCTCTTCCCCTGTCTCGGGGAAGTAGGCAAACCGTTCATGTTTAAACGCATTGTCTAAGTTGACAATCTCTTCACGTTGCCCCACTAAACCAACCAAACCCTCGCCAAGTTGTAAGGAAACTGTCCCTACAGATTCTTGGTTTAAGCCTTTGGTTGCCATGAGTACATAACGTTGGTTACGTTCATCTAAAAGGTAAATAGAGCAAACATCAACATGCATGGCTTCGGAAACTTGATTAACCATGATTTCCAAAGAATCATGCAAACTGACTGACGCATTGATCTCTTGTACAATACGTCTTAATGTGTCCAGTTGCATGTTCGACATGGATGTATGCTCCTAATTTAAGCTATGTTTTAAAGCGACTTCATCAGTATTATTTATAACAGTACTACCTTGAAAAATCATTCATATTTTGAAGAAATTTCAGCTGTATATTGCGGCATTCGCATACATAACTCCATCATCGCTTTACGATAAACATCTCGTTTAAAATTCACCACTTGTCCAAGCGGGTACCAGTAACTAACCCATTGCCATTGATCAAACTCCGGCGGGTCAGAGAGATTCAACTGAATATGTTTCGTTGAAGCTGTGAGTTTCAGTAAAAACCATTTTTGCTTTTGTCCAATACAAATCGGATCGGAATCCGAGCGAATGTATCGAAGCGGCAAACGATAATGCAACCAGTCATCTGTCTGGGCAATAATTTGGACATGTTCGGGTAGGAGCCCAACTTCTTCTCGTAGTTCTCTAAATAGAGCTTGCTCAGGAGTCTCTCCAAACTGGATGCCTCCTTGAGGAAATTGCCAAGCATTGTGTCCAATGCGTTTTGCCCATAAAACTTGTCCAATATCGTTTGCCAAAATGATCCCGACGTTGGGTCGGAAACCTTCTGAGTCGATCATTTGGCTACCTAAAATTTGTTAATTTCATTTGACTTTATATATGGGGACATACACTCTTTTGTCCAACTCGATAAAGTCAAAGTAATAATGTTTTAAAATTGCTATGATCTTAACGAATTTCTATCGACTAGCGGTGATAGATTTACAATTTTTTTCTTAAATTTCAGTTTAAACGAGTATTTTCATGGAATTGGCGCTGTTTGACTTAGATCACACCTTATTAAATACAGATTCTGACCATTCTTGGGGAGAGTTCTTAGTCAATGAAGGCTTGGTCGATCCAGTCCGACATCGTGCGATGAATGATCAGTTTTATGAAGACTATAAAGCAGGTAAGCTCGACCCAATTGCTTATAATGAATTTGTCTTTGAGTTTCTTACTCAACACGATAATGATTATTTAACTGAATTACATCAGTTGTTTATGCAAAAAGTGATTCGTCCACAAATGCGTCCAGCTGGTTTTGCCGCGATTCAAAAACATAAAGATTTAGGCCATGCGTTGGTTGGTATTACGGCAACTTCAGATTTTATTACAGCACCTATTTTCCGTGAATTTGGTATCAGCGAAATTATTGCGACCAATGCTGAAATAAAAGATGGGAAATACACGGGGAAAGTGATCAATATTCCATGTTACCAAAAAGGTAAATTGGCACGTTTGGATCAATGGCTCGATGGTCGTACTGTCACTGAATCATGGGCTTATTCAGATTCGATTAATGACCGTTTTTTATTGGAATATGCTGACCATGCGATTGCAGTAAATCCTGATGATCGTCTTGAGCATCTGGCAAAAGAACAGGGTTGGGATATCCAAGATTGGTCGATTTGAGCTGGGCTGATTATTGTGATTTAAAGCAGTGTTGATCACTGCTTTTTTATGGCTTGATTGTTTTGTCAAGAATGAGAAGTTTTGTAAATATTTTTATAAATGAAGATTTTGTACTTCATTTATAGTGTAAAAATGCTATGTTGATTTGAGCACTTTTAAAACTGACGGAGATTATATAATGAGCCAGACACGTCCAAGAATGACCAATTTATTTGAACAACTCGGCTTGGATTCTAGCGAAGAAGCAATTCAAAGTTTTATTGAAAATCACCAGTTGGATGCAGATACTCTAATTACAGACGCATCTTATTGGAGTGAGGGACAACGTCAGTTTCTTGCTGAAAAAATTAAATCTGATGGTGAATGGGCATTAGTGGTTGATCAGTTAAATGAGTCTCTACATGAAGACTCAGTAAAGTAAAAAATTGTGCAATGAAGACTTTATAAGGGAATGAAGGGAAAGATAAGTACGACTATCCCTGTGTAATATGTAAATCCCTTATCTTGAGTAACAAGATAAGGGATTTTGATTGTAGGGATTATTTCATCATCTCAATCAATTCCTGCACAGCTCTAGACTGGGTACGTCCAGGATGCCAAACCATACCCAATTGGCGGTTCATTTCAAAACGAATATCAAGTTGTTGTAAGTCTTGATTTAACAAGGTTTTAGGTAGAACAGACCAGCCTAAACCAATGGAAACCAACATCCGAATAGATTCAAGCGGATTATTGCTCATGGTAATTTTTGGCTTTAAACCTTTCTTTTCAAATTCTGCCAAGGTGATTTGACTGGTATAAGTCTGTGCTGCTGGCAATAAGCTTGGGTATTCGATCAGATCTTCAAGCTTAAGGTTCTTTTTTTGTGCCAAAGGATGAAAAGGTGCAACCACGAATACCAAAGGATCATTCCAGATCGTGATATAACGCAAACGCTCATCACCTTGTGGCGGAAGGGTTAAAAATGCCAGTTCTAAATCCCCAGCAAGCACTTGTTCATGCGCTTGTTCAGAGTCCACAAAATGTACATCTAGTTTGACTTCAGGAAAGTGCTGTACATATTTTTTTAAATGCTGTGGTAAATGGTGTAGGCCAATATGGTGACTGGTGCCAATCTTGAGTTTTCCTCGAACTTCACCTTGCTCATGACTCAGGGTATGGTGAATATCTCCCAATTCATTTAACCAGTTTTTTACTTTAGGTAATAATGAATGCGCTGCATGTGTGGCTTGAACACCACGACCTGCAGACTCAAAAAGTTTGACGCCGAAATATTCTTCTAAGCTATGTATGCGTTTGGTGACAGCTGGCTGAGTAATAAACAGATGTTCTGCTGCCATAGAAATCGAACCAGTTTCCATAACTTTGACAAAGGCTTCAAAAGCAGCGAGATTCATAATATTTCCATCCATAAAGAATTTTTATGCGTAATTCATTATTTAGAAAATTTAAGAATTAATCAAAGTAATTTTCAAATTTTTTTATTTTTAGCAAAGTGATTGGTTCTATTCGTGCTTTGGAAAAATTTTAATACAACTTTTTACTGTACAATTTAAGCAAAGCTCATTTATATTCAGCGCATAAAAACAACAAAAGGAAAGCTATTTGAATCAACCAACAAACACCACCACTCACTATTTTCAACAACATACTAGAAATACCTTCTCTAAAACTTGGCTTCGATTTTTTACCACGATACTGATATTTTCTGCTCTAGGCTTAATCTTTGTATATTTTTTCAATATCTATTTCCCCATCATTATCATCGCTATTCTCAGCATAATTTGGTTGAAGCTTCGGTTAAATCGCCTAAGAAAAATGCAAGAGTTGGAGAATTTTAAATTTCCAAATCGTATTTGGCTTGCTTTTAAACAAAGACATCCAAACATTCGACAATCTTCTTATCCATTGATTGAAGAGGGTTTTAAAGACTATTTAGCAATTCATTTGTGGCGTAGGGGAGCTTATGCAATGCCTTCACACTCAGTGGATGCGTTATGGCATATATTGATTGAAGAATTTGATGACTTTTATCAGTCCATGAGCCAACGTTTTTTAGGTTATGAACTGATTCATAAACCGCATGATTTACAAGTAACAGAATCACAGCGAGCTGCTCAAAGACAGCAATTGTTCAATACTTGGCATGGGGCTTGTGCTTTACATGGATTGAATCCACAAAACACACAGGTCTTACCTCGAATTTTTCAGGTTGATGCCCATGTTCGATGGGAGCGGGGTTTAATTTTTAGCTTACCATTTATGATGACAATGTATAGCCAAATGACAAGTTCAACTTCAGATTTTCCACAGGCTTCTGCAACATCGTCATGTTCTTCTAGCTCATGTTCAGGATCAAGTTCATCCAGTGATTCGAGCCATTCACATAGTACAAGTTCTGATTCATCTTCCTCTTGTAGTAGTTGTAGCAGCTGTGGAGGAGGCGGTGGTGATTAACACCTCCAGCCACAGAAAATACATCTGATTTAGATTTTAATTTCAGTGCTTTGTGCTGCCTTTTGGTCTCGTTTATTCCAAGCCTTTTCATGGAAAAAGAATGCAAATGCTTGTACAGTCGGTTCAAGTAAACTTAATGTCACAGCCATCCAAAAATTACCAGTCACCGCATAAGCAACCAGCATTGCTACTGTGATATGCATGATGTAATAGCTTAAGGTTTTTTTGAAAACACGTTGATTGCTTTGTAGGAAATTTTGGATACTCGCCATGAGAATCACCACTTATTAATTCAATAGTTAAATAATAATCATTATCAATTGTAATGTAAAAAGGTTTTTTTGATTAATGTTGATTGGATAAAGCGATATTTTATTCTTTATACATTGCATCGTGATTGTTGATATAGGAATTATTGAGTTCTTTTTAAATCATGGATTTGCTTAATTTATGGTTTAGGACGTACATTTATTGGTTTAAGCTCTATTTTTTCTTGATGATTAAGCTAAGTGCTTTTAAAGTCATTGAAAATATATCATTGATTTAAATACTTTATAAAGGTGATTTTAGGAGCATTTATTTGGATAAAATTAATTCCAAAAAGTTTTTAAATTAATAAAAATGATAAATTAGATTTATGTAAAAACGTGGTTATAATTGAGTGAATGAAAGAATTACCCAGTCCAGTGGAGCATTTCGACATGGCAGGCGAAAACCAAAAAGCAAAAACAGAATCAGTAAAAACTTTGTATGACAAATTGTGGGATGACCATCTTGTAACACAACGTGATGATGGTTCAGCATTACTTTATATCGACCGTCATTTATTGCATGAAGTGACTTCTCCACAAGCATTCGAGGGCTTACAACTTGCTGGGCGTAAACCTTGGCGTTTAAGTGCTAACGTTGCAACACCTGACCATAATGTTCCTACATCAACCAAAGAGCGTTCAGAAGGGATTGCTGGGATTGAAGATGATACTTCTCGTATCCAAGTTCAGACCTTAGACGATAACTGTAAAACCTTTAATGTAGTGCAGTTTGACATTAACGATGTGCGTCAAGGTATTGCACATGTCGTTGGACCAGAACAAGGTTTAACTTTACCGGGTATGACGGTGGTATGTGGTGACTCGCATACAGCGACACATGGCGCATTCGGTTGTTTGGCACACGGGATCGGAACGTCAGAAGTTGAACATGTATTGGCAACACAATGCTTAGTACAGAAGAAAATGAAAAACATGTTGGTGCGTGTTGATGGAACATTAGGTCAAGGCGTTACACCAAAAGACGTGGTTTTGGCAATTATTGGTAAAATCGGAACGGCTGGTGGTACTGGGCATGCGATTGAATTTGGTGGTCAAGTATTCCGTGATATGTCGATTGAAGGGCGTATGACCGTGTGCAATATGGCAATCGAAGGCGGTGCGCGTGTTGGTATGGTTGCTGTCGATGACAAAACGATTGAATATGTTAAAGATCGTCCTTATGCACCAACAGGTCAACAGTGGGATGCGGCAGTCGCGTATTGGAATACTTTACATTCTGATGAAGATGCACATTTTGATACGATCGTGGTTTTAAATGGTGAAGAAATTGAACCACAAGTGTCTTGGGGCACTTCTCCTGAGATGGTGATTCCTGTATCTCAAGCAGTTCCAACTTTGGAACAGGCCAAAGATGATGTGCAGCGTAATGACTGGACCCGTGCGTATCAATATATGGGCTTAAATGCAGGTCAGGCATTGGCTGATATTCAATTAGACCGCGTATTCATTGGTTCTTGCACCAACTCACGTATTGAAGATATTCGTGCTGCTGCAGAAGTGGCAAAAGGTAAAAAAGTAGCGTCTAGTATTAAGCAGGCCATGGTTGTTCCAGGCTCTGGTTTAGTGAAACAACAAGCGGAAGCGGAAGGTTTAGATAAAATCTTGATCGAAGCTGGTTTTGAGTGGCGTGAGCCAGGTTGTTCAATGTGTTTGGCGATGAATGCTGACAAGTTACAACCGGGTGAACATTGTGCGTCGACTTCAAATCGTAACTTTGAAGGCCGTCAGGGCAATGGTGGACGTACTCACCTTGTCAGTCCAGCAATGGCAGCTGCGGCAGCAATTGCAGGTCACTTTGTTGATGTACGTTCATTCTAATCAGGCTTAAGGAGCAAAGAGATGAAAGCTTATACCGTTGAACAGGGTATTGTTGCACCCTTAGACCGTGCCAATGTAGATACCGACTTAATCATTCCAAAACAGTTTTTAAAATCAATTAAACGCACCGGTTTTGGTGATAACTTATTTGATGAATTACGTTATTTAGATGAAGGTTATCCGGGGCAGGACAATTCTAAACGTCCGAAGAATCCTGATTTTATTTTGAATCAGCCACGTTACCAAGCGGCATCTGTGCTTATTTCTCGTGCCAATTTTGGTTGTGGTTCGAGTCGTGAACATGCGCCTTGGGCATTGGAAGAGTATGGTTTTCGTACTGTGATTGCACCAAGCTACGCAGATATCTTTTTCAATAACAGTTTTAAAAATGGCATGTTGCCAGTGATTTTGCCTGAATCTGTTGTGGATCAACTGTTTAAAGAATGTGCTGCTCAGGAAGGCTATCAATTAACCATTGATTTAGAAGCTCAAGAAGTCCGTACACCAAGTGGTGAAGCTTTTAAATTTGAAGTCGATCCATTTCGTAAACACTGTTTATTGAATGGCTTGGATGATATTGGTTTGACTTTACAGGCTGCGGATGAAATTCGTGCTTATGAAGAAAAAACCAAACAATCACGCCCTTGGGTATTTGCTGAAATTCAAGGTTAATTTTCAGCGAACATTTTACACATAGCGTGAATGCCTAACTCTTGCTAACATGCGAGTATAACAAAATGAATGTTGACTCAGTGAAGTGAGGGTTGGGGTTGAGCAATGACTAAGTTTTTGAGTTGCAGTGTTTTAATCGGTTTAACAAGCTTTATGCTTAGTGCATGTCAATCCACTCAAATGGTTGATTTAATGCGTATCAAGCAAGCTGAAAATAAACATGTCAGCCAAAATTCGGTTTCTGTCTATTGTTCAGGTGCAGAGCATTGTGAATTTGCGCGCTTAAATGATGTGATTATCATGGATGAACGTGCACAACGTGCCAATCGTAGCGCCATTCAAAAGGGTTATCTCAAATTAACGGGTGAGCCTTTAGATCAAAATGGTGTTTATTTAACGATTCCACCTCAGCAATATGAGATGGTGATTCGATTCTATCCAATCACTAAACAGCATGCTGAAGTTTTCCATGTTATTCATGATTTTAGAGCAAATCAAAAATACACATTTAAGATGTATCGCTTAAGGTCACAGGGTTCAGGAAGTTTACTGAATGTTTCTTCACCGACACCGCTATGTGTCGATATGATTCAAGAAAAACGGACAATTCGCCGTTTTTGTCGCCCGCATAATGCGGTGACGGGCGTGAGTGAATTTGTTGAACAGAAGATTTAATCTCACATCAGTATAGATACTGAAAAATAAATGGAACTACAAATGTCTAAACAAATTTTGATTTTGGCAGGTGATGGTATCGGTCCTGAGATCGTTGCTGCTGCTGAAAAAGTACTGACACGTGTCAATGATAAATTTAATTTAGGTTTAACATGGGAACAAGGTTTGTTAGGGGGGGCAGCAATTGATGCACATGGCGAACCTTACCCAGCTGTAACAGCGGAACAAGCGAAAAAAGCAGATGCAATCTTATTGGGTGCTGTAGGCGGTCCAAAATGGGATAATATTGAACGTTCAATTCGTCCAGAACGTGGCTTATTGAAAATTCGTAGTGAATTAAATCTATTTGCTAACTTACGCCCTGCAATCCTTTATCCGCAATTGGCGGATGCGTCTAGTCTTAAACCAGAGATTGTTTCTGGATTAGATATCCTTATTGTTCGTGAACTGACGGGTGGCATCTACTTTGGTCAACCACGTGGTATTCGTGAACTCGAAAATGGTGAGAAGCAAGGTTATAACACCGATGTTTATTCAGAGTCTGAAATTAAACGCATCGCAAAAGTTGCTTTTGAAATGGCAAACTTACGCGGTGGTAAAGTTTGTTCAGTGGATAAAGCCAACGTGCTTGAAGTGACTGAGCTTTGGAAGCAGACAGTGACTGCACTTAAAGAACAACAATACCCAAATATTCAACTTTCACATATGTACGTCGATAATGCAGCAATGCAATTGGTTCGTGCGCCAAAACAGTTTGATGTGATTGTGACAGGGAACTTGTTTGGTGACATTCTTTCCGATGAAGCAGCAATGCTAACCGGCTCTATTGGTATGCTTCCATCTGCCTCTTTAGATGAGAATGGCAAAGGTATGTATGAACCTTGTCATGGTTCTGCTCCTGACATTGCTGGCCAAAACGTTGCCAATCCACTTGCAACCATTCTTTCTGTGGCAATGATGCTACGCTACACCTTCCGTGAAGAAGTGGCTGCAAAAGCCATTGAGGATGCAGTAGGGCAAGTTTTAGACCAAGGTTTGCGTACTGGCGATATTATGTCTGATGGCATGCGTAAAGTTGGTACGGCTGAAATGGGTGAGGCTGTCGTTGCAGCGATTGCTTAAATACCTGTTTTAAACGCTTGGTAATAAAAAACACAGCTTAAGCTGTGTTTTTTATTGTTAAATTTTAGCTTTTAATAAGTTTTGATAAAAGTCTATCCATATTCTCGTCATTATAGCGATGGGTATTAGATTCACTTTAAAACAGCTAACAGGCTCGACCTAAATACTCAACAGATTCAGCAACACCATTTTTTAATAGAAAAATGACTTTACAATTAAAATTAATGTTATAGCTTGGTGTGGCAATGGCAATCGTAGAGCCTACAATCGCATTGCTTCCTGCCATAGGGATATTGATTTGTCTAAGAATGGTATAGCTTAAGGTGTTACTGGTGGTTTGAATTTTATCACTCACCTTATATCCCAAAGCCCGAAAATTTAGGGTACTTTGAATTTCAGCACTGGTTTTACCAATAAATTGCTGTAAATATTGATCTAAATTTGCAGGTCGGGTGTTTAAGCTTTTACATCCAACAAGTGCAACAGATGCCAATAAAAACATACATACATGTATTTTCATAAGTTTCACCTAATCCATAGTTAACTTAATTTAGAAATGATTTCTATTCAGTATAATAAATATACAGCCATATGTATGTAGCTTGGTTGCAGAGCAAACCAAGTGGTATAGATTTTACTAAATAAGCGTCAAATAGACAGAACTGGTTAAGCTGTGAAAAGATCAGTTGTATTAAAATTTAGAACAAATTAGTGCTATCAACTTTGAAGTAAATGGATTACAAGTGATAAATAGGTATAGGAAACAGATTTTAATGTGTCAGATGTATAGTTGCCAGACGATAAAAGATCGTAAGCAGGAGGGTAAATCTTGTGGATAATGAAAAAGCCACCTAAAAGTGGCTTTTGCTTACACTAAAACTTAGCGTGCACGATATGTAATACGACCTTTTGTTAAGTCATATGGAGTCATTTCAACTTTTACATTATCGCCTGTTAAAATACGAATATAGTGTTTACGCATTTTACCAGAAATGTGAGCAATCACTTCGTGACCGTTTTCTAAACGCACACGGAACATAGTATTAGGAAGCGTTTCGGTGACAACGCCTTCGAACTCGATAAGTTCCTCTTTATTGGCCATAGCCTACCTGATGATCAAATTGGAAAGGCGCAAATTATAGGCAATTTTTTGCAGAAAGACAAGAATATTCGGCATTACAAGGCGGTAGATGACTTGAAAATAAGCGAACATATTGTTAAACAATTTCTACAAAAAAAAGCGGATAAATATTGTCAGTTTGGTCAATCGACTGTAATCTAAATTAAATGTTTTAAGTATAAATGAATAACATACAAGGAAGGGCACTGCGTGAGTCAGCTAACTGATGCTTCGGTTGTTTTACGATTAGGCTATCAAGCGATCCGTCGTGCAGGATTGCCGACAGAAGAAATATTATCAAAGGCTGGGGTAGCATTGGGTCAGGTTGACCAAAATGCTCGAACACCGTTGAATGCACAATTTGCATTTTGGGTCGCTGCGGAGGAAGTCAGTAATGATCCAGATATTGGTTTACACCTCGGAGAGCACTTGCCCCTGTATCGTGGGCAAGTAATCGAACACCTGTTTATTTCAAGTGAAAACTTTGGCGAAGGCTTAAAGCGTGCTTTGGCTTATCAACGTTTAATTAGTGATGCATTTCATGCCAAATTGATCATTGATGACGATGGACGTTGTTATTTAACCAATGGTGAGCAGCCTTGGGGTGAGAACATCGTCAATCGTCATTTTTCAGAATGTGCTATTTCAGGGATTTTACGCTTCTTTAAATTTATCACTGAAGGACGTTTTGAACCGATTTACATCGATTTTAATTTTACCAATGGTGCTTCTGATGGTGAGTATTATCGTGTTTATGGTTGTCCTGTCAGTTTAGGGCAAAAGGAGACACGTCTTTATTTTGATCCTTCAATTTTAGAATATCCATTGTGGCAAGCGGAGCCTGAGTTATTGCAATTGCATGAACAACTTGCAATTGAAAAACTACAAGAGCTTGCACGTTATGATTTGGTGGGTGAAGTACGCCGTGCGATAGGTTCAACCTTGGAAAGTGGTGAAACAACCCTTGAAACTGTTGCTGCACAACTCAGCATTACCCCACGTCGTTTACGTACACAGCTTTCGGAAGCCAACACCAGCTTTCAGCAAATTCTTTCAGATTATCGTTGTCGCTTAGCCAAGAAATTATTGGCCAATACCACCGAAAGTGTTGAGCGTATTGTTTATTTGACTGGATTCTCTGAGCCAAGTACTTTTTACCGCGCATTTAAACGTTGGACCAATGAAACGCCTGTGGAATATAGAAAGCGTAAACAGCGTTAAGTCGTATGTTTGCGGGAAATGAACTGAACAGTTTTAATATAAAAAAATCCTTCAATTGAGAAGGATTTTTTATATGTAGCCGCAAAAATTATTCAGGCATATTTAACCAATGTGGCCCTAACGGTGGTTGAGGCAATTCAAATTGTTCTGGGTAATCTGCATGAATAAAATAAAGCCCATCTGGTGGTGCAGTGATTCCTGCCGCTTTGCGATCTTGTGCCGCAAAAATTTCATCAATATGATCCACTTCATATAGACCTTGACCAATCTCAAGTAAGCAACCCATGATGTTACGTACCATGTGGTGTAAGAAGCCATCTGCTTGGATATCAAGAACTAGATAGTTGCCATGACGAATTAAGCGACAATGTTTGACATGACGTACAGGTTGATTGGACTGACATGCCGCAGCACGAAAGCTTTCAAAATTATGCGTACCTTGAAATTTTTGCGCAGCTTCAATCATCTTGTCCACATCGAGTGGATAATAGGCATGAGTCACTTGTTTATGTAACAGGGCTGGGCGATTTGCCGATTGATAGACCACATAACGATAACGACGTGCCTTTGCCTTGAAGCGTGCATGGAAATCGTTATCCATTTCTTTAATCCATTGGATTGAAATGTCTTTGGGCAATTGACTATTTGAACCCATTAACCAGCCACGTATAGGGCGAATCGCATTGGTGTCGAAGTGGGCGACCATATTGGTCGCATGGACACCCGCGTCAGTACGACCCGCACCATGTAAAATAATAGGCTCGTCGGCAATTTTACTGAGCACCTTTTCCATGGTTTCCTGAATACTACGTACGCCAGGCTGTTGAGTTTGCCAACCTTTATATCGCATGCCACAAAACTCAATACCAATTGCAAAACGTTGCATAAATACCTCTATTCAGGATGATCATACCAATGGTCATGCCATTGTTCCGAAGAGGGGTATTGTAAATAAATTTTAACAATTTTGGCATAAAGATCTGCTTGGCTCAGTGCATCACTGACTAAAATTTTTGAATCTTTGATCCATTGGCTAATCGCATAGCGTTGATCCATGCCGCCTAGAGGCACTTGAGTCGATAAAATGATTTGGCAGCCATTTTCCTGCAAGCTTTTAATTTTTAGGATAATGCCCGCATTTACGGCTAAATTACCTACCCCATAAGCTTGAATGATCAAGAAATGCGGAGCATGTTTGGAGAAAATTTCCAGATTATGTTCAAACTGTAATATTTCAGTCGGCACCATCATCCAATTGACGATATTGAGCGATTTGGCTTTTTCGATATGTGGAAGTTGTACCTGAATGACGGAATGATCTACCGCTATTTGTTGTTCGGCTTTGAGTCCTTTAAACGCATCTAAAGCAGTGCTATGGGCTTTTAATGTGGTTCTGGCATGAATCACTTGATGGTAGAAAGCCAAATACACGCCCACAGGAAGTCGAGTGACGGCATCCAGTGCGGTATTTAAATTATCCAGCGCATCGGTGAATTCTCGAGTATTGTCCCCTTGAATATTGAGCAGTGGGTATTGGCTTCCAGTAAGGACGACATGACAGGACTCAGCTAAAAAGCGAGATAAGGTCGCTGCAGCATAACTGAGTGTATCTGTACCATGAATAATGACAAAGTGTTGGAAATTTTGGAGTTGTAGGCTTTGTATTTGTTGAATCAGCATAAGCCAGTCAATGGCTGTACATGCACTACTGTCTTTGATACTGGGCGCCTTAAAACACTCAATTTTAAACTGAGGTGTTAAGACCTTTTTGAGTTGTGGAATAAACTCAGCATCAGGCATCGGCGCTAAAGGCTCGCCAATACAGCCAAAAGTTCCACCCATGTAAATTAAAGCAATTTTTTTGTTCATAATAAAAAAGCAGCCATTCATGACTGCTTTATCTTAAGACGAATAGATTTAAGAAGCTATTTGATTGAGTAAATTTTGTGATTGTTGGCGTTGTTCAGCGGTATACGCTGCTTCATTTTGTGAGAGTAGCTCACGAACGGAAGCATATGCACCCAAATTTAGATATTGTTGAGCAAGGTCTAAATTTAATTGAACTTCATTCACTTGAGCCAGCTCAGGGAATGAATGGAGTAATGGGTCGTTTGCATCTATGGCCAGACTGGTTGCAGCTTCACTAGGCGTTTCAAGGCTAAGTGTTGCTGTACTATACACTTGCTCAACTGTTTCAGGTTTTGGATCTAAATCAAAACTAAAAGTAGGCTGTGTCTCTGGTTCAGTAGGCGTGAGTTTAAATTCAAACTCACGTACTGGTGTGCTTTCTTCAGTAGCTACAGGGGTAATCGGTTCAGCAAAATCAAGTTTGAATTCTGGTGCGACTTCAACTTCTGCTGCTTTTTCAACTGGAATTGCTGTAGGTTCATTTGCTGTAAACGTGAACTCTAACGGCTTAACAGTTTCAGTTTTAATTTCTGGGGCAGGAGGAACTACTTCAAAAGAAAGCTCAGGTGTTGTTGTTGGCGCTTTTTCAGGTGCAGGATCTAAATTAAATTCTAAAGGCTGAACAGGTTGTTGCGGTGTCTCAACTTTCTGCTCAACAAGCGTTGAATGATCGAATTCTAGCGCATCGACTTGTGCCAGATTTTGCGTTTCGGTTTTAGATACAGCGGGTTGTGAAATTGTTTCTGTATTTCCAATCAAGGCATCAAAGGCAGCTGTATTTTTGCTTTCTGGCACGACAGGGCTTGAGGGTTCAAAAGCAATCGATTCAACTGGGTGATCAGCTTGATTGGCTTTTCGTCGTTCTTCGGCTTGAATGACGATTTCGTCTAAGCCCAATGAACGAATATGATTAATCAACTGATTCACTGCAAATTCATCTTTTTGTGCCAGATGCACGTCTAAAAGATAAAGATAAAGTTCATGTTGAGCATTGTCTTGGTTTAAAACTTGATTGATTTTTGCTTCAGCAGAGAAATAGTTTTTCTCAGCAATCAGCTTTTCAATATTAGTTTTTAATTCAGGGCTTAATGGTTTTGTTGCTTGTTTAACAATAACTTCATCTTCAACAACAGTGGTCTGTTGTTTTTTTGAGGTACGCGCAGTGCGTGCAACATTTTTCTTTGAAGTCTTTTTATTGTTACTTTTTTTGTTATTGGTACTGGCGCTCTCTTTATTGGCATCCTCTCGTTTTTTGAGCACGATCGCCACGACCAAGAGTAGAACAAATGGAATCACATACAACAACATTTTATTTCCCCTTCATTGAGCACAATGAATCAATATTTTGAATATCCTAACTATTTGGTTTTTTTGCATTCTGCTGTTGTAATTGCTGTTGCAATTGAGCGAGCTGAGCATTTAATAATTGAATTCGCTGATTCTTTTGTTGTAAACCTGCTGCAAGTTGGTTCACATTCTTCTGTAATTTAACCGTTTTTTCACGAGAAGTCATAACTTTTGTAGATAATTCAGTAGTGGTCTGATTCAACTGTGTATTTTGCTTTCCTTGACTCTGAGCAGCGGGTTGTTCATTGTCTGCGACTAAACTCATTTCTGCTTGGTCTAAACGATATTTGGCAGAACCCGATTGCTTTTTGGCAATTTCAGGTGCAGCCGTTGCAACTTTATTTTTGCTTTGTGGTATTTGACGATAGCTGGCTGCAAGATTGAGTGCAGCACCACGACGAATACGGTTTACATCACCTTGAATAAACGCATTGGCATTATTTGCTTTAATTTGTCGCATCACTTCTGGAACGCTTTGATTAGTTTCTGCTGCAATCCGAGAAGCAATTTTCCACAGTGACTCATTGGCCTGAACAATATGCTTAGGTTGTTTATCTAATGCTTTATGGGCTTTTTCTTGTTTAAGCGCTTTTTGTGACTCCGCTTTCGATTTCGCTACGCGAGGCTCATTCGATTTTGCTTGCTTGGTCTCAGCTTTGGAATCTTTTGGCTTTTGTGATTCTGCTTTTTGCTCGTCTAATTTAGCGGGTGGGGTCTGAGCTTTTGCAGATTGCACTGGTGCTTTTTCGGCTGGTGGCTGAGGCACTTGTTGTACAGTTACCGTCGGTGTTTGTGGCGTATTCTGAGCACTGCTTTGATGATTGCTTTGAAGAGGGTTCGGAGTATTGGTTGTAGCCGCAGGCGGTGTGTTTGTCGCAACTGTGGTTGGTTTTTGTTCTGTTTTGAGTGCTGGTGGTGCAATTACATTAATCGCTAAAGTACCAGCTGAATCCGTTGTCGTCGTTGCTTTGGTTGCCATAGCTGGTGGAGTTACGACTTCTGGCGTTGTCACGTGGTATTGCGTGCTGGTTGGTAAATTTAATGCAATATCTTTTTCGCTGACGATGATTTGAGGTGTCAGAGGCTTTTCTTTGACTAAAGCATTGCTCATTGGAGCAGGGACGTTGCTACGCCCACGGGTCAATGGGGCTTTGACTTGTTGAATATGGGTCGCACTGCCTTCTTTGACTTTTAATAATATATTTAATTCAGATTCAACAATCGGACGAGAAGAGGTAATCACAATCACCCCAGTGCCATCTCCGGAACGACGAGTATAAAAATTTAAATGTCCAGGTGCTTGCGTGGAAATACCAATATTTTGAATATCATCTGCATCGGCTAATCCGACTTCTATTTTTTCATTTGGATTTGCATTACTAAACTTCATTTCAGCATAAAGCAGATCACCAGACCCTGATTGAACTTGAATCGGGTCTATTGTAATCGCACTCACCGCTTGCGACGTCATGATGGCTAAAATGGCAATTTTTAATTTGTTATATACAGTCATCTCTATCCATTGCTCTGACAAAGTTCAAGGCATCCCCATAATACAATATTTAGCTGTAGTCTATATGTAAAATATTAACATTAGAGTTACATAAATATAGTTACATAAAAAAGCCGATCAAGATAGATCGGCTTTTTCATTGTTTATGAGTTTTTTGTGACTTTAAGCATTTTTATAGTCGATTAAGATACGTAACATACGACGTAAAGGCTCAGCAGCACCCCAAAGTAATTGGTCACCTACAGTGAATGCGCCTAAATACTCTTTACCCATATTTAATTTACGTAAACGACCTACTGGCACAGATAGAGTTCCTGTTACAGCGACTGGAGTAAGATCCGTCATTGATGCATCACGTGTATTTGGAACCACTTTTGCCCATTGGTTAGACTGACGAATCATGTCTTCAATCTCATCAAGCGGAACATCTTTTTTCAATTTCAATGTTAAGGCTTGAGAGTGACAACGCATTGCACCAATACGTACACAGTGACCATCAATTGGAACAATCTGAGCATTACCTAAGATCTTGTTGGTTTCAACTTGACCTTTCCACTCTTCTTTAGATTGACCGCTTTCAAGTTGCTTATCAATATAAGGGATCAACGAACCCGCTAAAGGCACACCGAAGTTTGCTTTCGGAAAACCTTCGCCACGTTGTAATTCGGCAATTCGGCTGTCGATGTCTAAAATCGCAGAACGTGGATCATCTAACAAGTCTTGAGTATTGTTATATAAATAGCCCATACCCGTGATCAGCTCACGCATGTTTTGCGCGCCAGCACCTGAAGCGGCTTGATACGTCATTGCCGTCATCCATTCCACCAAATTGTGTTGGAATAGTGAACCCATGCCCATCAACATCAAAGAAACCGTACAGTTACCGCCAACAAATGTTTTAATACCATTGACCAAACCGTCTTTGATAACATTTAAGTTGACTGGGTCGAGTACGATGATTGCTTCATCATCCATACGTAATGTAGAAGCTGCATCGATCCAATAGCCTTTCCAACCTTCAGCTTTTAGTTGAGGAAAGACTTCTGATGTATAGTCGCCACCTTGACAGGTAATAATGACATCCATTTGCTTCAGACTGGTAATGTCCGTCGCTTCCATAAGTGCTGGAGCAGTTTTACCACCAAAAGCAGGCGATTCACCACCTGCGTTACTGGTAGAGAAATAGAATGGCTCAAAATGAGCAAAATCATTCTCTTCAACCATACGTTGCATAAGGACAGAACCAACCATCCCGCGCCAACCGACCAGACCTACTTTCATGTCACTTTGCCTCGGTGCGTTAAAAAATAAAAGGGGGTTTGAGTGTATCAAAAGAGTGTGTAACTGCAATAGCATACACAATGAAAACACAACTATATTGTGCAATATATCTTGTTTATGATACATGCAAAATTGATATTAATTTATGAATCATTCAAAAATTAAGAATATAAGAGTGACAAAATATGATCTGGATAGAAGTACTTGCGTTGATCGTGATTTGGCTAAGTTTCTGGTCACTGATTCCCCGTGATGAATGGTGGTTTAGAGGTGCTGATTTTCCACGCTTACAGATATTATTTGTTGGTTTGATTGCCTTGGTCTTAATGTTGTTTTGGACAGCGCCGTGGGACTTGGCTCGTGAAGTGATTTTATTTTTATTGATAGCTGCCTTAGCTTTTCAATTAAAGATGGTTTTGCCTTATACCTTCATTTGGAAGAAACAAGTCAAACAGGTGAGCAAAGATCAGCTTAAGCCTGATCAGCAAATTTCAGTGATTGTGTCGAATGTGCTGACACCGAATGATCAATATCACTTATTGCTTGAACAAATTGAACAGCACCAGCCAGATATTGTTTTGACACTTGAAACTGATCAAACTTGGCAAAATGAATTGGCTCAAATTGAAAAAGATTATCCTTATCGTGTGGCTATACCTTTAGACAATCTCTATGGGATGCATTTGTATAGCAAACTCAAGTTGGTCGATACAGAGGTTAAATTTATTCTCAGTGATGAAATTCCGTCTATTCATACCACGGTGATTTTACCATCTGGGCAAGCGGTGCAACTGTATTGTTTACATCCCAAACCACCAAGCCCAACAGAAGCCAAAGACTCGACTTTACGTGATGCTGAATTGCTTATTGTGGGGGATCAGATCAAAGACTTGGATGAGAGCTGTATTGTTATGGGTGATTTAAACGATGTTGCTTGGTCACGCACAACACGTTTATTTCAACGTATCAGTGGTTTGCTTGATCCACGTGTGGGGCGCAGATATATCAACACCTTCCATGCTGACTATAAATTTTTAAGATGGTCTTTGGATCATTTATTTCACAGTACCGATTTTGCTTTAGTACATATGCAGCGGCTGCCTCATGTGGGTTCAGATCATTTTCCGATTTATGTGGTATTACAAACAGGGCGTATTTTTGAGCAAACTCAAGAAGAGTTAGAGCAAACCGATGCAGATGAAAGGGAAGCGCAAGAGGCAATTCAGGAAGGGATTGAAAAAGCAGAGAAAGAGGAGAAGTTGGTCACTGATGAAATTGCACAAAGTTATAAAGCTGGAACCTGATTGTCTGACAATAAAATTAAAAAATGGCTGATTTTTGTAAGCAATTACTTACATGGATTTAGGCCCTAAGCGGATAGCATGCAAAGCATATTCGTTTTAATCTTTACTTATCGACACAGGGAATGAGAACGGAAAATCTCACTAAGGAAGACGAAGTCGATGGAGCAATCATCAAGGATTTGATGTTGGAATGGATAACCAAGAAAATAAGAATAAGATGTGAAAGCACAACCTCATGAACCCGAGTTTTGCAGGATGCAGAACTCGGGTTATGCTTTATTTATGGTATATAATTTAGAATAGACAAAATTGAAAATAAAAAAGAGTGGCTATGTTTCTCGCAAAAGTTCAAGAATTCGCTTCAAGTCTTAAACATTTTACTGGTTTAAGTAGTGATGCTTTATTTATCTATGCAGGTTTAATCATCTATTTTATAGTTGCTGCAATTCATAAAAGACAACTTAAATCAAATCTTGCGATTATCGCCACAGTGGTGTTTGCCTTTGTAATAGAAATCTTTAATGCACGCGCAGATATTTTTGGTAGAGGCTATTGGCGTATTTGGGAAAGTATCCATAGCATAGTCAATATGATTTTTTGGCCTTATGTGATTTGGGCGATGGCACGTTTTCGGGTATGGAAAGGTTAGGTCTTTCTACTTAACCCGCTTATGATTCAGATTGTTTTTATTTTCCATAATGTTGATTTAAGGCGTCCATTTCAGCAGAAATTTTTTGTTGAAGCGCCATTGAACGTTTACCAAGTTGCTTAAATTCATCACTGGGTGCATTTGCATTAAAATCTGGGGCTGTTGAAAGCGTATACATTTTCTGACTGGTGATTAAATTATCAATCATTTGTGTGCGTAGACTGTGTACTTCACTACTTTTTAAATTTAATGCCATGATTTGTTGTTGAGTTGCCGCTTGTATATCATTGGCTTTGAGTAAAATCTGCTGGCGCTTTTCAGGTTGGCGAGTGGCTGATTGAAGCTCCGCTCTTAATTGAAGTGCTTGAGTATTTGCGTGATTGACGATCTGATTAAGTTGAGCCAAGTCGTTTGTAATCTCTGTTGCGTTGGCTGTACTCAGTTCAGTCGCTTTGCTTTTCCAATTGCCTTGAGTTGTTGCACTAGACGTAGTTTCTGAGGTTTTGTTTTGGGCGATATCTGCTTTTTGCTCTGAACATGCGGTAAACATCAAACTGAAACTGATCAAACATGAAAAAAGAACTTTATTGGTGATATTCATTGTTTTATTTTCCTTAAATTTGAATTTATTATTGATAAATCTTAATTCGCTTTGTTTAATCAAGAAAGTGGGCATGTGTAACTAGACACAGTTCGCCATGAACGATGCTATTTAGACGCGAGATGACCAAAATAAAAAAGGAGATATTTTATATCTCCTGATTGTTAAAACAAAACACTTAAACTTAATAGATTTTCTGGTAGCCTTTTGGACGTGTTTTAAAGCGACGATGAAACCACATATATTGTGTCGGTGCGATCCGCAGTTGATTTTCAATGATTTTATTGACACGAATCGCATCATCCATTTCATCTTCACTGGGTAATGGATCAACAGCAGGTTCAATAAGCACATGATATTTTGGATCTTTGATATCACCATCACGATAAAAATACAGTGGGATTGCGACAGCTTTTGATATTTTCAATAAACGTCGATGCGCCGTTACCGTTGCAGCGGGCGTACCAAAAAAGGGAGCCATTACCCCTTGTTTTAATCCAAAATCCTGATCTGGACTATACCAAATCGCATCACCTTCTTTCAGATGGCGAATCAATCCACGCATATCATCATGATCAATCTGCGCTTTATAAATCGTTGCACGACAACGATAAATCAACATATCGAGTAAAGGATTATTCTGTGGGCGATACACGACATCGGGTTCAAAAAATTGTGCACATAAATAACCACCAGCATCAAGCATGGTGCTATGGGTGCCGAGTAGCAATATGCCTTGACCATTTTGTTTGGCCTGTTGGATATGCTCTAGCCCTTGAATACTGACACGGTTTTTAAACCATTGTGGTGAGTACCATGCATTTAAAGTTTCAAAGACCCCAATCATTTGATCAACAAAGACTTGTCTTGAGTTGTCGATGACTTGCTCAGGTGACCATTCTGGAAAGCAGACTTCTAAATTACGTGTTGTTGTTTCACGACGTGATTTTAGTCGATCAAAGGCAATATTGCCCAACAATGTCGCTAAGCGATACTGAATTGCCCAAGGCAAGATAGCGAGCATCATCAAAAATACAATCGCAATCCAGATTCCCCAATATTTCGGATGTAAAAATGCCCAATAAAATTTTCCAGGCTCGTATTGATGCTTTTTACTCATAGCAGTTTTGTAAATTTTGGGGAAGTTAAAACTGAAAGGAGTGTAGCATGAAGCGGTTTAAAGAAGAAAATTCAAGATGTCATTCACTCTCATTGAGGATACGCAAGGAAGCATGACGTGAAAATAATTCGGTTAATTCAAGGTGATATTACAATTCAAAAGGTGGATGCAATTGTAAATGCTGCCAATACCTCGTTACTTGGCGGTGGTGGTGTGGATGGTGCAATTCATCGAAAAGGTGGTTCTGCTATTTTGGAGGATTGTCAAAAGATCCGAGCCAGACAGGGTGGTTGTCCAATTGGTGAAGCAGTGATTACCACAGCGGGGTTGTTGCCCTGTAATTATGTGATTCATACCGTGGGCCCCACTTGGCAAGATGGACAGCATGCTGAAAATGAACTGCTTGAGAAAGCCTATCTCAATAGCTTAAGACTCGCTGAGCAACATCAGCTAAAAACACTGGCATTTCCGAATATTTCAACAGGGATTTATCGTTTTCCCAAATCAGAGGCAGCATTTATCGCCATAAACAGCGTGACTAAGTTTTTAACCCAGACGAACAACTTAGAGGAAGTCAGTTTCGTGTGTTTTGATTTGGAAAATTTTAAAATCTATCGCCAGCATCTTGCTGAGATTGATCAAAAGCAAGTGCATGTTTTAGGTATATAATCGCAGTTATTCACTGACTATTTTAGACAACCTTACGATGAGAGATACCTACTTAGACAGTTGTAAGGCAACGCTGATATTTCTTGTGGTGCTCGGGCATTTTCTAGAACGCATGATCGGTTGGAAAGATCCGATTGATCATGTCTTATTAGGTACGATTTATTTTGTACATATGCCTGCTTTTATCTTTATTTCGGGCATGTTGTTTAAAGACAGTAAATGGTTTAAGAATATTCTATTTTTTGTTGCGCTCTATTTACCCTTTCAAATTCTATTTCCTGCATTTGATGCCATCTGGTCAGGTAAATTTCAGCTCAATTGGAATGTGTTTGAACGACCTTATTGGATCTTATGGTATCTGTTGGGCATGATGGTATGGACAACGCTTAGCCATTTTTTGATAAAAACAAAATTTGCACTGCTGATTGCACTGATTCTTGCTTTATGTGTCGGCTTAAGCCCATGGAACAATTACCAATACTCAATCGGCAGAATTTTTAGCTTCTTTCCATTTTTTATTGTGGGTGCACTTTATGGCAAAACCATTGTCGAGAAAATTCAGCAATTTAAAGTCACTCAAATTTTAGCTGGATTCATCGTGATGGGTATTGCAAGCTTGGTGTATTTCACCCAAATCAACCCATTTTGGTTATATGGCAGTTTAAGTTATCAGCAACTTAAGGTAAGTATGTGGGATGGTACTTGGATCAGAATAGGCTGTCTTTTGATGTCGAGTTTGGGTATTTTCGCGATGTTTGCGTGGACAAAATTATTGAATATTGGCTGTGTGCAACTTGGAAAAAACACCTTGGCGGTGTATTTGCTACATGGTTTTGTGGTGATGTTAATTGCACGTTATTGGCAACTGGATTTTAATATTTTTGTGGAAATTGGGATTTGTATTGGTTTATCTGTATTGACTTGCTGGATGTTACAACAGCAATTTTTTGATATTTTATTAAGAAAATTATCTTTATGGTTAATCAAACCTGTTGAAAAATTCGGTTTAAAGTAGCGAATGGATTTGAAGCGATCCAGAGCATTCGCTGAAAATTTAAAAGCTACACTGTTGGTGTAGCTTTTAAGCATGAGGATCATAATTTTATAAAGCGACAGTTTTAAAACAACGTTTTAAAGTGGATTATTTGGTTGCTGCTTTACCCTCTACTTTTTTTGCTGTTGCTGATTTTTGTGCAGCGGCATGGTGTTTTTGGCTATGACCAGCTTTATGTTGTTTTTGCATTTGATGGGTTTTAACCGCTTGAGTCGAATGCTGTGCTGGAGTTGCTGCCATTGCCGAACCTGCGAAAATTGCTGTGGTGAATGCTGCAACAAGTAATGATGTAACTTTTTTCATGATCATATTCTCACTAAATAATTCGAGATCTGAACTAGATTCGATAATCATATCTTGGTGGATTTGTATGGAAACATCATGAAGTGCTTGTAGCGAAATTCAGTATAAATGAAATGATCATTGGTAAGATGAGTGGGGAATGGTAAGTGCTTTGATTTTTTAAGTTTTATTTAATTTTAATCAGTAAAGTATTGCCGTCATTTTAACTTGAACTAAGCCATTTAAATAAGTGCGTTTATTTTTGAAAATGAAAGAATCTGTTATATATCATTTCAAGTATTAGCTAGATAACGAAATGCTGATTACAGACTTAAGTTTAGCATTTTGATCTTTTACTGCTACTCCACTATTGAAATGTCCCTCACATGAATAAAACAATCAGAAGAGCAACCACAAAGGACTTAATTGCAATTACCCAATTGATTGCGCCTTTTATTGATGAATTTGCAATTAATGACAGTGGGCGACAACTGTTTTGCGTAAGTATGATTGAAAAAATGCTTGAGAATCCTGAAATTCACTATTTTGTTTATAGCGATCATCAGCAGATGATCGGTGTTATTGCGTATAAGAATCCTGCCCATTTGGTTCATTTCTTTATATCGAAAGAGAAGCAAGCTCAGGGAATTGGCCGAACAATGTGGAATTTTATCTTGCAGGAGGTGCAAAAGTCTGGTGTTTCAGTATTTACGGTAAATTCAAGCTGTAATGCACAAGCTGTTTATGAACGATTTGGCTTTGTGGTGAAAGATGAAACCATTGAAAATCATGGGTTACGTTATGTTCCAATGTCTTTAAATCTGGTTAATACATAAAGCTGAAAATATGTGTTGTATATCTATAAGATAATTGATCAATGTTGTTGGTTTCAATGTCGGCAGGCTCAATAAAAACTCCGCATATTTGCGGAGTTTTTATTTAAAGATTTTAGAAGAATTAACCTTTGGTCATTTCTTCTAATGCATCCCAACGCTCCATTTTTTCAAGCATCAGTTCATCAATCTCACCAAGTCGTTGCGACGCTTTGGTGGCTGCATCTGCATCAGTCACAAACCAAGAACCATCTGCAAGTTTTGCAGTCAGTTCAGCTTGTTCTTTTTCCAAAGCTTCAATTTCTGCAGGTAACTGTTCTAAAGCGCGTTGATCTTTATAACTCAACTTCACTTTTTTAACGGCTGGTTCAGCAGGCGCCGCAGCAGCTTCCGCTTTCGCAATGGCTTTTTTTACATCACTTTTCTGATCGACAACACGTTGATCTGGACGTTGTTCTAAATAGTCTTGATAGCCACCAATGTACTCATCGATATTGCCTTTACCATCAAATACCCAAGTTGATGTCACAACATTGTCCATAAATGCACGGTCATGGGAGATCAATAACAAAGTCCCTTTATAATCACTCAACATTTCTTCGAGTAATTCTAAAGTCACCATGTCTAAGTCATTGGTTGGCTCATCCATCACAATAAGGTTAGACGGTTTAAGCAATAACTTCGCCAAAAGGATACGGTTACGCTCACCACCTGAAAGTGCTTTTACTGGAGTACGCGCGCGTTCAGGCGAGAATAAAAAGTCTTGTAAATAGCTGTAGATATGACGGCGACCACCATTAACATCGACAAAGTCTGAGCCTTCAGACACATTGGCCATTACTGATTTTTCAAGATCTAGCGCATTACGTAATTGGTCAAAATAAGCCACTTCAAGCTGTGTACCTGTTTTTACCGAACCGCCATGTTCAAGTTCACCTAAAATGGCTTTAATCAAGGTGGTTTTACCTACACCATTATCACCGACTAAACCAATACGGTCGCCACGCAGTACTAACGCAGAGAAATCTTTAATAATTGGTGCATTATCACCAAAAGCCACACTTAAGTGTTCAATATCAAAGACCAATTTACCTGAACGATTTGCCTCTTGAGTCGCCATGCTCACTTTACCTTGTTGTGAGCGACGTGCTTTAGATTGTTCACGTAAATCTTTTAATGCACGTACACGACCTTCGTTACGGGTACGACGTGCTTTGATCCCTTGACGAATCCAAGTTTCCTCTTCAGCCAAGCGTTTATCAAACAGTGCATTCTGCTTTTCTTCAGCTTCCATTTGCTGTGCTTTTAAGTCGAGGTAGCGTGAGTAGTTACCTTCATAACTACGTAAAACACCACGATCCAACTCCACAATACGTGTCGCAATACTGTCAACAAAAGCACGGTCATGGGAAATAAATAATAGGGTGAGATTGTTTTGATCGAGTAAGAACTTCTCTAACCATTCAATACTTTCTACGTCCAAATGGTTGGTTGGTTCGTCAAGTAATAAAACGTCAGGTTGCGTCAACAATGCACGTGCTAAAAGTACACGGCGTTTACGCCCGCCTGATAAATCAGCTAAATCTGCTTCAGGATCTAAGCCCATTTTGCTCAAGATAGAATTTACTTTGGTTTCTAAGGCCCAACCATCGAGCAAATCCAGCTTATGTTGTAGGTTGCCCATACGATCACAAGCTTCCATATCACCTAATACACAAGCATCGCTGGCTTCGTGGTATTCTTTTAGGACGAGCGCGGCTTCTCCTGCACCTTCGGCAACAATATCTGCAACTTTGCCCGAATCCATCGGTACATCCTGAGCAAGCATAGAAATCGTAATACCATTTTGTAATGCAATTTCACCTTGATCAGGCAATAAACTTCCCTCAATCAGTTTGAGTAAAGTAGACTTACCTTCACCGTTACGACCAATCAGACAGACTCGTTCGCCTCGTTCTAAATTGAAGTTTGCGCCATCGAGCAGGGCAGGTCCACCAAACGCAAGTTGGACATCCCTTATAGTAATATAGGCCATACGGTTTCCTAAACATCCCACACTGAGGACTAAAAATGACTAAACATAAAAATATTGATGATCAGGCGTCATTTTCCGCACCCATAGAAGATTTGCAAGTCCGAATTGCATTTTTAGATGATTTAGTCGAACAATTAAATGATCAAGTGGCACAACAAAGCTTGGAAATCGCTGATTTAAAAAAACAAATGCAGTTAATTTACCAACGTATAGAATCTGCTGATTTGTCAGAAGGTATTGCAGCATTTGACCCAATGACCAATCGTCCTCCGCATTATTGATGCAACGGATGTGAAATATGAGTGGCTGAGGTGTGCTGAATCAGGTGTAAATTCACACATAGCAGTGATATTGGCAAAGGATTTGCATAACGCAAGCGCTAAATTTGTGGGTTAAGATGGATTATGAACTTAAAAAACCTCGAAGCATTTTATTGGGTGGTGACCTTAAACAGTTTTAATAAAGCCGCAACAAAGCTTCAAACGACACAGCCTGCAATTTCTCAAAAAATTACTGCGATTGAAAATGATCTCGGTTTTAAAGTGCTTGATCGCAGTTCTCGTCAAATCAAAGCCACGCATAAGGGCATGACCTTATTTAAATATGCTGAAAAGTTTATGCGACTGGAAACAGACTTGGTGGCTGAACTCACAGAAAGTCAGTATTTAACAGGAACGATTCGTTTAGGGGTTTCCGAAACGATTGTCCATACTTGGCTAGTGGAGTATATGGAGCAAGTCCAGCAAGAGTTTCCCAAAGTTTCCATCGAAATCGTGGTGAATTTAACTCCAGATTTACAAGAAGGTGTACGCATCGGTGATTTGGATATGGCGTTTTTACTGGGGCCAACTTTGCCTTTTGAATGTATAGAACGTTCATTGTGTGATTTTGAATTAAGCTTTCTAGCATCACCTTCATTTAAAGGTGGAATCGGGCAGATGTCATTGCGGACATTGATGTCGCATACCATTTTAACCTATCCAAGAATTACCTATCCTTATAAAGAGCTCAAAGCCAAAATGAAAGAACAGAAGATCGATGAACCACTATCCATCACAAGTTATTCATTGGTCACATTATTACGTTTAGCTGAACAAGGCTTAGGGATTGCAGTGGTACCTAAACTAACGGCAATCAAAGAAATTTTAGATGGGCGATTGGAAATTTTGGATACGCCAATCCAATTAAAGACATTCCACTTTACCGCAATCTATACACAAGGCAATAACACCGCATTAAAAGAAAAGTTGACGGATTTAGCGGTTTTAACTTCGGAAAATGCCATGAAAAAGCTGAATAATAAAATTAGATAATGAACAATAAAACGGCATTTTATGCAGCTTTGGTTTTGATTTAAAAATTGCAAAAATATGAAATATTGATAATGAGAACTTATAGAAACTGATAAACATTCATTATTAAATGAATTTAAAAATAATAAAAACATATAAATTCAATACCTTATGTTTAATGAATTTTGGATAAAGTCTTATTGTGGCTGACCTTCGCCTATGCTTTTATTTGAAATACAGATTTGGTTCAGCATAACCAGAAAATCTTAAAAGTTTAAAGGATTAAAGAATTTCGTATTTTAGAAAAATAGATGTTCTTTGTTTCACTTGAAATAGCGTTGATTAAGCTCAAATGGATGAGGAACGCCTACATGTCTTTATTGAAATCTTCTTTTTTGTCTGACCGTCAATGGGCAATTGTTGCATCTATCTTTATGATGGCAACGTCTGCGATGGGGCCAGGCTTTCTAACCCAAACCGCTGTATTTACAGTGAAATTAGGTGCTGCATTTGGTTTTGCAATCCTAGTTTCAATCATTATTGATTATGTTGTGCAGCAAAACATTTGGCGTGTGGTCACCTTAACGCAAATGCGTGCTTCAGATATTGCCAATAAAGCCTTACCGGGGAGCGGTTACTTACTCGCATTTCTGGTTATTTTAGGTGGTTTTTTCTTTAGTATCGGTAACATTGCAGGTGCTGCACTGGGCTTAAATGCACTCTTTGGGTTGGATACCAAGGTCGGTGGCGTGCTGAGTGGTGCTTTGGCAATTCTGATTTTTGCTTCCAGAAAAGCCACACTGGCGATGGACAAGAGCATGATTATTTTGGGGTTGCTCAAAATCGTTTTGATCGTGATCGTTGCATTCATTGTCATGCCACCAGTGGGGCAAGCCGTTCAACAAACTTTTGCACCTGATCAAATTGATTTCGCCATCATTACAACTATTGTTGGCGGTACAGTGGGCGGTTATATCTGCTACGCAGGTGCGCATCGCTTATTGGACAAAGGTGCGGTTGGACCAGAAAATATTGATGAAGTGGCCAGAGCCGCAACCAAAGGTATTGTTGTAGTCGGGATCATGCGTTATGTATTGTTCTTGGCATTCTTAGGGGTTGTGGTCAGCGGCGCAAATATCGATTTAGCAAGTCACGATGCCAACCCAGCTGCGCAAGCATTCCAATATGCTGCGGGTACATTTGGTTTTAAACTGTTTGGCTTGATTTTTTGGGCAGCGGGAATCAGTAGCACAATTGGTGCAGCCTATACCTCTGTTTCATTTATGTCCGCATTTAAAAAGAACTTAACCACTAAACATACCAACTACCTCACCATTAGCTTTATTTCTTTAGCCTTGTTGCTTTACGTGATTCTAGGTGCAACACCTGCGGGCTTACTGATCTTTGTGGGTGGTTTTAATGGTTTGGTATTACCAATTGGTTTAACGATTTTTGTCTATGTTGCGGCATGTCGTAAAGACATGATGGGTAATTATAATTATCCAAAATGGTTGCTGGTTTTGGGTGTATTAACCTGCTTACTCACATGGTGGATGGGTTATATGTCATTCACGACGGTATTTAATTACCTCACCAAGCTCTAATCAACTTCACACTCAATTGAAAAGGAATAATCACAATGTATGTCGATTTAAATAGTGACTTGGGTGAAAGTTTTGGCTCGTGGAAAATGGGCAATGATGAGCAAATTTTACCTGTTGTCAGTAGCGCCAATATTGCCTGTGGCTTTCATGCAGGTGACCCGTTGGGAATATTGAAGACGCTTCAGCAAGCAGTGAAATTAGATGTCACGATTGGTGCGCATGTTTCCTACCCAGATTTGGTTGGTTTTGGTCGCCGTAATATGGATCTGTCTCAAGACGAGCTGATCGCGGATGTGCTCTATCAAATTTCGGCGCTTGATGGTTTGGCAAAAGTTGCTGGCTCCAAAGTGCAATATGTCAAGCCGCATGGGGCGTTGTATAACACCATAGCCAAAGATCCCGTACAAGCCGAAGCCGTGATTGAAGCCATTAAAATGTATAACCCAGCATTGGTACTGGTTGCTTTGGCTGGGTCAAATTTGGTTGCACAAGCACGTCAGGCAGGCTTAAAAGTGGTTTCAGAAGCCTTTGCTGATCGTGCTTATAACCGTGATGGCTCACTGGTTTCACGTCGTTTAGAGGGTGCTGTTTTGCATGATGCAGAGTTTGTGGCAAAACGTGTGGTTGCGATGTTAAAAAATGGCGGGGTTGAGTCAATTGATGGCGTATTTACCCCGATTCAAGCCGATACGATTTGTTTGCATGGTGATACCGCAGGTGCATTAGAAATGTCCGCAGCGATTAAAGCTGAGCTGTTAACAAACGACATTCAAGTTCGTTCATTTTGTGCATAAAACAATAAGGACAAGACACATGTTTAAAGAGATTAAAGTCGATCCAGTTCAACTCAAAGCTGCATTGGATGCGCGACAACAAATTCGTGCAGGTTTTGACCAACCTACAGCAGGAATGGCTGCTGGGATGACCCAAGTGAATATGATTTCTGTACCCAAAGACTGGGCATATGATTTCTTGTTGTACGCACAGCGTAATCCGCAAAGCTGCCCTGTATTAGATGTTTTGGAAGAAGGCGTATACCACTCTCGATTGGCTACTGACTCAGATATTCGCACTGACTTTCCACGATATCGTGTCTGGAAAGACGGTGAAATGGT
This sequence comes from Acinetobacter sp. Ac8, assembly GCF_055392545.1. Taxonomy (NCBI): domain Bacteria; kingdom Pseudomonadati; phylum Pseudomonadota; class Gammaproteobacteria; order Moraxellales; family Moraxellaceae; genus Acinetobacter; species Acinetobacter sp. Ac8. The sequence goes on from NZ_AP043689.1 coordinate 484,836, forward strand.
TGATGAGCTCACTGATGCGAGTGAGCTTTATAACACGCATCCTGATTTAGTGACTTTTTTAATTGGCTGTAGTTTCTCCTTTGAAACAGCTTTGCAAGAAGCGGGGATTGAAGTACGTCATATCCATGACAAGACCAATGTACCGATGTATTTGAGTAATATCGAATGCCTTTCTGCTGGACGTATTTCAGGAAATATGGTGGTTTCTATGCGCCCCATTCCTGCCCATCAAATAGCTGAGGCTGTGAAAATTACGGCGCGTATGCCGAGTGTTCATGGCGCTCCCGTACATATTGGTCATCCTGAAAGTTTGGGCATACGCGACATCAATCAGCCAGATTTTGGTGATGCCTCACGTATTGAACAGGGTGAAATTCCAGTATTTTGGGCATGTGGTGTAACGCCTCAAGCTGCAATTATGAACTCGAAAATCCCATTTGCCATTAGCCATGCACCAGGACATATGTTGATTACAGACATACCTGATCGTGCGTGGCTGCGTTAAGACAAGAAAGGATCAGTAAATGCGATTTTTATCGGTAAATTCCGACAGTTTCTTGATTGAACTTTCTAGTTTAGAAGAAACTTTGGCGTTATACAGTAAATTGCAAAATTTACACTTGAATGGAATCAAAGATTTAATTCCTGCTGCAAAAACAATTTTAATTTGTTTTAACGAAATCAAGACTGACTTTAAAACCTTGAGTGTTTTGATTGGTACTTTAAACCTTGATTCAGGCTTTGATCGCAATACGCAGGAAGTGATTATTCCGATTCGTTACGATGGTGAAGATTTAGCACAAGTGGCGGAACTGCAAGGCCTCTCTATAGCCGATCTGATTTTAAAACATCATCAAAGCACTTGGGACGTTGCCTTTATTGGGTTCGCTCCAGGTTTTGCTTATATGAGTAGCCTTGATCTACCCTTTACAGACGTTCCTCGTCTAAAAACACCGCGTAAAAAAATTCCATCAGGTTCACTTGGACTTGCTGGACAATACTCGGGTATCTACCCAAAAGATAGTCCGGGTGGCTGGCAATTGATTGGAACAACGTCAGAAAAAATGTGGGATTTGGAGCGTCAAAATCCTGCGCTTTTACGACCAGGAATGCGGGTGCATTTTGAGGATATAACCCATCATCCTGTATCTGTGGATGTGCCCAAGCAAATCACACCACGGCAAGATTTAACTTTAAAACAGCCCCTATTCAAAATCACGGCATCTGGCTTGCAAGTTTCGATTCAAGATGAAGGTCGTTTTCAGCACAGCAATATCGGTGTGGGTACAGCAGGGGCGATGGATGTCGCTTCGATGCATTGTGCCAATCGAATCGTGGGGAATCCAATGGATACGCCTGTGATTGAGGTGCTAAATGGTGGTTTAAAAGCAGTCATGCAAAATTCAGCTGTCATTAGCGTGGCAGGTGCAATTTCCAATATCCATGTGAAATTTGCAGATGGTCAAAAAGCAGATTTTGACAGCTATCAGGCGATTGCACTGGATGAGGGAGATGAATTTCAAATTCAAACACCGAGTGCAGGCTTACGCAATTACCTTGCGGTTCGTGGTGGTTTGGATATTCAACCGGTTTTAAATAGCTGTTCTTTTGACAGTTTAGCCATTCTTGGTCCAGCCCCTTTAAAAACGGGTGATGTCATTTACCAAGGTCAATTCGTCCCATCCAATATCAGCATCAACGAAGTGCCAAAATCCAATCTCCCGTGCCTTGGCGATACGATTGAACTTGATATTGTGATGGGACCTCGAACGGATTGGTTTGAGCAAAGCAGTATTGAAAAACTGTGCAATCAAGCATGGTTAGTCACCAATGAAAGTAATCGAGTGGGGTTACGTTTATCTGGGAAAGCGCCCTTAACACGTAAGATTTGCCATGAATTGGAAAGCGAAGGCACATGTATTGGTGCTTTGCAGATTCCACCCAATGGTCAACCTGTATTGTTTATGAATGATCACCCATTAACTGGTGGTTATCCTGTGATTGCTTCGGTTGCCAAGCATCATTGGGATTTGGTGGCACAAATACCTGCGGATTGCCATATCAAATTTAGAAAAATCGCCGAATTTGTAGATATCGAGAACTAAGATGAACCAGCAAAAATATGTAAATGAAAAATTATTGATTGCCAATCGTGGTGAAATTGCTGTGCGTATTATCCATGCTTGTCGTGATATGGGCATTGCTTCTGTGGCAATGTATGCAGATGACGATATCGGCAGTTTACATGTCGAACTTGCAGATGAAGCATGGGGTTTGGTTGGTGCAACCGCAAAAGAAACCTATTTAAATATTGATGCCATTATTGATATTGCTAAAAAATCAAAAGCCACCATGGTGCATCCTGGTTATGGTTTTTTATCGGAACGGGCTGAATTTGCACAAGCTGTGATTGATGCAGGCTTGAAGTGGGTCGGCCCATCTCCTGAAGCAATTACCAAGTTGGGTGATAAAATTGAAGCACGTAAAATCGCTGCTTCAGTGGGTGCTCCTTTGGTACAAGGCACACAAGACCCATTGAATAATGCAGATGAGGCTTTAGCCTTTGCAAAACAATATGGCTTACCTATTGCAATTAAAGCGGCATTTGGTGGTGGTGGTCGTGGTTTAAAAGTGGTTTGGAAGCTTGAAGAAGTGAAAGAACTCTATGACTCTGCTGTCCGTGAAGCAAAAGCGGCCTTTGGTCGTGGCGAATGCTTTGTTGAGCAGTACTTAGACAATCCTCGTCATGTGGAAGCGCAAGTGATTGCCGACCTGCATGGGAATGTGGTGGTCTTAGGTACGCGTGATTGTTCTTTACAGCGTCGTAATCAAAAATTAGTTGAGGAATCTCCTGCACCATTTATCAGTGATGAGATTTATCAAGAGATTTTAACTTCAGCAAAAAATATTTGTCAGGCTGCTCAGTATGTTGGAGCAGGGACAGTCGAGTATTTATTGAGCCAAAATGGGACTTTATCATTTTTAGAAGTCAATACGCGGTTGCAAGTTGAACATCCTGTGACCGAAGAAACAGCGCGCGTTGATTTGGTGGTTGAGCAAATTCAGGTGGCTTTGGGCGAAGAGTTATCGATCAAAGAAACCCCTAAAGCACAAGGTCATGCCATTGAGTTTCGTATCAATGCAGAAGACCCTAGCCGTGGTTTTATTCCAGCATTTGGTACACTAAGTTTATTTGAAGCACCTTTTGGTCATGGTGTGCGTGTCGATACTGGCGTGCGCACAGGCTCTCTGGTTTCCAGCCATTTCGATTCTTTAATGGCAAAGCTGATTGTGACGGGGGAAACGCGTGAAATCGCAATACGCCGCGCAAAACGTGCTTTAAAGCAGTTTAAAATTGAGGGGGTGGCTTCAGTTTTAGATTTTCATCGTGCCGTGCTGAATGAGCCTGATTTTACCGACGAATTTAAAGTCCATACGCGTTGGATTGAAAATGACTTTAAACAAGACTTAAAATCAACTCGACGTGCGATTCCTCAGCATCAACAAGCGATGGTTTTAAGCTATATCGAAATTGATGGGAAATTACACCGTCTAGGCCTACCTGCAGGAATGTTTGCTCAAGGCGCAGTTCAGGTGGAGCAACAACCAGCGCAAAGCACAGAGTTAGCACTTCAACCTGAGCACTTACAAGCGCCTATTAATGGGGCCATCATTGCTTGGAAAGTCCAAACCGGAGAGCAAGTGAGTGCAGGGCAAGTTGTGGCAATTATGGAAGCTATGAAAATGGAAGTTCAAGTTTTGGCACATCAAAGTGGTCAAATTGAATTGCTGAAAGAAGTCGGGAGCACGTGTCAGGCTGATCAAGTGATTGCAACCATCCAGTAATATTTATCTTTAAAATCTAAAACTTATACATTTAAGTCAGATGGAATTGGGAATTTAGGATTAAATTTCCAATTTTATTTGACCTTTTGTTGAAAGCTGGTTGTAATGCTTGCCACTGTTCAGTTGCAAACTTTTTGACCATGCCGAATAAAGCTGTTCTTCTCGATCTTGAAAATAATATACCTACAGCCAAAATGCTGCGGGAGATTATTGAACATTACCCAACACTCTATCTTTTCAATTGTACGGGACAATTCCAGTACTCACTGGAAGATTTAACTGAATTTTCAGGCTGGGTGAGCAGTGGTCAGGTGGTGATTTTAGAAGTACCGAATGCATCTGAAAAAGAATATGAATATGCAGTTGTGGTGGGGCAATTATTGGCATTATTAGAGCCAGAGATGCAGATTGAGGTCATTTCTGCGATGCCAAGTTGTTCCTTATTGTTGGATCTGATGCGTAGTGCTGATCTAGCGTGTAGTTTTATTCAAGTCGAATCAACGTTGGAACGTCAACGCAACAAGTACTCGATACCTAGTCTACAAACCATTCAAAATAAGCCGTATTTGCAAATGGTTAAAAAGTATTGCGATGCCTTGGGAGAGATGACAGGCAAACCGAATACCATTGAAAAATTAAAGAATTCTATTGTGAATATTTTACAAGTTGTGCCAGAAAAAGCTCAGCATCTGGTCGGCATGTTAATCAATTTAAAAATTGTCAAACGCTTTGATGATCAGGTGGCTTATCGTAAAAAAGTCTTGAAACAATGGACAAGTCTTGACATCGGCAAGCCTGTTTTAGCACACCCAGTTGAGACTGAATCCGCAGCACAACCCAATATCAAACTTGAAAAAATTGATCAAATTTTAGAAAAATTACGTGTTGATTCAGATCAGGTGTTACAGGAAATGGATCAGCAAGACTCAGTGGGTGCAGTACACCAGGTTTTGTTTAAAAACTTTGCCAAAATAGATCCAGTGCAAATTGAAGTTATTCATAAATTGAATAATTTAAAAACCGATAAACCTAAAGATATTTATGAGTTGCGTGATTTATTGGAGCAAATGTTTCCAAAATCAGATATCCGTTTATTGCTTAAAGAGTTGATTGAAAAAGGCTATATTTATTGGAATGGTCATGAAGTTGTTTATAGTCATGAAATGTATTTAAATTAGGGCGATTTTTAAGCTGCCCAGAGCAACATAAAAAAGCGCTTAGATTTGAATATTTAGCGCTTTTTTATTAAGCCATACACTATAGTTTTATAACTTTGCTTATGCTTATAAATTTGCTACGCCACCATCGACTAAAAGTTCGCTACCGACAATAAATCTAGCTTCATCAGAAGCAAGATAAATAAAGGCATTGGCAATTTCGACTGGATCCGCCAACCTTTGAATTGGCACAAGATTTTCAATACTGGCTTTGAGCTGTTCAACTTCAGCGGGTGTGCTCGCAACTTTGTTGAGGGCAGGGGTTAAGGTTGGCCCTGGTGAAAGTAAGTTAAATCGTATTTGCTGAGCTAAAAGCTCTCTAGATAAGGTTTTGACCAAAGAGCGTAAGGCGATTTTTGAAGCGGCATAAACGCTACTTTTCTCTAAGGCGATATGAATACTGGTCGAACCACATAAAATCACTGAAGCATGGGGCTTGATCATTGGAAGTAAGCGTTGTATCAGGAAAAATGGACCTTTTACATTGGTATCGAAAATCGCATCGAATTGTTCAACGGTCCATTGTCCAAATGCTTCATGGCTAACATTGCCTGCATTGATATAAATCACATCGAATTTAATGGATAATTGTTGCATTTTTTCAATGAAATGATCTTGTGATATTAAGCTTGAGTGATCACATTGGATGCCCAAACTTTGGCTGCCGAATTGTTCTTGTGTTTGTACAATTTGATCTGGATTTCGGCCAGTAAACACAACAAAAGCTCCTTCTTCTATTGCACGTTGTGCTGCTGCAAAACCGATTCCACTGGTTGCGCCAGTAATTAAAACCGTTTTATCCTTTAATCGCATATTTTTCACTAAAATGTCTACAAACTCTTATATTGTGAAAATTTATTTGCCAAAGTAAGTACTTACCAATTGGTGACTTAGTCGTTGTTTGGTTTGAAATAGACTAAACTCAAAGGCTATAAAATGTAGCTTTATGTAAGGTGGAAAAATGACAACACTGCAATATGAGCAAAATTGTTCGATTATGCGATTTGTTGGATTATTTTCGGGAAAATGGGTATTGCCAATTGTCTATCATCTTATTGAAGCACAGCATCCTGTTCGATTTAGCCAATTACAGAAGGCTTTAGCGCCAATTCCACAAAAAGAGTTGTCGAAACATTTAAAACTGCTGGAGCAACACCAACTTATAACCAAGCAGATTTACCCAGAAGTACCGCCTAGAGTGGAATATCAAATTACCGAATTAGGACAAACGCTGCAAAGTGCTATTCAGTCATTGGGAAGCTGGATGGAGCTTTATGAAAAAAATATGAATGAAAAATAAGAAATTAAACTGACCTCAAAATCAGTAATTGGCGGTAATTTTAATTTTAAACTTGCGTTTTATATTCAGCTTATGCAACTCTAATATAGGAATTAAAAGGTGAACTATGGAACACACTGGTCTTTGGGTTGCGCTCGTTATTATTGTTTTTGTATTGGGCTCAATTTTTGGCTTACGCGTAAGCCCTAGAGAAAAAGCATTAGGTTTAATGCGAGAGAAAGCACGCAAGATGGGCTTACACCCACGTTTAGTGGCTGCACCAGAGTGGACGAAAATCCCGATGGCAACAGAGTCTCGTGCGAGTATGGTGGCTTATTATAGTGTACTGATTCCAGATGCACGCTTAGCTTTGATGCGCGCCCGTGTAGAAGAGCAAAAGCTTCAAGTGGTCCTCGGTGATGAGAAATTTAAAGATTTTCCCATTGCATTAAAAGGGATTTATGCTATTGATATGCAGGCCAACTGTGTAGGGCTTTATTGGGATGAAGAATCTGACCTCAGAGCAACACAGCTTGATGATATGAAGGCATATTTACTTAAATTGGCTGAAATTTAACTTAATAATAGGAACAGTGGTTTATTATGGCGAACGCTCCTCGGTCCACATCCAAAAGCACAACAGCAAATTCTCCTGATGCTGGGAAAAAACGTGCATTAGTGATTGTGGAGTCGCCTGCAAAAGCGAAAACGATTAATAAATATTTAGGCTCAAATTACATTGTGAAGTCTTCGGTAGGTCATGTTCGTGATTTACCTACAGGTGGTTCAAGTAAATCGACAGAAAAAAAGCCTGCAACGCGTACCAAATTGACGGATGAACAGAAGGCTGAAAAAGCACAATCCGCTTTAGTCAATCGTATGGGTGTCGATCCTGAGCATGGTTGGAAAGCTAAATATGAAGTGCTTCCCGGCAAAGAACATGTGGTCGCTGAACTCAAAAAACTAGCCAAAGATGCAGATGAAATCTATCTCGCAACGGATTTGGATAGAGAAGGAGAAGCGATTGCGTGGCATTTAAGAGAAGTGATTGGTGGTGATGATAGCCGTTACCATCGTGTGGTCTTTAACGAGATTACTAAAAATGCCATTCAAGAAGCATTTAAACAACCTACACGTCTAGATTTAAACCGTGTGAATGCGCAACAGGCACGTCGTTTTCTCGACCGCGTGGTGGGCTTTATGGTTTCACCACTACTGTGGGAAAAGATTGCGCGTGGTCTCTCTGCAGGGCGTGTACAGTCAGTTGCAGTAAAATTGGTGGTCGAGCGTGAGCGTGAGATTCGTGCCTTTATTCCTGAAGAATACTGGCAAGTTTTTGCAGACACTCATTCTGCAAAAGATGAAATTCGTTTAGAAGCAGTCAAACAAGGCGGCAAAACATTAAAATTACAAAATAAAGCGCAAACAGATGCTTTATTGAAAATTTTAAAAGATGCTGAATATAAAGTTGCAACACGTGAAGATAAGCCAACGAAGGTCAATCCAAGTGCGCCTTATATCACTTCAACCTTGCAACAAGCTGCAAGTACTCGTTTAGGTTTCTCTGTAAAGAAAACCATGATGCTTGCACAGCGTTTATATGAAGCTGGTTTTATTACTTATATGCGTACTGACTCAACATTCTTGAGTGATGATGCTGTCAGTATGGTGCGTAATCATATTGAAACTGAATTTGGTGCGAAGTACTTACCTGCTAAAGCAAATCGTTATGGGAATAAAGCCAATGCGCAAGAAGCCCATGAAGCGATTCGTCCTTCCAATGTTGCTTTAAAAGGCGATAGTTTGGCGGGTGTTGAGCGTGATGCACAACGTTTATATGATTTGATCTGGCGTCAATTTGTTGCATGTCAAATGACCCCAGCAGAGTATTTATCCTCAACGATTTTGGTTGATGCGAATGGTGTAGAACTCAAAGCCAAAGGTCGTACTTTAGTTTTTGATGGTTTTACCAAAGTGCGTGGTCAGAACAAGTCGGATGATGATGTTTTATTACCAGCAGTCAAAGTGGGTGAAATTCTCAAACTTGAGAAACTTGATCCTTCTCAACACTTTACTAAACCACCTGCACGTTTTACTGAAGCATCTTTAGTAAAAGAGTTGGAAAAACGTGGAATCGGTCGTCCATCGACTTATGCTGCGATTATTTCGACGATTCAAGATCGTGGTTATGTCAAACTCGACAATCGCCGTCTTTTTGCAGAGAAGATGGGCGAAATTGTTACCGATCGTCTAGACGAGAACTTCAATAACCTGATGAATTATGCATTTACTGCAGATTTGGAAGGTCAATTGGATAAAGTTGCAGATGGTGAACGTAATTGGAAAGAACTGTTAGATAGTTTCTATGGTGATTTTAAAAAGCGTTTAACCACAGCACAGGGCGAAAACGGCATGCGCCGTAATCAACCTGTAGAAGTTGAAGCTGTTCACTGTAAAGAATGTGAACGCCCGATGCAGATTCGTACAGGGACGACGGGTGTCTTCCTTGGCTGTTCTGGTTATAACTTACCACCAAAAGAACGCTGTAAAGGGACGTTGAATCTAACACCAGTTGAGTCATTGGCTATACTTTCTGATGATGACAGTGCTGAAACTGCTGATTTGATGTCGAAAAAACGTTGTCCAGTCTGTGGTACTGCAATGGACAGCTATGTGATTGATGGTGGTCGCAAGTTACATATTTGTGGTAATAACCCAGATTGTGATGGTTATGAGCTAGAAGAAGGCGAGTTCAAAATCAAGGGTTATGATGGTCCAACCATTCCATGTGATAAATGTGATGGTGAGATGCAGTTGAAAACGGGTCGTTTTGGTCCATATTTCGCTTGTATGAGTTGTGACAATACCCGTAAAGTTTTGAAAAATGGTCAGCCAGCACCACCTCGTGTCGACCCAATCAAAATGGAACATTTACGTTCAGTCAAACATGATGATTACTTTGTTCTACGTGATGGAGCAGCGGGTTTATTCTTGGCGGCAAGCAAATTCCCTAAAGTACGCGAAACACGTGCACCGAAGGTTGCGGAGTTACGTTCAGTTGCAGATCAACTTGATCCTAAGTATCAGTTTATCTTGCAAGCACCTGATCAAGATCCAGATGGTAATCCAACATTGGTTAAGTTTAGCCGTAAAAACCAAGCGCAATATATTGGTTCAGAAACCCCAGAAGGTAAACAAACCAAATGGTCTTTGGTCTACCAAGATGGGAAATGGGTAGAAGCTTAATCCATAAATATTTAAAAATGCTGGCCTAGGTCAGCATTTTTATTGCGATTAAAAAATTGAGAATATATTCAATGTGGAAAAAGATTCGAGTTGGTATTTTACTGGTCATTCTGCTGATTGTTGCAGTGAACGCATGGCGCGATATGAACCAAGATTGGAGCAAGCCAATCGTTGTTTTATTACATCCGATCAATGCAGATGGTCAACGCTCCACATCAGCCTATATTCAGCAAATTTCAACAGATGATCTTGAGGAAATTGAACATTATTTAGGTTTGCAGTCTCAAGCATTCCGGGGGCAGCCGATTTCGTTTCATTTTCAGCTTGGACGTGAGTTAAATACCTTACCACCTAAGTTTCCAGAATCAGGCCGTATCTTGGATACAGTTTTGTGGAGTTTAAAATTTAGATTTTATGCATGGAAACAGCATCAAGGCGAAGATGGCTCACCATCGGTGACCCTGTATTTAAATTATTATGATCCCAAGTTGCAGAAAGTATTGAAACACTCTACTGCATTGGAGCGTGGGCGTATTGGCTCTGTGAATCTATTTGCATCACGAAAGCAAAGTTCGAGCAATAAAGTCGTTCTTGTACATGAGTTATTGCATACCTTTGGTGCAAAAGACAAATATGATTTTACAACGGGGCAGCCACTCTATCCGACGGGCTATGCCAATCCTGAACAACAACCACGTTATCCACAACAACGTGCAGAAATTATGGGCGGCTATATTGCGCTTTCAGAAAGTAAAAGCAAAACACCTGAAGATCTAGAAGATACCATGATCAGTCGACTCACTGCACAAGAAATGGGTTGGGTGAAGTAGCGTATAGAGCTGTGCTGTTTATTGCTTAGATTCTGCTCAAACAAAGCTTTATTCTGGTATAGATGCAGATTTTATACAGACAAACACCTGAATTAGATCAACAATAAAATGAATGAATAACAACCAAGAGAAGAATTATGCGTACTGTAGGAAATGATTTAGTTCGTCATCAACTCCATGAAAACCGTAAATGGTATCTTCTGCTTGGAGCTTTATTGGTGATCTTTGGATTAGTGCTATTGGCTTCACTGGGTATGGCAACATTGACGGTTGTTGCATTGTTTGGTGCTTTAATGATGATCGGTGGGGTTTTACACCTGATTGCAGCATTTAAAATTTTTGATGGTGGCTTCCGCTGGCTTTGGGCGTTGTTTGGTGTGTTGTATATCGCAGCGGGTTATTATGCGTTTAAATCTCCGATTACCACTGCAGTGGTATTAACCAATTTACTGGCAATTGCTTTATTGATTGGCGGTTTTATTCGTATTTTTAATGCGTTTATGTTGAAACCAATGTCTGGATGGGGCTGGACATTATTTTCAGGGCTTTTAACCTTGGCAACAGGTGCAATTATTCTGGCATCACCAGATTCTCCTTTTTGGGTACTCGGATTATTTTTAGGTGTGGATATTTTATTCCAAGGAGTCAACTATCTCACCTTTGCTGCGGCAATTAAACAAATCCCACCTGCGAGTCATTAAGGTTTCATTTAATGTTTTAAATCATATGTGCTTTTAACAAAACGCCTGATCAATGAGATCAGGCGTTTTGTATTTTGGTGTAAATTTTTATGCAACTAGAACAGTATTCAGTTAAATCTTATCTCAATTAACACTCCTAAAAAGCGAGGTGTTGCCTAGATAAATGATTTAAGCGTAGAAACTCAGCTTATTTCGCGACTTTATACTGGCTGGAAATGGCGATACGGTTCCATGTGTTGATTACAATCGCAACCCATTCAATCGCCGTGATTTCATCACTGGATAAATGCTGTGCAGCTTGTTCATAAGCGCTATCTGGAAAATGTTGATTGGCAATTAAAGTGATCTCTTCAATTAAAATTAAAGCCGCTCGTTCTTTTTCAGTAAAGTATTCACTTTCACGCCAAGCACTAATCAACGCAATACGATCCGTTGACTCGCCCGCTTTAATTGCATCTTGGGTATGCATACGAACACAGAAAGCACATTGGTTAATTTGCGAGGCTCTTAATTTGAGCAAATGAGAGAATCCAACATCAAGCCCAGCTTGCTGAACTTTTTGCATAGATAAATTTTCAAGCTCGATGACCGTTTTATATAGTTCTGGGGCAGTCTTACCAAGGTTTACACGTTGCATAGTTGTCATTTCTTTAGTCTTAATTATGAATTTATTAGTTTATCTATACTCGAAAAATCGTTATGTTAATTTTTGAATCTCACCAAAATACATTTGCTCATGTCTAAAGTTTTTGTTCTTGCGCCTGACTCATTTAAAGAAAGTATGACAGCCGAACAAGCCTGTTTTGCAATGCAACGAGGCATTGAAAAAGTCATTGCTGATGCACAGTTTATTCATGTACCTATGGCAGATGGTGGCGAGGGAACAGTCGATGCTTTGGTCGCTGCACGAAGTGGTCGTAAAGTATATGTTGAGGTCGCTGGTCCATTGGCTCAGCAACGAATATCGACCTATTGGGGATTAATTGATGACGGTCAAACAGCTGTTATAGAAATGGCGCTGGCAAACGGTATTCATCTGATCGAGAAGTCTCAACGTAATCCTTTAGTGACGTCAACTCTGGGTACAGGGGAAATGATCAAAGCCGCTTTGGATTTGGGTGTTGGTAAAATCATTATTGGTCTGGGTGGTAGTGTTACCAATGATGCTGGTGCCGGGATGGCACAGGCTTTAGGGGCAAAATTTTTAGATGAAAACAACCATCCTGTAGACGTGGGTGGTGGGCAGCTTCAGCAGATCAAAAGCATTGATATTTCACAACTCGATGCGCGTTTAAAAGCGACTGAGATTATTATTGCCAGTGATGTAAACAATCCATTATGCGGTCCAAATGGAGCTTCTTTTATTTTTGCACCACAGAAAGGAGCAACCGCTGAGATGGTTAGGATCTTAGATCAAAACCTTGATCATTTTGCTGCGTTGGTGAAACAACAGTTGAATGTTGATGTTGCAAATCTACAGGGTGCTGGTGCTGCAGGCGGTTTGGGCTTTGGACTTATGGCTTTTACAGGAGCAAAAATACGCTCTGGTGTGGAAATCGTGATTAAAGAAACCCGACTTGAGGAAAAAATTGCCCAAGCAGATTATGTGTTTACTGGCGAGGGTGGTATTGATTTTCAAACCAAGTTTGGCAAAACACCTTTTGGGGTAGCGCAAGTTGCCAAGCAGTTGAATAAACCTGTGATTGCTTTTGCAGGGCATATCGGTGAAGGCGTCGAGGAGCTTTATGCCGAAGGCTTTAGTGCAATTTTTGGTATTGTTGATGGTGCATGTGATTTAGCAACAGCATTAAAGCATGGTGAGCAAAATTTAGAACGCTGTTGTGAGAGTGTGGCACGGTTGTTAAGACTATAAGGCGGTTTTTATTGTCGAAGCTCCCCCTTTAATCTCTGCTTGGGACGATAAATTTTATTGTCTTGAATTTTTCTTCATTGGTATTTCCTGATTTAAGCGTCAATTCACGACTTGATTCTTGGGTTAAAATGCATAATTTCACTATAGCTCTGCTAAACTAGCAGCCATCCATAAAATGATGAGTGAAAATGAGTTTAGCCAACCTGATTGATGAATTAAACCCTCAACAAAAACAAGCTGCTACGACTGAAACAAAACATAGTCTAGTTCTTGCTGGGGCAGGTTGTGGCAAAACCAAAACCATTGTGGCACGAGCTGCATATCTCATTGATCAAGGCATTCCTGCCAATCAAATCCAAATTTTGACATTTACCCGCCGTTCTGCCAGTGAGATTGTAGCGCGGGTAGAGCTTGCTTTAGGTGATCAGGCCAAAGGGTTACGTGCATCTACATTTCATACCTTTTGCATGTATTTACTTAGACGTGTGCCAAAAGCTTTTGGATTGGATCAATTTTCGATTATAGATCGTGATGATCAATTGATGTTGTTCCGTTTGATTCGTGGAAAGGATGATAAAAAGAATCCCAACGCCTTACCCAAACCACAACAGCTTTGTGATTTATATTCCTTTGCACGTAATACTCGGCAAAAACTAAGTTTGGCTTTAGAAAAGCAACTGCCTGAGTTTTTAGACGATAAAGATCAAATCGCAGAAATCATGAAAGAGTACGAAATCCGTAAGCGGGCACGTAGTTTTCTAGATTACGATGATATTCTCGCCGTGGTTGCGTCTGCTTTGGCACAGTCCGATGGTTTAGCGGATTATGTTGCGGGCTTATGTCAGTACATGCTGGTTGATGAAATGCAAGATACCAATCCTTTGCAGTGGGCAATTCTTGAACCATTAAAAGATAAAACATCACTGTTTTGCGTGGGAGACGATGCACAGTCGATTTATGGTTTTCGTGGTGCGGATTTTGAAAATATCCACCATTTTAAAGAGCGTGTGCCAGATGCAGAGATTTTCAAATTAGAAAAAAATTATCGCTCTACTCAAGAAATTTTAGATTTTTCAAACTGGTTACTCGATCAAAGTTCGATTCATTACGATAAAAAACTTGAAGCTTATCGTGGTGATGGGATTAAACCGCGAATGCATGTTTTTCCAAATGAGTTTGATGAAGCAAAATGGATCGCGATCGACATCAAAGAACGGCATTTATTGGAAGGTTCAGCTTGGAATGACCACATGGTGTTGGTGCGTTCAGCCTTTGCTGCACGGCATATCGAGGCTGCTTTTATCCAAGCCAATGTTCCCTACCGATTTATTGGAGGGATGAAGTTACTTGAAACAGCACATGTTAAAGACTTACTGAGCTTATTGCGTGTTATTGCCAATCCATTGGATGATATTGCGTGGATGCGGTTTTTAACCTTATGGAATGGCGTGGGTGATGTTGGTGCGAGTAAGCTGGCGCAACAACTCTTACTTGATGCAGATATTGAAAAAATTACAGAAAAATTAGAAAAGTTTGGGCGCATTCCTGACAATACATTGCTGATTATGAAGCAAATGAGTGTGCTAAAAACGGAAGTTGAAGCCTGTGTAAAACTCGGTGTAGAGGCTATTCTCAACCAACTTGAAGAAAATTATGCCAAAAAAGATTGGCATAAACGTGTGGGGGATTTTGATCTGGTCAAGCAATTGGCGTCTAAACATACTCAACTGAGCGAGTTCTTAGAAGAATATGTACTTGACCCTGTTTCAATCAGTGAAATTGAGCGTCAGTCACAAGATGATGTGGTGACTTTAATTACCATCCATTCTGCTAAAGGGACAGAACAAAAGGTTTGCTATGTGGCAAATGTATCCGCAGGGCAATACCCAAATGCACGCGCACAAGGCAATTTCGATGAAGTTGAAGAAGAGCGCCGTGTACTTTATGTGGCTTTAACACGCGCCCAAAATGAACTTATTCTAACCAAACAAAATTTAAGTTTTTGGGCACATACGCAAACAGATGAACAAGGTCGTAAGGTTGAAAGTTATTTTCTCAATGATTTAACTCGAAATTTATGTAGCACAGAAACCCACTATAGACAGCGAGAGCAAACTGTAAAAAGTGCCTTAATCGAGCGTCGGGCGATTAATTTAGATTTTGGTATAGATCTAGATTAAACTATAGCAATCGTTTTTCATTCAAAAAGTAGGTAGGCGAGTGCTTTTTGATGTTTTTTGCCTCGTTTATATTTTAAGGTTGTGAGATGAAAATTTTAGTTCGTAATTTAGAACGTACTGTAACTGAAGCTGAATTGTTAGAGTTATTTAAGCAATACGGTACAGTAGATACTTGTACTTTAGTACTTGATGCGGCAACAGGTAAATCGAAAGGTTTTGCTTTTGTTGAAATGCCACATGGTAGAGAAGCAGTTAAAGCGATTAAAGGTTTAAATACCTTGCGCTTACATGGTCATGGAATTCGTGTAAAAGCAGCGGAAGATAAGCCAGAAGCATAATTGGCAGATATTCTAAGGAGCATTTATTGCTCCTTTTTTTATTTTAGTATTTAAATGATCTCGTCAAACCATGATAAAAATAAAAACTTAAATTGATATTTTTGCAAAAAAGAGCGCTATCTATTTTATTGACATACAACATGGATAAAATTCATTGTGATTTTTGTTCAATAAAGATTAAGCTAAGACTGTAAAGAATGCCAAAATCTTAGGGAACTTCCATGTCACGTGTAGCTCGCTTTCATGCAGACCGTACCAATCAAAAACTTTATTTTGCTCGTCTTGCATGTATGCAGGGAGAACAAACTGAAAATGTTCAACAAGCTCAAGCACATCGTGAAGCAGCAGTATTTCATTTACATGGCGCGGTTTTAGCATTTCTGCAAGAGTTGGTACGTTATTACCGTTTAAATGATTTTTCCCCAACCTTAAAGTCAATCGAAGAAAATATGGCGGCTAAAGGACAGGTCTCACCAGAAGTTTTAGTGATGCAAAAATTAGCCAAAGAAGGATTTATTGCTGAACTCAAAAGAGCATATCGACTTTGTCAATATGCACCTGAACCAAGTGCGCCAGAACCAGAGGATGAAACATCATCAAACTTAATTATTAAAGTGACGCAAACACCACAAGCTTGGTTGCCTGATACAAAGATTTTAAGAGAGTGGCACCGAGATTTATCGCAACTTATTGATGGTTTTCGTAATGAAATGGTTGAATTCTGATCTTTTTGATCAGATATACTTGAAATTTTGTTTTAAATGACTATATAAAATATCTACAAGATGCAAAGTGCATTCAGCACCTTGCCCCATGTTGAGCATGGAGGATTTATGTCTATCGAACAGTTAAAAGAGTTATTTGGAAATCAGGAAGCTATTTTGGAGTTGGTACAGCTCGAAAGTGGGGAGCTGGCACTGCGTAATGCAGGTTCTGAAAAAGAGCCATTGGTCACTATTCAATTTAATGAAGAAGTGAAAGCACTACTGGGTGATCAAACACCAGCGATTGCACAACAGATGATTCAGGCTGCATTATTTGCGTTACTTGAAAAACAGGCAGATGAATGGCATGCTGAAGTTGTTGATGAACAACCAAAATTTATGAGCTAGTGATTTCATTTATTCTAGAATAAATACAATAAACGCACTTTCGAGTGCGTTTTTCTTTGTAGGCAAATAACCTGACATACGCAAATGGCGTCAAATTCTAGAAGTTTTAAATCTTTTGTTAGATGGGGTGATGATCCCCCATCCAACATGGTTATCGATACCATTACATAATGGAAGCATCACGACTTTCCAAGGTCTACAAAGAACAGTCGTGTGGTTTTAGCTGCCTTTTAAAAGATCTACGTTTTAAAAATGAGCCGAATTCAATGTGTTGGTTCATGATGATGAGCAATTTGGATCTGGTTTAAAATATGATTACTCATGTTTTTCGCCATTTCCTCTTTTGCATAATAGACTTCACCGACATTGTCTTTACGGATCACTTCAGCTTCTTCTTTATTTTCAGCACAGACTAACACTTGAATTTCTGGATTAAGCAGCTTGGCTGTATCGACAATTTTATGAATATCTACAATATCCATCGGTGAAATCACCAATAGTCGTGCATGTTGGATATGGGCTTGAATCAATACACTGGGTTCAGTTGCTCGGCCAGAAACTGCAGCGATGCCTTTTTCACGCAAATTTTCTACAATTTCACGGTTTTCTTCAGCGATGACCACTTTGATGCCATCATCCATCAATGTTTTGGTAATACGACGTCCGACTTCACCATGACCAACGATCACCACTTGATCACGTAAATAGGCTTGATCAACTTCATCTGGAAGCATTGCCAATGGATCACCGCTACGCTCAAGTAAGCGCGCCAAATGCGAACGTTCACGGATCCAGTTTTGTACAGGTTCGATCGCAGAAAATAGAAATGAATTGAGGGTGATAGAAAATAAAGCACCCGCTAAGATTAAGTTTTGCGCTTCAGGGCTAAGTAATCCTAGTGACAAGCCTAAGGTTGCCAGAATAAAGGAGAACTCTCCAATTTGTGCCAAACTGGCGCCGACTGTTAATGCTGTATTGATGGGATAACGGAAAAATAACACCAATGCCATGGCAGCCAGCGTCTTACCAATCATAATAATGGCAATGACTGCTAAAATATGCAGAGGCTGTTCCACAATAATACGTGGATCAAATAACATTCCGACAGAAACGAAGAACAAAATCGAAAAAATTTCGCGTAAAGGTAAGGTTTCTTCTTCTGCACGATGACTAAAATCTGACTCTTTAACCACCATTCCGGCAAAGAACGCTCCAAGTGCCATAGAAACACCGAAGATTGCGTATGAGCCATAAGCAATTGAAACTGCTGCTGCGACCACGGTTAAAGTAAAAAGCTCTCTAGAACCTAAACGTGCCACATATTGCATAATCATTGGCACAAGACGTTTCCCAATGATGAGCATAAAGGCGATAAAACCAGTTACTTTTAACAGGGTAATGCCGAGTGTTAACCAGATGTTTTGATCAGATTCATGTCCTGCAATAGGATGTCCGCCTAAAAGTACGGCTGTTGCAGGCAGTAGAACCAAGACTAAAACCATGACCAGATCTTCGACCAGCAACCAGCCAACGGCAATCTTACCATTCACAGAGTTAAGCAGTCCCTTGTCACCTAATGCTTTGAGTAAAACCACCGTACTTGCACAGGATAAACTTAAGCCAAAGACCAGTGCAGAGCCAAAGCTCCAGCCCCAAAAGATGGAAACTGCCATACCCAGTAATGTCGCAACTGCGATTTGTAAAATTGCACCAGGAAGGGCAATTTTTCGGACTTGCATTAAATCGTTGAGGGAAAAATGCATCCCGACACCGAACATCAAGAACATGACGCCTAATTCAGCAAGCTGATTGGCCAGCGCGATGTCTGCAACAACACCTGGGGTATTGGGACTGATGATAATTCCCGCAATTAAATAACCAATCAAAGGTGGCAGGCGTAATCGTGCAGCGATATAGCCAAAGATCAGGGCTATACCAAAACCAACTGCAAGTAAAATAATCAGATCTACATCATGAGGCACTAAATACTCCTTAAATCTTCAGGAGAAATCATTCAAAAAATCATTTCTTAAGGTAATGACTTTGTATAAAGCCATATAAAATGCACAATCAGTGCCAAATTCGCTAAAGAGTTTAACAAGTCGAAGAAAAAAAAGGCAAAAAAAACGACCCAAATGGATCGTATTTTTTAAGAAAACTAAAATTATTTAATTTTAGCTTCTTTGAAGATTACGTGTTGACGGATTTTTGGATCAAATTTTTTGATTTCCATTTTTTCCGGCATAGTACGTTTGTTCTTAGTAGTGGTATAGAAATAACCTGTACCAGCAGTAGAAACTAAGCGAATTTTATCACGCATGGTTCAGACTCCTTAGATCTTTTGACCTTGAGCACGAAGGTCAGCAACAACCTTTTCAATGCCCAATTTGTCGATAATACGCATACCTTTAGTGGTTAGACGAAGACGTACAAAACGTTTTTCGCTTTCTAACCAGAAACGGTGGTGATGCAGGTTCGGCTCGAACCGGCGTTTAGTTTTGTTGTTGGCGTGTGAGACGTTGTTACCAACGACTGGACGCTTGCCGGTAACTTGGCAAACCTTAGACATGGTGTAACTCCATTGATTTAGCCAACAGCAAATCTGTATGGCCAGTCAAAATAAAACGGATTGAATTCATTCAAGGGGCGTTTTATACCAAAATTCCGCTTAAAAGACAAGCGGAATTCGTCAAAACGCAACATGATCTAATTTGATAGATCATGCCTTGATCAGTTAGCGTAAGAAAGTTTTCTCTAAAATCTTATTTAGGGCTTTGTCATAAGGCGCTAATATGAATTTTAAGCTAAATAGCTTAGGAATAGACATTACTGAACGCTCATGTGATAAACCAAAGAAACCTTCTGGGCCATGATATTTGCCCATGCCAGATGCACCAACGCCACCAAATGGTAAATCGTCTTGTGCGACATGGGTAACTACGGCATTTTGACCGAAATGCCCAGAATGGGTACGTTGAGAAACGTATTCTGCGCGGGCATTGTCAAAGTCGAAATAGTATAAAGCAAGTGGACGCGGTCTGCCATTAATAAAGTCAATTACATCGTCAATTTGATCATATTCCATAATCGGAAGCACTGGACCAAAGATTTCATTCTTCATAATGTCCATTGTCGGTAGAACACCTGTTAAGAATGTTGGGGCAATTTTACGTACACTCGCTAATTCTTCATTTTGAGGATTGATTTCAATCAACTCAGCGCCTTGTTGACGTGCATCCTCTAAATAACCTTGAACACGGTTGTACTGCTTATCGTTGATGATGCTGGTGTAATCTTGATTATCACGAATCGTCGGGTACATTGTTGTTGCAGCTTGTTTAAAGCTTTCAATAAACTCGGCAGTTTTTCCTCTAGGTAGGAACATATAGTCTGGTGCTACACAGGTTTGACCAGAGTTCCATAATTTACCAAAAGCAATACGTTCAGCGACCAAATTGAGATCACTTGAAGGGTGTACGATTACAGGTGATTTACCACCAAGCTCAAGAATAACAGGCACTAGATTTTCGGCAGCAGCAGACATCACCGTTTTACCGACATTGGTAGAGCCAGTGAAAATGATTTTATCGAATGCTAAATGTGAAAATGCATCCGAAATTTGACCACCGCCATTCACCACAGCAACCAATTCTTGTGGAAATGCTTCTGAGAGTGCATTTTCAAGTACGAAGCCAAAATTAGAAGATGAACTTGAAATTTTGAGTATTGCGTGATTTCCGGCAGCCAGTGCACAAATCAGTGGACCAACAGAAAGCAACAGAGGATAGTTCCATGGTGCAATAATTCCAATCACACCTAAAGGCTGATATTGCACCCAAGCTTTGGCTGGTTGGTGTAAGATAGACACATGGCGCTTAGATGGTTTCATCCATGCTGTTAAATGCTTGCTATAATATTTAATTTGTTCTAAACATGTGAGTAGTTCACCAATTTTAGTTTCGCTGATTGAACGATTGCCGTAGTCTTGATTGATTGCTTCTGCAAATTGATCTTGGTATTTTACCAGAACTTTCTTTAAGCGAGCTAAACGTTCAATACGTTCCTTTGCTGTAGGAACAGGGTAGCGTTGATAAGCGACTTTCTGTTGTTCAAGAATGTCATGCATACGTTGAACTTCAGGTGAGTAAGAAGTCATTGAATTTGTTTTTGTATGACTGTTCATGACAAACACCATTTACGAATAGGTTAATATAATATAATTTTTAGAGTAAATACTCTAAATAGTCAAGTCACTTTATGTTAGCTTGTGCTAACGGTTAAAAATGGTAATAGGATGTCGAGCTCCAAAACTTTGAAAACGAAAGACCGAATTTTGCAGATTAGTCTGCAACTTTTTAATGAGCGCGGCGAACGTGCAGTTACAACGAATCATATTGCAGCAGAGCTTGGAATCAGTCCTGGAAATTTGTATTATCATTTTCGAAACAAACAAGAAATCATCAAAGAATTGATGGAACAATACCAAAAAGAAACTTTAGATATGCTGTCATTACCCGATGACCGTGGAGTCAATGCGAATGACA
The DNA here is from genome assembly GCF_055392545.1 of Acinetobacter sp. Ac8. NCBI lineage: Bacteria > Pseudomonadati > Pseudomonadota > Gammaproteobacteria > Moraxellales > Moraxellaceae > Acinetobacter > Acinetobacter sp. Ac8. The sequence goes on from NZ_AP043689.1 coordinate 506,002, forward strand.
AAATCCGTTATTTCCAAGTTTTAAGCAGTCAGCTATGGGAATATCGCTTTCTACATCGTGATGTTTATCATTTAATTGAAAATAACGACGACTTTAGAAAAATTTATCCTCGCTTTGCTGGCAAGGTCATGCAACAAGGGCAAAAAATTTATCATGCCTTTGTTGAAGCGGGACTGATGCAGATGACACCTTCTGAAATTGAAGCACTTATCATCAATATTTGGATTGTCCTGACCAACTGGACCAACTTCCTATATATGTCTGGGCATTTAAGTGACTCCAACCATTTAGATGAAAAATGGATTTGGCAAGCATTGCGCCAGATGGTGTTTTTAGAAGGTCCTTATTTACGTGGTGAAAGTCGTGAAACCTATGAACGTTTGCTAGAAAGCTTCGGTTCTTCGGAATTATTTGCCAGTTTATCTGCGGTAAAACGCGATTGATGCTGAATCAAGATTGAAAGCTGATGAAAAAGCGTTAAAATATTCGGCTGTTTTTTAAATTAACTTATAAGTGATATCCATCAACATGAACATGACTACTGCCAACACAGCACGTCTACTGATTACTTGTGAAGACAAGCCAGGAATCGTGCAAGCTGTATCGAGCTTTTTGTATCATCAGGGCGCGAACATTACTGCGCTTGATCAATACGCAACTGAAGCTCAGGGCGGGCGTTATTTTATGCGTGTTGAGTTTGAACTTGATCATTTGCAATCCCGTCGTGAGAGTCTCATTCAAACTTTCGCAACCAATGTGGCTGAACGTTATAGTATGCATTGGCGTTTAGCTTTGGTGAGCGACATTAAAAAAGTCGGTATCTTGGTGTCTAAAGTTGACCATGCTTTGCTTGAGTTGTTGTGGCGCCATTCACGTGGTGGCTTACCTTGTGAAATTACTCAAGTGGTTTCAAACCATGAAGACTTACGCGAATCAGTAGAAAACTTTGGTATCCCTTTCTATGTGGTTCCAGTCAACAAAGAAAATAAACGTGAAGCCTATACAAAGATCGATGAGTTAATGCAAGGGAATGATTTACTGGTTCTCGCGCGTTATATGCAAATTCTCGATGAAGAGTTTGTACAAAAGTGGGAAATGAAAGTGATCAATATTCATCACTCATTTTTACCTGCTTTTGTGGGGGCAAATCCATATAAACAGGCTTATGAAAAAGGCGTTAAATTGATTGGTGCAACAGCGCATTATGTGACGGCTGATCTGGATCAAGGCCCAATCATTGAGCAAGATGTAGAACGAGTAAATCACGATTTTACTGTGGATCAACTGCGTGAATTAGGCCAAGACGTTGAACGTAACGTACTTGCTAGAGCGGTAAAATGGCATCTAGAAGACCGTATTATTGTCGATGGCAATAAGACTGTTGTTTTTCAATAACATGTGAATATTCATTTAATATGAGTCGTAAAAAAGGATGCTTTATGCATCCTTTTTTTATTTTTAATTTGTAAAATCGATTAAAAACATTGAAAAACCAGTTGCAAATGAAAACACTTCTCATTTATCATTGTTGCACTTTAATTGTTCTATCCGATGAGCTTAATCTACAAACTGAATAATTTTTTGTAGTTTGCTCAATTTTAGGTATTTAGATTCTTATGAGTCAGTCTTCCATTGCACCACTTCAAACGCCACCACCGATGAAGAAAAAAGTCCTTGCTGCAGTGTTAGCAGTTGTTGTCGGGCACGTAGGTGTGTTGTGGGGGGTAAGTCATATGAAACCATTTGAACTGCCTCAAATAAAGAAAGAACCTTTAAAAATCAAATTTTTAAAGTTAAAAGAAGATGTTCCACCGCCGCCACCTCCTCCATCTGAACCCATCAAACCTAAAGTTCAACCGAAACCTATAGAGAAGAAAGTTGAGCCTAAACCTGTGGTTAAGCCAAAAATCATTGAGCAGAAAAAACCTGTAGAAAATGATGATCGGGCAAGAAAACTTGAAGAACAAAAGCGTTTAGAAGAGCAACAGAAGCAGGATAAGGCACGTCAAGATGAGCAAAAACGTCAAGATGATCAGAAGCGTGCGGAACAGCAGAAACGTGAACAAGATGAACGTGATCGTCAAAAACGTGAGCAAGATGAGCGCGATCGTCAACGTCGTGATCAAGAGCAAAGAAACACACCGCGTAATGTAAACGAAGGTCAGGTGTCTTGGAGTCGTAGTCCACGTATCGCAAAAGAGCAATTACTTAAACTGATGTCTCCAGAAGATGGAACAAAAGTTGTGAATCTAGAAATTACTGCGGATGCGGGCGGAAATATTACCAATGTCCGTATTCTTCAATCTAGCGGTAATTCAAGTTTAGATAGTTATGTTGTTAAGCAGACTCAATCTGCAAAATTTAAAGCTTATAGAGAAAATGGTGCGGGTGTACCATTTAAAATTAGGCAAGATTTTGCATTGTCGGTCTCTAAAAAGTAAATAATTTTTTTAAGAATTAGGAAATGTGCATATGAACTTTTCAGTTTATTGGCAACATGCTGATGCGGTCAGTAAGACACTGTATTTCGTGTTATTGGCAATGTCTATTGCAACGTGGACTGTGTTCATTTTGCGTATTCTAGGCACGCGTCAACTCAAGCAGGTTGCTCAGGATCACCTTGCTCAGGCTTTAAAAGCATTAAAAGCCAAGCTTGCGCCATTAAGCTTTGATCAACGTAAAGCGGTTGCAGAACAAGCGTTACTACGTCAAATCTCAGCAGAAAAGGCCAATGCTGAAAAAGGTGTTTCAGTTTTAGGAACGATAGCTTCACTTGCACCATTTGTTGGTTTATTTGGTACAGTATGGGGAATCTTCCATGCACTTGTTGCTGTAGGTAAAAGTGGTCAAGCAGGTTTAGCTCAAGTTGCAACGCCAGTTGGTGAGGCATTGATCATGACCGGTCTAGGTCTTGCTGTTGCGATTCCAGCGGTATTGGCATATAACATTTGCGTACGTTTTAACCGTACATTGTCAAATGAGTTGCAAGATCAAGCACATGGTTTGTTAATTGATACGATGTTACAACAAGATTCTTCAACGCAAAAAGTTGAATCTGAATCTACCAATAAAGGTTTAGTTGGAGGTCAAGCTTAATGGCTTTTCAATTGGGAGAAGACAACGATTCTGGCATGAATGAGATGAACCTCATTCCGCTGATCGATATTATGTTGGTATTGATGATCATCTTCTTGGTGACAGCAACCGTTGCTAACCCATCGATACCATTAACTTTACCAAAGACCACTGCTGAAGTAATCGCGCCTCCACCTGAAGCAATTACCATCAGTATCAATCAGAATGGCGATGTGGCTTGGAATGATAAAGTCATCACTTTAGATGAATTGGCTAAACGATTTGATGAAGAAGGTCAAAAGCCAGTAAAACCAGCTGTACAGTTAAGAGCGGATAAAGAATCTCGCTATGATACCGTTGCACAAGTGATGTCTCGTGCAAGTGAAGCAGGATTAAATGATCTTGCCTTTATGAGTGATAATTAATTTAAATAATTACAAATATTTTAAAACCTCCTTTTAAGGAGGTTTTTTTATGTTGATATTTTGGCTATTGGGTTAGTTCAGTGTTATTGCATAAAGCGAAGTATTTTCAATGATCTTAGTCTTTTAAAAGATCTTGAAATTGGCTATGGAGTTTGAGCAATTTTGGTGGAATGGCAAAATTACAATAACCTTGTGCAGGATTACGGGCAAAGAAGTTCTGATGATATTCTTCGGCAGGATGGAAGGTGGGTGCTGGACTGAGTTCAGTCACAATATTTAAGCCATCTGCTTTGAGCTGCTCAATAAATTGTTCAGATTCAAGTTTTTGCTGTTTATTGAAGTAATAAATCACCGAACGATATTGTGTTCCAATATCATTACCTTGGCGGTTTAATGTGGTTGGATCATGAATTGCAAAAAAAACCGTGAGTAATTGTTGATAATTGATTTGCTGTTCATCAAATTCAATCAAAATCACTTCAGCATGATTGGTATCCCCATTACAAATTGCTTCATAAGTTGGATTGGGAGTATGCCCGCCAGCATAACCACTGACAACGTGATTGACACCTTTGAGTTGTAAAAATACGGCTTCGGTACACCAAAAGCAGCCACCACCAAATAGAGCCTGTTGCATGTGAAGATCCCTTTATTTTTAAATTATAGAAAAGACGAAACGATGCCAAAGATCATATCGTGAACTTGCTTAGTTTGCCATATAACCATTTAAGCATAGGTACAATAGCTGTTTGATTCACTAAACAGATCTGTTTAAATTGTTGCAAAATTTTAAAAGCGTAATCTATTCGAATTGCTGTAAAAACTTAAGCTTTTCTATTTAAGGTGAACCAAAAGACATTCAACGGAATGCCTTCTATATTCATGAGAATTTATTCGTCGTCTAATAAATCCATTTGTTTTGCAATTTGATAGAGGTTATTTGAACGATTGCCTGTACGACAAAACATAAGTACTGGTTTTGGAAGCTCGTTAAAGCGGTTGGCAAAGGTTCTGACATCAACTTCTGTGATTTGACCAGCAACGACAGGTAGAAATACATAGTCCAAACCTGCAGCACGTGCAGCTTCTTCAATTTGAGCACTTGTAGGCTGTTCCGTTCCGCCTTCCAAATCTGGACGATTATTGATTACAGACTTAAAGCCTTTTTCTGCCACTTGAGCAATATGTTCTGGACCAATTTGACCAGCAAAACCAACATTTTCACTCATTTCGTCACTCCTATATGATTTAAAATCCAATATGCTATATATAATAGCATTAAGCTCAGAACTGAGTTTGAACGATAAAAGATTTATAAAAGAAATATCTATAAAAGATAACGCAATGGAGTGTGTATGTACGCATATACAGTTGAACCACTATATATTCCCATTGGACAAGAAGTCATAGCGGCGGATTTTTATCGACCTAAAAATCTAAAAAAACCTGCTGTTATTATTATGGCTCATGGATTTGCATGTTTAAGACAATTTAAGTTGGTGAGCTATGCGCAAAAAATTGCACAGGCAGGCTATGCGGTTGTACTGTTTGATTATCGTTTTTGGGGAGGAAGTACAGGCTTTCCTCGTGAACTGATTTCATTGCAAAATCAGTTGGATGATTGGAAAACTGTGGTCAGTTATGTTGCAACACAAAAGAAAATTAATCCAAAAAAAATAGTGCTTTGGGGGACCTCTTTGAGTGGCGGCTATGTACTAAACCTTGCAAGTGAGCTAAAAAGTGTCCAAGCCATTATGGTGCAAGTGCCTTATGTGGATGGAGCAGAAACGGCAAAATTGTTTCCAATTCAACAGTTACCCAAGGCATTAAAAATATCCAGTCAAGATTATATGGGGGCAAAAGTAGGTATGCTTCCACGAACCTTACCTGTAGTACATCCCTTTGATTTATGCTTTATTCCGACCAAAGATAGTTATAACGGCTATATGTCGATTGTAAATCCAGACTACTTTTGGAGTGGGGAAGTTCCAGCACGGGTATTTTTTAATTTAATTCGTTTTAGACCAATTCAGACCGTCAGAAGTATTAATATTCCTGTGCTATTTATTGCAGCTAAGAAAGACAGTTTTATCCCGATTGAATCTAGCCGAGAAACGGCGACAAATATTGCACCTTTTGTGCAATATCATGAATGGGATATGGCGCATTTTGATATTTATCATGGGAAATGGTTGGAAAAATCAATTTTGACCCAATTAGAGTTTTTACATCAACATATTGGAGTGAGCTAGATGATTATTGTATGTCCATCATGTGGCGCAAAAAACCGAGTTCCCGAAGATAAACTAAATGCTCAACCCACTTGTGGTCAATGTCATCAAAATTTGATTACACTTGCTCCTATTGAGTTAAATGAACAAAATTTCAGTAACTATGTCAGCCATAGTGATTTGCCAATTATGATTGATTTATGGGCAGAGTGGTGTGGTCCTTGTAAAATGATGGCACCGCATTTTGCTGAAGTTGCAAAAAATAACCCCCATGTGGTTTTTGCTAAAATTGATACTGAAGCGAATCCACGGTTAAGTAGTGCATTTAATATTCGCAGCATTCCAACCTTGGTTTTAATGAATAAAACCACGGAAGTTGCTAGAATAAGTGGTGCGTTACGTGCTAACCAATTACAAGAATGGTTAGATCAACAATTGAATGCCCATAAGTAATTCACGGGCTCGGAGTTATTGTGTCAGATTCTCATGTAAAACCTGAAGGTACACTGTCTTTACAAACCATCGCAATGCCAGCAGATACAAACTGGAGTGGTGATGTTTTTGGTGGTTGGATTGTTTCACAAATGGATTTGGCTGGTGCAATTCATGCAGAACGCTTTAGTAAAGGGCGTTGTGCAACGATTTCGATTAATCAGATGACTTTTCTTGTTCCCGTAAAAGTGGGGGATGTGATCAGTTGTTATACCAAGCTTTTAAAGGTCGGTAATACATCGATCCAAATGCAGATTGAAGTTTGGGATAGTCATGACAGTTCTCGTGCTGCCAAACGTGTGACTGCAGGTGTATTTACTTTTGTTGCTGTAGATGTTGCGGGAAATAAACGCCAAATTCCTGAAGATGTAAAGCAGAAGTATTTAGCTTCGCAAAGTGCTTAAATGCTCAAGATCAAAAAATCCCAACATTGTTTGGGATTTTTTTTATGGAATAGGCGCTTAGATCGTTTGATTTAAATATTGTGTTAAAACATGGTATTGCTGTTGGCGCTTGATTCTGGAACAGCTTGTTGTACATCCCAGTGTTCAACAATTTTTCCATTTTCGACTCTAAAGATATCGACAATTGCAACACCGCGATCTTGTGGATTTTGAGCTGAATGAACGTGTAAAAACACTAAATTTCCTTCTGCGGCAGCACGTTTGATTACACTTTTTGCTTCAGGATTTTTTTGGAAATACTGGGTAAAGTGATTTACAAAGGGCGCTTTACCATCTGGAACACGCGGATTGTGTTGAATATATTGGTCACCAATATAACGATCTGCATATGCTTTAACTTGATGCTTTTGAAATACACCTTCATAAAAATCAGTCACAATGGTTTTATTTTGTTGCGCTTGTTGGGTGGTTGAATTCGCTGCTAATGTGTTGCCCGTTGCAGCAGTAGCAACGTGACTTGGAGTTTGGGCACATGCAGTGAGAAACAAAATAGGGCTTAGAATGAGGCTGAGTGTAATAATTTTTCTTGGCGTAGCTGATCTCATGGTTATTCTCTATAGTTCAAATCTCAATAGTTCAAGATGGTGGTGGAAATAACACCATCTTGATGAGTAAATAAGCATGAATATAGTGAATAATCGTCACTCATTATTTGTACTTTGGTAAATTTTATACTAACTAAACAGTAAGTTTTATTTACATTTGCAGATTTGTATTTATTTCTTTTTTAGGCGTTCTTTTGACACCCAAGCCCACACCATTTGGCATTCTACAGGCTCTTTTCCAGATTCATCCATAATGGTGACTGGAACCAGCGTTTCACCTTTTTCAGAGCTTTGCATTTCTAAAATTTGTTCTTTGCTCAATGTCGCTGTTGCTGTCATATCACCTTTAGATGGTCGTTTATATTCAATATGCATGCTTTTGATCAAGACAATTGAACTATCTGGAACATTCATACCTGTGACAAAGCCTGTTGCTGTTTCAGCAATCAGCGCCATTGCAACAGCGTGTAATTGCCCAATATGGTTTTGCATAGCACGGTGGTTTTTAATTTCCACCACAACTTTTGAATGACTGACTTCTAGGTACTTAATATTGGCTGTGCCCACCATAGGCACAACTCGACCAAACGCCTTACTCCAGAGCGTACTACGAATGCCTTTAGGGAATTTAGAAGTCGCTTTCACAAGTTTAGATAAACGGTTGGTCTGAGTCATGTCTTAACCTATAGTGTTGCTAAAGACCTTAGTCTTTGAAGTTATTAAATTGTAAAGGTACACCGAATTGTTGTTCTTTTAAAAATGCCATAACTTGCTGTAATGTATCGCGCTTTTTATCAGTTACACGTATCTTGTCACCTTGGATAGAAGATTGCACTTTGACACCACTTTCTTTAATGGCTTTATTAATTTTTTTTGCGGTATCTGAGTCAAGTCCATCTTTAAGCTTGATCACTTGCACAATATTTTTACCTGAAGCCGTCATTTTTTGTGGATCAAGGGCTTGAATATCGATTTTACGTTTAAAGAAATGATTTTCAAGCATGCTATAGACTTGTTCACACTGGAAATCACTTTCAGTTGAAATTTTAATTTCTTTGGCTTTTTCATTAATTTCGATTGAAACGTCCTGACCACGGAAGTCAAAGCGTGTCGCAATTTCTTTTTGTGTGTTTTGAACAGCATGATTTACTTCAAAAATCTCTAATTCTGAAACAATATCGAAAGATGGCATAGTTTAGACCTTTACAAATGGAAAGAATATCTGAGATGCTAGGGATGTTTTCTTCATTTGCCAAGTGTTGTTTACATCAAAGGAGTGCACAATGATCCGTAAATTAGAAATTACAACATTTGAGTTCCCAGAAAATGCAGTTATCTGGGATGTTCGTGATGCAAAAGCCTTTGCCGAAGGCCATGTAAAAGGGGCTGTAAATCAGCCTATAGATGGTTTAAGTGCTGAGAGCTTGACTCAAGTGAATTCGGATCAGTCCATTTACATTTTATGTGGTGGTGGAAGTAAAGCGCCTCGAGCTGCTGAAAAATTAGAGAGTTTAGATGATTCTCGTGATTACGTTGTACTTATGGGGGGAACACGTGCAGCACGTGATGCAGGTCTCCCATTAGAACAGGGTTCATAAAAAAGCGCCGAAAGGCGCTTTTTTATTACGATAATCAATAAAAAAGAATCATGATTGAATCGGTTTAAAATAAGGTTTTTTGGCTTTTACTTTCTTTTGAAAGCGGTTTGGATTTAATTTTTGCAATAAATTTTGGGGAATCGGGCAAGCTTGATTTAGGACCAAAGCCACCAATATTTCACTACACAAGGGCGCAAATAAAAAACCTTTAGAGCCCAGCCCAGAAAATGTATAAACCTCTTTCTCAGCTTCAACTTTTCCCAGTAATGGAAAATAGTCCAGACTTTGGGCTCGTACTGAAGCACGTCCGTGCCATTCATCCACTTTGCAGAGTGATTCTGCGTATTGTGGAAACACACTGTGGATAAGTTCATAGTTATGCACATGGTCTTCAAGCAAAACTTCAGTGTCATCACGATTGGGATAAAAAGAAGCACCTAAAATCAAATGCTGCTCATCAAGCTGCATGCAGTAGCCACCATAACTGTAGGCATATTGCGGATCTAATCGGTGTTTAACATTGTTGAGCCAACTGACTTGTCCACGGATCGGTTTGAGTATCGGGAACTGCTCAAAAAAAGCATGGCTTTCCTTGGCACAACAGACAATCACATGATCAAAATCACCAAGATCTGCGTGCTGGCTATTTTGTAGTGTTAATTGATGATGATTCGATTGAACAATACTATGAATGTGAGCATGTTTAAATTGAATCAGTGGATGTTCAAGGATTTGGTCTTTGAGTTGCTGGGGATAAATTGAACCCGCTTGAGTGAGCTGTAAACTCTCAAGTGTAGTTTGTGGCTCTAAAGCATCTGCTGTTTGAGCTTTGAGTAAACCTTGAGGATATTGTGCTGCTAAATCCAATAAATGTTCAGCATTTTTTTGTGCTAATTGTTGAACGGCAATAGGACGAAAAGCCTGAAATTTTGGATAGTGCTGTAGGGCATGTTGCCAAGCCAAGGTCATTAAATGTTCCGAAGTTTGCTCGATAGGGCATAGTTTCGGATTTAATAAGGCCAGAGGATTACCAGAAGCACCTGCTAAAGGCGCTGATTGGTCGTAAATCGTAACTTGATGTCCTCTTTGGGTAAATCCCCATGCGCAGCTTAAACCTGCAATTCCAGCACCAATGATGGCGATTTGGCGTTGATTGAAATTATTTTGATTTTTCCGTGTTTTTTTTTGAATATTTTGCGCTGCAAGGTCCATTGACTGTGATTGATTTTCTTCGACTGCTTGCTCAGATGGATTCCAAATGGCTTTTAGCATTTCACGTTTATGACCAAAACCACGCGGACGTGAAATAGTGATTCCATGCTGTTTTAGACCCCGTTTAAGCACACCTGCCACGCTGAATGAGGCAAAAGTTGTTCCAAAATCTGACAGTCTGACAATATTGTTTAAAACTTTGTCTTCCCACATGTCTGGATTACAAGAGGGGGCAAATCCATCTAAAAACCATGCGTTAACTTGTTGGGTTTTAACCATTGCTGGAAATACATCATGTGCATCACCTAACCAAAGATCAATTGAAAAACGTGCTTCTGGAAAGCTTAAACGGTGACAACCAGCGATGGGCAATGGATAGTGTTGAATCAACTGATCAGAAAATTGTTGAAGTTCAGTCCAGACCTTTAACGCACGGGTTAAATCCTGTTTAGACAAGGGGAACTTTTCTACACTGATCACATGTAAGTGGCTGTGATTATCTGGACGAACATTGTGCCAAAGTTGCCACAATGCCAAAATATTTAATCCTGTACCAAAACCAGTTTCACCAACACAGAAGTATTCAAAATCATCTAAATCTGCAAGTCGTGTTGAAAGATCATTACCATTCAAAAATACGTGTCGGGTTTCAAGTAACCCGTTGTCTTTAGAAAAATAGACATCACCAAATTGTTTGGAAATTGGAACTTCAATTCCATCAATACATTGCCAGTCTAAATCGGCAGTTTGAATGGCATTTGACAAAGCAGATTACCTTTTGATAATTAAAATGAAAAAACCTGACATTTCGCAGTATCAGGTTATAGCATGAAACTTTTTAAGCGTAATGTCGAAGCAGTGGCTTACCACTGGCGACGACGTTTGGTATAGATATAGCTTGCGATTAAAAAGCCAAGTAAAACACCAACAGCAATGGTCGCAGCACCATATAAGAACATTTGCGCACTTTGTTCACTTTGTAGAACTTGAACTTGTACACCCAGATTGTCATTTTTGAGTTGTAATTCTTGGTTCTGTGAAAGGGCTTCTAAATTGGCCTTTTCAAGTTGCTGTAAACGTGTTGCTTGGTCTTTAACCAAAGCTTTAGCTTTGGCATCTTGAGATGCTTTTTCTTTGCTAATTTGTTCAGCTGTTAACGGTTTATTTTCTTGTGCTTGCGCCTGTGTTTGGGTACTGGAATTTGCGCCTGCTACAGCAGGAATAATACTCGGTTTTGGCGGTGCAACAGGTTGGGCCGCCTGAGTAGGCGCTGCCGTCGTTGCTTGAGTCGCTGAAGATTGAGTAGGCTCAGCCGATACAACAGGTGATAAAAGTACAAAAGAACTTAAAGTCAGGCTAAGTAAGCTTTGGACGACAACGCGCATTATGTTATCCCTTAGGCAATGCTTTATTGAATGGTTTAACATCAATATGACTATAAATCCCTTCTTTTAAGAAAGGTTCGTCTTTTAACCATTCATCCAAAGCTTCACGGCTGTCAAAATCGAGAATTAAAGTACTGCCATAAAAACCTGCTTGTGGATTTTCACGATCAATCGGCATCGCCCCAGCCACGATGACACGGCCTTCAGCATCTAACTTCTCTAGTCGAGCTAAATGTTGTGGGCGTACAGCAAGACGTTTTTCTACTGTACCTGCTTGATCTGTACACGTAATTACAAATAATGGCATGATATTTCTCGATTTTCTAAAACACTTTATTCATCGGTAGATTTAAAGTGTTTTCGTAATATAACAAACTGGATAATAATAAAGGAAAACATGACGATCATGTCACCAAATGCTGTAAATTCACCCCAATATTTTCCACCTGCAAATAAAAATGCGAAGAAAATATGTAAACAAGACATGACAATGAACATTGCAGCCCATGCAAAGTTTAGATTTTTCCAGCCTTTTTCAGTCAGGTTTAAAACAGGACCAAATAATCTTTGAATGAGTGGCTTCTTTTCTTTACCAAAATAGGGAGAGAGTAAGAACGCGCCAGCAAAGGCTAAATTCAAAATTGCAGCTTTCAGGCGAATATAGAAGTCATCACTCAACATTAAGGTGATTCCACCAAAAATGACGGTCATGAACAAAACAAACCATTGTTGTTTATCCAGACGGAATTTTTGGAAAATGAATAACGCACCATAGACCACAAGCATTGAAATAATCAGACCTGTAGTTGCAACAAGAATGTTGTTGTTATTTACACCACCTGCTGAGCCGATCAATTGTAATAATGGATGATCGGTGTTTTTAGGATCAACCGTTTTGTATAAATAAAAGAAAATTATGAGGGGCACAAAGTCTAAAAGTGCTTTCATGTTAAAGTATCTAGTCTGTTCAGGTTGATGGGATAGTATAAAAGATGCAAGGCATAGATTTACATACTCACAGTAATATTTCTGATGGGACTCTGACGCCAGAGTTATTGGTTCAAGCTGCCATCGAGAAAAGCATACATACACTTGCATTGACGGACCACGATAGCATGGATGGCTTAATACAAGCTGAACAATTTGCAAAAAATCAACCAATTCAAATCATTTCAGGTGTAGAAATCTCTAGTCAATGGTCCAGACCAGAGACTAAAAAAAGTTATGGTGTGCATATTGTTGCGCTCAATATGCAAAATCCTGAACCATTACAACAGCTTTTAACGCAACAGAAGAAAATTCGTGCTGAGCGAGCCAAGCAAATCTGTGATCTGCTAATTCCTTTGATTCATCAGGATATTTATGCAGAAGTTGTGGCAAAGGTAGATGGTGAACCTGATCGGATTACTCGGACGCATATTGCCAAGACCCTTGTAGAAAAGGGTTTTGTTCAGCGCGCACAGCAGGCGTTTGATAAATACATTAAGGAAGGTAAAAAAGCCTATGTGAAATTTGATGGTTTAGGTTTAGCAGAAACCATTCAGGTGATTCATGAGAGTCAAGGTTTTGCAGTATTGGCACATCCAACACGTTATGATCTATCAGCAACAAATACCCGTTATTTAATTGAAATATTTGCACAATATGGTGGTGATGCTGTTGAGCTTCCACCCGCAATGGAACCCGCTTCAACACGACAAATGGTCGATCGAATGATTGCTGAACACGGTTTAAAAGTCTCTGTGGGGAGTGATTTCCATGGTGACAATATGCCTTGGATTAAATTAGGCAATATTCCACGTGTCAAAGAAGGGCAAGTTGGGATTTGGGAGAGTTTCCGATAATACACCATGATGATGTATTCAAATACTTAGATTTTGAATGAGATCAGTTTTTTGAAAGTCATCTCATTTGAATGAAACAAAAAATCCCTCTAGAGCAGAGGGATTTGGAGTTGATTATAAAATCAACTTTCTTTAACAGTATAAGGATTTTCAAAGCCTAGTTTTTTCAAGATTTCAATTTCGAGTGCTTCCATTTCTTCAGCATCATCATCAGAAGTTTCATGGTCATACCCCATTAAATGTAAGGTGCCATGAACCAGCATATGAGTGAAATGCTCAATCGGTGTCTTTTGTTGTTCAATCGACTCTTGTAAAACCACGGGAATGCAAATGACTAAATCACCGATGGGTAATGCATCGAGCATGGGTAAAACTTCTTCAGGAATTTCACTTGGAAAAGACAATACATTGGTGGGTTTGTCTTTTTCACGATATTCAAAATTTAATTTGTGACTTTCATCTTCATCAACACACGCAATTCCGATTTCACAATCTTGGTCTACATCAATATGACGTAGTGTTGTTTCAATGACTTTTTTTACATAGACACGTTTGAGCACCAATTCTGGTGCTTCAAACGCTTGTTGTAACGATAAGCTAAGTTTCAAAAACAGTCCTTAAACATTTTCCTGATTTGCAGCAGTATGTTCCTCATGTTGAGCATCTGCGGCAGAATCATTTTCAGAAATTAAGGCTTCTTGACGTGCTTTACGTTCTGCACGTGCTTCAGCACTTAAACGGTATTGTTCACTGTCCCATCCTTCATAAGCCTCTACAATTTTTTGTACCAGCTGGTGACGAACGACATCACGGGAATGGAAGCGAGTGATGTGAATTTCTTTGATCTTTTCGATGATACGCAATGCGTGAGCAAGACCAGACTGTTGCCCGCGTGGTAAATCGACCTGTGTAATATCCCCAGTGATCACTGCACGAGAACCAAAACCTAAACGGGTCAAAAACATCTTCATCTGTTCAGGGGTGGTGTTTTGTGCTTCATCGAGAATTACAAAGGAATGATTTAATGTACGACCACGCATATAAGCAAGCGGTGCAACTTCAATCACTTGGCGCTCAATCAGTTTTGCAACTTTTTCAAAGCCAAGCATTTCATACAATGCATCATAAAGCGGGCGTAGATATGGGTCGATCTTTTGGCTTAAATCGCCCGGCAAGAAACCGAGTTTTTCCCCAGCTTCAACAGCAGGGCGAACCAAAAGGATACGTTGAATTTCATTACGTTCTAGCATATCTACCGCAGCAGCGACTGCAAGATAGGTTTTACCTGTACCTGCAGGGCCGATTCCGAAAGAAATATCGCTTTGTAGAATACGTTGTACATAACGTTTTTGATTGGCACCACGAGGGTTGATTCGACCTTTACGCGTTTGCAACCAGACATCATCTAAACCGGTATGCTCATTGTCTGAAAGGTCGTCTTGTAACTCACGGTCAGTTTGGCTGCCTTGAATCATCAAATGAATCGTATCAGCACTGATTTGCTGAGAGAGTTCAGCTTCTGCATGCAAACGCTGCAATAAACCTTCAGCTCTCTCAACGGCTTCTAAATCACCATCGATATAGAAGTTATCGTTGCGATGAGAAATGTTGACATTTAAACGTTGTTCGATTTGTTTCAGATGACCGTTATAAGCACCTAACATGCTTTTTAAACGTTCAACTGAAATACCTGGAAAAGCTACTGTACGTCGAATCGCTGCAGTCAAGAGATATCCTTTTTTAAAGTAAAGTCTATACCCTTACATTACGCCACGTCAGGCTCAAGATTCAAGAGTTCTCCATAAACTAAATTTAGGGTCTTAATCTCTGTAACCTCAATCTCTGCAAAGCGTCCGACCCAAGAGGCGTCACCTACAAATGTTACTAAACGTGTATTGTCAGCTGTACCGACCAATAAATTTGGATCTTTATTAGAAACATTTTCAACCAGTACACGTTGAATGGTACCTAACATCGCATCGGTTTTACGAATACTTGATTGCTTAATCCAGTGTTGAACTTTAGCTAAACGTTCTTTCTTGACTGCATCAGAGGTGTCATCAGGTAATTCAGACGCTGGTGTGCCAGGACGTTTTGAATAAACAAAACTATAAGAATGATCAAAGTCTAAATCTTGGATAAACTGATAGGTTTCTTCAAAATGTGCATCAGTTTCACCAGGGAAGCCGATGATAAAATCTGAAGATAAATGCATATCTGGACGAGCTTTACGCAGTTTGGCAATTTTTTCGATATAGACATCAATGGTGTGGTTACGCTTCATCGCTTGTAACACATCATTTGAGCCACTTTGTACTGGTAAATGCAGATGTGAAACCATTTGTGGCAGGTCACGGTAGCATTGAATCAAATCTTCATTAAATTCGAGCGGATGGGATGTTGTATAACGTAAACGACCGATTCCTGGAATTTCTGCAACCAAACGCAATAAATCTGCAAAGGTACAAATTTCACCTTCAAAAGTTTCACCACGATAGCCGTTTACATTTTGTCCTAAAAGGCTGATTTCGCGAACGCCTTTTTCAGCCAAACCAGCGATTTCTGCCAAGACATCATCCAAAGGACGAGAAACTTCTTCACCGCGAGTATAGGGAACCACACAGAAAGAACAGTATTTCGAGCAACCTTCCATGATTGAAACAAATGCTTTGTAACCTTCAACACGCGGTTCAGGTAAAAAGTCGAATTTTTCAATATCAGGGAATGAAATATCTACGAGTTTAATTTTGTCTTTCTTCGGCTTTTCAATTTGCTCAACATGCTGATCTAGCATTTGCGGTAAACGGTGCAAGGTTTGAGGGCCAAAAACCATATCGACATACGGTGCACGTTTTTGAATATTGTCGCCTTCTTGAGAAGCAACACATCCACCAACACCGATGACGAGATCAGGATTTTTTTCTTTTAATTTGCGCCAGCGACCCAACTCAGAAAATACTTTTTCTTGGGCTTTTTCTCGAATTGAGCAGGTATTCATTAACAGGATATCTGCGTCACTTGGATCTTTGGTTAAAATATAACCGTGTGAGTCACCTAAAAGATCTGCCATACGATGACTGTCATACTCATTCATCTGACACCCTTGCGTTTCGATATACAGTTTTTTTACTGCACCGTCGGCTGGGGTGTGCTGTGGCTGGGTTACAGTGTTTTCTGAGGCAGCTTTGGCACCATTGGGAATGAAGGTTTGAACCGTCATGGAGGCGTCTTTCCTATGAATAAAGGGAATTTTGAATGTGTACTAAGCCTGCTATTTTAACAGACTCATAAAAGGCGCGCCATTTTATAGCATTTAGAGTGAACTCAGGAAAATATTTAGCGGCTATTGCCATTTATTGGATTGTAGGGCATTGAAAATGAAAATTATGAAGAAAAAATAGAGAACAATATTAATGATGAATCATAAGGTTACATAACACAACAGTAGAAATGGATTAGAATAATTAAACTAGGCACAAATAAGTGCATCAGTATGTTAAAGGCACATCATGCAGGTTGAGAGAAAAACGGTGTTAAAGCAGCAACTTAAGCAAAATAAATTAAAACTTTACCTTTTAGGAACAGTTGCATGTACAAGCCTGCAAGTGGCCCATGCTGCTGAAGAGCAGTTTAATGATGCTTTACGTAATGCAAATAATCCAAGTGCTTTAGAACAATATCGTTCTTCAATGCAAAATGATGCTTTGGGCTATTATCCTGAGTATTGGTCACTGAATTCAAATCTCGCTTTTCAACCTTCTGCAAATATTATTAGCTTTGCGCAACGTTATCCTCAATCGGCGATGGCGGAAAAGTTGGCTGCGGATTATGTCGAAGAGAAGGTTAAACAAGCAGATTACGCCAGCGCGCAACCTGTATTGCAATATGTCTCTAATCCAGATCAAGCAGAACGTTGTGCCGTTGCTCAAGTTCGTGCGAAAACTGGTGACGTTTTGGTCTATGCTGAATTTAAAGATGTTTGGTTGGCAACCAACTCTCAACCTGAATCATGCAATGGTTTAGGTCGCATGATGCTTAGCAGCCCACTCATGACCGCACAAGATCGCCAACAACGATTATATGCACAACTGAGAGCAGGGCAGTCTGGTCTAGCCATCGCTACCGCACAAACGATTGGCGTTAATTTATCGTTAACCCAATTGAACCAAATCCAAGCCAATCCATTAAATTATTTATGGTCTGCACCCAAAAACAATGTAGAAGATTATGCTTATTTGGTTTATGCACTGGGTCGTGCAGCAGATACGGATTTAACCAGCGCTTTACAGTCGGTACCTAAGTTGGTTCAGGGTGTACCAGCGGATGTGCAAAAATATATTTATCGTACTGTCGGTTATATCGGCGGAACGACCGTTATGAAAAATAATTTTAATCGTGAAGTACTGCAAAATTTTGATGCAAGCTATGGTGCGCCATTTAGTGCAGAAGAAGCAGAAGTTTATGCACGACAAGCCATTCGATTTGGGGCTTGGGAAAGTGTGATTCGTGCAATAGACAGTATGAGCGTGACACAAAAGCAAGAAGACCGTTGGCAATATTGGTTGGCACGTGCTTCAGAACAACGCAATGATGCACAATCTAAAAGAACCGCCAAAGATATCTATCAACGATTGGCAATGTCGGGTGATGATTATCATAATTTGCTTGCCAAAGATCATTTGGGGCAAAAATATAATGATAGCCCTGCCAGAGAACAGCCTTCAACTGATGATCAGCAACGCTTAAATAGCGATATTCATTTCCGTCGTGCATTTACTTTACGAAATATTAATGCGCCTGCAACTTATACCAATAGGGAATGGAACTGGGCGGTACGTCAGGCATACTTAAAACATGATGATGGGTTGCTGCTTGCTGCGGCAAAACGTGCAACTGATATGGGCTGGTATGATCGTGCAATTTACGCAGCAGAACGTACTGAGAAAAAACATAACTATGTTTATCGTTATGCCACACCTCATCAGTCGTTGGTGGTGAGTCATAGCCGTAATGCGGGTATTGATCCAGCTTGGGCCTATGGTTTAATGCGCCAAGAAAGTCGTTTTGTGACTGCTGCTCGCTCACATGTTGGTGCAGGTGGTTTGATGCAAATCATGCCAGGCACTGCAAAGTTGGTGGCAAAACAAATGGGTGAAACTTATAATCCTGCTGCACTCAGTGATGCCAATACCAATATTCGCTATGGTACTTTCTATCTGTCGATGATTCATGGTCAATTAAGCAGTAATCCTGTCTTGGCAACCGCAGGGTATAATGCTGGGCCAAATCGCGCGAAACGTTGGCAGCCAGATTATCAAAATCTTTCAGCAGATCAATATACAGAATCTATTCCTCTGAATGAAACACGTGACTATGTAAAAAATGTGATGACCAATGCAGCACATTATGGAATCTTGTTGGGACAAGGGCCTCAAGCGATTGAAAGTCGTATGCCTGTTATTCCAACCCGTATTTCACAATAAAACTATTTGGACTTGGATGAAACTTTGTTGGTAAATCAATGATTTTCAAAATTTTGCGTAAATTGAAACAATCTTGCTTAGCATGGAGCTTATGCTTTGCGGGATTGTTTGGGCTCAATGTGCAGTTACATGCTGCACCGCAATTACAAGGCTATGTCATGCAAGTCCAGTTGACACCTGCTGTCTGTGCACTTGATTCTTCAAAACAAAAGCAACGCAAATGTCTCGAAGGTTATTCATTGACCATCACAGGTCTGTTGCCTGAAACGACAGAGCGGAATTGTACCACCAATACATCTGCAAGTTTAACCCCTTTACAAGCTAAGGTGGTTGCGCGAGTAATGCCTGAGGAAAATGCACGTATTCAATTGTGGCGTAGTGTGGGTGGCTGTGTTCCAATGAATGCGAGTCAATATTTTAGAACTGTGATTAATTTGGCAGATCGTTTGAAAATTCCTGCAGATTTAACCAGCTCTGAAAACAAGAATGTGCAACATAATGCGTTAAAAACTCAATTTGTTAGATTAAACCCGGGAATGAATAACGACAGTATCCGTTTTACTTGTCAAAGTTCATCATCAAACCCAGTGTTAACCGAGGTTCAAGTGTGTTATCGAGTCAATGGTCAGTATAAACAATGTTCAAATCACATTGTTTCAAACTGCCCAAATACATTCTCGATCAAAGGGACTTATTAGTTCTTCTGAGGAATTTTATTTATATTTCCTATCATACTTTTGTTGAAAAGCATTCTCTTTTACATGCAACTGTTAAAGGATTGGAGTACAATCTTTGCCGTTTATGATAATTCGATTAATACGGATTTAACCGTTTAATCACATTAACGATCCTCATTGGAGATAATTACATGAAGCAACCTGTTCGCGTTGCCGTTACTGGCGCAGCTGGTCAAATCGGTTACAGCTTATTATTCCGTATTGCTAGCGGTGAAATGCTTGGTAAAGACCAACCCGTTATTTTGCAATTGTTAGAAGTTCCATTTGAGAAAGCTCAAGCTGCGCTTAAAGGCGTAATGATGGAATTAGATGACTGTGCTTTCCCATTATTGGCTGGCATGATCGGTACTGATGATCCAAAAGTTGCATTTAAAGATGCTGACTACGCGTTATTGGTTGGTTCACGTCCACGCGGTCCTGGTATGGAACGTGCTGACTTGTTGAAAGTGAACGGTGAAATCTTCATTGGTCAAGGCCAAGCACTTAACGAAGTTGCGAGCCGTGACGTTAAAGTACTTGTTGTAGGTAACCCTGCAAATACAAATGCTTATATCGCAATGAAATCTGCTCCAGATCTTCCAGCGAAGAACTTTACAGCAATGTTACGTCTTGACCACAACCGTGCGTTGACTCAAATTGCTCAAAAAGCGGGTGTTGCTGTAGCGGATATCAAAAACCTTACAGTTTGGGGTAACCACTCTCCAACAATGTATGCGGACTACCGTTTTGCAACTGCAAATGGCGTAAGCTTAAAAGACAAAATCAACGATGCTGATTGGAACGCAAACGTATTCCTTCCAACTGTTGGTAAACGTGGTGCTGCAATCATTGAAGCGCGTGGTCTTTCTTCTGCTGCTTCTGCTGCAAATGCTGCGATCGATCATATGCGTGATTGGGCACTTGGCACCAATGGCGAATGGGTAACAATGGGTATTCCTTCTGACGGTTCTTATGGAATTCCTGAAGGTGTGATGTACGGTGTTCCTGTAATTTGTGAAAATGGCGAATACACTCGTGTTGAAGGCTTAGAAATTGATGCATTCAGCCGTGAACGTATGGACAAAACCCTTCAAGAACTTGAAGAAGAGCGCGCAGCTATTGCTGATATGCTTAAATAATTAAAATTTAATCTGTTAAAGATTAATTTTGAAAAAAGCACTCTATTTAGAGTGCTTTTTTTTTATGGTTCAAATCAAACACCAAGGAAAAGATAATTGATGTTAAGCCAACATTTGTTTGTTTTTTAATCACAAATTGAAACAAGAAAATTAAAATCTAGACTATCTTTTAAAATTATTTTCTTATAAGTTAATTGAATAAAAGATGACAAATAAATTTATATAAGGAGGCAATATGCTCAGGACGAACACACCATCCTTAGAATTACTATTTTCTCAACTTGGTTTGGCAAATAGTCCCGCAGCAATTGAGCTATATGTACGCACTCATCAATTGCCAGCAAATCTTTCATTACATGAAGCGCCGTTTTGGAATAAATCTCAACGTGACTTATTAATTAGTCACTTGATACAAGATGATGATTGGGCAATTTGGATTGACGAGTTAAACCAACAATTACATCTAGATGCGTATAAGCTAACAGCCTAATGATTTAGTTTCCCCCAGAGCAACAAAAAAGATGGCCGTTATGGCCATCTTTTCTATTTTGTATCGATCAAATTAGTATTGATCAAAACGAATAACAAATTGAGTCATTTTGAATGTGCATAGCGTTGATCAATGTAATTTAGACTGAATCATTTGACTAAACCAAGCTTCATTGCGAACAGGTCTAAAGGCAGTATGTTGTTGCAGTAAGGCTAAATCAAAATCTGTTGTCTTGATATATTTACTTAGCCAGTGACGAGTCAATGCAAATTCATTTTTACTGACTGAGGCATAAGCCAACATAAAGTAAATATCAGCATGATGATGTTGTGCCAAAGGTTTTAAAATCTGTTGCGTAATCAAGGCATAACGTGATTCTTTGGTTAATTCAAAGTAAATCATATAGGCTTTGGCCAAATGCAAAGAAAGCTGAATGTAGACTGACATTGGCATTTCTTCATATTCAAATCGTGCAGTTTCAAGTAAAACAATGGCTTCTTGCAAGAAATGGATTTGTTCCTGCTTTGAATGACTTTGAGTGACCAGTTGTAAGCGTAAGTCCCCACGTTCAAGTGCAAGTTCAGGTGTATTGCCTGACAAATACAATTGATCTGTTTCCCCAATACGCGAGATGATTTGTTTTGTATTATCAAACATGTGCTGAATCCTCTGAATTTATGAAGAGTATTATGAGGTCTATTTCAATAATTTAAAGCTTGGCCTATAGAGATACAGCGTTGCAAATTTGAAAACTGAGTATATTACAACACAGTATTGTCGCTTCTTAGCCATGCGGTAATTGATAATCGCTGATGTTTGGCTTCTAGCACTTCATGTAATAAATCACTTTGGAACATGGCAATACGATTAGGCTGGGGATCTATTGTATGCCAAACATTATTTTTATCCTGTAAGTGTAACTTTCCACCCCAGTCATCCTGCCATTCTTGGTGTAGATAATACACCGTAGAAATCATACGGCCATTTTTACCTTGTGGATTATCGCGATGAAGTGCATAGAATTCACCTGCGTTATAGCAGGCAAAATGTGCTTCTACATCCTGAATGCCTAAATAAAATGAGTAGTTTAAAATTTGCGAGAGCTGTTTGAGTGCATCAATATGTTGTTGTGCGATCGTAAGCTCTTCATTGATCCACAAGATATGGTCGCTGCGAATATTGCTGATCACACCATTTTGAATTGCTGCTTCACGAAAGCGATTTAAATTTGAAGTACATTCTGCAACCAATTGGAGTCCGTATTCAGCGGAGTAAGCATGATCAATAATGGTAAATCCATGTTGATCTAAATCATCAAGAATTTGATCAACATTCCATGACTTTGGGAGTAGCAGCGCTTCCATAAATTACCAAAAAATAGTGCAATAAAGATATGTTGTTATATTAGAACAAACGATGGACAGTGAAGAAATATTTTTTCGTGTTAAAATGATTATTGAACTCAGGAATTAATCGAAACATGAATTACCGTCACCATTTCCATGCAGGCAACTTTGCCGATGTCATGAAACATGTGTTATTGCTGCAACTTTTGACACGTCTAAATACTAAAGACAAACCATATCGCTATATAGATACACATGGTGGTGCAGGTAAATACGATTTATCTACTTCTGAAGCACAAAAATCAGGTGAATTCTTAACCGGTATTCATCGTCTGGTTAAGCTGGATGAGTCGATTAAACGTAATGCGCCTGAAGGTGTAAAACAATATCTTAAAATTGTTGAAGATATGCGTGCAGGTTCAGGTAAAGGCGCTTATCCAGGTTCACCGTGGTTTGCACTTGAAGGCATGCGTGATATTGATAAAGCGACTATTTTTGAAATGCAGCGTGATGTGTTTCAACAATTGTATTTTAATATTCGCGATAAACGTGCGGGTTTACATGAGCGTGATGCTTATGAAGGTCTTTTGGGGGTTATTCCTCCAAAAGAAAAACGTGGTTTGGTGATGATCGACCCACCTTATGAATTAGAACGTAAAGACTTCCCGCAATTGGTCGAGTTGATTGCCACTGCACATAAAAAATGGCCAACAGGCGTATTTGCCATTTGGTATCCAATTAAAGACCGTGCCATGATTGATCGTTTTGAAAAGAAAATGATGAAAACAGGGATTCGCCGTCAGTTGGTCTGTGAAGTTTGTGTTTGGCCAGATGACACACCAGTCGGGTTGAATGGTTGTGGTTTGTTGGTGATTAACCCACCTTGGAAATTCTCTAACGATGCTGATGAGGCATTGCAATGGTTGTTCCCACATTTACGTATGAGTGAAAATGGTGGACATGCTGCTGTTCGCTGGTTAGTGGGTGAATAATCCATTCGATTGGATATCAACAGAAACATGAACGATGGTGTGAATTACAAATTAAGACGAAATACATTGAGTAATTCACATCAATTTCACTTAAAAATGAATGTGATAAAATATTTAAGTGAGATATCAACAGCTCTATAAGAGCCATAGATAGGATTCAAAAAATGACAAATATAAATAAACCAGAAAGCCCAAACTCTTCTAATCAAGACCATGGATTTGATGGCATTACTTTTGAAGTGGAAGAAGAAGAGCATACCCATGAAGGGCAGAAGGTCAAACGTCGCGGAATCTATTTGTGGCCTAACCTGATTACAACATCTGCGTTGTTATCTGGCTTTTACTCGATCATTGCCAGTATGAATGGTGACTTCACTCAAGCCGTTTATGCGATATTCCTTGCAGCATTATTTGATGGTTTAGATGGTCGTGTTGCTCGTGCAATTGGTGCACAAAGTGCTTTTGGTGAACAATTCGATTCTCTTTCAGATCTCTTGGCATTTGGTGTTGCCCCAGCAATTTTGATGTATAGCTGGAGTTTGCATGATCTAGGGCGGATTGGCTTGGCTGCTTGTTTTGTTTATACCGCATGTGCTGCATTTCGTTTAGCCCGCTTTAATGTACAAATTGGTGTGGTCGATAAGCGTTATTTCATCGGTGTGGCAAGCCCATTAGCAGCAATTATTATTATTGCATGGGTATGGGTTGGACAAGATTTTACCTATATTTTTGATTTAAAAGATGTTGCGATTCAAGCGACCAATGCATTTGTTATCATTGCAGTAGGTTTGTTGATGATTTCAAATATCAAATATTATTCTTTTAAAACAGTAGACCGTAAACGTGTTCCATTCTTTGTGTTGCCTATAGCAGTTTTTATCCTTGCAGCAATCACTTATAATATTCCTGTAGGGATTTTAGTCATTTCGATTATCTATGCGATTTCTGGTTTTGTGACAACATTCTTAGCGAGAAAGAATACTGTTGAATAAAATGTAAAAAGATAAAAAGGTAAGGGGGCTTGATATGCGGTTGTTTCAAGATTTCTTAGATCAGTCTAAACAGCTGAATCAAGCTCAAAAGCCTATAGAACTTTGCTGTCATCCCCCACAAGACAGATATAAAATTATTCATCAAAAATTAGTGCTTGCCAATTTACCTGCACCGTTGCATTACCTCAATTTTTTTAGTTTGATTGGACAGCCCAATAGTCCTGTTTTTTGCAATAACAATGAAATCTCAACAACTGCTTTAGATACAGCAACCTTACTGGTTAGCTCCAGCCCCCATATGGTGGGACAATTAAACTCATACTCAATTCAGCATGAATGCCAATTTCACCTTGATGAAAATAGCAATGTGACCTATACGTTTGGTCAAAAAGAAAAAGTGTTTGGAAAAATTCCTGATTTTACTATTCAAAGACAAGATGACGAATTAAGTATGAATTTAAGCATTACAACAATGCCTTTAATTTCTCATTTTATTCATTTGAAATTTGGATTTGCACAGCACTGGTCTTTGGTTGCGCATTGTAAAGGGATAATTCAATACAAAGATCAAAATTACGAAATTGAACAAAATGCTGTTTTTGAATATATGAAAACAGTGAATTTTCCTTATCTGCCTTATGCGCTGTATACATATCAATTGATTCAAGTGAATGATGATCTACAGATTATTTTTATGCATAGTCGTGATCAGATGAATAATATTTTACATTCACGTATCTATATTCGAGATATTCAAAACAATGAAACAAAAATGCTTGATCGACAGGTCTGTTTCAATATTCATCGGGTGTTCCCTAAAGTCACAACAGTAAATCATCAGGAGATGTATTTACCACGCGAGTTTGAATGGCAATATCAAGATGAAAATACCAAAATTGATATTCAAGCACAAAGCCGTGGTGATTATAAATTTGGTTTAGCAGCAGGTTATGTTGGAAGTTTTGTTTATCAACTACATCTCAATGATGAATATTATCAAGGTGAGGGTGGTTACTGTGAATATATAGATTGTCGCCCTTTAAAATGGCAGGAAATAGATAAAGACAATAAATTATCAAATAAATCGAGCAGTCCTGTGCTGATCATGCTTAAAAAATAGACCAAAAAACAGAAATAAGGTCAATTTAGAAGAATAAATAAGCAAGTGATAGATAAAATGAAAAATAATTAAAAAAAGGGGTTGTGTTGGTTAGGGAATGCTGTAGAATGCACATCCATCGGCGGTGATGTTAAATAAAACTTCTGATAAATCAGGCACTTGATTAATTTGTTAAGATTTCGAATTGAGATTTTAAGATGAGATTAGAGTTGGGTTTGTTAGAAAAAATAATTAACATTATTGATTGACTTTTTAGAGATAGAGAGTAGTATAGCCGACCTAGCTTGATGCTGACGAAGCATTGAGAAGATCATTAAGAGAATATGAAGAACAACTTGTGTGGATTTTTACTGATTGATTGATCGAAATATTATCATTGATTGATTGGTTTAAATTACTCGAAGTTTATTTGAGAGAATTTGTCAGTACATTGATGAGCCAGAATTGTGACCTTAAGTCACTAATGATTTTTAACTGAAGAGTTTGATCATGGCTCAGATTGAACGCTGGCGGCAGGCTTAACACATGCAAGTCGAGCGGGGGAGATTGCTTCGGTAATTGACCTAGCGGCGGACGGGTGAGTAATACTTAGGAATCTGCCTATTAATGGGGGACAACATCTCGAAAGGGATGCTAATACCGCATACGCCCTACGGGGGAAAGCAGGGGATCACTTGTGACCTTGCGTTAATAGATGAGCCTAAGTCGGATTAGCTAGTTGGTGGGGTAAAGGCCTACCAAGGCGACGATCTGTAGCGGGTCTGAGAGGATGATCCGCCACACTGGGACTGAGACACGGCCCAGACTCCTACGGGAGGCAGCAGTGGGGAATATTGGACAATGGGGGGAACCCTGATCCAGCCATGCCGCGTGTGTGAAGAAGGCCTTATGGTTGTAAAGCACTTTAAGCGAGGAGGAGGCTCTTCTAGTTAATACCTAGGATGAGTGGACGTTACTCGCAGAATAAGCACCGGCTAACTCTGTGCCAGCAGCCGCGGTAATACAGAGGGTGCGAGCGTTAATCGGATTTACTGGGCGTAAAGCGTGCGTAGGCGGCTTTTTAAGTCGGATGTGAAATCCCCGAGCTTAACTTGGGAATTGCATTCGATACTGGGAAGCTAGAGTATGGGAGAGGATGGTAGAATTCCAGGTGTAGCGGTGAAATGCGTAGAGATCTGGAGGAATACCGATGGCGAAGGCAGCCATCTGGCCTAATACTGACGCTGAGGTACGAAAGCATGGGGAGCAAACAGGATTAGATACCCTGGTAGTCCATGCCGTAAACGATGTCTACTAGCCGTTGGGGCCTTTGAGGCTTTAGTGGCGCAGCTAACGCGATAAGTAGACCGCCTGGGGAGTACGGTCGCAAGACTAAAACTCAAATGAATTGACGGGGGCCCGCACAAGCGGTGGAGCATGTGGTTTAATTCGATGCAACGCGAAGAACCTTACCTGGTCTTGACATAGTAAGAACTTTCCAGAGATGGATTGGTGCCTTCGGGAACTTACATACAGGTGCTGCATGGCTGTCGTCAGCTCGTGTCGTGAGATGTTGGGTTAAGTCCCGCAACGAGCGCAACCCTTTTCCTTATTTGCCAGCACTTCGGGTGGGAACTTTAAGGATACTGCCAGTGACAAACTGGAGGAAGGCGGGGACGACGTCAAGTCATCATGGCCCTTACGACCAGGGCTACACACGTGCTACAATGGTCGGTACAAAGGGTTGCTACCTAGCGATAGGATGCTAATCTCAAAAAGCCGATCGTAGTCCGGATTGGAGTCTGCAACTCGACTCCATGAAGTCGGAATCGCTAGTAATCGCGGATCAGAATGCCGCGGTGAATACGTTCCCGGGCCTTGTACACACCGCCCGTCACACCATGGGAGTTTGTTGCACCAGAAGTAGGTAGTCTAACCGTAAGGAGGACGCTTACCACGGTGTGGCCGATGACTGGGGTGAAGTCGTAACAAGGTAGCCGTAGGGGAACCTGCGGCTGGATCACCTCCTTAACGAAAGATTGACGATTGGTAAGAATCCACAACAAGTTGTTCTTCATTGATGTATCTGAGGGTCTGTAGCTCAGTTGGTTAGAGCACACGCTTGATAAGCGTGGGGTCACAAGTTCAAGTCTTGTCAGACCCACCAAGTCTACTGAACACAGAAGAGCAGATATATTAAGATCTTAAGCTGGGGACTTAGCTTAGTTGGTAGAGCGCCTGCTTTGCACGCAGGAGGTCAACGGTTCGACTCCGTTAGTCTCCACCACTAATTAAAGACTAAGTGATTACAGAACTTAGTAAGCCGATAGCTTATTAAGTTCTGTGATTTATCACAGTTAACTACTCGCTGACGAGGCGGTAGTGAATCATTAACAGAATATATTTGAGTTGAAATAATTGTTTAAACTCGTTTTAGTTGATGTTAGCAAGTAATTGTTAATGTTGAGTGAAATGAGCACTAGCGATAAAACTGAATCAAGCGTTTTGGTATATGAATTAAATTGAAGCTGTATGGTGATTAAGTTCACAGGCAACAAATAGAAGTGATTAAGTTCACATTGTTGATCCTCCTTGTAGGGATTAACGACTGTTTGGGGTTGTATAGTCAAGTAATTAAGTGCATGTGGTGGATGCCTTGGCAGTCAGAGGCGATGAAAGACGTAATAGCCTGCGATAAGCTTCGGGGAGGCGGCAAATATCCTGTGATCCGGAGATTTCTGAATGGGGAAACCCACTTACCATAAGGTAGGTATCGCATGATGAATACATAGTCATGCGAGGCGAACGAGGGGAAGTGAAACATCTCAGTACCCTTAGGAAAAGAAATCAATTGAGATTCCCTCAGTAGCGGCGAGCGAACGGGGATCAGCCCATTAAGTTATATGTGTTTTAGCGGAAAGCTCTGGGAAGTGCTACCGTAGAGGGTGATAGTCCCGTACACGAAAGGGCACATATAATGATGACGAGTAGGGCGAGGCACGTGAAACCTTGTCTGAATATGGGGGGACCATCCTCCAAGGCTAAATACTCCTGACTGACCGATAGTGAACCAGTACCGTGAGGGAAAGGCGAAAAGAACCCCTGTGAGGGGAGTGAAATAGATCCTGAAACCGCATGCATACAAGCAGTGGGAGCCAACTTGTTTGGTGACTGCGTACCTTTTGTATAATGGGTCAGCGACTTATATTCAGTAGCAAGGTTAACCGTATAGGGGAGCCGTAGAGAAATCGAGTCTTAATAGGGCGTTTAGTTGCTGGGTATAGACCCGAAACCGGGTGATCTATCCATGAGCAGGTTGAAGGTTGGGTAACACTAACTGGAGGACCGAACCCACTGTCGTTGAAAAGCCAGGGGATGACTTGTGGATAGGGGTGAAAGGCTAATCAAACTCGGTGATAGCTGGTTCTCCCCGAAAGCTATTTAGGTAGCGCCTCGGACGAATACCATAGGGGGTAGAGCACTGTTTCGGCTAGGGGGTCATCCCGACTTACCAAACCGATGCAAACTCCGAATACCTATGAGTACTATCCGGGAGACAGACTGCGGGTGCTAACGTCCGTAGTCAAGAGGAAAACAATCCAGACCGCCAGCTAAGGCCCCCAAATTATAGTTAAGTGGGAAACGATGTGGGAAGGCATAGACAGCTAGGAGGTTGGCTTAGAAGCAGCCACCCTTTAAAGAAAGCGTAATAGCTCACTAGTCGAGTCGGCCTGCGCGGAAGATGTAACGGGGCTAAAACTATATGCCGAAGCTGCGGATGTATACTATGTATACGTGGTAGGGGAGCGTTCTGTAAGCCGATGAAGGTGTATTGAGAAGTATGCTGGAGGTATCAGAAGTGCGAATGCTGACGTGAGTAACGACAAAACGGGTGAAAAACCCGTTCGCTGAAAGACCAAGGGTTCCAGTCCAACGTTAATCGGGGCTGGGTGAGTCGACCCCTAAGGCGAGGCCGAGAGGCGTAGTCGATGGGAAATTGGTTAATATTCCAATACTTCTGTGTAATGCGATGAGAGGACGGAGAAAGTTAAGTCAGCCTGGCGTTGGTTGTCCAGGTGAAAGGCAGTAGGCATGCATCTTAGGCAAATCCGGGGTGCTCTATGCTGAGAGCTGATAGCAAGCTAGTTTACTAGCGAAGTGGCTGATACTATGCTTCCAGGAAAAGTCTCTAAGCTTCAGTTACACAGGAATCGTACCCTAAACCGACACAGGTGGTCAGGTCGAGTAGACCAAAGCGCTTGAGAGAACTCTGCTGAAGGAACTAGGCAAAATGGTACCGTAACTTCGGGAGAAGGTACGCTGCTGACGGTGATAGGACTTGCTCCTTGAGCTATTGGCAGCCACAGAAACCAGGCCCCTGCAACTGTTTATTAAAAACATAGCACTCTGCAAACACGAAAGTGGACGTATAGGGTGTGATGCCTGCCCGGTGCTGGAAGGTTAATTGATGGGGTTAGCGTAAGCGAAGCTCTTGATCGAAGCCCCAGTAAACGGCGGCCGTAACTATAACGGTCCTAAGGTAGCGAAATTCCTTGTCGGGTAAGTTCCGACCTGCACGAATGGCATAATGATGGGGGCGCTGTCTCCAGCAGAGGCTCAGTGAAATCGAAATCGCCGTGAAGATGCGGTGTACCCGCGGCTAGACGGAAAGACCCCGTGAACCTTTACTGCAGCTTGACATTGAACTTTGATCTTACTTGTGTAGGATAGGTGGGAGGCTTTGAAGTAGTGACGCCAGTTGCTATGGAGCCATCCTTGAAATACCACCCTGGTAATATTGAGGTTCTAACTCTGTCCCGTTATCCGGGACGAGGACCATGTCTGGTGGGTAGTTTGACTGGGGCGGTCTCCTCCTAAAGAGTAACGGAGGAGTACGAAGGTGCGCTCAGCGTGGTCGGAAATCACGCGTAGAGTATAAAGGCAAAAGCGCGCTTAACTGCGAGACCCACAAGTCGAGCAGGTACGAAAGTAGGTCTTAGTGATCCGGTGGTTCTGTATGGAAGGGCCATCGCTCAACGGATAAAAGGTACTCTGGGGATAACAGGCTGATACCGCCCAAGAGTTCATATCGACGGCGGTGTTTGGCACCTCGATGTCGGCTCATCTCATCCTGGGGCTGAAGCAGGTCCCAAGGGTATGGCTGTTCGCCATTTAAAGAGGTACGCGAGCTGGGTTTAGAACGTCGTGAGACAGTTCGGTCCCTATCTACCGTGGGCGTTGGAAATTTGAGAGGATCTGCTCCTAGTACGAGAGGACCAGAGTGGACGAACCTCTGGTGTACCGGTTGTGACGCCAGTCGCATCGCCGGGTAGCTATGTTCGGAAGGGATAACCGCTGAAAGCATCTAAGCGGGAAGCCTACCTCAAGATAAGATTTCCCTAGGACTTTATGTCCTCTAAAGAGCCGTTGAAGACTACGACGTTGATAGGTTGGATGTGGAAGTGCGGTGACGCATGAAGCTGACCAATACTAATTGCTCGTGAGGCTTGACTATACAACACCCAAGCAGTTGTATATGAAGCATCATTTGATTCATAAAAGATCAAACATACTTGATTTAGTTGTAAAGCTAGTTAAACTATTCAACTCAAATGTTCTGTTTGAGCGAGGGTAAGCAAAGCAACGCTTTGCCCGAGCGCAAGATTTGGTACGAAGTAAGGCATTTAAATAAGACCCGAACAAGTCCATAACAGTTTGCTGGCGACAATAGCAAGAGTGAACCACCTGATCCCTTCCCGAACTCAGAAGTGAAACCTCTTAGCGCTGATGGTAGTGTGGGGTTACCCATGTGAGAGTAAGTCATCGCCAGCTTTTAAATCTAAAGCACCCCGATCTCTAGCGAGAGCGGGGTGTTTTTTTATGCGTGATGTTGATTATCGAAATGAAAAGAAATCTGCGAAAGGAAATATAAAAGCTCTATTCTTTAAAATAGAGCTTAATTTGATAGGTAAAAACGTTATTTAAGCTGTCTTCGGGCATGTTTTAATGCAGTTCTTAAGCCTTCTTCCAAGGTTGGATGATAAAAAGGTTTTGCTAATATCTCATCAATTGTCAGTTGTTCTGCAATGATCCAAGAGAGTAGGTGGGTCATATGTTCAGCAGACTCAACAAAAAGTTCAGCCCCTAAGAGTTTTCTACTTTGCTGATCTACATAAACTTCAATAGCACCTCTATTTTTACCTAAAACCAATGCACGACCTTGCTTTTCATAAGAAGCAAAACCTGTAACAAATGTTGTGTCTGATTTTGACAACGTGGCAAAGTTTTGCCCAGCAATCCCCATTTCTGGACTACAGAACACGATACCTAAAGGGGATAGGTTATTTAAGTTGTGTATATTGGGAAAATTTAAACAACTTGAAACGACATTTCTTCCTTCATTTGCAGCCTCATGTTGTAAAGGCGTTTGGGTAAAAGCATCGCCAATAATAAATATTGGAAAATCAGCCAGTTGTTTAGTGGTGGGATGAACTGGTAATTGTTTTAAATCTGAGAATGACTGATCAATGTTTTCGAGGGACAAGGTTAATAAGTGTGTAACACGACCAGTCGCATTTAAAATATAGTCAACCTGTATGGCTTTAGATTCATTATTTTCGATAAATGATATTTCAACACCATTTTTAATATCTTGGATTGAATCAGGTAAAACTTCAAATTTAATATTAAGTTCTTTGGATAACTCTGCTTGTGCGATTTCTTGTAAATTAGGGCTACTAAGTACCCCCACTTTTTTGCTTCTTGCAAAAACAGTCGTATTTACGCCTAAGCGGTGCATCGCTTGAGCTAATTCGATTGCAATCACACCACTCCCGATCACGGCAATAGACTTAGGCAATGTCTCAAGCTCAAATACTTCATCTGAAGTAATCAGTTTATTGCCTATTTTATTTTTCCAATCTTGGTTATAGGTCGGTGTTGAACCTACAGCAAGAATAAATGATTTAGATTGATAATGTTTTCCATCGACCTCAACCGTATTTGCATTTACAAATTTAGCTTCGCCATCAATTTTATGTGCAGTTTCCCAACTTTCTACATCTTTTAGCGTCGCACGAGCAAAGCGGTCACGTAAATTTCTGACATGTTGCATAACTTGACGTGTATCGATCTCTGCTTTTACTTCTAAAGCGACTTCTTTGGAATTTTGAATGTCATACATCCGATTTGCAGTTGAAATGAGAACTTTACTTGGCATACAGCCAACACGGACACAGGTTGTATCCCATGGACCTTTGTTGATAATCAGTATGTTAGATGTATATTTGATTGCTTCTTTATATGCACTAATACCCGCTGTTCCTGCGCCAATGATGATGATGTCGTACATATCTTCTCCTCATTTAATTATATTGCAAGAAATATCAATTAAAGATTTAATAGCAATTTATAAAAAATATTCATATAAAGAGTGTCGTCAAATTATATTTTTTCAATATATCACAAGTATTAGATTGAAAAGTTTTGTAGATTTGAGTACATTTCGTGTAAAAGCCATAAAAGTATTTTTAGGGCAAAACTTATACTAAATACAATGGATGAAATTATGATTTACTTAACAAAATTTAAAGAATTAGGGGTTAAAGCAACAGTTCTGGCGTCCTCATTAGCTTTAGTGGCGTGTGGCGGCGGTGGAGGTGGTGGATATTATGGGGATGATAAGAATAATGGTGGAACAGGTACAGGAAATGGTGGTAATGGTTCAACCACGGATACTAAAAAAGTTGTAGAAAGTTTGGGGCTTTCGCTACAAGATGCTGAAGCTAAACCAATTGATGTTGCTTATGACAATTCTAAAGTCTTAATTTCAGTTCAAGCCTTGAACAGTGATAAAGGTGGTGTTGCTGCTAAACTGGTAAATTTATCGATTGCAGATAGTGAAAAATTAGGTGTAACAAGTAAGAGTTCTCAGGTAACGACTGGTGATGATGGTGTTGCGGTATTTGAATTAAATATTCCTACACTGAATGCAAATTCTGGAAAAGTACAGCTGACTGCAACTGTATTTGGAACAACAATTAAACAGGTTTATACCCTTAATATTAAAAAAACAAGCACGATTCAAAGTGAATATAATCTTAAAATCCAACAGGGAGTTGTGCTTAATTTACCAAAAGGTTCAGCTTCTATTACTGCCCAAGTCACAGATAAAAATGGTGGTGTAAAAGCGAATCAATCTGTATCTTTAGCTTTACCTGCTGAAATGCAAGGTAAATTTTCGATTACAAATGGTTCTACCTTAAAAACAGATGAGCTAGGCAAAGCAACTTTTAATATTACTGCGAATAGTGATTTAACGGCAGCTGACATTGCTCAACTTGTATTAACCTCGTCAAGTTTAGATTTTAAATTAGTAGATGAGTTTAAAGCTGAGAGCCAAGCAAAAGCATCAATTACTTTTAAAGATGTTTCTCAAATTGTTCAAAAATTAGAAATTGTTACTCAAGATAGCCCTATCGTTGCACAAGGTGGAACGACGCAAGTTACTGTTGTTGCAAAAAATAGTGATGGTAATCTTTTAACCAATAAAAAAGTAAAATTATCTTTTACAGATAGTAGTGCTGTATATGGTGTCACGATTGATCAGGCAGAAGTGACAACTGATGCGAAAGGCTATGCAGTATTTACCCTTAAATCTGCATCATCGTATCCGATTGCCTTATCTCAACAAGGAATTAACTTAAAAGCGACCTATAGTGATTCCGCAGATATTTTTGCAACAGCAACAGTTAAAGTGACAACCGCTGATACTGGAGCATCAAACCAGCAGGCACTTCAACGTCTTGAAATTGCATCTTCGTATCAGATTAATGCAAAAAATGATTCGATTACCATTACAGTCAAAGGAATTAATAATAAAGGTGAAGCCGCGACTCAAGGTAAGGTTAAACTGAGCCTAAATGCTGAAGCGAATTCTAATGGTGTTACTTTTGATGGAAGTGCAGAACAGGAATTTAAAACAGGTTATGTCACTTACACCTTAAAAACCAATGCTAAAACGCCGGCAGCTGTTGAAGCTTTAGTTGCGGCAGGTATTACTGCAACATTTACCACCGATAATAATGTAACAAACAGCATTAAGATTACAGTAGAAGATGAAGCGAAGTCAGAGGAAGCATTAAGTTATCTTGCAATAGACCCGATTAATGTGGCATATGACTACACTAAGGATCAAACCATTGTAGTCAAAGTGAAAGCTACAGGTGTAAAAGGTAGTGCATTAAAAGGAGAGACTGTTAATTTAGGATTTTCAAAAGCATATTCAGTTTCAGAGTTGCAAAGCCTAGGATTAAGTCTATCCAGTTCTGCGGATGCACTTACGGATGCGACAGGTTATGCAACATTTACCTATCAGTATAAAGCAAGCGGAAGTCCAACCCAAAAAGCATTAGTTGAGAATGGTTTAGGACTCATTGCTAAACCAACCAATGGAGTTGGCGCGGCAAGTACAGTCAATCTCAATTTCAAAGCACCAACAGCTCAAGGTGAAATTGATTTAGATCACTTGAATATTGATATGTTGGGTAGCCTCATTTTAACCGCAAATAACGAACAAACCTTCGATGTAACCGTTAATGCGTTGGGTACAGATGGTAAGGCGCTGGCGAATCAAAAAGTGTCTATCGGGCTAAATGATGCAGCGACAAGTAATGGAGCGAGCCTCGCTACGGCGGCAACACTTACAACGAATGCCCAAGGTCAAGCAACGTTTAAGATTAAGGTGAAAGCCAATAACACAAGTGAGTTGGCAAACTTGGTTGCAAATGGCCTTACCGTGGCTGTAAAAGGAGTACGTACCGATGGCTCTGCTTATAGCGTTACACGTAAAGTTGAGATCTCTCAACCTGTGGTTATCATTCCAGATTTGGCTGCGTTAAGTCTGAGCTATGATGTTCAAACCGTTTCTGTATTGGGTGGAGAAGTCCGTGTTAAAGTAATTGCTAAAGATGAGAATGGAACAATTATTCCAAATACATCTGTCGCGATTGCATTATCAAGTTTAGCGGGTTCTCGAGTTTCATTGTCAGACTCCAATTTAACAACAAATAGTAAGGGTGAAGCTGAATTTACCATTAGAGTTGCTGAAGGTGCTTATGATGCGAGCTTAATCAAGAATGGCATCACGTTTGCTGTTGTGGGTACAAATCGTAATAATGGTGATCGTATTCAGCAGACGGGTTCGATTCAGGTTGCTGTTCCAGCCAATGCTTTGAATCCTCGTCTAACTACAGATACTAAATACGCTAAAGCGAATGATAAAATCAAGATTTATGCTTCAGTAAAAGATGAAGCAGGAGCTTATACTACGGGTACGCCGATGAGGCTTAGCTTAAACCCTGAGGCAGTTGCAGCAGGTGTTACATTAAATGCAGACAGCATATTGGTTTCTTCTACTGGGAACGTAACGGTTGAACTCAATATCCCTAATGGTTTAACAACAGCGCAGTTAAGTAAAATTTCAGTTATTGGTTCGATTAATAATCCGAATGGTGCAGAGATAAAAACGACCTTAGAGTTGGAAGTTCAAGATGTCGTAAATGATTATCACCTCTCGATAGATAGTAATAGAGCTTCGCTGAGCTTAGCTGGTGATACTGCTTTAGTAACAGTGAAATTATTAGATGCAAATCAAGGTGGTATTCAAAATCAACCTGTAAACTTAGCAATTGTTGATTCAAGGAATAGTACAACGATTAAAGGTGCGTCACAAATCGTCACAAATCAATATGGGGAAGCTGTTTTTTCAATTGATATGAAAGCCTCTAATTCTTTAGATTTAAGTTCAATACAATTAATTGCGACGCATACAAATACACAAGGTGCAAAAGCACAGCAAATTTCTCAGATTGGAGTGCATACGCCAACTGCATTAATTCCTCAGCTAGATTTAAAATTAAAAGCTTCTAAAGACAAATTGCATGTTAGAGGTGATGCTGTGGATGTATCTGTATTAGTTACGGATATCAATGGATCTAGTCAGCCAGGTAAAGCTGTAACGTTAACTATTCCAAATTATCAAAAGAATGGTGCGTATATTCGTGGAGCATCTACACTTACCAGTGATGAAAATGGATGGGTTAAATTTACAGTCGTTGTTGATGAGAGCCTTCGTACGAATGGTTATGATGCAGCACAATTTGTTAGTGATGATTTAATTGTTGAAGCATTGGTAAAAGATTCAAATGCAACTGAACGTCGACAAAGCTATTTAGTTGATGTGATTAATGCTGAAATACCTGTGACTCAAGGGTCAATTACGGTTGTTATGAATCCAAATCATGTTGGTGTTGATGATCAAACAGGCACTTACTATAACTGGAGTGCTTCTGTTCAGCTTGTAGATTTAGATGGTCGTCCTGTGGCAAATCAAAATGTTACTATGGATATTCGAGCAGTTGAATTTACGCGAGGTGCATGGACTGTAGTTGAAAATCCGGTAACTAAAGAAAAATCATGGGCTCAATATTTACCACCAGCATCTTTGCCTTTGTCTTGTGCAGTCCCTGATAACGATGATCCGTCTACACCGTATGATGATCGTAATGTAACGATTACGGGCGAAAAAGATAGAGATGGGCTTGCTGTATTGGAAACTTTAAATGCTGTCCGTTTCATAGGTGCTAGCGAATCTAATCCATATACAGCAACCTATACGACAGACAAAGAAGGTAAATTTGATTTTGAATTACGTTATCCAAAAGCATATGCAAGTTGGTTAAAAGTCCAAGTGGGTGCTAAAACATCATTGTCAAATTATCCTGTACATGGTTATCGCACAGTGATGTTACCTACTGTAACAAATGATTTTGATAAGGTTGATTGGTCATACACACCATCGATCAATAATAAAAGCCCTTATGGAATTATTGATTATTGTAAATAATTGAATCAAAAAACAGCGCTTCGGCGCTGTTTTTTTATTTAACAGATGTTCCCATACTTACCCCAACCGTAGGTCTTACATTCATTGAACTACATGCAGATAGAAGTAGACAAGAGATCAAGATAAGGCCAATAACTTTCATAGAAATATCCAAATTTTAAGTTGTTGTTATTCTAATCCCATTGATAAGACAGCGTGTGTAGTAAAATTATTGTCTTTCATTGATAGAGTTAAAATTTTTATTCAATTTAATTGTTGGTATTGGATTTTATAATTGGAGGTGTTTAAAAGCCTAACGTTTTAAGCTTTTAAACTGTGTATATAAATAACTGATTCGGTGATGTTATGGCGTTGTAAATTGCAAAACACGATTACCATATTGATCAACTAACTTTAACGTTTTGTCATAGACTTGATAACCTTTCACCTTATTGAGTGCTTCAGTATAGTCAGCCGCGAGTTTCATAGTATCTTGACAATACATGCGAGTAGAGCCGAGTTGCCCTAAGGTTAAGTGTTGTCCTTTGATCGCATAGGCACCCATAATACGATTACAGCCATCTGCACCACTTACCCGTAAATCTGAACCAAATTGAATACTTGGTACGTTGTGAGCATTTGACGTTGCTTTATATTCTGTTGCACCAATATGCGTAAGTGTCCAATTTTTGTTTTGCAACAAACTTAAATTTTGGCTTTGTTGATCGGCGCTTGGTGTAGATGCACATCCAGAAAACAAGAGCGTTGCTGTGATGAATGTGGTTGCGAGTATGGATTTAAACATGCGTATTCTCCTAATTTTAATGATTATATAAACAAAATTGAGTTAAACCATAAAGACGAGCTGACTAAAGCTATACATTATTGAGCATGTTCATCAGGTAAACCAAAACGAATCACTTTAGAAAAGTTATCGCTATTTTGATATTTAAACTGAGCATATTCAGCTGTTCTTGGATTGATATGTGCTTTTTTATACCATTCTTTGATTGACCATTGATGATTTAATGCACCCAAATCATAAAGATAATTGGGTAAATAACCTGAAGCCAACAAGCGATAATCTGTTGGTAATTTTTCAGGGGAAATCGCCTGAACCATATCAAAAACCAAAGTTGTACAGTTACTGGTTAGGGTGTTGTACCACTTTGGATGTTCTGCCAAAGCGGAAGATTTCAAAAGATACTCTTCAAATAATGCTTTGGTTTCTGCTTTTGGTAGTTGAATCGGGAAAAAATAAACCTGCTCACCTCGAATATTACTCCGTGTATAAACAATATCTTTTTCATCTGCAGCGATTAGACTTAGCTCAAACTGTCTAAAAAACCCACCAATTGCAGAAAAGTTTTCATTTTTTTCTTTCCGAATTTCAATAGAAAAAACGAGTGGGCGCTGATTTAAAAAATCAAAGCTAACCAAGGTATGGGCAATCTGTGGCCCCATCCAATAAGAAGTGATGATATTGACGCCTGTAATCTCATCTAAGTTGTAGCTTCTGGTTTCCCAGCGTTCGTCATATTGATCAGGGGAGTGCCAATTAAAGTTGCGGACATTATGAATCGTGACAAGATTACCTTGCTGCTCGTAAGTAAAAATTCTGGAAACTTCTGGACTCCATTGACGATCTTGCTGTGCAGGAATATTAAAGTACCAGACTAAGCTGATAATAAAGGCGATGATATAGATCAGACTGTCCGTTTTTCGGCTAAATATATTTTTAGTAAAATAGATCCCAAGAATACTCAGTGCAAAAATAATCCAAATAGGGATGATGATATAACTGAAAATCTTTCCTAAGGGGTGTTGAATCCAAATCGCGAAACAAAACCACAGGCTGCTCAATACCACAAATAAGCTAAACAAGGAATGGATTATCCCCATTCCAAGTGTATGCAGTATTGATCTTGCTTTTAAGCTATCCATAAGCCACTATTTTTATTCATAAAGTTCAGTGCTATTTTCGGTATGTTGCAAACTCAAAAGCAATAGCTGTTTTGTCATCAACATGTGACTCGCTCGCAACTTTTTTAAATTCCGTTGGAATTTCAGGATAATACGCATCACCTTGTACATCGAGCTCAATGTGGGTGAGCTCTAAACGATCGGCAATGTGCATGGTTTGTTTAAAAATTTCACCACCACCAATGATAAAGATACTGGCAGGTTTTTCTGATGCCAATACATCAGGAATCGCTTGTTCCAAAGCAGCATCTATACTATGGGCCGTTTTAACCCCAGCAAAACTCCAATCCTGATCACGGGTAATTACCCAATTGACACGTTTAGGTAATGCACGTCCCATCGATTCAAGCGTTTTACGTCCCATCACCACAACACCACCTTGGGTGATTTCTTTGAAGTGCTTAAGGTCTGCTGAAATATGCCATGGAAGATCGTTCGCTTTACCAATGCAGCGTTGTTGATCCATTGCAACGACATGCACAATTTCAAAGTTTTTAAATGTCATAATGAATTCGCTTATTATCCATTGGAAAATTTTCCCTCCTATTGCAAGGAGGGAATAAGGAAAGACTGAATTAAAATATTTAAACAGCTACAGGTGCTTTAATTGCAGGATGTGACTCATAACCTGTAATTTCAATATCTTCAAATTTAAAGTCAAAAATATCCTTAATTTCAGGATTTAACTTGAGTTGACACAATGGTAAGGGGGCACGTGTTAACTGAAGTTTTGCTTGTTCAAAATGGTTAACATATAAATGTGTATCACCGCCAGTCCAGACAAAATCACCTACGCCTAAACCACAAACTTGAGCAACCATATGAGTCAGTAGAGCATAGCTGGCAATATTAAATGGCACCCCTAAGAAAACATCTGCACTACGTTGATAAAGTTGGCAAGACAACTTTCCATCCTGAACAAAAAATTGGAATAAAGTGTGGCATGGCGGTAAGGCAACTTTACCTGCTTCATTTGGGTTCCAGCCAGACACAATCAAACGACGTGAGTTTGGATTGGTCTTGATTTCATTGACCAACCAACTGATTTGGTCAAAACCATCATTTTCAAACAAACCATTGTCTTTTTGCGTTGCGCCAAAGTTACGCCATTGATGACCATAGACTGGGCCCAATTCCCCTTCAGGGCGTCCAAAACGGGCAGTCTGCTCAGCGGTAGACCATTCATCCCAAATCGAAACTTTATTGTCTTTAAGATATTGAACGTTGGTGTCGCCTTTTAGGAACCACAGCAGTTCAATCACAATTGAACGGAAATGAACTTTTTTAGTGGTTAGTAGCGGAAACCCTTTTGACAAGTCAAAACGCATTTGATGACCAAATACAGAACGAGTACCTGTACCAGTACGATCACCTTTGTCACCGCCATCGTCTAGGATATGTTGTAGAAGGTCTAAATACGCTTTCATATAGTGTCCAATTTGGGGCGTCTATACGACATAAATGACAGATTATGTCGCATGATTACCCATTCGTAATGTTTCTGAATAGCTTCAGAGTTTATACTAATCTGAGTTTCTTTTTAAGCTAGATTATTTTCTGTTTTGCATCCATCTAACAGCTAAAACTAAGAGTATTTGAAAATGAGTATAAATTTGAATGAGCTCCCAGCATGTTTACAGCCATATAAAACGCAAATTATTGCGACAAAAAAAGACAGTATAGAAATATCATTAGTGCCGACTGAAAATTTACAGATTTGGCAAAGCAAAGTGGGTGGAAATCCTTATTTACCTGTAGGAAAGCAATATCCGCAGAGTGCGGAGGGGGATGACCTACAATTATTGGCGCAGATCAATTTTGCAGAAGTGCCAGAAAATCAACATTATCCAAAGTCTGGAATTTTACAGTTTTTTATCAATCCGCATGATGATTTATATGGTCTCAATTTTGATGATCAAAAAAAGCAAGATGGCTTTCGCGTGGTTTTTTATGACAAGATTGAGCAAGATCTTGCACTTTTACAAAGCGATTTTCCAAGTTTTGCTGAGGACGATATTTATAGTCCTATTGCAGGACAGTCTGCGATTCAGTTTGAGAAGGCAGAAAGCTATATTGATATGAATAATTTTGATTTTGCTCAAAAAGTCACAGACCCTTATGAAAGAGAAGATGAGGAAGAGTTTTGTGATGAGTACAGTGAAGTTTTTTCTGCAAGCGGTCATCGTTTAGGGGGATATCCATTTTTTACTCAATCTGATCCGCGTGAATACAATGAATCTATTCAAGATTATATTTTGCTGTTGCAGATTGATACAGGTGAAGCTGAAGGTATTGAGATCATGTGGGGCGACTCAGGTGTAGGGAACTTCTTTATTCATCCTGATGATCTTGAAAAAAGAGATTTCTCTAAAGTGGTGTATAACTGGGATTGTTATTAAGCACCGACGGCATAATCTCTAAAAAGCTGATGTTGATAACGTCAGCTTTTTATTGAAAAAATCTTTCGTTGGTATACGATTTTGCTGAATTCATAAAACAAAAGTGTGACTCAATTGACAGTTTAATGTGTTGATTAGATTAAGAAAATATTTTAATGATACGGCCGAGCAAACTTTTATTGATTAATTTTTAAACAAACAAACCCAGATGATGAATTGTGTAATGTCAGCAGTTTCAGTAGCTTGAGGCGTTACAAATGAGATTTATTAACACTTACATATTTTTTTACATGTTTTAAGTCTACATTTTAAGAATTGCTGATTACTATTCATGGCTTGTGAAAAGTTGTTATTGGTTTAAACAAGGTGGTTTGAATCAATTCAAAAGGGCAGTTTGAGGACAATGCATGATTTACGACCACAATGTTAATATGAATGAATACGTGAATCCCACGGTTCATATTCAGATTCGATCGGAAAATCAAAATAATAATTTTCGACCAGATGAATACTTAAAAAATAAAGCATTTGAAACTTTTAAAAATCAAACTGAAGCATTTAAGAAAGAAAGCTTAATCGATATTAGCAAATTTACTGAAAAACTTGTCAGTATGTCACGTAGTACTACTGCACATCGTTGTGCAAGATATGTGCGTATAGCGCTTGAATCAGCCGGTGCGCGTTTTTCTGATCATCCTGTTGCCGCTTCAGATTGGGGTTCGACTTTAACTGAGATTGGTTATAAGCAAATCCGTCCTGACTTCGATAATCCTCAAGAAGGTGATATTTATATCATCAACAGTACTAGTCGCCATCGTTATGGTCATATTGCTGGATTTACAGGCTCTCAATGGATTTCTGATTTTAGACAACGTAGTTACGATGTGTATAAAGACCCAAATGTAACCTATGAATATTATCGTCTAGCTGCTTAGTTACACAGTCAAAAGCATTTAATCCATTACGGATTAAAAGATAAAAAAGGAAGCTTTTGGAATGAAAGGCTTCCTTTTTTATTACTATGCTTTTTTACTACAACACCTTTAGTCAAAACGTTTTGCGCGATTTTGATAAATTGACATGATAAATAGACCCAATGCAGCAAAGCCAACCGCTTGAATCGAGGTCAATATTTTATGTTGTGCGGGTAAAAAAGCCATTAAAAGCATAAGTGCAAGCAATGGGTAGATTGAAAATAAAATTTTAAAACCTTGAGCATAGATATTATGTTGAGCAATTTTTAGCCCCAGCATTCTTAATAAATGCGTAGAGATTCCAATTGCTAAACATATCACGGTAAACGTTGGACTTAACTTCTCAATCGTGGCGCAATAATAAATTATCACACAGGTTAAGATTGAGATGATCACTTTCATTTCACGGCTACAGCGCACTGAATACCAAAAATCTAACATTATTTAGACGCTTGTTCAGATGAGTTTTTATTGAGTAGGGAGAGTGGTGAAAAAATACAAACCGCTAGGGCCATAAAACCAATACCTTGAGCGCCTGGGATTAAAATTTCACCATTGTTCATGTTTTTAAAAACCAATGCCAAAACTAAAGCCAGTGGAATCCAGGTCAATAAACGATAAAGAAATCCTGTTGGGTGTTGGGCTGCAAAATGAACCTTACAGTAACGACAAATCAGAAAAATAATACCTGTACCTGCAAAAAGTAAAATATTATCAGGGGTTAGAGGCTGGTACCAATATAGTCCAATAGTGACCAGTGCCAATAAAATAAGGAAAATGAGCTTCTTTGCAACCGAGACTTTAGGATCAAACCAAAATTCAAGCATAGTGATTTCGTTTAAATTGAATAATGATAATTTAGCATAAAAAAGGTGAAGCTTAGCTTCACCTTTTTAAACTTAGCCCATAAGGCTTAAGTATTTTTTTGTGGACCCCAGTCAAAAATTTTCTTTTGGTAGGCATACCAAATCAACCATAACCCAATCAGAATCATTGGGAATGAGAGGATTTGACCTTTGGTCATCCAGCCAAACAGGATATAACCTTGATCTGCATCAGGTTCACGGAAGAACTCCATAAAGAATCGAGCGCAGCCATAACCCATTAGAAAGATCGCAGATATGGCATAACGTGGGCGTGGTTTAGCACTATAGAACCATAGAATAAGGAACAGCAGCAACCCTTCACACAGCGCTTGATAGAGCTGAGATGGATGACGAACCAAATGTAGTGGATCAGTCGGGAAGATCATACCTAGCGCAAAGTTAGGGTCAGAAACTTGGCGACCATATAATTCACCACCTATGAAGTTACCAATTCGACCAAACATCAAGCCCGTCGGTACACAGGGTGCAATGAAATCTAGTGTTTCAAACCAAGTTTTCTTGTATTTATGGCACCACAAAAGCATGGCGATCATTACACCAAGGAAGCCCCCGTGGAAACTCATACCGCCAGTCCAGACTTTAAATAGCCAGATAGGATCTGCTAAAAATTTGCCAAACTCGTAAAATAAAACATAGCCTACACGACCACCGAGCACAACCCCCAGTGCGCCAAAGAACACCAGATCTGAAACCATTTCAGAGTTCCAGTCAGCACGTTGTTTAGCGCGATAAGTAGCAAGTCCCCAAGCACATAAAAATGCCAAGAGATACATCAGTCCATACCAATGGACGTTGAGTGGACC
Organism: Acinetobacter sp. Ac8; assembly: GCF_055392545.1. Lineage (NCBI taxonomy): Bacteria > Pseudomonadati > Pseudomonadota > Gammaproteobacteria > Moraxellales > Moraxellaceae > Acinetobacter > Acinetobacter sp. Ac8. The sequence continues at coordinate 550,460 of NZ_AP043689.1, forward strand.
CAGTGATATCGCAATTGGGTCAATATTCGGGTAGGTAAGCATTCCCAATCCTTGATTTTCTATTTTGCACAGATTTTAGCTGAAACATATTAAAAATGTTGTACATTCAATGTGTAAACTTCATGGAATGTATTTTATGTGTATTGTGGCATTGGCTTGGCAAGTTTTGGATGATTTACCTGTTTGTTTAATTTCAAATCGTGACGAATTCTACCATCGTCCAAGCACTCAATTACAGTCATGGGCGAACAGTCCGATTATTGCAGGGCAAGATTTGCAATCAGGCGGAACATGGATGGGGGTTACACCACAGGGACGTTGGGCAGTGATTACCAATTATCGTGATGGTGCTGATAAACAAACTTATCCCACTTCGCGTGGCTATTTGATTCAAGCCTTTTTAGCGTCAGATCAAACACCAATTCGTTTTGCACAAGCATTGGAAAAGCAGCAAAGAGATTATGCGGGTTTTAACTTATTTGTGGGTGATCGACAGCAAGCTGTTTATATGAGTAATCGTGGTGAAGCCCCACAAGTATTATCCCAAGGTGTATTTGTCGTTTCAAACGGCTTGATGTCAGACGATTGGGAAAAAACTAAGCATTTACGTAAACGCTTTACCCAAGAATTTTTACCCATGCTGCAAGTTCCTGCTATCCCTGAACAAGATCTACAATTCGCTGTTTGGGATATTTTAGAAGATGAACGAAAAATTATTCCTGATTTACTGCCCAATACTGGAATTAATCCTGAGATGGAAGCGTTGTTGTCTTCAACATTTATTCAAAGTCCAATTTATGGGACACGCTGTTCCAACTTTTTAAGAATAAGCAGTACGCAGATTGATTGGATCGAAAAAACACAACAAGGTGAACATATGGGCGAGTTAGTCGAGATTAAGCGCGTTATTGAAAAATAAAAAGCCATAGCAACTTTCGTCACTATGGCTTTAAAAAAAAATTTAGTTGATTAGCCAGCAATTACACCGCCATCTTTACGAGTAATGACGACCGTTGCAGAGCGTGGGCGAGCGGTCTTATTGCTTGGATCTTTTTGTGAGGCAGGCCAGTTACTTGATGGCTTATCAAAGCTAGGTGAGTCTTCACCTGGATGCTGAACATTGATAAAAATGGCTTTGTAGTCGGGTGTCATGGTGACACCTGTGATTTCACATTGTTTTGGACCTGTTAGGAAGCGACGCAGGTTTTCATCAGTGACTTGTTTACCCACGATCGTTTCTTGCCCAGCAGATGTTATTGCTTTTGCACCATCACCGACTTTACCAGGCAGTGCAGCAAGCATCATACAGTTGGTGGTATCTGTATAAGCACCATCATCGGTTTGAATCCAAAGGACACCACGTGGGTCGAACCACATACCATCTGGTGAAGATAAATCATTGTTATCATTTAACCCAGATAAGTTGATGTTACTGGCCATTTTTGCTTCGGCACCAAAGAGGTAGATATCCCAAGTAAAGCTTTCAGCTGTGGTTTTATTATCTTTTTCATGGAAGCGGATAATGTGACCATTTACATTACCTTTACCGCCTTCAGGGTCGCTATAGTTTCGTGGATTTGCGGCATCTAATGCATGTGCTGTACCACGGTTCGAGTTATTGGTTAGGGTGACATAGACTTCACCATTCTCAGGGTTCACCGCAACCCATTCTGGACGATCCATTTTGGTGGCTTTGACCGAATCACCGGCTAAACGTGCAAAAGTAGTGACATCGGCTTGAGATTTAAAAGGATAGACGGTATTGCTATCATTTAAACCGTTTTTACCGTATGCCAATTCAATCCATTTACCTGTACCATCATTATTGAATTGCGCAACATATAGCTTGCCACTGTTCATATATTTATCGCCTGCGCGATAGCCACCATTGACATCTTTTGCATCCCACTTCGCATCAGATACAAATTTGTAGATATATTCGCCACGTGAGTCATCGCCCATATAGAAGGCCAGATTTTCCCCTTCGATTAAACGGCTTGAGCGACAGTCTTCATGTGCAAAGCGACCTAAAGATGTTCGTTTAACTGGGTTTGAACGACTATCGAATGGATCGATTTCAACAATCCAACCAAAGGTATTTGCGCCGTTGCGATAATCTTTGTCTGCTGAGTCAGCGGTAATTGAAGCGTTCCAACGGTCATATAAATCTTGGCTTTCGATTGCCCCAATCGCAGTTTCCCAGCCATAACGTGAGCTGGCACCATCTTTTAAACCATAGCGATTCAGTGCGATGATTTCAGCCGCACTACGTTTTGCATCATCACCTTTATTGCGCACAAAGTATCCAATAAAGTTTTCTTCTGTAGTGAGGTAAGTCCCCCAAGGTGTGTAACCATTACCACAGTTATTATGTGTGCCACGTGTTTGCTTTGCTGAGCTTGAGTATTTGGTTTTCACCAAGTCTGAACCCGCAACTGTGCCTGCAAAGTCCATGACCGTTGACGCTGTAATACGGCGATTAAATGGAGAGCTTTTAACAATCTCTACTTTTTGTGTGGTTGCATCTTTTTTTAACTCAATGACGGAAACACCGTGTGCATTAACTTCACGAATCACTTCATCTTCTGGGCGACGACCATTTACTTTTGTTGCACCTTTAGGGTGTAAGAAGGTTTGATTAATGTATTCATGATTCATGACCAGTAAGCCACGGTTTGAGGCTTTCGCATCATATTTAGAGCTATTGGAATTTAAGCCAAAATAGCTCATACCATCATGACAATCGCCTGAACGCGCTGTAAAGCTGACCCCCGAAGGAACATTGTTATCATCCCAGTCAGGGATCGTTTGCATTAATGGATCACCTAAAGCATAAAGCACATTTGCTTCATAACCAGCAGGAACAGTGACGATGTCATTAAGGTTTTTTGCAACAGGGTTAAAGGTGAATTTTTCAGGTTTTTTAACAGTCGTTGTTGGGGTTGAGTTATTGTCATCGTCGTCATTACAGCCGACTAGGCTCGATGCTAAAGCGAGAGCAGCTGCACCACTTGCTGTTTTTGTAATTAAACTACGACGAGAAATCCGTTGTTCTAAAATGTCACGGAAATGCGTGTTATTCGAAGTATTGTTATCTAACTCTTGATTTTCATGATATGGCGTGAGGTCTGTCATACGATTCCCTTTGGCTTTAAGTCTTGATTAAATGTGATTTTGATTCAGCTTAAAAACATACAGAACAAATGTGTAAGATCTCTTACTCTTATATTTAATATTGGTTAAATTTAATCTTATTTTAAGAAAGTAATAGGATTGTCATATTTGTATTTAGACAATTACTGTGCTGTTCACTTTCTATAAAAAATAGGTTGTGACTGATTAAGCCTGATATGTATTTGGTGAATTGAATAAACAGGATTAACTTTTAGTTGTTTTTAAAATAGGGATGTTTCATAAAGAGATTTTAAGAATAGACTTCTTTTATAAACGCTTATTTAAAGCATAGATCAACATAAAATTCCCCTCATCCTAACCTTCTCCCGAGGGGGAGAAGGAACTTCCAATCGAAATATAATTCACTCAACATGATCATTTTTCGACTTGTGCAATAGATCTAATGTATTTGAATAAAAGTGCAGAAGATTAAGCCATAGATTTATTTTTATAATTGTTACTAAAAAAAGAATTTAACATTCTTAAAATAAAAAATGACCTCAAAAGAAGTCATTTAAATATTAAAAAGCTTTTTATTTTGATCCTTAAGCATCTACAGTTTTACGTTTTTCAATTACTTTACCCAGCAATAAACCCAGCTCAAATAGCATCCACATTGGAATTGCGAGCATGATCATTGAAATTGCATCAGGAGGGGTAATAAACATAGATACGAAGAAACATCCCACCACGATAAAGCGGCGCTTTTCAGCCAATGTTTTAGTGGTGACCAAGCCAACTAAAATTAACACTAAAGTAATAATTGGGATTTCAAAGGTCACACCAAAGACCAAAAATAATTTTAGACAGAAGCTTAAATAACTATTGATATCGGTCATTGGCGCGACGGTTTCTGGTGAAACACTGATAAAGAAATGCAGGATAGATGGCAATGCAATAAAATAAGCAAAAGCAATCCCTGAATAAAACAGCACAATACTGCCAAACAACAATGGAAATGCTAGATTTTTTTCTTTTTCGTATAATGCAGGTTTAATAAAAGCCCAAAGTTGATAGATGATAAAGGGCATCGCCAACATCAGCGCAATAAAGAAGTTTAACTTAAACGGCGCCATGAAGGTTGCTGTAACATCAGTTGCAATCATGGTTGAAGTTGCAGGTAATTGTTTTCTGAGTGGTTCTGATAATGCAATATAGGTCTTATTGGCAAATGGCAATAAACAAAAAAATATAGCGATGAGTGCGCCAACAATTTTAAATAAATGCTTACGTAACACCATCAGGTGTTGAGTAATCGGCATCGCATCTAAAGGCGGCGTCTCGGTAGACGAGGCATCATGTACTTGTGGTGCTAATGAGTCGCTCATACAGCCACCTTCAATTGCGGTACTTCTTTAACAAGAACAATTTGTGGTCGAGTTACAGTACAGTTTTGTTTATCTAACCAAGTCTTTGACATATAAATAGTGGGAACCGTAATATCAAGTTTATGATAAGTCGTGTGAATTTTTTTATTGTCTGTTATTGCGAGATGACTTTCTTGTTCTACAGCAATTTTTTGTTGCTGTAACTCCTGCATCTGAGCCTGCATTTTTTGTTCAAGTTCTTGAATTTTTTGCATCTCTTGTTGCATTTGTTCTCTAAATTCAGAAAGACGTAATTCACGGTCGATGTCATTTTGGACACTACTAATTGCACGTTTAAATTTGCTATACCATTTGGCAGCAAAACGCGCAGCTTCAGGAAGTTTATCTGGTCCCAATACTAAAAGAGCAATGATCCCAAACACTAACAGTTCTGAAAATCCAACATCTAACATGATCTACGCCTCACCGATTAGTGTTTTACTGTAGAGTTCACATCAGTATTGCTAGTTTGATGTTCTAGTGTACGCGTTTCAGTCAGTGAAGCAGTTGTTGCCTCTTCTTCTTTAATTGATTTCTTAAAATCTTTGACGGCACCACCAACATCTTTACCTAAGTTTTTCAGCTTTGATGTACCAAATAGTAGAATCACAACAATTGCAAAAATAAGTACATGCCAAATCGATAATCCAGCCATAGTTTTAACTCCTATTTAATAACAGCTATAACAACAGTTATCCATGACAAAAAAGTGACACTAATATTTCAATTTAAAGACAGACAATATTTATAAATTATTTTGATATGTTCAACGTCATCTATATTTGGAAAATGCTAGTATGTTCATGATTTGAGAATAAGGTGTTGTATTGTGGCTTTGTTATTTCCAGTTTTATCATTTATCTGTGGGCTGATACTGGCGAATAGCAAATTTTCAGTAAACTTAAAATCATTCATGTCTTTGCTGCTGGCTCGCTTATTTATCCCGATTGTGATTATTTACAATATGGTATTTTATAAATCGGGCAGTATTGCTTTAATCTTATTTGCTTTTTTCTCATGCTTTACGCTTTTCTTTATTTATCTCACGCTGTCTAAAGATCGTTTAGCTTCATTGTGTTTTAGCTATACCAATATGGCATGGCTCGGCTTTCCGATTGCCTTGGCTATATTTGGCCCAGACAATAGTATGTTGATGATACCGCTTTATATCGGGGTTTCAATTTTTGGAAACTCTTGGGCTGTGACTTCGGTGAGCTCAGCTCCACAATCCAAACGATTGCTTATCAAAAAAGTATTGCAATCGCCACCTGTGATTGCCTTGATCATTGCCGGGCTTTTACGTTGCTTTGATGTGCAACAGTTTCAGGCAAATGATTGGATTAATTGGATTTATACTCTGGCTAAATGGAGTATGAGTTTTACCGGTATGTGTGTATTGGGGATGTGGTTAAGAAAAACCAAAGTCCATATCGAGGATTTACTGTCCAGTACTAAGCTTGCAATATTAAAGTTAGTTTGTGGTGTTGTATTGTGTAGTCTGGCTTATTTCTTTTTACCGGTTCCACAGATCCATCAATATATTGGGGTGATGTTTTTACTGTTTTGTTTACCCCCAGCCGCCAATATTGTCGCATTGGAAACCCACTATCAAGGTACTGGAGTTTCAGCAAAATATATTGCTTCGGGAACGATAGTCAGTTGTGTGGTATGCGTCCTATATGGTGTGTTGATTCATTTTTTATAGTTTTTGTCGGTTGATTAGTTTATCTTGCTTCGTCTTAGATAAGTTTTAGCGATATTCATCGTATTCCTCCTTTCCACAAAGGCGAGGAGGAATCTAACAAAATCGTATGATCTTAAACGGCTGGTTTTAACTGCTTATTTCAAGCTTGCTTTAAACAATTGCATCGCTTGACCACGATGGCTAATTTTGTTCTTTTCTGCTTTACTCATTTCTGCGCTTGAAATATTTAGCCCGGGTAACCAGAACAGTGGGTCATAACCGAAACCATTTTCACCACGAGCTTGCTCTAGTACTTCACCTTGCCAGATCCCTTGGTAGATTTGTGGTAAAGGGTCATCTGCATGTTCAACCAATGCTAATACACATACGAACATTGCTTCAATCGCTTGATCGTCTTGGCGTAAAGGCTTAAGGTTTTCCAGCAATTTTGTATTATTGGCTGCATCATCGCCATGTTCACCTGCATAACGTGCAGAGTAAATTCCAGGTGCTCCACCTAATACGGGAACGCAAATCCCAGAATCATCTGCAATCGCAGGTTTACCTGAAATACGGCTTGCATGACGTGCTTTGATAATTGCATTTTCAATAAAGCTTAAGCCATCTTCAATCGCGTCTTCGATATTCAGTTGACCTTGAGGAATCACTTCAACGGGTAAAGCCAATTCAGCAAACAATTTTTCAAATTCAGCAATTTTGCCTTTGTTATTGCTTGCGAGTACCAGTGTTCCTTGTGATAACCAATCTTTTGATGACATGATGCAGACTCAAAATTTAAAATTGAGTTATTTTAACTTAATCTGTGTCATAAAATGCGGCTAAATTCTCTCGTCCTTTACGCTTTACTGGATATGTTTTGCTTTTGCGCTAATGCGTTTGTCTAACTGTTGTTTTAAATCGAGAACATCCTCATTTTTCATAAAACCTAGTCCAACATTGAGTTTCTGTTTGCTGTTATCTTTCATGATAAAAAGTAAATAGTATTGTCGATCAAGTAAGGTTTTTTTGAGCTCAACTTCATAGATCTCTGGTATTTTAATGTGTTTTTTAATTATCACTCGACCTTTAAAATCAATGCTTCTAATCATGTCTTGGGAGAGGGTTAAAATAGGGCGTTGATTGCTAAACATCTGAATAGCTTTATTACTGAAAAAATAAGCAATGAAACCCAATGGCGTAACAAGAAATAGCGAAAAGAGACTTTTTAAGCCATTCTTCCATTCAAACATTTCCAAGATCAAAAGCACGGTCGCAGCCCAAAAGGGGCAGGCCAAAATTCCAGCAAAAATCGCCAAAGGAATCATTTGTTTGCGTGAAGCATAATATTTTTTCTTTTGCATATCTTTCCATACATAGAAGAATTCGATTTACTTCTCAAAAGCACAAGTGGTGCCTTGATGGAAAATCATTTGCCATATACCGTGATCATTCATAACCCAAATTGAACTGCGTAAAGCCACATTGTATTGAGCTTGAGTTGCCACATTGATTTGATGGCTTTGATAGGTCAGTAAAACGCTATGATCAGATAATGACTGAACTTGAAAATCCTGTGCTTGAAAGATGTCGCTATCTGTATCATTTAAAAGTGCTTCAATCATTTGGGCTTTATGCACAACCCACCCTGATTTGGTAATTTCTTTAAAATCTGGATGTAACCGTTGATCAAGTATTTGAAAGTTTTGACGATCACGATGATGCAACCCGCATTCATATTGAATTAATTGTTTGAATAGGTCTTGCATTGTCAACAATCTCAGCTGAAATACTTATTAAATGGATAGCAGTAAAAAAAAGCACCCGAAGGTGCTTTTATGATCGATGAGAATCAAATTATTGAGCTTGAATCCATTGATCTGCACGTTGTGTTGCAGTACGAATTTGGTCTTGAGTTAAGTTAGCAGCCAAAGCAGTTTTCTTGGTTTGCGACATGTTAATCACTTTATTGTCTAACATACCATCACGTGTAGAAAGCTCATACCACTGATAAGCGCCCATGTAGTTTTTCTTTTGCTCTTCCATCACCGCAAGATTAAAGCTTGCACGGTTATCGCCGTGGCTTGCTGCTTTTTCAAAGTATTGACGTGCAGATGTTTCGCTTTTAGAAACGCCTAAACCATCAGCATACATACGACCAACATTTAACTGAGCCGCAGAAATACCTTGGTCAGCCGCAGCTTTAAACCATGTAAATGCTTGTTTAAGGTCTTTAGATACACCGCCAGTACCAGCCTGGAAATGTGTTGCTAAATAAAATTGTGCAGCAGGTTGACCAGCTTTGGCTGCTTTTTGCAAATCTGTCACATTCATATGTGCATATTGCGCTGCCATTGCTGATACAGATTGTTGTTGCTGCGGTACATAGTCCGCATGGGCTTGAATACTCACTAGCCCAAAAAATAACGTACTGCCTAATAATAATTTCTTCATAGAGCGCTCACTCGATAAATAGCGACTTCGCCGAACAAATTCGGTATGGCTTTACTTAAAAAGCTACCTTGTTGGTTCCCATTTACAGCGAGTCGATCAATAATTTGAATCTGATTTTCAGCACATAATGCTTCAAAATCACGAAAGGTGCATAAGTGGATATTAGGTGTATTGTACCACATATACGGTAAGGCATCAGAAACAGGCATCTTACCTTTCAGTGCAAGGAAAGACCGTGTTTTCCAATACGCAAAGTTAGGAAACGTAATAATTGCTTGTTTCCCCACACGCACCATATCGCGCAGAAGCACATCAGGTGCATCTACAGCTTGCAAGGCTTGTGCCATAACCACATAGTCAAAAGACTGGTCGGCAAAGCGTCCCAAACCGAGGTTTAAGTCTTGTTGTATAATATTTAACCCTTTGCTGACGGCAATTGCAATCTTTTCTTGATCGATTTCTAGTCCGTAAGCATGAATTTGCTGTTTTTTGCTCATTTGTGACAATAATTCGCCATCACCACAACCTAAATCGAGCACACTCGCACCAGCATTGATCCATTTTTCTGCAAGCTGTTGGTCAATACGCATTACAAAGCCTCCTTAGGTGTTGAATGAAGGTGTTCAATACCACCTAAAAATGCACGTAAGGATTTGACGTACAAGGGGATAGGGAATAGGAATGAGTCATGACCCTGCTCAGCATCAATATCCAAATAACTCACAGGCTTTTGATTGGTAATCAAGGCGTTGACAATCTCTTGCGAACGTTCTGGGCTAAAACGCCAGTCTGTTGTAAATGACACCACTAAAAAGCGGCATTTGGTATTAGATAGGGCTTTCGTCAGTGACTGTTCATATTCACGTGATGGATCGAAATAATCCAAGGCTTTGGTCATGATCAGATAAGTATTGGCATCAAAGTTACGACTGAATTGTTCGCCTTGATAACGCAGATAGCTTTCAACTTGGAACTCAACATCGAAACCATACATAAACTTGCCTGATTTTAAATCACGGCCAAATTTTTGTTTCATGGCTTCTTCAGAAAGGTAGGTAATATGACCCACCATACGTGCCAAAATTAAGCCACGTTTTGGATAACTATCGAGTTCTAAATAGCGGCCATTGTGAAAATCTGGATCAGACAAAATGGACTGACGTGCCACTTCGTTAAATGCAATATTTTGTGCGGAAAGCTTTGGTGCGCTGGCAATGATGACACATTTTTGTAAACGGTCAGGATAGTCCACAGACCATTGTAAAGCCTGCATGCCACCTAAAGAACCACCAATGATTGAATACCAAACATCTATCTCTAAGCGGTCAGAGAGGAGGGCTTGAGTTTTAACCCAATCACGTACAGTCACTAATGGAAAGTCGGGACCGTATGGGCGATTTTCATTTTCAGGGTTAGGTGAAGTGGGTCCCGTTGAGCCACTACAACCTCCAATATTGTTGAGTGCGACCACGAAAAACTTCGAGGTATCAATGGCTTTACCAGGCCCAATACATGCATCCCACCAGCCGGTTTTTTTATCGTCTTCATGGTGATAGCCAGCCGCATGATGATGCCCTGAAAGTGCATGGCAAATCAAAATTCCATTTGATTTATCTGCATTGAGCTCACCATAGGTTTCCACCATGATTTCATAGCGTGGCAATACTCGACCACACTCAAGCTCTAACGGTTCTTCAAATTCAAACTTTTGTGGAGTAACGAGCCCCACTGAATCAGCTGGAAAAGACACTGGAAATGTTCACCTTAAAATTTTAGAAGGTCGATAAATTACGGATATTAGAGATATCTAAGTCATCTGTATGGCTAATAAATTAATGATATTCCATGGTTTTCACAATAGCTTTTATCATTAAAGTTCACTTCAGGATGAGTGATAATGTCGAGTAGAGTCACAATGAGTGTTTTGACTTTGCTGAAGCTCAACGTATTCTTCTTTCGAAAAAAATAAAAAGCTTAAGCTTTATAAGAGAGCGATCTTGTCAAACTTTGCTTCTCATCGCCAAACGTGTTCACTACTCGCCAACACCAGTCTGACCTCAAACAATCATGGATAAAATTTTCACGTATCTTTTATCTATACATTATCTTTAAAAGATATAAAGCTGTTTGAAGTGATTGCTTGATAACATCAATAAATAAAAGAAAGGATACCACTAGGGGGCATCCTTTCTAAAGTCTTTTAATTGATATCGCTTATACAGCAGCAGCGATCACTTGTTCAGTACTTAAAACACCTTGGTCAATTAAACGATTGGTTGCCGCTATAATTGCTTCAATTGAAGAGGTGACGATATTGTCATGTACACCAGCACCGAATGCAGATTTACCTGTGCCTTGGACTTGAAGTTCGATCAATGCCAACGCTTTTGCATGTGCGCCTGAACTGATACTACGTTCTTCGTAGTTTAAGACATCAATTGGTAATTGAAGTGCATTTAAAATCGCAGAAATTGGACCATTCCCTTCACCACGTAAGCGCTGAGTTTCACCATTGATGACCACATCAAGCTCAATCACTTGGCTACCATTTTCATCTGACAATCTATAATTTTTCGCTGAATAATGTGCATCTTTTGCAGCAACATAGGTGTCTTTAAACAAGGTCCAAATTTGTTGAGCTGAAACTTCAACGCCTTCTTCATCTGCAACTTGTTGAACAATTTGTGAGAATTCAATTTGTAAGCGACGAGGTAAAACTACGTTATAGTTAGACTCTAATAAGTAAGCAATACCGCCTTTGCCCGACTGTGAGTTGACACGGATCACTGCATCATAATCACGACCTAAGTCTTTAGGGTCGATCGGTAAATAAGGCATATCCCAAATTTCTTCGTCTTTTTGGAACTCAAAGCCTTTTTTAATTGCATCTTGGTGAGAACCAGAGAAAGCAGTAAAGACCAAATCACCAGCATATGGGTGACGTGGATGTACAGGTAAACCAGTACATTCTTCTATTGTGGCAATAATTTCATTAATGTTTGAGAAATCTAACTCACATGCTACACCTTGTGTGTACATGTTTAATGCAATTGCAGCAACGTCAACGTTACCAGTACGTTCACCATTCCCAAATACACAACCTTCAACACGATCAGCACCAGCCATGATCGCTAACTCAGATGCTGCAATACCACAACCACGGTCATTGTGACAATGTACTGAAATAATCACACCATCACGACGTTGCAAATTACGATGCATCCATTCGATTTGGTCGGCATAGACATGCGGACCTGAAACCTCAACAGTTGCAGGTAAATTTAAAATGACTTTATTGTCAGGTGATGCTTCCCAAATTTCAGTCACTGCATCACAGACATCTTTAGCAACTTCTAATTCTGTTGCTGTAAAACATTCTGGACTGTATTGAAAAATAAATTCAGTTTCAGGCTGTTTGGCTGCATATTCTTTTACTTTGCTTGCCGCATTCATTGCCAATTGTTTTGCACCATTGGCATCAACATTCAATACTTTTTTACGGAAAGTGGGTGAATTTGAGTTATAGATATGCACAATGGCACGTTTTGCACCTTGTAAAGCCTCAAAAGTACGTGCAATTAAATGATCACGCGCTTGCACCAAGACTTCGATATAAACGTCATCTGGAATATGACCTTCTTCAATCAACTTACGGGTGAAATCAAAATCAACTTGTGATGCTGAAGGAAAGCCAATTTCAATATGTTTAAAGCCGATTTTGACCAACATTTCGAACATTTTGAATTTTTGCTCAATGTTCATTGGCTCGAAAATCGCTTGGTTACCATCACGAAGGTCGGTACTCATCCAAATTGGCGCTTTATTGATTTCGTTATTTGGCCATTGACGGTCAGGCAAGTCTACACGTTGATACATGCGACGATATTTTTTACTTGGATCAGCCAACATCATGAGGGAACTCCTTGTGTAGTTGTTGTTGCTCGTCTCTTGGGTAAAGGCAACTTACTACAAATATAGATTGTGTCTATCTGTTCAATTTACAAGTGTTTTTAAGATGAAAACACAGTAAATTTTCATAAACTTATACGTGGGTAACACGAGATAAATCTAAACACTGATAACTTACAAATGGTTTAACTTGAGATTAATTCTAAAACAATTATCTTGGAAATAATTTCCTTAATTTGCATAAAAAATATCAGTTGAGAGAAAAATTTCCTTTGAATGACTTAATCTTGAAAAATATATTCTTGATTGATTTCTTTTACGGTAGCTGTTCCCATTAATGCCATGGTAATTTCAAATTCTTCCTTTAAAATTTTAATCACATGGGCCACACCTAAAGCACCAGCAACAGAGAGCCCGTAGATCGCAGGACGGCCAATCAGCACCGCAGATGCGCCTAATGCCAATGCTTTAAATATATCGGTACCACGACGGATTCCACCATCTAAAAGCAAAGGAAAATCATGCGGAACAACAGCCTTAATTTTTGCTAAGGCGATCAGTGGGGAAATACTGCTATTGAGTACTCGTCCACCGTGATTGGAAACGATTAAGCCTTTTACTCCGATTTCGACTGCTTTTTTTGCATCGAGTGGATGTAGCACACCCTTTAAAATTACAGGCAAATGGCTATGGGCAATTATAAATTCGATATCTGCCCATTTGGGTGCAATTTGCATTAAACCGTTGAATACAGGATGTTGCTGCTCAGAAATTTCGGGTAGGGGAATGTGGGTGGGTGTATGGGGGTGTTGCATGCCTTCTGGCAATTGAAAATTCACCCGACGTTCACGATCACGAATCCCTGTATGCGGTGAATCTACTGTAATCACAAGTGCTTTAAAATTTTGTTGTTCTGCGAGTCGAACTAAGGCCAATGATTTCTCACGATCACCTTGCCAATACAATTGAAACCATTTCAAAGGGTTTTCTTGTTTTAAACTTCGCATATCAGTATTGGTGAAAGTGCTCAGTACAATATTACTTCCTAAAACTTCGGCCGCCAGTGCAGCCGCAGCTTCGCCGTCAGGATGGAACAATTGTTGATGTCCAATCGGTGCAAGAAAAATTGGATGAGGAAATTTTTGTCCTAAAATTTCACATTCGGTCGAGCCTTGAGTTAAGTCATTGAGCAGTCTTGGAATCAGTTGAATATTTTTAAATTGTTGTAAGTTTTCTTGCACACTTTGCTCATCCATCGCCCCACCTTGCAAATAGTGCCAAGTGTTTTCAGGCAGATGCTGTTCTGCTTGTTTCTCGTAATCCGCAATGGTCTGTAAATATGCTGGAATTTGAGTGAGTGGTACTTGGATTTTTTTACTCATGAGAAAACTTACCGATTGAGAAAATCAATTTCACGGGATGGGGATTACAATTCAGCCCACTTACGAATTAAATTATGGTAAAGACTGGTGAGTTTAACGACTTCAGCGTGCATATCACCTAATTCAATTCTTAAATTTTGAATGCTTTGATCTAGATTGAATAACATATGGCGATTAGCATCATCGCGAATCATACTTTGAAGCCAAAAAAAAGAAGCGATGCGAGCACCTTGAGTCACAGCTGTTACTTCATGAAGGCTTGTGGAAGGGTACAGAATTAGATCTCCTGCAGGGAGTTTGATTTCGTGATAGCCATAAGTGTCCTCAACAACGAGTTCACCACCTTGATATTCATCAGGTTCACTTAAAAAAACAGTACAAGATAGATCAGTACGGATACGTTGCTGAGTACCGCGAATATTACGGATGGAGTTATCAACATGAAATCCAAAAGATTGGTTATTTTCGTAACGATTAAAATATGGCGGAAGAATTTCTAATGGCAATGCTGCTGATAAAAATTGAGCATTTTGTCCTATAGCGTCTAAGATGATATTGCCTAATTGTTGTGTTAATGGATGATTTTCTGGCAGTTGTTGGTTTTTTTTGACATTGGCTGAAAGTGAGCCTGTTGTATATTGACCACTAATCCATTCTGTACTTTGCATTGTATTTCTAAAATATAGAACTTGTTCTTTGCTTAATACATTAGGAATATGATGGATCATCTTAATACCTTTTAATCAAATTGATTGCAGAGTAATCGGTTATAGAAAAATAGCCTCTGTACAGAGGCTATTTTATATCATTTAAAACGAATCCATAAAATAATTATGGATTTGTTCTTTCAATTAATATTTAAAGTTGATCGACAATACTGCGCTACGACCTTCTGCTTCTGTTGCATAGTGAGATGCATACGCTTTGCTGAAATAACGGACATCAGAAAGGTTATTTACATTTAACTGTAAGTTAACATTTTTATTGACATCATATTTTGCCATTGCGTCATAACGGACATAACCTGGAACCCACTTTGTATTTGTAGCATTGCCATAGACTTTATCCATTGCAACTGCACCAGCACCAAGTGTAACTTGAGGTAATACTTTATAAGTCGTCCATAGTGTCGCAGAGTTTTTAGGTACGTTTGGTAGTTGTTTCCCTTTTGCCGCATTTGGATATGTACAAACACCAGCACGAGTACATGATGGACCTGGATTGGTTTGTTCGCTATCTAAATATGTATAGCCCGCTGAAACAGCCCATTTATCAGTAATGTTACCGTTTAAACCAAGTTCAATACCATCGACTTTGCTGTCGCCACCATTGGTATATGTAGTTGGATCAATTTGAATACGCGTATTTTGTTTTTCAGTACGGAAAATAGCAGCAGTTAAATTTAACTTATCATTTAATAGATCCCATTTAGTACCGATTTCATAAGTGCGTGCTTTCTCTGGGTCTAAATTTTTAATTGCATCAGATGGAGCTGCTTCGCTACTTTCACTTGCATCAATACCTACAGGAGTTGCAGAGGTTGAATAGCTTGCATAGATACTACCATTCTCTGTAGGTTTGAATGTTACACCACCATTCCAACTCCAAAAATCAGAATCACTATTTACTTTTGTCGGTGTTGGAAGTGCAGTTGTCCCATTTTTATATGTGGTTAATTCTGTTTCAAATTTATCCCAACGAGCACCTAAATCAACAAGCCATTGAGGGTTAATCTCAATATGATCACTGAGATAAAATGCTGTGGTTTCAGTTGTTGTATTTGTTACTCGTTTATTTGCTTGTACAGAACCTAAGAACGGATCCTTTGAGTTCGGGTTAAATGTAGAAGTACACCAGCCATTTGAATTAGCAAGGGTGCATGCCCCAGCTGTGATACTACCACCAATTGCAGTGCTGTTACCTGTCGCTGGGTCAGTAACGACATATGTACCTTTATCTCCATCTAATTTTGAGTATTCAGCACCTGCAATAAAGCTATGTTTTAATGAACCCGTATTGAATTTACCATTTAAGAAAAGTTGATCACTAAATGTATCAATATCGGTTGTTCGAGTATTGGCACGACGCCAGATACCTTTATCTTTTAATTGTCCAGTGGCTGAGTTAATAAAGTTACCTTGACTGTCATCTGGTTGTGTCCAGACATAGTCATTTTTTGATTTACTGTAAGTCGCAACATTCGTTAAGGTTAAGTTATCTGCTAAATCATGCTCTAATTTAAATGTACCAATTTGGTTTTCTTGTCTCTGGAAGTCACGATCTTTCCAGCCATAATAGATGCCTTGTTTAACATCAATTGGTTTACCTGAGCCAGCAGCATAATTGTTTGGATTGTTGTATGGAACACCTGCATCAGGTGTATCATCTGTTTTTAAATAGTAATAACTTAAAGTTGCACGTGTCGCAGTATCTAAACCAAAAGTAATACTTGGCGCAATACCAGCACGTTTATATTCTGAACCATCATCACCTTGACCAGCCTTATTATTGTGGTGCCCCATCACTGCAACACGAGCAGCAATACCATTACCAAAATCTTTATTACCGTCTAAAGTAATACGCTGATAATCATCAGTACCAGCTTGCACAGAACCTTCTAAAGAATCTCCTTTCTTAGCGACTTTAGAGATTAAGTTGATGTTACCGCTGGCATTACCACCACCACCAAGCATTGAAGAAGACCCTTTGGTTACTTCTACTTGCTCAACAGCAAACATCTCACGATTTTGTGAAGTTGTAGAGCGTACGCCATCAACATACATCGAGCCTTCAGAGTTATAACCACGGATAAATGGGCGATCACCATTTGGGTTACCACCTTCACCAGCGCCTAAGGTAATGCCAGGTACTGTACGAAGGGCATCACTCAAAGTGGTTACTTTAGTATCTTCAATCAATTGTTTTGAAATAACTGATACAGACTTAGGTGTATCTAATAAAGGTGCAACAAATTTTTTATTGGCAGACTCATCTACTTTTAAACTTTGTTCTACAGTCGCTTGTGCTTTAATTGTTGGAAGCTTTGCGATTTCGTCTTGAGCGATGGCTGATGTTGCAATAACTGAAAGTGAAGATGCGATTGCAGTAGAAACAATCTTTTTGCGTGATTTGATAAAAGACATACGTGAACTCACAAAGAGTAGTGTAAATTTGTATGCGAATAATAATGATTCTTATTGTTTATTGCATCTGTTTGAAATTGAAATTGTCGATGGTTTTAAATGTTTATGATGAGAAAATGAATTAAAAATGTATTGAAATTTCACTTAACTTTTTGAATTTTATTTATTTAATTTTAATTGTAGATATTTCAAAATGTAAATAAATTTATTCTAATGTCACTAAAGTATTTGAATTTGGTAAATTCATATAAAAATACAAAATTTTTATTTTGTCATCGAGTCGAAGATAATTTATTAAAAAAAGCGTCACAATGAGAAAATCAGTGATCGAAATAAAATGATTTACACAGGTGTTTTGTATATATTCAAATGTTGTCATATAATGTGGCACTTTTTGAAAAACTGTAATTATTAAATTCTATCGAGGAAGCCATGCAAGTAACTTCTGAAGCGGTTTCGGGCGTTGCCCGTCGTTTAAATGTATCTGTACCGACGAGCCGTATTAACGAGCAGTTTGAAGCTCGCTTGAAACGCACTGCCAAAACTGTGAAGATCAACGGCTTCCGTCAAGGTAAAGTGCCAGTAAACGTTGTACGTCGTGAATACGGCGCTGGTATTTACCAAGAAGTTGTAAACGACATCATTCGTGACACAGTATTTGAAGCAATTCAACAAGAAAAAATCAACGCTGTTGGTATGCCAAACATCGACAAAGTTGAAAACAAAGATGATGCTTTAGTTTATCAAGCTACAGTTGAAGTTTATCCTGAAGTTGAAGCTAAATTTGAAGGTCTTGAAGTATCACGTAAATCATCTGAAGTAACAGATAAAGACGTTGATGCAATGCTTGAAAATCTTCAAAAGCAACGCGCTGAATGGACTGAAACTAAAGGCATGGCTAAAAAAGACATGCAAGTAACTTTCGATTTTGAAGGTACTGTTGATGGTGAGAAGTTTGAAGGCGGTGCTGCTGAAGACTTTAAACTTGTTTTAGGTTCTGGTCGTATGATCCCTGGCTTCGAAGACGGTATCGTTGGTATGAAGAAAGGCGAAGAGAAAGTGATTGATGTAACTTTCCCTGAAGACTACCAAGCTGAAAACTTAGCAGGTAAAGCGGCTCAATTCAAAATCACAGTTAAACTTGTTGAAAAACAAAAACTTCCTGAAATTGATGCTGAATTCCTTAAAATCTTCGGTTTAACTGAAGAAGAAGGCGTAGAGAAATTAAAAGCTGACGTTCGCAAAAACATGGAACGTGAAGTAAAAAATGGCCTACGTAACCAAGTGAAAGGTGCAACTTTTGATGCACTTGTTGCTGCAAATGACGTAGAAGTTCCTGAATCTATGTTGGCTCAAGAAATTGATCGTCAACGTCAACAAATGATTCAACAATTTACTCAACAGTTTGGTGCTCAAGGTGCTAAAGCATTTGACAGCAGCATGCTTCCTGATGACTTGTTCAAAGAACAAGCTGAAAAAGCAGTTAAACTTGGTGTATTGGTAAGCAAAGTATTGGCTGATGCTAAACTTGAAGTAGACCAATCACGTGTTGATGCTTATATCGAAGATATGGCTTCTTCTTATGAAGATCCGACTGAAGTGATCGAATATTTCAAAACTGATAAGCAACAACGTGCTCAAATCGAAGGCGTAGTGTTAGAAGATCAAGTTGTTGATCATATCTTAGCTGCTGCTAAAGTAACTGATGAAGTTGTTAGCTATCAAGATTTGTTAAAAGAGCAACAAGCGCGCCAACAAGGCTAAGTTGTTTGATCTAAAAAAAGGCGCTTTGGCGCCTTTTTTTATGAGCTTAAACATGGATTTAATCATTCCATTCACAATACTTATGCAAAAAATATCTGATATTAAGTTGGGAATATTTTGCATTTTCAGCAATTATCCCTCATATTGTGAACATGAGTGAAGTAACAAGAATTCAGGAATAAATAACGTATGTACGTTCCATCAATTGAAAGCGCTTTGGTGCCAGTAGTCGTAGAACAATCTTCACGTGGTGAGCGTTCTTTCGATATTTTTTCACGTCTTTTACGTGAACGTGTGATTTTTTTAACTGGTGAAGTTGAAGACAACATGGCGAATCTTATTGTCGCGCAAATGTTGTTT
This sequence comes from Acinetobacter sp. Ac8, assembly GCF_055392545.1. Taxonomy (NCBI): domain Bacteria; kingdom Pseudomonadati; phylum Pseudomonadota; class Gammaproteobacteria; order Moraxellales; family Moraxellaceae; genus Acinetobacter; species Acinetobacter sp. Ac8. Next base: position 569,694 of record NZ_AP043689.1, read on the forward strand.
TTAGAAGCTGAAAATCCAGATAAAGATATCCATTTATATATCAATTCACCTGGTGGTTCAGTGACTGCGGGTATGGCAATTTACGATACGATGCAATTTATTAAGCCTGATGTAGTGACCTATTGTATGGGGCAAGCTGCATCTATGGGGGCTTTCTTATTAAATGCTGGTGCAAAAGGTAAGCGTTATTGCTTGGAAAATGCGCGTGTGATGATTCACCAACCATTGGGTGGTTTCCGTGGTCAAGCATCGGATATTGAAATTCATGCACGTGAAATTTTATTCATCAAAGAACGTTTAAATCGTTTAATGGCTGAACATAGTGGTCAAGATTACGAAACTGTCGCTAAAGATACAGATCGTGATAATTTTATGACTGCACAGCAAGCAAAAGAATATGGTTTAGTGGATCAGGTATTAAGTAAACGACCTCAAGACTAAACATTTATAGATAAGATTTAAGAATTTGGAGTGAAAATGTCCGATCTTCCTCAAGGACAAAAGCATTGTTCATTTTGCGGTAAAACGCAGTCTGAAGTCGGTAAGCTGATTGCAGGCGAGGACGCATATATTTGTAATGAATGCGTGGATGTGTGCTTAGACTTAGTGCAAACGAGTCAACAGGTGGAAACAGGCGATTGGGCAACACGTCCATTGCCAAAACCACATGAAATTCGTGCGGCTTTGGACCAGTATGTAATTGGTCAAGACACAGCAAAGAAAACACTTTCAGTTGCAGTGTATAACCATTACAAACGTTTAAAAGTATCTCAAACAGGGCATAAGCCTAAAGATGCTGTTGAAATTGCTAAAAGTAATATTTTGCTGATTGGACCGACAGGTTCAGGTAAAACATTGCTGGCACAAACACTTGCACGTTTGCTTGATGTACCTTTTGCAATGGCTGACGCAACAACATTGACTGAAGCTGGTTATGTTGGTGAAGATGTTGAAAACATTATTCAGAAACTTTTGCAAAAAGCGGATTACGATGTAGAAAAAGCACAAAAGGGCATTATCTACATTGATGAAATTGACAAGATTACCCGTAAATCTGAAAACCCTTCAATTACACGTGATGTGTCTGGTGAGGGTGTGCAACAAGCATTGTTGAAAATGATTGAAGGTACGGTTGCGTCAATTCCGCCTCAAGGTGGACGTAAACATCCACAGCAAGAGTTTATTCAAGTCGATACTGCAAATATCTTGTTTATCTGTGGTGGTGCATTCTCTGGTCTTGAAAAAGTTGTGCAACAACGTCAAGAAAAAGGTGGTATTGGTTTCACTGCAGACGTAAAGAATAAAGACGATAGTAAGAAAGTATCTGAATTATTCCGTCAAGTTGAAGCAGCAGATTTGGTGAAATTTGGTTTAATTCCAGAGTTCATTGGTCGTTTACCTGTGATCGCAACACTTGAAGAGCTTGATCAAGAAGCCTTGATGCAGATTTTAACAGAACCAAAAAATGCATTAACGCGTCAGTATCAATATCTTTTTGAGATGGAAAATGTAGACCTTCTTTTTGAAGACTCTGCTTTACGTGCGATCGCGAAAAAAGCGTTAGAGCGTAATACAGGTGCGCGTGGTCTGCGTTCTATTTTAGAAAATGTATTGCTTGAAACCATGTATGACTTACCAAGTCGTTCAGACATTGGTACTGTGATTATCAATGAAGCAGTGATTAACGATAAAGCTGCACCAGAGTTCAAATCTGAACGTCAACCAAAGCATGAAAATACTGAAGTTGAAAAAGTAGATTTGAAGGTATTGGATACAAAATCAGCTTAAAAGCTGGATTCTGATACATCCTCAGTGCAATTCATCTGAAACGTGCAAGTAGCTTGACTATTTGCACGTTTTTTATTTTTAAATGGTCATTGAAATGTTAAGCTGGCTGTAGACAATAGGGTTTATTAAAAACGAAAATAAAAAATACGCGGTGAGGGAAAATCATGCGTTACATCGGTCTAGTCGTTTTGATCAGTTGTGGGTTGGCAGCTTGTCAAAGTCATCAATCTGTTGAACAGCAACCTGCAAAAGTTGTTTCAACTTTAGATCCAATCGATTTCAAAAAAGAAGATTCGTTGGTTCATGAAAAGCTTGAACAATATAAAGTTGCATCATTCTCTACCGGGTCTTGGGTCAATCAAAAACCTGGGCAATACTTTAAGCTGGTTAAACCACAGAATCCTCAAGCTGCAATTGTGTATTTTTATCGACCAGACAGTCGTTGGAATAGACAAGAAATTATTCCAAACAATTTTTTTCTGAATGGTAAGAAAATTCCAAGCTTGATCAGTAATCATTATTACTGGATTGAACTGGCTGAAGGTGACTATAAATTAAGTCTCAGTCGCCCATTAACGATTTTTCATTTCCAGAAACCCAAAGTTGCTTACTTCTCAGTGGAAGCTGGCGGGCAATATTTTGTCAAATATGAAGAAGAAAAATTTCGCGGTGGACCCAATGGTGAAGCAGGGTTATTACGTGTAGGGCCTTTAATGCAAATGCCTACTCGACAAGGACTCAAAGAAATTGCAATGACTCAACTGAAGACTCCAGGCCTTAATTTCGTCGCTGAAGTGACTGCAGATGGTCGTGTGATCAAACCTAAAGAAAAAATCAAAGGTGAACCGTACAAAGTGAGTGATGATGTGCATTTGGGGCAGCAGTTTAAACTTTGGAACCCAATGACTTGGTAATCTATCGCTAGATGATGTTTGATATAGAAAAGAGAGCGAGGCTCTCTTTTCTTATTTGTTTTATTGAGTATTTGCAGCCTTTTTTAAAGCATCTAATTTTTTAGTCACTTCTTTAAAGTCTTCAGATGCAGTTTGTACACTTTTTATCAGTTGGCTATTCATGACTTTCATGGTTTCTTGAGCAACTTGAGGTGTTTTTTTCAGAATCGACTGTCCAATTGCACTTGAATAAAAATCAATTTGAGCTTGAACTTCTTCAGCACTGTATATGTCTTTATAAATCTTAAGATAAACAGGTTTGATTTGATCCCAAGCAATGGTTTTTTTACTTTGCTCATACATTTTGTCAGCAAGCTCATTGGCGACAATTTGTTCTTGTGGGTTGAGCTGATCTTTTTTTACCGTCATTTGAATGATTTGGTAAGCTTGTTGATCCAACTGAGGGCGAATTTGTTGTATGGTTTCTTGTAGCAGTTCATCAATATTCATGACTTTTAATAATTGTTGAACTTGTTGGTCTGAAGCGGGCGCTGCAAAAGCAAAATTTGTGCTGATACATGCGCTTGCAAGTAGTAAGTGTTGGAGTAATTTCATAAAATACCTATATAAGTTCTGGTTGTAATTCACATCATAAAATGGTTGAGTAAAAGCTTATTCAACTTGAAGAATTGGCTTTAAAATCGTTTCCATTTTTTCTTTCAGGGCTTTTTGATTTTCTACTTTTAGCATTTTTTCTTGAGAAAACTTTGCGGTTTCTTGCATGACTTCTGTCATAAGCGTGTTCATCTTTTGATTGATGGATTGTCCAATCGGTGTACTTAAAAAAGCGATATTGGCTTGAACTTCTTCTTCAGTAAAGGTCTTTTTAAATAATGATTTAAACATGTTGAGATATTCTGGGTCAGTCACCAGCTGCTGTTGAATATCACTATACAATGCACTAATTTGTAGTGCTGCATTTTGCTGATCGATATTCAATGTTTGAGCCCCCGTCACTTGGCGAACAAGTGCTTCTGCTTGATCGTCAAAGTAGGGTTGCATATCACGAGTACTTTGTTTGAAAATCTCTGAGATATTGGAGAGTTGCATCAATTTGTCGACACTTTTATCTGTTGCTGGAGATGCAAAACTTGACATTGTGATACAGCATAAACTTAAAGTTAAAACGAACTGCTTAATTTTCATCGGTTTTCCATTATTTATTTTCATCTAAATGATGCAGTTGCTGAATAATTTCTCCAATTTTATTGCGATATTGTTGGATAAATTGAGGGTCATTGACTGCCTTACGAATAGCTGCATTGCTTTCTAGGAATATTTCTGTGTCAATATTGGCAAGTTTTGTGTACAGCTCTTGGCTCGACGTTGTGTCATGCTGTGAGAGCATTTCAATTTCTTGAGAACTTAACGATTCTAAAAGAATTTGTTTGGTTTGGGCGATAAATTGTGGGTCTCGGAGAATATTTTCTGGTATTGCCTGATAAATCTCTACAATTTGAGGGATGATTTGTTTTTCTTTATCAGTGAGTTCTATTGTACTTGATCCGTTTTTGATTAAATTTTCCGCTTGATTTTGATAAATCTTTTTTGCACTTTCATTGTATTGTAGGCGCCATATTTGATTGGTAATGATACCTTGCGCTAGTCGGTCAACAGCGTCACTATCAGTGTTTGAAGCAAAACTTTGAATAGAGATCAAGCATACAAATAATCCAGGAAAAATAATATATTTTATAAAGTTCATGATCTGACTCAAAATAAAAAGCACTCTAATCATAGAGTGCTTTTTAAGTGATGCTCAAGCTTAATCTAAGCTTTAGATCAGATTATTGTGCAACAGCATCAACCACTGGGATTTTACCAATTTTGGCTTGCCAGATTTTAGGTGCAGTCGCATGAATAGAAGTACCATTGACATCAACTGCAACAGATACAGGCATGTCTTGTACTTTAAATTTATAAATAGCTTCCATCCCTAAGTCAGCAAATGCAACAACTTCTGCTTCACGAATGGCTTTAGATACTAAATAAGCAGCACCACCAACAGCCATCAAATAAGTTGCTTTATTGTCTTTGATCGCTTCAACAGCAGCAGGGCCACGATCCGCTTTACCGATCATACCAAACAAGCCAGTCGCTTCAAGGACTTGACGTGTGAACTTATCCATACGTGTTGCTGTTGTTGGACCAGCAGGGCCTACAACTTCATCACCGACTGGATCTACAGGTCCCACGTAGTAAATGAATTTACCTTTGAGATCTACAGGTAACTGTTCGCCTTTATTCAACATGTCAACCATGCGTTTATGCGCAGCATCACGACCTGTATAGATGGTACCGTTCAATAATAATGTATCGCCCGGTTGCCATGAGTTCATTTCTTCCTGTGTGATATTGTCTAAGTCAACACGTTTAGATGTTGACGTATCCCAAGTCACTTCAGGGTAATCTGAAAGTAAAGGCGCTTGAATATGTGCAATACCTGAACCGTCTAACTGGAAATGAGCGTGACGAGTTGCAGCACAGTTTGGAATCATACCGACTGGTTTACCAGCAGCATGGCAAGGGTAGTCTTTGATCTTGATATCAAGCACTGTGGTTAGACCACCAAGACCTTGCGCACCGATACCCAATGCATTTACTTTTTCAAAGATTTCAATACGCAGTTCTTCAATTTGGTTCTGTGGACCACGGCGAAGTAACTCGTCCATATTGATTTCTTCCATGAGCGATTCTTTTGCAAGCATCATGGCTTTTTCAGCAGTACCACCAATACCAATACCGAGCATTCCTGGAGGACACCAACCCGCACCCATCGTTGGTACAGTTTTAAGTACCCAATCTACGATCGAGTCAGAAGGGTTAAGCATTGCCAGTTTAGATTTATTCTCTGAACCACCACCTTTCGCTGCAACAGTAATATCGACTTTATTGCCTGGAACGAGTTTGTAGTGAATTACAGCAGGTGTATTGTCTTTGGTATTTTTACGACCAAAAGCAGGATCTGCTAAAACTGAAGCGCGGAGTACGTTACTATTTTCTAAATAACCTTGGCGTACACCTTCATTGATCGCATCATCTAAGCTCATGGTTAAATCAAATTTAACATCTAAGCCCACGTCAACAAATACGTTAACAATACCAGTATCTTGACAGATTGGACGATGACCTTCTGCACACATACGTGAATTAATTAAGATTTGTGCAATTGCATCCTTTGCAGCTTGGTTCTCTTCACGATCATAAGCACGGCTCATCGCTTGGATAAAGTCTTGTGGATGATAGTACGAAATGAACTGAAGCGCGTCCTTGACCGATGTGATCAAGTCATCTTGTTTGATAATAGTTGTCATATCAAAAATCTCTTGAGCGGGCTGTTAGCTAGCGGGCTAAATTATACGTGATATTGCTTGTTTTGTGGTGGCTTAGATCTAATTTCAGCCTAAAGTTTTATGATTTTATTTGAGAAACTCAGCTTATATTTTGATTGATCAAGTCAACTTTTCTACTTTTTATATAAATGATGATAAAGCCGTATTGAAATAAATTTCAGATTTTACAGGGTGAGAAAAGCTCTATACTCTATTGAGTCAAAAGCTTGGGCTAAATAACAACAACATGGAAAACTATACGCATCTTGCGGAAAATATTATTGAAATTTATACAAAGCATGCTCGTGCATGGACTGAATTACGCGGGGAATTTCTTTATGAAAAAGCGTGGTTGGATCGCTTTTTAACTTTAATTCCAGCTCATTCCCATATTCTTGACTTGGGCTGTGGCTCTGCAAAACCAATTGCAGCTTATTTGATTGAGCAAGCGAATACTGTGACAGGTGTTGATAGTTCTGATGTGATGATTGAAATGGCGAAACAGAATTTTCCTGATCACACTTGGATTTTAGCTGATATGCGAACAGTAGATTTAGATCGCAAATTTGATGCAATACTCGCTTGGGATAGCTTTTTTCACCTTACACCACAAGATCAGCGAGATATGTTTGAAATTTTTGATCAATATACAAAAGCTGGCGCTGCTTTAATGTTTACCAGTGGACCATCACAGGGTGAAGCGGTTGGAGAGATGTTTGGTGATGCGCTGTATCATGCCAGCTTATCATCCGCTGAGTATCATGAACTATTTAAAAAATATAATTTTGAAGTGATAAAGATGATTGCTGAAGATCGTGATTGTACTGGGCATACTGTTTGGTTAGCCAAGCGAATATAAAATACCTAGATGAAAATAAATTAAGCAATAAATACAAAAATATCTAAAAATTTTAATATTCTCAAATTAAGAGATTCATATATTTTAATTATGAGTATTAAAGTTATTTTTTAGTTTAATTTCTAAATAAGTAAAAATAATCCCACTTAATTTAATATACTTTTCACGTTTATTTTTTAGATCATCATTATTTTGTAGTTAAATTAGCGTGTTATTGTAAAATTTAGTGAAAATTCATATTATAATGATAATAATTCTCATTATTTTTCTTGGTGCAATAATGCCTTTTGTTAAAAAAAGCTTAACTTTAATGATGCTGTCGACGGGAGGGCTTTTCGTTTCCTCTTTAACATTTGCAAATACAGATAGCAGTGAAGAACAGAAAAAAAGCACAGCAACGCTTCCCACCATTGTCATTGAAGCAATGAATGATGGTGACCCAATAAAAACATATGTGGACTATAAACAAGCCAATGTTACGAGAAATGGTTTAGATAAAAAAGATATACCACAAACGATTGATACAATTGATGTTTCGAAATATAAGCTGTATGGCGCAAATGATTTGAGTGTTATGTTACAAGGCACACCAGGCGTTTCAACCAGTTATGATATGCGTGGTGATGGTATTATGCTGCGTGGGTTTAGTGCGGATTCTGGAGATATCTATCGTGATGGTGTGCGTGAAAGTGGACAGATACGTCGTAGTACCGCCAATGTTGAACGAATTGAAATTTTAAAAGGTCCTGCATCTGTATTATATGGCCGTAGTGGCGGTGGTGGTGTGATCAATATGGTTACCAAATATGCAAATTTTGATTCGGGAAGCTCAGTTGGGGCATACGTGGGTTCTTATGATAATGTTGGCGGAACGCTTGATATTAATAAAGTACTTAATGATAACTGGGCTGTACGTTTGGTTGGTGAAAAGTCCGATACCAATAGCTTCCGTTCCGATATCGGCGCCAATGAGGAAATGATTTCTCCAAGTGTGACTTATCGTAGTGATGATGAAAAACTACTTTGGACGACCGAATTTACTTACGACAATATACATCGAGTTCCTGATCGTGGTCCTTCCTATGAGAACTTGCCTACAGGGACTTCAATTAAGATGGGGTTTGCTCAATCTGGAGATTATGTAGAAGATATTCTTCAAACAATGCGTATAGATGTTAAATATGAATTTGCGCCAAATTGGAAATTTCATTGGGGTTTAAGTCATCGTGAGTCGGAACAAAATTTTGATCATTTTTATTTAGGCTCTATGTGTACTGCAGATGTGAAGCCAACGAATACAAATAAAGGATGTTATAAAGGTTATGTCAATCAAATTTATTATTGGCAGCAAACAACCAATAAAACCACAACCAATACTTGGGATATAACTGGTGAGTTTAATACTGGGGCGATTAAACATAATGTTCTAGTGGGTACTGACTGGTCTTATGAACAGCGAGAACCTTTACTATCAAATAAAAACAAGGATGGCTCATTGATTTATGGATTTGTGAATCCACTAACAGGTGATCGTTTTAGTAACCGTGGCACAGGGCATATTACGACCTCTCACAATTATAATGAAGGAACAAATTATGCGCTTTTCCTTCAGGATCTCATTAGCTTTAATGATCAGTTTAAAATGATGTTAGGTGGGCGTTATGATTACTATGAGTCAAAAACCACAAATAAATTAGAGAGTTCAACATCATACCGACAATCACGTGCAGTTAAAGATGAGACATTTAGCCCAAATGTAGGTTTTGTATGGCAACCCGTCCCTGAACAAAGTCTATATGCATCTTATAGTCGAAGTTTTTCACCCTTTGGCGGCAATATGGGCGTCAATGTTATAAATGCAACGGATGATCTAAGTGCATTTAATTATGAGCCGCAATATCTTGATCAATATGAAGTGGGTATAAAAAGTGATTGGCTGGATTCTAAGCTAAACACACAATTATCTGTATTCAATATTAAAAAACATAATATCCGCGCACGTAAAGATCCAGATGATAATAACTCGCCTTATGTTGTTGTTGGTGAAAATGAATCTAAAGGATTAGAGTTTAGTTTTATTGGTCAGGCACTGAATAATATTTATGTTCGAGGTGGCTATGGTTATACAGATGCCAAAATTACTAAACATGATTTAAGACCTGAATTGGTTGATAATAATTTACGCAATGTTTCCAAGCATACAGGCAATTTGTTTGTACGTTATCTTCCTACCGAAAAAATTTATGGCGAGGTTGGTGCAACCTATATGGGGGATTATTATACTTCTGATGAAAATACCACCAAAATGCCAGATTGGACTCGTATCGATGCTGCAATTGGTTATAAAGACGATAAATGGGGTGCGACGATTGCTGTGAATAATTTAACAGATAAAGAATATTGGCGTTCAAACGCTATGCCAGGTACTCCGCGTAATTATTTATTTCGCGTGAACTATTTCTTCTAAGCTTTAATCTCATTGAAAATAAAGCTGTTTAATACCCATGATAGCAATTGAATCGATGGGGATAACAGTATCATAAAGACTGATTTATGAATTTTTCGTCAGTACATTAAATAAACCACCCAATTGATTTGGGTGGTTTTTTATGTCTAGCAGATCAGCATTAATGTGCAGCTTGTTGTTCTGACTGAATCGCCGTCAATGCAATGGTAAAGACAATATCATCTACCAATGCACCACGCGACAAGTCATTTACAGGTTTATTTAAACCTTGCAGCATTGGACCAACACTGACCACATTAGCCGAGCGTTGAACTGCTTTATAGGTGGTATTGCCTGTATTGAGATCTGGGAAGATAAATACATTGGCACGCCCAGCAACTTGAGAGTCTGGTGCTTTAGAGCGTCCAACACTTTCAACAGATGCAGCATCATATTGTAAAGGGCCATCAATCAGTAAATCTGGACGACGTTGTTTGGCAATTTCCGTGGCTTTTGCAACTTTTTCAACTTCCGCACCTGCACCTGAAGTACCGGTTGAATAGGAAATCATGGCAATACGTGGATCAATACCAAATGCTTTTGCCGAATCTGCAGATTGAATTGCAATCTCTGCCAATTGCTCAGCATCTGGATCAGGGTTGATCGCGCAATCACCGTATACATAAACTTCGTCTGGCAACAGCATAAAGAAGATTGAAGAGACCAAGGAGTATTCTGGTGCAGTTTTGATCAGCTGGAATGCAGGGCGCACTGTATTGGCGGTGGTGTGCACAGCACCAGAAACCAGTCCATCGACTTGATCAAGTGCCAGCATCATTGTACCGAGTACCACAGTATCTTGCAGTTGCTCACGTGCTTGTAATTCGTTGAGTTTACCTTTGCGTAATTCAACCATTTGGGTCACGTAGTTTTCACGAATCAGATCTGGATCAATAATTTCTAAATCCACAGGGAGTTCAATATTACGTGCTTTAGCGACTTCAAGTACCGCTTCAGGTTTTGCTAACAATACACATTGCGCAATACCACGAGATTGACAAATTGCTGCGGCTTGAATGGTACGTGGCTCATCGCCTTCAGGCAGTACAATACGTTTTTTTGCAGCAATTGATTTTTGTACCAATTCATGACGGAATGCAGAAGGAGATAAACGGGGTTTATAGTCACCATTCAACATTTGGGTCAACCATGCTGGATCAATATGGCTTGAAACGAAGCGGGTCACTTGATCGGCACGTTCAGTATCATCCACAGGAATTTCATTGCTTAAATTGGCAAGTTGCTGTGCTGTTTCAAAGGTACTGAGTGGCGTATGTAAAATCGGTAGACCATTTTTAATTGCAGACTGGCAGAACTCTAAAACCAATGGATTTGGCTCATGGTGTTCAGTTAAAACCAAACCTGCGAGTGGAATGCCATTGCTGGTGGCTAAACTACTGGCCAATAACACATCAATACGATCGGAAGCACTGATAATCAGTTCGCCTGCAACGAATTTTTGTAGCTCATGTTCAATATTTGACGCAATTAAGCTGCTGTGCAATACACGGCGTGTGTTGGCTTTGCCCTGATTAATCCATGTGGCTTGAATTTGTTTTGCTAAGTCTGAGATGCGAGGCACACTCAAGGTGTCACTGAATGGAACTAAGCCAATAATTGGAAATGTTGCTGAACCAATGTGTGCATAAGTTTTTTGAATTTCAGTTTTAAATTTTTCAGTATCTGCAACTAAACGTAAGCTTGGATCAATGGTCACCGGAATTTGTGCAGATTCAGCAGGTAAACCGCGGGTACGCATAAACAATACGCCTGCATTACGCGATGATGATGCACCACCAAAATTACGTACTTGTGCTTCAACTTTTTCAGCAGTTTGTTCTGGTTTTTCGATATTGGCATTACTGACAAAGATAACTTTTGCATCCAAAGCTTGCGCCAAAGAAGCATTTAAATCACTGGCAAAAGCATCACGTGCAGTAGGGACTAAGCCTTCTACAATCACAATGTCATGGGACTTTGCAATTTGGCGTTGTAAGCTGACCGCTTCTTCAAGGAGCTCATCAGTTTCACCATCATTGAGCTGTTGTGTGATTTTTGCATAAGCTATCGGTTCAACCGTATCTAATTTTGAGATATGACGGTAAAGCGCAGTGGTGCGGTCTGGTTCAGCAACTAATTCTTGTGAAAATGGTTTTACAAAGCCTGCTTTGACGCCTTGGCATTCCAATGCATAGACTAAACCTAAACACGCAGACGTTAAACCTACGCCTTCCCCAGTTGGAACCAATAAAATTGTTTTCATAGACGATTCTTTAATCAGTAAAAATATGTGAATTCATGGATAAATTGAAGATGAATATCTCAAATCATCTGCTTCACTCAACATCTTTTTGGTGGTGTATACAGTGATCGCAAAACGATATTCATCTACAAGACTGGTTTATATATTTATGCCAGCTTAAGCGATTACAAAACAGCTTTATATCAAAATCTGGTCAAGATCATTTTTAATAACGAGCTTGAGTATGCTGCTATTTCAACAGGTATACCCAAAGCTCGTACAAAACTTACGACAGCTTAAGCTGTCGCAATATCAGATTCAGGCTTTTTTGCGGCCTGTTGTACCTCGTGTTCTACAACATGAACGGTTTCTTTAGCAATACGACCTTCTTCATCGGTTGGTATGACCCAAATTTGAGGACCTGTTCCAGCATCAATTCGACCTTCTGTACCACGTTTTAAACCATCATTCTGTTCTTTGCTGAGGTTGAAACCGAAGTGTGGTAAGTAAGCGATCGTTTTTTCACGAATATAGGCAGAGTTTTCACCAATACCGCCAGTAAAGAACAGGCCATCGATACGTGGTAAACCGCAGCTTAATGCCGCAAGTGATTTGGCTAAACGATAACAGAATACTTCAATCGCCAAAGTCGCATCTTCATTGCCTTGTTCTGAGGCTTCAATCAAGGTGCGCATATCATTTGAAAGATCTGATAAGCCCAGTAAGCCTGATTCACTGTTCAGCATTTTATCAATTTTATAGATGTCCCAGCCCAGATTTGAAGCAAGAAAACTATGAATACTTGGATCAACATCACCACTACGGGTACCCATAACCACACCTTCAAGCGGAGTCAGTCCCATGGAGGTATCGACACTTTGACCATTCCAAATGGCGCAAGTTGAGCTACCATTGCCTAAGTGTGCTGTTAACCAACCGCCATGTTTGTAGCTACCCGCAAGTTCAGAACCACGTTCAGAAACATAGGCATGACTGGTGCCATGGAAACCATAACGACGAACATTGTGTTGTGTATACAGGAACTTTGGTAAAGCATAACGATATGCATGTGCAGGCATGGTTTGATGGAATGCTGTATCAAATACTGCAACTTGCGGTAATTCGGGGAATAGGCGCATTGTCGCATCGATACCGACTAAATGAGCAGGGTTATGCAGTGGTGCAAGTGGTGTTGCTTCACGAATTTTTTCTACAATTTCAGGCGTCAATAACTCAGCTTTGGTTAAGGTCCCGCCATGAACAACACGGTGTCCAATGGCTTGAGGTTTATACTGTGATAAACGACCTAAGATGGTTTCTAAAGCTTTTTCATGGTCTGCATAGGGAATTGAAAGCTCAAGCGGTTGATTGCCCGCCGTGATTCCTTTAATACGTGCATCAGCAGAGCCTAGATTTTCTGCTAAACCAAAGATTCGATCTTCACGACGTTCAGAAACAAGCGCATATTTGATTGATGAAGATCCGCAGTTAATTACTAATACTGATGTAGACACGTTTGAATACCCGAAATTATAATTTAAAAAAGTCATCCTGATTGATCTGATTATGCTTGTTTATAAAGGGCAAATTAGATCAGCAGTCATGTTGTACCATGTGTAGTTTTTTTGTCCTAGATAGACTTTAGGTGATTAGACTTTTGGACTATCGACCTGATATTGATTAATAATTAATATTTATCAATTGATTGTTAAAAATTATCACTCATTGTTGTTTTAATCTATCTGCATTCTATAGTTTCTTGTAAATAATCTTGTCCTATCCAAAGGCAATCTTTGCGTCTTTCTAAAAGACAAGCACATATTTTTTATCAAAATTTTAAATTGATTGATGTTTTTACTGTGCATTAAAAATAAAAACTCAGCACTTATGTTTGAGATAAATGCTGAGTCGAGTTATTCAAGCTTGGAATCAATGACGAATTTGACCATCGCCTAAAACAATCCATTTTTGCGAGGTTAAACCTTCAAGACCGACTGGACCACGGGCATGAATTTTATCGGTAGAAATACCAATTTCAGCACCTAAACCGTATTCGAAACCATCAGCAAAACGCGTCGAAGCATTGACCATAACTGAACTTGAATCTACACGGGTTAAGAATTGACGCGCTAAGCTAAAGTTTTCAGTGATGATTGCATCGGTATGATGTGAGCCATATTTGTTAATATGTTGAATGGCTTCTTCAATCCCAGTCACAATTTTCACTGCCAAGATTGGACCTAGATATTCTTCATACCAATCTTCTTGACTGGCTGGTTTTACAGCATTGCCTAAGATTTTTTGAACATTGATACAGCCACGCAATTCAACGTTTTTTTCTGCATACAGCTCAGCGATACGGGGTAAAAACTCTTCCGCAATTTTTTCATCAACCAACAATGTTTCCATTGCATTACACACACCATAACGATGTGTTTTTGAGTTTAATGCGATAGGAAGTGCTTTATGTAGATCCGCCTGAGCCTCAACAAAAACATGGCAGTTTCCATCAAGATGTTTAATCACAGGAATGGTTGCTTCATTGGTAATGCGTTCAATCAAGCCTTTACCGCCACGAGGTACGATGACATCGACATACTCAGACATAGTAATCAATTGACCCACGGCAGCACGGTCAGTGGTATTAATCACTTGTACACAAGTTTCAGGTAAGCCCGCTGCTTTTAAACCATGTTGAATGGCTTCAGCAATTGCTTGATTTGAATTCAATGCCTCAGAACCACCACGTAAAATGATGGCATTGCCAGATTTTAACGCAAGTGAGGCAGCTTCAAGGGTAACGTTTGGGCGTGATTCATAAATCATGCCGACCACGCCTAAAGGCACGCGCATTTTACCAATCTGAATACCTGTTGGACGGAAAGCAAGATCCGTGATTTCACCAATCGGATCGACAAGGCTGATGACATCTTTTAAGCCTTGTAACATCCCTTTAAAGCGTGTGGGGTTGAGTTCTAAACGATCAAGTAAAGCACTATCCAATTGATTGTCACGACCTTTGCTCATGTCAATTTGGTTGGCGGCCAAGATTTGCGGTTGACTATTTTCCAAAGCAGTATAAATCGCAGATAAGGCATTATTTTTTGCAAGTGTAGTTGCGCCTGCCAAAACACTAGCGGCTTGGCGTGCTTGCTTCCCTACAGTTTGCATATACTGTTCAATTGAGTCTTGCATAGCAGTTTATTTGATCATTAAAAATTTCCCTTTGATAGTAGCAGTCTAAGTAAAGCCAAGGAAGTATTTCACTGAAATAAACTTATTTTGCAGCGTTGAAGCGTTAAATATCTTGCAAAATCTTTTGCCATTTAAACTGGATAAACGGTCAATTTAGCGATTGCGTATAAATCACACATCTGTAAGAATGAAACAATAAGGACATTGATGTGATACAGAATTTATACGTATCACGAATTTGAAAGAATAATGCGGGTCAAAATCTTGCATATTAAAAGAATAAAGCAAGGATGGAGGAAGGATATGAATTCCATTATCCAAATGGACACAGAATCACACCAATCTTTATCAAGCTTTGGTTTTTTCGACATATACCACAAAAACAGTTTTAAGCAGGAGCCAAGAACAACTTGGATTGATGGCTGGAAAATTGAGTATATGGCGATCGCAGATCCACGGACAATCCACAATACACCGATTGTGATTGTGGGCGGAGCGTTCCAAAACTTTAACTCATATAAGTATTGTGTTGAGCAGTTCTTTGAAAGTGGCCCAGTCATTTTGATTGATTTGCCCTCTATGGGCGCCAATCAACAAATCACCAATATCGACTCTGGTTTATCTGCGGGGACATTAGAATTACCTGATCTTTCTCGTATGTTGGGACAGTGGCTTGATATTGTCGCGATTGAAAAAGTTGCTGTGGTGGGGATTTCTTTAGGTTCTGTGATTGCTTCATTTTTTGTTGATCAACGCCCTGAACTGGTCGAGAAAATGATCTTGATGGGGGTGATGCAAGAAACCCGTAAAAGCTGGCGCATGTTGTTAGAAGAATCATTGATGTTGATGAAAGAGCAACGTATGGGCGAGTTTGGTCAGGCCGTGATTTTGTATTTAGTTAATCATGCCAAGCTCGATAAAACGCGTATGTCGCCCACAGCCAAAAGATTATTCTTTAAGCAAATGGCTGAATTTTCAAATACTGAACAAGAACGTTATGAAATCAATTGTAATCGTCTATTGCGGTTAAGCCATGTACCGGTTCCTCAAGTGAATACACTGGTGGCATGTGGTCAATACGACAGTTTTACCTTACCGCATGAAAATGCAAACTTTGCTTTGCAATGCCCAGATATGCAGTTTGCAATGATTGCCAATGCTGATCATGTTCCTCAATTACAACGCCGTAAAGAAACCATGACTTTATTCACCACTTACTTAAAAGGTGGGTCGATCCAAGGACTGGATGGGATTGTCAATTTCACACGGGAACAAATGCAGCATATCGAGCGTCGTGGTGAAAATCGTATTCAAGTGCTTGATCCACATCGTCAGTTGACACATCGCCATTCAAATAAAGTGATTCAGGTTGAGGTGGTTGATTTAAATTACTTTGGTTTATTGATGCGTCTTGATCATCAACAAGATTTAGCTTTTGTAAATCAACATACCCGTGATTTGGCTTTAAATTTGAGTGATGATGAAGGTGAGTTTGCGATTGAATGTTTGATTTTTGAAACCTCTGCAGCTGGTGTTCGCGCACTATTTAAGCATGGTAGCTTTGAAAATGCAGATCGTTTATTACGGTTTATTGCACGCCAGACCCAAGCAGTGCAGTTATGTATAGCGCAAGAAGGCGCAGTAGCTTAAGCTTTTGATATATTGATCTGTTAAAAAACCAGTCTTTTGACTGGTTTTTTATTTCTTAGAATTGAAGTATTTAAATCTCGAAGTGTTTATGTTTCGAAGGATTTAAGTCTCGAAATCTCAATAAGTGATTGCTTTAGCGTTGTGCATCAATCATCCACACCAAATCACCTAGATGCTCTTCAGCATTGTATTCAGTTGAATCTGTATTGAAATAGACACGGGGCTGAATCACTTCAACTTTTTGAAAACCAGCTTGGTAGATAAAATTTCTGACTTGTTCTGGTGTGACAAAGTGAAAAGTAAAAGCACTTCGTGACATGACTTTTAACAGCTTGCTGCTGCTCCAAATCACTTTTGCCAATTTGTTTTTTACTGGTTCAGGGTAAAGGTCAGTGAGATAATGCAGACTGTTAAAGTCTTGCCCATAATGGGCAATCGATTGAATCAATTGTTGTAACAGTTCTTTGGTGAAGTAGTTAATTAAACCTTCACTGATCACGACGAGTGGTCGTTGTGGATCAAATACCTCAAAGGCTTTTTTAAAATCCGCTGTAAATAAGTCGACAGACAACACATCTGGGCTCTTGTGATCAATTTGCTTAAGCGCCGCTTGCTTGGTTTTTGCCATATCGGGTAAATCTAATTCACGATAATCAATCAAGGGATAATGTTGTCTAAACCACCAGCCTCTTGGTGACAGTCCAGCGGCTATTTCCAGTACTTGTAAGTCTGGAGACTGTTCAATCAGTTCAGCTAAACGTTCATCCAACATGGTATGACGTTGCTTGAGTGTGGTACGCATACTGCCACCGACGTATTTTTCTCCCCAACTTTCTATTGGGTGGGCAATCATAGCCAAAGTTTTACCTTTGGATGTGGCAAATAAGGGATGAGAAATGCCCATTTGATACCAAATATAGCCTGTGTAATGGGCTGTAAATGAAATATGGCGGTGCTTGGAAAGTTGCTGGTCTGACATAGTTATCCTTAACTTTTATTTTTTCTAATGGGTCATGATGAAAAGCAATTAAAACACGACTAAAAATTTAATTTTGCTTCGTCGTCTTTTTTGATCCTTTGTAACCCTCCTATTGAAAGGAGAATAGCTTAAATCTCTTTAATCATTAAAGGCTTATTAATCATTAAAGGCCTAAGATCCCCCCATTGATCATCAAGAGGGGGCAGCAAAATTAAGTCATCTAGCGCAATATCCTATGGATAGCTCTCTATTGGTTTTAAAGTGAATTTTTAAATTCTTCAATGACTTTTTTGACAGCTTGCCATTCATTTCCAAGATCAAATGTTTCATCAATACTGATCTGTGGAATTTTACCACGCATACGTTCTAAACGTGCTTGATTCGGCAAAGGTAGGTTTTCGATCCCAGCCAATGCAATACATGCCGATTCACGGTTATTACACACCAAGCCCATATCACAACCTGCTTCGAGGGCAGCACGGATACGTGCATCTGCTCCGCCTGCAACACAAGCTGCTTGCATGCTTAAATCATCCGAGAACAGCACACCATCAAATTGAAGCTCTTGGCGTAAAATCGTTTGAATCCAGTAAGGTGAAAAACCTGCAGGATTTGGATCTACTTTTTCATAAATCACATGTGCAGGCATCAGTGCATCCAGCTGGGTTTGTAGCTGAATAAAGCTTTGCATATCCTTGTTATAAATGTCTTGGTATTCACGTGGATCAATTGCTGCAGCAACATGAGAATCTGCTTTTACAGAACCATGTCCAGGAAAGTGTTTTCCTGTGGTTGCCATACCCGCACGTTGCATTCCTTTCATAAATGCGCTGGCAAGCGGCACAATATCTTGTACATTTTTTGCAAAGGCACGATCGCCAATCACATCACTAATGTCATTCAGATCTAAAACAGGTGCAAAACTAAAATCAATCCCTACTGCAAGCACTTCAATTGCCATGAGCCAACCACATTGTTCAGCCAGAGTTAAGGCTTTTTCAGGTTGAGTTAAGTAAAGCTCACCAAAATGCCCCATGGCTGGTAGTAGGGTAAAGCCTTGTTTTAGGCGTTGAACTCGTCCACCTTCTTGATCAACGGCAATAAGAATGTCGGGGCGAATTTTGCGCATATGATCGGTTAAAGCGCGAACTTGAGCGGGTGATTCTATATTTCTTGAAAATAAAATCATGCCACCGACTTGCGGAGTTTGTAATAGTTCAATATCTTCTTGAGTAAGTTCTGTGCCTGCAATATCAAGCATCAATGCGCCGATCATAGGAATCCACGGTTGTATTTATATAAACTGGGAAACAATACCCGATTTCTGCAATGATTTGCTACACTTACTCAGTACAGATTATGCTAAAACTACACAACATAAACAGATAAAGTCGTTTAAGATATTGAAACTGTTGAGTTCAGATTGAAAAACGATATAGAAATTGGAAAACCCAAGGAAGTATTAAGAATTTATGAAAATTCAAACTCTCGCTTGCGCTATAGCACTTGCAACAGGTGGTTTATTCTTTACCCATACCATCAATCAGGCAATGGCGGAAACCAATGCTACAAACGTGTCTCAATCGATTCATCCTTCACAAGATCAAGCCTTAGTGACACGTCAACTTGCAACATTGATTGACCGTCAGCATTATTTGAATATGCGTTTAGATGCAAATACATCAAATCGTATTCTCGACATGTATATTGATAGCCTTGACCCAGAGCACACCTTATTTTTAGCTTCAGAAATTGAACAATATAAAAAGCAATATGGTGCAACACTCGGCGCAAAATTAAAAGCAGGCGATTTGTCTGGACCATTTGCGATTCATGCGCATTATCGTGCACGTTTAAAAGAATTCTATGAATTTGAATTGGCTGAACTTAAAAAGACCCAGAACTTAAATCAGCCAAATGAATTTATTGATGCAGATCGTGAGAAAGCTGAATTCTTTGCCAGCAAAGCCGAGTTGCAAAACTATTGGCGTAAGATGCTGGTGTCGCAATTAATCAATCTCACTATTGCTAAGCAAGAAGATCAAGCCAAACAAAAAGCATTGAAAGATGATCCAACATTGGCCAATGGTCAGGATTTGGCAGCATCAGAAGATCTTACACCTGTTCAAACACTCACCAAGCGGTATACCCGCCAACTAGAGCGTATTGGACGAACCAAGAGTGATGATGTACTGGAACGTATCCTCAATGCAATGACCTTGACCTACGATCCGCACAGCAATTATTTCCCACCTGTTGATGCTATGGAGTTGAATCGTCAAACCACCTTACAACTTGAAGGTATTGGTGTTTCGATTCGTCCTGAGCGTGGTAATGAAGACTATACCAAGATTGAAACCATTGTAGATGGTGGGCCGGCAAGTAAGACCGGACAGGTTAAATCTGGTGATCGCATTATTGGTGTTGCACAAGATGGCAATAAAATGGTCGACGTGATTGGTTGGCCAAGTTCTGAAATTGTCGGCTTGATTCGTGGTAAACGTGGCACCAAGGTGTCAGTGAAATTGTTGGCTGCAGGCGCTTCTATGAGCCAAGCACGAGTTGTGACCATTACTCGTGATGTGATTCAAGAAGAAGATGCGGGTGTGCGTTCACGTACTGTAGAGCTGACACGTGATGGTAAAAAACATAAGTTTGGTGTTTTAGAAATCCCATCTTTCTATCTGAACTATCGTGCACGTCGTGCAGGGACCGAATACCGTTCTGTTTCAGAAGATACCAATAAAGCGTTGAAGTCACTTGCAGCACAAAATGTTGAAGGGATTATTATTGATTTGCGTAATAACCCAGGTGGTTCTTTAGAAGAAGTTGCCAAAATGATTGGGCAAGTGATTAAAGAAGGCCCAGTGGTTCAAATCCGTGATGGTAACGGCAATGTGAGCGTGTTTGAAGACACCGACGGTGGTGCGCAAACCTATGCTGGACCTTTGGCTGTTTTGGTTAACTTAGCATCGGCTTCTGCCAGTGAAATTTATTCTGCTGCCTTACAAGATTACGATCGTGCGGTAATTTTAGGAAGTACGACCACGGGTAAAGGGACTGCGCAAGTTCAATTGGATAGTCTTGCTTATGGTCAAGCAACCTTAACGCAACGTAAATTCTACCGTGTGACTGGTGGCAGCACCCAAAACAAAGGTGTGATTCCAGATATCAAACTGGTGGATATTTATGATGAAGAGTTTGGTGAGCGTAAAGCTAAAAATGCTTTGAAATGGGATACGATTCCAACTGCGCCATTTAAACGTGAAGGGTCGATTCAACCATATGTGGCACAGCTTGGTGAAAAATCAAAAGTTCGTGCGGCAGGTGATCCACAGTTCCAATACCTAGAGACACGTAAAGCGATTGCTCAAGAAACCAAAGATCAGAAACGTATCTCTTTAGATATTGATAAACGTAAAGCAGATTTAGTGGCACTTGAAGCAAGAACATTGGCTGCGGAGAATAAGCGTCGCACTGAAACAGGATTAAAGCCATATTCAAACTGGGAAAGTTATCAAGCAAGTTTGGATGCATTGGCTGAATCAAGAGCGAAAATGAAGGTAAACCAACGTCCGGCATTGCCAGAGGAAGAGACCTTTGTGAATGAGGCTGCCAATGTTCTGTTAGATTTGGCACATCTAACAAGTAAATAACTAAAAATTCTATTTAGGTAAAATAAAAAAGCATATCTCGGATATGCTTTTTTTATTTCGATTCAAAAAATAACTTGACGTTCAATAGGATAGTGATATTTTAAGTAAAACGAACGTTCTTTAAAAAAAGGTGAACCTTCTCGCAATTTTGCGTTGTATATATAGAGGTTGCTTATAACAAAAATAGGTTCATTACTGGAAGTAAATTTTTATGAGTTATATGAGTTATGATAGTAATCTCGTAATAGGTTCTGCATGTATTGCAGTTATCATCTGTTACGTAGCTATTTCATTAGAACAACTCATATTTACCCAACATACCCCTCGTCTACAGAAAATTATCTTGTGTTTAAGTGGCATGGTTTTTGGCTTCGCCATTTGGGCAATGCACTTTGTCGGAATGTTGGCTTGTGATCTACCGAAAGGTTATTCCTTTGATTTAACATTAACTGTGATCTCCTATATTATTGCGGCCATGGCTTCGACTTTTGCGATTTGGCTCACCACTCAAGAGACTTTGCCAATTGTACGGTTGATTTTAGGTGGCGTGTTGATGGGACTGGGAATTTCTGGAATGCACTATATCGGCATGCTGGGGCTAGATATTCCAAATCAACAAGTTGATTATGATGTTATTTTGGTGATGCTCTCTGTCATCATCGCGATTAGTGGTTCAGGATTGTCTTTCTGGCTCGCATTTAAATATAAGAACTCTTTTAATCATAAGATGCTTTATAAAATTGCTGTATCAATCATGATCGCACTCAGTATTGTGGGAATGCATTATATCGGTATGGCAGCAGCAACGATCTCATCGGTGCATGACAATCATTTTGGAAGTCAACTACACGAAGGGCAAGGTATTTTATTGTTTACCATTATTTTTGTCGCGAGTTTAATACTTGTCTCTGCTTTTTGTGTGGCGATTTTAGAACGAAGATTAGAAGAACGTAGTTTACAGTTATTACAAGCCAATAAAGAGCTTGAAGACTTAGCACTTCAAGACAATCTGACTAAACTTCCAAACCGATTATTTCTCGTTGAATACACCGATGCTTTATTTTTAGATTATAAGGATATACAGTCTAAAATTGCTTTTATTTATATTGATCTAGACCGCTTTAAATCTGTTAACGACGCATTTGGTCATCATATCGGTGATGAGCTTTTGGTTAAACTCGCCCAGCGTTTATATCCGTTACTTAAGGATGGGCAAAGACTCACTCGTATTGGTGGAGATGAGTTTATTCTGATTCTTGAAGACTCTAATCGTAATGAAGCTGAAGAGATTGCCGAATTATTCTTACAAAAAATACAAGATGGTTTTCAAATCTCAGGTAAAGAAATTAATATTTCTGCCAGTATTGGCATCGTATTTTTCCCCGACCACGGGCAGAACTTACAAGATTTATTGATCAATGCTGACTCCGCCATGATGCAATCTAAAGAGCAGGGGCGTAATACTTTTAGTGTTTATAGCAGTTCTTTAGACCAACAACACCAAAGCCGTAGTCAATCTAAACTCATCAATGATTTATATAAAGCAGTCGAAGAACAACAATTTATTCTATTTTATCAACCTAAATTTACAGCGGACTACCAAATTTGCGGGGTAGAAGCTTTAATCCGTTGGAAGCATCCAACCCTAGGCTTATTAGCCCCGAGTATGTTTATTGATGGTGCTGAGCAAACTGGTCTGATTATTCGTATGGGCTATTGGGCCTTAGAGAAAGCATGTAAGCAAATTCAAGAATGGGAAGATAAAAAATATGCTTTTGGTCCCATCGCCGTAAATCTTTCAGCAGTACAATTTGAACATAAACATTTGATTGAAACTTTAGAAAAATTGATTCAAAAATACCATGTCAAAAATGGTAATTTAATTATTGAAATTACTGAATCTACAGCGATGCATCATATTGATGACAGTATTCAAACCTTTGAGAAATTAAGAAATTTAGGTATCCGACTGGCAATTGATGATTTTGGAACGGGGCATTCGAGTTTCTTGTATTTAAAAGATTTACCTGTAGATGAATTAAAAATAGATCGAGAATTTATCCGTAATTTGTGTGAAGGTTCAAAAGAACAAATCATTTTAGAAAGTATTATCCATTTGGCGATTCGTTTGGGTCTGGTGGTGACAGCAGAAGGCGTTGAAACTGAACAGCAAGCGCAGATTCTTAAACGTTTAGGTTGCCAGCAATTACAAGGTTATTTGTTAGGCATGCCGTTACCTGTAGACCGTTTGGAAACCAATTATAGTATGGTTAAAGCCATACCTTAGATATAAAATATTCAGCCAGCTAAAGACCTAGCACGATCATTCAAACGAGGTTTAAGCTGAGCGTAATCGCGTTTTACTTAACCATCGCCACTGTATATTGAGATCTACGTTGATCTTTAAAACCATTTGCTTGTCGTCTGTATCGCTCATCCTCTTTCTGGAATTTTTGCGATGTCTGTGCGATCAAAGTGCTTAATGATATAGCAACAATCGTTAAAAACGACGCTAAATCTGATACAATATCGCCAATTTTTGAATTCCCATTTTCCAGTTCAAGTACATATTTATAAATGTGTACATAACTGTGTACATATTGTAGATTTTTTATGTTTAAAGATGAATTAGCGGCGCAAGTCGCTCAGCGACGTACCTTCGCTATTATTTCCCACCCCGATGCTGGTAAAACCACAATGACAGAAAAACTGTTGTTGTGGGGTAAAGCAATCCAAGTTGCAGGTATGGTTAAAAGTCGAAAGTCTGACCGTTCTGCGACATCTGATTGGATGGAAATGGAAAAAGAGCGTGGTATTTCGATTACCACCTCAGTCATGCAGTTCCCTTATAAAAATCATGTCATCAATTTACTTGATACACCGGGACATGAAGACTTTTCTGAAGATACCTATCGTACTTTGACTGCTGTTGACTCCGCGTTGATGGTGATTGATGGCGCAAAAGGGGTCGAGGAACGGACCATCAAATTGATGGAAGTGTGTCGTATGCGCGATACCCCGATCATTTCTTTCGTCAACAAAATGGACCGTGAAATCCGTGAGCCATTAGAATTGCTTGATGAAATTGAAAACGTGCTTAAAATCCGTTGTGTGCCGATTACTTGGCCATTGGGTATGGGGCGTGACTTCGCAGGCGTATATAACATCATTGAAAATAAGCTTTATGTATATAAAGCGGGTTTTGGTTCGACCATTACAGATATTGAAATCCGTGATGGCTATGACTATCCAGACATTCGTGAAAAAGTAGGCGATTTGGCCTTTGCTTCATTTGAAGAATCTTTAGAATTGGTGCAAATGGCGAATGATCCGCTAGATCCAGCGGAATTTTTAGCAGGTCGTCAAACGCCAGTATTGTTTGGTACAGCGTTAGGTAACTTTGCGGTTGACCATGTATTAAATGCATTTATTCAGTGGGCACCACAACCAAAAGCGCATCCAACACATGAACGTACTGTTGAAGCAACGGAAGAAGGCTTCAGTGGATTTGTATTTAAAATCCAAGCCAATATGGACCCAAAACACCGTGACCGTATTGCCTTCATGCGTATCTGTTCAGGTAAGTATGAGAAAGGTTTAAAGATGAATCATGTGCGCATTGGTAAAGATGTGCGTATCAGCGATGCATTGACATTCCTTGCGGGTGAACGTGAGCAACTTGAAGAAGCTTGGCCTGGCGATATCATTGGTTTACATAACCACGGTACGATCCAGATTGGTGATACATTCACTTCAGGTGAAAAACTTCATTTTACGGGGATTCCACACTTTGCACCTGAAATGTTCCGCCGTGTACGCTTAAAAGATCCATTGAAATCTAAACAATTGCAAAAGGGTTTAAAAGAGCTTTCAGAAGAAGGTGCAACTCAGGTGTTTATGCCGCAAATCAACAATGACTTGATTGTTGGGGCTGTAGGTGTACTTCAGTTTGATGTGGTGGCGTATCGTTTGAAAGAAGAATACAAAGTAGATTGTATTTATGAGCCAGTGAACATCAACACAGTGCGTTGGGTTTCTTGTGATGATGAAAAGAAATTTAATGAATTTAAGAAAAAGGCACATGACCAACTTTCTGTCGATGGTGGTGGGCATTTAACTTATCTCGCACCAAGCCGAGTGAATCTACAATTAATGCAAGAGCGTTATCCGGATATTCAATTCCGTTCTACACGTGAGCATTAAGTTCAGCTAACTTATTGCAAAATGTAAAAACAGCTTCCTTGTGAAGCTGTTTTTGTATCAAAATACAATGCTTTTTGTCCAAAGGGATTTATGCAGTGCAATTTTCAAAAAAAATAATTTCAGTGCTTTGCTTAAGTACAATGGTTTTGGTTGCATGTGATTCTAAAAAAGATCAGGACAAAGATGGTTCTGTATTACAACCCAAACAAGAAGCCGCTGAAGTCTTACCTTATTTAAATATTCAAGAAACCAAAGCTGATTATGCCTTACCGTTTTGTGAAAAGAACAATTGCATTGAAATTGATATTCAAACCATTAAAACCCAAGACAATTGGTTAAATCAGTGGATTGCAAATAGTCAGTCCAGCGTGATTCAGGCACAGATTGATTTAAAACAGAATATGACCTTACAACAGGCCATTAATGCTTTTGTCAAAAAGTCAGATACTTGGCAAGAAGAATTCCCGAAAAATAAAGCCTTTGAACTGCATATGCAAACGCGTATGGCTTCACAACGTAATCAGTATGTTTTGTTGCAAGTTTCAGTCAATAGTTTACAAGCGGATGTCAGTATCAAAGAACGACAATACTTTTTTGTTGCTGACCGGAAATTGAAGAAAAGCTTAAGTATTTTAGATGTGATTGATGCCAAACATCAGAACCAACTGAATACTTGGGTCCAAGAAAAATATGCAGAATGGTTGGAAAAGCAAAATAGTGATGTGAAAAAAAATGCGCCTAAAAAGTTATATTGGGGGCAAGCCGATTGGTTCTTTGATGGTGAAGGTGTTGGCTTACATTATCGCGCCAATGAAATTGTCGAAGATGGTACCCAGTTGGATATTTATTTGAGCAAAGAACAGACGCAAAAAATACTCAAGCCTGAAGTGTATCAACGCATGTTCTAAGGTGTATTCTGATCATTCTGCCAATTTTAGCGGGATTCTAAAGCAGAGCGGTTAAGATGATTGGTCCTTGTTGAATTGACTCAGCGATCAATAAACTAGGGCCACGTATTGCAATAACGCTTCAATTTTCATACAAATTTTGATTGAGGATTTGTATAGAGAAGAATAGGCTAATGAATATAGAGATTAAAAAATCTTGGCTTGATTCGTTGGATAGGTTTGTGAAATGTTAAATCAAAAAAGTACTTTAGCGCTTTCAATTCTGGTGATCACTTTAGGGTTAACTGCATGTCAAAAATCTGACTCGAAAAAAGCAGAACCAACAGTTGATCAAAGTGCTGCATCTCAAGTGCCTGATACATCAATGTTATTACAGGGCGATACAGAAAAAGTAAAATTGACACTGCCTGAGTGTAATGGCAATACATGCCCTGAGTTTTCTATAGAAAGACTAAAAAGTAATCAGGCTTTTGTTGATGAAACGATTGATCAAGCGATTCTTGATAATCTGGATAAAATGCTGGATATCGCGCAATTGAGTAAAGCAAAAAAAGATGCAGATCAGCAACAAACGGCTTCACAAGCTTCAGCAAGTGAGGTGCAAGCCAATAAAACCCCTGTTCAGCAATTGCAAGAGCGGGTGCAACCTTATGCAAATTCATTCCTTGAGATGGATAAAGAGCTTAAAACATTAGGGGCAAGTGGCCAGATCACGATTAGTTTAAGTCCTAAAATTTTAAACTCAGATAAACCTTTAGCAACGGTGGTATTAAATACCAGTAGTTATTTAGGCGGTGCACATGGGGCATCTGCGCAAACCTATTTTAACTTTGATTTGGTGAGTAAAAAACAAGTTGGCTTGGATCAAATCATTGAAGCCAATCAAAAAGCTAAATTTGAAAAATTGGCACATGATGCATTTAAAACTTGGGTTATCGATTCAAAACTGGCTGAAAGCGTCAATGAATATGAACAGGCGTGGAAGTTTACATTATCAGACAATTTCTATTTGGGTAAACAAGGTCTGATTTTACAATATGGTGAATATGATATAGGGCCTTATGTTGTTGGCTTACCGCGTTTGATGATTCCTTACGATCAGTTAAAAGGGGTGTTGAAAAGTCAATATTTCCCAGCGGAGATGCAAGTTGATCAGCCAAGCAGCTCCACACCTGCTGCAAGTGGTAAAGCGAAATCCTAATGCCTTGGCCTTTGTTTGATACGCATACGCATTTTGATGTTGCTGATTTTGATCTGGATCGGGAACAATTAGCGTATCAAGCAAAAAAGGTAGGTGTAGAACATTTGATTTTGATTGGGTTTCTATATGAACGCTTTCAAGATTTGATTGACACTCAGCAATTTTTAAATCAGCTAGATAATGCGCCCCGTAGCCATCTTGCGCCGGGGTTGCATCCCTTTTATATCGAACAACACCGTCTAGAGCATTTAAATGCTTTGGAAAATATACTGAAAACTGAAGCGTGTATTGCGGTTGGTGAAATTGGCTTAGACACGTTTCTTAAACAGCATAAACAAGCTGAAATTTTTCAAAAACAACAAGATTTTTTTTCAGCCCAAATTGAACTTGCCCAACAATACGATAAACCCATTCTTCTACATATTCGTAAGTCACATGCTGACGTGCTTGCAATGTTGAAACAGCACCAGTTTAAACATGGTGGTATTGCACATGCTTTTAGTGGCGGGATAGAAGAGGCAAAAGCCTTTATTAAATTAGGCTTTAAACTGGGTGTCACAGGACAAATCACCAATCCAAATGCCAAAAAACTGCAGGCAGTTGTACAAGCGGTTGGTGCAGAACATTTAGTGCTAGAAACCGATTGCCCAGATATGACACCACTGTGTTGCCAGATGTCTGACCAACAGCATACCCGTAATACACCAGTGAACTTGCCTTTTGTCTTGGCAGGTTTAGCTGAAAGCTTGGCAATGGATCAGGCAAAGCTGGCAGGGATGTTGTGGAAAAATTCACATGAATGCTTAGGGTCTGTTGCCATTTCATAAATGGCTTGCGTTGTAGGTTAAAATTGAGCAGGCAAGGCAGGAAACGAAGAGAATAGCGAGACTATTTTCAAGTTTCATAACGAAGGCTGAGATAATTTTAGCTACAACCCTTCGGGACTAGCGTGTTTTTTGCCGCTACGTCGTTACGAACTACTCATTTAGAATGACTAAATTTCGTATTTCGTGCCTAGTATCGCCTAAAAAACACACGTAGTCGCAAACGTTAACGAATTGTCAACAGACCCCATATTTAGCGATGTAAATTTGAATAAAAATAACCAATCAACAACACCTAAAATAAATATTTGTCTTAGATTTAAAGAAGTACTCCAAGTAGCCAATAAGAAAGTTAACGCCAAGCTGGAGGTTCAACCAATGGCAAAATATGGTCATATCAATCGTTTAAATTCTCTACAAGACCTAACTGTAGGGGATACAAGATATAAAATTTTTAATTTAAAACAGGTTCAATCGAGTTTAGGTGATATTTCAAAATTGCCTAAATCACTCAAAGTATTATTGGAAAATTTACTTAGATTTGAAGATGATCAAACCGTGAGGCAAAGCGATATTCAGGCGATTGTTGATTGGCAAAAGAATAAAACTTCAGATCAAGAAATCCAATATCGCCCTGCACGGGTCTTGATGCAAGATTTTACCGGTGTACCTGCTGTGGTAGATTTGGCTGCGATGCGTGCAGCTGTACAGAAAGCCAATAAAGATCCCAATTTAATTAACCCTTTATCTCCAGTGGATTTGGTCATTGACCACTCTGTGATGGTGGATCACTTTGGGACAGATCATGCCTTCGATGAGAACGTCGAAATTGAGATGCAACGTAATGGAGAGCGTTATCAATTCCTCCGTTGGGGGCAGTCTTCTTTTGATAATTTTAGTGTGGTACCGCCCGGAACAGGGATTTGCCATCAAGTCAATTTAGAATACCTAGCTCAAGCAGTGTGGCTGGGTGAAAGTGATGGTGAAGTATTTGCCTTTCCCGATACCTTAGTCGGTACAGATTCACATACCACAATGATCAATGGTTTAGGTGTATTGGGTTGGGGCGTGGGGGGGATTGAAGCCGAAGCGGCCATGCTTGGGCAACCGATTTCAATGCTGATTCCAGAAGTGATTGGTTTTAAATTGACAGGGAAATTGCGTGAAGGGATTACCGCAACGGATTTGGTTTTAACCATTACTCAGATGCTACGTAAAAAAGGCGTGGTGGGTAAATTTGTTGAATTTTATGGTGATGGGTTGGCATTTTTACCGCTTGCAGACCGTGCAACCATTGCCAATATGGCACCTGAATATGGTGCAACATGCGGCTTTTTCCCGATTGATGAAATCACTCTAGGCTATATGCGTTTAACGGGTCGTAAAGAAGACCGTATTGCATTGGTTGAGGCCTATTGTAAAGAACAAGGCTTATGGCGTCATACCGGGGATGAACCTGTATTTACCGATGTGCTTGCTTTGGATATGGGAACCGTTGAAGCCAGTGTTGCTGGCCCGAAACGTCCGCAAGATCGAGTGGCATTGCCTGATATCCCACAAACTTTTAGTGCCTTAATGGCGCTGGATCTTAAGCCAGCTAAAGGTGAAGAAAAAGAACGTTTAGCCAATGAAGGTGGTGCAGGTACAGCAATTGATTCAAAACAGTCTGCTTTACAAAATGAAGAGCCGCATTGTGTGATTGACGGTAAGCGCTATCCATTGACGGATGGCGATGTGGTAATTTCAGCGATTACTTCATGTACCAATACCTCTAATCCAAGTGTGATGTTGGCTGCGGGTTTGTTGGCAAAGAAAGCCATTGAAAAAGGTATTCAACGTAAGCCATGGGTGAAAAGCTCTCTAGCACCAGGCTCTAAAGTGGTAACCGATTATTTAGAAGCAGCAGGGCTATTACCTTATTTGGACCAGTTGGGCTATAACCTCGTTGGTTATGGCTGTACCACATGTATTGGTAATTCTGGACCTTTACCTAAACCGATTGAAGACGCTATTCAGTGCCATGACTTGAATGTTGCATCGGTACTTTCAGGCAACCGAAACTTTGAAGGGCGGGTACATCCACTGGTAAAAACCAATTGGCTAGCATCACCGCCTTTGGTGGTTGCATTTGGTTTACTGGGTACCATTCGTAGTGACATTACCAGCACAGCATTAGGGCACGATCAACAAGGTCAACCAGTATATCTCAAAGACATTTGGCCGAGTCAAATCGAGATTGATGAGGTGCTGCAAAAAGTTAATACAGAGATGTTCCATAAAGAATATGCGGCAGTTTTTGATGGTGATGAAAAATGGCAAGCAATTCAAATCCCTGATTCTGAAACCTATGAATGGGATGAAAACTCAACGTATATTCGTCATCCTCCATTCTTTGACGGTATTGATCAACCCGCGAAACCAATTAAAGATATTCTCAATGCAAATATCTTGGCCGTTCTTGGTGACTCAGTCACAACAGATCATATTTCTCCAGCGGGGAATATCAAGAAAGACAGTCCAGCGGGGCGTTACCTAGAAGCGCAAGGTGTCGATCAAAAGGACTTTAACTCTTATGGATCTCGTCGAGGCAATCATGAAGTGATGATGCGAGGTACCTTTGCCAATATTCGTATCAAGAATGAAATGCTCAATGGTGAAGAGGGCGGCAATACCCTCTATATCCCGACAGATGAGAAGTTAGCCATTTACGATGCTGCGATGAAGTATCAGCAAGATGGTACGCCGTTGGTCATCATTGCAGGTAAAGAATATGGTACAGGTTCATCACGTGACTGGGCGGCGAAAGGCACCAATCTTTTAGGAGTAAAAGCGGTGATTACTGAAAGCTTTGAACGAATCCATCGTTCAAATCTGGTTGGTATGGGGGTTTTACCTTTGCAATTTGTAGATGGTCAAACCCGTCAATCACTCAACTTAACTGGGCATGAGCAACTGTCGATTTATGGACTTTCTGATGACATACAACCACATGAAAGTTTAGATGTGGAGGTTAAACGTGTCGATGGTTCAATAGATCGTTTCAAAGTGTTATGCCGTATTGATACTTTGAATGAAGTGGAATACTTTAAAGCAGGTGGTATCTTGCATTATGTACTGCGTAATTTAATCGCTTCATAGCCTAATCAATAAATCACGATATATTTCAGTTCTCCAAGCCCTGTATAAAATACAGGGCTTTTTTTATTGTGTTGGAGCAAGACACACTGTCGATAAATGAGTAAAATAGCGAGGTATTTTTGAGTTGATACTAGACATGACTGAACTTTTCCAAAATGATGAATATGAGCGCCGTTTTGCAGGCGTAGCCAAAATTTATGGAGAAGAGACATTCAATCACTATGAAAAAAGTCATGTCATGGTGATCGGTATTGGTGGAGTCGGCTCATGGGCAGTCGAAGCCTTAGCACGTACAGGGATTGGCGAGTTAACACTGGTCGATATGGATTCAGTGGCTGCTTCAAATATCAACCGACAGCTTCCTGCAATGACCTCAACTTTAGGTCATGAGAAAATTGAAGTGATGGCGGAACGTTGCCGTTCAATTAATCCTCGGATCAAGATCAATTTGATTGATGATTATCTCAGCCCAGATAATATGAAAGAAATTCTAGAAAATGTTCCCGATATTATTTTAGATTGCATCGATGACGTTAAAGCAAAATTTGCACTCATGCTACATTGTCGGTTTAATAAAATTCCTTTGATTGTTTCGGGTGGGGCAGGTGGTAAGCTTGATCCTCTAAAAATTCGTGTTGCTGATTTATCTAAAACAGAACAAGATCCGATGCTTGCAAAATTAAGGAGTCAGTTGCGCGCCAAAGGCATTTGTAAGAAACCAAAAGAAAAATTTGGCATTACGTGTGTGTATTCAATTGATAATCCTTTTTCCAGTGCTGATGTGTGTGCGAGTGCAGGCTTGCGTTGTGGTGGATATGGTTCGGCTGTGGTGGTGACTTCTAGTTTTGCGATGGTCGCCGTTGCAGAAGTGTTGAAAAAGTTAGATCGGATCAAATAAGTGCTTGGTATTTTTAAGTAAAAGTTTAGATGCATTTAAAAATCATAAAAATTCAGTTAAATTAATCTGAAATAAACGTAATAACAGAGAACAATCAAAATGAGTTTTTTCAAAAAGTTATTTGGAAAGAAAGAACAACAAATACAAATCAATCGAAACCGCTATGCTGAATTTTGGCAATGGTTTGAGCAGCATCAACAGGATTTCCATCGTATTGTGGATGAGTTAAATCAAGATACGATTCAGGCAGATTTCTTTGATAAATTATCGCCTGAATTGGCCAAAGTTCATGGTGGAATTTTTTTCCTTACCGGGATGCTTGACCCACAAACAGCTGAATTGATCTTAACGCCAGATGGTGTTGTGGCAAATATTGTATTTGTAGAGGAATTGGTGGCAGCAGCCCCTGAAATTCCCGGCTGGAAATTTACTGCACTTAAACCCGCAAGTGATATTCAGCAAACCAGTATTGGTATGCATGGTCATGAGTTTAGTCAAAAAACGCTATCGTTTTATTTAAAAGACCATGAAGAATATCCAGATGAAACTGATCTCGTGGTTGTGCATGATCAATATAATGAAGCTCAAAAAGCTGAATTCTTACAAGCGGTTTATATCTTTTTGGATAATTATTTGGGCGAATATGATTCGATCACAAAGCTAGATCAAGTTTCGCTACAATTCAGACAAGATGCTGAAAAAGAATTAATGCCTATTGACCGTTTAAAGAATATTTTAATTTTAAAGAACAGTGAAATTTCTCGCTTAGACAAAATAACCCGATCAAGCACTGATGACGATGAATATATCAGTTTGGAGGGGGAGACCAATGAAGGGTTGCCTTTGGTGGCGATCTTAAACAGTACCCTTTTAACATGGGATCAAAAGGCTTCTCATCCGTGGATGCTGCTGATAGAAATACCTTATGCTGGTCAGAATTCAAGTGGTATGCCGTCTGCAACAGATTATGAGTTGCTTAATGAGATTGAAGAAGAATTATTAAATGAGCTAAAGGATTTTGAAGGATATTTAAATATTGGACGAGAAACCGGTAATAACTTAAGAACCATGTATTTTGCTTGTAAAGAGTTTAGAAAACCCGCCAAAGTTATAGATCAGGTTGTTGAAAAATATCAGAACAATTTTGAAATCGATGTCAGCCTATTTAAAGATAAATATTGGCGTTGTTTAAATAAGTTTGGTCGCTAACTATGCTGAAAAGTCGCTTGAAATGCGCTATAGCATTCAGACCATAAACATGGACAACTTAGAGAATGAAGCGGCTTTTTAATCGACCTATCCCCGATCTTAAAATAATAATATTGGCGATCCTGTTAATTGGCGGAATTGGATATTATCTTTATTCAACGGTTCGTCATTTTCAGGCGGTCAACCAATTGGATGAAGCTAAAACAATAATGCGTGATATACAGAACTTGTTGGGATGGTCAATCCTTCAACCTCAAGCGGATGCAATTCAAGTCTGTAATTTGCAAAATATCCAACAGATCAGCAAACAAGAAGAGTTTCAAAAGATCAAGCAACTGTTGGGCTGGAATGTCAATATTCAACAACATAGCAAATATGTTGAAAGCATAAAAGTATATGCCGCGCCTGATTTACACGGCTGTATTATACGTGCTCATTTTCGAGAAGACGCCTTTGTGAGTGATGAGCTTGCTGGCAAGTATATTACTTACCAATATGATTTTAAAAAAAGCACCACAACATGCGTCACCAATATAAAAAAGTATGCTTTAGTGAAATCTTGCACGCGCTTGTAAAAAACATACTTTATCTGTTCCGCTTAATCAGTCCTGTAAATAAATAAACTCAGGCTGTTGGGGCACTT
Organism: Acinetobacter sp. Ac8; assembly: GCF_055392545.1. Lineage (NCBI taxonomy): Bacteria > Pseudomonadati > Pseudomonadota > Gammaproteobacteria > Moraxellales > Moraxellaceae > Acinetobacter > Acinetobacter sp. Ac8. The sequence goes on from NZ_AP043689.1 coordinate 603,878, forward strand.
TGCCTGTTTGTTTTGCGATAAAACCATCATAAAGATTGAGTAAAACAACAGCGCAAATAATACAAATAAAAACCAGTAATTGTTTGGATATGCTCATACTATTTCTCTCTGATCTAAGTCGCTTTAAGTAAAGTCTAGTGAAATTAAACAATCTAATCTAATATAGAAAAAAGCAGGATTGATCTAATTTTGAGATGGGTATGGCGACATTCAAACAATTTAATTATTTGATTAGAATTGTGGAGGAAGGTGGTTTTATTGCAGCTTCTGAAAAGCTGTTTATTGCTCAATCTGCTTTAAGTCGTCAGATCAAGCTTTTAGAGGACGAAGTAGGATTTGAAATTTTTGACCGCAGTGATAAAAAAATAAAACTCACTCAAGCAGGGCAGTTCTTTTATGCTCAAATTAAAAATAATTTACTGAACTTAGATCATATTATTGAAAATGCTAAAGATATTGCAGATGGAAAAAATCGACTCATCAAAATTGCACACTCAAGTACTATTACCATGAGCTTAGAAAAAGTCAAAGTATTTGATCAAACCTCAAAGCATTTCAATGTTAATTTTGAGATCAATACCTTGTCATCTGAAGACCAAATTCTTGCACTGATGAAAGGAAATATTGATGTTGGTTTTATTCGCCCACCTGTTTTAAATCGCTTAGATGAGTTATATGCAACCACGCTCTACCCTGAACCTTTATACGTTGCACTACATCAAAATCATATACTCGCTTCAGAACGCAGTATTAAAATCCAACAGTTAAGACATGAAAATTTTGTTTCTACACCGCATGCAGAACGGGGCGGTTTAAGTTATTTGGTTGCAAACCTTTGCCTAAGTGCTGGTTTTTCTCCAAAGAAAGCGGTGGTTCAGTCCCGTAAAGTTTCACAATTGCAATTGGTGGCTGCTGAAATTGGAATTTGTATTGTTCCTGAAGAATTTAGACATATTCTGCCTAAACAGGTAAGACTGATTGCTTTGGATGCTGAAAATGCATGGTCTGATGTTGTGATAGTCTGGAGTAAAAATGCAGATGATGTCATTCAGCGATGTACTGAATACATGATCAAACAGTTTCAACGATGATCTTTAAAGACCATCGTTTGATTGAAAAGATAGCTGTAGATTAAGATTGTATAGAATCGTAGAAATTTTCAGTCGTGATCAGACAGACTGTTCACGAATATAATCTTCTGTACGCTTCATCGCTTCTTTAATATTGATAATGGCATTTTCAACATCTGCAAATGTTTTGGCATTACCACCACTTAAAGCCTGACGCCATTTACGAGCACCGGGAAGATTTTGGAATAAGCCTAAAATATGGCGTGTAATAATCGATAGAGGTGCACCTTCTTGCATACGTTTGGCAATATAAGGCAGCATTTGATCGATAATATCAAAGCGATCAGGTAAGTCTAAATTCCAAAGTTGACCTAATTCTGCCAAGAGGTAAGGGTTGTGATAAGCCTCACGCCCAATCATGACCCCATCAACATGCTTTAAATGTGCTTGCGTTTCAGCGAACGTTTTAACCCCACCATTGATCTCGATCAGTAGCTCAGGACGCTCTTGTTTTAAACGATACACATCTTCGTAGCGTAGTGGTGGAACATCGCGATTTTCTTTTGGTGATAAACCTTGAAGCAAGGCAATACGGGCATGTACGATAAAATTATTACATCCAGTTTTCGCAACGGTATCGACAAAATGTAGCATCTCTTCATAAGATTGCATGTCATCTATACCGATACGGTGTTTTACTGTGACTGGAATATCAACTGCATTACGCATTTCAGCAATACATTCTGCAACCAAATCAGGCTCTGCCATTAAGCAGGCACCAATCTTATTGTTTTGTACGCGGTCACTTGGACAGCCCACATTTAAATTGATTTCGTCATAACCCCAGTCTTGCGCCATTTTGCTACAAGTTGCAAGATCTTTCGGATTTGAACCACCGAGCTGTAGAACAATTGGATGTTCTTCATGGTTATAGTCCAAATGACGATTTGCTCCACCGTAGATAATGGCACCTGTAGTAACCATTTCTGTATAGAGGATAATATTGGGGTTAAACAAACGTGCAAAGAAACGATAGTCACGAGTTGTCCAATCCATCATCGGAGCGACCGAAATACGAGGCGTTAAAGATTGGAGCTCAGACATACAGTTAACCTGAAAAAGATAGAAAAAAAAGCAAGTGCGGATTATACGTGCTTTATTTTAAAATCAATAGCCATACTCAAAAGATAGAATTTGTAAAATTAATAAATATTAATTTTTTGTATTTGCTTAGAACCCCGATATGGCAGAGTTATATGAAATTTGCATAACTCCACCAATATGTTAAAAGTGTGCGAGTTAAAACTACAACATCATACCACCAGAGGCTTCTATTCTCTGACCTGTGATCCAGTCAAATCCTTCACTAAAAATTGCAGCGATTGCTTTTCCAACATCATCCGCTTCACCAACACGGCCTAATGCAGTGATAGATGCGATCATCCCCTGAACTTGTTCACTATTGCGGACTGCACCGTCTCTAAAATCTGTCGCAATCGCACCGGGCGCAATCGTGTTGACACGAATCCCTTTGGAGGCGAATTCTTTTGCCATATAACGTGTCATGACTTCTACAGCGCCTTTTGCCATTGCGTATGCAGCTGACCCAGGCATAGAAAAGCGTGTTAGACCAGAGGATATATTTACAATATGACCGCCATTTTCAATGAGTGGTAGCAATTTTTGAGTGAGAAAAAATGGACCTTTCACATGGATATTGAGCATATCATCTAGATCATCAATACTAGTTTCTTCAATACTCGTATGTAAACCTGTTCCCGCATTATTGAGTAGGTAGTCAAAACTTTCACGACCAAATTGCTCTTTTAATACGAAACTCAAGCTTTTTACCAAATCATCAAATAATGTGATATCTCGAATATCAGATTGAATGGCAAATGCGTTTTGACCTTTTTCTTTAATCTTCTCAACCACGTCTAGAGCGGCTTTTTCATTGCGATGATAAGTCAAAATGATGTCAATATTTTGCTCAGCGAGTTTAAGCGCTGCATTTCGACCTATTCCACGACTCCCTCCGGTGATGAATGCGATTTTATTCATGTACTGACCTCATATTATGCTGATTAACTGTTGATGAAATTAAAGTACAGGAATTAATTGTCTTGATAAATATGAGTAATCGGATAAGACTGTTCATAAATAATGAACAATTGGAAGTGATGTATGGATAAGATTGAGACGATGAAACGTTTTATCGCTGTTGTACAAAATGGTAGCTTTACCCGTGCTTCAGAACAGTTAAAGATTCCTAAATCAGCAATCTCTATGTCAATCACTAAGCTTGAAGATCATTTAAAAACTCGTTTACTTTATCGGAACACAAGACAAGTTTCTCTTTCAGAAGCAGGTCAGCGCTATTATGTCGAATGCTTAAGATTGTTGGATGAGTTAGAAGGCTTAGATAACCAATTTCAACAACAAAGTGAAGAACTCAGTGGTGTGATTAACATTGATATGCCTAGTCGGTTTTTTTCTAGCGTAGTGGCTCCCCATCTACCTGCATGGTTTCAACAATATCCTAAAACACAGATTAAGCTGCTTGGGGTTGATTATCGTATTGATCCTATCAAGGAACGAGTAGATTGCGTAATCCGTGGCGGTCAGCTTGAAAGCAGTAATTTAATAGGACGCCATTTGGGTATTATGGAAATGGTTAATTGTATTAGTCCCAGTTATGCGGAACATTACGGTATACCAACATCATTAGAGGACCTTAAAAATCATTATATTGTTGATTATTCGCATGCTGACACCCAGTCGCAAAATGCTTTTGAATACAATCAAAATAATCAAACCTACCTTGTACCAACTCCGAGTCTAATCAGTGTCGGCACAACGGATGCCTATTTAGCTGCAGGTTTAAATGGACTAGGGATTATTCAAATTCCCAGAATTGGTGTTAGACAACAATTGGCAAATGGTGACCTTATTGAAGTATTAACAGCGTTTACCAGTGCACCGATGTCTTTGTCAGTTTTATATGAATCGAGAAATAATCAACCCCGCAGACTAAGTGAGTTCATTAATTGGTTGATTCTTTTATTCAAAAAAATGAATCACAATACACTGTAGTTTCACTAAATGAACCCGATGTTGCTTATAAGCAATGTGTAGTCATTGCTCAATTTTGTTTAGGTTTAATATAGCCAAAGGCAGCTTCTTTGAGCTCCCTATCATTTCATACAAAATACTGACGGAATAAGGCTGCTGCCAATATTCCTGCTGCAATCGCCAATAGTGGTTTTTTAAGCAGTAGCATAACGATCAATGTTGTCAGTAACGCCAAACGAGCGCCATGATCACCTTCAACGGCAATAGGAGCCAAAAGTGCAACCAGTACAGATCCCGACATTGCATTAATGAATCGTTGCACACGATCGCTAATAGGAACATAAGACATAATCAAAACACCACCCCAGCGAGTGGCTAATGTCACAATGGCCATAATAAAAATAATAATTAATGGATAAGTGGTGCTAATCTCTAGGTTCATAGCTGTTTCTCTTTCCAGAAAATTCCGACAATTCCGCCAAATAAGGCACCCACAACGACATGACTATTTTCTGGTAAGTACCAATAAGCCAATAATGAGCTACAGGCTGCGATTGTCCAGATGATGAGTATTCTGAGGTTTTTTTGTCCACCGACAACCATTGCCAGTAGAAAACAAGCCATGACCATGTCCAATCCCAGCAATGCAGGATGATGAATGACATTACCAAAATAGAACCCCAGTCCTGTGCCTAAAACCCACGCGAGCCATAGCGCAAGACCTCCTCCAAACAATAAGCCCATCCCTGATTCACCACGATTAAATGCTTGTAGTGAGAGTGCCCAATTGGCATCAGAAATAACCAGCAAGATACTATATCGTTTGATGGGAGGCAGGTGCCGTAACCAAGGATAAAGAGATGCGCCCATTAAAAGGTGCCGAGCATTGATAAAGAAAACTGTGACTATTAAAGGAATCAGTGATATTTGCGTGCCCCATAGTTCCAAAGTCGCAAATTGAGATGCTCCTGCAAAAACAAAGCTACTCATTAACATGATAGAGCTATTGTCTAGTCCTGTTTGCGTTGCTGCTAAACCGAAAGCAGCCCCAAAAATCACCACGAAAGATGAAATTGGAAGAAGGCTTTTAAAGCCTGACCAAACTTGGGAATAACTTAAACTGTAAATATCTGGGTCAACATTCGACAAAATAATTTCCTTATCTTTTTAAATTTTCTAATGAGCTATATACCTAATGATCGCTGATGGAAATTAGGGGAAATTTCGTTCTTTTCTTAATAAATTATGGACTTAGAAAGTTAGAATGAAAAGCGCATAATTCTTGCATATACTATTCGAAAATCGAATAATTTGGGGTAATCATGAATCTACAAAATCTACAGATTGATTGGTTAAAATGTTTTGTCGCAGTTGTTGATACAGGTTCTCTTTCCAATGCAGCACCTGAGCTATACCGTTCACAGTCCGCTGTCAGTATGCAGTTAAAAAAATTGGAAGGCGCTTTAAAATGCCAACTTTTAGTTCGAACGCATAGACAAATTCAACTTACTTCTGAAGGGCAACTTCTTTTAGGTTATGCAAGACGGATACTTGATCTACATCATGAAACACAAATGGCTTTTAATGGAGAAGAGTTAACCGGTCGGATTAGACTTGGTGTACCCGATGATTACGCTGCTAAATATTTAACGCCTGTGCTTAAACGTTTTGCACCGCGTTATAGTGGCGTTGAAATAGAATTTATTTGTGAACAATCGACTTCATTGATTCCACGTATAGAAAATGGCGAGATTGATTTAGCCTTGATTTCAAGGGATAACCCCCGTCAAGGCACCTTATTGTTTCATGAGCCAATGGTGTGGGTAGGTTCTCCCCAATTTGAATTATGGCGTGAAGATCCAATACCAATTGCTGTTTATGAGAGTACCAGTTTAGCCAAAAAAAATGCGATCAATTCGCTCGCATTACAAGGTCGTCGTTATCGTGTAGTTTATAATAGTTCTAGTTTAATCGGGCAAATTGCAGCAGTTGAAAGTGGTTTGGCAGTCGCAGTTTTCACACAATGTAGCGCGCCTCAGCATTTAGAAATTTTAGGAGCAGAGCACGGACTAGGCCCATTAGCACCTATGGAAGCATCTGTATATAGAAGTAGAGCCTCGCTTAATTCAAAAGCGGTCGATCATTTATATGAGCTTTTAATTAAGACATTAAGGCAATCCATTACCTATTAAAAAGATTTTTATTCGGTACCTCATCTTCTTATGTATCAATATGATGTCTTCGGATGAGATGAGTTGTGCTTTTTATTTAAACATAAACTAAATCTGAAAAAGTTAGAAAAGCACAAAGCGAATTAAATGTGCTTTATTTTAAAATCAAAAGTTGCTCATCCTAAATAACCCAAATCTATACTTTTCTTGAAAAGATATTAATAACATTCTGCAAATGCTTCTGCATGGCTTTATATGCCGCAGCACCATCTTGGCTCTGGATCGCTGCCATAATTTCCTGATGTTCATGCTGAGACCTTAAAGGCATATCTTCAGGAGTGTATAGACTACGCATACGACTGAACAGCTCGGTATATTGTTTCCCGAGCAAATATTTGAGAAAAAAAGAAAAAGCACTGTTTTGACTGGCTTCGGCAATACGAATATGAAATAAACGATCTCCAATATGCTCACTGGAATGTTCCAGATTATCTCGGACATTCATAAAAAACGCTTCTTTAATCTCTTCTAATTGTTCATCTGTACGATGTTTTGCGGCAAGTTCAGCGAGATACGGTTCAATTTGCAAACGTGCTTCTAAAACTTCAAATGGCGTAACCGCGGAATCCTCTTTTAAATGAGGAATTAACAAAGGATGAATATTGGTATTAAAACCTGTTTGTTCTGAGTGATCATCTTGCTGATCTTTAATGACATAGACACCACTCCCCAGTTTAACTTCGACAACCCCATTGACTTCAAGCGCGATTATTGCCTCACGTACAGAAGTACGACTCACACCTAACTGCTGGGCAAGATCGCGCTCAGGCGGTAACTTTGAACCTAACTGATAAATTCCATTCTTTATATCATCTTGAATCTTATTAAAGATATTTTGATAGAGACGAGTTTGAGTCATAAATTTCAACTTTTACAAAAATTGGTCTTGCCAAAACACTTTTGATCAATTAAATTGACTAGACCAATTAATTGGTCTAGTCAATTTAGCATTTACCATAGTATAAAGTAAAAAGCAGGGACGAAGGAATGAGATTGATAAATAAAACGTGTGTGATTACCGCAGCAGCTCAGGGAATTGGTAGAGCCACTGCATTAAGCTTTGCAGAACAAGGTGCAAAAGTAATCGCAACAGACATTAATTTGGAGCTGCTTGAACAACTCAAAAGCTATTCAAAAAATATTCAAGTGGAATATTTGGATATTACAAATCATCAGCAAATTATTGAATTTTCTAAAAAATATCAGAAGGTCGATGTGTTGTTCAATTGTGCTGGCTGGGTTCCTGCAGGTTCAATCTTAGAATGTGATGAAACACAGTGGCAGCGTGCTTTTACGATGAATGTAGATTCGATGTACCACATGGTTCAGGCTTTTTTACCAGCAATGTTGAAAAGTGCCAACGGCTCAATCATCAATATGTCTTCAGCGGCATCAAGTATCAAAGGTGTGCCGAACCGCTTTTCATACAGTGTCACTAAAGCGGCAGTTATTGGTATGACCAAATCCATAGCAGCGGATTTTATCGGTCAAGGGATCCGTTGCAATGCGATTTGTCCGGGAACTGTGGATTCTCCTTCACTGCATGATCGTATTGAAGCTCAAGCGAAAGAACAAAACAAAACCATTGATGAAGTCTATGCCCAATTCGTTGCTCGCCAACCTATGGGACGAGTCGGTAAAGCAGAAGAAATAGCAGCACTCGCACTCTATCTTGCAAGTGATGAATCCTCATTTACAACTGGAACCATCAATATGATCGATGGTGGTTGGTCAAATTAATTTTCAAGCAGATCTAGGATAGAACAATGAAATTATTAAGATATGGTGTAAAAGGACAAGAAAAGCCAGGGGTCTTAGATCCACAGGGACAAATTCGGGATTTGTCCTCAGTGATTCAAGACATCAATGGTCAGGTGCTTGCCGCCGAGTTAGATCAAATTCGAAATCTGGATTTATCGAGTCTGCCTTTGGTTGCTGAGGGTGTGCGCCTTGGTGCATGTGTGGGTAATATCGGTAAATTTATCTGCATTGGTTTGAATTATTCTGACCATGCCGCAGAAACAGGTGCAGAAGTTCCCGCTGAACCAGTGGTTTTCAATAAATGGACCAGTGCAGTGGTTGGACCAAATGATAATGTGGAAATTCCAAAGAATTCATTCAAGACAGACTGGGAAGTTGAATTGGGTGTCGTCATTGGTAAAGATGGTCGTTACATTAGTAAAGAACAGGCAATGGACTATGTTGCAGGTTATTGCGTGATTAACGACGTTTCTGAACGCACATTTCAGCTTGAAGGCACAGGAACTTGGGATAAAGGAAAAGGCTGCGATACTTTTGGTCCAACCGGTCCATGGTTAGTCACCAAAGATGAAATTGAAAATCCACATAATTTGAAAATTTGGTTAGAGGTCGATGGTCATCGTTATCAGGATGGCAATACCAATACCATGATTTTTGATGTACCAACCATTGTGAGCTATTTAAGTCAGTTTATGAGTCTACAGGCAGGTGATGTAATTTCTACAGGCACGCCACCAGGTGTAGGACTTGGACAAAAACCACCTGTGTATTTAAAAGCAGGGCAAGTGATGCATTTAGGTATTGAGGGATTAGGCGAACAACAACAGAAAGTTGTTGATGCTGAATAAGCCAGATTTATCTCAATAGATTTAATTTTTAAGTAATACAAAAGAGGCATTCAAATTCGATGTCTTAGGAAGACTTGTCTTTAAAAAAGCTCAGAATTTAAAAAAGGAATAGGAATGTTAAAAATAACGGATTTAGAAGTATTGGATATTCGTTTCCCTACTTCACAGCAGTTGGATGGTTCAGATGCAATGAATCCAGATCCAGATTATTCAGCTGCTTATGTCATCTTAAAGACGGATCATCCAGCGCTGACAGGACATGGTCTGACATTTACCATTGGTCGTGGTAATGAAATTTGCTGTGCAGCAATTGAGGCGATGCGTCATCTTGTTGTTGGTCTAGATATCGATGAGATTAAGAAAAATCCTGCTTTGATGTGGCGACATTTAACTTCGGACAGTCAATTGCGCTGGATTGGTCCAGACAAAGGCGCAATGCATTTAGCGACAGGTGCAGTGGTCAATGCAATTTGGGATTTATGGGCGAAAAGTGAAGCTAAACCGGTTTGGAAACTGGTTGCAGATATGACTCCTGAACAATTAGTGAACTGTATTGATTTTCGTTATTTAACCGACTGTATTACGCCTGATGAAGCTTTGGATTTATTGAAATCTAATGAGATCGGTAAAGCACAACGTGAGAGCACCCTGCGTGTAGAAGGCTATCCTTGTTATACAACTTCAGCCGGTTGGTTAGGTTATAGCGATGAAAAACTTGCACGACTTTGTCAGGAAGCTGTTGATGAAGGCTTTAACTACATCAAATTAAAAGTGGGTCGCGATATTGAAGAAGATAAGCGCCGTGTCAAGATTGCGCGTGACATTATTGGTCCTGACCGTCATTTAATGATTGACGCCAATCAGATTTGGGAACGTGAACAAGCCATCGACTGGGTTAAACAGTTGGCATTTTCAACCCCATGGTTTATTGAAGAACCAACATCACCTGATGATGTCGAAGCGCATCGTGCTATTCGATTTGCGATTCAGCCGATTCAAGTGGCTACAGGTGAAATGTGCCAGAATCGTATCATGTTTAAACAATTTATTATGCGTGAAGCAATTGATATTGTTCAGATTGATGCTTGTCGAATGGGTGGGATTAACGAGGTATTAGCTGTATTACTGATGGCCGCAAAATATCAGCTTAAAGTTTGTCCGCATGCAGGTGGCGTAGGCTTGTGTGAATATGTTCAGCATCTTTCAATGATTGATTATTTATGGTTCTCCACTTCTAAAGAAGGTCGTGTCACAGAATACGTTGACCATTTACATGAGCACTTTATCGATCCTTGTGTGATTCAAAATGCAGCTTATATGCCTCCAACACTCGCGGGTTTTTCAATTGAAATGAAACAGGCATCTATAGAGAAATATCGATTTAAGGGTTGATTGACTGAGTTATTGAGGGTCAAGCTCATGCACGCCAAAGGGAAGTGGTATGTAAGTACTATTAGATCAGTCTGATATGCAATACATGGTTGAAATGTCAACAAATTCTAGTACCACAGGGCATGATTCACAAAGTAAATCTAACTGATTTGTGGTTTTATCGTGGATGAGTTTTTAAGGGTGATTTTAAAGTTCATCCAATCTGGAAAGAATGAAAGTGCATAAAGCCACAAGGAGAATATAAGTGATTGATAGTCATATTCATTTTTGGAAATACAATCCAGTTGAATTCCCGTGGATGACGGGTGATTTAAGTGTCATTGCACAAGATATGTCGCCTGAAGATTTGTTGGCACAATTACCAGCCAGAATTGAGGGTTTAATTGCTGTTCAGGCACGACCTTCTTGGCAAGAAAATGAATATTTGAATGGACTGGCAAAACAATATTCTATCATCAAAGGGATTGTGGCGTGGTTTGATTTTGAAAAAGATGCAGGAATGCAGTTGGAAAAATTCAAACAAAATAAGCAGATAAAAGGCTTTCGTCACATGATTCAAGATGAGCCTGATCCTACAGCCTATATGTTGAACAACCCTCAATTCAATCTGGGCGTAGAAAAAATCCAACAAGCTGAGTTGCTCTATGGCGTTTTGATTCACCAGAAAGATTTGGATGCAGCCGTAAAATTTTCCCAACGGCATGATCAATTTGAGTTGGTAATAGATCATTTAGCAAAACCTCAGATGTATTCCAGTGAAGGTTTTACTGTGTGGAAAAAGAGCATGAAAGAATTAGCCGCTTTAGCGCATGTAAATTGCAAAATTTCAGGTTTGGTGACAGAGGCGGGCGCACACTGCAAAGCACAGGATTTTCAAGCCCATCTTGATATTGCTTTAGAACTTTTTGGTCCTGAACGTTTGCTTTGGGGTTCGGATTGGCCTGTGTCTTTCGCGACCCATCGTTATGAAACATTATTGGCATTTTGGGATGAATGGACATGCAAATGGAGTGCCTCAGAACGTCAACAAGTCGAAATAGATACACCTAAGCGCTTATATAAGCTATGAAATTTAAAAGATTTTAAATATAGGAGATAGGAAAGATGGATTTACACCTCAAAAATAAAGTCTTTATCGTTACGGGTGGTGGTGCAGGAATTGGCGGCGCAATTTCATTATTGCTCGCACAAGAAGGTGCAACGATTGCTATTTTTGGTCGTTCAGACCTGAGTTCCGAATTTGAAATATCTTTACAGGGAACAGCAGCAAACTACTCCTTTCATCAACTGGACTTGACTGATGAAAAAGCCTGCCAAGAAAAAGTTCAGAATGTCATTGACCTATATGGACGTCTGGATGGTTTAGTCAACAATGCAGGAATAAATGACAATGTTGGACTTGAAGACAGTATTGATGCGTTTAGACAGTCTTTAGATAAAAACCTGATTCATTATTTTACAATGGCTCACTTTTGCATACCGCATCTCAAACAAAGCAAAGGCAGCATTGTCAATATTGGTTCTAAAGTCGCAGTCACAGGGCAGGGACATACCAGTGGATATGCTGCTGCAAATGGTGGCCGATTGGCTTTAACACGAGAGTGGGCAGCGCAATTTAAAGATGATGGCATCAGAGTCAATGCGGTTTTACCTGCTGAAGTCATGACACCACTTTATCAACGCTGGGTAGATAGCTTTGATAACCCAACCCAAAAGTTAGCACAAATTACCCAAAATATTCCGTTTGGTCATCGTATGACGACGACCAATGAAATTGCAGATACCACGGTATTTTTACTGTCTGATCGTTCTTCGCATACCACTGGACAACTTTTATATATCGATGGTGGTTATACCCATTTAGATCGAGCCTTAGATCAAAACTAAGACTGATATGCCGCAAAGTGGAGCGAAAAATGAAACGCTATTGTTTGGCTTTAGACCTGGTGGATGATGCTGAAAAGATTCAACAATATCAACAGTATCATCAAAAAGTATGGCCCGAAATCATCACCAATATTCGCAATCGTGGTGTGCTGGATATGCAGATTTGGCAAGTCGAAAATCGTCTTTTTATGATCATGGATACTACCGACGATTATGACCCTGATGTTGCAGAAAATGTTGCTGTTTCAGAACCGAAAAATATTGAGTGGGAAAACTTGATGTCACAGTACCAGCAGGTACTGCCTAGTGCAAAATGTGGTGAAAAATGGATCGAAATGGAAAAAATATTTGATCTAAAACAATAATCCGAATGATATAAGGAATTCAGCCATGAAGGCAAAAATTACAGAACCCCAATTTAGGATGGGGTTGATATTGGTCACGACACTCTTCTTTATGTGGGGATTGTCGTATGGTTTGGTCGATGTTTTAAATAAACATTTTCAGGAAGCTTTGCACATTTCCAAAGCGCAATCTGGTCTTATTCAGGCTGCGTATTTTGGTGCCTATTTTGTGATTGCATTACCTGCGGGTTTATTTATCGAAAAAAAAGGCTACAAAGCGGGGATTATTCTCGGTCTTTCCCTTTATGCAATCGGGGCACTGCTCTTTGTCCCTGCCGCAAATATGATGACATTTAGTTTTTTCTTATTTGCATTATTTGTACTTGCCTTGGGATTAGGTTGTTTAGAAACAGCTGCAAATCCTTACTCATCTGCATTGGGACATCCGTCAACTGCTGAACAACGGCTCAATTTGTCTCAGTCTTTCAATGGTTTGGGACAATTCTTTGGTCCATTAATTGGCGGTTTATTTTTCTTTAACTCAGTAGAGGGCGACAGTGCTGCAAGTTTTGATGCTGTGACCTATACCTATGTCGGTATTGCTGCAATTGTCATTGTTTTGATTGTATTTTTTGCTAAAGCAAAACTACCTGATTTGCGTGAAAATGAGGCGAAACTGGATGCAGCCAATCTTCAAAATAACAATGCATCGATGTGGTCACACGCAGAATTTAAATTTGGCGTCATCACCCTGTTTTTCTATGTCGCCGCGCAGGTGGGGGTAGGTGCATTTTTCATTAACTTGGTGGTAGAAACTTGGCCACAGAGTTCAAGCCAACAAGGCGCATATTTCTTATCTATTGCCATGCTGGCTTTTCTGATTGGGCGGTTTGTCAGTACAGGCATCATGTCAAAAATATCTGCCAACCATTTGTTGCTGATTTATGCCGTGATTAACAGTGTGCTGTGTATCGTAATCTTATCTGGCGCTGAGTATATTTCAGTGATCGCAGCGATTGGTATTTTCTTCTTTATGTCGATTATGTTCCCGACCATTTTTGCGATGGGAGTAAAGAATCTAGGATCTAAAACAAAAATTGGTAGCTCATTTATGATCATGGCGATTGTGGGTGGTGCAATCATGCCTTTTTTCATGGGGAAATTGGCTGATCACTATGGAACTCATATTTCCTATCTATTGCCATTGATCTGCTTTGTGATCGTATTTTTCTATGCGAAGAGCTATCAAAAAATCGCATTGGCACAGATCAATTAATATCCCGATTTTATCGCAGTGAGTGCGATAAGCGTGATAACACCGCCATTTAATAATAAAAGGCGAAAATTATAGGATTAAGGACAATACAATGAAAATTCAAAATGGAAGCCGTAGAAAAGTACACTTCGCAATCCTTGCATTATCAAGTGGTTTAACGATGAGCTCTGCCATGGCAGCAGATGCTTTTCGTGTAGATAGCCCATGGATGTTTGGAGATTGGAATGGTAAAAGAACTGAGTTAAAGGACCAAGGCTATGACTTTAATATCGGTTATACAGGTGAGTTCGCAGGTGTCATCAATGCAGATCGTGATGGTAAGGGCAATGCTTATGCTGATCAGTGGGCTTTTGGTGCAAACTTTGATTTAAATAAGATATTGGGTTGGCGTGATACAGAAGCAAAAATTGTCATTACCCATCGTGGTGGAAAAGCCCTGAATACTGAAGCGGATGTTATGGCACCTCAATTTAACCAAACGCAAGAAGTCTATGGTCGAGGACAAACTTGGCGTTTAACAGACTTATGGATTAAGAAAAAATTTGTAGATCAGCGATTGGATGTAAAACTAGGGCGTTTTGGTATTGGTGAAGACTTTGCAGGTTTTGATTGTGAATTTCAAAACCTTGCTTTATGTGGTGGACAGGTTGCCAATTGGGCTGGAGATCAATGGTATAACGGTCCTGTCAGCCAATGGGCAGGAAGAGTTAAATACAATATTCACCCAGAATTGGCCGTTCAAATGGGAATTTATGAACGTAATACGGTCAACGCCAATGCGACTACTGCCAGTGATGGTTTTAACTTAAGTACAGATGGCTCAGATGGTGCAGTGATTCCATTGGAAATTGTCTGGCAACCAAAAAAAACCAGTAACAATTTGAGTTTACCAGGAGAGTACCGACTTGGATATTTTGCAAGTACGGTGGATACGCAGAATGTTCAGGTGGATTATTCTGCTCCGGGAATCTCCCAAAAATTTGATGCTGATCATCATAAATGGGCTGCATGGCTTTCAGCAAAGCAACAATTGACTCGCCATCATGGCGATGAATCTCGTGGTTTGACCCTGATGGGACAAGCCACTTTTTATGATGACAAAACCAGTGCATATAGCGATGCGCAAAATATTGCAGTGGTCTATAAGGGATTATTTGATGCTCGCCCAAGCGATGAAATTGGAATCGGTTTAGCGCGGATTGGGGTAAATACCGATGCGATCAAATTTAATGGCAAAGTCGAGAATGAAAAGTTTGATGATGAATTGGATGCAGAAATTTATTATGGCTTAAAAGCGACTCGTTGGTTGACAGTACGTCCAAATATTCAATATGTAAAAAATATTGGTGCCAATAAAGCCTATGGTGATGCATGGGTCGGTGGGGTGAAATTTAATATGAATTTCTAAATATTGAATACACTTAAATATTAAAACTGAGTTGATTTCTAGACTCAGTTTTAATTTGTCAATTATCTGACACAATAAAATCTGTCGCTATTAAAGGTGTGAATTTATAAATGATATAGTTTTTTATAGCAAGCAAGCCCATGGCTAGAGTATGGGCTTTTTATCTCTATTTACTGTTATTAATTTTTTGCATTGTTTCTGTATCCATGAGGGCACGGATACTTTTAAATAATGGATGTTTATCTGTATATTTTTCACCATAGCTAAGATTAAACTCATAATCAAAATCATCAGGATTAATTCCTTGATTATGCTGTAAAATTGTTTCTAGCTTATCCAAAGCCTTTACTGCAACAGCTTCTTGCGTTTGACCTGCTTCATATTCTTCCCATAATTCAAGTATGGCGTTTCTTAGGGGAGCATCTAGCGATTGAGTAAGTAATAATAGATCGTTACGTTCTTGAACGTCTTTATCTGGATGGTTTTTCTTTTCAGTCGCTGGAACATCACCATTGATTGTCTCGCCTAAATCATGAACAAGACACATCTTTAAAACCCTTGAAAAGTCTAGATATTTTAATTCATCTTCAAATACAAGAGCTAACAGGGCAAGCCTCCATGTATGCTCGGCTGTACTTTCAATTCTGCCTTTAGAGGTATGAGAGGAACGCATTATATTTTTCAGGTTTTCAGCCTCTTTCAAAAAGAGTAGACGACCTTTAATAATGTCAGTATTCATTTCAGTTTCTTATTCCTATCAAAATTATAGATTTTTACTTTTAATAAGCTCAATAAATGCTTTTTAAAGTAATCTGTTTTGATTCTGGTTACTACGAGAGCAGCTACAGGCTTATGTATTAAATAGAAGCAATCAATAACAGAATGTCCAGATGACTTTTCGCTAACATCTTCAATTTAGGCGTATGCGTTGATTGCTGCATTGCAAATCATTGTATATGGATCAGTAAGGGGCTCATCGTGACACAACCTTGGCTATTGGAGTGGTCTACAGCTTATGCTTCAAGATAATATAAAAAAAGGACAGATGACCTTTTTTTATATTGATCGTAAAATACCTTGTCTCAAGAAGATAACTTGGGTCTATGTCACTGTTTATTACCTATTATCTAGGCCCAGTATAGGTTTCAAATATTGATAAAGACTTTGAAAATATAGATAGTTTTGAATGAAGAGCCGTAAAAGATGAGGACTAGTAGTAATGATGAATTAATACAGAATTATATCGATAAGTTTTCTTTATCGCGTTATTTTTCTCCAATATTGTTAGAAAATTTCTTATTAAAACAAATAGAAGCAGGTGAGTTTTTACTTGCACAAGGAAGCTCGCTAAGTAGCCTCTATTTACTTGTGAATGGAAAATTACAAGTAGAACATTACCAAAAAGATGGGAGTTGTGCGGTATTCTCTATTGAAAGGGCTTTTTCCGTGATTGGTGATTTAGAGCTTTTTTTAAATAGAGATATAGGTACAGTAAGTACTGTGACTGCGATTTCAAAAGCGGATATTCTCGAGATATCCCTGAACAAAATTGAGCAATATGCGTTTAACGATCCAGCTTTTCTACGTTTTATCTGCTGTCATCTCAGTCAAAAATTATATGCTTCTACTCAACTGCTAACAAATGCAACGCTTCCAGCATTTATAAAAGTACGTAAATATTTAGCAATTAGGGCGGAAATGGAGGGGAGTATGATTCACTTGGAAAAACGTGATTCTATTGCTGCTATGTTAGGAATTTCGACCAGACAGCTAAATCGGATTTTAAAAGATTTATCAGACTTAAACATCATTCAGCTTAAAAATAAAACGTTAAAAGTTTTGGATAATGACTATCTCGCTGAAATAGAACCGATAGACCTTTTATAATTAGATAGAGGTGAAATAAAAATAGAATTATGTTCAAGATATTTAGTGAGGGTTTTAGCCGTCAGTTTATGCTTTGAATTGATTATGGAGGACGCTACAAACCTTCTTCTTTCATTGCAAGCAAGCCCATGGTTACCGCATGGGCTTTTTTGATGTAAATGAACAACTCAGGACAGAAGTTCCGAACTACTTTCAGCATGTTTTGACAATGAACGTAAATCTGAACCAGAAGGAGCCTGATAAATTTTTAGCCCAAATTCAGGAATAATTGCCATCAGATGGTCAAATATATCAGACTGGATTGCTTCATAATCATTCCATACCGTTGTATTGGCAAATGCATAGATTTCCAGCGGTAATCCCTCACTTGTCGGTTGTAACTGACGGATAATCAGGGATTGGTTTTTAGCAATACCAGCATGTTGTTTTAAGTAGAACTCGACATAAGCCCGAAATGTTCCAATATTGGTTAGGCGGCGCTGGTTATAGACTGACTGATCTTCAAATTGTTGATTAAAGCTGTCCAATTCAGATTGTTTATTATCCAAATACTGATCCAGTAATAGGAACGCTTTTAATTTCTGTTGTTCTTCATGGGTAATAAAATGAATGCTGGTTTGATCAATAAAGATTGAGCGCTTGATGCGTCTCGCCCCCAGTAATTTCATCCCACGCCAGTTTTTAAAGGTGTCCGTCACCAACTTATTGGTGGGAATTGTGGTAAAGGTTTTATCAAAATTCTGTACGGTAATGGTATGTAAGGACATATCAATAACATCACCATCTGCATTTAATGTTGGCATTTCAATCCAGTCACCGATACGAACCATATCGTAGGAAGAGATTTGCACCGATGCCACCAAGGATAGAATCGTATTTTGAAAAACCAGTAACAATACCGCGGCCATCGCACCAAAACCAGCAAGTAGGGTAAAAACATCTTTCTTTAAGAAGGTACCCAAGATCAGCAGACCACAAACGATAAACAGAATCAGCTTGATCAGTTGAAGATAGCCTTTGATAGGCTTATTCAGTGATTTTGGATTACGTTGATAAAGCAGATTAAAGACATTTAAAAGTTCGCTGATGGCCAGTGCAATGGTCAGGAAGATAAAAGCCTGTGCAGCCATTTGTATCAGGCCAACCGCTTTTAAGGACAAATGTGGAACTGTGGTAATACCATTTAAAATAACAATCGCAGGAACAATATTCGCCACTCTGCGGATAACACTATGCTGGGAAAAAATTTCACTGTGTGCAAACTTCATTTTTGAAATAAGCTTACGTATCCCACGAACAACAACTTGTTTTGCAATATAATTTGCGACAAAGGCGAAAAAAATTAGAATGGATAATGATGTTAGCATCTCTAGCCATGGATACTGATCAGACCATTCCTGAATATTCTTTAAGAAGGCAAATTTATCCAAAAGTACAACCTCAAAATAGCAGATACGCTATTGTATTGATTGTGAATGACAATAATTTATAAAAATACTTTTTAGCTACATTCGGGCATCAATTACTTACTCACCAAGATTGACAGACTCTCAGAAAGTCCAAGTGAGTATGTGAAGATAAGTATGTAACCGTTGGGCATAGATAAACCCAGTTTCACGGATCACAATATGCCAATCAACAGTACTTTATTGAATACGATGGGATGCTAAGTTTTAATTTGTGAGACTCAATAGTGGCTGATTTTATCCGCAAGATTGGCAATACGGTTCAGACGGCAAGACTGTGCATCTAACATTTGTCCTTGCCCTTCGGTTTTCGGATTCCAATTACAATACTTGTCGGTGTTTTCCCACCATGCTGCGATTTCATCCATCTGCCGGTCTTTTTTCACACTGTCTGGACGACTGATGATTTTGGCAAAGGCCTGTTGAACGCGGTTCTTATGTTGGGCATATTCTTGGTCCATACAGCTTTGCATTTCAAATGTTACTGCACCGCTTTGCTTGATACATTGGCCATAACTGCTGCTTAATTTGGCATGAATATAAGAATCATCTGGAAGGGGGCGAGACATTTCATCATCGGCAAAAGCTGCAAAAGGAAGAAGAGAGATGAACAATAATGTAGTACTTTTAAATTTTTTCATATATTTGACCTTTAGTTTTATCTTGATCTCGATGTTCGTTCTTGAATATCTCTATGCTTTGATTCGCATTATTGAAGTAAATTCAGATAGCGTTGCAATTGTGCAGTACGGCCTGCGATACGCTGTATATCATTAAGCTCAGTTTGCAAGTTGTCTGGCTGTGATTGACCATACAGCGTTGTTTCTAGTTCAGCATCACTTTGACGTGATTGTAGCCAAATGCGTTGTGATGCAACCAGTTTTGTTTTCTGGGTAGCACTCAAATGCGATTGTAATTTTTTATAGGTACTATTCAATCGTGCATCTTGACGTTCAGCCTCATCTTTTAGACAAGTTGCCTGTTCTATAATACCTTGGGCACTGTTGTCACAGTTTATAAAAGCTTGGCTTAATAAGTTTTCATTTCCTATTGGTGCAGCGAAGACCAAGCTTGAAAAAGTACATAAAAAACTAATCGGTAAGCATGCTAATCGTATTTTTTTCATAAAGGATAAACTCTTGATTGATCTATCAGGATGAATGTTGGCTGTTGTGTGAGCTGAATAAAACCTTGCTTGAGTATCGTCAATCACGCATTAGCAAAGATAAACAGGGGTATCATTTTGACCAAAGTGTATCAACTTTAAATTTGAATAATCATGGATATTTGGATGTTTTTTCCAAAAACATCGATTGTCCTGTAAAAATTTCTTTAAAGCTCTGAGATTTATTTTCCGTACAATTACTGCTCCTCAACTGTTTATTCATATAGCTTGAAGAGAGTAACCCGCATATCCATTTAAATTGAAATTGTGTACATCGCATTTTTTGGAATTTTATCGCAGACTATTGATGTGAATATATTATGATCAGTTTTTTCACACAATAGTTACAGTGAATATTATTCAAATAGAATGATTTGGGTATCCGTATTTTTATTAAAATAATAAGTTTCTTAAAAAATAAAAATCCCTCAAATTTTGAAGGATTTTGATTTTAGAATGCTTTAAATGGTCTGTGCTCTATTGAGATATAGACGATCTAGCAGAGAAAATAGTGCAGAACCCATAACCAAACATACACCGACAAGACAAGTCATGGTCCAACCTCCATGATGCCATGCATAAACGCCTAGAGCTGAACCACATGCACCACCTGTGAAATAGGCTGTCATATAGATAGAGTTAATCCGAGATTTAGCATCTGGGCGTAAACGGAAAATGATATTTTGATTGCTGGTATGAACCACAGCGAGTCCAAAGCTAATCAGGCCATACCCTAAAATATAACTGGTGAGGTATTTTCCACCGAAATAAAGCAATGCCCAACTGATGATCATCAACGCTACCCCAATCCATGTCAGGATACTAGTATGTCCACGGTCTGCGATTTTACCAATTTTTGCAGTGGCTAAAGCACCAAATACCCCAATGATCGTTGCAACACCAACCAAAACATCAGGTAATTTAAACGGTTCAGAAGTCAGTAAAACAGCAATCGTTGAAAATAAAATACTCATGGCTGCAAATGCAAAGCCACCAATAATTGCACGATAGACTAAACGAGGTTCTTCTTTTAACAATACACCCATCGAGTAGAAAATTTTGCCATAACTCATTTTAAACACAGGTACATGTGGCAAACGTTTTTTCAATAAATAGGCAAGAATTAACATTAATACCGCACTGACAAAGTAAATCAGTTTCCAGTTAAACAGGTTAGATAACAAACCTGCAAGGCTGGTGGAAAGCAATAACCCGACTAAAAGCCCACTCATTAAAAAGCCAACAACTTCACCTGTTTTTTCAGGTTTAACTGCCATCGTTGCAAGAGGGATTAACACCTGAGCCGCAACTGAAAATAGACCTGTAATAATTGTGCCAACCCAAAGCATGGGTAAATTGACAGCAAAAGCACACATCAATAAACCAATCGCAGCACAAAACATTAACCAAGGAATAAATTTGATTTTATTGACAATATCGCCCATGGGCACAATGAATAAAAGACCAAGTGCATAAGACACTTGGGCAAAAGTCACTGTAAGTGCCACTTGTGATTCTGGCATGTTGAAATAGAGTTGAATCGAGTGAATCAGCGGCTGACTATAATAGTTTGCTCCTGCGCATAAACCGCAGGCAATCGCCATCAGCCAAAGTAATGCTTTATTTTGGCTAATATCGAGTTGAGCATTCATAAAAATATCCTAGTTCTTGGAGTTACATACAATAGGCAGTTGCTTCAATTTCAATGAGCATTCCTTGTAAAGCAAGACACGGGACAGGAATCAGTGTACACGCAGGGAAAGGTTGATCTTTCCAAAGTTGTTGCATTTCCTGAATTAAAAACTGATGTTTTTTGGTACTGTGATCGACCACAAGCACTCTTAAAACAGCAATATCCAATAATGATGCATCAGCCGCTTGTAGGGCATGTTGCAGATTGACAAAAGCTTGATGAACTTGTTGTGCAAAATCTTGGGATAATTGTCCTTGTTGGTTTTCACCACCTTGTCCAGATATATGCAAAATACGCAAATAATGGCGTACTTCAGCCACATGACTATACGCAAATGCTGTTGGATTATAAAGTGTATTTGGGTTAATCATTTGGAACGATTTGATCTGCGCGGATTCTGATCTGGAATTCATGGATGACTCTTTTGATTGACTGGAAATTTCCGACAGTATCAAAGCTCAAGTTAACTTAAGGTCAAGTGAAAATGCCAAGAAAAAACCGAAGCAACTGATCGTATTTATGAATGAACAATCAAGGGGCTGTTAAACAAGAAAACCGTCATATAGAAAAGTGATCAGAAGAAGCACGATGCAAGTAAAGTATTGCTCAGGATTAAAAGTATATAGGTTGGTTATCTTTGTTTTGATGCTCTTAGGAAATCCCAGTAAGCACTGACTAGGATTTTGTAGTGGCCTATCTTAAGCAAGGTATTGGCTATTTTTTATATTCAATGCGCTGAAATAGCCCTGTACTAAAATAACCCAGTCATTAAATAACCTAGCCGTTAAATAATCAGTTGTGAATCTACAATCTTGCCCGTTTTCCCTAACCAAAATGGACGGTTGACTTCACCATGACCAAACCAGTCACATTGGTAAAGTGGGATGTGCAGTGGATCGAGATGTTCTTTCACAATCTCAACAATACTTTGCGGGACATTTTTTTGTGGGCATTGATAAAAATCACCCAAGACCAAAGCCTTTAAGTTTGAAGTATCAATACTTTGTAGGAGTTGAGTCAATGAACGTTCAATTCGATAATAGGGTTCGCCTACATCTTCAATCAGTAAAACACTCGGCTGATTCAGTTTTAAGGCAGACGGTGTGCCTTGTAAAGTACACAGTACAGTAAGATTTCCGCCTAAGATTTTAACATCTTCAATGTGCTGATCTTGAGCAAAACCATTTGCGCTGGATAAGGGATAATGACCATGTTGGTTTATATCCGCGGATAACAGGCTGATGGTTTTTAAAGCATCATATGACAGGGGGCTATTGTCTAAATTTTTAACGGCAATTTCCTGAAATACAGGCGCATGTAAAGATTGTCCATGATGCATCGCGATATAGTTTAATAACACGGTGGTATCTGAATAGCCAATAATGGGTTTATTCAAAATCCACTCACCTAAAAATGGCAATAACATTGCAGCGCCGGTACCACCACGGCCACACCAAATTGCATCAATGTCTGGATCTAAACATGCTTGTTTTAAATCTTGAATACGTTGTTCAACTGTACCTGCCAAATAGCGATGTTGTGAAAATACATGTTCACCCAAACTGACTGTATGACCTAACTGTTCCAAATGCGACTGTGCCAACTGGATATTTTCAACATCTACACAGGCACTCGGCGATACAATTTTAAAATGCATATTCCTTCCAAGCTTCTGCACAATTTAGTGTGCAAGTTTCTTTTTAGACAAAGTAATCATCATGACACCGATGATATTCAGTAAACAACCAAACCATTGTATCGCATTCATATGCTCACCGAGCAAAGCCACAGCCAAAATAATGGTTAGGATCGGGCCAATCGAACCAATCATAGCTGCTTGTGCAGCACCTAAACGAGAAATACTTTGCGCGACCAAAATCGTCGGTAAAACCGTCACCAATAAGCCTAAGGCGATACCATACCAAATGACTTGTGTCGGAAGTTGAGTAAGCAGTTGAATCGGCTGGGGTGTTGCAATGATAAAATGGGTTAGCGTACCAAAACATGCAATGCTTAATGCTAAACCAGTGTAATTCCATGAACCAAATTTTTGAATTAAACGTGGGGTCATGAGTAAGTACGTCGCAAAACAGACCGCACTGGCAAAGACTAAGCTCACGCCTAGCCAGAAATTTCCTTCATGCGGTACGGTGCTTTGCTCTTGTAGCATCACAATCACTGTACCACCATAGCTTAATGCAATCGCTAGTATGGTTCTAAAGTTGAGTTTTTGCTTATAAATAAAGCTTGTGGCAATCACTGTCAGTGTTGGATAGAGAAATAAAATAATACGTTCTAACGAAGCACTGATATACATCAGACCAGCGAAGTCGAGCCAACTTGAAAGATAATAGCCCATCAAACCTGCAGCAACCAATAAAGCCCAGTCTTTTCCTGTCATATTTTTATTATGATGGCGATTGAACCAACACAGTAAAAGGAAAAAGGGCAAGGCACTTGCCATTCGCAAAGCCATAAGCACGGTGCTGTCAACCAATGGTGATAATGCGTAAGCCTGTTTAATAAAAATAGCTTTGGTACTAAATAAGAAAGCCGCACCAAGTGCGAAAATCGAACCGAGTTGGGTACTGGATAAAGAAAGTTTCATGAATTTGACTGCATTGACGATGTCGCTATACGACATGTAAATTTGAACAAGCAGTATAAATGTTGTTTTCAATCAGTGGAAATACAAAAAAAGAATGAATTGGCGCAATAAAAGGAATATAAAACACACTTGCTTACTTCTTTTTGTGTGGATTTAAGTGGGATTTAAATAGATTGAAATAAAAATTGTATAAAAATCAACCGTGAGATCCTTGTTTATAAACTGCTCAAATTCAATATGCTTTTTTTTGCACAAAAAAGGTGCAATATCGTAATGGTTGGTTCAAGCTGTTCGAGTATTATTAACTGACAAAATGGCAAATAAAAAAAAACTAAAATTTTTTGTAATTGCTTTAGACTCAGTTCTAGGGTAATTCTAATGGTTATTCCAAGTACTTTTTTTTATTAATGAAATTAAAAAATGTAATAAAAACCGACTTACATTTTTGACGGAAAAAATGATAGAAAAGGCCAATATAAGCTGATAAAAAAACCATGTAATTTGTCAGAAAGGTCAATAGGGATGTTGGTTTTTGTGCTGAATCTATTGTTTTATGGAGTATTTAAACAGCAAGCTGGAATGCTTAAAAGTGAATCATACTGCTGTAAATGCCAATCAGTAGGGTAGGGCGAGCAGCCTAAAATATGCTAATAAGCTTAAAAAAACATCGTTTTTAAAAATTGGAGACAGGATATGTCAAAAAAACTGAGCAGGATAATACGAGAAAAATACAATAAATTGAATATAGGGTATGTCGCACAATTATATTTATGAATCATCAGTTCAAAATATGGGTATTTATTAAATAAATATTGGGTGGTATTTTAAAAAAGTTCAATTAGAATCCAAAAATTCATAACAACGCATCTGGGGGAAACATCGGGTTATTTACGATGTTTACTTGAAGAAAAATTAGCTTGAGGAACGCTCATGCAGATTGGAATCCCAAAAGAATCTGTCGTCGGTGAAAACCGCGTAGCCGCTACGCCAGAGACAGTAAAAAAGTTGATTAGTGCTGGTCATAGTATTGTCATTGAACGAGGCGCTGGTAAAAAAGCGGCTTATATTGACAGTGCTTATGAACAAGTCGGCGCTAAAATTACAGATGATGCCTATACAGGTAGTCAAATTATTTTGAAAGTTCGTGCACCACAAGGTGAGGAAATTCAAAAGCTTGCCGCTGGAACAGCTGTGGTAGCAATGTTTGACCCATACCGTAATACTGAACTTGACCAATTTGCGTCACAACAAGTGTCTGCATTTGCGTTAGAGCTTTTGCCACGAACACTGTCTCGTGCGCAAAATATGGATGTATTGTCTTCTCAAGCCAACCTTGCAGGTTATAAGTCAGTGTTATTGGCCGCTGCGGAATATCAACGCATGTTCCCAATGCTGATGACTGCTGCAGGTACTGTGAAACCCGCTCGTATCGTGATTATGGGTGTGGGTGTCGCAGGTCTTCAAGCCATTGCAACTGCAAAACGCTTAGGCGCAGTTGTTGAAGCAACAGATTTACGTCCAACTGCACGTGACCAAGTCGAATCGCTTGGTGGTAAGTGGTTAGATGTACCGATGTCTGATGAAGAAAAACAAAAAGCTGCCGATGCCGCTAAAAATGGTTATGGCTGGATGCCAGGCGAACAATATATTCAAGACCAAGCCATCATCGTAGATAAAGCCGTGTCAAATGCAGACATCGTGATTACCACTGCGTTGTTGCCAGGTCGTGATGCACCTCGCTTAATCAAAGCTGAAACTGTTGCCAAAATGAAACCGGGTTCAATCATCCTAGATATGGCGGTTGAATCAGGCGGCAATGTTGAAGGTTCTAAGAATGGTGAAAATGTTGTCACTGACAATGGCGTGACGATTTTAGGCATTCCAAATATTCCTTCTACAGTATCGACAGAAGCTTCGGCACTGTATGCACGTAATGTTTTCAATTTCGTAGAAACTTTGTTTGATCAAGAAAAAAACTTTGCCATCAATCAACAAGACGAAATTCAAAAAGCACTTCTAGTAACTCATGGCGGTCAAGTACTGCTGAAGCGTGGTTAAGGAGAGTCATCATGGTTGAAACTATTACTATTTTCGTCTTAGCCATCTTTGTTGGTTACTACGTGGTTTGGGGTGTAACACCTGCATTGCATACGCCGTTAATGGCAGTAACCAATGCATTGTCCTCAATTATCGTTGTGGGTGCGATGATACAAACAGTTGGAATTCCTGGTGTTGTAGATGCAAGTGTACAATTCCAGTCCGTGAATGTTGTTAGTGTACTTGGTGCAATTGCAGTGTTCTTGGCAAGTATTAACATTTTTGGTGGCTTCGCAGTGACTGCACGTATGCTTGAAATGTTTAAGCCAAAACAAAAGAAAAAAGAGGGCTAATCTATGGAATTTATTCGAGAATATGCGGATTGGTTCTACCTTGTAGGTGCGGTCCTTTTCATATTAACCTTACGTGGTCTTTCAGGTCCTAAAACTGCGATTGCTGGTAACCGTTACGGTATGATTGCCATGGCGATTGCGGTAATCACCACATTCTTTGTCGCAGATCATCCTGTTGTATGGATGATTGGTGGTGCAATGGTGTTGGGTGCAATTGTCGGTATTGCGCGTGCACGTACAGTTCCAATGACCCAAATGCCAGAAACAGTGGCATTGATGCACTCACTTGTTGGTTTGGCTGCGGTATTAATTGCAATTGCTGCAATTTTACATAATAACCAACTGACTGCTTTGTTTGCACAAAACGAATCTGCTTTAACCGCTGCTGGTGTACAGCATGCGCATATGAGTAAAGTTCATTTATTTGAATTATTCGTCGGTTGCTTCGTTGGTGCGATTACCTTTACTGCATCTGTATTTGCTTATGGTAAGTTAGCTGCAAAGAAATGGGCAAAAACCATTTCAGGTGCTTGGGTTAAACCCGTTCAAGCGATCATTTTCCTGGCTATGCTGGCGTGTGGTGTATACTTCTTTACCACAGGCAACATGCAAGCATTCTGGGCAATGACTGCATTGGCATTGGCATTTGGTTGGGTTTGGATTGCACCAGTCGGTGGTGGTGATATGCCAGTGGTGGTTTCACTACTGAACTCATTCTCTGGTTGGGCTGCGGCTGGTATTGGTTTCACACTTGAAAACAACATGCTGATTGTTGCGGGTTCACTGGTGGGTTCATCAGGTGCAATTCTGTCTTACATCATGTGTAAAGCAATGAACCGTTCAATCATCAATGTATTGTTTGGTGGTGCGATGGGTGGTACGGCTGTAGCATCGGTTGATAAAGGTGAGCAAGTTCAACGTAATTACCGTTCTGGTTCTGCGGATGATGCGGGCTTCTTGATGTCGAATGCGGACAGCGTTGTGATTGTACCGGGTTATGGTATGGCGCAAGGTCGTGCACAAAACGCAGTGAAAGAATTGTGTGAAATCTTAAAAGAGCAAGGTGTAACGGTTCGTTTTGCAATCCATCCAGTTGCAGGTCGTATGCCTGGTCATATGAATGTATTGTTGGCGGAAGCTGATGTTGCATATGAAGACATCTTGGAAATGGACGAGATCAACTCTGATTTCCCGGCGACTGATGTTGTATTGGTGATTGGTGCGAATGACGTTGTTAACCCAGCGGCTAAAGATGATCCAAGCTCACCAATTTATGGCATGCCGATTCTTGAAGCACATAAAGCACGTACCATTATGGTAATCAAGCGCTCTATGGCAACAGGTTATGCAGGTTTAGACAATGACTTATTCTACAATGACAAAACCATGATGATCTTTGGTGATGCTAAGAAAGTTGTTGAAGAGATGACAAAAGCAATCAATGGTGGTGGGCACTAAGCCGCTATCGGATTAAATCCACCCCAAGCCTCCTTTGATAAAGGAGGGAGCCTAACCGCCTTCGGGCGGTTTTTTATTATTCACTGTTTGATGTTATGATTTTGATAAAAACCGACTGAATAAAAAATGATGAATCAACCATTTAAAATAATCTGTAACAGCTTAGGCATCTATCTGGCATTTTCCTTGTCTATAACGCATGCACAAGTTTTTGAAATTCAAGATGGCTCGAAACACTATGATGCCGTAATTGATATTGCATGTGAAAAAGATGAATGTGGGGCTAAGGCCGAAGTAAAGCTATTTAAAAAGGGCAGTAAAGCGGTATTTCAAGCATTTCACTCTGATGAACTGACCATGTATTTGGATGAAAAGTTTAAACCGAGTGTTAATGTTATACAGCTTTATGGCGAACAAAGTCCTTTGATTTTTGATGATTTTAACTTCGATGGAACAGAAGACCTCGCGATTAGAAACGGCAATTATGGTTCTTATGGCGGTCCTGTGTATGACATTTATGTATTTAATCAAAGCAAGAATAAATTTGTTTTAAGTCAGGAACTCTCTGCACTTACTCAAGAAAATTTAGGTATGTTCGAGCTAGACAAAAAGCGCAAACGCATTATCACCTTTAATAAAAGTGGCTGTTGCTACCATATTCGTTCTGAGTATCAAGTTGTACCTAGAAAAGGTTTATTGCTGGTTCGAGAGTTTATTGAGGATGCTACTTCACCCAAAGGTGATCAAGTTGAAGTCACAGATCGCAATCTGGTCAATGGAAAATGGAAGGAAAAGACCAAGTATTATCCAACTGCAAAATATTATGCTCAGTAGTCACAATTTACCTCGTATACCTATTCTGTATTGATATCGCTATATGATGTAAATCAACAGATGCTGAATTGTAGGGCAGAGTGAGGTCTTATGAATAGAACGATTTCTTTACGTTGTGGCGTTAAATTTTTAAACATAAAAAAGCCCATCCAAAGATGAGCTTTTTTAATTAAAACTGAAACTTAGTGAGGAATATGCTCTTCATCTTCGAATTCAGGTTTAACTTGTACGATAAAGTCTTGACGGTTAAGACCACGCCACAATGCAAATGCAGTACCAATATAGATTGAAGAATAAGTACCCACAAATACACCAATAAACATGGCAACTGAGAACCAGTGTAAGCCATCACCACCCAAGAACATCATTGCAAGTACAACCA
This sequence comes from Acinetobacter sp. Ac8, assembly GCF_055392545.1. NCBI lineage: Bacteria > Pseudomonadati > Pseudomonadota > Gammaproteobacteria > Moraxellales > Moraxellaceae > Acinetobacter > Acinetobacter sp. Ac8. The sequence goes on from NZ_AP043689.1 coordinate 633,050, forward strand.
GCAATAATGTCATCGAGGTATGAATGGTACGTTTTAAGGTTTCAGTTAACGCAATATTCACAATTTCTAACGGTGTTGCGCCACGAATCTTACGGAAGTTTTCACGAATACGATCCGATACAACAATGTTATCGTTTAACGAGAAGCCGATTAAGGCAAGAATAGCCGCTAAAACAGTAAGGTCAAATGGCCATTGCATCATTGCAAAAATACCAATCGTTACGATCACATCGTGCAGTAATGAAAGCACTGCACCAACTGCAAGTTTAAACTCGAAGCGAATGGTCACGTAGATCAGCATAAGCAGCATTGCAAGCGCTACAGCACCTGCAGAGCGTAAATATAGCTCATTACCGACTTGACCACCGACAGAGTCAACTTTGTGAACAACAGCAGTGTTATTCGGCAGTTGAACCGCTTTGGTGATGGTATTGCTTAAGTCTTCAACTTTAAGGTCTTGCGCAGGCATACGTACAATTAAGTCTTTGTTTGAACCTAATGTTTGTACAACTGCATCTTTAAAGCCGGCTTTATCCAAATTCGAAATCACGTCTGCTGGTTTTGCTGCATATTGATAGTTCAATTCTGCAGAAACACCACCAGTAAAATCTAAACCAAGATTTAAGCCTTTGGTTGCAATAAAGAAGATACTTGCAATGGTCAAAAGGATTGAGATGATTGCCGCTGGTTTGGCAATCTTCATGAAATTAATTACATGCTCATCATCTGGGCGACCATATTTCTTTTTCGGTTGAGTCACATCAGTCATCTTCGATCTCCTATATGCTCAACTTATTCAAGTTACGTTTTCTGCCATATACCAATTGGACAATTGCACGTGTTACTGTAATTGCAGTAAACATTGAGCAAATAATACCAATCATCAGCGTTACAGCGAAGCCTTTGATCGGACCTGTACCAATAGCAAACAGAATAAATGCAACCAAGAATGTGGTTAAGTTTGAGTCGAGAATGGTGTTATAGGCTCGATCATAACCGGCAATAATGGCCTGTTTGGGCGAGGCCCCCCAGCGCATTTCTTCTCGTATTCGCTCACAGATCAGTACGTTGGCATCCACCGCCATACCAATGGTGATTACGATACCGGCAATACCTGGTAAGGTCAGTGAAGCCCCGATCCAAGACATAATGGTGAGAAGCATTGCTAAGTTAATCACTAATGCTACATCAGCAATTAAACCAAATAGACGGAAGAACACGATCATCCAGATTGCAACAAGCAGGAAGCCAACTTGCGTTGATAATACGCCTTTGTCGATGTTCTCTTGTCCCAAACTTGGACCAACAACACGTTCTTCTACAAAGTACATTGGTGCAGCTAAAGCACCAGCACGTAACATCAATGCAAGTTCAGCCGCTTCTTGAGGAGAATCTAAACCGGTAATACGGAAAGATGAACCTAAAACCGCTTGAATATTTGCAGCATTGATTACCACAGATTCAGTATATGGGGTACGAACTTCTGTCATTGCACCTGTAACTGGATCAGCAACAGAGGTGATTTTTTGTTTATTTTCAATAAACAAAACCGCCATACGTTTGCCAACAGCAGTACGGGTTGCATCTGACATCAACTTACCACCAGCAGTATCTAAAGTAATATTTACTTCAGCGCCACCACTATCTTGGCTAAAACCACTTGATGCATTTTGTACACGTTCACCCGTAAGGATACGGCTGCGATTTAATAATAGTTCACGACCACTGTCCAAAGATTCGTAAGCAAAAACTTCAGTACCTGGCGGTAAAGGTTGACCATTATATTTACCTGTGAAACGGTCAATATATTGATCATTTAAATCAGACACTAAACGGAATTCAAGGTTTGCAGTACGCCCCAAGACACGTTTAGCTTCGGCAGTATCTTGTACACCAGGCAATTCAACCACAATACGGTTGCTACCTTGGCTTTGTACCAATGCTTCAGCCACACCTAACTCATTAATACGGTTACGTAAAGTGGTTAAGTTTTGGTTAAGTGCATAAGATTGAATATCTTGCTTGGTCGCATCGTTATAAGTCAACTTAAGCGTAGAACCTGTATCCGTTGCTAAAGCTTGTTGATTGAACTTATTCCCATCACGACGTAAAAAGTCCATTACCGCTGCACGGTCATCATTATTTGCAAACTGAATCGTAATGGTATTGTTGTTCAATGAAAGACTATTAAATTTAATCTTATTGTCACGAAACTCACGACGTAAGTCTGTTGCTGAGGTTTCCATACGTTGTGCAATAGCTTTGTCCATATCTACTTCAAGTAAGAAATGAACACCACCACGTAAGTCCAAACCAAGCTTCATTGGCTTAGCGCCAATTTTTTGCAACCACTCAGGTGTGGTTGGTGCAAGGTTTAATGCAACGGTATAGTTCTCACCCAAACCTTTGCTGAGGACATCTTTTGCTTTTAACTGTGCTTCAGACGTATTTAAACGCAGAAGGGCAGCATTGTTGGTGAAGGTATTATCATGACTGCTAATATTTTCACTTTTTAAAATTTGCTCTGCTTTTTGTATGACAGACTGATCAATTGTGGTACCAGCCTTGGCACCAGAAATTTGAACAGCAGGTTCGTCAGGATACAAACTCGGCAGCGCATATAATGTACTGATCACTAGTACCACTAGAATCAATATATATTTCCATGCAGGGTAACGCATTCGCTTTCTTCTTAAAATGAAAAAGTCGTGCTAAGTGCACGACCGTTTTATGATTAAAGGTTATTTAATGTGCCTTCAGGGAGTACTGAAATAACACTTGCACGTTGAACTTTGACTTCATTTCCTTTGCTTAATTCAACCACTGCAAAGTCGCCATCAATTTTTAGGATACGACCCATTAAGCCGCCTGCAAAAACAATTTCACTGCCAACACCTAAGCTTTCGATTAAAGTACGGTGTTCTTTTGCACGTTTTGCTTGAGGACGCCAGATGAGAAAATAAAAGATTGCAACAAATACTACAATCATCAATATGTTTGCCATCATGCCTGGGCCTTGTGCAGGCGCTGCTGCAGCGTGAGCAGAAGAAATAAATAAGCTCATTCTAATTTCCTAATGTTAAAAATTATCTGCCATTTTCATGGCTTTTAAATTGACTTGTTCAGCAATTTACCTTGTCTTGGGTTTCAGCGCAAATACTGTTGAATTAATCTTCAATTCAACTTTATATTGGGGCATTAGTCAGCAGGACAAGGAGGAACTTCTAAACCGCGACGTTGATAGAAATCAGTCACGTATTCATCAAAAGTTCCCTGATCTAAAGCATCACGAATATCTTGGGTAAAACGTTGGTAATAACGTAAATTATGGATCGTGCCCAACATTGAACCGAGCATTTCACCGCATTTTTCTAAATGGAATAAATAAGCACGGGTGAAGTTGGTACAGGTATAACAGTCGCAATGTGGATCCAGTGGACTTTGATCATGACGATATTGGCTGTTACGAATTCGAACCAAACCATCGGTAACAAAATAATGACCATTACGTGCATTTCGAGTTGGCATGACGCAGTCGAACATATCAACACCGCGACGAATTGCTTCAACGATATCTTCTGGTTTACCCACACCCATCAAATAACGTGGTTTATCTTCTGGCATTTTTACAGGCAGATAATCCAAAACTTTGATCATTTCTTCTTTTGGTTCACCGACAGATAAACCACCAATCGCAAAGCCATCAAAATCAATTTCTTTAAGACCGTTTAAAGACTCTTCACGAAGGTCTTCATACATTCCGCCTTGAATGATTCCAAACAATGCGTTTCTATTTTTTAAAACATCGTGATGTTGAGTTTTACAACGCTTTGCCCAACGTAATGACAGTTGAAGCGATTTCTGTGCTTCTTCATGGGTTGCTGGATATGGCGTACATTCATCAAAAATCATCACAATATCTGAGTTCAATGTATGTTGAATATCCATTGAAATTTCAGGAGATAAAAAGACTTTTGAACCATCAATAGGTGAGCGGAAAGTAACCCCTTCCTCTTTGATTTTACGCATAGCACCCAGACTGAAGACTTGGAAGCCGCCTGAATCAGTAAGAATCGGTTTGCCCCATTTCATAAACTCATGCAAACCGCCGTGTTCACGGATAACATCTAGTCCAGGACGTAAGTAAAGATGGAAGGTATTACCTAAAATAATTTGTGCTTTGATGTCTTCGATATCGCGTGGCAACATGCCTTTAACTGTGCCATAAGTTCCCACAGGCATGAACACAGGTGTTTCAATCACACCATGTTCTAAAGTTAAACGACCACGACGAGCACGCCCCGACTGACCTAATTTTTCAAACTTCATAAATAACCTAAATCTGGCGAAAAAACAGTTCGCTGATTGATAATTGCAAAAGGGGGCTATTTTCCCTGATTTTATGGTCGAATACCAGTCATGTTGTTTTTCATAATGTTAAATTTAAAATTATTGATTTAGCGCCTTGAACATCAATAGGTTGATAGGAGAATCATTTTTTTATCGTTGAATAATTATTGTTTGAATATCAAGGTATTATTTTTATGCAGCTCAAAAGCGAATAGTGGTTCGCTTTTGAGCTTAGATTTGGACAAGATAGAAAATTAGTCTTTTGCCTTACGACCGATAATGATCAAGGCGATAATTCCCAGAATCATGATGAATATTCCATAATGATTCCAAAAATTACGTTGCATTTTATTTTCTTGGTATTCAGGGTTTTTACTTAAGGTTGAAATGACATCATCAGGTAATTCATAAAACGTATCTGGTTCTGCATCAGTCATGCCGACTAAGGTGCAGTCCCATGTTTTGACATCTGCCCATAAGATCCCAAAGTGACTACATTTATACCCTGCATTTAAACTTTTAAGATCTTCATATTGACTTAACACCTCTTGTGGAAATGGGCCAACCTTAAACATTTCATCGCCTGTATTGAAAACTAACAGGCCTTTCGCTTGAGCAGGGGCTTGCCAGAGAAAACACAGACATAACATCATGAATAATTTTTTTAACATTTGATTTACTCCAATCTTTAGATTGTCTTTTTATTAAGTTGATCATTTTAAGTTGATCGTTTTGTTCTAAAAATAGTCATTTTTTAGCGGTTTGAAAATATCAGAAAATGATCGAAATGTCATTTTTTATATTGAAAACAAACAGGATTATGGCTGAATTTTTATTCAAATTTCCACATGGTGATTTAGGCGATATGTTTCGAGTCAAATATACTCAATCGCCACAATCGATTCCTGATCATGGCTTTAAAGCTGATCCAAAAAAATTGTTGAATTTATCAAACTGATTTAGCACTTGTTCAACCTTGGCAATCCGTTGTTCTAAACTTCCTGTTAAAGCGATGTATGGAATCCGACGTTGTTTGAGATCCGCAATAATTTGCTGATGAAAAATAGCTCTTTTTTGGGGGCCGCTACGATCCCAAGTGTCGTCATAAGCAATATCATCTTCACACAAGAAAAATAAGTCATAGCGCTGTGCATTTTCGAGAGCAAGTTGTTTGAGGTGCTCAGGTAATCGTCCATGATAATCCATACAAAACATCGCTGTGGTTATCGCGTTGGTATCTACAAATAAATAACGGTTTGCATCTAAAGTGACCTGATCTTCATAGGCGATATGACGATCTGCAATAATATTGAAATCTTCAAAACCGATACGACGATCAACTTGGTGAGTTTCCCAATATTCACGCCCATATTCTGGGGCAAAAGTTGTTGCATACTTTTTCGCAAGCGCTTCAACCAGAGTCGACTTGCCTGTAGACATTGCACCGACAAAGACGACTTTGCTAATCAAATCTGCATAGACACAGTTGGGAATAAATTTCCGATTTTGAAAGGCATTTGCTCGAATCATTGTAGCGGAGATCGGCACTTGTAGACGTGACTCATCCACTCTACGATCAATTGCATTGAGTGCAGTGCTGACATGCTCACCATAAAATTCACTACTATAAAAATGCGAAATTTTCATGCCATTGAGCTTTTGAATGATGTAATTTTCTTGTTCTATTTCAAAAGCCCGATCATTGGAATAACCCTCAGGCCCATCCCATGCCTCAATCACATGAATTTGAGGAAATAAATCTCTGATCCATTGGGCGCGAATGTTTAAGGGGATAGTTGTAATTGAACTTTGATAGATCAATACATACAGCTCATCTACCTCTTGTAATGCTGTTTCAAATACATGCATATGACCTGCATGTAAGGGTGCATATTTACCGAGTGTCAGTCCGATTTTTTTCATAGTTTTTAAATTCAATAGGATGAGTTTGAATAGTTTTGTGCAAGTTTGTTCCAGTTATAGTAGCCATAGATGGCATTGATCAGAAAAGCCGACCACATCAATAACATCATTGCACCATCACCACTCCCATCAAGGGTTCGGATCGCCCACATTAAAATACTGAAGATATTTAAAGTAATATAAAACCACCATTGCTCTTTAAAACGCAGTAGCATCAAAATCGTTGCTGTGATTGCAAGAATATTGGTGGTTGCATCTATATAAGGCGTGTTTTGAGTGGGAATTTGGGCAAGCAGATAACCGAGTATCGCAATACAACCTATATTGCTTAGGATGATCAAAATCAAATACGCCTGCCGAAGGGTATAGGCCTGTTGTAATTGTTTTTCTTTGGTATGTTGCTGCCAAAGTAACATGCCGATCAAAGCAGTTGGGACGAAGAACAAGAGATTCAGTCCCATTTCGCCATAAAGCCCGTTGTTATAGCAAATCCATGCATAAGCACAGCTATTGAATAAACCAAAACTATAATTGAGAATATTCCCTTTCGCTGCCAAAACCACACAGAGAATTCCGCTGAGTAATACCACGAAATTAAACCATGTATCTTGTTGAACTAAGGTAATGATACAGCCGATGAAAATAAAACTAAAAAGCCAAATAATCTCAAATACATTCCAGTTTTTGAAAAGAAAGCGAAAGGGAGGGGTGGAAAAGATTTTCAACATAGGGTTGGTAATTCTAAGTAATGCTGTTGGTGTTATTTGCTGGTAATTTATATCCGATTTAAATCCTACAGACGATTTGAAATTTTAGTTTAATCGCATGCAAGGACTGGATTGTTGACCATTGTTTTTTTTACCAAGCTTGTTGATAAATCCATTGTGATTATTTATTTTTTACGTATTTATTCAAGTAATTGATCAAAGAACCTTCCCAATATTTCTTTGGGAAGGATGGGTTTTTCTAATAATATAGAGTAAAGCTTAGTTAAAATTAGGCTTGTAATCAAAATTCTGAGTGACCACATTGTCGGAAAATGGACGAATTGTTTTCTTTGCCAAAGTAATGGTATTGATCATATTGTTTGGAAAAATTTCGATGGTGTTATTAAATTCTTCAACATTACGGTTAAAGATAGTGATTGCTGCACCGACATTTTCATTTTGTTCTTGAATATCATCCATCATTTTTGCATACAAAGTATCCGCTTTGAGTTCAGGATAATTTTCAACCACCACATTTAAACTTTTCATTAAATCTTGATTGAGTTTTTCAACATGTTGCAGTTGAGAAACATCAGTATTGTTCAAGTTTAGATTCAAAATTTGCTGACGTAACTCGGTCACTTTTTCTAAAGTTGATTTTTCAAATTGTGTATATTGCGCCAAAGTTTGCTCTAAAGTTTCCAGTGTTTTTACTTTCTGGCGTTCAAAGTTGGCAACTTCAGCCCATGCGCGTTGTGTCGCATTGAAATAACGCACAATGTTATTTCTGACCAGAATACCCCAAACGATCAGAACAATAAAAATCCCAATAAATATGATTAAACCCATTTTGATTATTCCTTTTGATTTATGAAATCAAGTTTAGCATGCACTGTTTAAATTTTTCATATTCAGGCATGGTTAATGTTCTTAAATGTCCACGAAGTGCTGAAATATCCTGAAGCTTTTGTTTTTTACGACGAATGCGAAAGAGATCTTGATCTCCCATATAGCACAGCATATTTTCTTCAAAATGATAAACAATATCACCTGAATAGTGTTGAAAAAAATCACTTAATTTTAAGGTGATACTTGGACTAATGGTACGGGCAAGTTGATGTTGATCATAGCCAAAAATATATAAATTTTGACTGACCAGAATATCCGCAGTTTTCCATATTTGGGTATAGGGCGGAATAAATTCATGATGTTTATTACTGGCGGCAAAGCCGAGGGCGGGTAATTGAAAAATAAAAGCACCCCATTGGTTTTTATGAGTTTCCTTAATTATCTGTTTTTCACCCTGGGTATTGGGCAGTGAAAACTCATCGACATAATGATACTGAAATAACATCACATGATGTTCTTGTTCACCATCAAACCATTTGGTGGATGCAAATTGTTCAATCTCATTCAACACATTGCCTTGCGAAAACAACGGAAAACTTTGTTTTAACTTGCTCATGACCAAAAAGCTATTGCTTGTTGTGGAGATATGACTTGGGGTTTTATTAAAATCTAATTCGTAGCGGAGAAACATCATGCGCTGTTCTAAAAAATTGATGACTTCATCAATTGGATCGCTTTGCTCATAAATTAAATAAGCAGCAAAACAGCATAACAAGGCTGCTAATAGACTCAGTGGGTAGGGAATATAGTGATGAATCAGCCAACCAAAAATTGCAGTCAGTACCCCAATCATAAACAGCAGTCTGGGGATGAGATTATGAAAAAATAATTCTCTACATTCTCCCCACGGATGTAAGCCATCTAAAATATCTTGTGCAGATTGAGCCTGTTGTCCAATTTCCCAAAGCCGAGCGATATTACGCATCACATGTTTATTTTTTCTTGTGCGTAGGTGAAGTAATCGCTCAACGGTTTCTATAGGCATGGCAAATAATCATGATTGAAGTCTATTAAAGTTCGAATTCCAGATTGATCAGTATGCGATAAATTATTGTATCGACAAAGTAAATTATTTATTTTTCAACTTTATTTGTCCCGTAATGAGGCTGGACTTCTTGTAGAATCGTGATCAGTGAATCTTTAAGCTGCTCATAATCAGGCATGTTCATACTTTCAAGTTGTGCAGCCAAATCATAGACAGTTTGAACTTTATCGACTTGCATTTGCGCTTTGGTAATATCCGTTTTAAATAGCCAGCACAAAGAAGGGCGCTGAGCTTGAACATAAAAATCACCTTTAAAATAAGCCATGGCTTGATCAAGCATTAATACATGATTTGGTGTGAAAAATTTGGCAAGTTGCATTTCATTTGTACCACTTAATTGGTACTGATTGTCGAAACGAATATCCCCACTCGACCATTTTACGCCAAGACGGCAGGCTCGATTTTGTTTAGATGAAATACTGATACCTTGAGCAGGGAAGTTTTCTAGAATGATCCCCCATAAATCATAATGACGATATTCAGTCTTTTTTTTGCCTTCTGAATCACGCGTTTCGACTTCATCCACATAATGATAATTAAACAGCATATATGGATAGTTGATGCCGTTGACCTGCCAAGCGCCATAAATGCAATGACCAATCGTATTTTCATGATCCCCTAATCCAAATAACGGGAAATTATAAGGAGACTCAATATTTTCATCGAAGGCATTGGGATAGAAGCGGATTTGATATTTCGCTTCTAGGTTCTTTTGATGAGCATCTTCAACCAATTGATTGAGGGCTTTTGTCGAAGTGCGCTTATAGAAAGCAAAAGCCACACTCGCACCCGCAACCAGTAAGAGTATCGGGTGGGTAAAAATAGCCAGTACAAATACGCCAATCGCGATCGCGATAAAAAGCCAAAACGTATAATTTTGAATAGATAGACTCGGATCATCTTGCCAATTCTTTAAGCTTGCAATGATCTGTTCAAAATCTTGATTTGATGAGAGTAACTGATTGATCGCATGGATATTGTGCTGAGTCTTGCCATTGTTGGCGTGTTGTTGACTAAAGGCATTTTGAATTTTTGTGAGTAAATCATTCATCTTTATTCATTATTGTAGCAAGTGCTTAGATGCCTGATTGTAACGAAAAAATGATTTTGAATGCAAAGTGTGGTGTTTAAACCACACTTTGCATATTGGTATGCTGACTAAGCAATAATTTTTAAATACATTGCGCTTAGTTGAATCTAACCATTTGCGTTTTCAATCAACATTGCATCGCCATAACTAAAGAAGCGATATTTGCTTGCAACAGCATGTTGATATGCATTCATAATATTGTCACGGTTGGATAATGCAGATACCAACATTAACAAGGTAGATTCTGGTAAATGAAAGTTGGTGATCAAGCGATCAACCACACAGAACTGATACCCTGGATAGATAAAGATTTGTGTATCGCCTGTCCATGCGGCAATTTTTCCACCAGACGCTTGCGCTGCACTTTCTAAGGCACGTGTTGCTGTCGTTCCGACGGCAATTACTTTGTTGCCACGTGCTTTGGTTTCTTGAATCAATTTTGCAGTTGCTTCAGGCACATCACACCATTCACTGTGCATGATGTGATTTTCGATCTGATCTGTGCGTACTGGTAAGAATGTTCCAGCACCCACATGCAAGGTTACAAAAGCTTTATTTACGCCTTTTTGCTCTAATTTTTCTAATAGGGCTTGGTCAAAGTGCAAACTTGCTGTCGGTGCTGCTACGCTGGCCAATTTGGTTGGATCGTTAAACACGGTTTGATAACGTTCTGTGTCAATGGCTTCTGCTTCACGGTTAAAGTAAGGCGGTATAGGCAATTGTCCATATAAATCTAAAACTTGCAAAATAGGCTGTGAAAACTCCACCACAAATAAGTTTTCATGACGACCTGTTACCGTCACCTTGACTTCATCTTTGCCAATAAATAACTCAGCACCTGCTTTAGGTGAATTGCTGGCTTTGATATGACAATGTGCAATGGTCTGATCAAAAATACGTTCAACCAAAACTTCAATAGCACCACCAGAGGCGCGTTTACCTTTTAAGCGTGCTTTCATTACTTTGGTATCATTGAGTACCAATAAATCACCTTCATTGAATAAATCAAAAACATCGGTGAAGTGAAGATCTTGGTATGAACCATCTGCATTGAGATGTAAAAGGCGAGAAGCGCTACGTGTTTCAAGTGGGTAGCGCGCAATGAGTTCGTCGGGAAGTTCGAAATTAAAATCGGAGAGTTGCATCATGAGGAAGAAAAACTGACATTTGGGATTTAAAAACTGCCGCTAGTATAGTCGTTTTTCAAATTAATGGCTGAAATTGATGTTTTATAATCCAAAAAAACCAGATCTGCCTTAAAATTAAACAAATGTGAAAACTTGTCGTTGACAAGAAAATGAAACGCGCTATTATACGCACACAACCTCTCCCGAGGTGGTGAAATTGGTAGACGCGGTGGACTCAAAATCCACTGTCAGCGATGACGTGTCGGTTCGAGTCCGACCCTCGGGACCAGAATATAGAATAGTAATATTCTCCAAAACCCCAAGCTTTATATAGAGTTTGGGGTTTTGTTGTTTCAGAGAGATATGGTTTGAATATCTGATTTGGTGTGTCAGGGCATGCTGTCTCACATCTTTCCACCAAGATTTTAAAATGCACAGTTGATCTGCATATGTTTATAAAAAGTGGTGTGCTGAAGATGGGTGGAAAAACAAGACCAGTTTTCAGGTGATGCAGCAAAGAGGTCATAAATTAAAAAATTATAATTGCTGATGAATATACCCAGTCTAATTTAAACATGATTAACTATAAAATAGCTGGCAAAAAAAGCCATTGAAGTGATTTTTGATAATAAAACTGGTCTTTTTCTCAATTACAATTTCACGTAATAATTGCAAAATGACTTTCAGGAGTATTTTTTATATTTCTAATACTTAATTCTATTTGTATATAGAAAGTTTCTTTTTGATACAATGTTTTGGCTCATAGTGAGCTAATGGATCGGGGCATTTTGAGTCGATGCATGGGAGCAAGTATAAAGGTTAATCATGGAAAATAATTCAGACATTATTAGTAATGACAATGGTGTAAAAATTTTACAACAATTTGAAGAAATCAAATTCCATCTAAATAAATACATAGATGCAGTAGTGGGAACAGCAGAAGATATAAAGCTTTTGGATGATCCTCTTAAAAGAACTATTTCAGATATTTTAAAGAGCTTTTTGGTGGTAAAAATTCCTGAATATGAATCAATAGTAAAAAATAATATTGAGTTGTTTGTAAACAATGATTTTGCAGAAATTCTATTAAATGACTTAAACTCTTTGAGAAGTATAATAATTTATGATAATAGTGATAAATCATTAAATATTTTGGAAAAGATTAAAAGTTTTATTGTTGGGTTTGAGAATATTAGACTTTCAATAATTTCACTACAGAATGCGAACAACCTTATTAGAAATGAATTGCAGCCAGCAATTGAGGATGTAAAAGAAAAAGTAAAAGACTTCGAGTCGGTTCGTTTGGCACTGGAACAAAGAGAAACAAGCTCTATATATTTAGATTTACATAATAAATATAAAGATGAATTTGGACAAAATAATTTTTATTTTTTTGGTACATTAATTATAGCTGTAACTATTACCTTTTTAACTTCAATTAAAATTAATTCATTGAATGCATTTTTTACTACTGAACTGAATTATTGGGTTTTCTTTATAACGATAAAGGTTCTAATACTTTCTATTACAATTACTTTATGTACTTTATTTTTAAGAAGAGCATCTCATGCAAAAAAACTGCATGAGCAAGCATATCAAACTCATGTGGAAATTAATGCTTTTCCAATTCATGTAAGGTCTTTAAAAGAAGAAGATAAATATGAATTAATAAAAGAGTTGGCTCTAAAATACTTTGGTAAAGAATTAGATCAAACTCAAAATGATAAAATTGGGGATTTGATGCAAAATCAAGTTTACTCTAGTACTGAATTGATTAAGGCAAGTGCAGAAATGTTGAAGGCTAAAGGTGGTTCTACACAGCCACAGTAATGTTGAAACTTGTAAAGTTTAGAGTTCTCTAAAGGGTAGCTTTTTAATGAATTGAGAAAGAATTAAATTTTCCTTTTGGTACAATTGGTTGATTAATATTTTAGTGATTAGGTCAAAATGACCTGATATAACCGTGAATGTAGAAGGTATTAATAATAATGGCTCATGAAATTGATGTAGGGACTGGTAACGAAGGCTCAGAATTTACAAAATTGTTTAGAGAATTAAGGCTTGTTTCTAAAAATATTGAAAATCTAAAAAATGAGAAATTTAAAGATGAAATTAGGTCCAGTCTTAATTTAGAAAACGTTATAAATGATAAAATATATGAGATTGATAAATGCTTAAAATTAACCAAAAGATTTATAAATCATGAAACTGAAAGTTTGGTAATATCGAAAATATTAGAAATTAGGAGGATTCTGGATGATTATTATGTGGAACTTGAAGGAAATAATTTTCTCTTCGATTTTGATAGTGAGTTGGTGTTAGATAATATTGTGGATGAGTTGGAATCTATAATAAGAGGAGATGTTGGTGAAAAGCTTGCTGAATATGGTAAGTATTATGAAAAAATAGAACCACTTATAAAGATTGAAAATAACCTTTTAAAGTTGGAAGAACTGTTTGTTGAAACGGAGGATGGTAGTGATAATCAGGAAGTAGCTATAACATTAAATAATATTAAGGCGATTAATAGTTTTTTTAAAAATAGAGATAAATATAAGTTTTTTATTATTTTACCTTTGGAATATTTGAATAATTTTTCTAAAAAAACAGAAACTTTTTTTGGAATTTTTAGTGATAGAGCTAGTAGTGATAGTGTGGAGTTAATAGAAGCATTTTATGATGTTTTAAATTCTTTGAGTTTTGTGGGTTCCAGAGACCGATGGAATAACGATCTTTTTTGGGAAACTACATATAAATACCAGGAATCTAAAGAAGTAAATAAACTGTCTCGAGAATTAACAAGTAAGATTCAAGCGGTAGATAATTTTAAAAAACTAGAAAGCATGGTTATAGATGGGTATGAGTCATCTCTTAATGAAAGCTTTTCTTTAATGGAAAAAGTAAAAAATGATATTCGTCATGAATTATCATCGGCTAAAAAATATGTCTCACAACTAGAAAATGAAAAAAATGCAGTATTACAGTATTCTGAAGACGTAAAAAATACTGCTGCTGTTAAAGTGTATGCGGACTTATACAATAAAGAGATATTAATAGCTGCGTGGTTTAGATTTACTACATTATTGGTTTTTGGAGTCCTATCATTTATAGCATTGATTTGTTTGATTGCTTTATTCTTATTTCCTGAAAACCATTACATCGTAAAAAATTTAATTAATACAGATAAAATTTTAGGAAAAATTCCTTTTATTATCACTTTCTTTGTTTTTGGTTTTTATTTAGCTAAAGAGGGAGAAAAACATAGACGTATTGCTAATCAGGCGAAGCAAACTGAAGGAGAGTTGATCGCATTAGCAAGTTATACCAATGGTTGGGATAGTAAAGAAATTAGGGAATTGAAGACTAAACTTGCTGATAAATATTTTGGTAAAAACCTATACGAAACTGAAAAGGCTCTGCAACCTGATAGCGATATGGTAAAAAGTCTAATTGAGCAGACAAAAGTAACAACGGATTTAGTCAAGAGTTTGAAGGCTACACTAGCACCTACAACATTGGAGCAGACTGATAAGTCTGGAAAAGATGGTTAAGATTTAGATAATTAAATATAAGTTAATGTCATATAAAAACCCAATTATAAAATTGGGCTTTTATTAATTAGTGTTAGTTGATGTAATCTTTAGTCTGTACTGTTGTGCTTCTTGAATGAAGTAATCAATAGCATGTTCATACGACTATCGTTTTATATATTTGCAATTTAATATTTAGTTGTGTGGTAAAGACTTTCCACAATTTTGTTGTAGCTGAAGGCACTTCTAACAGAATCGTATCTGCTTTAATTCCCTAGTCTAATTTTAGAATAGTTGGAGTTGCAATGTTCTGAGCTATTTAATTAACAATTTCTGCAGTAATGTGCATATCATCTGCAATGCTTAATCCTTCACGCGAAGCAGTGTCATAAAATTGAATGGGTAAGGCAAAACTATCACCTATTTTTATAGTCACTTTCATATTGATTTACCTCAATTCAAATTTGATTCAAGTTCTAACTACGTAATTAATCCGTTGGATTTGCTGTATGTATAAGTGGCTTTTTCAACGATCCATTTCAATCGATCAATTTAATTTTAAAACCCTCCAGTTTTACAGGTGACTCTGTAGTGGTTTCAGGTATGCCATAAGCAAGATTGATGATGAATTTAGCCATTTTCCGCTTTATCTCATTCATTTTGAATCTGTAGCATGTAGAGCATCTTTTTTGTTGGCAAAAGTCCCTTTAATAACCTTTGTCTTGGATAGTGGCTCATTGCCCTACTACTTTTTTCTGTATTACCGGAGGTCACTCGCTGACGTTTTGTTTGTCTATATCTTGATCGTTTACAGAAATATTGGTGTAATCCGATGACCGATTTTGCTCATAATATCGGAATTGATCGCCATCACTTCTAGTCACTGTAATTGATGACAAATTTTGACCTAAAGCGGATTTAGCTGTACCAGCCTTAAAAAATAAGTAAACGATTTTTTGACTACCTTTCTACACCATGGTTTCGATGTTTAATTAAAATTACGTAATTTCTAGTGTTCCACCGATCCCTCTTTAATGACGCATTTTTATAATAAATATCAGTATGCGATAAATAGCACCTGATCACTTAACAACGACAGTTAATATTTTTAATTTCAATCATTTAAAACTTAACCAAAGGTGTACATATTTCTTGCCTATAGGAAAATTAATTAGCTATAGTTAAAAGTATTTTAAATAATTTGAAAATATTTTATTTTTCCCGCTATTTTGAAAAATAACTAAATGATCTCAGTGCGGCTTATCCAGTAAAGAAGATTGGTTTTATTTAAGGAAAATCAAGGACACACCATGGAGATACAGAAATCATAATCGGAGTAAAATTATAATGAATTTAAGTATTATGATCATCATTGGTTTAATCGTGTATTCGATAGCAGCCATGACTTATGTATACCGTTGGCGAGGAAAAGCACGTTATGACTCACTCTCACAATATTTAAGAAAAAGCTGGCCTATATTTGCACCATTTAATTGTGTTCTTTATATGACGACACGCAGCTTTGCAAAAAAGCCAATATTAGATGCTGATTTTTTGGAAAATATTGAAGTGCTTAGAGCCAATTGGACAATTATTAGAGATGAAGCTATAGCATTAGAGTCATCAGGTGTGTTTGAAGTGATCAAGACACCTGGAGCAGACGGTTATTATGATGTTGGTTTTCGCACTTTTTACAAACGTGGTTGGAGTAAATTTTACTTAAAATGGTACGGAACTACGCATGTTTCTGCGCAAAGATTATGTCCCAAGACATTGGCATTACTTAATCAAGTCCCTGCTATTCGCGGTGCCATGTTTTCACTGTTACCAGCGGGTTCTGAACTGAGCTTACACGCAGATCCTATCGGTAGTAGTTTTAGATATCATCTCGGTTTGCTGACGCCTAACTCTGAAAATTGCCAAATTAATATTGATGGGCAAACCCGTACTTGGTTTGATGGTAAAGATTTTGTCTTTGATGAAACCTATCCTCATTTTGCATATAACACAGCAAATTCAGCGCGTTTAATTCTGATGTGTGATGTTGATCGCCCGATGAATATATTCGGACGAATTTTTAACAGTGCTTATCGTATTCTTGTTAAAGGTACCGTTGTTCCAAACACGCCTGAAGATAAAAGAGGGGTGTATAGTGCGATTTTTAAATTTTTTGCGCCATTTAGACAGTATTCAATACAATTCCGTGAAAAGCATTTCAAGACGTATAAAATACTCAAATTCATTTTAAATTTAACGCTGCTATCTCTGATTTTTATGCTCTTGTATGGTGTGGTTTATTTATTTGAAATGCTCTTTTTAATGAATTAAAAATAACGTATTTTCTCACTCATTTAAGGGATATCCTTGCTCTGGTTGATGCCGAATTTTACTATTTTGTCTTTTGATCTTTGCTAGTTCTACATCCCTAAGCTTGGCTATAGACGCCAATAGGTTGATATCTGATTCATGAATTTGATCACCATGTTTTAAAGTATTGGTCTTTATAAAACACTTCGTTTTTTCTATTTAAATCATAAAAATATATAAAGCTGTAACTGACTACTTATGTTGAAAAAAATGTGAAATTTATCGAAACTTTCACCCCATTGTTTTTATTTGGTTGTATTGCTGTTATATTGTTTTATGTGAACATTTGTAAGTACTCTTCCAAGGCTGTATTTTGCATTCTGTCTTAAGTTTTGATGTATTTGGAAGAAATTGATATTTAAAAGTGGGCGATTTAAATAACTAACGTGTTAACTGAAAGTGCAAATGAGGTAAACATGAAATTAGAATTCTTAGAAGCTCATCAGACCGAACAGCTCAGCGCTTGTCGACTATCGCTGATTTTAGGGGTCTATACCTCAAATAATAAAATTGAACGCTATTTACGTGTAGCGCGTGCCGTTCTCAATGTCGAAAATGCTTTTTTTACTTTTCATAATGAGCCTTATATTTGGGTTGCAAATGAAAATGGTGATTTCAAAGCTGCGTCAGTTCCGCATAAATTTAGTT
Organism: Acinetobacter sp. Ac8; assembly: GCF_055392545.1. Lineage (NCBI taxonomy): Bacteria > Pseudomonadati > Pseudomonadota > Gammaproteobacteria > Moraxellales > Moraxellaceae > Acinetobacter > Acinetobacter sp. Ac8. The sequence continues at coordinate 650,746 of NZ_AP043689.1, forward strand.
TATCGCCGTATTTTGGCAATCAGCTCATCGTTTCAGAAACTCATAAAAATTATGAAAAATTCTCACAATATATGGCTGAAATTGGAATAAAACACCAACGCTTATTGTGCTATGACTTTAAGCTAGAAGATGATGATTCTATTGCACATGTTTATTTCTATGATGATAAAGATACAAGATTTACAACTAAGCAGCAGGCTTTATTAGAAGAACTTAGCTCAGGTTTGGTGACGATTTTAGCGCGTAAATCTGAATCTCAAGATTATTATGAGTTATATGAACAAGAACGCGCTTTAAATTTTAGTAAGACCAAGTTTTTCCAAGTCATTGCACATGATTTACGTGCGCCGTTTCATGGGTTAATTGGCTTTTCGGATGTTTTAGCAAACGAACGAGAAACATTGAGTGATGACGGTATACAGGATATTGCAGACTATCTGCATGATACCTTGCAATCGACTTATTCCTTACTTGAAAACTTGCTCAATTGGGCGATGGCAGAAGGTGGGCGCTTTGTTTATCACCCAATTAATTTTAAATTAAAACAGACCACAAAGATCGTTTACGATGTGCTTAAGCCTTTGGCAGTCAATAAAAATATACAACTGATTGAAAATGTTGCTGAGGATTTAAGCGTTTTTGCAGATATGAATATGGTGACCTCGGTAATTCAAAACTTGGTTTCAAATGCCTTAAAATTTACCCGTACTGATGGTTCTGGAAAAGTTTCCATTGTTGCGCACCCCGTAGGGAAAAATATAGAAATTATTATTCATGATACTGGTTTGGGAATGACGCAGTCGCAAATTGAACAACTGTTTGAACCACAGATTAAAGCCAGTATAAAAGGCACCATTGGCGAACGAGGAACAGGTTTAGGGCTGGTTCTATGTAAACGATTTGTGGATCTCAATCATGGAAAAATCTCTGTAAGCTCTAAAACAGGTGAGGGAACGACTTTTATTGTTGCGTTACCCGCTGCAAAAAACACCCATCAAACTTTGGTTTGTCCTGAAATCAAGCAAGATAAAATAAAAATTTCATAATTCTATATTTGAATAATTTAGCTTGATTGTGACTGGTGGTTTTTTGAGCTTTGTTTTTTAAGAAAAGTACAAAAACCTCCCTAAATGTAAAGCAAACTGCTATAAATAACTTGATAAAACATAAGTACAGGCTTTTCAATGAACATTGAGCAATTGCAAAAAACATTACATGCAAGTCAGTATGCAGAACAAGTATTAAGTCTACATCAAACCACTTTAGAACATGATTATGCAATTGATCAATTTCAACAATCGCTCAGTACTGCACAAATTCAACAACTCGTTTATGATCATTTAGTCAATATACAAGATGAAAATACGTGGATGAAAGTCTTACGTATTCTTCGTGCGCGCTTAATGTTTCGCTGGATTTGGCAAGATGCCAACCAACTCACCAATGTGGTGAAGTTGACAAGAGAACTGTCTGATTTTGCAGATGCCTGTATCGTTGCAGCAAAAGATTTTGCCCGAATTCCTTTGCTGGCAAAACATGGCGAACCGATGGGGTATAACGGTAAGATTCAAGATTTGATCGTCATTGGGATGGGCAAGCTTGGCGCACAAGAGCTGAACTTATCTAGTGATATTGACCTGATTTTTGCCTTTGATGAACAAGGTGAAAGCAATGGGCGTAAGTGTATTGATGTACAGCAATTTTGCATTTTGTGGGGGCAAAAACTGATCTATTTATTGGATCATATTACCGCAGATGGTTTTGTATTTCGTGTGGATATGCGTTTACGTCCTTGGGGGGATGGTTCAGCACTGGCAATAAGTCATGCGGCTTTAGAAAAATATTTAAGTCAGCATGGGCGTGAGTGGGAACGTTATGCATGGATTAAGGCACGTATTATCACGGGTGGACAAGACGGTGACAGTCTATTGGACATGACCCGCCCATTCGTTTTTCGTAAATATGTAGATTACACCGCTTTTGAAGCCATGCGTGAAATGAAAGCCATGATTGAACGAGAGGTGGCTCGGCGTAACATTGCAGACGATATTAAGCTGGGCGCTGGTGGTATTCGTGAAGTTGAATTTATTGTGCAGGTTTTTCAGCTGATTTATGGCGGAGCAAAATTAGAATTACAAGACCGCCAATGCCTTGTTAGCCTAAAACATTTGGGTGAGGCAGGCTTACTGGATCATCAATCTGTTGAGGATCTTGAAGATGCCTATCTATTCTTACGACGTGTAGAGCATGCTATTCAAGCTTTGAATGACCAGCAAACACAATCTTTACCAACAGAGCCTGAACTTCGTCAGCGAATAATTGATACCTTAGGTTTTGATGATTGGGATGCTTTTATTGATTTTCTCAACCAAAAGCGCAGTAAAGTGACTTTTCAATTTGAGCATTTGATTAAAGAAAAAGGGCTAGATTCTCCGATTGAAAGTTTTAGTCAGCTGGAAAGCCAACTCAATGAGATCTTAGACAGTAATGCACAAAATCTGATTCATGAGTTTTGGTATGGTCATGCAATCAAGAAACTGCCTGCTAAAGCTGTACAGCGTTTAAAAGAATTTTGGCCGCATTTGGTTGAGGCAGTTTTACAGTCGAATAGCCCGCAAGTGGCTTTAATGCGATTGATGCCGCTGGTCGAATCTGTAATGCGCCGTACTGTGTATTTGGTGATGCTGATTGAAAGCAAAGGGGCGCTGCAACGTTTGGTCAAAATGGCCACAGTCAGTCCATGGATTTGTGAGGAATTGACACATTATCCAGTTCTGCTGGATGAGTTTTTATCCATGGATTTTGAACTGCCTCGACGAGATTATTTGGAAGATTCGCTCCGCCAGCAATTATTGCGTATTGAAATCGATCAAGTTGAAGATCAAATGCGAGTATTGCGCTTATTTAAAAAATCCAATGTGCTGACCGTTGCCGCAAGTGATGTGTTGGCAGAAAGTCCGTTAATGAAAGTTTCGGATGCTTTAACGGATATTGCAGAAGTTTCTGTGATTGCGACATTAAATTTGGCTTATCAGACGGTTGCCAAGCGTCATGGTTATCCTGTCGATGCAGAAGGCTTACGTTGTTCATTAGACCACATGGCCTATGCTGTGATTGGTTATGGCAAAGTAGGCGGCATTGAACTGGGCTATGGTTCAGACCTTGATCTGGTTTTTATTCATTATATGGATGAGCAAGCAGATACTGATGGTCAAAAGGCCATTAGCGGTTTTGAATTTGCCATGCGTGTTGCGCAGAAGTTTATGTCTCTGATGACCACACAAACTTTAGATGGTCGAGTCTATGAAATTGATACCCGTTTGCGCCCCTCTGGTGAAGCAGGCTTATTGGTCACCAGTTTAAAAGCATTTGAACAGTACCAACTCAAAAGTGCCTGGTTGTGGGAACATCAAGCAATTGTTCGCGCACGCTCAATCGCAGGTGAGCAAAGCCTAAGAGCAAAATTTGAAGAATTGCGTTGCAGGGTTCTCACATTACCGAGAGAAGAAGAGACGGTTCGCAAAGAAGTCTTGAACATGCGTCAGAAGATGAAAGATCATTTGGGTTCTTCAAAAGATCAGAAAAAAGATGGAATTTTTCATCTAAAACAGGATGCAGGTGGTATCGTTGACATCGAATTTATGGCACAGTATGTCGTATTAGCCTGGAGTGGGACGAATCCTGATCTCGCCCATTATTCCGACAACGTACGAATCCTTGAAGATGCCGCAAAGGCAGGTTGCTTATCCAGCGACGATGTATCCGCATTGATTCAAGCTTATCTCAGTGAACGCGCCGAGAGCCACCGTTTGGCACTTGCAAATCATAATATGCAAGTGAGTGCTGCGGATTGGCACGATACCCGAGAGGTCGTTTGCAAGTTATGGCAAAGATTAATTGATCCAACAGCGAGTTTCGCTTTGGAAAGTGAATAATTGTGTAAAAATTTGGAGTGTGCGCCATGAATTTGGCTGATCGTGATGGTTTTATTTGGCAAGATGGACAAATGGTTGATTGGCGTGAAGCTAAAATTCACGTCTTAACTCATACATTACATTATAGTATGGGTGTTTTTGAGGGTGTCCGTGCTTATGAAACACCTAACGGTACTGCGATTTTCCGTCTCCAAGACCATACAAAACGTTTGTTAAATTCTGCAAAAATTTATCAAATGAAAGTTCCATTTGATCAAGCAACTCTTGAACAAGCTCAAATTGATGTTGTCCGTGAAAATAAATTGGCGTCATGCTATTTACGCCCAATTATTTTCATTGGTTCGGAAAAATTAGGTATCGCTGCAACGGATAATACCATTCATGCGACAGTTGCTGCATGGAGCTGGGGTGCTTACCTTGGCGATGAAGCAATGGCGAAAGGTATTCGTGTTAAAACCTCATCATTTACCCACCATCACCCTAACGTGACCATGTGTAAAGCCAAGGCTTCAGGTAACTATACTTTGTCTATTCTTGCACACCAAGAAGTGGCACATTCTGGTTATGATGAAGCAATGCTTATGGACCCTCAAGGGTATGTATGCCAAGGTTCAGGTGAAAATGTATTCTTAGTCAAAGATGGTGTATTACATACACCAGATATTGCTGGCGGTGCATTGGATGGGATTACGCGTCAAACGATTATCACCATTGCAAAAGACATGGGTATTGAAGTTGTTGAACGTCGTATTACCCGTGATGAATTCTATATTGGTGATGAAGCATTCTTTACTGGGACTGCTGCTGAAGTGACGCCGATCCGTGAATATGATGATCGTGAAATAGGTTCAGGTGCTCGTGGTCCGATTACTGAGAAGATTCAAAAAGCATTCTTTGATGCTGTTCAAGGTAAAGATCCAAAATATGCACATTGGCTGACTTATGTAAAATAAGTGGCTGAATGCTAAAAAAGGATTCCTAGTGGAATCCTTTTTTTGTGCTTAAATTTGAGTATTGAAACAATTGAAAGAAAAATTCAAATGCTAAAATTAAGCTTTAAACTGAACAATACTATTGATTAAACCTGATAAAAATCTCGATACCAATCGACGAATTGCTTAACACCATCATCAACAGATACCGATGGTTTGTATCCGACCATCTGTTCTAAAGCACTGCTATCCGCAAAAGTATCTGGCACATCGCCCGGTTGTAATGGAAGTAATTCTAAAATTGCTTCTTTGCCTAAAGCTTTTTCAATAGCATGAATATATTCAATCAATTTTACTGGATTGTTATTGCCGATATTGAAAATACGGAAAGGCGCATAACTGGTCGATGGATCAGGATTTTTGCTGTCCCAATTTGGATCAGGTTGTGCAATTTGATCACTTGAACGAATCACACCTTCCACAATATCTGAAATAAAAGTGAAGTCGCGGGTATGGTTGCCGTGATTGAACACAGGAATAGACTTGTTTTCAATAATATTCTTGGTGAACTTAAACAAAGCCATGTCTGGGCGGCCCCAAGGACCATAGACAGTAAAAAAGCGTAAGCCTGTTGTCGGTAAATTGAAGAGATGGCTATAACTGTGCGCCATGAGTTCATTGGCACGTTTGGTTGCCGCATAGAACTGTACTGGATGGTTAACGCCATGTTTTTCACTAAAAGGCATGGTGGTATTCGCACCATAAACACTACTGGTACTGGCATAGGTTAAATGTGGCGTTTTGGCATAACGGCATGCTTCAATAATATTGGTAAAGCCAATTAAATTACTTTCGACATAGCTCAATGGATTTTCTAATGAGTAACGGACACCAGCTTGTGCAGCCAAATGAATCACCCGATCAAATTGATGATCTTGAAAACATTGATCAACGATTGCTTTATCAGCAAGATTGGCATGAATAAAAGTGAATGTTTGCTGGGTTTGTGCCGCCGTATCTTTGAGAACTGCTAATCGGGCTTGTTTTAAGGTGGGGTCATAGTAATCATTCATATTGTCAAAGCCGACAACATCATCACCACGTTCTAAAAGTTTTTTTGCAACATTGAAGCCAATAAAACCTGCTGCACCTGTGACGAGGACTTTCATTCATCTGCTCCGAAAATATCTCGTGTATAGACTTTATCTAATACATCACTTAAGTCATTAGAAACTCGATTAGCAATAATCACATCACTTTGCTGTTTAAATTGTTCTAAATCATTGACGACTTTGGATTTAAAGAACTCATCTTCTTGTAAAGTCGGTTCATAGACAATCACTTCAATTCCCTTGGCTTTGATGCGTTTCATCACACCTTGGATTGCCGACGCTCTAAAATTATCTGAACCACTTTTCATCACTAGACGATAAATACCAACTTTATTGGGGTTACGTGCGATCACCGAGTCTGCGATAAAGTCTTTACGAGTACTATTTGAGTCAACAATGGCTTGAATCAAATTACTTGGAACATGATTATAGTTAGCTAAAAGTTGTTTGGTGTCTTTCGGTAGGCAATAGCCGCCATAACCAAATGACGGATTGTTATAGTGATTACCAATACGTTGATCTAGACAAACACCATCAATAATTTGATGAGTATCTAAGCCAAAAATTTGCGCATAGGTATCCAGTTCATTGAAATAGGCAACGCGCATAGCGAGATAAGTATTGGCAAATAACTTAATTGCTTCAGCTTCAGTTGCATCGGTAAATAAAACAGGGCTGTCCTTTTTGATGGCCCCTTCTATCAATAAGTCAGCAAACAGTTTTGCGCGATCAGATTTTTCCCCAACAATAATTCGGGAAGGGTACAAATTGTCATGCAATGCCTTTCCTTCACGTAAAAATTCTGGAGAAAAGATAATATTTTCAGTGTGGAATTTTTCTTTTAAGCTCTTGGTGAAGCCGACAGGGACAGTTGATTTAATCACCATCACTGCATTTGGGTTGACCTCCAAGACTTGCTGAACCACGCTTTCGACACTTTGCGTATTAAAATAATTGGTTTTAGTGTCGTAATCCGTTGGGGTTGCAATAATCACAAAATTTGCATTGCGATAAGCTGCTTGATAATCTGTCGTGGCTGTAAAATTTAATGATTTTTCTTTTAAAAATAATGAAATATCCGCATCTTGAATGGGCGATATTTTATTGTTGAGCAAGTTAACCTTAGATTCTAAAATATCTACTGCAACAACTTCATGATGTTGTGCAAATATCATTGAATTGGATAAGCCAACGTAACCTGTTCCAGCGACTGCTATTTTCATAAAAACCTAATATAGAAAATGTGCTTGCAAAAGTTGTATTCAATTTCACTGAGATTTCATTTAAAGATTGCTCAATAAAATATCGAACAATTAAAATGATCATGATCAATGTAAATTGTTAGCGCATCATAGCATATTCTCATGAAACAAATTGTTCAGCATATGCAATCGAATACAGTAACTTGGCGATGGTAATGGTATGATATGGGGATTGCTCAGGTGGAAGATTGATGCATGCAGGTCAATGAATCAAATTTACAGTCGAATTTAGTTGAATCAGAACAGAATATCGTTTTGTGTATGAAGTGGGGCAGCAAATATGGTGCTGATTATGTCAATCGCCTATATAACATGGTCAAACGACATACCACAATTGATTTCCAAATGGTCTGTTTGACTGACCGTACAGAAGGTATTAATCCAGAGGTTCAATGCTTTCCAATTCCGCCGTTAGCATTGCCTGAAGGAAGTCCTGAACGTGGATGGAATAAGTTATCGACTTTTGAACCTGATTTATATGGTTTAAAAGGTAATTTGTTATTTTTAGATCTTGATGTGGTCATTGTAGACAACATTGATGACTTCTTTAGCTATCCGGGTGAATTCCTCATTATTCACGACTGGAAACGTCCTTGGCGTGTGACTGGCAATAGTTCAGTCTATCGTTTTAAGTTGGGTACTTTTCCTGACATCTTGCCTTATTTTCGTGAAAACTTTAAAGAAATTAGTCATAAATTTCGAAATGAACAAGAATATTTGTCTTGGTATGTCGATCAGCAGCAAAAACTCAGTTACTGGCCAAAAGATTGGTGTAAGAGTTATAAATACCATTGTTTGCAAAAGTTACCGCTTGCTTATTTCAAGCCACCAGTTAAGCCACAAGATGCCAAAATTATTATTTTCCATGGGGAAATTAATCCACCTGATGCCGTGACTGGAGGTGGGGGTAAATGGTACCGCTATGTGTTGCCTTCAGACTGGATTAAAGACGCTTGGCAATAATTTTATTTAGATGATTTGAGAACAATATAGATGCAAAACCTTGATATCGTGATTGCTTGGGTCGATGGCAATGATGTTGAGTTAAAACGTAAACGTCAGCAATATCTCACTGGTGGTGATGCCTCAGATGCTGTGAGCGATACACGTTTTGCCAGTAATGATGAGATCTATTACAACATTGCATCTATATTGAAGTATGTGCCTTTTTGCCGTCATATTTTCATTGTTACAGATAATCAGCAGCCTGAGTTTTTAAATGAATTTGTAGCGCAAGGTCTTTGTGATGCAAATAAAATTCGTGTCGTTGATCATCGTGAGATTTTTGCTGGTTATACGCAATTTCTACCTACGTTTAACACTCGGTCAATTGAAAGCATGTTATGGAATATCAACGGGCTTTCAGATTACTTCATCTACTTAAATGATGACTTCTTTTTTAATTCACCCGCTCAAATTGAAGATTTTCTTGAGAGCAATAAAATCGTCACCTATGGGCACTGGAAAAGTTGTTTTAGTTACAAGGCCAAGCTGAAATACCGTCAATTTTTAAATCGTAATTTTAATAAACCGATTCAACCCGGTCATGTGATCGCACAAATGCTGGGTGCTGATATTTTAGGATTTAAAGAGTTTTTTGAAATCCATCATTATCCACACTGTGTTGATCGTAAAATTTTAAGTGAATACTTATTGCATCATCCAGACCTACTAGAAACACAGATTAAATATAAGTTTAGAAGTGTCGAACAACTAAATCCGATTTCATTGATGAATCATTTAAAGATTCAAAAAAATGAAGCTGTTTTAAAGCCTGATTTAGCTTTGGCTTATTTGAAGAATGCTGAAAGTTTAACTGCGTTTGTAGACGCATTGAATCAAGACAATATTAAATATGGTTGTATCCAAAGTTTAGATCAACTGAATTCTGAGAATGCTGCACAGGTACGTCGTAAAATGATCGATAAATTATATGATTATTTGCCTAAATCAGTGATTTCAGCCAAAGTTTTATCGTAGGAAGCCAATCATGAAAGTTAAAACATATCTGATCAATTTAGATGGTAGTGATGAGCGGCTTGCTCGCGCAACAGAACAGTTACAAGCGGTAAACTGGGAGTTTGAGCGTTTTTCTGCTTATGATGGACGCGGCAAAGAATTGTCATGTTTTCAGGATTATGATGATGCGTTAACGCAGCAAACTTTAGGAAGACGTTTACTCAATTCAGAACTGGGTTGTTATCTCAGTCATTATGGCTGCGCTCAGAAATTTTTAGCAAGTGATGCGGATTATCTTGTTGTCTTAGAAGATGATATGAAAATTACAGCTGATTTCAAACAATCTATGGATCAAGTTTTAGCTTATTTAGATCGCCATCAAGCGCTAGATTGGTATTTGGTGAATTTAGCAGCAAAGAAGAAAAAGTTAGCCAAAGATATTACTCAGTTAGGTGACTATTCATTGTGGCATGCTTATTATTTTCCTATTCGTGGTTTGGGTTTAATCTGGTCACGTAAAGGTGCTGAAGCGTTTATTGCACAAGGCAAAACAATCGCCATGCCTGTTGATATCTTTTTTCAAACTTGGCTGAGTAAGAATGGAAAAGGATTAGGTGTTTGGCCTGCTTTTGTTCGCCCAGCAGGTCTAGATAGCGATATTTTAGGTACAGTTGCAACACAAGGAATATCTCGTAAAGAGAAAGAAAATCGTGACCATTCCTATGGTTTTAAAAAGCAAAAACGTATGTGGCGTGATCGGATGTATGCATTTAAACATCTTTATTTTTAAGTGTACAAAGATGTTCTAGTAAATGACGTAATGAATATTTTAAATACTGTATAGTTTAAATTTTATTGGTTCTGCTTTTTTGTAAAAAATATTGGATTTTTTATATGAAAATTTTTAAAAAATTATTTTATTTAGCTAAATTTCATATGATGTACTATTACAAAATTAGACATACCAATCAAAAAATTGATAACGATGCAGGACAACTGATTTTTAATCCTGTTGCTACACCCATTGAATTACCTAAAAAGATATGGATGTATTGGGAAGGTGATTTTCCTGAGTTTGTTGAAAAATGTATTCAAAATACTCAAGCAAAAAATCCATCTTATCAAGTATGTGTACTTAATCCTGAAAATGTCAGCCAGTATAGTGATATTGATTTTTCTTTATTGACGAATGCAACGCCCCAACAAAAGGCTGATTTACTCAGATTTGATCTGTTATATCGGCATGGTGGAATTTGGTTAGATGCCAGTATTATTGTCTATGAAAATCTAGACTGGATTTCTGAGTTGATGCAAAAGAATCAGACAGAATGTTTTTCATATTATCGTAAAAAAAATACCACGCAGATCGATTATCCAGTATTGGAAAATTGGTTGTTGGCAACTGTTCAAAATAATGTTTTTTTTAAATATTGGTATGATGAATTATATTTAGCAATTCAACAAACACCCAAACGCTATGTAGAAAATATTCGAAATACCCAAGAGAACAGCAAAGAATTTTTTCAAAGAATTGGTAATTTAGAATATTTAGTCGCCTATGTTGCTTGTCAAAAAGTACTTAGACAATCTTTCCCGAGTATTACGTTAATTAATTGCGATGAAAATGCTTTGTTTTATCAAGTGAAAAATCAGTGGATCAAAGAAAAAATTTTAATTGATTTTGCTATTAATTATCCTCCAGCCGAAGCGCCTAGATTGTTAAAACTCGCAGGAAAAGAACGAAAAACACTCAGTTATTACTTCTCAAAAAAAATGTATTTTAAAGATAGTTTCCTCGATATTTCTTAGCAAAGTATGTAAGTAAGGATGATTGCTAGACAAAAAAATAGTAAAATAGGTCTATTGCTTATAGTCACATCTCTATGAAAAAAATCGTTATTAGCCTATCGACAGCACTTGAACGTAGACAACATATATTGAGTGAATTTGGGAAAAAAAATGTAGCTTTTGATTTTTTTGATGCTTTAACGCCAGAGCCTGCGGCTATTTTTGCCCAAGCGCTTGATTTAAATATTGATGAGCAAGCTTTAACCAAAGGTGAGGTTGCTTGTTTTATGAGTCACGCCTATTTATGGAAACAAATGGTTGATGACAATACCCCGTATATGGCGATATTTGAAGACGATATTTATTTAGGCGAAGACGTCAATGAATTTCTTTCTGATAGTCAATGGATAGATCCAAGTTGGCATCTTATAAAATTAGAAGAATTTACACATAGGACTGCTTTAGGAAAAAAAGTAAAATTTTTTAACGATTTTAATGATAGAGCTATTTTTCAATTAAAGAGTAAAAACCTAGGTACTGCTGGTTATATATTGTCTTTAGACGGTGCAAAAACATTGTTGGGCTACATTCAAACACTAGATAAGTTAATTGCCCTAGATCACTTAATGTTTGAATGTGTGATCACAGAAAATATTTTTTCTGTATATCAAATGAAACCTGCGTTATGTATTCAGGATGTAACCCTGTATTCATGCAAAGATAGTGTTCGGTTTGCAAGCCATTTATATAAAGAGCGTTTGCTGAGAAGAAAATACAATAAAAAGAAGGGAGTAGATAAAATTATTTTAGAACTCTATCGTATATTGCATCAGCTAAAAAGTATCCTATTTTTTAAGTCGGTAGGTTTTAAATAAATAGAGTAATTTATGAAAAGTTTCGTTATTAGCTTAAAATCAGCAAAAGACCGTAGAGCTCATATTCTTCAGCAATTTGAAGACAAAGATATTCCTTTTTCTTTTTTTGATGCGATTGAGCCTGATTCAATTGTAACCCAAGCAGAAAAAATTAATTTGACACTTTGTCAAAGTGATTTAAGTCAAAATGAATTGGCGTGTTTATTGAGTCATGTTTCACTTTGGCAAAAAGCAATCGACGAAAAAATCCCAGCAATCGCAATTTTTGAAGATGATATTCATCTCGGCCAAGATGCTGAATTGTTTTTAAAAGACTCAAATTGGTTAAGTCATGATATTGTGAAAACTGAAAAAGCCTACGCTAAAGTGGTTCTAGATTTAGATAAAACTAAGGTTTTTAACAATAAGAACTTTTTTTTAAGAAGATTGAGAAAAGCTCATCTGGGTGCTGCAGGTTATATTTTGTCTTACAACGGTGCGATTGAGCTTGTTGAATACTTAAAAAAGCAAGACGTTTTTGACCATGTCGATCAAATGATCTTTAGAAAGTATATTTCGGAACGGAAATTAGGGGTTTATCAATTAACACCTGCATTATGTATTCAAGATTATATATTGAACCCCAATGAGCAAAAATTTACGACAAGCCTTCAATGGCGAGATCAAGTTGTATCTAAACCGACAGGACTGCAAAAAGTTTTGAGAGAAGTCAGTCGGGTCTTTATTCAACTTGCTGACCTCCCGTTTAAAACCAAACTCGAATTTATTAGAAGCTCTAAAGATTAATTTATTTAAAATCAATAAATTGAATAGTATGATGGTTTTATAATCGCTTAATTGTTGTATCATTATTTTTGCACTCATCGAGATGGTTTTTCAGTGAATTTTGTTATTAGTTTAGATTCGGCTCTTGATAGAAGACAGCATATTTATTCAGAGTTTAAAAAGCATTCTGTACCATTTAGTTTTTTTGATGCGGTTACACCTGCAACAACCATAGAAAATGCGAAAAGTGTAGGGATTGAATTAACTCGCACAGGCGTCTTAACACAAGGTGAGATCGCTTGTCTTTTAAGTCATGTATTGCTATGGAAAAAAATTGTCGAACAAGACTTGGAATATATGGCAATTTTTGAAGATGATGTGCATTTTGGAGAAAACCTACAAAAATTTATTGATGATTTTTCATGGATTCCTAAAAATATACATCTTATAAAATTAGAAGCTTTTGATAAAAAAGTGGATCTCTCATTTTTTCCAACAGCTTTAATCAATGATAGGGCATTGTATCAACTTAAAGCGAAGCATCTCGGTGGAGCTGGTTATATCTTATCAAGAGAAGCTGCAGAATATTTTCTGGCATCTATTCGTAATATGCCGGAGTTAGTTCCAGTCGATCACATATTATTTGGTTGTCATGTGAAATATGCAAAGTATAAGGCTTATCAAATGGTGCCAGCAATTTGTGTTCAGGATTTTTATTTACATAAGAAATATGACAATTTTCCGAGTCATTTAGAGAATGAGCGTGCTATTCGCCACGAATCTGACAGGATTGAGCAACATCGGCAGAAAGAAGCAATGACTATACTCAGTAAAATTCAAAGAGAAGTTTTACGATTATTTCATCAAATTTTCAAATTATCGGCATATCGATCTATAAAATTTAAATGAATTTAATTTTCATTGCTGCATCAAAATCATCAGTCACTTGAATTTGTCTAGAATTGTTGAGGAAAAGAGATAGCGTCTTGGATATTTTTATAATAACGCTCTGTATTCGCCAGTTTTAGCATTTCTTTAGAACAAGACAGGATATAAGATGCAGCATCTTTACCAGACTATAATCTAGGCATAAGTAAAATTTAGGACTTAAAGCATATTTTGGAGTGCAAGTTGCACTGATGATTGCAAAAATAAATAGTTTGCGTCATTAGTATAGTGTATTGGTTTAATTTTAGACTATTTATACAAATGAGGCCCATCCTCTAACTTTCTAAATTTTTTATAGCAGGATAAATACGGCCAGACTCTTTTGAAAAATGATCAAGAGGTTGCCTGAAAATACTTGATTTCAGGTTTTGAAACAATATTTTAGCTCAGGATTTATTTTTAAATCAGAAGTTAATTAAATCAAGATCAAAAATAAGCTTTGATCTTATCTATAAAATCAAAGCTTACTAGGACGCATAACAGAGTTGGCATAAAAGCTATGGTTCGTCTGAAGAAGATAAAAACTGTTTCAGTACTTTATATTTAGCCTGTTGAGTAAAGTACTCTTCAGATGATAATGAACCAAAAACAGATAAGTGGCGACCATCCAAAGAATAGGGAATACTTTCTTTTGCCATATGATTTGGTTTAAACAAATCAGCTTGAGTGAGCAATAACGTATTTGGATAGCGCTGAGTCATGTCTGTGATGTGCTGTAGTGCATTTCTTTGCTGTTTCGCTTTAACATTATCAAAATAATTATTGAGGTTGAAATTCCGATGTAACCACAATGATCTTTTGTATAAAAGGCTAATGTTTGCATCAAAGGCATAAGGCTCGGACATCACAATAACTTTCTTATGAGATTGATTGGCGAGCTTTAGCAAATTCTCAAAGCTCTGTTCTTGATGCTGTTGTACAATATCGGACCAGCGACCTGCAAATATTAATACATTGTATTGATTTATATTGTTTTTTAAGTAGTCTCGGTTCAGCATGCATTGCTGGTAGGCTGTTGAGTTTTTGTCCCCTGTAAATTGTTTATCTATACTCGGATAACACCAATTTGTAGTAATAGCATGGATATTTAAGTTGAGTTCTTTACCAAGATAATGCCAAAAGGGAATATTATGCCCTGCAAAAGAATCGCCAAATAAAAGCACGGGTTGAGCATCAGCTTGCTTCGATCCAATATGACATTCAAGACCTTTTTGACCCACCTTAAGACTGTGATCGTCTTTAATATTATAAAAACACCAGCCATTGGAAACTTTTGGCATTTCAAGTTTTTCATTGTGTTTTAAATATAGAGAATCTGCGCGACTTTTTACACCATCCTTGTTGATGTATGAATAGAGCATAGATGCAGAAATAAGAAGAATAAAGAATAGTAAATAGCAGTAATATACTTTGATATTGACTAAATATTTTCTTGAACTTTCAATATATTTATAGCTTAACCAACCTAAAATAAAAGAGATTAGAATCGCTAGACTAATATTGACGAAGTTTTTTTCAAAGAAAAAATATCCAAGTAAAAAGGCAACAGGCCAATGCCACAAATAAATAGAGTAAGAGGCACTGCCTATATTTTGAATTAATTTAAATTTGGTGAAAATTGAATTTTGCTGATTGGCAATAAGAATCAACATCGTTCCAACTACAGGAACTAATGCGTTATAACTTGGCCATATTGTATCTTGACCAAACAGAACTAAACTGAGCACAATGCATGAGAAACCAGCAATTTCAAAAAAATACTTTATCGGTTGGGTTGGTGTATACGTTCTAAAATAATAATAAGCCAAGCCACCAGCAAGCAATTCCCAAGCACGAGAGCTGAGCTTAAAAAAAGCATAGATGGAGTCTTTAGATGAGATATAAATCGAAAAGATTAGAGATGAAATACATAATAAGATTAAAAATATCCCTAAGAATTTTTTATTTTGAATAATTTTAAAATATAAATAAACAAGAATAGGAAATAATATATAAAATTGCCATTCTACTGATAAAGACCAAGTATGCAGTAATGCTTTATCATGTGAGCTTACAGCAAAATAATCACCTGCTTGACGATAATATAAGTCATTGGATAAAAAACTTAGACTATATTTTGCATCTTTAGCAAATAGCTTAAAATCTTCTGGGATGAAAAAAAACCATCCACAAACCGTCATAGCCAATACGACAAAAAAAAGTGCAGGAAAAATCCGTGTGATTCGCGCTAAATAAAAGTTTATAAAAGAGAAACTGTTTCTTTCAAGGTTCTCAATAATAATTTTGGTCATTAGATAACCAGAAATAACAAAGAAAACATCGACGCCTAAAAAACCAGCAGAAAATCCTGAAACCCCGAAATGGAACAGAACGACAAGTATTACGGCATAGGCGCGGAGCCCATTGATATCATCACGAAAATTTTTGGTTTGCATATTGAAAACGAATTAGGAGCTAAGGTGAATCCAAGTTTTATAAAAGCTTTGGATCTAATTTCTCGAACGACTCTATCGCACTCTTAAGTGAAAGATTGTAAACTTTAATATTCTGCTTGTTTAAAAAGTGCGAGGCAGCGTCAAATGCTGGAAATATTTCAGTTAAGTATTGATTGAGCATTGTCGGTTGTTTGTTGGTACTCTTTTCATAAAAACGTGGCTGATTAAAGTTATTCATATCTAAACCTGCCAAATAAATTTCTTGATAAGATAGGGCATAAACAATCTGTAAAGCAACATATGGCACTGTGAAATAGTCAAAAATGGAATCATGGATATGCTGAGAAAATCCTTTATTTCCTTCTAAGTAAAAATAGTTTTGGTGAGGGTTGATGGTAATACGTGGCCCTAAAAATCGTTCAACTTTACCTTCTGTAATCGTTTCAATGACTTTAATTTGGCATTTAATTTGATCAGGATGAATTTTTCTGAAAATTATATCAAGACAGCGGGGTGTGGTGAAAAAAGTACATTGGCTCTGAAGTACTTTGAGCACTAAATCAAAACGGTTTTGAGTAAAATTATGATCGATAATGACATAATATTTAAATTGAACGTGATCTAATGAAATTGATCCATTAACACCTATATAATCAATATCTTGCTTTTGAAATACGTCTGCTGGATATTTCTGAATAGAGGGTCCTGTTGCAATCAACATGCTTTTTTTACAAGCACTTGTTGGCATGACTGAATTATCGACAACAAGTTTCTTGCGAAAATAAATCTGATCAATTCCACCAAATTTATTTCTTTTTACAGAATAATAAGGCCAGTATCTGCGATTATGTCGGTATGTTTTAGGGTGGCTATGTTTATAAATTAATTTATATATATTTCTTAAAATAAAATTTGAAAACAGCAATTGAATCGATTGTGGTACTTTATAGTTCATATAGCGTCGTAATGAGAAAATGAGTGAAGATGGAAAATTGTCTATTCGACAATTTATCCATCTAAAGTGAATGTAGATTTTTTAAATTTAGCTTTAATTTTACGTATTTGCTTGTTCAACCAATTGGTTTCTTGATCTGGACGAGTCACTTTATTACCGTGGTAATTAATTTGACTTGCTTTTGAAAAAGTTCCAAAAGGTTCAATTAAATAATTTTCAGGTCTATATCCCAGCTCCAGTGCTTCTGCATAGTATTGATCAAATAATTCAACTAAATCTTGACGAGGATGAGGCATAATTTTGCCATCAAACCAATGCTTTTGATTCATTTCAGCAAGACGTGGAATCGCATACTTATGACTAAATTGAGTTCCCATGTCTGAATAATGTAATACTTTAATTTGTTCGATCGCTAAATCTTCACCATCAATATTGTTGTAAGAATCTTGGTAAGGTTCAACTAACTGAGGCTTTTCTTTGATAAGGCGCATTAAATTCTTATGACTTTCCGGATTGTTACGGATCTCATCAAGTGGTGGGAGATATTGTTTAGCTTTTTCACAATCCCATACGCAAGTACATAAACGTGCTGAACTTTTCCCACCTTTCGCAATAACAATTGCATCATTATTCATTGGGTGTGACCAAAGTTCTGCAATATCACAGAGCACGATTACATCTGCATCCATATAAATCGCACGGCCTTTGAAGTCACATAACTCAGGTATTGCCCAACGGAAACCTGAAAAAGGTGTTGCCCACTTTTCTGTAGACCATCCTTTACCTGTGTCTTGATTGCTGTACCATGGACTATTTATGTCATGACTAAGTTGCATCCAAATAATTTCAACATTATGCTGTGTATGTTTACGAACACTGTGTTCTAATACCATAAGTTGTTCAAGGTCACAGTTATTGGGATCGCAACCTACAAAAATTTTAATGTTTTCAGTAATCATTATTTATAGCCCCTAAAATCACATTTATTAGAGTGGTGCCATATAGTATATCGCTAAATGCGATTAAATTAAATGAACATTAATCTTTATCGTGGAGTTGATCTCAAAATTAAATTTATAAGTAATTGTTGTAAGAGTTTTATGAAAAATTTTGTTATTAGTTTATCAACGGCTCAAGAGCGCCGTAAGCACATCGATGCTGAATTTGCAAAACAAGAAGTAAATTTTGAATTTTTTGATGCGATTACACCTGCGAATTTAGATATCGCGATATCTCAACTTGGGATGGTCGGGTATACAACAAATTTACATCAAAATGAAGTGAGTTGCTTACTCAGTCACATGTTGTTGTGGAAAAAAGCCATAGATGAGCAACTTGATTATATTGTAATTTTTGAAGATGATATTTATTTAGGTGAGCATGCAAAAGATTTTTTATTGGATGATGCATGGATTCCAAAAGAATGCTCAGTGATCAAGTTGGAAGTCTTTTATAAAAAAATTGGTGTGGCGTTAAAACAACAAAACCTTTCAGCTCCCAACGCTCGTAAGCTATTGTTATTACGCGAGGCGCATATGGGGTGTGGTGGTTATATCTTATCCCTAGATGTAGCAAAAAAATTACTCAGTTTTATCGTTGAATCAAAAGTATTGATTCCAGTCGATCACTTTTTATTTAGAGAGTGCCCTGAGCTTGAAGTGTACCAACTTAGCCCGGCATTATGTATTCAAGATATGATCTTGAGGAGAGGTAATACACAATTTCCTAGTGCCTTAGAGGACGTGAGAAACCTCAGAAAAGGTAAGTCTCTAAAAAAAGAAAACTTGAAATTCAGTGCTAAATTGGAAAAAGAATGTTCACGAATTTTTAGAAAAATTCAAAAAATGTTGATTACGCTGACAAAGTTTAGACAGGGTATTCGGGTTGTGAAAATAAAATTCCGTTAAAATTTAATATTTAAATATGATTTTGAGTATTGATTAGTGGTAAGAATTTGCTTATTTATACAAATTCCTGCCGCCCTCTAATTTCCTAAATCGTTTATAACCCCATAAATACTGTTCAGGAGCGATATTAATCATTTGCTCCATTTCTTTGTTCAAGGTATCGACAGAAAGCTGTAAATCTTTAGAATTAATATCTTGAGATAGTGCAGTAAAATGTAAATCAAAACCTGAGAAATCAGGGCGGCGAACACAGGTTAAACCCACGACTGAACATTGGGTTTTTGCAGCAAGCTTTGAAAGCAAAGTTGAAGAAAATGCTTTTTGCCCATAAAAGTCAGAATAAATACCGCCAGACTCTTTGGGAATATGGTCAGGAAGGATAGCGGTAAATCCACCTTGTTTTAAATGTTTAAATAAGGCACGTACACCAGTATCATCAGTGGGTACCAATGTTGCATTTAAGCGTTGGCGAGACTCTAGCATAAACTGATCTAAGTCTTTATTTCGACTCGGCTTATACATGATAACGGGATGAGTATGTTGATTGATCCACGCATTCATGAGTTCCCACGCCCCAAAATGAGGGACCACACCAATACTACCATTGGGATTCTTTAATGCATTGAGAAAAATCTCAGGATTATAGACCTGTTTAATTTGTGCTAAGGCGAACTCTGGAGGAGATCCCCAAATTTTAATTGACTCTGCATAAGTCATACATTGACTTTTTAAACTGGCTTTAATCAGTTGATTACGTTGTTGTTCATCAAGCTCAGGATATGCCGCAGTTAAATTCAATTCAGTGGTGCGTTTTGCTGAAGAATTACTCATAAACAATAAATTCCCGACAC
Source organism: Acinetobacter sp. Ac8 (assembly GCF_055392545.1). Lineage (NCBI taxonomy): Bacteria > Pseudomonadati > Pseudomonadota > Gammaproteobacteria > Moraxellales > Moraxellaceae > Acinetobacter > Acinetobacter sp. Ac8. Next base: position 670,470 of record NZ_AP043689.1, read on the forward strand.
CTCTAGCAATACTTTGTATCATACCTAGAGGTAATCGAGAGAAAGTTTTAAGTAGCTTATACATTTAATTAATATTAGTCGCGGTCAGCATTGCCTTTCAACACCAAGTAAATCAGTGCCGAAATAATAAAGAAACCAGCAATAAAACTGCTCATGCTGAAATATAAAATACGTTGATAAGTATCTAAATTAAACAACTGATGGCTTAGGATATAACGCATAAATCCCCATTGAACCACTGAAAATACAATGATAATAATTGTATGACGAAGTACATTAGGTCGCATAGCCATAGGTTTTCACCTCAAAAGTTAACAGCGATAGTATGCCATTTATGAGAACTTATCTCAATTAGAACCTATCGAAATAAAATACATACGCAAAACAGAAAACCCTGCATAGCGCAGGGTTTTCGATCAAACAGCTAAAAATTATTTAGCTTCTTCAGCTTTCGGTTTTTCGCGTAAACGAATACCCAAGTCACGCAATTGATTTGGTTCAACTGGCGCAGGTGCTTGAGTTAATGGACACTCAGCCGTTTTAGTTTTCGGGAAAGCAATCACGTCACGGATAGATGATGAACCTGTCATCAACATTACTAAACGGTCTAAACCGAATGCTAAACCACCATGAGGAGGCGCACCGAATTTTAAAGCATTTAATAAGAAACTGAATTTTTCTTCAGCTTCTTCTTCGCCAATACCTAAAGCTTCAAAAATGGCTTTTTGCATTTCTAAAGTATAGATACGCAATGAACCACCACCGATTTCAGTACCATTCAATACCATATCGTAAGCAACAGAAAGTGCTGCACCTGGATTGCTTTTCACTTCTTCAACACTTGATTTTGGAAGTGTGAATGGGTGGTGAACAGAGGTCCATTTACCATCATCAGTTTCTTCAAACATTGGGAAATCAACAACCCAAAGTGGCGCCCACTCGGTTGTTGACATGTTCATGTCGTGACCAATCTTGATACGTAAAGCACCCATTGCATCATTTACAACTTTGGCTTTATCGGCACCAAAGAATACGATGTCGCCATTTTCAGCACCAACACGCTTTAACAAATCAAGCACGATTGGTTCGATGAATTTAACGATAGGTGATTGAAGACCTTCGATACCTTTTTCAAGTTCATTGACTTTAATATAAGCCAAGCCTTTCGCGCCATAAATTCCAACGAATTTAGTGTATTCATCAATTTGGCTACGTGGCAGTGAACCTGCTCCTGGTACACGAAGTGCAACAATACGGCCTTTAGGATCTTTTGCTGGGCCGGCAAATACTTTGAACTCAACGTCTTGCATCATGTCAGCAACGTCTACAAGTTTCAAAGGGATACGTAAGTCTGGTTTGTCAGATGCATAATCACGCATAGCATCTGCATAAGTCATACGTTGGAATTTGTCGAATTTTACGCCAAGAAGTTCATTGAACATCTTAACGGTCATGCCTTCCATCAAATCCATAATATCGTCATCGTTTAAGAACGATGTTTCGATGTCGATTTGAGTAAATTCTGGTTGACGATCTGCACGTAAATCTTCATCACGGAAACATTTTGCGATTTGGTAATAACGGTCTACACCACCAACCATCAACAATTGTTTAAATAGTTGTGGTGATTGCGGAAGTGCATAAAAGCTACCATTTGAAACACGGCTAGGTACTAAATAGTCACGCGCGCCTTCAGGTGTTGCACGTGTCAAGATTGGTGTTTCAACATCCAAGAAGCCATGTTCATCTAAGTAGTTACGAATTAACGTGGTTACTTTAGAACGGAAACGTAAGCGATCAATCATTTCTGGACGACGAATATCGAGGAAACGATATTTCAGACGGATTTCTTCAGAAATATTGGCATTTTCATCATTCAATGGGAATGGTGGAGTTTCAGATGCAGCAAGAACTTCGATTTCTTTACCTAAAACTTCGATTTGACCACTCACCATATTGGCATTTTCGGTGCCTTCATAGCGACGACGTACACGTCCTACAATTTTTAATACATATTCTGAACGTGCTTTATCCGCAGTTGCAAATGCTTCTGGGGTATCTGGATCGATGACGACTTGAACGAGACCATCACGATCACGCATATCAAGGAAAATCACCCCACCGTGGTCACGGCGACGATGTACCCAGCCGCAAAGCGTTACAGTCTGGTCAATTTGAGCTTCGGTTAAAGAACCGCAATAATGAGTTCGCATCATAGCGTTAAAAATCCAACTATATGGGTTAAGGAAGCGAGTACGTAAACAGCGCATCGCCTAAAAATGTAATGTGAGATTATGCCTCTTTGAGCGGTGAGTCACAAGGACTTGGGGCAAAAACTAGCATGTTGCCGAATAAATTTAAGCTGATTTCGAGAAAGTTTCAGTGACTCAAACGGCAAATAGAGCATCATTCAAAATATTTTTTATAATTTAAATAATGAAACAATAGACAACCTAAAGTGAAACAAAGGATTGAACCTTGGGTAAAAAATTTCATAAACAAGCCAATCAGCACATATAGATCAGTGTCTTGTGGAACGACGCCTATACTTTTGGCAACATACACATAATATAAGCAGCCACTAAAAAATGAGCTTACAAATAAGCTTATACAGAAAAAATTTACTTTAAGACTGCGTATTTGAAGGGCTCTATATTTAAAAAAGTAATGCAAACCCATCCACATTAAAAACGGTAAAGCCGCAGCAGAGCAGCCGATTTGTAGGACTTTATGCATCGGATAAATACGATCAAACATACTGACGGATTGCGCTAAAAATTCTTTAAAAGCGAAAGTTCGAAAATCTAAATGGGTTAAACCATCCCAAATAATATGGGTTGCTGTACCTAAGATAATCGCCAATACCATCCAAATTAGAAATTGAAAAAAAGTTGAAAAAGAAACAATGTTTAATGGTTTTTGAATGCCTAAAAACTTAAATAATAATGGGCGATATAAGCTATACCAAAGTAAGCAGAACAGTAATCCCACCAATAAATCTGGATAGATAATTCCTTTAAACTGATGATTTAAATAAATTTCAGTTTTAACCAATACTCTATACAAATCTGGTGTCATTGTGCCAATCGCGAGTGCTGCAATCGGCAAGCGATTTCCTGAAAGTTTGGACAAAGGTGGCGCTAAAACAGCATGTGAAAGTGTAAAGGGCATTGAAAATAGGTTATTAAAACTTATATTAGGAAATTATTCGTTAATTTGTTGTTTACATCAATGAATTAAATGTAATTTCAAAGTAGAATATTACAAAAAACTGAGTAGATCTAAAGTGTCAATGTTTGAAAGCTATTCTTTGATGATAAAAAATAATAAATTTATTTTTTTAATATCTATCCTTTTTGTTATTGTATTTGCGCATTATATTTTTAATGATAATTTTCGGCATTGGAATATTTCCATTGTTTTAATTTTACTTTTTACCTATTTGGGGGTTAAAGGGGAAGTTATAAAACCAAATTTTTATCTGATTGCATTTTGTTGTATTGGTTTTATAAGTACTACTGTATTAAATCATTCACTTTTTCGACTTGATTCAGTTCCGCATAACCTATTGAGTACGTATAAGCATATTATTAACCAGTATATTTGGTTTATTCCATTTATTTTTTTACCGACAATTTATTATAAAAGTAATTTTAATGCCGAGTGTTTTTATCGAATATTGTTTTTTATATTGTTTTTGTTGACCCCTTACTTATTGTATTGGGGGGTAATGTTACAGTTTGATCGCGGCCTGTTTAGTATTTTCTTTAATCCAGTGATTAGTTATGATATCGGCTTTATTTCGCTCACAATACTTTTGCTATGTTATTCATTTTATTTAAAAGGTAAACAATCTTATTTATATTTGGTGACCAGCTTACTCTGTATGTTTCTTTTAATCCTTCATGGCACTAGAGGAGCATGGCTGGGGTTGCTATTTGTATTGGGCTTTTTAGTTCTTTTCTATACTAAAACTCAATTAAAAAAAATCATTTTGATGCTGGGTTTGGTTGTTTGTTTTATTGGCATAAATATGGCTATTCCAAATTCACCACTGCTAAAAAGAGTTGAAAACTTTCAATCTGATTCACTCAATATTCGTAATAATAATTATCAAAATAGTTCGGGAATTAGATTATTCCTTTGGAATAATTCAGTGGAAATGTTTAAAACCTCACCTTTCACAGGAATCGGGATGTATGAAATAGAAGCTGATAATTGCCGTTTATATGAACGAGGCGATTTACCACATTGTTTTCAGCACATGCATAGCATCTACTTCCATGAATTAGCAGCAAATGGTTTGATTGGATTTATTGGTTTATTGATGACATTTTTGACTGCTTTGGTTTTTTTTATAAAGCATATCTTTGCTAAAAATTTGCTAATTCAAAACTTAGCAATCACTGGTACAGTGTTCGTAATCTATTATATGTGTAGCGGTCTTACGGAATATTATTTATTTTTTCAAAATACGACCTATGTGTTCTATTGGGTGACTGCTTCTCTTATGAGCTTTATTTTGATTAATAAGCTTATGAAAACAAAATAAATTTAATTTTAAATGCAAAGGAAATCAGTTTTGATTTCCTTTTTTTATTGCAAAAATATTGAAATGTTATAATATAACATAATTCAAAAATATTGAGCTTTGAGAGCAATCGCATGTCCTTTACCAAAAGTGCCCTAACACTTTCCATTTCTGCAGTTATTTCAACTTCTATTTGGGCTGAAGATCAAACCAATACTGAAAAAAATCCACAACAATTAGAAACCATTACCGTTGTTGGACATCCCTTGGTCCGTTCAAGTCAAGATTTTGGCGTTGCAGATGAAACTGTTTCACGTGAAAAACTACAACAGGCGGGCACGACTTTAGGTGAAGCACTCAAAGATGAATTAGGGGTCTATTCCAATACCTTTGGGGCGGGTTCTAGTCGCCCTGTAATTCGTGGGCAAGAGGGGGCACGGGTTAAAGTGACTCAGAATGCAACAGAGACAATGGATGTTTCAAGTTTGTCACCCGACCATGCCGTCACTGTAGATCCGCAGTTGGCACAAAAAATTGAAGTCATTCGAGGACCATCAACATTATTATATGGGGCTGGGTCTGTGGGTGGCTTAGTCAATGTGGTTGACAGCAAGATTCCGACAGCGATGCCTGAAAATGGTTATGAAGGCAATGTTGGTCTGCGTTATAACACGGGCAACGACGAAAAAATGGCACATGCTGGGGTGACTGTTGGATTAGGTTCAAATGTTGCATTACGTGTAGAAGGCTTAAAACGTGACGCCAATGATTACATTACCCCGAACTATATCGTAACAGAAGAGCATGGTGATCATGCACATAGTACGAAAGAGCGTCGAGTTGGCAATACATTTTCAGAGTCTGAAAATGTAAATGTGGGCTTATCTTGGATCGGTGAACGTGGTTTTGCAGGTGTGTCTTATAGCAATCGCCAAGATCAATACGGTTTACCTGGGCATAGCCATGAATATGAGTCATGCCATTTACATGGCTTATCACTGCATTGTGGTGGGCACGATGATGACGATCATTCTGGTCATGATCATGGTGAAGAAGACCATGATCACGCTGAAGCAGGGCCATGGATTGATATGAAAACAGAACGTTATGATTTTCGTTCTGAGCTCAATGAACCTTTTGCTGGCTTTAAAAAACTTCGTGCACAAGCAAGTTATACCGACTATCAACATGATGAAATTGAAGGAAGTACAGCAATGACAACCTTCAAGAGCAAAGGTTATGAAGGTCGTGTTGAGTTGTTACACAATCCGATTGCTGCTTGGGAAGGTGTGTGGGGTGTCCAAGCCAGCCAGCAAAAATTAGATATCACAGGTGAAGAAGCGGTTCTTGCGCCAAATAAAACCCAAAAATATAGTGTATTTGGCTTAGAGCATCGCCAATTTGGTGATTTTCATGTGGAATTAGGGACTCGTTTTGATCATCAAACAGTGGATGTCGATTCAGCTCAAAAAGACTTTGATGGTAATGCATTCTCATATTCTGGTGCTGTGAATTGGGCATTTGCACCAAATTACACGCTCTCTTTAACAGGTTCTCATCAAGAGCGATTGCCTTTAGCGCAAGAACTTTATGCTGATGGAAAGCATTACGCGACCAACACCTATGAATTGGGCAATCAAGACTTAAATAAAGAGAAGTCAAATAATGTGGAATTAGGTCTTCATTATGACAATGACAAGTTGAGCTATCATGTACATGTCTATCAAAATTGGTTTGATAACTACATTTATGCCAAAACTTTGGATCAATACGAAAACTTCCGTTTGATCAAATATAGTCAAGATAAAGCCAAGTTCTATGGGACAGAAGGTGAAGTCGCTTATCAGTGGAATGATGTGTATAAAACCAGTCTATTTGGCGACTATGTACGCGGTAAAATTGAAGATGAAAATGCACCGCGTGTTCCTGCTGGTCGTTTAGGCGCTCGTATAAATGCTGAGTTTGATGAGCGTTGGTCTGGTTCAGCAGAATATTCACATGTGTTTAATCAAGATAAATTTGCGTCTTATGAACAAGAAACCAAAGGTTATAACATGGTGAATCTAGGCGTTGCTTATCAATATCCTTTGGCCAACAAACAAGAAGCGAAAGTATTCTTTAAAGCCAACAACCTGTTGGACGAGAAGATTTATGAACACACTTCTTTCTTATCGAATATTCCACAAATTGGACGTAACTTTGTCATAGGTATGGACTATAAGTTCTAATTATTTGCAATCATTCACCAAATCGTTATTGAAAAATAAAGGAATTCGACCTAGGCTCTAAGGGTCTGCCAATACTTCATCTGTATTTGCGACAACGAGTGTTTTTTAGAGGATACAAGGCATGAGCTATGAAATTTAGTGATCTAAATGAGTAGGTCATAACGATGTAGCATCAAAAAACACTCTAGTCCCTCAAGGGTTGTGGTTAAAATTATCTCAAACATCGTTATGAAACTTGAAAATAGTCTCGCTATTCTCTTCATTTCATGCCTTGTTTGCTCAATTTTAGCCGACAACGCAAGTTATATATGAAATGTTGACAGACCCTAAATTGGTCTAGGTCTTTTCTTATGCGTATCTTCAATAAAATTCAAAACAAACTGAATTGGTCAAAACGTCGTTATTTCGGCATTATTATCGGCATATTGGCCTTAGGATATCTCTCATCTGCGATTTATCATGTTTATAAACCGCTTCCTAAAGGGCTGAATTTTACCGGACCATTGCGTCACGCCAATGTAAAATTTATTGCCGATGAAACCTATATTGATGCGCAAGGGAAGCAGCAACTTGATCAACATATCTTTGATCAGGTGTTACAGCTGATTAAGCAAGCCAAGACCACCATTGTGATTGATATGTTTCTATTTAACAGTGAAGTCGGCGATTCTAAAGTTCAGCAACGAGAATTAACCAAGCAATTAACCCAAGCCTTGATTAATGAAAAAATTGTAAACCCAAGCTTAGAAATTAAGTTTATTACCGATCCAATCAATTCTGTTTATGGTGGAATTCAGCCTGAACAATATCGTCAATTACGTTTAGGCGGTATTGACGTGATTGAAACGAATTTAACACCACTCCGCGCATCTAATCCTACTTGGTCTGGGATATGGTATTTATGCTGTCAGGATATTGGCAATAACCCAAATAAAGGCTGGCTGAATAATCCATTTGGTAAAGAAAAAATTACAGTCCGCAGTTATTTAAATTTATTTAATTTTAAAGCCAATCATCGTAAAACCATTGTGGTCGATACAGCGGAAGGTTGGAAAACCATCGTCACATCTGCCAATCCTCATGATGGTAGCTCACGTCACTCCAATATCGCATTAATGGTTGACGGTGCAACTGCGACAGATATTTTAAATACTGAACAAACCGTCGCGCATATGTCGGGAGGTGATACGCCTTTTGTTGCATTTGGCAAACTACCTGAAAATCCAAATAATCCTCAGGTTCAAGTACTCACTGAAAAAGCAATTTATGATGCAGTCTTAAATATGTTGGCGTCAGCAAAAGCCAATGATCAAATTGATTTAGCCATGTTCTATTTGTCAGAGCGCCAAATTGTTAAAGGTTTAGTTGCAGCCAAGCAACGTGGAGTGAAATTACGTATTTTGCTTGATCCGAATAAAGATGCATTTGGTCGTCAAAAAAATGGTATCCCAAACCGTCAAGTGGCTTCAGAGTTAAATGACGCAGGAATTGATGTGCGTTGGTGTAATACCCAAGGTGAGCAATGCCATAGTAAGATGATCGTAAAGCATAATGCGCAATCTGCAGAAATGATTTTAGGTTCTGCCAACTTTACCGCACGTAATTTAAAAAATTATAATTTGGAAACTGATTTACGCGTGGTTGGCAATCCACAACAACAAGTCTTTATCAATGCTGAACAGTATTTTAATACGGCTTGGTCAAACTTAAATGGGCGTCAAATGAGTGTGGATTACAGCAAATACGCTGATGAATCAAAACTTAAATACGGGATTTACCGTTTTATGGAATGGAGTGGTTTGTCGACGTTTTAGTATTTCAATTGTTTGAAAGCAGAAGTACTGTATTTGCAAAATAAATTAAAAATATAAGTGATTAAGAAGCTCAAGTCGATATTTGAGCTTCTTACTGCATAATTCTAGGTTTTTGAAATTTATTTAGATTAAATTACTGAGGATTTGGTGGAACTAACTCATCCAAATCTTTATTTGAAATATGATCTAACTCATGTAAATCAGTTTTGATTTTCCATTTGCTTTCATCATCTACGGGTTTTGGTAAACGTGCCTCTAACCAGTCACACACCACATCGGGCGAAAAATCTGCATGGTTACATTGAATCACCCAAGCTAAAAATTGTTTCGCTTCACCATTCATATACGGAGGAGGAGAAACGGGTAAAAACTGAGTCGGAAGGCGTTCATTTTTAGAAATATAATTTAGAACGTGACCAAGTTCTTGTACAGTTTGCCATGCTAAAGGGTGGTCAATATTGATTTGAAATTTAAACCACCATGCTTGTTTGCCATCTGAACCATAGCTATCAATAAATGCCTCTTGCACACTTGGGATTTTGCAAAAAAATTGATGTAAACGGTCAAAGCTCAGTTCAGCCACAATACAGCACTCATCAGATTAAAATTATATTTTATCAGATTGATGTCAGAATTTACCCAAGTTGATGTATAAACAATAAAGAAGATTAAATTTTGACTGTAATTCATCCATTATTTATCTTGAATGATATATTAAGCTGTTGTGTATACGTTCAAGTTTGGAGGTTGAAATGAAACAGATACTCAGTTTAAGTGTCTTGATGTTGATGCTTTCAGCAACTTCAACAATGACATGGGCAGACGCTAAAGATTGGGCGAATTATCGCAGTGTTGAGCGGCCTCAAAAGAAATATCCAACAACGACCTATAAATATACAGATCAATATGGCCGCCAAATGTCACAGGAGATTCCTGTTCGACCTCAATACCAGCATCCCTATCCAACGTACCCAAGTTATCCGAATAGGCCCTATCCGCATCCCAATGGTCCACATCCAAGTTACCCACCACAAAATGGTGTGACGATTATTTATAATCACCAGTTTCCAACTCGGACGGAGTATTCAGGTAGCAGTTATGGTTATGTAAATGGGGAGGGCGGTCATATAGAAAGTTCGCAATACACGTTGATCAGTGATTGGCGCCGTTATGGTTTACCTGATCCGCAGGTTGATATGCATTGGATTTTCCAGAATGGTCGTTATTTACAAGTGCCCAATGAGCGCTGAACGTGATTTAAAAGCATCATCATGATCAATAGCAATGCGTATTAAATTTTCAACACATTAAAAAAGTCCCTTCTCCAGTTTGTCTTAGATTTTAATACAGTATTACTTTGATTTTGCTTAGGGAGAAGGGCAAGCGTATGAATCAAGACAAGAGACTAAGCCAGTTCATCGTCTTCTGGTCGTGGTGTTTTGCCATGGGGCAATGATTTTTCAGTATGCTTATCGCGAATGACAGAAGGATATGTCCAAGATGCATATCTCACGATCAAAATTGCAATGGCTAAAATTAAAACCGATCCCGTAATAATCACTAAATCCATATCTGCTTTATGGTCATGCTGTATATCTGAAATTAGTAATCGCGTGAGTGCGGTGATTGCGATATAAATTAAGAAACGTACAGGCATGTGGTTGGTCTTAAAATAGATCCCCACCATCGCGCCTAATTCCAAATAGATGAATAACAATAAAATATCGTCAATACTGGCGTATTGTTTAACAGTTAAAATTTCAATAATTGTATGTACCGCTGACCAAGCGATCATACAGCCAATGATAAACAGCGCAATATAATGAAATGCTTCTACTGCAATATTGCCCAATTTATCGAGGAGGTTTTCTATTTTTTCTATACGTGGATCTTTATTCATAACATCCTCCATTTGCCTGTGTTATTTACGATTAAACACTATGCAAATTTCATGCACATGAAAAAAAAGTGAAATGTTTATAGTGAATAAATCACAACGATTTAATTAAGAAATTGATCATTTCCTTTGATTAAGCTATAGATAGATTATTTTCAATACAATTAAAGGAATAACAATGTATTTGTACCGACCAATTGGGCTTTTTGAATATCAATTGATTGAAAAGAGTGGCTTTAAAAATTTCCCACCAAGATTGTATTGGCAACCTATTTTCTATCCTGTTTTAAATCAGAAATATGCTGAAAAAATTGCTTTGGACTGGAATACCAAAGATCAAGCAAGTGGTTATATTGGTTATGTCACTCGTTTTGAACTAAGTGATGAATATCTGGCTCAGTTTGAAATACATACGGTTGGTGATGACTTTTGTCAGGAGTTATGGATTCCCGCTGAGCGATTAGATGAGTTTAATCAGCAAATTATAGGCAACATTGAAGTGGTTAATATTTTTAAAGGTGAAGCTTTTACTGAAAATGCTGAATTACCTGAAATATTTAAAACCAGTCCAGATGGCTCGAAAGAGTATTAGGAAATAAAACATGTATCTTCCTACTCATTTTAAACAAGAGAATCTCCCTGAACTTTTCGATTTAATTGAAAAGAATCCATTGGGAAGTTTGATGGTTATCTATGATGGTGAAATTGAAGCGAATCATATTCCTTTTGAATTGGATCGTTCAGCTGGCAAGTCTGGATTGTTACGTGGGCATATCGCCAAAGTCAATCCTTTATTGAACGTGTTAGAACAGATTCAATCGGCTTATGTGATTTTCCATGCTGAACAAAGTTATATTTCACCGAATTGGTATCCAGGAAAATTTGAGCATCATCGGGAAGTACCGACATGGAACTATCGTGTTGTGCATGTGAAGGGAACAATTCGAAAAATAGATGATGAAAAATATTTGCGGGGTATTTTGGCACGATTGACTCGACAACATGAAGCACCACAGGCGCTACCTTGGAAAATGGGAGATGCGCCCAATGATTATATCGAAGAGCAACTAGAAAAAATTGTGGCGATTGAAATCGAAATAGATTCAATTGTAGGGAAATTTAAAGTCAGTCAAAATCGCAGCGCTGTGGATGCCACAAGTGCGGCAAATGCTTTGCAAAACCAATCTCCAGAGATGGCTGAATCGATTCGGAAGTTTTATCCAAAGTAAGATTATCTGATGTAACTTGATTTATATTGCGATCAACTTTTGTAGCCAGACGATATAATTGCACTATCATTGATTTTAAGATGTGCAGAAAAGCAAACATAACTGCTTTATGACGTTCAAGAGAATAGATCAGTAGGTGTTCTAAAAAAAGCATCAGTTGTAAATAAAAAAAACGCCCGAATCATCGGGCGTTTTATGTCTTATTTCAATTGATGATGAAATTAAGCCTGATTCGTAAAATAATCTTCGCTGAAATTCATAATAACTTCTGCACCTGCTTTGATTTTAGCAACACGTGCATTTAAATCAGGCAAGAGGCGTTGGATGAAGTAATGAGTCAATGCAAGTTTGTCTTGGTAGAATTGACCTTGCTTATTTTTTGCAGCATTGGCAATACGAGCAAACATATAAGAGAAGCTTAATAAGCCAACAACATGCAGATACTCTACTGCCGCAGCATTTGCGAAATCAGCATTTTCTTTTGCACGTTCTAAAATATGCTGCGTAATCATATCTACTTCAGTTGCAATATCTAAAGTCGCATCTTTAATGAAGTTTAAGTCGGTATCTAGACCATTGGCAAAATCACGGATCTCTTCAATATATTCAGCAATGAATTCACCATTACATTTAATTGTTTTACGACCAATTAAATCTTGTGACTGAACGCCGTTGGTACCTTCATAGATTTGCGCGATACGTAAGTCACGCACACATTGTTCCATGCCCCATTCACGAATATAGCCATGACCACCAAACACCATTTGCGCATCGATTGCAGCATTAAACGCGGTGTCTGTTAAATAGGCTTTGGCAATTGGCGTCAATAATGCAACACGATTATTTGCCTTCGCTACAGCTTCAGGATCAGTTGAAAATTTAGTAATGTCGAGCTGTTGACCAACGTAAACAGCAAATGCACGAGAAGCTTCATTGTTGGCACGTGCATTGAGTAACATACGACGCACATCACCATGTACAAGGATGCTGTCAGCAGGTTTGTTTGGAGATTTAACACCTGTCGCACTACGGCCTTGTACACGATCAGTCGCATACTGTGCTGCATTTTGGTATGCATATTCAGAAGCACCTAGGCCTTGAATACCCATCGACAAACGTTCGTAATTCATCATCACGAACATAGCTGCAAGCCCTTCATTTTCTTTACCAACAAGGAAACCTTTGGCTGCATCAAAGTTCATGACACATGTTGCAGACGCTTTGATTCCCATTTTGTGTTCAATTGAACCAGGACCCGCTGTATTACGTTCGCCTAATGAGCCGTCAGCATTGACGAGGAATTTAGGCACGATAAAGAGTGAGATCCCACGTGAACCCGCAGGTGCATCAGGTGTTTTTGCTAAAACAAGGTGAATGATGTTGTCAGCAAGATCGTGATCACCACCAGTAATAAAGATTTTAGTACCAGTAATGTTATATGTACCATCTTGATTAGGTTCAGCTTTAGTTTTGATGATCCCTAAATCTGTACCTGCATGAGGTTCAGTTAAACACATCGTACCAGACCATTCACCTGAATAGATTTTAGGTAAATAGGTTTCTTTCTGTTCTTGAGATGCATAGCTATTTAACGCCATACCCGCACCAACAGAGAGAAGCGGGTAGAGCATGAATGATGGGTTGGTAGCAAATAACATTTCATCTGCAAGTACAGTCAGCATTTTTGGCATTGCTTGACCGCCCCATTCCTCTTCAGCACCTAGGCCAATCCAACCGCCTTCAGCGTATTGTTGGAATGCTTCTTTAAAACCAGCAGGTGTCGTGACTTTGCCATTTTCATAATGAGCGCCTTCTTCATCACCTGTACGGTTTAAAGGAAGCGTAACATTTTGTGCAAATTTAGCCATTTCTTCTAAAATTGCTTCAGCCGTTGCCGCATCAACATGTGCAAGCTTTTCGTTGGCTTGCCAGAATTGCTCTGCATTGAAAACGTCATTCAGAATGAATTTCATATCTGCAAGTGGCGCATTATAAATTGGCATGTTCGTTCACCTGTTTATTGTTTGAATCTGTAGACTTAGATCAGTTTAACCAACAAGCATGTATGTTGTTAGATGGTCTAAGTAAATAACGCTCTATTTATAAAGAAAAAGGACTGCCAAAGCTATGACCGTCCTTTCTCTATTTCTGCACTCTTGAGTACAGTTTTTTAAATACCTAGCTCGGCATTCTACTTAGAATGCAAAGTCTTCAGCATCTAGTGACATCAATGGATCTAAGCCACCCGCGATCACATCAACATGTGAACGAACGCGTGGTAAGATTTTCTTGAAGTAGAAACGAGCAGTCTTAATTTTTGCATTATAGAAGCCAGTTTCAGTAGAGCCTTCAGCAAGTTTTTGTTGAGCAACAAGCGCCATGCGAGCCCATAAGAATGCAAGCGTTACATAACCAGAGAAATATAGGTAGTCAACCGCAGCTGCGCCTACTTCATCTGGATTTTGCATAGCTTTCATACCGATTTGCATGGTTAAATCACCCCACTCTTTGTTAAGAGCAGCAAGTGGTTCAACAAATTCTTTCAGGTCAGCATTGTCTTTGTTTGCTTCTGCAAATTTATGGATGATCTTGGTGAAGTCTTTCAACATCGCACCTTGCGTACCTAATACTTTACGGCCTAACAAATCAAGTGCTTGGATTTCAGTTGTACCTTCGTATAAGCAAGAGATACGTGTATCACGTACAATTTGCTCCATACCATGTTCAGAAATAAAGCCGTGACCACCAAATACTTGTACACCATGCTTCGCTGATTCAGAACCTGTCTCAGTTAAGAATGCTTTTGCAATCGGTGTCAATAATGACAAGATATTGTCGGCAAATTTACGATCTTCTTCGGTGACACCTTGCTCTACGATATCTGCATATTGAGATAAGAAGTAAACCAATGCACGACCACCTTCAGCAAAGGCTTTTTGTGTCATCAACATGTTACGTACAGCTGGGTGAACAATGATCGGATCAGCTTCTTTCTCTGGTGCTTTAGGACCAGAAAGTGAACGCATTGCCAAACGATCTTTCGCATATGCAAGTGCACCTTGGAAAGAAGATTCAGATGCTGTTAAACCTTGAACAGCAGTACCAATACGTGCAGTGTTCATGAAGGTAAACATTGCATGTAAACCACGGTTTTCAGGTCCAATCAAGAAACCTTTTGCGTTATCAAAATTGATCACACAAGTTGCGTTGCCGTGGATACCCATTTTGTGTTCGATTGAACCACAACGAACTGCATTACGGTCTGCAATAGAGCCGTCTGCATTTACATTGAACTTAGGTACGATGAATAACGAGATACCTTTAGTGCCTTTAGGAGCACCTGGTAAACGCGCCAAAACGATGTGAACGATGTTCTCCGCCATATCGTGTTCACCAGCAGAGATAAAGATTTTCTCGCCAGAGATTGCATAGCTACCATCTGCTTGTGGTTCAGCTTTAGAACGGATAATCCCTAAGTCAGAGCCTGCATGAGATTCTGTTAGGCACATAGTACCAGTCCATTCACCTGAAACAAGTTTAGGTAAATATGTTGCTTTTTGCTCAGCAGAACCATGATGCTCGATTGTACGAACCGCACCATGTGAAAGACCAGGGTACATACCCCATGCCCAGTTTGCTGCACCTACCATTTCGGAAATAGCTGTTGCTAAAGAACCAGGTAAACCTTGACCGCCATGTTCTTCTGGAACTGAAAGAGAAGGGAAGCCTAATTCTACATATTTGTCATAGGCTGCTTTAAAGCCTGTAGGTGTAGTCACTACACCATCATTCCATTTACAGCCTTCACTGTCACCGATTTGGTTAAGTGGAGATAATTCATTTTCACAGAAATCCGCGCCAGCTTCTAAATATTGATCAATCAATTCACGGCTTACGGTTTCTTGGAATGCAGGGAGTTTCGCGTAATGTTCTTCAGCATTTAATAATTCATGCAAAACGAAGTGCATATCACGTAAGGGTGCTTTGTATTGTGGCATATCGGTTTCCTCAATACTGGTTAAACCAGATTTATAATCTTCATAAATACGACGTGTGTCTTCTATGACACATATTTGTTCCGCTACATCGTGCAACATCTTATAGTGACGTACAAGTATTTCATGGTTATTTCTCTGTGACTGTAAAGTCAAAGAAAAAAGGCTTGAAAGCTGTAAGTGCATTGAGTGTAAACACTTTTCATTGAAAAATAAGGATACAAATAGTCAAAATCGTAAAAACTTGTGTCTAATAAAATGGCAGTCAAAATATGACGGAAATGCCATTTATATTTTCAAAATGTAGTGAACAGATTGAAGTGCAGACTTGATCTTGAATGAGACGTGATTGAATGTGTGGTTAAAACTACAGTTATTTAGAATGTTTTTAGTATTTAAATGCAATATGACTCTAAATGATTTAAACCAATAAACGCACTGCATGTTTTGTTAATGGTGATATTTTTATGGCAATCACTCGCCCCAAAGCCGATCCACAATGTCTTCTACCGAATATTCAAAGTATCGTCCTGCTTGATCTTTATTGCGTTGAAACAATTGATGCTTAAATGCTTTAAAATTGAGTTTTAAAAAGTTATAGAAATACCCGCCTGAGAAAATGGTGCGGAGGTAAAAAGCATTGATGAATTCATTTGCATGTTGAGTATTAAAATCTGAGCTTTTAATCCGCTGGACGATTTCAGTAAGTTCTTGTTTTGAAATATTGTGGATGATTTTAGGCTCAGGTAGGCAAATATCAAAGCTTAAATTTTCGATGCCTTCGGCTTCCCACCACTCCCAAAGATCATATTGAGAAATGTCTTTACTGGTAGTTTCTGTGAGCTTTTCACTGAGTTTTTGATATTCAAGCGAGTCTTCATCACCAAACTCATCGCAATAGTCTGTGTAATTAGCAATCAATTCGAGCACAGTTGGATAAAGTTGTTGCGCTGTTTCAAAATCGGGTTCTATTTCTGTACGAAGTTTATTCATCGTTTGCTATGTTTAAATGATCAAAAAGTTTTAATGGTGCTATCAATAAGCGACAAGAAAAGCATAATTTCTAAAATGAAGCCGAGAAATGAGAAATGAAAGTTTTAAGCCCATTTTCACAGATTTACAGCTCTCTTTCACCAATTTATCTCACTCTTTCACCAATTTATCTCACTCTTTCATCAATTTACCTTACTCGCCAGTATGACCTTTTAAATAAAAACAGTCGTTTATTTTTACTGAGAAGAGGAAGGTAAATTGGATAATTTAAACGGGTAGGCTAATTAAACTCACCCACTGAGCGCTCTTTTGCCCAGTCGCGTAAGATAAATTTTTGCAATTTACCTGTCGATGTTTTTGGAATCTCACAAATCACCACATTTTTAGGGACTTTAAAGCGTGCCAAATGCTGTTTGCAGAATTCAATCACCTCTTCTGGTGTGGTTTCAGCACCGTGTTTAAGTTCTATAAAGGCACAAGGAACTTCTTGCCAACGCGGATCAGGTTGCGCAACCACTGCCGCAGTCATAATTGCGGGGTGAGTATAAAGAACCTCTTCAACTTCTAAAGATGAGATATTTTCACCACCTGAAATAATGATGTCTTTTGAACGGTCCATAATTTTTGCATAACCATCGGGCTGGCAAACCGCTAAATCACCCGTATGAAACCAGCCACCTTTAAAGGCTTCTTCTGTGGCTTTGGTATTTTTTAAATAGCCTTTCATAACAATGTTGCCACGGAACATAATTTCTCCCATGGTCTTGCCGTCATTAGGCACAGGTTGCATTGTTTCAGCATCCAACACACGCATACCATCTTGTAATGGATAAGGTACACCTTGGCGCGAATGTAATTGTGCTTGCTCTTGAATAGACAGGTCACTCCAACCTGCTTGAGCTGCACATAATGCAGAAGGGCCATAAGTTTCAGTGAGACCATAGACATGATTGACTTGAATACCAATATGATGCATTCCTTCAATAATTGCCGCAGGCGGTGCAGCACCAGCCACCATTACTTCTACATGATGTTCAAATTTAATTTGTTGTTCTTTCGGGGTGTTGATCAACATCGACAAGACAATCGGTGCACCACAGAAATAGTCAACTTTGTATTGATCAATGAGTTGATAAACCAACTCAGGATCAATTTTACGTAAGCAGATATTGGTACCGCCATTGGCTGCAACAGTCCAAGCAAAACACCAGCCATTGCAATGGAATAGCGGAAGTGTCCATAAATATTTACAACGTGGTGTCATACCACAGGCGATGATATTACTGGCCGCATTGATATAAGCACCACGATGGTGATAAACCACACCTTTCGGATTGCCCGTAGTGCCAGAGGTATAATTTAGACTAATCGCATCCCATTCATCCTGAGGTAAATGCCATTCAAAATCTGCATCACCGCCTTTTAGCCAATCCTCATATTCAATTTGACCAATACGCGCTGTAACAGCATTGTTTTCGTACTCTTCATCTGCAACATCAATGATATAGATCTGTTGAGCAATAAGTGCTACCGCTTCTTTAGCCAAAGCCGCAAATTCGGGGTCAACTAAAAGTACTTTGGTTTCAGCATGCTCTAGCATAAATGCAATGGTTTTGGCATCTAAACGAGTATTCAGCGTATTTAAAACAGCGCCAGCCATAGGGACTGCAAAATGCGCTTCGACCATCGCAGGGATATTGGGTAAAAGAACAGAAACGATATCGTTTTTTTGAATCCCAAGATTTTGTAATTGATGGGCAAATTGACGACAACGGGTATAGGTCTCACGCCAAGAGATATGACGAGTACCATGTACAATCGCATCTTGATTTGGATAAATGTAGGCTGCACGCTCTAGGTAACGTAAAGGTGATAATGCTACAAAGTTTGCAGGGGTGCGCGGTAATTGATCATATGCACTAACCATGTTTAGCTCCATCTATATTTATTCTAATTTCCATGTTTAAAAGATATGCATAAGCCTGTCAAAATGCATTTAGGCTTTAGTCGAGTATCTAATTTAAATATTCATCACTATACATCGTTACATTTATTTAAATGTTTTTGGAATATTTAATTTGTTGAATTAAATTAACATTTTTCAATATTTGTGTAAATATTAATCATGGTTTGTTCAGAATCTTATTTAAAACCCTGTCATTCAAATACGAATAACTGAACCCAAAAGTTTTGCTTTTTTGTATTCTGTTGGCGAAGATCCAGTCCATTTCTTAAACGCACGACGAAATTCTCTTAACTCACTAAAACCAAGATTGAAACTGATTTCACTCATCGATTGATTTTCTTCAATCCACTGTTTGGCTTTTTTTTCTAACACCTGTTGCTTTAATAACTGAAAATTTAGCCCCTCATTAAGTAGCAAACGCCGTAAATGGCGTTCGCTAAAATGAAAATATTGCGCTGCTTGTTGCATATCAAAGCGTTCAGGTAGGTGGCTTTCAATCAAATGTGCTAATACCTTTGCCAAACTGTGTTGATTCATTTGATCAAATTGTTTTAAAGCTTGATCACAAATCAGAATTGCACTTTGATAATTGACAGGACTATAGTTTTTGAGGCTTCTCGACAAGAGTGTTTTGTTAAATCGGATGATATTTTTAGCTGTTTTAAAATAAATTGGACAATTGAAAATTCTTTGATAATCATTGATATATGCTGAATGATCATAGCTCAGTTCCAAGCTGATTAACTCATAGCTATGGTCTAGCATCATATTGACACAGGTAATAATACTGGCAAACACTTCATCACAGAAAAATGCTTTTAACTCACCACAGTTACTTCGTTCAAAAAGTTCAATTTCACAATAATCATCAACAAGATTGACGGTTAAATCTAAGACACTGCCTGAAATGGGATGATAGTGCAGTGCCGTTTCTAGTGCTTCGGCCACTGTTTTACAGGCTTGCATGGCAAAGCCCAAAATACCAATTGAAATCTGACCTTCACTACTGCCCAACAATAAGCCTAAATTTTGTTGTTGGGTATCTTTAACTGCGAGATGAATAACCTCACAGAGTTCTGAAAAACCAACAAAACCATGCCCTTGGCGAATTTGTTCCAAGTCTAAATTTTGTGCTGCGAACCAATTGTCATATTGCCAGTGTTGTTGTTCTGCATAATGAACCAAACTCGTCAGTATCATTGGTGGAATATAAAATTGAGAATTGGCAATTTCCTTTTGCTGCAAGCTCATAAAGTCCGCTTAGCCCCCCATATTATTGTTGCTTTTACCCTAGTTGGTATCGCATATTTTTGATTAAGATTCAATCTACTTCTGGTATTCGCAGATATAAATTCGCTGACATAAAAAAGATAAAGGATGACCGCATATGTTTATGGTGGGTTGGGATAAACAAGAAATAGACATTCAGCCGCAAGGTTATGCCATGTTTGGTTATGGTATGTGGTCGCATCGTGCTTATCAAAAACGTACAGCATTGTTTGCTCGTACATTCACTATCCGTCGTTTAGCTTTAGAACAGCCCATTATTTTTTGTTGTCTGGATTTTGGTTGTATTACTTATGCGATCCGCAGTGTTGTTGTTGAGCGCTTAAAACAACAACTAGCTGAGCAATTTAATGAACAGCATTTGGTCTTGATGGCAACCCATACTCATTCTGGCCCTGGTGGTTGTGCTTATGAAGCTTTATATAATATGCCGACTCCAGGTTTTGTTCCAGAGCATGTCGAAGCGGTAGTAAAGGCGGTCATGCTCAGTATTTCCAATGCCTTAGACACTGAAAAAGAAACTGAACTTCGTTATCAAAGTTGCCAATTTCCTCATGATATTCCAGTGGCATGGAATCGATCATTGCAGGCATATAATCGTAACCCCGATGTGATTCAAAGAACCGAAGTAGAAACCCATCTCGCATTAAACCGTGAAATGCAATTAATCGGTTTTTACCGTAATGATCAATTATGTTCCTTTATTTCATTATTTGGAGTGCATGCAACCTGTTTGAGTAGTCAACTCAAAGCCCATGATGGCGACAATAAAGGCTATGCTGCTGCGTTAAGTGAACATTATCTATTAACACAAGGTATTCCACACCCAGTTGCCATTTTCGCACAAGCAACGGCAGGAGATGTATCGCCACATTTTCATGGCCCCAAACAAGATGCGATTCGCAAGAAAATTAAGGGCGAAAGAGAATATCAATATGCTGAGCAAAATGGGCGTTATCAAAGTGAAATTGCGATTAAAGCACTAACTACACCGCTTGAAAAAAGCACCAACAATGCGATGGAAGCATGTTTACTCCAAGGCAGTATCGATGCTGTTTTATCCTATGTAGATCTGAGTCAAGTCGATGTGCCAAGTGAATTTAGTCAGGGGATCCAAGGTGCTAAAACCAGTGCCGCTTGTCATGGTGTCGGCTTCTTTGGGGGAACGCCTATAGATGGTAAGGGAACACCTACAGCAATTCTTAAAGTAATGTCATTACTCGCTAAGCGAGTACGTAAGCAACGTTTAGCAAAGTCGAATTCTCTGCAGTACAGCAAATATAAAGCGCTCTATGACTCACAATTTCCGAAAGAGATTGTTTTAGAAAGTCCGGATAATCAGTTGCTGGGTAAAAGTTTAGATTTTTCACCAAGCATTTTTGATCCTTTAATTGCAGAAATGAATCGCCAAGTTAAAGCCGGTGCCATTCAAGACAGCCCACTGGTTCCAAGTGTTATTCCGCTACAGATTATCCAAATTGGTCAATTGGCTTTGATTTGTTGCCCTGGAGAAATTACCACAACAGCAGGGCAACGTGTAATTCAGACTGTGGCAAAACAGTTCTCAAAGCATCATGGTATTTCAAAGGTTGGTTTGGTGTCTTATTGCAATGATTATATGGGCTATATCACCACCAATGACGAATATCAGCAACAAGCTTATGAGGGTGCACATACCTTATATGGTCAATGGACACATGCGGCAATTCAGTACAAATTTCAGCAGTTGGCAACGCAGTTGAGTCTAGATAAATCTCAACGAGAATATGACCAAATCACACGCCCCGCAGCGATTCCACCACACGAAATAGAAAAAAGAACAAATCACGGCAATTTAAAAACTGCTGTACGCTAAAGGATGAGCATTATGAATCAATTGATTAATCAAGCACCGAACAAACACAAATCAAATCAGCAAAAATGGAACAATTGGTCGGGCTATCAACAGTCTCACCCTGAGCAGATTTTAAAGCCTGACAGTCTTGATGAGTTAAAACACATTGTCCAAACCCAAGCAAAGATTCGAGTGGTGGGAGCAGGGCATTCATTTACACCTTTGGTGAGTACCGATGCAACATTGCTGTCTTTGGATGGTCTTTCTGGTGTGGATCAAGTCAATACTGAATTTGCCCAAGCCAGTATTTGGGCAGGAACACGATTATTTAATTTAGGGCAATATTTAGAACCGATGCAGCAGTCTTTAATGCAGCAGGGCGATATTGACCAGCAAAGTTTAGCTGGTGCTGTTTCAACGGGAACACATGGTACAGGTGTAGGCCTACATTGTATTTCAGGTTATGTGCAAGCATTTGAATTACTCACAGCATCAGGAGAAATTCTTCATTGTAATCGCCATGAAAATCCAGATATTTTTGCAGCAGGACGAGTGTCTTTAGGGAGTTTAGGGATTTTGACTAAAATCACCATGCAGAATAAACCACGCTATAAACTTAAAGAGCAAGTTAGACTGTGTGCGGTCAAAGACTTTATTCAAAATATTGACCAATGGAAAGCACAACATCGGCATATCGAGTGTTTTGCATTTTCTCATGCAGATAAATTGATTTTAAAAACTTTAGATATTACTGAAGATGAGGTTCAACCACGCACTGAATCATGGCCATCTGAGGATACGTTATTAACCTTATGTTGCGAGTTAACCAAATCTTTTCCGGCATTGAATCCAAAACTACAAAAGCTCTTAGGCGTTTTTATTAAGCCAAGCACATTTGTTGATTGGTCAGGCAAGATTTTCCCGACACCGCGTGAAACGAAATTTAATGAAATGGAATATCAGGTTCCAGTTGAATTGGGGGTGGAATGTTTGCAAGCTGTTCTAGCAGCGCTAAAAAACTCAAAAGCACAAACCTTTTTCCCTGTGGAGTTTCGATTTGTCAAAGGTGATGATATTTGGTTGAGTCCGTTTTATCAGCGGGACTCTATTTCCATCTCAGTACACCAATATCATAAGCAAGCACCTAGACAATTATTTAATGAAGTTGAGTCGATTTTGCAACATTATCAAGGGCGACCACATTGGGGGAAAATGCATAGTATGACAGCAACACAACTTAAAACTTTATACCCTAAGTGGGATGCGTTTATGCAGTTGCGAGAACGACTTGATCCAAGCAGAAAGTTTTTAAATCCTTATTTAGAAAAGCTATTCTTATCTGAATAATGAATAAAATTAAGTGAATGGGTAAAACTAAAATAGACCATAAAGGTAGACTATGAACAACTTTTTTGAGCAATTAAATCGTGATTTAAAACAGTCAAATGGTGCATTACCTCGGTTAATTGTTGATGATCAGGCGCTTGAACAAAATCTACAATACATTGCCAAAAAGCTTCAATACGGAAGCCATTTGCAACCACGTATCGTGGTAAAGTCTTTGGCATGCTTAACATTATTAAAAACCATTAGTCTAAAGCTTTCGACTCAACGGTTTATGGTGTTTCATATGCCACAGCTTTTACCAATCCTTGAGAACTTTTCGGATGTAGATGTGTTGTTTGGGAAACCGATGCCTGTAAGCACTGTTCAGCATTTTTATGCGATGAATCAAAATTGCAGACAAGCCGATATACAATGGTTAATTGATTCCAAAGCACGTTTATTACAGTATCTTGAGGTTGCAAAACAGTTTAGCTTAACGCTTAAAATCAATATTGAAATTGATGTGGGTTTGCATCGCGGTGGTGTTCGTTCCGATTTTGCACTCATCGAAATATTAAGATTGATTGAACAAAATCCTGAGCATTTAGTACTTGCTGGCTTGATGGGCTATGATGCCCATGTGACGAAGCTACCTTCAGTGATTAAAAAGATTGATGTCGCGTATCGAGAGTCACAAGACATTTATCAAAATTATAAAAATATTATTCAACAGCAATTTCCGCATTTATGGCGAGCTGATCTTTGTTTTAATGGTGGTGGTAGTCCTACATTTTATCTCCATGTGGAGCAAAGTGTGTGCAATGATCTTTCTTTTGGCTCTATGTTACTTAAACCAAGCGACTTTGACAGTGATGGTTTAAGTGTTTTACAAGCTGCATTATGGATTTCAACCCCTGTTTTAAAAGTACTGCCATTTACCCAGTTACCTGGATTAGAAGTTTTAGATAAATTACCACATAGCTCTAAAGCCTTATTTGTTTATGGTGGATATTGGATGGCCCATTATGTTTATCCGCGAGGGATTCATCCGCATGCACTTTATGGGCGGAGTACCAATCAAGAAATGGTTAATGTGCCTAAAAATACTGAAATAGCTGTTGATGATTTTGTATTTTTAAGACCCACACAAAGCGAAGCGATTATTCCTCAATTTCATAAATTATATTGTTATAAAAATCGAGATTTTGAAGCGTGGGAAACCTTTAGAGAGTAATGCGCCAAAAAGAGGAAGTTGATGGATAATCAAAAGTACAATTTAAATCAGAATAAAGAATAATTTTAAGACAAAGGTTTATAAATATGCTGTAAAGGTGTAAAATTCGACACACTTTTATTTTGTTCCACCGATTTTATCTTGAGGATCTTCCTCGATCATAATCTCGCGGTGACATGCTCCATTGTACGGGGCATCACTCCTTAAGGATTTTTAAATATGCCTATTATCACATTGCCAAATGGCGATCAAAAAAGTTTTGATCAAGCCGTTTCCGTTATGGAAGTTGCTCAAAGTATTGGACCTGGACTGGCTAAAAATACAGTTGCTGGGAAAGTAAATGGTCGCTTAGTCGATGCAAGTGATTTAATTACCGAAGACTCAACCTTACAAATCATCACTCCAAAAGATCAAGACGGTGTAGAAATTATTCGTCACTCTTGTGCACACTTGGTGGGTCATGCGGTAAAACAACTCTTCCCTGAAGCAAAAATGGTGATTGGCCCTGTCATTGAAGAAGGTTTCTACTATGACATCTGGATGCCTCGTCCATTTACTTTAGATGATATGGCTGCAATCGAAGCGCGCATGAAAAAGCTCATCGATCAAGATTATGATGTCATTAAAAAAATGACACCTCGTGATGATGTGATTGCTGAGTTCACTGCACGTGGTGAAGATTATAAGTTACGTTTGATTGCTGACATGCCTGAAGAAACTCAAATGGGCTTGTACTATCATCAAGATTATTTAGATATGTGTCGTGGTCCACACGTACCAAATACTAAATTTTTAAAGTCATTCAAATTGACTAAAATCTCTGGCGCTTACTGGCGCGGTGATGCCAAGAATGAACAATTACAGCGTATTTATGGTACTGCTTGGGCAGACAAAAAAGAATTAGCAGCGTATATCAAGCGTATTGAAGAAGCTGAAAAGCGTGACCATCGTAAAATTGGTAAAGCTTTAGATTTGTTCCATATGCAAGAAGAAGCACCAGGTATGGTGTTTTGGCATGCCAATGGTTGGACGATCTACCAAGTGCTTGAACAATACATGCGTAAAGTTCAACAGGATAACGGCTACCAAGAGATTAAAACACCACAAATTGTAGATTTCACTTTGTGGGAAAAATCGGGTCATGCTGCCAACTATGCAGAAAATATGTTTACGACACATTCAGAAAGTCGTAACTATGCGGTAAAACCAATGAACTGCCCATGTCACGTTCAAGTGTTTAACCAGGGTTTAAAGTCTTACCGTGATCTTCCAATTCGTTTGGCAGAGTTTGGTTCATGCCATCGTAATGAGCCATCAGGTTCGTTACACGGGATTATGCGTGTACGTGGCTTTACTCAAGATGATGCACATATTTTCTGTACAACTGAACAAATTGGTAAAGAAGTTGCAGACTTTATTAAACTGACTTTAGATGTTTATAAAGATTTTGGCTTTGAAGAAGTTCAAATGAAATTGTCTACACGTCCTGAAAAACGTGTGGGTGCTGATGAACTTTGGGATGTTGCAGAGAAATCTTTAGCCGATGCTTTAGATGCTGCAAATCTTAAATGGGAAGAACAACCTGGTGAAGGTGCTTTCTACGGTCCGAAGATTGAATTTTCATTAAAAGACTGTTTAGGACGTATCTGGCAGTGCGGTACAATCCAGTGTGATTTTAACTTACCGTTACGTTTAGACGCTTCATATGTAACAGAAGATAACGATCGTGACCATCCTGTGATGTTACATCGTGCAATTCTTGGCAGTTTTGAGCGTTTTATTGGTATACTAATTGAACACTACGCAGGCTTTATGCCACCATGGTTGGCTCCAATCCAAACATGTGTCATGAATATTACGGATTCTCAAGCAGAAGCTTGTGAGCAAGTCGTCGCAAAACTCAAAGAAAATGGAATTCGAGCAATTTCAGACTTGAGAAATGAGAAAATCGGCTTTAAGATTCGTGAGCGTACACTAGAGCGTATTCCATACCTATTGGTACTTGGAGATCGAGAAGTAGAGGAAGGGACTGTGAATGTTCGTACTCGCTCTGGAAAAAATTTAGGTACTATGTCAATAGACGCATTTATTGACCTAGTGAAAGCAGCCGTAGCCGAACGCGGCCGGTATATTGTGGAGTAAGAAAGATTAAACAGCCTGACCGTAACCAACAACAAGGTGCTAAAAGTAATCGTCCTGCATTAAATGATGAGATCAAAGCGAAAGATGTGCGTCTCGTTGCTGCAGATGGAGAGCAAAAGGGCATCGTTTCACTTGCTGAAGCTTTGCGTGCTGCTGAAGAAGTTGATCTTGATCTTGTTGAGATCGTGGCGAATGCAGAGCCACCTGTTTGTAAAATCATGGATTTCAACAAACATTTATTTGACTTGAAGCAAAAGCAAAAAGATGCGAAAAAGAAACAGCATCAAGTTCAAGTGAAAGAAATTAAGTTGCGCCCTGGTACAGACGTTGGTGATTACAATGTTAAGTTGCGTGCTATTCTGAAGTTTCTTGAAGAAGGCAACAAAGTCAAAATTACTCTACGTTTCCGTGGTCGTGAAATGGCTCACCAACAGTTGGGTCTTGCACAATTGCAAAAAATTGAAGCAGACGTAGCAGAGTTTGGTATTGTTGAACAAGCACCAAAAATGGAAGGCCGTCAAATGGGTATGTTACTTGGACCTAAAAAGAAAAAGTAATTACTCATCTGTTAAAAAAGCACTGCATTAAGCAGTGCTTTTTTACGTTAAAATGCGGGTAAATTAATCTGAATCGAGTGGAGTTGATATGTCATCTATTCAAAATTCAAATGCGCTATCGAGTATTAACCAAAAAATTATTCAAGCAGGTGAGGTGTTGCCTGTGGTTAAGTTAAAGGATGGTAGCGCTGTACAAACGGGTACAGTGGCAACCATGTTGCATAATATCAATCTGTATAACTCAGGTGTACGTGGAGAGATTGAGCAAGAACTGCTCCTCGCGATTCCCACCTTAGTGAAAGTTGGTTTATTTGACTTATTTAATCCAGATGAATGGATATTGGGAAACAATGCTGGTCGTAAATTTGTGGGGGAGAAGGCTAAAGCATATATAGATGCAATTGCTGAAGTAGATATTTGAAATTAATATCATAATATGAGAACGTACTGTATTTAATAAAATGCAATAACATAATTTTAGAATAGATTATTAGAATAATCTCTTTTTATAACATACTGAATCAAGCCAATTCATGTTATAAAAGTAAACGATTAACGCAATAAAATTCAGAAAATACGTGAAAACGAAGAAGGATGAAATATGATTGATCTCTATTATTGGGGTACTCCCAATGGTCATAAAATTACCATTGCACTTGAAGAAATGGGTTTGGATTATCAGATTTTTCCTATCAATATCTTAGAGAATGACCAGTTCCAGCCCGATTTTCTTCGTATCTCACCGAACAATAAAATCCCCGCGATTGTCGATCAAGATGGCCCAAATGGTGAGCCGATTTCAGTGTTTGAATCAGGCGCAATCTTGCAATATCTTGGCCGTAAAACAGGACTGTATTATCCAAGCGATGAGCAAGATCGTGTTGAAGTCGAACAATGGTTAATGTGGCAAATGGGTGGGCTAGGGCCGATGTTAGGGCAAAACCATCATTTTGGTAAATTTGCTAAAGAAAAAATTCCTTATGCAATTGATCGTTATGTTACTGAAACTCAACGTTTGTATGGTGTTTTAAATAAGCAGCTCATTGGACAAAAATATGTGGCTGGTGAATATTCGATTGCAGATATGGCCATTTTACCGTGGGTATTACGCTATGAGTGGCAGCAAATAGCGCTAGATGATTATCCTTATGTTAAAGAATATATTGAGCGTTTAACTGCGCGCCCAGCGATACAAAGAGCGCTATCAATCAAAGTGTAAAATGTATTTTATGTTAAGATGAGAAACCACGTTACGTGGTTTTTTATTTTTTAAATAATCGATTTTTGGATGGTTGGTAGGCTTTAGTCATGAAAGATTTCTTTTTGAACTTTACGAAAATATTAGAAACGAATCCAAAAATCTACTGGAGTATTATTGTCGGTATTGCAGGTTGTTTAATGCTCTATATTGCGGAAATTGTGCATATTCAAAATATTTTAGAGCAATTAAATGGCCAAGCGTCAGCACTGATTAGAAGTGTGATCGACCCGATTGCGCAACGTTATCAATGGTCTCGGATTATCTTTATGTTATTGGCGATCATTTGGGCGCATTTTCAGTATCGTAAAACCAAAAAAATGCTAAATTTAGGGTGATTGAACTGTTAGTAGTACATTCAACAGGGGGGAGTATGAAGCAAAATTTTGTTTGGCACTTCCTTATCTCTTTTGCCGTGATGCTAATCACAGCAATGCTTTGTAGCATCTTGCAGTATCACTCCGCATATGATTACTTCTGGTTTATTATTTTTAGCATCGTGAGTGTTTCAGGCTTGGTTTTTGCTATGGTCTTTGGCATTTTTCAAAGTAAATTACAGCAAAGTCTTTTGAATACCACCATCTTACTCGTTTTGCTTTCGCTTTATTTTATTGTTTTATTCTACGGCTTTATTCATATCAAAATCGATTGGCAAGCGATTTCAGAGGGTAAAGCTCAACTCACATTGTTGCAGAAATTTTTTAAATCAGATCTTTCATTTTGCTTGGCTTTTCTTGCTCCCTTTATAATGTCATTCTTGACTTATACCTTAAAACCTAAACCCAACTTTAGCTAACTTTATGGCTTATCTCCTCTTATTTCTTTCCGCATTTGGTGCAGCGACGCTATTACCTTTACAGTCTGAAGCTGTATTGGTTGGGCTACTGGTACAAACACAATATTCTGCATATTTACTGCTTGCTGTTGCAACGATTGGCAATGTTTTAGGTTCATGCGTGAATTGGTATTTGGGACTCAAAATCGAGCAGTTTAAAGACAAGAAATGGTTTCCTGTCTCTGAAAAGAATATGCTTAAAGCGGAAAAAATATATCAAAAGTATGGCTTTTGGTCTTTGTTATTAAGCTGGACCCCAATTATTGGAGATCCAATCACACTTATTGCAGGGCTAATGAAAGAGAACTTTTGGCGTTTTCTTTTGATCGTAACCATTGCAAAAGGTGGTCGGTATGCTTTTATCTATTTGGTGTATATCGGATTATTTTAATAAAAAGTTAGGGGCTGTTGGTAAGCCATTTATGAAATGTCAACAGACCCTAAAGACACAAAACTATCTTTAACCTTAAAAGACGCATCTTGATGAATTTATTTACATTCATTGATTTTAAATTGAATCGCGTCATTGAAGCTGGATTGTTTATAGATCCATAAAGTACGATAAGAACGTTTTACATTGATTGATGCATGCTCTACGGCTGCAAGTACTTGTTGATCAAGTGCATTAATACCAGAACGTTGAGTTAGCTTAACTTGGGTAATTTCACCTTGCTTATTGGCTTTAAATTTAAACTTTACTGTGCGATCTTTATTTTTTAATAGCGATTGATCCAGTGCAAGTTGTGGTTGTTTTAAATAAACAAAAGCAACCGACTTATCGAGTTGTTGTTTGTTCCAATTTTTTGAATTAAAGCTATATGTACATTGCTTAGCGCGCTGAACATGATCCGTTGCATTCTCTAGTGTTAAGGTAAATGTTTGATAACCGACTAAAGCAATGGCTTTTCCATTTTTTGAATAGGGTTTTACTTTTGCATTTTCCACAGCATCTACAAGTTTCTGATCCAATGCACGGATGCCTGTACTCTCTTGGATATCGGCCTCTGTGACTTCACCAGCATTATTGGCTTTTACTCGAATGATCGCTGAACGATCTTGATCTTTTAATTCAGCGATTTGATAGTGAATTTGAGGAAATTTGACCCATTGTATACGTGTGGTCAAATGCTGAGGATCATTTTGTTCAGATTGCTCCCCTTTGACCATTATTGTAGGAAGTTTATCCGCACTATAGCTATAGGTTGAAAGGCACAATAAACAAGTGGTAAAAAGAGCTTTATTCATAGGTTTGGCAATTCATGCAGTTTAATACGCATGAGAGTAGTTTAATTGCGCAAAGTATTTATCGAATTTTGTATTCTCGCAATAGAAAATGCACCCGAAGGTGCATTTTTTTACTGTTTTTTATTCTGTAAAAGGCATTATTCTTGACCTTTGGTGATGTCTACTTTGAATAAATCAGAGGTTTTTACCCAACTTATTGCGACAACGGCCAAGGTCATACATCCACCAAATACAGTGGCTGTGATCGTTCCTAGATATTTTGCAGCCAGCCCAGATTCAAATGCGCCCAATTCATTACTCGATGAAACAAACATCCCATTCACCGCAGCGACACGGCCACGCATATTTTCAGGTGGGTAAACTTGTAAAATGGTTTGGCGTACAACCACTGAGATACTGTCACAAGCACCAGTCATAGCCAAAGCAAACAAAGAGAGCCAGACGTTGCTTGAGAATGCAAAGATAATGGTAAACACCCCAAAACCAGCAACAGCAATCAGCATATTTCGCCAAGCATGATGTGTAGGTGGAAATTTGGTTAAAGCGATCATGGTTATTAACGCGCCAATAGAGGGGGCCGCACGTAAATAACCTAAACCTTCAGGTCCAACTTTTAAAATATCTTCTGCAAAAATTGGCAGTAGAGCAATTACACCACCAAACAGCACTGAAACCAAATCTAAAGATATGGCCCACAGTACAATTTTGGTTTTCCAAATAAAGCGAAAGCCTTCACTTAAACTGTCCCAAAGATTGTCTTGTTCCATGGTAGGAAAAGTACGCTTCTTTAATAAGTTAATCAGACAGAAGCAAATAAATAAAAGTACCGCTACCGAGAGTAAGCTGTTTTCACGACCGATTCCTGCCAGCATAAAACCACCCAGCATTGGGCCAATAATGACGCCACTTTGCCATCCAATCGTGGTCCATGTTGCACCATTGGCATACAGTTCACGAGGAATTAAAAATGGTTTTAATGAGGTTGCTGATGGATTATAGAAACCACGGATGGTACCCAATCCAAAAATAACCGCATAAATCCCCCAAGACAGTGTAGTCACACCAATTTGGCCATGATCATAACTGTGAAATAACCACCAAAGCACCAATGGCAAAGGGAAGGAGAAAAATAAGCAAACTTTCATAATAGTTTGTTTATTTAACTTGTCTGCAAAATAACCACCCCAAAGCGACAGTGCAATAAACGGGATTGCTTCTGCTAGTCCAATCAGACCCAAGGTGAGCGGGTCTTTGGTAATTTGATAGAGTGAATAGGCAACAATAATTTCTTGAATTAAAATTGCGAGTGTTAAACAAAATTGATTGATGGTAACAATTGAGAAATCTCGATAGCGAAGCGCAGCAAAAGCATCCTGTGCAGGGGTCATAACTGTCCAGTTTTATCATGATGTGATGATTATAAAGATTTCATCCTGATTTTTCTTATAAAACTAGGTGAAAATTACATCGAAAATTACATTGGGGAATTATGAAATTGTTGGATGTTTTGCTTTTGTTTTGTACAGAGATGATTTAGAATACTGCCTCCCTTACCTGCAGGTCGTTGTCGCAATGGTGCGAACGTACCGAACAGGTGTTTAAAGAGGTTGTTATGGCTAAGTTAAAAACTCGCCGTGGTGCAGCTAAGCGTTTCAAAGCGACTGCTAACGGTTTCAAGCGTAAACAAGCGTTCAAACGCCACATTTTGACCAAAAAATCTGCTAAACGTATTCGTCAATTGCGCGGTTGTGTCATGGTTCACGTAAGTGACATGAATTCAGTTCGTCGTATGTGCCCATACATCTAAGGAGATTATAAATGGCTCGTGTAAAACGTGGTGTACAGGCTCATCGCCGTCATAAAAAAATTCTTGCTCGTGCTAAAGGTTACTATGGCGCGCGTTCACGTGTTTATCGTGTAGCGTTCCAAGCAGTAATTAAAGCAGGTCAATACGCTTACCGTGACCGTCGTCAAAAGAAACGTCAATTCCGTGCTTTATGGATTGCGCGTATCAATGCTGGTGCTCGTCAAAATGGTTTGTCGTACAGCCGTATGATCGATGGCTTGAAAAAAGCTCAAGTGATCATCGACCGTCGCGTACTTGCTGACATCGCTATGCATGACTCAGTTGCATTTGCTGCTTTAGCTGAAAAAGCTAAAGGCGCATTAGCTGCTTAATCATCTTCGATGATTAAAAAAGACCGCTTTTATAGCGGTCTTTTTTATGCCTAAAAATTTATTTTCAAACTCTTGCGGGAACTTTTCGAGATAAGTTTTTTTTGAGTTTGATTGTTCGAATACAGTACTAATCAGTAAAATTTGTGTTGATGTAAAATCTGTCATTATGGATGCTCTAACTATTTTGTTATGACATTGAATTGACCAAACTATAGAATCTAGTCTTATGCGTAAACAATATCACTTTCGCCAAGTTGGTGAAGACACTTATATTTGGGATGTGCATTATCTGGTTGAGTTGAGCCAAGAGTTCCCAATCGATGAAGTTCTATTATCAGATATACAAGAACTCAATGAAGCGTATTGGTTTCCAGATACACATCCAACAACACAGCAAATGATTGAACATTTTCAACTGATACAACAGGCAGATCTAAGTTATCCAATTATTCTATCTGCTGATGGCAGAGTGATGGATGGTATGCATCGTGTGGCAAAAGCAAAATTACTCGATCATCTCACGATTAAAGCCTTCAGGTTTGAAATTACACCACCAGCAAATTTTATCAATATTGATGAGGATGATTTGGATTATGCTGATTGAGCAGGTCATCCGAATGATTTAAACATTCAAATAACCTTGCATACACATTACACAATATCAACGTGAAAACATTATTGTTTTAGAAATAGCTCGCATAGAGTAGAACAACGAATAATAGAAAATGATGGAGTAGGTATGCGTGTTGAGATTGAAGGTTTACAACAAGGTGCAATTGAAGTTGAGTTGCAACTACTACCCAGAGTTGGGGAAGTTTTAAAAGTGATGTATGGTGCAGATGCAGAAGTTAAAGGTGAAGTAACAGCAGTTGAGCACTATATTAATCAGCATGCAAATGAACATAAAGTGATACTCAGCATACGGCCCGTATTTTGATATAGATCAGCTAAAATGATTGAATCATGATTGGGTTGTTATGTGATCTAAAGTAGCTTATTTGGCTACTTTTTTATTTTTAGAGAGTTCTTAAATCTATGAAACGCATCAATGTCGTGGGGACTTCTGCGTCAGGAAAAACAACATTTTCAATAAGACTGGCTCAAAAATTAAAACTCACCTACATTGAATTGGATGATTTATTTTGGCTGGATGATTGGCAAGAGTCTACCGATACTGCATTTTTTCAGAAAATTCAGGCCAAATTAGATCAAGCTAAATCTGGTTTCGTCATAGATGGTAATTATACGCGAACCACGCAGATCAAATGGCGAGATATCGATACTGTAATTTGGTTGGATATTCCTTTTTATATCAATCTTTACCAATCCATACAGAGAGCTGTTCGTCGTGCTATTTTTAGACACAGACTTTGGGAGAGTTCAAATAATCGTGAAAGTTTTAGTAAGATGTTTAGTCGTGATTCGATTATTTGGTGGATGATTAAAACGCATCAAAAAAATCGTCAGCAATATATAACGATGATGAATGATCCTCAATATTCACATATTCGATTTATCCATTTAAAATCGCGAAAAGATATTGATCAATTTTTAGCGTCTATTTGACGCGTCATAACTCACCAGTGCCTCTAAAAGTTAACTTATCCTGCTATACCATGTATTGATTGAATATATTTGTGTAGATGATATCTTAAGCCGCGCTACAGACAGCTATGTTTTTACTTGGCATACAACGTGATAAAAATCTTGGATTGGATGGGGTATGTGCAGTACTTTCCCCGTTGCTGATATCCATGACATCGCGCGACAGATACAAACATGTAAGATTAAACAATATAAAAAAGTTTTTTACCTAATTTTTTGAAGGGTATAAAGTTTGCTTTCGAGGTAAGTCCCAATTAAATGAGGATGATATGATTCGATTAGCTGTTATAGGTGATGCTCAGCAGATTGCTGAAGTACATGTGCAAAGCTGGAATGAAACCTATACTGGTATGATTAAGCAAGAAATTATAGATCGCGCAGATATCGAAAAGCGAGTACAGCTTTGGCAACAGATTTTTTCGCATCAAGATCACCATGTACTGGTATATGAGCAAGATGGCCAAATTGTTGGTTTTTTAAGTGGTTATTTTAATACAACGCATAATATCGCAGAAATTGATGCTTTTTATTTATTAAAGAAAATTCAAAAACAAGGTGTTGGTCGTGAGATGTTTGAGCGCTTTTATCAATATGCTCATGCTAAGCATTATCAATTTATTCGCTTGGGCGTGATCAATAAAAATCCAAGCCGTCATTTCTATGAGAAATTAGGGGGAAATGTACTTGGAGAAGAGATTCTTTCTGATTATGGTGATGGCATAACAGAAGTATCGTATCAGTGGGATATTAATCATAGGACAATAAAATGAGTGATTCTCAATTTTTAACAACTTTACAAGAACAAGTAAAGAACGGGCAAAAGTATAGTTATTTGTGTTTTTGGGGGCATAGTCAAAAGACTTCTGGAAAAATAGACAAGAGCTGTTTAAGTCAATGGTTTCCTGCAAAATTTGAAATTGATGGTGTCAATTATCAAAGTACAGAACAGTATATGATGGTGCAGAAAGCCAAACTATTTAATGACGAGGATATTTTTCAGAAAATTTTACAAACAGATGATCCTAAGAAAATAAAAGCATTAGGTCGTTTGGTCAAAAATTATCAAGATGAGATTTGGATTGCTCATCGTTATGAAATTGTGGTTCAAGGTAATTTGGCTAAGTTTTCTCAAGACAATGATCTTAAAACGTTTCTACTGAGTACCTCAGATCAGATCATCGTTGAAGCCTCGCCTGTAGATCAAATTTGGGGGATTGGACTTGCAGCAGATCATGTTAATGCGACAAATCCAAACGCATGGCAAGGTTTAAATCTTTTGGGTTTTGCCTTAATGGAAGTAAGAAAGCAACTTTAATGTTGCTTTCTTTTTAAGATTCATTTTATCAAATAGATAAGACATTATAGTCCAAAATAATAAGCCGCAAGGCAGATTAAAATGGTCACAATAATTAATGCAAAAACACCTGTTTTACCGGGTTTATGCTCAGGATTTGCCTTGCTGTTAAACGCTTGACGCTGCTCGGTTTTGATATTGTCATGCGCGTCAAAGGGTGAAGCAATTTGTTTTGGTGTTAAGCGTGCAGATTTATAATGATTTGCAACTTTAACAATAAATTTTGATTTTAAATCTTCAACTTTTTGCAGGAAATGGCGCAAATTCATTTGTTCTTCAGGGCTCATGATTTGCTCATTTTCATCATAGGGATGCTTTAATTTTGTAGAAATAAAGCTTTCTAATGCATCGATACGACAGAAGGTTTCATGTGCGTAATCAGCTTGATAGTCAGTGGGTAACAGCGCAAGTTTAAGGCTTGAATCCTCGGTCGTGTATAGCGTTTCATCTAATCCATAATAAGGTAAATCTTTATTTACAGGTTCTGGAAAACTTTTGGCATATTGAGTATCGAACAATTCATTGTCTGTATAAACTTGAATATCATCCCAATTCGGTTGAACTAAATCTTGTTCAATCCGTTTAATCAGTTTTGCATTGAGATCATAGCGCCAAAAAATCTCGGTACGTAAATTGGGGCGTTGTTGCTCAGGCGCTTCATAATCATTGTCTGCGCTATACCATTCTGCCAATTCTTTACCAAAAATCCATGCAGTTTTCTTTTGTTGATCATGGCTAACAATAAAGTGTGGGATGGCTAACAGTTCAACATTGGCATTTGGATTTTGTTCATCATTTAAAATGCTCGCGCTATGTAAGCTGAGGCGATACACGCCTTGTTTTTTTAGCCCTTCAAGCCAAATCTGAAAATGCTGTGCCAATAGGTGCTGTTTGGTTAAATCACGGAAGCTAAAAGCATGCTGATTAAAAATGGCATGATTGACCCAACGAGAAAAACTGATCCCTTGAGTGAGATACTCATTGCCATAAGTGACGAGTGTAAGTTGACGTTTCCAGATTTGATCGAGTGCCATTTTTTATAGATCTCAGCGACATTAAATCCATTTTATACTTTTTATAAATCAAAGTTCTAGCATTTCAACAGGAATCAAACAGGGAAATATACAAATTATTTAGAATAAGTTGTGACTAATCGTATTTTTTGTAAAGCGGAAACTTCATTCAACTGCATAAAAACTGTTAGAATATAGAGTTATATTATTTTTCTAAAATATTGCTTTGAGAGTTACTATGTCACTGGAAGCCCTGACCACTGAAGCGCTCGCTGCGATTGCAGCAGCTCAAGACCTGACTACACTCGACCAAGTACGAGTGCAATTTACAGGGAAAAAAAGCCAGCTTGCGGAACAATCTAAGGCACTTGGCAAAATGGACCCTGAAGAGCGTAAAGTTCAGGGCGCTGCAATTCATGCAGTACGTGAAGCGATCAGTGCAGCATTGACTGAACGCCAAACTGAATTACAGAAAGCTGAATTAGAATTAAAGCTAGCAAGTGAAACAATTGATATTACTTTGCCAGGACGTGGGCAAGCTGTAGGAAGTATTCATCCCGTTACTCAGGTTCAAGAACGTATTTGCCAATTCTTTACCAAAGCGGGTTTTACTGTTGCGACAGGGCCAGAAGTTGAAGATGATTATCACAACTTTGAAGCATTGAATATTCCAGGACATCATCCAGCACGTGCGATGCATGATACGTTTTATTTTGATGCAAACCATTTGCTACGTACCCATACTTCAGGTGTACAAGTACGCACAATGGAAAACTCGCAACCACCGATTCGTATCGTTTGTCCGGGGCGTGTCTATCGTTGTGACTCAGATCAAACCCATTCTCCAATGTTCCATCAAATCGAAGGTTTATACGTTGCTGAAAATACCAGCTTCGCAGAATTAAAAGGTTTGTTGATTAATCTGCTGAATGAATTTTTTGAGAAAGATTTAAAAGTACGCTTCCGTCCGTCTTATTTCCCATTCACAGAGCCAAGTGCTGAGGTGGATATTATGGATGAGCGTGGTCGTTGGTTAGAAGTTTTGGGTTGCGGTATGGTGCATCCAAATGTTTTACAAGCTGCGGGTATTGATCCTGAAAAATATAAAGGCTTTGCATTTGGTCTTGGTGTAGAGCGTTTCGCAATGTTACGTTATGGCATCAATGATTTGCGTATGTTCTACCAAAACGATGTGCGTTTTTTACGCCAATTTGCTTAACAAATTTATACCTCTCCCTGACCTCTCCTAAAAGGAGAGGGGATGTCCAAGATAATGAGACGAAGGGTTCTGCCTCTTTTTAAAAGAGAGTCAGAGAGGAATTCATAGATATTGAATATAGGTTTTAGAAATGAAAATTAGCGAAAATTGGCTTCGCACATGGGTCAACCCTGCAATTGATAGCGATACTTTGTCTGATCAACTGACCATGTTGGGACTTGAGGTTGATGAACTGGTTCCCGCAGCTAAACCATTTACAGGTGTGGTGATTGGTGAAGTTTTAACTGTTGTACAGCATCCTGATGCAGATCGTTTACGTGTCACCACAGTGAATATTGGTTCGGGTGAACCTTTGCAAATCGTATGTGGTGCACCAAATGTACGTGCTGGAATGAAAGTGCCAGTTGCAACCATTGGTGCAGTGCTTCCAGGCGATTTTAAAATTAAAAAAGGCAAACTTCGTGGTGTTGAATCACAAGGGATGCTCTGCGGCGCTTCAGAAATTGACCTTGAAGATAAAATTGACGGTCTGTTAGAACTTCCTACTGATGCGCCTGTAGGCACAAATATTCGAGAATATTTAAATCTTGATGATCATGTGATTGATATCAGCATCACGCCAAACCGTGGTGACTGTTTTAGTATTCGTGGAGTGGCACGTGAAATTGGGGTAATTAACCAATTGCCTGTAACAGCACCTGAAATTCAAGAGGTTGCGGCTACGATTGCTGATCAGAAGCAAGTTGTTGTGACAACGGGTGGTTGCCCTCGTTACTTAGGTCGTGTAATTAAAAATGTAAATACCAAAGCAGCTACGCCTGCATGGATGGAGCAAGCTCTAGCACGTTCAGGTATTCGTCAACACAGTATTCTTGTTGATATTACCAATTATGTGCTTATGGAACTTGGTCAGCCGTTACATGCGTTTGATGGTGGTCAGGTTCAAGGTTCAGTGCATGTGCGTCAGGCAAGTGCAAATGAAAAGCTTGTTTTGTTAAATGAACAAGAAATTGAATTGACTGAAGATGTTATGGTGATTGCAGATGATGTAAAAGCATTGGCGATCGCAGGCATCATGGGTGGTTTGTCCTCATCTGTAACAGATGAAACCACTGAGATTTTCCTTGAATCTGCATTCTTTGCACCATTACATATCGCAGGGCGCGCACGTCGTTATGGTTTGCATACAGATGCGTCACAACGTTATGAACGTGGTGTGGACTTTGAATTGCCTATGATCGCAATGCAACGCGCTTCACAATTGATTCAAACTCTTGCAGGTGGTGATTTCGGTCCAATTACCGTATCTGAAAAAACTGAATTGTTGCCTAAACGCGAAGCAATTGAGTTGAATCAAGCGCAAGTGGATCAATTGCTAGGTTATCAAGTTCCTACTGCATTTATTACAGATGCGCTGCAACGTTTAGGTTGTGATGTGACTGTAACAGCTGAAGGTGAATGGACTGTTGTACCACCATCACATCGTTACGATATGGCAATTTATCAAGATTTAATTGAAGAAGTTGCGCGTATACATGGTTATGACAATATTCAAATTAGTCTGCCAGTGATTGATGTAAAACTTGCTAAGCATCAGGATCAATTTGAACTGACTCAGTTACGTCAAACTTTAGTAACACTGGGTTATCAAGAGGCGATTAGTTTTAGTTTTGCAGATTTAAAACTTGAAAAACAATTGAATTCACAAGTAAATCCATTGGCGCTTGCAAATCCGATTTCAAGTGATTTGGCGGTCATGCGCTCAACTTTACTTTCAAGCTTAATTCCGTGTGTTCAGTACAATATCAATCGTCAACAAAGTCGTGTGCGTTTCTTTGAGCTAGGGCTACGTTTTGATTATCAAAACGCGAAAAGTATAGAAGATTTGAAACAGATTCCAACTTTGGCTATGATTGCTGTAGGATCAAAACAAATTGAATCTTGGCATGGAAAAGCTCAAGTTATGGATTTCTTTGATCTCAAAGGCGAGGTCGAAGAAATTTTAGCAGCTGGACGTGTTCAAGTTGAATATGTTCGTTCTGATCGTGAATGGTTACATCCAGGTCAATCTGCGGAAATTCTCGTGGATGGGAAATCAGTAGGTTATTTAGGTCGTCTACATCCATCTTTGGAAAATGCACTGGATTTGAGCACAACTTGGATCGCAGAGCTCGACCAATCGGCTGTTTTGCAAACTTATGTATCTAATTTTACAGAATTATCACGATTTCCATCGGTTAGACGTGATATTGCGCTTGTAATTAGTGATAAGATTAATGTTAGTGAAATTCAGCAACTTATCGAAAAAACGGGTGGAGAGCTTTTAGACTCTACTTGGTTATTTGATGTGTATACAGGGCAAGGTGTTGAACAAGGTAAGCGCTCTTTAGCATTTGCATTGTTATGGCAACATCCATCACGTACACTCGAAGATGCTGAGATTAAATCCGGTATGGATCATATTATTCAAGTGTTAGAAGACACTTATCAAGCGACATTGAGGGCCTCATGACAGCATTAACAAAAGCAGAAATGGCTGATCATTTAAGTGAGCTTACGAGTTTAAACCGTCGTGAAGCAAAACAAATGGTCGAGTTGTTCTTTGACGAGATTAGCCAAGCATTAATTGCAGGCGAACAAGTCAAACTTTCAGGTTTCGGAAATTTTGAACTACGTGACAAACGTCAACGTCCAGGTCGAAATCCTAAAACTGGAGAAGAGATTCCAATCTCAGCACGTCGAGTTGTAACATTCCGTGCAGGTCAAAAATTTAGACAACGTGTGGGTACAGAACAAGAAGATTAATCGGCAATTTGTGTGTCGTAAGATGAAAGCTCTGTAATCTAAAAGTTTTGTAAGATAAAAACCCTGAGTAATCTGCTTGGGGTTTTTTATTGCCAGAAATAAACATCATTTGAATTCGATTAACCAGTTTGCTGTAATCACAGTGATAAGACTGGAATATCTTTTTTTATCTCTATACCCAAAGATCAAATGGTTTATCTAGATGCGGTTTTAATTAACAACAGGGTAGGGAGAGATTTTGTAATTGTTGGTTAAAAGTGAGGCCCTTATGTGGGATAAATTTATTTTAAGAAAATTCTTAGCATCTTTATAAAAATACAAATAAGTAAAGCTATTCTAGTATTGGTTAAGTTGATCTGAATACGCTTGCAATTTTAAAGGGCAATAACCAAAGTAAAATAGAGTGGTGTGATTTTGTACTTATTGGATCTAAGGGTTCTGTAGTGAAGGGTAATGCGGCTTGTTTATGATTATTTAAACTTTAAAGTAAAAAACAAAGCAAAAAAAAGAGAACCTAAAAGGTTCTCTTTTCTTGATAATAATCTAAGCGATTATTATTGAGCAGCTGAAGCAGCAGCAGAAGCGTCTGCAGCAGCAGCAGTAGCATCAGATGCAGCAGCAGTAGCGTCAGCAGCAGCATCAGTAGCAGATGCAGCAGCAGCGTCAACAGCAGCAGTAGCTTCAGAAGCAGCTTCTACAGCTTGAGAAGCAGCAGCGTTTGCATCAGCAGCAGCTTCTTCAGTTTTTTTAGCACAACCAACGAAAGCTAAAGTAGTAGCAACTGCAGCAGCAATAGCGATTTTTTTGAATAACATGGCATCACTCTCATAAATTTAATAGAGACAAAAAACCCAAGTTAGCCTGTTTTTTGCTTTTTGCATGAGCAGTCTAACTGGTATGCGAATATGCTATCACTGCGCATTTTGAATTGCTACTGTTTATCTTAAAAAAACTGACCAAATTGATGAAAAAATGATGTTTTTTTAACAGTATTTTACAATCAAGTTGCGTTTTTAGATTGGTTTATTGATAAATAAGTTATTAATAAATATAAAAAATCTTGATGAATAATTTTTATATTCAAATATTTGCAATATCGTGTAACGTTGAAACTCGATGATTGTATATTTATGTAAATAATGTCAACCAAATAAAAAGGCTACTCTTAGAGTAGCCTTTTTAAGTATTTGTCGAATTAGTTGGCAGCTTTGCGCTTCATTTGATCAAAGAAATCATCATTGGTTTTGGTTTCTTTCATGCGATCCAACAAGAATTCCATCGCCACTAATTCATCCATAGGATGAAGAAGTTTACGAAGAATCCATACTTTACGTAGGTTTTCTTCGCTCATGAGACGCTCTTCACGACGCGTGCCTGATTTTTTGATATTCATTGCTGGGAAGACGCGTTTTTCAGCAATACGGCGATCAAGGATGATTTCTTGGTTACCTGTACCTTTGAATTCTTCGTAGATCACTTCATCCATTTTACTGCCTGTTTCAATCAATGCAGTAGAAATAATGGTGAGAGAACCGCCTTCTTCAATATTACGTGCAGCACCAAAGAAACGTTTAGGGCGTTCTAAGGCATGTGCATCAACACCACCAGTAAGTACCTTGCCAGATGAAGGAACAACAGTGTTATAAGCACGGGCTAAACGCGTGATTGAGTCAAGTAAGATCACAACATCTTTTTTGTGCTCTACCAGACGTTTGGCTTTTTCAATCACCATTTCAGCAACTTGGACATGGCGAGCTGGAGATTCATCAAAGGTTGATGCAACAACTTCACCACGCACAGTACGTTCCATTTCTGTCACTTCTTCAGGACGCTCGTCGATCAGAAGAACAATCAAGAAACATTCAGGATTGTTACGCACAATAGATTGGGCAATGTTCTGTAATAACATCGTTTTACCCGCTTTTGGCGGTGCCACGATAATTGAACGTTGACCTTTACCGATGGGTGCAACCAAGTCAACGACACGCGCTGTCAAATCTTCAGAAGAACCATTACCCAGCTCCATAACCAATTGCTCAGTTGGGAAAAGTGGTGTGAGGTTTTCAAATAAAATTTTATTGCGTGAGTTTTCAGGGGTGTCATAGTTAATTTGATTAACTTTTAATAATGCAAAGTAACGTTCACCTTCTTTAGGTGGGCGAATCGTACCTGTAATCGTATCACCAGTTCGTAGATTAAAACGACGAATTTGTGAAGGACTAACATAGATATCATCCGGACCTGCAAGATAAGAACCTGCAGCGGAGCGTAAAAAGCCGAAACCATCAGACAAAATTTCAAGAACACCATCACCAAAAATTTCTTCGCCATTCATTGCATGGCGTTTGAGGATGGCAAAAATGATGTCTTGCTTACGGTTACGAGCCATTCCTTCAAGGCCCATAAACTCAGCAATTTTAATGAGTTCGCCGATCGGTTTTTTCTTGAGTTCAGTTAAATTCATAAATGGTCAGATTGAATAAGGATGTGTGGAACACAGATAAAGAGAAAAGAAGCAAAAGTCGCCAGCAGTGTAATAGGTGAGTTGAAATTGTATAGACACAAAAACAAACTCAGAATCTATGTAGTTCTTTCGAGGAGAAATATGTAAAACAATTTCTGTTGCCGAACGGCGATCTTATGTGTTGTCCTTTAAGAAACAGGAAGAGAATCCTAATGTTC
Organism: Acinetobacter sp. Ac8; assembly: GCF_055392545.1. Lineage (NCBI taxonomy): Bacteria > Pseudomonadati > Pseudomonadota > Gammaproteobacteria > Moraxellales > Moraxellaceae > Acinetobacter > Acinetobacter sp. Ac8. Next base: position 713,697 of record NZ_AP043689.1, read on the forward strand.
CTTGAGCATGGAATATAAGTTAGATCAACAAGTTTGTCAAATTATAGTCGAAAAAAAATACGCTAGAAAATCAAGCGTATTTCTCATTTTCCTAGATTTATACAAATAATGTATAAATTCAGCAAATTAAATATTTTCTTCAATGAATGCAGTTAATTTAGATTTTGGCACTGCACCAATTTGTTGAGCAACAACTTCACCATTTTTAAACATCAATAATGCTGGAATGTTACGAATGTTGTAGTTGACCGCAGTTGCTTCACATGCAGTTACATCCACTTTAACGATTTTAACTTTACCTTCAAATTCAGTTGAAAGTACTTCAAGTACTGGTGCAATCGCTTTACACGGTGCACACCAGCCTGCCCAGAAATCTACGATTACAGGGATATCGGATTGAAGTACATCTGCATCAAAGTTGTCATCAGTGGTATTTACGATATTGCCAGACATGGATTTTGCTCCAAAATATTTTAAAGATGAATCTATCTATGGATATAAGTATTACATAGTCATCTTTAACAATGTAGGGGGATACTTAAATTTTCATTCTAATTTGTGAGTTTGTCCAATTGATGCTCACGATATTTACAATCGGATCTTTAGAAAAAGCAGTGAAACTGTCACATAATTGTCATATATGCTGAAAAAATAATGACTCATCAAATTGTCTAAATAAATGGCTTTTAAAAAGCGTGTATGTGAATTAATCTAAGCAGCAATTCAGTATGAGTTTGTATAAATAATGTCTGATTTTTTGATTGATGAAGAATTACTTGCTGCGATTGATATGGGGTCAAATAGTTTCCATTTGGCAATTGCTCGTGTGGATCATGGTGAAGTTAAGAAAGTTGCTTCTATGTCAGAAAAGGTTCAGCTTGCGGCTGGATTAGATGAAAATAAAAACTTAACTGAAGCTGCACAGCAACGGGGCTTGGCTTGCTTAGCGCGATTTGTTGGGCGTTTAAGTTCAGTACAGCCGACTCGACTCAGAATTGTCGCGACAAATGCGCTGCGTCAAGCGAAAAATGGACATGAATTTATTCAAAAAGCAGCGGAGATCTTGCCAAAGCCGATTGAAATTATTGCGGGACGAGAAGAAGCCCGACTCATTTACTTGGGTGTTTCCCATACCATGGCCAATAGTGGTCGTCGTCTGGTGATTGATATTGGTGGTGGATCTACTGAACTGATTATTGGTGAAGAGTTCGAGCCGATTCATACCGAATCTTTACAAATGGGCTGTGTGGCCTTTACTAAAGCCTATTTTGCTGATGGTGATATTAACAACAAAGCTTTTGATAAAGCTGTGGTTGCTGCGCGTAAAGAATTATCTTCGATTGCAAATACCTATAAAGCTGCGGGCTGGGATACTGTGGTCGGTTCTAGTGGAACCATCAAAGCATGTCGCCAAATTGCGGTCAATATGGGCTGGAGTGATGAGCAAGAGAATCTGACTCGTGAAGGTTTAGAAAAATTAAAAGACAAATTACTGAAATTTAAAAATATTTCAGATATGGAATTTGATGGTTTAAAAGAAGATCGCCGAGCAGTATTACCTGCGGGTTTAGCGATCCTTTATGCTGTGTTTGAAGTCTTGAATATTGATAAATTGGTGTATTCAGATGGGGCATTACGTGAAGGTGTAATGTATGACTTACTCGGCCGTTTCCAACATGAAGATATTCGCGATCGCAGTGTACAGGCGATGATGGGACGCTATGGCGCAGATGCAAAACAAGCTGAGCGTGTGGTTGAAACTGCACAACATTTGTTTAATGCTGTTGCCAGTACACTTAACTTAAACAGTGATGATAGTGATCTATTGCGTCGAGCTGCTTATTTACATGAGATCGGTTTAGCCATTAGCCATAGTGGTTATCAAAAGCACAGTGCTTATTTATTACAACATTCAGACATCCCCGGTTTTTCGCAAATTGATCAAAACCATTTGTCACATTTGGTCGCTCATCACCGTCGTAAATTACGCGTAGATGCCAAACTAGACGTGTTAAAAGTGGGCGGCAACAAGCTTGTGTACTTGTGTTTGTTGCTTCGTCTTGCAGTTTTACTGAATCATAGTCGTAGCGATGAGATGCTTCCTGCCATTGAATTGACGGTAGAGAATGAGCAACAATGGCAACTCAGCGTTTCTGGTGATGCCAAACAATGGCCATTGCTGGTTGCAGATTTGCATGATGAGCAAGTGCAATTTAAGCATTGGGACATTGAATTGAATATTCAGTCGGAACAGTTTATCGATTAACTTAAAGGTTTTATGATGATGAAATGATCAATCATTTTATATCATTTAAACCTAAACTTCCGATGCGTAATCCATCGGTGAATTAGGGATAATACTCGACTTATGAAAAATAAAGCTGCTCAATCTCAAGCTTGGAAAACGGTTCAAATTGCACGTCACCCTGAGCGTCCGCAATTTTTGGATTACGTAGGCGAAATCTTTACTGAATTTGATACCTTGCATGGTGATCGTTTATACGGTGATGATGGTGCAATGGTGGGGGGATTGGCCCGTTTTAACGGCCAACCCGTAATGGTTGTGGGCCAACACCGTGGTCGTAGCACGCGTGAAAAATTACAGCATAACTTTGGGATGTGTAATCCTGAAGGATACAGAAAGTCGCAACGCTTACTCGATATGGCGGAACGCTTTAATCTTCCTGTGTTTACCTTTGTTGACACCATGGGAGCATACCCGGGTATTGGTGCTGAAGAGCGTGGTCAAGCAGAAGCAATTGCAACCAGCTTGGCGCAACTTTCAAGCCTTAAAGTGCCAGTCATTGCAACAGTTTTAGGTGAAGGTGGTTCTGGTGGTGCTTTGGGCATCGGTGTTGCTGATCGCGTTATTATGCTTTCACACAGTATTTACTCTGTGATTTCACCTGAAGGTTGTGCTTCTATTCTCTGGAAAACTGCAGATAAAGCAGAGCAAGCCAGTGAAGCACTTGCATTAACTGCTGACAAGCTCAAAGAAATTGGTATTGTTGAATATGTGGTTGATGAAGGCGAGGGTGCTCATTTACATCCTTTTGAGGTTATGGAAAAACTCAAGGATGTGTTAAAACAAGCGCTTGATGAATTACAGCCAATGACTGCGGAAGAACGATGCGAAGCACGTTATCAACGTTTAATGAAGTTTGGCAGCGACAATTTAGGTCTTGCTTCTTAAAACAGTATTCTCAATTTCCTGAAAATACTCGTTTCTTAATCGGATGTAGTGGTGGCATGGATTCCATGCTGTTGCTACATCTGATGGCACAACTTTTCCCCAAGCAAATTCGTGCAATTTATGTCAATCATCACCTGCAAAAAGTCAGTGATGTATGGGCTGATTTTGTGGCTCAACAATGTACAGCGCTGAATATTCCTTATATTCTTCAGTCGGTTCAAGTCACTCAAGGCAATCTTGAGAATCAAGCACGTCAAGCACGTTATCAAGCCTATTTACAGCATATCGATGAAAATGAGGTATTGGTTCTTGCACATCATCAGCAAGATCAGGCTGAAACGTTAATGTTGCGTTTGTTGTCAGGTGCTGGGGTTAAAGGTCTATCTGCGATGCAATCCATCGATCAGCGCGATCAATTGCTGATTTGGCGACCTTTACTCGATACTTCCCGTGAGCAGATTTGCCAATGGGTTAAGCAACTGCAAATCGATTATGTGGACGATCCTTCCAATTTAGATACACATTATGACCGTGCATGGTGTAGACATGAACTTTGGCATATTTTGCAAAGTCGTTATCCTAAAATGCAGCAAGCATTGGCACGTACCAGCTATTTAATGCAAGATGCTGATGAAATTCTCAATGAAGTGGTACAGCAGGATTTAAGCTTTTGTGGTCATCCTGCACAATTGGATTTAGCCAAATTGGCCTCTCTTTCCCCTGCTAGACAGCGGCAACTTTTATCGGTATGGATGAAAGGTGAGGGGACATATCGCCCAGCCTTGGACATGGTGCAAAGGCTACAAGATGAAGTAATTGAGTCTAAAACAGATGCGCAAGCTGCTTTACATTGGAATCATTTTTATTATTTACGTTATCAAAATCAGTTGTATCGAATTGAACAAAACCAATATTTAGCATCAAAATCTAAACAATTGCCTCAAGAACAGGAAGTTCAATTTCAGCTTCATCAACAACTACAATTCACATCTGGTGTGTTTCAGATCGAAAGCTCTAAAATGGGCCTGGCTTTTGCATTATTCAATCATAAGCTAACATTAAAGCCGCGTTTGGGTGGTGAAAAAATTCATCTTTATGGCAGAGTCGGTGCTTGGCCTTTGAAAAAAGCCATTCAAGAAGCACATATTTTTCCGTGGATGCGTCATACAATTCAAATATTAAGTGTAGATAATGTTATGCTTGGGGTGTTTACACCAAATGGTTTTTGGTTGGCGCAATCTGAATATTGTGAAGTGGGTGGCTGGCAACCAAATTTAATCTCTGAGTTAAAAAACTAAGGTCGAGCGTGATTCATGAGTGCAGCGTTAAATTGTAATATTACTTTCATTGGTGGTGGGAATATGGCACAAGCCCTAATCGGTGGCTTGTTGAGTCGTGGATTACCTGCAACACGTATTACAGTTTCTGACCCCTTTGAAAATATTCGACAATTGCTACAAGAAAAAGATGTTCATGTGACTGATGATAATATCGCAGCAATTAAAAATGCCGATATTGTTGTTTTTGCTGTAAAACCTCAAGTTTTGGGTGGGGTGCTTAAACCTTTAAAAGGTTTACTCGAAGATAAATTATTAATCTCGATCGTTGCTGGTGCTGAAATTAAAACGATTTCAGACTTAACTAGCAGTGAGCGTGTTGTTCGTGTTATGCCGAATACTCCTGCTTTGGTTCAAACTGGTGCACATGGTATGTTTGCGAAACCAGAGGTCAGTGCTAAAGACCGCGAATTGGCAACACAAGTACTTGCTGCGACAGGTTTAACGCTTTGGGTGAGTTCTGAAGCACAGATTGATGCTGTGACCGCTGTTTCTGGTTCTGGTCCTGCATATTTCTTCTATATGATGGAAAGCATGATTCGTGCTGGAAAAAATATGGGTTTAGATGAAAAGGTTGCGACCGCTTTAACTTTACAGACAGCACTTGGTGCAGCACAAATGGCAATTACCAGCTCAAATGCGCCATCAGAATTGCGTAAAAATGTGACTTCTCCAAACGGCACTACACAAGCTGCTTTAGAAGTATTTGATCGTGCTCAAATTTCTCAAAATATTCAGACAGCTTTAGCTGCTGCGCAGAAGCGTAGTCAGGAACTGGCTCAAGAATTAAGTGACAGCATTAAATAATTATTGATTTTTAGGAACGTTCCAGTATGGGTGCAAATTCTGCGCAAATTTTTGGCATTATTATTAACGTAGCGATTTTGCTCGTATTCTTTCGTTTTTTAATGCAATTGGCCATGGTGAGTCCATACAATCCAGTGGTGATGTCGACAGTTAAAGCGACAAAAATTGTGGATATGTTTGGGCGAATTTTTCCGCCTTTGGCCAAAGGGCGAGTAAATACAGCTGCATTAGTTTTGCTGGTGGTATTATATCTGCTTAAAATTTTTGGAATGATGTACTTGCAAGGTGCAATACCCAATAGTCCTGTACATTTGATCATTCTAACTTTTGTGACCATGATCCAAGACCTGATTCGTTTTTGTCGCTATTTAATTTTTGCGACTATTATTCTCAGTTGGGTGGTGATGTTTACTCAGTCGAGATCACCTTATATTGAAGTCATTCAAGAGCTTGCTGAACCATTATTGGCGCCGTTCCGTCGTATCATGCCAAATATGGGAATGATTGATCTTTCTCCAATTTTAGCGATTTTGGCATTGATCATTGCTGAAAAAGTTATGGATTATGCTGCGATTGCATTGCTAACAGGTCTTTAATTCACCAGTTAAAATAGTAAAAGGACTCAATAGAGTCCTTTTTTTATGCATGTTAAAAAATATAACATTGAGTATATTTTCAACAAAAGATGACATCTCCCTAACCCTGTTCTAGAAAGTTAGGGAATGTTTCAAAGGCTTAATGTGCTTCACCCCAATTCTTACCTTGACCGACTTCAACAACTAAAGGTACTGATAAGGTGACGACTTTTTGCATTACATCTTTAATCTGTGCAGCCAATTGATCTGCAATAGCTTCATCAACTTCAAACACCAATTCATCGTGTACTTGAAGTAAAAGTTTGGCCTGATCTTGGGGTAAGATTTTATTGACTTCAATCATCGCCATTTTAATGATTTCAGCCGCAGAGCCTTGGAGTGGGGCATTAATCGCAGCACGTTCCGCACCTTTGCGCACCATCATATTTCGAGCGTCAATATCTGGTGTATATAAACGACGACCTGTAATGGTTTCTACAAAACCTTGTTCCAATGCCACTTGGCGGGTACGTTGCATATACTCATAAATACCCGGATAACGGTGGAAGTATTGCTTAATATAGTTTTGCGATTCTTCACGAGTAAAGCCCAGTTGACGAATCAAACCAAACTCAGACATGCCGTACAATAAACCAAAGTTAACGGCTTTGGCTTGGCGGCGTTGATCAGAGGTTACATTTTCCAGCGCGACACCCAAGACCTCGGATGCTGTACGACGGTGTACATCTTGCCCATTTTGAAAGGCATCAACCAAAGCATCATCTTGTGAGAAATGCGCCATTAAACGTAATTCAATTTGTGAATAATCGGCTGCCAAAAGTACACGCCCTTGAGGTGCAATAAAGGCTTTACGAATCTGACGACCAATTTCTTCACGTATCGGAATGTTCTGTAGGTTTGGATCGGTTGAAGACAAACGACCTGTTGCTGTTAAGGCTTGATGGTAACTGGTATGTACGCGGTGGGTATCGGGATTGGCTTGTTTGACTAAGGCTTCGGTATAGGTACTTCTAAGCTTGGTTAAACCACGATACTCAATGATCAGTTCAGTAATTGGATGATCGATTTTTTCTAAAACCGCTTCAGAGGTACTGTATTGTCCCGTTGCAGTTTTTTTGCCACCTTTTAAACCTAATTTTTCAAATAAAACTTCACCGACTTGTTTGGGTGAACCGACATTAAAAGATTCGCCAGCGATTTCGATAATTTGATTTTCAAGATTTTGAATGGTATTGGCAAAGTCCACACTGAGCTGATCCAAGAAGCTTAGATTAAGTTCAATCCCATTTTCTTCCATGGTGGCCAAAACACTGGCTACTGGCATTTCAATGTGATGTAAAATATTGATCAGTTCAGGAATTTCTTTTAGCTTACGTTCTAAAACTTCATAGAGACGGTAGGTGACATGCGCATCTTCTGCGGCATAATGTCCAGCGGTTTCAATCTCGATTTGATTAAAGGTCTTTTGTTTTGCACCTTTACCAGCAACTTGTTCAAAAGTCGTGGTCAAATGGCTCAGGTAAACGCGCGCAACATCATCCATACCATGGCGTGTTGTTACTGCATTCAAGACATAAGAGGCCAGCATGGTGTCAAAGTACCAGCCTTGTAAATGGATACCGTGATTTTCAAAAATATGTGCATCATATTTTAAATGATGTCCAATTTTTTCAACACTTGGATCTTCAAGAATCGGTTTGATTTGCTGAATAATCGCATCGCGATTGAGTTGCTCAGGTGCACCTTCATAATCATGTGCCAAAGGGATGTAATAAGCATCATTGGCATCAAAAGCCACTGAAAAACCGACCATTTCAGCGATACGGTAATCTAAACTTGTGGTTTCAGTGTCAATTGCAAAACGTTTTTCTGTGCTTAAGCGCTGGAAGAGCTTATCCCATGCTTCTTGACTTAAAACAGTATGATAAGTGGCTTCACCAAGACGGTCATCAACACTCGAACTTGTTGCTTGATCTGTAATTTCACTTTCAACAGGCTGCTCAGTTTTGCTAATACTTTGTGTTGTTTGTTTATATGTAGAGCTATTTGGATTATTTGGATGATCTAGCGATTGTAATTGATTACGGAATTCAAGTTCAGTATACAAGTTGCGTAATGCTTCAACATCAGGTTCACACAGCTTTAAATCATCATAGCTCAAGCTTAAATCGAGATCGATAACTATACTTGCCAATTGATGATCAAGTGCAATCCCTTCAACATTGTCTTTTAAACTTTGTCCAACTTTACCTTTGATATTGTCAACATTTTCTAAAATGCCAGCAATCGTACCATATTCATTTAACAGCTTAGCGGCCGTTTTTGCACCAACACCAGGTACACCACGAATACCATCAGAGGCATCACCCATCAAGGTTAAATAATCAATAATTTGATCTGGACGAACGCCAAATTTTTCGATTACACCATCGACATCCATCGGTTTGTCTTTAAAACTGTCTTCGAGGGTCACTTTATCCGTGACCAACTGAGCCATGTCTTTATCACCCGTAGAAATCAAAACTTGATGACCGGCTTTTTCAGCACGTTTTGCCAAGGTTCCAATGATGTCATCCGCTTCAGCACCCGGAAGCGTATGTAAAGGAATACCTAAAGCACGAATCAAGGCATGCAAATAAGGGATTTGTTGAGATAATTCTTCTGGCATGCTTGGGCGGTCACCTTTATATATCGGTGACAGTACATGGCGGAAAGTGGGTTCAGGTGTGTCAAAAATAACCGCCATATGTGTTGGTTGCACACGACGCATCAGTTTTTGAATTGCAGAAATTGCCCCGCGAATCGCATTGGTCTGTAATCCAGTTGATGTGGTTAAAGGTGGGAGTGCATGAAAAGCACGAAATAAAAAGTATGACCCATCGACCAATACAAATGGTGGCATTGATATTTTCCTAATTCAAATAACCGCTTTATTGTACGTGATTTTTTGCGCTTGCGAAGATGCAACAGTCATCCTTGTGTTACTGAATATCTGATGAATTCACATAATCATCAGGCAAGGCTGTTGTATCATCGAGTTACTCAGGATCGAGAAAGATGAAATATGCTCAAAGGGCAGAGTGAAATTCGCATCATTTGGTTAATGATGCTGATCATTATCGCAGTCAGTGCATGGTTTTTGGATGCACGGATATTGACCTACATCTGTGGTTTGGCATTTGTCATGAGTGTGATGCAGTATGTGGATGCGATTCAAGATCCATTGCAACAGATCGCGCAACAGACACGGGTTCCACTGCAAAGCACCTCGAAAGTGCCATTATATGTCTCTTCGATTATTGCTGTTGTAGGTTTAACACTGCATTTGAGCTGGATGGTGGGTTTAGGTCTAACTGCTTGGATTTTCTTTTTCTTACGCTGGTTACGCCGTTTAGAGCGCTATTTGAGCCAAGTTCAATTGCAAATTCAACACTTGAATTTGTCAGAACAGCGATCTCCAGATTTAAACAATCCATCATCTATTCAACAAAACATCGGCACGTCACAAGATTCATCGCTGAACTTAATGGGGCAAATTCGCCAATGGATTTTTCAAGGCAATCCTGTTTTGAAAGTTGCAATCTTGGTTTTGGTGATTGGTATTGTGTTATTGCTGCGTTTTGCGACAGAGCATTGGCAATTAAGTTTAGCCGTCAAACTTTCAATCGTTGCCTTGTCCAGTGGTGCAATCACCGCGTTGGGTGTGTTGCTACAAAATAAAAATCGCAGTTTTGCCTTGGCAATAGAGGGCTTGGGGCTGGCGGGATTATTTTTAACTTTATTCTTTGCCTACTACAACCAGGTGATTCCGAGTCTTTATCTAGCAAGTTTGTGTTTTGCTGTAATTATGGCACTGACACTGAGTTTAAGTTTAAAGCAGCAAAGCGTGGAATTGGCATTGATGGCCGTGCTTATTGCTTATATTGCGCCATTTACGTTGCCTGTGCGAAATGCAACGGTAGCAGAACTGATGGCTTATTATTTAGTGATTAACATTGCGATTGCTATACTCAGTACCTTAAGACCTTGGAAATATTTAAATCAGATCGGTTTTTTAGTGACTGTAATCATTGGTGGTGGTTATGCGTTCTATCATGGCTATAGTCAAGAAAAACAATCACTCACGATACTTATTCTTGCACATCTTGCAGTATTCATTTGGCTTGGTTTTCGATTCAGTCAATTGATCGCCAAACAGGATCTTGAGCAATTTAAACTGAAACCCAGTTTAGATGTTGCGTTGATTTTTGGTGCACCGATTATTGGCTATTTATTCTTATATTTAATGTATTTTCACCAAGAACTGATTCTTGCTGGTTTTAGCTTGGGTTTTGCTGTGGTGTTTGCAGGGATTTATCAGCTCTCAAAACGTAACCAATCTATTCAACTGATTTCTCAAAGTTATTTTAGTTTGGCATTGATTTTTATTGCTTTAATTCCACCGATTCTTCTGCATGGTCAGTGGAGTGTGGTGGGGTGGGCTGTTGAAGGCCTCTGTATTTTTGGCTTTGCTTTATATCGACAATCGATGATCAGTCGTTATATGGCGATTGCCTTGTTGATTGTTGCAGGCTGTTCAAGCCTTTATTACTTGTTTGAATTGCCTGATTTTCCAACCACGATGTATTGGTGCTTAAGTTTAAGTTATATCGCCATGGTGTTATTGGCAAATAGCCGTGATGATTTTCGCAAACAGATCAGTTCAGTAACGACCTTGTTTTTAAGCCTGCTGATGATTTCTGCAACCACGATGATTCTTGCATTATTGCTTGATCACTTAGAGGGAGAAAATCGATATATATACACTGTATTGATTGTGGTTATTGCTTATCTGTTGATGAATGAGTTGATGTTATGGCTAAAGGCCAGATCAACATGGTTGATTCCAAAATGGATTGGGGTAATTCCCGTCTATGTATTTACACTCATTTTATTGCTGGATATCAGTAAAAATGGCATGTTGCTATGGACCAGTGATATTGAACGATGGGGTATCGCAGTTTCAGGTTTAGTGCTAGCGGCAATCTGGTTAAGACCTTCAAAAGGGCTACAGTTTGAAAGTGAATGGCTCAGTTTAGGTGTTTTAATCAGTTTAAGTCTAAGCAGTCTTAGTTTAATTGCAACGATGCCTTATATCAGCGTGGTAATTTTACCTTTAGTGTTTTGTGGATGGTGCTTCTTTCAGAAAAACTCAGAATGGACGATGTTTTGGCAAACGCGAAGCAGTTTGTTGCTGATGTTGATTTGGATGATTTGTTCTCAGCTATTTTCACAACAAGCATTTCAAGGATATTTATTGCCAGTCTTAAACCCATTTGATTTGGTCAGTATCGCCATGTTAATTGGTTTTTTCTGGATGCTAAATCTTCAATTTAAACACGGTTTAAAGCAGGGTATTGACCATGGAATACTTGCTGTACTGTGTGTTTTAAGTTTGTTATGGCTGAGTAGTTATATCATTCTAAGAGCCTTACATGTGTATTTTGCTACACCTTATAACCAACTGAGTCTTTGGCAAGATGCCACTGCGCAACTGAGCCTAACCTTACTTTGGGTGAGCTTAGCCTTTATTGCGATGAGCTTTGCTAGCCGTAAGTTATTACGTCCTTTATGGATTTTAGGGGGAAGCATTTTGGTGATTGTCACCTTAAAATTGGTACTGTTTGATTTATCTCATATTGGAACGTTAACACGCGTGATTTCTTTCTTGGGCGCGGGTTTTGTGATGCTGATTATTGCTTATATTGCCCCGATTCCAGCGCAGAAAAATTTAAATCCTTAATTATGAATTGAGCGATATTTAAGTTGTTAAAGTGAAAGCAAAATAAAAGAGGCGTCTACCAACTCGTAGACGCCTCTTTTTAATTCAAGGATTGAGGTGCTTAAAGAATTTCAATCGCTACAGCAGTCGCCTCACCACCACCAATACAAAGCGCAGCAATACCTTTTTTACCACCCGTACGTTTTAAAGCATGAATCAAGGTCAGGATGATGCGTGAACCTGTAGAACCAACAGGATGTCCGAGGGCACATGCACCACCATGAATATTGACTTTTTCAGCGTCCAATTTAAATTCATCGATAGGGCACATGGTAACCATAGCAAATGCTTCATTGATTTCCCATAAGTCAACATCTTGAACATCCCAACCGGTTTTATCCAATACCTTTTGGATTGCACCTACAGGGGCAATGGTAAATTCAGAGGGGTGTTGTGAGTTTGAAGCATAGGCAACAATTTTTGCTAAAGGTTGAAGACCTTTTGCATTAGCATGATCCGCAGAGGTTAAAACCAGCGCAGATGCGCCATCTGAAATTGAACTGGCATTGGCTGCAGTGATCGTTCCATCTTTGGCAAACGCAGGGCGTAAGCTAGGGATTTTGTCGATATTGGCATTAAATGGTTGTTCATCTTGATCGATAACAACATCGCCTTTACGGCTTGAAACTGTGACAGAAACGATTTCGTCTTTAAACCAACCTTCAGTAATGGCTTTTTGTGCACGTTGTAAAGAACGAATCGCAAAATCATCCATCTGTTGGCGTGTATAGCCTTTGCTATTTGCCATATCTTGGGCAAAAGAACCCATTAAACGACCTGTTTCAGCATCTTCTAGGCCATCAAAGAACATATGGTCTTTTACTTCGCCATGGCCCATACGATAGCCGCTACGTGCTTTTGGCAAAAGATAAGGTGCGTTGGTCATCGATTCCATACCACCAGCAACAATCACTTCTGCTGAACCTGCTTTGATTGCATCCGCAGCCTGCATAACTGCTTTCATGCCTGAACCACACAATTTGTTAATGGTTACAGCACCAGTTGAATCAGGTAAACCAGCTTTGCGCATCGCTTGGCGGGCCGGGCCTTGTTTTAAACCCGCAGGTAAAACACATCCCATAATGACTTCTTGTACATCATTTGGTTGTAAGCCAGCACGGGCAATGGCTTCTTTAATCGTCGCAGCACCTAGTTCTGGCGCAGTCAAACTGGTCAGGCTTCCTTGAAAACCACCCATAGCTGTACGCGCACCATTCACAATTACGATGTCAGTCATTGTTTTAATCTCCAAATGATTATTCTGTGAATATATCCAAAACCTAAGCAGTATATAAAAAATAGTATAAGAATAAAGTCTCGCGATTGAATATATGCTGACCGTAGAGAACAGTTTTTAACATTCAGGTGGTGGTCCTAAATTTATCGCGCCCATTCGTCCGATTTTGTAGCGCTTATTATTTTCTGCATCATATTGGCTACAATAATAGAAACTTCCAGGTGAACCTCTGGGTAAACCTGTATCACCTTGTAAAGTCAATACATCTCTACTACTGGCACTTCCCACCCAAGTCAGCTTGCCATATTTAATTTTATTTTCAGTTTTGAGGAGTATGTGGTCATCCTCATCAATCTGCTTGTTTTTATTTTTGTCTGTAAAAATAAGTAATCCTTTGTTCCATTTATCTTTTTCACATCGAATTAAATCTTCAGATGAGCAAATCACCACAGTGGTATGTCGAACTAAAGCTTGACTTCTTGCATAAGAAACATGCTGTTGAATATGTGTGGAAATGATTCTAATCTCTTGTTTTTGCATCCAATTATGATAATGGGGCAAACAGATTAAGCAGATAATTGTAAGGATACAAATAGTGGTGATCAGCTCGAACAAGGTAAGACCTCGCGCTTTACAATAAAAATACATCTTTGGATCTTCTGTTAAGTCTTGTTTTTTATTTGAAAAATAATGATTTTTCTATTAAATTTAATTGAAATGTTAACGTAGTAAAATATTTATTACTATCAGTTTCTTTTACTGCTAAAATGCACGTAGCAAAAAGATAAGCGATCCACGCAAAAAAATTGAGTAAAAAGTTACCGAATTACAACGGAAATTGTAAGTAATTTTGTCAATAATTTACTTGATTAAAGTTATCAAGCACTTGGAAAAAGCCTCAAGTGTTTGTATGATTCAACGTGAGTAGCTTAAAAATAATACTGGGGTATTAAAATTTATCTCAGGATAGCCAATAAATTTTAGGCTAAGCTTGAACAACAATTGTTATCTCTGGAGGATATCCATGAAATTGAGTCGTATCGCACTTGCTATGCTTGTTGCCGCTCCATTCGCTGCTGCTAATGCTGGTGTAACTGTTACACCTTTACTACTTGGTTACACTTTCCAAGACACTCAACACAACAATGGTGGTAATAAAGGCGAGTTAACTAACGGCCCTGAATTACAAGACGATTTATTCGTTGGTGCTGCACTTGGTGTAGAACTTACTCCATGGTTAGGTTTTGAAGCTGAATATAACCAAGTTAAAGGTGATCTTGACGGTACTGGCGTAGCTGGTTCTGAATACAAGCAAACTCAAATCAACGGTAACTTTTATGCTACTTCTGATTTGATCACTAAAAACTATGACAGCAAAATCAAACCGTATGTATTGTTAGGTGCTGGTCATTACAAGTATAAACTTGATGACATGTCTTACCATAACAACGAAGAAGGTACTTTAGGTAATGCTGGTGTTGGTGCTTTCTGGCGCTTAAACGATGCTTTATCTCTTCGTACTGAAGCTCGTGGTACTTATAACTTTGACGAAAAATTCTGGAACTATACTGCTCTTGCAGGTCTTAACGTAGTTCTTGGTGGTCACTTGAAGCCTGCTGCTCCTGTAGTAGAAGTTGCTCCAGTGGTTCCAGTTGCTCCAACTCCAGTTGAACCAGCTCCACAAGTTCTTACTGAAGATTTGAACATGGAACTTCGTGTGTTCTTTGATACAAACAAATCAAACATCAAAGATCAATACAAGCCAGAAGTTGCTAAAGTTGCTGATGCGTTAACTACATTCCCGAATGCGACTGCTCGTATTGAAGGTCATACAGATAACACTGGTCCACGTAAGTTAAACGAACGTTTATCTTTAGCTCGTGCTAACTCTGTTAAATCAGCGCTTGTAAGCGAGTACAACATCGATGCATCTCGTTTGTCTACTCAAGGTTTCGCTTGGGATCAACCGATTGCTGACAACAAAACTAAAGAAGGTCGTGCTATGAACCGTCGTGTATTCGCGACAATCACTGGTAGCCGTACTGTAACTAAATAATCCTTTATTTAGTGAATAAAAAAGCGACTCAATTGAGTCGCTTTTTTATTTAAAGTCCTTATAATTCTAGAATATCTAAATAAAATTGAATCAGAAATTAATAATTACAGGTTAACGATGAAATATATCATTTTAGGACTGGTACTCATGGCATTAAATGCCTGTACGTCGACACCAATAAATTCAAATCGTGTTTCAATCCAAAAACAATATCCAAATGAAGTGAAGTCAGTGAAAAATGGGCTGTCCATATATTTTCAACCGAAATCGACAGACATTGAAGCTGAGTATAAACCTGCTTTATCTGTTGCCTCACAATTATTGAAAGACAATAAAAATTTTGTTCTTTACATTGAAGGTCATACAGACAGTACTGGTTCTTTGGCTGCAAATAATAAAGTTTCTTTAACACGCGCGAATATTGTCAAAGATTTTCTCTTAAACGAATATCAGGTCAATCCAGAGCAATTGATTACGCTCGGTTTAGGACCAACCAAGCCAATTGCTGATAATAAAACAGCTGAAGGTAGAGTGAAAAATAGACGAGTAACGGTGACTTTAAAAATTAAGTAATTTCGATAAAGCCTCTCAATTTGATCATACAGCGTTATAATTGTTGATTGTGATTTCTACAAGTTTGAAAATTGAATGAGTGTGCAACTGCCTAAAGCTTTATTAGACCTCGAATCAAATTGCGGTATTTTTGCTGTTTGGATGTTATTGCAAAATTACTCAATTCAGTTAGATATTCAACAGCTGGTTAAACTTTGTCATCACGATGCAGAGGATGGCACTTTTACGATTGGCCTAGCGATTGGGTTAAAAAAAATAGGTTTTGATCTGTCTTTTTATACAGATGAAGACTTAAATATTCATGAAAAAGAAATCGTCCGTTATCAAGACGCGAAGAAGTTAGGGTTGCAGATTAGTCCAGCGCTAAGCTATCAAGAAATTCAAGTCTATATTGAACAAGGGTGTAATATCATTGTTTTTTATGACACTTTAGAAGGCGTTGGAAATCATTCGTTGGTTTATTCGATAAATGATCAGGAAATTTGTTTCTATGATAATTTTGATGCCATGCCGAAAGCTGTCTTTGAGCAACAACGGTTAGCTGAAGGAATTTGTCAGCAAGCAATTGTGATTGATCCTTATATTCAATCTGTACGTTATTGTTAATCCAATTAAAAATGTGAATCTCAGTAAATCGAAATTTACTGAGATTCATGATCAAAATTGAGGGTTATTTTAGCTTTAACCTTTAATACACAATACTTGTTTCAGTGTGTGGACCACATCAATCAAATCATTTTGATTGGCCATAACTTGATGAATATCCTTGTAGGCACTTGGAATCTCATCAACCACACCTTTATCTTTACGGCACTCAACGCCTACTGTTTGTGCAATCAAATCTTGCTGATTAAACAAGTGTTTGGCTTTAGAGCGACTCATTTTACGTCCTGCGCCATGTGAGCATGAACAAAACGAATCTGGATTACCTTTGCCTTTAACGATAAAAGATTGCGCGCCCATTGAACCGGGGATAATCCCGTATTCATCGAGCCCTGCACGAATTGCACCTTTACGTGTAACAAAGACGTCTTCACCAAAGTGAAGTTCTTTCTGTACATAATTATGATGACAATTAATCGCTTCTTTGGTCATTTGAAAACTTGGTAATAAAGGGCGAATCGCTTCTAAAATTAAACGCATCATTTCACGTCGGTTTTCAAAAGCATATTCTTGTGCCCATTCTACAGCTTCTACATAATCATCAAAATTCGTCGAACCTTCTGCAAAGTAGCTCAAGTCTTTATCAGGCACGTGACCAAAACGATGTTGCGCTTCTTTCTTGGCACGTTCGATAAAGTAAGTGCCAATCACATTACCTAAGCCACGACTACCTGAATGTAGCATGACCCAGATATCATCATTTTCATCAATACACAGTTCAATAAAGTGATTACCACCGCCTAAAGTTCCGAGTTGCTTTTGCCATGTAACATCAAAACTGCGTAACATGCGTTTTAAAGCAGGGTGTTTGTCTGTAATACGCTGGAGCTTTTTTTCTAAGGGCGAAAGCGTTGAAGCCTTTGCTTTGATTTGTTTGTGCATTTCAAAACCGACAGGTACTTTTCTTTCAATAGCATTGCGTAAAGTACTTAAATTATCGGGCAGCTGAGATGCTTTTAGACTGAGTCTTAATGCATTCATACCACAACCAATATCCACGCCAACCGCAGCAGGAATGATGGCATTCTTGGTGGGAATAACACTTCCCACGGTTGCGCCTTTACCCAAATGTACATCTGGCATGACTGCGATATGTGAGTGAATAAATTGCAATTGTGCCATTTTTCGCAGTTGGGTTAGGCTTTCTTCATCCACATCTTTTGTATAAATTTTTACAGGAACGCCATATTCTGCTTTGGCGTTTAAAATCATTTGTATGCTCATTTTTTTTCTCGAAGCAAATTTTTTTATTGTCCGAAGGCGGTTACAACACTATTGTCAAAGTAATGATCGATTCCAATTTTAAAGACAATAAAAAACCTAGCGAATGCTAGGTTTGACTGACATTCGGACACTTTGATTAATTCAGTGCCCGTGAGTAGACGACTGCTTAATCTTAATTTAAAGTTTTCTCAAGTTGATGCATGTCGTACTCCTCTTACTTTTTGATTTAAAATCAAAGGTGAAAATTCTGGTTGGAAATGATCCAATGGGCGTTATTCTATAAAGAAAAAAAACTTTGTCAATGAAACATAGCAAATTAATTTTTAATTCACGTTGAATTGCCGTTATAAAAAACAATAAAGCAGCTAAAAAGCTGCTTTATTTACATCAAGTGATTTACTCTTTTTCGACTTGAATGGGTTGTACATCCATCTGATCATAAGCGATCAATTTAGATTTGTGTTTCCACTTATAGCCAAGCCAGATAACAAGGAACAGTGGAATGCTGATATAGGTAGACAACACACTCATCCATTTTCCATCAAGCACAGCTTCTGCATTTTGGCCAAGTATAATGATGGCACAAAGAATAAAGGCAAACCATGGACCAAAAGGGAAGAATTTTGCACGATAAGCGAGATCTTCAAGTTTATAGCCTTGAGCCAAATAACCTTTACGGAAGCGATAATGTGAGATTGCGATACCTAACCAGACAATAAAACCGCACATACCTGACATGTTTAACAGCCACGTAAACACGACACTTTCACCAATAAAGGTGGTTAAGAAACACAGTGCCGCAATTGCCGTTGTTGCATACAGTGCATTCATGGGTACACCGCGAAGATCGAGTTTAGAGAAAACTCGTGGTGCTTTACCTTCACGTGCCATATCAAACAACATACGTGTTGATGAATACATGCCTGAGTTACCTGCAGACATAATTGCAGTCAAAATCACGGCATTCATTAAGCCTGCTGCAAATGCTAAACCTGCTTTTTCATATAACAGGGTAAATGGTGACAGGGTAATGTTTCCATCACCTTCCGCAGCAAGTGCAAGGTTTGGATCTGTATACGCAACCAATGTACCAATGATAAAGATACACAAGATATAAAATAAAAGAATACGCCAAAAGATTTGTTTAATAGCGATTGGAATGGTTTTTTTCGGATCTTTAGATTCACCTGCTGCAACACCGACCATCTCTGTCCCTTGGAACGAGAATCCAGCGATCATGGCCACACCGACTAAGGCTTGAAAACCGCCTACAAATGGCGCTTCACCAACGGTCCAATTCTTGGTAATTGAATCTGTTGGATCTAACATGATTTTACCAATCATGAATAAGCCAATGACAATAAAGAAGATGATGGCAATGACTTTAACCAGTGAAAATAAAAATTCACTTTCACCAAAGCCTTTTACAGTTAAGGCATTGATACAGAAGATAATCGCAAGGAATAGCGCACTCCACCAAAAGCCGGGGATGTCTGGAAACCAAAACTTCATGATGAATTGAACGGCAACCAATTCAAATGCAACGGTAATGGCCCAGTTATACCAGTAGTTCCAACCGAGTGCGAAACCAAAACCTTCTTCTACATACTTATTACCATAGGTAAAGAATGCGCCTGATGTTGGATTGTGGGTTGCAAGTTCACCTAAACTGGTCATCAAGAAATAAATCATGATACCAATCAGGACATAAGCAAGTAATGCACCACCAGGTCCAGCAGTGGCAATCGTTTGACCCGAAGCAAGGAATAACCCTGTACCAATAGAACCGCCAATGGCGATCATGTTTAAATGTCGTGCTCCAAGCTTACGCTGGAGTTGAGGATGATCTGTTTCGCTCATCGTTATTCCTTACTACTTTTTTGAGTGTTGGCGAACAGCACTTTAAAGCCTTGTTGATCTGCTTTAGTCGTACATTGACTAAAACTCTGCTCAATGAGTAATGGGTAATTTAGGAAGCGGTTTGCCACAATCCATAATTCACCACCTGATTTTAAATGTCGTCTCGCAGTTTTACATAACGTTTCACTGGCATTGTAATCTGTTTGAATACCTTGGTGAAATGGAGGGTTACTCACAATGGCGTGTAAGAACAATGGCGCATCTTCAATCCCTGTGACTGCTTTTATTTCAAGTTGTTCTAAAGGTAAATTATTTTTTTCAAAAGTCATTTGCGTTGATGCTAAAGCAAAAGCATCGACATCTAAAGCAAAAATACGATTTTTCGGATTAAGTTTACTCAGATAAGCACTGATGACACCTGCACCACAACCAAAGTCCGCAATCTTTCCAGACGTCACTTGTTTGAGATAAGGTAAAAGCACTGCAGTTCCAATATCTAGACGATTTTGGCTAAACACACCAGGAAGTGCACAAATGCTAAGTTCTCCGGCAGGTGTTGGAACATTATAGACTTGCGCCCATTCTGCTAATGGCTTTGCTGTCACGGTTTTACCTGTGGTGAGTTGCCACATTTGACAATGACGTGCGCTATCAAGCTTGATGGCTTGACCATAAGGCTGGAGTTGTTTTGCAGCACGTTCTACACCACCTTTTTTCTCTCCAACCAAGAAAATCGAAGCGCCAACAGCTAAACGACTGACTAAATTGTGCAAGATATAGTTGAGTAGCTCTTTTGATTTTGGAACAAAAACAACAGCTTGATCAAATTCAGCTTCTGGCAGGTCAGTACCAAAATGTACCTTTGCCTGCTGATTCTGAAAATATTGAAACTCATTGTAATTCCAAGTCCAAATGCTTGCTTCGATGTTATGAGCTAAATTTGAAAGTAGATCATCCGTTGCTGCATTTACAAATAGCACGCGTCCAGAAAGGTAGTCATGCTGTCGAATGACAACTTCGCTTTTTGGCTCCATATTCACCATCCATCAATAAAAATTAGCGCAATGCCCAGTCTAAGCTGGGCATTATAAAGAATAGATTTATTATTTTTTAGTTTCGGGTAAAACTAAATTCAAAATTAATGCAGCCAGCCCGCCAGTTGCGACACCAGAACTAAAAATATTACGCGGTAATTCTGGCAAATGTTCCAAAATTTGAGGAACTTGTGCAACCCCTAGGCCGAGACCTAAAGAGATGGCAATAATCAATAACGCACGACGGTCTAGTTGAATTCCCGATAAAATGTTAATGCCTGAAGCAGCAACTGCACCAAACATTACCATAACCGCACCACCCAGTACCGCTTGCGGTACCGCCTGAATGATACCCGCAACAGCAGGGAATAATCCCAGAATGATGAGCAGGATTGCAATCCAAATCCCAACAAAACGACTTGCAACACCCGTCAACTGAATTACACCGTTATTTTGTGCAAAGACAGAACTTGGGAATGTGTTGAAGATCCCTGCAAGGAAAGAGTTGGCACCATTGACCAATACACCACCTTTAATTCGTTCCATCCACACTGGGCCATCTACAGGCTGATTTGAAATTTTAGAGGTTGCAGTAACATCGCCGATTGCTTCTAAAGATGTGACAAGATAAATAAACGCCATAGGAATAAATAAGCTCCATGAGAAGCTAATTCCAAAATGCATTGGTGTCGGAATTTGAATCAATGGAGCATCTTTTAAACCAGAAAAATCCAAATAGCCCATAAAACCCGCAAGAATATAGCCAATCACTAAAGCAATCAGAATTGCAGAACTTTTCACCCAAACCACTTTGAAGCGATTGAGAAGGACGATAATTGCCAACACTGTACATGACATGATGAGATTGTCGGCACTGGCAAATGTATGACTTTCCATAGCTTGGTAGCCGCCGCCCATGCTGATTAAACCTTCTTTAATTAAGGTTAAACCAATCAACAGCACCACAATCCCTGTAACCAAGGGCGTGATCAGTTTTTTTACCCAAGGTAAAATACGCGAAACACCCATTTCAATAAATGAGCCAGCAATGACCACACCAAAAATAGATGCCATAACCGCTTCTACTGGTGTGCCCGCAGCAACCATGGCAGAACCAATCCCAATCATTGGACCTATAAAGTTAAAGCTTGTGCCTTGGACAATCAGGAGGCCTGCACCAAAGGGTCCAATTTTTTTACATTGTAAGAATGTTGCCACCCCAGAAATCACCAATGACATGGAAAGAATCATATTGGTATCTTGAGGAGAAACACCTAAAGCTAAACAAATTAGTAAACCGGGTGTTACAATTGGAACAATAATCGCAAGTAAATGTTGCAAAGCCGCAAAAAAAGCGATGAGTGGTTTTGGGCGATCATCTAGACCATAAACAAGATCAATTTGAGCCTGTTTCTGATTGGGAGAGGGGTTAGAATTGGACATGGCACAGCAATTGGAAGTGGCAAGATGGCGCTATTCTAATCGCTTTACACACTATTACAAAATAAAAAGCCTGCTGTTGTGAAAAAAACTTGTAACTGTCAATAAACTGTCACTACTAAAAGTTAAGATTTTTCTGTATAATTTGCCCTCAAATTTAAAGCGTATCGAATTTACATGTCTGATATTAAAACTCTCCGTAATATTGCCATCATCGCGCACGTCGACCATGGTAAAACGACTCTTGTCGACAAACTTTTACAACAATCAGGTGCACTCGGTGACCGCGCGGGTGAGATTGAGCGTGTTATGGATTCGAATGCGCTTGAGTCTGAACGCGGTATTACCATTCTTGCAAAAAACACTGCAATCAAATGGTTAGACAAGCGTACAAATACTGAATACCGCATCAACATCGTCGACACCCCAGGACATGCTGACTTTGGTGGTGAAGTTGAACGTGTAATGTCTATGGTTGACTGCGTACTTCTTCTTGTCGATTCACAAGAAGGCCCAATGCCACAAACTCGCTTTGTAACACAAAAAGCGTTTGCTCGTGGTTTGAAGCCAATTGTTATCATCAACAAAGTAGATAAGCCAAGTGCTCGTCCAGACTGGGTAATCGATCAAGTATTTGATTTGTTCGATAACTTAGGCGGTAGTGATGAACAGTTAGACTTCCCAATCGTATATGCTTCTGGCTTACGTGGTGTTGCTGGTCCTTCTCCTGAAGAATTAGCAGAAGATATGACGCCGTTGTTCGAAACAATCGTAGATATCGTTGAACCACCAGCAGTTGATATTGATGGTCCATTCCAAATGCAAATTTCATCACTTGACTATAATAGTTTCGTGGGTGTAATTGGTGTTGGCCGTATTCAACGTGGTTCAGTAAAAACCAATACACCAGTGACTGTGATCGATAAAGATGGCAAGACACGTAACGGTCGTATCTTAAAAATTATGGGTTACCATGGTTTAGAGCGTGTAGATGTAGATTCTGCTCAAGCGGGTGATATCGTATGTATCACTGGTTTAGATGCATTGAACATTTCTGACACAATCTGTGATCCTAAAAATGTTGAAGCATTACCTGCATTGTCTGTAGATGAACCTACAGTTTCGATGACATTCCAAGTAAACAACTCACCGTTTGCTGGTAAAGAAGGTAAGTTTGTAACTTCTCGTAATATCCGTGAGCGTTTAGATCGCGAATTGATCCATAACGTTGCTTTACGTGTTGAAGATACTGACAGTCCAGACCGTTTCAAAGTTTCTGGTCGTGGTGAACTTCACCTTTCAGTATTGATTGAAACAATGCGTCGTGAAGGCTTCGAGATGGGTGTTTCTCGTCCGCAAGTGATCATGAAAGAAGTTGATGGCGAAACTCAAGAACCATACGAAAACGTTACTTTTGATGTTGAAGAACAACATCAGGGTTCTGTTATGGAACAAATGGGTAACCGTAAAGGTGAGTTGACCAATATGGAAGTTGACGGTAAAGGCCGTATCCGTATTGAAGCAACTGTTCCATCACGTGGTTTGATTGGCTTCCGTTCTGAATTCTTAACCATTACCTCTGGTACTGGTATCATGACTTCAAGCTTCTCGCATTACGGTACAGCTAAACAAGGTGCAGTTGCGAAACGTCAAAACGGTGTGTTGATCTCTATGGTTAATGGTACTTGCTTAGCGTTTGCATTGTTCACTTTACAAGACCGTGGTCGTCTATTTGCTGAACCACAGTTAGAAGTTTATGAAGGTATGATCGTAGGTATGAACTCTCGTTCAGACGACATGACTGTGAACCCAACCAAAGCGAAACAGTTAACTAACATGCGTGCATCTGGTACAGATGAAGCGTTAACGTTAACACCTGCAATCAAATTCACGCTTGAACAAGCATTAGAATTTATTGAAGATGACGAATTAGTTGAAGTAACACCTAAATCAGTTCGTATTCGTAAAAAATTCTTAACTGAAAATGAACGTAAACGTGCTTCACGTGGCTAAGCGTTCAAACTGGAAATAATTTAATTTCTAGAAAAAAACCGCAATTTTTTAATAAATTGCGGTTTTTTTATATAAATGTAAAAGGATATTGGTTTTTAATAAAAAGCGAGTAAATTAGGCGGAAATATATGTTGAAACATAATGTATACTTCGTCACATAAAAAATACGCAAAATCGGCGTGGAGTTAAAGTATGAGTATTCTTTCAGAGTTCAGAGAATTTGCCATTAAAGGCAATATGATGGATTTGGCAATTGGTGTCATCATTGGTGGTGCTTTCAATAAAATTATCGACTCATTAGTTAAAGACGTGATTATGCCTTTAATCACAGTGATTACGGGTGGTGGTGTTGATTTTACTCAAAAATTTGTCGTACTTGGCGATAACCCAAATAACCTTTCATCATTGGATGAATTGACCAAAGCTGGGATTAACGTACTAACTTATGGTAATTTCATCACAATTGTATTGAACTTCCTGATCTTAATGTGGGTGGTCTTCTTGTTGGTTAAATTCCTCAATAAAATCCGTAAACCTGCTGAAGAAGCTCCAGCTGCTACACCAGAAGATATTGCATTACTGCGTGAAATTCGTGATGAATTAAAGAAACGCCCTAAAGCTTAATCTTCATCAAATTGATTCAAATTACAGTATTTTAATATGTCTAAAGCCTGATAAAGCGATTAAATCATTGTAAAAGAGTTGAATGAAACGGTACGATCAAGTACCGTTTTTTATGTAAGCAAGAAAATAGAGATGGGGCTGATGAAAAAAAACATAGGGATTATGGCAATACTTATCAGTTTGTATGCATGTTCAGAGCATCCAAAAGAGCAGCAATCCGCTGATACTCAAACATCTACGCAAGTGGACCAAAGCCGACCTGCTAGTGGTTTAACTTTTAATGAAATGCCAAATGAAGATACCCGCTACGTCACTATAGAAACCGACTCGGTAGATGAAAATGAAACATTACTGTTGGCACTACAAACACGTTTATTAAAAGCCAATTTTGAGTTTATAGAAAAAGACAGTGGCAGCTCTTGGTCTGAAAATGATTGTTCTCTGAATAAAGTGATTCAAGTAAAAGGTGAGGGCATCCGCTCTTATAAGGCAATCAGTAAAGTTAAGTTAGGTGATGAAAAACAATATCGTCCAGATTTTGTTTTGCTGGTTTTTGCGTTTAAGGATGAACAGCTTGCTGAGCAAAGTTTTCAAATGCTTAAGTCTGCTGTCTATTCAGCAGGAGGATACTGTAATGGTAAATCTCCTGAAACAATCGTCAGAAATGGCAATGAAATATTTTACTTTACCACTCGGGAAGAAGCATTTAGATCATATATTGATGATTATGCGAAGTTTATCCATGAATTTAAATCTGAGCAAATTGATTCAAAAATATAGAAGGGTTTGAATTAACGAGAACAGCTCAGATTTTTATTGTTTTGTTGTCTTTAATAAGCAATAAGTTTTAAAGCAAACATTAACATCCTTGTCATTGTGCTACGTGATAGATACACCTTGTATGCCTGAATGATCTAAAAGCAAAAGTATTTTAATTTAGCTTCAGTGATGGTGGTTGTTGTGACTCTAATATGAACATTGCTGATAAATAGTAGAACATTCTCTCAATGTCTCCAAAAGAATGTAAATCTTTAAACTAAAAATCCATGCGAAATTTAATCTCAACCAAGTGAAAGCCGAATTGGCTTTTTACCGGACCATGAAGTACACGTTCAGCTGCGGTAAATACCAGTTTATCAATCACAGGAACAAGTTGTCCTTTCTTTACTTCACCCAGTTCACCACCACGTTTTGCCGAATTACATGTGGAATGCTGTTTGGCCACTTTGGCAAAATCAGCGCCATCATGGATTTTCTTCTTAAGTTGTTCAGCCAAGTCCTTATCTTTGACGAGAATATGTCGAACGATTGCAGTTTTCATTTACTTTTTCCTCGTGGTTTTTGCGGGATGCTCTTCGCGATCTTTAATGGCTGGCATTGTGGGCAAAACACACTGGCTCTTTGTCCTAACTTTAAATTTTCTAAAGTGGTTTCACAGTTAATACACATCTCACCCGCACGACCATAAGCCAATAAGGTCTGCTGAAAGTAGCCATTCTCACCCATGGCATTGCTATAGTCTCTTAAGGTTGAACCACCCAAATCAATCGCTTGCTTTAAAATTCGTTTAATTTCGATGACCAATTTTTGAATTTGTGCTTTCGTCAAACTCGAAGCAGGCTGTGCCGGATGAATCCCTAAATTAAATAAGCTTTCGGTTGCATAAATATTGCCTACACCCACAACAATATGATTATCCATGATTGCAACTTTTGTGCCGACATTTTTATTTTTAAACTTTTCTGCTAAATATTCTGCATGAAATTCATCACTCAATGGTTCAGGCCCTAAAGTATCAATCAATTTTGTTTGGCTTTCCTCATTCAGCCAAATGATACAACCAAAACGTCGAGGATCATGATAGCGCAGCTGTGTGTCTTCAAACTGAATGATCAGATGGTCATGCTTTCTAAGTGCTTCATGTTCATCACAGATTCTAAAACTACCTGACATACCCAAATGCCATAACATGCTATGGGTTTCAAACTCTGCCAAAATGTATTTTGAACGACGCGTTAAGCGAACGAGTTTTTGACCTTGAAGTTGTTGAATATCTTCGGGAATAGGCCAGCGTAACCGTGACTCACGCACTTGAACATGAAGAACTTTCTGGTCGATCAGGGGGAGTAAACTGGTTTTTGTTGTTTCAACTTCAGGTAATTCAGGCATGCACTTGTCACATTGGTGTGAGGACTGAATATTGTATGCAAGAATTGCATTGCGTTAAAGGGCGGTTGTGTTGAGCCTACGACTTTAGGTTAAAATTATGGATATGATCGTTGAATAAGATAGAATTATTATTGTTAAGTGATTGTTATTTAAAATAAAGTTTATTAATAAAATAAAGTTTTCCAATTGATAAAAAATATCTGATAGTTATATGTAAAAAAATGTGTAAATTTCTAGTGAATTGTTTACTGAAATAATTCTTTTTGTCTCGATATTTCAGGAAAAATAGTCATTTTAAAGCTGGAACTTTCTATTAAATTTAGACGGTTAAAGTGATTGAGAGTTGACTGGTTTATCTTTATTCGTTTTGTTCCTGATTAGGCTTTCCCATGAAAAAAATTGCTTATCCTTTATTGGCAATCTCTGCATGTAGCATGATGTCTTTTGCATCAGCTGAAGATGCGTTTAATTTACACGGCTCAACCATGACGGGTGATTGGAATGGGAGTCGGACTGAACTTGCAGAAAAGGGAATCAAATTTGATGGCACCATTGCCATGGACAGTTCATATCTCGCTGATGGTGGTTATGATGCGCACCAAGCGCCAACATTTGCGACACAATTCGGACTGGGTACAACCTTAGATATGGGGAAACTGGCGGGTTGGAATGATGTGACTATTCGTGCTTTAGTTACAGCACGTCAAGGTGAAAGTACTTCACTCAGAGGTATTCAAGCACCAGATGCACCACAATGGGCAAACTCGCAAGCCAATTGGGGACGTGGTAATTCGGGGAGCCGTCTCAGCGAATTATATATAGAAAAGAATTTTAAGGATCAAGGACTAAGCTTGCGTTTAGGTCGTATGGGTTTAGGTACTGAATTCAATACCATGGCTTGTGATTTCCAAGGCAATGCATTTTGTGCAGCACAGATGGGGAAATGGCAAGGCAAGCTTTGGTATAACACACCAGTCTCACAATGGGGCGCACGCTTAAAATATCACATCAATCCTGAACTATTTGCACAAGTGGGGGTGTTTGAATACAACCCTGATAATGCTTTAGAGCGACAGGGCTGGAATTTGGATACAAAGCATGCCGATGGTGTAAATATTCTTTCTGAAGTGGTGTGGTCACCTAAGCAGGGTGTGAATGATTTACCAGGCAGTTATCGTATTGGTACCTTGTATAACACCGCAGATGAAGCAAAAAACCAATATGATGTGGGCTATAAAGCTGGAAGCAAAGCTGAAGATCGCACATATGGCGGTTGGATTACGTTTGAACAGCAGTTGACTTCAGCTGGGGAGGGAAAACGCGGTTTACACAGTTTTGGTAACTTCACTATTCATGATCGTACGACGACAGCCGTAAATGATTCACAGCAACTTGGCCTAAAATACTATGGTCTGTTTGATGCTCAACCAAACGATATTCTTGGTTTGGCGGTCAATTGGGTACATTTGAACGATCGATATACTAATTATGTGAATGGTGCTCGTTTAGGAACAAATTTAAGACAGTTGAATGAAGATGCAGAGTATAATGTTGAGTTGAATTACTCATATTACCCTGCCAAATGGTTCATGCTTCGTCCTTTAGTGCAGTATGTGGTACATCCTGGTGCAACCAATCAGGTGGACAATGCATTTGTCGTTGGCTTGGGGTCTAAAATTATTTTTTAATACCACCCGAGGACACCTTTATGCAAAGAGTGAAACATCTAAAAATTAATACAACACTACTTTGCTTAACGGTATGTATCACACAGAGCTTATATGCTGAAGTGGAATCTCAAGATTCCATTCAGCAAAATTCTACCCAGCAACTTCCAACCATTAAAATTGAAGCAACACGTTCTGATACCAGCATATTAAACACCCCAGCATCGGTATATAGAGTTGATCAGCAACAGAATCAAAATAATATTGGGGTAAACCTCACTGAAACACTCAAAGGAATTCCGGGTTTACAGCTCAATAATCGTGAAAATTATGCCCAAGACTTACAACTGTCTATGCGCGGATTTGGCGCACGTTCAACTTTTGGGGTCCGTGGGATTCGTCTTTATGTCGATGGGATTCCTGCGACGATGCCAGACGGACAAGGCCAAACTTCAAATATTGATTTAACGAGCTTAGATCATATTGAAGTGCTTGGTGGGCCCTTTTCATCACTGTATGGAAACTCCTCTGGGGGGACTATTCTCACCACAACCAAAGAAGGAACAGGGCGTGATTCGGTCGAGTTAGGATATTCAGGTGGCAGTAATAATAAAGGCCGCGCTGACATTACCTTACAAGGTGGTGCAGATAAAACCAATGAACCGAGCTATGTGATCAGTTCTTCTTATTTTGATACCGATGGTTATCGGGATCATAGTGCCGCAAGAAAAGTGTTGAGCAATGCCAAACTCACGTGGGACTTAGATGATGGTTCTAAGATCAATTGGCTGATCAATCATGTAGATATTTCCGCTGATGATCCACAAGGTTTGACTCGTGAGCAATGGAAGCAAAATCCTAAACAGGTCAATGACAGTAAAAACATCTATGACGTTCGTAAAGATATTAACCAAACACAGACAGGTATCAATTGGACTAAGCCCCTGAATGAGCAACAAGAGCTTTATAGTATGGCTTATATTGGTCATCGTGAAGTGACTCAATACCAGTCTATTCCAAGTTCTGCTCAAAAGAATCCACGTCATGCAGGTGGAGTGATTGATTTCGAACGAGATTTTTATGGTGCTGATTTACGTTGGACTGGCAAAGACTTGTTACCGAATACACGGATCAGTGCAGGCTTGGCTTATGATGCGATGAATGAAGATCGTCAAGGGTATGAGAATTTTAATGCCAAGGGCGAATATGGGGTAAAAGGCAACTTACGCCGTGATGAACGAAATACTTTATGGAATTTAGATCCATATTTACAGGCAGCTTGGCAATTTTTGCCGACTGTACGTCTAGATACAGGATTACGCTATAGCAATGTCCATTATGAGTCGAAAGATCACTACATCATTGGTTTGAATGGCGATGACAGCGGTCAAACCGATTATCAAAAACTGCTCCCATCAGCTGCCTTTACTTGGGAAGTTACTCCAGACCTTAGTACTTATATCAGTTATGCCAAAGGCTTTGAAACACCAACCTTTACCGAAATGGCCTATCCAACAGAAGGAACGGCAGGGATTAACTTTGCGCTTAAACCTTCAACCAGTGATAATTATGAACTTGGTTTAAAAGCACAAAATCGTCTAGGTAATTTTACCGCCGCAGTTTTCCAAAGTAATACTCAAGATGACATCGTTTCTGCGGGAACACTCAATGGACGTGCAACCTATCAAAATGCAGATAAAACACTACGCCAAGGGGTAGAGCTGTCTTGGAATAAAAAGTTGTGGAAAAATTTAACGGCTCAAGCCAGTTATAGTTTCCTTGATGCAACATTTGATGCAGACATTCCCAACACAGATCCTAAAAAAGTTATCCAAAGTGGCAATTACATTCCCGGAATTGCAAAAAACCAAGCCTTTGTATCTTTCGGCTGGTTGCCTGAGCAGGGCTTTAATGCAGGTGTCGATGTTCGATATATGGATAAAATCTATGTAGACGATCTCAATACAGATACTGCACCAAGTTATACAGTAACCAGTATGAATGTCGGTTATATCTGGAAAAACAACGATTGGAAAGTGCGTAGTTTTGCTCGAGTCGATAATTTATTCGATAAAAATTATGTCGGTTCAGTCATTGTGAATGATGGTAATAGTCGATTCTTTGAACCTGCTGATGGTATTAACTGGAGTGCAGGACTCAGTGTCACCAAACAGTTCTAATTCATTGGGAAAATAATTTATGTCTGCTCAACCAAAGTTATTTGAATCTATTCAATTTGGTTCACTCTCCCTCAGCAATAAAATTATTATTGCGCCAATGTGTCAATATTCGGCAACAGATCAGGGTGAAGTGACCTATTGGCATGAACAGCAATGGGCAAGTTACGCTTTGTCAGGCGCGAGCTTATGTATTATTGAAGCAACAGCGGTTCAAGCCGAAGGGCGGATTAGTTATGCCGATGTGGGACTTTGGAATGATACACAACGAGATCAAATCAAAGCTTTACTCAATAAGGTAAAAAGCATTGCTCCAACACCTTTTGCTATTCAGCTTGCGCATGCAGGTCGTAAAGCTTCGACTGAAAAGCCTTGGTTGGTGAAGCAGGGGAAAGGTCAGATTGCGCCAGATCATGCACACGGATGGCAAACTGTATCAGCCAGTGATATTGCTTTCAGCCCGAATGATATTGCCCCGCATGAATTAACCATTGACGAAATTAAAACAATTATTCAGGACTTTGCGCAAGCGGCAATTCGTGCAGTAGATGCTGGTTTTTCACTGATTGAAATTCATGCAGCGCATGGGTATTTACTGCATCAATTTATGTCGCCATTGTCTAACCACCGAACTGATGAATATGGTGGAAGTTTTGAAAATCGTATTCGTTTTACATTAGAAGTTTTTCAAGCCATTCGAGCAGTTGTACCAACTGACTACCCAGTAGGTGTACGTATTTCTGCAACCGACTGGATGGATGCAGAAAATAGCTGGAATGTTGAATCAAGCATTGGCTTATCAAAAGCTTTAGCGCAACTTGGTGCTGCTTATATCCATGTATCCTCTGCGGGATTACATATTCAACAAGATATTAAAGTGGGTGCAAATTACCAAGTGCCTTTTGCAAATGCGATTAAAAAACAGGTGAATATTCCTGTCATTACGGTGGGCTTAATTACCGAAGCTGAACAAGCTGAACAGATCCTTCAACAAGGCGAAGCAGATGCAATTGCATTGGCAAGAGCGATTTTATATGACCCACGCTGGCCTTGGCATGCCGCAGCAAAATTGGGTGCAAAAATCTCGATTGCACCACAATATTTACGTTGTCAGCCGCATGGAATTAAAGATTTGTTCTCAGCATATTGATGGCATAACAGTTTTGATTCACTCATTATTCTTTAAACGTATTTAAACTGAATAAAGATATATTCTAGGATATATCTTTATTTGTATGATCTGGAAAAGGAACGGCTTGAATGATTTTTTCGGTAATTTTTCCAGTATTTTTCCTGTTATTTTTGGGTTTTATATCTGTCAAAATCCAATTGATCTCTAAAGAGCAAATTACTGCAATTGGTGCTTTTGTAATCAAAATTGCATTACCGGCTTTATTACTTCACGCACTGGCTGCAAAAGATTTACATGAGATTTGGTATCCTGCTTATTTCTTTGTTTATGCAGGCGTCACTTTTACTCTATTTATTTTGGCCTTTATTTTAGGGCAAAAGCTTTTTAACAACCATTTTACCCATGCTTCTGTATTTTCACTTGGCGCATCAATGTCCAATACCGGGTTACTGGGCGCAGCAATTTTGACTTTGCTGATGGGTAGTGAAGCCATGATTTATATTTCACTGATTGTGATCATTGAAAGCGTATTTCTTGTACCGCTGATGTTAACCTTGGCAGAAATAGGGCGACAAAGACAAGCCAATTTAGCCGCCATTTTAAAAACAACATTTCTGACTTTATTTAAAAATCCATTGTTCTTGTCAGTGATGATTGGCATGAGCTGTGCGATCTTCGAAATTCAAATTCCACATGTATTAGACCAAGTATTTGCCTTGTTAGGTCAGACTGCCTCACCTTTAGCGTTATTTATTATTGGTGGTGGGATGGTTGGGATTACGATTCAATCACTTAATCTACAAACTATTTATTTGGTGGTTTCTAAAAATATCTGTATGCCGATATTGGTTTATTTAGGCTTGACTCATTTAACCGATTTGGATCAAAAGATGATTTATGCAGGTACCTTGATTGCCGCTTTGCCTATGCCTTCTATATTTGGAATTTTTGGGCAAGTCTATGGTTTAAATGAAAAAGCACTGACACCTTTGATGATAAGTACTTTACTGAGTTTTATTGTAGTGAGTGTTTTGATTGGTGTTTGGTGGTAAAAAATACTCTCATGCGAGAGTATTTTTTAAGAGCTGCTTATTTTTTTGCTGGTGCTGCTGGAGCAGGTGTTTTGCCTTTTTCAGCAATCAGTTTGTTTACAACATCCAAAGACTCTTTTGCCTTAGGCACATTATTTTTAGCAAGTTCTGAGAAAATCTTTTGTGCTTCTGGTAGATTTTGATCAATGATATTGCCATTGGTCAGCATATTTCCGACAGCCATTAATGCTGGGATATATCCCTTTTTAGCTAAATCTTGGATTGATTTTAAACCTTGATTAACTGCTGCTGCATTCTTCTTCTTTAAACCATCGGTGATGTCATACAGCGCTTTCGCATGAATTGCAGGTGCAAAATCTTTTTTCACTAAAGGATCAAGTTTTTGTAAGCCAAGCTTGTCAGATGCGGGTGTGCCTTCAGCAAATAGTAAAACCGCAAGTTCCACTGTAGCATCATCAAATCCTTGAGCAGAGGACTTTTCTAAGTATTCACGAACTTTCTTTTCGTCTTTGGCTAAGCCCAATTGACCTACCGCATAGCTTTGCGCCAAGACATAACTTGCAACAGGATAGCCTTTTGCTGAAGCATCTTGATAATATTTCAAAGCTTTCTTATCGTCTTTGGTTGTGCCTTTTCCTGTTTGGGTTAAATAGCCTAAGTTATATAAGGCTTGTGCATTGCCAGCTTTTGCAAGACGCTCAAGTTCTTGATAGGCCGCAGGATAGTTTTTTGCTTGAATCAGCTCTTGTGCTTTGACAAATGCAGGGTCAACGTTACTTTTAGCTGTATCTGCTGCAAATGCAGAAATACATGAAAAGCTGAGTAGTGTAGCGAATAGAATTTTTTTCATTTTGACGATATACCTTGTTTTAATTTCAACATAATTCCATTTATGGTGTGAGAACATTGTTGAGGACGTTTTTATCATAATTTGAAAATTATAAATGTAAACATGCCTATTGTATAAGTTAGTGTATTTAAATTTTAATTTATTTATAAATAAGAAAGAATTAAGGATATTTTAACAACATTAAAGCCTAGAGAAATTTTTTATTCTCTAGGCTGTGGGCTGTTATTTTACTGCTTTGAGGAGTAATTCAATTTCGCCTGCTTCACGTGCGCCTGAAATACGGGTGCCATCTTGTAAGAAGAATGTCGGTGTACCATCGACTTCAAGTGATTTTGCTAAAGCGATGTTTTTCTCAATTGGGGTCGTACATGACTTGTTTGAAGTCGGTTGTTTCTTGTCAATTAAATAGTCTTCCCACGCTTGATACTGGTTTTTAGAGCACCAGATTTGCTGTGAAATACTTTCAGCATTTGGATGTAAACGGGTAATTGGGTATAAAAATAAGTAAACGGTTAAGTTGTCGATATTTTTTAATTCTTTTTCAAGATGTTGGCAATATGGACAGTCAGGATCACTAAATACGTAGATTACACGTTCACCTTTACCTTTGACATGCTTAATGGCTTGTTTCAAAGGTAATGATTTTACATCAATACTTTTTAGGGCTTGCATACGTTCTTCGGTCAGGTTTTTTTGTTCTTTAAGATCAATTAAATTGCCGACAAAGAAATATTTTGCTTCTTCATTGGTATAAACAATACGTCCACCCATATAGACTTCATAAACATCTTTAATTGGTGAGTTTTGTACCGATTTCACCTGAATCTCAGGATATTTGGTTTTTAAGTTTTGCTGCAAAGTTTGAATATCTGCATGTGCAGAAGAAAAGGTAAAAAGACCCAAAGTCAGAAGAGATAACCAGATTTTCATGTTAAAGCTCAAAATAATAATGTGGATATTGTGCACTCAATAATGATCAAAAATATATTGAGATCATGTAATTGCCAATGCGATATTCAGTTGATACCACGTTTAATTTCGTATTGTATTCTGGATACCATGGCGTGTTAACTCATTTCTGAGTTGTTGGATATATTGATTTAATTCTACTTGTGAGTCACTCCGTAAACGTAATTGCGTACTAAAATTAAAGATTCTACTGCGTTTTCCATTGCGCTGTAAAATTTGAAAGTGCCCAATATAAGCTCCATTTGCTGTTGTCATACGGGTACTAAATTCAACACATGTGATCTGATCTAAAGGATAAGAGGTCATCATCAAATTACTGACGATCAGTTTATGATTGCGTATATAAAATGGGGCAAAATTTAAATTAAACCGTTTAAATATCCACATCAGCATACTCAAAAATGCTACAAACATGATTGGAATAAACAAGCCCCAATATTTGTCTGAGCGGTTAGTTGTCTCTACTTCGAGTAATTCTACATGTTTGGCTTCAACCATTTTTTGCTCATCAATCCATTGTCGAATATCGTCAGTGCGTGGTTGAGTTCTCAGTAAATTTTGAATCGTTTGTGGGTCGCGAATATGATAAATCGTGGCCTTAACCAGTTGGCTATTTCCTAACTGATCAAAATAGTAAAACGCATTGCCATTTTTCCATACACTGCCATCGTTGTAATTTACATCTCCAAGTTTTTGCCATGTGGAATGAAGTGGTTCAGCTAATTTTAGAATATGGGTGGATTTGGAAGAGGCCGATCCTTTATTACTGCGATATTCACTGGCTTGTAGATAGAGTATTTGTGTGCCATCAGAAAAAATCAGCGGTGCGATTTCTTTAAACGCGTTGCCTAAAAACGGATTATCACCTGCGCGATGCATTTTTTTCTTATTCAGATCAAAATAGTAAATCCCCGTGTCGTTATAAAACAAAGCATGGTTAATGTGAGCGCCATGTTCGCTTAAGAGATGATAAGGCGCGTATTGCGGATCAAAGGCAAATTCGTTGACATAGACCATACCATCGACAGGATTGAGCAAATAATATTGGTTATTTAAACCGTCTATTTCAATACTATAAAGCTTTCCATTGTCTTTTAAATCGAGCAGGGTGTTGTTGTAATAGACGTTTTTTCCATCCGCTCGATAGGCATAGTTACGTTCACCTAAGACAAGTTTGAGTTGGTCTGGATTGGCTCCAGAAAGTAATTTCCCTTGAAAATAGGTGAATGTCCCATTACTTGCCGTATTATTTTCGGAATTAACACGATAAGGCCAGTTGCCTCGTTCAAGTTTAAAATAGGGGTAGAGATAGCTTTGTGGTTTTGAGCCTAGGGCAAAATTTTGTTGCATGATTTGCCACACTTCTCGAAGCGCACTTAAATCCTTATTTCGTTCGGTGGAGGGGGAGCAATACCAAGTGTCTTTTCCAGCAGTAAAATAACCATCCCCAATAGTTTTCACCTGTTGAGGTTGCACACCTTTTAGAATGATATTGCCACAATAGACATGCAGTTTATCTGCACCTAGTTGTCGGTATTGGTAATCATCATTGGGTAAATAAAAACTTTGAACATCTGCTTCTGGGATCAAATAATCACCATTGCTGGGTACAGCGGCATAGATTTGGTTGTTATATTTTTGAAATATCCCAAGTTTTTCTGTAGTCGCAGTAAAAGGAATCTCATCTGAATTTGAGTCAGAAAATCTAAATATAAAACTAAAACTGAATAGAAGCGCGCATATCACCAAGATAAGCGTAAAGGTTTTAAGGATAGAAAATACTTTTAGTGGATTCTGCATCATTTATTTTATTGTTAAATATTGATCGGGTTGAGTTATGGCAATTTAAGGTTGTTTTGTCATCATTTTAGTGATGAATTGGTCATGCTGATTGATGGTAAGGTCTTTATCATTTAAGGCAAATAGGGTTGCATAGCCTCTGTTAAAATTTCGATTAACTCTTCATCCATATAGTGATAATCGTCTGGAATATCCAATACCATGACTTTTTTATGTTGTAACTGGTTGGGGAATTTCTCTTTGATATTTTGTTTATGTTTTTGCTCCATGACAAAAATCATATCTGCCCATGCAATATCTTTGGCAGAAATACGATGTTTGGCGTGTTTACTTGTGCCAGCGGAACGTGTGGAAATGCCATAACCCACTGCAAAGACACGCTCGGCAGTCGGGCTACGCCATTGGTTACGACTACAAATAAAAAGGCTGTTCAATCAGCAGTCTTCCAAAAATCATATTGTGCTTGTTTTCGTCTTTTGGCAGAAGAAATACGTGGATATTCAATTCTTAATTGTTTCGAGCGAGATCTTTTTAACGATCTGTTCCAAAGTAATTTCCAGTCTTTTTCTGGTTTCCAAAGGCCTGAAGTATGTCTGCAATCTCGACCACGGTGTAAATAATTTACCTTACGTCTCCAAGCGCGATTGCGGTTTATTTCATTTTCAAAATATTGTTGTGTAATGTCCATAGATAAAACTCATGAGTTGATCGGGTTCAGCAGCCGCGATAACACATGATTGGGCTATTTTATAAGTATTTATCGGGGTAAACAAGCCGAATCATTTTGATAATGTTTATTTAGGGCCATTTTAAAGGCAATGAAAAGGGTATAATTCTGGCTAAATAGAACGTGTGAGTAGACGATGTTTATTAAAGGCATTAGACGTAATTATGACAAAGTCAGCCAAGATGACAGTATTGCAGATGAAGATAAGATAGATGCCTTGTTGATCAAACTGGGTGGTGAGTTTCTTGTCAGTAAGGATGACCGTGTTTATATTTTTGAAAAAGATGGTCAAACGGCCAAGTTTGATGCAAAACATGCACGGGCATTTCACTTTAAAGATTATTTGTGTAAAGACATGAATAAATTATTTCATGGGTTTTGATATCTATTAAAAATTAGTGAACTGTTCAATTGGGCTATAAAATGCTTTAAGCGCTTGGATGAGCCCTCTATCGATGTATTAATGGTGGTTAGGGCTTTCTAAAGTAATAACTTTTGATGTTGTCATTGTTTATTTTCTTAGTTCTGTTTTTTGATGCGCTGTGTGCCATAAAACGAGAGTGAATGCATTAATCCACTACAACAATACTTTCGGCGCTTGGCTAAAAACAATATAAGATAATGGCTTGTATCTGGATGGTCTTTGTATTTTTCTAGCAAAATTATTTGACTATATACTCGTGCTTCAAGTTATATAATATAAAAAAGAAGGCTGTTTTTGCTAAGATTAATCGAGACGTATCTATGATGAAAGTACTGTCAATCTTATTCATAAGTTTAGTTTGTTCAATGGGGATTTTAGCCCAACAGCCAAATCTTGTGCCTCATCAGGTAAACTTAAAAAATGGGAAGCGCTTTTCTTTAAATCTTCCAGCAAATTACGAAATTATTCCAGCGGCTGAGGGCTTAAAGCGAGTTCGTTTTTTTAGTAAAGCTCCCGATGGCAGAATGTTTGTAACAGATATGCACGATTTGACTGATAATAAAAAAGGCATCGTTTATATTTTGGATGAATGGAACCCTGAAACGGGAAAATTCGGCAAAATTATTCCTTATATGACGGGGTTGAAGAATCCTAATTCAGTTCAATTTTATACAGACTCTTCAGGACAAGATTGGTTGTATTTAGCGGAAACTAATCAACTGACCCGACGAAAATTTACCAAAGGTGAAATTAAACCAACCGATAAAGCCGAAGTTTTAGTGACTTTTCCTGACTACGGTTTAAGTTATAAATATGGTGGTTGGCATCTAACGCGAACAATTGCTGTGGGTGGGAACGGGAAAATTTACGTTTCTGTCGGCTCAAGTTGCAATGCTTGTACCGAGAAAGAAAAAGTTCGGGCAACAGTATTAGAAATGAATCCCGATGGTTCGCAACAAAAGATTTTTGCTACAGGTTTACGCAACGCAGTCGGTTTGAAATGGGTTGGTAATTTTTTATTTGCCACCAATCAAGGTGTGGATCATTTGGGTAAAAATAAGCCTGATGAAACTTTTTATGCACTCAAACGTGATGCGGATTATGGTTGGGCTTCATGTTATTCGTCGAATGGTAAAATTTTGGCAGATCCAAAATTTAAACGTCCGTTAGGTTGCAAAAATGTATTGCCTCCTTATGCCTATTTCCCTGCGCATTCATCTGCACTTGGTTTTGACTATTTTGATCATCCCAATACAGATGACACCATCAAAAATTCTTTTTTAGTTGCTTTACATGGTTCTACCGATGCCACAATTGGTCATGGCTATAAAATTGTGATTATGCGTAAAGGGCAAAAACTACAGACGTTTATGGATGGTTTTTTAGTGGGCAAAAATGTCTATGGTCGGCCTTGTGATATTTATCGAGTAGATGAAAATTCATTTTATTTTTCTGATGATAAGAGTGGTGTGATTTATTATGTGAGGCAAAAAGCATCTTCCTAAATTTTGAACTTTTCTAAAAATTTAGGAGTTAGTAAAAAAAGCATGGCTAAGAATACACAATTCAGGTGAAAGTAAAAATATAAATTGTCGATAAATTTTTGGAAGCAGTACTAGATTAGTAAAGTATTTATCTATGGAAGTGAATCTAAATAGTTATTATTATTGAAATTATTGTGATTGACTTAATCGTTTAATTCTCTAAATAAACCTACAAGGTTGTAGGTTTATTATTGTAGAAAATTTTGAGAAATTACTGCGGTCTCGCCACATCACCACTTAAGCTTTCAGGTAATGCTAAAACAGTCACATCTAACTCTTCTAAGGCATCAGGACGGGCAACTACAAGCGCAATATAACCATTTTCAAATGCTGCACTGTTTACTACTTGAACACCTTTATTCAATTGTTCAGCTTGAGCAGGGGCAGGACCTGTACCTTGAATGACATGTAACCATGCTTTTGGTTTTGCCTTAAACCAGAGGCGTGCAATCACTTCCTGACCAAGGTAACAGCCTTTGTCATAATTGATTCCTTCACGTTGGTGTAAGCGTAATTCTTGTGGTTGAAATACATGTTCAATTGCTTGATTTATATAAGCCTGACCAGTTTGAATTGCAGCAATTTCCCATACTGAAATATCGGTTTCTGTAGAAGAAAAATCAGTCGTTGAGCCATTCAATGTTGGAAAAACTCGTCCAGTTTCTTCAAGCTTCATTTTAGAAAAAGCGCCGTATTTTTTAATATGTTTGGCAAATTCTTCGGCTTGATCTTGAGTCGTAACAATCTCTAAATGTTCAGGATTAATTTTTTTAAGCCATAAGCCAAAATGAATACGACCTTTAAGATCACAAATCGCAGTGTATTGGGTGATATTTTCAGCCAAAGCTTCAACGTTTACAGTCACTTGACCTTGTAGAAATTTGATTGCATCAACACCAATCAAGGTAAATGAGGAGAAAGCTAGATCGCTCATGAATTGCTCGCTTATCTTAAATCTAATACTAAAGAATTAATCTTATTTTCCGCTATTTTTCAAAAAAAAGCAGTTTTAGTGCAAATATTTTAATGAAGTTGTTACTAAATATTTCCAAAACCCCTGTTTTTATATCTAAGCTTATGAAATATAAACGATTTGGGAAATGGGTTTTCGACAGTGTACTATGCCAATCATTAGACACGCAGTACAAAATGATGCAAGAGGCACAAAACTAATGAATAACAACTATCGTAAACCACTGCAAGGTACCCAGCTCGAATACTTCGATGTGCGTCAAGCCGTAGAAGATATCCAGCAAGGCGCATATGCAAAACTTCCATACACTTCAAAAGTATTGGCTGAACAGCTGGTACGTCGTTGTGATCCTGCCATTCTCGAACAGTCTTTAAAAGAACTGATTAACCGTAAACAAGACCATGATTTCCCTTGGTATCCAGCACGTGTGGTATGTCACGACATCCTTGGGCAGACAGCATTAGTCGACCTTGCAGGTTTGCGTGATGCGATTGCAGACCAAGGCGGTGACCCCGCTAAAGTTAATCCTGTTGTACCAACGCAGTTGATCGTTGACCACTCTCTAGCAGTGGAATACGGTGGCTTTGACCCAGATGCATTTGAAAAAAACCGTGCTGTAGAAGACCGTCGTAATGAAGATCGTTTTCACTTTATTGAATGGACCAAAACAGCATTTGAAAATGTCGATGTGATCCCAGCAGGCAACGGCATCATGCACCAAATTAACTTGGAGAAAATGTCTCCAGTGATTCAAAACCGTGAAGGTATCGCATTTCCAGATACTTGTGTCGGTACAGATTCACATACACCACATACAGATGCGTTGGGTGTAATTTCTATTGGTGTTGGTGGTTTGGAAGCTGAAAATGTCATGCTGGGTCGTGCATCTTGGATGCGTCTTCCAGACATAATCGGTGTGGAATTGGTGGGACAGCGTAAAGCTGGTATCACGGCAACAGATATCGTTTTAGCACTTACAGAATTCTTGCGTAAAGAACGTGTAGTGGGTGCATATTTAGAATTTTTTGGTGAAGGTGCGGACAGTATGTCTGTAGGAGATCGTGCAACGATTTCCAATATGACTCCAGAATATGGCGCAACTGCGGCAATGTTCTATATCGACCAGAACACCATTGATTATTTAACCTTGACTGGTCGTGAATCAGACCAAATCAAATTGGTGGAAAGTTATGCCAAAGAAATTGGTCTTTGGGCATCGGATATGCAACAAGCAGAATATCCTCGGGTACTTCGTTTCGATCTTTCAACGGTAACACGTAATATTGCCGGTCCATCAAACCCACATGCACGTGTATCAACAGCAGATTTAAAAGAGAAAGGTATTGCAGGCGTAGTTGAAAACCGTACTGATGGTTTAATGCCTGATGGTGCAATCATTATTGCCGCGATTACCTCTTGTACCAATACCTCAAACCCTCGTAATACCGTTGCTGCGGGTTTGTTGGCACGTAAAGCAAATGAAT
This sequence comes from Acinetobacter sp. Ac8, assembly GCF_055392545.1. NCBI lineage: Bacteria > Pseudomonadati > Pseudomonadota > Gammaproteobacteria > Moraxellales > Moraxellaceae > Acinetobacter > Acinetobacter sp. Ac8. Next base: position 755,143 of record NZ_AP043689.1, read on the forward strand.
TGGGCTTAGTACGTAAACCTTGGGTGAAATCATCATTTGCACCAGGTTCTAAAGCTGCTGCACTTTACCTTGAAGAAGCTGGCGTACTCGAAGATTTAGAAAAGCTTGGTTTTGGTATCGTGGCTTATGCATGTACGACGTGTAACGGTATGTCTGGTGCTTTAGATCCAAAGATTCAGCAAGAAATTATTGACCGTGATTTGTATGCCACTGCGGTACTTTCAGGTAACCGTAACTTTGATGGTCGTATCCATCCTTATGCAAAACAAGCATTCTTGGCTTCACCGCCTTTAGTGGTGGCTTATGCAATTGCAGGCACAATTCGTTTTGATATTGAAACGGATTCATTGGGCAATGACAAAGACGGTAATCCAATTTACCTAAAAGATGTTTGGCCATCGGATGCTGAAATTGATGCGTTGGTTAAACAATCTGTAAAACCTGAACAGTTCCGTAAAGTGTATATCCCGATGTTTGATTTGGGTGTGACAGAAAAATCAGAAAGCCCGTTATATGATTGGCGTCCGCAAAGTACTTATATCCGCCGTCCACCGTATTGGGAAGGGGCTTTGGCTGCACCACGTACATTGTCAAATATGCGTCCACTTGCGATCTTACCTGACAACATTACCACGGATCATTTGTCACCATCGAATGCAATTATGATGGATTCGGCAGCAGGTGAATATCTGCATAAAATGGGTGTTCCTGAAGAAGACTTTAACTCGTATGCAACGCATCGTGGTGACCATTTAACTGCGCAACGTGCAACTTTTGCCAACCCAAAACTGTTTAATGAAATGGTGGTTCGTTCAGACGGCACCATCAAACAAGGTTCTAAAGCGCGTGTTGAGCCAGAAGGCGAAGTGATGCGTATGTGGGAAGCGATTGAGATTTATATGAATCGTAAGCAACCATTGATCATCATTGCTGGTAAGGATTATGGTCAAGGCTCTAGCCGTGACTGGGCTGCGAAAGGTGTTCGTCTTGCAGGGGTTGAAGCGATTGTGGCTGAAGGCTTTGAACGTATCCACCGTACTAACCTTGTTGGTATGGGCGTGTTACCACTTGAGTTTAAAGCGGGCACCGACCGTAAAACCTTAAAGCTTGATGGTACTGAGCTGTATAGTGTGATTGGTAATATTGCACCACGTACAGACTTAACTTTGGTGATTGAGCGTGCCACGGTTGATGGTAAGAGTGAAGTGATTGAAGTTCCTGTAACTTGTCGTTTGGATACTGAAGAAGAAGTGCATGTGTATGAAGCGGGTGGGGTATTACAACGTTTTGCACAGGATTTCTTGGAAGGGCAAGTGGCTTAATTGAATTTTATTCTTTAAATCCTCCCCAACCCTCCTTTGAAAAAGGAGGGAGTTCTTCTCTTTTTAAATGTGAGAAGAATTACCTTGTAAGAGGGGGAGATTAAAGAAAAAAGTAATTGATAGTGTTGTAAAAAGCCCTACTGTTAAGTGGGGTTTTTATTTGGGGAATAAAATATCTTTGTTACGAAAAACTCAAAGTGATACGGTAAATTCTGATGAATCAATCACAGCTGAGCGCCTTTTAAATGTATTGTCACAGATGCCTGATGATTTTTATGAGGAAGAAAGAACAGATGAACCACCTCAAGAAAAAGAAGAGCTTTAAATGGTTTGCGCTATTTAATGATTAAGCAGTAGCTCTCAAAAACCATAAATTTCTTTCTTGAAATCATTTCTTGCAAAAATGACACCATCATTTTTAGAAATAGACAGTAGACATACATCAAAATATGGCTATACTTTATTCACCATTTCTAAAACCTATGGAGAACAAAAATGGTTACTGCTGGCGAAAAACCCGGAACAGGCTTCTATTTTTGTGTCCAATGCGGACATCGCACTTACTTAGAAATTGGTACAGATCGTTTACCCCAGTGTACCAAATGCCTTGGCAATCAATTTAAAAAATAAGATTGCTAAGCCGCACAGATAAAACAGATACTCCCTGTTTTAAGCAAAAGCCCTATCCAGTGATAGGGCTTTTTGTTAATTTAATAATAGTTGAAAAGATAACGAGAAAAAGGCAGATAAATCATTATGGAAACAATCCTGAGTCTATGTATTGGCATTGGTTTAAGTGCCGCCTGCGGTTTTCGTGTATTTGTACCGTTATTGGTGATGAGTGTTGCATCACTGATGGGCTGGTTTGAGCCAATGAAAGGTTTTGAGTGGTTAGCGATACCATCGGTATGTATTGGCTTAGCTGTCGCAACCATTTGTGAAATTGGTGCGTACTATATTCCTTGGGTCGACAATGCTTTAGATACTATTGCCACGCCAGCAGCCATGGTAGCTGGAACATTGACCACCATGGCGGTCAGTACAGGTGAAATGTCACAGTTTGCAAGCTGGGCGGCTGCGATTATCGTTGGTGGTGGTACAGCAACAGCTGTACAAATGGGAACGGTTGCGGTTCGTGGTGTATCTACTGCAACGACAGGCGGAATAGCCAATCCTTTGGTGTCTACAGGTGAGTGGATTGGGGCAATCGTGGTATCGGTATTATCACTTATCGTTCCTGTATTGGTGGTGATTGTTGGCATTATCTTGATGGTGGTAGCGGTTCGCTGGTTAAGAAAGAAAAAACAAGAAAGCGTTGTTCATCCATTGTAGTTAGTGTGTTAAAGCACTTTTGAAGCAACTGTTTATCAAGATTCAAAGAGGATTATGACTCAATTCAATTGGGTTGAGTCATTAAATTGGATTAAGTGTTTTCTGGTTTTTGACATAGGAAGTTGATTCACTTTAAATCGAATACAAAGACAAATTTCCCCAACAATAAATCAATAAAAGAGAGATTGATTTTTGCACCATAAAGGCATACTTTTATTATGGGATTAATAAAAACATCGTTTTTATGGATTTAATCTCAAGGTCTTTTTAAGAGTATTGGGGGAAACTTTTATGATGGACAAATTTATTATCAATGTAAATGCGCAAGCCAATGGTGTATATGAAGTACACAATGCAAGCAAAGCTTGTGAGCATTTACCTAAGGCGGAAAATCAAAATCTACTGGGTTTTTTTGCGACAAGTGAGTTGGCAATTAAACGAGCAAAGATGAATTGGCCTCGTGAAAAAATTAAGGGATGTGTTTGCTGTTGTTAAGCAGCTGATAGCCTTTAACCAGCACCAATTTTACCTGCTGTTCCATCTTTATGTGGTGGAACTGCATAACATTAAAAGGGATAGAACGTATATCTATTCAATTGAAATGTATATTTTAAACGTCAATTGTTTGAAGTCACGACGAAAGCTTATGCTGACTCATTTTTTTAAATAACTTGAGAATTGAAAGATGCTGATACTTTTTACTGGTTGATATAAAAATAGAAAAATTAATAAAAACTTCATCAATAAATAATCTGATTTTTGTGATGAGTGTTTGATAAAAAGTAATAAATTTTAATGATTTAACATAAATATTTGTTTTAAAACAAAGATATAAATGCTATTAATAGCTCATAATATAAACATCACATGGATAGGTGAGAACAATGAGAAAGTTCGAGGTCGAGATCAATTTGCCTGCACAAGATATCGTATCATTTGAGGCAGAGGACATTGAGCAAATTCGTGCAAAATTTTATGCGATCAATTGGCGCCGTTTATTCCTGACACAGGGACAAGTTGAAAATTCTGATATTTCCTTTGCTGTACAGGACACGGAGACAGAACTTTATTTACATATCCAGTTAAATACACACTCGAGTAAAGCAGACCCTGTTTTTCAGATCGATAGCAATATCCAACTGGTTGTTGAAAGTAAAGAATTTTTGGGATTTTTAACGCGCAAAAAGAAATATGATGTGGTGTATAAAAACTTAAACCAAGCGCAAGTTTCAGATCAGCTCAGCTTATTCCTAAATGGGCAAATCGAAGAGATGACAGAACAATATCGACAATTGATGCATAAAAAAATGCTGCAAGAGCATCGTTTGGCATAATGACTAGAGATCGACATCTTTTATAAAAAGTAAGGAAGCTTGAGCTTCCTTATTGATCTGTAAAAAAAGAATAAACGGGTTTGATTGTTTGACCAAAAGATAAAATACACCTAGTGCATATAAAAATTAAATATAGTGATAAATTTTACAATTTTTAATTTAAAATCAAGGATTAATTTATAATTTTTTGATTGGGGTCGCTATTAATTTTAAAGAGTGTTGTTACACTACAAATAGATTTTAAGGGTATGCGTTATAAAATAATGAACAAGTTTGAAATTCAAATTCAGTATCCTAATCACACCGATGAGCGTGAGATGGAGCAAGAGAGCGATTTAGACGTTGCTGAGATATTGGCGAAATTTGAAAGTATCAGTTGGCGCCGTCAACGCGTTTTGCAATTACAATTGGATGGTCGAAACACTATTTTTACAGTGTTGAACTCAGTGTCAGAAGCATTTTTAAAAATTACATTAAATGCTTATGCAAAAAGTGAGGATTTTGAATTTAAGATAGAAAGCAATATCAAATTGATTTTTCAACAACGTGAATTATTTGGCTTGATGACACGGAAAAATAAAGAAGTATTTGCAATCAAACACAGTACGCTTGAACAGGTAAAAGCGAGTTTAACCGCATTTTTAAATCAGGATACCCAAGGCTTGGAAGATATTTTGCGTGATAGTAAAACAACCTCGCTAAAAGATGCGTCTTAAGTTAGTAGATTAAAGCGTGTGATCATTTAAATAGAATGACTAAAATGCAAATTTATAAATTAAATTTGCATTTTTTTTAGAATTTATGCAATAAAAAATCATTGAATAAGCTTTGTTGAAAAATTTTCTTTATTAAGTAACTTTTAAAGGAAAATTTTCCTAAAAAATAAAAAAATTAATCTATCTTAGGAAAATAATCCCGAGTCGATTTGGCTAATATTTATCTCAAGGATGTAAGGGATCGAAAAGAGTAGATTGCTGCCAGTTGCGTACAACGTGAGTGCAGTACTTACCCACAAGGTCTCGATTCGGCTTAGGACGCTATAAACCATAAGTTTGTAGGCAATAGGATTAAAACTTACCAAGTTTTAATAGTTGAAGTAAACCAGAATTGTTTTCCCACTCATCCTGAAAAATTCGATAAAAATAATGTGAAAATCTCAAATAAGACTCATCAATTAAGCCTATTCAAAAGTATTCAAAACATCAGAAAAATACATCAAAGCAAAATGATTTCATCACAGCATCACATTAAAATAAGTTCTATACTTTATTCAAATAATGACAGATATTGAAACCAAACAATGATAAAGAGTAGTGCAATGAATGATAAAAATGAAAATCATATTTGCTTGATATGTAATCAAACTTTTTCACATGCGAATGTTGTTCCGCTCGGGGCTATACGTAAGGTTATTACTGAAGAAATTGCACGAGATTTTCCCAATTGGTCTGCGCAGGATTATATTTGTAAAGCAGATTTAACCAAATATCGTATGCAGTATGTACAATCTTTGCTTCAATCGGAGCAGGGGGAGGTGTCAAACCTAGAGTATGAAGTGCTTAATAGTATGCAACAGCATGAATTAATAACAAAAAATACTGAAACACAACTCGAAAAAAAATGGACCATTGGGGAAAGGCTCGCAGATAAAATTGCGACTTTTGGCGGAAGTTGGACGTTTTTAATTTGTTTTATGCTTTTTTTAGTTGTTTGGATTTTATTAAACACAGTTGTGATCGTAAAACAACCTGCTGATCCTTATCCTTTTATTCTATTAAATCTTATTTTATCTTGTCTTGCTGCAGTACAAGCACCAATTATTATGATGAGCCAAAACCGTCAAGAAGCCAAAGATCGCTTACGCTCCCAAAATGATTATCAAGTCAATTTGAAAGCTGAATTAGAAATCCGTCATTTGCATGAAAAAATAGATCATTTACTCATTCATCAGTGGGATAAACTGGCAAAAATTCAGGAAATTCAATTGGATTTATTATCGGAAATGAATAAAAGAGAAATAAAAAAAGACGAGTGAAAGATTAAAAATACAGAAAAAGCTTTTGAGCGTTACGGCTCTTTGGGGGTTGCATCTTTGTTGATAAGAACAGAAATATATTCTCGATTTTTTAAATTAGTTTGCAATAAAAACTCATTTTAGAAATATAAAAGATAAAAAATCCTGAGATTGTGTTTGATTGCGGGAAATAATTCTAAATTTCACGAGAAAATCTTAATCTTAGGAAAATAATCCCGAGCCGATTTCGTTAATATTTATCTCAAGGATGTAAGGGATCGAAAAGAGTAGATTGCTACCAGTTACGTACAACGTGAGTGTAGTACTTACCCACAAGGTCTCGATTCGGCTTAGGACGCTATAAATCAAAAGTTTATAGGCAATAGGATTAAAACTTACAAAGTTTTAATAGTTGAAGTAAACCAGAGTTGTTTTCCCGCTCATCCTGAAAAATTCCATAAAAACTATACTGTACAATTCCATTTATTTGATCTGATTAACTTACCGACAAAGCAATTAACAAATTACCTATAAGAAGCTAAAAATCATCATATTCAAAACTTTACTTTATTGAATATTTTAACTATAAGTGACTCAATGACGTCTGAATTCGATTATTAAAATTAATTAAAACATCGATTTAATTGGATTTTTGAAGTGTTGTTGTTTTAGGTTCTGCAATTCAAGCTGAGGGCTACGCAAAACGACTTAGAAATAGTTTCTTATTTAGTGGCTTAAAGCAAAAATTCGGTATCGATTTTAATATGGGAATCCGTATTTACAATGAATTACCTGACAATGTCGATGATGCAACACATCAGGCAGATTTATTGATGTATCAGTCTAAAGCACAAGGTAAGTCACAAACAACAATTCATGCAATCTTATAAACAGTAGCCTTACAAGCAGTAATAAGGCTAAAGATTTTATTCCTTTATGCTATCAAGTGGATTCGGTTTTATTTCCCCATTGCTTAAATAACGGCTTTAAATATAGTTAACCTGTCAAAAAACGCATACACAAGAATATAATTTTAATTAATTAATATTTTTAATTAATTAAATAAATTATATAAAAAAATCAATTGTTAACCAAAATTTCCTAAAAGTTCATACAAAACATAAGCTTAATTTCTGATCAATGACTTGATAGATATCACTTATATGAATAATTAACTGGTTTAAATATAGTGACTTTTGAGTATCCGAATACGCTTCCAGTAAGCGAATACATATCAATAGTCTATAAATATTTTACTTCTAATGTGGTGATCAAGGTTTCTAAGAGCAATAACACATCGGCTTTCTTGCGTGCATCAATAAAAAACACAGGTAAATTTAAATTACGTTCCATCAACCATTGACGGTATTGGTGCGTTGGCTTATTCATATCATCATCAATATGGGTGACTCCAATCACAATGTTTTCACCATATTGTTTAAAAATATTGAGGTAATATTCGAGTTCATCTAAGGGGGTTGCTAAGCTATGATCAATCAACAGAATCGTACCAATCGCGCCTTTGCATATCACACCCCACATAAAGTCAAAGCGACCTTGTCCTGGTGTGCCATACAGCCCAACTTTACTGCCATCATCTAGCGTTACTTCGCCATAATCGATTCCCACGGTTGTGTTTAGTTTTTTATGGCTACGATCATCGGTGTTAAATGCTTCTGTTGCTAATACAGGTACTTCTGATAATGATTTAATTGCTTCAGTTTTACCTGCCCCCATTGAACCTGCAAAAACAATTTTATATTTCTGAATAATCATCGTGTATTTATCCCTTAAAATTTAAATCGACTTTTTAATTTGTTAAAAAAGCTTTTTAAAATCCCTTTTTCTTCCGTTTGCTCAGTATTACTTGGTGTTTTATCAAATAGACTTTCTTTTGCTGAAATCAGTTCAGCATTATGGATGGCTAGATTCGCAGCAACAAAGTGCTGCACGGTTGCGACTGGAATGTTGAGTTTGTCTGAGACATGTTGGATCTCAGCTCCAGAAATAAAGCATGCACTTAGTTGTAACAGTAATTTCTTATCCAACTCATTGGGTTGAACCCAAAATTTGAGACGATAATATTTATCAGCCGCAGGTACGGTGATTAAATTGGGATTTTTCCAAATTAGGTTAAATAACCAATTTTCTAAGTTGAATTGTCGTTTACGAGAAACTTTTATAAAGTCCGCAGTGACTGCCGCAGTGTAGTGTATCGAGCGATCTGTTTGGTATTCTTCACGGGTGGCTTCTAGCCATGCCAAATGCGCATGATGGTCGATAATCGCAATCGTGCCGAGATGATCATTTAAAATGACTTTGCGACTGTCGTGATAGAAAAGCGCTGCAAAAAAATCAATTTCTTTGATTTCAAGCTGATCCTCAGCTTCATCATCGGGAACTTGGCTAAGTTCCAACTGTTCTGTTTCGGTCTTATGCAGTAATTTGATATTGACCCAGTTTTTCAATGTGAATTCGTCATAAATCGGGATGCAGAGTAAATTGTCTTCTGCACTTTCTTTATGCTCACTATGTTTTGAAATTTTTAAATAAGGAATATTTTTATTTTGGATAATATTCTGGATATTATTATTTTCAAAAAACTGCTCATTGATCAAAATACAATTTATATTTTGATCTGAAACACTTGTCCAATTTATACCAATATTGGTTGGTAAAATTTTTCTAAGTCTTATTTTAAGATCGTCAGAGGTGGTTAAACCTAAGCCTGAAATTGCGATATTGATACATTGATTGTTCATAATATCACTTATCTAATATTAAAAAATTAAAGTGTAAACTGTTTTTTAACGGTCGTAGTTAGTTTAAGTTAACGCTAGATTTGTTCTTTTTCCAGTAAAATCATTTTTTTAATGTTTAATTGCTTGGCATTTAATCAGTATATTTCTTACATTATTATCCTCCTGTGTAAACTGTTAATTTTTCTTAAAGTTTAGAGAGTTTCATAGCTTTAAATTAACATTAGTTATTATAAAAAATCTATCTCAAAGTTAAATAAATTGCTTAGTTATTTTTATCAATAAAAGCTTAACTTAATAGTGATTTGAATATTTATTATGATTGTGCATATTTTATCATTTATAATATTATTACTGTGATTTTAATCACGTGAAATGATTAAAATTACTTAAGTATTTTTTACATGAAAAAAAAGCGATCATTTTGATCGCTTTTTATAAATTTTAATTATCAAACTAAATTAAGCAAAAAGCTTCGTTGCTGCTTCAAAAAGAATATACAAAACCACAAGTGCCACCACAGGTTCTGCAATTTTAGCCCAAGTTGGGTTTGCCGTTTCGGTTACTACGACGTCTTGATGATCTGTATGAAGATCTGCTTTTTGAACATTGACCATTTGATTAAACTCCTTCATCGTTTCATCTAATGATATCTCTTCTTCGGGTACAGGTTGAAAGCCAATCAGTTCAGTTAGTTCGTTTGTTGACCAAACCCAATCTTTCGCCTGACCTGATAGGTGCTCAATTTGCCCAATCACCAATTCTCGAAGACCTCGCTTACCTAAACTTCCCGCTGTTTCAAGTTGCTTTAATTCAGCAAGCTGTAGTTCAAGAATTTCCGTTGTTGCTGGTTCAAGTATAGATTTATCTAAACTGGATTTATTCTGAGTAGAGGTGGTGAGATGTCGAGAAATTTCTTGGCTGTATAACTGATCTTGCGAAAGAATTTCTTGATACAACGCATCATCATCTTTACGCCATAGCGTAATGAGTTTACCCAACGTTAAAGCATTGAGTTCTTCAATATGTGCTATACGTTGAGCAGGCTCTAATTGAGATAATAGCTGAGGCTTTTGAATCTTTATCTGCTCAGCAAAGTATTGTACGAGATCAAAAGCCATTCAGTTCTCCTTGTTCTATTCTAAAATTCTTAAACTTGGTTTTTTCTTTGGTGTCTCAGTTTTAGTTTCTACTTCTTCACTAGTATTTGATTCTAAAACATCTTCATCTATTTGCACATTGGCATATTCATCTGGATCAAAGAATAATCCTTGTCCATTTTCGCGTGCATACAAGCCTAATACCGCATTTATAGGTACATAGATATCTTTAGATGCACCACTAAAACGAGCAGAGAAGGTAATTGCCTCATTGGTCATATTTAACATATGCACAGAATGTGGTGCGATGTTCAATACAATTTGCCCATCTTGTACAAATTGTTGTGGTACATCGGTATAGGGTTTGGTTGCGTCAACAAGTAAGTATGGCGTTAAATTGTTGTCGCAAATCCATTCATATATTGCGCGTGCAAGGTATGGTCGAGTTGGGGTTAAGTTCAATTCTTGTTCAGACATTAAAAAGTACTCTATTGATTTGCGATCTAGAATTTTGCCAGAAATTCACTATATCTGTTTTTCTCTTTAAAAGTCATCGACTTTAAAAAAGCTGGGCGGCTAAAAATCCGTTGGCAATATAATAAAATTGGACGAGATTGCTGTTTCGGTAATTCAATTCCCATATGTTTTAACCGTATGAAAATTGGCGCTAACATGCAATCTAAAATTGTAAAGTTTTCAGACATAAAATAAGGATAATGTTGAAAAAGTGGGGTAAGGGATACCAAAGTATCTTTTAATTGTTTTTGTGCATTCTTTTTTGCAGCTTCATTAAGTGTATCTGGGTGGCGTAGCATAATATCTGCAAGTTTCAGCCAATCTTGTTCAAAGCGCCAAATATACTGTCTTTGTTCTGCGCGTGGTGCTGGGGCATCCGCATAGAGTTTGTTTTGTCGATAACGGTCATCTAAGTATTCAGAAATAATACTGGTATTAAACAGCTTTAAATCATTTTCAATCAGCATAGGCAGTTGATTATATGGATTTAAACTGGCTAAATCTTCGTCATCTTCTTCGACAATGATTAAGGTGTGTTTAATTTGTTTTTCTGCAAGAAGAAATCTAATCCAATGTGAACGAAAGTCATCCTCGTGGCTATACAACGTAATCCCTTGTTGAGGTGCATTTTCGACAGGCATATTCCAAAAACTAAGTGAAGTGAATAGAGTAGAATACTAAAAATAGACAATAAAATCATCTTAACTTTAATAAGCTTATGGTGGGTATTGCTATCAAATAGATAGAAAACAAGGATAAACCTATGAATTTAATAAATAAGCACAGTAAATTGGCGTTGGCATTGCTATTGATGATGGGCATTTCAAATACATATGCAAAGAAGCAATCTGTAGATGCGCAAGTACAAGAGGCTGCCGCTGAAGCAATCGAAGCTGCTGGTGCGGAAGTGGCTGGAGCAGGGGCCTTATGTCGCGCAGATGAGGCTTGTGATGTTGCATCTGACGCTTCTGAAGATGAAATGTATGGAGGGATCGAGCAAGAATACGTTGTAAAGGGTTGTAAGGTGACGATCTATAACGATGGACCCGTGAAAATGGTCAATGTAAAGACCAATAAGCCGTGTAATGCACCGATTCCGAAAGATCATAAGTTTTCTAAGGAAACTCGAACTTATCAGGAAAATGGCTGTACGATTACAGAATCAAAAGCTGCCGATGGGATTTCTGACGCTGTCATGGACTGTTCTAAACGAGATAAAACAAAATAACTTCGAATAGTTACCCCATAAAAAAACCTCGGCAAATGCCGAGGTTTTTTGTCCGATTCGGTAAACGAATTAACGTTTAGAGAATTGAGGACGTTTACGAGCTTTACGTAAACCAAGTTTCTTACGTTCAACTTCACGAGCATCACGAGTAACGAAACCAGCTTGACGAAGAGCAGGTTTTAAAGTCTCGTCAGAAGCGATCAATGCACGAGTAATACCGTGACGGATAGCGCCTGCTTGACCACCAATACCACCACCAGCAACAGTGATGTAAAGGTCAAATTTTTCAGTAACTTCTAAAAGCTCAAGTGGTTGACGAACAACCATACGAGCAGTTTCACGACCGAAATACTGTTCAAGAGTGCGGTTGTTGATTACGAGTTTACCAGTACCAGCTGATAGGAAAACACGTGCAGTTGCGGTCTTACGGCGACCTGTACCATAGTTAGTAGCCATGTGCTGTATCCCTTAGATGTCCAAAACTTGTGGCTGTTGAGCAGTATGAGGATGCTCAGTACCAGCGTACACTTTCATTTTCTTGATCATCGCGTAACCAAGAGGACCTTTTGGCAACATGCCTTTTACAGCACGTTCGAAGATTTCTTCTGGTTTGTGAGCAACTAATTTTTCGAAATTAGTTTCACGAATACCACCAGGGAAACCAGTGTGGCGATAGTATTTCTTATCAAGTGATTTTTTACCAGTCACTTGTACTTGTTCAGCATTGATCACAACGATGTAGTCACCAGTGTCAACGTGAGGCGTATAAGAAGTTTTGTGTTTACCGCGTAAACGACGAGCGATTTCAGTCGCAAGGCGACCTAAAGTTTTGCCAGAAGCATCAACAACATACCAGTCGTGTTGAACTTCAGCTGGCTTAGCGCTGAGAGTTTTCATTAAACCACTACCTATTATAGTTGGTTTGGACTATGGAATCTGTCCAAACAAAAAGGAGTGCGAATTCTATCTGAAAAGAGTTAGAGTCGCAATTGAAATATTGAATTTCAAGCGCATCATTATATGGATAAACGGACCCAAAAGCAAAGCTTAGTTTGGATAAAATGTTGTAAGGTTTTCTGATTTATATTGGAATTGTGACGGGATTCATGAATAATTAAAGTGATATAAAGAAAATAAGTCAGGCAAAAATGAAAATAATAAATTCAATAAAATTCGTTCTACTGCTATTCGGCGTAGGCAACTTAAACCTCTGTTTTGCTCAAGCGGATTTGCTGGATCAGCAAGTCCAGTTCAATCAAATGAATCCAAAGAACATACTAGAAAATGAAAAAGCATGGGAAAATGAAAAAATAAAACAAGCAGGAAAAACCAAGGAAGAAAAAGCAGCAAGAAAACAACAGCGAGAAGAACTGGAGACGATCCTGGATGCCAAATGGATGACGGTCGATTTTAGTGAGGAAATTCAATCCGCATATCCTTGCCAAGCGGTTGGACTGCTTATTCAAACGCAACACATCCCGATTGGTGAAGAAGTCGATGCGGTTGTGCAATGGAAGGATGATGACGATAAAAGCCGAAGTAGCGAATATACAGTCTATGGAAAAGTTGAACCTGACCATCGAGTCAGAATAATCTTTGATCAACATATTGACCCAGCCAAGTGTGGGAAAGAGGTTGAATCGATGTTTGATTTCTCTGAGATTGATCAAGAGCAAGCTCAACCAGAAACTCGTCCAGCGACTAAAAGTCAGCTTTAAGCATTCTATTTAAGATGTGATATTCAATCCGTTAATTTTTATAGAATGAATTGCTAAAAGAATCGTCATCGAATAGATAACTTTTGACTTAGATGAGAATGATGAAAATATGTAGGGCGGTATAGTCTTGGAAAGGATATTTCTTTTAGACTTTAAGCTTAAGTTGTAATCGTGCTAATTTTATTGCTGATTTACAGCATAAGTAATGTATTTTTATATATATTTTTCATTATAAATTTCAGCTTTCTAAAACTGAAATACAAAAAATGTTTATAATTGAGTCGCATAGTTTTCTTGAGAAATTGTTTTTGGTTTATTTTTTACATGTTTCCGTTATATTCGATATAAAAATGAACTTGAATTGGAAATGATAATTTAGAACCGATGTATACTATCTATGCAAGGTCTGTTAAAAGAGTTCTAGATGCTTCCTTTATATATAACCAGTGGTGAGCCTGCTGGCATTGGCCCAGATATTTGTTTAGATTTGGCAGATCGTATTGATGATCGTCCAGTTGTTGTATTGGCTGATATCAATATGTTGAGGGATCGTGCCAAAATTTTAAACAAAAGCGTTCAGCTTATTGAGTATCAAGGGCAGAGGGAGTGTTTGGCTCAAGGTCAGCTCTATGTGGAACATGTTCCTTTAGCCGTGGATGTTGTTTTAGGGACGTTAAACTCGCAAAACTCTGCATATGTGATCGAACAATTACGCCGAACTGCATACTATGCCATGCAAGGACTCAGTGTTGGTGTTGCTACAGCGCCAGTACAAAAGTCAATTATCAATGACGCAGGGATCCACTTCAGCGGTCATACGGAATATTACCAAGAGTTTGCTGGTGTGGAACGTGTGGTCATGATGCTTGCAACAAAAACCTTAAGAGTCGCTTTAGTGACCACGCATTTACCGCTGCGTGACGTTGCAGATGCCATTACCAAACAGCGTCTCCATCAGGTGATTGATATTCTTATTCATGATTTAAAAACAAAATTTAAAATTAATCATCCGCGTATTTTGGTGTGTGGCTTAAACCCGCATGCTGGAGAGGGTGGCTACTTAGGTCATGAAGAAATTGATACGATCAATCCAGTGCTTGAAAGTTATCGAGCGCAAGGTATAGACATGAGTTTAAGTATGCCTGCTGATACTTTATTTACTGTGGATCATTTAAAAGGTACTGATGCTGTTTTGGCGATGTATCACGATCAGGGTTTACCTGTGTTAAAATCGCAGGGATTTGGCGAAGCCATTAATATTACTTTGGGTTTACCTTTTATTCGTACTTCAGTAGATCATGGCACTGCGCTCTCCCTTGCCGGTACAGGCCTTGCAAAAAGTTCAAGTTTGCATGTCGCTGTCGATTTAGCGCTTGATCTCGCTCGCTCGAATTAACTTTATTGAATAATAATTATTTAAATTTCAAACAAATGGAAAATGAGTAATGTCAATCATTAAGCATAAGAACAACCATATAAAACCACAATCCATGAAGCGTTGCATAAAAAATAGCATAGCGGCTGTATTGATCGCCTCTATGCTATCTGCTTGCTCGAACCTTGCAATGGATCACAGTGTATGTGATTTACGGGTTTTGTCACTGCAAATTCCAAGACAGTCACAAGATGTTGTGCAATATGCTGGTTCACTCACTGTAGATAATTTAAAGAACAGCCAAGAAAAATTTAATCAAGCATTGGCAATGGTGCATAAAAAATATGCGAATCATAGTGGCATGGATAAAATGCTTAAAGACGGAGAAGCAATCAATGCTAATATTGATCTTTTGGTAAAGCATAAAAGTAGTATAATTGCCATACAAGACCTCAATATCATCATTCAAGACACTATTCTTGATATTCAAGCTGAATACAATCTGTTAACGGATCAAATGATTCGAGCAAATTATCCCTCAGCTCAAGTCATCATCTCGAAAAATCAAGCTTCTATTGCTGATCGTTTTGCACGTTCAATGAAGAAAATATCTGAAGGTGATGAAAACGTTGTCTATAATATCGAAGATTTTTGGTCTGACCTTGATACATTTGATACTTATCTTCAAGCACAGCTTAAAGGTAATGCCGAATTAGGTATTGAACGTGTTAAAGATGCAGAGATGCGTCAGAGCTTACAATCAATTCAAGAAGATTATGCGAAGATCTTAGATCATCATGAGGCACTCGACCTGCTTAAAAAACGAGATACCTTAGTTGCTATATATCAAGCAACAAGGGAAAATTTAACTAAATCTGATGAAATCTTTAATAGCCTAAGCAAGTTAGAGTCGAATACGCAATAGTGGTCATCAATCAATGTGGAGAATTTTATGTATCAAATTAATGCCCTAAACCCTAAAGATGAAGGGCATCATACGCGTAAGCGTTTTGGACAAAACTTCTTACATGACCAACGTGTGATTGCCAAAATTGTTCGTTCTGTTGCCCCACGATCAGGGGAAAATATTGTTGAAATTGGACCGGGTTTAGCCGCTTTAACTTCACCTTTAAATGGTGAATGTGACGCTTTGACTGTGCTAGAACTGGATCGTGACTTGGCAGCAGGCTTGCCAGGTCGAGTACCACATCCTGAACGCCTCACCATCATTGAAACTGATGCGTTAAAATATGATTTTACTGAATTATTTCAGGAAGGTCGTCCTTTACGTGTGGTCGGAAACCTACCTTATAATATTTCAACGCCTTTGCTTTTCCATCTCTTGGAATTTGGTGACAAAGTCAAAGACATGCATTTTATGCTGCAAAAAGAAGTGGTTGATCGTATTACCGCATCTCCAAACACCAAAGAATATGGGCGTTTGTCGGTGATGATTCAATACTTTTGTAAACCTACTTTTTTGTTTGAAGTACCACCGGGATCATTCAATCCACCACCAAAAGTAACATCTGCGGTATTCCGTTTAGAACCTTATGCGACTAAACCAATTGTTGCTAAAAGTGAAAAAGCCTTGGCTCGTTTGGTATCGCATGTGTTTACCCAACGCCGAAAAACATTACGTAATAGCTTAAAAGGTATGTTGGTTGAAGATGGTTTTGAAAATGCTGGTGTAGATCCAATGGCACGCCCAGAAACCTTAACATTGGCTCAGTTTGTTGCATTATCTGACCAAATGGTGGCTTAAATGGCGCTGGAAAAAGTCAGATATAATTATGTGATTGGTGATGTACAAGGGTGTTTTGAAGCACTGAAAGCACTACTCAAAGAAATCCAGTTCGATGCTGATCAAGATTTTATTTGGTTTGCGGGCGATTTAATCGCGCGTGGTGAAAATTCAGTGGGTGCATTACGCTTTATCAAAAAATTATGCGAACAAGGCAATGCTGCGACAGTCCTTGGCAATCATGATTTAAATCTACTGGCGGTTGCACGTGGGATCAAAAAACTCAAAGAAAAAGACCAGATTGATGATGTTATTCATGCTTTAGAAAGTGATGAATTGGTTGATTGGTTGCGTAAACAGCCTTTGTGTTTATTTCCCAATGAAAAGACGATTTTGACCCATGCGGGTATCCCGAATATTTGGGATGCGGAAAAGACTGCCGCGTTGGCCAAAGAAGTAGAAGCAGTCTTAGCGCATGATGACTTTGCTGTGCTGGATTCATTTCTAAAAGAGATGTATGGCACTGAGCCAGATTTATGGGCAGATGATTTACAAGGTCATGCTCGCTTACGCTGTATTACCAATTATTTAACCCGTATGCGCCTGACTGATGCACAAGGTCGTTTAGAGTTTAGTTTTAAAGATGCTTTAGATGAGCCGATGCCAGCAGGTTTTCAGCCATGGTTTAAGTTTGAATCACAGACAGCAAAAACTCATCAGATCGTTTTTGGACATTGGGCAGCGTTGCAAGGTGAGCGCATCAATGCGCAAATCCAAAATGTCGATGGTGGCTGTGTTTGGGGGCATCAACTGCTGGCTTATCGACTAGAAGATCAAAAACTTTTTAGTGTCGATAATCCTGTTTTTTGATATGAATAAAGCCACAACATGTGGCTTTTATTTTGGGTAATGTCACGAGATTCAAGCATAGTGTCAATGCGCCATTTTCAATGATTTTAATCTTTTAAATGGCGAATTTATCTATCAATTAAAAAGTAAATTATTCTTGTCGAATCCATGTCTGACTTCGACCAATCAGTGAAATACCAAGATAGCCACGTAAGGTCAGGCGGTTTCCACTTGCATTTAAGCGGGCTTTGCCATGATAAATTTTTCCTCCGCGAGGATCCAGAACTTCACCACCAATATAGCTGTTTGGGTTGTTTGGATCAGCTTTTAACTTTTGTAAGATGGTTAAGCCAATAATGGGTTTATTGGTAAAGGGTGCGGGGCAATTGCGACATTGTGTTAAAGCAGCTTCGCCGGGTGCAGGAAAATCTTTAATGATTTTGCCGACATAAGTATCATCTTTTAGTTTCTCGATTTGAATATGTGCACGAACATAACCTGTTTTATCATCAACAGTGCGCCATGTGCCAGTGATGTCAGCTGCATGTGTCCAACTGATCATTCCCAGTAGCATACAACTGAAAATTCCTTTTTTCATAAGCATACCTATTTTCTTTTAAGTTTAAATGTTGTGATAAGTTTAAATGTTGTGATCAGTGAATAAGACCTTATTCACGAATCCAAGTTTGACTACGACCAAGTGCAGACACTCCCACATAACCTCTTAACATTAAGCGATTACCGTTTGAGTTGAGTTTGGCTTTCATGGAATAAATTTTACCTGTAAGTGGGTCAATAATTTTTCCACCAACATAATCTTCTTCACTGGTTTGTTTGAGATTTTTAAGAACATCCATACCTAAAATGGGCTTATTGGTATAAGGTGCTGGACAGTCTATACAGGTTTCTTTTGGAGTATAACCAGGACGTGGGGTAATTTTGATGATTTTACCGGTATATGTGCCATTGGCTTCTTTGCGTATTTCAAGCACAGCTTTAGATGAGCCAGTTTTATCATCGATATTTTTCCAAGTACCAGTGATATCTTTTGCCATACTGCTACAGCTTAAAACAGAAAATAATGTCCCTAAGATGAACTTATTAAACCTCATTTATTGATTCCTTATCAAAATGGGGGAAAGAATAGTTCATCTTAAGCTGAATAATTACTCTAGGCAATCATGTGAAAAGTAAACTAAATCACATTTATTTTATAAAAAGTATAAATGTTGGCAACCAGATAGCTGTGAACACCGCATTTACTGCCATTCCAAAGGCTGCATAACGACCTGCAACCGCGCCACGTTGCCAAGCTTGGGCCGTTCCGATGGCATGTGCAGCCAGTCCTAAAGCCAAGCCAGACGCGCGTTCATCATTAATATTGCGTAAAATAATCGATGAAAATGCGGCCCCAATCACGCCTGATAAAATGACGATCAAAATCACCAATGTGACTGGTGAGTGCAATAAAGTTGCAATATTGATTGCAATTGGCGTAGTCACAGCACGTGTGGCAAAGGCCATGATGGTCGGTTCTGACATATGCAGTAAATAAGCCAAACTCATGGGTAATGCAACAGCGCTGATACTGGCAAACACCAAGATCCCGACAACAGATTTCAGTGGTAAATCATCATAACGCATTGCGGCTAATGGAATAGCCAATGCCACAGTGACATAACCGAGTAGGTGGCTAAATAGACCATTCATATCGGTATTGTATTTTTCATAAGGAATTTTAAAAATCATTAAAATTCCAATCACAAAAAACATGCCAATGACCAGAAGCGGAATTTGAGGAAAGCGTTTATTAATTGGTTTCGCTGCCAAATAGGCAATTAGAGTGATTAAAAACCCAGTGAGTACACTTAACATATCAGCCTCCTATAGCCACTTCTTCGCCATTTTTGCATAAATCCAGAGTGGAATTAGTGTGCTGACAAACATCACAACCAGAAATAAGGGGATCTCTTTTCCCATACTGACCAGCATGATTAATGAACCCGCACATATCGGTAGGAAAGCAAAGCCACTTTCTCTCATTAATTTATTATTGGTATCGACCAGACGGGCAGGGATTTTTTTGAATCTACGCCATAAAACCAACACAAACAGTAAGCTGAGTAGACCTGTTAAATTGCCCAATTCAGGATGATTAAATTGTGACATCACCAACACAGAAGCTTCACGAAAGAAGATGATAAGTCCTATTGTGAAGATCCATGCTTGCCAATCGATACCTTTTAACTGATCCATGTGTGTTTATTTATAAAAATTGATCTTTCACGTTTTAACCGATTTAGCGCTTTATTTCAAACTCTTCTAACGGCCTTTTAAATTGCTCTGCCTTATTGCCAAGGATTTCAACGAGGGGTAAATGTGCCTGATTGATGAGCTGTTCCAGTTTTTGTGGTGCCATGGCAACCACCAATTGTAAGTTGCCTTGATCATCATAATGCTCAGATTCGATGACATTAAGATCGTAAAGTTGATTTTTTAACTTGCCATAAGCGGGTTTTAATTGCAGTTCAAAACGTTGAATTTGCCCCATCAAACATTCATGGACCGCTTTACGTAACAAGTCTAAACCTTGTTGTGTATGGGCTGAAACATAAACACGTTCAGGTTGGTGCGGTTTGGCATAAACGATTTTGGCTTCTTCTCCGCTTTGATCGATCTTGTTATAAACTCTTAATATTGGAACATCTGCGCCAATTTCATTTAACACCGTTTCTACGGCATCAATCTGTTCCATAACATCTGGACTACTCGAATCGATGATATGTAGCAGTAAAGTGGCTTCTAAAGTTTCTTCCAAAGTTGCCTTAAAGGATTCGACTAAAGAATGAGCGAGATTGCGCACAAAACCAACAGTGTCTGCAAGAACAAGCGTGCCAATACCATCCCAATCTAAACGGCGTAAGGTTGGATCGAGTGTGGCAAATAATTGATCAGCTGCATAAACATCACTATTTGCCAAAATATTAAAAAGTGTTGATTTGCCTGCGTTGGTATAACCGACCAAAGATACAGTTGGAATATTGGCTTTTTGGCGCGCAGCACGGCCTTGAATACGTGTTTTTCGGACTTTTTCTAGACGATCTTTGAGCTGTTCCATACGGATGCGTAATAGACGTCGATCTGTTTCAAGTAAGGTTTCACCAGGTCCACGTAGACCAATACCGCCTTTTTGACTGTCCAAATTGCTACGGCTGCGGACTAAACGTGAAGAAAGATGATCTAACTGAGCCAATTCAACTTGCAGCTTACCTTCATGGGTACGGGCACGCTGCGCAAAAATATCCAGAATCAAACCCGTACGGTCAATCACACGACATTTTAAAATACGTTCTAAATTACGTTCCTGAGCGGGTGACAGTGCTTGGTCGAAAATAACCAACTCCACTTCATCTGCCTCAACTTGTGCAGCAATTTCTTCTGCTTTACCTGAACCAATAAAGAATTTAGGATCGGGTTTAATCCGTTGTACGCTTAAATGCTCTAATATATCCGCGCCCGCAGATTTAGCCAGTAATCGAAATTCTTCTGCATCAAGATCTTCTAAGATTTGAACATTCACACTGACTAAAATGGTTTTTTCACCACCTTGATTTTGATCAAAGTATTCCACAGATTGTAAAACTCAGACATTAGATTAGAAAAATCATTCTAAAGGATATTCTGTGTTAAATCCTAAGCTGTATGCAAAGTATTGCAATAAAATTATAAATATATGAATTTATTGTGAAATCTTAATTTGGATTTTCCTGTTATGTTAACGGGGGAGTTAAAATTTAGTAAAAATCCATAGCTGCTTGATGGCGCGTAATTTTTGCCACAATTTAGCGTTGAGCTGATTTGGCTATTCATTTCGCACAGTAAATCAATGTTGTTGTCTTTAATGATGAATGCAAGTTGATTTAGATATGTATACAATAGTGTCAGTTTAATATGACATACATTTTGTTTAGTGAATATCTATGACTCAACAACAAGCAATCAAAAAGTCAAAATCATCGAAATTAAGTGCTTTATCTAAAGTCTTTTTGTACAGTAAAAAACTGGTATCAGGAACATCTGCTGTTGCAGAAGGCTTTTATCTGGTTTACCGCCATCAACTCTATAAAGATCCGAATAATCCTAAAAATACCCGTTATGTTCAGTATTTTTGTCGCCGTTTAAGTGAAGTATTTAATGTCGACGTGCGTGTACATGGCGATATTCCGCGTGAACCAGCATTGTGGGTGAGTAATCATATTTCATGGTTGGATATTGCTGTTTTAGGTTCAGGGGCACGGGTATTCTTTTTAGCGAAGGCTGAAATTGAAAAATGGCCAGTTTTTGGCAATTTGGCTAAAGGTGGTGGAACTTTATTTATTAAACGTGGTTCAGGGGATTCGGTACGTATTCGAGAGCAAATCGCTGAGTTCTTAACTAAAGATATTCCAGTGTTGTTTTTCCCTGAAGCAACCACCACTGATGGTTCAAAAGTCAAAAAAGTACATGGTCGGATCTTAGGTGCGGCAATCGAAGCCAAGAAACCCGTACAAGTATGTGTGATTTGCTATGTAAATCAACATGGGCAATTAGATACCGTAGTGCCTTTTATTGGCGAAACCACATTTGTCGAACATGTCCAAGCTGTGCTGGAAATGCCAAAGGTTGTGGCGCATCTCAAAACCTTTCCTGCGATTGCAACAGAAGGGCATACGGTTGAAAGTCTGACGCAACAAGTTCAATTGATGATGCAAAAAGGTTTGGAGGATCTACAGAAAGAAGTCTTGCAGGGTTAAGCTTTGCTAAGGATTAAAAGCTTTTAGATTGTTTTAAGTAGAAGCGAACCTAGCTATGTCTCTGTGGTAAATGAATATGATCTTTTAAGCGTGCATCATTTACCACATGAGATGATGATCATTTAAGGCAAAATGATCAGCTTACATAAAGCCCTCAATCGGCAACCAAGAAATCACCTTAATTCCTGCTTTTTGCCACCACTTCATTTTTGGCTCTTTTCTTAAAGTGACAATGCCTTGAGGCGTTTCTTTGAGCCAGTTGATTTTATTCTGTGAATCTAAAACCAGCTTATAAGCATATTTTTTTAAATTATCGTCCATAGTTTTATGTACGGCAATCGCCAACGGTGGACTATTGATAATGACCCCAATCTCAGTATTTAAGTTGGCTGAACGTGGATCGAAATTAAATGAGCCAATAAATACTTGTTTATTATCTACAGCCATCAGTTTGGCATGCAAGCTAGAACGGCTTAAGCCTTTTAAGCTAACTTTGGCTTTCTTTGAGATTTCTTCTGAATTGGCATAGAGATTCTCTTCAGAAACGGCAGGCAGAAACTCATAAAGCTCGACACCATTTTTTAATAAATTATCTCGATATTTTGCATAAAATGCATGTACCAACGCGACATCATTGGCTTTAAATGAGTTGGTCAGGACACGTACTTTAACGCCCTCATCTGCCAACTCAACCAGTTTCTTTGCGCCTTTTTTTTGCGGAACAAAATAAGCAGAAATCAGGTCGACATTTTGAGTCGGGATATCTAAGCGTTTCACCATTTGAAAGTTAAGATGTTGTTCTTTTTTGGCCTTGGCCTGAATTTTATCGGGAGCATCTTTGACCACTTCTGCTTTGACCCAATCCAGTTGAATATTATGATTGAGCCATTGATCAAAAGCATGGGTGCGATTACTTAAATTTAAATAATTTTGAACGGTAATTTCTTGGTAGTGGTGGGTCAATTGTTCTTTTAGACTGTCATAACGTAAGGTGTAGGTACTGTGATTGACAATATTTCTCACCGGATAAGCGTAGCTATGATTCCAGTATTCATCAAAGGAGTGGGTAATATCATCTACCGCTTGCCCCACCAACATCACATCTACATCTGAAAATTGGTAATTGTCACTGACGTTATAATATTGATTACTCATATTACGTCCGCCAATTAATGAAATTTGATTGTCAGCAGTAAAGGTCTTGTTATGCATGCGACGATTGATACGTTTTAAATCCAGCACCATGTCTATGGGGCGAATACTTCTAAAACGGTAAGGGTTAAATAGTTTTACTTCAATGTTTGGGTGTTGATCTAAGGCGAGATAAACCCCTTCCATTTGTTTAGCATTATTATCATCAATCAGTAAACGAACTTTAACACCGCGATCTGCGGCTTCAATAATTTTGTATAAAGCCAATGAGCCAATTTTGTCATTGTCCCAAATGTAATATTGCAAATCTAACGTTTTTTGTGCTTTTTCAATCAAATTGATGCGTGCTGCGATCGCTTCTAGCGGATCATAAAGCACGTGATAACCGGTTAACTCTGGGTTTTGCGCTTTTAATGGAGAAATAATTTGTGCCAAAGGGGTGTCTTTGGTTTCTATATCGTAGGCATATTCGGGTTTAATATTTTCTTGTCGAGGCAGAGTTGAACAGGCAGAAAGGCTGAGTAATAGGCAAGAACCGATCATCACCCAAAATTTTGAAGCATGGTGATTGTGAGCTTTTTGCTGTAATTGGGTATTACGATTGATCGTTCTTTGCATAATATTTTCTAAGATTTCTCAGAGCTAGAGTATAATTGCCTGAGGATATATTGACAATTCGTCGATGTTTGCCGAAATGCAATCCATTTATGAAATGCCAATGTAGCCTTTTCAAAAGATAAATAAAGAGATGACAAGTACACGCGACTTGCGAGATTGAATATGTTTCCAACCCTAACTGTTACATCAATTTTTTATCTCTGCTTCATTGTGCTTGCGGTATGGGGAGTAAGCCAAGCCTGGTTAAGTCAATCTAGAACTGAAACGATCCATCCTTTTAAGTCTTTCGTCCATTTACTGGCATTCTACCTGTCTTATTTATTAATTCCGTTGTTATTTTTTAGCATTTATGCAGGATATATCGGAAAATTCTCATTACATGAAAGTATTTTTATTTTCTTACTCAGTGCGTTGTTGATTTATGCACGCTTTATTGAACCACATCGGGTTCATGTTCAGCATATACAATATTCGTTGGGGCAGGAGAAAAGCTTTACTCAACCGATTAAAGTTGCGTTGCTTGCAGATTTACACATTGGTCTGTTTTCTGGACATGAGCGTCAGCTTAAAACAATTGTCAAAAAAATTAATTTGGCTCAACCCGATTTTGTCGTGGTTGCAGGGGATTGGACCTATGAACCTGAAAATAAATTGGTTGAAGAACTGGCGATTTTAAAACAGATCGAAGCTCCAGTTTATTCAGTAAATGGTAATCATGATGAGCAGTATCCAGGACCACCGATTCAAGCCTTATTGGCCAGTGCCTTAGAGGCCAATAACGTGATGGATATTGAAGGTAAAATTGTTGAATTTGATGATTTTCGCTTAATCGGTGTCGGGGACTTATGGGCAGGCAAGGCGGATATGCGTTATATGCCCGATTTACCTCAAGACAAACCGTGGTTAATTTTGTCACATAACCCCGATACGGTAGATATGGTGCCACAGTTGCCTACACGTCCGTTGATGCTGTCTGGACATACTCATGGTGGGCAAGTTGAATTGCCGTGGTTGACCAGTTATGTAATGAAAAAAGTTTCTATTCTCGGTCATAAACGAGGCTTGTATCAGCATGAAAATGCCGATGTATTTGTCAGTGTCGGTACTGGTATGGTGGGTGTGCCTTTTCGGTTTAGAGTACCACCAACCATTGATATTATTGAGCTGAGTTAAATTTCATACTGATCAATCATGTTTTAAAATAGTAAAAGGCTGCAATCCCAATCAAAACAAGAAACCCAATCAATAACAGCATGCTGCTGGACTTATTCTGATGACTCAAGTCTTCCACCCCTGAGGTTTGAACCGAAGCGTGAGTAGGGCTTGTTGAATCATAAGATGAAGACTTTGCTTGTGATGAGGTATTTTGCGTCTCTCCTTGCATAAAGTTTTCGGCAAATTTGGATAAAGCATCTGGTTGAGTCAAATCGATTTGGAATTGTTTTTTGATCTCTTGCCAGTCGGGATGTTGATCATTGATTTCAATGGTCTTACCATCCTGATTGGTCATTTTCACCGTACTTGATGAAAAGTTGAATGCAAAAGATTTGCTTTCATTTTTTATATTCGGCATTTCGCCCGATAAAATTTGAGGGTTTGCTTTAAAAGCCTGAAGCGCATCTGATGATTCGTATAGGATGCGGACTAAATTTTTTGCTGCGGTTGGATCTAGTTGAAGTTGTGCAATAAGGAATTGTTCTGCTTGTTCTGTTTGATGGTGTTCAAGCAGATCAAGCAATGCTTGTAATTGTGTTTGATTCAATTGGTACATATGCACCTCGAATAATTTAAATGATGAGAACAATAGCGTTTAGTTGAATGGCTTTCTTTTGACTGTTTTAAACTTTATTCGTCATCTTGCATTGCATATTCAATCTTATTGCCATGTTAAATTTTATCGCGGTGTTGCATCTTATTGCTTGATAAAAAATTGATAGGCAATCACAGCAACAATCGCAATCACAACAAGCATAACAATAGGTAAGCCTTTTTTCTTGGTTTGATCTTCAATACCGACAGGTTGCGTTGTCACGCTGGATGGGCGGGGAATTGACTGAACATTATGTGTCGAATTGACAGCGCTATCAGGTGCTTTGGCTTTCATTGCAGCAATGTAGGCAGCAGCCGAATCATATGTTTCACCTTGCGAAAAATGACGCATAATTTCATCCCAGTCAGGATGATGTTCATCAATCAACACTTTTTGATGATCTTGATCTAACACATAGATTTCACCAGTTTCAAAATTCGACTGAATTGCTTTATAGCGAGGATGCTGACTGTCATAAAAATCATCATCGAACTGAAACTGATTGATTGCTAAATTGGGATTTTCAGTGAGCTGTTCTACAAAGTCTTTAGCATCTTTTAGCCCAAGGTTTGAATTTTCCATGACCAGTTTAATCGCTTCAATTTTACGATTTTGTTGGATCAGGGCAAGAATGTCTTGTTGAGGAATTTGCAAGTGTATATCACGGGAACTATCACTTTGAGCTGTATCTGCAAATGCGAAGTTGTATGCGTTTTCTGTCAGATTTTCTACATAATCCTTGGCTTCTTTCAAGCCTAAATCTGAATGGTCTTTGACCCATTTAACTGCTTCAACTTTACGACCTTGTTGAATCAGTAACAGAATTTTTTGTCGTTGTTGTGGGTTAAAGTTTGGCATCATGCACCTTTCATTATTGGTTTAATCATCAATGAATATAGATCAACAATAGATATGAGTTTTTATTAATCATAGAATTAATTCAATTTTTATTACAAATTGATGCCAAATAAAAGTAGTAATTTGTGTGCGAATAGGCAATATTTTAAAACTGTCATAAAACTTTGCTATTGTAAAAGTCATAATATTTATAACCTTAAAAGAGGGCTTGGCCATGACTCGTGATTTTGAAAAATTCCCAGAAGATGATAACGGTAATCTACTTTGGCAAATGCACGAAGATGGTGATGATTTAGAAGAGGTACATGAAATCGAGTTTTCTGTGTATTTTAAAACACAAGAACTCGCTGAAAAATGTGCAATCTATCTTTTACACGAAGAGCAAAAAATTTCACTGTATTTGGATGAAGAAGTGCAACCCAATGAATGGGTGATTACAGTTTATGTTCATCTGATTCCAGACTACGAAGATGTTGTTGATTTAGAGCAATGGTTTAGTAAAATTGCTGAGCAGTTTGAAGGTGAATATGATGGTTGGGGATGTACAACCTATATATTTGATGATGAAGACGATGAAGAATAATGGTCTTTAGATGACGCATATTGTTTTAAAAGCATATCCTTGTTGATATGCTTTTTTTTAAGTTTCAGACTACTCAAACCATACAAATGAAAGCTTTGTACAGCGCTAAACTTGATTTTCAACAACAATAATAGTCAAGGAAATGAGTATGAGTAATACGGTAAAGTTACATCGCGTTTTTAGTGCACCACCAGAGCGAGTCTATAAAGCTTTCTTAGACCCAGATGCAATTGTAAAGTGGATGCCTCCACATGGTTTTACAGCAAAACTTCATCAAATGGATGCAACGGTTGGTGGTTCTTATCGAATGTCATTTACCAATTTCTCTACAGGTACAATCCATTCATTTGGTGGAACTTATGCAGAGCTGATTCCCAACCAACGCATACGATATTTTGATCGATTTGATAATCCTGAACTCGCTGGTGAAATTGAAGTAATCATTGAAATAAAAGGTGTGCTTGTCGGAACGGAAGTCAATATTACCCAATCAGGTATCCCGAAAGTGATTCCTGTCGAGGCTTGTTATTTGGGATGGCAAGAGTCTTTGCAATTACTTGGTCTCTTGGTCAATCCAACAATTCCAGATCAATAAACTCGCGTAAGTGACCTATAAACTATCGCTATAGATCTGCTTTGGTATTTATATCATTCATCTATCATCCATTAAACGGGCAATACAATTCAATCATTAATTGCCTGAGTAAGCACCAAGCCTCGCCTTTGTTTTCAGGCTAAGCTGTGATGGGGGACAAGGTGTTTTTATTCCCCCGTTATCACTTTATACAACCATATTTCTCATCATTTGGAATAATTTTAGAATAACTTCAGTTCGGAATAACAATGACGATTTATAGCAAACGAATTTATGATGCGGTTTCAGAAACAGATGGTCAACGAATTTTGGTTGATCGCTTGTGGCCACGTGGTATTAAAAAAGACGATGCCAAAATTGACTTATGGCCGAAAGAAATTACCCCGTCAAATGAACTCAGAAAATGGTATCACGAGGATAGCGAAAACCGTTGGGATGAGTTTCAACAACGTTATCGCGTTGAATTATCACAGGTTACAGTACCGTTAGAAGAACTGCGGAAACTTATAGCACAAGGTCCTATAACCTTATTAACGGCGGCCAAAAATCAAGGGCGAAATCATGTCAGTGTTTTGCTGGATGTGTTAAATCATAAAGCCTAGTTTTAATGATCACGGTTGATTTTAAATTATTCCTTATATTTACTATGGTTTTTAAGTTGATGAAAAATCTTAAAATGCTATGATTGTGATTTGAACCGAAGTTGAGCTTATTATGTCTTTGCCACATTGTCCAAAATGTAATTCAGAATATACCTATCAAGATAGCGATTTATTGATTTGCCCAGAATGTAGTTATGAATGGAAAGATGGCGAGCAAGTAACAGCAGATGACAGCGTGACGATTAAAGATGCTGTTGGCAATATCTTGGCAGATGGCGATTCAGTGACAGTGATTAAAGACTTAAAAATTAAAGGTTCTTCTGCAGTGGTTAAGGTAGGAACCAAAGTCAAAAGTATTCGTTTACTGGTAGACAGTAATGATGGGCATGATATTGATTGTAAAATTGATGGTATTGGTCCCATGAAGTTAAAGTCAGAATTTGTGAAAAAAGCTTAATTTTTTTGAGGTTCATCAATGATCACAGCAATTCAACTGTGATCATTTTTTTGTCTATATCATTTTTCTCGAATAATAATTTTTGAGGTCAGTTCTGCTTTGGAGCGAACGCCCAACTTTTTCATTAAATTTGCTTTATGCACTTCTATGGTCCGATGCGACAGCTCTAATTTTCGTGCAATTTCTTTACAGGTAAATCCATTGACAATCAATTGGGTAATTTCTGATTCACGTTTGGTCAATTTTTGCTTAGAAGACAGCACCTGATCTTTACGTTCAAAATGCCAGACCATCAATTTAAAGGGATCTTCAGGTGTTAAGGTTTGCCCATGGGTATGTGTCCAAAAGATTTCGCCATTTTTATGCTGCATAAAGCGCTGATCAGAATAGTAATGGCTTTTTTTTAACAATAAGCTTTGCAATGCATCATTCCCGACCTTTTCATAATCCTCAAGGCTAGGAAAAATTTTGACTATGGATTGCTCAATTAATTCACCACGCTCATAGCCAAATAGATTGGCAAATGCAGCATTCATTTCCATCATGTGTCGATAACTTAATACAACAATCGGTGCAGGGCTAAAATCAAATGCGATTTTATTATAGTTCATAATAAGCATCCTTACTTAGTATAATAATGAATATAACGTGATAGCGAGAAATAACAAGTATTCGATCGTTGATTTTTTATAATATGATGAAAACTAAATAGATTATTTTTGTGTTGTTATACATATAAATTTAGTATTTTGAATAGTTTGTAATGGATCACATTTTTTATATTTAACTTTAGTCTATATTGGTAGGTTTTTGTATAAGTGATTGTATTTAATTTATTTGTTAAATTTTAAAAACTACTTAAGTAATTAAGGGTGTTGACTGAAAAAAGCAATTGATTCACATTGATGATGAGAAGCACTCAGGTTATTTAGAATTTTTTATCAGGATAAATCAATATTAATCTTGGCTTCTTATTTTAAGTTGTTTATGTAAAAAGAATTAGATCACCTTAATAAATATAATCAGGATGGATTATCTCTAAGGTGATGAATGGATGACAATACTAAGAATTGGGCGAGGTAGCGATGGAGCATATACAAGGATCAGGTCCTCAACAACCGAAAAAGTCTTCACACCGTCTGGCGGGTATTTCCAGCATGGTTGGAACGACAATCGAGTGGTACGACTTTTTTATTTACGGTGCAGCCGCAGCATTAATTTTCAATAAACTGTTTTTCCCCAATCTTGATCCATTAACAGGTGTCTTGGCTGCATTTGCCACATACGCCGTTGGCTTTATTGGACGTCCGTTGGGAGGCATTATCTTTGGTCATT
Source organism: Acinetobacter sp. Ac8 (assembly GCF_055392545.1). NCBI lineage: Bacteria > Pseudomonadati > Pseudomonadota > Gammaproteobacteria > Moraxellales > Moraxellaceae > Acinetobacter > Acinetobacter sp. Ac8. The sequence goes on from NZ_AP043689.1 coordinate 785,237, forward strand.
TTGGGGACAAAATTGGTCGAAAAACCATGCTGCTAACCACATTGATTATGATGGGGATTCCTACCGTTTTAATTGGTCTATTGCCAACCTATGAAAGTATTGGATATTGGGCGACATTTTTTCTGGTAATTTTGCGTTTTGTTCAAGGTATGGCAATGGGCGGCGAGTGGGGTGGTGCCGTGTTGATGGCTGTGGAGCATGCTCCTGAAGGCGGTAAAGGCTTTTGGGGAAGTTTGCCGCAAGCAAGTGCTGGTGGTGGTTTAATGTTGGCCTCGATTGCATTGGGTTTGGTTTCACTTTTACCCGAAGCAAGTCTATTTAGTTGGGGCTGGCGTCTGCCTTTCCTTGCCAGCATTTTATTATTAGGTGTGGGTTGGTATATCCGTGTCAAAGTGCCTGAGTCACCAGATTTTGAAAAAGTAAAACAACAAGCACAAGAAGTTAAAGTTCCAGCAATGCAGGTCTTTAAAAATCATCCGCGCGAATTACTCACGATTATCTTTGCCCGTGCTGCTGAAAATGCATGGTTCTATATTGCTTCTACTTTTGCCTTAGCCTACACCACAACCAAGTTGGGTATTCCTCGCCAAGACATTTTGTTTGCAACGATTTGTGGTGCAGGCTTAATCATGGTGATGACGCCATTGTGTGGACATCTATCCGACAAAGTTGGGCAGCGTAATATGTTTATGTTTGGTCTAGTGGTCCTTGCATTGTATTGCTATCCGTTCTTTAGCATGTTGGATACCAAGGACCCAGTCTTGGTATGGACTGCAATTGTTTTAGCAATCGGCGTGGTGTTTCCGATCATGTATGCGCCACAGTCTCAGTTATTTGCTCGACAGTTTCCTGCCGAAATTCGCTACAGTGGTATCTCGATTTCAGTTCAATTCGCAGGTGTATTAGGCGGTGGACTCGCACCATTGATCGCCACCAAACTACTGAGTATTGGTAATGGTAGCCCGCATTTGATTATTACCTACATCATGAGCATGGCGATTTTCGCAATCTTCTGTAGCTTCTTTATGAAGCGTGATGATCTTAGCCCCGCGAGACAACGTAAATCAGTGAAAAGCAAATTGTCTGTTTAATGCAAAGCAGTGATTCAAAGCACAGCATTGCAATCAATCATTCAATTTACCACGCTTAATTTTCAGGAATGAATATGAATATTTCCTTTATCAGTCTTGGGAATATGGGGCTTTCTCGCCAAAACGGTCATGGAAAGACCGACTTCAGTAGCATTTTAAATTTAGTTTCAGTATCAGCGTGAAGGAAAAATCAGGATGAATACTTTGATCGGACATTATATTTCAGGCCGTCATATCACAGAAACTCAACATTCAGGCCCAGTATTTAATCCCTCTACGGGTGAAGAAATTGCGCGTTGTGCTTATGGTGATGCAACAGTGATTGATACTGCGGTGAAAGCCGCCACATCAGCAAATGCAAAAAAATGGGCAAAAGCTTCACATGCTACACGCTTGCAAGTTCTATTTAAATTACGTGAATTAATGATTGCCAAAACGGCTGAATTGGCAGAAATCATTGGTCGTGAACATGGCAAAACCATTGCCGATGCAATCGGTGAAATTGGACGTGCGATTGAAGGAATTGAATTTGCTTGTAATGCCCCACAGATTACTAAGGGTGAATATGCACGTAATGTTGCAGGCGACATCGATGTGTTTTCTGTACGGGTTCCTGTGGGTGTGGTAGGTTGTATTACCCCGTTTAATTTTCCCATCATGATTCCTGCTGTCATGATGGCCATGGCTGTTTCTGTGGGGAATTCAATAGTTTGGAAACCGTCTGAAAAAGTGCCTTCGGCTGCATTATTTTTTGCAGAGTTATGGAAAGAAGCGGGTCTCCCAGACGATGTATTTAATGTTGTACAGGGGGATAAAACAGCAGTCGATGCATTACTTGAACATCCTGAAATCGCGGCTGTGAGCTTTGTGGGTTCTACACAGATTGGTGAATATGTTTACCAAAAAGGCACCTCACATAACAAACGTGTTGCAGCATTTACTGGCGGGAAAAATCACATGGTGGTGATGCCTGATGCCGATCTTGAAGCGGCTGCAAATGCCTTTGTTTCAGCAGGGTTTGGTTCAGCCAGTCAGCGTTGTATGGCGGTATCACTGCTGATTCCCGTAGGTGCTGAAACGGCAGATCACTTACGCCAACGTATCGTAGAAAAAATCAAAGCACTGAAAGTTGGCGCATACAATGATCCGACTGCAGATTTTGGTGCGGTGGTTAGCGCGCAATCGCAACAATCTGTTTTAAAGGCAATTGATCAATGTATCGCAGATGGTGCTGAGTTGGTGGTGGATGGTCGTGATTTTAAACATCCAGAGTATGCCAACGGCTATTATATTGGTCCGACTTTATTTGATTATCTCTCTATGGATATGGATTTTTATCAACAAGAAGTTTTTGGTCCAGCGCGAGGAATTTTACGCGTCAATAGTTTAGATGAGGCAATTGCTGTGACCAATAGCCATGAATATGGCAATGGTTCGGTGATTTTTACCCGTGATGGAAAGTCAGCACACCGCTTCTTTATGGAGGTTGAGTCGGGCATGATTGGTGTTAATGTGCCAGTACCACTCCCAGTGAGTTATTTTAACTTTGGTGGTTTGCGACGTTCAAAATTTGGTGAGTCGCATTTATATGGTCCAGATGCCGCTCGTTTCTATACCAAGTTAAAATCTGTTTCACAAAAATGGCCTGATCCTGAACAACAAGATCAAGCCATTTCTTTGGCATTTAAAATCACCTAATTGATTCCATATCGATGATTAGCCAGCAGATGCTGGCTTTTTTAGCTGTGAGTGAAAGTCAGATATATTGAGTGTTGTGTTCTTTATAATGTTGCGCTATGAATAAACAATTTAGAAACATTGCATAGATCAAGGCCTCAAAGCTGCAAGTCGATTGCACTGTGCAGCTTTGTTCATCCCTTAAATATTATTGGCTTGCTGCAATTCCGATTTTTTTAACATTTAATCGTTGTGCGGCTGCCATCACCATTGCCACATCCTTATATTCAGTCAGTTTATCGGGTTGCACTTTAATCGGATCTTGATCTGATTTCTGTGCAACACCCGCAAATAAAACTTCTAGCGCTTGTTTATTTTCAACAGCTTGATCATTCCAAAAGATTTTACCTTGAGGGTCAATACGTAAGGTGACTGGCTCAGGTGGCTTCTCATCGGTCGGTGGTGGTGCGCCATTGGGCAAGTCAATATTGATCGCATTATTTGGAATTGGAATGGTGATAATAAACATAATCAACAACACCAACATCACATCAATAAGTGGTGTCATATTGACATCTAACATTACATCATCATCGTCTTTATTGGCACCTACATTCATACCCATAAACTGTTCCTTTTTTCGATTATGGTGCGGCAACAGGTGTCGTGACAAACGCGATTTTGCCGATACCTGCTTGCTTAGTAGCACTAATGACTTCATCAATCGCTTCAAATTTTGTCACTTGATCACCACGAATATGTACCTCTGGCTGTGGGCGTTTTGCTGCCTCAGCCTGTAAACGATTGATCAGTGTATTTTTATCTGCGATATACTTTTCGTTCCAAAAAATATCCCCCGCTTTATTGACCGCGATTTGTACATTAATCGGCTTGGTGACATACGGTGTATTTTTTTCCTCAGGCAACTTGACTGGAACCGTGTGAATGGCAACGGGGACAGTGATCAAAAATATAATCAGCAGAACTAGCATAATATCCACCAAAGGTGTGGTGTTAATCGCAGAAATTACATCATCTTCGTCACTGCCTGAATTGACTGTCATGCTCATAATAGATACCTCATTTATTTCGCATCACTACTGTTTTTGATCTCGCCACTGAGTAGAACAGTATGTAAGTCAGAACCAAAAGTACGTACATTATCCAATACTGCTTTATTACGGCGGGTGAGCCAGTTATAACCAAGTACCGCAGGCACGGCTACAGCAAGACCGATTGCGGTCATGATCAGTGCTTCACCGACTGGTCCAGCAACTTTATCAATAGAGGCCTGACCGGAAATGCCAATTGCAGTAAGTGCATGATAGATTCCCCAAACTGTACCGAACAAACCAACGAATGGTGCGGTAGAACCGACGGTTGCAAGAAATGCTAAACCACCACTTAAATGACTTTGAATTTTATCAATTGCACGTTGAATCGACATTGTGACCCAAGTGTTAAAGTCGATACGCTCAAGTAGGTTTCCGCCATGTTTTTTGGTTGAGTTTATGCCTTTTTCAGCAATAAATCGGTAGGCACTTGCTTCGCCTAGTGTTCCCGCAGCGCCGTCAATTGATGCAGCATCCCAAAATTTGGCTTCAACTTCTTTACCTTGACGCTTAATTTTTGCCTGCTGAATAAACTTGGTCACCATGATGTACCACGTTCCAATCGACATCAGGACCAAGATAAATAAGGTTGATTTAGCAACAATATCACCTTCGCGCCATAGTGCTTCTAAACCGTAAGGGTTGTGAACAGCTTGTGTTGTTGCTGGTTTAGGTGGTGGTGTATGTGTTTCACTGGTTGTTGTATTGGTTGCCGTTACAGTCGCAGGCGTTGCAGTGGTTTCTTCTGCAAATACACTAGATACAGGCAGTAGGGTGCTTGCAGTCAAAATCCCAACAGAAGCAAATAGTCGTACAGATTTCAGCGTTTTATTCATCATTTATCTCCAAATTTTTATTTAATTGATTACTGCAATACAAATTCATAAGGTATGTCGTACCAAGAATCTTGAGGTTCACCATTCTTTAACGCAGGTTTAAACGTACATAAGCTATAAGCTTTCGCAGCCGCTTTATCTAAGCTTTTACTCCCACTCGATTTTTTAACTTTGGCCTCTTTAACTTTTCCATCACTACCCACAAATACCGAAATAAGAACTTCACCTTGCTCTTCATTTTGTAAGGCTTCACGCGTGTACCCGGGTTCTTTACAACCCGCTTCTCCACTCGATACACCGCGAGTTTCACCTGCTGGTTTGGGTTTTGCCGGTTCAGTTTTTGCTGTCGTTTCTGGCTTTGGCGTCGGTGTCGGCTCAGGACTTTCTGAGGTTTTTGGCGTTGGTGTAGGTTTAGCCGTCTGCTTTGGTGTTGCTGTCGGTTTTTCCATTGGTTTTTCAGTCGGCTTTGGCTCTGGTGTTTTCAACACTTTCTCCACCAACTTTGGCAGTTCTGGTGGCTTTTCAATGGGTTTTGGTTTTTCTGGTTCAGGTTTTTTGTCCTGAATAATCAGTAATTCAACAGGTTCATCCGCTGGTTTTTCAACTGTCTTGGATAAGCCCGTAATCAAGCCATAGAGAATGATTAGATGCAGTAAGATGACTGCTCCAATCCCGATCAGGCGTTTGGAAGAATTATTTTCTAATTCTGAAAAATTCTTGCCCATTGCTACTCCTGAAATGAGAGACAAACAATAAATAGTAAAAGAGAGACGATAAAAAAATTCTGTTCAATTCTTTTGTTTGGCTAAGTGAATGAATCAATTTCGCAAACACCATGACTTGATTAGGCCTAGACAATGTTTGCGAAATGCCCAATTAGAATTTATAAGTTGCTCTGACGTAATATGCGCGACCAGTTGGGTCTGCATAACTAGAGTCATAACCGTATTGGAAGTTATCAGTCACGTTGGACGCAGGCGGATCTTGGTCAAAGATATTTTTGATCCCACCAGTGAGTTCTAAGTTCTTGAATCCACTATAAGTGCCCGCAAGGTTATACAGGATGTAGTCGCTAACTCGATGGTTATCATATTTGGCTTCACCAATAGAATTTGAGTCTTTATAACCACGGCTAAACTGTTGTTCAAAGATCATTTTCCAGTTGTCGTAACTCCAATTGACATTGGCAACATGTTTCCAGCGGGAATAGACTTGTTGGTTATAATAGCTACCTGCACGACTGATCCATTCACCGCCTTTCTCTTCTTGTTTGTCATATTTAATGACATAGGTCCCATCAATACCAAAACCAAAACGCCCTGTTTTAGTCACAGGCGTAAGATAGTTCAAACTTAAATCAACCCCTTGAGTTTTAATCCCACCCATATTGATCAAAGTGGTACTCACATATTTGATTCGTCCATCTGCATCTCGGACAAATAAGCTTGAATATTTACTTGGGTCAGCAAAAATAATTGAATCGGTAATCGTATCAATCAGATTGTCTACTTTGATGTTGTAATAATCTGCTGTAAATACCAGATTTTTGATTGGCTCAAACACAAGTCCAGCAGTATAAGACGTTGACTCTTCAGCTTTTAAGTCGGGATTTCCACCTTGCATACGTTTAAATTGAACATTACATTCAGTTTGGTATTGAGGTGAAGTTGCAGCACCACCGGGGCAGAGCACAGGGTCATTGTATTTTGAACCTGTAAAGGTCTGGCTTTGAGGTGAGTTGATGTCATATAAGCTAGGTGCACGGAAACCTGTGCTGTATGAGGTACGGAACATTAATTGCTTTAACGGTTCCCAACGTAAAGCAACTTTTGGATTGAAGGTATCGCCAAAATCACTATAGTCATCATAACGTGCTGCAAGCTGCGCTTCTAAATTGGCTAAAATCGGGATATGTAATTCAGTGAATACCGCAGAGATATCTCGATCACCCTTACTCACAGGTTTATCTGGATCTATACCACTACCAGGCACTTGTCTGACGATCTCAGCATTAATTTTTTGATCCCAATTTTGTTTGGTAAAACTACCACCTAAGGCAAATCCAACATCACCCGCGGGTAGTGTATAGATTGGTCGAGATACAGTGACATCAAAAGAGGTTGAGTCTAAGCTGGCTTTATTGGTATCCCCATTGACTTCAAAAGATTTCCAAATATTAGCATCAGCGGAAGGGCCAAATGGATTGAGTGAACCGTCATTTAAAGCAGCTTGAACTTTACTTTGATTGAGGTAACCCGCATTAAAGCTATCGGTTGCTTCACTTTTTGCATAGGTTAAACCTGCATTGATATCCCAACCATAAGCTTCACCCTCAATTCCTGCAAATGCACGATGTGAGTCATTGGTTGTTTTGCCTGAACGGTTACCACCTTGTGAACGCAGATAGAGTTGTAAATCTCCATCGCTGAGTCCAGTCACTGCAGGAACAATGCCTTTGCCAGGATAGTATTGACTTGTCGAGGGTAAAGTGACTGAACGGCTATATACATCAGGCGCAATCGAAGTGGTAACTTCGTTACGTGAGAAGATATATTCTCCAATCAGATTAAATTTATCTGAAAGTTTAAAGGTTCCGCGGCCAAGTGCTGAAATTGTTTCAACTTCTGGGGTAATCCCAATCAGTGCTTGGGTATTGAGATAACATAACCCACCATCGGCAGCGACATTTGGTGTGTTATTACAATTTGTATTGCCGTATGGATTTGCCAAAATATTGTTTTTGGGATCAAAAATATTTGCTGGGAAGGCATTTGCTGAGCTGGCATCTAAACCGAGTTCAGGAATTACACCACCACGGCGACTGATCTTGCGGTCTTTTGCCATGATATTGTTGGTTCTACGATAATCGACTACACCATAAACATTAAAGCCTTGTTCATCCAGATTGCCATAGCCCCCAAAGATGGAAATATCTTGTTTATCACCACCACTGGCTTCGGGCTGAGTTGCCCCCACACTGATGTTGAGACCTTCAAAAGATTTTTTGGTTATAAAATTGACCACACCACCAATTGCATCGGCGCCATAAACCGCAGATGCACCGTCACGGAGAACTTCGATACGTTCAACCATTGCCATTGGAATAATATTAAGGTTGGTGGTTGATGTACTAAACGGGCTATAAGCCAGACGACGACCATTCAATAAGACCAAAGTTTTATCTGTGCCTAATCCACGTAAATTGGCTGATGAACCCTCGGTATTACTTGCACCCACATTTTGAGAGGTAGAAAAACCAGCTTGGTTGGAACTGACTTTGGTCAGTGCTTCTTCGACAGTGGTTACCCCTTGTTTGGCTAGATCTTCACCTTTAATAATCGTAATGGGGGAAGCACTTTGAGCTGCAACCCCTTTAATTGAAGACCCTGTAACGGTGACTTTGGCTACTTTTATTGGCTGTGTTGTTTCTTCAGTTTCTGCTGCATGCGCTAGCGATAGGCACATCATACTTAGACTAAGCGTACTTAATTTTAGTAACGTTTTCCCCATCGTTGGCGATCCCAAAGTGCAAACATTTTTGTTTACTTTCATATTTTCAGACATCCATTTTTTTTTGTACTTAGCGATATTGCTGCATTGCTTTCTAGCAATTCAAGTGCCAACTATCTAATTATATGTTTTAAAAATATACAAAAAAATGATAAGAATTTACGTGACTAGTGTTTAATCTCCTTATTCATCCGTGACTTGATAGTAGAAAAATAAGTTTGGAAGTCGCTCTGATTAATGTTAATACAATATGAAGGTGTGATTAAAAAATACTCAAAAGACTTTAGTTTTTCTTTATATTTGGTTGTTAATTAAAGTGTTTAACTATATTTAATGAGTGGTATAACTATTAATTATGGCTTTATTTTTGCTATTAATTATTTTAAATCAAAAGATTAAATGAATATTTATAGTGTTTGATATAATAAGTGATCAATTTTGGAACGTGTGTGTACTTAAATTGTGCATTATGAGTAGTTCTGATAAATGATATCTGAATTTAATATTTAGATTGGTGCTGAAGATGACGATAGGATGTCAGTCACAGATAATCATTGAATAAATGTGATTTTATTACGGTAAAAATAAACAAAATTTAGAAGGGGTAAGCGTAATGGCATGATATTCGCTTTGTATTTAATACTGTTATATCGTTCAATTTTTCACTATTGTTAATTTAACGTTCTGGTTCGGCACCAAAGCAGCAATCGACAGGATGATGGTGCTGCCAGTATTCTGTTTAAATAATTTGATGAATAAAAATACATAGGTGTGAATTTGGAATCCAAGCTTTTACAATTTGCATTGTTGGTCGGTGCAATGGGTTGTGGGGAAATGGCGATTGCGAAAACGCCGGCACAACCGAATAAAATCCTGAATTTGGCTTTTGAAGCACCAGATGATGGTTTTGATATGGTGAAAACCTATAATTTCTACAGTGGAAATATTGCAGAGGCGATATTTGAACCCTTACTCAAATATGATTATCTGGCTCGTCCCGTGGTATTGGTGCCCAATACGGCACAAGCATTGCCAAAAATAGAACAAGAGGGCAAGGTCTATACTTTTAAAATACAACCCGGTATTTATTTTACCGATGATCCGGCGTTCAAAGGCAAACGACGTGAGCTGACTGCCCAAGATTATATTTATTCGATTCAACGTGTGAGTGATCCGAAAAACCATTCGCCTACCTATTCTTTTATTGATGGCAAAATCCAAGGCTTAGAGCAAGTGGTTGTCAATGCGAAAAAGACAGGCAAGTTTAATTATGATGCGCCCATTTCAGGGCTTAAAGCTTTAGACAAATACACCCTACAATTTACCTTAACCCGTGCAGATTATAATTTTCCTTATATTTTGGCCTATGTCACTTTTAGCGGAACAGCGCGTGAAGTTGTTGAGTTTTATGGTGATCGTATCGGGCAGCATCCTGTAGGTACAGGCGCTTATCAACTGAGTAAATACGTACCACGCAGTAAAATTGAGCTGGTGGCAAACCCTGACTATCGTGGCTTTATTTGGAATTATAAATCGACAGGTACGGCATGGGATAACCAACTTGTCAAAGAGATGTCGGGTAAAAAAATGCCCCAAGTCGGTAAGGTTGTCGTGAGTATTATTGAGGAAGAACAGTCAAGGTGGTTGGCATTTAAGTCAGGTCAATTGGATTTTGACAAATTAACTTCAAATGCGGTTCCACAGGCTTTAAACGGCACACAATTAAAACCAGAACTTAAACAGCAGGGCATTCAGCATTTTCCCAATAAAGACCCTGAAATCACCTATACCATGTTCAATATGAAAGATCCGATTGTGGGGGGGTATAGTCTAGATAAAATAGCGCTACGCCGTGCCATTACCTTGGCATATAACCAACAAGAAGCGATTAAGCAACTTTATAAAGGTCAAGCGGTTAGAGCTGAAATGTTGGTACCAGATGGGGTGCAAGGGCACAATGCTCAATATCGAAGTAGTGTTGCCTATAACCCGTTATTGGCCAATAAATTACTGGATCGATTTGGTTATAAGAAAGGTAAAGATGGTTATCGAACTTTACCCAACGGGCAGCCATTTACCCTGAAATATAATACTGAAAATAGCTCAAGCTCAGTCATTCATTCTGAGTTATGGAAGAAAAACTTAGATGCTATTGGGGTGCGTGTTGAATTTAAGGTCAGTAATTTTGCCGATAATTTAAAAGAAGCCATGCAGTGTAAACACATGATTTGGGGTGGGGCATGGATTGCTGATTTTCCTGAAGGAGAAAATTTTGCTCAGTTGCTTTATGGTCCAAACTCAGGCAAAGGAAATTTAAGTTGCTATCAATCCAAAGCTTATGATGCACTGTATCAGCAAGCGTTAACTTTACCGCCACAACAACGAACGCCATTTTATGAAAAAATCAGTCGGCAGATAGAGGCAGATAACCCTTGGATTATTCATAGTACCCGTATTCGCAATTGGCTGTTGCAACCACAAGTTCAAGGCTATAAAGCACATCCAATGATCAATACCGTTTGGCAATACCTTGATGTTCAGCCAGTTAAAAAATAACCAGATGAAGTTGAATAAAATGATGAAGGATGATTTAAAGCAAAAGTTAAAGCAGATTGGGGTCAGTGCATTCTTGGGCGGCATGCTCATGACAGGCACGATGAGTGTATTTGCCAAAAGCCCAGCGGATCCAAATAAAGTTTTACGTTATGTTTTCCCCGTTGCAGAAACGGGTTTTGATCCAGCAGGCACCCAAGATCTTTATTCTGCACATGTGCATAATTCAATATTTGAAGGCTTATATACCTACGATTATTTAGCAACACCGGCCAAATTAGTACCCCGTACCGCGGTGAGCTTGCCTGAAGTCAGTGCTGATGGTTTAACCTATACTTTTAAAATTCAAAAAGGAATTTATTTTGCCAAAGATCCTGTATTTAAAGGCAAAGCCCGTGAATTAACCGCGCAAGACTATGTTTATTCTTATAAACGGTTGTTAGACCCAAGTTTGCATTCGCCCAATAGTTGGTTGTTTGATGACAAAATTCTAGGCATGGACAAAGTGCTCGAGCAAGCTAAAAAAACAGGCAAGTTTAATTACGATCTACCTGTTGCAGGGCTTCAGGCCACAGATCGTTATACCTTGGTGATTAAACTGAAACAAGTTGATCAAAACTTCCCAATGCTGTTGGCACATCAACCAGCTGGCGCAGTTGCACGAGAAGTGATTGAACACTATCGAGATCGGTCTGGTTTTGCCATGGCCCATCCTGTCGGAACAGGTCCCTATGTCTTGGCAAAATGGACACCTGGCTCACGGATTATCCTGAAAGCCAATCCAGATTATCGTGGTTATGTTTGGGATTTCAAAGCATCCACGCCAGAAGATCAAAAAATTGTCGATGCGATGAAAGGCAAAAAAATGCCGCAAATCGGTATGGTCGATATTCAAGTGATGGAAGAATCACAATCACGCTGGTTATCATTTAGTAAAGATGAAACTGATTTATTTGTGTTAGATGGTGATCTCAGTGTTCAAGCCATCCAAGACGGTCAGCTTAAACCCGAACTTGCCAAAAAAGGTATTCAACTTTCCCGTATTGCCGATCCTTCAATTGATTATTATTACTGGAATATGCAAAACCCTGTTGTTGGTGGCTTAAGTAAAGAAAAAATTGCTTTACGACGTGCCATGGCCATGGCCTTTTCACCCGATAATCAAATTAAGATTTTGATGAAGGGTGATGCACAGCGCTTACAATACCCCATTCCTTATGGGGTGATTGGGCATGATCCAAATTATAAAACCAGTATTCCTTATTCCGTCAAAGCGGCCAATTTACTGTTAGATCGTTATCACTATAAGGTTGCTGCCGATGGCTGGCGTACCTTGCCGAATGGCAAACCCTTGCTGATCGAATTAACTGTTTATGGAAATAGTACACGTAGTCAGCAAAGTGCTGAATTTTGGAAAAAGACTTTAGACAATATCAAGGTCAAAATGACCACCAAATCCTTGCCTTTTGCGGAAGGTTTAAAAGCTGAAAAACAATGTAAAACCATGTTTAAGGGATCAGCTTGGATTGCAGATTATCCCGATGCAGATAACTTTATGCAGCTGTTTTATGGAAAGAATATCCATGCAACCAATAGTGCATGTATGAAAATTCCTGAATATGATCGCTTATATGAACAAACCCAAAAATTGAAACCGGGTCCTGAGCGTGATGCTTTATATCATAAGATGGCGCGAATATTAGAAGTGTATATGCCGGTACAAATGGCATCGACGCGTTATCGCAATGCTTTGGCGCAACCGCGTGTCATCGGCTTTAAAAAGCATCCGATTATTCCATCGGAATGGATGTATTTTGATATGAAAAAATAATCTCTATCAAAAGCTTAAAAATAAACAGATTGAAATTTGAAAATGAATAAATGAAAGATTGGAGAAAATGAAAATGAAGCGATTTAAATTAACCACACTCTGTATGTTGTCCATGGGTATGGGGCAATGGGCCTTTGCAGAAACCGAACGCAGTACTTTACCCAAGTTTCAGGCCAAAGATATCCCTGCCCAATGTGATGCAAAAATTGCAGACGTTAAAACCAAGTTGGCTGAATTTGCCAAAGTTAAACTCAAAAATAATGCACCTGCTGGAGCAGTATTGGCAAAGTGGGATCAAATTTTTGCAGAGTTTGAAGATTTTTATGGGCCAATTAATTTAGCCAGTAATGTTGACCCAAGCGCAGATTTACGTAAAGCCGCAGAAGATTGTGAAGTTAAAATCAGTCAGTTTCAAACTGAAGTGTATCAAGATGGAAAGCTTTATCAGCAAATTAAAAAAACCAAAGCCAGTGATGAGATTGACCGTAAATATCGCCAAGATATTTTAGATGGTTTTGAAGATACAGGGGTACAACTGCCCGCAGAAAAACAAGCACGTTTAAAAGTGATTTTAGATGAATTGACCAAGATTCAACAAGAATATGCCCGCAACATTCGAGACAATCCTGAAAAATTAGAATTTACCCCAGCCGAATTAAAAGGCTTACCAGAAAGCTATATTGCCAATCTAAAGAAAAATGAAAAAGGCAATTACCTGTTGGGTTTTGACTACCCAGAATACCGTCCTTTTATGGAATTGGCAGACAATGATGATGCGCGTAAACGTTATCAAATTGCTTATACCCGCCGTGGTACTGAAAAGAATTTAGTGTTGCTTAAACAAGCGATTGATTTACGGCATGAACTTGCACAATTATTTGGTAAAGCCAGTTATGCCGATTGGGCATTGAAAAATCGTATGGCCAAGAATCCTGAAACGGTCAATAAATTCCTCAATGAGGTACATAGTACGGTTGCGCCATTAGAGAAAAAAGAAGTGCAAACACTGCGAGAATTTAAAGCCAAGACCTTAAATATCCCAGTGGAAAAAGCGGAAATTAACCGTTGGAGTGAGGGCTATTGGAGCGAAAAATTACGTCAAGAAAAGTACAAAATTGACCAAGAAAAAATGCGTGAATATTTCCCGACTCAAGCATCACAAGATTGGTTGTTTGCAATTTCATCAAATCTATACGGGATTGAATTTAAGCCTGCCAAGGTTGATGTCTGGCAAGATGAAGTTGAATATTACGATGTCACAGATCGGAAAACAGGTCAGCTTTTAGGTGGTTTATATATCGATAAATTTCCACGTGAAGGAAAGTATGGTCATGCAGCGGTGTGGGGGGTTAAGGGTGGCAGTACCCTGACCCAGCGTAAACCGATCTCAGCCTTAGTCACCAACTTTAACCGTAAAGGTTTAAACAGTGATGAACTGGAAACTTTTGTGCATGAGTTTGGACATGCCTTACATGGAATTTTGTCAAACACCCGTTATGCCTCGCAATCTGGTACCTCTGTCGAGCGAGATTTTGTTGAAGCACCGTCACAAATGTATGAAGAATGGGCACGCCGTAAAGAAACGCTGTCGACCTTAGCCGATTATTGCAAACCAGCCTGTCCACGTGTCGATGATGAATTGATTGGTAAATTAAAAGCCGTTAAAAACTATGGTCGTGGCTTGTTCTATTCTCGTCAAACCTTATACGCACAATACGATATGGCACTGCATACCGCAGATGCTTTAAAAACTCAGCCTTTAGACGTATGGAAAAAACTCGAAAACCAAACCGCCTTAGGGTATGTACCAACCACAGAATTCCCAGGGCAATTTGGTCATATTATGGGTGGATATCAAGTCGGCTATTATGGCTATATGTGGTCTGAAGTGATGGCCTTAGACATGCTTTCTGCTTTTGGCGATAACTTAAATAATCCAGAGGTTGGAGCACGTTATCGTAAAGCGATTTTGTCACAAGGTGGCCAAAAGAAAGCAGAGCAGCTGGTGGTTGATTTCTTGGGCAGAGAACCGGATAACAAGGCATTCTTTCAAGAAATTACCGGTCAACGTGATTAAAAGGAATTAGAACTATGCTGGCATATATCACGCGCCGTATATGGCAAATGATTCCGACCATGTTGGGAGTCGTGTTGCTGATTTTCTTTCTATTTAACTGGGTTGGCGGAGATCCTGCTTATATCCTTGCTGGAAAAATGGCAAACCCTGAACAGATTGAAAATATTCGTCAGCAACTTGGGGTAGATCAACCATATTACGTTCAATTGTGGATTTTTATTAAGCAAATCCTGACTTTTGATTATGGCAATAGCTGGAGTACGGGGGAATCAGTTTCAAACATTATCCTGACTCGTTTAGGTCCATCACTGACCATCATTATTCCTCTGACAATTTTACAAACTGTAATTTCAATAATTCTGGCTTTGGCTGTTGCATCGGTACGTGGTTCGTTGACGGATCGTATGGTGATGTTGTTATGTACCATTGGGATGTCGATCAGTATTTTGGTGTATATCATCGTATTTCAGTACGGTCTTGCCTATAAGCAGGGATGGTTTCCGGTACAAGGTTGGAGCGATAGTCTCAGTGAAAATCTATTGCAATACGCACTATTGCCAATCTTAATCATGTTGGTGGTGAGTATTGCACCGACTTTACGTCTATACCGTAGCTTTGTCTTGGATGAAGTCAATCAGGACTATGTCCGTACTGCACGGGCAAAAGGGGTCGGTGAGGGACGTATCTTAGGTGTACATGTACTGCGTAATGCATCTATTCCGATTATTACTGACGTGATGTCGAGCCTGCCAGCGTTGTTGATTGGGGCATTTTTAATTGAGCGATTTTTTGGTATTCCGGGGATTGGGCGAGAAGTCATTATTGCAGTAGAACGAAGCGACTTTCCAGTGATTAAAGCTATCACGGTCTATGTTGCCGCTGCGACCATGATTTTTAACCTGATCGCCGATTTGATTTATAAAGTGGTTGATCCACGCGTACAGTTGAAGTAGGTGGGATGATGCTCGGAATTTTATCGAAAAAAGTAGACGCCCAAGAACAACAGACTTCTCCCGGTTTATGGCGATTGGCGATGCGACGTTTAAAAGCAGATCGTATCGCTATGCTGTCGCTATTGGTGTTGCTGTGTTATTTCATCATATTGGTACTCTCCATGACGGGTGTGATTGCATCAAATTGGAATAAAGAAGTAGCCGTGAGTTATGCACCACCTACATTTATCGGGGCAGATCAAAACACGCAAGATTCTGCAAAGAAAGCCGCAACTGTAGAGGCCTTACCTGAAAATCCTGTTGATCCTTTAAAAGATGTGATCAAGGAGTTAAATACTGAAATTGCAACAGAACAAGCTTCAGGTGGCGCGATTGACTACTACGGTATTCAAGATCCGCTTGCAGAAGATATGAAAGCCATTGATCAGCAATTGGGTGGGCACTTACTTGATCAGCAAAGTGAACTCAAACAAACCTTGCCTTTCGGTGCAGATAAATGGGGACAGGATGTCGTACTCAAAACCATTAAAGGCGCAGAAACCTCAATTATTGTGGGCTTAATCTCGGCATTGCTGGCCGTGGTAATCGGCACATTCTTAGGGGCAATTGCTGGTTACTTTGGTGGTTGGGTCGATGATGTTCTAAACTGGTTTTATAACATTTTTACCTCGATACCTTATCTATTGTTGGTATTGGCGATTGCCGCTGTATTGCAACAAAAAGGCATTCTTTCCATTGTTTTAATTCTTGGATTAACAGGTTGGACTGGGGTATTTCGTTTAATTCGTGCTGAATATATGAAACATAATTCACGCGAGTATGTACTGGCAGCCAAAGCAATTGGTGTCAGTAATACCCGACGGATGTTTGTGCATATTTTTCCTAATGTAAGTCATATTGCTTTGGTTCAGATGTCGATCTTGGTGGTTGCATTTATTAAGTCTGAAGTGATTTTAAGCTTCTTGGGCTTTGGTGTACCTGTGGGGGTGGTGTCATGGGGCAGTATGTTGAATGAAGCGCAAAGTGAGCTGATTTTAGGTAAATGGTGGCAATTGGTGGCAGCCTCAGTAGCCATGGCCGTACTTGTGACCGCATTTTCAATGTTTACAGATGCATTGCGTGATGCATTAGACCCTAAACTAAAATAAGGAGCTTAAAGATGTCAGAACAACAAGCGACACCTCCTGTGCTACTCAGTGTTGAAAATCTGAGTGTGAGTTTTAAGGGTGAAAATAAGCAATTTATTGAAACCGTAAAAGGTATTTCATTTCAGATTCCTGCCAATACCACCGTGGCCTTGGTTGGGGAATCTGGCAGTGGCAAATCAGTAACTTCATTGGCAACCATGGGTTTATTACCCAAAGGTCAATCTCGTATTGCTGAAAACAGTAAAATTATTTTTGAAGGCAAAGACTTACTCAGTTTAAGCAGTAAACAAATGCGTGCAATGTGTGGTAAAGACATTGCTATGATTTTTCAGGAACCGATGTCATCACTTAATCCTGTGTTTACAGTGGGTGATCAAATTGCTGAAATTATGCGTATTCATTTAAATATGGGGCGTAAACAAGCACGACAACGTACTTTAGAATTGCTCACTGAAGTTGGGATTCCATCCCCTGAAAGCAAGATTGATGCTTACCCCAGTCAACTGTCTGGTGGTCAACAGCAACGGGTCATGATTGCCATGGCAATCGCCTGTGAACCGAAATTACTGATTGCCGATGAACCGACTACTGCATTAGATGTCACCATCCAAAAACAAATATTAGATTTGTTGGAGACTTTACGT
This sequence comes from Acinetobacter sp. Ac8, assembly GCF_055392545.1. Lineage (NCBI taxonomy): Bacteria > Pseudomonadati > Pseudomonadota > Gammaproteobacteria > Moraxellales > Moraxellaceae > Acinetobacter > Acinetobacter sp. Ac8. The sequence goes on from NZ_AP043689.1 coordinate 802,669, forward strand.
AAGCGCCGTCAAATGTCGATGTTGTTTATTACCCATGACTTGGCATTGGTGAGTGAAATTGCCGATGAAGTGATTGTGATGCGTCATGGTGAAATTCGTGAACAAGGTTTAGCAAAAGCTGTTTTAGAACAGCCACAAGATGCCTATACCAAAGCGTTATTATTATGCCGTCCGCAACTTTCGTATCGTCCATATCGCTTACCGGTCATTAGTGATTTTATGCAAGCTCAAGACGCACCTGTGACTGAGGCAGTGAGTTTGCCTAAGGTGGATTTTGCGGAGCGTAAGCGCGGCCTTGTTGGCGGTGAAGAAATTATTTTAGAGGTACGTGATTTAAAAAAATCATTTTTTAGCCGTAAAGGATTGTTTGGCAAAGATGAATTTCAGGCAGTCAAAGGGGCATCTTTCCAACTGGCGAAAGGTAAAACTTTGGGGCTCGTTGGGGAGTCTGGCTCAGGTAAAACCACCATTGGCTTATTGTTGATGCGTTTGCAACAAGCTTCTGGCGGTCAAGCTTTATTTCAAGGTAAAGATATTTTGGCAATGTCTGAAAAAGAGTTTGCCCAGTATCAACGTAAGATTCAGATTATCTTTCAGAATCCTTATGCCTCACTTAATCCACGTTTTACCGTGGGGCAAATTTTGATGGAGCCGATGCAAGTTCATAAAATTGGTGCAAATGATACTGAATGTAAAAAGATGGCTTTGGAATTACTGGAAAGAGTGAGCTTACCTGAACAAGCCTTTGATCGTTATCCACATGAGTTTTCTGGGGGGCAACGCCAACGTATTGCAATCGCACGCTGTTTAACTTTAAAACCTGAAATTTTAATCTGTGATGAATCAGTCTCGGCACTTGATGTATCGGTTCAAGCACAAGTCTTAAACTTGCTTCAAGATCTGCAAGATGAATTTGGCTTAAGTTATATTTTTATCTCACATGATTTGTCTGTGGTGAAATATATTTCGGATCAAATTATGGTGATGAACCATGGTGATATTGTTGAAATCGCCAATTCGGATGAGTTATATCAATCACCACAACATGACTATACCAAACGCTTACTGAGTTCAATTCCACAAGGAACCAGACAGGTGATTTAGATTTTTGCTATGTGAGAGCTGCTGGATTCAGTTGCTGTCAGTCCGTTAAGGATTTCAAATCTTGCTCTTTGCGAAGTTGATACTTCTCACCTTTGAAAAAGGAGGGGGTTTACTAAAGTTAATTAATTTAGTCTCAGCTAGCTCTCCCTTTTTTCAAAGTGGGAGAGCTACTGTTGTAGTAGCGCAAGGAGTATTTTATTGATATATAAAACGATTAAACTGATGCGTTTTGTTTGGGATAAATATACTTACGATAGATAGGTATAAGAATAGGCAGTAATAAAAAATGAAATAGGCTGGTTGCACAACTGATTAGAATAAAAGTGATTATATCGGGTGGTGAGTAAATCAGTATTATTACGCCATAGACTGGAATAACAATCGGTAAGATTGAACAGACTGTATAGCTAAGAAATGGTCTGCGAATGGCTGTTTCTGAGCAAAGTAAATAGGCATAGCTCCACATCCATAGGCCATAGATTGAGCATAAAATAACAACCTGAAAAAGTGGGTAACTATAATCCTGTGGTTTCTTTCTAAGAAAATTGATCAGATACTCTGAATAAAACAGCCCTTGATATGCTATCGATATAGACGCAATAAACCAGATAAGAAATAAGGGAATGAGGATCAGGTATTTTTTATTCATATTGTTATTACCATATTAAGATCATATTGCTTAAAGGGTTTTGCACTGTTTTGTTTACAACATAAGCTGAGGCATAGCCTACAGGAATATATTTAAACCTTAATACATGATGTAGCGCATAGTTTAAACGAAAAAAAGCCACTATTTAAAAATAGTGGCTTTTGCTCTTTAAGTCTATTTAAAACTTAGAACTTTTTAAAACCTTTTGTCACAACAAACGGTTTTTTCTTTTCAGGTTGTTCACTACGTTCTTGGCGATCTGAACGATCTAGACGCTCGTTTGGATTATAGCGGCCTTCTGAACGGTTACGGTTTTGTTGATTGCCATAACGGTTTTCAGAACGGTTGCTATTAAAACTATTACCACGGTTGTCAGCACGCTCATTGTTGTAGCTGTTGCCGCCAGAACGTGCTTTATTAAAGCGGTTTTCAGAGCGTTCATTGCGATTGTCAGTACGATTTTCAGTGCGGTTTTGACCATATTGGTTTGCACTTGGCTGAGCATCACGACGATCATTTTGATGGTTGTGAGCTTCTTCACCTTCGCTATCACGACGTTGTTGACGCAGGAACCCACCGCGACGCGCAGCCATAGGTTTGTCTTGCATACGTTCAGTACGACGTTTTGCCATACCAAATAAACCTGTGCCTTGACGTGGTTTCAGTTCAACAGCTTTGGTTAAATTATCGATATCAGTTTTATCAAGTTCCATCCAACGACCTGTACGAAGTTCACGAGGCAAAATCACAGTACCGTAACGAGTACGGAGCAAGCGACTTACTTTTAGACCTTGTGATTCAAAAATACGGCGAACCTCACGGTTACGACCTTCTTTTACAACGACTTGGTACCAGCGATTGATCCCTTCACCACCAATTTCAGAGAAAGATTCAAATTTTGCTGGACCATCATCTAAAACAACGCCATTTGTCATGTTGTTTTTGAGTTGAGGCGTTACTTCACCCATGACTCGAACTGCATATTCACGTTCGATTTCATTTGAGGGATGCATTAAACGATTGGCAAGTTCACCATCATTTGTAAAAAGTAATAAACCTGTTGAGTTGATATCTAGACGACCCACCATTACCCAACGGTCATTGGAAATCGGGGGTAAGTGATCAAACACAGTCGGGCGAGATTCTGGATCATTACGAGAACAGATTTCACCTTCAGGTTTGTAGTAAATCAATACACGACGACGAATTTCGTCTTCAATTTGGAACTGAACTTTACGACCATCGATGCGAAGCTCATCACCTGGTTCAATACGTTCGCCCACTTGAGCAACCTGCCCATTGACACTTACACGACCAGCGGCAATGACCTCTTCCATATAACGGCGAGAGCCCAAACCCACTCGTGCGAGTACCTTTTGCAATTTTTCACTCATGACAGCATAACCTTAGAAATAATCATCAACAGTGCACCTATTTAAGACTTGGCAGCTTGCGCATCCAAAATCATAAAAGCTTCCTTGGCATCCTGTAGGGGAGGCAATTGATCTAAAGACACTAGACCAAAAGCATTTAAAAATTGTGGCGTTGTCACTAACAACGCGGGTCTACCTGGGAGTTCTCGGTAACCAGATTCTTTAATCCAATTCCAATCAAACAAAGTCCTGAGTATTTGACTATTATTTGTAACCCCTCGTATTTGCTCAATATCAGCACGGGTTACTGGCTGATGATAAGCGATCACTGCAACTGTTTCTAACAGTGACGGCGATAATCGAGTTGGTCGATCTGGCCAAACTTGCGCAATCACGTTGCGGTATTTTGCCCGCACTTGAAAACGATAACCTTGAGCTGTTTCGACAAGTTCGATTGAACGACCATGTTGTAACACAGACAGTTGCTGTAAATACTGTTGCAACTGTTGTTTAGAATACTGATTTTGAAATGCTTCTTTTAAGCGAGCAAGCGATACAGGGGCATCACTTGCAAAAATAATCGCTTCAAGTTGCATCAGAACTTCGTGATGTAATTCATCAACATTAAAGGCATTATTTTGATCAATGGTCATGCCGTTGCTCCTTGAATTGCAAGCGGGGCCTCAACACCAGAAGAAATAATTTGGACTTTTTGCTGACGGGTCAGCTCCAAGATTGCCATAAATGTAACCACCATGCCCATTCGACCTTGGTTTGGCTTGAGTAATTCTTGGAAACTGAGAACTTCTCCAGATTCAATCATATATTCGATATAAGCAATGCGTTCTTCAAGTAATACAGGTTCTTGTTCAATCTTATGGGTTATGGGTTCAGGGCGGTTAAAAATGCAATACAACGCATCTTTTAACATCTCAACGTCATAACCTTCATACACTTTTGGAATATGACCAATCGCAACATGGGTCGCAAAAGTATCTCGGTCTAAAACAGGCATCTGGCCTAAACGTTCAGCTGCTTTTTTAATCCGTAAATAGGTCTCTAAGCGATCGATTAATTCCTGTTTTGGATCTTTTTCAATATGAATGGTTTTTGGTTTTGGCAATAACAAGCGAGATTTTAAATCTGCCAATAATGCTGCCATTACCATATAGTCAGCGGTTAACTCGATATTTAACGATTTCATACCGTCCATATAAGACAAGTATTGTGTTGCAATCGGGGCAATATCTAACTGTAAAAGATCGAAACCATTTTTTTGAATCAGATAAATTAAAAAGTCGAGTGGTCCTTCGAAATGTTCAAGCAGAATTTCGAATGCAGCAGGAGGAATATATAAATCCTCTGGAATTTCTTCTTGCCATTCATCCAATACACGGATGTTGGAAATGGATTCCATAGGATGCTGAGTTGCTTGAGTCATTACAGTTTATTAGCCACGCGAATTTTCAAAGGCATGTTTTATTCGTGTTACCACTCAATAGGTACAATAGGAGAGGGTGGTGACGAATTACAAAAAGATATTTGGCTTATTTTAATGGAAAAGTTAAGAGGAATACATTGTTTAATTATAAAAACCATAAAAAAACCTGAAAATAAATAGGGAATATTTCGTTTTGTGATGATTAAACTCGACTAAGCTACTCATTTTTATTGTAAAATTTTATATATTTTTAAGAAAAAATTTATCCATATTTTAATCGTATAATGTGAAGTGGATCAACTTTATATACTGGGTGGGTTTGAATACTAAGGAGCTTTGTTACATAGAACTGTCTATAAAGGCTGATATAGAAATATAATTTTTCAATAAATAAAACTGTATTTAAAATTTAAGCTGTATTAATAAAGAAAATATTCTTTATTAATACAGTAGCTTTCATAGCTGTTTAAATCAGGATATCAATACAGAATGGAGCAAGTAATTAAAAAAAAGCCAAAAGGAATTTAAAAATATTATTTAGTAAAAATTAATTAAAAAATAAAGTAAAGTAGATTAAATAGCAATTATTTTGATATTATTTATTTATTGTTAAGAAATACTACATAAAAATATGTTTAATAATATTCATTTTGCCCTTGAAAAACTTGGGTTGCCTGTACAAAAACGTGTTATTCATGCGCATTTCTCAAATTCTGTCTTAAATGATCAGGTGTTTCTACAACGTATTGATGGGGCACATGCAATCAATGAGGGTGTTCGGCTTCAACTCATCTGTCTTGCGACGTCAGCAATAATCCCTTTAAAAAGCTTTATTGGAACTCAAGCTGCAATCGATCTCGTCACAGATAAATCTGAATTAACCCGTATTTCAGGAATTGTGACTCAAGCTGATATTGGCGCATCTGATGGTTCTCTTACCATCTATCGTCTGATTGTCGAAGACCCAACAGCACTTTGGAAGCATCGTAGGAACTCTCGAGTATTTATGAATAAGTCGGTTGTGGATGTGATCCAGACCGTATTCCAAGAATGGGTACAACGCAGCCCGTTGTTTGCTTCAAGTCTAAGTTTAGATAAGAGCGGCCTAAGTAAAGACTATGATGTGCGTCCATTCATTATGCAGGCTTCTGAAAGTGACTTTGACTTCCTGACCCGTTTGATGAGAAGTGAAGGCATTAACTGGTTGATCGATGAAGCCCAACTTAAAGTATCGAGTTTCAGTGAACAAATTCAAGCACAAAAGCTTCGTTTAATTGACAACAATACTCAATACACCAGCTTAGAACGCAAAAGCATCCGCTTTCATCGTAGCAGTCCCACCGAAAGGCAAGACAGCATTATCTCATTTATTGGACAGCGTTCTATTCAGCCTACATCAGTACATATTCAACGTTGGCAAGCCGATGTATTAGATATAGATGAAGGTGCAGGCAATGTACAAAGTAAGCATCAACATAGTGAAAACTACGACAATGCAAGTTTAGCTCTTGAGCAAGTTTGGCACTTTAGCCCAGCATGGATCCAAGATCTCAAGGGCGAAGATGGTGCAACTCCATCAGGCAGCAGTCAGGTTGAACGCTTTAACCAAAATATGAGTAACTACTATGACTCACAAGCCAAACAATTTACCGCAATATCTACAGTACGTGATGCACATGTGGGTTATGTCTTTGAATTAAACGGGCATCCCGAAATTGATCAACACGATTTTTCCGATAAGCAATTTCTGATTACATCGAAACACTTTTATAATCAAAACAACCTACCAAAAGACCTAACCAATCAGGTTGAAAATTTGCTTAAGCAAAGCAATTGGCAAATAACCAATATCACGACAAACAATAGTGATGAACTCCAAGCCAATCAGTTGGTGCTACAACGCCGTAATATTGCGATCGTTCCAGAATACAATCCATTAAAACATCGTCCAATTGTATCACCACAACGTGCCAGAGTGGTTGGACCAAGTGGAGAAGAAATCCATGTGGATGAGTGGGGACGGATCAAGGTTCGTTTTTTGTTTACCCGCAATCAAGATCATAGCCACGATGGTGGTGCCGGTTCTAATGACAACGACACCGATTCAGCTTGGGTGGATGTACTGACGCCGTGGGCTGGTGAAGGCTATGGTGCACGATTCTTACCGAGAATCGGAGAGGTCGTCGTTATAGATTTTTTTGATGGCAACATTGACAGGCCGTTTGTGGTGGGGCGTATTCATGAAGCGCATCGTTATCCAAGCAAGTTTGATGACAAAGGTAAACTGCCTGATACCAAAAAACTGGCAGGAATGAAAAGTCGAGAGTATAAAGGCAGTGGCTATAACCAACTTAGATTTGATGATACTACTGAGCAAATCAGTAGTCAGTTACAGAGCAGTCATGGGGAGAGTCAACTCAACCTCGGTAATTTAAGTCATCCCAAAGAGACAGACACCAGCGAAGGACGAGGTGAGGGTTTCGAGCTGAGAAGTGACCAGTGGGGTGCAGTAAGAGCAGGACAAGGTTTACTACTGAGTACTTATGCTCAGGATTCTGCTTCGGGTAATCACCTTGATGTGTCAGCAGGCAAAAATCAATTAGAAAGTAGTCTAAATAATTCCAAAGCATTGAGTGAAGTTGCCAAGAATCAACAGGCTGATCCTTTAGAAAACTTAGATCATTTGAAATCGTTTATTTCTGCTTTGGAAAAAGATGACTCAGATGAAGCCAAGAACCAAGCCGATGCGTTTAAACAGGCGTTAATGATATTGGCTTCACCAAACTCAATTGCGCTTACCAGTAATGAAGATATTCATCTTTCAGCAGATGGGCAAATCAGTCATACAGCAGACAATAGTATTAACCTAAGCACCCAAAAGAGCTTTTTAGCACATGCACAAAACAAGATTAGTTTGTTTGCAGCACAAGAAGGGGCAAGGTTATTTGCAGGTAAAGGTAAAATTGAAATTCAAGCGCAGGGAGATGGTGCTGATGTCATTGCACGTAAAGGCATTCAAATCATTTCTACAGAGGATACAGTTTATATCATTAGCCCTAAAGAGATTCGATTGGTTGGGGATACTTCTGAGGTAAGGATCAATGGTTCAGGTGTATTTGCGACGACACCAGGATTGTTTGAGGTGAAGTCGGGGCAGCAGAAGTTTGAAGGAGGAGTACATGTACCTAATTTTAAAGTAAGTTTACCAACACCTAAAACACTTTACAGTAATAAAATTGATTATAACTGGAGTGACAATATTGGTAATGACAAGGAAATTTTTGTTCTAAATAAACATAATAATTATTTAATAAAATCTAAAATTGATAAATTGAATGATAAAAATAATATGAGTTCTTTACGCTTTTATACACCTGAAGAGACTGATTTTATTGCATTAGGGTTTGATTCATCATATGTTTCTTTAGTGCAAAAACGATTAGATGGAGAAAATATAGATGAATTATTAGATGAAGCATTATCGAACGGTGATGATGTTTATTCTGAAGAGGATTTTTAGTAATGTCTGAATTAAAAACAATTACAGTAAAATTCTTTGATAGTTCTGGGAAATATGTAGTCAATTTAAGTGTCAAATCTAAATATAAGGGGTCATCTAAAGATAATCCTCAGAAAACGAATTCGCATGGGTTGTTTGTATTTCAAGCTTCACCAAATAGAACGATTGAAATCCTTGTTCAACCACCTAATCAGCAAGGTTATACTGTATTTAAAACAATCAATTCTTCTGTAATATCATCTGAAGATAATCCTATTAGAATTCAATTGCCAAAGACGATTGACGAATATAAACAAAGCAATAGGTCTCCTACGAACAAAGGAGTAGTTAGTACTTTATTTAAAGTTGTTGATAGTAATGGAAAAGTTATGGTTAATTTTCCGATTCAATCTAGACCAAAAGGAAAAGGAAACTCTCCAGATAAATATACGAATAACCAAGGAATAGTAGAAGTTCTATCATCTGCGAATCGAGATATTGAAGTTTTAGTACTTACATCAACTGATCAATTTCAGCTTAAGTTTTCTGGGAACTCAGGAAATGGGATAAAGCAACCAATATTACTTAAACTAAATGAACCATATGATAGCTTTAAAGGTGTTACATTAATAAAAGTATTAGATAAATCAGGACAGCGTTATGCAGTTAATGATGTTGATGTTGAGATGATTTTTAACAATAATCAAAAAAAGAATCTTAAAGTTAAAAATGGACAATTAAAGTTAATTAACTGGGTTGGTCAAAAAATTAAATTAACTATTTTAAAACCAGATGGAACTCCTTTAGATTCTGTGAGCTTTATGGTCAGAAGAGTTAAAGAGGAATTTATTGATTTACAATTAAGTGTAGATATTTTGAGTGGAAGAACAGCAACAAATGATCCTAATATTCCTAGACGTATAGAGGATAGTATTTCAGGAGAAATAATTTCTTTAAGCTTTTTTAAGGAGGTATATGGTTCTCGAAAGTTATTTTGGAAAGAAGGAATGAACGGGAAACCGACACAGAATACTACTCCTGAACAATTTGTACTCGCCTTAAATAAGGGATTACTAAAATATAAAATGACAGACAAGCTTATGCTTTGTCATTTTCTTGCTCAGATCTACCATGAATGTGATCATTTTTATACATTAATCGAGTATGCGAGTGGGAGAGATTACGACATTTTAACTTTTCCTCCCTCTGTATGTGACATTCCAAAAAGTAGAGCGTGTAGAAGGCGTAAACAAATAATAAAAGAAGGTAATACTACGCCGGGTGATGGACCAAAATATAGAGGGCGAGGTTTAATTCAATTAACGTGGAAAAGTGCATATATTTTATATAAAAACTATTCAGGGCTTGATGTGGTAACAAATCCGGACTTACTTTGTAACGATCTTTTTCATGCTGTAGAAAGTGCTGTATGGGCTTTTAATGAATTTAAAAATGCGGATAATTTGGTTCGGAAAGGATATAGTGATTTAAATGGGACTTATACCGATTCTCATCATTTACAAGTTGTAGATAAAGTAAGCAGAAGGATTAATGGTGGTACAGTAGGTTTAGCTGAGCGGAAAAGTTTATTTTTAAAAATATTAAGAGAGGTTGAGAAAAGAAATGGGTTTAAGTAAAAAAATCTTTTTAACAGTAGCTCTTTTATGCTCACCACTAACTTTTGCTGATAGTGATAGCCTAGTAAAGGATAATCATAAAGTTTATTTTAAACAGGGTTCCCTGAAAATTTTCCTATTTGATGATGTTAATTATTGTTTTGATAAAGATGCTTTTTCAGTGGAGAGTTTAACGAATGACAAAAGGAAATATTTGTTTGTAAACTATACAGATGATTGCAATCCTAGTGGAAAGTATCAAATATTCGATATATCAAATAATAAAGCTCATAAGTTTTATTTGAGTCCATTATACGATCCAGAAGTTATAAATGATAAAAAACAAATTATTGAAAGGTTTAAAGATGGCCCTATAAGTTACACACGTATATACAAGTTGAAAAATGATAGATATTCTTTGCAAGAAGAATTAAAAACATTAAGTGATAATCTTAATATAAGTGTTATTTATTATAATAAATCAACTATTTACTCTCTAAAAGACAATTCAAATCAAACAGTAAAAAATATAAAAATAAATTTACCTAAAGTATTTATTCTTGATAAAAATTATATAAAAACAAATGCTTACATTGTAAAAAATGATAAAGTAACAATAAAGAATATTATTAAAAATAGTGACTCATTATACCTTCATGTTGAATATTATGGAAAAACTAAGACAACAGAAGGATATATTAAATTATCTGATATTTTTTAGGAGTTTAGTCATAATTACGTTTGAGATTCATCATCAAAAAATATTTACCATAACCATATAATTTTAATTGATATTTATCGAGCTGGCTGCTTTTAGCAAATTTAATATTTATAAAGAGGTTATTAAATGATGAGTATAAGTCATTAGTAGATGAAGATTTTTTGCTGACAGCAGTTACCCAACAGTCCCACAATGGAAAAAGTTAAATGATCAATCTAAATAATATTTTTGATCTCCATTTCTTCTCAATTTCCTAAGCCAAGTAAAAAGCCCAATAGCAACCAACACAATAAGATACAACACATTGGCAATCAGATCAGTTTGTTTATATACGCTTTTAACAGCATTTTGATTACTCATCAATTGAGTTTTGATCAAACATCCCAGCCTCACAATCCATTTATTCATGTTACTCATCCCTAAACATGAATTTGGTTCACTTTTTTGTGAAATTATATCATTTTTATTCATGTACGGATTGCGGTATAAATTACACCAAGCGCTTCACGATAGACAAGATTATCGTTGATTCTGAATTGAGCGACCAAGTACAAGTCAGAAAATACGGGAAATACTATTGGCTGGATAGATCCAAAGAGAAATTGGATGGTTCAGAAAGAGCATGAAAAAAATTCAGGTTTATTTCAGAAATTAGGGTATCAGATCATCATGAGTAAAGATTTTACATTTACGATTAAGAGCATTAGTTTCGACGAAAACTATCATCCCTCTAATAATACGCGTATCACAACCAACTTTGCCAATTTAGCAAGAGGTGAGAGTCGCCATGACAATTTGCGCAATACCCTAACGATGATTGACAATCGTTTTAATGCCTTAGCGCATTGGGATAATCCAGAAGCAGATCGTTATTCTGTTGAGCTCGAAATCATTTCAGTTGATATTGATATCGAAGGCAACGGTGAGACTTTCCCTACGATTGAAATATTGAAAACCAATATTGTTGATCACAAAAATAATCAACGTATCGAAGGTATTGTGGGAAACAATTTTTCTTCTTATGTGCGTGATTATGATTTTAGCGTATTGCTGTTAGAACATAATAAAAATAAAGATCAATTTAGCTTGCCAGAAAACTATGGTGAGCTTCATGGGAAAATTTTCAATGCATTTGTAAATTCAAATGCGTATAAAGAAAACTTTAAAAAATCACCAGTGATTTGTCTTAGTGTTTCAAGTAGCAAGGTGTATCACCGTACTGCAAATGTGCATCCAGTATTGGGTGTTGAATATCTGCAAGATGAATATTCATTAACAGATGAATACTTTGGAAAAATGGGTTTGCAGGTTCGCTATTTTATGCCGCCAAATAGTGTTGCGCCTTTGGCATTTTACTTCCGTGGTGATTTGCTGAGTGATTACACTAACCTTGAGTTGATCGGTACTATCAGCACCATGGAAACCTTCCAAAAGATTTACCGACCTGAGATTTACAACGCGAATTCTGTGGCAGGTAAATCTTACCAACCAAGTTTAAAGCATCAGGATTATTCACTTACTCGTATTGTGTATGACCGAGAAGAGCGTGGCCAGTTGGCGATTAAGCAAGGCAAATTTACTGAAGAGCAGTTCATCAAGCCATACAAACATATCCTTGAGCAGTGGTCTGCAAATTACGTTGCTTAATTTACCTAGATAGACAAGATTATTGATTATGAAAATATTATTACCGACTTCAACTGCTGGCAGCCTGCCAAAACCTTCTTGGCTTGCCGAGCCTGAAAAACTTTGGTCACCTTGGAAATTACAAGATGAGCAATTAATTGAAGGCAAACAAGATGCTTTACGCTTGTCATTGCAAGAGCAACAACACGCAGGGATCGATATTGTCAGTGATGGCGAACAAACCCGCCAACACTTTGTCACCACGTTTATTGAACATCTGAATGGTGTTGATTTTGAGAAACGTGAGACTGTACGCATTCGTAATCGCTATGATGCAAGCGTACCAACTGTTGTCGGTGCTGTGTCTCGTCAAAAGCCTGTTTTTGTTGATGATGCCAAGTTTTTACGTCAACAAACCAATCAGCCGATTAAATGGGCGTTGCCTGGTCCAATGACCATGATTGATACGCTGTATGATGCGCATTATAAAAGTCGTGAAAAACTTGCTTGGGAATTTGCCAAAATCCTCAATGAAGAAGCCAAAGAGTTAGAAGCTGCGGGTGTGGATATTATTCAATTTGATGAACCTGCATTTAATGTGTTTTTTGATGAAGTCAACGACTGGGGTGTTGCGACTTTAGAAAGAGCGCTTGAAGGGCTTAAATGTGAAACTGCGGTGCATATTTGTTATGGCTACGGCATCAAAGCCAATACAGATTGGAAAAAGACTTTAGGTTCAGAATGGCGTCAATATGAAGAAGCTTTCCCTAAACTTCAACAATCTAAAATTGATATCGTGTCTTTAGAATGCCAAAACTCTCGTGTGCCAATGGATTTGATCGAATTGATCCGTGGTAAGAAAGTAATGGTTGGTGCTATTGATGTGGCAACCAATACCATTGAGACAGCAGAAGAAGTTGCCAACACATTACGAAAAGCACTTCAGTTTGTAGATGCGGATAAGCTTTATCCATCGACCAACTGTGGTATGGCTCCTTTATCTCGTGAAGTTGCAAGAGGCAAACTTAATGCTTTAAGTGCTGGCGCAGAAATCGTTCGTAAAGAACTTAGCCGCTAGTATTCAACGATATTGTGGTGTAAAAAGGGTGACCTGTTTGGGTGAATGGATATCCACGACCCAACGGGAAACCCTGATCACAATTTAGAGAACATCAGTTCTACTGAGAAACTCATCCAGATGCAGTGCCTACATGACGGAATAGCAGGGTAATGCTAAATCTAAAAAAGTACGGTTCAATTTAGGAACAATGAAATGATTGAAGCAACAGACTTTAGAAATGCAATGTCTTTGTTGACTAGTGCAGTCAGTGTCATTACCACGACAGGTTTGTCTGGTCGTTACGGATTTACTGCGTCTGCCGTATGTAGTGTGACGGATTCGCCTCCGACTTTATTGGTCTGTATGAATAAAGCGGCGAGTTCGCATGTGCATTTTGTTGAAAATAAAATTTTAACTGTAAATGTTTTAAGCGCACATCATCAGCATATTTCTAAAGCGTTTTCGTCTAAATTAAGCCCAGAAGAACGATTTAAACATGGCGTTTGGACAGAATTAGAAACTGGCGCACCGGTTTTAGATGATGCTTTGGTGAATTTTGATTGCGAGATTGAGCAAATTCAAGAAGTTGGAACACATACGATTTTTATTTGTCGTATTGTGGCAATTCAACAAAGTGAACATGATCAAAGCTTGGTTTATTTTAACCGCTCTTATCATCATGTTGGGCAGACTGAAGTTGCTTAAAGCCAGTTTGCTTAAAGCCAGTTTGCTTTTGGGTTTACGCCTTATGCCTAGAGCTAAAAATAATAAGGCGTGTTGATCGGTTGAATTGATCAAATACGCTGGTTTAATATAATCATAATCAATTATTTAATTGATTGAAAAATAATAATAATTTTAATGTTTTACACAAAATCCAACATTGACACCCGAAAATTCTCCGATTATTCTTTGCTGGCTGGCCTACATTGCCAGTCGGTTTTAGCAGACCGTTGCCTAAGTGCATTGAAAAAACTTGTTTTTTTGATGTAGACTCGTTCGTCCCCCTTTTGTTGCGGTAGGACGGGAGGGGGACGCCTCAGGGCGTGCTGATTCTTAGGTTCAGTCTGCTAACCCTCTTTCGTTCTGCCACCATAATTTTTTATACATTGGCAGAATTTTGAATTGTTCAGGAGTTGGCCATGTATTTTATTCGTACACCTTCAGATTAGTGTTTAGCACGGTTTAACAGCCTTTGGGCTTTTAGGCATTGGCTGGTTATACCTAAAAAATATCAACAATAAAACTTGAGATCCACTCTGGTTACCTTTTGAAGCCTTTGATGCTTCTTTGCTTATAACAAGATCGAGAGTGGTTTTTATCTCATTAAAACAAAAAATATTTATAGGGAAAATATATGTCAAATTTAGATATTTCATTTCGAGCTTTAAGGGTACTCGATACCTCTCGAAGACTCTTTAACCTATACGGTTTTCATCATGTTGGGGTAAACCGTATTATTGAGTCTGCCAGAATTCCCAAAGCCACGTTTTATAAATACTTCTATTCTAAAGAGCGTTTGATTGAAATGAGTTTAACCTTTCAAAAAGATGCACTGAAAGAAGAAGTATTTGCGCTGATTTATAAAAAGAAAGATTTTACTGTTTATGAAAAGCTTAAGCATATTTTCTTTTTACATGCCAATCTGGAAGGTTTTTATCATCTACCGTTTAAGGCTATTTTTGAAATTGAAAAGCGCTATCCCAATGCTTATCAAATCGTGGTTGAGTATCGACACTGGCTGATTGATGAAATTTATAAACTACTTTTAACCAGCAATGTGAATGCCTCAAAACAAGATGCACATATGTTCTTGTTTGTGATTGATGGAGCAATGGTTCAGCTTCAGGGTGAAAATAGTGTGGATGATCGGGAGAGGTTGGTGGGGTGTTTTTTAGATGGGTTGGGGTAGTGTTGTTTGGGGGGATATATCGTTATTTATGGTTGATAGGGGATATCTTTGGCTTCTATAAAAGATTATTTTCTCTTTTAAAAGAACCTTTATTAAGTGTTGTAATGTTCAAAACTGTAAATGGGATAATGTTATGATGAGTTCAATCTATTATAAATAGATCTTGTTTCTGAAGTTCATTTCTTACTTCTTGAAATGTTCTCATTATTGAGCGTTGCCTTATAAGCTTGAATGTTTTTAAAATATAAGTAGAGAACCTGAAATTTAAGAAATAATTTATAATAAATCTGACACTTTACTATGTTATGTTAGCTAATGATTTTCTTATTCCCTCAATATATCCATGATAAATATCCTTATCAATCTTTGCACATCCGCTATTAGTTATTAGAATAGTTCCTAATTCATTAAAGTTAGCTTGTAATTTTTCGATAGTAAATATTTTTCCATCAGTGATTAAATGACTAGCTTCTAATACATTTTTTTGACCTTTAATTAATGTTTTTGCTGATACGCCAGGCTTCAGCTCTAAACCACCAATCTGAATAGATTTAATAACAGCCTGTTTTTCAAGTATAATATTAAGATGATTAATCCACTCAAGAACATCAATTTTAAGTGGGCTAATTTTAAGTTCAAAATTAGAAGCCTGTAATAATTTACTAGTTAACCCTTGAATACCTCTGGGTGCATTAATAAATTCTAATCCAATAGGGGTGTCATCAGAAATCCTTATATCAAATTCTTTATAAGATATTCTATTATAATATGTCTCTTTACCAAAAGGATCTTTAACAATATCTTGATATTCAACCTTTTCTATGTATCTGGCTTCAATAAAGTTTTCTCTTACTCGATCAATGATAAAACCATTGACTTCATTTTCATTAAAAGAGAAGAGTTCAGTTAATTTTTTTGCTAACTGAGGCATAGTGATAGACCACTTTACTTTAAACCATTGATATCTGTTCATATCTTACTATTCTTATAATGATTCATCTAAGGATAACTTATCTAGAACGCTTCTTGCAGCTGTTTCTATTAAGCCAAGTAACTTCGTCTTATTTTCACCTTCAACAGGCTTGAAATTTTTAGTATATTCTGAAGTGTTAGCAATTCTCGTTGCGTACTTAGCTCCATATTTAAATATTGTTCCTTCTTTCCCATTTTCGAAAGATGCTTCAAATTGTACTAGAAAGTATGGGTCTTTTTTCTGCTTTGCTTTCCAAGTAATGGAAGTAATAAAAAAACCACCATCTCGTAATTGAGTATATTGTTCTGATGCAACCAAGTTTTCACCATTAAAAACGGCGCTATGAACTACCCCAATCATTTCTTGTTTTAAAGACATATCTTCATCAAATTCAGTATCATCTGCTGAATCCTCATTACTATCACCGAAACAGTCTACTTTTAGGTTAGTGACTGTTTCTAAATCAAAATCAGAAATGCTTGAAATTAATTGCATAAAGAATTTATTTCTTTCTTCTGGAGTTAATAGATGGCTAACCTCAATTCTTTTTATAGGAATTTCAGTTTTTTGTATATTTCTACTTTACTCTTAAAATTTTCGACTATATTAGTTGCCTTTTCCGTAGCTGGCATTCTAATAGTGGTTTGACCATCTTTACTTTCAATTTGTATACTTGCATCTTTGCGCTGTCTTTGAATAAGTCTGGTTTTTGAATAATCATACTCATCATACTCAGTGTTCATTACAACACCATCATTACCTTTTTGATGGAAAGTTACTTTTTCTTTCTTTTGCATATCCTTTTGATAGTCTTTTACAATCTCTTTTATTTCATCTACTGTTAATTCCGCTGGTAAAACAACAGATGTCATTTTTTCATTTCGCTTTTTATAATCTCTTTTCTCTATTAATCCTATTACATCATTATAATCATGTGTCCAAATGGAAATATCTTCTATAAGATCACTTCTTGTTGATTTTGGGGAAAAGAAAATACCTCTGTCTTTTGCTAGTTCATTTAAAGTTACATCTGTAATGCGTTGTTTTCCAGATGCTAGCAAAGAAAAAATATCATGATCAGTAGCACATAATTGTTGAAAAGATAATTTATTCATAGATCCATCCCGATCTCGATTTCTGAGAATGTGCTTTTGACTTGTGGCATTTTTGAAAATTTGATATTTCTAACTAAAATAGAAAAATCACTTTCTTCATTACTCTCAGTCATCTCTTCTATATACCGATCTACAGCCTTTTTGAAAATAGATGGTGCAGTAGGTGCTGAATCTAAAGTTCTAATCTGGATGTCAGTATCGTCAGATAAAACTTGATAATGTCTTAAATAATCAATTAAGTATATAAATTCTTCAGTGGTTTCTCCTTTTCGTTTATAAAAAATAATAAAACCTTTTCGATTATGTTCTTTTTTATATTCTAGAATAATCCATGGTCCTACAAGCATTTCTAAAGTGCTTGCCTTGGCTTTTTCTATTTGGACATTTGTTTTTCTAATTAACTGTGGGTAGAAGAACCTACACTGCTCTTGGTTTGGTAGTTTGTCTGTTCCAGATTTTCCTCTCATTAAGCACAAGTCATACCTAATATTATCTAGCCAAAAAATATCTTTAGGACCTAAAACTACGATTTTAGAGCCTTTAGGAATATCTAGTTGGTCCGTCTTAACTGATGATAATAAATTTGAAAAATCTTTGTCATATTCACCATCGTGATTATAGACGAAAAGCAGTCCACAAATTTCAGGAGTCACATGATCATGAACATAAAGTTCTCTCCATTCAGAACTTTTTTCTGCACATGAAACTTGTTTGGCTAAACTTTCAATAGCCTCTTTTATTGTATTGGCTTTGATTGTTCCTTTTGCATAACTTTTTAGATCACAATTGATATAAGTTCGTGATTGCGAATATGGCTCATCGTAATAAAATACAACGTCAGAAGGATGCGTTTTATTTCCATGCTTTTCTTTATCTTCACAAGACCAATTATGATTTGTTGTACCTGTTTTTTGCCAGAAAAATTCAGTAAATAATTCATCAGAAAGTATTTCTGCCATTTGTGCTATTTTTTCAGTTTCTGCCATTGTTTGCTCTGCTAACAAAAAATTATGCGACATTATTGTTTTAAAGTTATGAAAACTGGTCTAAGGAATAGTGAGCCAGTTAATTAATGACACCTGTCATGTTGCTTCATGACAGGTGTTGTGTCGTTTATGACAACTGATGTGTCATTCAACCGTCACGCGACACATATGTTGACATTCGTGTCTTATATAAAACAGATAGTTAGAAAGCTTAAAGACAGCCACTTTCATGAAAATACGACAGATAATATAACATTTTTTGAGAAAAACGACACATAAGATGACATTTTGATGAGCGACATATTTTGACGCTTAGTTTTAGGTTGGATATTGAAATTCTGTATAGTTATACTAAAATGAAAAAAATGATTAGATATTGAGAGAGCATCTCACAAGAATATAGTTTTTGACTCAACAGTATCCGAATTTGATAGCTCCTACCACCAAGAAAGATATAAAGCATGGTTTAAAGCGAAAGTTGAAAAGGCTTTGGCCGATCCCCATCCTGCCATTCCACACTATCAAGTTGTAGCATGATTATAAAAACGTCATGAGGAAAGAGTAGCAAAGCCAGTCGTTAATGTATGAGAGTAATAAGTTCCGTACTAAATTACTTAAATTTTATACACTTTGGGGCTTGCCTATACTTTCTAAAATTTCTTTTAGCTGTTCAGATGAGCAATCAAAATATCTAGTTCAGTTGGATCACTAGAGTCTTTTTTATACATAGTTTTTTGCATAACATCACCATTGTTTTTGATATGTGAAATTGATATGTTTTTTTTATATCATTTACAAGGCATTCGCTATGGGGCAAAAAGAACTAAGAGGTACACCAAAGCAGCTTATGAAGGTTGTTAAATCACAAGAAATATCACCAATTAAGGTTTTAGATGCGTTGTCTGCAAACTACCCCGAACTTTGGAAATATGTAAATACAGGGGTGTTAGATAATGGTGAGTTTGGTCACAAAGGTAATAGCGATGGACAAGTATTATTGGCGTATATTGCGTGGTGGTTCATCATATTGAGAATCAAACATCCTCGTTTGGCTGATAAAATGTTTCTCGCACACAAAAAGATTCAGATTGAACAAAAGCCAATCGTGCCAATTGACTTGCCATTCACTCTTATACCCGAAATAATGGCAATTGCCGATATAGGTACTTGGCGATATACAAAAGGCATATATAAGATTAATGATGACATTGCGCCTTTCTTGTTGAATGAGGATTTTAAAGGAAATATCCCACTTGATAGAATTAGTAGGCTACCTGAATGGTCAATTTATGTTGATTGTCGCAATCTAAAGTTATCTACATTCGGAAGAAAAATTGTAGGTTTTTGGGCTAGTATTAATTATTTCCCTTCTTCACTATATAAAGGACAAGAAATATTACATTTTACAATACTTTATGAGGATACGTTCGGAACAGATTTTAAAACCTGTATAAGTCTTGATGCTGATAATAAGTCTATTGAAGAAGATACAATAAAAATTAGTCAATGGTTTAAACAAGGTATTAGTGATGAAGCACTTGCAGAACTTGTCATGTTTAAAAATAAAGCCCTACAGATTATTTTATATATCTGTCAGGATGAACCAGATATTAGTGAAAATGGTAATGAAATTCTTGACCTGAATTTTAATCCAAAACCACAACGTATTAAGGGTAAAAATAAACTTTTTGAAGCCAAAAAGATTCGCTACTTTGATGTTGGAGAAAAAGATGGACGTTCGATTAAAGAAGCACTTAATGTCTATCATAATTCAGGAAAAACCCAAGCCCCTCACATAAGACGTGCTCATTGGCATGGCTTTTGGAAAGGCTCAAGAAAGAACAATGCACAAGAGTTTTTCTACAAGTGGGTTGCGCCTGTAATTGTAAATGGTGATTTGGCTCAAGATAAAAATTAGTATTAAAATTAATAAATTTCAAATAGTTAAATCCGCTAATGTATTTTAACTATCAAAAATTACTAAATATAGATCATGGCTTTGTGATTACATATAATTTAGGCTCTCACAATCGACTTTTTAATTCTTAGCATTCTCACCTAGTTTTGGTAATATTTAATTGATTTTTTTTATCATTTTTCCTAATTTTCATTCGAGCTTAAGTAATATGGCAGAGCCTTTAACCTATGCAACAAGTTTTTTTATAAAAATAATATCTTTTATTTTTGGTATTTTGTTTAAAAAACCATTTGAGTTGATTGGTAAATTTTTGTACTTAGAAGCATATAATGTTTCAACAACATATAATTTGTATTTAGAAATAAATAGAATATTTCGTCTTAGTCTGGGTGAAATTGTAGATTATGATATAAATTGGAGTGAAATTTATCTTAATAAGAAGCAACCTAACTGTACACTTCGTGTAAAAGCAAGAAATAATCAGTATTTTCATAAAATAACTTTTTGTATTACTGCCTCTTTGGATAATTTAAAGTATCAATCTGTTGTAGATATTTATGACGTATCTAACATGCCTTGTATAGTAGCTTTACCAAGTATTCCTCTTAGAAATATAGAAGTTAAAAATGACAGAATCTATGAACCCTTCAGTCGTGTTAAAATTGAAATAAAGGAAATATTTGATAAGGAGGGGAATGCTATTGATTTTAATTGGGATTTGAAGAATACGGTTTATCCTATTGATAATTTAGATAAATTTTTTACAAAAAAAGAAAGTGATGTCTATAAATGGGGGCAGTGGTGGAATTTAGATTTCTTAGAATCGGAAAAAGATGAGATATCAAGATATTTCCATGCTCATGCTTTTAACGCAAGATTTAAAAAATCAAAAAAAGTTTATTTTTGGAAGGCTCTAGCTTGGTTGGTAGATATACGATTTATTTTAAATATATGCTTCTGGAGTAGAAACATAATTTGGGCCAAACAAATAAAGAAAGCTTTTGAGAGATTTTTAAAAGAGTATCAATGAAGCGAATTATTTGGGCTCTAATTAATTGCTCTATATCCAAAACCCTTCAGATTTAATATATCTTCTCGTTTAAATAACTTAATTATTTTTGGCGTTCCTAAATATATAAGCTCAATTAAGCCTTGGTACTCTAATTTCTCACGTGAGATTTGTGCATGCCAAGAAGAGTGCTGGCTTCGGCGCCAGTAAGATACTTTTCTTTAATTTTAATACCTCATTGTGCTCATGTTTTACAATAAAATGCCAGCATAGAAAATCATGAAAATGAATAAAACCTGTACCAACCCAATATTGGTTAAACCAATCTTCTGGACAATTTAGCTGTTACTCTTATTTGGATAAATACATGGGATCAATAAAGATGTATCAAGTGAAATGAATTAATCTAAAACTGTAATTTTGCTAATTTTGATTATGAATAGATTACCCTAATGATTGAATAGTAGTTTTTAGAAACTAGTAGTACTGCAGCAGTCATAGTTATATATAGCTTAAATAAAAGCTAATAAACAGCAGATTGATGATGCTGCGCGACAACATTTAACGCAGTTGTTAGGGAAAGAGGTAGCCATTTAGACATAACTCTTATAAAGTAAAACATAGAATCGAATAGGAATAATTTTCCTATACAACGTTGACCACCTACTTTACATAACAGATAGATTCAACATTTGATATGACTAAAAAAGTGCGATGAACGATATCTTTTCGAAGGTTGCTACTCCACTCGTCCTCGACCAAAAATTCGAGTGGAGTAGCTGAATATCAACAATGGCATTACTGACATTATTGCTTTTTGATTCACCTTAAAGGTTACTCTATCGTTAATGCGATAGCAATAAAATGTACATTTATACAAATTGCTGAACGGCAAACTGTGACGCAAGAATGTATGATTGATTTAGACGTTACTTCAGTGATGCCCTCTAATTAAGAGGTTAATGACGGTGAACTATTTTCACTTGTTTGTGCAACTTGTCAGTTTTGTTGCTGATATGTTGCAGATAGTCAATGTATTTATAAGCTAAGATAATTGAACCGCTTGCTAGTGCAGGCGGTTTTTGTGTGTGTGATGATAGATACTTGTTTACGGATTGAAAATTGGTTTTCCGTTTATAATCAAGAACTCGTCTAGCCGCTGGTGGAAAAGCAAATACAACTTAAACATAATAAGACAAATGATTTAAATACCAAGGACTTACCTTAAGAAAAAAATACAAAATTTGTTAATTGTGTTATAGCTATGATTTATATAATTTTAAAGGTGTAATAAATGGACATTTGTAGTTTTGATTTTAACTTAGCTTCTAAGTTTATACCTCTGGTTACACCTATTGTTGCTATATGCATATTTAAAAAGTGGAAGAAACAGAAAGGAAGTGAAGTTATTGCTAATGAGTCTAAAGAAGCAATTAAAGACTTACTCGAGCTTTCTGTAATAAATTTGAATATAGTATATGAGGGTTCAAAAAGTAAGACAGAATTAGAGTCAAAGTTATCACGGTTTAAAGAAGTATCAGAAAAAGCTCATAGGGCTATGTTGTTTCTTAATACTGATCAGAATGTAGTAAAATTAGGTCAGTTATTACCTGAATATTTCATAAACAAAGAAAGTGTATATCATCCTATCAAAAATGTAGTTGGTTGTTCAGATGAGATGCAAATAGTGGAATTTATCCAATTAGAAGGAACAAAACAGAATACTTTACGGCTAAATAAATGTATAGATAAATTAATCACTATCTTATATCCATATTCAATCTATAAAAAAACCATTTAAAGTTTCATATTAGATTGCTTAAAGGAGGGCTCTATGGTTTTAGCTAAGTACAATCTTGAATGGTGTCAAAATTATGCAAAGCAGCATGAAGGTGAATGTCTTTCAAAAGAATATCTAGGTAGGCGAGTTAAACATCTATATAGATGTGAAAAAGGTCATGAGTTTTATGCCACGCCTGCCGTTCACATATATAAAAAATCTTGGTGCAATGAATGTAGTAATAGGGATGTTGCACATACTCTTGAATTCATTAAGGAGTTTATAGAAAATAAAGGCGGATTATTATTTTCTACAGAGTATCTTAATGTACGTCAAAAGCTTGAGGTGCAATGTGAAAAGGGGCATAAATGGAATCCAACTTTTCAAAATTTGTTTCATAATAACTCATGGTGTCCAGTTTGTTCTGGTACAGACAGACGTACCTATGGTAAACGTGTGAGAGTTAAAAGTTAATTTTAATCTTTGTTTTGTTGATACTCCAAAAATCAAAGGTTTGAGAGTAAGCTTGTATAATAATTCTTTTATATTTGTACAATTTAAATAAATTATGCGTCCTCTTATTAAAATGGACAAATTCTGCTAAAATTTTAATCATACATTGATCGGGAATCATACATGAACATTGATTTTGATCCTCTTGTTTCTGAGTTTGATAGCTCAGACCATGAAGCTAAATATAACGCATGGTTCAAAGCCAAAGTTAAGGAATCACTAGCAGATCAACGACCTGGAATTCCACATGATCAGGTGGTTGCTAGACTAAAAAAACGTCGTGATAAATATGCCCAAGGCTAAAAGTCAGGTGAAGTGCTAATATTGTTGATTATCAAATTTTATACCGATGTAAAAGATATTAAGTGGATTTTTGGACTCTAGTTAATTGCTCCATATCCTAATTCCTTTAGATTTATTATATCTTTTCGTTTAAATAACTTAATTATTTTTGGCGTTCCTAAATAAACAGGTTCAATTAAGCCTTGGGATTCTAAGTTTGTCACGTGAGATTTGTGCATGCCAAGAAGAGTACTAGCTTCTGTGCCTGTAAGATATTTTTTCTTTAATTTTAATACCTCATTTAGCTCATTTTTTTGTAAGCATCCGCTGAACCCCATGCCTATTTTTTAATTTGAGTTGGATTTCCAGCGATGTGGTAGTAATTCTTCTATTTGGGTCGCTTTATGCGTCGGCAGCCTTTTCAGCACATCACTGAGATAGGCATACGGATCCAACCCATTCAGCTTTGCTGACTGGATTAAAGTCATGATATTTGCCGCTCGCTGTCCACTGCGCAGCGAACCTGCAAATAGCCAATTCTTACGTCCCAACGCCCAAGGTCGCATCTGGTTTTCCACCCAATTATTATCTATAGGTAGATTGCCATCATCCAGATAGCGGCTTAAAGCTGGCCAACGCTTCAGAGTGTAATTGATGGCCTTGGCGGTGGGAGAACTCGATGGCACTGTCAGATGATGTTGGTTGAGCCATTCATATAGTTGTTGCATCACTGGTTGACTATGCAGTTGTCGGTATTCGCGGCGGTCTTCCGCTGTACCATCGGTCTTTTTCCTGAGTTCTGCTTCTATCGCATACAGTTTCTGAATCATCAGTAATGCCTGTTCAGCGATCTGACTTTTCCCAGTCACATGTAGCTCATGGAATTTACGACGTGCATGCGCCATGCAGCCCACCTCAATGACATCGCCTGATTTAAAGCGTGCTTTATAACCACTGTAATCATCACAGACCAGATGGCCCTGCCAGCCATTCAGGAACTCTTCTGCATGCTGACCTGAACGGCTATCCTGAAAGTCATAGATCACCGCTTGAACTGGATTGTACTGTGTAGTGGCATAGGCCCAGACATAACCTTTCTTCGGTTTTTTCTCATCATCACCCATCCGCATGATGGTGACTGGTGTTTCATCGGCATGGATCACCCGCTGTTGCAGCACCACCTGTTTTAAGGCATTCGCCAGAGGTTCCAGTTCCACACCGCAGCGACCAATCCAGTCAGATAAAGTAGATCTGGACAGATCAATGCCCGCCCGCTGATAGATCAGGCGCTGACGGTACAGCGGCAAATGATCGGCATACTTCGATACCAGCACATGGCTGAGCAGTTCAGGTGAAGCAATGCCTTTATCAATCACATAGGCGGGCATCGCTTGCTGAGTCAGGGTGTCACACTGATCACAGACCCATTTGCCACGCACATGCTGTTCCTTATAGAACTGTGCCGGTCTGAAATGCAGTTTTTCACTGATATCTTCGCCGATACGACGTAACTGGCAGCCACAACTGCATTGGGTTGATGCAGGTTCATGCTCAATACGGATGGTGTGTAGATGATCGGGTAGCAGTCGACGTTTAGGTTTATTGGTTTTGGCTTTCTGTGTCGCTGCATCGGTTTTATCTGCATTCAGCCGCTCCAGTTCCAAATCAACTGCTGCGATATCCTCTTCAACCGCTTCGTCCCACAGATGGATTTGTTTTGCGGTGAGATGTTCGTTTTTACTGCCAAATTTGTGCTGTTTAAATAGTGCGAGCTCATGCTCGTATTTTTGATTGAGAATAGAAAGATGTTGAACTTTAGAATCTAATTGCTGATTGGTGACTTCAAGATGTTGAACTCTGGCATCTAATTGCTGGTTTGATTGTGCTAGAGACTGATGCTGCAGCGCCAACTGTCTGGTGAATTCCAGCAGTTGTTCATGGGTCAGTTGGCTTAAGTCAGGCAGCGTATTCATGACCGCAGTATGCCTGAGGTCATGAAGATAATGAAATAGAACGTTTGGAGGATGGCAGAATGGTCGAGCTTGGTTTAGAGCATATTCACCACTTGCTGCAATCCAATTCTCTGCCAGGGCAAACCTTGGATTAATGCCTGTAACTGTTCCGGGCTGAGGGCCACGGTTTCACCTTGGTGAACTTGAGCCCAGTGAAATTTACCCTGTTCCAAACGCCGGGCACACAGCCAGATGCCCAGTCCATCATGTACCAGCACTTTCATGCGATGGCCACGTTTATTACAGAACAGGTAAGCACAATGCGGTTTGATGTAGCCAAAGGCTCTCACCACCTGAGCCATGGCCGTATCCATACCTGCACGCATGTCCATGGGCTGAGTAGACAACCAGATTTCATCAATGCGGATCATGTTGCAAGTGCCTTGAGTAATTCTGCCAAGGCAGGTATTTCTGATGTCTGCCATTTCAAGCCAATTTCTGCTTTTGAGTGGGGTAAAGTAATTTGAACCGTTAACATGTCAGTAGGAGTAGGATCTAATGGTGCAGAGCAAGATAAGGCAATAAATGCAGGTTTATTCGGTAGTGGTGAGCGATCATTCCCTGGCTTACCATCAATTAAGCGAATCCATTTGGATACAAGATTTGTATTCAATCCATGTTGCAAAGCGACCGAAGCAATTGAAACGTCCGGTGCTTTACAAGCCTGAACGATCTGCTGTTTAAATTCAGCACTGTATGTTCTTCGTTTTTTCGCAAGAGATGCGATGGATGTCTGGTGATTTGTAGTCATAAATTTTAGTCCCCACTTGTTTTTAAGTGGGGACTAAATTAAGGCTTATAGGATGAATTCATAAGGTGTGTTCAGCGGACGCTTACATTTTTTTCAATAAAATGCCAGTATAAAAAATCATGAACATGAATAAAACCTGTATCAACCCAATATTGATTAAACCAATTTTTTGGACAATTTAGTTGGATAAGTGATTGTTTCAAAGATATAAATTTTGGATTATGTAAGTTTGCGATTAAAGCATTCAAAGATTTAACATTAATTGAAATACTTAAATTGTGGGATATATCTCTTTCAAGAAATCCTTTTTTGACTAATCGGGCTGTCTTATTCGGACTAATATTAAGTTTATTTGATATGTGCTGAATTAGCAGGAGACTTTCACTTGGGATATGCTAGGCAGCTAACCGATAAAAGTTCTCTGCTATTTGATTTGGCGTTTTAAAATCCAAACTCTTTTGAATTCTTCGCTGATTATAAAATAACACAATGTATTTTGTAATATCTGCTTTAGCTTCATCTCTGGTTTTATAGTTGCAATGATGCACTAATTCATTCTTGAGTATGCCCCAGAAACTTTCAATCGGTGCATTATCGTAACAGTCCCCACGTTTGCTCATTGAACCTTGAAAATCACATTTTTCCAGTATCTTTCGATATTCATGGCTGCAATATTGGCTGCCTCTGTCCGAATGAATAATTAAGCCTTTCGTTGGTTTTTGATTACGAATCGCCATAGTCAGTGCATTGCAAACAAGTTGTGCGGTCATACGCTCATTTAAGCTATAGCCAACCACTTGTTTCGTGTACAGGTCTTTTACTGCTGCCAAGTATAACCAACCTTCAGCAGTCCAAATGTATGTAATATCGCTTGACCATGCAAGATTGGGCTTAGTCATTGAAAACTGTTGCTCTAGTAAATTTGCGTAGATCGCTCGATTATGATCACTCTTCGTAGTTCTTTTGAAACGCTTATGACGCTTACAATACAGCTGGTTGAGCTTTTTTATTTGACGTACAGCATACGTACTGATTTTGATACCTTGCGCTTGTAAATGCTTAGTTAATCGAATATAGCCATAGCTTTGTTTAGTTTCCTCATGAGCTATTTTGACCAAAATTGTCTGTTGATTTCGCTGAACCAATCTTTTATTCATGCCTCGTTTTAGCCAATCATAAAATCGTGACACTGAAACGTGAAGTAATCTAGCCATAAAGCTAATCGGGAATAAATATCTTTGCTGTTTCATATAGGCGTACCTTACTGACTTTCTTTCGCAAAGTACGCTGCTGCCTTTTTTAGAAATTCACGTTCCATTTCAGCTGTTTTGAGCTGTTGTTTGAGCTTTTTATTTTCTTCGAGTAAGGCATTTAGATCAGGTGAATATTGTTTAGTGCCTGCTAAGGTGCCAGTCTTTGCTTTATTATTCCAATTTGAAAGAGTTTGCATTGAAATGCCAAGTTGTCTGGCTGTTTCCGATACATTGCCTTGATTGGCTTCAATCAATTTTATTGCTTCAACTTTAAATTCTGCGGTGTAAGTCTTCTGTTTCTTGCTCATGGTAAACTCCTGATGAGTGTCTATAGTTTACCAAGTTAAAACCTCCTGTTTTCTCAGCACACATCAATTTGCAGCCTCACTCAAAGAAACATAAGTTGGTGGTGGTTTGGGAAGTTGTTCCTCAAAACTAGGATAGCGACCTGTAAGAGTCGGATAGTTAACTATTTTCTCAACAACTTCTCGGCTTAAATGTCTTACGGATTCTTGAAAAAATATATTATTAAACTCTCCATCAATATGTGGCCCACTAATTGGATGAATATTGATACTGGCGAGCTTTTCAGTAAGGTTTTGAGGAGTAACTTTTAGTTTTTTTGCTAATGTACTCACTAATATGTATGTGTCATTGAATTCTTCTAGATCTTTGGAGTTTATATAGTAAGCCCAGCTAAATCTGACTAATAATTTTTCTGCTTTTAAGTAGCGCGTCCTGATCAAACAACGAATGTTTTCATAATGAACATTCAGTTTAGTAGCAACATCAGAAATATTGAGTCGCCTCCCATCTTTTCTAGGTGGTAGTTTCATTTTTTTTTGAGGTGGATGAAGCGCTTTCTGAACAAGAATATACTCTACATCAAGGCTAGAAAGGAATTTACGATTTTTAGGAATATCCTTTGAAGCTACATACTGCAGTTTGTTGTCTCTTATCCATCTTTGAATTGTTGAGTAGCATATATCTAAGATTTGGTAGCTTTCCTGAATGGTTAATAAGTGGAATGTGTGTTCTGGGGCTAATTCAGTGGGTACGGGTAATTGTTCAAGAATCTTTTTAGTATATTGTCCAAAATACATGGTATCCACGATGAGGAATGGAGCTAGCTGAATTCTTGGATGGACTTGATGAGACCTTTGAGATATCCAGTCAACCATCCTTTCTCTAGATGAATCACGATCCATAAAGAATAAATAGGTTAATTCAAGTAATAGTTCTATTGAGGGTGGGACTGGATCATGGGCTGAAAATTTTTTAAGTGTGGACCAGAAGATTTTTAATAAATTGAATTTTTCTTGTTCTTCAATTTCTATGAATTCTAAAAACCACCTGATATGTTTAGTTTGTTCATCTGATACTGCCTCAATTTCGCAATTCCTAATATCGCCTAGGCACTTTGAGCAAATACAGACTTCGGTACGCAAACTACTGAGCGTTGATTGGCATCTAGGGCAAGTCGTGTGTAAGCGAATTTGATGCTTCAAACATGCATAGTATGGTTTAACTAGCCAAATTTTTCTCCAATAGGGTATTTCCTTTAAGCAAAGTGGGCAGAATCGTTCGACATCATTTGAGAAAAAATAATCTGGTATTGATAGTTTATTTTTCCAGATTACACACCCACGTAAAGTAGAACTATGCCTTTTGAGCGATAACTCTTTTAAATAATGAGGGAGCTGAAATTTCTTGAGTATGTTAAGAAAGAGATAATCATGTGTGATTATTGAGCTCAGTGTCTCTTTGTATTTGAGATCTATTCTAGAGCGATAAAAGGTTGAGCTATGAATATGTCCATTCAGCTTGATGAGACGAATGAGAAAACTTCCAGCGGTTTCATCAGGAAATGGTGTTGGGATTGCTGGTATTAAATGCCTCTCTTGCATCAGTGATTACCCTTCATTCGTTGTACGAGTTCTGAAGTGTCCATATGAAAGGGATTTTGTGTGGTCATATTGGTATATGAAGTAATGCCTTTATCCCACGCCAAAGAAAAATATTGTTGAGTGATAACGTCACTATCTGCAATAAGGGAGAATAGCAGTGCTTCTCTGATAAGTGAAATAATGTAGTGGTGATATCCCTTGGTTGAAGCGTAAATCTGTAGAACGAATAAAGGATTAATTAATTGCGGTAAAAATTTTAATGCGAGTCTTTTTTCAACATTCTTTTCTACTTGTGATAGGAACCCATAAAGTGTTCCCGGTGATTGAGTTGAACCGATATTTAACCGTGATAATTTGAATGTCAGTGGAAAGCGTCGTGCAAGCTGGCTATCTATTTGTAATAAAGGTGCAAATTCAGGCAAGCCAATTAAGCAGGAACTTATGTTGGTTGAGTCAGTCACTGTTTTGATCCAATTACAGACATCAATATTCATCTTCCTCGATACTTTTTGCATATCAAATAAATGATGGAATTCATCCATAAGGATCAGCTCCGTTTCACAGAGCTTTAATAGGTAGCACAAACGTTCTGTCATCTGTGCTGTTGTTCCAGAAAGAGGCGCTGGATCATTCAAGGCTTTTAGCATCATGCCAGCAACAGATTTAACTGTTGCTGGCGATGGGATTTGTATATAGAACACAGGGACTACTCTTTTGGTGTAGCCATCTTCTTGTTTTTCATAACCAGGATTCTTTTTCAGGATTGATTGTGAAAGTGTGGTTTTTCCAAGTCCACCCTCTGCAATAAGTAAGCTACCCATAGGTTTTTGATAAGCTTTCGTATGTGCTGAACAAGAGGTGATACCGTCATAAGCTTTGGTAAACTCAGATGAGGTAATGACCATGTTATTAAGCTTCTTACTCAACTCAAGTGCATCTAACTTATTCATCATCAAACTCCAATGTCCCAAAACCATCATCGACGTTTGATTGATTTAGAAGTTCCATTTCGGAAGATGAGATAAATATTGAGTTTGATGAATTTATTGGTTGAGGTTGGATAAGCTTGTCTTGTTCTAAGAGATTCTTAAGTGTTTCAGGAAGCTCTAGTTTCAACTGCTTTAACTTCTTGTTTTTAGAACAAGCATCTTTTTGAATGCGTTCATATAACTTCCATCGAGCGTACCATACGCGATGTTTTGCTAATCTTTGCTTATCTGCTTGGGATACCAGTTTAAGTTCTTTACGAATTTCAAGATGTTCTTGCAGAGAGAGGTTCTTGGTGTAATCACTATCTGTTGATTCTGCTTTTATTGGTTCTTTAATTGATGGGTGTTTGACATATACGTGCTCTAAATTGAGCTCATCAATCATAACAATAACATCAGGTAAGCCATTTGCTTCTAGGGTAGCTAACGCATGCGAAAAGTAGGTCAAATATTCAAATTTGACTTGTCCTTTATGAATTTTTCTGCTGATTGGGCGACGGGCAATAATATCTACTTCATCAGTTGATATGGTTAATGGTGGACAACTCTGAGAAGCATCTTCCCAAAATAGCATTGGTGCTCGTCCCGTCATTGAGTGGATTGAGCAGTGATATATATTATGAATCCATTCATCAACATATGATTTCAAATTTTCTAGGGTAACACTTGCATGTTTTTTTGAGTCATAGTCTCCCCGAGCTTTAGGATTTGAATATGTTGTACCTGGTAGTTGTTGAATTATGCCAAAAGTAAGCGTACCAAAAAAACGCTCAATATGGGCTTTATTATCTGGGTTCCTGTTTTGAGCTGGTTGAATTGTAATTTTCAAATGATTACAGATATGGCTTAGTGCAGAATTTTTAAACTCGACCCCATTATCTGGGATAATTAGGGAAGGAATGCCCCCAGGTAAATTCTGAGATGGTCGTAAAAGCATATTTTTTAATAGAGCTAAAGTTGTTGTCGCACTTGGAGGAAGCATACAAATGTAATAGCCAACAATAGCTCGGGTATGTACATCAATCGCACAACTTAGATAAGGGCGTCCAAGGGGAAGTTTAGTTGTCGAATCAATAATGATAATGTCTAGAATATGAGTATCAATTTCAACAAGCGATAGAATGAATGGGCTTTTTGTCTTTCGTCCTGCTGCTTTAAGAAGATGTCTAGCTGTATGTGCTCCCTCGTTTCCTTTAACAAGTATATATGGATCATATAGCTTGAGCTTACGTTGGATTGTTCGAGTGCATGGTGGTTCCTCTTTTAAGTCTTGCTCTAAAATTTTTTGACTAATACTTACCTCAATATTTTGTACTGTTAGTGCAAGAGTTTTATCGTTGATGATTTCATCTATAGCACTGAAGATAATTTGCTCCATTTGTGCTGTAAATCTGAAGTATTTATTGCCAGGTTTTTCTTTATAAACATTAAGTAAATTATGGTCATTTTCTAGATATCTGCGAACCCAACGTATCACAGTTGATGTACTAGGAGGGAAAGGGTCACTTATCTTTTCAGCAATTTCAGGAATTACGGCTCCAATTTTTTTATGAGAAAAGTAGTCATCTAACGTTGTAATAACAACTTTTATATAATTTTCAGCTCGTCTAGTCTTATCAAGTAATTGATCATTGAGTAATAGCTTATGGGGAGCAGAGGTGCATTGAATCTCTCCAGTTTTATATCTTTCAGAAAAGCTATTAATGGGGATGTTACTTATTTTTCCACCATTCACTGCGGAAAAACGAACTACATTGTTGTGTACATAGGTCACTTCAAAATTTGTATCTTTAAAAGAAAAACGTAGACCTACTTGAGGAATAAAATCAGGAAGAGTCATCTTAGATTCCTCCTTGTTTATCATTTGGCGTATTAAGCTTTATATATTTATGAAAGATGAGAAACTCACCTAACTCCAAGGGCAAGCCATTGTTTTTTAATATGCTCATCAATTGGTTTTTAATCAGCAATGTACCAGGTGTCAGCAGGGATAGAGCAAATTGAATTTCAAAACTAGACCAGCTTCTTGCATGACTTCGCCGATTGTAATGTAGTAAGACTTTTACTTCCGCGTCAGAATACAATTCATGACGATCGACAATGTCAAAACTAATTCCGTTTGGAGCTAAGAAAGTTTTTAAACGTTGATAACGTTCGATGTCTTCCTGATCTAGAAACCTTTTTGAAGGCTTAACTTCATGGAAAGCAATCTCTTCATTTGTATATTTGATGAGAAAGTCTGGATAAAGAAATTGATCGTGGCTTATTGAAATTTTTAAGGCTTGGGTACGATAGTATTTAACAGATGGATTTCGCTCAAGTTGTATTGCATGGGCTAATTCTAGTTGGCTTTCATAAGAAATCATTCCGTTATTCTTATAACTTGAAAATAGTCCTGTTCTTTTTCCTACACTGCCTTGACTAATATGTCGTTGACCATGCAAGACGCCATCAAGATCTGGTTTTTTATTGAATGCATCAACAATCTGCTGATGTAATGAGTCTGGGAAATTTTCCCATGCATTATTTGTAAAAATATTCATGATATATCTTCCATATAGGCTTCATTCGATGTGCATTTTTTTGTTTTTCAGGGACGAGAAAATTTGTTCTGTAAAAACAAAATGCCAGTGAAACTCTTGACGAATGGCTCTACACGGAAGATACTTGGATTGCAGGTCTCTATATCTAGATGTAGAGCCAACGGATCCGAAAGGATCCGTTTCTATTTGTGCTTTATGAAATTCTTGTCACAGCGTCTCCTTAATTTTTTCGAAAGTAAAATCAGGTTCTATAACTCCATCCTTTAGACCAAGTTTGACTGCGATCTGATGGCTTTTACCACGGACAGGGATTTTATTTGAATTTAAAACTTGGTGGACTAATTCAGGAGTAAATCCATTCTGACGAGCCCAGTCTGCAACAGATAGACCCCGTTTCTGAAGTTCACTTCTTACTTCTTGAGATGTTCTCATCATGGAAAGATTACTTAATAACCATTAATAATTTAAAAATATAAGGAGAAAAGATAAAACTCAAGTATTAATTTATAAAAAATTATTATTTTTCAATATATTATGTATTATATTGAATTGTTGATATTGGACTTTAGTGCAATCAGAGTTCGAAACTATTGATATCAAAAAGAAAACCTATATGATGAAAAAATAAGCTTCTTAAATATTTAATAATACTATTTATAACTTAGAGATCAAAAATGTGGAGTGATAACGAAACAACAAGAGATTATTTGAATTTTGGAGTAGTTGCGAAAACTGTTGCAGAAATTATCGAGCAATCTCAATCGAAGCCTATATCAATTGGTGTTTCTGGGGCATGGGGAATTGGAAAATCCTCTATGATTAAATTAATTCAGAAAGAATTAATTGTAAAACAGGGAAATACTGATAATGGTAATACTCAATATATATTTGTTGAGTTTAATGCATGGCTATATCAAGGGTATGATGATGCGAGAGCAGCTCTAATTGATGTAGTTACTGCTAAAATTGCTGAAGAAGCAGAAAAAAGACAAGACTTGACAGACAAAATTACTGAACTTTTTGAGAGGGTTAGATGGTTTCGGCTAATGGCCATGAGTGCGGTAACCGCAGCATCAGTAATTACTGGAATTCCACTAAATGGAGTAGTGGGGAAAACTTTAGAGTTATTTAGTGACTCGGAAAGTGAGTCTAATAAAGCCTCTATTGATGTTGATCAGATGGAAACAGAG
Source organism: Acinetobacter sp. Ac8 (assembly GCF_055392545.1). Lineage (NCBI taxonomy): Bacteria > Pseudomonadati > Pseudomonadota > Gammaproteobacteria > Moraxellales > Moraxellaceae > Acinetobacter > Acinetobacter sp. Ac8. Next base: position 836,891 of record NZ_AP043689.1, read on the forward strand.
GGTAAAAAATATATTAAAGAAGCAAAAGATAAAACTCCTCCGAAACAAATTCAGGCCTTAAGAGATACTTTTGCAAATATTTTGGGTGAAATGGGAGTAACTCTTGTTGTTTTAATAGATGATTTAGATCGTTGTCTACCAGAAACAACAATTTCTACTTTAGAAGCTATACGTCTATTATTATTTTTACCACATACTGCTTTTGTTATTGCTGCTGATGATCAAATGATCAAACATGCAGTCAAGAAGCATTTTTCAGGAATAGAAGACGAACTGGTTATTAATTATTTTGACAAGCTTATACAAGTGCCTATAAGAGTGCCGCCTCTTGGAACTCATGAAGTTCGTGCTTATATGATGATGATGTTTATTGATAATAGTACTTTGCCTGACTCACATAAAGATCATCTCCAAGAAAAGATTTGTGAACAATTAGGAAAGGCTTGGCAAGGTAATCGGGTCGATATTAATTTTGTAAAAAATCAAAATGCAACGATTAATTCAGAATTAGAGTTAAAATTAGAACTAGCAGACAGATTAGCTGTACTTATGACTCAGGCTACTGGTATTGCTGGAAATCCCCGTTTAATAAAAAGATTTATGAATGCGTTATCAATTAGATTAGCAATGGCCAGAAGTCAGGGGATAACTTTGAACGAGGGGGCGTTAGTCAAAATCTTATTGTTTGAGCGTTGTGCACAACCAAAAGCTTATACAGAACTTATAGCCTCTGTAATGAATCATGATAGTGGGAAACCTACTATCTTAAAGCAATGGGAAAGTGACGCTTTAGCTGGGAGAGATATTAATCTTAGTGATCATTGGGATGATTCATTTGTAAAAGATTGGTTAAAATTACAACCTATGCTTGCGGATGAAGATTTGCGAGGTGTGTTATATGTAAGCCGTGAACATGCGCCATTTATTACTAAAGAAGATCGATTATCAACTGAAGCTATTGGATTGTTAGAAGCATTATTAAATCAAGCATCCATGGCTGGTTCTTTATTCGACAGTTTGAGATTAATAGGTAGGCATGAACTTAATATCTTAATGGATAAAGTATTAATCAAAGCACAGCAAGAGACGGAATGGGGAGCCCCCGATATTTTGGAGTCGGCTTTAGTCCTTGCTAAGGTAGATGAGCTTTTAGGGCAAAGATTAGCTAATTTCTTCAAAGATCGACCACCAATACAAGTTAAAGCAAGCATAGTTCCAAAAATTTCTGATCAAACTTGGTCTAAGTCGGTCTTTGAGCAATGGAAAGATGATGAAGATATTTCTCGACCTGTGAAAAATGCAATTAGCTCAAGAAATAATAGGAGATCGTAAAATGGGAACATCACAATCAAGTAACGGATCTCCATCTAATGTTCCAATGGTACCGTCATGGGCTGCACCTAATTCACCAATAGCAGAACCTGGAAGATTTGGACCTGCTAGAAGAAATCTAGGTAACTTCATGGGAGGTGGCCAAGCTTCCAGTATGCGTAAGGGTATTGGCCAATACATAAAAAAAGGATATGGAGGTAGTAGAACGGCTACAAGCCGTATGTCAGGAACAACACAGAAAGCGACAACATTATTTAATGCCTTAGGTTCGGAACAAAATCCTTTTACACAAAGTGGGGGAGCTCTTGATCCAATTCTTCTAACAGGAAAGTCCGCTGAAGAGGTTATGGATGCTATAGTTGAGGTTGTTGCACCTGTTGATGGTACTCAAGATACAGAGGCTAGTAGAGAATCTGTTAAAAATGCATTATGTGAATTATTAGAAAAATTTCCTGAAGCTGATCTTAAGAATTTAGATGACTCACAGCGTTTATTCGCATTAGAAAGATTTGTTAGTGATGATGTATTTAGAAGGATAAATTTAGACTTAGGTAAAACTATCCTAAGTAAAGCTCCGAATGCAACTTTGGGACTAAGCCGATTAAAAGAAATAAGAGACTACGTAAGGCAAACTGTGGCTGAATCGTTTAGAAAAAATATTAATGAAAGCACTCCACTAGCTTCAGATCAGATAAAAAATATCGTGGATAGTTCAATACGTGAAACATTTGAAGTTTTTGTGGGGTATGCCGAATGAAAATTACATGTGCATTAGAAGATTTTAATTTTTCTAAAATTAATAGTGACTTAGATGTAATACTATTTGAATATACACAAGATAAGTCTAAGGGGTGTATTGGGGCAAAAATTTTACGAGAAGTTTATGATAGTAAGCTTATTCCGCATGAAAAAGCATGGGATCTTGTATCTATTGCACTATCTGTGATTGCTGCAGATCAAGCTGGACATCGAAAAAAAAGCCCTGATGGTTGGACAAGAAATTTTGAGTTAACAATTTCAGTAATAGATAGTATTTTTTGGAATGAACAAAAAAAATTATTAGAAACCCTTTTAAGTTTTCTTACAACGGATAGATGGGAGTTAAATTTTGTTGATGGTGGAGAATATCCAAAATTACATAAAGATGCCTTTTACCAATTAGAAGATTGCGTTTCCTTATTATCTGGTGGGCTTGATAGCTTCATTGGTGTTATAGACTTAGTTGAACAAAATTATAAACCATATGTAGTAACCCAGACTGTAAGAGGTGATGGTAAAAACCAACAAGATTTTGCTAAGAAATTAGGTAATTTGGCCCAATTTATGACAAATCATAATGTTAAAGTACCATCTCCAGAAACACCCGCCTCCCAGAGATCAAGATCTATGATCTTTTTAGCGTATGGCGTATTGATTGCATCATCATTAGATATGCATAGACAAAATGAAAAAGTAACACTCTATGTTTGTGAGAATGGTTATATATCAATTAATCCTCCTATTACACTTGCTCGTGTGGGAAGTTTAAGTACTAGAACGACCCATCCTGTAGTACTAAATTTATTTCAACAAATCTTAGATAATTGCGGATTAAATATATTGATATGTAATCCTTATAAATTCGTTACGAAAGGAGAAATGTTAGAACAATGTTTGGATCAATCTATTCTTGAAAATTTAGCTCATACTACAACTAGCTGTGGCCGTTACGGAGTCTATAAAAATACTCATTGTGGTCGTTGCGTACCTTGCTTGGTACGGAGAGCATCATTTTTTCACTGGAAAGGCAAAGATTATGATCAGACTGAATACAAGTTTGATGATTTAAGTCAAGATAATGAAAATTATGCAAGATTTGATGATGTGTTTTCAATGCGTATAGCAATTTTAAATAGGCAAGAGTTGGGGACTTCAAAGTGGATTGGTGCATCTTTGAGCTCTAATTTAATACCAGATCAAGATAAGCAAAAACATCAAGATACTGTAGAGAGAGGTTTGTTAGAAATGCAAAAATTTATTGGAGATTTAGGTCTAGTATGATTGATTTTCATGCACATTTAGACCTCTATCCTGATGTGGTTCATGTTATACAGAATATTGCAAATATGAATATGTATGTTCTATCTGTAACTACAACACCAAGTGCATGGGAGGGGACGAATGCACTTAGTATCAATTTTTCTCGTATAAAGACTGCATTAGGACTACATCCTCAAATTGCACATGAGCGGTATTCAGAACTCCCATTATTTGATAGATTGATTTCTAAAACTAGATATATTGGTGAAATTGGTTTGGATGGTGGAAAGGAATTTAAAGATCATTGGAATATACAAACGATGGTTTTTGAACATATTTTAAGAGCATGTACAAACGCTGGTGGAAAAATACTTAGTATTCATAGCCGTCATGCAACTAGCGAAGTTCTAAACTTTATTGAAAAGTATCCAAAAGCTGGAGTGCCAATTTTACATTGGTTTACAGGCAATAAGACTGAGTTGAGACGAGCAATAAGTCTAGGTTGTTGGTTTAGTGTGGGGCCTGCGATGTTAAAAAGTAAACGTGCTATAGAGCTCATTAAGGAAATACCTATTGATAGGTTAATAACAGAAACGGATGGACCATTTGCTCAAGTTAATAAAGTATCTGCAATGCCGTGGGATGTTGCAATCGCACTCAAACAATTAAGTGAAATTTTAAAAATGCCATACAGCGATATAGAAAGGTTGATTCATAATAATTTTAGAAACTTATTATTAAGTTAGAAAAATTTAAGGGTGTTGGGGAAATCATGGTTAAATTAGTTTTGCTAGTAGATGAATCTGGTTCAAAAGCAAATTCGAACAAACAAGAAAATACAATAAAAGAATTTGGTATTATGGCTGGTTTTATTATGTATGAAGATGGGTATGATTTTCTTAAAGACTTTTCTAAAAAAATAGTTAAGCCTCTTCAAGAAAAGTATGAAAAGGTTCATTTGACTGATTTTAAATTTGAAGATAAAAAAACAACAATTGATGGTTTTTTTAAATTTTTCTCAGAATCTAAATGTCCTTGGATTTATACTGCAATTTATACTCAAGGATTTTATGATCATCATAATGCAAATGTAGATTTTGATAAAAATCCTCCAGTTTTTTCAATGCATTCAGCGTTATTTTTGGAAAATATTATTAAGTTAATTGCTTTTGTTAAAGATCATCATAAAAATGATTGTATGAATTTAGAGGTAAAAATAGTTACTGATACCATAGATATCGGTACAAAGAAAAAAATTATACAAGAGTTTGAAAATATAAAGCCATTTTTTTTAAATGGGAAAAAAGAGACTATTAAAAGTTTTTATAATCGAAAGAAAGAAGAGGTAGAACATTTTGTGTTCGAAGGGATAATAGATGATGAGAATTTTAGTAAAATTAAAATGGATTCTTTAAGTCTTGAAATTATTGTTGATGATGATACTGCTTTTATGGCAGATATTTTGAATTATACTTTATTTAAATATGTTCAAGGATATATAAAAGGCAATAAAGAAAATAATCATATTTATCTTAACAGTAAAAGTGTTGTGCGTAAGTTTGAGTTGTTTGAAAATTGTTATGGTTATAGTGATGGTGTAAATCTTTCATTTTCCGATATGGCTTACTTTTATAGAGAAAGAAAATAGATTTGTATGTCCAAGGATTTATATAGAACCAAAGATATCTGATGTAATTTTTATTAATTTTTTATTGTTCCATATTTACTGTAAGAAGTTGTATTTGATAAAGTAGATCTATTTAGATCTCCTTTATATTTAAATGGCATTACATGTAATGCATAATGTCAACTCATGTGTCGCGTGATGGTAATAATCAGATTTTAATTGTTTAATTCTATTTCACATTAATTATTGAGTTAATAATAAAAAATCCGACATTAAGTCGGATTTTTTATTTCAGTGTCATTACATGTGTCGCGTAATGTCGTTACATGTGTCGTAAATGTCAACTTATGTGTCGCGTGACGTCAACCAGTAAATGACAGATAATGTGAGATTGATTTTTTTAATTATATCAATAGCTTTTAATTTCTTGTGACATATGATCTGAGCTACTTTTGACACATAAGTTAAGATTTTCTAAGAATCTTTGACACATAAGTTAAGATTTTTCTCACTACGTTGATTTCCATAACCTGTGTTAAGCAAATTTTCTACATCCTTTATTTTAAATAACCTTATTGAGTAATGATGATTGCCATAAAAATATGGTTTGATTAATCCGCGCGTCACTAAATTCGTAATATGCGTTCGATGCATGTCTAGATAACTAGTAGCTTCAGAGGCTGTGAAAAATTCTTTTTTTATTTCTACCACCTGATTGAATTGTTTTTTAGAGAATGATCGCCAATAACCAATAGTTCTTATTGTTAAGAAACCGGTCATAATCCAACTTTTCTGTAGCTGACTGAAAGTACAATTTAGAGTTCTGAGCACTTCATCTAACTCAATAAAAGAAGGATCGTTCTTTTGTTGTAGTAGTTTATTAACACTGCTTATTGGAATACGGTAAGGGCGTGATTCTAGATCTTCGACTTGAATCCACTTATGATGAATTAATTGGGCTACTTGCAATGATGAAATGCTCAAAAGCTCAGCTGCTTCATTTAAACTTATAAAATTATTATTTTTATACTTAAATGTAGTATTTTTTTTATTACGCCTGCGATTGTTTTTATATGTCGTTATTTTTTCAATTATATCTTTAGTTAAATAGCTAACTGAACTTCTATTATAGTAAGCAGGATAAGTTTTATCACTATCAATTGGGTTGATATTTAAACTTGAAAGTTTATCTCTTAAAGTAAATACTGAAACATCTAAAGTCCTAGCAAGAGAACTTAAAAAAATATAATTTTTATTGAATTTATCAACAAATTCCCTCTCAAGACAAAGTTGCATAGAGCGATTGATATATTTTTTGGTTGCAGGAATGGTTGGAATTTTAAGAAATAAACGTGTATTACCAATATTAATATCAAGTATTTTCATGATTTCGTTAATAGTATAATAGTGATTGGATTCATCTTCTAAGGTTGGTGGACGGTTATACTTATATGTGCCATTGATATTTTCTTTTTCATAAATAAGCCAGTCCTCAAGGATTTCTATAGTGAAATTAGTTTTATCGCTATTGATAAATTGCTCATGATATAGAATTCCGGCCTTTAATCTTTTATTAAATGACACGAAAGTTATCCCAAGTATATGAATAACATCATTTTTATTAAAATTAATTTTACTTGGTTGAGATGATTTATTATTATAATTACTAAAATGTGATTTAAATTTATTTACAATATTTCTAAATCTAGATTTATTTCTTGAAAATGGTAGTATTTGAATTTGAGGATGAGCATAATCTAAATTATTCTCGATTTCTTTGATAAATATAGATGTAAATCTTTCTTCATTATAGAAATATTCATAACATAATTTTAAAATATAAGAATAGTTTGCTGTAATTTCTAAATTGGAAAAATATTCAATTAATGCTATCCATATATCAAAAAATATTCCAACAAAATTTTCTTCAGCTGAATTTAGTTTTTCTATGAACCAGCTGTTAGTATTCATATTTTCAGGGGCAGATGGTTCTATCTGGCTTTTTCGAATATCAAAATCGCAATTTGAACATTCAAATAATGATCTTCGATTTGTTTGTAATGGATTGAGGCATTCTGGACAGTTGCTTATTAAATTAACTTGATGATCTGGACAAATTAAGAGAGGGGTTAATAACCACTTTTTTTTCCAATATCCATTTTTATCTAAGCAAATTGGACAGAACTTATTCAATCCAATGGTAAGCAGTTTAGGTTGAATTATTTGATTATCATTCCAAAAAAAATATTGAGAAGTTGGAGGAACTTTTTTTATGACTAATTCTAATAAATCATATGAAAGATCTAGCCGTTCTATGATTTGTTTGAATTTATTTTCGTCAGTAAATATAGAATCATATGATAATTTATAAACTGGAATGCCTACACTATTTAGCATTTGTTTTGGCGATTGATAACCGTTTGAGTATGATGCTCTAAGTAGAAAGCTTGCTAAAAATTCATCACTAAACGGAATTGGTGTATGAGAAAGAGTCAGTTTTTTCATGATTTAAATTAGAATTTCAGTAATTTGAGAAGGATTGAGTTGAAAAATATTTTTTTGAGTCATTGGTTTATATAAGATGTTTTTCGAAGCATATGCTGCATGAAAGTCGCTTATTGAGACAACTAGACGATTATTATTCATCGTATTTAAGCAACTCTGATGTATAAGTTGCATAACATAAGCTTGGTAACCACTAGTCGCTAAAAATATTCTCGTGGATAGATCTTTTGAGCTAATTTCTGGATCAAATCTAATGTTAAAATTCTTTAACATATATATAGAAATTTGCTTTAAAAAAGGTATTAGTGTCGAATTTTCTGCATGTACATCTAAAGTTAGAGGGTTGAGTTTTACAACACATGAGAACCTTCGTGCTAGTTGGCTATCAATGAACAGATTGTGTTGAATATTCGGTAATCCGACTAAACATATAGATATTTTCGTTTCATCGGCTAATGTCTTGATCCAGTTCGCAACATTCTCCGAAGTCTTATTTTTTTGAGCGCTTGAGCTGTAAATGTGATGAAACTCATCAAGCATAATCAGTTGTGTTTTGCATTCTTTTAAAAGAATGCGTAATCGATAATTTAATTGCTCACTAGTACCTTTGTGGTCAGTACATCCAAGCTCTTCTAGCATTCTGATTGCTAGACTCTTGATCGTGATTGGAGATGGGACTGGAAAATAAAAAGCGGGAACAATTAACTTCTCCATATTATCTTCAATAGATTTATATGTTTTATATCTACTTCTAATAAGTTTACATATCGTTGATTTACCAACACCTCCTTCACCAAGCAATAATGAGCCGATAGGACGATTATTCAGGTAACTCATCTGCATACATTCATCAATACAGGTCAAAGCATTTGAAAAATCAGAATGGTGACAAATGAAGTTTCTTAACTTAGAGAGAACTTCAATATTTGTATTATTAGTCATCGAAATTAATCTCTTCGTAAAAAAAATCAGTTAAATCTGAATGTAAATTGTCATATGTAAGGTGAGGGACATCGTCTATATGAATATTGGATGAGCCTACATCAACTTTTTCATCATTTAGACTTGTTAGCTTTAAACGATCTTCCTGCTGTTTAATCATCAGAGGTAAATCATTTTTAACTTGTCTAAAACGTTTATTCTTCTTATTAAGTGTTTGTATTTTTAATAAGAAGTTTAAGCGTGCTAGATATAAAGTCTCTTCATTTTTGATTTCATCAGGATCAAATTTATATTTTTCACGTAAGATTTGCTTTGCTTCTAACCATTCTGCTAGAGTTAAATCTTTAGTAGCTTCTGGATAAATTGAGTCTGCTTGTATTAGGTTATTTTTATTGAAAGGATCTTGCACATAAATAGAGCTCAGGTCTAATTGATTAACATAAATGGTAACTTTCTCTTTAAAATTAAAGCCTAATGTGGCGAGTGCTTGCGATTTATATCTTAGACCTTTTAAGTTAATTTGGCCTTTGTTGATTTTATATCGAAAAACTGTCCGACATTTTCTTTCTATTTCTAGTTCAGGAATAGTTAGAACAGGAAATCTTTTAGATGCTTCTCTCCACATTTTTTCAGGTCTTTGCTGTGTACTGGAATGAACTCTTTTATGGTAAATATTCTCAATCCACTCATTAACTAAATCTCTCAATGTATCAAGTGTATAACACGCATTTCCAACAGAGTCATAATCTCCCCGATGCAGAGGTGATGAATACGTAGTACCTCTTAGTTTATGGATAACACTTTCATTAAGTGATTTAAAAAAACTTTCAATATGCGCTTTATTATTTGGGGTGTATGGTTGTGATTCTGACTTTGTAATATTGAAGCTATTACAAAAATTGGCAAGCGCATTATTATTGAACTCGCAGCCATTATCTGGAATTATTACCGTTGGAAGACCTCCTGTTAAACCATGATGAGGTCTCATTAACATGCTTTTAAGAACTAATAATGTTTTTGTTGCGGAAGGTGGAAGCATACATAAGTGCCACCCGACGATTGCGCGTGTATAAACATCTATTGCAATGCAAAGCTGCGGTCTACCAAGCACGTGTCCATTTTTATCTAATATAATACAATCGATTTCGTGGGTATCCATCTGGACTATTGCAAGTAAACTAGAGGATATTAAGCTTTGACCTGAAGCCTTAAAAATTCTATTTGCTTCTTTTGTGCCTTTTTTGTTTTTAACTACGAGATAAGGATCTAACTGCTTAAAACGCCTATATATAGTTCGTTTGGATGGAATCTTTGTATTTGTATCAAGTGATAAGATTCGATCTTTAATAATTAAGTACGCATCACTTGGACTGAAACTTTCTCTCTCTTTAATAAAATTCAAAATGACTTCATTAATAATTTTCTCAACTTCAATTGAAAATCTAAGACTTTTATTTCCACCAGTTTCTTGATAAAAATCGTGAAATGAATCTGATTTGTCTCGGTATATTTTTATATATTTTGCAAGCGTACTTGCAGATATTTCCCTAAGATCAGGATTTTCTTTAATTATATTTTTAATTGCAAGTTTCAACTTCCTATTTGAACATGGGATTTGTTTTGAAAAAATGTAGTTAAGATACTTAAAAATTTCTTCAATTGTCAGAGCTTTGTTTTTGTGAAATTGCGGAATGCTTAAATTAGTGAACTTTACGTCTCTATTTGAAATCTTTTGAATTAAATCATCTTTTGTTATGAAGTACATATTTCCATTGATAAAATTTGAGTATCGAATGATATCTTGTTCTATATAACATATCTCATAAAATTCATCTTTATATGTGATACGGTCACCAATATTTATACTAAGTTTATTTCTCATAATTAAATTCCTAAAATTTTTTTATAAAAAATAAAATAATCAGCAATCATTGGGTCTAAATTATTTAAATTCATTAAAATATATAAATCATTTTTACATTTAAAATTTGAATCTTTAATAATGATTTCAGATTTTTTTAAATCAGATTTATTTAATATTTTATGATTTGCTCGTTGATAACTTATGTTCAGAAAAATATAATCTTGTTTTGATAAGAGAGTAGTACGATCAAAAACTCTAAAATTTATATTGTACTTATTTAAAATTTCTTTGGCTAATTTAAACCTTGAGCTATTTCTTTCTGAGATTGTTTTTAAATTAGGTTTTATTTCATGAACTTCAAATCCATTTGCTGTTTTGACAATAAAATCAGGAATAATAAAATGTTGATCACTAATAAAAATTTGAACTGCTTGTGTTCGATACTGAAGTATATTTTCATCACGCTCTAGACTTATTGCATGAGCAAGTTCTAAATTGCTTTCAAGACAGATGAGTCCTCCATTTTTTGCACTTGGAAAAAGTGAAACACGACTACCAATGCGTGATTTTATTCTACGCGAACCGATGAATTTTGATGATACATGTGTTTGTTTTCGAAAAGCATCTTCAAATTTTTCCTGTAAATTTTGATTAAGATGCTCTAATTTTTGTTCTAAATAGCTTGATTGCATTACTGTTCTCACATTTTTTTGGATGAGATAAAACGCTGAGCAATTTTGATTTTATTGCTCAAGGCTTGACGTAACATTGCAATCAAGAGATACTAAAAACACCACATTGTTAGTGATCTCTGGATTGCAAACATGGTAAAGCGGATTCTATGAGTCCGCTTTATTTTTTTCTTAAGTCATTCTTCTTTCTCCTCCGGAATTAATCCCAGCGCGATCGCAATTCGTTTGCTTTCACCGCGTGTTGGTAAACGATTTGTATTTAGAATTCTATATACTAAATCTCTTGAAAAATTATGTTTTAAGCTCCAATCAGAAATACTCATTTCTAACTGTTCAAACTCTTTCTTTATCTGAAATCTAGTCTTTTCCATAGTGATAATAATAAGAATAATTTGTTTAAACTTAAGATTTTTTTTAGTTTTTATCAAGTGTTTTTTTTGATTTATTATAAAAATTTAAAAGATTAATTAATGTTATTTTTTATTTATTAGTTTTTTATATTTATTATTATTTAATGTTTTTTGATTGTTTTTTATTTTTTAATAAGTGCAGTGTTGTAGGTTTTTAATAATATCTATGATTATTTCTTTCTCATTATTAAGTTTATTAATATTTTTTTTAATTAAAGAAATATAATTATTGAAACAAAAATCAATAGTATTGATATTTTTCTTGATTATCTCTATATCTTTGATTTTACTATTTTTTATTATAATTTCTAATTGTAGTTCTTCTAATCGTTTTTCTAATGTTTCTTTTGCTTTTTTCTCGCAGTGATATTGCCTAAATTTAGCCAATTTTTGTGTTTCTGAGTAGAGTTTTTCATTATCTTCATAATGAATAATTAGATATTCATAATAAACTAACTCTTTGATTAAAGAGTACGTTTGTTGCTGAATTGAATCGGAATTTGGATTGATTTCTTGCCAAATTCGCTTTGGTCTAAATGCAAACAAAAGTGAATCATTTTCTATAATTTTTAGAAAACTCTCTTTGAGTGGATGATTGAATTCATTCATGGAGGCAGAGCATAATTTTAAAAGAGGATTATAATCCGTGGATGTTTAATCCTCAAATAGTGATAGTTCTGTTTTTTGAGCAATTGATTCAAATGACAGAGTTGGCAATAGCGATAGGTCAAAACATACGCAAAGCTAGGAAAGAGAAAGACCTTTCACAAGAAAAATTAGCATTGATGTGCGAACTTGATAGAAGCTATCTGGGGCGCATAGAAAGAGGAGAAGTAAATATAACGGTTTTAAAACTATATGAAATATCGAAAGTTTTAGAGGTTGATATTCGAATTTTGCTTGTCTAATTCAAGATATACGATTTTATAGTTAGAAATTAGAATAATTTTTCTGATAATAGTCGGATGAGAATACTTATTGTTAATCTTTTGAACTATATTGGTTGTATACAGGCTCATATTTTTATTTATGATTTTTTTAGAGGAAAGTTTAATTTATTATGAGTTTTTAGAATAAGCGACTATATAGTTAGTATCTATGAGATTTATATGGAAAATTCAGTTAAAAAATATGGCGTTAAAATAGTTTCTCGTCCGAAAATAAAGGCTTCTAAAAAGCTTGATTTAAATGGTAAAGAGGGAGAGAAAATTGTTGAATATGAAACGAAATTGCTTCTAATTCGCCATAAAAAAGCATTCGAACGTTTGGCTGATTTATAGTGTATTTCTTCAAATACCTATATGTTGTAGTTAATTCTTAATTATTTATGAAAAATATAGACTTATAAAAAAATTCATCCCAATTAAATATAATATTTATATGATGGTTTCCCCCCCGATTTCTTGTCTAAAAACATTAAATGTGTTAAAGAAATACGAAATATAATTTTTTATAAAGTGAGTTTATATGGGGCAATTAGAAGAGTTTAAAGTAGGGAAAAGTACGATAACTAAGCTGTCATTCAATGATCATGAGCACTCACCCGATTCAGTTTTTAAATCATGGTTGAAGTCTAATTTGATTTTTATTGAAGAAAATCAAGCTTTAGGAGTTATTGGACTTAGACCACCACAATTAGGTGGAATATTTGCAGCTCTGGGCTATGAAAAATCTGATGAGAAAAATGCAGCGACAATTGTTATGCCAACGGGCACAGGTAAAACTGAAACGATTCTATCAATTGTAGTAGCCGGTAAGTTTAAAAAAACTCTTGTTATTGTTCCATCAGATGCCCTACGAGAGCAGACAAAAACTAAGTTTGTTGAACTTGGTTTATTAAGAGAATTAGGTCTAGTTACGAATGATATTCTTAATCCAGTAGTTTCAACTATCAAACATGGGATTACTAATACGGAAGAATTATCCAAAATATTAAATGCTAATGTTTTAATAGCATCTGCGGCTTCATTATCAAAATTTTCAAAAGAATTTTTTGATAAGCTTACTAGTGAATGTACACATTTAATAGTTGACGAGGCTCATCATGTAACGGCTTCTACTTGGGCAAGGATTAAATCACAATTTAGAGATAAATCAGTCTTTCAATTTACAGCCACTCCATTCCGAAGTGATGGTTCAAGGGTAGAAGGAAAAATAATATTCAATTACCCTTTAAAACGGGCACAAGAGGAAGGATATTTCAAACCTATCATTTTTCATCCTGTACGAGAATTTGTTGAAGAAAAATCGGATGAGGCGATAGCTAAGCAAGCTATATTGTTATTAAGAGAAGATTTAGAAAATGGGTTAGATCACATAGTTATGGCTAGAGCTTCATCTATGAAGCGAGCTAAAGATATCTTCAGTATATATTCGAAAGAAACAGATCTTAAACCTGTATTAATAGATAGTAAAACTAAGAAGAAAGCAGAAGTTCTTAAAGCAATTAGAAATAGAGAACATAAGATCATCGTATGTGTAAATATGCTTGGAGAGGGATTCGATCTTCCTCAGTTGAAAATTTCAGCCATTCATGACCCCCATAAAAGTATCAATGTAATGCTCCAATTTACGGGTAGATTTACAAGAACGACTAAGAATGTTGGTGATGCCAAGTTTATTGCAAATATTGCCAATCCTAATGTCAATGAAAGTTTGGAAGAACTTTATAAAGAAGATTCAGACTGGAATACAGTAATTAGCAGTATTAGCTCTAGAAAAATTAAAAATGAAAAAGAGTATCAAGCATTTCGAGAGGAATTTTCTGAACCTAGTAAATTATTAGATTTAGGATTAACTCCGAGTATAAGTACTACTATTTATAAGATGAAGTTTGCTAAATGGAAGCCAGAGCGGTTTAGTGAGTTTGGGAATAAACAGTTTCAGATCGTAGATTCAGTAATTAATGACGAACAGGATACATTGATTTTTTCTGTTAAGTCTTATCTACCCGTAGGCTGGACAAGTTCTAAGGAGCTTTTTGATGAATCATGGGATTTATATATTGCTTTCTATGACAAGGATACAGATTTACTTTTTATCCATTCCTCTTCGAAAGATGGATTAGTCAAGAGATTAATGCAACTAATCGCGGAAGATGCTATTCAGATCAAAGGAGAATATATATTTAGAGCATTGGCTCATTTAAAAAGATTAAAGCTTCAAAATGTTGGTCTTAATAAAAATAAGAAGGGGCTACGTTATTCCATGCATACGGGAACAGAAATTAATGATCAAATTCCCGACATAGAGGCAAATAGAGCAACTAAATCGAATATTTTTGGTAAAGGGTATGAAAATGGTCAGCTTGTAAGTATTGGCTGTTCATATAAAGGTAAAATTTGGGCAATGGATAGTGATTCTTTAGACCAGTGGGTAGCATGGTGCAAAGGAGTGGGTACTAAAATACTAGACGATACTATTAATACAAATGATGTTATGAAAACAGCCATGCAAACTGAGGAGTTGGAAGAGTTTCCAAATGTTCAGGTACTTGCTGTTGAATGGCCAATAGAAATTCTTAGAAAAAATGAATCGAAAATAATTGTTAAAACGACTAAATGGCAAGAATCATTAATAAATTGTGACCTAATTTTTAGTGATGAGCAGAATTTAGATCTGAAAGAGCTTAAGTTCTGTTTAAGAACACAATATGGACTTAGTAAAATTTCCATGAGGATTAAAAGTCGTGGAGAAGTAGTCTTCCATTCAGAAGATAGTCTGGAGATCAAAATAGGCGAACAATTATATTCAATTGCTGAGTTCTTTGAGGAAAATCCTCCGACGCTCTTTTTGAGAGATACTTCAATAATCGATGGTGGTTTTAGATATTACCCTAATGATAATTATGCTTACAAATATGACATTAATAATACGGAAGACTGGGACTGGCAGGGTGTTGATATATCCGTTGAATCACAAACAGAAAGTAAGCTAAAGCATTCAATTCAATATTCTACGATTAACAAAGTTATGAATGACTATGATTTTATTTTTGATGATGATGGCGCAGGTGAAATTGCTGATATCGTCGCAATAAAGAATATTGATGATAATAAACTAATCATAGACTTATTCCATTGTAAATATTGTTCTAAAAAAGATGGAGTAGCTAAACCAGGTGCGAGAATTGATGATGTATACCAAGTTGTAGGGCAAGCAGAAAAAAGTGTTAAGTGGTTTGCAGATAAAGAAAGATTAATTTTGCGTTTAATGGAAAGAGAACGAGATCGTTTGAGCCAAGGTAAAGCTTCTAGAATCGATAAAGGAAAGTTCGAGGACTTAATCAACTTAGCAAAAATTGCAAGGTATGCTGACTTTCAGCTAGGTATTGCTATTGTTCAACCTGCAATTTCCAAAAAGAAAATTTCTGATGATCAATTGACTGTGATTGGTGCTACGGCAGCATATATAGATGAAATTAGTGGTGTAAAGCTACGAGTAATAATTAACCAATAATATTTTTTAGCTCAATTATTTTATTATTAACGGATTGATTGGTGACCAAAAAAATTGTCACCAATCTAACTCAAAGGTGTCTATAAAATTAGTGGCTATTCAATAATTGATTTAAAATCTATGTAAGTTATTATAAATTAAATAAAATTTTAATATTTGGTGTGTGATGCAATATTCAAAAGAGTTTTCTGCCAAAGAGTTTTTAAAAGATAGAAGACCAGAAGAGTTTTCTAGCTCTATTGTAGTTGAATCTGGAACACTGGATCGGGTTCAGTTAGAGCATTATCTAGCTACACTTAATATACGTAGCCAAGAACTAGAATTTGAAACATTTGCAAAAAAAATATGTGAAAAGATTATTTGTCCAAATCTTTTGGAGCAAACAGGACCTGTTGCTGGTGGTGATGGAAAAACAGATACTCAAACATTTCCTGTATCATCACAGAACCAATTATTGTGGTATGAGGGGGTGAATGAGGGAGCTCACAAGGAGCGTTGGGCGTTTGCTGTAAGCACCCAAAAAGATTGGAAATCCAAGTGTAAAAAAGATGTTAAAAAAATTATCGAAACAGATAGAGGCTATTTAAAAATATTTTGTATAACCAATCAATCAATTAAAGCTGATCAAAGAAGCAAACTAGAAGATGAATTAAATAAGCAATATTCAATAGATATACGTATTTTGGATTTAAGTTGGATATTAGATCAAATTTATAAGAATCAGTTAGAGTTTCTAGCAATTGCTACACTAAGTATTCCTACATCTTATAAACGGGAAATTGAGTTAAGTGCTGATGATTATCAGAAACAAAAAGAATTAGATAGACTTAATAAGCTCATTAAAGAAACAGTGGATCCATCTAAGATTTCATTGGAGCAAGTAGATTATTTCCTAGAGGTAGCTATTTTGAGTAAGGAATTAGAATTAGCTATAATTAATACTCAGGGTCTATTTGATAGGGCTATACGAGTTGCCAAGAAGTTCGGCACATCGAATCAACAATTAGAAGCTTATTATCAGTATGCTTGGGCTGCTCATTGGTGGTTTGAAGATTATTCAATATTTGAGGATAACTTAGAGCTAACCTTTGAAAGTCTCAATGGTAATACAAACTCAGAAAGTTGGGAAAAGCTAGTAAATTTATTAACAATTTACTATGGAAGATATAGTTACTCAGACGATATACAGCGCAATGTAGATATAGACAATATTTGTCAACATACCATCAGCGTATTGGATGAGATATCAAAAGATGAAAGTCGTCCAAGTAATTCATTGATGGCATCTATTCACTTAGATTTATTACAATTAATTTTTAAATTCCAAGATGATGAATATTGCAAAGAATTATTAATAAGAACTCTGATATGTGCTGAATTAGCAGGAGACTTTCACTTGGGATATGCTAGGCAGCTAACCGATAAAAGTTCTCTGCTATTTGATTTGGCGTTTTAAAATCCAAACTCTTTTGAATTCTTCGCTGATTATAAAATAACACAATGTATTTTGTAATATCTGCTTTAGCTTCATCTCTGGTTTTATAGTTGCAATGATGCACTAATTCATTCTTGAGTATGCCCCAGAAACTTTCAATCGGTGCATTATCGTAACAGTCCCCACGTTTGCTCATTGAACCTTGAAAATCACATTTTTCCAGTATCTTTCGATATTCATGGCTGCAATATTGGCTGCCTCTGTCCGAATGAATAATTAAGCCTTTCGTTGGTTTTTGATTACGAATCGCCATAGTCAGTGCATTGCAAACAAGTTGTGCGGTCATACGCTCATTTAAGCTATAGCCAACCACTTGTTTCGTGTACAGGTCTTTTACTGCTGCCAAGTATAACCAACCTTCAGCAGTCCAAATGTATGTAATATCGCTTGACCATGCAAGATTGGGCTTAGTCATTGAAAACTGTTGCTCTAGTAAATTTGCGTAGATCGCTCGATTATGATCACTCTTCGTAGTTCTTTTGAAACGCTTATGACGCTTACAATACAGCTGGTTGAGCTTTTTTATTTGACGTACAGCATACGTACTGATTTTGATACCTTGCGCTTGTAAATGCTTAGTTAATCGAATATAGCCATAGCTTTGTTTAGTTTCCTCATGAGCTATTTTGACCAAAATTGTCTGTTGATTTCGCTGAACCAATCTTTTATTCATGCCTCGTTTTAGCCAATCATAAAATCGTGACACTGAAACGTGAAGTAATCTAGCCATAAAGCTAATCGGGAATAAATATCTTTGCTGTTTCATATAGGCGTACCTTACTGACTTTCTTTCGCAAAGTACGCTGCTGCCTTTTTTAGAAATTCACGTTCCATTTCAGCTGTTTTGAGCTGTTGTTTGAGCTTTTTATTTTCTTCGAGTAAGGCATTTAGATCAGGTGAATATTGTTTAGTGCCTGCTAAGGTGCCAGTCTTTGCTTTATTATTCCAATTTGAAAGAGTTTGCATTGAAATGCCAAGTTGTCTGGCTGTTTCCGATACATTGCCTTGATTGGCTTCAATCAATTTTATTGCTTCAACTTTAAATTCTGCGGTGTAAGTCTTCTGTTTCTTGCTCATGGTAAACTCCTGATGAGTGTCTATAGTTTACCAAGTTAAAACC
This sequence comes from Acinetobacter sp. Ac8, assembly GCF_055392545.1. NCBI lineage: Bacteria > Pseudomonadati > Pseudomonadota > Gammaproteobacteria > Moraxellales > Moraxellaceae > Acinetobacter > Acinetobacter sp. Ac8. Next base: position 855,355 of record NZ_AP043689.1, read on the forward strand.
TCCTGTTTTCTCAGCACACATCACTCTGAAAAATTGTCAATTAGGAAGTAACTTAATAGGTTTTCCTTTTGAGAAATTTTTTAATCTATTTAAACAGTTAGATATAATTTTTGATAAGTATGAAGAGTACGAAGATCTTTTAGATTATTTCACTGAGCAAGCAGGTTTACGACTTAGTGAGGTCAAAACAGCGGAATTGCAACTTAACCGTGGTTTAAAGCGGTTAAAAGATAATAAGCCTTACCTAGCGATTAAATTTTTAGGTAAAGCTTTTGCAGGTTTAAATAAAAAAGAAACATATGATGAAATGGCTTATGCAAATTTATTATTATCTGAAGCATATTCAGAAGTTGGTCTTAAATGGGCAAGTAGAGGAAGTTTATTATTTTCAGCATCCCTTCTAGCGAATTATTTTCATAAAGAACAATTGATTTTACCCTCAGCTATAAAAGTGTATTGGCAACTTGCATGGAAAGAGTTGGAGTTGGGAAGGATTCCCCAATCCCTACATTGGGCAGAATTAGCCTTCTTAAGTTCAAATGCTATTGATGATAATTATATTAGTCAGGATAAAATAACTATTTTTGATGGTTGTATTGCACATTTATTATTAAATTGTTCATTGGAACAAATTAAAGAATTCGAATATTTACCTGATTTTCTAGATAAGCTTGGGTTTTTCTCTTCATATGGAGTCTTAATCTACCTTTTAGGTTATGAAGATAAATTCAAAGAAGAGTTTGAAGTTTCAGATATTGATGATCATGAAAGTACTCTTATATTGATAAGAGATGCAGATATTGAGCATCCTACATCCAAAATTTTACCGACATTAGGAAAGTCTAATGTTTACACAACAAAAGTAGCAGGATGTGAGTTTAAAGTTCATTTCCCAAATCGCTCTCCTTATATTGAATTATCAGAATCTATTTTGACTACAATCGAAAACTTTTTTTCGACAAATCCAATTGAGAATATTCTTACCAAAATTAGTTCGTTAAGCATGAATATTATCGGGGACGATGATGAAAATTGCACCATAACACATCAGTTTAATAAATCTCCGAAAGGATGGGGGGTAGATATTTTCTGTTCTTCTTTTCAATGGGAGTATTTAGATCAAAATAGGCAAAAGATATTTTTTGAATGGTCTGTCCAATTCATAATAGAATGTTTGGTTAAGGTCTATCATATTCCTGATATTGATAATTTTTTAGAATCATCGTAAGCATCCGCTGAACCCCATGCCTATTTTTTAATTTGAGTTGGATTTCCAGCGATGTGGTAGTAATTCTTCTATTTGGGTCGCTTTATGCGTCGGCAGCCTTTTCAGCACATCACTGAGATAGGCATACGGATCCAACCCATTCAGCTTTGCTGACTGGATTAAAGTCATGATATTTGCCGCTCGCTGTCCACTGCGCAGCGAACCTGCAAATAGCCAATTCTTACGTCCCAACGCCCAAGGTCGCATCTGGTTTTCCACCCAATTATTATCTATAGGTAGATTGCCATCATCCAGATAGCGGCTTAAAGCTGGCCAACGCTTCAGAGTGTAATTGATGGCCTTGGCGGTGGGAGAACTCGATGGCACTGTCAGATGATGTTGGTTGAGCCATTCATATAGTTGTTGCATCACTGGTTGACTATGCAGTTGTCGGTATTCGCGGCGGTCTTCCGCTGTACCATCGGTCTTTTTCCTGAGTTCTGCTTCTATCGCATACAGTTTCTGAATCATCAGTAATGCCTGTTCAGCGATCTGACTTTTCCCAGTCACATGTAGCTCATGGAATTTACGACGTGCATGCGCCATGCAGCCCACCTCAATGACATCGCCTGATTTAAAGCGTGCTTTATAACCACTGTAATCATCACAGACCAGATGGCCCTGCCAGCCATTCAGGAACTCTTCTGCATGCTGACCTGAACGGCTATCCTGAAAGTCATAGATCACCGCTTGAACTGGATTGTACTGTGTAGTGGCATAGGCCCAGACATAACCTTTCTTCGGTTTTTTCTCATCATCACCCATCCGCATGATGGTGACTGGTGTTTCATCGGCATGGATCACCCGCTGTTGCAGCACCACCTGTTTTAAGGCATTCGCCAGAGGTTCCAGTTCCACACCGCAGCGACCAATCCAGTCAGATAAAGTAGATCTGGACAGATCAATGCCCGCCCGCTGATAGATCAGGCGCTGACGGTACAGCGGCAAATGATCGGCATACTTCGATACCAGCACATGGCTGAGCAGTTCAGGTGAAGCAATGCCTTTATCAATCACATAGGCGGGCATCGCTTGCTGAGTCAGGGTGTCACACTGATCACAGACCCATTTGCCACGCACATGCTGTTCCTTATAGAACTGTGCCGGTCTGAAATGCAGTTTTTCACTGATATCTTCGCCGATACGACGTAACTGGCAGCCACAACTGCATTGGGTTGATGCAGGTTCATGCTCAATACGGATGGTGTGTAGATGATCGGGTAGCAGTCGACGTTTAGGTTTATTGGTTTTGGCTTTCTGTGTCGCTGCATCGGTTTTATCTGCATTCAGCCGCTCCAGTTCCAAATCAACTGCTGCGATATCCTCTTCAACCGCTTCGTCCCACAGATGGATTTGTTTTGCGGTGAGATGTTCGTTTTTACTGCCAAATTTGTGCTGTTTAAATAGTGCGAGCTCATGCTCGTATTTTTGATTGAGAATAGAAAGATGTTGAACTTTAGAATCTAATTGCTGATTGGTGACTTCAAGATGTTGAACTCTGGCATCTAATTGCTGGTTTGATTGTGCTAGAGACTGATGCTGCAGCGCCAACTGTCTGGTGAATTCCAGCAGTTGTTCATGGGTCAGTTGGCTTAAGTCAGGCAGCGTATTCATGACCGCAGTATGCCTGAGGTCATGAAGATAATGAAATAGAACGTTTGGAGGATGGCAGAATGGTCGAGCTTGGTTTAGAGCATATTCACCACTTGCTGCAATCCAATTCTCTGCCAGGGCAAACCTTGGATTAATGCCTGTAACTGTTCCGGGCTGAGGGCCACGGTTTCACCTTGGTGAACTTGAGCCCAGTGAAATTTACCCTGTTCCAAACGCCGGGCACACAGCCAGATGCCCAGTCCATCATGTACCAGCACTTTCATGCGATGGCCACGTTTATTACAGAACAGGTAAGCACAATGCGGTTTGATGTAGCCAAAGGCTCTCACCACCTGAGCCATGGCCGTATCCATACCTGCACGCATGTCCATGGGCTGAGTAGACAACCAGATTTCATCAATGCGGATCATGTTGCAAGTGCCTTGAGTAATTCTGCCAAGGCAGGTATTTCTGATGTCTGCCATTTCAAGCCAATTTCTGCTTTTGAGTGGGGTAAAGTAATTTGAACCGTTAACATGTCAGTAGGAGTAGGATCTAATGGTGCAGAGCAAGATAAGGCAATAAATGCAGGTTTATTCGGTAGTGGTGAGCGATCATTCCCTGGCTTACCATCAATTAAGCGAATCCATTTGGATACAAGATTTGTATTCAATCCATGTTGCAAAGCGACCGAAGCAATTGAAACGTCCGGTGCTTTACAAGCCTGAACGATCTGCTGTTTAAATTCAGCACTGTATGTTCTTCGTTTTTTCGCAAGAGATGCGATGGATGTCTGGTGATTTGTAGTCATAAATTTTAGTCCCCACTTGTTTTTAAGTGGGGACTAAATTAAGGCTTATAGGATGAATTCATAAGGTGTGTTCAGCGGACGCTTACGAATCATCTTTTAAAAATGACTTATCAATTACGAGATCAATTGCTTTTAGTACATGTTTTGGTGCGATTTATAATGTTATGGGAAGAGATGCTCATAAAAATTTCGTAGATTGTCTTAATGGTAATAAAGGAACTAGATTCGAACTAATTAGAAAATTACCATGGGATGAGAAAAATCCTAAAAATATACAAAATGAAGCTAAAAAAATCCAGATGGGGGATCAAAAAAATGCTCCAAATTTTGAAAACTTAGATTCTATACGCCATGATCAAATTGCTATTACTACTCTTATAAAACCTGAATTATGGGATGAAGCAGGATGGTACGGTTTAGCTTTTATGTGTTTCGTGGATAGCCCTCCTATTATCTGTTTGATTTTTAAGAAAGCAGGAGGGGAAAGTGTCTTTATGGATTTATACGAGCAATTAGGTCAGGTTGATAATTTGGAAAGACTTAGGTTTTCTATAATAAGGGGGATATCTAAAGATAATCCATATCATTATAGAGTTTTGATGTCAGAAAATATTATGACTAATGATAAATATAAACTTATGACTATGCTTAGCCGTATTCATGAGATGACGCCCACTACCAATCAAAATTGGAGTAACTTTGAAAAAGAATATGAGAAATATGGCTCATACAAGTTAAGTTTTGGCGCATTTTTTAATGGTCAATTTTATCCATATCCAGAGTTTGAAAAGTTTTCTATTGAAAAGAAAGAGCTTATTATTAAAAATGCTTGGGAAGTTGGGGTTAATGATATCGAAAGAATAGTACTAAGACCTGATGACGAGCCTTTAATTCCAAGAGAGATTGAATATATTCCTTTTTTTGAACTTTTTGAAAAGTGAATATAAAGTTATTGGACTGCATTTAAATATGCATGAAGTGTACTAACTAGAACTTGATCTGATAGTTACCCATTTTTATTGTGTCTGTCAGATCAAGTCTCACTTAACACAATTGCCCATTTAATTGATTTCCCATGTTTTTATATTTATCTTAACTTTGAACTCAGTCTTTAATAATCTTCTTTAAGGTAACTCTTTAGCCGATTTTGCACTAATTTTTCAGTTATATTCTCCTTGTAGCTAAAGTAGATAATCTCCACACCATTCGCTTTACTGAGTTGAAGCTTTTCCTTATCCCTTTGCTTTGTCCGTTTTAACCCTTCTTCTCCACCGAACAGATCGATAGCTATATAATGTTGTTGCCCTTGGTACTCAATCGCTAAATTTAGCTCAGGGATATAGACATCAAACCTTTGTCGATTCAACCAACTTGGTGATGTTTCTCTTTGAACTGAGTATTGCGGAAATAGCAGATTGATATAGTTGAACAATAAGGTTTCATTGACCCACTTTTCACCTATTCTTGCTACACCTTTTAAACCTCTGATGTAGTTTTCCGCATCTCTTTCACTGATACCTTCCTGTAAAGCATGTTTAGCAATATACGCACCATATCTGGCCTTAAAAGCTGAGCCATACATTTTGTGGCAATAGATTAAATCTGAATTGGTATTGGTACAGATGTGGCAAATCGAATCTTTAAAAGATTTATATTCTAACGAATGTTTAAGGTGAGTGTGTAGTACCACCTGACGAACTTGAGCTTTAGCAAGAGTATCCTTAAAACATGAGCAAAAGAAACTTTCCCCTGTTATTTTGTTATAAAAAGTTTGTCGCCATTCCCAAACACCCAATTTAGACGGTAATAACTCAATCGGTGGTGTTATTTGTGAATAGAGTTTTTTTAGTAAATCTAGTGGAATTTCGATAGAAAGAAGCCGTATTGATGTTTTGTTTTTGGTCTTCAGCTTAGTATTCTTGATTTTAAATTTTTGAGTAATGCCACCGCCATATTGGAAATCATTCAAGGTCACAAACGAAGGAACCTTGATGTCCGTAACCTCAAGATCAGTGTTTATATCACTACTCATATCGAATTCAACATAAGGTAATATCAATTTCCCCGTGTCTATATACTCTTGTAGAGATAAATGGGCATCATAATATTCAGGGTAAAATCTATGCCTTACATCCGTGATCACGATTGAATCAGGAGTGCTCAGAAAGTGTCTAATAGTTTCATATAAATCTTCAAAAACTGTTGTTTTTTTTCGTGCAAGATTTTTCAAACATAACTCTAAAAAGTGATCTTCTGAAAATTTGTATCTCAATTCCATATTATCTTCCTTGCCAATTTCAAATATAACTAAAAGAATATTTAGATTGATTTTTATTAAAATTATTTAATAAAAATCAAGTAAATTACTTTCAATATTCTTGCTACTTTTAACTTCGGTTATTTATGGGAGGATTACCATTGCTTTTTATACTTATCTTTGACCTCTGATAACTCATTTTCTAACTCTATCCTGAGCTTCTTAAAGTTTTATATCACGAATAGGTTAATTAATACTACTTCCAAATGGAACTAATCAATCATTTAGAGATATGTCTTTTATGAAAAAATTTCTCATTATTTGAAAGAATTTTTTTTAACATATTCTTTAAATGAGGGTACATTTATTAATCCAAATTTCACTAATTCTAAAAATATATTCAAATTGAGTTTTCAATCTTGTAAGGTTGATGTATTAAAAAATGCTGGTAATAAAGAGCTATTCGTTAAAAGCTATCTTGATCAAAGACAAAGATTGTATTTAAAGATTTCAGAGAAAATTTGGGGAGATTTTTGGAAATAAGATTTTCTAAATGAATTCTATACACATAAGGATTTGTAATTATATTCCAAGCTTAATTTTCAATAAAAAATAGAGCCATTAGGCTCTATTTTTTATGCTTTAGCATAGCTGATTAAATTTGTAACAATCTCGAAATATGTGTCAAAAATCTCGCATTATCTGTCATTCAGCGTCAACGCTTAAGCTTACCAGCTCAACGCACCACCAGTTTGATAATCAGTTACACGCGTTTCAAAGAAGTTCTTCTCTTTACGCAAGTCCATCATTTCAGACATCCACTGGAATGGGTTATTTACACCAGCAAACTGTTCAGGTAAACCTAACTGTGCCAAACGACGATTACAGATGAATTTCAAATACTCTTCCATCATCGCTGCGTTCATACCCAATACACCACGTGGCATTGTGTCACGCGCATATTCGATTTCAAGCATAGTACCTTCAAGAATCATCTGAATGATTTCTTCTTGGAATTCAGCAGTCCACAAGTTTGGATTTTCGATCTTGATTTGGTTAATCATGTCGATACCAAAGTTCAAGTGCATAGACTCATCACGTAAGATGTATTGGAATTGCTCAGCAACACCATTCATCTTGTTACGACGACCCATAGACAAGATCTGGCTGAAACCACAGTAGAAGAAGATCCCTTCAAGTACGCAATAGAATGCAATCAAGTTACGCAGTAAGATTTGATCGTTTTCAGGTGTACCTGTTTGGAAGGTTGGATCACATAAAGACTGAGTATATTTCAAGCCCCAAGCCGCTTTACGAGCAACTGATGGAACTTCACGGTACATGTTGAAGACTTCGCCTTCATCCATACCTAAAGATTCGATACAGTATTGGTAAGCATGCGTGTGAATCGCTTCTTCAAATGCTTGACGTAAGATGTATTGACGGCATTCAGGGTTGGTGATGTGACGGTAAATTGCCAATACCAAGTTGTTTGCAACCAAAGAATCCGCAGTAGAGAAGAAACCTAATGAACGCATCACGATGGTACGCTCATCTTCGGTTAAGCCATTTTCAGACTTCCAAAGTGCGATATCGTGGTTCATGTTAACTTCTTGTGGCATCCAGTGGTTTGCACACCCGTCTAGATACTTTTGCCAAGCCCACTCGTATTTGAACGGTACAAGTTGGTTTAAGTCAGCGCGACAGTTGATCATGGCTTTATCATCAACTTGTACACGTTGTGCACCCATTTCAAGCTCTTCTAAGCCAGGTGCAACGTCTAACTTTTCTAAGGCGTGAGATGCTCTTGCCAACGAATCGGTTGGATTTGTTGATCTTGCTGTATAGGTTCCAGCGGATTGTGTAGTTGCCACATTCTGCGATGACTGCTTTGTATCAGATACCACTTGCGAATCAGTCGTTTTTTTCTGTTCGACGGGCGCAGGCTGGTGAGCTTGTGCAGCTTGTTTCTGTTCATCATCTTCAAAATCGTCCCAACTTAGGATAGACATCGTTGTTCTCTCTTCGTTGTTAATATCTATGTTCGACATCTCACAATGGAAGATGTCACTACTATACGCTTATTCTGTGCAAGCAAAATTAAGTTTTGCCGATAGTTGTTTTGTTCTTGTTCGAAAGAACAGATACCCACACTACTTATTTTGCTTACGCTTTTGCTGCTTACGGATCGCAAAGAATGCATAGACCGCAGGCACGTAAAAAACTAAAAAGGCTAAGATCAGCACGATTACGCCTAACTCATAGTTATGACTTAAATGGAACATTTCTTAATCCTAAATAGTTTTTAAGAAGAGCCTTAAAAAATTAAGGCTCTTTTTTTAAATCATTTTTTAGATGATTTAGTTAGCTTTACTTTTTCAATAACGGTAGTTCTTGGATGCTTTTTTGCATATTCCAAAGTTACGTATTGACCAGTAATCGCACTTCGAGCAGCTTTAGTCGTCATGGCTTAGTACCTCATTAATACAAAATCAAGATGACTCTTACTGGCTCGATAGCTAATTCAATGATAGAATCAACCTCGCATTATCATATGCCAGCCTCGTTGTGACCATCTTGGTATCACTTCGAGATTGAAAGCCTTCTAGTTAGTTTTTGCGGACGCTAGAGGGCTTTTTTATTGCCTTATTTTTTTAAATCCCCCTTTTAAAAGGGGGACTTTATTCCCCTTGAGGATTGGGGAGAATTACTTACTGACAAGCTTCACAATCTGGATTGTCGATTGAACATGCTTGTGGTACTGGTGCTGCTTGAGCGAAACCATCTTCTTCAGCAGGTGCTTCAGGTTTAATTTCTTGAGCAACCGCAGCCACTGGTGCAGCAACAGTTGTTGCTTTTACTGCGTTTAAAGCACCCGTGTTAATGGTTGATTTTTCCGCAGAGGTTGCACCTAATGCACGGAGGTAATAAGTGGTTTTAAGACCACGTAACCAAGCCATCTTATAAGTGATGTCTAGTTTCTTACCATTTGCACCAGCGATATAAAGGTTCAATGACTGTGCTTGGTCGATCCATTTTTGACGACGTGATGCAGCATCTACGATCCAACGTGTATCGACTTCAAATGCAGTTGCAAAAATTGCTTTTAACTCTTCAGGGATACGTGCAATTTTTTGTACTGAACCCTCAAAGTGTTTCAAGTCGTTAACCATCACAGAGTCCCAAAGACCACGATCTTTTAACGCACGTACCAAGTACGGGTTAATCACTGTAAATTCACCAGAAAGGTTAGATTTTACATAAAGGTTTTGGAACGTCGGTTCGATAGACTGTGAAACGCCACAAATATTTGAAATGGTTGCTGTAGGTGCAATCGCCATCACATTTGAGTTACGCATACCGTCTTTTTGAACTTTAGTACGTAATGTATCCCAGTCCAAACGTTGAGTACGGTCAACTTCAAACATACGCTCTGGACGTGATTTTGCAACGATATCTAAAGAGTCGATTGGCAAGATACCTTGATCCCACAATGAACCTTTAAATGTTGAATACACACCACGTTCAACAGCAAGGTCGCTTGATGTTTGAATCGCGTAGTAGCTGATCACTTCCATTGATTCATCAGCAAAATCTACCGCTGCATCAGAACCATAACCCATACCCAATTCATATAAAGCATCTTGGAAGCCCATGATACCCATACCGACAGGGCGGTGTTTCATATTTGAATTACGTGCTTGTTCAACTGCGTAGTAGTTGATGTCAATTACGTTGTCGAGCATACGAACAGCAGTTTTAACTGTACGCGCTAATTTTTCACGGTCTAATGCGCCACCTTGAACGTGTTGTACAAGGTTGATTGAACCTAAGTTACATACTGCGATTTCATCTTTATTGGTATTTAAAGTGATTTCAGTACATAAGTTAGATGAATGCACTACACCTACGTGTTGTTGTGGTGAACGTAAGTTACATACGTCTTTGAATGTGATCCAAGGATGACCTGTTTCAAACAACATCGATAACATTTTGCGCCATAAGTCTTTCGCACGGATTTTCTTATGTAGCATGTTGTTTTCTTTTGCAATGCCTTCGTAGTAAGCATAGCGCTCAGCAAATTCACCGCCAGTTAAATCATGCAAATCAGGCGTTTCAGATGGTGTGAACAGTGTCCATTCAGCATCTTCAATCACACGTTGCATAAACAAATCTGGAACCCAGTTTGCCGTGTTCATGTCGTGGGTACGACGACGGTCATCACCAGTGTTTTTACGAAGCTCTAGGAATTCTTCAATGTCCAAGTGCCAAGTTTCAAGGTATGCACATACTGCACCTTTACGTTTACCACCTTGGTTTACTGCAACAGCAGTATCGTTGGCAACTTTAAGGAAAGGTACAACACCTTGTGACTTACCATTGGTACCTTTGATATATGAGTTCAAGGCACGCACTGGGGTCCAGTCATTGCCTAAACCACCAGCCCATTTAGAAAGAAGGGCATTGTCACGCATCGCACCATAGATGTCATAAAGATCATCTTGAATGGTGGTTAAGTAACAGCTCGACAGTTGTGGACGTAACGTACCTGAGTTAAACAAGGTCGGTGTAGACGCCATATAATCGAAGCTAGACAATAAGTCATAGAATTCGATTGCACGGTCTTCACGCTGTTCTTCATTTAATGCAAGTCCCATTGAAACACGCATAAAGAACAATTGCGGAAGTTCGAAACGTACATCATTTGAATGAATGAAGTAACGGTCAAATAACGTCTGTAAACCTAAATAGGTAAATTGGTTTGAACGTTCTGGTTTGATCGCAGCTGCCAATTTTGCAAGGTCAAAGTTTAAAAGCTCAGGAGAGAGAAGCTCAAGCTCGATACCTTTGTTTAAATAAGTTTCGAGCGCATCGCCTTCGATGGTATCTGTGGCTAAACCTAAGAATTTTAAACCTGTCGCAACCAAGTCATCACGTAATAGGCGTGCAGTTACATAAGTATAGTTTGGTTCTTGTTCGATACGGGTACGTGTCGCCATCATCATCGTGGTTGAGATGTCTGACTGTTTTACACCGTTATATAAGTTTTTAACTGTTTCATCGACAATGGCTTGAACATTGATGCCTTCTAAGCCTTCACTTGCTTTTTCAATCGTGGCTTGAAGTTTGCCCAAATCTAGAGGCTGAAGCTGACCGTTCGCATCTGTGATTTGTAAGGTTGGGTGATGATGAGCACCAGTTTGTTTACGTGCATCAGAACGTTGTTCACGATAGATCACATATGCACGTGCAACTTTTTGTTCGCCTGTACGCATAAGCGCCAATTCAACTTGGTCTTGAATTTCTTCAATGTGAATTGTTCCGCCAGAAGGTAAACGACGATTAAAAGTATTCATCACCATCTCTGTGAGCTGAGTGATGCGATCATGAATACGGCTTGAATCTGCACTTTGTTGACCTTCTACAGCCAAAAAAGCTTTACCAATTGCTACAGAGATTTTATCTGCATCAAAAGCGGCAACATCACCAGTGCGTTTAATCACTTGTAGTTGACCAGGGGTTGTAATGGCGTTCATTGTCAGCGTAGCTCCATTGTCATCATTGTTATGTTTATGGACCATTTGAATCGGACAAACTGCAAAATTTGTTGTCACGATGTTTGAGGACTAAACACAATACTTAGTGGTTTAATTTAATTTAGAACACAAGATACGGTAATTTTAAGGGTAGATCAATATTGACATTTCAAGAATATTTTATCCCTGAAAAGTAAATTTTTATTTGCATCTTTTTACCTCAAAGCGTCATTTTTGTTATATGCCTTATGAGACAAGCACATAGCATAGCAAAGACTCCGCAGAGTGCTTATAGATAAGTGTGTGGATAACTCAAAAAACGATAAACTGATGAGACAGAATATGAACAATGAAATATTTTGTATAAAAATTAGTCCAGCTATTGATTGTCTTAAAGAAATTTAAAAATGATGTGTATTGATTTTATAAAACTGCCTACAATTCAATAGTTAATAAAAATATAACAAATTGATACGCTCATGTATCAGTTTGGTGAATGAGGTCTTGTTTACATTGTAAACGTGTGTATATTGCAAAACATAGTGTGTTGAATCTGCGAGATTTGTAGCAGACTCCAAAATCAAATATAGGGGCAAATAGATGAGCCAAGAAGAAAAGTTACCAAAGATTCTGATTGTTGAAGATGACGAGCGCCTAGCTCGCTTAACTCAGGAATACTTAATTCGCAATGGATTGGAAGTTGGGGTAGAGCCAGATGGTAACCGTGCGATTCGCCGCATCATTGCTGAACAACCAGACTTGGTTGTGTTGGATGTGATGTTGCCGGGTGCAGATGGTTTAACCGTTTGTCGTGAAGTTCGTCCACATTATCATCAACCGATTTTGATGTTGACTGCACGTACTGAAGATATGGACCAAGTTCTTGGTTTAGAAATGGGTGCAGACGACTATGTTGCTAAACCTGTTCAACCACGTGTCTTGCTTGCGCGTATTCGTGCATTATTACGTCGTACAGACAAAGCGCCTGAAGATGAAGTTGCACAGCGTATTGAATTTGACGATCTTGTGATCGACAATGGCGGTCGCTCAGTGACACTCAATGGTGAGTTGGTTGACTTCACTAGTGCTGAATATGATCTACTCTGGTTATTGGCATCGAATGCAGGCCGTATCTTGTCGCGTGAAGACATCTTTGAACGTCTCCGTGGTATTGAATATGACGGTCAAGACCGTTCGATTGACGTACGTATTTCACGTATTCGTCCAAAAATTGGTGATGATCCTGAAAATCCGAAACGTATTAAAACTGTACGTAGTAAAGGTTATTTGTTTGTTAAAGAGACTGGTCTATAAACGATGGGTCAGTCATCTAAGATGCTTGTCCATTACAGGACAGGCATAAAGAAGGTTAGTTTGCGTGTCTAAACACAGTATATTTTTGCGCATCTATGCAGGATTAGTCATTCTTGTTGTGTTGGTTGCCTTGTTTGGATATTTACTTGTCCAAATAATTAATTATCAACGTGCGCAGGAATATCGTGAGTCTCTCACAGATGGAATTTCATTTGTGATCAGTGAAGGTGTGGCACGTCAGCAAACTGAACAGCAGCGCCTAGATTGGATTTCAGATGCGTCTGATCTATTAGAACTTCCCATTTATTATCTCGAAGCACGAAAAGTTGACTTATCTCGTACTGAAGAAAAACGTATAGAAAGTCAAAAAGCAGTGGTGCGTTATGATGCAGAACAAGGGATTGCCTATCTGGTGATAGGGATCAGAAATGACCCTAAACACTATTTATATATCAAAGTCGATCAAATTGGCGAACGTCAAATGAAGGCGCTTCCAGTATTTATTCTGGATTACTTGGTCTATTATCCCGGTCAAGAACAAGAATATCTTAAGAAAATTCAACAACATTTCTCTTATCATGTTGGTGTGGAAAAGATTTCTCAGCTCAATCTCGATTCCGAGCAAATTGGTCGTTTAAGATCAGATCAAAGTGTGATTTTATGGCGTGACAGTGCAACTGTACGTGGTACCACCATTTCGATTGTTTCACCCTTACCAAACTCACCTACAGATGTGTTGGTGCTTGGCCCCGTTCCAATGTTTAACTGGATGCCGGTCAAATTGGCAGCCGGAATTACATTGCTGAGTATGTTCTTACTCTGTTTGGGGGTGTATGGCTTGATTGTGCCGATGCAACGCAAGTTGAAACAGGTGAATGAAGCTTTAGATGTGATGAGAACAGGGGATATGTCGCAACGTGTACCTGTTGAGGGTTATGACGAAATGGCCAGTCTGGCCACCAGTTATAACAGCATGTCTGACCATATACAGCGTTTGATTGAAGCACAGCGTGAGTTAATGCGTGCGGTATCACATGAGTTACGTACACCTGTGGCGCGAATCCGTTTTGGTATGGAAATGCTGGCAGATGAAGATGACCATGAATATCGTTTGCAACAAGTCGAGATGATTGATAAAGACATCGAAGCGTTAAATACGCTGATTGATGAAATCATGACCTATGCGAAATTAGAGCAAGGTACACCATCATTAGATTTTGAAAAAATTGTATTGATTGATGTATTAAAGCAAGTTGCGGTAGAAACCGAAGCATTAAAAACGCAAAAGATTATTCATCTCAACCCACTTTCATCTGATGTTATTGTGGATGCAGAACGTCGTTATTTACATCGTGTTGTGCAAAACTTGGTGGGAAATGCGATACGTTACTGTGATCATCAAGTCAATATCAGTGGTGGTGTCAATCACCAGACCAATATGGCCTATGTTTGTGTAGAAGATGATGGTCCGGGGATTCCAGAGGAAGACCGTAAACGTGTGTTTGAAGCATTTGCACGTTTAGATGATAGCCGTACCCGTGCTTCAGGTGGATATGGTTTAGGACTTTCAATTGTGAGTCGTATTGCGTATTGGTTTGGTGGGACGATTGAAGTCGATCAAAGCTCAGATTTGGGTGGTGCAAGATTTACTATGTCTTGGCCTGTAGAGCGTTTTAAAAAGAAAAAAGCTTAACTGTTAAATCATGCTGTTAAATATTATCAATTAAGCGCTATTTGACTTGGTTTATCAATCATCTTTAAGGTCATTATTTAAGATAAAACCACCCTCATCCTAACCTTCTCCCAACGGGAGAAGGGACGTTCAATACAAAAATTCACTCAAAAATGTTGGATGCCTTTTGATCTATATTTTCAGAAGATTGGAATTACTCCATCCACGACAATGCGAGAAGTTGGGATCAGAAAATGACAAATAAAAATATTTTTCTAAGAGAATTTCCAATATATAAAGAATCAATGATAAAAATATTGACGCTTATGATTTCTGATGACTATGAGGAATTGGTGAAAAATAAACTGGCCTATCCATCAACGGCAAATGAATATAGAGTTGCTGTAAATGAATTTGCGCATTTAAGTGGATTTGTGAAAATGACACAAATCCCTGACGATGTACTGGAGGATACAGAGGTTTTCTCTCTCAAAGGAGATCGTGTTAATAAACATATAATTGAGGTCCAATTATGGTTTGATGATTCTGAATCAGATTTATATGCTGTTTTTTGTGCACCGATAAATGCAGATAAAATATTACATTTGTATGATATTCGCGTTATGTAAAAATAACGATATCTATCGGAACATCAAAACGTACTCTTTATTGACCTTCTAAGCATAATTACGCAGACCAAACTGAATAGCTTGAGCATTGATGTTGATAATATTCATTAAGGAAATTTGAATGGTGGACGCTAATTTTGATATTACTATTGACCATGCATTTAATGGAAATGGGCATCCAGCATTTATAATAAAAATTGCCAACCAATTTATTGAGATTAATATTTATATTTCAATTGACCAAGTGGAAGAATTGAAAAAAATAACAACAGATTCTGTTGCTTATATAAAGGCAGGAGAATCTGCCAACAGCCCAGTTTATTGGAAAAAAGCTGATGATGGCGAGATTTATATTTTGATCGGGGAGGATTGTGAATCCTGGGATATCGTATTAACCATCAGCATTGATTTAATTGCAGAAATTATCACAGGTATTAATGATCTTGTATAAATCGAGTTTTTCAGAAGATTTTGAAGTCACTACGAATGATCAAGGTTTATTTTTGCATCTTCGGTTTCAAAGGCCATTGGTGGTGTTGGTCGATACTGTAGTCAGTAAACTGATCCATGCCATCAACCTAGCATGCGATACTGGGTTCGACAAAGTCATCAGCTTCGAGCACGACGCCATAGGACAGCGATCCTTGGATTTTGTGTAGTGTGGAATACTAGATGAATAAGAAGAATGCTATTGTGGACTGGAGGCTTAGTTTCAAATAAAAAAACCACCGAAAATTTCGGTGGTTTTTTTATGTCTGGATGTTGTCCAGTCTAGATCTTATTGTTGAAGCGTCGCATCAGGCGCAATGATTGGCTTGCTGTCTCGCAATGCTTGTAATGCATCATGATTAAAGTCAATCAATAAGCTATTTTGTTCAGCGTCAATTTTATAACTGCTAATGATTTTTTGGTCACCTTGAATGGTATCAATACGATATTCATCCGCGATATTTAAAATCCCTTCTAGATTTGTCGTGGTTGCGGCAAGATCTTGGCGGAAAAGCTCATAAACATCTCTTAGATCAAAAATTGCATTTTGTGCATCAGCGTGTTTTTTGACGTAATTTTCAATATGACGAATCAGTAATTGTGCAAATAAAAAATAGTTTGGCTTGCTGCTGAATTCCATCTTGTTTTACCCCTAAATTATTGATTTAAAGTTGTTCATATTGAATAGCATATACATAAAAGTCGTTCAATGTGTATAGGCTCTGTAGACAATTCGTCTAAGTTTGCGACAACGAACACCTTTTACTGCAATTGGGTGTTAAATATACAATTTGCTGATTTAAGTGGCGATAAGTTACTCACCTTTCAAATGGCTTTAGTTTGGGCCAGTTTGGGTGAGCTTAAGTTTGTGGTATGTGCGAAAAATGACATGATTGACAGTGCTGACTATTTTGAAAATTTAACCCAGAAAATCATAAGAGGGCACAAGGTAGGTCAAAAGTAGGCATTGAGCATTTGGCACTGGATGGTTTAAAGCGGGTTATTTCATTGAAATAAGTTGGTTTTGATAATAGTAAAGTATAAAAAATTATAAATAACTTTGTAATATTTAAAAATTATCACAATAAGATAATTTTTATCACTTTATTGATTTAATGTGACTATTTTACCACATAGAATGTAACAAAATATTTTAGATGGTAAATCCTTATATTTGTAGAAATTAGCCAATTAAATCGCAGAAAAGCATGGATAAATCTAAGCTTTTACTTGGACTGAATCGGATTAAGCTACTGATTTGTCATTTTTAATTCATGATTAAAAAATAAACTTCGGAAAAACTAATAAGAATAGGGATAAAAATTTGATAAAGCGATAAGTCAGCGCTGTATCGCTGTGAATCAGGAAAAATTATGGCTTTTGTCTAAAAAATCATCCGAAAGACTTAGAGCTATTAACTAGCAACAGATGACATCAATCGGGTACAATTGACCAGATTTATTTTGTGTTTGGTGTATTTGCAAGGCCAATACATACATTCTTTGTTAAATAATAGGCCTGCCAGGAGTTATCCCCGCATGAGTGCCATTACTCCATACGATTGGGCAATCATTGCCTTCGTGATCGGCGTGACATTTTTATGTGTCTTTATGCTCACCGTTCCTTTGCTCCTTGGGGGTAAATCATGGGGACGTGCGAAGCAAGAGCAATTTGAATCAGGTGTGGTTAGTGCTGGTGGTGCACGTATCCGCTTGTCTGCGAAGTTCTACCTTGTTGCAATCTTCTTTGTTGTATTCGATTTGGAAGCCCTCTATTTATATGCATGGGCGACATCTGTACGTGAAGTAGGTTGGGTTGGGTTTTCAGCTGCAGCTGTATTTATTTTAGTTTTACTCGTTGGTTTGATTTATGAATTATCTACAGGTGCATTGAACTGGTCACCTTCAGATAAACGTAAAATCGCAGGGATTAAACCTAAAATTGGTTCACCAAATATGGACCTTGCAGAAATTACTCGCTTCAATTCAATTGAAGAGTTGGTGATGGATCCTACTGGAACTATTCCAGCTCAATCTTCTGGTCGTGTGAAAGATAAAACACCGACCATGTCTCTGAACAAGGAGTAACTCGGGAATGAAATATACTTTAACCCGTGCGAATCCAGAAGCTGAACAATATCCGCTTCAAGATCGTCAAATTGTGACAGATCCACTTGAAGAAGAAGTGAATAAAAATGTGTTCATGACTCGCTTAGAGGATGTGGTACACACAGCTGTAAACTGGGGCCGTAAAAACTCAATATGGCCTTTTAACTTTGGTACATCTTGCTGCTACGTTGAATATGCAACCACGTTAACCGGTGTGCATGACTTGTCGCGCTTTGGTGCCGAGGTTATTCGTGCTTCGCCACGTCAGGCAGATTTGATGATCGTTGCAGGGACTTGCTTTGTTAAAATGGCACCTGTAATTCAACGTTTGTATGAACAAATGCTTGAGCCTAAATGGGTGATTTCAATGGGTGCTTGTGCAAACTCTGGTGGTATGTACGACATCTATTCTGTTGTACAAGGTGTGGATAAAATCATTCCTGTTGACGTGTACGTTCCAGGTTGCCCACCACGTCCGGAAGCATTGATTCAAGCCTTGATGTTATTGCAAGACCAAATTCAATTAGAACGTCGTCCGCTCTCTGCGGTAATCGGTGATGATCTTCAGCCAGTGTATAAGCCAAAGATGATGCCAGAACGCGACCGTAAGAACGCTGAACGTATTGCAGTGAAAAACTTACGCTCTATGGATGAAATTGAGTAATTTTTTCTGATGAGTATTTGACATATCTGATGGATATGGTCATCAGGGAATTTGACAGAATTTGTATTAAATAGGAAGCCAAGCCAATGGCTGAAACTGAAATTGCTATGCCAGAATCGACTCCAGTTGATTCCCGCCCAGCATTTGCAATTGTAGAAGATCTCAAAGCCAAATTTGGCGAGAACTTTTACGTGCAACCAACGTTTGAAGATTTTCCGACGGTCTGGGTTGAGCGCGCACGTGTACAAGAAGTTCTAATGTACTTGCGTACAGTACCACGTCCTTATGTGATGCTGTTTGACTTATCTGCGGTCGATGAACGTTTGCGTAACAACCGTGATGGTTTACCTGCATCTGATTTCACAGTGTTCTATCACTTACTTTCATTAGAACGTAATAGTGATATTCGTATCAAAGTGGCGTTGAGCGAGAACGATATTAACGTTCCAACAGCGACCAATATTTGGCCAAATGCCAATTGGTACGAACGTGAAGCTTACGATATGTTTGGGATCAATTTCGAAGGGCATCCAATGCTTCGTCGTATCTTGTTGCCAACTTATTGGGAAGGTCATCCACTACGTAAAGAATATTCTGCACGTGCGACTGAATATACACCGTACATGCAAGACAAGGCTAAACAAGATTTCGAACAAGAACATCTTCGTTTTGTTCCAGAAGATTGGGGTCTAACACGCGGTAACGCCGATGAAGACTTTATGTTCTTGAACTTAGGACCTAACCATCCATCTGCGCATGGTGCATTCCGTGTAATTTTGCAGCTTGATGGCGAAGAAGTGAAAGATTGTGTGCCTGATATTGGCTATCACCACCGTGGTGTGGAAAAGATGGCTGAACGTCAAACTTGGCATTCATTTATTCCATATACAGACCGTGTTGACTACTTAGGTGGTTGTGCGCAAAACATGCCTTATGTCATGGGTGTGGAGCAACTTGCAGGGATTACCGTTCCTGATCGTGCACAATGTATCCGTGTCATGATGTCTGAATTATTCCGTATCAATAACCACTTGTTGTATATCGGTACTGCGATTCAGGATGCCGGTGGTATGACACCAGTATTCTATATGTTTGCGGATCGTCAAAAAATCTATGACGCAATTGAAGCGATCACTGGTTTCCGTATGCACCCAGCATGGTTCCGTATCGGCGGGACAGCACATGACCTTCCAAACAACTGGCAAAAACTGATTCGTGAAATTCTCGAATGGATGCCAAAACGTTTGAAGGAATATCATACTGCTGCACTGAAAAACTCAGTATTTGTGGGTCGTACCCGTAATGTTGCGCAATACGATGCTAAATCGGCATTGGCTTGGGGTGTAACAGGTACTGGTTTACGCGCGACAGGTATCGATTTTGATGTTCGTAAATATCGTCCATACAGTGGTTATGAAAATTACGACTTTGAAGTGCCGTTAGAGTATGAAGGCGATGCTTACGCGCGTGTGATGGTTCACTATCGCGAAATCGAAGAGTCGTTAAAAATCGTCAAACAGTGTTTGGATAATATGCCTTCTGGTCCTTATAAAGCGGATCATCCATTGGCAGTTCCACCACCAAAAGATAAGACTTTACAAGATATTGAAACTTTGATTACGCACTTCTTGAGCGTGTCATGGGGTCCTGTAATGCCAGCTGGTGAAGCCTCTGTAATGGCAGAAGTGGTGAAAGGTGCGTCTAACTATTACTTGACTTCAGATAAGTCAACCATGAGTTACCGTACCCGTATTCGTACACCTACTTTCACCCACTTGCAGCAAATTCCTTCCGTGATTAACGGCAGTCTTGTATCTGACTTGATCATTTATTTAGCGACAATTGACGTCGTTATGGCTGACGTGGATCGCTAAGGGGTAAACGCATTATGATGATTTTGACTGATAAAAAGCCACGTGTGAATGTTGAAGGGATTCTGACTAGCGAAGAAATCCATGAAATTGAACATCACATGGGGCACTACCCATACCCACGCGCAGCGTCTTTGGATGCTTTAAAGTGTGTACAACGCCGTAATGGTTGGGTGGATGACGCGCAGTTACATGCAATTGCTCAATTATTGACAATTACAACTGCGGATTTAGAAGGTGTTGCAACATTCTATAACCGTATATACCGTCAGCCTGTAGGTCGTCACGTAATTTTATTATGTGATTCGATTGCATGTTTCTTGATGGGTGCGGAAACTTTAGCAGAAGCTTTCCAACGTGAACTGGGTATCCAATTTGGTCAAACGACAGCTGATGGTCGTTTTACTTTATTGCCGATCTGCTGTTTAGGGAACTGTGACAAAGGTCCAACCCTAATGATTGATGAAGATACACACGGTTTGGTTGAAGTGACTTCTGTGAAACAGTTATTGGAGAAGTATGTATGAATACCGAACCAAGACCAATTTATGGCGAAGGAAACCCTGAAACTCACCCATTAACATGGCGTTTGAGTAAACAGGAATTTGTTCGTAGTGCTGATGACTATGAAGCTTTAGAAGGCTATGCAGGCTTTAAAAAAGCGCTTTCTATGCCACCTAAAGATGTTCTTGAAGTCATCAAAGCAGCGACTGTAAAAGGTCGTGGTGGTGCAGGTTTCCCAGCAGGGATTAAATGGTCATTGATGGCACCCAATGATGGTGGTCCTCGTTACCTAATCTGTAATGCCGATGAAATGGAACCGGGAACATTCAAAGACCGTTTGTTGATGGAAAAACTTCCACATCAATTGATCGAAGGGATGTTGATTGCAGGTTATACCCTCGAAGCGACTCAGGGTTATATCTTCATTCGCGGTGAATACATTGAAGCTGCACAATACTTAAATGAAGCTTTAGAACAAGTGCGTGCTAAAGGTTATTTGGGTGACAACATCTTAGATACAGGTTGGAATTTTGACCTGCATGTGCATACCGGCGCGGGGCGTTATATCTGTGGTGAAGAAACTGCATTGATTAACTCACTCGAAGGTCGTCGTGCAAACCCACGTACTAAGCCGCCATTCCCGCAAGTTGCAGGTGCATGGGGCCGTCCGACCATCGTAAACAACGTAGAAACCTATAACAACTTACCAGCAATTATGTTGCGTGGGCCTGAGTGGTATATCGGTTTGTCTGCGGGTAAATCTAAAGATCCAGGCACTAAAATTTATGGTGCATCAGGTAAAGTGACTTTCCCTGGCCTTTGGGAATTACCGTTTGGTACGACTGCACGTGAAGTGATTGAAGACTATGCTGGCGGTATGCGCGATGGTCTTAAACTGAAAGCATGGTTACCGGGTGGGGCATCGACTGACTTCTTGGCTGCTGAACACATTGATCTTCCAATGGATTCAGAAAGCATTATGAAAGCAGGTTCTCGTCTAGGTACATGTTTGTTAATGGTCGTTGATGAAACCCAGTGTATGGTTTCTGCAACGCGTAACTTAGAAGAATTCTTTGCACGTGAATCATGTGGATTCTGTACGCCATGCCGTGATGGTTTACCTTGGGCGGTCAAAGCACTTGTCGCAATTGAGAAAGGTGAAGGGAAGATGGAAGACATTCAACATCTTCAAGAACTGACTCGCAAATTGTGGATTGGTAAAACATTCTGTGCTCACGCACCAGGTGCGATGGAACCATTGATGGGTGCACTCAAATATTTCCGTAGCGAGTTTGAAGCTAAAGTGACAGATCGTCCTGTAGCCCAAGCCAGCCACGTAGAACAAGTTTAAGGAATTCGACTATGGCTACAATTCATGTCGATGGAAAATCGTATGAAGTCAATGGCTCGGAAAACTTGCTACAAGCATGTTTGAGTCTTGGCATCGACATCCCATATTTTTGTTGGCATCCAGCTTTAGGTTCTGTCGGTTCTTGCCGTCAATGTGCTGTTACTCAATATGCGAATCCAGAAGATACTCGTGGTCGCTTAGTAATGTCATGTATGACTCCTGCATCTGACAATACCTTTATTTCGATTGAAGACAAAGAAGCAAAAGATTTCCGTGAATCGATTGTGGAATTCTTAATGACCAACCACCCACACGACTGTCCAGTCTGTGAAGAGGGTGGTCACTGTCATTTACAAGATATGACAGTAATGACGCAACATGATCGTCGTCGTTATCGTTTTACCAAACGCACGCATCACAACCAAGAGTTGGGTTCTTTCATTGCACATGAGATGAACCGTTGTATCGCATGCTACCGTTGTGTTCGTTACTACAACGATTATGCGGGTGGTACAGACTTTGGTGTTTATGCCAATGCATCACGTGTCTACTTCGGTCGTCCAGAATCAGGCACTTTAGAGTCAGAGTTCTCTGGTAACTTGACTGAAGTGTGCCCAACAGGTGTATTTACCGATAAAACCCATTCGGCACGTTATAACCGTAAGTGGGACATGCAGTATGCGCCTAGCGTATGCCAAGGCTGTTCTTCTGGTTGTAACATCTCTCCGGGTGAGCGTTATGGCGAATTACGTCGTGTAGAAAACCGTTTCAATGGTGACGTTAACCAATATTTCCTTTGCGATAAAGGTCGTTTTGGTACGGGTTATGTGAACCGTGAAGATCGTCCACGTCAGCCGCAATTCCGTGCTGCAACAGAAGTTAAAACTGTTTCTGTTGATGTGGCACTGGATTCAGTGATTGAAAATGTTCAAGGCAAAAAAGTCTTGGGTATTGGTTCTCCACGTGCATCATTAGAATCAAACTATGCGTTGCGTGAGTTGGTTGGCCAAGAAAATTATTCAACTGGTCTTTCTCAAAAAGAACAGAACTTGGTTGAACTTGCTGCATCGATTATGCAAGCTGAGGGTGTTTATAACCCAAGTATGCGCGAAATCGAAAGCTATGATGCAGTCTTGATCTTGGGTGAAGATTTAACGCAAACTGCACCACGTATGGCATTGTCTGTTCGCCAAGCTGCGAAAAACAAAGCCAAACAAATGGCTGCAGACCGCCGTACCCAAGATTGGTTAGCTGAACCTGTAAAACGTATTGGTCAGGATGCAAATTCTCCAATCTATATCTTGGCTGCAACACAAACACGTTTGGCTGATATTGCTGAGGGTGAAGTTGTTGCTTCTCCAAACGATATTGCACGTTTAGGTTTTGCGATTGCTGCGGGTGTAAACGGGGATGCGATTCTTGGTTTAGATGATGATGCTAAAGCATTTGCACAAACCATTGCGGATACGTTAAAAGCTGCGAAAAAACCATTAATCATCTCGGGTACTAGCTTACAAGATGCTGCCATCATGGAAGCTGCTGCACAAGTTGCACAAAACCTAGGTGGAAATGCAGGCTTAACATTGACAGTTCCAGAAGTGAACTCAATGGGTATGGCTTTGTTTGGTGGTTTAAGCTTAGAACAAGCATTTGCTCAAGATTATGAGTCAATCATTATTGTTGAAAATGATTTGTTCCGCCGTTTACCTGCTGTACAAGTTCAGGCTGCTCTAGACAAAGCGCAAAGCGTGATAGTGCTTGATCATTCTGAAACTGAAACCGTAAAAGCAGCTGATGTTGTCTTGTCTGCTGCAAGCTTTGCAGAAGGCGATGGAACAGTGGTCAGCCAAGAAGGTCGTGCGCAACGCTTCTATCAAGTTTATGACCCAAGCTATTACAAACCAGAATATGCCATCAAAGAATCTTGGCGCTGGTTACATGCCATTGAAACGGGTGTGAAAGGTAAAGCGATCTCGTGGACATTGCTGGATGACGTAATTGAGTCTGTGGTCAAAAATGTTCCAGTTCTTGAAGCAATTCAAGATGTTGCACCTGATGCGGGTTACCGTGTTCATGGCTTGAAAATTGCCCGTGAACCACGTCGTTACTCAGGTCGTACTGCAATGCGTGCACCATTAAACGTACATGAGCCGAAACAACCTGTCGATGTCGATTCCGCATTAACATTCTCTATGGAAGGTTATGTTGGACCGCAAAATGCATCGTCATTGGTTCCATTTGCATGGGCACCGGGTTGGAACTCACCACAAGCTTGGAACAAATACCAAGATGAAGTAGGTGGTCACCTTAAAGGTGGTGATTCAGGCGTTCGTTTATTTGATCGCTTAGTAAAACGTCCTGCACGTAGCTATGTGGCGCCAACTGCGGTTGTGGCAAATCCAGAGAGTTTCCGTCTGGTTCCAATGCATCATATTTTCGCTTCAGGTGAATTTACGATTAAAACGCCGGTGATGGAATCGCGTATTCCAGAAGCGACTTTTGCCGTGGGCGAGCAAGATGCAGCACGTTTAAATGTTCAAGATGGTCAACAACTGACAGTGAAAGCAGGCGAAACGACGATTAGTCTTCCTGTGCATGTGATTGAATATTTACCAACAGGTTATATCGGTTATCCAGTCGGCCAAGCACCAACAGTTTCACTTGCTGAACCTGTATCTGTAACGGTAGGAGTGTAATCATGAATGAATCTTTACGCGCACTACCGACATGGGCACAAGACTGGCCAATCGCTTATTCAGTGATTCAAGCCATCGTAATTTTGTTGGTTGTGGTTTTACTGGCCGCTTTGATGTCATTTATTGAACGTCGTTTGCTGGGCTTATGGCAAGACCGTTATGGACCAAACCGTGTTGGTCCTGGCGGGATGTTCCAGATCGTTGCCGACATGCTGAAAATCATGTTCAAAGAAGACTGGACACCAAAGTTTGTAGATAAGTTAACCTTCCGTTTAGCACCAGCAGTGGCAATGGCGACTGCAGTACTGTCATTCATGGTTATTCCTGTTTCACCTTACTTAGGTGTTTCAGACATGAGTATCGGTCTATTGTTCTTTATGGCAATGGCAGGTATTGCAGTATATGCGGTGTTATTTGGTGGTTGGGCATCTAACAACAAATATGCGTTATTGGGTGGTCTACGTTCAGCAGCACAAACCATTTCTTATGAAGTCTTTTTAGGGATTTCATTGATGGGTGTGGTGGCAATTGCAGGTTCATTTAACTTGCGTGACATCGTAGAAGCACAACGTGATGTATGGTTTGTGATTCCGCAATTCATTGGTTTCATGATCTTCGTGGTTGCGGGGGTTGCAGTAACGCATCGTCATCCATTTGACCAACCAGAAGCTGAACAAGAATTGGCAGAAGGTTACCATGTCGAATATGGTGGTATGAAATGGGGGATGTTCTTCGTTGCTGAATACGTCAACATCATTCTAATTTCTGCACTGATCGTGACTTTATTCTTTGGCGGTTGGTTAGCACCATTTAATTTAAATATTCCATTCATTCCAGATGCATTCTGGTTCATTGCGAAAACAGCATTCTTTGTAATGATGTTTGTCTTGGCACGTGGTTCTTTAATGCGTCCACGTTATGACCAAGTGATGAATTTTGGTTGGAAAGTGTGTTTACCACTTGCATTGGTCAACCTTTTGGTGACTGGTGCTGTGATTCTGATGAATCAGGCCTAGGACAGCAGGGAGTACAAAATGTATAAAATTCTAGCTGGCGTAGGATCAATTGTTCGTTCGTTGTGGATGGTGTTTAGCCATGTCACACGCAAACGCGATACGATTTTATATCCAGAAGTGCCAGCCGAACAAATCGTACCTCCACGCTACCGTGGTCGTATCGTATTAACACGTGACCCAGACGGTGAAGAGCGTTGTGTTGCGTGTAACTTATGTGCGGTTGCATGTCCTGTTGGTTGTATTTCATTGCAGAAAGCTGAAAAAGATGATGGACGTTGGTATCCAGAATTTTTCCGCATTAACTTCTCACGCTGCATTTTCTGCGGTATGTGTGAAGAAGCATGTCCAACAACTGCCATTCAGTTAACACCAGATTTTGAGTTAGGCGAATATGTCCGTCAGGATCTTGTTTATGAGAAAGAAAACTTACTCATTTCAGGACCAGGTAAATACCCAGACTACAATTTCTACCGTGTAAGTGGTATGGCAATTGATGGTAAAGAAAAAGGTCAAGCGCAACGTGAAAGTGCGCCTGTAGATGTACGGAGCTTATTACCATGATGTGGCCATTTTATTTAATGGCTCTCGTGGCCATTGTTTCGACGATTCGTGTTGTGACCAACACCAATCCAGTACATGCTTTATTAAGTTTGATCGTTTCTCTACTTGCTGTTGCTGGGATCTTCTTGATCATTGGTGCGCCATTTGCAGCTGCGCTTGAAGTGATTGTTTATGCGGGTGCGATCATGGTGTTGTTCGTATTCGTGGTCATGATGCTCAACCTTGGTCAACATACAGTTGACCAAGAACGTAAATGGTTGACTTCAGATGCTTGGGCTTATCCAGCACTCATGAGTTTCTTAGTGGGCTTATGTTTGGTTTGGGTATTAGGTTCAGACTATACCCAACATGGTGCAGTACTTGGAACTCAAGTGATTGGACCTAAAGCAATTGGTCAAGCACTCTTTACCCACTATTTATTATTGGTTGAAGTTGCCGCAATGTTATTGCTTGCAGCATTGGTTGCAGCATTCCACTTAGGCAAACGTGAACCGAGTGCAGCAGAGGATAAACAGTAATGGGCAACATTCCTTTAGAACATGGTTTGATCGTCGCAACTATCCTTTTTGCACTGGGTTTTTACGGTGTAATGGTGCGACGCAACCTATTATTTATGTTAATGAGCCTTGAGATCATGATGAATGCAGCAGCATTGGCATTCGTTGTGGCAGGAAGTGCATGGGCACAACCTGATGGTCAAATTATGTTTATTTTGATCCTCACACTTGCTGCGGCAGAGGCTTGTATCGGTCTAGCGATCGTCCTCCAGTTCTATCATCGCTTCCATCATCTGGATGTAGATGCTGCTAGTGAGATGCGCGGATGAGTTATTTATATTTAACGATTTTATTTCCGCTGATTGGCTTTGTACTTTTAGCGGCAGGACGTAATAAACTTCCTGAAAATGTAGCAGCAATTATTGGTGCGGGTTCTGTTGGCCTTTCTGCTTTATTTGCATTGATTGCAGGCATGGACTTTGTTAAGCAGGGTTCAGTTGCGCAAGCACAGCATTTATGGACTTGGTTCAATGTAGGCGGTTTTGCACCGGGTGTAAGTTTGCATCTTGACGGCTTGTCATTGTTAATGATGGGCATGGTGACAGGTGTAGGTTTCCTGATTCACATCTTTGCAACTTGGTACATGCGTGGTGAAGAAGACTTCGCACGTTTCTTCTCATACTTCAACTTATTCGTTGCAAGCATGTTGGTGCTTGTATTGGGTGACAACTTAGCGTTGTTATTCTTAGGTTGGGAAGGCGTAGGTCTGTGTTCTTACCTGTTGATTGGTTATTACTACCAAAACCCTGCAAATGGTTTTGCGGCAATTAAAGCATTTACAGTAACGCGTGTTGGTGATGTATTCTTACTGATCGCATTGTTCTTGCTTTACCAACAATTTGGTACTTTGCACATCGGCACGATTGTTGCCAATGCTTCACAAGTTCTCGCACTTGATCATAACTTGGCATTGATCACGTCATTGATGTTGTTCTTGGGTGCAGCAGGTAAATCTGCGCAAATCCCATTACAAACATGGTTGGCAGATGCAATGGCTGGTCCGACACCAGTATCTGCATTGATCCATGCTGCAACAATGGTTACCGCGGGTATCTACTTATGTTGCCGTATGTTCTCTGTGTTTGAAATGACACCAGAAGTGATGCAGTTCATTTCGATTACGGGTGCTGTAACATTGTTGGTTGCTGGCTTTGCGGCTTTGGTTCAAACAGATATCAAACGTATTCTGGCTTACTCTACCATGAGTCAGCTCGGTTATATGTTTATGGCTGTGGGTGCAGAAGCGTATCAAGCAGGTCTGTTCCATATGCTTGCACATGCATTCTTTAAGGCATTATTATTCTTGTCTTCTGGTGCGGTGATCTTGGCTTACCATCATGAACAAAACATCTTTAAAATGGGTGGCTTGTTCTACAAAAACAAATTCTTATTTGCTTGCTTCGCGATTGGTGGTGGTGCACTTGCTGCAATCCCATTTATCACGATCGGCTTCTTCTCAAAAGATGCAATCTTGGGTGCTGTTTGGGCGCAAGGTCAATCTGTCGCATTGTATAACTCATTGTATTGGGTTGGTGTTGCGGGTGCATTCTTAACTTCGATTTATACATTCCGTTTAATTTGGGTTGTATTCTTCGGTGAAGAAAAAACACATTATCACGAAATCAAAGGTGCAACGTATTGGGCGCCTTTAGGTATCTTGGCAGTTCTTTCAACAGGTTTGGCTTACTTCTTAAAAGCGCCAGTGATGAACATTTTAAATGCAGCACATATCCCTGCATTTGAAGTTTCTCAAGCGATTGAAGAAGGAATGCATGGTGCAGAACACCTTGCAGTCGGTATCGCTTTGGTCGGTTTAGCTGTAGGCGTGGTGTTATTTGCTTTCGCTTATAAAGCGGTGCAAGGTTTTGCAGCCACTTCATTTGGTGCTGGACTTGCAAATATCTGCCGTAATGCATTTGGTTTCGATTCTTTATACAACCTTGTATTTGTTCAACCTTATTTACTCATTGCGAAAATTTTAGGTCGTGACCCAATTGATGGTTTATGGCTGGTATTACCTGCAATCGTAAATAGTGGGAATAAATTTACAAGTACCCGTCAAACAGGTTCATTACGTGAATATGCATCAAGTATGTCACTCGGTGTAGTGGTATTGCTGATGATCTTGATCGTGATTCAGGTAGTGGGGAAATAAGATGGAAATCACAAACAATTGGATTTTACCCGCACTGATTCTTGTACCTTTTATTGCAGGTTTCGCGTGTTGGTTGGTCGATAAACTTGATAAACATTTGCCACGTTATATCGCATTAGTCGGTATGCTCGTTACATTGGGCTTAACACTGATTTTGTGGAAACAAGGTGGCTTTAGCTATGAGTTGGGGGCAAAGACTCCAACTTGGGCGGCAGAATTTTATTTACCTTGGATTAAAACACTTGGTATTAACATTCATTTGGCTGTAGATGGTCTTTCATTGCTGATGGTGGGCTTGACTGCATTACTGGGTGTACTTGCAGTTGGCTGTTCATGGGGTGAAATTCAAAAGAATGTCGGCTTCTTCCACTTAAACCTATTATGGTCTTTGGGTGGGGTAATCGGGGTTTTCCTTGCAATTGATATGTTCTTGTTCTTCTTCTTCTGGGAGATGATGCTAGTACCTATCTACTTCCTGATCGCTCTTTGGGGTCATAAAGGCGCAGACGGTAAATCACGTGTTTATGCTGCAACCAAGTTCTTTATCTATACCCAAGTCGCTGGCTTGATCATGCTCATCGGGATCTTAGGCTTAGTGGTCTACGGTTCTCAGATGTCAGGTACGATTAGCTTCGACTATAACTATTTACTTGCTGTTGCAAACACTTTAGATGCTCAGGCACCACATATTGCCTATGCATTGATGATCTGTTTCTTTATTGGTTTTGCGGTCAAGCTTCCAGTATTCCCATTACACGGTTGGTTACCAGATGCGCATGCGCAAGCACCTACAGCAGGTTCTGTAGACTTAGCGGGTATCTTGATTAAAACTGCTGCGTACGGTTTACTGCGCTTTGTATTGCCATTCTTCCCAGCAGCATCTGCACAATTTGCCGATATTGCGATTATTTTAGGTTTGATTGGTATTTTCTACGGCGCTTGGTGTGCTTTCCAGCAAACAGATATGAAACGCCTGCTTGCTTATACTTCTATTTCGCATATGGGTTTCGTATTACTTGCACTTTATGCCGGTAATATTCTGACATTCCAAGGCTTAATGATCATGATGTTGGCACATGGCTTGTCATCTGCTGCATTGTTCATTATGTGTGGTCAAGTGTATGAACGCTTACATACCCGTGACTTACGTTTGATGGGCGGTATTCGTGGTCAATTCCAGTATTTACCATTCTTCTTGATGTTCTTTGTCTCTGCGCTTGTGGGTATTCCAGGTCTAGGTAACTTTATTGGTGAATTCCTGATCTTGATGGGTTCATTCGCTAAGTTCCCAACATTTACCATCATTGCGGCGATTAGCTTGGTCTTTGCTGGTCTTTATGGTCTGATCCTGATCCACAAAGCTTTATTTGGTACGCCAAATGAAGAACAGAAAAAGCATTATGAAAGTCCATTAAAAGACTTGAATGTACGTGAAACAGTAATTCTATTGATCTGTGCATTTGGCTTATTATGGTTAGGTGTGTATCCACAAAGCTTCCTTGATATTTCTCACTCAAGTATGGCGTGGTTATCAAATAGCTATATTCCAGTTCAAGAAGTTGTTGATGCGGCACAACAAGTCGTATCTCAACAAAATGTGGAGATCCAATAGTCATGAACTTCACTATGTCATTTTCGGGTCTCATGCCTTTAGCACCAGTTTTTATTGTTGCTTTAACCGCTGTAGTGGTGATGATCCTAACCTCGATCAAGCGTAATCATAATTTGATTGCGACTGCATCGGTGGTGGGTTTAAACCTTGCTGCAATTGATATTTTATTCATGATGTTTGGTGGTTCATTTGCACCATCAAATGTGATGAACATGTTTGTGGTTGATCCATTTACATTGTTTTATCAATTTATTGCAGTAGTTGCTGCACTCGCATGCTGTACGTTATCTCACGCTTATATTGAAACCTATAAAGATAATCGTGAAGAGCTTTATATCTTGATGTTGATCTCTGTAACAGGGGCAATGTTAATGGTGGCAAGTTCTCATTATGCGTCGTTCTTTATTAGCTTAGAGCTTTTGTCAATTCCTGTGTATGGCTTATTGGCATATACGCATCAGCGTGGAAAATCGCTAGAAGCAGGCGTAAAGTATTTGGTACTTTCTGCAACCGCTTCAGCAATCTTGTTGATGGGTATGGCATACGTTTATGCTTATACCGGTACATTGTCATTTACTGACTTCCCAGGTTTGTATGGAAATCAGTTAGCACAAGTGCAACAAATTGCGTCTTTGGCTGACTTTATTGAACAGTTAAAAGGTTTCCTTGCTCAACCAATGATTTTGTTGGGTTCAGGATTAATCGTGATTGCGATTGCGTTTAAATTATCGTTGGCGCCATTTCATAAATGGACACCAGATGTTTATCAAGGTGCGCCTGCGCCAATCGCGACCTATCTTGCAACTGTTGCTAAAGTTGCAACCATTGGTTTATTAGTCCGCTTTATTTTAAGTTCAGGTTTCATTCTTGTACCGTCTATCGTGACTGTATTAACTGTGATCGCTGTACTTTCGATTTTAGTCGGTAACTTCCTTGCATTACGTCAAGTCAACTTAAAACGAATTTTGGGTTATTCATCAATCGCCCATTTCGGTTATTTATTGATTGCTTTGATTAGTTTAGGTTATGCAAGTTTAGGCAGTGTAAGTGTCTATGTGGTGACTTATACCTTAACTACGATTGGTGCTTTTGGTGCTGTCGCGTTAATGTCGAGCCCATATAACAATGTTGATGAAGCTGAGTCGCTTGCGGATTACCGTGGTTTATTCTGGCGTCGTCCAGTTCTGACTGCGACCTTAACAGTGATGATGCTTTCTCTTGCAGGGATTCCATTAACCGCTGGTTTCATCGGTAAGTTTATGGTGGTGATTGCTGCTGTAACCACAGAACATTGGTTCTTGGCTGCTATGGTTGTGGTGGGTAGTGGTATTGGTTTGTATTACTACTTACGTGTGATGATCGTGATGTATATGACTCCACCAGATAATCCTCGTATTGATGCGGTTGATCATTGGGGACAAAAAGTGGGTGGTTTGATGGTGCTCGGCGCTGCTGCTTTGGTATTGATCATTGGTGTTTATCCAGATCCAATCATCAACTTGGCGTTGAAATCAGAAATTTTATCTCCTTTACATTTCTTGATGAGCCAACAACACTAATCGCAATAAAATCCTGCTATTAACAAAAAAAGCCCTCATTCATTGAGGGCTTTTCTTATCTCTGATATAAAAAACATTTATAATAATGGAAATTTACTTTTATCCTTTTAGGTGTCCTCCCGTGTCTATTCAAGAAATTCGTCATCCACTTATTCGTCATAAATTAGGTTTATTACGCCGTGCTGACATTAGTACTAAGAATTTCCGTGAACTCGCTCAAGAAGTAACCATGCTTTTAACTTATGAAGCAACCAAAGATT
Source organism: Acinetobacter sp. Ac8 (assembly GCF_055392545.1). Taxonomy (NCBI): domain Bacteria; kingdom Pseudomonadati; phylum Pseudomonadota; class Gammaproteobacteria; order Moraxellales; family Moraxellaceae; genus Acinetobacter; species Acinetobacter sp. Ac8. The sequence continues at coordinate 887,838 of NZ_AP043689.1, forward strand.
TACCTGTGTGTGATCATGAGATTGATGGCTGGAATGGTAAAGTCACAGTAGACAGAATTGCGGGTAAAAAAATCACTGTAGTGCCGATTTTACGTGCTGGTATTGGCATGTTAGAAGGTTTTTTAAATCTTATCCCAAGTGCTAAAGTTTCAGTCCTCGGTTTAGAACGTGATGAAGAAACTTTGGAAGCACGTACTTATTATAAAAAATTGGTTCCAGATGTACAAAATCGTTTAGCCATGATTATTGACCCAATGTTGGCGACAGGTTCATCTTTGGTTGCTGCGATTGACGTGTTAAAAGCAAGTGGCTGTAAAGATATCCGTGTTATGGTTTTGGTTGCAGCACCTGAAGGGATCAAACGTGTTGAAGCCGCACACCCTGATGTGACGATTTTTACCGCTTCAATTGATCAAGGTTTAAATGAACAAGGTTATATCGTGCCAGGTTTAGGTGATGCTGGAGATAAAATTTTTGGTAGTGTGCAAAAAGATTAAAATTTAGTATCATCGAAGGAGGCTATAGGGGGCCTCCTTTTTAATGATAAGAGAATAAAAAATGTTCAGAAAAGGGACTGTTACCTTTTTCGATAATGATTTAGGACAAGGTCTAATTGAATTAAATGATCATCAACAAGTTGTTTTTAAATTAGAAGATTTTTCAAATCAGTTGCTTCTTCCTCAAATTGGTGAGCGGATTAAATGTGTCGTTTTAGAGCAAGATGGTGGTTTATTCGCCAAATTTATCGTACGTTTAGATCATAAAAATTATGTGAATGATCAAAACAAGCCCTCCGTTCCACATCTTTATTCAGAAAATGCCTATGAGCATATTAGAAATGTTCGCAAAGCGCTGAAAAAGAGAAGGGGATTGGCTGATGAAGGCTTACAGAACCCTCAAACGAAAATTCACACTGAACTAGGCATTTTACCTGACGCTATTCCAGATATTGACTTGGTTGCACAACAACAAGACATCTTTGTCGAGCCCATTCAAACAACAATCAATGACCCAGTGCTTGAAGAATCGGACGGAGATTTAAATCAAGCCAAAGAGATTGAACCTGTAGCGCAAACACAAGTTGACCTTTCCACTAAAGTTATCCAGAATACTGAATTGCAAGACCAAACTCATACAGTTGATAACATTAAACCCATTGAAGAAAGTGATGCTAATACTGTTGTTGATGTGGGGGGAGTGGGTCGAAATATTGAAATCGCTGAGGGCAATCAGAGCGCAGTCTTGCTTGGGTCCTTAGAGGTGATAGAAGATAGTCAAAATTTTAAAGGGGATGATTTATATTTTAACAGCCAAATTGATCGGCAGTTGCTTGAAAAGCATATGGATTTAACTGCATTTCAACGTTTAATTCAAAAGTTGAAAGTTAAATTTTTATATTCCAAACGCAAACAAGCTGTCAAGAAAATTCGATCTGAAAAGCGCAAGACGTTGAACCCTTGGGTGGTGATCGTCGCGGTGGTGATATTCATTGCGGTAAGTTCTGTGATGTATGCAATGGATCGTTATAAGCAGTACAAAGTTGAGGCTGAAATGAGACTTCAACAATATCAACAAGAACAAAAGGACAAGATTAAACAGCAGAAACGAAAGGCATATTCACACTAAACATCTGAAACGAGTTGAATATATTTTGCGATTCATACTTATTTTAAAAGAGAAGTTATATGTTTTATTTGGGGCAAATCATTGAATATCATCATGATAAAGGTTACGGACTTTTATTGGATCATAATTCAGCGCAATCTGTAATATTTTACATCGCTGATTTTCCAAAAGAAGGTGGTCAGCCGAAAAAAGGGGAAACCATAAAATATGTAATCATCAATGCACATGGAACATTGAAAGCACATCAAATGATTCGTTTAGATGTTGCGATGAGTAATGACTTAAAAAATAAAAAGATCAATATTGATAAGCAAAAAAATATTTTAAGACGAAGTAAAAATGAAGGGCAGAAATTCGGTTTTATGTCTGTGGTGATTTTGGTGATTGTTTTTGGCTTCGTTTATTTTAGTTTTGCCACATGGAATCAATACCAAACCTATCAGGAAGAACAACATGCTAAATTTGCATTGTTAGAACAACAACAGAAGCAAATCGTTGAGCAACAGCGCAAAGAGATTGGTTATGTCAAACCAGTAAAGTTTAGTGAAAAATCCCAAAATGCTTTAAATAGTCATCATCATTCAGTGCGAAAACAGAATGAAGCAGAATCCGTACAAAACAACACCGCTGTATCGACAACAGCATCAACGGAAAAATCACCTTATCAATGCGATGGTCGTACCCATTGCAGCCAAATGACATCTTATGATGAGGCGGTATTTTTTATTAAAAATTGCCCCAATACACAAATGGATGGTAACCATGATGGTCGACCATGTGAACGGCAATTTGGTAAGTAGTTGTGCTAATCGAATAATTATAAAAAAGCTCCAAGAGGAGCTTTGGTTTTAACCATTTTCACAAAATTTTAGGAAGGCTCTTAAGCCCGGCCCTTGGTACTTTTGACGATGTACCAGCATATATAGCGGGCGAGCAAGTTGCCAGAATGGGGTATTTAAAATCACCAATTGTCCTTTGTCGAGCAAAGGCTGAATTGCCAATTTAGAAATACATGACATTCCTAGACCTCCAGCAACGATTTTTAAAATCGCTTCATTATGCCCTAGGGTCAAGCGGATATTGGCATCTTCAAGATCTTTTAGAATGGCATTGTCAAAGACTTCACGTGTTCCAGAACCTTCTTCACGTAAAATCCATTCAACATGCTGGAAGTCAGACTGCTTTAATTCACGATGTAAATTTGCCAGTGGGTGATTAGGCGAACAACATACCGCGAGTTCGTCATCGCGCCAGTGAATACATTGAAGTTGTGGTAGGAAGCATGAACCTTCAATCAATGCCAAATCGAGTTGGAATTGGTTGACCGCTTCAATCATTTGGCGGGTATTACCAACTTGGAGCTGTAAATGCGCTTGAGGTTGAACTTGTAAAAAGTTTGCCATTAAGTCGGGCATTAAATAATCACTGATGGTCAGTGTTGCACCAATCCGTAAATCAATACTTTGTAGTTCACCTTTGGCTGCTTGTTCAAAGGCTTCACAGCGACCTAAAATTTCTAAAGCTTGTGGAAGTAAGAAACGACCAAGATCATTAAGCTGTAAGCGCTTACCAAGACGATCGAAAAGCGGAGCACCCAGTCCATCTTCTAAATCTGCCAAAGCCATACTTGCCGCACTTTGAGTCAACCGAACCGCATCACTTGCTTTGGTCACGGTACCTTCTTGAGCGACAGCAACAAAAACCGCCAACTGGCGTAAAGTCATTCGCATAAGTAGAGCCTTAACATTTTAATATTCATAGATTATATAGTCATGCTACCATGAGGACTATGTTTCATGCCACGAAGAAATCATGTCAATTGAAAAATTTAGCATAGAAAAGGTTTTGTCTGTTCAGCGTTGGACCAATACACTTTTCAGTTTCACCATGACTCGACCTGCCCATTTTAAGTTTACCGCAGGGCAATTTGCTCGCATTGGTTTAAAAGTGGGTGATGATTTGGTGGTAAGGGCATATTCCGTGGTTTCATCCCCATTTGATGAGACACTCGAATTTTTTTCAATCGTTGTTCCTGATGGTGCATTTACCTCCAATTTACAGCATTTACAAGTTGGTGATGCGCTTTATTTGGAAAAAATCCCCTATGGATTCTTAACCTTAGCACGTTATCAATTGCCATTGCCTAAAGATTTGTGGTTATTGGCAACGGGCACAGGCCTTGCACCTTTTATTTCGATGCTACAAGATTTTGAAACTTGGTCAAAGTACGAAAAAATCAACTTGGTGTATAGCGTAAGAACTGAATCTGAATTGGCTTATGTTGATCGGATCCAAGAGATTGCCCAGCTTTTTGGTGAGGGGCATACAGGTTTTAAATTTATCCCGATTGTTACGCGTGATCCCAATGCAGCCTTACATGATCGTTTACCGATTTTGATTGAAAATGGTGCATTGGAAAAAGCCGCTGATTTAAAATTCAATGCAGATACCACCCATGTCATGCTATGTGGGAATCCACAAATGGTAGATGATACCAAAGCCGCATTAAAAGCCCGTGGTTTGACGATGAATCGTCGCGGTGAAGGCAATATTGCTGTAGAGAATTATTGGTAAATCGCTTGATCGCCAGCAGCAATTTTATCAATCATTTTAGATGAGAGAAGCGACTAAGCGTCTTCTCTTAAATTCTTTCATGTCAGAACCAAACACTTTTTAGCTAAAAGATGATTGCTGAGTGAGTGGTGTATATGCGGTTAATCGCTCGGTTGAATAAGCTTTTGCATCAACACGTGTATCTTGATTGAGCATCAATTGTCTTAATAACTGTGCTGAAGCAGGTCCCATACATAAGCCATTACGGTAATGTCCAAAATTTGCCCATAAATTATTCAGTTCAGGCATTTTTCCAATATATGGAATGCCTGTTGGTGAGCTTGGACGTAATCCTGCCCATTGCTTAACGATGGGGAAGTTTGCCAATTCAGGCACCATTTCGATACAGGCTTTATAAATATTTTGCTGTGTTTGTACATTTGGACGCTTATCAAATCCGATATGGTCCATGCTTGAACCGCATACGATATGACCATCTCGGCGTGGGATCAAATACATGACATTGTTCATACACATGGTGGGTAGCCAGTTTTCAGGGGCTTTAAATAACATCATTTGTCCCTGAACGGGTTCTACTGGGATCGAAAGTTGTAATTGTTCTGCCCAGCAATTTGACCATGCACCTGTTGCAATCACAAATTGGTCTGCGACAAAACGTTGTCCATTGGCACTTTCAACAGACTGAATTTTTTGATTTTGAATATTAAATTTTTCGATCCATGTATTTTCATACACTTCAACTTGAGGGTGTTGTTTGAGATAGCTGATCAGTGATTTAAGAAGTCGTGGATTTCTAACATTGGCTAGATGTGGAAAATAAATTGCATGTTGAAACTGTGCTGAAATATGGGGATTGACGCTTTCAAGCTGCTCTCTTTGCAGGTATTCACAATGCTGCATCGGTTCTTGATGTTGGTCTTTATAATTCAGTCCAAGCTCAAAATCTGCTTCGTCAAAAATTAACATTCCTGTGTCATGGATTTGAAAGTCTATTCTTGTTTTAGGTTGTAGTTTCTCATTCCATTGTTGGTAAAGTTGTTTGCCGTGTTGTGCCAGATGATTGACTTCATTGGGATATCTCCACGGATACATGGGTGACAGAATACCGCCACCCGCCCATGAAGCAGCATGTCCAGCATGTTGTTGATCGAACAGGGTGATGGTGCAGCCTTGTTCAACAAGCTCAAGCGCGCTGAGTAAGCCACTTACTCCAGCACCAATAATGGCGATATGCATTGTGTATTCTGTACCAATTTAGATTCTTAATCCCCACTTGCAAAAGCAACAATGTTTATCTTTTGAAAGAGGGGACTTTCCATTCACGACTGAATCAGTAATGGTCAACGCCCTTTTTAAAAGGTGAGGAACCATGAGTTCAGTAAGGGAGGAATGATTTACTTCATCTCTTTTAATTGACGTGCTGCATCTTCTGCATAATAGGTCCAAATACCATCTGCACCTGCACGACGGAAGCACATTAAGGATTCCATAATCACGCTTTCAGATAACCAGCCATTTTGGATGGCTGCTGCAAGCATCGCATATTCACCACTGACTTGATAAACAAAGGTCGGGACACCAAAGGTATCTTTAACTTCACGTACTACATCCAAATACGGCATACCGGGTTTGACAATCACCATGTCCGCACCTTCTTGAATATCGAGGGCGATTTCATGCAGTGCTTCAGCACGATTACCGACATCCATTTGGTAGTTATACTTATTACCACCTTTTAGGTTGGATGATGAGCCAACTGCATCGCGGAAAGGGCCGTAGAAACTAGATGCGTATTTTGCAGAGTACGCCATGATGCTGGTATAAATAAAATCGTTACTTTCTAAAGCTTGGCGGATTGCACCAATACGGCCGTCCATCATGTCACTTGGCGCGATCACATCTGCACCTGCTTCAGCATGGCTTAAGGCTTGTTTGATCAGGCATTGAACTGTTTCATCATTTAATACATAGCCTGTATCATCGATAATGCCGTCCTGACCATGTGTGGTATAAGGATCTAATGCACCATCCGTGATGAGTACCATCTCAGGTAGTTCTTTTTTTAACAAACGTAAAGTATTTTGAACTAAACCGTCTTCATGCCACGCAGCTTCAGCTGTTAAACTTTTGTCTTGTTGTGGTGTAACAGGGAATAAGGCAAGTTTTGATACACCAAGTTCTAATAGGGTTTCTGCTTTTTTCAACAATAAGTCTGCTGACAATCGTTGAACATTTGGCATACTTGGTACATCTTGGCTTTGGTTTTGTCCCGGAAGTACAAATACTGGATAAATGAGATGATCTGCTGTGAGTTGAGTCTCTCTTACCATTGCTCGAAGCTTATCGTTTTTACGGATACGGCGCATACGAGTAGCTGGAAAAGCAGGACGATTGAACGTATAAGTCATAACAATCTCGATGTTCAGTATTAAACTAGGCATATATTGTAGCCCTTTCATATATTTTTTGGGAAAAAGCTGAAAATTTTTCTCAATATTGGTTTCGAAATGATGATGAGTGATTCTTCTAAAACTGATTCTGCGCCTAGCGAATCGCAAAAAAAGTGGACTGGTAATTTACATTTAGGTGCGAAAGCAGATCTAAATGTGGTGCTTAACCAACTCACTAAAGCGTTTAATGGTTCGCCTTATTTTTCACATAACAATATGCAAATGCGTGTTGTTAATGATGAGATTGAAGGCTATATCGAAATGAAACCGTATTTGATTGGCAATGTCGCATTTCAAATTTTACATGGTGGTGTGGCCGCGACATTGCTGGATAGTATTGGTGGAATAGTGGCAATGGGGGAGCTGTATAAACGTGCAGAACCAGACCAATTGCCAGACACGTTAAAAAAAGTTTCTCGTTTAGCAACAGTTGATATGCGTGTGGATTATCTTGCACCTGGGCGCGGTGAATACTTTATTGCCAAAGCTGAAACCTTGAGAATGGGGCGTAAAGGTTGCACCATGCGTATGACCATGTTCAACAATGAAGGTAAGGCGATTGCGACAGCCATTGCTTCTTATGCCTATTGATCAAGCTGACTAAGTGTACTAATCAGTACACTTTTGTATTCATTGTGTCAATATAAGCCAGTAAAATATATATTTTGCTGGCTTATTTTTTTTCAAAAAAATATGAATATCAATAAGATTGACCTCTTTTATAAAGATAAACTATAGAGTAATATTTTTATTCTCATAATATGATTTTTACCTGTAAAATTGGGCACCACAATTTTAAGAAGTTGACTTATTCAACCATCAAGCAACGTCATATAGATATGATTAAGCAGTTTTTCAGTTTATATCTCCAAAATGCAAAGATGTTTTGACAAGTCCAAGTAAGCTAGGAACATGCGATGACTGACGCGCAAACGACGAATGCCTCTCCAAATGATGAAAATCAAGCGCAAGCGGATTTGGAAGCCAAACAAAAACGTAAAAAAATGCTGAAGATTTTTGCCATTATTGTTGTTGTAGCTGCAATTCTATATGCAATTTGGGCTTTTATTTTTGGCAATATTGTTGAAACGGACAATGCCTATGTCGGTGCTGAAACTGCTGAAATCACTTCGATGGTCAGCGGACAAGTTGCTGAGGTTTTGGTCAGTGATACTCAACAAGTGAAAAAAGGCGATGTACTTGCGATTATTGATAATCGTGATGCAAAAATCGCTGTTGCAGAAGCTGAAGCGGCATTGACCAAAGCCAAGCGTCAATATACACAAAGCTCGGCAAATAGCAGTTCATTGTCTTCACAGATTTTAGTCAGTGCAGATGATATTAACAGTGCCAAAGCACAAGTGGCGCAAGCCGATGTGGCATATCAACAAGCACAGCAAGAATTTGCTCGCCGTCAGCAGTTAAGCGCGACAGGTGCAATCTCTAAAGAAGAATTTAGCAAAGCACAAAGTGCTTTAAACAATACCAAAGCAAATGTCGATGTGGCAAAAGCAGCATTGGCGCAAACAGAATCTAAACGTAAAGCTGCACAAAGTAATTTAGATGCCAATGAAGCTTTAATTCGGGGGACCTCACAAAGTTCAACCCCTGATGTATTGGTGGCTCAAGCTAAACTTGATCAAGCACTTTTAGATTTACAACGTACAGAAATTAAAGCACCGTTAGATGGTGTGATTGCCCGTCGTAGTATTCAAGTGGGGCAGCGTATTGCACCAGGGACAAGTTTGATGAAAGTGGTGCCTTTGGCTGAACTTTATGTGGATGCAAACTTTAAAGAAAGTCAGTTGCAAAATGTGAAAGTTGGTCAGAAGGCAACCCTCACTTCAGACCTCTATGGCAAGAAAGTAGAGTATCACGGTACGGTGATCGGCTTTTCAGGTGGTACAGGTTCAGCATTTGCGTTGATTCCTGCACAAAATGCGACAGGTAACTGGATTAAAGTGGTTCAACGTCTTCCTGTACGTATCAAACTCGATCCTAAAGAGTTGGCTGAGCATCCATTACGTGTGGGTTTATCCATGAATGCTGAGGTTGATACCTCTTCAGCGAAGTAATCACTTATGAATACAGCAACGTTTCAAAGTGAGCTTAAAGGTGGGCGCTTACTTCTTGCCGCCTTCTTTTTAGCACTTGCCAATTTTATGGTCGTACTAGATATGACCATTGCCAATGTTTCTGTGCCCCATATTACCGGAAGTTTAGCAGTATCAAGTTCTCAAGGGACTTGGGTGATCACCTCCTATGCCGTTGCTGAAGCCATCTGTGTACCTTTAACCGGTTGGCTTGCAGGACGCTTTGGCGCTGTTCGGGTATTTACCATCAGTCTGATTGGCTTTACCACATTTTCAATTCTTTGTGGCTTATCCAATAGCTTGGCGATGTTAGTGATCTGCCGTATCGGACAGGGTTTATTTGGTGGTCCAATCATGCCACTTAGTCAAACTTTGTTGATGCGTATTTTCCCACCCGAAAAGCATTCTCAAGCAATGGGGATGTGGGCAATGACGACGGTTGTTGGTCCGATTCTAGGCCCTATTTTAGGCGGTACGATCAGTGATAATTGGTCATGGCATTGGATTTTCTTTATTAATATTCCAGTGGGTGTGATTTGTGCTGTTGGGGTGATGCGTCTATTAAAAGTTGCTGAAACACCAATTGCTAAACTCCCGATTGATACCATTGGTTTAACGCTGCTGATCGTTTGGATTGGCGCACTACAGTTAATGCTCGATTTGGGGCATGAGCGGGATTGGTTTAATAACAGCTTTATTTGTATTTTGGCTGTGATTTTGGTGGTTGGATTTATTGCCTTTTTCATCTGGGAATATTATGAAAAACATCCCATCGTCAATATACAAATTTTCCGATACCGTGGTTTTACCATCGCAACAATCTCATTGGCTTTTGCCTTTGCAGCATTCTTTGGCAGTATTGTACTTATTCCACAATGGTTACAGATTAACTTGGGTTATACCGCATCTTGGGCAGGTTATCTGACTGCGACAATGGGCTTTGGTAGCTTGATGATGTCGCCTGTGGTTGCCAAACTTGCGACTAAATATGACCCAAGAGCCTTGTCCAGTTTTGGGCTGATGATTTTGGGTGGCGTCACATTAATGCGTTCATTTTGGACCAGTGATGCTGACTTTATGGCGCTGGCGTTACCACAGATTATTCAAGGTTTTGCGGTACCGTTCTTCTTTATCCCACTGTCTAATATTGCTTTAGGTGTGGTACGTCCAGATGAAGTGGCTTCTGCTGCGGGTTTGATGAACTTTATGCGAACCATGGCAGGGGCAATTGGTGCATCTATTGCGGTGACCATTTGGGATGATCATACCAAGCTGGCACGCAGTGAAATCGTGTCGACCATGCATGTTGAGGAAACTCAGCGTAATTTGGTCAACAGTGGTTTTAGTCCTGAAATGGCGTTGGGTACCATTTCCAACTTGGTGGATAAAGAGGCTTTAACGCTTTCGGTTAATCATGTGTTTTTGATCTTTGCGATGATCTTTATTTTTGCAGGATTGATTATTTGGTTATGTCCAAAACCGAAAGGGAATGTCGGCGCAGGGCATGCACATTAGAATTTAAGTTGTATAGAAGCCTGCTGAAAAGTGGGCTTTTTTATCGCTGTAATTAGGATGAGGCAAGGCTATTTTTTGCTATTTTATCTATTGATCAAGATCAGGGTATAATACAGCGATTGTGTACCGCGATGAGTAATATGTATGAAGCCTGAATTCCAGCAAGGAAAAATTAAACAATACGATGCCGATAGAGGCTTTGGCTTTATTGGTGGACTTGAGCAAGATATTTTCTTTCATATTTCGGATTTTCCGCTTGCAGAGGGTGAGCCAAAGCGAAATGAAAGAGTTAAATTTATCGTTGTTGAAAATAACGGCAAGTTAAAAGCAACCAAAATTGAGCGTGTTGAAGATCAATCAGCAAAAGCCAAAAAGACCAGAATTGTTGAAAACAATAAGTCGATTACCAATAATTTGTTATCTAATTTTAGAAAGTAATAGGCGTATAGATTTAGGTCATTTTATTTTTGGATTATTGGATCGTAGTTTTTAGATAAATCCCTTTAATTGAAGGGATTTTGTATGAGGGGAATTGGTTTTTTAATATAAAAATATTCCTTTGCGCTGCTACAATCGCAGTTTCCCTCTTTTTTAAGAGGTGAATGTTGCAAATTTTAGATAGTATTGGATTCGCAAAATTGCTTGCTGAAAACGAAGTGCAAGAACGGGCAATTGGAAAAGATTAAATAAATTTAAAAAGAAGAACAGCAATGCAACCCTATAACAAAAACTTAAAACAACTGTCTCGTGATCTTAGGAATAATATGACGGATGCAGAATTGTTGCTTTGGTCAAAGTTACGGCGTAAGCAAATTTTAGGTTTACAGTTTTATCGTCAGAAACCGGTTTTAAATTACATCGTCGATTTTTACTGTCCTGCTATAAATTTGGTGATTGAATGCGATGGTGGGCAGCATTATACAGATGAGGGTTTAGAGGCTGATAGGGTAAGGGATGATGCTTTGGCTCAGCAAGGTTTAGTTATCTTAAGATTTGATAATGGGCAAATTTTGCTGGAAATTGATAGTGTGATTTCGAAGGTTTTTGATGTGGCGAGTCAGCATTTAGAATCCCCCTAAATCCCCCTTTGATAAAGGGGGACCTGCCGTGAATTGGAAGATGGTCGTCGATTCGAGCTATCCCTCCCTTCTTGCACTTCGTTTTAAAGCAATACTTTAAAACTTGTTCAGGGACGAGCTTTCACGTAATTCAATCGAGACGCGCAGTTCCCCTCTTTGAAAAGAGGGGTTAGGGGAGATTTAAATAAATCTAAGCAATCGAATCATCCAAATTTGGTGCTAACCAACGTTTGGCTTCATCCAAAGTCCAATTCTTACGCTTTGCATAATCTTCTAGCTGATCCAACGCAATTTTACCCACGTTAAAATATTCAGACTGTGGGTTGGCATAGTAGAAACCACTAACACTTGATGGTGGCCACATTGCAAAACTGCTGGTCAATTGCGTACCAATCTTATCCGTGGTGCCTAACCAATCAAACAAAGAGGCCTTTTCAGAATGCTCAGGACAAGCTGGATAGCCTGGTGCAGGACGAATACCGACATACTTCTCCTTAATTAATTCTTCATTAGAGAGTTGTTCATCTGCCTGATACCCCCAGAACTCTTTACGAATACGTTCATGCAAGTGTTCTGCAAACGCTTCAGCAAAACGATCACCCAATGACTGAGCAAGAATGGCCGAGTAATCATCCCCTTTGGCTTTATACTCATGCGCCATTTCTTCCGCACCAAAAATTGAAACGGTAAAACCGCCCAAGTAGTCTTCGGCTTGTGCTTTGGTTGCAACAAAATCAGCCAAAGACAAATTCGGTTTACCTGTGACTTTATCTGATTGCTGACGAATATGATGGAAGGTATGGGTTACAGATTGACCATCTTCATTAAAGACTTCAACAGAGTCAGGAGCTGAACGGTTTGCAGGATAAATCCCAAAAACGGCACGCGCATCGAAACGTTTATTGTCAATAATGTCTTTTAACATCGCCTGAGCCTGATTATATAAATCAGTTGCAGCTTCACCGACAATCTCATCTTGTAAAATTTTCGGGAATTTACCCGCCAAACTCCAAGAAATAAAGAATGGTGTCCAGTCAAAATATTCTACTAACGTATCAAGAGGATAATGGGTCAAGGTTTGCAAACCAATAAAGTTAGGTTTTACTGGTGGATTGGCGGCAAAGTCAATTTTTAGACCATTTTCAATGGATTCTGTATACGACAATTTAGCTGCTTTCGGTTGCTTATTGGCAATACGTTCACGTACTTTTTCGTATTCAGCACGATGTTCATCGACAAATTTAGGTTTCATTTCAGGAGACAGTAGGGTGGTTGCAACACCCACCGCACGAGAAGCATCGGCAACATAGATCACTGCATCATTTGAGTATTGCGGATCAATTTTTACTGCAGTATGTGCTTTCGATGTGGTTGCGCCACCAATCAACAGTGGGATTTTAAAGCCCTTGCGTTGCATTTCTTTTGCAACAAACACCATTTCATCAAGCGATGGGGTAATCAAACCTGATAAGCCGATAATATCGACTTTTTCATCAATCGCAGTTTGTAAAATTTTCTCGCAAGACACCATGACACCAAGGTCAACAATGTCATAACCATTACACCCCAGTACAACACCGACAATGTTTTTACCAATATCGTGTACATCGCCTTTTACAGTCGCCATCAACACTTTACCCTTGGATTGGCTGCCTGTTTTTTCAGCTTCAATGTACGGGTTTAACCATGCTACGGCTTGTTTCATCACGCGTGCAGATTTGACCACTTGAGGTAAGAACATTTTGCCTGAACCAAATAAGTCACCAACCACATTCATACCATCCATCAATGGACCTTCAATCACATCAAGTGGACGTTTGGACTTTAAGCGGGCTTCTTCAGTATCTTCATCGATAAAGCTGGTAATCCCTTTGACCAGTGCATATTCAAGACGCTTTTCAACAGGTTCATTACGCCATTCAAGGTTTTCAACTTGTTTTTGGGCAGCACTTTGACCACGGTACTGTTCAGCAACTTCAAGCAATTTTTCAGTTGCATCTTGACCGCTGTCACCTTGATTCTGATTGAGAATGACATCTTCAACAGCGGCTTTCAGCTCTTTAGGAATATCATCATAGATGGCCATTTGACCTGCATTGACAATGCCCATGGTCATGCCTTGTTTGATGGCATAGTAAAGGAATACAGAGTGAATGGCTTCACGGACAGGTTCATTGCCACGGAAAGAGAACGATACGTTCGACACACCACCAGAAATCATGGCATGTGGTAAGTTTTGTTTAATCCAACCTGTTGCTTCAATAAAGTCTACAGCATAGTTATTGTGTTCTTCAATCCCTGTTGCGACAGCAAAAACGTTCGGGTCAAAAATAATATCTTCCGCAGGAAAACCGATTTCATTCACGAGCACATCATAAGAACGCTTACAGATTTCACGTTTACGTGCGGCAGTATCTGCCTGACCAGTTTCATCAAATGCCATCACAATGACAGCTGCACCATATTGACGGCATAAACGTGCTTTATGGACAAACTCGTCATAACCTTCTTTTAAGGAAATCGAGTTAACAACAGGTTTACCTTGTACACATTTTAGCCCTGCTTCTATGATTTCCCATTTAGAGGAGTCAATCATGATTGGCACTTTAGAAATTTCAGGCTCAGATGCAACCAGATTTAAGAAATGTACCATCGCATTTTGCGAATCGAGCATTCCTTCATCCATATTGATGTCAATGATTTGTGCGCCTGAAACCACTTGTTGTAATGCAACATCAAGTGCTTCGGCAAAGTTTTCTTCCCGGATTAAACGGAGGAATTTTTTAGAACCCGTGACATTGGTACGTTCACCGACATTGACGAACAATGAGTCGTCATAAATATTAAATGGCTCTAAACCACTGAGGCGACATGCAGGCTTGATGTCAGGGATTTTGCGTGGTGGGATGTCTTTAACCGCATTATAAATAGCACGAATATGGTCAGGCGTAGTACCACAACAGCCACCAGTGATATTGATCAAACCACTTTCAGCAAATTCTTTTAAGAAAGCTGCTGTTTCTTCTGGTGTTTCATCATAGCCACCAAATGCGTTCGGTAAGCCAGCGTTTGGATGCGCTGAAACAAAAACATCGGCAACATCTGATACCGTTTTGACATGTGGGCGCATGGCATCTGCACCCAAGGCACAGTTAAACCCAATCGACAATAAATCGCCGTGACGCACAGAGTTCCAGAATGCTTCAGCAGTTTGTCCTGTTAAGGTACGACCAGAAGCATCAGTAATTGTGCCTGAAATCATCAGCGGTAATTCACGGCCAAGCTGTTTAAAGACTTCTTTTACCGCAAAAATTGCTGCTTTACAGTTTAAGGTATCAAACACCGTTTCAATGAGAAGGATGTCTGCGCCACCTTCAATTAAAGCATGCGTGGCTTCAATATAATTTTCTTTGAGTTCATCAAAGGTAATGTTACGAAATGCTGGATCATTCACATTTGGTGAGATAGAGCAGGTACGTGATGTTGGCCCCAATACCCCAGCGACAAAACGTGGTTTGTCAGGGGTTGAGTATTTTTCACAAGCAGCTTTGGCAAGACGGGCAGCTTCAAAGTTAATCTCATGGACTAAATCTTCCATGTGATAGTCAGACATTGAAACCCGTGTGCCGTTAAAGCTATTGGTTTCAATAATGTCAGCACCAGCATCTAGGTAAGCTTCATGGATGCCTTGAATAATTTGTGGCTGAGTTAACACCAAAAGGTCATTGTTGCCTTTTAAATCAGATGCCCAGTCAGCAAAGCGCTCACCACGGTAATCAGCTTCTTCCAGTTTATGGCGTTGGATCATAGTTCCCATTGCACCATCAATAATTAGGATGCGTTTGGCAAGAAGCTCTTTTAACGTGGTAAGCGTGGACATTAAAACTCTCAATAAAATCGGATTTTAAAAATAGCCGATATGTTATCAGAATGTAGACTTTCAAGGTACCAATCTTGACATACTTCCTGATGACAGATTTTTGATCTAGACAATTTAAAAAAATTCAAATAATTCATTCTAAAAAATCATGCATTTAGGGTAATACATGATTTTTTTGCACAAGCGCAAAAAAATGTTGAAACTTCAAATTTAAATGTTAACTTAATCACATAATTTATTATAAATGTGAGATAAATCTATGAATAAGGTCTATAAAATTGTTTGGAATGAATCTTTAGGCACTTGGTGTGCGATTTCTGAGGTATCCAAGACACGCGGTAAACGATCTTCTGTTAAAACAACTGTTGCCGGTGCGTTAGTGGTAGTTTCAGCATTGACTATGTCAGGTATGACCGCAGCGGCTGACAATTATGTGAGTGTCAATGATGGTGGTACGCAAAGCGGTAATTATAATAATGATGGAGCTGTTGCGAGTGGATCAGTCGTCATTGGACCTGATTCAAGCAGTATTGGAGCTTCAGGTGTAGCAATTGGAAATAATGCCGATGTGACGGGTTTACAAGGTGTTGCGATTGGTAATAATGCGCAAGCAGGTTACCAAAGTATAGCATTAGGTTTTGATACTGTAGCTACAGCTTTTAATAGTATGGCACTCGGTAATCGAGCAATTGCCTATACTGACGGTACAACTTTGGGGCAAGGTACTTATGCCAATAAATTAGCCACAGCAATGGGTAATGGTGCATTGGCAGTCGGTCAGGAAAGTACAGCCTATGGTTATAGTGCACTCGCAGGTACAGATTCTTTTAGTCAACCTTCAGCAGGTACTGACCCGGATACGATTGGTAAAGCTTATGCCACGGCTATGGGATCCAGAGCCAAAGCCAGTGCTCAAGGTTCTACAGCAGTAGGCGCAGGAAGTGTGGCTGAAGTTGATAATGGCATTGCTCTTGGAGCAAATTCAGTAGCAAATACTGGAGCTGGTGTAGCAGGTTATGTGCCGACCAGTGCAAATCAGTCACAAAAAGATGCAATAAATGCAACTCAATCTACATTGGGTGCAGTCAGCGTAGGTAGTGTGGGTAATACACGTCAAATCACAAATGTCGCTGCTGGGACAACAGATACTGATGCTGTAAATGTAGCGCAACTGAAAGCGGTTCAGTCAGCCACAGAAACTCATTATTTTAGTGTTAATGATGAGGGTACTCAAGCTAACAATTACAACAATGATGGTGCGACGGGTAAAAATGCTTTAGCTGTGGGCATTGGCGCTAAGGCGGTTGGTGAGAATGCGATTGCCATTGGTAATGTCACCAGCGATGCTGCAAATAGTATTGCGATTGGTAACAATAATTCGCTAAGTAATAGCGCAAGTTCTAGTACTGCAATTGGGCACAATAACAATGTTACAGGCAATGAGGCTATAGCTTTAGGCGCTAACAACACAGTAAAAGATTTTTCTGGTGTTGCAGTAGGTAGTTATAACAATGCAGAGGGGTATCGTTCTATTGCAGTCGGTGCGGAAAATAAAACTAAAGGTCAATGGTCTTCTGCATTTGGTGTTTGGAATATCGCAGAAGGAGAGCGAGCTACAGTTTTAGGTGCCAATAATACAATCCAAGGTCGTCGTGCTTTAGGTATGGGTGTCGCCAACGAGATTTCAAGTGCAAGTGAATATAGTTCAGCTGTTGGTGCATTTAATAAAATTACAGACAGTATGAAGTCTTTGACTGCGGGTTTTGGTAATACGGTTACTGGTGGTGAGAAAAATAGTGTTCTTGGGAACGAAAATACACTGAATAATGCCAAGAATACAACTGTATTAGGCAATAAAAACACGGTTGCTCAAGAGAATACTCAAGTCCTCGGTAACAATGTCACAACAACTCAAGCCAACAGCATTGTCTTGGGGAATGAATCGACTGACCGTGCTGCGACTACTATAGATAAAGTGACGATTAATGGCGAGGATTATGCCTTTGCAGGTGCTGGTTCTGCAGCAAATGGCGTCGTCAGTGTGGGTAAAGTGGGTGGTGAACGTCAAATTATCAATGTTGCTGCAGGTGAAATTAGTGCAAGCAGTACAGATGCTATTAACGGTTCACAATTGTATGCGACAAACCAAGCAGTTGAAAAACTTAATGCAGGTGCTGGCGATACGACCCATTATGTCAGTATCAACGATGGTGGTACCCAAGGCAATAATTACAAAAATGATGGGGCAACAGGTAAAAATGCTGTAGCAGTTGGTGTAGGTGCGAGTGCAACTGGTGAGAACGCGATTGCCATTGGTCTAAATGCAGGTATCAACAATGATGGGGGCTGGAATACCAGTGTTGGATCGAACAGTGGAAAAAATACCAAAGGTCAAAAAAATACAGCTTTAGGTGATGATGCAGGTCGTGATGTCACGGGAAATAACAACACTGGATTAGGGATGAATGCGGGTGTAAACGTTGTTGGTGATAGTAACCTTGCTGTGGGTGACTCGGCTGGTGGTAATGTGGAAGGAAGTGGTAACACTGCTTTGGGTAAAATGTCGGGTATCAACGTGATTGGTACCGCAAATACTGCGACTGGCCAAGAAGCAGGTAGTAATGTCAAAGGGCGTAACAATTCAGCTTTTGGGGTGAAGTCAGGTATTAATGTCATTGGTGAAGGAAACACAGCTATGGGGTTATTATCAGGCACGGATATTACAGGAAGCTATAATACTTCAGTGGGGTATGCAACAGGCGGTAGCAAAGGTAGTTACAACAATTATTTAGGTTATATGACAGGTCTATATTCTAAGGGGGATATGAATAGTGCAGTGGGTCCTTATGCAGGTCAGGAAGTTGTAGGTAATAAGAATACCGCTGAAGGTTATTCTGCTGGTATAAACGTTAAGGGTGACAGTAATATTGCCCTCGGTGATTCGGCTGGTGAAAACGTTACAGGCAACCGTAATGTCGCTTTGGGTCGAGCAGCGGGTCAGGGGCTAAGCAATGTAGATGATACAACCAGTCTAAGCAGTGGAGCTAAGGCTACGGTTAGCAACAGTGTTGCTTTGGGTGCAAATAGCGAGGCGATTCGTGATGTAAACAGTGAAGTTGCTTATGTACCGTTAGGTAGAACGATTGTCGCAGCCAATGCAGCAGGTGGTGAAGTGTCAGTGGGAACGGTTGGAAAAGAACGCCGTATTACCAATGTTGCAGCGGCAAGCCAAGATACTGATGCAGTAAACCTATCACAACTTAAAGCAGCTCAGGCTGCGGCTTCTACTCATTATTTCAGTGTTAATGATGGCGGTACTCAAGGTAATAACTACAATAATGATGGTGCAACTGGAAAAAATGCTTTAGCTGCAGGCCGTGCTTTAGCGGGTGGTGAATCGTCAGTTGCTATTGGAGATGGTGCATCTGCAAAAGCCGATTTTTCTACCGCAGTGGGCTTTTTGAATACTGTAACTGGTAAAAACTCTACAGCGATTGGTGCGAGTAATAACGTTGCTCAAGATAATACTCAAGTCCTTGGCAATAATGTCACAACGACCCAAGCCAACAGTGTGGTCTTAGGTAACGCATCCACAGATCGTGTAGCAACTGTAGTAGATAAAGTCAGCATTAATGGCGAGGATTATGCCTTTGCTGGTGTGGGTTCTGCAGCTAATGGTGTTGTCAGTGTCGGTAAAGTCGGTGGTGAACGTCAAATCATCAATGTAGCTGCAGGTGAAATTAGTGCAAGCAGTACAGATGCTATTAATGGTTCACAGTTACATGCCACAAACCAAGCGGTTGAAAAACTTTATGCTGGTGCAGGGGATACGACTCATTATGTGAGTATCAATGATACTGGTACCAAAGCAGGTAATTATAATAATGATGGTGCAAGTGGAGCGCTTGCTGTAGCGCTAGGTGTTGGTGCGAGTGCAAAAGGAGATGGTGCTACTGCGCTTGGTCTTAATTCATCAGCCAAGAGTAAAGATGCAGTTGCGATTGGAACGGATACGCGTGCCGAGCTGGAAGGTAGTATTGCTCTTGGTAAAGGCTCAGTTGCTAATACTGCGGCGGGTATCGCTGGCTTTGATCCATTGACAGGGTTTGGTTCTAGCAATACTGGTAGTACATGGCGAAGTAGTGCAGCAGCATTTTCCGTGGGAGATGTCTCAAGGGGGATCACTCGTCAAATTACTGGTGTAGCAGCAGGTACGGCAGATACAGACGCGGTCAATGTTGCACAATTAAAGGCTGCAATATCTAAATCCAATGAAGCTAAAGGTTCTACAGAAACTGTAAGTGCAGGTAAAAATACTGAAGTAACGAAAACCACTAAGGCAGATGGCTCAACCGATTATCAAGTTGCAACCAAAGATGATGTCAGTTTTGATTCGGTCACGGTGGGTAATATTAAGGCTGATTCACAAAACAATACCATCAGTGGTTTGGCTGACGGTAAGGTGAGTGCCGATTCTGATCAGGCCATTAATGGTAGTCAATTACATGACACCGCTGAAAGTGTCGCAAATGCATTGGGCGGAAATGCAAAAGTTAATCCAGATGGAACGATCAAAACCAGTAATATTGGAAATACAGGTAAAGACAATGTGCATGATGCAATTGCTTCAATACATGGACAGGTTGCTGGTGCTAAAACCAGCGTGTCTGCAGGTAAGAACACTGTTGTAAACAGTAGCACCAATGCAGATGGTTCAAATAACTATCAAGTGGCTTTAGCAGAGGATATTCAGTTAAATTCCGTTACTGCGAATCAAGTCACAGCACAGCAAGTTACAGCGAATAAGGTCAATGTGGGTAAAGTCACGATTGATGGGACAACAAATAAAGTTAGCGGTTTAGCAAATGGTGAAATTACCTCAACCTCTACGGATGCCATTAACGGTTCACAATTACACCAAACCAATAGCAGTGTGGCGCAACATTTAGGTGGCGGCTCAACACTGAACAAAGATGGTTCGATTGGTGCACCCACCTACAATGTCGCAGGGGGAACCTTCCATAATGTAGGGGATGCCTTGGGCGCTATAGATACTCGGGTAAGTAATCTGGAACAAGCTTTCTATGACACCAATAAAAACATGGATGACTTGCGTAACGATACTTATGCAGGTATCGCAGGTGCGATGGCGGTAGGTAACTTACCACAACCCACTGAAGCGGGTATGAGTATGGTTAGTGCGGGTGTTTCGGGTTACCGAGGTGAAACTGCTGTGGCAATCGGGGTGAGCGCCATTACTGACAGCAATAAGATCGTTTGGAAAATGGGTGCTTCTGCTGACAGCCGTAGCAATATTGGTGGTGCAGTGTCTATGGGATATCAGTGGAAATAATTTTAATTAAACATAAGTATTAACTTTATATTCAAGATCAATTTTCAGGATGATCTTCAACAAAAAACTCAGTGTTTACAGAACGCTGAGTTTTTTATGCACATTACAAATTGAAAAGTAAACGATTGCTTGATCTATTAGAGCAAACCTTTAAAAAGTGTGTAAAACATTACTTGGATGATCTCTTTATTCTTTGCACATTATTTGTCTAACATATGCAATTCAAGATGATTTATTGATGAGGCAGAGTACTTTAGTGAAAGGAAAATTGTTGGCGTTAAACTTGCATAGATTCGGTAAACGGAATTTATTGGAACATATATAAAAATAAACTTAACAGCATGTTTGTTTTTTCATCAATTTGTCATAAATTTCATGAAAAATGGCAATGCCAAATGATAAATAGTTCAAATTGGTCTGAAATATTACAAATATTATTTCAGTCTGAAATATAATATTTTGCTTAAGTTGTATTGATTTTATTGGTGTAAGATACTAATTATAAATAAAAAAAATATTAATTTTGTCGCTTGTGTAGCGAAATACTGAAGTGAAATAATTATAAATTTCACTTCATATGACCTCTATTTGTCATATAATTGTCACAATTTAATTGAACAATAAGCGCATTCTAATATTCGCTAACTTTCTGCATGAATTCGAATTTACCTCCCGTCTCAGATTCTGCACAATCGTCTCAAGCTGCTAAATCGACGAATGTACATGTACCAACACCGAAATTTTTTATGCCGGTGTTTCTGACGATTATCATTGCTACCTTGATTTATATTGGGGTGCAAGTTAGTGCAGATTTAGCACATGTTCCACCGTTAAGCCTTTATTCAGTGATTCTTTTAGCGACAGCGTTATTTATCGCTTTGGGTTTTGAGTTTGTAAATGGTTTTCATGATACAGCCAATGCTGTAGCAACCGTGATCTATACCAATGCATTGCCTGCACCTGTAGCAGTGATGTGGGCAGGCTTTTGTAACTTCCTTGGGGTAATGGTTGCCAGTGGTGCAGTTGCCTATGGAATTATTGCCTTACTTCCTGTTGAACTGATCATGAATGTAGGCAGTGGCGCTGGTTTTGCTATGGTTTTTGCCATGCTGATTGCGGCGATTCTGTGGAATTTAGGCACTTGGTTCTTAGGTATTCCGGCATCGAGCTCTCATACCTTGATTGGTTCAATTTTGGGTGTAGGCATCATGAACTACATTTTGCACGCTTCAACGGGTGCAAGTGGTGTAGACATGGATCAAGTGCTTAAAGTGGGTAAAGCATTACTGTTTTCTCCTTTGATTGGTTTTGCATTTGCAGCAATTGTATTTTTGATTGTTAAAAAAATATTTAAAAAACAACTTGAGTTGTTCCAACCCCCTGAAGGCAATAAGCCACCACCACCTTTGATCCGTGCAATTCTGATTTTCACCTGTACCGGTGTAAGCTTTGCACATGGTTCAAATGACGGGCAAAAAGGTATGGGCTTAATCATGCTGATTTTGATTGGTATTGTGCCTTTGGCTTATTCGTTGAATAGAGGTTTAGACCAACAGCATTTACAGTCATTCTCACAATTGTCTGGTCAAACTGCGACGGCAATTTATGCACAGCATGCCGATATTCCAGATGAACAAGCGCGTGTAACCATCACTAAATTTATCCAAACCAAAGAAATGAATCCTGAAGTTGTTCCTGCATTGGCCAGTTTGACTGATCATTTGGGCGAGCGTGTTGGTAAATTTGGTGATCTCAAAGATATCCCAGAATCTGAAGTATCTTCATTACGTAATGATATGTACTTAAGCACCACGGCTTTTAAACGCTTGGATAAAGCGGATCAACTTCCAAAAATGGATGAAGCTCAAGGCAAAGTGGTAAAAGAGTATCGCAAAAACTTAGATTCTTTCCTCCAATATATTCCAAACTGGGTAAAAGTTGCTGTGGCATTGGCACTGGGTTTAGGAACAATGGTGGGATGGAAACGTATTGTGGTTACTGTGGGCGAGCGTATTGGTAAACATCATATGACCTATGGTCAAGGGATGTCTGCTGAACTTGTGGCAATGTCGACAATCGCTGCTGCAGATGGTTTTGGTTTACCCGTTTCAACGACTCATGTACTCAATAGTGCGGTTGCAGGAACCATGGTTGCCAATAAAGCTGGATTGAATTTTGCAACAGTCAAAACGATTCTTTCTGCATGGATTTTTACCTTACCTGCAACGATTTGTTTATCGGGCGGTTTATTCTGGTTATTTTTAAAAGTATTTTAATTTAAAAGTTAGTGATGGCGATTATTTTAAAAGCTGAATGATCGTTATTATCTGAATTTAAAAGAAAATGAGTGCACTTTGGTGCACTCATTTTCTTTTGGATAATGGAATTTTAAAATATGAATAACACAATTTCACCATTGAAAAAAACTTATAAAAAAATTAAGGTGTGGTTGTAAATCAAACTTGAGAAAAATGAGCATGTATTTAAGAAAATCACTTTGTGCTGCTGTATTACTTGGAATGTCTTTACCTGTATTTGCACAGGGAATTGTATTAAATAATGAAGATATTCGCACAGATTTGAACTGGTTAAATCAGCAAGGTGTGATTCAAATCAGTACATCGACTTGGCCAATGAGTGGGGATGAAATTCAACGTGCCTTATCTCAAGCAAAAGTTTTAAACAATACCCAACAAAAAGTTATTGATTCAATTCAAAATGCACTAAAAGCAGATAATCAAACCGCAAAATTAGGTTTGTTTGCTGAAACTGATCAAAAAAATATTCCTCAAGCTTTTGGGGACAGTGCAAAAGCACAGTATG
The DNA here is from genome assembly GCF_055392545.1 of Acinetobacter sp. Ac8. Lineage (NCBI taxonomy): Bacteria > Pseudomonadati > Pseudomonadota > Gammaproteobacteria > Moraxellales > Moraxellaceae > Acinetobacter > Acinetobacter sp. Ac8. The sequence continues at coordinate 911,231 of NZ_AP043689.1, forward strand.
TGGGTTCATTAGAATTTAATGCAGGCGGTGAAAACTGGGATGCAAAGCTTCGTGTGAATGGTGAAAAAGATCCGCACATTGATAACGGTCAAGATGTCAATGTGGAAGGTTCATACATTGCAGGAAAACTATGGAATCAGTGGGTTATTGCGGGTCAAATCCCAACATATTGGGGACCAGGACATGATGGTAGTTTGATTCGTGGTGATGCCAGCCGTCCAGTTTATGGTTTTACTGTACAACGTGCTGAACAAAAGGCTTTTGAATCTAAATGGTTGTCTTGGATTGGCCCTTGGCAATATCAAGCATTTGCTGGGCAGTTAAATGATTATACGGCTGTACCTGATGCACGTTTAATGGGATTGCGCTTAACTGCACAACCTTTACCTTATTTAGAAATTGGTGCATCACGTGCTTTCCAAATTGATGGAGAAGGTCAACCAGGAAGTGCAAAAGCTTATTGGAATGCTTTTATTGGAAAAGACAATGAGTGTGCGGATAGCACTTGTACGGGGGTGGGCAATCCATCCAACCAGCTTGCTGGATTTGATGCGCGTTTAAATCTTCAATCTTTGTTGAATGTTCCTATGAGTTTCTATGGGCAATATATTGGGGAAGATGAAGCGGGTTTACTACCCTCTAAAAAAATGTATTTAGCTGGTGCTGACTATTCCTCAAGTTTTAAAAATTTGCCGTACCAGCTTTATGTTGAATGGGCGAATACAGAAACAAATGGCGATCCATTAGGTATTTCTTATAGTCATCATGTTTATAAAGATGGTTATTACCAACAAGGTTTCCCATTGGGGCATGCAATGGGTGGTGATGGTGAAATGATTTCTGTCGGTGGTGATATTCGCTTTGATGTGATGAATCGTTTATCTGGTCGTGCAATCTATGCCAAAGTCAACCAATCTGCTGCTCTCTTTGGTGATAAGCAAATCAACTTAGCCTTCCCAGAAAAAGACAAAATTAAAGCATTAGATTTAACTTGGACACATTATATTAAACCGACTATGCCATTAAAAATTAATGGTTGGGTGAGTGATTCTGATGTACATGGCAATGATGCAGGTGCTTCTGTAGGAATTGAAATTCCTTTAGATAAAGCATTATTCGGCCATTAAGCCCTGAGTTATCGGCTGTATATACTAATTTTAAGCATATACAGTTTGATAAGTTGGGACTAAGCTAAAATCGCTTCTTTAAAATTTTTACAAAAGAAGCGATTTTTAGTTTTAGATTGTTGGTTGAATTATTTGATATGCAGATCTTTAATTTTTTTAAATGAATTACATCTAAAATAAGTTATGTTAATGCCTTTTTATATTGGATAAATCCTGTTTTACTCGCAATACGATCATAAAGGTGTTGGGCGTTAATATTGGATTCTTGAGTGAGCCAATAAACACGGTCAAACTTTGTTGCGCAGACCTGATAACAATGCTCGATTAATTGTCGTGCTAAACCTTGATTCCTAAAAGCTTCATCCACAAATAAATCTTGTAGATAACAATAGGGTAAATCTGTCCACATGCTCATATGTGCAATCAAATGTACAAAGCCAACTACCTGACCATTTACTTTGATGGCAAAACCAAACATATCAACTTGTTCAGGATTTGTGATTCGCTTCCAAGATAATCTTATTTGTTCGTCACTGAGTTGTGATTTATAAAATGTTAAATAGCCGCGCCAAAGTGGAAGCCATTGCTCAAAATCAATCTGTTCTAGTGCAATAATTTGTGTGGTCATACCGATCTCTTGTTGTTGCTTATGATGTTTTTATATATGAATATAAAAAAACAAGCAAAAGGGTTGAGGTGTAAATCACTATAATGAATATAAATTTTAATATGTGTAATAAGTACACGTTTTTGTGAGCTGGTGCTGTCAATGCCTATATCTGAGGAAAGACTTACTCATCTAAAACAGCTTGAAGCTGAGAGTATTCATATCATCCGTGAAGTTGCTGCTGAGTTTGAAAATCCAGTGATGCTTTACTCAATCGGGAAAGACTCAGCTGTCATGCTGCATCTTGCTTTAAAAGCATTTTATCCTGCTAAACTTCCTTTCCCACTGTTGCATGTCGACACAGGCTGGAAGTTTAAGGACATGATTAAATTCCGTGACAACATGGCAAAAGAACACGGTTTTGATCTGATCGTGCATCAAAACAAAGAAGGTAAAGATGCAGGCGTAAACCCATTTGATTATGGTAGCTCAAAATATACTGATATTATGAAAACCCAAGGCTTAAAACAGGCATTGGATAAATATCAGTTTGATGCTGCATTTGGTGGTGCACGCCGTGATGAAGAAAAGTCACGTGCAAAAGAACGTGTTTATTCTTTCCGTGATGCTAAACATCGTTGGGATCCTAAAAACCAACGCCCAGAGCTTTGGAATCTTTATAACGGTAAAGTCAATAAAGGCGAGAGTATCCGTGTATTCCCATTGTCAAACTGGACTGAGTTAGACATTTGGCAATATATCTACCAAGAAAGTATTCCTTTGGTACCTTTGTATTTAGCAGCTGAACGTCCAGTTGTTGAACGTAGTGGTACGTTGATCATGGTGGATGATGAACGTATGCGTTTAAAAGAAGGTGAAGTTCCACAAATGAAATCGGTACGTTTCCGTACTTTGGGCTGTTACCCGTTGACAGGTGCAGTTGAATCAACGGCAACAACACTGCCTGAAATTATCCAAGAAATGCTTTTAGCCACCAGCTCTGAACGTCAAGGTCGTATGATTGACCATGATGAAGCAGGTTCGATGGAAAAGAAAAAGCAAGAAGGCTATTTCTAAGTATTTTTTATATGAATCTCCCCCTAACCCCTCTTTATAAAAGAGGGGGGAACTCCAGCAAGAAAACGGAGGACTTAGGAGGATTTAAAGATATAGCAACCGATTTCAAAATATTGTGGAGCTTTGAGCAATGTCTCATCAATCAGAATTAATTAGCCAAGATATCTTGGCATATTTAAAACAGCACGAAAATAAAGACCTGTTAAGATTTTTGACTTGCGGTAATGTGGACGATGGTAAATCAACATTAATTGGTCGTTTACTTTACGATTCAAAATTGATTTATGAAGATCAATTACAAGCAGTAACCCGTGATTCGAAAAAAGTGGGTACAACAGGTGATGCACCTGATTTGGCCTTGCTTGTCGATGGTTTACAAGCTGAACGTGAGCAAGGTATTACCATTGATGTGGCTTATCGTTATTTTTCTACTGAAAAGCGTAAGTTTATCATTGCTGATACACCAGGGCATGAGCAATATACTCGTAACATGGCCACAGGTGCATCTACCGCAGATCTTGCAATCATCTTGATTGATGCTCGTTATGGCGTACAAACACAAACTCGTCGTCATACCTTTATTGCGAGTCTATTGGGTATTCGTAATATCGTAGTTGCGATTAACAAAATGGACTTGGTTGAATTCTCTGAAGCGCGTTTCAATGAAATTCAAGTTGAGTACAATAATTTTGTCAATCAATTGGGTGAGCGTAAACCTGCCAATATCATCTTCTCGCCAATTTCTGCATTGAATGGCGATAACGTTGTAAATAAATCCGAAAATACGCCGTGGTATCAAGGTAAAACCTTGATGGAAACATTGGAAACTGTTGAAATTACACATGATGTAAGCAAGCATGAATTCCGCTTTCCTGTGCAATATGTGAACCGTCCTAACCTCGATTTTCGTGGTTTCTGCGGTACGATTGCTTTAGGTGAAATCAAAGTTGGTGATGAAATTGTGGCTTTACCGTCTGGTAAGAAGTCAACAGTGAAAGAAATTGTCACTTTTGATGGTAACTTAGCGCATGCTATTGCAGGTCAGGCTGTAACGCTAACGTTAAATGATGAAATCGATATTTCGCGTGGTAACGTGCTGGTTAAAGCGGGTGAGCAACCACTGATTTCCCGTTCTGCTCGTGCAACAGTCGTATGGATGACTGATCAGCCTTTAGTGTTGGGCAAACTTTATAATGTGAAGTTTGGTACACAAACCATTCCTGCTAAGGTTGCAAAGATCAACTATCGTACCAATGTCAACACATTGGAAAAAATGCAAGTTGAACAGCTTGATTTAAATGCAATTGCAGATGTAACGATTGAGTTTGATGCACCAGTGGTATTTGACCGTTATCATGACAGTCGTTATACGGGTTCTTTTATCTTCATTGACCGTTTAAGTAATGTGACTGTTGGTGCGGGTATGGTTGAAGCTGCGGTTGAATGGACTGCACACAATGAACCTGTCACTGCTGAAGCTCGTGCTGCACGTTTAGGTCAAAAACCTGCTGTAGTTGCTGTATCAGCTCAAGTACTTAAACATGCACAATCTCTTGAAAGCTTGTTGATTCAACAAGGTGTTGTTGCAATTGCAAAAGCAGGTTTATCAAGCGACCAAGTTGCATTGCTTCGTCAAACTGGTGTTGTGGTGGTGACGGATGTTGAACAGGGTGCTGATGTAGCATTTGCTCAAGAAGCAGTTGAAGAATTGGCTGAAAAAATTGTGGAATTGGTTCGTCTTTAACAGATTGGATTGATTTAAAAAAACCCACTTGAAAAGTGGGTTTTTTGATGCAAAAAATTTAATATATACAAGATAATATTAATCAACATCATATAGATTAAAGCATTTTTAATTTTGCATTGTTTAATACTTAGAGCATATATCTTATTATAAATAAAGGGGTTTTAAAATTTTTATCCTCTGCAAGAGTCAACTAGTACTTTTTTGCAGTGCTCGACTGAATCTATTTAGAATTTCAATGAACGGTACCGTTGTGAAAGCTTTAAAATAAGAAGAATTAACATTGATGGAATACGATCAAAACAGACTTGCAACAGTACAAGCAATAAAATTTAGCTTTAATTCAAGTTAAGATTTAATGGTAGGTCATGTAATGAAAACATTTTTCCTGATAGGAATTACAAGCATATTGGCCGCTTGTGCCTCAAACCAACCAAGAATACAGGAACCGACCAAAGAATGCCGAAACTATCATGCAATGATGACGGCATCTATGGATCTGATGGTAATGCAACGTTTAAAACAAGCTTGTGATGAGTCCGAACAACAAAAATAATTTAATGATCAATCGTGTGCCGATGATTATAAAAAATGCCCTAATCCCAAAGGCTTAGCGCATTTTATTTTTATATAGTTGCGAATATTGTAGTTAAAAAGCATGTTGCGTTTTTAAAATCAAATACGTCCGTAAATCGTTTGGATAGTCGTGAATCAATTCTAAAAACAGCGCTTGATTACCTTGATATAAAGCACGAGTGGCTTCCTCATAATTGGGCATATTGCCTGACATTGCTAACATAAAACGATCAGTTGCCTGTTTTGCCAACATTTTATTACTTGCTGAATCGGGGTTATTTAACTCTTGGTCAATCAATTTTCGAATCACGGCAGATGCACTTGAACTTTGTTGATCTAACCAATCCCAATGCTTTTGCTGCAAAGTGATTTCACGAGAAATTACCCCTAATTTAGGACGTCCAACTTTTTTAACTGCTTCAGGTTCAGCATAACGTTGTTGAATATCTGATGTAGATCCTATGGTATTAACATCAATGGCTTGGCCTGTTTGATCATTAAAAATCAACACAGGTGTGGAGGTATTTTGTTGAGTCTTAATGGTTAATGCCACGTTTAACAGCGAATCAGTGATTAAACGGTCATTGCCAATAAAGGCAGTGTAGGTATTTTCAGTATTGATTTTAAAACCTTTAGATATTTTTATCTGGGTAAAACTAATTTGTGTTTGAATATTATCAGGGTAAAATTAAATTAGCAAACAAAAAATGATCAATATGGTTTTTTGATGTTTAAAAATGGCAATAAAAAAGCATGTAAATCGTTAAGAATTACATGCTTACTTGTCAAAAATATAATCAATTAAAAGCGATAACCTATTTTTAAACCATAAGCGAGCGCATGGTTATCTGTAAAATCAGCAACATAGCTTGTTTTACCTGCCTGTGAAGCGATTTGCCCTTCAGCATCACCTAACCAAAAATATTTAACACCACCAGCAATAAAGGTCTGAGCTGTAGGGCTAAATTGAGCACCAATACCCACATTCCAATAACCTTCAGTTGGTCCAAGTGCTGTAACTGGATTTCCTGCACCAGAGTCCCAGCCTACAGAAACATTAGCCATCCATTGCTCGGTAAGTTTACGTCCTACACCAACATTGGCAGACCATTGATCTTTAGAATACGACAATAAATCAAAACCATTGGGTTGCGCGACAGAAGGCAGCTGTCCGACGATTTTAGAAATTGCACCAAATTGAACGGGCTGAATCCTAAAATTTTTCCAATTTACCCAGCGTACATTGGCAAAAGCAACAGTGTCTTTCATAACACCACTTTGTAAATCTAAATTCACCGATTGAGGTGTGGTGATTTTAGATTCACTCTTGCTACTGGCAATTTTATTTGCCACAGCATCAGAAATGACACCAAGTTTAACCAGTGCGGGTAAGCTTGAGATATTTTCAGTCGTCGCAGTTTCATGGTCAATTTCAGAACGGTAGGTTATAGCAGTTTTGAAGGCAATTTCGGGAATTTGATAAGCAATACCTGCGAGCCAGCCGATACCATTATCTTTTTTCATGGTTGCATCATAACCATTGTATACACTGGTGGCTTGACCTCTTAAATGCAGTTCTCCTTCAATGGTTTGATAAACACCTCCTGCATATAAATTTAAATTTTTCATAGGTTGATAACCAAAAATCATACTGAGACTTTCTGAATCTACTTTAGCTGATGTATTACCTTTACCAAGATAAGCTTTAGTGGCATCGACTTGGTTGCTAATCTCTGCTTTAACGCCAGTATTAATCTGGTTTTTTACCGTTTCATTGGTGTTGTATGCATTAAGCGTTTGATTGTACTTGATTTGACCTTCGGCCGAATTTAAGTTAACCCCTTGAGCTTGCAATGTTAGCGCGACTTTTTGTTCCGAACTTAAAGCAGAAAATTTTTGATCAATCATTGAATTAAGTAATTTTTGATCTAGTATCGTTGTCTTATCATCTGTGACAAAAATATTATTGCCAGCGTATTTTACTTTTGCCCCAAAGGGTTGATCGTATAACAAACCAAATGAAACTTTGTCTGCGATTTGCAATTTGATTGCTGCATTTGGAAAATAGTAGTCATCTCCCATATCTTGAATATTACGACGAGTCGCTGAAACATCTGCTTCTTTACCCGTCACCGTTGGATCTAGTATTGAAATTCCTGCTTCAAAATAATGATTGGGTTGAAGGAATGCAGAAATAGATTGTCCTGATCTATCCATTGCTGCTGCATAGAGTGCTGAACTCGGTATATAAATCGAGAAGAGCGCAAGCAGTACTTTGTTGATTTTCATCATTATCAGCTCCTTGATAATATGTTTTATTGAGATTATTTTTATTTCAAATTATAGGTTGAAGCTTAATCACATACGCTATGATTGGTATGACCATAGCAAAAATACAATTTGAATCAAGTGCTAAACTGGACATTGTGACTAAATGTTTATGTCATTTATGCAAGTCTTTATTTTAAAGCTGTTTTAGCCAGCTTTTAGCTATATAAACAATTGAAAACTATATTTTTGTAAGGATACCCACGCTATTTTGTAGACATTGGTGGCGAAATATTTGCACATGCACTGGTTTATGTTCAAATACAGAAAACATGAAAAGTAATGAATGGAATAGGAAAGAAAGTATGTCTACAAAGAATATGCAACAGGTCATTATTACAGAACCCGGTGGTATAGAAAAACTGGCTTATGAAACGGTAGAAATTCCTCAACCCAAAGCAGATGAAGTTTTGGTTAAAGTCCATGCATTTGGGATTAATCGGCCTGATATTTTACAGCGTCAAGGCTTATATCCTATGCCAAAAGGGGTGACACCTGTTCCCGGTTTGGAAGTTGCTGGAGAAGTGATTGCAGTAGGTGAAAATGTCACTTTATTCACAGTGGGGGATAAGGTTTGTGGATTGACCAACGGTGGTGGTTATGCAGAATATTGTGTCGTGCCAGAATCTCAAACTATTAATATTCCAGAAGCTGTAAGTTTTGTTCAAGCTGCAGCAATACCTGAAACCTTCTTTACTGTATGGGCCAATGTTTTCCAAATGGCGCATGCCAAAGCAGGTGAAACACTATTGGTACATGGTGGCTCAAGTGGTATTGGTACAACCGCGTTAATGTTAGCGCAATCATTCGGTTTGAAAAGCTTTGCAACGGTAGGTTCTGATGAGAAGATTCAAGCCATTCGCCATTTGACCGATGCGATTAATTATAAGACTCAAGACTTTGAACAAGTCATTTATGAAAAGACCCAAAATGAGGGTGTCGATATTATTCTTGATATGGTTGGGGCGCCTTATCTAGATCAAAATCTAAACCTACTTCGTAGAGACGGGCGTTTGGTTTATATCGCATTTTTGGGTGGTGCAAAGGCCAAAGAAGTAAAATTAGGACAGATTATGATGAAACGTCTTACTATTACTGGTTCAACAATGCGTGCGCGTACAACTGCTGAAAAAGCTGAAATTGCCAAAGGTTTGATGGAAAAAGTCGTTCCACTGTGGGCAAAAGGTGAATGTTTGCCCATGATTTATAAAACATTTAAGTTTGATCAGATCCAAGCTGCGCATGCATGTATGGATACTGGTGAGCATATTGGTAAAGTTGTGGTGGAAGTGATTTAAGCTCACGTTGTTATACAAAACTTTAAGCTTTTGCCTTTGTTTATAAATGTGTAAGGCGATTTCAATCTAACTCGTACAGATTGAAGTCGCCATTAAAAATCAGCGATTAAAAGCCTGCTAATACGATCTTACCAATGCTTTTACCTGACTCAATCAATGTATGAGCTTGGGTTATATGTTCAACATTGATTTGACCAAGGTTTTGTCCCAAAGTGGTTTTGATTCTTTGGTCATCAACTAATTTTGAAACTTTATTTAAAATATCACCTTGTCGGCTAAGGTCTTTGGTTTGGAATGTAGAGCGGGTAAACATTGATTCCCAATGAACAGAAACAGACTTAACTTTAAACGGGTTAATGATAAAGTTTTCAGGATCATCAATTAAACCAAAATGGCCTTGGGGTGCAATCAAATTGGCAATGGCTTGTGTATATCGCCCTGTACCATTAATTGAAAAAATATAATGAGGTAGCCCAATATTCAAGTCTAGGATTTGCTGTTCTAATGGTTGGCTATGATCCACAATATAATCTGCGCCAATATCAGTCAGCCATGCTTTAGATTCAGGGCGGGAAGCTGTGGCAATAACAGTAAATTCAGTCAGTACTTTTAACAATTGAACCGTAATAGATCCTACACCACCTGCAGCGCCAATGACTAAAATCACAGGTTTTTCAACTTTGGTGTCTTGGATTTTTAAACGGTCAAATAACATTTCATATGCGGTGAGCGACGTTAATGGTAAGGCTGCGGCTTCTGCATCACTCAATGATTTAGGTTTTAGTCCAACGATACGTTCATCGACCAATTGGAATTCAGCATAAGAACCTTGCCTTTGGTTTGAACCCGCATAAAAAACTTCATCACCCACTTTAAAATTTTGAACTTTTTCTCCGACTGCTTTCACGATCCCAACCGCATCATGACCCAAAATTTTCCAAGTATCATTGTCTGGCGAAGTACGCTGTCGCATTTTGATATCGACTGGATTGATTGAAATGGCTTTGACCTCAATCAGTAAGTCATGACCTGTTGCAACTGGCTGTTCGATTTCGATTTCGGAAAAAACATTGGCTTCTGAAATTGCGAATGGTTTTTTATAAGCAACAGCTTTCATAAGGTTTCACTTTTTATTGGCATATCAAATCAATAGCAAAAAAATCTCAATTAAGAAAGCAAAAAATTGTCAGTTTATGCTTATTGATAAGATTTTATCGAATGGTCTTAATCAAGAAATTTGGACAGTAACAAGCGTATAGGCAAGATAAACAATTGCCAGCATGTGTAAAGCGGCAAGGTCAGCCAATTTCCATGATTCAAGGTGCGGTTAAAAGTTTGTCGTTCCTTTTGATAAACCGCCGGTGTAATTCGGTAAGCAAATACGAATAAAACCACTGCTAGCACAAGGAACAGAAGTCGTGGTTGTTGAGCAAAATAAAAATAGATGAGATACAAGGCGGAATAAAAACTGGTACAAGCGAGTAGGGCTAAAACAGACATTGAAATATCATCCTTTATTATTATTTGATCAGGTCGAGATACATCGCAGTAGAGTAACATTATCTCTGACTTAATTTTAAAATTGTGCGAAAATAGAGTTTCTATTTATTTTTGTTTTAGGACTCCCATGACAGATTCTTCTGCTTCATTAAGTGATATTGAAATTTTAGACATTCTTCAGTCGATGAAATCGGATGAACTGAATGTTGAAGCACAAAAAATCATTCGTGATGGTGGAAAAGCAGGGCGTCAAGAAGCACATAAACAGGCATTGGTTGCTTTACATCAAAGCTTTGAAGACAAACTTGTTGAAGCAGTGACTTTGGCTTTAAATTTAAATGAAGCGCAAGCCAAGAAAATTCGTTATAAGAAAGATCGTGTCCGTATTTTAAAAGCAAAAGGTATCGATTATTTAGCCATTGATGGTGCAGAAACTGCTCAAGTGCTATCGCAAGTTGCTCAAGCGATTATTCGTGAAGATGCCACCGTGACGCGTGACCTGCATAATATTTTTCCTTTCTGGAAAGAAGGCTGGCCAATGGTGCAGTTCGATAGTGCCTATAAAATTTTAGAAGATGACATTTCAATTCATTATCAAGCGTTGCTCGATGTCTTGATTCATCCTTAATTGGATTTGATTGTAAATAAATCATTATTTTAAATAGATGATGATGAAAATAATCTATTTAAAATGAAAAAAAGCCGATATAAATATCGGCTTTTGTCTATTAGTGAAGTGTTGAATAGAGTGGGAATACACCGAGCAGCATGGCTGCAACCAGCATTACTAAACAGGTCAGAATCGCCCATTTAATGGTGAACTTCTGATGCTGTCCAAATTCGATACCAGCCAATCCACATAACAAATAGGTAGAAGGAACTAATGGTGACAGTAAGTGCACAGGTTGGCCGACAATTGAAGCACGTGCCATTTCTACAGGTGTAATACCATAATGACTTGCTGCTTCTGAAAGGATCGGTAACACCCCATAATAGAAAGCATCATTCGACATAAAGAAGGTCAAAGGCATACTAATCACAGCAGTAATTGGTGCTAAGAAAGGCCCCATACTTTGTGGAATAATCGCCACCAATTCTTTCGACATCGCATCAACCATGCCTGTCCCTGAAAGAATCCCAGTAAAAATCCCTGCGGCAAAAATAATACCCACAACGTTTAGGGCACTGCCTGCATGATGGGCAACCAAAGATTTTTGCATATCGACATCTTTATAGTTCACCACCAATGCAATACAAAGCGCGATCATAAATAAGATCGGTAAAGGCAACACACCTTTCACCAAACAGATCATCAGTACAACGGTTAATAAGCCATTGAACCATCTTAAATGTGCACGATTTGCTTCTGGGTTCGTTGAAATTTGAATGTCATCACCATGACTAACATCAAGTTCAATAATACCTAAGCGTTTACGTTCCATACGGCCATACATAAAACCGACAAAGTATAGCCAAAGAATAGCAACCAACATTGGTAGAACCATAGGCACAAAGATTTCACTCGCCTCTACATGCAGCGCACTTGCAGCACGTGCCGTTGGTCCACCCCAAGGGGTAAGGTTCATGATCCCACTTGCCAGCATCATTAAACACGCCATAATCAGCGGGCTCATACCTAATTTTTTATAGAGCGGAAGCATTGCTGCCACACAAATCATGTAGGTGGTTGAACCATCACCATCAAGAGAGACGATGAGTGTCAGGGTAATGGTACCAATTACGACTTTAAGTGGATCACCTTTGACCAGCTTTAAGATGAACTTTACAGAAGGATCAAACAATCCCGTGTCAATCATGATGGCAAAATAGAGAATTGCAAAAAGTAGCATTACGCCTGTTGGTGCAAGTTTTTTCACACCGTCAAGCATCATTTCACCGAGCTGTTTGATTTCTAAATGCCCAAGGCTATCGAAATAGAAGCTAAGACCGTAAGCGATTAATGCAAATAAAATTGGAATAAGTGTGAGTGCTGCAAGCGCAGTCATTCGTCTAGACATGATTAAGTACATAAAGCACAAAATCATGCCCAAACCTAATACGGTTAGCATAGTTCGATCCTTGAATGAGACTTTTTTAACAGAAGTCTTTTAGTTTTTTAAGCAGAAGCATGCTAATAGTTATTTGATTAAATTAAAATATCCTTGTAGAAATACTGAATTCAGTACTATTTTTTAAATAAATAGAGTATTCAAAACAGATATTTAAAAATGAATATTATTTTTGCACCAAAATGGTTGCAAAATATAAGATATTGATTTTTAAATATATTATTTTTTTGGTTTTTAAAAATTGAGTTCATGTTAATTTTCATATTTTTAAAATTTATAAATCAAAAGCCCATAATCTAATCAAAGACGCTCTGGGACTTTTAATATTGAAGTACTGCTTTGCATAAAAAAAGCTTAGCAAGGTGATTGCTAAGCTTTAAATACGCTAAAGAAACTTACTGTGAAGAATCTTCTGAGCTCAATGGTTCTGCTTTTTCAAGTAATCGAGTGACTAGTAGCTGGTCAATTTTAAAATGATCTACATCGACCACTTCAAATTTATAACCACCAAAAATCACCGTGTCAGCTGGTTTGGGAATTTTTCTTAACTGATACATCATAAAACCCGCCAGTGTTTCATAGTTTTCTTCATCTGGCATTTCATCAATGGCTAAGGCATGCTTCATGTCTTCAATTGGGGTACTCCCATCGATCAACCATGAGTTGTTATCCCGTTTAATGATTTGTAGCTCTTCATCCATTGGTGTAACCCAGTCGCCCATCACAGTGATCATGATATCTGACAGGGTAATAACACCAACCACAAGCGCGTATTCATTAAATACCACCGCAAATTTTTCTTTGCTTGAGCGGAAGCGGTCAAGAAGTTCAGAAAGGGTCAATGAGTCAGGAATGGTTAATACTGTACGAATAGTTGATTCGTGCAGCTGATTAATTTTTTGATTATTGAGAATCCGTACCAAAATATCTTTGGCATCTACATAGCCAATCACTTGGTCAATGGTTTCGTTACAAACCAGGAACTTAGAATAAGGGTATTCAGCCAGTTTTTGGCGGATACTTTCTTCTGGTTCTTTTAAAGTAAAAAACACCACATTTTCACGTGGGGTCATACTAGATGGAACATTACGTTCTTCAAGTTCAAATACATTTTCAATAAAGTGATGTTCTTGCTTTTGTAAAACACCTGCCTGAGCACCTGCATCCATCACCGCTGAAATATCATCAAAGGTAATGTTGTCTTCACGTGTTGTATTGACTTTAAACAAGCGGAACAACAAATTAGCCACCGCATTGATAAACCAAGCTAAAGGTTTACAAACCACGATAAAGATCTGGATGGGATTAATGACTGAAACCGCAATTTTTTCCGGTGCAATCATTGCCATACGTTTTGGCATTAAATCGGCAAAAAGAATAAACAGTGAAGTGACTAAAGTAAATGAGAGGACAAAGCTAATGGTTTCCGTCCAATTTCCGACATAGAAACGCGAGACAAATTCAAGAAAATAAGGGCGAAAGGCACCTTCACCTAAAATACCGCCAAGAATAGCAACAGCATTTAAACCGATTTGGGATGCGGCAAAGAAATCGGCAGAGTTTTGCTGTAAGTCTAGGACTTTTTGTGCTCGCTCATCGCCAGATTCGGCAAGAATTTTCAGTTTAACTTTACGCGCACCTGCAAGGGCGATTTCAGTTAAAGATAAAAAACCAGCTCCTGCGATGAGGACAGCGATGATTAGGATATTCTGGAACAGGCTCACGAATCCACCTATGGATCATCATTATTATGAGATATTTTTAACACATAAAAGGGGGTGGTAGTGAGTAACACACTACCGATCTGGAATTAGTATAAGCTTGAAATGATAAGAATTTAAGAAAATTCCTATTAATATTGAGAAAAATGCGAATTATTTTGCATAAATTCACGATTTTCTTCTTCAATCATTTGACGTGCAACATAAAGAATCAATTGGCGTAACCAACGATGTGCAGGATGATGATGAAGTAACGGGCACCATGCCATTTTTAATTCAAATTCTGGAATATAAAAAGGCGGATCTTTAATGAGTAAATTTTGGCTTTTGGCTTGTAAACGGGCGATACGGGTTGGTAATGTTGCAATCAAATCGACATTTGAAGCCAACAATGCTGGCATTTGATAATGACGAGTAAAGACTGAAATTTTACGCTTTTGACCAATTCGCTCTAAAGCTTGATCAATCCAACCCAATCCTGCTTGTTTCTCAGGATTCACACCAAAACCGACCCCCATACCTGTTTTTGATACCCAGATATGTTGCGCATCTAAATAACTTTTAAGATTTAAATTACTCGAAGCGGGATGTTTGTTATTGAGTAGGCAAGAGAAACTGTCACGCCATACCAAAACTTGGTGAAAGCTTTGTGGGATTTCATTAAAACGGTTAATGGCTAAATCAACTTTACCTTGTTCCATGTCACGATATGACACGTCACTTGGTGTTAAAAAGTCGAGTACAACATTCGGTGCTTCTGAGCGCAACGCTTTGACTAGACGAGGAACAAGTGTCGCTTCGGCATAATCAGAGGTCATAATACGGAATACACGGTTTGAAGTATAAGGTCGGAACTCAGTACGAGGTTCCAAAATCATCGATAAATCAGACAGTGCGTCACGGATGCGGGGTTGTAATTCTAAAGCACGTTCTGTTGGTGTCATACCTTCAGAAGAACGAATTAAAAGAGGGTCATTAAATAAATTACGAAGACGACGTAAAATATTACTCATTGCGGGTTGGGTAACACCAAGCTGTTCAGCAGCACGAGTCACATTTTTTTCACGTAAAAGAACGTCAAGGTAAATTAAGAGGTTGAGATCGACCCGCTCCAGATTCATAAAAAAAATACCGAAAATAAAATTTAGAAATCACAGGGGATTATGCCATAAGGAAATGCTTTTGTGTAAAAAGTAGATAAAAAAACAGCAGGCGATTTATTGTTATAGAAGGATCAAGATTTATTGTCTTGGTTTTAAATTGAGATGCATGCTTGAATAAATCCTAATCTCCTCATTATACCTCAAGACCAGCAGATTTTTGAGCAACAGCATTGTTTCTCAATGGATGAATTCGGCGATTATACTTTGTGTGATTATTGATCATTTAGGGTGTTTTTATATCAAAAAAATCCAGTTCTGGTTTTTTTGTTACAAGCTCAGACTTAAGTCTAATAGCGATAAAATCAGTAAATTGTCTGCTATTTAAGCAAAAAATAGATGAGTGGATTTTGTATAAGATTTTATAAATTAAAGGTTTAGAGATTTCTTATATAATTATAATACGACTTTGATCTACATATTTTTTAAATAAATACTGAAAATTAACTCAGAATATTGGATTAATTTGAGGAGTCAATCTAAGCTAAGACCATAACAACGAAGTGTTCTAAATCTGTACAAACAAATACCGAGTGGATTTAGCTCTTCGATTGATGAAATCCTAATATTATTACAGGAACATATCATGACTACATACCAAACAGCGATTGATGCAATCCGTGAATTAAAAGCAAAATTCGGAAGCACATGGCGCGATATTAGCCCAGAAGATGCTGCGCGTATGCAAATGCAAAACCAATTCAAAACTGGTTTAGATATCGCTAAATATACAGCTGCGATCATGCGTCGTGATATGGCTGAATATGATGCTGACTCTAGTAAATACACTCAATCTTTAGGTTGCTGGCATGGTTTCATTGCACAACAAAAAATGATTGCGAACAAAAAATATTTCGGTACTACAAGCAAACGTTATATCTACCTTTCTGGTTGGATGGTTGCTGCACTTCGTTCAGAATTCGGTCCACTTCCTGACCAATCTATGCACGAAAAAACTTCTGTACCTGCTTTAATCGCTGAAATCTATACATTCTTACGTCAAGCTGATGCGAAAGAACTTAACGATTTATTCCGTGCACTTAAAAAAGCAAACGAAGCTGGTGATACTGCTAAAGCTGCTGAAATCACTGCTCAAATCGACGGTTTCCAAACTCACGTTGTGCCAATTATTGCGGACATCGATGCTGGTTTCGGTAACGAAGAAGCGACTTATTTACTTGCACGTAAGATGATCGAAGCTGGTGCTTGTGCACTACAAATCGAAAACCAAGTATCTGATGCTAAACAATGTGGTCACCAAGCTGGTAAAGTAACAGTTCCACATGAAGACTTTATCTCTAAAATCCATGCATTACGTTATGCATTCTTAGAAATGGGTCTTGATGACGGTATCATCGTTGCACGTACTGACTCTGAAGGCGCTGACTTGACTCAAAAAATCCCAGTGGTTAAAGAGCCAGGTGATATTGCTTCTCAATATATCAGCTACTTAGACACAACTGAAATTGATATTGCTGATGCTCAAGAAGATGAAATCTTGATTAAACGTGATGGTAAATTACACCGTCCTAAGCGTTTAGCTTCTGGCTTATATCAGTTCCGTGAAGGTACTCAAATTGACCGTGTTGTACTTGACTGCGTGTCTAGCTTACAAAACGGTGCAGATCTTCTTTGGATCGAAACTGCGACTCCAAACGTTGAAGAAATTGCACACATGGTTAACCGTGTACGTGAAACAGTTCCAAATGCGAAGCTTGTTTATAACAACAGCCCATCATTCAACTGGACTTTAAACTTCCGTCAACAAGCTTACGATCGTTGGGTTGCTGAAGGTAAAGACGTTTCTGCTTATGACCGTGCTAAATTAATGAGCGCTGAGTACGATGCTTCTGAATTGGCTGCTGATGCTGACTCGAAAATCCGTACATTCCAAGCAGATGCTTCTCGTGAAGCTGGTGTATTCCATCACTTGATTACACTTCCGACTTACCATACTGCTGCGCTTTCTACTCATGAGCTTGCACAAGGTTACTTCGGTACTGAAGGTATGTTGGCTTATGTTGCTGGCGTACAACGTAAAGAAATCCGTGGTGGTATCGCTTGTGTTAAACACCAAGCAATGGCGGGTTCTGACATCGGTGATGATCACAAAGAAATCTTCTCTGGTGACAATGCACTTAAAGCGCATGATGATGCTAAAAACACAATGAACCAATTCGCTGCTCACTAAGCACTGACTTGATTCGAAGAACCCAGCGTAAGCTGGGTTTTTTTATGGCAGTTGATAAGTTAACTGTAGGATTTAGTTTACACAGCATATTGTTGTTTGAATTAAATCGAGATTGGATGATGTTAAAACATCGTTAAAGACTGAATCACATAGCGGATTTTAGAAAAGTTTATTCATGTTGATGTGTATAAGTATTTAAACCATTGTATTCAATAGTGATGACTCTACGTTAGAGAGCCTTGAGATATACATTGAGAAAAAGAGGGTTATATAAAATAAAAATGCCCAATGAAATTCATCAGGCATTTACTGATTAACAATATTGAGTTGTATCGTGTTATTCGCGTATTTTAGTCGTTAAGCAAACTTTGCCAATACGTCTAAGAAACCTTCTTTTTGACGCGGATATTCTGCGATCACATCATGAATACGTTGACCTTCAGGATTGGTTGCATTGATGTCTCGGCCATCAGCAACAAACTTGGTCAACAAACGCTCATAGTCAAATGGGCGCATATGTTTAAATGCGTGGTAAAGTACATGAAAATCTGTATTGGTACCTTCAGGAGGAAGTTGATCTAAGTAGGCAAATACACGCTCGTCTGACCATTCTTCATTGAACGTTGCTGGCTGTGAAAGTGCCATAACAGCATCTCCTCAAAATAAAATAATTCTAAATCAAATGATTGATTTGCAGCATTATATAAACCTTATTGAGCTTTTGTTTAATAAGGATAAATACAATATTTAGCTGAAAAAAATCTAAAATAAAAAGGGCAAAATATATTGCATGAGTAAAAGCAATGCTTTTTGACTCTGCCCTATATTTTGCCCTGAATCAATTCACTTGACTAATCAATAATGAAATTATCGTTCTTCAGGTAAATTGATATTCATTTCCAACATTTCAATGTTGGCTTCAGAACGAACTTGCATTTGAATATGCTGTTCATCCACACCACGGACATAACGATTAACCACTTGCATGATTTCTTTCTTCATTTGGTCAATCTTGTCTTGGCTTAAACGTTTGCCCAAACCGTTTTCAGAAGCAACAATAACTTTTAAGCGGTCTTTAGCAGTTTGGGCGCTAGATGGTTTGTCATCATTGCTAAAAAGTTTACTCCAAAATCCTGCCATTTCTACGCTCCAAATAACCGTGCTAACCAACCCTTAGGTTTCACTGTAATATGTCGATAAGGACGTTCCTCACCCAAGAAACGCGCAACTAAATCATCATATGCTTGCCCAGCAGATGCTTCTTGGTAAAGAATGACAGGTTTACCTTCATTCGATGCCTGAAGTACGCTAGGGCACTCTGGAATGACGCCTAAAGTTGGTACACGTAAGATATCTTTTGAGATATCATCAATGGTCAACATTTCTTGTTTATCGGCACGTTCAGGGTTAAAACGCGTAATACATAAATGCTTACGAACACGCCCTTCGTTGTTTTCTACTTTTTTCGTCTTGCTGTCGAGCATACCAATAATACGGTCTGAATCTCGAACAGAAGAGATTTCTGGGTTTGTTACAATAATTGCTTCATCTGCATGATACATGGCTAAAATCGCGCCACGCTCAATCCCCGCAGGTGAGTCACAAATAATATAATCGAACTCTTGCGAAAGCTCATCGATTACACGAGCAACACCATCATCGCTCAACGCATCTTTATCACGGGTTTGTGATGCAGGTAAAATATAAAGATTTTCAATATCTTTATCACGAATCAAGGCTTGTTGTAAGCGTGCTTCGTTATTAATGACATTAACAAAATCATACACCACGCGGCGTTCACAGCCCATGATCAAATCTAAATTACGCAAACCCACATCGAAATCAATCACAACAGTTTTATGACCACGTAGGGCTAATCCTGTTGCAAAAGATGCACTCGTCGTAGTTTTACCTACGCCACCTTTGCCTGATGTAACGACAACAATTTTGGCCACCGAATCCACTCCTGTTATGGTCATTTTACCCGATTAAACGAGTTTTATATGGTGTTAATTTATACCTTAAAATTGCAAAGCTTCAAACACTAGCTCTTGCTGGTCATTCAAGTAAATATGTACAGCCTTTTTAATGACATCTTGAGGAATGTCATCTGCCACACAATATGTTCCTGCAATAGAAACCAATTCGGCTTCTAGTGAATGACAAAAAATTCTTGCAATGGTGTTACCACCTGCACCTGCAATGACTCTACCACGAACACTGCCATAGATATGTATATTTCCTGAAGCAATCACTTCCGAACCACTGTTAATACCAGCATTCAGTATGATGTCCCCATGATCTTGAACCAGACATTGTCCAGTTCTTAAAATTTCATCATGATATGAGGTTACATGACTCAATGTTTTAGGCGCATCTACGCTTGCATTTGGTGTTGCTACAGCGGGTGCTTTTACTGGTGTTTCAACCACTTGTTCTTTCGTCGGTTTAATCCGTTGCAAAGGACGATCGGCAGGCAAGACTGGGAATTGAATTGCACGTGCTTGATCACCCAATAAACCATCAATCACAGCCATAGGCTGTAAATCTAGACTGATAATGAGTTGAATCAGGGCAATAAGCTCTTGTTCAACTGTGGTATCAATAATGACCAAAGCCCCTTGATAAGAGGTTTCACTCATCATTGACGTTAATTGCTGGCGGATGGCATCATGATCATTAGTATCGAAGGTTAATCGGGTAAAATTAACCATTCTGCCTGTAATCCGTATATCAGCCATAATTATTCCTTAAAAGGCGTGTGACCTAAATTTTTCTATCTAAGCGTCAAAAATTGTGAAATAGGGCAAATGCTAGAACATATTGAATGATTTCTCTAGCAAAGATACAAATATTTTCAATGAATTGCTTATTCTTTGAATCACTCATCTTTTACTTGATCATTTTTTTCTAATTCAAGCTGCCATTGTTTTACTTTCACTTGCTTCCTTAACGATTCTAAACTTTCATAGACTACAGATTCAACTAGTTCTTCAAGCTTCTGATTTTCAATATTTAACTGGCTTAATTTGGTTGAAATCAGTTGATAGGTCGCGTTTGGATTGTGTAAATTGCCTTCAGTGAAAGGTTCCACCAATCCTTGGGTAATATTCTCACCTAACTGTTGCCCAATATTTTGAATCTGATTTTCAATCATACTGCCTGCAATTGGGATCATGCGCAATAATTGAGTCAATTGCGGAGTGTCTTCAATGGCTTGACGTACAATCTGTCCAACATTATGGCTAATCACATGACTTTGTGCTTTTAATTCAGTGGCTAAAGACTCTTGTAAGACTTCCGCTAAGGTTTGTGCAAAACGCTCTCTATGATGGTCAATCAAATCATGAATGATTTTCTTATGACTTGAACTGGTGTCTAATTCATGTTTGATTCCGTCAATGACTGTAATAACCACGCGGTCAGACAATTCTTCCATTACCACCCGATAATAAAACAGCACACGTTTTAGAATGTTGTCGGGAATGACCTTATAACCTAACTCATGAAAATGGTAAGCAATAATACCGACCCGAATTAAACGTAAAAAACGTAAATAAGGAATAATTGCTAAAATTTCATACCAGTGAATAAATGGAAAGAAAAACCAACGCGCATGGTGTTTGTTGATGATTGCGATGAGCCAGCGAATGCCCAATTCAACAATCAAAAAGGTAATAAACCAGCTTTCGGTTTTAATCACCCAAGGGTGCAGATCGGTTTTGTAATATTGTAAAACTTGCGGTAAATGAATTTCATTGAAAAGCCAATCACCAAAATTACTCATTAAAAAAGCATTGGCACATAAACAGAATAAGTTAAAGATGATAATAAACATCATAAAGATGTCATAACCAAAAGCGATCCACCATCCTCGTGACATATCGTTTTTCGTTTCTGTACTATTTTCGAGTGGTGGAACTTGCTCTGTCATATCCATCCTATTCTGTGGTTTTTCTTCAATTGAAAGTTAGTGGTTATATTTTTGTTTTATGGTGCTAATCAGTTGATCTTTTTCAGTCCATAAATCATCAACCCAGTTTTGAAAGCGTTCGCGATATTCTGCATCATCTTCATAATTGCCGCCCAGTACCCATTCAGGAATCTCAATTTTACGCATATTGACTGCAATTCGAGGGACTTCGCCTAACCAAAACTCGCCATAACCAGGTGCACCATCTGGATACACAATGGTCATATCCACCAGTGCATCAATCTTATCACCTAAGATACTTAAAGCGAGTGCGAGTCCACCAGCCTTAGGTTTAAGTAAATTGGTAAAAGGTGATTGTTGTTGAGCATGTTTTTCTGGGGTAAAGCGAGTTCCTTCAAGATAGTTGAGTAGCGTAAAAGGCTGGCTTAATAACTGCTCACAGGCTTTACGTGCTTCTTCCATATCACGTGTTTTGAGTTCAGGATTTTTTGCAATCTGCTCTTTTGTATGGCGTTTCATCATCGGAAAGCCCAGAATCTTAAAGGCTTGCCCGACAAACGGTATAAAGATCAGTTCCCATTTGGTGAAAAAGCGGGTGAGAGGCATGCGTGTTAGGCCAAAATATTGGTTTACGGTGGTATCGACCCAACTTTGATGATTACAGGTCATTAAATAACGACCTTGCATATTTAAATCCAAGTTTTCATCAACGGTAATGTCCCATTGTGTTTCTGGAAGAACATGATCAATCAACCAATTATTGACGCTTAACCAACTATTGGTGATGTTGATATTGGTTTCATCCACCTTTTTTGACTTTTTAAATAATTTGGTCAAGCCTAAAGCTAAAACAGGCGGGCCGTGAAAAAAAGTACTACCAGTAATCACTGAGCCAACGGTTAAACCTTTCGTAATTTTTTTTAAAATAGGTTGCTTCTGCTGTTGAGATGACATAGAACAGTCCTAATGATTTATTGTGAGTGCCAGTTCAAGCGACTAGGATATTTTTTACTATCACGTTGCGGCCTTGGAAAATCATGTTAGTCTTGATTTAGCATAACTAGATTTCGGATTTGCTGCCTCGTATTCGCTCAAAAATATACATCGTTGTAAACATAGACGAATTGTCCACAGACTCTAAATATAGTCGTTACAATGCAATTTAAAAAGACACATTTAATGACTATGTATAAATTATGATGATCACTTTTGTAAATTTCATTGTAAATATTACAAAATGTAAAAAAATACGTGATTGTTAACAAAACGCCTATAGTGGTGCTTTGTTTTTTATACCAAAATTAAGCTAACAAAAAACACAACTTGGAGGCATGCAATGCGTGCACTATTAATTACAACACTTACAGCAGGGGCTTTAGTACTTTCTGGCTGTCAAACAACTGGTAATAACATCGGTGGTATGGAGTACGACAAATCTGCTATTGGTGGTTTGATCGGTGCAGCAGCGGGCTATGGTTTGTCTCGTGGTAATGCAAACTCATCTGCACAAAACAATCGTGCAGCAGCAATTGGTGCGCTTTTAGGTGCGGGTACTGGTCTTTATTTAGACAATAAAGAAAAGAAATTACGCCAACAAATGCAGGGTACTGGTGTAGAAGTTAACCGTAATCCAGATGGTTCTGTTGCGTTAATTATGCCTGGTAGCATTACGTTTGATACTAACAAATCAACAATTAAGCCGAACTTCTACGGTACTTTAAATAAAGTTGCTCAAACTTTAATGGAAGATAACAAGAGTGTAATTCTTGTTACGGGTTATACAGATAATACGGGTAATGATTCAATCAATATTCCATTGTCTCAAAACCGTGCGTATTCAGTTGCAAACTACCTTAAAGGTAAAGGTGTAGCGAGCCGTATTGATACTCAAGGTTATGGCTCACAAAACCCAATCGCAGATAACTCAACTGCTGCGGGTCGTGAACAGAACCGTCGTGTTGAAATCAGCATTTATGCAGCAAACTAATATCCGACAAACTAAGAAATCGTAACAAGAGTAACGCATTTCTTAGTTGAAGGTATTGAGTTTAAAGCATTGAAAAGGAGTCATGGTTCGCTATGATTCCTTTTTTTATGCTCCAAATTTTTATTTAAACCGCATCAACCAGTTCAAGGTTGCGTTTCAGATTTTTTATCATTAAAACCAGCGTTGATGCTATAAAGGTCTCTCTTCTTGCTGCTATTTGCTAGCCGTTATGATGGCTTTTGGTTATGCTTTCGCCACTTGATCACCAGCCAACTGAATAACAACAACTCATAACAAAATAGAGTATTGAAATAAGAAGGTTTGAAACTAAAGCAGAATTTAACTGAAATTATTTTTATCTGGTTTTTATATTGGAAAAATTCAAATTAAGCATTTTGCAACTCTACTTTAGATGACTATAATCGAGCTCGAAGTTTTTAGAGGATGAACAATGTCGAAAGCAAGTCAACTGAATGACAAGCAACTTGAAGCCATGAAATATACTCAAGGACCCTTGTTAGTACTTGCAGGGGCGGGTTCAGGTAAAACCTCAGTAATTACAAGAAAAATTGCGTATTTGGTCCAGCAGTGTGGGATTCCTGCGCATCGAATTACCGCAATGACCTTTACCAATAAAGCTGCACGTGAAATGAAAGAACGTGTCGGTAAGCTATTGGGCAAAGAAGAGGGCAAAGGGCTTTCGGTTTCAACCTTCCATACCTTTGGTTTAAATTTATTAAGAATTGAGCTGAAAAATACCCCACTTAAAAATAATTTCTCAATCCTTGATGCCGATGACTGTAAGCGTATTCTTATGGACTTGATGCATCGTGATAATTTATCGGGTGCTGAAAGCAAAGAATTGATTGCTAAAGCCATGAAAAAGATTTCAGATTGGAAAAATGATTTGATTGTGCCTGAGCAAGCACATACGACTTGTGAAACACCAGAAGATGTGCAGTTTGCCCACTTGTATCAATTATATGAGCGAAATTTACGGGCTTATAATGCTGTAGATTTTGATGATCTGATCGTAATGCCAACACGTCTCTTACAAGACAATGCTGAAGTTCGTGATCGCTGGCAAAACCGGGTTCGCTATCTACTTGTGGATGAGTATCAAGATACCAATACCGCGCAATATATTTTGGTAAAATTATTGGTCGGTGTGATGGGGCAGTTCACCGCTGTAGGCGATGATGACCAATCCATTTATGCATGGCGTGGTGCAAAGCCTGAAAATATGGCATTGCTCAAAGAAGATTTTCGTAATTTAAAAGTGATTAAGCTGGAGCAAAACTACCGCTCTACCAGTCGTATTTTAAAAGCCGCGAACCATGTCATTGAAAATAACCCACACATTTTTGATAAAAAGTTGTGGAGTGATAAAGGCCATGGTGAAGTCATTCGAATCATCACCTGTCGTAATGATGATGATGAATCTGAACGCGTAGTAAAAGACCTGCTCACGCATAAATTGATGAATGGTAAAAACTGGAAAGATTATGCGGTGTTGTATCGCGGAAATTTCCAAGCACGTGTATTGGAAACTCAGCTACGTCAAATGCAGATTCCATACAAGCTCTCTGGTGGTCAATCTTTCTTTGGTCGTGCAGAAATTAAAGATGTGATGAGCTATTTGCGTATCATCATCAACCCTGAAGATGACAGTGCTTTCCTTCGTATTATCAATACGCCTAAACGTGCAATTGGCCCTGTAACACTTGAAAAGTTAGGTCTTTTTGCCCAAGAAAATCATTTATCACTGTTGGCTGCGGCAAGTGATCAACGCTTAACTATGGTAATGCCGAAAAAGGCCACCACACAATTGGCTGAGTTTGCTGGCTTTATCAATGATTTCACTCGTGAATTGTTAGATGACGATGAACCTGTTCCTAAAATTCGTCAAATGATGAATGATGCAGGCTATATCGATTATTTACGTGAAACTGCGGCAACGCCTGCACAAGAAAAAACCAAGATTGATAATGTGGAGATGCTCTATACCAGTATTCAAAGCTTAATCAATCGTGCTGAAGATGTAGATGAAAAGAACATTGAAAGTGTGATTCGTAAAATGGTGTTGCTGGATATGCTTGAGCAACAGCAGGAAGATGAAGACACCGATAAGGTCAACCTGCTGACATTACATGCATCTAAAGGTCTGGAATTTCCATTTGTTTATATTATGGGCTTAGAAGAAGAGCTTCTGCCACATAAGAACTCCATTGCCGCTGAAACGATCGAAGAAGAACGCCGTTTAATGTATGTGGGTATTACCCGTGCACAACAAGGCTTAACCTTAACTTTGGCTGAGCAGCGTAAAAATGGTGGGCAAATGAAACAAATGACCCCAAGCCGCTTCTTAGATGAATTACCACAAGATGAGTTGGATTGGTTAGGGCGTAAGAAAAAATTAGCTGAAAATGTTGATCCTAAACAACAGGCACAGCAATATTTACAAAACTTAAAAGCGTTATTAAAACGTTAATTTTTTAAATCAGTTCTTTTATTTTTCTTTCGATTTGCTTTTAAACAGATCGAAAGACATAGAAGAACCTTTAACAGCTTTATTTAATCAAGGATTTCAATATGAAAGTTCAAGTAAAAGTACTTGATCAACGTTTAGGTCAAGAATGGCCAATGCCAACATATGCAACAACAGGTTCAGCGGGTTTGGACTTACGTGCATGTGTAGAAGAAGCGATTCAAATTGAACCTGGTCAAACTGTGTTGGTTAAAACAGGTATGGCCATTTATATTGAAGATACTAATTTTGCTGGTCTGGTTTTACCACGTTCGGGCTTGGGCCATAAGCATGGGATCGTATTGGGCAACTTGGTGGGCTTAATTGATTCAGATTATCAAGGCGAATTGATGGTTTCAGTTTGGAATCGTGGTCAAACCACCTTTACTTTAGAACCAGGTGAGCGTTTAGCTCAGTATGTATTGGTGCCTGTAGTTCAAGCGCAATTTGATATTGTAAGTGAATTTGAAGCGACTGAACGTGGTGCTGGTGGTTTTGGTCACACTGGGAAGAACTAAGTTTTTCTCATCATTTTTAAAGCCTGATTTATCAGGCTTTTTTAATGTTATATTGAATTGTAACAAAAAGTATGTATAACGCTGTATATAAAATTGAATATATTATCAAGAGTTTTTTAGTATATTGCATTTGACCCGATATAAATATTCTCATATAAATGAATTGCTTGCTTATCATTAGAGCGATAAAGCTGACGAAATAAAGGGTTAAGCAAATAGAAGTTTTGCTTATGAAAAAGATGAATGATTTTCCTTTTCAAATTTTCCGCGCTTATGATATTCGTGGAAAAGTTGAAATGATGCCACCTGAATTGATTCAGGCAATCGCATATGCTTTAGTTGATCAACTGATTGAAAAGGGTCAATCAAAAATTACCTTGGGATACGATGCTCGATTAAGCAGTCCTGCGTATGCTCAAATTATCAAACAGGTATTTCAAAATAAAGACATTGAAGTCACTGAAATAGGTTGTTGTGCTACACCACAATTGTACTTTGCCGCAAGAAATACGCAGGGCAATGGCATCATGGTCACAGCCAGTCATAATCCAAAAACCGACAATGGTATTAAATGGATTATGCAGTTTGAGCCACCGTCTCCTGAAATGATTCAAAACATAGGCATTCAAGCAAAAAATTATCTGCAAAGTGAACAGTTGTCATGGATTGATGCAGAATCTGTGATTCCAAGCGCGACTCATCAAATTAAATCTGAATTTTGTCTGTCCTATCAGTCTGCGTTATTAAAAGATATTCAGTTAACCCGACCACTCAAAGTCGTGATTGATGGCTTAAATGGTTCAGCAGGCTATTGTGCCAATCTTGTTTTAAAAAAATTGGGTTGTGAGGTGGTTGCATTACGCTGTAATGCTGATGGAAACTTCCCCGACCATGCACCGGATCCTTCACAAGCCACACATTTAGAATTATTACGACAAAATGTAGTTAATCATCAGGCAGACATTGGTATTGCTTTAGATGGTGATGGCGATCGTGTGGTTCTATTGGATGAAAATGCCCATATTATTTCAGCGGATCGGCTTTTAGCATTGTTTGCCCAAATGTGTTTAAAAGATCATCCACAGCATGAAATTGTATTTGATGTGAAATGTTCATCTATGGTACGTCAAGTGGTTGAACGTTTGGGCGGTCGAGCCAAGATGATTCGGACTGGTAGTAGTTTTTTACGCAAATACATGTCGCAATCAAAAGGCCAAGCTGTCTTTGGTGGTGAGTACGCAGGTCATTATGTATTTAATGATGGGCGTGGACTTGGTTATGACGATGGTCTATATGCGGCTTTACGTGTGATGGAATACTTATGTTGTTTTCCTCAAGCAACATTGTCTGAAATCTTAGCCTGTTATCCTGACCGTTTTTATACTGAAGATACTTATATCAGTACCCATCGAACTGATCCGAAAATTGTTTTGAATGAGATTGAAGAGCTCAGTCAACAATTTGGTGCCGAGCTGAGTAAAATTGATGGTGTTCGCCTTGATTTTGAGCATGGTTTTGGCATTATTCGGGCATCAAATACAGGTGAATATTTTACCGTACGTTTTGATGCAGATTGTCCAAATTGTTTAAATGAAATTCGTCAGACATTTGCGTCTATGCTCAGTGATCGTTATCCTATGATCGCCCAAGATATTCTACAGGCACACTGATTTCTTGCATCATCCATATTCATCAGTCTAATTCCTACAGCTCACTAAGGAGAGGCGAATGCCACATCAGCATACTGGCATCGACAAAGCGCAAATATTGACAGAGGCTTTGCCATATATTCAACGATTTTCAGGTAAAACACTCGTTGTAAAATATGGTGGCAATGCAATGACTGATCCTGATTTGGAAAGCTCATTTGCTCGCGATATCGTTTTACTCAAAACTGTAGGTTTAAATCCGATTGTCGTACATGGTGGTGGTCCACAAGTAGATTCATTGCTTAAACAGTTGGGCCGTGAGTCTGATCGTATTGATGGAATGCGGGTAACGGATCCTGCAACCATGGAAGTGGTCGAGATGGTTTTAGGCGGCAGCGTCAATAAATCTATCGTTAATCTGATTAATCAGCATGGTGGACGTGCCATTGGTTTAACGGGTAAAGACGGTAATTTATTGCGTGCTCAAAAGCTCTTGATGGAAAAGACACTTGCAGATGGTACAGTCACGCAAATTGACTTAGGTCTAGTTGGGGAAGTGACTGGGGTTAAAACTGACGTTTTAGAAATGTTTACCCAAAGTGATTTTATTCCTGTGATTGCGCCTTTAGGTGTAGATGAAGACGGTCAAACTTATAATATCAATGCAGACTTGGTCGCAGGTAAAGTGGCAGAAGCTTTGGGCGCGGAAAAATTGATTCTATTGACCAATATATCAGGTGTTTTAGATGAAAATAAAAACCTCCTGACTGGTCTTAGTACTCAAGAAGTCGATCGTCTCATTGAAACTGGGGTGATTTACGGGGGCATGATTCCTAAAGTGGGTTGTGCCTTAGATGCGGTTAAAGGTGGGGTTGTGAGTGCGCACATTGTAGATGGGCGGGTACCTCATGCAACACTCTTAGAAATCTTTACCGATCATGGTGTAGGAACCTTAATTACCAATCGGGCCAAGCCTCAGAAATAATTTTTAATCAGTACATTATTTTTTTAAAATGCCAGTGTGAAAACATTGGCTTTTTTATTTTGCCGATTTTATTTCAAATTCACCATTCATAGCGTGTTTTTAAACGGTCATTTTTTCGTCATATAAGTGTCATCGGGATTGCCTAGTGTAAGTAAAAGCTCAAGGAGTCGAAAATATGTTCGCAAAATTAAATCAGTATCGTCAGAACTTCCAGAACTTAAATTTACCCTTACCAAAACCTAAAAAAGCACAATCACAATATAAATTTGAATGGGTTGAAGACCTGAAACAACTCAAAGAAGTACAAAAATTTCGTGCAGTACAATTCGCAGATCAGTTTGGAATTACATTTGAAAATGGATTAGATCAAGATTTATATGACCTTGATTGTGAGCATGCGGTATTACGTGATAAATGGAGCAATGAGATTGTTGCCTATACACGCCTGAAGTTGATTCAGGGGCATGAGCTTGCACGTAGTTATAGCGCACAAGAATTTGATGTTTCTCAACTTTCACATCTATCCAATATTGTGGAAATAGGCCGTACTTGTGTACATCCGCGTTATCGTAATGGACGTGCATTGTCGATGTTGTGGTTAAATTTGGTTCCGACAGTACTGTGGAAAATGAAGGCAAAACACTTAATGGGATGTGTCAGCATTCGTTTGGAAGACAATAAGGCACGTGCTTACTATACACATCAGCATTTGAAGAAAATGACTGCCAAACAGTCAATTGATATAAAGGCAAATCTCGCTTTTGAACCAAGTCATCCAGAGTATAGCTTTCCACAAGATGAACGAATTCCAAAGTTGTTTG
This sequence comes from Acinetobacter sp. Ac8, assembly GCF_055392545.1. Lineage (NCBI taxonomy): Bacteria > Pseudomonadati > Pseudomonadota > Gammaproteobacteria > Moraxellales > Moraxellaceae > Acinetobacter > Acinetobacter sp. Ac8. The sequence goes on from NZ_AP043689.1 coordinate 941,050, forward strand.
ATGTCTATTTGAAAATGAATGCGCGTTTATCGAAACAGGCATATCACGATGAAGCATTTAATTGTTTAGATTATTTTGTCTTTTTAGATGTCAATGAAATTGCCAAAAATTTTGTTTTAAACAAAATGGTTAATCGCTGAGTGTCCGAAAAATAAGGGGACTTAGAGTTTGATCCGCGAATAAGTACCCAATTATTCTGCTGATCTATGTTAAGTCATTGGTCTAATATGCATCTGTTTGCAGTTATTTTCAGTTATTGAGATTTGCAAGCAGATGCGTAGTCATGCACAATATTCTTATAAATAAAATGCTGTATGAATACACTATGTGCCAATTGCTTGGAATGAACTGCGCTGCTCCCACTGATATTACTTTCTCGTTTCGTGGGTTTTCTCAACGTGCAGGAATAACCTCTGATCATTCTGATGGGTTTGGTATTGCCTTTTTTGAAGATAAAGCATGTCGTTTATTTGTCGACAATCAATCTGCAGTCTTGTCACCGATTGCTGAACTGGTACGTAACTATCCAATCAAATCACGGAATGTCATTGCGCATATTCGCAAAGCAACTCAAGGTAAAATTACCTTAGAAAACTCCCACCCCTTTATTCGTGAGTTATGGGGCAGACAGTGGATTTTTGCGCACAATGGTGATTTACATAACTTTCACCCACATTTGTCGGGGCGTTTTACCCCTGTAGGCAGTACTGACAGTGAGCTGGCATTTTGTTATTTGCTTGAACAACTGGTTTTAAGATTTGGTTATTTTGAACCGAGTTTAAATGATGTATTTGCTTTGCTTGAAGAAATTTCACCTAAAATTGCAGAATATGGCACTTTTAATTTTTGCCTCTCCAATGGACAAGCATTGTTTAGTTATGCGACAACGAAGCTGCATTGGATTGTACGTGAGTATCCATTTACATATGCACGCTTAGTCGATATTGATGTTGATATTGATTTTAGTCAATTTACAACAAAAGAAGATCGTGTTGCCGTGATTACAACAGAGCCATTAACTCAAAATGAAGTTTGGACCGCATACCAGCCTGGTGAGATGATTTTATTTAAAGATGGTCAAGTGATAAAAACAGCAACAACACATGTCGAAAGACTTGCTCGTGAGGCTGCTGATCCAAGTTTGGTTAGAGTCACCAAGGCAGATCAATATTAGTTTGATCTGAATGAATTTATATGAGATTGGGGGAGGCGTTATTCGCTAACTCCATGTTTTTTTAAATATAAATCATTGTGAAAATAAAAAATAATTCAATTTATCTAGCCCATTCAGGTTTTTATAGGTGCTTTTGCACCAACTATAGATGCAAGAATTATCTTAGATTGATAGCAATTTCCTTATCATTCGTTTGCAGGCTTTTTCACGATATCCTGTAAAAATTACTTCGGATTATTTATTGTAAATCGCATTATTTTGAATGATCAAAGTCTCATATTCAATTGTATAGGATGGTCATCTTTGAGACTTAACGGAATATTTTGATGTTGTTAAAGCAAAGAGAAGATAATGAAATAATAATGTTTAATTATGTTTTATTGAAAAAAATGAGTAATAATATCGTTATAATTGTTTAAATATTAAAGATCTTTCATAAATCAAAAAATGATGATGTGGCGTGAATCATAATGGGATTGAAAGTTCTTTCTCCCTTTGGGAGAAGGCTAGGATGAGGGCGCTTTTATGTTGATTTATGGTTTTAAAAAGGACTTATGAAAGAAGTCTATTATATAAAATTGTCATGATAAAATTTATATTTTAACTCTTTTAAAATAGGATCATGAAATAAGTGGAATAAAAATAGCACATATAAAATAAATTTCACTTGAATAAAGAAAGTATTTAAAAATATAACAAAATCACAAAAGAATATTTTTTCTTATTTTGCAAAAATGATTGAGTAGTTTTATCACGAGTAATCGTATGGAAAAGAGCAAATAAAAATATCATTTGAGGTGGTTGTTTTAAATTTTTAGATTACACACGAATAATCATTTATTCATTCAAAATAATAAATATAGACAATCAATAAAATTATTTAAACTTAATAATTGGTTAAAAAATATCTTACTCTTTTAGTGCGGATTAAAATATTATCCAAGTATAAACAATAACTTAATTTATTTCATAGTTTTTTTAATGAATCCCGACTAATACAGTTTATTTTTATTTGGAGAGATAGCCGTTAATATGGTTGCTGAAGGTCAAGACATTATTTTAAGGTGATCGTATGAAGATGAGATGGATTCCAGAATATAATACGGGTATCGATGTGATCGACGATCAACATAAACGGATTTTGGATTACATCAATGAAATTGATGAAATCGGTATGGCAACGGATCGCGCTCGTATTAAGCAAATTCTTGATAATATTATTGACTATACACAATCCCATTTCACCTTTGAAGAAAGCTTACAAGAAGAAGCGGGTTATAAATACCGTGTTCCTCATAAACGTGTACATGACTTATTTATTAAACGTATCGAAAGTTATCGTACCAGTTTTGAAGAAGGGCATTCTATAGAAAAAGAATTGCATGAGGTGTTGTCTAAATGGTTAATTAATCATATTCAACATGATGATGCAGATTATGTAGGGGCTGTAAAATTAAATATGATGGGGATCATTAAAGAAAACGAAAAGAAAAAAGGTAAAAATTGGTTTGCAAGATTTTTTTCATAGTTTACAGGCATTTTATGATTGTGAAATTATGGGAATCACCAGCTCTCTAACTAAAAAAATTCAGAGGGGATAAAAAGAAATAACAAAGATTATAACAAGATCTAGCGCAGCAAATCATCGAGGGGTGATTTGCTTTTTTCTTTTAAGCTTTGATTTTCAGCATCGACAAAGGCAAAATAGCAGAACTTTTTACGAAACACCTCATGCAGGATTATTCTATGTCACGATGGTTATCGCCGCTCATGGCATTTTGTTTATCATTTATAATTATCGCAGGTTTGGCTCCAAGCCTAGGTATTCAAATTGATCGACAAATTGATTTTTGGATATTGTGGTTAGTGTCAATGCTGGTGTTGGCATTGCCGATTACTTATTTAGAAGTTGCTTTAGCAAAGCGTTCTAAAACAACTGCACTCAATGCCTTGTCTAGCTTAACTCGTGATGCTGACGCATCTCAATCGTGGCGTATTGTGGGTTGGCTGGCTGTTATCTTTATTCCATTCTTAGCGGGTGGGATTTTATCGAATATCAGCCAAAGTGCTGTGCAGATTGCGAATTTACCGATAGAAGGTCATTTGTTATTTGCAGGTGCCGCTGTAGTGGCTTTTGCTTTGTCTTTTGCGCCTCGTCAAATTTTAGTGGGTTTGATCACGATAGGCGTACTGCTTTCTTTAATCCTTGCACAGGTTTTCGGTACACACTTATCCGCTTGGCATGTTACTCCTGTAGAGTTTAAAGAGTGGGGCAATGCAACGATTTTAGCCCTTGTGGCCACAGGTCTCGGTTTAGGCTTGTATTGGCAAACCAGCTTGTTGAATGTTCAACAGAATAATGAGGCATCTAAAACAGCTTTACCGATTTGGATTGCGCAACTGGTTGCTGTGATTGCCTTTGGTTTTTTTGCGGCTTCAGCACAAATCCCTGCCTATACTTTATTATTTACTGCAGTCATTTCAGCCGCGTTATTATTACAACTAGGCAAAGAACAGTTAGCTCAACGCCAAGTCGCAATACTTATTCAATTTGTAGTGTTGTTGGTGGCATTGTTCATTTGGGCAATTCCAAACATTGCAATGCTGTTTAATCCATTGCTGATGATTTGGGGCTTGGTCATTTGCTTGATTTATTCGATCTTTGTGGGTTGGATCATGAAAATCAGCCATCTACGTAAAGCAATCAATTTTAGTTCAGAAGCGTTTTATAATATTTGGCGTATTGCGGTACGAATTGTTTTACCTTTGAGTATTGTGTTGGCATTGGTATCCTATATTGGGCAGTTAATTTAAGGGTCAGGTGATTCTCGTGGCAAAGATTTGGGTGGCATATGCTGCCGAAAAGCAACAATTTCACATTGAGTTACAATTTTCTCAAGGCATGACGATTGCCGATGCAATTGCGCAAAGTGGATTGGCGCAACAAGTAGAATTGCCTGAAAATTTTAGTTTTGGTATTTTTGGAGTAAAAATAAAAGCGCAATCGCATTTGCTACAAGCAGGTGATCGTGTTGAAATTTATAGAGGTTTAACGATTAATCCAAAAGATATTCGTCGCAATCGCGCAAAAGCAAATCCTGTCGGACGTTACTGCCGTGGCAATCGCTATCAACAATTGTTATTTAAATAAGGCGTTATTTACAATAATCGCTTTAAACAATTGAATGCATATGAAAAACCCCTCATTGAGGGGTTTCTTTTTATCGCAAAGTGTCTATAGTGGGGGCGCATTCAATATTGCTTCTTTAGAAGCAGGTAAACCAGGTTGAGACTCAGGAATGGTTTCTAAACCTTCAATTTTGTTTACGACACCTGATTGATCAAAATAAACCTTTAAATGTTGGCCATGTGCTGCGGGAATCTTCGCTTTTTTCGCGTAAGTTCCTGGGATATAGTTGTAAATGTAATCCCATCGTCCTGGATTCAATGGATCTGAGACTGTTGGGCTACCCAACAAGAACTGTACTTGTTGGTAGGTCATACCGACTTGAATTTTTGAAGCTTGAGCTTGGGTTAACGGTGTTCCCTGAGGAATATCGACTTTGTATACTCCAAATACAGAACAACCACCAAGTAAAGAAGCGACGAATAACGTCAGCATGATTTTTTGCATTTTGCTACACTATCCCAAATTAATTATGATGCAATTGATCCAAGGATAGATCATACTGCATCTCAACTCTGTTGCATATTCCAACTTAAAATTTGTTGAGAGACCTTTTTATATGCCTATTTCAAATCAAGATTTACGCAAAGCTGGACTTAAAGTTACCCTACCACGAATCAAGATTTTGGAATTATTAGAAAATTCAAGACAACACCACTTGAGCGCGGAAGACATTTATAAAACATTACTCGAACAAGGTGAAGATGTCGGTCTAGCGACCGTATATCGTGTGTTAACACAATTTGAAGCTGCTGGAATTATCCAGCGCCATCATTTCGAAAACAATCATTCTGTTTTTGAAATTATGCAAGAAGATCATCATGATCATTTGGTTTGTCAAAATTGTAATAAAGTCGTTGAATTTACTAATGAAACCATCGAGCATGAGCAACATTCGGTAGCTGAGAAACACGGCTTTCAATTGACTGGACATTCTTTGAATCTGTACGGTTATTGTGATGAACCTGCATGTCAGGAAGCTTATCGTAAGCGCTAGAATCACATAAATACAACAAATGAAGAGGGGGCTTAACCAAGCCCCCTCTTTTTATATCAGCTTATTTTTTACTTTTGAACTACTGTCCATCAAAGGTGAGTTTGCTATTTGAATTGAGTAGCTGTGCACCACCTTCTTCATCCAATTTGATCTGTAGACGTAAATCATTTGGAGAGTCCGCATGTTTAAGTGCGTCTTTATAGGTAATTTGTCCTGCTTTATAGAGGTCAAATAAAGCTTGGTCGAATGTCTGCATACCCAATTCACGAGAGCGCTTCATCAAATCCTTAATTTCATGTACATCACCTTTACGGATTAAGTCTGAAACTAAGGGTGAGTTGATGAGAATTTCAATTGCAGCACGACGAGAATTACCGTCTGGTGTTGGAATCAATTGTTGTGCAACCATGGCCTTGAGGTTAAGTGATAGATCCATAAACAACTGGCTATGACGGTCAGACTCAAAGAAATGGATAATCCGGTCAATTGCTTGGTTGGCGTTGTTGGCATGCAGTGTGGCAAAGACTAAGTGACCTGTTTCAGCAAAAGCGATGGCATAGTCCATGGTTTCACGAGAACGGATCTCACCAATCAAGATTACATCTGGTGCTTGACGCAAAGTATTTTTAAGCGCAATTTCAAAAGAATCTGTATCAATTCCCACTTCACGTTGGGTAATAATACATCCCGCATGTTCGTGTACAAATTCAATTGGGTCTTCAATGGTGATGATATGACCTTTAGAATTTTGATTGCGATAACCAATGATGGATGCAAGCGAAGTTGATTTACCTGTCCCTGTTGCACCAACAAAGATAATGATCCCACGTTTGGTCATTGCGAGATCTTTAAGAATAGGCGGTAATTTAAGCTCATCCATAGTCGGAATTTGAGTTTCAATACGACGCAAAACCATTCCAGGCATATCACGTTGTTGAAAAGCGCTGACACGGAAACGCGCAGTTTTATCGCGATTGGTAATGGCAAAGTTACATTCACGGGTCTCAGCAAATTCTTTACGCTGCTTTTCACTCATAATAGAGTTAAGCAATTGCATAATAATTTCGCCGTTTAACTTGGTTTTTACCACAGGAACAATTTGACCATTAATTTTCATTGATGGTTCAACATCCGCGGTAATAAATAAGTCTGATGCTTTTTGCTCAATCATCATGTTGAGCAAGTCATTAAAGTCCATCTTTTTTAAACCTCAATAATCCATTTTATAAGAATGATTCTGGTTGTTTTGCTACATTTCTTGCAACTTGAGGACTAATAACACCTTTGGCGACCAGCGTTTTTAAACTCTGATCCAATGTGGTCATACCATAGTTTGCACCGGTCTGAATTGCTGAATACATCTGTGCAACTTTGTTTTCACGGATTAAGTTACGAATCGCAGGAATACCAATCATGATTTCGTGTGCTGCAACTCGTCCGCCACCATTCTTTTTCAGTAGGGTTTGTGAAATAACCGCTTGTAATGATTCTGATAACATGGCACGGACCATGTCTTTTTCTTCAGCAGGGAATACGTCAATCACACGGTCAATGGTTTTTGCCGCTGATGTGGTGTGTAGTGTACCGAAAACCAAGTGACCTGTTTCTGCTGCTGTTAAAGCAAGGCGAATGGTTTCAAGGTCACGCATCTCACCAACCAAGATAATGTCAGGGTCTTCACGTAACGCAGAACGCAGTGCTTCATTAAAGCCATGTGTATCACGATGCACTTCACGCTGGTTGATGAGACACTTTTTAGATTGGTGTACAAATTCGATTGGATCTTCGACCGTTAAAATATGGTCATAGCGACTGTCATTAATAAAGTCAATCATAGAGGCCAATGTGGTTGATTTACCGGAACCTGTTGGACCTGTTACAAGGATCAAACCACGGGGTAATTCACAAAGATCTTTAAAGATTTGTCCTAAACCTAAATCTTCCATGGTCAATACTTTAGAAGGAATGGTACGAAATACGGCACCCGCACCACGGTTTTGGTTGAATGCGTTGACACGGAAACGGGCAATACCTGGAACTTCAAATGAGAAGTCAGTTTCTAATTGTTCTTCAAAATCACGACGCTGTTTATCATTCATGATGTCATAAACCAATCTGTGAACTTCTTTATGTTCCAGTGCTGGTAAATTGATACGACGGACCTCACCATCGACACGAATCATCGGTGGCATACCTGCTGAAAGGTGTAAGTCAGATGCACCGTTTTTGACGGAAAACGCCAATAATTCTGTAATATCCATAATGTCCCCGAATAAAAACCTATTTGCCTAGGGGGTGTAGATTATTCATCTATGCTTGCGACTAAGCCTGTTTTTTAGGGTTACTAGGCGCGAAGTACGAAATTTAGTTATTCTAAATGATGAGAAACATCGTTTCGCAAGGTAACACGCAATAAAAAAACAGTAAAAAACTTAGCTTCGCCTTGCGCTAAGAACAAAGCAATACTTTGTTCTTGCTCAGGTTGTGGCTAAAATTATCTCAAACTGCGTTATGAAATTTGAAAATAGTCTTGCTATTCTCTACATTCCATTCCTTGTTTGCTCAATTTTAGCCTACAACGCAAGCTATTTATGAACGATCAACACACCCTCATTATTTTGTAGAATAATAAGGCCTTTCACTCAGCATAACCAACAATTTCATTGCTTGGAAGCTGAAATTTTTATGAAATGAGAACCTTGTCAATGAATGATCTAAATCAAGCCCGAAATCATGTACTCGCGCAAATTCAGCAGGCCTGTTTGGCTGCAAATCGAGATGTGAGTCAGGTACAGTTGTTGGCAGTTTCCAAAACACATCCAAGTACGTTATTAAAAGAAATGTATGCTACGGGGCAGCGTGCTTTTGGCGAGAATTATTTACAAGAAGCGCTGGAAAAAATTGAAGATTTAAAAGATTTAGAGATCGAATGGCATTTTATTGGTCATGTGCAGCGCAATAAAACCAAGCATCTTGCTGAAAAGTTTGCGTGGGTGCATGGTGTTGATCGTTTTATCATTGCAGAGCGTCTCTCAAATCAACGAGAAGCGACTCAAACGCCATTAAATATTTGTTTGCAAGTCAATATTGATGCACAAGACAGTAAAGACGGTTGTCAGCCTGATGAAGTTGCAGATCTGGTGAAACAAATCAGTCAATTAAAGAATTTAAAGTTGCGTGGTTTAATGGTGATTCCTGCACCTGATCATCCGCAAGCATTTAGTGATGCAAAGCAATTGTTTGATCAGGTTAAAGTTCATCATGCGCATGCTGAGGATTGGGATACGTTAAGCATGGGGATGTCTGGAGATATGGTGGAAGCCATTGCCGCAGGGTCAACCATGGTACGTATTGGGACAGCTTTGTTTGGTGCACGAGATTATTCAAATCAGCGTTAAAGGTTGTAGTGAAATTGGCGAGAAGGCTGTGTTAATTTTCGCTGGGTTTAAGTTTAATTTAATTTAGATTTAATGCTGTAAACGTATAAGACATCAATAATTCTAATCCATTGAGATTGTTGATGACTATTTTTCATGTACTTATTCTTGCCATCATACAAGGGTTTGCAGAACTGCTGCCGGTATCCAGTTCAGCGCATGTGATTGTGGCTGAAAAATTGATGGGTTTTGACCCATCAGCGCCTGATATGACGTTTTTATTGGTGATGCTACATACAGGAACCATGTTTGCGGTCATTGTGTATTTTTGGAAGTCTTGGCGCACAACCTATTTTTCGTCATGGGATCGCTTTAAAAAACAAGCATGGTTTGTGATTGTTGCAACAGGCATCACGGGCGTACTCGGATTGGCACTGCAATCGATGATCAAACATGTTTTTTTTGCTGGGGCAAGCCACTTTGAAATCGAGCAATTGTTTAGCAACTCAAAATTAATGGCTGCTGCTTTAGCTTCTGCTGGTGTATTGATTATTTTATCCTCTCGATTAGATCGTGGACAGGTTGGTGATGTGACGATGAAAAGTGCGGCATGGATTGGCGCTGTTCAGGCTTTATGCTTGCCGTTCCGTGGTTTTTCACGTTCAGGTGCAACAATTTCAACAGGATTATTTTTAGGTGTTGCTCGCCAAAAAGCGGAAGAGTTTAGTTTTGCCTTGGCTGTGGTGTTGACCCCAGCGGTGATTGTAAAAGAGCTTTATCGATTGCTACATGCCGAGAATTTTCAAAATATCCATTTAGCTCAACTGCTTTTACCCAGTATGTTTGGGATGCTGTTTAGCTTTATTGCAGGTCTTGTTGCTTTAAAATGGCTATCGAGTTGGCTTGAACATGGTCGTTGGCATTTCTTTGGTATTTATTGTCTGATTTTCTCTGGCGTCGTTTTACTCATTGGTTAAATCTCGGCTTTCAAACACTGACTTTTCAATATGTTACTCTTTTCAATATCTCACTTTAAATCTAAGCGTTTAATCCTGTGTAAAATATTGAACGCTAAGGGTCATTTTTCCTATTAGTATTAGACTTCTTTGCTTAAGTCGAGTACAAAAATAATGCGGGATTATATGTATAGCGAATGATTTTTAAGAGTGATAGGGAAGTTTATGTCTGCATATTATCAATTGATTCAGCGTCATATCGATAAACAGGGTGTAGTGACTGCACATTATCAATCGACACATCATGCTCAAGGGGCTTGGAATGCGCATGAGCAACATATGGCACCAGCGACAGGGGTTATTTGTGCTGAATTAGAGCAATTTTCACCTCGAAATGATGTTCGAATTGGTCGAATAAGTTTAGATATTCTTGGATTAATCGCGGGTGGCGAATTTTATATTCGGACAAAAGTAATTCGTGCTGGCAAGACCATTGAACTGATTGAATCCGAAATGGTCACACAAGGTAAAGTAAGTATTGTGGCGAGAACTTGGCGCATGATGACCAATAATAGTCAAAGTGTTGCAGGTTTAGAGGATCAATCTATTGGAACGCCTGAACAGTTACCGATTTGGCATGAAATACGTCAGTGGCCTGGTGGATATATTCATTCGATTGAAGCAAGGACTGAGCAACGTCGACAGGGAGCTGGTATTGTATGGCTTAGCAATACTTTGGATATGGTTGAAAGTCAACCGACATCGGCATTTGTGAAGTTAATGGGAATGGTCGATACTGCAAATGGTGTCGTGGCGAGACAAACAGCACCTTTTAATTGGGGCTTTCCAAACTTAGATTTACAAATTCATTTATATCGTTTGCCCCAAGGTCAATGGTTAGGTTTAGAAACCGTACAGCAGTATGGTGAAGATGGTATTGGTTTAACCAGTTCCGTCTTACATGATATTTATGGACCATTCGGACGTAGTGAACAGATTTTAACTCTAAGACCTGTACACGCTGAGTAGTTGCTGGTATGAAATCAAAAACTGTATTTCTACATACAGTTTTTTGATTTGTGTTGATATTTATTCTTTTAAGAAATAAGTATATTTTTCACATTAGCTAAGATAAATCACTATAAAAACAATTCTATGTACAGGTAAAATGAAGCTGATGAGTATCCGTTTAAGCATTTGGAATTTACTTTAAGGCAAACTATTCAGTTAACTTTTTTAAAATATACTCAACAATTCTAGATGTAATATGATCGTCAATTTGACTATACTGATTCGAATAAGATTTAAAAACTGGAAATAGAATATGTATAAATCCAAGCTATTATTATGGTTATGTCTTTGTGCTTTAATCAGCGCTTGTAGTACTGCAAAATATTCTTCAACGCAGGATGCTACTTCACAAGAAATCGAATCTGCACCATCACCTACCTCAGCAACAGCTAAAGCTGCACCAGCGCCTATTTCCAATCAAAATCGAGTAAAGTCAGAAGAGCGTTTGGGAACGAAATGGGGAGATGACGTAAGTTCATATGTGACTCAAGTTGATTTAAAACGTTTGAGTAGTCATCCTATTGACGAAACCCAAATTCGTTATGCCAGTAAGCAATTTTCAGGACGCAGTATTAACAGCATTTCTTTAGCTGCTGGAAAAATTAGCTTTTCTGTTGTGGATGATCGTGGGCGAATTTTACCGCTATATCGCGATGGCGAGCGTTATTATCTCTCTGCCCGTGATGGACAAAGCTATCAATTGCGTTATGCCAATACCAGTAGCCAAACCTTTGAAGTTGTTGCAAGTGTCGATGGCCTAGATGTTCTCAATGGAAGTAAAGCTTCACGTTCAAATAATGGTTATGTGTTAAGACCTTATAGCTCATTTGCGATTGAAGGTTTTAGAAAAAGTAACTCATCTGTAGCTTCATTTATTTTTAGTAAGCCGAATGATGCCTATGCCGCCAACTCTGCCAGTGGTTCTATTCAAAATACTGGTGTGATTGGTACAGTGGTGTATGAGTTAAAAGCCCCTAAATACGATCTACCCAAAAAATCTAATGATACTTATGCGCCTGCACCAAATGCCTTTCCTGCGGATTAATTAAAAATATTAAGAAGTGAGAGGGATCACATTATCCCTCTTATTTTTTGAGATGTTATAATGTTACATAATTGCAATAATTTAAAAATAGCGCAGTCAAAACAGCTACGATATTATGACTTTGATAATAATCTACGTAACTTATAAACTTTAAAATAGGTTTTATAATGAAAAATATAAATATATTTCTCTGCCTTTTGTTGTGTATTTTTCTAGCTGCATGTTCGAAAAAATCAGATGAAAGCGCATCACAATCCCAAACCGAAGCGACCAGTGCAGATGCAGCCGCTGAAGCAGCCAACAATCAAGTTGCAGCTGATGAAAAGTTAGGCACAAAGTGGGGTGATGAAATTGATTCCCATGTGACTGAAGTGCAGTTAAAGCGTAAATCTGATTCACCTCTTGCTGAAACTATCGTGCAATATGCAGATAAGAACTATAAAGGTAAAACGGTCAATTCAATTTCTATTGCCGCAGGAAAAGTGAGTTTTTCTGTTATAGATGATCATGGAAACCGAATTCCAATGTATCGTGTTGGACAAAGCTACTATTTGTCAGGGCGTGAAGGGCAAAGCTATCAACTTCAGTATGAAAATAACACAGCGAAAACCTTTGAAGTGGTTGCCAGTGTTGATGGTGTAGATGTCATTGATGGCAGTGAGGCATCCCGAAGTAATTCTGGTTATGTCTTACATGCACATGATTCTTTGAAAATTGAAGGTTTCCGTAAGAGTGAATCTGCTGTTGCTTCCTTTACTTTTAGTAAGCCTAAAGATGCGTATGCTGCGAACTCAGAGAATGGTTCCATTCAGAATGCTGGTGTAATTGGTACGGTTTTATATGAGTTGGAAGCACCAGAAGATGAGGCTAAACCCGTGAATAAATATGCACCTCCACCAAATGCATTTCCCGCAGATCGTTAGTTTATTCATTTGTAATGAGAATAGGCATTCTTAAAATAAAGAATGCCTATTATTTTTAAACTTAATGAAATTAAATGAAAACTATAAAGAGTTTTAATACAATGAAATTACTTAAAATATGCACTGTAATCTTAATGGGCATGGTATCTATGCAAGTATTTGCAAATCCTATTGAAGATCAATATAAAACCCTTATTACACCTCAGCCCAGTTATGCCAAATTTCAAGAAAACTTTGATACGATCCTTGGTAAAATTGAAGAAATAACGGAACACGTAACTCAAATACAGGACAAATCTGAGCTTTATCCTATGTGTGTCGCGATACAAAGCTCGATCACTGCTATGAAAAATAATCAAAAATATAAGACTCAATATGATCGTGACTATAAACAGTTTGATACGACATTTGATGAAACTTTAGCAGAAGCCACACAAGGCTTAAGTGATAAAAAAGAAATTTGTGATCAAGCTAAGCAAGCGTATTTAGAACATAAATAAATGCGTTGAATTTAGGTTTTAGAGGAGGAGCTCCTCCTCATTTATTTTAACTCACTACTTCAATCATACTTGCACCCGCCCCTAAAGGACGTACCTGAATTTGCACAGGAATACGTTCATGCATTTCCTGTATATGTGAAATCAATACAACTTTACGCCCTTGATTCTGCAATTGATCTAAAGCATTCATGACCATATGTAAGGAAGATGCATCCAATGTTCCAAAACCTTCATCGATAAAGAGAGATTCAATTTTCATTGAACCTGATGCCATATTGGCAATTGCCAAAGACAAGGCAAGGGCAGTCAAGAATGACTCACCCCCTGAAAGTGAGGCAACAGAACGGGTTTCACCATCCATATCATGGTCAATGATGGCAAGACTAAGTGAGTTATCTAACCGCTTTAAGGTATAACGTTGAGACAACATCGCCAATTGTTGGTTGGCGTGTTCGAGTAAAATATCCAGATTATACTGTTGTGCATAATCACGGAATTTCTTACCGGTCGCATCTCCCATCAAGCCTGAAATTTTGCCCCAACGATGTTCTTCCTGTTGTACTTGTTGAATCTGATCAGCAAATTGCTTTTGCTTAGCAAGATTTTGTTGATGTAATTCAAGTTTGAGTTTTAACTGATCGCGGATTTCAAATTGGGTTTTTAGCGTATTCACATTATCCAAAATCAATTGCTGTAGCTGTTCAAAATCAATTTCGGGTTGATGGAGCTTATGTTCGATTAATTGCTCTTGTATGGTGTTAAGTGCTGAGTTGGCCTCATTCAACATTCGTTCTGCGTGTTGCAGTTGTTGGCGAATCTGTTGTTCTTGTACCGCAGTGATTTGAGCCAAGTATTCTAAATCATTAACCTGAAAATCAGGATGTTGAGCAAGCCATTGCTGAATATCCTGATTCACTTGATTGAGGCTATTCTCATTTTGTTGTTGCTGGGCTGTGAGTTGTTCGAGCTGACTTTTTTCCTGCTCAAATTGATTGCGTAATTGGTTAAAACTTTGCTTTTGTTGTTGGTAAAGCGTCTGGGTTTTCTGATATTCATGGTCATACTGAGTTAACCATTCATTCGGTTTAACCTCTGTTAATCCTGTCATGCTATGAATGAGTCGATTTGCCAATTCTGTGTTTTGTTGCCCTTTTAGTTTTATCTCGTTCAAGCTGTGAGCCGTTTCAGAAATCTGTTTGGTTGCATTCGCTATATTGAGTTGAGCTGTATTGAGTTGCTGTAGATATTGATCATGCTGTTTCGACAATAACTCAAGCTGTTCAAGCTGTTGTGTACGCGTATTTAATTGGCTCAAGATATGTTGTGCTGTGGTGATACTGTACTGTTGCCATGCATTTTTTTCACGCTCAGCTAAGCAACTGACAATATGCTGCACTTGATTGTGTAGGTTATTGGCATTTTGCAATAGATGTTCAGTGTGTTGAATGCTTTGAGTTAATTGTTGCTGAATTTTGATGCTTTGAATCCATTGCTTAGATTGTGCTTCCAATTGTTGAATATCAAACTGATATTGCTGGGTAAGTTGCTCCAATTGTTGCTTAATTTCAGATTGTGTCTGAGTTAAGTTCAGCGGGATTTGGGCTGATTGACCTTGTTCAATACACAGCTGTTGTATGACGGTTATTTTTTCAGTCACATTTTGAAGAGTGGTCTTAAGTTGTTGCTGTTCGACACTCAATTTGGTCAAGTCTTGTTGAGCCGCTTGCCAAAGGTTAAAGGTTTCTTGTTCCTTGAGCGTGGCTTGTTGTTCCTGTTGCTGTTGTAGCTCAAATAGTGCTTTAGATACAGCAGAATCATCACGGTGATAGGGATGAGTTGTGCTTCCACAAACAACACAAGCTTGACCATCTACTAATTCAGCTCTTAAATGTTCTACATTTTCAGCATGTAATAAGCGTTGTTGTTGTAAAACCTCTTGCAGTTTTAAGCGAGCTTGTTTAGCTGTTTGGAAATCTTGTTCAGTCTGTATTGTGGTTTTTTCAAGTTGTTGAAATTGCGCTGAGCAACGTTTCAATCGGTCATTAAGCTGCTGAGATTCAATCTTTAATTCAAAAAACTGGGCTAATTTTTGTTGTAACGTCGCCAATTGGTTGAGTTGGCTCAGTTTAAATTCACGTTGTTGGCGCGTTTGTTCAAGCTGAGTTTCAAGTTGCTCCGCAGTTCCAAATTGTTGAATTGAGTCTTGTAATTGTGTTTTTTGCTCAATTAATTTCGTTTCAGCCTGGGACAGGTTCCCTAATTGATTTTCAATAGATTGATAGTGCTGAATAAATTGAGTTAACTGTTGCACATGTGCAGTTAAACCTTTATCCAAACTTGAGAACTGTTGAGTGTGTGCAAGTTGCTGATTTAAAAGATTTCGTTTTTCTGTAATCTGCTGAATATGATGTTCAAGTTGTTGTTGTTGATTGAGTAGTGGGGTTTTAGACGATTCTAAATCATTTAATCTGGTCTGAATTTTCTTAAACTCGACTCCAATAAAATCCCGCTCCTGAATACATTTTCGTACTTCACTCAAAGACTCACGATGGGTATTTTCAAAATTCTGCTGAACAGTTAAAGCACTTTCAGTTTGGAGAAAACGGGTCTGTTCAGTGTCAAATTGAACTTGTAATGTATCAAAAAGCTGTTGTTGTTTTTGAATTTGTGGTGCGAGTTGTTGTTCGGTTTTTATCAGTTGTTGCTTTTGAAAAATACTAGAGCGAATCTCTGAGAATATTTCTAAACGATTTAAACGTTCACGCTCAGGGATTAAGCTTTGTTGCGTCTGTAATTGTGTATCAAGCAACTGTTGCTTAACGACAATTTCATCATTCAGTTTTTGTTTACGCTCAAACCATTGCTGCTGTTTTTCAAGTTGCGATTTTTCATCTTCAAGCTTTTTATAGTCTCGATTGATGTGTTGGAATTGTATGTGTAATTCAGCGGCATCTTCCTCAGAGAGAAGTTCAATATGGCCGAGAAGATTTTCCAATTCCTTACGTTTTGATGCCACCAATTTGGTTTTTTCATAGGCCAATTGGCCGACTTTTCCAAAAATGGATGAATTGGTTAAATACTCAAGTAATTCACCACGTTCATTGTCACGTGCTTTTAAAAAGGCTGTAACTTCGGACTGTGCCAAAAGAACTGCACGGGTAAATTGCTCAAAACTCAGTTGGGTAATTTTATAAATTGCTGATTCAACGGCTTTGGCTTTATCTGCTATTACTGTTCCATCAGTTAAGCATTTTAAATAGCGTTGGACACTTTGTAGTTTTCCATCTGCTTTTTCACGGGAACGTTTAAGTTCCCAGCGTGCCAAATAATGCTTTTGGTCTTGTGCCACAAAACATAATTCAGCAAAGCCGTGTGCGGTACCACGGCGTAGTACAGTCAGTGGTGAGTTGGTTAAAAGTTCAGAGCCATCAACATCCTGTAATTTACCATCACTGTCTTTTAAACGTGGGATTTTATTAAACAGAGCAAGGCACATGGCATCCAAAATGGTTGATTTTCCTGCCCCTGTTTTTCCAACAATCGCCACTAAACCTGCTGAAGCTAATGGTTCAGATTCAAAATCTATAAAATGTTCACCCGAAAGAGACGCGAGATTTTTGAGTCGTATAGATAAAATTTTCACAGCAAACTCCTATGCGTCATGTTGATTTTCAAGCGTTTTTTCGGCTTCTTGTAATAAGCTTAAAAAGTCTTTCAAGACTGCATCATCATTCGTATAGCCATTTTTTTCCCAAAGCTGTTGAAAGAGTTTTTCTGGTGTCGGTGGTTCTAAATTGATTGAAGTAATTTCATCGTTATTTTTTTCTGATGCGAAGTATTGTCTTGAAATGCGTACTAAGCGGTAACGACTTTTGGGTAAGGCATCTTCAAATTGTTGGCGCAAATTGGGCGGAGGTGGAACATCGGTATGGTATTCAATATCGACATATTCACGCTGATCAATATTTTCAATTTCACCACTTGCTAATGCCTTTAATTTGGCTAAAACTTCGTTCAATTCCCCTTTAATTTTATGCAGTTGTACACTACGGGGAATAAATACACTTTCAAATGAAACCCGTGACTCATCTGTTTTAAGCGGATCAATATTAACGTCTACAATTTGGTGTTTATAGTTGATTTCACTAAAGGATAAAGGGATAGGTGAACCACTATAACGGATATGTTCCTGACCAACTTTTTGCGGTTTATGTAAATGCCCGAGTGCAACATAATCAATGCTATCTTCAAACAATGTGGTAGAAAGTGCTTCCTCATTGCCAATGATAATAGGCCGTTCAGAATCAGAGGTTTCTCCACCTTGCATATGGGCATGTGACATTAGAATGAGTGCTTGATTATCTGTCTTTCTTTTTCGTGCTTCAGAAATCACCTGTTGATGTAAATAGGCAATGGCATTTTGACTGTTATTGGTTTGTTCATTAAAGCCAGTGATTTCGGCTGGGCGCAGAAACGGTAAGCTTAGGCACCAAGCAATAATATTTTTTTGTGCATCATAAATTGGAATCAGTAAACGATCTAAATCAATTTGACCAAGCTCATTTTTATGAATCACACCGACTGTTTTGGCGTGATATTTTTCAAGCAGGGGCTCAACTTGTTCAATGCGATAACCTGAATCATGATTACCTGCAATCATTAAGGTTTGCATATGTGGAGCAAGCTGATGTGCATTGGCTAGGAATTGATAGAGCTGTTTTTGCGCAGCAGATGCAGGATTGATGACATCGAATATATCGCCTGCAATCAATAGGGCATGGGGTTGCTTTTCCTTGATTTGAGCTAATAACCACGCTAAAAATTGCTCATGTTCATACTGGCGAGAATGGTTATAGAAGAATTGTCCCAGATGCCAGTCTGAAGTATGAAGAAAGCGTACAGTCATTAGTTGGATAAGCCTTACAGAATTTAAAATTAAGGTAGCACAAATTGAATGCTTAAATCAGCTGTAAGGCCTTAATCACTTAATATGATCTGTATTTTTTATAAAAATTCTTAAAAAATATTCGCTATCTTTTAATCTCAACTGTTTCATGCAGCCGAATATAGACTGGTTTTCTCAAACATTTATTTAGATTTTTAATCAATCAAGCTTATTTTGCATTGGGATCAACTTGGACTAATCCAAAGGTATTATGATCTGCATCTAAAAAATAACCTTGCCAACATTTATTGGGAATAGCAAATTTCTCCATTGCTACTTGCCCACCCAAAGCTAAAATCTTTTCAGCAGTTGTATCAAAATCTTCAACTTCAAAGGAACAGGTAAAAGCATTGGTTCCGCAATGGGGGGGTGGTGTTTGAGCTGGACGCTCCAATAAGCCACCATGTATGTTGGCTGTTTCAATTTGAAAATATTGAATGGGTAGACCTTCAACTTTACTAAATTTCCAACCGAAAACTTCATGATAAAATTTAACTTCACGTTCAGGGTTTGAAGACTGAATTTCAAAGTAGCTTAGTGCATTCATTGTTATTGTCCAATTTTAAATGTTTTGATTAAGATAATAGAGTTTGTAAAGTTGTGATGTATAAATATTGAAAATGAAAGAATGAGGCAATTAAAAGTGATGTGTTATGGATAAAGAAAAATTGCATGAATTACGCACAAAAATTACCATTTCAATCGCAGATGCTTGCGTTTTATTAAAACAATATGATGAGATAGAACATTGCATACAAGTCTATCATCAGCAGAATATTGAAAAAATTTGTGCAGCAACAGATTGTGAGGCGGAGCTTGCTCAAGAGTATTATGATGATCCTAGATATCATCACAATCTTGAAAAAATCATTCAAAAAATTAATGAATTTAATCAACGCATAATCAAATTGAGCATAGATGAAAATCCAAAATATGTTGATAAAGTGGGTTTCTTTATTTGGGCAGAAGATGAAAACTTAGAGAGGATACAAAATAAAGGCAATAGAACTTATTTTATTCCGCAAGATGATTTTGCTTATGTCATTAAAATATTTAGATCTTTATTTCCGTTGTTTAGCCCACTGAGAAATGAATTTGAGTGTAGTTTTGATCCTTGTTCAGATAACTATTTTGATCAAAATGCCATACAAGACATTATCTTAAAAATTAAAAATCTGCATTTTAACGAGAGCAAAGTGATTAGTTTTTTAGAAAAACTGGTTTGTTGTTTAGAGAATAAAATAAAAATAGGAACTTATGTCGTTATTTTTGGAAATCAATAAATGAAATTGAAACGGCAGTTAGAAGTCGATGTGAAGTGATTTAGTTATGTTGATAAGTTAAGACAAAGCTTTTAAGCTTATTGCGTAAATCCCTTTGATTAATCTTTCTAAAGTTTTCATTGTTTGCTGTTATCCAAATAATACAAAGCGCTTAAGTGGTTTCCCTCGGGTACTCTAAAATTCGAGGAAAATGGAAATCATAACTTTGTAGCGCAAACTTATACAATTGAGCAGGACGTTTGCCCGCAATTTTAGTTTGGTTTGTTTCCTCAACTGCGCCAGCTTCAATCATACGCCGTCTAAATGACTTCTTCTCTAAGCTTTGTCCCAAAATAATTTCATAAATCTGCTGTAGCTCAGTCAAAGTAAACAGTTTAGGCATCAAACTGACGGGTAAGGCTGTATAACGTGCCTTACTACTTAAACGGTCAACAGCTATATCTAAAAGCTGTAAATGATCAAAAGCCAAGTCTAATTTTTTTGCCTCAGCAATTGAAACCCACTCGCTATATTCATTTTGTTCAGAGGCAATCTGTTGAAACGCTTTGAAATCAATCAGGGCAAAATATAAAGCTGTTACAGCCCATCCACGAGGATCACGTGTTGCATTGCCAACCGTTGCAACTTGTTCCAAATGCGGTGATTGAAGCCCAGTTTTTTCAACCAATTTACGATGTGCTGTTGCCATCAAATCTTGATCTTTAGACAAATCGACAAAACCACCTGGGAGTGCCCATTTATCTTTTTGTGGGAAATTAGAACGTTTAATCAATAAAACCTGTAGTTGACCCGCATCAACAGAAAAAATCGCCATATCCACTGTAAGTAATGGGGATTCATAGTCCTTTTTATTATAGTTAGAGAGAAATTCCTGTTCAGAGTTAAAGGTCACTGTAAGGCTCACTTGCTTTTATGAAGTCAAAGGTAAATAGAATTATTGCAGGGTATAGGATATTAGCCAAGCAAAATAAGTGATATAAGATTGTTTATAAAAAGTTTAAAAACAAAAAATCTGTATAAAAGGTGAATTATGAAAAAAATAGCGATTTTTTCAACAATGAGTTTGTTGTTGCTATCAGGTTGTGGTGGTGATAATTCTAATTCTATTCGGAATGAAAATCGGTCTAGTTATATAACAATCAAAGGTGATGGTGTAAATGAAACCCTAAAATTTGATGATTCGCAACTCACTTATAAAATTTCAGCGGTAGGAAATCAACCAATTACAACTGTTAGTTTTGCTAATAAAGATGGTTCTGACTCTTCTGTCGTTGAATTGAATAGCGGTAACAAAGCTAAACTCGCTATGCTGTTTAAAGACACTGGTACAAAAGATGTAAAATTTGTTTTTTGTTTTCCTCCCTATGATTGCTCATCAAATACAATTTATTCAATTAAAGATTTGAACCATCAAAAACAGATCCAAGTCATTTTAAAAGATGCGCCAAACCAATATTATCGTGGAGATGCTTCAGAATTAACAGGTTTTAATAATCTTAAATCTGTTTTAATCGCAGGAGAATTAAATTATTTTGCCCAAAGCAATTGGCCAATTTTTCAAAGTAATCGCTTTCCGATTTTAAAAGTTCGAGGTAAAGTGATCTATGATAGCGAAGAATATTATGTTGAAAGTTATGGAGAATTTGATACCTTCTTGGAAGGTAAACTATATTGGACTGATAAGAAATTAGTTTTAAAAAATGAAGATAAAACGATCTATCTATCAATAAGAAAATATAATAATACTTATTCTGAAAATGCAATTTCGATCACAGTGTCAGATGATGCAGATACTTATACTATTTCAAATTTAGTAAGTGAGATTTGGTCTAATTCTAACGAAGGGTTCGAACTAAATTTAGATAATCTTATTTTAAAAAGTTATACTGAGAAAACTAAAATTTTAAGTTCAAATGTATATGTGCCATTTGACCAATATAATTTAACTTTAAATCAGTCAATTCAACTAGTACCAATTCAAAAGAATGCATATGTTCAAACAATAAACGATCAAAAAATATATCAAATGTCTTTTAAAAATAATGAAACCTTTCAGATTAATCAAGAGTTTAAAGGACACTTAAGCTTAACCTATATGCAGGGTGAAGATACAATTTCATGTGGAGACCGAAATACAAGTTGTAAAGGGTTAAGTGTAGATAATCTAAAACAAAACTTTACTTTTGATAATGTGAAAATAGGATCAGATACCATCAATGGAAATTTCTATTTTGCTGGTGTTTTTCAATAATTTTTGTTTTCGCATTCAGCTTTATCCAAAGCTGAATGCTTACTTTTAGATTATAATTTGCATGCCAATCGCTCCCGAATTTCATTCAAACGACACGCTCGAATCAATTGCCCATTTTCAAACACCGTTTTTAACTCACCTTGTTGCTCTTGTTCCATGGTTTGCTGATCAAATAACACAAATCCATCTTCAGTTTTTTCTACACGAAGTAAACCTTTGGCAGATTTCTTTATACCAGAATCAGTGATCGGATCTTTAAATAATTCACGTGGAACACCGTTGACTTGTCCCCAAGTGGCTTTAACTGCAAAACCAAATGTGTCACGTGTTAAATAGTTATAAGTATAACTACCGATACCAAAGACCAGATTATTTGAAGCATAGCCCTTCGCTTCCAGCCCTTGAACAATATTTAAAGCACGTTCCAAAGTAATCGAGTCACCATAAATCAAACCAACACGCTCATTTAAAACTTTATAGCCTTGATCTGTTTCGGTTCCGCCAAAGATTTCCCATAAACATTGCACAGCGCCTTTATAAGCTGGACTGCCCATTTCAGCTTCAGGGTCACCGCAAATGATTTTTACAGGATCACCAGAGTCAGGACGGAAAACCAATTTAGCCAAACCTAAGGCATTTGGCTGGCGAGCTAGAATTTCGTCTTTTAACTCCACAGTAAATTCTGTAATCACTCGCCAAAAATCCCAAGTATCCGATACGATACTGACCACACCTGATGGATAAAGCTCAGTGATTAAACGTCTAAAAGTTTCAATTTCGTTGTCTTCACTGCCCATACACATCACACTATGTTCAGTTGCTGGAACCGAAACACCTACAATGCCGTCTGCATCGTAATATTCTTCTGCATAATCAATTGCTGAAACCGCGTCTGTACCGATAAAGCTGGTTAAATGTCCTACACCATTTTGTGTGGCATCATAAATCCCACTCATGCCGCGACTACTAAAATCATGGCCTTGTACAGCAACGAAGTCTAAAGGTGCACCTGTTTTAATCGCATATGCTGTCAGTAAGCGTTTGTATTCAAATGCAATCGTTGCTGTCGTACAACTTTTCCATAATTCAGCACTGAGTACTGTTTCTAAGTAGTTGGTTAACCAAAAGAACTCAGGTAGGGTATTTACAATAGTGAGTACAGGTACTTTTATATTGACACGGCTGCCTTCTTCTAGCGCCTTGATTCGGATTGGTAAATAGCCTAAGTCATATAAAGCTTCGATATGATCGACTGGTACTGCGCCGTCACCCAATGCGTTATCCATTCTACGTTTATATCTAGCAATCACTTTTGCCTTATCTTGTTGGAAAAAACCTTCATTCCAAGTCTCAATCAAAAAGTGTTTGATAAAGCCTTGTAAGCCAAAGAACACGATTTTATCGTCGAAATCAGGCAACATTTTTGCTAAACGAGAAGAGCGTGGCGTGAAATTGGCATAAACATATTCTGTGCCAACAGGATACTGACGTCTGTGATCTGCTTTATAAAAGTCAATTGCATTCAGTGGATTGATTTTTAAGCTCATTCTTATTCTCCAAAATAATTAAAATGAATTGAAACGACTAAATGAAATGACGTTTAGATTTGGATGTTCAGTTTGTGGAAAGCTCGTCGTAGTAAAAATTTGATCAACCAATCCTTCAAATACATGCATACCTTTACTAAAGATCCCGTGAGTTACATACAAAATCACATGTTGGCAATTTAATTTTTTTAACTCTTGTGCAATACCAATAAAAGTTGCACCACCATCACAAATATCGTCTGTGATCACAGCTGTTTTTCCAGTTAAATCAGTTGCATTGACTTGAGCATTCTGAATTTTTCCTGTGATGGCATCACGGTTTTTTTCACAGTAGACCATTTCGATTTCGTGATCTCTTAAGCTATTGATGACCTTGGCAATCGTTTTAGTCCGTTGTTTTGCACCTGCATCTGGACAGATTAAAACGGTGTCTTGAGCAATTAAAATGTCTTGTAACTTTGAATTTTGCAGAATGATATCACTTGGTTGAACATTCTCAATTTCAAAAAAATGGGTGTTTTCATTTAAAAGCTTTTCAGTAACGCAACTATGTGCATCCCAAACTTTGATTGATTTACGTTGTTGTGGGAATTGTTCAGTATTGATATTTAATAATTTTGTCATAAGTTCTAATGAGAATGCCTGTCCCATCGCACAGATTCGATCTTGGCGTGCGTATGGAAAATAGGGGATTTCTAAATTAATTTCTAAACCTTGATTGAGTAATACATTTTCAATTAACAAATAATCCATCAAATCTTGTGTGTTACTGATTTTGGCTTGAATCTGAATTTGCCCTTTCAACGTTTTTAACGTATCTGCTGAAATTTGAACATGTCGTTCACCACCCGCAAACTGAATATTTTGAATAGGGATAATATTGTTGTTTGAATCTTTGACTTGGATAGACATGTTGCTTATACCTATAAGGTGGCTTATTGCCAATACATATATAGTGTCATAAAGCCTATTTAATTATCAATATTACTTTACAAAAGATTACAAACCTGAGTCTTAGATGCTTTTTGATTGGATTTTTATTTAAGTTATTGTTTTATTTTGTAATATTTAGTGCGTGAGAGCGTGCTAATTTTTTAATGCTGTCTATTATTCGAGATTTCACAGGCTTTAATCCTTAGACATTTATTATGTAAGAAAAAGCAGGGGATCACTAAAAGACGATAGCTATATAAAGACAGCTACGATAAAAAGCCATTACTATAAGAAAATATGTACTTTAACAAGGCAGGGGGGATGATTCATTCGTTGAAATATTCATGTTCAACTGATACAGAACAATAGATCTTTTAAAAATCAAAAAATGCTCCTGTGGATTAAATCATATTGGTATTGAAAGTTCCTTCTCCACCTTTCGAGAAGGTTAGAATGAGGAACTTTTATGTTGAACTCAGTTTTAAAAAGGGCTTTTGAAAGAAGCCGAATAAAAATATTTTAAAATGACTTAAATTATTGAAGGCAGTTAAATAAAGTCGTTCTAATCCAAGAACACGGTAAAGCTTTCAACAGGTTCACGCGGGGTAATAAATGTATTTACAATATGATCTGGATCGGCATAGCCCAATACAACCGCACAGACTAACTCCTCATCATCAGGCGCATTGAGTACCTCTAAGACAATACGATGAAAATGATTCCATGCAGCTTGAGGACAACTGTCTATACCTCGTGCTTTGGCTGCAATCATGACGTTTTGCACCATCATGGAAATGTCCATTTTAGCGCCAGTTCCCATGATTTTATTTACAGTAAAATACAGCACAACAGGTGCATCAAAAAGCTGATAATTTCTTAAATGTTGTGCCGCCATTTTTTCTTTTTCGCTTTTTTGAATCGCCAAAAGTCCATACAGCCCCCAACCATTTTCGCGACGACGATCAATAAATGGTGAAATCCAAGTGGTTGGGTAGTATGAAAAGCTCGCTGTATGCTGTTCGGCAAGTTCTGGTCGGGTAAATAATTCGATTTGAGCAGCACATACACGGTCAATCATTTCTTGCCGTTTGTTACCCGTGACGACATATACTTTCCACGGCTGGGTATTTGCTCCTGATGGCGCACGACAGGCAACTTTTAAAATATCTTTAATAATAGATAAATCGATAGGTTTATCCAAAAATGCACGTACTGAATGACGGCTTGTAATTGCTTGATCTATCACTTGAACCTGTTCTAAAAACATAAAAGTCCTTTATTGGTCTAATTTTTCATCAAATAGACTATATACGATAGTCGTAGAGGCGTAATATTCATTTTTTGAAACTTTAGCTAAGCCCTAGATTATATAATGATTATAGAAATACTAATCTGAAAAAAGAATTGAAATTAAAGTATTATTCGATAAAACTGATTTAATAAAGGGGTTGAGTTACGCTAGATTACAAAGGTGTAAGAATTATACACAAATTGTTACTTTTGGGTTTTAACTTAGTTTCAACGCTTTCATAATTTAATAGCAAGCATATATGTGCAAAGTTTTTTTTATGTGGTGTTTGAGAAACTACTGAAGAAAACAAGAAAAATTGATTTTTTAGCAAAGTATTGGGGTTAAAAGATCAAATTGTACGGATGCACATCATAAATAAGGCTAGGAGTATTTCATGAGTCTATTCACAAATCGTAAGTCATTGATCGTCAAAAGTTTAGCATTAACAGTAACAGCTTTGATGGTAAATACAGCTCAAGCTGCTACTGACAGTCAAGAGATTCAACAATTACGCAATGAAGTTCAAGAATTAAAAGCACTTCTTCAACAGCAACAACAGCAAGTAAGATTAGTTGAATCTAAAGTTCAAGCAGCGCCATCTTCTTCTTCAGTTGGCTTAAAGTCTAAGTCTGGTGCAGATATCAATATTTATGGTTTTGTTCGTGGTGATGCGAACTATATCATTGAAGGCGGTGATGACGACTTCAACAAAATCAGTTCAACCAATGGCGAAGCGAAAGATAAACTCCGTGCTACAGCAAAAACAACACGTATCGGTTTAGATTTTAATACACCAGTAGGCGATGCTAAAGTTGGTGGTAAAGTTGAAGTTGACTTTGCTGGTAATGGTGTAAATGAAAACCTTCGTATTCGTCATGCTTATTTAACTTATAACAACTGGTTATTTGGTCAAACAACATCTAACTTCCTATCTAGCCATGCGCCAGAAATGATTGACTTTGCAACTAACGCAGGTGGCGGTACTACACGTATTCCACAAGTACGTTATGCATACAATTTGGCACCGACTACAAAATTATTAGTTGCTGCTGAAGAGGGTAATAGTACTGGAGTTACAGGTACTGCAGTTAAATATAGTCTTCCTGTGTTAACAGGTAAAATTACACAATCATATGCTGATGGCAACGGTAATGCATCTGCACGTGTTTTAGTGGAAAACTATAAAGATAACAATGTTGGCAAAGATAAGACTGGTTGGGGTGTTGCAGTTGGTACAGACTTTAAAGTTGCTGATCCTTTAAAACTTTTTGCTGATGCATCTTATGTGGTTGGTAATAGCAACTACTTATACGGAAGTAACAATGCATATTCTGTGGTAAATGGTGATATTGAACAGAATGAATTCACTGCGCTTCAAGTGGGTGGGACATATAAAATCTTACCTAACTTACGTTCAACTTTAGCGTATGGTGCATTGTTTGCTGACAACGGTACAGATTTCGCAAAACAGAACCAAACTGCAAATGAAAAAATTCAACAAGCTTGGTTAAACGTGATTTATTCTCCAGCGAAACCGATTGATTTAGGTATCGAGTATATCAACGGTAAGCGTGAAACTTTCGCGGGTCAATCTTATAAAGATAACCGTGTAGGTTTAATGGCGAAATACAATTTCTAATTCCAACTTAGAAATTTATTGATCCAAAAAGCCGAGGAATGATCCTCGGTTTTTTAATGCCTGAGTATTCATGTCAAAATAATCATCAAATCAATATCATTTCAAATAATGAATAATATTGTAAAAACATAAGACATTTGCTTAAAAAAATGCATAATTAACCCACTTTTTTTTGTATGTTCATATTATCGTATAGATAAATGACCTGTTTTGGCCTGTTCTTGTAAAGCGAATGACTTATGAGGACTGTATTTCTCATTGTTTGATGAAATGATCTTTTATCAATAATAGGAGTAACATCATGACCATTTTCTTTTCTAAATTTTTGCAGCATTGCAATTCTGTTTATATCTAATCGCTAATGTATTTATCGCGATAAGCCTTTTTGATTTTCAATGTTGAAAATCTGCGTTTTATTTTAATTTTTTGTTGTATATATCAGGCAATTAGGTAATCACTAAATCTGAGTGATTTTAAGTCTGCTACTATGGAATAGCATTTCTATATCTATACAACAAAAAATCTAGCCAAAGAATGGACAATTACTTATGGAATTTTCTTTTAATGCCTTCTATACGTTGATTGCAGCGGTCATCGTATTGTTATTGGGTCGTTTCCTGGTCAATAAGATTGATTTTCTCCGTAAATATAATATTCCAGAACCTGTTGCTGGGGGACTTGTTGCCGCAATTTTGTCTTTACTCATCCATAATTTCTGGGGCTATAGCATTACCACAAGTAGTGAATTGCAAACCAGTTTCATGTTGGTATTTTTCGCTTCGATTGGTTTAAGTGCAAACTTTGCAAAATTAAAAGAAGGCGGTTTTGGTTTAGTCGTTTTTTTAATTTGTGTTGCCTCATTTATTGTCGTACAAGACTTTGTTGGGATTGGGTTGGCAACAGCCATGGGTCTAGATCCGCTGATTGGTTTGATTGCAGGTTCAATTACCCTCACAGGTGGACATGGTACAGCAGGTGCTTGGGGTGAGATTTTAGAAACCCAGCATGGTATTCAAGGTGCATTAGCATTGGGTATGGCAAGTGCAACCTTTGGTTTAATTATTGGTGGAATCATCGGTGGTCCATTGGCCAAGCTACTGATTAACCGTTATCAGTTATCTAATCCAAAAACACAAAAAGAAGTGGATGAGACCAATCAGCAAGCCGTTTCTGATCTTGGTGAATATGTTCCCTTTGAATATCCACATCAAGTCCGTTTGATTACTGCAGATAATGCGATTACTACATTGGGACTTTTTGCAGCATGTTTGGCTTTTGCTGAATTTATGACAGGTTACACTAAAGGACAATGGTTTGAGCTGCCAACATTTGTTTGGGCGCTCGCTGGCGGTGTTATTCTTCGAAATGTGCTTGAAGGCATTTTAAGAGTTAAAATGTTTGATCGTGCGATCGATGTGTTTGGTAATGCAGCTCTGTCACTTTATCTAGCGATGGCTTTACTTTCATTAAAACTTTGGCAGTTAGCAGATTTAGCCGGGCCATTGGTGATTATTCTCAGTGCACAAACATTAACGATGGCTTTATATGCTGCTTTCGTGACATTCCGTGTAATGGGGAAAAATTACGATGCAGCGGTATTGGCTGCAGGGCATTGTGGTTTTGGTATGGGTGCAACACCAACAGCTGTTGCAAATATGCAGGCCATTACCAATATGTACGGTCCTTCACATAAAGCATTTTTGATTGTTCCGCTTTGTGGTGCTTTTTTTGTCGACTTAATTAATGCAACAGTGATTCAATTAATTCTAAAATTTATCGCTTAATCTTTAGATTTAAAAAGCCAGTGATATCACTGGCTTTTTAAATGAAATTCAGCAAAGCATAATGAATAAATAAAAGACTAGGAATACTGATAAAAATTGAAATTTTAAGTTTTAAACTCAATAGCATTAAACAGGCTGTGAGAATATCTAATGGATTGCCCATGGTTTTTTGTAGCATGGGGACAATCACAGACAGGATAAATCCAACAACCGCGGCATTGATGAGCATTACAGAATTTTCAATATAACGGTTTTCAAGTTGCTTAGACCAGTAAGGCAAAGCTAAAAAAACAAAGAAAAAAGAAGGTAGAAAGATCAACAGTGTTGTTATGGCAGCATTAACAATGGGAAAAGTGGTAAGGGGCAAATATGCACCAAGATAACTGGCAAAGCTAAACAGTGGTCCTGGCATAAATTGCGCAAGTGTGTAGCCTAATTCAAAATCTTGTTTACTGATTAGCCCTGTATTGACAAGGTCTTGGTGCAGCATAGGAAGAACCACATGGCCACCACCAAAGACCAAAGCGCCTGTTTTATAAAAACTAAAACTGGCTTGAAAGAACAGCTTGTTGGAAAAAAGCATTGCCAAGCACAAGGCTAAAAAGATTAAAATAAAGCCAATCAACCAGATTGAATGAAGACGATGAGCGGTTGGTAAGGTATTAAAATTTATATGTTGTTTTTCGATAGCAAGATCATTTGAATCCTTTTGAATATATACAAATCGCGTCATTAAAACGGCTAAACAACCAGTACCGAGAATAATCACAAGTTGTATCCAAGCATTGGAAAACAGCAGGAGCAACCCAGTACTAACAAGCATTAAGGCAAAATGTAGTTTGGTTTTACAATAGCTTTTAAACATCTGTAAAAAAGCAAAGACAATAATTGCCAAGATGATTGAGTGGATTGTTGAAAATAAGGCTAAATTAAAAACTGGATGCTGCTGAATGAATCGTGCTAAGCCAAACATTAGCAAGGCTGAAGGAAGGGTAAACCCAATCCAAGCCACAATTGCGCCTAAATGTCGATGTTGTAAATAGCCGATAGCCATGCCCATTTGACTACTACTTGGGCCTGGAAGTAATTGGGTAAGTGCAAGCAGTTGAGCATATTGCTGCTCATTTAACCAATGCTTTTTCTTTACAAAAACCTGTTTAAAGTACACTAAATGTGCGGCTGGACCACCAAAGCTGCTACAGCCTAATTTTAAAAAAATCCAAAAAATTTCAAAAAGTGTGGGCATATTTTTAGGATTATTTTAGACACTGATTTTTATAATCTAATCGAAAATCATGACAGAATAAATAAATACAACAGCAAATGATTGCAAATTATGCTTAGATACATGCGAATTTAGATTGTGTCATGATCTGAGAGTATATGTCATTGTTAAATAAAACCTTAGCTGCTTTGTTTTGTGGTTTATTGCTAACTGCATGCGCACATTCACCCGAAAAAAAATCTCAAGCCAGTAGCTTAGCAACCCAACAGGTTTTAGAAGCCACTTCACGATTGGACAATACTTTTTATCAATACAAACAATTGTCAAAGAAAAAGCCTGTGATTGCTTTGGTTTTAGGCAGTGGGGGCGCGCGTGGTTATGCCCACATTGGTGTAATCGAAGTGCTGGAACAACATGGTATTAAGCCTGATTTTATTGTTGGAACAAGTGCGGGAAGTATCGTTGGTTCAATTTATGCCAGTGGGAAATCGCCTGAACAATTACGTCAAATTGCACTCAATATGAAAGTGGGTGATGTACGCGATTTTAAAATTGGGATGAAAGGTTTTTTTGACGGGCAAAAAGTTGAGGATTATGTCAATAAGCAAATCGATCAAATGCCTTTGGAAAAGATGAAGATCCCGATGTATGTGGTTGCTACAGAATTACAAAATGGTGAAAAAACAATTTTTAATTATGGCAATACTGGGCAAGCTGTAAGAGCTTCTGTATCTATTCCAAGTATGTTTATTCCCACAAAAATTAAAGGTAAGGAATATGTTGACGGTGGCTTGGTTAGCCCAGTACCCGTGAATATCGCCAAAGAATTAGGTGCAGATATCGTGATTGCAGTGGATATATTGGCACAACCTGTTAATACTGAAACCACGAATGTCTGGGGGCTGTTTAACCAAAATATCAATATCATGCAAAATCGATTAGCAGCAGAAGAATTAAAAAATGCAGATATTGTGATTCAGCCAGACTTACGCGAAAAAGCGCATATTTTTGATGTAAAAGGCCGTCAGGATACCATGCAAGCCGGAATCGATGCTGCCAATCAACGTATGCATGATCTAGATGTAGTTATTGCCAGTAAGAAAAGTCTTGAAACTGCTCAGCAGCAATATCAAGTTCAAAACTAAGATCAATCGTAATAGATCCATTTAAAAATATTATACTTTTATCACTGTATGATTATTTGAATAAGGATGATGTGCTATAGCGGTCATCTGTTTATTTAAATCTATGATGATTAAATTTGTTATGGGTAAAAAGTAAGAATTGTGACACTATCCCATACTATTTTTGGAATCATCCCTGTAAACATTGATCATTGTTATCAAATTCAACACCAATTATCGGATCAGCAAAGACTTAGATATGGCAAGATTGCAGCGCGAATATTGTAAAAAATAGAAAATGATTGATAAACCAATAAGATATACCTCAAATAAATGACTATAGTCATAATCATAAATTGAGAGAATGGTCAATTGCCGAATTAAACATGTTTTTTAGCTGAAAAGATATATAATAATAGACTTAAATCTCCTGCCAAAATAGAGTCTAGAATACGATGTCTCCATTAGATCAAATGATCCCAGCTACAGATGACCAGTCAGAATTAACCATGTCCGTTTTGATGACCCCAGATATGGCAAACTTTTCAGGTAATGTACACGGTGGAACCATCCTTAAGTTGCTTGATCAAGTCGCTTATGCATGTGCAAGTCGTTATTCAGGTAGTTATGTTGTAACACTTTCAGTCGATAAAGTGAATTTCAAAGAGCCAATTCATGTGGGTGAAATGGTCAGCTTCCTTGCCAGTGTCAACCATGTTGGTCGTACCTCCATGGAAATCGGGATTCGTGTTGAAGCACAAAATATCCAAAAACGTACAGTACGCCATACCAACAGTTGCTATTTCACCATGGTGGCCGTAGATGAAAATGGTAAGCCACAGCAAATTCCAGCTTTAAATCTGGATAATGATTGGAAACGCTGTCGTTTTGAAGCGGCTGAGCAACGTAAAGTGGCACGTTTACAAGAAAATCATCATCCTTCTTGCAGTATCTATAAAAAAGCTTCAAATGGTTAATTGATTGCATTGCCCCCTCGTTGCCAATGAGGGGGGAGTTGTAGATATTAATATTAGATAGTCTCAAAATTTAAATGAAATGTAGTCAGCGTGATACGACCTTTTTGACAGCACTAAGCTTAATGTATGGACGCTTAAACATAAATTCAAACGATAAAAATTTGATAAAGACAGAGCAGTACTTTTAATTGACTTTGTTAAGAACACGTCCATCTACAGTCATGCTCCATGTCCCATTGGCAGTTTGTTGCGGTGCTTGAGAAACTTTAAACTCAGTTGAAAGTGGTCCAATGCCAGCACTAAAGTTATTGCCTTCAAATTTAGAAATTGGGGCAGATACAGATGAACTTGAATTAGGTTGTTTATTGCTATATTCAACGCGGCCTTCAGGTGTAATCATCAAATTTACACTGCCATCCTCACTTTGCCATGTGCCTGAGTAGTTTTGCTTATCTGTCGGTAACGGTTTGCTACATGCAACAAGTAGGGTGCTGATGACGCCTAAACCGATCAGTTTTTTTAACATTTTAAATTCCTCGTTAGTCTTGATATGTCAGGTTTTAATTATAAATTTATCAATTTTACAAACTGATTTAAGTGCAAAATAGTATAGCTGAATAATTCAATAATTCGAATTAGAAAAGCACTCAGGGGGCATAATGGGCATATGTACGAGTTATCTTAAAGGTTAAAGTTCAGAAAAATAATGTTGTTATGATGATTTTAAATTTTTTTAAAAGTGCGATTTATATAAAAAACATTCTAAATTATTGGTTTGGATCAATCGCGATACTGTGGGTAAACCACATTTAATCTTTTCTGTAGTTTAGAGCCTTTATGAAAGGATGGAATTTATTTTTTTAGAAAGGAAGCACTTTGCTTTTGCATATAAATTAATCATTCTTAGTGATATTTTGATTATACTCAAAGCACGATAAAAATGGATTTAAAAACAATGAAACTTTATACCAATGCTCATTCTCGTGGAAATACCATTTTACCTTTATTAAAAGAATTAGATATCGAAGATCAAGTCGAAATTATTCAAGTGGATTATAAAGACTTGAATCAGCCTGAATATTTGGTACTGAATCCGATGGCTAAGATTCCTTTTTTAGTGGATCAAGGTTCTGTCATTTCTGAGACGCCTGCAATCTTTGCATATTTAGCAGACAAATATATTGAGAAAGGTTTCGCACCCGCATTGAATGATCCTAAGCGTGGAGAATATTTAAAATGGTTATTCTTTTGCCACGGACCTTTGACTGAGTTTATGGATATTAAAAGCTTAGGTATTTCAACAGAACAAATTCAGGAACGGAGAAGAAGTCTAGGCTTTGGTACAGAAGAAACAATTTATAACTTTATTAAAATTGGGCTAAAGCAAGCAAATCCTTATTTGCTGGGGCATCAAATTTCTGCGGCAGATTTGTTTTTAGCATACTGGCTGATCTTCGCCATCTCTTTTAAAATTGTGCCATATCTAGACGAATTTAAACCGTTTATTCAGTTGATTCAACAGCGTGATACCGTAAAAGGTGTCGCTTGGATTCAGGCAGTTTAGCGGAGTTTGTTCAAGGATGAATATGGTTTAAAAATGGATTTTAAATTTATCTGGATGATTCAGAATAGTGACAATTTAAATATTATTGGTTGTTTTACAGATAAAGTAGCTGCTGAAAAATACATTTATGATCATCAGCTTAAGTTAATAATATCAGAAAAAATAAAAAGACTAAATCGCAGCATGATCTAGTCTTTTTATTCAGATCGTCTTTTCAGACAACCCAATTGCTAACTCGGGAGGAGTATTAAATCTTATTGACCTGCTTGAGGAGCAGAAGTCGCTGGAGCTTCAGCAGCGCTTTCAGTCGCAGGTTGAGCTGTAGGTTGACCAGCAGCTTGAGTATCTTCAGCTGCAGCTGGTTGTTCTTGAGTTGATACAACAACTTGTTCAGCTTCAGTTGCAGCTGTATCAGTAGCAGCAAAAGTTGAGAAAGCAGTGAAAGCAAGTGTAGTAGCTAAAAGTGTTTTAACGAGTTTCATTTTTTGGCATCCTTAATTCATTGAATTGATCGTATAACGACCTGTGAGAGCGTCAGTTGTTAAATGCGTTGCTGATCACAGGGAGTAGTGTCATGCTAAGTGCAGATGAAAAAATGGGCAACCTAAGCAACAAAGCGTAACAGACAGGTTTACATGTTTAAAACAAATCATTGTATTATGTTGCTTTTTTGTGACTCATTGACTTTTACCAATAGGTAAAAATGTATGTAAATATGAAAAGTTGATTAAAAAATACACTACATTGTTACTTACAATTAACATTCACGATGCAATCTTTATGAATGGTGTATTGGAGTTTTGGATTGTTTTTGTAATTTTAATTTAAAAAATAGATTTAAAACCTGAAATTATTGGCACATTTTCAGTAATAATAAGAAGCGCCGCGATAACCGTCAATTTCTTTCATTTAATCTGCTGAGTCGATCCTTTGAAGATTTTAAGCCAAAAAACAGTCAAAACTCATATTATTTCTGGTTTTTTAGGGGCTGGAAAGACCACCTTATTACAGCATTTGCTTCAACAGAAGCCAGAAAATGAAACGTGGGCGGTTCTGATGAATGAGTTTGGACAGATTGGTGTAGATCAGCAATTGTTACCACAAGACTCAGGCTATGAAGTAAAAGAATTACTCGGTGGTTGTTTATGTTGTGCAGGACAATTGCCTATGCAAATTGCCTTGTCTCGATTGATTTATGATAAACAACCCGATCGACTATTTATAGAACCCACAGGCTTAGGTCATCCCGCTCAACTTTTGGCACAATTGACTGAACCACAATGGCAAGCGCAAATTGATATGCGTGCATTGGTGACAGTAATTGATGGGAGTCGCTTACATGATTCTGAATGGGTGAATCAAGAGCTTTATCAAGATCAGTTAAAAGCTGCACAAATTGTTGTGGTTTCGCATGCAGATAGTATGTCTGCGTCTGATCATGAGGTATTAAACCAGTTTAAAAATGATTACTTTGCTTATATTCAAACTTGGGTATTGGCAGAGCAGGGTAATCTTGATATTCAACAGCTGGATCTATCCCATCAAGGGGTTGAGAGAAAAGTTGTACCGCTGATTCAAGTGCAAAAGCAATTTAACCTCGATGAAGTACTGCCTGTGGTTAAACAATTGCCTTATCACTATGTTGAAACGTCTAATGGATATACTGTGGCAGGTTGGAAATTTTCAAAGCGTTGGCAATTCGATTTTTATGACTTGTTAGATGTCTTATGTGAGCAAAAAGATTGGTTGCGGATCAAAGGGATATTCAATACCAATCAAGGTTGGATGACATTTAATTTTAATCCCGAAAATTTGAATTATAAATCGGGTGAAGAAAGCTTGGATAATCGGATTGAACTCATTAGCCAGCACAATCGTGATTGGGAAAGTTTAGAAACGGCTTTGTTGAATTGTCGAATTGATCAGGCGGAAAAAACGCAGTAATCCTTTTGAAAATCTTATAGACTGTGCGCCATATTTAAGAACTTTTTGGAACTTTCATGGCATTAAAAGCAACAATTTATAAGGCTGATCTCAATATTGCCAATATGGATGTGCATCAATATGGTGATTATCAATTCACGATGGCATTACATCCGTCTGAAACGATTGAACGCTTAATGGTGCGTGTATTGGCATATGCTCGTTTTGCAGATGAACGTTTGGAATTTACCAAAGATTTATTTGAAACTGATGAACCTGCTTTATGGGAAAAGGATTTAACCGGGCAGTTGATTAAATGGATTGAAGTTGGTTTGCCTGACGAAGACAAAGTTAAAAAAGCGGCAGCGCGTTGTAAAGAAGTGGCTGTCATCGCCTATGGTTCAGCCGTTGCAGAATGGTATAAAAGAAGTTCTAAACTCAAAACATTGTCAAATGTTCAGGTATGGCAATT
Organism: Acinetobacter sp. Ac8; assembly: GCF_055392545.1. Taxonomy (NCBI): domain Bacteria; kingdom Pseudomonadati; phylum Pseudomonadota; class Gammaproteobacteria; order Moraxellales; family Moraxellaceae; genus Acinetobacter; species Acinetobacter sp. Ac8. The sequence goes on from NZ_AP043689.1 coordinate 977,238, forward strand.
GTCTGAGGCGACGACAACTGCAATTCAAGCTTTATGTCAACGCACCATGCAATTGCAATTAAATGTTATGGATGGTGAGTGGACCTTGATTGGTGATGATGCTCAAGCTGTGATTGAATGGACTCAGTTACAGTAATCATTGTTGCTCAATAAAAATTGACAAGAAAAGCAAGCGAATCGCTTGCTTTTTTTTGCTCAAATTTCGTATACCTAGAGGGATAAAAATAGTTATGTAGAAAATCAATGAATAATGACATCTACCATTTACTGATGGCTTTAGCGATTGGTGCGATTATTGGTGCAGAGCGTGAGTATCGCAGTAAGTCCGCAGGGTTACGTACCATGATTATGGTGAGTTTAGCATCCTGCTTATTCACCATACTTTCAATTAAAATTGGGGTACAAAATCCTGATCGTTTGGCAGCAAATATTCTGACGGGTTTGGGGTTTTTAGGTGCTGGGGTTATTTTTAAAGATGATAACCGAATTTCAGGGATTACCACTGCAACAACAATTTGGATGGTGGCTGCATTAGGTATGGCCGCTGGTGCAGGTTATGAATATTTAGCATTTGTTGGAACGCTACTGGTACTGGTTGTTTTAGTATTTCTCGTCTATTTTCAAGAAAAAATTGAAGCGATTCATCAAGCTCGTAATTACAGGATTTTATGTGATTATCAGCAAGAGACCTTAGATAAATATGAAGAATTGTTTAAGCAATACAATATGAAAATTTTACGTGGTGTACAAAATAAAACTGAAAAACAGATTGTTGGGCGCTGGGTGTTAATTGGATCTGCACAAAATCATAAAAAACTCACAAACTATTTGCTTTTAGATCAAGAGATTAAAGAGTTAAGTTTCTAAAATAAGAAAAAAGTGTGGTTGATTTATTCAATCTTTTATTCATCAAATTTTCAGCTTAACGATTTAATCTAAGCAATTGTATAAAGTATTGGAGTAAACCGATGCGAGATCCTTATGAACGTGTTATCCATTTTAATCAGTCGCGAGATGAGCGATTTCTAGCAATCAAATATAAATTAATGGCGAGTAGTGCTTTCCGTTTTTTCCGTGGTTCATGTCATTTATATTATGAAGATTTGGCAAGCCAACAAACATGGAAAGATCAAACCATCACTTGGATTTGTGGTGATTTGCATGTCGAAAATTTTGGCAGTTATCGTAGTCGACATCAGGTGGTTTATTTTGATTTAAACGATTTCGACGAGGCGATTTTGGCCCATCCAACGTGGGATGTGTCGCGTTTTATTTGTAGTATATTTTTAGCTGGCAAAGAGCTGAATATCGGCAACGATGATTTAAAAACGATTGCAGCACAACTGCTAGATGAGTATTTAAATGCACTTCGTATAGGGAAAGCTTATGCAGTAGAAAAAGAAACCGTCGATGGTATTTTAAAGAAATATATTGCAACCGTTTCTGAACGTGATCCTGTGGCATTTATTGAAGCGCGTTGTTCTTTAGATAAAACAAGTGATCGACGCTATTTGGTGATTGATCAGAAAAAATATTTTAAAATAGAATCCAAAAGCTTATATACGGCGCTGATAAAAACATTTTCTGAGAATTTACAAAAACTCAATACGAAAAATCAATCAAATTTTCAAGTATTAGATGTTGCAGTACGCATTGCGGGAACAGGAAGTATCGGTTTAAATCGCTATGTATTTTTAGTTTATCATCGTGAAAATAAAACCTATACGTTATTCGATATGAAACAGGCCCAAGCTTCCTCTCTAAGCTTGTCTCCATTTCTAAAAATAGAGCAACCAGAATGGGATGATCAAGCGCAACGCATTCAATTCATCCAAACACTCATGCAGTACCAAATCCCGGCTCAGTTATCACGGCTAGACTTTCAAGGACAAGCGTATATTGTCAAAGCATTACAACCCGAACAAGATAAAATTGATTTTAAACAGTGTGTAGATAAACCTAAAAAATTTACCGATGCCTGCTATAACATGGCCCGATTAATTGCTTATGCTCAATTGCGTTCGGCAGGGCGTAAAGGTTCTTCAACAGCAGATGAATTAATCAATTTCGCAGAACAAGCAGAACTTTGGAAAACGCAATTGTTGAAATACACGTATAATTACGCCCAACAAGTTGAGCAAGATTATCAAAGTTTTTGTAAAAGTTATGCCGAATATCGTACTGAACAAAAGACAGTGCTGAGTAAAGCTTTGCACAAACCCGAATGATGAATAGGAATAATGTATGTCAAATGAATTAGAAATTATCGACTTAAAAGTTGGTGAAGGTAAAGAAGCAGTAAAAGGTGCTTTGATTACAACTCATTATACTGGCTGGTTGGAAGACGGAACCAAATTCGATTCTTCAATTGATCGTGGCAATTACTTTGAAACAGTGATTGGAACAGGGCGTGTAATCAAGGGCTGGGATCAAGGCATTATGGGGATGAAAGTGGGCGGTAAACGTAAATTGATCGTTCCTGCACACTTGGCGTATGGCGAGCGTAAAATGGGCAAAATTATTCCAGCAAATTCTAATCTGATTTTTGAAATTGAACTTTTTGATGTCAAAACACGTGATTAAATCTGTGAAATGTCTGAGCTAATTTAGCCCTCAACATGGACGCAAAAATAGAGATCAATTGATCTCTATTTTTTATGTCTAATGAAGCATCTATTGACTACACTGTCTTATGTTAGTGATGTTGAGAGAGTCTTCTTGATTTCTGTATATATTACTCAGATAAAAGTATCATTCGAATCCGACTTTATGCGCTTAATATTTAGCTAATAGTGTGATTTTAAACACAATCGTTTTATTTTTTTGTTTATTATTTGCTCAATACTTAACAATCATCTACAATACTTTTGTCTTAAAAGTGTTTAAATGTCATAAATAAATAATTCTGCTCAGAGTTATTTTTTAAGGTTCGTTTCAGTTTTATTCTTTTAAATCATCGTTGTAAAACCTCTGGCTCAATTCGTCTTGAAAAAGGATTTTAGTATTTCAATATTGATGTACTACGGACGGATTCAGATTTAAAACAATGATGATCGAGTATTTAAATATATGCTAAGCCGTTACTTTTCTCCTTCAGCGATGATATGCGTAACACTATTGTTTTCGTCCTTTTATAATAGTGCAATGGCAGAAGTAGACCAAGTTGCTACTGAAACTCCAATCGAGCATGAATTACCTAAAATTGATTTAAATACGCTGACGATTATTGGTTATCATGAAATTACGCCGAACCATGATGCTGTGATTCCAGACTATGCTGTGACCACGAAACAGTTTGAGCTGCATTTAGATTGGCTACAAAAAAATGGCTATAATTTTGTCAATGTAGACCAGATTATTAAAGCCAACGAAGGTAAATATAAACTACCCACCAAACCTGTATTGTTGACTGTAGATGATGGTTATCAATCTTTTTATCAATATGCATATCCGGTCATTAAACAACGTAAAATTCCTGTTGTACTCGCTGTCGTTGGCTCATGGTTAGAACCTAAAGCCAACGAAATGGTTCAATTTGGAGATGAAAAATTAGCACGTAAAAAACTTTTGACTTGGGATGAACTTAAAACCATGCAAAAGAGTGGCTATGTAGAAATTGGTAGCCACAGTTATAATTTACATCGTGGTATTTTAGGCAATCCTCAGGGCAACTCTGAGCCTGCCGCTGTCACACGCGAATACGATCCAAAAAGTAAAACCTATGAATCTGACAAAGTCTATGCAGATCGTATTTTTAGTGATTTGAAAAAAAATAATAAATTATTACAATCGCATGGTTTGAAAGCACCACGTGTGATGGTGTGGCCATATGGTCGTTATAATATGGAAGCAGTTGCTTTGGCTAAAAAAGTCGGTATGCCGATTACTATTAGCTTAGATGATGGTCCAGACCATATTGAAAAATCCTTAGGTCATTTGAACCGTATTCTTGTCGAAGGCAATATGACCACGGATTCTTTGGCACAAGAAATTCAAAGCCGTCAGATGAACTTTACTGACAATAACCGCCCACAAAAAGTCATGCATGTGGATTTAGACTATATCTATGATCCAGATGAAGCACAGCAAGAGAAAAACTTAGGTCATCTGTTAGACCGTATTCGTGAAATGAATGTCACCACGGTATTCTTACAGGCGTTCGCTGATCCAGATGCGAATGGGTCAGCCGATATGGTGTATTTCCCAAATCGTTATCTGCCAATGCGTGCAGATTTGTTTAACCGTGTTGCATGGCAGATTCAAACGCGTACTCATGTGAGTCGTTTATATGCGTGGATGCCTTTGTTGGCTTGGGACTTACCTGCTTCAAATCCTGCATCTAAAGATGTGGTGGTGACCCAGCAAGCCAAAGACAGCGATCATTTAAATATGGGATATCATCGTTTAAGCCCATATTCACCAGAAGCACGTAAAGTAATTGAAGGCCTATATCAGGATTTAGCAAAATCGACGACGTTTGATGGTATCTTGTTCCATGATGATGCAACACTTTCAGATTATGAAGATGCTAGTCCAGAAGCGATTAAAGCCTATCAAAAAATTGGTTTACCAGCCGATTTAGAAGAAATTCGTAATGATGATGCAAAATTGCAAAAATGGACTGATTTTAAAACCAAGACCATTGATAACTTTGCAATGGATTTGGCGCAAAAAGCACGTTATTACCAACCATTCTTACTGACTGCACGTAACTTATATGCTCAAGTTGCACTTTCAGCATATTCGGAAAACTGGTATGCCCAGTCTTTAGAACAATCGATTAAAAATTATGACTTTACTGCAATTATGGCAATGCCGTATATGGAACAGGCGCCAGATGCAACTAAGTTTTATAAAGATTTAGTACAAAACGTGAAGAAACAACCGAATGGGATTAAAAAGACGATTTTTGAGTTACAAGCAGTGAACTGGCGTAATAATCAAAAGATTCCAACCTCGGAAATTGCTCAAACGATTCAGTCTTTGTATCAACAAGGTGTGATGCATGTGGGCTACTACCCAGATGATCCAATAGAAGATCATCCAAATACTGCTGAAATGCGTAAAGTATTTGATTCTAAACCACAACGATTGGTTCCTTAAGGTCTGATATGAGTGCATTTCAACACCAGTGGCAATCCGTATTAAACTTTATCTTCTATTATCCATTATTTATGTCGTATCTATGGATGATAGGCGCTTTAATTTTCTATTGGAAAGAACGTAAAGAGCCGCCATATACTCAACCGCCAACATTGGAAGAATATCCTTTAGTTGCTGTGCTTGTGCCGTGTTTTAACGAACAAGACAATGCGGATGAGACCATTAGTCATGCATTGAAGTTGAATTATCCAAACTTTGAAGTCATTGCGATTAATGATGGGAGTTCTGACAATACTGCAGAAATCTTAAATGCGTTGGCATTGAAGTATGACAAGCTTCGCGTTGTACATTTGGCTGAAAACCAAGGTAAAGCCATGGCTTTACAAGCGGGCAGTTTGCTTACCGATGCTGAGTTTTTAATTGGTATTGACGGTGATGCGTTACTTGATCCATATGCTGCACAGTGGATGATTCGTCATTTTCTCAATAATCCTACCGTTGCAGCGGTGACAGGTAATCCACGTATTCGTACCCGTTCGACTTTGCTTGGACGGATTCAAGTTGGCGAATTTTCTTCAATTGTCGGTATGATTAAACGTGCACAACGTACTTTTGGTCGTTTATTTACAGTTTCTGGTGTGATCACTGCATTTCGTAAAAGTGCTGTACATGAGGTGGGCTATTGGTCACCAAACATGTTGACAGAAGATATCGATATTACTTGGAAATTGCATCGCGCGGGTTGGGAAGTAAAGTTTGAACCGAATGCCTTGGTTTGGATTTTAATGCCAGAAACCTTTGATGGTCTATGGAAACAACGCTTACGTTGGGCCATGGGTGGCGCTCAAGTTTTAATTAAGAATTTTGATGTATTATTTAAACCGAAGCTGAATTTTCTATGGCCTTTGATTATTGAGCTGATCCTCACCTTAGTCTGGTCATATTTAATGCTGATTATGGTGATTTTCTGGATTTTGCATTTGCTGCTACCGTATGCAGGATTCCCTGCAATGAGTTCTCCATTATTACCGATGGGAACAGGTATTTTACTCGGTACAACTTGTTTACTGCAGTTCGCAATCAGTAAGTGGATGGATAGTCGTTACGAATCGAGTTTAGTGAAAAACTACTATTGGATGATTTGGTATCCCTTTGTATTTTGGTTGATTACAGTAACGGCAAGTATTGTTGCATTTCCAAAAGTTCTTTTACGTGGAGAAAGTAAAAGAGCACGTTGGGTTAGCCCAGATCGTGGTATGCGACATGATGACTAACATTTTAGTCAGAATAAGTTTTGAGATACGAATATGAAAACAAACTCTTTAATTATTGATGTACGTAAGCAGTTACCGTGGCATCGTCGTTATTTCTCCACGACAATGACGGCTATGCTGTGGGCATTTTGGTTACTGCTTTGGAGACCTATTGTCATCTTAGTAGGATATCTTTCACTTGAGAAACCACAACTGGTACATTATTTCTTTAATGCTTTTGCAAAAGCATTAGAAAGCGGATTATTTGCGTTGATTGCTTGTGCGATTTCTTTGTGGTTATGGAGTAACTTTGTTCCAGCGAAGACCAAAAAAGAAGCAGAAGCTAAATCTACACAAGAATATGCCGAGCATTTCAATCTGAATGTGGATGATCTTATACATTCTCGTCAGCAAAAAATCGCTACAGTTCATCATGATGCTGATGGTCGCATCACATATATTGACTAATGGCTTAGTCAGCAAAAGTCCCACAGGTTGGGGCTTTTGTTTTCACAGGGAAACATAGATGTCCGCAAAAATAAACTCGGCAGAAAGTATTCGAGGTTTAGCTTGTTTAGCTGTCGTATTTTCTCATCTTGCAATGAGTTTTTTTCCATTTTTACATCATTTTGATCCTAATGAGAAAACAGATTTGGCTTGGGTGTATGCCATACATCATTTGCCTTTTGGTTTTCTCTACTCAGGTGATGCAGCTGTTTTTGTATTTTTTGTCTTAAGTGGCTTTGTGCTCAGTTATGCGATTTTAAAAAGCCCTCAACAATTCCATGCAAAAATTAACAATATGATGATTAAACGCTATCCACGTTTAATGATTCCAGCACTGACTTCATGTGTCATCATTTGGTTGGTCCTTAAAGTCATCCATATTGATAGTAGTCATGTGGGGGCTTGGCTGCATGCGTTTGCGATACAAGATTTTAGTTTTAAACATGCAGTATATGAAGGAACTATAGGCGCATTTTTATTCTCGGAAAGTGATATAAACTGGGTGTTATGGACGATGACGATTGAGCTTATGGGCTCATTTGCATTATTTTTTCTGCTCTATTTGTATCATTATAAACATATTGCTTTTTGGCTAGGCTCACTTTTAATTCCTTGTCTTGCATTTCTTTGGCGAGGGCAAGGCTTTAGTTTTGGGATTTCCAGTTTTATTATTGGTATCTATATTTATTTATATGCCAAGCCACTCCCAAATGTTGTAGCTATTCCTATGCTATTGATTGGCCTATATTTGGCGGGTGCACATAATACCAGTGCAGCCTATAGCTGGGTTCATCATATTTTAGGAGAGAATACTTATGATTATAGTAATTTCATCGCTGGGATTTTAATTGTTTATAGTGTATTGATGAGTCCATTACTGTCTAAAGGCTTAGATCACCCGATTTTAGTCTGGTTAGGAAAGTTATCTTTTTCTATTTATCTATTACATCTAATGATGCTGTATTTAATCTGTATTCCACTATTTAACTTATTTTTAAGTTGGCATTGGAGTTATTCTCTTGCGGTAATCTGCTCAGGGTTAACTGCGATTGCAGTCACTTTGATTGCTGCAAATTTTTATAGTGATTATGTCGATCAGTTGGCTATTAAGGTCAGTAATAAAATTGCCGACAAGGTTTTAAATTAGTCCTTTAAAAACTCGCATACAATTTGCAAATATTATTTACAATTTAAGATGTATTGAGTTGTTTTTTAGGCATTAAAAAATTGATAAATATCGTGATTTAATCAAGTATGGGCGACTCATTTTTAGCATGGATCGCTTATATGCATCTGTTCAAATCCATTGTTATTTCATTGATCACAATGAGCTTTCAATTTACTCAAGCAGCCCCATTAAATGCTCAGCAAGCATTGACCGATGCACCGCCAATGAGTTTGTTTGAATCGTGGAATACACCCATTGAGCCCTTTAAAATTTTTAATCATGTCTATTATGTCGGTACTGAAAATTTATCTTCGGTACTGTTTGATACGGGTGATGGTTTGGTTTTAATTGATAGTGGGATTGATCAGTCGGCAGTGCAGATTAAAGCCAATATTGAAAAATTGGGGTTTAAAATCACAGATGTAAAATATCTACTTAATAGTCATGCCCGTTTAGATCAAGCTGGTGGGTTTGCCAAATTAAAACAATGGAGTGGTGCTCAATTGGTCGCAAGTGCTGCCAATGCCGAAATGCTAGAAAATGGCGGCGTGACTGATTTCGCTTTAGGTAAGCAATTGCCTTTTCCATCTGTAGCTGTAGATATCATTATCAAAGATGGGCAACAATTAAAGCTCGGTCGTCAAATCTTTACAGCACATGCAACGCCAGGCCATTTACCAGGTGCAACCTCTTGGACAACAGATATCCGTTATCACTTTAAAAATTATAAAGTCATCTATGCCGACAGTTTATTTACGGGCGGTTATTATTTGTTAAACAATAACAATTATCCAAATCTAGTTTCAGACATACGTCACACATTTAAAACTTTGGATGCAATCCATGCAGATATTTTTCTTGCCAATAAAGCGGATCGTTTCCATATGAAGCAGAAATTAGCCAAATTGAATGCAGGTGATAAAAAAGCATTTATTGATCAGACGGGTTTACAAAATTATGTAGCGAAGGGGAGAGTTGAATTTGAACAACAATTACAGCAGCAACAACGCTTAGCGCAGTTTAAAACATTGCAATAATAAATTTAAAATAAAACATGCTATATGCGTTATATAGCGTGTTTTTTGCCGCTACGTGTTACCTTGCGAAACGATGTTTCTCATTATTTAGAATGACTAAATTTCATATTTCCTGCCTAGTATCGCCTAAAAAACACACGTAGTCGCAAACGTAGACGAATTTTCAACAGACCCTAGTAGAATTCAGATAAAACTGATCATTTATTTTTAAATGATATATAACAGATAACGGCTTATCCTAAAATATAGAAAATTGAAATGAAAATACAATATATCAAACAGTTATTATTCATTTGTAGTGTCGTGATCACGTCATCTATATATGCACAAGAATTTCAACAACTCAATATTCAAACGCAGCTTGCAAAACAATGCCATCAAGATGATGAAGACATATTTTCACCTCAAACTTATCAATTGCGCTCGACAAAAGTCGTATTAAAAACTTATTCCTGTACCAGTAAAAAGCAAGATCGAGAACAATATTATTCGGCCTATGGGATACAATTGAGCGCTAAAAAATCATTATATTTAGTCGATCAACAGGTGGATGCAAGTGGTTATGTTGGTGTTAAATCTGAGCAAGTGGATGCAGATACCATTGTATTTGACAGTATGTATGAACGTGGCGGTGATTTAGTGATTGTGTGGATGCCAGATTTACAACAAATCTATCATGTGAAAGTTCATTATATGGCTTCAGATGAAGGTGGGGTAAAGCTGTATCGTAAAAATGATCAGATTTTTATTCAGAAAATTGCTTTAAAAGCGCTTAAAGATGATCAACCGATATATATAAATATAGGAAAACCCGTAATACTCAAAAAGGTGCTAGGCAAAGGGATCGTATTTGCTTCAGGTGATCTAAAAGCATTACAAAATTAAAATAAGAGATCTGGTTGATCTATATAAAGAAAACAATTGTTACGTTTAAGCTGGGTATCTCTAGTGAGATAGTTATACAATTTACTGGGTAAACTATTAAAAAAACAATCAAAATACTCAGCTTTAAACTTAGCTCATGAGTCTGAACTGGGGCGTATTATATGCTTGAGATTACGCTATGTTGAAATTTATTCTGGTGCTATTATTTTTGATCACGCTATATGTGCTATGGCGATGGGTTGCTAAACAAAAAATTAATGCAGCTTTTGAAGAACAACGACAAGCATTATCTCAATTGGTTCAAAATCCTCAAGAAGAGCATGAACTGCCCGAAAAAACTAAGCTGATTAAACAGATGATTGCAGAAGAGCGACAAAAGGCGGGTTCAGCCCCAGTAAAAGAGGCAATAAGCACTACAGTTCAAGTAAAGCAGCCGACCGTACTTGAGGAGCAACATAGCCCCGCCAAGCCGGTCACTGATGAAGACCAACGTTTATTTGATGCAGCGGCGCAACTGTTTTTTGAACAAGCTTTACAGACCAAAGATTTTTCTCAAGCAGGGCATATTCAACATGATGTACTTAGTAAAATGCCAATGAATACCCAAAGTCAGATCGGTTCTTTTGATTTTGGCGAATGGTCTATTTTTTGGAGCTATCATGAACAATCACTTGAATACTATGTCGGACGTTATGGGGTGTTCTATGCGCATGTTGATCATCAAGGCATAGAACATAAAGCCGAATTTAAAGATCGTTATTGATTTTCAATTAGACTGCTTAACTCTTTTAGTCGAAATGTTGTGGAATTGATTTCACAATCTAAATGTGCAAATCCTGATGCCAATCCCAAAGCACCATAAGTAAGACTTCCCATGAGTTCATTACATTGAGCATCACGATAATTAAGCCAAGCTTTTTGTGATTTTTCTAGTAATAACTTGTTGTTATCATCGTATTGCAGATAAATGCGTTGATATAGCTCAGGGTCTGTTGGCATTTCATAAACGGCTTGCGTTGTAGGTTAAAATTGAGCAGGCAAGGCATGAAACGAAGAGAATAGCGAGACTATTTTCAAGTTTCATAACGGAGGCTGAGATAATTTTAGCCACAACCCTGAGCAAGAACAAAGCACTGCTTTGTTTGCAGCGCAAGGCGCAGCGGGGGACTAGCGTGTTTTTTGCCGCTACGTCGTTACGAACTATTCATTTAGAATGACTAAATTTCATATTTCGTGCCTAGTGCCGCCTAAAAAACACACGTAGTCGTAAACGTAGACGAATTGTCAACAGACCCTATTATTTTCGCTTTATCTGTTTTTAATTGCTGTTGCATACATTGATAAGCTTGTCGTTGATCTTGTTGATTGCATTGTGCATAAGCGGTATTGAATAGACTCACAAAAAGCAAAGCTAAAAAACTATATTTGATCTTTTTTATCATTTAATGTTCACCAAGAAATTGCAAATCAGTCAAGTATTATAGGGCGAGTTGTTGAGAAATTCGCGCTTTGACTTGATTTAAATAGAACAGGTCATTATTCAGTCGATACATTAAAATCGCACCCTCATAATCGGCCACACTTATTTTTGCCAAAATTTGTGCATCGGCTTGATCCATTTTTTGTTGAAATAATTGATACAAGGCATTTTGCCAATCTTGGAAAATTTCACGGATTTTTTCCAAGACTTCTAAAGAAATATGGCTTGCCTCTAAGGACAGTATCCCAACTAAACAGCCTTTTATTTCATAACTAAAAAAATGAACAGCTTTATCATGGATGATTTGAAATTGTTGACTTGCATCCACGACAGCAAAATCTTCGAGTTTAAACAAGGATTGATTTAAATAAAGATGAGTGTGCGCTAAGATCTGCATCAATAAGGCTTGTTTGTTGGGATAATAATAATAAAACGATGCTTTACTGAGTCCACATGCTTTTGCCAACATCTCCATACTTGTCCCTGCATAACCATGTGCTTTAAATTGCAAAGCACAGGTATTTAACATGTGTTCAGGCCTAAGTTTTTGTGGGCGCATAGATGACCTTGCTGCTTATGGAGTTAAAATTAATCGTGGATGAATGTCTCGAAAGTATTTAACATTTTATCCCAAATTGGCTCCGAACCTTGACGAAAATAGCCCATATGTCCAATCTGTTTTAAACCAAATTCATCTGCGGATATGTTGATAAAGTGCATGGGCGCATTTTTATAATGTTGCATAAAAGCATAACGAGAATTTGGCAATGCCCAATCATCATCTAAAGCGGCCACTGCATAAATCGGCGTTTTAATTTGGGCATATTGTTCATGCAAATTTTGTTGCTCAGGATCTGCAAAAAAGTAAGTGGGATTTTTGCACCATCTACGCCATTGTTGGTAAACCCCTTTAGGTAAATCTGCACCCATATTGAGTTTACTCCAAGGTAAGTAACCTGTAATCGCCACCATAGGTGGAAAGATAAAGTTCCAAATTACCTGAACTTTAATTTTTTCTTTCAATGGCATATAGCCATGCCAGCCAGCACCTGTGCCAAAACAATACATTGCACTTACCTTGTCGTGATTCGGTGTCAAGCCTAAAGCTTGTCCGCCGTAAGAATGTCCAACTAAAAATAGGGGCATATCTTGTTTAAAACTGTAGTCAATTGCACCTGCTAAATCTAATGTTCCCCAATCCAGATATGACATTTTAAAACCTTTTAATTGCCGTGGCGCAGATTTGGCCACGCCACGATAATCAAAAGTGAGTACTTGATAACCCAATTGTGCGGTATATTCAGAGAAGCGGCGATAAAATGCTTGTGGGACACCTGTTGCACTGGAGACAACTATAGTTGCTTTGAATGTATTGACTGGCGTGTAAAGTACGCCAGCCAATACATAACCATCCCGTGCCTTAAAGCTGATGGCTTGGCTGGTAAAACTATTGCCATTCAAGTGTTGGACTTCAGTTGAGTACTTTAAATTTTGCATGATTGTTCCCACAGTTATTAGATTATCGCCGTATATCACTATGATTGGTTTACTTGCCTTTAAACTGTGGTGCTCGACGTTCAATCATTGCTCTTACACCTTCTTGCGCATCTTCTGAGGCAAGTAAAGGGCTAAGTAGATTTTGTAGATTTGCAAATGCGACTTCAGGACTTTGTAAAAAGGCTTGATGTGCCGAATGCAGTGCCGCTTGGACGGCAAGTGGTGCAGCATTGGCAATACGTTCAGCCAGCTCTATGGCACGTGTTAACTGTTGGTTATCCTCAACAACCTCAGTGACTAAGTTCATTTCATAGGCTGTTTGTGCATAAAATAAATCACCAGTTAACACATATTTCATGGCTTTTGCCCAGCCAGCGGCTTGGACGAAACGTACTGTTGCACCACCAAACGGTAAGATACCGCGCTGTACTTCAATTTGGGTAAATTGAGTATTTTCATTGGCGACAACGATGTCAGAATTCAACATCAATTCAATACCAGCGGTATAACAATAGCCTTGTACTGCGGTTACCAATGGTTTAGTTCTTTGACGTCCAATAGTTCCCCAAGGATTCACAATATCATCGCTAAAATTAAAAACACCATCGGCTAATTTTGGTTGTAACTCAACCAAGTCCAATCCTGCGGTAAAATGATCGCCATGTGCAAAGACCACCGCACAGCGTAGTTCTGGATTATTTTCATATTCAGTTAAAGCCAGTGATAGGTCGTGAATCATATGACTATCAAAAGCATTGCGTTTATCTGCACGATCTAAGCCAATTAAAAAAATATGACCACGAATTTCACGACTGACTTTTCCTTGTAGATTTGACATTTGTTGTTCTCTCATTGGTTGTTTTATAGGTTTTTAAACGATCGTTAGAAAACTGTCAATCATTTTAGAATGACTGAACCGTTTACATTGGTATAGCATATTTAAGGCATTAAAGGATCGCTGCATTGTGTATGTTATTTGGCGCCATGGGGGAACGCTTATGCTTTTTATTATGAATTTAATAAGATTTAAAAATGTGCTCGTACACTTAAATGCCCAGCTAAATTTATCACTGGGCATTTAATTTAAAGAGATTTAAACCTGAAGAATTACTTTTTAAACTTGGTTAAAAGCTTTTGCATCGGTAATTTATCACTGGCATATCCATAAATTGCAGCAAAAGGTAAGGCTGTGCGAGCAAGATAGGCGACACGCCATAAACCACCATGATTTGCGCCTTCCATCATTAATTCTAATGGATGACCCATCTCAGTTTCTGGATTTGCAACAGACTTCGGATTTCTTAAGTCATGAATCCAAAGCGCTGCCATAATTGAATTGGTGGTTTCAGGGCGGAATGCTTCTACATCAAATAAACTTGCACCGTTAAACGCAGCTTTAAGCAACGGATTCTTGGTGACCGAATGTGTCGTCGTGGATGGTGCAATATTGATACTGACATGTTGCCCTTGATGTCGTGCTAAAGTTGCACGCCACTGTTGGATACGTTTTGCCAATGCATAATTAGGGCCTTGTTCAACCACCAGACAATCAGCAATCCCATAGAATTTACCATTGTCAGAGCGAATCAATTGTTGATCATGGTGCTTAAAGAATTGCTTTAAGGAAAGGGTTGCAATCCCTTTGCTGAGTACAGTTTCAAATTTTGATCTATGTTTGAACTTTGTGTTTGAACCTTCAATCACTTCTTCAGGTACTGCATAAACATCTGTAGGCGTACACATATACATCAGTGATGAATCATTCTTGTGTTCACTAACATGGCTCATGATCGTGTCCATTGCCATCGACACACGCACATGTTTTTCACCATCCAAATAAGCAATTGAGGCCAAATCTAACTTGTGTGGATTATCACAAAGCCATTGTGTAATTTCTGGAATTTGGGTCAGTAAATTTGCACCAAGTTTGCTTTTTAATTCGTCAATATCATGGGTGTTGAGGATTTTTTGAAAACTAGGTGCATACAATGTGGCATTGCCATTTTCAATGACTTTAAGAATTCTCTCCCAAACGCGTTCATTGGGTAGATCAACGGCAACAATATTGGCTTTCCATTTCGATAACCATGTTAATGGGCCTGCCTCTGAAGCTGCGCCAAATAAAACTAAGGTACGATCCGATAAATCAAACCATTCGGGATGAGCAATCACTTCTCTGAGCGCATCTGCATGGCTGGCTTCAATAATGCCAGTATCTTGCCACTTTTGAATTTGCTGATATAGCGCTTCGCCTTGTAGTTTTTGCCCGTGATAGGGTACAAACCATTCAACGTCATCATTTGAATGACCTTTAAAACTAACACTTTGAATCTTGTCTAGTACTGGAACTGTACCAATATCTTTTAAAGAATAGCGTTGCCCATCTCTAAAGAAATCAAAGCTGTGTTGGGCTTTGTGCAAGCCTTGTTTGGCAATAGTGATGGCGTTATGACTTGAACGAATCCCATGTTCGACCAATGCCTTAAAATAAACTGGATAATTTTTACGCCAGTTTTTTTCATCTAAAGCTTGCTGTGCGCTGAGATGATCCACCAAGGAAAGTGCTTCCGCAATGATTTCTTTACCGACTTGCGAGCTGCTACTTTTTTGAGTCTTTGGATGAACTGGAAACTGTAAACCGTCAATTGAACTGGACATGCAAAATATCTCGTTTTATTTCATCATTAATATACAGATGTATACATTATCCATGCCATATTCAATATTTGGGTGGCATTTTCTGACAAAATTTAGATAAATTGGTCGTATAAATTGAATAAATTAGTGCTAAAAATGTCTTAAATTAAGCTTAGTATTTCATTTATAAAAAGTTTCATTGGTGTCATTTTGTGCGTTTTAAAGCGCGATTTGTTGATAGGCTAAAATGCAGTAAATATCAATTTGTGTATGATTTATATTCATTTATTACGCGAATATTTTATGTTGAAATTTGCGTAGATTATATTTTTTACATCTTTTTAAGTTAATTCCGACAATTTTAGTTGATTTTCACTCATTCAGCCTCATCTTCAGTTAAAATACCGACTTCAGCTTGAGGATAGAGTTATGTCGACTGAGAACACCAATACTGCGGTTGCAGAAGAAATTCCAAATTTATTGATTACTCCCAATGCGCAAGAGTATTTAAAAGATCTTTTGGAGAAGCAAAATACTCCAGGAATTGGCGTTCGTGTATTTGTTGAAAATCCAGGTACTCCACGTGCTGAATGTTGTATGGCATACAGTGCACCTGATGAAATTGCTCCAACAGATTACAAACAAGATTATCCTGATTTTCCAGCATTTATTGATACACCGTCGATTCCATATTTGAAAGATGCTGTAATTGATTACAACAAAGACCGTTTTGGTGGACAGCTTACTTTCCGTGCACCTAACTCGAAAGTACCACGTGTTGGTCCAGATGCGTCTATGGAAGAACGAATTACTTATATTCTTCAGGCAGAGATCAATCCTGGATTGGCAGGGCATGGCGGAAACTGTGCACTGGTAGAAGTGGTCGAAGATGAAGAACATGGTTTAACTGCGGTATTAAAATTCGGTGGTGGTTGTCAAGGCTGTTCTGCAATTGATGTAACGTTAAAACAAGGTGTAGAAACTACACTTAAAGAGCATATTCCTGAACTCGGACGCGTGGTCGATCAGACTGACCATAGTCAAGCAGAAGGTGCTTACTTCAAATAATCTGTATATCAATGTAGATATTTGACTGTTCTTTAAAACCTCCGAATTTCGGAGGTTTTTTTATGGATATCGTATAGCTAAACGTAAATTTTATATTTTAAATCTTAATAAACTTAAGTGAAGCTTAAAAAATAGAATAAAAACTTAAAGATAGGCCTAAAAATGACTAAATATTAAACGAATGGTTAATAAAAATGAGAATAATTCTTAATATTGTTTATAATGCTGTGGTGTTTTTATTACACATTGTATCTAAATCTTCATTGTCTATTCATTCTTAGCCTCTTTGGAATACCTTATGTCAACTAACCGTATCATCCAATCTGCGTTATCTCTCTCCATTATCACCGTTATGATGGGAACTGCCTATGCCGCAGAATCACCAGAAAACTCGAATAAAACCAATCCACAGTCTACAGAGTCAACCAAATTAGAGACGATTGTTGTCACTGCAAGTGGCTTTGAGCAAGAGGTGAAACAAGCAGCAGCATCTATTTCAGTTTTAACGCAAGAAGACATTAATAAAAAAGCATATAGAGATATAACGGATGCACTTAAAGATGTTCCTGGTGTCGTCGTCACAGGTGGTGGAAGTTCAAGTGATATTAGTATCCGTGGTATGGGAAGTGCTTATACAGTTTTTTTGATTGATGGCAAGAAGGTGAATACACGTTCAGTTCGACCAAATAGTGATAACTCGGGTATTGAGCAAGGTTGGATGCCAAGTATTGAAAGTATTGAACGCATCGAAGTGATCCGTGGTCCGATGTCAGGCTTATATGGTTCAGATGCCATGGGCGGTGTGATTAATATTATTACTAAAAAAGTTGCAGATACTTGGACAAGCTCGGTTAAATTGGATACGACACTACAAGAAAATAGAGATTCTGGGGATATCCATCAAGCAAACTTATATGTTTCTGGGCCTTTAATCCGTAATTTACTTGGCTTAAAGGCGAATGGAACATTCTCGCAACGCAATGAAGATGACATTATTGGTGGCTATAATAAGCAACGTATACGTGCAGGTGGCGCAACACTGAGCTTGACGCCAAGTTCTGAACATACCATTGATTTAGAATATCAGCGATCTATTCAAAACCGTGATCAAACGGTAGGTAAAACAATCGCCAATGTACCAGGGCGCAATGGTAAGCTCCCAACAGACTCATATACAGATTATTATCGTACCGAATATAGTTTGACTCATCGTGGTGAAATTGGCGATTTAAAGACACATTCTTATATTCAACGTGAGGAAAATGAAAATCCATCCCGTAGTATGGAAGCAATTAATACAACGTTTAATACTTTAAACCAAATCAATTTGGGTTCTCATGCTTTGAGCTTCGGGGGAAGTTATTTAAAAGAAGAGCTTGAGGATTTTGGCAATCAGTTAGTTGTTGGTGGCTCAAAATTAACCAACTTAGATCGCTATAGCTGGGCATTATTTGCTGAGGATGCGTGGAATATTGTAGAGCCATTCACGGTAACGGCTTCATTACGCTATGACAAAGATGAAAAATTTGGTGATCATTTTAGCCCGAAAGTCTATGGCGTTTGGACCTTGAATGATAACTGGATTGTTAAAGGTGGGGTATCAACAGGTTATAAAACTCCGGCATTACGTGCCACTGTTGCAGGGTGGGGACAGGCAACAGGTGGTGGCCAGTCAAATGGTATGATTGTCGGTAATCCAGATTTAAAACCCGAAACAAGTATCAATTATGAAGCATCGATTAACTGGGATAATAATGACAATTTAGATGCTGGTTTTACCGTATTTAATAGTGAGTTTAAAGATAAAATTACTGAAATTCGCACCTGTCAGAAGCCTTCTGGAAGTGCTGAATGTCCTTGGTTAGGTCAAAATTTTGATTTTGTCAGTCAACGTATCAATGTCGATAAAGCAAATATGCGTGGTATAGAGGCGACTCTGGGTTGGGCAATCACACCAGATGTTCGTTGGGCAACAAATTATACATTTACGGATACTGAACAAAAGAGCGGTGCATTTAAAGGTAAGCCATTAAATGAAATGCCGAAACATATGTTTAATACCACATTCGATTGGCAAACAAATGATCAAGTTGGAATGTGGAGCCGTTTAAATGTAAGAAGTAAAACTTCTGACTATTTAAGCCGTACGTCGATGGGGAAAGGAAGACCAGCGTATGCAATGATTGATGTTGGTCTAAACTATAAACCTTCCAATGTGTTACAGTTCAATGCTGGTATTTATAACTTATTTGATAAAAGTATAGATACAGCGACTTATAATTATGTATTGGATGGCCGCCGTTACAATTTGGGTTTAATTTATAAGTTCTAAAACTTAATTAAATTGCATTAAATCTGTTTAGTCATGAAAAAGGCGCTTTATGCGCCTTTTTCAATATTGAGAATCTTTAAAGTGTCATCTGAATAATAAAATTTTTCCAGATAAATCCGTGCACGGTTTTTTAAGTGTTGAGAAGCAACCATTTGTTGAATAACAGGTTCAAGTAACTGTTGTAATTCATTTTGAATCAATGCTTCATCAATATTGATATCACTTAAAATTAAATCAAAAGGGCGTTCTTCATTACGCACATACCAAGTCAGTACACCATCATGTACTTGTTTCTTTAAATAATCTGTTTGGCGAATATGTTCCCATATTTCATGACCCATACCTACAGTTTTAGGTAGGTCGTTAATTTCAACATAATTATGCAACACAGCAATCGGTATTTTTTTAATTTTATGCCATAAATTGGCTTGAAAATGATAAAGCTTATTGTCATCAAACTGTTGGTTAATGACTTGTTCACTCAATTGACTAATTTTAATAATATTTTTTTGCAGATAATGCTTAACTGTATCATCTAAATTCGTGTCGGTAACCGATTCTAAAACTGATTTTCCCATTTTCATAAAACGTCCCACACCGGGGACTTTTTTATTCATGACCGAATTATCAATATAGTCTTGAATAGAGTGATGGATCAATTGGGTTAACATGCTTGAAAAGGCTGGATTATTGACAACACGTTTGATCAAAGCTTGACGATGACCCGATTTACTTGCGACATATTGGGCGATTTTATCAATCGTGGTAACTGGAATAATATCTTCAATTAACGTTTCATCATTACTTGGATGAATTAAAGCAAAACGAATATGTTCAGCGATTTGCTCAATGAGAAAGTTGTTTGCAGGTGTTGCTAAAATTTGCTTTGACAATAAATCATGAATTTGTGCAAAAGACCAAATTTGTTTTAACGGCTGTTTTCTAAACCAGTGATAAAATTCAGTAAACTCAACTTTAATCGTATCAGCCTGTGAAAATTCTTGATCTAAAAAGCCAAGTTGGGCTTCGATCAATTGTTCAATAAGTTGATTTTTCATTTTTTGAACTCAATTTGTCCATGTGTTTGATCAGACAATGGGTTTTGCAAAGGTTGTACTTTGTTTAAAAAGCTTAAATAGTAATCCGCAACTCGTTCAGGTGCTTCAAGTAATGGCATGTGCCCAACACGTTGTAGAATAATTGGTGTTTCAGGGCGTTTTAATACCGATTTTAATTCATTTGCAACATCCGCATTTACAATCTGATCTTGTTCTCCCCAAAGGATCAGGGTGGGTGCTTCAATGTTTTTTAACATCGTGGTAAAAGTTGAAGGGGTATAGAGTCGATTGAGTGCATCAATTTGATTGATGATTTTGGCTGTGTCTTGAGATTTAGCAATGAATAATTTTTCTTGTTCATCTTTAATCACACGGGCAGTAAAAGGCGGATTAAACATCACCTTTTTCATCACAAAATCTAAATCACCTTTTTGTGTGATTAATAATTGTTTGAGATAGATCGGATTTCTTAAGTAATTGGTATTTGTTGATTTAAAAATACCCCCAGTGCTCATTAGAAATAAGCTTTTCGTATCAAATGGATATTGTGAGGCATAAAACATTGCGATGGTTCCACCCAATGAATGCCCTGCAATATTTAAATTATCTTGGATATGTGCAGCTTCAATAAAGCGTCTAAGTTGTTCAGTTACATTGGGTACAGATAAATCAAAATTGGCTGGAACCTGGGTACTTCCTGCTGAAGGCAAGTCTGGAATAATCACATGGTAATATGGGGTCAATGACTGCGCAATATCATTCCATGTATCACGGCTGCTGGCTAAACCATGAATCAGTAAAACAGTTGGCTTATCTTTAGAGCCACCTTCACTATAAGACCAAATAACATCACCCACACGCAATGTTTTAGACGTTAATCCTGCCCAAGCACGTTCTTCTTGTACAATTTTTAAATAATCCACATATTCTGGTGTGGCAGCAGTTGTATTGTTAAGACTACCTAAAAACAATACACCGATCGCAGTCAAACTTAACAATATGCTGTTTAAAAAATGAAGAATTTTTTTATGGGCCAGTTCAGACATGCAGAGGGTTCCGAGTAAAAGACTAGGCATTATATAAAGTAAAAATATTATTCATGATCATAATTTTTTCAACATTTGCCGATAAAGTCTTATTTGTAAGTTTTTTGCCATAGTTTCAGGGTTCAACTCAACTAATATAGAGATTATTTTGTATTTTAGTTAAACAATTTTAATTAAACTGTGAATTATATCTATGTATTTTTAAAAATTAGGCCCTTAACCGCTCCATAACAAAAATTGTAACAGAGTTTATTTTTAGTCAGTGACTTTCACATTTTGCGGCATTAAAATAATCACACTCTCCACACAATGGAACAAAGGACATGCTAACTGCTCAAGAAGCTTTAGAACGATTAAAACAGGGTAATGAACGTTTTGCACATGGTGAAACCAATCTGACTAAATTTTTGACGCATCAGCAACGATCTGAAATGATGGACAGCCAAGAGCCATTTGCCATTATTTTAGGTTGTTCAGACTCTCGTGTTCCAGCAGAAATGGTTTTTGACCAAGGTTTCGGTGATTTATTTGTGATTCGTGTTGCAGGTAATATTGTTGCGCCGTCGCAAGTGGGCAGTGTGGAATTTGCCGCAGATAGTTTTGGCTGTCCCTTGGTTGTCGTTTTAGGGCATAGCCATTGTGGTGCGATTCATTCAACGATTGAAGCGTTGAAGAACCCGAATACACCACCTTCTGCAAATCTTATGTCAATTGTAAACCGTGTTCGTCCTTCAGTTGAAATTTTAATGCAAACTGAGTTGAAAGATGACTTAGAAAAGCTATCAATGCATGCAGTAAAATCAAATGTTTTTGCTTCAGTTAATCAATTACGCCATGGTTCAGCCGTATTAGAAAACTTAATTGCCAAAGGTAAATTAAAAGTTGTTGGTGCTGAATATTCTTTGGAAACGGGCGAAGTTTCTTTTTATGATTTTTAATGTTTGAAATTGTCATCATAAAAAATCCCACTTAAAGTGGGATTTTTTTATTGGTATAGACTCTTAGAATCTATAACCAATTTTTAAACCATAAGCGATTGCATTGTTATCTTTAAACTCTGCAACATAAGTATCGCCACCTGATTGAGCACCTGTTTGTGCTTTTGCATCACCCAACCAGAAGTATTTAACACCACCAGCGATGAATGTTGCAGGCGTAGGGCTATATTGAACACCTAAGCCCACATTCCAATAACCTTCTGTAGGGCCTAAAGTTGAAACAGGGTTACCCGCACCAGAGTCCCAGCCTACTGCAACAGTTCCTGACCATAGGTCATTGATTTTACGACCAACACCCGCCGTCACTGTATATTGATCATCAGAATATTCAACTAAGTTAAAACCATTTGGACGGTTAACTAGACCACCGATTGCTTGAGAAACTTTACCAAATTTTAACGGTTGGATTGAGAAGTCTTTCCAATTTACCCAACGTAAGTTTGCAAAAGCAATGGTATTTGCCATGATCCCCGTTTGTAAATCGATGTTAACAGACTGTGGCGTTGTAATTGTCGTTTTACCGTTGGCAGCAGCAATTGCTTTTGCCGCAGCAGTACCAGTATCACCAAGTAATGCTAATGCACCAAGTGTAGGAATCGATTCATTGATATTTACATCATGATCAATTTCAGAACGATAAGTTACCGATGCTTTTAATGCAATATCTGGAATCTGATATGCAGCACCCGCTAACCAACCCACGCCGCCAGTTTCTTTGATATTTGCATCATAGCCATTATATAAGCTATATGCTTGACCACGCAGGCTCACATTCCCTTTAATGGTTTGGTAAACACCACCACCATAGAAGTTTAAGTTAGCAATAGGTTGAAAACCAAAAATCATTGAAATATTTTGGGTATCTACTTTAACTTTGGTGTTGCCCTTACCGAGTGTACTATTCGCTCCTGCAATACCTTGATCAATTCTGCCTGTAACAACATTTTTTACCGCAGCATCAATACCTGCTTTATATGTAGCGTCAGTACCATATCTAGTCAATGAGTCTCGAAGTGCCTGTTGACCATTTGCCGTGGTTAAGTCAACACCTTGAGCTTGCAGGAATCCACCAACGCGTTGTTGTGCAGTCATTGCATTAAATGTGGAGTCAATCGTACTGTTGCGCAGAGCGGTTAATCGATCTAGAGGCAATACAGTATCGTGATCAGATGAAACGAAAGCATTTTCACCAGAATATGCAGCATCTGCACCAAATGGTTTGTCATATAAAAGACCAAATGAAACTTGATCTGTTAGTTGTAATTTAATCGCTGCTGATGGAAAGTAATAATCATCTCCCATATCATTGATTTCACGATATGGTTTAGGCGTATCTCCCGCTTCTCGACCTTCAACAGTTGGGTCTAAAACTGAAATACCAGCTTCAAAATAATTATTAGGTTGAAGGAATGCCGAAATAGATTGGCCTGAGCGATCCATTGCTGCGGCAAAAACACCAGTCATTGGCAAACTTGCAGCAATTATCGCGATTGATAAATGTTTTAATTTCATTTTAATTTTTCCCTAATATAATAAAATGAATACTTTGAAGTACTTAAGTTTTGAATGAGAAATAATTTTGATACTTAAATATACAACTCAAAGTTACTTCTATTTACAAAATAACATATAAAAAATAAGAGTAAATACTCTAGGGTGTGAATTAGTGAAAAAAAAATGAACTATGTAGTTTAGTTTGCAGAGAGAGAATGTAGAAAAAAATATAAAGATGAGATTATTTATAGAGATATTGAAAAAAGTTAAACTGAAAATAATAATATATAGATATTTTGGGACTTGATGGGCTGCGTAAAAATATAACCAGATGGTCAAAACAAAGCTGAGTTTATTCGGCAATAGAAGTGGCTCAATATTACATCTTTGTAAAGAGAGAAATTCAATTTTTATTCTTGTTCAATTGTGCGCCCTGTGTGACTTGAATTATTGATTTATATGTTTGAAAAATAATGAAAATATTTGTATTTTAAATTGATTGTAGTGCAAATTAAATCTTAAAAATAAAGGTACTGTTTTTATAATAGGATATTGATTTGATAGCGAGTATTGCGTCCACCACCTTCCAATTTGATTATACATCCTTTTTCTAACAGGTCAGATAAATGTCGAGTAGCTGTTGCTTTACTGACTTTAGCAACCTTTTGATATTGCGAGGCACTGATACCATGTTCAAAGCCATTTTCACCACCATCTAATAAGCGATTCAATATCTTGCGTTGTCCTTCATGAAGATCTAAATTTGAATATTTATACCAAAACTGACGCTTAAATACCGTTCGATTGATTTGCTTTAATGTTGTTTCAAGGCTGTCATTTAAGGTATCTAAAAACCAAACAAGCCAATCTGTGATATTGGAATCATTTTTTTGGCTTTGTTCTAAGATTTCATAGTAACTTTTGCGTTTGTTTAAAATAGCAGGGGACATCGCATACAAGCGAATACTCTGCTTATCCATTTGTGCTAGGGCCAGGTCTGTTAGTGTACGGGTAATACGCCCGTTACCATCATCAAAAGGATGCAGTGTGATAAACCATAAGTGAGCAATACCCGCACGGAGTAGGGGATCAAGCAAAGTATTGGCTAAGCTATTATTAAACCAAGTTATAAAGGCGTCTAAACGTTCTTCTAGTCCATCTCTAGGTGGTGCTTCAAAATGAACTGTTGGATAATCCAATCGACCAGAAACAACCTGCATCGGTTCTAAGCCTCTGAGTTGACCAATGCGTAAGCGCTGCATCGTCCAATCAGGCTCATTAAAAAGCCATTGGTGCCATTGCATAAGGCGTTCAACAGTAAGTGGTTGCTCCACATTGTTTAGTGCATCTAGAATGATATTGGCCAAACCTTCAGATTTGTCCGAACTTGGATAAGGTTGGTTAAGCGTAACGCCCAAACGACGTGCAAGTGAGGAACGTAATGAGTACACATTTAAGGTCTCATTTTCGATTGCTGAGGATGCAATAAGATTGGCAAGTAGAGTGTCTAATGTGAATTGTTGTTTGGCTAAATCATGTTGACTTTGTCCAAGTAGAATTCCAATTTTTTGATGAATCTGTCTGGTTTTGGGTAAGATGATTTCATCTTCCCATGTGAAGTTTGTCCAGTTGTTGGTTTGCCAAATCCACTCTTGCATCTTAAACCTCCACTTAGAACTTTTCCAAGATGAGCTAAATATAGCATATATTCGGCTCACTGTATGAGTTGAATAAGCTGTTTAATTAGCTTGCTTATATCGATCTAGATCCATAACTATAATTTTATATACTTGGTTTTTTCTAATACATGAGTGCAAGTTGCCTAATTTTTAGCTTTAATCATCAGTATTAGACATGATTAAAATTACCGTTCGAAAACTTTTAAAATTTTGTAAGACTTACTTTTTATTGTTTTAATTTTGGTAAAGAGAAATTCACTTTTTATTCTTCTTCAATTGTGCGCCCTGCGGGAATCGAAGATATATATTAATACATTGATTTATATAATTATAATAATTGCGCATAAATATAATACCGTTATATATACCGCTAAAATATAAAGTGCCAATAAAACTTAAGCCTCTATATAGAGGCTTTTAATTAAGTGTAATGTTGTTTAATCCAGTCGTCAATTTCTTCTTCTTTCCACCGCGCTAACTGTCTTTTACCTTGTCCAAACAATTTAGAAGCAGGGAAGTAGCCTGACTTAATCCAGTTATATATAGTTGGCTTAGACAAACTGGTTTTTTGTTCAACTTGTTTAATATCTAAAAGCCGTATTGTCATTCAACCTTCCTCCTTTTCTTCTTTCGGTGGCTTCGGTAGTGGCATCCAGTGAGTTACCTTTTCATCAATGAAGTAACTTGAATACTCATCACCAATGTAAGCAGTATTTGCGTACCAACCTTCTTTTACATATCCGCAATTTCTATCTTCGTCATAGTCATACCAATCATCATCACCATGATGTTCTTCACTAAATTGTGGGATAAAGTTAGCCACCATTTGATTTTGGTTTTTTACAGGGTTTTCATCAATTAAAACCAAAACATTTCTTAAAGGTTCTGGCATTTGATCTTTAACACTTATCCAATTCACGCCACTTCTCCCAAACTCTTAACCACAGTTTCAGGTAGATTGACTACTACAGAAGCATGGTTTTTTAGATATTCTGAAATTTCCTTATATGCAGATATAGCACCAAGCATAAACTTGATAGTTGAATGATCTTCAGTGTAATTAGGATTATCATCCATGATTTCTTTCATTGTCTGCTCATGACGTTGCAATCTTTGTTCAATAACTTCCTGAGCAGAATTTCTTGAAAGAATTCGATCAATTGTTGTATTTAGGAACTTAATCTCTTGTTCTAGTTTTTCAATTTCAGTCATGACTTTGCTCCTGTGCCTCGATCATTGCTTGCTTAACAAAAGCGTCGTAAAGGCTATATGGTAAAAAAGCATCACCTTCATGTTCTTTTGCCACAGCCATAACCATTGTTTCAGTTGGTTTAATTGGCATTAATACAAACCCTTCAGGGATGGCTTGTTTTTTGGCAGCCAGCCACACTTTCCATGCAAAGTTAAGTTGATTATTTTCATAAACAACACCATAAGCCTTATGGAATGTAGCCCAGCCTCCAGATTGCTTGAACGCTTCTTTTTCAAACTCTTCTCTTTCTTTATTAATTTCCATCACGCCACCTTCATATCTTTAAAATGCTTGCATACATTTTGGATAATTTTAAAAAGCCATTTTTCTTCACGTTGAGTTGTATGCCTTGATGTGGCTGTAAAAACTTGAACCAAGTGCTCAAGACAACCGCGCTCAATCCAAAGATCAATAAAATAGTCTTCTATACGATCAAACCCACAACTGCCACGGTACCCAGTCCAGGCGCAATCCCAACAACGTATCGTTACTTGAAATGCCTGCTTCCCATACCAGACTATGAATACATCAATTGGGTCTACACCATTGCTAGCAGGAATGTGGTGAGTACGAACTTCTTGCACTTCCATCAAACTTCACCTCGCATTTTCTTAAGCTCTTTAATCACGTTTGAGGTTGCATGATTTAATGCTTTCTCTGCGTCCGAAGTGCTTAAATTATTTGTATACAAACCCATTGCCAGCCACATTGAACAGAAGGTGAACTCTTTTACTGATTCACGACCTTGTTTTTCTAAGACTTCGACAACCGGTGAAACAGCATGTAAAAATACATTTTGAGCAATCACACCCGGTGTTGTGTCGATATCAATGTCTTGAATTTTGATTTGTTTTTCCATCACGCCACCTTCCATTCGCCATTGCACCAAGCGTCTTCAAATTCATCATCAAGAGTTTTTTTCTTAAGTGTGATTGCATGAATTTTTACATCTTTCCAATTCATATTATTTGCAGCCCAATCACGTATTTCAGAGTAATCATCAAACAATGGCAGAGTGTCCTGAAGAAGACTTTCTGTCACATCATTATTGAATTCATCTTTGTAATTCTCAGCACGGTTACGAGCAATGATTTCAATTGGAATACCGTATGTAAGGCCATCTGGCATATCAATCAGAAGGTGCTTTTTAAACAATTCATGCTCAACCGACTTGAAGCAGTCATGGCAACCATTTTCACCTGGATAATCTTCTTCAAATAATTCAACCGCATGATCTTCATTATTTGCTTCATAAACTATGCTTCTATAACCGCCGATACCGAAAGTAACTTTGTATTTTTCCATCACAACCACCACGCCATTTGCCAAAGTTGAAAGTAAAGTTTTAGGAGGGTCATGCTGTTAATCTCCCTCGTTTGCGTTCTGCATAAAGCTTTTCGTAATAAGCTTGGCAGAAGGGAATTTTGTTTTTGAACTTCTGAATTATTGATTCATCACGCTCAATGACTACAGTTGTTAAGCGTTCACGAATATCAATTTCAGCAACCAAATTTATTAATTGTTCTTGATCTTCATAAGGTTTCAATAATTCTTCAGGGCAAGGTAACAACCAGAAATCAATATCTGCACGCTCACACTCGTAAAGCCACATGTAGGCTTGCATCTGAATGTCATAACCAGCTTTGATTACTTTGTCTTGGGCTTCATCTTGAAAGAATGGGTGAGTACCAATATCCCACGAACATTTTGTGTCTATAATCAATTTATCCTTAATATCAAGCACATCACATTCACCAGTGATCAAGTCATTATCGACTCGACCAACATGTTTTTGATAAGCACGAAACCGCATCTTTCCTGACAACTCAATTGCCATTTCTTCAAGCCAATTGCCTTTTTCCGTGTATTGGTTGCCTGTAAACGATTTAAAAGTGAATAAATCCTCTTTAACAATCGATCGGATTTCAGTTTTAGCTGTATCAGAAAGGTTTTCACCTTTCTTTTTAGGTTCACCGATTAGCTTGTGAAGGCCTGAAGCACGGAATAGTTTCATCCTTGATCCTCCACAGCGAATTTTTGAGCATCTGTTAAATCAAAACCATCTAAAAGGTATGATTTTTCGATCGCGTTTAAAGCTAACTGCTCTAAAGCATCGTCAAAAGCCTTGTCATCAAGTTTAGGCTTTGCTACTGACTGTTCTGATTTTTCAGCACTTGCATTCTTGAACCAGTCTTTTGGTGAGCTAATACCATCGCGCAAACTTGTGAAAATTTTACGTAAGGAAACAACGTTAGCAGGGGTGATGGCATCAACTCGACGTTGAATAAATCCCTCAATGTCTGCCTTAGTGACATTAAACTGCTCAAAAGCAACAACTAATTTTTGAACACCTTCTGGTGATGTGTCTGCTGAGGCGTGAATGGTTTTTTCGCATTGATCAACTGCTGCATCTACAACATCACCCGGTATCACCCCAAGGATGCAAGCACGTAAACGACGAGCGCCATTGTTTGCAACAAGTTCATAAATATCGCGTGGGTCTTCTAATTTTTTAGATCCATTTCGCGTATAGCGTTTATGAGGCACTTGGAAAACTTTAGTTTGTCGTGTATTTGTCTCAACATCCCAAGCAAAAGCCTCGACTGTTGATTCACCATTTTCAGAAGATAACTCACGAATGCCGTATTGAATATTTCCCCAATTTTGAGCCAACATTTCAGCAAGGCGAATTGAAGGGCCTGAAATTGAAGATCCACCACGGGCATATGAATAAACTGCTGATTGAGCTAAACCCGGTCTTTGACATGCGTTCATTACACGGTCATAAGCTTCAATTGGGTTACGTGGAAATTGTTTAGCAATTACTAATGCTGCTTGAACTTCCGCTACAGAGCGCTGAACATCTGATTGAACCGTTGATACAGAGCTGTTTTGTGGTGCTGTAGGCAGAAACGGATTTGTATTTACTGGTGCATTCATCTTCTTCTCCTAATTCCCAATTTTCTTGAAACAACCGCATGTACAAAGGAAAAACACACCATCATTTA
Organism: Acinetobacter sp. Ac8; assembly: GCF_055392545.1. Classification (NCBI taxonomy): domain Bacteria; kingdom Pseudomonadati; phylum Pseudomonadota; class Gammaproteobacteria; order Moraxellales; family Moraxellaceae; genus Acinetobacter; species Acinetobacter sp. Ac8. The sequence goes on from NZ_AP043689.1 coordinate 1,006,740, forward strand.
GTAATGAATCTTTCTTCTTACTGACTGATTTTCCGCAGCCTTCACAAATGATGTAATCGACATATAGAACCATGATGCACTCCTAGTGACCGCTTAAAGGCGATCACGTAATTCTGATTCAAGTTGATTGGCTAAGATGCTTACATCCGATTGATCTAAATAATAATTTTCAGTTTGACCATCTTCGTTAAACACAGTGATTTCTTTGATTTGATTTAATTCAGCATCACGACCTGAAATGAATCCGTTGCCATCTTTGAAATAACGTGCATCAAATTCGATTTCTAAAGTGAACTCATGGTTTGCTGTATGAACAACAGCATTTGATTCTGAGATTTCATCAACAACGAAAGGGGCAGTAATGACTTGTTGTTTTGGTTGCGTTGGATCTAAAACAAAAGCTGAGACTAATAAGGCGATAGCCCCTGTGCCTACTAGCATGTTTGACTTGATCTCGTTTAGCTTTGCATTCATACTTATCTCACTCTTTGAGTAAAAGCCCTTTGATGTCGAGTCGTGAGGGCTTTTTTATTTAAAATTAAAAAGCTTTTTGAAATTGATTGATTAAGCAGATAAAGCATCCGCACTTTTCATCCACTGGATCTTCACCAACTTCTGCAGTTTTTACCGCTTCACCCATTTGCTGATTTAAGCTAGTACCTTCCAAAACGTATTTCTCCATTGCTTGAGCGTGTTCAACTTGACCGCCTGAAAGCTGAAGGAGTTGTAAGCGTAAATTTTGAATTTCCATTTTTGTCTCACTGAGGAGGTTTGTTTGTGTATGAGGTAAATAGTAAACACAGTGTTTACTGTAGTCAAGAGTTTTTATAAACAAATGTTTATTATTTTGTTTTCTTCTTACTAAACAATAGAATAAAAAAAAGACTGCAAATGCAGTCTTTAGAAAACAATATGTTTATTATTTATGGTAATGGGTTTTGAACATTAAAAGCGTAAGCAATAACCTCGAATTCTTGTTCAAAAATATCTTCCATTGATAATATTTCTTCTGGATATTCTTCTTTATTGGCGCTAACTATTCTCACACCGCCCTTTGGCATTCGGTAAAGATACTTAAATTTAAAAAGACCACCATGTGTGATTGCATAAATCTTCCCATCAACAATGCTTGTTCTTCCAATGTCAACATAAACAGTAGCACCATGGTTAATGATAGGTGTCATTGAATAACCAAAAGCTGTCAAAGCATAAGCATTTGAACTTTCAACACCATATTGTCTTAAAGTTGACTTACTTAGACGTAACTTGCGAGTTTCGTTGCCTAATATTTCAGTTAATGAACCAGATCCACAAGAAATTAAAACATCTTTATAAAATGGTATTTCAACTTCATCGTCATCTACTGGTGTGCTTGAATCCCACTCTTCAACTTTACTAATTGAGTAGTCAGATTTAGTGCCTTCACCCTTTAAAATCCAATTAGCAGAAACGTTAAATTTACCTGCTGCTTTTAAAGCACCAGCCTTAGAAATACCACGCTTTTTCCAATTAGTTATTGTTTGCGGTGATTCATCAAGCAACTTAGCTGTTTCTTCTTGATTGAGCCCACTAGCCTCTAAAAGCCTTACTACAGAAGGATGTGTGCCTGTCTCTTGCTTCATCTCTAAAACCAAATTTTCCATTTTTCTCATTATCTCTAAAAGTAAACATTTTGTGTTAAACAAATGAATTGACAATAGTAAACACACCGTTTACTATCAACTAAACAAATGTTTATTAAGAGGCGACTATGTCAATCGAAGCTGACAAAGAAATCCTTTTGAAGCTTGGTGGATCAACCAGAGTGGCTGAGCTGCTTGGTTATAAAGACAAACAAAGGGTTCAAAACTGGATGAAAAGAGGGATTCCATCAAAAGTGAAACTCCAATATCCACATCTTTTCTTAAACCTAAATATTCAACAAAACACTGCTGCATAGGGATAAACCAATGAGCCTTGAAAAAAAATCTACGCATGTGCGCTTATCTCCTGAGAATCACGAACGAGCAAAGGTTTTAGCTGAAATTAAAGGTAAAGACCTTGCTCAATATATGGCCTACCTGCTTGAAAAAGAAATTGCAGGTGAGTGGCATGTACTTAATTTACAAGCTAAATCGTTCGAGCGCTTGGGAGTATCAGCTTTGTTAAGGGATTTAAGTACAGAGGTCGAATTTCGAGAGGGATCCGAAGGGATTCATGGGGATTTAGACATTAAAAAAGCCTGATGGTTTAGGTCAGGCTTCATATATTCAAAACGAGATGGAAATGAATATGCATAAAATTCTAACAGACATTGAGCTACAGCGAAAGATTTATTTATTTCAAAAGGCAGTCGAAGAACACGCTGAAAAGCGCTCACTTCCGACTGCTCAGTCTGTGGCAGTTGCAAAGGCTGAACTATGGGCATTTATACAAGGGGCAAGCGCATGAGCATTGATGCAACGAATTGGGCATGGCGTGCTGATGTTAAAACTTCTCCTCGTCGTGTTGTTCTGCTAAGCCTTGCTGATCGTGCTGGGGATGATCATAAGTGCTTCCCGAGCATCTCAAGATTATCTAAAGATACCTGTCTTGATCGCAAAACCGTGATGAAGGCTTTGGATGATTTACAAAAACTAGGATTCATTTTTCACACAGGTGAAGTGCGTGGAAAAGGTGTAAAAGTTTATCAATTGGTCGGTGTTTATGGTCGTCATGATGAACCGCAAAACATCCCAAGCGATACCAAAAACGGGATAGGTGAAGATGATTCTAACAGTGCCAAAAACGGTACACCAGACCAACCAACCAGTACCAAAAACGGGATAGGTGAAGAGGGTAACCAGTACCAAATTTCCCAACAACCAGTACCAAATTTCCCATTTTGCAGTACCAAAAACGGTACACAGAATCTCTCAGGGAATCTCCCAATGAATCTCTCTTGTCAACACGAGTGGATTCCAAATCAAAATCAATTGATCGGAGTTCTTCAGCAAAAGGGCCATGGTCAAAATTTAAAATTCATTTTTGGATTACCAAGTTTTGAATTTGAGCTTGGAGCATTCAATGCTCATTTCGATGGTCAAGTTTTGTCTGATGCAAAAAAACTCTACAAGTTTGCAAATTGGATTTCTGACAAGTTTGAACGTCACGTGAAATTACATCCTGAGTACATCGAAGTTTCTCAACCTGAACAGCCAGCACAAACAATTCCTACAGACTTCAAAGGTGTACGCAAATCATTCAAGGGGATGGACCAATGATTGAATTATTTTCTATTCCTGTTGAACAAGCGATTTTGTCTACAGTGATTGGTACTGAGCAAGGCATGGACGAATACATCGAGCAAATTGATTCAAGTGATTTCTACGCAGCTCAACACCAAATTATTTGGTCTCATGTGAAATCGCAGTTCGTGAAAGGTGAAGCGTATGACCAGGTGATGATTTGGGAGTTGATTCGTGCTAATGCGATTGAAGTCAAAGCGGTTGATGAGAAATTCATACTCAATCTGATGGGGTGTTACTGTCCTCATTCGCTTTTACCAACGCACCTTAAAAAACTTAAAGATTTTGCGACACGCAGAAAAATTCAGGATGTAAGTAAGCAAATCGGCACTTTGGCGTTGGATATGGTTTCGTACACATCAGAAACCGCTTTAAATCGCGCACAGGCTCTCGTCAGTGGCTTAGAAACAGGTTCGGTAGACAATCGCCTCAAACATGCTCATGAGTTCTCTAAGGACGCAATTAAGGAGTTTTTAGAGCGACATACAGCTTTGCATAACAACACGGCATTTGATGGCGGTATTCGTACTGGATTTTTTGAGCTTGATAACAAGCTCGGTGAAGTTGGCAAAGGTGATTTAGTCATCATCGGTGCACGCCCAAGCATGGGTAAAACCACACTCGCTCAGAACTTTGCAGCTGACATGATGGTCAATCAAGGTTTACCAGTTTTGTTTGTTTCAATCGAGATGTCAGGCAAGCAGATTGCACAGCGGATGATTAGTGGAATTGGTCAGATTGAATTGCGGAAAGTTTTAAGTGGTAAGGCTCAAATTGAGGACTGTGGAAAGATTAATACTGCTGCAATGATCTTAGAAAAAGCACCTTTGATGATTGATGATAATGCTCGTTCAACGACTTCAACGATCCGTAGATCAGCACGAAAAGTACAAGCTGAATATGGGAAAGTTGGTGCGATATTTGTTGATTATATCCAGCGTGTAACTCCACTCACTAAAAATAATTATGGTCGCTCTGACAAAGATATTGGCGAGATTTCAGGGGAATTGAAAAAGATTGCTCGTGATTTTGAATGTCCAGTATTTGCTTTGGCTCAATTAAATCGAAACCTTGAAAACAGACCAAATAAACGTCCCGTAAACGCTGATTTAAAAGAGTCAGGTGATTTAGAGCAGGATGCGGACATCATCATGTTTATCTACCGAGATGAGGTTTACAACAAGGAATCTAAAGAAGTTGGAACAGCTGAAATCATCATTGGTAAAGCACGTAACGGGTCAACTGGAACGGTGAAATTAGCAACTGACTTAGCTCGCTCAACATTTGCAGATTTAAGTCCTGAATATTACGCAATGATGCAAGGGGAGTTGGTATGAATGCGGTTGAGTTTGTGAAAGATCAGGGTTGGGAAAATGCAAAACTCGTGCTTGAGTTGATTCCAACCAGCGTAGTTGAGATTCCTGATAACGAGCTTGGAAAAACTTATAATTTTGAGAAATCAGAACTTATTTTTCTTATTGAAAGCATAAGAATTGTTGAGAGTTGCGGTGGCTTAAAGGCTGCAATAAAAAAATCTAATGATATGTGTGAGGCAATCAATCAAGTTCCATGGCGCAGCTCAATGGAAAAGGAATCAGATAGATTGAAACAAGCCATTCGTGACGTGGAAAGCGTAGGGGGTGGGGTGTGAAAGACTTCAATCTAATGCTTGGTGATTGTCTCGAGCGAATGAAAGAAATCGAGAGTGGTACTGTAGACATGATTCTATGTGACTTGCCATACGGAACAACGTGCTGCAGTTGGGATGCTGTTATCCCATTTGAACCGCTGTGGGCTGAATATGAGAGAGTAATCAAACCGAATGGGGCAATTGTTCTATTTGGCGCTCAACCATTCACAGCAGTACTTGCTTGCTCAAATCTTAAATTGTTTAAGTATGAATGGATTTGGGAAAAGCCAGCTGCGACAGGTTTCTTGAATGCTAAGTTGCAACCACTTCGAGCGCATGAAAATGCATTGGTTTTTTATAAATCACAACCAACGTATAACGCTCAAAAAACTTATGGTCATGAGCGAAAAACAGCAAAAAGAAAGGATATTGGTTCAGAACATTATGGTAAGCAATTAAATATCAAATCATATGATTCTACTGAGCGGTACCCACGTTCAGTACAAGTTTTTAGCAGTAATAAGCAGAAATCAAACTTTCATCCAACACAAAAGCCAGTTGCCCTTTGTGAATTCTTAATTCGCACATACACAAATGACGGTGAGACTGTTTTAGACAACACAATGGGGAGCGGTACCACTGGCGTAGCTTGCGTAAATACTGGTCGTCACTTTATTGGAATTGAGAAAGAAGAAAAGTATTTCGAAATTGCTAAAGAGCGTATTGCATCGGCTGGAATTGAGAAAGAAAGACAGCCTGACTTATTCGAGGTGGCGGTATGAGAACAGGAACCAACAGCGAATCACTTTACATCAAAGATCGTTCAGCTTGGGATTTGTCAGAATTCTTAAGCAGTGGTGGTCAGATCGAACATGTGCCTTATGGTATTTCAAATGAGGTTAAGCAAGAGTTCAATAAATCAAATGCTCAAACGCATATGAAACAAATAATGGGCGCAGCAATCGCAGAGGCTAAATCCAAGAAAGAATTAAAACCTAAGCGAACTAAAACTGAAGCTGAGATTGAAGCAAAAAGACAGAGTGATAAGGAGCGTAAACGAATCAAAGACGCTCAATCACAGGCTGCAAAAAGAAAGGCTAAAGCTGATTTAAGCGCAGAGCAAATATCAATATTCAAAGAGTTTCATTCCAAGGCATCACATGGCGATATCGCATTGCTTGCAAGGTTGACAGGTGTTTCAGCAACCACATTGAAGTCAACCATGTATGGTGAAACTGTGATGAAAAAAGATCGATGGGATGGAGTTAAAAAGCATTTGCTGAGTTTTGATTATTCAATCAATGAAAGCGCAATCAAAGGAAGATTGAAGAAAGAAATCAATGAATTGGATCAAAAAGCATATCGAAAAGCTTATAGGGCTGAATGGCAAAAGGTTCAGAGAGCCAAGCTTAAACAGATAACAGAAAAGTATTGTGGAGTGGTGGCACTATGACAACTATAAACAACCTGACTATTGAGCAGATGAGAGAGATTGTAGAGGGTGCGCCTGATACGGATATGCCTATGCATTACAACATAACAAATGGCGTATGGATAATGACTGGCTATGCAAATCGCTACTTTGTAGATGGTGAGTGGAAGTTGCTCGAAGAAACAAATTTAGGTCAGTTTGAGTTCAAAACGGTTTCAGTTAATGAACTCCGCACCGCCATTGCAGAGCATGACACCACAGACCACGTCACAGACATTCGTAATCACATCTCGCCACGAACAGTTGTTTGGGATTTAGCAGGTGGTGAGGATTGGACAGCGGAGGTGAAAGGATGATGGATGCTAGTGCTGCTAATTACGCTCTAGCGCTTCTAGCGCCTTTAAAGGAAAACAAAGATGGTGGGTTTATGAAAGTAATTAATCAAAGAACTGTCACTTACTTCTTGATCGAAGATGATTCAAATAAAGATCGCGGTGAGATTGAATTTTATGAAGTTGAAGGTGTTTCGCCTGAACATGCAATGGCTCAGAGATCGCTTGGTGAAGGTGAGTATTTAGGGACCTATGAATTAAAACAAAATATACCTGAAGCCATTTTGGAGGCAGAACGTCATGGATAAGCCAAAATCATATAACGAATGGCATTCTTCACTTCAAGGCTTTGAAGGATTGCGTCATGCGAATTGTTGCAAAATTTCTTATGAAGCAGGTCAACAATCCCAACAAGCTGAGCTAGATCGCCTCAACGAGGTTCTAGACGAACGCACAAAGGAATGGTTAGAAGCCATTAAGTTAGGTGCATATTTTCAAGAAGCGGCAAAACCTTTGAAAGATAAGGTTGATCAACTCACTAAAACACTGAGCATAAAATCTAAATTCCTTGAAGATTCCGATGTTACGAATAAATTCTTGAGTGAACAGCTTGAAGAGAAAAAAGGGCGGATTAGAAAGGCAGTAGCTCTTCTAAATGAAATACATAAAAGATCGCTAGATAATCCAGAAGTATGGGATTTGGTTGATGATGTATGGGAAGCCCTACGTGGTAAAGATCAATATACAGAACATCGAACTAAAGCAGAACAACAAATAAATAAAGGCGCTCGACTTACTAATCATCAAATTGATTTAGGTGACAACAATGCAAATTCCTAAAGGGTGGCAAACGCAGAGCAAGCCAGTGGCTAGGTCAGTCCTCAAGCCTAGACAAAAACATGAACCATCACTAGGTGAACGGCTCTTATGTCGTCACCTAGACGCTTTAAAAATCGAATATGTGCAAGAGTTTAAATTTCATCCTGAGCGGAAGTGGAAAGCTGATTTTCGCATTGAGGGCTATCCGATCTTAGTTGAAGTAGAGGGAGGCGTGTTCTCAGGTGGTCGTCATACTCGTGGTAAAGGATATTCAGCAGATTGTGAGAAATACAGTGCAGCGGCAATTCTTGGTTGGGTAGTGATTCGAGGTACTACAGAGCAAGTCAAGAAAGGGATTGTAGTTGGTTGGATCGAAGAAGCGATTAAGAAGTTAAAAGTTTAAGGGGCAATTATGAACGCAGCGGTGAGAATTATGGATTGGTCTAAATACACAATTGATGGATGGCTTGAGCAATTTGGCGCTTGGTGTGAAACCGCTCGTTTGAAAGGTGGTGAATTGCCTGATGGTCTACATGTCAACCAGATCTATTGGTTGATTCGTGAAGCTGATAAAACGCCACGTAACTCGAAGTGTTATATCCGTTGTGAAATTAGTGACTATGAGGCAGAGCAGGTACAGGCGTTGCTGAGAGGTATTTTTAAGAGTGATTCAGTGGATTATCAGGTTAAGTATGCAGTGATGTGCTTAATCAAGCACAAGGTTGAGAATCGTAGTCTAAGTGCAGTGGCCGAGATTACCAATCAATCTAAACAAATGACTCACACAATGATCAGCTGTGCGAAGTTTTCCATTCATTCTCGTGATAACCGCATGAAGATTGGATAGATATTGACTGGTCGACCGCAATATGGCATATTTCTGTTATAGTGGACGAAGTTATGGTAATCCACTAGATAAACCTCGCATTGCGGGGTTTTGTTTTGAGTAAAAAGAATATGAAAATAATAATCTTCCTTTTAATGCTTATCCCTGCTTTTGCTCATGCAAATTATTGTGAAAATATTGCTCAATTTCATGTGCTTTCGGCATTTTGGAAAATTGATGGTATTCCTAAAGAAGTTGCATTAGAAAGAGTTAAAGGGTTAGAAGTCTTATATTCAGATTTAGAGTCGGGGAAAAACCAAACCAAAGAATTTACTGAAATGGTTGAAGATACCTATAATAATGATTACTTTAAAATCAAAGATCAGGATATTTCTGGGTACACATCTAACATGACATATGGCTATGCGACAATATTAGCAACATGTTTGGCTGAACACCCGTAATTAACTCAAAAATTAAAGGCGCTTAGGCGTCTTTTTTTAAATAAATTCTTGCATTTATGCATTTAATTTTTTAAAAATACAATAAATTTTACATCTACCCTAAAAAATGAAAAAAATTGATCTATTGAAGATTATTACAACAAATGCAACCAAAACTGTCGCTGATAGTATAACTACTGATTTTATGATCTCAGGAGGATCATTAGCTGTAGGAAATATTGCTAGTGGCATATTGAATACTTACTCAGAAATTAAAGAGCAAGCTAAACAAGCTCAAGATGCATTATATTATTTTCAAATAAAAACATTTCTGGAAACTGCAGATTTAGATAGCGATGAAGTTAATGACTTCCTAAATAAAAATCCAAACAATATGCGTTTAGGTCTTGAAGTTTTCAAAATACTTGAATCAACTATACAAGAAAAGCAAGCAGTATATATTGCCAAAGCATTTAAATTGTATGTAAAAGAGAAAATTAATGAACTTAAATTAAATGAATATTTCCATCTGATTAAGCAATTAGATAGCCATATAATTTTTGAGATTGAAAATGATCTAGAATTATACAAAGTGAACCAAACTTATGGGCTTTATGGATTGCCAACTATGGATAGTCAAGCAAGTATTGCACAGTTTATATCCATAGGTGCGCCAAAAAGTTATATATTTCAAAAAATTGGATTTGTTAGCACTAAGCCTAAAGAGATGGTAAATGATTACAGTGGAAGTCTTAAACCACAAACAATCTATGAGAGAACTGGATTATATCTTGATTTTTATATAGATTTAATTACAAGTGATTAAATACCAACTACTTCAATGGTGGTTTTTATTGGAGGAATCTATGCTCCGAATAAAACAAATCTTCTGCCGTCACGTTTGGGAATATTCAGATTTCTTTACAGTGAGAGAGTGTCGGAAGTGTGGGAAGGTGGTTGATGTGGTATAATCAGATCAAATAAAAAACTGGTTAGAACTATGGATAATCAAGATATTGTTTCTAGATTTGGCGGTAGAGATAAGGTTATTGAAGCCACTCAAAAGGCTATTGGCATTGATGACGTTTACTGTTTTGAATTAGATAAATGGTTCACACAAAGATACTGGGAAGCGAAGATGAAAGATGCTTATCAGGGTGTGACACTAAGAGAATTAGCAATAGCTGCAAAAGTTTAATAAGTTATGTAATTAAGCCCCACACTGTTGGGGTTTTTTAATGCCTAGAGGAAAGTGTAGATGTGGATCAAAGACAAATCAATTAAACCTGTGCCAAATTCTTGGGCAGTAATTGCAATTCGTGTAGATGAAGAATCTATCGATTATCACACAGCTATTTTTAATGTATCTGGTGTGGAAGGTGACAATACATTTGTTCTTGCTAATGATGATATTGGTCAAGTTTTTGAGTTAGATCAAATTGAAGCATATCAACCATTTGAACGATTAAATTAAGACCTTTAGCTACGTTTCCTTTGCCCCGAAAGGGGTTTTATTTTGTCTTGGAGAAAGTGGGATGAATTTTAAAAGATCAACATTAGTATTTATCACACTGATCATTCAGACATTGATTATTGCAGGAATGATTCATCTTCAATCTTATGATGTGGCAAAGATGCTTATTTGTGGCTTTTTATTTGCTGATGTTTGTGGTGCCTTGGCTTGGGTTGTGGAGGATTACTAGAATGGACAAAACCGAAGCTCTAAGCAATCTCAAGCGATATGAATCAGAGATCAGTAAATATCAAAGCTTATCTCGTGGCCTTATGACTCGTGATGAAATGATTGTTATCGATCGAAAGATTAGTCAGTTAAAAGATAGATCAAAAGCTATTAGAGGTATGTTGAGTGATTGATCTTACTTGGATAAGTTGATAATTTATTGTTTCTAAATTAATTATAGAGATAATAATGAAATCAAAACAATATATCTTATTAAATATTTGTGGAGATAAATTTGGATTCTCAGATATAAGTAATAGCGGGAATCTAGAACTTTATCTATCTGGTCAAGAATATGATAAGTCGTCTTATGAATTTGAATCTGCAAGTATTATTCTTATATTTGAAGCCAACTTAGAAGATGACATAAAAGAGATGATCCATAAATCCTTTCGTAAGCAGTTAGTTGGTTAATAACTAAACCTCCTTCGGGAGGTTTTTTATTGGGTGCAGATTATGACATGCCAAGGCTGTGAACAACGTCGAGAATGGATAAGGAAGCAAAGTGAACGAGCAAAAGAACGAATGCGGTTGTGCTTGCAGCGCCTTACTGGTCAAGCTGGTAGAGATGAACAATCAAGTGATGCAACAAAGCAACAAACTAATCGAACAGAACAATCAACTCATTCAGATCAACAACGAACAGGCAGCACAGATTAATCACTTGCTTGAGCATTTGGATTTGGAAGGTGAGAGTGAGAGTTCTGGGTATTTGGATGGGTGAGAGATGAATAACGATGAATTATTAGAGGCGCTTGAATCAGTTGCTAATTTCATGCGCGGTATGGGATTGGATCCACGAATTCCATATGACACTAAAGAGGCACTGAAAGAACGTGCTTCGAATATTGATGATTTGGTTGGTAAGTATTTGGATGGGTGACTATGGCTATTCATGTTAAAGAGGTACATCAAAAGCAAATCAATGCACATCTAAGTGATGCTGAAACAAAGCAGGCAATCTTAGAGTATGTGTTAAGGCAACACGATATTGGTGATGCTGAATATAAACATAGAACTTTTATAACCAGTAATCTTCATTCAACAGGCAATAGTTATGAAGGTCGCTGTGAAATCACAATTGAATTGGCTGGTGATAATGAAGCTTCAACGACTCCAAACCAAGCTACAGACAATCAATTCCAAACTAAAGAATGAATTAAGAACTTCATGGCGTGATGGTAAATCATCTACTCAACGTGGCTATGGTTATAAGTGGCAAAAGTGATATGTGCTGAATTAGCAGGAGACTTTCACTTGGGATATGCTAGGCAGCTAACCGATAAAAGTTCTCTGCTATTTGATTTGGCGTTTTAAAATCCAAACTCTTTTGAATTCTTCGCTGATTATAAAATAACACAATGTATTTTGTAATATCTGCTTTAGCTTCATCTCTGGTTTTATAGTTGCAATGATGCACTAATTCATTCTTGAGTATGCCCCAGAAACTTTCAATCGGTGCATTATCGTAACAGTCCCCACGTTTGCTCATTGAACCTTGAAAATCACATTTTTCCAGTATCTTTCGATATTCATGGCTGCAATATTGGCTGCCTCTGTCCGAATGAATAATTAAGCCTTTCGTTGGTTTTTGATTACGAATCGCCATAGTCAGTGCATTGCAAACAAGTTGTGCGGTCATACGCTCATTTAAGCTATAGCCAACCACTTGTTTCGTGTACAGGTCTTTTACTGCTGCCAAGTATAACCAACCTTCAGCAGTCCAAATGTATGTAATATCGCTTGACCATGCAAGATTGGGCTTAGTCATTGAAAACTGTTGCTCTAGTAAATTTGCGTAGATCGCTCGATTATGATCACTCTTCGTAGTTCTTTTGAAACGCTTATGACGCTTACAATACAGCTGGTTGAGCTTTTTTATTTGACGTACAGCATACGTACTGATTTTGATACCTTGCGCTTGTAAATGCTTAGTTAATCGAATATAGCCATAGCTTTGTTTAGTTTCCTCATGAGCTATTTTGACCAAAATTGTCTGTTGATTTCGCTGAACCAATCTTTTATTCATGCCTCGTTTTAGCCAATCATAAAATCGTGACACTGAAACGTGAAGTAATCTAGCCATAAAGCTAATCGGGAATAAATATCTTTGCTGTTTCATATAGGCGTACCTTACTGACTTTCTTTCGCAAAGTACGCTGCTGCCTTTTTTAGAAATTCACGTTCCATTTCAGCTGTTTTGAGCTGTTGTTTGAGCTTTTTATTTTCTTCGAGTAAGGCATTTAGATCAGGTGAATATTGTTTAGTGCCTGCTAAGGTGCCAGTCTTTGCTTTATTATTCCAATTTGAAAGAGTTTGCATTGAAATGCCAAGTTGTCTGGCTGTTTCCGATACATTGCCTTGATTGGCTTCAATCAATTTTATTGCTTCAACTTTAAATTCTGCGGTGTAAGTCTTCTGTTTCTTGCTCATGGTAAACTCCTGATGAGTGTCTATAGTTTACCAAGTTAAAACCTCCTGTTTTCTCAGCACACATCAAAGTATCGCTTGAAGTTTTTACAGTTGAATCCTCTCTGTATTTATTGTGAAAGACTTGGACAGGTTACAGAAGCGACTGTAGTGGACCATATCAAGCCACATAAGGGTGATAAGCAATTGTTTTGGGATACCACGAACCATCAAAGCTTATGTGCATCATGCCACAGCTCAGTGAAACAATCTGAGGAAAATCAATAACCTAATAAGAAGTGTTCTCATGTTGTGGGGGGAGGTAAAATCTTGAAATGTTTAAAAATTTCTAGACCACCCACCATCTCATTTACAAAAAAAATTCTGTTTTCAAAAAAAGTTAATCAAAAAGTTAACTCAAAAGTTAAAGGTGAATTATGTCATTAACTGCAAAAATGAGAAAATTTGCTCAGGCTGTAGTTAGTGGTCTAAGCAATAAAGATTCTGCAATTACAGCAGGTTATGCAGAAAAAACAGCAGCACAAGCAGGGGCAAAACTTGCTAAAAACCCCGACATTATCAGCTATATCGAAAAGTTAAAGGCTGACAAAAAGTTAACTTCTGACACTCAAAAAGTTAAAGCTGAGAAAGAAAAAGTTAAAGCTGAAAACTTTGTTGAAGTTGTGAGTGTTGAGCGCATTGAACCCGAAGTTGAACAGGCGAATGGTCAATTTGTTGGGCGAGATGATATTGCCATAGGTGGTATTGATGATCCGCTTGAGTACTTAAAAACAATCTGGACAGATAAAAATGAAGATCCAGATTTAAGACTTAAAGCAGCGCAAGCGGCTATGCCTTATGTGCACGGAAAAGTTGGTACCAAGGGTAAAAAAGAATCTCAAAAAGATGAAGCAAGAGATATTGCTGGCGGTGCAGGTAAGTTTGCAACTAGGGCGGCACGAAAACGATATAGTTAGGTGATTTATGGAATGGACAACTTCTTGCAAAGATTGGGAAAAGAAGATTGTCAAAGGTCAATCCTTAATTCCATGTAAGCCGCTGTTTGAAGATGAAGCCGAAATGGCTTTAGATGTTTTTAAAAGCTTGATTGTCACTGATGTTATGGGTCAGCCCACAATGGGTGAAATTACAAGACCTTGGGTATTTGAATTCGTATCTGCAATCTTTGGTGCTTATAGTGAGGATGAAAGTCGTAGACTGATCACTGAGTTTTTCCTACTTATCCCTAAGAAGAACTCTAAATCAACGTTGGCAGCATTCATCATGCTTACGGCCTTGATTATGAATGATCGTCAAGCCGCAGAACTCATTATTTTGGCACCGACCAAAGAAGTTGCAGACAATAGTTATGTGCCAATTCGTGAAGCGATTAATGCTGATCCTGAATTAAAATCACTCTTAAATATTTCAGAATTTACAAAAACAATTACACACAGGAATACCAATGCCACCTTGAAAGTCGTAGCTGCTGAATCTAATACAGTTGGTGGTAAAAAGGCGTCATGGATTCTAATTGATGAGCTTCATTTGTTCCAAAAGAATTCAGGCGCTGCTGCTATGTTTCGTGAAGCAACAGGTGGTTTAGCGAGTCGTCCTGAAGGTTGTGTGATTTACTTAACAACACAATCAAGTGAAGTGCCTTGTGGTGTATTCAAACAAAAATTGGATTATGCGCGTGATATAAGAGATGGAATCAAAGAGAACAGAAAATTTCTACCTTTGATTTATGAGTTTCCAAAGAAAATGATTGAGGATGAAGAACATCTAAATCCTGAAAACTTTCATATTCCCAATCCGAACTATGGTTCTTCTGTAGATCCAGAACAGCTAAAAGATGACTTTGAACAATCTAAAGATTCAGATGAGGAAAATTTCCGAGATTTTCTAGCCAAGCGTTTAAATGTCGAAATAGGCATGAGCCTTCGTGCAAATCGGTGGGCAGGCGCTGAGTTTTGGTTACAGCAATCTAAAAAATTCACTTTAGATGAGCTTATAGATCAATCCGATGTTATTACCATCGGAGTAGATGGCGGTGGATTGGATGATTTATTGGGCTATGCTGTGCTGGGTCGCTTAAAATCCAATCCACGTATTTGGTGGTTACGAAATCATGCATGGGCGAATACAGTCGCGTTAGATCGAAGAAAAAGCATTAATCCAAAGTACAGAGATTTTGAGGATGAAGGCAGCTTAACCATTGTTGACAAGATTGGTGATGATATTGATCAACTTGGCATGATTGCTAAAAAAGTTTTCGATAGTGGAAAACTTTACAAGATGGGCTTGGACAAAGAGGGTATGGGTGGGTTGGTTGATGGCTTATTAGAAGCTGGAATACCAGAAGATTATCTTGTTGCTGTGCCGCAAGGGTATAGATTAATGGGGTATATACACACAACCGAAAGAAAGCTTGCAGAGGGGTATTTGTGGCACGCTGGACAGGATCTTATGACTTGGGCGGTAGGTAATGCTAGAGTTGTTATGATTGGAAACGGTATGCGTATAACAAAGCAAGAATCAGGTGTAGGAAAGATAGACCCTTTGATTGCGACATTTAATGCTGTGGCTTTGATGAGTATGAATCCTGAACCAGTCCAAAAAGAATATAACGTTTTTTTCTTTTAAATAAATCCAACTCAATAACCGCCTTAATTGGCGGTTTTTCATTTTAAGGAGAGCCAGATGCCAGCTCTAAAAAAATCATTTGGCTCTTTTGAAATCAAAAGCACAAATGATGAAAAGCGAACCTTCAAAGGTATAGCAAGCACACCTAATTCAGATCGAGCAAAAGACATCATGGTTCCAAGTGGTGCCAAGTTTGAATTGCCACTGCCATTACTTTTTCATCATGAACATAGTGCACCAATTGGTCAGGTAATTGATGCCAAAGTCACAGATAAAGGCATTGAAGTTGAAATTCATCTTCCTGAAATTGCTGAAGAAGGCAACTTAAAAGCCCGAGTCGATGAAGCCTATCAAAGCCTTAAATATGGATTAGTCAAAGGTTTATCTGTTGGCTTCTTGGCTGATTGGGAACAAGCCGAATTCATCAAAGGTGGTGGCATCCAATTCAACGATTGGGAGTGGTACGAGCTTTCACTTGTGACTATCCCATGCAATCGCGAGAGTGCAACAGATTATTCAAAAGCTTTCGAGGAATACAAAGCCGCGTTGGGCGAACAACCTCAGAAAACCGTTTCAGATGGCGATTCATCTGAGCAAAAACACGTAATTGTAAAACTTAATAGCCCAACAAAGGGTGGAGTAAAATTAGTATGAATAAATATTTAAAACAACTTCTTGATGCTTTGGCTGCTAAGAATCTTGAAAAGCAGAACATTGTCACTAAAGCGTTGGATGGTGGTTCAACACCAGGTGAAGAAGATGAAAAGCAAATTGAAGCGATAGACGCTGAAATTGCGACTATTCAGAAAAACATTGATCGTGTAAAAGATATGATCAAGCAATCCGAACAAGCTGCTCAAACCGCTACACCAGTGGCAGGTGCCAATCCTGAAGAAGCAGCAAATTCTGCTGGCGGAAATCCAAATCCTAAAAAAGCTGTAATTGAAGTTTCGTCAAATCTTCCAAAAGGCGTTCCGTTCGCTCAATTTGCCCGAGCAAAAATGCTTGCATGCCATGAACAAAAGCAAGGCAACATTCTTACAGTTGTGGAAGCCGCCAAACAACTTGGTTATAGCCAAGACACGATTCAGTACATTGAAAAAGCAACACTTGGTACAACGACTGATGCTGGATTTGCAGCGCCTTTAGTCCAACAAGATACATATAAGGGTGATTTCCTTGAATTGCTTCGCAATGCAACAATTTTCGATAAATTGAAAGGTTTTCGCTCTGTTCCATTCAATGTGAAAATTAATGGCCAATTAACGGGTGGCACCGCATCTTGGGTGGGTGAAGGTCAGAAAAAACCTTTAACCAATCCAACATTTGGCAGTATTGAAATCAAAGAGCATAAACTTGCTGCAATCACTGTGTACACGCAAGAGCTTCTTCGTCGTGCAGATCCTGCAATTGACCAACTTGTGTTAAATGATTTGATTGAAGCGAGCAAAGTTCTAATTGATACAACTTTCCTTGGTGCACAAGCTCAAACAGATGTTACACCTGCAGGCATCTTGAATGGGGTGACTGCAATTGAACCATCAGGCACAAGTGGCGCTCAAATTGAAGCTGATTTGCTAAAACTTATCACCACGTTCGTTGCTGCGAATCTTACCACCGATAATGCATATTTCCTTATGAGTGAAACACGTGCAATGCAGTATGCTTTGCTTCGTGATCCTTTAGGGAATACATATTTTAACGGAATGACCTTTGCTGGTGCTGCACGTTCACTTCTTGGTATTCCAGTCATCACCTCACAGTCTATTGGTGACAAAGTTATTCTTGTGAAAATGAGTGAATTGCTTGTTGCTCAAGATGGCGGTGTTGATGTGGCTTACAGTGATCAAGCAACATTGGTTGATGGATCTACGACTCACAACTTATGGCAAGAAAACAAATTTGCCATTCGTGTAGAGAAGTTCATCACGTGGGCTAAACGTCGTGCAATTGCGGCAGCCTATATCGATTACACGCCTTAATCGATAATGATTAAACAAAACAGCTCCTTAATTGGGGCTGTTTTCATATCTAAGCAATCAAAATGTTTAGCTATGGGAACAGTCTATGAAAATTAAATATTTAAAAGATACACATGACTCAAAAGTGGGTGATGTGAAAGAAATTCAAGATCATCAAGCAAATGTCCTTATTAAATTGAATTTTGCTGAGATTTATCAAGAGCAAAAGAAGCCAGCACCAAAGGCAAAACCATCTAAAACCGAAGAATAAAGGCATTAATTATGGGTATTTTTGACTGGTTTAGAGGCAAAAAGAGCTATCAAACTGCCCGTAATGCTGGCACTTGGAATAGTCTTTTTGTTCAAGAGCCATTTTCAGGCGCATGGCAGGAAAATAAAGAAATTACACGTGAAGATATGACAGCCTTTTATGCTGTATTTGCGTGTATCAGTCTTATTTCTAAAGATATTGGCAAGATGCCAGTACTGTTAAAAAAGAAAAAAGATGGTGTTTTAGTTGATGCCTTAACACCAAAAGAGTTAGTTCGTGTTTTTAGAAAGCCAAATCATTATCAGAATTGGCAACAGTTCAATGAGCAATGGACACAAAGCTTATTATTACGTGGAAACACTTATGTTTTTAAAGTGCGCGATGCCTTTGGTGAACTGTATCGGTTAGTTATTCTAAATCCAGATCTTGTGACTACACTGGTCGATGATAATGGAGAGATTTATTATCAACTCAGTAATGATCGACTAACTCAGACTGACAATGTGATTATTCCGGCATCTGAAATAATTCATGACCGCATTAATGCGCTTTATCATCCATTAGTTGGATTAACCCCAATCATGGCTTGTGCATTGGCATCTGAGCAGGGTATTTCAATTCTCAGAAACTCGAAAAATTTCTTTGCAAATGGCTCAAGACCGGGAGGAGTTATTGAAGTACCTGGACCATTGGATGCTTCAAAAGCTTTAGAGGTTAAGACTAAATGGGATGCAAATTACGGTGGCGCTAATGTTGGTAAAACTGGCCTTTTATCAGATGGTGCCAAGTATGTCAGCATTGGCATGAAGGCAACAGATAGCCAACTTATTGAACAGCTAAATATGTCTGCTCGAATTGTTTGTACCGCCTTCAATGTTCCACCTTTCAAGATTGGTGTAACAGATGTGCAGGGCGCAACTAAAGTTTCAGATTTGAATGAAATCTACTATTCAGATTGCTTACAGTCATATATTGAAGCACGGGAAAATCTACTCGATGAGGGTTTGAATCTGCAAGACTATAAAGTTGAAGCGTTCCTTGATCTTGATGTTCTTATTCGAATGGATTCAACCAGTAAGATTGCATATTTCAAAGATGGCATAAGTGCTGGTATTTTCTCGCCAAATGAAGCGAGACAGAAATTAGGATACTTGCCTGTGACTGGTGGAGATTCACCAATGATTCAGCAGCAAAACTTCTCACTGGAAGCATTATCCAAACGAGATGCTAAAGATGATCCATTTAGTAAAACCAACACTTCAAATCAGCCAGTAGCAGAACCAAAATCTCTGTATAAAGGTGTTTTTAGTCAAAAATCAAGTTATGAGGTGGGTGATTTCGTCACTAAGAATGGCTCACTCTGGCATTGTGAAAAGGCCCATTCAGGCGAATTTAATCATGAAAACTTCAAATTGGCTCAAAAGAAATGGGGTGATGAATGAGTATTGTTAGCTTAGAAACCCTAAAAGAGCATTTGCGCTATGACGATGATGACAATGACTTGATGTTACAGGGTTATTTGGACGCAGCGGATTCTGTTGTTAAAAACTACATCACGGATGAGTTTGAATCTGAATATCCAAAAGCAATTCATCAAGCCATTTTATTGTTGTGTGGATTTTGGGATAAGCACCGTAACGCTGAGAGTGAAACACCAGTGAATGGCAATTATCTTCCGATGCCTGTGCAGTCTTTATTGTTCCATTATCGAAAACCTACAGCGATTTGAGGTGATCTATGTGTTGCAACCATTGTGATAACTGTAGAGTTAAAAATAGTTCAGCTCCAAAGTATGTTGCACCGCCTTCAATAATCATCGAAGGGCCAAGTGATTCAGCGTATACGGGATTTGTATTTAAAATATTTTGGCGTGTTGTTGTTGCTTTGATATTTACGTTTCTAATTTTTGTTATTAGTAATTTTAAAAATGGGTGATGTATGGGACAAAGAGCAGGCGAACTACTCCACCGAGTAACCATTCAACACAAAATCACGCCAACTGATGAATATAACAATGAACTTGAGCCAATTTGGTCTGAATACAAAAAACTTTGGTCTAAAGTTGAGTTTCTATCTGTAAAAGATACTTTAACTGCCAAAGCAGTTGGATCAGAAACCAATGCGCGCTTAAAGATTCGCAAACGTACCGATATCACAACGGAAATGCGCGTGTTATGGAAAGATCAAACTTTTCAGATCGTTTCACCGCCAAAACCTGACAACGAAAACGCTGAAATTTATGTGACGTTTGAGCTGAAATTATTGGGGTAGATATGGCTGATATTCAATTCGATATCCAAGGACTAGATCAACTTCAATCCAAACTTGAACGCCTAAATAATCCGCGTAAAGTAAAATCAATGGTTCGCAAGGCATTAAGACAGGCAGCGAATATTGTTCGTGATGCAGCGCGTAATAATGCAAAGCTAATTGATGATCCCGAAACACGTGAGAAGATTTGGAAAAATATTTCTGTTCAAGGTGGAAAGACAAGAAATCCAAGTGATATTAAAATTCGAGTAGGTGTGAGAGGTGGTGCGTCATTCTCCAATCCAAACCCACCTAATTTAAGTGGTGGTGATACGAGGCATTGGCGTTGGGTTGAATTTGGATCTGTAAATAATCCAGCCGTACCATTCATGCGCCCAGCACTTGCCAACAATATTCAGCCTGTCACAGATAAGTTTGTTCAAATGTTGAATGACGAAATCAACAAAGCTTTAGCGAGTCCTACATGAACATTTTACCAATCTTCAAAACACTACAAGCGTCACCTGATGTTGTTGCATTAGTTAACAATCGAATCTATGAAGATATTGCGCCAAATGGAACAAAATTTCCTTATGTTATCTGGTCATTGGTAGGCGGTGTACCTAATCATAATTTGGATTGCCCACCTAAGATTGATCATCTAACTTATCAGCTTGTTGTTTATGACATCGAGAGAGCACGAGCATCTGAAATTAGAAAAGCAATCAGTGTTGTTTTAGACCCACTTTGCACAATCACCAACTTGCATCCAAACCATGTCGAACGTGTTGCTGATACCAACATTTTTGGTCGTGGATTTGATGCGAACTGGTGGTTTGATCGGTAAAACACACAACAAAGATTAATTAACCCTGACCTTTAATTAGATCAGGGTTTTTTAATGCCTGAAATATGGCATCCAAGCCGACTAGGGTAGCTCCTGAAAGGAAGATGGTCGTTTCGACTACTCATTGCATCTTCTTGTTGGCTTTCTTTTCTTTATGAGTGGTCGGAGCGTATCAATGAATGCAAAATCGAATTTCAATAAAGATCATAGTCAAATGATTGTGCCATTTAACAATGCTAATCTCACAATGATTGAACATAACGGTCAGCCATATATCCCAATGAAGCCAATTGTTGAAGGTATGGGGTTAGACTGGAAGAGTCAGTATCGTAAAATTACCAACAAGTTTAAAAGCTGCATGGTCAAAATGACCATTCAGCTATTTGGTGATAGCCAAAGTCGTGAAGTTATTATGCTTCCACTTAGAAAATTACCCGCATGGCTTTACTCTGTTGAACCGAACAAAGTAAAACCCGAATTAAAAGAAACTATCATCAAATACCAAGAAGAGTGTGACGATGTTCTTTGGAACTACTGGACTGGAAAACAAAGTGCAAGACAAAGAGCATTCGACGAATTCAATAAAATAGAATTTGATGACAAGTTATCCATGGCAAAGGGTACTATTTCTAGCTTGGGTATGCATACCAGAAAACGAGAAAAGAAAATTAATGATAAAAGACGGAATGATTGGCTGAGAGCGAATGTCGGTGTTTTGGATTTAGGGGGTTAATTCTATGCCCGATATTGATCAAGATGATGAATATTTTGATATTCGCCAAGAGCTTGAGGCTATGACTCACTCTGAACTTGTTAAGGAAGTAATCAGTCGGATTGAGTCTCAGCGACAAATGCTAGTTGATAATTGGCATGAAAATAAAGAATTACGACAAGAAGTGCAAGATAGTCGTAAATTTATAAATGATACAGCAGATCAAATTCAAAAATGGGAAGATGATGTTGCTTTGGTTATTGCGAAAACTCTTTACTGGAAAAGATCATTCTATCTTCTCTTATTTTTAATTATGTTCACCCTGATTTTTACATATATTCAATCTTAAAACCCTGCATTGTCAGGGTTTTATTTTATCCGCCACCGAAAGGTGGTTTTTTTATGCCTAAAGAGGAGATCTACTCATGGCAGAAACTAAAACGCAGGGTACGCAAGTATTCACTGTAGTCAACGGGGCGATTGTTCGTTTTGTCTGCCCTAAAAACTTTAAATTTGGTCAAGATTCTTTCGGGAAGATTGATGTTACTTGTCTTGATGCAGAAAGTAAGCAATATGTCCGTGGGATTCGTGATCCGGGTGAGGCAGGTATTGGTATCAATTTAGATGATGAAAATGCAAGTCACATCGAATTGTTGAAAATTGCTGAATCAGGTGAAGTTAAAGACTGGTATGTTGGCTCAAGCCATTCAAAAACACCACCAACTTACACGGTTGGAAGTGGAATTAATCTCCCTGAAGATCGTAACTGGTGGTCATTTAAAGGTTATATGAATGATACTGCACCAAACGATATTGAAGTTGATGCAGTCATTAACTATGACTTCACCATTGTTCGTACTTCAAAAGTAACTATGACTCGTCGTGAGGTGACACCATAATGGCTAAGTTGACATTACAAGCCACTCAAAAGGCTGTAGGCATTGGTACTTTTGTTGAGAAAACCATTAAATTTCTTGATTTAGAGGGCAAAGAATTTACAGGGGAAGTACTTGTAAAGATTCTCACCCATGATGAAGTGGCCACTGCAACCGATGTGTGGAAGGTGAAAAATAGTACTGGGCTAACTGTTGATCAGTACCGTAAAGCTTTACTCCATCAAATCATTTATGAAGATGAAAAAACTAAATTTTTCCCAAAAATTACTGATACAGGTTTAGTTTCATCAGAAGTGATTGACGCCTTGTATGAAGCAGCTGATTCGGTGGTGAACTTCTCGGGAAAGAATTGGATCTCAACCAAGGAGAAGAATTCTGGTGTGAGCTTGTCATCAACGGCATCGGCGGAAGAACAATAGCTGAAGCCAAAGCCAATATCTCAAACCCTGAATTGATGTTATGGAGATCCTACCGTAAAAAGTATGGATCTCTATTTTTTGGTCGTCGGATTGAGCAAGCGTTTGGCAACTGGATAGCGCATTACACAAGATTTAAAGTGAAAGAAGGTACTAGTATTAATGCCTTTGATTTCATGCCTCACGAAGAAAGTAAAATGCAAAAAGATGAAGTCACGCTTGAGGATTACATGGAAAGCCTTTGTGCAGAGTAAATCTAACCTCCTTCGGGAGGTTTCTTTTTAACCCAATAATTAGTATCTTGGTCTAAATTTTTAATTTAGGGTGGGGTATGTTGGTAATCATTCTTGTAGTTTTTATTATTGCAGTTTTGGTTTTTATTGGTTTTAACGGAGCTAAAGTTAAACCAATAAAATTTGACACTTCTCGTATTACTGACTTAACAAAAATAGATGGTGATGATGCATTCTCAGGTAGTCGTCTGCCTGATAATGTAATTAATAGGGTTAATAGTCCGAAAATAAAATCAAGATCAACAACAACCTATAATTTTAACATTGTGGGTGAAGGGTCTTATCAGCAAAATTTAAAAAAAATTGCTGGACCAAAAGAAGAAATATCAAAATTTCATGAATGTACTGCAAGAATAACATCTGAACCTACCAATAAATTTGATAAGAATGCTGTAAAAGTGGAAATCAATGGTTTGTTAGTTGGTTACTTATCTCGTGGTGATGCGCAAAAACTTGCAGGAAAAAGAATAAATAGAACTGTAGATGCTGTCATTAATGGTGGTTGGGATGATGATATTGATGAAGGTCAATATGGTGTTAAACTGGCTATTAAAAATGTGAGTGATTTGATATGAAAAAGATTCTTCTTTTAGGTTTGTTGGTGGGGTTAAGTGGCACTGCCTTTGCGTTTGATAATGAGTGTTTGCCATTATTAAAAGAAGCTGATAAAAATTTAATTTTAGACAAAACAATAGCTAAGGATAGTTCGAAGGATTGGGATTATTTTTATGATGATTCTGCTTGGAAATTAAAATCCCCAACTAACTGCAAAACGCCAAAAACAAATTATGAGAAAATAACGTGCTCAGATTCATCATTAATAAAGTTGGATAAAATTGCATATGCAACCACTCTTCAAAACACTATAAATGCAACTGGTGAGCTACTCTCAAAAAAAACATTTAAAGAATTAAAGTTTGATAATCAATGGATTAATAGAAAAGTTGCTGACAAAGAATCAATTTGCCTAAAGTTGATAAATGTAGATCAAGTGAAGCTAAAGCTTAAATATTAATACCATTTAATTTTAAATAAACCAAAACCACCGAAAGGTGGTTTTTTATTGCCTGAGGAAAAGTAAATGGCAACAAAACTAGGATCATTAACACTTGATTTGATTTGTCGTACAGGCAATTTTACTCAGGGTATGCGTGACGCTTCCAATACAGCTAGTCGAGAATTAGGACGTATTGAGCAAAGCACAAATGGCGCAACTAAAGCAATAAAAGGGTTAGCAGTTGCAGCATTAGGATCATTCTCAATTCATCAAGTTATTGCTTATACAGATAGCTATACAAACTTACAAAACAGATTAAAGCTTGTTACTAATTCTCAGCAAGAGTTAAGTACTGCAACACAAGATACCTTTAATATCGCTCAAGCCACAGCGCAATCTTGGGGTTCGGTTGCGCAAGTTTATCAACGTTTTGCTGAAAACTCTTCACGTCTTGGTATCACCATGCAGCAAACAGCTTCATTGACTGATACGGTTTCAAAAGCCATTTCAATTTCAGGTGCGAGCGCAGCGAGTGCAGAAGCAGCGTTGATGCAGTTCGGACAGGCTTTAGCTTCAGGTGTATTGCGTGGGGAAGAATTTAACAGTATCGCAGAACAAGCCCCAGCATTATTAAAAGCAATCGCAACAGGCTTAGGGGTAAACATTGGCGAACTGCGTAAAATGGCAGGCGAAGGCCAATTAACTGGTGATGTTGTAATCAAAGCCCTTAATAATGCCAAAACATCTGTAGACAATCTATTTTCTAAAACAGATTTTACAATTGCTCAATCATTTACACAGTTAAATGATTCTGTCACTAAATTTGTTGGTGAGGCTGGTTCAGGCTCAGGGGCGGCAAAAACTTTAGCATCATCTATAAAAATGGTTGCTGATAATATTGAGCCGATTGCCAACACAGGTGCGGCTATTGCAGTTGGGGTTTTAGCAAAAGCAATGGTAGGCGCGACAGTGTCCGCAACTAATGCAACATACTCGTTGTTTGCGAAAATTGATGCGACTCTTTCAGAAAGACAAGCAAACATTGCTGCAACTCAGGCAGAAGTAGCATCTGCAACTGCAGAGGCTCGAAGCACTGAAATCACATTAATAAACGCCAAGGCAACGCATACGCAAATCATGGCTGAAATCGAACTTGAAAAAGTTAGATTATCACAGCAGATTACGAATCAGGGTCGCATGGCAACCATGACTCGTATGGCTCAACTTGGACAATTACAAGCACAGGTTGCGCTAGAAATCGCTGCTGCCGAAACAGCACAAACGGCATCTTCTGCCAGATTATCTGCCGCACTTACAGCTCAAGCAGCAGTTACAAGTAGATTAGCGTTAGGTAAAGCTGCACTAATGGCCTTATTTAGTCCAATGGGTATTGCTATAGCCGCTACTGCTGCGGCTTTTTATTATTTGAGCAGTAGTGCAGAAGAGGTCAAAGAGTCCTTAGCAACTCAATCTGACTCAGTTGAAAATTTAACCAAGAAATATCTAGAGTTAAATTCTGTACAAGCTCAGGTTGAAAGTGTTCGTTTGCGCAAAGAGATTGATAGTCAAAATGATTCAATTGATGACGCAGCAAGCTCAATGACTAGATTTGCTTATCTTCAAAAAGAACTTTTTAAAATCTCTGGTAATGATTATGTTCAATATAAGCAGGCTATTGAATCCATTAAAACTGGTGCTGGTGATGCAAGTGCTATTTTGCAAAAAATGGTAATTTCAGGGAGGTTTTCTCAAGATCAGATTGATAAACTTGTTGAGTATTCGGGTGCTGTAGCTGATGCAAGAAAAAATATCAATCAAAATAAAACAGCTTTAGATTTACTGTCTCAGACATCAGGTGCTCACACTGTTGTTAATGAAAAGTTAAACCAACAAATAGCAACTCAATCTGAATTAACTAAAATCGCAACTAAAGACTTTCTAGACTTAAAAAACGGTCTTGTTGATTCTCTTGAAGCTCAAGTTGAATATGTAAGATTAAATGGTGGCAGTGAACAGCAAATTACTAACCTAAATAAAGTAATTAAAGATTATTCACTAAACCAAATTTCAGCAACAAATGCTGTTAAGCGGTTTAATGGTATAGCTGAATTACCAAACAGTATTCTGAGCAGTTTGCAAAACTATGCTACCAAAACAGACAAGTCTAAAGTAGAAGTGAATCTTCTTGCTGGTAAGGTTAAGGAACTAAATGGATTAACTGGAAACTCAGTGAAATCTACAGATGAGCGAACGGCAGCACATGAGCGAGAAAAGAGCGCCATTGAAGGAACTAAAAAGGCTTATGCTGAATATAGTAAAACCGCCTTATCGAACATTAAGGAAATGGCTGCTAGAGCACAAATGCAGAAAATGGGGTTTAGTGAAAATAAAATTGCAGAACGAATGGCAGTTCTAAAAGCACTTAATTTTGATCCAACCCTTGCACACTCCAAAACTGGCATTGAGATGAAGAAGATTGCAGATATATCTGCAAAAATGAAAGATACAGAGGATGCCAAAGCTGATGCGATTAAAGCTCAAAATAAAGAGCTTGAAAAGCAAAATGAACTACGCAAAAAAACCATTAACTCCAAAACAATTGATTCTGTGATTGCTCGTGGAGAGGGGAACTATAACTCTTTCAACAAGGGCAAGGCAGGCGACAGCGTTGGATCAAAATTAAATCTAGTTGATATGACTGTTGGGCAAATTAGAGCATTGCAAAAAAATGGTTCTATATTCGCAGCTGGAAAATATCAAAATATACCCTCTACACTTCAAGGTGCTATTGATGCTGGTATTGTATCTGTTGCTGAAAAATTTAATGCAAATGTTCAAGAGCGTATAGTTCAGCAGTATCTGCTTACTGCCAAGAAAGACCGTGGAAGTATTGAAGATTACATTAAGAGTAAGAGTGATAATCTTTATGCTGCAAATCTAGATTTAGCGAAAGAATTTGCTTCTGTTGCCAGTCCTGTGACTGGTAAGTCTTATTACGATGGTAAGGCTGGGAATAAAGCAAGTATTAGCGTTAAAGAAGCTCAAAACGCTTTAAAGGCTAGTCGTGAGCTTTATACACAAGCGATTGCTTCTGGTAAATCAGCTGAAGAGGCATGGAAGGCTGCATTTAGTGGATCTATATCTTTTATTGAGGGTTCTGACGAGCAAAAGAGCTTGGAGAAATTAGCCAGTTATAAAGAAAAACTTGCTCAAGAAAGAACTGCTTTGATTGAGTTCTACAATGACTGGCAAAAGCTTGAAAACAATAACTCAGAGCAAGTTAAGAAGATTCGAGAGACTTTTGCTAAAGATCCAAAGGCGATGGAAGATCATTTAGCTCTTCAGGAGGTAAAATATCAGGAAGATGTAGAAAACTACATTAAAGCTGGTGACGATCGAGTAAAAGCTGACTATCAAGCAACTCAAGATATTATTGATGCTCGTCAAGCTGCATTCGACAACATCAATAACCCAATTTACTCAATGAGGGATAAGGGTGTTGAGGCACAAGCACAAGCATCTATGACTCCAGTTCAGTACCAATCTTGGCAACTAAATAAAGAGCAACAGGATGGGTATGCAAGCCTTGGAAATGATTTGATAGATTCTGTTAATGCTATCAATGAAAGCCAAATTCTGTCTGAGCAAGAAAAGTATGATCAGCTTAAAAGTGCACATGAAGACTACGTGAATTCAAAGGCTTCATTAGATCTTTTGTATGACAAGCAAACTAAAGACTTAGCGCGCAGTCAACAAGAAGAGCAGATTAATATGTGGGGAGGCATTCTTTCAACCGCTCAAAACACTTTTTCACAATTGGCTCAGTCAGCTAAGGATGGTGCAGGCGAACAATCTTCTGTTTATCGAACTATGTTTGCAATGCAACAGGCGTTTTCTATTGCATCATCAATGGTGGCGGCTTATACCGCATATTCGACTGCTTTTGCAGATCCTAGTGCAATGACTTTAACTCAGAAGTTTGCTGGTGGCGCAGCTGTTATGGCGGCCTTGATGCCAGCAATAACATCTATTTCATCTATATCTTTAAAGGGTATGGCCCACAATGGTATTGATAACATCCCAAGTGAAGGTACTTGGCTTTTAGATGGCGGTGAACGTGTGCTAAATCCTCAACAAAATAAGGATTTGACCAACTATCTTGCTAATAGCAAATCGCAAGGTCCAAGTATTGTTATCAATAATAATGCTCAAACGAATGTAAGTGCTCGACAGGGTTCGGATGGGAAAATGTATGTGACTATTGATGAGGTGCAAGATATAGTTGCTGGTCAACTTCGAAATCCTAACAGTCAGATTTCTAAATCTGTTCAACAGAATACTACAGCAACCAGAAGAAGATAGATTTTAAAATTCTTGTAATTGATGTAAATTGGGGTGGTTATTTTTTGGAAAAAAATATGGCCACTCCAGCAAGGAAAAAGAAAACAGATGATGTTATTTCAACATTAGCATCATTAGGGCTCGGACAAACTCTTTCCGAGTTTAATTATGCTCGTTGTAAGAAGCTTTTGGCTGAGAGCAAAGATCAAACGCCTTTGGAGTTGTGGCGAATGCTTGATAGTCTAACCGAGTTAAATTTCAATAATTTAAAGACAGCACATGCTTTAGCAGTACTGAATGCTGATAAAAGTACTAATTTATCGGTATTAAGAAATGCTCATTATGTATTTAATCACACCTTGGATTATGTAAAAGCAAGCCAAACTATTGAAAAAATTATTGATTTAACGGAAAAGAGTAATCTTGACCTATCTCAATTACCCAGCGATTTCATCCTTGAGTTTTATTTAAGTGGTCGACTTGAAGAATTACTAAAAAGGAAGAGTGTTATAGAAAAATTCAAGGATAAGATAGAGACTTTTCAAAATTTAGATAAATGGAACAACATAGACTCTGAAAAACTACGCATGATGATGAATATCATTCACAGTGTTGTTATATCCAATAATGCAAGATGCTGGTCTTTTGAATATAGTGTTGTTGAAGGAGAATTCCTTATATCTGCTAGTATAGATGCATCTTATGAGAAACTTTTGTATTTAGATAATCAAATTTTTGATGAGTGTTATAAGCTCAATCTTATAGATGAATTAAATGTTCTGTCATTTGGTTTTCACCCTTTTGATGGAGTTCAAGAAAATGACTAAAGACGAAATATTAAATCATTGCAAATCTATAATTAATACGGAAAATTCACATATTGAGGCACATGCGAGAAATATTATTGGAAGATCGTATTACTACACATATCACTCATTGGTTGAAAATGTAGAAGCTAGATTAAATTGGCAAGAAACAATATCGAATGGAGGTGTTCATGTGAAAATGATTAGTCGCCTTAAAGATAAAAATATTCCTTCATCAGATAAAGTTAAAGCATTAAGACTTTTCACTGAAATTAATCGATTTAAGAAAATGAGAACCAAAGCTGACTATCGATTAGAGCAATCTATTAAGTTTATAGAAGCTGAATACTGGCTAAAAAGGGCTGAGGATATTGGATTGGCACTTGACCAATTGTAGTAAGAAAGAATAACTAACAACCACCTTCGGGTGGTTTTTTATTGGAGAAACCATGCCAAATGTCTTATTAAGATGCGTCACGCAAAGTGGTTATTCTGTTGGATTCAAGAGTGGTGTTATTTCTCAAGAACTAGACGGTGGTGCACCACGTTACCGACGAGTAATTAAGAACGCATATCACAACGTGAATGTTCAATGGGTTGTAAAAGAAGCTGGGTTTGATTATTTGGATGCTTTACACAATGTATGGTGTGAAAACCCAAATGAGTTTTTCTATGCACCACTGAAGGTGAATGGACCTGAATATAAGAACTATGAAGCGTATTTTGTTGAAGATTCATTTCAATTAAATAGTTTAGATGGTCTTATTTTCACATGTTCAGCACAACTTCGAGTAAAGCCGATTGTAGATATTGAAGAAGATCGGCTTTTGGTTGAAGTTGGAAATGAGGGCATAGATCTATCTGAATTGCTAGATCCACTTGAAAAGCTCGTCAATGTGAGTATGCCAAATGCTTTAAGGAGTATTCATGTCTGATTATGTTTCTTTCTTTCTAAATGCTGGTGGCGGTGTAACTCAGCTTGAATGTATTGAGATCAGCCATCCAAGTTTTTCTAAAGTTTATCGTTACGTTAAAAATGATACTCAGGGAATTACAGCTTCTAATCAGAATTATGATTATAAGCCTATGTCGATAAAGCGAAATAATGTGACCAATGATTTAGATCAAACATTATCTATTACGCTTGCAGATATGGATGATGAGCTGATGAATGAAGTTAAAAAAATTCACTCAAGTGCATTCCGCAAAATCAAACCTGAGTGTTCTTTTAAAATTTATCGTGATGATGATTTATCTGATCCGATGATCTCGATGCCAGCTTTAGAGATTCCCAGTGTGTCTAAAGATACATCAGGATTAGCGACTTTTGATGCTCAAGCACCGCAACTCAACAGTGTAAGAACAGGCCGTATTTACACGATTGAAGAATTTCCATTGCTTCGGAGAGCCTAATGTCTATTGATAATTTACTAGATCGAGTGTGGACCTCTAAATACACATGTAATGAATTTGCTTGTGAAGCTTGGCAACAAATTACCGGCGAAGATTTAACACAGCGATTAAATGACTTTCTAAATGGTCATGCTGGTTTTGATGTGCTTGAGGAACCCATTTCACCCTGCATTGTCTTTTTCTTAAATGGCAAAGAATCCCCAACACATGTTGGGGTTTTTTTTGAAGATAAATTATTACATCTATCTCGACGTGGTGCGCAATACGTTCCATTAGAAATAATCAAGATGGGTTTTAGACAGACGAGATATTACACATGAAAAAAACAGTCATTGTTTGTCTTGATCCATTTAATAGTGACAAATGGTCTATGGCACAAGTTGATGATGTTTGTGCCTATATCGTTGAGCAGTTTCCCAAGGGGCTTCCTGAGGATATTTCCGTCTATCACAACCATGTAGCTGAAAGTCATGATGTTACCCCTAGAAGTGAATCAGAAGTTGAGCACTTACAGTCACTTGAAGGCATTTTTTATCTTTATAAAAAACCTCAAGCAAATCCATTTATGATTGTTTATTATGTAGTTATGGCAATCATGGCTGCATACAGTGTTTATTCAATACTCACGATGCCAAAGCCTGATCAGCAGAAAATAGGCTCATCCAATAATGAATTGGCGAATCGCACAAACAAGATGCGGATCAATTCTCGTGTACCTGATATTTACGGCACTTTGCGCGCTTATCCTGATTTGATCGCAGTTACCTATACTTACTATGAGAACAACATCGAAGTCGAAGAATGTTTAATGGTTCTAGGCCGCGGATATTATCAAATCAAAGATTGTCGTGATGGTGAAACAGATGTTAACGGTATCGATGGAATTAGTGTAAGTGCTTATGATCCGGGTGAAAGCATCATTGGCAGCAACACAATTTACAAAGTTGGCAATGCTTTTACATCACTTCCGCTAGATGTTGCTAAATCTTCTTCAATCAACGGTCAAAGCCTTGTACAGCCGAATGATGTGATTATTGAAAGTCAGAGTATTTATTTCACAACTGGTGGGGTAATTCGAACTACTGACAACACCATGGACTTTAGAGACAAGTTTAAAGTCGGTGATGGTATAGCTATTTCTGGCGCACAATTTGGTGTAGAAAATATTGTTCTATCCGGGCTTTGTACCATCACAAGCGACTTTAAAATTATTGTTGAATCTGCCTTAGATATTAACTCTGTTGAGAAGTTTAAAGGCTTGCTGGTAAATGGGGCGAATGTTGCAGTCACTGAAATAGATGAAGTAACAGAGGAAACCACAACCAAATATTATGACTTGTCTGGGCAGTATCAAGTTGATTCAATAGTCAAAACCCCTTCGGGCTCTAATTTTAGTTATGCCATTGCCTTGCATTCAGCAAAACAAGTGAATTACAACTGGAATTACATCACTGAAAACCACGATATCTCAGCCGGCTTAACTTTAAATGACAATGATGAAAGTGTGGATCTTGATGCAAACTATTCAGTTAGTGCTGTAGATGAGCATAGTATTAGCTTAGCAAATGCGACCACTATTAATGATGATTGGGAGAAGATTCCAACATTATTTAATGGCAGTACTGCAGGCTTAAATACATCTGAAATCTATTTAGAGATTGTTGCGAATAAGTGGGTCGGTTGGTTTGAGTTATATCATGAATCAGCAACACAGTTGCAATTTAATATCTACTTTCCGCAGGGTTTGTATAACGTCAACAAAGATGGTAAGACAACTTTTAATGATGTTTTGATTTCTGTTCAGTATCAATCAATTGATGAATTAGGTAACCCTCAAGGCCCAATGCGTGGAGTAGATTTTCGCATTGAGGAAAAAAATCGAGATTCATTTGGTCGAACATTAAGAATTGATCTACCAGTGACAGGCAATCAGCGGTTTAGATTGGCTAAAACTTGGGCTGGTGGAGGTGCAAATCCGATCACTGAATGTAAAGTCAAAGATGTTTATTTGACTTCACAGTATGACAAATCAGTGTACGAGGGTGTGACAGTTTTCAGGCTTCGGACAACCGCAACAAATGGCGCGCTTTCAGTCAAAGAGCGAAATTTTAATACTTTGATTACCAGAAAATTACCTGTTGATGGAACTGGATTATTGCAACCTACCAATGATGCTGGTCAAGCTCTTATTAACATGGCACTTGATCAGTACATTGGACGTCGATCTTCCTTAGATGTTGATATTGATAAGATCAAGTCAGAAATTCAAGCAGTAAAGACATATTTTAACTCAACTGATGCTACTGAGTTTTGCTATACCTTTGATGATGATTCTCTGTCATTTGAAGAACAGGCTGGCATGGTTGCGAGTGCATGTTTCTGTGAAGCAATCCGATTTGGAAATAAATTAAGACTGAAGTTTGAAAAACCTCAAACAAGTTCAGTTTTATTGTTTAATCATCGGAATAAAGTTTCAAGTTCAGAAAAGCGTACTTTTAAATTTGGTATCGATAAAGACTATGATGGGGTTGAGCTTGAATACACATCACCAGATGATGATAAGCGAATTACTTATTCAATTCCTGAAAATATCACTTTAACCAATGCGCTTAAAATCACAACTTCAGGTATTAGAAATCACGCTGTTGCAAAAACTAGGGCTTGGCGTGAGTGGAACAAACTTCAATATCAGAATGTTGATTGTGAATTTGAAGCGCTTGATGAGTCTGAATTATTGATTAGAAATGATCGAATCTTAATTGCAGACAGTACCAGTTTAGAAACACAAGATGGTGAAATTATTGCGGTTGATGGATTGATTTTAACTTGCTCTATGGATGTTGATTTTGAAGATGGTGAGCAATATTACTGTTGTCTGCAAATTTCGGATGGATCTGTAGATATTATTGAATGTATTGCTGGCGAGTACACCAATCAGATTATTCTTAATCATGCGCCAACAATGGCACTTGTGGTTGGTAATGATCGCTATGTTCGAACACTGTATTCAATCACAAAAGTGGCAGAGACATCTAGTCAGGCATTTATGCTAAGCGAAATGTCACGCAACACTCAAATGACCAACAAACTTACCTGTATAAATTATGATGATCGATACTATGAAAAAGATCATTCGTTCCTTTAAATTTCAAATCAAAGAACAGTCCTAACGGGCTGTTTTTTTATGCTTGGAGAAAAGCATGGCTGAGATTATTACAAAACAAAAGCTAGTTGAAGCGAATGAAAATGCTTCAGCTTGGGAAAAATATTGGAGTGGGAATGAAAATGAAGATGTCATTACTCGACTAAACAAAGAATATCCTACCCACGCCAAAGCATTAAAAATTCTGATGGAGAATGGTGGGTTTCAGCCTTTCGAAACTCAATCTCAATTGCTTGCTAGTGTTCCTTTGGTGTCACCAACCGCAGCCAAAGCATTAGACACAAAGAAATTATTTTTGTGGAAAGATGGTGCATGGATCGATACAGGTTTGAGCGAGTTGGATCAAGCCAAGAAATATGTAAATGAAGTGAACAAAATCCCTGATAGTTTTGACAATACAGCAGTCTACAAATCAAATGGAAAAGTTACATTTGGCGCATCAAGTGATTTTTTTTATAAAAAACTTAAAGTTAAAAAGGATGAGAAATATTTAATCAGAAGTATGGATTACAATATTTCAAAAGTTTGGTATTTAGCTGATGATAGTTTAAATGTAATTAGTGAGTCAACGGGAACACCTGCTGTTTCAGATGAAATTGTCACAATCATGGAAGATGGAACACTGTATGTTAATGGTCTTTATGTCCACGCATTACAGTTTAAGTTTGAAGTCGTTACTGGTTATGAAAGCAAAACAATTGAGTTAAGTGGTGATTATCCTAAACAATATTATATTGCTTATATTCCAGACCCAGCAGATCCAACAAAAATTAAACGTGTCACATCCACATCTGTTGTAAGCACGGTTGTAGAAAATGTGCGTGAAAATGATTTATTCAAAATTGATGCAAAAAAAATAAGTGATGTGAAGTCTTATTATTTTGTTGCGGATAGTGGGGTTATTGTTAGTCAAGAGGGTAACAATGAACCTAATTTAAAAGTTATTAAAGTACCTGCGTATGCATCCAAGCTGATTGTATGCTCTGATGTTGCTTACACGAATTTTTCCATTCTTAAAGCGGATTATTTCGGAAAATTAGCATACGAGGAAAGCATAAAACCCGACCCAGTTATTAAGAAAAATCTTAAAGACTACTATCCACAGCAACCAAACTATCGTCATTTATTACAAGAAAAATGCCCGAAGTTTTACAACAAGTTGCGCAATAAAACTGGTGATGTAACTGTGTGCATTACAGGTACATCGTTGACGCAGGGAAATTTGTATACAACGATTCGATCTGATGCAAAGACTCGACCTCCACTGTTGCACACCAATGATCTGTCATCACACATATTTGATGCATTAATTGGCTATTGGCAGGGCCAGCAATATCGCAGATATGATCATACTGATTTAACTTATTCATCAAGTGATTGGTCTATTAAGAATCGCTTGATTGAAAGTGATATTGATATTTGGGATGATTTTGATTTTAAAAAGAATGGCTTAACAAAGACTACTATTTCTGCAAACGCAAGTGTTTCTACTGTAATACCTGTTGGTGCATGGCAGTTTAACTTTATTTATCGCAGTGACAGCCAAAGTGGAAATTGCACAGTTTCAATTGCAGAAGGTAATTCAAAAGTTGAGGTATTTAATGGCACAAATTGGGTTGAAGCTAATAGTTTTGTTTTCAGCATGTTGGAAAGTGCTGTAACAGAAACTAAGGGTAACACATGCTATCAAAAGCGCTTAAAAATGCGATGCAAAAATAAGGCAAGTGGCGGTATTGATTCATTAGCGACTGCGAAAAATATCACGATTTCAAAGGGCAATAATTCAAATAGATTTAATGTAGTCGGTTTTGAATGGTCGCCCCGTGAATACATGCTTACGTTCATTAATGCGGCAAGAGGTTCACATGCTTGGGGTTTGGCAGGCTCACCAGAGAATTTAGAAAACTATCAAGATTCTGATATCTGGGAATTTAAGCCTGATTTGATACTGTGTGAAGTGACAAGCATCAATTGGGGTGCAGGCTTTGGGCAAGCCCTTAAAACCGATCCTAATTACTATGTGAACATTGCAAAGAAAGCTTATTTTGATGATCTCGGAATGTTTCCCAATTCGATTTATCAAAAATCAGATCATTACACAAAATGCGAAATCATATTTTATGGTGATACTGTTGCAACAAGTGTTGATTACGACACCCTTTGGGATGCAAACAAACAACCTAAATTTGGGCTTGTAGATGTGCCAGCATGGAACGGATCAGGCTCAACTGAAAATGTTGGTCGAGTTAAAACCATATTTGAAAACTATGAAGCTGTTGAAATATATGTTGCAAGTAAGCCATATATTTTCATCCCTGTGACACAGCAATTTAAGCAACTTGCATATGACGCATTTAGTAATTATCCAGATGCTTTTGCTCCAACACTTGCAGACGGTGATTCGCTTAGCTTTGATAGAGTTCACTTAAATAATAATGGTGCAGCGTTCTATGCGTATTTGATTAAGCCGTTGTTTGAAAACTTATAAGCACCCAAAAGGGTGCTTTTTTATTGCCAAAAATTAGGGGGTATCAATGGCAGATAATCAACAAATTGTAGAGGCTTCAACTGGTGTGGTAGCTGGCAAAGTTATCACATATAGCGGCAGTGCTGGCGGTGCTCTAGCTTGGTTCGCCTCATTGGATATAGCATTTTGGTTCAGTATTTTGATTGCGATTGCCGGCTTAATCATGAACTGGTATTACGCACGCAAGAAAGATAAGCGTGATGAACTAGAACACAAGGCCTATATCGCATCACTTCAAATCAAGGGGAAGATTGATGTCAAACAAGACTAAAATCATAGTAACAACATTAAGCGCATCAGCGCTTTTTTTTACGTCTTTAATTGGCTATGAGGGGTACAAATCAAAGCCATATTTAGATAGCGCTAAAGTGGCAACAATCGGTATCGGGTCCACATCATACGAAAATGGTACTAAAGTCAAAATGACTGATAAGCCAATTTCTAAAGAACGTGCTGTTCAAATTGCAAAGGCTCATATCGCTAAAGATGAAGTTGCTTTCCGTAAGTCGTTGCATGGCGTGAAACTTACTCAGACTGAATATGACGTATATCTCGACTTTGTTTACAACTATGGCCAAGCAAACTGGAATGGCTCATCGATGCTCCGTAATCTCAGAGCAGGGCAGTACAAACAGGCTTGCGCATCTCTACTGAAATATAAATACGTTGCGAAGCGTGATTGCTCGATTAGATCCAATGGTTGCTATGGCGTTTGGACACGCCAACAAGATCGATATAGCAAATGCATGGGGGTGCAATGATGCCAATAGCCATAATCATGTGGAAGTATAAAAAATTGATCGCAATTGCGGTCTTTATTTTTTTATACCTTGTGCAAATTGCATATACAAATCATCTAAGTGGAAAACTTCAAGATGCTGAACAGAAGTGCGCAGCCAAGATCCAAAAACTTAAAGATGATCAGCAAAAAGCATTAATCGAAAAACAGAACAAAATAAATAAAGTGAGCGCAGATTATGAGCAACTTAAATCAGAACAACGTGTCATCACAGAAACTAAAATCCGTGAAGTGCAAAAGATCATTGAGCGTCCTATTTATCACAATGTTTGTATTGATGATGACGGCTTGCGCATCATCAACTCACTTATCCCCGACGATTCCAGCTAACTTAGCTGTACCTTGTCCTAAACTACTAAAACTCGAATCAGGGCAGGGTAAAGAAATCACACTTTGGATCATTGATACTGTAGCTAAATACAATGAGTGCAGTGCTTTGAATGATGCGAAGAATAAGGCTCTTAAATAGGGCTTTATTGCTAAAATTGAAATCTGTCAACCAAGATCTATTGCTAAAATAGAGATTTGTCAACCAAACACACTCACTTTAACTTAGTCGGAATTTCTATATGAAATCTTTAACTGTAATGACAATTTAGCTAAAACAACAATAAAACTTGCGTATCGTGTATATAAAATCAATTTTTTATGAAGAATTTAATCTTTAAAAAATATTGCCCATATCAAAATAAGAATAAACAGAATTAATGCTGGCATCTTTATTTCCCTTTAATCCCTATTTTCAACTCATCACAATAATCAGACCACTTCTGCATCATCTGCCGACGTTTTTCTAAATGCTTTGTACGGTTGTATGCTCGACCATGCATGTCGCGTACCTGATGGCCTAACTGCATCTCAATAATTTCAACAGGGAATTGAAGCACTTCTTCAAGCATTGTACGTGCAGAAGCGCGGAACCCATGTCCTGAAACTTTCTCTTTTTGATAGCCTAGTCTTCTTAGTGCTTGAGTAATCGTATTTTCAGACATTGGTCTTGAGTTGGATGTGACTGCTGGAAATACATAATCACTTTGATTGCTAGTGACTGGGTGAATCTTTTGAAGCAGATCCATAACTTGATCTGACAGTGGGACAATAAGTTCAACGCCAGTCTTACTTTTTGTTTTTGGTGGGGTATAGGACCAAATTTTCTCATCAAAATCTATATCACTCCATTTTGCATGGCGAAGCTCTCCTGGTCGAACAAAAACCAATGGAGCAATCTTTAATGCAGTTTTGGTGATGATGGTACCTTCATAGTGATCTATATCATCCAGCAGTAGGGCAAATTCGCTTGGATTGGTTATGGCTGCCATATGTTCAGCAACAGGAGTTGTAAGCGCACCACGGAGATCCTGAGTAACATCACGCTCACACAATCCAGTTGCAACACCATATCTTAAAACCTGCCCACACTTAACTTTTACTTTTTTGGCAGTTTCAAACTTTTCTTGTCTCTCATAGATTCGACAAATATTTAAAACATCTACTGGCGTGACCTTGTTAATTGGTTTCTTTCCAATACCTTCAAAGATTACGCTAAATAAACTTTCAGACTTCTTATAAGTTGAATCTGCAAATTTTTGTTTAGCTAACCATTCTTTGGCTACAAACTCGAAAGTATTTTTTAAAGAGTCGCCATGCTCTAAAGCAATGCGTTTCTTTTCTTCGTGTGGATCTAAATTCTGAGCCAAAAGACTACGGGCTTCATCTCGACGTGCACGTGCATCTGCAAGTGACACTTCTGGATAAATTCCAAAGCTGATTGTATTTCGTTTTTTTGAATAAGGGCGGTAGTAATCAAATCGCCAAAACTTATTGTTGTTTTTATCAATAAGCAGATACAAGCCACCACCATCTGAAAGTTTTATGTTCTTATCTTCAGATTTTGCCTTTTTAATCTTTGTATCGTTTAGCGGTACAACGGTTCTAGCCATTTTAGCGGTACCATTTATAGCGGTATTTAAGAGGTACCGTTATAAGTACCGTTAAAAACGCTGGATTAATATAAACTATCTTAGACTATTAAATTATAAAAGCTCAGTATTTTCAATACTTCTGAATAGCTTAATATACTATGTTATATCTTCTTATAATCTATATTGGTGCGCCCTGCGGGACTTGAACCCACGTCTGTCGCTTAGGAGGCAACTGCTCTATCCAGTTAAGCTAAGGGCACAATAAGCAAATAATTTACCGTATATGCATATGAAAAAAAAGCTATTATCGAAATAATAGCTTTGTGTTAGATTTATTTGTTTTCAGTCTTTATTTCATTTGGATTTAAAATATCAAACAGGACTAACATCAGGGTAATCCATACAGGAATCATCAATACGGACTCTTTAAACCCTTGATCCCACATGATATATAAAACGATACCAATAAAAATAATCACCACAAAATTACTAACAGGTGCCCAAAGTGCAGGGTATTTACTGGTTTGATTGGTCAAACGTAGAGCACGCTTAAACTTCAAATGCGTGAGTGTAATCATTAACCAGTTTAAAACTAAAGCACCAACCACCACATACATCAAATGACTTAACGCATCTTCTGGTAAATAATAATTTAAAGGTACACAACCCAAAATTAAAAATGCAGAAAGTAATACGGATGGAATTGGTACACCATGCTTATTGGTTTTGGTAAAAATTTTAGGTGCATTGCCCTGTTTTGCTAAACCATAAAGCATACGGCTATTGGCATACATCCCACTGTTATAAACAGATAATGCAGCAGTTAAGATAATAAAGTTAACCAGATGAGCTGCCCATGCAATCCCAATCATACTAAAGACCATAACGAATGGACTTTTATCTAAACCACCAAAATTTAACTGGTTCCAAGGCACCAAAGACAACAGAATAATCATCGAACCTACGTAAAAGATAAGGATACGTGGCACAACTTGATTAATCGCTTTAGGAATAGTTTTTTCTGGGTCTTTGGCTTCAGCCGCAGCCATACCAACTAATTCAATACCGCCAAAACCAAACATAAGGAAAGCCAGCATATAGAATAAGCCGTCAAATCCATTTGGAAAAAAGCCACCATGAGACCATAAGTTTGAAAAAGCGATCCCTGAACTTACATCTGCGGTTAGAACCAAATAAATACCAAATACAATCATTGCAACAATAGCAGTGACTTTAATGATGGATAACCAAAATTCGGATTCACCGTAAAATTTCACATTTCCTAAGTTGACCAGTGTAATCACAACGAAGAAAAACAGTACAGACACCCAGTTTGGAATTTCAGGCCACCAATAATTGATGTATTTGCCGACCGCAGTTAATTCTGTCATTGCAACTAGGATGTACAGCATCCAATAGTTCCAACCAGTTAAAAAACCAGGAAATTTACCCCAATATTTATTGGCAAAATGGCTAAAAGAACCAGCAACGGGTTCATGTACTATCATTTCCCCAAGCTGACGCATAATTAAAAAAACGATCAAACCACCAATGGCATAACCCAAAATAATGGATGGCCCAGCTTTTTCGATCACATGTGCTGAACCTAAGAATAATCCTGTACCAATTGCACCGCCCATGGCAATCAATTGGATATGACGATTCTTAAGTCCACGCTGTAATTGTGTAGACTCGTTGCTCAATGTGTACAACTCTATTTATGCGAATTTAATTATTGTAATAGATTGGTTACTTTTAGCCTAGTATGCGATAGATGTATGGAAAGGAACTGAGAAGTCAAAAAATAATATATTGAATTTTTTTATTCATTTTCAATGGAATAAGATTAATTGTAAATTTTCAAAGCAAACTAAATCTGTTTAATATTTAAGCTTTATGCCAAGATTTATTTAAGACTTAAGTCAATCTGTCAGTATTTTACTCAAAAAAAGGGTAGTATAAAACTGAATGAAGATTCATTATTTTAGACAACAAAGAGAATTGAAAGGAATACGATAAAATGAGCGCTGCACCTCAAATCAAAATCCCAGCAACCTATATGCGTGGTGGTACCAGTAAAGGTGTCTTCTTTAAACTCGATGATTTGCCTGAACGTGCACAAATAGCGGGGCAATCCCGTGATCAGTTATTACTCCGTGTGATTGGTAGTCCAGATCCATATGGAAAACAGATTGATGGGATGGGCGGGGCGACTTCAAGTACCAGTAAAACAGTTATTTTAGCCAAGAGTTCACAACCAAATCATGATGTTGATTATCTGTTTGGGCAAGTGTCTATTGATAAAGCATTTGTAGATTGGAGTGGCAACTGCGGTAATTTAACCGCTGCTGTCGGTTCATTTGCAATCAGTAATGGTTTGGTTGCAGCTGATCGGATTCCAGAAAATGGTATTTGTACAGTTCGTATTTGGCAAGCCAATATTCATAAAACAATTATTGCCCATGTGCCTATTACTCAGGGACAAGTTCAAGAAATGGGTGATTTTGAATTGGATGGTGTCACTTTTCCAGCTGCAGAAGTTCAAATTGAATTTTTAGATCCTGCTGATGATGGGGAAGATGGTGGAGCAATGTTCCCTACAGGAAATGTTGTAGACAGCTTAGAGGTTCCTGAAATTGGTACATTTCAAGCAACTTTGATCAATGCAGGTATTCCTACAATTTTCTTAAATGCCGAAGAGCTTGGATACAACGGAACTGAATTACAAGACGATATTAACAGTGATGTAGCAGCATTAGCGCGCTTTGAAAAAATCCGTGCTTATGGTGCGGTAAAAATGGGTTTAATCCAAGACATCAATGAAGCGGCTAATCGTCAACATACCCCAAAAGTGGCATTTGTATCGCAACCTAAAAGCTATACCGCGTCTAGTGGTAAACAGGTGAGTGAAACCGATACAGATTTATTGGTGCGTGCATTATCGATGGGTAAATTACATCATGCCATGATGGGAACGGCTGCGGTCGCGATTGGAACAGCTGCAGCAATTCCAAATACCTTGGTGAATTTAGCTGCCGGAGGCGGTGAACGGGAAGCAGTACGCTTTGGACATCCTTCTGGAACACTTCGCGTGGGTGCTCAAGCTCTAAATGAAAAAGGGCAATGGGTTGTTAAGAAAGCCATCATGAGTCGTAGTGCACGCGTATTGATGGAGGGCTGGGTTCGAGTGCCAGCAGATAGTTTTTAATCGTTTTTATCTGCTTTCAAATAGCATTTAAGTGATTTGATCGTTGAAATTTTTAGAACCTTGCATCTGCAAGGTTTATTTTTTGTGATTTACATCAATAAAAGTACTATTTTTGTATTGTGTGTGGCAAAATAGTTACAGTATTTTATCATACTTACTTTATGTGATAGCAATTCTGATGATTTGCTGTTGTAAAAAATTAATACATTAAATGCTGATTTCAATAGATTAAAAATTTATTGGCTTCGAGGTGGCGTATGGAACAAGAGTCTAAAAAACTGCGAGATAGCCTTGAAGACATCAAAGTTTTTGAATATTTACAAGATATTGATAAATTGCATCTGGTTTCTTTTATTTCACAAATTCCTTTACCCATCGCTTTATTTGATCAGGAAGCGCGGTTTTTAGGGGTAAATCAAAAATTTGCTGATATTTATGAAAGTGATGCATTGTACTTGTTTGATAAATTACTCAATACATTTTCGACCGTTGTTTATGCACATTTTAATGAGGCAATGCGTTATTTCTCAAAAAATAAAAATTATTTTGAACAAGAATTCTACGTCAAAGGAAAATTTTATCTTTCTTATTTTAAAGCAATACGTAACCAATATGATGAGATTGAAACAGTGGTAGTCGTATGTTCGGATATAACGCGTTTGAAGCGCCGTGAAAATGTACTTTTGCAAAATAATAAAAAATTGCACGATCATCTCTATTTAGATTTTGTCACAGGCTTACAGAATGCTTTTGCTTTTGAGCATTATTTAGATAAAGTCTGGCAAAAAAGTCGTGACTCGCATTTGTCTTTTCTTAAAATTGATTTGGATAATTTTAAACGATTTAATCAACTCAATAGCTATACTGCAGGTGATGAGGTTCTAATACAACTCGGTTCTGTATTAAATGAAGCGATTGCTCAAACTGAAGAAGCAGAAATTTTTCGCTTAAATTCAGCAAGTTTTGTTATTGTGATTGAACATCTGACCGAGTGGGCGGTGGTGACACTTGCAGAACGGCTTAAATTTGCAGTTACCAATGAAAAGATATTGTTTGGTAGTAATAATGAATATCTTACGGCATCTATCGGAATCTATCATTTAGATCCACACAATCAGCCAACTGAGGTGGATGTCTTACAAAAATTAGAGTTTGCAGTACGTTCTGCCAAAGAAAAAGGCCGAAACTCACTGTTTTTATTAAAAAATGAAATATAGATGCCTTGCACTTATTCAAATGGTTGCGTTGGAATTAAAGGATGAGAATTATAGTGACTCATAGTAGAATGTGCTGACTCACCCAATTTACCAATGTATCTAAAACTACTGATTTTAGTTTTAGCGATTCGTACAAACCGAGGCAGATGTGACTTCTATTCCCAATGTTAATGCAGAAATTTTAAAACGAGCGCAAGTGCAAATTCAGCAAGATTTACAAGCTGCTTTAGATGCTTTTTCATTGCCAGAGCCATTAAAATCTGCAGTGCATCATACGGTGATGTTAGGTGGAAAACGAGTTAGACCTGCTTTAATTTATGCAACTGCACAATTAAAACAAAATAATCCGAATTTTGCAGCCGTGCGTAGAGCTGCGGTTGCGA
This sequence comes from Acinetobacter sp. Ac8, assembly GCF_055392545.1. Classification (NCBI taxonomy): domain Bacteria; kingdom Pseudomonadati; phylum Pseudomonadota; class Gammaproteobacteria; order Moraxellales; family Moraxellaceae; genus Acinetobacter; species Acinetobacter sp. Ac8. The sequence continues at coordinate 1,050,706 of NZ_AP043689.1, forward strand.
TTGAGTTTATTCATTGCTATTCATTGGCACATGATGACTTGCCATGTATGGACAATGACTTGTTACGTCGCGGACAGCCAACCTGTCATGTGGCTTTTGGTGAAGATACAGCGCTATTAGCTGGTGATATTTTACAATCGATGGCATTTGAGGTATTAGGAAGCCGTCTATTCGATCAAGGTCAAGCTGTTGAACAGGGTATTATTCTTAAACAGATGCAAATCTTAGCCACAGCAAGTTCAAAAATGGTATGTGGTCAGGTTTTAGATTTACAGGCTGAAGGCAAACATGTTGATCAAGCACAGTTAGAAAATATCCATCGCAATAAAACAGGGGCTTTAATCCAAGCTGCAATTATGCTGTCTGCCGTGACAGTTTTTTCAGGTACAGATCAAGCCATTCCACAATTGCGTCAATATGGTCAAGCGATTGGTTTAGCATTTCAAGTACAAGATGATATTTTAGATGTGGTGTCTGACACTGAATCTTTGGGCAAAACTGCGGGCAAAGATCAACAAGTAGATAAGTCGACCTATCCTGCCTTAATGGGCTTAGAAAATGCCAAAATTTATGCGCAGCAATTACATGACCAGGCATTTAAAGCTTTAGCGTATTTTGGTGAGGATGCACAGGAATTGAACCAAATTTCGCAATTTTTGTTGGCAAGAAAAAGCTAATTTAATTGAGATCAAATATTTTTTTCATGATGAATGTCACTGAGTCAATTTCCGCTTCGGGGATATAAATTTCAATATCACTGGAATTATTCCATCTGAACGAATTAACCAACAGCTTTAGGGTTAATCGTCCGTTTTCAAATGAATATTCGATGTCTCTGGTTTTAAATCCATATATTTGATCAGTATATTCAATGTAAATACTGCTTGGACATTCTAGTTCATCCCGACATAGGGTTATATATCTCGGTGGGTCATCCTCGAACCAAAAGGTAATAGAGCAAAGCCCATCATCTTCAAACTCTTCATCTTTCTGTATTTTATATAATTTCATTTTAATATCGATCTTTAAATCTCAAATGCAGATGCAAAGAGAGGATTTTTAGTAGCGTGAAATTTAACTATAGATGACGGAAAAAACGGACAATTGTTCGGCCCTAAAACTTAAGCGGCATTTTTAAAAATAAAAAATAGGCAACCCATCGGCTGCCTATTTTTGAACGTTTTTAAAATTGCAAAAATTAGTTTCTACCCATCACACCGCGAATAGTATTCATAATATCTGCTGGGAGCACAACAGTTTTGGCATTATTCGATTTGGCCATGTCTTGCATTGCTTTGACATATTGCTCACCGAGTAAGTAGGCAACAGGGATTTCTTTATCACCCACAGCAGAGGTCACCATTTCAATGGCACGCTGTGAAGATTCAGCCAATACAACCTGAGCTTCCGCATCACGGCGAGAGGCTTCTAAACGCCCATCCGCTTCTAAAATAGCGGCCTGTTTTTCACCATCTGCTTTGGTCACAGTTGCACGACGTTGACGTTCCGCAGCAGCTTGGGCTTCCATCGCTGATTGCATGGTGTGCGATGGTTGAATATCTTGAATTTCCACGGTTTTTAGTGTGATACCCCAGTCTGAGATATCATCAGAAATCGCCGCTTTTAATTTCGCTTTGATATGATCACGTGATGACAATGCATCATCTAGATCCATTTCACCGACGATTGAACGGAGTGAAGTTTGCACCAAATTTTGAATTGCCCAAGTGTAGTTTTCAATACCATACACCGCTTTTTCTGGTGTGGTTAAATTGATATAAGCCACAGCATTCATCACCAATACCGCGTTATCACGGGTGATGACTTCTTGTGATGGGATATCTAAAACAATATCTTTGGTGGTGACTTTATAAGCCACTTCATCCACATACGGAATGACAAAGTTTAAACCCGGACTTAGTGTGGTGTGATATTTACCTAAACGTTGTACGATCCATTTATAACCCTGAGGAACAATACGCACGCCTTTGAAAATGGTCACAGCCACAAACAGAAATAAGACTAAAACAACAATAGAACCAAAACCCATTTAATTTTCCTCTTTATTCTTCATTATTAAGATGATGAATGTAGTTGTACCACTAAATCATTACCTAAAATATCAGTCACACGTACACGGTCACCTACTTGTACAGGCGATAAAGTACGGCAATTCCATTCATCAGAACCCAAAACAGGCATTGGAAAACGAACACGAATTTGATCATGGCTAAGCCCAATTTGAATGACCATACCCGTTTGACCAATGGTTGCTTCACGAGAAAGCCCAGCTTTGGTTTTATCTACAGATAGAGGTTTAATGAATTTAAACCACGCCACAGTACAAATGATGGATAAGATAATCCAGCATACGACTTGCAGGGTGAAACTCATACTTGGAAATAACCACAACAAAATACTGACCACAACTGCAGCGATACCAAACCATAAAGCAGCAAACGCTGGTAACACCAGTTCAGATAGAATCAGCAATATGCCAAGTACAAACCAATGCCACGGTTCAAAAATAAAGTTCATACATCTACTCTAGTGATTATCATTGATATAGATGACGGATCATCTATATCAATGTAGCAGATCATTTAAGTGATGCATATAAAAACGTGATTATTCTCGTTTTCAATCATGCTTGATGATATGAACCCTTTTGCGCTATTAAAATTTTGCTCGCGGTGCAGGTTTTAATGCAGCAGGTGTTTTCTTAAAGTTATTGATTGCCGTTTGAATGGCGATGATTTTGCCTTGGGCTGCTTTTTCACCTTCTAAAATCGCTTGGTTACTGGACTTAAGATCAAGCGTGCCTAAGTGACCAACTTTAGGTTGAATCACGATATTGGCCTGAGCCAACTCATTGTTAATACTTTGTTGTCCCATGATATTAATGGTTTGATCCAATAAGCCCCACATATTCATCGGTTGGCTACCACTTGGACGTGCAGAAATATCGACCGCAATCACGATATCTGCCCCCATATCACGTGCAGTTTGGACCGGAATTGGACTAACTAAACCGCCATCAACATATTTGGTATTGCCAATGGTTGCGGGTACAAAAACATTGGGAATACTGCAAGAAGCACGAACTGCTTGGCCTGCATTCCCTTTAATAAATTCTGCTTTTTTACCATTGTCTAAGCGTGTAGCAACTGCTGCAAAACGGATTGGAAATTGTTCAATCGGTTTATTGGCAACATTACGATTGACATAATCTTGTAGTTTTTGACCAAGAACAATACCTTGGCTATTTAAGGTTAAATCACGCAAATCAGATTCTTTCAATTGCTGTGCAATTTGCTGCATTTGATAGGGGGTTTTACCGCTGGCATAGATACTGCCGACAAAACTTCCAGCACTGGTTCCAGTCACAATTTTAGGTTTGATCCCATGAGATTCTAAAACCTTGAGCACACCAATATGAGCGAAACCTTTTGCACCGCCGCCACCTAAAGCAATCGCAATAACAGGCTCACGTGCTTTAATTGCCGTGGTCTGAGTTGGTGTTTTGGTGGTTTTGTCACAGCCAACAAGGGCTAGACCCAATAAGCCTATAAAACCGAGTTGTTTAAAACGCATGGGGGTATTACTTTTGATCAAAATATATGTTGCACATCTGAACAGATTGTCTCTGTTTTTTCTAGCCATTTTTCAATAGTTTTTGTAAAGGAATCGATAATAATTTAGGTCTTTTAGGTGAAAAGTTACCTTTAAAACGCGATAAAATTTCTGCTAAATCTTGCTCATAATCTCCAGTAGGTTGCAATGTACCCAAACAGTGAATTCGCTTTTTCTCGTAATCGAGCGAAAAAATTGCAATCGGTATATTGGCGCCCATTGCAATATGATAAAAACCACTTTTAATTTTTTCAGCTTTTTTCCGGGTACCTTCAGGTGCGATTGCAATCCAAATTTTATCTTGTTGTTGTATAACCTTAATAATCTGTTGAGTGAGTCCATGCGGTGAATCTCGATGCACAGGAATCACGCCAATCCATTCAAAAAGTGCTTTGAGTGGTGGTTTAAACAAGCTATCTTTGCCAAAAATTGTGACTTTAACACCAATACCTAACATGGCGAGGAAAGCATATAAACCATCATAATTTGAAGTGTGTGGTGCGATAAATACCACTGCTTTGGGTAAGTTGGGAAATTCACCTTCAAATCCCCAGCCTTGAACTAAGTAAAGGTTTTTAAAGATGTTACGACTGGTGCTTGTACCACGTTGAGGCACTTGATCTGGTATGATCGGAAAGTTTTGTGACATTGTGTTTTTATATGACTGCTCTTGTATTGATTTTAGTTTTTTGCTTAATAGTAACTATCTGCAAAATGCAAATATTACAAAATTCGTAGATTAAAGCAATACATACAAGATCTAATTAGGCCCATTTATATTGACATCGTTCGAGCTTAGATTACATGCGAAACACCTATTTGTTGTTATTTTCACTGTATTGGGCGCAAGGTTTACCTGTTGGTTTTATGACCCATGCTTTACCAGTGATTTTACGTTCACAAGGGGTGTCTTTGGCCCATATCGGTGGCTTTGGATTACTCATGGCACCTTGGGCAATTAAAATTTTATGGGCGCCTTTTGTGGATAGCTTTGGACATCGTTCCAAAGGGCATTATCGAAGTTGGATTATTCCAACCCAAGTTTTAACCATTGCTATCCTGAGCATTTTATCTTTTTTACCGATTCAATCCCTGAATGAACCGATTTATTTATTATTGTTTTTTATGGTGTTGCTCTGTATGAACAGTATTGGTGCAACCCAAGATATCGCGACGGATGGTTTAGCGGTGAGTATTTTAAAAGGGGATCAGCAACATATCGGGAATATGTTTCAAGTCATTGGTTCTCGTTTAGGATTTATTGTTGGGGGCGGGGCAATTTTATGGGCAATGGACTGGCTAAGTTGGCAAAATACATTTTTGATTTTGGCTGGCATTGTGGCATTAAATACAATTCCTATCTGGTTTTATCAAGAACCAGAACACTTGAAAAAGGCTGCTTCACCACATTTACAGAATCAAGCTGCAAAGCACTTTATTGAAAAATTTAAAACCTACTTAAGCTACTTCTTTGCCAATAAAAAATTAAGAACGTGGTTCTTTGTGCTTTGTACCATCAAAATAACCGATGGCTTTACTGGTCCCATTACCAAGCCTTTGTTGGTTGATCTTAACTTAAGTCTTTCTCAAATCGGCATTTATATCACGATGTTGGGGGCATTTTCTGCATTATTCGGTGCAGCTTTGGCCAGTTTATTGCTAAAAAAACTAAAGCGCCACCAAGCCTTAATCTTATTTTCTATTTTGAAATTGATCAGTTTAGCGGGATTCGTATGGTTAGCAGCTCAATATGAACAATCGCACTTTGTAGCGCCGTGGTTAATTTATCTGATCAACGCTTTAGAAGATATGTGTGCTGCAATGCTTTTAGTCGTGATCTTAACTTTAGTAATGCAATATAGTCGTCATGAACATGCAGGTACAGATTTCACTTTTCAGGTCTCTGTTATGGCAACAATCAGTGGGTTACTGTATACATTAAGTGGCGTGATTGGCGATCAATTGGGATATTTAAATTTTTTAAGTTTGATTTTAGTGATTGGTATTTTTTGCCTAATTCCGATTATGTATTGGATTAAAAATATACAATATACATAATATTGTGGGCTTGGGTTTGATAATGAGTATAATTACTATTGAGTATGTGGTGCGATGATTAGTGGTTTTTTGATTGAATGAAATAGATTAAATAATTTTTCTTAGGGATAGTTAAGATTATAATATATTGTCATGATGTAAAATAAATTGTTTGATTAGTGCGGTTTGACTTAATACATGAATCTCTTTGATTTAATGTGATTTTACCTTTATTTTTTAATAAAAGCTTGATGTGTTTTACATTGATTGGAAAATAAAAAATTACTTTTTCGTCATTTTTTTACGTATAGAAAGCAATTCGTGTATTATTCTTTTGTTGGATTTAGAATAACTTTAGCTCCAAATTATTAACTTTAAATGAATTATTTTGAATGGAATAAGCAGTATTATAATCTACGGGCTATAAAATAATACTCATTTTTTTTGTGGATGCTTTATTTGATTTTAATTTTCTCAGATTATGAGAAATAGAAAGGCGATTACAATTAAGATCAGTGGTGCAATATGCTTGGGAAAGTGCTTTTTAAGTTCAGTTTAAGCTTCATTTTTTAACTTAACACCATTGAAAAGAGTATCACCACAGTAATGTCTAACTTAATACAGCGTATAAAACGACGTGAAGTCTCCATTTCCCTGACTGCTTTTAATTTTATTGTCGCAGTGTGGTTAGGCTTGTGCCTAAATTTTAGTTTTTTAAATAAAGTTCAGTCTCTAACGCCTTATCAGGGAGTTAAAGCACAACTTTTTCTGATTGCGACAGCTTTTGTACTGGTTGCTTTATATAATCTGTTATTGCAAATTTTAGATTGGAAATGGACAGCAAAATTTTTTGCAATTGTCTTGGTCTTCATCGGTGGCTTTAGTGCTTATTTTGTTAACTCATTGGGTGTCGTGATTTCGCCTGATCAAATTCAGAATATGGTACAAACAGATCCTGGTGAAGTAACAGACTTACTTTCTTTACAATTTTTTATTTGGACACTGGGTTTTGTTATTTTACCCATCATTTTGATTCTATGGATAAAAATTAAACCAGAAAAAATTGGCAAAGTACTGTTATTTAAAAGCCTAAATATTGCGGGCTCTTTCGCTGTTATAGCAGCATTATTATTTGTTTTCTATGTGGATTATGCTGCTATATTTCGTGAGCATCGTGACTTAAAAGGCATGATCTCTCCACAAAATACAGTGGCTTCAACACTGTCTTATTTCCATAAAAAAGCACCGAAAAAGAATCTACCTTTGATTCGTTATGGTGAAGATGCACATTTAGTCAACGATGCGACTTTACAACATAAACCTAAACTGATGGTTTTGGTGGTTGGTGAAACCGCACGTGCAGAGAGTTTTTCTTTAAATGGTTATGCAAAGAATACCAATCCTGAATTGTCAAAGCAGGCTGATCTAATTAATTTTTCTCAAGTCAGCTCTTGTGGTACCGCAACCGCAGTTTCAGTACCTTGTATGTTCTCAGGCATGCCGCGTAAAGATTATGATGAGCAACTTGCCAGTCATCGAGAAGGTTTGCTGGATATTGCACAACGTGCAGGCTATAAGGTGACATGGATTGATAATAACTCAGGCTGCAAGGGGACTTGTGATCGTGTTGAGAAATTTGTTATCCCTCAAGATTTAGAGAAAAAATGGTGCCAAGGTGGCGAATGCCAAGATGGTATTTTGGTAGACAGCTTAAACCTATATTTAAGTCAATTACCAAAAGATGATAAGCAACCACATTTGATCGTATTACATCAAATGGGAAGTCATGGACCTGCATATTATAAACGCGCACCTGAACAATTTAAAAAATTCAAACCGACTTGTGAAACCAATGCGATACAAGGCTGTTCATCGACTGAATTGATTAATACCTATGATAATTCGATTGTCTATACAGACCATATTTTAAATCAATTGATTGAAACTTTGAAACAGCAAGAAAACTATCGTGCAGGGTTCTGGTATTTATCTGACCATGGTGAGTCTACAGGTGAACGTGGTATGTATTTACATGGTGCGCCTTATGCGATTGCACCTACTCAACAGACCCATGTACCTATGCTGATGTGGTTTTCAGATGCATGGAAATCTGCAGCTGCAAAACAAATCAATTGTTTAAATCAACAAAAAGGGGCAACATTGAGTCAAGATAATTTATTTCCAAGTCTTTTGAGTTTGCTAAATGTCCAGACTCAAGTCATAGATCAAAAAAATAATATGTTGCAGCAATGTGCTGTACAAAGCTGATTGAAAGGATATAAACCATGACCAAAATTTTGATGATAGAAGATGATTTTATGATTGCAGAATCATCTAAAACATTGTTGAAATATCAAGGCTTTGATGTGGAATGGGTGAATAATGGTTTAGATGGCCTAAAGCTTATTTCGGAGAAACAATTTGATTTGGTCTTACTTGATTTAGGCTTGCCTATGATGGATGGGATGCAGGTCTTAAAACAAATTCGCCAGCGTTCGAGTTTGCCTGTTCTGATTATTTCAGCACGTGATCAATTGCAAAATCGTGTTGAAGGCTTAAATCAAGGCGCAGATGATTATTTGATTAAGCCCTATGAGTTTGATGAACTGGTGGCTCGTATCCATGCATTATTACGTCGCACAGGCGATACAGCGAAAGAAGTAACAGGAAGTGCTTCAAATCTGTTAAAAAATGGTGAAATTGTTTTAGATGTAGAACAGCATATTGCCACAATTAGAGGCGAAACGGTGGAGTTATCAAACCGTGAATGGGCGATTCTCATTCCGTTAATGACCCATCCCAATAAAATATTTTCTAAATCTAATTTAGAAGATAAATTGTATGCTTTTGATAGCGAAATCAACAGCAATACAATTGAAGTCTATGTGCACCATATCCGATCGAAATTGGGTAAAGATATTATTCGTACAATTCGTGGGTTAGGTTATCGTTTGGGGCAACCACAAAAAGCGGAATGATATGGAAACTGCATTTTCCTTAAGAAAACGTTTAATTCGTTATACGTCTATTTTTAGTATCTTACTTGGTTGTGTGTTGGTTTTTTCAGCATATAAAATTTCTTTAGAAGAGATCAATGAAATTTTAGATGCTCAGATGGTCTATCTTGCAGAGCGGGTGGAGTTAAATCCACGCCCCATTGAAAGTCATTTTGATATCCACAAACGCTATCATGAAGAAGATTTATTCATAGATGTTTGGGCGTATGCTGAACCTAAACAAACCCAAAATACGCCGCATCATGTCATTGTTGAACCTAAGCAAAAAGCGGGTTTCTATAGTCAAGAAACAGCGCACGGCATATGGATTACCTACATCCTACCGACTGCAAATTATCAGATTCAAATCAGCCAGCAGGAAAAAGTCAGAGAACATTTGGCTTTAGAGCTTGCAGGCAGTATGTTTCTTCCATATTTACTGATCATTCCATTTGCTTTGTTGGGCTTGGTTTATATTATACGTCGCAGTTTAAAGCCACTTGAGGACTTTAAATCTGAACTGGCAAAACGTGATTCAAACTCCTTGATCGCAATTCAAAATGCCCACTATCCAGAAGAATTGCTGCCGACGATCCATGAAATGAATCATTTGTTTGAGCGAATTTCTGTTGCTCAACAAGAACAGCGACAATTTGTGGCAGATGCTGCACATGAGTTACGCACCCCCATCACTGCATTGAATCTGCAAACTAAAATTTTGATGAGTCAGTTTCCTGAAGAGGAAAATCTACAAAATTTAAGCAAAGGTTTGGCACGGATGCAGCATTTGGTTACGCAACTGCTTGCCTTAGCAAAGCAAGATTCTTCATTAAGTCATGAAGTTCAAGTGACTCAATTTAAGTTGAATGATGTGGCACTCAATTGTGTTGAACAGTTGATGAATCTTGCGATGGAAAAAGATATCGATCTTGGCTTTGTGCGTAATGAAACAGTGATTTTAAAAAGTGTAGAACATAGTCTTCATTCAATCATTTTTAATTTAATTGATAACGCAATAAAATATACCCCTGTTTCAGGCATGATAAATATATCAGTCTTTGAAGATGTTCATGATTTTGCTTATGTTTTGATTGAAGACAGTGGTTTAGGAATTGACCCAGAGATGTACGATAAAGTCTTAAAACGCTTTTATCGCGTACACCATCACTTAGAAGTGGGTAGTGGTTTGGGATTGTCGATCGTGGATAAAGCCATTCAACATTTAGGTGGTGAACTGTCTTTATCCCGTAGTGAAGAATTGGGCGGACTCAGTGTCTTGGTCAAAATCCCAATTCAGTGTGATATCAAAACAGAGAAGTGAGATGCTTGGAAAATGAATGATTCCATTTCTACATTAATGGAAGTGGTTCATTTTTCTTCATATACTGAAAAAATTCTAGACATTTTTGCATTCTACGACCATCACTGCCAAGTTTACCCAAATTAAAATTTGCGACCCAATTAAGTTTATTGCCTATACGGCAAATTTCGTTGTATTTTGATTTACTTGGATAAATTTCTCCAATAAAAATATCGCAAGCTTGAGCAAGCTCATCATCATTAAAACGGAATGCTGTTGAGAAAATAAAACATAACCAATCTCGAATTTGGCAGGTTTCTAAGTCCAGCACTTCACCGGGATCTGTTTCAAAATCAATAAAAGTAAATGTTTTGTCCTTATTGACTAAAATATTTCGTGCAAATGCTTCGCTTAAATAACTGTCTTTGTGATGTACAGCTTGAATGGCAAAGATTGCTTCACGATAAAATTCGAGTTTTTTAGCTGTATTTCCTTCCATTTGTGCCAATGCCTGATCAAGTTGCATGACATCTTCACCCTGATCAGCAGCATCTTCAATCAATAGACCTTGTGAACAATTGGCTAAAATTTGTGGTGTTGGAATACCTAATGAATTTAATTCTGTCAGACGATGAACTTCACAATAAATCGATTTACTACCACCATAATTTGGAATAGGGGTGAGTGCTTCAATATTGAGTATACGTGCAACCCATTTTAATGGGACATAAATCCAAGCTGAGTGGCGTTCAGAGGCTTTCTTAAGCCACACTTTGCCACCACCCAACTGATAAGACTGAATGTTTTGGTCTTGAATTTTAAGCGAATTGCGGAGAAATTTAGAAAAATTACTCATATTTTGCACGTATAAGATTACTAAATTAACTCAAGTATAAACAAAATATAAAAAATTGTAAAAATTAAGATTGCTTTAATAATTTAATATTTAAATTCTGACAAAAATGTAATGCTTTGAATGACGCATATAGCGATACATCACTTGATTTCGCGTTTTAGATTGGAATAAAAAGTAGATCAGCGCTTAAATAAGCGACAATGACGAGTGATTTATTTTTAAATGTCTAATACATGATTGCTTTTGTAAAAGTAAGCTTTGGAATGATTTTTAAATGTGGCGAAGCTCTATCAAGCATGAAACTTTTACCATGACATCGAAATTAACTGTATGAAGATCAAGTTTGCAATGTCACGTTTTACGTTTAAAGTTTTAATCACTTTGTGTAGGCGATGCTTCACGCTAGAAACACCACCTTTGTTTCATCGATATTTAAAACGATGTCAGTATTGAATGCTCATTTTGATGCATACAAGAAGCTTATTTTTAGAATCGCATTTTTAATAAAGATAATAGTATATGGCTGAATATTTTGGATCGTTAGGTTGTAAATTTTTTATAAAAAATACGATAAATAATTAAATTAAAAGTGAAAATAATCCAGCCTGTCCAAAGGTTATGGCTAAGAAAATGCGCACCACGCATCATTTGCCCCCAACCCGTAATCAAACCAAGCACCAGACCTAAGACTAAGAAAAAATAAGCAATTTTAGAATTTGACTGTCTAAATACAAAAAAGCCAGTGAGCAGTGAAAAACCTGTACTGGCATGGCCACCCGGAAAACAATGCCCATTGCTTGCAGAAAAATCCCAAACATAGCCTAAAGCAGTTGGTTCTGTCATGGACCAAGGACAGGCATGTGCGGAGTGGGATTTGAAAATACCAATCAGTGCAGTGGATAAAACACTAATAAAAAATAAATAGCCCAATTGCCATTGATAGGTTTTTAATTTTGCAACTTTAAAAGACGTAATCCATGAAATTAGGACTGCAATATAAAAGGCAATAACAATATGTTTAAGTAGCTTGTGATTAATTTCAATAAGAAACCAATTGTTCTTGAGTGGGAAATGACCAGTGCTATCTATCCACGGCTGAATAAAATACATATCGATTGCGCCGCCAACAGGAAAGACAAAGAACAATATTAAAAATAATATTCCTAACAATAAACTGTTATTTATGAAAAATTTATTTGTATCGGAATAGGGCATGAGGCGAGTTACTCAATATAATCATTTTAATCTGCGCTTATTAGAAAAAAACAACCTTAAATTAGACTTAATTGTTGAATAATGAGCAGTCTTATTATTGAGCGGTGATACAGAAGAAAATATCTATGCGTATTCTAAGATACATATTTTAAATCATTTTCTTTAAGGTAGAGTGATTCTAGTTTAAAATTTTATCGTGAAAATTATTTTATTGTCATTTCCAGGCTATAAAAAAAGCGGCTTTTCAGCCGCAAAATGTATAAAATTAAAACCAGACTTTGTAAAGGCTTAAAACATTGCATCTTCAGAGTTTGCAGAAATCTTGTGAATCGATAAATCTGCACCACGAAACTCTTCTTCTTGTGTTAAACGAATCCCCATCGTGGCTTTAAGCATACCATATACGGCAAATCCACCTGCTAAAGCCAGTAAAATGGCAAGTAGCGTACCTATCAGCTGAGACATCAAAGATACTCCGCCGATTCCTCCCAACCACTGCTGACCAAATAGACCCACAGCAATACCACCAAATGCACCACAAACGCCATGTAATGGCCAAACCCCGAGTACATCATCAATCTTGAGTTTATTTTGTGTATAGGTAAACAGTTTAACAAACAGAAAACCTGCACAGATACCAATAAATAAAGCGCCAATGGGATGAACCACATCAGAACCTGCACAAATTGCCACTAAACCTGCTAAGGGACCATTATGTAAAAAACCAGGGTCTTCTTTTCCAAAGAAATTTGCAGAGAGTGTGCCACCTACCATTGCCATAAGTGAGTTCATGGCAACTAAACCTGAGATTGCATCTAAGCGTTGGGCACTCATGACATTAAAGCCAAACCAGCCCACAATTAAGATCCAAGAACCGAGCGCTAAAAAAGGAATAGACGAGGGTGGATGCGCACTTACGCGACCATCTTTTTTATAGCGGCCATTACGCGCACCGAGTAGTAATACTGCCGCAAGCGCAATCCAGCCGCCCATTGCATGGACTACAACAGAGCCAGCAAAATCATGGAAGCTTGCACCAAACGTATCCGCTAACCATTTTTGCAGGCCGAGATTGCCATTCCACGCGATCCCTTCAAAAAATGGATAAACCAGCGCTACAATAAATAGGGTTGCAATGGCTTGAGAACGCATTTTGGCACGTTCTGCAATGCCACCAGAAACAATGGCAGGAATTGCTGCAGCAAAGGTCAAAAGGAAAAAACAACGCATCAAATTGTAGCCATGCTCAGTTGAAAGCGTAGCACCTGTATGGAAAAAATGTTGGCCATAGGCAATGTAATAACCGACAAAGAAGTAGGCGATTGCTGAGATTGAAAAATCAGTAATGATTTTACTGAGTGCATTGACTTGATTTTTATGGCGAACTGTTCCCAGCTCTAAAAAAGCAAAGCCTGCATGCATAGCGAGTACAAGCACTGCGCCAAGCAAGAGAAAGAGTAGATCAACGTTTTGCATATACGATTCTTTTTGGTGCTATTTGTCACAAATTGGTTCAAGTATAACCAACGATTTGAATCCGTGAAGTGTTTGGCTGTATGAAAAAATAGATCAACAATTTCAAAATATTATTAAGACTCGATATAAAGCAAAAGTATGCACTAAATTGGAATTTGTGCACTAACTTGATGCAACAAGATATTCTGACTTATTTTTAAGATACTGATAATTATTGATTTTTATTTATTGTATTTCATCTTAAACCTAGGCTGTCAAATTTTAATCTAAAAATAAACCGATAAAATGATTGAGTTAAAATTAAAAAATAACTTAATGATCAATTTTTGGAAACACTCAGACTGCAAGCTTGATTTTTGTATTCGAAACGGTTTCTTTGAAATTTTTGACCGTTCCATTTATACACAGCAAAGCATTTACTTGAGTCATTGATGGCAATATCTGGCCAACCATGCTTTCCTAAAGTTGATAGAAACTCAGGCGTCCCATGACTGTTAAATATTCTCACCCATTGTTTATTGGTCTGTTGGGTAACAATATAAAATCCAATTCCTGTGTTTGCATAGCAGCCGACACCACCATCGACTACAACAGCATCAGGACGACCATCTTTATTGAGGTCACCATAATAGGAGATATTGCCAAGGCTACAGCGGCTTTCCCAGCCAAGATTGGTTTTTTGAAACTTTGCGCTTTTAAAAATTTGTGTTGCCGTTTCCTCAGGGACTTGCGGAGCCGCAGCATAATTAAGCGAGGCCAAAAATAGTGATAGAACACCACTGCTGAATATTATTATATTTTTCATCATCATATCGATTTTTTTGTGATTGAATTAACATTATTTTAAAAATATGTATTTTTATCAAGCTTTTGTTGTCATGCTATTGTATTCATCTTCTGGTTTAATCAGTATTTTGGGAATATCTAACTTATATCATTATAAATTTCAAATGCTTGGTGTGTTGTTGGATGATTTAATGAGTTGTAAATAAATGTTTAATATAAAATCAATTTGCGATTAAACGATCAATGAAGTGTATAAAAATGATGGTGTCTAAAACATATTGCAATTTTTTTGTGTATTTAATGGCGTTCTTTGGTTTCTGTCTTTTTACTGAATCAGTGAGTGCGCAACCCAGCCAATATAAAATCTATAAATCTAAACTGTTGCAGTGTGGAGAAGCAACTTTTCAAGTTATTTCTCAATGCGATGATTCTAATGATGGTGCAGAGTCAGGTAGTGCAGGCCCTTTTCGAGCATCATGTTTATCTAGTCAATTAGCGATAAACTGGAAAGGTCAGCAAAAGATACTAAATTTTCCCATAGCAACAGCACAGCAGAAGAAAATATTAGCAAGTAAAGGCTATGCTTTAACACCTGAGATCAAAGTAGGGAATTGGTCACCACAAAGTTTAGCTTGTGGTCAAGCGACTGGTATTGCGGGGCATTTTGTGGTGATTAATCAGGCAACCACCAACGATATTAATCACGAATATCACGGCAAAGGTTCATTGAGTGATGAACCCGTTTTACTGAATTTAAACGGGACTTTTACCAGTGAAACACTTAAAGCAAAAATCTATGCTTTATTAAAGCAAGACCAAGTGAAGATTTCTAAAGTGATTGGGGCAAATGCGATTTTTGCGGATGAGAAATAGATTTAACAGAAATAAATCCGTTTAATTTTGTCATCTGTTAAGAAGAAAGCAGATGCAGCACAGGTTTCTTCGAGGACATTGACTGAAACACCATCACCTTTAAACTTTAAATAATGTTTAGGGTCAATCTGTTCGTTAGCAAGAATATCCCCATTTTCACCAAAGCGATATTCTTCATCGACATAGATATTTGTTTTAGGTGCGACTTCGAACTTAGTAAAAATATCTAAATCATCATCTTCTTCATTATTTTGATAGTAATAAACTTTATCACTGTCGGAAATACGAAATTCAAACAGATATTTCATGCCTTTTTTATTGGGATTCTTTAAGACTTGGAACGCATCTAGTTTTCCATCTCCATCAAAATCGATGAGTAATGGCTTTTTGAGGTATGTCGTATCGACTGAATAACCTTGAGGGAGTGGTGTTGGATTATTGACGAGGTGGTCTGGCTCTGGATGAGCAGCAATCTCAATAGGTTCTGCTTTGGTTTGAGTTGATTGGGGTGTTTCTTGTTTGGTTGGCTTGCTTTCAGTTGAGGTGTTGGGTTTCTCATGACAGCCAATGAGAAAAATAAGGGTGATGCATAATAAAATTTTGTTTTTCATAGAATATGAATCATTCAATAATTTTGAATGTTGAAGATTCTATCTTAAAAATTGATTTTTTGATGCTCAATGTCCTAAATTGGAGATATAGTCATGTGTTTTATCACGTGCCAGTTTGCTGTCCATACTGATTCATCACCACAATGGGGAATATTTTGAACACATCAAATTCTGATCAAGCTTTATCTGTCGTGATTACAGGAGGTACACGTGGAATTGGTTTTGCTTTGGCAGAAGCTTTTTTAAAGTTAGGTTGGTCTGTGATGATTTCGGCACGAAATGTAGCGCAGTTAAATCAGGTTGTTGCAGATTTAGCGCAACGCTATACACCGAATAGAATTTATGGGGTGACCTGTGATGTGGCTCAATATGACGATTTGCAAAATTTATGGGAAGAAACAGTTTTAAAGTTTGGTCAGGTCGATGTTTGGATTAACAATGCCGGTACCTGTAACGCAGCAAGGGCATTTACCGAGATTGCTAGCTCAGATTTGGAAAGTGTAATCAAAACCAATGTACTTGGAACAATGTTGGGCTCTCAAGTGGCTTTAAAAGGAATGATGCAGCAAGGTTTTGGGCAAATTTTTAATATGGAAGGTTGGGGCAGTCGTGGTGAGTGGAGTGCGGGGATGACGCCTTATGCAACCAGTAAACGAGCAGTTGCTTATCTGAATCATGCTTTAAATAAAGAAACCAAGAATAGTGATATTTTGATTGGGACACTCAGCCCCGGAATGGTGGCAACAGATTTATTGATTTCTTCTTGGCAGCAAGGTGAAGTTAAAAACTGGCATAAAATGAAATGGTTATTTATGTTTGTAATTGACCCACCTGAGCAAGTGTGTGGTTATTTGGCGCAACGCATCAGTAAGAATAAGAAGAGTAATGCGCGTATTGTCTGGATGACACCATGGCGTTTGTTACTTCGATTTTTCCAACCTTATTATTGGAAAAGAAATCCTGTACAGGGGACGGCTTTGGATCAGCTTAAGGAATAGCGTTTTGGATTTAAATTTGGAGTTTGATTAGAAAAATAACAATGAAAAAGCTTAATTCAATATGACGCATTTATAAAATACAGAGTAGTGCGTGTATCTGTTATAGGAAAAAATAAAGGACTTGAACTTGGATAAGTATATTTCTTATAATCTAATAAGATTTGGTAGAAAATCTTAATAAAAATTTTACCAACATCACATCATGCTCTTCAGTTCAACAGCCTTTCATATAACCAGTAACTAGAGCATTTATAAATAGAGCATTCAGTGCTGAAAATATTTGAATAATTAAGGGGCTCTTATGTTTATTAAATACGGTTTAACAATAATTAGTCTATGCGCTACAACAATACTTTGGGCAGGATCAGATTGGGATTATCAAAACCCTAAAGATTGGGCAAGTGCAAATCAACAATACCAAGCGTGTGCAGGAATAAATCAATCTCCAATTGATATTCGAGATACGGTGACTGCGAATTTACCACCATTGGAATTTAATTATCACACTACAGCAAAGTCTGTGCAAAATATTGGTCATACGATGCAGATTGAGTTTAATCAAGGAGCAAGTTTAGTTTTAGATGGACAGACATTTTTACTGGAACAATTTCATGTACATAGTCCAAGTGAAAACAATATTAATGGCCAAAGCTATCCCATGGAATTACATTTAGTGCATGCTTCAGATAAAGGTGAATTGGCAGTTGTCGCATTAATGTTTCAACATGGATTGGAGAATGAAAAACTAAAACATATTTGGAATTCCTTGCCAAAAAATGTGGGTGAAAGTAATCAGCTATATTCAAAAAATAAAGCAGAGAGCTATTTACCCAATAACTTAGAGTATTACCGTTTTAATGGGTCTTTAACAACACCGCCGTGTTCAGAAGGAGTCCGATGGGTGGTGTTTAAGGAAATTCAGCAGGCGTCGAATGAGCAAATTGAGTCTTTTATGGAGTTAATGGGACATCCAAATAATCGTCCGATACAACCGATTGGCGCGCGGTTGATTTTGGAGTAATTCAGGGTAAAAAAGTAGATCAGAGGATCTACTTTTTTAATTCTTTTGTGGTGTTTACTCAGAGAAAATCTTTTATTTTCTGATTCTTAAAGTTGTTTGCTATTGGAATAATGATGTTTTGAATCGGAGTGGGGTGGATTTATGGAATATCTGTATTGAATTGAAAGACACCTCTCCCTAACCCTCTCCTGAAAGGAGAGGGAACCTCTTTGTGTATCGAATAATTATTAAATTCTCAAAGAGTGTTTCTTCCACGTTTGGGGGAAAATTGAGGTTGTGGAATTTATGCAAAATTTTTAGTTGCCTCTCTTTAATCCTCTCCTGAAAGGAGAGGTAACCTCTCTGTGTATCGTATAACTATTCAATTTTCAAAGAGTGTTCCTTCCACATTTTGGGGGAATATTGAGGTGGTGGAATTTATGCACACATTTTTAGTTACTTCTCTTTAGCCTTCTTCTGGAAGGAGAGAAATTTATTGTGTATCAAATAACTATTAAATTCTCAAAGAGTGTTGCTTCCACGTTTGGGGGAAATTGAGGTGGTGGAGTTTATGCAAATATTTTTAGTCGCCTCTCTTTAATCCTCTGTTGAAAGGAGAGGTAACTTCATTGGGTATTAAATAACGATAAAATTAGTAATGGAAGTCCCCTCTCCCCGTGGGAGAGGGCTAGGGAGAGGGAAAATAAAATGAAGCTAAACCCCAAATTATTAGAATACGCTAAATCTATGCGATACGATGCCACAGATGCCGAACATCTTATGTGGCAAATTTTACGAGCTCAACGATTTATGAATTTAAAGTTTCGTCGTCAACATCTGATTGAGCCTTATATCGTCGATTTTTACTGTCATGAATTGGGCTTAGTGGTTGAGTTGGATGGTGGTCAACATAATACAGATGTGGGCGTAGCTTATGATAATGGAAGAACTCAGTTTTTAGAGGCTTTGGGGATTAAAGTTATTCGTTATTGGAATGATGATGTATTGAATCGCAGTGAGGTGGTATTGGCGGATTTGTGGAATATCTGTATTGAATTGAAAGACACCTCTCCCTAACCCTCTCCTGAAAGGAGAGGGAACCTCTTTGTGTATCAAATAACTATTAAACTCTCAAAGAGTGAGCTTCCATATTTTGGGGGAAGATTGAGGTGGTGGAATTTATGCAAATATTTTTAGTTACTTCTCTTTAACCCTCTCCTGAAAGGAGAGGGAACCTCTTTGTGTATCAAATAACTATTAAACTCTCAAAGAGTGAGCTTCCATATTTTGGGGGAAGATTGAGGTGGTGGAATTTATGCAAATATTTTTAGTTACTTCTCTTTAACCCGCTGCTGAAAGGAGAGGAAACCTCTTTGTGTATCGAATAACTATTCAATTCTCAAAGAGTGTTTCTTCCACATTTTGGGGGGAAGATTGAGGTGGTGGAATTTATGCAAATATTTTTAGTTACTTCTCTTTAACCCGCTGCTGAAAGGAGAGTGAGCTTCATTGTGTATCGAATAATTATTAAACTCTCAAAGAGTGTCTCTGCCACATTTTTGGGAAGATTGAGGTTGTGGAATGTTATACACACATTTTTAGTCATTTCTCTTTAATTCTCTGTTGAAAGGAGAGAAACCTATTGTGTATCAAATAACGATAAAATTAGTAATGGAAGTCCCCTCTCCCTGTGGGAGAGGCTAGGGTGAGGGTAATTCTTGAAAAATTAGAGTGTATCAATTCGCTTTATTTTGCTAACTGATCTTTAAGTTAAATGGATATGAAATTGTTGAATTTTGGTCAAAAAAACATCATCGATCAAGTATTTCTAAATCACCTTTCATTATGAGCAAAATAAACTCTTCAAAACTATTACAAACCTTATTATGCGTATTACAGATTTCATAAATACCTAATTCATTGCCATCTTCGTCTAGTTTTACTGCATACGCAGTCATCCAGAGTAAGAATTCTGAAAATACAAAACAATTTGCATGAGGAAAGTCTTCAATGCCTTTTAAATCTTTTACAGGTCTAAATTCAGCTAAAGAAAAGAAAGAATAGCCCTCATCAGCAAAATTGGCTTCACCTGTACCATTGAAGAAAATAAAATATTCTTTAAAAATTTGTGGAAGTTTAACTCCGTATTTTTGTTCAAATTTTAACGTTTCTAACAATGTAGTCGGTTGATTGATACATAAGTTTTGATTGATGAAATGTTGTTTTAATTTTTGAATAACCATAATTATTTTACAAAAAAAAGAAGGAAGCTTAATTAAGCTTCCTTCTTTAGAGGCAAAATTGCAAGCTTCGCTTAAAGCGCTGCAATCTGCTCCATATTGGCTTTAATCTTGGCTAACTGATCCACAAACTCAGCAAGTTTAACCTTTTCACCTTCAACAACCGCAGCAGGTGCTTTAGCCACAAAGCCTTCATTTGCAAGTTTAGAGGCGATTTGATCATGTTGTTTTTGAACCTTATCTAAGTCTTTTTGCAAACGAGCAAGTTCTGCTTTCGGATCAATCAAGCCTTTCATTGGTACAAATACAGATACATGACCCACAACAGAAGATGAAGACAACGGTGGTTGCTCAGCATCGGTTAAGAAGGTAATGCTTTCAACTTTAGCCAAAGCTTTAAACAATGGTTCAATACGTGCAATTTGTGCTTTTTCAGCATCAGTCGCGTTTTGAAGCAATACAGGTAATAAACGTGCATTACCTAAGCCCATTTCGCCACGAATATTACGTACAGCACCAATCAAGCCTTGTAGCCCAAGCATATCTGCTTCGGCCTGTTCATTGATACGTTCAGGATTTGGAACAGGGTATGGCGCAAGCATGATGGTTTCACCACCAATACCAATCATTGGTGCAAGGGTTTGCCAAATTTCTTCAGTTAAGAATGGCATGATTGGATGCGCAAGACGTAAAGATGCTTCCATTACAGAAAGAAGGACACGACGAACTTCTGCTTTACGCTCAGTTGATACGTTTTCATCATTCAGGACTGGTTTGGTCAGTTCAACATACCAGTCACAGTATTCATTCCAGATGAACTCATAAATCGCTTGAGCAGCCAAATCTAAACGATAAGTTGCAAACGCTTGTTGAACGGCCGCTTCCGCTTTTTGTAAACGGCTGACAATCCACTGTTCAGGAAGTTCCCAAAGATCTTGACGGATTTCCTGACCAATTGGCTGTTGTTCACAGTTCATCATCACGAAACGGGTTGCGTTCCAGATTTTGTTGGCAAAGTTACGATAGCCTTCAACACGTTTCATATCGAACTTAATGTCACGGCCTGTATTGGCAAGAGCACAGAAAGTAAAACGAACCGCATCTGTACCGTAAGCTTGAATACCTTCAGGGAATTCTTTACGTGTAGATTTCTCAATTTTTGGTGCATCTTTAGGATTCATTAAACCAGTGGTACGTTTTTGTACTAAGGTTTCAAGATCTACACCATCAATTAAATCTAATGGGTCAAGTACGTTGCCTTTAGATTTAGACATTTTTTGACCTTCACCGTCACGAACCAAACCATGTACATACACGGTTTTAAATGGAACTTGCGGTGTGCCATCTTCATTTTTCATGAAGTGCATAGTCATCATGATCATTCGGGCAACCCAGAAGAAAATGATGTCAAAACCTGTTACCAATACATCCGTTGGGTGGAATGTATTTAAGAAATAATTTTCTTTATCTTTTGCTTCATCACCGGTCCAACCCAGTGTAGAGAATGTCCAAAGACCTGAAGAGAACCATGTATCCAGTACATCTTCATCTTGGTTTAATTCAACATCAGCAGCGATATTATTTTTCGCACGAACTTCTTCTTCAGAACGACCAACATAGATATTGCCTTCTGCATCGTACCAAGCAGGGATACGGTGACCCCACCACAATTGACGAGAAATACACCAGTCTTGAATATTGTTCATCCAAGCCATATACATATTACTGTATTGTTCAGGCACAAACTTAATATCGCCGTCTTTTACTGCTTTGATTGCAGGCTCTGCAAGAGGCGCAATTTTAACATACCATTGGTCGGTCAATAGTGGTTCAATGATCACACCTGAACGGTCACCACGTGGTGGTTTCAGCGTATAGGGTTGAATTTGGTCTAACCAACCTTCAGCTTCAGCTTGTGCAACCAATTTTTTACGTGCAGCAAAGCGCTCTAAACCGATATAGTCAGCTGGTGCAGGGATAGTTTTAGAAATCGCTTCGCCAGCTTTTGCGATAAACTCAAAATCAGCCAAAACTTCGGCATTTTTGTTGAAAATATTGATGATTGCGAGTTCACAACGTTTGCCCACTTCATAGTCATTGAAGTCATGTGCAGGGGTGATTTTTACACAGCCTGTACCAAATTCTTTATCGACATATTCATCTTTTACAATTGCAACCGCACGACCCGTAATGGGTAGGATAATATTTTTACCAACAAGGTGTGCATAACGTTCGTCATCTGGAGCAACTGCAACCGCAGTATCACCCAGTAATGTTTCTGGACGGGTAGTTGCAACCACTAAATAATCGTGACCGTCTTGAGTACGTAGAGACTTATCCTCAAAGAAGTATTTGAAGTGCCACAATGAACCTTGTTCTTCTTTATCTGATTCAACTTCTAGGTCTGAAAGTGCAGTTTGTAGTTTAGGGTCCCAGTTTACCAAGCGTTTGCCACGGTAAATCAAACCTTGTTCATGCAGTTTTACAAATACTTCTTTAACAGCATTTGAAAGGCCATCATCCATGGTGAAACGTTCACGTGACCAATCTACAGATGAGCCAAGACGACGAATTTGACGGGTAATTGTGCCGCCAGATTGTTCTTTCCATTCCCAAATTTTGTCGATGAACTTTTCACGACCTAAGTCATGACGACTAATATCTTGAGCTGCCAATTGACGCTCAACCACCATTTGCGTTGCAATACCCGCATGGTCAGTACCTGGTTGCCATAAAGTATTTTTACCAGACATACGGTTGTAACGCGTCAAGGCATCCATGATGGCATTGTTAAAACCATGACCCATGTGCAAGCTACCCGTGACGTTCGGTGGCGGAATCATGATACAGAATGAATCGCCTTTACGAGACGGTTGGAAATAACCTTTCTCTTCCCAAGTCTTGTACCATTTTTTCTCGATCTCGGTAGGATCGTAGGTTGTAGCAATATTTTGCGCTGAATCAGTCATAGTAAAAACAGATCAAAAGTAAGTAAAAAATTGCATTCATTGTAGCAAATATTCATTAGGAATGTTGATTCCTGTTATGGCATATTTACCTTGAATTAAATGCAGCAATCAAAACATGAAAATACAAGATGCATTTGTTGTTGTTATTAATCTTAAATATGACAAATGTTGGATATTGTGGGGTTTTAACTGAGTCATATTTACAAATGCATGTTTTAGATATTTGATTTATTGAGAGTATTTGTGATTGATATTCAACAAATAGCAGTAGTTAAAGACAATGCAAGATATTTCAAGTTTTGCTAAGATCAAAATTGAATAGGACAAAACAACAAAAGGACAGATAACAATGCAGTATAAAATCGATTTATTGATTAAACAGCAGACGTACCAAGAGTTAAAAAACATTACCCAAAGTTTAAATCATGGCGAAAAAAGTGATCTGGCAAAACAATTAGGTAATGTCTTTACGGAAATGTCATGCCAAGTGCTAGATCAAGTCTTTGGTGCTTTGCTTGAAGAGCAACGGAATAACTCTGCGCTAGATGCGAATGGTCAGAAGAAACTCAAAGAAGCAGAGCAAATTTTTACGCAGATTGAAGGAGCTTTTAAAAAATATATGCCGTGGTCGATTTCGTTGTTTAGTAATGATCGTTTAAAACCTGTGGCAAATCATATTCTTAAAAAGTTTGAAGATTCCGATGCAAGCCAAGTGGTGATGTACTACCAATTAGATAGCCATCTAGGTAAAGAAGCGACCAGTAATATTCAAAAGGTCATTCAAGGGGATACCAGTGCTTTGCCTGTGACACTAAAAAATTTGGTTAAAATTATTGACCTCGGTGTATCAGAGTTTATTCGGGATCCTAAGACTTTGTTAAAATTTAACTTTGTGGTTGATAAAACCTTAAATGGTGTGATCAATATGATCACCAGTACAGGCTATAAGCGCTTAGAAAAAGTTGGCGATGAATACAATCCTCGAAATGTAGAAAAGGCGCAACATTATGCAGCGCACTTTAAAAAGTTTTTAGTTGAGGCTTAATCTCTAAAAAGGGAGGTTTGATTGATTTGGTGCGTCACGTGGTCTAATATTTATTCACCATATTCAAGAGCATAATAAAATGGAAAGCTTAGAAGGAAAGGTGGTTTGGATTACAGGCGCATCTTCAGGGATCGGTAAAGCCTTGGCTGCTGAATGTGCTTTGCAAGGTGCACAAGTGGTTTTAAGCGCAAGACGTTTAGAAGAACTTGAAAAAGTTCGTATAAGTCTGCTTAACCCAGATCATCATATTTCCGTGGCAATGGATATTACTGATGAAGCGCAAGTACGCCATGCCTATGAACAAGTCTTAGAGGAAAAGGGGCGTATTGATTGGTTGATCAACAATGCGGGCTTAAGCCAAAGGGCGTTGATTGCAGATACCAGTATGCAAACTGAACGTGCAATTATGGAAATTGATTACTTTTCTCAAGTGTTTTTGACCAAATTGGTTTTACCAACCTTTTTAGCTCAAAAATCTGGGCGAATTGCATATATTTCTAGCGTTGCAGGCTTATTGGGGACGCAATATCGTGCATCTTACTCTGCAGCAAAAGCAGCGATTCATATGTGGGCAAACAGTTTACGCGCAGAAGTGGCACAAGATGGTGTTAATGTTTCTGTTATTTTCCCTGGTTTTGTGAAAACCAACGTATCTTTCAATGCTTTAAATGGTGCTGGGAAAGCACAAGCCCATCAGGATGAAGCCATTGAAAATGGTTTAGAAGCCGATGATTTTGCGCAGAAAACGGTTTCTGCTTTATTAAAAGGTCAAGAATATATTGTCGTGGGTGGGCGTAAAGAAAAATTGGGTGTGTTGGTTTCTCGCCTATCACCATCGACACTTTATAAAATGATTCGCAAGATGAAAGTAAAGTGATTAAAAATTAACAACTTTTGTATGTATTGATAAGGCGTTTATATATTGTATAAGCGCTTTTTCTTAATATATTCCGTCTCTATCTATAAGTACAAAAAACCATGTTAAACCTCATGAAAATAATATTTAAAATCATTAGTCTACAATTTATATTGATCAGCGCAGTTTATGCAAATATTTGTGATGATACTCAAGTTGTTGCGCAAATATTAAAGCAGGCAAAAATTGTAAAGGTTGAACAAGCTTTAATCGACTGTAAGCTCGATCCAGTCGATAATTCAAATATGATCATGGCTTATGCGCAATGGATTCCTGTAAAAGGTCATCCAGAAGAAGGTGATTATGCTTTAAATTTATTTAAGTTTAATCCAAAAAATTTAAAACTTGTTTATCACTATGTTGTTGCAGAACGTATGGTTTCGGATGCAATTAGCTTAAATTCAATCCAGCTCGATACAGCAAATTATAAAGTCACTGATTCAAATCGAGCTTTGGGTTTAAGATTAAATTACTCAGGTCACTCACAACCCTTTCCTTTTTCTATGCAAGTGCTAAATTTATATGACTTAAAAAATAAAAAGCAAATCTTAGATAGTCTGATAGTTGAACGTGATCGGGCAGAAACGGATATGCAGTGTAATGCAGATATTGAAGAACGTGCTTCAACCTTAGTGATGCAGTCAACCCAAACCAAGAAATATACGGATATTTTGGTCAATAGCAAAATTAAACGCTACCAGATGCAAGTGATAAACGAAGATTGCCAAGAAGTTAATCATCAATTATCGCAACAACGGTTTGTTTTAAAATTTGATGGGAAAAAATATCAATTTCCTAAAAGTTTTAAAGATGAATATCAGTACTGATAGGCAATACTGTCAAGAATATCAATAAGATTATGTCATTGCAGCGTAAAGCTGACGATTAAACATTCATCTTCTGGTTAGCGAGCTAAAAGTTAGTCGTGAACTAAAAGATGAATGCTTTTAAAATAACAGGGTATTTAATGGCGATAAATGAAATATTTAATGTGTTTTATTGAAGTAGTTTAATAACAATTCAGCATTTTTGCCCCTTAATTGCCATGACATACAGCGTACTCCACCGCCCATATGGCACACCTGTGCAGAGTGAATTGGAATGACAGTTCGTTTGGTTAGACGACGAATTTGCTGTAATGCCAGTGCATCTTGTTTAATACCAAATTGCGGAAAATAAATACGCTCAGGCGTAACCAGCATATTGGTATATAAGCCACAAGCTGAACCAAATTTCTCATCATAAATTTCACTACCATCATAAGGTGTGGTGATTTCATGAATTTTGATATCTGGAATACCGCGTTTTAAATCGATCTTTAACTGTTTGGCGTAGTCAGGATCTTCAGGATAGGTGTTAATCACTAAAGTATTCTGATCTATAAAGCTTACGACACCATCCGCATGTTCTAAACCACCTTGTTCATCTGCTTCAATAAATGCAATATGTTTAGCACCTGTCAAACGGATCAGTTGTGCTCTAGCTTGGGTTTCGGTTAAATGATTGTCAGCTAAGAACTTGGTGCTTAACACAACATTACCATAACCATCTTCAACCCAATTACCACCATCATTGAGCAGTTGGGTCTGGGTAAATTTTAAACCAGCCTTTTGGCTATAGGCTTTAAAGTCTGCTTGAACATCATCAGAAATGGCTTGAGCTTTTTTGGTTCCACCTTGTCCTGCTGCGGTATAACGAAAAAGAACAGGTTGATTGGGATTGGCACTGCTAAAATCACGCATCCAAATATCTTGCATAGGCGCGATAGTAACATGCTGTTTACCCAGTGCTTTGACATAATCAGGGTAAAGTTGTTGATCGGTTAAGATCATCACATTGTCACCATTTTGGATAATTTTCTTTGCATAATCGACATGAAAATCAAAGATATCATCGATTTTTTCTGCATAGTATTTATCCTGACTTTGTGGTGAAGCCAATACAATCAATTCTGCATTTATTGTGAATGGAAGCATAGACAGTAATCCGATACTTATTTTAAGTACTAAAGCTTTCATGATATCTAACCTGTTCATGAAGTTAAGATTCTTTCATTTTTGTTATGGTCAAGTTATTCCTAGATCTTTACATCACCAGAATACAAAATCAAACCGTCTAACAAAGATCGTGTATTCTAATGAAAAAATCATGATGATTATTTAAAAAGAGGAGGGAGATTAAGTTGCTGTTCCATAGGCAAAGACTTCAACCATTCCACCTTGCATACCGAGTTCTGTGGTACTTAAACGTAAGCCCATAATATGCGTAGCTCCAATATTTTCAGCTTCCTGTTTTAATCTAACAATCGCCTCTCGACGTGCGCGATCGACGACACTCTCATAGGTGGTTAAACGACCACCAAAGAAGTTCTGAATTTGCGCAATAATATATTTAAAATAATCATGTGAAATCACCACATTACTACTGATAAGTTGCCCTTGCTTTTCAGAGACTTGGAACTTATTGGTATCAATCCGAATATGGGCAAGCCGTTGTTCATTGTCTGCCAATTCTTTTAAATGCTTTTGCTCAATAAAACGTCCAAAACCCCAGCCAATAAAAAACAGAACCAGTGTGAGCCCAATTTTAAAAATTAAACCATCCATCTGTTTCGCCTATTTTGAAAATGGGTCAGGAAGTTGAGTTGTGGTCGGTTCGACAATGACCGCAGTACCATAGACAAAAAGTTCTGATGCACCTTGCGCAATATTAGAGGTGGAAAAACGGATTCCAACAATTGCATTGGCACCTAAACCATGTGCTTTTTCAATCATACGATTCATGGCTTCTTGGCGCGATTCTTCTAATAACTCGGTATAGCCTTTGAGTTCACCACCGACAATATTTTTTAGACCAGCCATAAAGTCACGTCCAACATGTTTACTACGGACGGTACTTCCATAAACGACATCAAGCTGTTGCTTTATGACATGTGCTGGAACAGTTTCTAAATTACTGAGTTTCATTTTAAATATTCATTGATGATGTATTGCTTCAAACATAGGAAATTATCCATTAAAAAGCAATAAAAAAAGCCCACCGAAGTGAGCTTTGATCATCAAACTGAGATTAACTGACTTTTTTATCTTTTGAATGATATTTCAATTCAGATGAAGAGGCCGGTTGTGCAATTTGATCCGCAGTGTTGGCTTTTAGACCACCACCAAGGGTTTTATAAACCTCTACCTGATTGTTTAAGTTCGCTTGCTCTAATAGCAATAAACCTTGTTCAGCAGAGTAAGACGTACGTTGAGCATCTAAAACAGTTAAGTAACTATCAATACCAGCACGGAAGCGGGCATTTGAAAGTTTATAGGTTGTATTGGTTGCATCAACTAAACGTTTTTGAGCAGAAAGACGATCACCAATATTTTGGCGAGTCGCTAATGCATCATTGACTTCACGGAAAGCAGATTGAATTGATTTTTCATAGTCAGATAACGCAATTTGTTGATCTGTTTCTGAAATCTTAATGTTCGCTTTACGTGTGCCCCAATCCCATAACGGAATATCAAGACTAGGACCTAAAGACCAAACGAAAGCACCTGATTTAAATAAATCACTTAAATCAGTAGATGCATAACCTGCAGTACCCGTCAAACTGATGGTTGGGAATAAGCGTGCTTTCGCAGCACCGATATTCGCACCAGCAGCAGAAAGTTGGTATTCAGCCGCTTTGACGTCTGGACGGTTGTTCAGCAAGTCACTTGGTAAACCTGATGCGAACGCAGCATTTGAAGTAATACGCGTTACACGTTGTGTTGGCAATAAGTTGTCTGGAACTGATTGTCCAACAAGTAGATTTAGCAAGTTCTGAGCTTGTGCAATTTGAGTCTTATAATTGGCAACATCATTACGTGCAGTTTCAACAGAAATCTGAGCCTGACGAACAGGCACTTCACTGTCAATACCGACATCAAAACGTTTTTTGTTGAGGTTATAAGAGTCAAGCTGCGCTTTTAATGTTTGGTCAGCGAGCTTAAGTTGTGCACTGGCAAAAGAGTAATTTAGCCAAGCTTGCGCAACTTGACTAATTAAGCTGATTTGCGTTGCATCACGCGCACTTGCAGTCGATAAATAAGTATCAAGCGCATTGTCTTTTAAACTTTTTACTCGACCCCAGAAGTCTAACTCATAAGCAGTTACACCAAGGCCAACATTATAACGTGTTTGAGCACCTACACCTTGATCCTGACGTAATAGACCACCACTTGCACCAATCGTTGGTAGCTGATTGTTTTCAGTGATTTGATAGGCTTGTTGAGCACGTTGAATGTTCAATGTTGCTGTACGTAAATCACGGTTATTGGCTAAAGCAAGATCAAGTACTTGAAGTAAGCGTTGATCTGCAAAAAACTCTTTATAACCTTGTTCAGCAATAGATGTACCACCGTTATTTTGAATATAACCAGTTGGTATGTTCGCCTGAGCTACGGGTTCTGGGCCACGCATGCTTTGACACGCTGTCAAAGCAAGCGCAAGTGCAGATACCGCAATGCTACGACCTGAAATAGACCATACTTTTTGCATCACGATTTATGCTCCTGAATATTTTGATTTTTAGGTTTGTACTTAAAGATACTACGAATCCATACGAAGAACACAGGAATAAAGAAGATACCTAAAAGTGTTGAGCTAATTACACCACCCAATACACCATAACCGACTGAGTGTTGGCTACCAGCACCAGCACCGCTTGATAAAGCAAGTGGCAATACACCGAAACCGAACGCTAAGGTTGTCATGATAATTGGACGTAAACGCATTTTTGCAGCATGCAATGTCGCTTCAAACAATTCTTCGCCTTGTTCTTGCAACTCTTTTGCAAACTCTACAATCAAAATCGCATTTTTTGCAGACAAACCGATGACTGCAACGATCGCGACTTGGAAGTAGATGTTAAATGATAAGTTAGGATCACCTTTGATGACCATGCCCAACCAAGTTAAGGTAAATGCACCAATAACACCTAATGGTACGACCAGCAATACTGAAACTGGAATTGACCAACTTTCATATAAAGCTGAAAGGCAAAGGAACACGATAAGCAATGAAAGAATTAAAAGCGGAACAGTTTGACTGCCAGATTCACGTTCTTCTAAAGACAGACCCGTCCATTCATAGTCGAAACCTGTTAAGCCCATAGATGGTAACTTACCAATAATTTCTTCCATAGCAAGCATCGCATCTCCCGAACTTACGCCCGGTGCTGGTGTACCTTGAATGTTTGCAGAAGCTACACCGTTATAACGCTCGAGACGAGGTGAACCATAAGTCCATTGGCCTGTTGCAAATGCAGAGAATGGAACCATAGTGCCGCTATTGTTACGTACATACCATTTGTTTAAGTCTTCAGGCATCATACGAGCGCTTGATTCGCCTTGAACATAAACTTTTTTCACACGACCACGGTCAACGAAGTCATTGATATAAGAACCACCCCAAGCCATGCTCATGGTCGAATTAATATCCGCAATACTAACCCCCATTGCACCAGCTTGCGCTTGGTCAACATTGATTTGATATTGAGGGGTATCTTCTTGTCCATTTGGACGAACACCAGCAAGACGTTTGTCTTGAGAAGCCATACCTAAAACAGCATTACGCGCAGCAACCAATTTCTCATGGCCTTGACCACTAGCATCTTTTAATTGGATGTCAAAACCTGATGAAACACCTAATTCTGGCATTGCAGGTAATTGCAATGGCATGATGTAAGATGCATCTTTGACAATCATATTCAGTGCCATACCACGTTGGATGATGGCGCCAATTTGTGATTCAGGTGTGGTACGTTCACTCCAGTCTTTCAACTTCATAAATGCTAAACCAGCATTTTGCCCAACCCCAGTAAACGAGAAACCAGAAACTGTAAATATAGTATCTACGTTTGCTTTTTCCTTATTTAAGAAGTAATCGGTCATGGTCGTGATGACTTTATCTGTCCGTTCAAGGCTGGCACTTGGTGGTAACTGAACCAATGTCATAACCATCCCTTGGTCTTCTTCTGGTAGGAAAGAAGAGGGGAGCATTTTATACAGTCCGACTAAGGCAACAATTACCGCAACGTAGATCACACCAGAGAAGATCTTATGATGGGTCATACGATTGACACCACCTTGGTATTTCTCCGCTACTTTATCAAAGCTACGGTTAAACCAACGGAAGAAACGCGCAAAAATGTTATTGCTTGGTTCTTGATTTGGATCATGCTGTTTTAACAATGTCGCACAAAGCGCAGGGGTAAAAGTTAAAGCAACGATTAATGATAAAACCATTGCAGTAACGAGCGTGATCGAGAACTGACGGTAAATTACCCCTGTAGTACCACCGAAGAATGCCATTGGCACAAATACGGCAGTCAATACGCTGGTAATACCTACCAAAGCACCTGAAATTTGTTTCATCGACTTTTCAGTGGCTTCAACTGGACCCGTATGCTCTTCTTGCATCACCCGTTCGACGTTCTCAACCACAACGATGGCATCATCGACCAATAGACCAATTGCCAGTACCATGGCGAACATGGTTAAGGTGTTGATTGAAAAGCCGAAAATATTAATAACTGCAAATGTCCCCAGTACAACCACAGGAACTGCCATTGTTGGGATAATCGTTGCGCGCCAGTTCTGTAAGAACAAGAACATCACAAAGAATACAAGAACGATTGCTTCAATTAACGTGTGTACCACACTTTCAATTGAAAGTTTGATAAATGGTGTGGTGTCATAAGCAAGCTTATCTTTCAGACCATCTGGGTAGTTTTTACGGAGTTCACTGAGGCGTTTTTCTACAGCAGCCGCTGTATCAAGTGCATTTGCACCTGTTGCCAATTTAATCGCTACACCGCCAGCAGGCTTACCATTAAATTTAGAATCAAATTGGTAGTTATCTGAGCCGAGTTCTACACGTGCAACATCACTTAAACGAACCTGAGCACCCGAAGCGGTATTTTTCAGGAAAATGTTTTTAAACTGTTCAGGTGTCGTCAACATGCTTTGTGCATTGACAGTCGCATTGAGGACTTGACCTTGTACCGCTGGAGCACCACCCAATTGACCTACAGCCACTTGTGAGTTTTGCGCACGAATGGCAGCAGCAATGTCACTTGGTGTAACTTGCAAACTGGTCATTTTAGCTGGGTCTAGCCAGATACGCATTGCATATTGACCACCAAAGACTTGAATTTCACCTACGCCTGCAACACGACTCAGTGGTTCAGAAATATTTGAGTTTACATAGTCTTTAATGTCAGCCCCAGACAGGCTGCCATCTGGCGAATAAAATGCAAGTACTTGCATAAAACTCGCGCCAGATTTGGTCACTTTTATCCCTTGACGTTGTACATCTTCAGGTAACAGTGCAGTCGCTGATTGTAATTTGTTCTGTACTTGAACCTGTGCAATGTCTGGATCAATACCTTGTTCAAAATTCAGGTTGATTGATGCTTGACCATTACCCGCACTGTTCGATGAGATATAACGTAAACCATCTAGACCATTCATTTGTTGTTCAATGATCTGAGTTACCGTGTTCTCAACAGTTTGTGCAGAAGCGCCAGGATAAGTTGCAGAAATTGTCACCACAGGCGGAGCAATTGTTGGATACTGAGCAACAGGCATTTTTGTCAGCGTCAGAATACCCGCCAACATAATTACCAGTGCAATCACCCACGCAAAAATGGGGCGATGAATAAAAAATTGAGCCATATTCGTCTACCCCTTATGCATTTGAAGTAGCTTTTTGTTCACTAGATTTATTTTGTTGAACAGGTTGTGCTGCTGTACCTGGTTTAGCACCTGCTTGGGGTGCAGCCGCTTGAGGCTGATACGGTTTAGCAACCACAGCTTGTTCTGGTTTTACTTTGGCAATACCATCAACAATCACTTTATCGCCAGTATTTAGGCCTTGAGTGACAATCCAATCTTTACCTTGAACACCTACAGTTGTTACAGGACGGCTTTCGACTACCCCTTTAGCATTTACAATCATCGCGATTGCTTGGCCAGTTGGGGTACGTGTAATTGCTGCTTGTGGAACTAAGTAAGCATTTGGAATTACGCCTTGTACGATCTGCGCATTGGCAAACATACCTGGCAATAATAAATGATTAGGATTTGAGAAGACTGCACGTAAAGTTACAGAACCTGTGCTTGGGTCTACACTTGCATCAGAAAATGCAAGGTTTCCTTCCACACTGTAGAAGCTACCATCTTCAAGTTTTAAACGAACTTTGGTGTTATTGCTACGGTCAATACTACCTTGACTTAACTGTTGACGTAGACGTAATAACTCAGCACTTGATTGGCTGATGTCTACATAAATTGGGTCAAGTTGCTGAATTGTAACCAAAGCATTGGCTTGGTTTGCAGTCACCAAAGCACCGGCAGTAACTGAAGAACGACCAGATTGACCTGAAATAGGTGAACGAACAGTCGAATAACCTAGGTCAATTTGTGCATTTTTAACAGCAGCATTTGACGCTGCAATATCTGCTTCAGCAAGTTTGATTTGTGCAAGCAAATCATCAAATTCTTGCTTAGAAACAGCATTGATGCCGACAAGTTGACGATAACGATTTGCTTTAACCTGCAAGGCATTTAAGTTTGCTTGCTGACGTACTAAAGCTGCTTTTGCACTGTCTAAGTTTGCACGATTGATGCTCGAGTCAATCTCATAAAGAGGTTGGCCTTCACGAACAAAACTACCTTCCGTAAACAAACGTTTTAAAATCACACCATTTGTTTGTGGGCGAACATCAGAGATTTGATACGCTGAAGTACGACCCGAAAGTTCAACAGTTTGTTCTACGCTTTGTGGCTGAGCAACAATGACACCAACTTCAGTCGGCGGCATTTTTTGGGCAGCACCACCAGCTTGTTGTGCTGATTTAGGATCTTTGCTGCAGCCTACAAGTGCAATACTTGTTGCGAGAGCACAAGCAGTAAGGGCAGGAGCCCAAAGCTTTGCCGACATCATTATTCCACCTCGTTTAGATTCTTATCTAAAAATAATTTGTTCTGTCTTAACGTTTCTCGTGACAGTATGAGCCATAAAATTGCAGCCCATATGACACCTATACTCCATCCAGTGAGTACATCAGTTGGGAAATGTGCCCCTAGATAAATTCTAGAGCCCCCCATGCTTAGAAACCATAAAAAGCCCCCCAAGCTAATCCATTTAACTTGGCGATGCTTTTGAAATATAAACATAATCGAACAGCATACAATCGCTGCATAAATGCTGTGAGCACTAGGAAATGAAGCACCATAGGTTTGCACCATTTGGTAGATTTCATCGGGTCTAGGACGATTGACCAGATATTTGAGTATCCAACCAATTGCCGCAGCACCGAGCAGTCCAATACTGATCATCAGCACATTTGCATATTGTTTTAGGCGTATGAAATATAAATTACATAGCCCTGCAATCACGATCATTGACGGTAAGCCGCCCAGATAGGATAGGGTGAGTGCTAGACCATTTAAGACCTCTAAACGGTGTGAACTCATCCATACAACGCTTGAAAAATCAAACTGTTGTACCTGGTTAATGTTTAAACCAACACTCCCAATAAGTAAACCTATACAGCCAATAAGGAGCAATACGTAAGGCATAAGTTAACCTAGAGTATATAATTGCGTACGTTAAGTTTATTTAATCAACCGAAGTGTACTAGCCAGTACACTTTTTTTCAAGTGAGTAAATTTAGGTAATTTATACTAATTTCTTTTTGTGAAATATTTAACAATTTGCACAAAAAATAACAAAAATCCTAGTGATTTAGTTTGCTTTGTGAGTTTGCCTCATCTTCAAGTTGTAAGGGTTGTTTTGGCGGCCAGAAGAAATCTAGAGGACGGGTAGAAAAATGGGTAAATATAAGTTTTGCCAATGGTTTCCATTGTGAAAAACGAACTTGTCTTGCTCTGAGTGCCACAATAATGGTGAGCGTGAAGCTGACAAATAAGTTGGTCAAACCAATACATAACACGCCAAGGAAAGACACAATGATGAGGCCAATATCAGGTGAACCATTGATGGTCATTAAGCCTTGAATAAAGTTAGCAGCAGCAAACGCAATATGGCGGATATCTAAAGGTAAACCTAAGATAAAACCAATGGTTCCCATACTTCCAAGCATGATCCCAAAGATAAAATTACCCGCTAAAGCGCCTAAGTTTCGTTCGATATAGTCTGCAAACTTGTCCAGTCGGGCCTGTCCCATCATTTTTTTCAATTTTACGTGAGCTTTTAAGCGGGGGCCGACTTTTCGATAGACTGACATATTGTCAAAATATCCAGCGATTAATCCCGATAAAAATAAACAAACACCGGCAATTGCTGCATGAGGAATTGCCAATGAGGTAAATGGATTTAGACTGGCGAGTAAGGTTGTGGCTTTAGCATGCGTCAAAAGTGGTTCATGCATTGACAGCTGCCAGAGATAGGTAATTAAGGCGGCAGTAGGAATCGCAATCGAAATATTTCCCAGAATTGCAATAAACTGAGTCCGGATAATATTAATAATCAGTCCGGCAAGTTCAGCAATTTGTGCCGTTTTTGAACCTTTTTGATGCTGAACTGTTGATGCAAGTGCAGCCGCCGTCATCGCAGGCTGTTTGGTTGCTACAGTAAAGTGCAAAACATGGATCAGGATAAAACCCAATGAGTAATTCATACTGTAGAGAAAGGCATGCAAAAATGGCGCAAGGACTAAACGTGCAGTCAGTATTTTCAGGGTTGCCATGGTTGCAATAATCGCACCTGCACCTGCAGCTGCTTTATACATACCAAAGAAACCTTTCTTATCGGTACTTACATAATGTTCGCCTGTCTTACTGGCGTTTTCAGTGACTTGTAGTGCGATTAACTCACTGTTGGTTTTAAGCAAATCACGCACACTGGTTTCACTATAGTGTGCATTGACTAAGTCAGTGAGCAATTCACCGCAGAGCTGATAACGAATCTGGTCATCTTCGACCAGAAGATTGAGTAAGAGTTCGATTCGATCAATACATTGTTCTAGTAGCGAGAGTAAATAAGTCAGGCTTAAACTCACCCCAATCCGCTTGATTGCTCGACGGATTTTCTGTACCACATCACGACATTGTTCAATCATGACCAATGCTTGGTCTGCATCGGGAGGAATACCCACAGCAAACTCATCTTCATCGCGATGCTGCTTTTTATACGCTTCTATAAACTCAACAATTTCACGGTTTTGAACTAAAAAAGGCGATTCATATTCTTGAAGTTCGGGGTAGGCATTGATAAATTCAGGATATAAGCCAATACCACTGATTCGATAGGAAAGCACAGTAATGGCTTTGACAATATCGCGTTTAATTCCCAATTTATCGTTTTTATAACGATGACCTTGATTGAGTAATCGGAACAATTGTTCCCATTTCTTTTCACTGATATTTTCCAGCCAATATTTATCACTACGTTGGTGAAACACTTTGCCAACCAAATCTTTGAGATCTGATTCGTCTGTCAATAAAGGTAGAAAATGTGCGCCAATACGTTGCCCAAGCTGATTCCAAAAGCCGTCTAAAGATAAAATCCCACTATCTGCATACAATCCTGCTTGTTTATAGTGATTGACCAGCTTGAGTAAATAACCTTGAAATGCAGAAGATGCATTGGGTGTAGTGAGCAGTGCTTGAATTAAAGCATCAAATTTATTTTGACTTTCTTCTAAATTGTGGCTGTCACTGGGTCTGATACGATTGATTAACTCAATTAATATATCAGGATTGGGAACAACTTTTATGCCGTCGAGTTGTTCCTGCATAAGGAGGAAAAGATCATTAAATTGTATATGCATAAGCCTTGTTAAATTTTATTGAATTCGATGTAAGGCAAGTTGCGCTAAATTATACAATGCCTGGCGATACTCAGATTCAGGCAATTGGTTCAAAGCCTGAATCGCAGCTTGAGTTTCTTCTGTGGCACGGCGACTACAATAATCTAAAGCACCTGAGGTCTGCACAATTTCAATCACACGATCCAAATCGCTTGTTCCACCAGTTGCGATACTTTTACGGATAATTTCGTGCTCTTCACCCTGGGTATTTGCTAAGGCAGAGATTAAAGGTAAAGTGGGTTTACCTTCCATTAAATCATCACCAATATTTTTACCTAATGTTTC
The DNA here is from genome assembly GCF_055392545.1 of Acinetobacter sp. Ac8. Lineage (NCBI taxonomy): Bacteria > Pseudomonadati > Pseudomonadota > Gammaproteobacteria > Moraxellales > Moraxellaceae > Acinetobacter > Acinetobacter sp. Ac8. The sequence continues at coordinate 1,087,811 of NZ_AP043689.1, forward strand.
AGCATCAGAGGTATAGTCTAAAATATCATCAATAATTTGAAAGGCATTGCCAAAATGACCTGCAAATAAACGTAATGGTTCACGATACTCAGGTTTCCCTGCAATGATGGCAGCACCTTCAGTTGCAAGCTCAAATAAACGAGAAGTTTTACCGTGAATAATATCTAAATAAGTTTGTTCAGTCGTTTCGGGTTGATGTTGTGCTTGAAGCTGTAATACCTCACCTTCGGCAATTTCACAAGTGCCCGTCGAAAAGTCTTTGAGCAAGATCATATTGTCGAGATCAACCAGAAGATCAAAAGCTCGAGAAATCAGAAAATCACCCACCAACACAGCAGTTTGGTTGTTCCAAGTTGCGTTCGCAGTTGGACGACCACGACGTAAACCAGATTCATCTACAACATCATCATGTACCAAGGTTGCGGTATGCAGCATTTCAATGATTGCTGCCAGTTTACGATAAGGGTCCATCTGTAGATCTGTTGCACCACATGCTTTTGCTGCAAGTAGGCACATGATTGGACGCATGCGTTTACCGCCAGCTTCAACAACATGTTTACTGACGGCCATCACTAAAGCAACTTTTGAGGTAATCCCTTCATTAATAAACTTGTCCATTGCAGCAAAGTCGGTTGCAACTGGAGCGAGAATATCTTGCTTAAAGTCGATGGTCATCGGGTGGGAGCCTCATGCAAATGCGTTATAAGTTGCTAGTGTAACAATTAACATGTCTGAATGTTGCTTTTGAAAGCAGACATCGTGCCTGAATCTTAATGATTTGTTCTTTCTTTGTCCAAAGATGAATAAAGCATTGAACATTCAATCGATCATTCTTTTGAGCTACATAGTAGCGGATTTGTTTTAAAAATCTATTTCAATTTTAGCTGTATCTTAAAAAAAAATTCATATTATCAAAGGGGAAATCTTAAAAAAACCATTATATGTAGATTATTTTCTATACAATGATAATATTTGCTGGAAATGACTTGTTGTTTAATTCATTATCACTTAAAATCTTTGCCCTTGAATAACCCCCAGTGGCGTTCGTCTTAAGATCGATATATTCCTTTATCGGCACGACGACACGGGTAAGTTGGAGTACATTATGTACGCAGTAATCCAAAGCGGTGGTAAACAGCACCGTGTTGTTGAGGGTGAAACCCTTAAAGTAGAATTGTTGAAAGCTGAAACTGGCGCGACTATTACATTTGATGATGTATTAATGGTTGTGAATGGCGAAAGCATTCAAATCGGTGCTCCAGTTGTAGCTGGCGCAAAAGTAACTGCAGAAGTGGTTGGTCACGGTCGTCATGACAAAATTCGTATTGTTAAAATGCGTCGTCGTAAGCACTACCGTAAACAACAAGGTCACCGTCAATGGTTTACCGAGTTGAAAATTACTACGATCGCAGGTTAATCACTAGGAGTATATAGACATGGCAACTAAAAAAGCCGGTGGTTCGACCAAAAACGGTCGTGATTCGAATCCTAAAATGTTAGGTGTTAAAATGTACGGTGGTCAAGCTGTGACTGCTGGTAACATTATCGTTCGTCAACGTGGTACAGAATTCCACGCGGGTACAAATGTTGGTATGGGTCGTGACCATACTTTATTTGCTACTGCTGACGGCGTAATCAAATTTGAAGTGAAAGGTCAATTTGGCCGTCGCTATGTATCTGTTGAAGCGTAAGCTTTAATGGTGCAAAGAAGCCCGCTTTATTGCGGGTTTTTTTATCAGTTTTTTTTAGCATTCAACAAAAAACCATCTTCATCATGATGAATAATTTTCAACATATTGCACCAATAACAATACAAAACTTCTTATTTTCTCAATTATTACTGGCTCAATTTGGTTTAAGATAAGCAATCTAATAAATTACATTCTGTGCCAAATATTATTTGAATATTTTAATTGAGGTGCAGACATAGAAAAGGTGAACATATGAATATGCTTCGTAAAACGATGGGTGTAGTGGCTATAAGTGCAGCGCTGTTTGCACCTGTAATGAGCACAACAGTTTTTGCAGCAACTGCTGCTTCGGAGCAACAAGCAACCGCAAATCTGGTTAAACAACTCAGTGGTGTAAAAAGCTTTACTGCAAATTTTGAGCAAACCACAAAAGCGACTCAAACAGGTAAAGTTGCACAGAAAAAGGGTTTAACCGCTCAGCATATGAATCAAACCTTTAAAGGTACAATGAAGGTTGAACGTCCTGGTAAATTCTATTGGGAAACCACGACACCCGCAAAACAGACTATTGTGACCGCAGGTCGTACAGTGTGGATTTATGATCCAGACTTACAGCAGGCTGTACGCCAAAGTTTAGATGAGCAGGTTGCCAATACACCAGCATTACTACTCAGTGGTAATACTGAGCAAATTCAAAAGGCTTATCGTATTACTCAGCCTAATGCAGGTAAAACTTACTATACCTTGTATCCAAAACAAAAAGATGGTGCTTTCCAAAGCTTGACGATTAGTTTTGGGGCGAAAAATGCACCGACTTTAATGATCTTGCAAGATTCTTTGGGTCAAACAACCACTGTGCGTTTTAACAATGTACAGGTTAATGCCGCTATCCCTGCATCTACCTTTAATTTTGTGCCGCCTAAAGGCACAGACATTATTGATCAATAAGCGATTTTGATTGAATAGAAGAGCAACCGTAAGGTTGCTTTTTTTATGCCGATTAAACAGAACACAGCAATAGACTTAGCCATGTTGATCAGGCGAATGATGAATAATAGCTACGAGCAAATAAAGTGGCTTTCAATACAAGATTATTCTATGCTCAAACAAGGGTTTGAATATAAAAACTGAGATGCTATATGTATCGCAAAACACAATTGAAACTCAAACATTACCCAAAGATGACTGCGCAAAAGTCATTTTTGAATGTTTTGAGGCAAAAGTTAATCTGCATGATTGGGCGATTTTTAAGACGGCATCGTCGTGACACAGAAGTCAATCTTTATCAGCAGAAGCTTTACCAGCCAGTTGAAGAAATTATCATAACCACCTTAAAAATATCAGGAATTATCCCACCACATTTAAATGGTTTATTGTTAAGAATTGGCTCAAATCCGATTGATGTCGCAAAGCCGACATTATTTGAGTGGTATCTTGGTCATGGAATGATTCACGCGCTTAAATTACAAGCGGGTAAAGCAATCTGGTTTAAAAGCAGTATGCTGGCCACAGATACGGTGCAGAAATATAAACAACGTCCCTCAATAGGCGGCTTTCGCCGTGGCGCACATGATGTTGTAAATACCAACATTTTTAAACATGCAGGAAAACTTTGGGCGGTGATTGAAGCTGGCGCGTTTCCAATCTGCTTAGATGATGAATTAAATGCAGAACGTTATCAGTTGTTTAATAGTGATGCTGATTTACCGTTTACCGCACATCCTCGTAAAGATATTAAAACAGGGCACTTACATGCAATTAGTTATGATGCTTTAGATCGTAAAAATGCCTATTACCAAGTGATTGATCAGCATGGCGATTTAATTCATGTCACGCAAATTTTATTACAACATGGTCCCATGATTCATGATTGTCTCATTACACAACAAGAAGTTTTGGTTTTTGATTTTCCACTTACTTTTTCAATGACTCGATTATTGCATGGCGCAAGTGTTCCCTATCAATGGAATAAACAACATCAAGCACGTATCGGAATATTGCCTAAATATGCAAATGCTGAACAGATTCAGTGGATTGAGCTTGAACCGTGTTTTGTTTTTCATGCAGCAAATGCTTTTCGTGATCATGAAAATAGAATTATTTTAGATGTTTTGGTACATCAGGACGATTTTGAACATTCCCAACACGCAGCTTATGAATTGCAACATGCACAGTTAGAACGTTGGCGCATTGATTTAAGCTTACAAACGCTACATAGAACTGTACTCGACTCTCGGGTTCAAGAATTTCCGAAAATTGATGCGCGTTTTACTGGGGTTGCATATCGCTATTTATACACTTTGGGTTTTGCTGAAACTGCATTGTTCAATTATTTATATATTTATGATTTAGAAATGCAAACATCTGTGAGTTATGATTTTGGTACGCAGTGGGCAATTGGTGAAGTCACTTTTGTGGCTGAGCATGAACACAGTGCAGAAGGGCAGGGTTATTTGATGGCCTATTTACATCATGTGGACGGAGAAGCAGCCAAAGCTGTTATTTTAAAAGTAAATGGATTGGAAATTCAGCCACAAGCTGAAATTGATTTGGGCGTACATATACCACTGGGGTTTCATTGTAATTGGGTTGAGAACCATGCAAATGTAGATTTCAATCAAAATGACAATGTTGGCGCTAATTTGAATAAAAGAGTTAGCACATAGGCTTAAACAACAAAATTTCAATAATTAACAATTATGAATATTAATTTAAAGGTTCTGGTTTTATGATAGGGCTATTACTAAATATGCTTTAAAGATATAGAAATGAAAGTAAATTTTAAAAGTGGTCTGATTTTTTTATCTCTTTTATCCAGTATGCTCATGGTTAGCGCATGCCAAGAAAAGCCAGCACCTCAAGCAGAACAAGCTGCAACAGCAACTCAACACGCACAAATACCGCTGATTCAAGCCAAAGTTGAACGCGTCAATGTGGTAAAAAAACAGTTTTGTGATGAAGATGGTTGTACGCAATATGATTTGCAAACTGTTAAAAGTAATGTGCCTTGGCTAGATGAGTATTTTCTAAATCGTATTAAAAAAGATGTCCCAGGCGCATTTGAGAAAGATCAAAATCATGCTCAAGCTGAAAGTGAAGCGCAATCTTCACCTAAAGGCTTAAATCAAAATTCAATTTATGTTCGTTTTATTTCACAACAAAATAATTTAGCCACTTTTGTGATCCAGACTTATACCTATGCAGCAGGTGCTGCTCATGGGATGTATCACAATGAATATGTGACATTCGATCTAAGCACGCAAAAGCGCCTCGCCCTAACTGATATTTTAAAACCAAACGTCGAAGCAAAAGTTGCTGAACAGCTTTATGATGCCAATGCGAATTGGTTGATTCAAAAAGATATTACGCGTGATAAATTGCAGTTAAGCGATAACTATTATTATGGTGTAAATGGTCTGGTTTTTGTTTATCCATTATATGAACTTACGTCTTATGCAGAAGGTATGCCTGAGTTAAAGCTGCCGTATCAAGTGGCAAAAGATTTGATTAAAGCTGAGTATTTACCAAGTCTACCTCAAGTCGAAGCGACTGTAGAAAAACCTGTTACACCTTAATTGTCTTCAAATCATACAATTCATGTATGTCTAATGCTCTGTCACTGTATTTTTTACAGTGAAGAGCTTACACTATAGTCAGTTTTTTTCTTACCCTTTAGATTGACTATGATCGACCCGAAATTAATCAGAAATAATATCGAGGCTGTAAACTTAGCCTTAGCCAAACGTGGTGTACAACTCAACGTTGAAGAATGGGCATCACTAGAAGCTCGCCGTAAAGAAATTCAGTCTAGAACTGAAAACTTACAGGCAGAGCGTAATTCGGGTGCGAAACAAGTTGGTCAAATCAAAAAATCTGGTGGCGATGCTTCAGAAATCATGGCACGTATGGGTGCGATTGGTGATGAGATTAAAGCCGCTGAAGTTGAATTGAATGAACTTCAAGCTGAATTAGAAGCAAAACTACTCTCAATCCCAAACATGCCACATGAGTCTGTACCAGAAGGGAAAGATGAAAGTGATAATGTTGAAGTTTTAAAGTGGGGCACACCACGTCAATTTGATTTCGAAATCAAAGACCATACTGACCTTGGCGAAATGATGGGTGGGTTGGAGTTTGAAACTGCAACCAAATTAACGGGCACACGTTTCAGCGTATTGAAAGGTCCATTGGCGCGTTTACAACGTGCATTGACCCAGTTCATGCTGGATACCCATACCTTGAAAAATGGTTATACCGAAGCTTATGTCCCTTATCTTGTCAATGCAGACTCATTGCGTGGTACAGGTCAACTGCCTAAATTTGAAGAAGATTTGTTTAAATTACAAGGCGAAAAAGAATACTATTTGATTCCAACCGCTGAAGTTCCAGTGACGAACTTTGTCCGTAATGAAATCATCGATGCTGACCGTTTACCGTTGAAATATGCTGCGCATACACCATGTTTCCGTAGTGAGGCAGGTTCTTATGGTCGTGATACGCGTGGTTTGATCCGCCAACACCAATTCGACAAAGTTGAAATGGTTCAAATCGTAAAACCTGAAGACTCAATGGATGCTTTGGAAGCATTGACAGGTCATGCAGAAGGGATCTTACAAGCTTTAGGCTTACCATATCGTAAAATCGTTTTATGTGGTGGTGATATGGGCTTTGGTGCGTGCAAAACTTATGATTTAGAAGTTTGGGTACCAAGCCAAAATACATATCGTGAGATTTCTTCTTGTTCAAATATGGGCGATTTCCAAGCACGTCGTATGATGGCGCGTTATCGTGCAGACCAAAAGAAAACTGAGCTGGTACATACTTTGAATGGTTCTGGTTTAGCTGTCGGTCGTACTTTATTGGCTGTGATGGAAAACTACCAACGTGCCGATGGCTCTATTGAAGTGCCAGAAGTGTTACGCCCGTACATGGCTGGTGCAACATTCATCGACTAAATGTCGAAAACTCGATATTTGGTTCAGTTTTGTGCATAAATATTGCTTAGTACAATCAGATTTGAACTTTTGAGGAACACTGTGGAAATTTTCCCAATTTCATTAAAACTACAAGGGCAACCTTGTCTGATTGTGGGTGGTGGGCATATTGCTTACCGCAAAGCAGTATTACTTGCAAAAGCAGGTGCAGTGATTCATGTGGTTGCACCTGATATAGAGCAAAATCTTTTAGATATTGTCCATTCAACCCATGGGCAATATCATGCAGATAAATTTGATCCTCAAATTAGCCTAAGTAGCTATCGTTTGGTGATTGCTGCAACCAATGATAAAGCGGTCAATCAAGCTGTTTTTGAAGCTTGTGAAGATTTAAATGTGTTGGTCAACAGTGTTGATGATCCTCCACATTGTCGCTTTATGGTGCCTGCGATCATTGATCGTTCACCACTGGTGGTTTCAATTGCCACCAATGGTGCTTCTCCTGTTTTATCTCGCCAGATTCGTACTCAGCTTGAAGCGTCTATTCCACATGGAATGGGTAAACTTGCTGATTTTTCTGGGAAATGGCGTAAAGCTGTTAAAGAACAGATTACTAATTCTGATGAACGTCGAATCTTTTGGGAAGATTTATATGCCAGCCCTTTAAAAGAGCAGGTGTTTAATGACAATCTCATAGAGGCGGATCGTCTAATTGAACAAGCTTTAACAAAATGGCAAAAACCAAAAGGTGAAGTTTATTTGGTGGGTGCAGGACCAGGTGATCCTGAGCTATTAACCTTAAAAGCTCTTAGACTGATGCAGCAAGCGGATGTGGTGATTTATGATCGTTTGGTGTCCCCCGCGATTTTAGAGTTGTGTCGCCGTGATGCTGAAAAAATCTATGTGGGTAAAGCTCGTTCAAATCATTCTGTGCCACAAGATGGGATTAATGCATTACTGGTCAAATATGCCACCGAAGGCAAACGTGTCTGCCGTCTAAAAGGTGGTGATCCGTTTATATTTGGTCGCGGTGGTGAAGAAATTCAAGAGCTTTTTGCAGCCAATATTACGTTCCAAGTTGTTCCGGGCATTACCGCCGCATCAGGGTGCTCAGCTTATGCTGGGATTCCGCTTACACATCGTGATTATGCACAAAGCGTCCGTTTTTTGACGGGACATTTAAAAGAAGGTTCACCAGAGCTACCTTGGAATGAGCTGGTTTATGAAAATCAGACATTGGTTTTATATATGGGCTTGGTGGGACTAGAAAAAATTTGTGAAAATCTAATATCACATGGTCAACGTCCAAATATGCCAGTGGCTTTGATCTCCAAAGGGACAACCCCGGATCAAAAGGTGGTGGTTGGAACTTTGGCAGATATTGCATCAAAAGTTGAAGAAAACCATATTCAAGCGCCTACTTTGACCATTATTGGTGAAGTGGTGAGTTTACGCGAACAGTTACAGTGGCAATAATATCTGCCTAAATTTTTTTTTAAAAAACAGACATGGTCTTTTTTAAAGGACTTAGGTTGTATTCTGATAAGTAGAGATCTCCCGTGATTCATGTTGTTTTATACGAGCCTGAAATTCCTGCAAATACAGGGAATATCATTCGTTTATGTGCCAATACAGGTGCACAATTACATTTAGTCAAGCCTTTAGGTTTTGAACTGGATGATAAAAAGTTGCGCCGTGCAGGATTGGATTATCATGAATGGGCGCATATGAAAGTTTGGGAAAATTTTGCTGAATGTTTGGCACATTTAAAGGTGCAGGGGATTGATCTTGATGCGATTTATCCTTTAACCACCAAAGGTACTGAAACACCACATACCTCAGATTTAAACCGGCCTGTGGCTTTATTGATGGGGCCAGAAACACGTGGTTTACCAGAAGATGTCCGGATGATGTTCCCTCAGTCGCATTGGATTCGTTTACCTATGGCACCGAATTCACGTAGTCTGAATTTATCGAATGCCACCGCAGTGATTCTATATGAAGCATGGCGTCAACAAGGATTTAAAGAATTAAAATAAAAATCATAACCCATCGCATAGATGGGTTTTTACTCTTATTAATTTAGAATTTCCTTTTTGGAAGGAGCAATGTGGTTATGGTTGTATAAGCGATCTCATCCGATTGGGATTTGCCTTTAAAATCAGTAATCCGAATATTTATCTTAATTTTTTGCCCTTTCTTTGCTGTATATCGAATGTTTAAGAAGAAGCTATTCTCTATAACTGTTTCTAAATAGTGTTGACAACCCGTATCTGCTCGACCAGAAACCTGTGCTTTTTTTACAAGGCCTTTAAAAGAAATAAGGTACGTTTCACTTTTAAATCGGCCATCACCAAGTCTGTCAATAAGAAATGTATTTGTAGAGGTATTCTCTAAAAGCTTGACCACCAAATCACAAGAGTTTTCATAAGAAGCAAATGCACGATGGCTGCATAGTGTTAGGATAAAGAGGAATAGTATTTTCATTATTTTTTCCATTTAACATATTTTATTTATAAGATGTTAAGTGTATTGCATCAGGTAAAATTTTTAGCTGAGCGTACATTGTACTTATAGCATTCGAATTGATGATTCATGCAAAGGTAATGACTCTTTGCTGCTTAAATTGTATCAAAGTGTCTTTGTACAAGGATCAAAGCGTGTATTGGACTGATTTCATAGCAGAGCTGACTAATTATTTATCGGGTCCTAAATAGGTCACCGTTTCAGATTTCGGTATACCTTTATAATCTGTGATTAAGATATTCAGTTTAATTTTTTGTCCTTTTTTAAATTCAGAGCGATTCGGGAAATCTCTTAAATTTTCTTCTAAGACTTTGCCGATATAGTGTTGACAACCACTATCTGCTCGGCCAGCAGCTTGCGCTTTTTTTACAATACCTTTTATGTTGAGTGTTGTTTCCTCAACTTCACCTAAGCCATCTTTATTGATATATAGCGTACGTGTAGACGCGTTTTCTAAAAGTTTAACTTCTAAGTCACAAGAATTTTCATAGGACGCAAAAGCGCTATGGCTGAGGATTGCTAGGATAAAGAGCAGTGGAATTTTCATTATTTTGTCCTCTTTGCTATGTTTTTATTCAAATGACGCTGAGCTGATATCATGCTTACAACATAGCGAGCTGAGTATAGGTCGTATTTAGAGTGTTGAGGTTTAGGCTTCTTGTAGCAGTGCTGGCTCATTTTTTGCTTGAATGGCATCAAATTGTTTTTGAGCACGAATGACATGTTGCACATTGCCTTCAGCCCAGAGCTTAAATGATAAAGCAGTTTGAGCAAACTCAAAGCCTAGAGAGGTTAATGCATATTCAACACGAATCACATTGTTCTCATGAATTGTACGGGTGATAAATCCATCTCTTTCCAGAATTTTTAATTTCTGAGAAAGTACTTTAGGTGAGATGCCAGTTAAGTTTTTTTTCAGTTCATTGAAGTGTTGAGAGTGCTGATGAAGTCGATAAATAATCATCAAAACCCACTTATCTGCAAATTTTTCAAAAAAAGATCGTGCCGGGCAATTTGGATGAAAAATATTAAAATTGAATGCATTAGTCATCAATCTATACCTCAATTTGGAAAGTTATAACCAAGAAATGACCAGTTACCACGTAGTAACTAATTGATACTAGATTTCAAAAGTATATCATAAATTAATCAGATCAATACAACTTCTGCTGATTGATAGCGTTGATCGACCCTTTTATATTTATGAGCGTGGTTTTAATGAAAATAACAGATGCGGTCGTTTTTATTACGGGTGCAAATCGTGGTCTAGGTTTAGCACTTGCCCAGCAAGCGATACAACGTGGTGCCAAGAAAGTTTATGCAGGAATGCGTAATCTTCAAGGTTTTAATCAACAGGGTATTATTCCGATTGTTGTAGATGTCACAGATCCCGTATCTATTCAAAAAGCTGTTGCAGAATGTGGTGATGTCAATCTATTAATCAACAATGCAGGTATTGCACGCTTAAATGAAAGTCCTGTAGACGCAAATATTGCAGCAGTGACACGGACGGTTTTAGACACCAATCTTTATGGTGTGATCAATACGACTCAGCAATTCTCTCCAATTTTAGCAAGCCATGCTGAAAGTTATATCGTCAATATTTTATCGGATGTGTCTTGGGAACCCAGCACGATGTTAGCCAGTTATGCGATTTCTAAAGCAGCAGCATGGTCATTTACCAATTCAACTCGGCAATGGTTAGCTAAAGCCAATGTTCATGTGATGGGGGTACATGTTGGTTTTATCGACACAGATTTAACCCAATCACTCGATATTGCCAAAATTTCACCACACACAGTGGCGCAACACGTATTTGATGGAATTCAACAAAATGCCTTTGAAGTGTTGGTTGGGGAATCTACCCAACAACTCAAACAAGGTCTAACTGCAACCCCTCCAAGTTATATCAAACATTAATATACCTATCATCTCAATCAGAGGACTTATCATGTCAAAAATTGCTGTTGTTTATCATTCAGGTTATGGTCATACCAAAGTCATTGCAGAAACTTTTGCCAATGAAATTCAGGCAACGCTCATCGAAGTGGATCAAGAGGGCAATATTCAAGATCAGGATTGGGACACTTTAGATGCCGCAGATGCAATCGTATTTGGTGCGCCAACTTATATGGGCGGTGTGCCTTGGCAATTTAAAAAATTTGCAGATGCATCTTCTAAGCGTTGGTTTACTCGTGCATGGGCAGACAAGATTTTCGGTGGTTTTACCAACAGCGCAAGTTTAAATGGCGATAAGCAAGTCACGTTAATTTCTTTACATACCTTGGCTTCACAACATGGTGGTATTTGGGTCAGTCTTGGTTTGGCACCATCAAACACTAAAAGCGCTACACGTCAGGATGTGAACAGCTTAGGCGGTTCTGTAGGCTTATTGGTTCAATCACCTGCTGATGCCAGTACAGATGAGATTCCAAGCGGTGATTTAGAGACTGCAAAACAATATGCAAAACGAATCAAAGCGATAACGGAAAAATTTATTGCAGCATAATTGCAGTTGATATGACTAAAATAAGAAAGGCGCATAAAGCGCCTTTCTTATTTGATTACACCCACAATAATCAATTATTCATGTTCATTGTGTTGTGGTGCAGGGTAGCGGAAACCACGAGTTTTATAGGCTAAATAGGCAACACCTAATACAGCCCATGCAAGCCCGAGTTTTAATGCCATTTCATCAATTTCTAACCACATCAAGAATACGCTGGCAAAACCAAGAGACGGAATCACCACATAATTGATGATTTCTTTCAGTGATTTTGTTCTGCCATCGCGTAAGGCGTAACGTGAAATCACGGAGAAATTCACAAAACTAAAGGCAGTTAAAGCACCAAAGCTAATTAAGTTGACAATATGTTCAAGGTCAAGAAAACCTGCTGATAACGCAACAACACCGACAATCAAAATATTATAAGTCGGGGTATGTAATTTTGGACTAATATGACCAAAAATCTTTTTGTTAATGACGCCATCACGACCCATTACATACATCAAACGGGATACCCCAGCGTGTGCAGAAATACCAGAAGCCAGTACAGCAATGACCGCAAAATACAATACTAACTTTTTAAATGCGATGCCTGTAATTGCCGTTAGAATGGTTGCATTGCCAAGTGCTTCAAGCATCACAGGTTGAGATTCATCCAGCGGATTAAAGTAAAGATTGGCATTACTTGGGAAAAATAGCTGAATAAAATAGGTACTAAAAATAAAGATAATACCCGCGATCAACGCTGTAGAGAAAATTGCTTTTGGTAAGGTTTTTTCAGCATCTTTGGTTTCTTCTGCAAGGGATGATAACGCATCAAAACCTGTGAAAGAGAAACAAAGAATCGTTGCACCACCGATTAACGCACCAATTGCAGTCATTTCACTCCAGAATGGAGCAAGTGACCATAATTCAGCTTTATCTGGGTTTAAGGTACCATCTGCGTAAATACCCTGAGTTAACAGTAAGTAAACTTCATAAACAAAATAGAAGATGATCGCAAGTTGCACCACAACAATGGTACTGTTAAATCGAGCAACAAAACGTGAACCAAACAAGTTGATCACAGTCATAATTGCCGTCAGTGCAATGACCCAGATCCAGTTATTCACATCTGGGAATAAGGCTCTTAAGTAAATATCAGCCAAAATAATGTTGACGAGTGGAGATAATAAATAATCTAACCAAGAAGACCAGCCAACCATAAAGCCGACATTTGGGTGAATCGATTTTTGCGCATAGGTATAAGCAGACCCTGACGAAGGGTAGCGCTTGATCATATGACCATAACTGATAGAGGTCAGAAGGATGGCAACAAGCGCAAAAATATAAGAAGTTGGAACATGTCCATGGCTTCCGTCTGACACTAAACCAAAGGTATCAAATAAGGTAAGTGGCTGAATATACGCTAGACCAATAATGATAATATGCCACAGCACAAGATTTTTTTTCAGTTTTGCTGTGGATTGAGTCCCAGAGATATCTGTCAACGGCGTTATCCTCTTAATCGTTGATCAAGGATCAGTCATATTTATAAGGATCGTTTGAGACGAACGATCCCCCCTAAGAATAAAACAAAAGTGCGCCAATCTACTCTAAAAGGTCACATTTGTCAGTAACTTTGTTGGCTTTTTTAGCAGAAAACGTGCCATCTTGATCAAAAAATAAGTGACTGCCCATTCTGCAAGATAAAAGCCCGATGTTTAGATAAACATCAGGCTATTTACTATCGGGGGCTGTCAACATTTCATCTGTAGACTACATCACTGCAAACATAGACTTAGTGCCAATAGCTCCCTCTATATTGTCGCAATTTTAGACAATTACCAAGCTTTTTCTAAGATTGACTTTAAATCTTTAAAGGTTGCTTCTTTCGGATTGAAAATAATTGAGCCGTCATTGAGTGCTTTTTCGGCAACTTCATCCAGCTGTGCTTGAGTAACTTTACCTGTTTCACTCAAGGTACGTGGAAGCTTAGTCAAATGATAGACACGATCACGCATGGTATTTAATGTCTCTATGGCCTTATCCGCACGCTGGTTTGCAGGGGTCTGTGCGTAAATATCAGCACCAGCAAGTGGCAATAATAGATCGGCAATCTTGTCACCATTCACTTCCTTGTTGTATTCCAAAACATAAGGAAGAAAGAGATTCATACATAAGCCATGAGGCAAATGCGCAACTGCACCTAAAGCATGACCAAGAGAATGCACAATACCAACCATCGAGTTAGAAAATGCAATGCCTGCCATTGTTGAGGCTTGAGCAAGTTCTAAGCGGCTTGTTGCATCACTAGGGTGATCCAGTACATCAAATAAGCTTGTACTGATCTTTTTGATGGCAGCTGTTGCATACGCATCGGAAATTGGATTGGCTGCGATACAGGTATAGGCTTCTACAGCATGTGTCATGGCATCCATCGCTGTCATTGCTGTCAGATGTGGTGGCAATGTTTGGGTCATACGTGGATCGAGAATCGCCGCATGTGGCATTAAGTAATTCGAGGCAAATGCCATTTTCACATTTTTTTGATTGTCAGATACGACCGCAGCCAAGGTCACTTCTGAGCCTGTACCTGACGTGGTAGGAATCACAAAAAAAGGTTTAAGTGGGCGAGGGAGGTTGTGGGCACCTGAATACTTAAGTAAATCATCGCCACCCTCGGAGACTAAAATATTGGCTGTTTTAGAGGTATCAATAACCGAGCCACCACCCACAGCAATAATCGCATCACAGTTATTTTCACGATACGCTTGTGCTGCGGCACGAACTGTTTCAAGGCTTGAATCAGGCGGAACATCATCAAAAATAATGCCAATTTCAATATCAGTAGATTCAAATGCAGCTTCAATAGGTGCTAAAAGGTGATTGGCACGTACACCTTTATCAGTGATGATCATTGGGCGTTTAGCGCCTAATGATGCAAGTTCGAAAGGAATATGTTCGAGTGCAGCATGACCAGCGATCACTTTTACAGGACAGAAAAATTCGTAATATGGTTTAGCCATGTGTTAAGCACTCCCTTTTAAATATGATTGGGCAACTTTAAGATAGATATTTGCAGCGCCCGCTAATTTTTCTTTTAAGCTTAATTCTGATGGATATTCTTTTACCGCGAGTTCAGCAACCAGTTTAGGTAAAATTAATGCTTCCATTTTATTCAGACAACGCACTAAACGGATGGCATGTGCCACATCTCCATCTGCGATCATACGGTCATTTGCAAAAGCTTGAGCTGTACTTTCCTGAAATGAAAAGACTAAAAAAGCATGATGAACATGTTTGAAAATAATCGATAGATCAGGCTTAACATCTAAAGATTTAACCAGTTCAAGCTGTTTGTTTTGATTGACTCTGGCAATAAATGAAGCGCCGTTTGGAAAAACTTTCATTGATAATGTAAAACCAACAGGGAGTACAGATACTTCATGTTTAATTTCATCATCAACTTGACTCGCCATGACCAAACCTCTGCCAATCACATCCATCATGAGTTTGACATAGGCTTGTTCTAAAGCGGGTTTGATAGATTTACTTGAAATCACTCGTTAGTCCCTTATATAAAATTGTACTTTTGTTTTAGAGTAATTACTCTAATTTGTTTTCAGATAAAAATAAAGCGATTTATTTGTGAATGACTTCATGGTCATTTGATTTTTTGTCGATGACTTCAATATCACTAAAGTACCCACTCTGTTGAAAATACTCAATCACATCTTTTGATAGTTGCTTGTAATCAGGATAATTTTTAATCAAATCGCAGACACGGACCATTTCTAAACCTGCATAACCACATGGGTTAATGGTATGGAAGCCATCTAAGTTACAATCAATATTTAATGCTAACCCGTGATAACTACGTCCTCTGCGGATTTTAAAGCCCAGTGAACCAATTTTACGTTCGTTGACATAAACACCTGGTGCATCAGCTTTGGCATAGGCATCGACATCATATTTCTTGAGCAGATTGATCATTAAGTTCTCTGCATAAGTGACCAATGTACGCACATTCCATTTCAAGCGATTTAAATCAAACATGAAATAAATCACCATTTGACCAGGACCATGCCAGGTAACTTGTCCACCACGATCTGATTGAACAACAGGGATATCACTGTGCGTTAAAATATGTTCAGGTTTGCCTGCTTGCCCCTGAGTCAGTACGTCAGGATGTTGCAAGATCCAAAGCTGATCTGGAGAATTTTCATCACGTTGTTCAGTAAAAGATTTCATTTCCTGAAAACGCTCGGCATAAGGCGTTAAGTCTTGATATTGACGAATAATCAGATGTGGTTTTAGAACAGCATCGTTCACAGACAAGTGCCCTTAAAATATAGAAATCGCTTTAATTATAAAGAAATTTAGTTTGGAAAAGTGAAAGCAATTGCTGATCATTTGCAAATAAGCCAGCAGGGCATATTCCCCAATAAAATCAGGGTGCAAAAAAACACGCCATTGTGGCGTGTTTTTTTAATTCATTTCAGCATTACAAGGCAGTACGAATATGTTCGCAAGCAGCAAGGTCAGCATACAAGGCATGCACTTGCTCAAGCTCTTCAAAACGTAATTGAGCCGTAATCGAATGATATTTACCAGTACGTGATGGTTGTACAACAAGTGTCGCTTCATTAAATTCAGGGAAATGTTTTACCAAAATTTCAACTACAGCACCACGTAATTCTTCACCCGCATTACCAATCAATTTAATTGGGTAATCCATTGGAAAAACCCAAAGATCTTCTTGTAATTCGCGAGATGGAGTGCGGTCTAACATTTTTTCACCTCTAATTTATCAACAATGCCTGCATAAGTGCAGGCATTGTGTTTCTCTTAAATACTTAATGGGGTTACTCGATTGATTTTCAAGTCCCGAAAGTATTCATAGATTGAACAAATTCAACTTAGTCATTTTCAAGGAACGAACGTAAGTGTTCTGAACGCGAAGGATGACGAAGTTTACGTAAAGCTTTGGCTTCAATCTGACGAATACGTTCACGGGTTACATCAAACTGTTTACCTACTTCTTCCAAAGTATGGTCAGTCGGCATGTCGATACCAAAACGCATTTTCAAGACTTTTGCTTCACGTTCAGTTAAGTTTTCAAGTACTTCACGTGTTGCTTCTTTTAAGCCCTCTGAAGTCGCAGCATCTACTGGTGAAGTGATGTTGCTGTCTTCAATGAAATCACCAAGATGAGAATCTTCATCATCACCAATTGGCGTTTCCATAGAAATTGGCTCTTTAGCAATCTTAAGCACCTTACGAACTTTAACTTCGTCCATTTCTAGACGTTCACCTAATTCTTCAGGAGTCGGTTCACGACCCATTTCTTGAAGTAATTGGCGAGATACACGGTTGATCTTGTTAATCGTTTCGATCATATGTACAGGGATACGAATTGTACGTGCTTGGTCTGCGATTGAACGGGTAATCGCCTGACGAATCCACCATGTTGCATAGGTCGAGAACTTATAACCACGACGGTATTCAAACTTGTCTACCGCTTTCATTAAACCAATGTTACCTTCTTGAATCAAATCCAAGAATTGTAAACCACGGTTTGTGTATTTTTTCGCAATTGAAATTACCAAACGTAAGTTGGCTTCAACCATCTCTTTTTTGGCACGGCGAGCTTTGGCTTCACCAATCGCCATACGTTTAGAAATGTCTTTAATTTCTTTTACGTTTAGATCAAGGTCTTTTTCAATATCAGCAATCTTTTGTTGGAATGCCAATACATCTGGACGAACTTTTTCTAAATAGCCTTTTAATTCAGCAGGTGCTTTTGCAATTTGTTCATCTAACCAAGCAGGATTTGATTCTTGACCTGGGAATGATGTACGGAACTGTGTACGATCCATACGACCACGACGAACTGCATAACGCATCACTTCACGTTCAGAGGTACGAATTTGTTCGTGCGTGCCACGAATCATTTCTGAAATGATGTCAAATAAACGCGGTGTAAATTTAAACATCATAAACACAGTAGCCAGTGCTTCCATTGCCTCAGTACCTTGAGTACTGTTACGGCCATGTTGCGCAATTGCGACTTTTGCACTGTTCCAAACTGCTTCTAGCTCTTCAAAACGAGCTTTCGCAATTTCAGGATCTGGACCAGATTCGCCTTCAGAATCGTCATCACTTTCAGACTCTTCTTCTTCGTCTTCATCATCCAACTTCACTTCTTTAGTTGGTTTTGCAGAAGTATCTTCTTCTTCAACGATAACTTCAGCTTCGTCTTCTAAAACTTCAGGAATCACTTCGTCAGATTCAGGATCTAAATAGCCTGATAAAATATCGGCAAGGCGACGTTCGCCAGTTTCATAATCTTTATATTCTTGTAAAACAACTTCTACAGCATTTGGCCAGTATGCAATTGAATGTAGAACGTCACGAATACCTTCTTCAATACGTTTGGCAATACTAATTTCGCCTTCACGTGTTAAAAGTTCAACGGTACCCATTTCACGCATATACATACGTACTGGGTCAGTGGTACGACCTGGCTCATTTTCTACAGAGGCAAGTACTGCAGCAGCTTCTTCTTCTGCAACTTCATCGCCAGCTTCGCTATTCCCTTCGAACATTGCATCGTCAGTTTCAGGTGCACGTTCATGAACTGGAATACCAACGTCTTGAAGCATTTGGATAATGTCTTCAATCTGTTCGCTTTCGGTGATCGAGTCTGGGAGATGATCGTTAACCTCAGCGTAGGTTAAGTAACCTTGTTCTTTGCCTCGGCTAATAAGAGCCGCTACTTGGGAAGTAGGGGAATGCATTTCGCTCATCTTTACTCTCTTCTCGTTGAATCTGTGGCAATGAAAAACCGTGCGTAATCGCACAATCTGTTAAAATATATCTTTGAATAGCTCGCATATTCCATCGGAAGAAATCAGCATAAAACTGTCCGATAAAATATTCAGAATTTAAATTCAATCAAATAGGTGGGGGTGAAATTGTTATTTTCAAGATCATCCCGTGCGATTTCTATTCAGAAAATGTCATAAAATAGTAAGACGCAGGGTGGATTATATCATTACATAAAATAGGGCCCGAAAAAAGCCCAAATTCGCATTTAAATGTAAAAAAAACGGAAAAAACTTGACAAGTTTTCTGAAGACAGATAAATAGCGCCTAGACCCATTCACTTTTTTTCATTATGAGGTAGTTTTAGTGTCTTCTACAGATTTTGAACTAGATGATAACTACGGTGATGATGATGTTAGTTTCGATGAGTCATCAAGCAAAATTAGCGCCAAAGAATCTTTAGAAAAGCGACGTTTGATCGATGATTTACTTGCTCAACGTCGTTTAGAAAAAGATTTAAAAGATTTTGATTATGACATTGATGATGACGATGATTTTGATGACGAAGATTAAAAATTCATTGGGCATGGCGTGGGAAAATGCTATGCTTAAATCTGATACAAATTTACTGGAAACAAAATGAGTGCTTTAGATTTAGACCTACTGAGTGATTATCTAGATGGTGACCAAAATGAATTTGGTCTAGATTTCGCAGCGACTCATGGTTTCTTGTGCGCAATTGCGGTTGGTCCTACTTTTGATAAATGGCTTGATGAGCTATTTGATAATAATCAAAAGAAAGTTCCAGCAGAAATCATTGTACAAATCAAAGCATGGCTTGAAGCGATTCGTCAAAACTTAGCCAATGAAGAAGGAATTACATTTCCTTTTGAAATTGAAGAAGCTGATGTTGAATCAAGCTTAGGCGACTGGAGTGTTGGCTTTGTCGATGCAATGTTCCTGAATGAAGAAGCTTGGTTTGCACCAGAATATGAAGATCAAGTTGTTGATCTCACACTACCAATGATGGTGTTCAGTGGTATTGATGATGAAGATCCTCAAATGGAATCTTTCCGCCGCAATGGCCAGTTAATGGACGAGATTGCTGAAGAAATTCCTGAAAATCTAAATGAAATTTATTTGATGTACCACACACCAAATTAATTTGCGCGTATAAAAAAAGCATGCTCACTGAAAAGTGGCATGCTTTTTTTTGTTGGTGATTTACGCCAATAGTTAAAACCGTGCAAATAATAGGCTACAACCTAAAATAAACAGTAAAAGGCCAATCACACGATTGATCACCACTTGGCGATCTAAAATTTTATTTCGTATGCTGGGATGTGCACAAAATAAGGCAATCAAGCCAAACCAAACAAAATGACTCAACGAAATAAACGCACCATAAGCAAAAAGCTGAATGGTCGAATTTTCTGTAGAAGTCATCAGTTGAGCAAATAAACTGATTACAAATAAAGTTGTTTTGGGATTTAGGCTATTGGTTAAAAAACCATGTTTAAACGCTTGCCAGCTACTGATACCAACACCCATTTCATCCAGTTTTATTTTTGCCTGTGTGAATGTTTTATAGCCAAGATAAATTAAATAAGCAGCGCCAATATATTGAATTGTTTGTAAAAGATAGGGCATATGATTTTTTAAAAAACCCAGGCCAAGTAGGCTATAACCCACATGTATCCAAACACCGCAAGCAATACCTAAAGCAGTGCTTAATCCAATATTTCGACCATATAAATAACTGTTTCGTGTCACGATAGCAAAATCAGCGCCAGGACTTATTACTGCCAAGCAGGTGATTAAGATCACAGCAATCATTTCATTCACTCATGTATCCTTTTTTACACAGTTTTAATTATTTTTATATTTTTCATATATTTGTATTGGATTAAAGCGATAATATTTTGATGAAATTCATGATTTTTTGGAATGTATAGTGCTTGCCGTTGAATTCACTCAAATTTCTCAATCGCTCGGAAGTTTTGCTCACATCGAATGTGTGGTGATTTTTTACGATCGCTGTGGTGTATTGATTACGATTGGGTGATTTTTATACAGTGATGCTGTTTATATATGGTGATCGTGTTTCAATTGGTCGGCATTGGTGAAACGGGGAGTATAAGAAAATATAAACAATAGGCTTCTTTTATAAATCCTGTTAAAACCCATAAATCAAAAGATAGTGCCTCTTATCCTAGCTTTTCCTCAGCGAGAAGAAACTATCAAGCTTCATTTCGCATGATCATTTTGATTTATGAACGCTCTAATGTCTTTGTGGTTATTTTTGGAATTCGCTGATTATTTGTCAGACAACTAATGTTAAGGGCTAATGTTAAGAACTAATGTTAAGAACATAGAGCTTGGCCAAGCAAACACAAATTTGTCTGCTCGACTCAATGCACACAAATCTCAATGTACACAAATAGTGTGTTTTAACTGAATGCTGGGAGCATAATAATTTTTAGCGTGCTTTTGATTTTTTATAGAAAAAATAAGCAACTAAAATTAAGACAATGGTAATGATCACATAGCCCACGCGACTAAAAATTTGTTGCATGAGTTCTATATTGTTTCCAAAATAATAACCGACACATGCAAGAAAAGTGGTCCAGATAATTGTCCCTACACCGCTATACAGCATAAATTTCCAAAAGGGCATATGACTCATGCCTGCAGGGATACTAATCAAAGAGCGAACTGCGGGAACCATTCGTCCAAAGAAAACCACGCGATGTCCATATTTTTCAAACCAATCTAAAGCTTTTTTGACATCTTCTGATTTGATAAAAAGGTATTTACCATAGCGGTCAACCCAATTAAAAATGCTTTGATTTGGGATTTTGCGACCTACCCAATACAACAACGCTGCTGCAACCAGTGAACCGATGCTGCCTGCGATAATCACACCCGATAATAATAATTGACCTTTAGATGCAGCAAACCCAGCTGATGGCATAATCACTTCTGAGGGAATCGGCGGAAAGACATTGTCTAAAAACATCAAAAGAGCAATACCGAAGTAACCAAGTTGCTCCATGATCGAAATAATCCAATCAGTCATTTTATATATAAAAATAGGGCGTTATAAACATGGTATGGTTTTCATTTATCAAAATATAGTGAGAATTTGTTGTGTTATTAAAATATCTAAATAAAAACCGCAGCCAATAAGCTGCGGTTGAGTGAAGCATTTTAAAATTGATTGAGATTAAAGACGTTTGCGTTTTGCAGCAGTAATTTGTGATTGACGCATACGGAAACCTTCTTTTTGTTTCTCAGATGTTTTATCAATACAATATTTGCAAGAAACACCATGTTCATAACTTGGTAAATCGGCTTCTTCAGGAACAAGTGGCCAACCACATGCATGACATTTAATATTTTCGCCTTCTTCCATACCATGCGTCACCGCAGTACGACCATCAAATACGAAACATTCACCTTCCCACATACTTTCATCAGCAGGGGTTTCTTCAAGATATTTTAAAATACCGCCTTTAAGGTGATACACCTCGTTAAAACCTTCTTGAAGCAGTAGCGATGTTGATTTTTCACAACGAATACCGCCTGTACAGAACATCGCAATTTTCTTATCTTTATGCTGTTCAAGTTCTTTTTTTACATATTCTGGAAATTCACGAAAGGTTTCTGTTTTAGGATCAATCGCACCTTTAAAAGTACCCGCTTTATATTCATAATCATTACGTGTATCAATCAAAATCACATCATCACGTGCAATCAATTCGTTCCATTGTTTTGGATCAAGATAATGTCCAACAAGATCACGAGGTTTCACCTCTACACCTAAAGTTACGATTTCGTTCTTTAGCTTAATCTTCATTTTACGGAATGGCTTTTCATCACTATGTGATTCTTTATATTCCATGCTATTAAAGCCTTCATTCAATAAGAATTGATGAATGACATCAATCGCTTGACGATCGCCAGCAACAGTTCCGTTAATTCCTTCACCTGCAATAATGAGAGTACCGCAAAGGTTGATGGTTTTTACCAAGTCTAAAAGACGTTGTTGAAGATCAGCAGGATCTTGAACTTCTTTGAATTGATAAAGTGCTGCAACAACCCAACCAGAGGTCGCTTGCTGTTCTACAGGTGCAAGCTGTTCTACAGTAGCGTTCATGGAGTACTCCAAATATTTAAGATAGAATAAAATTTAAGGCGCATATTTTAGCGTGATTTACATGAATATGCGAGAAAACCCTAGTCTTTGTAGTGTTTTTTTATTCCCTGAAAAAAATATGGGTTTTTATACTAAATATAGTGCTTTAAAATATTTTATATACCATATATAGTATTGCGAAATGATTATTTCGTGCCGAAAAAGTGTGTCACATCGTTGATGTAAGGAGTAAATTTTGAGTAACGAACGTCGGATACCCACCTTAACGCCATGCGCTGGTCGTTGTTCAACGGTATTTGGTGATTCTGTTTGTCGTGGTTGCCGTCGTTTTAATCATGAAGTGATCCAATGGAATACATATGATTCAGCGCAACGTTTAGCTGTTTGGAAGAGGCTGGATGCACAGCTCGATCAAATTTTAATTCCGATGCTACCTTTTGCCGATTTAAGACATATTGAAGGTTTTATTTTGGGTAAACGTATACGAGTGATGGATTCTGCTTCTAAAGGGCGCAAGTTGTATCATGCATTAAAAATTTGTGAAAAAAATAAACATCTCGCAGAAGAGAGTGGTTTGGGAATTCAAGCGAAACAGGTAAAACCGCTTTGGGATGAGTTTGAACGTCGTGTATTGGCATTGGCCAATGCAAGTTATGATTTC
Source organism: Acinetobacter sp. Ac8 (assembly GCF_055392545.1). Classification (NCBI taxonomy): domain Bacteria; kingdom Pseudomonadati; phylum Pseudomonadota; class Gammaproteobacteria; order Moraxellales; family Moraxellaceae; genus Acinetobacter; species Acinetobacter sp. Ac8. The sequence continues at coordinate 1,111,098 of NZ_AP043689.1, forward strand.
GCATGGTTACGTGCAGACGGTATTCGTCAAAGTATTTTACATTTGGAAGATGTTTAAACTCAGTTTCTGCAATGATTTATTATTCATCAGCTTGATATTTTGGCTATTTAATTTTAATCAGTGTCACTTATAAAAAATTAAAACAAAAACTGGCGCTGTCATTTCATCGCACTTTAACCAAGAATACCTAATCAATATTAAAAAGCCAGCCCAAAGATTTGAACTGGCTTTTTTACTCTGTCTAAATGTGATGACTTAAAATATTTTCTTAGACATTGTGTTTTAAACGATACTGAACCAATTCTTCAATGGTAATCAGCGTTAAATGATGCGTTTGTGCATATGCTAAAACTTGAATGCCTGAAGCCATTGTTCCATCAGGATTGGTCACTTCACATAACACACCAGCGGGTTTTAAACCAGCTAAACGTGCCAAATCAATAGAACCTTCTGTATGTCCACGACGGGTTAATACACCACCATTACGACCACGCAATGGAAAAACATGACCAGGGCGATTCAGATCACTTGCGACAGCACCTGTTTTAATTGCAGCATGAATAGTGGTGGTGCGGTCTTTTGCAGAAACGCCTGTTGTTACACCTTGTGCTGCTTCAATGGTAATGGTAAAAGCCGTTTTAAATTGACTTGAATTGTCCTGAACCATCGGTGGGAGTTCAAGGTGATCAGCTAGATCATCGGTAATGGTTAAGCAGACTATACCTGAACCATCACGAATCATACGTGCCATGGTTTCAACATTGAGGGTTTCTGCTGCAACAATTAAATCTGCTTCATTTTCACGATCAAAATCGTCCATGACCAAAACAGGTTTGCCTTGGCGCATATCTTCGATTGCTTGTTCGATACGTTGGTCTGCAGGGGATAGTGCAGAAAAGAAAATTTCGGGTTGAATTAAACTAGACATTGAAACGCTCTCGTAAAGTTAAAATACGGTTGAACATTTCAGGACATTTGAAATAGTGGCGTTACAAAACCTTTTCCAATAGCGAATATTGAAATTTTTAAGCTGTGACGTCGTCTTCTTTCATCCGGACTATACCGTCGGCTTTGGCATTTCACCAAATCTGCGAATCACGATTAAGCGTGATAAGCTCGTGGGCTGTTGGCTCAGGATTGAAAATCCGTCCAATTTACCACCGGTGGGGAATTACACCCCGCCCTGAAGCGATGTGCATTTATTATAGACACTTTTTTACTAAATGGATGCTTTTTTTTAGAATGATCAGTACTATAGATAGAACAATAGTTGCTATAGAAAATAATTAAACTTTTACATTTAAAAGAATATTTGTGGTCATAGTGATCAACAAATAGCAAAGCATAAAATAAGGAGACTCAGCTTGATCACGATTCAGCAAGATGTCTATTCATGGCGTAATGATGACTTTGTTAAACACTTACAGGTTTTAGGATTTGCTCTAATTGCAGTCAGTATTTTATATCTGACCGCTGCAAATTGGTTTATGTTGCCTCAGTTTTTTCAATTGGCAATTCCACAACTTTTCTTGTTACTCAGTGCTGTAGCCAGTATTTTTTTAGTTCAGCATGATTATTTAGTCCAGTGTTTGCATACAATAAGTGGCTTGATGATTGGTTTAAGTTTGGCTGTCATTGGTCAAATTTATCAAACAGGGGCAGATAGTTATTTACTATTTTTAATCTGGTCTATTTTATTACTGCCGTGGTTGTATCGTCCGAATATTGGTGTTTTTACATTGCTCTGTATTGTCAGCCAACTCACTTTATTTTTGTTTTTTAAACAAACATTTTGGGCTGACGAATATCCTGTCACATTTTTATTTAGCTTAAATCTCCTTTCATTATTTCAGTTTTATTTTTGTCTTCGTTGTTATCAAAAGCTGCGTTATCTCTTTGTCTTATGGTTTGGCATTCTTTCAATTTGGCATATGATGCTATTTTTATATGGAGACAGTAATTTAGCATTCGCCACAGCCATGATTTTTACATGGACAGACCTTAAGATCGCTTATTTAATATCATCATTTTTTCTACTTTCTGTCGCATTAACTTATTTTTATCGAAAAAGAGATCAGTTATGTAGTGTGCTTTCAGCAGTAGGTTTAGGGATTACGTTTACGCTGGTGATTTTCAAATGGATGAATAGTCTGTTTCGTGAATCCGAAGTGCTCGGATTATTTTTAATTGCACTGGTGGTTTTCGCTTGGTTTGCATTGATTACTTTTTTATTGATTAAGTTTATCCCACAAAACAAATTTAACAATATTCCTATCGCAGTGGGTGCATGGGTTGCAGGTGTTTTATTGGCATCATTGATGCTGGCATTTTGGGGGAATTTCTCCTTGATCATGGGGGCAGTTTTTGTGGTATTGGCTGCCTTTATTTTAAGAAGTAAACAAGCTTTATTTTTAAGGCAGTTTGCTTATTGTATATGGGTCGCAGGGCAACATGCTGTGATTTTCCACACGGTTGAATTAACTGACCAATTCTTTCCAATTTTCTTTATTCAATTTGCCATGCTGTGTCTTAGTTATTTTATTCGCAGCCATTGGTTCTTTATTATTATCCAACTATTTGCCTTGTATTTATCAGGTATTGCGTTGATTTGGGATTTAAACGTTCTGCTTGGATTACATCGTTTTGTTGAAAGTTTTTCATTTCTGGTCTTGCTAAGTTATGGGTTTTATCTGGTAATGATTTGGGTGCATGGTATTCAACCCAGTCAATATCAACGCAGTTTAGCATTGGCTAATTTATTGATTATTCTTTCATCCTTGGGTTTCTATACACTATTTGGACAATATGAATTAGAGAAAATTAGATACCTTCCTATTCTCAACTTGGGGCTGCCTATTTTGTGGTTGGCTTTGTTTATGCTGTTGAGGATTCGCAATCAATTTAGCTTGATTGCTCAATTGATTTTATTGGCTTTTGCTGCAGTACTGATATTTTATGGCTATTTTGAAATTTTTATTTGTATCGCCATACTTTCATGGGCATTGTCACAGCACGATAAGATTGTCTATGGTTTCGCTTTAGTGACTTTGGCGTTAACCTTATGCTTTATTTACTACGCGTTGAATGTTAGCTTCCTCGTTAAAAGTCTAAGTATTTTTAGCTCAGGATTAATTTTGTTGATACTGACTTGGGTGCTACATAAATTCCAATCAAAAGAGGGAGTAAATACATGAAAAAATTCATTCCTCTTTGTCTTGCTTTAATCTGTATTGTTCTTTTTCTAGGCATCATTTTTAAGAATGAACAGCATCTGAAGAATAGTCAGAGTATATATGTCCACTTACAACCTGTTGATCCACGTTCATTAATACAAGGTGATTATATGGTGCTGAGTTATCAACTTTACTTTGCACCGCAAAAACTAAATCAGGGCGATCAGAACAATGTAGATCTAAGTGATAGTGATGAAAATCATATTTTTTCGGGGCATTATTTTGATCAAGTGATTGAAAATAAGCCTTCGGTTACGGCTTATGTTGAATTGGATCAACAGAAAAAGGTGGCACATACTTATTTTGAAAAACCTAAAGATGCGCAAACTGTAAAACTGATTTTGAAGAACCCGGATAATCGACATAGAACACTTTATCCTGCATCCAATAGCTTTTTATTTGCAGAAGGTTTAGCTGAATGTTATCAGCAAGCAAAGTATGCTGAGTTTAAGGTGGATCAGCAGGGCAATGCGATTCTTGCATCTTTACGAGGAGAGCATTTACAAGATCTGGACTGTGAGAATAAACAACGTTGGCGTGATGGATTTCGTTCTGAAAGAACTGAATAATTGAAGTCCAAATTATTAACTATAACGGATACTTGCTAAGGCAACATTGAATAATATGCATGAAATAAGTGCTTCGAATAAATGGTGGATTAAGTCAGTTTGAATTTAGTCTTATTGGTTTTCATAGCCATAATATGTATGGATAGTCGTTGTGAAAAATAACCAGATCAAATTTTCCCATATGATTATTTTTCTAATACTATTTATTTTTGTTTTATCTACATTTTATTCAGGTCGCTTGAATAAGTCATATTCAAATAGTCCAGAAATAATCAATTTTAGAGAAATTAAAAATAAGTATTTTATCCAATATTCTCCAGAATTTACTCCATCATTGATTAGGCCTGGCAACGCATCTGCTTCAATACGGATACATCGAGATAATTTGTCTAGTGAAGAAATGACACGGATACAACAACAACTTGTCTCTGATGGCTGGAGAAGAATAAAGGATGAAGGTAGATATTTTCAATATTGTTTAAATAAAACACAAATATTAAATATTGGATCTCCTGTCACTTTGAAAAAGAGAAGTGGTGAAATTATTGAGAATGATAAGGTTAACTCATGGATTATTAGTCTGTATTATAATGATAATGGTGTAAATAGCTGTTATTGAAAATAATTAAGTGAAATAGACATAAAAAACCCGCAACATTGCGGGTCTTGAATCATCTGTGTGCAATTATGCAACTTGAACAGGGATACAGTTTGCTGTGTGATTTACTGTATTGTCTGGATTTGCATATACAAGACGTGGTTTATGCACATCTGCTTCAGCATTGGTAAAATCACCAAATGTGGCAATAATCATTAAATCACCAACATCCGCTTGAAGTGCAGCGCCACCATTGACTGAAATGATGCCTGAACCTTCTTCACCACGAATCGCATAGGTTGTAAAGCGCTTACCATTAGTCACGTTCCACATATGAATTTCTTCATATTCACGGATACCAGCTAAATCCAAAAGAATACCGTCGATTGCACAAGAACCTTCATAATGTAATTCTGCTTGTGTAACAACACAACGATGGATTTTTGCTTTTAATAAACGAGATAGCATGATTTGCGTCTCCAGAGTAGCCCTTACAATTGTTATCTTGTGTTGAATCAACAATTTTCAATGGGGGGATGCATTTGAAAGCGCATTTTGCTCTTAAAAATGAATCATGGCAAGAAAAATTGTTGAACAAAGAACATAAAATTTAGGTTTAAATTATGCTTTATAAGCATTGATTTGATTCATTGCTTGCTGAATCTCACCATTAACCAATAATTTTGTTTTGCCTAAAGCATGGTGTATTGCATCATCCATTAAAGTCTGTTCACTGCTTGGTGCTTTACCAAGTACATGTCCTGAAACTTTTTCTTTAGCGCCGGGATGACCAATGCCAATACGTAAGCGATGAAAATTAGAACCAATATGAGGAACAATGTCACGTAGACCATTGTGACCACCATGTCCACCGCCAGTTTTTAAACGAATGACGCCCGGATTCATATCCAGTTCATCATGAGCGATGAGAATTTCTTCTGGTTTAATTTGGTAGAATTTTGCAAAGGGAACAACACTTTGACCAGAAAGGTTCATAAATGTTGTGGGCAATAGTAGACGAACATCTTGTCCTTCAATATTACCGCGACCACTGATTCCTTTGTACTTTGAATCAGTTTTTAATGTAATACCATATTGTTCTGCAAGGCGTTCGACGAACCAAAAGCCTGCATTATGGCGGGTTTGGGCATATTCAGAACCTGGATTACCCAAACCAATAATCAGTGAAAGTTTACTCACTCATTTACACCATTTAACACTTATGCGCGTTTAAAGTCAGCGTGCATTGGTGTGTTTTTAGCTGGGTGACGTTGTAAAGCTTGGATTTTAACGCTTTCAACTTTACCTTCGATGTTAAGATCGATAACTTCTTCAAAGAAAGAGTTATTTTCTAAAGCTTTAACAAGCTCGCGAAGTTCTAAAGTAACCGCTACAGGTTCAGCAGAACCACCATAGATGATTGCTGGAACTTTATTTTGAAGACGAAGGCGGCGGCTCGAACCTTTCCCTTGAACTGCTTCTTCACGTGCTACTGCATTTAATACGAAGTTTGCCATGATGACATTTCCTCATTGAGTGTAATTGACTGAACTTTCGACCAGCCCAGTGATATAAAGCCCTACCAAAGAGTAGGGCTTTGAAAATTTGGCGCTATTATAGATAAGAATCGAACATTGCGCTAATAGATTCTTCGTTGTTAATACGACGAATTGTTTCAGCAACCATACTTGCTACTGAAACTTGGCGAATCTTACCAAGTTTTAATGCTTCATCTGAAAGTGGAATTGTGTCAGTAACAACCAATTCATCAATTACAGATTTGCTTAAATTTTCGAGTGCTTTACCTGATAGTACAGGGTGCGTTGCATAAGCAACCACTTTACGAGCACCAAAAGTTTTTAGTGCGTCGGCAGCTTTACACAAAGTACCAGCTGTATCAACCATGTCATCAACAATCACACAGTCACGATCACGTACATCACCAATCAAATGCATCACTTGTGATTCATTAGCTTTTTGACGACGTTTATCAATGATTGCAAGGTCGATATCCCCCATTTGTTTTGCAACAGCACGTGCACGAACTACACCACCAACGTCAGGTGAAACCACCATCAAGTTATGATGTTGTTGTTGACGTAAGTCAGCAAGCAAAGCAGGTGTACCGTAGATGTTATCTACAGGAATATCAAAGAAACCTTGGATTTGGTCAGCATGCAAATCGATCATTACAACACGGTCAATCCCCACAGTGGTGAGCATGTCTGCTACAACTTTTGCAGTAATTGGAACACGAGTTGAACGAGGACGACGGTCTTGGCGTGCATAACCGAAGTATGGAATTACAGCAGTAATACGACCAGCACTTGCACGACGCAAAGCATCTGCCATTACTAAGATTTCCATAAGGTTATCATTCGTAGGGGCACAAGTGGGCTGTACGATAAACACGTCTTTACCACGCACATTTTCAGTAATTTCGACAGTGATTTCACCATCAGAAAATTTACCTACAGCAGCAGCTCCCAGAGGGATGTGCAAATGGCTAACGACTTTTTGGGCGAATTGTGGATGCGCAGTTCCACTAAAAACGACAAGATTGGGCATGAAGCACCCTTGGCGGTTGGCAGATTTGAATTAGATGGCAGGGGCGGCTGGATTCGAACCAACGGATGCCGAGATCAAAACCCGGTGCCTTACCACTTGGCGACGCCCCTAATGCGGCAGAATTTTAGTGTTTTTGTATGTCTCTGTCAAGGTAAATCAACATTAAATACAAATTACTACGTTCTGTCTTTTTTGAGAAAATGGCAGGGGCGGCTGGATTCGAACCAACGGATGCCGAGATCAAAACCCGGTGCCTTACCACTTGGCGACGCCCCTAATTTGATGTTGTATTTAATGGCAGGGGCGGCTGGATTCGAACCAACGGATGCCGAGATCAAAACCCGGTGCCTTACCACTTGGCGACGCCCCTAAAATACAACGATCTACAGATGAAAAATGATGGCAGGGGCGGCTGGATTCGAACCAACGGATGCCGAGATCAAAACCCGGTGCCTTACCACTTGGCGACGCCCCTATCATTACACTGTAAAATGAGTGAGTGGTGATTCATTCAAACTGTTGACCAAATAGGCTTTGCAGGGTGAATGATTTAAAACATCATCAATCTTCATTTGTTCAGTGACTTCAACAAAAACACAAGCACCTGTACCTGTAAGCTTTGCTGTACCGAAATGATCTAAATACTGCATTGCTTCATCAACTTCAGGATATAAATTTCTTGCCAGTGGCTCAAAATCATTTCTAAAATTGGATGGCTTTAGCTGATAGGCGCAAAATTTAGTAGGCTTCGTATCTCTTGTCAATGTTTTTTGCGAAAAAAGTCGTTGAGTGCTGATAAAACAATCAGCTTTTAACACAATGTATTGTTTTTGATCTAAGTCTATGAATGTTAAGTGTTCACCTATACCTTCCGCCCAAGCATTACGACCATGAACAAAGATTGGAACATCTGCACCCAATTTAACCCCAAGCTCAGCCAGTTGTTCAGTATTTAAACCACACTGCCAAAGTTGATTGACCACAATCAATGTGGTTGCAGCATTGGAAGAACCACCACCTAGACCTGCACCCATTGGAATATTCTTTTCGATACGAATTTTTAAACCAGTCGGCTGTGTAGCATAAGGTTTTAAAATTTGAATCGCTTTATAGATCAGATTATGTTCCAAATCGACGTTACTCAAACCTTCAAGACTGATTTCAGGTTGAGAATGTTCTGTTTGGGTGAATTCTAACCAGTCATACAAATCAATCAGCTGAAAAATACTTTGCAACTCGTGATAGCCATTTTCACGGCGACCTGTGATATGCAAAAATAAATTCAATTTTGCTGGAGAGGGAACACGAATCATAGATTTCATTGTCTAAGGTAAAGATTTAGCGGTTTTGAATCACCATTGTAATACGATTTTCCTGACCAGATTCAAGTTGTTGTTTTAAAATCAGCTTATTGGGCAAGCTCGCTTGATTGTTATAACTAAAATCTACAGTCCAGCCATCTTCAATGATTTGAGCAATACGTTGAGTATTATCTCGGGTGATTTGTGCATTTTCAGTGGCAGGGTAAGCTTGAACCCAATCGACAATATGGGTAATAGGTGCAGTCCAGCCTGTGGCTTTTTCAAGCAGTTCTTCTGGTGTTTCAGCCGAAATCGAACCTGTTTTAGCGCTGTTTAGGGTAACTTCCCCAGATTTTCCTTCAATAATAGTTTTACCAATACCTAAGATTCCATTCAACTGGATATTAAAATCTTGTTGGTCTTGTGTCCATGTATAGAATGCACTGCCAGACTGTTTAGGTGTTTTTACCCCAATTTTCCCTTCAAGATTAAATTGATTTGACGGTTTTTGTGGGGGCGTTGTGGCATCAGTAGGTGCTGTAAGCGTAGGTGTGGTTTGTGCTGGTTTTACGACTTGTTGACAACCTGTGAGGGTAAAAGCGGTTACAGCAGTTAGGGTGCAAAAGATCTGTGGAATGTGACGCATACAAGTCATTAACTCTTTTTAATATGTTGCGGTAATATTAATGAATCTAATTGATTTAATTGAGGATCATTTGGATGATTTTGTTTGAGTTGTTGTAACACTTCATTAAATTGAGCTAAGGCACCTTGCATATACAAAGATTTTGCATATCGAATACCAATGTTTACACTATGACTCAAATTATAAGCTTTCGATAAAATGTTCGAGGCGGCATCAAAATCATTTTGCAAGAATGTAATATATCCCAGCGTATCTAAAATCGAGGCCTGATCTGGCGCAGAATCTAAGGCATGTTCAGCATACTTTCGCGCTTCATCTAAACGTCTATTTTGTAGTGCAAGCGTATAGGCATAAGCATTTAAATAAGCAGGATTATTTGGCTCTAAAGTTAAGAGTTGTTTCAATGCTTTATCAAGTAATTCACGATCCTCAAATGGATCAAGAAGCAATATTTCTGAATAGAGAATTTCAGGATCATCAGGCAAGTTCTTCACTGCTTCAGTGAGTAATCTCAGCGCTGCTTTTTTATTGCCCATGCGTTTTAAAATCTCGGCTTGAGCCTGATATAAGAAACTTGCATGTTGTGGATAATTGACACGTTCTTGGGTTAAAAACCGCAAAGCATCATTCATCTTGTCTTGTCTTTCAAAAATCGAGACCAGATTACGGCGTGAAACCGTATATAAGTTCCCATCAACCAAACGATAATAGGCTTTTGCCGTTTCATCATTTTGCTTTCGTTCAGCATTTACTGCCAAATAAAAATAAGCTTCGTTTTGATAACGTGACGAGTAGCGTAATTCCACTAAATACTGTTCAGCTTGGTCCAGCTTTTTTAAATCAATCGCAGTTAAACCTGCAATAAATAGGGCTTCTTCAGCATCTGGCCAAGCTTGGATAATCGATTCTAATTTGCTTAAGGCCAATTCAGATTGATGAATCTTGATCAGATATTTGACTTCTGCGAGACGGATATCATAGTTGTACTTGTTTTTACGACTGCTTCGATCATACCAATTTAAAGTCGCTTCTTGGTCACCCAAAGCCTCTAATAAATTGGCTTTCATCAGAATAAAGCCAGTCACTTTTGAACGTTTTTTTAACGCCTTATTGACGGTTTTTAAGGCTTGTTCGATCTCATCGTTTTGTGCTTCCAAACCCGCAATTAGAATTAAAACAGAAGGATTATTTTTTTCTTTACTTGCTCTCAGTGTACTGAGCAGATTTTGACGATCTACTTCTGATTCTGGTGCAATTCCTTCTAAAATCTTTTCTAAATCAGCGTTGGGGTCAATATTGAGAATACTGTCCAGAGTCTCCGCTGCAAGTTCATATTCATGTGATTTGAGCGCGATATGTGCCAAATAAAATTTTGCAGGAACGTCTTCAGGTTCTTGTACAACCCAATGGGTGGCAATGTCTAAAGCTGCTTTTAAATCGTTTTGTTCAATTGCAACATTCAAGGCACGTTGCTTAATGGTGGTTGAATTACTACGAATTGCGAGCACAGTATAATTGTGTAAAGCAGTTGCAGTATCATTATAAGCCAATGAAAATTCAGCAATAATACTTTGTTTTAATGCATTAGTATTATATTTAGCATGATAAAATTCTCCAGATGCTCTAATATGAGCACTAGAAGCCATGCTACCAACCAGTAAGAATGTGGTAGAATATTGCTTAATTGTCATGCCGCTTAAGCGGTTGTTTATTTGACGCAATTTTTCCGAATCCAAGTATGCTTTTTATGACACCGTTATTGCACAATAGCACAAATTTAGCGAAATGATGATCTGATATGTCTTTCTTTGCATTGGGTGTCAACCATCAAACTGCTTCTGTTGAGCTACGTGAGCAAATCGCTTTTAATCCAGAACGATTAAAAGATTTATTTGCCGTAGAAAGCCTTCGCCAAAATTTGAATGATATGGTGGTGGTGTCAACATGTAATCGCACTGAAGTCTATGCCATGGCTGAAAATGCCGATATGGTATTAAATTGGCTCGCCCAAACCAATGGTATTGATGTAAAGCAATTGTCAAATCATGTATATCGTTATGAAAATACCGATGCTGTTTCGCACTTAATGCGGGTTGCCAGTGGTTTAGACTCGTTGATGCTGGGTGAACCGCAAATTCTTGGGCAGGTTAAAACAGCACTATCAATCGCAAAAGATGCTGAAATCGTCTCGCAAAATCTGAATCAAATATTTGAATATGCTTTTTATGCAGCCAAACGTGTACGTTCTGAAACGGCAGTCGGCAGTCATGCTGTCTCAATGGGATATGCTGTTGCTCAACTCGCATTGCAAGTGTTTAGTAAGCCTGAACAGCTTACCGTCATGGTGGTTGCCGCAGGTGAAATGAACAGCTTGGTGGCAAAACACTTGGCTGAAATGGGCGTTGCAAAAATCCTGATTTGTAATCGAAGCCGTGAACGGGCAGAGAAATTAGCACAAGAAATAGCGCATCGTGTTGAAGTGGAGATTATTCCATTTGATGAACTCACTACTCAGCTTTATCGTGCGGATGTAATTTCCAGTTGTACAGGCAGTTTGCATCAAGTCATTGCTTATGCAGATGTGAAATTCGCTTTAAAAAAACGTCGTTATCAACAAATGCTTATGGTCGATTTAGCTGTACCTCGTGATATAGATCCAAAAGTTGAAAGTTTGGATGGTGTGTATTTATACGGTGTGGATGATCTACAAAGTGTAATTGATGAAAATTTAGCACAACGACGTCAAGCTGCAGTTGAAGCAGAGGTTATGGTCAATCAACTGGTAACTCAGTTGGTGACACAGCAAAAAGTAAAAGATGCTGGTGGGACGATTCAACAGTTTCGTGAGCACGGTGAGGAACAACGCCAGATGGAGTTGTCGCATGCCTTAGAGCGTATTCAGGCAGGTGAGGATACGCAACATGTACTTGAGGATTTTGCACATCGTTTGACGCAAAAGTTATTGCACCCATCTTCAATTTTACTACGCCAAGCAGCACAGGATGAAGATCCTTCACATTTTGAATGGATGAAAGAAAATATTCAGGATATTTTTGAACAAGAAAGAAAACCAAAAGCGAAGTGATTATTTTTAAAATGAATGTGATTTAATGTTTTTGCTTCACCAACTATTATTGGTGTATATATTAGTGCCATCAAATTAGAATAATGAAATGAAGGCAATTAAAATGCTTAAAACTTTATATATATTCATATTATTGTGTTTGTCAGTAGAATGTTTTGCAAAGCCTGTAAAAGACAGTGATGTATTATTGAACCAAGCCATCAAGGATCTACATAGCCTCTCTACGCAGGGTGGAATTATGGGGGTAATTGATTCCGTTGATCGATGCTATAAGAATCCCAAAAAACCTAAACTATATTGCTTTTATCTAGATTATTCAGGGCGGATATTTGATGCACTTATGGTCGAAAGTATAAATGCACACTCAGATTCTAATTACCCCACCAACGCGTTTTTTAGTGATGAAAACTTTCAAAAACGTATATTTATAAACCTATATAAGCCTTATGACTCTTCAATGGAAGAGGCCAATAGCCATATGAATTTTTTGTATTACAAAATACTTGATAAGCTCAATGAAGCGTTTATAGAAAATTAATGATGTACCAACTTTAAACTAATTTGTTTAGTCAGTTCATTGAGTTGTTTACGTAAATTACGTGATTCACTCAATGAGGTTGGTGCTTTAAGCTTTAATTTTAAATATTTCTCTTGCAAGGCCAAAGAGTAATCTGAAGCCAATTTATCTGCCATTTCAGGCGCTTCAGCCAAAGCCTGAATATTGGTACGTTGTATGATTTCAGAGAGTTCCAAATGATAAGCACCACATGCACCTAAAATATAATAGGTTGCAAGTTCCTGATCATCTGGTAGATCATCAAAGACACGGTCAAATACCGCTAAGATTTGCGCCAATAACTCATCTGGTTGAATCAATGCACGTAATACTTCAAAGTGAATATATAAAAATGGATGTTGCATCAAAATCGCCACAGCAAAGTCTTCATCTTTGGTGCGAATATTAAAAGACAATGAGGCATCTAAGCTGACTTGAGGCTGCCATTTTCGATTAAAACCTAACTTTTCTTTAAAAAATTGTCTTAATAAATAGCGGTAAGAACCTTGTTTAGGCAGTAACTCAGTCAGTTGATTGAGTTCAGCCATCACCTGACTTTTACCTTCAGGTGTAGCAACATCATAGTTTTGACTCAATAAAGCAAAGACAAAATCCGATAATAAAGGGGATTGTTGCCATATCCGTTGAAACGTTTCAAAACCTTCCTTACGAATCAACGAATCCGGGTCATGTTCTTTGGGGAGAACAAAGAATTTAAGTTCACGACCATCGTTCAATAAAGGTAAGGCAATTTCTAAGGTTCGACGTGCTGCTTTTTGTCCAGCGGCATCACCATCAAACGCAATCGTGATTTGATTGTTCTGCTTAAATAAAATAGTTAAATGATCTGCATTGCTGGCCGTACCTAATGTTGCTGTCGCACCAGAAATCCCATTCTGTTGTAAGGCGATCACATCCATATAGCCTTCAACCATGAGCCAATTTTGCGCACGATCTTTCCGACCTTCATACAAGCCGTAAAGCAGTTGGTTTTTATGGAAGACTTCAGAATCAGGTGAGTTAATATATTTCGGTTTGATTTCGTCATTCAATGCGCGACCACCGAAACCTACAACACGACCTTTGTTGTCTCGAATCGGGAAAATCACCCGATCACGCAACAAATCGAAGTCACGACCACTATCACTGGTACGAATCAGACCCAGTAGTTTTAAACCTTCAATATCTTGTGGGAAAGCTTTTTCTAAATGTTGCCAATCTTCTGGTGCATAGCCTAAGCGCCAATATTGGATTGTTTCGGCGCTTAAACCACGATGTTTAAAATAATTCTGCGCCACTTTACTGTTTGGTAATTGGCGTTCATAAAATTGCGCAATATTTTCTAACAGATCATAAAGGTTGCCATCTTGAGGGAGCTGATCAAAACCTACTGAGTCAAACTGGGTTGGATCGAAATGCTCAGGATCAGGATATTGGCTAAAGGCTTCAAAAGGGTCAATTTCTAGTGGCTGAACAGAATCTGTTTTTTGCTCAGCGGGTTTAGAATCGACTACTTTATTTTCTACAGCCTTCACTGCTGGCTTAGGTTTGGATACTTCACGTTTATACGACAGTTTTTTATTGTCATGATTGTCTTTGGGAAGTTCGACACCTGCATGGCTGGAGAGTTCTTTCATGACATCGACAAAATTTCGATTATCAATATCCATTAAGAAGCGAATGGCATTGCCATTTGCCTGACAGCCAAAGCAGTGATAATACTGTTTATCACGGTAAACATGAAAAGAAGGTGACTTTTCCTGATGAAAAGGGCAACAGCCTGAATAGGTGCGACCAGTTTTTTTCAATTTCACACGTTGACCAATCAGATCGACAATATCTGTGCGATCCAAAATTTGATCTATCGTGTGCTGAGGAATAGCCATAAATTTAATGTCATGTATCGTTTAAACCAATTTAAAGTTTAACGTAGTTTTGAGTCTAAAAATATCTATGAATAAAAAAGACGGGTAAAAACCCGTCTTGATTTGTCGCAATCAATATTTATTTACGTTGTCCATCATACAAACTTTCATCTGCACGTGCTGGCTCTTTAGACACTTCACGATTTGGACGATCAAGTAAGCCAAAACTCACTTTATTTAACAAGCTTGATTTTTGTTCTGCTTGATCAGACGTTTCAGAACTCGCTTCTTGTGATACTTCTGCTTTATCACCACGACCTAATATACCTAATGTTGCACGGTTCCACCAGCTCGCTTCTTTGCGTGCTGCGCGGATATTCACTTCACCATTAGATTTAACAAGGTTTGGATAGTTTTGCTTAAGCACGCCAATGTACTGTTGTGATGTTTCTTTATCGCCCAACTTGTCATAACCATATGCCATTGTTGCTAAGGCTTCAGGAACTTGAGGTGTTTGAGGGTAGTGTTCAATCACCCATTGTGAACGTTCAATCGCAGCCAAATACGCTTTACGTTTAATATTGAAACGTGCCGTATTCATTTCACTTTCAGCCAATTCTTGACCGATGTATTTCATTCGTTGTGCGGCATCAACTGAATATTGGCTTGAAGGATAGCGACGAATTAAGTCGACAAAATTTTGATAGGCAATTTTTAAATAACCTACATCACGATGTGCTTGTTTTAATGAGGTATAGCGAAGCAAACTGTCATAATTTTGCTCCATATTGGCTACGCCACGGACATAGTAGGCATAATCTAAATTCGGATGTTGAGGATTTAAACGAATAAAACGATCTGCCAGTGCAATTGTGCCTTCATAATCTTTTTGCTTAAATTTTGTGTAAAGCAATTCAAGCTGAGCTTGTTGTGCATATTGCCCAGTCGGGAAATAAGTATCCATTGCTTCTAACGCTTTTGCAGCATCGCCATATTGCCCACGGTCTAATGATTTTATCGCATTATTGTAATAAGTCTGCTCATTTGATTTCGGGCCTGTATCAACAACATCCTTCTTCGGATTGCTGCTACAGCCGACAAATGCAGTTGCTAAGCCTACAGTTAAAGCAAGCATTGTGACTTTATAACGTGGTAGCGACATAAAAATTCCTCTGTTTATACGGGCAATAGGCTACAATTGCGCTATTAAACCACTTTTGTCCGAATGAGCAAATGACTTCAGCACACTCTTCTAATTCTAATTTCCCAGAAAATGATTTCAATTTACTTGAAGATTCTGAGGATGCAGATAATCATAATTCTGCGCCGACTGCAACACGTTTATCGTTGCAATTTCAACTGGATGAAAGCTATTTAGGGCAACGTATTGACCAAGTCGCAGCACTGGTTTGGAACGAGTTTTCTCGTGAAAAACTCAAGCAGTGGATGAAAGAAGGTCATTTGTTGGTAAATGGTAACATTGTCAAGCCTAAGTATAAATGCGAAGGCAATGAACTTCTATGTTTAGATGTTGAATTGGAAGCACAAACGTCGGCACAACCTGAAAATATCCCTTTAAACATTGTTTATGAAGATGACGATATTATGGTCATCAATAAACCTGTTGGTATGGTTGTTCATCCTGGTGCGGGTAATCCAAATGGTACTTTGGTGAACGCCTTGCTTTATCATTACCCAAAATCTGCCGAATTAACTCGTGCAGGTTTAGTACATCGTATCGATAAAGACACCAGCGGTTTATTGGTTGTTGCTAAAAATTTGGAAGCGCAATTTTCTTTAAGTAAACAATTGGCTAAAAAAACAGTTTACCGTGTATATGACTTGATTTGTTATGGTCATATTATTGCGGGTGGAACGATTGATGAGCCGATTAAACGTCATCCTGTAGATCGTGTAAAAATGGCTATTTTACCGGGTGGTCGTGATGCTGTGACGCATTACAATGTTAAAGAACGTTTTCAGCATTTCACCCGTGTACAGGCACAACTTGAAACAGGGCGTACTCATCAAATCCGGATTCATTTCACCTATATTGGTTATCCATTGGTGGGTGATCCAGTCTATGTTAGCCGAGTTAAAGTTCCAGCAGGTGCTTCTGAGAAACTGAGCAGTGCATTGCGTAACTTTAAACGCCAAGCTTTACATGCCTCTAAATTAGGCCTAGTTCACCCACGTACACAAGAAGAAATGATGTTTGAAGCACCATGGTCAGATGATTTCGTTGAGTTGGTTGAAGTGTTACGCTCTGAAAACAAAGCCTATTAATTGATTTACATGATAAAACTGCTCAATGAGAGCAGTTTTATACATTGATTTAGTTACCACAAGCATCTTTTGTTCCTGTAGGAAAAGTATTGGTAAATTTTGATTTATCCGTGACTAATTCTAATGACATGGTTTTATTTAGGTATGGAGAGTTGGCTTCAAAACCACTGAATAGTGCTTGAGGTTGAAAAGTTAATGACTTAATTTTTGAATTAATCGTAGCCACATAACCTAAATTTTGTTTATTTAAAATAAATCCAATTTGATTGGCATTTTGATTGATATACACCCCTACATTTTGTGTAGCTGAAGCATCGTAAGGTTGTAGATAAGCATAGGTAATATCATTTTGATTTGTGATAGGATTCTTTTGCATCACCCAAATCAATAACGGTTTCTTATAATTCTGTATTGCTGAATTATTTCCATACATAATGGCGATAACACCCATGGTTTGATTGTTTTGATCAAACATTAATAAATTCATACCTTTGCCGATATTATTAGTCCCAGTTAATTCATTTGAAATCGTATCAATATTAAATTCAAATCCAACAATCCCCGTATTTGCAATTGGGAGTGTTCCTGTCGCAATATTGTTGCTGGAGCTGAAATTGCTATGGGTTGCTGAATATGTGATTTGGTTGGGTGCATTCAGTATTTTATAAGCAACTTTTTGACCTGATGCTGTCGGAAATTTTTGTGCTGCTGGATTAGCAGGTTCAGATAAAAAACCTTCTAAATCATAACGACATAGTGCAAATCCTTGCGTGCTGATAATACTCAGACTCAATAAAACAGAAAGCTTTAATTTTTTCATGGTTTTTCTCACTTTATTCTTTTATCAAACTTTGCTTAAGTTCTGAAATTTCATTAAAAATAAAACTTTAAGCTAAATTATTTAGTTGCCACAAATATCTTTTGTTCCTGTTGGGTAGGTATTTTTAAATTTAGATTTATCTGTTACCAATTCAATTGATACCTCCTGATTTAAATCTGATGCTGCAATATTACCGTATCCGGCAGAGATCATAAAAAATAAGTTGTCCAGTTTTGATGGGAGTGTTCCGATATAGCCATAATTTTGATGATTAAAGATTAACCCCACTTGGTTTGTTGATTGATTTATATAGATTCCCATTCTTTGATAACCATCAAGTGTATTTTGCACATGTAATGGTGATGAAAAGCTTTCAGGGGTAATAGAGGATTGATCATGTTGAAAAAATGTTCCAAAAAAATTGGTAGTATTTGTCTCGTCTGGGTTATTCATATAATTAATAATAATACTTGTCTGTTTATTGTCTTGTGATTTACCTGAAATCATAATTGGGAAAGAGATTAATTTACCTTTTCCTTTTAATGCATTTGGAACTTTAAAGTTGAGTTCAAAAGCAATAGTACCTGTAGATGGAAGCATTTGGTCTCCAACCGCTACAGATGAATTACCAATAATTAGATCTTTAAGTGCGTGGGTTTGTTTAGAATTAAAAGCCATAAAAGATTTAACTAGGGCATTTGTTAGTTTAAAACCAACTTTCGGCCCATTTTGCTGAGGAAAGCGAGTAACTGGTGGCGAACCAACTTCTTCTGGATTGACTACAATAACTTGTTCAGAAGTTGCATCAAATTTATACTCACAAACTGCTGAATAGGCATTAGTTATGCCTAAAAACGAAGTAACAATAGCCAATGTAATTTTTTTCATATCCACGCTCCGTGTGTTTTAATTTTTTTTAAATATAATATTAGTATAAATTAACAATTGTTGGTTTTTTGTATAAAATTTACTCAATCAAAAAATGGATTTTCAAAAGCTTTGTTAAATCAGCTTATGATAAGTTTAATAAAAATATTTCAATGAGCGTCATATGCAATTTGTTCAAGGATTACCTCAAGGTGTATATGCAGGCCAGACACATATACATCACCCAAAGGCTTTGCCATCTGTACAGCCTGAGCTTGAAGGTTTTAATTTGGCATTGCATGTAAATGACGATTCTCAACGGGTACAACAACACCGTATGATTTTACTGGATGAATTCGCAGAATTAGGTGTTAGTAAAATCACATGGATGACGCAAACCCACAGCACAATATGTCATACCATCAATGAAGAAATGACTTTTAGCGCATTGGAGGGGGATGGTTTGGTCACACAGACTCAGGGGCATGCTTTGATGATGATGACCGCTGATTGTTTACCCGTTGTATTAGGTAATGCCACAGGCACTGAGGTTGCCAACCTACATGCAGGTTGGCGCGGTTTAGCAGGGGGAATAATTGAAAATACCATTGCCAATATGAAGTCTCCACCTACTTGGGCTTGGTTGGGTGCAGCAATCAGCCAGCCTTGTTTTGAAATTGGCGCAGAAGTCAAAGCTGCTTTTTGTTCTAAATATGCTGAACTAGACACTGCATTTATAGAGGGTGAGCAAGCAGGTAAGCACTATGCGGATTTGTATGCGATTGCGCGTTATATTCTTAAACAACATGGGGTGAATGTGGTTACAGGAGGAGATCAGTGTTCTTATCGTCAAGATCAGGATTTCTATTCTTATCGTCGCCATACAAAAACAGGGCGTATGGCTACTTTTGTATTTATTCGGAATTAAATCTTTATTTTTAAATAGATTTATCGTTGTTTTAAGCGTTATGTCATAGGTTTTCTGAACATTACAAGAATTGTTTAAAAATGAATTGATGTTAAACTTGACCAAATTTGTTTGTTTTCAATTGATATGTCTTTATCTGCTAAATCTATCGCGATCGTTTACCACAGTCCATTTGGTCATACTGCAAAAGTTGCGAATTATATTGCACAAGGTGCAGAGAAGATCGGTGTAACTGTTCATCAAATGGATATTGAGCATATTGATTGGGATATTTTAGATCAAGCGAATGCCATAATTTTTGGCTCACCGACCTATATGGGAAGTGTTACAGGTCCATTTAAAATGTTTATGGACTCTACATCTAAACGTTGGAAAAATCGTGATTGGCAGGGCAAACTTGCTGCTGCATTTACCAACTCTGGTGGTTTAAGTGGAGATAAGTTATCTGTACTGCAACAGATTAATATCTTTGCAATGCAACATGGCATGTTATGGTCTGGACTCCCTTTAATGCCTACAGGTGTTAAACCCACAGATTTAAACCGTATGGCGGGTTATTTAGGGTTAATGACACAATCAGATAATGCACCAGTTGAAATTACACCGCCTTCTGGTGACTTGCAAACCGCAACATGGTTTGGAGAGTATATTGCGTTACTCATAAATAAAATTACGCCGTAGTTGTTCATTGGTATTCGATAAAAGAATGGAAAATAGAATAAATAAAAAATTTTATAATAGGCTTTTTTGATAAGCCATTTTTAAACTATAGATCAATATAAAAGCCCCACATCCTAGGCTTCTCCCAACGGGAGAAGCAACTTTAAATACCAATATAATTCAATCAATATGATTATTTTTTGCATTCATGGAAAGGTATTATGCACTGGTGGTTTATGATCTGCTTTGGGCGGATTATTATGGTATTATTAAGTATAAATATACAATTGTTAAAATTAGTTACATAAAGTAATATAAGTGAAAAATCCTTTAGAATCATTGTGAGGGTGATGTAGAGTGTTGTAAAAAGTATAAAATATAAATATTTACGACGAAGTGATGTTTTCTTTATTTAACAATTAGTATATTTTTTATCCATAATAAGATCTGAGAAGATGGTATGGATATCAAAAAAAACCGAGCAATTGATAAGAAAATCATTAAAATTGCAAAACTGGCTTTCATTTGTACAGGATTGTTTTCTTCAATCCATAGTTTTGCAAGCACTCTACATTCTGAGAGTTTAATCCAATTAAATGATGCTGAACTTTCGGACGTGAGTGGTCAAGCACTGATGAGCTTGAGTTATATTGCCCCAAATGACTCAATCAATAACATGCAAGGACAAGATGTCGGTTTCTATAAACTTGGACTGGAAGCTGAGCTTGACCTAAATGCCAATATTAAAAAATTACAACTGGGTTGTGGTGGGGTAAACGGGGCGGGCGGTTGTGACATTGATATTGATAATTTAAGTCTTTCAGGTATAGCAGATACGCGTGAAGGACGTGTGGGTTCGAGTGCAAAATTAACCAATCCCTTTGTGGAATTTGCGATAAAAAATCCCAATTCTGCGTCAACACGAGAAGTGGTTGGTCTACGTTTAAGTGCTGAAAAAGTTTTAGGCTTATTAACCACAGGAATAGAGAACTCTGATCTTCCCAATGGGATAAATAGTTTAAGCGGGGCAATTAAAATTAAGGCGACCACAGGAACGGGATTTACAGCTCCAAGAACGATGAGGATTAACGATACAGGGATGGCTATTAATGGTCGAATTCGGCTTTTAGGAGGGTTAATCCAGCCAACTTTTAATACAGATGATTATAATTTACAGTTGCAATCAACCAAAGCGAATTTATTGATCAATGGTACAACCTTAACAGGTACGCGTTTAACTTCTGCAAAACTATCAGGTACTGCATTGATCGATAATTTAAACTTTGGTGGAAATATTACTGCAAGGGTAAATTTTCTAATAGCTTCATGGATTCCTTTAACTATTAATTCAAACGGCTATATATCAGGCTTAAGGGCTGACTTAGATATTGAGCAAAATCTAGGGTATATTCATAAATTCCCATTAAACAATCCATTCTCTTTATCACTACAGTCCGCTCAGGTTCACTGGCCTGGCGCTGAATACGCTGCGAATCGCGGATGGTGGTTGGCTATAGAAGATGAAATTGATATTGGTAAAGTTGTACCTAAAAATCAGATTGATGTAACCAATGATATTCTTAAACAAGTTGTACCCAGTATTAACAATTATTTGACAAATAACCCACCGACCTGTCAGGGTGTTATTGGATGTTTGATTACTGGTCTGAATATTGGTAATGTCAATTTATCGTCGGCAAATCCATTATATTTCCCAATTAAGGATTTACCCTTAGCAACTCAAGGTTTTGCACCTAACTGCTATGGTAATCTAAAATTCTGTTAAATCTTTAAGACTAAAGGAAGCCTCCGTCTGGAGGTTTTTTATTGCTTATACAAGATTGAGTTTTATCGCTTTACCAATCATGACCACTGACAATAACCTCTTAGGTGACTTGTAAACCACATGATGTGCTGAAAAGTAGATTGTATGACTATTAAGTATAAATATATAATAATTAAAATTAGTTACATAAGTAAATATCAATAAAAAGTCTTTAGAATCATTGAGAAAGTAATCTTGGTTTGCATAATTGTTATAGTATTGAGATATTTAATTCACTTTTCTATTTGCTTTATTTGTATTTTAGTATATTTTTTATTCATAATAAAATGAGATTAGCTGATATGGATATCAACTATAATAGAATGATTGATAAGAAAATCATTAAAGTCGTAAAGAATGTCGTAATTTATGCTGGATTGTTTTCCTCAATGCATTGTTTTGCAAATTCTCTATACTTGGAGAGTCTAACTCAATTGAATGACTCTGAGCTTTCCGATGTTCATGGTCAGGCACTGATGAGCTTGGGTTATATTGCGCCAAATGACTCAGTCAATAAGATGCAGGGGCAAGGCGTTGGTTTTTATAAACTTGGACTTGAGGCCGAGCTTGAATTGAATGCCAACATTAAAAAGTTACAGCTCGGTTGTGGTGGGGTAAATGGGGCGGGTGGTTGCGACATTGATATTGATAATCTGAGTCTTTCTGATATGTGCTGAATTAGCAGGAGACTTTCACTTGGGATATGCTAGGCAGCTAACCGATAAAAGTTCTCTGCTATTTGATTTGGCGTTTTAAAATCCAAACTCTTTTGAATTCTTCGCTGATTATAAAATAACACAATGTATTTTGTAATATCTGCTTTAGCTTCATCTCTGGTTTTATAGTTGCAATGATGCACTAATTCATTCTTGAGTATGCCCCAGAAACTTTCAATCGGTGCATTATCGTAACAGTCCCCACGTTTGCTCATTGAACCTTGAAAATCACATTTTTCCAGTATCTTTCGATATTCATGGCTGCAATATTGGCTGCCTCTGTCCGAATGAATAATTAAGCCTTTCGTTGGTTTTTGATTACGAATCGCCATAGTCAGTGCATTGCAAACAAGTTGTGCGGTCATACGCTCATTTAAGCTATAGCCAACCACTTGTTTCGTGTACAGGTCTTTTACTGCTGCCAAGTATAACCAACCTTCAGCAGTCCAAATGTATGTAATATCGCTTGACCATGCAAGATTGGGCTTAGTCATTGAAAACTGTTGCTCTAGTAAATTTGCGTAGATCGCTCGATTATGATCACTCTTCGTAGTTCTTTTGAAACGCTTATGACGCTTACAATACAGCTGGTTGAGCTTTTTTATTTGACGTACAGCATACGTACTGATTTTGATACCTTGCGCTTGTAAATGCTTAGTTAATCGAATATAGCCATAGCTTTGTTTAGTTTCCTCATGAGCTATTTTGACCAAAATTGTCTGTTGATTTCGCTGAACCAATCTTTTATTCATGCCTCGTTTTAGCCAATCATAAAATCGTGACACTGAAACGTGAAGTAATCTAGCCATAAAGCTAATCGGGAATAAATATCTTTGCTGTTTCATATAGGCGTACCTTACTGACTTTCTTTCGCAAAGTACGCTGCTGCCTTTTTTAGAAATTCACGTTCCATTTCAGCTGTTTTGAGCTGTTGTTTGAGCTTTTTATTTTCTTCGAGTAAGGCATTTAGATCAGGTGAATATTGTTTAGTGCCTGCTAAGGTGCCAGTCTTTGCTTTATTATTCCAATTTGAAAGAGTTTGCATTGAAATGCCAAGTTGTCTGGCTGTTTCCGATACATTGCCTTGATTGGCTTCAATCAATTTTATTGCTTCAACTTTAAATTCTGCGGTGTAAGTCTTCTGTTTCTTGCTCATGGTAAACTCCTGATGAGTGTCTATAGTTTACCAAGTTAAAACCTCCTGTTTTCTCAGCACACATCATTCAGGTTTGGCTGATACGCGTGAAGGACGTGTGGGTTCAAGTGCAAAATTAACCAATCCATTTGTAGAATTTGCCATAAAAAATCCCAATTCTGCTTCAACAAGAGAGGTTGTTGGCCTACGTTTAAGTGCTGAAAAAGTTTTGGGAATGTTGACCGCAGGTACTGAAAATACAGGTTCGCCAAACGGAATTAATAGTCTCAGTGGTTATATGAAAATTAAAGATACTACTGGCACAGGCTATACTCAGGCACGTAATATGTCTTATTCAGACACAGCTAAAACTATTGATGCAAATATTAATGCTCGGATTTGTGTAATTCTTTGCTTGAATATTCCTCTTGGAGTGAGGTCAAATAACTATAGTTTAAATTTAGATTCAGCTAAGGCTGATATTTTTATTAATGGACAAACCATATCTGGCAATAGGATGAATAAGGTACTTTTAAATGGTTATGCAAATATTAATAGAATTAATTTTTCGGGTAATTTAGAAGCATCGTTGAATATTACAGCCGGCTTATTTAAGCTTCAAAAAACGGTTGATGGTAATATTACGGGGTTAAAAGCGAATGTGTCTGTTGATCAAAATTTAGGTTATATCCATAAAATTAATTTAAATAACCCTTTTTCATTATCTCTGCAAAATCAAAATGTATGGTGGCCAGGAGCTGAAGTTGCTGCGCAAAGAGGCTGGTGGATGGCATTTGAAGATTCTATTGATATTGGAGATGTTACACCTAGTCAAAAAATTATTATTACCAATGATGTACTTAAACAAGTGGTAGATCCGATTAGTAATTACTTAACCTCAAATCCGATTCCATGTAGTGGATTGGGTGGGTGTTTAGGTGGTTATTTGGGTATTGGAAATGTCAACTTACCGAATACATCAGTAAACTTTCCGTTAAAAGATCTACAACTTAAAAATCAGGACTTTGCTCCCAACTGCTATGGTTCGTTAAAATTCTGTTAAAAAGATGTTTAAAAGAAAAAACCTCCATTTTGGAGGTTTTTCATATATCAAACAGATTATTTATGCATGATTCGTGATTTATCACGCTGCCAATCGCGATCTTTTTCAGTGGCACGTTTGTCATGTAACTGCTTACCTTTTACCAAAGCAATCTCAAGTTTAGCCAAATGACCTTTCCAGTAACACGCCAAAGGTACGCAGGTATAACCTTTTTGATTGACAGCACCCAGTAGCTTTTCAAGCTCACGGCGCGAGAGCAACAGTTTACGGGTACGTGTCGCTTCAGGGACTACGTGAGTAGATGCTGAAAGTAAAGGTTGAATTTGAGCACCGAAGAGAAATGCTTCATTATTTTTAAAGGTGATATAGCTTTCAGTAATGGTCATCCGCCCAGCACGTAATGACTTGACTTCCCAACCTTGTAAAGAAAGCCCAGCTTCAAATTTTTCTTCAATAAAATAATCGTGGCGTGCACGTTTATTTTGTGCAATCGTCCCACTATTATTTTTTTTAACGACAATGTTTTTCGACATAATACAAATATTCCAAGAATAGCCTTATTTTGCCTCAAACTTGGCTTCAGGTGAAGTCATTTCACAATTAAAGCCAAAGCTAAATCAAAAGAGGTTATTCGCTAATATTTAAGTTTTTGTTAAACTATAGCCCTACATAACAAACTAGAGTACAAATGGATGTCTAAAACTCGTGTCATCTATCCAGGAACTTTTGATCCAATTACCAATGGCCATGTTGATTTAGTCGCACGTGCTTCACGAATGTTTGATGAAGTTGTGGTCGCAATTGCAATTGGGCATCATAAAAATCCAGTCTTTAGTTTGGAAGAGCGTGTAGAGTTAGCAAAGATATCACTCAAACATTTACCCAATGTTGAGTTTGTCGGTTTTGATGGGTTATTGGTAAATTTTGCACGTGAACAACATGCTACAGCAGTGTTACGTGGCTTAAGAGCTGTTTCAGATTTTGAATATGAATTTCAGCTTGCGAATATGAATCGTCAGCTTGATCATGATTTTGAAACAGTATTTTTAACACCATCAGAGCAATTTTCATTTATTTCTTCGACGATGGTTCGAGAAATAGCACGATTGAAAGGCGATGTGGCAAAGTTTGTTCCGCAATGCGTTGTCGAAGCCTTCCATCGTAAACATCAACAAGGTTGGTAGCGTGTCTTTAATTATCACTGATGAATGTATCAATTGTGATGTATGCGAGCCTGTATGTCCAAATGATGCCATTTTTATGGGGGAGGAGATTTATGAAATCCATCCTAACCTATGTACAGAATGCGTCGGGCATTTTGATCAGCCACAGTGTGCGCTTTTCTGTCCAGTCGACTGTATTCCGCTCGATCCGAACCATGTAGAGAGCCAAGACGACTTGATGGAAAAGTATAAAAAACTAATTGCTCAAAAAAGCGCAAGCAATTAGCCGAGAAATTTGTTAGGATACGCCCCGAAGTGAGCCAGACGATCGCTGCTGTGGAGATCTCCGTGATTGAAGCAGGGGAGGAAAGTCCGGGCTTCATAGGGCAAGGTGCCAGGTAACGCCTGGGCGGTGTGAACCGACGGAAAGTGCAGCAGAGAGTAGACCGCCTTCAATAACGTTTCTTTTCGGAGAAATGGAAGGTAAGGGTGAAAGGGTGCGGTAAGAGCGCACCGCATGGCTGGTAACAGTTCATGGCATGGTAAACCCCACCGGAAGCAAGACCAAATAGGGATCCTATAGGCATGGCCCATGCTGGATCCGGGTAGGTCGCTTGAGCGTATGAGTGATCATACGCCTAGAGGAATGATCGTTCTAGACAGAACCCGGCTTATCGGCTCACTTCGATGAATTTTATTTTAATTAGTGCTTGACGTAACATTGTTTACAGCAGATAATGCGCGCACAGTTTTAGGCTATGTAGCTCAGTTGGTTAGAGCACCGCACTCATAATGCGGGGGTCACAGGTTCAAGTCCCGTCATAGCCACCATTTTTATAGACCACGTTTCCAAAAACGTGGTCTTTTTTTATCTACAAGATTTAAACTTTAACAGCGAGACTTGGTCTTGTTTAAAAACCAAGGTTTAGCCCTGTACTCTCCCCAATATAGCTTAAGCTACTTTTAGGCGTCTTTTTATAATCATAAAGCGTTGTTTTTGATAATTTAGCCAAGCCAAATTGATAAGAAAAGTTAAATTGCACCTGAGTGATGTGGTATTGCGTTAACACCTCAGCGTGTTGTTGATTAATCTTTTCTAGCAATGTTTCGGCACGCTCAAGGTCATCCAGATAATCTGGCTGATTCACATTTAAAATTAAAACCTGATTTGTGGATTCGGCTTCTCCGATGAAGGTATGGCGACTTTCAACTTGAGCATTTTTAATGTCATTGGAGATCAAACTAAAATCATTGGCTGACATTGCTTTGCTTTGGAAATAACCCCATAAATTGACAGAAAAAATCACAATCGTTAACAGCGCAATGATGTAGTAATGAATACGCCATACAGATTGGCGTGGAATATTGGATTGAGCGTTTCTGAGGATTTGAGTTTCACTGATTAGATCGTGCAGAGATTGTTGGCTATTTCCATTAAAAATAGCCAAGTAGAAACAGGCAAAGACGATACTTTGAAAAAATGCCACAAGTAGGCTGAGTGAAAGATGCTGAGTTGAATATGTTTGTAAATAACCAGCAAAGCAAAATGGAATGATAAAGATACTTGATCTAACCAGAGAGCGCATAAATGGAATTGAAGCACCATTTAAGTCTTTTACCCTAATTTTACCCAGGATTTTCCCAATGGTTTTACCATTACCGATATGGCTGTTAAAAGCAGCAAAATAAAATAGACAGAGGAGCGTACCTATACATTGGAAAATAAAAGGAGAATTTTCAAAATATGGGTAGAGTATTTTGCCCGTCACTAAACAGGCTACGCCGACGGTAATACAGTCGATGATAAATGCGAATATTCGAGGAAATATAGGGGCGGCTTTTTGAGTTTCAGTAGTAATTTCAGACATGGTATTGGTTTAATTAAGTTTATGAAAATATTAATAATTAATGTAAATTTAACATATTATAAGTTTTTTAATGAAAAATAACCACAAAAATATAGTTGAGCTATCACGCTTTTTAGCAAGATGTATTGAACTTTGCGTTATTTTTAAATTGGCGATTTATAGATGATTTACAAATTTTAGGCATAAAAAAACCAGCTTATCGCTGGGTTCTTTATTGCACCATTTTAATAAGACTTAAAATGGTGCCCGAGGCCAGACTCGAACTGGCACGCTTTGTGGGCGGGGGATTTTAAATCCCCTGTGTCTACCGATTTCACCACTCGGGCATGTGCGCAATAATAAAGGACAGTTTTTCTCTTGGCAAGCGTATTTATGTCGATTTGCTTTCTTTTCAATCAATTCATGTGCTTATGTTTGAAAATAAAGCATTTTAAGCCGTTGAATGGGTATTTTGTCATGATTTTTTCATCAATTTGAGATTAAAGCGAAATATTAAGCCTTTAAATTGATTGGATAAAAAAACTTAGAGGAAACCAACTTCAATGCCAAACTCAATTTCACGCCGTGAACTTATTCAAAAGTCATTAGCCAGTTTTGGGGCATTATCTATACCAGTGTCGTTGACTGCTTGTGGGAGTGATAACAACGATTCAACATCTCCTACAACAAAAGTTGAATTTTTACATGGTGTTGCCAGTGGCGACCCGTTAAAAGATCGTGTGATTTTGTGGACGCGTATTACCCCGCAGGATACATCTTTGCGTTTAGAGGTGGTTTGGGAAATTGCCGCAGATGATAAATTTACGCAAGTGATCAATACTGGAAAAGTGCAAACAGCATCAGCTCAGGATTTTACTATTAAGGTCGATGCAGACAAGCTTAAGTCTGGGCAAACTTATTATTATCGTTTTAAATTTGGTTCGGTGATTTCGCCAGTAGGGCGTACCAAAACATTACCTGAAACCACCAGCTCGGTGCAGTTTGCGGTGTGTTCATGTTCAAACTATCCTGCTGGCTATTTCTATGTGTATAAGGAAATGGCAAAACAAGAGGTTGATGCGATCATCCATTTAGGGGATTACATCTATGAGTATGGTAAAGATGGATATGCCACAGAAGAGGCAGTAAAGCTGGGTCGTACCCTCGCTGCTGACAATGATAAAGAAATTATCAAGTTGGATGATTACCGTAAGCGTTATGCGCTTTACCATACTGACGCCGATTTACAGGCCGCACATGCCCGTCATCCTTTTATCGTGATTTGGGACGACCATGAACTGGCAAATGACGCATGGAAAGACGGTGCAGAAAACCATCAAGCCAATGAGGGTAATTTCTTAGACCGTAAATTGGCAGCTTTACAAGCCTATTTTGAATGGATGCCGATTCGTCCTGTATCTGCAACAGATCACTTAAATATTTATCGCCAGTTTGACTTTGGTTCATTGGTACAATTGACCATGTTAGATACCCGTATTTTGGCACGTGATAAGCAACTTGATTATGCCAATTATATGACGGCTTCGGGCTTAGATATCGCTAAGTTTCAGGCAGATTTAACCAGTACTACGCGTACACTGATGGGTTATACCCAACGTGAGTGGCTACAAAAGAAACTGGCACAATCTACCGCGACTTGGAATGTATTGGGTCAGCAAGTGTTGATGGCAAAAATGTTAATCCCTGCTGAATTGCTATTGTCTTTATCTGCAATTACCAGTGGAAATGTCACAGCCGAAACTTTGGCAAAAATGAATCAGCAGATCATCGAGTTAGTTACTTTAAAAGTTCGTTTGAAAAGTGGTGATCCAACATTAACCGCTGCAGAAAAAGCCCGTGTAACCACAGTTGCACCCTATAATTTAGATGCTTGGGATGGCTACTATGCAGAACGTGAAATTTTATATGGCACACTTAAAACATTAAATAAGAAAGTTGTGGTGTTGGCGGGGGATACCCATAATGCATGGTCTGCTGACTTGCATACTCAAGCGGGTGATTTTGTTGGGGTTGAATTGGCAACCAGTTCGGTCTCTTCACCAGGGATGGAAAAGTATTTAAGTATTCCTTTGGCACAGTTACAACAATTTGAAATGGCCTTCACCACGCTCATTGATGAATTGAATTACACCAATTTAAATCAGCGAGGGTACTTAAAAGTCAGCTTTACAGCACAACAGGTACAAGCAGATTGGATTTTCTTAAATAGCATCAAGGAAAAAACCTATACGGTGGATACGGCTCGTGCCCATCAAGTGGTTTTAAATAACAATTTGGTTGATGTAAAGACTGTTCAGAAAAGTGCATAAATTTTCAAGCTTAAAAAGCCGAGTTTAGATCACTCGGCTTTTTTAACGCTATTATGGATTACATCATACTGTCCATATAGGCATCTAAATCTTCATATTTATAGGTTTTACACATTTCATTTTCATATTTTAATAGTTCTAAATGTAATTCTAAAAAGGTGACTAAGCGCTTTTGATAAAATTGATATTTCTCAGAATCTTTGGCCAAGAATCGCATTTTGAATTTGGCTTTCTTGGCTTGTTTATAAGCCCATAAACAGCTTTTTCGAATCTGTTGTAATTGGTAATATTCAGTGTCTTTGGTGCTATCTCTAAATAAATTTTCTTTATAAAATTTAACAAAACCAAAGCTCATTGCAAAGAAAAATAACAGACCTTGTAGCAGGGTGCTTTCTATAAAATAAAGATTGAGGGCTTGCAGGACGATCAGTACTGCAAGTTTAAGCGGAATATTATTGAGTTGTTGGTATAAATGTGTCGAACTGTGTTTTATTTGTTTGATAATGATCGGAACAATAATCATAAAAAATAACATAATCGCTAAA
Source organism: Acinetobacter sp. Ac8 (assembly GCF_055392545.1). Taxonomy (NCBI): domain Bacteria; kingdom Pseudomonadati; phylum Pseudomonadota; class Gammaproteobacteria; order Moraxellales; family Moraxellaceae; genus Acinetobacter; species Acinetobacter sp. Ac8. The sequence continues at coordinate 1,141,704 of NZ_AP043689.1, forward strand.
GCGGCAATGCCATTGGCTTGAAAGCTATCGAATTGAGGAAAATGATTTGCAATATACTGACCTAAACTAAAATAGATGCTGCAAAAAATCATAATCGACAAAATCCAAGGAATAAATTCCTTTGCTTCATCTAAAAGCCCTTTGGTTTTAATTTGACTATAAAATAGAAAGTTGCGCTTAAATGCTTGTGGGTATTGTTGTTGTAATTGATTTAAATAGAGGGAAACTTGCTTGTTTTGAATCATATAGGCTTCGCTTATCTAAATTTCACTTTGGATATTAACATAAAAAACAATATAAAATTTTAGGCATAAAAAAACCAGCTTATCGCTGGGTTCTTTATTGCACCATTTTAACAAGAATTAAAATGGTGCCCGAGGCCAGACTCGAACTGGCACGCTTTGTGGGCGGGGGATTTTAAATCCCCTGTGTCTACCGATTTCACCACTCGGGCTTTACAAGATTGGAGGCGGAGGTCGGAATCGAACCGGCGTACACGGAGTTGCAGTCCGCTGCATGACCACTCTGCCACCCCGCCATGTCTTGGTGATGCACATATTAGCAATCTTTGAAAAAAAAACAATACTATAATTCATGCATATGCACATAAATTCAGCATATGAAAGAAAATTGTCTAAATAATCATGTATTATTTGCAAAATTGATTCATATCTACTTTGGAGATGTGCCGTGGCATTGGTATTGGATGGTCGCGCATTAGCGAAACAAATTGAAGCAGACTTGTTGACTCGTGTTGAAGCTATAAAAGCAAAAACAGGTCGTACCCCAATTTTAGCGACTATTTTAGTGGGTGATGATGGTGCATCTGCGACGTATGTACGCATGAAAGGAAATGCTTGCCGTCGTGTTGGTATGGATTCTTTAAAAGTAGAGTTAGGTAAAGAAACCACAACTGAACAATTATTGGCTGAAATTGAAAAATTAAATGCCAATCCTGATGTTCACGGTATTTTGCTCCAACATCCTGTGCCTGAACAAATTGATGAACGTGCTTGCTTTGATGCCATTTCACTTGAAAAAGATGTAGATGGGGTAACTTGCTTAGGTTTTGGTCGTATGGCAATGGGTGAGGCTGCTTATGGTTCGGCAACACCTGCAGGTATCATGACGATTCTTCAAGAAAACAAGATTGAAATTGCGGGTAAACATGCAGTTGTGGTAGGGCGTTCGGCTATTTTAGGTAAGCCGATGGCAATGATGCTACTTCAAGCCAATGCAACAGTGACAATCTGTCATTCTCGTACACAAAACCTTGCTGAATTGGTAAAACAGGCTGATATTGTTGTTGGTGCAGTCGGTAAAGCTGAATTAATCCAAAAAGACTGGATTAAGCAAGGTGCTGTTGTGGTTGATGCTGGATTCCATCCTCGTGACGGTGGTGGTGTGGGTGATATCCAATTGGTCGGTATTGAAGATGTCGCTTCAGCTTATACACCAGTTCCAGGTGGTGTAGGTCCGATGACGATCACAACGTTGATTCGTCAAACTGTGGAAGCTGCTGAAAAAGCGTTAGCTTAAGTCCTGTTTTATTCTGGGCACAGTGAAAGCCATGCATTCACTGTGTTCAAATCTAGCCTACATTTACACAGCAATGTTTATTTTCAGTAAAAGTAGGCAATATTGTCATTAGTTTAATGGTCATTGGCTTAACGCGTTTAAGATCTACTTTTAAGTAGCTGTATCTGAGACTTAACAAGAAGTATCGTCTCGAACCTTAGCACATGATGTTACTGTCTATCGAATATGAGGAAGAAGCTGTATTTCCTCAATATCAAAATAATAATTTTGGTCATATTTTGCATGAGCTGTACTTATCAATTTCCTAAAGCCCCACAACATTTACTTGATGCTTTGCATGAAGTAATTCCTCAATGCGAATTATTGGCGCAGCAGTTGCCTGAAAGCCCAATTTCGTTATGGTTGATTCCACCAGTTTTTCCAACAGATCGTTTGGATGATGAGGTGATTCGCCGTATTTGGAATGATACACCGTATTGGATTTTTTGCTGGGCTTCTGGTTTAGCAATGGCACAATGGCTGATTGCAGAACCACAGCATGTAAAAGATAAAGTGGTGCTGGATTTTGGTGCTGGATCCGGTGTGGTTGCAATTGCAGCCAAAATGGCAGGTGCAAAACGTGTCATCTGTTGTGATATCGACCCGATAAGTTTGGATGCTTGTCGTGAAAATGCTTTGCTCAATGATGTTGAGCTTGAGTATCTAGATGATTTATATAAAGCCGAACAGGTTGATGTCTTATTAGCAGCAGATGTTTTATATGATCAATCTAACCGGTTCTTCTTGGATGAGTTTTTAAAATTTGCACCAGAAGTATGGGTGGCAGATAGTAGAGTGAAAAACTTTAGTCATCCAAATTACCAAAAATTGGATGAACGAAGTGCAACCACTTGGCCTGATTTAGATGAAGCCAAAGAATTTAGAAATGTGAGTTTTTATAAGACGCTATGACAGCGTCTTATTTTATTCTGCGATACACATAGCTAAAATCAAGAACAGGTATAACGTACCACATGTAAAGTGCTTGGGCGGGTATCTAAGGCTTGGCGTGTTGCATAATCTTCACTGTTATTTAGACTTGGCGTGTTGGAAAGCCCAAAAGATGTACGGCTATGTCCAAGTTGAACGCCAGCCTGATCTTTTGCTGTTTGCGGGTTGATAATTTCATTGGTACTTAATACAGAAATTTTATAGTTTTTGTTTGCACCCAATACTTTTTGACATGCGCGCTGTAATTTATCCGCATCCAAATCACGATCTGCACGACCTGAAAGGGTATACGCAAGGGTTGCACTATCTGCTGTTTGATTTTCAATTTGATAACCGGTTACGCCATTGTATTGACGAGGGGTTGTTTGACATGCAGATAAAGCTAAAACGATTAATCCTAAACCTGCATAAGTGATTTTTTTCATCTTTTAAAGTCCTAGCTTTTTGAATTATTTTTAGTATGCCATAGCTTTGCAATTTTCACGATAAGTGAATTGCTTAAATAAAACAGCTTTTTCATGTGAATAAAAAAGCTGTTTTAAATGAATTAGATTGCAAAGTTTATTTTGAATTAATCATCCGTAATCAGGCTATGTTTTTTCGTATCTTTCATAAACACATAGGTGATTAGAGATAAACCGATCATAAAGGTAATGTAATAGAAGAAATAGTTTTCATGACCGGCATTTTTAAAGCTTAGTGCAACTAATTCAGCCGTACCGCCAAATACAGTGTTGGCAAGTGCATAAGGTAAGGCTACACCTAAAGCGCGAATATGCGGTGGAAATAATTCAGCTTTTACAACCGCATTAATGGCTGTATATCCAGTCACAATGACCATACCACTCATACATAAGAAGAAAGCCGTTTTAGGGTCCGTTGTCGAGCCTAAACCATTGAAAATAGGAATGGTAAATAGCACACCGAGTACACCAAAAGTGATCATAATCGGTTTACGACCAATTTTGTCTGAAAGTGCACCGACTGCAGGTTGAATCAACATAAAAATAAAGATTGCGGCTGTGGTAATTTCAGTTGCGGTGGTTTTTTCAAAACCCGAAGTGTTGACTAAGTATTTTTGTAAATAAGTCGTAAATGTATTGAAGGCTAAGGTACCGCCTGCTGTTAGCATAATGACTGTAAATGCTTGTTTAGGATACTTGGTGAATAAGGCCAAAGCACCAGATGTTTCACCGCCATTTTTAGCTTGTTGTTGTGCTTGTTTAGATGATTCTGTTTCAACCAGACCACGACGAATCCAGAACACAACAATTGCAAGTAATGCACCGATAAAGAAAGGAACACGCCATCCCCATGCATGTAAGGCATCTTCAGAAAGATTATGTTGCAGGATAATCAGTACACAGAGTGCCAGTAATTGACCTGAAATCAGGGTGACATATTGGAAACTTGAGAAAAATCCGCGGTGATTTTTACCTGCCATTTCAGTTAAATAGGTGGCACTAGAGCCATACTCACCACCAACACTTAAACCTTGTAATAAGCGCGCAAATAAAAGCAGTGCAGGAGCAAACATTCCGACTGAATCATAAGATGGCGCACAAGCAATGATTAATGAGCCAACACACATCAATGAAACAGAAAGTGTTAAACCCGCTTTACGACCTTTACGGTCAGCATAAACGCCCATGATCCATGCGCCGATCGGACGCATTAAAAAGCCTAAAGCAAAAACTGCAGCAGCTTGGAGAAGTTTGACCGTTTCATTACCTTCTGGAAAGAACACAGGGGCAAAATAGAGGGTAAATGCGGCATAGACATACCAATCATACCATTCGACTAAATTACCAGCTGAACCACCAAGTATAGATTTGAAACGAGTTTTTCTATCAAGTTGCGAAGTGGCAACTTGAGGAGATGAATTGGACAAGGCAATTCTCCAAAAGAATATGCAAAATACAGCCTGTTTAACTTTCATTTTGGATGAAAATCAAAGCAGAAAAATCAAACAGAGAGAATTTAAGTCAGTATGACGAGGGAGATACAAATAATTACAATGCTCGTTATACGCTTGAATGAAAGCAGACCTTATTAGACTTTGGTCTTAGCTGTGTTGAGGGTTTATTGTTGATCTAGAATGAGAAATTCTAGAAATAAATGAATAATTTTTTTAAAACAGCTATTTAATTTGAAATATTTTATAAATTATAAGAATTTAGCTTAAAGTTAAAGCATGTTTGCTTGCATCTAAATGTATGAAATGTGCACAATTTAATAAGCTGAGTTGGGAGACTTTAAAAATTTAATCTAGTCGTAAGCTAAGCAGTCATGCTATTTATAGCAGCTAAATGTTCATTTTTGAAAATAAAACAATAAGGTTTCACATCTATGGACTTGATGATTCGACAACAGCAAACATTAGCATTGGTTAAGGCTCGGGGCTACGTCAGTATTGATGAGATTGCACAGCATTTTGCAGTTACCCCACAAACTGTACGGCGGGATATCAATCAATTGGCCGATGCCGGACTATTACGTCGTTATCATGGTGGCGCTGCGATAGACTCAAGCGTCACCAATACCGCATATAGTCAACGGATCAGCCATAATTTAGCGGAAAAACAGCGCATTGCAACAGCCGTTGCAAACTCAGTTCCAGACCATGCATCGTTATTTATCAATATTGGTACAACAACCGAAGCTATTGCGCATGCTTTATTGCAACATCGCGGTTTAAAAGTGATCACCAATAATTTAAATGTGGCGAAAATTTTGAGTATGAATGATGATTTTGAAGTACTGATTGCCAGCGGAAAAGTGCGCCCTGATGGCGGTGTGATAGGACAAGCCACCTCTGAATTTTTTAAACAGTTTAAAGTTGATTATGCCCTGATTGGTATCAGTGGGATTGATGAAGATGGAACGATGCTCGATTTCGATTTTCAAGAAGTGTCTGTCTCGCAAGAAATTATTTTAGGTGCTCGGCAGGTATTTTTAGCAGCAGATGAGAGCAAGTTTGGTCGTCATGCAATGATGCGCTTAGGCCATCTTTCTGAAATAGATCGGCTTTTTACAAATAAAGTGCCCACTGAAAATTATTTAAAACAAATTCATGCAGCAGAAGTGGCTTTAACTGTGGTTTAGGCTAATTTTAAAACCCATAGTGAAAATATGATAAACGTGAAATTGATCATTTTTTGATAGACATTGATTAAAAAACTATCTATTATTTTCTTAAATGAAAACAAACGAAAATATATTTTCAAAAATGATTGTGAATATATGCAAATGATCAAAGGTGGTGGCGTTTATGACACAAATCAATGAGCAACAAACTTATTATGATATTGCTGTAATTGGTGGTGGAATAAATGGTGTCGGTATTGCCAATGATGCTGCTGGGCGTGGTTTATCTGTATTTTTGTGTGAAAAAGATGATTTAGCCAGCCATACCTCATCTGCAAGCAGTAAGTTGATCCATGGTGGTCTACGTTATTTGGAACATAAAGAATTTCGTTTAGTGCGAGAAGCCTTAGCTGAGCGAGAAGTCTTACTGGCAAAAGCACCACATATCATTCGTCCTATGCGTTTTATCATGCCACATCAACCTCATTTGCGTCCTGCTTGGCTGATTCGTACGGGGCTATTTTTATATGATCATTTGGGCAAAAGAGAGAAGCTTGCAGGTTCACATTTGGTTGAATTTGATCCTGATACTAGCCCACTAAAAACAGAGATCACACGCGGATTTGAATACTCAGATTGTGCTGTAGATGATTCACGCTTAGTCGTTTTAAATGCGATGCAAGCACGTGAAAAAAATGCCACTGTGGTTACGCAAACACGCTGTATTTCAGCACAGCGTGAACATGGTTTATGGAATATCCAGTTTGAAAATGAGCAGGGCGTTTATCACATACAAGCGAAGGTTTTGGTCAATGCTGCGGGGCCTTGGGTTGCACAATTTATTAAGCAAGAGCTTCAGTTAAAATCGCAATATGGAATTCGCCTCATTCAAGGCAGTCATATTATTGTGCCGAAAATATATGACGGTGATAAAGCCTTTATTATGCAAAATGATGATCAACGTATCGTGTTTGCAATTCCTTATCTCAATCAATACACCATGATTGGTACAACTGATCGTGAATATTTAGCAGATCCGAATAATGTTGAAATTAGTCAGCAAGAGATTGATTATCTGCTTGATGTATCCAATGATCATTTTAAAGTGCAACTGACTCAAGCCGATATTATTCAGACATTCTCAGGGGTGCGCCCATTGTGTGATGATGAGTCTGATAATCCAGCCGCAATCACCCGTGACTATACTTTGGCTTTATCGCAAGATCATGAAAATGATGCACCCTTACTTTCTGTGTTTGGTGGCAAGTTAACCACTTATCGACGCTTGGCTGAATCTGCCATGGAGCATTTGCAGAAGTTCTTCCCTAACGCTGGGAAAGCTTGGACTGAAAAATCCTTACTGCCGGGTGCTGAGAATTTAGTTTCAATTGATGGATTGGTTTTAGAAATTCAAAATAAAATCAAAGGGCTTGATCATGAAACTGCAAGCCGTTGGGCACATGCCTATGGAACTTATACATGGAAATTTTTAAATCATTCGACATCTGTTCATGAACTTGGTCAAGATTTTGGCCATGGTTTATATGCCCAAGAGGTCGATTATTTGGTTGACCAAGAGTGGGCGATCACCAGTCAGGATATTTTAAAGCGCCGTAGCAAGTTATATTTAAAATTTACCGAAGCTGAAATTCAAGCATTGGATGAATATTTGCTTGAATTGCATGAACGCCGCTTACAGAAAGATGTTGCCTAAGCAAAAGTGGAAAATATATAGCTTTGCACAAGGTACGTTATGACCAATCAAAGGTATATAAAACGCGTCGGGTTTCAGGTTGGTAGTACATTAAAATCCAATCTGCCCCATGTGAACAATATTCCCAGCCAGCAACAGCTGCAATAAAATAATAACGCCTGCCATCACGGTCATAAATATGAACTTCTTGATCATCACGGTCTGCGTTGATGTAGCGTAAATCAAAATGTTCATCAATTGGATAAGTCCAGTTTCCACCGCCACATTCACCCCCTAATTGGTCAAGTAGGGTTGTTGCAGAATCATTTTGATATTCAATGCGTGATGTTGAAATGACTTTTCCAGTTTCGGCAAAGCGCTGTTTAAGCTGCAAGTAATCTTCATGCATTTCTTTATGATGGGTTTTTAGATCGGCCTCGCAATCAGGATTCTCTAAAGCAAAATATCTGTTGTTTGCTAACCATTCATATTGATTTTGTTGATTTAATTGCATAATAAACCAATTTTCATTGGCAAATGCATCAGAAAATTCTGTGGTATCACTTCCGATATAGCATTCATAAGGTTCAATCGGATTGAGCAAATGAATTTTTCCTTGCCATGCTGGATTGATTGCCGATAAATCAATTGAAATAAGTAGAAGTAAATGTTGAGCTAGAAATAGACTTGAAGGGGCGAAGACAACTTCGTGGTCAGGTAACAGGGTTAGATAAGGTTGAGTTGTGGTAATGTTTTTAATTGCTGTCATTGCGCTTATTTTTAGATATTGAATGATTGCATTAAATCACAAAAAAGACCGAACGCGTCGGTCTTTTTGCTTGGCTTAGTCAGTCAGCCATAAAGCGCCTAACTTTTCATCCCACTCACTTGGGGTGATGACCATACGACCTGCATTGGGGGTTAAGGTAATCTCACTAAAGAAAACATCGTCTTGAGATAATAAGAAATCGATTCGGCTATAACCATATTTAAAACAAAGATCTTCTGACAACTGAAGCATTTTATTTAATTTTTGCGGTCGTGCTAAACAGCTTGGCGTATTGCTTTTTAGATCAACGGTAAAGGGTTGCAGCACCCAAGATGTGTCATACATATTTGAATAATCCACGCCTTGGCTGTCTTGTACATCAACTTCAATATATCGAGGCTGACCTTCAAAACAATGAACACGGCATGTTGTAATGGTCAGCTTATTGTCTTGATCAACAAACAAATCAATATGTTGTTCGGCCAAAATTAGAGGAACAATATCTTTGTAATGCCATTCTCGTTTTCTAAAATACATATTTTGTTTAAGGTGGTGATTGAGTTTGTGCTGCGCTTTTTTGATATCAAATTGCGCTTTATCATTACAGACAATCGCACTGCCGCTGTCATGATTGCATTTTAAAACAAACTTGTTAGGAAGTTGATTAAAGTCAATTTCCTCAAAGCACTTATATACACCAATCAGTGGAACAAAATGGGAACAACAAATTTTCTCTGCAAGCATTTCGCGTACAGCAAATTTATCTGCTAATTTTGTATGTAAAGGTGCTCTTTCATAGATCATTCTGGCGGTGACTTTTTCATTGAAACTTTTAGGCTGATCAAAGTTCGGGGTATAACCCAATTTAGCAATAAATCTTTTGGTGAGATAACGTCTATCTGAGACAAATTTGGCTCTAATAACTTTTGCCGAATAAATAATATTTTCTAACATGATTAAAAAAAATCAATAAAATAAAGTAATGTTTGAATTATAGAGAAAATATGAATTTTGTACATGGAAACAGTAATCATTTGTATTTTTATTACATAATTGTAATGGATACCAAAGCAATAAAGTGAACTGTATCACACTAAGTAAAAAAGACCGCTATGTAGCGGTCTTTTTGTATGTCTTAATTTTTAGCGATTAAGCAGATTTTTTAACAGCCTCTAAAAGCTCATTTTGACGAGTTTTAAGTGCAGCTGGTAAGCGCTCACCAAGTTTATCAAATAACTCAGTGTGGCTCTCAATCTCTTTGATCCATTGATCTTTGTTTTGAGAAGTCACAAGATTAAATTGATCTTTAGTGAAGTCAGAACCTGTCCAGTTCAATTGCTCATAAGTTGGAACAAAACCAATCGGTGTTTCCACTGCTTCAGCACGACCTTCACAACGGTCAATGATCCACTCAAGCACACGCATGTTTTGACCAAAACCAGGCCATACAAAGTTGCCTTCAGCATCGCGACGGAACCAGTTTACGTTATAAATGCCAGGAAGTTTATTGCCTGCAGCTTTCGCTTTAGCACCAACTTCTTCACCCATTTCTAACCAATGAGAGAAGTAGTCAGCCATGTTGTAGCCAGCAAATGGAAGCATTGCAAATGGGTCACGGCGTACAACACCTTGTTGACCTACTGCAGCTGCAGTCGTTTCAGAACCCATTGTTGCTGCTTTATAAACACCATCAACCCAGTCAAAAGCTTCTGAGATTAAAGGTACTGTATCTGCACGACGACCACCGAAGATGAACGCAGAAATTGGTACGCCAGCTGGATTTTCCCAGTCAGCATCAATAGAAGGGCATTGACCCGCTGCAACGGTGAAACGCGCATTTGGATGTGCTGCTTTTTCACCAGCAACATGCGGTTGGCCTTTCCAGTTGGTCAAGTTAGCAGGCGCTTCTTTGGTTAAACCTTCCCACCATACGTCGCCATCTTCTGTTACAGCAACGTTTGTATAGATAACATCTTTGTGAAGTGTCGCCATACAGTTTAGATTTGTTTTGATGTTTGTACCAGGTGCGACACCAAAGAAACCAGCTTCAGGGTTGATTGCATATAAGCGACCATCTTCACCTGGTTTGATCCAAGCAATATCGTCACCTACAGTTTCAATTTTCCAACCTTCATAACCTGCTGGTGGAATCAACATCGCAAAGTTGGTTTTACCACATGCAGATGGGAATGCTGCTGCAATATAGTGTTTCTCACCTTGTGGATTGGTCACACCAAGGATCAACATGTGTTCAGCTAACCAGCCTTGTTGACGACCCATAGATGATGCAATACGTAAAGCAAGGCATTTTTTACCCAATAATGCGTTACCGCCGTATCCTGAACCGTAAGACCAGATCTCACGCGTTTCTGGATAATGCACGATATATTTTTCTGGGTTACAAGGCCATGCAACATCTTTTTGACCTTCAGCCAGCGGCGCGCCAACAGTATGTACGCAAGGAACATAGTCGCCATCAGTGCCTAGTACGTCATAAACAGCTTTACCCATACGAGCCATTTTACGCATACTTACAGCAACATAAGGAGAATCTGTAATTTCGATACCGATGTGAGCAATGTGAGAACCTAATGGACCCATAGAGAATGGAACCACGTACATGGTACGTCCTTGCATTGCGCCATCAAACAAACCGTTAAGGCGAGTACGCATCTCAGCAGGAGCTTCCCAGTTGTTTGTCGCACCAGCATCTTCTTGTTTTTCAGAGCAGATGTATGTACGACCTTCAACACGCGCTACGTCAGACGGATCAGAATTCGCTAAATAAGAACCAGGATGTTTTTCTTGGTTCAACGCTTGCATAGTGCCGTTAGCGATCATCAAGTCGATATAACGTTGATTCTCTTCTTCGCTTCCGTCACACCATTCAATTTTTGCAGGTTTAGTTAATTTAGCAATTTCTTCAACCCATGCAATGAGCTTGGGATGACGAACGAATTCTGGTGCGTTCACTTGGGTCATGGTGAGGCCTATCTAAAATATGTACAATTTTGTGTACAAATAATAATCTGAATGAAGGGATACTACATTCAAATTTAAGTATGAAAAAAAGTGGTGGTATTAAAACATATATTCATAAAAAAAATAAGACTAAAGGCTTAAAAGATACCAATGCTCGAATTTTTACTAAGTGTTTGATTTGTATTATCTAACATGGATTATTGTTTGATTTTTATTGGTATTTTTAAATAGAATGTAGGGTATTTTAATTGTAAATAATAATAGTTTACAATAAGTTGAAATTATAAGATTTACTAAATTAATTATTGATTTAATAAATGGGCATAATTCGAATTTTACATAAAGGTGCTTTTATTTGTTTAGAAAATCGACGAAATTAGTGCAAATACTTCAAAATAATCAAGCTTATGGACACAGAACTCAAGCCTCTTTCAATGATTTACAATGAAAAGTCAGGTTTTCATGCCAATCAAAAAGATGATATTTATGAAAAACTCATGACCATCTGGACCTCACATGGTTTTGAAATTCAAGTTTTTGATATTGGTTCAGAGCCTGATATAAAAACCCTGATGCAAAAAATCTTTCAACGTCATGCACAATACTCAGATTGTGGTGTCATTGTTGCTGCAGGTGGTGATGGTACGTTGAATGCAGTCGCCTCGCAAATGTTAAAGCAAAAAATTCCTATGGGAATACTACCTTTGGGTACTTTTAATTATGTGGCGCGTGTTCTACATATCCCTTTGAATATTTTAGAGGCAGCCAATGTGATTGCCACAGGGGAGCCGCGTGCCTCACATGTGGCCTGTATCAATGATCAAATTTATTTAAATAATGCCAGTTTAGGTTTGTATCCTTTGTTTATTAAAAAACGCGAAGAATATAATCGTCGGTTTGGACGCTTTCCTTTAAATGCTTATACGTCAGGTTTAGATGTACTGATTCGTGATCGTAAAGAACTCAAATTAGAGATTGAAGTAGATGGGCAAAAGTATCCTGTAAAAACACCGCTGATTTTTTTTGGTAATAATCAACTGCAATTAAAAGAATTAAATTTAAAAATTTCGAAATGTGCAGAGGTGGGGGAAATTGCCGGTGTGGTGATCGCCAAAGGAGATAAAGCCACTTTATTTAAAACCTTGTTTCAAACCATTCGTGGAAAATTGGAAAACGCTTCAGATGTGTATAGTTTTGGTGCACAAAAAGTCATTGTCTATTCAAAAAAGCCTAAACTGACCGTTGCTGTCGATGGAGAAATTGTTTCAATGACGACCCCGTTAACCTTACACGTAGAAAAAAATGCTTTAAAAATTATGGTGCCGCATGTTATTGCATCTGTCTGATCTACATTTTGGTACTGAGCGTCCAGAGTGTATACGGGCGATTCAAAAGTTTTGTGCTGTGCATAAACCAGAAGTGGTTGTGGTGAGCGGTGATTTAACTCAACGTGCTAAATTTAAAGAATTCTATGCATGTAAGCAGTTTTTAGAATCACTAAACATCCCTTATTTTGTGGTGCCCGGCAACCATGATATTCCTTTGTATCATGTCTGGAATCGTGCCTTTAGACCATTTGGCTTATATCAACTGTTCTTTGGCAGTTTAGAACGCAGCTTATTTACAGAGCATTTTTATTTAATTGGCATGAACAGTATTCGTCGCCGTTATCACACACGCGGACATATTTCTTTTGAGCAAATTCAAAATGTAAATCAGTTGTTGGCCAATGCACCGAAAAATAAATTAAAAATAATCGTTAGTCATCAACCTTTTTATACCTCTAATGAAGACCATCACTTAAAAGATTGTCCAGCTTTAGGGCAGTTTGCCATTAAAGAATGGGGACAACATCAACTGTATGCTTTATTGCATGGTCATTTACATTTAGTTGCGGTCTATGATCTGAATCAAGCCTTTGCGCTAAATTTAAAGCAACCAGTTTATGAGGTTCATGCGGGTACAGCAGTTTCTCGACGTTTGCATAAAAATATACCCAACAGCTTTAATGTGATTCATCAAGATGGTGGCTTTGAACATTATTTTTTTGATGAACAATTACAGGAATTTATTGCCAAAACTGCGATAAAAAATTCTGAATTAGACATGATTTGATACAAAAGAAGAAAAAACATACAAATTAAATAAATTTTTTTTCGTTTTCCCCTTGAAGCGTTTATTTCCATCCCCACAAATGTGACATACAAATATTTTGTCGATGACCTAGGAATAAGAAGTCATCTTCGCTGAGTAATCAATGACATTTTAAATGTCTATGGAGTTAGAAATGAGCAAGATTCGTCCTTTACATGACAACGTTGTGATCCGCCGTGTTGAAAAAGAAACTAAAACAGCAGGTGGTTTGATTTTAAGTACTTCTGCAGCTGAACAACCTGCTCAAGGTGAAATTCTTGCTGTAGGTAATGGCAAAATCACTGATAACGGTGTACGCGCTTTAGACGTTAAAGTTGGCGATAACGTACTGTTTGGTGCTTATGCAGGTACTAAAGTTAAAGTTGATGGTGAAGAACTTCTTGTGATGAAAGAGTCTGACATTTTAGCGGTATTGGAAGGTTAATCTTCTGCCGTTGAGATGAGTTTTCATCCAAACATATTGGTCAAAATTTAAAATTTATAAAGATATCTGGAGTTTAGTATGTCAGCTAAAGACGTAAAATTTGGTGATTCAGCGCGTTCAAAAATGATCGCGGGCGTAAACGTACTTGCAGATGCAGTAAAAGTAACTTTAGGCCCTAAAGGTCGTAATGTGGTTATTGATCGTTCTTTCGGTGCACCGCACATCACTAAAGATGGTGTAACTGTTGCGAAAGAAATTTCTTTAAAAGACAAATTCGAAAACATGGGTGCACAATTGGTTCGTGAAGTTTCTTCAAAAACCAATGATATCGCAGGTGACGGTACAACAACTGCAACTGTACTTGCTCAAGCGATTTTAAATGAAGGGATCAAATCAGTCACTGCGGGTATGAACCCAATGGATTTGAAACGTGGTATCGACCTTGCGGTTAGAGCTGTTGTTGAAAATATCAAAGCAACTGCTAAACCAGCTTCTGATACTAAAGCAATTGAACAAGTCGGTTCGATTTCTGCAAACTCTGATGAAACTGTAGGTAAGTTGATTGCGCAAGCAATGGAACGCGTTGGTAAAGAAGGCGTGATTACCGTTGAAGAAGGTTCAGGCTTTGAAGATGCGCTTGATGTTGTAGAAGGTATGCAGTTTGATCGTGGTTATATCAGCCCGTACTTTGCAAACAAACAAGATACTTTGACTGCTGAACTTGAAAATCCATTCATTCTTCTTGTTGATAAGAAAATTGGTAATATCCGTGAATTGATTACAGTTTTAGAAGCTGTTGCAAAAACAGGTAAACCATTACTCATCATCGCTGAAGATGTTGAGGGTGAAGCACTTGCAACACTGGTTGTAAACAACATGCGCGGTATCATCAAAGTATGTGCGGTTAAAGCACCTGGTTTTGGTGATCGTCGTAAAGCAATGCTTCAAGATATCGCAATCTTGACAGGTGCTACTGTGATTTCTGAAGAAGTGGGCATGTCTTTAGAACAAGCAACACTTCAAGATTTAGGTACTGCACATAAAATCACGATTTCTAAAGAAAATACTGTGATTGTTGATGGTGCTGGTGATGCAAATCAAATTGCTGAACGTGTAACTCAAATTCGTGCTCAAATCGAAGAATCAACATCTGAATACGATAAAGAAAAACTTCAAGAGCGCGTAGCTAAACTCGCTGGCGGTGTTGCTGTAATCAAAATTGGTGCTGCAACTGAAGTTGAAATGAAAGAGAAGAAAGACCGTGTAGACGATGCGCTTCATGCAACGCGTGCTGCGGTTGAAGAAGGTGTTGTTGCAGGTGGTGGTGTTGCGTTGGTACGTGCAGCTAAAGTACTTGACGGTCTTGTTGGTGCAAATGATGACCAAACTGTAGGTGTGAACATCCTTCGTCGTGCGATCGAAGCGCCACTTCGTCAAATCGTGTCTAACGCTGGCGATGAGCCATCAGTTGTGATCAATGCAGTGAAGAGCGGTGAAGGTAACTTTGGTTACAATGCTGCAACTTCACAATATGGCGATATGTTAGAAATGGGTATCCTTGACCCTGCTAAAGTAACGCGTTCTGCACTTGAGCATGCTGCATCTGTTGCTGGTTTGATGTTAACAACTGAATGTATGATTACTGATATCCCAGAAGACAAACCTGCTATGCCTGATATGGGCGGCATGGGTGGTATGGGCGGAATGATGTAATATCGTTTCGATCTCAGATCATAAAAAATCCTCGCTTTATGCGGGGATTTTTTATGCAAGTTGTTTCATCCTTGTCTTTTTGTATATTTTTTATTATGCTTTTGTACTATTCGGTAAATATAAATACAACACGAAAACTGAGGAGAACTAAAATGAAAAGATTAATCTTCATTATTGCAATCAGCCAGATGCTAACAGGATGTTTAAGTATCATGGGACAAAGACTTGAAACAAGAAATGATTTTATGCAGTCTTGGGTGGGGAGTACAGAAGAAAAACTGATCAGTAAATGGGGACCACCGTATAGAAGCTATGAACTCCCAAATGGTGCAAAAATTATTTCATATAATGATGGCTGGAATGCTTGTACAAGGAAATTTATGCTTGAACAAGGTAAGGTCACCAAATGGGGATATAGTAATTGTTCTATGGAGATCAATCGACCTGACAAAATTGACAAGAATATCCCAATTCCAAAACCATCACTTTAATCCATTGTTTACAGAGATAATTTTAAGCTAAAAGTGCGCTGTTCGAGTTAAAAGGTCGTGGTGCTTAGACTGGATTAGTGCAGCAAAGCAAAATTAGGCTGTTATCAATTTTTATGAATTGACATTTTACCTGTGGGGGAATGTCAATATTCGCTCTAATTTTTTAAAAGAATACTTACCTAACAAGATTATTTGATCTAGAAAAAATAACTTATCTAAAAAGAATAATGACCCAAGTAAAGAAAATAATTGCTTGAGCTACGAACTGTGCAGCACTTCCCATATCTTTGGCATTTTTAGACAGTGGATGGCGTTCTAAAGAAACACGATCAACCACAGCTTCTAATGCTGAATTAAACAATTCTACAATGATTGCCAATAAGCACACCGCAATCATCACTGCCTGTTCAACAGAAGAGACATCGACAAAAAATGTAATCGGAATTAAAACGATATTAATCCAAACAATTTGACGGAAAGCCGCTTCATTTTGATATGCAGCTTTAAATCCTGCTAAAGAATAGCCTGTTGCATTGAGAATGCGTTTGAAACCCGTCGTACCCTTAAATGGAGAATAATCACTCATAAATCAAAGCAGCTAAAGTTTTTAAGAAGTGTATTATTCTAAACTTAAATCGGAATTAATTTTAAACAAAAAACACCAAGTTTAGAAAAAATTAAGCAAATGTTTGAATCATTTGCTTATTTGTTTGAAAAAATCAGTTGTTACTTGGTATTTGGATTGGCTTTCCAGTACGCATCCAAAGCTTTGCGGCCTAAACCGGGATCATCGGTAAATACACCATCCACGCCAGCTTTAAAATACATCTCATATTCTTTGTTTGCGCCAGCTTCACAACGCTTGGCTGCATCTGCTTCAGCTGTGCTACATTTTAAATTGTTGGCAAGGAAATTATTTTCAGGACGGAAAGTATATGGATGGACTTTTAAGTTCACTGCATGTGCATCGGTAACGAAAGAAGAGGGTGCAGTATAGCTATCATTAAAAATATACGGTTTCCATGGACCAACACCATCGGCATATTTGGCGACGTCTTTTAAACCTTGTGCTGTGGCCATATCGCCATAAGTGGTTTTAATTCCTTGTGCGACATAATCTGCTGGACTGATTTTCTTATCATCATAAAGCTGAATAATTTTGGCATGCTTTAAGCTCTTATGTGCTGTCAATTGGTCCTTAAAATACTTTAAATTATTGACTTCAAAAGACTGTAGATAAATCGGCGCAATTTCACGGCTATATTGGTACTTTGCCAAAGTCTTCAGCAATGGATCTTCCATGGCTAAATTTAATTTTTGAAAATATGTTGGGTGCTTGGTTTCGATATAGAGCCCAACCACTTTACCGGTTTTTTTATAATTCTTTTCCGCCAGTTCAATAATTTGCTCAAGGGTCGGGATATTCAACTGATCATTGTATTGGGTATTGTTTGGGCGTAACGCTGGAATACGCTCGCGGGCTTTAAGTTGATTTAATTCACTTAAAGTAAAGTCTTCTGTAAACCATCCCGTTAATGATGTCCCATCGATGATTTTTGTTTTCTTGCGATCTGCAAATTGGCTGAATGTGCTGACATTGGTTGTGCCACCAATTTCATTTTCATGACGTGCAACCAATACGCCATCTTTGGTCGATACCAAATCTGGCTCAATAAAATCAGCACCATCATCAATGGCTTTTTGATAACTTTCAAGGGTATGTTCAGGGCGTAAAGCACTTGCCCCTCGGTGACCAACAATAATGATTTTAGGTTCTTTGTATTCTGGTGTGACGTTTTCTGATTTTTTATCGTCATCATTACAAGCGGTTAATAACGCCATAATACTGATCATTAACCCAGTATTTTTAATCATATTTTTCTCAAATTCTTATATGGAAACTGTGCATAGCTTATGTCATTAAATTGACACTGTGATGACATCAAGATGAAAAATTAATGAAATGCTTTTGGTAGATTTATGCCTAGAAGAAAAAAATTCTTCATAGTTTCTTCATATTTAAACTTATCATTCGCTTTTCTGTTATTTTTCCTTGAGTTTTTAGTTTAAGTCACAGAATATCCATATAAAGTCGATTTAATTGCTACAACAACTTTACCTCAATCCTTTGACGCAGAACCTACTCTGATGCTCTCAAAATTTTTTATTCAACGTCCTATTTTTGCCTGTGTACTTGCAATCATTGTCATGGCTTTAGGCGTATTTTCAGTCTTGAATTTACCGATAGAGCGATATCCAGATATTGCTCCGCCAAGGATTACTGTTTCTACAACCTATACAGGCGCAGATGCTGAAACTGTTGAAGAGAGTGTTACTCAGGTTTTAGAGCAGCAAATTAAAGGGATCGACAACCTGCTGTATTTTAGTTCGAGTAGTGACTCATCGGGTCGTGCCAGAATTAGTATCAGTTTTGAAAACGGAACGGATCCAGATACTGCACAAGTCCAAGTACAAAATAGTATTAATGGTGTACTCAACCGCTTACCAGATGATGTACAGCGTCAAGGTGTAACGGTCAATAAATCGCTTGGCGATACCTTTATGGTGGTGGGTTTGTATGATGAAACAGGTAAAAGTAACAATATCGAATTAGGTGACTATTTATCTGACCATATAGAACAAGAAATATCACGGATTGAAGGGATTGGTGAAGTTGATGTCTTCGGTTCTCAATACGCCATGCGAATTTGGCTGAATCCGAATTTACTGCGTCAATATCAATTGATGCCCAGTGATATTCGCACAGCAATAGAAGCACAGAATACACAGGTTGCTGCTGGTGGTGTGGGGGATTTACCTGTAACCGCTGACCAATATTTAAATGCAAAAGTCACCGCTGGTTCACGTTTAAGAACAGTAGACGAATTTAAAAATATTATTGTTAAATCCAATACCGATGGTAGCTATATCTATTTAAAAGATGTGGCGCGTATTGAGTTGGGTGCAGAAAATTATCAGTCGTTTAATACCATTAATGGTTACCCTTCATCGGGCATGGGGATATCTTTATCTTCAGGTGCAAACGCTTTAGCAACCTCTGCATTAATTAAAGCCGAATTGGCAAAGATTTCTGAAAAACTGCCACAAGGCTATAAGATTGTTTATCCACGAGATAACACGCCGTTTGTGCAAGAATCGATTAAAGAGGTGGTCAAAACCTTATTAGAAGCCATCGTATTGGTGGTTCTGGTCATGTTTATTTTCCTACAAAGCTGGCGTGCCACGCTGGTTCCAACCATTACTGTACCAATTGTGATTTTAGGGACCTTTGCGGTACTCAATGTGCTCGGTATGAGTATTAATACATTGACTTTATTTGCCTTGGTGTTGGCAATTGGTCTACTGGTCGATGATGCCATTGTGGTGGTGGAAAATGTCGAACGTTTGATGCATGAGCAGGGCTTAACTGCAAAACAGGCATCTATCGAGTCTATGCAGGAAATGACAGGAGCTTTGATTGGGATTACCGTGGTTTTGACGGCGGTATTTATTCCGATGGCGTTCTTTACAGGTTCGACAGGTGTAATTTATCGTCAATTCTCCATCACCTTAGTAGCGGCAATGGGCTTGTCATTGTTGGTTGCATTGATCTTAACCCCAGCACTCTGTGCCATTATTTTAAAACCCAATCCTAAACCTATGCGTTGGGCTACTTGGTTCAATCTTAAACTCGAAAATCTAAGACAAGGTTATATTCGCCTGATTCAAAAGACCTTAAATTTGAAATGGGTAATTTTGACGATTTTTGTGGCTTTGATTGCTGTATTTTCACTGATCTATCGGGCTTTACCCACCAGTTTTATTCCAAGTGAAGATCAGGGCATGTTGAGTGTACAGTTCCGTTTAGCTGATGGTGCACCGATGTCGAGTAGTCAGGTGGTTGGGGAAAATATTCGAAAATATTTCCTTGAGCATGAAAAACAAAATGTTGATATTGTCTTGATTCGTTATGGACGTAATTTTTCGGGTACAGGGCAAAATCTAGGAACAGGCTTTGTGGCTTTAAAGCATTGGGATGATCGCTCAGGTACACAAAATTCTGCGCAAGCAATTCGTGAACGTGCGACAAAGTATTTTAGTCAAGATCGCAATGCTCGGATTACGGTCAGTTTGCCTGCTTCTGTAAATGGCTTGGGGGATAGTGATAGTTTAGAATTTTGGATTCAGGATATTAACGGTCAAGGACGGAAATATTTAGACCAACAATTCACAACATTGCAGGCACAAGCCAAACAGTTCCAATCCTTTGAAAATCTGGATAAAAAATCTAATCCCGATAAATCTAAGTTAAAAGTTGATGTTAATCAAAAATTGGCATTGGCAAATGGGCTGAGTCAAACCGCGATTAACAATACTTTGTCAGCAGCATGGGGTGGCTCTTATGTAAATGACTTTATTGATCGTGGACGAATTAAACGGGTGATGATGCAGGGCGATGCAGAGTTTCGTTCTAAGCCTGAAGATCTACAAGTATGGACGGTGCGTAATGCACAAAACCAAATGGTGCCATTTAGCAATTTCGCAACAACGCGCTGGGAAGGTGGTCCCGACGTTGTGAATCGTTTCCAAGGTTATACCGCCTTACAAATGGAAGCCAATGCAGCGGCGCATACCAGTTCAGGTCAAGCCATGAAAGATATTCAGACCTTGATTAGTCAACAAGATGGAATTGATGTTGCGTGGAGTGGCTTGTCATTTGAAGAACAAAAATCAAGTAGCCAAGCATGGTTACTGTATTTGATTTCGATCGGCTTTATTTTCCTTTGCCTCGCAGCCTTATATGAAAGTTGGTCGATTCCAACTGCTGTGATTGCAGCAATTCCTTTGGGGATTGGAGGCAATATTATTTTTAGTAAATTGGCAGGTTTTCCAAACGATATTTACTTTCAAATTGCATTGCTGACCACGATTGGTTTGTCGTGTAAAAATGCGATTTTGATTGTTGAGTTTGCGGCACTATCACAGGAAAAAGGTAAAACAGCGATTGCTGCTGCATTAGAAGGCGCAGGGTTGCGGTTACGTCCAATTCTAATGACATCCTTGGCCTTTGGTGCGGGGATTATTCCCTTGGTTGTTGCATTTGGTGCAGGTGCTGCCAGCCGCCAAGAAATAGGGGTAAGCGTATTGGGTGGGGTGATCTTCGGAACAGTTTTAGTTTTGCTGTTTATCCCATTTATGTATGTGCTGGTTCGTTCAATTTTTAAATCAAAAGCACCCTCTGAGTAAGGGTGTTGATTGATGAGCTTCGCTTGCTCAATGTTCTTTGATGAAGATTGAGCAAGCTTCAAATCATATAGAATTTTTAAAATATGTTTCACAACAAAAAACATCTTTATTTTCGTGGGATTGCAGTCCAACATGTGGCAAAAGTTTGATGGAATTTGGATCATCCTATGCAATTTTCTTTGGCACTTGTTTCAGAAATAGAAAAAGCCATTCAAAACCATCAATTTGATCTCATTGAAAAACAATTTGAACAAATCAATGATGCCGATATCGCGAAAATTTTGGCAGATTTATCTTTAAATGAACAGCTGGCATTGGTGGAGTATTTGCCCAATGCTGCTTATATTCTTGAGTTTTTATCACTCGAACAACAACTTAAAATTTCTGAACATTTACCAAAACAGATACTGGTCAATATCATTTCTGAGATGCACTCGGACGATCGTACAGATTTATTTAAGTACTTGCCTTATGCATTACAGCAAGCTATTTATGCCGATTTAAGCCCTGAAATACAACAGCAGATCCAACATTTAGCCAGATATCCAGAAGAGTCTGCTGGTGCAATCATGAGTTCAGATTATGTGACATTGTCACCTGATTTGAACATGACACAAGCCATCAAGCAGATCAGGGCAATTGCCACAGATCGTGAAACGGTCTATTTGATTTATGTGGTCAATGCACAAGGCAAGTTACTCGGGGTTGTGTCCTTGCGTGAAATTATTCTTGCTGAGCCTGAGCAAACCATTGCTGAAGTCATGAGTACGGATTTGATTGTTGGGGACGTTAATGAAGACCAAGAGAGCATTGCAGAGAAGCTGCATTATTATGACTTTATTGCGCTGCCAATTGTTGATGAGCAACAACGCCTTTTAGGTATTGTTACTTATGATGATGCCATGGATGTCGTCACTGAAGAAGCCACAGAAGACTTTTTAAAATCCAGTGCCGTCTCATCGTCTCCTAAAATGAGCATTAAGACAGCACCGATTCATTACCTGTATAAAAAACGGGTATTTTGGTTGGTGATTTTGGTTTTTGGCAGCTTATTGTCTGGATTCGGGATTGCCCATTTTGAAGATATTATTGCAAAGAATATTGTGCTGGTATTCTTTTTACCGCTTTTGGTCGGGAGTGGCGGGAATGCTGGCTCACAATCGGCCACCTTAATGGTACGGGCATTGGCAACGGGTGATGTACATTTAAAAGATTGGATGTATCTGATTGGGCGTGAAAGCTTGGTTGGTTTATGTTTGGGCGGAACAATGGCAATTGCAGTGTCCATTCTTGGTTACTTTAGAGGCGATGCAATGGTCGCTTTGGTGTTAGCTTTAAGTATGATGGGTATTGTATTGATGGGTTGCTTAATTGGGATGAGCCTGCCATTTATATTGAATCGTTTAAAGCTGGATCCAGCAAGTGCTTCGGCACCTTTGGTCACCTCGATTTGTGATGCAACAGGTGTCATCGTTTACTTATGTATTGCATCGATTATTTTATAAGACATGGCTGAATGGTTAGCATTTGGAAATGCTTGGCTGATCATGGTCAATCAGCGATGTCTTTTCTTAAATCTCGACAACTGGGAATATCGGTATAGCGATATACCTGATAACCTGCTTGTTCTAACATCTCGTCACGTTGTGCATCAATATGTTCTTTGCCGAGGTGACTGGGATCATCGAGTTCAATAATAGCAATCACTTCAAGCTGTTTGTCGAGTAGGACAAAGTCGGTCACTTTACGATTGAATTTGGAACGCAATTTAAATTGATTGCAATCAATTAACGCGCTAAACGCGACTTGCGCAAGTACATGATATTGAGGAAAGGCTTCATTTAAACGGAAAAACATTTTCTGTTCAAAAGGGGTGATCACACGTTTTGCATAATAATGTTTATTTCGAAATAAATACTGACCAAAGCAGGCAAGCAATAAAGCAATAGTTGCAATACTGCCAATCAATAAAAATAAAATTTGATGTAAATCGAGAGACATAAGCGATCGGTATCGTATAGACAAGAAAAAACCCACTCAATCATGAGTGGGTTTTTAAAATCTGGCTCTCCAACCTGGGCTCGAACCAGGGACCTGCGGATTAACAGTCCGTCGCTCTACCGACTGAGCTATTGGAGAATCTGGAACGCATTTTAGGGATGAAATGGGAATGGGTCAAGGAAAAATTGTTAAATTCATCATAAAAAAGCATTATTTGCTAAATATTTGATCATTCTGAATAAAAGTAAATCTGAATAAATCAAAGTTGTTTTAAGCGTTCTAAAATTTAGGCGTAAGCCGAAAAGCGCTTAAATCTTTTCTTTATAGAAAATAAAGATATAAAAAAGCCCACTTCATTATGAGTGGGCTTTTTAGAATCTGGCTCTTCCACCTGGGCTCGAACCAGGGACCTGCGGATTAACAGTCCGTCGCTCTACCGACTGAGCTATGGAAGAATAGATGGCTCTCCAACCTGGGCTCGAACCAGGGACCTGCGGATTAACAGTCCGTCGCTCTACCGACTGAGCTATTGGAGAATCTGATGCGCATTTTATGGATGAAAGCCAAAGTGGTCAAGTGAAATGATAAGAAAAAAGGCTTAAATGTTTTTTTATTGTCCGAATTTAAAGAGTTTGTATATATATTGATTATTTTTAAAGTTTTCCAGCTCTTTATTCGAGATCAAATGATTATAAGTGGTTAAATTTTATTGCAGTTGCAGAAGGGTTCATAGGATCTGAATGGCGCTAAGCATCGCATAACTATAAAAGATTTTTATTGAATCTGCTTTTACTGTGTAATTAGGATTGATCATATTCGAATTGAAAAAAATTAAATCGCATAAAAAAGCCATTCTAAAAAGAATGGCCTTTATACAAAAATAAAATGCTGAGATCTTATTTTTCAACACCAGCTTCTTGACCGGCATATTTCGCGTTTGCATAGTCCCAGTTTACAAGGCTTTCTAAGAAAGTCGAAATGTATTTAGGACGAGCATTACGGAAGTCGATGTAATAAGCATGTTCCCAAACGTCAATTGTAAGTACTGCTACTTTGCCATGTGCAAGTGGAGTATCTGCATTTGAAGTTTTAAGAATAGAAAGCTCGCCATTCACTTTATCAGCAACTAACCAAGCCCAACCTGAACCGAATTGAGTTGTTGCAGCAGCAGCGAATTCTTCAGCGAATTTTTCGTAAGAACCGAAAGCTTCATCAATTTTAGCAGCTAAAGCGCCAGTTGCTTTACCGCCACCGTTTTTAGCCATACAGTTCCAGTAGAATGTGTGGTTCCAAACTTGTGCAGCGTTGTTGAATACACCTGCTTTAGAAGCATCGCCAGCAACAGCAACAATGATCTCTTCTAAAGTTTTACCTTCAAGATCAGTACCCTTGATTAAGTTGTTTAAGTTTACAACATAAGTATTGTGGTGCTTGTCATGATGGAATTCTAAAGTTTCTTTGCTGATGTGCGGCGCAAGATCTTCATAGCCGTATGGTAAAGCAGGTAAAGTAATGGTTGTCATGTTTTAAATTCCTTGCATTTAGCTGGGTTTTAACATTAAGTGGCTTTATTGTAATGGATTCTTTCAACAATTGTGCAAGATGTTAAATAACAATACACAATTTATTTCGATTTAATACGTATATAGAAAATCTAAAAAGTACATCGCATTTTTATGGAAAAGTGTCTAATCGGCAGAGCAATATTTGCCAAAAAATACGCTACATTTTTTAGGATAGCGCTTAAATCGGGTTGTTGAGTTCGAAATAACTAGCGTCAATATTGAACTGTTCCGCGATCGCTTGAGCAAGTTGTTGAACACCATAGCGCTCTGTTGCATGGTGACCACATGCATAGTAATGCACATCTAACTCTTTGGCTTCATAAAAAGTACGTTCGCTGACTTCACCTGAAATATAGGCATCACAATTCATCGCTGCCGCTTTGGCTATAAAGTCCTGTGCTCCACCTGTACAGAAGCCGACTTTTTGAATCAATGATTTTTCTGCATTGAGATGGATGGTATCAAAGCCTAATTTTTCAGTGAGAAGGTGTTTAAAATCTTCTGGTGAGATCGGGTTTTTTAAATAACCAATATTACCAATCGGATTGCGTTCGCTTGGGTCTAAAGCTTCAATATTTTCCAGCCCAAGGATTTTGGCAATCATTGCATTATTCCCCAATATTGGATGCGAATCTAAGGGGAGGTGGTATCCAACAAGTGAAATATCATTTTGGATTAATGCTTTGATTCGTTTGCCACGCATACCTGTGATTGGATAGGGTTCGCCTTTCCAAAAATAGCCATGATGAACCAAGAGCAGGTCTGCTTGTTGTGCAATCGCTGCATCAATCGCATCCTGTGACGCCGTGACTGCACACAGGATTTTCTTTACTTCAGATCGTCCTTCGATTTGTAATCCATTGGGTGCGTAATCTTTAAATTCATGTGATTTTAAGGTTTGATCACACCACTGGATGATATCTTTGAGTAAAGCCATGAATAACCTTTATTTAAATGAAGTGTGTTAAGACCATCAAAACATATTTTAAATTGTAACTAAAGCTGAACAAAACTCTTTGTGTTTTTTATGTTTCTTGATTGAATTGCTTTACAATATACAAATTGCTTTTGCATCAACGAATTAAAAAATTCTTAGAGGAATAAAAACGTGCGGCGTTCATTTACTTGGCTCCCTTGGGTTTTACTGATACTGGTTATTATTTGTTTTGTGGTTTGGCAAAAACTTCAACAGCCCAAAGCACCGATTGCTGCTGATGGTGTGAAGATGCCTGCTGAGAAAGTTGAGCCTTTGGTCAATACATCTCGAACGGGTGGTGTGGTGTCCTATAGTGCTGCCGTTAAGGTTGCCGCACCAGCAGTGGTGAATATTTTTACCACTCAAAAAGTAAAACAAAATCATCCATTGCTCAATGATCCTGCGTTTAGAGAGTTCTTTGGAAATCAGATCCCTGAACAAAATCAAAACCAGAATGAAAACAGTTTAGGTTCTGGAGTGATTGTGCGTCCAGATGGTTATATTTTGACAAATAACCATGTGATTGCTCAAGCAGATCAAATCGTTGTTGCCTTGCAAGATGGTCGCCGTGCAGAAGCCACTGTAATCGGAACGGATCCTGATACAGATTTGGCTGTGATCAAGATTGAATTGAAAGAATTACCTGTCTTGCCATTTAAATTGAGTGGCAATGAAGTTGGTGATGTTGTATTGGCAATAGGAAATCCATTTGGTGTCGGGCAAACGGTAACGCAGGGGATTATCTCTGCGACGGGTCGTTCTGATCTCGGTATCAATACTTACGAAGACTTTATTCAGACCGATGCAGCCATTAATCCGGGTAATTCAGGTGGTGCATTGATTGATGTGGCTGGGAATTTGATTGGGGTTAATACTGCAATCTTCTCACAGTCAGGTGGTTCGTTGGGGATTGGCTTTGCCATTCCTGCCAAAATCTGTCAGCAAATTTTAAATTCGATTTTAAAAGATGGCCGTGTGATTCGTGGATGGATGGGCATTAGTTTAGTTCCACCAACGCAAGCGGATGTATTACAACCGCGTCAACCAGGTGTTGTGGTTGCTGATGTATTGAAAAAAGGTCCTGCGGCGGAAGCGGGGATTAAAGTGGGCGATCGTATTGTTAAAGTGAATAATGAAGATATTACTTCAACCTCACATTTAATTAATTATGTTGCGCTCCAAGCACCGAATACCGATATTCAAGTTGAAGTCATCCGTGGCGAACAAACCGTCAATCTCACGGTTAAAGTGGGTGAGCGTAAAGTTCAAAGTGCTGACTCACAATTTATCCCTTTACCACGACGTTAAATATCGCGAAAATTTTAGCCCTGATTCATCAGGGCTTTTTTATGTCTGAGATGAAGGTTTTCCTTAGTTCAAAAGACTATTTAGTGCTAGTGAGGCCAATTGGCACAAGGGTTAGGTAATACATTATAAATTTTGATAATTTCATCGTCTGTGAGTTTTCCATCTTGATTTTCATCTAGATAGTTAAATAATTTAATGTTTTTATCTTTGCCTTGAAACTGCCTGTCATCTGGCCAAGGATAGGGTTCAAAGTCTTTAACCTTTAAAAATTCATTGAGTTCAAAGGTATTATTTTTATTTAAATCATAGGTTTTATGGAATTTCTCCCAGTCTAAAGAAGCTGGATCACAGGCAAAGCTAAAGCTTGAAAGTGCGCTACAACTGAGAATTAGACTATAGATTATTTTATTCATCTGTTTTATCCCATTTTTTTTAATTAGCTTTGATTATAAAGACAAAGTGATTTTAAACGAATGGCTGTATCTCAACAAAACTATTTCCGTCTCGATTTAATCTATTCGACAGAAAATCATCAACATCTACTGTATTTTTAAAACAAAAAAACAGTGCCGAAGCACTGTTTTTTAATTGCAATAAAACGCTATTCAATTAACTTTCTTGTTGAATTCCAGCAACTAACCAATCTTGAGTAGACCCTGCTGGTTTAACAAAGTGCCATACTTCTGAGAACGGTACAGGTTGACTATTTAAGTCTTCGCTGACAGTGCCAGTAAAACGAACACTCACCACGTATTGTCCATTTTCTGTCGCGCTATCCAATACCAATGCATTTAAGTTTGAAAACTCAGCCACATCTTGATCTTGGTTTGCCATGATATCGCTGTACATTGACTGATAAAGATCGGCTGTTAAATAGCGTTGAATTTCAGCAATATTGCTCACTGAGTTCATTGACTGAATATGGTTAAAGCGTTGACGAGCAACACGTAGGAAAGCAGCAGGTTCAGTTCCATCTGGAAGTTGATTGCCACTTTGCATTGACGCTGCGCCAAACGGTGCTTGGGTTGCAGTACCACCATTGACAGACTGACCAAAAATATTGGTCGCGTCGTTTGAACTACGTGCCGTATTGTTTTGCCCAAATGGCGCAGATGTTGGACCTGTGCTATTTGGTGCATACGGATTATTGCTGGCTAATTTTTTTTTTGCGCCGAATTTACGGAACAAGAAGAATGCAGCACCTGCGATCAGGATTAACCAGATCCAGCTTGGAATTCCACCTTTTTTCTCTTCTTGTTGAGCAGCTGCTTGTTGTTTCGCTAATTCAGCATCATTGGTTTGTGCTTGGGCATTACCATTATGATCATCAGCCATTGCATTTGCCGCAATCGCACCTACTGCTGCACCTGCAACACCAGCAGCAACCATTTTACCTACACCAGAACCTGATTTTTGTTGTCCAGGTTGAGCAGGCGTTGGTTGTTGAGCAGGCGTAACTTGTCGAGGTTGAGAATAAGACTGACTTGAACTCGAAGAACGGCTCATGCCATGGCTTTTACCACCACCTGCACGTTTTGCTTCAGCCAAAGGTGCTACAGCCAAAGTTGCCATTAAAATACCTGCGACCAAGCCGCGCTGTCGAACTTCCATTGAATCTACCTATATTAAAAAAATATGTTGATGAATATGAGTGCAAGCACTTTACTGTAATTGCTTTTCATAGTTCTCTTTATGCAGTCTTTTTAAGAGAATTTCAATGTTTTTAAGATTTATTTGCACATATATTCACATAAACATAACGAATATATTGCTGGGCTTTTAAAGTCCAATACGGATTTTCTAATCTATTGAAATAATTAAAACTATCAATTTAAAAAGGCTTTTATCATATCGGTGGAATTGTGCTGTGATATACAAATTTAGTGCAGCAATTTATGATAAAAATTCTCATGATTTAATGGATAATTTATAGCGTGTAGTATCCAGCCTTTACCTTTAAATTATTTGAATAAATATCGATCGATCAATCCGTTATATAAATGATTAAAGCAAAACTATTGTTTCAACTTTAGTCAGAGATTTAATTTTTATTGGATCTGTGAGGGTTCATTTAATGAGGGAGAAGAGGCAAATTTTTATTTAAGCTCTCTATCAAAGCAAGCTTACTTCCTTGTAAGGCTTGGTCCTATTTTATAAATGGGATGCTTAGACTTCATCACTCAATTGCATGGCTTCTGTTAATGCCTCATGCAGTCGAGCCACTGCAATGATTTGTACACCTGCAATAGGCTTTTGTGGTGCATTGCCTCTAGGTACGATGATGTATTTAAAACCATGTTTTATGGCTTCTTTTAAGCGTTCTTGCCCATTGGGAACAGGGCGTATTTCACCTGATAAGCCCACTTCACCAAACACAGCCAATTGTTGTGGTAAAGCTTTAGAGCGTAAACTTGAAGCACAGGCCAAAAGTACCGCAAGATCAGAACCTGTTTCGGTAATTTTTAAGCCACCCACGACATTGACATAAACGTCTTGTCCAGAGGTCTGTACACCACCATGACGATGCATAACCGCAAGCAACATATTTAAGCGGTTTTGTTCTAAACCCAGTGCGACCCTACGCGGTTGTCCATGCGCATCATCAACCAGTGCTTGAACTTCAACCAATAATGGCCGTGTACCTTCACGACTGATCATCACCACTGAACCGGGAATCGCTTCATCATAACGACTTAAAAAGATGGCAGACGGATTGGCGACTTCTTTTAAGCCCTTATCTGTCATGCCAAATACACCAAGTTCATTGACCGCACCAAAACGGTTTTTGACAGCACGAATCATACGGTAGCGGGAGTCAGATTGCCCTTCAAAATACAGTACACAATCGACCATATGTTCAAGCACACGTGGACCTGCCAAGGCACCTTCTTTGGTGACGTGACCAACAAGAAATAACGCCGTACCACTATTTTTTGCAAATCGAGTCAATAGTGCAGCTGACTCACGAATTTGCGAAACACCGCCGGGAGCAGATTGTAAGGTTTCGGTATATAAGGTTTGGATTGAGTCAAGGATGGCAACGGCAGGGCGCAATTGTGCGAGGGTATCACAAATTCGTTCTACACACGTCTCTGCCATGACTTGTAATTTATCAGTAGCTAAGTCAAGACGATTGGCACGTAAAGCCACTTGTGAAAGTGATTCTTCTCCTGTGACATAGAGCGCTGAATTCTTCGCAGCAGCCATATGGGTTGCGGTTTGCAACAGAATCGTTGATTTACCAATACCAGGGTCACCCCCGATCAGGACGACAGAACCTGTGACTAAACCACCACCAAGTACTCGGTCAAACTCGCCTATACCCGTAGCTAAACGTGTTTCATTGGACACGGTAATCTGGTTAAGCAAGGTGACATTGGCTGCTTGTCCAGCATACCCACCGCCCATAGGTTTGGCACGATGTGATACGACAGGTTCAATGCGCACTTCAGTCAGAGAATTCCATTCACCACAGTCTGAACATTGACCTGCCCATTTTGGATGGTCTGTACCACATTGTTCACAACGATAAACAGTTTTGACTTTGCCCATTTTGAGTGCGTTCACCTTTTGAATGATGTGCTGAATGTACCAATAGCGCCATTGAAATACAATTTTTTGCTTAACATCTCGCCAAAAACTATTTTGGCACGTAAACTGCAAATCGAAGGAACGGTAAAAATAAGAAAGGTAAGGGATAGTCGTTTGACTATTAAATAAGCTAAAAGATGAAAAAACTTAGATATTTTAAGTATTCATTGAAAAAGGCTTTTTTATTTTTTTTGTTTTAAGCTACTTTTGTACAACGAAATCTGAGAGAAGAATATAACAATGTCAAATGAAAACCTCAGTTCTTCTGCGGAAACAGGTGAACTAGCAAGAAGTTTATCGAATCGTCATCTACAATTAATTGCAATTGGTGGTGCGATTGGTACAGGCTTATTTATGGGTTCAGGGAAGACGATCAGTCTTGCGGGACCATCCATATTATTTATTTACATGATCATTGGTTTGATGGTTTTTTTCGTCATGCGTGCGCTTGGTGAACTGTTACTTTCAAACTTGCAATACAAGTCATTTATTGATTTTTCTACAGATTTGATCGGACCATGGGCCGGCTATTTTGTCGGATGGACCTATTGGCTGTGCTGGATCACAATTGGTATCGCAGATCTATCTGCAATTATCTATTACTTACAGTTCTTCAATAATGGGGTGCCCTTTACCCCAACTGAAGGGGCAATGATCAGTGTTGCCGCAATCTTCTTTATTTTAGGGTTGAACCTAGTCACAGTAAAACTGTTTGGTGAATTGGAATTCTGGTTTGCACTGATCAAAATTATTGCCATTGTGGTGTTAATTTTGGTGGGTTTCTGGATGATTTTTACTGGCTTTACTTCGGCAGCAACAGGTCAAGTGGCGTCATTTACTCATCTTTGGGATCATGGGGGAATGTTCCCGAAAGGCTTTGAAGGCTTCTTAGCAGGCTTCCAAATTGCCATATTTGCTTTTGTCGGTGTTGAACTTGTTGGTACCACAGCAGCAGAAACTAAAGATCCAGAGAAGAACTTACCTAAAGCAGTTAACTCAATTCCAATCCGTATTATTTTCTTCTATGTATTGGCATTGGTGATTGTTATGTCAGTTACACCATGGAATATGATTGATCCTAAAGTTAGCCCATTTGTGAACTTGTTTAGTCAAGCGGGAATTGCTGCGGCTGCAATCATTATGAACTTGGTGGTCCTTTCATCTGTAATGTCTTCAATGAACAGTGGTGTATTCTCAACAAGTCGTATGCTATTTGGTCTTTCTCGCGAAGATCAAGGTCCTAAAGCATTTGGTCTGTTAAATAAACGTGCAGTTCCTGCGAATGCTTTGTATTTCTCTGGTGTATGTCTATTGGGTGGTGCGGCATTACAATATTTCGTTCCAAACACAGTCGAAGCATTTACTTTAGCAACCACACTATCCACGATCTTGTTTATCTTGGTATGGATCATTATTTTGTGGAGTTACTTGGTGTACTACAAAACACGCCCAGAACTTCATGCAAAATCAGTGTTTAAATTACCAGGTGGACCGATTACTTGTTATATCGTGATCATTTTCTTTGTCGGTACGATTGGTATTCTTGCATTAGAACCAGATACAATGAAATCATTGATGGTCAGTCCGATCTGGCTCATTATCCTTGCAATTGGTTATTTCTGTTTTTATAAGAAAAAATAGTCATTAACGATTTCAATGATATTGATAAGAAAACGTCAGTAATTTACTGGCGTTTTTTTTATTCTCATTTTAAGCTTTAAGGCTTCCGCTTTGGTCTATATTTTAGATTCAAGGTATAAGGTATACTGACGAAAATTTTGGAAATAGGTGAACAAATGCGTTTTGCAATTTGTGGCATCGGTTTAGTTTTAGCAAGTGCGGTGTTGGTGGGTTGTGGTCAATCAGGCAATTTGCAGTTGGCAAACAGTCAAGACTATGACAAACGTGCCAAATATTTGCTCTATTCAAAAGATGCCAATAAAGCTGCCCAAAGCAAGGCAAAAGTGCAAGATCAGACAGCCATTGCAGATCAATCTGTGCCAGCGTCTCAAGCCACTTCAAACTAAACCTAATTACACTTTCATTGAAAGGATAGATTCATGAGTTTCTCCCGCATTCATGGGGTATTGCATGCAGAGCAATGTTCTTTAGATCAACTCGCGCAGCAATATGGCACACCGCTTTATGTTTATTCAAAGGCAACTTTTGAAAAGCATTATTTGGATATGGATCAGGCATTTAGCTTTATCGATCATCAAATTTGTTTTGCGGTGAAGTCAAACTCAAATCTTGCGGTATTGAATGTATTGGCAAAATTAGGCTCAGGCTTTGATATTGTCACAGGTGGTGAGCTTGCACGGGTCCTTGCTGCAGGTGGAGATGCTACAAAAATCGTATTCTCAGGTTTAGGCAAACAAGAAGCAGATATTCAAAAAGCCCTAGAAGTGGGGATTGCGTGCTTCAATGTGGAATCTCATGCTGAACTTGATCGTATCCAGAAAGTTGCGGCAGGTTTAGGCAAAAAAGCTCCGATTTCGTTACGGGTAAATCCAGATGTAGATGCGAAAACCCATCCTTATATTTCGACAGGTTTAAAAGAAAATAAATTTGGTATTCCATCAGATTCAGTTTTTGAAACCTATCAATATGCGGCGTCTTTGCCCAACCTTGATGTGATTGGGATCGATTGTCATATTGGTTCGCAATTAACTGAAACACAACCTTTCGTAGATGCGCTTGACCGCGTCATCATGATGATTGCAAAATTAAAAGAATTGGGCATCCAGCTGAAACACATCGATATTGGTGGCGGTTTAGGGGTGACCTATAAAGATGAAACACCGCCAAGTGTTGCAGAATATGCCAACGCAATGCGTCCAGCTTTAGAGAAATTAGGCTTAAAAGTCTATATGGAACCGGGGCGGAGTATTTCAGCAAATGCTGGGGTATTGGTGACGAAAGTTGATTTGTTAAAACCAACCAATTATCGTAATTTTGCAATTATTGATGCTGCAATGAATGACTTGATTCGTCCATCGCTTTACCAAGCGTGGATGGACATTCAAGCTGTAGTATCGCGTACAGATGTTGAAGCAAAAACTTGGGATATCGTGGGTGCCATTTGTGAAACAGGCGATTTTCTTGGTAAAGAACGTGAACTTGCCATTCAGGAAAATGACAATCTTGCTGTTTTAGGTGCAGGTGCGTATGGTTTTGTCATGAGTTCAAATTATAACAGCCGTGGTCGTGCTGCTGAAGTCATGGTCGATGCTGACCAATCGTATGTGATCCGTAAGCGAGAAACGATTGAATCACTTTGGGAAAATGAAAGCTTATTGCCTTAAGGAGCCATTTTAAATGTTATTAGAATTTACCAAAATGCATGGTCTGGGCAATGACTTTATGGTGGTTGATTTAATCAGCCAGCGTGCATTTTTTGATGCGATGACCATTCGCCGTTTGGCTGATCGCCATTTCGGGATTGGTTTTGATCAACTGTTAATTGTTGAACCACCAGATTTTCCCAATGTTGATTTTAAATATCGTATTTTCAATGCTGATGGTTCAGAAGTAGAGCAATGCGGCAATGGCGTACGTTGTTTTGCGCGGTTTGTTTATGAACGTCAGTTGACCAATAAAAAACGTTTTAAAGTTCAAACCAGCGCTGGTATTGTCGAACCTGAGTTGGGTGAAAATGGTTGGGTGCGTGTCAACATGGGCTATCCAAAATTTTTACCCAATGAGATTCCATTTCTTGCAGAAGAACCAGATGCATTGTATGACATCGCATTGAAAGATAATGAATTGCTGACTATTGATGTGGTCAATATGGGCAATCCACATGCGGTGACAATCGTTCCCGATGTTTTAACTGCAGATGTTGCCAAAATTGGTCCTCAAGTGGAAGCACACGCGCGTTTCCCACAACGGGTGAATGCTGGTTTTATGCAAATTGTTGATGAAAAGCATGCGCGTTTACGGGTGTTTGAACGTGGTGTCGGCGAAACGATGGCATGTGGTACAGGCGCTTGTGCAGCCGCAGTCTCTGGAATGCGTCGTGGTTTACTTGCCAATAATGTCGAAATTGAGTTGGCTGGTGGTAAATTACAAATCGAATGGAAAGAAGGCGATGTGGTTTGGATGACAGGGCCGACTGCAACCGTTTATGAAGGTCGTTTAGATTTACGTTATTTCCAAGGTTGATTTCCTTTTTTTACAGCTTAGAGCAAAGCCCTGAATTAATTTTAGGGCTTTTTTTATCTTTAATTGCTTAGTTTTTGGATTAAAAAATATAAAATAAGTGTTTATACTGTTTAAAGATCTCAATAAATAATCACAAGGAAAAATAAATAATGGCAATAGATCGTATTGATTGGCATGGCGAATCCGCAGAGCAAGCAGGCTTTCCATATGAAAATGGTGGGACACATATTGGAATTTATTTAGCCTGGATTATCAATAACCAATTGGAAGGTGAGTTTCACCAAGAAGAAAGTGTTGATGAATTAGAAAAAGTCCGCACACGTCAAATGACTGGACGACAGTTTTTGATCAATATGTGCGATGAAAAATTTTGGGAAGAAGATTTAAATGAACAAGGCTTTGAATTTACCCAAGCCTATTATGAGAGTCATGAATATTTTAAAGATTATGATGAAATCTTAGTTGATGCTAAAGGTTTGACAGATACCTATGCTGTGGATGATACATGGGATAATTATGATTTGATGGCAGTCGTGATTAGTCAAAAATATGCACAATGGCAGCAGAACCGGTCATAAATCTATACGCTTTAAGTCAATAGATCGTTTTTCTGGGATAAGCTTTTGTAATCAGCCCTAAGTTACCCATAAAAAAACACAGTCCAAAATGGGTAGGACTGTGTTTTAACGTTGATCTGTCTGGAGACCAAATCGACGTTAAGTAACCACACTTACAGCGCGCATACTTGTATAATTTATATATGAGGATGTTCGTATAATTTTCAACCAGTTTAGTTGCCAATTTTAAATTACCAGCAGTCGTTGAGTTCACTCACGATTAATTCATTGAGTGAATACCAAACATATTGCCTTCAGTATCAATCGCCAAAACAATATGCCCATGAGGCCCAATCGACATTTTTGTTTGATGAACTTGACCGCCAGCGGCTGCTACTCGGGCTTCTTCAATGGCACAATCTTCACTACTGAAATAGACAATTGTACTGTTTCCACCAGCAGAAATGCCTTCCATTTTAACCAATGAGCCTGTTGCACCGTATTGGCTCATATCCGATGGAAATGTCCACATTTCCACCGATGAATCATTTGGATCACTGAGTAAACTCAGCTCAACACCAATCACCGTTTGATAAAATAATTTAGCTCGTGCGATATCATTGACATAGATTTCGAACCAACACACTGGATTTGACATAAACGTGTCCTTTTATTTTGCTGTTATCGGTTTTATGACCATATATGGCTGTATTTATAAGCTTAAGGGCAGTTGAGCCTTTAAACTCTATTTTTAGACTTTATTATGATTAGCTTATGACAAACTTAACTCAAGCGTAGCTGTATTTTGTAAATAAGTTTATTTTTTAATCAATATTTCAAGAAAAACTTAAAGAAATAATAGGGTCTGTTGACAATTCGTCTATGTTTGCGACGACGTGTGTTTTTTAGGCGATACTAGGCGCGAAATACGAAATTTAGTCATTCTAAATGAGTAATTCGTAACGACGTAGCGGCAAAAAACACGCTAGTCCCGAAAGGTTGTGGCTAAAATTATCTCAGCCTACGTTATGAAACTCGAAAATAGTCTCGCTATTCTCTTCGTTTCCTGCTTTACGACGTATACGTCTCATGCTCAATTTTAACCTACAACGCAATCGATTTATGAAATGTTAACAGATCCTTGATTATAAAGATAAAAAAAGAACGCCGAAGCGTTCTCTTTTTCGAACATTGGATCAATGACGTGCAGCTTTTTTGCCTTCATCAACCGCTTTAACGATTGGTGCTTTGACCAATGGCGTAGGTTGTTCAACCAAAGCAAGTGGAAGAATCTCATCGATGCTTTTCACTGCTTTAATTTCTAAACCATCTTTCACATTCTGAGGAATTTCAGCTAAGTCACGAACGTTTTCTTGTGGGATAAACACCAGTTTAACGCCACCACGATGAGCTGCTAAAAGTTTCTCTTTTAAGCCACCAATACGCATTGCTCGGCCACCTAAGCTGGTTTCACCTGTCATTGCAATATCAGGACGAATTGCAATCCCGGTGAATGCCGAAACCAGAGCAGTGGTTAATGCCAAACCTGCAGATGGTCCATCTTTCGGTGTCGCACCTTCAGGTAAGTGAACGTGTACATCAGTTTCTTCAAAACGAGAAGCTTCAATACCCAATTCATCAGCACGTGTACGAACCACAGTCATTGCCGCAGTAATCGATTCTTTCATTACATCGCCGAGTGAACCCGTGGTAATAAATTTACCTTTACCTTTTACAGCTGCAACTTCAATGGTTAGTAACTCACCACCGACAGAAGTCCATGCCAAGCCATTTACACGACCCACTTGAGCTTCTTCTTCCGCCATACCGTAATCAAATTTATGCACACCTAAATATTCAGGTAAGTTTTCAGCAGTGACATCAATATGTAAGTTTTTCGCTTTCTTACTGACTGATTCTTTCACCACTTTACGTGCAATCTTCGATACTTCACGTTCAAGGCTACGTACACCAGCTTCACGGGTATAACGACGTACAATGTCACGAATCGCTTCTTCATGAACAGTCAATTCTTTGCCACGCAAACCATTGTTCTTGATTGCTTTTGGAACAAGGTAACGATCTGCAATATTGACTTTTTCGTCTTCGGTATAACCCGGCAAACGAATTACTTCCATACGGTCTAATAAAGCCTCAGGAATATTCATGCTGTTTGCAGTACAGATAAACATCACTTCAGACAAATCAAGATCAAGATCTAAGTAGTGATCGTTAAACTTGTTGTTCTGTGATGGATCAAGTACTTCAAGCAGGGCAGAAGCTGGATCACCACGATAATCCTGTGCCATTTTGTCTACTTCGTCGAGTAAGAACAGTGGGTTCTTAACACCAACTTTGGTCAACGACTGCACAATTTTACCCGGCATCGCGCCAATATAGGTACGACGATGACCACGAATTTCTGCTTCGTCACGGACACCACCGAGTGCCATACGAACAAATTCACGACCAGTTGCTTTGGCAATTGATTCCCCGAGTGAGGTTTTACCAACACCAGGAGGACCAACTAAACAAAGGATTGGACCACGAAGTTTTTTCACGCGTGATTGCACCGCAAGGTATTCAACAATACGTTCTTTAACTTCATCCAAACCATAGTGGTCTGTATCTAAAATTTCCTGAGCTTTGGCTAAGTTAATGCTGACTTTGCTGGCTTTATTCCAAGGCGTATCTAAAATGGCCTCGATATAGTTGCGTACAACAGCAGCTTCACTTGACGCAGGTTGCATGGCTTTGAGTTTACGGAATTCGTTTTCAGCTTTTTTACGCACATGTTCAGGTAAATCAGCTTCCGCTAAACGTTTTTCAATTTCAGCAACATCATCTTCCGCACCACCATTCATATCGGAAAGTTCACGCTGAATGACTTTCATCTTCTCATTGAGGAAGTATTCGCGTTGGTTCTTTTCCATTTGGCGTTTTACAGAGTCATGCAATGTTTGCTCAATCTGTTGTTCTTCAGATTGTTGCAATAAATAAGTCATTAGCTCTTGTAAGTGTGCTTCAAACTCATCGTGCTCTAGGAATTTTTGTTTTACATCGATATTTAAAGGTACACGGGTTGCAACAAAGAACAACAATTGTAATAAATCGTCGATTTTATTTGCTGCTGCAATCAATTCACGTGCATTACGTAATTTGGCTTCTGCATACTGTGAAAACAGTGCACGTAATTCTTCTACACGTGTTGCTTGAGTATCTTTATCTACAGATATGGTCATTGGGCTTAATGCATGTTCAGCCGATAAGTATTCATCATTGTCGATGATTTCAACCAGCTTAGAACGATGTAAGCCTTCAATCAGTACCTTGATACAGTTTTCATCATTTTCATGATTCACAACTTGTACAATCTTTGCGACGGTACCATATTGATATAAGTTGTCGTGATCAATTTCTTCTGTAAGCGAATCTTTTTGCGCAACTACAAATACTAAATTGTCACTGTTACGAGCCACATCAACTGCATTGATCGATTTTTCACGACCCACAAATAGCGCAATTTGCATATGTGGGTACACAACCACGTCACGCAACGCTAAAAGCGGTAATACACTTGGAACCTGTGGCTCTAAGTTTTCTTGATTCATAATAATCTCAGACATGGGCACTCCTAATGAGTGACAACGGTGTTGCCATGTTTTTTATAGTGATGTGTATTTCAAAAATTACAAGGGCTTTGCCAAATAAAAAGTTTAAAAAATCGCAACTATTTGATTAACAAATAAACCTATTTGCATTTATTGGTCAATTTAACGGCGAAAATAATAGGTTTTTGCTGGGGTAATTAGGCTGTCTAAGGGTTGATCCCACGGATTTCTTTTAAGCTCGTGGGTGAGTAACTGAAAATTATGCGCTAAACCGAGTCGATGTGGGCGGTGTGCAGCTGATGCAAGCGTTCGATCATAGAAACCGCCTCCCATGCCCATACGGCTACCTTTTAAATCACAAGCCAATAAAGGCATAACCACCAGATCGAGTATTGAAATATGTTTAGCACGACTTGCCATGGGCTCTAACATCCCAAGACGATGTAAAGAAAAGCGTCGATTGCGAAACTGCCGATTTGATATTTTGACCCAAACCAGTTTTTTGTTCATATTACAGATCATGGGCAAATACACGGTTTTTCCAATCGCACAGCAATATTCGATAAGCAATTTGGTTTGAATTTCACCAAAAGCATCTAAATATAATCCGATTTTCTGCGCATTCAAAAAATGGCGATGGCGTAGCATCTGTTTAAAGCATTGCAATTCAATGACCATTTGTTGATTGCGGGTCAGCTTTTGTCGTTGTTGTCTTAAAGATCTACGCAGTTGTGAATTTTGATCCATGTTCTGAATGCTAAAACTAAACTGTTGCCAGTATACAATGAATTGATAAACAGCATTTATAAGGAAATGATCAAGATTTTATTTTGATTATCTTTTATTCATCAGAGTTTGCGATAAATGGGTGGTTTTAAGCTATTATTCTAATCGTTTGATAAAACAAGATTAAATAGTGATGTTCTACATTTTAAGTCCAGAGTATCTATTCTGACAAATGTAGGATTTTGCTCAGTCAATTGCAAATGAAAGCACTTCAATTAGGCTGAGAAGAAATTCACGTGAGTGATGATTATGGATAAGCACGAAAACACCATGCAAAGTCAGCTAAAACAACAATCTCATACCTTGTCACGACGGTTTGTTATCTCAATGCTCGCATTGGCGAGCAGTTTACCGCTGATGAGCTATGCCGCTCCAGCAGCGCCAAAATTGGATCTTGAGTTATCTGCACATTCAAAAAATAAAATTAAAACCTTAATGAATGATCCAAAAGTTTGGCAACAGATTCCTAAAACAGTCACGCTGTGTGTGTATTCTCCTGATGGCGCCAATAGTGAAGCTTTTGAACAAGCGACCAGTTATATCAGTGAATTGCCACGAATTACACAGATTGCTAAGGAATTTGGGGTGGATATGAAAATTACCCGTCCAACCAAATTGTCGATGCATATTGATTTAAATTATCCAAAATTAAAGAAAACCGCTTCTACGGATATTAATTTAAGAGTTTATACCGATGAACGTGTATTGACTGAGGATTTCCGCAGTAAACGCTGTGATGGTGCTGGAATCAGTAACATTCGCGCACGTCAGTTTAATCCGTTTGTCGGCAGTATTGATGCCATTGGGGCAGTACAAAACTATAAGCAATTAACCACCGTGATCCAGTTACTTGCACGGCCTGAGTACGATGCAAAAATGGTCAATCGTGATTATGAAGTGGTGGGGATTGTTCCTTTAGGTGCTGCGTATATCATGGTCAATGATCGTCGTATTGATACTTTATCAAAAGCAGCAGGGAAAAAAGTGGCAGTCATGAACTTTGACGGTACTCAAAAGAAGTTGGTGCAAAATGTTGGTGCACAACCTGTTTCTGTTGATCTATTAACCGTGGGTGGAAAGTTCAATAACAAAGAAGTCGATATTATGGCGGGGCCTGCTTTGTTATTTAAGCCTTTAGAATTGAAAAAGGGTATGACCGATAAAAATGGCAATGTGGTCGGTGGCATTATTCGCTTTCCTTTGATACAGGTGACAGGCACATTAATCATGCATCGGAATAAGTTCCCCGCAGGTATGGGACCAATCGCACGAGAAATGATTTCTAAACAGCTCAGCCCCGCATTTCAGTTTGTCGATAAACTAGAGCGAGAAGTTCCGGATAAATATTGGTTTGATATTCGTGAAGCAGATAAACCGGGCTATATCAAGATTATGCGTGAAGCACGTATTCAGATGACCAAAGAAGGCTTCTATGACCCAACAATGATGAAAATTTTGAAAAAGGTTCGATGTGGTCAAACCCCAAGTAGTTTTGAATGTGCTTTAAATGATGAATGATTGGGTTTTGCTCTTGTTTTGATGATGGATTAAGTCAAAAGCAAAATTACAAACAGCTGATGTTTTTGATTTGAATTAAAAGTTAAAGGAGCAAAATGATAGTTTATTTTGCTCCTTTTTTATTGCAAAGTTTAGGCAATGCTTTACTACTCTGTTAGATTAAATCCAAGATAAAGAAGATTAAAATTAAGATTTAAATGATGTTAAAAAAACCATTCAAACTCTTGTTACTGACAGTGTTGTTTTGCGTTAATTCGATATATGCCGCAGAGTATCAGACAGGAGATATTATTTTTCATAGCTCTAAATCAACACAAAGTCTTGTGATCCAAAAAGCCACCCATTCGCCATATAGCCACATGGGAATGATCGTAATGAAACAAGGTCAAGCTTTGGTTTTGGAGGCGATTCAGCCTGTGAAATATACGCCGCTTCAACAATGGATCAATCGTGGTGTAAATAAAGCCTATGTCGTAAAGCGTTATCAACCTCAATTGACTGCTGAGCAACAACACAAGTTAGTCAAACAGGCCGAGACTTATTTAAATAAACCCTATGATGTTTATTTTGAATGGAATGATGACGCAATTTATTGCTCTGAAATTGTATGGAAAGCTTATCAATATGCTTTAGGAATAGAATTGGCGCCCTTGGAAAAATTACAAAGTTTTGATCTCACAGATCGAAGTGTTAAAGCACTTATGCAACAACGCTATGGACAGCATATTCCATTGCGAGAAACTGTGATTGCGCCAAGTGCAATTTTTAATTCAAAGAAATTGAAAATGGTTGACTCGGTTGCTGGCTTGAATTGATTGAAAATATAGCAGACATAAAAAAACCTGAGTCATAATGCTCAGGTTTTTTATAAGAAGCGGTATATACATACATTCTTGAATGTGGCGACCCTACGGGGATTCGAACCCCGGTTACCGCCGTGAAAGGGCGATGTCCTAGGCCTCTAGACGATAGGGTCAATAAATTGAGGCAGACACTTGAAACTAAACCATTAAATTAATGGCGACCCTACGGGGATTCGAACCCCGGTTACCGCCGTGAAAGGGCGATGTCCTAGGCCTCTAGACGATAGGGTCGTTTCAGAGGTGGGCGTATATTAGGGCGAATACCGGCAGGTGTCAAACTTTTTTCCATAATAAAAACTGAAATTGCGTTTATATGGATAAAAACAAAGCAATATGAGCAAAGTGGTTAAAATTAAGACCATTATTACGGCTTGGGGTACAGAATGGGATCTAAAATATTTTGAATCACCGCAGGATGTTGTAAATAGCCTGCGATTTGATGAGGAGTATGAATAAACGTTGAAATCGCGGTATTTAAAATTGCGGGTTGAAAGTCAAAGGGTGCATTGATCAACGGAAAAGCGGTTAAAAAATCATCTGGTGAATAGAAATTATGCCAATCACCATTTAGACAATTTGGTCTTTTGATTGGTGGTGTTAGTTTAGATTGAATCACTTTAAAGGCGAGTGGTGAGCCTAAGGTAATAAAGCGTTGTATCTGGTAGTTTGCTTGCAGCTGTTGTAACAGATTATAGGCAATCACGGTTCCTAACGAATGCGCAACAATAATATGCGGTTGATCGGGTTCTAAGCTGGCCAGTATCCGTTGATGCACTTCATCCATAAACTGAGGATTGGCGAGGTATAAATAAGTTTCGATCAGAAATTTATGAATCAGACTTTCATGAAGTTTTGGAAAATTATTTAAAATTAAAGAGAACTCTTTAAGCGCCTTATCTTTTAACAATTGCGAAGCCAAATACAAGCGTTTAGACAGTTTTAAGTCATGCTCAGGCATGAAGTAGGGCAGTATTGGAATTGCGGGAGCGACATTTAAAGTTGTCGTGGCTGGCGTTGTTGTATGTTTATGAAAGTGGAAGTTTACCCATGATTTAGGCAGAAAGCTTTCTAAGTCAAAGCGATTGCTTAATTGGTGTTTGCTGATTAAATCGCCATAAAAAGCCAAGCGAATATCTAATTGTGCGGTTGAAATAGGCAGTTTAAGTTCATCGATTCCCTGTTGAAGAATATCAACCCAATGTTGCTTTAAACTCTCAGCATTATAATTCTGCTGGTTCATACCATGAATAAAAATAATCTTCATTGGGGGTTTTATAGATTGTTATGTTTAGCTATTAAATTACGAGTTTAAACTGATTTTGACTATCTATGAATGTACAAAAAGTGTAGCCAATGGCTACACTTTTTGTTTAGGCATGATCAGTTAGATCTTGTTTAGGGTTGTGATTGATCTTTATATAAAAATGCGTAGCTGATATAGCAAATGGCAATAAAGATTAAACAACAAATAAAGCCAACCACCATCTCAGGGTCAAATACCATACTGATACAGGTAATTAAACAGAAGATAAAACCTAAGATCGGCACAATTGGAAACAATGGCGCAGCAAAGCCTAATTCAGCTTTGGTATGACCTTGTTTGTACCATTGACGTCTAAAATTAAACTGGCTCAGACAAATACTCATCCACACCACAACCATGGTAAACGCAGCCACACCCAACAAGTTTTTAAAAATAGTTTCAGGTGCAAATTGCTCTGAAAGCAGACCAGGTAATGCACCGAACATGGTGACAATCACCGCAATATATGGAATACCGCGTGCATTGACCCTAGAAAATAATGCTGGAAGCTGTTTCTTGGCTGAGAGCGACCACATCATACGTGACGCTGCAAATAGCCCTGAGTTAGCCGCAGACAACAATGCAGTGATGATCACAAAACGGATAATGTCTTCTGCGTATGGAATACCAATATGATCAAATACGGTAACAAATGGGCTGCTACTGACCCCTTCAGCATGTAATCCTGCCATTTGGTGAGGTAGCAATGCACTAATGACAATGATTGTACCGACAAAGAAAATCAATAAACGCCAAATAGCAGTATTGATAGCTTTAGGCACATTTTTCGCAGGATCTTCAGTTTCACCCGCAGCAACGCCAATCAACTCCGTACCAGAGAAGGCAAAGTTCACGATTAACATGGTGGTGAAGATTGGGAATAGACCTTGTGGGAACCAGCCTTCATCGGTCAAATTACTAAATAATGGTGCTGAAGTATGTCCCTGATAATTTAAAATACCAAAAATTGCCAAGAGGCCAAAAAGAATAAAAGCGATTACCGTAATGACTTTAACCAAAGAGAGCCAGAACTCAGATTCGGCAAACCATTTGGTTGAGCTCATATTTAAGCCAAACACGATTGCTGCAAAAATCAGCGTCCATAACCACA
The DNA here is from genome assembly GCF_055392545.1 of Acinetobacter sp. Ac8. NCBI lineage: Bacteria > Pseudomonadati > Pseudomonadota > Gammaproteobacteria > Moraxellales > Moraxellaceae > Acinetobacter > Acinetobacter sp. Ac8. The sequence continues at coordinate 1,186,147 of NZ_AP043689.1, forward strand.
TCGAGATATGCGGAAACCATTCTTGCATTAACAAAGCCGCAGCAGTAAATTCAGTGCCTAGTGTTGCTGACCATGTCAGCCAATACAGCCAAGTAACGGTGTATCCTGTACCTGGGCCAATGTATCGTTGCGCATAAGTACCAAATGAACCAGACTCAGGCATATGAACCGCAAGTTCACCTAAGCACAGCATCACCATATAGGCAATTACACCGCCGAGGATGTAAGAGATAATGGCACCAATCGGACCGGTTTGTGAGATTACTTCACCAGAACCTAAAAAAAGCCCTGTACCGATTGCACCACCAAGCGAAATCATCACCAAGTGACGAGTACTCATTGCTCGTTTGAGTGGTGAAGAATTAGATGATACCTGAGCATCATTTTGATTTGGTGATGACTGCATAAGCTTCAGATGGAAATAAAACAAGAAGCGCGCTATTTTAGCCCAATTCATAAATAGTGCAATGATTGAGTGTTGTTAATGCTCAATAAGCAATACTATAAATCACCATGATTTTATGGTTTTTATAAATAAATATTTAAATCAATTATTTATATTTAACTCTGCACTGATTATTTTAAATTAAAAATTCAGATTATTGATGAAAAAACAATCTTTTAAATATGACGGGATGGTGGTTTTTAACTGCTTTAAAATACGATAGATATAAAAAAGCCTGAGTCGTATTGCTCAGGCTTTTTTACGAGAAAGTTTTGTGTTGGAAACAATCTCAAATATGGCGACCCTACGGGGATTCGAACCCCGGTTACCGCCGTGAAAGGGCGATGTCCTAGGCCTCTAGACGATAGGGTCGTAATGAGGTGATGCGTATATTAAGGATAAAAGATATTTTTGTCAAAATGGATTTATCGAAAAAGCGTTTAACTGATGAATCTATAAGCGAATCATCATGTATTTGTTTTTAATTTAGCCATAAAGCTATTTTTTGTTTTTTAGAAGAATCCAAATCAAATAAAAACGGCTTGATTTATATATGAATCACTTAAAAATTATGCTGTTGGTTAAAAGTTTAAAATAGAAAAGCCCGTATGAATACGGGCTGATCAGTGATTTACACTGCGACTTAATTTTTCTGATGATAAAGCCAGTAATAAGTTGCATAACATGCTGCCATAAACACTAAACAACCAATAAAGCCAGAAAGCATTTCCGGATCTGCTGCCATACTTAAACCAGTTGCGGTACAGGTAATAAAGCCAAGAATCGGTACGACTGGATACCACGGCGTTTTAAATTTTAAATCAGCCAGTGTTTTACCGCTGGCCAGCCATTTACGACGGAAATTAAACTGACTCCAGCAAATACTCATCCACACGATAACCATGGTAAATGCTGCCACACCGAGTAAGTTTTTAAAGATCACATCTGCGCCAAATTGCTCCGACAGTAAACCGGGTAAACCTCCAATCATGGTCACAAAAATTGCAACAACAGGGGTACCTGATTTGGTCAGTTTGGAAAAAACTCGAGGTAATTGTTTTTGAATTGAAAGCGCCCACATCATACGAGATGCCGCATATAGGCCTGAATTTGCAGTGGACAAAAGTGCTGTAATGATCACAAAACGCATGATGTCTTCTGCGTAAGGAATTCCAATCAAGTTAAATACAGAAACAAAGGGACTATTACTGATCCCTTCACCATGCGCGGCTAGGCCTGCATCTTGATAGGGCAATAATGAACTGATGACAATAATGGTACCAACAAAGAAAATCATTAACCGCCAAACTGCAGCATGAATCGCTTTTGGGACATTTTTTTCAGGATTTTCAGTTTCACCAGCAGCAATCCCAATCATCTCAGTACCATTAAAGGCAAAATTTACAATCAGCATGGTGGCAAAAATAGGAAATAAACCATTGGGTAACCAACCATGTGCGGTTAAATTACTGAATAAGGGTGCAGTTTCATGACCATGAAAGGGGATTAACCCAAATATTGCGGTTAAGCCGAGTAAGATAAATATCAGTACCGTTGCAACTTTAACAAAAGACAACCAAAACTCTGACTCTGCAAAAAAGCGTGTTGAGGTTAGATTGGAAATCAAGACGGCAACAATAAAGACCAAGGTCCATAACCAGATGGAGGTTGTTGGAAACCATTCCTGCATCAGCATGGCTGCTGCGGTAAATTCAGTCCCCAAGGTGGCAGACCAGCCAAGCCAGTACATCCACGACACCATGTAGCCTGTACCCGGTCCAATATTTTTAGCTGCAAAAGCACCAAAAGATCCGGTTACAGGTTGATTGACCGCAAGTTCACCTAAGCACAGCATCACCATATAGGCAATTAAACCACCGATGATATAGGCAATCACTGCACCAATCGGTCCAGCTTGTGCAATCACTTCACCTGAACTTAAAAATAAGCCTGTACCGATTGCACCGCCTAATGACAACATGATCAGGTGGCGTTTGGTCATGGATCTTTTTAAGACAATAGTTTGCCCATCAGCGACAGTGTGCTGATTCGATTGATCAGGTGATTGCATATTTGATGTCATTGAACTTTAAAGAGATATTTTAGATTAAAATGCCAAAATTGACAAAATAAAATAAACCGTCAGCTTCTAAAGTCTAAAGAAAAGGGATGAAATAAAATAATTGAATCAAGAAGATCAAAAAAGAGAGAAAGAAATTATAAGAATAATTAGATGGCGACCCTACGGGGATTCGAACCCCGGTTACCGCCGTGAAAGGGCGATGTCCTAGGCCTCTAGACGATAGGGTCGTTTAGAAGATGGCGATATCTTATTGATCCGCCACCAAATTGTCAAGTAAGTGAGGTGCCAGTTTGTTCAAAATATAGCAAAACAGTTCAGCCGTCTTTTGAGTATCGTACAAGGCCGAGTGAGCCTCTTTACCATCGAACTCAATTCCAGCTTGAATACATGATTTAGCCAAAACAGTTTGACCAAACATGACCGCACTTAAAGTCACAGTATCAAATACAGAAAAACTATGAAAAGGGTTTTGATTTTTACTGCCAGTTCGCGCAATTGCAGCTCTTAGGAAGCCTAAATCAAAATGGGCATTGTGTCCGACCAAGACCGCATGGGTACAATGTTGCTGACGACGCACTTCATTAACCGCCTTAAAAATACGCTTTAATGCTGTTTTCTCGTCTTCAGCCATTGCCATACGCATTGGATTAAATGGATCTACACCAATAAAGTCCAAAGAACGGCGATCTAAATTTGCACCTTCAAAAGGATTGATGTGTGCATGATGTGCTTCACCTGGAACAAATTTTCCTTCAGCATCATACACAATCGGGATGCATGCGATTTCAAGCAATGCATCGGTATCTGCATTAAAACCTGCTGTTTCAACGTCAACCACAACGGGTAAAAAACCACGAAAGCGTTGTCCAATCACAGGTAATGTTTCAGTTGTCACACCTTTCTCCATTGGATGGTTTTTCCAGCATAAAGTGGAATAATGTGTTCACCATCCAAATAATCTAAACTTTCAGGGATTACCTGATCTTCTTTCACAAGGGTAATCTTATTTGTGTTGCGAGGCAAACCATAGAAGTCTGCACCAAACATACTGGCAAAACCTTCTAGGCGTTCGATTTTGTTGACTTGATCAAAAGCCTGAGCATAAAGCTCAATTGCTGTAGGTGCACTATAGCAACCTGCACAACCACATGCATTCTCTTTGGCATTTTTAGAATGTGGCGCACTGTCAGTACCTAAGAAAAACTTAGGGCTACCGCTTGTGGCAACTTCAAGTAAAGTTTGTTGATGGGTTTGACGCTTTAAAATCGGTAAACAATAAAAGTGCGGTTTTATACCACCGACCAACATATCATTACGGTTAAACATTAAATGTTGTGGTGTGATCGTCGCAGCAACATTACGATCTTGTTCAAGCACAAAATGCGCGGCTTCACTGGTGGTAATATGTTCTAACACCAATTTTAATTGCGGAAATTGTTTTAGTAACGGTGAAAGTACTTCGTCTAAAAAGCGTTTTTCACGGTCAAAAATATCCACATGCTGATGAGTAACTTCACCATGTAATAGTAATGGTACTTGATGTTCTTCAAGCTGTTCAATCACTGCATAGACTTTACGAATGTCACTGACACCATTATCCGAGTTGGTTGTTGCACCAGCAGGATAGAGTTTAATTGCATTGACGAATTGAGACTCTTTGATTTTGCGAACTTCATCTGGAGAAGTATGGTCGGTAAAATACAGTACCATACGTGGGTCAAAATCAACCCCTTCAGGGACATGTGCCATAATACGGTCACGATAAGCATTCGCTTCATCTACAGTTTTCACAGGTGGAACGAGGTTCGGCATACAAATCGCACGGGCAAATTGTTTGGCTAGATCTGGAACTGTACGTTTTAAGGCAAGACCATCACGCAGGTGGGCATGCCAGTCATCTGGCTGAAGCAAAGTGATCGTATTCAAGGCAATTCTTACTGACAAAATAAATGAGATGATAATCTATAACACTTTAAAATGATAACAGCTATTTCTAATCAATAATTCAAATTAAATGATTAAAAACAAATCTAAAGCTTATATTTTGTTCGGATTGGTCATGTGTGTGTCATGATTGGGTGCTAATGCTGAGTAGAAAATCTACAACTGTATAACATGGCAATGATTTTCAATTGCTTAATTTGAATTTATTTTAAAATTACCGTTTTTAAATGATTAAATAGTCAAAATGTACTATTGCATATTTTTCTTAAAAAATGATAATAAAGTCATACAAAGATAAACTTCCAGCATACATAATTTTCATTTTATGAATAAACACGCTATTGATCTTATACAATTGTGTTTAAAGCCTTGAGAATATAAATGATCGTTCAAGGTGTGTGTGACGTCGCTTTTATTGTTCGAGATCAGTATACTATGTGTCTGTAATACAATAGTTTATTAGATAAGTACATCAATTATAATATTGAGTTAATAGAGAGCTTTATATGGGCAAGTTTCTGCCAAACCTGATTTGCATCATGTGTCTTGTGGGTTTAAATATTCAAAGTCAAATTTTTGCCAAACAAAATGTTAAAGCTGATAAAAGTCAAGAAGCGATAAAAGCGGACTTAAAACAAGATTGGTCAGTGAATAGTATCAATACCGCCAATTGGTCTGAAAATATTGGCAGAGGGCAATTCCCCGTTTATGCCCGTGCACAAGTGATGCTCAATAATTTACATGCTTCGCCAGGGCCAATCGACGGTAAAAGTGGCAAGAACTTTTTAAAAGCACTTGCTGCGTATCAACAGATTAAAAGTTTACCGATTAGTGGTGAACTGGATAAACAGACTTGGGACAGTTTGTTAAAAAATCAAAAATCCGCAGCGTTTGGAACTTATCAAATTACTGCAGCGGATATTAAAGGGCCTTATGCCAAATCAATTCCGCGAAATTATGCCCAACAAGCAAAAATGCCGGGTTTGTATTACACCCGTGTGACTGAAATGTTAGGTGAAAAGTTTCATATTGATGAAGACTTTCTTAAACAACTCAATCCAAAAGCTAACTTTAAAAAAGTAGGCGAAACCATCAATGTACCGATTGTACGCAATGATTTGCCTGAAGGTGTGGCCTTAATTATTGCGCATAAGCCTGCGCGACAACTCTATTTATACAATAGTGCAAATCAAATGATTGCATCTTTTCCTGCCACAATTGGGGGTTCTGGTACACCATCCCCGAAAGGGACGCATAAGGTCATTAAAGTTGCCGCAAACCCTGTCTATGGTTATAACCCGAAGAACTTTGTTCAAGGGAGCAACCGTCAAAAGCTGGCATTACCGCCTGGTCCAAATGGTCCTGTTGGCAATATGTGGATTGCTTTAAGTAAACCAACATTTGGTATTCATGGTACGCCGAATCCTTCATTAATTTCAAAGACCGCTTCTCATGGTTGTATTCGTTTGACCAATTGGGATGCCAATGATTTAGGTCGTAAGGTTCAACCGGGGACTGTGGTTAAGTTCTTAGATTAATTCTATTGTATATCCGAAAAGGCTGAGTAGTTTAAAAGAGCGCTCAGCCTTTTTTATTGTATTGATAAGATTTTGCCACTGTAAATATTAAACTTATACACAACATACTGAATTTATTGGGTATGATCAATTTAACTTCACCATGTCAAAAAATTGAAATCTTTATGGGTACAGAAAAAAAATTATCTACTCAAGAAGTCATTAAACTTGAACGAGATTTGGCTAAATTTGCCAATATGATGGATTCAGTGGTGCGTATTCCATTTACCAAACAAGGGGTAGGGGCAGATGCAGCACTCAGTACTATACCGATTGCTGGTGATGTCGCGGGTTTTGTGTTGACCTGTTATGCGGTTTATAAAGCCAAACAGATTGGCGTGCCTCAAGCAAAGCTTAATGGTGTATTAAAACTGGCCGTGATTGACGGTGTCGTGGGGTGTATACCGATTGCTGGAACCTTATTTGATATTTTTATCCGGCCCAGTCGTAAAGCCCTAGACGTTGTACATGACCATATTCAAGAAGAATATCAGATTTATAGCGATGATCATGTGGTTCACCCATTTTTACATGAGAAGCTAGAACAAAAGCAACAGCATTCAGCATTTTGGCGTAATCCTGTCATTGCTTGGATTTGGATTCATATTCCCGATATTTTAGGCTTGATTGTTTTGATCCTGATTGGACTTGCGATGTGGTTTGGCGTAAATATGTTATGGGATTGGTATCAAAACTATCGTGCATAGATTCCAACATTGAATTGATTTGAAAATGTAGATATTAAAATACAGAGGTGATCATGCAAGATTATATTTCGGCAAACCTTCCTGCTATTGATTTTGATCACACTCGTAAATTTTATGCATTCTTAGGTTTTCAGTGTGATTATCAGTCCGCAGAATGGATGATCTTAAGTAAGGACAGTTTGCTGGTTGAGTTTTTCCATCACCCCAATTTAAATCCAAAAGAATCATGGTTTAGTGCCTGCTTAAGAACACATGTCTTACAAGATCTGTTTCATTTTTGGCAAGGCTTAGATTGGGCACAATTCCCAGAAGCACGAATAACAGAAATCCAGTATCTCGAAGAAATTGATATGTTTTGTGTGATTGATCCGAATGGAAGTTTAATCCGTTGTATCCAATTAGATTAATTCCTCGTATTGGTATTGAAAGAAAGATAGTAAATAAATAAGAAAGATAGCAATTGCAGGTTAAATATCGAACAAGCAAAAATTAAGAATATGATGTACCCATAAACAAAGCCTCCATATTGGAGACTTTGTTTTTCTATGAGATCACTGCGATTGAGCGAGCGTGTATAGATTAAGGCAAATTAAGTTGACGTAAAGCGGCAACACGTTGCTCGATGCTCGGGTGAGTTTGGAATAAAGCAGCCAAACTAAAACCTTGCTCTTTACCTTCTGCGATCGCAAAAGCTTTCATTTCTTTCGGCATTTGATCTGGCATTTCAGATTCAGCCTGTAGACGCAATAAAGCGGAAATCATGGCTTCTTTACCTGCAAGTTGAGCACCAGCTTCATCTGCACGGTATTCACGATAGCGAGAGAACCACATTACGATTGCCGAAGCCAATATACCGAAGACGATATCAAGCACGATGGTAATTGCAAAATAAGCCAATCCAGGCGCTTCACCATCTTGACGACCAAAGACATTACGGTCAATAAAATCACCAACCACACGGGCAAAGAACATTACAAAAGCGTTCACTACACCTTGAATAAGGGATAATGTGACCATGTCGCCATTGGCAACGTGACCAATCTCATGCGCAAGCACGGCACGCAATTCATCTTTGTTCATGCGTTCGAGCAATCCTGTTGAAACCGATACCAGCGCATCGTTTTTGTTCCAACCTGTAGCAAATGCATTGGATTGATAAGATGGGAAAATACCAACATCCGGCATTTGAATACCAGCACGTTGTGAAAGTTGAGCAACCTCTTGTAATAACCAAACTTCGGCTTGGTTACGAGGAGCATTCGGGTCGATTAATTCAGTACCTGTGGTTTTTAGCGCCATCCATTTGGACATAAATAGGGAGATTAAAGAACCTACCATACCAAACACTAAACAGATGACCATCAGGTTGCCTAATTTAAGACCGCCAGCGCCGTAGTAACTACCAACACCTAATAATGATAGGATAATGCCAGCTACAACCAGTACCGCGAGGTTGGTTAGCAAAAACAAACCAATCCGCATCATGGAGAGAATCCTCTTATAAATAATAAATAATATGATGTATTAAATAAATCATGAAATTCAATATGAGGTTTAGATGATTAAAATTCAAGAATAATGGGAAAAATCTAGCGGGCAAAAAAATAACAAATTCAAATGAAATGGATAGTGGATAAGTAATTTATTTAAAAAAATAGGCAAGTTAAAAAAAGATTCTCTGTATTAGAGAAAACATTATTTTTTTCAGCAATTTGTTGAAAATATGTAATTGCACAAATTAAGTGCATTATTTTCTATTTTAGCAACATAGTTTTGGGGTTATTAAGCGCTTAAGTGATTAGTTGCCAATGGTGATTTGTGCTGTCGCACTGGCATGTGCTGTTGAATAAGAACCCGCAGGAGCATCTGTGTAAGTCCCATCAGAAGCAATAATAATTGGACGAGAACTATATTTTACGGGTTGAATATTTGAACTGTTGCTGATTTGTGGTGTCGGCTCGACTTGATTGGAGAAATCATTTTGATTTGATTGGGCAATGATCTGTTCAGTACTGGTTGAAGTGCCAATATTATTTGCAGATAAATTTAAACCACCGGCATATAGGTTGTTTAAACGACTGGTGACACGTTTGACATAGTCTTGGGTTTCACGAAAGGGAGGAATACCGCCGTATTTATCGACATTCCCTTCACCCGCATTATAAGCCGCTAAAGCTAAACTGGTATTGCCATTAAAGCGTTTCATTAACCAACTGAGATATTTGGCACCACCAAAAATATTTTGCTGTGGATCATAAGAATTGGACACATTGAAGCGACGAGCCGTTGCAGGCATCAGTTGCATTAAGCCTTGTGCACCGACAGGAGAACGGGCATTGGTATTAAAGCCAGACTCAGTATGCATTACTGCTTTGATTAAGCCTTCAGACACACCATGCGTCTGTGCAGCTTGACGAATAATACTGTCAAAGGAGTTTTTACTTTTACTATAACTTGGCAGTACTGCGGATTCTGAGCTGCCCCAGTTGCTATAACTGTGAATATTACTGTCTTTATAATAAGTCACTTTGACTTTTTGCAGTGAACGATCCGAATTTTTGCGATTGGTTAGTAAGGTTGTCCCATTTTGGTCTTTGTAGAAATAAATTTGACCTGCAAACGTTTGCGGTGTAAATGAAGCAAAGCTCATACACCCTAAAATAGACACTAGCGAACCCATAATTAATTTTTTCATTTTGTAGTAATTAAAATATTTCCCCAATTTTTGGGAGTTTAACAAAGTTATTGAACAAGAAAAACTATGAATTGAGTTTTAACAATACAATCGCGAAAAAGCAAGTGCTATTTGTTGGCATATTAATCAAAAAAAATTTTATATTTTTTTTAAAATATATTTATTGACTATGCTAAACAGTTGAAAAATATATATAAAATATAATGGTTAAAAAATGATCAATTTAAAGAGAATGCCCATCATTGCGTGAGAAAACTTTGTCAAGCCCCAAACAATCCACAATTTTATCCACAGGTTTTGTGGAAAACTGTGGAAAAGTCCAAAAGATAAGCACTTCGGCTAAAAAATGAACTGAGCCGTCTATTTTAAATGTGGAAATACGACAGGAAGATGACCAGATAAAAATTGATGCAAAATAAAAAAATCTTTAGATGCGGTTAACGTTCAAATCAGATAAAATTGCCCAGTATTTTTTTATGGGTTTATCTCGTCTATGTACTCGCCAGTTGAGTCCGAACAAGGATTTAATTTTAAACCAGAGCTTCCAACAAGTTCAGCTTATTATCGTCTTTTGAAAAAACTTCGTCGTCAAGTCGGCCATGCAATTCGTGACTTTAAAATGATTGAGGAAGGCGATAAGGTAATGGTCTGTGTTTCTGGTGGGAAAGACAGTTACACCTTGCTTGATATTTTGTTGCAATTTAAACGTATTGCACCAATCAACTTTGATGTTGTCGCAGTGAACTTGGATCAAAAGCAACCTGGTTTTCCTGAAGATGTGTTACCGAAATATTTGGAAGAAAATAATATTCCTTATTATATTTTAGAAAAAGACACCTATAGCATCACCAAGCGTTTGACACCTGAAGGGAAAACTTACTGTGCAGTGTGTTCACGTTTACGCCGTGGTTCACTCTACGGTTTTGCGCAAGAGATTGGTGCGACCAAAGTGGCATTGGGTCATCATCGCGATGATATCATTGCAACGTTCTTCTTGAATCTATTCCATGGTGGTAGCTTAAAAGCGATGCCGCCAAAATTATTGTCTTCGGATAAAAAGAACATTTTGATTCGTCCTTTGGCTTATGTCGAAGAAAAAGACATCATCAAATATGCTGAAATTCGTAAATTCCCGATTATTCCATGTAACTTATGTGGTTCTCAGGAAAACTTACAACGTGCCATGTTAAACGACATGCTACGTGGTTGGGATAAACAATATCCAAAACGTTTGCACAGTATTTTTGGTGCATTACAGAATGTTTCACCATCACAATTGGCTGACCGTGATTTATTTGATTTTGAAAAATTGGATGAAGAACGCGAATTCGATATGAAATGTGATACGGAAGAAATGAAAAAGCGTTTAGATGTTGTAAATCTTAGTTTTGCAGCAGATTGATCTTTTTTGCCAATTAAATGAACGAATCGGGCATTCATATTGAGATGAGTGCCTGATTTAAAAAAATAAAACGATAAAACCGATAAAACATGAACAGTCCGTACAAAAAACTTTAGCCCAAATTGAAATTATCATGCTATAACATTGGGCAAGCAAAACTGCTTCAACCTGATGTTGTCTGGATAGATAACACAATAAATTGAATAAATAATTTGAGGAATGAACATGCCTGCATTTTTAACTGATGATTGGTTTGCAAATGTTGAAAAATTAACTGCTGAAGCAGGTGATTTAAACTTACCACCAGCACTTTCAGGTTTAGCAATTAATTTGGTTGTTGCAGATGCAGATGGCAACACAGAGCTTGCTTTAGACGGCGGAAAAATCGTCAAAGGTAGTTCTGCAAATGCGAAAACAACATTGAACATGGATGCTGAAACACTTCGTAAAGTATTCTTAGAATTTGATATGGCTGCTGCTATGCAAGCATTTATGACAGGCAAAATCAAAGTTCAAGGTGATATGTCTCAATTGATGGCTTTACAAACAGCCAAGCCAAGCCAAGAGCAAAAAGATTTATTTAAGAAAGTATTAGAGCAAACTGCTTAATCTTTTTACAATAAAAAAGCTTACCCGAGAGTAAGCTTTTTTATTGCCTGATTTTTACAAATCCAATCGATTTAAAATACAGATTAAATTTCTAGTAATCGAGGTGTGGTCTTAATGTGTTCTAAATAAGCCCGAATACGTGTGACATACTGTACCGCTTGTTTATAACGACCATTACTTGCTTGATTACGTGTCAAATAATTATAAAGATTCATCCAGTCATTGGGATCTTTACCTTGTGCTTTGATGCGCTTTTGAATACCTTCAACTGCACCAGGCCCCATATTGTATGCAACCAAAGCATACCAATGACGATCTGGATTACGAATATAAGAATAACGACTCAACATCATATCAAAATATTTTGCGCCGCCTTGGATACTCTGAGCGGGGTCACTTCGATTACTGACACCCATTTCTTTGGCTGTGGTATTGGTCAACATCATCAAACCACGGACACCTGTGGGAGAAACAGAGTCTGGTTTTAAATATGATTCTTGATAACCAATTGCAGCAAGTAGGTGCCAATCTAAGCCATATTGCTGTGCAGAGCGCTTAAAGCTGGCTTTATAAATCGGTAGACGAGAACTTAAGTCACGTTGAATCACGTTCCAATCGTCTTTCTTGACGACATTACGATTATAAAATGAGGCAAGTTGCTGCGTTGAACCATTTTGTTTGCTTTGGCAAATGAAACCACTTGCAGTTGCTGTTAATGGATCTTCAGCTTGTTTAAATACCCAATTTAATTCTGGGTTTAAACCATTACTTTTTAAACTGTTGAAATCACCACAGCTTGCTGAAAATGAGGTTAAACGTTCTGCTTCGATGCTTTGCATATTTGCGGTGGTAATCGCAAAATTCGCCTTACCTTGAGCAACCATTTTCAATGCTGTTGCATTGTCAGAAACAGTTTTAAGCTCAAGTTTAACGTTTAAACTTTCAGCATAGTTATGGGCTAAGTCATAGCCGAAGCCATGCTTGTAGTCTCCATCCTTAAACACGATGCTTGGATTGGAAACCGCAACTACAGTCAATTTACTCGAATTAACTACAGCATTGTATTGATTGTTCTTACTCGCATTAATACTAAAAGGAATTAATGCAGTGGATAAAACTAAAGTTTTGATTGGCAGCGCACGAAAAAATGAGTTAAGGCTAAGCCTCGACCCAGAGGTTGAACTACTGTGCATGTTGTCTCCGCTACAAGTAATTTATTGCCCTAAAAAGTAATAAGCACAAAAACGCTTAAAAACTTCTTATAGTTGGTAAATTCAATAAGGGTGGGCAGTCATGAACGTCATTCAAAAAATGACATGTGGGATAGAAAGATTTTGCAGAAAAACTACAAAATTAAAAAAATAAACTCATAAAACATGTGCGCATAATATAGGCGGTTTTTAGATCTGTCAAACTTTGTATGAAAAATGATCAATTTAAAATATTTAAGATTATGATTTTTAAAGAAATATTTTTTTAAAAATTGCAGGAATTTTAAAACTGAAATACGCTGCCAAAAACTGTAAGCAAATGTTCCAAATGTAAGTTAAGAATTACCACTTTTAAAAGGTTTTCTGATTGAATTTTCTGTCTGAATTTAAATAGGAAAAAAACGATTTTATTGCTTTTTAAAACTTAAAATGCGCTATTTTTGAGCTGACATCTTTACGCTATTGGCTGTAGACTGTAGCAACATTTTTTAAAAAATAAGTATCAAGTGCATATGTATTTTAAATGGTTTTAAATCATGAAATCTAATTTAATTACCCGTTCAGGGCATGATCTGTTGGTTGCAGAGTTACAACATCTCTGGCGCGAAGAGCGACCTGAAATTACCAAGAAAGTGACATGGGCTGCCAGTCTGGGTGACCGTTCTGAAAATGCTGATTATCAGTATAATAAGCAGCTACTTCGAAAAATCGATCGTCGTGTACGTTATTTGGGGAAGCGTTTAGAAGAATTACGAATTATCGATTTTTCTCCAGAACAAGCAGGTAAAGTGTATTTTGGTGCTTGGGTTGAAATTGAAAATGATGAAGGTGAACAAAAAACCATACGTCTGGTTGGGGTAGATGAAATTTATGATCATCATCCGCAACATGTCTCAATTGATTCACCGATGGCAAGAGCTTTACTGTCTAAACAAGTTGATGATGAGGCAGAAGTGGATACACCATCAGGGAAAAAACGTTGGTATATCAATTCAATTTGTTATGAATAGCTTGAATATTCATCAAATTAGCGAGATTTGACTTTATTTTGTACATTTGATTGAAGAAATACTGAAAAAGATTTGCCAAGTTGCAATTTTATTTATATGATAGCCGCCATTGGAAGCGTGGCAGAGCGGTTTAATGCACCGGTCTTGAAAACCGACGAGGGTGTGAGTCCTCCGTGAGTTCGAATCTCACCGCTTCCGCCAAATATTTAAATAAGCCCTTGTTTTTACAAGGGCTTGTTTTTTATCTATGATTTTACCCCTCAACCTACCCCTCATCAAACATTGGATTAGGTGATATCTAAAGAGACATCTTTTTACTTATTTGGACATCATATTAGTTGAAAGAAAATTTCTAGTAGAATTCCAAACTGATTTTAAGGTGGGGAATTTTGCAAATATCCACTTTGGTCTTATGCTTGAATGGTCTGTTGTATTTGGTTTTTTACTGTTGCTTATCTTTACTTTCATCTTGGATGAGTTTTCTTGATCTTATACATTCTGTTTATGAGATTTTATCGATTCATAATTATGGGCAGACTGTAAAAAAATAAATCTACCCATATTCTTTAGATGCTTGTAAGTGATGTTAAACCCATAAATTTGATGATACTGGTATATCATACGGACTGTTAAGTTGTCTGCATCCTTACAGATTGATGATCTCATATAAATTTTCTGGTGATAAATTTTTCACCATATCATTTAGACCTTTACTTAGACTTGCTTTACTAAATGTATGTTCATAAAGTATGTCCCTCATACCACAAGTGATAAATATTGTTGCTTTTTTAGGCTTTATGGTTTTTATATCTTTATCATTTTCAAGTAATTCATAAAGCGTTTGGAACAAATCGGAAAAATAATCCATGCCTGTATGATTGATTGAGTTGCGACGATCTTGATTGATAGCATTCTCAATTATAGTTTGGTTTGCAGAGCCGTGAATTTCACTTAGCATAAATTTAGAATAATTCGCTGATTCAAACTGCTGGATGTTACCCTTGTTGATCTTTGTTTCAAAAATTTTATCGTAGTAAATCAGGCTGATTAGCGCAGTAAGAATTGCATCAGCTCTTTTGAGTACTTCAAGTGAATTTGCACAATCATCTAAAATGATGCTCAAGCTATGAATTTTTTCAGAAACCTTATTGTCAATAATAGGCTGGGCATCTGTCCCATTTCTCTGATTATCTAATCTTGTAGCCATAAATTCATGTATAAATTTACTTAAAAGCACAGGCAGATTGCTAACATCCTCTTCTAGATTTAGATGAAGATTTATGAACTTTGAAGGTGGCAAATTGGCATCTAACGGAGAGCATCCAATAAATGATTTTGTGGACTTCTGTAGTGGTGTACCATAAATTTTCAATCCTTTAATTGCATTCCTAACTTCGTGATATGAAGGGACTTGAGTTATATTTGTGCCTTTTATATCTTTGCTATTCTTAAAATTATGATATTCAATATAAATTTTAAGATAATCCAAAAATAGAGATTTAATATCCCAGAATGGTAACAAGTCAGGTAAGAAATACTTTTCGTTCAAAATACGTTTGAGGTTTGTCGAAAAATTGGGGAATTGTGTCCATTCTTCATAACTTTTGATGTTTTCCCAAAATATGCAATAAAGTTCTTCAAATATTGATGTTAGTTCATCTGGTTGAAGTAAATGGTTTAACAAAAATATATCTTCATCCACTAATTGCCTTGTTTGACAATATCCCATTACATGGTTGAGTAACTGTCTGCCAAAGACAATTATCTCTACTTCAATCTTGATTTGCTCAATAGGTAGTGACTTTCTTTCTTTATATTTTTCAGTTAGCAGGTTGACCAGTTGCCTCAATATTACATCCCTAATACGTATTAACTCGTTATACAGATTTGGGAAAGTTGCTTGAAACTCTCTTGCTTTTACAGCTTGCTTTACTAATTTTTGCATTACAGGGTGAGCTATTCTGTAAATTTCATGATCGAAGACGGGATTACTCATTTAAATACGCTACTTAACAATTGTGAATCTTGTTTTGCTGATGTTTCTGAGGATTCTAGAGCATATTTATATCCGAAGACATCCACATCAGGTTTAAATCGGAGTAAACAATGCAAACCTCAGAAACCAAAAAAAATCAGATTCTTAGAATGAAAGGAGTAACAGAATTAGTCTGTTTAAGTAAATCAAGTCTGTATGACAAAATGAACCCGAAATCCAAGAGATATGATTCGTCTTTTCCTCGTCCGATTAGATTGGGACTATCAGCCGTTGGTTGGTTAGAGCAGGACATAATTGATTGGATCAATTCAAAAAAAAGCTAACCAGATTAGCAAGATATCTTTACAACTCTCACATACCCTATTAACCCTTATAACACTGTAATTCCTTGATTTCGAGGTCATGGGATTACAGTGATTTTTACGCCTGACCATTTGTGTTACTTATATGATCAGTATATCTAATAACATTAATTATTATATAAATTGACTTAATTAACAAATTGTTAGGTGTAATTACGTACAGAGAAGTTCATTATTATGAATCAATCATCCTATCTTATGAGTAATAATCAAACACCTGCTTTAGCACATGAATACTTAACACAAGTACCTGAACACTTTCTAAATCAGCAGACTGAAATAACTGATACTGATTCATCTAATCAGCCCATTCAGATTACAGCACCATTGG
This sequence comes from Acinetobacter sp. Ac8, assembly GCF_055392545.1. Taxonomy (NCBI): domain Bacteria; kingdom Pseudomonadati; phylum Pseudomonadota; class Gammaproteobacteria; order Moraxellales; family Moraxellaceae; genus Acinetobacter; species Acinetobacter sp. Ac8. Next base: position 1,202,519 of record NZ_AP043689.1, read on the forward strand.
AAGAGCAACAGTCTTTACTCAATTCAATGTATGAAGAATGCTTCAATGCAGCAGACGATCAGCATTCAAGCTCATTGGCATTGGATTACTTATTAGATTTCAACACTGAATATAACCAATATGAAATTCGATCAAATCCTGAAGCTGAGAAAATATTCTCAGAAATTGAATTAGTAAAACAAATCTTAAAACACAACTATGTGCAGGCTTATCGTAAGATCAAAGGCACTCTGTATCATGGATGGTATGAGCCTATTGATAAAAAATTCATTGAATTATTAAAGCAAATACTCATCCAAGGGTTTGATCCCCTAGAGCATTATGATTGTGAGCATCATAGGATTGTTATGCAAGCGTATAACGAAACTCTAAAGGGGTATTTTCATGCTGATTTTTATCTACATTATCCCAATGATCTTGTTCAGCTAAGAAATACTGATGGAACAATAACTTCAATTTGTTATGCAGAATTAATTAATCTATTCATTGAACGTTTGTATTTGCTAACTCAAGAAAAGGAATTCAAATACCAACAGAAAAAACGAATGGAACGTTCCCAATATCAGCAAAAGGTCGCTACAGAATGTGTAGATACGATACTGGCTAAACATTCGAGAATTGTCATTGCTCGTGTCGATTTTCGTTATGGAAAAACACAAAACCCTGAACTTGCCCAAGTCAAAGCAGATTTAATCACATGCCTTCGTTATTTAAAGCGGACTTCAAATTTACATATATTGGGTTATCTATGGAAATTGGAATTTGCCGAAAAAACTGGTTATCACTACCACTGTTTTTTCTTTCTCGATGGTCGTAAACACTCACAGGACATTAAGCTAGCACAACAGATTGGTGAGGTCTGGAAAAGGGTGATTGGTATTGAGGGGGCTTACCATAATTGTAATCTTGATGCCCACAATGGCAAATATCGAGATGTAGGTATTGGCATCTTGCATCGCAAAGATAAACAAAAATACGAATATTTGATTGAAGCCATTCGTTATATCACCAAAAGAGACCAATTCATTGTGCATAAAAGGATTAAGCGGGATGAGGAAAATGAACAAAACCTTAGAAATGATAAAGCCTACTTCATACGTGTATTTGGTAAAAATATTGCTAAGGATGTTGCAATAAAAATGGGGAAATCTGTTGGAAATACTGGAAAAAAGGAGGCTTGAAATGACCCATTATGCAATGACTCCTCAAGTACAACATATATTACAGACACCAATGCTCCCATTCATGCTAGATGTTAATACCCATTTATTTTTACGAGAGAGTATTCAAAATGCAGCCCAAATTGAAAATGGGAAACTAGCAGTTATGGATAAACGTGCGCCCAAGTGTATAGATAAGAATTATCGTATATTCTTAAATTCCCTACAGTGGCTGCATTACCATCGTATGGCATTACATGGATTCCAATTAAACCCTTATTGGGTTGCAATGCTTGATACGGCAGGTTTTTCTCATTACGGTAATATCAATTACCTTATAGCGAATGCAGAGGGTATTCATGGTCAATTTAAATATAAGTTCTTGAAACGACGGATTGCACTGGAATATACAAAATTTATTGAACCTATGAATGAAAGTATTAAATTTCAAAAGGCACTGTTTAAACGCTGTCTAGACAAACATAAGCAGATCAATTGTATGTTCTATGATTTGCCTTGTATTTTTACCATTCCTTTACAATTCGACGCTGAAGTTAAATTACCAAAACTTACTCGTAAATGGCTGGAAAGATTACACCGATCGGAAGTATTGTCTGATAAGTTGTATGATGTGCAATGGCGTATTGTTAAGTCACTGAATGGGTTTTACTCAGTCCAAGCAATTATTTATGTAATTGGTGATGAGACCCCATATTCCGATTTTATCTTGCAGGAATGGAAAGGGACTTGTTTAAATAAGGGGTATGAGATTAAGCAAGAAGCTCAATATTTACTTGAAGAAAAACACTGTTACTTTGCGGACAACGATATGCGTAGCTACTGGCGTAAACAGATTGAGTTTCTAAATGAACCACTCAAGATTTACCGCTATATGAGTCAGCATATTTCCTATTTGTGGCAAAGCTATACAGGGAACATCCCAACTCATTAAGTTTCTAAAATACAAGGCGCTCTGATTAGAACGCCTTTTTGCCATAGTAAATTTCCGTGATTAAATCTCTAAAAATTATAGGTATAGGTCAAACCACTATTGGTGGTAACCGTCACTTCACGCACATATTCAGCCGAACAACCAAGATAGACCTTTGCCACAGAACCATAGCGCATATTTTGGTAATCATAAGTACCTTTGCTTCTACAATTGCCACGATTGATTAAAACCCCTGTAATGGTGGTTGGCGCATCGTTCAAGGATATGATGTTTAATAAATCGCTATAACCTGTCATGGAGTATTGAGATTCCTCACGACGGACACGGACTTCAAACTGTTCTTGCACAGTGGGTTCAGTCACTTCTTCAGCATTATATGATTCATCTTCCAGAAAGGATTTATCAACGGCTGGAAAATCATCTTCGGATTGTTGAGGCGTTTCAGTCGCATCAGCAGTGCTATTCTCACTTGTTTGGGTCTGAGTATTTTTGGGTTTTGGTACATCGTTGCCTGAATTACATGCGGTTAAAGTCAGTAGCAGCATACTGTATAAAACAATAGATGGAATAAAATTCATTACACATGCCTATATTTAATTGAATATTGTGATCTACAGGGTTGGGCGAAAGCCCAACTCTGTGTATTTAATTGCTAGATAAATCAATTTCTTACTTTTATAAAAGTGGGAATTACTCATCGATCTTTTTAAATACCTTCTGGATCGGCGTGTAGTTATCCAGAGTGAAATCAAAAGGAATTGGTTTTTTCAGCGACACATCAAATTTCTTTAATCGGGCATTTTCTATGCCGTTGAAATGTTTGCGTTGAAAGGACATGGTACTTGGTTCAAGGATGGCAATCGGTTCATTCGCAGAATCAGCTTGAGTGTTGTTGGCCTGATAAATGACTAAGCTCTCTAATTCCAATTTATGATTATTGAAGTTAAAAATGTAACCGACATACTTCTGTCCACTAGCCGTAATAATATTTTGTGCTAACTCTGGCGTGGATGGGGCTGTGAAATTCACAATAAGATCAGATGCGAAATTCATATTCTCAAAATGTAATTGTTTCGAATCAGCATCGTAATAAACAAAATTATCAATCGGACCATTTGGTCGATCATTCGGTGTATAGCTGCTTGGCATAAACAGACTTTGACCAGACGTAGCATTTAAACTGAGTTCTAAAAGCTTCAAGTCATAATTTAGATGGGCATTTTTAGTATCCAACTCATTTTGAAGTGTCTGAATACGTTGTTGATATTGTTCTGTACTCTCAAATTGATCTTTTTGTGGTGGAGTCACCTGCATTGTCGATCTTATATAATTGATTGCCGTATCATGCGCTGCACGCAAAGAATAGTCATCACCTAAAGCAAAAGTGAATGCTGGAAACTGTTGACCAGTATGTCCGATCACTAAAACCTGATTGTTTTTTAAAGCCAGTACATTTCTTAAATCATTCAGAACGGTCTGGAAATGCACACAGTTTGCACAATAGTCAGCCACATCCGAATTTTCAGCAAACATCTGCAATCCAGAGATGGTTTTATACGGCGGATAAAAGGAAAAATATCCCTCATCTTTTATTAATTCCTGAAAGCTTTCACCTGTTTTGGTGAGCGGAGGTGTAATTTTATTGCGAGCGATAATCAAAGGAGAAGAAACAGCCTGTGCAGGGACAGCATCATTCAATGACATGTTTTCAATCTTTTGAGATAGTTCTTTATTCTCTACATCATCTTGTTGTGGTTTTGAGCAGCCGACCAACGCAAGGCTGGTGAGCAGCGCAATTGAAATGTATTTCATCCTATTATTTTCCCCATCCAATATTTTTTAAGTTTTTAAAAATGAATTATGAAATTGCCTGTAATTTCAAATACATTTTGCTTGGCTGTCATAGGCTCTAGCGATGCTGTTACTGAGCACAATAAGGACAACCAAAATAAGCTGTGCGATGAATTTCATGATTTTTATCCAGCACAAAACACCACTGACCAAAATGGATGCAGCAGTTAATTGATGCCTTGAGTCAATCAGGACACAGTGAAAGCGTGTGATAAATGAATTGGAATAAAATGCCTGAGAGGCAGAGAAAGTGCAGGGGAATAATAAAGCACAGTAAATTGCGTCATGGTTGACTCCTAGATGAATTAGAAGTTCTACCGAATCACTGTCAATTGATTATGGTGGCAGAACGAAAAGGGGTTGACAGACTGGACATCTAGAACCAGCACGCGCGAACGCGTCCCCCTCCCGTTCTACCGCAAAGGGGGACGAGAAGGTTTTTACACATACAAAGAATACTCAGATGAATAAACTCCGATGCGCTAGATGAGCGGTCTGTCAAAACCGACTGACAATGTAGGTCAGCCCTTGCATCATAATCGCTGCTAAAAAACAGGTCAATTGATCTGTTTAATCATCATTCAAAAATTGCCTAAAACTGATGAAAAAAAACGCATTCTAAAAAAATACAAATACATAGCATCTAATTGAGAACAGTGTTTCTCCATTTGAGATAGCACCAATACATGCTTCAGCTACATTGCAATCATTTTGCCTGCTTCCCCAGCAGGTTTTTTTATTCATTTACAGGAAATACCACAATGAGTTTGCCATGTCCTTATTGCCAGTCCCGAGAGACGGTACTGCTTGAATCAACCCAACATTTACCCAGTACCTCAACCAATAACCCCATTTCCAATAGTGTGATGTCACCGATGGCACTTGCCACATTAGGAGTGAGTGTTTCCAAAAGCCTGAATATTCCTCCAATTGCAGGTGCAATCGTTGGGGTACTGATTGGCGGTATCTGGATGTTGATCACTGAAGATGAACAGCAACAACCGCTTCACCCAACTTATCGCAAACAGTATTACTGCAACAACTGTGACCGCAGCTTTAGCCCGAATTTACGCAATTAAGTATTTAGCAAAATTTAAATCGAACCCTTTTACCCATTCAAAATCGATACAGGAATTATTCTTATGGCACATTTAGTTGAAACTATGGCATTCACTGGACAAACCCCTTGGCATGGGTTAGGCAATGAACTCACACCAAACCAACCCATCGAGGTTTGGGCACAACAAGCAGGCATGGACTGGCGGATAGAATCCTCGGATGTCAATTACATGGCACAGAATGAACGTGGACAAAGCATCATCATGCCTTTTGAAGAACAACGAGTGCTTTACCGTTCAGATACGCATGCACCTTTATCCGTGGTCAGCCAACGCTTTCAAGAAGTCCAACCGATGGAAATCCTACACTTCTACAAAGACCTGACGGAGCAATCAGGCTTTGAACTGGAAACCGCAGGGGTACTGAAAGGTGGCAAGAAATTCTGGGCATTAGCCAAGACTGGACAGACTTCAGCACTCAAGGGTAAGGATGTGAGTAATGGCTATATTCTACTAGCGACGGCTTGTGATGGCACTCTAGCAACCACTGCACAGTTCACCAGTATCCGGGTGGTATGTAACAATACTTTGGCAATTGCTCTCAAAGGACAAAATACCAGTGCAGGTGTGGTTAAAGTCCCACACAGCACTCGTTTCGATGCTGAGAAAGTTAAACAACAGTTGGGTATTTCAGTCCGTGCATGGGATGAACACATGTATGAAATGAAACAACTGAGCCAGCGTAAGGTAACTCAGCAGGAAGCAGCAGCCTTCTTTGATGCGGTGTTTAACAATACCAACCTAACTATGGCTGAACAAGATGAAAGCATCATTCAGTTCTATCGAAATGCTGCTATGCCAAACCAAGGCATCAACACCCCAACCAAAGCGGACAATAAAACCGAGCCAAATGGACGTGCCATGTCGAAAGTCATGACCATGTTTAACGGACATGGACGTGGTGCAGAACTGAGTTCAGCCAAGGATACCGCTTATGGATTATTGTGCAGCATCACCGAGTTCTGTGACCATGAACGTCGAGCGATGAGTACCGATCATCGACTCGATTCAGCATGGTTTGGTGCAGGGGCTGCCATTAAACAGCGTGGTCTGGAACAGGCATTGAGAATGATTGCCTAAATTCAGTTTCAATTAAGCCAGCTCCATTAGCCTAAGCATACAGTAACACCGTACAAGCACAGCAACACCTTTAGCCGCACCCTCATGCGGCTTTTTTATGCCCAAAATTCAGCTTTTACGATTTTATCGATACAGGAATAATTGCAATGAATAGTCATACTCAAATTCAAAACACGCTAAATAACCCACCACTACAACCCTATTTACCGAATCTAAATCAATCCATTCAGCAGATTGAGGTGGGAACCCGAACCAAACGAGATCGACCGAATACGCAACCACGAAAGACCAAAGCCCTTACAGCAAAAAGACTTGCCAACACCAAACAGATGAACTATCAACAATGGTTAGAAGTCAGAAAACAGGGTATTGGCAGCAGTGATGCAGCAACGGCCTGTGGACTGAATCCCTATATGTCGATGCTGGAACTGTGGATGATCAAGACAGGGCGGATGCAACAAAACATCGAGGATGAAAGTGCAGGTTACGCACCCTTGTACTGGGGAAAAAAGCTAGAACCTTTGGTGGCTGAATACTACAGCATGCACACCAATCATAAAGTCCGTCGAGTTAATGCAGTATTGCAACACCCTGATGAAGACAAACAGTTTATGTTGGCGAACTTGGATTATGCTGTAGTCGGTAATGAAGAAGTGCAAATTTTGGAATGTAAAACCGTGGGGGAATATGGCGCAAAACTATGGCGAGATGGCGTGCCTTTATATGTGCTGTGTCAGGTACAGCATCAATTGGCAGTGACAGGTAAACAGGCAGCGCATATTTGTGCCTTGATCTGTGGGCATGAAACCAAAATCTATAAAGTGACTCGTAATGAAACTGTGATTCAGCACATCATTAATGCGGAACGTCATTTCTGGCAATGTGTCGAAACAGGTATTCCACCCAGTGTAGATGCTTCGGATTCAGCAGCTAAAGCCTTGCAACAACTTTATCCTGAACAGATTCCATTAACAGTAGAAGACCTGACCCAAAATGAACAAGCTAATTATTTGTTTAATCAGTTACTAGAGGAGCGACATAAAGTTGAACAACACCAGCAGTATTTTGATGAACTGAAACATCAACTACAAATGATGATGAAAGAAGCAGAGCGAGCGGTATTTACAGGTGGTTCAGTCACATGGAAGAAATCACAAGACTCAATCAGCCTAGACAGTAAATCATTGCTTAAACAGCATCCTGAATACCTACAGCAATTTCCCCAAACCAAAGCAGGAACACGACGCTTTCAGATTTATCCGAATGGTGGATAGGGCTGATACCCAAGTAACCCATTTCAATTTAACTAACACCCCAACCAACTGATCCCATACCCCAAACAAGTATGGGATTTTTTATGCCCAAAATTTATTTATCCAAATTTAAACGCCATTTCAACATCTATATAGAGTACATCATCATGATTAAAGGTTTAGCTATTACCCCACCTGTGTTGGGGCGTATCAGTATCGGCAAAATTGTCGAAAAGAATGGAAAACGTCTGCCTGAAAAAGATGATCAATTTACCATTACCAGCCAAATCCAAAATAAAGATGGGTGGGTCAAACATCCACTGGATGAGCAACTACGTGCCAAAGCGCCCAATCAGAACCAAAAGCTGAGAAGCATTCCAGTCCGCATGATCTTCAATGATCCCGATCTCAACTTAAGAGCAGAGTACAGCCTATTTGACCGCCAAACTGGACGTTTAATCTGTTCAGGCAATGGCGAAAGCTGTCAGCGACTCGGTCAAAATGGCATTGAACAACATCCTTGTCCATCCCCTGATTTATGTCCATTGGCACAGGGTGGATTATGCAAGCCCTATGGCAGACTCTACGTCAACTTAGATGAATCAGATGAGTTTGGTACTTTCATCTTTAGAACCACAGGCTTTAACAGCATCCGCACTTTGGCAGCTCGACTTCGTTACTATCACGCAGCATCGGGTGACTTACTTTCTTGTTTGCCATTGCAATTGACCTTGCGAGGTAAAAGCACCACACAAAGTTACCGTACCCCGATCTACTACGTGGATCTGACTTTACGTGATGGCACAAACCTGAAAGATGCGATTAGTTCAGCCAAACAGATGGATGAACAAAGTAAGACAGCAGGGTTCTATCAGGAGGCTTTGGATCATGTGGCACGGCAGGGTTATGGTAATGCCTGCTTTGAGGTGGGAGGTGAAGAGGGTTTGGATATAGTGGAGGAGTTTTACAGCGTTGAATCTCAAACAGAGCATCAGCAAACGCATGATCTCACTCATGTTCAAGATATTCAGAAAGGCTTACAGCAGTCGGTTCAAGCTCTGAATTAAATACTGTTGGGGGCTAAGAAGCCCCCAACAGTAATATTGCTACTATTTTTTATTAAAAAATTTGAACTACTTATTGAATCAATAAACATTACTTAAGTATCGTTTATTTGGAGGGCGGTAGTACGTTAGGCTTTTGTAACATTAATCCATTTATAACTTTTTGTTGTCTACTATCTTCATTACGTAGTTGTTTATCTTTAGAATGATGGTCTTTATTCTCTTCGACTTTGGTGTCGCCATGATTATGATCAGTGATATTACGTAATTCGGTATCATCTAAGGAGCGAATCGTTTTTGAAGTGCTAGGTTCAGCCCATGATGTCGTATTCAAAAAAATGAAAAATAATAAATTGTACTTCATCCATGAAGTCATAGCGTGATCCTTTTTTACTCAATACCGACTACAGTGGTGATATAACCAGTGGCTAAAAGAATTGATAGACCTAATGACATCTCAAATAAAATGGCATAGCCCAATTGTTTCGCAAATTTCGGGTCTTGTAAGCGAGGTGTGAAATACCATTTGTTAAAGGCTGCTAACAATAAAATACTTAGGACAAATAATATTTTAATAATAAATCCATGCCCATAAGGTGTATTGATTAGAGTATTAAAATCTTTAAAGAGTAATAAAGCAATACTAAGACCACAAGCGATGAGTATTCCTACAATAAAGGCTGCTATTTGCCCAAATAGATGCATACGTTCTTTAAGTGGTAAGCCATTAATTTTTTTGCTTGTTTTCCATAATGGATAAAGCGACCCCATCCATAAGGACATTACAAGTACATGTATTGATAACAAAGCTTGAGCGAATAAGGGTAAATTCGTGACGTGTCCGAGTTGTGAAAAACTTAAAACGATTGGTGTGAGCAGTATGGTAAAGATTGCTCCTTCAGTTTTGGAAATATCAATCGTCCCTTTACTAAGTTTGACTATCATAAATATGAGTAAAAGTGCAAAACTGATTGATCGAATGATAGAGACATGTCCAGTAGGAGTATTGACTAGTATATTTATATAGTTGCTATCCCACATACCTGAAAGGCCAGTGTTGGCAAAACTTCCTATAAGAATGAAGAAGCCGAGAACACTTGAAAAAAGGCCTAAACCTGTACCAATAGTCATGTATTTTAGAATAGTCTCCTTGATTTCAACATAACGTCCAAGTAAGAAATAGCAGAAAGCACCGCCAATAACAAATGCAATCCCTAAATATAAAATGACTTTAACCAACCATGTTGCATATATCCAAGTCTCAGGAATCATATTTTTCTCCCTTTATTATAGCAACATGCCAGCAAGCTGCTGGCATGTTGACTATTTTCACTCATTGTTATTTTGCCGATTTAATAGTGAAATTATATTCACCATTCATGTTATGGCCATCGGTACCCATTGTGGTCCAAACCACCGTATATTTTCCTTTTTTTAGTTTTGGAACCGCTACGTCAAATGATTTTTTCATATCATGAGTTATTTGGTAGTTCAAAGGGATATCCTTACGTTGGGCATCAAGTAACTTAACGTTCATTAGCATGACTTCTTCACCAAAATTGAGTGTTATGTTTTTTGGTTGACTTGCTACAGAAGCATTGATCGCAGGAATTGCACTTTCAAGTTTCACGTGTGCAAATGCACTTGAAGCAGTAACAATCAGTGTTGCACCTACGAGAGTGTTACGTAGAGCTGACATTTTATTTTTGAAAATTTTCATTTCTTCATCCTCTTTAAACTAATCTTGGGCTCAGTAATGACCGAATGAAATGCATCAATTGGTTGCTTGGTCATCACCTTTCTCACGCTTATTATTAAAGGATGAGAGAAACATCCCGATGACTTCAAAATTACATTTTTGTCATTTTAAAAATTAAAAAACCACAAGTGGTACACTGGCTTTAAAGAAAACAATGATCACTAAACAAACTAATAAGAGGGAGTCTATTTCCATCTTAATGAAATTATTAATTTAAAAAATTAAATATGAAGGAGGCTTTTATGGACCATCATCATGAAAACAAAGTACTCAATAACAGACTTACTGACCCTGTCTGTGGTATGACAGTTACAGAAGCATCCAAGTTTTATGAAGAAGTTAAAAATAGAACTTTTTACTTTTGTAGTGAGAAATGCCACATAAAGTTTAAAAGTGATCCTCATTTTTATATTACTAAAGTTGAGAATGTAGTTACGTTAAAAGAACCACAAAAGAGGGATGGTGAGGATTCAAATGAAGTTAATCAGCCTGCTCATGTTAATACCTTCACGATATACACTTGTCCAATGCATCCTGAAATTAGACAGAACCATGCGGGAAATTGTCCGATCTGTGGTATGTCGTTAGAGCCTTTACTTCCTGACTTAGATGACGCTGATGAAAACCCAGAACTCAAGAATTTTAAGCATAGATTTTGGTGGACCTTACCGCTAACCATTATTGTAGTTTTCTTAGCAATGTTTGGTCATCAATTGAACTGGTTCGAAATGCAGGTGCAAAGCTGGATTGAACTGGTACTGACTTTACCAATTGTTTTGTGGGCAGGAATGCCATTTTTTGTGAGATGTTGGCAGTCAATCTGGAATCGGAGTCCAAATATGTGGACCTTGATTGGAATAGGTACAGGAGCTGCTTTTATATACAGCCTTGTTGGAACAATAGTACCTCAAGTATTTCCAGACTCATTTGTATCTATGGGGCGTGTTGCTGTGTATTTTGAGGCGACCGCAGCGATTATTTCTCTCACATTGTTAGGTCAAGTGCTAGAGTTAAAAGCACGTTCCCAAACTTCAGCGGCAATTAAATCCCTACTTGGGCTAGCACCTAAAACAGCAAGAAAAATCAGTGTTGATGGTATAGAAGAAGATATTCCACTATCTCATGTACACGTAGGCGATTTATTACGGATACGCCCCGGTGAAAAAGTTCCTGTTGATGGAGTCATTACAGAAGGTTCAAGCTCTGTAGATGAATCGATGTTAACTGGTGAACCTGTGCCAGTTACAAAACGTGTGGGTGATCAAGTCATTGGTGCAACAATGAACATGAATGGTTCATTGGTGATGCGATCAGAAAAAGTTGGATCATCAACCGTACTTTCTCAAATCGTGCAAATGGTTGCTCAGGCTCAACGTTCAAAAGCACCTATGCAGCGGATGGCGGATCATGTTGCAGGACGATTTGTTATGGGGGTTATAGGTATTGCTGTTCTAACTTTTTTGGGGTGGGGGCTATTCGGACCTGAACCTAGTTGGGTTTATGGATTAATCAATGCAGTAGCTGTTTTAATCATCGCATGCCCATGTGCTTTGGGATTAGCTACGCCAATGTCAATTATGGTAGCAACAGGGCGAGGTGCATCAAATGGAGTACTTTTTCGAGACGCTGCCGCAATAGAGAATCTACGTAAAATTGATACATTGATTATTGATAAAACAGGAACTTTGACAGAAGGACAACCATCATTCAATAAAGTAGTAGCCACTTCAGGATATGAAAAGAATGAAGTCCTCCGTTTAGCTGCGAGTTTAGATCAGGGCAGTGAGCATCCTTTAGCAAATGCAATTGTACGTGCCGCCCGTGAGCGAAATCTTACTTTAAGTAAACCTACTTCATTTGAATCAGGTTCAGGTATTGGTGTTAATGGAGAGATAAACGGACAAAAATTAGCGCTAGGCAATACGGCACTGATGAAGCAATTAGGGATATCTGTTAACACTCTTATTCCACAAGCAGAGGTATTAAGAGCTGAAGGTGCCAGTGTTATGTATTTGGCAGCCGATGGAAAACTGCTAGGTCTTCTGGCAGTTTCAGATCCAATCAAAGCAAGCACTCCAGAGGCCCTTTTATCGTTGGAAGACTCAGGTTTAAGAATCATCATGGCAACAGGTGATGGGCTAACTACAGCAAAATCAGTTGGGGCTAAGTTAGGAATTAGTGAGGTTTATGGTGAGGTTAAACCTGCTGATAAATTAGATTTGGTCACAAAATTGCAAAAAGAAGGGAGAATTGTTGCTATGGCTGGTGATGGAATTAATGATGCACCAGCCTTGGCTCAAGCTGATATTGGAATCGCAATGGGCACGGGTACTGATGTAGCAATGAATAGTGCCCAAGTTACATTAGTAAAAGGTGACTTACGTGGTATTGAAATTGCTCGTTCATTATCAGAAGCAACCATTAAAAACATGAAGCAGAACCTTATGTTCGCATTTCTTTATAATGCTTTAGGTATTCCTTTAGCAGCGGGTATTTTATATCCATTTACTGGCTGGTTACTCTCGCCTATGATTGCTGCATTAGCAATGAGCCTAAGCTCAGCATCGGTAATTGGTAATGCCTTACGATTACGTCATCAAAAATAATCACGACTTACCACTCATTAGCGTAAGTTAATGAGTGGTAAGCATCATTAGAATGAGTGCTTAATAACCGAGATATCACTAATTTTTAAAGATAATTTTAAAAGAAATATGTCCCTCGTTATAAGTCGCTTGAATGGAAGCTCCATGCACATCAAGAATAGATTTGGTAATTGCTAGCCCTAAGCCAGTACCTTCCTCAACTCGCTGTCTGGAAGCATCTGTTCTATAAAAACGGTCAAATAATCGATTTAGCTGGTCTGATGATAAAGGTGAGCTTTCATTCTCAATTGTAAAAACAGTTTTATCAAAGCTTTGTTGGCAATTGATTTTGATGACCGAATCTGATTTGCCATATTTAATTGCATTCGATAACAAATTACTTAAAGCGCGGCGTAGCATTAAAGGATCACCTTTTATACTACCTGAACCACTCTGTTCGAGTGACATTCCCTTTTCAGCAGCGATAGCATCATAAAAATCAAATAATGCTGAAACTTCTTTAACTAAATTAACCTGTTGTAGGTTAGGTAAATGTAGACCATGTTCTGCTTTTGCCAAAAATAGCATATCAGAGACCATGCGAGCTAAATGCTCAAACTCTTCTAAATTTGAAAATAGAACTTCCTGATAAGTATTAATATTTCGACTACGAGATAAACATACTTGAGTTTGAGTCATCAAATTGTTAATAGGTGTTCTTATTTCATGAGCAAGATCAGATGAAAAATCTGAAAGTTTTTCTACTGCGGCTTCTAGCCGATCTAACATATCATTAAAAGCGACAGCCAGTGATTTAAGTTCGGTTGGAGTATTTTCGACTTCTAAACGTTCAGAAAGATGTTGGGCTGAGATACCCTCTGCTACTTTTGCCATTTGTTGTACTGGACGTAGCCCTCGCCATGCTGCGAACCACCCTAAGAACATTAAACAAATTGTACCCACAAATCCAATGTATAAAAGTTGACGTCTAAAGTCATTTAAGAAATGTAGATGCTCAGAGGTATCGATTCCAACAATAATCTGAGCTGATATAAACGAGTCATTATGATCAAAAGTCTTTTTATAAATTAATCCACGATAAGTCTTATTTTTAATTTTCCATTCAAGCCATGGATCTTGTTTTGATTTGTTGAGTGCTTGGGGATGAATTACTGATGGTGCTGAGCTAAAAATAACTTGACCTGTTGGACGTTCAATCTGAACAATCAGATCGTGATGTCCAATTAAGGCATCTTTTAAATATAAATTTAGTTCTTGAGAGTTAGATGGGTTCTGTTCAAGTAGATTCTCTATAAGTTGAATTTTGCCTTCTAATTGAGTTCGGTCTTGAGCTTCAAAATGATGCATTACGAGCTTGTGAATAACCAACCCCATAATCATTAAGATGATAACAGTAGAAAGAGAAAAGATGATTGCTATACGAAAGCTGATTGCATTAAACAATTTACGAGTCATCTTCTACCTCTAAAACATACCCCATTCCACGTATGTTCTGTATCAGCTTTGGGCTAAAATTACTGTCAATTTTACTGCGCAAACGTTTGATAGCGACTTCTACAACGTTGGTATCACTATCAAAATTCATGTCCCATATTTGAGAGGCAATGAGCGTACGAGGTAATATCTCACCACGTCTACGCATAAATAATTCCATCAGCGCGAATTCTTTAGCTGTTAAGTCAATACGTTGCCCAGCGCGAGTGACGCGGCGTTTACGAAGATCAAGTTCAAGATCAGCAATTGTAATAAGGTTACTATCTTCTTTTTGTTGTCCCCGTCGGAGTAAGCTTTTAATTCGTGCTAATAACTCAGCAAAAGCAAAAGGCTTGACTAGATAATCATCAGCACCTAAATCCAAGCCTTTCACACGATCTTCAATTTGATCACGTGCTGAAAGAAAAAGAATAGGCATAGTTTTGCCACTTTTTCGGATATCATAAATGATATCCCAACCATCTAGCTTTGGAAGCATCACATCTAAAATGATGAGGTCATATTCTTCGGAAAGCGCTTGATGTTTACCAGATAATCCATCCGTTACCCAATCCGTTATATACCCAGCTTCAGATAGACCTTGTTTAAGGTAGTCACCGGTTTTTTGTTCATCTTCAACTAGTAAGATTCTCATTGATAAAAATCCCATATCACTCATTAAGAACATAATAACGTTATAAATACGTGATTCGTTGTAGATTACAAAAATGTCATTTTCATGTCACATAGATGTTTAGTGAAGGCCTTTAAGGTATTTACATAAAGTTAATTTTTGGAGCAAAACATGAAAACTCTATTCAGCCGTAGCTTAACCACTCTTATGTGTGTTGGTACTTTAATTGTAGGAACTCAGTCTTGGGCAGCAGATGTGAAACAAGGAACTACAGTTGTGTCTGAAATTAAAGCCGATTCAAAGACGCAAGAGAAATGTCAAAAACCTTGTAATATGAAGAATGAT
Source organism: Acinetobacter sp. Ac8 (assembly GCF_055392545.1). NCBI lineage: Bacteria > Pseudomonadati > Pseudomonadota > Gammaproteobacteria > Moraxellales > Moraxellaceae > Acinetobacter > Acinetobacter sp. Ac8. Next base: position 1,217,814 of record NZ_AP043689.1, read on the forward strand.
GATAAAACCCAACAGGATCATAGTCAGCATGAGCATGGTAACATGACGGATATGTCTCAGATGGATCATTCTAAGATGATGAATATGGGGCAATCTAAAATGAGTAATATGGATAATTCCAGTATGATGAACATGGACCACTCAAAGATGAACATGTCAAATACATCAAATAAATAACAAATACGATAAATGAAAGATCGGGGGAAATTAAAGCGAATAATAGGTTTGCTTGATTCTCCCATCCTTATATTAGATAGGTGAAATAAATGTCTACAAAATTAACGCATGTCCTTTTAATAGGAGTCGGTTTATTTTCATCAACTTGGGTTGTGGCAGCAGTTAAAGAATATGATTTAACAATCGCTGAGCAAACGGTGAATATCACAGGTAAGCCTTTAAAACGAATTACGGTTAATGGGAAATTTGTTGCACCTCTTCTTGAGTTTGAGGAAGGTGATGATGCTATTATTCGTGTCCATAACAAGCTAAAAAAACAAGATTCTTCTATTCATTGGCACGGGTTAATTCTACCGGGCATCATGGATGGCGTACCCGGATTTAATCAGTTTGACGGTATTGCCCCTAATAAGACCTACGAATATAAGTTTAAGGTACGCCAAAATGGTACCTATTGGTATCATTCGCATAGTAAAGGTCAAGAACAAGAGGGCTTGTATGGTCCGTTAGTCATTTACCCCAAAAATAGGACACCTTTAACTGTAGCTGAGAAAACAGATAAGGATTATGTCGTATTACTTTCAGATTTTCATGATTCAACTAGTGATAAAATCATGAATAATCTAAAGAAAGAAGCTGACTATTATCAGAACCGTCGTGAAACTGTTTTTGATGTTTTTAAACAAATTAAAAAAGATGGTTTAAAAGCAACATGGCAAGACCGTTCGATGTGGAACCAGATGCGAATGCTCAAGACAGATATGTCTGATGTGACAAAATATACTTTTTTGATGAATGGTAAGACTCCAGAACAAAATTGGACTGGTAATTTTAAGACGGGTGAAAAAGTACGTCTTCGGTTTATTAATGCCTCAGCAATGTCATTCTTTGACGTCAGAATCCCTAACTTGAAAATGACGGTAGTCAGTGCAGATGGGCAACCAGTGAAACCTGTTCCGGTTGATGAATTCAGAATAGGGACGGCTGAAACGTATGATGTTATTGTAGAACCCAAACAATCAAATTATCAAATTGAAGCAGAATCAATTGATAGGAGTGGTTTTTCAGTTGGTTCCTTACATGATGAGAATACTCCTCCAATAAATCAAATCAAAATGCCGAAGTCACGTCCTCGTTCTTTATTAACTATGGAAGATATGGGGATGGGGCATGATATGTCTTCTATGGCGGGCATGAATCACGACATGTCTTCAATGAAAGGTATGGATCACGATATGTCATCTATGACAGACAGCTCAAAAGATCAGTCAATGTCTGGAATGAACCATGACATGTCTTCAATGAAAGGCATGGATCACGATATGTCGTCTATGACAGACAGCTCAAAAGATCAGTCAATGTCTGGAATGAACCATGACATGTCTTCAATGAAAGGCATGGATCACGATATGTCGTCTATGACAGACAGCTCAAAAGATCAATCTATGTCAGGTATGAACCATGGCATGCAAATGACTACATCTAATGCACCTACACAAGAAAAGAATGGTGATGTTGTATATGGCTGGGCAAATGCTTCAACACCTGTTGGTCAAAAAGCACTTCAATATAGTGACTTACAATCTTTAAAGCCTCAACCAGATACTCGTGCCCCTGAACGTGAAATGGAAATCCGTCTTGGTGGGAACATGGAGCGCTATATTTGGACAATTAATGGTAAGAAGTTTAATGAAACAGAACCATTCAAAGTGAAATACGGGGAACGTATACGCTTGAAATTTGTGAATGACAGTATGATGGCTCACCCAATGCACTTGCACGGTATGTTTATGCAGCTTGAAAATGGTCAAGATCCAAGTAATATGCCAAATAAACACACGATCATTGTGCCACCGGGGAAAACAGTTACAACTTTACTTACTGCTGATGAATTGGGTGAATGGGCTATCCACTGCCATTTGTTATATCACATGGCAGCTGGAATGATGAACAAACTCATTGTGGCAAATGTAGATAGCAATGATGATGATACGAAAAGTATCGTTGCCCAACCTCAAACTAGCCATGAGGGAGTGAATCAACATGCACATCACTAAACAGTTATATTCAAAAACAATTTTATCTGTTGCTTTAATTGGCTTAGCGGGTATGGCATTTGCGAATGATAATTCGACTGAAAATCTAAATAAGAGTACGTCAAGTATGAGTGTGCTTTTACGCGAATCAGGCGGATTAGGCTATGTTGAACGTAATACTGATCAAAAGTCTTCAAACAGCAAAGGGTCTGAAACTTTAGCTTTTAGCCAAAATCATATGAACGAGCATGGTGGGCAAATTTATCAGACAACTAAATTTTCCAATGAGTGGATAGTTGATAAAGATGGAAAGGGCAGCTTAGGTTCGAGTTTCGAGGCATTGATTGGAACAGATGAAAATCGAATGTTTGTTGAAGCTAATATGAATAAAGCGGAGAGTAATGATCCCAAATATGATGTATCAGCTCTTTACAGTAGAAATGTTGCACCATTTTGGGATGTACAAGCTGGGGTAAGGTATAGTGAGGACAAAAATAACCGTAATAGTAATCGCATTGATGGCGTTATTGGATTATTAGGCCTTGCACCTTATTTCTTTGAGACAAAAGCCTACCTTTATGGTGGTGAAAATAATTTTTGGGGAGCCAGTTTTGAGTTTGATCGAGATCTATTACTCACTCAAAAGCTAATTACTCAGCCATATATTGCAGCAGATATTGTGTTTAATGATAATTCTGATTTTGCTACAAAGTCAGGTTTGTCTGAGTTAAAGACAGGTCTAAAAACTCGTTACGAGATTAATAAGCGTATAAGACCATTTGTTGATGTCGCTTATCAATATGAAAAAGGACAGAAATTAACAACTTTTCAAGAAGCTACAAATTCTGAAAAGGGGTGGTTATACGGGGCAGGTATTGAATTAGTTTTCTAAATATTTTATTAAGAATGAATAATGGTGATATTCCATTATTCATTCTTAATTATTTTAAACTTACGGATAACCCTTCAAGTACTTTACAAGAGTTAATTTCCAAAAAACCAGAGCATTTGCTTCTTAAATCAGAAAGTTGTTGCTTAAGCTGAATCTGTTTTTGGATATTCTGCTCTAATTGATGAATATGTTTATCAACTAAGATGTTAATAGAACTACAGTTTCCACAAGGTTTGTCTTTGTATGCTAATAAAATTTTTATTTCGTCCAAGCTCATATTCAAAGTTCGGCAATTAAGAATAAATAGAAGTCGCTCTAAGTGGTCTTTGTTATAAAGTCGATAATTAGCTTCCGAACGATTAGGGGCTAGTAATAAAGCTTCTTTTTCATAAAACCGTATTGTAACAACAGGGCAACCGGATAGCTGAGATAATTCACCAATTTTTAAGTTCATTTCAAGTCACCTGATCTATTGACTCTATAGTAGCTATAGGGATTTTAATATGCAATACGTGAAGATATGACTATAGGCACATCAATGAGTGGTTGCGGTTGTAATCAAGAAAGTTCTTGTGAAGACACTAAGCAAAAACAAAATGAATCAAAAACAGATTCTTGTAAAATTAAAGATTTAGCTACAGAAGAAAGTGAAAGTTCTTGTTGCGATAATGAGGTACAGCAAGAACCTAACCCTGATGAAAAAGATTCATGCGGTAGTAAGCAGTCGAATTCATGCTGTGGTTCGGATTCGATAACTTCACCTGAAAAGATTAGGGGGAGTGAAGATACAGCGACTTTCATCAGTGACTATAGCATCCCGAAAATGGATTGTTCCGCAGAGGAACAAATGGTTCGGATGACTTTATCTTCATTGGTAGATGTTAAGAGCTTGGTTTTTGATTTGCCGAACCGAAACCTAAAAGTTCTGCATAATGGTGAAAGTAATGAAATCACTGCAAAACTTGAAGCTCTTGGATTTGGGGCAAAATTAAATAAAACTGAAGCTTATGAAAATAAAGAACAAGCACAAGAAGCTAGTACTTTTCTGATTCCGAAGATGGATTGTTCGGCAGAAGAGCAAATGGTAAGAATGGCACTTTCTCCCTTGCATGAAGTTAAAGGTTTATCTTTTGATTTGGCGCAAAGACAGTTAGTTGTTTTCCATACCAATGGGATTAATGAAATTACCACAAAACTTGAAGCCCTAGGTTTTGGTGCAAAGCTCGTGGAAACAGTAAAAGCCACTGGGGAATTGCCTGAAACACCAGATCCGACTAAGCAGGCGAAAGTCCTTAAATTATTACTAGCGATTAATGGTGTTCTTTTTTTTATTGAGTTCATAAGTGGAATTATTGCCGCATCGACGGGGCTCATTGCGGACTCTCTTGATATGTTTGCTGATGCGGCCGTTTACGGTATAGCACTTTACGCGGTAGGGAAAGCGGCTAAATACCAATTAAAAGCAGCTCATTTTGCAGGATGGATTCAACTTTTATTAGCTTTGATCGTTATTATTGATGTTGTCAGACGTTTCATGTTCGGTAGTGAACCAGAGTCAGATTTGATGATCATTATTGGCTTCTTAGCACTTATTGCCAATGTGACGTGCTTGTATCTCATTTCTGGGCATAGAGATGGCGGAGCCCATATGAAAGCGAGTTGGATCTTTTCAGCTAATGACGTAATAGTAAATATGGGGGTTATTTTAGCAGGTGTACTTGTTGCATGGACTGGTTCAGCTTACCCAGATTTGATTATTGGTATTCTTGTTTCACTGTTTGTACTGAATGGCGCTCGAAAAATTTTGGCGTTGAAGTAGGGTGCTGACAATGAATTTATTTCAAGTAAAGCAAGACCAGACTGTAAAAATCATTGATCTTAAAAAGGGTGAACAGTATCAAGATAAAAATGATCCTGTTCTGGAGCGTTTAGAACTGCTGGGCTTTAGAGTAGGTGAATCCTTACAAGTGCTTGCGAAAGGGCTTTTTGGTGGTGATCCTGTGTTGGTTCAAATCGAAACCTCACGTTTCGCCTTAAGAAAAAATGAAGCAGAACGAATTTTTGTAGAGATTACCAATGGACACTAAAAATATTGCACTTGTTGGTAATCCTAATTGCGGTAAAACATCACTTTTTAACACCCTCACAGGGACTCGTCAAAAAGTTGCAAATTATGCTGGGGTAACGGTAGAACGGAAAGAGGGATTTTTTAAACTGCCATCTGGTGATACCGTTCGAGTATTGGATTTGCCTGGGACTTATAGTTTAAAACCGAGCAGTTTAGATGAGGAGGTAACTAGAGCAGTATGCTTTGGTGAATTAAAAGGCGAAGTTATACCTGATATTTTTGTATGTGTTGTCGATGCTACGAATCTTCATCTTCATTTAAGTCTTGTACTTGAAGTCAGGGCTTTAAACAGACCAATGTTACTTGTTCTTAACATGATGGATGAGGTTAGAAAGCGTGGGATTTCAATTGATACAACGAAGCTATCTCAGCTTTTAGGTATTCCTGTTGTTGAGTCAGTAGCTGTAAAAACAAAAGGCATTCAGGGGCTATTGACCCAATTGGATCAAAAGAATTTGTTTGTTGCCCCTTATCATTCTGATCTGAGTCACTTTGACCAAATCAAATATATTACAAAACAAGTCATCTTGAAAAATGATAATGGTGATAAACGAACGGCTTTCTTGGACAAAATATTCTTACATCCAGTTTTTGGATTATTAATATTGACCTTTACCATGTTTGTAATGTTTCAGGCTGTCTTTATTTGGGCTCAACCGTTAATTTCCTTTGTTGAGGATTCGATTTCATGGTTTGGTGGGGCGATAGGACCTCTGATTACTCATCCACTTTTAAGAAGTTTGGTCGTTGATGGTGTAATTGCAGGTGCTGGTAGTGTACTCGCGTACATGCCTCAAATTCTGATCTTATTTTTCTTTATTTTAATTTTAGAAGAATCGGGATACTTACCTAGAGCTGCTTTTTTGTTAGATAAGCTGATGTCTAAAGCTGGTTTAAGTGGGCGTTCATTTATTCCACTACTTTCGAGCTTTGCTTGTGCAATTCCCGGAGTCATGGCGACTAGAAGTATTAGCTCTGAAAGAGATCGTTTAGCAACGATTATGATTGCACCTTTAATGACGTGTTCTGCACGACTACCTGTATATGCTTTGCTGATCGCTGCATTCATTCCAAACAAGTTGGTTTATGGTTGGCTCAGTTTACAAGGTCTAGTTCTGTTCGGGCTTTACATGTCAGGAATCGTATCCGCTTTATTGGTTTCTTTATTCCTGAAATTAGTCAGAAAAGATAAAACTGAAAGTATTTTCATTTTTGAATTACCTACATACCGTATTCCAGATGTTCGAAATGTAGCTTTGGGGCTTTATGATAGAGCAACTATATTCTTAAAAAGAGTTGGTGGAATTATTGTCGCACTTTCTATTTTATTATGGTTCTTGGTAACGTTCCCTTTACCACCTGATAATCCAACAATGCCACCAATCAATTATAGTATTGCTGGACAGTTAGGGCATCTAATCCATCCAATATTTGCTCCGATTGGATTTACTTGGGAAATTTGTATTGCTTTGATTCCTGCAATGGCAGCTCGTGAAGTGATTATTGCTGCGTTAGGGGTGATCTATGCAATGTCTGGTGATGAAGATGCAGTTACCCAGACTTTATTATCTCAAATATCTGGTCCGGATGGATGGGGGCTAGCGACAGGTATGTCATTGTTAGTTTGGTTTATCTTTGCCCCGCATTGTTTAGCAACACTAGCGACCATTCGAAGAGAAACAGGGAGTTGGAAACAACCAGTCGTAATGGCTGTATATCTCTTTTCATTGGCTTATTTATTTTCCTTTATAACTTATCAAGTTATAAGTCGGTTTTAATTTAGAAGGCGGTTGTTGATATAAACCAACAACCGCTGTTTAATGAATTAGTTTAATTAATTATAGGATTGTTATTTACAGGATAATCTGTAAAACTAAAAAGGTTAAATTTTGGTCTTGATGTTATGCACTTGTTAAGGACATGCTTATCGCTGTTTTTATCTTTTGCTATCCTAATTGTAGGATCGGCAGCAGCTGCTGCATCTGTACATAGCCCATGTTTAATGTCATCTCAAGATACACAATCCATGCAAATGATGAATTCTGAAGATCATGAAAAAGCAAGTGCTATGCACATGGATTGTATGAAAGCTGAGGTAAAGATTAAGAAGCAATTACATGATCCATCATGTATGTCTAAGCAAGATTGTATTATGTCATTTTCTAAAATTGCATATACATCTACAGCGCTGGATGTTTTGCAGTCGATGATTTTTTTACCTGCGGAACAGTCTACTTTTTCTCCATTAAATCAAAATTTCATCTCATCTGATCTTTCCAATTTATGGAAACCCCCACGCTTTAACTAATTTGATGATTCTTCATCATTCATAGAGTTTTCTATGGGTGTTCTGCACGTGCGCGTGTACATCATTTTAGAGCTAAAAATATGAACTTTAATAAAGGAAAGCTGTCCCTAAAATGGGGTGGATGCTCGATTGCGACGATCTGTTTTTTCTTGAGTTATGGACATGCTTATGCCCAGCCACTGACTTTGGATACAGCATTGAAGCTTGCTGAGCGATATGCGCCTGCTCTAAGAGCTAATAGTGCTCAGATTGAAGGTGCTGAGAATATAGTTTCAGCTTCAGGTATTTTGCCCAATCCTAAACTATTTGTGGGTCTCGATAATTACCCTGTATCAGGTGATGCTGCATGGTCTGTCACACAAGAGGGGATGACGATGCAAAAGATTGGCATCATGCAAGATTTTCCAAATCGTGCCAAAAGATTAGCTGAAGTTGAATTAGCAAAAGCTGAATTGGGTTCAGCAAATGCTCAAACAGAAATTCTGCAAATTGAGTTACGTCAAAAAGTAGCATCGGCATGGCTTAAACGTTTTTATCTTGAGCGTAAACTGGCGTTATATGATGACCTTCTTTCAGAAAATGGATTGCTATCCCAGATTACACAAACACAGGTTGCGTCTGGTCGAACCATGGTTGCTAATACAATTTCCCCTAGGCTGGACAAAACTATTTTGCTTGATCAAAAAGATGATTTGCTTCGAGATATAAATAAGGCAAAACTAGAATTACACCGATTAATCAGTGAGGATTCTAGTGGTACAACTGAAATAGAAAGTTTGCCTACCCAAGAACCTATAATTAATTTTGATACATCACGTTTATATCATCATCTGCATCAACACCCTGAACTAAAAGCATTCCAAGCAGAAAAGCAAACTGTTGAAGCAAAGCTTAAGCAAGCCCAAGCCCTTCAAAAACCAGATTGGGGTATTGAGCTTGCCTATCAGCATCGTGCTCCTGAATTTGGAGATATGATTGGTGTACAACTGACAACAGAACTACCAATATTTTCAAAAAAACGTAGTGGTCCGCTCATTCAGGCAGCATTAGCTGAACAAAATCGGATTACAGCAGATCAGGAGATAAAATACCGCGACCATCTCACCATGTTAGATGAGGGGCTATCGGATTTAAAAGCTCTTGAAAGACAAATCCAACGTACCGTTCAAAGTACACTTCCTTTGGCTAAAGAAAAAGTAACTTTACAGTTAGCAAGTTATCAGGCTGGTAAAGCCAATTTGTCAGATGTCATTGAGACACGACAAGCATTACTAAATCAGCGATTACGTCTCATCGATTTACAACAACAGCAAGCAATTATCAAAGCCCAGCTCTATTTTTCTTTTGTAGAACCCACCTTAAACCATGCTGAGGAGTCAAGATAATGTTAAAAAATAAATTGGCATTTGTAATTGCTGGCTTGATTGTGGGCAGCTTGGGAGTCGGTAGTGGGATTGGATATTGGTATGCGCATCAAAATGATGAAAAGCAAACTGTAAGTGATCAGGCAACTGCTAAAGTGTTGTACTGGTACGATCCAATGAAACCAGAACAGCATTTTGATAAGCCAGGGAAATCCCCTTTTATGGATATGCAGTTAGTCCCTAAGTATGCGGATGAAAGTACTTCTGGAATAACTGAAAGTGCAGGAGTAAAGATTGATCCAGCTCTTCAACAAAATCTAGCCATTCGTTATGCCACAGTCGAACAGGCTGTAATGGGCAATACCTTGTTAACCAATGGCATATTACAAGCGAATGAACGACAGGTAGCAATTCTGCAAACACGAGCAAGTGGTTTTGTTCAGCGTGTTTATGGCCAAGCAGTCGGGGATATAGTGACTCAAGGGAGTCCGATTGCTGATATTTCAATCCCTGAGTGGACTGGGGAACAGACTGAGTTTTTGGCAGTACTTAAAATAGGAGACCGTTCTCTTATTCAAGCAAGTCGACAACGCCTACAGCTTCTGGGAATCCCACCAAATGTGATCCATCAAGTCGAACGGACACATCAAGTACAGTCTAATATGACTTTGAGTGCTCCTTTGAGTGGATTCATTGACTCACTAGAAGTTCGTAGTGGAATGGCTTTAGCTATGGGGCAAACACTTGCCACCATTAAAGGCGTGAATCCAATTTGGTTAGAAGCAGCAGTGCCTGAAACGCAAATTGCTGGGATAAAGCGAGGAGATAAAATCGAAGCAACTTTTGCTGCGTACCCTCAAAAAGTGTCTGGCAAAGTCATTGATATTTTACCGACATTAGATACTACAAGCAGAACCATAAAAGTTCGTATTGAGTTACCCAATAGAGAGGGGCAACTCAAGCCCGGAATGTTTGCTTCTGTCAAATTTTCCAACAATCCTCAAAGCAGTTTAGTTGTGCCAGAGCAAGCTGTTATACGTACAGGTACTCGTAATATTATTATTGTCGCACATGAAAAAGGGCGTTTCGAACCTGTTGTTGTACAGTTAGGACAGAGTGACGGAAATAAAATAGCAATTCTACAGGGTTTGAACGCTGGTCAGAAAATCGTGATTTCGGGACAATTCCTAATTGATTCTGAGGCCAATTTACAGGGTGTACTGGATAAGCTGAACACTGGACAATCGATTACATCATCTCAAGTGACTAAGGCATCAATATACCAAGGCATTGGTAAAGTGGAAAAAGTTACAGCTCAAGACATTACCATTTCACATCATGCAATTGCTGAATTGGGGTGGGGGGCTATGACCATGAGCTTTAAACAACCAGTACAACCATTTACCCAAATTCAGCAAGGCGAGCAGGTCAGTTTTCGTTTTACACGTGTTGGGGATGCTTATGTTATTTCTGACATTTCCAAGATGTCTATGACATCTATGCAGAACTAAACGGGAGAACCATTATGATCGCCCGTATTATTCGTTTTTCAATTACAAATCGAGTATTTGTCTTATTAGCTGCTGTAGTTCTTGCCGTTTGGGGAACTTGGGCTGTCAAGAATACTCCGGTTGATGCTTTGCCAGATCTGTCTGATGTACAAGTGATTGTGCGAACTAATTTTCCCGGTCAAGCACCACAAATTGTTGAAAATCAGGTGACTTATCCTTTAACAACGACCATGTTATCAGTACCCGGTGTTAAAGCTGTTCGGGGCTATTCTTTTTTTGGTGATTCGTTTGTTTATGTCATTTTTGATGAACATACTGATCTTTATTGGGCACGTTCTCGTGTATTGGAATATCTCAATCAAATACAAGAAAGAATGCCTGCAAATGCAAAATCTTCATTAGGACCAGATGCTACAGGTGTTGGTTGGATCTACGAATATGCTTTGGTTGATCCAACAGGGCAACATGATCTCTCACAACTGCGAAGCATACAAGATTGGTTTTTGAAGTATGAACTGAAGACAGTACCAAATGTGGCTGAGGTCGCCACAATTGGGGGGATGGTTAAACAATATCAAGTTGTTTTAGACCCAACCAAAATGGCAGCATTCGGTATAACTCAGCGAAGCATAATTGAAGCAATTCAAAAGGCAAATCAGGAAACTGGCGGTTCAGTCCTAGAAATGGCTGAAACTGAATATATGGTGAGAGCTTCAGGTTATTTAAAAACATTAGAAGATTTTCGGCAGATTCCGTTACGTACAAACGATTTAGGTGTTCCAATCACTCTTGGAGATGTTGCAACGATTCAACTCGGTCCTGAAATGCGTCGTGGAATTACTGAACTCAATGGACAAGGGGAAACTGTTGGAGGTGTTGTGATTTTACGTGCTGGTAAAAATGCACGTGAAACCATTACTGCTGTAAAAGAAAAACTTGCTGAATTACAACAAAGTCTACCGAAAGGTGTACAAGTTGTTTCTGTGTATGACCGCAGTCAATTGATTGATCGGGCGGTAGAGAATCTCAGCCATAAATTAATTGAAGAGTTTATTGTAGTGGCTTTGGTTTGTGGGCTATTCCTCTGGCATTTACGTTCAGCAATGGTTGCGATTGTTTCTTTGCCTTTGGGAATCTTGTCAGCCTTTTTATTGATGTATTATCAGGGACTAAATGCCAATATCATGTCATTGGGTGGGATTGCAATCGCGATTGGTGCTATGGTTGATGCATCTGTGGTTATGGTCGAAAATGCACATAAGCATATCGAAGCTTGGCAACATGAACATCCTGATCGAGTTTTAGAAATACAAGAGCGTTGGGACATCATTACACGTTCTGCCAGTGAGGTTGGGCCTGCTTTATTTTTCTGTTTACTCATCATTACTTTATCCTTTATTCCCATTTTTACTTTGCAAGCACAAGAAGGACGATTGTTCTCTCCATTGGCATTTACTAAAACTTATGCCATGGCTGCTGCTGCGGGGCTATCTATTACATTGATTCCAGTTTTGATGGGATACTGGATTCGCGGGAAGTTACCATCTGAACAACGGAATCCATTAAACCGTTTTCTCATCAAAATATACCGTCCTATGTTAGATAAAGTCTTAGCTTATCCAAAGACAACGTTATTAGGTGCGTTACTCATTTTTCTTATCAGTCTTTTTCCTTTAACGCAATTAGGTGGAGAGTTCCTGCCTAATATGGATGAAGGTGATTTACTGTATATGCCTTCAGCTTTACCGGGATTGTCCGCAGCAAAAGCTTCTGAATTACTTCAACAGACTGATCGAATGATTAAAACTGTTCCAGAGGTTGCCACTGTATTTGGTAAAGCTGGGCGAGCAGAGTCGGCTACAGATCCTGCACCTTTAGAAATGTTTGAAACCACGATTCAGTTTAAACCACGATCTGAATGGCGTTCAGGTATGACACCAGATAAGTTGATAAAAGAACTGGATAAAGCTGTTCAAGTACCGGGTTTAACAAATATCTGGGTGCCGCCTATTCGTAACAGAATTGATATGTTGGCGACCGGGGTTAAAAGCCCAATCGGGATCAAGATTTCAGCAAATGATTTGCAAGATATTGATCGGGTAGCACAACAAATTGAACAGGTTGCCAAAAAAGTGCCCGGTGTTAGCTCAGCTTTAGCTGAACGACTCACTGGTGGGCGATATGTTGATATCGATATTAATCGAATGGAAGCTGCACGCTATGGTCTCAATATCACCGATGTACAGCAAATTGTGTCATCAGCAATTGGTGGGGAAAATATTGGTGAAACTGTTGAAGGGTTAGCAAGGTATCCTATTAATGTACGTTATCCGCGAGAAATTCGAGATTCACTTGAGGCATTAAGAAATTTACCAATTCTGACTGAATCAGGTCAGCAAATTGTTTTGAGTAGTGTTGCCAACATTCAAATCACAGATGGTCCTCCGATGTTAAAAAGTGAGAATGCTCGTCCAAGTGGTTGGGTCTATGTTGATGTACAAGGACGTGATTTAGCCTCCGTTGTTCGGGATTTGAAACAGTCTATTGACCAACAAGTGAAACGCTCTGCGGGTATGAGTATTAGTTATTCAGGTCAATTTGAATTTATGGAAAGAGCAAATGCTCGCCTAAAGGTAGTAATACCAATCACTTTGATGATCATTTTTCTATTGCTGTATCTGATTTTTAGACAAGTACAAGATGCTGCTCTGATTATGCTGACTCTACCATTCGCTTTAATTGGTGGTATTTGGGCAATGTATTTCAGTGGTTATAATTTCTCAATTGCCATTGCAGTAGGCTTTATTGCACTTGCCGGTGTTGCCGCAGAGTTTGGAGTGGTCATGTTGTTTTATTTAAAGCAGGCGATAGAACATGCTCAACAAAATTTATCATCTTTAACTGAGCAGCAACTCAATGATGCCCTTCGTACAGGGGCAGTACTACGGGTTCGCCCTAAAGCGATGACTGTAGCTGTCATTCTGGCGGGTTTGATTCCTATCCTTTTAGGAACTGGAACGGGCTCTGAATTGATGAGTCGTATTGCTTTACCTATGGTTGGGGGCATGATTTCAGCTCCACTTTTATCAATGTTTGTTATTCCCGCTGCATATCAGCTTTTAATCAAAAGAAAACTATCAAAATCTTGATAGTTTTCTTATTTCGTTCAAAGAGGTTTTATTATGTTTAAATTTATTAAAATTGTCGCTCTTGTTGCCACTGTTACTGCGTTAAGTGCATGTAGTAAAAATGAGGCGTCAGAGCAAAAGAAAGCGGAAGCGCCTATGGAGCAGATGAGTAAAGAATCATCTACAGCAACGACAACTCAAGCAGTTGGAGTGATTACGGCTATTGATACGAAAGAAAATATTTTGACACTCGATCATGAGGCAATTCCTGCGATTAAATGGCCTGCGATGACCATGGGCTTTAAAGTTGCTGATCCTGCATTATTGAATGGGCTTGCAGTAGGGCAAAAAGTTGATTTTGAATTAAAGGCTGAGGGAGAAACATACACAGTCGTAGCTGCTAAGTTAAAAAAATAGGATGATTTAGTAGATAGAATTTTGATAGTAATGAGGTTCTTTTCAAAAGAGCCTTATTCTCTAATAAAAAACAAAACATATGGTATTGCATATATATGGTAATTCGAATATAAAGATATTATAAATTATCAAAAGAGCTCAATTCGATGACAACTTCATCAACTGTGACGATTTATCACAACCCAGCTTGTGGGACATCTCGCAACACTTTGGCTTTGATCCGTAATACAGGGATTGAGCCAACTGTGATTGAATATCTCATTACACCACCTAGTCATGACGAATTAGTTAAATTGATTCAGGATGCAAAATTAACAGTAAGAGAGGCCATTCGCCAGAATGTAGATCCTTATCGGGATTTAGACCTTGATCGTAGTGATTTGAGTGATGAGCAGTTACTTAGTTTTATGCTTGATCATCCAATATTGATTAATCGACCATTTGTTGTTACTGAATTAGGCACTCGCTTAAGCCGTCCTTCTGAAGTTGTCTTAGATATTCTACCATTACCTCAGAAGGGTGCCTTTACGAAAGAGGATGGTGAAAAAGTGATTGATGAAAATGGTCAACGAGTGAATTAAAAATTTTACTTTTTGTATGTGATTATCCGCATATCCAAATAAGTGAATGGGAGTTAAGAATGGACCAAGTTAATTTTTTTAAATGCTTATCAGATGAAACTCGACTAAATATCGTGACTTTAGTCGCTGAGAATAAAGAATTATGTGTTTGTGATTTGACTGAAAAGTTGCAACTGAGTCAGCCAAAGATTTCTAGGCATTTAGCGTTATTGCGTTCTTCTGGTCTCTTACAGGACAGGAGACAAAGCCAATGGGTGTATTACAGCATTAATCCGCAATTACCAATGTGGTGCCATGACGTTCTGAATCTTTTGGTAAGCAGTCAAACCATAGTAAATAAAGATTCCCAAAATATCCAAATAAATAGCTATTGTGAGTAATAGAATATGAAATTTCTTTTTTTGTGTACTGGAAATAGTTGCCGTAGCATCCTCTCAGAAGTCCTTTTTAACAGTCGTGCGCCTGAAGGATGGAAAGCATACAGTGCAGGTAGTAAGCCATCAGGGCAAGTACATCCATTGACTATAGAAACTTTAGAAAATCTTGGTCTCTCAACAGATGGTTTGTGGAGTAAAACCATTGATGACTGCGAACAATATCAACCTGACGTCGTGATTACTGTTTGCGATTCAGCAGCTCAAGAAGCGTGTCCACTTTATTTAGGTGGAGCGATTAAGGCACATTGGGGCTTGGCTGATCCTTCACATTTAGATTTGCCGAAAGAAGAAAAATTAAAAGCATTCCAAGTTACTGTTGATCATATCAACCGCCGCTTAGACGCTTTATTGGCACTAGATACAACTCATATGTCTCGCCCAGATTTGATTGCAGCAATCAATCAAATTTCGCATATTGAATGAGAACATCATGGCTCAACAAAGATTATCTTTTCTAGATCGTAACCTCACTCTATGGATTTTTATCGCCATGGCATTGGGGATTGCGATAGGTGTGTTCTTTCCGCAAGCTTCCGTTACTTTAGACAAAATGAGTGTGGATTCCGTCAATATTCCAATTGCGATTGGTTTGATTCTGATGATGTATCCACCTTTAGCCAAAGTGGACTATGCTACTTTGCCACAAGTGTTTAAAGACAAGAAAACCTTAACTTTGTCTTTGGTGCAGAACTGGGTGATTGCGCCTGTATTAATGTTTGCATTAGCAATTATTTTTTTACATAGCTATCCAGAGTACATGACAGGCTTGATCCTGATCGGTTTGGCTCGCTGTATTGCAATGGTCTTGGTGTGGAATGGTTTAGCCTGTGGTGATAACCAATATGTAGCAGCGTTGGTGGCATTCAATAGTATTTTCCAGATTCTGTTTTTTAGTACCTATGCTTGGCTGTTCCTCACATTCTTGCCACCCTATTTCGGTATTGCAGGGCAAGTGATCAATGTTGATTTCTGGACGATTACCCATGCGGTGTTGGTTTACTTGGGGATTCCATTTCTTCTTGGTTTCTTGACTCGTTTGGTTTTGGTCAAAGCCAAAGGCTTAGATTGGTATCAAAATGTCTTTTTACCCAAGATCAGCCCACTCAGTTTATTGGCACTTCTTTTTACCATCGTGGCAATGTTTAGCCTAAAAGGTGGTGATGTAGTGAGCTTACCATTGGATGTTCTGCGTATCGCAATCCCACTCACGATTTATTTTATTGTGATGTTTTTCATCAGCTTCTTTATGAGTAAATGGATGGGCAATGACTATCCTAAAACCACAGCAATTTCTTTCACGGCTGCTGGTAATAACTTTGAGTTGGCTTTGGCTGTAGCGATTGCAACCTTTGGTTTGGCTTCACCTGTGGCATTTACCACCGTGATTGGTCCTTTAGTTGAAGTACCTGTATTGATCGCTTTAGTGAGTGTGTCTCTATGGCTCAGAAAAAAGTATTTTAAATCGGTGTAATTGTAATGAATCTTCCTAATGTTGATATGGAGCTACTTGAACAGCCAACTTTGGAAAAAGTTCAAGCTAAATCGTTAGATCATGCGCCACGTATTTTGTTGTTATATGGTTCTAACCGTGAGCGTTCGTATAGTCGTTTAGCCGTGATGGAAGCAGGTCGAATCTTGGAACAGTTTGGTGCTGAGGTTAAAATTTTTCATCCGAAAGGGCTACCTTTGCCAGAAGATGCGGATATGGAACACCCAAAAGCAAAAGAACTACATGAGCTTTTGGCATGGTCAGAGGGCATGGTGTGGTGTTCGCCTGAACGTCACGGTTCAATGAGTTCGATCTTTAAGTCACAGATAGATTGGATTCCATTGGCAGGTGGTGCGATTCGTGCCACTCAAGGAAAAACACTGGCACTAATGCAAGTCAGTGGTGGTTCGCAATCTTTCAATAGTGTCAATCAAATGCGTATTTTAGGGCGTTGGATGCGGATGATCACGATTCCGAATCAGTCTTCAATTCCAAAAGCATTTTTAGAGTTTGAAGAAGATGGGCGAATGAAAGCATCATCGTATTACGACCGTATCGTGGATGTGATGGAAGAGCTGTATAAATTCACCTTGCTGACACGGGGGCAAAGTCAGTAT
Source organism: Acinetobacter sp. Ac8 (assembly GCF_055392545.1). Lineage (NCBI taxonomy): Bacteria > Pseudomonadati > Pseudomonadota > Gammaproteobacteria > Moraxellales > Moraxellaceae > Acinetobacter > Acinetobacter sp. Ac8. The sequence continues at coordinate 1,234,899 of NZ_AP043689.1, forward strand.
TTAACTGATCGTTATTCTGAGCGTAAAGAATCTGCTGAAGAATTATCAAAACGTGTTAATCAGCGAAGTTTGTAGAATGCTGGAGAAAATTAAATGCAAAATCAACATTCTCGTTTAATTATTTTAGGTTCGGGACCTGCGGGTTATAGTGCAGCCGTATATGCAGCTCGTGCCAACCTCAAACCAACATTGATTGCTGGACTACAATTAGGCGGGCAATTAACAACAACGACTGAAGTTGATAATTGGGTTGGCGATGCTGAGGGCTTAACTGGTCCTGTACTCATGGAGCGTATGCAGGCGCATGCAGAACGCTTTGGTACAGAAATGGTCTATGATCACATCAATGAGGTGGATCTCAAAACTCGCCCATTCGTACTCAAAGGTGACATGGGTGAATATACTTGTGATGCACTGATTATTGCAACAGGTGCAACGGCTCAATATCTAGGTCTTGAGTCAGAGGCAGCTTTCATGGGGCAGGGTGTGAGTGCCTGTGCAACCTGTGATGGTTTCTTCTATAAAAACCAAAATGTCATGGTGGTTGGTGGTGGTAACACTGCGGTTGAGGAAGCTTTATATCTGTCAAATATCGCTGCACATGTGACACTGGTACACCGTCGTGACAGTCTGCGTTCTGAAAAGATTTTGCAAGACCATCTTTTTGCCAAAGAAAAAGAGGGCAAAATCAGCATTATTTGGAACCATCAAGTTGATGAGGTTTTAGGTGACAACACAGGTGTAACGGCGGTACGTATTAAATCCACTCAAGATGCAAGTATCCAAGATGTTCAAGTGCAAGGCTTGTTTGTTGCGATTGGACATAAACCCAATACAGGAATGTTTGAAAGTCAATTGAACCTACGTGATGGCTATATCCAAGTCCAAAGTGGAACTACGGGTAATGCAACAGCTACATCTATCGAGGGTGTATTTGCTGCGGGTGATGTGGCAGACAGTATTTATCGTCAAGCGATTACCTCGGCTGGTTCGGGTTGTATGGCAGCATTGGATGCTGAAAAGTATTTAGACAATCAAGAATAATCAATACATTCACTGAAATAAATCAAGCTAACTCCACCTCTCATGGGTGGAGTTAGATTTTCTATATTGTTTTTTTATTTAGCTACTTATAGTGTTACGCCAGCGTTTCTCTATTTCGGATTCGCTTACTTAAAGCGAGTGTGGGATAAGTAAGCAGATCCTTTTTAGTAATTGGTATGCTCATTACAAATTCTTTTGGGAACATCAAATTAGTTGGATGGATGAGCAATTAAAATTCAGATTTATAAGAGATAAAATTCCTTTATCTCTTATTTTTATATTAAGTGTTTTTGTAATTGGGATTGTACTTTTTTGAGCTGTACCACATGGCTTCAGGCTATTTGTGCATGATATATGTTGCCCAATCAGCCATTAAGCCTTTACGTTTTTCTAAATAGCCTCCACGTAAATAAGAAGCTTCAACCTTATCTGGAAGTTTGTGTGCGAGAACATGTTCACACACTTCTCTACGGTAATCTGTTTTGTCTGCCGACCAATCACGGAAAGTAGACCGAAAGCCATGCGTTGTAATGACTCGGTTTTGTTTGGGATCAATATAGCCTAAGCCATTTTCTTTAAGCTTTTGCTCATGCAGTCGTTTGATTAGGGTCGTCAAAGACATATCAGAAAGCATCTCACCACTCCGTGGCGCAGGGAAGATGAAATCTTGAATTAGAGTATGATTTTGAATTGATTCAAGCAAACTTATCGCTTCTTTCGACAAAGGCACATGATGTTCCTTTTCTGCTTTCATACGTTCTTTAGGAATAATCCAGACTTTATTCTTAAAATCAATTTCCTGCCATTTCGCCCCAAAAATCTCACCAGAGCGACAGGCGGTTAAAATTGCAAATTCCAGAGCTTTTGGTGAAATTCCTTTTTTCTGTCTTAAGTGTTGGATAAACTCAGCAACCTGTTCATAGGGCAGGGATGGGTGAGGGCGTGATTCCTGCTTTAAATTACCTAATATAGGTTCAAGATTGCCTTTCCATTCGGCAGGGTTGTCACCCTCAAAATATCCCATTGCTTTGGCATAATCAAAAATGGTTTCTATACGACCACGGATACGTTTGGCTGTTTCGTTTTTCTCAACCCAAATAGGTCTTAAAACTTCAGCAATATCGGCTTTGGTAATGTTACTAATAGTAAGATTGCCCAAAGTTGGGTAAATATAAGTTTCTAGTGTTGATGACCATTGTCCAATATGTTTTTCATTTTTGAGTTCACGGGTTTTATTGGCAATAACAACTTTTGCACATTCCATGAATGTTTTGTTCCGTAGTTGCTGAACATGAAGCTTTGCAAGCTGTTCCTGTTGATGGACAATTGGATCAATACCACTTCGTATTTGTAATTTTAATTCAGTGGCTTTAGCACGAGCTTCAGCTAAAGAAACTTCAGGGTATGGACCAATACCAATATCACGTCGATGAGGTTTTAATTTTCCATCTTTATCCAGATGTTTTCCCACCACCGCACGTAAAATCCAGACACGGGAAGTTCCTTCGACGTTTAAACAAAGACCATCAACACCACCTACGTGATATCGACCAGTCTCTTTAATTTTTGCTACACTAAGCGCAGATAGTTCTTTAGCTTTCTTTGGCATGTTATTGTCTACCCCTCAAATTACCCCTCATAAAATACTGGAAATAGTCGGATTAGACAAGACTGAGTTGGATGGGTGTAATTGTAATTAATTGAAAAATATTAATTTATAATATTGGATTGGACTTCTTAGGATTGGTGTTAGACGGACACCGCTTCCGCCAAATATTTAAAAAGACCCTTAAATTGTTAAGGGTCTTTTTTTTGCTTTGATTTTATTTCACGTCTCCTATATAAATTTTGGATTGAATAGAGCGAATTAGAATGGATTGGATAGATTTAGACTCCAGTTTAATTCTCTGTTTTATAATTAACTTTTTGAATCTAATTCCTGAACTTTTATCACTGAAATTGCTTCTTCTATTTTTATTTTAATATCTCCATATAGCTTGTCTCATTTGGGCTTAATCAAATGGCTTAATATCAGATGGTAAGGCTGCTTTAGTAATGCAAGTTTTGAGATGAGTTAAATTAAAGCAATATTCGATACCTTAATTATTTAGCTATAATTCTTTTTACACTTTTTCTTTTAAAAATAAACGCTTCACACAATAATCTAGACTTAGGTAGCGCCCACCGCCCAACACAATTAATGCTAACAGCATGACTAAGTAGGTTACGGCAAACTCAATACCATTATTTAAGATGACAAATGATCCACTTGAGGTTAACCAATCATAATTTCCACACGTTTCTAAGATTTGACGCGCCTTTTCTAACTTTTCAGTTGAAGCGAGGACTTGAGCACTAGCAAATGGAGCATTGGAATCAGCAATTGCTTGCCATCCATTTGGTAAATGTACTGTAACGATGGCAACAAGCATGGTGATAATGAGTGGAATGCTAATTAAGCGGGTCAAGAAACCAAGGGCTAATAGAATTGCTCCTATAATTTCAACTGAAGTAGCAAGGGTTGCTAACAGCATCGGGAATGGTAAACCTAAGCCCCAATCTGTATTACCAAACCATTCCACTGTTTGTTGAAAATGCGCAAGTTTGTTTGTACCTGCCATCCAGAATATAGGGACTAAATAAAGTCTCAGTGTAAGTGCTACGATACCGTCACCATGTTTTATGAGACTACAAAATTTTTGGTATTTTTCAGATAAAGCATAGATAGCGTTATTCATGAAAATTTCACACCCATTAAGATTGAATAATAATTAGTCGATTGGTAACTGTGTTTCTTACATAATTCATAATTTTTAATTTGGACTGTAATAAATGGTAGTTTAGGTCGTCTAACTATATGTACCTAAGTACAAGCAAGTAAATTATCTTAAAGGAATAGAACAATGAATAAACTCAACTCAATCACATCAGTCGCAGCACTGCTAGCTTTATCTGTTGCTGGTGTAACTCAAGTATCAGCAGCCCCAACAACGCATGCGACAGAAACCCATGCGAAGAAAGCCAGTGATGCAAAATGTGGTGAAGCCAAGTGTGGATCGAACAAAATGACGAAATCACAAAAAGCGGCAGAAGCAAAATGTGGTGCTGATAAAAAAGCAGCAGATGGTAAATGTGGTGCAACGAAGAAAGCAACGGATGCGAAATGTGGTGCTGATAAAAAAGTTGCTGATGGTAAGTGTGGTAGTAAATAGTCAATCAGTTAAAGAATGATGTCGCTGTGAATCACATAGACGGCATCATTTCCAAAGTTGGAGTATCACCATGGTTAATTTGGCTGGTGTAGGGCTTGGGCTAAGAAGGGATTTTATTGATGAGTTTCTAAGTGCTAAAAAAGTGCCAGACTTTATTGAAATCGCGCCTGAAAATTGGATAGGTTTTGGTGGTCGGCATGCAAAGTTATTAGCTCGGTGTGTGGAAAAAGCACCTTTAATCTGTCATGGGCTGTCTTTATCCATTGGTGGGCCACATCCACTCAATTTAGAGTTTATTCAAAAAATTAAAGGGTTTTTAGAAGATTATCATATCCCGATTTATTCCGAGCATTTAAGTTATACCCATGATCGTGGCTACTTATACGACTTGATGCCAATTCCAATGACTGAGGCGGCAGTTAAATATGTAGCCGAACGTATTTTACGTGTCCAAGATATTTTAGGTAAAAGGCTGGTGATCGAAAATGTCTCAACCTATTTGATGCCAAATGCTGAAATGAGTGAGGCCGATTTTGTATCTGAAGTACTTCAGCAAGCAGACTGCGAGTTATTACTCGATGTGAATAACGTCTATGTAAACAGTATAAACCACGGCAGTGATGGGTATGCCTTTATTCGAGCAATGCCAAAAGAGCGGATTCGTTATATACATATTGCTGGGCATGAACAAGTTGAACAAAATCTATTGATTGATACGCATGGTGCTGAAGTATGCGATTCTGTCTGGCAATTATTACAATATACTTATCAAGTGTGTGGTGTAAAACCAACATTACTTGAGCGTGATTTTAATATTCCATCATGGCAAGAGTTACAAGATGAAATGACGAGAATTAAAACAATTCAGCAGCAGGAGGGCGGTGATGAAAACAGAGCAAATATCATTCCAAGCTACACAGCAGCAGTTTTGTAATTGGATTCGCTTTCCTCAATTTGAGTTACCAAAAGCTCTTCCTGCGGAACGAATGCAGATTTATCGAGATTTACTTTTTAATAATGTTTGTTCTTTTATTGACTTGGTCTATCCCATTACTCGTGCAATATTGCCTGCGATACAGTGGCAAAAGTTATTAACTGAGTTTTTCCAACAAGCGCAATGTGAATCACCGTTTTATAATGATATTTCCCTACAATTTAGAGAGTATCTGACAGATTGTCAGCATCCCAGCTTACATGAATACCCCTGGTTAGCTGAGCTATTACAGTTTGAATGGCTTGAACTTTATTTAGATACAGTTCAAATTGAAAAAAAACGCCTTACTCGGCAGAGTGAATGGCAGTTAAATACTCAAGTCTGGGTGCTCGTTTATCAATATCCAGTCTACCAATGGTCATCAAGCACGATCATTGCTGAAGTTGAGCCTATGCCTAGTGCCATATTGGTTTGGCGAAATGATCAAGATAATATCTGCGTAGAAAGCTTATCTGTTTTATTCGCTGCGGTGATTGAACAACTCAATCAACAAGAGTTAGTTGAACAAGATATTAGAAGTTTAATAAAAGCGACGTTTCCTGATTTTTCTAGCGTTCAGATTCAAACCCAGATCGATGAGTTAAAAGTACTATTAATTCGATTGAAATTGTTAGATCTACCCCATACAAATGATGAGGAAAATGGATGAGCGTAGAGCCTGAAAATGTGAATCAAGAAATATTACAACAACTACAAAATCCAGCCTTTGTAATAGAGTTACGACAACAAATGCTGAAGTTCGCAATTCTACAACTGTCATCATTACAGCAGGCTGAAGATGCTGTTCAAGAAGCATTAATGAGCGCATTTCAACATATTGATTCTTTTACTGGCCGAGCAGCTTTTAAAACGTGGGTTTTTGCGATTTTAAAAAACAAGATTTTTGATTTAATTCGGCAAAAATCTCGTTTAATGACGATGAGTGAATTGTTTAATGATGAGGACAGTGAACAAAGTATAGATGCATTATTTGATGCTTCTGGGCATTGGAATAAATATGAAGTACCTCAAGTATGGCCCAGTCCAGAAGAAATATTGGAGCAACAAGATTTTTGGATTATTTTTGATGCCTGTTTGAATCATTTACCAGCCAAATATGCACAAGTTTTCATGTTTAGAGAAATGATTGAACTAAGTTCAGATGAAATTTGTGAAAAGCTAGGACTGACTGTGACTAATTTAAATGTGCTCATGTATAGAAGTCGAACAAGATTACGTGAATGTTTAGAAAATAAATGGTTATTGAAGGATGATTGCTCATGTTAACCTGTCGTCAAGCCACCCAGTTATTATCTGAAAGATTAGATCGAACACTTCAATTTCGAGAGCAGGGCAATTTACAAATTCATTTATTGCTTTGCCGTTCATGCCGCCGCTATGGAAAACAAGTTAAAACACTAAGTCAGCTCTCTAAAGCATTTAAAAATATTGATGATGGTAAGTAGGTAGCGAGACTCTTTAATATAAAGTTGCTTGCGCTCAAGGTGCTGTGAATAAGGTAAACAAGCCGTTATTTCGAGCTTTCATAAATTTGATTTATTTTTTTATGATCAGCATCAGTTTAAAAATTTGTTTTATTCTTTGAATCTACAGCTAAGTTAATAATTTTATCATATCAAGTTGATTGTTTTTTGTTCATGATGTTTTGTTCGCAGCCTTATAGGGTATCTTATTAAAGTGAATATAAAAGGTCTAAAAACTGATGTTGCTAGCTCCATTCACTTGTCAGTACCATTAAAAAAAATTATTTACTTCACATAAATTTCATTTCGAATTGATTAAACTCTTTCATACAAAATCTGATGATTAGAAAATTAGGATCAGTCTATGTTGAATCGTGTTATGCAATGGATAGACAGTTGGTCCAAACCGGTTCAGGCACAGACCATTTCACCTGATAATAAAAAAATTCAATGGGTGCGTATTATTCCTTTTATCCTTCTGCATCTTGCATGTCTGGCGGTTTTTTACGTAGGGATATCCTGGTTTGCCCTTGCTTTTATGTTGATGTTTTATCTGATTCGGATGTTTTCAATTACTGCATTTTTCCATCGATATTTATCCCACAAGACTTTTAAAACTTATCGAGTCGTTCAATTTATTTTTGTATTGATTGGAACAATGAGTGCCCAGCGTGGGCCTTTGTGGTGGGCAGCGCATCACCGTTATCATCATCGATTTACGGATACAGCACAGGATCCACACTCGTCTACACATGGCTTTTGGTACAGTCATGTAGGGTGGTTTTTAAATGATTATAATTTTGCCACGCGTAAAGAAGTGATTAAAGATTGGCTCAAATATCCTGAACTAGTTTGGTTGGATCGTTTTAGTTTGATCATTGTGCTTCTGACTGCATTAGCAATTTATGCTTTAGGTGAATGGCTCGCGGTCGTGTATCCATCACTTGCAACAACTGGTTTACAGCTGTTGGTTTGGGGATTCGTCGTTTCAACCGTTTTATTAATTCACGCGACGTTATGTATTAACTCTCTGGCACATTTATATGGAAGTCGAGATTTTGAAACAGAAGATCAAAGTCGGAATAACTTATTTTTATCCATTATTACTTTGGGCGAGGGATGGCATAACAACCACCATTTTTATGCGGGGAGCGCACGCCAAGGTTTTTATTGGTGGCAAATTGATATTACCTACTATGTTTTAAAAATTATGTCTTGGGTCGGTTTGGTCTGGGAATTAAAGCCAATTCCTGCACGAGTGTATGAGGTCAGTAAAATTGCTCAATCAGCAAGTAAAGTAAACATATTTATTAAAACAAAGACCAAGAAAAGTTAAACTGGGGAATCTTCATGAAAATTGCGATTATTGGTTCAGGTGTTTCCGGATTGTATGCCGCATGGAAACTTTCAAAACATCATCAGGTAACTGTATTTGAGAAAAATAATTATTTTGGAGGACATACTGATACTCACGACTTGATGATTGATGAGCAAAAACTTGCTATCGATAGCGGTTTTATCGTATTCAATAATTACAATTATCCATTGTTTAGCCAAATGATCACCGAGTTAGGGGTAAAAGTACAAAACAGTGATATGAGTTTTTCAGTCAACAATCTGGTCACTGGGTTACAATATAATCCGTCGAAAAAAATTTCTTTGCTGAGTAGACCACAAAACTTTTTAAATTCTAATTTTAGAGCCATGCTCTCTGATCTTTTTAAATTTTATGCCGCAAATAAAGACGTCATTGTGGATGAGCATGATACGACATTGAGTATTGAAGACTATTTAAATCAAAACGCTTATTCCGATGCTTTTCGCCGAGAGCATTTATATCCAATGTGCGGGGCATTATGGTCATGTCCAATTGATCAAGTGGGAAAAATTCCTTATAAATTCGTTGTGAGCTTTTTTCAACATCATCGCATGTTACAGCTTAGAGATCGTCCACAATGGCAAACCGTCAAAGGTGGTTCTGCACGTTATGTTCAAGCCATCCAGCAGCAGTCAGCAAATATTGAGTTTAAAAAACTGGCGGTAATCGGTGTGTCTCGCTTAGCTGATCAAGTGATTGTGCAAACAGAATGTGATACACAGCAATTTGACTGGGTGGTTTTGGCTAGTCATGCCGATGATAGCCTAAAGTTATTAAATGATCCTACCGCACAAGAGCAAGAGGTGTTGTCTAATTTTACTTATCAAGATAACAAAATGGTGCTACATCGTGATTTGACTATTATGCCAAAGTGTAAATCTCAATGGGCGAGTTGGCATGTGCATGTTACTGCAGATCAAGCTAACTTTGATAGGCGAAGTTCGAAGTCCACGGTTCATTACGCGTTTACTTATTGGATGAACAAACTACAAAACTTATCCTGTCAAACACAAATATTTGCCACGTTAAATCCTAACTTTCAAATTGATCCAAAGCAAATTTTAGTCGAACGTGATTATCGCCATCCTGTATTTAATGCCCAAGCTATAGAAGCGCAACAACGCTGGTCAGATATTAATGGCCAAAATCGAACATCATTTTGCGGTGCTTATTGGGGCTGGGGTTTCCATGAGGATGGGGTACGCAGTGCTGCTCAAGTAGTAGAGCAATTAGAAAAACATATGGCTGATGTGATTTAGGAGTAGGCAATGTTGATGACTAAACTCGCTGTAGCCCCTGTAGTGATACGGCATCGACGCTATTTGCCTAAGTCACATAAATTTGAAGCTCAGTTGAATTATTTATGGTTTGATCCAGATCAAATCCTATCGATTACCCAGCAATCTTATTTATGGTCATCTAGCCGATGGAATCTGCTTAAACTTGATCCAAATGATTTTTTAATCGAAGAACACGGTTCAATTCGGCAAAAAATTCAAAAAATAATATTAAAACAAGCCAATAGTTTAGTGGCTTTAGATACGCAGATTCGAGTTTTAGCGTTACCACGGACTTTAGGTTTTCGTTTTAACTCAGTGGTATTTTATTTTATTTTTGATGCCAATGAAAAGCCGCTGTTTATTCTGAGTGAAATAACCAATACGCCTTGGGATGAACGTAAAGTATATGTGCATGATTGCCGTAACAACGTAGTACAACATTCGCAGTTTAGCAGTTATCAATTCAAGTTTAAAAAATCATTTCATGTCTCGCCTTTTATGCCAATGGACATGAATTACCTGTGGAATTTTAATTTTTCTACTCAGCAAAATGTCATTCATATGCAGCTTTTTCAACAGGATGTACTGCAATTTGACGCGACTATGCGATTTATATTAGTGCCCATCACAGTTTCTTCACAGCAGCATCGATATGCTATTTATAGTGTCTTTGAACCTTTCAAAATGATGGCAGGAATTTATCTGAATGCTTTTCGCTTATGGAAGAAAAAAGTACCATTTTATCGACATCCTAAAAAAGACAAAGGAAAAACAATGCCATGAAAGCACTTATTTCCACTGAACAAGACTCACTGCCTTTGGTTTTACAAAGTTTATTAAAGCTACGTCATGGTCAAATTATATTTCAAGGGGTGTGGAATGGTTTTGTCGGCGACAATATGGAGTTAATTGCGGTTGTTCAGGTCCATGATAAAAAACTGGTGGAATTGATTTTTAAGCATGGCGTATTAGGTGCCGCCGAAGGCTATATTCGAGGTTATTGGAGTACTGATCATTTGGTTGAGATGGTTCAAATTTTGGCACGTAATCGTGATCTTTTGGATACGCTAAATCAAAATATTATTGCTCAGGCGAGTCAATTTTTTTTAAAAGCTTGGTATAAAAAACGCAGGAACTCAATTGACGGCAGCCGTAAAAATATTGCAGATCATTATGACCTGAGCAATGATTTCTTTAAATTATTTCTAGATCCATCAATGATGTATTCCAGTGCTGTGTTTAAAGATGCTGAAATGACTTTGGAACAGGCTTCTGAGTATAAAAAAGAATTGATTTGTCAAAAATTACAACTAAAGCCGATGGATCATTTGGTCGAAATTGGGAGTGGTTGGGGCGGTTTTGCCCTTTATGCTGCACAAAACTATGGTTGTAAAGTGACTACGATTACTATTTCACAAGCGCAATATGATGAAGCAGTAGCCCGGATTCAAGCAGCAGGTTTAGCACATCGGGTAGAGGTGCAATTAAAAGATTATCGCTTACTGGAAGGTAAATTCGACAAACTTGTTTCCATTGAAATGATTGAAGCTGTAGGTGAGCAATATTTATCAACCTATTTTAAACAATGTCGCAATTTGTTGAAGCCGCAAGGGCTAGGACTGATTCAAGCGATTACCATTGAAGATGCGCGTTATAAAAAAGCCTTAAAAACTGTGGATTATATTAAACGTTATATTTTCCCTGGCAGCTTTATTCCGTGCATCAGTGTATTAACTCAAACTGCATCTGAACAAAAATTGCGTTTAAAACATTTAGAAGATATTGGGCAAAGTTATGCACAAACGCTACATCTTTGGCGGAAAAACTTTTTAGCTGCCCGTGAACAGGTTCTAGCGCTTGGATTTGATGAAAAATTTATTCGGATGTGGGATTTTTATTTGTGCTATTGCGAGGGTGGTTTTAAAGAAGGAGTGATTAGTGATGTGCATATGTTGTTTGAAGCCAACGTTTATTAACTTTTAAGCATCCAAATGCCAAGGAGTGAGCAAAATGTTACTCAAGTTGTTGTTACTTGATGTCGTGATTATGCTGATATGCTGGCTCATCGTGACCTATAACAGTCGTGCTGGTTTAGTCGATGTTGCATGGAGTTTCTGTATTACGCTGAATGTCATCATTGCAGCATTTTTGCTGAATACAGCACCCTTAGCTGTACGTATCTTTATTGGGCTTGCTAGTAGCATTTGGTTCTTACGTCTGACTTGGCATTTATTACGCCGTTACTTGCATGAAATAGAAGAAGACCGTCGTTATGCCAATATGCGTCGTGCAATGGGACAATTTAAACATTTAGGCTTTTTGTGCTTTTTTATGTTTCAAGCAGGACTGGCGCTTTTGTTTTCCTATCCGATGCTGTCCTTACTGAGTTTCCCCGCAATACAGTGGAATGAATGGACGAATTGGGCGCTGATCGTTGCGATAATCATTATGCTACTGGCTTTCATTGGTGAAAGCACTGCTGATCAACAGCTGTATCATTTTAAACAGAACCCAGATCATCGCGGTCAAACCATGGATCAAGGTTTATGGAAGTATTCACGGCATCCGAATTATTTTTTTGAATGGTTACATTGGTTTGCTTACCCCATTTTAGGTTTGGCCGCAGGGCTTTATCTGTTATGGATTTATCCATTACTGATGTGGGCATTTTTATATTACATCACAGGTATTCCGTTTAGCGAACAACAAGCATTACGTCATCGTGGTCAAAATTACCGAGATTATCAACAACGAACGTCAATGTTTATTCCGTGGCAACCTAAAGAGTAGATCACAACATGGATTTTATTATTCAGCAGTCTTTAAAACTGGTCGAAAGTGGATTGGTTCCAGATCAGGCGATACGTGCAGCGATACGGAGCTTAAGTAAAAAGCGCTTAATTCAAGAAGGTCGTTATGATCCTGAACAGGGCAGCAAGCGTTATATGGATGTCCTCCGTATGCTAAAGCGCAGTGAAATTGCGATTGAAACTGATAAAGCCAACCAACAGCATTATGAGCTTCCCACTGAGTTTTTTCAGGCAGTACTGGGTAAACGCTTAAAATATAGTGCGAGTTTATTTAGCGATGCTCAAACGAGTTTGGACGAAGCTGAAGAGTTAGCCTTAGCAGGTTATTGTGAACGGGCACAATTAAAAGATGGTCAACACATTTTAGAAGTTGGTTGTGGTTGGGGATCTTTAAGTTTATGGATGGCAGAGCATTATCCAAATGCAAAGATAACTGTTGTATCGAACTCTTCAACGCAACGTGCCTATATTCAACAACAAGCCAAACAACGACAGTTCAATCATTTGACGGTCATCACTTGCGATGTCAATGTGTTAGAACTTGAAGGTGGCTCATTTGATCGCGTGGTGTCGGTGGAAATGTTTGAGCATGTGCGTAATTATCAAAAGCTATTTGAAAAAATAAATACCTGGCTTAAACCTGATGGATTATTGTGGTGTCATATTTTTTGCCATCGATTTTTGCATTATCCATTTGAAATTAAAAATGAATATGATTGGATGTCGAAATACTTTTTTAGTGGTGGATTGATGCCGTCTGCGTCAACTTTCTTACATTTTCAAGATCACTTGCAGTTAGAACAGCATTGGCAGTGGTCAGGTATGCAGTATGAAAGAACGGCCAATGCCTGGCTTGAAAATATGGATCGGAACCAACAACGTTTAAAACCATTATTTGAAAAGACCTATGGCAAAGATGCAGCAGCTTGGTGGCAACGTTGGCGAATCTTCTTTATGGCTTGTGCTGAACTGTTTGGTTTTGAACAAGGCCAAGAATGGGTCATTGGTCACTTTTTGTTTCATAAGAAAGCCGTATAATCTAAATTGAATCTGTTGTTCAGTGGGTCATACAAGGGATATATTTATGCTGAGGCTTTTTAAGAGCAACCGTGCTCATCCCTTGGGTGAAGTCTTTAATCGTTATTACTGGTTGCAAATTGGATTGATCGCTTTGTCGATTGTGATTGGTATTGCATGTAGTGCATGGGTGATTAAAGGCACATTATTGAAAACTGCGCTTGAACAGGAAATGGAGCATTATTGGATGCGTATAGAGCATAATCCAAATGCAGATTTGCCTGACACCAAAAATTTATATGGATATCGCTGGAATAATGTGACCCCCACTAGCTTTCAAAACATACATTTAAAACCAGGAGTTGGCCGTCATTTTGTGGATGGTAAAGAACGTATGACCGTCTATGGAGAGCGTAATGGACAGCATGTTCTTTTGGTTTTTGGTGAAAGTAATGTCAATAAACTGATATGGTTGTTTGGTTTAGCACCGTTAATGCTGAGTTTGTTTGTACTTTATAGTGTGTTGTGGTGGTGGAATCGGCGTGCGCGCCGTTATTTTTCTCCGATCACTCGACTTGCCAATGCTTTAGAAAACATCGATTGGGAACATCAGAACAAAGAAGCATCACCTTTTAAGGACATCAGTACTGATGCAAATATGGAAGCAGAATATTTAAAACAAGCATTAGAGAAATATCATCAGGTTTTGAATGAATTTATTAATCGTGAACGTGAGTTTAGCAGTGATGTCAGTCATGAACTACGGACACCTTTAACAGTTCTAAAAGGTAATGTTCAAATTTGCCAAGCCCGTTATGGTGATAACAAAGCCTTTATTCGTCTGGGTAATACCATTGAAGACATGCAGTTACTGGTTGATACCTTATTGGCAATTGCGCGTAATACCACCAATACGCTCACTCCAGAATATAGATCAATCTTCAATATATTACATGAATTACAAGTTGATTTAGAAAGTGTGGGTCAGGTCAAAGGAATACAGATTAATCTTCAACAAGATCCGAATGAACAGACACGGCTACTGTATCCATCTATGACAAAAATGGTTTTTGGTAATATTTTACGTAATGCCTTAAATTATTCTCAAGGTTCAGAAATTGATATTATTGTGCAAAAAAATAAGGTCCTGATTGCCGATAATGGTATAGGCATCAATTTACCCAATAACGTTAAAGTACGCGAGTTATCTTGCCCTCAATTAAAGTTACAAACCAAAGGGCATGGTATTGGACTACAATTAGTACAGAAATTGTCTAAGCAATTGGGTTGGCGTGTGGAGTTGTTTGATCGTCAATATTATTTAACTATTCACAATGATATTACTTTAATGCCTTCCACGGGATTAGTCGTGGTGGTTTATCTTAACTAAGTGAGTCTAGTTCAAGCGAAATTTTTAAGCCAACACCTGACACTGTATGAATCAATTTCTGATTAAAAGGCTTATCAACCATTTTACGTAAATTATAAATATGGCTGCGCAGTGCATCACTTTCAGGCTCTGTATCACCCCATAATTCTATTACAATTTCTTGTTTAGTAATGACTTTAGGTGAGTTTCTCATCAATAACTTCAAGAGCTTAAATTGAATTGGTGGAAGTTCAATATTTTGACCAGCACGGCTAATAGTTTGTCGTGCACTATCTAAAATTAGGTCGTGAATTTGTAATTGGCTATTAGAAACTTCACCCATTGATCTTTTAATCAAAGCCCGAACTCGCATAACCAATTCGTTAAAGTCGAATGGTTTGACCAAATAATCATCGGTACCTGAAGTAAAACCTTTCATTTTGTCATCTAAGGTATCACGTGCTGTGAGCATTAGTACAGGGATGTCTAAGCCTTGTTCTTTCCTTAACCAATGACAGAGATCGTAACCTGAGCCATCAGGTAAATTAATATCCAATAACAGAATGTGATAAGGATTGTGTTTTAATAAATTTCGAGCTGTGTCTAAATTACGGGCATGATCTATTACAAAACCATGTGTCTCTAAAAACTCACAGAGGGTAGATGCTAATTCGTAATGGTCTTCGACCATAAGGATAAAATGCTTTGTCATTACAATAACTTTATGTCGTTAATTTAAGAGCTGTTGTTTCAATTTAGCATTAAAAGGCTGTGAACCTAACCAAATTTTAAAATATTGATTGGCATGATCATTTTGGATATGACCTAATGTTTTCTGATTCAGTAAAAGTGTCAATGTGTGGGACGAATGGACGTAGCTTAAAGTGTATAAATCGCCATTTTTAACTGGTTTATAAAGCTGTGTAATTTGGTTCAGGGGAGATGTCTCTTTAAAATCAGGAATATTTTTCTTTAAAAAATGTGTGGCTGCACGTTTAAATGCCCATTCTGGGATATCTTGAGTATAAGAAAAATTCATTTGAATACTTTGCATATCCCAGGCTTTTTTACAAGACTCTGCAAAGTAGCTTACTTGACCGACTTGTTTTTTCCCGATTAAAAGGGCAGCTGTTGCACATTGTTGTACAGATGCAGCATGAATTGTTGACGTGCTGACGGATAAACCAGTCATACACGCAACACTTAAGATGATTTTTTGAATGCTAATAACCATGAATAAGCACCTCCTACATAAGGCAATTGACGATATAGGCCATTTGCAGGATCCCAAAAGTCTTGTTGAAAAATAATTTGATTATCTTTATTTACTTTAATTTCACTAATACCATATGACGCCATTTTTCTTTGCACACCAAAAATTTTGAACTCATAAGCCATATACCAATGTATATATGCAGAGTCTTGCTGATGGGTAGTATTTAATAATTTTACTTTGACATTTCTAACACGCTTATTCATACCTTTGAAATGTTCTAGTAAATTTTGTCGTGATGAGAACTGGGAAAGTGTGTCATTGATAAAAAGGTGCTCTGCATATAGAGAACTGGCTTTATTTATGAATTCTGGTGTACCTAAAGTATTGAAGGTAGATATGAAATGAGTGCCAATCTCTAATGCTTGGGTTTCTGTCAATGTCATACCCGTAATATTATTTCTGGCGGAACTATAATCTGAGGAATAACTTGGAATGCTTTTACATCCTGATAAACACATCAGTGCCAACATAGAGGCAAAGATTTTTTTTGGGTTTTTCATGATCATTATCCATTTTGAATTTTATTTAATACTGTAGATAAATCAGTGTGAACGAGATGTGAAGTTGGATAAAAAATTATCATTTTTGCCACATTAAAGTAGTCAGAGACATGTCTGAAAGCATTCCAGCACCACGAATATTTGTTATAGAACACCGCTTCCGCAAAATATTTAAAAGACCCTTAAATTGTTAAGGGTCTTTTTTTTGCTTTGATTTTATTTCACGTCTCCTATATAAACTTTGGATTGAAATAGAACAGATTAGATGATCATCATGTTGAATCTCTTTTCACAGACAAGGGCAACAATCCAAAAATTTACATTCATTTATAATTATTCCATTTAAATTCAGCATTGATAAAATAAGTACGTTCCAGACCATTTAAACCACTATACGCAGCCCTATAGGTGGTATTACCGAGGTTACGGATCCCTGCACTTAAATTGACATATTTATGATTAAAACCCGCATATAGGCTACCGATGGTATAAGAATCAAAGCCGCCTTTTTGTATGACTTGAGGTTCATTCAATACGGTCTGAATTTTGCCTTTCACCCATGGCTGTAACGGCAATTGGCTAAAGGTATATTTATAATGGCTGTTAATATCAATTGGATGTGCCGCAGCTTGCACAAAAACATCTTCAGAATCAATTTTATTAAAACTGCCTGAAATACCAAAATCATGCACTTCATCCATATAATTGGCACTGAATTCCATACCCCAATTATTGACTTGGTCGGCATTATAATATCGGGTGGTGTCTTGGAAAAAGTCAGATTCACGATCATTAAAATCGCCTGTCGCTATATTGCATTTCCCTATACGAATACAACTTTCCAAACCAGCCCGATCAATAACTCTACGATTGGTTTTCGTCCAAATATATTGGTCAAAGTCGCTATAAAACACACTGGTATTTAAGGCCCAATGATCATTGAGGTATTTCCAAGCCACTTCGGCATGGTAGCCTTCTTCAGGTTGTAAAGCTAAACCTCCACCCAAAAAGCCTCCAAACGTATAGCGTTCATACAAATCAGGTGCGCGGAAAGTACGGCTGATGTTGGCAGAAATATTTTGAGTATCGGTGAGGTGATATTGTGCTCCAAGCGCCCATGTTGGCTCGAATATGGTTTTTTCAGGGGTAATTCCCGAAATACCGATGAGTTGCGAGGCAAGTTCAGCATTTGCACCTGGCAGTAATTTTTGTCGGGTTGCCCAATAATTGGCGCGTACTCCTGCAAAACCTGTCCATGTGCCGAAGTCATATTCTAAATTCGTAAAACCTGCATAATAATCTTGTTCAGAATACACCGCAGTGACGGCTTTATCCAAAACAGCTTCCAGACCAAAACTGGCTTGTAATTGATGCCAGTTTAAAAATAGATTGGCATTAAAATTATCACTGTCTAAGGTTTCGGTATAACCACCTTCTTGTTGGCGTTCTAATAAGGATTGTTTGTTATATTTAAATGAGAAGTTATTAAAAATACCCAGATTGTCTTTACGATAAGTGATGGATTTTGATTCACGCTCTTTGCGTGCCAACAGCATCACCATTGCATCTTGCATGGTATTCCCATGTGCTGATGCAATATCTTTACCGATCCATTGATCATAATCGAGATCAATTTGGCTATCTTTAGCAAATTTTCCTGATAATTTGGCACTCAGTGATTCGGCGTCATAACCCAAATCTTTGACGGTTACTGTGCTATTCACTGCATTTAATGCATTGGTTTTACTAATCGCATATTTTTTATCAGCATCACCACGGACTCGATAGTCATTGGACGATTCTTTGGTATAAGTGACCTTTGCACCAAAATTATCCATGCCTGCGTTTAGACTGGTGGTGGAACTGGTTTTGTCATAACCTTCATCATAAGCGAATTTTTGACTGACCCCGATGCCTTGACTCATTTGTATAGGTTTGGTCTTGACGATAATGACGCCACCTGATGCACCCGGGTCGTAAATCACCGCAGGACTACCTTTTACCACTTCAATCATTTCAACGTTGTTAATATCCACCTGATTGATTTCACCGGAACCTGAATGGTCTAAACCTTGATTGGCGATTTTGATGCCATCAACAACACTGACCACGCGTTGCCCAGTCAGACCACGAATTTTTACATTTTTACCGAAAGCCCCAGTTTCGGTAATGGAAACACCAGGAATATCCCGAATCGCTTCTTTGACATCGGCTAAGCCTTCCTGTTGAATTTTTTCCTGACTGATGATCTGTTTGGAATAGGGTTTGTTAAACATTTCTTGTTGATTTTGTCGCTCTGCCTTGAGGACTTTTTCTGCTGTAACTTCAATGACAGGCAGTTTAGTGGGGTGTTCATCATTTATGTCGGTATCTTTCTTATTTTCTGCTGCATAGAGATGATAGAAAGGAGAGTATCCACCAGCAATACACAGGTTCAATAATAGATATCGTGGGAGAAAGGGAGGTGTGTTCATGACAGAAATCCAGTCAAAATAAACGCAGGGTTGCAGCCCCATCTTAAGAATGGAAACAGCAACCCGATTGAATGAGTACGTATGGCTTAGTCAGTAATCCAAGAACCATTAATTTCATTGACTTTTTTCAATGATTTTTCTTTTTCTGAGAAGCCACTGGTCAGTAAAGGAACACCAGTATGAGTACCTGTCATATGCAAGCCAAATAGACCACCAATCCCAGCCAAAGTGACATTACCTGAAGCGTCAGCAGTGACATTGGTAATTCCACCTCCACCCTCTAAATCCTTGATGTTACCCATGAGTTTGCCCGTGGTGGCATTGACAATACTACCGACTGTGTCAGTTGGATCTGTTGCCTGATTGGCACGTTTATTCCATAACAATACATTGCCTTCATAAACGCCATTGGCACGGAATGCAGTACGTTCAAAGTACATACGGCCAAACGTTGGGGTGACGCTGGTTTTGCTGGCTGTTGGCGCATTGAGTGGTAATTTATAAACGTTATAAACACGGGTTGCTGCTGCAGTTGGATTGGTCTCATTGACATAGACATAATCACCGACTGCCACCGCAGGTACTCGCATTGAAGTAAAGTACGGAATATCCTGATCAATGACGGCATTATCCAACGCTGTTTTTGTGGTTGTGGTTGCAGTATTTAACCAGCATTGTTGATAGTTAAGGTTCATCTTGTCTTTAGATAACTTGGCCGCTTCGACAAATAAATAACCATTTTTGACCGCAGTAAGGTTGAGGTTATATGACAAAGCCACATTGCTTGAATTATTGGCTAAATCCGTACCAGTGCCATTATCATAAATTTTGCTTGCGCTGGTGCCTGTCAATTTCAGAATTTCGGCATTTTTAAAGACATAGGCGTTGCCAAATATGGAATGGGTGATCGCTGCATTTTGTGTATCAAGGTTATAATTAATCAATAAATAACCAGTATTACCTTCTGCCAAATTATCGACTACATTTGGCATGTTAAAGAAATTACTAAAGATACCCGCACCACCATGGCCACCACCAAATTTAAGTTGATGATGTTCAGGATTATAATTTGCAGGGTATTCTGCACCTGTTACATTCGCTAAGGTTTTTGCAGTTTTATCATAAGCATAAAGTGTTTTTACCCCTTCTTTTGCCAGATAAATATGGCTATCATTTTGCGCTAAGAAGTAGTATTGACCTGTTCCTCCACCAATATCAGTACAGGTGACCAAATCAACGGTACAGCTTTGTAAACGTGCAGCTTCATTACTTGCGGTTGGGTAGCTTCCTTTGACATAGGCAGCACTGTAGTTGACCAATACTGAATCAGTTTTACCAGTCGTGTTATTGACAACCTGTTTAATGGTTCGACCCTGTGTCACTTTGCCATCTGATAAACGCACAGTGATATAGGCATTTTTAATATTGTCAGACAGTTCGCCTCTAAAAATATCGGGTAGTTTGGCAAAAGTACGCAATTGCACATAAGAATTATCAATATCTGTTTCATTGAGATACATGGTTTGTGTATCGCCAATCACTTTCATTTCTGCGGCTTTTAATGCTGCTGGTAATGCTGCACTACTAAAAATGGTGGCTTGACTGTTTGGATTACTTGCATCAAATCGTTTTAGAATATTGTCGGTATAGAATGTATATTCAGTTGCTGTTGTTGCGCCAGCTGGTGTGTAATTACGCGTTTCTTTAGATGCATTTGGGTCAAGGAAAATCGCATATTCTCGTTTTTTATAAACCGCCTTATCGCCATCTTTTGCAGCACTCATTACAAAGACACGATTGCCTAAAATCACATTGCTGATACTGCTGTAATACTCCTGTTTGCCGTTGTTAGGGTCATAACGAACAATTTGAGAATTACCTGTTTCAGGGTTGGCGACTTTGTAGAATTGATAATCAAACACCGACTCAACTTGGGTATTAATCGTAATGCTCAGATCTGTGCTCAGTGAACCATCACTGACACTCACCACAAGTGTATCTGCGCCAACCACATTGCCTGCAATATAAGTAATCACACCTGTTTTACTGTCAATGCTGGCAGTGCCTAATTTTGGCGCAGTTTTGATGCTATAGGTGAGCGCGTTGTTCTCAGCATCTTTCGCCGTTACGCTAATTTTTTTACTGTCTAGGGTTTGTATGGTCAATGGGCTGATTGCATCAATTGTGGGCGCAGTATTGCTCGGTTTGCTGTCTCCACCACCACTACTACCACCGCCTCCACAACCCGCAAGAATGGTACAGATTGAACTCGCAATCAGCGTTTTATGACCTATTTTCATTTTAGATAACAACATTGCTTTATCCTTTGCTTGATAAAAAAACTGGACAATTATCGTGGCTAGAAAGGGCAAGGCTTTGTTGGCTATATGATAATGATAATTATTTACATTAA
This sequence comes from Acinetobacter sp. Ac8, assembly GCF_055392545.1. Taxonomy (NCBI): domain Bacteria; kingdom Pseudomonadati; phylum Pseudomonadota; class Gammaproteobacteria; order Moraxellales; family Moraxellaceae; genus Acinetobacter; species Acinetobacter sp. Ac8. The sequence continues at coordinate 1,256,129 of NZ_AP043689.1, forward strand.
AATACTAATCTAATACAAAAACTGAGTCAATATAATATTTCTGTTTAGCATGTTGATATTTATTGTGAATTGATGAAATGTCTTTTAATTAGATTCGGGTGGTGCCCATTTTTTAAGCGTGGAAAATTTTTATTGCTGTCACACAAGTCTTTAAGATGAAGCAATATTTTACAAGCCTTCACTCACAAAATATGTCCAATCTAGCTAATTTAAATTATTGTATAGTCACCAATTTTTTGACTACTTCTTCGCCTACTTCACGCGGTGATTGAGGATTTTGACCTGTAATAATACGGTCATCGACAATGACATAAGAGGTAAATGGAAAAAATCCTTGAGAATATTTTGCACCTTTTGATTTCAACTGATTTTCAAGGAAAAAGGGCACTTGTTTTTTCATCCCTGACAGTGATTCTTCACGATTTGAAAATCCTGTCACTTTACGGTTTGCAATGAGCGCTTTGCCTTGTTCATCTTTTAGGGAAAGTATACCTGCCACACCATGACATACCGCGGATACCACACCACCTTGACGATAAATTTGTTCAGCCAGTGCGGTTAACTCAGGATTATTTGGAAAGTCCCACATCACACCATGACCGCCAGTAAAATAAATTGCTTTATAGTCAGACGCTTTTGCCTCAGTTGGCTGCAAAGTGTTATTTAACCGCGACATAAATGCAGGATCGGCTAAATAAGCGCGTGCTTGTTTATCCATATAGATCCATTTTTGACTACGCTCATCCAGTGGCACTGCACCCCCTTTAGGGCTAATAAAATCCATTTGGTAACCCGCTTTATACGCAACGTCATAGAAATGTGTGAGCTCAGTTACCCATAGCCCTGTAGTATCTTCACGTGAAGGATATTGGTCATGATTGGTCATCACAACCAATATTTTTCCTTTAGATCCTGACGAAGATGGGTTCGAAATTGATTTTGAACTGCTGTTATCATTCGCAGATGCAAAAGACACTGAAAATAATGCTGCTAAAACAACCAATAACTGTTGAATTATACGATGCTTAATAACCCAAGTATTTGTCATCATGATTTCCTCTGAGTTGTTTCATGGTGAGTATAAGATTGAAGTAAGCTTTAAGGTCAAGCCTGTTTTTTAATTTTTTGTCTATTTTAGATGAATGGCATTTTACCCATAAAGTGCTGACTCTGGGCGTCATTCAGCATTTGCTTTAATTTGATCTTTTGCAAGTGCGATCAAATCTATATTCATCATTTTAAATTTGAGCTGCGGTTTTTTTGTGTATGAATTTTAATCACAATTCAATTTGAATTAAAAAACAAATAAACCCTATTGACCTTAAAGTCCACTTTAAACATAGCATGAACTCAATGCTGAATTAGAGTGAAAGCGATGTTGAAATTTTTTAATTTAAATCGAACAACGCAAACGCTTTTATAGGTTTGGTATTCATACATTCTGCTTTTGCAGCAAATGATCTTACCCCAAACAATTAGCTCAGTAACATCTCACATTCACCAGAGAATACAGCGATGCAAAATATAAATACTGTAATGACCAATCGAGTTAATGCAAAGCAACCAACCACTCAATATCCAAATGCAAAAGCGTTTGTAGAGGTTGAATTTGGACCGCATAAGGTACTGGTTCCTAAAGGTGGTTTTTATGACCGATTCCATATGCAACCAAATTTAGATCAAGTTGCAAAAGAATCTGGTATTGGCAATATAGATTTCTTTAGAAAGATTCCTAAGCAACTGGTTGAAACACGTATAGGTCAAGTGTGGTCGCCAAACTATTATTATAAAACCAGCAATGTTCAACTGTTGATGCTTGCACCATTAGATAAGTTAAAAGCAAAGTTGCCTGCTAAAGTTGAACCCCTAAGCCCAATACCTGGCTATGGATTGGTCTCACTTACTTTTTTTGCCTATGATGTCTGTGATAATGATCCTTATGATGAAGTATCTGTTGCTGTTGTGGTTCGCCGTCCTCATGCAAAAGGCGCCAATATTTTAGAGTTAATCAAATCTGCACGTACACGCGATTATTATGGTTATGTCCTTGCACTACCTGTCGATACTGAAATTGCACGTGTACGTGGTGTTTATGCTTATGATTTACCCAAGTGGCTCACTGCAATTGATTTAAAAATAGCTGATCAGGTCCAAGCGCATTTATATGATACTCAAGGCAATCTCGACATCAGCCTATCTGCGCCAACACCAAAACTTAAAACTGTAAAAAATCAATCACAGCAAGAAAAGAAAACCATGCTGAATCAGGTTGATGGTATTTGGTATCGTTCATACGTTCAGGCAAATAACCAAAATTTTGCTCAAAAGTTATTTCCAAAACATGTTGAGTTAAATCGTTATGGTGGCCCAGTCAGTCAATTATTGGATCAACTCGGTGCTAAAAAAATCTTACGAATGGATGTGATCAAAGATGCTCAGTTGGCACTACATATGCCAACACCGATTGCTGAATGGAATTAATAAGTAAAATTGTCTAATTATCAGCTTTTTTGCTAAATACTTTTAGGTAAATTATTAATATTTTTACATTTTAAGTGTTGAGTTGTTTCTTATTAGATATTAATTAGGGAAGTATTGTTGTTGGTATTTTGATCAATTTTAATATAGAATATAATTTTTATTTATCAATCGATAAATAAAAATTTGTATTTGAAAAATCTATTGTTTTTAAATGATGTTTTGCAATGGAGAGCAATAAAATGACAATAATGAAAGCAACAGTATTCGTTGAGCCCGGTCGTATTGAGCTTATAGACAAACCTATCCCAGATATTGGGCCTACAGATGCATTGGTAAGAATTACAACTACAACAATTTGTGGTACAGATATTCACATTTTAAAAGGAGAATATCCTGTAACAGCAGGTCTGACTTTAGGCCACGAACCAATTGGAGTTATTGAAAAACTGGGATCTCAAGTAAAAGCTTACCATGAAGGGCAACGTGTTCTTTGTGCTGCGGTGACGCCATGTGGGCAATGTTCATCATGCTTAACAGGTTTTCATGCGCAATGTGGTAGTGAATCTAAAACGGGATGGAAATCAGCGGGAGGATGGAAGGTTGGAAATTATTTAGATGGCTGCCAAGCTGAATATTTTGTGGTGCCAGATGCGCAAGCGAATCTGGCAATTATTCCTGATAATTTATCTGATGAGGATGTACTTTTAGTCCCTGATATCATTAGTACAGGTTTTTCAGCGGCAGAATCTGCAAATATTAAGATCGGTGATGTTGTTGTGGTCGTTGCTCAAGGGCCAATTGGCTTATGTGCAACTAGTGGTGCACGCCTTTGTGGTGCTGGATTGATTATTGCTGTTGACACAAACCTAAACCGATTAGAGCTGGCCAAAGGTATGGGAGCTGATGTGGTTTTAAACCCAAATGAGTGTGATGTCGTTGAGGAGGTGTTGAAATTAACTAATGGCATTGGTGCTGATGTTGCGTTGGAATGTTTAGGAATAGATGAAACTTTAGCTACTTGTGTGAATGTAACCCGTCCAGGTGGCGTGATTTCAAGTGTTGGAGTCTATTCAAAAAATATACCTATTCCTTTGGATGGATTTGGTGCAGGATTAGCCCAAAAAAGAATTATTACATCGACTTGTCCAGGCGGAAAGGAGAGAATGCGACGATTATTAAATATTGTATCTAGTCAGCGTGTTAAATTTGGCCATTTAGTTACGCATCAATATTCGCTAGATAATGTAGTGGATGCTTATGAACATTTCGCAAGCCAACGTGATGGTGTTATTAAGATCGCTTTGAAACCTTAATTTGAATAATTGAGAATGTTATATTAGCATTCTCAATTGATTGTAATTTATCAGTTGATATATAAGATATTGAAATAAAAAACAAAAAAAATCCCCATTATTCTATTCATACTTTTGATTTAAATACATCTCGTAAGTTTTACCCAAATATTATAGGAATGGGGGGATGGATATTGCCCATTTTTTTAAATTTCTAGTAAGCAGGATTATTTGAATGAAGATGAGTCGGCTTGTTGTATGGTTTATATTATTGGAATTGATCAAAACGATCAAAATGGCTTGCAAGAATACTTAGGCGATAAGAGTGATTTAGATTGAACAGGTATTGTAGATCATATTGCTTTTATTTCTGCAGGAATTGCCCTTTAATTGAGTTAAAAGCACAATCAAAATCCCTATAAATTAATCATGATGAAAAAATAATACTTCCTTAATAGATGATCGTTAATTCTGAAGAATTTTAATTTCATCTGTGGAGTTTATGCCATTGTCGATGATAGACCTTTATGGATGATATGTAGCTTGGGTTTGTGCAATAAAAGCGAGTTGGACAAGGACGTGGTTAAGATGAAAATAATGATTGAATTTAGCTATTAAATTACTGATAATAATTATCATTCGCTTAAATAAACTTTTTCCATGTCTGCGTCGCTTTCCAATCATGATATTGCTCAGCTTTATCAAGAACATCATTCTTGGGTATATGCATGGCTATATAAAAAGTTAGGCAATAGCTCTGATGCAGCTGATTTGGCACAAGATACTTTCTTAAGAGTGATGGCACGACGACAGCAAATTGAATTATTGCAACCACGTGCTTATTTGACCACTGTAGCCAAAGGCTTGATGATCAATTGGATTCAACGTAAGCATATTGAGCGGGCATATTTAGATGTGTTGGCGCTACAACCTGAACTCGAAGAAATCTCTCCAGAACAACACTGTTTGATTATCGAAAGTTTGCTTGAAGTGACACAATTGCTAGAGCAACTGCCTGTGGTGGTACGCGATACTTTTCTCTATGCACAGCTTGAAGGGCTGAAATACGATGAGATTGCAGTCAAATTGGATATTTCCCTAAGTTCAGTCAAACGCTATATGAAAAAAGCGTATGTACATTGTCTGTCTGCCATGCTGGACGACTAAGCCAATGTCAAAGCAGAATGAATCTGAACGACAACACAATCAAAAACAAGATCAAAAACAAGATCAAAAACAGACGCAACAAATTTTAAATGAAGCGGCTGATTGGTGTATGCGTTTAAACCAAGGCGAATTGAGTCCGCAAGAATTACAGCAATTACAGATCTGGCAGCAACAAAGTTCAGTGCATGCCAAAGTTTGGCAAAAAATGCAGCAACTGCATCATACTTTTGATCAACTCCCAACAGAAGTAGCACGGCCTATTTTAGAGCAAAGCACATCATCTTCATGGAAAAAACGCCGTCATTACATGTGGGTTTTGGCTGGTCTATCGTTACTGTATTTAGGCTATAGCTTAAATCAGCAACAACAATGGACGGCAGACTATCGTACAAAAGTGGGTAAAATTGAAAAAATTAAACTCCCCGATGGTGGTGAACTGTATTTAGACAGCGCATCGGCAATTGATCTGGACTATAGCGCTAAGCAACGTAATGTCGTGCTAAGAAAAGGTCAGATCTGGATTAAAACTGCGAAAGATCAACAGCAACGCCCATTCTTTGTGCAAACTCAACATGGGCAAATGCAGGCTTTGGGTACTGAATTTTCAGTAGAGCTTGATCCAAAGCAGTCTTGGGTGTTCGTCGAGCAAGGTGCAGTGAAATTACAACCACAACGTCATCCAACTCAGGCAGTGATTGTTGCGGCGGGTCAGCAAAGTCATTTGAATCGCGAGCAGGCCGCCGAGGTTACAAGTGCGGATCTTACACGCAACAGTTGGACGCAGGGCTGGATGATCGTGAATGATCTGCCGTTGTCTGAATTCGTACAGCGTATAGGAAAATATCAAAAGGGTTATATTGCTTTAGATGATGATATTGCTCAGATTAAAATATCAGGGACTTATCCAATCAATGATTTGCCAACGCTATATAGCATGTTGGCTGTCACCTATAAGTTAAACATCAATCGCTATGCACAAGGCTATTGGGTCAGTATTGGTGAAAAAAAATAATTTAATGCTGACACTTTTTTAAAACTCAACTGGCAAGGCTAATAAGAGAACTCATTGGTATTCAATAGGGGGTTATGGTGTCTCTAGCATTGCAACACGCAAAAAATTTGAAAAAACCGAAACCATATAAAATAAGCCGCGAGAAAAAAATGCGTTATTCGGTCATGCATTTATTGGTACTGAGCAGCATGTTGGGTGTCAGTGCATTTAGCCATGCTGAAACAGCAGCAACTCAAAAGCATTATCAAGTGGCTTCAGGGGATTTGGGGCAAGCGCTTTCTAATTTTGCTCTACAGTCTAATATTGCATTGTCTTTTGATCCGAAACTGACGCAGGGGTATAAAACCAACGGTTTAAGTGGCAGTTTTGATATTGCTCAGGGTTTTCAACAGTTATTAAAAGACACAGATCTACAGCTTGTTCAACAAAGTCCACGGGTGTGGCGAATTGAACGACGTCAGATGTCGAAAACCACAACAGTTGCAAACACGGCAACGGATTCAGCCGTGGCAACAAATTCTCACGCTGACAATCCAACAGCGAAACTTGAGACCATTGTCGTGACTGCCAATCAATTGGGGGAAATTACTGAAAACAGTGGTTCTTATACGCCAGGTAAAATTGCCACCGCCACGCGTTTAGTGCTTACACCGAAAGAAACACCACAAACCATTAGTGTGATTACGCGACAGTTGATGGATGATTTTCAGTTAAATAATATTGATCAAGTCATGTCGCATACCCCCGGGATTACCGTATCAGCTTACGATAGTGAACGGACCAGTTATTACTCTCGTGGTTTTGCCATTAATAATTTCCAATATGATGGCATTCCTTCTACGACTCGAAATGTCGGTTATGCTGCGGGTAATACGCTCAGTGACTCTGCTATTTATGACCGTGTCGAAGTACTCAAAGGGGCAACGGGCTTACTTACAGGGGTGGGATCTTTAGGGGCAACCATCAACTTAGTACGTAAAAAACCAACCGCAGAGACTCAAGCATCGCTGAGTTTAAGCGCAGGTTCTTGGAATAATTACCGTGCTATGGCAGATGTCAGTGGTTCACTGAATGATGAGCAAACTATTCGTGGACGTTTTGTGGCTGCGGGTCAAGACAAAGAATCTTTTATGGATCGTTATGAACGTAAAAGTGCTGTATTTTATGGCATTGTCGAAGCAGATTTAGGCGATAAAACTTTAGTTACACTGGGTGCTGATTACCAGAACAATGACCCTAAAGCATCGACATGGTCAGGCTCTTTTCCTTTATTTAATGGTGAAGGGGAACGTAATCCTGATCCAGATCGCTCCTTTAATAATGGTGCCAATTGGAGTGAATGGAAACAATATACCCGCACCATTTTTGCCAATGTACATCATAAATTTAATGACGATTGGGCACTGACTCTGCAATATGATCATAAAATTAATGGCTATGATGCAACACTAGGCACCATCCAAGGCTATTATCCTAAATTAGATGGTTCTGCTAATCTTTGGCCTTCTCAATATATCGGTCGTACTGTCAGTGATTCATTGGAGTTGTATAGCACAGGTAAGTTTGCGCTGCTTGGTCGGCAACATGATTTGGTCTTAGGCGCAAGTGGGGCTTATTCACGTTGGAAGGGGAAAGATTGGTATGGTGGCATGCAGGGTTATGATTCACATATTCCCGATTTTAGCCAATGGGATGGCAATATTGCACAGCCAAATTGGGGTGAGCCAAATGCCTATACCCATGACCGTACTTCACAATATGGTGCCTACGCCAGTACACGTTTAAATCTGGCAGATGATTTAAAGGTGCTCTTAGGCACCCGTATGATCAACTATAAAATGAAAGGCTTACAAGGTGTGGTTGAGGAAAAGAATCGCTTCATTCCCTATGTTGGGGTGGTCTATGACATCACTGATCGAGTCAGTGCTTATGCCAGTCTCAGCGATATCTTTATGCCTTATGATATCTGGTATAAGTCTTCAGCCAATAAAATTCTAGATCCAGACGAAGGTAAAAACTACGAAGGCGGCTTTAAGTTTCAATCTGATGATGCCAAGTTAAATGCCAGTATCGCTTATTTTGAAATCCATGAATCCAATCGTGCCATTGAGGACATTGTTTATAATGGTGCGCCAAGTAATCCCGCTGTTGATTTTGCATGGATTGGTGCGAAAGCCAAAACTAAAGGGGTAGAGATTGAAGCTTCTGGTGAGGTTTTCCCCAATGTCCAAGTGCAAAGTGGTTATACCTATAAGCAAATTAAGGACCATGATGGTGAAAAGATTTCAACATGGGAACCAGAACATCAATTTAATATCTCTACCCAGTATAAATTTGATCAGCAGCTCGAAGGTTTAAGCGTGGGCGGGAATGTTCGTTGGCAGAACCACGGATGGCAAACGGTATATAACAATGTCAAAAAACGTAGTGAAGTGATTGATCAGAAAGCCTTTGTATTGGTCGATCTAATGGCCAACTACCAGTTTAATGAACATTTAAGCACTGCGATTAATTTAAATAATATTTTTGATCAACACTACTTTACCAACATCGGCTTCTATAACTCTGGGGTCTATGGTGAGCCACGTAATTTTATGCTCAGTGTGAAATATAAGTATTAAGTCGTAAATGAAGGTGGGGAGGAAACTGCTCATCTAAAACCAATGCTCAACTAGGCAACTCATCCTCCCTTTTGAAAAGGGAGGATGAGTATAATGTTGCCTAGTTTAAACAAAATGCTTACGAGTCTGGTTATTACGATGCTGCATTGAATGGCTTATCCAACTCAACCATATTGAATAAGCCCATTTAAGATCATTAATCAATATCAGGATGCTGCTTGGCGAGATGATCACGCTTTTCTTGCAACTCTTCAATTTTTTGATCAATTTTTTCGATTTTTTGCTCAATATTTCCATGATATTGTTCGAGAAGTTCTTCAGCTTCTTCAGTGTCAACAGCCATCGGTTTTGCACCTTTAAGCGGTAAGTTGGCTGTTTCTTTAAGATAAATTGCAGTAATCACCCCAAAGCAACCACAAATCACCAAATAATAGGCAGGCACCATAATATTTTGAGTGGTTTCAACCAATGTTGCTGTGATGGTCGGGGTTAAACCTGCAATCACCACAGAAATATTAAACGCGATTGCAAGTGCACTATAACGAATTTCAGTTGGAAACAATGCGGGTAGGGTAGAAGCCATTATTCCAATCAACATATTCAGTGAAAGTGCCAACATCAACAGACCCAAGAAAATTAAATAAACATTATTAGTGGCAAGCAATATAAAGGCAGGGTATGACAAGACAATCAGCGCAATGCTGCCTGCAAAGACAAATGGGCGACGACCAATTTTGTCACTAAGCATGCCTACAAACGGCTGTACAAAGAGCATTCCGACCATTACGGCAATAATAATTAGAACGCCGTGATTTTCTGAATAGCCTAAGTTATGTGAAAAATAACTTGGTAAATAGGTGAGTAGCATGTAGTAGGTGACATTGGTACATAGTACGAGTCCAACACAGACCAGTAGACTGCGTTTATGTTCACGGAAAATTTGTTTAAAACCGACTTTTTGCGGTTTTTTCGATTGTGACTGTTCTTCAGCATGTGCCTGAAAGGTTGGTGTCTCATCTAAAGAGTGACGTAAATATAAGCCAATCAGTCCCAGCGGTAGCGCTAAATAAAAAGGAATACGCCAGCCCCAATCGACAAAGGCGGCTTCGCCCATGGAAAAGCTGATCATTGAAACGACGCCCGCTCCAACAACAAAACCTAAAATCGAACCAAAATCCAGCCAGCTTCCCATGAAACCGCGCTTTCGATCTGGAGAATATTCCGCTACAAATATTGCTGCTCCAGCATATTCACCCCCGACCGAAAAGCCTTGAGCAATTTTTACAATGAGTAGCAAAATAGGGGCCCAAATCCCTATACTTTCATAAGATGGAATCAAACCAATACCAAAGGTACTGACCGACATGATAATAATGGTGATTGCCAGAATTTTTTGACGACCGTATTTATCGCCTAAATGCCCGAAAAATAATCCACCCAAAGGTCGAAATATAAAGGGTATAGAAAAGGTGGCAAGGGCCGCAATCATTTGTATACTGGGTGATGAATTGGGGAAAAAGACTTTACCTAATACATAAGCGACATAGCCATACACACCAAAATCAAACCATTCGATGGCATTCCCTAAAGCTGCGGCTTTAATGGCTTTTTTAGTCTTATCATAATCAATAATTTCGACATCATCGATTTCAAGTGGTTTGATTTTTCTTTTATACATAAATGGCTTAATCCTAATGAATGACAGTGTTAAAAAAACCTCTTTAAAACACAATCAAAAAAAATTCATCATGAGCAGAAATGATTAAAAAATATAACGCTAGGTTACATTTAAGATTTCAATGTCATAGAATTTTAATAAATATCAATTGATTATAATTTTAGTTTTTTTGTGAATTTTATGTGTTGGGTAATCATGAACAAAATGTATGAGATCTGATGCAATTATGTAATAAGTTTAACGTATATAAATCAATCAAAAGGCTTGTGAATAACAGTTGTGTCTCCTTTAGCTAACTTTGTTTTAACCATGCTTAAAACTAAATTGAATCATAAAAAAATACTGAGATTAGAAACAGGGTATTAGGATGGTGACTAAAGCAATGAATAGGCATTGATCCTCACAATTCAGCAAAAAACATCAAAAAATTATTTCATATAAAACTTATACTTATAAAGTCGAATTATAAAAAATCCGGATTTTTGACAACCTGCAACAGCTGAGGATTATCGATTGGAATTGAGAATATCACTCCATTGGTACTTTGAACAAAAACAATATGGTCTTTAATAATCGCCTTACAAAAAGGGTTACTATTCTCCAAAAACAAAAACCACACTAACTCATTTTTTAAAAACAGACCGACCACACCATCCCCACCAAAACTACCCTCACCATATCTTATCTGATAGTCTGCATAACTAATCTGCCCCATATAATCAAAATCAATAAGATCCGCTTTCTTTACTTCATCATCAAAGAAATTTAATTTCCTTACGATATCCACAGTTGCGTTATCTTTGTTTCTATAATCGAGAACAAATATTTCTCCATTGTGCAGAAAAATTCCATTTATAAATGGACATTGAAAATTATTGAATATCTCTGTTCGTTTCATATATGCAAGTCCTTGACTCGTTGCTGAACCTCGTTTGTGTAAGTCCTGGTTATATTTTTTGTAAAAATAAGTGACTGAATCTTAATAAAATTTACAATTTTAATGATTAGTTAGACAAAGTATCCCCTTGTTGAGAAGTACAATTTTAGCAAAGTAAGCTCTTTTTTTGATTTTGTTTCCTGATTTTGTTTTATGGAAAGCCATTATGTTTTCAAATTATATCCATCCATTTGTTTTGTTTTTCTCATTACTCAATCCGTTTTTAATGAGTATCTATATGATCGGGATGATTCGCCATACTGAAACCCATGTATTCAATAAAGGTTTGGCTCAAGGTGCCTTGATTGCTTATGTGGTTTTTATGCTTTTTGCATGGGGTGGTGAAGCAATTTTCAGCACTTACTTAAATGTTCGTTTTGAATCATTTCAGATTTTTGGTGGACTAATTTTCTTAGTGATTGGTTATCGCTTTGTATTTCAAGGCGCGGATACTATCGGAGAAATGAGAGGAACGCCTGCGCATTTGGCCAGTACCATGGCGATGCCATTTATGATTGGTCCTGGCACAATCAGTGCGGCTGTCGTAACAGGAGCGAGTATGTCTTTACTCGAATCCGCTGTGTTGATTGCTTTTACCTTATTTATTAGCTGTGGCATTTTAATGATCATGAAGTATGGGCATGACCACTTACGTTATAGCCATGCGAAATATATTGATCGCTATTTTGATATTGTTGGACGCTTATCTGCCTTGTTAATTGGCACAATTGCGATTGATATGATCGCAACTGGGGTTATTGGTTTGCTTGAAAAGTATTAATAATATTTTTTTATATTCATGTTTTTAGAGTAATTATCAAATAAATACGATGACATGATTTACGCTGAGGTGAGGGATTCACATCAGGTCATATCAAATTTTATTCAGTAATATCATTGAGAAACCTTCTTTTTAGCCTTTCATATTGAGAGGCTGTTCCTTTTATAGCTTTGTCTAACAAAACGAATTTGAAGTAGAAAATAATGGAGAAATATAGAGATATATGTTGTTTTTGTGTGAAATATAACGATAATGATTTTTATTTAGATTAAGAGTTTTATTTCGTGAATAAATGGATTTCTCAAAATCGAATCTTTGCTAAAAGTGCAATTTATCTTGCACTTTATAGTTGTTGGATTGGGTCAGCTTATGCTGCGACAGAAGCAACAACGGAACAAACACATGCTTTACCCATGATCGTTGTCACAGCAGAAAACAATACAGAAAATAACTACACTAAAAAGAATGCCAGTACATCGACTAAACTCGATTTGAGTATAAAAGAAACCCCACAATCGGTTTCAGTGATTACCCGCAAACAAATCGAAGATATGGGTGCGACAAATTTGGGTGATGCACTTTTAAATACAACAGGAATTTTGCTTACAGGGGATAATACAGAGAGGACCAACTTTTCTATCCGAGGCTTTAATGTTGGAGATGGTTGGAATTCAAATATATTGCAATATGATGGTGTTGCTGTAAATGCAAGTAATGTCACCTCCTCTAAACCAGATATGGCAACCATTGAAAGTATTGAAGTATTACGAGGGGCAGCAGGGTTAATGCAAGGTTCTGGAGACCCGTCTGGTGCAATTAATCTTATTCGTAAAAAACCAACAGAAGTTTTTCAGGCAAGTGGCGCTGTCAGTTATGGTTCATGGAATACTGTACGTGGAGAAATGGATGTTTCTGGTCCGTTGAATCAATCTGGAAGCGTGCGTGGTCGTTTAGTGGTGGCAGGTCAAGATGGTGATTCATTTATGAAATCTGTTACTCGTGATTCTAATGTTTTGTATGGAATTGTGAGCAGTGATTTAACTGAAAATACGCTATTGAATATTGGATATTCACGTCAAGGTGAACATGCAGTTCCCGTCAATACAATTCCTAACTATTTCAATGGAACCAAAATAGGCATCGATAATTCTAATTGTGGTTGCGATTACAGAGATTTTTGGGATAAAACCAATACGCAAGCTTTCTTAGATATAAGCCATAAATTTATTAATGGATGGGAAGTAAAAGCCAGCTATATGAAGGCAAACTATGCCATGGATATGGCATTTACTTCATTGAGCGTGGCTCCAAAAACCACAAGTGCTGATGATGCTTTAGCAACTGTTTATAAGTACGGATATAACTATGAGCAAAAATTAGATATTTATGATTTTTTTGCAAAAGGGACATATCAATTATTCGGTCGTGAGCATGACTTGGTATTTGGTGCAAATCACAGTAAAAGTAATATTACAGGGGCATGGACAAGTTGGGACCAAGTGCTAGAAGATTATAGTTTGGTTAGTGGAGGGGAAACACCGACACGTGACTATTTATACGTCAATATTAAAAATTACAGTCCTTATCAGTTACCTTATATCGCACCACGTTATCAAAATACCAGCGCTGATCAGGTACGCCAGACAGGATACTACCTCACCACTCGTTTAAATATTATTGATCCGCTCAAAGTTATTGCAGGTGTGCGCCAAAGCAATTATGAAAGTGTCAATGAATATAAGAAATCAAATATTTTAACACCATACTTTGGGCTTACTTATGCGATCAATGATGCATTGACTGCATATGCGAGTTATACCGATACTTTTGTTGTGCAAAATGTCAAAGATCGTAATGAGACATTACTTGATCCAGTGCAGGGGAATGTTTATGAAATTGGATTAAAAGCAGGACTTTGGGATGATCGTTTAATTGCATCAGTTGCTGGGTTTAAAACCAATCAAATTAATCGCTCAATACGAGATGAAAGCACCAAAGGCCAATGCCCATTTAACGGTGGCGAGGCTTATTGTAATGTTGCATCAGGTGAGGTGATCAGTAAAGGGATTGAAACTGAGATTCGTGGTGAAATTATACCCAATCTTAATTTGAGTTTTGGCTACACATACAATACTACGGAATATGCGAACGATCCTACAAATCAAGGTTTGGTTTTTAATGAGGATACGCCTGAACATATTGCACGTTTATTTGCGACCTATAAGTTTGCAAATAATTTAATCCTAGGTGGTGGTGCAAATTATCAAAGCACTTGGAAGGTTGGCCGTTATAGCGAACATCCTTATAGTCAGCCTGGATATACGATTGCTAACTTGGTGGCAAGCTATCCACTAAGTGATAAAGTGAATATTGCATTAAATATCAATAATATTTTTGACAAAGAATATTATTCACAAATTTATAGCGATGGAACTATTCGTTTTGGTAATCCTCGAAATGCGACGCTCACCTTACGTGCAAAGTTTTAAATAAATCGAAGGATGGCTGATATTTTCAGCCATTTTCAGGAAGAGACACAATTATTAAAACTTATTTTAATGTTCGTTTAGCGTTATTTTAGATTTTTGCTGGATGAATTTTCTTAGTTGTTGACTATCGTTTTGTACTTTAAAGAGCGAATACAATTGAAGAGATAAGCGCAATGCCTACACCTTTGGCGAGTGCTAGGGTTAGGCCTTTTATGCTTAAAGTAAAAATTAACACAAATAACGAAATATAAGTAAACTACAATTCTAATAATTGATCAGGTTTCATGTAGTTTTATGTTCGATAAGCCAAAACCGATGAAGAGCCGTCATAATGGGCGTAATGAAATGCAAAGAGAATCTATTTTAAAAGCAGCATCTAAGTTGTTTATCGAAAAAGGATTCGGTGGTACCAGTATGCATGATATTGCTGAATTATTAGCTGTTACACGTCCTGCAATTTATTACTATTTTCCAAATAAAGAATCAATTCTAGAAGCACTGACGGATGAAATTACGCGTGAAGCAAGTAATCTAACCAAGAATATCTTAGATCGGAATGATCTCGCACCAGAAGAATTACTTCGAGAGCTTATTATCAAACATGCGATGTTAATACTCACCCATCCTATACAGTTTAGAGTGGTAGAACGTAGTGAGAGTAGTTTATCTGAAAAGGGTAGAGCGACTGCTGAGATTTCAAGAAAATCAGTGCTATCAAATTTTGTACATGTGATTAAAATGGGGGTAAATGCGGGTGTTTTCCAAGTAGCAAATGCTCATATGGCTGCTTTTTCAATGATTGGTATGTGTAATTGGACGGCATGGTGGTTTGAAGGCGATGCTCAAGAAGCCAGTCAAATCGCACAGCAAATTGCAGAATTGGCACTTCGTTCAGTGTTAAAACAACAACAATCAGAATTTCGTTCGACTTCTCCACGAGAGAGTTTGCAAATTCTTAGAGATCAATTAGATATTTTAGAGAGCCAATTGCCATAAATATAGAACATTAATCTTGATGAAAATTTGGTAAGATATTGATTTCACTATATAATTTTTACTTTATAGAATAAAAAGATACGGTTCATATTCAAAACTGCAGAAGTCGGTGATTTGTCGGTTTTTCTAGGTTGTATAGACCTTAGATAGCGCTCATTTTACCTATAATTCTGTGTGTTTTATCGAGCCCATATAATTGAGCTTCACAAAACAAATTTAAAAAAATTCAAAAACAAAACTCGCTTCTATGAAAGAAAGCATTCAGGCTTAAATGATTTCTTGCAATAAATACTGATAGATCTAAGAAAATATTGCCTCAACAAAATCTATCTCTCTTAGATATAAAAACTTAAGAATTTTTTAAATTTATCCATTTTATAATTTTATTTTTTATAAATTTACAGATATGTAAAAAATTTTACAGTAATAAAATAGACGTCTAATATTTTTATAAAAATTATAATCTATTGTTTTTACTATTTTATTTTTCTATTTTTTTTATCAATTTAATGCTTGTTCTTGTGATGCTTTTATTTATTTTACTATTATGTAAAATATTTGACATATGTGTCAGTTTGTTCTAGATTAAATCAATACAGGAATGTAGGTAAGCGATTCATGATGAATTCAACAAAAAAAACCGTGCAAGCGATTGCTGGATTTTTAAATACAGATTGGAATCCAAGAGATATCCCTACGGATACATTGACGCGTAATGTGGTATTGCGCACAGCAGACCAAGCCGCTACAGGTGGTTCGTTATATATGCCAGCACAAGGAACTGATACGGTTGTTTGTATTATGCATCCACGTGAATTTATGGCGTGTCACTATTTAATCCCTGATGTTGTTGCGGCGGGTTATGCTGCATGGTCGCAGTTTCCACGCTCTGTTGGCAATGATTTACGCCTTGAACATGAATTGGCATTACACGATGTCGCTGCTGGATTGCATTTTTTAAAGGAACAAGGGTTTAAGCGAATTGTCTTGTTAGGAAACTCTGGAGGTGTGGGGCTATTTTCTTTTTATGTTCAACAGTCTAGTTTGTCCCCAGAACAAAGAATTAAGCATACGCCGGGAGGGAGACCTACAAAACTTGAACAACTCGATATGCCGAAAGTAGATGGTTTAATTTTTGTCGGCCCTCATCCAGGTCAAGGCGCATTACTTTTAAATTGTATTGATCCATCGGTTATTGATGAAAACAATGCTTTGCTTGTCGATCCATCTTTGGACCCGCTTAATCCAGAGAATGGTTATAAAGGAAAACAAAATACCCATTATCGTGCTGAATTTATTGCGCGCTATCGTGCTGCACAAAAAGCACGAGTCGCCCGTTTAGATGTGTATGCTCATGAATTAATTAACCGCCGACTTGAAGCCCGTAAGCGAGTCAAAATAGCAGGAACATCAGCAACCATAGAAGACCGCCGTTTAGCTGCACATACTCCGATTTTTAATGTGTGGCGTACAGATGCCGATTTACGTTGCTTTGATCTGTCACTTGATCCCTCTCTGCGTAAATTTGGGTCTTTGTGGGGAAGTGATCCATTTACCTCAAATTATGGTGCAGTGGGTTTTGCTCGGCAATGTACCCCTGAAAGCTGGCTGTCTACATGGTCAGGTTTATCTTCCAATGCAACCTTAGAAAAAACCATTTCATCCCTGCATCAACCGATTTTGGTGATTGAATATACAGGTGATCAAGCTAGCTTTCCCGAAGAAGTTCAGCACGTTTTTCAAGCCCTACCGACGCAAGATAAACAACATTTATGTATTGCAGGAGATCATCACGGTCGTGCCTTAAATCCCGAAGATGAACCTGGGCGTTTGGAGGCAGGACGGCAGATTGCTGTTTGGCTTAAGCGTACTTTTCCAAATTGATATTCAACGAGACAAGTTGAGGAGTTTTATGATGAAAACCGCTTCTCCATCAAAATTGGTGCTTTGTGGTGTAGACCATACTGCTAGACCGACATGGAAGTTAAAAGAAACGGTCGAGTTTTATCGAGATATTCTAGGCTTGCCCCTCATTCATGTGATTTCAGCCCGAGGCTGGGGACCTGCTACACATCCAGATTTTTTACACTTTTTCTTTGATAGTGGTCATGGCAGCACGATTGCATTTTTCTACTATCTCGGTAGTGATGCACCAGAACAAATGCAGGGCAGAGACAATGCTGCGCCATTACCCGAAGATCATGCGTTTGATGCAACGCATACGGCTTGGTTAGTAGAAAACCCCGATGAATTAAAAGCATGGAAACAACATCTGGAATCTAAAGGTTTAACGGTTTCTGCTGAAACCACGCATGAAGTGATTGAATCAATTTATGTGCGTGATCCAAATGGTTACTTCATTGAGTTTACGCGTAAATTAAGACCACTGGTTCAAGTGGATGCTGATGATGCTGCACTGACTTTAGCAGCCGCAATTGCTGCGGAAGAAGAAGCCAAGTTGTGTGGACAACGTATCACTGAGATTGATCAGATATGGCATAAAAAGGCCATGTTTATTGAACAGGTACCTCAAGCAAAGCTTGAGATTTATGTACCAAAAGTTGAGGAGTTTTCTGCCTTGGTACGCAGTGCTGAAACGCAAGCAGGTTGTACCGTCAGCTCAGATCATCCTGTCTATCACATTATTCGATCCAATGCGCCTATTGAGTTTCGCCGCAAAGCGTTGGGATTAAAACCCGCTGTTTGGTGGGGGCTATTTACAGGTGGTATCCATGGTCGTATCGAAAGTTATGATCGAGATCAAGTCCGTTTAGTGCCAGCCATGGAGTCATTCAAATTGTGAGTTAACTGTTTAGATCAGGAAAAGATCGCATAAAAAATAGGGAGAACAAGATGAGTAGGATACTCAACCCAATAAAAGGTGTTATTTATCATCCAGCTGAAAATGCTAAAAAATGGATTGAAAGTGGTGCGTGGATTAATGACACGCTTGGAAATTCACTAAGGAAAATTGCACAACGTTATCCTGATAAATTGGCCTTTATCAGTGATGAGCGCAATTTAACTTTTCAGGAACTGGATCATCTGACAGAAAGATTGGGCGCAGCATTACTCAATCATGGCTTGGAAACAGGTGATCGAGCAATTTTTCAGCTGGGGACGAATATTGAGACCATTCTGGTTTTAGTCGCCTGTTTTAAAGCAGGCATTATCCCCGTGTGCTCTTTACCTCAGCATCGTGAAGTTGAAATTCGACAATTGGTAGAGAAAAGTGCGGCAAAGGCTTACTTTGTACAAGCTGACTTTAGTCCTAATTTTGATTTGGTGGCATTTGCCCAATCGATGCTGGAGCAATCGGAAAGTCTTGAAAAGTTGATTGTGATTCGTGGACAAGACGAGGGTTTGACTCATCTCAATGATCTGATTGCCACAATTGATTTAGAAACAGCAAAACTAAAGATGCAAGATGTGCTGCTGGGTGCAGAAGATGTACTCAGTTTTCAGTTATCAGGCGGTACAACAGGCATTCCAAAAATTATTCCACGTTTTCATGCTGAATATCAGGGCCATAGTCTAGGTTGGATGCGAACCTATGGCATTGATACAGACAGTAGGGTGATTTGGTCTTTACCGATTGTACATAATGCTGGAACAATTTATGCCTTGGTGTCGGTGATTAGCTTTGGTATCTCCGCAGTCATTATGCCAAAGGTTGATATTAAACGTATGTTGCAATTGATTGAAATACATAAAGTTACCCATGCACTGTCGATTGGTCCAATTGCACCGCAGCTGATGGCATATCAAGCCATTCAACAACATGATTTATCTTCTTTAAAACTGTTTTGTACCATGTGCCGTGCCGATATGTTAGAGCAGCATTTAGGGGTGCCGTGTTCCAATTTATATGGCATTACTGAAGGCTTGTTATTGGGCTCGGGTGCTGAGGCGCCTATATTTCAAAGACATCATTCCCAAGGTGTTTCGGGTTGCCCTGAGGATGAATTTTGTCTGCTCGATCCTGAATCAGAGCAACAAGTCAAATTGGGTGAAATGGGCGAATTATGTTTTAAAGGACCTGCCACATTACCTGGTTTTTACAATGCAGCTGATATTAATGCCAGTGCTTTTACCCAAGCAGGTTTTTATCGTACCGGTGACATGATGACTGCGCATCAAATAGAGGGTGGTGTCATTTGTTATACCTTTGAAGGTCGGTTACGTGACAACGTCAATCGAGGTGGTGAAAAGATTGGCTGTGAAGAGGTAGAGGCATTCATCTGTAAACACCCATCAGTTGCCGACGCTAAATTAGTGGCAATGCCTGATCCAATATATGGTGAAAAGGGTTGCATTTTTATTATTGCGAATCTCAATTGTACTGTGCCAAACGTGGCAGCGTTGGCAGCATTTCTGATTGATCAGGGGCTTGCCAAATATAAGTGCCCTGAGCGTATTGAAATCATAGCTGAATTTCCTCTGACCAATGTTGGTAAGCTGAATAAACCTGAACTAAAACGGATCATCACCGAAAAATTACATGAAGAGCAGGCCAGAGCGAGAGGTGCCTATGATGCAATGTAATGAACAGGTGGTCAGTACGCTGCCAGTGGTGATTCGTCGCCGTGTACGGTGGTTGGAATGTGATCCAGCAGGTGTGGTCTTTACAGGTGTGTTTTCAGACTATGTGGTTTCGGCTGCGGAATGGTTTTATGAAATTTTACTGGGTGAATACTCACAAAAGGCAAAGTCAGCACATGGTTTTGGAACCCCGACTCGAGGATTGAGCTTTGATTTTAAGCGTTCATTAAAACCAGATGAAATCTTTGATCTGACCGTTATGGTGGAAGAGATTCATAGTCGTACTTATGTTTTGAATATTACAGGGCGGACTTTAGATCAAAAGATAATTTTTATTTCAAAACTTACACCTGTCTGTATTGCTGTTGATGAGCGGCGTTCGATTGATATCCCATCTACATTTCGTTTGGCTTTAGAACATTATCAAAGTCAGTGTTTATTACAAAATTTGGCGTAGGAAATCCAGTTATGAAAATTGCAGTGATCGGAGCTGGCCCAGCGGGATTATATTTCTCATTATTGGCTAAAAAGAATAATCCTCAGCATGAAATTACCGTCTATGAGCAAAACCGCCGTGGTGCAACTTATGGTTGGGGCGTGGTGTTTTCTGATATTGGCTTGGCCTTTTTAGAAGACGCTGATCCGGAATTTTTTAAAGAATTCACCGATCATCATGAATGCTGTGACTATATGGAAATCGTACACCAAGACAGCCGAGTACAGGTGCATGGCAATCATTTTTCCCGTACTTCACGAATTGATATGTTAAATACATTGAATGCTGCATGTGAAGCGATTGGTATTGAGATTCAGTATGAACATCAAATGCTAGATATCGAAACTTTATCTCAACAGGTTGATCTCGTGGTTGCAGCTGATGGTGGCAATAGTGCGATTCGTAAACAATATCAAGCCCACTTTCTGCCACAATTTGAACAACGTCGTAATAAATTTGTCTGGTATGGCACTCGGCAACGTTTCCATCCCGTATCGCTGATTTTCCGTCCATATCATGATGCTGGTGTCTTTATTGCGCATGCTTATCAATATAGTTCAGAACTGAGTACGTTCTTGGTTGAAGTTGACCCAGAAACATGGAAAGCCTGCGGTTTGGACCAAATGAATGAAGATGAAAGTCGAGATTTCTGTGCCAAAGTTTTTGCGCGTGATTTAGGCGGCAATGAATTACTTACGAACCGTTCCTTATGGTTTGAAGCCAATATTGTTAAGAATCAGTGTTGGACATATAAAAATATTGTATTGCTTGGCGATGCGTTAAGAACTGTTCATTTTTCTTTGGGATCTGGCACACGTATGGCGATGCAAGATGCAATTGCATTACATGAAGCGATCGTCAAGGCTCCAGATGATCTTGCCTTAGCTTTTCAACTGTTTGAACAGCAACGTCGTCATGCCTCTTCCTCGTTTCAGACAGCCGCAGCTAAAAGTCTTGACTGGTATGAAAATGTTGCGACTCGGTTAGATTTAGATCCGATCAGTTTTACCTATGACTATATGCGCCGTACAGGCAAAGTCAGCCATCAGGATTTAAAGCAACGCGATCCACAGTTTATTGCAGCATACGAGCGTCTGCATCCAGATTTTAATGATTGATAAAAGGATTTAGAAATGAGCAAGACAAATTATCGGATAGGACAAATCGTCCCTAGTTCGAATACCACGATGGAAACTGAAATTCCAGCGATGTTCCGTATGAGAGAAGAACTCTATCCAGATGAACAATTTACTTTTCACTCCAGCCGTATGCGGATGCACCGAGTGACTAAAGAAGAACTGCTTGTAATGAATGCAGAAAGTTTACGTTGTGCCGCAGAGCTTGCAGATGCGCGTGTGGATGTGATGAGTACAGCATGTTTGGTGGCCATTATGGCAATGGGTGCAGGCTACCATCGGGAAACTGAAAAAGCCTTAACGGAAGTTGTTCGGGCAAACCATTGTTTAGCCCCAGTAATGACTTCGGCTGGAGCATTGGTCGATGGTTTAAAAAAATTGGGCGCAAAGAAAGTGTCATTAATGGCACCTTATATGCGACCTTTAACTGATCTGGTGGTGCAATATATCGAGCATGAAGGAATTGAAGTGATTGATTCTATTTGCTTTGAGATCCCAGATAATTTGGAGGTGGGGCGACGTGATCCGATGTTGTTATTAGAAGATGTTAAGCATTTAAATACACAAGGTGCTGATGTGGTGATCGCTTCGGCATGTGTACAAATGCCATCCTTAGCTGTGATTCAGAAAATTGAAGACATGTTAGGGATACCAACCCTATCAACTGCTGTATGTACAGTACGAAAAATGATGGATGAATTAGGCATTGTGCCTGTTGTTCCAAATGCAGGTGCTTTATTGGCGGGTCATTGAATATAAGCCAATACTGAAAAAAGCGTTGTGTGAGAGTTTTAATATGGATATTTAATTTTAAAATATGAGGAATACAAAAATGTATACATTTGTATTGATACATGGAGGTTGGCATGATGGTGATTCATGGCAAGAGGTTGCAAAGGAGTTAAGAGAGAAAGGTCATACTGTTCATACACCGACAACAGCAGGTCATGGTCCAAACGTAGATCGTAATGTGAATCATGCTCAAAGTACGCAATCAATTGTGGATTATATTATCGAGCATAATTTAAATAATATTATTTTACTTGGGCATAGTTATGCTGGATCGATTATTTCTAAAGTGGCTGAAGATATTTCGGATCGAATCCAGCGTTTAATTTACTGGAATGCCTTTGTACTGAACGATGGTGAAAGTATGGTCGAGTATTTACCAAATGATTATGGGAAGATGTTTAGTGTGTTAGCACAAGTATCTAATCATCAAAGTATTATGTTGCCTTTAGATGTGTGGAAAGCAACTTTTATCAATGATGCAGATGAGGAGATGGCAGAAAGAACCTATAAGAAATTGAATCCTGAACCCTATCAACCTTTTTTAGACCAATTAGATTTAAAAAAATTCTACACATTAGATATTCCAAAGAGTTTTTTAAATTGTCTTGATGATTTAACGATGCCAACAGGTTTTTGGCATCCACAAACATCAAGCCGCCTAGGTACATTTAAATTGGTTGAAATGTCTGGTAGTCACGAAGTCATTTTTACCAATCCAGTGTTATTGGCAGAAAAAATTATTGAAGCTTCAGAGGAATAGTTTGTAGAACAATACTAAAAGTATACGATTTTAATAATATTTAATGTCGTATTTAAAGCAAGAACAACCACAAATTTTGCAACCACAATGAACTTTATTTTTTATAAAGTTTTGAGAGAGGTTTTGCTCTGATTTTAGATAGCACGTCTGGGAAGACAGCATGCAATAACGATAAAAAATACAAGGAGAGATAGATGAATATCATCAATATAACGGACTTAATAGACCAAAGTAAGCTGACCAAGCATCAGATATGGGTGTTGCTGTTATGCGCTTTATGTATGGTCGTTGATGGCTTTGATGTTCAAGCAATGGGTTATGTTGCCCCTGCAATTATCCAAGATTGGGGAATTGCAAAAGCAGATTTAGGTTCAGTTTTTGGTGCTGGACTGATTGGGATGGCATTTGGTGCATTATTTCTTGCCCCTTTTGCCGATAAGTTCGGGCGTCGACCTGTATTAATTGGCGCCATGTTTGCCTTATCTGTATGTATGGCAGTCACCATGATGGCTGAGTCCGTTCAAGCATTGGTGAGTTACCGCTTTATAACGGGGATTTGTATGGGGGCGATCATTCCGAATTGTGTCACTTTAGCTGGAGAATATAGCCCAACTCGTTTCCGTGTCACCCTGATGATGATTATTTCTTCAGGTTTTATTCTTGGCGGTGTTTTGGGTGGCGTACTGGCTGCTGCCATTATTCCAATTTGGGGGTGGCATTCGATCTTTTTAACAGGCGCAATTGCTCCATTGATCCTCGCCGTGGTTATGTTGTTTAAGCTGCCAGAATCATTGCCTTTTTTAACCTTGAAAAATCGTAAACCTGATGTGTTAAAAACTTGGGCGACTCGTTTGGGCTATGTTGAACCCGCTGGTACTGAGAGCAAATTTGTTGTGAGGGAATCGGCGAAAGAGGGTGCACCTATTGCGCAACTATTTAAGGACAATTTAGCACTTGGGACACTCATGCTATGGGTGGTCAATTTTATGAATTTATTAGCTGCTTACTTCTTGGCAAATTGGCTCCCTGTGCTGATGACTGAAGCGGGTCATGCGGGTTCAAAAGCAGTGTTGGCAGGGGCTGTATTTTGGATAGGAGGTCTACTGGGCAATTTGATTTTAGGTTGGTTTGTTGATCGTCGTGGTTTTGGTTGGACATTGAGTTTGACCTTTATCGGTGCTGCGATAGCCATTGCCATGATTGGGCAATCAGCGACAACACTGTCTATGGCATTTTTAGTGATAGGAGCAGCAGGTTTCTGTGTACTCGGAGCACAAACTGCATTGAATGCATTAGGTGCAGTGTTTTACCCAACTTCAGTCCGTTCAACAGGAATTGGTTGGGCATTGGGTGTTGGGCGGCTAGGGTCAATTTTAGGTCCTGTATTGGGTGCCGAATTGATTCGTCTCAATTGGTCAACGCCAAATCTGTTTTTAACAGTGACCATACCTGTAATTTTGGCATTAATTGCAATCCTCGTTTTTTGGAAGTTTGGCAATTTACCCACCGCTGCCAGCCAAAGTGCAGCTACGCATAAAAAAATATAAATTTGAAATAATTTCAATGTCTTAAAGATGTTTAAGTTGATCAAATTTATGAATAAATCAAGAAGGGAATTCTTATGAAAACAATATATTTCTTCATTAAAAATCTGCTATGGACAAGTAGCGCAATATTAATGTTATCGCCAGCGTATGCGACAACCAGTAATAGCAAGGAGGGACAAAATAGTGAAAAAAATCCTGCCAATATTGAGCCACAATCGAATATTGATAAAGCAATATTGCCAAGCAAAATCAATCTTTTAAAATCAGGAACTGAACTCAATTTATATGGTTTGATTCGTTTGGATGCAACCTATCAATCGGCTGGTTCAGATACGATGTTTAATAATATCAATGTTGTACCAATTGAAAATACACCAGAAGCTCGTCAACAAGAAAATCGCTTTAAATCAACACCGAGTGTAACTCGGATTGGTTTAGATTTTAAAACACCAACAGACATAGGCGCGGTGGGCGGTAAAATTGAAATGGATTTTGTCGGTGGTGCGACTCGGGATCAGTTTCGTATTCGCCATGCTTATTTAACTTTTGACAAATGGTTAATTGGGCAAGCATGGTCAACCTTTGTTTCACCCATAGAATTTATGCCTGAAACAGTGGATGCACTGGGTTATGAGGGTGGAGCGTTATTACGAACACCATTGCTTCGTTATAGTGATCGTTTAGGTACAGAGACGACCTATGCCGTCAGTATCGAGGATCAAAAATATATGGGACATACCGAGCCAGGATCTAAAATT
The DNA here is from genome assembly GCF_055392545.1 of Acinetobacter sp. Ac8. Taxonomy (NCBI): domain Bacteria; kingdom Pseudomonadati; phylum Pseudomonadota; class Gammaproteobacteria; order Moraxellales; family Moraxellaceae; genus Acinetobacter; species Acinetobacter sp. Ac8. The sequence continues at coordinate 1,281,614 of NZ_AP043689.1, forward strand.
CGTTTACCTGCATTGGTTGCTCGTATAAACCATCAGTTTGCAGATAAAGCTGGGTTAATTTCAGCGAGAACTTTTGTTGCAGAGAAGAAAACCAATGCCGATGACAATATGGCTTGGGGGCTTGGATTAGGTGTTCAATATCAGTTTACTGAGAAAAATATGTTGAAGGGTGACTATTACCATGTAAAAGGTGATGGACGTTATGTACTTTGGTCAAATAATAGTTATGCCATCGCTGGCAATCAAAAAATGCATAGTAATGAATTTGATAGCATTACCTTTGGTCTAACGCATACCTTTACCCCACGACTGCGTTCTACGATTGGTTATGGTTACATGCTTGCAAAAGATAATAATGAGTTTGCACGTTTAAACTACGAAAATTCAACTCAGAATAAATCTTTATGGCAAGGATGGATAAACACGATGTATAAGCCCTATACACCCGTTACTTTAGGAATTGAATATGTATATGGTGAACGCGAAACCTTTAATGGCAAAAAGGGTGAAGATAACCGTTTAAACATTATGGCAAGTTATAATTTTTAATCTAAACGTGTGATTAGAATTAAATAGGTCATCTGCTCAGGAGCGCCTATTTAATTCATTTGGAGACTGATTGGCTCAATACATTCAGCAGAAGTTGTTATCAAATGATCAGAAAATATAAAAATATTAGCTTTTTCTTAGACCTACAGCAGTGCGGTATTGTTTTTCAACAACTTATAGGTTTTTAAAGCTCAGTTTATTTTGTATAAAACACGGCTTAGTCTTATCCCATCTAAATTAATGTTTTTGAATTAAATGTATTCAGCTTTATCCAACAATCTCTCATTCTAGCGCTAAAAAGCACTTAAAACTGCAGCAAATTTTCTGAATTAATTTTTTTATAAATTTATAGACGACTGGTCTATTATTAATTTATAGTGTGTACATGAAAAGATCAGATAAAAGTGAAGCGACTCGTCAACATATTTTAAATACCAGTTTTAAGCTGGTATTACATAAAGGTTTTGTTGGAGTCGGCTTACAGGAAATTTTAACGACTTGTGGTGTACCCAAAGGTTCGTTCTATTATTACTTTGCTTCCAAAGAAGCATTTGGTTGTGCACTTTTACAGCAATATCTTGCTGATTATAAAGTGAAAATCGATCAATTGATTTTACAAGAAGAGCGGAGTGCTTATGCGCGTTTAGTTGCGCTTTGGCAAGCATGGATTGATGATCCATGCCATAACGATGGTGGTTGGGCTGAGAATTGTCTGATTGTAAAACTTGCAGCAGAGGTCTCTGACTTATCCGAAGATATGCGTCAGATTTTAAATTTTGGTGTGACAAAGCTGACAGAACGCATTGCAAATTTACTCAGCGAAGGACAGCAGGATAGCTCAATTCCACAACATATAGAGCCTGAGAAAATGGCACAAACCATGTATCAACTCTGGTTAGGCGCAGCTTTATTGGCGAAACTAGCACAGAACAAACAGCCACTTTATCTGGCTTTAGAAACCACACAGCAATTACTAAAACCTATATAGGAATAACAAATGAAAAGTATTATTCATCAAGTTTTTGGCGAACCTGTCGACGTATTAGCAGCAGCAGAAATGCCAAAGCCAGAGCCTAAAGCGGGCGAAGTTCGTATTAAAATGATTTTATCTCCAATGCATAACCATGACGTCTGGACGGTGAGAGGAAGTTATGGCTATAAGCCGACACTTCCTGCAATTGGGGGAAGCGAAGCGGTTGGTGTGATTGATGCAGTCGGTGAGGGTGTCGATGCAGTGTCTGTCGGGCAACGTATTGCAGTTGCCGCAGTTCACGGCAGTTGGGCGGAATACTTTATTGCGCCTGCGCATGGTGTTGTGCCTTTAATTGATGCAATAGATGATGAAACCGCTGCACAATTGATTGGTATGCCAATTAGTGCACTGATGTTGTTAGATTTTATTGATTTAAAACAAGATCAGTGGCTTATCCAAAACACAGCCAATGGCGCTGTGGGTAAAACTGTTGCGATGATTGCAAACGCCCGTGGTCAAAAAGTCATTCATTTGGTTCGCCGTAGTGATGCGATTGCAGAAATGAATGGTTTAGGTATTCAAAATGTAGTGGCGACTGATCAAGCGGATTGGAAAGATCAAGTAAAAGCGATACATGCAGATCAACCTTTAATCGCTGGGGTAGATTCGATTGGTGGTAAAGCCAGTGGTGAAATGTTGGCTTTACTCAGTGAAAATAGTGTCTTGGTTTCATTTGGTAGTATGACGGGTGAACTGATGCAAATTTCATCAGGTGATCTTATTTTTAAACAAGCGACAGTCAAAGGCTTCTGGGCAAGTGTGGTCAATAAGCAATTGTCTGCGGAACGCAAAAAAGAGTTAATTGTAGAATTGGTGACTTTAGCTGCTCAGAAAAAATTAATATTGCCTGTTGAAGGGGTATTTAGTTTTGATCAAATTCAACAAGCCGCTACCAAAGCAACCCAAGGTGCACGCCAAGGCAAAGTGTTATTAAAACCATAAATGTATTTGACATAGATCAGTTGCAAGACTGATCTATCAGCGTTTTTAAAAATAAGGAAAAATACGATGATTGGACAAATTTTAATTGCCTTAATTGCACTGCTACATGTGTATATTTTAGTTTTAGAGATGTTCTTATGGGATAAACCCTACGGTTTAAAAGCATTTGGGAATACGCCTGAAAAAGCACAGCTCACCAAAGTCATGGCACAAAATCAAGGCTTATATAATGGCTTTTTAGCAGCAGGTTTATTTTGGGCTTTATCTGCACCTGCAATCTATGCCTTGCCACTGGCGAATTTCTTTTTAGGCTGTGTATTGGTTGCTGGGATTTATGGCGGCCTAACTGCAAGTAAGAAAATTATTTATATACAAGCGATTCCAGCAGCGTTGGCGTTACTTGTCGTGAATTTGAATTACTAAAGTAAGGGGCGAATCTCGGCCTTACTTTAAATTTATTGATAAAATCAATTACATAGGATCATCAGAGAGATCAATAAGCTCTCTCGCTTGATCTGAATCGTTCAGAAGATGATCTTGATTGATATCCCTGCTGTTGGTGAATTTCAATTGATGGTAATCAATGTACTATCGTCAACCTGTCAAAAAACTCAAACACATCAATATCATTTTGATTAATTAATATTTTTAATTAAATCAACTGTATAGAAAAAATTATTTGATGATAAAAATGCTTGTAATGCCACCCCTTACATTCAAAGTTTAAGTACTTTTGCATAGGCGATGCTTTATTCTTGCTTATGTTGGGCGAGGGGTACGTCCTGATGAGAGCGTTTGGAAATCAAATTGATGGATAATTTACACGCAGCTTACAAATGACTGATTAACAATCTTCGTAAAATGATTTGATCTTTTATAGCTCTGAGATTTCGTTTAAAAATATTCCAGACTCATCGTTGGGTTTAAAAAGAATATGCGCTTAACTGATCCATTAAGTTTTTTAATTTCTTTAAATCAGATTATTTTGCTTCTCAAATGTATATTATTCAAATGAAAACCAAGAATTATCAGCATAAAAATTTTGAAAATAAATTTCGATTTCATCTTTTTTGAAAATAAAAGCTTCTGTCCAACTTGTTATCTCAAGTTCAACTTTATGATCTGTTTGTATTAATTCATCAATAATATCTGTGAATTATTAAAATATTTTTATGTGATTTTTAAATATAAAATAGTACGATTGTTCCATTCTTCAATCTCATTGTTAAATATTTAAGAGGGTGGTTTAAAACCTGATTTTATCAAATTTTTAATTAAAATAGAACTCTAGCTGATATTGATATTTAATTTTTAAAGATAAAGTTGAAGCTTGCTTTGTGTTTTTTAGTTATTCTATGTGAGTATTTGGTGCTTTAAATAATAGGATTAATCTGGTGAATATTTATTTTATTTTTTTATGATTTTTTTTGAATAATTTTATCTTGATTTTTTGTTGTTAATTGTGTTTAATAATAATCATCACATAATAATTATTATATTTTTGCTTTTAATTGTGATTTATTTTTTTGGGCTATTGGCGTTTTATTTTATATGATTAGGTTCTCAAAAAATATAAATTTAATATATTGCTTTGTATTTTTATTTTGGTTTATCTGGAATATAGATAAATAAAGGTTTATTTTATTTAATTTACAATTGGTTTTATTTTTTTTCATAGAATAACATATTTTTATTTTGATGAAATAGGATAGATATTGACTCAAAATACCGACGATCAATAGATTGTTGGTAGTAAATAATTTCATAATAATTATACACTTGCTTTATATTTGTTGTGTATTTAATTCAGTGAAATTAAATACTTAACTTTGAAATATTGTAAGTTTGGTGATAAATAATACCCTCAAATTTGAAATGGAAAATTTTTCATCAACCTATTGAGCGATAAACAACGCTACTCATAAATAGTGGGTGTGTATGATAAAGATCTATGAAATGATTTTTCATAAAGGAATGGGTGAAAACTCTCATTTTTTTTATGCAGTAAATAATCAGGCATCTCGTCAGCATTTTATTCGAATGCTGAGAAAAGAGATTGATTGTGAGTTGGGTGATTTTAAACAGAGTTGTATGAAAGATAATAGACATGACCTCACATGGCTTTATGAGGAAGTGAGCAGGGAAAGTCATTTTTACTTAGATATTATGGAAAGTGATTTTATTTATAATGCTGTTGCTACATTAGGTTTGCATATTTCGCTGAGAGTGGAAGAACAAAATGTATTGGAAGAACAAGAAGGAGATGAATTTTTATAAAATTATTTTTAAGCTGAATTATTGAAATTTAAATTGACGAATTTTATCTTTTTGTCAATTAAAAGTTTTCGATCAGCATTTTATAATGCCATATCGTCGCCCATTCTCCCCCTAAAAATTGAATGGGTTTTTTTGCTTATTTTGTTTATAAATCTTAGTTTTGTAGCTAATTAGATATAAGCGTATATCTATAATAATTTTAATTATTTTAGTGTTTTTTATATGTTTAAATCTTTGGTGTAATTTAATTCATATTGATTTGAAAATTTATTTTAAAATATAAAAACTTATATTTAATCGATGGTGTTTTTTAGTGTATTTATTGAACGCATATTTGTCACATGCAATTATGTAGATGCTTTCACACTTCTTGTGTAAAAGTTAATAAATAATACATATCATGGGATTTAATATGAATATTTTTACAAAACTAACCCTTACTATTTTATTGGGTACAGGGTATATCGCGACTACACAAGCAGCAGTGACGGGTCAGGTTGATGTAAAACTGAATGTTTCAACAGGCTGTACTGTTGAAGGTTCTACTGTGAATGGCAATATCAACAAATTTGGTGAATTGAATTTTGGTAAAACTTCTGGCACTTGGACCAATACCCTTACTGCACAAGTTGCTTCATCTGGTACGGGCAGCCATCTCAATGTGAAATGTGATGGTACAACAGATGTTAACTTTACTGTTGCCATTGATGGTGGTCAACGCGCTGATCGTAGTCTTAAACATACAACTGCTGCAGATGTAGTCAGCTATAACGTTTATCGTGATGCTGCTCGTACCAATCTTTATGCAATCAATACGCCTCAGACTTTCACTGCAGCGTCAGGTGTATCTCAAGAAGTTCCAATCTTTGGTGCTGTTGCTGCAAATAGCGGCACTGCAAAAGCACAGGGTGATTATACAGACACTTTATTGGTGACTGTTAATTTCTAATTGGTATACGTAACAGTGAACAGGTTTGTTGTTGAACAAACCTGTTTTAAGGAGGAACGTATGCACCTGTTACTTAAACAATGCGTGGGATTGTTGGTTTGTGGCCTTATTTCGTCATTCACCAGTGCTGCACAGTTAGCAGCCAAATTAAATTTGCAGATTGAATTAGAACCCTCATGTGAAATTAATAATCAATCTGTCAGTAATGGAACAAATGGTCTGAATTTTGGACAGCTGGATTTCGGAGAAACCACAGCTGCATTTAATCAGGTGATAGAGACCAGTTTAAGTCAGGGTTCTACATCAGGTTTGACCATTCAATGCCCTGGCAATGCCCCAATAAAAGTGACCTTTGGTGCGGGGCAAAATGACAGCAAGGTACCAGCACCTTTTGGTGCAAATTATTTTCGTGCAATCAGTAATGGCACAGATTTCCTTGCCTACAACATCTTATATGGAACTGCTCGCGAAGCACTCAAACCCAATCAATCGATTACCTTGACCAATAATGGTCAGCCGCAAACGCTTAATCTCATGGGTCAAACTGTTAATAATGGTCGGTCAGTCTCGCTTGGACAATATACCGACACTATTCCAATTACCATCGAATTTTAAAGAACGAAATCATGAAAAAAATAGGTTTAAGTGTTCTGCTGATGTTGGCTGTGCAGTGGGTATATGCTGCAACAGATGCAACTTTTACAGTCCAAGCAACCATTGCTAATGGATGTGGGTTAAGCAGTGTTGAACAACAACTTGATTTTGGTCGTCATCCTGTTGTGACGCAGGGAAAGTTGAGTGGATCAGTGATCAATACGACACAAAGTTGGAATATCCAATGTACTGCACGGCTACCGGTAAAGGTAATGTTGAATGGTGGTGATCACTTTTCAAATAACTTTCGACGGATGAAACATGCCCAGCAGAATGAGTTTGTGTCTTATCAGCTTTATCAAGACAGTAATTCTCAGCGTGAATATACAAGTGGAGACACTTATCCACTCACGGCAACAACTGCTTTGGACACCGTACTGGGTTTTGCAGTTTATGCTGTTGCAGACTTGAATAATAACAATCAACCACGATCAGCAGGCCTTTATAAAGATACGGTCGCAATTACGATTACATGGTGATTCTATGAGCTTAAATAAAATGAAAATATGGTCGGGCAGGACTTTCTCTGCGGCCGCGATATTGATGGTCACTTCACCGGTATTCGCACAGGCCACTTTTTTAATCTGGCCAATCTATCCAAAAATTGAAGAAAACGAAAAAGCCACTGCAGTATGGCTACAAAATACCGGTAACTCTGATGCCATGGTACAGATTCGGGTATTTAAATGGGATCAGAATCATCAGCAAGATGCCTATGTGGAACAAACCGAGGTTATTCCAAGTCCACCCGTGGCAAAGATTAAAGCAGGTGAAAAGCATATGTTGCGTTTAACCCGCTCGGCTGCTGTACCTGATGCCAAAGAACTTGCCTATCGAATTATTGTTGATGAATTACCCATCAAGGTAAATCCAGAAAATGAAAAAGAAACGTCGACAGTCAGTTTTCAAATGCGTTATTCCATTCCCTTATTTGCCTATGGCAAAGGGCTTGGCAGTGGTTTAACTGAAGTTTCACAAAAAACCAATACGAAAAATCCTTTGGCTAAACCGATATTAAGTTGGTGGGTCAAGAATAATGAACAGGGCAAACCTGAACTTTATATTAAAAATACTGGTTCAAAATTTTCACGGCTTGCTGGGATTAAATTAACCCCGACTTCAGAGCAAATGGCTTTTGGTAAAACTGCCTTTGGTTATGTGCTGGCAAACAGCACCATGAAGTTTGATCTGGACAACAAGCTACTCAACAGCCTAAGTGGTCAAAGCAGTTTGTATGGGGTTGACAGTTCAGGGGTGAAACAGGAGTTGCTTGAGATTAAGAGAGAAGGAGGGGGAGGATAAATGCGTTATCTATCAGGGTTAAATCCCCCTTCTTTTTTATGCAAAAGCCTGACATTGATATTGGTTGCGAATATTCCATTGCTGAGCTGTAACGTGTATGCAAATGGTTTACCCCCGCCACCACGAGATGTTTCAGAAGTAAATAGCTTATTTAAGCTTTATCTGGACTTGGTGATCAATCAATATTCGACGCGACAGGTGATACCGGTCATTGTCAAAGGCGATCATTACTTTATTCAGCAATCGAAACTGGATGAGTTACAGATTAAGCTGCCTGCGGATGCACTGCAGCAACAGTCAGAAAAAAACTTGACCGATCTGGATGTATTTACTTTAGGCTTTTCGGGCAAAGCTTTGGATTGGGTCAGCCTCAATCAGATTCCCGAATTGAAGTATGAGTACAATTCAGCGCAACAGTATTTTAGTCTAGATCTACCTGCCAGCTGGATGCCAGTGCAGATACGCGGCTTGGATTCTTGGTATCAACCTGAAACAGCGCAGTCGGGTATTGGTTTATTAAATAACTATGACTTTTATACCTACCGCCCAGAGAATGGTGGCTATAGCAGTACACTCTTTACAGAGCAACGCTTTTTCTCCCCCTATGGTGTACTGAAAAACTCAGGAATTTATAGCAAAACTGATTTTGAGTCATCCAATCAGAACAGTGATGGTTATCGTCGCTATGATACCACTTGGCAATATGATGACCCTGTCAGTGTGATTTCATTTTTAGCAGGCGATGTGATTACAGGAAGTAAAAACGCATGGGGAAGTTCAGTGCGTTTAGGTGGATTGCAGTTACAACGTAATTTTGGCACCCGTCCAGATTTGATTACCTATCCTTTACCCCAGTTTAAAGGACAAGCGGCTTTACCGAGTACCGTGGACTTATTGATCAATGGGCAGAAAGCCAATTCAACCGATGTGCAATCTGGTCCTTTTATTCTGAATAATGTTCCGTTTGTTAATGGTAAAGGCGAGGCGGTGATTGTCACCACAGACAGTGTTGGCCGTCAGGTGGCAACCTCAGTGCCGTTTTATATTTCGAATACTTTGCTTAAACCGGGTTTATTGGATTATTCCGTGTCTATGGGGCAGATCCGAGAAGATTATGGGATTAAAAACTTTGCATATGGCAAATTTGCCAGTTCAGCGGATGCGCGTTACGGGATTAACGATTGGCTCACGGCTGAAGGACGGGTTGAACTCTCCGATTCAATTCAGTTGGCTGGACTAGGTTCAGTGCTTAAGCTGAATCAGTTTGGGGTATTAAGTGGTTCGGCAACTCAAAGTCGGGCAGATCGTGAGTTTAACCGGATCAATAGTCAAAACCTTAAGGGAAATCAATATACGCTAGGCTATAGCTATAACCAGCAGCGTTTTGGATTTAGTCTCAATCATACCCAGCGCGATCAGGATTATTATGACCTTTCGCGCTTGCAATATAGCAATTTGATCTCAGCCAACAGTCATAAAAGTTTGGTTGCCAATACTTATTTTGCCACAGATAAGTCAGGTACTTTTGGGGTGGCCTATATCCAGACCAAGAACCGCGACATTAAAAATAAACTGATGAACCTGTCTTGGGCACCAGTATTACCGTCCTATCTGCGTGGTGCGACAGTGTCGTTAAGTGCCAATCGGGATTTTGTGGAAAAAGAGTGGAGTGCTGCATTTCAGTTATCGGTTCCATTTTCCAAGAGCAGATCCACTGCCAGTCTAGGTTATAGCCAACAATCCAGTGGTGATTATGGTTATATCAACTATAACCGTAGTGTGCCATTGGATGGTGGTGTTGGTGTTGATTTAAGTCGACGTTTTAATGAAAACAGCGATGACTACAATCAAGCACGTGTGAGCTACCGTAACCAATATTTTAATACCGATGTCGGCATGTCGGGTAGCCGTGATTACAACTATTGGTTTGGACTTTCAGGTTCGGTGGTGTTGATGTCAGGTAATGTTTTCGTTGCCAATCGACTGGGTGAATCTTTTGCTTTGATTGATACCAATAAAGTTGCAGATGTACCCGTGCATTATGAAAACAATCTAGTGGGGCGGAGTAACGCCAAGGGTTATGTTTTTGTACCGTCAGTGACGCCTTATTACGCGGCTAAATACAGCATCAACCCGATCGATTTACCGTCTAACTTTAATGCAACCCAAGTTGAAAATCGGATCGCAGCAAAACGAGGTTCAGGTGTGGTGATTGGCTTCCCAATCAAACAGTCTTATGCGGCAAATGTGTATTTGGTGCAAAGCAATGGGCAAGCGGTTCCAGTGGGTGCGGTGGTACATCGTGCCGATCAAGAATCGAGTTATGTGGGGATGGATGGTATTGCTTATTTTGAAGATCTGAGTGCAGAAAATAGCATTCGGGTGCAACTATCAGATCAGCGCATATGTGAAGCAAACTTTTCGTTGGATTTAAAACAAGCGCAACAACAGATTGCAGTGATTAAGTCGGTTGTTTGTCGTGAGGTGACTCAACCATGATTACTTTAAAAAATTTAATACCGGCAGGTCTATTATTTTCTGGGTTGATATTGCTTACTGCTCAGAGTCAAGCGGTTTGTGTTATCACCTTAAGTGGTAATGTGACGATGGGTGCGATTTCGTCTATGACATTGGCGGAGCAAGGCACGCAATCTAATCAGTTTAGTGCTGGTTTAAGATGTGAAGGGTTTAGTTTGGCTGCTTTAAATAACACTTATCTGAAGTATCGGGTCGATCAAATGCCGGTAAGTTATAAAAATGCTGGGACTGGTGAAGTTCTTACAGTGGATTATCTGGATACCAATAATAGAGCAATAAGTCTTGGTAAAGAAGTTGATATGAGTAGCTTTACAATTATCAATTTCTTTACAGGACCTAATGGTGCATTACCATTTTATGCCAAAATTAATGCAGGGCAAAATGTCTCTCCTGGGAGATACACAGCGGACAAATCCTTTAAAGTCAAATGGTATTATTCTGTACCTGCGTTTGCATTTATAGGAGTAGGCACCTTTTTTGAAAGTCCGGGTTTTAACCGTGGTGGTCTAATTACTGCTTTCAATTGGGGCGCCGGGAGTGATGCAACATTGAATCTATATATTGACGTTTTACCTGATTGTCGTATTTCTACCAATGCAGTTAATTTTGGAACATCACCTTTTGCAGATGTTTTTACACCAGTTCAAACCTCTCTAGGCGTACGTTGCTCAGTATTTACACCTTATCATGTCGGTTTAAATAATGGACTCTATCCACAAACTGGCAATCAACGTGCAATGAAGGCAAGCAATAGCAATAATTTTCTACGCTATGAGATTTATAAAAATGCAACGACGGAACGTTGGGGCAGTAGTGTCAATGAGCGTTGGTCAAGTCTCGAGGCGACAACGAACCCGGGGCAACATAATACCAACCAGCAGGGTTTTTCCTTTACTGCAAAAGTTTTGGACACGAATTCACCAAGTCTGCCGGCTGGTAATTATTCAGACACAATAACGGTAAATGTTGAGTTTTAACGATATAAAGCCATGATAATCATTTTTATCATGGCTTTATTAAATGGTAATTTTACTGTTTATTTTTTATTGATATTAAATAAAAACTCTCTTTAATTATGTTTTTTTATAAAAATATGCGAACCGTTTGCTTTATTTAAACCATTTATTAAAATTCATTATTATACATATACAAGTGTATTTTATTTTTTATTATACATTTTTTATGTGAAATATCTCAATATTAAAATAATTTAGAAGTGCTATTTAAAACACAGCCATTGGCATAATATTTGTTTTTTTTGTGTTTTGATCATTCTTTTATTGTCTTAATTTGTGTTTTAATTTTTAATTAAAATATGGATTTTAATAATTATTTATTATAAGGGTAGATGATTATTTCTCTATGTTTTAAATCATTTATATGTTTTATACATATTTGTTTTTCTAAAAAATACTGAATATAACTGTTATTATTTGAAGAGGGCTTATTGTGCGGACTTATGCATACTTCAGAATTGATGAATTCTCAATGGATGAATTTAATTATGCTGACTATATTCTTGGATATGGTTATGAAATACCGAAAAATAGGCTTGTATTTGAACAGGTGAAAATAGGCATACCCCTAGATTTTAGGCATAAACTTATAAATTTGATTAACTATACACTGGAAAGCGGAGATCTTTTATTAATAGATGGAATAGATTCTTTGGGAAGTGATTTCAAAGAGATATATTCGAGTGTCAATTTTATTTTTAAAAAAGGAATACGTTTAGTTTGTTTGGAATTTTCAAAGAAGGAGATTAAAGGAGATATAAAAAAGATTTTTTTTCATTTTCTAAAAATCTGTTCTGATTTCGATGGGAAGCTTCAATCGAACAGAAAGATTGGTAATAAAAATATAAACAAAGTAGGTCGGCCAGAAATTTTGAATAAAACCCAGAAAGATGAGGTTTTAGAAAAATTTAAAAATGGACAGAGTGTCTATTCTTTAGCTAAGCAGTATTCGGTAACAAGAACAGTCATTCAAAGACTACTTTCAAAATCATCAGACAATGTTATTCGTGAGGATTAAATGAATATGAACGTTAAAATGAATAACAAGGCTAAAACAAGTAGATTGGTTGTGGCAAAACAAATGAGCAATCTGGATAAGATATTCGTTGTTCAACTCAAATATTATCTCAATAATAAGTCGAGAGTTATTGATGACGCCAATGAAATTGAAATTAGCTCTGTAAACGGATTGATTGATTATGAAATTCACAAAATCGAACATGAGGAAAAGAAAATCATTTTTCTATATGGTTCTAGTCCATATGTTATAGATTTAAAAAATTAATTTTTTAATTAATCTTTTGGATATGAAAAGTTAAGTACTTTTAAGTTTGATGTTATGGTTAATCTTTTTAAATTTATTCTGATTTTTTATAAAAGTAAAATAATAAAATTTAAAATACTTGCTAATAAATATTTTGGGTTTTTAAGTTTTAATTTAGAGCGATTTTATTTTAGATAAAGACTTTTTTAGCTTAAAATATAGTGTTATTTAAGGCGATAATCTATTACTTTTATAAAAGGCTTGTTTAAGTTTTACTTTAAATTTTAAATCAATTTGATTTAATGTGGGTGGTGTTGATCGGAGGGTATCTTTGAAATAGATTGAATTTATATCCGAATAATATTTTAAACATCAAAATATTAAAATTGCTTAAATTTAAATTATGATGCGAAAATTTTATTTATGCTATGTTTTGTTGAAAAGGGATAAAAATCATTTTAAAAATATTGGTATTAAGCCATTTAGGTGGTATTAAAATAATACTTAATTTATTTAAAATGGTTGGGTTGGGTGTATAAGTAAATAGAATGGTGCTTATTTTAAAATGAAAGATTCGTTATTATTTAAACAGGGGTAATATTTAATAGTTTAGAAATCTGTCTAGCATAGAGCTGAGTTACAGTATCTTATCTATAAAGAATTGACCAATTGTCATTTTAAAAAGCATGTTGAAGTATGCGGTCTAGAATGCTGCAGTACAGTTAGACTTCATTTTCTCCAAAAGAGGTGAGTATATTATATCCAGTTGCATTAGAAAAAGGTTCAAACGATGAAGCCTATGGCGTGATTGTTCCCGATATTCAGGGATGTTTCTCTGCGGGTGATTCTTTTGAAGAAGCATTAAGCAATGCGAAAGAAGCAATTGCTGATCATTTGGAGATTCTTGCAGAAGATGGCAAAAATATTCCTTTAGCATCAGAAGTAAGTACGTTTCTGAATGAAGAAAAGTTTAAAGGCTTGATCTGGGCAGTGGTAGATGTTGATGTAGGCGATTATCTAGATAAAGTGAGAAAGACAATACAGGTGAAGAGGTGTAGTCCTGAATAGATTGTTCAGAAATAGGTCCAAACACAACACATATTAATATGTTAACTATTTCACATTTTAATTGGGAAAAATATTTATATGATTTTTAACATTAAAAAAGTTGAATGTTGTATAGAAAAATAAAAATATTCATTCCTTAAACTCATATATAAACATCATTATTGGGTATCCTAACTGGGCGATTTGTCAAACATTGGTCAGTGGAAATTCTAAATTTAAGCGAAATATCAATCAGTAAAATAGTCGTTAAAGCATTGCTACTCATTGGTCTTTTAGCTTTGTAAGGGGGCGAGGGTGAGTTGTGATATCGCTGTTTTTTTGCCTGAATTTCAAAGCAAATTTTCTTAATCAAATGACATAAAACGATGATTTATACTCATGTGATTAATTCAGAATTTATGCTGAAATAACGTGAATTTTGTTTTTATGTAAAAAATTTACAAAAAAAAATATTTTAAATAAAACTGAAATATGAATGTAATAAATATTTAATATATTGAAATTTATAATAAAAATATTTTTCTCAAAAAACACAAATTTATATACACTTGTATCTATTTTATACACAAAGTGTGACTTTGTTTACATTTTCTTCTCAGTGTGCATAATACCCATCGATCAAAACGAATCATTTTTTTGTCTGTATAGGATACTTGGTATGAAAAATACTTTTTTAGCAGCATCAGTTTCAATTTTAGCAATGTCTAGTGCTTTTGCAGCAGACGGCACAATCACAATCAATGGTCTAGTAACTGATAAAACTTGTGATATCGTGACTCCACAAGGTAAAGATTTCACAGTAACGCTTCCTACAGTATCTAAGCAAACTCTTGCTAAAACTGGTGATATCGCGGGCCGTACGCCATTCACAATCAACTTGGCTAACTGCTCTGAAGGCAAAGTTGCAACTTATTTTGAACCAGGTTCAACAGTTGATTTTGGTACTGGTCGTTTAAATAACACAGATGCAACTGGCGCGAAAAACGTTCAAGTTCAATTGTTAGGTTCAAATAACCAATTCATTCCTGTACTTGCTGCGGGTGCTTCTGGCGCGCAAACTAACTCTCAATGGGTAGATGTTGCGGACAAAGGTGCAGCTGATCTTAATTACTATGCTGAATATTATGCAACTGATGCATCTGCTGCTGGTAAAGTAACAACGTCTGTTCAATATACTATTATCTATCAATAATTTTTTATTGAATGGTACGGAGCTAGGTTGTCTAGCAACCTAGCTCTTTTACTTTATTTTAGATATAGAGATAATCGTTATGTTCTTGAATCATTCCTTTCTTAAAAAAGGTTTACTCGCATTTTTAATTCCGTTTGGTGCAGCGAATGCTGAAATCATCATTCATGGTACTCGTGTTATCTATCCATCTGATGCACGTGAAATTACTTTACAGGTAAGTAATAACGGAAATAATCCTGCATTGGTTCAAGCATGGATTGATGAGGGAGATGCGAAATCTACGCCTGATCAGTCGAAAGCGCCTTTTATGATTACACCGCCTATATCGCGTGTGGAAGCAAAAAAAGGGCAGTCTTTACGTATTACCAGTTTGCCGAATGCAAATGAGTTAAGTAAAACTCAGGAAACGCTATTTTGGTTAAATATTCTCGATATCCCACCAAAGCCTTCTGCGAAAGATCAGAATGTTGTACCAGATAACTTTTTACAACTTGCGATTCGATCGCGTATTAAGTTTTTTTATCGCCCAGCTGGACTTAAAGAAGATGTCGCTTTGGCACCTGAAAAATTACAGTGGAGCAATAACGGTACTCAGTTAACCGTAAAAAACCCAACACCATTTCACATTACCTTGACTTCTATTATGCAAGATCAATCAGGCAAACGCGTTGATTTGATTTCACAAGGTTTAATGTTGAAACCATTTTCTGATGGAACGGTGAGTTTAAAAAATTCCAATGTCGCTAAGATGACCTTTACCACAATCAATGATTATGGTGGTCGTGTAGAGCGAAATATTAAATTTTAATAGATTGAACAAGTCTTTAAATTTCTTCAATGCAAGAAATTTAAAGCACCTTCGCAATGATGATTTAATCATTTCATTTATCTGAGAGTAAGCGAGTAAAAAAACCTATTCATTTGTTGATAGGCAGACTTCTTTATGCAAAAAAATGAACAAAGCTACAAGTGGATCAAGCGACATATCAGTTACTATGTGGCTTGTGGGGTTATTACGCTCAGCATTCCTGCTTTAGTTAATGCATCTGAAACTGACTTAAAAGAGGCTGAAAAGTCTCCGACTGCTGCAGAAGCAGAATTTGATTCGGCTTTTTTAATTGGCGATGCCAAAAAGATAGATGTAAATCGCTTTAAATATGGCAATCCTGTGTTACCAGGTGACTATAATGTGGATATTTATGTCAATGGTAACTGGTTTGGTAAACATCGTATGGTGTTTAAAGCGACTGAAAATAATCAAAATGCGTTTACCTGCTTTAGCTCAAACCAATTATTAGAATACGGCGTTAAAGCAGAGGTGTTAAAAAAAGGCGAAAGCTTTGCTCTGACAGGTTGTCAGAAAATCGAACAGTGGGTTGAAGATTCGTTTTATGAATTTGATACTTCACGTTTACGTGTCGATATTTCGATTCCACAAGTTGCGATGCAAAAAAATGCGCAAGGCTATGTCGACCCTAGTGTTTGGGATCGCGGGATCAATGCTGCATTTCTTTCTTATAATGCCAGTGCATATAAAACATTTAATAAAACCCAAGGTGGCCAAGAAACCACCAACGCATTTACTTCGATAACTGCTGGTGCAAATTTAGCTGGTTGGCAATTGCGCCATAATGGTCAATGGCAATGGCAAGACCGCACCACCACAGATAATCAATCTAAATCAAGTTATGACGCGATTAACACCTATGTGCAACGCGCATTCCCGCAATACCGTGGTGTATTGACTTTAGGTGAAAGCTTTACTGATGGTGAAATCTTTGATTCATTTGGTTATCGTGGTTTCGATTTTTCCAGTGATGACCGTATGTTACCCAACAGTATGATTGGTTATGCACCTCGTATTCGCGGTAATGCAAAAACCAATGCCAAGGTTGAAGTACGTCAGCAAGGTCAGTTGATTTATCAAACAACGGTTGCACCGGGTAGTTTTGAAATCAATGACCTCTATCCGACAGGATTTGGTGGTGAACTCGAAGTTTCTATTTTAGAAGCCAATGGTGAGATTCAACGCTATTCAATTCCTTATGCATCTGTTGTACAAATGCTCCGTCCAGGAATGAGCCGTTATTCTGTGTCAATGGGTCAATTCCGTGATAAAGATATCGATCTAGATCCTTTTATTGTACAAGGGAAATATCAACGCGGTATCAATAACTCGATCACTGCTTATGGTGGTGTACAGTTCTCAGAAGACTATTCAGCAGTGACATTGGGCAGTGCTTTTGCAACACCGATTGGCGCAATTGCACTTGATGTAACGCATTCACAAGCAGATTTTGAACGTCGCAAAAGTGAAAGTGGGCAAAGTTTCCGTATCAGTTATAGTAAATTAATTACCCCAACAGATACCAATTTAACCTTAGCTGCATATCGTTATTCTACAGAAAACTTTTATAAGTTACGTGATGCAATATTGGTACAAGACCTTGACAATAAAGGCATTAGTTCAGCTCATGTAGGTAAACAGCGCAGTGAATTTCAGATCACCCTGAATCAGGGTTTACCACGTGATTTTGGCAACATTTATGCAACAGGTTCGTGGGTAGATTACTGGAATCGTCAGGAAACAACCCGTCAGTATCAAGTGGGTTATAGCAACAACTACCGTGGTTTGACTTATGGGTTGTCAGCAATTAAACGTATTGTTGAAAACAACGCTACAAGTATCAGCAATAGTGATACTGAGTATATGTTGACCATGTCCTTACCACTTTCATTTAAGAAAAGCTCAGCGAACCTTAACTCGATTATGACGCAAGATAATGCGACTGTCGGTGTGAGTGGTGTGGTTGGCGATCGTTTTAACTATGGTACATCTGTATCGACGCGTTATGGTGATAATCCGAGTGCCAATTTTAATGCTCAGTATCGTACCAACTACGCGACTGTTGGTGGTTCATTCAGTGCTGCTGATGGTTATCAACAAGCCATGTTGACTGCACGTGGTAATATTGTTGCTCATCCTGAAGGTGTCTTGTTTGGACCAGATCAGGGGCAAACCATGGTGTTGGTGTATGCACCTGAAGCTGCTGGTGCAAAAGTGAATAATGCGACAGGTTTAAGTATCAATAAATCTGGTTATGCGGTGATTCCATATGTAACTCCATATCGTTTAAATGACATTAGCCTTGATCCTCAAGGAATGTCGACAGATGTAGAGTTAGATGGTACAAGTCAGCGTATCGCACCCTATGCAGGTTCAATTTCACAAGTGAGTTTTGCGACGAAAACTGGTAAAGCAATTTATATTCGCAGCAAAAAACAAAATGGTGAAACTTTACCTTTTGCAGCAGAAGTATTTGATACAAAAGGTGAAAATATTGGAATGGTTGCGCAAGGAAGTATGGTTTACTTAAGAACCAATACTACTGCAGACTCGGTTACAGTGAAATGGGGCGAAAATGCTAACGAGCAATGCCACATCCAATATGATGTTTCTGCGCAAGCAGCAGACAAAAAGCAAAATATGATTATGGCGGAAGGTGTATGTCAATGAACGGTAAAGTTTTAAATCGTATTCTCTTGCTCATTGCTGGGACTGTGAGTTCAGGGACATATGCTGCATGTATACCAGATCGTGGTTTCTCTACTGTTGATGTGAGCATGGCAGTAGGACGTGTTGTGGTGAGACCAAGTGACCCTGTCGGAAAGGTTTTACGCAAAGCCTCTTTTCCAATTAGACCCAATGGTTCGACGTATAGTTGTGGTAGTTATGGCACACTTGGGGCTGTTTTAACTCAAAACTATTCACTTAGCCCTATCGGTAATTCGGTTTATAACACCAATATTGATGGAATTGGTATTCGCTTATACCGTGAAGCGCCAACAGCTCCTGGTTTTGCCGATTATTATCCTTATACACGAAGTGCGAGTGGTAGACGTGTTTTGGCAGAAGGTTTTTTTATTGTTGAAATTGTTAAAACGGCGACATCAACAGGATCTGGCGCACTGGTTCCAGGCACATATAGTAGTTATCGTTCTGGTGAACGCCAAAGCCCACCTTGGTTAACCAGTACGGTATATGGGAATGCGATTACTATTGCGTCTTCTTCATGTGAAATATTGGGAAATATTAATAAAACTGTGACACTGCCAACGGTAAATAAGGTTGATTTTAAAGGTGTCGGTTCAACGCAAGGTGAGCAAGCCTTTGATCTCAACATTTTGTGTAATGGTGGTAAAAACCCGAGTGGTTATGAAGAAAGCAATAAAATCAGCCTAAGCTTTGATTATGATGCGGTGAGTAGTAGCACTCAAAATGTACTTGCGAATACAAATACCGCAGGAAGTAGTGCATCAGGTGTTGGCGTACAATTGCTTTCACAATATAAAAACTCGAATAAAGTGATTGCTAAAAATGACAAGCTAGAATTAGGCACGTTAAAGTCAAATGATAATATTCAATACAATGTGCCAATGACTGCGCGTTACTATCAGACTGCAACCAAAGTGATGCCCGGAAAAGTCCGAGCTATGGCAACCGTCACAATTGAATATGATTAATTGACGTGAATCATATTTTTTAAAATTATTTTTTTATTTATTGATTGGAAAATCTTGTATTAATAATAAGGTTATGTAATTAATTAACTACACCATTTCTTTAGAGGGGAATGAGATGGAGTTAAATAAAAAACTATCCTTTTTATTAATAACATTTACAACGATATCGAGTTTAAGTTTAGCCACTTATGCAGAGGAGATTCATTTTCAAGGGCAGATTGTAGAATTTACATGTGAAAAGGATTCTAATAATTCTAATTGCAAAGCGATTGATAATACGATTGATGTGCTGAGAAAAACCACCATGATAGATAGCTTTAATTTCAATAACTTAATCGATAAGAAGGCCAATAGTGTGGCGCATTTAAAAATTCAAGATTTAGAAAGTGAGCAGCATAAAATACTGGTGGTAGATTATTATTAAGCCTATTAATTTGTGATATAAATAACATAAATTAAAAATTATGCTGTGTGATAAGTTAAAATATAATCTGATTATTTTAGTTGGATTATATTTTAATTTGTATTAAAAATAATCGAATTTTAAACTGTTTTAAATCTTTGTATATTATTTTATCGGTTGGACGGTTTTATTTAATATATCCATAAAGGTTTTTAAGATAATATTGTAATTTTTTCCTTTGTGGGTAATTAGACAGATCGGCGTACTGTAATGCATTCTCTCTTGTAAAATCGGTTGCATTAAACCATCTTGGACCCATTTTTTCGCATAATGATCGGGTAAAAAACCCATAAATTTTCCTGAAAGAATCAGAAAGGCGATACCTTCTCGGTCACTGGCTGTGGCGGAACAGTTCAATCGTTGATGCAACTTCATTGCATCAGGGGTAATGGCGTAATTTGGAAGAACTGTATTGCATCGTTTTAAGTCATCTAAACTTATTTCACCTAAATGCTGAAACAGCGGGTGATTTTGTCCACAATAGAGTGAAGACTCTTCGTTATATAAATGAAAATAATCGAGGCCTGACAATGGGCTCACCAACGGAATCGCACCAGCGTGTAAGCGATTGTCCAAAACACGACACTCAATATCTGACAGTGTACTCATACTAATATTAATAACCACCTCAGTATTTTCTTCCGCAAGCTGTGCCAATGTATTGGTGATATAAGCACTGGGCATCGTGACTAAGTTATTAATAATCCCAATATTAAATTCACCTTTGAGCTGATTATGCATTTGATTGATTTTGGCACGAAAGTCCTCAATCGAAGCGGTCAGTACTTCAATATATTCTAAAACTTCCCGACCTTCATCGGTGATGGAAAAGCCTGCTCGACCACGTTGACAGAGGCGAATCCCTAAGCGATTTTCCAGATCACTCATATGCAAACTAATCGCAGAACGGCTAATCCCTAGGATACTTTCAGCAGCAGTAAAGCTGTGACAGTCACAGACTGTTTTAAATATTTTAAGTAATTTTATATCAAAATCAGTAACTTGATTTAATTTTTTAGGTTTCATTTAGTTTTGCTTTTTTATATCTAAACTCAAGATATTTTGAATTTATCAAAACTATCTCGCTTTGTACACTCAAGAGATAACCACAAAACAAGAAGAGTACTTATGTTTGATATCGATACATCAAATGACCGCGATGACGCATTGGAAGCCAGTCAGTCAAATGAGCAGATGAATTTAAATTATCAAGCCCATTGGATGCCATTTTCTGCAAATCGTAATTTCCATAAAGATCCGCGCATGATCGTGGGTGCAAAAGGATCGTATTTAATTGACAGTACTGGGCGTGAGATTTATGACTCATTGTCAGGGCTATGGACGTGTGGTGCAGGGCATACACGACCTGAAATCCAACAGGCTGTAAGTAAGCAATTGGCAAAATTGGATTATTCACCCGCATTCCAATTTGGACATCCTTTATCTTTTCATTTGGCTGAAAAAATTGTTCAGCTGATGCCGGAAAAACTGCAACATGTATTTTTTACCGACTCTGGTTCAGAGTCTGCGGATACTGCGATCAAGATGGCACGTGCCTATTGGCGCATTCAAGGCAAACCAAGCAAAACCAAATTGATTGGACGAGCGCGTGGCTATCACGGTGTAAACGTGGCAGGGACCAGTCTCGGCGGCATTGGTGGAAATCGTAAAATGTTTGGTCAATTGATGGATGTGGATCATTTGCCTCATACCTTGCAAGCGCATTTAAGTTTTAGCAAAGGCTGTGCTGAGACAGGTGGAGTTGAGCTGGCAGATGAAATGCTCAAGCTGATTGAATTACATGATGCTTCTAATATTGCAGCAGTAATAATAGAACCTGTTTCAGGTTCAGCAGGCTGTATCGTGCCACCAGTTGGTTATTTACAACGCCTACGAGAAATTTGTGACCAACACGATATTTTACTGATTTTCGATGAGGTGATCACTGGCTTTGGGCGTATCGGCAAATGGACTGCGGCTGAACATTTTGGAGTTACACCAGACCTTTTGACCTTTGCTAAACAGATTACCAATGGCGCAATTCCATTAGGTGGGGTGGTGGCAAGCCGTGAAATTTACAATGCATTTATGCAGCAAGACCTGCCTGAACATGCCATTGAATTTACCCATGGCTATACCTATTCGGCCCATCCTGTTGCCTGTGCCGCGGCTCTCGCCACCTTAAATGTACTCGAAAATGAAAATTTAATTTCCCAATCCGCTGGCTTAGCACCAAGCTTTGAAAAGCTTGTTCATGAATTAAAAGGTTCCCCCCATATTGTCGACATCCGTAACTGTGGATTGATTGGTGCCTTGCAATTGGCTCCACGTGATGGTGATGCCACGATTCGCGGTTTTGAAATTGGAATGAAACTGTGGAAAGCAGGTTTCTATGTGCGTTTTGGCGGGGATACCCTTCAGTTTGGCCCAATGTTTAACAGCACAGAAGCGCAATTAAGCAGCTTGATGAATGCAGTAGGTGAGACACTTTATCAGGTGAAATAAATAGGGTGTGCCTCTAAGTAAATCAATACGGAACAGCTAGACAATAGACAAGGAAAAGTAATGAACAATTTAGAAAATTTTAGTGGTGGCGAGCTGTCTAATACCGAAAAAGTTGAAGCAGTACAACCGATCACGCTGGTTGGGCATTTTATTCAAGGGGGATTGGTAAGCAAGACCTCAAGAACACAAGCTGTATATCATCCAGCCACAGGCAAGATCAGCAAAGAAGTTGCGCTTGCAGATAGCGACTTAGTCAATCAGGTGGTTCACATTGCACAACAGGCTTTTCCAGCATGGCGTGATACCCCTGTGATTAAACGTGCACGAGTGATGTTTAAGTTTAAACAACTGCTAGAAGACAATGCTGAAAAACTCTGTGAGTTGATTGGACAGGAACATGGAAAAATTTGCCATGATGCGCAAGGTGAGTTACAACGCGGAATTGAAAATGTTGAATATGCATGTGGTGCACCTGAGTTTTTAAAAGGTGAATACTCAAAAAATGTTGGCCCAGATATTGATTCATGGAGTGAATTTCAACCTTTAGGTGTGGTTGCTGGGATTACACCATTTAATTTTCCAGCAATGGTGCCATTGTGGATGTTCCCAATGGCGATTGTTTGCGGAAATTGCTTTATTTTAAAACCTTCTGAAAAAACCCCATCCGCAGCATTATATTTGGCGGAATTACTTAAACAGGCGGGTTTACCCGATGGTGTGTTTAACGTCATCAATGGTGATAAACAAGCAGTGGATGCCTTATTACATCATCCAAACATTCAAGCGATCAGCTTTGTTGGTTCAACCCCGATTGCTGAATATATTTATCGTACAGCAACCTCGGCAGGCAAACGCTGTCAGGCCTTAGGTGGTGCAAAAAATCATGCCATTATCATGCCTGATGCAGATATCGATAATGTGGTGAACTCATTATTGGGTGCAGCTTTTGGCTCATCTGGTGAACGCTGTATGGCATTGTCTGTAGCAGTGGCAATTGGCGATGAAATTGCTGATCTGGTGATTGAAAAACTTAGCCACGAAATGCAACAACTCAAGTTTGGTCATTATGCAGATCAACAAAATGACTTTGGACCGCTCATTTCGCAAGCACATAAAGATAAAGTTCAAGCTTTTATCCAAAGTGCTGAACTGCAAGGTGCTAAAATCGTTGTTGATGGTCGTGATGCCAAACCTGTCGGTTATGAAACTGGATTTTTTGTTGGCCCGACCCTGATCGATCAAGTTTCAACAGACATGACCAGTTATCAGCAAGAAATTTTTGGCCCTGTTTTACAGGTGATTCGCGTAGAAACCATGCAACAGGCGATGCAGTTAATTAATGATCATGAGTATGGAAATGGTACCTGTATTTATACCCGTGATGGGGGAGCTGCGCGCTATTTTACCCATCATATCCAAGTGGGAATGGTCGGGGTAAATGTGCCATTGCCCGTACCTGTTGCTTATCATAGTTTTGGTGGCTGGAAGCGTTCGTTATTTGGTGACTTGTATGCTTATGGGCCAGATGGGGTGCGTTTCTATACGCGTCGTAAAACCATTACCCAGCGCTGGCCAGCTACACACGTTCGTGAAGCCAAGCAGTTTTCAATGCCGACTTTAAATTAATTTTTGCTGTATAGAGGGAAGATCATCGATTTTCTCTCTTTTGAATAAGGATTTAATAATGTAAATCACGATTTTAAAAGTATTTTTAAGGAATAAAATATGAATGGTGTTAAAACAACAAAATTAGGTGAAGGACTTTCCAACCGACATATCACGATGATTAGTATCGGTGGCGTTATTGGTGCAGGTTTATTTGTCGGCTCTTCAGCTGCAATTGCCAAAGCAGGTCCTGCTGCTGTACTGGCTTATATTATTACCAGTATTATTGTTTTTTTGGTGATGCGTATGCTCGGTGAGATGGCCGTTGCTCAACCAGATACAGGTTCATTTTCTACTTATGCACGTAAAGCAATTGGCCCTTGGGCTGGCTTTACCGTGGGTTGGTTATATTGGTGGTTTTGGGTTTTGGTAATCCCTATTGAAGCAATTGCTGGTGCGGAAATTTTACATGCATGGTTTCCTCAAGTTTCCAGTGCTATTTATGCCTTTGCTTTTATTATTTTACTCAGTTTAGCCAATTTCTTTAGTACCAAAAGTTTTGGTGAGTTTGAGTTTTGGTTTGCTTTAATTAAAGTGGTTGCGATACTGCTGTTTATTGTGATTGGTGCATCGGCTGTATTCGGTCTTTGGCCTTTGGCTCGTGATGTCAGTGGTGTGGGGCATTTATTTTCAAATGGCGGTTTTATGCCGCATGGCATGGGTGGTGTTCTCTCGGCGATTTTAATTTCAGCATTTTCATTTTTTGGTGTTGAAATTCTGTCGATTGCTGCGGCAGAGTCTAAAAATCCACAAGAGAAAATTAAACGTGCCACCAATCTAGTGCTGTATCGCATCATTTTATTCTTTGTCGTTTCGATTTTTCTAGCAGTGGCTTTAGTCGATTGGCGTTCGCCTGATTTACAAAAATTGGGGACCTTTCAGTATGTCTTGGTCAGCCTCAATGTGCCGCAAACCAAATTGATTATGGACATGGTGGTGTTTATTGCGGTGGCAAGTTGTATGAATGCGGCTGTATATACTTCTTCACGGATGCTGTTTGCATTGGGTGCACGTCAAGAAGCCCCGAAAGTTGTGACTAAAATTAATGATGCAGGTGTGCCAACAATCGCAGTGTTTGCTTCAACCTTGGTTGGACTGATTTGTTGCGCCGTGAATTATATGTTTCCTGGGCAAGTTTTTGGATTTTTACTTTCAACAACGGGTTCAATTGCCTTAGTGGTTTATTTAGTCATTGCTGTGTCACAACTACGCTCAAGAGCTAAACTGGAAAAAATAGGCGCTCAAGTGACCTTTAAAATGTGGTTATTTCCTTGGCTGACATGGTTTGTCATTGTGGTGATTATGAGTGTATTGGGCTATATGTTTTTATCGCCTCAATATAGTTATGAAACGACTTTGTCCTTAGGAGTAACCTCCATCGTGGTGATTTGTGGTCTGATGGTGACACGTAAGAATAAAACCGCGAAGCGTATGGCCGTTCATTTGGATTAAATCAGCATTAAACAGCGCGTAACAACCAGCAAACTTTGTCGGTTAAGGGTAAAGCCAGCACGACAAAGTTTGTTTTTTATGTATGGGCTTTTGCTTTTATCACGCCAGTCTATAAAAAGAAATCAATCACTTAGGTTGGATGTTCTAGGTCATTTTAGCGAGATTTAGCTTATTTTAGCTGAGTTGAACATCATGTCTATTGAGCTCTGTTTCAAAGCTTTCATTGACATGATGTTTTTCATTTACATCTAATGTTTTATTGATATTTTGCTTTCTCCACATAGAAGGAGAAACCCCATTCCATGCTTTAAACGCACGATTAAATGAGGTTTGGTCTTTATAGGCAAGTAAAAAGGCAACTTTTGTGATGGATAAGTTTTGATTTTGCAGATATTTCTTGGCTAAATTTTGACGAATATTACTGAGAATTTCTTTAAAGGAAAGGTCTCTATTTTTTAAATATTTTTGCAGTGCTCTCGCAGAGATATTTAATGATTTTGCAATAGAGTGAATTTGGACATTATTATTTTCAAGTGCTTGTAGCATACTCAGATTAACCAATTCCAAGAAAGAATCCTCCTGAGGCATTTTACTGAGTAATATGTTGGCATGATTCAATAATATTTCTAAAAGAATAGGGTCATAATATTTTAATTTGGTTTGCAATAAAGAATTCGGTATGACGATACGAGTTTGCTTTGTATTAAATTTAATCGGGCAATTAAACAGTTGTTGGTATTTTTTTGTGTCAATGGGTTTGGGAATGGCAAGTTCTAGACAATGAAAAATACTTGCATCTGAATCGGTCAGTTGTTGTAAGTGGTGAAACAGGCTAGACACTTGTATTTCTTCAACGATGGTGGTTTCTTCTAGATATAAACCTACTTGTAAATATGCAGGTTTATCCCATGAGATTGAAAAGTGGTTTTCCTCAATAAGCACTTTTTTGGGAATATAATTAAACCAAAGCTTTTCGTATTGAGCCAATATTTCGATATAGTCAAATAATGTATCACTCGACTGAGCCATATAAGCCACAATGCCGATATGTTTGGGCTGAACCAAAGCACCGATATCTAATCCAATACCCACTTGGGGATATTGTTTATTGATTTGTTTTATTCTCTTGAGCCATTCGCCAAACGGTAGGTGATCATTGAGTGGATATTCAGCATCGCTTGAAACATCTAAGCCTTTTTTTTTACAGAAATCGTCTAATAAAAGTGCCATTCCTTTATTCACACTTTTTATTTTAAAAAAAGTTTTCATGAATTCTCCCAATATTCATTCGATGTTTCTGTGTATTTATTTTTTATTTAAAGTAATCAAAGATTTGTCGTTATGTGTGAGGTCTTCATTTTTCTTTAAAGCGAGGCTGGGATTTGAATGATGAAAATAGATAAAGTTCTCCGCTATTTTTTATGCCATTCAAATGAGAAGGATGAGTTCCTAACCCTGTGCTTTAAAAAGTTTGAATACTCAATCGTATTAACCGTCAATAATAAATCGCGTTATGTGCTCAATCATATTGAATAGAAAACTGAGCATTTGCATTTGCAATCCCTGCGAGGGCTTGTGCTTTGGTCACGATATAATTTGCATAAAAGAGTGCCGAAACATTGCCATTGATGTCTGTGCTAAAGGCTTCGCTTTTCTTGCCTAAAGGCAATCTTTTTTTATCTTGATCTCGGATTTCTATGGCAATATTTTCAGCCTTATTGGCTAAGGCATCGAGTGCTAAAAGTTCAGCATTTTCAGTATTTCGAGGCCCCTCAAAAGTGATGGTCACAGATCCATTCGGCGGACAGTTACTCATCTCAAAATGAATCGGGGTTGGTTTTGATTGACTACCTACATTTGGTAAGTCTTTGCTTGCAACGCTGCCAAGCTGAATATATTTATCTTGTTCAGAACTTAACACGCCACAGGTTGCTGTCGTCACAATCCCTGAAAGTTCAATATTCACTCGACCCAGCTCTACATTACTATTTTGAGCATGAGTGATCTGATGAATATTTAAACAACATAGCAGTGTGGCAGCAGCCATATATCTTGCTCTATTTTGCATTATCGTCTCCTAATCAAAATCCACTCTGAGATATCCTCTAGATTTAAACGGACCAATGACTGGTTTATTCCCAGTGATACTGACGGGCCAAGCTTTGATGGTCACATTTGCTGGTTGTTGATTGAGATTAAACGGAATCACGCTATTGATATTATTGGGCAATAACACATTGTCATTTTGATCTGACATCTTAAAGCCAATATCTGGATTATCTGAGATCATCATATCTCCAGTGGCTTTTTCAGCCTCAAGCCGAAGTGTCAGCATTGCTTGGGCATCAATATTGGTACATTGAATCGCTAAGGTATGACTCTGTTTATTGACATTGTTGGGTTTATTGCCAGGACCCGCCTGACTAAAGGCATAGGCTGGAATTTCCCCAAACTTAATTTCTAAAAAGTCACCTGTGCCAATTTTGCAACTTTGTGGAACCGTAATAGAACCGCTGTAACTGATCTTATAAACAGGGATACTTAAAGGATCTGCTGAGCCCGTTGTGACATATACGGTAAACATGGTTTTTTTCGGGATAGGCACAAAATCAATAAAGGGTTTAATCACTTTGAGGCGGAAGGTAAAGTTTGAATCCCAAATACCAAAGGGTTGCCCTCTACTTACATTGGGATCTGTACCCATCTGTACATAATTTGCAGGAGGATAAAAATCTCCCGCAAAGCTATCGGTAATTTTCATGGCACCGACCAAATAATCGTTGATTGGTAAGTATTTATAGCGATCGATGGTTTCTACCACAGAGAGGTCGGAAACATAACTACGCATAGTTCTATTTCGACTAATATTGGAATTATGAACAGGGCAGGTTCCATAAACTTGCGAGGAAAAATTCTTTTTAAGCTCTACAATTTTACCTACAGCGTTATTCGAGCTGCTAAAACTATTGGACAGATCATAAAAAACTTCATCCACCACACCGTTCCCTTTGCTGTTCCAACAGACAACTGCAAAAGATGGGGCAGACGCAAGCAACAACATACTGGAAATTAAAAGTTTAAATTTCATATGATCTCTCCTTATTGACATTCAAGATCAAATTGAATAACGGGTTTGCTGAGGTCCATGTCTGAAATATCGTAGTTTGCCAAACATTTTCCTTCAGCAGATTCGCCCCAATTGACTTCCAGTGTGCCTTTGAGCGGAAGTCCAGTTAAATAAACTCGACCATCATCTGCAACGATACTGGTGGCTGAACTTTCTTTTTCGATCACACTACTTGCATACGGTATAAACTTGCCGTTATGGGATAAAGTGATAAGTGCTCTTACACCTAGACTGGTATTAAACGTCGCTCTGGCAATTGCCCCTTTGATTGGGACGACATTTTCAACGTTATTGCTGATCTCGAGATTATTACTGAAAGTATTTGAATTGAGTGCAACACGATTGGCACGATATTCAGTGGCATAAGGTACGATGGCATATCCACGCCAATCGGTTTTAACGCCAGTATAATTTTCGATATTTACACCTTTGGCACCGGGTGCTTTGACCAAAATTGAGGTGCTGCCTAAAGGCTGACCAAAGGTAATCCCATCACGGTGCGCTAAAATACCGCCAGATGCGTTATAGGTAAATTGATTTGAGTTCTTTTCGTAGCTATAACCTGCACCTACCGTACCGTAACTACCATTGTAATTTAGGCTGACTGAACCTATATCGCCTTGCTTACTGACTTGTCCCTGATTGATGCTATAACTTAAATTACGATCTTTCAGTAAAGTGCCACTTAAACCTGCCATATAAGACTCATTACCATTTGAATTTTGTGTGGTTGAAAAAGTGCTATATGCATTTTGGATTGGATGATTGCGGAAATTCGCTTTCGGCCATAGCTTGTCCAATGGGAAGGAGATATTCATGGCATACATGGTGTCACTTTGATTAATCTCAGAATATTTGTTACGGCTGACTGAGAATGAATAATTCAGTGCTTTCCATGAGTTTGCATAACCCGCTTGAACCCATTCATTTTTTTTGTTGGTGTCCCAATAGGTTTGCTGATTTCCGGAGACAAATAAAGAACCATAGTTGCCAAGTGAATGCGAGATATTGACTTCAAAGCGACCTTTTTTAGAATTATATAAATTGTAGTAATCCGTAATGATCGGGGTATTGGCTTGATTTCCGTCTTGAGTTTCGGAAACGTGATAGCCACTCATACGATTATAAGCAACATCATTTAAGGTATAGAAACCTTTGGTGGAATAACGATAACCCAATAATTGGAAAGTTGTTCCAGAGCTTAATAATGATTTTGAATATAAAAAGCGCAGAGACTGCCCACTGCTCGTGGATCGATCCGCCAACTCACTGTCCGCATGAGTAAGGTCAAAAGACAGAGCACCATAATCGCCGAGGTTGGCACCTAGACCCACCAATGCACTCTTATATTTTTCTGATAATTGCGTACCAGCATAAACGGATATACCATTTTTTAAACCGTGAATTGCTGTTGCCTGTAGCAATGACGGATTATCTTGAGAATCCAATCCGCTACGGTACTCACCCACCACCAGACTATATTTTGTACGTCCTTCACGTTGTAGCACCGGAAGGCTTGAATAGGGCACTTGAAAGCTTTGAATCGAACCGTCATTTTCTTCAATCGTAACCAAAAGGTCACCACTGATTGAGGTTGGATTTAAATCTTGGATAAGGAATGGTCCGGGTGCGACATTTACCTGATGGATCACAAAACCATTTTGTTTAATCACCACTTTTGCATTGGTTTTTGCAACCCCACGAACGGTAGGCGCATAGCCTTGCTGACTGTCAGGATACATTGCCTCAGAAGTCGACAAATGTGCGCCACGGAAACCAAAGCTGTCAAAAATTTCGCTACTTGTTGAACCGTCACCAATTACCAGCTGGCTTTTTAAAGGAATAATGGTTTTTTGTACATAGGTATTTAAATTATTCCATTGATTTGTGGTTTTACCGTTGTGTGAATTGGCGTTAAAACTGCCTGAATGTCGGAACTGCCATGAGCCAATATTGAGTCCATTATCCAGACGTAAAAATAAACTGTTGGTATCTGTTTTAGAGTTATCATAACCCGAAATATTATAGTTGGTATAAAAGCCGTTGATCCCTTCATCCCATTGATCGGGTGGAATATAGCCGCGAATTTGGTTGCGTAAAGACGCTTGCGGCAAACTGATCAATAATTTTTGTTTATCAAATTGAAAGTGGCTGTTTGCACCTTCAATAATTGAAATAAAATCCACACATTGTGGGTTGGAGCTAGACAATTGCTCGTATTGGGCAATATTAACCCCAAATCCCTGCAATGTTTTGCTGTCTAAACACGGAAACAACCCCGTTGTATCTTGAATACCTGATTTTTCAATAAAATTGATGTCACGGGTAAACGCATATTGATCGTTGACATACACATCAACCCGGTACACGCCCGGCAATTGATGGGTCGATTTCTCAAATCTGCTCAAATCAGAAATTTGTGAATTGGATAAGTTATCTGTTAAAAATGCAGGGTTAAATACCTGTTCTGCATGACTGGTTCTTGGGACTACGATTGAAATCAGCATAGTCACTGCGATACCCACTGGATATCGCTTGATATTTCTCCTTATGCATACAACACTGTATGGCATTGAAAATAGACTATTCATAATTATTACTTCAGTTCTAAATCAACTTTAGCCGTTAAACCACCGTAATCATTGACCGTTTGATAACTCAGCTTATTGCCTGAAGTCGCTGAAATTTTTGTTTGGGCAAAAGGACTCGCCATCACATTTGGCACTTTTTGGTTATCAACAAAAACGTTCACAAAAGAAACGTGATAAGGAGATGGATTATTCACCATGATGCCTTCTGCTGATTTTGAAAACTTAAGTGTTTCTAATGCGGCTTCAGGTTTAGTTTTTAGATTTATCGGTCTTACAAACAGTTTGATTCGAGATAAAACAGCAAGTTGCAAAATATTCTTGTCAATCAAAGTCGATTTATCAATCGAAGGAATTGCTTTGACATTGACCCAAAATACCGACTCTCTATCTTGGGGTAAGTTGGTAGCAACATTGACAATTCTTAATGTATTTTCGCTATTTGCTTCTGCGACAAATAAGGGAGGAGTAATCAGAAAATCTTTTGATTTTTCATCTAGATTATTTTCAATCCACGAGTTAATTAAAAAGCGTTCTTTATTGTTGCTGTTGACAATCGCTAATGAAACTTGCTTGGCATCGGTTGGGTAAATAACACGAGTTGCCCCAAGTGATATACCGCCAATAATATTGTTATTGGCTAAGCTGGTGGATGCTAAGCAGGCTAAGGTTATACTAAGAACACCATTTTTAAATAAGTTCAGTTTCATATAAGTCCTTAGAATTCATTTATGGATAAAAAACAGAAATTAAAATATTCGATGCTTGAGCGGATGGCTTTTCTGAGGTTTGGTTGAGGAGAATACCAATCCTATTTTTAGCGAAACTGTCATAACGTTCAGGTCGATCAATTTGTCGAATAAATTTCTGATCCAGACGGGTCTGTTCAAAATCTTGAATGTTTAATTCTTGATGAATATCAAAATCATTTCTTGCTTTTGGATCTGTATAAAACATCTCATGGGTTGGTTTATTTTGTTCAGATAGACCAATGGCGAGATTGTCGTAGATGCTTACAGGGCATAATGAAAAATTGATTTGAATTGGAGAATTGGGAGTTTTAATAGATACAGCAGCATTATTCTCAATCAAGATTGAGCAGCTTTGATTTATCAAAACTCCCTGAAAATGAGCTCTTCCACCAAATACATAACTTTCTGCGTAAATATGAGTACTTACTAATATTCCAACAATCAGGGTTATATACTTTTTCATGGTAAATAAGCTCATGTAATCAAATATTTAATAATTATCTTAAGTAGATAAATTATTCATATTTCACTACAAAAGTTGCATCAGCATTTGCTTGACCTGGTGTAGATGCACCAGTCGCTACATAACGAGCGCTGAATTGAAGTGTGTTATCACCAGTGATCAATGTTTTAGGTGTAGAGAAACTAGCACCAGTAACACCTAAGATTTTTGAAGTGTCATCAGCAATCTCAATCCCTACATTTGTTGCAGCAGTAGAGTTTGTACCACCAGCAGCAACTGAAAGTAAGTTTGCATTAGACGTTACAGACTGACCATAAAATGCAACAGCAGCAGTTGCTTGAACTGTTGGATCACAGTCAACAAGTTTGATTTGGAACGGTACTGGAGTTGTTTTATCGCCAGCAACAGCTAAACGTGCAGTACGGTATTGACCTAAATCAACAGTTTGATTTGAAGATTCTGTACTTACAGCACATGCTGCATTTACGATTTCACCAGTAAAATGTACTGTTCCACCGTTAACAGTTACAGGATCAGCAGCGAAAGCTGAAACAGAAAGCGTTAAAGCAGATAAAGTTGCAGTACTTAATAGAGCTAATTTCATAGTAAAACCCATTCATTTTAGAAGGTTGATTTTTAATATTTATTTAAAATCATTTTTTATGATTTCAATAAATTACACTTA
The DNA here is from genome assembly GCF_055392545.1 of Acinetobacter sp. Ac8. Classification (NCBI taxonomy): domain Bacteria; kingdom Pseudomonadati; phylum Pseudomonadota; class Gammaproteobacteria; order Moraxellales; family Moraxellaceae; genus Acinetobacter; species Acinetobacter sp. Ac8. Next base: position 1,314,622 of record NZ_AP043689.1, read on the forward strand.
GTCGCACTGTTTAATAAAATAGTAATGTACTTAAATAAATGCAGGGTTATAGTGACTTACATCACAATAGATAACTTTGTATTTTGTGCATAATTAATTTGTATTTGACGCCCTTATCTTTTTTTATGAAAAGTATATGAATTAATGTGATTAATCTGAGGGCTTGGTTTAGATGTGCTGTGTACAGTGTTGTTGCTTATTATTGATATAAGTGAGTACGGTTTTTTGATCAAAAATGCTCATTGAATGAGTAGATCTAAGCTGAGTTTGATAAAAATTCTTGATGAAAAAGGATATTCGGAAATGTCATCTGCAACTGTCTGAGGTAGGCTGATTCTGGAATTGAATAAAATTCAGCAAGACTCCGTCAAGATCATTGTTTTTTAATAGAGTTTTGCAAATGAAGCTTTGGAGTGATTTCTAAATGTAGTTAAGCTTTATCAACTATGAAACTTTTACCATCGCATAGAAATAGATGTATGAAGATCAAGTTTTCAATGCCCCACGATATGATCACCATCTAGGATTCAAAAGTACAAAAAATGAATTGATAACCAACTGTTTATAAAAGTTCATTCAAAACATAAGCTTCATTTATGTTCAATGACTTGATGCAAATCACTTGTATGAATAATTAGATGGTTTGACTATAGTTTGGAAGCCAGACTTACCCTATAAGCTTCTGCTGCATAACAGCAGCAATCAAAACTAGACGATTTATACAACGGTTGATTGTGTATAGCGCTTTATTTTTTTATTTGAGATGGTATTCCAATTTGCGCAGCCAAAGGCGAGAAAATCACTTTAATTGGAGAGTTAGCCTGACTTTGCTGTACATCAGGCCCTATATAATTCTTGCCTTGAGATGTTGCAAAACTACGATGCCACACACTAAGTTCAGTGTCTGACAGCCACACTATATGCAAAGCATTATCCTTTGCGCCAAAGTCGATGGTTTTTACATCAAATTGCGCCAAAGCATGAATAAATGAACGACATTTTTCAGTTTCACCTTTTTTCAGAACTGAAATCTGAACTTGGGTTGCGCCACCAAACATTACATCATTGGCTCGGCACTGAAGAACTTCCACTTGAAAACGGCCATCAGGAGAGGGCAGTTCTCTTATCAGCTTATTTACCGTACTGAATTGGCATGCTGTTAAAACGATGGGCAATATCAGTAAAGTGCATATCCTTATCAGTTTCATTTTATTCCTTGCTATGTAAATACATTACGATTTTTGTTTTATCGCTTTATTCAAATCGGTCAGTCTGCTTTTAGCCAATACATGGAATGCTTCAGTTGAATTGTTTTCACAACTTCTGCTGGTCATCATATCGTGTTGCATGTTTACTGGCGATTTAATTAAGGATGATGTGGTTAAATTTATCTGTATTTTGCTGTTTTAAAACATGTTTTTGTATTGATTTTTCACATGATTTAATTGTTTGTGTTTAGCTGCTCTGCATTTAATCTTAATGGGAATGCTTAGAGAAAATTTAATGAATAAAAATGACTTGCAGAAAAAAGTTGTAGAAGTTTTAATCTAAGTTTGAACGTTAGATAAAATATTAACATTCCATCAATCAGAAAATTGATCATATATTGTTTGTTATTTTGGATAGTAATCATTCAATTTGTTAATGATTATTGGCCATGAGGGCTTTTATTATGTTTAAAACATTCACGATCACAGAGCAACACTATTTTAAACAATTCATGGGGATTGCAAACACGCTTGTGTTGGCGTTTGTTGTTTTGATGTGGTCAGGCCATGTGGCCGCAGAGGGCAATTGTCCTCCTGGTTATTATCCAATTGGTGGGCAAGGCCTGCAAGGGTGTGCACCGATTCCAAGTGGCGGTAGTAATGGTGGTGGCGGTGGTGGCACATATAAATGGGAACCCTCACTTTGGGAAAAACGTTGGGGCGCGATTGCTGAAGATAAGGCAGCACCTTCTCGACCTACAGGTTATGCCCAAGCGACACGAACCGAACGTGGGGCTAAAAAAGTAGCCTTGGAAAATTGCCAAAAAAAGGGAGGTAAAAATTGTGAAGTCATCTTTACCTATAACAATAAATGTGTTGCCTTGGCTGATCCGACTCAAGGTGGTCAAGAGTCTGTGATTAGAATTGATCGTACGCCCGCAGGCGCCAAAGCATTAGCTGCTTATGAATGTCAAAGTAAAAACAAGCAAGAGTGTAAAGTGGTTTACTCAGCATGTAGTACTTATTACGAGCCGGGCGTCAGTATATTTTATTGGTGGTAATACATAGCGGTTCTGCTTTAAGTCACATCGCCTATTGTGATAAACCCGAGATAAGTATTTGAAGTAAAATATATTTAAATAAAAGATCGGATCTTTTTAAAGGATAAAAATGATGAAAGCGGTTAGTTTTTTACTGGGCAGTATTTTAGCTTTGCCCTTGTTTGCACATGCAGATGCCTTGAAACTGCAAAAAAGCACACAGGAATTTGATCAATATCGTGGTCAAATTACAGTAAATGGAGAATATTCATATTATTTTGATGATGAAGTGGCAGGTGATGTTATCTGTTTTCATCCCAGTGCACCTTCAGATCAGTTGATACCGCGTAAGCCGGATGATCGCCGTTCTCGTTGGTTCTGTTTTCGTGACACTCAACAAGCTGCTCAGGCATTGAAACTCAATAAAAGGCCTAAGGAAGGCTATATTGGCTATACAGGACATGCAACTGTAACGGTTGGAGAATATGCGGTTTATAAGGGCGAAAGTGATGGTACTGATCTGGCAAAATTGGTATCAGTCCAAAAAGCAGATACAGCTAAACTGGTTAAAAGCTCAGGTTATTAAAAGACCATTGTTATCGCGATGTTAAATTAAATACATATTTAAAGTTTAAAGGAAATAAATCATGAAAATTGTTAGTTTTTTATTGGCGGGTATGCTGATCACGCCAATTGTTGCACAGGCAAAAACACCACAACAATGGGCTGACTGTGCCGATAAGGTTGGGCGTAGTATCGATGTGCAAGAAGTTGGTAATATCGGCTATGAGTCAGAAATCAAAAGTAAGTGCGGTACACGTCCTGTTCCAACAACAGGTATGGCGAAACCAGATGGTAAACACCCACATGACGTTATACAGGCAGCACCTTGGAAAGCTCGTTTTCAGCAATTAGTTGGCAAATCATATGCAAATCTCACTTCAGCTTTAGTGGTATCCAGTGCAATGCAGCGTCAGGGTGATTGGCTGGTAGGCAGTGGTTATGACCCACGTGGGGCGGGTTCGAGTAAGGCTGTCATTGCGATCAATACCAAAACAGGAAAAGTCATGGCGGCTTATTCCGATACTGAAGATGGTGTTAAGTTCTTTGGCTTTGATGAAAATACCAAAGGTGTTCCAAGTAAATTTTCACAATGGGTTGCGGAAAGTGCAGCAGGCTGATCTGTTAGATGTATGTTTGGCTGATCATGACGTGTAGCAATCAATCAGCCATGGCAAAGGGATGCCAACAATAAATTTGTTCCATAAGTCCTTTTTAAAACCATAGATCAACATAAAATCCCCCTCATCCTAGCCTTCTCCCGAGGGAGAAGGAATTTTCAATACCAAATTGCTTTACTCCACATGATCATTTTTTTGATTTATGAAAAATCTTTAATGTTCAGTTTAAAATATTCATTGTGATTTAAAATCAGCAATTACAGGAAAATTACAATCTGGAGTTGTATAAATAGCTGTGTTCAAAGCTTCGGTTTGTTGTAGCAAAGATATGTTGTTTAGAGAGCAATCGACTGTTCAAAATACTGTGTTATTTCGAATTAATATTTTGTATAAAACCCTGAGTCTGTCATCAACACAGTCATATAAAAAATAGCATTACTTAGCGATAATTAACAGTAAACAAGCTTTTAAAATAAGTTTTATAAGTATAATACGCCACTTGATGAAATGGGATTGAATAAACTGTTGCAGTAAAAAATAGTGTTGCAAGAGGATCTTTTAATTAAGAAACTAATTATTAGACAAAGTTCAATTGTATTTTTTGTATTTATTGTTATTCAAATGTTATAATTTGTCTAAAGAAGGCTTTTTAAGCCAATTAAATTAGCTGATGTTGATGAATAAAACATGCTTCAATTAAATATTTCTAGGCTCACCTTGAGCGAAGATGGTGATACATTTTTAGCACTTGAAAAAATTCCTGCGATGCAACGTAGACGGTTATCAAGTATTGCTAAAATTGCACTGAATAGTGCAATTCAAAGTTTGCAGGGGATTCAGGTCGACTATATTGTTTGGAGCTCACAATATGGCGATGAAGAAAAAACACTTAAAATTTTACAAGATGTTTTGTCAGACCAAACCCCATCTCCGACACTTTTTTCAACCTCTGTACATAATGCAGTTTCAGGTTTGTATTCTATATTTTGTCAAGATAATACGCTCGCGACCAGTTTGGCAGCGTCATGGTCTGAAGCTTTAGTCGAAGCTTATGCTTATTTAAAAACCCACCACAATGCCAAAAATGCCTTGGTGATTTATTATGACCAAGCCTTACCAGAAATATATGATGAGTATCAGAATTTTAAAGCTTTTTCATTGGCTGGAGTGGTCAGTTTAGAAAATGCCAATTTAAAAATTGCTGTAGAAAATCTGCAACTGCAACAGAGCAAATATTTAGAGGCTCAAGATTTTAATGCGTTTTGGCACAATCAAAACCTGATAGAAAAGGGTGCTTGGGTCAAATGCTAAATATCAATAAAGTAAAGAAAAAGTTAAATTACGCTTGGCGTGTTGGTGCTACAGGTTTTAGTTTTGCAAGTTTTGGCTTGGGCGGAATTGTGATTGGAGGTGTGGTTGCACCATTGGTGAAAGTCAGCACATTTGATACAAGAAAAAGACAAGATCGTGCGCAAAAAGCCATTAAATATAGCTTTAAAGGCTTTACTGAAATGATGGTTAAATTGGGCATCATGACCTATGAGGTCGAAGGCTTGGAAAAGCTGGCCCATAGCCGTCAAGAGTTAGTCATTGCAAATCATCCAACCTTGATTGATGTGGTGATTTTGATTGGCTTAATGGAAAAGGCCAACTGTATTGTAAAAAAAGCACTTTGGCGTAATCCATTTACATTGGGGCCAGTGCGTAGTGCAGGTTATATTTTAAATGAGGGATCTGAGCAATTCATTTTGGACTGCGTTAAAAAACTCCAAGAAAAAGATGCAGCCTCATTATTGATATTTCCAGAAGGGACACGAACAGAAAAGGGTGCATCACTGAATGAATTCCAACGCGGTGCGTCAAATATTGCGATTCGAGCGAATGTTCCAATTCGTCCGATTTTGATAGAATGCACGCCCTCGACACTGACCAAAAATGAAAAGTGGTATCACATTCCAAATGAACCATTTCACATTCAGATTACAGTGTTAGATGCGGTACATGTACAGGATATATTGGATGATGCTGCTGTTAACTCAAAACAGGTGAAACAGCTCAATCATTTTTTGCACAACTTATTTAATCAAGCGTTAATTAAACAAGAGTTATCTACAAATGAGCAATCTTGCTGATGAGTTAAAAGAAATGATCATTGATGTGTTGGCTTTGGAAGATATTTCAATTGAAGATATTGATACCAATGCACCACTCTTTGGTGATGGATTAGGGCTGGATTCTATTGATGCCCTAGAATTAGGTTTGGCTTTGAAAAAACGCTATAACATTCATTTAAATGCTGAATCACAGGAAACCAAGCAACATTTCGCCTCTGTGCAAAGTTTAGTGGACTTGGTTGAAGCGCAACGCGCTGCTTAAGAGGTCGTTATGTTATCTGAAGAAATCGTCTTAACAAATCTACGTGAGTGGATGGAAGAACTATTTGAAATTGAACCTGCTGATATCCAGCTTGAGTCAAACCTGTATTCTGATCTAGATGTTGATAGCATCGACGCTATTGATTTAGTTGTTAAAATTAAAGAATTAACCGGTAAGCAAGTTAAACCTGAAGATTTTAAAAATGTCAGAACAGTGCAAGATGTTGTGGTTGTGATTCAAAATATGTCTGCAGAATGAAGCATTTGATCCGCAGTGGAGTCACCGTCTTATTTTTACTTTACCCATTTATCGTGGGCTACAGCCTAGCGCATGGTCATTTTATTTGGGTGAGTGCTTTGTTGGTTCTGCTTGGTGGATCACGCTTATTTTTTAAAAGAAGCGATCTTATGTGGCCATTGACTTGGTTTGCCATTATTTGTGGTGGGCTGAGTTTGATTTTAAAAGATCATGCTTGGTTAAAGCTGTATCCAGTATTGATGAGTGTGGGCGCGTTGATAATTTTTGCGACCACCTTAATCAAACCACCCTCAATGATTGAGCGTTTTGCACGTTTGGTTGAACCTGATTTGCCCGCGTCTGGGGTGATCTGGACCAAAAATGTTACGATTGTTTGGTGTGGCTTTTTTATTTTAAATGCCTGTATTGCGCTTTATACAGTGTTATTTAGCAGTACTCAAATGTGGGTACTTTATAATAGTTTTATTTCTTATCTTTTGATGGGTTTGTTATTTGCAGGTGAATTTGTACTGCGAAAAATTCATCAAGCTAAAAATCATACGAGTTAAAATAAACGCTTATGTTGTGTCATTTTCAAAGCCACATTCATGCTGAAAAATGTCTGTGTATCACCTCTGATTTTAGTGTCAAAACATTCTCCCAATTTTGGCAGGAAGTGTTGAGTGAAAAAACACACATTGAACAATCCGCTGAAAGTGCATGGGCCTTGTGGCAAAATGACAGTTATGATTTTTTAGTGTTATTTTTTGCAGTTTTACTGGCAGATAAACAGGTGATTCTCCCGCCAAATCGTGTGCGTGATTTGGAAAAAAGCTTAGCAGCTCAGAATATTTATTTTATTGAACGACAATATAAACAGATTAATCCTGTGGTTGAAGATACTCATCACATTGATCTAAATGATGATTTTTTAAATCGTGCAGCAGTGTTTTTTTATACTTCGGGTTCTACAGGACAACCTAAAAAGATTCCGCGTAGCCTAAAACAGCTGCTTAATGAAGTACAGGGTTTAGATCAAAGTTTTGATCTAGCAGAAAATGCACTGGCGCTTGCTACAGTCAGTCATCAACATATTTATGGTCTATTATTTAAATTACTTTGGCCACTTGCCAGTGGCAGAGCTTTTTATAATCCGCAATTGGCATTTCCTGAAGATGTGGTTGAAGCACAAAAAAAGCTACAGCATTTAAGCCACGATCACTTTGGTTCAAATCATTATGTGGTTTCCAGCCCAGCACTTTTAAAACGTTGGACCTCTGATGTATTACTTGAACAGTATTCAGTGGTTTATTCTTCAGGTGGTAAACTGGATGCTGGAGTGCGTCCGCTGCTCAATGCCAGCATCACCGAAATTTTTGGTAGTTCCGAAACGGGCGGTATTGCTTATCGCACACAAGATGAGGCGCTTTGGACCCCGTTCGCAGATGTCGAAATTAGTGTTACAGATGCAGGTGAACTGGGTGTCTTGACTCAACATGCCTATATCAATAATTGGATCTATACCGCAGATAAAGTCGAAGTGTCTGTGCCTAATGATCGAAAAAGCCAGTTTCAGCTTCAAGGTCGCTTAGACCGTATTGTTAAGCTTGAAGAAAAGCGTTTAAGTCTTGATTCTATTGAAAGTGCTATTATTGAATTACCAGAAGTCAGTGAATGTCATACATTGATCTTTGAAAAAGATCATCGACAAATTCTGGCATGTGTGGCGGTATTGTCTGAACAAGCTCAATTAGAACTTAAACACAGTCATAAGCGTGCATTTGTCGCAAAAATAAAACAACAACTTGCAGATAAATTGGAATATATTGCGATACCGAGGCAATGGCGTTTTTTAAGCCAATTACCGAAAAACGCCCAATCAAAGCTCAATAAAAATTATATGAAATCATTATTTGAAAACTTAAATTTACCCGTGGTTTTAGCATCGCATATTGATGCCAATAGCGCAGAATTTAAATTAGAATTTATTCCTGAACTGGCTGCTTTTAGTGGGCATTTTCCTGATCACCCGATTTATCCTGGTGTTGGGCAAATTGCTTTTATTCAAAAGTTCGCTAAAGAGATCTGGGCTGATCTAGATTGGTGTACAGGATTAGAACAAATTAAGTTTCAGGAATTGATCCAACCGCATGCCGTGGTTTTGCTTAAACTTGAGCGTAAGGCAGATAAAATCAGTTTCCAGTTGCAGCAGGCTGAACAATCTTTAGCATCAGGACGTTTGGTTTTTGCTACTACGGTTAAAGCTTAGGAGACAGAAGATGCAGCAATATCAATTGGGTTTTGTGATTCCTGTGTATAACCATCCACATTATATCAAAGCATTACTGGACTATATTCACCCTTATGGTTTACCAGTGGTTTTAGTCAATGATGGTAGCGATATTGAATGTTCGACCTTGTTGCAAGAATTGGCGCAGCAGCATAAAAATGTATATCTGGTCGAGCACGCGACCAATCAGGGCAAAGGTCAGGCCGTGATGACAGGTTTATATCAGGCACAAGATCTTGGCTGGACACATGCTTTACAAATTGATGCAGATGGACAGCACGATTGGCAGGATATCGAAAAATTTATCACCATCTCAACACAACATCCTCAAGCAATGATTTTGGGACAGCCGATCTTTGATGAAACGGTGCCTAAAAAGCGTTTGTATGGTCGTTATGTCACCCATGTCTGGGTTTGGATTAATAGTCTGTCACTTGAGATCAAAGACAGTATGTGCGGTTTTCGTATTTATCCACTTGATCAAACCATTCACGTCCTCAATCGAGCAAAATTCCAACCACGCATGGGTTTTGATAGTGAAATTCTAGTGCGCCTAAAGTGGGAACAAGTTCAGTTTATCAACGTACCTACTGCCGTGATTTATCCAGAACAAGGTATTTCACATTTTAATGTGTGGAAAGATAATTTAGGACTCAGTAAAGCACATGCGCGACTTTTTGCAGGCATGTTGATTCGCTTACCTAAACTGTTGGCACAAAAAACCAAAGGTTCAGCACATGACTGAATCACATACAAAACGATGGAGTGAGCTTAAAGAAAAGGGTGGAATGTTGCCTTTGATGTTAATGCTGTGCTTCTACCGTTTTGGTGGGCGTTTTTTATGTAAGCTGGTGCTGTATTTCATTATCATGTGGTATTGGATCTTTTCTCGCACAGCGCGTCAGGCTTCATTACTTTATTTACAAAAGTTGCATCATTTTGCTCAAGAAAAGTCACCATTTTCACATCAACCAAATATGAGTCATTCGTATATTCATTTGATGACATTTGGTGAGTGTATTTTGGATAAAATTGAAGGCTGGTTGGGAAAAGTCGCAGAAGAAAAGCTGATCTTGCATGGGCATGCGCATTTTCGGGAAAATTATAAAAAAGGTGCGATCATTGTGGTATCGCATTTTGGCAATATCGAATTGCTACGTGCGATCAAATCTGATCACCAACAAAAAATCAATGTATTGGTTTATCAAAAACATGCCAGTAAATTTAATGAATTTCTTAAAAAGCTCAATCAAAAAGCCGATGTGCATCTGATTTCGGTCGATGAACTTGGCGTTGATAGTGCGATTCTTTTGCAGGAGAAACTGGATCAGGGTGAGTGGATCATCGTGGCAGCAGATCGAGTGCCGGTTCAATCGCAACGTGTCGAAAATCTTAAATTTTTAGCTGATGAGTCCGCTTGGCCGCAAGGACCTTGGATTTTAGCGAGTTTACTGAAAGTTCCGATATTGGCGGTTTTCTGTTATCGCAAGCAAGACAACTTTCATGTGCATATCCATTCAATCGCTCAAAAACTTAATTTTCCGCGACAAACCCGTAACCAAGCCATAGCTGAAGTCATACAACGCTATGTTCAACTGGTCGAACAGCATTGCGTAGATGCACCTTATCAATGGTTTAATTTTTATAATTTTTGGAACAAATAAAAATGCAGACACTTGTCATCGGAGAAAAACCACTTTCAATTGAAGAGGTTGTTGCTGTCGCAAATCAACAGCTCAAAGTGGCGCTGCCTAAGTCTGAAAGTTGGCAGGCATTGATTCAACGAGGTGCCGATTTTCTCGATCAATTATTGCAAGAAGAAGGCGTCATCTATGGGGTAACCACAGGTTATGGCGATTCTTGTTTGGTTGAAGTGCCTGCACATCAGGTCAATGAATTGCCTTTGCATTTATCTCGTTTTCACGGTTGTGGTTTAGGGCAAAATCTGGACTTGATCACTGCTCGTGCTGTGATGGTGACTCGATTATGTTCTTTGGCGCGTGGCTATTCAGGGGTATCGCATGCTTTACTTGAGCGTTTGGTTTGGATGCTCAATGAAAATATTATTCCAGTGATTCCTTCAGAGGGTTCTGTCGGCGCCAGTGGTGATTTAACCCCATTGTCTTATATTGCAGGGGCATTGATCGGTGAACGGGATGTTTACTATCAAGGTAATATCGTTGCAGTTGCGGATGTTTATGCTGAATATGCGATACAGCCTTTGGCACTCAGACCCAAAGAGGGACTTGCCATTATGAATGGTACTGCGGTAATGACCGCAATGGCCTGTTTAAATTATAAAAAAGCTGAGCAGATTAGTTTGGCAAGTACTTTAATTACAGCATTAAATGTGTTGGCATTAGAGGGCAATCCAAGCCATTTTGATGAGGTGTTATTTGCTCAGAAACCACATGCAGGTCAGCAGGAGATTGCCAAGCAACTGCGTGAATGGTTAAACGATAAAGTACAAACAGAGCATCAAAGTCCACGTTTGCAAGATCGTTATTCGCTGCGTTGTGCACCACATATTATTGGAATCTTTGAAGATTCTAAAACTTGGCTTAGACAATTTATTGAAAATGAATTGAACTCAAGCAATGACAATCCTTTAATTGATCCGATCAATTTACGCGTGTTACATGGTGGGCACTTCTATGGTGGACATATCGCTCAGGCTATGGATAGCTTAAAAATTATGATTGCCAATATTGCTGATTTGATGGATCGTCAGCTTGCACAGTTGGTCGATCATAAAATGAATCATGGTTTACCGCGCAATTTGACTGGTGCTAAAACTGATCGCTTACCACTCAATCATGGTTTTAAAGCCGTACAGATAGGCGTGTCAGCTTGGACTGCCGAAGCGCTTAAACAGACGCTTGCCGCTTCAATTTTTTCACGTTCAACCGAGTGCCATAATCAAGATAAAGTCAGTATGGGCACGATTGCCGCACGTGATGCGAGTCGGGTGATTTTATTGACCGAACAAGTGATTGCTGCATTGAGCTGTGCTGCGGTTCAAGCAATTGAACTGAGAGGATTGGCACAACAATTAAGTCCAGTGCTGGGTTTGTTTAGACACTGGGTACTGAAAGAATTTCATTTTGTTGAAGAAGATCGTCCATTGCAAAAAGAGCTACAAGCGATAGTGGATCATCTTGAAAATCTCAGTCTGTTAAACTGCAATCTGTTGCAGCACAAGCAGGAGAACGCTGATGTATGCTGATGTCATTATTGATGTGCCATTTCATGATGTCGATACCATGAATGTGGTTTGGCATGGGCATTATCTCAAATATTTTGAAATTGCCCGTTGCAAATTATTGGATCAATTTGACTATAACTATAATCAAATGAAAGATTCAGGTTATGCATGGCCAGTGATTGAAAGTTATGTCCGTTATGCGCAGGGTATTATTTTTGGGCAACATATTCGAGTACGTGCGACTTTAAAAGAATGGGAAAACCGTTTAAAAATCGAGTATCAGATTTTTGATGCAGAATCGGGTAAACGCCTCACCAAAGGTTTTACCAGTCAGGTGGCAGTCGAGATAGAAACTCGAGAAATGTGCTTTCAGTCACCACAAATATTTTTAGACCGCCTATATGCCTGGTCTGAATTTAAGACCAAATAGGGGGGCATAAAAAATGTTGAATTTTAAAAATAGAATCAAACTGATCATTACCAGTATGATGTTTATGGTTATGACGACACTTCCTTTGGCAAGTTATGCAGAAAGTTCTAAAGTTGGGCAAATTTTTCAACAGCTTTCTCAAACACCTGTTGTTCGTGCCCATTTTGAGCAGCAAAAAAAGCTCACCTCGTTAAATAAAACTTTTAGCTCAAATGGACAGGTTTTATTTTCCAAAAGCCAAGGGGTGATTTGGCAGATTCAAAAGCCTGTTCAAGCGGATTTGATTGTTACCCCAAAAAAGTTGCTACAAAAAACCCAGCGAACCATGAGTCAACTTGAGATTAATAATAGTCAATATGGTTCAGTGGCGACCATGTTTTTACAGTTAATGGCAGGTGATGAAACGGCCTTAGCCAAAAATTTTAATGTGGTTGCAGCCAATTACACAACATCGGCTTGGGATGTCACATTGACCCCGAAAAGCGCGTTGTTTAAAAAATTGTTTGTCAAAGTGAATGCGCAAGGTGGACGTTATGTCAATCGTATTGTGATTACTGAACAAGCCAATAATATGACGATTATTAATTTTAGTCAGCAGACGGCTCAACCTCAAACTTTATCGGCGTCTGAGAATGCACTTTTCCAATTGGCAAAATAAACTCACTGCAATTTGGTTGATATTTTTAGTCATCATTGCGATCGGACTGGGATTTACATGGATGCAAAAAGGCATTCACATCCAGACCAATATTTTTGCTTTACTGCCAAAAGTAAAGCAGGACAAGCAGCTTGAGCAAACCGAACACTATGTCAGTGAGCAATTGAACAATAAAGTGTTCTTGGTGATTGATGCAAAATCATCTGAACAAATTGATCAAGCAACACAGATATTAAGGGCGGGTGTCCAACAGTCGAATTTGTTTAAGCCATTAAAAGCACAAGTTGATACTGAAGATTTTGCCAAGACTTTATATGCACATCATGCAGGCTTAATCAGTTCGCAAGATCAAGCAATCTTAAAACAACAGGATTATGCGGCACTGACTGAACAAAGTTTGATGCAAATCATGAGCCCGGGTATGCCAATCACTGAGGGCTTACTTCAACAAGATCCATTGTTATTATTTCCACGTTATGCCATGGGCCTTGCAAGCCTGCAACAGCATTCAAATATCGAAATACATGATGGTTTTGCCACAATTTCTGATGAGCAAGGCTATTCCCGACTATTTAATTTAGAACTTTTAAAAAGTCCTTATGATATTGAGTATCAAGAACAAACTGCCCAATGGATGACTAATGTTAATCAGCAATTGAGCAAGATCGGGGTGAAACCGCACTGGACTGGAACAATTGTTTTTTCGCATTTTGGTACCCAATCTGCAAAGAATGAAATTTCTACAATCGGCGTGGGTTCGAGTATCGGTGTCTTGCTTTTGGTCTGGTTTGGCTTCCGTTCCATTCGCCCGATGTTGACTGAGTTTATTGCGGTTGCCACTGGGTCAATGGTGGCTTTTGCTGTAACCCACTGGATATTTTCCGAAATACATCTGATGACTTTGGTTTTTGGTGCAAGTCTGATTGGGGTATGTGTCGATTTTTCCTTTTACTTTATGGCGATGCAATCGCAGCAACGACATCTCAATGGATTTGCCGTATTAAAGCCGATTTTACCCAGTTTGTTGATCGGGCTTTCAACCACATTGCTGGCTTATTTATTTTTAAGTTTCACCCCTTTTCCGGGCTTTAAGCAGATTGCCGTATTTTCAATGGTGGGATTAACTGCTGCTGGAATCACCAGTCTATTATTACTGCCGCGTTTACCTGCCTTAAATGCTGAACCTGCAATACGCAGATTAAGCTTTATTGGCACATGGCGTAATTATTTTTTAGCGCACGCAACAAAGCGTTATCTGCTGATTTTTGTGATCTTTGTGGTTTCAGGATCAAGTTTGCTGCTGATCAAAAGTAATGATGATGTGCGTAATTTACAAAGCATGGATCAACATTTAAAGCAGGAAGATCAATATATTCGTTCTCGTTTTGGGCAAGCGCAGGGCAGTGATTATTTTGCAATTTATGCAAATTCAGCAAAGGACCTTGCAAGGCAAGAACAGCACTTGATCCATGCGCTTTCTCAGTTAAAACAACAGGACAAAATTGACGGATTTCAAGCAATAGGACAAACAATTCCTTCGCTGGAACAGCAACAGCAGAATGTTGAATATCTAAAGAAAATTCCAAAATCAGTACTGGTGGAATATGCAAGCGCGATGCAACTTGATCCGAAAGATGTCCTGAGTTGGCAAGCAAGATTGTCTCAACAATCATTGTTAAATTTAGATCAGTTTGCTGCCCATCCTTTGGCATTTTTACAGGTTAATTCGCAGCAAAGATTGATTTTGATTCAAGGCATAAAAGATGTAACAGCTGTAGAGGCTTTGCAAGATCAGCAGAATAAGCTGGTTCGCCCTGTACATAATTTATCGCGCTTATTCCAAGACCATCGGATCCAAGCTGAATATCTTTTTGTTTATGCATTAATTGCCTTAGCGATCGGTTTAATGCTGATCTATGGGATTAAATCGGTATTTGCTTTGATGGTGCCAGTGACTTTGGCATTAATGAGCACCTTTGCATTACAGGCATGGATGGGCGTTGAGATTAATCTATTTAGTGTAATGGGGGTTTTTCTCATCTTGGGGATTGGTGTGGATTACGCCATTTTCTACCGTCAAGGGCACGATCATCCGCATGTAGTCGGGATGGCATTATTTCTCTGTATGATGTCGACTTTGTTGGGATTCGGTTTATTGGCGTTAAGCCATACCTATGCAATACATTGTTTTGGGTTAACGGTCCTTTTTGGGGTAATTTTTTCGTTTATCTATGCCACGCTTTTTACGCCGGCAGACTCAAAATTAAATCAAAATCAATTAATCAGTCAAAGAACTGAACATTAAGGTGAATACATGAAGGGTTTAGATTTACAACAAACAGATGTGGTGATCATCGGGGCAGGACCGTCGGGAAGTTCCGCAGCAGCACTGCTTAGGCACAAAGGTTATCAAGTGGTGATCATTGAAAAGCAACATTTTCCTCGCTTTTCGATTGGTGAATCACTTTTGCCACAATGTATGGTGTTTTTAGAAGAGGCCGGTTTATTAGACACAGTTCGTGAACATGTTGAAGAATATGCATTTCAGTTTAAAAATGGTGCAGCATTTTTACGTGGTCATCAACGCAGCTACTACGATTTTACTCAAAAATTTAGTGAAGGCCCAGGAACGACATGGCAGATTAGACGTGCGAATTTCGACCATCTTTTAGCACAGCAAGCTGAACAATATGGGGCTGAAATTCGTTTTGGGCATGAGGTTGTTGCAGTTGATGTTGAGCTTGATCATCCTCTATTAACAGTTAAAGATGAGCAGCAAAATATCTATCAAATTCAGGCTAAATTTTTACTGGATGCCAGTGGCTTTGGTCGTATTTTGCCGAAACTTCTTGATCTAGAAAGCCCTTCAAATTTCCCAGTACGCCGTGCGGTGTTTAGTCATATTGAAGATGGGATCTTGGATGATCCTGAATTCGACCGAAATAAAATCCTGATTACGGTACATGAAAAAGATCATCGTGGATGGTATTGGTTAATTCCATTTGCGGATGGTCGCTGTTCATTTGGGATTGTTGCTGAACAGGATTTCTTTGATCATTATGGTTATATCTCTGATGAGCCTGAAGCCTTATTGGCTTTATTTAAAGATATTCTTGCAGATGAACCGAGTTTGTCGCAGGTACTGCGCAATATGAAGTTTGATACGCCAATCCGTACTTTGGTGGGCTATTCAGCAAATGTTAAAACCTTGGCACAGCGCAATTTTGCTTTGCTGGGCAATGCGGGTGAATTTTTAGATCCTGTGTTTTCATCTGGGGTGACCATTGCACTCAAGTCTTCAAGTTTGGCGGTACCTTTAGTCGATCAAGTCTTACAAGGTGGGCAAGTAGACTGGATGCAAGAATATGAAAAACCTTTGCGTAAAGGAATCAAAGTATTTCGCGCTTATGTAGAAGCATGGTACGACGGTGAGTTTCAAGATGTGGTATTTTCAAAAAATCAAAATGAAAAAATCCGTCGTATGATTGCGTCATTATTGGCGGGCTATGCTTGGGATGAAACTAATCCAATCTATCGCAATGCACGACAACGCTTAAATACCTTGGCTGAGTATTGTCGTCATGATCTGGAAAAGAGCAAAATACTTGAGAGCGAATAATGCAAATTTGGTTAAAAACAATGAGCATCAGTCTGTTGTTAGCGCTGGGTGCCTGTCAAAGTATGTATCCACAGCCACAAGGTCTGGTTCCTGTGGTTTGGTCTGCTGATCCAGCCTTGGCGCATTATCAGCGTCAAGATCAAGTTGAAGTTGTCTGGAAAAATCAAAGTTTTAGCTTTTTACTCTACCAAGAACAGCAGGCGAAAAACTTGCAAATGTTTGCTTTAAGCTTAACTGGACAGCAACTGTTTAGACTGGATTTCGATGGTCAAAAAGTACAGGTGCATGAAAGGATAAAACCGATGCGTTTGTTACCCTTTGATTTTGTGGTTCGAGATATTCTGTTTGCAACTTATCCTGATTTTGCAAAAAATCATTTAGAAAATGTTAAAGTGAAACAGGGCGTTGATCAGACTGAAATTGAGATTGATCAAAAAAATGTTTTAACGATAAAAACGCGTGCTGATCATATTGAGCTGGATAACCTGCAAGTTCCTTATCAAATGATCTTTAGCCCTGTGGAAAATACTTTAAAAGACAATTCATTAGAGCAAAATGAAGTGGAAGATCTGCAAAAAAATGACAAAAAAGATTGATTTAAACCATCCCGCTGTAGGCATTCATTGTTCAGCCAGTTTATCTGCTTTAGGTGATCATCCTGAACAGGTCAAGGCACAATTGACCTCATTGGAAAACAGTTTAACCCTGAATAAATCTTTGATTTTTGATCAGCCCGTATGGGTGGGTGCTTATGCACATCCGTTATGTAGCGATATTCCAGTTGCGCTACAAAACTATGACTCGCGTAATTTACGTTTTGCTTTAACTGCGCTTGCACAATGTGAATCTGAGTTACGTGACTATGTGGCTAAGTTTGATAAAAAGCGGCTTGCAATCATTGTGGGGACCTCAACGTCAGGTATTTCGGACAATGAACCCTTATTAAAAGCCTACTTTCAAGGCCAAACTGAAACAGTGATTCAACAGCAAAAGCAGGAAATGGGTAATCTCGCCAAAGCTTTGCAAATTTATTTGGGCTGGGACGGTCTTGCGTATACGATTTCTACGGCTTGTTCTTCAAGTGCTAAAGCTTTTGCCAGTGGGCAACGTTTGCTTAATGCAGGGCTTGCCGATGCTGTATTGGTGGGTGGCGTAGATACCCTCGCTAAACTGACCTTGAACGGCTTTAACAGTCTGGAAAATTTGAGTGCAGGTATCTGTAGCCCATGTGGATATCAGCGGGATGGGATCAATATTGGTGAGGCCGCAAGCTTATTTTTACTCAGTAAAGAACCAGCGCCGATCATGTTGATTTCTGCGGGTGAATCTATGGACGCATGGCATATTTCTGCACCGCATCCAGAAGGCAAAGGCGCAGCAACTGCAATGCAAAAAGCACTGGATCAGGCGCAATTAAAAGCTTCATATATTCAATATCTTAATTTGCATGGCACCGCAACCACGCACAATGATGATATGGAAATTAAAGCAGTCCGGCAGGTCTTTCAGGACTATGCCGTTCCATTGAGTAGTACTAAGCATAAAACTGGACACTGTTTAGGTGCTGCGGGCGCATTGGAAGCCTATATTTGTACACAAGTGCTTAAAGATCAAAACTGGTTACCCCTTCATCAAAATGGTGCGATTGATCCTGAATTGGATGATCAGCATTACGTTGAACACGATGATTTAAATCAAACTACTCAATCTGATCCTGTGCGTTTTGTGATGAGTAATTCATTTGCCTTTGGCGGTAGTAATGTCAGCCTTATTTTTGGAACTGAAATCAAATGAGTTTAGATGCTATTCAATTTATTCCGCATGAAAAACCGATGGTTTTTGTTGATCAACTGCTGGAGCTAGGGGAAAATTTTGCACTTGCCAATCTAACCATTACTCCTGAATTGATGTTTAGTGATGAACAAGGTTTGCCGACTTGGAGTAGTATTGAACTCATGGCACAAACGATTAGTGCCTTTGCCGGTGCAAAAGGACAAAAAATGGGGCAAACGCCACAAATTGGTTATTTGCTCGGAACACGCAAATTAAATTTACCTTTGGCTTATTTTGAATTTGGTAAAACATTGACCATTCGGGCTGAACAACAATATTTACATGAAGGCTTGGCACAATTCTCTTGTGAAATAAGCTATGAAGAACATAAAATTAGCGCAGTTTTAAGTGTTTATGAACCACCTGTGAAAGCTGAGCAATAAGTAGGAATTAAGTGTGTCGAGAAGAATATTAGTGACGGGATCTAGTCGAGGAATTGGTAAAGCAATTGCTTTAACTTTAGCAAAATCTGGCTTTGATGTGGTGGTGCATGCACGTTCTAGACGTGCTGATGCTGAGCAAGTGGTCGCTGAAATCCAAGCATTGGGGCAAAACAGTTATGCGCTACTTTTTGATGTCACACAACGTGAAAATACCCGACAGATACTGGAACAAGATATCGAGCTTCATGGTGCATTTTATGGTGTAGTGCTAAATGCAGGTTTAACCCATGATGGCGCATTTCCAGCTTTAACCGACAATGACTGGGATGAAGTAATTTCGACCTCATTGGATGGTTTTTATAATGTATTAAAACCTTTAGTGATGCCGATGATTCGCCTAAAACAAGGCGGGCGTATTGTCACGCTTTCTTCTGTTTCCGGCATTATGGGTAATCGTGGTCAAGTCAATTATAGTGCGGCAAAAGCGGGATTGATTGGTGCGACCAAAGCTTTGGCTTTAGAACTGGCAAAAAGAAAAATTACCGTGAATTGCGTTGCACCGGGGCTGATTGAAACGGAAATGGTCACAGAAGAAGTAAAAGAACATGCTTTAAAAATGATTCCCTTACAACGTATGGGACAGGTCGATGAAGTGGCGCATACCGTGAACTTTCTCTGCTCTGATCACGCAAGCTATATTACTCGGCAAGTCATTTCTGTGAATGGGGGATTGATTTAATGAAACGTGTTGTTGTGACGGGAATGTCGGGAATCACCTCACTGGGTGAAACGGCAGATGAAATTTTTGCCCAATTCCAATCATCAAAAAATGGCATTCGTGCGATGCCTGATTGGGAAATTTATACCGATTTACGTTGTAAAATTGCAGGCCCAGTAGAACACTTTGAGGTACCCAAACATTTTAATCGTAAAGTGACACGAGGTATGGGACGAGTTGCATTGATGTCGGTGATTTGTGCTGAAAAAGCATTGGCAGATGCAGGCTTGATCGATCATCCTATTTTGAAAAGTGGCGATGCTGGTGTTGCTTTTGGCTCTTCTGCAGGGAGTGTCGATGCGGTCAAAGAGTTTGGGAAAATGCTCATAGACAACGACATGAGCCGTTTAAATGCGACCACGTATATTCGCATGATGTCACATACCAGCGCTGTGAATATGACGGTTTATTTTGGTTTAAAAGGTTTAACCTTACCCACATCAAGTGCCTGCACTTCAGGTTCAATGGCCATCGGACAGGCGTTTGAAGCAATTAAACTAGGTAAACAAACGCTGATGCTTGCGGGTGGTGCTGAGGAGCTCAGTGCGACAGGTTCAGCTGTATTCGATGTGTTATTAGCCACCAGCGGGATGAACGACACCCCTGAAAAAACACCACGGCCATTTGATAAAAATCGTGATGGATTGGTGATTGGTGAAGGTGCTGGCTGTTTAGTGCTAGAAGAATATGAACATGCACTGGCCCGTGGTGCAACGATCTATGCAGAAGTCATCGGTTATGCCAGCAATACCGATGGTGAACATGTCACTCGTCCAAATTCAGAAATGATGGAAAGATGCATGCGCATGGCACTTAAAGATGCCGCAATTTCTGCGCAAGAGGTTGATTATATCAACGCGCATGGGACTTCGACAGATCAAGGCGATGTTGCCGAAACTCAAGCTACTGCACGTATATTTGGTAAAAAACCGATCAGCTCATTAAAAAGTTATTTTGGACATACCCTTGGTGCATGTGGTGCAATCGAAGCTTGGCTGAGTATAGAAATGCTGCAACGCCAACAGTTTATCCATACTTTAAATTTGGATGAAATTGACCCATTATGTGGTGATTTAGATTATATCGTGCGGGAACCACGAGAGATGAATGCAAAAACCATCATGACCAATAATTTTGCATTTGGAGGGATCAACACCTCCATTATTTTAAAACATACTTAAAAGAGGAAAAAAACGATGTCATTTAAACACTTGGTTGTTGCTTCAACTTTATGCTTTGGTGGAATCGTCTCTGCACAGGCTGCGGACACTGTTCATAATCTCAATTTTAAAGCAGCTGTAGATCAAGCTGTGGCTGATGGATTTTTAGATGGATCGGTAAAATTTTATCTTGCTGGGACTAAATCTGGTGGTCAAGTTTTAGAAAAAGCGGTTGTCAGCAATAAAAAAACCAATGGTTTTGGAAAGGCTGCGGAAAAGGCTTGTGATCATGTATTACGTTCAGCCTTAATCCAATTACAAAGTGCGGCAAAAGACAAAGGTGCCAACGCGGTGACCAATATTGTGAGCTATTTCAAAGCAAATGAATCAAAAAACACCACCACATATCAATGTTATAAAGGTACAGCACTTGCGAGTGTGGCTTTAAAAGGCGATATCGTTAAATTCTAAGCGGTAAACATGAGCCAATGTCTAGTAATCTTTTAGAATATGAGATGGACATTGGCTCATACTTTTGAATCTATAAAAAAATAATATTTAACGATTAAAAATTTCATTAGCCTATTCATTTAAATGTCCTGTGCATTGTGCCGAAATGTTTTTGATTTGTGCCGTATCCAGTTCTAAGTTATCCCATTTGCACATTTGTTGAATAATCCATTCAAAATCATCTGGTTTAGGTCGCTCCTGTGTCCCAAAAGAGCGAATAATATTTTGTATTTTATGAAACGCATAGGTATGCACCAAATGTGAACAGTTGAAGCGGATAATCTGGCTGTCTTCTAACATGTGCCATATAGGTTGCAGTGATTGCAAGGTGCTTAAATCATGCTGTGCTTGCTGAATCGCTGTCTGCAATGCGTTTAAGGTATTCGGATGCTTGTTTGCCCATTCATGGGTGGTCGCCAAAACTTTATCCGCGACTTCAGGAATAATCTGTTTACTCTCAGCAATCACATAACTATAACCTTCAATCTGCGCTTGGATATTCCAAGGTTCACCGACACAGAATCCATCGATGAGTTGTGATGAAATCGCATCCACCATATAGGAAGGGGGCAGTGTGGAGGGTTGATATTTTTTGGCCAAATCTGGGTCTGCCAAAGCCAACCATTCTCTTAAACAATAATGGTGGATGGACTGTTTAAACACATGGGCCAGTTGTATTTTATCGCCTTGTTTTAAGGCTTGAACCACTTTAGCTGCTGAAGCTTGCGCAGTATCTTGTGTCTGAATTTTTAATTCATAGCAGAGTTTTTGGCTCAAGCTGATAAATGCGCGATTGGTACTCAACACCAATGCGGTTTGTAAGGGAATACCCAGTTGATCATTACCTGTTGCAGCAGCGGGAAGCATGGCAGAATGACAATGTGCGGCATCTAAAATACCAAAAGCTAAACGGTCACGTAGGCTGGCCCAAGATGGCTCTTTTACCAACGTAACATTGAGGCCTTGCTCGGTAAAATAGCCTTGATGTTGTGCCCAAAGTATTGCAGTGCAATCCAGTAAAGGAATATAGCCTAATTGAATGTCAGTGGTTTCAAGTGTATGCATTGTTTATTCCTTGAAATTAGCTTGGAGCAAGGCTTGGGCATCGATTAACTTTCTTGCCATTTCCCCCATGGTGATACGGTGACTCATGGCATTTTTTCGTAACAAACTGAAAGCTTGTTCTTCTTTAATTTGATGCATTTGCATCAGCATCACTTTGGCTTTTTCAATATCTTTACGGTCTGCCAGTTTGCATTTGGTTTCATTGAGATCTTTTAACAGTTTTTTATGTTTTTTAAATTGCTCAATCGAAATTTCTAAAATACTTTCCAGTTTTTCAGGATCAATCCCATCGACAATATAGGCGGTTACACCCGCTTCAATGGCACTTTTGATGGTGTCTTTTTGCGAGTTTTTAGTGAAAAGCACAGTGGGCAAATCAAACTGACTGACACAGCTTTCAATAATATCTCGTTGTGGATGGTCCATATCCAGCAAAATTACATCGGCATGTAATTGTTGAAGATCGGTACTGTTTAAATGGTCAATCATCAGACATGCGACCACCTCGAAACCATGTTCGATCAAAGAGGATTTGATAAAAGATGCCCGCTCTATATCATCATCGATCAGGGCAATTCTTAATTTTGGCATGTCGCTACTCAAGTATGTCCTGACATGAACTTTCAGCATATAAGCAATTTAGATGCCAATATCTCTGGTTAAAATTGCTGTTTAAAGCATAACCGCAGGATGTTAAAGAAAAGTGATGCACTTTATTGACGCAATTTGCTTCCTAAACATGCAGTTTTATAGCTTACATTTTAGATGCACTGATCAACAGTATGACGTTTTATTGTGCAATCTAGGTACGATCATTTAATCATAAGTACTGAGTATTCAAGCAAAATAAAACCATAAACAGTCAAAAATATAAAATTGGCATGAACCATGCATATATTTAATCAAGTCAAAGAAGACTTTCAAAATTTGTAAGACGGCCAACGACGTCCGTTCTGATCGTTACTGATATGCCTCGTGCATAACAGCAACTTATATACGTTCAGTTCAGGAGATCGAAGCTATGTCTTCAAATTTAGATGCGAAAAAAGCAACAAAGATTCATCTTTTCAATTTTAGCAGCGCAGCAATGCGGGCCTTCCATATGAGTTGGCTCGCCTTTTTTGTTTGCTTCTTTGCATGGTTTGCCTGTGCGCCGTTAATGCCTGTGATTGCAGGTGAATTTCATCTGACTAAAGATCAAATTGCCAATATCAATATTGCCGCGGTGGCCATCACGATTTTAGTGCGTCTGATCGTCGGTCCCTTATGCGATAAATACGGTCCGCGTAAAACCTATACCGCATTACTGATTATCGGCAGTATCCCTGTATTTGGTGTGGCATCTGCCAATAGTTATGAATCCTTTCTATTTTTCCGTCTATTGATTGGTGCAATTGGTGCCAGCTTTGTCATCACGCAATATCACACCAGTATTATGTTTGCGCCAAATGTGGTGGGAACTGCAAATGCAACCACCGCAGGTTGGGGCAATGCGGGTGGTGGCGCAACTCAAGCCTTGATGCCATTGATGCTTGCTGCACTGGTGATGTTTGGTGTTGAACAAGCCATGGGATGGAGAATTGCGCTGATTGTACCTGGTGTGATGATGTTAATCGTCGGTGCAATGTATTGGAAGTTTACTCAAGATTGCCCACAAGGTGATTTTAAAGAACTTCGTGCGCAAGGTCTGCATGTGGGCAGTGATAAAAAAGGTGGTATGGCGATTTTAATACATGCTGCAAAAAACTACCGTGTCTGGATTCTATTTGGTGCTTATGCTGCTTGTTTTGGTATCGAAATTTTTATTCACAACATTGTCGCAATGTACTACGTGGATCATTTTAAATTTGGTTTAAAAGAAGCGGGTATGGCCGCAGGAATTTTTGGTTTACTGGCACTGTTTGCCCGTGCACTTGGCGGTATTGTTTCAGACAAGGTGGCGACTAAAAAAGGTCTCGATGGTCGTACTAAAGTATTGTTTGCCATGATCCTGTTAGAAGGCGTATTTCTGATTGTCTTTTCTCAAATGAATACCGCAATTCTGGCGATTTTGGTCATGACAGTATTTGCTTTATTTACCCATATGGCTTGCGGTGCGACCTATGCACTGGTTCCATTTATTGATCGCGATGCTTTGGGTGGTGTGGCTGGCATTATCGGTGCAGGCGGTAATGTCGGTGCTGTTGCTGCTGGTTTCTTATTAAAAGGCATGTTGGATATTCAAACGACGCTGATGGTTTTAGGTGGTTTGGTGGTGATTGCTGCAAGTTGTGTATTGATGATCCGTTTTTCGGTTGAACATAAAGAGAAAGAGCAAAAGTTATTTGAAGCTGCGGTACTTGAGCGAAATAGCATGGAACAAAATGCTGTAAGTCTTAAACAAAACAGTGCGACTTAATTGAATAACAAGAGCAAAAACAATCGAGGAGAATCGATATGAAATTAGTGATGATTGGTCATGGAATGGTTGGGCACAAATTTATTGAATCTGTGCTGGAACATGCAGGTGATGAAGTTGAAATCACGATTTTGGCAGAAGAACCCCGTTTAGCTTATGACCGTGTACATTTGACTGAATATTTTACAGGGAAGTCTGCAAAAGATTTAACCCTCTGTCGTGCTGACTTTGCCGATGCTTATGGTATCGACCTGCGCTTAAACACCAAAGCTACTGATATAGATACCTGCAATAAATGCATCACCACCAATCATGGCGATGTGATTAGCTATGACAAATTGGTGCTTGCGACGGGTTCCTATGCTTTTGTTCCACCAATTTCAGGTCACGACCGTAACAACTGTTTTGTTTACCGTACCATTGATGACTTGGATGCGATTCGGGCAGCGAGTTTATCGGCAAAATCTGGTGTGGTCATTGGCGGTGGTTTGTTGGGTTTGGAAGCTGCCAAAGCGCTTCGTGATTTAGACTTGGAAACCCATGTTGTTGAATTTGCACCCCGTTTAATGGCAGTACAAATTGATGATTTGGGCGGAAAAGTTTTACGCGCCAAGATTGAAAATTTAGGCGTGAAAGTCCATACCCAAAAGGCCACTTCATCTATAGAAGAGGGTGTGAATAGCACCCATGTGATGAAGTTTGCAGATGGTTCAGAACTTGAAACAGATATTATTCTATTTTCAGCAGGGATTCGCCCACGTGATGAATTGGCGCGCCAAAGTGGTTTAGCTTTAGGTGAGCGTGGTGGTATCGTGATCAACGATTACTGCCAAACCTCAGATGCAGACATTTATGCAATTGGTGAATGTGCATTATGGAACAATAAAATTTATGGTTTAGTGGCGCCCGGTTATGACATGGCACGGATTGCGGCAAAACATGTGATGCAACAAAGTTGCCCTACATTTGCTGGCGCAGACATGAGCACCAAGCTAAAACTGATGGGTGTCGATGTGGCATCGGTAGGCGATGCCCATGCCATGACTGCAAATGCATTGAGCTATTTCTATGCCGATGAAGATGCAATGGTCTATAAAAAGATCGTGGTCAATGCAGAGAAAACCCAATTACTAGGTGCGGTACTGGTCGGTTGCGCCAAAGAATATAACGACTTATTGCAAATGATGCTCAATGGATTGGCTGTACCTGAAAATCCAGAAAGTTTAATCATGCCGGGCTATGCACAATCTTCAGCAAAAGCGGGAGGCAGTGGTGTAGATTTATTGCCAGACAGTGCCACGATTTGTTCATGTAATAATGTGTCTAAAGCAGATATTTGTAGTGCAATTGCAGAGGGTTCGACCTCATTAGGTGCGTTAAAAAAATGTACCAAAGCCGCAACCGCATGTGGTGGATGTGCACCCTTAGTGACCCAAGTTTTAAAATCTGAATTACAACGCCAAGGGGTAACGGTCAATAATCATCTTTGTGAACACTTTGCTTACTCACGCCAAGAGTTGTATCACTTGGTACGGGTCAATGAAATTAAAAGCTTTGATGATTTGATTCAACAGCATGGGCATGGTTTAGGTTGTGATATTTGCAAACCGACAGCGGCCAATATCTTGGCATCTTGCTGGAATGACTTTGTTCTCACCGCAAATCATGCTGGGCTGCAAGACAGTAACGACTACTATCTGGGCAATATTCAAAAAGATGGTTCTTATTCTGTTGTACCACGTATGGCAGGCGGTGAAGTGACGCCAGATGGTTTGATTGCAGTGGGTCAGATTGCCAAAGAATATGGTTTATATACCAAGCTAACCGGTGGGCAACGGGTAGACTTGTTTGGAGCACAAGTCCATCAATTGCCAGAGATTTGGGAAAAGCTGATCAATGCTGGTTTTGAGTCTGGTCATGCCTATGGCAAGTCATTACGTACCGTTAAATCTTGTGTTGGGAGCACATGGTGTCGTTATGGTGTCGATGACTCGGTCGGTTTAGCCATCTTCCTTGAAAATCGCTACAAAGGGTTACGTTCCCCACATAAATTAAAAATGGCAGTTTCGGGCTGTACCCGTGAATGTGCCGAAGCACAAAGCAAAGATGTTGGGGTGATTGCCACGGAAAAAGGCTGGAACTTGTATGTTTGTGGCAATGGGGGAATGAAACCTCGCCATGCAGAACTCTTAGCTTCTGACCTAGATACGCAAACTTTAATTCAATATATCGACCGCTTCTTTATGTTCTATATCCAAACAGCGGATCGTTTACAACGGACTTCAGTATGGCGTGACAATATGGATGGTGGTTTGGATTATCTTAAAGATGTTGTTGTGCATGATTCCTTAGGGGTTGCTGCTGAACTTGAACGTCGAATGAGCTATGTGGTGGGCACTTATCAAGACGAATGGCGCACTGCGGTGGAAGATCCTGAAGTACGAAAACGTTTTGTGACCTTTATTAATGCCAAAGCTGAGCAACAGCAAGATCCACATATTCAGTTTGCCCAAGTCCGTGGGCAAATTCGCCCAAAAACTGAATCAGAACGTGATCAGAGCCGTATTCCTGTAGTTGAAGCATAAAGTTGAAGCATAAGCATATGAACACTGGGTTTATTGGCCTTATTCCACAGCTTAAAAACAAGCCTCGTGGAAGATCTGATCAACGGTGTTAAAAGGATAAATACAATGACGATTTTAAAAGATATGAATGAACTCGATTGGCTGGATATTTGTGCATTGCAAGACATTACGCCCAATATAGGTGTAGGCGCATTACTGGGACAACAACAAGTGGCTATTTTTCGGGTAGGCAGTGAAAAGCGTGTATATGCGCTGAGCAACCAAGACCCATTTAGCAAAGCCTTTGTGATGTCGCGTGGAATTATTGGTGATTTACAAGGTGAACGTGTAGTTGCATCACCGATTTATAAGCAACATTTTAGTTTAGCAACAGGCCGTTGTTTAGAAGACAAAGATCAAAAATTATTGGTTTTTCCAAGCAAAATTGAAAATGGTCGGGTTTGGGTTAGTCCAACCCCACAAAAAACCTATATCACCAATAATGGTACGGCTCAGGAAAAAATCAATTTAGTTCTGGTGGGGAACGGATTGGCAGGCATGCGTTGCTTGGAAGATTTGCTGGATATGGCACCTGATCGTTATAAGGTGACGGTGATTGGTGAGGAGCCTTGGGGTAACTATAACCGGATTATGCTGTCGCCTGTCTTATCAGGGGATAAAACCATTGACGACATTATGCTACATCCCCATTCATGGTATGCCGATAAAAATATTCGTTTTATTGCGGGTGATGCTGCGGTACGTATTGACCGTCCGCGTAAGCAAGTCTATACCGAAAAAGGTCTAGTGGTGAGCTATGACCGTTTGATTTTAGCCACGGGTTCAAAACCATTTATTCCACCAGTCAAAGGCTCAGATTTAGATGGCGTGTTGAGCTTTCGTGATATTTATGATGTCAATAATATGCTCGACTACTGCAAATCTAAACACAATGCCGTGGTGATTGGTGGTGGTCTATTGGGGCTAGAAGCCGCATATGGTTTAAAGCAACGTGGTATGAATGTGACGGTTTTGCATTTGATGGATCGCATTATGGATCGCCAACTTGATGCCAAAGCCAGTCAAATGTTGAAAACAGCAATTGAACAAAAGGGCATTTCGATCATCACCGAAGCCAATACAGAAGAATTACTCGGTGAAAATGGTCATGTCACCCAGGTTCGGTTAAAAGATGGCACGCTTTTAGATGCAGATCTGGTGGTTTTTGCCGTGGGTATTCGCCCAAATATGGCTTTGGCACAAAGCGCGGGTTTACGCTGTAATCGTGGTGTGTTGGTCAATGACACCATGCAAACCTATGATCCAAGTATTTATGCAGTGGGTGAATGTATTGAGCATCGTAACCAAACGTTTGGTTTGGTAGAACCTTTATGGGGTCAAGCCTTTATCTGTGCATCACATTTGGCCGAACACGGCAGTTTGACCTTTAAAGCACCGACTGTTCCAACCCAGTTAAAAGTCAGTGGTTGTGATGTTTTCTCAGCAGGTCGCATTGATTTAGAAAACAGTCAGCCACTAGAGGATTTCGAAGACATTATTCTGAATGATGAAAAACGTCAAATCTACAAACGCATTATTATTCAAAAAGATAAAGTCGTGGGTGCAGTACTGTTTGGTGATACAGAGGATGGCACTTGGTACGCTGAATTGATTGCTGATCAAACCCCAATTTCTTCGATTCGCAATAAATTGTTATTTGGTCGGGATTTTGCATTAAAAAAAGCAGGCTGATTTATATCGCTTAACCCCCTTTATCTTAACAGGAGGGGGAGATTAAAAATGAAAGCCATATTCAAGTGAATGTATAGCATTGAGGAGCACAGCAGCAATGAATAGTATCCCTTTAGTGGAACTGTCGAGCTCCACAGAACAAAAGATCACAAGTACACACACCACTTGTCCCTACTGTGGTGTAGGCTGTGGTGTCACAGCAACAGTGCAAGACACCACGCTAGGACAAAAAGTGTCTGTGGTTGGCGATGTCAATCATCCCTCGAATTACGGAAAACTGTGTATTAAAGGCAGTAATTTAGCCGATACGCTGGGGCTGGGCACACGTGTTTTATATCCAATGCTTGGACGTCATCCCCATCAGCAAGTCACAGAT
Organism: Acinetobacter sp. Ac8; assembly: GCF_055392545.1. Classification (NCBI taxonomy): domain Bacteria; kingdom Pseudomonadati; phylum Pseudomonadota; class Gammaproteobacteria; order Moraxellales; family Moraxellaceae; genus Acinetobacter; species Acinetobacter sp. Ac8. The sequence goes on from NZ_AP043689.1 coordinate 1,343,685, forward strand.
TGGGATAGCGCAACAGATTTAATTGCCAATAAATTCCAACACTATATCGAGCAATATGGTCGTGACAGTGTTGCATTTTATGTTTCGGGTCAGTTGTTGACGGAAGACTATTATGTGGTGAATAAATTCGTTAAAGGCTATTTGGGTACAGCCAATATCGATACCAATTCAAGATTGTGTATGTCTTCGGCGGTTGCCGCACATAAGCGTGCTTTTGGTGAGGATTTGGTACCTGCAAGTTATGATGATTTTGAACATACTGACATGGTGATTTTGGTCGGTTCAAATACAGCATGGTGTCATCCCGTGATGTATCAACGCATCATGCAAGCCAAAGAATTAAGACAACAAAAGCAAAGTGATTTATTTGTGGTGGTGATAGATCCACGCTTTACTGCCACATGTGAAGCAGCTGATTTGCATTTGCCTATTTTGATTGGTCAAGATGTTTGCTTGTTTAATGGGCTATTACAATATTTATATCAACAGGGTTATGCGGATAGCGCATTTGTAGAGGCACATACCCAAGGGCTAGAGACGGCACTAAAAAGCTCACAAGCTGAAACAGATCTCCAAGATGTTGCAGTGAAAACAGGAATTTCGCTAGAAAAACTCCAGCTCTTTTTTGAAAAGTTTGCCCAAACAGAAAAAGTCATGACCCTATTTTCAATGGGGGTAAACCAGTCTTCACGTGGTGTGGACAAAGCCAATAGCATCATTAATTGTCATTTGTTGACGGGCAAAATTGGAAAATTGGGCGCAGCACCGTTCTCTATGACAGGACAACCCAATGCAATGGGCGGGCGTGAAGTGGGTGGACTTGCCAATATGCTGGCAGCACACATGGACTTAGACAATCAACAACATCAACAGCTTGTGCAACGTTTTTGGAACAGTCCAAGCATTGCCAAACATGTTGGATTAAAAGCCGTTGATCTTTTTGAAGCAGTGGAAAGTGGCAAGATTAAAGCGATTTGGATTATGGCGACCAATCCGGTGGTCAGCCTACCCAATGCCGATCAGGTCAAACGTGCTTTAAACAGTTGTGAGTTTGTTGTGGTCTCTGATATTTGCAAAGATACCGACACCACGCAGTTTGCCGATGTGCTGTTACCTGCATTGGGCTGGGGAGAGAAGGATGGCACGGTCACTAATTCAGAACGCCGTATTTCACGACAACGCGCTTTTTTAGACCCACCTGAGCAGGCCAAAGCAGATTGGTGGGCTGTGGCACAAGTGGCTAAAAAGCTTGGATTTACTGGCTTTGATTTTGCAAATAGCCACGAGATTTTTAAAGAACATGCATTGTTATCTGCCTATCAAAATGCAGAGATTAATACGCGATCAAATACACAAAGCTTTCGTTATTTCAATTTACAAGGTTTAACTGATCTTTCATTGGATGAATATGATCAATTGGCGCCCATTCAATGGCCAGTGATCATGCGCAATCAGGCTGAGCATGCATTCGCACAATTGTTTTCACAGGGGCAGTTTAGCCATGCAGATGGCAAAGCTAAATTTATTGCCACGATGGCGATAGATCCAGTCCATCAAAGCAATACTGAATATCCTTTAATTCTCAATACAGGGCGGATTCGAGATCAGTGGCACACCATGACCCGTACAGGTTTATCTGCCAATTTAAGCACCCATAAAGCAGAACCCTTTTGTGAAATTCACCCCAATGATGCATTGAAATATGGCTTGAAAGAAGGCGAATTGGTCGAAATCAAATCGGCTTGGGGCAATTGTGTCTTGCGTGCTGTACTTAGTGACAATATCCGCCGTGGACAAATTTTCGCCCCGATTCATTGGAATGATCAATTTGCTTCGGATGCCCGTATTGGCAAAGTGGTCAATCCAGTGGTAGATGCAATTTCAGGCGAGCCAGAATTCAAACATACCCCTGTGATGATTCAGCCATTTTATACTCAGTGGCAAGGGGTATTTTATGTCCGCGAAGGGTATGAACACATTGTTAAAAATAGCATCGAAAATACGGTGTGGTGGACAAAAATTCAGACCGCCAAAGCAGTACGCTATGAATTGGCGGATCGTCGTCGTTTTACCCAAACTACCCAACATCTCAAACAACTCTTACCCTTTGAAGATGAGAGTTTTGAGTGGTTGAACTTGGAAGATCAAACTGCACACATCAGCCATAGTGTGGTGTTAAAAGAAGGTCGCCTTATTGCAAGTTTATATATTGCACCCAAAGCCTTGTTGCCTGATCGTGATTGGGTTGCCAGTTTATTTAAACGTGATCGTTTAAGTGCGATGCATCGTAAAGCCTTACTTGCTGGACAAGCCATGTCGATGGGCAATAGTGAAGGGCCATTGGTATGTAGTTGTTTTAAGGTAGGCAAAAATCGAATTATTCAAACCATTAAAGAAAACAATATCAATCATGAAAAACAAGTGACTGCATGCCTAAAAGCAGGCGGTAATTGTGGTTCATGTCTACCTGAAATTCGCGGATTGATTAAAGCCTGTCAAGCGGAGCTTACACAATGAAAAGAATTATAAAACCCAAGAAAGCCAAGCAATATCCACAAACTGATCTTGTCATTCTTGCGGGTGGTCAGGCAAGGCGTATGAATGGAATCAATAAACTGTTACAGAAATTTGATGATCAAATCCAATTGATTAAGATTCATCAACAATTAAAAAATCGAGTCGCGCAGATTTGGGTCAATAGCCACCGTGATTATTCAATTTATCAAAAACTTATTCCCAGTTTGTATTGCTATCAGGATGATGAAAAAGGCTTTTATGGTCCGCTGATGGGAATAAAAAGTGCATGGTCTTATGTGACATCTGACTATGTACTTTTTGTGCCCTGTGATGTGACATTTATTCCACCTGAGGTTATTGAAAGATTACATATGGCTTTAGCGGGTCATCCCTTAGCACAAGTGGCTTATGTCAATATCAATGGCAAAGCCTTATATCCATTTTGTTTGTTAAAGCGCAGTGCTTTAAATCAAATCTGCACTCATATTGAACAAGGACAACGCAGTTTAAAGGCATGTTTTTCTGATTTGCACGCTCAGGAAGCGTTTTTTGCAAATCATGCACTGTTTTTTCACAGCATCAATTCTTTGGATGAATTACAGCAATATCAACAGCTCAAGTTTTTACATTGATTGGCTTGGTTTGGACTCGTTTTTTGCAAATCTCTATTTTTGAGAGAATTCGAGCAGGTTTTAGCTGAAGCACATTGGTGAATGATCAAAGTTGGAACACTTTTTGCAATTTCAAGATCAATAAAATAGCGCAGATTTTAAGTTTTAAACAATCTTGAATTTAAATCGTGCTTGGGATGTGTAAATGAATGCAATGACACAATACGAAGTGGGTAAGGCTTTTGTCGATCAATATGGTCGTAGCAAGCGTAAACTCCGAATTTCAGTGACAGATCGCTGTAATTTTAAGTGTGTCTATTGTATGCCCGAACATCCTGAATGGATGAAAAAACACGATTTACTCAGTTTTGAAGAACTTTATGTGTTTTGTGAGTTTATGGTGCGACATGGCATTGAACAGATTCGGATCACTGGTGGTGAGCCGTTAATGCGTCAAGGTGTGGTGCACTTTATTGATGAGCTACAAAAATTAAGAAAGCTGGGGCTCAAACGTATTTCAATGACCAGCAATGCACACTATCTTAAACAATACGCAAGCCAGTTAAAACAAGCAGGTTTAGATGACTTGAATATCAGTCTGGATAGTCTAGATCCAGCACAATTTAAGGCACTGACTCAAAAAGAACTACATCCCGTGTTAGAGGGCATTGTCGCAGCACAACAAGCAGGCTTTAAGATCAAGATCAATGCTGTATTGATCAAAGGTATCAATGATGATCAGATTTTGCCCTTAGCACACTGGTCGATTCAACACCATTTTACCGTGCGATTTATTGAATTTATGCCTTTGGATGGTGCTGGTCTTTGGTCGCAAGCTAATATTGTCAGTGAGCAAGAAATTTTAGCTCAATTACAGCAGGACTTTGTTGTCACTTTACAGCAAGGACAGTCTTCCGAGCCTGCACGGCAGTATTTTATTGATGGTTATCCGATTGGCATCATTTCGACCATTACCAATTCATTTTGTGGCACATGTGACCGTGTACGCTTAACTGCACAAGGTGATTTTTATAATTGTCTATTTGCGCCAAGGGGGATCAGCCTAAAAGCGCAAATTAAGGCATTGAATCAGGATTTAGCTGTTTTAGAGCCTCTCCGATTAGCGCATATCAGTTCACCAAATGCAGCTGTATATTCGCCAACAACATTAGATTCGCCACAGCATCGACAATTAAAAGATACTTTGTCTGATTATATTTGGCAGAAAAAACAAGGCTTTGATGAGATTTATCAACAGCCAAAATCAAAACATTCATCATCTCGAAAAATCAGTATGTATATGATTGGAGGTTAATATGTTAGATCAATTTAAAATTTTAAATACACAAGACTTGGCAAATATCGCCAATCAATTCAAAGATATCCAGCAGCACATGATCGTAAAAATTGAATGCTTTGGTGCAATTGAACGTTTACTGCCGACCGATTTAACTTTGCAATGCGAGTCTGACATGATGCTTTCGGATGTTTTGGATTATGTGGTACGTGCTTATCCCCATGCAGGAAACATGCTTGAGCGTTGTGCATGTGCAATAGGCGAAGACATTATCCCACGTCAGACCTTATTAACATCGGACAGCACAGTGGTTTTACTGTCACCTGTTGCGGGAGGTTGATATGCATACATTTGAACAGACGCTTAAACAATTCAACAGAATTCAGGATACAGCCTTAACTCAAGACAGTTTTGACCCGATTCAAGACTTTCCTGAATGCGGTGGCATTGGCATCTTTATTGGAACAGTACGTAATCATCATGAAGGCAAAGCGGTCAAAGCACTGAAATATACCGCCTATACGCCTGTTTCAGAAAAAATGATTCGCCAAATTGAGCAAGAGATTCAACAAAAATTTGCAGTGGCTTATGTACGGGTTATTCATCGTATTGGTGCTTTAAACATCGGTGAAAAAGCCATTATTGCGATTGCTTATGCAGCGCATCGCCGTGAAGCATTTGCTGCCTGTGAAGAAGCAGTAGAACGGGTAAAACATGAGGTTCCCGTATGGAAAGAAGAGTTTTATCTGGATGGCACGAGCCAATATGTTGCGGGTTGTTGTATTCGAAAAGATGATGTGGAACAAGATCATTCAGTACAAAAAGATTCATTTCACCACCATGACTGTGAGCATGATCATGGCGCTTCTGATGACCATTTATCTCAGCACAATCAACCTCAGCATCATCATTCTCAAGCGCAGCAATCAGCGCATCGACATTCTGAGCACAATCATTCTTTTGCACATCATTCCAAATCTACACATTTAGGGCACACGCATTCAGAATACAGTAGCCAACAAAAGGATCATGAAGCTGAACAGCAAGTGTTGTTAAGCAAACAGTGTGAACAGACAATTTATCAATGGCATATGTAAAACATATTTAGCAACTTGGTAAAGTGTCCTCTTCACAAAGTATATTTTGCCATGTAAAAGATGTTGTTATCTGAACAGATGCTAAATCACTTGGCGTAAATCCCGCGCTGTTTCTTGCAGTAACGGCAAGATATGCGTAATTAAATAATCTTTGGTGGTGCGTATGGTGGGGGAGACAATATTGAGTGCGGCAACAACAACGGCATTTGAGTCATAAATCGGAACTGCCACAGCGTGCACCCCCAATTCATGTTCTTCACAGGAATAACACCAGTCTTGTTCTTTAATCTCATGCAGTAATTCTATAAAGGCAGCACTTTCTGTATGGGTGTATTTAGTGAAACGCTTTAATGGATACTGGGTCAGCCACTGTTTTTTTTCTTCAATCGTTAAATGCGCCAATAAAATTTTCCCCGCAGAGGTTGCATGCGCAGCCAAACGATTGCCTAAATGTAAGCCATAGGGATTAACTCGGTCTGTTTGTTGGTGCGCAGCACTACGTGCAATGGTAATTGCTTCGTAACCATCGAGAACCATCACGGAATAAATCAGTGAGGTTTGGTTGGTCAATAAATTTAATAAGGGTTGGCAAATTTTAGGTAAAGGGGAGCCGTCTAAATAAGCGCCAGAGAACTTGAGAATTTTCGGGGTTAAATAATAATAATGTCCGTCAAAGTCTAAATAGCCTAAGTATTCTAATGTGAGTAAATGGCGACGCGCTGCTGCACGGGTCATTCCTGTTTTCTCAGCTGCCGTGCTGATGTTAAAACGATGTCGTTCAGGTCCAAAACATTCCAAAATCGCCAAACCTTTTGCAATCCCTGCAATAAAATCCTCATGGCGAATGATCTTTTTATTTTCAGTATGGTGGATAAATCGGGTGGTTTTTTTTTGGTCATTGTCCATAACGCAGATCCTTATTTTAAATCAGATTCCGTAAAATTATTTTAAACCGAAAGTAGACTGTTTTAGTGGGATAAAGTTCGATCATCGAACATAAAAAATAATGATCGAACAAAACCTCCCTTCAAGCCTAGAAGTAAATACAAAATTTATCAAGAATGAAGATAAGAAATCCGAACAAAACACTCAACTTATGTTTCATCGGTTTCTAGGATGAAACAAATGAGTGATTCATAGTACAGGAAGTAGTCAGATGATTGATAAAAGCGCCACCTCATTGAGCGAGGTTCTGTCCCACATCAAAGATGGTGCAACCATTATGATTGGTGGCTTTGGAACAGCAGGACAGCCCGCAGAGCTGATCGATGGGCTGATTGAACTTGGCGTTAAAGATCTGGTGATTGTCAATAACAATGCAGGCAATGGCGATTATGGTCTGGCTAAACTGCTTAAATCGGGTGCAGTCCGTAAAATCATTTGTTCTTTCCCACGTCAGTCTGACTCTTGGGTATTTGATGAACTCTATCATGCGGGCAAGATCGAACTGGAACTGGTTCCACAAGGTAATCTCGCGTGTCGTATTCAAGCCGCAGGAATGGGTTTAGGTGCAGTGTTTACCCCAACAGGTTTTGGCACCTTATTGGCAGATGGTAAAGAAACCCGTCATATCGATGGCAAAGACTACGTGCTTGAATATCCAATTAAAGCAGACTTTGCACTGATTAAAGCACATCAAGGCGACCGTTGGGGCAACTTGGTTTATAACAAATCAGCACGTAACTTTGGTCCAATTATGGCGATGGCTGCAGATGTCACTATTGCACAGGTTTCAGAGGTGGTTGAACTGGGTCAGCTCGATCCTGAACACATTATTACCCCAGGGATTTTTGTTCAGTATGTGGTTGCAGTTAATGCAGCCAATGGTAATGGAGAATAACAATGAGCTACCAAAAACTAAGCCGTGACCAAATTGCTGAACGTGTTGCCCAAGATATTCCCGATGGTGCTTATGTCAATTTAGGTATTGGTTTACCGACCAAGATTTCAAAATATCTGCCAACAGACAAAGATGTCTTTCTACATTCTGAAAATGGTTTATTGGCTTTTGGTCCTCCACCCGCCAAAGGTGAAGAAGATCCTGAGCTGATTAATGCAGGCAAAGAATATGTCACCATGCTAACGGGTGGCTCGTTTTTCCATCATGGTGATTCTTTTGCCATGATGCGTGGTGGACATCTGGATATTGCTGTATTAGGTGCATTCCAAGTGGCAGCTAATGGTGATCTTGCCAACTGGCATACCGGTGCGCCAGATGCGATTCCTGCGGTGGGTGGTGCAATGGATTTGGCTGTAGGGGCAAAGAAAGTGTTTATCACCACCGATCATGTAACCAAACAAGGTGAACCTAAGATTGTTGAAGAACTAAGCTATCCCGTGACAGGTAAGCATTGTGTTGATCGTATTTATACCGACTTATGCGTGATTGATGTGACTACAGATGGCTTAAAAGTACTTGAAAAAGTTGCAGGTCTGAGCTTTGAAGAATTACAGGCTTTGACGGGTGCTCACTTAATTGATGCGACACAGGGATAATAAATCCTTCCTTTGCGGAATGATTAAATCTCCCCTAACCCCTCTTTATGAAAGAGGGGAACTTCTTCTTTTACAAAGAGGTGAGCTGTGGTAGTAGCAGCGCAAGGGAGATTATTTAAGGATATAAACAACATGAAAAACGCTTACATCATAGATGCCATCCGTACTCCATTTGGTCGTTATGCCGGTGGTCTTGCACCAGTCCGTGCAGATGACCTCGGTGCTATTCCAATTCAAGCATTGATACAACGTAATCCAACGGTAGATTGGCAGCAAGTCGATGATGTGATTTATGGTTGTGCCAATCAGGCTGGTGAAGACAATCGTAATGTCGGGCGTATGTCAGCATTATTGGCAGGTGTGCCATACCAAGTGCCAGCAACCACTGTGAACCGTTTATGTGGATCATCACTGGATGCAATTGCCATGGCAGCTCGTGCCATCAAAGCCAATGAAGCAGATTTAATCATTGCCGGTGGTGTAGAAAGCATGAGCCGTGCGCCCTATGTGATGGGTAAGTCGGACAGTGCTTTTGGACGCAGTCAAAAGATTGAAGACACCACCATGGGCTGGCGCTTTATCAACCCAAAACTCAAAGAATTGTATGGTGTGGACAGCATGCCACAAACTGCTGAAAACGTGGCAGAGCAATTCAATATTAACCGTGCGGATCAAGATCAGTTTGCGCTCAACAGCCAACAACGTACTGCGGCAGCACAAGCTCAAGGCTTTTTCCAAAATGAGATTGTGCCTGTCACTATTCCACAGCGTAAAGGTGATGCTGTGCTTGTGGATACCGATGAACATCCACGTGCATCAACCACTTTAGCAGCACTGACAAAACTTAAAGGCGTGGTCAAAGCTGATGGTACGGTCACGGCGGGTAATGCATCAGGGATTAATGATGGTGCAGCGGCATTATTGATCGCCTCAGATGAAGCTGTAGAAAAATACCAATTAAAACCACGCGGCAAAATTATTGCAGCAACCACGGTGGGGGTTGAACCACGAATTATGGGCTTTGCACCTGCGCCTGCAATTAAGAAACTGCTCAAACAAGCTGATCTTAGTTTAGCGCAAATGGATGTGATTGAACTAAATGAAGCTTTTGCTGCCCAAGCTTTGGCTGTAACCCGTGATTTAGGTTTGGCAGATGATGATGCACGTGTCAATCCTAATGGTGGGGCGATTGCTTTAGGTCATCCTTTGGGCGCATCAGGTGCCAGACTGGTGACCACAGCCTTAAATCAACTTGAACAGATCAAAGGGCAATATGCTCTATGTTCAATGTGTATTGGGGTAGGTCAGGGTATTGCATTAATTATTCAACGTGTTGAGTGAGGTATCTGATGAGCCAGTTATACGCCAGCTTATTTTATCAGCCTGATGTCACAGCAATCTTTAGCGATCATGCCTTATTGGCTTATATGATCCAAGCCGAAGTGGCTTTGGCAAAAGCACAGGCGCAAGTGGGTGTGATTCCACTATCTGCAGCCAACATCATTGAACAAGTTGGACAACAGGCCTTAGCAAAAATTGATTTTGAAGCATTGGCAACCGCGACGGCTCTTGCGGGAAATATTGCGATTCCTTTGGTTAAGCAATTTACTGCGATAGTAAAACAACAGGATGAAGAGGCAGCGCGTTATGTACATTGGGGCGCAACCAGCCAAGACATTATTGATACAGCCACGATTCTGCAATGCCGTGATGCTTTGGGGCTGATCGAAAAACAAGTACAACAGGCTTATCAAGTTTCATTAGACCAAGCACAACAGTATCGTGCCCAAGTCATGATTGGTCGCACTTGGTTGCAACAAGCCTTACCAATTACTTTAGGGCATAAGTTTGCGCGTTGGGCTGCGGCATTTAAACGTGATCTTGATCGTCTAAGCGAGATGAAAAGTCGCGTTCTTACTGCTCAACTCGGTGGGGCCGTGGGTTCATTGGCATCATTACAAGACCAAGGTTCCGCGGTGGTTAAAGCCTATGCTGCGGCATTGAATTTAACCTCTCCTGAGTGTACATGGCACGGTGAGCGTGACCGCATTGTTGAAATTGCCAGTGTACTTGCACTGATCGTCGGTAATGTTGGCAAGATGGCAAAAGACTGGTCTTTGCTGATGCAAACTGAAATTGCTGAAGTTTTTGAACCCACTGCAAAAGGCCGTGGTGGCTCATCCACCATGCCACACAAACGTAATCCAGTTGCAGCCGCTTGCGTACTTGCAGCAGCCAACCGTGTGCCTGCATTAATGGCAAGTGTCTACCAAAACATGTTGCAAGAACATGAACGTGCTTTAGGTTCTTGGCATGCAGAATGGTTGGTGATTCCTGAAATTTTCCAGTTATGCGCAGGTGCTTTAGAACGCACGACAGATGTACTTGAACATATGCAAGTCGATGCAGAAGCGATGCAGCGCAACCTTGAGTGTACTCAGGGCTTGGTCATGGCAGAAGCTGCAATGATGGCATTGGCAGCTAAAATTGGACGCTTAAATGCGCATCATTTGGTTGAGCAAGCTTGTCAGCAGGCTATTGCGCAACAGCAGCATTTAAAAACAGTGTTGTCAGCAATGGCTGAGGTGAATGTTCATCTAAGTGCACAGGAATTAGCAGAGATTTTTAAACCAGCCGCTTACTTGGGCAATATTCAGGCACAAATTGATGCCGTACTACAAGCAGCACAAGGAGTGTCTAAATCATGAAAGTCAGTATGAAAATTAAAAATCGTCAAGGACAGCAACTTGCCGTTCAAATCCAAGGCGTAAAAAATGCACCCGTGATTATATTTTCTAACTCACTTGGAACAGATCATGGGATGTGGCAAGCGCAAGTAGATGCTTTGGCACAACACTATCAGATCATTACTTATGATACTCGTGGGCATGGTGCAAGTGATGTGATTGCCAACAGTACGCTGCAAAACTTTGCCGACGATGTGATTGATATCTTAGATACATGGCATATTGAAAAAGCACATTTTTGTGGAATTTCAATGGGTGGCATCACTGCACTCACACTGGCTATTCAATACCCTGAACGCTTTTATAGCATCACTGTGGCAAACTCAGCCGCGAAAATTGGTACAGCTGAAGCATGGAATAGTCGTGCTGATAGCGTAGAGCAAGATGGGCTGGCTGAAATTGTTAAAACCACACATACCCGTTGGTTTAGTGGGCATTTTGATTATGCACATGATGTGCTTGCTCAAAAAACCATACAAAGTTTAGCGGTGACACCTGCACAAGGCTATGCCAATGCCTGTCGAGCTTTGGCAGATGCCGATGTTCGAGATCAGCTCAATCAAATTCAAATCCCAACTTTAATTATCGCAGGCCAATATGACCCTGTAACGACGGTTCAAGATGCAGAGTTTATGCATCAATCCATTCCAACCAGTCAACTTGAAATCTTGGCAGCGTCTCATTTGTCCAATATTGAACAACCACAAGTGTTCAGTCAGGCATTGTCCAAGTTTATTCAGAACATATAACCGTCTAGGGTTAGAAAGGAATTCGCCTACAAGGAGGCAACTATGGCACAGGAATTTGCTGCCCCAAAAAACAGTATGGATGCTCAGGCACTCATTAATGATGCACCGATCAGCAAGTATCAATGGATGATTGCAATCATTTGTTTTCTGATTGTATTTGTTGATGGAATCGATACGGCTGCAATGGGCTTTATTGCACCAGCTCTGGCACAGGATTGGGGGATTGATCGCTCTCAACTCGGACCTGTGATGAGTGCAGCACTGGGTGGAATGATCATTGGTGCATTGGTTTCAGGACCTACTGCGGATCGTTTTGGACGCAAGATTGTATTAACTATTTCAATGTTGATCTTTGGTGGCTTTACCTTGGCATCAGCTTATGCGCCAAACTTAGACAGTTTGGTTGTACTGCGCTTTTTAACCGGTATCGGCCTAGGCGCAGCAATGCCAAATGCCACCACATTGTTTTCAGAATACTGCCCGAACCGTGTTCGTTCACTGCTCGTGACCTGTATGTTTTGTGGTTATAACTTGGGTATGGCCACAGGTGGTTTTGTTAGTAGTTGGCTGATTCCTGCCTTTGGTTGGCACAGCTTATTTTTGCTCGGTGGTATTTCACCGTTGATCCTGATGGTATTGGTGATTGTGCTGTTACCTGAGTCATATCGCTTCTTGATTGTTAAAGGTCGAGATGCTGCAAAAGTTCGCAAAATCCTGAGTCATATTGCACCTGAAAAAGTACAGCTTGCTGACAGCTTTTATATCCCAGAAGAACAGTCTGCTGTGGCACAAAAGAAAAATGTATTTGGCATGTTGTTTTCGCAAAAATTTGCCAAAGGCACAGTGTTGTTATGGTCAACCTACTTTATGGGCTTGGTGGTGATTTATCTACTGACCAGTTGGTTACCAACCTTGATGCGTGAAACCGGCGCAACCATGGAACGCGCAGCATTTATTGGCGGTCTATTCCAGTTTGGTGGTGTGTTGAGTGCGTTATTTATTGGTTGGGCAATGGATCGTTTTAACCCGAACCGCATTATTTCAGCATTCTATTTTATCGCTGGCTTATTTGCTGTTGCCGTAGGTCAAAGCCTCAGCAACCCAACATTATTGGCCATTTTGGTGTTATGTGCAGGGGTGGCAATCAATGGTGCACAGTCTGCAATGCCAGCATTAAGTGCCCGTTTTTACCCAACTCAATGTCGTGCAACTGGTGTGGCATGGATGACAGGGATCGGTCGTTTTGGTGCAGTGTTTGGGGCTTGGATTGGTGCTGTTTTACTCGGCAATGATTGGTCTTTTACCGCAATTTTAAGCTTATTGATGATTCCTGCAACCGCTGCGGCTGTGGCAATTTTTGTTAAATCCTTAGTGGCGCATACCGATGCAAGCTAACTTTCTCAAGATCAGAAATAAGATCATAAAGAGGGACAATTTCCATGAATGATGAACAACGTTACCAACAAGGACTACAGGTCCGCACCGAAGTATTGGGTGAAAAACATGTCGGTCGTTCTTTAGAAAACTTGAATGACTTTAACCAAGATTTTCAAAATTTTATTAGCCGTTTTGCTTGGGGTGAGGTGTGGTCACGTGAAGGTTTACCACGGCATACCCGCAGTTTAGTCACCATTGCTATCTTGTTGGCATTGGGACGAGAAGATGAACTCAGAATGCATCTACGTGCTTGCTTTAACAATGGCGTTACCAAGGACGAACTCAAAGAACTAATTTTACACAGCTCATTGTATGCGGGACTGCCAGCCGCAAATGCTGCAATGCACATGGCTGAAGATGTTTTTAAAGAACTTGGAATAGAAGTGCAACCTGTCGCTGCACAACAACAGGATTAAGGAGATAGGCATGTTAAGTCATACATTGGGTGCATATCCGCCACGGAATACAGAAGATCACCCGCCAGCATATACACCAGGCTATAAAACCAGTGTATTACGCTCGCCCAAAAATGCATTGATCTCGATTAATGAAACATTAACTGAAGTCACTTCACCGCATTTTTCACCTGAAATTTTTGGTGCAAAAGACAATGATTTGATTTTGAACTATGTCAAAGAAGGGCTCCCAGTCGGTGAGCGAATTATTGTGCATGGTTATGTACGTGACCAGTTTGGTCGCCCTGTAAAAAATGCCTTATTGGAAGTTTGGCAAGCCAACGCCTCAGGTCGTTATCGCCATCCAAATGACAAATTTATTGGCGCAATGGATCCTAACTTTGGTGGTTGTGGTCGTACCTTAACTGATGAAAATGGTTTTTATATTTTCCGTACCATTAAACCGGGGCCATATCCGTGGCGTAACCGAATCAATGAATGGCGTCCAGCGCATATCCATTTTTCATTGATTGCCGATGGTTGGGCACAACGTTTGATTTCGCAATTCTATTTTGAGGGCGATACCCTGATAGATACTTGCCCGATTTTAAAAACCATTCCATCTGAAGATCAGCGTCGTGCCTTGATCGCATTAGAAGATAAAAACAATTTCATTGAATCAGATAGTCGTTGTTACCGCTTTGATATTCATCTGCGTGGTCGTCGTGCGACTTATTTTGAAAATGATTTGACTTAAGGAACTCAGACAATGAATGCATGGAATTTTCAGGAAATTAAGGAAACCCCATCACAAACAGGTGGTCCTTATGTGCATATCGGTTTATTGCCACAACAAGCCAATATTGAAGTATTTGAACATAGCTTCGATAACCAGTTGGTGAAACAACACACTCAAGGTCAACGCATCCGTATTGAAGGTCAAGTGTTTGATGGACTGGGTTTACCATTAAGAGATGTATTGCTGGAAATCTGGCAAGCCGATGCCAATGGGGTTTATCCAAGTCAGGCCGATACCCAAGGCAAAACTGCTGATGCTCATTTTCAGGGTTGGGGGCGTACAGGCGCAAATTTTGAAACAGGTTTTTGGAGTTTTGACACCATTAAACCAGGGGCTGTAGCAGGGCGTAAAGGTTCAACTCAAGCACCACATATTGCAGTCGCACTCTTTGCTCGTGGAATTAACATTGGTTTGCATACCCGTATTTATTTTGACGATGAAGTTGAAGCAAATGCCAATGACCCTGTACTCAATAGTATTGAGTGGGCAGTCCGCCGCCAAACCCTGATTGCTAAACGCAGTGAAGTCGACGGTGAAATCGTGTATCGCTTTGATATTCGCATTCAAGGTGAAGACGAAACCGTGTTTTTTGATATTTAACAATCCTCAAGATCTCTCTTTTTGAAAGGGAGGTCTTGCTTTGGAATCATCTCAGTCTTGAGATTCGCGATACTCCTCCCTTTTTAAAAGCTAAGGAACGATTGAGGTTCCACAAGGGAGGGATGAGGAGAGATTAAGATCGACGAAAAGCACTTAAATGAAATCGCAATTAAGCGAAAACGCAATCAACACAGCAATAATCTATTAAGGAAAATAGAAAATGAAACTACAAAAACTTGCAGCATTGACGCTTGCGCTTAGCTCCATATTTACCTTTCAAATGACACAGGCAGAATCTGTTTCACCAAGCCCAGTTGAACTTGCAGAACTGGCAAAACTCCCAGTAAAGACCATCGTCCCAATTACAGCAAAAACCAAAGAACAAGCCTTAGCACAGGCAAAAATCATTGCCAATAATCCAGATGCGGATTTGGCTGAGTTCCGCATAGATCTGCTCAACTTTGCCAGTGACACTAAGCAAGTGATTGCTTTAGGACATGAGCTTAAACAGATTTTAGGTTCTAAACCGGTGATTGCCACTATTCGTACGCATAAAGAAGGCGGGCAACTGACCATCAGCGATGCGGATTATGGCAAAACTTATCAAGCCTATTTACGCCAACCCTTTATGGACATGCTGGATGTGGAAATGTTCCGAGATCCGCAAGTGGTGAAAAACACCGTTAAATTGGCACATGAACAAAAAGTATTGATTGTGATGTCCAATCACGATTTTAAAAAGACCCCTGATGAAGCAGAAATCGTTCAACGCTTGCTTAAACAAGATCAGCTTGGTGCAGATATTCTTAAAATCGCAGTGATGCCACAAAGTAAACAAGATGTATTTACTTTGATGAATGCCACTTTAAAAGTCAGCCAGCAATCTAAAAAACCATTGCTCACCATGTCGATGGGCAAACTCGGCACGATTTCTCGAATTGCCACAGCCAATATGGGCGGCAGCTTTAGTTTTGGCATGATCGGTGAGGCTTCTGCGCCCGGTCAAATTGATGTGACCCAACTCAAACAGTTATTAAAAACCGTTCAACCTACACCATAAATTAAAAGGAATTTTTAGACATGAAAATGATTTCATTACGTTTAACGACATTGGCACTTGGCCTAGCGATTTCTGGTTTGGCAATGGCGGAAAGCTATGTGGTAGACCGTTATCAAGATGATCATGAAAAAGGTTCATTACGTTGGGCGATTGAGCAAGCCAACAGTAAGCCAAGTGAAGCCAGTGAGATTTTGATTCAAGCGGTTGGGCAAGCGCCTTATGCCATTAAGGTCAACAGCCCACTGCCAGAAATTAAAGCACCAGTAAAAATCATCGGTACACAGTGGGCAAAAACCGGTGAGTTTATCGCGATTGATGGCTCAAATTATATTAAAGGTACAGGGGTTGAAGCTTGCCCAGGTGCGGTTGAAGGGCAGTTCGGAACCAATGTTCGTACCACAACTTTGCCGGGAATTGTATTACGTGACATCAACGGCGTCAGCATTCAAGGGCTAGAGATCCGTCGTTTTTGTATTGGAATCTTGATGAATCGCGCCAGCAATAACCTGATCCAAAATAACCGTATTATGCACAACTATGGTGGTGCAGGGGTAATGTTGACAGGGGATGATGGTAAAGGTAATCCAACTGCGACCACCACCAATAATAATAAAGTGCTGAATAACTATTTCCAAGACAATGGTGATGGACTTGAGCTAACTCGTGGTGCTGCATTTAACTTGGTTGCCAATAATCACTTTATTTCCACTGCTGCAAACCCAGAGCCATCACAAGGCATTGAAATTTTATGGGGCAATGACAATGCGGTGATTGGTAACAAGTTTGAAAACTATTCAGATGGCTTACAGATCAACTGGGGCAAACGCAATTATATTGCCTATAACGAACTCACCAATAACTCCAACGGCTTTAACCTCACCGGTGATGGCAATATTTTTGACAGCAATAAAGTCCATGGCAATCGAGTCGGTATTGCGATTCGTTCAGAAAAAGACGCCAATGCGCATATCACATTAACCAAAAATCAAATTTGGAATAATGGCAAAGACATTAAGCGCTGTGAAGCGGGTGGAAGCTGTGTACCAAATCAACGATTAGGCGCAATTATTTTTGATATTCCGGGATTAGAACATGCGCACTTTGTTGGTTCACGTGGTCATGGCGTAAAAATTGATCCAGCAAATTTACAAAAGACCTGCCAGCAACCCAATGAACAAGGCTGTAATCCACAACCAAATCAAAATATTCAAGCACCTAAATTGACCTTAGCAAAAGGTCAAATTGCGGTAGAAGTAAAAGGACAACCAAATCAACGTTATCAAGTTGAATTTTTTGGCAACTCACAAGCAAGCGCAAATGAAGCCGAGTTTTATTTAGGCTCAAGTACTGTTGCAACCAATGCCCAAGGCACAGCAAGCGTGACTTGGAAACCGACAATGAAAGTTGCATCAATCACAGCCAATATCACAGATCGTCTAGGCGCAACATCTGAACTTAGCTCAGCGGTAAAACTGAAATAACAAATAATAAGGAAGTAATATGAGTTTAAATGGATTATCGATCAAACTGAGCTGTTTAGCCGTTGCGCTGTGTATGGCTCAGAGTAGTTTTGCTGAGCAAGCTTGGTCACAAGATCGTCAATGGTTATTGGGCGATTGGAATGGACAACGCCAACAACTGGAAAAAGACGGCTATAAATTTACGGCCTCTATTATGAGCCAAGCTGCAACCAATTTAGACGGTGGCTATCACGACAACAACAGCTTTGAAAATGCAGCGCAATTGGCGTTGGGTGCAAACTTTGATTTAAATAAAATCGCGGGCTGGAAAGACACCACAGCCAATATCTTAATCACCAAACGTGATGGTAATGCTTTAACTTTAGAAAGCATTAAAGACCCGCGTTCTGGTGCTTTAGGCAATTCACAAGAAATTTATGGACGAGGCAAAATCTGGCGCCTGACCCAAGCATGGGTCAAAAAAGGCTTTGCTGACAATACAGTCCAATTCAAGATTGGCCGTATGGGCATGTCGGATGACTTTAATGGTTCACAATGTGAGTTTCAAAACCTATTACTTTGTGGTGGACAACTGGGCAAATCCATTGGTTCGATTTGGTACAACTTACCCGTAGGTTTATGGGGAACCAATGTGAAGTACCAATTTGCACCTGAGTGGACACTCGGTGTCGGTGTTTATGAAGTCAATCCTGACAACATTAAAACTGGCAAAAATGATGGTTTTAACTTGGATATGCGCAATGTTAAAGGTGCCACCATTCCAGTAGAACTGGCATGGCGTCCAAAACTAGCAGCATTTGATGGTTTAGCAGGCGAGTATAAAGTCGGTGCGCTGTACTCGACAGCTGAAGCCAATGATATTGCGATCGCAGGAAAGGTACATGATAGCAAACATAGTTTTTGGCTTAATGCACAACAACAACTGAGCCAAAAAGGGCAGGACCCTAAACGTGGTTTGTTCGTGAGCTTTAATGCAGTTGTCAATGATAAAGCCACCACGGCAGTACAAAGTACCCAACAACTTGCACTCTGGTACAAAGGACCTTTTGACAGTCGCCCTAATGATTCAATCGGATTTGGGCTTGCAAATTATATGGTCAATGATCGTTATAAAGATCGTCAGATTGCCACCAATAACAGCCGTGGTTATGACCAGTACGATAGGTTTGCAACAGATTATGTGCCTGTGCAACGTGATGAGCTCAATGTTGAATTGAACTATACCTATCAATGGTCACCTGCAATCATGCTACGACCAAACCTACAATATATCCATCAGCCTGCGGGTGTAAAAGAAGTGGATGATGCATGGGTTGCTGGTTTAAGCATGCGTGTGAATTTCTAATTTAGGAGTATGACGTATGACTGAATCTACAAGGACACATACCGTATTAAAAATATGGTGTTTTATCTTAGGTTTGGCTTTGCTTGTAACAGGAGCATTCTTTACTGTAGGCGGAGTTAAGTTGGCGACACTGGGAGGATCATGGTATTTCGTGATTTCTGGTGTAATCACATTGGCATCAGCAATTTTTATCTTTAAGAAAAAAGCACTCGGTGTCTGGCTGTTTAGTTTGGTGTTTGTGGGTACCATCATCTGGTCATTGCTGGATGCAGGCTGGGAATTTTGGCCTTTATTTTCAAGACTGATGTTTCCAGCAGGTTTATTCGCTGCATTGATGTTTACTTTACCCGCGATTCGTCGTTACCAGTTTCAACCGAGTGCGAGTTTGCCAGCTTTTGGCTTAGGTGCACTCACGGTTTTAGGCATGCTGATTGGGCTTTATCAAATGTTTCAACCACATCCAACGGTTGCAGCAACAGGTCAGGCATTGCCATTGGTTCCTGTTCAAGCGGACATGAAACAAAGCAATTGGCAGAATTATGGTCAGGATGCAGGCGGCAGTCGCTTTGCTGCACTTGATCAAATTACTCGTGATAATGTCCATCAACTCAAAGAAGCATGGCGTTTTCGTACAGGTGATTTCACCACGGGTTCAGGTAATGGTGCAGAAGATCAAATGACCCCTTTACAGGTGGGCAACAAGATTTTCTTATGTACACCACATAACAATATTTTTGCTTTAGAGGCTGACTCAGGTAAACAGCTTTGGAAAGCCGAAGTAAACTCTAAATCGGATGCATGGGAACGTTGTCGTGGTGTGGCTTACTTCGATTCAACCCAAGCACTAACCCAACCGACTTTGGCTGGTGCAACCCCTGTTCAAGCTGTCGCTAATAATACCGCTTGTCTACGCCGTGTTTATACCAACACACCAGATGGTCGTTTAATTGCGGTCAATGCTGATACCGGTGAACGTTGTAAAGATTTTGGTATTGATGGAACGGTTGATTTACTCAAAGGTTTGGGTGAAGGAACCACCGCGCCACGTTTTGAAGTGACCTCTGCACCAACTATTGCGGGCACAGTGATTGTGGTGGGTAGTCGTATTGCAGATAACCTTGCCGCAGATATGCCGGGTGGGGTGATTCGTGCTTATGATGTGATCACAGGTCAATTGCGCTGGGCATTTGATCCACGTAATCCTGATCCAAACCATGTGTTAAAAGAAGGTGAAACCTATAAACGCAGTTCTGCAAACTCTTGGGCAGCAATGTCGTATGACCCAAAAATGAACACAGTATTTTTACCAATGGGTAGCTCATCTGTGGATGTTTGGGGAGGCAACCGTCAACCTTTGGATCATAAATACAATTCATCCGTATTGGCTTTAGATGCAACCACAGGTAAAGAAAAATGGGTCTATCAAACTGTTCATAATGACCTATGGGATTTTGATTTACCGATGCAACCAAGTTTGGTCGATTTCCCAATGCAAGAGGGTAAGAGTCAACCTGCTGTGGTGATTGGAACCAAATCTGGGCAATTCTTTGTACTGGATCGCTTAACAGGTAAGCCATTAACCAAAGTGATTGAACAGCCCGTGAAAGCTGCGGATATCCCAGGTGAACAATATAGCCCAACTCAACCACGTTCAGTTGAAATGCCACAAATTGGTAATCAAACTTTGACTGAATCGGATATGTGGGGCGCAACACCGTTTGACCAGCTGATGTGTCGTATCGGCTTTAAATCTATGCGTTATGAAGGCTTATATACTGCACCGGGTAAAGATAAATCTTTAAGTTTCCCAGGCTCTTTGGGTGGCATGAACTGGGGCAGTATTGCCTTTGATCCAAGCCATCAATATATGTTTGTCAACGACATGCGTTTAGGTTTATGGATTCAGTTGATCGAACAAACACCTGAAGATTTGGCAATTCAGGCAAATGGTGGTGAAAAGGTCAATACAGGTATGGGCGCTGTACCGATGAAAGGTACACCGTATAAAGTCAATAAAGATCGCTTCTGGTCGAAGTTGAATATCCCATGTCAAAAACCGCCTTATGGCACCATGACAGCCATTGATATGAAAACGCGTCAGATCGCTTGGCAAGTGCCGATGGGAACAGTGGAAGACACTGGACCGATGGGCATCAAAATGGGATTAAAAGCACCGATTGGTATGCCAACCATTGGTGGACCAATGGCAACACAAGGTGGCTTAGTCTTCTTTGCAGCAACGCAAGATTACTACTTACGTGCCTTGGATTCATCTTCAGGTAAAGAGTTGTGGAAATCACGCTTACCTGTCGGTAGCCAAGGAACGCCAATCAGCTATGTTTCACCTAAAACAGGTCAGCAATATGTGATGGTGACTGCGGGCGGTGCTCGACAATCTCCTGATCATGGTGACTATGTGATTGCCTATAGTCTGAAATAAGCTTTGAAGTAAGCTAAAGCTGTTTAAAAAACTAAACTGCAATCGTTAATCATTGCAGTTTTTTTTATGGGTTTAAAATTGAATTGGCTGACTGATAATACAAATCAACTGAGCGGAAATTAACCACTCTTTATCATTGAATCCTACACGGTGTAGCTATCGTATGGCGACATGGATGTTGACATTGGGCGATGGAATTAAGTGAAACACAATTAGTTTGAGTAATGGAAAACTCCCTCCTTTGAAAAGGTGAGAAGTATTAACTTCGCAAGGAGGGGGGATAAAGCAATCCTAAACGGATCAAAATTTCCGCTTTTTACATCATTAAATCTTACATGGTGTAGCTACCGCATGGCGACAAGGATGTCGCCGTTTGGCGGGGGTATAAGGATGTACCCCTCGCCAAGCAGAAGATTTTTGTTACTTTTGATCTTTCAAAAGTCAGGCATCGCCTACACAAATTAAATTTAAACTTTTCACTGTAAGATGTGGCTGTGCAAGCTTTTTATAATCAAACAATTTATTTTTCCATGCAATTGATTTAATTAAAAATATTAATTAAGAAAAATTACATTATTGTATCTTAGCTTTTTGACAGGTTGACTATAGTTTGAAATAAGTCAGGTAATGTTAATGTAAAAAACTAAACTGCAATCGTTAAGCAATTACAGTTTTTAGTTGTCTTGTAAAAAATGATGATATAATCTGATTTAATTGGATTATATGTACATTTTATGCAAGATCTTAAATTAAGCGAATTTAAAAATATTCCCATTCATCACGGTACTCTACTATCGTTCCTGAAAGAATATCAGAACCCGAATGATAAAATTTCAAGATGGATAAAAGCAGGGACATTAATTCCATTACAGCGAGGTTTGTATTTGGTGGGAGATTTATGGCGCAATAGCACTCCCTGTTTGCCACTTATTGCAAATCATTTATATGGCCCTTCATGTGTATCTCTAGACTATGCTTTGTCATGGCATGGAATTATCCCAGAAAAAGTAGTAGAAATAACATCGGTTACAACTAAACGTTCACTATCAATTGAAAACGCCTTGGGAAGATTTTCTTACCATACGATAGCTCAGTCCGTTTACCCTATTGGTATCCAGTCACAGCCTTTTGAGCATGGTTATTTTTTATTGGCAAGCCCTGAAAAAGCACTCTGCGATAAACTTCTAACCACTCGTAATTTACGGATGACCAGCCAGCAGTCGATGCAGATTTTTTTAGAGGAAGATTTACGTATAGATATGGATATGTTGGTTGATTTCGATTTTACGATCATTGATGCTTATATAGGAGCTGGGATAAAAACCCACTTATTTAAGGTGCTAAAAGGGCTGTTACAGGAAATAGCATGAATATTATTGAGCAAATGTTAAATCGATATGATTTAAAGCCTAATCAAGACAATGAACATGTATTACGTGAAATTATGCAGGAAATAGCCTTGGCTGGATTACAGCGAGCAGGTTTTTTTAATAAAGCCGCATTTTATGGTGGCACCTGCCTTCGAATATTCTATAACTTACCAAGATTCTCAGAAGATTTAGATTTTTCTTTGCTAGAGGAAGATGAAACATTTAGCCTTGAGCCTTATTTTAACAGTATCAAACAAGAGTTCACTGCGCTGGGGTTTGATGTTGAAATCAGCCAGCGTAACAAAACCAATCAAACAGCCATAGTTTCTGCATTTCTCAAAAAGAACACCAGTATTTATGATATTAAAGTGGCTGGGCATAGAACATTAAAAATAAAATTTGAGGTGGATACCAACCCTCCAATGTTATTTCATACAGAAGAAAAACTCCTATTACAGCCTTTTTCTTTCTACACTAAGTGTTTCACACTTGAAGATCTATATGCAGGGAAAATGCATGCTTTATTGTTTAGAAAATGGAAAAATCGTGTCAAGGGGCGGGATTGGTTCGATTTTGAATGGTATGTGCGTCAAAATGCTAAACTTAATCTTGAACACTTTAGCGAACGTGCAAGACAAAGTGGTGATTGGAATAAAGATAATTTGAGCCAGCAAGATTTTTTAGACTTATTGCTTAAACGAATAGATTCAGTTGATTTCGGGCAGGCTAAACAAGATGTAGCGCCATTTATTCGTGATCTAAACGTATTAGATATCTGGTCAAATCATTACTTTAAAGAGCTTGCAAGACAAATGAAATTTGTATCAACCTAAGTGTGAAAATACATCAAATGTAGTTAAGAAATATAAAGCGCAATTCATAAAATACTGATCTGATCATATAGAAGCATTTTTTTATACCCATCAGCACCGCTTTATTTATAACGCAAGGTTTGGCATTCCCCTACGAAAAGTAAGGTATGGTCTACGCAAATATATTTAAACTTTTCACTGTAAGATGTGGCAGTGCTAACCCAACATTCAATATAAAAGCCCCTCATCCTAGCCTCTCCCAGCGGGAGAAGGAACTTCCAATATCAATATAATTTACGCTTTAAGATCATTTTTTGATTTATGTAAGATCTAGAACTTACATAAAATAATTAAAACTTCTCAATTTAAGTTAAAGCTGTGCAAGTACCTTTTCATCATTGAATCCTACACGGTGTTGCTACCGCATGGCGACAAGGATGTCGCCGTTTGGCGGGGGTATAAGGATGTACCCCTCGCCATACGAAAGATTTTTGTTACTTTTGATCTTTCAAAAGTAAGGTATCGCCTACGCAAGTTAAATTAAACCTTTCACTGTAAGATGGGGCGGTGCTAACTCAAAATTCAATATAAAAGCCCCTCATCCTAGCCTTCTCCCAGCGGGAGAAGGAACTTCCAATATCAATATAATTTACGCTTTAAGATCTTTTTTTGATTTATGTAAGATCTAGAACTTACATAAAATAATTAAAACTTCTCAATTTAAGTTAAAGCTGTGCAAGTACCTTTTCGTCATTGAATTCTACACGGTGTTTCTACCGCATGGCGACAAGGATGTCGCCGTTTGGCGGGGGTATAAGGATGTACCCCTCGCCAGACGAAAGATTTTTGTTACTTTTGATCTTTCAAAAGTAAGGCATTGCCTGCACAAATTACTCAAAACTTTTCACTGTAATATGAGGCAGTGCAAGTCTCTTTTCATCTGAGCAAAACAAAGCATTGCTTTGTTTTTAGAACAAGAATGTGGTAGAGCAAGAGGTTTGCATCGCCTACGCAAATGAATTAAAACTATTCACTGTAAGATGGGGTAGTGTAAGCCCCTTTTCTTTAAAAAAGGTGAAGAAGCATTACTTCACAAGCGGGAGAGGATTTTAAATCCTATTTAGCTTTTTGCTGTGCAAGTGGTGAAACAGAGAGAGAATCATTTTGATGGTAGCTTTCTTGAAGTTCAATATCTTGCTTCTGCAATCCCTCAAGAATCGGACAATTCGGTCGATGATCACCAGCACAACAATTGATGAGATTTTGCAAAGTATTGGTCATCTTCTGCAATTCAGTAATACGGATTTCCAATTTTTCGATATGCGAGAGCGCGAGTTGCTTTACATCGGCACTGTGTCGATTTTTATTGTTCCATAAATCCAGAAGATCTGCGATTTCTGCAACCGAAAAGCCGAGCGATCTTGAGCTTCGAATAAACTTGAGCCGTTCAGCATCTTGATCGGAATAAGAACGATAGCCTGCATTACTTCGACCCACGGCTGGAATCAGACCAATTTGCTCATAATAACGAATCATTTTGGCAGAGATTCCAACAGTTTGAGACAGTTTTCCAATATTCATGGTGATTCTCTCTACAAGCTTCTACTCGAAAGTAGAAGCGGGTTGAAAACGACGTAACCGTAAGGCATTGGCCAAGACGAATACACTAGATAAAGCCATTGCACCTGCTGCAAAGATTGGCGAAAGCAGGATGCCATAAGCAGGATAGAGTAACCCAGCGGCAACTGGAATCAGCATGGTATTGTATGCAAATGCCCAGAACAAATTCTGATGAATATTGCCGATAGTGGCTTTAGATAAAGCAATGGCATTGGCAACACCTTGCAAGTTACCTGACATCAATACAACATCTGCCGACTCAATTGCAACATCCGTACCTGTACCAATGGCAAGACCGACATCAGCTTCAGCCAAAGCAGGTGCATCGTTGATCCCATCACCGACAAATGCAATATTGCCATATTTTGCTTTAAGGCTTTGTACCGCTTTGACTTTTCCTTCAGGGAGAACTTCCGCAATCACTTCGTCAATACCGAGCTGGCGAGCAATCGCTTGTGCTGTACGGGCATTGTCACCTGTTACCATCGCAACTTTAAGACCGAGTTGATGTAAGGCTTTAATGGCGCTTGGCGTGGTTGATTTAATTGGATCTGCGACTGCAATTATCCCTGCCAACTTGCCCTGAATTGCCACATAAAGCGGTGATTTACCTTCATCACCTAAACGTTGCGCCGCACTTGCAAAAGGTGAAATATCAATATTGAGCTGGAGCATATAGCGATCTGCACCAATATGAATCTCTCCATTTTCATCGATATCTGCATAGACGCCCATACCTGTCACAGAATCAAATTGATTCACTTTGGGTAAGGTCAGGTTTTCTTTGATTGCTGCATCTACGATGGCTTTGGCAATCGGATGCTCAGAACGGGATTCAACTGCTGCAACCATACTCAAAACATGATCACGCTGAAAAAATTCAGTGACTTCAAAATCTGTCAGTACAGGATGACCTTCGGTTAATGTCCCTGTTTTATCTACAGCAACAACGTTGGCATCTTTTAGTAGTTGTAATGCTTCACCTTTACGGAATAATACCCCAAGTTCAGCACCACGTCCTGTGCCCACCATAATTGAGGTTGGCGTTGCTAAACCCATCGCACAAGGGCAGGCAATAATCAGCACAGCAACAGCATTGACCAAAGCGAAAGTTAAAGCAGGGGAAGGGCCGAAAATCAACCAGATCAAGAACGTCAGTACAGCCGCAGCCATCACAGCAGGTACAAACCATAAAGTGATTTTATCAACCACAGCTTGAATCGGCATTTTCGCGCCTTGTGCTTGCTCAACCAAACGAATGATTTGCGCAAGCATGGTTTCGCCACCTACAGCAACAGCTTTAAAGCTTAAGGTGCCATTTTGGTTGATGGTACCACCGACGACATCGCTGTCTACTTTTTTCTCGACAGGGATGGGTTCACCGGTAATCATCGATTCATCAACAAAGCTTTTGCCTTCAATGACTTTTCCATCTACAGGAACTCGTTCACCTGGTTTGACAATGATAAAGTCACCCACCACAACTTGGTCGATTGGAATATCGACGATTTGATTATCACGAGAAACATGGGCCACTTTGGCTTGCAGACTGACTAAACGCTGAATGGCTTCAGAAGTACGTCCCTTGGCTTTTGCTTCAAGAAAACGACCGAGTAAAATTAAAGCGACAATAACAGCAGCGGCTTCATAGTAAACATTGACTGTTCCAGCGGGTAAGATGCTGGGCATAAATGTTGCGACGATGGAAAATAGATAAGCCGCCAAGGTACCTACAGCAACCAGCGAGTTCATATCTGGCGCTAAACGCAATAAAGCGGGTAAGCCGTGGATATAGAATCTTCGACCCGGAATCACCAAAACCAGTGTGGTCAGAATAAACTGTAAATACCAGCTATTTTGTATACCGATGGTCTGAGCGATCAGGTGGTGCATACCCGGAATAAGGTGCGAACCCATTTCTAAAATAAAAACAGGTAACGCAAAAATAGTGGCAAGTATAAGGTCTCGTTTTAGCTCAGCGCGTTCTTGATCTTTTTTTTCGAGGTGTTCTGCTTGATCTGGAATAGCGCTTTGAATTTGTTTGGCATCATAGCCAGCCTTGTCTATTGCTGCGATTAAAGCCGCGACATTGGCTGTACCTGTAATTGTTGCGCGTTCAGTTGCAAGATTTACATTTGCCTCTTTAACACCGGGAACGGCTTTTAGTGCTTTTTCAACACGGCTGACACATGAGGCGCAAGTCATTCCATCAATTGATAATTCTGTGGTTTCGTCAACGACATCATATCCAGCATGTTCAATCGCATTGATCAGTGCTTGGCGATCAATGCTGATATTCGATGTAATGTCAGCACGTTCAGTGGCTAAATTCACAGATGCTTGGGTGACACCATCGGCTTTTTTAAGTGCTGTTTCTATTCGACTGACACAACTTGCACAACTCATACCCTTGATTTGAAAACTACTTTTCAAATCAGAAACACGATCATGTGATCTATTTTCCATAAGTCATACCTATAAGTCTTATTCCATGATCTAAATCCTAAACTTTGACATAATGGTAAGGTCAAGTAAAACAATTCAAGTTTTTATAACAGCTTGTTGTAGATAGAAATTTAGTTTATGAACATAGACCAATAAAATATTTTTTGACTTATGGTTTACGGATCTCCTTTATTTTTAATCCTAGTTCATTATTATTTATAGATTAGGCTTCTTTTATCAATCATTTTAAAGCATCAATCAACATAAAAGCGGCCTCATCCTAGCCTTCTCCCGGAGGGAGAAGGGACTTTCAATACCCATATCATTCATTCAACGTGATCATTTTTTATCAGGGCAAGAACGATGCATTGTTTTGTTTATAGTGCAAGATAATGCTCTCAATTCAATGATTTATATCCGTATTTTTAATCAATCCCAACCACTGTGGTGATGTAGCTGGTGGTGAGTAGAATCAATAAACCCAAATACATTTCAAATAAAATGGCACAACTTAAATATTGTGCAAATAAGGGTTCTTCAAGTCGTGGAGTAAGAAACCATTTATTGAAAGCAGCAAGTAATAAAATACTGCCCACAAATGCCAGTTTAAGAACAAAACCATGACCATACGAGGTATAGATCAAAGTATTTAAATCTTTAAATAATAACAGTGCAATCGTGATACCACAGAGGATTAAGATTCCGACAACAAAGGCTGCAATTCGCCCAAATGCCTCCATGAGTTTTCTTAATGACCGACCACTGATTTTATGGCTCATTTTCCATAAAGGATAAAGTGAGCCCATCCATAACGACATGAAAAAAACATGAATGCTGAGTAGAATTTGAGCAAAAAATGCTAAGTTGGTGACATGCCCGATTTGGGAATAGCTATAAAGAATCGGAATAAGCAATACCGCAAATAGTATTTTTTCAAAAGTGGCAATATGGGTGGTTTTTTTGCCCAATTTGATGGTTAAAAGCAGAAAAATTAAGGCAAAACTGATGATTCTGACAATGTGTATTTGCCCAGTGTCTGTATTTAAAAGAATATTGAGATAGGTTTGATCAAAAATACCGGAAAGCCCCGCGTTGGCAAAGCTACCTACTAAAATAAAAAAGCCTAAAGTGCTTCCAACCAGACCTAATGTCGCACCTAAGTGCATATACTTGAGTAGTGTTACTTTTATGCTGGTATAACGCCAAAGTAAAAAATAACAAAAAGCACCGCCAATCATAAAAGCAGTACTGAGATATAAGGTAATTTTTGTTAGCCAAGTTGACCAGATCCAGAATTCGAACATTATTTTTTTCCTTTATTCGAGTCTGTTGACAATTCGTCTCAGTTTGCGACAACTCAGACCATTGATGAAATGCCAACACACCCTAACAACAGTGCAGTCGCTTGCAGAATGTTGTTTATCAATCTTCAATTTCTTTGGTTTTATTTAATTGTGAAGCTATATTCATTGTTCATGTTATGCCCATCTTTGCCCATTGTTGTCCAAACAACAAAATATTTGCCTTTTTTAAGTGCGGGAACAGGAACATTAAATATTTTTTTTAGATCATGATTCACTTTATAGTTAAGTGGAATATTGGTTCTTTGTGCATCCAGTACCTTAATATTCATTAACATGACTTCTCCACTAAAATTAAGCACTAAACTTTTCGGCGCAGTGGTAATGGATGCATTCATTGCAGGGGTACTGCTGGTTAAATCAACATGAGCCATAGCATTGGTCGCGCTAATGAGTATCACTGTACCCAATAAGGCATTACGTAGTTTGGTCATGTTATTTTGCGAGGATTTCATTGAATGTTCCTTTTACTGGTGTGTTTAGACCTTGATTATTAAAGAGGGTGATATACATCAGAATGACTTTAAAATTACACTTTTGTTATTTAGAAAAAATAAACAATTGGTGATATTAAAAGATTTTCAAGGCAAATTAAATACATACTAATCAGAAAAGTTTAATTTTTTTTAATAATGAGTTTGTGCTTCAATTTTTACAGCTGTATTTTCAACAGCTGCTTGAAGATGTGATTTTATTTAAGATACTTTTGCGCTGTATATCATGTTGGAAGATATTCATTTTTAAAAACAACTGTGAAGATCACTAAACCATCTCGTGATTCTGCTTGGATGGTTGCACCATGTAAGGCCAATATAGACTTGGTAATGGCAAGTCCTAAACCTGTACCATCTTCAACACGTTGACGAGAGGCATCTGTTCGATAGAAACGGTCAAACAGCCGTGATAATTGTTCAGGGGATAAGGTTGGGCCTTCATTTTCAACTGAAAAAATGGTGTGGTCTGCTGTTTGTTGACATTTAATCTGAATGACAGAGTTCGACTTGCCATATTTAATTGCATTGGATATTAGGTTACTCAGCGCACGGCGTAGCATCGCAATATTTGCATTGACTTTTCCTGTACCAACAAGGTGAAAGGTCATATGTTTTTCTGCGGCTAAAGCATCATAAAACTCAAATAAAGTATTAAATTCTTCATATAAATAAATGGTTTGTATGTTTTTAAGATTAAGCCCATTTTCTGCTTTCGCCAAAAATAACATATCTGAGACGATTCTTGCCAGATGTTCAAACTCTTCTAAATTTGAAAATAAGACTTCTTTATAGGCATCGATATCTCGACTGCGCGACAAACATACTTGTGTTTGCGTCATTAGATTGTTGATCGGTGTACGAATTTCATGCGCAAGATCTGATGAAAAGTCTGAAAGCTTTTCTAAAGCCGACTCTAAACGGTCCAGCATTTCATTAAAGGCGATGGTCAGTGATTTTAATTCTGTTGGGGTATGCTCAACCTCTAAGCGCTCAGATAAATTTTGTGCTGAAATCCCTTCTACAACTGTGGCTATTCTTTTGATTGGACGCAATCCTCGCCAAACAGCAAACCATCCTAAAAACATTAAACACAGTGCGGCAATTAAACAAATATAAAATAACTGATGTTTAAATTCATTTAAAAAAAGCATGTGTTCTGAAGTATCAATCGCAACAATAATTTGGGTAGATTGTGCATCTTCATTTTCTTCAAAAATATTTTGATAGACCAGTCCACGATAATGTTTATCTTGAACGTCCCATCTAATCCATTGCTCCAGATCTGGGTTGGCAATGACTTGTGGTGCGATTGCCATTTGGGCGGAATTAAATACAATTTGATTCACAGGCCGTTCAACTTGCACAATCAGATTATCATGTCCAATGAGAGAATCTTTTAATGCAACATTGAGTTCTTTAGAGTTGGTTGGATGTTGTTTTAATAGATTTTGTATCAGTTGAATTTTTCCCTCAAGGAGTACTCGATCTTCACTTTCAAAGTGTTGTGTGACTCCGAGGTGTATCACGAAGCCCATGATAATTAAAATCGTTACAGTGGAGAGGGAAAAAATAATGGCGATTCGGAAACTAATCGCATTGAACAGCTTACGCCTCATCTTCTACCTCTAGAACGTAGCCCATTCCTCGAATATTCTGAATCAGTTTAGGTGTAAAGTTACTGTCAATTTTATTTCTTAAACGTTTAATTGCAACTTCGACAACATTGGTGTCACTGTCAAAATTCATATCCCAAACTTGTGAGGCAATCAGCGCTCGTGGCAAAATTTCACCACGTCTACGCATAAATAATTCCATCAATGCAAACTCTTTCGCGGTCAGGTCAATACGTTGCCCCTCACGTGTTACACGACGTTTTCTGATATCAAGTTCAAGATTGGCAATACTGATTAAGTTACTGTCTTCTCTTTGCTGTCCGCGACGAAGTAAGCTTTTTATTCTTGCGAGGAGTTCAGCAAACGCGAAAGGTTTTACCAAATAATCATCCGCACCCAACTCTAATCCTTTTACGCGGTCTTCAATTTGATCTCGCGCTGTTAAGAATAAAATCGGCATGGTTTTTCCATTTTTACGCACAGCTTCTATAATATGCCAGCCATCTACCCCAGGTAGCATCACATCTAATATGATGACATCGTAATCTTCAGAAAGTGCATACTGTTTACCTGTGAGCCCATCTGTAACCCAGTCAGTAATATATCCCGCTTCAGATAAACCTTGCTTAAGGTAGTCCCCAGTTTTTTGCTCATCTTCGACTAATAATATTCTCATGTTTGCTTCCTAGAATACTCTTTAAAAATATAATAGCGTGATAAAACTAAAGAAAGGTATAGATTACATAAATGTCACTTTCAAGTCATCTTAATGTTCAATAGTCCGATTTATTGTACCACTTAAGAATCTCAAGCTTGGAGAGGTATAAATGCGAGCAATTTTACAGCGCAGTTTAATGAGCGTGATTTGTCTGGGTACGCTGATGATAACGACTCAATCTTGGGCAGATGTCTCTAAAATGCTGAATAAAACGGATACTCAAACCGTAGAAAAAACGCCAATACAATGCTCTATAAAGCCTTGTAATGCACAGCATGAAGCCAAAAAGTCTAACAATGAACATGCAGAGCAACAGCATGTACATTCAACTGAAATGGCACAAACAACTCAATCGAGTGGGGTCGATATGGCGCATGTGATGATGAAGATGGATCATTCAAATATGATGATGCCTACTACCTCTACGACAGCAAGTAAGTAACACAATAAAAGATTTATGTTGAAATTCAAAGCTTAGGGGATAGATGGCAAAGTTGGTTCATCTATTTTGAAAGAAAGTAAAATTCGCAGGATGCATTTAATTATAAATTTTATTTAAAAATGATATTTTTTTAAGTATTTAAAAGTTTTGGGAGCGTAATATGTCTAAGATTCAAACCTTACAAGATCCGCTGTTAAATTCTCTCCGAAAAAAACATATTCCAGTTTTTATTTTTCTGACCAATGGGATTAAGTTACAGGGGCATATTGAATCTTTTGATTCATATGTCGTGTTACTAAGGAACAGTGTAGGGCAAATGCAAATTATCTATAAACATTCAATTTCTACTGTTTTGCCTACACGCCATCCACGTTCAAATATCAAAGCCTCTCTTGCAAAATTTGATCATCAACACAGTTACAATACCTTTGAAAATGATCGTGAATATTCATTTAATAGCCAAAATGACTTTGGTTATGAAAATGGTTTTAATGATGAAAAACACTTTGAAGATATTTCTGAAGATGAAAATACTTGAAAATTAGATCATCAAAGGCCCGATCAAATATATAAACAATTGAGTGGCTTTATCTAAGTGATCCTTTGTCTATATATAGACAGTATGAGGATTTTAGTCTGAGTTTTTCAGTCTTTAACATTCCCTGTTAAATATTAGGCTTCTTTATATAAGGCCTTTTAAAATCCATAGAGCAAGATGAAATAGCCCTCATCTTATAGTCAAACCACTTAATTATTCATACAAGTGATTTATATCAAATCACTGATCATAAATGAACCTCATGTTTTTGTATGAATTCTTAGAAACTATTGATTATTCATTCGGTTTTTGTACTTTTGAATCCTAGATGGTTATCCTATCGTGGGGCGACAGGGATGTCGCCGTTAGGCGGGGGTACAGGACGTACCCCTCGCCTAACAGAAGATTTTTGTCACTTGTATCTTGTTCTTTGTAGTGATTAGCTATCACTACACGTAAATTGTAGAGTTTGGTTTGTCACTAAAACTTCGAGTTTCCTGAAAAGATTAAACCTACAATTTACACCTAACCACTGACATAAATCTGGACGGTAACTAAGCACTTTGATGCTGCATTCACAAGAAAAGACTGTGGTTTTTTAATATTAATTCAATCAATAATTAGGTGAAGCTATGTTTTATCTTGGCATTGATGTTTCTAAAGCTAAATTCGATTGTTGTTTATTTCTTGATGACTCTAGTGGAAAAATAAAAACTAAATGCTTTTCCAATAGCAATAAAGGATTTCATCAATTGTTATCATGGTTAAATCGTTTTGGTCTTGTTGCTGAAGAAACTAGAGCCTTAATGGAAGCAACATCCGTCTATCATGAAATGTTAGCTCAATTTTTATTTGATTTAAAATTTCAAGTTTGTGTGGCTAACCCAGCCCGTACTCGATATTTTGCTCAAAGTATCTCTAAGCTTAATAAAACTGACAAAATCGATAGTGAAGTATTAGCGCGATTTGCAATGACTGTAGATTTACATTTATGGCAACCCACTCCTGATAATATCCGATTGCTCAATGCTTTATTAGATAGAAGGTCAAGTCTTGCGAACGACTTAAAACGTGAACAAAATCGTTTGGAAAAAGCAAACTCCACTCTAATAGTTGTACCAATATTAAATCATTAACTAGGCAAATTCAGAATCTAGATACACAAATTCAAAACCATATTGATCAAAACCATGAGCTTAAACGTGATCAAAAGCTTCTTGAAAGCATTCCAGCAATTGCTGAGCGTACCAGTTTATTAATGCTTGTTTTTTTACGTGCTCATTCTTTTGAAAAAGCAAGCCAAGCTGCTGCATTTGTGGGTTTAGTTCCCATTCATAGACAATCTGGTAGTTCTGTGCTTGGAAAAAGTCGCTTATCTAAAGCCGGTTCACCTAAAATTCGATCGGGTTTATATATGGCTGCCGTTGTTGCAACTCGGTACAATCCTCATATTAGAGAGTTGAGCGAACGGCTCTTAGCGAAAGGGAAAACTAAAATGGTAGCGATTGCTGCTGCTATGCGAAAGTTAATTCATCTTTGCTATGGTGTTCTTAAAAACCAACAACCTTATCAGGCAAATTATAAGGCATGAATCCTTAAATAATTTGCTTGACAGTTAAGACGGTATCTTTTCATCTCTGAAAAGTGAGGCATCGCCTACGCAAAGCTATTTAAACTTTGAACGTAATGTGTGGCATTGCAAGCTTTTTTATAATCAAATAATTTAATTTTCTATGTAATTAATTTAATTGAAAAATATTGATTAAGAGAAATTATATTCTTGTTTTTGAGTTTTTTGATAGGTTGACTATATTTAAGAGATAAAAAAAGACCCACAAGATAAGTGGGTCAATACGATAAAAAATAACATAGGCAGACTTAAATTTATCTGCTATTAATTCACATGATTATAAAAACACAAACAGTAAAATAATACCCAATACCACACGGTACCAAGCAAACACTCTCAACGTATGTTTTTCAACAAACTTTACCAAAGCTTTGACCACCAAGAGCGCAGCAATAAATGCAGCCACAAACCCTATTGAAATATTAATCAGGTTATCTGAGGTTAAAACATCTGCATTTCGAATTAAATCATAGGTTGCAGCACCTAACATGGTTGGCATTGCAAGGAAAAAAGAAAATTCGGTTGCCGCTTTACGTGATAAACCAGACAACATCCCGCCAATAATAGTGGCGCCTGAACGTGATGTTCCCGGAATCATGGCAAGACATTGAGCAAATCCAACCAGAATTGCCTGTTTTAAGGTAATGTCTGTGGCTTCAATGGTTTTAGGTTCAAACTTTCTGGCTTCTACAGCAAAAATAATGAAGCCCCCGATGATTAAAGCAAAAGCCACAACCAAAGGACTAAACAGCACTTGTTTAATAAAATCTACTGCTAAGACACCGATCACCACCGCAGGAATAAATGCAACTAAAACATTAATCGCAAAACGTCTGGCTGCAACATCGCCTGAGAAAAAGCCGCGAATTAATTCGATAATTTTTTGTCGATACAGCCAACATACGGCCAAGATAGCACCCAATTGGATCACCACTTCAAATACACGTCCCGAATCTGAGTGAAAATCAATGAGATGACCAAATAAGATCAGATGTCCTGTGCTTGAAATCGGTAAAAATTCAGTTAAACCTTCGATTAACCCCAAAAACAATGCTTTAAGCAGTTCAAAATTTTCCATAAATAAAATAAACAAGCGTTCTAAAATTTGAACCTTTGTAATGTATTTAACGCTGTTTATAAATCAAAAAAGACAAAATTTTACGAAATTTTTACGCGGCTGATCTGACTGTAAATAGAGAGTTTACGGGGTATTTTCGGATACTGAGTTGTGGAATATCCCAGCGTTTAGGATGAAAAAGATGAGTGCTAAATATATAGCGCATCAACAAGTACAGCATCCAAAATTATGCGTACTTCAAAAACATATAAATCATTGCAATATCGACATTTTTAATTTGAGCCAATCAAGTTGGGGGGAAATGTCATGTTAGAGTTTATCTTAGTCTTGGTGATTGTGGTGCTTTTGGCTTTTCCTTTAGGGAAATATCTTGCCTGTATTATGCAAAACCGAGAAATGAAAATTGATCCAATTTTTAACTGGATTGAAAAACCGATTTATCGTGTTTTGGGTACACATCCTGATCAAGGGATGAATGCAAAAACCTATTCACTCAGCTTTGTCGCGAGTTGTATCGTCATCGGATTGGTCACTTGGCTGTTGTTTATGTGCCAAGCAAGTTTGCCACTCAATCCAAATAATGCACCAAATATGTCATGGGATTTAGCCCTGCATACCATGATTTCATTTCTGACCAATACCAACCAACAGCACTATTCAGGTCAAGCGCAACTGTCATATTTATCACAGATGGTTGGTATTGTTGGATTGCAAATCATTACGCCAATGATGGGGTTGGCAATGGTGGTCGCAACCGTCCGTGCCTTGTTTTATCCGCAATCGAATGCTTTGTCAGAAGCAGATCAAAACCTAAGCTTTCAAAATAAAGTTGAAAAAATCAATGTCGGTAATTATTGGGCCGATGTGATTCGTCCAACCTTTCGGTTTTTAATTCCGTTATGCATGATTTGGTCATTATTACTCAATAGCCAAGGTGTGCCATCAACCTTTCAAGGTGGTCCAGAAGTTCAAGTGATTGATCAAACCACTGAATTAAAAACTCAAAAAATTCCACTCGGTCCTGTTGCACCCATGGTTGCGATTAAGCAATTGGGCAGTAATGGTGGGGGGTGGTATGGACCTAACAGCAGTGTGCCATTGGAAAATCCAACACCATTTTCAAATTTCTTAGAAATGATTGCGATTTTACTTATTCCTGTCGCCGTGATTTTTATGTTGGGTTTTTTAACCAAACGTGCAAAATTTGCTGGTTTTGTTTTTGGCTCAATGTTGCTGATGTCGGTTGTTTCAGCCACGGCGGCAATTTGGTCTGAAAGCCTGTCATCTACCGTGATGCAAATTTATGCTATGGAAGGAAAGGAAGTACGTTTTGGTGAGGCATCTTCTGCACTTTGGGCCGCCATAACCACACAGGTTAATAATGGTTCAGTCAATATGATGCATGATTCTGCATCGCCATTAACAGGCTTGGTGGCGCTGGCGAATATGCTGATTAATGCGATTTGGGGCGGGATTGGCTGTGGCTTACAACAATTCATGATCTATTTGTTTTTGGCTGTATTTATTGCGGGTCTGATGACAGGGCGTACACCTGAATTATTTGGCCGCAAAATTGAAGCAGGGGAAATCAAATTACTTGCTGTGGTGATTTTGATTCAGCCAATTACGATTCTCGGTTTAAGCTCAATCGCTTTGTTTTTCCCAGAACTTACAGGCAATAGCAATCCGCAATACCATGCTATTTCGCAAGTGTTGTATGAGTATGTTTCGGCCTTTGCCAATAATGGTTCTGGTTTTGAAGGTTTAGCAGACAATACCGTGTGGTGGAATGTGAGCTGTGTCATCGCTTTACTGCTTGGACGTTTTCCGACATTGATCATTCCTTTAATGATTGCTGCGCGTTTAGCTGCAAAGCGTCAAGCTCCTGAAAGCAGTGGTAGTTTAAAAGTGGAAACGCCAACCTTTGCTTTCACCCTGATTGCCATTGTGGTGATGTTGACTTTATTACAATTTATGCCAGTCCTTGTTTTAGGACCGATCGCTGATCAGCTGTTATTGGTACAAGGCTAGGGTGAATACAATGAATCATTCAAAACAATCTACGCAAAATAAATCATCAACTTTATTTCAAGGTGAAGCTTGGAAAAATGCCTTGATTAAATTGTTACCGCAACATGCGATTAAAAATCCAGTGATGGCGATCGTATGGCTGGGTACCATTATCACACTGGTCAGTACTTTAACGGGTCAAGCCGATACTGTATTTGGTTTAGCGGTGACCTTGATTTTATTTATCACCGTATTATTTGCCAATTATGCTGAAGCCATTGCCGAAGCTAAAGGTCGAGGTCAAGCCTCCTCCTTAAGACAAGCACGTCAAAACTTAACCGCACGTCGACTCAGTGCTAAGGATGACTTAGAGGGTGTGCAAGTCGCTGCAACTTTATTAAAAATGAATGATCTGATTGAAGTCCGTGCAGGAGAACTGGTGCCTGCGGATGGTGAAATTGTTCATGGTTTTGCGACTATTAATGAAGCTGCGGTAACAGGTGAGTCAGCACCCGTTTTACGTGAAGCAGGTACCGATAAGTCCGGTGTGATTGGGGGAACTAAGGTTTTAACGGATCGTATCGTGGTACAGGTGACTGCTGAAGCGGGTAATAGCTTTCTTGACCGAATGATTGCTTTGGTTGAGGGCTCCAATCGTCAAAAAACACCAAACGAAATCGCACTGGGGATTTTACTGACTGTGATGACCGTGACCTTTATCGCGGTGGTGGTGAGTTTACCTTTTATTGGGCATTTCTTAAAAATTGAAATTAACCCGATTTTATTGGTGGCATTGTTGGTGTGTTTGATTCCAACCACCATTGGTGGCTTGTTGCCTGCAATTGGTATTGCGGGGATGAATCGGGCATTAAAAGCCAATGTGATTGCCAAATCAGGTAAAGCTGTCGAAGTCGCGGGTGATGTAGATGTATTGTTACTCGATAAAACAGGAACCATCACCTATGGTGATCGTCAGGCAACAGCATTTTTCCCACTGACTGGGGTGACTGAGTCGGAACTACGTCAAGCTGCGATATTGACCTCACTTGCAGACCCAACACCAGAAGGTAAATCCATTGTGGTTTTGGCAAAAGAGCAAGGTGAACATATTGTTGAACCTGAACAGGCCGAGTTTATTGCCTTTAATGCCGCAACGCGAATTTCAGGTGTAAATTTATTCAATGGACAGCAAATCCGTAAAGGGGCAGTAGATGCGATTGTTAAATTCGCTTCACAGAATATTGAACATCATAGTGAGCTTAAAACACGGGTAGAACAGGTTGCTTCAAAAGGTGCAACGCCGTTAGTGGTGGCAAAAGATCAAAATATTCTGGGGGTGATTGAACTTTCAGATGTGATTAAACAAGGCATCAAGGAAAAATTTGCTCGCTTACGTGAAATGGGTATAAAAACTGTCATGGTCACAGGCGATAACCCGCTGACTGCTGCTGCTATTGCAGCTGAAGCTGGTGTCGATGATTATATTGCTGAAGCAAAACCTGAAGATAAGTTAAATTGTATTCGTCATGAACAGAATAAAGGTCATTTGGTTGCTATGGTTGGCGATGGAACCAATGATGCACCTGCATTGGCACAAGCGGATATTGGTTTGGCAATGAACTCAGGGACCCAAGCGGCAAAAGAAGCGGGCAATATGGTGGACTTGGATTCAGATCCAACCAAATTATTGTCTGTCGTTGAGATTGGTAAACAGCAGTTAATTACCCGTGGTGCATTGACCACCTTTTCATTGGCCAATGACGTTTCCAAATACTTTGCCATTTTACCTGCTTTATTTGTTGCAGCCATTCCTCAAATGCAAGCCTTAAATGTGATGCGCTTGGGAAGTTCAGAAAGTGCAATTCTCTCAGCACTGATTTTCAATGCCATCATTATTCCATTATTGATTCCAATTGCTTTACGTGGAGTGAAGTTTAAGCCTTCAACATCAACGCAATTGTTACGTCGAAATATGCTGATTTACGGTGTGGGTGGTGTGTTGTTGCCGTTTATTGCGATCAAGCTGATTGATCTGATGATCAGTCCTTTATTGGCGCTTTAGAAATTTTGAGGTTGATTAAAATGAATACTGAAAATAATCGATTGGTTGAGTCATCATTCGCTGGACTAACACGGGCATCGCTGGGATTAACCATTGTCGCATTGGGTCTCTGTGGCTTTGTCTACAGTACTGCGGCAACAGGGCTAGGACAAGTTTTTTTTGATCAACAAGCCAATGGCAGTTTGATCGTTGAAAATGACCGAGTTGTCGGTTCTAAACTGGTTGCACAGCCTTTTGTACAAGCGCAATATTTCCATCCACGACCTTCTGCTGCCAATTATGATCCAATGGCCATGGCAGGAAGTAATATGGCACGAACTAATCCTGATTTACATAAAGCAGTAGATGAACGTTTAAACAAAATTGCAATACAGGATCACATTGAAAAAAGCGCGATTCCTGCGGATTTGGTCACGGCTTCAGGCAGCGGAATTGATCCTGAAATCAGTGTGCAATCTGCAATGATTCAAGTAAAACGCATTGCCAAAGCAAGACATTTGCCTGAACAGGATGTGCTAAGGTTGCTGCAAGAAAATAGTATACAACCGACATTTGGAATTTTAGGGCAAGCCAGAGTCAATGTACTTGAATTAAATTTGGCTTTGGATCAAATTGGAACTCAATAAAGGGGTTGCAATCATCAATGCAAAATGAATCTGTGTTGATGTAATTGATTCTCTCTGATTGTTGAAAAGCGGGCATTATTGGGATTTTATTCTCTTATAAATTTACAATATTCCCTCTTTGAGATTGTAGATGATTCAAGCTGAATCAAACGACGGTTTTTTCTGTGTTTCTTTGCTGGCCTGTGTTTTTTGCTGTATTGAATGGTCGCAAAGAAACACCACAGTGATGTAATTTTTAAACAAGCAGACGGCGATGAGCGATTATAGAAATAATAAAGCAGATGTTTTATTGCAACACACTCAGCGTTATCAATCTGGGCGCCTCACTATATTTTTAGGGGCTGCACCTGGTGTGGGGAAGACTTTTGCAATGTTAGTGCGTGCGCACGAACTGGCCTTGCAAGGGATCAACATTGTGATTGGCTATGTTGAAACCCATGGTCGCATTGAAACTGAAAACCTCATCTCCGGTTTGGTGATTATTCCAAGAAAGACGATTGAGTATCAAGGGCATGCTCTTGAAGAAATGGATCTTGATGCTGTGCTGGCAAGCAAACCCAGTATTGTTTTAGTGGATGAATTTGCGCATAGCAATATGCCAAATAGTCGTCATGAAAAACGCTGGCAAGATATTAATGAATTGCTGGATGCGGGTATTGATGTATTTACCACGATGAATATTCAGCATCTCGAAAGTTTAAATGATGTGGTCTATCAAATTACGGGTATTCGGGTGACTGAAACTGTACCTGATCGGGTCTTTGAGCGGATCCGTGATATTCGATTAATTGATTTACCAGTCAATGAATTACTTGAGCGTTTAAATCAGGGCAAAGTCTATGTGCCTGAGCAAGCTGAACAGGCATTACAACGCTTTTTCAACAGTTCAAATCTGACCGCATTGCGTGAATTGGCAATGCAAACCGTTGCCAGTCATGTCGATACCGATGTTCGAGAAAATTTTGCTATACAAGGGCTAGTCCCCATTCCTTTAAAAAATCATATTTTAATTATGATTGAGGGCAATGGGCAGGCAGAGGCGTTGGTCCGCGCAGGTTGTCGTATTGCCGAAAATCGGCAGGCAAATTGGACGGTGGTGGTCTTTTCTAAAGATTCAAAAATAAGCGAAAAACAAGACAATTTATCCAGTCGAGAAATTGAACGTGCTTTAAACCTCACCCGTCAATTGGGCGGAATGACAGAAATCCTTTATGGTCAACAACATGCAAAAACGTTGTTTGATTATGTGATGGATCGAGGAATTTCAACCTTGGTGTTGGCACAATCGCATCGTAAAGCCTTGGTATGGGGTGTAAATTTTGTTGATCAATTACTTAAGTACCAGCCAAGTTTTGAATTGAGTATCGTCCCGATTCTTGCAGAACATCGTCAGCAATCATTTTTTCAGGATACGCATTCATTTCTAAATCTTAGAGAAATATTATTCGTTATATCAACCACGGTGATCAGTATTGTGATTGCCAGCTTAGGTGAAAAGTATTTAGGAATCGAAGAGCTTTCGGTGATATTTATCACTGCTGTAGTTTTTGTGGCATCTAAGACACGGATGCTGGCTGCGGTATTTTCGGCACTGTTGTTCTTTTTGGCTTATAACTTTTTCTTTATTTCACCCAAATTCACTTTGCAAATTTCTGCACATCAGGGCGTGATAACCGTGGTTGCCTTTTTAGGCGCAGCGTTGATTTCAAGCCGTTTGGCATCAAGACTGAGAGAACAAGTAACAGCTTTAAAGGCTGCCAATAGCTATAACAGCATTATGCAGGATTTAGGTCAGAAGTTGTCTATTGCAATTGATTTAAAGCAAGTGCAGGAGATTGCAGAAAACAGTTTAAGTAAAAACTTAAATGCCGAAATCTGGTTTTATTTCCCAGAATCGTCAACGTCATCACTTGAGGTGATTAACAATAAAGAAAAAATTTCAGCAGATTGGACATTTAAGAACCATCAACCATCGGGACGGTTTACCCAAACCTTGACTGAAAATGATTGGTGGTTTTTACCATTATTGGCGTCTAAGCAGTGTTTTGGTGTAGTCGGGGTTAAGTTTCTTAAAAATGTATTGGTTTTAAATACAGAACAGAAGCAATTGACTGAAACCATGGTTGAATATATTGCTCAAGCGATTTCTCGAACCCAACTCACTAAAGCATTGGAAATCGCCAATGTCAGTTCAGAAACCGAGAGATTGCGTTCGGCCTTGTTATCCTCCGTCTCTCATGATTTACGTTCACCTTTAGCCTCTATGATTGGTGCAGCTGATACTTTGAGTAATTATCGGCATTCAATGGATGAACAAGATCAAGACAGTTTGTTGGAGGCGATTCATTTAGAAGGCGAACGACTGGATCGTTATATTCAGAATTTATTGGATATGACACGCTTAGGCCATGAAGGTTTAAGTCTTAAACGAGATTGGATTGGTGTCGATGAGTTGATTGGTTCAGCGGTACGCCGTTTAAAACGTTATATGCCTCAAAGTCTTGTTGAGGTTGATTTACCTGAGCAAACCTTGAGCCTATTTGTGCATGCGGCTTTGATCGAACAAGCGATTTTTAATGTATTGGAAAATGCAGCCAAGTTTTCTCCAGAAAATAAAGCGGTAACGATTAAAGTTTTACAACTCAATGAAAACGAAATTGAAATCTCAATTAGTGATCAAGGTTTGGGTATCCCAGAAGATGAACGAGAGCGAATTTTTGATATGTTCTATACTATGGAACGTGGCGATCGCGGGCAGTATGGTACGGGGTTGGGCTTAACCATTGTTAAAGCCATTATTGGTGCGCATATGGGTAAAATTTCGGCATCTTCAGCCAAGAATAATCAAGGCACCTGCATCCGTATGCAATTGCCGATTCAGCAGATTGGATAAGTGCACATATTGATTTTAGGAAATAGCATGCCAGAACATAATGTATCGACAAGTTCCATGACCAATGTATTGATTATTGATGACGAAACTCAAATTCGTAAGTTTCTCGATATTGCACTTAGGGCACAAGGGTATAAAACCCTACTGGCTGAAAATGGTCAAAAGGGCTTAGAGCTTTTGGCTTTGCAAGGCGCTGATTTAATTATTTTAGATTTAGGGCTACCTGATTTAGATGGTTTAGAAGTTTTGTCTGAATTGCGAGCGTGGTCACATGTCCCTGTGATTGTTTTGTCGGTTCGTTCTAATGAGGAGGAAAAAGTTAAATTACTGGATGCTGGCGCCAATGATTATGTGACGAAACCTTTTAGTGTTCAGGAGCTGATGGCGCGAATCCGTGTATTACTCAGACAATTTCAAAATATTGCTGTAGAGTCCGCTTTTTTTGATGATGGATTTTTAAAAATTGATTTTGCCCAAAGACAGGTATTTCTTAACCAACAACTGATTTCACTGACACGTAAGGAATATCAATTGCTGACTTTATTGGCGCAACATAAAGGGCAGTTGATTACTCAACCACAAATTCTCAGTGATTTATGGGGACCTACTCATCAGGAAGATACCCACTATTTAAGAATTTTGGTGGCCAAATTGCGTGGAAAACTGAATGATAATGCGGTACAACCCAAATATATTGTGACTGA
Source organism: Acinetobacter sp. Ac8 (assembly GCF_055392545.1). Classification (NCBI taxonomy): domain Bacteria; kingdom Pseudomonadati; phylum Pseudomonadota; class Gammaproteobacteria; order Moraxellales; family Moraxellaceae; genus Acinetobacter; species Acinetobacter sp. Ac8. Next base: position 1,387,172 of record NZ_AP043689.1, read on the forward strand.
ACCGGGTGTGGGCTTACGCTTTGTAGGCTAAGCATGGCTAAATCTTTTTTGAGATCATTGGTCTCTTACCGTATTTACAGTAGATGGTTAAAATTAAACTAAACGATTCTTTGTAAAGTGCAGAGTAAGGGGCTTTTTATAGTCAACCTGTCAAAAAACTCAGACACAATAATATAATTATCCTTAATCAATATTTTTAATTAAATCAATAGTATGTAAAAGTTATTTGATTAAAAAGTTAGCAATGCCACACTTTACATTTAAAGTTTAAATACCTTTGCGTAGGCGATACCTTACTTTTGAAAGATCAAAAGTAACAAAAATCTTTCGTTTAACAGGGCTCTTGCGCTGCAAACAAAGCAATGCTTTATTTTTGCTCATGTACCCCCGCCCAACGGCGACATCCATGTCGCCCCACGGTAGGATACCCATCTATGATTCAAAAGCACAAAAAACGAAATACTGATAATAAATATAGTTTATTTATTAAATCAAACAATTAAGTGATTTATTCAGACTTGAGCGAGCATCTGTATTTTAAATTTCACTAAGAATTTTGGTCTTATATCGATAAGACTTTATGATTTGAATTTAGAATTATGAGAATTGAATAAATAAAGCGTAATCAAATATATTTTATCCGCTTTCATCTGTTGATCTGTGTTAACTTAGCTTTGATCGAATCCGTAAGCGAAACGGAAGTGTTTAGGTTGTTACAGGAATTGCGTATTCCCTCTAAATAGATTTAAAACCTAAGCAGTTAACGCTGAGCATGAGATCGCAGCATGCCGATCTAAAAAGCCCGCACTATTGTGGGCTTTTTTACATCATTAAAAAACTGAATATTTTAGTAGATAACATCTGAATTTATATGACTCACAATAAAAAAACTTACCAAGTATCGGTAAGTTTTTTAGATAAAGCTGTATAAATTAAACGTTAATATTATTTAGGTTTATTTTCTTCAGCCGGTTTAACTTGATTATTGTCCTGATTTGGATTCGGCGGTGTCACACCGGGAGTTGCTTGTGGCGCATCTTTAGCAGGAGTTTGCTCAGCATTTTTAGTATCAGAATTTGCTTGAGTTGAATTTTGCGAAAAACTTTTAAATGACATTATAATCTTCTTAACTGTGAAGTGAGTCTGGATAATAGCCTTTTAATCCACTTACACTAAGGTAGTTGTGAGAGCCATATGTGGAGATATGTTGGCTAAACTGAGTTTATATCGACAAAATATATTTATAAAAATATCAAATATTTGTATGGTGTTGTTTTAAATGGTGATATAGGAAATCTTTAAATCTAGGCCTGTACATAAACATCACAAAGCCATTATATAAAGAAGAACTTTTAATTTAAAATAATCAAATGTTATTTAAGTTGCATAATCTGCTGAATGAGCGTATTATGAAAAATACTAAAGCAGATGTGCTTAATATATAAGCAAGACTTGAAGGTTGGCTTCAACTCTGACTTCTGCAATATCAAGCTGATGTAAATATCAAAAGTTTAAATTAAGGTTAGATGCCTTCTTATCGTTAGTTCCAAAAATATATCTGTTGGTCTTAATAGTTAAATACTTCTCTGTTTGCAAAAGCTCAAAACAATTGAGTGAAAAAATGAATATTTTAAATGGCTGGACAATAGCCTCTGCAGTAAATGGCGATGAAATTCGCGTAAAGATCGTTCCTTTAAAAAGACAACAAAGCAACCGTACTGGTATGAGTTGGGTCGAAGTAGGGAAAAAGATTGAATTAGAATCTGGTGACGATCGTCAATTTAATATTGATGGTTCATCTTTCTATCTTAATCAAAATCAACTTTATCGTATTGCGATATAATTCGTAATCAATGTTTTAGAAAAGCTCATCGTAAGATGGGCTTTTTATATGGGTGAATGAAAATAAAAGGTAATATAAAAGGTAATATAAAAGGTAATATAAAAGGTATCGAAAGTTAAAGAATGATTTCTGATTTCTGATTTCTGATTTCTGATTTCTGATTTCTGATTTCTGATTTCTGATTTCTGATTTCTGATTTCTGATTTCTGATTTCTGATTTCTGATTTCTGATTTCTGATTTCTGATTTCTGATTTCTGATTTCTGATTTCTGATTTCTGATTTCTGATTTCTGATTTGTGTTGATTGATCAATACTCGATAATTTTAAAATGATTAAATGGAATTAAAATCTCATAATAAAAACTTACCATGTGACTGTTTGGTTAAATACCGAAATAGATTAAATCAGCCATAAGACTGAAATTTCGATGATTTATCTGAATCTTTGAAATCAAATGTAATAAAGTTTCACATAAACTTGCATAACTCACATATCGAAATACTTTATTAGAAATTTGATGTTATTCCTAATAGACGTTATTCAATTCAGTATGAGGTATATCATGTTAAAGACCGTAGCATTATTAGGGACTGGAATTGCAATTGCTTGCTACTATCAGTCACATAAAAATAATCCTCAGAAAACCAAGGGTAAAAATTTAGCCAAAACCAAAGATGATGATCATAAAGAGTCCTCAGCAGAAGCAGTACATTAAATTTTAATGAAAAACCACCGATTCGGTGGTTTTTTAATATGAACAGAGCAATAAAAAATTTATTTAAAACTTTGAGGTGGATGCCCTAAGTGCCGTTTAAACATCGCACTAAATGCACTCTGGCTGGTATAACCTAATGAAGCGGATATATGAGATATACTTTTGCCTTGAGCCAGTTGGCTTAAGGCCAAGACAATGTGCATTTGTTGAATCCACCCTCGATAGGACAAACCTGTTTCTTTTTTAAATAATCGAATTAAGGTTCTTGGGCTTGTACCAATTTCATCAGCCCAGATATTTAATTCCTTAGCGTTGTTCGGATTATTAATTAAATAGTCACAAATTAAGATAAGACGTTTATCTTTAGGTTTGGGAATTTCTATTGGATATGTAGGTGCCTTTTTTATTTCATCAAAAATTAGCAGTTGTAAGGATCTCTCTAAATCTTCGCTGTATGGCGTTTCGTGATCTTTCATTGTATCTAGTTGATTAAGCCTAAGAACTAATTCACGTAAAAGGCTGCTCATTCTCACTAAAAAACATTTTTCTCCTAAAATATCTGCAGCATTTTTTTCAACTAAAGCCGTACTTAATCTGACCTCGCTTAATGAAATCACACTGTGTTCAACAAATGCAGGGATCCACAGCGCACATTGCGGAGGGATAAGCCAGATATGATCAGCCGTTTGAACACGTATTGCACCTTGAGACGCATAGAGCAACTGCGCACGGCTATGCATATGTGGTGCGATAACACTTCCATATTTATGCTTGGAGCCTTTAGAAATAACCAATGTGGTTACCGAGTCTGAGTTTACTGGCATCGATATACACTCTTAAAATTTGTCACTTAGGCGATAATTTTTGGAATATACAAGTCAATATGACAATTTATACTAAACCATAAAGTTTCATGTAATAAAGGTTTGTTTATGCAATCTACTTCACCAACACATCAAGATCATCGGATGGATGCTCCAAACGACCCTAAGATGGTACATCACATTATTTTCGCAGTTGCTTTCGCTCATTTATTAAATGATTTAATTCAAGCGTCACTTCCCGCAATTTACCCATTACTTAAAAATAGTTTTTCATTAAATTTCACTCAAATCGGAATAATTTCACTGGTTTATCAAGTTACCGCTTCATTATTACAACCATGGATTGGATTACATACCGATAAATATCCTAAACCTTATCTTTTGCCATTGGGGATGGTAATTACACTGATTGGCATATTCATGCTGGCTTTTTCTAATAGTTTCTATATGTTGCTGTTATCAGCATCTTTAATTGGAGTTGGATCTTCAACATTTCATCCTGAAGCCTCACGTGTTGCGAGAATGGCCTCTGGAGGAAAGTTTGGTACAGCTCAGTCAACTTTTCAAGTGGGTGGAAATACAGGATCAGCGATAGGTCCTTTACTTGCTGCAATCATTATTGTTCCAAATGGTCAGGCTTCAACAGCATGGCTGATGCTATTTGCCTTAATCGCAATTTGGATTTTATTTAAAGTCAGTAAATGGACAATAAATAATGCACAAAAACAACTCAGCAAAAGTATAGCTTTACCAAGTTTTAAATTGCATGGGCGTACTTTATTTCGCGCACTTAGTATTATTGCTATATTGATGTTTGCTAAGTTTACTTATATTGCAAGCATAAGTAATTACTATACTTTTTACTTAATTGAAAAGTTCCATCTTTCCATTCAAAGTGCTCAGTTATATCTCTTTGCTTTTTTAGCTACTGTTGCAATAGGAACTTATTTTGGTGGGCCTATTGGCGATCGAATTGGGCGTAGAGCAGTGATTTGGATATCTTTCTTGGGAATGATACCGTTTGCACTGGCTTTACCTTATGTAAATTTATTCTGGACTTGTACTTTCGCAATGATAGCTGGATTAATTATGTCGTCAGCATTTTCTGCGATGGTTGTTTATGCACAAGAAGCTGTGCCTGGTCGTGTAGGGATGATTGCGGGACTGATGTTTGGTCTCATGTTTGGAGTAAGTGGTATAGCAGCGGCGGGGCTAGGCTATCTCGCAGATAAAAATAGCATAGATTGGGTATTTCAATTATGTTCATTTTTACCACTATTAGGTTTTGTGACCTTGTTCCTACCAAATACTCAAGTTAAACATCAATCAAGCTAAGAAGTAATTATGTTTTTTAAGAATATCAAATGTTTAAAATATACGTTCGATATTAAATTTCATGCTTACAACTGATTTTAGTGAACTGAGTGTGTTGTCTAAATTTTTAAACCAAAGTGACGGTGGATGACGTTGGTGAATCTGTGGATTGCGTAAATCTCACCGACTTTGGTTTTAAATGATGGATAAAGCGCGAAGATGAGCAAATGTGAAATATGTTTGATCTGTCTCACATTCTAGATATGGCTTTATTGGGTTTTAGGCATAAGAATAAAGTTAAAAAATTAAATAAAAATGTCAGCTTTTATAGAAATCCATATTTTTTTTAAGGTTTTTGTAAATATACCTCAAAATAGAGGCTGTTTTACCTCAAAGTGCTTTGCTTAATTTCTAAAAATAGGACATAACTATGAGAGTAAATAGAGTAAAAATTTTTAATTACAAGGGGAATAAAAAATGCTTTTAAAATTTGCCACTCGATTCGCAAGTATTTTGTTTGGAATATTGGCTTTAATTGCGATCGTGATTCATTTTGTTTTTTCCAATAAGCTATCCATTGATCTATGGATTGTCTTTTTCCCAGTGATTTTAGCGGTTCCAATTTTAACAGCAGTTCTGATGACTGGTGATGATGAGTTAGGTGTTCAATCTGGTGAGTGGAACAACTCATAACTTTAAATCTAAGCTCATCGAAAGATGGGCTTTTTAGTATATGAAAGAATTAATTTTGAACCTATGTCGTTATCTCACTTTTTCTTTTAATGGATAAAGGAGGGATATAGGCAGTAAGTACCGACAAATTTGTGGTTGTATAGCGAGTCTAGTTATCGTTATGCACTCGCTTAAACTTGTATTTGCAGTGTTTTGTTTCAACAGCTGGATCGTTGATGAGGAGAACTACGTTGCGATATTTATTGTTTATACTCAGTTTTTTACTATGTGCTGAATTGAAAGCGCAAAGCCCATTAGACGAACCTTTTTTGCAAGTTGGTGCGGTTGATGATCAATTCAATATCATTAATCTCGAATTGTACAATGGCTTAGTCAAAGTGATTAATCACAATTTTTCGAACATTAAGCCGAATCAATCAGATGATTTAACAAACATTTCTAGAATTAGATTGACCGGCAATGGATTGTTGCTTGTATCTGATTTAAAGGGGATTGAGTCTGCAGAAGATCTAAGAGAGAAATTTGATGAAAACAAATATAAAAATCTGACCAAAAATAACATCTGTAGTAAAAGTGATTTGTTTGAGTCTGAAGTATTTAAAAAAACAACACGAGGCAATATTGTTTATCAATTAAATAACGCTAAAGGTGAGTTTTTGAAAAGTTTTACAATGAGCTATAAAGAATGTCTATAGATATTAGGTGTTTAAATGAATACTTTGGGATAATTACTATATATTTAAATACTTATTGTACAGTCGAATTTTTTGTAGCTCAGACTAATTTATAATTTTTAAATTAAACCCAAAAAAGTAGAATTCCTTAGCCATTTCTAAGGGATAGCAAAATGTGGAATTTCATCAAAAGCTTTAATTGTATAAATGTATGGCTAATCGTATCTTTGATTGCTCTTGGATTGGTGTTGTTTCTATATTTTTCTTAAATTTAGGTGATTTATAGCAATTCAGAGGTAGTAACTAAGTTTGAAGTATCGAGTTTGTATAGGGCATAGCTATATTTTAGCTCTAGTGGATGGGAAGTTGGATGATGCAGATTTATGGGTTTTATTAGAATAATGAAAAAGAAATTATGCTCTTCAATAAAAATAAATATCTAATGCATATCGTGCATAAACGATGATGTTTGAGATTTTAGTAGATCGTTTGGAAGCATGGCGCTAGATGATCTCTATGCATATAATCAATGTAATTAGAAAAATTCTAAGGACTATAAAAATGAAATTGAAAATTTTATTGCTTTTATCATTTAGCCCGGAAATTTATGCAAATCAAATAGATCACTGCAAAATTATTGCAGAAAGTGCTGGAATGATCATGCAATTAAGACAGTTTGGTGTTGATTTAAATACAGCATTTAATTTAAAAGGCGAACTAAGTAATAATGCAAAAAATTTAGAAGTCATCATTGCTGATGCAGAAGCAAAACCCGTGTACGCCACAAATTTAGGTAAACAAAAAGCAGAAGAAGAATTTGCAGCTGAATGGAAAAAATTGTGTTTGGAATCAGTTCAGTTTTTGAATGATGGTGCAGGTCCGACTTAATCAGTTTATCGCGTGGATCAAAGAGAATAGATAGTTGTTTCGCTATAACCTATAGGGTAGGGCTATATTTTTGAAAATGTAATCAAATATAGATTCCCGCGTATCTTTATAATTTTTATTTTATAAGGATTTTAAAATAAAACACTCCAGAGATGCCGCTGCATGGTCGTTACCCTGAACCCGATGAGTTCAAGGTGGACGCGACGTACACTTAATGGGTTTCCCACTCAAGGTGGGCATACACTCAAAATATACAGAACACATCCATAAGTTTAAGTATCGGCAGGGGAATAGACGTACTGGCGAACACCCTAGAGTTGTATTAAGTATACATAATTTGGAGATTGTGGCAAATCACCAACGCTCATAATTTATAAATACAGCATAAAAAAACCAATCAATTGCACGAAAAAAAAGCGGTTTATCCCGCTTTTTCAACATCTTCTAACATGGTCGCTAATAAACGTTCGCATTGTGCATATTCTTGTAACGATTTATTCATGCCTAAAACTTCTTGCATCAGTTCTAAAGCCACCATGATCACCAATTTATTGTGTTCAACATTAGGGGCTTTACGGCGAAATTCTTGAAACTTTTCATTTAAAAGTCGACCAGCACGTTCGAGTTCTGGTTGCTTATCTGTTGTGGTGCCTAAACGGAAACTTTGCTCGATTAAGCGTAATTCTACAGTCACATGTTCAGACATACTCATACTTCCTCATTAGACTCTGATGGATGAGCAAGCTGTTGGATTTCTTGCGCATGGTGATCTTGTTCAGTCCCTAAAATCGAAAGGCGTTGAATAATGGCTTCCACTTTTGTTTTGGCATGTTCATTTTTTTGAATTAAACGTTCACGCTCATCTTGAAGACCTTTGATGTCTTGTAAGTGATGGCGCTGCTCATTTGCCATTTTTTCTTTAACCACACGCAATTCATTACGTTCAGCCAAAATTTCCTGAAAACGATTTTTTAAATCGGTACAGCTTTTTTCCAAACGCCCATAACGCTCAGCTAAAGATGTGGCATCTGTATTGAGCTGTTGAAACTGATTTTGTAACTGAGAGAGTTGCTCAGTGAGCGTATCAATTTCATCTTGTTTTTGGGTGATAATGCTATTTTTATGGCTAATTTGAGCATGAGATTGCTCTTCGCTGTTATCCTTTTCTTTTAACAGCGATGCATTTTCTTTCTCAACAGTTTCAATTCGTGTTTTTAAAACACCAATATGCGTCTGTAGACGCTGTAATTGTTCTAACATAACGGGTCGCACAGATTTGCAATCAAAGGTAATATATACAGAAGTATAGAGATTGGATAAACGAATGCAAGACGATATTTCAGGTTGGTCAGATTGGAATCAAAATTTTGAGGGGATTGAGGAAATTTCAAGCCCGAGTGAGTTACATGGCTTACTGACAGGTATAGTTTGTGTTACTGAAGTTCCGACTCGAGATGAATGGTTACAAATTTTATCTACGCTTGATGTGCCAAAATTAGACGATGAAGCGCTTGCACTATTGTCTGATGAAGCTGAGGACGTATCACACGCACTTTCAGACGATGATTTAGACTATCTTCCAATGCTTCCAGATGATGAGCATACATTGGCTGAGCGTGTGCAATCACTGGCAGATTGGTGTGCAGGGGTTGTGCTTGGCTTTGGTTTAGCTTCTGGGCATATTCGCGCAGATGAACAAGAACTCATTGAAAGTTTACAAGATGTCGCGTCTGTTGAGTTTGATGAATCAGATGATGATGATGAGGGCGAAGCAAGCTATCTTGAGTTGTATGAATTTGTACGCTTGATCCCTGTGTCATTATCAATGGGACGAAAAAAAGTTCCAGTATCTGAAAGCCCTTTATTGCAAAATTTTCATAGCAAAATGAAACAAGCAATTGATGCTTCTGAAAGTAACAATGTTGTAGAGATGTTTACTCCACATCGCCCAAGCTAAAACTAAGAAAAAAGCTAAGAAACTTAAACTTTGAGAACATTCATGTTTGATGAGCAGCCAGTTTTACAGCGCCCTTTACAGTGCTTTTTTATTCACTTTAAAAACATCGAAGTTGAATAAAGTAGTGATGTAAAGGGTTAAATTTTTTTAATTTGGAATGATTTGCTGGTTCTATTGTCGCGATTGAGCGGAGAACAGGAGAAATAATAAAATTATTTTAAAATATGCAAATATTGAGTCATCAGTATTTGCATTCATCTAAGCGTAATTGTAAGTTAAAGCTTCTTCCAAATTAATCATCTGAAATACAAGCTGAATAGAGAATGAAATTAACTCAAGCAGATTTTCAGGAACGTCGTGACCGCCTCGCTGAACAAATGGGTCCCAATAGCATTGCAATTATCTCAACCAGTCCTGAAGTCATGCGTAACCGAGATGCTGATTATAAGTTTCGTGCAGAGAGTAGCTTTTTCTATTTAACCGGTTTTGCAGAGCCACAAGCAGTTGCAGTCATAGAGACAGATGAAACTGGTGAGGAATATATCTATAGCTTGTTCTGTCGTGAACGTAATCGTGAAATGGAAATTTGGAATGGTTACCGCGCTGGAATTGATGGTGCGGTTGATGATTATGAAGCAGATGAAGCTTATGCGATTGATCTACTTGACGAAGAAATTATTGCTAAAATTTTAAATAAAGAAAAATTATTCTATCGTATTGGTCAACGTGCAGATTTTGATGCCAAGGTCAGTACTTGGATCACCAAAGCCAATGAATCTGGACGTGGTTTTGGCGTTCCAACGCAGTTGATTCAACTTGATCAAATTTTAGATGAAATGCGTTTGCATAAGTCCGATCAAGAAATTGCATTGATGCAAATCGCCTCAAATATCAGTGCAGATGCGCATACGCGTGCTATGCAAAAAGTTCATCCTGAGATGATGGAATATGCTTTAGAAGCTGAGTTGAATTATATCTTTGGTCAGAGTGGTTGTGTTCCTGCCTATAACAGCATTGTGGGTGGTGGGAAAAATGGCTGTATTTTACATTATGTTGAGAACAACCAACCCTTAAAAGATGGTGATTTGGTGTTGATTGATGCGGCTGCTGAGTATGAATGCTATGCCTCAGACATCACCCGTACTTTTCCTGTAAATGGTAAGTTTAGCCCTGAACAAAAAGCGCTATATCAAATTATTTTAGATGCACAAATTGCTGCGATTGAAGCAATTCAAATCGGTCATTCTTATAAAGAACCGCATAATGTTGCAGTACGGATCATGGTAGAAGGTTTGGTCAACCTTGGCATTATGCAAGGTGATGTTGATCAAATTATTGAATCTGAACGCTATCGTCAGTTTTATATGCATGGTACAGGGCATTGGCTTGGTATGGATGTGCATGATGTTGGCGCATATAAAGATGAAAATGGTCAATGGCGTAGCTATGAGCAGGGTATGGTTGTTACTGTTGAACCAGGTTTATATATCGCACCTGATGATGAAACAGTGGATGCAAAATGGCGTGGTATTGGTATCCGGATTGAAGATGATGTGGTTGCAACTGAACAGGGTCCTGTGGTCTTGACCAAAAATGTGGTGAAGTCGATTGAAGATATTGAAGCGTTGATGGCAAAGTCAGTATAAGTTTTTAATTTGAAAGGTGAGTATGTATGGATACTTACACCGTTTTAGCTAAGCCAGTAGAAACAAGTCGTTTGATTTTACGAAAGTTTGTTCACGGTGATGAAATCTCACTTTTTCATGAGTATTGCGGAGACAGGGAGTCTTCGAAATATTTACAAAGGCGACCACATGCCAATATTGAGCAAACCAAGTGTATGTTTGAAAATTGGAGTGGTACAAAATGGGAAAATAATGATAAAGATTTTGCTTGGATTATTGTCGAGCGCAAAACCAATTTAGCCATGGGGCTTGTGATGTTTATTCACAAGGGAGATCACGGTGAAATTCATTTTGGGCTTGGAGGTAAATTTCAAGGGCAGGGCTTTATGAGGGAAGCAATCACTGCTGTCATTGCTTATTTAAAAAATAGCAGTAGGCTTAAACGAATTGAGACTTTTTGTGATGCAGAAAATGTGAAATCACGAAACGTTCTGATTGAAACAGGATTTACTGAAAAAACCTTGTTAAAGCATTGGGCTATATTTCCAGCTTTGGGAGATAATAAGAGAGATTGTGTGGGTTTTATGATTGAAATAAATAAAAATATTTAAATAGAAATAAGGGTAAATCAAAGTGATACATATGAGATTCAGTTTTATTTCAACTTTTTTGACAGTAATGTCCTGTTCTTTATTGGCATGTCAGCCAAGTAACATCACAAATAAGAATACTCAAGTCACGAGTCAACAATTGGAAGTTATCGACCTACATTTTGGTGAACAAGGCCTAAAAGATTTTATTCAATATAGCCATACTCCTATAGATCGCCAACCTGCTGGAATGAATTTTTTATCACTTGATTGGACTCCACCTCAACTTGGTAAAGTAAAAGTTGTAACTGGGAAGAGTAGCTTTGAAATTGATAATGTCATAAGCGTCATGGGAACACAAATTGCGAGACGTAGTAATGATGGTATTCAGATTATGGATATCAATGCCAGTTTACATCAGAATGAGTATACCAATAGCCAAGAAGCATATACTGCGTATACAAAGATTATTGATCAAATGAATACTCAGCAATGGAAGCAGTATTTTTTACCTTATGCAGCTCGCATAGATAAAAAAGAAAATCTCAAATATATGGATCAAAATATGGGAGACGTAGTTGATCCTACAGTTAAATTAAGCCCTAAGGAATTACAAGAAATTTTATCAAAGACTAATAGGTTAGTTTTTAATTTATACAATAATGATGTCCGAGTAGATATTGTGATTAATAGAACTTATAAAGATGATAAAAAAGAACAATATATGGTGAGATATAGTTTTGAGCATTTTAAATATGCTGGACGAAATGCTATTTCTGATTCAGATACAATGAGTTCTGAGCAGTTACAACAAGCTTTTTTAAAAGAGCTAGATGAAAATAAGAATGATCGAAGAATGAAAGAAAGTAGAGCAAAGATAGCTGGTTATCAGATTGATGAAACTTATAAAGATCCTGATATTTGGCAATATGTTCAATAAGTTTATGTAAAGTTTTATATTAGACTCACATGATGTAGCTTAGGTGATATGTTTAAAATCGGCATGTTAATTCAGATTCAATATTTAAGAAGTCGACGAAGTAGATTTCACAAGACATTTGAATAAATAACAAGAGGAAATCGTAGTGGTTATAACAACAGAGCCATACGTATGAGATTCAGTTTTATTTCAACTTTTTTGACGGTAATGTCCTGTTCTTTATTGGCATGTCAGCCAAGTAACATCACAAATAAGAATATTCAATTAGCGAGTCAGCAATTAGAAGTTATCGATCTACATTTTGGTGAGCAAGGCCTAAAAGATTTTATTCAATATAGCCATACTCCTATAGATCGCCAACCTGCTGGAATGAATTTTTTATCACTTGATTGGACTCCACCACAACTCGGTAAAGTAAAAGTTGTAACTGGGAAGAGTAACTTTGAAATTGACAATGTCATAAGTGTTATGGGAACACAAATTGCGAGACGCAGTAATGATGGTATTCAGATTATGGATATCAATGCCAGTCTACATCAGAATGAATATACCAATAGCCAAGAAGCATATACTGCATATACAAAGATTATTGATCAAATTAATACTCAGCATTGGAAGCAGTATTTTTTACCCAACGATGCCCGCTTAGATAAAAAAGATAATCTTAAGTATATGAGTCAAAATATGGGAGAGGTCATTGATCCTAGTTATACTTTGAGTTTTAAAGAGTGGCAGGAGATGATGGTAGGAACCAATGGGAATATGTATTTTAATTTATATAATAATGATGTCACTCTAGGAATAACTTTTACTCAAACCCATAAAGATGATAAAAAAGAACAATATATGGTGAGATATAGTTTTGAGCATTTTAGATATGCTGGACGAAATGCTATTTCTGATTCAGATACAATGAGTTCTGAGCAGTTACAACAAGCTTTTTTAAGAGAGCTAGATGAAAATAAGAATGATCGAAGAATGAAAGAAAGTAGAGCAAAGATAGCTGGTTATCAGATTGATGAAACTTATAAAGATCCTGATATTTGGCAATATGTTCAATAAGTTTATGTAAGGATTATATCAAATTCATACAATATCGCTCAGGTTGCCCCGTTGAAGAGGTATTTGTGCAATTAGGTGGTCGTTGGAAAATGATGATTTTGTCCTTTTTACTAGAGAAACCTCGACGATTTAGTGAGATTAAAAATAATATTCCGAATATCTCGCAACGAATGCTTATTTTAGAATTAAATTTTCTTGAAAATAAAGGGTTTATAGAAAGGAATGTCTATGAGGGAAAACCTGTAAGAGTTGAATACTCACTGACAGAAGAAGGTCAGTATCTCGATCGATTTATACTCATGTGTAGAGAGTATGGTGAGTGGATAAGAAAAAGAGAAATGATGCGAGACAGTTTTAATCACTGTTTATGGAATGTTACATTTTTTTTAAATTGATTATGGGTATATCGCAAAATTATCAACGACATTTTTCTATTCTTCGTGTTTGATATTTAAACAATATCTTTAAGATGACATATCGGCCGAGCTAAATAACATGCTTAATTCTTGGCTAGAATTTTTAATTTTCATACTTATGTTAAAAATAGCGTATTGATTCAGTACAAATACAGCCAACAATTTCCTATTTCAATATAAAAATAACTTTGCTTGATGTAATATGAAATCAATCAAGATTATAAGTATTCAGTACGCTGAATCACATATAGAAAGGATAAAAGCATGCAACAAGAAGTCATCATCGTCGGCGGTGGAATGGTTGGGCTGAGCTTGGCTCTAATGTTGGCAAAAGCCAATATTGCGGTAAAGCTTTTAGAGGCTGTGAAATATCCAAATTATGATGATGCCAATCTTGCACCCTATCATTCCAGTTTTGATGCACGAAATACCGCGCTATCACGTCGTACCGTGCAAATTTATCAAAAACTCGGTCTTTGGGATGCTTTGCAAGAACATGCGACTCCTATTCTCGAAGTACATATCACTGAACAAGGCAGTTTTGGTAAAGCACGCTTAGTCGCAGATCAAGAAAAAGTAGAAAGTTTTGGACAAGTGATTGAAAATGCATGGCTAGGCCGTGTACTACTGACTCAAGTTCGCCAGCAAGCTTTAATTGAATTGATTGACGGTGTACAAGTCACCTCACTAAAACAAGAGGGTGACTATGTATATGTTGAAGCCAATCGTGGTGAAGAATATACCCATTCACTTAAAGCCAAATTGTTGATTGCTGCGGATGGTCGTGATTCTTTCTGTCGCCAAGCTTTAGGTGTTGGTGTGGATGTGCATGATTATGATCAGGTGGCAATTGTCACAACAGTACAAACCTCTAAACCACATCATCAAGTGGGCTTTGAACGCTTTAGCCATTTAGGGCCATTGGCATTGCTCCCATTGCCGGGGGAATGTCGTCGTTCAGTGGTTTGGCCGGTGAAAAAAGGCACAGAAGATGAATGGTTAGGTGATGAAAATGACCAACATTTCCTCGATGCTTTACAGCAAACTTATGGTGATCGTGCGGGTAAATTCCAGAAGACAGGTAAACGTTTTAGCTTCCCATTGGCACAAGTGCTTGCTGAAAAACAAGCGGTGGGTCGGGTAATTTTGATGGGTAATGCTGCACATACCATTCATCCTGTTGCTGGACAAGGTTTTAACTTGTGTATGCGTGATGCAGATGTGCTGATGCGTTATATCACAACGCAAATTGCGCAATCTGATGATATTGGACAACCTGAGATGTTAAAGGCCTATGAACAATCTCGCTTAACTGATCAGCAACGTGTGATTAAATTTTGTGATTCTGTAGTGCGTGGATTTAGTAATCAAAATCCAGTGTTAAAATTATTGCGTAATACTGGCTTGGTGGCTTTTGATGTGATTCCGGGGATTAAACCTTTGGTTGCCAATTATGCGATGGGATTAAAAGCATGACACAGCAAGATATGTTAGATGTGGTGATTGTTGGTGGTGGTCTGGTGGGTGGCTTAACCGCATTACTTCTAGCAAAAGGTGGTGTGCAAGCCACTGTTTTAGATGCAGCCCCTATTTTAGATGCTGAAAAGACTTTAGCTGTTGCTAATCCGCGGGTTTTAGCCTTGAGCCAAGCCACGATTCACTTGTTAAAAACGGTGAATGTATGGGAAAAAATCGCTCGCCAAATGCCCTATACAGGCATGCAAGTCTGGAATAAAAATGGTTATGGTGAAATTAACTTTGGGCAAGCCTCAGAAAACTTTCCTACAGCTGAGCAAAGCTTAGGTTCAATGGTTGAACCAAGTTTATTAAACCTTGCCATCCAACAGGAAATGTTGGAGCAACTGCAAGATTATCGTACTCAAGTTAAAGTTGTGCGAGTAGAGCAGGGGGTAGGTTGTTGGATCATTAAACTTGCAGATGGGACTGAGCTAAAGACCAAGTTAGTGATTGGTGCAGATGGTGCAAATTCATTTGTTCGTGATCAAGCATTTATCGATCTTGATGTTTTAGATTATCAACAGGCAGGTTTGACCTGTGCGATTCGTACCACACAACCACACCAATACGTGGCTCGTCAGATTTTCCATCCGACAGGCCCATTGGCATTTTTACCGATGGCGAGTTTAAAGCCAGAACAAGCTGAACACTGGATTTCAATCGTTTGGACCTTACCTGATGATTATGCAGAAGAATATGCGCGCTTAGATGATGCTGATTTTTGTGAATTATTGACACGTGAAAGTCATCATATGTTGGGCAAGATCGTTGAAGCGACACCACGGGCTCAATTTCCACTTAAGGCGCGTGCGGCACAACGTTATGTAAAAGATGGGCTGGCCTTGATTGGCGATGCAGCGCATGTAATTCATCCTTTAGCTGGGCAAGGCGTAAATATCGGGTGTTTAGATGCTGCTATTCTGTGTGATGTATTACTTAAAGATAAACAGCGTGGCGTATGGGCACATGAACAAACCTTAAAGCGTTATGAACACCAACGTAAAGGGCAAAATGATGCCATGATGCATAGCATGTCGATGATTGGTTTTGTAGAAACTGCGGAAATATTTCCATTGGTTTGGGCGCGTAACTTTGGCTTAAAACAAGTTGAAAATAAGCCATTTTTAAAAGATCAATTTATGGCACAAGCCAATGGGCTGGTAACTTTAAAAAGCACGCAATATGCCATTTAATTGGATTTCTGATATTTTTTAACCAATCATTTAAACAACATTACGAATTTGATGAAAAAAAACACGATTTTGTGTATCTAGATACTAGTCGAATGGCGAAGAGCTTGATACATTTCTCTGTAAAACATCACCATTTTTCGGATGGTACATTGACGTCATTGATGGGGAGTTAAAGATGACAGATACAAATGATTATGATGATAATTCAGAAGATCATGCAGTAGACGATGATGAAGCTAAAGCGGCTGAAAAAGGCGCTGCGGCAAGTGACTCTACAGTTTCAGATACAGATTTGGCTGAAGCTGAAACACTCACTGTGACAGCGAAAAAAAGACAGCGTGAAGCGTTGGAAGATGAAGTCGCTGCATTTTTAGCGCGTGGTGGGAGAATTACCGAAGTTCCACCAGATGAATCTGCTAAAGATTGATTTTAAAAGCACCGAAAGGTGCTTTTTTAAATTTGGTTGGAATGCTGTCTATTTTTAGATGTTTAAATCTCAATCTTAAAAAGTTTTAGTGTTTGTGACTTTTTACTTGAACTTTTAATGAACTATTTTATTTTTATGGATCCTTGCTGCTTGCTTTAAGTGTATGACTGATTAAATCATTAGGAATGTTGTACTTTTGATGATTTTTTTGCATCAGCTTTTATACGTGCCAGATTGATCAGTGTGGGATTAAAACTTATTGTGTTTTAATAGATTAAGGCAGGGGAAAAAGTAATCAGAGCAATCAGTTGCTTGTAGAAAAGCAGATTGAGAAATGCTTATATATGCATTTCTCAACTCAAGAAATAAAATTATTGTTGATTAGTCAGTTCTAAAGCACGTTGATAGGCGATTTTCTTTTTGATGCCGGTTAGATCTGCAGCAAGTTGTGATGCCGCCTTGACCGATAAATCTTGTAATAAGCGATTTAAAAGTTGATCTAACTTCTCTTGTTCCACATCTTGATCTTTGGCATCTGGTGCACCACCAATAACTAAAACAATTTCACCTTTTTGCTGGTTGCGATCATTTTCAATAAATGTCACCAACTCGCCCAAAGTCATCTTTTTAATCGTTTCAAATGTTTTGGTAATTTCACGTGCAAAACCCACAGGGCGATCTGCACCAAAAACATCAGCCATATCTTTGACACTGTCTAAAATACGATGAGGCGCTTCATAGATAATCATGGTTTGTGATTCATGTTTTAATTTTTCTAATTGAATCAATCGTTGTGATTGTTTTGACGATAAGAAGCCTTCAAAGCTAAAACGATCACTGGGTAAACCCACAGCACTTAGCGCAGCAATAGCAGCACATGCACCCGGCACAGGAATGACGCGAATACCATTCTCCTGAGCAGCACGGACCAATTTAAAACCCGGGTCACTAATCAATGGTGTACCAGCATCACTGACCAGCGCAATATTCTGACCGCTTTTTAATTTTTCGATAAGTATATCAATTTTGTTACTTTCATTGTGATCATGACACGCTGTGAGCGGAGTTGAGATATTATAGTGCTTTAATAATTGAGCAGATTGACGTGTATCTTCTGCCGCAATAACAGAAACAGACTTTAAAACTTCAATAGAACGAAAAGTCATATCATCTAAGTGCCCAATTGGGGTCGCTACGACGAATAATTGAGCACTCATAAAGGTCTCCATGAAGAATAAGTTAGTGTTGAACAGTATTAAAAGAGTGGTTGTGTTGGGAATGGTTGGATTTACAATCCAAGTTCACGCAGAAATTCTGGTTATATTACCTGAAACAGGCCCTATGTCGCGAGCGGGTTTGAGTATTAAACAAGGAATATTAAGTGCCGCGCAGGCCTCAAAGAATGAAATACCATTAAAATTTGTCGATTCAGATCAAAAGACCATCAAAGCGCTGTTAAAGCAGCATGTCAATAAAAAGACTAAAATGATTATTGGGCCTTTGGCTCGGCCTGATGTTGAGGCTTTAATTAATTTAAAGCCTAAAGTACCTGTATTGGCACTTAATGAAGTTTATCCAAGCTATAAAAGTGTTTGGCAATATAGTCTTTCTAAAAATGACGATGCTTTGGCACTGCTTGATTATATCCAGCATGATAAAGTCAGCAAACTCTATGTGGTGCGTGAAAAAGGCACAGAAGCAGAATCTATTAACTTTTTAAATGCATTATTTGCCAATTATATGGGTGAAGTTGATCCTGTAGAGCATATGCCAAAGTCGATTTCGGATCGAGAGGGTATTTTACTGTTAGGTTCAAACCAATGGTTGACCAGTTTTCCCAAATTACAGAAGAAAAAAATTTATACCCAAGCCATTGCTGTTGATGAAAAAAAGGCCTTGCCTAAAGGGATGAAATTCTGTGATGTTCCAGCCTTATACATCGCCGAATGGGATGATGTGGTCAAAGCTTATAAAGATAAACCGACCTCGTTACCGTATCAGCGTTTATATGCCTTTGGTGGAGATGCTTGGCATATTGCTGAACAATTTGTTTTGGATCCGAATGTAAAAAGCTTAACCTTTAATGGGCGCACTGGAAAAATTAAAATTGATGGCAATCGTGTTGAACGTATTCCGCAATGTTTTGAACGCTCAAAAAATAATTTAGTGCCTTTGTGATGACAGGTTTCTCATGGCAAAAAATAATTTAGGACAATGGGCGGAGCAAGAAGCAGTGAAATTACTGCTTCAACATGGCTACGAGATCGTAAAATTGAATTATTTCTCGCGCTTTGGTGAAATAGATATTATTGCACAGTCTAAACAAGAGTTAATTTTTGTTGAAGTGAAAGCAAGAACCCCGACACAGATGGGGCATGCTTTTGAAACGGTAAATCAATCAAAACAACAAAAAATGATTAAAACGGCGTTTAAGTTTTTACAAGAACATCCACAATATGAACAATATTATTGCCGTTTCGATGTGATTGGTTTTGATTTACATCATAAAATTGCAAAAAACGTACAGCAAGACCTCAGTAAAATCTCTTATGATCAATCTTGGATTGAAAATGCATTTACTTTAGATGCAGACTTGATTAATCTGTGACTGAAATTTATGTACGGTTATTTCAAAAATAAATATATTTTCCAGCATGTTAACGACGTTTAAATGGGTTGTTTAGCAGGCTGAAATTAATAGGAGTCTTGCTGAGTGTTAAAACGTATTGTCATCACCATGATGTGTGTAGCAAGTTTGTCTGGTTGCGCGAGTTTTATCTCAGGTGGTACTGGTTCTTCACCAGTGGGAACAGATAGTGGTGTTCGATCTTTAGGACAAGTGTTTATTGATTCTTCTATTGAGCGAACTGCGAAAATCAACTTGTATAAGTTGGATGCTCGATTTAAGCAATCTCGTGTCAATATTAATAGTTTTCATAGCAATGTGTTACTGACAGGGCAAGTGCCAGATGCACATTTAAAACAGTTGGCAGAAGATAATCTACGAGCAATGAGCGATGTAAAAGCAGTCCATAATTACCTGACTGTAGGCAACCAAATCGGTTATAGCACCATCATGCAAGATGCATCAGTCACTGTGAATACTCGTGGTTTAGTGATGAAAGCGCCTGTGGTTTCAGACAATAAAGTCTTGATCCATACAGAAGACGGCGTGTTGTATGTTTTAGGTCGTTTAAACAATGCTGAAATTGCAGATTTAAATGATGTTTTACAAAAAGTTGGAAATGTGACTAAAATTGTGACCTTGATTGATAACATCGAACAAGCAAATAATTCAGTCCAAACTTCATCTTTCACAGCACCTGTGGTAAATAATGTACAGCAACAACCTGATGTACAGACACCTGTTGCGATTGATCCTAATGCTACAGAGCCAAACAATAATGTTATTCAACAATAGGTTAAAAGTTTTAAAAGTTAGATTTGGAAAGCAGTTTGAACACCTAAAATCTCAATTTAAATCGCACTATCAAGATTTTCGTTTATACGATTTAGGCAGTATTACCATTAATGGCTTGACTCCTAAAAAGGGCTATTCCATTCAGCATAATATTGCCTATGGCTTAAAGGCGAGACAACGTTTAGATTTATATATTTCTAATAAAAAGCAACAAAATGCGCTGATTCTTTTTGTTCATGGTGGGGCATGGAGTCATGGCGATAAAAGTGCTTATAAATTTGTAGGCGAGGCGTTTAGCCGTTTTGGCTATAACGTGGCAGTGCTGAACTATCATTTGGCACCTGAGCATAAATTTCCAAGCTATATTGATGATCTTGCTGTTGCATTGAATTATTTGGAGCAACAACAAGCACGTTTTGGTATTTCAATGGATAAAATTGCCTTGATGGGGCATTCAGCAGGCGCATTTAATATTGCGTCTTTGCTTTATCATCCTAAGCACTACCAACTGGCCATCAAACAAAATATTAAAGCTTTGATTGGAATCGCTGGACCTTATCATTTTGATTATAAAGGCGATGCTTTAGCCGAAAATGCCTTTGATCAAAGTATCCCTTATCAACAAGTAATGCCGTATTATTTTGTTGAAAAAAATGAGGTAAAGCATTATTTGTTCTTGGCAGAAAATGATCAGATTGTTAAAGCTAAAAACTCTTTAGATTTTAAACAGCAATTACTTGAACAAGGTAATCATTGTGAAATTTACACGATTCCTAAAACTGGGCATATTTCAATTATGGGCAGTGTTTCAAGTCTGTTTAGTCGATTCTATAAAACCCGACCTGAAATTATTAAGGTTTTAAATGAAGCGATGAAAAATGCCTAGCAATCGCTAGGCATTTTTGATTTGAACATGTCTCAATTAAGATCAGTCTTTATGCATTGGTCTATTGTGAATTACATGTTCAATCATGGCATGGGCGATACTGCCACTAAAAGGCGTTTCGGGTAGCTGATCAAACTTAAAGAACTGAGCCTCACTAATTTCTTCTTCTTGCAAGACGATTTCACCAGATTCATATTCAGCCTTAAAGGCCAACATAAGATTACTTGGAAAAGGCCAAGGTTGGCTGGATAAATATTGGACATTTTTGACATGTAGACCAACTTCTTCCAACGTTTCTCTTTTAACCGCTTCTTCCAGTGTTTCACCAACCTCAACAAAACCCGCAATAAGACCATACATCTTGCTTTTATTCTTAGCATTTTTTGCCAATAGAATTTCGTTATCGCCACGCGTAATCACGGTGATAATACACGGTTGTACACGCGGGTATTGATGATAACGACAGCTAGGGCAGACCATGGCATATTCAGTGGGATGAACCTCGGTTTCGTGACCACAGTGGCTACAAAACTTATGGTTTCTTCGCCACTCTAGCAACTGTACTGCACGACTGGCTTGTTCAAACTCAGATTTGGTCCATTGTGAAATCAATTGACGAATCGGGATCAGTTGATATCCCGCTGGAATTTGATCTTCGATAAATAGATCTCGGGCAATAATCTGATCACCCGAGTTAAAGCTGATATCACTTGCTAACTTTTCAACTTTAGGCAGTTGTAAATTTTCATCCACTAAAAGTTGTTGATGGTGAAAGATATATGCAAGTGATAATTCTGACATTAGGCTACCGATTTTAAATTTTGACTACTTGTTAATGCTACATCAAACATGGCTTGTAAAACAGGTTGTTTATTTTGTAGATTTTCAATCATCATGTCTGCACTGGCTAAAACATCCAGCAGTTTATTGACTTGCGCAAGGCTAAACACATGTTCTTTGTTAAGACCCGTTTGAATAAACTCCGCAGAGAGTAGCAATGCTTTTTGACCATCTTTTGCTGCAAGGAACAATAGCGCACCACCAATTTCACTTAATTGTGATGGAAGTTGGTCTAGGCTTGTGCTTTGAGGATCTTGTAAATATTGCACCAATGTTTGTGAGCTTAAATCAACCAGCGCTTTGGTCTCAGTCAATAATGCTGCATGTGCTTCATCTAGACGATCTAATGAAATCTGCAAGTTATTCACTTTTAACTGTAAACGACTCGATGTGTAATTACGCTCTAAGATACCAATCGAATTCATCGCTGATAAAATACTGTTCATCAACTGCTGCGCATAATTTTCATCTTTGAGCATGTTGTCTTGAGACAGTAGGTCAGCCTGTTGTTTCAGTCCGCTATAGGCTTCATTGAGATTCAAGACTTTAAATACATGCGCAAGATCGGTCAGTTTGCTTTTCAATTCTTGGGTTTTTTCATCACTCATATTTTTGTAGTTAAACTCAATATCATTACGGATTTGCGACATTTCGTCCGTAATCAGTTGGCTCACACTATGAATGGTTTCAAAGTCAGGGCCATATAAATGGCGACTAAATATTTGTAGTTGAGTGTCAGTCAGAATATCTTCGCCAACATTGATCTGTTCGCGGATGTGTTGTGATATTTCATCTTCTTGGCTGATACAAATACTTAGGATATTGGCTGTATCTAATAAAGATGGATTGAATCCGCTTAGATCTTTAAAGAATAAAGACATATTGGTTTCAATACTGATTAGCGTTCTGAGGCGTGTGTCATTGAGAATGATGTTTTCAATGTGATTTAAAGCAACTGCAACCAAAGCCCAATATTGTGCACTTGCTTGGCCTTTGGCTGCATTTGCCAAATAAGACCCAACCAGCTTGATGCCCTGTAAATCTAAATCTGTTTCTTGCTGTTTGAGCAGCTTGTGTAAGCATAATTTATACAGCTTATGTACATATACTGAATGTTCTAACTCAGGTGATTGCGGCAAGTTAAAATTCGGTGTTACACAGTCAAGCAGTGGAATAATCGCTTGGCCCTCTGGTGTCAACTCTAGACCTAAAGAAAGTTCTAAGCGATTTAAGGTGTCGTGCAAAAATTGTGGTGCTCTGACTTCACGAAGGCAAATAAACTCAATATAGCGTTTGAGCATGGTGGTGCCTTCACTCAAAGCGATGACTTCTTGAGTATTGATCTCATGTGGGTTTTGCATCACTTTACGCATCACCGCTGCTGAGAGTTGCGCAATTTTAGCAACATGCGGCATATCGATGAGCATCAGCACATTTACACATTGTTCAAATTGAAGCAAAGCATCATCAATACCGAAGGGTAAAGTTTGGTCTTCAACTAAACTACTGACAGCAGATTCTACCTGTAAAATTGAATTATCGACTTCTTTTTTAATAATAAGTAATGCTGTCGGATCAAAATGTATAGAGGTTTGGTAAGACATTGATCTGCACCTATCCTGGGTATCTGAATGTTTTATTTCATAGCCTCAAAATGAGGCTAATTTTCTAAGTTTTAATATAGCCGAAGAAGACCATCTTTACAGAAAAAATAGCCATCAATTTCAAATTTTATTTTGCAAAAATGCAGGCTTCCCCATGTTTTTCTTGAAATTGTTTGACCCAGTTCTCATGTGCTTCTAATTCTTCATCTGAAGGCAAAATGATTGGGGCATTGATTTCAATTTTTTTCCGAGTTGTATTTCTTTGCGCCTGATCAGTATGTGCAGAAAGAGCATCCATGTCAAAGGATACTTGGCCGCCTGTCATGGCGAGATAAACGTCAGATAAAATTTCAGCATCGAGTAAGGCACCATGGAAAGTACGATCTCGTTGCGGAATTTCATAACGGCGAACTAAGGCATCCAAAGAGTTCTTTTGTCCGGGATGTTTGCTTTTCGCCATCGCCAAGGTATCAGTCACTTCACATACTTCTGAGAGTGCCTGTAGACCACTGCGCTTGAACTCCATATCTAAGAAGTTCATATCGAAGCTTGCATTATGCGCAATAATTTCACTGCCTTTTAAGTAGTCAAATAAAACTTGCGCAATTTCGCTATATTTTGGCTTATCTTTTAAAAATTCATCGGTAATACCATGGATGGCTTCTGAGTCGCCAACTGGTTTTTCTGGATTAATATAGATATGAATCGAACTGCCAGTCAGTTTACGATTGACCATTTCAATTGCGCCAACTTCAACAATTCGGTCACTGTCCTGATAATAGAAACCGGTGGTCTCGGTATCCAGAATAAACTGTTTAGGACCATGTAACTGGACCGTCGCAGGTGTAATCACAATTTGTGGATGAATATCTCGCATTGCGGGTTGGCTCATTGCTGGCTCATCATTTTCATTGATATCTTGGTTAGATGGTTCTTCCATCTCAATTTCATGAGCTGGCATGACATCCTGCTGAGGGCTAATTTCTGATTCTATCATTTCATCTGATTCAATCAGGTCAAATCCAAAGGGATCGTCAAGCAGCCAGTCTTTTTCATGTTTTTTTTTATCATCATCCACTGCCAAGGGTTCAGTCAATTTGCTTGGCGCAGTGGTGTTTTTTTTTGCGTCGAGTATTTGCTGTGTACCTAAATTCGCCAATTGATCTGCCATTTCATTGCCCGCATGTCCAGCATGGCCTTTAATCCAGTTCCATTCAATTTCGCGACCTTGGCAGGTTTGATCGAGTTTTTTCCAAAGATCTGGGTTTTTTACATCTTTCCAGTTTTTCTTTTTCCACCCTTCAATCCATTCGGTAATGCCACGTTTTACATAGTTGGAATCGGTCCAAAGCACTAATTTTGCTTCGGTTGGGCAAAATGCGATCCCTTCAATGGCTGCGGTAAGTTCCATGCGGTTATTGGTTGTATCCAGTTCACCACCACACAACTTATGTTCTTCTGTTTCAGTGATGATATAAGCGCCCCAGCCACCAGGACCTGGGTTGCCTTTACAAGCACCATCGACATAAAGTGTGATTGTTTGTGACATAGTAATAACCAATGAAAGTGAATTAAGAGTTGAACATCGTGGTTTAAGAATTTATTGTATACGCAAATCGGCGTTTTCTACGCATGAACTGAGATTTTTTTAATTTCTTGTAACATTTGTATGCAATTCGCATTCAAAATTTGCCTTGTAAGCGCGTTTAGCTCTACTAAAATGGCAATGATAAAATAATTTACTAAATGTTGTTCGGAACTCTTATGTTTAAACCTACCACAATGGTGTGGCAACCTACTGCGACTGTTTTCTTTAAATTATCCTTATTAACATCTGCATTCGCAGCATTAGGGTTGACTGCAGGGTGTTCTTCGACGTCGACAACATCAAAAGTTCAAACATCAAAGTCAGCGGGCATGTTAGATGCCAGCAGTCTGGATTCTCTAGAAGATCTACTTTCTGCAACTGATATACGCGCGGTAGAGGGCGATCGCCTACTGATTTTAAAACATGGTGACGTCTGGAAGCGGATGTCAGTTGGTTTTAAAATGGATGAAAACCATTGGGATCCTCGTATCGATGCGCAACGGAGCTGGTTTGTTTCACGCCAACCTTATATTGACCGTCTCAGTGCCCGTGCATCACGTTATCTTTACCATACCGTGAAAGAAGCTGAACGTCGTGGTTTACCTACTGAATTAGCACTGTTGCCGATTATTGAAAGTTCTTATGACCCAGCAGCAACCAGTAGTGCCGCTGCAGCAGGGATGTGGCAATTTATCCCAAGTACAGGGAAAATCTATGGTTTAAGACAAACCAGTTTATACGACGGGCGTCGTGATGTGGTTGAATCAACACGTGCCGCTTATGAGTTTTTAGGCAGTTTATACAATCAATTCGGTTCTTGGGAGTTGGCTTTGGCTGCCTATAACGCAGGTCCAGGGCGTATTCAGCAAGCAATTAACCGTAACCAAGCTGCGGGCTTACCAACAGACTATTGGTCATTGCGTTTACCGCAAGAAACCATGAACTATGTACCACGCTTTTTAGCCGTGGCACAGATTATTAAAAGCCCATCTAAATATGGGGTGAGCTTACCGCCGATTGCCAATCGTCCGCACTTTAGAGAAGTTGCAGTTCCACCGGGCGTACAGCTCAATCAAATTGCTTCAATTACCAATTTAAGTCGTGCTGAATTATATGCTTTAAACCCTGGTCATCGTGGTGAGTTTGTTGATCCATCGAGTACCTTACGTATTTTGATTCCTGCGGATCTTAGTCCGACCATCGATGCAAAACTAAGAGCGTTAAAACCGGGTTCTGATAGCGGTTTATGGGCAAGTAATACTGCGCCAACCACAGCTACACGGACTTTAACGCCTACAGCGGTCACCTCGACAGTGACTCAATCGATTACACCAAGTAAAGCGACGCCACCTGCTTTAACAACAGCAAAAACCACCACGACAACCACAGGTTCATTGAGCACGCTCAAAAATACACCACAAGGCTCGGATGCATTAGCGCAATTTGCTGCCAATGCTGATATTCCAAGTGCGCCACGTATTCCTGTTGCTGTGACCAATGCAGCCAATGTGAAACCTGTTGCCGCAGAGCCGCCAATTTCTGCACGTGAAAAAGCACAAATTCTTGCCGCAGTAAAAGCTGAAGGTGAAAAAGAAACGGTTAAACAAGTTTTAGAACCTCAAGCCACCCAAGCTGAAAAAGAAGAAGTGGTTAAAGAGATTAAGGCGATTGCACCACAAGGGACAGAAGTGCTTGACCCGTATGATGGTAAAATTAAGCTGACTGCAATTCAAACCAGTCAATCGGTTGCAGAGGTTCAAGGTAAAGAAAATACGGTTGGATTCTCATATCCTAAAGGTTTAGCAGATACCACACCTGCAAACTCGGAAGAAGCCAAACTGAATCAAGATAAGAACTTTAAGAAAACTGAAACTGAAGTTGTGGTTGAACCACCAAGAGGTAAACGCAGTACTTATACCGTTTTGGCAGGGGATACTTTAGCAACGATCGCTTTAAAGAATGGCGTAAATTGGCGCGATATTGCCAAATGGAACCAAGTTGATCCAAACGGAACTTTATTTGTTGGGGCGACTTTGTATTTATATGATGCCAAACCACAAATTGATACCCCTGTGGTTTCTCGCAAAAGCACGGATTCAGCTCCAGCCAACTATGTGGTTAAACCAAATGACAGTTTAACCAGTGTGGCAAATCAGTTTGATTTATCTGTTTCACAATTGGCAAATTATAATAATCTGAATACCAACAGTAATTTATTTGTCGGTCAGAAATTAAAGCTTAAAGATGCTTCAGATGATAAATTATCTGAAATCAATAAAGCAGTGGTTCGTGCAGATACCTCTAAGCCTGTTGCTAAAATCAAGACCAAGGCTTATGCAGTTAAACGCGGCGAATATCTTAAAGTGATTGCCGATCGTTATGCTTTATCTGTACATGAACTCGCTGATTTGACTCCAGGGCTAGATACTTCAGGTAGCTTATTTGTGGGGCAAAAGATCAATGTACCACTCAATGAAGTCAATGAGCCAGAAGCTAAACTTGACTCTAAAGTGATTGATCAAAGTAAGTTTAAGAATGTGAAAGCTGAAACAAACTATAAAACTGAGAACTATAAAGTTCAAAGTGGCGACAGTTTATCCAGTATTGCAGTTCAGTCTAAATTAAGCTTGGCAGAATTAGCCGAGTTAAACAAAATTTCGACATCTAAAAACTTGCTTGTGGGTCAAATCATTAAGATCCCTGCTGGAACAACAACACCAGAAACCTATACTGTGCAATCTGGTGATAGCCTGATTGCGCTGGCAAATAAATATAATTTGCAAGTTAACCAAATAGCCGATTTAAATGGTTTAAAGAGCACATCTGGTTTGTTTGTTGGGCAGAAATTGAAATTGACTGGCACGCCTGAAACCAGCAGCAAAGAGAAAGCACAAGCGAGAAATGAGTCGAGATCAGAAGGCGCTAGCAAAGATATTCATGTGGTCAAATCAGGTGAAACACTGGCAAGCGTTGCAAAAAAATATAAACTGCAATTGTCTTATTTAAGTGAATTAAATGGTTTGTCGCGTAATCAGGCTTTGGATATTGGACAACGCTTAAAGCTTGATGGGGAATTACCCAGTAAATCCACGCTATCTAAAGAAAAAGAAGACCTAAAGGCGACTGCGAAAGCAACAGCTAAAGCTTCGAGTAAGAATACTGAAAGCTATGCGGTGAAGTCAGGTGAGTCGTTAAATGCGATTGCAAATCGTGTTGGCATGTCAGTTCAAGAACTGGCTGAATTGAATGATCTGAGTCCACGTGCGGGTTTACAACGTGGACAATCTATTCGTATTCCTAAAACAGTGACTGAATACAAAGTGAAAAGCGGTGATTCATTGATTCGTTTAGCCAGTAAATTTGGGATTGATACCAGTGCACTTGCTGAGATGAATGAATTAAAACCAAACGCATCATTACGCATTGGCAGCATTATTAAAGTTCCGAATCTTTAAGCGCCATTTTATTGGAGTGACGTTTAAAGCTTAACATTTCAAAAACTTTTTTGAATAAAGGAAAATAGGGGAATGCGCCTAAGTTTTGCATGTGTCAGCCCGATCGGGCTGGCATTGGGATTATGTGTTGCAAGCTTAAATGTTGATGCTGCTCTACAGACAACAGCATATATTGCTGTACATAATGCTCCACAGTATGACAAAGCTCAGGCGATGCCTTATGCCAATAGCAATGCACCGAAAGGCGGCTATATCAGTACAGCGAGTATAGGCACCTTTGATAATCTCAACAGTATGAATGGCAAAGGCAGTTCAACTGAAGGGATTAATTATCTATTTGATAGTTTAATGGATAGCTCACTGGATGAGCCGGGTGTGTTATATCCGCTTCTCGCTGAAAAAGTCACTTATGATCCTGTTAAAACCAAATTTGTTATTTTCCATTTAAATCCTAAAGCCCGTTTTAGTGATGGTTCACCCGTCACGGCTGAGGATGTTAAATTTAGTTTGGATACCATTCAAAGCAAAGCCAATCTAGGCTTTCAAATGTATTTGTCTGATTTAGCCAAGACTGAGGTATTGTCTAAATACCAAGTGAAAATGACATTTAAATCAGACCACAATGCAGATATGCCCTTTATTTTGGCAAAAATTGCGATTTATTCAAAAGCAGATTGGAAAAATAAAGACTATAGCAAAGTGACCTTGCAACCGATTTTAGGATCGGGACCTTATCTGATTGAGCGTATTGATTCTGGGCGCAGTATTAGCTATAAGCGCAATCCAAATTATTGGGCAAAGGACTTAGCCATTAATCGTGGTCGTTATAACTTTGATCGCATGAAATATGTTTATTATCGAAGCCCTGAAATCGCTTTTGAAGGGTTTAAATCTGGACAATATCGCTTTTATCAAGAAAAAAATGCCCGTAACTGGGTCACTGAATATAATTTTCCTGCGGTAAAACAAGGTTTGGTGAAAAAATATATTTCTAAGATTGAAACACCAGCGCTCACGCAAAGTTTGGTTTTTAATACCCGAAAGGCGCCATTCAATGATCTCAATTTTCGCCAAGCATTAACCTATGCTTATGATTTTGAATGGATCAACAAAGCATTGTTATATGGTCAAAATATTCGCTTGCAAAGCCACTTTCAAAACAGTGAGCTTGCTGCGACTGGAAAACCAAGCGCGAAAGAACTTGCAATTTTAACGCCTTATTTAAAGCAATTGCCCGCATTACAACGGCAAGGTGTATTGGCAGATTGGAAATACCCAGTTTCAGATGCCAGTGGTTTTAACCGACAGAATTTATTGATTGCACGTTCGATGCTATTAAAGGCGGGTTATCGTTTTCACAATGGACTATTGGTGGATAGACAAGGTCGCCCCATTCAAATTGAATTTCTGATTCATCAAGATGGTGCACTACGGACTTTGTTGCCTTATATTCGTAATTTAAAAAAACTTGGGATTCAGGCAAATATTCGTCAAGTCGATTTACCGCAATATACAGAACGTATGCGCCGTTTAGATTTTCAGATGACCGCTATCGATATGCCGCAATCATTAACACCGGGTGCTGAACAGGCACAGATGTGGGGTAGTAAAGCTGCCGATGAAGTGGGCAATTACAATTATGCAGGTGTTAAAAGTCCAGTGGTCGATCAGCTGATTCAACAGATTATTTACGCACCGAACCGTGAACAATTGGTGCTTCGTACCCGAGCACTGGATCGGGTATTACGTGCAGGCTATTATCAAATTCTGACTTATGGCAATGATAAAAACTGGTATGCTTATTGGAATATGTATCAGCAACCCAAAGTTAAACCAAAATTATCCCTCGGTTTAGAGTATTGGTGGGCAGATGCAGATCAAGCGAAAAAAGTAGAGCAATATTTAAAAAATCGAGCATTTTAAAAGCATAATTTCAAATCTTCATGGTTAAAACATCAGTGGCTCAACGTGAGTGATGTTTAAATTGACATATCTACTCTCATGAGGTCATAAGGAACATCGTTTCAATGGGCACATATATACTCAAAAGGCTGTTACTGATCATCCCGACATTGTTCTTTGTTCTCTTGATCAATTTTGTTGTGGTTCAAATTGCACCTGGTGGGCCTGTTGAACAAGCGATTCAACAAGCGGAAAACTTCCAAGGGGTCAATATGACTGCTGGGGGGCTATCATCTTCGGTAAATAACCATGAGTATCGTGGTGCACAGGGCTTAAGCGAAGATATGGTCGATAAAATCAAACAGCAATATGGCTTTGATCGACCTGCACATGAACGATTCTGGTTGATGTTAAAAAACTATTTAGCTTTAGATTTTGGCACGAGTTTTTTTAAAGATAAGCCGGTGACTGAACTGTTATGGGAAAAAATGCCAGTCACCATTTCCTTGGGTGCGTGGAGCACTTTTTTAATTTATTTAATCTCAATTCCTTTAGGGATTAAAAAAGCCAAACAACATGGCTTATTTTTTGATAAATCAACCTCATTACTTTTGGCTGTGGGCTATGCCGTTCCCGCTTTTGTATTTGCAATATTGTTGATCGTATTTTTTGCTGGTGGTTCTTATTTACAATGGTTTCCATTACAAGGCTTTGTTTCAGACAACTTTCACAGTCTCAATTTATTTGAAAAAATAGCAGATTATTTTTGGCACATGGCTTTACCTTTGCTGGCCATGGTGTTGGGAGGATTTGCAAGTTTAACCTATCTGACAAAATATTCATTTATGGAAGAGCTCAATAAGCAGTATGTGCTTGCGGCACGAGCAAAAGGCTTAACTGAAAATGATGTGTTATATAAACACGTGTTTCGCAATGCATTGTTGGTGATTGTTGCCGGCTTGCCTGAAGTATTGGTTGGGGTGTTCTTTGTTGGAAATCTACTGATTGAAATTATTTTTAACTTGGATGGCTTAGGCTTGCTGGGTTTTGAAGCCGTGCAACAACGTGATTATCCTGTGATTTTTGGTGCTTTGTTCTTTCTGACCTTATTTGGGCTGATTTTACGTTTAATCTGTGATGTGGTTTATCGTGTGATTGATCCGCGAATTGATTTTGAATCGAGAGGTGCAAAATAATGTCACCGATCATGCAAGCGCGAATACAGAAATTTAAGAAAAATCGCTTGGGTTTTGTCTGTTTCATCGTATTTATTGTTTTATTTATTCTTTCAATTTCTGCTGAATTTATTGCCAATGATAAGCCCCTATTGGTCAAATACGATCAGCATTATTACATGCCAGTTTTAAAGGCTTATCCTGAAACACATTTTGGTGGGGTCTTTGAAACAGAAGCTGATTATCGTGATCCTGTGGTTCAACAGTTGATTGATGAAAAAGGTTGGTCGATTTGGCCACTGGTTCGTTATTCCTACCAAACTCCCAATTTAGATTTAGCCGTTCCTGTTCCATCACCACCCACCGCACAAAACTGGTTAGGTACAGATGATCAAGGGCGTGATGTATTTACCCGTATTCTTTATGGTCTACGCATATCACTGTTGTTTGGTTTGGCATTGACACTATTTGCTGCATTTATTGGAATTATTGTTGGGGCGATACAGGGCTATTATGGCGGATGGGTAGATTTAATTGGGCAACGTCTGCTTGAAGTTTGGGGTGGTTTGCCGACTTTATTTATGGTGATCATCTTGGTCAGTATATTTACCCCGAGTGTCTATTGGCTATTTCTGATTATGTTGATTTTTGGCTGGACAGAGTTGGTCGGTATAGTGCGTGCTGAATTTCTTCGCGCCCGTCATTTAGATTATGTTCAAGCAGCACGTGCCTTAGGGGTGAGTGACTTGGTGATTATGTTCCGACATATCTTGCCCAATGTGATCAGTTCAAGTTTATCTCAACTTCCATTTATGCTGACTGCAAATATTACCGCACTTACTGCATTGGATTTTTTAGGTTATGGGCTACCACCAGATGCAGCCTCTCTTGGCGAATTATTACTACAAGGTAAAAATAATTTAAATGCGCCGTGGCTGGCTTTATCCGGATTTTTTACTTTGGCCTTGGTGCTATCTTTATTGATTTATATTGGGGAGGCGACACGCGATGCATTCGATCCAAGACGTCAAAAATGATCCATCTTTGTTGTTGTCTGTCCAACATCTGCATATTGAAAATCAGTGTAAAGAGGTGCTGGTCAATAACCTTAACTTTGATCTACATGTTGGGGAAACTGTTGCGATTGTCGGGGAGAGTGGTTCAGGCAAATCAATCAGTGGTTTGGCGTTACTTGGCTTACTTCCTGAAAATTTAACTGTGACTGGGCAAGCGTTATATGATGAGCAAAATCTATTGTCTCTTAATCAAAATGCGCAGTTGGCGATCCGTGGTAAAAAAATTGCCATGATTTTTCAAGAACCGATGACTGCACTCAACCCACTACACAAGGTTGAGCGGATTATTGGTGAGACTTTACTTCTAGACGGGATGTCCAAGGAAAAAGTCAGAAAACGTGTCTATGACTTACTGTGTGATGTCGGAATGGACGAACCTGAGGATAAGTTGAATCGTTATCCACATGAGTTATCAGGTGGTCAACGACAACGTGTTTTGATTGCATCGGTTTTGGCACAAAAGCCTGAAATTATTATCGCAGATGAGCCGACAACAGCCTTAGATGTCACATTACAATCGCAAGTTTTAAACTTATTACAACTGCTTATTCTAAACCATAAAATGGCCATGATTTTGGTTAGTCATGATTTGAATTTGGTACGTAAATATGCCAATCAGGTGATTGTGATGAATCAGGGGCAGGTTGAAGAAAAAGGCACAGTTCGAAATATTTTTCAAAACCCTAAAGCCAGCTATACCCAATATTTATTGGATCATGATTTTGGTGAAGCCAATGCTTTACCGCATAAACGTAATTTAGTTTTATCTCTACATCGTGTTGGGGTGAAATTTCCAATAAGAAAGGGCATATTTAATCGAGTTAAAGATTATTTTGTTGCCGTTCAACCGCTCAATTTACGTTTAGATCGCGCTGAGTCCATCGGCATTGTCGGAGAAAGCGGTTCAGGTAAAACCTCTTTGGCGCTGGCAATTGCACGACTGATACAATGCTCGGGCAATGTTTTTCTACTCAATCAAGATTTGAACAGATTGAGTCAGCGTAAATTACGTCCGCTTCGATCCAATTTTCAAATTGTATTCCAAGATCCGTTAAGCAGTTTAAATCCACGGATGACTGTCGACCAGATTATTCGAGAGGGCTTGGCACTACAACATCTAAAAGAAGCTGAAATGCTGATTCGTATCAATGAAATTTTAGACAAAGTAGAGCTCCCGATAACAGTCAAACAGCGTTATCCACATGAATTGTCTGGCGGTCAACGGCAACGTGTGGCTTTAGCGCGTGCAGTAGTATTACGCCCTAAATTACTGATTCTCGATGAGCCAACCTCAGCTCTTGATCGAACCACACAACGTGCGATTGTAAAATTACTGCGCCAGTTGCAACAGGATTATCAAATGAGTTATTTGTTTATTAGTCATGATTTACAGGTTGTAAAAGCACTTTGTCAGAAAGTTTTGGTATTAAAAGATGCTAAAGTTATCGAGTTTCAAGACACTCAAGCCTTATTTGATAAACCTTTAAATGACTATACCAAGCGATTAATTGCAGCGAGTCAGTATTAACGCTGTATAGATGGTTGTGGTTCAAAAAATATTCACATTAACAAAGTTGACAAAATGCATTGTCAGATTTACGCTTGAACTATTATAAATTTAAATTAGAGTAAAAGCTCTAATCACTAAAGAGATTTGACCATGAGCCATCTTGCACAAGCATTAGAAATAAAAAACACGCGATTTAAAAACCGAATCATTAAAGGTGCAATGAGTGAAGCATTGGCCAATCATGCAGGGCAACCGAACCAATTGCATTTAGGTTTATATGATGCTTGGGGGAAAGGCGGCTTGGGTTGTGCCATTACGGGGAATGTAATGGTGGATTTCCGTGCGAAGAATGAGCCGGGTGTTGTTGTAGTTGAAACTGAGCGTGATCTTGCCAAATTGACTGAATGGGCAAATGTGGGTAAAAAGCACGGGATGGTACAATTGATTCAGTTATCACATCCAGGTCGCCAATGTCCAAAAGGACTCAATAAAGAAACAGTGGCACCTTCAGCAGTGCCTTTTAGTCCAATGCTGGCAACGACATTTGGTACACCACGTGCACTCAATGAAGCAGAAATTTTAGATATCATTCAACGATTTGCTGAAGCTGCGCGGATCTGTGAAAAAGCAGGTTTTGAAGGTGTACAATTACATGGCGCACATGGTTATTTAATCAGTCAATTTCTTTCACCATTGACCAATAAACGTCAAGATCAATGGGGCGGTTCGATTGAAAACCGCATGCGTTTCTTGTTAGAAATTTATGCTGCAGTGCGTGCTAAAACCTCAGAAAACTTTATTATTTCAGTCAAACTGAACTCTGCAGATTTCCAGCGTGGTGGAATCACAGAAGAAGAAGTGGTTCAAGTATTTAAAGCCATTGATACAGCAGGGATCGATTTGATCGAAATTTCTGGTGGTACCTATGAAGCACCAGCAATGGCAGGCGCAAAAGCGGATAAACGTAAGCAAAGTACGATTGCACGTGAAGCATATTTCTTGGATTTTGCAGAAAAAATTCGTAAAGAAGTTAAATGTCATCTTATGGTGACAGGTGGTTTCCGTACAGCACAAGGTATGAATGCGGCTTTAGACAGTGGTGCGTGTGAATTTATTGGGATTGCACGTCCTCTTGCGGTAGAACCTGAAGTCAGCAACAACTTGATTGCAGGTCAGGACGTTCGATATGCGGTAGAGCAGATCAAAACGGGTATTCCTTTTGTTGATAAAATGGCGATCATGGAAATCCTGTGGTATGCCGCGCAGTTTAAAGCAATTGGTGAAGGGAAGAAGCCAAATCCTAAGCTTTCTCCACTCAAGGTTTTCTTTAATTATGCAAAAAATAATATCAAAGCGGTGATTCAAGGACGAGTGAACTCACGCAAATCAGCTTAAGGTCATCGAGTATTGATCATTAAAAAGACCATTGTGAAATGGTCTTTTTAATGTGTGAACTTTTTTATTTAAAAAGATAAAGACTGAATAGTGAATTTTAAAAAAGCTGCCATAAGTACGATTGTCTGGCAGCTTTTATTGACCGTTTTGAATCAATAGCACTGAGATTCAGCTCAAACGTTTAGGGCGTGAAATTCAGTTCAAATTAATGCGCACAAAAAGCCATATTAAAATATTCAAATAATTCAGGCGTGTTCAACCACAGCATACTTGACAGCCCGAACAGAACAACAATAACCAACCAGATACTGAGCTTGAACCACGAGAATGAGTTAGTCATTAACCACAGCCTCTTCATTGACAAAGAAATGCACAATAACGCCGACTACACACAAGGCAATTGAGCATCCCCAAATGATGTTGTAGTTACCTGTTATATCATGATTTAAACCGCCTAGCCATCCACCAAAAAATGAACCGATTTGGTGAGTGAAAAACACCAGACCGCTTAGCATGGTTAAGTATTTTACACCAAACATATTGGCCACAATGCCATTGGTTAGAGGTACAGTCGAAAGCCATAAGATCCCCATAACGATACCAAAGGCGTAAACAGTCCAAATACTCAATGGCAGCATCAGAAATGCAACAATCGCAACGCCACGTAAACCATATAAACCCATAAGTAGATGCGGTTTAGAATACTTACCACCAAGCCAACCTGCGGTATAGGTTCCGATAATATTAAATAGACCAACCAATGCGAGAAAGATCGTTCCAGTAGAGGCATCAAAACCATGATCAATCAAATAACCTGGCAGGTGAATGCCTAAAAAAACCACTTGGAACCCACACACTGAAAAACCAAAGGCCAACCATAAAAAAGGTTTATGCTGAAAGGCAATTTTAAGAATCTGTTTAAAGCTTAAATTGGGTTTTATCGCTTGTTTAATTGCATTTGGTGGTACATACATAGGTGCTTTAAGCATCCATGCCAATGGAACAATCAACACGATCAGCATTGCTGTAATGACCAGCGCAGATGACCAGCCGAAGTTTTTAATGAGAAGCAGGGTGGTTGGCAACATAATGAATTGCCCAAATGAACCTGCTGCACTGGCAATACCCATTGCCATACTACGCTTGCTTGGATGCGCTGCTCGTCCTACGGCTGAAAGTAATACCGAGAATGATGTTGCAGAGAGGGCTAAGCCGATAATTAAGCCAACACTGATATCCAGTAACAGCACATTTGAACTGATAGACATTAACAATAGGCCAATGGTGTAGAGCACCCCGCCTATCGCAACAATCGTTTTACTCCCATATCTGTCTGCAAGCGCACCAGTAAAAGGTTGTACTGCGCCCCAGAATAGATTTTGTATGGCAATGGCTAAACTAAAAACCTGATGACTCCAACCAAACTCATGGCTCATGGGTACAAGATAAAGCCCAAAACCGTGACGTACACCTAAAGAGAGTGCCAGAATAAAAGCACTTCCAATGAGCATATAAATGAGTGGTTTAGAGAAACGCGTGTCGTCCTGTTGTACTGACATAAGCTATCCATTGAATCATCATATGAGAATTGTAGATGATTCAATGGGACTTAGCGATAGAATAAAAATTTATCAATCGATAAATTTTAGTGATCAATCAACACATTTTAATGAAAATAAATTTAGCTTTTAGAAACGATAACCCACACCGACATAAGTAATCAGCGGATCAATATCAATTTTGGTTTTAGCGCCGATGAGCGATTTCCCTGTATTGTTGTCAACGACAGTGATTTTGACATCACCACTCATTGGTGCATAAGTGACAGAGCCTACTCCAAACCAACGATCATTAAAATCATAGGTTGCACCCAATGTAGCCATAGGCGCTATAGCATCGTCGGCTTTTACTTTAACGCGAGGATCAGCTGATGATGTTTTGCCTTCTAATGCTGCACCTGCCTGACCATCAAGAACATTTTGAACCATGTGGCCTGCAGCAATTAAATCTTTGTTGATACCAGAGTCAATTTTTACATTGGTAAAATGCGCATACATGACACCGACGCCAACATAAGGTCTAAGTTTATTTACACCAGATTTACCAAATTGATAATGTATTTCTGCAGCAGGTAACCATGCTGTTGCAGATGCTGCTTTTTTCGATTGCTCTAAATTGGTAATCGGGATTTGTGTATCTAAGGGAATACCACCAATGCCATTAATTAAGCCATTGGCAATTCCGCCAATGATCGGTGTATCCAGCTTACCTTCAGGTGTCGCAATACCAAGTACAGGGGCATTAATCTGGCCTTGTCCTTTAATATCAACTTTAGGGGGAATACCTGCTTTAAATTCTAATGAAATATTATCGGTAAAGAAGTAATTTGCCATGATCCCTAAGGTATCAACATTATCTGCTTTCAGTCCTGCATCTGCATTATTCCAGCTTTCTAAACTGGTAATATTGGCTTTACCACTCATGTTTGAGGTTAATGTTCCATTTTTAATTAAGCCTAAAGTTTCACCAAGTTTTGCCACACCCAATAACTTTTCTTTTTTGGCGGCACCTTCTTCGGTATTGGCAATTGCATTGGTCACAGTGTCAAGTTGCACATCACCAACCGCATAATCGCCTTTCTTAACACTGGTATTGATGTTTACACCATTGGGATTACCTTGCGGCATTGCATGTAGCCAACCTGCTGAAACAGAAAAGCGTTTAAATCCATCACCATCTTTCAGACTAAAATAGGGTGAATCTGCATGGGCCATCATCGGTAAAGTCATGCATGAGGTCATGATGCAAAGTAATGATTTTTTCATAGGTTTGGACTCCATGTCCGTAATTGATACTAATTTTTATGCGTTTTTATTATTAGAAGTTTTTGCTGTTAATTAATGTAGTCTTTACAAAGGCTTTTTTTAAGTGAATGTTCTTTTTTTAATGTTTTATTTATCATAAGTTTATAAATGTAATACAACTGTAATCGTGTTGTCATGATATTACATGCTAAAAATAGGCCATGATCTCGGTTAAAAGTAACCTTAAAACATTGACTTGGCCGACAAGGAAAAACTTAAGCCATAAAAAAAGGCCATATGAATATGACCTTTTGTTAAGCAGCATAAGTCATTTTAGTCAATGACTTTCGTTATTTTTGAAAACGAGATAGATCTTCTTCAGGGCGCGCGGTTAAAACTTCTACACCGTCTTTGGTCACCAGCAGGGTATGTTCGTATTGAGCTGAAAGACTATGGTCTTTGGTTACCACCGTCCATTTATCACCCATTAAACGTGTTTGCCAAACACCCGCATTGACCATTGGTTCAATGGTAAAGGTCATACCTTCTTCCAAAACCATACCTGAATTAGGTTGACCATAGTGAAGGACTTGTGGCTCATCATGGAATACTGTACCAATACCATGACCACAATATTCACGCACCACACTAAAGCGTTCTGATTCAACATATTTTTGAATCGCTGCGCCGATATCACCAATGGTTGATCCCGGTTTCACCGTTTCCATACCACGGTACATTGCTTCTTGAGCAACTTTACATAAACGTTCAGCAATAATCGATGTTTCAC
The DNA here is from genome assembly GCF_055392545.1 of Acinetobacter sp. Ac8. Classification (NCBI taxonomy): domain Bacteria; kingdom Pseudomonadati; phylum Pseudomonadota; class Gammaproteobacteria; order Moraxellales; family Moraxellaceae; genus Acinetobacter; species Acinetobacter sp. Ac8. The sequence continues at coordinate 1,426,298 of NZ_AP043689.1, forward strand.
CACCAACCACATACATCATATTGGTGTCGCCGTGATAACCATCTTTAATCACAGTCACGTCAATATTGAGAATATCGCCTTTCTTTAAAATTTTACTTGCAGATGGAATACCGTGACATACCACATGATTTACAGAGGTACAAATCACATGTTGGAATGCAGGGCGACCAGGTGCAGCGCCATAGCCTAAACATGCAGGTATAGCGTCTTGTTTGTTGACAATATAGTCATGACAAATCGTATCCAATTCAAGTGTACTGACACCTGGTTTGATATGCGGTTTGATCATATCCAAAACTTCTGCAGCCAATCGACCTGCAACACGCATCTTTTCAATTTCATCTGCGGTTTTGATTAATCGACGTGGTGCTTCGTAAGTACTGTTCATGATCTTTAAAAACTTTTGGAAATTTGTATGTGACTATGGTATAAATAGCCGCCCAATTTATCAAATGCTTTCTGTGACTTTCTTTGTGAATGGTTTATGGAAATATTGATAAGGGTAATTTAAAAATCCGCACATATGTCGTCACATTACTCTGGGTGCCTGAAAGGGTGGAGAATGCGGACATATGGAGGCCTAACCCAAACTTTTAAGGTAAAGAAAATGGCAGATTACAACGTAAGCATGCGCGACCTTCTTCAAGCTGGCGCGCACTTTGGTCACCAAACTCGCTTCTGGAACCCAAAAATGCGTCAATACATTTTTGGTGCGCGTAACCGTATTCACATCATCAACCTTGAACATACTGTTCCTGCGTTAAATGATGCTTTGAATTTTGTTAACAATCTAGCAAGCAAAAAGAACAAAGTATTGTTCGTTGGTACAAAACGTGCTGCTTCTAACATCATTCGTGAACAAGCTCAACGCGCTGGTCAGCCTTATGTTGATCACCGTTGGTTGGGTGGTATGTTGACTAACTGGAAAACTCTTCGTCAGTCAATCAACCGTTTGAAAGATCTTCAAACTCAATCACAAGATGGTACTTTTGCTAAACTTACTAAACGTGAAGCATTAGAACGCGCTCGTGAAATGGAAAAACTTGAACGCTCTTTAGGCGGTGTTAAGAACATGGGTGGTTTACCTGACGCATTGTTCATCATCGACGTTGATCACGAAGCAATCGCGATTAAAGAAGCTAAAAACCTTGGTATTCCAGTAATCGGTATCGTTGATACAAACTCTAACCCAGATAACGTAGATTTCGTTATTCCTGGTAATGACGATGCGATCCGTGCTGTTACACTTTATGCTTCTGCAATGGCTGATGCAATTCTTGCTGGTAAAGAATACGCTCAAACTCAAGCGAATGCTCAAGCTAAAGGCGAAGAAGCTGCGAAAGAAGCTCCTGAGGCTTAATGCGTTTTGACGCAAGCTTGTCATTTTTGTGATTTAAAATGATGACAAATTGAGCGTCGAGAAAGCAAAACGGCCCAGAGGAACCTTTGGGCCGTTTTTGTTGAACAGATTCATATTCTACCGTATTTAGGAGAACAACATGACTGCAGTTACTGCGAGCATGGTAAAAGAATTACGTGACCGTACTGGTCTTGCAATGATGGAATGCAAAAAAGCATTAACAGAAGCAGACGGTGACATCGAATTAGCGATTGATAATCTTCGTAAATCAGGTCAAGCAAAAGCAGCTAAAAAAGCTGGTAACATTGCTGCTGATGGCGCGATCACAATTGCTCAAGAAGGTAATAAAGCAATTCTTTTAGAAGTAAACTGTCAAACTGACTTCGTTGCTAAAGACGAAAACTTTGCTGGTTTCTCTGCGAAAGTTGCTGCTGCTGCACTTGCTGCTGGTGTAACTGATGCTGCTCAAATTGCTGAATTGAAACTTGAAGATGGTTCAACTGTTGAAGAAGCTCGTATTGCGCTTGTTCAAAAAATCGGTGAAAACATTCAAGTTCGTCGTGCTGCAATTGTTGAAGGTGAAAACCTTGCAGTTTACAAACACGGTTTAAAAATCGGTGTTGTTGTTTCTTACACAGGTTCTGCTGAAACTGGTAAAGGTATTGCAATGCACGTTGCTGCGTTCAACCCAGTTGCTGTAACTGCTGAAGATGTTTCTGCTGATCTTATCGCGAAAGAGAAAGAAATTGCAGAAGCTAAAGCGATTGAATCTGGTAAGCCAGCGAACATCGTTGAAAAAATGGTGACTGGTTCAGTTGAAAAATACTTGAACGAAGTTGTTCTTGAGCGTCAACAATACGTAATCGACAACGACAAAAAAGTTGCTGAAGTATTGAAAGCGACTGCAACAACTGTAGCTCAATTCGTTCGCTTCGAAGTGGGTGAAGGTATTGAGAAGAAAGCTGAAATGAGCTTTGCAGAAGAAGTTGCTGCTGCTCAAGCGGCTGCTAAATAATTTTTACTCACTGAGTATAATTATTGAAAACCCCTCTTTTGAGGGGTTTTTTTTATCTGTAATTTAATTGAAGTAGATTCAGAAGAATTAATTCATACATATCTAAAAGATTATTCTTTTATAATTCCACCATGAACATTGATTAGACTCAAACTTTATGGCAAATAAAACACAACTTGGTATTGCTGCTGTAATTGCAGTGATCGTCGCAGCTTATCTGGGTGTTGATCTCAATCAACAAAAAAATCAAACAACTGAACCCTCTAAAGTTGAATCGATCGATCAGCAAAACAATCATTCACAAGACAATACACAGCATGTGGATGAGCAGGGTAAAGATAACCAATTTAAAGATAAGCCGTCTGCCAATAGTCAAAATCAAAATGGTCTTGAGGTTATTCGAAAAGCCTATGATGCAAAACTCAGTAATGTTCAAGTACAATCCATCGGTCGAGTAAAAGCCGTGTTGCGTGATGATAATGAAGGTTCACGCCATCAAAAATTTATTCTTGCACTGGATAATGGCTTAACTGTATTGGTTGCACATAATATTGATTTAGCACCCCGTATCGATAATTTACGCAAAGGCGATACTGTCGAATTTTTTGGCGAATATGAATATAGCAATCAAGGTGGCGTAATGCACTGGACACACCATGATCCAAAGCGTCGTCATCAAGATGGTTGGCTAAAACATAATGGAAAAACCTATCAGTAATCTATTGGTTATTTTCTTATGTGCACAAAAGATCTTTGTATTTTCCATGTCTAATCGTATAGATAGCAATTTTGTTCTATACGCTTTTTATAAACATGCTATTTTTAAATTATTATCAAAAGTCTGAATAGAAAAAATGCAGGAGTGGGCAAGCTACTTTCACCTAAAAGAATTGGGTGGATTAGAGTTGTTAAAAGCACAGTATCACCATAAGCAATTTTCAAAGCATGTGCATGAAGGTTATTGTATTGGTGTGATTGAAGATGGTGCACAGAGTTTTTATCGGACTGGGCAGTTACATACAGCACCGAAGGGTGACATTATTTTAGTCAATGCTGATGAAATTCATACAGGTTCATCTGCTGTCGAGTCAGGCTGGAAATATCGTGCAATTTATCCAACGCCAGAAATGTTATTAGATGCAGGGCAAGATTTTTTTAGTGTTAAAAATAGCGTACCGTGGTTCCCACAAGCTGTTGTGCAAGATGTTGGATTGGCACAACAACTCTGTTTACTTTTTGATTTATTAGAACAAAAAGAAAATACTTTACTGAAAGAGAGTATGTATTTATCCACTTTAGCCCGCTTAATCAGTCGCTATGGTCGTGCCAAATTAACACCTGCTGAATTACCAGAAGCACAACGGAAAGTTGAAATAGTTAAAGATTTATTAAGCAGTTTTCCTGAGCATGATTATTCGCTCACTGATTTGGCGACCTATGTAGGATTAAGCCCTTGGCATTTTTTACGTGAATTTAAAAAATATACGGGCTTACCACCGCATAGCTGGTTGGTTCAGGTCCGTTTACAGAAAGCGCGCCAATTATTAAAACAAGGTCAGAGTATTGCAATGACTGCCCAAAATAGTGGTTTTTCAGATCAAAGTCATTTTAATCGACATTTTAAAAAAGCAGTTGGGGTTACGCCTTCTCAATATTTAAGTACATTAAATATTTAATAAATGTATTTGGGAATAGCCATTTAAACGTTCCACAGTCCCTCATCAAATAGCAATTTTATCCAAGCGATCACTGATCATTTATAAGATACTGCTTAAATTCTTAGATTTGGATTTTGCAAATGAGTGATCAATTTGAATCTTATACTGCCGAGATTGAGCCTAAGTCTAAACAAAATAAAAAGGCTTTTTTCCAAGGTGTGGTCGATATTTTACCTTTATCTATTGCCGTACTGCCTTGGGGTATTCTGGCTGGATCAATGGCAATTAATGCTGGATTAAGCTTTGCACAAGCATTCTCAATGTCCGCTGTTGTATTTGCAGGTGCAGCGCAGTTAGTAAGTTTAGGTTTAGTCATGTCACATGCATCGGCCTTGACGATTATGATTACGGTATTTTTCTTAACCAGTCAGCATTTAATATATGCGCTTAATTTTCGTCAAGATGTCAGTCGTTTTCCGTTTAAGCAACGTATATTAATTGGCTTCTTGCTGACAGATGAACTGTTTGCTGTCGGCATTGGCAAAGATAAACAACGCAGCTTTGCTTATTTGTTGGGTGCTGGGCTGTGTTTTTATTTGGCTTGGTGCCTATTTAGTGTGTTGGGCATTGTACTGGCTAAATCAATTCCGAATTTAGAAAGCTTACATTTAGATTTTTCAATTGTTGCGGTATTTATTTTGATTATTGTGCCTATGGTGAAAAATAGCGCAACTTTGGTAGGCGTCATGTGTACCTTGCTATCTGCCTGTATTTTTAAATATTTTCAATTTGAAGGGGGCATTGTGCTATCAGGGATTTTGGGGATGTTTAGTGCGATGTGTACAGCAAAGATCGTCGGAGTAAAAAATATAGGCGTAGCAAAATGACATGGACTTTATTGTTAACTTTGGCAGGCATTGTATTGATTAACCGTTACTTTTTCTTAGAACCTAAAATCGCCCTGAAATTACCTCGTGTGATTGGAAATATGTTGCAGTATTCAGCGCCATGTTTGCTGACTGCAATTTGTGCACCAATTGTATTTTTTAATGGAGATCAATTCCGTGCATTGCCTTTGGATGCCTATTTTTTAACAGCAATGATCTGTGTTGTTTTAGCGCTTATTTCTAAGAAAATTCTAGTCAATTTAGCTTTAAGTTTATTGTGCTTTTACGGGTTATTTTATCTGTTAAATTGAAAAAAATGGAGGGAAAAGCCGAATTGGATTTTCCCTCTGGTTTATTTGCGCTAAAAAGCCAGTTTCTGGCGTGTTTTCCATTTGGGTAGTGCTTTACCAAGATAGGCATCCATACACCATACAGGGCCAATGAGGAGGAATTGAAGGTCTTTAAAGAAAGAAGGCTTTTTACCTTCGACTTTATGACCATAAAATTGACCAATCCAAGCCAAAATAAACACCCCAATATAGAAACCAACACCGACAGGAAGTAAGTAAATGATCCATGCCATGACTGCAATTAATGCGGTCATTGCTACAGCAAGAACAATATCTAAACGGGCATAGAAAACGAGGGTAAGAACCAGAAGCAGTGCGGTAAGCAAAGCACTAAAATGTGCAAGAATCCCAATGATGGCAAATAAAATCGCGGGAACACAAGCCCAATGGATGGCTTTATTGGTTTTGTTTTGATGACTTTCGCTATATTCATCAAACCATTCGGTGATTGTTTTCATTTGGCGCTCCATGCATGTGGTTGGCTATATTTATTTTTGCTGAAAACAATATAAATCAGAATAATGTTTTGGTCAAAATAGCGGCGTTAAATAAAACCCAGTGCTGGTCAGGGGTATTTCAATGTGTTGCCTGATAGAAGTTTAAAATATCACGTGCCCAAGTTTGATGTTCTGGTTTAAGTGTAACTTTGATTTCCTGAAAATTGGTGACATCGTTGCCATCACTTTCATCGGCATAATAGGCGATCCCATGTGTTTTGTTGGGATAGTTGGGAATTTGATAGCTAAAATAGACTTTATTTTTATTGGCTTTGACGATGTTTAACAGGTGGTTTTTATCTTCAATGGCACCAAATTCATTGTCTAAACTGAGTTTTCGCACATTGGGGAAATATAAACTTGCGCTATGCATGGCACAGCCAGCACACGCAGATGAATTATAAATGGTGATGGCTTCATCTTTTTTTTGGCTTGCCAGCACAGCATACGCAACGCCCGAAGGTCCCATATCCGTGCTGATCACTTGCCATGATAGGGGGGCAAGTACAGGACCAATACCTGGCAGTAAGATGATTTTAAATTTTTTTGCTTGAGTTGCAGATAATGTATAACTGAACTGACATTTCACTTGTTGGGTATTGTTGATCTTACAGACGGCATCATCTTTGTAGAATCCTGTATCATTAAAAGGATTGGGAATTGCAGCAATATAGGTATCCACGGTTACATTATTGCTGAGTGTGGCTGCGGGAAGTTGTTCAAGTTGGTGTTGTGGGTGAGGTGCTTGCTTGGTTTTTAGATCAGGAAAAGTGGCTTTGAAAATAGCGATATCTCCATAAGCAAAACCACTCAGGCCCAATAGTATGATTAAAAATTTCGAATTAAGCATGTCCTATCCCGACTAGTCCTTACTGATCCTTATTGGGGACTTTGATAAATCAATTGACCTTCTTTATAGGTTGCCAATATTTTGATGTCTTTAATCTTTTGAGTGGGCACTTTTAATGGGTCTTGATCTATCACCACAAGATCCGCTAATTTGCCTTTTTCTAAGGTACCTTTGTCTTTTTCTTCAAAGTATTGGTATGCAGCCCAATCTGTGACTGATTTTAATGCAATATAAGGACTGACTTTTTGATCCTCACCTAATACATCTCCAGAACGGGTGGTACGATTGACGGTTGCATCAATCACCATCATATTTTTAGGAGGAATGACTGGAGCATCATGGTGCTCAGTAAAAATCATATTTTTTCTTAATGCAGAACCTGTAGGGGAAATTCGGTTGGCACGTTCTGCACCGAGTGTTTCGTGTTTATGCCAATCGCCCCAGTAGTAAGTATGTAATGAGAAGAATGAAGGAATAAGCCCTAATTTCTTGGCTTGATCTAATTGATCCTCACGCATGGTTTGCGCATGAATAATCACATTGCGGCGATCTGCTTGGCCATATTGTGCATTGGCTGTCTCAATAGTTGCGAGATATTGGTCAATTGCAGCATCACCATTGGCATGTGCAAGAATTTGCCAATGGTTCTTATAAGCCAGATTAATTGCATCTTGAACCATTTTTGTATCTGGATAGGCTGGATAACCACGATAGTCTTTAGGTTTTCCTTCTGGTGGGATGAAGTAAGGTTGCGTTAGCCATGCGGTTTTGCCTTGTGGGGAGCCATCTAGGCTGATTTTAACCCCACCAATTCTAAAATGATTTTGATAATTGAGACTACTGCCATTTTTCAGCATGTAATCTTTTTCATTGATGATATCTGGATAAACCACGACATCAATATTCAATTGATTGATGGCCGCAAAACTTCGCCATAATTCAGCTGTACCATGATCTGCACGACCTTCTTGTACAGTGGTATAGCCATTTTTGATATAGGTATTCAGTGCTGTTTTTGCCATATTTTGCATGATTTCAGGTGGAACTTTACTAAAAGCAGTTGCCATTGCTGAAAAAACAGCAGCTTCTTCAAGTACACCATTGGGTTCTTGAGAATTTGCTTTACGACGAATAATCCCGCCAGTTGGATTGGGTGTATTTTTATTGATGTTTAAAAGTTCAAGAGCCTTATGATTGACAGAGGCTAAGTGTCCAGACTGATGTAAAACAATAATCGGGTGATTGGTGGAAACCAAATCTAAATCATCTGCTGTAGGATGCCGTTTTTCTTTAATTTGGGCATCATCATAACCATTTCCAATAATCCAACCTGAGGTTGCTTTGATAAAGTCAGGATTGTTTTGTTGCCATAGTGAAAGTTCATGAATCAATGATGCAATATCTGAAACATTACCATCGGGCGTAGGATAGAGATTTGCCACAGTTTGCTGTAGACCGACACTATTTAAATGGCTATGTGCATCAATAAAACCAGGCAGCAGGGTATGACTGTTTAAGTTAACCTCTTGGGTATTTTTTTGTTTTAACTTTTGCGCTTGTTTTAAATCACCTGCAAAGACAATTCTTCCATCCTTGACCAGTAGCGCTTCGACATAATGGGGTGACATGCCTTGCATGGTTAAAATTGAGCCGCCGTAAAATAGCGTGTTTGTTTGCGTCAATATTGCAAGATCAGCGGGGGTATTCGTGTTTGTTGGAGATACTGTGGTACATGCGCTAAGCGAGCCAAGACCAATTACGCAGATGATGGGTGCAATTGCACGGACAAGTTTTGATGGGCTACTGATTTGAAACATGAATAATCCCCAAATTTGTTTTATTAAATATTGCTCAAAACAGATGAATTGAATTGTTTATTTTATTCAAACTAGCAAAGATTTTGATCTGCGTATAGGTTTGATATGTGTTTAAAAAATGATAAGTGTTTTTGCATTTGAGCAATGATCTTGATTCATCCTAAACGATTTTTTATTTATATACAGCCTAAATAAATCTTTTTCTAAAATAAATCACAGATAACAGCGCCAGTGCTAAACCAATAAATGAGGGACCATAACCGATAGGAGCAGCAAGTAAGCCAACAATTACAGCTCCTGCTACAGCCCCGCCATAATTAAAAATATTCACCCGTGCGATAATTTCATCGCGTCGATTTTCATCTAAACGACCTGCTGCTGAAAATGTCAGCGGGACTAATGCGCCTACCGCAACACCAGCCAGCGCAAAACCAGCAATGACAATCGCCAATGAATGTCCTAAGCCAGCTATGGCACAGCCTGTTGCACCAATCAGCGTTGTGATCAAGGCAACCCATGCAGCGCTTTTAAATTTTAAAAGATAATCCAGACTTAAACGGGTGAGTAAAATACCCATTTGGTATGCGGCATAACCCAATGGGGCGACTGTGGCTGAGCTTGCTAAAATATCTTTAAGATAAATTGAACTCCACGTACTGATTGCTGAATCGACAGTAAAGGCGATGAGAATGATCACACCAAAAATAAGCAATTGTTTATGCGGAATTGGTGATCGTTGTTGAGGACGTAGGGCAGCATTTTCTTTTTGTTGAAATAACCAACGTTTTGACACTTGCGATGTAATCAAACACATCGTGACAGCAATGCACAATGCCGCTGTTGCCCCAAGTGTGGTTGAGACCGTTGCGGACATGATTAACGCGCCAAGGAAAGCAGCAGCGGTATAACAGGCAAAGAAACCGCCCAAGGCGCTTTTCCCAAGTTTTTGTTCCATCATGACAGCTTGCATATTCAATGCAGCGTCTAAACATCCGAGTCCAAGCCCATAAAGTAAAAAACTAGCGACCATGATCATGACACTGGGACTAAATGCTGCAATTGCAATACCGATGGCTTCAAATAGCAAGCCGATAATAATAGCCAGCCTTGAACCTAGTTTGACTGCAAGTCGATCTGCCAAAATAGAACCCAGTGCTGCGGCAATACAGACGCCCAGGATAATAATCGACAGTTGATCATCTGAAAGCCTGAATCGGCTTTTGATTGTGGGAAGCGCGGTCATGACGCTGGCATAACCCAAGCCTTGCGTGGCAAAACCAAGTGCGATTACTTTTTGGGTTTTGCTGAGGGATGTATGCGCGAAGTTTGGCGTTTTGCTGTTCACGTCCATGCATGGCTCACTTTTTTACTTTTAGACTTTAAACTTCGGTTTTCGTTTTCTGTTTAGTGATACATCCTGTATCGACTCGCATTTTATTTTATCTGGAATGCATTGAAAGAAAAGGGGCATAACTGGAAAGTTAAGGGGGCAATTCGGACATCTGTATTTTTATTTTTGTAATAAAAAAGCCACTGGAAAGTGGCTTTTGTTAAATGCATGCAGTGATTTACGAGTTTGGACCATCTACGCGTTCAATATTAACGCGTGCTGTTCCTGAATTTGTAATACCTAAACGCTTAGCAGCGCCGTAAGAGAGGTCAAGTACACGGTTACCATGGAAAGGACCACGATCGTTGACTTTAACCACTACGCTTTTACCATTGTCTTTATTGGTTACACGAATAAAGCAGTTTAATGGCAAGCTACGGTGTGCAGCAGTCAAATCATTCATATCGAATGTATCACCGCTTGCGGTTTTACGGCCGTGGAACTGACGGCCGTACCAAGATGCAACACCAGTTTGGCTAAATTTGCGAACTGTGTTTGAAGCAACTTCATTAAGTTTATCAATTACTGAAGGCTCATCTTCAGGAACTTGAATCTTTGCTGCAATAGTTTGACGACGGACTTGATCGCCAGAACGTTCAGTAATTGACAAACTGTTTAGGTTTGAAAAATGAGAGTTGAAATTTGTTGAATCTTTGCTAATCACACGAGAAGCTAGACTCGAACTATCCGAATCATTGTTTAAGTATGATGACTGAACCATTTCTGAGTTGACCTGCGTCATACTCAGACCCATGGTCAGGGCCATCATATATTTTAGTGAAGCATGCATCGTTTAACTCCTTGGAACCTCAATTTTAACTTTCTAAGTCGCTGAAAATTAACCATAGAGGTCTGTAAATTCACTTGTGCAACTGCATTTAACGGAAAGGATAATATTCAAGCTGGAATAAATGTGTCTAGCATTATTTAAGAAACAGTTACAAAAAGGACAAATTCTTACAGGTTTTAATTAAAAAATAATCAATATTGTAACAAGGTGTGAAAAAAGTATTAAATGTGATCAAATTAACATAAAAAAATCTTGACTTATTTATTGTTTGGGAAATTGCAAGTCTTAACGACTTACAATTTCAGTGCCTAAAAGCCATAAAGCAGTGGCATACATACGGCTTCTATTATATGTCGTAATCACTTGAAAATTAGGATAAGTAATATAATAAATAGGGCCATTGCTGTCCTGTAATTGAATCACATTAACCAAATCTAAGTCATCAATTTTGACGATTGGATTTAATGGAGAAATCCCTAAATTTTTAAGTGATCCATAGGGAACAGGCTGAGTTAAATCTTTTGCAATAACTGTTTCAGGATTGTTCCCTGTATAACGCGCTAAAAATGCAATAGGGCGATCGCGTTGCCAGCCATGTTGAGCCAGATAGTTGGCAATCGAACCAATCGCATCGACCGCAGAGTTACGTAAATCAACATGACCATTTCCGTCGTAATCCACGCCAAATTTAGACACATTACTTGGCATAAATTGCGGATAACCTACTGCACCTGCATAAGACCCAACAATCGAATTGGTTGGAACGCCATCTTTATATGACCATGCAATTAAAGCACCCAACTCATCTTGGAAATATTGCGCACGGCGGGGATAACCAAAACCGAGGGTTGCAAGTGCATCACGGGTGATAAAGGAGCCCTTATTTGAGCCATAACCTGTTTCGACCCCTAGAATGCCTAGGATGATCGCTTGAGGCACCCCAAACTGCTGTTCTGCGCGATTTAGTGTATCTGCATATTGTTGTTTAAAACGTACACCACGTTGGATCGTGCCTTCAGCTAAAAAATTAGTTTTGTACTGATACCAAGGCTTACTTTCACCTGGTCGTTCCATAATGCTGATGATATTGGGTAAATTGCGTGAACCATTCATTGCCCAATCAATTTGTTCGCTACTTAAACCATAGGTTTGCATGGTTTTGGCTTTAAAATTATTGTATTCAGGGTTGCTGGCAAAATCATTGGCTTGACAGAAACTGGTCAGTGAAAATGCAGCTGCACAAAAAGTGATGTTTTTAACCTTCTGTAAAAGCCCAAAAGTAAACATAGGTTATATTTCCTAATTATTTATGATAAAAAATTAACGATGTGTATGTATAGACATCACAATGCCAAAAGTGGCCATTAAAGTAATAATTGCAGTACCACCATAACTCATAAAAGGTAATGGCACACCGACTACAGGTAAAATACCACTGACCATGCCCGCATTTACAAATACATAAACAAAAAATGACAAAGCAAAAGTACCAGCAACCAAGCGCCCAAAATTATGGAAGCATTGTAGACTCATTTGAAAGGTTCTAAAGATAATACAAAAGTAAATGATGATCAGAAGTAGGATACCAATCAGACCGAATTCTTCAGAAAATGCGGCAATAATAAAGTCAGTATGGCCTTCAGGTAAAAAATGTAAGTGCGATTGAGTGCCTTCCAAATAACCTTTACCCATAAAGCCACCCGAACCAATCGCTGTTTTAGACTGAATGATGTTCCAGCCTGTGCCTAAGGCATCAGCTTCTGGATTAAATAAAGTTAAAACACGTTGTCGTTGATAGTCATGTAGTAGAAATTCCCAAGCGACTGGAATCACTACAGCAACAGCACTCACTGCACCTAAAATCATTTTCCAAGAAAGACCACTCAGAAATAGCACAAAAATCCCACTGGCTAAGATGAGCAGTGATGTACCTAAATCGGGTTGTTCTGCAATCAGGATAAAAGGAATGCCAATCATGATTAGTGATAAAAACACATTTTTAAAACTAGGCGGTAGAGGATTACGAGATAAAAACCATGCAATCATCAATGGCATACCAATTTTTAAAAACTCACTGGGTTGCACGCTGCCAAAACCCGGAATCCCAATCCAGCGTTGAGCACCCATGCGAACCTCACCAAACACTTTAACTGCGACTAAGCAGACCAGTCCAAACAGATAAAAGTAAGGTGCAAAAGCTTGATAAACTTTAGGGGGAATTTGGGCTAAACCACACATGACGAGAAAACCGATACCAAAGCTCATGGCTTGTTTGGAAACCAGCCCCATATCTTGTGCAGACGCACTATAAAGGACGGTTAAACCGAGCATCGCATTTAAAATTAGGAATAAGCTCAACCAAGGGTCAATATGGAGTTTTTGCCAGCGTGAGGGGATCATGGCAGTACTTAGACCATCACGAGGAGATTGACGTAAAAATTTATATTGAGAGCTTGGTGCCATTGGTCTATTTTGTGCGGGAAATGTGTTTTGCGCATGCTATCACAATCCCCCTCGAAGGCAATGAATATCAATACTTTGCAACAAAATTATGAGCTGAGTTTTGTGATTATTTTGAGCGTGAAATATTTAAATTAGAAAATAGTGGGTTAAATAGATTGAATTAAATGGTTTTGAACTTGAATAGGTCTTAGATAGATCTAGGAATAGCGTTTTATCGTGGTTTTAAGTTTATGAATTTAATGGTTAATTACTACAGCTAAAAAGTATAACTCGATAAATGCAAAAAAATGCCCTTATCAAGAAGGGCATTTTTTATATTTAAAAATCCAATTGAGTTTTAACGATCAATTAAAAAATAAAGTATCGTAATATTCTGCTACAGCTGTGATTTCATCTTTATTTAAATTTGGAATCAACTTATCGATTGCCATATGCACTGCTTTGCCTACAGCAGACGCGCCAATATCCGCAGCTTTACGTTTGATCATACCCAAATCCAGCGTTTTATTAAAATCACGCATAAAATGGTTAATCGTCGCATCTGAGAATTGTTTGAATTGTTCAGACAATACAGCGCGATTTACATCCCCATTTGCTTGAACTTCAGCAAAACTATTTTTGAGATTGGTGACTAAACTTGCGTCTAAATTCACACCGACACGGAATTGGCCTTGTGGATCTTTAAATAGACTACGTTCCGAAAACTCTACAGACTGACGAACCACATCATTGTCTGCCTTACTTAATAATTGTTTAAGTAACACAGCAACAGTCGATTTGACATAGCCTGCTAATTTTTCAGCAGTATCTCGTTTGTCACTTGCAGGGAAGCGACGAACAAGTTCAATCAAAAGCGTATCAATAATTTCTTCATTAATGAGTAAGGCAGTTTGATCACGTAAAGGATAAAGTGGTTCGTTAGAGTTTTTTTTCTCAATACCGGTCTGAATGTTCTTTAATAGTTCTTCAGAAGGTACAAAACCAAAAAAAGGCATGTTTTCAACCTCAATGTTTATTGTCGCGCCAATCGAATTGGGCTTGGCATCCATGATTCATCAGATACACGACATGGGTTAATATCTAAACCGCCACGACGTGTATATGTTGCATACACCATCAGCTTTTCAGGTTTTAAATTTTGCCAAATATCGGCAAAGATTTGTTCCACGCATTGTTCGTGAAAACCGTTATGCTGACGATACGAGATAATATAAGCTAAAATACTACGATAACAAGGTTTTTCGCCTTGGTATCGGATAAAAACAGTGCCCCAATCGGGTTGTCCAGTCACAGGGCAATTGCTTCTTAATAAGTGTGAATACAGTTGAATTTCAACGCTTTCACCGTGTTGTGTATTTTCTTGATCAAAGGCCAAAAGGCTTGCATCTGGATGATTGACCAGCTGGTCAGGTTCTTGATCATCAATACAAATACCCGTTGGTTTGCTAATCTCTAAATCATCAACTTGAAATAAAGTTAGCGTCACTGGGGCTTGTCCAGCAGCAGATAAGTCTTTTTCAACGGTATTGATAAAAGCTTGATGGGAGTCAAACTGGGTAAAGTTCATACTATTAAAGTAGAGCTTTAACGACTTTGATTCAATCAAATTTGGTGATGTTGCAGGGAGTGCAATACGCCCAATGGCAACTTGCGGGATCCCTTTGCTATTGAGCCAAGAAATTTCGAATACATGCCACCAATCTTGACCTTTATATATACCCGCTACATCCGCATATTGCTCACGCGCTTGTACACGCGCGATCGGGAAAAGAATTTCGGGTTGATAGGTAGTTGGGTAATCGGTTTCTTTACCCAATAAAGATTTTTCAACAGACATTATTCACGCATTCCTGAACCACGAGAAAGTAAATAGTAAGCAATCGCATACAGTACGCCACAGAATAGAGTCACAATAAGTAAAGACAATGAAACATTGACATCACTATGACCTAAAATTCCGAAACGGAAAGCATTGACCATATATACAATCGGGTTAATTAAAGACAGATTTTGCCAAAATGGACTTAAAGCACTAATCGAGTAAAACACACCGCCTAAATAGGTGAGGGGAGTTAATACAAAGGTTGGGATAATCGAAATATCATCAAACGATTTTGCATATACAGCATTGATAAAACCACCTAAAGAGAACAAGAGTGAGGTAATAATAACGGTATATATCGTGACGAAAATATTATGGATATAAAGGTCAGTAAAAAACAAACTCATTGCAGTGACAATTGCCCCAACAAGAACACCACGGGCAACACCGCCAATCACATAACCACACAAGACCATATGTAATGGAACTGGGCTCATGATCAGTTCTTCGATGCTTTTTTGGAATTTAGCACTAAAGAAACTTGAAGATACATTGGCATAACTGTTTGTAATCACCGCCATCATGATGAGACCCGGCACGATGAATTGCATATAGCTAAATCCACCCATTTGCCCAATACGAGAACCGACCAAATTACCAAAAATCACAAAGTACAAGCTCATAGTGATCGCAGGCGGTAATAAGGTCTGCGGCCAAATGCGCATAAAACGGCGGATTTCTTTTTGAACTAATGTATAGAGTGCAATACGTAGTTGAGTAAAATTCATTCTGCAACTCCTTCAAGATTTTTCTCAACCAGTTTCACAAATAACTCTTCAAGACGATTTGATTTATTACGCATACTGCGAACACGAATACCTTGCGCTTCTAAAAGCTGGAATAAATCATTTAAAGAATGCGCTTTATCCATCGTGACTTCTAAGGTCATGGGGTCAATCAGATTAAATTTCACACCAATGATATCAATCATGATTGGTTCAATCGGATTTTCTAAATCGAAAATAAAAGATTCTTCACTCAATTGGTTTAAGAACGCTTTCATCGAGGTATCTTCTTTGATAACACCACGATCAATAATCGCAATCTGACGACAAAGCATTTCTGCTTCTTCTAAATAATGCGTGGTTAAAATGATCGAAGTGCCTTTTTCATTCATTTCTGTAAGGAAATCCCACATTGAACGGCGTAACTCGATGTCTACACCTGCAGTGGGTTCATCTAAAATCAAAAGTTTAGGTTCATGCATCATGGCACGCGCAATCATTAAACGGCGCTTCATACCACCAGACAACATACGACCTTGAGTATTACGCTTATCCCATAAACCTAATTTTTCTAAATATTCTTCAGCACGTTGTTGTGCAATTTTAGGTGGAATGCCGTAATAACCCGCTTGAGTGACTAAGATGTCAAAGATCTTTTCAAATTGGCCGAAATTAAATTCTTGAGGAACAACACCTAGACATTGTTTTGCCTGTGACGGATGGGTATCTAAATCGTGACCAAAAATTTCCACAGTACCCGAGGTTTTCCGCGCCAAGGAACTGATAATACTGATTGTTGTCGATTTACCAGCGCCATTTGGTCCTAAAAGTGCATAAAACTCTCCTTCTGGAACAGTCAAATTGATTCCTTTGAGTGCTTGGAATCCATTTCTATAGGTTTTAGATAAATCTCTTAACGTCAGAGCATCAGTCATGAAATTCTCACTTGGTTTATGGAGTGTGTATTGTGAGCGATCTTTTTAAATAAACCAAGTAAGTTAGGAGGAATTCTGCATTGCAAATATGCAACATTGCTTAAAGCATGAGCATCAATCAAAAGAGTTGTTTTATAAATGCTTTACCTCGCGGTTTTTTTTGTTATGATGTGCCTTCTCAATTTAAGCGCCCATAGCTTAACTGGATAGAGTACAGGTTTCCGAAGCCTGTGGAGTGGGTTCGAGTCCCGCTGGGCGTACCAAATTTATTAATAAAATAAATAGTTTAGTGGTTATTTTGGCGTAAAATCGGCACATAATCACTGAAATCTCGTGATACGATAAGAAAATAATTCAGGACTTTCTTGCTCATATAAAATTTCTTGCATAGCCAAGCGACTAATTAAAGGCGCGAGAGTGACTGCTGCATGCATTGAAATGAGATAAAGTCCAGAGTCATCATTCATCGTACCAACAATGGGCATATCATCGAATGGGATAGGGCGCATTCCTACAGCCACGTGATCAACAGTTATAGATGATGCTAATGTCGGTGCTATCGCATTAAAATGTGCCTGAATCGTTTTTAAAGCATTCAGAGCGATCAGTTCTGGCGTATTGACTGCTGTGTCATCGATATAATCTTCTGCCGCTAAAAAATGTTCTGAATCAATCGAACGAATCTCCATCTCTGGTGTCGAGATAATATGCTGTGCGAATTGATCTGATTTTTCATGCTTAAAGCGAATAATAATAGCTGGCAAAGATGCTAAAGGTAATTCGATATTGATAGTTTTCAATAAATCCTTATTGACCACTCCCGCTGTTAAAACGACTTTATCCGCAAAATAATCCTTATCTTGACTACGTACACCGATTGTTTGACCTGATTCATTTTGTAATATTTTAAAAACTTCCATTTCTGGACAATAAGTTACACCTTTTTTAATGGCATCCTGAAGCAGCGTTTGAATCACCCAAATGGGATCTATCGCACCTTCTTCGCCAGCAAATGCAACCACATTCGGCGCTTTATCAAGCAAAGGTTCTTTTTCTGCAAGATGCTCTTTTGTTAAAGATTCGACATTAAAAGACAGCTCACTGTGGGATTGGATAAATTGTAATGTATCATCATTCGTTTCCTGCCAACTAATGGCACCTCGCCAATGAATTTTCAATGTGCCATTCATCTCTGCATCTAATCTTCGCCATTCATTCAAGGATTTTGATCGTAGTTTTTGGAAGGCATCAGGACGCCCATATGAAACATTAAGCCATGCAAAAGAATGTTGGGAAACACCGCTCCCTGCCTGCTTTTGATCCAATAATGTCACTTCTACATCGGAATAAGTGGCGAAATACCATGCTAGAGTAACGCCAACAATACCAGCACCAACAATAACAATCTTTTTTTCTTTCATTTTGAGCTTCTGTCGCATTAATAAATCAAATTTCATATTATTTTGAATATGATAAAATGATTCTATCAAAGAATTTAAAATGGATAATTTTAATTATTGCTTTACAGGCTGCATTACAAGTATTTTTATGAATTATTAAATAGTTATTTTTTTATTAATAGACTTCTTTCATAAGCCCATTTTAAAACATAGATCGAGATAAAATCCCCCTCATCCTAGCCTTCTCCCAGTGGGAGAAGGAACTTTCAATACCAATATGATTCACTCTACATGATCATTTTTTGATTTATGAAAGATTTTTAATGTACCGTAAAATAAAATTGCATTGTTAAGTAGATACAACAATAAGAATATAAATCTCAGCTTATAAGAAAAATCCAGAAAAGCTAAAAATGATGGCGGTGGCTTATACCTTTATAGATGGCTGAATTAGAAGATGAAGATATTGCCATTTTAACTATATAAGCCTTATCAAAAACAACACACCTTTCTAAGTATTTTTATTTCCTCCAAGCTTTATTTGAACACTTACTTAAAAATCCAGTGATGAATATCCTGAGACGTATAGCTCATATCAATTAGCCAAAGCTATGTAAACAAAAAGTATTTATACATCAATGTGGTGTACAGCAAAACAATTTTTACGGATAGGACATTGTTGTAGATGGATTGGAAATTCGCTTAAGAGGGCAAAGACATGAACTTAGTCAAAATTTGGAATAAAGTAATCAAAGGTAAGCTCTATGTAGTTGGTGATATTCATGGTTGTTACGACTTGCTGATGAGTCGCTTGATTGAGATAGGCTTTAACTTTGAAAACGATTTATTGGTTGCTGTTGGTGATCTAGTTGATCGTGGTATTCAAAATATTGAATGTGTGAGTCTAATCGATCAACCTTGGTTTACTTCAATTCGAGGGAATCATGAAGACTTATGTATTAAAGGTTTGTTTAATGAGTCCTTTGGCCGTTGTCATATTGCCAATGGAGGAGAGTGGTTTTATGATTTGGATGCTCAAACTCAACATAAAATTATAAACAAATTTAATCAGTTACCGATTGCACTTGAAATCACACATCAAGGTCGTAAGTTTAGTTTTGTACATGGGCATATTGAGCAAAATGACTGGGAGTTGTTTAAACATAATCTTAATCATTTTGATGCTGTCAGATATGCAATTGAAGCTAAGCGATTCCCTACGGTCGCTGCAATGTGGGGCAGAGAACGCTTTGATTTAGAGAATCCGAAATATACTAAAGTTCAAGGTGTGGATCTGGTCATCATGGGGCATACCGTCACAACAACGACCATCAAGCGAGATAATTGCTACTACATTGATACAGGTGCAGTATATTGCGGAAGTCTGACAATTTTAGACTTGAGTAAGATTTAAGAGATGAGGATCGACATCACCATGAATATTATGGCTTGATCAATAAGCCTTTTACAATAGTCAAAAAATAAGCAGTTATAAAGGGTGATTTATAAGAGTTTAGTGTTATGCAAAACTTTCAAAAATCATACTTTTGCAAGAGCACGATGAATTTGTCATGGTAATTATTAACTTAATTGATTAAAATATGCACATAAGATCTGAAGTGGAGATCGGTTAATTATGTCTAAATCTAAAGTTCGCCATGTAGAGGGCAAAAAGGCTGCTATTGGTGAAAATGCAGATGTAAAAATTCGATACAGAAGAAATAAAAATCGTTTTTCTACAGCGTTGAGTTTGGCATTACAAGCAGAAAAACTTTCAAAATCTTTTCATGCAGAAAGAGCTATGCTTAAGGCAGTCAGTTGCAAAGATTTATTTTCTAATTCATTTGACGTAAATGTACTATTTGATGATGAGGCTAAAGTTTGGGTGGCTCAATGTGATAGTTTGAGCTTGGTCACAGAGTCTAAAACATTTGAAGAATTAATAAGTAATGTAAAGCTTCTAGCTGCAGAATTGATAGAATTAAATGATATCTCGGTCGACTTAAACAAATTCACACTGAATTATAAAATAACAGAGTCTGTGGTGCTTTAATATGGGTGCTGGGTTCTACGATAAAGTTATTGAAATACTATTATTGTATGGTTGTAATTTTGAAAGACAAGGCAAAGGTAGCCATGAGATTTGGTACAGTCCAATAACAGATAGAAAATTCCCAGTAGCAGTTACAATTGAATCAAGACACACTGCAAATGGTATTTTTAAACAAGCGGGCATCGATGAAAAAATTTAAAGTGTATATTTAATACTAACCCACTTAACCAAGTGGGTTTTTTATTGGAGCCAATTTTTGAATAATAAAAAAATTCACACATCTTGGTGATTTAAATGGTCACTCAGGCAAGCAAAATTTAAATATTTTGACTTAGAAATTTGCAGCTGCTTAAGAGGAGAATATCTCAGTAGGCAAAAACAATAGAAAGGTATGATGGTCGTATCAAAGAACATTGATCAAAGACGCGATTTTACAAAATAAAGCTTTTTTGACCCACTTCCATATTGAGTATTTTTCACCAATTAAAAGCAAGCTATAGCACTTGTTATATATTGCCACTGACAAATAAAATGAAACCCTAGTAAAATAGTAGGTATTCCTTCTATTACCGAATTATCGGTTTTTGCCTGCATTCTTTCCCCAAAGATGCAGGTTTTTTTTGCCTTAATGCTTCAATTATTCATAGCATAGCCTTAGGGGCTGTTTTTTTCATAAAATCCTTAAGCGGTTAAGGATTTTGAATTTTGCTCAAAGTTCATAAAATAGAGCTGAATGCGGTAGTATAGTGATTAACGACAAGAGTAATCATTACGATGAATGAAACCTTTACATATTTGTATACCCACGTGGGTATATTTGGGTCCTTACCTACACACAAAGTATTTACCAGCGATAAGAGCAATAGAACAAAATTAATTTTTGCTGATAACACATTTATTTACAGTTTAATTTCTTCTTGGGCCTTAAGTAACTCTGATTTTGATAGTGGAAAAGTAACATGGAAAGAAGAGCCACAAGGCTATCTAGAAAATGAAATAAAAAAATTAGCGATTTATAAAGCGAATCATCCCTTATTTATCACTGAATCATAAGTTGATGTAGTCACTAGAGTGACGTCACCGCTATTTTAAATATTGATGAAAGATAGAGCAAAATATTGAAGAATGCCTTGCAGAAATGTGAGGTATTTTTAATCGCTTAATTTTTCTTAACGCGCCAAAAAAATGTAATAAATGAGTGTTATTTTGCTTAAAACAATTGAGGGGAGCCAACATGGGTATCGATCTAAAAGAACTCAATAAGCAAATTGATGATTTTAAAGAAAGTAAGGATCCACAAAGATTAATTATTGGTTATAAAACTTATTCTAAATTAATGAAAGAGAATAAGTTTTTAGATAAAATTAGCAAAGATGCAAATGACCCAATGATTAGATATTATAAAGAAATAAAGATAAAAATAGTCACAGAAAAGCATTTTTTTGAGATTGAGTAGCTGAATAAGCAATATAAGTTGAAATGAGTGGTAAATAATGAAGTTTGTGGTGAGGCGCTTAAAGCGTCTTTTTTTATAGCAAAAATTATTATAGATACTTAACAAGTATTTATAGACAGGGAAGTATCGATAAAAAAGGAAAGAGAGAAGTAATTATTGCAAAATGTTTTACTATTTAAGCAGCTTACTAAGCGATAGATTTTAATGTGATTTATTTATCCATATTAATGATTGAAAATTTCACGTTATTAGTGTATAAAAAATCAACAACAATAAAATAAGGGTGATTACATGATATCTAAATCTATAAACATCGCATTCTTCTTTTCTATGTTTATTGTTCTTACTTTACTTATCCATTTATTTGGTAATATCCCTTTAGGGATATGGGTGTATAAGTAAATACAAATGGACCTAAAAGCTCATCACAAGGTGGGCTTTTATGAATTTTAATATGTTGAAATGTGTTGAAAATAATTTTTCTATTATGTTGCGGATCATATATTGATAGATGCTTAGAGATGCTTTGCTCTTTAACAACTTGGGTCATGGCATAAAAATTAACGATGTCTGGTGTTAAATATGATGTTGTGGATTTGGCAAAAGAGATTCAATCTAGTCACTCCAAAATTCTCTGTTCTTATATTTTTCTATGCATACACAAAAACAATGCATAAAAGTATAAATATTGTGTGAATAGAATACTTAAATAAGGCTTTTTGAGAGATATATTGAATAAAGGTTGTATTACTTGCCTTTAAGGCGTATAAAGTCACTTCGTTGATGCGGGATGGAGCAGTCTGGTAGCTCGTCGGGCTCATAACCCGAAGGTCGTTGGTTCAAATCCAGCTCCCGCTACCAACGAAAAAAGATTCAAAGTTTATAGCCTAGTTTGCTTCATGCTTACTAGGTTTTTTTATGCTTAAAATTTATTGCATTGAATTTAAGCGCTTTAGAATAGCAAAGATATAAAAAGCGCACTCAATCAATCTGCTTATTTATGCTGGGTATTTGAAGATAAGTAGAATAGTGTTATTTAATGAGTTTTCACTTTTAGCTTAAGTATTCTATGGCTCAATCTAATCTATATAAATTACCTGCTAAATATTGGATGGGCCGAATAGCAATTGGATATGGCATTGGCTATTTTGAAGGAGCTGTGGGTGATAACTCTCCACATCGTCATCACGCACATCAGTTAAGCTTTGCAAAACAACAGGGAGAGCGGATTCAAGTTATTGCTGATGATTATTGTATATGGAGTAGTGGGGTCTATATCGCAGCAAATACTTTACATCATTTGCAACCAGGAACTTACTGTTCGATCTATATTGATCAAACACATTTTCTTGCTGATGTCATTCAGCATTATTTAGAAGCTTATCTACAACCAGACTCACCGATTACGCTATTACCTGAAAGTTTGGTGTCTATTCTTAGAGCGTGTTTTATAGAACAAAATCAAATATTTGAATCTTTCCAAAAGCTTTTAAGTTATTGCAGTGAATCTAATTTCAAAGCTCAGTCAGTTAGAGAAGAGCGTCTTGCAAAATTTCTTATTCTCAACCATCAACAGAATTTGACAGTGAAACAAATCGCCTCACAATTCAATCTTTCAGAAAGTCGTTTTAGTCATTGGTTTAGTGAAAATTTTGGTATTTCTTATCGTAGTTATCGGAAATGGTTACGCTTATTACAAAGCTTTCAAGCCATAGATCAGGATATTAATTTAACCAGCATCGCTCATCACGCTCATTTTTCTGATCAGGCGCATTTTAGTCGAACCTGCAAACAAATGTTTGGCATTCAACCTTCACTATTAAAATTTATTCCATCCATTGAGCAAATGCCAATATTACTTTTGTCAGATTAAAAGCTATAAGTGATATAGCGGTTTCGTTCAATTTTTCTATCCAGCCAGTCAGCATACTCCTAAAACGTATTCTGTTGATTGGAGTTATAAATGAGCGCTTTTGTTAAAATATCTCTGCGATATTTATTTTATCCGCTTTGTATGCTGTTAACCGTATGGATGATGATGTTCATCGTCTCAGGGCAAGTTCCATATTGGCCAAGTTCAATATTGTTTATATTGCTAAGTGGCGTAGTGATTGCATGGGTTGAGCATTCTTTGCCTTATCAAGCAAAGTGGTTGGATACACATCAAGATTTTGTTACAGATATCATCCATGCAATTTTTAATTTATTTTTGATCGTTTCTGTCTCAAAAATTATTGAATGGTTTGATCTTTTCCGATTTATTCCACGATTATGGCCCGACCATATTTCGGTATTTTGGCAGATATTGATTGTTGCTGTGGTGATTGATTTTGGACTATGGTTCATGCATTACCTAAGCCACAAGTATCGGTTTTTATGGAAATTGCATGCGATTCATCATCAATCACGCCGTTTATATTGGTTAAATGCTGAAAAGAGGCATCCCCTGAGTGCAATCGTACTTGCTGGACCTAGTTTGATCATCCTCGCGCTTTTTGGGGCTCCAAGTTTGCTGATTGGTTGTTGGATGATATTTATGGCCGTGCATTTGTTTTTTCAGCATGCAAATATTGATTATCGTGTTGGTCCTTTCAAATATATTTTTGCTGTAGCTGAAGTACATCGCATCCATCATAAACATGGATTTGGTCGTAAGAATTTCGGAGAAGTGTTCATATTTTGGGACATCTTGTTTAGAAGTTTTCACTATGAAGATCAAAAAATTAAAGATGATCAAGTTGGTGTGCGTAGTCAAATACCCAACCAATATTTGGCTCAACTCCGCTGGCCATTTAAAAAGTAACCCTAAAGTAAGCATAAGAAAAATTGATGTATAGAACATTGGTATTTTTTTCTTGTGAAATAGAAAGCCAATTGGTTTTCTATCAATGATCGAGAAAGTAAGTTATTTGAGAAAGCTCTCACATGAGAGCTGTTCTAAATAGATAAGTCATTCTTTATCCATAATAAAGTTAAATATGTATAAGAAGGCTTGATTATTTATTTTTTTCCTGTAAAGTAAAGCCAACTAGAAAACAGTCATGTTTTGGTAAATCTTCTCTAAGTATCGCAGTTTTAGTCATAATCCTTCGTTTTATTCAGATTTTAAGTTCAATTCTTTATTATTTTCGACGTTATCACTAGTCATAAAATGGCTTAAAATTTTTAAATCTCAGTAGGATTGATTATGTCAAACTCAAATGTTGTTAAAGGTACAGTTAAATGGTTCAACGAAACTAAAGGTTTCGGTTTCATTCAACAAGAATCAGGTCCAGACGTTTTTGCTCATTTCAGCGAAATCGCTAACTCTGGCTTCAAAACTCTTGCTGAAGGTCAACAAGTTGAATTCAGTATCACTCAAG
This sequence comes from Acinetobacter sp. Ac8, assembly GCF_055392545.1. Lineage (NCBI taxonomy): Bacteria > Pseudomonadati > Pseudomonadota > Gammaproteobacteria > Moraxellales > Moraxellaceae > Acinetobacter > Acinetobacter sp. Ac8. Next base: position 1,451,188 of record NZ_AP043689.1, read on the forward strand.
GTCCTAAAGGTCCTAACGCTGTAAACATTACTCCGCTATAATTCAGAGTAAGTTGTAAAAAAAGCACGATATCGTGCTTTTTTTAACTCTAAATTTTTATTTTAATTCATATTTATACATTTCAATTATTTCTATAACTTTTTATCCTAGTGTCAAAGCTATATTTATACTGAAACACTGGACCTATTTAAAAAATCCATCATTCGTCTACCAGCAAAAATTTAAGCACATCTAATCAATTGCTGTGTAAATCTCGTCTTTTGTTATGCGGGGGACTGTGTGGCTGCTGTGCTATTTCTAGATCAATAAACAAAAAGAAACCCGCATCATGCAGGTTAGTATGGCCTTTCTTTATTGTCTATAGACCACTCTCTCCAATGGTCACGGATACTATACATCTGTTCTTTAATAATAAAAACGCAGTAAAATAGTCGAGATAAATGTATAGCGTCTTTCTGGTTGAATATGATTGATAAACCATAATAATTTAGATAAGTGAATAGAATCTAGTAGACTTTTCTTTGATGCCATATTTTAAAACGATTTAATTAAAAAATATTTAAAATCAGTTGTATAGGATTTAACTTTTGTCCTTCTTTACGCGCAGCATTGGCTGGTGTTTTTCATTGTTTTATAGAGGCTGTATTTGTGAGCATACGAAGTCTCGATCATTGAGTGAATAAATTCTGATATTTGTATTATTGTAAAATTAAATAGCCGATGAATGGTATTGAAAGTGAGACTCTTGTTATGTAAATTAAGTTTAGCTAAACATATATCACAAGTTTATATACCCACTTACTCTATCGGTGGGTATTTTTTTATACAAGCAATGAAAGGGTTGACGATAATTTAATTTTAAAGTAAATTTAAATTGTTATTTTACTAATAATAAATAACAAAAATCCTTAGTCAGCGCAAAATTAAGGTAAAGCCTTACAGAAATGTAGGGCTTTTTTATTAGATCAGCGCAAATTTAGAATAAAACCGTTTTGAGAATGATGATTGGTCTACATACTAGAGTGGACATTGGTTTTTAAAAAAGCTTTGCAAGTACCGAAGGAGGGGATTGTTTAATTGTATTCAAGTAAATGAGTATTATTGTTGAAGTATCAATATTGATGCATTTGCAGTAATAGAAGCCAAAAGCTAGCGTACATCTGAGCCAACTTAAGTAATGAATATTTTATTGATATGACAAGTAAAAATGAATTTGTTAAATTAAGTGAACGATACAAAGGATGGTAATGTGATGAAAAAATTAATTTTAGCTGGGAAGCTGGTTGAGGCAACCTTAGAGGGTGACCATGTCACAAGATTACTCATCGGAAATTTAGTCAGTTTTCTAATAAAAAATGGAACAGTGAATTATGAAGACTATTTTCAATTTACCCAACAAACAAAAAAATACTTGATTGAAACGTCTGAGGATAGCAGTGAATCCAAAGTAAAAATGATTGAAAGTATTTTTGATCTTCATCTTGATGATTTAAAGGAGATAAAAGCAATAGATCCTAAAAAACCTGAGTAGCATCAAGACGCAATCTTTTTGATAAGCACTTAAAATGTAAGTAAATAAAAATTTTTATAATAATTTACTGTTTTTGCAGTATATTGAATTGCGTTTGATGTACAAGCATAAATTTAATAATCATTGAATGTTTTGGTTAACAGTTTTAGCTGTTTTTATTTAATTTTTAAGGTGTTTTTTATGAATAAACTCGACATAAATGTAAAGGATCAATTTGGAAAGTGTTACGCAGTTGAGGCAACGTTAGATGATGTTGTGATAAATCCAAATAAAACTCATGAACGTATCAAATATATTATTGTTGAAAATGAACTTTTGCGTCCTAACTTCGAAATGCTTTTTGAAAGTAGCAAGAATGGTAAAATTTATAAGATTTTGGAACCTATGATTTAAATCGAGCCACCTACGGGTGGTTTTTTAATCGCTTTAAGTTATATAGCGACTAAGGCAAATCTTCGCTGTTTATTTGAACATTGTATTGCAGCACGCTTTGGCTAATTTTTGTTACATAGTTTAATTTAATTAATAAATAAAGGCTGATATACTTTTTTTGAATTGCTGTGCGACTCACACATCATTCATGCGCCTCCAAAAAATAAGCCCACTTTTTAGTGGGCTTTCTAATGCTATATTAATGACTGGTTGAATTAAATTATTATTTGGGTAAGCGCTAAAGATGCCTTGATGAAGATAAAAGTATAATAGATCGCTATCGAAATATTAGGTTTTTAATCTTAAGTAAAAGGTTAAGCTGTTGTGTTTTGAAGTTAAAAGAGCATACGATAATCAGTCAACAATGTATGCTTTGAGAGTGTTCTGGATGCTCATCAATAATTCTTTTAAACATATATAGAATAAAGGTTGTATTCCTTGTCTTTAAGGCGTATAAAGGTGCTTCGTTGATGCGGGATGGAGCAGTCTGGTAGCTCGTCGGGCTCATAACCCGAAGGTCGTTGGTTCAAATCCAGCTCCCGCTACCAACGAAAAAAGATTCAAAGTTTATAGCCTAGTTTGCTTCATGCTTACTAGGTTTTTTTTATGCTTTTAAATCAGTTAGCTTTAGAAATTTATAATCAAAGCGCGGATAAATGCCGTGAAAAAATGACAATTGAAGGCGCATTTCAACTTTGTTGTCTAAGTTAAAATAAAAATAATATGTAAAGTGTGCTTTACATGGTGCGCTATTTGATCTAAATTTATGTAAAGCTTACTTTACATGGTTGCCGTATGAAAAAATATAAATCTCTGATTGAGTTTAGTGCATCAATACTGCTTTATGTTGTTGTGCTTATTTGTTCATTAAATTATTTAAAGAATGACGATATCCGTTATTCAACACAAATTTTTGTGACATTATTGCCGATAATTCCCTGTATTTTGGTGGGTTGGAGTGTACTCAGACAATTAGCGCGCTTAGATGAAATGCAACAACACATCCAATTACAAGCTTTTGCGCTCGCATTCGTAGGTACCGCACTGATTACATTTAGCTATGGATTTCTTGAAAATATTGGCTTTCCACATCTTTCTATGTTTTTTGTATGGCCTTTAATGGCAACGTTGTGGGGTGTTGGTATTGCAATTGGGAGTTGGCGTTATCGATGAAAAATATCTTATCTGAATTGAGAGCGCAGCAAGGTTGGTCTCAGCAACAATTAGCAGAATATTTGGGAGTCTCGCGACAGACAATCAATGCGATTGAAAAACAGCGCTATGATCCTAGCTTACCTTTGGCATTTAAAATTGCGAAATTATTTAACCGATCAATTGAAGCAATTTTTAAAGATGAAGAAAGTTTTGACAATGAAAATGACGTTATAAAAGCAGAAAATTCTGCCGCTAAAAAATAGTGTATTTGAATATTTTTAAAATATTATTTTATCGATTTGAGCAAGTACTACTAAGAAATGAGCAATTTTTCTTATTGGGTTTAGTCAGTGAAATGGGCATAAGCGGTCCAACTCAGGATAAACTGGTAAAAGCTTTGCTGGAGCATAAATTTTTAAGTAAGCCTCCACTTTAGGAGGCATGCTTTTGAGCAGACTTTTATTTGAAGTACATGAGTTTGATATGTGTATCTATAGTTACACGTTATAAAAAAATCAGTGAGCTATGGCTTAAAATCAATTTATTCCTAAAAACTGAAATGGCTTTGATGCTTTAAAATAAGCATTTGATTTCCCAGAATAGGTGATTGCTTGGTCTTTACCTAAGGTCAATTTTTTGGTTTGTCCATCTTTGAAATTAATCTCTTTCAAATCCACCCAAAATACATTGGGTGATACCGCGGATTCAAAAAAGTAAAGGCTTCTCTTATGGTCAACCACAGTACGCCAACGTGTAGAAGAAATATTTGGTTCTTCCGCTGTATTTAATCCAAAGGGTACAGAGACATTTCTGATTACACCAAAAACACTGGCGATAGAATGCTCAGGTGAAGCATTTTTAGGTATTGCATTGATATAAAATGATGCTCTTGCAAAGCGATCTGAGGCACGATTGGTTCCCGGTAGCATGACGGTTCCGCCGATTTGTTGCCAATAACTGTTCAGCGCCAATTGCTGATCAAAGATTGGGGAGTTGGTCATCACCTGATATTTGCGGTTATGATGAATCACTTGCTTGCCGTCAATATACTCAATAATTGCACTATCACCAGATGCATCAGAAATAGAGAGGTGCAGGGTAGTAAGTCGTGTATCACCTGGAACAGTATCTGTAACAACAATAAAAGGCTGTTTTTCTAAAGCACGTACAGCTTCATCTACAGTTGCATAGTTATCTAAAACATATTGTGCCCACTGTGAAATGCTCAGTGGTGGTTTGTTGTTCTTTTTAGGATCTGGATAATCAGATTCGACTAACCAGAGTAAGTTAGCCACTAATCCTTTTTCATTTACCCCATCTGTTGTGGATACGCCATAACCTGTTGCCACAACGCTCCCATATTTGGATGCCCACTGAATAGAATTTGGACCAGCTAAGCCTGTACGTTTGACATTACTGGGTAAAATCCATAAATCTGTCCCTACGTCTTGTTTCCAGTCCATAGAGCGTGCAGTAATGACCTCATTATTGTCACCTAGATATACTACACGTGTACATGCAGTGCTGACTTCTGCTGCGACTAGAACGCCCGCAGCAAGTAATATTTTTTTCAAAGCATTATTCATTATCATTCCCTCTCAAAAAATTGGTAAATTAATGCCCAGAACAGGGCCTTGTAGTGAAATATTCCAATGAAAGTTATTGGATTTATAATTTTTTTCAAAAGCAAAGGCAGGTAAATTAATATTTAACTTTGTCGTATCATCAAAAGAATTGCTGAAGCATTTTGCAAAAGCAGGCTGATTCAAAATAATACCAATCGTTATATATAAATATTTATTAAAGTTCATAAAATTTCACATTTTTTCTATGTGATTAATTATTATACTAGCACTGATTTTTATATTTTAGATAGAAATATTTTAAAAAATTGTCCCCGCTAAAAAGGCGCTGACTTTATTGAATTTAAGATCTTTTAGCTTTATTGATTAATTTGTTCTATATTTATTATTTTAAATTACAGTAACTTGTGCGGATTCTGTGCTGTACATCTCTAGATGTTCAAGCCGATAGAAAAATTAAAATGTACGACATGATAAGTCGCTCTAAGATTGAAAAAGCACTGAATAAGTATTGTAATGGGCTCTCGTTATTTTCAGAATAAAGACTATGGCTAAAAAGCAAATCATTACATTTGATGAGTTTACGCGTGAACAGTTAATTTTTTCATTGAAAAAATATGCCTTAAAGGAACTAGACTTGGATCTAGGCAACTTTCCAGCACAGTTTTTATTTGATTTTATTGTAGACGAGTTTGGCCATCATTTTTACAATCAAGCGCTCAATGATACCCATGAATGGTTGGCAGAAAGATTTGCTCATTTAAATGAGGATTTATTTATCTTGTCTAAAGAAAAAGTAAACAAAGCAAAATAAACAGCATCTTAGAAATTGTATCCAGCATGATTTCAGTACTTGATGTTATAAGGTCAGCAGTAAGGTTTCACTGATTTATGATCATTCATGCTGAAAGCCCCACCTAAATATTTTAGGATAGTGCTTACTCGGTTCTTTCGATAGAGGATTTAATGAACCGATATCTGAAAAAATGCTGATTGTTTGTGGTGATCTTGCCATCCAATTTAAATCCGAGTGAATAGAACCCTGTTCACTTTTTCCGTGTTGGCGTTAATAAAATCATGATCGAGTCAAAGCTCACCTCGTTAAAGGTCTGATTTATAATTTTATTAAAAATTTGTTTATCCATTCCTCAATATCAAGGCTAACACTAAAGCTAAGTCGGCATCTCCATGTTCATTCTGTAATCCTCCCTAGATTGCTGGATCGCAAGTATAGTGAGCAAGTGAAGTTGCTTTTAGTTCTAGCCGATGTGCTCAGTGAAGACTTCTATTGACTCTCTAATTTTACTTTAAGCGCATGATTCATTCGTTCAAAACCGGGCTTGGTTTTGGTCTGTAAGTTCTTAAGAAATGGTTTGACTAAAATGCCACTAAACGCTTCACTATGGATCAATCTGGTTTGATTACTGGCTATCTGTTCTAATCTAAATTTATGTTCCCCATCAAATATTCCCTTCACCAATAATTTTCCACGCCAGCTAAATTGTTTATTTTCTTGATTTTCAAGCACAAGCGCTTTAAAAGACATTTTACTTGTCGCATCATTTTGTATAGTGACATTGATCTTGCCACCTTGATGCGCTTCTCCTGAAACATTGATGATAAATGGATTCCAATTTTTATAATCTTCAAAATTTGTGAGGGTTTTCCAAACAATATCAATCGGTGCATTGATCAAAATTTCTGTGGTTATTTCAAATTTCATATTCGCTCTTTTGACTTGCTTGTATTTTATCCAATATACACTTATTTCAACTTTTGAATATCGCTAAAATTAACCTCACTTTGTTAAGAGGTTGGTTATATTAAGTTATTGAATAAAATGATAATTGTTGGATTTTCCTGCATTGTTCTAAGCTACGCCTTGATATGATTCATTTTTTATACTTAAAAAGTGATCAGCATAAAGAATAAATTCAATATTTTAATCAATAAAAAATAGCTTCGTTTAAAAACTATAAATTGTTGAGCACCTTATATGATTCTGCTCATAAAAAATTTTTAATTTATTGTGATATATTTCACTAAAATTTTTGTTAGTTTGAATCATCACTTGTTTTTGTGTAAACTAGACAGGTGATTTAGTGGTTTTATAGAGGTAATTATGATGATTTTTTATGATGGAGAACATATTTTCCCAGAGCGTGCCAACGAATTTAAAAACTTTTTAAAGAAATACTTGATGGAACATCAAGCTGAATATTTATTAGAACAAAAAACATTTGTATACGATAGTGACTGTGACGAGTTTTTAGAGTCAGATATTCAGGAGTTTTATAAAATTTGGTTGATGGCTTAATACATAACATCCTACTAAGTGAGTTCTAAAAAACTAGCTTAGTCAGAAAAGTATAGAGCTTGTTCTTCTAGGTTGGTTTTTACAATGACATAGCGCACATCGTCTATATTTTAAGCATTTTATTTACTTATATGCAAATAATGTTGATCGCAGGGCATGTTAAATATATAAATGAAAAGAAATATAATAAATACCTTAATAAATATTATATATATTTAAAACAGTAAAGATTTAAAAAATTTCCTTGTTAATTGCTCAGTAAATTAAGGTTTTAGAATAAATATTTGTATTTTAATTATTTTATTGCATGTTTTTAATTTTGCATATTTTAATTTATCGAAAAATAATGCGTTTATTTACATTTATATTCATACTTTTTTATACAGAATTAAAATTTAATCAGTGCTTTTTATGCCAGATAAAAAATTTTAATTGTGGATTAATACTGATCTAATCCTTTGTTTAAATTAAAAAAAGTTACAAATTATTATCATAAAATAATATTATATTATAATTTCATGATACTTTTTAAACATGAGGGTGCTTTAAAAGCGACTCATATTATCTCCACTTAATAAAAGGCATATATAAATGGCTAAAATTGACTTAACACCTTTAACAGAAATTGACGGGTTCACGGCAACAGCACTTGTTGATAGCACAAGTGGGTTATCATTGGCTTCATATGGAACGGGAATTGATTTGGAACTTGCTGCTGCTGGAAATACGGAGGTTTTAAAAGCAAAAATGAAAACAGCAGAAGCTTTAAATTTACGCGATACGATTGATGATATTTTAATTACCCTAGGAAAACAGTATCACTTATTAAGACCTCTAGATAAGAACAGTAACTTATTTTTATATTTAGTCTTAGATCGCCAAAAATCTAATTTGGCAATGGCACGACATGAACTCAGAATTTTTGAAAAAGAATTAGATTTCTCTTAAGTATCAATGTTTGGCTATTGCATCGCGTTGTTGTAATAGCCTTTTAGGTACTTTTTCGTTTTAAAATAAAAATATTCAATAACATTCACAATAATTTATAGCTGATTTATTGCTAAAATCAGAAAATAAGTAATTTAAATTCAATGGTATATATTGAGAAGTGTGTGTTATGTGATAAAAATTATCATTGAAAAAAATTTAAATGTTATTACAATTTTATTTCTAATAAATTTAAGGGAATAAGCTATGGAAAACAAAACAGCAAGATTAACAATTTTAATTGATCCAAATAAAAAACAAGCTTTTGAGGACTTATGTAATCGTCAGGATTTAAAGCCATCTCAGGTTGTTCGTCAATTAATCCGTGAATATTTAGATAAGCATGATGTTGAATATTCAACTCAATTACCCATAAAAAAAAGCAAATAGAGTACAGCTTTCTCTGTTTATAAATATTTTATCGAGCCGTAAGGTTTGTTTGATCTTTCTAATTTTTTTTAGCGCATAAAAATAATGCTTTAAAACGAAAATTATCATTGCGTGCGCCATATTTTTTTGATGATTAAAATTTTTAAGCAATCATATAGAATAAAATGAGCCACGCCCAAAAGTGGTATAAGCTGTTGAAAAATTTTAGTTGACAGACCTGTATATTTATTTTGCTTTAAAAGATCAGCGCATGTTAACTCCCTTATTTGTTATCAAATTATTTTTAAAAATAAAAATAAAAAACAGGAAAGTTTAAGCTAGGATTAGCTTCATCATGTTCTATGAATTTAGCCACCCATGGTCAAGCAAATCATCCATTATAAAGGTTTAATCTTTTTTGCCATGCTTATTGCATTTGGTCTTGGTATTTTGCTCAGTAAAGCAGAGCTCCCTTTATCACAAAAAGGAAATATTGAGACGGAATGTTTCGGTATACATATTCCTGAAAATTTAAAGTACACGCAGTCTAGACAATATTGTAGGTGTTTTAAAAGCCATTTGAATTACAGCAATAAAAGTAAAATCGAGAAAATGTGTTTAGATAAATAGAGGGAGAAGGGGGCTATCAATACCAATATGATTCACTCAACATGATTGTTTTTTGATTTATGAAAAGACATCTAATACTGCTGATGATATATAAATTTTAATGATGATCAATGCTATAGGTGATCTCGTGTGGCAGATTTATAGGTTGTTTTTATAAAATAATTTTTACTGGTTCGTTTTTATTTAATGTTATTTAGATTTTTTAAGGTTGATCAATATTAAATTATAGTCAATCAAACTTATCTATTATCTACCAATTAAAAAAATATTCAATTTCAAAATTGCTGTGATATCGTTCAATAATGTTACTGCATCTTGCAGATCAAAGCGCATCTGACTATATTAAAACTACAGTAGGTCGCTAAGACGCTACGAAGTAGTTGGACAGATCAATGACGGCTTGTTGAATTTGTGACTCCAGTTCAAATAAAAAATAAGCACTAGCTTTCCAACATAAAAAGCTCGCAGAAATGCGGGCTTTTCTTTTTCTGATTTTTGAAACGTCATGAAATAATTGAATCAAGCTGTATTTACACAAAGTATTCAAAGTAACTATTTATTTTATAAATAGAAAACATAGTAATGTAGCTAATTTTTAACATTGCCATAAAATCTAACAACTTTAAGCTAATTTTTAGTTTGGCGCATGCTATAAGAAAACAGTATATAAAAAAGAGGACAGAAAAATGACTGAAATGATTACAGTAAGGGTCAAGGATCAATATAGTAATGAGCTGAATGCAATGGCTTGGTTAAATAAGCTGCAAGAGCATGAGGACACAGATAATTTATCATTGTTCCAAAAAATTGATCATATTGTTGTGGATGGTGAGAAAATTTTACCCAGTATTGAGTTGCTTTTTGAAAGCAAAGAAAGCGACAGTATTTATCGTGTGATTGAACAAGTTAGCTAATTTTTATCATCAATTAAAAAACGTGTTGGGTGAAAAAGCCCAACACGTTTTATTTTTAATCAGTTTAAAAGGCTGTGTGAATATTAAGAAGTTTTAAAATGATCGAGTGTAACGGCAACAAGATGATATAAGGCCAAACGGTTTTTGTTTGCATGCTCAATTGCATTTTTTTCAATTTTAAACTTATCTTGAAGTGTCCCTCGAGAATAGCTTTCAACCAAAATATGTTGAGATGAAATAGGATCGCTTTTGATACGTAAATCTTTTTGATATTTAATATTGGATACAGCATTTAAACATTGTTCAAACGTTGGATAAAAATTTGAAAGTTCTAAAGCTGTTTGGTTGGTCGATTTTGTAAGGTATTGAGTCATAATTGTCTAATTGTTTTAAATCATTGGCGTGCCCATAATTCTACCGAATGCATGTAAAACAGACAATGTGATTTTGTAAAGAGATATGAATGTCTGGGAATACGCTTAAGTCGGTTTAAAAATTAATCGGTATTTCTCCCATTTAAAATTGCAAAGTCAGGATAATACTGTCCCAATAAATCATCCCTATATACATAAAACTTTGATTTATTGGCGTTAGCTTATTTGGTTTTAAGATTTTGATATTCGCAAATAAATCAAAAATACCCTTAAATAAAAAGACTTAGAATGACTTTAAAGCACTTCATTTGTCATTCTAAGTGGGTAAATTGAAATAAATATTTAGGATCGATTTAAGATGATTGTAAATGTTGGAGTGAATAATTAATTTGTTGCATGGTTTGATTTAATTCTTGGGGAGAGATTCGACTTTCTTGAAGTGCGGTAATCCACTGCATTTGGCAAAATTTAATATCTCGAATTGATTTTGCCTGTTGTATTTGCATGACCAATTGTTTGGTCATCAAGCCGCAATGCGTCTGTAGCAGGGTAGACATTTTGTGTTTGATGTCATCAAAATTTATATAATTCAGTTCAGGCGTCGTCTCGGCATGCGCTACGTGTGTAGATGTGACAGTACTAACGCTTTGCTGGATGGGGTTTGGATCTGCTGATTTTGTATTTTGACTGAGCTTGGTATCGTTAATAATTGTTGGATTTTCAACAGCTTTAGGCGACGGTTTAAAGCCTATTTCAGTTGTCAGATTTGAAGGGGGGCGCTGATTTGATTGTTCAATCTTGGACGATTCTGATGTTATTTTTGACTTAACTTGAGGCGCACCATTCACTTGATTCTGAAAAATTAGACCAAGCTCTTCTAATTGTTGAATAAGTTCTGGTGTTGCAAGCCGTTGCTTTAGTGCACTATTCAAAATTTTAAAATCATCTGTGCCAATAAGCAGCAATAATTGTCTTTGGCGAGCAGTGAGTTGAATTGAGCGGTGTTTTAAAGTCTGAATTCCCAAGTCAGTTTTAAAATAGTGATCCATGAGTCAAATTATTCCCCAATAAATTGACCCTAGAGTAAAGAATGAAAATTACACTAATATGACTTTATTGTTACAAATCATTAGCTTAAAGTGTGACGATGTTTGCATTCTCTAAAGCTTTGCGTAAATAAGGGTCAAGTTCATCTTGACGAAGTAACCATTGCACATAGTCTTTGGGTAATTCTGCAATCGCTGTCCCACGATGCTTACCAAAGTTAATGCTGCGAGGGATACGCGCATCTTCTGAGGCTTCATATAATTCTTCAATGGTTTGAATTTTGAGTTGATAAACAATATGCATGAGAATATTTGCAGTTAAAATAATATCGGCATCTGCACGATGTGCACCTTTTAACATTTCACGTGCTTTCTCACTGCCTTTACTGATCATATAAATCAGTGCTGATATATTATGTGCTTCAGCATCAGGCCAAACAAGACGAGCAAGCGCCAGCGTACAAATGGCTTTGATATGAGCAGTATCTACGCCACACCGTTGTATAGCCTGAATATCGTAATCAATATTATGCCCAATGATATACTGGGTGTGCTGAGGAAGTTCAAAGCTGGAAAAATTAGGTTGCCCGACAAGATCAGATTCTAGGATATGGTGAACCGCCATTGAGCCAAAAGAAATTTTTTCATTGCCAATACTATAAAGTTGATCGAACATTTGTTCCCGATCTAAGCTTAATTTCCCTTCTTGAATCTGAATCGGTGCATAAGCAATTTCAATGGGCAATCCATTGAGTGTATGAGTTTCAGTATCTAGAATAATTGCTTGCATACCTTTGTTCCTCAACAAATAGATAAGAAAGAGCGCCTTCATAAACTAGCTTTTTTAGACGCTAAATACAAATGAAACCCATCTAAAATCCAGATAAGTGCTGGCTTTTGCTTAAATCACACGCAAAATCATTTTTTTAATGTGAATTATCTTTAGAATATTTAAAACCAATGATTAAAAATTGAATGAAATTTAAACAATAAGGTTCATGATTGATAAGAATATATTCATAGTTAGAACTGGACTAAATCTATCGAATATAAAGAGTAATAAAAAAAGTACTTAGGCTGGTGTCTAATAAAATGATTTAATTTCAATTTTTTAATTGGTATGTAATTTGATGAATAATATAATTTAAAATATTTAATGGTCAAATATGACTTGCCTAATTTTCATTTATGGCTTAATTGTAATGAAGCCCAGCTTAAATATTGCAAGGCATAATATAATTGCAAAAATAATAATTAAGCTAAGATTGGCGATCAAGGGGGCAATGCCGACAACGATTTGTTGACAATGATGTGATAGAAAAATGATTAAACAAGGATGAATCAAATGAAATTAAATTTACTCTCAATCATGTTGCTTGGATCTGGTCTGTTTCTAACCGCCTGTGGTGGTAGTGACGATAAGGGGGATAATTCATCCACAAGTTCAAATGTAGACGTAAACAACATTCAAAATCCAGTGGTAAATACACCAGTACCTTATGAATATACAGAAGACTATCCACCCAATGCGGAAGCGAGTGTGGTGATGACCTATAAAATGAAAGGCATCACGGGGCAAGAAACTCAGGCAACCGCATTGGTCTTTACCCCTAAAACTGCACCGCCTGCTGGAGGTTGGCCGATAGTGGCTTGGGCACATGGTACGGTGGGTGTTAATGATGATTGTGCACCAAGTGAAAATTACTTAATTATGGAAGGGGGACGGACGCCAGATTTGCATACACATAAAATGATCGATAGCCTGGTTAAAGACGGCTACGTTGTTGTCGCTCCGAATTATGAAGGTTTGGGTGAACCTAAAGCGCCGGGGGAGGAAACTATCGATAAGGAAATGCATCCATATTTAAATTTAAAAAGTGCGGCCTATTCAGTTACAGATGCTGTAGTGGCAACCAAAAGTTGGTTAGGCAATAAAGCATCTAACAAATGGGCTGTCGCTGGGCACTCGCAAGGCGGTCATGCGGCATTAGGTGCTGCACAGTATGCCGCTCGTGCCAATATGGACTATAAGGGTGCAATCGCAATAGCCCCTGCGAGTAATTTGGAGTTGATTGAAAAACTGATGGAAATGGCTTTGGCGGATAGAACAGGGATTACGCAAGTTGGAGGCTATGCTTTACTTGACACCTTTACGGCTTATATGGCTGCTGGTATTAAGGCAACCAACCCAACTGAGCCTGTATACAGTATCGTATTTAAGTCACCGACTGATGAAATTGCCAAGAAAGTAGAAGAAAAAGATCAATGTCTTCAAGCCATGGCGCTTGAGTTTACACTGCCAATGATAAGCTATAGAGCTAACAATAAAGGAAGTCTAGTTGGTTATCCGCGTAAAAATGAGGGTTATGCCAATAATCCACTGGTAAGAAAATTTCTAGATAAAGATTCAGCGCCGCTACAAACAGTGATTAAAACCCCGATTATTATTTATCAGGGGGATAAAGATATTACAGTATTACCTCAGGCAACGAATGCTTTGGTCGCCCAAGCACGCGCTATGACCACCAAAATTGATTATAGAACCAATTCAAGTTGGGATCACACTGATGCATTCAAGGCGAATGTTGAAAATGGACAGTTGATGGAAGATATCAAGACTTTGCTTGCCAATTAATTTTTGAAGTTTTGCTGTTTTAGTCCTCACAATGTAAAAATGCCTTTATTCCTGCGAATAAGGGCATTTTTATATCATTGAATTTCATGTTTTAACCTGAGAAAAGATGACTTAGAAGGCTATTTTTGAGCTCGTCATTTATGATTCTCGTGATTAATGTCATTTCATGCTATTTCTAAGAGAATGAGCGCTGATTAAGGTAACATTAAAATTAAGATCAACACTGAATTTTGCTTAAATCACACGCAGAATCAGTTTTTTAATGTGAATTATCTTTAGAATACTTAAAACCAATGATTAAAAATTGATTGAAATTTAAATAATAAAATAAATCATTGATCAGAATTTATTTATCGTTAAAACTGTGAAAAATATATTAAAAGTTGAGGATTATAAAATTAATTTATGCTGATTGGTGTATGAAAATCACATTAAGTTCAGTTGATTAATAAATAAAAAAACTGGATTGATGAGATAATTTAATATGTTTTAAAGATTAAATCTCATTTGATAAATTTATATTTATGTCTTAATTGTAATAAAGCCTAGCTTAAATATTGCCAGGTATTATGAAGTAATAACAACATAAACATTAAACTAAGATGAGTGATCTATTGGATCAGCGCGGGCAAACGATTTGTTGACCCTGCTGAGGTGATAGAAAAAATGATAAAAAGGAAGAATTATATGAAATTAAAATTACTTTCAGTGCTATTGACTGGATCTACGCTATTTCTAACTGCATGTGGTGGTGATGACGACAAAAGTGATCATTCGTCGGCAGGTTCAGATGTAGATGTAAACAATATTCAAAATCCAGTGGTCAATACACCAGTACCTTATAATATTAAAAATGATGTTCTTCCACCCAATGCGGATGAGAGTGTGGTGATGACCTATAAAATGAAAGGCATCACGGGACAAGAAACTCAGGCAACCGCATTGGTCTTTACCCCTAAAACTGCACCGCCTGCTGGAGGTTGGCCAATTGTGGCTTGGGCACATGGAACAACTGGTGTTGCTGACAAGTGTGCACCGAGTAAAAATAAATTATTTGTGCCTATAGCCGATGTGCATACTCAAAAAATGGTCGATGACTTTGTTAAAGCAGGTTATGTGGTGGTTGCGCCAGATTATGAGGGTATGGGCGAACCTAGCGAGAAAGAAATCCATCCATTTTTAAACTTAAAAAGTGAAGCTTATTCAATTACCGATGCTGTGGTGGCAACCAAAAGTTGGTTAGGCAATAAGGCGTCCAACAAATGGGCGGTTGCTGGAATCTCGCAAGGCGGTCATGCAGCATTAGGTGCAGCACAGTATGCAGCCCGTGCCAATATGGACTATAAGGGTGCAGTTGCAATGGCACCGGCTAATAATCTGGAATTGATCGAAAACCTGTCAGAAATGGCTTTAGCGGATGCGGATGGGTTAATTCAGATCGGTGGTTATGCTGCACTGGATACTTTAACGGCTTATATGGCAGCGGGTATAAAGGCAGTCAATCCAAGCGAGGCTGTATACAGTATTATATTTAAAACACCCACTGATAAAATTGCTGAGAAAGCCGAAAGAGAATGTCTTGCAGGAATGGGGGCTGCTTTTGCACTACCGATGACTGTTTATAATATTAAGAACGGGAGTCTTAAAGATTATCCGCGTAAAAAAGAGGGCTATAAGAATGATCCAATCGTAAGACAATTTTTGGGTACAGATTCACAACCGTTACAAACGCTCGTTAAAACCCCAATTATTATTTATCAGGGGGGTAAAGATACTGTTGTATTACCACAAGCAACGGATGCCTTGGTGGCACAAGCCCGTGCTTTAACCACTAGAATTGATTATAGAACTGATCCGACTTGGGATCACTTTAGCGTATTCAGGGTGAATGTTGAGAATGGAAAATTATTAGAAGATATAAAGACCCTGCTTGCCAATTAATTTTGAGTGTTCAATGTACTCGTAATAATGTAAAAATGCTCTTATTCTACGTAGTAAGAGCATTTTAAAATTGTTTAATCCTATATTTTAAGCTTAGAAAAAAGATGGCTTAAGAAATGTTGTTTTGATTTGGTTATTGATTATTTCTATCGTTTAGCTATTATCTGGACTGGTTTTTAGTATATTATGACCCAAAATTTTAAATATTAATCATCTTGAATTGATTGAAACTTAAACCATAAGATGATTATTGATAAGAATTTATTTAAAATAAAACAATAAAAAGTGTATTTGCATCACATTCCTAATTCACAGTATTTGCATAATATATGCGTTATATAACATTTTAAATAAATAAAAAACAAATATAAGATTTTATAATTACACGAGTATTTTAGTGAATTTAATGATAATATATTGATTTTTAAAATAAATTAAAAATTTTTTGATATTAAATTCCACTTGCTTAAATATAATTTCTCGCATAATTATAACGAAGCGCTGCTTAAAAAACGCACAATGTGATGTATGCAAAAAAAATAAACATTCATTATGCCTGTGGCTGGCGCTTCATTAATTAGAGTTGGCAAATTGAATTTGTTGGCACTGAAGTCATAAAAATTATTATATGCAAGGATGGATCAAATGAAATTAAATTTACTCTCAATAATGTTGATTGGATCTGGTCTATTGCTGAGTGCCTGTGATAGCAATAGAAACAGTAATAATTCATCCACAGGTTCAGATGATGGAAAACCCATTGTAGAAAAGCCCGGTGATGTAATACCACCTGACGAAAAACCAGGCGATGAAAAACCGGGTGACGAAAAACCGGGTGACGAAAAACCGGGTGATGAAAAGCCAGGTGACGAAAAACCGGGTGATGAAAAGCCAGGTGACGAAAAGCCAGGAGATGAAAAACCGGGTGACGAAAAGCCAGGAGATGAAAAACCGGGTGATGAAAAACCACCTGAAGATAAGCCAAATGTAGATGTCAACAATATTCAAGACCCAGTGGTGGGCACACCAAGCGCATATCAGACCGCAGCAGAAAATCCACCAAATGCTGCAGACAGTGTAGTGATGACTTATAAAATGAAGGGCATCAAAGGAACAGAAACTCTGGCAACCGCATTGGTATTTACCCCTAAAACTGCACCGCCAGCTGGCGGCTGGCCAATTGTGGCTTGGGGACATGGTACAACAGGTGTTATTGACCAATGTGCACCAAGTCGAATGAAATTAATCACCACTACCATTCTAGGCGAAGATCGATCTACTCATGAGATGATCGATAGCTTAGTTAAAGAAGGCTATGTTGTGGTCGCACCCGATTATGAAGGTTTGGGAGAGCCTAGTGGTCAGGAAATGCATCCGTATTTACATTTAAAAAGTGCAGCCTATTCAATTACTGATGCAGTGGTGGCAACTAAAAGCTGGTTAGGCAACAAAGTATCTAACAAATGGGCTGTTGCTGGCGTCTCGCAAGGGGGGCATGCCGCATTGGGCGCAGCAGAATATGCAGCGCGTGCCAATATGGACTATAAGGGTGCTGTTGCTTTGGCGCCAGCAAATAACTTAGAAATGATTGAAAACCTAACAGAAACGAATTTGGCGGATAAAGCTAGAGCTAACCAAATTATCGGTTATACGACCTTAGATGCTTTAACCTCCTATATGGCTGCGGGGATGAAAAGTCTTTATCCGAACGAGCCTGTTTACACCAATATATTTAACACCCCCTATGATATTCCTGCTGCACGAGCAGAAGAACGTTGTATTGTAGGGTTAATAACGGCTTTTACTGGCCGAATAGCAATTCAACAGCCATTTGGTCGTCTAATCAACTTTTCACAGCGTAAAAAAGCGGAATATAAAGATAATCCGATTGTAAGGCAATTTCTAGATAAGGATTCACAACCACTACAAACGCAAGTAAAAACCCCGATTATTATTTATCAAGGGGGAGCAGATACTATCGTATACCCACAGGCAACCGATGCTTTAGTGGAGAAGGCACGTGCTTTAAACACCAAAATTGATTATCGAACTGACCCTGCTTGGAATCACATCAATATATATGCGACCCATGTTCAAAATGGAAACTTGTTAAAAGATATAAAAGCTCTACTTGCTGATTAATTTTGTGAGTGTTCAATACTTAATTGTAGCAATGTAAAAATGCCCTTATTACTGATAATAAGGGCATTTTTTAAATCGTTTAACCCTATATTTTAAGTTTAGAAAAAAGATGAATTGAGAAACTTTGTTCGGATCTGGTCATTGATTATTTCTATCAAAATCAGTATAGGCTTTTGATTTAGTCATGATCAGGATTGGTTTTTGATATGCATTGACTAAAAATACTGGATATAAATCATCTAAAATTGGTTGAAAATTAAATAATAAAAACACAAATTGATAAGAATTTCTTTAAAGTAAAATGAACAAGAATATATTTTCAAAATAATCTTAATTCACATTATTTTAGAATTTTGTGAGCGGAATAACATCTTAAAATAAAAATTTGGTAAATATAAGCTTATATAATTGCTGTAATATTTCTGTGAATTAAATATTTTTAAACCAACTAAGTAAAAGATAGTTTCAATCTTTTAAATGTGAAATTTCATTTGCAAATTTATATTTTTAGTATAAATATAATGCAGATTTTCTTAAGTATTGTGCGGTGTGGCGTGCTTGTAAAATAGACATCCATTGCACATAAGGCAATCAATTGATCAGGGTTGGCAAACTGAATTTGTTGGCACTGAAGTCATAAAAATTATTAATATGCAAGGATAAATCAAATGAAATTAAATTTACTCTTAGTAATGTTGGTTGGATCTAGTTTATTTCTAACTGCCTGTGGTGGTAGTGACGATAAGGGGGATAATCCATCCACAACTTCTAATGTAAATGCAGATGTAAACAATATTCAAAATCCAGTGGTAAATACTCCAAAACCCTACGTTATTCAAGATAATACTCTTCCACCGAATGCAGCTGAGAGTGTGGTGATGACTTATAAAATGAAGGGCATCACGGGGAAAGAAACTCAAGCAACTGCGTTAGTGTTTACTCCCAAAGCTGCACCGCCTGTTGGCGGTTGGCCAATTGTGGCTTGGGCACATGGCACAGCGGGTGTTGCTGACAAATGTGCACCAAGTAATAATCTATTAATTACGACATCGATTTTAGGCGTAGATAAGTCTACTTATAATATGATTGAGAGCTTTGTTAATGAAGGTTATGTGGTGGTTGCCCCCGATTATGAAGGTCTGGGTGAGCCTAGTAGTAACGAGATGCATCCATTTTTGAATGTAAAGAGTGCAGCCTATTCGGTTACAGATGCTGTAGTCGCAACCAAAAGTTGGTTAGGCAATAAAGCCTCCAATAAATGGGCTGTTTTGGGGCACTCACAAGGTGGTCATGCGGCATTAGCTACGGCACAGTATGCAGCGCGTGCCAATATGGATTATAGGGGGGCAGTCGCCACCGCCCCTGCAAACAATCTAAGATTGATTGAGGAGTTGTCAGAAATGGCTATAGCGGAAATGGAGGATATGTCACTCACTCAAGCACTCGGCTATGGTATATTGGATACGCTAACGTCCTATATGGCTGCGGGTATGAAAAGTCTTTATCCGACCGAGCCCGTATACAGTAAAATATTTAAGTCACCGACTGATAAATTTGTTGCTGAGAATGCAGAAAAGCTTTGTCTTTTTGAGTTGGGTTCTGCATTTATGGAAGGACCAGTAACAGAATATGCACTTGCAAATGATAGAAATAGTCTAAAAGGTTATTCTTCGCGTAAACAGGAAGGCTTTAAAAATGATCCAATCATGAAGCAATTTCTGGCAAAGGATTCTCAGCCACTGCAAACTGTGGTTAAAACCCCGATTATTATTTATCAGGGGGGCAGTGACAATATCGTATTACCTCAGGCAACAAATACTTTGGTGGCACAAGCACGTGCTTTAACCACCAAAATTGATTACAGAACTGATCCGACTTGGGATCACTTTAGCGTATTCAGGGTTAATGTTGAGAATGGGAAATTATTAGAAGATATAAAGATGCTGCTTGCCAATTAATTTGGTAAATGTTCAGTACTTATTGTAGCAATGTAAAAATGCCCTTATTACTGGTTGATAAGGGTATTTTTTATAGCATTTAACTCTATATTTTAATCTTAGAAAAAAGATGGCTTAAGAAACTTTGTTTTGATTTGGTCATTGATTATTTCTATCATTTAGTTATTATTTGGACTGGTTTTTAGTATATTATGCCTACGAAGTTTAAATATTAATCATCTTGAATTGATTGAAACTTAAACCATGAGATGGTTGTTGATAAAAAAATATTTAAAATAAAACAATAAAAAGTATATTTGGGTCACATCCCTAGTTCACAGTATTTGCATAATATATGCGTTATATAACACTTGGGGTAAATAATAAATAAATATAAGATTCTATAAATACAAGAGTATTTTAGTGAATCTAAAAATAATGTTCTGATTTTTTTAAATAATTTAAAATTTTTAATATTAAGTTCCACTTGCTAAATATAATTTTTCGCATAATTATAATGAAGCATAGCTTCAAAATTGCACAATGTGATGTAAGTGTAAAAATAAACATTCATTATGCCTGTGGTTGGCGCTCCATTAATTAGAGTTGGCAAATTGAATTTGTTGGTACTGAAGTCATAAAAATTATTATATGCAAGGATGAATCAAATGAAATTAAATTTACTCTCAATAATGTTGGTTGGATCCCCTCTATTTTTAACTGCCTGTGGTGGCGATGAACATGACGATAATTCATCCATGAATTCAAATACAGATATAAACCAGATCCAAAATCCAGTGGTGATTACACCAATACCATATGATATTAAAGATAATACTCTTCCACTGAATGTAGTTGAGACAGTAGTAATGACGTCTAAAATGAAAGGCGTCACTAGAAAAGAAAGGCAAGCAATAATGTTATTGAACTCCGAAAGTGCACCGTCAACTGAAGATTGGCCGATAGGTTTAGGTGCATGGTGTCGTGAAGATTGTTGATGATTGTGCGCCGAGTATAGAGAAATTAGTTACGACTTCGTTTATCTGAATGAGCCTGTATACAGTACAATATTTAAGTCATCAACAGATAAAACTGCTGAGCAAGCAGAATCACTTTGTCTTTTTGATTTGGGTTTTCAATTTATGCTGGGATCGATATCACAATATTCGGCTGCAAATGAACTGAGTCTAAAAGGTTATTCTTCGCGTAAACAAGAAGGCTTTAAAAATAATCCAATCGTAAAGCAATTTCTGGCAAAGGATTCACAACTACTACAAACGCAAGTAAAAACCCCGATTATTATTTATCAAGGGGGAGCGGATACTAACAGGCAATTGCTAGAAAAATGATTATTTGATCTTGCTATTTATACTTCGCATGATTCTTCAATGTTTTCTATAGAGGATGAGCGCTATTGTTGCGATAAGACATAAGTTGGAAATAAAATGAGAGTCAAAATAAGCTGTAGCTTGGGAAAAGATTTTATTAATCATTATATATTTGATTTTAAACGCAAAAATTTTAGTTTTTGAAAAATTTAAAATTTGATATTGGCATCAAGGGCTAGAAAAATGCTGTTGCTTTGCTTTCTATTTTGAAAGAAGACGCACATTTTAATTTATTGAATAATGTTTAAAAAATAATAAGAAAAAAACTTGTATAACAGATTTTTTTGACGTATTTATGAAAGAATTATACGCGTTAAGCCGTATATATAACTTTAAAAAAATTGTGCTTTAAGGAATAAGTCACATGAAAAAAAATGCATTATCAATTTTAATTCTAAGTTCAGGTTTGGTTTTATCCGCGTGTAATAACGGTGGTAGTGGGGGAAATTCGTATGAATCACCTTCAAATACGGATCTAAACACTATCGCAAACCCTGTTGTTGGCACACCTATAGCATATACCAAGACAGATTTTTCTGCTGTGGCGGCAGATAGTGTAGTGATGACCTATAAAATGAAAGGGGTGAAGGGAACTGAAGTACAAGCAACCTCATTGGTATTTACTCCTAAAACTGCACCACCAGCTTCAGGTTGGCCTATCGTGGTTTGGGCACATGGTACAACTGGTGTCGCTGATATATGTGCACCAAGCCGTAACGCAATGAATGTTTATATTAAAGGAATGATTTCTAAATTCCTTGCAGAAGGCTATGTGGTTGTTGCACCCGATTATGAAGGTTTAGGCGAACCGAGTGGAACTGAACTCCATCCATTCTTAAATGTAAAAAGTGAAGGTTACTCGATTACAGATGCGGTGGTTGCAACACGTAACTGGTTAGGCAATAAAGTATCGAAAAAATGGGTCACTGTTGGGCATTCTCAAGGCGGTCAAGCAGCTTTAGGTGCTGCACAATATGCTGATCGTGCCAATTTAGATTATAAAGGTACAGTTGCAGTCGCACCTGCTTCACAATTGAGTTTAATTTTAAATGCGGGGCAATTATCAGTTGCAGATGCACCACCAGCACAACAAATTCCAGTCTATGCATCATTGGATACATTTACAGCGTTGATTGCAGCGGGTTTACGTAATTCAAACCCAACTTTAGACTATAGCCAAGTATTCAAAGTGCCAACCGATGCAATCGCAAAAAATGCTGAATCTGTTTGTTATGATACACTTGGTCAACAGTTTGGCGTGGCAATGGGGCAATATGCGGCAGTCAACGGCTCATTGAAAAACTATCCAAGAACAACCGATACCTTTATGTCTTTGCCAGCCGTTAAAACTTTCCTAGAGAAAGATTCGCAACCGTTGCAAGTGCTCGTCAAAACACCAGTGATTATCTATCAGGGTGGCGCAGATACTACTGTACCGAAAGTGGCAACAGATACTTTATACGGTACCGCGAAAGCACTGACGACGAAGGTGAATTACATTACCAATCCGACTTGGGATCATAGTACGGCTTATGCCTTGAATATCGACAATATTGTGGCTGATGTAAAAGGAATGTTTGCAGCACAATAACGATTTTAAATTGTAGATTTGAGCAAATGGCTTATGTTTTCAACATGAGCCATTTTTATTTAAAACGGAGCAAACTTCATTCTGTTTAATTACAAACTTCATGCTACAATACGCGCAATCTTAGCACGGCTTAAAAGCCCTAATTCATAGGACCTCGCTAATGTTCGCCAATATCTCTATTTCTGAATTTGATCCAGAAATTGCTCAAGCAATCACTCAAGAAGATGCCCGTCAAGAAGCTCATATTGAGTTAATCGCATCTGAAAACTATTGCTCACCAGCTGTTATGGAAGCACAAGGGTCAAAACTCACTAACAAATATGCGGAAGGTTACCCTGGCAAGCGCTATTATGGCGGTTGTGAATATGTTGATGTGATCGAACAATTGGCGATCGATCGTGCTAAAGCATTATTTGGTGCTGACTATGCAAATGTTCAGCCACATGCAGGTTCTCAAGCAAACTCAGCAGTTTATCTTGCTTTACTTAACCCAGGTGATACTGTTTTAGGCATGAGCTTGGCGCATGGTGGTCATTTGACTCATGGTGCTAAAGTCAACTTCTCTGGTAAATCATATAATGCTGTTCAATATGGTTTAAATGTAGAAACTGGTGAAATTGATTACGAAGAAGTTGAGCGTTTAGCTGTAGAGCATAAACCACGTATGATCGTTGCGGGTTTCTCTGCATATAGCCAAATTGTAGATTGGCAACGTTTCCGTGAAATTGCGGATAAAGTTGGCGCTTACTTATTTGTAGATATGGCTCACGTTGCTGGTTTAGTTGCTGCTGGTGTATACCCAAGTCCAGTGCAAATTGCTGATGTAACAACCACAACTACGCATAAAACTTTGCGTGGTCCACGTTCTGGTTTAATCCTTGCAAAAGCAAACGAAGAAATTGAGAAAAAACTTCAGTCTGCTGTATTCCCGGGTAACCAAGGCGGTCCATTGGTTCATGCGATCGCAGCAAAAGCAATTTGCTTTAAAGAAGCAATGATGCCTGAATACAAAGAATATCAAAAACAAGTGGTTGTAAATGCTAAAGCGATGGCTGAAGTATTGATTTCACGTGGTTATGATGTTGTATCTGGTGGTACAGAAAACCATTTATTCTTGTTGTCTTTAATTAAGCAAGATGTGACAGGTAAAGATGCTGATGCTTGGTTAGGCGCTGCTCATATTACGGTCAACAAAAATGCGGTACCAAATGATCCACGTTCTCCGTTTGTCACTTCTGGTATCCGTATCGGTACGCCAGCAGTAACAACACGTGGTTTTGGTGAAGCTGAAGTTCGCGACTTGGCAGGTTGGATTGCGGATATCCTCGATGCAAAAGGTGATGAAGCTGTTATCAATGCGGTTAAAGCGAAAGTTGAAACAGTCTGTGCAAAATTCCCCGTTTATGCTAAATAAGCATTAACTTGAGAAGGCCTCCTCTCAAGGGGGCTTTTTTTATGGTTGTTCAATAAGTTTAAAAGCTTAAACATTGCAGAAAATATCTGTTATAAAAGAAGTAGATTATTGGAGTTTATTGATACTTCGTTTCACGTTTCCGACAGACAGGTTGCATGCTGAAATTTACGGCTTGTGGCTTAATTCATTTATGAAATGTCAACAGACCCATTATAAACATCGCTGCTATACCCAAATGATGTGAAAGATCGAAGGAATTAGGCACATGGCTAGTAAACCAAATATTATTATTTCAGAACAAGATTTACATCGCTTAGAAACGATGTTGGAACATCAGTCGAAGTTGACTGTGACAATGCAGCATTTAGAAGAGGAATTGGCACGAGCAGATGTGGTTGCACCTCAAGATATGCCGCCCAATGTGGTGACGATGAATGCAAAGGTTTTAATCACCATTGCACCTTCTACGGAAGCAACCGAAATTACCTTGGTCTATCCGCATGATTTTCGTGGAGAGGCAGGGCAGGTCAATGTGGTTGCACCTGTAGGTACCGCAATTCTTGGCTTGGCTGAGGGACAGGAAATAGAATGGCCGCAGCCTGATGGTCACTTGATGAAAGTAAAAATTGAAAAAATATTATATCAGCCTGAAAGAGAAGGCGATTATCTCTAATACTTATCAAAATTAACCGCATTTAGCTGATTAAAATAAAAGCCCAGTCATGACTGGGCTAAATTTTGTATAAAAACTAAAGTTAAAACCCTGAAGTTCTTCCTTTGCTTGGATATTTAAATTGATGCTGGATATCTAATTTATAAATCTGCTTTGGATTTAAATCAATTTGCCATTGGTTGATATTGGGTTGCCCATTCCATTGTGTTGCGGTCGGTGGGATATTATAGGTTGATTGTGTGCTGAGTTTACCGTTCTGGCTTTGTGGTTCAGCTTCAAAAATTGTGACTTGAATTGGGTAGCTATGTAAGTTTTGCACTGAATATTGCTGTTTTCGGATGGTTTCAGATTGAGTACCTTTGACTGGATTTTTCTTATCAGTTAAATCAGTCACTTTAACTTGAATTTGATCATCTGTACCAAAGCTCATTTGAAGTGCTTCATCTGCGCTATTGCTCCAAGCTCTTTGTCCAATATAGTCGCCATCACGATAAAGTTTTACTGTTCCAGAAGGCCAATTTTGATCAAGTTTTGAAATTTCAGCATTAATTGTCGCTTGAGTGCTTTGCTTAGGAATTGCCCAAACTGAAAGTTTTGCGGCATATTGTTCAGTACTTAAAGGTAAAAAGATTTGCTGTTGGCTGCTGGGAATGGAGGCTTTGGTTTCTGAACGGAATTCAGTGCTAAAATTTAAA
This sequence comes from Acinetobacter sp. Ac8, assembly GCF_055392545.1. Taxonomy (NCBI): domain Bacteria; kingdom Pseudomonadati; phylum Pseudomonadota; class Gammaproteobacteria; order Moraxellales; family Moraxellaceae; genus Acinetobacter; species Acinetobacter sp. Ac8. The sequence continues at coordinate 1,476,942 of NZ_AP043689.1, forward strand.
TCAGCCGCTTGAAATTGTGGAAATTGAGGCGGGGCTTTTTTGGCCTTAGCTGTCGACTTTTCATCATAACTCATTTCAGCTAAAGCCATAGGCGCTGGTGCAACGGGATAAATTGGTCGTACAGGTTCTGGTTCATAATAGTTGACCCACCATTGTTGTGGCTGGACTTGTTGAACGTAGTTTTGCGGTGTTGCTGTAGACAATGCCAATTTAACATTGTTCCAGTCTTCACCCGTTTTTTGTGCAATCATTGCCATACGGGTGAGTTTAATTTGCTTGGTTTGGGTGTTTAATTCGGCTTTATATATCGGTTGCCAACGTGCATAAGGCACCATATAGCTAATTTTAATTTCACCACGTTGCGGGGCGTTGACATAAAACTTAAGTGTGCGTTGGTTAAACTCGCTGTCGCCAATGGCATTTAAGTCTTGTTCAAGTTCTTGTAAGCGTTGTTGTAACTTTTCTTTTTCAGCTTTGGCTTGATCAATCGCAATAAAAGCTTCATAGGCTTGTTTACGTACTTTTGGCGCAGAGCCTTTAATGACATTTTCTAGAAACTTATTTTGTAATTCAGCCGCCTGAATAATTGAGTTTTGTTCAGAAATTTTCTTTTTAATATCCTCTATATTATTGCGCAATTGAGAAGACTCATTTCCAGCAGGTTTATCCAGTGCGCTATCTGTATGAGAAACCGCATTGACCTCAATATTGCTACTTTGATATTGCAGTTGATCGATATTGAAGTTTGCCGCAAGGCCATTCAGGATAACGAGTTGTTCTCCTGCTTGTACAGGGATGGTTCGTTCAATTTTTGCCAGTGTAGGATACAGGGTGACTTGTTGAATCGGTGAATTGGATAAGTTAAGTGCAAAGCTATATGTTGAAGGAATGCATAAAATGCTGAGTTGTAGTGCTGTTTTTATATTCATTATGCGAGGCCCTATAATACCTGAGATCAGTGTTAATATTTAAAATGTAGCAGAAAGTGATACAAATCAAAATAGTGATTAAAAGAGAAAACCAATTGGTGTGAAGTGGATGAAATAAAGTTATTTTAATTTTCACTTGAATCTCGCGTTTCTCTGTTTTTATTTTTGATGGATTGTTCATTCAATTTTAGGATTCAGACGATCAATTTAAACAAAACAAAAAATTTCAGTTACACTAAGTCATCCAAAATTTGAAGGGCTGAACATTGAAACAATCATGCACAATACGGGATAAGACGTTTCCTCCTGAATTAAAAACATGGTTGTATGCACAAGGTTCATTGACTCAGCAGTTGACTGATGTCGCGGGTGGTGTTTTTAAAGTTCAACCGATTCAAGAGCATTATCAAAGAATGAGTGTGCTGGATAGTCAATGGATGTTGATGCCACAGCAACACACCTCATGGGTACGTGAAAGTTACTTATTTGGTTGTGATGCACAGCCATGGGTCAAAGCAAAAAGTATTTTTCCTATTCTCAGTATCCATGGCAAAGCACGTTTGTTTAAGCATATTCGAACCAAGCCGATCGGAAAATTTTTATTTCAACGCACCAATCCGTTGTGTGAACGGCGTGTTTTAAAATTAGCAGAAGGTTGGACACGTCAAAGTTGTTATACTTGGCATGGTTGTAAATTTATTGTTCAAGAAACTTTTTTACCTGCCTTTGAGCAATTTTTGCAACAACAGCATATTTCAAAATAGAGTATTGAAGGACTGTCATGTCGATCGCGCAACACACCACTTGGCAACAACGCTTAGAAGCTTATTATTATCTGTGTCGTTTTGATAAACCAGTTGGGACAGAATTGGTTTTATGGCCGACCATGTGGGCATTATGGATTGCTGCAGAAGGTATCCCTGATATTGTGACACTGGTTGCAATGGTTTTGGGGACAATTTTTATGCGAGCAGCTGGTTGTGCGATCAATGATTTTGCTGATCGTAAAGTAGATGCACATGTGGAACGAACTAAAAATCGCCCTCTGGCTACTGGGGTGATCTCTGCCAAAGAAGCAGTCTGGGTGTTTGTGGGGTTGGTGGCAGCCAGTGCGTGTACTTTGTTTTTCTTACCGATCGCAACTTTTTACTGCGCGCTTGCTGGATTAGTCCTCGCCTTTATTTATCCCTTTATGAAGCGTTACACCCATTTACCACAAGTGGTCTTAGGGATGGCATTTTCATGGGGAATCCCTATGTCATTTACCGCAATGGGAAAACCCTTAGACTGGACCTGTTGGTTGCTTTATTTTGGCAATTTAGCATGGACGGTGGCGTATGATACCCAGTATGCAATTACAGATCGTGAATATGATTTAAAAATTGGTGTGAAATCAACTGCCATTCTTTTTGGAAAATACGATATTCAGATCATCTCTTTATTGCAATTGACCAGTGTATTGTTGATTGGTACAGCATTGTATTTAGAAAATATATTGATTCCATTTGGCTTGATTGCCTTGTTATTGGTTGTTGCGGATTTTATTTATCAATGGACAAAAACCAAAGCGCGCGATCCACAACTATGCTTTTGGGCATTTAGACATAACCGTTGGGTTGGTTTAATCATTTTTGTTGGTATTTTTATTGCATTATTTTGATTTTAAATTATTAAAATAAACCACTGTTGGAATTTCATCTCTATTTATAATATTACGAAATATTGATGAAATTTCACGAGATAAAGAAAAGTAATAATTTATAAATGTGAGATATTCCTCTGTTTTATTAAAAAATATTGTAGCAAGACGCATTTATTTATGCTTAATTAAGGGTGAACACGGAGCTGTTCAAACAATAAAAAAATTGAGGAATTGGTAATGAAAGCAATATTTAAACAAACCCTATTGGCAATAACTTGCGGTTCAGCATTATTCTTAACTGCATGTAATGATGATGATAACAAGGATAACTGGGGTTCAAATAAAGATTATGTGTCTGAAAGTACTTATAATTTAGGTCGCATGCCTGAGGCTGAATCAATCAAAGTCATGACCTATAATATGCCCTATGTACTTGGAGAAACTAAGAAAGCTACAGCTATGGTTTTTGTTCCAAAAACCAAGAGACCTACTGATGGTTGGAAGGTAGTAGTTTGGGAGCATGGTACTGTAGGTGTGGGTGATGGTTGCGCACCGAGTAGAAATGAAATTAATGATCGATTTATACCGATGGCACAGAGCTTATTAAAAGAAGGCTATGTGATTCTCGCCCCTGATTATGAAGGCTTGGGCACGCCAGGTATGCATCCATATTTAAATTTAAAGAGCGAAGCAAACTCAGCAATTTATGCAGTGAAAGCATATAAAGAGCGTTATGGTAATAAAATCAATGGTCAATGGATGTCGGTCGGGCAATCTCAGGGCGGACAAGCGTCTTTAGGTACAGCAGAGTTTTCCAATAGTGATGCCAACTATAAAGGTGCTGTGGCAGGCGCACCAGCCTCAAGTTTGGGGGAAATTATTGCTGATGTTGCACCGAAAGCGATTCAAGGTATTCTTCAAGATGAGCAAACAGGGAAAAAACCAGTAGGTACTGCAGCTGGAGTTTATGCTACGTTATTGACCTATACATCTTTTGCTGTTGTTGGCGTGACTGCTTATGAGCCTAAGTTTAATTATCGAGATGTGTTTAAAGAGCGTTCAAAAAGTATTGTCGCATTAGCAGAAGGTTCAACGGGGGAGAACGGTTTATGCTTTGTTGATTTGCAGAAAAAATTTGTCGATGATATTAATGACTATACCGCTAAAAATGCAGGTAAAACCGTTTTAGATTATCCAGGCTTAATTGATAATTTCCAAGAGAATCCGACCTTGAAAAAATTCTTGGTAGATAATCAACCTGCAACGAAAAGAATTAATACACCTGTGATGATTATTCAGGGAACTGCTGATACGTCTGTGCCTTATACGGTTACAGATAAATTACAACAGGGCCTAAAAGCAATGGGAACAGATGTCACATTCTTAGCTGTGAAAGATGCAACGCATACTGGAGCGATTATGGAGAAGAATGCTGAACTGGTTGATTTTATTAAAAAACATATGCCGACTACGAAATAATTGTTTTTAGAAAATTATCAAATTATTGGGTTTTCTTGGTAGTTAAATAGGGATTAGCAATTTATAGAAAAAGCAGAGTTTCCATCGAAGCTCTGCTTTTTTATATTTATGTATGCTCAATTTATACACTTTTATAGAAGATTTGATTGGCTTTTGATCAAGGCTATTTATAAAGCATGATCACTATTTCTCTCAACTGGCATTCGAGAGCACATTTTTTTTGAGTTATTTCTATGATCCATAATGATGTATTTCTGCGTAATCCGTGGGATGGTTTAATAACTGATGCTGGCGTTTCTATTGCATGAATTTGGTTTAATCGAATTTAAATTAAAGATAAGCATTTGTATCTATATATTATTTTACTATTTGGTTAAAAGTATCCTAGCAAGATACATTTTTTTATGTTTAATTAGTAGCTTGAACACGGAGTTGTTCAAACAATAAAAACTGAGGAATTTGAATGAAAACATTATTTAAACGAACATTATTGGCAATGACCTGCGGTTCAGTATTATTTTTAACTGCATGTAATGATGACGATAATAACTGGAATAACTGGAATAACTGGAATAACTGGGGTTCAAATAAGAATTATGTATCTGAAAATACATATAATTCAGATGTAATCAATGAGGCTACATCAGTCAAAGTCATGACTTATAATATGCCGAATGTACTCGGTGAAACCAAAAAAGCCACAGCAATGGTTTTCATTCCCAAAACAACACGACCTAGTGATGGTTGGAAAGTTGTGGTTTGGGAGCATGGTACAGTGGGTGTGGGTGATAGTTGTGCCCCAAGTCGAAATAGATTTAACCCACGATTTAAAAATATGGCGCAAAGCTTGTTAAATGAGGGTTATGTGATTATTGCCCCAGACTATGAAGGCTTGGGCACACCGGGTATGCATCCGTATCTAAATTTAAAGAGTGAAGCAAATTCAGCGATTTATGCAGTGAAAGCATATAAAGAGCGCTATGGTAATCAGATCAATGGTCAGTGGATGTCTGTCGGCCAATCGCAGGGTGGGCATGGTTCTTTAGGAACTGCTGAGTTTTCCAATACCGACTCAAACTACAAAGGTGCTGTCGCAGGCGCACCTGCCTCAAGTTTGGGTTATATTATTTCTGTCGTTGCGCCACAAGCAATTCGAGATATCCTTCAAAAAGAACAAGCTGGAACAGCCCCAGTAGGTACGGCTGTTGAAGTTTATGCTGAATTATTGGCATATGCTGCTTATACCACAGTTGGTGTGACTGCCTATGAACCTAAGTTTAATTATCGAGAAGTTTTCAAAGATCGTTCAAAAAATATTGCAGAATTTGCGGAAGGTTCAACGGGTGAAAATGGCTTATGTCTAGATGAATTGCATAATAAATTTGCCGATGATATCCGTGATTATATTGTTAAGAATGGTGGAAAAACTGTTTTAGACTATCCTGGATTAGTCGATAATTTCCAAGAAAATCCTACGGTAAAAAAATTCTTAGCCGAGAATCAACCTGCAACCAAGAAAATTAATAGTCCTGTGATGATTATTCAAGGAACTGCTGATATGGCTGTACCTTATCCTGTCACAGAAGCATTACAACAACGCTTAAAAGATATGGGTACTGATGTAACATTCTTACCTGTGAAAGATGCGAGTCATACTCAAGCGATTGTTGAAAAGAATCCTGAATTGGTTGCCTTTATTAAAAAGCATATGCCAACCACAAAATAATGGTTTTAAGAAAAGCATCCAATCATTTGCTGTTCTTAATGGTTAAATAGAGAGTAAAAAAGCAGAGCTTCGATTCAAGCTCTGCTTTTTTATCTCAATGTATGGCTGTTTGTACATTTTTGACTGAAGATCGAACAGGTTTTTTACCAAATGAAAGGTGATTAAAGAAAATATTGAGTAATACTGCTGCTATACAGGTCGCGCTTATTCCTGAATGAAATAAAGTTTGGAATACTTTGGGAAAGGCATGAAAGAAATCAGGGCTGATTAAAGGAATTAAACCCACACAGATCGATACGGCTACAATGATGAGATTGGATTGGGTTTGATAATCCACTTTAGATAATGTACGAATACCGCTTGCTGCAACGCTACCAAATAAAACAATACCCGCGCCACCTAAAACAGGCATCGGAATCGCAGCAATTAAACGTCCGAAAATCGGTAATAAACCCAGTACAACTAAAATAGCACCACCTGTTGCTACCACAAAACGGCTTTTAACACCTGAAATGGCAACCAGTCCCACGTTTTGGACAAATGCACATTGCATAAATGAACCAAATAATGGCGCAATCGCAGAAGATAGCATGTCTGCTCTTAAACCATCTGCCAAACGATGACTATCCATTTTTGTATCAACAATTTCACCAATCGCTAATAGGCTGGCTGTTGTTTCAGTAAGGATTACGATGGTCACGATACACATGGTTAAGATCGCGGACATTTCAAAGCTCGGTAGACCAAAAGCAAATAGATGTGGGAAAGCAAATAAATCACCATTGCCCACTTTTGAAAAGTCGGCAACACCAAGCAGGATGGTAAAAATTGCACCAACAATAATTGAGATGAGTACGCCTAGGCGCGCCATTGTAGCTGAACCAAAGCGACTCACCACAAGTAGTACGCCGAGGGTAAAGGCTGCAATCCCTATATTTTCTAGTGAGCCCCATTCGGGTGCTTTAGGGTTACCGCCCATAATCCAGCGGATTGCAACAGGTAAAAGTGAAATCCCGATAATGGTAATAATTGAACCCGTCACAATCGGTGGAAAGAAACGCACTATTTTTGAGAAAAAGGGAGTAATCAATATCCCGAAAATAGAACTGACTATGACAGCACCGAAGATCGTTTGGATATTTCCCCCAGTTGTACCAATCGCGATCATGCTTGCGACAGCAGCAAATGAAGTGCCTTGTACAATTGGAAGTTTTGCACCAAACCACTTTAGTCCAAGCGTTTGTAGTAATGTTGCCAAACCACCCACAAGAATAGATGCCGTAATTAATAAGGCAATTTCAGCTGCATTTAGACCAATCGCCGTACCTACGACCAAAGGTGCTGCAATCAGACCACCATACATGGTGAGTACATGCTGTAAACCAAATGTCAGGTTCTTTCCCGCACTTAAAACTTCATCTTCAGGTTGAATTTTTTTAATTTCAGTATTCATCTTAAAACCTTTATGACTTTGCCATCCCTGCATTACAAAGAGCAATTTATATGCCAAATGGTCAATAACTGTGAGAAAAGTGCTTTAAGTGAAAGCTAAAACTTATGTGTTTGAGGTTGATATTTAAATTATTTCTTTGTGCAAAGCCGATTATTTTACGGTGGATAAAGCTTAGCGTGTTTAGATTGGCGCGATTCTAAAACGAAGCACTAGGCTTCTTTCATCTGTCCTTTTTTAAAGCATAGATTAAGATAAAGCACCCTCATCCTGATCTTTTTCGAAGGGGAGGAGAAGTTTTTAATAGCAATATGATTCACGCAACATGATCATTTATTTTAGCTTTTATGCAGTTGTGTTTGATGGGTTATAGAATAGATAAAAAATTGTGCTGTACCTACAGCGAGTACACCTGAGGCAAGTATAAATTGCTGATGATAGGAAACACCCCAATGTTGCAAGCTACTAAAACAGATTCCACCAACCAATTGAGTTACAGCAAAAGCTAATGTTGCTATGCTCCATAGTTTTTTATAGGCCACATGATAAAGATGTAAAATGGTATATGAAGTAAGGAAAACCACAGCAGGATTAAGCAAACCTGTAAAAAAGGATGAGGTATAGGTAAGGATTGGATGGGTTGAAAAAATCGCAATAAAGATCGCCAAGACATACAGGCTATATAATATTTTTAATGCGGTAAAATTGCTAAATTTTCGTGTCAGTAAGTAAGCACTGATTGCACCTAAGGCACTGCCTGAACCATACAAAATCCAATTCAAGTTAATTAGATATAGATTAAGATGTAGGGTGTTTTTAAGATAATCAATCCAAAACAATGAGTGGGGAACATAGGCAAAAGCGCTAGAAGCATAAACAATCAGCAAACTAAAATACATGCCATTGACTGTCCCCGTCTGATTGTTTGCTACGCTGATATGATCTAGATGATCTTTAAATAGATTGAGTAAATAAACGATGATCAAACAAATGACAGCAGAGAATGCAAATAAAATCATCCATGCAGATTGTGTGTTGATTCTGTCGAGATAAGGCAAAAACAGGGTTGCCAATAATACCCCAATGCCAATACCACTAAAGCCAATGAAGTTGATGGTTAAACGTTCTTCAGCTTTGCTGCAATGTGCAACGATACTGGGTGCTAGAATCATCAATAAGCCACCACTGATGCCAGAAATGACACGCCAAAAGACATACCAGCTTTCGGGAAGACCTGAAAAAGCACAACTGAGTAAACTCACCGTTCCAGAAAATGCCGCCAAAATGATATATCGAGGCATAGTAAAGTTTTGAGGCAGTTTCATTGCCCAAAATGCACCAATTAAATACCCCAACAAATTTGCACTGCTTAAGATACTGGCAAAACTGGAGTCCCAATGATAAGCAAGACGGGTAGAGGGCAATAATGCAGTATAGGAAAATCGGAGAATGCCAATGCCTAAACACATACACAGGCATAGAAAGATACTCAGCTGAATTTTATTCGATCCGATCTTGGTCATTGTGCAGATTATCCATTTTCCGTTAATTCACCTTAAGGTGAATTTAAAAAAATGACAATAAATAATCAGTATTTAGTTTGGGAATAATCAGGTCTTATTCACATAACTTAACCAGTTGGTAAAATCGGAGTTTACTCTGCGATAAGTATGATTAATATCAAGGGCTCAGTCTGTTTAGATCATTGAACAATTATAAATTAAACGTGATTTAGAACAGATTGGTCCATCGACAAGCAAATTTCGTAAGGATTAAGCCTATAGATTGGCATCTACAGGGTCTCCGATCGTATAGTAATGTCCACCTGCAACATGATGTAGGCTTTTCCATTCAGCGCCAACTTCATGGTAATACCAGTGACCATTGCGAAATACACGATCATCCGCATACGCAGCGACGACTTTGCCTATAAATAAATCATGGCTTTGTTGATTATGCGGTTCAGGAATCAGTTCACAGATCAACCATGCAGCGCAGCCTTCAACCGCAGGGAGCTGAAATCCCTCAAATTGGAAAAGTGGCGTATGGCAGTGTGAGAGTTTTTCAGGATCATTAAACTGACTGATTGAGCCTAATTGTTGTACCAGCTTAAGTTGTTTGAGTGTCGGTACTTGTAGGATGAAATGACCTGACTTTTCAACTAATTCACGAGTTTTTGTACTTTTGTCTAAAACCACACTCACTTTGGCAGGCACAAGTTCTAATGCACAAGCCCAAGCTGCTGCCATGACATTGTTTTCGTTTTCATACTGGGCTGAGACAAGCACGGTTGGACCGTGATTTAACAGGCGATAAGCCTTAGAAAGTTCAACAGTTTGGATATGTGAATTCATGAGATGGCCTATATTCTGGGTGTTAGTCTTTATTTGTATAAGCTTATACAAAAAATTCATGAGTGCGCTAAAGTGATGTTTTTATTATTAATAGTGCATGTTGAGAAAACAACACTTAAATATCAAAAAATGCTAAAGACTATTGGATATTTCACAATAAGCTTATAATAAAACGATCAAAACTATTGGAACTCGAATGAACTATACGCTCATTTTGAATATTGTCATATTCATTACCTTGATCATACTGCTGATGCAAACCAGAAAGACAGATTGGAGTCTGGCTAAAAAAGTGTTTGCCGGTTTATGTTTAGGTGTGGTATTTGGGCTAGGATTACATTGGGTTTATGGTACAAATTCTGAAATTTTAACTGAGTCTATTCAATGGTTTAATATCGTTGGAAATGGTTATGTTAAGCTTTTGCAAATGGTGGTGATGCCATTAGTGCTGGTCTCGATCCTGAGTGCTGTTATTAAGTTACATAATGCATCCTCATTAGGCAAGATTAGTATTTTTAGTATTGGTACATTATTAATCACCACATTTATTGCCGCTTTGGTTGGCGTGTTTGTGGTCAATCTATTTGGATTAAGTGCGGCTGGTCTTGTACAGGGGACACAGGAAACAGCACGTCTTGAAGCAATTCAATCTGAATATATTGGTAAAGTCACTGACTTAAATGTACCTGATTTTATTTTATCTTTTTTGCCGACAAATCCATTTGCTGAACTCACTGGGGCACATCCAACCTCAATCATTAGTGTGGTGATTTTTGCTACGATGCTCGGTTTGGCCGGGCTTAACCTGATCAGAGATGATGCCGAAAAAGGCCAACGTATCGTCACTGCAATTGATACTTTGCAAGCGTGGGTGATGAAGCTAGTTCGATTGGTGATGACGCTTACACCTTATGGTGTATTTGCCTTGATTACGAAAGTCGTGGCAAGTTCTAAAGCTGCTGATATTGTTAATCTCGGTGGTTTCTTGGTTGCCTCTTATCTGGGGCTAGCCATCATGTTTGCAGTACATGCAATCGTATTGTTGCTGACAGGCGTTAACCCAATCCGATTCTTTAAAAAGGTTTTACCTGTATTAACCTTTGCTTTTACCAGCCGTTCGAGTGCGGCAAGTATTCCATTAAATATTGAAGCACAAACTCGCCGTTTGGGTGTACCCGAGTCTATTGCCAGCTTTTCTGCTTCATTTGGTACAACGATTGGACAAAATGGTTGTGCAGGCTTATATCCAGCAATGCTTGCGGTGATGGTTGCCCCAACAGTGGGGATTAATCCACTTGATCCGATCTGGATTTTAACTTTAGCTTGCGTAGTGACTTTAAGTTCAATTGGCGTTGCAGGTGTCGGTGGTGGCGCAACTTTTGCTGCACTGATTGTTTTACCGATTATGGGTTTACCCGTGACTTTGGTAGCTTTACTGATTTCCATTGAGCCTTTGATTGATATGGGGCGTACTGCGTTAAATGTTGATGGTTCGATGACTGCAGGTGTTGTGACCAGTCAATTGATGGGACAGACAGATCAAAGCATTTTACTTTCAGATGAGAGAGAAGAGTTAAAACATAGTTAACTTATTTTTCTATATTATTTAAATGCCATAAAAAACACCTAAATTAAATTTAGGTGTTTTTTTTCAACTCAAGTTTATCAAACATACTCTGATTCATTAAACGCATATTCATTACACGCTGATTCATTAAAACAAGTCAGAGTATTCACGACTATAAATAGCAGTTTATCACGATCATATTGCTGATAAATATCATGACCTGCTGGCGCTAAAAGGTTCTACTTTGCTGCTTGATTACACTCCGCTAATTCTTTTGAATTTTTTGTCCAAATTTTTCCAGCAGAATTTTTATAGAAGGTGATTTTCCCAATTCGGGAGACCAAACTTTGACATGAGTCTATTGAAAGTTGATTGCCCCAAGGACCAGACATTCGACATACAGTACCGTCGCATTTCCAAACCACATTAGGGCCATTCTCTATAGGTACGGTTACTGTCCCTTTATGTGTGGTTCCAGCAATCCAAATGGTATCGGCTGCAAAAGTCAGTGGAGAACATAGGATTAGGCTGCTTATAACGACGCTTTGGAGTTTTATGCTTATTTTCATCGTGCTTATTCCATAATTATTGATCTAGGAAAGGTTATAAACTTCAAATGAATCTATAAAACAGTTGTATTTTAAATGGTCTATACGATCAAGCTCAAGTTTTAACTGTAACCATTTTAAAACATAGACTGTATCTGTAATCATTTTTAGTATCACTTAGAATAGATTAAAATGAGGAGTTTTGACAATGAAAATGTACCAAGTTGATGCTTTTACACAACAATTGTTTAAGGGCAACCCTGCTGCTGTATTGGTCTTAGATGACTGGCTGGATGATGCTTTGATGCAAAATATTGCCTTAGAAAATAATTTGGCAGAAACTGCTTTTGTAAAACGCATTGATGATGAAAATTATCAAATTCGCTGGTTTACACCACAGGTTGAAGTCGATTTTTGTGGGCATGCGACCTTAGCTTCAGCTTTTGTTTTATTTAAAGACTATACCCAAGCGAAGACGATTCATTTTCATGTTAAAGATTTGGGTATTTTTATCATCCAGCAAGCTGAGGATGGAAAGATCCAGATGAATTTCCCGATTCGTCAGCCACAAAAATTAATCGATTATCCAGAATTATTGAATCATGTCATTGATCAGCCTTTTAAAGAAGTCTATCTCAATGCGCAAGCGTATATTTTAGTTTGTGAATCTGCACAAGACGTGATAAATGCAACACCAAACTTAGCCAATATCCGAAAAATTGCAGAACAATATCATGTGAGTACCGCATTAACTGCGGAGTCTGCAGGCTATGATGTGACCATTACCGCTGCTTCAAACGATTATGATTATGTGGCTCGCTATTTTGCCCCGCATAAAGGGATAGATGAAGATCCTGTAACAGGTTCTATGCATACTGGTTTAGCGCCTTTATGGGCTGAGAAGCTGGGTAAAAAACAACTTATCGGTTATCAGGCATCAGCGCGTGGTGGAAAATTGTTTTGTGCTCTTCAGGACAATCAACGTATCGAAATTTCAGGCTATGCACAGTTATTTATGCAAGCTGAGATTTTTATTTAAATTGATTTTGATATAGACATGCTCAAATCATTACAAAAGCCGTTGAAATAAACGGCTCTTTTTTCAAAACTTTACTATAAATTTTGTTCAGAATTTCTTAAGATGTTTAGCTTATAACTGTTTAAAATTTAAAAAATTCTGGATTCTCCTATGCTCATGCAGTTGAAAAAACTCACCTTGTCGCTTTGTATTCTTGGTTTTAGTGCGTCTAGTTTTGCTCAAGCCATCCTGGTTAAATCTGAACATAATATCGAAGAATATAAGCTAGAGAATGGCTTTAGAGTTTTACTTGCACCGAATGACAAAGAAAGTAAAGTCTTTATGAATACGGTTTATTTGACCGGTTCATTAAATGATCCACAAGGCAAAGGTGGCCTCGCACATTTACTTGAACATTTAGCCTTTAAAGGCACACAAGATGTAAAAGGCGAAGAATTTCAACGCCGTTTAGATCAATATACGTTAATGACCAATGCCAGTACCGATTATTATTCGACTAAATATACCAATATAGTACGTCCAGACCAAAATACCTTAAACGAAGTGATTTATTTAGAGTCACAACGTATGGACAAATTGGTGCTTCAAGAACAATTCGTTCCTTCAGAAATCAATATTGTGATGCGTGAACGCGAAGTGCGTATGGATCAGCCTTTTGCTGTGCTGATGGATCAAATGTGGAAAGCAGCCTATGGCAACAAGTCATTAGGTCGTTTACCGATCGGTGATCTTGCTGAACTACAGTCAATTAAAATGAATGAATTGAACAAATTCTATAAAGACTGGTATGCACCGAATAATGCGGTGATGGTGATTGCTGGTAAATTTGATAAAGCAGAAGTTTTAAAAGCCATTGATAAAAACTTTAGTGCGATAGCTGCACGTAAGATTCCTCAACAAGCAACAGTGCCTTTACTTGATTCTTCAACCATAAAAAATCGTAATTTTGTGGTGAAAAAGGGCAGTGATCTTGCCAAATTCAATATTTATATGAATGGTAAGAATGAAAAAATTCAGCCGGTATTAGCACTTGCGCCATATTTATATACCTTACAACCGAGTGGTCATCTATATTCCAGCATGGTAGAAACTGGTGTCGCGACCAATGTCCAGTCAACAACATGGTTAGATGATGATTTTAACTTGGTATTTATGGGGGCAATATATGCACCAAACCATGATGCTCAAAAAATTGACAGTGCGTTGATTGCCGGTGTAGAGAAAAATAAAAGTTTTGATGATGTTGAATTAAAACGGGTTAAAAATCTGATCCAGAACGCCAATGAGAGTTTATTGACCAGTGCAGCAGCTGTTGGTGGTATGTTGAGTGATTATGTGGTGTCATCACATGGCAATTGGGCACAATATTTTAAAGATCAACAGGCCATTCAAAAGTTAAGCGTAGCTGAAACTAATGCAACTTTAAAAGCATTTTTAACTGAGCAGCACCGTTTTAATGGTGATATTCAACCGACACCTGAAGATCAGAAAAAGGCCTTGGAGCAAAAGCAAGCTGCTGAAAAACCAAAAACTTTAGATCAACAAGCTGCTGCTGTAGAACCGTTAAAAGATGTCAGTGTTTATCAAGCCGAAGTTGCTCAATATGTTGAAAAATCGAAACAATATTTAACTGCAACAGAGAAAAAGATTCAACGTGGCACTTTAAAAAATGGGATGAAGTATGCTTTATTCCCAACCTCGACACGTGATGATAAAACCTATGCAACCATTGAGGTTAATTTTGGTACAGCTGAATCTTTAATGAATAAGGCACAAATCCTCGATTTTACGGCTTATTTATTATTACGTGCTTCTGAGCAATATAGCTTACAGAACATTGCAGATAAAACTATTGAAGCAAGTGGTGGAGCAACGGCAACGGCATCGGATAACGGGATTACTATTCAAATTTCAGCGAAAAAAGAAAAATTTGAAGAGTTCTTTAAATATATCGTGTCGGTGATGAAGAGCCCTAAATTTGAACAATCACAATTTGATTTAATTAAATTACAAAGCTTATCTAGTTTGGATCGACCATATACTGAGCCTGAAACAGTATCCTCTTTAACCATTGCACGCTTACTTGAAACCTATCAGCCGGGTGATTTACGTTATCATTTTGAACCAGAGTTGGCTAAACAACAGATTCAAGCAGCAACCAACCAACAAGTTATTGATTTATATAAAACATACTTTGCAATGGACCATGCCTTTATTGCTATCACTGGGCAGTATGATGCAAAACCGATCAAGAAATTACTTGAGCAACAATTTGGCAATTGGTCAGCTAAACAACCTTATCAGCGTCTATCAACAGAATTTACCACGTATAAAGCGCAGAAAGTGCATGCCCTTTCAGAGCAGCGTGAGTTTGGTAGTTATCAAGCTTTGCAGACCTTGCCTGTAGGTGTAGACAATAAAGATGCCGCAGCACTGATTGTCTTTAGTTATATTTTGGGTGACTCGCAATTGTCTTCACGTTTAGGACAAGAGCTTCGTGAAAAAAATGCGTTGGTCTATGGTTTTGGTAGTCAATTAAACTTGGACTCTTTTAATGAAGCAGGTGCATTGTCGATCGAAGCCAATTACACAGCAGGAAAATCTGCTGAAGTATCGCAAGTGGTGCGTAAAGTTCTGAATGACTTATTAGCGACTGGAGTAACCAGTCAGGAGTTGGAAGCGGCTAAAGCCAATATCATGAAGCAACGTGTGACGTCTTTAGAAGATGAGCGCGTAATTCATCGTATGTTAAACAGCCAGCTTGAACGCAATAAGAAAATGGATAGTCGTGCTTTAAGAGATCAAGAGTTTGCTCAACTGACCAAAGCTGATGTAGATGCTGTGATTAAGAAGTATATTAAACCTGATCAATTGGTTGAAGTGATGGCTGATCAATATGGTCAAGCTCAGAAAAATCTAAATTGATGATTTAAATAACTCATTGACTGAAGGAAAGCCATACATGTGTATGGCTTTTTGTTTTATAACGATACAAGATCAATAAAAATGAGTCATGGCAATGTCAATGATTGAAAATTTACTGAGTATATCGGGACAATAATTAGAACAAGTTTATTCTTAGTTATGAAATAATAGAAGCCTATATCTATAGTGATCAAGCACATGATCAATCGAGAGCTTTGGATATAGATTATGATTCAGGTATTCCACATGTACACGATTCGAAAAGAAGTGTTACTGGTAAGCTTATTAGAGGTTCTGGAAGACCGTATGAACCTGATAAAGATAAATATGTTAGGTAAAAATTAGAGTTATTTATGAGTTTAAAAAATTTATTAAAAATAATTCATGATGGTGTAATTGAAGGGGTATTCTTTGATAATAAACAAGATATCCTTATACTATTTGTGAGAATAGATTATGAGGTTAGATATGAATTAGTATTTAAAGGAGTTTTAGAATATAGGGTATTAGATTTTGGAAAACAAAACATTATTTCTAGAGTAATTAATTATCAAAAAGATAATTTTTGTCACGATGAAATATTTGAATTATTAAAATGGGTTTCTTCAAATTCTGATTCATCAACATATTGGTCGAATGATGAATTAAGAAAAATTGTCGAAAAAATTAAATCAAATGATTTAGCCCTACTTTATTTGGAACCTAGTGCTGGTGCAGAAATTGTAATTTTATTTTCAGATTGTATTGTAAAAATGCGAAATTAATATAATACAGTTTATGTTAGATATTTGAAATTTTTCCTTTATCAAGAATTGAAAATAACTGGATTGAATATCAGATAAATCCGTGGGCTTTGGGATTTAAGAAATGACTGTTTGCAGGCTTACTTATAAATGGGCAGAGAGCAGAAAATATTATGACTTTAATCCAGTTGGCTATGCTTAATGGTCTGGATATACCTATTTAAGAGATGTACTTTCAAGATTATTGACTCATGAAATGAAAGATATCGAAGAATTGCTGCTGTATAAGTGGAATCCTGCTTGAACTTAAGTGAGGTTCAAAAAAGCTGTACTAATTTATATCCATTAAATTCAAAAAAACCGAGGTATTCAACCTCGGCTTTCAATTTAACACTGCTTGAAAAATAAATTATTTTTCAACAAAAGCGCGTTCAATCACGTAGTCGCCTAAAACGCCCATTTTAGGGGATTCTTTCAGGCCGTGTTGGTCAAGGAGCTCGACAACATCGTCAAGGAATGCTGGGCTACCACAAAGCATTGCGCGGTCAGTTTCAGGATTAAAACGTGGTAAGCCAATTTTTTCAAATAAGGCACCAGATTCAATCGCAGTGGTTACACGACCTTGGGTATGGAAATCTTCACGGGTCACAGTTGGGTAGTAAACCAATTTGTCTTTAATCCCTAGCTCTTCAAAAAACTCATTGTTTGGAAGTTCGTTGAGAATCAGGTCTTGGTAAGCCAATTCAGAAATAAAGCGTGTACCATGTACAACGATAACTTTCTCAAAACGCTCATAGGTTTCTGGATCGCGAATCGTTGATAAGAATGGTGCTAGACCTGTACCCGATGAAAGAAGGTATAAGTTTTTACCCGGATTCAAATCATCAAGCACTAAAGTACCTGTAGGTTTTTTAGAAATTAGAATTTCATCACCAACTTTTACTTTTTGCAAAATAGAAGTTAAAGGACCATCAGGCACTTTAATTGAAAAAAACTCTAATTCTTCTTCGTAGTTAGCGCTTGCAATAGAATATGCTCGCATTAAAGGCTTACCATTGACTTCAAGACCAATCATCACAAATTGACCATTTTTAAAACGTAATGCAGTATCACGTGTGGTCTTAAAACTGAATAGAGTGTCATTCCAGTGGTGTACGTGAGTAATCTTTTCGACGTTGAAAGCAGCCATTAAAGGTCTCAATAAATTATCAAATTAGAACAGCCTGCTATTCTAATCTAAAATCATTCTCGATAAACTGAATATATTTAATTGAACTTATCAGAAAAAATGATTATGACTGAGTTAAGTCTCCCGATTATTGGGATTATGCGTTCTCCTTATGTTGAAAAATTTGGTATTCCTCGACAACCAAATCTGGTTCAGGTGGAGTCTTTTATCGAAATGCATGCACCCTACAATGTCTTGGAAGCATTTGAGGGAATCGAGGAATTTAGTCATTTATGGTTGATCTGGCAGTTTCATGACAATAAAAATCAACAAGATAAAGATAAATTCCGTCCTCAAGTGAGACCTCCACGTTTAGGTGGAAATAAAAAAATTGGTGTATTTGCAACACGCAGTATGTATCGCCCTGCACCGATTGGTTTATCTGTAGTACAACTTAAAGCTGTCAAAAAAGAGGGGAATGCAGTTCGTGTATATGTGACAGGCAGTGATCTCTTAGATGGTACGCCGATTGTCGATATTAAACCTTATATTCATTATTCTGATGCTGTGGATGCAGCGCAAAGTGGTTATGCCCAGTATGAGCCTGTGCGTAAACAGGTTATTTGGTCTGAGCATGCACAGCAATTAAAAAGTAAATTTCTTCAAACAGCTGATATAGACCCAAAATATATCGCTGAACTTGAGTCGGTACTGGCTTTAGATCCTCGACCAGCTTATCAGCACGATGATGCGCGTATTTACGGGATGCGTTTTGGGCAATTTAATATTAAATTTAGCTGTGCTGAAGAAGCGATCCTGATTCAGGGCATTGAGTCGTTCAGTCATTGAAAACGTGATTCCATATCCTGCTTAAAACTTATGCGCTTTTGTCTGATGTGATCGAAGCATCACGGTTTAAAGAGTAGGATAGTAGCTACAATTACTCTAAAAAGGCTGTTTTGGTAAACTGCAACAAATCTTGTTGTGATTTCAACAAAAGCCGTTGCTGTTCTGCGGCAATCCAGCCCAAAGCAAACCAGACCTGAGGTTCTGCTTTGACCATTTTTTTTAACACTTCTTCAGCAACAATCAGGTCATTGTAGAGCCCTAAACTTTCTTGAGCAGGCTTTATGGCTTTTAAATATTTTTTGATTTGGCTTTTATCTGATAATGATGCAACGAACTCAATACTATAACGCAAACGCTTTAAGTTTTTACGAGTACGGTGCCGTGCTTCAATGTCTAAATTTAAATAGTTTTCTGCATCAATTTGAATTTTGCGATGTAATTGTCTAACTTTTTTAAATGCTGCTTTATGTACAGCTATTTGAGATTTTTCACTTGATTCTTGGGCAATAAATTGAATGAGGGATAGGACCAAATAATTAAAATTAAAAGATCTAAACAGTTTGGTTAATTTTTGCGAATCGACATCTTGTGGTTCTGGAAGTTTAAACTTAGGTGCACCAGCAGCTTCAAGCTGAGGTAATAACTCCTCTCGAATCATATCTAAATCACGAGCCGAACCGAGTTGCCTAAATAATTCAGTTAACTGGGTTTGCCAAGTGGGATCGATATGCAAAGACCAATTGGAAAAGGTTTTTAAAGCACTTCTTAAGCGGCGAATTGCCACACGTGCCTGATGAATATGTTTGGAATTAAAGTTTTCAGATGCAATTGCTGTACTGTTGGGGAGTAGATGAGATAGACAATTATTCACGATCTTTTTTAATGCATTTTCAGGATGATCTTTTGGATCAAGAACAAGTGGCGTTTGCAACTGTACGGGATTGTCTGGAGAGTTTTGTGCAAGCTGAAAACCTTGCTGTGCTTTGCTACGGGTATCAAGCCATAAGTTATAGCGTTTCATCCGAGGTAAGATAAAAGAAATGAGATCTTGAACAGTGCCTTGTTTCAGTTCAAATTCTAATTCACGTAATGCGAGACGCTGTTGAAGGGCGATGATATGACCGTTATCATAACTGACTTCAATTTCACTATTTTGAAATTTAAATAAGCTGAGCTTTCTTTCGATGTCTGTTTGAAACTGGACTTCTAATCCGTCTTTATGTTGCTCTAATAAGTGTTTAATATTTTTAGCAATATGCTTATTGCTGAGATAATTTTTTAGATCTAATCCTGTTTCCGCGCTTTCGATATTTTCCTCAAATTCAGCACGTTTAAGCCTTTGTTCTGTTGGAAGTTTGAGGGTTTGTACCCATTGCTGATTTTCTTGATCATCTTCAAGGCGTTGACGAAGCGAAATGGAATGTTCAGACAAAATAAATTGTGCCGTATCATAGTATTTGGCTTGTAAGTGCTGAATATGGGTATCTTTTCTTTGAAACGCTTTAATGAGCATTTCTTGCTTTTCTTCAGGTATTTGGAATTTCAATTCAATTTCAAACATGCTTATCGTTCCATTCTTATTTTCTCGATTTTAATCCGATAAATTGTTTTTTTTGAGTTTTTAATGAATGATTACAAATTCGCAACGTGAATACTCATGCGACTACAAATATTCAAATTTATGCAGTATTTAAAGAGATGATTTTATTCAATAATTTAATCATTAAAACCATCTCTTCTTGCTGCTGATTTATTTTAAAAACTTACGGCTGACCAAGAACTGTTCTGTCGCTTCAAGCAGTTTTTCTGCATAAGCTTCTTGTTTTGCGGTAAGCCAGCCTAAGGCAAACCAATCACTGGCTTCTAGGTCGGTTTGTTGTAGGTAAGATGATGATGAAGCAAGCACTTGATATTGCTCACAAGCTTGTTGAGCATCATTTAAAGATTTCGCATATTTTTGTAAGTTTTTAACATCATAGATATTGGTTAGGATCGGAAAGCTAAATTTTAATTCATTTAAATGCTGAGCCAGCGCTTCTAAACTTTCAAGGTCAGATAGATCGGCTTCATTTAAACTTTCTTGTAACTGTCGATACTGATTTTGCAATGTATTTTGCGCAAACCATTTTAAGTCATGGGTTGGCGCTTTCGCAGACTGTCCTAAACTGAACATGAGTAATTCTAAATAGTGCTGCACATTTTGAGTCGATTTGACCAAATTGATGAGTTTTTCATTGGCATACAAAATATCCCGATCTAAACTTTGCGCTGTTTTCGGATTTTGCAGTAAAGCACCTAATGTACGTTGCATATGTTCAAAATGCTGTAAGTTTTTAAAGTGACTCTCAAACGCTGAAAGTTGATGTGACCATTTATCCGTTTTGGTATCTGTCCAATCTTTAAACAGAGAAAGACTTAAATGTAAATGGTGTAGGGCAGTCTGTGCTTGAATAATATGTTCAGGCTGGGCAACCTGTGCAGAAATCGCGGCAATATTTGGCAATAAATGTTGTAATTGACTGGCAATAAGCACACGTAAATTTTTATCTGCAGTGTCTTTTTTATTTAAAATGGTTTCTTTGCTGAGCTGTGCTGGACTGACTTTTTGATCCACAGTCAATAAGTGTCCAAACTCAGCTTTGCTACGTACATCGAGCCATAAGTGATACTTTTTAACCCATTCAAAACTAAAGGCTAAAAGTGATTGAATTGAGCCACTTTTTAATTCAAATTCTACTTCATGAATTTCTTGTTTGGAGGTTTCAGTTCTAACTTCACCAATATCGAGACTGATTTCAATTTCAGCATCTTCAAACTGAATCACACGGATGGTACGTTGGATGTCAGTTTCAAATTGTAATTGGAGTTCATCAAATTTATCCCCCAATGCATTTTTTAACACAGCAAGTGCTTCGGGTTTATTCTGGTAAATATCAAGATCTAAATGAGGGGCTTCAGCAAGCTCACCTAAATCAATATTGTCTTCAAAGCGTTGTAAATGGCTTTTGGTGGCGGCTTTTAATGTTTGTACCCAACGCGTTCCTTCTAAGCGTTGACGTAGTGCAGCGCCGTGTTGGGACATCTGACGATCAGGTGTGTCGTAGTATTTTGCTTGTAATTGAATAATTTGGGATTTTTTAGGATCTAATGCTTTGAGGAGTGCATTGCGGCGGGCTTCCGGAATTTGAAACTTTAATTCAACTTCAAGCATGTGAGGGTCCTAAGTGTTAATCATGGTTATTAGAGAGTTAAACATTCTTGAATGTTTAATCTGGCATTGTAACTTAAAATGTGTCATCAGAAGACTTGTATAGCATGCCATTTGAGTATTTTTTACCGCTATATCGTTACTAATTAAATATTTAGAATGGCAAAATTTCCTATTTCGTGACTTGTATAGTCTGGGCAATACTTGAAGTCGCAAATATAGATGAATTGTCAACAGACTTGATATTGAATTTGGCTGTTATTGCAGCATAAAATAAACTAAGCTGATTAAAAATAAAACAGGATGATTGATCATGAACGCGTATGTTGAGCCTAAATCGGAATTAGAGCAAAACCCGAAGTTTGAATTACCAATTAAAAACTATTCAGAATTTTATCGTTTTTATTTAACTGAACACCGTAGCATGATGAGTCGCCGTTTGCATGCAGCTGGAAGTAGTCTCGGTATTTATTTCTTTAGCAAAGCAATTCGTCAACGTAAAGCAAAATACGTGGCCTATGGACTACTTTCTGGCTATGCATGTGCTTGGGTGGGGCATTTTGTATTTGAGAAAAATAAGCCAGCAAGCTTTAAGCAACCACTTTATAGTTTTATTTCTGACTGGCGTATGCTTTCCGATATTGTACGTGGCAATTTAAGTTTAAAAGACCGTAGTCTAGATAAAATTGAGAGCTAATCTTGTCAGTATGGTAATAAATTAAACAAAAAAGCTTAGAGATTTCTAAGCTTTTTTGTTTTTGTCACGTCTTCACTGAGAAAACTTGCTTATAATCCATTTATTTGATTGTTTGAGAATATTGAATGCGCGGTCTTTACCTGATTACCAACGACGATCCAATCCAATTATTATTAGAAAAACTCGAAGCTGCTTTAAGCACTAAGCAAGTCGCTATTCTTCAGTATCGCCGTAAAAAAGTCGCTCAATCTGACCAAACCAATGAAGTGAAGCAGATCAAGCAACTGTGTGAAAAGTATCAGACATCATTTTTGATTAATGATGATTTAGATTTAGCTGAACAATTTAGTTTAGGTGTGCATCTTGGGCAGTCTGATGGTGAAATTTCAGATGCAGTGCAACGTTTACCACAAGGTGTCATCATTGGGCGAACTTGCTTAAACTCAATTGAGTTGGCTGAAAAAGCAATCGCTGAAGGAGCAAGCTATGTGGCTTTTGGCGCAATTTATGCAACATCGACCAAACCTGAAGCTGGTAATATTGGTCTAGCGACATTACAGCAGGCATCTAAAAAGTTTGATTTACCTATTTGTGCCATTGGCGGTTTAACGGTTGAAAATTCTCAAGCTGTGATTGAGGCTGGTGCTGACCTTTGCGCAGTGATTAGTGATATATTAGCTCTATCAGTTGAAAATATTCCTGCCCGTGTCGCAGCTTGGGCACAGTTATTTGCAGAAACTGCAAAATCTTAATTTGTATCGTGATTTTTTATATCATTTTGAAATTTTAGTATTCTACAGGATTGAGTCGATTTATGAGCCTATCTCCAAAACAAGAGCAATTGTTTAAACAAGCCAGTAAACATATTCCAGGTGGAGTGAATTCTCCAGTACGAGCGTTTAATGGGGTGGGTGGTACGCCAGTATTTATCGAAAAAGCCAAAGGTGCTTATTTATACGATGTCGACGGCAAGCGCTATGTGGACTATGTGGGTTCTTGGGGGCCGATGATTTTAGGTCATGCACATCCTGATATTATCCAAGCAGTACAAGAAGCAGCAGTTGATGGTTTAAGCTTTGGTGCACCGACAGTACATGAAACCACACTGGCTGATTTGATCTGTGAAATCATGCCATCAATTGAATTGGTCCGTATGACCAACTCAGGTACTGAAGCAACCATGACCGCTATTCGTTTGGCGCGTGGTTATACAGGTCGTGACATGATTGTGAAATTTGAAGGTTGCTATCACGGACATTCAGATTCTTTATTGGTTAAAGCGGGTTCAGGCATGTTGACCATGGGTGAGCCAACATCAAAGGGTGTACCTGCTGATTTTGCCAAGCATACGGTGACCTTGCCATATAATGATATTGAAGCTGTTAAAGCTTGTTTTGCGAAATATGGTCAAGAGATTGCAGGGGTGATTGTTGAACCTGTTGCTGGAAATATGAATCTGGTTAAGCCAATCAAAGGTTTCTTAGAAACGATTCGTGAGCAATGTGATCAATACAAATCAGTATTTATTATTGATGAAGTGATGACAGGTTTCCGTGTAGCACTCGGTGGTGCGCAAGCATATTATAATGTAAAACCTGATTTAACGACTTTGGGTAAAATCATTGGTGCTGGATTACCAGTCGGTGCATTTGGTGGAAAACGTGAAATCATGGAATGTATCGCGCCTTTAGGTGGGGTTTACCAAGCAGGAACTTTGTCGGGTAATCCATTGGCTATGCGAGCAGGGATCAAAATGTTTGAAACCCTTCGCCAACCTAACTTCTACACTGATTTGTCTGCAAAATTAGATCAATTATTACAGGGTCTACAAGCGGCTGCGGATGAAGCTGGAATCCCATTCTTTACTCAACAAGCTGGTGGTTTGTTCGGCCTTTACTTTACTGATCAAACTGAAATTAGTAGTTTTGACCATATTTTAAAATGCGATATTGAAGCATTCCGTAAATTCTTCCACGGGATGTTAAATCGTGGTGTAAACCTTGCTCCATCTGCATTTGAGGCAGGCTTTATTTCAGCTGCACACAGTGCTGAAGATATTCAGTTTACTATTGATATGGCTAAACAAGTCTTTGCTGAAATGCAAGCTTAAGGGGATTTAAGGCCGCTTCGATTGCTTGAATAAATGAGCAGAATGGACAGTCTTTTTGCATCAAGTTTGATTTAGAATAAAAGCCTGTAGTCTAAGGACTACAGGCTTTTTTGTGATTTTAGACATTATAATTCAGGAAGAAAATATGCAAACCAAACACTATTTAACCTTATCTGATGCAGAGTTTTTATTGAATAAAGCACATCAATATGCAATTGATCATGCTTTTAATGTCAGCATTGCCATCGTTGATGAAACGGGCAATTTATTGGCAATGAAGCGTATGGACGGCGCTTCTGCATTGACGTCGAAATTCTGTTTGGACAAAGCCAGATGCTCTGCATTAAGTCGTAGACCGTCAGGATCATATGAGACCCTTATCAAAAATGGTCAAATGGGATTTTTAACCATGCAGAGCGGCTCAGGGATGTTGGAAGGTGGTGAGCCTATTTTGTATCAAGGTCAGTTGGTTGGTGCAGTGGGTATTTCAGGAGTGAAATCATTTGAAGATGCTGAAATTGCACGACATGCAATTCAAGCCTTTCTTGCTCAATGTAATTAAACTTCTATAGTTAAAAAATTATGTGTATAAGTAAAATCAGTAAATAAGTTTGAAGAGGTGTTTAAGTAAACACCTCTTTTATCTTGTAAAATTACAAACGATAGAATTGTTTGGCATTATGGTGGAAGATGTTTTCCAGTGCATTTTCATCATATTGCATCACGATATCACTAAACGCATCAATGATATTCATCAGACTGGTATTGACCCGATCCATTGGGAAATTGGAAGCAAACATCACCCGATAGGTGCCAAAACTTTCCAAAGCATGCAGAATCAGTGGTGCAACAAGATCAATGATTTGTTGTTTAGAGGCCAGTTGTTTTTTCTTATAAAATTGATGACCAAGCACTGGCATAAATAGACCAGACATTTTGGTATATACATTTGGATAAGCGGATAATTCAGCAATAGCATCTTGCCATTGATAAAAAATATTTTCACGTGCTGTTTTAGACAAGCCTGTATTTTGCCCAATTTTACCAAACAAGCCTGCTGGTGTACCAAAGTGGTCTAAAACAATTGAAGTTTCTGGGAACTTTTTTGCCAGCTCAATTACATCGGGAATTTGATGAGAATACACCCAAGCATCAAAACTCAGATTATGTTGCGCGAGTTGTTCAAAGCCTTTTAAGAACTTTTTCTCGGTATACAGGTGCGGGAGATCTGTCCAATTATGCACGCCTTTATCTTCATGAAAGGCAGCCATACGGCGTATACCGCGCAAACGTTTAGATGCTTTTTGGTGTAACTTTAAAATCTTTTTGAAATTAGGATCGCATGGGTCGGTGGTAGCCACGATGCCACCAAGTTTTACGGTGTTTTCATTAAAGGGTAAGGATTCAATAAATTCTGTTTCACCTACGACAGCTTTGCCTTTCTGTTTGGCCCAACTGGCTTCAATATGCACCACTTGTTCGACTGTATATGATCCAAGATCATGTTTATAGTCTTGTGGTAAATAGGGGCGGGTGATGTGCTCAGTTAGTCCAACCGTTTCAATCAAATCTTTAGCTTTGACTAAACGCACCATTTTATCGAGTAGAAATGGGCGCTTGCCCAAAAGCTTTACCGCAAATGCTGCTGCATGAGGGGTGTTATAGGGATCCCATTGGTGAATATGTGGGTCAATGATTGGAAAATTCAAATCTTGCATATAACGTCCAAATTGTTATTTATTATCAAAATACAATACATGAATTTTATAAAAGGTGAATATTGTCACTTGGTAAAATTTAAGCGGTAAAGCCATTGGGGGAATCAGTTGATTTTATTGTTTTGGGATGACTGCCAAAAATTGTTATAAAAAAAATAGCCTCATTAAAAAGGCTATTTTATCAATGCTTTGATTGATCTAAGATGAATTAATTCAATCAGTGTTGATGATCATGGCCATCATGATCATGCTTGTGGGTATGAAAATCTTCGTTTTTACGGAAACGGAGATAATTTTCAAACTGCTCACAATACTCATCATAATTGTCTTCAAGCATCATTTGGAATTGTTGCAATATATAAGACATGACTTGTTCTTTGGCGTCACGCATTTCATCACCATCTTTAAAGGTGTTTGCAGCAACCCAGGTATTAAAACGTGCAGTAGCGAAGAGCATTGCTGAGCTGACTTGTCCACGAAGTTCTTCTGGCTTAGGTTGCTGTCCTTTCGCTGGGCGGCAAAACTCATTGGCTTGTTTGATAAACTCATCCGCACGCTCAAAAAAAACAGCATTTAAAGCTTCTTCTTCGGTGACATCAGTAGCATCGATTTTTTGAGACATGACTTTTCCACATAGCGTATTTCATTGGTGGGCTATTATAGGCAATCCAAGGGTTAAACGAAACGCTTTACTTCTTCTGTATCTGAATTTGCAAAATAGCTGTCAAAATTTTCTTGATATTCATCAAGATGATCTTCAAGCATGAGTTTAAATTGTTCTACATAATAGTCTAAGATGACTTGGCGATCCGCTTTAAAATCTGGTGCTTGATTGTAGGCACATGCTGCATGCCAAATACTATAACGGGCATTGGCATACATAAATGAAGCACTGATCTTTCCAGGATGTGCTGTCAAATGCGAAACTTGATGATTTTGATCTGCAAATTGATTGGCGAGAGCAATAAATTCATCAGCACGCTCATAAAAGTATTCGTCAGATTCAACTTCTTCAGTTTCTTCAAAAAAATCATTATTTTCGGACATTATCATTCCTTTTCATAGACTTGTTTCATTGATATAACTATAGCATACTCAAATAGCCTAAGCTTAATAAATACTCAAGGAGTAGATAATGCAAGATGCGATTGCCATACAAAGCTTGAAAAGTGATATTGCATTATTACGCCAAAATATTTGGCCGCCTGTGGACTTAAGCAATGTTGAGGGTTTGCCAATTTATTATGGAACCCAATCCGCAGTAGAGGCCTACTATAAACAGTGGCTTGGGTTGCTAGAAAGGGCACAAACCTTGTATCAACCTTTTATGCAGGATGAGGCTTTAGATGTGGCTCAATTACCCAGCCATTTAAATTTACCTTTGTTCTTTTTTCATGTAGATCGAATTCGAATTAATAAAACCCGTGCCAAAGAATCAAAAACTTTTCGTGGGATTGCTTCACTGGTTGAGAAATGTGGGCAATTTGAACCTAGCCAAATTAAAAATATGTCACAGTGGTTAAATAGTGATGATAGCGCAGCCTTGGTTGCGCATCGTGAGTTTATTGATTTAAGAACCTATATTTTTCAGTTTGGGCAAAGTGAATATACGAGAACACGATTTTATGTGAATGGCTTAGTGCTGAGCACTGAAAAAGATTTTGAATTGGTCGATGCCCGCGATAAGCCGCGTAAGCCACGTAATGATAGTTATGCTGATCCTTTAGCGGATAACAATCTCTGGAAAGTATTTGGTAAATATCGTTAGGCGGTTGTGAAATAGATGGTTGTAGATTTTGTTAAATAGGCTGTGATTTTTAACTTTGTTGTTTTTCTAGCTACAAAATGAAACGAGTAAATTATTTTAAGCACTGACTAAAAAATAAGATTTAGTCAGTGCTTTTATATAAAAGAATATCTTTTATTTTACAGCATCAATTGCAACACTTGCTGTTTTGTTAAACAGCGTACATTCTGACTTTAAGCCATTTAGATAAGCTTCTGCTAACTGCGCATTTATACTGTTTTTACCAGACTCAGCAACAGCATCTTGATAATCTCGTTCATATTGCTTAATTTGGTTTGCAAGTATGTCATATTCACCCGCAGTATAATAACTTGCTGGGTAATAGTCAGAGCCGATTTTAGCTACGGCATCAACTGATGTATTCAGTTGCATATCTCTGGATAAATCTAAGTTGAACTTTCCTAGCGCCGTTGAAATATAACCATCTTTAAAATATTTTGATGGGTCGTAATTATTCAGACGATAGCCTGAATAAAAATCAGCAAAGTTTGTATTTGTTGAAGAGGAAATTGATCGTAAACACGTTGATCCAGACGGGAATGTTTTACCTTTTAGTTTTTGCACATAATATGAAGAATAAGCGCCAACTACTGAGCTAAGTGCTATATTTGAACCAGCATAATGCTCAAATCCATTGATGTATGGACTAATTGCTTTGCCTGTTAAGTTGACTGTTTCAAATTTTTCAGTTAATTCCAATTGGTTATAATTACGAGATGAATAGGGTGTAAATGTCCAAACTGTCGCTGTTTTCGATTTCAACGTTGCATATTGATAGCCCAAATCAGTTTTACTTTTAGGTGCATCATAGAGCCCATCTGTTGCTAGATAATCACTTAAAAGATCTGATGAAAGGAACTGTGTTGAACCATCTACGTTATATTCACCATTGATGTACATCTGCTTATTGTTAAAGCTAAACTTTACTTTAGTAAAGAGGTTAATGTCTTGGGTTGAAGCGCCAGTTTCATACCCAAACCATTCAGATTCGTTGTTTGTTGTATAATCCCCAGCATCTGAATCACCTCCACATGCGCTTAAAAATAATGAAGAAATGACGGCAAAAGACAGTAATTTAATTTTCATGAATTATTCCAAATTATAAAATATTAAAATTTATGAGTATAAAAATTCTCGCTGTCATCATATTTAAACATTTTATTTTTTCAATGTTTTTTTGATGAAATTTTAAAATTCTGTTAATTTTTATAATTATATATTGATCGAAAACTTAAAATGATTTTGCTGCTTTTCAATTTCATCCTTGCAAAAAAAAGTGCTTTTAATATTGAAGAACCCAAACAAAAACGATGATAAACATCGTCATATGCAAAATTTGAATTGGAGCAAAGATCAAGGCATAGCGACTGCCACCACTTAAAAATGCATTGATCGATTTCGCAATGGCATGTGCTGCTAAACCTAAAACAAAGGCGAGAGATAAGATATGATTACTCGGTTCTCCCTGAATGACAATCGTGGCCAAAGCGCCATGAATTTCAAATAATGAGGCCAAAAGCGTACCTGCAATTAAACCCGCATCACCCAATAAAAGATTTAGCCCATATACACCCGCCTGAATCAAGGTTAACGACGCTGCAATAATGGCTGCTTCTTTTAGACTAAACATACGACTATCTGTAAGCTGATTATTTTCAATCGGTTGTGTATGACGCATAAACCATAAGGCAAAAATGGTGAGGATCGTGATAGCGATTAGACTGGGCAGTACAATGAGCTTGAACCATGTAATACTGACACCAATTACAATAATCATGAGTTGTAGTAGGGTTGCCACGCAAGACATTAATGCTGCTCCTGCATTGGCTTTAGCATCTGCACGTCCATTTCTGACTTCTAATCCTAAGCTGGCAATGGTAGCGGTACTGGAAACAAAACCTGAAGCAAGCGAAGACAACAGCATGGCATTTTTTGATGACAATAATCGTTTGGCAATATGTGCAAGTGCTTGCACCGCCAAGATTAAGGTGAGTAATTTTAAAATAACATAGGGGTTAAGCACAGCACCCCATAAAGCTTTGTTTGGTGTCAGTGGCAATGCAATTAATAACAATGCCAGTAAGAAAATTCCATCTTTAAATTCAGATTCTGTAATCCATTTCCCGGCAATGCCATGCATAGAATGTTTAGTCATCAACAAGATGGTGAGGATGACTGATAAACCTGCGGCAAAAGAAATATTCCAAACGCACATTCCACCGATAAAATAAGTGAGGATAAATGCAATTTCAGTGGTTACACCGGGATCATCAGTTTGATTCTTTAAAGAATAAATGACGATACCACCTGTAATGAATGCACCCGCAATGCCAAAATAGGGACCAAACAAAAAACAAACAGCACCTAGTAAAGCGCAAATGGCAAATGATCTTAAACCTGCAAAACTATTTTGATTTTCACGTTGCTGACTTCGTTCACGTTCAAGACCGATAAGTAGACCACAACCCAATGCAGCCGCAATGATGGTGAGGAAATCGTTATAAGAGCCAAATGGAAATGGATATAGCGATATAAAATTCATAGTGCTCTCCAAATAAGACCATGAATTAATAGAATGATTTCAATGTATCGCAAAGTTTTAGAAAAACAAAAGTTTATTTTTTAGCCTTAAGCTAAATACATTATTGAATTTAGAAAATCCAAGAAATACAACAATTAATTTTGTTATAGTAGATTGAGTTTCGGGGATATAACAATGCAATTTAATTTTGAAATCGATACAGCTTGGTGTTTAGAACAATTATTAAAAGATGGTCGTATTACAGAACGGGAAAAACTATTGGTACAAACCACGCATCGACAACGCGATCAGTTGAAGTGGCATCCTTTACAATGGATAGCCAGCTTTAAGCTCGTCGATGCTAAAAATCCAGTGAAAAGACTGACATTGACCACACTGACAGAATGGTTAGCTGAAAAAGCCGAACTCAATTCATTTACAATTGATCCGTTAAAGGCCGATGTGACTTCACTGACCAATGTCATGTCGCAAGAGTTTGCAATAAGAAATAAAATTTTAGCAGTTGAGGTCAGTGCCGATAAAATTCTGATTGGTACAGCACAGCCTTTTATGACGGATTGGGTACATAATTTAGAACGTAGTTTAAGCCCCAAAAAAATTGAAAAAGTGGTGTTAAATCCTGAGTTATTACAACGTTATTTAACTGAGTATTATCAAGTCAGTAAAGCGGTCAGCAATTCGCAAAAATCCAGTGCCTATGATAAAGAAAATAAGGGTGTAGAAGCACTTTTACAATTGGGTGATACCCAGAATCCAGATGCCAATGATCAGCATATTGTGAAATTGGTCGATTGGGTTTTACAGTTTGCTTTTGAGCAAGGCGCAAGTGATATTCACTTAGAACCGCGTAAGGAAAAAGGCAAAATTCGTTTTCGTATCGATGGAGTACTGCATACGATTTATAATATGCCAGCCAATACCTTAACCGCAGTTATTTCACGGATTAAAATTTTAGGTCGTATGAATGTTGCAGAAAAACGTAAACCGCAGGATGGGCGTTTAAAAACACGGACACCGAAAGGGCAAGAAACCGAGCTACGTCTTTCAACATTGCCGACTGCTTTTGGTGAAAAGTTAGTGATGCGTATTTTCGACCCAGAAGTTTTGGTACGAAGTTTTCAACAATTGGGTTTTGATGAACATTTATTGGCGCAGTGGCATGCTTTAACTCAACATAGTCATGGCATTATTTTGGTGACTGGTCCCACTGGTTCAGGTAAAACCACCACGCTTTATTCTTCGTTAAAACAATTGGCAACCGAACAAGTGAACGTCTGTACCATTGAAGATCCGATTGAGATGTTGGAGCCAAGTTTTAACCAGATGCAGGTCAATCAAGGGATTGAGCTCGGTTTTGCTGATGGTATCCGTGCGTTGATGCGTCAAGATCCAGATATTATTATGGTTGGGGAAATTCGTGACCAAGATACTGCCAACATGGCGATTCAGGCAGCATTAACAGGTCATTTAGTACTTTCAACCTTGCATACCAATGATGCACCATCAAGTTTGACACGTTTGCATGATTTAGGCGTGCAACCTTTTTTAACCGCTGCAACGATTTTGGGCGTATTGGCTCAGCGTTTAGTGCGTAAGCTTTGTCCACATTGTAAGCAAGAAACCTTTATCAATGAACAAGAGTGGAAGCATTTGACATTTGGCTATCAGACCAAAATGCCTAGTTTTGTATATAAAGCAGTTGGATGTGAGGAATGCCGTCAAACAGGTTATAAAGGTCGTGTTGGGATCTACGAGTTTATGCCGATTAGCCTTGAAGCAAAGCAGAGAATTAGTGCGGGCGTGACTTTAGATGATTTAAAAATGCAGGCAAAAAAAGAGGGTATTGAACCATTAAGAATTGCTGGTGCACGGAAAGTATTGGAAGGCGTAACTACGCTGGAAGAAGTCCTTAGAGTTGTGCCTTTAAATTAATTTTGACTTAAAAGAGCAAATGAAGAAATCCTAAGATTCACCTCATGTTGGTTTGTTTTAATGCTTCTATCGAAACAATGAACCGATATGAGGACACAACAATGAACGTCATTGCGAAAACAATTTTAACCACAAGTTTGATTGGTTTAACAAGTTTTGCTACTGCAAACACAGCGATAAATCAATCAGCACTTACACCAAGTTTAACCACAGTAAAACAAGCGTTAACGTTGAAAGATGATACCAAAGTACAGCTTCGTGGCAATGTGGTTAAAGCAATCGGTGATGAAAAATATCAATTCCGTGATAGCACAGGTAGCATTACTGTCGATATTGATGATGAATTATGGCAAGGTAAACCGATCGCGGCAAATGCTACAGTGACATTGTTTGGTGAGGTCGATATCGATTATAAACCGACAAAACGTGTAGAAATTGATGTGGATGCCGTGAATTTTTAATTATTTTATCCATTAAAACAAATCACCGCAGATTCTCGTTATATTCTCTAAGACTACATGTGTATGCATGTGGTCTTTACCTATGTTCAACAAGTATGAACAGCAACAAACTGCAGATTTTATTTTGATCAAGGCTTTATCTGCCTAAAAGAGAGATGGTCTATGCGAATTTTGCTCGCTGAAGATGATAGTTCACAAGCTGAAAGTATTAAATCTTGGTTGGAAATGGATGGCTACAATATAGATTGGGTCGAACGTGGTGATCATGCAATTTTAGCCATAGAACAGCATCAATATGATTGCATCTTGCTAGATCGTGGTTTGCCCAAAGCCACTGGCGATGAAATTCTTAAACTGTTAAAACGTCAATTTCCAGAAATTCCTGTGATTTTTCTTACGGCGAGAGACAGCATTCAAGATCGTGTGCAAGGTTTGGATCTCGGTGCAAATGATTATTTGGTAAAGCCTTTTAGTTTAGAAGAATTATCTGCCCGAGTACGGGCACAACTCAGACAAACCCAAGTCACAAATTTACATGAAATAAAATATGAAAATTTAGTGTTAGATACTCAAGCGAAAACGGTATTTCAAGACCAGCAAGTTGTTCATCTCACTGCAAAAGAATTTCAAATTTTATATAAATTGATGCAAAAGCCTGAACATATTGTGACACGTGAGCAATTGGAAGAATCTCTTTATGCTTGGGGGGATGAAATTGAAAGTAATGCGATTGAAGTTTATATCTATCAATTGCGTAAGAAGATCGGTGGGCATTTGATTAAAACAATCCGTGGCTTGGGCTATCGTATGAATAAAGAGCAAGATTGATTATTTCACCGAGCACTTTGAATGATTTCAATAGGATGAATATGACCCAAGCAGTATCACTACAAACCAAGCTGATTAAGACCTCCATGCTCAGTTCAATTGTGGCAGGTATTTTTGCGCTGATACTTCTGGTCAGTCTTTCGATTTATCACAACATGAAGGTACAAGATGAAATCATGGATGAAGTTGCAGATATGCTTCTGATTTCAGATTTAAGTGCGACGTCTGGTTTTCAATTGGATGAGTTAAGTGATGAATTTGATATTCAGTACCGATTGATGAATGGTGAGGTGATGTTGACTCAATCCCCTGAATTTGATTTACAACAGGGGCATGACAATCTTCTGGCGAAGAGTGAAGACAATGGATATGCATTTATTTGGGCAGAAAATAAGTTGTTACGTAGCTACCGAGCGATTGATCAGGATTCCCAGTTAAGCGTCTATGTTATACAGCCCTTAAGTGTCCGTTTTAAAGACTTATTGCAAAGTTTTATCAGCTATTTATTGGTTTTATTAAGTCTCTGGTTGTTGCAATGGCTGATTTTACATTTCTCAGTAAAAAAACAATTTAAATCTATTCAACTGCTTTCGACAGAAATTGCAGAGAAAAATGCCAATGATCTCAGCTTAATTCAGCAGCAGCCTGCATTTAAAGAACTTGAGCCAATGGTCAATCAGCTCAATCAAATGCTTGCTCGACTGGATCAAGCTTTAATTGCTGAACAACGCTTTACCGCAGATGCATCACATGAATTGCGCTCGCCGCTTTCTGCGATACAAATGCGTTTGCAGTTATTACAACGCAAATATGCAGAGGTTCCTGAGATTTATCAGCAACTCAATAGTATTCAAAATGATGTGAATCGAGGAACGCTGGTTCTTGAAAATCTTTTGCTTTTAGCACGATTAGATCCAGCGGATGCCAGTGAATTACCGAAGACTTGGATAAGTCTAGAGCAAATGACTCAGCATGTGTTAAGTAGCTTAGATCCATTTATAGATGAAAAGCAGGTTCAGATTCATATTCAAAGCGAAGATGTTCAGGTCTATGTAAATGAAGAATTACTGTTTATTTGTATTCGCAATCTTGTCGATAATGCGATTCGTTATACGCCAGTACAGGGCAATATTTATATTCAGATTGGACCTTTAAACAATAGCAATAGCTTTGAAATTCAAAATGATGGTGAGGGTATTCCTCAAGATATCTTAGATCGTTTAGGTGAACGTTTTTACCGAGCGTTGGGGACCAAAACACAAGGTTCAGGCTTAGGTTTATCAATTTGTAAAAAGGTGATCGATCTGCATCATGGACAGATTCAGTTTGCTGCTTCCGAATATGGCGGTTTGAGCGTTTGTGTTTATTTACGTTAAAGCTGTACGATTGAATCGGTTATTTTTATTGAGTGTTTAGCATTTCATTGGATCGATTTATAGAGATAGGTTGTTGCATAAAAATCAACAGACAAGCATTAAAAATCAGCTGACAAAATTAAAAAGCAGTATGCGCTGATTCATACTGCTTGTTCCCACGTTTTTTGTTTTAACTTAATGTTTTTATAGTTATTTGGTCAAAATTAGACGATTGTTACGTGTTAAACGTAAGCGATATTCTTCTCCAGCATGCATGATGCGAATTTCGCGCCCTAATGCAAATAAGTTATTTGAATGTAACATCGGAAGGGATTGGTGAGCTTCAGTGTTACGTGTGAATAGGCTAAAAGGTGCGTTCATTATTGTTACTCCGTGTGGGGTGCTGTCTAAGTGATTTAAATGATAATCATTATCGAATAGGTCTGTCAACGATAATTTTTATCATTTATAAAATTTCTATAATTGCTTACAATTCATTAAAAATTCAGGTGTCGATTTTTATGTCTAAACCCAGTATTCATGTGGCTATCGCTTTATTACTTTATCGTGGGAAAGTGTTGGTCGGTTGGCGCAATGCAGATCAGCATCAGGGCAATAAATATGAATTTCCTGGCGGCAAAATTGAAGCAGGGGAAACGCCTGTTGAAGCATGCCGTCGAGAGATCTTTGAGGAAGTGGGAATTGGCATCCAGCAATGGCATGCTTTTGACGTGATCCATCATGTTTATGATGATGTTGAAGTGTTTCTCCATCTTTTTCATGCCACGGTTCCTGAACAATATTTGCATGATATTCAGAAACCTTGGACATGGTATGGACGTGATCAACTCTTCGCACTGAATTTCCCCAAAGCCAATCAAGCGATTATTCAACGCTTGTACTGGGCGCATCAAATTAAAATCTCCGACAATCTTTCAGCATTGAGCATAGAAAAAAGTCTAGATGACAACGCGCAACTTTTTTATTTTAGAACGACTGCAGATCAGGTTGCTGTAACACAAATTTCGCAGTTAGCTACAAATGCCTTATCTCGTTTGATCGTCAATATAGAGCTATGGCAACAGTTGCCTGAGTATCTTCAAAAAAGTATAGCTGCTGTACATTATAAACAGCATCAATTGATGGATTTACACATCGGGCAGTTACCAATCGGTCTACGTTGTATAGCAGCATGTCATGATTTGGTATCTTTACAGCGAGCACAGAGCTTAGGCTTTGATGCTGTGATGTTAAGTCCAGTATTTGCAACCCAGACCCATCCTGAAGCCAATGCACTTGGATGGGAAAAATTTGCTGAATATGCAAAGACCTGTGATTTACCAGTCTTTGCATTAGGGGGATTAAGCCAAGCTGATTTAGCGATTGCACAACAGCATTATGCATACGGGATTGCTGGGATTCGAAATTTTTAATCGAGCAGAGATATTGGCTTAAACAGTTATAAACGTTGTAACTGTTTTTGCGCTTCTGCGATGGTCTGTTGATTTTTTAATTGTTGAGCAGCCTGCAAGATAACATTCCAAAAGGTTTTCTTTTGGGATGGACTTTGCGCATAACTTAAACCACGTCGCGCTAGAGATTCAGCATTTGCATATTGTTTCTTCTGATTGGCAATTTGAGCCAAATAAGAGAACACTTGTGCCGATTGTGGTGCAATACGTTGTGCATGGATTGCATAACGTTCAGCTTCATCCCACTGGCCCTTTTGATACGCAGTTTGAGTTTGTTGGATGAGTTGTTTAAAGGCTGGGATATTTTCTCCATCCTCAAATTTTTGCGTTTGAGGCTTGGATTGTGGCGCAATCACAACAGGAACTTTTTCACGTTTAATTTCAGGGCGTTCATAAGGGGTAATTTTTACCCCATCTGGTGTCGCAACCCGATGGTCAGGCTGTTCAGATTTTGGCTTTTCAACAGATTTGCTTGGTTTAGAATTTTGTTGGGGTGTTGTTTGACACCCAGCCAAAGTTAATATTCCACTTAAACTTAGAATATAAGCGATTGTGCTTACATTTCGTTTCATCACAAATTCCTATTTAAAAGCCAATTTACCCGTATATCCAACATGTTTAGATTAGTTGTTATAACTACCACTTGAGATCACATGACCTCTTGAGTCCTGATCTAAACTGTCTTCACTTTCGCGAATATAGTTTTCTATACTATCACTTGAATGCGGCTGTGAAGTGTTTTGTTGCGTATCAGGTGTGGATTGAGGATCGACTTGATAATATGGCATGCCGCACTCTGTTGCACGATTAGGGACTGTGTGACGTAATAATGGAATATATAGTGCGCCTTCACAGCCTTGTGCTGAAAGCTCCCCAGTACGAGAGTCTATCCATTGCCATGAAATATCATCTGTTTGACGTAAATTCACTGGTTTTTGGCGTAATTGCTTCATGACATTGATCCAGACAGGTAATGCACCTGATGAACCTGTAAGTCCAGTGATTTTATTGTTGTCTAAGCCTAACCACACCACTGCTAAATTATTGCCTGAATATCCAGCAAACCAAGAATCACGGGTATCGTTGGTTGTACCAGATTTGCCCGCAAGTTTGAGATCAGCAGGTAATGTGTTGTAAGCTGCTTTACCTGTACCCGCCGACATGACTTGTTGTAAGCCAAAGTTCAATAAGAAAGCAGCAGAAGGGTCTATGGTCTGTTGTACATTTAAACCAAAACGTTCCAATAAACGACCATTAGAATCTACAACAGTACGAATGGCTTTGGTTGGATATTTAAATCCACCTGTTGCAAAGTTACCATAAATACTCATCACTTCCATTGGCGACATATCAACCGCACCAAGGAAAATAGACGGGTAGTTTGGAATCTTTGAGGTCACCCCAAATTTAGACAAGTTATTGCTAAATGTAGAGATCCCGAATTCGTTCCCTAAACGCACAGCAGACAAGTTATATGAGTTTGCTAAGGCTTGAGACATCGGAACATAGCCATGACCTGTTCCACTATAGTTCTTTGGTGTCCAGGTTTGATTACCACTGACAGGTAAACTAATTGGTGCATCTTCAATTTGTGATGCCCAGTTATAACGACCTGATTCCAACGCACTTAAATAAATCACAGGTTTAAGCAAAGAACCCACTTGACGTTTAGCATCTACAGTACGGTTAAAGCCAGTAAAGTCTTGGGTTGAGCCAACAGCGGCAATCAATTCGCCATTTTCAGGACGGGTAACTAAAACAGCACCTTGCAGGTCTTTTAATCTTGCGGGGTTCGCATTGGCTAAACGGCTCACCGTTTCTCTAAAGCTCTTTTGCACTCTAGTTTGTGCAATTGGATCAAGTGTCGTAAAAATTCTTAAACCTTGGTTGGTTAAATCTGACTCTTGGTATTCGGTTTTAAGTTGACGACGTACAATATCTAAGAAGTCTGGGAAGCTTGCTGTACCTAATGTTGGTTTACGCACCACATTGAGTGGACGTGCAATTTCTTTTTCATATTGTGCTTGGTC
The DNA here is from genome assembly GCF_055392545.1 of Acinetobacter sp. Ac8. Lineage (NCBI taxonomy): Bacteria > Pseudomonadati > Pseudomonadota > Gammaproteobacteria > Moraxellales > Moraxellaceae > Acinetobacter > Acinetobacter sp. Ac8. Next base: position 1,515,521 of record NZ_AP043689.1, read on the forward strand.
TAAGTATCCCATCACCAACATATTGTTCAGCACAATATCGCGACGTTTTTTTGCGCCTTCAGGATTTTTCCAAGGGTTAAATAGGGTAGGGCCTTGAACTAAACCAACCAAAAATGCTTGTTGTGAAATATTTAATTCACTGAGCGGTAAACCAAAATAGAATTGTGAAGCCAAGCCATAACCATTGACAGAATAGTTACCACTTTGACCTAAATTCACTTCATTTAAATAGGCTTCTAGAATTTCATCTTTGCTGTAATGAAGCTCTAATAACAGCGACATCAGGGCTTCATTCACTTTACGTTTTAAAGTCTTTTCAGGGGTTAAGAAAAAGTTCTTAACCAACTGTTGAGTGAGTGTTGAACCACCTTGACGTTTACCACCAGTCACATTACTGAGTAACGCACGCGCTGTGCCACGGAATGAAATACCATGATGACGATAAAAGTTTCTATCCTCTGTAGCAATTAAAGCTTCAATCAAAGGTTTAGGAACTTTATTTAATTTAATGAGGACGCGGTCTTCATTGTGTTGCGGGTAGATACCACCAATCAACATCGGTTCTAAACGTGCGATTCCTGTATTGGTTGGTTTGGTGGCTTTTACATCTGTAACTGTATCGCCAGCAAAGGTCACTTGTAGGACTTGTTCTGGATCTACACTGTCACCAAAGTCAAAGCCACGTGTATGCACGTAAATTGTATTCGGTTGGGTAATATAGGTTCCCGATTTGGTATAGCTATCACTGTTTTTATAACCGAGTAATTTGAGCTCTTGTTCAAACTCTATTTGGGCAATTGGCGCAGTTGCATAAATTTCTAATGGGCGAGCGAATACTTTCGCAGGAATATCCCAACGATTGCCTTCAAACTTATCTCGAATAACATTGTCGAGGCGAATTAAGTAGACGCTAAATGCGAGAAATACTGCAATAATTAATACACAAAAAATCAGTGCAATTAAGCCTATACCACGTTCGGTCTTCATATACAGATAATAATACCCAAATTTATTTTCGCTAATCATGCGAAGCTTTTCTTAATTTTGCAATAATAAATCTGTGAAATACACAAATTTAAAGGCTTTTTAAACATTCTCGTTATTTTTCGTATATGAATGATTTTATAAACATATACTGAGAGTGCTATTATATCTCAGAATTTCAGTGGAGCTACCGCATCTGTGCAAATTTCACCAAAGACCTTTCGTAATATCGGTTTAATTGGAAGACCAGATAAATCATCTGTGGTTGATACGCTTTGTCTTATACACGATCATTTATTAAGTTTGGGTCTGCATCCAGTTTTTGATACAGCTACAGCACAACTTGTACCTTATACCAATACACAAACTGTCAGTAAGAATCTGCTCGGTGAAGTGGTTGATTTGGTTATTGTCGTGGGTGGTGATGGTTCTTTATTACATGCTGCACGTGCCTTGGTAAAATACAATATTCCTGTACTTGGGGTGAACCGCGGTCGTTTAGGGTTTTTAACAGATATTAAACCCACTGAAGTGCTGTTTAAGTTAGATCAAGTTTTAAAAGGTGAGTTCCAGCTTGATCGTCGCTTTTTATTGGAAATTGAAATTCGCAGTAAAAATGAAATAATTTATGATGCAATTGCTTTGAATGATGTGGTACTTCATTCTGGTAAATCTGTACATATGATTGATTTTGAGCTGAACATTGATGGGCAATATGTTTATCGCCAGCACAGCGATGGTTTAATTGTATCGACTCCGACAGGTTCAACGGCATATGCCTTATCTGGTGGTGGACCAATTTTACATCCAAGTATGGATGCGATTGCTTTGGTTCCAATGCACCCACATACGTTGTCATCAAGACCGATTGTGGTGGGTGGGCAAAGCGAAATTAAGATATTGATCCGTGAAAACCGTGTGTTGCCGATGGTCAGTGCCGATGGACAGCATAGCGTTTCATTAAATGTTGGTGATAGTTTGCATATTCGTAAACATCCATTCAAACTAATACTTTTACATCCACCAGGTTATGACTTCTATATGGCTTGTCGTACTAAACTTGGCTGGAATCAAGATTTTGATTCTTTTCAGCGGGATTGACCATGAATATTGAACAGATGCTTTCTATTTTAGATGCTGACATTGTCGAGCGTTTAAAAACTGCGGTAGAAATTGGTAAATGGCCAAATGGTGTGGCGTTGACTGCTGAGCAACGTCAAACCTGTATGCAAGCAGTGATTGCTTGGGAACATCAGAATATACCTGAAAAAGAACGTACAGGTTATATCGATAAAGGGCATAAAGAAGAAGGTGAGGAATGTGATTCGCATGTACCTGAGCCAGAATTTAAACCGATTCGTTTTATCTAACTGAGCAAAAGATCCCTTGAATCACAGAGTAGTTTCACTTTGTGATTCAAACACTCAATTTAAAAAACAATAAAATTTAAACTGTTTCAATCATGATGCTGTTAAAACGATAAATATGTTCAAACGAGAAGTGCGTAATAAGGTGATAAAGATATTCAGCATGATAAAAACGATAAAGAGGTTAAAATGCTCAAGCTGTTCAAAACAATAACGCAACTAAAAACAATAAAGCTTGCCCGACTCAGTTTATTCTGTATCACTGTAATTTCGACCAGTGCATTCGCTGAGCGAACAAGTGATGCAAGACGTATTCAATGTTTATTAGATGTTACCGTAACTGCAAGTCAAAATTTCCAAACGCCAGTCACACAATATACATCAATTAAAAATGATGGTTATCCCATGCTGTTAATTGGTATAAAGATCCGTAATGCTTATACAGCCGACGCATCAAAAAAGATAAAAACCCATCATCTGTATTGTTTAAGTCTGATTGGTAAGCAAAAAGATGCTTATTTATCTGGTCCTTATCAACCCAATAATATCGATGTCAAAGTGGGTGATCAGTTGCAACTCATCAATATTCATTCTTCTGGGAAAAGTTATCCCTATTGGGCTGATTTTTATTTTATCCAAAAGCGTGATCAATAACGTTCACGCTTGTGTTTAAAGATGAAATTAGAAACGCGTGTTCCAAAGATACTTTGCTTTACTCATGGCTTCTGGATAGTTATTTACAATACCCATGGTATATAAAGCAATGCCCATTGTTTCAGTGATGGCAATTTCTCCATACTCATGTGCTTGTTGGCCTTCCCAAACCGATTTAAAAACAGCGAGATCAAGCTGTTCTTCTGTTGGGCTACGGTTATCGGTTAATTTAGGCAATTCATGTTCATAAAGTTCACCATCTTGAATACCACAGATAAGAGTTTTGGCATCAGGATTACGCTCAAACTCACCACCTTCACCTTTAATCACAGCACTATTTTTATAACCTAATTGAAAGGCAGCTTGTTGGTGCGAACTACGATAAGCAGGGTGGAAAATTGCCTGTAAGGTTGCTTTGGCATTGAATGGATTAATCAAACGAGCTAGTGTGTGAATCGGGGAGCGTAAACCCATCACATTTCTAAGATTGATCAAATCTGCCAAGATCGGAGAGATCACATTTAAAGGCAAATAGGCAAAATTTTGGGTGTCTAGTTGCTGTTTGACTTGTGCTTCATTTTGGCAAATTGGAAGGCCCAAGTATTCTAGGACTTGTTCAGTATAGACACGGTTCATGGTATGGCCTGATGCACCATGCATCACGATTTTATAACCATGCTTTGAAAGTGTTAATGCTGCCAATAAAAACCACGGATAATGTTTGCGTTTACCCGCATAAGATGACCAATCTAAATCCACAGCAAGTGGTTGAAAATTCAATTGGTCTTTGGTCGCTTGGACAAAGCCTGTCAGTTCATCTACAGACTCTTCTTTGACTCGAAGCAACATTAAAAATGCGCCAAGTTGTACATCTAAGACTTCATTTTTCAAAATCATTGAAAAAGCTTGATAAGCTTCATCATAAGTTAATGATCGTGCACCATTTTTCCCTTTACCGACAATTCGCACAAACTGCGCAAAAGGATGTTCAAAGTCTTTATAAAGATTGCGTTTTGTATTCATGTCAAATGGATCAAGGGAGAGGATACAGTGGAATACACTATGCCATAAATGGATCTGAATCGTATAGACATAGACGATATTAGACTAAGGTCTAAGCATAAATTGCACAGATGTTAGGCGAAATTAACATTTGCATAGAGATTGATCATCAAAAATTAATTAAAATAGCCTTGAAGAGCGTTTTATTTTTTATCTCCTGTTCTGTATTTATTCTTTTGGCCAAGGTGCCAGCGAGAATAAATCTTAAACATCGTCATTCGTTGTCGTTGTCATTGTTTTGGAAAACTGTCGTTTTCTGAAGGGATTTTTATTTGCTAAAAACCGACTTCCCAGAAGTTTTTATCGGGATTTTGGGCTGTGTCAGCAAATGGTAGCATTAACATTGGATATTTCTTCAAACAGAAATATAGAAAGAAGTAATTATCATGGCTAAGAAACCGCTGTATAAGTCACTCTATTTTCAAGTGATTGTTGCCATTATTTTGGGTGTGATTGTAGGGCACTACTTTCCAAGTGGTACTCAATTGATCAATGGTGTAGAGAAAAGTGTTCCTGGTTTAGGCGAACAACTCAAACCTTTAGGTGATGCTTTTATTAAGCTCATTAAAATGATTATTGCCCCTGTGATTTTCTGTACCGTGGTCAGTGGGATTGCGGGTATGGAAAGCATGAAATCAGTGGGTAAGACCGGTGGTATTGCACTTTTATACTTTGAAGTCGTGTCTACCATTGCCCTGATTATTGGTTTGGTTGTTATCAATATCGCCAAACCGGGCGTTGGTATGAATGTTGATCCTGCGACTTTAGATACCACAGGTATCAGTAAGTATGTGGAATCAGGTGCATCACAGTCTACTGTTGATTTCTTTTTGCATATTATTCCAAATACGGTTGTGGGCGCATTTGCAGAAGGTGAAATTCTACAAGTTCTTTTATTTGCCTTATTGTTTGGTTTTGCATTACATAAACTTGGCGATGCTGGAAAACCAGTATTAAGATTGATTGATCAAATTTCGCATGTGTTCTTTAACATCGTGAATATGATCATGAAACTTGCGCCAATCGGTGCTTTTGGTGCGATGGCATTTACCATTGGTAAGTATGGGATTGGTAGCTTAGCGCAACTTGCACAGTTAATTCTTTGTTTCTATATCACGTGTTTGTTGTTTATCTTTATTATTTTAGGTTCGATCAGTCGTTTCTGCGGATTTAGCATTTTAAAAATGATTCGTATGATCCGTGAAGAGTTGTTGATTGTATTGGGTACATCGTCTTCAGAATCTGTATTACCACGTATGCTGAAAAAGCTTGAAATTGCTGGCTGTGAAAAGTCTGTGGTTGGTTTGGTAATTCCAACAGGTTATTCATTTAACCTTGATGGTACCTCTATTTATTTGACTATGGCGGCGATCTTTATCGCACAAGCAACCAATACTCAATTGGATATTTGGCATGAAATTACCTTGCTTGCAGTCTTGTTGATTTCATCAAAAGGCGCAGCAGGTGTAACTGGTTCAGGCTTTATTGTCATGGCAGCAACTTTGGCTGCTGTAGGCAATATCCCAGTCGCTGGTTTGGCTTTGATTTTAGGTATTGACCGTTTCATGTCAGAAGCACGTGCATTGACTAACTTGGTGGGTAACTCTTTGGCAACGATTGTGGTTGCCAAGTGGGTCGGAAAGCTAGATGTTGATAAGCTCAATGATGCTTTAAATAACCCAGCTGAAGTGGATCGTAAAATGCTTGAAGAATCAAATCAACCCCAATTGGATTTGCAAAAGTCTTAATTTTATTGTGTTGTAAATCAAGGAAGCTCAGGCTTCCTTTTTTATTGCCAAAATTTAGATATAGCTTGTTTCATAAACGGTTTTATTTGCAAAAGACAGTAAGCTTTGTCTACTCTTATGCTGCTTTTGTGGACGTGAATTATTGATTTGATTTAACAAGATTCGATCAGCAATGGCATAAGTCGTAATATTCTCATCGCCTACAATTATTAATAAATTTTGATCAGCATATAAATTAAAAACTTGTTGAGTTTGTTCGGGCATTTCCCAATAGTTTGCTGAATAATCATCGCCCCACATAGTTTTTGCGAGTGAAAGAAGATGTATTCCTGATCGATTTTTAGGTTCAGGTTTAAGGTCAAACTCTTCTTGATCCCACAGTTCAATATTCCAAATGGCAACATGTTGATCATCAAGCCAGCACATTACAGCATTCCAGTTTTCCCGATAACATAATGCTTGGACACTTGAGCCATCTTCACTTTCAAAAGGGTTATGTTTAAACCATTGACTGAGTGACCAAACTTTGGGAGAAGCTACAGGATGCCATATCCAACCATCATCTAAAATATAATCATTGTTTGGACTGATATATAACGTGCCATGAAAGTAATCTAAATAGTGTTTAGGAGGTTCAGTTTTATAAGCGGCAATATAGCGCTCAGTCAAAAGCTGATTTGTGGTTAAATTAAATGCTTCAAGTCGATTCCAGTCACTTCTATAAATACAAATATCTTGTGAATTGAACTGTGCAAAAGCCAATGAGAAAGATACGGTATCTTCATAATAATTTTGACTATCAATGTGTAGAACTGTTTCCAGTGTTTGGGTATTTATTACAACTCCAAATTGCCCATGATCGACATAAACTGCGATAAATTTCCCATTGGCACTACATTTAATTTGGTATTTAGGGGTACCGTAATGACGGAGTTCTCGATTATTTAGAACTGGAAGCGGAAGGGGCGTTATGGATAACTGTTGTAATTGCTGTTGAGTTAAGTTGTAGCAATATAAATAGCCTTTTTCGGTGAGGATATAAATTTTGCATGTATCTGCATCAATAGCTGTAATATCTAAAATTTCGCTATCTAAACTTTTTAAATTATAGTGTTTTTGTTTCATGTAATTCTCTTTTTAAAATATTTCTACTTCTTAAAACTGCGTATAGCATTGCCTCGTTCTATCAACGCGTGTTGTAAATGTTGAGCGTGTTTCTGATGGGCTTGCTGGCTCTCCATCTGTTGTTGTAGTTTGAGTGCAATCAACTCTTTTGCAACACGTTTATTGGCATGTTGGCTCCGTTCAGACATGACCTTTACACTTATTCCAGATGCAACATGCGTTGCATGGACAGCAGAGTCTGTCGTATTGACATGCTGCCCTCCAGCACCTGAAGCACGACAGGCCTGAAAAGTGATGGTGTCATCTGGGGGGAGTTGCAACGGTGTATCGAAAAGCGTAATGCCTACAAACCAGTTTTTACGTTTATGTTGTGGGCGAATTGGACTTTGGAAAGTCCATTGAATTGTACCGAGCCAAGTATTGAGCCATGTTTGAGCATTCTCATCGACACTGAGCAGTACCGAGGAATAACCATATTGAGTCGTATGGCTTTCAATTGTTTGGAGATGGATCTTTTTTGTTTTGGCTTCTTTGTGTATTTCTTCAAGCGTATATTTTACAGCGAGTTCACATTCTGCGGGTCCAAGCGCAGCACTGAGTTGGACAATAGACAATATGAGTGTTCCTTAAAATTAATCTGGACGATCGAAAATCAAAAAAATGCATGCGAATAAACAGAAATTGTGAGATTCATTAAAATAAGCGTGATTTAATTTTGAATTATTGATTTTCAGCGAACTGATTATAGAAAAATATGTGAATAAAAAACAATCGAAATCGAATAAAAATATGCATTATCAAGCCTCTCACAATAAATGTTTAAGAAAATTCATGCTTAGCTGAATAATACTATTCGAGAAATTTTTGAAAATATGGCAGAATATGGGGTTTTAAAGATTTTAGAGGATTGGCAGCATGCGCTTTGTTGATGAAGCAGTCATTACCGTAGAGGCTGGCGACGGTGGCAATGGCGTAGCCAGTTTTCGCCGTGAAAAATTTGTACCATTTGGTGGCCCAGATGGTGGTGATGGTGGTCGTGGCGGCAGCGTATATATTCAAGCTGACGACGATACCAGTACCTTAGTAGATTATCGTTATACCCGTAAATTTCGCGCTGAACGTGGTAAAAACGGTGCTGGCGCAAACTGTGCTGGTCGTGGTGGTGAATCAGTTATTCTGAAAGTTCCAGTAGGAACAACCATTGTAGATACAGAGTCTGGCGATATTATTGGTGATTTGGTTGAAGATGGCCAAAAGGTTTTAGTTGCACATGGTGGCGATGGTGGTTTGGGGAATACTCATTTTAAATCATCGACTAACCGTTCTCCGCGTAAATGTACACATGGTATCAAAGGTGAATACCGTGAAATTCGTTTAGAGTTAAAAGTTCTAGCGGATGTAGGTTTATTGGGGATGCCGAATGCAGGTAAATCTACCTTTATCCGTGCAGTATCAGCAGCTAAACCAAAAGTTGCAGATTATCCATTTACAACAATGGTACCGAACTTGGGTGTGGTCGATGCGGATCGTCATCGTTCATTCGTTATGGCGGATATTCCAGGATTGATCGAAGGTGCAGCAGAAGGTGCAGGTTTAGGGATTCGCTTCCTGAAGCATTTGGCACGTACACGTATTCTTTTGCATATTGTCGATGTACAACCGATTGATGGTTCAGATCCTGCCTACAATGCCAAAGCGATTGTGGAAGAATTGAAAAAATTCTCACCAACATTGGCTCAATTACCGATTGTTCTTGTTTTAAACAAACTTGATCAATTAACTGATGATACTCAAGAAGAATGGTGTAATCATATTCTTGAAGAATTACAATGGGATGGTCCTGTATTTAAAACTTCAGGCTTGCTTGAGGAAGGTACCAAACCTGTTGTGTATTACCTCATGGATCAAATCGAGCAACAACGTGAGTTGGAAGACGAAGATCCAGAGTATGCAGCGAAAATGAAAGCATTCCGTGATCAGCTTGAAGCTGAAACACGTGAGCAAACGATTGCTGCAAAAGAAGCTTATCGTGAAATGCGTCGTCAACAACGTCTTGCTGGTATTTTGGCAGAGGAAGAAGATGATGAGGATGACGATGGCGAGGATGATGGCGAAATGGAAGTGTACTACGTACGCTAATTTCTAAGGGTATCTATAGTCTCTAAGGATACCCATTTAGAAAAGAAAGACCGAGGACAAGATGATAGAAGTGGTAGATGGGCAACGTCAGCTCAAGGCTTTAAAACGTATCGTTGTTAAAATCGGATCATCTTTACTCACAGCAAATGGGCAAGGTTTAGATTTGGATGCAATTTCGCATTGGGCGAAACAAATTGCAGATCTACACAATGCAGGACACGAGATTATTCTTGTGTCTTCAGGTGCTGTGGCTGAAGGGATGGTTCGTATGAAGCTAGAGAATCGACCCACCGATTTACCCAGTCTACAAGCTTGTGCTGCCATTGGTCAGATGGGGCTAATTCATACGTGGTCAAGCGTGTTGGAAAAGCATTCTATCCAAACGGCGCAAGTCTTGTTAACTCATGATGATCTTGCGGATCGCCGTCGTTACCTTAACTCATGTGATGCACTGCAAAATTTAATTGATTGGAAAGTGATTCCTGTAATCAATGAAAATGACACAGTGTCTACTGATGAAATTCGCTTTGGTGATAATGATACGCTTGCAGCAATGGTTGCAGGGCAAGTTCATGCAGACTTACTGATCATTTTGACTGATCAGCAAGGGATGTTTGATTCAGACCCGCGTTCTAATCCAAATGCAAAATTGTTCCATACTGTTCGTGCAATGGATGAAACCTTGTTTGATATGGCCGGTGGTGGTGGTAAGTTTGGTCGTGGTGGTATGTTGACCAAAGTTCGCGCTGCTCGTCTGGCTGCCAAGTCAGGTTGTCCAACGTTGATTGCCAGTGGTGAAAGTGACAATGTATTGGCTCGTTTAATGGCGGGTGAATTATTGGGTACTTTATTCATTACTGATGATGATCGTGTTACAGCACATCAACAGTGGTTGGCTGCACACCTTCAAACTGCAGGGCGTTTGGTTTTAGATGATGGTGCTGTCAAAGCCATTAAAGAAAACCATCGTAGTTTATTGCCTGTAGGGGTAAAAGCTGTGGAAGGGCATTTTGATCGTGGTGATGTTGTGGAATGTGTTGATCAGTATGGTCATCGAGTCGCGGTTGGACGGGTAAACTTTAGTTCGCGTTCTGCTGAAACTGTCAAAGGTTTGGCTTCGGATAAAGTGTATCAGGTGCTAGGTGAAGCACGTTCTTTAGAAATGATTCATCGTAATCACATGTCGATTTATTGATTGGCTTTAAGATTTCTAAGAAATATAACCTCGCTTTGGCGGGGTTTTTTATTTGGGTATGATTAATGGTGCTTTTTCGTTGTATAGATCGGATTTAAAAACTTTATGGCCGACCCATGACTTTAAGTAAAAATGTTGATCATGGAAGCGAGAGCCTCCTTGTACACCTTTGCCAAAATTTTCATCGCTATTTAACTTACGTTTGATCGCACTAAAAAAACTTTTAATATTTTTATCGGGTGTTTTTGAGATGATTCTTAAACTTATTTTTTCTAACGTATCCTCTGTTTCTCGACCACCTTCACCTGCAATCGCATATATACAGTATTCATCTTTGTAGATTTTATCTTTACTGATGTTTTGAGCTTGATCGAGAAAATAGAAGCCAAGATTAGGATGATCATATTGGCTAAGTTGTTCTTGTAAATTATCAGGCGTGGCAATTTTCATTTGAATTTTATGATTTGAATCAAAATATTCTATTGCCATTTCAATTTGATATTTCTTTAACTCGTGTTGAATACAGGGATAGAATTCAGAGAGTGGCATGATGATATTGATATAGGACATTGAAAAATCTCAGTGCTGAATTACGCAAATTTTTTTTCGTCTTCTAAATAGGGTAAAACCTGATCCTTACCAACCATATATTGATAGTCGGCCAAATGAAGCATATCCAAATCTTCTTCACTGTTTCCATAGGCGAATATTTTGTCGTATTGGTCTAAATCATATTTTTCTAAGATGCGTAGTCGTTTTTGTTCACAACTACAATCTGGCGTGGAATAGTTACCAGTAAATTTACCATCTATGACTTCAGTACCGGTACAAATCAAATCGATATCTAAGATTTGGCAAATGATTTTGAGGTAAATATCTACAGATGCTGAAACCAAAACAACATCATCGCCATTCGTTTGATGTTTTAATAACTGCTGATAAAGGTTTTGATCCAGTTGTCGAACTAAGCGTTGAGCGTATTCGTTTGCAATATCTTGAATTTCATTGGCATCGGCTTGTTTAAACATTGCATTAAATAATTTGATACGCATGGAGTTGGCAGGATAGATGTTTAAATAATAGGCCTGAATCCACGGTAAAATTTTGATGCCTTGCTTTACGATATGTCTTTTTGATAAAGCATAGAAAATAAACCCTGTGAAACTGTCTTTTTTACATAAGGTTCCGTCAAAATCAAATAATGCTAAATTTTTAAACGTTTTGCTCGGTGCATACATGTTTCATATCGTCCGTTTACGCGGCTTGCGTACCAGTTAGTATTATAATCACGACTCAATTTAGGCCCAGAAATGACAACTTCTGGCATTATGGCATACATTGGATCTTTACCTGTTTTATTCTTATAAAGTTTAGATACAGCGATATAAGTTTGAGTTTTTTCAAAATCTTGCTGCTTCTCGTCTTTTAAATCACTACGTAGTTGTCTTGGTGTGACTAAAATATTATTTTTTGAAAATAAGGCAGTGAGGGCTTTTTCTGTATCTGTAATTGCCGGACGCGGGGCGCCATTTTTATCATACGAGAGTAAATCACCATCAAGTGCCAGATCAGCTTCAGTGAGCTTATCGATCATTTTTTGAAAAGCGGCATTTCGGCTCGAATACATGCCTGAGTTATAGTCAGCAAAACGATAAATTGGTTTATCATAATCTGCTGGATACATCATTAAACGATGGATTCCATAGTATAAACCTCCAAATTGAGTATATAGATCATCACGTAATTCATTGATGTTCATACTGGTGCGTTTATGCTCTTTGGCATAATTGATATGAACCTGCATGGAACCTAATGTGGTGATTGGGTTCATTTTTTCAGCAATATCTTGTCCAACAAATTTGGCCGCACCTGTCAGCGCACTCACATGATAATGCTTTGCCATATAATCAAAGATTTCACGATAAAGTACGTCTAAATCTTTTTCAGTGCGGACACGACTCATTTGTTTTAAATAGTTATCATCTGGTGAGGGCTGATTTTTTAAAACATTCTCAAAATATGCAGCAACTGTGCCACCAATTGTGGTTCCAAGTTTATCTTCAAACTTTTCATTTAAACGTGTGGTGACTTCTTTTACCGCTTTATCCCCCAAACCTGGCACGACAGGATTGGCAACAAAGTTAGATTCCTGATCAACCACCGCAATGATGGTACAGATATTTTCTTTGTTGGTTGGGATTTTTAATTCATTGGAAATATCGTAGATGTCTTTTGCCCACGAGTCACGTTGATTGACACGATTTGGAATCAGTTTTCTGATTTGCTCTTGTTTTAATTGTTCATCATCTTCATTGGCAAACCATGAACCTTTACCACAAGCGACTAGGCTTAAAGAAAGAGCTAACACGCTGAAAGATTTAAGAAATGCGTGATGTCGAACTAATTTTTTCATGTCGAAGAAAACATACTCAGAAAATGATGAGCCACTATGGCAGATGCAGTATACTATGAAGGTCTAAAAATGTATGAATATATATGTATATTGGTCCTTATCAACTGTCAAATAATTTAATCGTTGCACCTATGGCCGGAGTCACAGACCGTCCGTTTAGGACACTGTGCAAATACTTTGGTGCTGGGCATGCGGTAAGTGAAATGATGACCTCTGATCAGACCTTACGTATGACCAAAAAGAGTTTATATCGGGCAAATTTTGATGGTGAATTAGCGCCGATTTCAGCGCAAATTGCAGGATCTGAACCAGATCAGTTGGCTGAGGCAGCACGTTATCAAGTTGCAAATGGTGCGCAAATTGTTGATATCAATATGGGATGCCCAGCAAAAAAAGTTTGTAATAAACTGGCAGGTTCGGCATTGCTGAAAGATGAAGATTTGGTTGCCCGAATTTTAGATGCAGTGGTAAAAGCGGTTGATGTGCCTGTGACGTTAAAAACGCGGTTAGGTTTTTTAAATGGCCATGAGAATATTATCCGTGTGGCGAAAAGAGCAGAAGAAGCCGGAATTGCAGCCTTAGCTTTACATGGTCGAACTCGTGAGGATATGTATTTAAATACGGCACGTTATAGTTTGATTAAAGAAGTCAAACAGATGCTCTCTATTCCTGTGATTGCCAATGGTGATATCGACAGTCCAGAGAAAGCCAAATATGTATTGAACTATACTGGTGCAGATGCCGTCATGATTGGGCGTGCAGCCCAAGGGCGTCCGTGGATTTTTCGTGAAATTGCCCATTATTTAAAAACCGGTGAATATTTAGCAGCACCAGATATTCAAGAAGTAAAACACGTATTACTGGGCCATTTGTCTGAACTTTATCAGTTCTATGGTGAATACTCGGGTTGCCGAATTGCACGTAAGCATATTGCTTGGTACACCAAAGGCTTACATTCTAGTAATGAATTCCGTCAAAATATGTACAAAGTGGAAAGCACGATAGAACAAGCAAAAGTTGTTGAGGCTTACTTTAATCACTTGCTTGAACAAGGCAATACGATGAGTGATGTACAGGTTGAGTCGCTAAATTTATTGGATGTGTAATCAATAAGGTGTAATTAGTATGGAAGCGAACTCCCATACTGAATCAACCAATCAGCAAATGTTTTTTTAATGCATCGTTTAAAGGATAAATACGTTGTTTAGGCAAGAGCTTTTCAGCGTGTTTATACTGTCCTAGACGTCGAAATTGCGCCATCTTATTTACAAGAGGCGTGATATCTTGGATTGAGTGAATCGCCGTGTTGTTAAACGCTTGAATTAAAAAACGACTAATCCCAATTTGAATACTACGCTGTTCAAGCTTAGTTCCTTTTAAATTCCGTTCAGGATCCCACTGAATATGAACTTTGGCATTTTCAAAAGACTCAAACCAGTGTTCGCCATTTTTATGCGCAGAAAGTGTCGGGTCGGTATGGATACTTTGCTGGAGTAAATATTCCCAAAAATCACGTTTGATACGGATTGCCAAAATATGATTTTGGTTGGATTTTGTTGCCCAATGACTTCTTTCCATTAGCCATAAAAATGAAGGTTTTATCCATGTCATTCTGTGAAAGGAAAAGGGCGAAACAAACTTTTGTTGTTGTACCGCCAATTGTGCAATTTGTTGGTTATAGGCTTGATAAACTGTAATCGTGTCACGGTCATATAGCGCACGTATTTGATGATATGCAGACATGATAAATCTCACTTGTATTTTGAATAAGTTGTTAAAAAATTTAAAACTTAATCAAATAAGTGGAAAATGATTCACCGATTGGCAAAAAATTTGATTTAACATGAGCATCAAGCTAGCTTTATTGATTTTGTCGCTATTCTAGTCAAAATGGCATTTTTATCAAGCTGATCAGGGTCTGTTGACATTTCATAAATGGCTTGCGTTGTAGGTTAAAATTGAGCATGAGACGTATACGTCGTAAAGCATGAATGAGAATAGCGAGACTATTTTCAAGTTTCATAACGAAGGCTGAGATAATTTTAGCCACAACCCTGAGCAAGAACAAAGCACTGCTTTGTTTGCAGCGCAAGGCGCAGCGGGGGACTAGCGTGTTTTTTGCCGCTACGTCGTTACAAACTACTCATTTAGAATGACTAAATTTCGTATTTCGCGCCTAGTACCGCCTAAAAAACACACGTAGTCGCAAACGTAGACGAATTGTCAACAGACCCTATATTTCATATACCCACAATGATGGTTTATTTAAGTCATGAATAAAGACTCTTTCAGAATACTGGCACAATACAATATCTGGGCAACCCAGCGTCTTTGTGAAAGTTTAAAATCTGTATCCGATGATGATTTTAACAAAGATGTTGGTCTTTACTTTAAAAGCATTGTTGGCACCTTGAATCATCTATTGTTGGGTGAACATTATCTTTGGTATTCACGCTTTAAGCAGGGGATATCACCTGCAATTGCATTAAATACAATGATCCAAACTAAAAAGACAGCATTACTGGATGAATTACAAGAGAAGTCAAAAAATTGGATTGAGTTTCTAGAGCAGTTAGATGAAAAAACCTTAAATGCAGATTTAACCTATAAACGCGTTTCTGGACAAGAACTGACTTTGCCTTATGCTGCCACACTTATGCATGTTTTTAATCATGGCACTCATCATCGTGGGCAAATTACCGCTGCAATGACAGGATTGGGGTATGCATGCCCTGAATTAGATTTAGTGTATATGTTAGCTGAACAAAGCCAAGCATAATAAGTATAAATAGAAGCTGCTGCAGTTCAGCTTCTATTGACAGCTGAGTTGAGCATTAAGAATGGTTCATTTCCACAACCAATTGATTAACCAGATCCTGAGCCTCTAATTCACGAATCTGTCCAACATTACTTCCAGCCCAGAATGCACCAAAGCCAGTATCACCATGTTGCACCGCGAAAGCATTTAGCTGTTTTGCCAAATCATAGGCATAAGGGTAGGCGGCTACATGCGGTCGGTCGGGCTGATCAATCCTCGCTTGCCAATGATTGATGATGCCGCGTGCTGGGCGACCTGAAATGCTTGAGGTAATTTGAGTGAGTGGGTGATCAAATAAGGCCTTGCGATATGCTGGATTGGCGTTTGATGTTTTACATTGCACAAAAGCCGTTCCCAATTGTACAGCATCAGCACCAAGATTTAACATGGCTTTGGCTTGTTGCCCATTCATAATACCGCCTGCTGCAACGACAGGCAGCGAGCTATGTTTTTTGATAAGCGGGACTAGATCTAAGGTTTTAATTGCACCATCAATTTGAGCGTTAAAAATACCGCGATGCCCACCTGCTTCAATACCTTGAGCCACAATAATATCAATCCCAGCTTCTTCAATAGCCAGCGCTTCAGTCAGATTGGTTGCAGAAACTAGAGTGATAATACCGGCCTGTTTTAATTTTTGAATTTGATATTGATGCGGGATACCAAAATGAAAACTTACCGCTTTGGGTTGAGTGTCTAAACACAGGTTTAAAAAATCATCATTGTCTTTAAAGCTCGGGTAGATGCATTTTAATTCTGTGGGAGGATTTGCGCCAAATTTTTTAAATTCAGCTGCTAAATGTTGACTCCACAGCGTATTAGATTCAGTGTTTAATGCTGTTGATTCATGACAGAAAAAATTTAATTGAAAAGGATGTGGTGTTAACGCTTGGGTTTCTTGAATTTGTTGAAGTGCAGAATCTATGGTATTTGCACCGAGTCCTAAAGCGCCTAAAGCCCCTTGATTTGATACTTCCGCTGCCAATAGTGGGGTAGAAACGCCTGCCATTGGTGCAAGTAAGATGGGATGTTTTATCCCTAATTGTTCTAATAAAGACATACTTAAGCTCCTTGAGTTTGAAGTTACTTTGCCCAAGCCAATTGGAATAAGCAAATTATGTTCGGTATTTATTATAAAAATATAATTCAAATACACCTTTAGAGTGTAGCTTATTTTATAGAGGCTTGGATCACATCGGAGTGACTTGGAACAGAGAACCAATCCAGCTTGAGAACGCCATTGCGATAATTCCCCATACCGCCACACGGAAACTACCCTTGAGTATTGATGTACCCGCAAAATAGCTGGATAAGGCACCGAGTATGACCAGAGATAAGATACCGACTACTAAAACAATTTTTTCTAAATATGCTTCGGGGCTAAACAGAATCGACAATGTTGGAAATAAGGCACCTATTGAAAACGATAACGCTGAAGAACCAGCAGCTTGTAATGGTCTTGCCGCAGTTGCTTCATTGATCCCAATTTCATCCCGTGCATGCGCTTCTAAGGCATCTTTTTCTGTGAGTTGAACAGCAACTTGATGTGCCAATTCGGGATCTAAACCGCGTTGAATATAAATGTGAGTCAGTTCTTTAAGCTCTAAGTGCGGGTTTTTTTCTAATTCGCGAGCTTCGATTTTTAAATCCGCCGCTTCAATATCTGATTGAGATTTGACGGAAATATATTCACCGGCGGCCATTGAGGTTGCACCTGAAATCAATCCCGCAATACAGGTAATCAATAGCGTGTGACTAGACGCACCACTCGCTGCCATTCCCATCACTAAACTGGTCACAGAAATGATGCCATCATTTGCACCCAAGACCGCTGCTCTTAACCAGCCTGTACGTTGTATAAAATGCTGCTCTAGGTGATGAGAATGTGGCATAAACAAAACTCCAAGTAACTGAAAGCTGATTCATTGATAATCTAAATATATGACAAATATAAAAAAGCTCCTATATTTAGGAGCTTTTTTCAGATTAAAACTATTGGCTTGCTTTTTCTTTAACGTCCGCAGCACCTTTTTCAACAGAACCAGCGGCAGTTGCAGTGGCATCTTTAGCAGCATCAACAGTTGCATCGGCAGCATGTGCAGTTGCATCAGCGGCATGATCGACAGCAGTCGCAGTTGCATTTGCTGCATTATCCGCAGCTTTCGCCGTCGCATCAGCTGCATTTTGAGCGGCATGTTCTGCATCATGTTTTGCTTGTTCTACGGCATTTTCAGCATGTTCACCTGTGGTCGCCCCTGTTTCTGGCGCTTTATCTTTATTACAACCAACAAGTGCAATCGTTGCAATCAGACCAAGAGAGAGTAGAAGTTTATTCATTGTCTTGTACCTTTTTTAAATTAATTTTTGGCATCCAGCAGTTGGATGAAATAAATATAAACACAAAAAATAACCAAATCAAAAAATAAAATGTAAAGTTTTTATAAGATCAATTTATCTTATATCGAATAATAGCGCAAAAATCTGCTTTTAATAAAAGCTTAATATAATATCAATAAACTGATTTTATAGTTTAACTGCCAATATCAATAAAATAAACAATGGTAAAATTTAAGTTTGTTTTAATGCTGTATCGTTAAAATTAAATCAAGATAAGGTTTAAGATCCACTCAATTTATGATATTAGTTATTTGAAAGTGACCTTGTTGAAAAAAATCTGACAATTTGAAGCTTTGTGGCGCAATATTAGTGCTCAAAAAATTAAATTAAAAGTGAAAAAACATGTTTACAAGCCAATAAAAACAGATAGAATTGAGTGTAAAATGTGAAGTATATCAAATAATTCTGTTGCTGGAAAAAGTCTGAAAAACCTGTGTTTTCGGCTTTTGAAAATGCTGAATTTACAAATTAATTTATGGGGTTTTCTTGAATATGCTTGACCTAAACACATCTCGAAAAGTACCTGATGATTTTGTAGCATATGCTGAAAAACAAATCAGGCAGCTTTTGAACTCTGTCAGTGGTGTAGAGTTCATCATGTTGTGTACTTCTGATGGGTTTGAAATTGCTTTAGTCAACAAGAAAAATATTAGCAATTCTGGAAAGATTGCCGCAGTGAGTAGTTCGATTTTAGCCCTAGTAACCGCATTTGTTTCAGAAATCAATCTTGTTGGATGTCAAACAATTACCTTAGATGCTGAGAACGGAAAAGCACTTTTGACAGCCATTCCTCATCCAAAGCATCCACTGGTTTTAGTGGCGATGACCAACAAAGATATTTTATTGGGACAGATGCTCTATGAGCTTAAATCTACTTCAGAATTACTGATGAGAAATATATAGATAAGCCATTGTGAAAAATGTAACTTCAGTTGCATTTTTTTTGAAAAATGAGATTTGTACTGGATTTTTTCTATCTGGTATTTGTTGGGTTTTTTCAAAAGTTTTAAATAGTCAAATTAGTCATTTATTTTTTAAATTTCTATTGAATAGTTAATATTTTTTATGCTATTAAAATGAGTGTGGGAAATAATTAATTAAAATTGATTATCAAATAAAATTAAATGGGTATTCAAAAAAAGAATACTAATTTATCCATGTTAGTTAGAAATGAATATTTTTAGCTAAATAGTAAAGTGTTTTAGTAAAGCAAAATAAAAATTGAATTACTAAAGCGAACAACAATGTTGAAAGAAACGGGGATGCTCATGGCTCGTATTACACTAGATCAATTAACTGATATCGATGGTTTCGTTTGTGCTGCATTAGTAGATAGCGAAAGTGGTTTATCTTTAGCGACTGCAGGTGCAGGTTTAGACTTAGAATTAGCAGCAGCAGGTAATACTGAAGTTGTTCGTGCTAAGCGTAAAGTAGCAAAAGCACTGAAATTAGATGATGTAATTGAAGATATTTTAATTACATTAGGTAAACAGTATCATTTGATTCGCCCACTTGATTCAAATGAAAACTTATTCCTTTATCTTGTTTTAGATCGTTCTAAATCAAACTTAGCAATGGCTCGCCACGAGTTAAAAGCATTTGAAAAAGGCTTAGACTTTTCTTAATTTAAAAATTGAAAAGCATAAAAAACTCGTCTACGGACGAGTTTTTTCTTTGGCTATCCTGTATAACATAGATATCGTATTTAGAGTGTTGAGTGTAGATGTTAAAAGCTGGAATTTATAAACATTATAAAGGTAATTTATACCAAGTCTTTCATGTCGCAACACACAGTGAAACCCGTGAAAAAGTTGTGGTTTACCAATGTTTATATGATGATTATTCAATCTGGGTTCGACCTTATGAAATGTTTTGTGAGCAAGTCACATTAGAAAATGGTCAAGTCCAAGCAAGATTTGAATTTTTACATGAGGTTTGAGTTGTACTTGCTAGATTTTACCGAATGATAAAGTCACGAAATAAACCGTAACGATGTAACTTGTCAAAAGCTATGTATTGTCATAGCAATGACGTAAATGATTGAAATAATAACAATGATAGTGAAAAGGAAGATCTAAACATGAGTTTAAGTAACCCATTTTTGCAACGATTGAATGAACTATATCAATCCTTTATTAAGTTTGATGCTACACAGTGTGATCGTATTAAACGCTATCGAAATATCGAACCTGAATCAGCATTGTTTTTAGCCATGCAAGTGAGAATTCAGCAGTCTAAGAAAATTTTAGAGATCGGGACATCAACAGGTTACTCTACATTGTGGCTTGCGGATGCAGCCAAAGTCACAGGTGCCAAGGTTACAACGCTAGAGATCGATGAAAAAAGAACTCAGCAAGCGCAACTGCATGCTCAAGAGTTACAGGTTGATGACGTGATTGATTTTTGGGTAGGGGATGCACAAAAATACTTGGAACAGTGTCAGGAACAATATGACTTTATTCTACTGGACGCTGAGCGCAATGCTTATTTAAATTACTGGATATATTTACAGAAGATGCTTGTAGAGCATGGTGGGGTATTGATTGTAGATAATGTGATATCACATGCTGCTGAAGTAAAGAGCTTTATCATGGAAGTTAAACGAGATGAAAGGTTTATGACCACAACCTTGTCGATTGGGTCTGGTCTGTTTGTAGTGACATTTAAAAACTAATCGAGTTTTTACATCAGGGAGAAATCTCCCTGACTTTGCTCTAAAAGCACAGTTCTAAAAACTATAAAATTGAAAGTCGCTTAAAATGTAAATCGTATTCTAGGTATTTATGCACGAATGCTGTTTTATCACTACATCGTAGTAAATTATTGTATATAAATTCTGGGACAGGATGGTAAAGTTCACCAGAACCATTGTTATAAAAAATTTTTAAATACCGTGAAGAAGCATTGTACTTCCAAGAAGTCACGGTAATCATTGATCCCATAAGCAACCCCTTAAACTTTTGATTGTTTTACAGAAAAATGTATTCTGTATCTTTTGAAATTAGTCTATTCACTTAAAGAAATGTATAGTGGTTTTGTAAATAAAGCTGTTTATATTCTGCTAAAGATATTCATATTTTGACATTACAGATTCTGGGCAAGATAAACACTTAAAAAATCATCAGTAAATGAGAAAATTGGTATTTTATTTTAGTCATTAATTAGTCATTAAGAGGTGGATCATGATTCTTGCAATAGACGTTGCCTATACAGATAACTCTGCACAAGTTGCTGGTGTAGTATTTGAATCTTGGGCGAGTTCAGTTGTATTGAATCATTACCTTATCACCATCAAACCAATTGCTGACTATGAATCAGGTCAATTTTATAAACGTGAATTGCCATGTATTTTGACGTTATTGGATTTGGTGAAAGAGCCCATCGATATGATTGTGATTGATGGCTATGTCTATTTAGGCGTTGAACAAACAGCAGGTTTAGGACAGCACTTATATGCTGCCTTAGTTGATAAAATCCCTGTGATTGGGGTGGCCAAAAATGAATTTAGAGGAACACCAAAGGAATTTGAAATTTTACGTGGACAAAGTGTTAAGCCATTATATGTCTCTGCCATCGGCATAGAATTAGTGCAAGCAAAACATAATGTACAGTCCATGTACGGGAAATATCGTATTCCTGAGTTACTTAAGCAAGTTGATCGTTTGAGTAGAACTACGCAAAAATAATTTTTTGCTATCCTATATTCAGTGGTTTAAATGTATTATCAATTGACTCATTTTTTGTTTTCTATAGAACAATATTTTATAAATTTAAGGAGAAACATCGATGGATCAGTCAGCGGCTCGTCAAAAAATTTCCATTAACTATATTGAATTTATGGTGAAAGATGTCGAACAAAGTAAAAGGTTTTATCAAAACTTAGGCTGGACTTTCACCGACTTTGGCCCTGAATATTGTGAGTTTGATTCAGGGGAGATAAAAGGGGGCTTTGCTCAATCTGATGATGTGCAAAGTTCTGGTGGCGCATTAATTGTTTTGTATAGTGCCCAATTAGAACAAAGCTTAACGTGTGTGAAAGAGGCGGGTGCAACCATCGTACAAGAGATTTTTAGTTTTCCAGGTGGACGTCGTTTTCATTTTAAAGATTTAGATGGATATGAAATTGCAATTTGGTCGCATTAAATAAAAATCTACAAACACAAAAAACCTATACATAAAATCTAATGCAAAAAAAACCACGCTAAAAAGCGTGGTTTTTTTATGTGTTTAATCTAATTTAAGAATTAGATTTTACCAACTAAGTCGATTGAAGGAGCAAGAGTTGCATCGCCTTCTTTCCATTTAGCTGGGCAAACTTCGCCAGGATGACCGTGAACATATTGAGCTGCTTTAACTTTACGAAGAAGTTCAGAAGCATCACGACCAATACCACCAGCATTGATTTCGATGATTTGGATTTTACCTTCAGGATCGATAACGAAAGTACCACGATCAGCAAGACCAGCAGATTCAATTAAAACTTCGAAGTTTTTAGCAAGAACCCAAGTTGGGTCGCCAACCATTACATATTCAATTTTTTTGATTTCTTCAGAAGAATCGTGCCAAGCTTTGTGCGTGAAGTGTGTATCTGTAGAAACAGAGTAGATTTCAACACCTAATTTTTTGAATTCAGCATAGTTGTCAGCAAGGTCACCAAGTTCTGTTGGGCAAACAAAAGTGAAGTCAGCTGGATAGAAGAAAACTACAGACCATTTACCTTTAAGATCGGCTTCTGTAACTTCGATGAATTGGCCGTTTTGGAAAGCTTGTGCTTTAAAAGGTTTAACTTCAGTATTAATTAAGCTCATCATTATCTCCATGATTGAGGTGTTTATCTAATATTTAACTAGAATAATGAATTTTAGATTATTGGGGAAATAGTATTTTTTTATCGCTAAGATCGGAAAATCAAATTAGCGTGCTCCAGATACATTTCACCAAAAACCGTTGTTTTGTCAGTATTTCATCAACTAAAGCAAATAAAGATGATGTTTGAATGACAAAGCATCCTTTTTTAATCTGTTACAAACATGATGCTTCTGGGGCTATATTTCAAGGGCGATTTCTAAAAAAGATATAAAATTTATTTCAATGTATAGAATTTGTTCATATAAGATAAATTGAATTTTAACTCCATCACATTTCAATGTTGTATAGCGTGCAAATGATATGGGTGGCTGCTGTTTTGTACTTAAGCATCACCTCAAGCTACCTGATTGATGTAGATCAACCGCAACAGATCTAGGCCTATATGAATATTTGCAGCCACAGACAGTTGCTAGTTGAGTGGACTTTAGCAGCTTTTAAATATTATTTTTATAATACATGTATAACGTAAACATGAATTCACTTTGATTGGACTATCTCTCCTGTGCTTTACAGCGTAAAATATTCCGTTCAATTTTAAGTATTAGGATAATGCATCTGTGCCAAATCAGTTAAATGTCGATCAATGGGTTATGGTACGAGATCGCCATCGTTTAAATCGACTGAAAAAAGGAAAAGATGCTCATCCTGAAAAATTCCAAGAACTGTTTGAGAAATCAAACCATCAAGTCAAAAAAAGATTAGCCAGCCTACCGACAATCAAACTCAATCAGGATCTACCGGTTACCCAGTATGCAGATAAACTGATTGAAGCGATTCAAAAGCATCAGATTATTATTGTTGCAGGGGAAACGGGTTCTGGTAAAACCACGCAATTACCACAGATCGCAATGCTTGCAGGTCGTGGTTTAACTGGGATGATTGGTCATACTCAGCCTCGACGTCTGGCAGCACGAAGTGTATCGCAACGTATTGCTGAAGAAGTTGGTGAGAAGCTGGGTGAAAGCATCAGTTTTAAAGTGCGTTTTAATGAACAAGGATCAAACGATTCAATCGTTCGCTTAATGACGGACGGTATTCTTCTTGCTGAACTTTCTAATGATCGTTATTTAAATAAATATGACACGATTATTATTGATGAAGCGCATGAGCGTTCATTAAACATTGACTTCATCATGGGTTACCTGAAGCAACTGGTAAAAAAGCGCCCTGATTTAAAAATCATTATTACTTCAGCGACATTAGATGTGAATCGCTTTAGCGAATATTTTAATGGCGCACCGATTTTTGAAGTGGAAGGACGTAGCTTTCCAGTAGAACTGCGTTATCGTCCAATTTCTGAGATGACGATCGGCGGCAGTGATGATGATGACTTTGATGATTTTGAAGAAAATTTACCACGTGCGGTGGTACAAGCTGTAGAAGAATGTTTTAAGGATGCTGAATCTAAAGGACATCCTGAACATGCGGATATTCTTATTTTTTCAAGCACTGAACAAGAAATTCGAGAACTACAAGAGACCTTACAAAAATTTGGTCCTAAACACACGCAAATTTTACCGTTATATGCACGTTTAGCTTTAGCCGAACAGCAGAAAATCTTTAATCCTTCTGGTGGTGGGCGACGTATTATCATCGCGACCAACGTTGCTGAAACAGCATTGACTGTACCGAATATTCGTTATGTGATCGACAGTGGCTTTGCGCGTATTTCTCGCTATAACTATCGTTCACGGGTGCAGCGTTTACCAATTGAAGCGATTTCTCAAGCTGCTGCAAACCAGCGTAAAGGACGATGTGGTCGTATTGCACCAGGTGTTTGCATTCGCTTATACAGTGAAGATGATTTTCAAAGTCGTCCAGATTTTACTGAACCCGAAATTAAACGAACCAATTTAGCATCGGTTATTTTACAGATGCAAAGTCTCGGTTTAGGTGCTGTAGAAGATTTTGATTTTATTGAGCCACCAGACCATCGTTTGGTCAATGATGGACGTAAGTTGCTGATTGAATTAGGTGCTATCCATGAAGTGCAAAATTCAAATAATCTTCCTCAAGTGGTTGCACAAAGTGAAAGTGCAGTTTCCCAACAGGGAGCTGTAGCTGGTGCTAAAGCAAAAAACCTTGCTCAACCTGCTACTAAAAAAGCCGAACTTCAAAACAACAGTTTAACCAAAATCGGTCTACAAATGGCAAAAATGCCAATAGACCCACGCCTAGCACGGATGATTCTCGGTGGTGCTCATTTTGGGGTGCTGAATGAAGTTTTGATTATTGTTGCGGCGCTTGCAGTACAAGACCCACGCGAGCGTCCTGCTGATAAGCAAATGCAGGCGGATCAAAAACATGCATTATTTAAAGAAGCAGATTCAGATTTTCTATTTTATATTAAATTGTGGAATACACTGACTGAAAATCGTGAAACTTTAAGTGAAAGCAAAAGACGTAATTTTGCCAAACAGCATTTTCTTAGCTGGTTACGCTTACGCGAGTGGAAGAAAACGCATGAACAATTACTGGATTTAGCACAAGGTTTAAAACTTTCATTCAATGAAAAGACAGCCAGTTATGAAAATTTACATCGTGCTTTATTGACAGGGTTATTGTCTTTTATTGCCAATAAAACTGACGAACGTAATATTTTTATGGCAGTTCGTCAGCAAAAAGCCCGAATTTTTCCTGCATCGACCTTACATAAAACCAATACTCCATGGGTAATGGCATTTGAAATGGTCGAAACCTCACAGGTGTATTTACGCACACTGGCAAAAATTGAGCCTGAGTGGATTCTTTTAGCTGCACCTAACTTATTAAAACATCATTATTTTGAGCCACATTGGGCGAAAAAACCGGGTGTGGTCAATGCTTACGATCAGATTTCATTATTTGGGCTGATCATTGAACCGAAACGCGCCACCAACTATGAAAAAGTGGACCAATTGGCTGCGCATGAAATTTTCTTAAGAGATGCACTAACCACAGGAAACTTGGGAACAACGCCACCATTCTTAAAACACAACCTATTAAAGCTTGAAGAAGTTGAACGTGTGGAAGACAAACTGCGTCGTCGTGATTTGGTCGTCGATGAAGAAACCATTTATCAGTTTTATGCCGCAAAAGTACCTACAGAAATTGCCAGTCGGCGTAGTTTTGAAGATTGGCGAGCAACAGTAGAGCCGCAGAATCCTCGTTATCTGTTTGTTGATGATGATGATTTATGGATGAATGATCGTCCAACCACGCAACAATTTCCAGATTATTTACATAATGGACAATTACGTTTAGCTGCCAGCTATCGTTTTGATCCAAGTCATGATGAAGATGGCGCAACAGTAAAAATTCCGGTACAAGCCTTAGCGCAAGTTGATGAAAATATTTGGTCTTGGGGAATTCCGGGTTGGCGTTTGGATTTAATCGAAGCGTTATTAAAAGCCTTACCAAAAGATAAACGTCGTAATTTGGTGCCGATTCCAGATACAGCCAATAAATTGATCAAAGCAATTGATGCACAACATTTGCATCAGCATATTTTTGAGTTTTTGGTATTTCAATTACGTGGTGAACAAATCACCAGTAAAGATTTTTCTTTTGAACGTATTGATCAGTACTTAATTCCATTTATCAAAGTAATTGATGAAAAAGGCCGCGTGATTGAAAAAGGTCGTGATCTTGCCGAACTTAAAGCACGTTGTCGAACTGAAACACACAGTCCCGTCAAACAGTTAAAAGGTGAGTTTACTACTTTCCCTGAAAGTTTTGTATTTGAGGCCTCTCAGAAAGTAACCGGGGTTGTGGTTAAACAATATCAGGCATTGGTTCCAAGTAAAGACTTTGCTAAGTTAGAGTTGAAAGATGACTCTGGTATTGTGATTCAGACTTTTAATGATCAAAGTGAAGCGATTAAGCAGCACCGTGAAGGCGTAATTCGTTTGATTCATATGCAATTGGGGGATTTGATTCGTCAATTGAAAAAGCAAATTTCCAAGCCACTGGCATTGGCATATTCTCCTTTGGGTGATAAAGCGCAACTTGAGCAAATGTTGGTGTACGCAACATTACAAATGGCAATTCAAGATTTACCCATTAATGCTGAAGAGTTTGCGATAGTCATGGCTGATGTGAAAAAGTCTTTTTTAAGTCATGGTCAGGAAGCATTAAAGCTGATCAGTGAAATTTATATTCAATGGCAAGAAATACGCCAGCAATTGCTGATGTTGGATCAAGACGTATTTGCAAAAAATATGAATGATATTGAAGATCAACTGGATTTAATGAACTTATCCAATTTTGTTTATTCAAAATCTTCCGATATTTGGCAGGAATATCCACGTTATTTAAAAGCATTGTTATTGCGTTTAGATCGATTGCCGAATAATCTAAATCGTGATGATGCTGCAATTAAAGAAGTAGATCCTTGGATGGATAAACTGTTTAAGTTTAAGTTGGATGTTCGTGTTAAAGAAGTCTACTTCATGGTTGAGGAACTACGTATTTCATTATTTTCTCAACCAATGAAAACCAAGATGCCGATTTCGTCAACCAGAATACAAAAAGTATGGGAAAAGCTTGGAATCGGTTAGAATAGAAATAATTTGAAATATTTGTGAATTTAAAAAAGGAGTTTTACATGGGCATCCGTATTACAGGTACAGGTTTGTACCATCCTGAAGAAGTGATTACCAATGAAGAATTGGTGGATTGTTTAAATGCTTATGTGGAACAATTTAACAGTGAAAATGCTGAAAAAATTGAAGCGGGTGAAGTTGTTGCCCGTCGTGGTTCAAGTGCAGAATTTATTGAAAAAGCATCAGGCGTAAAGCGCCGTTATGTCATTGAAAAATCAGGTGTCCTAGACATTAATCGTTTACGTCCCCGTTTAGAAGAACGTTCAGATGAAGAGCTTTCAATCCAAGCAGAGTGGGGCGTAATTGCAGCAAAACAAGCGATGGAAAATGCAGGCGTAACTGCAGAAGACATTGATGTGGTGATTTTGGCTTGTTCAAACTTACAACGTGCTTATCCTGCTGTTGCAATTGAAATTCAAACGGCATTGGGTATTCAGGGCTATGCCTATGACATGAATGTGGCGTGTTCAGCTGCTACATTTGGTTTAAAACAAGCCTACGATGCTGTAAAAACGGGTGCACGTCGTGTGCTATTGGTTAATGTAGAAATTACCTCGGGTCATACTGACTATCGTTCACGTGACTGTCACTTTATTTTTGGTGATGTTGCAACAGCTTCAATTATTGAAGAAACGGACAGCAAAACAGGGTTTGAAATCGTAGATACCCATTTGTTTACCCAATTCTCCAATAACATCCGAAATAATTTTGGTTTCTTAAATGGTTCAGAATTAACTTCTCGTGATGATAAGCAATTCCGTCAAGATGGCCGCAAAGTATTTAAAGAAGTGTGTCCATTGGTTGCGAAAATTATTTCTACACAATTGGAAAAGAACAGTATTCAACCTGAAAACGTAAAACGTTTTTGGTTGCATCAAGCCAATGCCAATATGAATGAATTAATTTTAAAACTCATTGTCGGCAAAGAAGTTGCAGAAGCGGATCCTGATTTGGTACCAATCATTTTAGATGAGTTTGCCAATACGTCTTCAGCAGGTGTGATCATTGCATTACATCGTAGTGCGGATCAGGTGAATGATGGTGAATATGGTGTGCTGTGTTCATTTGGTGCCGGTTATTCTGTGGGTTCAATCCTTGTGCAAAAGCATGTTGCTTAAATTATAATTTTATAAAAATTCCCCCCTTGCGCCGCGAAAAGCGCAGTTCAGCTACTTTGAAAAAGAGGGGGGATTGTCCAGAGTTTAAGTTATTTTATTTGTGTAAAGCTCTTCCCTGAAAATGGAGGAGTCATACGCTTAAGGCTAAGATCAAATAATGTTGAAAAGTATTTTGTAGAGATACAGCATGACTGAAAAAACCTTGAAAATACGACACAACGCTAAACTGATTCGATTAATAAGCAGCTTACAGCGCTTTTACTTTCGTCCAACATTTTTAGGTACTGAAAATTTAGTGCCGAATAAACCAGCCGTGTATGTCGGTAATCACACCATCTATGGTGTTTTAGATTCTCCGATTCTGATTGATTATTTATTTACAGAACATAAAATCGCAGTGGTCAGTTTAGCTGATCATATGCATTTTCATATTCCGATTTGGAAAGAAGTGGTTAAACGTGTTGGTGGGGTTGATGGTGTACAAGAATATGCCAAAGAAGCAATGCGACAAGGTTATTCGATTCTGGTTTTTCCAGGCGGCGGTCGAGAAGTCATTAAACGTAAAGGTGAAGCCTATCAACTGATCTGGAAGCAACGCTTTGGTTTCTTAAAGTTGGCTCAGGAATTTGGTTATGACATTGCTCCTTTTGTGGCTTTAGGTGGTGATGAAGTTTTTGATTTAGCTTTTGACGTAAACGTACTGCTTAAACAAAAGTGGTTTAATAAAATATTATCAAATCCCAAAATAGGTTCATTGCTTAGACAAGGTGAAGTTATTCCTTCGATTCCGAAGCATATTATTCCAAAGCGAATCCCTTTTTATTTTAAATTTATGCCACGGTTATCTATTGACCAGATAGAAAACATGGACGATATGATTGTATTTCGTGATCAATTGCAAGCGAGCATTTATACTGAAATTGAGGTGTTAAAGTCCTATCGAGCACATGACTTGGAACAAAAAACTTAGAACAAAAACCTTAGAACAAAAAACAACCTTTGAGATCGTATAATGTTTGAACTGCATACCAATTTTAAACAGATACTTAATCTATTCAATCTGCGAACTCAGCCCATTCAAAGTATTGTGCCTTTTCTTCAAGTTCCTTATTATCTCGAATTTTTAGGACAGTGTAGCGATACTGAAATTACCCCTGATATTGATTTATTTGGCTATGAAACTACGATAAAGGAAAACCAGTATGTCGCAGAGCATGTGGAAAATTTATCCCAACAACTATGGAAAATTGGTCGTACAGGTCAAGGTGATGAATGGTTTTTAGATCGGAATAGTTTTGATATTTTATTCTATGATCATGATTTAGGTATGGACTTAGATGAGAATTTAAAACGCGATCAGTTTCAGTCGATGCAAATCAACTTTTTTCAATTTTTACAATTTGCTTTACTTCTGCAAGCGCTGGAACAACACTTGGATAAAAATCCATTGTCTACGATTGAGTTGGAGCAATTTCAAGATACCGTGAATCGCATCCATCCTGAACTTTTTTCACGTTATCCATTTGATTATTTATAAGTTATAAGCGTTACAATTGATCGATAAAATGAGTTTACTCACAATATAGAGGAATAAAAAATGTATACAGCTTCATGCCTTTGTGGTGGTATTCAACTGAGAATTCATAGTGAAATCCCTCAAATATTTGTCTGTCATTGTCAGCAATGTCAAAAAGCCCAAGGTTCAGCATTTGTGGCGATTGCTCCTATTCAGACTAAAGATTTAGAGATTGTTCAAGGACAGCCATTATTTCAAGAATATTATGCCACTGAAAATAAAAAGCGAACGTTCTGTAAAAGATGTGCCTCCCCATTATTTAGTGCGCGTTTAGACCTACCTGATGTAGTGAGATTACGTGTAGGCATTGTAAATGAAGCTGTTCAAGGCAAGATTGTTTCACATGCATTTACTGACAACAAAGCTGCTTGGTTTGAAATTTTGGATGATGTCCCACAATTTGCTCAAGCGCTTTGCTAAAGAGTGAAGTTGTATTTGAACAATAAGAATGCTGGATATTTATTGTTTAAATAAGATTTTGTGCGCTATCTTACTTATTTTTAAGTATCTGAATTTTATATTTTTATAAATAATTCAGAAATCAGTTTAAGTCGTTTGTATATATAAATACCTTCTGTATAATTTTCAAAAAATACACTTTAAATCAATAGAAGGTATAAATGACAAGAATAGTCGTCGCTGCAAAACAAGACAAAATATTACTACAGGATTCTCAAGCAAAAACGGTCAGTTTAGATCAACCCGCTATTATTCAAATTGGTGTCACACAACAAGATGTGAAAACACTAGAGCGATTAGGCGATAAGCTGATTATTAGTTTAAATAATGGTGAGCAAATTGTTTTAGAAGGTTTTTTTCAAGCCAATTCAACCACAATGCATTCTTTAACTTTCCCCAAAGCGGATGGAAGTTTCTCGCTTGCTCACTTTGATGCCAATGGAAAATTTACAGACTATAGCGGTTTGCAAAAACTTGACACTTTACTCTATGAGGGCGCCAATACTACGGCTGTTCAACAAGTCTCTGCTTATGAAGATTCAACACCTGAGTTTTCATTTTCAAATCTATTTTCTTCAAGTGCAGTGAAAGCAGGCGTTGGTCTTGTTTCTGCAATTGGTTTAGGTTTGGCATTGATTGATGATGGGGGCAGTAATCAATCAAAGGGTATTACCGACATTATTGCACCGAAAACGCCGACGGCAACTTTGAATGCAGAGGGGACTGAAATTAAGGGTACCGCTGAAGCGGGTGCGACTATTTATGTGATTGATAAAAACCAGAAAGTGATTGCCACAGCAGTGGTCGATAAAGATGGAAATTATTCTTTGACATTGCCAGAGGCTTTGCTAAACAACAATACTTATTATATCAATGCAAAAGACAAAGCTGGAAATGCCTCAACCTATACCTCGGTTGTTGGCACGAAAGATACCATTGCACCCAATGAGCCTCAAGGGCAATTAAATGAGCAAGGAAATATTGTTACTGGTAAAGCAGAAGCGAATGCCACAATTAATGTATATGACTCAGCAGGTCAACTGATTGGTACTGCTAAAGCCAATGCACAGGGACAATTTTCTGTTGCCATTTCTCCTGCTTTAACCGCCGGCCAGATTGGTACAGTCGAAGCGATTGATGCATCTGGAAATAAATCAGAAAAACATAATATTGAAGTGGGTAAAGATACTATCGCACCTGATCAACCCAAGTTTGAGGTATCTAAAGAAGGGACTTCAATACACGGAACCGCAGAAGCAAATGCTAAAGTGATTATTCAAGATTCAACAGGTGCGGTGATTGCAACGGGTACTGTAGACGCCAATGGTAAATTCAATATCACCATTTCTCCTGCTTTAGATGCAAGCAAGACTGGCAAAATTATTATTGAAGATGCTGCTGGAAATAAGTCGAGTGCTGTAGAAATTAAAGCTGGACAAGATGTTTTAGCGCCAGATAAACCCGTGGCCAATTTAAATGCTGAAGGCACTGTGATCACGGGTACCGCTGAAGCAAACTCCAAAATTTCAGTCTATGACAGTGCCAATAAATTATTAGGCACAGCAACAACGGATGCAAACGGAAATTATTCTGTCACACTTTCAACAGCGTTGACTGAAGCAAAAGTCGGCAGTGTATATGCAACAGATGCAGCTGGAAATCAGTCAGCGCTTAGCTCTGTAACAGGTACCAAAGATGTAACCGCGCCTGCTAGTCCGAAAATCACAGATGTGGTTGATGATGTGGGGGCAACTGTAGGTTCTGTTGCTGCAAATGGGACCACAGATGACAAGCGCCCTGTGATTTCAGGAACCGGAGAAGCTGGGGCAACATTGATTATTTATGACAATAGTCAGGCGATTGGAACGGTCACAGTTGGTGCAGATAGTAAATGGTCATATAGTTTTGCTTATGATTTAACTCTGGGGAGTCACAGTATTACCACTGTACAAACGGATAAAGCAGGGAATACCAGTTTAGTGAGTGATGCACGAACATTTACTGTAGTCGAAATTGCCGCAAAAATGGCAGTTCTTGATGAAGCGTCAGCTTTTCATGCTGATTTAGCTGATTCAAATATTAACTCAGCTAAAAGTGCTGATGCGATTGGATCTGGTGTCTTACATTCTGAGCCAGAAAGTAGCGCTCAAGTATTCGATCAATCGACACCAATAGAAAATCAATTCTCGCAGCTCCATTCAAATGTTTCAGATTTAGATCATACCGCTATAGCCGGCAGTTCAGCTATTCTCAGTACAAGCATAGCGACTGTACTGCAAGATGCGCTTGAGAATACCAAAGTTGACGATATCAAGGTTGACAATATCAAGCTAGCCAATACCAATTCTTATGACAGCACGGCCATTTCAGTCGATGAATTATTGGCAAAGACTTCAGTCAATGATTTAACTACAAATCAGATTGATGATGTGCTTGCTCGAACAATTGATCAAAGTGCTACAACCGTTGTCGATGATGCTAAAAATACTGAATTAGTCGCTTTCAATCAAGCCGAAAATCTATCAGCGCAAGATATACCTGTATTGCAATCTGATCTGATCAAAGATTTGTTTGATCCACAATTACTAACCTTTTGATTGAAAATAACCAGATAAGCACCTACGGGTGCTTTTTTATTGAAACATGGTTTTATAGTGCTTGTTTAGCTTAAAACTGATGCATAGGGCTTTCTTTCTAATAAACGCTGAATAATTTCATTCAGTGTTTATTGTGTCATCTATAACGTGAATTAATACGTGCAAAATACCCAATTTCAGGTATATCTCTCTATTCCCCCATTTGATCTAATGATTGATATTTGATCAAAAAGTAGATTTGGGGATTATCATGAACAAAATTTATAAAGTTATTTGGAATTCACAACTTAGGTGTTGGCAAGCCGTTTCAGAATTGGCGAAAAATCATAGCACTTCACAAAGTACTGTAGACCATAAAAACGCACTGAAGGGCGGTGTTCACAAAGCATCAGGGATAAATTTAATCCGATTGGCTTTTTTGGGGCTGGCTTTATTGCCGTTATCGATTTATGCCGCAATTTCTAATACGGAACTGCCTACAGGCGCCAATATCACTCAAGGTTCAGCCAACATTTCCCAAAATGGCAACGTTTTAAATATTCATCAAAATAGTCAAAACCTTTCGACTAACTGGAATACTTTTAATATTGGTAAAGATGCAACGGTTAATTTTAATCAGCAAAACCAGTCATCTATAGCCATTAATCGGGTTTTGGATAGCAATGCATCGCAGATTATGGGGCGTTTAAATGCCAATGGGCAGGTGTTTTTACTCAATCCAAATGGTGTGGTTTTTTCTAAGACAGCTCAAGTGAATGTTGGTGGTTTGGTTGCTTCAACTTTAAGTTTGAACGATGCGGATATTCAAAATGGAAAATATACTTTAAAAGCCAATGCCAATAGCACAGCAACGATAGAAAATAACGGTAGTATTCAAACTTTATCAGGTGGAACTGTTGCGCTGATTGCGCCCAATGTTAAAAATACTGGCTCTATTGTGACACCGAATGGCGTTACTCATCTCACTGCTGCCAGTCAAGTCACTCTTGCTTTACAGGATGGTTCACTCACCCAGTACCAAGTTGATCAAGGGGTATTAAAAGGCTTGGTGGACAATGGTGGTGCAATTCTTGCCGATAATGGGGCTGTATATTTAACTGCAAAAGCCAAAGACAGTTTAAGTAAAGCCGTGGTCAATCATAGTGGGATTATTGAAGCCAATCGCTTAAGCCAAAATGCCAAAGGTGAAATCATTCTGTTAGGTGATATGCAAAATGGTGAAACAAATGTCAGTGGCCTGCTTAAAGCTGAAGGGAAAAATGGTCAAGATGGCGGGTTTATTGAAACCTCCGCAGCTCAAGTAAAGATTGAGAATAGTACAGTGGTGTCCTCTCATTCTGATGGAGGGAAAACTGGAAACTGGTTGATCGACCCTACCGATTTCAGTATTAATTCGGGTAATGCGCCAGCAAGCAGTAGCGGCATAGGCGCAACCACTTTAGCAAGCAGTCTTGCAACCAGTAATATCATATTGCTAACCATCACTACGGGTAACCAAAAGGGCGATATCAATGTTAATGCTGATGTGACTTGGGGGAGTGCGAACAGCCTGACTTTAAATGCACAAAATGACATCAACATTAATGCCAACATCACAGCGACCAATAACAGTGGCAAACTTAATTTGATATATGGACAAAACTCGGCCAATACCAGCGCAAATTATTATATTAACAATGGCGCAAAAATAAACTTAAAGGCTGGGCAGAACTTTAGTACGCAAAAAGGTACGGCTGCTACTATTAACTATCAAGTGATTACGGCTTTGGGCGCACAGGGTTCGACTACAAGTCAAGATTTACAAGGGATCAACGGTAACCTGAGTGGTAATTATGTGTTGGGTGCAGACATAGATGCCAGCAATACATGGCAGTGGAATGGCTATACAGGATTCGACCCAATTGGCTTTTATAATGCAAATTTGAGTCCAATGGATCTTTCACAGCAGGCTTTTCGTGGACGGTTTGATGGATTAGGACATGCGATTAGTGGATTAAGTATTGACTCTATGTATCAGGGCATTGGACTGTTTGCGATTACGCATCAGGATGCACTTATACAAAATGTTGGACTAAATAATATAAGTTATTCAGGTTATGGAAAAACAGGCGGGATCGTGGGGATTAATCTTGGCACGATTAATAATGTTTATGTCAATGCAGGCTTAGTCACAGGTAATACCGAGCAGTATGGCGGATTGGTGGGTTGGAACTATAATTCAGGAAATATCTTAAATTCTTATGCCAATGTGACTGTAAAAGGAAAATATTCGAATAATAATTATATTGGCGGTCTGGTTGGTTATAGTGATGGTGTTGTAAGTTCGTCTTTTGCAACAGGCGCGGTGACAGGAAATAATTATGTTGGCGGTTTAATTGGTGGTATATCAGGACAAATTAACAATTCTTATGCAACAGGTGCTGTCATCGGAAGTCAGTATGTTGGAGGATTGGTGGGTTTCAATGGTGGCAGTGTTGACAAAAATTATTCTTCTGGAAGTGTAACTGGGAGTCAGTATGTTGGTGGTCTTGTTGGTGGTGGTAATGGTACAACCACAAATAGTTTCTGGAACACCAGTACTTCTGGAAGAACAAGCAGTGCGGGTGGTGTAGGAAAAACCACAACAGAACTTCAGCAAATTTCTACTTTTGCAGGTTGGGATATTGATGATGCAGGTGGTACAGGAAAAGTTTGGCGTATTTATGAAGGACGATCTGCGCCATTACTACGTCATTTCCTAAAGCCCTTGGTCACAGAAATTGTCGCTAATTTTTCTGACAAAATTTATGATGGATCGATAGCTTCTGGAACGCTGGCTTCAGGACTGAATTATAAAACAACCAGTAAAAATGCAGGGATTTATAGTTTAAATGATGGCTCAATTCTGATTAGTGGTGTTCCAATCGCGGCAAATACAACACAGTTTGGCGATGATGTAATTTATAAAGAAAATGGTGGTTCAGGTTCATTAACAATCGCGAAAAGAGATTTAAATATTAATGGCTTGAGCGCTGCTGACAAGGTCTATGATACATCAAAAGTAGCAACCTTATCGGGTACTGCGGGAGTGACAGTGCTGTCAGGTGATTCAGTAACACTTTCGGGTATTGGATTTGGATCATTTACTGATAAAAATGTGGGCAATAATAAAAATGTGATTGTGTCGGGTTATACGCTGACTGGAACAGATGCTTTAAATTACACCTTGCTACAGCCGACAAACCTTAAAGCCAATATAACGCCTGCAGTTTTAACCATTAATGGAATAAGTGTTGCAGATAAAACGTATGATGGTTTGGCTATTGCGACCTTATATGGCACTGCTTCAATCAATCCGTTTGCTGGAGACTTTGTTGGATTGACTGGTAGTGGTATAGGCACATTTACAGATAAGAATGCAGGAATCCGGTCTGTGATCGTAACAGGCTATAACTTAACAGGTGCGGATGCTGGAAATTATATTTTTAGTCAGCCTATAGGTTTAAGTGCCACAATTCACAAAGCGCAAGCCATTGTAAAGGCCAATAGTTTAAATACCGTCTATAACGGTAAAGATCAAACGGCTGCTGGCTTTACTGCGACAGGTTTGGTCAATGGCGAAACTACAAGTGTATTGTCAGGTGTTTCTGCAACTGTCACAGGCAAAGATGCAGGCAAATACACCAACACAGTAACAGGTGTAGACAAGAACTATGATCTGACACTTATTGATGGCTCATTAGATATTGCCAAAGCGAAAGCCACCGTAACCGCCAATAGTGTAACAACGACCTATAACGGTAAAGATCAAACGGCTGTTGGTTTTAGTGCAACAGGCTTGGTCAATGGCGAAACTACAACTGTATTGTCAGGTGTTTCGGCAACTGTCACAGGTAAAGATGCCGGTAGTTATGCCAATACAGCCACAGGTACAGATAAGAACTATGAGCTCAGTTTTGTTAATGGCTCTTTGGATATCGCCAAAGCTAAAGCGACAGTAACAGCCAATAGTGTAACAACGACCTATAACGGTAAAGATCAAACAGCTGCTGGTTTTAGTGCGACAGGTTTGGTCAATGGTGAAACTACAACTGTATTGTCAGGTGTTTCGGCAACTGTCACAGGCAAAGATGCAGGCAAATACACCAACACAGTAACAGGTGTAGATAAGAACTATGATCTGACGCTTATTGATGGCTCATTAGATATTGCTAAGGCCAAAGCCACCGTAACCGCCAATAGCGTATCAACCACCTATAACGGTAAAGATCAAACGGCTGCTGGCTTTAGTGCTATAGGTTTAGTCAATGGTGAAACTGAATCTGTATTGTCAGGTGTTTCTGCAACTGTCACAGGCAAAGATGCAGGCAAATACAACAACACAGTAACAGGTGTAGACAAGAACTATGATCTGACGCTTATTGATGGCTCTTTGGATATTGCGAAAGCTAAAGCCACCGTCACCGCCAATAGCGTATCGACCACCTATAATGGTAAAGATCAAACAGCTGCTGGCTTTAGTGCAACAGGTTTGGTCAATGGTGAAACTACAACTGTATTGTCAGGTGTTTCGGCAACTGTCACAGGCAAAGATGCAGGCAAATACACCAACACAGTAACAGGTGTAGATAAGAACTATGATCTGACGCTTATTGATGGCTCATTAGATATTGCTAAAGCTAAAGCGACAGTAACAGCCAATAGTGTATCAACCACCTATAATGGTAAAGATCAAACGGCTACTGGTTTTAGTGCAACAGGTTTGGTGAATGGTGAAGATACATCGGTACTCTCAGGTGTAAGCGCATCGGTGACTGCTAAAGATGCAGGCAAATACAACAACACAGTAACAGGTGTAGACAAGAACTATGATCTGACGCTTATTGATGGCTCTTTGGATATTGCGAAAGCTAAAGCCACCGTCACCGCCAATAGCGTATCGACCACCTATAATGGTAAAGATCAAACAGCTACTGGCTTTAGTGCAACAGGTTTGGTCAATGGTGAAACTGAATCGGTATTGTCAGGTGTTTCTGCAACTGTCACAGGTAAAGATGCAGGTCAGTACACCAATACCGCCACAGGTATAGACAAGAACTATGAGCTAAGTTTTGTTGATGGTTCCTTAGATATCACCAAAGCTAAAGCCACTGTCACTGCCAATAGTTTAAATACGGTTTATAACGGTAAAGATCAAACAGCTGTTGGTTTTAGTGCGACAGGTTTGGTCAATGGTGAAGATACATCGGTACTCACAGGCGTTTCAGCAACCGTAACAGGCAAAGATGCAGGTCAATATACCAATACCGCAACAGGTATAGATAAAAATTACGATTTAAGCTTTGTTGCTGGTTCCTTAGATATTGCTAAAGCTAAAGCCACTGTCACCGCCAATAGTTTAAATACGGTTTATAACGGTAAAGATCAAACAGTTGCTGGCTTTACTGCAACAGGTTTGGTCAATGGTGAAACAGAATCAGTATTATCCGGCGTAAGCGCAACGGTAACTGCTAAAGATGCAGGCAAATACAACAACACAGTAACAGGTGTAGACAAGAACTATGATCTGACGCTTATTGATGGCTCTTTGGATATTGCGAAAGCTAAAGCCACTGTAACAGCCAATAGTGTATCAACCACCTATAACGGTAAAGATCAAACAGCTGCTGGTTTTAGTGCGACAGGTTTGGCCAATGGCGAAACAGAATCGGTACTATCAGGTGTAACTGCAACGGTTACTGCTAAAGATGCTGGCAAGTACACCAATACCGCAACAGGTATAGACAAGAATTATGATTTAAGCTTTGTTGATGGTTCATTAGATATCGCCAAAGCCAAAGCCACCGTAACTGCCAATAGTGTATCAACTACATATAACGGTAAAAACCAAACGGCTGCTGGTTTTAGTGCAACAGGTTTGGTCAATGGTGAAACTGAATCAGTACTCTTAGGTGTCAGTGCAACGGTTACCGCTAAAGATGCTGGCAAGTACACCAATACCGCAACAGGTATAGATAAAAACTATGAGCTAAGCTTTGTTGATGGTTCCTTAGATATCGCTAAAGCCAAAGCCACTGTGACCGCCAATAGCGTATCAACCACCTATAACGGTAAAGATCAAACGGCTGCTGGCTTTACTGCGACAGGTTTGGTCAATGGTGAAACTGAATCTGTACTCTCAGGTGTAAATGCAACGGTGACTGCTAAAGATGCAGGTCAATATACCAATACCGCAACAGGTATAGACAAGAATTATGATTTAAGTTTTATTGATGGCTCTTTGGATATTGCTAAGGCTAAAGCCATTGTGACCGCCAATAGTGTATCAACCATTTATAACGGTAAAGATCAAACGGCTGCTGGTTTTAGTGCGACAGGCTTAGTCAATGGTGAAACTGAATCTGTACTCTCAGGTGTCAGTGCGACGGTTACCGGCAAAGATGCTGGCAAATACACTAATAGCGCAACAGGTATAGATAAAAACTATGAGTTAAGTTTTGTTGATGGCTCTTTGGATATTGCTAAAGCTAAAGCCACGGTGACCGCCAATAGTTTAAATACAGTCTATAACGGTAAAGATCAAACAGCTGCTGGCTTTAGTGCGACAGGTTTGGTCAATGGTGAAACCGAATCAGTACTCTCAGGTGTAACTGCAACGGTTACCGCTAAAGATGCAGGTCAATACACCAACACTGCAACGGGTCTAGATAAGAACTATGATCTTAGTTTTATTGATGGCTCATTAGATATTGCTAAGGCTAAAGCCACTGTGACCGCCAATAGTGTATCAACTACTTATAATGGTAAAGATCAAACAGCTACTGGCTTTACTGCAACAGGCTTGGTCAATGGTGAAACCGAATCGGTCTTATCAGGTGTTTCATCAACGGTGACTGCTAAAGATGCAGGTCAATATACCAATAGTGCAACGGGTCTAGACAAAAACTATGAGCTAAGCTTTGTTGATGGCTCTTTGGATATTGCTAAAGCTAAAGCCACGGTGACCGCCAATAGTTTAAATACAGTCTATAACGGTAAAGATCAAACAGCTGCTGGTTTTACTGCAACAGGCTTAGTCAATGGTGAAACTGAATCGGTCTTATCAGGTGTTTCATCAACGGTGACTGCTAAAGATGCAGGTCAATACACCAACACTGCAACGGGTCTAGATAAGAACTATGATCTTAGTTTTATTGATGGCTCATTAGATATTGCTAAGGCTAAAGCCACTGTGACCGCCAATAGTGTATCAACTACTTATAATGGTAAAGATCAAACAGCTACTGGCTTTACTGCAACAGGCTTGGTCAATGGTGAAACTGAATCAGTCTTATCAGGTGTTTCAGCAACGGTGACTGCTAAAGATGCAGGTCAATACACCAATACAGCAACGGGTCTAGACAAAAACTACGAGTTAAGTTTTGTTGATGGCTCTTTAGATATCACTAAAGCCAAAGCCACTGTGACCGCCAATAGTTTAAATACAATCTATAACGGTAAAGATCAAACAGCTGCTGGCTTTACTGCGACAGGTTTGGTCAATGGTGAAACCGAATCTGTATTGTCAGGTGTCAGTGCAACGGTTACCGCTAAAGATGCTGGCAAATACACCAATACTGCAACGGGTCTAGATAAAAACTATGAGTTAAGTTTTGTCGATGGCTCATTAGATATTGCTAAAGCTAAAGCCACTGTGACCGCCAATAGCATATCAACTACTTATAACGGCAAAGACCAAAACGCATCTGGCTTTAGTGCGACTGGTTTGGTCAATGGTGAAACTGAATCAGTACTCACTGGTGTCAGTGCAACGGTTACCGCTAAAGATGCAGGTCAATACACCAATACTGCAACGGGTCTAGACAAGAACTACGAGTTAAGTTTTGTTGATGGCTCTTTAGATATCACTAAAGCCAAAGCCACTGTGACCGCCAATAGTTTAAATACAATCTATAACGGTAAAGATCAAACAGCTGCTGGCTTTACTGCGACAGGTTTGGTCAATGGTGAAACCGAATCTGTATTGTCAGGTGTCAGTGCAACGGTTACCGCTAAAGATGCTGGCAAATACACCAATACTGCAACGGGTCTAGATAAAAACTATGAGTTAAGTTTTGTTGATGGCTCATTGGATATTGCTAAGGCTAAAGCCACTGTGACCGCCAATAGTGTATCAACCATTTATAACGGTAAAGATCAAACTGCTGCTGGTTTTAGTGCTTCTGGTTTAGTCAATGGAGAGACAGAATCTGTATTATCTGGTGTAAGCGCAACGGTTACCGGCAAAGATGCTGGCAAATACACCAATAGCGCAACGGGTGTAGACAAAAACTATGAGCTAACTTTTGTTGATGGTGCATTGGATATTGCGAAAGCTAAAATTAACCAAGTGACAGGCATTAGCGCCAATAATCGTATTTATGATGCAACCACCAACGCAACATTAAATACTGGATCAGCACAATTCCTCGGTATGGTTGCAGGCGATGAATTGAAAGTTGCTTCAGCAACTGGACAATTCAGTGATAAAAATGTGGGTATAGCAAAACAAGTCTCGATTCAGGGTGTCAGTTTAAGTGGTGCAGATGCACACAACTACGAGTTGGTGAATAACACTGCACAAACTACGGCAGATATTCGCCAAGCCAATATTCAAAACATTGCTGGAATTACGGCCAACAATCGTACTTATAATGGATTAACTGCCGCTGAGCTTAATCTCAGCAACGCACAATTCAACGGCATCTACGCTGGGGATAATTTAAACGTTGCAACAGCAACAGGACAATTTGACAGTGCGACCACAGGGCAAGCAAAAAATGTATCGATTACAGGTTTAAGTCTAGGTGGCTTAGATGCTCAAAACTACAAACTTGTGGATACCACCGCTGTGACCACAGCTGATATTTATCTGTTAACCCCTGCAGCATATTTACAAGCCATACAATTCAAACGACCTCGTTATTTGCCTGAAACCAATAACGTCTTAAATACAGTTGATTTAGATGTACGCCAAGGTGGAGTTAACACTGCGGGTATTCAAATTTTGGCAGGGGAGCACTAATTGATGAAACAACAACACAATATATTGGCAACATCTGTGGCTGCTTGTCTGATGCTTTTGACCAGCAGTAACTATGCAGCGCCAGCACCTAATGCGGGTCAACTGCTACAACAACAGCAACAAGGACAAAACCTTGAACCACAGGCTGCTGTTCAGGTAGAAAGTTCAGCAAGCAATAACGTACCTAATTCACCTGATATCCAAATCTCTGTACACAAAATTGAAATCACTGGAAATAGTCGTTTTAGCACAGCGCAATTGCATCACTTAGTGGCGGATGCCGAAGGTAAACAATTGAGTCTTCAGCAACTTTGGCAAGTAGCCCAAAAGATTACCACTTACTACCAGCAACAGGGCTATGCCTATAGTCGGGCTTATCTGCCTCAGCAGAATCTAAGTCAGGGTGTAGTACGTATCAATGTACTCGAAGCGTATTATGATCAAACCCAGATTGATAATCAAAGTCGAACGCAAAACTGGCTAATTGAACAAACCGTTGCACCACTTAAACAAGGTGAGCGGATCAACAGTGACCAGATGCAACAACAACTCAAACTGCTCAATCGTTTAAATGGAGTCAATACCCGAAATGTTTTGACCCCTGGTGCAACAGTCGGAAGTAGCCAACTCAATGTTGAAGTACAAAATGCAGCCATGTTGAATGGTTATATTGGCGCAGATAACTTTGGTAATCGTTATACCAGTCAAGTGCGTGGAACCGCTGGAATTTCTGCCAACAACCTTGCAGGCTTAGGCGATGAACTGAGTTTAGATGTAATGACTGCAGGCAAACGCATGAACTACGGGCGCGTGGGTTATGCCTTTACCTTTACAGGAATGGGTACTCGGGCAGGCGCAAGTTATTCTTATCTAGATTATGAACTTGGAAAAGAGCTAAAAAACATTGGCGCAGAAGGGAGTGCTGCACAAAGTAGCGTATTCATTAGCCAACCTGCCTTACTGACCAATAATGCAGAAGTCCTTCTCAGCTTACAATACGATCATAAACAACTGAAAGATGATATTCAGCTCAATCAATATTACAAACATCGAAATATTGACGTGGTGACTGCCCGACTGGATGGCTCGCAGTTTGATCAATTCTTGGGTGGAGGCTTAACCCAATATGGTGCCTCAACCAGTTATGGTCGCGTGAAATTTAAAAATGATGATGCCGCTGCTTTAGATGCGCAAACAGCGAAGACAGCTGGAGACTACTATAGTGCTACATTGAATCTGTCACGCTTACAAAACCTAAGCAATAAGGGCACACAAGGCTATTTGGGGATTTATGGACAATACAGTCCTTATAATCTAGACAGTGCAGAGCAATATCTAGGTGGTGGTCCATTTAATGTTCGTGGTTATGAATCGAGTCAATTTGCAGGCTCTACAGGTTATTTGGCCACGGCAGAACTGAGACAAAGTTTATTTGCCGATGCAAAGCATCAGCTAACAGCGAAAGTATTTATCGATACGGCAGAAGTCACGTTAAATGCTAAGCGTTGGGCAGGTGTGACAGGCGATAATCAAGTTCAAATCAGTAGTGCAGGTTTAGGTTTGAACTGGACGAGTGCGTGGAATATTCAAGCCAATGCGGAAGTTGCTTTTCCAATTGGAAATACGCCAGAGCAGTTGCAAGACCGCGATAATCACCAGTACTGGTTGAGTTTAAGAAAGACTTTCTAATTTGAGTAAGGGAAAACCCCCTCCTTTGGAAAAGGAGGGTTGGGGAGGATTTGAACAACCTGTGTCGAAACTTCATAAGGGAGCGGATTTACAATCTGAGTAAAAACTTAGCAAAAGGGATTTAAAAACCTAGCTGGTGA
Source organism: Acinetobacter sp. Ac8 (assembly GCF_055392545.1). Classification (NCBI taxonomy): domain Bacteria; kingdom Pseudomonadati; phylum Pseudomonadota; class Gammaproteobacteria; order Moraxellales; family Moraxellaceae; genus Acinetobacter; species Acinetobacter sp. Ac8. Next base: position 1,559,497 of record NZ_AP043689.1, read on the forward strand.
GAATAAAACTTACACAGCCACACTTTACATTTAAAGTTTAAATTCTTTTGCGTAGATGAAGTCAAACCTTGTGCTGCAAACAAAGCCGATTAATATTCGTTGGCTGACCGCTACACCATCTATGATTAAATGATGCAAAAGCAAAATGAGTAAATTGATATAAGTTGGAATGCCATTGATGAGTAATGGATATTTTTATCATGATTATTTGTATAGGCTTGTATATACAAATAACATCGACTCAAGATACAATGAGTTAGAATATTTTGTATGAGTTTTAGCCAATGTCAAGAGCGTCAAAGCACAATGATCTAGACTTATCTCTAGAAGAAGATAGTCCTGTTCCTTTGTATTTGCGCGTGAAGCAAATGATTTCACAAAAAATTTATGAAGGAACATGGACTGTAAATAAAAAAATTCCTTCAGAAAGTGAGTTGGTGAATTTACTGGGTTGTAGTCGTATGACGGTCAATCGGGCATTGCGCGAACTGACCAGTGAAGGTTTATTGGTGCGTATACAAGGTGTTGGCTCTTTTGTCGCTGAAGGGCAAGGTCGTACAGCATTATTTCATGTGAATAATATTGCAGAAGAAATTATTGCGAGAAATCATAAACATCATGCTGAAGTATTGGTACTTGAACAAATTCAAGCCAATGAAGAACAAAGCCGATTAATGCAAATTCGAGAAGGACAACGACTATTTCACTCGATCATTGTGCATTATGAAAATGATGTGCCTGTGCAGATCGAAGATCGTTTAGTTGATCCCGTACTGATTCCAGATTATTTGGCACAAGATTTTAAAACTATCACGCCTAATGCTTATTTAATGTCAAAAGCACCTGTTACTGAAGGTGAGCATGTGGTTACTGCGATTCTTGCTTCAGCACAAGAATGTAAATGGCTAAAAATCAATAAAACAGAGCCTTGTTTATTGATCCGTCGTAGAACATGGTCCAATAAACAACTGATCTCCAGTGCAAGACTGATTTATCCTGGCAGTCGCTATTATTTGGAAGGTAAATTTACCCAATGATTGAGCTTTTAAAAGCCAGCCATTACAAAAAAATGCGATGGAAAAATGGGGAAGGCTATACGCTTGAAATCGCCCGTAGTGTCGGTGAAAGCTTAGCTGAGTTTGATTGGCGGATTTCGATGGCCGATGTGAAAACATCGGGTGATTTTTCCAAGTTTAATGGGATGAATCGCTTTTTGACGGTATTGGAAGGTCAAGGTCTTTCACTGCGTATAGATGATGATTTTAAGCATTTAAAAACATTGCAGTCCGTCGAGTTTGGTGGAGACAGTGTGGTCAGTTGTGAATTGTTGGCAGGGCACATTCGCGATTTTAATTTGATTTATAATCCAAAAAAGTTTGATGCACAGTATCAGTGGATTTTCTCTCCAGAAGCCTTAGAAATACCCATATCGTCTGACGTGATGTTTATTTTTAATCAGAGTGTTGAGGTGTTAGTTATCGAAATTGGTCAACAAGTTTTTCATTTGGAACATCAGGACAGTCTTAAACTTGAAAATGAAAAATCATTGCAAGCTATCACATTAAATCAGCAATTTTTAAAGCAAACTTGTCTCATACAACTCACAAAAATCTAAATTTTATTGATTTTACTTAAACGCATACAAGCTGAAGTTGTTTGCGTTTTTTTGTTTTTATGAAAAATAAATCTATTTATTTTATATGTTTATAAATTTTTTTAAAAATAATTTAAAAAGCATCTTTTCAATATTAAAGATTTGTGTAGTATATAGATGTATATACAAGTTAGTACATTGCTATACAGTGAATGCAGTTTAATTTGCTGGTTTAAACTCAAAGGAAGGAGTCCTATTGTGACAACAACGACAACAAAATTTCGTGATGTAGAAATTCGCGCACCTCGTGGTACTAAGCTCAATGCAAAAAGTTGGTTGACTGAAGCTCCACTGCGTATGTTGATGAATAATCTTGATCCTGATGTCGCAGAGAATCCAAAAGAGCTTGTTGTTTACGGTGGTATTGGTCGTGCTGCACGTAATTGGGAATGTTATGACAAGATTGTTGAAACACTTAAAACTTTAGAAAATGACGAAACTCTATTGGTTCAATCAGGTAAACCCGTTGGTGTGTTCAAAACACATAAAGATGCACCACGTGTTCTTATTGCCAATTCAAACTTAGTTCCACATTGGGCAAATTGGCAACATTTCAACGAGCTAGATGCTAAAGGCTTGGCAATGTATGGTCAAATGACCGCAGGTTCTTGGATCTATATCGGCAGCCAAGGCATTGTACAAGGCACTTATGAAACTTTTGTTGAAGCTGGTCGCCAGCACTACAACGGTGACTTAACAGGTCGTTGGGTGTTGACTGCTGGTTTAGGTGGAATGGGAGGGGCTCAGCCTTTAGCCGCGACATTGGCAGGCGCTTGCTCGCTTAATATTGAATGCCAGCAAGCCAGTATTGATTTCCGTTTACGTACACGTTATGTCGATGAACAAGCTACAGATTTAGATGATGCTTTGGCGCGTATTGACCGTTATACCAAAGAAGGCAAGGTGATTTCGATTGCGTTACATGGCAATGCAGCTGAGATTTTACCTGAATTGGTTCGCCGTGGTGTTCATCCGGACATGGTGACGGATCAAACCAGTGCACATGATCCACTCAATGGCTATTTACCAATTGGTTGGACATGGGAAGAATATCGTCAACGTGCCAAAACTGAGCCAGAAGCAGTGGTAAAAGCTGCAAAACAATCTATGGCAAAGCATGTACAAGCGATGTTGGATTTCCAAAAAATGGGTGTTCCAACCTTTGACTATGGCAATAATATCCGTCAAATGGCGCAGGAAGAAGGCGTAGAAAACGCATTTGATTTCCCCGGTTTTGTACCTGCCTATATCCGTCCATTATTCTGTCGTGGTATTGGACCATTCCGTTGGGTTGCACTTTCAGGTGATCCAGAAGATATCTATAAAACAGATGCAAAAGTTAAAGAATTGATTCCAGACGATGAACATTTACATCGTTGGTTAGACATGGCAAGAGAACGGATTAGCTTCCAAGGCTTACCAGCACGTATTTGCTGGGTTGGTTTAGGCTTGCGTGCAAAATTAGGTCTGGCATTTAACGAAATGGTACGTAGTGGTGAGCTTTCAGCGCCAATCGTCATAGGTCGTGATCATTTAGACTCAGGTTCAGTTTCCAGTCCAAACCGTGAAACTGAAGCAATGCAAGATGGTTCTGATGCTGTATCTGATTGGCCATTGCTGAATGCTTTACTTAATACAGCAGGTGGTGCGACTTGGGTTTCATTACATCACGGTGGTGGTGTAGGAATGGGCTTCTCTCAACACTCAGGTGTCGTGATTGTTTGTGATGGTACAGATGAAGCAGCAGCACGTATTGCTCGTGTGTTGACCAATGACCCAGCAACAGGCGTAATGCGTCATGCAGATGCTGGTTATGATATCGCTGTTGAATGTGCCAAAGCGCAAGGTTTGAACTTGCCGATGATCATCAAATAAAAGACAAGGACATTACGATGCTTTTTGCAATTGTGTAAACAGCATCGTAAGAGAACAATATAGCGCAAAACAGGACGTCAAAATGGAACTCTTAATTCAACCAGGCAAGCTCACACTCGCAGATCTTCGCCAAGCGTATTTAAATCCAATCAAAGTTAAACTGGATGACAGTGCTTATGCTGGCATCAATGCAAGTGTTGCATGTGTCGAAAAAATTGTGAATGAAGGACGTACAGCGTACGGTATCAATACTGGCTTTGGCTTACTCGCTTCATCTAAAATTGCCCCTGAAGACTTAGAACAGTTACAACGCTCATTGGTACTTTCTCATGCCGCTGGTGTGGGCGTACCTTTAGATGATGCGATGGTTCGCTTAATTATGTTGTTAAAGGCCAATAGTTTGGCACGTGGTTTTTCTGGTATCCGTCCTAAAGTGATTGATGCAATCCTTGCCTTGATCAATGCAGAAGTTTATCCGCATATTCCATTAAAAGGTTCAGTCGGCGCTTCAGGTGACTTAGCACCCCTTGCACATATGTCTCTGGTTTTACTCGGTGAAAGTAAAGCACGTTATAAAGGGGAATGGTTACCAGCAGTTGAAGCACTTAAAATTGCAGGATTAGAACCCATTACTTTAGCGGCCAAAGAAGGTTTGGCACTTTTAAATGGTACACAGGTTTCAACAGCATACGCATTACGTGGTCTATTTGAAGCAGAAGATTTATTTGCTGCTGCGACCGTTTGTGGTGGATTAAGCGTTGAAGCTATGCTCGGTTCACGTGCACCATTTGATGCACGTGTTCATGAAGTTCGTGGTCAGCGTGGTCAAATTGATGTTGCCGCTGCATATCGTGACTTATTGACTGAATCAAGTGAAATCGCACATTCACATGAAGATTGTAGCAAGGTTCAAGACCCGTATTCACTGCGTTGCCAACCTCAAGTAATGGGGGCTTGTTTAACGCAAATTCGTCAAGCAGCAGAAGTATTAGCGATTGAGTCGAATGCAGTTTCAGATAACCCATTGGTGTTTGCAGCAGAAGGTGACGTAATCTCAGCAGGTAACTTCCATGCTGAACCCGTAGCAATGGCTGCTGATAATTTGGCCTTAGCGATTGCTGAGATTGGCTCACTGTCTGAACGTCGTGTTTCGATGATGATGGATCGCCATATGTCACAGCTTCCTCCATTTTTGGTTGCCAATGGTGGGGTGAATTCGGGCTTTATGATTGCTCAAGTAACAGCCGCTGCGTTAGCCAGTGACAATAAAGCACTTGCACATCCTGCCAGTGTTGATAGTTTACCGACCTCTGCAAATCAGGAAGACCATGTTTCCATGGCGCCTAATGCAGGAAAACGCTTGTGGTATATGGCTGATAACGTTCGCGGCATTCTCGCAGTTGAGTGGTTAGGTGCATGTCAGGGACTTGATTTCCGTGAAGGATTGAAAAGCTCTCCTAAACTTGAACGTGCCCGTAAAATTCTGCGTGATCAAGTGGCGTATTACAGTGAAGATCGTTTCTTCGCGCCAGATATCGAACAAGCAAGTGAATTGCTCGCAAGTGGTTGTCTGAACGAACTGCTGATTGCGAAGCTACTACCGAGCTTGTCTGAAGTGTGATCAATAAAACGGTCACATGGAGTGACCGAATCTAACTAAATTTCCTCAAGGATTGGAGATTATAATGTCACAACACTCCACATTACAGCGGGGGTTAAACACCCGTCATATCCGCTTTTTGGCATTGGGTTCAGCGATTGGCACGGGGCTTTTCTATGGATCAGCAACGGCAATTAAAATGGCAGGTCCGTCTGTTTTAATTGCTTATATGGTTGCAGGGATTGCAATTTATATTGTGATGCGAGCATTAGGGGAAATGGCTGTTCATAACCCCGTATCAGGTTCTTTTAGTGAATATGCCTCGAATTATCTTGGCCCTTTAGCTGGTTTTACTACAGGCTGGACCTACGTCTTTGAAATGATCATTGTCGCCTTGGCTGACGTGACTGCTTTTGGTATCTATATGGGGTTTTGGTACCCCGATGTGCCACGATGGATCTGGATTTTATCGCTGATTATGTTCTTAGGTGCAATTAACCTGATCCACGTTAAAGTCTTTGGTGAAGTCGAGTTCTGGCTATCCATCGTCAAGGTCAGCGCTATTGTTGCCATGATTTTGGGTGGTTTTGGTCTAATGATCTATGGCTTTAATGCAGATCACACCGGCTTTGTACCTGGTATTCAAAACTTATGGATTCATGAGGGTTTTATGCCCAATGGGATTATGGGTTTAGTTGCCTGTTTATCTGTTGTGGTATTTGCATTCGGTGGCATCGAAATCATTGGGATCACAGCGGGTGAGTCACAAGATCCGAAAACGTCGATTCCACGTGCAATTAATGCGGTTCCTGTACGTATCTTACTTTTTTATATTCTGACAATTTTTGTATTGATGTCGATTTTCCCATGGAATCAAATTGGTAGCCAAGGCAGTCCATTTGTACAAATTTTTGAAAACTTAGGCATCAAATCTGCAGCAACTGTTTTAAATATTGTGGTCATTACAGCTGCAATTTCCGCGATCAATAGTGATGTATTTGGTGCAGGGCGTATGCTGTATGGTATGTCTAAGCATAAACAAGCACCTCAAGTGTTCCAGAAACTTTCACGTAATGGTGTTCCTTGGATGACTGTTGTAGTGATGGCAGGTGTGTTACTTGTCGGCGTCGTGCTTAACTATCTGATCCCTGAAAATGTATTTATTATCATCGCCTCAATTGCAACATTTGCAACAGTTTGGGTGTGGTTGATGATCTTACTTTCTCAAGTGGGTATGCGTCGTAAATTGTCTAAATCAGAAATTAAAGCATTAGATTTCCCCGTGATTGGCTGGCCTTATGCACCTGCATTTGCCATTGTATTTATGCTGTTTATTTTAGCCATGATGGGATATTTCCCAGACTCACGACCTGCACTTTATGTCGGTATAACATGGTTAGTTCTACTTTGGATTGCTTATACGATATGGGTGAAGCCCAAGCAAAACTCAGTAAAAGATAAACCAGATCTTCAACAAAACGTCGAAATGGAAAGCTGATACTGAAGCTGCCCAAACGTGATCAACGCATGGGCAGCAAGAGGAAATGTCAATGAAAAAACTTTGGACAAATTGTCATATTGCCACTATGCAAGATGGGCAATATTCCAGTATTGAATCTGCTGCAATCGTTACTTTAGCGCAACATATTCACTGGATTGGCGCAGAAAAAGATGTTCCTGTAGATGACTATGCTGAGATCATTGACCTCAATGGCGCATGGGTGACTCCCGGTTTAATTGATTGTCATACGCATAGTGTATTTGGTGGAAATCGTAGTGTTGAGTTTGAAAAACGTTTGCAAGGTGTCAGTTATGCGGAAATCGCAGCGAGTGGCGGTGGTATTGCAAGCACTGTACGAGCAACACGTGAAGCAAGTGAGGAACAGCTCCTTGCTTCGGCACTCAAACGTATTCGTTGTATGCTTAAAGATGGTGTAACCACCATTGAAATCAAGTCGGGATATGGTCTGGACTATAGCAATGAACGTAAAATGCTCCGTGTGATTCGTCAAGTCGCTCAAACTTTACCGATGACCGTAAAAAGTACGTGTTTGGCAGCGCATGCTTTGCCACCTGAGTATCAAGATCAAAGTGATGCTTATATTGAACATATCTGTACCGAGATGTTACCCAAACTGCATCAAGAAGGCTTAGTCGATGCTGTCGATGCTTTCTGTGAACATTTGGCATTTTCACCTGCGCAAGTTGAACGTGTTTTTAAAGCAGCTCAGGCATTAAACCTACCTGTTAAATTACATGCAGAACAACTTTCATCTCTCGGTGGTTCAACGCTTGCTGCGCGTTACCATGCTTTATCCGCAGATCATTTGGAATACATGACCGAAGCTGATGCCAAAGCCATGGCAGCTTCAGGCACAGTTGCTGTGTTATTACCGGGAGCATTCTATTTTCTAAGAGAAACCAAGTACCCACCTTTAGACAGTTTGCAGCAACATGGTGTGCGTATCGCATTATCTAGTGATTTAAATCCAGGAACATCACCAGCCTTGTCATTACGTTTAATGCTGAATATGGGCAGTACATTATTCCGTTTAACACCAGAACAAGCACTCGCAGGTGTCACAACCCATGCCGCTTATGCACTTGGCTTACAAGACTCGCATGGCACATTAGAACAGGGCAAAGTGGCGGATTTTATTGCTTGGGATATTGAGCATCCTTCTGAGATTGTGTATTGGCTTGGCGGTGATTTATCAAAACGAATCATCCAACATGGAAATGAAATCTTGATCTCAGCTTGAGATTAATTTTTATAGAGTGATATTAATAATGAATCATTCATTTAAGTGGCAAGGACGACAAGATGGAGAAGGTGATGCTCATCTTCGTCTCCATCAAGTGATCAATACCAGTCATCAGGCATCTTTTGCTTTTATTGGCTTTAGTTCAGATGAGGGTGTTAAACGCAATCATGGACGCTTAGGTGCAGCTGATGCACCAGATATGATTCGTGCGCAATTGGCAAATTTACCTGTACATCAACCTGTGACCATTATCGATTTAGGCACTGTGCTTTGTGATCATGCTGAACTTGAAATAGCACAGGTAGAATTGGCGCATCAAGTCGAACGTAGTTTAAATTCCGATATGAAGCCGATTGTGTTAGGCGGTGGGCATGAAGTTGCCTTTGGCAGTTTTTCTGGCTTATTTCAATACATTCAAAATAATCATCTGAATAAGAAAATCGGCATTATTAACTTCGATGCACACTTTGATTTACGTGAAGCTGAACAGGTCACTTCAGGCACACCTTTTTTAAATGCAGCTAAACTATCAGAACAGTTTCATCAAGAATTTAACTACATGTGTATCGGCGTTGCCAAGCATTCAAATACTAAAATTTTGTTTGAAACAGCAGAGCGTTTAAACTGTAATTATATTTACGATTATGAATTAAAACTGCAAAATGTTGAAAATTTAATCTTAAGAATAAATAATTTTATTAAAAAAGTAGACTATTTGTATATTACGGTTGACCTTGATGTATTTAACGCTAGCATTGCGCCGGGTGTCAGCGCACCTGCGGTGAAAGGAATCGATTTATCTATTTTTGACCCATTATTAGAAGCCATTAAAAAAACTGGCAAGATCAAAGTTTTTGATGTGGCTGAATGTAATCCGCGGTTTGATTTGGACAACAGAACTGCCAAATTAGCCGCTTATATCATTTTTAACTACATATTTGATTGATGATTCAAGTGACTTCATCAAAAGGATAAGCAAAGTATGTCTAATTTATCTTATATCTCTCAAAATAACGGTCCATGGTCTACCTACCTCGAACAAATCGAGCGAGTTACACCATATTTAGAACATCTGAAAGATTATGTCGACACGTTAAAGCGACCAAAACGTGCTTTGATTGTCGATGTGCCGATTGTGATGGATGATGGCACAATCCGTCATTTCGAAGGCTATCGCGTTCAACATAACTTATCGCGTGGTCCAGGTAAGGGCGGTATTCGTTACCATCCAGATGTAGATCTCAATGAAGTGATGGCACTTTCTGCATGGATGACCATTAAAACTGCGGTTTTAAATCTACCTTTTGGAGGTGCAAAAGGTGGTGTTCGTGTTGATCCTCGTCAGCTTTCTCCTCGTGAGTTAGAGCGCTTAACTCGTCGTTATACCAGTGAAATTAGCCATATCATTGGCCCACAAAAAGATATTCCAGCGCCGGATGTTGGTACCAATCCCAACGTTATGGGCTGGATTATGGATACATATTCTTCGGGTCAAGGCCATACCGTAACAGGTGTTGTTACAGGTAAGCCAATTCATTTAGGTGGTTCTTTAGGGCGTATTAAAGCAACAGGCCGTGGTGTATTTATTACTGGTCAACAAGTTGCTGCAAAAATTAAACTTCCTTTAGAGGGTGCACGAGTTGCTGTCCAAGGTTTTGGTAACGTTGGTAGTGAAGCTGCATATCTATTTGCTGATTCAAAATCTATTATTGTAACGATTCAAGACCATACAGGGACGATTTACAACCCTCAAGGTATTGATTTAGCTGCTTTAAAAACCTATCTAGAAAGCAATCAAGGTGTGGGTGGCTTTGCGGGTGCTCAAGCGATTAGCGATGAGGATTTCTGGGATGTTGAAATGGATATCTTGATTCCTGCCGCATTGGAAGGTCAAATCACGGTTGAACGCGCACAGAAATTAACAGCGAAATTGGTACTTGAAGGTGCAAACGGTCCAACTTATCCAGAAGCAGATGATATCTTAATCCAACGTGGTATCACGGTTGTACCTGATGTGATTTGTAATGCGGGTGGTGTAACGGTCAGTTATTTTGAATGGGTTCAAGATATGTCGAGCTACTTCTGGTCGGAAGAAGAAATCAACCAAAGACTCGATAAATTAATGGTTCAAGCGATTAATGACGTATGGCAGACCTCAAATGACAAAGTATGTAGTTTAAGAACGGCTGCCTTTATTTTAGGTTGTGAGCGTATCTTAAAAGCACGTATGGAACGCGGTATTTTCCCGGGCTAATTTATTTGTTGTAAACGTGACCTTAGCGTATCTTCGCTAAGGTCATTTTTTTATCTGTTTAAAATGTATTTTAACGGTCTATTTAAACAGCGAATTTACACAATCTATTGAATAATAATTATCTTATGTAGCGTCCTGTATTGCGTAGTAATAACATCTCAACGATCTGAGTTCATCTTAGCATCAACTTTGTACTGCCTTATTTTGCATATAGATTTGTGCTGTTAATTAGATAGAGTAGTCAAACCACCTCATTGTTCATACACATTATTTCTATAAAACCTTTGTTGATAAAAGAGGATTATGTTTTTGTGTGAACTTTTAGAAACTGTTGGTTATCAATTCATTTTTTTTGTAATTTTGAATCTTAGATGGTTATTCTACCGTGGGGCGACAGGGATGTTGCCGTTGGGCGGGGGTACAGGACGTACCCCTTGCCAAACATGAGCAAAAACAAAGCACAGCTTTGTTTGCAGCGCAAGGTTTGGCATTCCTAAGAAAAGTGAGGCATCGCCTACGCAAGGGTATTTAAACTTTGAAAGTAAGGTGTGGCATTGTAAGTCTTCTTACAATCAAATAATTTATTTTTCCATGCAATTGATTTAATAGGAAATAATTAATTAATAGAAATTATATTTATGCGTCTGAGTTTTTCTAACAGGTTGACTATAGAAACACATTCTAACCTTACGCTACTGCTTGTGCTTTAAGCAAAGAAAAACTTTGTTCTCGTTCAGCATGCAATGTAATAAAAATTCATAGGCTTAATTTTAGCAAGGTCGAATTGTATGGATAAACCTAAATATAGTCTGAATAAAATGGCTTAAATTTTGTAAAGTATTTGCCTTTTTATAGTTTTAATTTCACATGAATTAAACTATAAAGTATAGCTAGTATGTGAATAAATTATAGACACTTTTGCAATAAACCTTTTTAGAAAGTAGTTAAGAATATGGATAAAATATACTCAAAATACATCTATATTTTGAGCATTGCTAGCTTATGTAGCTTTGCGACTTTGTTATCAGCTGCACCGACATTGCAATACTCAAAAACCTACCAAAGCTGTATAAATACAGCAAAAACCACAGGGAACAAGCAACTGTGTATCAGTGCAGAGCATTTAGGTCAGAATGAAAGATTAAATCAGGCGGTAAAAAAACTAGCACCTAAGCTCTCAGCATATCAACAAAGCAGATTAACTGATGCTCAAGCAGAGTGGCGATCTTTGCAAAATTTTAAAGATGATCAATGTGATCAAGCTGCATTTGATGATGAAAATGCAGTTAAACCTTCGGGTAAAAACTTGACCGCATTGGATTGTGACCGAGAGTCGCTTGAACGTGTGGCTGAACGCGCTTATGAATTGGAACAAGGCAATGTGCGGGCTGAGTATTATCTTGATCCATAATTTATGATTGCTCATGATGTCTAAAGCATCGAAGTGTTTTATAAAACAAATTTATTGGTTTTAGTGTAGATAAATCACCAGCGTAAGCAAAAGGAAACTTTCTTATGATCAGTAAACAACAATTGACTACCAGTACAAGCAATAGCCGACAACACCAGAATAGAGGGGGTAAACATAGAGCCGCAGCTATTTGGACTGTATTTACTTTCGGCTTGTTACTCACAGGCTGTGTTTCAACACCTAATCCTGTACAACAGGCTGCTGATAAATTGGTTGGGCAACATGTAAATAAAGCAATCGGAATCTTTGGCTCACCAACTTATCGCGTCCCAGCGAGTAAATTAGGCGGCTCTGCAATGTGGGAAAATTCGATTGTTTCACAACGTGTCGTACAGCAATTTGTACAAACGGGGACTGAGTATGCAGGTCAGCGTGTCGTTGGCCAAACCGGCGGACAAGGGGTTGTAGGCGCTATTTATGAAAATCAATATCGTCCAACAGGGTACTATCAAAATGCCGTACAAGAGCATGCTCAATACCTTTGTAATATCACAGCACTGACGGGTCCAGGTGATATTATTACGAGTATTATGGTGATCGGATGTAAACAGAGCAAAGATGGTTTGTGATCCTTAAAAGCCAAATATAGCTTTAATCTGACAGATATACGATAAAATGGATAACTGTCAGATGAGGTTGGCGAGAGTATCATTTTTAGAAGGTAACGATGATCAAAATACTCTGTTGAAAGGCGCATACATCCATTGAGCAAAATAATTCTTATTCATGTGTCTTTTCTATTTATTTTTCCCTAAATTTTTCTAGGGTAGAGCAGTTAAAATAAACAAAGATAATGGTGTGATTTAAATCATTTTAAGCATTTCACTCAATAGAACATATGACTTTCGAAATACACTAAAATGATGTGAAACTTCAAGCAATTCTTAGTTAGCCTCATGATATCTGTAGTGCCTATAGTAAAGGCATATAGCCATGGGGAAATAAAATAATACAGGTATTTTTCTGGTTTAATTTACAGCTTATTCAGTTTATTTTTATGAGGCAATATATTCGTCATTTGCTCATTTTCGCATGGTTTATATACTGAGTTAAAGTCGCTAAAACACCATTGACCAAAGCCAGATGATTATCTTCAAGAAATTTTCTTAAAAATTATGTGAAGGGAAACCATTTAAAAATCATGAAAATAAATTAAACAATGGTAAAAATATTGTAGTAATACTAAGTAAAAAAGAATAAAATTCAATCAAATGCTGTTTTGCAAATGACCTCATGAAACTGAAAAAACTCATATTTTGTTTAAAGTTAAATCTGAGAAAACTTATTCTTTTTTTAGCAATATTCAGCATCGCCATTCTATTTATTGCTTCACTTTTCGTGAATTATTCTATTCAAAAAAAAGAACTATTAGATACTTCTCTTTCAGTAAATATGGAATATGCCACTAAGATTGCCCAAAAAACGGATTCTCAAATTCAGACTGTATTAAAGCAGTTAAATTATAGTGCCACTTTGCTGGGGGACTCATTTAATGACGAGCAATTTAAACAGTCAGAAGTAGACCGGCTTAAATTTCAATCGAATTACTTTGACAGTGTGATTATTTCAGATAAATACGGGCATGTACTGAATTATTCACCGTCAAAAATTGCCATTAATAAAAATGTGGTGAATACAACACTTGGCTTTAAACAATCCATTGAAACGCAAAACACGGTGATCACAAGCCCATATTACTCAATCAAAAACAATTTAATTGTTTTTATTTCACAGCCTATTTTTGATAAAAACAAAAAGTATCTGGGCTTTATTGGTGGGGCAATTTATTTAAAAGAAAAAAATATCATTAACGAATTATTAACACTGAGCTTTAACTATAAAGACAGCTATATGTATGTATTGGATAGCAATAGAAAAATTATTTTCCATCCTGATGCGAGTCGAATCGGTACCCTTGCAACAGACAATACCGGCCTTAACTATATGTCCACTCATATGATTGGAAAAATAAGACTGATTAATAGTAAAGGGGTAGATAATTTAGCGGGTTTTGCCCGAGTAAGTCATACCAACTGGATCATTGTTTCGCAACAACCAACCCATAAGCTTTTAGAAAAAGTTCCATATCTGATTTATAAAATTATTGCTTATATGCTTGGTTTTTATATTTTAATCTTTTTGATTATTTGGAAGATATCATATTATATCTCAGCACCATTAAACCGCTTAGCAACCATGGCGAGCCATCTCAATAATCCTGAGACCGCAACTCAAATTAAAAATGTAGATGCCTTATATTATGAGGTAAGAAATTTTAAACGTTCACTGTTACAGAGCTCTTCAAATTTTAAGAAAAAAATATCTACGCTCAATCATTATGTAAATACAGACCCATTAACAGGATTTTATAACCGTAGAGGGATGGAGTTACATATTGAACGCTTAATGAAAAATGACGCACCATTTGCAATTATTGCTGTGGATATCGATTATTTTAAAAAAATTAATGATCAATATGGACATGAAAAAGGCGACTTAGTCCTGACCAAGACTGCACAAAATATTAAAGATTGTGTGAGAAGTATTGATGTTTGTTGTCGGATTGGTGGGGAAGAATTTGTGATTCTAAGTCCTATCGATAGCCAAAATTTAACCATTAATATTGCAGAACGGATTCGGCAGGCATTAGAAGTAACGCCAATCGGAGAAATACCTGCGATTACCGTGTCGATAGGAATAGCGCATTGGCCTGAAATTTCTACCGACATCCATAAGGTGTTTAAAGCTGCCGATGAATATTTATATCTGGCAAAAAAAGATGGGCGTAATTGTATTCGTTATAAAAAATAGCATTTAAAAATGCAAACTTATCTTCAATAAAGATCTTTCATAAATCGAAAAATGATCATGTGGAGTGAATCATATTGGTATTGAAAGTTCCTTCTCCCTCTGGGAGAAGGCTAGGATGAGGGGGATTTTATATTGATTTATGGTTTTAAAAAGGACTTATGAAAGAAGTCTAATATTTTATCTCATTAAAAACTGCCCATAATCTATGTTATGGACAGTTTTTGAGTAAATTTAAGCACTATTTCAATCTTAGGATGAAAAGTAAAAAACTCTGTTGAGGCTATATCTCCGTCCAAGGGTGACATTCATGTCTTCACAAGATAACCATAACCAGTAGGATTGAATGAGATAAAGAAAACAGTTTAATTTATATTCTGTTGATTGCTATAAATCAGGCTGATGGCTTAGCAACTCCGCCAATGATTAATTCAATAATCGAATCGCCATAATTTTTTAAACCTTTCAGATCTTCAGGGTTGGCTAAAAAGCGTAAAGCCCCATTGGTAATCATCCCAATGATATTATGCCCAGTATTTTCACAATCTAAATTCTCACGAAAAAAGCCAGAATCTACCCCATGCTTTAAATAGTTGGCAGTAAAAATACCCGCCATTTGCATCAAGTTTTGAATAAATCGGGTCATTTCAGCATCTATTGAGGTTGCTTCAAGTAATAATAATTTTAGAGTTAGAGGATTCTCTTGTGCAAAAAGACGGAAGCGTTCAGAAATTCGCTGACATTGTTCACGGTACTCTTCAATATTATTCACTGCTTGAGGTGCATTTTCACCGGTAAGCAATGCCATGATTTTTTGCATGGTATCAGAAATAACATGCTGCAAGATATCGCGTTTATTTTCAAAGTGGCGATAAAAAGTACCATGACCAATGCCTAAGCGTTTGGCTATATCTGAAATCGCTGTTTGATGGTATCCACGCTCAGAAAATTCTAAAAACGCAGCTTCTAAAATATCAGCTTGTAATTGGATACGTTGACGCTCTGCACGAGTTAAAGTTGGTTCATTCATAGGCAAAGAATACCAAATAAATATTCAAAATTGTTAAACAATGGAAATTGACAAGTCATTCCGTTTTTGACATTGTATTCCTATTGTTTATATTCTAAGCGATTTTCAACATGGAACAAATGAAAAAAAGTACCAAAGATAAAAACTTTTATAAAGTGATTATCGTGGGTGGTGGTTTTGCTGGTCTTGGTGCCGCAATCAAATTAAAACAAACAGGGATTGAAGATTTTATATTGCTGGAAAAGGCTGCTGAAATGGGCGGGGTCTGGCGTGAAAATACCTATCCAGGTTGTGCCTGTGATGTACCATCGGCGCTCTATTCATACTCTTTTGAACAAAACCCTGCATGGTCACGGGTCTTTGCACAGCAAAAAGAAATTAAACAATATTTATTTGATGTGGTCGATAAGTACAAGGTCATGCCACATGTGCATTTGAATCGTGAAGTTTTACAAGCACAGTGGTCCGATGTGGAACATTGCTGGATTATCCAAACCGAACAGGGCGAGTTGCGCTCTCAATTTGCAATTCTTGCTTGTGGCCCTATGCATGAACCTGTATTGCCTGATGTTAAAGGTATTGAAAGCTTTAAAGGAGAAATTTTCCATTCTTCACAATGGCGGCATGATTTGGACTTAACAGCTCAACGAGTTGCGGTGATTGGCACAGGTGCTTCTGCCATCCAGTTTGTTCCGCAGATTCAACCTCAAGTTAAACAACTGACGATCTTTCAACGTACTGCACAATGGATTTTGCCAAAGTCTGACATGCCATTACTTGCACCTGTTCGTGCCATGTTTAAGCTGTTACCACTGACTCAACAGCTGATGCGAGGCTCAGTCTATGGAATTTTTGAAACGATAAACGGTGGAATTCAAAGTCCTGCGGCAATGAAGCAATTCCAAAAATTAGCCAAATGGCATTTAAATTACCATATTAAAAATCCGCGCCTACGAGAAAAATTAACCCCCAATTTTATTATTGGTTGTAAACGTATTTTACAATCCAACAATTGGTATCCTGCTTTAGCACAAGACAATGTGGAGGTGATTGCCAGTGGTTTATCTGAAATTAAAGGGAATACTTTAATTGCAAGTAATGGTGAACATTGTGAAGCGGATGTGATTATTCTGGGTACAGGGTTTGAAATAGCAGAACCACCGATTGCCAATCGTGTCTATAACCGTTTTGGACAACGGATGTCAGATGTTTGGCAGGGGAGTCCTGAGGGCTATATGGGGACAATGATAGAAAATTGTCCAAACGGCTTTCTGATGTTTGGTCCAAATGTCGCTCTGAGTTCCTCAGCATTTATTATCATTGAAGCTCAACTTGATTACATTATCGATGCTTTGAAACAGGCAATTCAATTGGGTATCAAAACCATTGAACCAAATCCCAAAATCACCAAAGTTTTTAATGAAAAAGTCCAAGCAGCTTTGCAAACCACAGTATGGAATAAAGGTGGATGTCAAAGCTATTTTATTGATCGCAATGGACGTAACAGTACAGTTTGGCCATGGTCAACCTATAAACTCCGAGAAAAGATGAAACATTTTAATTTAGCCGAGTATCTGATTGATCATCAACCTGAACCAAGCACAAGCTTAAAGCAAGAAGATGTTGTATGAGAAAGAGATTTTAACTTTCATCATATTCAAACCTAAATAAAGAGGATGGATATGAAATTTACCAAGATTTTAAATAAAGGATAACGCAATGTTTAAAAAACAAAAATTAAAAGACAAAGTGATTGCGATTACTGGTGCCGCACGTGGTATTGGTTTAGCTACCGCGGAAGCTTTAATTGCACAAGGTGCAAAAGTCAGTATTGGTGATCTCGATTTAGCACTTGCTGAAAAAGAAGCACAACGTATTGGTGCCAAAGCTTTTAAAGTGGATGTGCGTGATCGTGAATCATTTGCCCAATTTATTCAAAATACCATTCAACATTATGGCAGTCTTTATGCTTTAGTGAATAATGCTGGGATTATGCCGATGGGGGCTTTTCTGGATGAAGATCCCGCTTTAGCAGATGCACAAATTGATATTAACTTTCGTGGTGTCATCATTGGTATGCAATTGGCACTTCCTGAATTGCTTAAATATAAACAAGGTCATATTGTCAATATCGCCTCACTTGCAGGGCGTTTTGCCTTGCCGGGTTCTGCGGTTTATTCAGGGACTAAATTTGCTGTGATTGGTCTCACCGAAGCAGTTGCAGGTGAGTTTCGTGATTCTGCTATTCAGTTCACGGCAATTTTACCCAGTAAAGTGCTGACAGAGCTCACCGCTGGAACTGAAAATGCGGCAAAAACGATTCCAGCGGTGACACCACAACAGGTTGCCGATGCAGTTGTGAGTGCTTTAATTAAGCCACGGTTATTTATTGCGGTACCTGATTACTTACAATCAGTACATAGTGCTTATGCTTTATTGCCGCAATGGGCGCAAACAGGTGCCCGTCGTATCTTGGGGGATAATGGTATTTTGACTAAGCTTGATCATTCCGCCCATTCAAGTTATGCCAAGCGAATTCATAAGTTGGCAGAATAATTGCTTATCAAAAAGAAACTTTTTAAATTAGTGCATTTGACTCAAAGTAAATACTCCACTTTGAGTCGTTTTTTATGGGTGTGGCTAAGATGGATATCATTGGATATACGTTGATGCGTATTACTATATAGCTGGTTCGGCTACATCTTATTGAAAACGTTTAAATTTATATTAGATTGCTTGGTGTTATCTTTTTGAGCTCAGCATGATTTGTGTTGCTAAGCCAAAAAATACCGTACCCATAAACCATTTTTGTACTTTTAACCAAAGTGCATGACGATTTAAAAATTGGGTAAATGAACTGGCAGTAAAAATAAACAGCATGTTGACGAGTAGACTAATCACAATTTGCACAAAACCCAAACTCAGCGTTTGCACTAAAACATCGCCTTGGTGTGGTTTGATAAATTGTGGCAACAAAGCTAAATACATCATCGCAATTTTAGGATTGAGTAGATTGGTCAAAAAGCCCATCAAAAATAGTTTTGAATTAGAATAAGACTGTTGACTGGCGATCTCAAAAGGTGAGTGAGGAGAGCGAATTGCTTTCCAACCAAGATAAATCAAGTAGAGCGCACCAGCAATTTTTAAAACATCGTATGCAATTGGAATCGTCATTAATAAAGCGGTGATCCCAAAAGCAGCACATAGCATATAAAATATAAAACCGAGCGCTGTGCCGCCCAATGAAACCATTCCCGCAGTTTTGCCCTGACACAAGGACCTTGAGATCAGGTAAATCATATTTGGGCCAGGGGTGAGTGCCATACCTAAGGCAATCAAGGCAAAAGCGAATAAAGTAGAGTCCATATGTGTAATATCAATTATTCTGTAGGGTGATGTTTTGTTGAATACATTCAGCCAGTTTGACTTTATCTTGTGGATGTAAGGTAATGAAGTAAGCACCTACACGATATTGCTCATTATCAGCAGGTTCTGAGTACGCAATTTGTGCCGTTGCTGCGATATGGAAGAAATTTTCAGGATGACTCAGGGTGACATGAATAAAGCTACCTTGTTTCATGTATTGTTGACTGGTAAAACTGAAGCCACTTTCAGAAAAATTGACTTTTTGTGGCGTTGGTAACATGGTTTGTACAATAGAATCGTAAAGAGAACCTGTAATAAGGTTTAACTTTTGGTTGAATAAGGATAAGATTCGAGCAATTTGTTGATCTTTTTCATTTAATTGTTCTAATTCGTAGTGAAGTGCATGATCAAATTGATCTAATTCTGCAAGTAGTAGAAAATAGCGCGGTAATACAAAATTAGCATCATATGGATCGTTCAGCGCAACTTCTTCAGAAATGATTTGATAGTTGATCCTTAACGCAGCATCGATTCGTGACATGACACGACGTTCATTTGCTTCATTTTGATGCTGTAACGCTTCCATAAAACACCTCGGACTAGAATGGTATGTTTAAACCAATCTCGCTGTATATAGGGTTGAGATACACTCGCGCACGGCGTAGTAATCACTTTATTTCTTTTATCGCTTTGGTTTCCATGATCGGTCTAACCTTAGGGGTTGCTGTACTGATTACAGTTTTATCTGTTATGAATGGTTTTGACCGAGAGTTAAAGAACCGTGTTTTAGGTATGATACCTCAAGCCACTGTTTCTTCAACACAAATTCTAACAGACTGGCCTGTGCTTGCAAAGAAAATTGAACAACATAAGCATGTAACTGGTGTTGCTCCATTTACACAACTACAAGGTATGCTTACCGCACAAGGACAAGTCGCTGGGATCATGGTGACCGGTATTGAACCTCAATATGAAAAGAAGGTTTCAATTATCCAAAATCATATGGTGGAAGGTAGCATAGATCAACTAAAAAAAGGTGAATATGGCATTGTTCTAGGCAAACAAATGACTGATGCGTTAGGCCTTGGTCTAAATGACAATGTTACCTTGGTTTTACCTGAAGCAACCCCTTCGCCAGCAGGTGTTGTACCACGTTTTAAACGTTTTAAAATCGTCGGTATTTTTAGTATAGGTGCAGAAGTTGATTCGAGTTTAGGTTACATCGCACTCAATGATGCATCTACACTATTACGTCTACCTGACGGTGCGCAAGGTGTGCGTATGAAACTGGATGATATTTTCCAAGCGCCACAGGTTGCCAATGAAATTGTTCGTGAGTTACCGAGCGGTTTCTATGCCTCAGATTGGACCTATACGCATGGTAATTTATTCAGCGCAATCCAAATGGAAAAGGCAATGGTCAGTCTATTGTTATTCCTCATCGTGCTTGTTGCTGCATTTAATATTGTGTCTTCATTGGTCATGGTTGTAACGGATAAAAAATCAGACATCGCGATTCTAAGAACATTAGGTGCGTCACCAGCAACAATTACCCGCATTTTTATGGTGCAAGGGACTGTGATTGGTGTGGTTGGAACGGTTGCTGGTGCAATTTTGGGGATTATCTCTGCATTAGGAATCAGTAACTTTATTGGCTGGTTGAATACTGCATTTGGATTACATTTATTCGATGCTTATTTTATCAACTACTTACCTTCTTATTTAAGATGGCAAGATGTAGTGGTGATTGTCAGCTTGTCCTTGGGGCTAAGTTTTATTGCAACCATTTATCCTGCATTGCGAGCAGCTAAAATTCAACCTGCGGAGGCGCTTCGTTATGAATAGTGCTACACAAAGTCCATTGGTTTTAGAGGCACAAAATATCTATAAATCGTTTACGGATGGTAAATCGCATGTAGACGTGATTACAGGTTTATCTTTGCAAGTCGGGCAAGGTGAGTTTGTCTCTATCGTGGGTTCAAGTGGTTCAGGTAAAAGCACACTCTTACATATTTTGGGCGGACTTGATCGTCCGACCCAAGGTCTTGTCAATTTAAATGGCAAACGTTTTGATAACTTAGGTGAAGCTGAACGCGGCTTTTTACGCAATGAACATTTAGGTTTTGTTTATCAGTTTCATCATTTATTGCCTGAATTTACTGCGCTTGAAAATGTCGCGATGCCGTTGATGTTAAGAAAAGATGCCGAATATAAAAAGGTTAAAGAACGTGCTGAATATTTGCTTGAACGGGTTGGATTATCACATCGTTTAACGCATCAACCTGGTGAGCTATCGGGGGGTGAACGTCAACGTGTGGCTTTAGCACGTGCCTTGGTCACACAACCGAAGTTGATGTTAGCCGATGAGCCGACAGGGAATTTGGATCGCAAAACAGCAAAATCTATTTTTGAATTACTGCGTGATTTGCGTGAGGAATTTAATATGGCTATGTTGATTGTGACGCATGATGAGCAACTGGCAAAATCAGCTGATAGAATCCTACACATGCAAGATGGTATCTGGATCGATGGTTAAGTCAGCATTTATTTTGATGATATCATGCTGAATTGATGTATAATTTTTAAACTTAAGCCCAATCCGATTGGGCTTAATCAATAAATAAACACTGAAAACAATAAATAGAAAACTATGTATATGTACATTGCTTTAATCGGATGGATATTGGGTATCTCGTTTATGGGATATTATTCACCCGCTTATTTAAATCTCTTGATGTGGATCAGCTTAGCATTAAGCCTAGTGTTATGTGTATGTCGATGCTTAAACTATAGCTTGATCAATTCTGTTGTATTTAAGTTGGTTTCTCTCAGTGTAGTGGGGATATCAAGTGGTCTCCTTGGTTTTTATTATGCAGATTCTGCACTCGAAAAAAGATTAAGTTTACGTGATACACCACCTCATCAAATTGAAAAAATTATTTATATTTCTAACATAAATAGCATTAAGCAAACAGACTTATCCTCCAATACTCAATTGTCAAAAGCTCAACAGCGTATCCAACAAAAAGTATTGCTACTCGAACCCAACAAAGTCAGACAAATGTTGATGTATCTGGATGGCTCACAGTCTGAAATGATCCAGCTGGGACAATATTATCGGGTTACAGGGCACATCAAACCGATTCATGGTTATGCTGTAGCTGGGGTGTTTGATAAAGAAAAATGGTTTCTACAAGAAAATATTCTGGCTGTATTCAAACCCCACTCGGTTGAACATATCGATGAAAATCAAGTGAAGCAATTGGGCTATAGCAGCTTTGTTGAGCAACAAAATAGCGTGCGATATAGAATTCAACTTAGTATCGAGAACTTACGTTTAAAGTTTCGCGATTTAATTGCCGATTCTTCATTAAAAAATAAGGGTTTAGTCCTCGCATTATTGACAGGGGATGAAAGTCTCTTGGCAAATGAAACTCAAGACCTGTTTAAGACCATGGGTATTTCCCATTTACTTGCAATCTCTGGGCCGCACGTATTAATTTTTGCAACATTGTTTTGCTTTCTATTTAATTCAATCATTAAAAAAGTTTATCCACAGATTTTTTTGAATATTCCACAACCTTATTTATTGGTTTATCCATTTTTAGCCTGTGTGGTGTTTTATAGTGCTTTTGTTGGTTTTGAAATACCGGCATTAAGAACCATGCTAACAGTCTCAATTCTAAGCGTTATTATTTTATTCAAGCAAAAAATCCAGCCACTTAAACATTTATTATTGACGGCCAGTATTTTATTGCTGCTTGATCCTTTTAGTATCTTATCTTCTGCTTTCTGGCTGTCCTTTGGTTCATGTTTTATTTTGATTCGCGTCTATCAAACGGTTCAACAACATGCTCTCCCAACTGTAGAGACATGGAAGACCAAGACTAAGCTATTTATACGGGTATTGATTGATTCACAATGGAAAATATTTATTGCATTACTGCCAGTGGTGCTGTGGATTTTTCAACAATTTTCGTGGATTACACCCTTGAGCAATTTGCTTGCAATTCCAATGATCGGTGCACTGATTGTTCCCATTGAAGTTTTGGCCGCATGTATAAGTATGCTGTTTGAACCTTTGGGATTATGGCTTTTCACGATTTCTGATCTTTTATTGTCTATGTTGCTGTACCTACTGGAAAGATTAGATCAGCTGCTCAATTTTAAATTGAATTGGTGGGCGTTTACTTCTCTAGAAATTGTTTGTATTGCTTTGGCTGTGTTTATTTTATTTTTGCCCAAAGGTGTGCTGCCAAAATTTTGGGCAATAGTCTGTTTAATCCCCTTAGTGATCTCGCATAAAAGTTCTGCAATATTTCAACTGGATATCATAGATGTTGGGCAAGGGCAGGCCATTTTTTTAAACCTACCCCAACATAAAATGCTGATTGATACAGGCGGTTCATTTGATGAAGCAAGATTTAGTATCGGCAAAAATGTCATCATTCCATATCTGATGCGACAAGGGATTGCCCAATTGGATCAGGTGGTTTTGACGCATTTAGATCAAGACCATAGTGGTGCATTTGCAGAAATAGAGAAAGTGATCAAAATGAACAAAGTCTATTCAAATGAAACAGATGCACGTTTTAACCTGCATGACTTTGACTATTGCCATCAAGGACAATATTGGCAATATGAAGATGTTCGAATTTCCGTCTTGGCGCCTACTAAAAATAGCCTAAGTAAAGCTGCCTATGATCGAAATGAATTGTCTTGTGTGATCTATATCCAAGTCCCTCAGTCAAAGTCATATCAAAACTTTTTATTGATGGGGGATGCTGGTTGGGAAACCGAATTTAATCTGTTAACACAATATCCCGATTTAAAGGTCGATGTCTTAGTACTGGGTCATCATGGCAGTAAAAATAGTTCTTCTTATGCCTTTTTAAAGCAGTTACAACCTAAACTTGCGATTGTATCGGCTGGATATGCCAACCGTTATGGCCATCCACATCCGATTGTATTGAAACGGTTAGACGTGTTGAACATTCCAGTCAAAACCACGATTGAACAAGGTTCTATTCAATTTAAGCTAAATCCGCAAGGGCAGATGGAGGTGACGGGTTATCGCCAAACTTTAAAGTGGCTCACTTTCCGTAATCGCATCATTGCGGACTGAAGTGACCATTTCCATCGCTTCTTTATTGGGTACATTATAAATTTGTTTAAGTTTTGGATGAGCTTTAAAGCGTTTATAACTCCAGTGATAGTGTTCTGGATATTGGCAGATTAATTTTTCCAGTGCAGTGTAAATGATATGCGTACCTTGATTGGAATCCACCTGATAGATCTTTTCATCAATCGGCTGAACCACCATATCAAAACCCTGATTGTCATTTCTGATCGCATATAAGAAAAGTGCTTTGGATTTGGTCTTTTGGATCAGTTTGGCACTTAAATTACTCGAAGAGAGTGGAATCCCAAAATATTTAATCAGTTCTCCACCTTGGTGAGGTGAATGGTCAGGCAAAATCACGGTTGTACCACCTTGTTTTAACGCCCTAAATATTTGTCGTACCCCAGACTCATCTGTTGGAACCAATGTGGCATTTTCACGACTTCGCGCTGCACGAACAAAACGATCTGCACTTTCATCCTTAATCGGTTCATACATAATGGTCATTTGGGTATATTGGGCAAACCATGCATTCATAATTTCCCATGTACCGAAATGCGGCACGATCAATACCAGCCCTTTTTTTTCAGCAATGGCCTCATGAAAATAGTGTTCACCTTCAACATGATGAATACGATCGATATTTTTTTGATTGGAACTCCCCCAAACCGTAAAGAACTCCATATAAGATTGGAGTTCATTACGAATCGCCTGTTCTGTAATTTTCTCGCGTTTAGGTTTATCAAGATCTGGAAAGCAAATTTCAATATTTAGACGAATGGTTTCAGATGTTTTTGTGATATGTAATAAATTGACCAGTCCTGCCAAAATACGCGCGATAAAACGCGCGATTGGGATCGGCAGTCGGCTGAAAAAATTGAGGAGTCGCGAAGTTGTAGTCTTATGTTTATCAGTCATCTGGATCTAAAATTAATGCAGAAGTTAAGTAATGGTGAGATTTAGCAAATTATTATAAGTTAAATCGTAATGATTAAATAGATTATACGGATTCCGTGTATATAATGAAGCATGAATAATTAATTTGGATGGTATAAATGTCAGATTGGCCGCCGAAACCTCAAAATGACAATACAAATTTGAATTCCTCTGCGGGTCAACAGCCTACAGGACAGGAATGGAAGATCTTAGAGAAAGCCGTTCTTGCTTCAGTTGAAGAGCAACGTCGTACTCGTCGTTGGGGGATCTTCTTTAAAATACTCACTTTTCTTTATATTCTGTTTGTCTTAGTCGCACTGGGTAAGAGTTGTTCATTATCTGGTTCAGATGATGCAACAATAACCTCAGAGAATCATTTAGGCGTGGTCAATATTGTTGGTGCGATTGATTCAAGCAGTCAAGGCGTAAATAGTACTGATACGATTAAATCATTAAAGAAAGCCTTTGAAGCAAAGTCTGCCAAAGCTGTTGTATTGAATGTGAATTCACCTGGTGGATCACCGGTTCAGTCTGATGATATTTGGCAAGAGATTCAGTATCTTAAAAAACAGAATCCAGAGAAAAAAGTCTATGCTGTGATTGGTGATATGGGTGCTTCAGGTGCGTACTATATTGCATCAGCAGCAGATGAAATTTGGGTAAATCCATCGAGTTTGGTGGGGTCAATCGGTGTAATTATGCCGAACTATGGTGTAAATGGTTTAGCCCAAAAATTAGGTGTTGAAGACCGTACCATGACTTCGGGAAGTAATAAAGACATACTTAGTATGACCAAGCCGATTAATCCAGAACAACGTGCGCATATTCAAGCTTTATTGGACAATGTTCATGATCACTTTATTGATGCTGTGAAAAAAGGCCGTGGTGAAAAGCTGAAATCGAAAGATCCAGCAATCTTCTCTGGTTTATTCTGGACAGGTGACCAAGCCATTAAATTGGGTATCGCAGATAAAGCAGGAAATATCGAAACATTGAAACGCGAATTAAAAGTGAAAAAGACAGTCAATTATACAGTTGAGCGTAGCCCATTTGACTCCGTTCTAGGCCGTTTAGGTTCAGAAATGGGGAATGGCTTAGGTGAAGCTGTGAGCCAAAAACTGGGTATGAACCAAGATGTGAAAATGCAATAGTCTAGGTTTTATGGATCAGTAAACAGTAATATAGCGGTAGCATTGCTGTTTACTGATCCAACCTGTATGAAGTAAAACAAAGTGTATGAAAAAAAGAAAAATGAAAAATTAAGCCAAGCACAATCTTAAAACTCTATTTTCTTGCTACCTTAAGCCTTTATAACTGCTTTAAACCTGTTTAATTCATTTGAGTGACATCGCTAAGTGTAAAATAAGAGCACGGAGTTCACTTAAAATGTTTAACTGAATGCTATTTATCGGCTACAGTATTTTCAATTCATCATATTTAGAGTGTAAAGCAAGACATGGTTAGCCTATCTCACATGAAACCTGTTATTCATTTTGCCCATGCCAATGGTGTGCCATCTCAAGTCTATACCAAACTGTTTGATTTACTGAAAGATCAATATGATGTAATTTATGTTTCTCTGTTAGGTACAGATCAACGTTATCCTATTGATAACAATTGGTCGAATTTTGCAGATCAAGTGATTGATAGTATTGTGCAACAGTCTAATGGACGTAAAGTAATTGGTTTAGGTCATTCATTAGGCGCTGTGGCAACTTTTTTAGCTTCATTTAAGCGTCCAGATTTATTTGAACAAGCGATTTTATTGGATCCTCCTTTGATTATGGGGATCGCCTCCTTGGTTTTTAATCTTGCAAAGAAATTTTATCCTCAAAAAATCGATGCAATGACACCAGCGCATCTCAGCATACGCCGTCGAGATCATTGGGAATCACGTCAACAAGCCGCAGAGTTGTTACGTCCAAAGGGGTTTTATCAACATTTTGATGCAGATTGTTTTCAGGCTTATATCGATTATGCGCTAACAGAAGACCATGTTCGTGGTGGCGTAACTTTAACTATTCCTAAAGATGTTGAAGTTGCAATTTTTAGAACAGGTCCTTCTTATTGGTGGTTACCGCATCCACAACCACAAGTTCCTGTAAATTTGGTGATTGGTTCAGAGAGTCCTTTTTTAAAACGTAAATTTCCACAAATTGCCAAAAAGAAATTTAGTATTCCTTTTACCCTGACGGCTGGAGGGCATATGTTTCCTTTGGAACATCCAGTTGAAACAGTTGAATTAATTAAAAAGCTGATTCAACAAAATTTATCTAATACCCATTAATCAGTCGTTGAATGAGTGGCAGGTTGTACCTCTCGCTAAATAAAGGTTTTTTATTACGGCCTAGCGCTAAAAAGTCAGCTGTTTTTCCCATAAATTGATTCAAATCTTTTTATGTCAAACGTTGCAGTTCAAGCGACGGTGCTGCTATAAACCTATTGTTATATAAGGTTACGACACAGACAAATTTCTTTTAGCCATAAAAAATGCATCCGAGGATGCATTTTTTCGACAGTATTTTGAATCAAGCAATACTTAAAGCTGGCAAAATTGAATTGGCTGTTTAAGTGCTTGTCCCTTATATAAGACCTGACCATTTTCCAAGTGTTGAATGGTGCCATTACAGATCCACTCAACTGCTTGAGGATAAATTAAATGCTCAAGTATATGTACACGTGCTGCAAGGGATTGCACATTATCATGTAGATCGACTGTTAAAACACCCTGAGTCAACGCTTGTCCAGCATCTAACTCAGCAGTGACATAATGCACAGTACACCCGTGTAAAACATCACCGGTATTTAAAACACGTTGATGTGTATGCATGCCTTTGTAATAGGGCAATAGTGAAGGGTGGATGTTGACCATTTTCCCTTCCCATGCTTGGACAAATTTGGCACTGAGAATACGCATAAAACCAGCGAGAATGACTAAATCAACATCCCAATCCAGTAATTGTTGATGCATGACAGCATCAAAAGTTTCACGATCAGGATAGTGTTTATGCTCAATCACCGTGGTTGCAATGCCTGCTTTTGCAGCGCGTTCTAAGGCAAACGCTTCAGGTTTATTGGAAATGACCCCCACGATTTGCCCTGAAAGATTGGCATCAATCAAGGCTTGAAGGTTACTTCCACTGCCTGAGACAAGTACAGCAATTTTAATCATGTGAGAGACTTATGCAAAAATCACACGAATTTTTTCATCTGCGCCTTCAATAGAAGCCGCATTTTCTTGAATATGACCAATTGTCCATGCTTTTTCGCCTTGAGCAGTCAAAACTTCAATAGTTTTGTCAGCATCAGCAGCATCAACTGCGATGACCATACCTACACCACAGTTAAATGTGCGGTACATTTCAAATTGTTCTACAGCACCTTCACGTTGTAAAAGTTTGAACAATTCAGGCCATTGCCAAGACGATTCATTAATCACCGCTTGAGCACCATTTGGAAGTACGCGAGGTAAATTACCAGGTAAACCGCCGCCTGTGATGTGTGCCATTGCATGGACATCAACTTGTTTGCACAGTTCAAGCACTGGTTTTACATAAATACGTGTTGGTTCCATTGCAACATCAGCAAGCGGACGGCCATCTACAATTTGAGTTAAATCGACGTTTTTCACGTCTAAGATTTTACGAAGTAAAGAATAACCGTTTGAGTGTGCACCAGAAGAGGCTAAGCCGATTAGAACATCACCTGCTTTTACTTTGGTACCATCAATGATTTTGCTTGCTTCAACTACACCCACAGAGAAGCCTGCGAGGTCATAGTCTTCACCTTCATACATTCCAGGCATTTCAGCAGTTTCACCACCGACCAATGCGCAGCCTGCAAGCTCACAACCTTTACCAATACCCGTCACAACATTTGCAGCAACATCAACATTTAAATGTCCAGTTGCGTAATAATCGAGGAAGAATAGAGGTTCAGCACCACATACAAGAAGATCGTTTACACACATTGCAACCAAGTCTTGACCAATCGTGTCATGACGATTTAAGTTCAATGCTAAACGTAATTTTGTACCGACACCATCTGTACCAGATACAAGAACAGGTTCTTCATAACCTTTAGGGATTCTGCAAAGTGCGCCGAAGCCGCCTAAACCACCCATTACTTCAGGGCGTGTTGTACGTTTAGCGACAGATTTGATTCGATCGACAAGTGCGTCGCCCGCTTCAATATCGACACCAGCGTCTTTATAGCTTAAACCAGTGTTTGGGGTAGAAGTTGAGTTGCTCATAATTGAAGTCTCCGCATTCGCGCGGGGATTATACCCGAATATACGAAACTCTTATGTTATTTCTGCACTAAAATGCTATCTTTATGAAAATATTTTCCCCTCCATAACGAATAAATTTGAAAAAGGCGTGATTCGATGCACGATCGGACTTTAAAACGAATTTTTATCCTTGCTGGAATTGCTTTAGTTTTATGGATTTTATATTTATTAAAACCTGTAGTGATTCCTTTTGTTGCGGCTTTTCTGGTTGCCTATTTATTTAGTCCAGTGGTGGATAAGCTGTCAAAAGTTTTACCAAGGTGGCTCTCTATTTCGGTGGTCTTTATTGGAATAGGCGTGTTACTGACTTGGGCAATATGGTTTGTTGTGCCCTTGGTTTGGAAACAATTAATTTATGCCCGTGACAGTATTCCTGCGGGAATCCATTGGGTGAATTCTACTTTCCTACCGTGGTTATCCAACAATTTCAATGTTGAACATATGGAATTGGATACAGACCAAATTTCTAAAGTAGTAATGGAGTATGTTCAGACCAACTATAGTGCGGACAGTATCCAAGCGATGGCTTTAAAAATTGCCCAATCTGGACTGAGTTTTATTTCGATCGGCGGAACAATTGTTTTAATTCCAATTATTGCATTCTATTTCTTGCTTGATTGGAAGCGGATGTTGGAACACTTAAAAAGTTTTATTCCTCGTCAATATGAAAGCAATGTACTTAAAATTGTTGGTGAATGTCATAGTGTTTTGGGAGCTTTTGTCAAAGGACAGTTCCTTGTGATGATTTTATTGGGAATCGTCTATGCCGTAGGCTTGCAGTTGGTGGGTTTAGAGGTCGGATTAATTATTGGTATGATTGCGGGGCTGTGCAGTATCATTCCATATCTTGGCTTTGGTGTCGGAATTATTGCGGCAGTGATTGCCTGTTTTTTCCAGTTCGGCTTAGATCCAAAACATTTATTAATGGTTCTGGCTGTATTTGGTGTAGGGCAGCTCATCGAAGGATATATTCTTCAACCGTTCTTATTGGGGGATAAAATTGGTTTATCTCCTGTAGCTGTGGTATTTGCAGTACTTGCGGGGGCTCAGTTGGGTGGCTTTGTCGGGATGTTGATCGCACTGCCAGTTGCAGCTGTTATCGTGGTTTTACTCAAGCATCTCAAAGATTTATATCAAGAAAGTCAGTTCTTTAAAGCAGAAGATACTTTAGTGACCATACAAAATAATGGCACTACTGAAACAATTTCAGTCGAAAGCGACAAAGTTGATCTTGATATTGAAGTTAAAAACACGCAAGATACTGATCAATCGATTAAAAATGATCAAAATCCACTTTAGGAATGATTTGAATATATGCGTCAATTACAGTTGGATATAGAACCACAACTGGATGCCAGAATTAGTGATTTTTCTGGGCCAGGTTGGGGACCTGTAATTGATGCTGTGCGTCAGCTTCATGCAGGGCTGATGAATCGTTTCTACATCTATGGTGGTGCTGGAACTGGAAAAAGTCATTTACTCACGGCGATTTGTGATTCTTATTTAGAGATTGGCAAATCTGCGATTAAAGTTTCGCTGTTAGAATTACTTGATGCGCCCATCGAGGCAATTACCTCATTAGAAAGCTATGATTTGGTTGCCTTGGATGATATCGAGGCTATTAGTGGTGTACCACATTGGCAAAAAGCGGTATTTCATCTGATTAATAACAATAACGAAGATGGCGGACAGTTGGTGTTTTCATCACGATTTGCGCCGATAGAATTAAAGCTAGAATTACCAGACCTACAATCTCGCCTTACTCAGGCAGTCAGTGTAAAAGTACCGAGTGGACAGTCCTATGCAGATCGACATGCTTTATTGCATTCTGTGTTGGAACGTCGGGGTGTACATTTTGACCCACAAATAACGGAATATTTGCTATTACATGGGCCACATCAAACGAGTACACTACTTCAGTCTGTTGAACAGCTAGAAAAGTTATTAAAGGGTGAGAAGACTAAATTATCTCATGCAACTTTAAGACAGCTCTATGCATTGATTGATGAATATCGACAATAGTTGATTTTTACTATTGTTGAGTGCGCGTAACACAAGAAGTGAAGTCAATAGATCGGCCGATGAAAATTCTTGAGAATTTTTATTGTGTGTGACAAAGTACGCAAAAAGGACTGATAGCAAAGCGTAATGCTGGCTAATAAGAAATAATTAAAAGAAATCAAGGAGACTATAATGCTCAAACGGGGCATAGGCTTAGGATTATTATGTATTACTGGTCAGGCATTTAGTGCAAATATTACTGTGACTACCACAGACGATATTGTAAAAGCTGATAATCAGTGTTCATTAAGAGAAGCAGTTGAATACGTCAATCAGGGAATGCCTGAAGCTGGCTATAATGGTTGTGGTGGCGGCAAAGAGGTGACTGCAAAAATTATATTACAAGGCAATAAAGAGTATTCACTGAATAAGCAAATCCGAATATTAAAGGATGTCGCATTTGGTTCGACCTATGAAAGTAACGTAAATAATACACAAACGCTTGTAGGTAAAAACAATGCCATTATTAAAATGGTTGGAAAAGAACGTTTATTTCAGATCGAAAAAGATATAGATGAGAAAGCAGAGACACCACCTGCAATGCTGAAGGTTTCATTTGATGAAATTACCTTAAAAGGTTGTGGTCAAGAGCTATGTGCTAAGCAAGGCGGTTTGATCTATAACAAAGAAGCATTGGGGATAAGTAATAGCCAGCTTTTAGATGGTCATGCTGAAGAAGGTGGTGCAATCTATAATGCAGGCATTTATGCTGCGAATACCGCATTAAGTATCGTTGCTATTAACAAGACCTTAATCAAAGGCAATAAAGCAGAAAAAGGTGGTGTAATTTATACTGAATTACCTGCATTTGTTATCACACAATCATTGATTCGAGATAATGAAGTTACTGATGCTACAAGTTCAAATTTTGAAACAAAAAATCAATTTTCTGAAGATGCATTAAAAGCCTTTGGTTCTACTGCGCCCTATGGGATTGAAAATAGTACGATTTTTAACAATAAAGGCTATGTGGTTAAAGTCTACGATGCTATGCAGCTCAACAATATCACCATGATCCTCAATAATATGGGCCTTATTGTAGACGCCCCTCAAAAGAAAGGTTTTGTCGCAAATAGTATTATTGCCAAAAATGGTACACAAGATTGTACGATTGTGTCTGGTGGTGAAGCAGAACAGATCAGCAATAACCTCTATTCTTCAGGATGCAATGGTTTTAAAGCGACAGCATTGGGTAATGCGCAACTGATTGCTGGAAGTACCACAGAAGGAAAATGTGACTTTAGTACTAATGGGATTTTATGCCCATTTGCTGAGTCACCGAGCGTGGCCTTAGGTTATTTTTTACCAAGAATTTTACCAAGTTATAACTCGGCTGAAGATTCTGTGATTATTAATCACGGTCCAGAACCTCAAGATAAAATAACAGCTTGTTCGACTCTTGATCAGCGAAGTAAACAGAGAAATTCCAATTCAGAATTATGTGATCGTGGTGCGATTGAACTGGTGATTGATCTTGGAAACATTTCGACCGTAGGGCAAGATATTTTATATGGTGAAACAGCTAAATTTTCAATTTCTGATCAATTACAAGATGGTGAACTTGTTAGTGCTGAAAAGTGTAAACAAATTTTTAATCGCGAATTGGATGATAATGGTAAGCCTTGGCAAATAGGTTGTTTAAAGATTATTCAAACCAATACACCATCTAAAGGCACCATGACGATAAATCAGGCAGGTGATATTGTGTATACACCGAATGGTCAATGGCAAGGTTCAGATGAATTTAAAATTAATGTGGTGACATCGACCACAAGTTTTAATAAATCGGATAATCCTTATATTACGATTCCTGCACGAATTGTACAAAGAAAGCCAGATGATTTTAAAAACTATAAAGTAAAGACCTCTGGTGGAAGTCTAGGATTTCTTTCAATCATTGGACTGATTGGTTTAGCTGGCTATCGACGGATCAAGTATAAGTAAAGGATTGCACATGAAAAATTATAAAAAAGGATTTCTGACACTTGTTATATTGTCGACCATGTCTTTGATGGCGGCAGAAGATAAAACGATTTATGTAACCACCTTTGATGATGAGGATGGGACAAATCCTGACAAGTGTTCATTAAGAGAAGCGTTACACGCCGCCGCGACACATAAAGCTTATGGTGGCTGTAGTGCAGGACAGGTTTATTCAACAGTACCCAATGTGATTCAGTTGGAAGCAGGTGAATATAAGCTGACTAAAGAATTAAGACCCAACTCAGATGTTTCTATTATTGGTAAAGAGCCAGGTGATTATAGTCGCCCAGATGTATTAACCAATAATTTCCCTGCTGCAACACCATTAAAAACTACAATTTCAGGTCAAGGAAACTCACGTATTTTCAATACCATTTATGAAAATAAGCCGAGTCTAACGCTGAATGATGTAATTTTAAAAAATGGCTCGAGTTTAAATGACAGCAATAATAATGTGGGTGGAGCAATTTATGCTGGCGGTGCGCTCACCTTAAATAATGTAAATATTATGGATTCCAATGCGAAAGCAGGTGGGGCAATTTATTTAAATGATGTTTCAAGTTCTCTGACCATAAATTATGGTGTATTCCAGACCAATAAAGCGGAACTGGGCAGTGTACTTGGAATGACCTGTGCTGATAATTTAGAGTTTACCAAACGTAATATCGCCGTGAGTGGGGTAACATTTATTGGCAATGGTGCTGCAGATAGTTTAAGCATGCTTAATTTTTGTGGGCAACCTGCAGTGACCTTTTCTGCAAATACGATTACTGACAATATCGCAAGTGCAAGTCAAGGTCGTATCATTCAATTTAGCCAATTGACACCACAAGGAAAAGTTAATTTTAGTGATAATTCTTCTTTATCACTGGTCAGTAATACCATTGTCAATAATAATGCTTGGGCAACATTATTGTATGGTTACAATGGTATAAAAGCATTAAGTAATAATATTTTGGCTTACAATACTGGAAAATCTTGCCGTTATGCAAATGGTGATGTCAGTAAAGTTGAAGGTTCGGGTGTAGTGCTTGTATACAATGCTTTAAAATTGGCTGCTGGTGATGATCAATGTGAGGTTGCAGATGAAGTAAGGAAAGAGGATAAAGATCATACATTTGATGTGAGTAATATTGCATTCACGACTATTTTAAATAAGATAGAACCACCAAGTGAATCTACAGGCTTTATGCCGATGTATTTCCCTATAAACTTAGGCACAGACAAAGACTTGGTTGATGTTGGTTATACGGGCTGTAGTGGCGTTGATCAGCGTGGTGTTACACGCGTGATTGCGGAGAACTCAAATGGTCCCAATGATGTGGCAAACTCATGTGATATTGGCTCGACAGAGGTTTTACGTCTCACTGCCAATAACCTGAGTGCAAGTAATACTTCGGTTGTTGTGGCACTTAATTCTTATCAAAACATATTGGATAATTATAATAAGTTGATTGCAGATCCAGCGACCAAACAAGAATATATTCCTTTTTATAAAATCCAATCAGAGTTGTATAGTAATTTAATCAAATACACCAAATCAGACCAGAAATATCGCACGATCTTTGTCGATCCTTTTGTAGCCAATTTGCCTGCGGAAATTATAACCAAAGACGCTAATGGTAATGATGTGCGAGTGGTAAAACATTTAAGTGCGGACAATTATAATGTGATTGTAGAACCACTTGGTGTCGGAGTATTAAATGATAAGAAACAATTTGTAGGTAAAAAAGAGCCAAAATTCGATTGTGTATGGAATAAAGACTTAAAGAGAATTATGTTATGGCGTATAGATGACAATGTTACACCATCAGGTGACAATGAATTCTGTAGCTATAAACTAGAGTTAAAGACAGATCAAAGCATTAGCTCTTCAGCCTATATCATTGGAAGCTTTACCAATATTGCACCTATCGCTAAAGATGCAACATTTAATATTGAACAAGGCTCAACCAAAGCGATTGATGTAGA
Organism: Acinetobacter sp. Ac8; assembly: GCF_055392545.1. Taxonomy (NCBI): domain Bacteria; kingdom Pseudomonadati; phylum Pseudomonadota; class Gammaproteobacteria; order Moraxellales; family Moraxellaceae; genus Acinetobacter; species Acinetobacter sp. Ac8. Next base: position 1,594,684 of record NZ_AP043689.1, read on the forward strand.
TCTACTGCAATATGCAAATGATGATGGTGATGGTAATGCTGCTGCGTTAACAGAGAAGCCGAATAAACCAAAATTTTATGTCAATACAGATGGGGTTGAATTGCCAATTCGAATTGGAACAAATATCGATCCTGTGGTCATTACCGCGGATCGTAGTGGGCCTTGTCCTGGTAGCGATAATAAATATACCTGCTATGGTGGCAAAATCCATATCCAACTTAGAAATACACTTGATCCATTTAGTTATAAATTTACCTATTATGTGTATGATGCGGATGGAAAAATTTCTACTCCTGAAAATAGTAGTGTTGAAGTGGCTACCGTTACTTTGAAAAACTCAGGTACTGCGCCAGGAAGCCCACGGGTCAGTGGCGGTGGTTCATTGGGTTGGTTGAGTCTTCTTGGGCTGTTAGGGCTGACAGGTTATCGTCGTTATCAAGCGAATAGACAGTCAAAGCAATAACAGGAAACTCAATATACCTAAAATAATCGTTTTAACGCATTGTGTTATAGAAAAAAGCCAGTTTATAAAAACTGGCTTTTTTCTATCTGTATGTTTTTTGCTATTTGTATGGGCTTTCTTCCTAATTTGTATTATAAGTTTTAAATAGAAAGGTTTGTTGATTGATTTCCCTTAAATCATTGAAAAGTTATTCATTTTGAACTGATATGAAGCAATTTACTGTACTTACACCGCTTGAACAGATCTCATGTAGTTCTGATGAATTACTTTCGATTAAAAGAAATGATTTGGTTCCACTACTCGACAATCAAACACGACTGAATTTGTATGCTGATCAGTTGATTCAAGCACAATCGGTACTGTTAAAAGCCATTGATCCAAGTTTGACGCAAAAGTTGAGTCAAATTATTGCACAAATTATTCAGCAATTATCTGCATCCAAGAAAAAGCTAAATCAACGTAAATTCAATGCGATACAAAAATGGTTAGGTTTGGATTTGGAGTTTAGTATTGGACAAGTCAAATATTTAAATGATTTGGAAAGTTTAATTGATGAAGCCAAACATTTGAGTCAAAGATTACAAATCGAAATTCAAAAGTCGGAAGCAAGATTCCAACAAGCCAATGGCTTAAGAGAGCAAATGGCGAAATATATTCGTGCAGCGCAGGAATTTTTACATGAATATCCTGCTTTTGTACAACATCGTCATCCCTTGGATAATTTTGCAGATCGGCTGTCTAAGAAAGTCAATACGCTACAAACGCTACAAGCCAGTAATGATATTTCGTTAGCACAAATGCAGTTAACACAACAGCTTTCATTGAGCTTACTTGATCGCTTTAATGAAGCTCAGCATGTCCTGATTCCTGCATGGCAATATCATGTCAAACAGAGTAGTGCGCAGAATTCTTTTACAACGACTGAAGAATTGGATAAAAGTCGTGATAAATTAATTCAATCATTAAAGAAATCATTAGAAAATAAATAGGATAGAAGCATGAGTGATTCGAATCATCAAGCATTAACTGAACAATCCAATACGCCGTTGGAATTACAAAAGTTTGAACAATTGAATTTGAAAGAAATAGGTTTAAACACCGAAGATTTTAATGAGGTTGTTAATGCGCATAAAGACCTAGCCAATATTAATCATGCATCTGTTGCTGAATATGGTAAAAATATTGCGACCAAAACATCCTCATATACAGATGAATTACTCAACTTGGTCAAAAATAAAGACTTAGATGTGACTGGGCAAAAATTAAATGAAGTTGTGCAAGTTGCTCAGCAATTGAATACATCCAGCATTTTGAATCAATCAAAAAACTCAGGATTTATTGGAAGCATACTCAGTAAATTTAAAGGTGCTAAGCAAAGTTTCGATCAACATTTTAATACCACCAAAGAGCAAATAGATTCATTGGTCAAAGAAATTGAAACATCACAAACAGGTTTAAAAGCGCGGGTAGATACATTAGATCGTATGTTTAATGGGGTTCAAGAGGAATATCGACAGTTAGGTATTTATATTGCTGCAGGTCGAATCAAGCAAGTTGAAGTACAGCAAGAAATTGCCACTTTATCTCAGCAAGAGCAAGATCCTAAAACCAATCAGCGTGTTTATGACCTTAACCATTTAGCCAACAATCTAGAAAAGCGGGTTAGTGATTTACAAGTCTTGCAACAATCTGCAATGCAAACCTTACCGATGATTCGTATTATTCAATCCAATAATATGATGTTGGTCGATAAATTTTATGCGATTAAAAATATTACGCTACCTGCATGGAAAAACCAGATCAGCTTGGCGATTTCTCTAAATGAGCAACGTAATAGTGTACAACTTGCCAACACGATTGATGATGCAACCAATGAGCTATTAAAACGCAATGCAGATTTACTTCATCAAAATTCTGTGGATACTGCCAAAGCCAATCAACGTTCAGTGATTGATATTGAAACGCTTGAACATGTTCAAAATACCCTGATTAAAACTGTAAATGATGTCATTCAAATTCAGAAAGAGGGCATGCAAAAACGTGAAGAGGCTTCGACTCGGATTAAAGCGCTTCAATCGAATTTGCAACAGTTGGTATTAGATACCAGTACACATCAATCCTAAGCCAAAGCTTAAATCTTGGCACAATCTCATCTAAAGGTGTAAAGGTTGACTGAAAAAACTCAATATCCTGTAGATATTCAACAGATCGAGCATGGATTAAAAATACTTCAGCATCGAAAACGGAATTTGATGGTTTCGGCTGTGGTTTTATCCTCTGTGGGTATCGCAAGTTTAGTTTCTGTTTTTTTTCAACAGGAATTGGTTTTTAACTTGTTTGGTGTGGCACAACAGGTTCATCAATTGCACTTGCCATATATTCTAGATCAGCAGTTAAGAGAATATATCCATCAACCAGACTACCTCATGAATGCATTGTCATGGTTGGGTTGGTTGATCTTAAAATTAATAGTGTCATTTATTGGCGCATTTATTATTGTGGGTGTATTAAAAAAAATTCGCTTTTTTAAAGTGCGCTTTCAATCTTTTATCCTTAAATTTGTTGCGTGGCTTTTATCCTTGATTGTGCTCTGGTCTGGTTTGACTTATGTGCAATATGATCTGAAAGATGATGAAGACAAAGAGTTAAAATCATTTATAAAATATGATCAAAACATTCAGCAAAGCGCTATTTATCAATATCTGCAAAGATCGGATGCGCCTGAAACAGTACAAAGCTATTTATTGGCACAAACCGCATTGATGCATAAACCAGTTGATAAGGTCGTGGCTACGGTTTACACAGAAAAATTGATTAAAGCGGAGCAATCTGATTCGCGCTTTTTAGAATACGGCTTTAAACCTGAGCAATTATGGACAATTCAACATCAGGTATTTAATCGAGCGCTTTCCCCGATTGCGCAAGGTGTTGAAGCGCAAGTGAGTCGTGCAAGCTTTTGGTCGAACATTGTTGAAAAGGTTTTATGGGGAATTTCAGCACTCAGTTTATTTTTTAGCTTGATGATTTATTGGGTGGCAAGCCGAATTGCGAAACGTTTACATCGAATTGGTCATCGTATCGGTTAGTGCAACACTTTAAAGCTTATACTTTGTAAAAATACTGATAAAAAGCACTTTTGCGATGAGCAAAAGTGCTTTTTTATTGCTGTAAAATTAAGTCTTGTTGTCCTAAGCGACATCTTTCGCTCGGTTGGTAATCAGGTCTTTCAGTTCTAAGGTATCAAAAGTTTTATCCCAAATTTCACCATCCACAATATAGTAAGGCGTTGGGTGTTTACCGAAACCTTGTACATAATGAGTAATCTCAGTTTGTTTGTCTGCGATTTCCTTATGTTGAATAGAACGTAGAACTTTCGTGCCATCCAAGCCCATACCTTCGATGATTTGTTTCAGTACTTCAGGGTTGGCAATGTCTTTACCATGGGCGAATATGGCGTGGAATAAAGCCTGCGTTAACGCGAATTGGTCAAAGATATTGTCTAAAGCCAATATCGCTTGATGGGCTAAACGGCTATTGGGCATACGCTTCATATGCTCAATATCTACGGTTAAATCTTGACTATAAGCAGCAAATTTTGCCATATCAAGTTTGCGATTGGCTTCTTTGGTTCCATATCTTTCAGTCAGGTATTGATAAACATCTAAGCCTTGTTCTGGAATTTCTGGTAAAACTTGCACAGGTAATAATTCGATTTTTTTCGCCATGGGTTGATTCCAATGTTGTTTGAGTTTTTCAAACGCCACATAACTCATTGGATAGACGATATCGAATACGAACTCTATTTTCATTGTTTTACCTCTTCACTTATTTATACAGGAATTGTGAATAAGTACACCTTGTTGTACTTAATTGGAGAAACCACAACATAAATTTAGCTTAAAACTTTGTGGCTTGGCTGCGCATGATTTTTTGTAGAGAGATGGTCGAAGAAATATTATTTTTGTTGAAAATTAATCTAATTTTAAGTTTCGAGGAAGTCGGGGGATGTCTATTGATTTTCTAGCCAATGCCCATATATATACCAGCATTAAAGAATTTAAATTTGAGAATAGGGGGATATGCTGATGAGAACGTGGCTGATTTTTGTTAAACTAAAAAACCGATTGATTTAATAAAAACAAACTGTTTTATCTATTTTTTAAATAGACGTAATATACATTCAACGAAAGAAATTTACTCCCTTGGAGATTGTTAGCATGTTAGATACAAATACTTCTGCTCAATTAAAAACATTGTTAGAGCGTCTTGAGAGCCCAATTGAAATTGTTGCTTCTTTAAATGGTTCTGAAAAGTCAGATAAAATTAAAGAATTGGTGACTGAAATTGCTGCGCTGTCAGATCAAGTGACTGCACGTTTCGATGGTCAGAATGATCGTAAACCGAGCTTTGGTATTGCAAAAGTAGGTGAACAACCTCGCGTATTCTTTGCTGGTTTACCGATGGGTCATGAGTTTACCTCGTTAATTTTAGCTTTATTACAAGTATCAGGTTATGCGCCAAAAGTTTCTGATGAAATCTTGGCTCAAGTTAAAGGTTTAAACCTGACTGCAAATTTTGATGTATTTGTTTCTTTAAGCTGTCACAACTGCCCAGATGTTGTTCAAGCACTTAACTTGATTGCAATTAATAATCCTGGCACTACAGCGACCATGATCGATGGTGCATTCTTCCAAGATGAAGTTGAAGAGCGCAAAATCTTGGCTGTACCTATGGTTTTCCAAAATGGCGAACATATTGGTCAAGGTCGTATGACTTTGGAAGAAATCGTTGCGAAATTGGACAGTGGTGCTGCGGCTAAAGATGCTGAAAAGCTGAATGCTAAAGACGCGTTTGATGTATTGGTGATTGGTGGTGGACCTGCTGGTGCAACATCTGCGGTATATGCTGCACGTAAAGGGATTCGCACAGGTATTGTTTCTGAGCGCTTCGGTGGTCAGGTCATGGACACCATGGATATTGAAAACTTTATCTCAGTACAAAAAACACAAGGTCCTAAGTTTGGTTCAGATATGGAAGCGCATGTACGTGAGTACGGTGTGGACATTATGAACTTACAAAAAGTGAAAAACATTGTTGGTGCGGATCAAACAACTAATGGTTTAGTTGAAGTTGAACTGGAAAATGGTGCAAAACTTGAATCAAAAACGGTCATCTTATCTACAGGTGCGCGTTGGAGAGAGATGAATGTACCAGGTGAGAAAGAGTACAAAACACGTGGCGTTGCGTATTGCCCACACTGTGATGGTCCATTATTTAAAGGCAAGAAGGTTGCCGTGATTGGTGGGGGTAACTCAGGTGTAGAGGCCGCAATTGATCTTGCAGGTATTGTTGAACATGTCACATTGATCGAGTTTGATACTCAACTTCGTGCTGACCAAGTGCTTCAAGATAAATTGAATAGTTTGCCAAATACCACGGTGATTTTGAATGCACTCTCTACAGAAGTGATTGGTGATGGTTCGATTGTGACAGGGTTGAAGTATAAAGACCGTGCAACAGACGAACTGCATACCATTGAACTTGCGGGAATCTTTGTACAAATTGGTTTATTACCAAACACAGATTTCTTAAAAGCAACTGCTGTAGAGCTTTCAAACCGTAATGAAATTGTGGTAAATGATCGTAATGAAACCAATGTAAAAGGTGTATTTGCTGCGGGTGACTGTACAACAGTGCCTTATAAACAAATCATCATTGCAGCTGGTGAGGGTGCAAAAGCGTCTTTATCTGCATTCGATTACATCATTCGTTCAGGTCAATAATCTTTCAATGATTGCACGTTGAAAAGCAAGCCAAAGTGTCGCAATGATAACTTTGGCTTGTCTTAACATTTATCTCATGTTTTACCCTTGATAGGAATTGAGTTGCTAACATCTCAATTCCTTTTTTTGTGTTGGAGATTGAATACTATTGAAGAGAGCTTGCGAAAATAAGCTTTGTTAATGTTGCAAATCTTGAACAAGCGCAATGGTTTTTTGTTCTGCGGCCTGGATCGATTGCGCTAACAACTCGCCACCAAATTCCTGATACTCAATTGCGATTTCATGAAATTTTTCGATACCTATAAAATTGAATGCTGTTTTTATTGCGGGTTCAGCATGATTGGGAAATGGCGCATCAGCTGAATCAAAGTCATGCCCACCACGGGCAGAAAGGATAATCATAGTTTTTTGATGATCCAAAAGCCCTGAGTACGGTTGCTCTTTGCTAAGATCAAATGAGTAGGTTTTATTCATTCTCACGATGTGATCAATATAGGCTTTTAGATGAGCAGGTGTGCCAAAGTTATACATCGGTACGCCAAGCACAATAATATCTGCCCAATGTAATTCTTCGATAAACTCATTGCTCAGTTGTAGGCGTTGTTGTGCCTTTTCTTCAGATTCTGCATAGCCAAATTCAGAAATGATCCACTCTTCATCAATATAAGGGGGTGGATTTCGACCTAAATCACGATGTTTAACTTGCACAGATGAATCAATTTCATTCCATTGATCAATAAATAATTCGGTTAAGCGTCGGCTTAAAGAACCATGTGGGTGCGTACCTGAAATACCTGTTCTTAAACTAGTATCTATTTTTAGTATATTTGCCATGATCATTACTCAATTTGTTGTTTGTTCAAATTGATTTTTATAGAATATGAAAAAAACAACAAACGATAAAAATACATGTTATAACTGAATCTAATTCATTTATATTTTACACGGTGATCTTCGGTGGTTTTGCATAACTCTTTAGAGCAATTGTTGGCCTTTCAGCATGTCGCTGAACAACTCAGCTTTAAAAAAGCAGCAGACCAATTGTTTTTAACACCTACCGCCTTAAGCCATCGTATCAAGAAGCTGGAACAGCAATTGAATATACAGTTATTCGAACGACGTACACGCTCGATTAGCCTAACGCCAGAAGGAGAGTATTTGCTTAAGCATGTACAGTCAGGTTTTGGACAGATTCAAACTGCTTTGTTTCAACTTGAGCAAAATAAACAAAGATTATTTACCATTACGACAACACCATCCTTTGCAAGTGAGTGGATTATTCCCTATTTGCCAGAGTTACAAAGTCGCTTTCCCAATATTATGTTTCGGGTACATGCAAGTTATGACCTCATCAATATGACGTCTGGTCTCTATGATTTGGCGATTCGGTATGGTTCAGGGGGCTATCAAGATGTTGATGCAGAATTATTTGCAGTTGATGAATATGTAGCTGTCGGGCATCCCTCTTTGGATATTGCAACTATGAACTGGACGACTGTGCCATTGATTCACTTTACCTGGGGAGACGAATACTGTCCAAATCGAGTCAATTGGCAGAAATGGTTTGAAAAACAAGGCTTACATATTCAAGCAGGGCAAGCGCAGGTATTTTATACGCAAGAAAGTCATGCAATTCAGGCTGTATTGTCTGGACAGGGTATTGCATTATTAAGCCGCATTTCGATTGCCAATGATTTACAACATGGGCGACTGAAAACTGTATCGCCATGTGTTGAAACGGCATGGAATTACTATTTTTTAACTTTGCCAGATGCTGATTTTATTGTAAATGAAGTCAAACAGTGGTGTAAGGAGAAGTTTTCGCAAAATTTTGCCCATGAATAAAGATCTATGAATTTTTTTCGTCGCTTAGCTTTTTGCTTATATTGCCTATCTTGAAATTAAAATCAAAGGTGATTTTTTAAATAAGAAAAAAGCCAAAGTGTTCCCCAAATACACCTTGGCTTTTCCCTAATGTTGTTGTTTTCCCCTTTTCATGAGCTGTGTTGCCATACAGCTCAGCTCCATTTTCTTTATTGTTATTATTATCTGAACCTATGCATTAATTAAGCAAAATACGTTCCAAGATTAGAATTGGTGTCGTATTTTGTGTTAACCAAACAAACTTAGATAATGAAAGCGATTTAATAATTGCGCTTTGCTTTCTATATGTTGTGGATTTTGAACAATACATTCAATCGGACAGACATCCACACAGGTTTGATGCTCATAAAATCCGACACATTCAGTACAACGCTGTGTATCAATTTCATAGAACTTTTCGCCCTCAAAAATTGCCTGATTGGGGCATTCTGGTACACACATATCACAATTGATGCACTGGTCTGTAATCATTAAAGCCATTTCGATATCCTAAACTGCTTGGTAAGCCAATGATGATGCTGAAATATCAGCAGTCGAATTTGGTAAGTTTCTAATTAATAAGGCATATTGCATATCAATATCGGCAGGAATTGGAATTTCTACAATATATCCTGAGCCTTTTGCATCTATGATCGGTTGTCTGTTTTTATCTAAAATTTCATGAAGAATAAATGTGATGTTGCCAGATGTGGTCATGAGTTCCATAGAGTCACCCACAACAAAACGATTCTTTACCTCAATCTTGATGTAATCATCGTTGCGTTCAAGCACTTCACCAACAAATTGCTGATGATCAAACTGAGAAGATCCCGTTGCATAGTTTTGATATTCAGCATGGACATGACGGCGTAAGAAACCTTCGGTATAACCTCGATTGGCTAAACCTTCGAGTTGTGACATTAACGCCCGATCAAACGGTTTTCCTTGTAGCGCATCATCAATCGCTTTGCGGTAAATTTGTGCTGTTCTGGCGCAATAAAAGTAAGATTTGGTGCGTCCTTCGATTTTTAAGGAATGGATGCCCATCTTGGTTAAACGGTCTACGTGCTGAACTGCACGTAAATCTTTAGAGTTCATAAAGTAAGTGCCATGTTGGTCTTCTTCAGCAGCAAACATGTCTTCTCTATGACGTTGTAATAAAACCGGTTCGCCAAATTGATGTTGTTGTATGGCGTGTTGCTCGTCGGCATCTTTATTGTTGCAACAGTCTGATGCTGTCTCCAGTTGTTGGACTGGAATGACATCCCCAGATGCATCTTCTGTTGCTTCGTGAATATTGTATTCCCAGCGACATGCATTGGTGCAAGCGCCTTGATTAGCATCACGTTTATTCATATAGCCTGAAAGTAAGCAACGACCGGAATAAGCCATACAGAGTGCACCGTGGACGAAAACTTCGATTTCCATATCGGGTACATTCTGTTTAATTTCTTCAATTTCCTCGATAGATAACTCACGTGACAAAATGACACGGGTGAGTCCCATATTTTTCCAAAATTTTACGGTTGCCCAATTGACCGCATTTGCCTGTACAGACAGATGAATGGATATTTGTGGGAAGTTTTCTCGAACCAGCATGATCAAGCCCGGATCTGACATGATCAGTGCATCAGGTTGCATGGCGACCACAGGTTCAAGATCACGAATAAAATTTTTTAATTTAGCATTATGCGGTTGAATATTTACCACTACATAAAATTTTTTGCCTAAGGCATGCGCTTCAGCAATCCCTATTTTTAAATGATCATGATCAAACTCATTATTACGAACTCGCAAGCTATAGCGAGGTTGACCTGCATATACCGCATCGGCACCGTAAGCAAATGCATAACGCATATTCTTCAATGATCCAGCTGGCGATAGGAGTTCAGTAATGTGTGAGATGCTCATATAAATCTAAAAGGCATACTAAAAATATGGTTTTATTGTAAGGGTTTGAAAATAAGATTCAACCTAGTAAAACACTCAGGATTAATTGGATGAATTTTAATTAAAATATTTAATATTCAATATCTTATGTTTAATTAATCGGGTTTTTTGAAAAACCCTAAAAAATTATTTAAGCCTTTTTAATTGCTGATCGATAATAATTTCACCATCTTCTTTACTAAAAGCAGCACGTTGTGGCGCAGATAAGAGATCTAAAACCAATTCAGAGGGTCGACATAAACGAACACCCAATTCAGTCACGACAAAGGGGCGGTTGATTAAAATCGGGTATTGCAACATGAAATTAAGCAGCTGATCGTCAGTCCATTTTGTTTGATCTAGTTTTAAGGTTTTATAAACATCAACATTTTTACGTATTGCATCTCGTAGCGACAAAGCAGATTGCTGAATCAACTCGATGAGTTGTGCTTTGCTTGGCGGATACTGTAAATATTCGATCACTTCTGGTTCAATACCAGTATTTCGAATGAGTGCAAGGGTATTGCGTGAAGTCCCACAGGCGGGATTATGATAAATCTTAATTTGAGATGACATCGATCGACTCTCTGTTAAAAAGCAATATTGCATTTATATATGGATATGCGTATATTCGAAATAGTGAATATGCTAAACCATAAAATTGAGTAATTGCGATGGATCAACCCGATTTCTTTAAGTGCTTATCTGACCCAACTCGTTTGGATATTTTAAAAATTGTGTTGGCACAGGGGAACGTTTGTGTTTGTGAAATCACCGAAGCCTTAAATTTAAGCCAGCCAAAGATTTCTAGACACTTGGCCTTATTGAGGAATTTGTCCATTTTACTTGATCAACGCAAAGGCCAATGGGTGTATTACCGTTTAAATCCTGAATTACCAGAATGGGCCAATGCAATATTAAACATAATTGCAGCGCAAACTGCGAATTCAGTTATGGGTGGTTCAGACTTTATCCAAATCAACAGCTGTTGTGAGTAAGCTGTCATGAATTCAAATCAGCCAACTTCGCGGCTTTCTTTCTTAGATCGCAATTTAACTTTGTGGATCTTTATTGCGATGGGATTGGGGATCTGCATCAGCGTATATTTCCCGCAGGCTTCTGTGGCTTTAAATCGTTTAAGCCTAGATTCAGTCAATATACCCATTGCGATAGGTTTAATTTTGATGATGTATCCGCCACTTGCCAAAGTGGATTATGCGACCTTAGCTGTAGTCTTCAAAGACAAACGAACGTTGACTTTGTCTTTGCTACAAAACTGGTTAATCGCGCCGTGCCTGATGTTTGCTTTAGCGATCGTGTTTTTACATGCTTATCCTGAATATATGACGGGTTTAATTCTTATTGGTTTAGCGCGTTGTATCGCGATGGTCTTGGTATGGAATAACTTAGCAGGTGGTGACAATCAATATGTCGCAGCTTTAGTCGCTTTTAATAGTATTTTCCAAATTGTCTTTTTTAGTACTTATGCTTGGTTGTTTTTAACAGTTCTACCACCGTATTTTGGTGTAGCAGGAAAAGTTATTGATGTCAGCTTTTGGACGATTACACATGCGGTTTTCATCTATTTAGGTATCCCATTTTTATTGGGCTTTCTAAGTCGGATCATTCTGGTTAAACGCAAAGGATTAGACTGGTATCAAAAAACGTTTATCGCTAAAGTCAGTCCACTGAGTTTATTGGCATTGTTATTTACCATTGTGGCGATGTTTAGTTTAAAAGGGGCGGATGTAGTTAGCCTACCATTCGATGTATTGCGAATTGCCATCCCATTAACTCTGTATTTTGTGGTGATGTTTTTCCTGAGCTTTTTTATGAGCAAGTGGATGGGCAATGATTATCCTAAAACTACAGCGATTTCTTTTACCGCAGCGGGAAATAACTTTGAATTGGCACTTGCTGTTGCGATTGCAACATTTGGATTGGCTTCACCTGTCGCATTTACCACAATTATTGGTCCTTTGGTAGAAGTTCCAGTATTGATTGCGTTGGTTAGTGTTTCGCTATGGCTGCGCAAATCTGTTTTTAAATCAGCACATCGACTCAATCAGCAGAGGGAATAGCCGAGAGACTCATTTAACACAATATAAATTATTCCGATGCTTCAAGTTTTTTGACAATCTGACAATGATCAATGGTGGTATTCGAGGAGCAGGATTGACGTAATTCATGCAGTTGCGATTTAAAATGTTGTAATTCATATATTCGAGTTTCTACATGTCGAATATGTTCTTCAATCAATTGGTCAATGATTTTACAGCCTTGTTCAGGATGTTGTAGATGCTCTAAAAGTTGAGTAATTTCATGTAAGGTCATATCTAATGCGCGGCAACGTTTAATAAAAATAAGCCGCTTTAATGTTTCATCATCATAATATTTATAATTATTATCTGCACGATAACTGGATCTGATCAGATTTTTTTTCTCATAAAACCGCACAGTATCCGTCGACAGCTGAGTTTTTTTAGCGAGATCACTAATTAAGTATTGCTGCATGGTTTATTTTCCTGAATCAACTTGACCTTGGACTAACTCCATAGTTTTAAATAGCAGTATAGCTGAATTTTTCATCATTGTTGAAGCATGTGCTGATTTTCTTTAAAGCACCAACTTGACTGAAAAAAATAAGCAGATAAGACCATTTATATTGAATCAAGGAGAAGTGTCATGGCGTGTACATGTAGTCATGAACCTGCACCACAGAAACCGAATAGCAAGTTTAGAACGGCTTTGTGGATTGCACTGTTTATTAACCTTGCCATGTTCTTTGTTGAATTGATTGGTGGGGCGTATGCACATTCTTCTGCACTTTGGGCCGATTCTCTGGATTTCTTTGGTGATTCCATCAATTATGCCGTTTCTTTAGCGGTATTAGGCGCAACATTGTATTGGCGAGCGACCGTTGCCTTGTTTAAAGGGGCGATCATGGCAATTTTTGGTTTTGTCGTGATCGGCAAAACGATCTATGCCTATACGAAAGGGATTCCGCCAGAAGCGATTACCATGGGAGCGATTGGTATACTGGCTTTAATCGCCAATGTGATTTCAGCCCTTGTGCTTTATGCTTTTAGAGATGGCGACTCCAATATGCAGTCTGTTTGGTTGTGTAGTCGTAATGATGCGGTTGGAAATGTCGCCGTAATCTTTGCAGCTATTGGGGTTTTTGGTACAGGAAGCATGTTGCCAGATATTATTGTGGCTGTGATTATGGCGACTTTAGGCTTAACCGGCGGTTATCAGGTGATGAAGAGAGCACTACAAGAACGTAAACAAAATATGCCAACTCAACACGTCTTACAATGACGCTCAACGACTCCACAATAAAGTATTTTTGATCTCAGTAATGGGATCAAAAAACCATCATGAAGTAAGCGTTTAAATTTCAGTTATACGCATTGCCATTTTGCTCCAGAAATTATTCCAGAGTGCTAAATACTCAGACTGGATTTGGTCCAAATACTGTTGGTCGTTTTGATCATAGCATTGTATCAGTAGGGTCCAAATGTCATCTTGATGGTTGTCATCATTGGCAAGGGTCGCGTCATTTTGATCAGCCAGACCATGGCAAGCATAATATCCTTCAATAAATTTACTGTTGTAAATCGACATGTTGTTACGGAGTGCTTCACTAAACTTTATGACTTGCAGCTCTGTACAAGCCAAAATGAGCAATAATTCTGTATAAGAATTGATATGTTGGTGAATAAATTGGGCCAATGCAAAAGCTTCTATTTCAGTCTGTTGCTGATCCAATGGATCTAATTCCAACTGCTGCATCAATTTTAAAAAATAAACCAGATGTGATTTGGATGCAGCGCTTTTTTCGAGTTGGTGTGTATTGAAACCCAGTTCATCAATTAAGTTTAGCGACAGCAAGTAGCGTGCATATATTTTCGCTGCAATCCTATTTTCTGGATGAATATTATGGTTTTTTTCGAGGCTAACGGCTTGGTAAATTACCATGCTAAGTGCATCTGTAAAATTTTTAACAATCGCCGTAAAATAATTAATATGAATAAATTTAAGCTGTTCAAGCGTCAACTGGCTTTGATTCAACTGGACTAATATTGGGTGCTTAAATAAAACATGACAGTGTGTTTGTCGCTTTAAATTTGCGATAGCTTGAGTATTTTGCTGCCATAATTCAGGTTGCAAGGAATTTTGAATGAAATGCAGCAACTCGAAACGAGTATGTTCAGATTGCGTGAAAGATAATATGCTCATATGCTGCATTAAAATTTTAATTTTGCCGTTTTTATAATAGTAAAAAACAAATTGTTTTGCTAGTATTTATACAGGTTTAATATTTTATATTTCATATACTTGCCTTTGTAGTCTTGATGTTTTTTTATAAAAACTCAGTATTCATATGAATTTAAGATATAATTCTTAGCATACACTTGAAGTAATTCGTATTTATGTGCTGTTCTTATAAGCTAATGCTTTAATTTTAATCTTAAATTTTTGTACATCAGGTAAAAACAAATGTCAAAAAAAGAGGACATCATTAATACAGCGTTGAATCTCTTTAATACATATAGTTATAATTCTATCGGTATAGACCGAATTATTAGTGAGTCTGGCGTTGCAAAAATGACTTTTTATAAATATTTTCCATCTAAAGCCAAATTGATTGAAGAATGTTTGGTCACGAGAAATCTCAATTTGCAAGAATCATTAGATGCTGCAATCGCTAAATGTGATCCACAAGATTATTTATCTCATATTAAAGCCATTTTCACATGGTACAACGCATGGTTTCATAGTGAAGATTTTAATGGTTGTATGTTCCAAAAAGCCGTAGAAGAAATTTCAAAAGTTTATCCGTCATCACTTCAACCTGCAACTGACTATAAAGAGTGGTTAAAAGGGCATTTGAGTAATGCGTTGCGTCATTTAGGTGTTAAACAAGATATTCAACTTGCTTCTTTCTTGTCGAGTCTTCTTGACGGAATGACGATTCAGGCGCAAATAGATCCTCAGCAAGTGTGTTTGGATGATTATTGGAGACGGGTAGAGACCCTGATTCAGATGGAATTGGCTCTAGCCCAACCGAGTTCAGTTTAACCTTTAAGTTTGTTGAATAATCGCAGATTGCAAGCGTAATCAATATTTGCGCTTGCTGATCTGTTTAGGGGCTGTTGAGATTTCATAAATGGCTTGCGTTGTAGGTTAAAATTGAGCAGGCAAGGCATGAAACGAAGAGAATAGCGAGACTATTTTCGAGTTTCATAACGAAGGCTGAGATAATTTTAGCCACAACCCTTCGGGACTAGTGTGTTTTTTGCCGCTACGTCGTTACGAACTACTTATTTAGAATGACTAAATTTCGTATTTCGCGCCTAGTATCGCCTAAAAAACACACGTAGTCGCAAACATAGACGAATTGTCAACAGCCCCTAATTTTCCTTAAAACTTGAAAATAAAAAAGCGCGATCACTTGAAGTGAATCGCGCTTTGCTGATAAGTTTTTTATATACCTGATGATTTATTGTCATAACAATAAATCATCAGGTAAAGAGATGCTTGAAGCATCTTCTTATATTTATTCTTATACCCTCTGAATGCACATGTCATTCGTTTTTTTCAGCAAATTATACAGACTTGTCTGTTTAGTTGGATTATAAAGATTTTGTTGTTTTTTACAACAGAATCTTTGTGAATTTGTTTGTTTTTTTATCAATCGGCTTAAATATTAAAAAAAATATCTAATTTTTGGTACTTTGCGTTTAATTTTATGGGTGCTGAACGAGTTTAAAAGCCATTTCTTGACCTTGTAGATTAGGCTAGCAGACTTCTATTGATCTTTAATTGGCAGTAAATTGTTATATGCCAAGCATGTGGTCAAGAATTTGAAAATTGAAATGAATAATTGTAAATAAATATTAGAGATAAAAAGTCAAAGACCATGAAAAGTGCTTATGCTGTTTGGAATATCAATATTTAAGCATTAGTGATTCATTCTTCGGGCTAAAATTCTAGGATCATTGCTATTGAGGATTTGTTCAATTTTGCCATTAGGGTGCTGAAGAATCGTTTGATCATGTGTATAGACTTTGCCATTGCGAGCAATCGCATTTTGATCATTGGGCGGGGTAAATAACCATGTTTCATCTTGTGTTAAAGGATGAACCAGTAAATTGAATTCAGTATTTGTTGGATATTGAATACCGCCTAAGGTTAATTTTTCTGTCAGTGTGCCATTTTCAATCCCGATGAGTTGTTTATTTCGATCCAAATAGACATTTGCCCATTGTAGGGAAACAGCTTTGTATTGGGTGAGGGGATTGTGAATCCGCCAGTAATCTGTAGAAACAAAGTTGTCTGGATATTTTTGATATTTAGAACGCTCGATACCTGCCTGTGCCATAAGCGTAATATTGTCTAGCTGCGTATCTTGAGCAAGATTACAGTGCTCTAAACCAACGATGTTGCCAGCATCATCTAAATAGACTTGAATATAGCTTATCAGCTGACAATTCCAACCTTCGATCGTATCCTTACCTGTCCCCATTAAGGTGGTGGAACGATCATCAAAAAGTTCCAAATCAATACCACGAGGAATTTTCATGCTGTTAATTTGTAGCTTTCCAAATAATACGGGTTGGGGAAATTTGGCTTGTCTCAATGAGGACAATTGATTGGGTGCAAATAATTCAAGTTCAGTCCCTTGCGGCATTTGGATGCCTAAAATTTTCTCAGGCGAACTTAATGTTTTATGTAGGGAATGATGCTCTTTTTCAATCTCATTTTTTGTATATAGAACAAGAAAATAAAGTGCTAAGCTCAAAAAAACGCAGAGTACACTACAGACAAATAAAGACTGAATAAAAATATTGCCATGCCTAAGGGCATTTCTGAATTTTGAGCTAAATATTAATCCAATCGCAAATAGACTAAAAATAATGGTCCCAAAGCCAGCGACAAAGAAAATCCAAAGATAGTTAAAAGAAAGTGGAATCATGCTATTGAGAATCGTATTTTTATATTTGCTAAGATTCAGGATATTGTATGCAATATCCTGAATTATTTTCAATCAATCAAAAATCTTATGAAGCGCTTGGAACGGTAAAGTCACTACATCAAAAGCGACAGCAAAAGGGAATAACACCAGTTTATCTGCAGTTTTACTGCCAGCCTTTGAGTAATCTTTTACCTCTTGAGTGGTATAGATACTGACTTGATAGGGTTTACTCAGTGCTTTTAATGATGAAATATTAGAAGCAGAAGGGTAAACCAGACCAGATAAGGCAATGTTAAAACAGAATCGTTGTGCTTTTAGACGTTGATCACTTGAAGTGGTACATTCTTCTGCACCATTTTCAATAAAGAATGCACGATCTTGTTTAGTGACATCTTCCGAAAGTTTGACATATTTGAGTGGTAGGATTCCTGAAAAATGCCCATCATTTTTTTCTGAATTGAAGGTCAGCGCTTTATCAATTTGAATAAATTTTGGATCAAGTCCTGTGATCACTTTGACAAATCGAGCACCACCACTGGTGATGACATAACTATTTTTTTGTCCTGCAATGACAATGCTGTCAGAAGGTAGAGCAGAAATTGCTTGTGATGGTTTGCCAAATGCTAAAACTGTATCATTGACCAATACGGTTTGAACATTATGGGTACGAACACCATTGTTTTTCTTTAAAAGGGTTGAAGTTGCACAGCCAGTAATGGCAAATGCGGAAATAATACAAATGGACAATGTAGATTTATAATTTAATTTATTCATATTTTGCTCATTTAATCTTAAGGTATTGTTTATACCATTAAAAAAATAGGGTGTTAAGTTTTTAGCCTACCAAAAAATAGACAATAATTTATTTTTTCAATGAATTAATCCAATTTCTCCACAATTGATTGGCAAAATGTATCTAAAGTTTTTGATTGTCTTGTAAATTGCCAATGAATTTAAAGCAATTGTACGATTTATTATTCTTTCTTTAGAATAATCGAATAAATCAGATAATTTTGATTGTAATTTCATTCCAAGATTCTTAGAATTGCCTGCTTGTTTGCGTGATCATTGGAACTGAACTTTGAGTAATTTTCTAACCGAACACCTGATCCATCGTGATGATGATTTTATGGTGATCCATAAGCCAGCAGGTATACTCACAGTTCCAGGAAAAACAGCAGATTTACAAGATTGTGCTATCAACAGATTATTAAAAATCGAGCCTAAGACTTTACTCATTCATCGTTTAGACCGCGATACCTCTGGGATTTTGGTATTCGGACTGAGTAAATGGGGACAAAAAAGTATTTCTAGACAGTTTCAAGAACGTCAAACCTCTAAAACCTATCAAGCTGTTGTTGCTGGCACTTTACATGGTGAAGGCACAGTTGATGTTCCTGTGATTTATGATCCAGAACATCCACCCTTACATATTGCTGATCCAGAACATAATAAGCCTGCATTAACACATTGGAAAGCAATCCAACATTTTCAAATTCAAGGACAGGCTGTAACCCGTGTTGAGTTAACTCCAATTACAGGACGGTCACATCAGTTACGCGTGCATATGCAATATTTAGGACATCCTATTATTGGTGATACTTTATATGCAACTGTAGAACAACAGCAGCTTATGCCACGACTTTGTCTACATGCACAACAACTGAGTTTTCATCATCCTAAAACAGAGGAGCTTGTACAATTTGATTGTCCAGTTCCGTTTTAGTTTAGATTTTTAAGTTGAAATTAAGTCGCTCAAAATTTAATGAGCTTTATGTCAAAAAGTATTGCGTAATGGGTATAAACTTTGTTCAAATATTCTCCTGATTTGAGCAACCGTGTTTTAGCCCTAACATGAGATAAAGGTGGAAAAATTGCAACAATTTGCTATAGGTCAACGTTGGTTATCGGACACAGAAACTGAGTTAGGTTTAGGTGTATTGATTGACGTCGATGAACGTTCAATCAGTATTCTTTTTCCAAAAAGTGACGAAACTCGTGTCTATGCACGTAATAATGCCCCATTATCTCGTATTGTTTTTAATATCAATGATGAAGTTCAAGACCAAGAAGGCATCAAGTGGATTGTCGAGTCTTTAGACGATCGCAGTGGTGTGATTCGTTACAATGTTATTCGTACATTGGATAGTGGTGAACAAGAGAAGAAAGCATTAAACGAAACGCGTATTGGCGCACAAATTCAATTGTCAAAGCCTTTAGAGCGTTTATTGGCAAGCCAAATTGACTATAAAGAATGGTATGACTTACGTATTGAAGCGATGCAAATGCAAGCCAATATGCAAACGTCACCATTACGTGGTTTGGTTGGCGCGCGTGTAGGTTTGATTCCACACCAGCTGTATATTGCCCATGAAGTGGGTAAACGATTTGCACCTCGTGTATTACTTGCAGATGAAGTCGGTTTAGGTAAAACAATCGAGGCGGGACTCATCATCCATCAACAACTCAAAACGGGTCGTTCTGAGCGAATTCTGATTCTTGTGCCAGATTCATTACAATATCAATGGATGATTGAAATGCGTCGTCGTTTCAATTTGAATTTCTCATTGTTTGATCTGACTCGTACAGCTTCAATCAAAGAGCATGATCCTGAACTCAATCCATTCCTGACTGAACAATGTATCATTGCTTCAGTAGATTTGATGATTGACCATGATGATTTGCGTGAGCAAGCCATTGAAGCTGGTTTTGATCTGTTAGTGGTCGATGAAGCGCATCATTTGATGTGGAGTGAAGAAGAAGGCGGTAATGACCGTTATGATCTGGTTGAAGAGCTTGCTGAAAAAACTGAAGGTGTGCTGCTTTTAACGGCAACACCTGAACAGTTAGGTGTAGAAAGTCATTTTGCCCGTTTACGTTTACTTGATCCACAACGTTTTAGTTCGCTTGATCGTTTCCTTGATGAAGAAGAGCAATATCATCACACTGCTAAAATTGCTGAAGTGTTGATGTCAGATTTGCCACTTGAAGCGGAACATTTGGCAGCAGTTGAAAAATTATTAGGCCATCCGATTGAAGATCAGCCTGAACATCGTTTCCGCGCAATTCATGAACTTTTAGACCGTCATGGTACAGGTCGTATCTTGTTCCGTAATACCCGTGAAGCAATTCAAGGTTTCCCGGGACGTGATTGCCAACCTGCACCATTGCCAGCACCAGAAAACTGGTCTAAAGATGGAAAATTACGTGAGCAAATGTGGCCAGAAGAACTGCAACTTGATGGCGCATGGATGGAAACAGACCCACGTGTTATGTGGTTGATGGAACGATTACGTTCTGATTTAAAACATAAAAAAGTATTGCTGATCGCACGTAGTGGTCCAGTTGTTGAAGCACTTGAAAATGCTTTACGTATCCACGCGGGTATTCGCACTGCAATGTTCCATGAAGGCATGAGCTTATTGGAACGTGACCAAGCAGCGGCTTATTTTGCTGAAGATTCTTATGGTGCACAGATTTTACTGTGTTCTGAAATTGGTTCAGAAGGGCGTAATTTCCAGTTTGCTTCTGATCTTGTGTTGTTTGATTTGCCAGCAAATCCAGATGTACTTGAACAGCGTATTGGTCGTTTAGACCGTATTGGTCAGGAAAATCGTATTCAGATTCATGTGCCTTATCTTGTCGGTACAGCGCAAGAGCGTATGTTCCGTTGGTACAATGAAGCGCTAAATATTTTCAGTAATATTTCGCCTACAGCACAAACCTTACAAGAAAACTTTATTGTCGATTTAAAAGATTGCTTATTGGATGATAAAGGCCAAGCCTTTGAAGAGCTTCTTGAAGCGGTCAATGTACAGCGTCAAGCGCTTGAAGTTGAATTGCAAGATGGTCGTGACCGTTTATTGGAATACAATTCATGTCGTCCGATCGTGGCACAAGAAATTGTTACTGCGCTTGAAGACTATGATGACAATACTTTGTTGCCAATGTTTATGAAGCGGTTTATGGCATCGACTAACATTGACTTTGATGAGCAAAGCAATGGTACGGTGATTATTAAACCAACCGATCAAATGCAAGTGCAAGGCTTGGATATCGACGAAGAGGGCATGACTGCAACCTTCTATCGTGATCAAGCACAGATCCGTGAAGACGCGCAATATTTAACACTTGAACATCCGTTTACTGAAAGTGTGATGGAAATTATCCGTACTCAATCTTTTGGTAGTACCAATGTTGCGATTCTAAAAACCAATGCACTTAAACAAGGCACGATCTTGTTGGAAGTTTGGTTTAAAGTGGATGTGGTTGCACCTAAGGCATTAAATTTACCTTCAAGTTTGCCGACACAATTGATTCGAGTGTTATTGACTGAAACGGGTCAGGATATTACTGCCAAGCTTGATCCGGAAATTATTAAGCCGTATTTGCATCATTTAGATAGCAATAGCTGTCGTCAAGTGGTGAAAGCACGTCGTGAAGTGATTGAAGAACGCTATGCACAAGCTTTAGATATTGCTAAAGGTGTTTTACCGCAGTTAAAAGAACAAGCTAAAGAAATTTATGGTAGCAAATGGCAATATGAAATTGATCGTTTAAGCTATTTAAAACAATTTAATCCAAGTATTCGTGCAGATGAAATTGAACGTTTACAGAAATTCCAGAAAGAAGGTTTAAGCCTATTGGAAGGTGTTTCTGTAACACCAGAAGCGATTCAGGTATTGGTCGTGGTTAAACCTTAATTTAGCGTAATTTATCTAGATTCTAAAAGCTCCTTCGGGAGCTTTTTTGATGTATATATTATCCAGATTTAAATAGTCAATTATTGGGTCATTTTTATTTATTTGATTTTAAATGTAAAAATTATATCAATTTATAAAAATTAATTCCTAGCATTGAACCATTTATATGACCATGTCTTGTATGGGGGCTATAGACCATTCATCAATTTCACCACATCATAGAAACCCCATGTATCATTGAATGAGATCTACTTTACAACAATAATCAATGAACGATTTACAGGAAGTTTGTTGTATACATTGCAACCGTTTTTATGCTATTTAAATAGTGTACTTTGATCTCGATTTTTTCTTTTAGAGATAAAGTTTACCCACCCATGTAATTTGATCATTCAGTATTGTGTATCCAAATAGACAAGTTCGAAAGCAACGGTCTATAGCCAAGATAAAAACTTAAAATAATGGAAGAAATGATATGGAAAACAAGGATTTTGTTGAGTTTCATGATACCCATGTGCACTATCTACTTCATTGGGAAAAGCAATTACCGCAAAAAGATGTGTTTGTACAACCATTGGCCAATGGCAATGCAGTGCATTACACATGGTCGGAAGTTGCACAACAAGTTCGCAGTATGGCGAGTTATTTACAGTCTTTAAACTTGCCTGAAAAGAGTGCGATTGCAATTTATGGTAAAAATAGTGCGCATTGGCTTATGGCAGATTTAGCGATCTGGATGTCAGGTCATATCTCAGTCCCACTCTACCCAACACTCAATGCGGAAGGTGCAGCTTATGTACTCAACCACAGTGAAGCCAAACTCTTATTTATTGGAAAATTGGACGGTAAAGCGGATAGCTGGAATGAGGTAAAAACAATCATTCCGCAAGATTTAGCTTGCGTGCGTTTGGCATTATCACCTGAATTCGATGCACCGCAATGGAATGATATTGTGCAATCTGTTGCCCCACTAGAAAACCCAATTTTGCCCAATAAAAATGATTTAGCGACCATCGTTTATACGTCTGGTAGTACGGGTGTACCTAAAGGAGTTATGCAAAGTTTTGCGACACTTTTATCGGCTGCTCGTGAGCTCAGATTAACTTATCAAGTGACAACATCTGATCGAGCCTTATCTTATCTACCACTTGCACATGTTGCAGAACGTATTTTTATTCAATCTTCATTGATGGTTTGCGGTTTTACCGTGTATTTTGCAAATTCAATTGAAACCTTTGTTGAAGATTTGAATCGTGCCAAACCTACATTATTCTTTTCGGTACCGCGCTTATGGACCAAGTTCTATTTGGGGGTTAATGAAAAAATACCGCTCCATATACAAAAGGTTTTATTTAAAATACCTGTATTAGGTAAGTTGGTTAAAAAGAAATTACTCACTAAACTCGGGCTAAATCATGTCCGTTATGCATTTACTGCTGCGGCACCGCTACCTACAGATATTATTTTATGGTATCGAAATTTAGGTTTAGAGTTACTTGAAGTCTATGGCATGACTGAAAATTGTGGTTATTCGCATGTGACACGTGTGGGGCAGTTTGCCAGTGGTTATGTGGGGCATGCCCAACCTAAAGTGGAGTGTAAAATTGATGAAAATGGTGAAATTCTGGTAAAAAGCCCAGGAACCATGTTGGGCTATTATAAAAATCCTGAAAAAACTGCAGAAGATATGACCGAAGATGGATTTTTACGTACGGGGGATTTGGGCGAGATCGATGCAGAAGGGCGGTTAAAAATTACGGGTCGAATTAAAGATATTTTTAAAACAAGTAAAGGCAAATACATCATGCCAGTTCCGACTGAGCAAAAAATCGGAAATCAGGCCTTAATTGAATCTGTATGTATAGGTGGTTCAAGCCAACCACAACCAGTTGCCTTTATTATGTTGGCTGAAGATATTCGTAACAGTCTGAAGCAGAACCCGAAGCGAGATGAAATTGAAAACGCCTTAAAAGCATTAAGAGTGAAGATCAATGAAGAACTGGAGCCTCATGCAAAAATCAGCTTTTTTGTCGTAGTCAATGAACCATGGACCATGGAAAATGATTTACTTACCCCAACGATGAAAATTAAACGTAATAAAATTGAAAGTCGCTATGAGCCATTCTTAGACGCTTGGGCACAACAGAAACGAGAAGTGGTCTGGGAATAAAAGTTTTTAACTACATTCGTATTATTAGCAAAAAAGCCTGAATTGTAATGTTGATCAACTCAGGCTTTTTTTAATTTTCTTCTTTTACAAAGTAATACTTCACACCTTTAAAAAGAAGGGTTTCTTGTTGACTCAAACGAACTATGCTTTAAATCATTTCAGCTTTAAATCATTTCGGCTTGTTTAAGTTCTAACTTGAGATAGGCATAGAAAATGGGTGCAACAATTAAACCCGCTAAGCCAAAGAACGACTCAAAGACTAACATTGCCAATAACACTTCCCATGACGCTGCATGGATTTTTGTGCCAATAATTTTGGCATTAATAAAGTATTCCAGTTTATGGATAAAAATCAGATAAAGTAATGCGATACCTGCTGTAGATACTGAAATGGTTAAACCTGCCATAACAATAATGGTATTGGAGAGTAAGTTTCCGACAATTGGAATTAATCCAAAAATAAAAGTCAGGATCACTAAGGTATTGGCAAAAGGTAAATGTATATCAAAAACAGGGAGGATCAGGTGAGAGAAAATCAAAAATAAAAAGGTATTGATTAACGAAATTTTAAACTGAGCAAATACCACATTTTTAAAAGATGAAGAAAGGTTTTCAATACGTGTGATCATGGCACGCTTAAATTCTGGCTGATCCGGCTGTGGGCGCAGTTGGTTTAATGAGACAAGGATCCCCACAATCATACCAATCAACATCGTGGCTAAATTATGTAAAAAGCCTGTTCCGGTACTTTTTAAGGTGGATAAATTATCTTTGATTAAATCAAATGTTTGATCTTTTAATTCAGTGAGTGAATAAGGAATAAATCCTGGAATATATTGTGCCACTTCAAGTTGTAGTTTTTGTAAGGTCTGATCCACTTGGTCACTGATGGCATTGATTCCCGCACCTTGCAAATCGTGTTGAACAAAGCTAATTAACCCTGTGATGCTGAGCACAATCAAAGAAATAATAAAAATGGCAAGAATAATGCTAATGGTCAAGCGCGCTCTTTGACCATCAATATATCTTTCTGTAATGCTACCTAAACTATTGATGATTTCAAAAACAACAAAACCTGCAAAAAATGACGCTAAGAGATGCAAGGGAATCAGTAAAGACAAAAAGATCAGCATGAGTAAGTAACTTGCAATAATACTTTGACGATCATTTAACAGTTTCATGTGAATAGAGCTCAATTATACAATTGATGTATAGGGGAATATAAAAATACCAAGTTAGATTTATATCACTCTAACTCGCGGCGAGATAGCTATTTTTAAATACAAAGCTTAATTCAATGTGAAAATATTTGGCCTGAATACTGGGTGAAAAGTCTTTAAAAAACGTTATAGAAAGATAAAAGATCACTATCGTGGGATTGATCAGAAAAATTTTACTGCTGCGTACATTGAGCAGTACATAGAGCGCTATTAAAGCGAGTGATTCAAATGAATCACGTCATGCATGTTATATAAGCCAGCGGGTTGAGACATACACCACATTGCGGCACGAATTGCACCAGTCGCAAAGTTCATCCGATTGCTTGCAATATGTTTGATTTCGACCTGTTCCCCATGACCATAAAATATTGTGTTATGTTCACCAACAATGTCACCACCACGTATAGCTTGTAAACCGATCTGTTGGGGTGTTCGCTCAGCAACCTGAGCATGGCGTTGATAGACCGCTAAATCGCTGAGCAATTGTGCTCTGACTTGAGTAATCGCTTCTGCGTACATCAATGCAGTACCTGATGGCGCATCTATTTTTTGTCGATGGTGTGCTTCGATGATTTCAGCTTCAAATCCTGTACCTAATAATTGGGCAGCAACTCGAACCAGATCAATACTAAGATTGACGCCAATGGAATAATTGCCTGAATGCACGATAGCAATAGCTTGTGCGGCTTGAGCAATGTGTTGATTTAATTGCTCAGATAAACCAGTGATACCAATAATCATCGGTTTTTTAGCGTGCTGACAAATTTTTAAATGTTGCGATAATGCTTCTGCTGTAGTGAAATCAATCACCACATCACAATGCTGAATGACGTCTTCCAAACGATCTGAAATAAGCACATTTAATGGTGCTAGATTGAGATACTGTCCTAGTTCATGACCAATCGCGGCACTTGCAATCCTTGCTGTAGCAACAGTGATGTTTAGTCCCGCATTGAGACAGGCCTGAACCAGCATTTGTCCCATGCGGCCAGTCACACCCAGTATGCCTACACGAATATTTTTGTTGATTGTGACTGATCATAGGGTCTTGATACTTGTATTTAATAGGCTATGAAAGAATAGCTATTATTTAATTTGCGCTTCGTCTAAATGACGCGAACCTTCGAGTAACATACGAATCATCACCATGGTTTGTTCAGCGACTTCTTTACGTTCAGCAATCGGCAAATCAATCACCTTGGCACCCATATTAAATACCAGCTGAGTAATGGCTTTGGCGACTAAATCAGGATGGGTTAATTTACTGTGATTGATGCGTTCTATTCGAATCAAATCTTCTTGGAGTTCTTGTTGGAAATAATTAAGTTGTTTGTCTACAGCAAGTTTATATTGCTTTGATCCTGTATAACCTTCACGCAGTAGTAAACTGAGATTACCTTCATCGGCATCTAGTTGTTCAATAAATACTTCAACTGAACTGCGAATAATACTGCTTTGTCTAATTGCCTTGATTCGAGCTTCATGCAAAATTTGACGGAGCACCACGCCTGAACGATCAATCAGTTCAATCGCCAACTCATCAATATCTTTAAAGTGACGATAAAAACTATTTGGCGCAATCCCAGCTTCACGAGCAACTTCTCTTAAACTTAAAGAGGAAATACTTTTTCTGCGGTCCAATCAGATTTAAGGCGGCTTGGAATAATTCTTCTTTGGTAATTGTCGCTTTGCGTCCAACAGTACGTACAGAAACTTTTTCAAGCTCATGAATTTGATCTTGAAGGGTAGCTGGGTTCTGAGGTAATACGGACGTTGGATTCATAAAGTATCAAATAGTTAAAATATTTTTTTCATTATAGCCTTTGTCATTACATAAATGAAATGTCTAGATACAATACACGCGTATATACAAATATATATACATGTGTATAATAATTAAAAATCACTCAGATGGTGAGCCTAGTATGCACGCTATTGAAAAGCAAAAATCTCCCGTAAACGCTATATTTGATATGGTGTTAGGTACTCATACGACTAATTTTTGGCTACAGAAAATTAATCCATTGTGGTCAGTTCAACAAGCTTTGGGGAAAATTGTTGAAAAAGAACAATCCGCCGCAGATACGATCAGCTTAACCATCAAAATTAACCGTTTGTTTAAAATGGGGTTAGCCGGGCAGCATCATCCAATCACTGTCGAAATCAATGGTCGTCGTTATGAACGTACCTATAGTCTGACTCAATTAGATACGCAACATGTATTACTCACGGCAAAAAAAGTAGAAAAAGGCATTGTGAGTAACTGGTTGTTTGAACATGCCCAAGTGGGTGAGGTGATTGAATTTGGTCGACCTTATGGTGATATGTTATTGCCTCAAGTTGTCAGTCCATTGATTCTGGTCGCTGCGGGCAGTGGTATTACGCCGATGTATAGCTTGATTCAAGCATTGGCAGCGAACCAGCAGCTTGATCGTCAGCCAGTACATTTAATGTATTGGGTTAAAAAAAATGCAGACGTTGCCTTTAAACAACAGTTTGAGCAATTAGCCCAACAGTATCCCGATTTTAAATTTGATGTGTTCTATACCCAAGAAATACCTGCGGATGCACGTTTAAATAATGAATATTTACATATCATTAAAAATCTTGAGCAAAGCACAGTGTATGTATGTGGTCCTTCAGGTTTTGTAGCAACAGCTGAGCAATTATTTGAACAGGCCAAAGTACTCAAGAGCGAAGCATTTAGCCTAAGCCCCGTGATTTCTGATGACACTGGTTTTATCAATGTCACATTAACCAAATCCAATAAAGTGGTTGCAATCCCTAAAGGTCAAGCCATTTTAGTCGGCTTAGAACAACAAAATATCAAACCAGAACATGGTTGTAGAATGGGTATCTGCAATAAATGCGCGTGTAATAAAGCACAGGGTGCCACAAAAAACTTAGTTAATGGTCAAGAAAATTTTGAACCGAATAATTTACTGAGAATTTGTGTGAATACTGCCAAAACTGATTTAGTTATTGATCTTTAAGCGAGTTTTATCATGAATATGCCAGTTAAAATTCAATATTTTAAAAACACCAAAAACCGTGAACTGACCCAGACTGAGCTGGATGCTTTAGCGCGCGAGCTGGATGCAATTAAGCAAGAAGTCTTAGATGATATTGGTGAAAAAGATGCCAAATATATCAAAAAAGTATATGCCGCTATTCGTTATAGCAGTATTTTAGGCCGAGCATGCTTATTTGCGGGTTGGTTCCCACCAGCATGGTTACTTGGTACTGGTTTACTGAGCTTTGCGAAGATCATGGAAAACATGGAACTCGGTCATAATGTCATGCACGGACAATATGATTGGATGAATGATCCACGCTTTAAAGGTACAACTTACGAATGGGATATTGTTGGAACCTCTGACAACTGGCGCCAGACCCATAATTATAAGCATCATACCTATACCAATATCAAAGGGATGGATGATGATATTGGCTATGGTTTATTGCGTTTATTCCCTGAACAACGTTGGAAACCGGGTTTTTTATTGCAACCTTTATATGCAATTCCGTTCTGTCTATTGTTCCAATGGGGCGTTGCGATTCAAAACCTTGAAATTGGTAAATTGGTTTATAAACGTAAAACGTGGGCGCAGTTTAAAGAAGAGTGGAAGCCAACTCAGAAGAAAATTGGTAAACAGTTTTTTAAAGATTATCTTTTCTTTCCCGTGATTGCTGGTCCAGCGGCTTTACCTGTATTTACAGGTAATTTAGTTGCTAATGGTATCCGTAATATTTGGACATTTAGTATCATTTTCTGTGGTCACTTTACCAAAGATGTCGAAGTGTTCCCTAAAACTGTTTTACAGGATGAAAGTCGTGGACATTGGTATATGCGCCAGATTCGCGGTTCTTCGAATTTAACTGGTTCAGAAGCATTTCATATTTTGACAGGTCATTTGAGCCATCAAATCGAGCATCATTTATTCCCTGAAGTACCTGCTCGTCGCTATCGTAAAATGGCGCCTAAAGTTGAAGCGGTATGTAAAAAGTATGGTTTAAACTACAACAATGCAAGTTTGTTTAAGCAATATGGTCAAGTCCTTGGACGTATTGTGAAATATGCATTTCCATTTAAAAAATAGTTGATTTGCTAAAGCTAAAGCCACTTTTAAGTGGCTTTTTTATTGTCAATGATTGGGTTTTTCAGTAAAGTTTATTTGACTGTTATAAGGGTTTGTTGACAATTCGTCTACGTTTGCGACTGCGAGTGTTTTTTAGGCGATACTAGGCGCGGAGTATGAAATTTAGTCATTCTAAATGATGAGAAACAACGTTTCGCAAGGTAACTCGTAACGGCAAAAAACACGCTAGTCCCGAAGGGTTGTGGCTAAAATTATCTCAGCCTGTGTTATGAAACTCGAAAATAGTCTCGCTATTCTCTTCGCTTCATGCCTTGCCTGCTCAATTTTAGCCTACAACGCAAGCCATTTATAAAATGTCAACAGACCCTAAGATAAATGAGAAGAGCATGATTCAAAAAAAATTAGAAAATATACAGAATTGGTTAGTGCAACATACTGCAAAGATCGCAAATCAATCACTCAATCTTGCGGCAAGTATTTCAGATATAGAACAATTTGAACAAAGGCTTTCTAAACATTTACCTGATGATTTTAAACAGTTGTACTGTTGGCATAATGGGATGAATGAAGAGGAAAATTTAGGCAGTTTATTTTATGGTATGGAATTTTTATCGCTGACCAATATTGAAAATAAACGTGCTGATCTTGCGGATCTCGTTGATGAATTGTTTGTACTTCAACATGCTGACCCACAAATCAATCCAACCAATGCCCACCATCGGGATTGGGTCCAGTTTGCGCACGATGGTGGGCGCACAGGTTTGTATGTGGATTTAGCACCCACCGCCGTTGGTCAAATTGGCCAAGTGATCTTTATTGATCATGAATATGATGTTGGTATTTTGGTCGCTAACTCGATTACCGATTTGCTTCAACAATTTTCAGATGATTTAGACAATGACTTATATCAGTTGAATGAAGATGCTTTAGAAGATGAAAATGAATTTTTAGAAAGTGATGCAGCTATTGATCTGGTCAATTGGCATATGAGTGAACGCTGGGCGCGCCCTGATTTTACTTAGCTTTTTTGAGAAAAATCATTTTATAAAATTATGTTTGAACGCTTCACTCATAAAAAGTGTATCAATAGCGATTATTGCTAGACACTCAATTTTGAACACATTACATTTCTAATCGAATCAATTTTACAAAATCAAGTAAGCTCTAATTTTTAAACGAGCAAAATGATGGATCATAAAATAACGGTTGATGAGGTTGTAGCACGTTCAGTAAAAATCAGAGAACGTTATCATGAGCTAGAGCGAATAAATCATCACGCTGAATGGACAGTGCAAGAGGATGCGTTGGCATTTTTATCTGATGCTGGATTGGTTGGGAGATTAGTCATGGCGCAGACGGGGAAGTGGCTACACAAAGGCGATGCTCAACAAGAGTTGCAGCATAAGTTAGGTGAATGTGTTTGGTGGTTAGCCATTATTGCCAATGAATTAGATATGGATTTAACTGAAGCCACACAATACTTTTTAGATAAAGCTGAAAAGATTTAAATTTTTGGAAAAACTTCCATAGGAAGTTTTTTATAATCTTAGT
Source organism: Acinetobacter sp. Ac8 (assembly GCF_055392545.1). Classification (NCBI taxonomy): domain Bacteria; kingdom Pseudomonadati; phylum Pseudomonadota; class Gammaproteobacteria; order Moraxellales; family Moraxellaceae; genus Acinetobacter; species Acinetobacter sp. Ac8. Next base: position 1,625,448 of record NZ_AP043689.1, read on the forward strand.
TTAGAAGCCCGCATTTTGGTGGGCTTCATTCAATTTTTATATTTAGTATGAATGACTAACCGATAAATAAGTCATAGCCCATTCGGCCAATTAAAAATACCAGTAAAATTAAAAAGAAAATACGAATAAAACCACTTCCATATTTAAATGCTAAAGCTGTACCCGCAAGTGAGCCTAAAACATTGCAAACTGCTAAAATGATGCCAGCCATCCATAAAATATGCCCAGAAGGGATAAAGAAAAACATGGCAGCAATATTGGTGGCGACATTGACCAATTTGGCAGATGCAGAAGCATTTAAAAAATCAAAAGCAAATACTTTCACAAACAGAAAGAGTAAAAAACTGCCTGTCCCAGGGCCAAAAATTCCATCATAAAATCCAATTAAGGCGCCAAAAAATAAACCTAACGCAATTTCTTTCTTACCCGTCTGTAACACAGTATGGACTTTACCTAAGTCTTTTTTGGCAAAGGTGTAGATCGCAATCAAGATCAGTAAAAAGAATACGATATAACGCATCAACTCTTTAGGTATCAACGAAACTGACATTGCACCTAAAAAAGAAAATATAAATGCTGCCAACATTGTGGGTAATATAAGTTTCCAATTGATCGTAACTTTCTTAAAGTAAGCAAATGCAGAAGATACAGTGCCTGCCATGGCAATGATTTTATTGGTTCCAAAAACTGTGGCGAGACTTTGATTGGGAAAGGCATGCATCAGTGCTGGGAGTAGAACTAATCCACCTCCACCCACCGCAGCATCAATTAAACCCGCACAAAAAGCGAAGAAGCCTAAACTCAGAAGTATTGTCTCGTATTCCATTACAGATTGTTCTAACTGCTATTTTAAGAGAATAATCATAGAATATATTCAAATAAAAGTAATTAAAAAGCGCTAATCTCAATCTATGAGATTAGCGCTTTAGTTTTAAATGCTTTGTTAAGCTACAAGTTTTTCAAAAAATTAGAAATCAACAGAAGTTTGTAGATAGAAAGTACGTGGCTGTCCTACGTATTTACCACCTGTAGAGTCAGATGAGCGAGTAAAGTATTCTTGATCAAATAGGTTTTTAATCCCACCTGCAACTTTTAAACCGTAAAAATCTTGTCCAAAATCATAACCAGTACGTACCGCAAAAGTTGAATAACCCGGGATATCACCAGTACGACCATCTGCCGTTTCAACGGTTTGGTAAACATTGCCTGAACCCGGCGCATGTTGTTTAGATTGAGCAAACATATCTGCATTGACAGACCATTTGTCAAAGCTATAACCAAGGCCTAAATTTCCAACATGTCGTGAATAATACGGTAAGTCCTTACCAGCAAATTTACCTGCTTCAGACTCAGCCTTTGTAAATGTATAATTACTATAGACTTTTAAGCCTTGAAGTGAGTCATAGAGGTTGCCAAAGTCATAACTTAGACCGAGTTCTATGCCTTTATGAGTCGTTGCGCCTAAATTGGTCCAGATGCCTGTACCAATAACGTCTGTACGCTCTAGAGATAGCTCTTTATCAAAGTCTAAATAGAACACTGTAAATTCAGCATTTAAACCATTGCCGAGGTATTTTGTACCGATTTCATAGTTGTTGGATTTTTCAGGATGTAAACCATCTAAAGTGGTAACAGCACTGATTCCTTCAACTTTAGCTAATTGGTTATATTGCTGAGGACCAAAAGAAACCGCCGCATTGGCAAAGACATTCCATTGCTCATTGAAATTGTATTGCACTGCAAGGCTTGGTAAAAACTCATCAGAATTTATTTTTGGATGTACCGTATTGATGAATTTACCATTTTGGTAGGCGGTATAATCATTATGGGTTTTAATAGACTCAAAACGTACACCCGGAGTAATGGTTAGTGCACCTAGACCAAAACGGTTATCAATATACACGGCATGCGCTTTGGTTCCACCTTCACTAGTGGTGTTAGCAAGACGTTCACCCGGTGTGCCTGTTGCAGTATTATATGGCGCTGTACGACCCGAAAACTCTGAACTATCTTCTTGTAAGTATCGATAACCGACAGTGACTTCATTATTCATATTACCCAAAGTGTAGGCACGTGAATAACGTGGTTCAATGCCAAAATATTTATAATCACGCGGTGAGTTGCTGATAATGCTATTGGCTTTATTACTTTTATCTGGCGATTCTAGATCACTGGTACGGAATGAGTCGACATAATAACCAAGGATTTCAAAGTTATTGAGTTCATCTTTATGGCTGTATTTAACAGAAACATCTGAACGACGGCCAGCAAAATAGTTACGGTATTGGTTTGACTGGTATGGGTTTTTGGCATAATCCGCAGTCGTTAAGCCTTCTGGCATTTCGCCACGACCTTCATAATGATGCAAATTAAGTGCAATCGAATCTGCATCTGTAAACTGATATGACGACTTTAACATGACGTCATCAATATCTATGTCGTTATTGGCTTCACGATAGCCATTTCCTTTGGTTCCTGAATAAAGTAGCGCAAGACCTAAACCATTATCCATAGTACCGCCGATAAAGAGGTTTGGACTGTACTTGAGTTGGTCGGTACCTGTGGCGAATTCTGTGGTTAAACCAACAGAGCCTGATAGTTTTTCAGGGATTGCTCGAGTATTAAAGTTGATGATTCCCCCCACGTTTTGAGGCCCAAAGCGGACTGAACCTGCGCCACGAACAACGTCTACAGATTCAATATTGCCCATTGAAACAGGTGCCATAGACAATTGTGGTTGACCATAAGGCGCGAAGGATAATGGAACACCATCCATCAACACAGTGGAGCGCGGTGAGAGGCGAGAGGTTAAGCCACGTACACCCAGATTGAGTGAAACATCACTTCCACCTGTGCCATTGCTGTCCTGAACCTGAACCCCTGGCACTTGTTTTAGCGCATCACGGATAGAGGTCACCGCAGATTCGTCCATTTTTTTACGATCGATAATGGTACGTGCACCTGCATGCTTGTGAACTTTTTCAGCATTGGCTGCTTCAAGCCAGTTTCCTTCAGCTTGTACGGTGATTGTTTTAAGTGTTTGTGTTGAAGTTTCTTGATTGTCTTCGGCAAAAGCAGCATTGGATATAAAGCTAAGTGAAACAGCAATTGCAAGGCTGAGATGTGAGGGTTTAAACAGGGCGAAGTCAGGTGTTCTATGGCTTGAAATTTTCATAAAGAGATAGGCATTTGAAATTGTGCGTATCTTAATCTCTTCAAGCATATTTTTAAATCAGGATGATTATCATTTAAAACTATTGTTTAATTCAAATTAATAGATTTTTTAATCAAATATTTACTTTTTTATATTGCAATAGCAAAAAACCGTGCATAAGCACGGTCTTTATACTCATCAAAAAATTATTTAAACTGGATCGAACCATTGGCATTGACCGTGATTTTTGATTCACCAGCGGCCATGTTCTGACCACCGACTGCATCGGCAGCTTCGAACTTAGCCATAGATGCACGCGCTGCATATACTGGTTGCGGATAAGAGTTGCTGGTATTGATGTTGATATTGACCAAGTTATAAGATGATTTATTCCATGCTTGCGTTAAAATTTGCGCACGTTGTTGGAAGTTCTTAGAAGCCTCAACCATCAATTCATTTTCAACTTTTTTACGTTGTTCATCAGACACTGTGAAATTAATCGATTGTGTTTGGAAGCTGGTTTGCAACTCGTTGATTAACTGGCTTGCCGCTTTAAAATCTTTACTTTCGATTTGAATTTCTGCACGACCACGCCATTCTTTCAATTTTTGGTTGTCATTGTCATAAACAGGATAAGTGGTTTGTGAACCTGTTTCGACTTTAACTTGTGGATACTTTTTCGAAATGCTAATGGCTTGATTCATTAACTGGGTAATTTGAGAAGATAACTCAGCAGGTTGCTTGTTGTTTTTCTCAATAAAAAGTACAGCATGCATTTCATCATTAGACACTTGACGTGTCGCATCTGCTTGAACATTGACAATATTGTAGTTTAACGGGTCATTTTCTGCTGCCATCGTCATTGTGCTCAGTGTGGTTCCCAAGAGTAAAGTAGTTAAAGCTAAATAACGCATAATGAATCCTTAAAATTGTTTGACTAAATTTTATGGCCGAAAGATATATTGTATAAATTGAATCTGTTTTTAATCATAAATCTGGTTTGCGGAAAACTATGGCAGATTTTGTGGTGCATTTGTAATAATTTGCATATGAATTGCAATTTTATTTTGAGTAAAATATTTTAAAAATTAAAAGCTTATCGAGATTGGTTGTGATAAAAAGTGATCAGAATGGTTAAGATTTATAAAGTGATTTTAATTATCGGCTTTTCTTTGCTTTGTCACATAGTATGATGATAATAACAAATTAGATTTAGCTAAATGTTTTTTTCGATAAATGGAGTGTGGATAAGTACATAAAAGATATTTATTTTCTTGTAAAAAACTGTATTATCGCGCTCCTAGTTATGAAGATTAAAAGCACTCTAACTAGATTTCTATAAAGCACCGAGTCAAAGGACCACAAGTCACCCGACTTATTTCTTTCAACCCATATCAGAGATGGTAATTCGATATGAGCGTTACTTCTGTAAATCCTGCTGCCACTTCCACAAACGAATACTACTTGACTCGCCAAAGTCAGATGGAATCGAATGTTCGTAGTTATCCACGTAAATTACCGTTAGCGATAGCGGAAGCACATGGTTGTTGGGTTACCGATGTTGAAGGTACAAAGTACCTCGATTGTTTAGCTGGGGCAGGAACATTGGCATTAGGCCATAACCATCCTGCGGTGATTAAAAGTATTCAAGACACTTTAGCGAGTGGTCTCCCTTTACATACTTTAGATTTAACAACGCCTTTAAAAGATGCTTTCACTGAAGCACTGCTTGCACAACTTCCGGGTGGGCAAGAAGAGTATTGCTTACAGTTCTGTGGCCCATCTGGTGCAGATGGTACAGAAGCAGCGATTAAATTGGCGAAAACCTATACAGGTCGCAATACAGTTATCAGTTTCTCTGGCGGTTACCATGGGATGACTCATGGCGCGTTAGCGATGACAGGTAACTTATCTGCTAAAAATGCGGTAAATGGCTTAATGCCAGGCGTACAATTTATGCCATACCCGCATGAATACCGTTGCCCGTTGGGTGTTGGCGGTGAAGCAGGTGTTGATGCCTTAACTTATTATTTCGAAAACTTCATTGAAGATGTCGAAAGCGGTGTAACTAAGCCTGCAGCTGTGATTCTTGAAGCAATTCAAGGTGAAGGCGGTGTGGTTACAGCACCTGCGAAATGGTTGCAAAAAATCCGTGAAGTGACTGAGCGTCATAACATTGTGTTGATTTTGGACGAAGTTCAAGCGGGCTTTGCACGTTCAGGCAAAATGTTTGCTTTTGAACATGCTGGTATTGAACCTGATGTTGTGGTGATGTCAAAAGCAGTGGGTGGTAGCTTACCATTGGCTGTTTTGGGTATTAAACGTAAGTTTGATGCTTGGCAACCTGCAGGTCACACAGGTACTTTCCGTGGTAACCAACTTGCAATGGGTACTGGTCTTGCAACGATCAATACCATTAAAGAGCAAAACCTTGCACAAAATGCGCAACAACGTGGTGATTTCTTACAAGCTGAATTGAAAAAATTAGCGCAAGAATTCCCATGTATTGGTAATGTTCGTGGTCGCGGTTTAATGATCGGTATCGAAATTGTGGATGAGCGTAAGCAAGCGGATCATATGGGTTCTCTTCCTGCGGATTCACAATTGGCTGCTGCAATTCAAACGGCATGTTTTAACAATAAATTATTGTTAGAAAAAGGCGGCCGTAGCGGTACGGTGATCCGTTTACTTTGCCCATTGATCATTACTCAAGAAGAATGTGAAGAAGCTATTGCGCGCTTTAAGAAAGCGGTTGCAGAGGCTCTTATTGCAGTTCGAGGCGCTTAATTCATGGTAGATTTTGCAGAACATCGTAAAGCGTTACTCTGCAATGATGCTCAATCTATTGCTGACTATGAGTCAGCAATGGGTGAGGCGACTAAAGCGGTCGCAGCATGGTTGCAAAATGACAAAATGTATACAGGTGGGAGCATTAAAGAACTTCGTGAAGCGATTTCTTTTGCACCGTCTAAACAAGGTCTAGGTTTACACCAATCGCTTGAGCGTATGGTTGAGCTTTTTCTGAACAAAAGTTTAAAAGTACATCATCCGCACTCTTTAGCACATTTGCATTGCCCAACCATGGTGACAAGTCAAATTGCTGAAGTCTTGATTAATGCGACCAACCAATCAATGGACTCATGGGATCAAAGCCCAGCAGGTTCTTTGATGGAAGTTCAATTGATCGATTGGTTACGTCAAAAAGTAGGTTATGGTGCAGGTCAGGCAGGTGTATTCACTTCTGGCGGTACTCAATCTAACTTAATGGGCGTATTGTTAGCGCGTGACTGGTGTATTGCCAAGAACTGGAAAGACGAAAATGGTCTGCCTTGGTCTGTGCAGCGTGATGGTGTTCCAAGTGACGCCATGCGTAATGTCAAAGTGATCTGTTCTGAAAATGCACATTTTTCTGTGCAAAAGAACATGGCGATGATGGGCATGGGCTTCCAATCTGTGGTGACTGTTCCAGTCAATGAAAATGCACAGATGGATGTTGATGCGCTCGAAAAAACCATGGCGCATTTACAGACTGAAGGCAAAATTGTTGCTTGTGTCGTTGCGACTGCCGGGACAACCGATGCAGGCGCGATTGATCCATTAAAGAAAGTGCGTGAAATCACCAATAAATATGGCGCGTGGATGCATATCGACGCAGCATGGGGTGGTGCACTGATTTTATCGAATGACTACCGTTCAATGCTTGATGGTATTGAATTGTCTGATTCGATTACATTGGATTTCCATAAGCATTATTTCCAAAGTATTTCATGTGGTGCGTTCTTGTTGAAAGATGAAGCGAACTATCGTTTTATGCATTATGAAGCTGAATATTTAAATTCTGCTTATGATGAAGAACATGGTGTACCGAACCTAGTGTCTAAATCTCTACAAACTACACGCCGTTTTGATGCGTTGAAATTGTGGATGACGATTGAAAACCTAGGTGAAGAGCTTTATGGTTCAATGATTGACCATGGCGTTAAGCTAACTCGTGAAGTGGCAGATTACATCAATGCTACTGCTGGTTTGGAAATGCTGGTTGATCCACAATTTGCATCGGTATTATTCCGTGTAATACCTGACAATTATCCAGTTGAATTACTTGATACTTTGAATCAAAACGTTGCAGATGAATTATTTGCGCGCGGTGAAGCCAATATTGGTGTGACTAAAGTTGGACAGGTTCAATCTTTGAAAATGACGACTTTAAGTCCAGTTGCAACTTTAGAAAACGTGAAGAATCTTCTTGCCTTGGTATTAGAAGAAGCTGATCGTATTAAAGATGCGATTGCTGATGGTACCTATACGCCTGCAATTGACTAGATTGATATCCAGTTGATTGACGTTTGAAATAGATTAATTTTATTTCAAAAAACGCCCGATGAATTTCATTGGGCGTTTTTTATTTAAGGCTGTTTTGATCTAAAATATAATCAATGATCAAATGCTTGGTCATAAAAAAAAGAGATCTTATTGATCTCTTTTAAATTGAATATGGGGTATTAAAAATTACACATTGAGCTATTACGGGTGAGATCAGGTCCCCAAGTACGATATCCTTGAGTATCAATATGGATTTGCCCTGAAGCATACAGTCCCAAGCCCATGTTTAAGCTTTGGCCATACTGCGACCAGAACTGGCATAATTTGAATTTGGTATGTTCAATATACGCATAGTCTTGAGGTTGCGGATTTTCTGGCCCAATACGGAAATCAATGGCTGAATTGAATAAGTGACGTGAAGATCCAGCACCACCGGCACATTGGTTTAAAGGTAAGTCTCGATATACCGAGGTTACAGTAAAATCAGTCAGAACTTTAGAGGCAACCAAGTATTTAAATACTTTTAATGTTGGTAATTGATTACTCCAAAGCTCACGGCTTGGAATCATATATTCAGACTTACCACACTTGTCCCAATCCCGTGCAGTTTTAAATAACTCAAAACTAGGAATAATATTTCCAGCATTATTTTGTTCAAGAAAACGTTCATAATCACGTGCACGTGACTGATTGTCTCCATAGATCAACCATTGGCCATAAGATGAAGGCATCGTTTTAGGAGGAATGGGGCGCTCAATCGTAATTTTTTCTTCGGGGATGTAAATACGCTGACCATGCGACGTGCTAATTGTTGGATTCTTTTGAGGGGAAGATGTACATCCAGCCAGAATCATTGTAGTAACACCGACAGCAAGTAAACCTTTCAAAATAAATTTCATTCTCAATATTAGCTAAAGCAAGTAACAGGTTATTTTAGTCTAGTTTGGCGCGTGTATTATGGATAAATTGCAAATAAATGTACAATTTACATATTAAAATGCAAAAAGATCAGCCTAAGCTGATCTTTTTTATACAATACTTATTTTTCTAAGTATTGTAATTTATCGGCTTTACCATTCCACTCTTCACGATCTTCAGGTTGATCACCGATTTGAGTAATGTTTGGCCATTTTTGAGCAAGTTCAGCATTTAGTTCAATAAATACTTCTTGACCTTCAGGGAGTTCATCTTCAGAGAAAATTGCATTTGCAGGACACTCAGGTTCACATAGCGCACAGTCAATACATTCGTCTGGACTAATGACTAGGAAATTTGGACCTTCATAAAAACAGTCTACTGGACATACTTCTACGCAGTCTTGATATTTACACTTAATACAATTTTCAGTGACAACAAAGGTCATGGCGTCAGCTACCTAAAAATATGGTTCTAATTAATAATGCTGTATTTTAGGGAAAACGCCGCAAACTAACAATTGCTTTTATTGATATTTAATATAGAAGAACCTGCTAAATCAATTTTTTTTATAGAAAATTCTCCTAACTTGTGATGAATTATGCATTTTTTAAAATATGCGCTGTTATTTTGATGTGGCCATAGGTGAAAAAATGCTAAACATATTCAAAAAAGAACATAAATATGAGACTAAATCACAGAAGCGAAATGGGATTATCGCCTTCGTGTGCTGGTTTTTTAGTCAGTCATTATCTTTAGAATTATTTAGAGCTGTATTTTCAGTATCCGTTAGATCATGACAATGTATAGATAAGATGAATATCTTCAGGTTCTAATTCCCATAATTGTTGATCAGGTTTTTCTAAGACCTGCGCGCCTTGTTTAAGATAAAAGTCGACAGTACGCTGGGTTGGTGTTGCTGAAATATACAGTTGTTGTGCACCAAGTTGCTCAGCTGATTTTATCGCTGAGTGCATGAGCTGTGTACCAAGACCAAGACCTTGATGATTTGCATCGACATAAAAATATTGTAATAGCTTCGCCTCTGGATAATCAGTGATGACTTGATTAGATACCAGTTGCACACCAATTAATCGATTCAATTGATTAAATGCGCCCACACATCGTCCACCTTGAATAAGATGCTGCTTTAACAACTGGGGATCATTTTCTAAATGATATTCATCCCAGCTTTGCACATCATAAAAACAATCGACCAAATGTAATTTTTGCTTTTCTTGTAGATACATTTGAGTGATTAATTCACGTCGATCAATATGTTGCCAAATGAGATCTATATCGGAAAGCTGCAGGGGCTTGAGTGAAATATTGATATTATTCTCCTAAAACTGAGTACTCAATCACCTATTATGGATTGCTCTTTAAAGACCAATAGACGCAAGTTATTTCCAGCCTAAGTAGAGAATTTCAAACTTACTTAGACTGGATAGCTGTTACTGCTTATGCATTTAGTGCTGCTTTTAATGCATAGAGGTGATCTAGCGCTTGGCGAGGCGTTAAATCATCGACATCAATATTTGCTAAAGCATCGAGTACAGGTGATGACTTTTCAACTTCAACGACTTTTTCAATCTCAATGATGTGTTCAAGCTTTTCAGGTTCAACGGTTTCAACTTCTGCAAATAGGTCATTTTGTACAACGGATTGCAATTGTTGCTGTTGTTGTTTCTCTAAAATTTTTAAACGCTTTTGCGCTTCTTTAATCACTCCAGCAGGGATCCCAGCAAGTTTTGCAACTTGTAAACCATGACTTTGACTGGCAGGACCTTGTTGCACTTTATGCAATAGAATCAAATTACCATTTAACTCTTTGGCAGTCACATGGTAGTTATCAATTGCCACTTCTTTTGAAAGTTCAGTTAATTCAAAATAATGTGTGGCAAAGAGACATAAACATTTGATTCGTTTGGTCAGATCAAGTACACATGCCCAAGCTAGGGATAGCCCATCATAAGTACTTGTACCACGACCAACTTCATCCATAAGCACCAAAGACTGATTGGTTGCATGGTGCAAAATCTGAGACGTTTCGGTCATTTCCACCATAAAGGTAGATTTACCCGTAGATAAATCATCAGCAGAGCCTATTCGAGTAAATATACGGTCAATTGGTCCTAACTTCGCTGTTTTAGCTGGGACGAAACTACCACAATACGCCAGCAAACTAATCAGAGCAGTTTGACGCATAAAGGTTGATTTTCCGCCCATGTTTGGCCCTGTAATGATCGCCATACGATGATTGAAATCGAGTAGGGTATCATTGGGGGTAAATGGCGTTTTACTGAGTGACTCAACTACAGGGTGGCGACCTGCGGTAATTTTGATCCCGATTTCTGGGCTGTATTCAGGTCGATTCCAATTATTCAAACGGGCTTGATGGGCAAAGTTTGCCAATAAGTCGATATGAGCAATCGATGCACTCATCATTTGTAAATTGGCAATATCCGCTCTTAATTCTTCCAGTAACATTTCAAAGAGTAGTTTTTCTCGCGCAAGCGCACGTGATTCACTGGAAAGTACTTTATCTTCAAAAGATTTTAATTCTGGGGTGATATAACGCTCGGCATTTTTCAGCGTCTGACGACGGATGTAATGATCAGGCGCTTGTTCTGCTTGGGCACGGGTGAGTTCGATATAGTAACCACTGACACGGTTATAACCAATCTTCAGGGTATTAATGCCCGTGTTTTCTCGCTCTTTGATTTCTAAATCAATCAGGAATTGGCCTGCATGGTCACGAATTTTACGCAGTTCGTCAAGCTCATCATCAAAACCTTCTGCAATTACATTGCCATCACGCAATAGTACAGGAGGATGTTCAACAATCGCAGACAGTAAACGTTGGTGTAATCCATTAAAATCGCCCAATTCTTCATTCAATTGCACAATCAATTTAGATTGCTGAGTCTCAAGAATCGGTTGGATTGCATGTCTTAAAAATGGGATTTGTGCACATGCTTGACGAAGCTGCACCAAATCACGAGGACGTGCACTGCCAAGTGCAACACGACTTAAAACCCGTTCAATATCGCCAATTTCTTTTAAGACTAAGCGAACAGGACTTTCATGGTAGCCTTTGAGTAAAGTATCCGTTGCATCTAAACGTGCATCTAAGATTTGAGTATCACGAATGGGTTGCATCAAGGTACGTGCCAGTAATCGTCCGCCCATTGCAGTTTGGCAATCATTGATTAAGCTAAATAGCGAAGTACCGTGCTCAAATAATGGATCAATAATTTCTAAATTACGGCGTGTAACAGGATCAAGTGCAATAAAATCTGAGCTTTGTTCTAATTTAATTGAACGAATATGTGGTAACGCAGTTTTTTGAGTTTCTTTGGCATAATGAATCAGTGCAGCGGCAGCCGCTTTAGCCAAGGGTAGATGGTCAATACCAAAACCAGAAAGTGTGGAAACTGCGAATTGGTCACATAAGGTTTTTTGTGCGTTATTTAAATTAAAATCGACATTGGGCCGTTTGGTAATCGGGCATTCAATTTGTCGTTTAATATCTTCAATAATATTTGGGTCGACTATGTCCTCATCGACCAATATCTCACTTGGCATTAAGCGAGCTAATTCAATCGCCAAGCTTTCAGATTTAAATTCTTGTTGTTGAACTTTAAAAATACCCGCACTTAAATCCAGTAGTGCCATACCAATTTGGTTTTGTTGAAAGCAGATTGCAACAAGATTCGATGCTTGTGTTGCGGTTAACAGGGCATCATCGGTCAATGTTCCAGGGGTAATAATTCGCACCACACCGCGTTCAACAGGTCCCTTACCTGTGACTTCACCAATTTGCTCACAGATGACAACCGCTTCGCCTTTTTTAACCAAACGCGCCAAATAACCTTCTGCAGCATGGTATGGAACACCCGCCATTGGAATAGGTTCACCATTTGCTTTACCACGATGAGTGAGGGTAATACCCAAAAGTTTTGCGGCTTTTTTAGCATCGTCAAAAAACAGTTCGTAAAAATCGCCCATGCGATAAAACATTAAAGAGTGTGGATGCTGCATTTTTACTTTTAGATATTGCTGCATCATAGGGGTGTGGGAGGATAAGTCAGCCATTGTTTCCATGCTATTCATGTATGTTAAATCTCTAAATTTAAATAATAAATAAGTTTATTTTGAAAGTTTGGCAATCTAACCAATTCTAACAACTTCTGTGCAAATCTGACCTAAGCAAAGGAAAAAGCATAGCTTTAGTGTACTTTTGTTCGTGCCAAAATTGAGTCAACAATGTGTGAGGAAACAAATTGGTTTCTCTCGGCCGTCATCTTAACAAATTGAGGCTGATTCACAAAAAGGAATCCGAAGATGAGTGCGGAAATTAGCAACAAAAAGAAAATGGCATGATCTGCTCGTGCTATTGATAAGATGAAGAAGAGGGATGCCGTAAAAAGTGATATCGGTGAATATTCAGGTTTGAGAGTGGTTTGCGGTAAGACTGGTTTGAAAAGCTTCGTTTATCGTTATAGAAGCCCGATAGATAATTCTTTGAAAAAAATTACGGTAACTATGCTGAATTGGATAACTATCCTGACATGTGACTTGAGGCGCTTATCGAACTTCAGCGTTTGATGTTATTAAGGTCACAAGGTGTTTGTCCAGTAACTGAAACGAAAGCATAAAACTGGTAATCAAAAATAAAAAAGAAAAACTATCAGAAACTAATAAAATATTAACCGTAAAAGACGTAGTTGATCTTTATTTAACTAAAGTGATTATTGATTCACGCTCTGGAGTTAAGAAAAATATACAAGGTGCGCGAAAATTAAAAGGAAAACTTGAAGCAAGATGAACTCTATATGCTGATGTAATTGCAGTTTTAGGCCATATGTAAGTTGAAAGTGTGCTTAGAAAGGATATTGTAGAGTTTATTAAAAAGATTATTGATCGCGGAGCTTAGGTACAGGCAGGGCGTGTGTTATCGCCTATGATTACGCAACCGGTTTAGATTATTTTTCTGAGCGTTTTGTCGAATTATCGAAACAATGTGTAGAGTACTTAAAAACTCTTCCACGTTTGAATAGCCTTTATTTATTTCCGTTATTTTGCACAGGAAAACCAATTGCTCAAAAAAACTTTGACTGAAACAAAGTGGGTATTGAAAGGTGAATATAGAGCCAATAATCATAATTTACAACCTGACCAGTTATGGCCAGAAGATATGGAAGATTGGAATCCTCATGACTTAAGAAGGACATTGAGAACTAATTTATCTAGGTTAGGATATCCAACGGATATTGCTGAAGCTATATTATGGCATTCTAAAAAAGGAATAAAAGGGACATATAATTTGCACACTTATGAAAATGAGTGTGCAACATTGTTACGAAAATGTGCTGATTAATTGGAGTCTTTAGGGAGGATTTATAGAGATTGTTTCAATCTGACCATTTCTAAATTGTATTAGTTTAGATGGTATAAGATAGATGTTATATGGCACCACTTTTGTTAAATATTGGAAAATATCTTGTTTTTACAAGAGATTTTTGTTGTCTATACTTTTGTTTCACATAATAATCCACATATAATTTTGGATTAAAATAGTCTAAATAAGAATAATTCAGAAGGTTTTGGATAATAGATAAATTGAGTTTAACTTCAGTAGAGCCACAATCTATTTATTGCTAGACCCTAAATCAAAGTATCACGATGCCAGATTTCCTCAACAAATTAATCTGAGCAGCAATCGAGTAGGCTGGATTGCGCATGAGGTAAATACGTGGATTGTTCAGAAAATCAGTGAACGTCGAATTACTACAATTTGAATAAAAAGCTATAAATAGGATTGTTGTCCCATCAGTTGTAATACAAGCGCATAAGCAAAATCATGAGAAATTGATTCTGCAATGAAGAATGCTTGAGGTGGGTAAAATCTAAGACTTGTTTACGAAAAAAATTTGATCATGAAAGATAATTTCACTATTTGGATGAGGATATTCTTGTATGTAGAGTGACCTACCTATACATTTCAACCGTTTAATTGAAACATCCTTGAATCTTGATGCAATAAGATTGGCTTCACAGATCCATTTATCGAATGTTGAATAATCAATTGATTAATGTTTGAATTCAGGGCTGAATCGTATTTTTTCATTTCAATCTCTAAAGATTAGAGTTAGGTTATCTTTAAGATGGATCATGTGTTTACTTTTTTTAATATCAGGTACTTTAAATATTTGTATAACAAGAATGGGTAGAAAACATTAAATAGTAATGAAAATCATTATTAATTATGTTATTGTTTGTATTTCCGAGAATTTATACTTTCACTAATCAAAATGCAAAAATTACAATTTAAGAAACTAATGTTAACACTATTAAGTGTGAGTATTTGCAATGCAAATGCTAATGAAGTTGGTCAATTACCTGTAATAAAGGTAACAGCTGTTAAAGAAACTAAAACGAAAGAAGAGCCTAAGTTCGAGTGTTTCTTTCCAGAGGATTATGAATGTTATCCTTTTGATCCACCACCCAGTCTTCTTCAATATACTCGTCCATCAACAATTGAAGATTCTGAATATAACGATTGTGAGAAAGTTGTTGGTAATCCTATTGAAGTTTCAAATGGGAATAAGCATCAAGAGGTTGTCTATTTTAAATCTAAAGGAGAAATGCCATTAGAATTTATACTTTATTATGATACCTCTGCTAAAGGTGATCTTGATCCTAACCGTGAAAACAGGATAAGTGTTGGATGGACTGATAACTTTACTTATTCACTTCGAGTAAGTCAAAATGGGCAGCTCATTCGTAGATTACCTGATGGAAGTGATTATTATATTGATGAGCGGTATGCAGTTAAAAAGATAGATGGGGATTGGTATGTAACTCTTCCTGATGGCGGACAGGAAATTTATGGATCAAATGGTGTACTTTTTAGTAAGAAGAACGCACATGGTGTTGGATGGACTTTAAGTTTTGAGAATATTTCTTATATCAAAGCAACACATACTAATGGAAAATCAATAAATTTCTATAGGAAGCCTAATGGGAGATTTTTGGGTAAAATTAGTAAAGTGACGGATCCTAATGGAAATACTTATGATATTAACTATGGAAGCCCATATTTATTAGATACAAAATTCCCAGACGGAACAATTTACAATTATCACTATGGTGAAAATGGCTCAAAACCCTATCTTTTAACAGGTATATCAATTAATGGTAAGCGATTTAGTTCTTATGGATACAATAAAAACATTGCTATTCAAAGTGGGCGAAGTGATGGGTCGCAAGTAAATAAATTTGAATATGGTAAAGACTATACTATAGTAACTAATCCGCTAGGAAGTGTTACAAAATATATTTATACAAATGCTCAAAAAAATAAATTATTAAGGATGGAGCGTAGTGGGGTAGATAGTTGCCCGAATAGTAGTGCTATGACTACTTATGATCAATTAGGTATGATTGCGATAAAAAAAGACTGGAATGGTATAGAGACACATTATCAACGAGATAAATTTGGGCGAGTAATTCAGGAAACATCTGGTATAAAGAATGGGAATTATAATAATGCGATCACAAAAAAATATACTTGGAGAAATTTGCCAAGTTATATTACTAAAATTGAATACTTTAATGCTAGTAATAATTCTTTAATAAAAACTGTAAGTTATGATTACTATGAAGGTCATAATCGTATTAAAAGTATAAAGACTTGTGCTCTAGATTCATGTAGTACTGTTGGTTATGGATATTCATTTCATGAAAATAAGATTCCACAAACTATTGCCATTAACAACAACGGAAAAGTAACAGTTAACTTATATGATTCATCAGGAAATCTATTAGAGATTAGGAATCCTTTGGGGCAAATTATTACTTATAGTAATTATGATGGCTTAGGAAACGTAGGAAAAATTGTTGATAGCAATGGATTAATTACTAATTTTTTGTATGATAGCCGTAGTCGTATCATTAAAGAAGAACAAATATTAGAGAATAACCAAACTCGAACTCAAACATTTAAATATGGCCCATTTGGCGCAACTGAAATTGATCGTAATGGAAGTAAAGAGATTATTTATTACAATGATAATGGCACAATCACTCAAATTACTCATGGTAGCGCTAGTCAAGTTTTAAGTAGTCAAGAGTTTAAATATTCAAATCTTGGACAACTCCTCAGTGTCAGTTTTAAAGAAGGTGGTTCGGTTCGTTATTCTAAAAGTAATCAACATAATCAACTGGGATGGACAACCGCAGACTTGGGTAACAATGGACAAAACCAGCGTTATGAATATGATGCCAATGGAAATGTTATTAAAGAAACGGATTCATTGGGTAATATCACTTCATACTCTTATGATTCACAAGGTAATATCAATTTAGAGAGTCGTAGTGATGGTTCGACTATTCTATATAACTATGATGCTGTTGGGCAATTGATTAGTGTTAAAGATGCTAAAAGCAATACAACAACATATAGTTATGATGGACTTGGTCAACTGTTATCAATCAATAGTCCAGATACAGGATTAACCAAATATCAATATGATCCAGATAGTAATCTGATTCGTTTAACGCGTGCAAATAATGTCAGCACAACATATAGTTATGATGCGTTAAATCGCCGAACTAAAGCGCAGACAGGCGATCAGATCCAAAGCTGGGTTTATGATAATTGTAGCAATGGTGTTGGTCGCTTGTGTGCAACAGCTGATGGGGTTACTTCTACAGGTTATGGATATACCAAAGATGGTCAACTTTCTGTACAAATTAAAAATATAGCTAGTGTTAATTACTCAACTTATTGGAACTATGACAGTTTAGGTAATTTGATTGGAGAAAGCCGTGGGAGTGAAAATAATAAAGTCATTTATGAATATGATGGATTAAATCGAGTAAGTGCGGTTAAATTCAAAACAGCAAGCTCAACACAGACGATTGTCAACAATGTGACATATGAACCCTATGGTGGAATCAAAAACTGGACCTATGGCAATGGTTTATCACGACAAGCTAGCTATGATCAGGATTACCGCCTAATTGGTATTACTGCTCTGGGAGTGCAAAATCTTAGCCATCGCTATAATGCCAATAATTGGATCACCCAAATCAATAATGGCTTAGATAACAATAAAACTACCAGTTATAGCTATGATGTACTTGGGCAATTAAACCTTGCTTCTTCAGCCCAATATACCGAACGCTGGCAACAAGACAGCAATTACAATCGAACCAACCGCATAGGCAATACCAATGCCGTAACGAACTATATGCTTGGTCAGGGAAATCGTTTAACTAGTACAACGGGTGCTGAAGCGAAAAACTTTAGTTATGATGTATTGGGTAACCTAACCCAAAAGACTGGGTATGGGGGAACGGTTAATTATACCTACGATGGCTTTAACCGTCTGAAAAGCGTAAATACAGGTGCTACAGTAAGTTATGACTATGATGTCTTTAATCTTCGTAGTCGTAAATCTGGTAATGGTGGAACCATCAATTATATCTATTCACCGGATGGCCGATTACTCGCTGAAAGTCCTTTATCTACATCACAAAATGGCAGTTTAGCGAAAAACTATATTTGGCTAGGTGGTCAACCGATTGCTGTGGTAAGCAATAATCAATTCTATTATATCCATAATGATCACTTAGGTCGTCCAGAAGTCATTACTGACTCAAATCAAGCTGTGGTGTGGAAAGCTCAACTTAGCAGTTATGACGGTGCTGTGGTACAAAGTAGTATTGGAGACTTTAACCTCGGTTTTCCTGGGCAATACTATGATGCAGAGAGTACACTTTGGTATAATTGGAATCGCTACTATGATGCCAGTATAGGGCGTTATACTCAGAGTGATCCGATTGGATTAGCAGGTGGTTTAAATACATATACTTATGTAGAAAATAATCCAATTAGTTATATCGATGAAACTGGTGAAATTGGGATGTTGGGTGCTGCATATGGTGCAGTTGCTGGTGGTATTGGTGGTTATGTTACTGGTGGATGGAAGGGAGCTATAATAGGTGCAGGTACAGGAGCTCTCGTTGGTGCTGTAAATCCATGGGCTTCACACTATGTTGGTGCCGCGGCTGGATCTGTTGCTGCGAATATAGCGGGTCAAGTTGTTGGTAATAAATTATCGAAAAAAGATATAACTGATCCGTGTAATTATAATTATTTTGCGATTGCCGGAGCTGCTATAGGTGGTGCTGTTGGTGGGCCTGCGAATCAAGTTGTTGCAAGGTATGCGCCATACATGAGAGTTAATATGATTGGAAAACCATTAGGAACACCAGGTGTTAATAGGACTCCAGGGCTGGTTGTAGGAGCAGTTGTAGAAGGTGGTATCGTTGGAGCTGGTGAAACTGGCGGAAACTATATACAGAAACAATATGAAGGGAGTAAAAAATGATCTGGTTGAATACTTTTGTTTATTTTGTGTTTTATAGTATTCTTCTTTTAATAGGATCTTTTTTGTATGGTCAAGCTCTTCTATTCTTCGTGAAAAGAAAATCTATTTTTAAGAATTTTTTTATATTTTTAACATACATTTTTTTTATTATTTTGATTGTATATCCTATTATTTTAATTTTTGATTTAATCAAAGATTTTCATTTTTATATTTCAAAGAATAATTATTTTTTATTTTTTGTTCTAAGCTGTTTTATTCTATCAATTATACCGATGCTTATACTTTTTCGAATAAAATATTTAAAAAGGCTACAATTATTTGGTTTATTCAAAAACTAAATTAAAATAGTGAATTTACAAGAAGGCCACATTCAATGAGGCCTTTTTTGTATTTTAAATTTTTCAATAAATTATATTTTATTGATTGTAAATTGAAGTATTTAAATTTAAGTCCATTATTAATTTCGAATTAAACTTTGAAGATAACAATCTACTTTTTTCTAAAAAACTGTCGTATAATTTCATTATGTTTCTTAATTCTAAGTGATTTTTTAATCACTCCTAAAAACAGCCTATACGAATTATAAGTAAGGATCACCTTGATAATTTCAAATCAAATGAGGTGTATCAATTAAAAGATTGTTTCTTATGCTATTCACATCATTCAGTTTCAGCAATGATAAATGGATAAATATGAGCAATCTAAACATTCACTTAAGTTGGAACATTGACACTCTAAAAATTGCCGATTATCCTTGGCTTGCTGACCTACATTGTCAGTCGGTTTTGGCTGACCAGAATTAACAAAGCCTTCCATATAAGAGATTCCCCTTATATGGAAGGCTTTAGATTTGTATGTTGAAAGTATAAAATCTCCTTCAAAAACAAATCATTTTTACTTAATAATAAAGTTCATTAGTGCATTTTAAAAAGAAGAGCTTAATAAAAGTCATTTATTACATTGTCTAGCTTTTTTAGCTAATGCAGGTAAAGATAATTGTTATTCTTTTATCTGTTTTTCAGGAATTAAAATACTATAATTCTCAGATAAATAAGTCTTTAATTGAAAATTTGTAACATTAATTCCTGCACATTTATAGTTTCCACAGGCTAAGTTATAAACATAGATTTCTTTATTATTTTCATTTAATATACCAATACCATTTATTAATGTAATTGGAGGGTAGAGTTGTACCGATAGTAAAGAAGCCTGTAATTGAGCTTTTTTTAAAGATTTTGAAAAGTCGTTAACTCCTCGATGATGAAAACTTAAATAACAGCTAAGCAAGAGTATAGAAAGAAATAAGTAAAAGTAAGAAGTCATGATAAATGTTATGATTTTTGTAGCTAAAATACTTTTAAGGAGTGGATTTTTGTTTTTAAAATCAAAAGAAATTGAGTAATATTTTAATTTTAGTTTTTTTTCGCATTGGTTTCAGGTTTCCACCAATACCATACAAAAAAAAGATAGTAGGTAAAATAAAAAAATGAATTAAGTATTTTTAATCAAATCGATAATTTTATTCAATAAATCTATGAAAATGCTTAATAATTCATTGGCACCTAAGAATGTTACTTCATTGTTATTTAATCCTAGCGCAAAAACGTTTGTTTCAGAAATTTGGAAAAGCCCAAAGTAATAAAACATTTGACATCCAAAGCATAAAGCAGGTAAGTAAATTATAAAAAAGAGAGTCTTTTAATCCAATCTTGCATATTTATTTGTTTCTCTGAAAATAGTTAAGGAGAAGAATGATTGTAAATTTATAATTTGCCAAATATATTATAAATAATTATCTAGAAATTTTTTATTAATGTTAATTACCATGCTATAGAACATTTTTTATATCCGGTTTAATTGATTAAGTTGTTGAATAATTTTTCTGCTGCATCATCAAAACGATCTACTTCATCTTCAGTAAAACATTCAAAATTAGACGTGTTAATTAGTTGAGATTCAATTGTAATGTATGAAGAAGGGTGTCGCTCTAATATACGCAAAATATCTTGTTTATGAGAATACGTTAAATCTGATTTAAGGACTGTAGTTAACTCTAATACTAAATTTGGTATAAATTCAAACCGTTTATGGTTAGTAATATAGTTAAATCCACGCCAAATTTGAATGTTATAATTTACGTTAATTTGTGATGTCTTATTAAAAAACTGGACAAAACGAGAAAATAGTTTTCTTAATACAAGGTCAATATCATCAGTATTAACTTCAGCGGCTAACATACATAATCCCTCAAATATGTTGGAATTACCAGATAAAACCAATGGATTGATAAATGAAATAATACGACTATCAATATATTTTAAAATCCACCTAGACTTACTATATTCACAGATTGCTGGTATCAATATTTTTTTTTCTAAAGCCAAAGCTCTGTAAAAATGTTCTGAGTCATTTTGGAGCCCTAAGAACTTGATATAACTATCTATATATTGATCATAGTAGGCACCCTGTAAACCATCTTCATGCCAAGGTATGTATACCTCGTACTGATTTGCAGCCGCAAGTGCTGGTCTTAATAAGGTTTTTAATTGCATAGAGCTAGATTTTTCACCAAAAGTTGAGGATCTTTTAGCAACAGTATAGCCGTCACTTGTAAAATCAAGTTGCGGTTTAATACTCTCAATCATAGTAGATCGCTCATAAGGAGTATTAAGTAGAGTAATTAATTGTTCAATTTCTTCACGAGTTAAAGGTGAAAACGCAAAATTTTTATCTAATACTAGCTGTGGTTGCTCAAGCCCATTTAAAATATCATTATAGTTTAAGTAGATCACTGGTGGTACTGAAATGGAGGAATCAGCGTCAATAAATTTATCCTCATGTTCAATCTCTTTATTTTTTTTGTTCATAAAAAGATTGTTTACTACATTTTCTACAATTGGATGCTCTTGCCATGGAGTTAACGACAAAATTCCAAGAATTTTTTCTAAACTATAAACTTTAGGTTGTGGTATTAAATGAAGTTCTTTTAAACATCTTATTGCAAACCAAACATAAGATGATTGAGCTAGATAGTATTCAAGCAAATCAGTTTTATTGCATAATCGTAGTGATCTTAAAGTTGCTGCATGTAGTATAGGTATATGTAACTCATTAATAATTTGATCTAGTATTTTTGTTTGTGGTGGGTATTCATTAGAAGTTAAACGTTCAAATAACCAGTCTGCTATGTCATCTCCCGTGGGGAGATCATATTTCATAAGGCAATCTTCCCAATCCTGTTCAAAAACCCAACCCCAAATGTAAATAAAGGAATCTTTACCTCTTGAAAGTGAGTCGATTATATCATTACCACAAGTCAACAAACGTTCAGATACAATGTTGTGAGCCAAAAGACTTGAGTTATTATCAATTATTAATGGCGAATGTTCTTTGATAATATTCGGTACAATACTATTCAGTGCAATATCAAAAGGAAGTCTTCCCGCAGCTAAAATTGCAGTACGTCGTGTTTGCCAAGGAAGATTTTTATTACAGGCTAATGAAACAATTCTTTCAGCAAAACTTATGTCACGAGCCCTCATTGCAAGTATACATTTCCACAATTCAATAGTTGGTGATGTGAATTTTATTAATGATAAATCTGAAGTATGAGTTGAACCTGATGCTACAATTGCGGTAAGTATTGTAACCGCAGTATTGTCGTCAACTTCTAATGCTAGTTGTTTAACTAAATATGGCAAAGCTTTAGTGCTTCGTTTTGTAGATAAAACTAATGCTGCATGTCGTCTAATTATTACGTCTGTATGGTTTAGACTATTAATCAATAAATTAAGTGTTTCTAGGGTGCTTAACTCACCTAGTTTAACTAATAATATTGCGTCAAGTGTACGATCATTTTCTGAAGCTAATCTTGCTTCTAATAATGGAATTGCCTCTGGAAAAGGTTTTTCTAGACTCTGCATTAGAAACCAAAAATTCCAGCCAGTATTTAGTGGCTCTATCTTCTGAATTCTTCTATACAGCTCTCCTATGTCAGCATCGTGTGCAAGAAGAGTGGATAAAGCTGTAATTCTTTTATCTAAAGCTAGATTTGTATCAAAAAAGTCATTTTCATAAATAGATTTATTAGGTAAAGATGGTAATACAGATGGTAGTAAAGATATGAATGCTGATGTACTATTTGTCCTTGGCTGGAGGGAGTTACATAGTTCTGGAAGACTAGGCTCAGCTAAAAAAAGTAAAATTCGTAATGCATTATTTATAACTATCTCATCAAAATCATTTTGTTTAATTATAGCAATTGAATTTTTAGTTAAATTGTCTTTATTTTCCCAAATGTAATCTTCGAAAACATCCAAACATGCTGATTTAGTAACAAGAATTTTATCAATATCAACATTTGGAAGTGCTGCAAGGAATTCAGTTGTTTTTGCTATGTTGTCAAATTTTTGATATAGATTTATTTTGTTGTTTGTTCTAAAGTCACTTTTCCTCATTATAGGATGTGTTGTTATAAAATTAAAGACTGGTTTTAATATATCCCGACGCCAGTCCAATAGAAGAATAGGAATTAACTTTCTTTTAATTTCAGGGCGTTGATTTTCAAAAAGATTCAATATACTCGGGTCAATCATTAAATCAATCCGATGTGCAGCCATAGTAAACCAGTCAAGTACTGAATTTTCTGGATCTTCCACTTTCTGAATTTTTATTACGAATGTAATTAAAGTATGTAACTTGGTTATATCAAATTCTAAAATCATCCTCATTATTGATGTTGACCAATGAAAATCTTGCTGAAAACGGTTAGGCTGAATTTTTATTAATTCAAAAAGCTGTTCTATAAAATGAGCGTTACCTATACACTTTACAAGCTCTGGTAAAATGTAGTAATCAGTAACTTTTATTTCCGAATTGCTAAGCATATTCAGAATATCTTTTTGCGTAATAAGATTGTTTTTTAAAATATATGCTTTTAACGACCATATATCTTTACCTTTTAGGAAAGCGTCTTTTGCAACTGCATGTGCTTTAATCAAGTTGCCAGATTTTTCAAGATGAAAAATTTGTGCTGTTATATTGCCGATTTCTGCATACCATTCAGCCAACTGTACATGCGTAGTTCGATAAATATCTAATGAAATAAAACTTTCAAGTCCTGCACGAACTGTTTCATGCATCTCATACAGATCATCTCCAGTTTTACGAAGTAAACCAAGTATTAAAAGCTCATGAATAGCTTCTCGTATGTTCGCTGTAGGGAAAATCTCTATAGCTTCAGTCCTACTAAATGGTAAAGCAAAACAGGTTAGTTTTTTAGCAGCAATAACTAGAGTTGGTGAAACACGATCAAAACGTTTCCTTTCAGCCTCTGCTAGCATTTCATCAGCAGGTATTTCAGCGATTATTCTCATATCTTCTATTGTTTCGACATGGGCTAATGTTTGTGCAAGACTCACTAGCAATCCTGTTTCTCTTCCAACTGTAATGCGTTGATAGATCCACAAGAGCTTTGATCTATCCACATCTTGATGCTGATATGTTACGAGTTGAACAAATTCTTCAAATTTAAATCCAGGGATATTGAGTTGTTCAATTTTATATAAAAGTTTGCTTGAAGAACTGATCTCACGTAATGGCATTTCTTGGCTAAAGATGGCAATTTGTAGATGCTGGCTAGAAATAGAGCTTATGAAGTGATTGAGGGCTTTCGCAAAAGAATCAGAGCAAGTTCCATGCACTAAATCGATTAATAGTATAATTTTTAGGCTGCATGAGGATAACGATTTAGCCAGCTTTTGAAGAGTATTTTCGGTTGATAATTGATTATCTATAGCTATCTTAAACGGAGTAGTTATTCCGTATCTGCGTAAGTGAAAAGCGACTCCTGATAGAACATCAATTAATGAATTATTTTCAGTTACATTAGCATAAAATACATTGCGATCAGGTTGATTTGAACGAATGTACTCTAATATTTCACTGGCTAAAGAGGTTTTACCCGAACCTGAAACACCTGTTATCTCTATGGCTTTCCCTGTAAATTCTTGAGCAATTTGTGTGACTAAGTTGGTCCTAGGCAGAAATTGAAGTCCACGCAGAGGAGGTTCTTTAATTATGACCATTGTTGGCCATACGGTACGTAGTTCGAGTTCGAAATCTTCTTTATTAAATGTTTTGTTTGTTTGTTTAGAGATATCATTAATAAAGCCTCTTAAATTTCGAAATAAAGTATTTTCAATTATATTTCTTTGTAACTGATAGTTATCCTCAAGGCGTTGATAAACTCTACTAACTACTTCTTTTTCTGTCCCATACAGACTTAATATTTTAATTCGACTAAGGATATTAGGAAGTATTGCATTAATTCTTTTAATTTCTTGAATGTATAGTTGAAAGAAACCTTCTTCTAGAGATAGTGTGTTTATAAAAATAGAAAAGGATTCAAATTTTTGCTCAATATTTAACTTTGGATCTATATTTGATGGAATTTTCCAACGTTGAATCTTACCTTTATTTTCATTAGATATATCAATTTTTTTTAGGCAATGGTCTTTTGTCATTTTATGTATAACAGTTAGATAAGCTTGTGAGCTATTTAGTGGTGCATGTTCATCAGCATCTATTAGTTCTGATAGATCTTTACTTACCTCATCACCAAGAATCCAAATTTGTTCATAATTATTATTAGTCAAATGTAAAATTGCATTTGGAAATAAATCTTTAGCAGCACTAGTGAGTGTCCAAGGTGTAGGATTAAGAACCCCCGTATTTGTTTCGGTAGGCTTTTTAATTTGTATGTATTGGCGATATTCCACACAATTTTCAATCCAAAATAGATCTAAATCATCTTCACCTTCTGGTCGAACATAAGCAGTGGAACCATGCTGATCGAAAAGATCAAATAAACGGTCAAGTATGACAGTGGCCTGATAGTCAAATCCTTTAATTGCACTAATTCCTCCTGACATATATTCCTCACATAATAAAATTAGAACGTAGTAACAAGATTTAGCGATGCTTTAAAATTCTTGTATAGCCGCCATTTGGCAGATCCAGAAAATAGTTAACTCAATAAAGTTGGTCGAATATCCATAACACTCTAAAATCAAAAAATATTATTGAAATAATTAAAGATTTAAAAAATAATTATAAGGAAGGTGAAATAGTAATCAGTTGATTTTAATACTGCAAGTATTTAATTATGTGATTTATTTTTAGCCCAATCGATCACATATCTCTTATGTTTTTATAGATACTTGCCACACAAGTAAGCGAACTAAAAACAAAATTATAAATTTTACCTAAGTGTATCTTTAGGTATGCCTTTTAATTAATTTTTAAAAAATTTATTTAATATCAGATATAAAATACTTATGCATCATAGGGGTGTGGGAGGATAAGTCAGCCATTGTTTCCATGCTATTCATGTATGTTAAATCTCTAAATTTAAATAATAAATAAGTTTATTTTGAAAGTTTGGCAATCTAACCAATTCTAACAACTTCTGTGCAAATCTGACCTAAGCAAAGGAAAAAGCATAGCTTTAGAGTACTTTTGTTCGTGCCAAAATTGAGTCAACAATGTGTGAGGAAACAAATTGGTTTCTCTCGGTCGTCATCTTAACAAATTGAGGCTGATTCACAAAAAGGAATCCGAAGATGAGTGCGGAAATTAGCAACAAAAAGAAAATGGAGTGTTCTGTTTAACCGAATCGCTTGTGGAGCGATTTCCTGATATTTTTGCCTTTCAGCTTTATTCGCTAAGTTGAGTATAAGGTAGAGCAGACTGGAAATAACATTTAAAAGGATAGACATATTCGAGATGATTAGGAATTGGAATTAATAAAAAATGTGATAAAAACAATGACCTGAATATTAATCAATATTGAGACGCTGTATCAAAATAAGTTTGGTTTCTTTCATATTTGCCTTTGGCTTGTGTATACGATCACGTTTTGGATCAAAGCTATTGAGAGATTTCATCAATTTATCAAGGCCTGACAGTAGAAGATGAATGGCTTGTATGATAGGTTTTAGATATGGGCTTGTTGATTTGTGAATGATATTGCTGAATAAGGTCATACGGACTGGTTTTACAACAAAGTTTAATAAGAAAGGTTGATTAGGCTTTGAATGAGCAAGGTGTAGGGTACCTAGATTAGGTGTTATTACTGGTTTATCTATTTTTGCCACGCAACTTTAATGAAGCAAAACTGTTTTTAAGGGCTGAGAAATAAAATGATGAAGGTATCAAAACAAAGCTCTGTAAACATAAGTTCTGAAACAAAAAGCCAGTTTGAATCTATTTTATCAGCACATTTACCTGAATCGAAATTAGTTGATCAGTTTCAAAGACACAAAAGAAAACTAAGAATTTCGTTGACTGATCGATGTAACTTTAAATGCAGTTATTGTATGCCTGATCATCCGAGCTGGTTAGCTAAACAGGATATTTTAAGTTTTGAAGAACTTTATAGATTTTGTGAAGTGATGATTAAGCTTGGCATTACTCAAATTCGTTTAACGGGTGGCGAGCCGTTGATGCGAAAAGGGCTGGTTAATTTTATTTATACGCTCAATACGTTAAGACCATTAGGTTTACAGCGTGTCTCAATGACGACGAATGCTTATTATTTAGAAAAATATGCAGTTGAGCTAAAACAAGCTGGGCTTGATGATCTAAATATAAGTTTAGACAGTATTGATCCAGACACTTTTTTTAAAATGACTCAAAAAACCTTAACACCCGTATTAAAAGGAATTGAGGCGGCAAAAGCTGCAAATATCCCAATTAAACTCAACTGTGTTTTGGTCTATGGAGAGAATCATCAGGAAATATTGTCATTAACTGAGTGGGCTTATCAAAATGACTTTGAACTACGATTTATTGAATACATGCCATTGGATCAACCTGAGCATTGGAAGCGTGAGAAAGTCGTGGTTGAGGATGACATTATCAATATACTTTCGCCACATTTTCGCATCGATAAATTAGAGCGAAATAATAACCCAGCCACAATATATACACTCAATCAAGGTTTTAAACTGGGTATTATTTCCACCATCAGCAAGCCTTTTTGTCAAAGTTGTGATCGTTTGCGTTTAACCGCGACGGGTGAGTTATTTACATGTTTGTTTGCCAATACAGGTATTTCTGTCCGACATTTATTGGATAAAGCTCAGGGAAAACAATTGATAGCAACAATTTTGGATACGGTTTGGCAAAAAAAGGCAGGCTATATTGCTTACCAAGCTGCACCCATTCGTAAGATTAGTATGCATTCTATTGGCGGTTGATTTTATACATAGAGATAGAATTGTATATGCTTTTTTTATTTGAAATGAATCGTTTATTGTGAAGCTGTATATTATTTAAATTGACAGGGTTTTTTATGAAAAATGTAGGCATGAAGCCTGAGAGTTATCGTATTGCTACTGCAAGTTCAGAGTTATTCGCGCCTCCGCATTGTTTACAATTATTAGCAGAGGGTAATACTGAAAAAGGCGATGCACTAAAAACAGCACGAATCGCAGGGATTCTTGCAGCCAAACGTACCGATGAGCTTATTCCGCTTTGTCATCCTTTACCTATTTATCGAGCTGATGTCGATTTTGAAATACTAGCAGATCGCGTCAAGATTACGGCAACCGTAGAAACGATTGCGCCAACTGGTGTTGAAATGGAGGCTTTAACTGCCGCAAGTCTGGCTGCGCTTACGATTTATGACATGTTGAAACCGCATTGTGAACCAGATGAACTGATGATTGGTCATTGCAAACTTGAATTGAAAAAGGGCGGGAAATCGCACTATAAACGTCATCTTCGACAAGCTGTATCAGCTGCGGTCATTGTGTTATCAGATAGTGTCGCTTCTGGCAAAAAACCTGATACAGCGGGACGTTCTGTGGTTGAAACCTTAACTGAGGCTGGATTTGATCCAATTCACTATCAAATCATCGCTGATGAGCCTTTGCAACTAAAACAATTGATTTCAGAATTGGTGCAATCTTATGGATGCATCATTACGGTGGGTGGGACAGGCATAGGTAAGCGCGATATTACTGTCGATACGATAGAACCATTATTGGAACGAGAGCTGAATGGCCTGATGGAAGCAGCACGTGCTTTTGGTCAAAGACGGACACCTTATGCTGCAATGTCTCGTGGTGTTGCTGGTTTTATTGACCGATCATTGGTCATTACTTTACCAGGCAGTCGTGGTGGCGCTTCTGAATCTATGGCAGCGATTTTACCTGCTTTGGTGCATATCTTTGATGTATGTCGAGACTTACCACACCCAGGAGGTTATGAATGAGTTGTTCTGGTCAAGGATTAATAGGTTTAGATCAAGCATTGGCAGCTTATTCTACGGTTGAACCGCGAGCGGTTCAGACTCTGTCACTGGTAGAAGCACATCAACATTATCTGGCACAAGATGTTCTGTCTGAGATTGCATTACCTCTATTTACTCAGAGTGCAGTAGATGGCTATGCCTTAAAAAGCGAAGACATTCTTGCCGGTATTACCGTGTTTGAATTGGTTGGAGAAATACGCGCAGGTATTGAAGAAGATGTTCAGATCGAGTCTGGACAATGTGTTCGAATTTTTACAGGCGGTAAATTGCCAGATTCGGCTGATACGGTTGCCAGACAAGAAATAGTATCTAAACTAGATAGCCGAATTAGCTTAAATCAAGCGCTTAACAAAGGGACGGATATTCGTTATCAAGGCGAAGAATTATCTATTGGGACAATATTGGCAAAGCAGGGCCAATATCTAAAAAGTGGCTTAGTTGCATCACTAAGTATGGCAGGGGTAAAAGAGGTCAGTGTTTTTAACCGTCCTCGTATTGCTGTATTGATTACAGGCGATGAAGTTAGCAAAAGTCTTGATAATAGCGCTCAGGTTTTTGATGCGAATTCGCCAATGGTTTTAACATGGTTGAAGGAAAGAGGTTTTTACTCGATCCATTTAGAACATGTGATAGATGACGAAATTGTCTTGAAAAAGGCTTTAGCAAATGCCTTAGATCATTACGATTTAGTTATCACGACTGGCGGGGTTTCAGTTGGAGATTATGATTTGATTCGTCCTGTTTCTCTTGCATTAGGGGCAAATGAAATTTTTTGGCAAGTTGCTCAGAAACCAGGCAAACCGATTTATTTTGCTGAATATAAAAAACCAAACCAGTCTTCCTATTTATTAGGGTTGCCGGGTAATCCAGCAGCAGTATTTATTTGTTTAGAAATCCATGTGTTGACTTTGCTTAAAGCAATGCAAGGTTTAAAAGAAGCCAAACCAGAATGGGAGAAGGCAAGCTTAAGCGAAGCTGTAAAGGGTGATAGTCGAGAACAACTGTTGCGTATGAAACTGAATGTTGATGAGCAAGGGCAACTTAGTGTTTCAAAACTCAAAAAACAGCAATCGCATATGCTAAGTAATTTAAGTGAAGCGAATGTCATTGGTCGAATTCCAGTGTTTAACAATACTGAAAATTGCCCCAAATTCATTGAGTTCATTCGTCTTTAGTATTTTGAGTCTGATACGCTTGGGTAACAATAAAATGTCTCAATATCCAAATACTGACTTAGTCATTTTAGCTGGTGGTCAAGCTAGACGGATGCAAGGTAAAAACAAACTTTTGCAGCAGTTTGATCATGAAATGCAACTGCTTAAAATCTATCGTCAATTTTGTGATGAGGTTGCGAAAATTTGGGTAAATAGTCATCAGGACTGTATTGTTTATCAGGAGATCATCGCTGAAATAGCCTGTTTTTCAGATGATCAAGCGGGATTTTTAGGGCCATTAATGGGAATGAAAAGCGCATGGGCACATGTAACTACAGATTATATTCTGTTTATTCCTTGTGATATTACTTTTATCCCTAAAGATGTCTTATCAAAAATGCATCAAACTTTATTGGAGGCAGAAAATTCTCAAGCTGTATTTATCTCTATAAACGAACAAAACCTTTACCCCTTTTGCTTGTTGAAAAGAGACAGCTTAGCTACGCTTGAAAAGCATTTGGCTAACGAGCAATTAAGTATTCGAAAGTGCTTTGATGATTTAAAGCCACAAGTCGTTAAATACGAAAGTCCTATAAGTTTCCATAGCATTAATTCAGAACAGGAGTTAAGACTATACCGTGAAGAATTACATATATTCAGTCATTCAAAATCAAGTTAGTTCACCCTAAATACTCATTGTGGCGCTATGGTTAAGTAAAGGTGTTAAATGGCAGAGATTCAAATTAAGATTGAAACTTATGGTGCAATTGAAAGACTGTTACCTAAAGATTTAAATTTTTCTTGTGTTGAAAATAGTATGGTCTCAGAAATTTTGCAGCAAATTTCTGATCAATATCCTGATTGCGCTAGTCTTTTAGAGAAGTGCGCATGTGCGATTGGTGAAGAAATTATTCCCCGTCGACATCGATTAACAAACCATTGTACATTGGTTTTATTATCCCCTGTAGCAGGAGGCTAACATGACAAATGGATTTCGGATTAAGGAAACGGATCTGAGTTTAGATGATTTTAAAACCATCGATGATTTTCCTGAGTGTGGTGGTATTGGAATTTTTATTGGAACGGTTCGAAATCATCATGAAGGTCGCAGTGTTAAGGCACTAAAATATACTGCTTATACGCCCATTGCTGAAAAAATGATTCGTGCAATTGAGCAAGAAATACAAAACAAATATGCAGTATCATATATTCAGGTCATTCATAGAATTGGCGCTCTAGAAATCGGAGGCAAAGCAATCATCGCAGTGGCTTATGCGCCGCATCGAAGAGAAGCTTTTATGGCGTGTGAAGAGGCTGTAGAACGTGTAAAACATGAAGTTCCAGTCTGGAAGGAAGAGTTTTACTCAGATGGTTCCAGTGAATATGTCGCTGGCTGTTGTATCCGAAAAGATGACGATGTTTCGCATAAACATCTTCATTTGAATTCACATTCTCATTAAGTCGTTGTAAATTAAGCAGCTTAAGTTATAAGAATGATGAATGATTATTATGAAAAGTTACCATGTAAAGTAAATGAATTTTTTCTTGAGCTGATTTTTTAATCAGATAAGCCATTAAAGAGGGCACTCAAATGAACGATTTAGAAAAAAATAAACCTGAAACAGAAGGCCAAGAACGTCATATTCAGGAGAATACCAATTTCGCGCGTATCGAACCCTATACGCACCCAGCTGGTGGTTGGGGCGCTTTGTTGAGTGTTGCCAGAAATTTAAAAAGGCAAGAAGTCTTTGCCAAAGGCTCAATTACATTAATGAATATTAATCAGCCGACAGGTTTTGACTGTCCTGGTTGTGCATGGCCTGAAAAAAAAGATACGCACGCATTTAACTTTTGTGAAAATGGTGCAAAAGCTGTTGCATTCGAAGCAACCAGTAAGCGAGTTACTCCAGAATTTTTTGCGCATCACACGGTGAGTTGGTTGGCTGAGCAAAACGATTTTTACCTCGAAGATTTGGGACGACTCACAGATCCAATACGTTATGACGCGGCTATAGATAAATATGTCCCAATTTCTTGGGATGATGCATTTAAGCTTATCGCTCAACATCTTCAAGCTTTGGATCATCCAGATCAGGCTGCATTTTATACATCTGGCCGGGCAAGCAATGAAGCGGCTTTCTTGTACCAGTTATTTGTCAGAAGTTATGGAACAAATAACTTCCCTGATTGTTCAAATATGTGTCATGAAACCACCAGTATTGGTTTGAAGGATTCAATTGGGCTCGGCAAGGGGACCGTTACTTTAGATGATTTTGATCAAGCGGATACCGTATTTAGCTTTGGGCATAATCCTGGTACCAACCACCCTCGAATGTTAGGAACTTTACGTGAAGTATCGCGTAGAGGTGGAAATATTATTGCGATTAATCCAATCAAAGAACGTGGGTTAGAGCGTTTTCAGGATCCTCAAGCAGCAATTGAGATGATGACGAATGGCAGCACGCCCATTAGTCGCTTTTATTTTCAGCCGAAAATTGGTGGAGATTATGCGCTTCTGTTAGGTATGATGAAGCATCTTCATGAATGGGATAAGCAGGCAATATTCGCAGGTAAAACGGGGGTATTTGATCGGCAGTATATTGCTGAGAATACCGTTGGTTTTGATGAAATGTTAAAAGAAGTTGACCGAACAGAATGGCGTGATATTTATCAGTATTCAGGCCTCTCTCCAGAAAACTTAGAATCAATTGCTAAAATGTTTTGCGAGTCTAAGCGTTCAATTTTTTGTTGGGGAATGGGCATAACACAACATAGACACGGCACTGCGAATGTTCATATGTTGGCTAATTTACTTTTGGCGAAAGGACAGATTGGTCGTCCGGGAGCAGGCCTATGTCCAGTTCGTGGGCACAGTAATGTGCAGGGTGATCGGACCATGGGGATCAATGAATTACCAAGTGAAAAAATGTTGGATGATATTGATCGTGTTTTCAACATTAAATCGCCACGTAAACATGGCTATGGTGTGGTAGAAACGATTAAAGCGATGTATGAGGGCGATGTTAAAGTCTTTATTGCTTTAGGTGGGAATTTTGCAGTTGCGACACCTGACACCCCATATACTCAAGAAGCGCTAAAACGCTGCTCGCTGGTGGTAAATATCGCAACAAAACTCAATCGTAGCCATCTCGTGTGTGGTAAAGACGCCTTGGTTCTTCCATGTTTGGGCCGTACCGAACTTGATAAGCAACTGAAAGGGAATCAGGCGATCTCAGTTGAAGATTCAATGAGTAATGTTCATTTGTCCGCTGGACGGAATGAACCTGCATCAAAGAACTTGCTTTCTGAACCTGATATTGTTGCACGAATGGCTGAAGCGACGTTACCTGACTCTAAAATTAAATGGCGTTGGTATGTTGAGGACTATGATCGTATTCGTGATTCTATTGAAGAGGTTTTTGAGGAATTTAAAGATTTCAATGGACGAGCCTATCAACCGGGTGGTTTCCATCTTATTCATCCTGCCAATGTTAAAGTTTGGAATACCCCCGCGGGTAAAGCACAATTCCTGATTACGCCATTAACTCAAGTCTATAACGATCAAGAAAATCAATTTTCTGCCCAGTATACGAAGAGCAAAGTCTACACTTTAATGACGATTCGTTCGCATGATCAGTACAATACCACTTTATACGGCCTAGATGACCGCTATAGAGGTGTGTTTGGCCAGCGCCGCGTATTATTTATAAATCAACAAGATATTGATGAAGCTGGTTTTGTTGCTGATCAATGGGTTGATATTGAAAGTGTATTCTCTGATGGGGTAAAAAGAGTCGTGAAAAGTTTCCGAATCGTTCCCTATAACATTCCACCAGGAAGTCTGGCCGCTTATTATCCTGAAACCAACCCACTGGTTGCGCTTTCAAGTCATGATCAATATGCCAAGATTCCAGCTTCAAAAAGTGTTCCTGTTATTTTACATGCTGGCGATGCACCTGAGCACTTCAATTTATTTAATGAAGTCGATCCTGAGAATGCAGAAAAAAAGGTTGAGATTTAATTATTTACTGGTTTATTGCAGGAAACGTGAAATTGGATAGTAACCTATGGTTGCTATCCAGAATTGTAAGGAAAGCTCAAGTTGGAACCACAATTTTCAGGTTATGCGTCAGTTCAAATTACACGATTTGATCAAGATAAAACAGATGTTCAGTTTGATCAGGTTGTTCAAGAATATCCGATTGCATTGGTTTATAACGGTATATCTCATGCGGTGATGATGGCTACACCAACGGATATCGCAGAGTTTGCAAAAGGATTTAGTCTTTCTGAAGGAATAATTGCCAGTTTAAAAGAACTTTACTCGCTTGATATTATTCACAACAATTTTGGTATACAGGTTGAGATGAAAATTTCATCAAAAGCTTTTATGGCATTAAAACAACATCGCAGAATGCTGATTGGTAGAACAGGATGTGGTTTATGTGGTATAGAAAGTCTTCAACAACTTCAATTTTCATTACCAAAAATTAGTTCTACAATCCAATCAGAATGGTTAATAGAAATTCCTAATGCAATCAAACAATTAAAAAACCAGCAAAAGATTACTGCTGTGACTGGCGGAGCGCATGCTGCTGCTTGGGTTGTGGAGGGGAACATTCATGCTATTTTTGAAGATGTTGGACGACATAATGCGCTAGATAAATTACTGGGTCATATCTCAGCAGAGAACTTTGATTTGTCAAAAGGATTTGTGGTGATGACCAGTCGAGCAAGTTATGAACTGATTAGAAAATGTGTTGTATTAAATATCGCATTACTT
Source organism: Acinetobacter sp. Ac8 (assembly GCF_055392545.1). Taxonomy (NCBI): domain Bacteria; kingdom Pseudomonadati; phylum Pseudomonadota; class Gammaproteobacteria; order Moraxellales; family Moraxellaceae; genus Acinetobacter; species Acinetobacter sp. Ac8. The sequence continues at coordinate 1,660,498 of NZ_AP043689.1, forward strand.
GCAACAATTTCTGCGCCTACCAGTCTGGCAATAGAGATGGCACAAGCTTCAGGTCTCACATTGGCAAGCTTTTGTCGGGGTGACGGTTTTGTCCTTTATAGTCAGTAATGCTTAGCGATCAATTTTTTGTTATTCAAAGGAAGATGTCGATGAAAAAATTTTTATTTAGTTTAAGTTTGCTTGCCATGGGCCATGCTTATGCAGAAGATACTATCACAGTCTACGCTGCAGCCAGTTTAACCAATGTTCTAGCAGAACTAGATCAAAAATATGAAAAGAAAAATAATATAAAAGTTAAAACATCTTATGCCGGTTCATCGACACTGGCAAAACAGATTGAAGCAGGGGCACCAGCCAATTTGTTTATCTCTGCCGATGAGCAGTGGATGAATTATTTACAAGATAAAAAATTGATTGACCCTAAAAATAGAAAGAATCTACTTGGCAATCGTTTGGTATTGATTAGCCCGAAAAATCAAAACATACAATTCAAAATGACTCCGTCCTTTGACCCGACCACCGTATTTAAAGGCAAGCTTTGTACAGGCGATACCAAAAGTGTTCCTGTTGGAAAGTATGCGAAGCAAGCTTTGACCTCATTGCAGTGGTGGGAAAAAATTCAGCCGCGTTTAGTTCAAGCTGAAGATGTTCGCGTTGCACTGAATTTTGTGGCACGTGGTGAATGTAATGTGGGGATTGTTTATTTAACTGATGCTGCAATTAGTCCAGACGTTAAGGTTATTGCTGAGTTTCCGTTAAACACGCATACACCAATTGTTTACCCAATGGGGATGGTAAAACCGACCCCTGAAACTGTTAAGTTTTATCAATATTTACAAAGTAATGAAGCTAAAACTATATTTAAAAAATATGGCTTTAGCGTTCTCAATTAGAAATCGGTTATGTTTGATGTACTGTCACCAGCAGAAATTGAAGTCTTAAAACTCTCTTGTAAAGTTGCTGGTTTTTGTCTGATTTTTAGCTTGATTCCAGCCATTATCGTTGGCTGGATTTTGGCACGTAAAGATTTTTTCGGAAAATCATTATTTGAAACATTGATTTTTTTACCTTTGGTGTTACCGCCAGTTGTGCCAGGTTTTTTACTTTTACAAGTTTTTGGTAATCGTGGCTTCTTAGGGAAATATTTAACGGAGTTCGGCCTAGATTTTGCATTTAATTGGAAAGGTGCAGTCTTGGCCTCGGCAGTGATGGGATTTCCATTATTGGTACAATCGATTCGTCTGGCGATTGAACTTGTTGATCAAAAGCTAGAAATGGCTGCAAAAACTTTAGGTGCATCTGCATTTTCAACTTTTATGCATGTGACCTTGCCTTTAGCGAGTAGCGGTATTTTAATTGGTGCAATTTTATGTTTCTGTCGTAGTTTAGGAGAGTTTGGCGCAACCATTACCTTTGTGGGGAATGTTGAAGGTGAAACCAGAACTTTACCGCTTGCGATGTATAGTTTGATGCAACAGCCTGATATGAATCATGCATTGCAACGTCTGATTATGATTTCATTGACTGTGGCATTTTTGGCATTATGGTTTGCACAGTGGTTTCACCGCTATCAAAAGAAAAAACAGAGTTAACGTAATGCATTTTGATTTTAAAATAATCTTGAAATTTGATAAATTTAATTTAAATCAGCAATTTAAATCTGATGAAAGTGTTGTGGGATTATTTGGACATTCTGGTTCAGGTAAAACCAGCATTTTAAATGCGATAGCTGGCTTACGTACGCCACAACAAGGCTGGATCAAAGTGAACCAAGATACTTGGTTTGATCATAAAACAAAAATAAATATCCCCACTCAAAAACGCCGTGTGGGTTTAGTCTTTCAAGATGCCCAATTATTCCCACATAAAAATGTTATGGGGAATTTAAAGTTTGGATATAACCGAATCGATGTTGAGCGACGTCAGTTTGAGTTGGACTATATCGTTGAATTATTAAAGCTGAGCCATCTGCTTGGTCGAATGCCAATACATCTGTCTGGTGGCGAAAAACAACGTGTGGCATTGGGGCGTGCGATTTTATATTCGCCGAATATTCTGCTATTAGATGAACCTTTATCTGCATTGGATGCAGAGCATAAAGCTGAAATTATTCCATTCTTTCAACAAATAAAGAATGAGATTAAAATTCCTATGTTATATGTGACTCACGATATCGAGGAAGTCAAACTGTTAACAGATAGCATTTGGCACTTATGATGATTGTCGATTGGGTTTAATTTGAAAAGTTCATTTTATATTTTTTCTAAAAGAAGTAACGTTGCATGCTATGGGCGCCCGTTTGGTATTTCAGCTCATCAAACATCATGCTAACAAATAATAAAAAATATACGTAAACAGGTTCACAATATTCTAAATGAGCAAATGAAACTTCTTAAAAAATACTCAAGCTCATTAGACGAAAGCTTTTGGTTGCTTAAAAATTATACATCTTAGGGTATTCTTTAAAAATTTTAAAAAATTACTTTGGTTCATGGTTTTAATATGTATTTAATTAAACCATATATGGGAGGAGGTTGCTGAACCCTTTGTGGTGTTAGATAGTCGTTATGATGCTCAACTAAGTAAATTTTAAATCAAACTCTTTTGCACCACTTTTTTCAAAACGATCTTCGAGTTTATATTCATAATGCCTTTAATCTTATTGAGCTTATTGATGATAAATTGAGAAAAAGAATCTAGGTCTTTTGTTGCTACCCACAAAACATAGTTAGATTCGCCAGTAATAATATAAACGTTGATTACTTCATCAAAATCCCTAATTTGAGTCATAAAGGTGTGATGATCTTCATCTGTAAGATGAGCCAACTTGATTTCAACCATTGCCTCTATTTTGATACCCAATTTTGCATAATTTATTTTCGCTTGGTATTTTTCAATAATTCCATTTGATTCCAAAATCTTTACTCTACGATGACAAGCAGAAGCAGATAAGTGCACAAGATCAGCCAGATCTTGATTGCTTAAGCGTGCATCTTCTTGCAACAGTTTTAGAATTTTAAGATCAATAACATCTAAATCCATGATGGGATATCCTTCAAATATAATCCACTTAATTAGAATTATATATCAAAATATAAGAAAATGACTAGATAATATCGAATAAATCATATTTTCATCATGATAATATTTAACTAAATAAAGGACGATTTCCAAAAGGAGAAAACATGATTACACGTGAACAATGTCAAGTTTGGGATAAGGAAGACCCACTAGCACAATTTAAAAACGAATTTTCACTTCCAACAAATGTTATTTATCTTGATGGTAATTCATTAGGTGCTCGACCCGCCAAATCATTAGATTTAGCACAACAGGTTATTTCTCAAGAATGGGGTAATGACCTGATTAATAGCTGGAACACCGCAGATTGGTGGGGATTATCTACGCGTTTGGGAGATAAAGTTGCTGAATTAATTGGTGTAAATGCAGGTGAAACGGTTATTTCCGATTCAACGACATTAAACCTTTTTAAGGTCTTATCTTCAGCTGTGAAAATTCAAGCAGAAAAGGATGCTTCACGTAAAGTAATTATTGCTGAGAAGGATGCCTTTCCAACGGATATCTATATCATTGAAGGATTTTTGGATCTTATTCATCAAGGCTATCGTTTGGAATTAATTGAAAACGGAAATGACTTAGATGTACTCTTAAATCAAAACGATGTTGCTGTGGTGGTGCTTTCACATGTGAATTATCGTACTGGCTATTTGTATGACATGAACGAAATTAACCAAAAAATTCATGCTCAAGGTGCTTTGATTATTTGGGACCTTTGTCATTCTGTTGGTGCTGTTCCGATTGAATTAAATCAGACAGATAGTGATTTTGCGATTGGATGTACTTATAAATATTTAAATGGTGGCCCTGGCTCTCCAGCTTTACTTTGGGTTAATCCGAAGCATCACAATAGGTTCTGGCAACCCTTATCTGGATGGTGGGGGCACAACAAACCTTTTGATATGGCTCAAAACTATGAACCAGCCGTAGGTATTCGTCGTTATTTATGTGGAACTCAAAGTATTATTTCAATGAGTCTCATTGAGTGTGGTTTAGATATTTTCCTCAATACCAGTATGGAGAAAATTCGAACAAAATCGCTAAAACTGACTGATTTATTCATGGCTTTAGTTGAGCAAGAATGCGCTGACTTTGGATTCGAAATGATTACCCCAGTTGCGCATAAACATCGCGGTAGTCATGTGAGTTATAAGCATCAATTTGGTTATGAGATTATCCAAGCATTAATTAAGCGCGGGGTAATAGGTGATTATCGAGAACCTGAAGTATTACGTTTTGGAATCACCCCTCTATATCTCGGTTTTGTTGATATTTGGGATGCTGTACAGCACCTAAAGCAAGTCATGATATTAGGTGAATGGGAGAACAGCGAATATCAAGTTCGCGGGCAAGTCACTTAATCTAAGTTGCTTTATAAACAAAAATACATTTACCCAGGAGGGGTTTATGAATAATTTTGATGAAATTCAAACTAGGGAATCGGGCCTACATAAAAAATTGACTGCAAAGCAAATGAGTATGATTGCCATTGGTGGTGCGATTGGTACTGGCTTATTTATGGGGAGTAAGTTTGCGATTAGTTATGCAGGTCCTGCAGTTATTGTCAGTTACGCTATTGGTGGATTAATCGCTTTTGCACTGATGGCATGTCTTGCAGAAATGACGGTTCAGCACCCGACCTCAGGATCTTTTGGAGCTTATGCAGAACATTATATTAGTCCATTAGCTGGGTTCTTAGTGCGTTATAGTTATTGGGCTTGTATGGTTCTTGCGGTTGGTACTGAAATTACCGCTGTCGCTGATTATATGAAAATGTGGTTTCCAGATGTTCATGCTTGGTTCTGGATCGTGTTTTTCTCAGGCACTTTGCTTGCGGTTAATGCTTATAGTGTTAAAGCCTTTGGATTGGTTGAATATTGGTTCTCTACCATTAAGATTTTTGCCATTATTGTATTTATATTACTCGCAATTGGAATTCTCACGCAAAATACTGAGCAAAGCCATATCACGGCTCATTTAACTGGTCATGGGGGATTTTTCCCAAATGGTTTTAGTGGGGTCTGGATTGGTGTCATTATTTCTATTTTTAGTTATCTCAGTATTGAAATGATTGCTGTGGCAGCAGGTGAAGCTGCTGATCCAGAAAAAGCGGTAAAATATGCATTTAAGAGTACGGCTGTACGGTTGATTCTATTCTATTTACTGTCACTATTTTTAATTGTGACACTAGTACCATGGACTGAATTGATTGGAAAAGATGCAACCAGTCCGTTTGTCACAGTCATGAGACTGGTCGGTATCCCATATGCGGACAGTATTTTAAACGCTATTGTTGTTGTGGCCGCACTTTCAGCGATGAACAGTATGCTCTACATTTCTACCCGTATGCTTTTTAGTTTATCACGTGCAGGAGATGCTCCAAAAATCTTTGGAAAAATCCGCAGCAATGGTGTGCCCATAAATGCATTAATGCTTTCTGCCATAGGGATTGGAGTTGCGAGTGTAGTTTATAGCATTAATCCAGAGTCAGCATTTCCTATCATGATTGCACTTTCCATGTTTGGTGCATTATTTACTTGGGGAAGTATTTTTGTAACACATATATTTTTCCGTAAACATCTTGCAAGCCATCAAACAGTACTGAAATTTAAAATTCCAGCAAGTCGGCTTATCTCATTATTAGGTTTGATCAGTATATTTAGCATTACGATTACCACTTGGTTTACCGATGAGTTTAAATCAACATTGCAGTTTGGTATTCCATTTTTAATGGTTCTATTAATAATTTATTGGTTTAAAAAGAAAATTTCTTGAACGAATGGAATAATATTAAAACAATTCGCTGTCTATTAAAGCGTGGAATGGGTGGTAAGGAATAGCCTTATAAAAATGCAAGATCGCATGTTAAACATCAAGCAAATTATTGAGGTCTAATGACATTAAGTTTTTATATAGCTGAGTAGCATAATGTGAGCTAGACCCCGTGAATAGGATGGTATTTATAAAATAGAATATAATCAGTAATTTTTCATTATTATTTAAATTTTATTCAAAATATCGTTGTAATTAACCTAAAAATTAGAAAGATTGTTCAAAAATGATTGTTAAAATTATGATGAGTAAAATGTAAAACCTTAAGTGAAGGATTCTCTTACTGGCTGAGATTAATAGAAAACTAACGCTATCAACTCAATAGTTTTGCTTTGAAAATACCGTAATCGATGAAATTACAGAAAATGATGTGCTGTGATTTTTAAAGACTGTTTTATATAAAGGGAATTAATATGAAAAATTTAAAAAAATATTTGTGTGTTGCTATTTCCACTTGTTTTATTGGCCAGTTGAGTTTTGCCGCAGATGAACAAGCGTTTAATCGTACTGATACACAATCAAAGAGTTTAAAGAGTGCGACACCAAGTTACTTGCAGCGTCAAGCTAAACGAGTTAGAGCGACTCCACCGCCACGCACTGGAATGTACCTTGTTATGTTGGGGACTAGAGCAGGACCTTTCCCAAGTCTAAGGGCTGCGACATCAACAGCGCTGGTTGTAGATGGTCAAGTCTATGTTATTGATGCAGGATCAGGTTTGGTACAACGCTTTTATGAAAGTGGTCTGAATTTTGGCGATGTGCGTGGAATTTTTATTACACACTTGCACTCTGATCATGTGGATGATCTGTATCCATTTGTGAATGTTAACTTCCCTAATTGGAAATATGGTAAACAAGAAATTGCATTGGTTGGACCAGATCGTGCTGACTCGAATGGTAAATTAGGTGATGATGCTGGATTTGGTCATTTACCAAATACTAAATTAATCCATGCTGAAGACCCAACGCCAGGCATTAAAGAATTAATGCAGCTACATTTTGCTGCGAATGCCTATGATATGAATAATGCAATTCATACAGTACGTCGTGCAGATGATCAACCACGAGATTTGACCGGAACAAATGGGCAAGGGATGTTAAACATTATGGCATTACCTGCACCTAAAAATGCCAGTCCTAGCAATATGTCACCTGTGATGAACCCGATACAGGTCTATCAAGATGATTATGTAAGAGTGACTGCAGCATTGGCTCAGCATCCACTGGTATATCCAGCTTGGTCTTATCGCTTTGATACTAAATATGGATCGGTCACATTTAGTGGTGATACTGCTCCAAATGAAAATTTACTTCGTTTGGGTAAAAATACCGACATTTTGATTAATGAAGTGATGGATGTAAATGCAGCTGTAGCAGTGTTTGCAGGTACACCTTTAGAAAAAACCATGACGACACAGATTTTAGATGGTCATACAGCGATTATTTCAGGAACAGATCCTCGTAATCGTAAAGCAACCTTAGGTGTAGGTGCATTTGCTACGAAAATGGGGGCTAAGGGATTGGTATTGAACCATATTTGGCCCGATAATGAAAAAATTAATAGTGAATATTTACAAACAACAGCTGGGCGTGAGTTTAAAGGTCCTGTCCATGCGAGTGAGGATCTTGATGTAATTAATATTGCTGAATTTATTCAGAATCAAGGGAATATTCATAAAAAATAGTTTGATGACGATATGCAATCTAAAACCGAATTGGTTATCCATTTCGGTTTTTTTGAAAAGAATAAACCAAGAGGAATTTGGTTCTTAATAACACATAAAATCGATGAGATGATCCTAAAGTCGTATTAATATATTTTTCTAAAATTTCTAATAAATGTGATATTGGGTTTTAATAATCCGCACATTAATAGGGAGTTGTTGAATAAATTATTAAAAAAACTCTAGTAGTATAAGTAATTCTAAAATATTGATGCTTTGAATATTTTGCCGTAAATGTGATTGTAATATTATGCTTGTTGAAGTTCTGATTTGAATGAATAAAAATTTCAGAAAATTTTAATCATAATTTAAATATTACATTGAAATACACGGATAATATTTAATTGTTATAAATTTCATGATGGTTAGAAAGGATAGTCTAACGATTTAAATCTGAATAACAAGGATGTAGAAATGTTAAAAAATACATTAAAAATTGCTTGTTTCACATGGGTAATACTAAATGCAACAACAGTATTTGCTGAAGTTGAGCTGATTAATCAAGATCAAATTTTTTCTGATCAAGATAGTTTGACAGTTAAAACACATGGGAGCATGCGCTTACAAGCTTTAAACTTTGATGAATATAATGCGAACAATCAAAGTCAAAAATATCGTAGAAATGGTTATAGTGCTGCGAGCCGTATGTATTTAGATCTTGATTATAAATTGAATGAAAATACACATTTAATTGTAGGGTATCAAAATTATTTCAATTTGCCAAAAATCTTGGATTGGGATGGTCATTATGCCAAGAATGATGAAGAGTTCACAACGATTCAAGCCTATGTGGGTATGGAAAATTCTCAATATGGCACATTAAAGTTTGGCAAAATGTATAGTATTTACCATGATGTCGTTGGAGTAAAAACAGATCTTTGGGATTACGATATGCTAGGTCAAGTTTCTACGTGGAGTCCTTTTTCATTTTTTGATGGAACCTTAGTTTCAAGTAAAACATTACGTTATGAAAAGAAAAATCAATATGTTGATTTTTATGCAGCGTATTTATTTGGAGATGAAACCTCACTGAACAACTTCCACTATAAGTTGAAATCAGGTGAAGAGATCGCAACCGATGTTCATTTGAGCAAAAATTTACATTGGGGAACTTCTTATAAACATAATCAAGTCAGTTTATCGGATTCACAAGATAATCATAATCTATCTCAACATGTAATCGCTACAGCTTTATATTATTTTGATGGTCAGTGGATGTGGGGAGTGGGAGCAGGATGGTATAAGAACTTAGTGCCGAATAATCTTGCGCGCAATCAGCCAGCGCCTTATGGCGTAGAACATTATTTGGATACTGAAGCTTATGGTATTGAATACTATGCAGGATATAAGTTTAAAGTGCAAAATTATGGTATTCAATCGATACAACCTTATGTTATGGGTGATCATATTAAATATACTCAAGGTGAGGATTTTTCAAGACGCGATTTGGGAGTAGGTATGGCATTGCGCTTTAATTATGGTATTGGTTTTGACTATGAGCGATTATATACCAGTGATAGTAAAGCAACGCCTGATCTGCATTTATTTAGACTTCGTTATCAATGGTAATCATCAGTAGTTTTCTTGCATAAGTTTTTTTAAAGTATAAACCTATCATTCTAGCCTTCTTCAAAGTGGAGAAGGCACTTTGAATAGCAGTATGATTTTCTTAACATGCTTATTTTTTGATTTATTCAATAGAGGTCGAATTATTTTAAATAATTTTGATTATTAGATGTAAGCTTTAATAAATAATGATAAGTATTGCAGGTTATATTGAGTATCGCTACAAGTTAAGGTGAATTAGAGTCAATAGCCTCATAATTTTTCATTATGTTGAAGATAGCTTAAATAAACAATATAGATGATGGGAATTCTAGTTTTTTGGATATCTTAATATCTATGCTTATATTTTTAATCACAAGCTAAAGAAAATAATATTTTTATGTTGTAGTCAGATTTTTAAACGCTGGAGACCTTTTGCAAGGGGACTTATTTTAGTAATAATTTCATACTCAAATAGTATATAAGTTCTCAATTAAATTTGTTATAAAGAAAGATACAAAATTGATTTTCTACATTGTGTATGGATAAACAGAGCTTAATATTTTAAGGAAAGGAATTGGCACGTAATTTGCCCCTTAACAAGTATTGAGCGTTAGCTAGGTGAAAAGAATATGTTATCACTAAGCCAAGAGATGGATCTAAATCACTATTCCCGTCAGGCAGAATTTGCACACAGTTTAATGTCCTCAATATGTGGGGAGCATCATTTAGATACATGCGGTCGAAATGTCTTAGATTTCCATTATGAAGGGATTCGATTACCCCACAAGCGTATGGCGATCGGTAAGATCAGCTATGGTGCAAATGTACTCATTAACACGTCTAATTTAAGGGCATATAGTATTAGCTTGCCGATTCAAGGTAAGCAGACTTTAGCAATCAATGGCACCAATTATATTTCCAGTGCGGATAAAGGCTTAATTTTATCTAATGCAGATTTACAAGATTTAGCGATTGATAAAGATTGTAAAAAATATCAAGTGGTTATTCCTGAAAAAAGTATGCAGAAGGTGTTAGGAGAATTACTACGTCGGTCTGTTGAAGAGCCCGTGGTTTTCAATCCTGAAATGAGTTTGAAGATTGATCAGGGGATCGGGATGTGGTGGCAAAATATTAATCATTTTTTGTTGCTGCGATCTCAATACAAAAGTATGCAGGGCTTACAACTTTGGTCAGAGGATTATGAAAATTTCCTGATTAAAGCTTTATTACTCTCGCAAGAAAATAATTATTCAAGCTTGTTAAGATCCTTATCTGATCAACAAGCGCCAGAATACTTACGTAAGGTATGCGACTATATTCAGAAGTATGCCCATGAGGAGATTCGTGCAGAAGATTTGCTAAGATTAGCTGGCGTATCAAAGTCTAAATTATATGCTGAATTTCAACAGTATTATGGAACAAGTCCTTTGACTTTTTTACGTAGATATCGTTTACAACAAGTTTATAAGACCTTAAGTACCTCTATGGATAAAAATATTTCCATTTCAAAATTAGCTTTTGATTGGGGATTTAATCACTTGGGTCGTTTTTCGCATGAATATTGTGAAGAATTTGGAGAGAATCCAAGTGAAACCAAGAATCGAGTAAAAATATAATCTATTAATTCATTCGCGCTTTTAACCCGATTCTTTCCAAAATGGGAAAGCGTTAATAAACCACTTTAGTCTCTTGCTTAAAGTGCGAGTCGTTGATTATTTTAAAATGGAATTACACAGCATTATTTACAAGCGCGTGCTTTGATCAACCGTTTTAAACTTGTCATATCGAGCGGCAATTTTTCTCTATTTATTAGCTGTATTGGGGCATGTTCTAACAAATTAACAACAACCTATACTCGCCATCCTTTTCAACGGGCGCTCGATGAACGCAAGGTAAAACCTGTTGGGTTGGATGATCTACCGCTAAGCGCCAAAGATGTCCTGAGCCTAAATTTACAGGTTCTGAGTTGGGTTTCGGCTGGTAATGCAGATCAAAAAAATACTCTTGCAGAAAGGTTTCAAATTCTGCTTCAGGACCGTCATGTAATGCTTTAAGCTTTTCCCTGATTTCTGGGATCAAAATTTTTTGTTCCACTTGATCATTGGAGATGATGTCACTGGCAGCGCCATGATAGGTACATAAAAAAGTATCTGTTTCAATGGGTGAACGATCAACATGATACGAATATACATCTGTAGAAATGAAATCCAGATCTTGATCCCGTTCATAATGTTTAAGTAAATTCAGTGAAGGCGAAGCGCCGAAATCAGTTAATAGTTGTATATCGTTTAAGATGATGTCCCTTGCCAGAATACCTTTTTCTGAAAGTTGTAGTGCTAAAAGATCTTCAGTGGAAACTTCGGTAATATTTTCTTTTAATTCAAGTTTAGACACAATTTCTTTAAAATCACCCAGCAAATCTCTGTTCCAACAAATAGCATTTATCTCGCCTTGAAATGTCGTATTTACAAGTTCAGAAAAAGTCGTTACTACACGAACTTGATTGTTGTCAGAAAATGCAAGGTGCATATTAGAATTTAATAAATCAGAAACCATGTCTAATATATTCACTCAGCTTGCTAGAATCAGCTTTATAGAAGTTGGGACGAATCGCACAGAAGCGTGCATTACATGTAGCGTTGAACATAGCTTACTGAACAACAGGGTATTGTTGCAATGTATTGCTGAGAGAGATGGACTTTAACAATGAGTTCTATTGAGAACTTTTGCAAAATTGCAGATTTACTTATTGCTTACTGATGTGGTGAGCAAAATCTTGTTTAAGATAATGTTGTTCAGAATAGTAGATGACAAGATATTTATAAAAAGTGGCAATCAGCTTCTATCATAAGTCCTTATTAAAACCACAATTCAACATAAAAGCCCTCTCATCCTCGCCTCAGCCCAAAGGCAATTTCAATATCAAAACGATTCGCTCAATATGCTCATTTTTTGATTTATGAAAAAGATCTAATGATTTCTAAAATAAATTTTATGCATTGAATTTTCATCTTTCACAGTATTCCGCACTGATTGGATAATCCTCGCAGATTTTGGACAGACGTTAAATACCTTTCACAGACATGATAACGCTAACGGTTAGGTCTGGAGTGGATGAAATGTCAGGTCAATATATTGAAGTAAAAACACAAACAGGGAAGTCATTTGCTGGGTATTTGGCAATTGCAGAGGGCGGAAAAGGGCCTGGAATTGTACTGTGTCAGGAAATTTTTGGTGTGAATGCAGCAATGCGTATCAAGGCTGATTTTTTGGCTGAGGAAGGCTATACCGTATTGGTTCCAGATTTATTCTGGCGGACTGCACCCCGCATTGAACTGGGTTATACCGAGCAAGATTTTCAAAAAGCCTTCGAGCTTTATCAACACTATGATGAAGATCAAGGTGTCGAAGATATTCAAGATAGCTTGAATTTTCTCAAAACTTTAGAGAGTTGCGATGCCAGTGCAGGCTTAGGTGTCGTGGGATATTGTCTGGGTGGAAAACTGGCGTATCTGGCAGGTTGTCGTATTCCTGAAGTGGCCTGTGCAGTGGGGTATTACGGGGTAGGAATCGAGAAGACACTCGATGAGCTTGAAAATGCCAAAGGTCGTGTAGTTTTACATATTGCTGAATTAGACAAGTTTACACCGCCAGAGGCACGCCAGAAGATTCTGGATGCTGCCGCCCAATATAGCAATGTTCAGGCTTATGTCTATGAGGGTGTAGATCATGCCTTTGCCCGACCAAACAGCGAACATTATCACAAACCTTCCGCACGCTTTGCCCATGAACGCAGTATTACCGCACTGCATCAAAGTATCGGACCAGTTTATGATTTGGTTGCACTTTGGGAAGCGCATATCCGTTATGAATTTGATACACGCGATGTACCTGCCACTATGGCAACCATGGTGGCGCAACCCTATGTCAATCATATTCCAACATTGACAGGTGGTGTGGGATATAGCCAACTTGCCCGCTTCTATCAATATCACTTCGTTCATCAAAATCCTAAAGATATGAAGATCACGTCGATCTCACGCACTGTTGGTTCAACACAGGTGGTGGATGAATTCATTATGAGTTTTACCCATGACAGTGAAATTGACTGGTTACTGCCGGGAGTCGCGCCAACAGGGAAGTATGTTGAGATTCCTATGCTGGGTGTGATTCAGTTCCGTGGCCCAAAACTCTGCCATGAACATATCTACTGGGATCAGGCATCCGTTCTGGTTCAAATTGGATTACTCAATCCTAAAGGGCTACCCGTTGCTGGTGTAGAAACTGCTCAAAAACTACTGGATGAAGATTTGCCATCCAATACCCTCATGCCGTCTTGGTCAAGCAGCGAAGGCAAATCGTTTTAACTATCAGGAGTGGAATATGGATATTCAATTGAATCAGAAAATCGCTGTGGTCAGTGGCGGCGCAACCCTGATTGGTCAGGCCGTAGTTCAAGCATTGGTCGATGCAGGTGCAAAAGTCATTATTCTGGATATTGACCAACAAGGACAGCAAGTGGCGGATGCCATGCACGGACAGGCGCAATTTATTCAAACTGATTTAAGCAGTGATGTGGCGATTGTAAACGCAGTAAAAACAATTCACGACAGCTTTGGCAAAGTTGATTATTTGGTCAATCTGGCCTGTACCTATCTGGATGATGGCTTTAAATCCTCACGTGAAGACTGGTTACAAGCATTGAATATTAATCTGCTTTCGGCAGTCGAATTGACCCGTGCGTTTTATGAGGATTTAAAAACCAAGCATGGTGCGATAGTCAATTTCACCTCGATCTCCGCCAAATTTGCGCAAACAGGACGCTGGCTTTATCCCGTTTCAAAAGCAGCGATGCGACAACTCACCCAGTCCATGGCGATGGATTTTGCAGCAGATGGGGTGCGGGTTAATTCGGTATCACCTGGTTGGACATGGTCACGGGTGATTGCCGATGTCAGTGGCAATAACCGAATCAAAGCTGATGCCGTAGCAGCTGACTATCACTTGCTGGGACGTCTAGGTCATCCCGAAGAGGTGGCCAATGTGGTGCTGTTTTTACTCTCGCCAGCCGCAAGTTTTGTGACGGGCGCAGACTATGCCGTCGATGGTGGTTACTCCGTCATGGGGCCTGAAGGGAATCAACCAGCTATTCCACGTTTAGCCGATGAAGCGTGATAGCAAATCAAACATTTAAAACACTCAATGAATTAAAAAATATGGGAGAACCATGATGCGTCGTATCGCTATAGTAGGAGCGGGTCAATCTGGATTGCAGCTCGGTTTAGGATTATTAGACACAGGTTATGAGGTGACGATTGTCACCAATCGTACTGGCGATGAAATTCGTCAGGGCAAGGTCATGTCGAGTCAGTGTATGTTTCACACTGCCTTGCAAACAGAGCGTGATGTTGGACTTAATTTTTGGGAAGAGCAATGTCCAGCGGTTGAAGGGATTGGATTTACACTGGTCAACCCAGAAACAAAACAGCCTGCCTTTGCATGGAGTGCGCGATTGGAGCGTTATGCACAATCGGTAGATCAGCGCGTCAAGATGCCGTACTGGATGGAAATGTTTGAGCGTCGGGGTGGTCAGTTGATTATTCAAGATGTTGGAATAGATGAACTGGAACAGCTCACTGCTGAATATGAGCTGGTCTTACTGGCCGCAGGTAAGGGGGAAGTGGTTAAACAGTTCGAGCGTGATGAAGCGCGTAGTTGTTTTGATAAGCCACAACGCGCGCTTGCTTTGACCTATGTGACAGGTATGAAGCAAATGTCGCCGTATTCACGTGTGACTTTTAATGTGATTCCAGAAGTGGGTGAATATTTCTGTTTTCCAGCACTTACAGTTACAGGTGCTTGTGAAATTATGGTGTTTGAAGGCATTCCCGGTGGGCCGATGGATTGCTGGCAAGATGCAAAAACACCAGAACAGCATTTGCAAATGAGTAAAGATATTTTAAACAAATATGTGCCTTGGGAAGCAGCACGTTGTGAAAATATTGAATTAACCGATGCAGGTGGCTATCTGTCTGGACGTTTTCCACCGGGAGTGCGTAAACCGATATTAACCCTGCCATCTGGTCGTAAAGTTTTTGGTATGGCCGATGCATTAGTGGTGAACGACCCAATCACTGGGCAAGGTTCAAACAATGCCGCCAAGTGTAGCAAAATTTATTTCGATGCCATTTTAGCGCATGACAATCAAACATTTACAGCTGAATGGATGCAACAGACATTTGAACGTTATTGGGCATATGCCGAAAAAGTCGTGGCTTGGACCAACAGTTTATTGTTGCCTCCACAACCGCACATGATTGAGCTTTTGGCGGCGGCTGAGCAGAACCATGCCATTGCTTCGAGTATTGCCAATAATTTTGATAATCCACGCAATTTTGCCCCATGGTGGTTTGATCCAGAACAGGCACAGCATTTTATCGAATCGAAAAGCTGTCAAAAAGTGGCTTAACAGGGAAGCAAAGTCAAAGGTGAATGGTATGAATATCAACACATCGCAGGAACTGGATTTAAAACCGATTGATACGGAAAATCCAAGAGAAATCCGCAACCTGTTAGGGCAGTTTGCTACAGGGGTTACGGTGATTACAACCCGTGGACGAGATGGACGAAAAATTGGGATGACAGCCAACTCGTTTTCTTCACTGTCACTCGATCCGCCGCTGATTTTATGGAGTTTGTCAAAGACTGCACCAAGCTTATTGGATTTTACTGAGGCCGAATATTTTGCGATTCATATGCTGGCACAAGAACATCACTCACTTTCAGGGCATTTTGCCCGTGGTTCAGAGGATAAGTTTGCCAACATTGCACATCGTGAGTGTGAGCGCGGTTTACCGTTACTAGAAGATGTATTGGCAACATTGGTATGTAAAAACGTAAATCAATATGAAGGGGGGGATCATCTGATTTTTATTGGTCAGATTGAACATTATCAACATCGTATTGGTGAGCCATTGGTGTTTCATGCGGGCAAGTATCGTATTGCTGCAGCGCATCCAGAACTGAGTATTTAACAGCAACAATCACGATCAATTTTGATCGTGATTTTTTCGGGGATCGAAAATGAAAAATAATGTGATCAAAAGAGGTTTTCTTGCTGGAACAGTGGTCTTAACAGCGGTTGCAGCACACGCATATGACTTGCCAACAGTGAATCTGGGCATGACCAGTTTTCTGGATGGTGGACTGCCTGCTGGGCCGGGGTGGTATTCTCAAACGTATCTGCAAAATTATGATTCGAACAAGTTAAAAGACAATCAAGCTCATCGGTTAGCTTTACCCAAGACCGACTTAAATTATCAAGTCATTGTTGAACAAGTTAGTTATCTGTCCGATGTGCGTGTAGGTGAACACGCATCGTTAGGATTGAATGTGCTGATTCCATTTGTCAGTAAAATGGATATGGATGATGGTTTAAATAATGCCGCGATTAAAGCCCAAGGGGGTTTTGGTGATCTGATGATTGGGCCATTTATCCAGTTTGACCCAGTCATGGGCAAAGATGGGCCCAAATTCGTACAACGTTTTGAATTTCAGGTTAATTTACCGACAGGGAAATATGATCAGAATAAAAATATTAATCCGGGCAATAATGCCGTCTCATTTGATCCATACTGGGCAGCAACTTATTGGTTTAATCCAAAGTGGACGGTTTCTACACGTCTGCACTATTTGTACAATTTTAAAAATGATGATCCAAATTATAGCTTTGGTCTTGCAGATGATATTCAGGCAGGGCAAGCGATCCATGCCAATTTTGCAACCGACTATGCGCTTACACCACAATTACGCTTAGGGATCAATGGTTACTGGCTCAAGCAAATGACTGACACGGAAGTAGAGGGTGAAAAATTAACAGGCACACGTGAACAAGTGTGGGCGATTGGACCGGGGGCGATGTATAGCTTTTCTAAACATGATCATATCGTGACAAATGCCTATTTTGAACAGGATGCAAAAAATCGTCCTGAAGGAACTCGTTTGCAATTACGTTATATTCATCACTTCTGATTTGAAACGCTATGGCAACATCCTGACAGATATACTTGACCTATTTAGATACGTCTAAATAGGTTTTTTAATTTTTTATAATGAATAAAATCTCTTTAACTAAATCTCATCGGTTGCTTAAGAATATGGCTTAAACCTAAGATCTTGCTGTTCAAGGGTGCTACGGCGTGTACAAGAAGGTAATTCACCATAACGACGTTTATATTCCTGAGAAAAACGCCCAAGATGACTAAAGCCCCATTTAAACGCGACATCTGTGACTGAGACATGCTCATTTTGTAGGAGTTCCATATGCGCTTGTTCAAAACGCAACTCTTTTAAGTATGACATTGGAGTGGTGTTTAAAAAGCTTTTAAATCCTGCAAATAATGTACGTACGCTTACGCCTGCCTGTTCAGCCAATTGTTCAATGGTTAAATTTGCGTGTAGATTTTCACGCATATAGGCTTCAGTACGTTTGACAAAATAAGGTGAAATGGCTTTTTCTCGGTACTGATCGATTTGATGCAATAAGCTGTTGGCTTGGCCGTAAATCAGGGCATTAAATAGACTGGATTCAAACTGCTTAAATGCCATTGGGTGATGCAAAGGATGCTGTTCACAAGCAAGCGCATCCATCAATGTACGCATCAATTGGAAAAAATAAGCACCGCCTTGGGTAGAAAGATCAAGCTTGGGTTCAAAAATAGGAGGGTGCTGCTGTGCGTCTGGAAGATGCTGGCGGCAATGCTGTAAAAGGTCATCTTTATCAATTTTAAGAATCAGCTGTGGGGAGTTGGCATGCCAGCGCATTTTTAGCGATTGTTCGGGTGAGATTAGAGAGGCAACTTGCGGATAAGAAATAAATTTTTGTTGATTTATTTCAATTTCTGCATATCCCTGTGTTGGAATTTGAATCAGATAAAATTTTTCTAAATGGTCAGGTTCAATATAGACATCGGCACTGTATTCTAGACGACTGATGGATAATCGTCCTGCTTTAAGATGGTGCATGGATGAGTGAAAATCGTTTTGTTGTTGTACGATTTTTAATAGATGTGGTTTGAAGATTTGCCCAACACTTTTGCAGGTTTCGCCCAAGTCTTGATGCTGAAAGACTAAGTTTTGTGATGAAAAAATGGGGCATTGCTGTAAATGACGTCCATTGAATTCCATAGTAGGATCGACCTGACTCATAAATATTCCTTTTGGCTGGCTTGTTTATTACAGCTAATCTTTATGTCACATGATGACCTGATTAAAAATGCACTAAACAATACTTAAAACTTTAAGTGGCTGGCAGTGATATAAAGAGTTAAGCAAAAAATAGACCAAGTAAAATACCGCGATACAACATATTTTTAGTCTAGTTTGGCGTGATCAAATCAATAAAAACGTCATGGTATTTTTAAAAAAATAAAGGATAGCGTTGATCATGCTTTGTACTCTTTATATGATCCTATTCCTTAAGATCTATCTCTATGTATAGCAAATCTGACTAAAATGATCAATTTATTTTTGGTTGTTTTTATTGGTTTAAATTATTGAATAATATGATTATATTAAAAATCCTCATATTATTTTAAATATCAGGATATAACAAAACTGAAATATTCAGACGACGTAGAAAAAATATCCAAATTCCATCAATAAATCATTCTATGATTTCGCTATTTAATAAGTTTTGTTGCCCAATTAAGATTTGAATCATCTTGAGCTTAACCCTGCTGTGAGTTGGTGTCATATCTTAAGATATGACACGCATTTTGTTGTTAAAACTAAGTTCTAACCGTATTGCTCTGTAAGAATTTCTCACTGTAAATCGAACAACCTTCGATAGACTGCTCATCTAGCCAAGATTTGACGGCTTCGATCATCGGTGGCGGGCCACATAAGTACATATCGAAGCGTTGTTGTTGAAGTTGTTGTTTATCCAGATGTTGATGGATATAGCCTGATTTTCCTTGCCATAGTTCTGAGGCGCTTGAAATGATCGGATGATAACTAAAGTCTTTGATCTTTTCTGCATAGGCGATCAAACGCTTTTGTTCACATAGATCGGCTTCTGTATTGACACCATAATAGAGTTGCACTGAGGGTTGATTTGGTTGATCGGCAATATTATCGAGCATACCTAAAAAAGCCGATAAGCCTGTACCACCTGCAATAAAGATCAGAGGGCGTTCAGCTTCACGTAGGTAAAAACTACCTAAAGGTGCTTCCATTATCAGGCTTTGTCCGATCTGACAACGTTCTCTGAGATAATTACTCATTACACCATCTGGCAGCAGACGAATTAAAAACTGAAGTTGATTGTTGGCATTGGGACGATTGGCAAATGAATAAGAACGCCAATCGTCAGTCTCTGGAATTTGTAAACGTGCATATTGACCCGGTAAGAAATTCAGTTCCTTGTCAAAACTACTGGCATCGAGATGCAAGATCGCGGTGGTTTCTGAAACCAATTCAATAGCAGTAACTACTGTGGTGATTTTTAAAGCTTCACCCGCATTACAGATTTCGGAACTATGATCGAAATAAAAAGCGGCATTAGACTTAACTCGTGTTTGGCAAGCCAGCATTTTACGTTCAGCCAAATCACGTTCGCTTAATGCATCCTCATCGACATATTCTTGTTCATAAATACCCGTTTCACATTTTCCCTGACAGGTTCCACAAACACCTTCACGACAGTCAAGCGGAAGGTGGATTCCTTGACGAACTGCTGCATCCAACAGTAATTCATCTTCCTGTACCGCGATAAAAAATGTTCTACCATCGGCAAAGTTGAGTGCAACAGAATGACTCATTGTATTTCTCCTTAGACGTGATAGAAATCGAGAACCGAATCTATCTTGTCATTAAGCAATACGCTGTGTTGACGACGAATACGGAAGCTATCTTCAGTTGGACGGAGTAAATAAGTGGCATGACCATAAAAGCATCCTTCAAGGCCCTGACGATTATAAAGCGTGCGCCAGCTTACCTTTGCCTCGACCAAACCATCTTCCTGAGTCTTTACTTGTACATTGTGAATATTATGTTGAGTGCGCGGTAAAGGCGTTGCAGAAGCTGCTTTTCCAGTGCGGATACGGAACACACGATCTTCAAGTCCTGAACGATCGGGGTAATAAATATAGGACAAACCTTGATTGGGATCTTCAACGTAGTGATGATCATCAATCCATTGTGGGATATGATATTCGCTGTCTTCATCATAGAGTTCGAGATAAGCATCCCAATCATAGCGATCACACAGTTCCGCTTTTTTATAAAGAAATTGAGAAACTGCAAAATGAAGTTCTTGAGACATGGTTACACCTCATCCGTAACAGATTGATTTAAAAAAGTGACTTCTTGCATCTTAAGTGCTTTTTTATTGAGTCCATTGAGGAGCAGGCGTTGCCAGTGACCATGCTGGTTGACATATAGTCCTTCATGGGTAATTTCACGTCCTGTGATCACCGGTTCAATACCAAGGTCTTGTGAGTTTTGTGTTGGACCATAATTCCATTGATGATAACCGCGTGAGATATCACTCCAGCGTTCTAAACGGCCCTGAAAGCCTTTTTGTTGTTCGCGGAATTCCACCAGATCATCTGGTGTACCCAATCCAGATACATTGAAAAAGTCTTCAAACTGACGAATACGGTTACGACGTGCCTCCGCTGATTCACCTTTGACACCAATACATTGGCTAATAACTTCAGTTTTATTCCACGCCACTGGGCGGACAATACGCAGTTGTGAACTGATCTGATCCATAAAGAACAGGCTTGGATAAAGGTTGAGGTTACGTAAACGATGCATGGCCCATTTAGCGCGTTTTTCCCCAAATCTTTCCAGTAGATAAGGCATCACCACATCATAACCAGGACGTACTGCTGAATTTGGCATATCGCTAAACAGCACACTATGCCCATTTTTAAAGCTAAACCAGCCATCGTCAGTTTCGGCATCACCCGCACCTAATTTACTATAATCAAGTGTGTCGAGTTCACTGCCATTGGCTGCGTTGACTTGCTGGCGATGTTGAACGGTGGAAACATAGTTATAATGCACGGTACTAACGTGATAGCCATCCAGACCATTTTCATTTTGTAGTTTCCAGTTGCCTGCAAAAGTATAAGCAGATTTACCTTGTAATACTTCAAGCTCACCTGTTGGTGATTGATCAACCATTAAGTCAAGAAACACTTTAGTATCACCTAAAAAGTCTTCCAGTGAATCTGTAGCCTGAGTATTCAGACTGACAAAAACAAATCCACGATAGCTGGCAATACGGCCTTGTTTTAAACCACGGCTGGATTTATCAAAATCTTCACAATATTCATTTGGCGCTTTGACCTTAACCAAACGGCCATCCGACTTATAACACCAAGCATGAAACGGGCAGGTGAATACAGACTGATTGCCTTTGGCCACACGGGTCAAG
This sequence comes from Acinetobacter sp. Ac8, assembly GCF_055392545.1. Classification (NCBI taxonomy): domain Bacteria; kingdom Pseudomonadati; phylum Pseudomonadota; class Gammaproteobacteria; order Moraxellales; family Moraxellaceae; genus Acinetobacter; species Acinetobacter sp. Ac8. The sequence continues at coordinate 1,682,125 of NZ_AP043689.1, forward strand.
GTTGCACCACGATGCTCACAGGCATTGACCATGGCATGTAGTTCGCCTTTACCATCACGGCTGATAATGATCGGTTGTCGGCCAATCTGTACTGTAATGAAATCATTGTTATTGGCAATTTCACTTTCATGGCAAGCGTAAATCCAGACTTTTTCAAAAATGAGTTCCATTTCGAGATCAAACAGTTCTGGTTCGGTAAACATATCGCGAGCAATTCGATAAACACCATCATTTGGTCGAAAATCGATACAGCTGTGTACAAAATTTTGCCATTCGGCGAGGTTACGTGCAGTCATGGGCTCTTCCTCTATCCAATCAGTCCTTTGTTTGATTGAACCGCGATTTAAAGAAGGGCTCTATCCAGATTTTCCATGTGTTTATCCACTTTATGCAGATTAAATGCTTAGATACATTTTTCTTGAGGAGATTGCGATAGGATTGTTGAATCAACTTTGCATATAAAAAGATGCATGCTTTTGAAATAAATAATATTTTTGAATTGGACTTCACCGTAATTGTATTTTTAAGTAAAATTTTAATAATGGGGATGAAAATAGACAAAGTGTTTGCCAAAAACGGGGAGCTAAGCTTTAAGTCGCAACTCAATCATTTATATTCTAAATTGATATCTTATTGAACTTAAAGCGTTGCATTGAAAAATGAAGTTATTAAGACTGACGGCTATTTAAGGTAAAAAGGTTTCTTGTAAATAACTCCACTGCATTTTTCCTTGAATCTCTTCAATCAGTGCACATGAACGTCGAACTAGAATTCCTGATTCCTTGGTGTGTTTTTCAGTATAGGTGAGAACAATGCTTTGTTCACTTTGCATCAAAATTTGTTCATCATAAATTTCGATCTTTAGATCTGGCATCTTGCCCTGATTATTGCTAAACAGCCCTTTGACATCGGCCAAGGAAAAACGCTTTCCAGCTGCACCGACCATCTCAAAATGATCGGAAAAATATTCAATAAGTAGGGGAAGATCTTGTTCTGTATGTTTCCCGTTAAAAATACGTTCAATCAGTACGTGCATGCTATGTATACTTTCAATTGCATCTTGTTTTGACAGCGGCATATCCATTTCCTATGAGAGGTGTATTTTTTATATTATGTAAAAATAAATGTAAAATTCAATATTATTTTAAAATTAAATTTTTAACGTATGTTTCAAGAACGCTCCCAAAAATAATTTACAATTTAAAAAACAGAGTATCTTATTGATATATAGTATTTTAAATAAAATAAATTTGTTCGAGTTGAGCATTGTGAAGTAAAAGGTATAACTATATACTTAAAATAACATGGAAAATTCCATGTAAAAATAATTATAGTGGGTTAAGCTTTTATCAAGAAGGTGGATAGGAAATGGATATTTCCTTAAATACGCGACATCTTCTTAAAGATACCAATCATAAAAATGCATGGACAAGGAAGAAAAATGGATACTCATTCACCAGAGTCAACAGGCTCTCATTCAAATACATATGCATGGTATGTTGTTTCACTTTGCATGTTGGCTTATATATTTTCATTTATAGATCGGCAAATACTGGCACTGATGATTGAACCGATTAAGGCTGATCTAGGTTTGTCAGATACCCAATTTAGTCTATTACATGGTCTCGCCTTTTCGTTGTTTTACGCCTTTATGGGGTTGCCACTGGCCTATTTGGCAGACCGATTTTCTCGACCAAAAATTATTGCAGTCGGGGTGGTGTTTTGGAGCATTGCAACTGCATTCTGTGGCTTAAGTAAAAACTTTATTCAACTGTTTTTAAGCCGTATGGGGGTTGGGGTGGGCGAAGCTGCTTTATCTCCAGCAGCGTATTCAATGTTTAGTGATATGTTCAGTAAGGACAAATTAGGCCGTGCTGTTGCAGTATATTCAATTGGTTCATTTGTCGGTGGAGGGATTGCTTTTCTGGTCGGCGGTTATGTGATTGGCTTGCTTAAAAATATGGACACCATTCAGGTTCCTTTATTTGGTGCATTAAGAGCATGGCAGGCGGCATTTATTATCGTGGGCTTACCTGGGGTGTTTATTGGCTTACTGGTGTTACTTACGGTGAGAGAACCGCAACGCAAAGGTCAGCGTTTAAATGCACAAGGTCAAGTTGAAAAGACCAATATGAAAGATGCGTTTAAGTTTATCAAAAAACATAGTCGTACTTTTACTTGCCATTATTTAGGTTTTACTTTCTATGCAATGGCACTGTATTGCTTGATTAGTTGGTCACCAGCATTTTACATGCGTAAGTTTGGCCTTACACCGACAGAAGCAGGCTATATGCTAGGCACGGTGTTATTGGTGGCAAATATTCTTGGCGTATTCTGTGCAGGCTGGCTTAATGACTGGTTTATTCAAAAAGGACGTAAGGACGCGCCAATGATTACCGGTGTGATCGGCATCGTGGGATTAATTTTACCAATTATGGTGTTTACCCAAGTCAATGAGCTGTGGCTTTCTGTGGTATTTCTGGTCCCTGCCATGTTTTTTGCCTCTTTCCCAATGCCAATTTCAACCACAGCAATGCAAATGCTGGCACCGAATCAGTTACGCGCACAAATCTCAGCTGTATTTTTGCTGATCAGTAATTTGGTTGCAGTTGGAATCGGTACCACGTTGGTGGCATTGATTACAGATAAAATCTTTGAAAATCCACTGATGGTGGGGATGTCTTTGTCTATCGTGGGTACGATTTCATGCGTGTTGGCATTTATCTTATTGAAAAAGGGCTGTAAGGCATTTAGCGCCAGTATGCAGCAGGAACATGCCTCTTAATTCAATGGTATTCTCAATCAGTCTCAACGCCCATTCTTTGTAATGGGCTTTATGACTTGTTTGGTCAATCCATAATCAGGGAGTGAAAGAATGGAACAGTTTTTCAAATTGGATTATCTAAATGAGCTGCTGTTGTTTAAATCGGATGATTATCAAACCATTAAAGATCAGGTCAGTTATTATTTAAGCCCTCATCGTTTTGAGGTGGAAGTGCGTGAACCGTTAAATACCCGTTTAAATGGTTTTCGCTTTGGAAATTGTGCCTTGTACGATCTAAAATATAGTGCCCCTGTGATAATCACCATTGATGAGGTTTCCGATTTTTATTTATTTCGTTTGACACTGGAAGGTCAATGTAAAGTCGGTATAGAAGACCAACAGGTGCTACAGTCAGTCGGGATTATGTCGATTACGCATCCGCATACTCAACAGCAAATCCAGACCAATCAGCATTGCCGAAATATTATTTTAAAACTTGCTCAACATGATGTAGAAACCCAATTGTTTAAAATGTTGGGGCATACCAGTCATGAACCAGTTATCTTTGATATGAGCCTGTCCTGTACCGAAGAAGGCATAGACTCGATTATTGAAACCCTCAATTATTTGTGCCATGCCTATTACCATATTCAAAATTGGAGCTTTATCTCTGCGAGTTTTACCCAGTATTTAATTGAACTGATTTTATTAAAGATTCCAAATAACTATAGTGCCCAGCTTAATTTGCAAAGACAGCATATTTTGCCCGGCTATCTAAAAAAAGCACAAAAATATATTCAGAATCATTTAGAACAACCGATTTCATTAGCAGATTTAAGCCAGTGTTGTGAGGTGTCGATCCGCACATTGCAAAAAGGCTTTAGCCAGTATTTACAACAAACCCCAGTTGAGTATATCCGTGATCAGCGACTTGAACGGGTACATTTGGCTTTGCAGCATGCTCAAACCAATGAAACAGTGACGGATATTGTGTTGCGTCACGGCTTCCAAAGTTTAGGGCATTTTTCTACGCTGTATAAAAAACGCTATGGGTGTTTACCTTCTAAAACTTTAAAAATGAGTCCTGTTCAAATGAGTACAATGCTTTCGTAAACTGAATACGTGTTGCGTGTTTGGATAAGCCAGCAGGTTATTGCACTTCTATGATGAATTGAAATAAATCAGGAAGATCAATGATGAAAATTACAGTTTTAGGTGGCGGTCATGGATGTTATGCAGCTGCGGCAGAAATGGCTGAAAAAGGACATGAGGTGCTGTTATGGCGCCGTGATTCAGATGCTTTGCAACAACTTGCTGCCACTGGGCAATTAAAGATTAAAGATTATCAGGGTGATCGTACTGTGACGGTGGGTTTTGAAAAGAGTCAGATTAATTTGTCTGATGATTTGCAACGCGCCATTGAACATGCCGAGTTGATTATTATTCCATTACCTGCGACCACACATGATGATTTAGCCCATCAAGCAGCGCCATTTTTTAAAGCAGGGCAAGTGGTGTACTTACCACCAGCGACATTTGGTAGTTTTATCTTTGCCAAGGCGATGCAACAAGCAGGCAACACTGCCCAAGTGGCATTTGCAGAAACGGGAACTTTGCCTTATTTGGTGCGTAAACATGGGGTGAATCAAATTGTGATTAGTGGTTATGCGACCCGGTTACCCACAGGCGTGTTTCCAAGCGTGTTGTCACAACAGGCATTTCAAGTGCTTAAGCAGGCATATCCTAGCGTTGAACCCGTTGAAGACAGCTTAAGTGGTGCATTGATGAATGCTGGACCCATTATTCATCCACCTTTGATTTTGATGAATGCGGGTCCACTTGAACATTTTGAAGCGTGGGATATTCATAACGAAGGTACTCAACCCTCAATTCGTCGTGTCACCAATCAACTCGATGCGGAACGAATACAAGTACGTGAAGCATTGGGATATGCCGCACCACATTTTCCTTTGGCGGATCATTATAATCATGAAGGTGAGGGTGATGAATGGATGTATGGACGTGGGGCACATGGAAAATTAACCGACAGCGGTGACTGGCGTGAGGATATCGACTTAGATTCACATCGCTATATGTTAGAAGACACTCGTTTAGGATTATCTTTTTTAGTTTCTGTGGGACGTTGGGCAGGTGTTGCAACCCCTGTTGCTGAGGGCTTATTGAATATCGCGTCAGCGGTTACGGGTAAGGATTTATATCAACAAGGACGTACTTTTGAGCGTTTAGGTCTTGCGGATAAAAGTCCAGCAGAACTGCAAGCGATTTTGCAACAAGGAGTCTAAAATGCAGATGATCGAAAAAATTGCGGTGCTTGGTGCTGGACGTATGGGCAAAGCCATTGCGATTGCATTTGCCTATGCAGGACTAAACGTTGATTTGATTGATGCAAAACAACGTAGTGAAGCTGAATTTGAACAATATCAAACTCAAATTCGTGCTGATTTACAGCAAGAGTTACAGTTGCTTGAGAAAATTCAGTTTATTCAAGTGGAGCAGCAAGATTTTATTTTGGATAAGATTGCGATTTTATCTAAACAGGCTGCTACAGGCATATTGCCAAGCTGTGCGTTGATCCTTGAGGCTGTACCAGAAGTAAAACAAGCCAAACAAGAAATTTTTGCTTGGCTGGATCAATATCTTTCACAGCAGTGTATTGTGGCTTCGACCACATCCACATTTTTAGTGACGGATATTGCGCAAATGATTTCGCATCCTGAGCGAGTGGTCAATGCACATTGGCTAAATCCTGCTTATCTCATGCCTTTGGTGGAATTAAGCCGTTCTGAGCAGACCTCAAATGAGGTGCTGACTCAGCTTAAGCATTTCCTACAGGTGATTGGTAAGGTACCTGTGGTTTGTAATGCCAAGGCGGGCTATATCGTGCCAAGGATTCAGGCCTTGGCAATGAATGAAGCGGCACGTATGGTTGAAGATGGAGTCGCTTCGGCAGAAGATATTGATATTGCTATTCGTACCGGTTTTGGTTTGCGTTTTTCTGTTTTAGGCTTATTGGAGTTTATTGATTGGGGCGGTGGTGATATCTTGTATTATGCCTCGCAATATTTGCAAAAAGAGCTGGGTGAGCGTTTTCGTACACCTGAAATTATTGCGGAAAATATGCGGCAGCAGCGTAATGGCCTTCGTGAAAAGCAGGGTTTTTATAATTATGCGGATGTGGATATTCATCAATATAAACAAGATGTTTTGCGGACCTTTTCAGATCGAATTGAAAAAAGTAAGTTAAAACCACCGTTTAATATTTTACAGTCCACAACGTGATGAACTGAACAATTCGCCCATTGCACTCAGCAAATGGGCATTTATTTACAACTTTTAGCTTGATGGCATCAAATTGAATAGCTTTTTCAATTGTGCATTTAACTGATGTAATTCCTCATCTTCAAAGGCATTTAAAATCCCAGATAGAGTCACTTGGCTGATTTGATTGATTTGCTCCACCAGTTCTTTACCTTTGTCTGTGAGCTTGACCATCGAGATACGTTCATCAGACTCTGAAGAAAAAACCTGCACAATATCATCTTCAACTAGGCGATAAATGGCTTTGGTTGCTGTGGTCAATTTAAGGGTAGAGAGGTTGGCAATTTCGGTAATACTGGCTTGTTGCAAAGCATTGGTACTTAAAATGATTTTACGACGTGTATTGTCGATACCTAGTTTTTTTATTGATTTTTCAATAAGTTGTGTGTATTTACCATTCACTTGAGAAATCCAAAAGAAAGGATAGCTTTGTAAGCTGCTAGGTTCATTATTAGGTAGAAATTGTTCTAAATGAGTAAGCATAGCAAAGTGATAACTTTATAAAGATGAATATTCATCATTATACAAAAATTAAAGAAAAAATCTTTGCTCTTTCTGATAAAAACATCTTGACAATTACATTACTTTTTCCGATATTAGTATTAAGTACAAAAATACATGGAAAAGTGAATGAATATTGTTGTACAAGACGTACAAATAGGACGCGGTGCTTTAAAAGTCATGGTGAAAGATTCCATTGATATTCAAGGTCTAAAGACCATGATCGGGAGCAAAGCCTTGATGGATAAGCCTTCTGCAACAAAAAATGCAGAAGTGGTAGAGCGTATTTTGGCAGCGGATTGCCAAATTACCGCAAAAACCAATCTACATGAGTTGGCTTTTGGAATTACCGGGATCAATCCTGTTTTTGGCACTGCAATCAATCCTCAATATCCTGATCTAATTCCAGGTGGTTCATCGAGTGGGTCTGCTGCTGCCGTAGCCGCAGGTCTGGCTGATTTTACTTTAGGTACCGATACTGGTGGTTCAATTCGTATGCCAGCGGCATGTTGTGGGGTGTATGGTTTTAAGCCGACATTCAATCGCGTCAGTCGTCAAGGGATACATCCAGCCATGAGTTCGTTGGATTGCGTGGGACCATTTGCTGCTTCGGTTGCAATGATTGAAACCGCGATGCAGATAATTGATCCAAGTTTTCATGCTTTGGAAAAATTAGCGCATACGCCGAAACTGGCTTGGCTTGAGGTAAATGCAAATCCAACGGTATTGAACTGTATTCAGCTTTTTCTTGCTCAGGCGAATCTGTCAGCTACACCAGTGAAATCTGAATGGTTTGAGCCTGCTTATGATGCAGGGATGCAGATCATTAATTATGAAAATTGGCAGGCGTATGGTGAGTTAACCAAAACCGGTTTATTGGGTGACGATATCCATGCTCGCTTGCTCAAATCTGCGCAAACCACGGCGCAACAAGTAAAAGAGGCGGAAGCGGTCAAAGCACAATTTATCAATGAAATTGATGGCTTATTGGAAAAATATGATGCTGTGTTACTGCCAACCCTTCCGCAAATCCCACCCAAATTAATCGATGCAGAACATATGGTTGCACTGTTGAACTTAACTTCATTGGTGCGTCCATTCAATTTATCTGGACATCCGGCAATTTCAATACCGCTCAAAACCAGCGAAGGGCAACCAGTGGGTTTACAAATCGTGGCGAAACGAAATTCGGATGAGCTGGTGTGTGCAATTGCGAAATATATCGTGGATGCATCGCAATAAATGACAAGGAGTTGGGTAATGAATAATTTATCGACAAAGGAATTTGTAATGGACACAACAATAACGGAATTAGAAGCACTCTGTCAGGAGATTCGAGAACGTGCTTGTACAGGCGAGTTTGATAACCAAGCGTATGTGAGTCAAGACATCATTGATAAGTTAAAGCAGATTGGAGTCTATCGTGCATTGGTACCGAAACGTTTTGGCGGCAATGAATGGTCACCTCAACAATTTTGTGAGTTGATTGAACGTTTGTCTAAAGCAGATGGTTCAGTGGGCTGGGTTGCGAGTTTTGGGATGAGCCCTGCTTATTTGGGTAGCCTGCCTGAAGCAACGCTTGAAGAATTATATAAAGAGAGCCCAGATATTGTATTTGCAGCAGGTATTTTTCCACCGCAACCCGCAGATTTAAGAGCTGATGGCGTGGTGGTGAAAGGTCGATGGAAATTTTCCAGCGGTTGTATGGGGGCCGATATTATTGGAGTGGGGATTAGTCCACAGGTCAATAACACCACACAAGGTCTCCCACGTTTAGCAATTATCCCAGCAAAACAAGCGCAAATCGAAATGACTTGGGATACGGTCGGTTTAAAAGGAACAGGCAGTCATGATCTGCTGGTAGATAATGTCTTTGTAAACAATGACTGGACCTTTATTCGTGGTGAACCGTCTAAACTTTCGGAACCATTTTTTAAATATCCATCACTGTCATTGGCAACACAGGTGTTAACTGTGGTCGGGATCGGTGTTGCAGCAGCAGCGTTGGAAGAATTCCAAAAGTTAGCGCCTGGCAAATCATCTATCACAGGTGGTGCTGAAATTGCCAGTCGCCCAGTCACTCAATATGAATTTGCCCAAGTCGAAGCTGAGTTTAAAGCAGCGCGTGTTTGGTTCTACGACACTATGCAAATCGTTTGGAATGAGATTATTGCAGGTGCTACGCCAACGCCAGAACAGATCAGTGAGATGCGTTTGTCTTGTACCCATGTTGCTCGAGTTTGCGCACGTGTGACGCGCAAAATTCAAATGCTGGCGGGCATGACTGCAATTTATACCCATAACCCATTTAGCCGTTTTGTGAATGATACCAATGTGGTGACTCAGCATGCCTTTATGGGCGATGCCACTTTACAAAATGCCGCTTTGGTGAGCTTTGGTATGCAGCCAGCACCTGGTTATTTATAAGCCGAATTTAAATAATCACGAGATGTCCAAGGATGAATATGACATGAATAGCCAGATGGATTTGACCGTTATCCTACAACGCTTAGAGCAGCTCGAAGCACAAAACGCGATTCGTAATTGTATTCATCGTTATATGGAAATTTGTGATGAATTAAATGCCAAGACTGACCTCAATGAATTAATGGATTTATTTGATCAGGACAGTATTTGGGAAGGGATTGGTGAGAAATATGCGCAATCTTTTGGTCGCTATGCTTCATGGCAAGCCATTTTTGACATGTTTAAAAGCTATACCCAAGCCGAATCACATTTTGTGATGAATGCGCATTTTGTCAGCTCAGAACAAATTTATATTGCAGGCGATCAGGCCAATGCAAGCTGGTTGATGTTGCAAACCTCGACCTTTCTCAATGGAGATAGCCATTTAAATGCCGCAAAACTCCGCGTGAAATTTAAACAGCAAACCGATGGTCTATGGAAGATCAAACATTTTCAGACTGAAAATATTTTTAGTCGCCCCGTGTCTCACTGGAACAGTACAGCGATATTGCCAGTACCGTCTCAGCAATAAGTTATGGATAAATTGAAAAGGATAATGGATATGAACAGTATTATTCCAATGCAGAATATTAATATTGATTACAGCGAGTTAGTTCAAAGTGATCGTGCGCATACCTCTTTATATAAAGATGCGCGTGTCTTTGATGATGAAATGGAAAAGATTTATTACAGCACTTGGGTTTGGGTGGCACATGCCAGCGAAATTCCAGATGGTGGTAGCTATAAAACCATTAATATTGGTAAGCAACCTGTGGTCGTTGTACGTGACCGTAAGAAAAAAGTCCATGTATTGCTCAATCGTTGCCGCCATCGTGCAGCAACGGTATGTGAACATAAAAAAGGCAAAACCAACAGTTTTGTTTGCCCATATCACGGATGGAGCTATGCACTGGATGGTTCATTACGTGGTGTACCTTCACCTGAAAGTTATGGTGAATGTCTGGATAAATCAGAGTTTCCATTGATTAGCCTACGTGTTGAAGAATACAACGGTATGATTTTCGCCACCTTTAAAGATGATATTGAACCTTTAGAGGATTTCTTAGGTGCAGCGAAAAAATGGATTGATTTGTTTATGAAACAAGGCGCAGGTTATCCAATTAAAGTATTGGGTGAACATCGTTTCCGTTTCCCAGGCAACTGGAAAATTCAACTGGAAAACACCACCGATGCCTATCATTTCCCGCTGGTACATAAGTCATTCTTAAGTTCAGTTGATGAGAAGACTGAAGAATTATTTAATTTTGAAAATCAACCTGGCTATGTTGAAGATTTAGGCAATGGGCACAGTGTCATGGTGATGATTCCTGAGCTGGTGGATTTAGATGAAGAGTTGATGGAACGCCCAATTCAGGAACGTTTTGAAGAGCTTGCTCAAGCGTTACGTGATGAAGGACATGAAGAACTTGAAGTACGCCGTATTGTACGTGCTGTGGGTGGTTCTGGTTTTAACTTAAACCTGTTCCCAAACATTGCCTGTTCAATGGCCTTTTTCCGTGTCATGCAACCGATTTCAGTCAATGAAACTGAAATTCATCATTCCGTGATCACGATGGATGGTGGTCCACAGATTGCCAATCAATATCGCTTACGTCTACATGAACATTTCCAAGGTCCATTTGGTTTTGGTACACCTGATGACTCAGAAGCGTGGGAACGTGTGCAACATGGTGCCAATGCTGGTCATGATTTATGGATCATGTTGAACCGTGGTTTACCCGGTGAAGTAAAAACTGAAGATGGCTTAAAGAGCGATGTCAGTGCAGAAACTGGAATGCGCGCTGCTTATCAGCAGTGGAAAAAGATGATGACAGCTTAAGGAGAGTAGCATGAACATGAATTTGCAATTATTAAATGAAGTGACTGCTTTTGTTTGGGCTGAAGCTGACATGTTAGATCACAGTGAATACCGTGAATGGCTCAATCTCTGGAATGAAAAAGGCGTGTATATCATTCCGATTGATCCGACACTCAAGGATTATGAAAATAATTTGAACTATGCCTATGACAACAATCATATGCGTACATTACGGGTAGAACGTTTGGAAAATGGTGAAGCGATTTCGACTGCACCCAAAGCCAATACCGTCCGTAGCGTGTCACGTATCCGTGTCGTAAAAGATGAGGATGGTGAAATCATTTTACGCTGTGCACAAAACCTCCGTGAATTCCGTAAGGAAAGCTTAAAACATTACACCGCAGATGTGATTTTTCATTTGGTTCGTGATTCAGAACAAGGCTTTAAGATCAATCGTAAAATTATCAACTTAGTCAACTCGACCGATACTTTGGCGGGTATCAGTTACATCCTCTAGGAGCGCAAAAAAATGAAACAGGTTGTTTTAGTCACGGGCGCAGCATCTGGTTTAGGGAATGTGATCGCCGAATATTTTGCAGCACAGGGGCATCAAGTGATTGTCTCTGCTAGCAGCTTAGAAAAGGCTGAAAATGCCAAAGCACGTAGTCCTAATGCAGAGAATATGTTTGCGTTAAAACTGGATATTTCAGTTCAGCAAGATTTTCATGCTGCAGTGCAGTGGATTCAACAAAAATTCAGCAAATTGGATGTGTTGATTAATAATGCGACGGTCACCAAGGCAACCCCTGTTTTAGAGATTACTGCAGCTGACTTCGACTGGATCACCCAAGTGAATCAACGAGGAACCTTTCAAGCGTGTCAGATTATTGGCAAATATATGGCAGATCAAGGCTATGGCCGTATCGTCAATATGGCTTCATTGGCAGGGCAAAATGGAGGCACTGCAACAGGAGCACACTATGCTGCAACCAAAGGTGCAATTGTGACTTTGACCAAAATCTTTGCCAAAGAGTTTGCTGCTAAAGGTGTGACTGTAAACGCCATAGCACCTGGGCCAATGGAATCACCGATTGTACACAGTGTGGTATCTGACGAAAAAATGGCGCAATTTATTCAAAATATCCCAGTCAAAGCATTAGGTAGTATGGAATTTATTGCTGAAACCTGTGCCTTGTTGGCAAGCCCAAGCGCAGCTTTTGTCACTGGGGCGACGTGGGATATTAACGGTGGATTATTTATGCGTTAAGCCTTGGGCGAGATGCATAAAAGGGAGATAAATCATGGCTACACTCTATAACGTGGTTGTCAGAAACCGTCATGTAGAAGGTGGGAATGTTGCAGTCATGGAGTTTGAATCTGCAAATTCTGCCACATTACCAAAAATTGAAGCAGGTGCGCATATTGATGTGCACTTACCCAATGGTATGGTGCGTCAGTACTCACTATGCCAAAACCCAAAAGATGTTGGCATATTCCGACTGGGGATTTTACGTGATCCAGAATCGCGTGGTGGTTCAGTCTCGGCTTTTGATGATTTAAAAGATGGTATGCAAATACAGGTCAGTGAACCCAAAAACCTGTTTCCATTAGTCAAAGCCAAACATGCTGTACTGGTGGGTGGGGGGATTGGAATTACCCCTTTGATCACTATGGCCTATCAATTGGTACAAGAAAACGCATCTTTTGAACTGCATTATTGCGGGGCAAGCCCAGAGCAATGTGCCTTTGTTGATGAAATTAGAAATAGTGTATTGGCGCCCTTTACCACATTTCATTTTAAATCGGAAGGGGCCAGCCATCGTGAGTTTTTTCAATCTGCCATTCAGGACATAGACAAAGCAAGCCATATCTATACCTGTGGTCCCAATGGATTTATGGATTGGGTGATTAATTTGGCTTTGACACAAAATTTTCCTGAGCAACAGATTCATAAGGAATATTTTCAGGTTGAGCTTGAAACCAACGGTGATGCATTTGAAGTTGTTGCTGAGCGTAGCGGCAAGATCATCATGGTCAATGCCGAAGAAACCATTCTGCAAGCACTGGCACGAGAAGGGATTGAGATTGAAATGTCTTGCGAACAGGGTGTCTGCGGAACCTGTATGTGCGATGTGATCGAAGGTGAGCCTGATCATCGTGATGTGTATTTTACTGATGAAGAAAAAGCCAGTAATGAACAAATACTGGTGTGCTGTTCCCGTGCAAAGTCAGCACGATTGGTACTGGATATTTAATTGCTTTTAACAGGACTAAGCAATTTCAGATACCGAGCTAAATAGGATAAAAGATTCAGGAGAGAATAATGAATTCATTAAAATCAATGGATGAAATCAAAATAGATCCAATGCAATTTAGACGGGCATTGGGTAATTTTGCTACAGGTGTGACCATTGTGACGGCACAAAATGAGCAAGGTGAGAAGGTTGGAGTCACTGCAAATAGTTTTAACTCAGTGTCTTTAGACCCACCACTCATTTTATGGAGTATCGATAAAAAATCATCGAGTTTTTCTGTATTTGAGCAAGCTACGCATTTTGCGGTAAATATTTTATCGGGTTCTCAAATTGAGTTATCCAATAAGTTTTCCCGTCGCAATATCGATAAGTATGAAGGTACAAGTTATCAGGTTGGTGCAGGTCAATCACCAGTTCTAGACCATTGTTCAGCAGTGTTTGAATGTGAACGACACGAAATTATTGAAGGTGGTGATCACTGGATTATAATTGGCAAAGTCGTTAAGTTTCATGATCAAGGGCGTAGTCCGTTGGTGTATCATCAAGGTGCGTATTCAGGTGTGATTCCTCATCCATTATTACAGCTCAAAGATACTGTAGAAGCAGAAGACTTAGGCGAATTACATCAAGGGCATTTATATAGTAATGTCTGCTATTTAATGAGTCGGGCGTTTAAATTTTATCAGACCGATTATATTCCGAAGCAGTTAATCACTGGATTTCGCACCAGTGAAGCAAGATTATTATTGGTGTTGGGCAGTGGTACCGCATCCAATAAAGCAGATTTACCACGTGATATTGCCATGCCGATGCGTGAGATCGAACAAGCTGCGCTTATCTTAAAAAAAGATGGTTTATTGATTGAAACGGATGGGTTTTTTAAGTTAACGGAAAAGGGCAAGAAAACCGCTCATTATCTGTTTGATATTGCCGATAGCCACCAAAATGAAGTTTTTGAAAAATATCCTGAAAATGAAAAGGAAATTTTTATTAAAATTTTAAAGGATATTGCGGGGATTGTATAAACATCAACTGACCGACAAATATCTAGATGAATTTGTCGGTTATTTGGATTTATTGAGATAGAATTTTTAACGGTGTTGGAAAAGACAAAGCAAGGCTACTCAAATTATTGAATCGATCTGTCCAAGGGGAATGGATATGAATCAAGCTAAAGAAAATGAAATTGTGCAGTGGAAGCAATCTATTCAAAAGGTCTGTGGTGATTTTGAAACGACCTTTGATAAACAGAATAATTTATTTATTGGTGAAGTAAAGTTCTTCCTATTGGGTGAGACAGAGGTTGCTTTTATAAAAAGTAATGCCAGTCATATTTGCAGAAAAAGTGGTATGCCTGATCGGGTGAAAGATCGTTTCTGTTTTTTGGTGATTCAGTACACAGGCAAGATGCGGATTGTTTATAAAGATCAAAATATTGATTTAAATGAAGGAGAGATTACCTTACTTGATCCTGATGAAACGATTGATATGTATCCACAAGGTTTATTTAGTCATGTTTCAGTGCATTTATCGCGTGAGAAATTATTCAGGCAAGGCATTACAGTTGATCATTTTGGCAAATTAAACACTTCCAATATGAGTGGGCATTTGCTGAAAGGTATGTTGCAAAATCTATCACCTGAAAATATTGAACTTTGGTATGCAAAAGAGGATGGCAATGCTTTTGAAGATGCCTTAATTGCTTTAATCAAACCGACAATTAACTATAAAAATATTGAAATTTCCAGTCATCTCAAAATAAAAGCAGAGCGATTTATTTTTGAACATCTCAATCAGCAAAGTTTAAATGCACAAATGATCGCAAATCACTTAGGGATTTCACTTCGGCATTTACACCGATTATTTGAACATCAACAGCAATCTGTACACAAGTTTATTCAAATGCATCGTATCGAAAAAATTCAGTATGAATTAAAAGATGGCAAAAATAAAAGTCTATCGATTACTGAAATTGCTTTGAAGTGGGGATTTGGTGACAGTGCCCATTTCTCAAAATTATTCCGTAAGATGATCGGGCTTTCACCGAAACAATATCGCTTAAAAGTGTAGTCAATGAATTTTTAGATCTGTTGTCAATGTCACAATTTTGCATAAAGTGAGTCACGTTTAAACAAGAACATCCGCTGTAATCATGGTGAAATCTTATTCAAGGAATTGGATGAGTAGGCAAGCATGATGCAAGCAGAATATGACTATATTATTATTGGGGCAGGGTCAGCAGGCTGTGTGGTCGCAGCACGATTATTACAAGCAAAAGCAGGACGAGTGCTGGTTTTAGAGGCGGGGACGAAGGACAATAGTATGTTCCATACGATCCCAGCAACAGTGATCAAAGTATTTCAACAAAAATCATGGCCGTATATGACGGTTCCACAAAAACATTGTAATCACCGTGAAATGATTCTTGCACAAGGAAAAGTCCTTGGTGGAGGGAGCTCTGTCAATGGCATGGTGTACTGTCGTGGACAACGTCAGGATTATGATCTATGGTCATCTGAATGGGGCTGCAACAATTGGTCTTATCAAAAGGTGCTTCCATTTTTTAAAAAAGCTGAAAAGAATGAAAGTCTTGCAGATGAGTATCACGGACAAGAGGGTATTTTGCCTGTCAGTGAAAATCGTTATCGTCATCCTTTAACACTTGCTTGTATCCAAGCAGGTCAGCAAATGGGGATGAAATATGTCAATGATCTCAATGGATGGGATCAAGCAGGTGTCGGCTTTTATCAAACCACAACACAGCGCGGTGAAAGAGCCAGTAC
This sequence comes from Acinetobacter sp. Ac8, assembly GCF_055392545.1. Lineage (NCBI taxonomy): Bacteria > Pseudomonadati > Pseudomonadota > Gammaproteobacteria > Moraxellales > Moraxellaceae > Acinetobacter > Acinetobacter sp. Ac8. The sequence goes on from NZ_AP043689.1 coordinate 1,698,052, forward strand.
TGCAAAGACCTATTTAAAAGCGGTTGAACATCTTGCAGATCTTACTGTGGTGACCGATGCACTGGTTCATAAAATCGAAACACATGCTGGTCGGGCGACAGGCGTAACCTATAGCATTGCTGGAAAACCCACTGTTACTGTACACGCAAGCAAAGAAATTATTGTCAGTGCTGGTGCAATTGGTAGTCCAAAAGTTTTATTACTCTCAGGTATTGGCCCAAAACAGCATTTAAATGAACTGGGCATTGAATGTATTCAAGACTTACCTGTGGGTGAGAATTTTCATGACCATTTACATATGTCAGTGAATGCAATTGTTACAACCAAGAATAGTTTGCTTGGGGAAGATCAAGGTTTAAAAGCACTACGGCACTTTTTACAATGGCACTTTACCCGTTCTGGTTTATTAACGTCTAATATTTTAGAAGGTGGTGGCTTTATTGATACCAATAACCATGGCCGACCTGATGTACAGTTCCATTTCTTGCCAGTACTGGATAATTTTGATAATACGCCAGGTGAAAAAGCAGTGGCACAAGAACATGGTCTCACCATTAAGGTTGGACATGTACAACCCAAAGCACGAGGCAGTTTACGTTTAAGCAGTAAAGACCCAAATGCTTTGCCAATCATTGATCCAAACTATTTAGGTCATCAAGAAGATATTGATGCCAATATCCGCGCGGTTCAGGCAGGGCTGCGTTTACTACAACAGCCTGCATTAAAATCTATAGTCAAAGATATTATTGAACCAGCAAATATCGATCCCGATGACATTGCTGCGATTGATCTGTGGATGCGTCAAAATATTAAAACGGTCTACCATCCCGCAGGCAGCTGTAAAATGGGCAATTCTTCACAAGACTCCGTTACTGACCAAACCCTTAAAGTGTATGGTTTTCAAAATTTACGCGTGATTGACTGTTCCATTTGCCCACAAGTACCAAGTGGAAATACCAACGCCATTGCCATCATGATTGGTGAGCGAGGTGCTGACTTTATTCTAAATGCATAACTGAATCTCATAGAGATTGCTGAACCTAAATTGCCAAGATTTCTATATAGAACACAGGATAATAAGATGAACCAAGTACAAATTTTAGCGAGTGTCCAAACTTTTTTGCAACGTCAACATGGTCATTTTATTCATGGTCAACATATTGAAGTTGATGATACGCGTACTCGAATTGAGCTGGTTAACCCAGCAACGGAACAGGCTGTTTCAAGTATTGCGATTGGGACTAAACTAGATGTTGAGGCCGCTGTAAACAGTGCGCAAGATGCTTTTCTAAATGTTTGGGCCAATACATCACCTTATGAGCGCGGGCAAAAGCTGAATAAGCTTGCTGATCTGGTTGAACAGCATGCGGAGGAATTAGCACAACTAGAAACCTTGACTACAGGCAAGTTGATTAATCTTTCTCGACACTTAGAAGTTGCTCAGACTGTCGTGTTTTTAAGATATTTTGCTGGTTGGGCCACCAAGATTCATGGTCAAACCATGCAACCTTCTATTCCCTCAGCCAATGGTGAAAAATATACAGCTTATACAGTGCGTCAACCTGTTGGGGTTGTAGCAGGAATCGTGCCGTGGAATTTTTCCTTGATGATCGGATGTTGGAAGATTGGTTCGGCATTGACAACGGGTTGTACAATCGTGCTTAAACCTAGTGAGTTCACAACACTTTCATTATTACGTTTAGCCGAGCTTGCAATAGAAGCGGGTATCCCCGCAGGTGTGATTAATATTGTCACAGGCACAGGAGAAACTGGCCAATATTTAATTGACTCTAAAAAGATTAAAAAAGTCTCGTTTACAGGTTCTGTACCCACAGGAATTGCGATTGGCAAACAAGCGATGAATAACGATTTAACCCGTGTCAGCTTAGAACTAGGCGGAAAAAATGCAGCTGCGATTTTAGCGGATAGTCAAATTGATGAAATTTTACCAACACTGTTACAAGCCAGTTTTGTTCATCAAGGTCAAGTTTGTGCAGCACCAGAACGTTTTTTTGTGCATCGCTCTAAATATGAAGAGTTTATTCAAAAAGCAGCCGTAGCTCTTCAGCAATTTAAAATAGGTTCACCACTGGATGAATCCTCTATGTTTGGTCCACTTTCAAATAAGCCACATTTTGAGAAGGTTAAACATTATCTGGATCTTGCTCATCAAAATAACCAAGTCATTTGTGGTGGTAAAGTCGTTGCAGGAACAGGCTATTTTGTAGAGCCAACTTTATTAACAGTGCGGGGTATTGATGATCCCTTATTTATTGAGGAAACATTTGGACCTGTGGTGGATGTGATTGCTTTTGAAAGTGATGAAGAGTTAATTTCAATGATGAATCATTCTCGTTTTGGTTTAACTGCAAGTATATGGACCAATGATTTGGCGAAAGCTTTGCGGCTCATTCCACAAATTGAAGCAGGCTCAGTCTGGGTGAATATGCACACATTCCTTGATCCTGCCGTTCCTTTTGGTGGTGTCAAAGCATCTGGTCTGGGTCGTGAATTTTCAGACGCATTTATTGAGGATTACACTGAATTAAAGTCAGTGATAATCCGCTATTAAAAATGAACAATATTATTTAAACAGGCAAATCCAGTTAGAAAAAGGTAGCAGCATCAATTGCTACCTGTAGGAGGATTTTGCCTCAACAATAAGGACATTGAAGATGAATAAGAAAATACTGGGTCTTATTTTTATTACGCATACAAGTTTTGCCAGTGATCTGCCAACTGTGAATTTAGGTCTATCGAGTTTTGTAGACGGTGCAGTTCCAGCAGGTAGTGGTTGGTATGCACAAACCTATTTTCAGAATTATCGCGCGGATAGTATTCGCGATACACATGGCAACAAAATCGCACTCCCTCAGTCAGAGATTGATTATCAATCGATTGTTCAGCAAATCAGTTATATGTCAGATATCAAATTGGGCAATGGTAATCTTGGCTTAAATATGGTGATTCCTGTGCTGGCACATGTAGATGTGGACGATGGCCTCAATAATCAAGCCATTAAAGCAAATAGGGGACTGGGCGACATTATTATCGGTCCTTTTATCCAATTTGATCCAGTGATGGGACAAGATGGGCCTAAGTTTTCCCATCGTTTTGAATTTCAAATCAATTTACCTACAGGTGAATATGATCGTAATAAGGATATAAACCCTAGTGCCAATGCGGTGTCACTTGATCCATACTGGGCTGCAACCTATTGGCTGAATCCCAAATGGACGCTTTCAACACGCCTACACTATCTTTATAACTTTAAGAATAATGATCCAAATTATAGTTTTGGGAATGCTGAAGACATAAAGGCTGGGCAAGCGTTACATGCCAATTTTGAAAGTAGTTATGCAGTCACACCACAGCTTCGGTTAGGAATAAATGGATATTGGCTCAATCAAATCACCGATACACAGGTGGATGGTGAAAATATCAAAGGACGACGTGAACAGGTCTGGGCGATCGGTCCAGGGGCGATGTATAGTTTTTCTCCCCATGACCATCTTGTTGCAAATGCCTATTTTGAACAAGATGCAGAAAATCGACCACAAGGAACCAGCATGATTTTCCGGTATGTACATCATTTTCATAAATGATGGATTGAACAAGCTTTAAAATTTAAACAGCCCAATATATCTATATATTGGGCTGTTTCGAGTAAAAATTAATAGGTTAAAGTCATACTTTGTTGTGTCGATTGATCAATTTGCTTTTGGCTTACCGCATCATCCTTACATTGATAATTTTCAAATAATGCGAGCTGGTCGGCGAAGTGTGCATCGGTCTTTCCATTGCGATGAATAAATCCACTTTGACCAGGTGCAAGAATTGAACACATGCTGACTTGATCAGGATTGAGTACCACTCTAAAGGTTGCACTCCCTGTATTTCCATAGGTGCTCAGCTGTTGTTGATGTGCCTGATCAGCCCATGGAATACCCACTGAGTTTTTGTTGGAGAATCCCATTGTTGCAACAGGAATTTTCCAGTCATTGGGTTGGTCTGAATGATATTGTTTTGAAAGCTGAATTAAGGTGTTTTCCAAGGCAGTTAACACCACATCATCTGCTGATTGTCCTTTTAAGAAATCAACGGTTTGAACAACGCTGGCTTGTTTACCTTGCAGCGCATTCCAGATCAGTTTAGATGCATTGGCAGGTTGTGTACTCCGTGGGTCATTATTTACTGGGTAAAGGGTATCTGTGTAACGCGCATAAATATTTTCAGATAGATTTGGTTTAAGCACCAATTCAATCATTTGATTGAGCCATGTACGCATAATGACAGGTGCTGCGCCTTGATAGAATTTAGCTTCACTGTCAGGACGAAGCTTAAAGTCCCAACTCGCCAATATTGGTGCAACTTTCTTTGCCAGAGGTGAGGCGTTCGGGCTTTGCGCAGCTTTGACCATATAGGGGATAAAATAACGCGCATTCAGATCCGACCAAGCGCCCATTTTATTGATATCCCAAATGTCTTGTTGGCTTAATTTTGCTTTACTTTCTAGGGGTTCAATCAGTTCATTGACACGGTCAACATGAGAGAAGTTGGAGGAATCGGAACGTAAATCCGCATAAGCTTTATTGTTCCAACTGCTAATATAGCCTTTTTCAGGGTTATAGGCTTTGGGATTATGTGAGAAATCATAGAAACCCTGCCATTCCATTGAGCCATCACCTTGAGCAGGCAGTTGAATATGCTGGTTTTCAGGGCGGATCGGTAAACGACCCAATGCAGCGACACCAATATTATTTTGGGTATCGGCATAAAACCACGTAATCGAAGCCGCGACACGTTTGGCTTGATCTAGGAATTCTTGCCAGTTGCTCGCTTTTGCTGCATTGGCCCAGCCCAATAAAGTTTCAATCTCTACACCTTCCCAGCTACGTTTTTGTGCATAGGCGGTATGATTTTTTTCATCCCATGTGCTGACAAAGCCTTGTTTACTTTGATACACATCTAAAACGTGGTCTGGCTGATTACGGACTTTAATCTTGATCTGTTGATGTTCAAAGGGAATATAACTGCCTTGATAACGGTACTGTTTTGGATTGCTCGGATTTAAGCTAAGTTGATAGACGTCATTGGTATCAAGCGAACCGACAGTTGAACCCCAAGCAATTTTTCCATTGGTTCCAAATAAAATAGCAGGTAGACCGACAGGGGTAATCCCAGTGAGATTATAGCCAGCACCATGTAACCCAACCGCATAAGTAATTGCAGGCGTGTACCAGCCTTGTTGAGGGCCATTATATAAAACCGTTTGGCCTTCTACCGTTTTATCTCCTTTGACCACCCAAGCATTACTGGCTGTAGGGACGCCATCAACCACACTTTTACCCAATGCTATACGCGCTTGAGCTAAATAGTTTTTGGCTGCTTGGTCTGATATAGGCGCTATACCTTTTAACATGTGTTGCTGATGTGCTGAAACTTGTGGTTTTACTTTAGATTGAATAATTGTGGGAGCACTCGGATCATCTAGCCAACGTAATTGCTGATAAACTTTTAACCCTGTTTCTGGACCTTTTTCTTTTTGTAGTTGAGTCAGTAAATCTAAGTTTGAAACTTCTGAACTGGCTGAAAAAAACCGATTGAGAATTAAGCCGACCCAGACCATTGCGATATCTTCTGGCTGCCATGTTGATGGTTTAAAATCGTAATCAACAAACTCTTTAGGCATCAGCTCTGGATTGGCCAAAACCTCTTGGACACGCTTATTAAAACCAGCAGCATAACCATCGAAAATGGCACGATCTTCAGGAGAAAGTCGGGCAATTTGTTGTTTAATCTGTTCAGGATTAAAACGACTATGGGTTGCAATATCATACTGTAGATAGTCAGGACCGAGCACTTCAGCAACAGTGCCTAAACCTGTACGTTTTGACATTTCCATTTGAAATAAACGATCAGTTGCGACTGCATAAGCATAGCCATAAAAAAGACCATAAGTATCCTTGGCATAGACATGCGGTGTGCCAAAATTGTCACGTTGAATCGTGACCTGTTTTTGCACTGGGTTTGATTCTAAACGAGAGGATGAACTACATCCTGCAAGCAATAAACAACTTAAAACACCTAATTTGATTAAGTGGTGTTTATCGCTCAGTTGATTATTTGAGGGTCTTTTTTTCAATTGAAATATCCTTTTCATTATTGTTGAGAAATAGAGTATTGAGAAAGAAATGTTTTTAGATGTTTTCTAAAAACAGCAGATTTATCGATATGCAGGTCCTGATTAAATAAAATGATTGTTATTTTTATATGTAATTTTCTATTACTTTGTGGGTATATATTTATACTTTTAAATAAATAGACTTAATTTTATCTCATCATTTTATTTTAAATATGCTTTATCAAGTCTTGGTGAAATGCCAAAAAATAAAGGGATATGTTCTATCCCTTTATGCTGCTTCAAAAAATTAAGTGTCAAAGATAAAGTGTCAAAGTTCAGTCGCAAAAATTGCTGAGAGAAATTTTTCAAGTGCAGCATTGAATGCTTCAGGACATTCAATATTTGAAATATGCGATGCTTGAATTTCCACAAGTTGGGATTGCGGAATGTGCTGTTGCATAAATTGCCCATCTGAAACTGTAGTTACAGGGTCTTGCGTCCCTGCAATGACCAAAACTGGTATTGTGATGTCTTTGAGTTGATTGCGGACATCCGCTTTAGCCAAAGCCTCACAACAATTGGCATAACCTATTGCGCTGCCAGCACTTAAGTCGTTACACAGATTATTGACAATTGCAGGATGACTTTGGATAAAGGGATCTGTAAACCAACGTGATGCAGCGGTTGCTGCGATGCTAGTTAAACCTTGTTCTCGGACAAGTTGGGCACGATCTAGCCATGCTTGTTCTTGTCCAATTTTTGCTGCAGTATTACTGATAACAACAGCATTAAATCGTTGTGGATAATGGATGGCTAACCATTGACCTGTTAACCCCCCCATAGAAATGCCACAGAAACTGGCTTTTTCAATATTTAAATGATCCAGTAATCGAATCACATCTTCAGCCAATTGGGGCAAGGTATAAGGACCTAGTGGCGCAGATGAAGAACCATGTCCACGGGTGTCATAGCAAATGACAAAAAAACGTTCTTTAAAATAATTGAACTGCTTTTGCCACATGCCATAGTTGGTCCCTAAGGAATTTGAAAAGACCAGTGCAGGGGAGTTAGGGTTTCCAAAACTTTGATAATTAATTTGTGCATCCGCTGATTGAAAAGTTGGCATTGCTCGTTCCTTAATTTTGATCAACACGTTGGATAATGAGTGCGATACCTTGACCTACCCCAATACACATTGAACATAAGGCATATTCACCCTTGATCTGTTCAAGTTGATTTAAGGCAGTGGTCACCAGTCTGGCACCTGATGCACCCAAAGGATGACCCAAAGCAATTGCACCACCATTGGGATTGACGCGTGCATCATCATCTGCCAAACCTAAATCACGGGTTACAGCCAAAGCTTGGGCAGCAAAAGCTTCATTTAGTTCAATCACATCCATTTGCGCTAAACTAAGATCAGCTTGTTTGAGCAGTTTCTTAATTGCAGGCGCAGGTGCAAAGCCCATAATTCGTGGTTCAACCCCCACCGTGGTTGCTGCAATAATTTTGCCGCGTGGTTTTAATTGGTATTTTTCTACAGCTTCATCTGAGGCGATCAATAATGCCGCTGCACCATCATTAATCCCTGATGCATTACCCGCCGTGACCGTACCATCAGCTTTGACCACGCCTTTAAGTTTTGTCAGTGCTGCTAAAGTGGTTGATGCACGTGGATGTTCATCGGTATCCACAAGCACAGCATCACCTTTACGCTGTGGAATAGTGACAGGCACAATCTCATTTTGGAAAAAGCCTTGAGCTTGTGCTGCCGCAGTACGTTGTTGGCTGTTGAGCGCAAACTGATCTTGATCCGCACGGTTAATATTGAATTGCTCTGCCACGTTTTCAGCAGTTTGTGGCATGCTGTCCACACCATACAATTCTTTGAGTTTTGGGTTGATAAAGCGCCAGCCCATGGTGGTGTCTTCAATCTTTTGACTGCGTCCAAAAGCACTGTCCGACTTACCCATCACATAGGGCGCACGGCTCATGCTTTCTACACCACCGGCAATGATTAAATCTGCTTCATTGGCTTTGATGGCACGAGCTGCCATGGCAATTGCATCCAGTGATGATCCACATAAACGGTTCACAGTGGTTGCTGGCACTTGGTATGGCACACCTGCCAATAATGCTGACATACGCCCGACATTACGATTGTCTTCACCAGCCTGATTGGCACAACCATAAATCACATCATCGACTTGCTGCCAATCTACCGTTGGATTACGTTGTATCAATGCTTGAATTGGAATAGCACCGAGGTCATCTGCACGGACTGGTGCAAGACCACCGGCATAACGACCAAATGGAGTACGGATGGCATCTATGATGTAAGCGTTTTTCATGTTGTTTATATCCTTAAATAATCTCCCTTGCGCTGCTACTACCACAGCTCACCTCTTTGTAAAAGAAGAAGTTCCCCTCTTTCATAAAGAGGGGTTAGGGGAGATTTAATCATTCCGCAAAGGAAGGATTTATTATCCCTGTGTCGCATCAATTAAGTGAGCACCCGTCAAAGCCTGTAATTCTTCAAAGCTCAGACCTGCAACTTTTTCAAGTACTTTTAAGCCATCTGTAGTCACATCAATCACGCATAAGTCGGTATAAATACGATCAACACAATGCTTACCTGTCACGGGATAGCTTAGTTCTTCAACAATCTTAGGTTCACCTTGTTTGGTTACATGATCGGTGGTGATAAACACTTTCTTTGCCCCTACAGCCAAATCCATTGCACCACCCACCGCAGGAATCGCATCTGGCGCACCGGTATGCCAGTTGGCAAGATCACCATTAGCTGCCACTTGGAATGCACCTAATACAGCAATATCCAGATGTCCACCACGCATCATGGCAAAAGAATCACCATGATGGAAAAACGAGCCACCCGTTAGCATGGTGACATATTCTTTGCCTGCATTAATCAGCTCAGGATCTTCTTCACCTTTGGCGGGTGGAGGACCAAAAGCCAATAAACCATTTTCAGAATGTAGAAAGACATCTTTGTCTGTTGGCAGATATTTTGAAATCTTGGTCGGTAAACCAATACCTAAATTGACATAAGCACCATCGGGAATATCTTGGGCAACACGTTCAGCAATTTGGTCACGGCTTAGTTTTTGGTAGCTCATTGTTATTCTCCATTACCATTGGCTGCATTAACTGCAACCACATACTGAACAAAAATCCCTGGGGTAATAATGTGTTCAGGATCGAGCTGACCCAGTTCAACCACCTCTGAAACCTGTGCAATAGTGACATCTGCAGCCATCGCCATAATTGGACCAAAGTTACGTGCTGATTTGTTATAAACCAAGTTGCCCCAACGGTCGCCTTGATGTGCTTTAATCAGTGCAAAGTCTGCTTTAATTGGATATTCAAGCACGTAGTCTTTGCCATCGATATGACGGGTTTCTTTACCATCTGCCAATAAGGTGCCAAAACCTGTTGGGGTAAACACTGCACCTAAACCCATTCCTGCGGCTTGAATACGACACGCGAGATTACCTTGTGGAACCAGTTCCAGTTCGATCTTGCCCGCATGATAGAGTTCATCAAATACCCAAGAGTCAGACTGACGTGGGAAAGAACAAATGATTTTACGAACTGCACCCGATTTAAGCAGTTTAGCCAGACCATAATCGCCATTGCCTGCATTGTTATTGACAATCACCAGATCTTTAACGCCAAGTTCAATCAGCCCATCGATCAGCTCTGCGGGCTGTCCTGCTGTTCCAAAGCCACCAATCATAATGGTTGCACCATCTTTGATGTGGGACAGAACCTCAGTCAACGAGAGCTTACTTTTATCAATCATAAGACGAACCTTTTATCCATGTTTTTAAATTTCTATACATGCCGCATTAGCAAAGATAGACATGTATAGAAACTTAAAAAAACTGTGAGAAAGAACTTATCTCACAGTTATTTGGTCAATGAATTTACACCCGCTGCTTAATGGTCATCTTCTCGAATTGAAGACGGATGACGGTTTAAGGCAGTCACTTCGATATTCATATAAGGATATAAAGGCAATCCCTGTAAAATATTGTGGAGTTCTTCATTGCTCTCTACATCAAAAATACTGGTGTTTGAGTATTGACCTGTAATACGCCAGATATGACGCCATTTCCCTTGACGTTGTAAATCTTGTGAATAAGCCTTTTCAATTGCTTTAATTTCATTGGCTTTTTCGACGGGCATATCGAGGGGGATGTGTACATCCATTCGTACTTGGAAAAGCATGTCAGCTCCTTGAATTATTGACGACGTAGGTTGTCGATTTTGTCTTCATCTAGTTCAATGCCGAGGCCCGGACCAGTTGGAATTTTGAGCTCAAAATTGCCATATTGAAGCGGTGTTTTTAAAATTTCTTCAGTCAGTAGCAGTGGGCCAAATAATTCAGTTCCCGCTGCGAGATTGCTAAATGTAGAGAAGGCATGTGCTGAGGCAATTGTTCCAACAGGACCTTCAAGCATAGTGCCACCATAAAGATCAATACCTGCCAGATTGGCGATTTTGCCGACTTCACATGCTTCAATCAGACCACCAGATTGCGCAACTTTTACCGCAAAAACTGAGGCTGCATTGGTTTTTGCCAAGTTATAAGCACTTTGCGGACCTGTTAACGACTCATCTGCCATGATCGCGATATCAAACTTACGGCTAAGACGTTGCATAGCATCAATATTATGTATTGCACAAGGCTGTTCAATCAGGTCAACGCCACCATCTTGAAGCATTTGAATCCCTTTAATTGCATTCAGTTCAGACCAAGCACGGTTAACGTCTACACGAATTGAGATGTCTGCGCCCAAGGCTTTTTTGATTGCCAATACATGCTCAACATCTTGTTCAACAGGACGTGAGCCGATTTTTAACTTAAAGACATTGTGACGTTTTAACGCAATCATTTTTTCTGCTTCGGCAATGTCTTTTTCGGTATTACCCGATGCCAAAACCCAAAGCACAGGAATACTGTCACGTAAGCGACCGCCTAGAATCTCACTCAGGGGTTGACCTAAACGTTGCGCTTGAATATCTAATAATGCAGTTTGAACAGCACATTTCGCAAAACGATTACCGTTGATATTACGATGGATCACTTGCATTGTTTGGGCAATATTGGCACCAGACAGTGTTTTTAACAATGGCGCAAAATAGGTTTCAATATTGGTTTTTACACTTTCAGGGCTTTCTTCGCCATAACCTAAACCGCCAATTGTGGTCGCTTCACCCCAGCCAATTAAACCATCTTCAGTCGTGATTTTAATCAGGACCAAGGTTTGGGTTTGCATTGTCGCAACGGCCATCTTGTGAGGACGTATCGTTGGAATTTCGATTAACAGCGTTTCTATGGACTTGTACATCGTGGTTATTTCTTAAGTATCAATCTATTTATATACCCTAATTTAATGTAATATCTTTAACTAGGCCGATTTTGGTATTTTTAGATACTTAAAAGGTATATAAAAGGGATTTATAGAGATGGAATTAAGATATCTTCGTTATTTCGTTACAGTGGTCGAAGAGCAGAGTATTACCAAAGCTGCAGAAAAATTATGTATTGCTCAACCGCCATTGAGCCGTCAGATTCAAAAGTTAGAAGAAGAACTCGGTATTCTTTTATTTGAGCGTGGCACACGTCCAGTAAGAACAACTGAAGCAGGACAATTCTTTTACCAACATGCGGTACAAATTTTGACTCATACTGCGCAAGCCACCTCTATGGCGAAGCGTATTAGTTCAATGAATACAATTGTCCGTATTGGTTATGTCAGTTCATTGCTGTATGCGTTATTGCCTCAGGTAATTTATTTATTTCGTCAAAATAACCCTGACATTCAGGTTGAGCTGATTGAACACAGTACCAAAGATCAAATCGAAGCACTCAAACTGGGTAAAATAGATTTAGGCTTTGGTCGTTTAAGAATTAGTGATCCATCGATTAAGCGCATTTTATTGTACAAAGAGAAATTAAAATTAGCCGCGCATAAAAATCATCATTTAACCAGTTATATCGATAAAGGTATTTATTTATCGCAAATTATCAATGAACCTATTTTTTCTTATCCAGCCACACAGAAGCCCAATTTCTCAACCTTGATTCAATCTATTTTTACCGAATTAGGCTTGGTACCGAAAGATATGGTTGAAGTTCGAGAAATCCATATGGCTTTGGGCTTGGTTTCATCTGGGGAGGGGATATGCATTATTCCTGAAAGCGCCAGTGAAATAGGCATGAAAAATCTGGTCTATATTCCGATTTTGGATATAGAGGCCTATAGTCCTATTTCATTAGCCGTGAGAAATATGGATCAAAGTCCTTATTTACCTAAGATTTTAGAATGTATTCGGCAAGTCTTTGAAGAGGAAGGGATTCCACTTCAACTCGATGGGGATTAATCGAGTCTGTGTCTGCGCTGAGATCAAGCTAAAGTCCCCTCATCCTCGCCTTCTCCCAACGGGAGAAGGGACTTTCAATACCAATCTAATTCACTCAATATGATCTTTTTTGATTTATGAATGAGACCTATTGAATTAATGATTTTAAAATGACATTTTCGGTCTTTATCCTTGCATTCTTAATGAATTCGCAATGTATTGTAGTTCCTGTTCGTCATTGATTATGCCTTGCTGGATGATGGCAATTTGCTCTTGAAGATTGCTCAGCAGTTCTTGGCATTGTGCGATAACTTCATCGCTATATTGATCAAGCTTTTGCCACAAACTATGTGAGATCTCGCTATATAAACGGTCATGGCCAATGGCTAAGATCTCGGTTGCATCATCAGCATAAATCACTTCATATGCCAGATGCTCAGCAAACTGTAACGGACTGAGAGGGGTATATTGCAGTTGATAATCCGATAAAGTATTTGCAATATGTTGTGATAGAAGCTGTTGAGCCTGTTGGGTCAGTGCACTATACAATTCATCCACCGCTTGCTGCTCGGCATGTTGCTCTAATAAGCTTGGTAGGGTTGCAATCATACTGCGCCATGTTTGCGTAATGATTTGCTGTTTATGTTGCAGCAAAGCGCTCATAGCATTGCTTAGCTGCAGCTGTAATTGATGCAGTTGTGGCACAACCTCAAGTTGTAAAGGCGTTAGAATTTGTTCTTGTAAATGATGTAACAAGGCTTCCGCAGGTTTACGATGTTTATAAGCCAGAGCAGGTTGGATCAAATGTAAAAGTGCATCAAATAAACGATTAAAACCTGCATTTTGCATGGCCTGATCATTGAAATCCGCATTTTTCAACATCTGTGAGGAGGTTGAAATTGGCGATTGCAACAGCACAGGATCAACTTGCATTGCGATCAGTTGGTCAATAGCGCGGGTTTGAACATCGGTTTCTTGCAGATAACGTTGGTCAGAGGTTTTATTGCATAGAATCTGGCAAATGTCGCCATCGATTTCATCTTCTTCAAAATAATCACTGCGTGTCAGCACTGGCAATAACGGTTTATGTCGGCGTAATTCCTGCCCCAAAGCCGCTAATTCTTTGACTTGACCGGGTGAGGAGGAACTACTGAGCCAAAGGACACCATCCGCACTATCCATAAAGCGTTGGGTTAATGCTGCATTTTCTGGCGTAACGGAATGAAGTCCTGGGGTATCCAATAAAATGAGGTTGTTTGCTAAACAAACCCCTTGTAAGCGTGTGGTGGTTTCTGTGGCACCTTCTTTAAAACGCTCCTGACTATTGATAATTTGACCTGAGTCGAGATAAAAATATTCAACGCTTTGCTGGCGTCTGTGAAAACACTCTGCCAATACATTACAGAATGAACTTTTACCCGCATTGAATTTTCCGAAAATCAGCAAAATAATCTTATCGTCAAAATGATCTGCGATGGATTGTGCAGCATGTAGGGTTTCTAATTGTGTTTCCCAATGGCTGAGATAGCTTTCAAGCTGTGAATTGAGTACTGCGATGTCTTGGGCAATCTGACTATATGATGTCAGTCCAATGGGATTGATACGTTGTTTATTGAGATTGATCGCCAGTTGTTGATGCCACGTGTGCATCTTATTTAAATGCAGGATGATGTCCTGTTCCTGCTGATCAAAAGCTTCGGTGCTCGCAATCAGTGTCTGAATCGAATCATGCGAATCATGGACGGTCATTATACCTGCTCCAAAGTGGTTGATGCCTGTTGAGCTTGTATGATGAGCTGCTGTTGCTGCTGCAAATTAAGTAATTGCTGTTGCAACTGCATTCGATCAGAAGACAATTCAAAATAATGGGCAAATTCACCACGTAAACGCTGACGACCTGATTCTTCGACAAAAATAAGATTGAGATCCTTACGCAGTTTGACTGAAACCCCCATCACCGCAACCATGACCGTATCTAGACTGCGGACATTACTTTTTTGCGTATCGGGTAAACCCACCACACCATAGCGCACCAGATGGCTATTGATTTCGATACAGGCACGAGAATAAGCCACTTGAATACGGTTACGATCACGTTTGCCCGCGGTTACTTTATACATATTGGCAAAAGAATCTGGTTCTAGCGAATTATCCTGCCCAGAGATCTGTAGGACCGGTTGTAAATCTTGACGCACTTTATCTAATATTTGATTGAGATCACGCTCAAAATTTTGGCGTTGCTGCTGTAAGCTTGCTGTAAGTTGCTGAATGTTGCTTTGAATGGTTTCTAGATGCTGGGATAAGCGCGTTTTTAGATCAACAATGATCTGTTTTTTTTCAAATTGACGTATTGCGGGGACTTGCTCAAGCATCAGATGAAGTGTGTGTTGTAGTTCGGGGATACCACTGCGTTGTACCAGTACGGGTTTGGAATTTTCGATACCTTGACGGTGCCGTGTAGCTGATACAGGTCGTATCGTTGCAGTTGGTGCTTGATTTTGAATGCTATCAATAATCTGTGCTAAAACGGCTTGATCTGGAATCTGGTCAATTTGAGTAAGCAGCAGTAAGCTTTGTCGTTGGGTTTGCTTTGCATCTCGCTCGAATTGCTGGAATAAGTGTAATTCATAAGGATCAAACTCACCTTCACGTACCGAATGCACCATTAGGCGAATATCCGCTTTGTTCCACATCGCATCTTGAGCAAGTTGATCATCGATTGTCGCCACATCAGCATCCAAACCTGGTGCATCTAACCAGCGGATTTGATGTTGCAGATGTTCGGAGAGGGCTACCGTTTCTCGTTTATCCGCAACTGAGAAAATATCTTGACCAATAAGCTCATTTAACAGTCGGCTTTTACCATGATTATATTTGCCAATCACTGTAACCGTCGGAAATTGACCTGCCTGTAGAATGGCACGCAGTCGAGCCAGAGCTTTCGCATCTTCAGGTACAACGGCTAAAATAGTATTGCTTGCTGCATCAAAAGTATGAATATCCATCTAAATATCTTTTCCATAAAATAAATCAGGCTAAACCGTTACAGCTCGCCTGATTTCAAGATTCACAAAATGACTTTTAGCTGAATTAAGCTTGTAGGCGAGGGCGGTCAACCACATGGTTATCAACACCATCTACAAGGCGGCTAAGTCTGAGGTCAAATACCATTTCGGCAAATGGACCTTCAACACCGTTGGCTTGGATCGCTGCTGCATCTGTATGTTCGATTGCGTCAACCACAAGGCCTTCACGTGTTGCGTAGGCGAAGTCATCGTAAGTGTACGGGTCGCCAGCAACGTTAATTTGCGTGGTTAGTTTGCGATGACCATCTGCAGATACAAAGAAATGAATATGTGCAGGACGATTACCATGACGGCCTAATTGATTTAACAATTGTTGAGTTGGGCCTTCTGGTGGACAGCCATAACCTGCAGGCAGAATCGTTTGTACACGGTATTGACCTTGAGCATCTGTCATAATGGTACGACGCATATTAAAAGGCTGTTGTTCGCCAGTTGGGTCAAAGTGTGAATAAAAACCTTTGGTATTGGCATGCCAGATTTCAACTTGTGCATTTGGCAGTGGTTGACCATCTGCAGCGTAAATTGTACCGTGCAAAATCAGGGTATGACCATTTGGATCACTGCCATCATCCATACGAGCAAAACCTTGGGCAACAGGTGCACCTGCGACATAAAGGGGGCCTTCAATGGTACGCGGGGTTGGGTTCTCAATACCCAAAGCGGCATCAATTGCATCCATACGCATATCAAGGAAGTGGTCAAAGCCTAAACCAGGAGAAAGTAAGCCTGCTTCATGACTGGTACCTAACTGGTTTAAATATGCAATTGCAGCCCAATATTCGTCAGAAGAAATCTCTAAATCTTCAATGGTCTTAAATAAGTCAGAAACCACTCGATGAATGATTTGCTTAGTACGAGGATTTCCACCGTCTTGCTCAAGTCCGCTGAGTAGGTTAATGAAATTCTGTACTTCTTCCGTCTCGAAAATTCTAATATTATTGGCTGTCATGGCTATCTCCTTAATCTTGCCATAATGCTGGCTTGCGTCATATCTTTTAAGATATGTTGTGCGTTGAGCCAGCATCATTCCTAATCTTGCTTGGTTCATAAATCCTTCTATATACCTTAATTGAATGTAATCCCCTTATCTAGACTGAATTCGGTATCTTTAAATACTTAAAAGGTATATTTAACCTGCTCAAATGATAAAACTGTGATGCTGTCATGCTATAGCTTGAAAATAACAATGTTGTTAGATCATTAAAAAACAATAAAAAATATTTATTTTTCAATATCTTAAAATGTATTTTTATACAGCAAAAAATTGTTTATCTAGGTTTAAAATAGCAGTGGTATGACTGAAAAGGTATAAACATATACCACATTATACATGGAAAATTACATTAATAATTCTGATAATGGGGGAGTGCTGATGTATTCCCTTAATTATATCGTTTTGAATTTATTTATATTTTAAGGAAGTGCAAAAGTTTTTGTCTGGAGGATAAGACAAAGAACACCCTAGAACTTACACAACAAGAATTTCAAAGATTCAGGAAAGGATTTCCCATGTTAAAGCTAAATCTGCTTTATAGAACTCAACGAGTTGCACTTTATACGCTGTTTGGATGTCTGAGTATAGATGCCGCTTATGCCGAGTTTTTAGAAGAGAGTAACACCAGTATTTATTTACGTAATTTCTATAATGAACGTGACTACGAAGATACCAAACATGACCTCGGCAGTTGGTCGCAGGCGGCATCTGGGCGCTTTGAATCGGGTTATAGCGACACTGCGCTACAAGTCGGTTTGGATTTTGGTTTTCAATATGCCCTACGTTTAAATGATCGTTATGATGAACGTTTAGATACCGTTTTTAAATATGACAAAAGTGAAGCCCAACAAGCACGGGATTATTTAAAATTAGGTGCCACCTTAAAACTTAAATATCAAAATACAGAGCTTAAAGTGGGGGAGCTTTTTCCAAAAACACCAGTTTTATTTATTGATGATTCTCGACAATTGGTGACGACCTATGCTGGGGTAATGTTAGAAAGCCAAGACATTCAAAATTTAAAACTGTCCGCAGGCCGTTTTACCCATGTTAATGCCCGAGATGATGATGAATATAGAAAATTCACTTTGGGCAACTCCACAGATCCCAACAAAAGAAGTGATGGTTTAAATTTTATCGGATTAGACTATAAGTTTAGCCCAAACTTCACTGGTTCATACTGGTTTGGTCAGTTGGAAGATATTTATCAACAACACTATTTCAATGCGGTTTATACAGAAAAAGTCAATGAGACCAAGCTAAAAGTAGATGCGCGCTATTTTAATTATAAAGAGGATGGCGATGCTTATTTTGGAAACATCGATGTCCAGTCTGTAGGATTACAAGCGAGTGCACAACATGGTCCAAATACCTTTTTAGCGGGTGTGCAAAAACATTTCGGTGAGGATAATATTCCACTTTTAAATGGTTATGTCCCGCAAGGATATTTACAGACTTGGTCTGCAATTGCATTTTATAAAGCGAAAGAGTTTACTTGGCATGCCTTATATAGTTATGACTTTAAAGATCATGGCGTACCGGGCTTGAAACTGACCTTGCGTTATTTAAATGGTAGTGACATTTATCGGGCTGGCTTTAAGGATAATAAAGAAACCGAGAAGAATTTGATTGTAAACTATACTGTTCCAGAAGGACGGTTAAAGGGGCTTGGAGTGGAATGGCGCTATATTGATGCCAATATTAAATATGGGGTTGGAAACATGCCAGGCAAAGATTTTGTGGAAAATCGTTTTATCACAACCTATACCTTTAAATTCTAAATTTTTGCTTAATCCGATAAATTAAATGGTGCCCCTATTAAAAACAAGGGGTATCATCTTTAGTAGTCAGGACATTTAAGCGTCCAAGTATAGTTAACCTGTAAAAACTGAGACACAAGAATATAATTTCTCTTAATTAACATTTTTAATTAAATCAATTGTATGGAGAAAATAAATTGTTTGATTCTAAAAAGCTTGCATTGCCACACCTTACATTCAAAGTTTAAATATCTTTGCGTAGGCGATGCCTCCCTTTTTAGAGATAAAAAGGGACAAAAATCTTTTATTGAGCGAGGGGTACATCCTATACCCCCGCTCAACGGCGACATCCTTGTCGCCCCACGGTAGGATAAGTATCTATGCTTCAAAAGCACAAAAAGTGAATTGATAACCAGCAGTTTCTAAAAGTTTATACAAATACTTAAGCTTCATTTCTGATCAATGACTTGATGCAAATCAGTTGTATAAATATTTAGGTGGTTTGGCTATAAATAAGGATAAGCATAGTTAAATACTTATCCTTTCTTCGCTAGTCAGATCATCAATAGGTATATGCCTAATAAGCATCAATCTAAATAAACCCGCAATTAAAGCCAATGCCGCAAAACCGAAACACCACAACAAAATAAACCATGTTACAGGGGTGAGTTGTTTGATGTATTTGTTCATCTAAAACTCCTTGATCAATGGTAGCCTTCATCACCAATACGGACTTTGTCTCGGAAAACCCAGTAAGACAAGAAGGTATAAGCGATAATAATTGGGATCAGAATTGCCGCACCGACCAAGGTAAATTTAAGACTTGATTCTGGCGCAGCGGCTTGCCAAATTGAAACTGATGGTGGAATGATGTTTGGCCATAAACTAATTACAAATCCAGTAAATGCCAGAAAAACCAATGCCAGCGTATAAACAAAAGGTTTGACCTCATGTCGTTGCTTACAGGCATGTAAAATTAAACCAGAAAAGAGTACAACTAAAATAGGCACAGGGCTGAAATATATAAGGTTTGGTAATGCAAACCAGCGCTGGGCAATTTCAGGATGTGTGATCGGGGTATAGATACTGACGGCAGCAAAAATAATCATTAACGTAATTAACAGCTTTGGCATCAGCGTATACATGATGTCTTGTAAACGCGCTTCCGTTTTTAAAATCAACCAGCCACAACCTAAAGTGGCATACATGACAACAACACCTAAACCAGTGAAAAGTGAAAAAGGGGTAAACCAATCCCATACACCGCCACTATAAATACCCGCAGAGGTTTGAATACCTTGGATATATGCACCAAGGATAACCCCTTGGAAAAAGCTAGATAAGATCGATCCCCAAATAAAGGCTTGATCCCATAAGTATTTGGTTCGAGTTGCTTTAAAGCGGAACTCGAAGGCAACACCACGGAAAATCAATGCGACCACCATAAATATAATGGGAAGGTATAAAGCAGAGAGTACCGTAGAATAGACCAGCGGAAAGGCTGCAAATAATCCCGCGCCGCCAAGCACCATCCATGTTTCGTTACCATCCCAGACAGGGGCGACCGTATTCATCATGACATCACGTTCTTGTCGGTCTGGAATAAATGGAAAGAGAATTCCAATACCTAAATCAAAACCATCCATCACTACATAAATCAGTACACCTAAACCGATAATGCCGACCCATATTAAAGCGAGATCAATCATGATGTTTCTCCTTATTTTGATCTAGCGGCGCTTGTTGTCCATCGATTGGATCATCCACAGCACTGAGTGGTCGTAATGGGGTTTTAAAATGCCCTAAACCGGTTATTTCAGGATTTAAATGAGTTAAAAACTCAGGTCCAGATTTCATGAGTCTGAACATATAATAAATCCCAGCACCAAATACAACGGTATACACCAATACAAAAATGATCAGACTGAGTCCCACTTGGTCTGCTGTTACGGTATGCGATAACGCATCTTTGGTACGTAACACGCCATAAACCACCCAAGGCTGTCTTCCTACTTCTGTTGTAACCCAACCTGCGAGTAAAGCGATATAACCCGTTGGGCCCATCACAATGGCGAATTTATGAAACCATGTAGACTCGTATAGCCGATTCTTTTTGCGTAACCATAAGGCTGTTAAAGACAGCAGTACCATTAACATGCCAAGCCCCACCATGACACGGAAGCTCCAGAACACGATGGCTACATTTGGGCGATCTTCAGCTGCAAAATCCTTTAATCCAGTGACTTCGCCATCTAAGGAGTGGGTTAGAATCAAACTGCCTAAATAGGGAATACCGAATTCAGTTGTATTTTTTTCTTGTTGCATGTTTGGTGTTGCAAACAGCAGAAGTGGCATCGCATGGTCACGGTTGGTCTCCCAGTGTCCTTCAATTGCTGCCAATTTCGCTGGTTGATGTTTTAAGGTGTTTAAACCATGGTTGTCGCCAATAACCACTTGTAAACAAGAGGTTACCAGCACCATCCATAAACCCATAGAGAATGATTTTTTAATTAATTCATCACGACGACCTTTAAGCAGGTGCCAGCCCGCTGTGCCTACAACCAATAATGAAGACACTAAAAATGCAGCTGTTGCCATATGTGCAAAGCGATAGGGGAACGAGGGGTTAAATACAATTGCCCACCAGTCTGTCGGGACAATGATGCCATTTTCTATTGCAAAGCCTTGTGGTGTTTGCATCCAACTGTTAGAGGATAAAATCCAGAACATGGAAATACAGGTTCCAATGGCGACCATAAGTGTGGCAAAAAAATGGGCTTTTGCGGTGACTCGGCCCCAACCAAAAAGCATGATTCCTAAGAAGCCTGCTTCTAAGAAAAATGCGCTTAAAACCTCATAGGTGAGTAATGGTCCCGTCACACTCCCTGAGATACGCGAGAACTCACTCCAGTTGGTACCAAACTGGTAGGCCATGACAATGCCTGAAACAACACCCATAGCAAATGCAACAGCAAAAATTTTAATCCAGTATTTGAATAGATCTTTGTAAACAGGGTTTTGTGTCCGCAACCATTTCCATTCCAGCAGTGCAAGGAAACAGGCTAAACCAATAGAGGTTGCAGGGAAAATAATGTGAAAAGACACAGTGAAAGCAAACTGAATTCTTGCCAGTTCTAGTGCAGTTAATCCGAGACTCATCGCATGCCCCATGGTTGCTTGAGGCATTGGATTTCTATAGACCCATGACCGTCATGATTAAGTATGGAAAAAACCATAGATCGTTCCATAAAAACTACCTACTTAGAAATAATTATTATGATCTTGCACCATTATTTAGTTGGGATGTAGGTACAGAAAATGAGGAGAAAAAATATAACAGATTTTTAAAACATGGCTAAACTGTTATATTTTTATCGACTGCTTTTGTAGCTATTTTTTTTCTTTAATGCACTGCAAACTACGGATATATCACTCAATTTCAAGTTGAAAAAAGGTATGTACCTTTATATTTAGCTTGAGTCATGATGAATATACGGATGTAAATGACAGTGTTTTATACAATATCTGAGTTAACCACCATTAAGCGCGCGAGCTACCAAATCAGCTTGATTATAGCGATTTGGGGTTTTGCATATATGTTGCAAAAACTGTTGAATTTACCCATTGCATCAGGTGTTTTAGGTTTTTTTATATTGCTGATTTTATTGCAAATGCAATGGCTCAATTTGGAAAAGGTGAGTCTAGGTGCAGATATTCTGTTGGGTGAGCTGTTACTGTTTTTTATTCCGCCAGTGGTCGGTGTGATTCAGTATCAGCAATTGCTTTTGATCAGTGGTTGGAAAATATTTCTGGTGATTTTACTCAGTACCGCTTTGGTGATGGCAAGCTCTGTGTTGATGGTGAAACTATTCTTGCAACAGGATGATGTGGAATGATGGAGTTGTGGGGAATTTTTTACTTGCTGTGGACAGTACTGTGTTACTTTTTGGCAAAGCGCGTATTTGTTTTTACCCAGAAAATATATTTTTCTCCGATTATTGTAGTACCGAGTCTCAGTATTATTTTGATCTTTATATTTCAACATCGCTTTCAAGACTATTACCAATACACTCAATATTTGGTTGCCATGTTAGGACCAATTACAGTGGCATTTGCGATTCCTGTATTTCGTTATAGAGCGATCGTCAAACAGTATTTTTTCGTTTTAATCGTCAGTTCTAGTGTGTCTATGCTGGTGGGGATTTTAAGTAGTTGGCTATTGGCAAGTATGTTCAATTTCGACGAAATTTTGAAAAATAGTCTTTTGGCACGTTCGATTTCTATTCCATTTGCTTTGGAGTTGACTGAAAAAATTGGCGGCTCAATCAGTTTAATTCCCTTGTTTACGGTCATAACAGGCTTAGTGGGGATGTTATTTGGTGATTTTTTACTGTTATGGATGCGCTATAAAAACCGTATTGCTCAAGGCGCTGCTCTAGGAAATGCCGCTCATGCGATGGGGATTGCGCGAGCAAGACAGCGCCATGAATTGGAAGGGGTGATTGCCAGTCTATCCATGATTATTTCAGGAATCATCATGGTGTTATTTGCGCCATTTATGATTTCATTGATTAAACATATTGTTTGATTTCATTTTATTTAGATTGAAAAATGAAGTCTAGATTGCATTTAAAGACAGTATGCAATGTGTAATATAATTGATTTACATCAATATTTATTTTAAATCTCCGTATAGGATTTTGTGATGGTGCTGGTTTTGCGCTACATATTTAATTGTATTTAGCCCTTGTCATATTCTAGAGAGGGTGATTTTATATTGGGATCATCAAAGGGATGATCGAAAGCAACTGCTGGATTTGGAATAGGCTTATGGATGGGTTATCTGAATTTTCTTGGCAAAATATTAAATATAACTTTTACAATACTGGAGAACTGCCAGAGATTGTGCAACGAGATTCACCTATTTTACAGCTTTGGGAAAGTGCAAAAAATTCGGGCTTAAGTCCTTTCTCCAAAATCACTGACTTAGACGAGTTTCCTGTCGCTGACCTTTCACAGGGCGATATAAAATTAGCCGCATTGGCTGAAGGTGTATTAAATGATGTCTGGCGCTTATTTGGGCAACAGGATGTTATCGTTTTCTTAATTAATCATCAGCTTAAAATTATTGCTGAACGTCACAATCCTGATTTAGATGATCAATATCATTATTTATGCACGGGTCGTATTATTGAGCCCTCTGTGTTTGGTGCGATTGCACCGACATGTAGTGTGATGTCTAAACAGCCTATGATCATGACAGGGCATCAACATTATCTAGATGAATTTTCGAATTATTCTTGTGCATCGGTTCCGATATTCAATGGCTGTGGTGATGTACTCGGTGCTTTAGATATCACTTCACCACAAGGGCTTTTGGCGAGCAATTGGTTGCGTCACTTACTTTACCAAAGTTATATTTTGGAAAATAAGATTATTCAGGCAGCACTACAACCTGAACAACGGGTTCTTTATTTTCAACATTCCAAAGATTTGCTGGACAATGCCTATACGGGCATGATGGTACTGGATCAATCAGGAAAAATCCTCAAAGCCAACCAAATGGCGTTGAAACTGCTAAATTGTTCTATTGAGCAATTGTTGCAGCAACCAATGGATCATTTTTTACTCACTGAGCATTTGAATCCATTAAATTCGAGTGATTGTTTTTTAATTCAGAGTTTTGACCATGCATTTTTTTATGCCCAGCTACGCAGTGTGAATGGGCCGTTGCAGAATAAAACAAGCAAATTCACGACACAGCATTTGCTTGATCAAGCGCTGAAAGCATTAAAAGCCGATATTCCTGTATTGATTACCGGAGAAACAGGTACAGGTAAGGATCATTTTGCTCAGCAGTTACATCAGAAGCTCGATGTAGATTTACCTTTTATTTCGATTAATTGCGGTGCAATACCAGATCATTTGCTTGAAGCAGAATTATTTGGTTATGAAGGCGGTGCTTTTACAGGCGCTAAACGGCAAGGCGAAAAAGGTTTAATTGAACTGGCGGATCAAGGCATACTCTTTCTCGATGAGATTGGTGATTTACCGTTACATTTACAAGTGAAAATTTTAAGAGTGTTACAAGATCAGCAGTTCTATCGGGTCGGAGGACGTAAACCGATCAAGTCAGCATTTAAACTGTTATGTGCAACACATCAGGATTTAAAAAGTAAAATACAACAGCAGTCATTCCGCCGTGATTTATATTATCGTATTTGCGGTTTTCAGGTACATTTACAACCCTTACGCTTACGTCAAGATAAACAGATCATTTTACATCACGTTCTGGATCAATTTGGTATAGCACAATGGTCGAGCCATGTAGAAGAACAATTTAATAGGCACGCATGGGAAGGAAATATTCGTGAATTAATTCATGTAGTGAAGCTATCCGCAGCATTTAAAGACAGTGAAATTTTAAATCATTTATATTTACCTGAAGCTGATTTAGCGATTCAGCAGCAAAGTAAGCAACTGATAATAGATGAAAATAAAAACTTAAATAGCTTGACCAAGCAAATGATTGTGCAGGTGTTACAAGAAGAAAATGGCAATATCGCAAGGACAGCGAAACGCTTAAACATTTCAAGAACAACGATATATAAATATATTGGCAATTAATACTGATTTTATTGCAACGTTTACTCCATCCAAAGCTTGATCTTGGGACTGTATATTAGGTCTTGTCGGAACAGCTTGGGCTTTTTTTCTGATTGTTCATCATGCTAGGGCAACTCAACGTTGCCTAAATATCAACTTATTATGTACGCATTATTTTTAAACTTAACTAGCCCTTATTCTTGTTTTTAATCCTTATTCATATTTAACCCCCATCCTTGTTTTATGCCCCCAGTGATTGTCCATTGATTGGACAGTGCATTCTCAATTCTGTCCATTTATTGGACATTGGAAATGTAACCTTGTTTTAAGTCTATGATTATTAATTATAAAAATATTGGCACGCTAACTGCAAATATTCTATGGCTCATATTTGATTAAAACAAATCTATCAAACGATTTATCAAGTGTAGATGGTCAATTCGTCATGGATAAATCGATTGATTTTTGATTCAAAATTTAAACAAGTGCAATGAGTAGTGAAAAGGATGCTTGAAACTAAAGGGAATAAATGATGCGTTTTAGCAATAAAAATAGCCTGCTTCTTATGTTGAGTGGCATGTTTGTACAGTATAGCCATGCGATTGACGTAAACGTGGGGGATTATACAGCATTGCCAAAAGGGACCAATGCAGGTGTGTTCTATTATCAACATAGTCAAATGGAGGGTTATTACCAAAATGGCGATAAAACCAGAGCTGAATCTAAATCGGATATCGGTATTGCGCGCTTAATTCATTACACCGACATCGCTGGTTTACGTGCAACACCTCAAATAATTTTACCATTTGGAACAATACGGCATACGCAAATTGGCGATACTGATTTAAACAATGCCTCAGGTTTTGCAGATCCAGTGATTGCTTCTGCTTTTTGGTTGATTAATCAACCTGAACAAGGTTCATCGGGTCGTTATCTGGCATTTACCCCATTTATTTATCTGCCATTTGGGCAATATGATCGAAATGACGCGGTGAATTTAGGCGAAAACCGATTTAAGTATGATCTTCAACTGGCATGGGTACAGCCGCTATATGGCAAGCTTGCTTTTGAACTTTATCAAGATGTGATTTTGTATGGAGACAACGATGAAGCGGGAAAGGGCGATCAAACACTTTCACAAGCGACCAGCTATCAAACTCAATTTAACTTACGTTACGACTTGAATTCTAAACAGAGAATAGCCCTCGGTTATGCCGCAAATTATGGGGGTGAGCAACAATTGGATGGAATCAAACTGGATCAGAACATGGAAAAACAACAAGCGCGATTGGAGTTTCAGCAAATGCTGAATGCAAAAACTCAATTAAGTGCGCAGTTGCTTTCAGACACACGAACAGAAAGCGGATTTAAGAAGGATTACGGTTTGAATTTTCGTGTTTTTTACATTTTTTAATTTAAAGCAGGTGTAACACATTGATTGCGTCATTTTTTACAAGGATGCAGTTGGAACAGTAAAGCAATTGTTTAAATAAATTTTGAAGAGGTCATCATGTCTATATTCACAAAAGAAGTTTGGGATAAAAAATTATTTAACGGTTCATGGCAGTCAGCCCAAGACACCTACAGTGTGATTGAGGTTGCAACAGGTCAAGTGCTTGGTGAAATCGGTTATGCCTCTGCCGCTGATGTGGTGAGTGCTGCACAACAAGCCAAAGCCGCTCAACAACAGTGGTGGGCTTTAAATTATCAAGAGCGTCAGGCAGTGTTTGAGCGAGCTGCTGCTTTACTGACAGAAAATCAAGCGGAAGTGATTGAGTGGCTGGTTAAGGAAAGTGGCTCATTACAACTGAAAGCAGGCTTTGAAGTGAGTATTGCGATTCAAGTGCTTAAACATTGTATTGCTTCACCTGCAACTGAACAGGGCACATTATTACCTACGCAAAATGGCAAATTAAGTATAGCGAAACGCTTGCCCTTAGGTGTTGTTGGGGTCATTTCTCCATTTAACTTTCCACTGTACTTA
Source organism: Acinetobacter sp. Ac8 (assembly GCF_055392545.1). Lineage (NCBI taxonomy): Bacteria > Pseudomonadati > Pseudomonadota > Gammaproteobacteria > Moraxellales > Moraxellaceae > Acinetobacter > Acinetobacter sp. Ac8. The sequence continues at coordinate 1,724,996 of NZ_AP043689.1, forward strand.
GCTTTACGTGCTGTGGCACCGGCTTTGGCCTTTGGTAATGCGGTGGTGTTAAAACCTGATGAGCGTACAGCAGTGTGCAGTGGCTATGTGATTGCACGGATTTTTGAACTTGCAGGATTGCCAAAGGGGCTGCTGCATGTATTGCCAGGTGGGGCAGAAGTTGGTGAAGCACTGACTTTGGATAAAAATATTGCCAGTATCCAATTTACGGGATCAACCCAAGTTGGACGGATTGTGGGGGCGAATGCAGCAAAGACCTTAAAGAAAGTCTCTCTAGAACTGGGTGGGAAAAACTCACTGATTATTTTGGATGATGCGGATATTGAGTTGGCAGCAGAAAATATTGCATGGGGTGCATTTTTACATTCTGGGCAGATTTGTATGACCTCTGGCAAGATTTTGATTCATCAAAAAATTTATCAACAGGTCAAACAGCGTGTCATTGAAAAAGTGCAGAATTTTGTGGTGGGCAATCCTAGTGACAAGAATGTCACCATTGGGCCATTGATCAATGCCAAACAAGCGCAACGTGTAGAACAATTGGTCAGTGCTGCGGTTAATGAAGGCGCAACTTTGGAAATCGGCGGGCATGCCGATGGGGTGTTTTTTCAACCGACTGTACTGACAGATGTGACTGCAAACAATTCGATTTTTAGTGAAGAGATTTTTGGCCCTGTTGCCGTGTTGATTCCGTTTAGCTCAGATGAACAGGCCATTAAATTAGCCAATGACGGCGATTATGGGCTTTCAGCAGGCATTATTACCTCCAATGTGGGACGAGGAATGCAACTCGGTGCACAGCTTAAAGTGGGCTTGCTACATATCAACGATCAGACCGTAAATGATGAAACGGTCAATCCATTTGGTGGTTTTGGTTCATCAGGTAATGGTACGCGTATTGGCGGCCCTGCCAATGCGGATGAATTTACCCAGTGGCAATGGATTACTGTACAGGCTCAAGCGCCACATTATCCTTTTTAAACAATTAAATAAATCATTACAGGACGTTATACCATGAGTGAATTAAAAGATATTATTGCCGCAGTGACCCCATGTAAAGGTGCTGACTTTGAGTTGCAAGCTTTAAAAATACGTCAGCCTCAAGGTGATGAAGTATTGGTAAAAGTGGTTGCTACAGGAATGTGCCACACCGATTTGATTGTACGTGATCAATATTATCCGGTTCCGCTGCCTGCTGTTCTTGGACATGAAGGGTCAGGAATTATCGAGGCCATTGGCCCTAATGTAACCGAGCTTCAAGTGGGCGATCATGTGGTCTTAAGTTACGGGTATTGTGGAAAATGTACCCAATGTAATACTGGTAATCCTGCCTATTGTTCAGAGTTTTTTGGACGAAATTTTAGTGGGGCAGATTCAGAAGGACAACATGCACTTTGTACCCACGATCATGGCGTGGTAAATGATCATTTTTTTGCCCAATCCTCCTTTGCAACCTATGCTTTAAGTCGTGAAAATAACACGGTTAAAGTGACCAAAGATGTACCAATCGAATTATTAGGACCATTAGGTTGTGGTATTCAAACAGGTGCTGGTGCATGTATAAATGCTTTAAAAGTGACACCAGCCAGTAGTTTTGTGACTTGGGGTGCTGGCGCTGTTGGTCTGAGTGCTTTGCTGGCGGCAAAAGTGTGTGGTGCTTCGATCATTATCGCTGTTGATATTGTTGAATCTCGTTTGGAGCTGGCAAAACAATTGGGTGCAACCCATGTGATCAATAGTCAAACTCAAGATCCTGTGGCTGCGATTAAAGAGATTACCGATGGTGGAGCCAACTTTGCATTGGAATCTACTGGGCGACCTGAGATATTAAAACAAGGTGTTGATGCGCTGGGGATTTTAGGCAAAATCGCCGTGGTAGGTGCACCTCAATTAGGCACAACTGCACAATTTGATGTAAATGATCTGTTATTGGGTGGGAAAACGATTTTAGGTGTCGTTGAGGGGAGTGGTTCGCCCAAGAAATTTATCCCTGAGTTAGTCCGCTTATATCAACAAGGGAAATTTCCCTTTGACCAACTTGTAAAATTCTATGCATTTGATGAAATCAATCAAGCTGCGATAGATAGTCACAAGGGTATTACACTCAAACCGATTATTAAAATTGCATAATCTTGCATGGCATGCTCATTGAGGAGCATGCCATTTCTTTGATTATAAGTTTTTTAAGTTTAAATTTTGGGTTTAGTCTTAGATTGGAGGTTTAGTGTTTTAAGCTAGTTGGATGAGTTTAGCGCTTTCTTCGCTTTTCCAGTAATTTTCCAAATAATAAACCCAGCTCAAACAATAACCACATTGGGATCGCAAGCATAATCATGGAAATTGCATCAGGTGGTGTTACAAACATAGCGATAAAAAAACAGCCCACTATAATAAAGCGGCGTTTTGCAATTAAACTCTGAGTGCTAACCACACCAATCAAAATCAATAAAAGTGTGATCATTGGAATTTCAAAAGTCACCCCAAATACCAAAAATAACTTTAAACAAAAGCTGAGATAACTATTGATATCGGTCATGGGTGCGACGGTTTCGGGAGAGACGCTGATGAAAAAGTGCAGAATAGAAGGCAGTACAATAAAGTAAGCAAAGGCAATCCCTGCGTAAAATAATAGGATGCTACCTAACAACAAGGGAAGTGCCAGTGATCTTTCTTTTTCATAAAGTGCGGGTTTAATAAAACTCCAGAGCTGATAAATAATAAAAGGCATTGCCAGCAGAATCGCCACAAAAAAGTTAAGCTTAAAGGGTGCCATAAATGTTGCAGTAACATCTGTTGCGATCATGGATGAATTGGCAGGAAGCTGAGCTCTTAACGGTTCTGAGAGTAGTTGATACGTTCGATTGGCAAAAGGCAATAAACAAAAAAATAGTGCGAATAGAACCCCTACCGTTTTAAACAAATGTTGACGAAGCGCCACCAAATGTTCAATCAGTGGCATTTGCTGTAGTTCTTCAGACGGTAGGTCTTTTGCAATCACAGCGGGTGATGAAGATTGAGGGAGCTGTGTATTCATGCGATCACCTTTAATTTTACCGGAGATGAGGCTTTAGGCTCTGTCTGATGATCATCAGATGCTTGTTGATGCTGTAAATAGTTTTGTAAATAATAGGGTGTAAATACTGAGTAATACGCTTGATTACTCAACAAATCACAATAAATCAAACTGTTAAACTTTGATTTTTTTTCATTAGCGCTACTCTGTAGCTGTTGTTTAGCGTCGCTTGCCTCTGTTTGCTGCCGAAGTTCAGCAAGTTGAGATTGCATTTTTTGTTCAAGCTCGGCCATACGCTGCATTTCTTGTTGGACTTGCGCACGCAGTTCGGATAACCCGAGTTCACGGTCAATATCTTGTTTGGCATTGTTCACAAAATGCATGAGTTTGGCATACCATTTCCCCGCGAAACGAGCGGCTTCTGGCAGTTTTTCTGGTCCAAGCACCAAAAGAGCGATAATGCCAAACACAAAAAGTTCAGACATTCCAACATTAAACATCTATATCATCCCTAAACTTAGCTGTTAATGGTTGAGTCGGATGGTTTCTTAGTCTCCTCATGTTCAAGCGTGTTGGTCTCTTTTAATGCGATGTTTTCTTCCTCACGCATTGATTTTTTAAAGTCTTTGACTGCGCCGCCAACATCTTTACCAATATTTTTAAGCTTAGATGTCCCGAATAATAAAATAACCACAATTGCAAAAATGATCACATGCCAAATTGATAAACCAGCCATAGTGTTCTCCCTTGTTATTCCTGTCCATGAGAATTGATTTTTACTGTATAGAGATCAACATCCATTGATACAATTCATTGTTTTAAATAACCTAATCATTTAGGGTCTTACATTTAAAAGCAGTGCATTTAAAATGAATAGGTTTTGAGCGAGTAGGGTATAAGTTAAGTTTTTAAAAGAGAAAATTTCAATAAATTCACAAGAATTTTTTCTCTTTCAGTATCATTTTCACTTTGTTTGTCCAGTCAATTAAATTCCGTTTAATCCTTGGGATATTCTTGTTTAAATCGTTTTTTAATATCGAAATAGCATTGAAAATAATCATTGCTATGTTTCAGTGGTTGTTTTAGTCACCTCTCCTGTAATGGATAAATTAAGCAGATGAGGCTTGAGTTGCTTTGGGCTATTCGGCTTGATTAAACAACAAGCCGCTCAACTGGATTGCTGATCCACTATATCTGTACCATACCCCATAATCTGATTCTGTTCCAATGCTTGAATAAGATCATCTTCCTTTATTTTCGAGTTAGGCCCAAGCTTAATAGATCGCATTGAGCGTGTTGATTTTAAATACAGGTATAGCCAGCATCCGCCGTAATGATTGAACCTGTGATTAGACTTGAGGCATCTGAAGCCAGAAATTGTACAATAGACGCAATTTCATGCGCTTGCCCCATACGTTTAGCAGGTGTCATATCCAGCCATTGATTGACTAAGTGATCTTGGTTTTCAAGGTTTTTTAATAACGGTGTTTCAATATAGGTGGGGGCAACAGCATTCACTCGAATATGACGTTGAGCCCATTCAACTGCAAGCGATTTCGTTAAATGATGCACGCCTGCTTTTGAGGCATTGTAGTGACATTGCGGTTGTGGCACGTTGACAATCTGTCCTGACATTGAACCAATATTGATAATCGATCCTCGCCCAGCATCCAGCATTTGACGGGCAAAGCCACGACAAGTCTTAAAGATGCCAGTCAAGTTGATGTTGATGACATTATCCCACTCCTCATCTGTCATGTGCTCAGCTGGGGTATTCGTCACAATGCCCGCATTACATACCAATATATCCAGCGCTGGTAATGCTTGAGCAAGCGCGTTAATCGCTGCACTATCCGTGACATCTAAGCTTTCCGCACGTGCAAGATAGCCCTTGGCCTTTAACGCTTGTGCAGTTGTTGTTGCACGATCCAGTAAGATGTCGGTACAAATAACTTCGGCGCCTGTCGCAGCAAGTGCTTCAGCAATTGCTGCGCCTATGCCTTGACCTGCACCTGTGACCAGTGCCAGTTTATTGCTTAAGTCCATTTTCTTGCGATAATCCATATCTTTTCTCTTTGTCTTTTCCATTTTATGTGATGAGTGGGCATCGTAACGATTCACCACGTAAACTGCGTAATGCTTCTTCAGCGGCTAAGCGCTGTAAGGTATCTACCGATGTATCAGAAAAAAACGCTGCATGTGGTGACATGATTAAATGAGGTGCTGTACGTAAAGGCGAGTCTGCTGGTAATGGCTCTTGTGCAAAGACATCGAGTCCTGCGCCTGAGATTTGCCCATTGGCCAAGGCTGTGGCTAATGCTGATTCATCAATCAGTCCACCTCTTGAGCAATTGATAATGATTGAACCTTGAGGCATTTTTGCCATCACCTCCGCATCAATTAAATGACGTGTTGCAGGAGTCAGTGGAACATGTAGCGATAAAACATGGGCAGAAGAAATCACTTGATCCTGTGACATCAGGTGAACGCCTAGTGTTTTTGCTTGCGCTTCGGTGACATATGGGTCAAAGCCAATCATATGACAACCAAAGGCTGCGAGGCGTGAGGCATAAGCTTTCGCAATACGTCCCAGCCCGATTAAACCTACAGTGGTATTACGCAACGAACGAATACCTGTAACCATCTGGTCGATCTTCCATTCACCTGCGCGGATACCTTGGTCATACTGATTGAGTTTACGTGCTATCATCAAGGTCATGGCAGCCGCATGATCAGCGACTTCCTCAATACCATAATCTGGCACATTACAAACCTGTATCCCGAGTTGTTTTGCGGCGACGAGATCAACATTATCGACACCAACGCCATAACGTACAATGGTTGCACCAGTTGCCATGGCCTGCATCACACGATGGGTCATGGGTGCAAAGTTGTTGAGTACTACATTTGCTCCTGCAACGGCTTGTAGTGTTTCTGCTTCACTACGGCATTGAAATGCTGCAAAACTTGCCCCAGCAACTTGCGCGGCTGCTTGCTCATGTCGTGTATTACCAAAGGCTTGATCAGTGACCACTAATTTCATCAGAGCACACCTCGTTTTACTAAATTACGCATCAGTGCACGGGTTCCATAAGTCCATGGTTGTGCTTGATCAGCATAAACAACAGTATTACGTAATGTGCCTAAAAGCGGAGTTGAGATTTCGACTACGTCACCTGATTTATGGGTAAAGCCAGAACCTTGACCTTCTCGATCTTGTGTTGGTGCAAACATTGTGCCTAAAAATAACATAAAGCCATCTGGGTACTGATGCGAGTCATTGTAGGTTTGTGCGACCAGATGCGCGGGTTTACGACTGATTTCCGCCATATTGGACTGTCCCGACATGCTAAAACCATCTTCTGCACCAGTTACAGACATGTGAAGTGTGGCATTCTCAATATCGCTAAGGGTGAAATCTGAGTCAAATAGACGAATAAACGGGCCAATTGAACATGATGCGTTATTGTCTTTTGCCTTGCCGAGTAATAGCGCTGAACGGCCTTCAACATCGCGTAGATTGACATCATTGCCCAGCGTTGCACCACGAATATTGCCTTGGCTATCCACCGCCAACACTATTTCTGGCTCAGGGTTGTTCCATGCTGAAATCCGATTAATTCCCACTTGTGCACCATAACCTACAGCAGACATGGGTTGTGACTTGGTGAAGACTTCGGCATCTGGCCCAATCCCGACTTCGAGATATTGTGACCATAAACCTTCAGCAATCAAGGTCGCTTTAACTTCGGCTGCTTGCTCAGAACCCGCTTGAATATTCGATAAACTGCCGCCGATTAGTGTACCTATACGTTGACGTAATGCTTCGGCACGAGCTGGATCACCCGAGGTTCGTTCATCGATGACACGTTCAACCATACTTTTGGCAAAAGTAACCCCACAAGCTTTTAAGGATTGAAAGTCACAAGGTGCAAGTAAGCAAGGACGATCTGCGTGGTAACCCATTTCTGTAGGATCAAGCACCAAATCTTCAACTCTTCCAAGTACTTCACCTGTGAGTTGGTCAAAACGACCAGCAGGATCATGGTCAAGAAAATCAGCCATTGAGATGACCGACTCGGTGACATCAATCATTATGTTGTCACGTAAGATGACAACCGATGGCCCTTTGTGAGGAAGCCAAACACGTCCAACCATTTTGGCGCTGTTGAGTGATGTGGGTAACATGGAGAATCCTTCCTTTGTTTATCATTTGTTCTATCTAGTAATACTACTTTTTAATTTTAGCTTTGGTCAAGTAGTGTATTGAGTATATGCAGAGATTATTCGCTTATATTAATAAATTATGTATTTATATAATTGTTTTTTAATTATAAATTATTTTATTTTTATTGTTGATTTTGATGTTTTCCCAAAGGGTTTTTAGATAATTTATAAATTATTCTTGCATAAAAATAGTTTTACTATATATTTTAACAATGAATAACAAGATTACTCGCATAGGAAGGCGTGAAGTAAATGATGAAAAATAATGCTTTAGCTGAATCAATCGCTGTACTCGACAGTACTTTATATATCGACGGAAAATTTTCTAAAGGTAAAGGACCTCGCTTGCCTGTGCTAAACCCTGCAACGGGTGAGGTGATTGGTCATATTGCTGCAGCAACAACGGATGAGATTGATGCGGCTGTTTCTGCTGCACGTCATGCATTTGCTTCATGGTCTAAGCTTGTGCCAAAAACGCGTGCGATCGCTTTGCATCGTTTAGGTGATCTTATTGCTGCAGATGCCTTAAATATGGCAATGATCATGACAGCGGAACAAGGCAAACCTGTTAATGAAGCAAAAGGTGAAATTCTAAAACTCGCTGAAGCATGTCATTTTTATGCTGAAGAAGCCACGCGAGTGCATGGTGAAATTATTCCCAATGATCAACAAGGATTCCAAAGTTTAGTGGTACGTGAACCGATTGGTGTGGTTGCTGCAATTACACCGTGGAACTATCCCGCTGAGTTGGTGGGATGGAAATTATGTGCCAGCCTTGCTGCTGGATGTAGCATCGTTATTAAACCTGCTGAATTGACGCCATTTACTGCTTTGGCAATTGCACAAAAATGTCATGCAGCAGGTATTCCTGCAGGTGTAGTCAATGTATTGACAGGTAAAGGCTCACAAGTGGGGCAGGCACTGGTCGAGCATCCGCAAGTGGATAAAATTGCATTTACGGGCTCAAGTGCAGTGGGTTTGCATATTCAACAAAGCTGCCCACAAGTGAAGCGACTGTCTTTAGAGTTGGGTGGCAATTGCCCAATGATTGTCACTGCGAGTGCCGATCTTGATGCAGCGGTCAAAGGTGCAGCACGTCGTAGCTTCCGTAATTGTGGACAAATCTGTATTGCGATTAATCGCATCTATGTGCATCGCGCAGTCTATGAGGAGTTTGTTACTCAACTTGCAGCAGCAGCTGATGCATTGAGTGTCGATAACGGCTTGGAAAATCCAGCCGCTGATCTCGGCGCAATGGCATCTGCTGAACCTTTGGATAAAACGCGTATCCATCTCCAAGATGCTTTGGTTAAAGGCGCACGATTGGTGGCTGGTGGTAAAGCACCAGAGGGGACTCAATATGCCAAAGGACATTTTTTTCGTCCAACTGTGATCGCGGATTGTAAGCATAGTATGCAAGTCATGAGCGAAGAAACGTTTGGTCCTTTGGTTGGGGTTGCACCTTTTGATGATTTGGATGAGGCAATCAACTATGCCAATGATACGCCTTATGGTTTAGCAGCTTATTGTTATGCTCAAAATTTGACAGAAATTCATCGGGTTTCAGCGGGTCTTGACTATGGCAATGTTGCGATCAATAACGTTGACGCTGGAATAATGAATGCTGCTTATGGTGGTCGTAAGCAAAGTGGTGTTGGCTACGAACATGGTCGTGAAGGATTGCTTGAATATTTTAATTTCAAACATATTCGTTTACACCACGGCGTGGAGAATTGATTTATGCAAGTACTTCTAGGGATAGATATAGGAACTTCAGGATGTAAGGCTTTATTGATCGATATTGAAGGAAAAGTTGTTGCAGCCGATATCGCAACTTATCCATTGTCTAGACCTCGACCAGGTTGGACTGAGCAAGATCCTGAATTGTGGGTGGAGGGTGCTCGTCAGGCTGTCGCAGGGGCATTGGCCAAAGCGCCTCCAGTGCAAATATTGTGTATTGGCTTGTCTGGGCAAATGCATGGCTTGGTTCCACTTGATGCTTCACAGCAAGTTTTACGCCCAGCTATTTTATGGAATGATCAACGTAATCAAGCTGAATGTGATGATATTGTCGTGGCTGCTGGTGGCTTAGACGGATTGCTTGCGGCAACCAATAACAGAATGTTGGTGGGCTATACCGGTGGCAAAATTCTTTGGATGCAACGCCATGAGCCTGAACTGTTTGCGCGTATGCGTAGCATGTTGAACCCGAAAGATTATTTGCGTTTACGTCTGACTGGGGTGATTGCCACTGAAGTTTCTGATGCTTCTGGCACAGGCTTGTTTGATGTGCGTTCACGACAATGGGCGATGGGCTTGATTGAAAAGATAGGAATTGATCCTGCAATACTCCCACCGGTATTTGAATCACAAGTAATTTCAGGACACGTCTCAGCAGCAGGTGCAGCACTCTTCGGTCTTCCAGAGGGATTGCCTGTTGCGGGTGGGGGCGGGGATTCGGTAATTCAGACTTTTGGTTCTGGGGTGATTGAGCCGGGTGAACTGCAAACCACACTTGGTACAGGTGGGATCCTTGCTGCTGCCTTAGATACAGCACAAGAAAACCCGAAAGGTCGTTTGCAGGTTTTCTGCAATGTGGCTGCTGATAAATGGCATTGTATGGGTGTCTCCCTCAATGCTGGCAGTGCAATGAATTGGTTTCGTGAGAATTTTTGTCATATTGCTGACGGGCAACATCTTTCATTTGAACAAATTGTTGCCAAAGCAACAGCGAGTACTGCGGGTGCAAAGGGCTTATTGTTTTTACCTTATCTGTATGGCGAGCGTTGCCCACATGCCGACCCTAAAGCGCGTGGTGCGCTTATCGGTCTCACTGCGCGACATGATTGTGGTGATGTTGCTCGGTCTGTGATGGAAGGGGTGGTGCATGCCTTGGCGGATATGTATTCCTTAATGCAGCCATTAGGGATTGAAAAGCATGTGATTAAAGCTTCTGGGGGTGGTGCAAAGTCTACTCTTTGGCGACAAATTCAGGCCGATGTATTTGGTTGTGAGGTGGTGACGACCGATGGTGCCGCTGAAGGTGCTGCCTTTGGTGCTGCATTGGTTGCTGGCTTGGCAATGGGGGTTTGGCCCGATGCACAGAGTGCGATCAAAAACTTTCGGGCAATTTCTAGAGAACAGCCAAATTTGGCAGTCACTGAGGTGTATGCACAAGCGCATGAAATGTATCGCAGTCTCTATCCCGTATTGGGGCAAACGCTTACCGCGTTAAGTTCTCCAATTTTTGACCAATAATTCTCAGGAGTTTTTTATGACTGCTTATTCTGCATTTATCTTTGATTTAGATGGCACACTGATTGATAGTGCGCCTGATATTGCGGAGGCTTTAAATATTGGCTTTGCTCAAAATGGTTGGCCCAAGCTTGAGGCGCATTTTGTTGAAACATTTCTTGGCAATGGTCCACGTCGGCTGATTATCGATATTTTAGATGAATTGGATGTTGCCTATGACGAAGTAACATTACAGCAAACTCTACAATGTTACCAACAGGCGTATCTGGCCAATCCTGCGGGGCATACCCGAATTTTTCCACACGTACGTGAAGATCTTGAGGCGTTAAAATCGGCTGGGATAAAATTGGGCATTTGTACCAACAAAACCCATGCAATCACTGCTAAAGTGTTGCAGCAATTGGGCTTATCTGAATTATTTGATGTGGCCTTGGGTGCGGATGCGGTACCTGCCTGTAAACCAGATCCAAAACATTTGTTGGCTGTGGCGGACGCGATGAATTTGGTTTCTGGTGGCTGGGCTTATGTTGGCGATACACCCATTGATCAACAAGCCGCAGTGGGTGCCGATGTGCCTTTTTTTGTTGTACCTTGGGGCGGTGGCCCAGAAGTGGAGATTTCTGCCAAGCAACGTTTAAGTCGTTTGGCGGATTTATTACAAGTTTGATTTGATGTGCTGTCAAGTGGCGGCGAGGAGTGTGGTGGGATGACCGTCAGTTTGTTACAGCGGATTCTTCAAGAAAGTGAAAATATGCATCGTGCTGAACGACGTGTGGCTGATTTTGTGGTGACATCACCATCTGAAGTGATCCAGATGAGTATGGCGAGTCTGTCTGAAGTCTGTTCTGTCAGTGATCCAACCATTATGCGCTTTTGCCGCCGTTTTGGTTTTGAGGGTTATCAGGATTTAAAACTTCAGTTGGCGCAGAGCTTAGTGCCATCTGCACCATTTGCTTATGAGCAAATTATTCCCAATGACAGTATTGAAAATATTGTGCGGAAAACCTGCCGTAATTCACTGAATGCAATTCAGCGCTTGGCTGAAGATTTAGTGCCAGAGCAAATCACGGCGGGAGCAGGTTGCCTACAAGCAGCAAATTGGGTTGGCATTTATGCTACAGGAATGTCTGAAATCAATGCTGTGGATGCAGAACATAAATTTCAACGACTGGGTATCCGCTGTCAGGCCTTGCTTGGTACAAAGCACCAACGTATTCATGCCGATAGCGCCAGACCTGAAGAAGTTATTTTGATTTATTCGCAGTCTGGACATACGCGGAAAATGGTTGAGATTGCCAGCATTGCCCGTAAACGTGGTGCAAAAGTGGTTTCGATTACGGCACATGATAGTCCATTGGCACAGATTTCAGATGTGCTGATTGCCGTGCAGCCTTATGAGCATACTGAGCTTATGACGCCGTTGGCTTCACGTCTGAACCATCATCTGGTGACCAATATGTTAGTCACTGCCATTGCAATCGCAAGTGGTAGTCAATTTCCTGATCAATTGCCGGCGCTTGATTTATGGCACACGGACAAGATTTGATCAATTAAAAAGTAGCAGTGAAGCTGCGTAAGTAACAGGAGTACTGAATGAGTAATCAACAGGATGAGGCAAAAAAAGTAGCAGGACGCCGAGTAATTCAGGATTTTATCCATGATGGTATGAAATTGGGCTTAGGTTCTGGAACGACATCGCATTTTTTTGTTCGAGAGTTGGGTGCACACATCCGAGAACATGGATTAACCCTGACGTGTACCACCACTTCTCGTTCAACCATTGAGGTGGCACAACAGGTGGGGATTGAAATTACGGATCCCAATGAGATCGGTGAAATTGATCTGACTATTGATGGTCCAGATGAAGTTGATCATCAGTTTAATATGATCAAAGGCGGCGGTGCTTGTTTGCTTTGGGAGAAGATCATCGCTCATGCTTCCAAACAAATGATCTGTATTTGTGATGAAACCAAGATTGTCGATTGTTTGGGTGGCTTTCCGCTTCCAGTTGAGGTGGTGCAATTTGCATGGAAGCAAACCTTAGCAATGGTTGAACGTGTACTTGCACAACATGGTATTGACAATATACGGATTGAACGTCGAATGCGTGATGGACAACCCGTTATAACAGACAGTGGTCATTTTATTCTAGACTGCCATTGTGGGCCAATAATCAAAGATCCATCACCATTAGAGATTGAGCTTAATCGAATTCCGGGTGTGGTCGAAAATGGTCTGTTTACCCGTGAAGCGGTGGGGATGGTGGTGGCGTGTTTTGATGGGACCTCTTACGTCAAAATGCGATAATATAGTAAAACTATATTTTGTTGTTATAAAACTAAAATCGATTTACCAGAATAAAATGGTTGATATTTCTCTTAAATATCCGTGTTTATTATATATTTAAGCTTTTTTTGTTTAATTTTAAGTATCTATTTATTGTATCTAAAGATTATTTTTTAAATATTCTGTATGGGATGTTATTGACAGTTTAATTAAAAATATAGTATTACTAGATTTAATAAATAAGGAATAACGGAGATATTCCAATGACAAAATCAAATCAGGGCGGAATAACCCGTCGTAATCTATTTAAAAGCGCAGTTGCAGCAGGTATAGGACTGAGTTTGGGGGGAGGGTTGATAGGATGTAGTCGTTCTACATCAACCGCAACTCGTCTTTCAATTCCATATTCCAATAAAAGTCTTGATTACTACTTCTTTGTGATTCAGGAAGAAGCTGTTAAACGTGCGGTGCAAGCCAACTCAGGCGAGTTTCAAGCCACCAATGCAAACTTTGACAGTACCCGTCAGCTTGAGCAGTGGCAGAGCTTACTCTTATCAAAACCATCGGCGATTATTTCAGATTCAATAGACAGTCAGGCGATTGTTTCTGCCATCCAGCGCTATAACCAGCAAAAAATTCCTGTCGGTATCATCGATACGCCTGCGGATGGTGGTGATGTCGCAATTACTGTGAGTTTTGATAATTTTCAAGGCGGTGTCATTGCTGCAGAGAAGATTGTAAGTCGTCTGGTCAAAAAGTACGGAAAGCCAAAAGGTAAAGTCTTGAATTGTTTTGGTGCTTTGGCTTCTGTGGCATGGCGTTTACGTAAAGAAGGCATGGATTCAGTTTTTGCGAAATACCCAGAAATTACCTATTTGTCTCGACCGACTGAAGGACAACTGGAAAAAATGCTGGCAGTAACTTTATCTACCTTATCTGAGCATCCTGATCTAGATGCTGTACATGCACCTTCAGATTCTCCTGCTCGCGGTATTGCGACTGCATTGCAACAAAGAAATCGTTGGAAGAAGGTCGGTGAGGAAGGCCATGTTATTTTCGTGACGATTGATGGTGAACCAATTGCTTTGAAATGGATTCAGGAAGGCTATATGGATGCATGTGTATCCCAAGACCCAATCGCTTATGGTGAGATTGCAGTTGAAATGCTAACTAAGCATTCATTGAAGAATGCAGAAGTGCCTTTGGGTGAATACCACAACACCAAGTACTTTTGGGAAAAAGGCGTCATCGTAAAAGGTAAAACAGGACCAACACTGATTATTCCTGCTTTTGTCATCAATAAGGACAATGCAAGCGATGCAAGACATTGGGGGGCAGTGGCTGAGAAGGATTGGGGCATTCCCTATGCTTAATTCGTATTGAGTAAAGCAGACTTGTTCCAGTGATGACAAATAAGCAATGTTGAGAGAAAAAATGGGATTACATGAACGGAATATAGAGAAGGCAATTGATGAGAAGATCCTAAGCATTGACAACGTGACCAAAAGTTATGGTGTGGTTCAAGCACTACGTGGTGTCACGGTTGAAATTCGTAAAGGTTCTATTCATGGCTTGCTGGGTGAAAACGGTGCAGGTAAATCCACATTGGTTGGCATTATTTCGGGACAAGTCACCCCTACATCTGGGCGAATTATTTTAAACGGTCGTGTACTTGAGCATGTTGATGTCAAAGCAATGGAAGCCGCTGGGGTTTTCTTGGTGACACAAGAGCCAATGATCATTGACAACATGACCGCAGAAGAAAACCTGATGCTGGGCATTTGGCCGAATAAAAAAGGCTTTATTGATTGGAAAACTTTGCGTGGCAATGCAAGTCGCATGCTTGAAGGAACCAATATCGATGCCAAAGCGCTAGCAGGGCATTTAAATGCGGTGGCACGACGTAAGTTAAATATTCTACGGGCGATGTTCTCTGGGGGTCGGGTGATTATTTTAGATGAGCCAACAGCGGCATTAACCGTTGCTGATCGCCGTCAGTTATTCGATTTTATGCATAAATTAAAAGCTACGGGGGTAACGTTTATCTTTATCTCACACTACAACGACGAAATTCTTGAAATTTGTGACGCGGTGACTGTATTACGTGATGGCAGTTTGGCAGGTGGTTCTGACAATGTGAGTAACATGAGTGCTGAACAACTGACTGAGTTGGTGATCGGGAGAGATCTTGCGCTTTTTCAACGGGAGCGATGTGATTACACCGGTCAAATCCCTGCTGTTTGTTTAAAAAATACATATGGCAAAGATTTGGCCTTGCAACAACTGAACATTGGTCCAGGCGAAGTGATTGGATTTACAGGTTTGCCTGGCGCAGGTGCCAAAGAAATTGCTCGGGCAATCTTTGGATTGCATCCTGCAAAAGGCTCAATCTCAATGCATGGCGAAGATGCGCAACCTTTAGCCACATCTCCACATGAAGCCTTTGATATGGGAATTGCTTATCTTTCTGATGATCGTCGTCATGATGGGGCGGTGGGACAGATGTCAATTGGATCGAATATTGCGCTTTCTTCTTTATCACAACGCTCAAAATTGGGATTTATCGATCAACAGGCAGAGGATTCGGTGATTCAGCATTATTTTAACGCAATGGGGGTGAAAGCCCCCAATGCTGAATATGCAGTGGATACATTGAGTGGTGGTAATCAACAAAAAGTGTGCTTGGGGCGAGTGTTGGCAGCAAAGCCACGATTGCTGATGGTGGATGAACCGACACGTGGAATTGATATTGGGGTGAAACAAGATGTATTGCGCATCATTGATGAACTTAGTCGTGCTGGTGTTGCGGTCATCATTGTTTCAACCGATATGGACGAATTGGTTCGTGTGGTCGACCGGGTGTGTATTTTTGATCAAGGGACTGTAAAAGAAACATTGACGGGTCAGGAGATTACCGTCGACCGTCTACGCGCATCCGTTTAGGCGTGATGTCACGAGGCAATAATAAGGATAGATGCAATGAGTAAGGAGAGATGCAATGGGCAATGAAATAGCAGCAGACAATAAGATCACCAACATTACAGCAAAGAAAAATACCCGCGAAATTTTAGGTTGGGTGCTCCACAACGTGGTCTGGATTTGGTTGATCGCTTTGGTCATCATTTTTGGTGCATTTAATGAATACTTTCTTACCGTTTTTAATTTGCAAAATATCATGGTGCAGGCAACCGTTTTAGGGCTTTTGGGTTTGGCTGTTGCATTGCCATTGTTGATTGCTGAAATCGATCTTTCAATTCCAGCAAATGCAGGTTTTTCCGCTGCTGTGGGCGCACTTGCTTATTCTGATTGGGGATTACCTTGGTTTGCCGCGATTTTACTGGGCTTATTGGTCGGTACTTTTATTGGGTTCTTTAACGGTTGGTGTATCACCCAATTAAAAATGGTTGCACTGATCCAAACTCTAGCAATGATGATCATCCTTCAAGGTGCACTTTTGGCCTTAACACAAGGCAAAACACTGAATAATTTTGCAGAAGCTTATACCTGGATTGGGCAAGCAGCCCTCGGGACTTGGCCATTAATGCCAGTGGTATTTCTGATCATGTTGTTGATTATTGGCGTGATGTTGAAACATACCGTTTTAGGTCGTTCAATCTATGCTGTAGGTGGAAATCCTGCTGCTTCACTCTCTGCAGGAATCCGAGTGAAGCGTATCAAAATTATGACCTATACCATTTCTGGGTTTCTTGCTGCTCTTGCGGGATTCTTACTGGCTTCATGGCAAATGGCGATTACATCAAATCAAGGCTCAAGCTATCTACTCTATGCGATTGCGGCGCCCATTATTGGTGGTGTCAGTGTATTTGGTGGGCGTGGCAATGTGAAAGGTGTATTGGGTGGTGTATTGCTACTCACGATCATTCAGGTCGGACTTGCAATTATCAATGTGCCTTCTTTTTATGTCGGAATGATTGGAGGAATCATGATTTTTATTGCAGTACTGATTGATGCTTTCCGCGTCCGTTATTTTGGTTAATTTACTCAACTTGATCGAGGAAAAAGCACAATGTCTTTTCAACCACATGGTCAGCACTTAATCGCAGGGAAGTGGATTGCGACTGATCAGACTTTTACCAATAACCCGATTGATGGTTCAGTATCTCGTTTTTCTGTCGGTCATCGTGAACTTGTCAATCAAGCGTGCCAAGCGGCAGAAGATGCTTTTTGCACTTATGGTTACTCAACGCTTGAGCAGCGCGCGACTTTTCTCAATGTCATTGCTGATGAAATCGAAGCTCGAGCAGATGCGATTACCCAGATTGGAACCCAAGAAACAGGGTTGCCCAAGGCTCGACTGGAAGGAGAACGTGGGCGTACTGTGGGGCAGCTGCGACTTTTTGCTGCACATATCTTGAAAGGTGAGTTTTTGGATCGCCGGCATGATGTTGCACTTGCGGATCGAAAGCCATTGCCACGTCCAGATATTCGTTTGATGCAACGCCCAATCGGACCAGTTGCAGTGTTTGGTGCATCAAATTTTCCGCTGGCATTTTCAACAGCAGGCGGGGATACAGCATCGGCATTGGCCGCAGGGTGTCCAGTTGTGGTTAAAGGGCATGAGGCACATCCAGGTACAGCGGAGATTGTTGCTGAAGCGATTCATGCTGCGATTGAAAAATGTGGACTGCACGCTGGTGTATTTAGTTTAGTCCACGGTGGAGCATTAGATGTTGGTCAAAGCTTAGTACAACATCCGTTGATTAAAGCGGTTGGATTTACAGGTTCGTTGCGTGGTGGACGTGCTTTATATGATCTTTGTGTTGCACGTCCAGAACCGATCCCGTTCTTTGGTGAACTGGGTTCTGTCAATCCAATGTTTATTTTGCCCAATGCGATTGCCAATCGTGGTGCTGAAATTGCCAAAGGCTGGGCTGAATCATTGACATTAGGCGCAGGTCAATTCTGCACCAATCCTGGGGTCGCCGTGTTGATCGAAGGTTTAGCAGCAGATGCATATATTCAAACTGTTGTAAAAACACTTGAATCTGTTCCAGCACAGGTTATGTTAACCGATGCGATTGCCGAGGCTTATCGTGAAGGGCAACAACGTTTGGCAAATACAGCAGATGTAAGTGAAGTCTTTAGTTCAAGCAGTGATTTGCGTAATGCGAGTCCTTATCTGTTTGTTACAACAGGCAAAGCATGGCTGGAGAATAAGACCTTAGAACAAGAAGTATTTGGACCACTGGGTTTAGTGGTTATTGTTAAAAATATCGATGAATTGATGCACGTGGCGAAGTCCCTTGAGGGGCAGATTACCTGTACGCTTCATCTTGATCAAGCAGATCATCACGTTGCAAGTCAATTACTGCCTGTGCTGGAACGTAAAGCAGGTCGTATTCTTGCAAATAGTTTCCCAACTGGGGTTGAGGTATGTGATGCCATGGTTCATGGCGGACCCTATCCAGCTTCAACAAACTTTGGTGCAAGCTCTGTAGGCACGCTGGCGATTCGTCGCTTTATGCGTCCTGTGTGTTATCAAAATATTGCGGAAGACTTACTTCCTGTGGCTTTACGTTAAGTAAAAATCAAGCCTAATGTGCTTGAAAATAAAGGCAATGAGATGAATTAAAGGAGATGATTTTATCTCATTATTAAACTCTAAATCGAATTGAAATAAATATAACTTTAACGAGTGCGCTCTTTACTCCATCCAACTGAATGAATCAGAGGGATAAGGCAAACTCATGCTTAAAAAAGGAATTTAACATGAAAACAAACGTATGGATTGTTGGAACAGCGGTTTTTTTATTGTCGCAAATTGCATCTGCGATCGAATTTGGTGGCTATTTCCGTACGGGAATCGGTGCAACTGAAAATGGCAAAACACAAGAGTGTTTTCGACTCACTGGGGCGCCGACCAAGTATCGTCTTGGCAATGAATGTGAACAATATGGTGAGTTTTTTGCTCAACAGAACCTGATCAAATTAAAAGATAATTCCGAACTGAACATCAAAGGAATGCTTCAGTTCTATAACCAATATGGGCAAACATTAAGTTTTAATGACGACAATGGTTTTACCCGAATGAATCAAATTTATTTGGATTGGAGAAATATTTCCTATCTGAATGGGGCAAATCTCTGGGCAGGTAGGCGATTTTATCAACGTAATGACATTCACATGACTGATTTCTTTTATTGGAATCAGAGTGCTACTGGCTTCGGTATTGATGATTATAAAATCAATGACTTGTCCTTAAGTTATGTGTTTTCCCGAAAAGACAATGTATTTCAGGAAAAATATATCAATCGACATGATGTGACAGTCAAAGGGATTCCAATCGGTTCTAAAAATACAATCAATACTGGTTTGTCATTGATTGATGCAGATGAGATGGGCTGGGCATTGACCGTGCAAAATGTCACAGCTGAGGTATTGAATGGTAAAAATACCGTGGCGCTACAATATGGTCAAGGCGCTGGAATCGGGCTGAGTTATACCGGTAACCCTGAGCTGGATCGTGATACTTCTTCACTGCGCTTTCTTGAAATCTTGGATTGGACCTCAGACAGTAAGAAATTCAATGGACAAGCTCAATTTATCTACCAAAAAGACCAACTAAAGAATCAACAAGATCGTGATTGGATTTCAGTGGGCTCTCGGGTGGCGTATGTGGTTCAAGATCATTTTAAAATTTCCACTGAAATTGGCTATGACCAAATTAAGGCCAATGACCAAACCCGTAATCTGACCAAATTGACACTGGCACCAACCTGGTCGATAAAGGGCACAGGCTATTATGATCGTCCAGAACTGCGCCTTTATTATACCTATGCATTTTGGAACGATAATGAGCAAAAAATGCGTGACTTGGTGATGCCGAATAACAATTTTCACAATGTGAATCGTGGTTCAAACTTTGGTGCTCAATTGGAATATTGGTGGTAAGGCTTTAATTGATTATTCAAAAATGAGTGGTCTTATAAGATCGCTCATTTTAAAAAATACGACTCAATTGAAAATATGGCTCAATTAAAAATGTCATCAACCATTGCTACACAACCCAGTGGAATAAGTCAGTAGCAGCAGAAAGTCAAAAACAAAAAAAAGCAACAACGGAAAACAACACCCAAGGAAGCAATCACAATGAAAGCATTGGTACTGGAAGAAAAAGATAAACTGCAAATTCGTGATATTGAGATCAATGAATATCTAAGCGCAACTGATGTACGCATTAAAATTGCCAAAGTGGGTATCTGTGGCAGTGACGTACATTATTATCAGCATGGTCGAATTGGTGATTTTGTTGTCAATGCACCAATGATTCTGGGGCATGAAGCGAGTGGGATCATTGTTGAAGTAGGTTCAGCAGTTCAACATTTAAGAATAGGCGATCGTGTATGTATGGAGCCTGGGGTTTTTGAGCCAAATTCTCCAGAAGCGATGCAGGGTCTGTATCATCTTGATCCGAATATTCAGTTTTGGGCAACCCCGCCTGTACATGGTGTATTGCGTGAATCTGTGGTTCATCCTGCAAACTTAACCTTTAAGTTACCAGATCATGTCAGTCTGGAAGAAGCAGTGTTGGTTGAACCTTTGGCCTCAGGTGTACATGTGGCTCGCAAAGTGGGTATTTCACCTGGAGATACTGCCGTGGTTACTGGTGCAGGGACGATTGGTGCTTTAATGGCATTAGCATTACTCGCATCAGGCTGTAGTCAAGTTATCATCACGGATATAAAACAACAGAAGCTGGATTTTTTAGTCCAGCATTATGGTGAGCGTTTAATTGCATGTAATGTCGCACAGGAAGATTTAAAGTGCTTTGTGCAACGGCACTTTGTTGGTGGTGTCGACCTATTTGTTGACTGTAGTGGTCATGCAAGCGCAATTGCAGCAGCGCCCGATTGTCTAAAACCTGCGGGCAAACTGGTTTTTGTTGGAATGCCACAACATGCTGTGCTGATGGATATTGTTGCCATGCAGGTCAAAGAGATTGAGACGATTTCAATTTTCCGTTATGCAAATGATTATGAGCGTTCTATTGCGCTGATCGCTTCTGGTCAAATTAATGTGAAGCCGTTAATTTCAAAAAAAATTCATTTTAATCAAAGTATTCAAGCATTTGAGTTGGCGGCATCGGCACCTGCAGATGTGATTAAAATTATTATTGATTTTGATCTGTAATTTATTAATTATTAGTCACTTAGATATGTGAGGTGGGATATTTATATTTAAAAATGAAGCATTTAGAAATATGTACTTCCACCCAACAGCGACATCCATGTCGCCCTATGTTAGGACAACCTATGATTCAAAAGTACAAAAAATGAATTGATAACCAATAGTTTCTAAAAGTTTATACAAAAATATATGCTTTATTTATGATCAATGACTAGATATAAATCACTTGTATAAATAATGAGTTGGTTTGGTTGTATTTATTATATTAATCAAATGAAAATTAAATAATAACCTTGGATGGTATGATTTTAATTTTTTATTTATAGTCTGAATTTTTTGATCATCATAAATAATAATTAAGCATTTAATATAATCATTTTTTATTATTCAAGTGATTTTTATTTGTATGTTTAATTCCATTGAATTTACTAAAACCCTAAAAGAAAATACTTTATACATATCGGTCTTTATATTTGTCGTAATTTGTCAATGAATTTGTGGTGAAATGTCAATACGCATATTTCTAAATTTTATACTTTAACACTGTGTTGTGAATATTTATCAATAAAATTCCACAACTTTTATAACTTTAAGAAATGATTTAAATCAATACCAATCAATAAGACAGCACGAAGGATTTGTGAATCTTGGTATGTATTTTAGTTTGAGACGACGATATAGACCATGACAAGAAAATTTTTATAAATTGGAGTACGTATGCAAGATTTTACTTTATCCAAGTGGGCATTTTTAATTGCAACAGTAGTTTATTCAAGCCATTCTTTTGCGGGTTTTAATGTAAATCCAATTGTAGACAGCTATGAAAATAAAAATAGTCCTCAACCAATTGTGCTTGTACATGGCTTAGCAGGGGCAGAACATGTAAAGTTTTTAGGAAAATTTTCTATTTATGACTACTGGGGCTCAACATTAACTCAATTGGCTGAACAGTCCACACCAGCCATAGCTGTTTCTATAAGTCCTTTAAATAGCAATGAATATCGTGGTGAAGAATTAATCAAGCATTTACAGTATATTCAAACGACTTACTATCGTGATGACGTTAAATTTAATTTAGTAGGACATAGTCAAGGTGGACCGACATCCCGTTATGCGCTTGGGGTTAAACCTGAGTTGGTGTCCTCCATCGCGACTGTTGGTTCTCCACATCGGGGAAGTCCATTTGCTGATCAAAATATCCAAGAATATGAAGCAACTGGAAAATTAGATATTAGCAGTATGTTGCCTTATTCTTCGCTACAGTCTGTGCTAAATTTTTTGCAAAATATCATTTATAGACATGATTTTTTAAGTGCACTTCATAAAATCATAATTGATGGCAGATTAGATGAAAATGATATTAAAACCTTTAATGCCAACACCTCGTTCTGGGTGTGGGGCGGTGAGGGGGTTAGAAAATTACCAGATGAAGATTATCGTCGTAACAGTCTAAATTATATTAATTTGCTTGAAGGGATCCGAGCCAATAGTGCCAAAAGTATGCAAGATTTTAATACTTTATTCCCTGAAGGTATTCCCATTTCTGCTCAATGTCTAAAACAGACAGCTAATCCAAGCGATTATAATCTACCCAATACACCTGATCGATATTTTATCAAAGGATCCGATGGAAATTCCTATCCTATTTATATGACATCATGGACGGGAAAAATTGATGAAGTGGTAAATTTATTTCCCAACCAAGCACATGATGGTACGGTCTCGGTATGTAGTAGTCGTCTAGGAAACTTAAAAGGAATTTATAACTGGAAACATAGAGAACAGTCAGGAACATTTAGTAAATACGATGAATCATTCTCAGTTTCAGGCTGGCCTTGGAATTGGGGTTGGGTTCAAACACCGACGAAATGGGCAACAATTCCAAACCCAATTGATGTTTTAAAAGATCATGCAAATTATTTAAAGAAAAATAATATGTGATTGACTTTGGGCTATATTGATCTATAAAGAATAAATATAGCTTGATTTTATTTAAAACAAAAAATCAGGGATTTTAAATGAAAAAAAGTATTTTAGTTTCATCTTTTTTTCTAGTGGTTATTGTTTGTTTTCTATGGCTTGTATTTAAGCCAATAGATAAACAGACAAATAATCAGGAGGATTTAAAGCCAGATCAAGCGACCGCTTTAAATATAGGTGGTATAAAACCAAGCAATGGTTTTATACCCATTGCGGTTGATGCGTTTGGAGGGAATATTTACTGTGAATTAAGTTTTGATACAAATCAAACTTTTGTTTTGGATAATATGACCAAGGATTGTTTTGATAAGTTGCTAAAAAATAATCCAACTGAATCTGATCCTACCAATTTTGGTTTAAATTTTTTCAATAAGCTGTTGGTTGATCCGACTCAAAGTATCGTAAAGGATTTATGGATTAGGTATGTCAAATATACCGATCAGGTCATTTTAACCCATAAGGCTCATTCGAAAAATCAAGCGAATTATATAAATGCGAAAAGACTGTTAGATGCGATTAGATCTATCCGAGCAAGATTTTTCACTCCCTTTGAGATAAAGGCATTATTTGGTGCAAGTGACAAAATTGAAGATTATGAGTTGGTTGTATTAAAAATAAATCAATCTACAGGGATGACAGATGATGAAATCGAACAGGAACTCAATACAGCGATAAGCAACCTGCCCGAAAAATCGAGAAAGGCCATAAAGTTTAATAAAGACTTTAACGATGTATCTCGTAAAGTTCAGGAAATAAAAAATAGAGGAGGTTCACAGGAAGAGATACGCAAGGAGCGGTTAAAAGTGTTTGGTCCTGAAGTGACCGAGCGGATGGAATCTGTTGATCAATCAAGAGCGCAATTTAAAAACCAAGCAGAAATATATATGCAAAAGCGAGGTGAAATTTTGCAGCGTGATTTAAATATGCTTGATCAGGAAAAATCAATTGAAGCGCTTAGAAAAGAAATTTTTAGTGACAGATATGATAAGCGGAGAATTATCAGTTTGGAAAAAATTTATGATACGGAAAAATCGCTAGATATTCTCAATTAATGCATGTGTATTCAATGAATCAATCTAGTTAATAGGACCGTAGAGAATAAATAAAGTTAGGTCTTATTTAGTATTTGTAATCTAGCCATAGTTTAAGGAGTAAAGTATGACAGCCAAAATTACACGACGAGAACTTATTCAAAAAAGCCTATTCGGTTTTGGTGCACTGTCTTTATCTGCGGGTTTTACGGGATGTAATGACAGTTCAGATCGAGAATCAACAACACTACAAGTCAATTTTGAACATGGGGTTGCCAGTGGAGACCCTTTACAAGATCGCGTGATTTTATGGACACGCTTAACGCCCAATGATAGCAGCGCACGTTTGCAAGTGACTTGGGAAATTGCTTTAGATGATCAATTCAAGCAAATCATTAAAACAGACAAAGTCACCACAGCAAAAGCACAAGACTTCACGGTGAAAGTTGATGCCATAAACTTAAAACCAGATCAACGCTATTTCTATCGTTTTAGCTTTGGCAATAAATTTTCATCAGTTGGACAAACCAAAACACTACCAATCAATCCGACCAAGGTCAGTTTTGCGGTATGTTCTTGCGCGAATTATCCAGCAGGGTATTTCTATGTTTATCGTGAAATGGCCAAGCAAGATGTTGATGTGGTGATTCATTTGGGTGATTATATTTATGAATATGGTCAAGGTGGGTATGCAACAGAAGATGCAGTGAAGTTAGGACGTACTTTGGCTGCGGACAATAATCAAGAAATTATCAAGTTAGATGATTATCGCAAACGCTATGCGTTATATCGTAAAGACAAAGATTTACAAACATTGCATCACCGTCACCCATTTATTGTGATTTGGGATGATCATGAGTTGGCAAATGATACATGGCGAGACGGCGCTGAAAATCACCAAGCCAATGAAGGGTCTTTCCTTGATCGTAAACTTGCAGCATTACAAGCGTACTTTGAATGGATGCCGATTCGCCCTATTTCCGCAAATGATCATCTCAATATTTATCGCCAGTTTGACTTTGGTACACTGGTGCAATTGACCATGTTAGATACCCGTATCCTTGCCAGAGATAAGCAACTGGAATATACCGATTATATCACCGCTTCTGGTATGGATTTTCAACGTTTTCAAACCGACTTAACCAATCAGAATCGAACCTTGATGGGGTATACCCAACGTGAATGGTTACAGCAAAAGTTGGCTCAATCCAAGGCAACGTGGAATGTATTGGGTCAGCAAGTGTTGATGGGTAAGATATTAATCCCTGCTGAATTACTGGTACCGTTGAGTGCAGTTCTGAGTGGAAACGCAACTCAAGAGGTTTTAAATCAAATCAATACGATGATCATGGAGTTGGTACAACTGAAAATGCGTGTGCTACAGGGCGATCCAACATTGACCGCAATTGAAAAGGCACGTTTAACCACTGTCGCACCTTATAATTTAGATGCTTGGGATGGTTATTATGTTGAACGAGAAATTCTGTATGGCACCTTAAAAGCATTGAACAAGAAGGTCGTGGTGCTGGCAGGGGATACCCATAATGCATGGTCATCAGAGTTGTATAGTCAGGCGGGTGATTTTGTCGGTGTCGAGCTGGCGACAAGTTCAGTGTCATCGCCGGGAATTGAAAAGTATCTCAATATTCCAGTGGAACAGTTACAGCAGTTTGAAATGGCGTTTACCACACTGATTGATGAGTTGGATTATACCAATCTAAATCAACGTGGTTATCTGAATGTCAGCTTTACTGCAACGCAGGTTCAAGCGGACTGGATCTATGTCGATACCATTAAAGAGCCGCAATATACTGTGGATACAAAACGTGGGCATCAAGTGGTGTTGAATAATCAATTGGTTAATACCCGTTCGATTAAGAAAACTGCTTAATAAAAGCCTATTTAATTTTATATCACCTGACTACTGAAGAAGATTTAGATGTTATTGCTATCGGATAATTTCTTCAGTAGTGCGGGGTTTAGCTGTCTCTGTACACATAATGAAATAACACAAGAATATCAGGAGTAAAAACCATGGCTGGATTATCGATTTGGCACGTACTTATTTTTGCAATTGTGGTGATCTTACTTTTTGGCACATCTAAATTAAAAAATTTAGGTAAAGATGTCGGCGGTGCGGTGAAGGATTTTAAAAAATCAATTCAAGATGATGAAACAACCACTGCTGCACTGAATGAACCACGGACACAGGAACATCAAAATAGCAATACTGATGTGAACTCTACGGTAAAGCACTAAAACTGGAGAACTAACACATGCTTGATGTCGGATTTTCTGAATTATTGGTTTTTGGGATTATTGCGCTGTTGGTGTTAGGGCCAGATAAACTCCCTGAAGCTGCGCGTTTTGTTGCGAAATGGTACAGTAAATTGAAACGTCTCATCAGCAATGTTCAGAACGACATTGACCGTGAATTACGCTTATCCGAATTGCGCGAACAGATGCAGAATGAGATGCAGCGCATTCAAGAATTAGAGCAAAAAATGCAGGCGCAGATGCATGAGCTACAGCAATTATCGGCTATGCCTGGAGATGCTATACAGCAAGAACAAGCGCTAGCGCTATTAAAGAAACAGCCATTAGAACAACCGCAATTAAAAGAACAGCAAATAGCCCAGCTGAGGGTGAAGCAGATTTATCAACCTGTTTCATGTGCTATTCCTACTGTCTATTTGCCAAGTATTTGGCTAAAACAGGCTAAATCTAATGATGACAAACTCAGCATTGTTCCTGTTCAATCCAAATCAATATCGCAATTGAAGGTGGCCGTATGACGTCAATGATACCGCAGCTGCAAGAGCAAGCTTCTGAAGAAGCGACTCAGCTTGAAGCAATGCCGATCACCCGACATTTGATGCTGTTGCGTCAGCATTTGTTTAAAATTATCGGGGTATTGATTGTGCTTTTTTTCTGTTTGCTGCCATTTGCAAACAGAACTTATTCAATGTTATCTGAACCATTACGTGCCCAATTACCTGCCAGTTCGACTATGATTGCTACAGATGTAACTGCAACATTTATGGCACCTTTTAAACTGAATTTCTTTATTGCGCTGATGCTGGCGATGCCTTTTATTATTTATCAGATTTGGGCATTTATTAAACCTGCGTTGTATGAAAAAGAAAAGAATCTGGCATTCCCATTGTTATTGAGCAGTATTTGCTTGTTTTATTCAGGAATTGCCTTTGCCTATTTTATTGCCTTGCCTTCGATTCTGCATTTTTTTATCAGTGTTTCACCTGATACCGTTGCGCCAATGACAGACATTAACAGTTACTTAAGTTTTTGTTTAAAACTCTTTTTGGTGTTTGGGGTCACTTTTGAAATTCCAATTATTACACTGGTATTGATTTTAATCGGTTTGGTCAGCACGCAAACGCTGGTGGAAAAAAGACGCTTTATTATTGTGGGCTGTTTTTTTATTGCGATGTTTGTTACGCCACCAGATGCTATTTCGATGATCATGTTGGCAATTCCAATGTGGATGTTGTTTGAATTGGGGTTGGTATTTGGCAAGATGATTGAAAAACGTAAACGTGTATAAGCACTGATTTTTAGGGAAAGTGGTTAAGTGTTGCTTTGTTCTATTCAACCTTTCTTTTTTAAAGCAGGCGAATTCATATTTAAGTGTATAAATTCACCATATCTTTAGATTTTAGCTTATCTTTGTCTCATTGATGGGTGCGTAATACTGTTCTAAATCCCACATGGGTTGCAGCCAAATCAAACTCTTGCGGATATCGACTACTATTTCGATAACGAGAGCAATAACTTGAAGCACATAAGAAAGAACCACCTTTAATCACATATTGGGTTGCTGCGATGCTTTGCTGACGCAGATCCGTATAATTTCCCATATGTTGATCATGCGCACCTTGATATACAGAAGAGGTCCATTCCCAAACATTACCAATCATATCGAACAATTGGAACGCATTGGCAGGGTAGCAACCGACAGGTGCTACACCTGAAAAATGGTCTTCTACAGAATTATGCAATGGAAATTCACCTTGCCAATAATTGGCTTGAGGATGTTGATGGTCATCCTGAGGCGCTTGATGCAATGGCGTATCGACTTTTGAACCTGCTTTGGCAGCATATTCCCATTCTGGTTCAGTAGGTAAATCTCGTCCTAACCAAACTGCATAATGTTCAGCATCATTTTTGGTCACATAGCGAACAGGTTCAGCAGGGCGTGGAGCTTGACCCGAAGCGCCATTAGGCGTTTTCCAAGTGTAATCAGATTTGAGTTGCCACCACTGATTAGGCTGATTGGCATCTGGTGAAAATACAGCCGCCTGTTTCTGTTGCTCTGCATCGGTTATATAGCCTGTGGCTTTTACAAAACTGCTAAATTGCGCCACAGTCACTTCGGTTTGATCAATCCAGAAACCCTCAACTTGTCGTTGTTTTTGCCCAAAATTAAGTTCATCGGGATAGGCTTTATCGGAGCCTAGCTGAAATGAACCTTTGGCAATCCAAACCATCCCGGCTGTTGGCTTTTTTTGCCATGCATCGGGTAAACCTGAATAGTGTTCGCATTGCTGCAATGAACCAAGTTGTGCAGAAACTTTGCTGCTTTGTTTGGAAGAATGATGTGAGTCGGGCGTAACCTTATTGCAGCCTGTTACAAGAAACAGGCTACACAGTGCAATTAAAAGGGGACTAAACTTCATTGAATATTGTATTCCTTGACTCCATTTTGTAGGGTATATTTGTTATATACATCAAGCAGTTCTTGTAGTTTTGCTGGGTTATTTTGTGCAAGGTTTTGGGTTTCACCACGGTCATTTTTTAAGTTATATAATTCCCAAGTTCCCGTTCCTAGCTCTGCTTTACCTTGTAAAGCAATTTTCCATTCGCCTTGACGCGCATATTTACTGCCATGCAATTCATCAGCAAAACTAAAGTTTACAGGGCGAATCGTCTGCGCTTTATTTTCAAGCACCGATTTCCAAGAGTAGCCACTTGGGGTATTAATCTGACGGCCTTTATATTGACCTTGTGGGACGGCAATATTGGCATAATCTAAAACGGTTGGGAAAACATCGAGCACTGAAGCAAAACCATGATAGGTTGCTTGCGCTTTGTTTTGATGAGGAAGTTTAACAATGGCTGGTGCTGTGGTTGCACCTTCACCTGCAGTATCTTTCCATAAATGGAAAGGCGCAGCACTGACTTCAGCCCAACGCGGACCGACATAGTGATAAGAACTGGATGTACCGACATTACTCACCCGATTATCAAAACCTGATTCGGCTCCATAATTACCACGGATAAAGCCTTCAGCCCCATTATCTGAAACAAAGAAAATTAAAGTATTGTCGTATAAGTTATTGCGTTTTAAATACTCAATCACGCGTCCAATATTGGCATCAAGGTTTTCAACCATTCCCGCATAGATTTCCATTCTGCGCGCTTCTAAGACTTTTTGCTCTGCGGACAGTTCATTCCATTTGCCATATTTTTGTGGTGCATTTTGTGTCGCAATCGGTTCGGCTGCAGTAAAGTTGGCTGGAATTAGACCAAGTTGTTTTTGGCGGGCAATACGACCATTACGAATCACATCATAACCAGCATCGTACACGCCACGATAACGGTCACGATATTCAGCTGGGGCTTGTAATGGCCAATGAGGTGCTGTGTAGGCAGCATAGGCAAAGAATGGTTTGCCTGAATTTTTTCCTGACTCTAAATAGCTAATTAATTTATCGGTGAAATAATTGGTTGAGAAGAAATCATCAGGTAATGCTGAAATTGGAACAACTTTACCATCTTCTGTATAGGTGGCATTACGTTTGTAGGCACTAGGCGCTTGTTTAAAGTGTAAATCTAGACCTTGTAATAGCGTAAATGAGTGATCGAAGCCTTTTACATGTGCGTTGGTTTCAGCGGTTAAACCGAGGTGCCATTTTCCGCTGATATAGGTTCGGTAGCCATTATCTTTAAGCACCTCTGCAATTGAGAGTGAGCGCTCATTTAAGTAGCCCTCATAACCCGGCTGGCCTTTTAAGTGAGCGGGGGTGAGCTCAGCCATAGCCCCAATGCCCGCTAAGTGATGGTCTGTCCCCGAAATCAATTGTGAACGCGTCGGTGAGCAGGTCGGGGCAGTATGGTAGTCCGTTAAAATCCGACCTTCTTTGGTCAGTGCGTCAATATTTGGGGTGTGTATTTCTCCACCAAAAGCGCCTAAATCCGAATAACCTAAATCATCTGCCATGATAAATAAAATGTTTGGTTGTTTCTTGGTTTCCACCACAGTATTTGAATGGTCCGAATCATTATTATTACATGCTGAAATTGAAAGGCTGAATAATGCAATGGAAAGTGTTGTAAGCAGATTTTTATGAGACATACGTGTCGACTTGGTTTTCTAAAAAATTAGGCTGAGTTTAGAGCGTTAATTTTTATGGTAAAAATAATTAAAATTTGATTGCTAATCTAAAAAAAAGAAAAGCCCTCAATATACTTCCAAAAAGATATTGAAATCATTTAAAAGTAAGCATGTTGAGCTGTTTAATAAAACCAAAATACTTCTAGGCTTAAAAAAATGAGCACCATCAGCTTATAACAAGGCCTTGGATATGCTTTAGGCATATTCGGAAAGTTTTATATTCGTAATAGTTTAATACATGATATTCAAATACACTTTTGTAATATCATTGGTTTTAGCATAGCAACAATTTGAATCTATCCAGCTCTACAATTTAATCTGATTAAACTTTAAACGCCGATGTAAATAAACAAGTCACTTTGGTTGCGAATGAATATTTTTTAAACAAAAATATACAGAACTGTCTGTTTTTATGTTGATGGTGTATTGATTAATTGAAGATTAATGTGATAAATTCTACAGAATTAGAGGGAGATCTTTTTTTAAAGATTCTTGATGCCTTGATCCTATTTCCTTTCCCCAAGGGAAATAGGAGTTTTTAAGGCTGAATAAAAAAGCAATGGATAAAGATATTTATAAAAGACAGAAAATATATTATCTCAATACGGACTCAGATAAATTTTATTAAATAATGCATTTGTATGAGCTGTATTTTAAGAGTAATAATACGAATATATAGGTAAGTATTACGATGAAAATTTATGAAATGATATTTCATAAAGGCACTTATGAACAAACACGCTTATTTTATATTCAGAATAATAAAGCTTCACGTCAGCATTTTATTGAAAATATGCGCTTAGAACTTGAGCAAGAACTTAAGGATTTCAATCTCAGTTGTAAGTCTCAGTATAAGCATGATTTATTTGCTTTGTACAAAAAAGTCCAAAAAGAAAGCCACTTACATTTAGATGCGATGGAAGATGAATTTATACAAAATTCAAAAGCCATTTTTGATCAATGTATTTGTTTAATTGTTAAAAGTCATGAGGTTTTAAATGTTGTAAAACCGCTGATTTGAAAAACTATCAGTCAAAATAAATAATCATTAAAAATTAATTATATAAAGTAGTAAGGTCGTGGTTTTATTGTCTTCAATCATAGTGCAGCCAATTGCCGTTGCGCTAATTCATAGCCTTGATCTGCGGCTTTTTTTAACCATGCTTTCGCTTTGTTGATATCTTGAGGCAGACCTGAATTTCCATCTAAGTATAGAGATCCCAATTTAAATTGTGCTGACACATCACCATTTTCAGCCGACTTAAGATACCAATAATTTGCAAGATCTTGATCTTTATTTATATTTTTCCCATCTGCATATTCTTCAGCTAAATTGTATTGTGCCATGGCATTGTTCTGATTTGCAGATTTGGTCAGCCATTCAATACCTTTACGGGAATTTTTACTGACACCTGATCCCCATAAATAACTCATTGCTAAACTAAGTTGAGATTTTGCATCACCCGCTTCAGCGGCTTTTTTAAACCAAAAAACACCTTTTTCTTCATCAAAGGACACACCCTGATTGCCACTGCTATAAAGATAACCCACTTGGTATTGCGCTTTTACGTCCCCATTGTTGGCTTTTTCGAGTAGCGCTTCAAAACTTTCTGCAAATACAACTGTAGCGGGGAACAATGTAAGAATAATCAGAGGATACAGCAGTTTTTTAATTTTAAATTTCATCATTTTTTCAATCATTTGTGTCTTTTAATCAATAAAATTAAAGTGCAAAATTAAGTTATAGTCAACTTAATTTGAGCCAAGACTTATTCTATTTGGTCTTTCAAGCTTAGCTCCCTAGGGAACTAAGCTTACCTAAATAATGAAAATGAAGAGCTTATATCACTCGACAAATTGGGGTAAAAGACGCTATTAATACTACACAAAATTATCTAAACACTCGCATGTTTAGTGGTGAGCAGCATTAAAGCATCGTCCTAAGTATCCAGCTTACATATTTGGATAGTTAGGCCCACCACCACCTTCCGGTGTTACCCATGTGATATTCTGAGATGGATCTTTGATATCACAAGTCTTACAGTGAACACAGTTTGCAGCATTAATCTGGAAGCGCTTAGAACCATCATCATTTTCCATAATCTCGTAAACACCAGCAGGGCAGTAGCGTTGAGCAGGCTCATCCCATTTTGGTAAGTTGACATTGACTGGAATCGAAGCATCGGTCAGCTTTAAGTGAGCTGGCTGATTTTCTTCATGTACGGTATTCGATACAAATACAGAAGATAAACGATCAAAGGTTAATTTACCGTCTGGCTTTGGATAAGTAGGTTTAAATGTCGCAGCATCTACAGTTTTTAATGCACTAAAGTCAGGTGCAAAGTCATGTAGGGTAAATGGCACTTTAAAGATATTTTGATCGATAAAGTTAAATGCACCACCCATCCATAAACCGAATTTATGCATTGCTGGACCAAAGTTACGCGAACGATGTAACTCTTCTTTTAACCAACTGTTGTTAAACTTGTCCGTATATGCAGTCAATTCTTTGGCAAAGAAATCTTCGCCTTCAGCGACACGCGCAACCGCTAAATCGCCACCTTTCTCATGACCCGCTTGGATTGCTTCAAATACAGCTTCACCGCATAACATACCTGATTTCATCGCAGTATGAGAGCCTTTGATTTTAGCAAAGTTTAAGAAACCAGCATCATCACCAATTAAGCAACCGCCTGGGAAGGTTAGTTTAGGCAGAGAGTTTAGACCGCCTTTAACAACTGCACGTGCGCCATAAGAAATACGCTTACCACCTTCAAGATATTGCTTGATCAGTGGATGTGTTTTCCAACGTTGCATTTCAGCAAAAGGATACATGTGTGGATTTTCATAAGATAAATCAACAATCATCCCCAAGGTCACTTGGTTGTTTTCAGCGTGATATAACCACCAGCCGCCTGAAGAACCTGTTTCTGCCAAAGGCCAGCCTGAACCATGCATTACTAAACCTGGTTTATGTTTAGCAGGGTCAATTTCCCAAAGTTCTTTGATCCCGATACCGTAATGTTGCGGATCAGCATCTTGATCTAAGTTGTATTTTGCAATCAAACGTTTACCGAGATGTCCACGGCAACCTTCTGCAAAAATTGTGTATTTCGCATGAAGTTCATAGCCGGGAGTAAAGTTATGCGTCGGTTCACCATCTTTACCAATACCCATATCACCAGTTTGGATGCCTTTTACAGAACCATCTTCATGATAAAGGATTTCTGAAGCAGCAAAGCCAGGGAAGATAGAAACTTCTAACTCTTCCGCTTTTTGACCTAACCAACGCACGACATTACCCAATGAAATAACATAGTTACCATCATTGTGCATGGTTTTAGGCACCATCCAGTGTGGTGCTTCTTGTGACTTTTCGGCAGACATGAGGAAATAAGTTTTGTCCTCAGTCACAGGTACATTTAAAGGTGCACCTTGTTCTTTCCAGTCAGGGAAAAGTTCATTGATTGCACGAGGTTCAAGTACAGCACCAGAAAGAATATGCGCACCGACTTCAGAGCCTTTTTCAACCACACAGACGGAAAGGTCTGGAAGATTGTTTTCAAGCGCTAATTGACGAATTTTAATCGCAGCAGAAAGACCCGCAGGGCCTGCGCCTACGATCACTACGTCAAACTCCATTGACTCTCGTTGTAAATCTTTCATAAAAAGAAATCCTATTTCGCTTGGCGGTATTTTAATTTATTGGGGTAAAAATATCAAATAAAAAAGCATCAAAAAAGGGCTGCTTGATGAGCAAATTCAAAATGATATCCACAAAAAAGCCAGCTAGATTTAGCTGGCTTTAAAATGGGATAACTGATTTTACAAGGTCTACTTTTACGATTTTTGCGGATCGTAGAGTTTTTCCTTGATGAATAGGGCAGGAATAACGCCGCAAATTAAATAAGCAGCTCCCATCACCACAAAACCTAAACCAATAGAACCACCCGATGCCAAGTAGCCAATCGTTGCAGGCGCAAGTGCTGCACCAAGACGCCCCACGTTATAAGCACCACCAATCGCTGTACCACGAATCGCTGTCGGGAAACTTTCCGTCATATAGGTGGCATTTACACCATAAGGAATACCGTATAAAAATCCGAAAGCGATCAGTAAATATAAAATGTTGCTGGGTGAGTTATAAAAAACAATCAGTGGTAGAAAAATAGCAGTCCCAATCGCACCAAAGGCATAAGTAAAGCGACGACCAAGTTTATCAGCCATCATCCCCGCAAGGACTTTACCGAGGATCATGGCGGTATAGGTACCGACCATATATGCGGTCATTTCCTTAAACTTCATGCCTAATTCACTTTCTAGATATGAAGGCATCCAGTTATTTACCCCATAATAACCAAATTGCAAGAAGCCTGCTGTGAGCGCCCACAAGATAAACATATTACGATTTCGTTTATCTTTAAAAATCAGTTTAAATGCTGAAGTTTCTTCAGAATTTTTGTCACGTGTTGGTTGTTGTAAACGAGACTGTTGCCATGCGAGTGGTTCTGGTACTAAAAGATGCATTAAAACAGCAATCAACACCGGTACAATGGCAACATAAAACAGCATACGCCAGCCATGATCTGGAATAATCCATCCAGCGAGTAGCGTTGCAACAATATAGCCAACCGTCCAACCTGCTTGTAAGGTACCCAATACCGTTGTACGGTAACGTGTAGGTACATATTCCGCCATCAAGGTATTGCAGGCAATATAAAGCGAGCCTAGTCCGAGAGAAGCAAAAAAGCGTAATAGCCCAAATTCAAGAAAACTTTGGGTAAAGCCTAGTCCACATGTAAGTAGTGAGAAGGTGAGAATAGAAATAACCACGATCCGTACTCGACCAAATTTGTCACATGCCCATCCCCCAAATATCCCACCAACAGCCATACCCGCCAAGGTAAAACTACCCAGCATACCTGCCTGCACGGAACTTAAACCAAAATCTGCCTTAATACTGTTGAGACTATAAGACAGCAGCATCAGATCGGCACCATCCACCAACAAGGCTAAAAATGCAAAAATAAATGCAATTTTCCAAGTATGAGGCTGTATTGAAGAGAGATGTGTATTGTAGTTTGTCGCCATAATCCATTACCTACATTTGATTTACAGCACTTCAAATCGTTTTAAAGTGCCTAAAAATTAATTAAGACGCAGCACGAATCATATTTCGCGCAATAATCATTTGTTGAATTTGGGTGGTGCCTTCATAGAGACGGAATAAACGTACATCTCGGTAAAAACGTTCAATGGCATATTCACTGATATAGCCAGAGCCACCATGAATCTGTACGCAGCGATCGGCCACGCGACCACACATTTCAGTGGCAAACATTTTTGCGCATGATGCTTCTGTGCTGACGTTGTGCCCAGCATCACGTTGTCTTGCCGCATCTAAAACCATACATTGCGCTGCATAAATTTCTGCTTTGGAGTCAGCAAGCATGGCTTGAATCAGTTGAAATTCAGCAATCGCTTGTCCAAATTGCTTACGCTCAAGGGCGAACTTTAAAGTATCGTCTAACATACGTATGGCAGCACCGACACTGATTGCGGCGATATGTAAACGACCTTTATCCAAGACTTTCATTGCGGTTTTAAATCCTACACCTTCGACACCACCAATCAGTGCTGAGGCAGGAACCCGACAGTTTTCAAAAATCACATCGCAGGTATGCGCACCTTTTTGCCCCATTTTTTTATCTGTTTTACCTAGAGAGATTCCTGCGGTTTTGCGATCTACAATAAAAGCAGAAATTCCACCAGCACCTTTAATGTCTGGATTGGTTCGTGCCATCACCGTAAATACCCCTGCATGAGGTGCATTGGTAATAAAGCGTTTGGTGCCATTTAAAATATAAAACTCACCTTCTTTTACTGCGCGGGTTTTCAAAGAGGCAGCATCTGAGCCTGCATCTGGTTCAGTTAGGCAAAAAGAACTGATCACTTCACCACGTGCTAAACGGGGCAAGAAAAATGATTTTTGAGTTTCGGTACCATCAATAATCAGACCACTCGAACCGATTCCATTATTGGTGCCGATCAGTGAACGAAAGGCAGGCGAAGTACGTCCAAGTTCAAAAGCGATAGACACCTCTTCTTCCATGGTCAAGCCAAGACCTTCATATTCTTCTGGAATCGTCAGTCCAAACAAACCTAAAGCTTTCATTTGCTCAATGATGGCTTGAGGGATTTGATCTGTTTCTGCGACTTCATTCTCATGAGGAATGAGGACACCATCTACAAACTGTCGAATCATATCTACCAGTTGTTTGAGTGTTTCCTGATCTCGAATCATAGTCTTGTCCTTTGTACAACATGTTGAAAACATCGAGGAGATGTTGCTAAAACCCTGCATATTGATGCGATAGTAATCAAAGGATCAGTAGAAAACAATATATTTTGAAAATTAATTTCGCAATGCGGTATATTGTGCTTGTTTTTCAGTTGGCTAATTATTTGATTTAATTAATCTATATTTGTTGAATAAAAATCATCACTTTTGATGAAAAAATTAAGTTTTATTTTTTAAGTTTTCTGTGTATATTAAAAATATATATCGCTATGCGAAATTTATATTAAATAAATTTTCCTGTAGGAAATTAATCAAAGGTTAGTGGAATAAACATGGGTGCTTTAAATGGAATTCGTGTACTTGACTTAAGTCGAGTACTGGCTGGACCGTGGTGTGGACAGATTCTTGCCGATTTAGGCGCAGAAGTGATTAAGGTTGAAAGACCGAAACTAGGTGATGATACGCGTTCTTGGGGACCACCTTGGATGAAAGATGATGCCGGACAAGAGACACGAGAAGCCGCTTATTATCAGTCGACCAATCGCAATAAACTTTCTGTTGCAATAGATATTGCAAATCCTGAAGGGCAGGCACTCATCAAAGCACTTATTCAAGATACCGATGTGGTCATTGAAAACTACAAAGCTGGTTCTTTGAAAAAATATGGCTTGGATTATGCTTCTTTATCAGAAATTAATCCTAAACTGGTTTATTGCTCGATTACGGGTTTTGGTCAAAATGGACCGAGAGCAGAAGAACCTGGCTATGATTTTATCATTCAGGGAATGGGTGGACTGATGTCCATCACGGGTGAAAAAGATGATTTGCCTGGTGGTGGTCCGCAAAAAGTAGGTGTCGCATTTTCAGACTTATCAACGGGACTATATTCAACCATTGCCATACAAGCTGCTTTGCTCAATCGTCATGTAACAGGTTTAGGGCAACATATTGATATGGCTTTACTTGATGTGCAAATTGCCACAATGGCAAATCAAGGAATGAATTATCTTTCATCTGGTAAAGTGCCGGTACGTTATGGCAATGCGCATGCCAATATTGTGCCTTATCAATTGTTTAAAGCCGCTGACCGAGAGTTTATCATTGCTTGTGGTAATGACACCCAGTTTATCCAACTGTGTAGAAGTATTGGTTTGCCAGAGTTACCCAATGATGTTCGATTTACCCGTAATGCAGATCGTGTTAAGCATCGTGATGAAGTGATCGAAATTTTATCAAAGCATTTTTTAAGCAAGACTGCCGATGAGTGGGTAAGTGCAATTTATGCTGCTAAAGTGCCCGTTGGTGTGATTAATAATCTAGAACAAGCTTTTAATGAACCTCAAGTGATTGCGCGAGAGATGCTGGTAGAAATGCAACATCCTCAACGTGAAAAACTTACTGTGGTGGGTTCTCCGATTAAGCTTTCACGTACACCTGTAGAGTATAGAAATGCGCCTCCTTTATTAGGCGAACATACTCAAACAATCTTAGGCCGTATTATCTCTCCAGCAAAACTTGATGAGTTAAAAGCCAAAGGCGTGATAGGATAGTTTTTAAATAGATGATGTGAGCAGTCTAAAGCCAGTTTTTTCAATAAAATAAGCAAATTTAGACTTTTCACATCGAGATGGATGCATCGTTTTATTTTCAAAGTGAATCAGATGATTGCTTTTTGCTATTTATAGAAAAAATAGATTATAATTTTCGCAGTGCGAAACAAATATGTGAATTGGTATAACCATGAATGATGCCGTAGATGCAGAACAAACAGAAAAATTATTAGCGCCTTTGAGGCATGAGTTATTGCATCCGATTGAAGATATGCAAGATGAAAATGATCGTCAATTTATTACAGCTTTAGGACGTGGTTTAGAACTCTTACGTTGCTTTACCCCAAAACATCAGCATTTGGGTAATCAAGAGTTATCACAAATGACCGGTTTGCCTAAACCGACCATTACCCGTTTAACGCACACATTGTCACGTTTGGGCTATATCAAGCAGGTCCCAAATTCTAGCAAATTTCAACTTTCAGTTGGGGTTTTGGCGTTTGGTTACTCCATGCTTTCTAATGTGTCTATCCGTAATATTGCACACCCCTATATGAAAAACTTAGCGGATTATGCGGGTGCTGCTGTGGCAATGGCAACGCGTGATCGTCTAAATATGATTTATTTGGATGTGGTACAAGGCAAGGGCAATATGACCATGCGTCGCCAAGTCGGTACTTATTTACCGATTCATTTAAGTTCAATGGGACGTGCATGTCTGGCTGCAATGCCTGAAGATGAAAGAGAGTTTTTACTTGATGCAATCCGTAGCAAACATAAAGACGATTGGATCAAGATTAACCGTGATTTAGATAAGGCATTTAAAGATTATCAAGATTTTGGTTATTGTTTTTCAATTGGTGAATGGCATAAAGATGTCAATTCAGTGGCAGTCCCCTTGATTCATGAACAACATGGTCTACTGGTATTTAACTGCGGCGGACCAAGCTTTATTATGAACCGCGAAAAACTTGAAGAGGATATTGCACCGCGTCTTCTGCATATGGTGAATAATATCCGCACTGAAATTAGTTAATTTTATTGCTTTAAAACTGAAAGGCCAGCAACAATCTGCATTGTTGGCCTTTTTAATAAGATGCATGTTAATAAGATGCATGTTAAATAGTTTGCTTAC
This sequence comes from Acinetobacter sp. Ac8, assembly GCF_055392545.1. Classification (NCBI taxonomy): domain Bacteria; kingdom Pseudomonadati; phylum Pseudomonadota; class Gammaproteobacteria; order Moraxellales; family Moraxellaceae; genus Acinetobacter; species Acinetobacter sp. Ac8. Next base: position 1,764,337 of record NZ_AP043689.1, read on the forward strand.
GGAAAATGGGTGTTTTTTTTCATCAATGCACTCAGTGCTTGTTTAAATTCGTCACCTTGCAAACAAAGTGAGAATACAGTGGACTCATGATCGATCAGATTTAATAAATCATCGATAAGCATAGGATGCTAAGAAATGAGCCTCTAAATATAAAATAGTGAGTGGAAAGAATATGAAAACCAAAATTACAGAATTATTTGAAATTGAACATCCGATTATTCAAGGCGGTATGCATTATGTCGGTTTTGCCGAGCTGGCTGCTGCAGTTTCAAATGCGGGTGGGTTAGGCATTATTACCGGTTTAACCCAGCGAACACCTGAAAATCTAGCAAAAGAAATTGCCCGATGTCGAGAAATGACCGATAAGCCTTTTGGTGTCAATCTAACTTTCTTACCCACAGTCAATACACCTGATTATCCGGGTTTTGTCGAGGCAATTATTAAGGGTGGGGTAAAAGTTGTAGAAACAGCAGGTCGTAATCCTGAACAGGTCATGCCTTATTTAAAGGCTGCTGGAATTAAAGTAATTCATAAATGTACTTCGGTTCGGCATAGTCTAAAAGCTCAAAAAATTGGATGTGATGCTGTTTCTGTCGATGGTTTTGAGTGTGGTGGGCACCCCGGTGAAGATGATGTACCGAATATGATTTTATTGCCTTTAGCTGCCGATACCTTAGAAATTCCTTTTGTTGCATCAGGTGGTATGGCTGATGGACGCTCACTTGCTGCCGCTTTAGCCATGGGGGCGGATGGCATTAATATGGGAACGCGTTTTATTGCAACTCAAGAAGCGCCAGTGCATGCAAATGTGAAACAGGCGATCCTGAATGCTACGGAAAGAGATACCCGTTTAATTATGCGTGCTTTGCGTAATACTGAGCGTGTTATGAATAATGCGGCTGTAGAAAAAATTGTAGCCAAAGAAAAAGCACTTGGTGACCAGATTAAATTTGAAGATATCATTGAAGAAGTTGCAGGTGTTTATCCTAAAGTGATGATCGATGGTGATGTCAATGCTGGGGCGTGGTCATGTGGTTTGGTTGCCAGTCTGATCCATGACATTCCGACATGTGATGAACTGGTCAACCGTATTGTAAAAGATGCAGAAGACATTATTCGTGGGCGTTTATTCGGGCTTTTATAAATATCTATTTGAGTTCAGCTTTATCTCGATGATGAAAGACTGCTTTTAAAGATCAGCACAACACTATGAATTGTGCTGATTTTTAGCATCTGCAAGACAATAATATAAACACAGCAGGGCAAAAACTAAGCCCAAGATACATACACCTGTCCAGCCAAAATGTTTCCATGCATAGCTTCCACCCGTGGTCCCTAAAGCACCGCCAGCGAAATAACCTGTCATATAAATCGCATTGAAACGTGAACGTAATTGTTGGTTAAGCTTAAAGACAATACTTTGATTGGTGACATGAACAGCCGAGAGTGAGGCGTAAAGGATAAGTAAGGCAATGATATAAAAGATAAAATGATAAGGGAGCAACAAAAACAATAGCCAACTTAAGATCAGACCGATACCACAACATATCGAAATTTTATGAATATAGCCTTGATCAATAAATTTACCTGAAAAATTGGCAACGAATGTCCCTAAAACACCGACAAATCCAAATAAGCCAATCGTAAAATCACTGAAAAAATAAGGTGCGGGAGCTAAGAGTAAAGACATGGTGGTAAAGGTTAAACTTACACAGGCAAAGGTTAATCCACCAATATAGGTTCTGATTCTTAGGCGACGATTTTGAATAAAGATTTGCGGCAGTGAGTGAATTGTTTTGAGATAATTTTCAGATTTGGTTGGAGGAAATAAGCCAATATTACGGTACAAAATAATCGCAATGAGCAATAATAAAAAACCGCTGAGTAGATAAATAACATTCCAAGCAAAAAGCGTCGACATCATCCCTGATAATGAGCGTGCCAATAAGACACCCATCATTAACCCACTCAGTAAAAAACCAACAACACGACCACTATGTTGAATTGGAACCAGACTGGCAGCCAGTGGTAACAACAGTTGGGCTGAACTAGAAAATAATCCTGTAATGATGGTACCGAGCATTAACAGATAAATATTGTGGGAAAAACCACTAATAATTAGCCCAATTGAGGCAAGCAGCATAAATATAAATAACAACTTACGCTTTTCGAGAATATCGCCTAAAGGCATTAAAAATAGCAGACCTGCTGCATAGGTGATTTGCGCTAAAGTAGGCACCCATGCTGTGGTGGTATCTGCTAAATTTAAACTTAGACTAATGGAATGAATCAGTGGTTGGCTAAAATAATTCCCACCAGTACAGATGCCTGCTGCAACTGCCATTAAAATAATGGTTGGGGTATAGAGAGTGTTTTTCATCATGCCTATGGTTTGTCATTATGAAATCGGAATTTTTAATCCACACAACCATGTATCTGCTGATTTTAAGCATCTGATTTTAAACATCGTTGTTAAGGCGTTTCACTCAAAGCATCTTGAATGTTGTGCACCATATGGATTAAACGGGGTCCAATTTCACCTTCAAGTTTTTCAGGGTTTAAATGAAAACTTGGTGCACCGCAGTTAAACACATAAAGACCATGTTTGGAGCTGACTAAAGGTACAGCAACAGAGTTTACTTCTTTATGCCATTCACCTAAAGAAAGGCAATATCCGTAATCTTGATAATCTCGGAAAGCTCGTTCTAAAGAACGTTTAATTGCAGGCCAGTTTTCAGCATTTTTTTGTTTAAGCGCATCCAGTAAAAAGTTACGCTCACGTTCAGGTGTAGCCGCCAAGCAAGCTCGACCCATGGAACTGCTGTGAATGGGTAGGGTTGAGCCGATGGGACGGCGCATATTTAAAGCAGTTTCGATCTGAACCACATCGATATAGACCATGTTTAAACGGTCACGGGTTGCCATCGCAACCGGTGCTTGTACATATTGGCTCATTTCTTCCATATAGCGATGTGCAATATTACGGATAGAAATATTGGACAAGGCTGCATAGCCTAAAGATAAAACACCGATATCCAAGGTATATTTGGTGGAATTAGGTAGTTGTTTTAAATAGCCTAATGACACTAATGTATTGGTTATCCGCGCAATGGTTGGTTTTGGTAAACCCGTCATTTTTGCCAGTTCTTGGTTACCTAAGACTTGATTGTTGGCAGAAAAACAACGTAATAGCTCTAAACCACGTGCTAAAGAAGCGATAAATTGGGGGTTATTTTCCCGATGAATATGTGAAATAGGATCAAGACGTATCTCATCAAAATTTATAGGTTGTTCAGTTTCTGAATTCTGAGACATTCAATACTCAAATATAATAAAGCAACAGTTTGGCTATTATATTTCGCTCTGCAAAATAAATCCATTCATCACTGCGCTGTTGTGATGAATGGATACTCGGTTAGTGATTAAAAAGTCAATGTTATGACACGTTTTCAATCACCATGGCTAAGCCTTGTCCTACGCCAATACATAAGCTAACGACAGCATATTTCTTATTGCGGCGGATCAGCTCACGCGAAACTGTCAGTGCAAGACGTGCACCAGAAGCCCCAAGTGGATGGCCAATGGCAATTGCACCACCATTTGGGTTGACACGCGGATCATTAAAATCAACATCTAAACCTTTTAAGCAAGATAATACTTGTGAAGCAAAAGCTTCATTGATTTCAATGATATCCATATCATCTAAAGTTAGCCCTGCACGTGCAATGGCTTTTTTGATTGCTTCGATTGGACCAGCACCCATAATACGAGGTTCAATACCTGCTGCTGCTGCTGACAAGATTTTTGCCATTGGCTTTAAGCCATATTTTTGGCCCGCTGCTTCGGAACCGATGAGCAATGCAGCAGCACCATCGTTAATACCCGACGCATTTCCAGCAGTGACGACACCACCTTCAAATAATGGTTTTAATTTGGTTAAGGCTTCAACCGTTGAGCTTGGGCGAGGGTGCTCATCTTCAGAAACCAGTTTTGGTGGTAACTTTTTGCCTTGAAAGACTTCAATTGGGGTAATTTCATCAGTAAAAAAACCGTCTTGTTTGGCTGTTTGATACTTTGCTTGTGATTGGGCAGCAAATAAATCTGCCTGTTCACGGGTAATGCCAAACTCAACTGCGACATTGTCACCAGTTTCAGGCATTGAGTGACCACCGTATTGTGCAATCAGTTTTTTGTTTGGAAAGCGTGAGCCAATTGTGGTGTCGTAAATTGTGGCCTCACGACTATAGGCAGATTCAGCTTTACCCATCACAAATGGAGCACGTGACATGCTTTCTACACCACCTGCAATATACAAGTCGCCTTCGCCACAGGTAATGGCACGTGCAGAGTCAATCACAGCACCCAAACCACTTGCACATAAACGGTTTACAGTTTGGCCGGGAACAGTCACAGGTAAGCCCGCGATTAATAGGGCATTTCTGGCAACATTACGACTGTCTTCACCACCTTGGTTGGTATCGCCTAAAATAACATCTTCAATCGCTGCACCCGGAACCCCAGTTTTTTCAAGAAGCTTTTGCAAAACTGCCGCAGCTAAATCATCTGGACGTACTGAAGCAAGCTCACCTGCATGACGACCAATCGGGCTACGTAAACCATCATAAATATAGGCATTTAACATTGAGAAGTTCCTTTTCAAAATCCAGAATTAAAAGTAAGCGGTAAATTTAATGCGACACGACGTTGTAACCATGGGCTAGGGCGATAACGTGGGTCATAGGTCAGTGTTGAGATACGATTGAGAATGAGTAAGATTTTTTGGCTACCGATATGATCACCCCATTCAATAGGGCCAAATGGATAGCCTAAACCTAAACGGACTGCGGCATTGATATCATCGACACTGGCAATATTTTGTTGTGCAATATCACAACCTAAATTAATCACCATGGCTAAAACACGTTGTGCCACGAAGCCAATACTTTCAGCGATCATGCTGACCATAGCACCATCTAAATTAAACATAGAGTGGGCTGCTTGACGATACTCAGTGCTTGTCGCCAGTGACGGCATTAACGTTCTATGTTTGCTTATGCCATATAGCATATCTATGCCAACAGCTTGTTGTGGATTGGCTTTTAAACGTGTCGCTGCTTGGGTGGTATCTTCACCGTAGCAAGCGAGTAAACATAAACTCTCAGGTAATGGTTCTAAACCTGTATCTAAGACAATATTTTGCTGGATTAAATAATCTTCCAGTTGTTGTTTATCTTCAGCAAAATCAGCTGCAATCCAAACTTTTGGATAGTTGGTTAAACGCTCAACAAACTGTGCAGGTTTTTCACCTGTTTTTGTGCCTGTTTCATAGTGGTAAAAGCCTTGATTAACTTTACGCCCAAGTTGTTTGGCTTCAAGCATTTGTTTGGTCAATGGATTGGGCTTGTAACGGGCTTCTTCATAGTATTGATGATAAATCGACTCCATTACAGGATGTGATACATCCAGTCCTGTTAAATCCATGAGTTCGAATGGTCCCATTCTAAAACCAACACCATCTCTTAAAATGCGGTCAATTTCACTGATGTCACAGACGTTTTCATTTAAGATTTTTAACGCTTCGGTGCCATAGGCGCGCCCCGCATGATTAATAATAAATCCTGGGGTATCTTTGGCAACAACAGGTCGATGACCAAATGCACGTGATAGCTCATTTAATGCAGCTACAATGCGTGGATCCGTTTTTAATCCTTGGATCACTTCCACAACTTTCATCAGTGGTACCGGATTAAAAAAATGGAAACCGACTACACGTTGTGGTTTTTTACAGTTTGCTGCAATGGCTGTGATTGAAAGCGATGAAGTATTTGAGGCTAAAATAGTGGTGTCTGAAACGATCTCTTCGAGTTGTTGCATCAACGCTTGTTTGATATCTAAACGCTCAATAATCGCTTCCACAATCAAGTCGCAGGCTTTTAAATCTTCAAGTTGCGCTGCAACGATCAAATGTTTGTTGGCATTTTCCGCCTGTTCAGCGCTGATTTTATTTTTATCGACCAGCTTTTGAAATGTTGCTGCCAGCTTTTCTTTGGCCTGTAGCGCAGCACCTTCTTTGGTGTCATATAAATAAGTGGTATGACCTGATTGTGCGGCAATTTGAGCAATACCACTGCCCATAATGCCAACACCAATTACAGCCATGCTTTGAATACCATAAGTCATGTCGATCATCCTGATAACTGATCCAGATTAAACGAAAAATTAGAGACGGAAAAAATAGAAACGAAAGAAATCAGTACAGTCTGGTGGGTTAACTCAGACATTGTTTATCACCATCAATCGGTAAAATTTGTCCAGAAATAGAGCAACCGCTTTCCGAGGCTAAAAATATGCACAAATCGGCAATATGCTTTGGATTGACAAAATATTTGAGCGATTGATTTTTAAGTGCATTTTGCGTAACGGCATCCAAGGACGTTTGAGCGACATCTGCACGCGCTTGTAACACCCGTTGAACTCGTTCCCCATCCACTGCACCTGGAAGTATGGCATTGACTCGAATATTGTCTGCACCAAGTTCCATCGACAATGTTTTGGTAAAACCAATTAATCCCCATTTAGAGGTCGCGTAAGCCAAACGATATGGATAACCCAAACGTCCAGCGATCGATGACATATTGATAATGACACCTGCTTCCGACTGTTTTAAAAAGGGGATAGCGAGTTGGGTGATCGCAAAGGTACTATTTAAATTAAGGTTTAATACTGCACTCCAGTCAGCAAAACTCAGTTCTTCTGCTGCGATGGTTGGACCAGAAATCCCTGTATTATTGACCAGAACATCAATATGCCCCAGTTTGTTGATGACATCACTAAACATAGATTTGATTTCATCATGGTTAGATAAATCACATGCATAAATATGTAGTGCAGGATAGGTCTTTTGGAATTGCGCTAAGCTTTCTGCATTGATATCACAAACGAAAACTTCATCGTGATGCGCTAAGAATGCTTCTGCAATACATCGTCCAATTCCTGAACCGCCTGCACTAATCAATACTTTTCTAGCCATTTCTATTCCATTGTTGTTATCAATTAAACTTATTTGCCTTGATATGAAGGTTTACGTTTTTCGATAAACGCTTGAATTCCTTCATTTTTATCTTCGGTCGAAAACAACAATTGAAATGATTTACGCTCCAATGCTAAACCTGCATTTAATGGAACATCTTCGCTCATTAATGCAACTTCTTTGATTTGTTGCAGGGCAATGGGTGGCATTTTTGCCAGATTTTGCGCCATTTGAATAGCGGTTGAGATAGTCTGGTCATCTTCAGTAACTTGGGAAACCAGTCCAATGCTATATGCTTCTTCTGCTTTGACCATTACACCTGTCATGATCATACGCATCGCGTGGAATTTACCCACTGCACGAAAGAGACGTTGGGTTCCACCAGCACCAGGCATTAAACCGACTTTAATTTCAGGTTGACCAAAAGTTGCGCCTTTACCCGCAATAATAATGTCGCTATGCATGGCAAGTTCACAACCGCCACCCAGTGCATAACCATTTACAGCAGCAATCACGGGTTTAGGGCATTGCGCAATTGCATTCCAATAACGTTCTGTATGACGTAGCAAAATTTCTGTAGAGGTTGCGCTTGCCATTTCTTTTAAGTCTGCCCCTGCGGCAAAAACTTCTTCACCACCTGTAAGCACAATGGCATGGATCTGGTCATTAAAACTTAACTCAGTAAACACTTGAGCCAGTTGCTGACGTACCTGTGTATTTAAGGCATTTTTAGCCTCTGGACGATTAATCTTCACGATCGCTACTTTCTGAACAGAATAGTCAACTTCAATGAAACTGTTCCCTGTTATTTCACTCATTTTTTGATTCCTTGTTTCGCAGATCAAAACTATGTTTCTTTAATAATGCGTGTTTTGAAATTTATTTCAAGTAGTTTTTACTCCTCTTGACACTTTATCGTCAGCATATTTTTCTAAGTGATTGATATTTAATATTGGTAGATCGTAAAATTTCGCTTAATGAAATTAATTTTCAAAAAAGCTTGAAATTTGTGTTTTTAATCTCGTACTATGAAACACATTCGCAGTAAACAAGATTTAAAACAGGGTATCCATTACCCAGCTGGAATAGCTAATGGATGCAATGAAGCTACAAAAGAAGGGAGATCATAGATGATCCGTGATGAAGGAATGTTGCAACAGTTGCTCACAACAATTCGTGATTTTGTAAAAAATGAATTGATTCCACGTGAACATGAGGTTGCCGAGCAGGACAAAATTCCTGAGGATATCGTGCAACAAATGCGTGAGTTAGGTTTGTTTGGGTTAACCATTCCAGAAGAATATGGTGGATTGGGAATTACCATGGAAGAGGAGGTGAATGTTGCATTTGAACTTGGACAAACTTCTCCGGCATTCCGTTCACTGATTGGTACCAACAATGGTATTGGTTCAAGTGCGATTTTGATTGATGGCACAGAAGAGCAAAAACAAAAATATCTTCCTCGTTATGCCAGCGGTGAAATTATTGGTTCATTTTGCTTAACCGAACCTGAGGCTGGTTCAGATGCCGCCTCTTTAAAAACCAGTGCGGTCAAAGATGGTGATTTTTACGTTTTAAACGGCACTAAACGCTTTATTACCAATGCACCACATGCTGCTACTTTTACCGTGATGGCACGGACCAATCCTGATATTAAAGGTGCAAGTGGTATTTCTGCATTTTTAGTTGAAGCCAATACGCCTGGGATTAGTTTGGGGAAAATCGATCAAAAGATGGGACAAAAGGGTTCTCATACTTGTGATGTGATTTTTGAAAACTGCCGCGTTCCAGCATCAGCACTGATTGGTGGGATTGAAGGTATTGGTTTTAAAACAGCCATGAAGGTTTTAGATAAAGGTCGTTTACATATTGGTGCATATAGCGTCGGTGTGGCTGAACGGATGTTAAATGACGCACTTCACTATGCCATTGAGCGCAAACAATTTGGTCAGCCGATTGCTAATTTTCAATTGATCCAAGCCATGCTTGCAGACTCAAAAGCTGAGATTTACGCGGCAAAATGTATGGTGCTCGATGCTGCGCGTCGCCGTGATAATGGTGAAAACATTAGTACAGAAGCATCTTGTTCAAAAATGTTTGCCACTGAAATGTGTGGTCGGGTCGCAGATCGTTGCGTACAAATTCACGGTGGTGCTGGTTATATCAGTGAATATGCGATTGAACGTTTTTATCGTGATGTGCGTTTGTTCCGTTTATATGAAGGAACCACGCAAGTTCAACAATTGATTATCGCAAAAAACATGATTAGGGACGCTACAGCCTAATAACAATTAGATGCCATGAGGCAGGGGATGCCTCATATTCCTTCTGAGGATATGGACATGACAACGGAAACAGTTACACAAAATAATAGCGGTAATAATGGGGCTGGAGAGGTGATTCAGACACCCAAAAAGATTTGGATTACGGCCTTTATCTTTGCATTTTTTACTTTGCTTTGTGATGGCGCAGATTTAGGCTTTTTAGCGTTAAGTTTGACCAGTTTAAAGGCTGAGTTTCATCTGAGCGGTGTACAAGCAGGAACATTGGGCAGTTTGACACTGTTAGGTTCCGCCGTGGGGGGGTTAGTTGGTGGATGGGCTTGTGATCGCTTTGGCCGAGTGCGCGTGATTGTATTCTTTATTGCTTTTTCTTCTGTTCTGACCTGTGCATTGGGTTTTACCCATTCATATATGCAATTTGCGATTTTAAGAACAGTCGGTGCAATGGGCTTAGGCGCACTTTATATTGCCTGTAATATTTTAATGTCTGAAATGGTACCGACCAAACATCGTTCTACAGTGTTGGCAACACTGATGACGGGTTATACCTTGGGGTCTTTACTTGCGACTTTATTGGCAGGTCATATTATTCCTGAACATGGCTGGCGTTTCCTGTATTGGCTTGCAATTACCCCGATTATTTTATCAGTACTGATGCATTTTATCGTACCTGAGCCTGAGTCATGGAAAAAAGCACGCCAATTAAAAGTCATTGCAACGCCACAAAATGCACAGCCTGTTAAACGTCAGAATCCGTATTGGGAAATTTTGAAAGATAAGAAACATGGCACCATGTTTGTGCTGTGGATTTTGAGTACTGGTGCTTTGCAATTTGGTTATTACGGGGTGAGTAACTGGCTGCCGGCTTATTTGGAATCTGATCTAGGAATCAAGTTTAAAGAAATGGCGATGTATATGGTCGGCACTTTCTTAATCATGATGTTTGCCAAAATTATTGCTGGGATTATTGCGGATAAATTGGGTCGCCGCGCTGTATTTGCATTCGGCACAATTGGCACAGCTCTATTTATTCCCGTGATTGTTTACCTTAACACGCCTGCCAATATTTTATGGCTCATGCTGTTCTTTGGTTTTCTATACGGCATACCGTATGCAATCAATGCCACATATATGACTGAAAGTTTTCCAACCTCAATTCGAGGCTCGGCGGTTGGCGGTGCATATAACATCGGTAAAGTACTTTCAATTTTCTCTCCATTAACCATCGGTTATTTATCACAACATGGTTCGATTGGTTTAGGACTGTTGGTGATGGCTGGAGCGTACTTTATATGCGGTGTAATTCCACTGTTATTTATTAAAGACCGACTATTTAACCCGCAAAAGGCAGAGTGACAATTTGACCTGTCACGTCAATTTAAGGATGAAAAGGGACAAGCGAAATGATAAATAAAATCACCAGTGACATTGAACCGATTTTAAAGGCAATTCCTGATGGTGCAACAATCATGACCAGTGGTTTTGGTGTGACAGGTCAGCCTGCGGAACTGATTGAAGCCTTAATCGATTTAGGTAAAAAAGAGCTGACCATTGTCAATAACAATGCTGCCTCTGGTGATCGTGGTTTGACCAAGCTGATCATTGCAGGTTGTGTCAGAAAAATGATCAGTTCATTTCCAAAGTCAGCGGGTTCGACCGTATTTCAAGACTTATATCGTGCAGGAAAGATTGAGTTAGAACTGGTTCCACAGGGCAACTTAGCCTGTCGTATTCAAGCGGCAGGTGCAGGTCTAGGTGCAATATTTACACCGACAGGCTATGGCACAAAAGTCGCAGAAGGCAAAGAAACCAGAACCATTAATGGTCGAAACTATGTACTTGAGTATCCGCTTGAAGCTGACTTTGCGTTGATTTATGCCGATCAAGCCGATCGTTGGGGGAATTTGACCTATCGTAAGGCAGCACGGAACTTTGGCCCGATTATGGCAAAAGCGGCAAAAACAACCATTGTTCAAGTGAATCATACGGTAGATCTAGGAAGCCTTGATCCTGAGTGCATTATCACACCTGGGATTTTTGTACAGCATGTTGTCAAAGTAGGAGATATCTAATGTCAGTTCAAAAACGTTCTCGTGAAGATATCGCTCAGTTGATTGCTCAGGATATTCCCGAAGGAGCTTATGTCAATTTAGGTATTGGTTTACCCACCAACGTTGCGAAGTATTTACCTCAAGACAAAGAAATCTTTCTACACTCAGAAAATGGGGTTTTGGCCTTTGGCCCGCCACCCAAAGCAGGTGAAGAAGATGAGGACTTGGTCAATGCTGGAAAGGAGTTAGTGACTTTACTGGATGGTGGTTGCTTTATGCATCACGGAGATTCATTTGACATTATGCGTGGTGGGCATCTGGATATCTGCGTGATTGGTGCTTTTCAGGTCGCAGTGAATGGCGATTTAGCCAATTGGCATACTGGCAAAGCTGATGATGTCCCCGCTGTAGGTGGTGCAATGGATTTAGCGGTGGGAGCCAAGTCAATTTATGTCTATATGGAGCATGTCACCAAAAAGGGTGAAGCTAAAATTGTCGATGTACTGAGTTATCCCATTACAGGGGAGCAGTGTGTAGATCGTATTTATACCGATTTATGCATTATTGAATTAAAAGATCACAAAGCCTATGTCACTGAAATGGTTTCGGGACTAAGTTTTGATGAATTACAGGCAGTAACGGGCTGCCCGTTGATAGATGCACGAGACGCTTAGTTTATAAGCGTAGGAAAAAAAGCTTCTTTAAGGATTAAAAGATGAAAAAATTAATTTTAGCTACAGCTTGCGCTGTGGCTTCAGGGACTATTTTTGCAAATTCGCCAGTGACAGCAGAACAACGGATTAATTTGTTAGAGACAGAGCTGCAAAAACTCAAAGCAGAACTCGAAGCTCAAAAGCTGTCACAAAATAATTTGCAGGTCAAACAAGCAAAAATTGAAGAAAATGTAGAAAAAAATAAAGCACTTGAAACCGCGAAACCAATAGCACCTTCGTGGGTGACTTGGACCGACAATGTTAAAGTCTATGGAATTGCTCGACTTGATGCTGCAGTTGATTTTAAGTCCTCACCAGATTCGGGAGGAAGAACCACCAATAGCTTAAACCGGACTCCGTTTGAAAGTGACAAGCGTTCCGATCATGCCCGCTCAGATGCCATGATCAATGCCAGTCGAATCGGGGTGTATTTCAACAGTCCAGATAAGGCTGTAACAGGAAATATTGAAGCCGATTTCTTTGACAGTGCCAACATGGGTACAGGCGATGGTAAATTCCGTATTCGTCATGCTTTCTTTACTTATAAAGATTGGACTTTCGGTCAAACATGGTCTTTGATGTCCAATATGGAAACACGTACAGAGTCCGTCGATTATACTCAGTTTATGGGAACCTCTTATACCCGTACACCTCAAGTGCGCTATGACTGGAAGATAAATGGCAAGAGTGATTTAAAAGTCGCATTGGAATACACTGGATCTCGGGTTTCAGCATTCCCGACATTGACAGGTCGATATACGGTAAAAGAAGGTGCCTTAACGGCTTTGGCTCAAGGTTTTGTCAATGAAAAATCAGTAGATGTTGCGAAAGATACGGTTAAAAAAGTCAGTTGGGGCGCGGGTGCGGGTTTAAAATACCAACTAAGCCCAGCGCAATCTGTACAGGCGAATTATCAATATATCGTGGGTGATCAAAAATTCATGCCATATACCACACAAACTGGCCTGACAAATGCAACCAGTTTAAATGCGGCAGGTGATTTTTCTTTAAATGCGCAAAAAACAGATTTAGAGATGAATAAACTCAATAGCTTAAATATTGGGTATTCATATAAATTTAATCCGCAATGGCGTGCAAATTTATCTGCATCGATTTTTGATTTTGATGATGATTCAGCCTATGCAAAACTCAATCCTGACGCAAATAAGCGTTTAACGGATTATGCTGCCAATCTGTTTTATTCACCTGCTGAGCAAATTGATATTGGTATGGAATATCATCAAGGTAAGCGTGAAGTGTTTGATGGAAGAACAGCAGATGTTTCCCGCATTAACTTTGTGTCGATGTACAAATTCTAAAATAAGGTGAGCTGCGCAATGGAAAAAATAGTTCAACCTGACACAACGCATATCTTGTCAAAAAGCTTTATTTTCATCATGGCAATGGCATGTGGAATTTGTGCGGGTTCGAACTATTATAACCAGCCTTTGATTTATTCTATTGCCGAGGCATTACAGGTCAATGCAGAGCAAGTCGCTTTAACAATTGTGATCGGCCAACTCTCTTATGCAGTTGGTCTGTTTATCTTGGTGCCGCTCGGTGATTTTTTTGAAAAGCGTAGCTATATTTGTCTGTTGATGTGCTGCACAGGTTTTGCCCAGATCGGGCTTTCTTTAAGTCAAAGTTTGCCCGTATTGTATGGTTTTACCTTTTTAGCCACCTTCTTTTCGATTACGACACAAGTCTTGGTACCGTTTGCTGCTGGTTTGGCGAGTCCTCAAAAAAGCCCGCAAATTGTCGGAACACTGATGAGTGGCTTGTTTTTAGGCATTCTCTTGGCCAGATCAATCGCAGGCTTACTTTCGACCGTTTGGTCATGGCATGCGGTGTATTTACTCAGTGGTATGGTGATTTTAGCTTTTGCAGTAGTGATGTGGCTTAAATTACCCGTTGCTCGAAAATCTCATCAATTAACAGTGCTGCAAATTTATCGTTCATTGTTTACATTGGCCGTTGATCAGCCACATTTAATTCGCCGTGGTCTGGCAGGTGGGATCGGCTTCGGTATATTGGCGCTGATCTTTACCACCATGACTTTTATTCTTGCCAATGCGCCTTATCATTTCAATGATTTCCAAATTGGTTTATTTGGCATAGTTGGTTTAGCGGGTGTTTTTGCAACCCCTTGGGCGGGAAAACAAATTGCCAAAGGATTGGAAAATAAAGTTGCAGTGATTTGTATGTGGTTATTGGTACTTGCATGGATTCCACTGTTTTTTGCCCAACAGTCTTTGCTGGCTTATGCAGGAGGTGTGATTTTGGCTTATTTTGGTTTATCGGCCTTTCATGTACTTAACCAAAATCTGGTCTACCGAATTTCAGCACAAGCACGTTCTCGAATTAATTCTATTTATATGACACTGTATTTTGGTGGTGCTGCGCTGGGTTCTTTGGTTGCGGTCTACACGTGGAAACATTGGGGATGGAGTGTCTGTGTGGCTGTGGGTTTAGCCATGGCAATTCTAAGTTTTATAATTGATCGAATAGATTTTTATGCCATGAAGAAAACAGTGATAAAAGACTAAGCCGCAAAAGGGCTTAGTCTTTTTATTATTTTCGTATGATCATCAGTGTTGCCGTCGCAAACGCATAAATTTTGCCATTTTCATCCACAATTTTACCTTCTGTGGTGACGATATTACGTCCAGCATTAATCAGTTCAGCTTGCGCGTAGTAGGCGGTATCGATCTGCATTGGGCGAATCATTTTCACATTGAGATCAATCGTGCCATAACCCACACCATGTTCCAGCAAGGTATGTGCTGCACTTCCCGTTGCAGTATCTAAAGCAGTCGCACAAAAACCGCCATGGATTGTTCCTTGTATATTTCGATGAGCTTGACTTGGCGTAACCTTATACGTCGCTTTGCCTTTAGAAACTTCGATTAACTGCATAGGAATGGTTTGCGCCATGGGCGACGCTGAAATTTTACCATTTTTTAAAGCAGTTAAGAATTCAAGACCTGTGTATTGAGGGTTATCCATAAATCATCCTTGGAGTGTTAAGCGATCTAATTACCATACTATAAAATTTAATTTTACGAAATAATATTTTGCTATACAAAATTATTTTTTAATCAAATATTATGCTTGAATTTTTATTTATTTAAATATTGTTGTTTAAATACAACTTGTTGTGTCGGTTTGTTATATTTTTGGTGGTATTTTTGAATAAATTTATCTAATAAAAATGAAAATAAATTTTGCAATAAGAAATTTATTTGATATTTTTAAGCAATCGTAAAATAAAATTGTCATCTAAGGGAAATCATCTCTATCTGCATCATTGGCAGAAGAACTGAAAGGGAAATACTATGCCTTTATACAAAGCACCACTGCGTGATATGCAATTTGTATTGCATGAAATGCTGCAAACAGAAGAAAACTACCAAAAACTACCCAAATATCAGGAAACGGTCAGTCGTGAATTGATCAATCAATATTTAGATGCCGCAGCAGACTTTTGTGAACATGAGCTTGCACCCATCAATCAAAATGGTGATCAGGAAGGTTGTCATTTAAATCAGGGTGTTGTTACAACCCCAGCGGGATTTAAACAGGCTTATCATAAATATACTGAATTGGGTTTTACCTCACTGACGGCGGATCCTGAGTATGGCGGTCAAGGTCTACCTACTTTATTGCGTATTGCAATCTCAGAAATGCTGTGTAGTTCTAACTGGGCTTGGGCAATGTATCCAGGTTTATCGCATGGCGCAATGCGCACCATTGAACATCATGGTACAGCAGTACAGAAACAACAATTTTTAAGCAAACTGATTAGTGGCGTGTGGACAGGGACAATGTGTCTAACTGAATCACATGCAGGTTCAGATTTAGGTTTGATCCGCACCAAGGCCGAACCAAACTCAGATGGAAGTTATGCAATTACGGGCGAGAAAATCTTCATTTCTGCTGGGGAACATGACCTTTCAGAAAATATTATTCATATTGTTTTAGCCCGACTACCACAAGCACCAGCGGGGACCAAAGGGATTTCACTGTTTATCGTACCTAAATTTAACCTCGATGATGCAGGTGATTGTCAAGATCGAAATAATGTTATCTGTAGTGCGATTGAACACAAGATGGGGATTCATGGCAATGCAACCTGTGTTTTAAATTTTGATGGGGCCAAGGGCTATTTAATTGGCCCTGAAAATCGTGGGTTAAATTGTATGTTTACCTTTATGAACACAGCACGTATTGGAACAGCTGTACAAGGGTTGGCGGCTTCGGAGATTTCATTTCAAGGTGCATTGAGTTATGCCAAAGAACGTTTGGCGATGCGCGCTTTATCAGGCGCAAAATATCCAGATAAAAATGCTGATCCGATTATTGTGCATCCAGCTGTGCGTTCGATGTTAATGACGCAAAAAGCCTTTTCTGAAGGTGGTCGAGCGTTGGCATATTTTCTGGCTCAGCATGTTGATATTGTTGAAACATCCAATGATCCTGAACAACAGAAAATCTCAGATGAATTGTTGGCATTTTTAACCCCGATTGCCAAAGCTTTTTTAACTGAATCAGGCAATGAAGCGGCAAAACACGGCGTACAAATTTTTGGTGGGCATGGATTTATTGTTGAACATGGCATGGAGCAAATTGTTCGTGATGCCCGTATCTCAACCTTGTATGAGGGAACCACAGAGATTCAGTCTTTAGATTTGCTGGCACGTAAGGTGCTCAAGTCGGATGGCAAACTATTAAAAAATATGACTGATTTAATTGAGCAGTTTATTGCAGCCAACCAATCAAATACCGTATTGGCAGCTTATCTGGAAAAACTAGCGGAACTCAAGCAACAGTGGTTATCAATTACAGACAGTGTTGCCAAAAAAGCACAGCAAAACCCAGAAGAAATTGGCGCTGTTTCAGTTGATTATCTGTATTTCTCTAGCTATGTCGTGTTTGCTTATCTTTGGGCACGTATGGCGCAAGTAGCAGATGAAAAGTTAAGCCAAGCAACGCAGGACGAAAAATTTTATCAGGCTAAATTAACCACAGCGAAATTTTTCTTTCAAAAATTATTACACCGTACCCAAAGTCATGCGGCTGCTATTGCATCAGGTGCTGAAGCGGTAATGGAATTAGAACAAGATGACTTTGCTTTTTAAGCAGGGTCAGGCTGTTTTTTATTTAAATGAGTAAAAATAAATGGATTTTCAACATATTTTGATTCGGCAGGAAAATCAGGTGGGCTATTTAACCTTAAACCGTCCCGAGGTGCTGAATAGTTTTAATGAGCAAATGCATCGTGAAATTGCTGCAATTTTAGACCTGTGGGCGGTTTCTACTGAGATTAAAGCCATTGTAATCTCTGGTTCAGGCAAGGGCTTCTGTGCGGGTCAGGATTTAAGAGCCAGAAATAAAGAGGTGATAAGCGCAGCTGATTATGATGCAGGTGCTGCCTTAGAAAAATTTTATAATCCGTTAGTCGTTAAAATTTCCAATATGGCTAAACCTGTTGTGGCTGCGGTCAATGGCGTAGCGGCTGGTGCTGGTGCGAATTTGGCTTTGGCTTGCGATATTGTTGTGGCCAAACAATCTGCTGCTTTTATACAGTCTTTTTGCAAAGTCGGTTTAATCCCAGATGCAGGTGGGACGTGGAATTTGCCACATCTGCTGGGGCTTGCCCGAGCCAAAGGTTTGACCATGTTCGGGGATAAGTTATCTGCCCAGAAAGCCTTGAGTTGGGGGCTTATTTGGGAGGTCTATGAAGATGATGCTTTTGATCAGGGTGTGATTGAATTGGCAGAACGTTTGGCAGAGCAACCAAGCAGTTCGATTTCGCTAATTAAAAAGGCCTTAAATACTGCCTCGCAAAATACTTTGGCTGAACAGTTACAGTTGGAACGAGAGTTACAGCGTATTGCTGGACAATCAGACAATTATAAAGAGGGTGTTGCGGCCTTTATCGAAAAAAGGAAAGCTAATTTTACTTGATTAAATCTATACCTAATCATGTTTAACCAGTAAAAGTTAACCCAAAAAGCACTCTCTTGGGAGAGTGCTTTACAATAAGTAATAAGAGGGTCTGTTTACAATTCGTCTATGCTTGCGACTACGTGTATTTTTTAGGCGATTTTAGGCGCGAAATACGAAATTTAGTCATTCTAAATGATGAGAAACACTGTTTCGCAAGGTAACGACGAAGCGACAAAAAACACGCTAGTCCCCCCGCTGCGCCTTGCGCTGCAAACAAAGTAGTGCTTTGTTCTTGCTCAGGGTTGTGGTTAAAATTATCTCAGCCTGCGTTATGAAACTTGAAAATAGTCTCGCTATTCTCTTCATTTCATGCCTTGCCTGCTCAATTTTAACCTACAACGCAAGCTATTTATGAAATGTCAACAGACCCTAGTTTTGATCGTTGTTTACATGATGGTTTTTAACCTTAGCAAGCTAAATAGAGCTTTTATTTTTATATATGAAGTAAGTTGCGAGAAGAGAAGGAATACCAAAATTAAGTAAAAATATTAAGAATTCTTCTTTAACTGCATATCCTGCTTGTATGCCCATATACATATTCCAGCTCATTGCTACAAACCAAATCAAGATGAACAGAATAAAAAATAATGTTGGACTAAAGCGACCACGTAATATTCGACTTATAAAAAGCATTACAAGGAATAGTATTATACCGATCAGAATCGTATAGAAAGTTCGCATATTGGGTCACCATTTGAATTAGGAATTGTTTATATTTTTCATTCGTTGTACTGAAATTGCTTTACCACATTTGTTTTAACTTTATTTTATTGTTGAGCATAATACTTCCCTTATTTGGGCGACTTAATGATTAAAGTAGCGGATAAGACAACGATAACTGCTTTTAGTAGAACAATAATGATATGAAACTTGGCATGTCTATTCGAATTTTCGAACAATCTAAAAGCTGATGGGCATTTTTGATGTAGTTCAAAAATAAGCAACAAGGTTCAGTCTGAAATTGTTGCTTGGGGTGCTTTGATCTGTTGATTCAATTTTGGATCGGGAAGGTCAATGATCCTGATTCCCTTGGCTAAATTTTTGAAGACTAAATTCTCCAGATGAGAATTCTGGAGAATCAGTGAAGCTCACTTTTGTAAAACCCTATTAAGGCAAATCTAATTCTTTACGCATCTTTAAAGATCGCAGTAATGCCTGATCACGAAGTAATTGAAGATTTTTATCGCCTAGCTTTTTAACAAACTGCTGAGTTTCTTCATTCAGCATCTCAATTTTTTCTTCAGACAAGGTATAAGGGTGCATATCAGCCCACCATTCAGACATCGGTTCACCTAAATGATGCATAGCGGCTTTAAATCCATGTTGATTAGCCAACTGCATATTTAAATAAGGTCCAAATATTGCCCAGCGTAATCCGGGGCCATTGGTGATGGCGATATCAATATCTTCTGCGCTACATACACCTTCAGAAACCAGATAAAACGCTTCTCTCCAAATTGCAGACTGCAAACGATTGGCGACATGGCCTTTGACTTCTTTTTGAATTAAAATCGGTTTTTTCCCCAATAATCTATAAAATTCAAAAGCATCATGGATATAGTTTGCTTGGGTTTTTTCTCCACCAATAATCTCAACCAAAGGTAATAAGTGTGGCGGATTAAAAGGATGACCCAGTACGATTCTTTCAGGATATAGACAATCATGTTGAATATCTGAGATTTTTAAGCCAGATGAACTTGAGGCGATAATGCTATCTTTGGGGCAGTTTTGAGTGAGCTGTGCATATAAGTCTTTTTTTAGATCAATTCGCTCAGGACCATTTTCTTGAATAAAATCGGCATCTTTTACCGCATCTGCTAGATTTTGATAAAAAGTAAGATTTTTTAAAGTGTCTGAAACATAATGATTAGAAGAGGTGGTTTGCTCTTCAGCCAATTCGAACAAATCAAGTAAATAGGTCTGAACTCTATTTTTTAAATTTAATTCTGCATCAGCTGCGGGATCAAAAGCACTCACCTGAAATCCTTTACTTAAATAGAATGCTGCCCAACTTGCACCAATAACACCAGTACCAATAA
Source organism: Acinetobacter sp. Ac8 (assembly GCF_055392545.1). NCBI lineage: Bacteria > Pseudomonadati > Pseudomonadota > Gammaproteobacteria > Moraxellales > Moraxellaceae > Acinetobacter > Acinetobacter sp. Ac8. The sequence goes on from NZ_AP043689.1 coordinate 1,784,461, forward strand.
TGGCAACTTTATTTATGGGTTTCATATATTCATTTTCCTTGAATAACCTGAGAACGTTGGATTGTCTCGTTATGACACATGACAAAGTGAGCCTTTCACTTTGATAAAAACTAAAGATAGAAAAACTAAAAAACAGTAGGGGAGAATCTCCCCTACAAATGAATGTTTAGTAAGCTTTATCGAATGATTTACATAGAGATAAATTCATGATCATTGCAATCATCAACTGTATTATTGAGCGGTATAACCACCATCCATAACCACTGCCTGACCCGTCACGCCCGCTGCTTTTTCACTCGCCAAGAAAACGGCATAATCTGCAATTTCTTCAACATTGAGTAAGCGCTTTTGTGGCACCATGGCTAAAATGACATCTTCAAGTGCACTTGTTTCGCTGACATTACGGGTTTTGGCTAAATCTTTAATTTGACCACGTACCAAAGGTGTGTCGACATAACCTGGGCATAATGCATTGACCGTGATTCCATCACGAGCAGATTCTAACGCTGCAACTTTAGTTAAACCAATCACCCCATGTTTGGCACTGTTATAACCCGCTTTTCCAGCAAAGCCGATTAAACCATTGATCGAAGCCATATTGATAATACGGCCATAGTTTTGTGCCTTCATGATTGGAAATGCATGTTTAATTCCAATAAAAGAACCCACCAGCATGACATTTAGTAGTTTTTGATAAATGGCAGTTGGAAACTCTTCGATGGCAGCAACATGCTGAAAACCAGCATTATTGATCAAAATATCCAAACGACCAAAGGTACTATGTGCTAGACCAATAGCAGCAGCATAAGCATCTTCATCTGAAACATCACAAGGTGCAGATAAGGCTTCAAATCCATCAGTTTTTAAGGCTAAAACTGCTTCATTACATTTGTCCGCATTCATATCCGAAATCACCACTTTTGCACCTTCAAGGGCAAATTTTTTGGCAATTTCAAGTCCAATACCACTTGCTGAACCTGTGATAAATGCAACTTTATCTTTGAGAAGTTGACTCATTATTGACTCCCTGTGTTCATTTTGAAGATAAACTTAGACGATACCAAACCATGTAAATGCAGCAATTGCGACAAATACTGCAACTGTTTTAATGATGGTAATGGCAAAAATGTCTTTATAAGATTGTTTATGTGTAAGTCCAGTGACAGCAAGTAGGGTAATCACGGCACCGTTATGCGGTAAGGTGTCCATACCGCCAGATGCCATTGCAACAATACGATGCATCACTTCAGCAGGAATGCCCATTGCTGCAATAGCTGTATTGTATTGGTCAGCCATGGCACTGAGGGCAATACTCATACCGCCAGATGCTGAACCTGTAATCCCTGCCAAAACGGTTGTGGTGACTGCACCATTGACCAATGGATTGGTAAATGTATGACCTAAAGCATGGCTGATCACGGCAAAACCCGGTAAGGCGGCAATAATTGCACCAAAACCATACTCAGATGCAGTGTTCATCACAGCGAGTAAAGAACCACCTATACTTGCGTTTACACCTTCTTTAAAGCTGGTTGAAACACGACGATAATCGAACATAATCGCAGTGACAATCCCAACGATTAAGGCCAAACCAACTGCCCAAATCGCTGATGTTTTTGCGACATCGACAGTGTAGTTTGCTAGTCCAAGCGCATTAAAATCAAAGCCATTTGGATACCATGTTTTAATTGCTGTAGATAAATATTTATTCATCACTGCAACTAAAATTAAGGGAACAAATGCCATGAATTGACGTAGACCAGAACCATTATCTTGTTGCTGAGATTGATTTTCGAATTGTTGAAGTTCGGCTTCTGTTAAAGTAATACCAGATGCAAAGCCATCTCCATTGCGAGCAGCAACACGACGACGCCATTCCAGATAAGTTAAACCCACACCTAAAACAAAGATTGCACCGATAATCCCTAAAAATGGCGCTGCATAAATATTGGTTCCAAAAAATGTAGTTGGAATAACGTTTTGAATCTGAGGCGTACCCGGTAAGGCATCCATGGTAAAGGAGAAAGCACCCAGTGCAATCGTGCCAGGAATCAAACGTTTAGGGATATTTGCTTGTCTAAATAATTGGTTTGCAAAGGGATAGACTGCAAAAACCACGACAAATAAACTGACGCCGCTATAGGTTAAAATTGCCCCTAGCAGAACAACGGTAAGCATTGCATTTTTAGAGCCAATTAATTTAACAATCGTTTTGGCAATGGATTCAGCAATACCTGACATTTCAACGACTTTACCAAAAATCGCACCCAGCAAAAACACCAAGAAATAATCTTTAATAAAGCCCACCATTTTTGGCATAAACACACCAGAATAAAATGGTAAAACGTTGGCAGGGTTAATCAGCAAGACGGCCAATAAGGCACAAATCGGTGCCATGAGAATTACAGAAAATCCTCTGTAGGCTGTGTACATCAACAAGCCAAGAGAAAGTAAAATTATACCCAGTTCCCACATATTTTTACTCCGTCCTTAAAGAATATATGTCAAAACCCACCTTGTTTTTATTTCAAATCACGACAAGGCTATCTCAATCATAAAAATGCATTAGTGAGTGAAACCAATAAAAATGGATATCTAGAGAAATTAATATTGATCAATAAATTTAGCTTTTATAAATCGTCCAGACTTATAAATTGGAATATCCATTTCCAAATGATGGATAAAACTATAATCCAAATTATTCGAGGCATTGTTTGAAAATATTTATGAGTCAATATGGAAAACTAATGAATAGAAACAAGTTTCATGAGGTTTTTGCGCAATAGGTCATAGATAAGCAAAAGAAAAAAGCCAAATTGGAGATGCAGATGAATGAGTATATGTTCAACGTTTTAATTTTTATTTACAGCAGTGGCTTTATTGACAAGTATGTTGCTTGAAATACGTCGTATATCGATTTTGCCCTGATTTAAATGCATAAACATATTTTTATAGATCACATAAATTAAAAACTTTCATTAAGGCATCAATCTGAGCAAAAGTGAGATCAGCTAGCATGGATTGATATCTAATTCTATAAGCAAATCGATAGCTCAAATGACTCATTTTAGGATCAAAACTCGCTTGGTTTAGCGTATTATAGAGCTATAAATCAGTTAGGTTGCCGTATGACACTCAAACAGTTAAAAGCTTTTTTAGTTCTTGCTCGGACATTGAATTATGCCAATGCTGCCAATGAACTTTGCCTAAGTCAATCTGCTTTAAGCTTAAGTATCAAAAGTTTAGAGGATGAGTTGGGTGGCAAGCTGTTTAAGCGCAATACCCGCCGTGTGGATCTTACCGCTGAGGGAAATTCGTTGATTCCATTTGCTAAAAAACTTTTGGCAAATTGGGAAGACATGGAAAGAGATGTTAAACAGCGTTTTAAATTACATCGTGGCACATTGAATATTGCCTCGATGCCTTTCGCGACTCATGCTGTTTTACCTGCTGTACTGCATGAATTTAATAAGAATCATCCCAATATCAATTTTTCAATCCATGATATTCCCAATGAAAAAATTATTGAAAAAGTCCAAGAGGGCATTTTTGAAATTGGGATTTGCTTTGAACCACAACACAATGATCAATTAATATTTAAGCCATTTTTCAATGAAGATTTTTTAGCACTACTTCCCAAAGATCATCAGTTGGCGCAGCGTAAAAGTGTGACATGGCGTGAGCTGTATGCTTATCCTTTTATCACTTTACAGAAACCTTCGATCATTCGACACGTGGTGGAAGAGAAATGTTCACAAAATAATATGATCTTAGATTTAAAACTTGAGTGTCATCAGATTAGTTCATTGTCGCATTTCGTGGCTTTTGGTATGGGGGTCAGTGCGATCCCACGCCATTTTCAAAATTATATCGATAAAGAAAATAATGTCTTGGTTGAAATTGAAGAGGGCAATGTCAATCTTTCTGTTGGGATCATTTATAAAAAAGATTTTGAACTTTCTAATATTTCTTCGCAATTTATTGAAACGATATTGGCACATCAGTTTTAAGAGACTATCACCTCATCATAAAGCCCACTGTTTCAGGATGAAATCAGATTAATGAGTTTTACTCATTAGACATTTGAAAGAATCAATTTCTAAAATAATTTGCTCGATGTTAATAATAATAATTCTAAAGGACATAGAGTTAAAACGATGAACAAAGTTGTCGCGAATGCACATGAAGCTTTGGCTGATGTAGTTGCAAACAACCAGACTTTTGCAGTGGGTGGTTTTGGATTATGTGGTATTCCAGAAGCATTGATTGATGCCTTAAAAGAAATTGGCGTAACGGGCCTAACTTGTATTTCTAACAATGCAGGTGTGGATGATTTTGGTCTAGGCAAGCTTTTACAAACCAAACAAATTAAAAAAATGATTTCATCCTATGTCGGTGAAAACAAAGAATTTGAACGTCAATATTTAAATGGTGAGCTTGAAGTTGAGTTGACACCTCAAGGCACCTTGGCTGAAAAGTTACGTGCAGGTGGTGCAGGCATTCCAGCGTTCTTTACCCAAACAGGTGTTGGAACATTGATTGCTGAAGGCAAAGAAGTTCGCGAATTTGATGGTAAAGATTACATACTCGAACAAGCATTGGTTGCAGATATTGCTTTGGTAAAAGCCTATAAGGCAGATAAAGCTGGCAACTTAATTTTTCGTAAGACTGCACGAAACTTTAACCCTGAGTGTGCAATGGCTGGCAAATTGACCATTGTCGAAGTTGAAGAAATTGTTGAAATTGGTGAGTTAGATCCAGATTCAATTCATTTACCGGGCATTTATGTAAGTCGTATTGTTTTAAATGCGCAGCCTGAAAAACGAATTGAACAATTGACATTGAAGACGGAGATTTAATCATGGCTTGGACGCGTAATGAAATGGCTGAACGTGCAGCGCAAGAGCTTGAAGATGGCTTTTATGTCAATCTAGGCATTGGCTTACCTACCTTGGTTGCAAACTATATTCCTGACAATATCAATGTCTGGCTTCAATCTGAAAATGGCTTATTGGGGATTGATGAATTTCCAACACAAGCTACTGTCGATGCAGATTTAATTAATGCGGGTAAACAAACCGTAACTGCTCGTAAGGGCGCTGCGTTTTTCTCTAGTGCTGAATCTTTTGCCATGATTCGTGGTGGTAAGGTCAATATTGCTATTTTAGGATCAATGGAAGTTTCCGAAAAGGGAGATTTAGCCAACTGGATGATCCCAGGGAAAAAAGTAAAAGGCATGGGCGGTGCAATGGATTTGGTTGCTGGTGTACAAAAAGTCGTGGTGTTGATGGAACACTGTGCTAAAGATGGCAGTCCTAAAATCGTCGCTGAATGCTCATTACCGCTTACTGGAAGACTGGTCGTAAACCGTATAATTACGGATCTAGGGGTGATGGATATCACTCCCCAAGGTGTTGAGTTGATTGAATTGGCTAAAGATGTAAGCCTAGAACAAATTCAGGCGGCAACTGGGGTAGAACTGATCACCTCAAACCTCGCTGTGGCTTGATTGTGACAAAGCAAGCTTAAAATTATAATTTAACCAGCCAAGTTTAAATGCTAAGTCGCTTTGGCGGCTTAGACATGTTATCAATGGATATGCTATTTTCAAAAATACCCGCTTCAAAAGTATACGCATTTAAAATACAAGGTGAACTCGAATGGAAAAGATTGTCATCGTCGCTGCTGGTCGTACTGCAATGGGAAGTTTTCAAGGCAGTTTTGCAAGTTTATCTGCACCGGATTTGGGTGCAGTCGTTATTGAAAAAGTTGTTGAACAAGCCAATGTGCCTGTTGTTGATATTGATGAAGTAATTATGGGCTGTGTATTACCTGCGGGTTTAAAACAAGGTCCAGCACGTCAAGCGATGCGAAAAGCGGGTTTACCGGATCATGTTGGCGCAACCACAATCAATAAAGTCTGTGGTTCTGGGATGAAAGCTGCAATGCAAGCCAGCGATGCCATTAAAGCAGGAAGTGCCAAAATTATTGTGGTCGGTGGGATGGAGTCTATGACCAATGCACCGTATTTATTACCTAAAGCACGTTCAGGTTATCGGATGGGGCATGGTCAAGTGATTGATCATATGTTCCTTGATGGTTTGGAAGATGCGGGTACGGGGCGTGCAATGGGAAGTTTTGCACAGGAAATGGCGGATAAAAAGGGCTATAGCCGTGAGCAAATGGATGAGTTTGCAATTCGCTCACTGACACGTGCAAAAAAAGCGATTGCAGAAGGTTATTTTAAAGACGAGATCACACCTGTTAAAGTGGCGCTACGTCAGGGGGAGATCACTGTAGAAGTGGACGAAAATCCTGAAAATGCCAAGATTGATAAAATCCCAAGCTTGAAACCAGCATTTGCCAAAGATGGTACGATTACTGCTGCAAACTCTAGCTCAATCAGTGATGGTGCATCTGCACTACTGATCACGTCGGCGTCAGAAGCGCAAAAGCGTGGTTTGACTGTGTTGGCTGAAATCAAAGGCTATACAACCAATTCCCAACATCCTGAAGAATTTACCATTGCACCTGTGGGCGCAATTGAAAAATTACTGAAAAATCTCGGTTGGTCTGTAGACGATGTTGATCTTTGGGAAATTAACGAAGCTTTTGCCATGGTCACTATGGCTGCAATTGATGCATTTAAACTTGATCCTGAAAAAGTCAATATTAATGGTGGCGCTTGTGCACTCGGGCATCCACTGGGTTCATCAGGTTCACGAATCATTGTGACCTTGATCCATGCTTTAAAACGCTTAGGTAAAACCAAAGGGATTGCAACACTTTGTATTGGTGGTGGTGAAGCTACAGCACTTGCAGTTGAATTAAGCGCGTAATTTATTGTTTATCGTAATAAATAGCTAAATAGTTTGTGATTCAAAATTAAAAAAGCCGGTCGTTTCAATACTGCCGGCTTTTTGCTGTTCTTTGTCATGTGAGTTTAGGTCGTATTTTGATTTTATTGGAATCATTTAAAAATAAAATCTCGTTTGCATTTTCAAGGATTGTTCTTTAATTCTTGAAGCATAGCATCTCGAAGAATTTTGTTCATACGGGTCTGATAGCCCTTGCCTTGAGATTTTAGCCATTGCATAACATCTGAATCAATACGGACAGTAGTCACTTGCTTGGTGGGCTTGTAAAAGGGATTTTGCACAGCATTTTTCCAAAATTTTTCATCAAGTTGGGGAATATCTGAAAAATCTATCTTGCTGTCTGGACGTTCAGCCAAAGTTTCAAACCTTGCTTTTTGTTCATCTGACAAGGTAGGTGGATTATTCAAATCCACTTTGTAAGTAACGGTTTTGCTCATACTGTTTCCTCTCTTTTTTCTCTGCCTGACGTGCCGAAATGATACGGATATGATCAATCCCATCATGATCCTTTACAGTATGGGCAACCAGTAAAACAGCCTGCCCATATACCAAACCTATCGCTTGCCAGCGATATTCACCATTTTCAAAGCGATCTTGATGGTATAAGGCATAAGCATCATAGAAAACCAGTACTGCGTCTTCAAAAGTTACACCATGCTTTTTTAAGTTTATTTCTGCTTTATGCTCATCCCATGAAAATTCAATTTCCATCACTGCATCGCTTTTTGTTAGTATAAAAATGTTAATACAAAAATGTAAAAAATGCAAAATTCAGCCAATTTCTTGACTAGACAATATAAAAAAACAACAAAGCCTTATAGATCTCTATAAGGCTTTATTATCAAATCTTACCATTTATGACTATAAGTCACTTTCAATGTTGCACCTGATGCAAGCAGATGGCTGGTGTTATTACTGGTACGGAGAAGTTGGCTGTATAAAGGATAGTATTTACGGTTAAACATATTCTCTAATCCAATCGTAACAGTATCTTTTTTGTTGAGGGCAAAACTACTGATTAAATCTGCAGTGGTATATGACTTCACATCATAACGACCAAAACTGTTGAGACCGTTTAAGCGATAATCTTCTGAACCAAAATATGTCGCTTGTAAACGATTTGTCCATGTGTCTGTTGGGCTATAAGAAATGTATCCTGTTACTTTTAAAGGTGGAATACGGTAACCCGTCATGTCTTGTTCTTTATTGCTGTTCTGTGGCGTTTCACGGCCTTTCATCCATGTAACACTTCCTCCAGTTCCCCATACTTTTGCATCATCAAGATAATCAAGAGTCGCTTCTACACCGGTCACTTTTTCTTTGGTACGCGTCAGTATCAAGCCATTGTTAAAAGATTGAACAGCACCCAGATCTGACGTTGACTGAAACACCGCTAAGCTTGAGCTAAAATTATTAAAATGACCATTCCAACCGAGCTCGTAATTATCCACCTTAACGGGTTCAAGGAATGATGATGCTAAGTTAAATCCTTCTGTTGCATTACGGATTACAACCCCTACATCGGGCAATTGAAAACCTTGATTAAAAGATGCGTAAATTGAGTGCTGATCTGTTGGCTTAAAGGTGATATTGGCATTATATAACCATGCATCCGCCGTCACTTTACCACCCTTAACGGTATAAGGCTTTGGTTTACCTAATTGTGATAATGGAACAAAGCTATCAATTTTTGCATAACTGTCTTCATAACGCGTACCAACTTCAGCAGACCATTGTTCATTAAAATTATGTTTTAATTGCGCAAAACCACCGATGCTTTGGGTGGTTAATTCAGGTAAATAGATCAGTTTTCCATTTTTAACAAACTCTAAACCACCAGATTGGTCATAAATTGTAGGATCAAACGTATCTAGAGGCATTTCGCTTTTTTCACGGCTAAAATCGCCACCCCAAACAATCGACGTATCACCTAAAAATTCTAGTGGGGTGTTTACGGTTAGGCGACTACCAAGAACATTATTGTTTTGATAAACCTGATCGACTTTTCCACCACGTGTACTGACTTTACGGGCATCAAATGGCGAGAAGCGAGTAAAAAAGTCTCGGTAATAGATTTGCGCGTCAACTTTACTGCCAAATAAATCTTTATTGTTATAGGTCAAATTGTAGATTTGATTTTCATTTTTATTCTGGTCTTTTAATTTAAGTCCTTTGATTGCTTTCGCAGGTACGCTACCTGCAGGAAGCTTTGCTACACTTGGGTCAGAGGCATAGTCAGAGTCTTGTTCAGCGTTATAGTAATTTGCTGCAAATTGTAGATATTGGTTGTCGTCAATGTGATAGCCAAGTTTACCGCCTACGCTATATGCATCCGCATCAAATAAATCACCTTGACTTGGTTCTGGTGCAACACGATCGCCTCGGGCATCGTATGGACTACCAATACGTTGATAGCCAAAATCAAATGCATAGTCAAAGTTATTTAAGCTTCCAGAAAAATATTGATGAATATCTCCACTTAAAGCATCTGTACGAAAGTTGGTCAAAGCGCTTTGTAGCCCAATCACAGTTTTTGCAGTCGGTTCACCGCCCGCCGCTTTGGTGGTGATTGAAATCGTTCCGCCAGCAGCACCACTTCCATAAATCGCATTACTGCCTCGAATGACTTCTATCCCCGTAATACTTTGAGGATCGATTGATGAAAGACCTCTTGATGTATCACGTGTCAAATTCATGGGTACGCCGTCAACCAAGATCAAGGCATTACGTCCGCGTAAAGTTTGCCCATAATCGGTAATTGTACGACTTGAATCAGATAAGCCAGGCACAACTTTGGCTAAAACAGTGGCGATATTTCCAGAAGACGCATTTTTTAGAAATTCAATTTGTTTTTCATCTAATTTGGTCACTTGTTTTGCAGAAGAGGAGAATTCATCTGAGCGTGATGCGCTGACAGTAATGGTCGGAAGCACTGCAGCTTTGTTCTCTGTATCTGTAGCTTCTGTGGGTGAAATAGCAAAAGAGGATTGCGATAAAAAGATGAACCCACCAATTGATATAAGTGGAATGATTTTTTTTACATCAGACTTCTTATTAAAAATTTTGTTGCTTTTCATCTTGCTTCCTTTTATCTCACCCTGAGATTGCTTTAAATTGACGAAAGTATAATTGAGAATGATTGTAATTCACAGTAACAAATAAACAAACAATAAAACATTTATATTCAGCTTAAATTTAATTGAGTGGAATAGCTGATACACCACTCAAGGTTTAGAGATCTATACAATTTCTTTATATGAATCAATATGAATCTGATGTGCTCGACGGGTAATACTGCGATCATCACCGAGCACAAAAAGTTTTACAGACTGGTGTTTCCACAACGCAATATCTTCAGGCTGGCGCGGAATTGCGCAGAAATATTTACCCTGTTGCTGAGTTTTGCTATATATCTCTTGGATCTTTGCTTGAACTTGCGGATGGCGCGTTTCCCAAGGAACGCCCATAGACTGAGAAAGATCTGCCGCACCTTCAAGAATAATATCGATCCCATCAATAGCTAAAATTTCATCGATATTTGCTACACCAGCTAAACTTTCAATCATTGCGACGACAACTGTTTCTTTGTGTGCGTGTTGCACAAAATCAGTTAAGCTCTGCATGCCATAGCGATTTAACCGAGTTGAATTTAAGCCCCTTTGCCCTAGGGGCATGTAGTGGCAATAATTCACAGCTTCTTGGGCTTGTTGTGCATTTTCTATACGTGGTAATACAATTCCAGTCACGCCAGCATCGAGTAAAGGTAAGATCAAGTGATTGGCGGTTAAGGGGACTCGAACCAATACATCAAGCTGCATGGCTCTAGCGGCTAAAATCATGCTTTCAACTTGGGATGTACTAAATAAAGTATGTTCCAAGTCAATAATAATAAAGTCATAGCCAGCCAGCCCCAATTGCTCCACATGAATTGGCGAGGCAATAGAACAGAATATGCCATACAGTGACTCACCATTTTCCATGCGTTTTTTAAAGGGAACTGAAGTTTTATTCATATTCAATTTCCTTAATTAAACTCAACGGATTTGGGGTGGTTTGTACTCTTAATCGGATTTCAGGTAGGAAGCGACGACTTGCAAGTTGTTCAATATCGATGGTGTCATCTGTAAAGTTAAACAATTCATATCTTTGTGCAAATTCTGGATGCTTTTCTTTATGTTGATTGATGATCGATCTTAACATTGTCCAAAATTTGATTTCATCAAAATCATAATGCGTGTTTAAAAATATGGCCAATTCCGCTAGATTGACAAACCAAAGTGCATCTTGGGTAAAATCTCTTAACTCATTTGCTGCGTGTGTTTCTAAAAAAGAATTCGGGTTAATTTTGGCATGTTCTTTAGGCGCGTCTTGTAAATCGGGTAATAGCTCTGGATTTCTTAACAAATGACGACTAAAGCGAATACCATCATGGAAATCTTTTAGAGCAGCTTTAACAGGTAGACCATCTTTGTGAATTAACACCATATTTTGTGCATGAGATTCCAATGCTAAGCCGTGACACCATAAAATATGCATAATTGGCAGATAGGCATTTTTTAATAACTTCTCTAACCAAAACTCGATCCCGTATTGTTTGATCCAGTGGTCTATCAGCGGTTTTTGGTCAGTATCAAGTTGCATCAGACCTGTAACCGGAGTTGCTGATTCACCTTCATTGAGATAATGATAAATACTTTCACGCCAAATACAGGCTAGTGCGCCATATTGAATAGGTAAGGCGATCGGCTGATTGATAGAAAGTCCAGCAATCTCTCTTAAAATAACGGGTTTACGTTGTTTTTCTAAAATATGGTCTTGCTCAACGATTTTATACAGCCAGTCACTCATTTTTGCCGCATTTTGCACAGTATGTGGTGCTAAAACACGAGAGGTCGACGTGTTAACTAAATTCATCGCTAATTTTAGTGATAACGCTGAAATATCCGTGATGTTTGATAATGTTCGGATTGATTGTTGCGGTAAATAAGTAGGTCCAGCGATTTTCAATGGAATGATCAGTTGATTGCTGATTGCATCTTGATAATACAATTCAATAATTTTATCCCATTGCCAAGGATGAATGGGGCTAAGAATATAATCATTGAAATCAACTTGATGTGCTGTCAATTCCTCACGGATTGCGTGAAGGTCTTTGTCTGAAAAATGCTGTTTATACAGTTGATTTAAGTTGATCGTTTCACTCAAAACCAATTTGCATAAGCTTTTATGAGTAGCAGCCCATTGAACAGAGAATCCTTGGGATAATTCAGGTGAGTATTTTTGATTTTCCTTAAGATCAAAGCCTATTCTAGATTTAAAACTTGGATGATAGAGATGTGCATTGTTTATACGGGCTTCTTGCTCAATATATGACAGTGTTCTTAACGGTTGATTCGGTGATAGACCCAGTGTTTGTGCATGTTTGACATAGGTAAGATTGAGCTCATCATTAAAGCTTTGCCATTTGATTGGATCTGCATCAATGATATGTTTTAAATCAGCCAATAATGCTTTTAAATTTGGACTGCTTGATGACTTTTGAACGGCATCATAACGGACTAAACTCGATGGATTTAATTTAATTCGGTTAAAACTAAAATGTTGTTTAGCGTCGCAGCTATAAAAAAGATCATCTGAAATAAAGAATTTAATATGCCCATTTGATTTTTCGTAGTTAAAGGCATTTTCAAAGATTAATGCTTCTAATAATTGCCCGATGACACGTCTTTCCGCTTGGACTTTATAATCAACTTGTTGCGTAGCTTGAAGAGGGGTCAGTGTTTGAGCGCCTCTGTATTTATAAATCGGATTTTCAATATCAATCCAAATCGGGTTACCACCACTGTGATATAAGGTGTTCATCATATTTGCCTTAATAGGTAAAGTGAGAGAGTTAAGCAAAAGGTTGCAGTAGTGCTGTGCTTTATCTGAGAAGTTTTCATCGATCAGGGTTTGTCTGGTGGTTTGCCAAAGTTCACTTTCTTCAATAATGCTTACTCTTGATATCGCACTAATCAGATGCGCAATATGATTGATGACTAAATAATATTGCAGAAAAATCCATGCATCCTTTTGAGAAAACCAAACAGTGCTATCTTCAGAGACTGAGGAATGATCATTGAGCATCTCAGAAACCACACTAATTCCTTCCATATCACGAATAATCAGTCGAGCAGGGAAGCCTTGTTTAAATTCCATCAAACTGTTTTGCATATGGGCTTCAACACTAATCCCTTTATTTGCAAACAATTCAATCAGTGGAACCAAGGAAACTTGAATATATTGTTTCCACCAATCAGCAAGAAAGGCTTTTGAGTGACTATTTGGAAGTCCTTGGGCTTGTGCGGCCTGATCAATAAACGTCATTAATGGGATCTGATGATGCTCATTTTCTTCGACTAAACCACCTAGCATCCGAGTATTTTCAAGCGTTTCCGTAGCTAATCCTGCGCGATATATAATGCCAAAAGAACTTTCTAACTCAGGGATTTTGACAGTTTTGGCTGTAAGCTCTGGAAGAATGAGCATATTTTTATAGTGTTGATTGATCTGATGTTTAAGAATGATTTTACTGGCATCAATCGCTCTTTCCATTTCATCCATAGGATTGTTACGAATAAAACTGGTAATACGCACATCAATGGAGAGTTTTAAAAAAATATTAGATTGCGGTAACCAAACGGTTCGTACTGAAGATGTAGGCCAAACGGTTTGTCCTAAAGCACCTAAATATCGAACCTCATGATTTTCTAAATAGCGTTTTAAGGAAGGATGTAGGAGTAAAAAGTTTGCTTGCCACGGATGTGTAGGCAAAAGTTCATAATTTTCGAAGTCATCTTTAAGGCGCTGTCGTGCATGCTTCAAAACGTCTTCTTCAATCAGTTGATCAACATTGTTATCGCTGACAAGTTTTTGGATTAAGGATGAATGCACTGCGAAGTAGTGTAACTGAAACGTCGCACCTAGCTCTGGGCTATACTTTTTCATATCCTCTTTAGAAAAGCCTAGATTGGCTTTTGAGGTCACATGAAATGGATGTCCATATAACATGCCTTGTTCAGCAGATTGAAAACTAGAGGCCAGTTTAGGCTTTATTTGATCTACGCTGTTTTCTAAAAAGAATTTGGTATTTTCGATACTGTTTGCGATTTCTGCATAGAGATTCTGATTTTGCTTTTTATCTTTAAATCGCTGATTTAACTTTAACTCATCGGTTATCATTTTAACCAACACTTTAGGATCAGTCAGACTTTTGACAGTCTTATCCTCAGTATTGAATACACAAAAAGAGCGCTGGTAACGATGATAACCTGTGCTTGAGAAATGCTGTATCGCACCATAGATGACTGAGTTAGATGCAGTAAATGGGTATGAAAAATAGGATGAATTATTTGCGTCATGTATTGTTAAAGGTGAATCCTGTTCTGAGAGAATATGCTGTTCGAGTTGAACTTGAAGTTCACGAAAAAAAGTATTCAAGTATTGTTCAAAAAGCTTGTAAGACCATGCATCGGTGGTAATGATCGGGTTCATTCTTGTACCTCTTCTAAAATTGTATTGGTTAAAAATTTGTTTAAAGTCACGATTAATCCAGCACCAATAAAAAATAATGCAGTGCAAATTAACGCGGCAGTGATATTGAAAAATGAGTATGTGAGGGTGACCGCAATCGGCCCAAACAGTTGACCGAGAACAAAGGCGCTATTTGAAATACCAATCACTTTTCCTTGATTTCTTGCATCAGTTTTTAAAGAAATCGTATGAAAAATAGAGGGAATAAGTGCAGCGAAGCAGAAACCTTGTATGAGTCTTAAGAGCAGCACTAACCAAATATTAGTGGTCCATGTCAAAGCCAGAACAGTGATTCCACAGATCAGTGTTGCACTGACAAAATTATGAAATGAATCGCCTCTTGCATCGTTACGTTTCCCCCAATAGGTTGCAGCAAAAAATGCAGCACCCCATGAAAGTGCGTGGATTGTTCCTGTTAAACTCGCAATAGATAAGGGGGTAGTTATATTTCGACTGATTTCACTGATATATAAGATAAAACAGGACACTAAACCGAACCCGCCAGCTTGAACAAAGGTTCCCGCACTGAGCCAAGAAAAAATTGTTCGATCAAAGGATTGCAGTGTTGATGGTTTTTTATCGGGTTCAGTGACAGATGTCTGTACAGGTTGGCTCAATAAAATGGCAGCAACTAAGATTAAAACGATGACAATATATGCAGTGGCATTGAGTAAGGTTTCAACTTTCCAATGGTCCATAAATATGCCCCCGAGTACCGGACCACATAAACAGGCCAATGCGACACTGCTTTGGAGCTGTCCAAAGGCAAGACCTCTTTGTCGCTCGCTAGACAAGTAAGAGGTATAGGCATAAAGAATCACGGATAGACCGCAAAATCCTAATAGAATACGGGCAAAAATAAACACAAATAGATGCTGTGCTCCCGCCATTAAAAGTATAGAAATGCAGAAACCAGCCAAGGAAAGTAATAGTGCTTTTTTATGCCCAAATGTATCTGATAGATGACCAATAAGGGGGGCTGTAAATAGACTCCCTAGAGCTGGTGCTGACAGCGCTATACCTGCCCAAATGGCGGGGGTTGCCATTTGCGCCGTTAATTTTTCCATATATAGCGGCATGATCGGTATTAAGACCATCAAGCCAAAAGTCGAAAAAAATTGACACAGTAAAATAATCAAATGATCTAGGCGAGAGGAACGCATGATTTAGATATCCATGGTCTCATAGCAAGATTGGAATAAAGCATGGTAGGGATTTGACGTCATACCAATTTTACTTGGCATCCCTGTTGAATCACCTTGTTGGGCTAATAAAGGGGTGAGTAATTGTTTGAATGGCCAGCGGCTACTTTCAAAAACATATTTTTGAATACAGTTTTTCGATTGTTCAGAAAGCGCGGCAGTTTCTATAAAGTTGACAATAATCGCTTGGATCATTTCCCAGAAGTCAATTTCAGTATGATCGGTATATTTCAATGTTGCTAATGCGATAGGGTATAGGTTGATTTGTATCCCGAGGGTTATAAAATAATTAAATAAATCCTCATTTTTATTAAAGATAAGATTGTTTGGCGTACTGGTATCAATTTTATAGACTGGCGGAACAAAACCACTGTCCTGAATCGCAGGGGTGCATATTCTTAAGGTGTCATGGTCACGCAGAATAAAGCATTTAAATTGATTGTCTTGGTAACATACTAGGGTGTTTTGACCATGACACTCAGGCATAAGACCAAAAGACCACAGTGTGAGAAAAGTGTGAATAAAATGGGTACTCAAATCTTTAAGTAAGTTCCATTTGTCACCTGTTATACCTAAAGCTTGCCATGGATCAATATAAGGACAACTTAAAGCAGACATGCTAATTGGTGCTATTTTTTTTTCTTGGCAAAAATGAGGTAAATGCCTCACTTGACAGCCGATAACACCTAAATTTTGCACCAGCGGTTCTTGTTTTCCTAAGACCCACCAATGGGTTTCATTGCTTAAAAAGAGCTGATGTTTTAACGATGGTGTTTTGTCGATGACATCATTGAGAAAATCATATGCTGCATGACCATTGGCTAAATATCGAGCAGGCATAGAGCGAATAGCACCCAAAGTTTTGGCATTGGTCGAGAGCTTTAAGTGCTGATTTGAATTTAGGTGATTGATTAAAGTTCGTAGCGAGGATGTTGGGCAACCAATTGCAGTGGCGAGGCCGAGGTCAATCCCTAGATATTTGTTTTCTTGAAATCTTAAATAGTCATGCTGTGTTTTAAGTACAGGTATTGCAAGGTATTCATTTGAGAGAGCCTGCATTTTTTCAATAATAAGATTTTTTTCCTCAGCAGGGAGAGCCAGTTCATCATGTGGAATGGATTCCATATTATTTATGACATCTGCTTTTTTAAATGCCCACCAATACACTTCAATTTCTTTTTGAGTAATGAGTGGACTGAGTTCACCTTTCGCATGCGCAAATGGATGAAATGCACGGTCAGCGACAAGCGAAAGTTGTTCACTCATTATGAGTGGCGAAGAAAAAGAAAGTGCTGATTGTAAGATTTGAGGAATTTTTTCAGCAGTAACTAAATTATCATGCCAATACGTAATGGCCTTTTGGTGGTTGATTGATGGCCACCATGAGGATTGAGTTAAATAATTGAAAACGTCAGCAATCGCAATCTCAGTGGTCTGTTGACTCAACGTGTTATGAAGTAAAACTTCTGCTTTTGTGATATAGAAAGGATTTACACTATTTACTTTTAAGCAGTTGAAATGTAGTTCCAACTCACTACTCAGATGTATTACAAGATAAGGCTTTTTATAGACAATATGGTTTCTGAACTCACCATAATTTTCCATATAGAGCGCATCTATAGTTTTCTGAAGTTGTGTTGTGTAAATCCGATCTAACATGTGCATTGTTCCTATAATTATAAAAGTGGCAAAACTGTGCCAATATTTTGTTTTTGTGCAGCATTGAAAAACCATTTCGCACAAACAATATCGTCGATCGCCATACCCATTGGGTTGAGTAAAATGATTTCATCATCATTTTCACGGCCATTTTTATGCCCAATAATGATGTCACCTAGTTCAGCATGTAGTTTTTCACGGCTAAATAAACCTTCTTCAACCAACACATTGATGACTTTCTTTTCTCTATTGGATTGATCCCAGTCGTCCACAATCACTTTGTCAACTTTGAGGAAAACTTCTGGTTCAATATCCATGATTGATATATTTGAAACGAAGCAACCTTTTTTAAGCCATTCAAACGGGATATAGGGTTTGTCAGATACTGTGCAAGTGATTAATACATCTGCCTGTTGGATCGCCGACTTGGCAGTTTCATGAATTTCGATTTGAAGATTTGGATATTCGCCAATAAATAAAGCTTTAAGTTTTTCTGCGGCTTCAGGGTTTAGATCAAATAAATGTATTTTTTTAACTTGTGGATATTGTTCTAAGACCGTTTTGATTTGCATTTGGGCAATCGGACCACAACCAATCACGCTGATATCTGAGAAGTCTTTTTTGGCGAGATATTGAATTGATACACCAGTAATTGCAGCTGTTCTCATCGCACTAATTAAACTGCCTTCCATGATTGCCACGGGGTAATTTGTTTCAGCGTCATTTAAAACAATTAAGGCACTGGCACGAGGAATATTAAATTTCTTAGGATTATGTTGGCGAGAGCCAATCCATTTGATCCCTGCAATAGGATCATTTCCAGCCAAATAACACGGCATGGCAATAATTCGGTCTGCAATATGGTCCGCACCTTGCCAACGTAAATAGGGTTTTAAGGGTTGTACAAACTGTTTATTTGCGTGAAGTGTGAGGCCTTCAGTAATTGCTTCGATAAACGAATTACTGTGATTTGCACCAAGATGGAGTAAATCTGATTGACTAAGGTAACGAAGGCTAGCCAAATTACTCATAAATATTTCCTAAAAAGTGGAGTTAAACAACGGATTGCAAAGTAAAATTTTCTTGATTGAGATGATTTTTATTGAAATGTCTTCTCTTGATCATTTCGAACCATTCTTCGTCATAAACTAAATCTAAATAACGATCGCCTCTGTCTGCTAAAAGGGTTAAAACGCATGATCCAGACGGGATGGTCGGGATAAGTTTTTTTATTGCTGAAATAGATGAGCCGCTAGATCCACCCGCAAAAATGCCTTCATGTTCGAGGAGTTCTCGGCAGCCTAAAGCTGACTCATAATCATCAACATAGATGACATCATCTATTTCATCTGGGGAGAGTAGGGCTGGAACGGTACTTGCACCGATACCCGGAATTTCACGTGGGCCTGAGTGACCACCAAAGAGAACAGAACCGACGATATCGACTGCAATAACTTTTAAATGCGGGAATTTTTCTTTTAAGCGGCGAGATACGCCCATGATTGTTCCAGAAGTACTTGCACCAACAACCAAGTAATCAATACTGCGATCGATTTGATTTATGATTTCTTCTGCTTCACCATAATAGTGGCTTTTCCAATTGTTGGGATTTGCATATTGGTTGATCCAAACAGCATTGGGCAACTGGCGGCAAAGTCGTTGTACTGTATCGATTCTTGTTTTTAAATAACCGCCGTTTTGATCTTTTTCAGAGACCATTTCGATATTGGCTTTATAGAGCTTCAACATTTGCAAGTTGGCTGAAGCAATTTTGGGGTCAATCACGGCAGTGAATTTTAGGCCGTAAATTTTGCATGCCATAGCAAGTGCAATTGCTAGATTTCCCGATGAACTTTCAACAATGTGGCTATCTTTATGAATGAGGCCAGATTTAAGCCCCTCTTGTAACATATACAATGCAGGTCGATCTTTGATACTTCCACCTGGATTGAGTAACTCCATTTTTGCGACAACGGTGATGGATTGATCGGTAAACATCCTTGAGAGTCTGATTAAAGGAGTTTTACCTATGCAATCGAGAATATTGTTATGGATCATCGTTAGAATTCTCTGGTTTTATCTGTTGCAAATGATAATCATTATTGGTTTTGTTATTATTAAAATTTACGTGAAATTTGTTGTGTTTTGTAATTTTATTGAAGAGTAAACTGGGGGAGTAAGTAATGATATTGTTTTATAAGTTTTTGATAAATATGGTTTATATTTAATTATTGGCTTGAATTATAGTGAAATTAGATGACCATTTGATTAAAATTGTTAATCAATCATTAGAAAAAATTTATAAAGCGGATCGCTATCACATTTATTTTTATTAAAGAGAATTGCCGCTATAAAACCATAGAGACCAAAAATCATAATAGAAAATCGTGATTCATATTTATGATGCATTCTTAAAAAAGGGCAGATCTATTTCTAGGACTTTTACAGATTGTAGTGGCATAAGCTCAGTTCAAAGCTGTTTAGTTTACTCATACTGTTTAAAACACATTATGCCAATCGACCAAATCGAAATAAAGAGAGTCAAACATCAGCTCAGTGTGATAATCGTGTTTTAAGCAGGAGCGTATTTTTAAATAAATATTTGATAAAACAATGAGAAATTTTTATCTTTTATATGAGTTATAATAAAAATAGATGCAGTTTTGCTTAAATATTAACCACAAGATAGACTAGTCTGTATAGACAAAGCCCTAAATTTTTTAGTACAATTGATCACAATTTAGAATTAAATAATAATGCATGTCTAACAATATTTACGCTGCTTTGGAGCAGCTTGGCTTATCAGCACAAAAACGTGCGATCCACGTACAATTTTCTAATTCGGCGTTGAGCCAACAGGTGTTCCTACAACGTATCGATGGAACACATCAAATCAATGAGGCTGTTCGGCTCCAACTCATCTGTCTTGCGACGTCAGCAACAATCCCTTTAAAAAGCTTTATTGGAACTCAAGCTGCGATTGATATCGTCACAGATAAATCCGAATTAACCCGTATTTCAGGGATTGTGACCCAAGCCGATATTGGCGCATCTGATGGTTCTCTTACCATCTATCGCCTGACTGTAGAAGACCCAACAGCACTTTGGAAACACCGTAGAAACTCTCGAGTATTTATGAATAAGTCGGTTGTGGATGTGATCCAAACCGTATTCCAAGAATGGGCACAACGCAGTCCACTGTTTGCTTCAAGTCTGACATTGGACAAGAGTGGTTTAAGCAAAGACTATGATGTGCGCCCATTCATTATGCAGGCATCTGAAAGCGACTTTGACTTCCTGACCCGTTTGATGAGAAGTGAAGGGATTAACTGGCTGATCGATGAAGCACAACTTAAAGTGTCGAGTTCAACAGAACAAATCCAAGCACAAAAGCTTCGTTTAATTGATGATAATTCGCAATTTAGTGCCTTAGAACGCCGCAATATTCGTTTCCATAGAAGCAGCGCCGTAGAAAAAACTGATTCAATTACCAATTTTATTGGTCAGCGTTCCATTCAACCGACTTCGGTACATATCCAGCGTTGGCAAGCTGATGTATTGGATATTGATGAAGGCGCTGGCAGTGTCCAAAGTAAACACAGCCATAGTGAAAATTATGACAATGCCAGTCTAGCTTTAGAACAAGCATGGCATTTTAGCCCTGCTTGGATTCAAGACCTTAATGGCGAAGATGGCGCAACGCCATCGGGCAACAGTCAGATTGAAAAGTTTAATCAAAACCTCAGCAACTACTACGATTCACAAGCCAAACAATTTACAGCAACGTCAACAGTGCGCGATGCACATGTTGGTTATTGGTTTGAACTGAATGAACACCCTGAGATAGATCAACACTCAGGTGCAGACAAAGAGTTTTTAATCACGGCTAAAAGCTTTTATAACCAAAATAACTTACCTAAAGATCTCACCGATCAAGTCACCGCTTTAGTCCAACAAAGCAATTGGCAAACAAGTCAAATCACCAGCAACACGAGTGATGAACGTCAAGCCAGTAATTTAATCATTCAACGTCGTAATATCAGCACGGTTCCAGCCTATAACCCATTACAACACCGACCGATGGCATCACCACAACGGGCCAAAGTAGTGGGGCCAAGTGGAGAAGAAATTCATGTCGATGAATGGGGGCGTATCAAAGTTCGTTTCCTGTTTAGCCGTAATGAAGACAATACCCATGATGGCGGTGCGGGTTCCAATGACAATGACACAGATTCAGCTTGGGTCGATGTCCTGACCCCGTGGGCAGGTGAAGGCTATGGGGCGCGATTCTTACCGAGAATCGGTGAGATTGTTGTTATTGATTTCTTTGATGGCAACATTGACCGTCCATTTGTGGTTGGGCGCATCCATGAAGCACAACGTCATCCAAGCAAATTTGATGACAAAGGTAAACTGCCTGACACCAAGAAACTGGCAGGAATCAAAAGTCGAGAGTATCAAGGCAGTGGCTACAATCAGCTAAGGTTTGACGATACTACTGGCCAAATCAGCAGTCAGCTACAGAGTAGTCATGCTGCCAGCCAACTCAACTTGGGCAAACTGAGTCATCCTAAAGACAAAGCGGAAAGTGATGATCGTGGTGAAGGCTTTGAACTGAGGACTGACCAATGGGGAGCAGTACGTGCAGGGCAAGGTTTACTGCTTTCAACCTATAAACAAGACCAAGCTAAAGGTGATCACCTTGATTCAGAGCTTGCCAAAAAGCAACTTGAAGGCAGTCAGACCAACAGTAAAGTTTTAAGCGATATTGCCAAGAATCAAAAGACGGATGAAATAGAATCGATTGAGCAACTCAAAGCTTTTGCAGAAGAAATTGAAAAAGATGTTGCCAAGTATAAAAAAGCCATCATGTTACTCAGTTCTGTTGATGGGATTGCCTTAAGTACCCCTGAAGATATCCATCTTTCAGCCACAGGCATCATTAACCATACTGCGGGCGATAGTATTAACCTTAGCACCCAAAAGAATCTTTTGGGACAAGCTTTAGGCAAAGTAAGCCTATTTGCTGCACAAGGTGGCATTAAAGCCATTGCAGCACAAAGTAAAGTTGAAATTCAAGCACAGTCAGATGCTTTAGATGTATTTGCTAAACTGGGGATTACCATCTCGTCTACAGAAGATCGGATAGAAATCAGTAGTCCAAAAGAAGTGTTGATTACTGGTGGCTCATCACAGATTGCCCTAAATGGCTCAGGGATTTTCCCCAAAACAGGTGGGAAATTTGAGGTCAATGCAGGGCAGCACACATTTAAGCCGGGTGCCAGTGTGAGTAAATCAGCACAACTGCCCCCATCGAATCCACTTAAAGGCGCACTCGACTTATTAAAAAGCTATGGTGGGCAAGACTTCTTTAAACAAACCGGCTTTAAAGTGATTGATTCATTTGGCAAGCAAGTGTCTGGCAAGCTGAATGGCAATGGCTTTGCCCAAGTGACAGGTATTGCACCTGGCCCTGCCAAAGTTGAATTTGAAACTGATCCACGGAGTGCATGGGATAAAGCAAGTCATTTTAACCGTGATTATACTTGGTCAGAAGAAGTGGTCGGTGGTGCCACAAGCTTTGCACAAAATGCATTAAATTCAGTGGGACAAAATATGATGTCCCAACTCAAAAACAATTTATTCTCTTTGAATGCTGACTCATTGAAAGATATGGGCAAAAATGCTTTAAAAGACTTAGGCACACAAAGCTTGGGACAATTTAAAGAACAATTTACTCAAAGTGCATTAGGTTCAGTCTCTTCAGCATTGAATTTAAATTTATCTCCGTCACAGATGATGAATGTGGGACAGATGATTGCTAATCCAAGTCAATCCCTACAAAACATTAAAGATCAAGGCATCGATTTCTTTAAAGACCAAGCCTCAGCATTGTTTGCTCAACAGACCAGCGGTTTGGTTTCTAATTTAACTGCTGGAACAGGATTTGGGTCGTCACTGGGGCAAGGTTTTGTTGCAGAGTCATTTGGCGCTGCTCAAAATGGATTAGATGCCCCAGTGAAAGTAGTGGATGATTTTATTAAAAAAGATGAATATTTCTCTCGCTTCTTAACCTATAGCATTACCACTCGAAAAGGCGATGCATCAGTACCCACGATCCCGCAAAACATTCCTCAACAAGTCAGTCAGCCTGCGCCAATTTTGACTCAACAGACTCAACAAGCGACAACACCTGTCGAAGTGAAAAAACCGCAGTCGATTTATGATATGGATAAGGATGTGGTACGGATGGATATGGAAGAGTCTCGTTATGTCACCAAACAAGTGACTGTGCGAAAAACGGCTGCTGAACAACCAGATGTATATAACGCGCGAAATAAATAATTGAACATTTTTTTGAATTTTAATTGATTGAAATTAAATTAAAAATTAGAACGTATTAAGGTTAAGCTTATGGCATTTATAGACAGTAAAAATCAGACCACAGGGTCAAATACACAGCAACAACCAGCCGCTAAAGAGACCAAGCCAGCGGTAGAATTGGCAGTATTTAATTTGGCCAGTCTGACGCATACAGAAGACCATAAGTTTATCGCGCATCAAATCCAAAACTATTTACAGGCTTGCGGAAATACCAGCCTAGAACAGATCAAAGCAAGCGCCAGTGTACCGACAGTCGCCAATATCTTTGCATTATCCGGCAGTGTTTTAGACCTTATTTTATTTGCCACTGAACCCAAGCAAGCCGAGGCAGGCGTACAACAATCGGCATTGTTAAGCATGAACTTAATCGGTTTATTTTTACAACCGAATACAGAAGCACATGTGCGTATGGCTTTACGTCCAATGCTGGGTTTAATGGCTGAATGTTTATACCCAGCCAATGGTAAAATCAAAGAAGCTGATTTACGTCGTATGCAGCTACACTTAAATGCGCAGATGGCAGGCGATTTAGAAAAATTCCTACAAGAAACACAAGGTAAATTATCAGGTTTATTGTCGAGTGCAACGACATTGGGGACTTCAATTCTGCAAGCCTTTAGCAGCAGCGCTGTAGCTGGATTACGCAGCGTTGCTTCAGCGGGAGCCACAGCTGAAAAACGTGATCCCAGCAAGCAGTTTAGCAACTGGGCACAGCCATTGATTGATTTGTTGGGTACACCTGCACAAGCTGACATGACCGCAAAGATGACCCCGAATATCGCAACACGATTAACAGAAGAAGTGCTTAAGGCGACACCACAACTTGCTACAGTGATTCAACAACAAAGCAATGCAGGAACTCAATATAGCCTTGCTTGGTTGATTCAAGAAACTCTAAAAGCCATCCAAACTCAAGGTAAAAAAGCCACAGCCAGTGTGCCGTTAAACCAAACAGGCGAACATGAGCAGCATATCAATGGTGATATTTTAGAGTTTGTCACTTTACAATCTGATGCACTAAATAATCCACCTTGTCCAGGGACGGATACACAAACAGGTCATAGTATCAGCTATTCAATTGGTGCAGAACGAATTAATCATTCAGACTTTTACTTACCTAAAGTTGATTTTGCCTTTAGTCGTCAATATAACTCTCAAATGAATGAGTTTGACCACAGTATGATCGGCGCACGTTGGATGATGCCATTTTCCAATGTGATCATACAAAACCAAAATGGGTATTTATTTATTGACAGCAATGGACGTAAACATCAGCTGCCTGCTTCGATTGTGTATGCAACGTATCAGGTACCCTTTGAAGGTTTCACTGTAGCACCACATGACGATGGAGATTTATTGCTGAATTTTGGTTCAGACTGGAATTTCCATTTTCATAGTTTTAATGCTGGAAAACATTATCACCTCGTTCAACAATTTAATGATCAGACTGATGAAAAAGTAGTACTGACCTATTTATTGTTTGAACAATTTGCCTATTTACAAGCGATTGATTTTCAATTGAAGCGCGCTAAACATTTAGTTAAATTTGCTTTTAATGAACAAGCCAAAGTGATTGCCGCATTTGTCGATGAACAAACAGAAGCATTGGCACGTTATGAATACGATCAACAAGGCAATCTGATCAAAGCCATTGATCAAAATCGACATACACGCAGTTATGAATATAACCATGCACATCAATTGACCCGTTATACAGATCGTACTGGGCGTGGGCAAAATATTCGATATGACTCTACCGCACCCAAAGCCAAGGCGATTGAGGAATGGGCAGATGATGGTAGTTTTAAAACACGTTTAGAATGGCATCCACGTTTGCGTCAAGTGGCCGTCTATGATGCTTATGATGTTCCGACCTATTATTATTTTGATTTGGATGGTTTTACCTATCGTACCCGTTTAGCCGATGGTCGTGAAAAGTGGATATCACGAAATAGTCGAAAACGGATTACGCGCCAAATAGATTTTGCAGGCTTAGAAACAGAGCAAGTCTATAATGATCAAGATCAATTGGTGAAAATTGTACAGCCAAATGGTGGCATCATCCTATTTGCCTATGATGAAGCAAGGGACTTAACTGAAATCAAAGATCCTGAAGGTCATATTTGGAAAACTGAATATGATCAGGATGGTAATATCAGCAAAGAAATTAATCCTTTAGGACATACCACCCAGTATAAATATAATAATGACAATCAATTGGTTGAAGTGATTGATGCCAAAGGTGGCTTAAAGAAAATTCAATATAATGATCTTGGGCAGATGGTGTGGTATACCGACTGTTCCGGGAAAAGTAGTGCTTGGGAATATGATGAAGAAGGGACACTGACCGCACAAGCTGCTGCGGATGCACAACAAGTTCAGTATCTCTATAGTACTCAAGGTAAAGACAAGGGGCAACTTCAATCTGTTATTTATCCTGATGGATTAAAAGAACAATTTGAACATGATGAAGAAGGGCGTTTACTTAAGCATACCGATAGCAAAGGCTTAATCACCAAATATAAATACAATCAAGTTGGGCTATTAGAGGAACGGATCGATGCCAAGAGTTACCAAATCGGCTACCAGTGGGATAAACAAGGTCGTATTAAAAAGCTGATTAATCAAAACCATGCAGAATATTTATTCGACTATAACCGTTTCGGGCAATTGGTACGTGAACATACTTTTGATGGAGAAGAAAAACATTACAACTATAATGACAATGGGCAACTGTTTCACATTCGTCAACCAAATATTCTGACCCAATTTGGCTATCATACGGATGGTTCGATTGCGTCAAAAACATTTACTCATTTACAAACTCGACATCGTCAAGTTGAAGAATTTGAATACAACTTAAATAATCAACTCAGTAAAGCGACAAATACAGAAAGCCAAATTGATTTTTATCGCAATCAACTTGGACAATTGGTACGTGAGCATCAACACTATAAAATACCGAATCTAAACCCACTCACAGCAGTATTACGTTATGAGTACGATGAATTGG
This sequence comes from Acinetobacter sp. Ac8, assembly GCF_055392545.1. Classification (NCBI taxonomy): domain Bacteria; kingdom Pseudomonadati; phylum Pseudomonadota; class Gammaproteobacteria; order Moraxellales; family Moraxellaceae; genus Acinetobacter; species Acinetobacter sp. Ac8. The sequence goes on from NZ_AP043689.1 coordinate 1,811,169, forward strand.
GTAACTTGACTCAAACCATTCGACCAGATGGACAAGTACAAGCCAATTTAAGCTATGGATCAGGGCATATTTATGGTATTGCTTTTAACCAACAAGATATGGTGGCATTCCAACGTGATGATTTACATCGTGAAACCACACGACTGCTGGCCAATGGTTTAGTGCAAACTAAGAATTATAATGTTGTGGGCTTACTCAGCTCACAAGTCATTCGCCCTGAACAAGAAATTACGGACAGGGTACAATTTCAAGTAGAACGTCATTATCACTATGATAACAACTATTTGCTGACTCAAGTCGATGATAGCCGTTTAGGTAAGTTAAATTACCAATATGATCCAATCGGGCGTCTAATCAAAACCCAAAATCCATTTAAATCGGAAAGCTTTAGTTTTGATCCTGCGGGGAACTTAATTGATCCAATAGCGACACAAGCTGCGCAAGTGAAAAATAACTTGATTAGCCAGTATCAAGGCAAACATTATAAATATGATGCGCAGGGCAATGTGATTGAAACCACTCAAGCAGGTCAGACCTTAAAGTTAACTTGGGATAACTTAAACCGCCTGATTCAAAGTGACAACAATGGTCAAATCACAGATTATGGTTATGATGTATTTGGTCGCCGATTATTTAAGAATAATCATCAAGACCAGAGTTTAACCTTATTTGGTTGGGATGGTGATCAGATGGTTTGGGAATCAGTGAAATCATCAAAAGTGCAAACTGATTATACCAAACACTATGTCTATGAACCGAATAGCTTTGTACCATTATTACAGACTGGTTATACAGGCTTTATCAAACTAATTGAAACACCTGACTATCGTCAATTCCAAAACGTACCTTATTCGATTTATAAAGATCCAGTATGGAAAACTGAAACCAGAAAGAACAAAGCTGAATTAGAACGTGTTGCCTTTTATCACTGTGACCAAGTCGGTACTCCACAAACTTTAAGTAATGAGTTAGGCGAGTGTGTTTGGGAAATCAAACAAGATACATGGGGCACAGCTTTAGAAATTAATACAACAAACCAAGACAATCCATTGCAACAAAGTAATATTCGTTTTCAGGGGCAATATTACGATAAAGAAACAGGCTTACACTATAACCGTTATCGTTATTACGATCCGTATAGTGCAAGATATATGAGTAAAGACCCCATAGATTTATACGCAGGATTGAATCACTACAGTTATGTAATTAATCCAACTTTGTGGGTAGATGCTTTGGGATTGCAAGTAACCTATGGTGGAGAATTTATCGGTTTAAGTCGTCAAGCTTCAGCAAATTTAGAATACGAAGGTTATCGAAATTATGACTGTTGGATGAAAACAGGTGATATTTGTCGGTTGCAAGGGCCTCCATTATTCGATTATGTTTATTGTTCGGGAGGGGTAGGCCCCTTTGCTTACGCAGAGATTACTAACCTACATAATGGTAAGGTATTTCAAGTAGGTGCATCATCAAGGCCAGATGTAAAAGGTGCTAAAGCGATAGGTAAGAATGCTGTGATGGTACTTGATGGAACTAAAAAACTAGGTGCTTCTGATCTTACAAAATTAAAAGGTAAGTTTTCGGCTAGTTGCATGGCAGGTTATATTTTTAATAAACCAGTAAAGGATAGTGATGCAAATAATACAGATGCATTTTTAACTGGTTTAGCAGGAAGTGCAAGTGGTGGTATATGGGGAGTACGTGCAGGTTTAGTATTACCTATTGATACAAGTTCTACATCGGTTAGTGAAAAAGTTAAAGCTTATTTTACCTCTAAAACGATGAAAGGTTTTGAAATTGGGGTTGGTACTCCAGGTGCTGATTTTAATGTTGGATATGGTGTTGAAGGTCAAGGCCGCTCTCTTACAGAAAAAATTAGGGATTAAATATGAAATTTTGCAGTTTAAGTTTTTTAATATGTTCTATGATCACTTTAATAGGATGCAGTAGTAATAAAATTTATAATGAACCTTCAGATAAATACCCTTTTGATGAAAAAATGAAAACTGTTTTAGGTGAAAATTTGGACGTTATTGATTCATTACGAAGAGCAGAAGTACAAGTTTCATATTTTGATCTAAAGAGTTCTAATAATAGTCAGAAAATATTAGAAATAACAAATTTATTAGAAAAAGATGGATGGATGCTTAAAGGAAAAGGAGTAGGCGTTAATACATATTGTTTAGGTTTGAATAATCGTATCAATGTAGTAATTGTTGGGAATGGGGAACTTTATGATTTTAAAGGTGGAAAATTACCAAAAAATAATGTCGATGGTGTTTTGTATTCTTACAATAAATGGGGTGATGATCTTTGTAAATAATTACTGATTATGGTTATGATGTGTTTGGTCGCCGATTATTTAAGAATAATGCGAATGAAAATAGTCTGACATTATTTGGTTGGGATGGTGATTTAATGATATGGGAGTCATATCAAGCAAACCAAACTCAATCAAAACAGCAAGACTATACCAAACACTATGTTTATGAACCGAATAGCTTTGTACCGTTATTACAGACAGATTATGCAGGCTTTATTAAACTGATAGAAACACCTGACTATCGCCAATTCCAAAACGTACCTTATTCGATTTATAAAGATCCTGTATGGAAAACTGAAACCAGAAAGAACAAAGCTGAATTAGAACGTGTTGCCTTTTACCACTATGACCAAGTGGGCACACCACAAACTTTAAGTAATGAGTTAGGGGACTAGTAGGAACTCCACTTTTAGGAGTTGGATATAATAGAGTTAAACCTGTTGTACCGAAAGATAGTATGGTATATGGGGCTACAGCACATGAAGTTGTTGGTAGTAGTGGCATTAATGGAAATTTTGCAGGAATAGGGCTCGTATCAGGAGAAGAGTAATGGTAAAAATACTTCCTTTTTTTTTAATTATCTTATTAGTAGCTTGTGTGAAAGATAATAATATTGGTAGAGGACAAAGTAATGATCCTATAAATGAAGAGCTAAAACATGAAGCTAAAGAAATTTTTAAAAATAAGTTAGAAAATGAGGGAAGTTACAAATCATATTCTTCTAGTGATGTATTTTATGAAATCAGTTCTAATAATTTATCCATGCAACAATTCAATATTATCAAAAATAATTTGATTGAAGACAGGGGATGGGTTTTTTTAAAAAAGAAAGATCAAGCAAATATTTTTTGTCAAGGAACAAGACAATTAGAAGTTATTCCTCCACAGGAATTAGTAGGCAATAAAATTTTAGGTGGTGGAGATATAGGTAAGCAAATAGAAAATAAATGGAACATTATATTAAGTCATACAATTAATGGAACATTAAATAGATGTTATTTGCAAAGCAAATAAATTTATTATTCTTATTGGAAATAATTCATTAAAAATAATTGGGTAGGTCGAAATTTAATCTTGTTTAATTTACGGTAATCTAATTATTTGGAGTCTTTAGATAGGGCATTTGATGTATAATAGATTGATATTTAATTTTTCATTTGTGTTTTTGCTTGGCGGATGTACAAACTCAAAGATAAATACTATTGAGGATAAAAATCCAAATATAATTTCAATCCCATGTGAAATTGCAAATGAGTATGGCACGATCAAATGTGGACAGATCCCAATAAGTCTAAAAAATGAAGTCAATCAAAAATTGATACCAAATTGTCAAATAGACTTTGAAAATTTTAATGATAGTAGTAAAAAGTGCTTAGAACACAATGATAAAAGATCTGCTGATGCCTATATCTTAGGAAAATTAAAATTTTATGGAGAGTTTTATGATAAAAATGAGGCAGAAGGATTAAAATATATCGAATATGCTGCAGAGCATCAGAATCCTCAAGCAAAATTCTGGTTAGCAAAAAAATATGAAGCAGATGGTAATATTAATTCCACAACTATATTAATAAAAGAAGCAGCTAATCTAGGAAATCCTCTGGCAATACATAGTTTAGGTGCAAGATATAGCAGAGGGATTGGTGTAGATAAAAATTTAGATCAAGCATTATTATTATTAAATCAATCGAAAGAATATATTCCTGCTTCTTTTTCAGAGATAGCTTTGATCGAATTCCAAAAAGGTAATGTTGAGGGGTTTGTTAAATATAATAATATTGCAATTGATAAAAAGTATTGGTTTTCTTATGCTGATTTAGCTGTTTTGTACTTGGGAGAAATGCCTAATCTTGAAGGTTATCGTGATTTGGATAAGGTTATTGATTTGTCAAATAAATTAATAGAACATAATGTTTCTGTAGGGTATGCATTGAAGGCTAGAGTATTACAATATAAATCAGATGGAGTTGCTAATCCTGAGATTTGTGATTTATATAAATTATCTTTTGATAAAGGTTATTTATCTGCTGGTTTAAGCGTTGGTTCTGAATATTTGTTAGGTAATAATTGTTCTAAAAATTATAAATTAGCATTAACTACTTTTAATTCACTATATAGTCAGTCAGATCAAGACGTAAAAGTTGTAGCGGCTTCTAATTTAGGTTATATGTATCTAAATGGGTTGGGAGTTAATCGTGATTTAAATAAGTCAAAAGAATATCTATAATATGCTAAAAACTATGGATTTCAGCCTGCTATAGATATGTTGAAAAAGTAAAATAATTTTATTGTTTTTCTATTGTTTGGGATTTTTAATTTTAAACAATAGAAATTATATTTATTTAATAGGAAATTTAAGATTAGAATTTGACTAATAAAAATTTGATTTCTGTAGATGAAGAATGTTTTATATAGAGGGTTTATGAAAGTTTTTTTGTTAATACCATTTTTTTTAATATTGGGAGGTTTAAATGGATGTATAAATTCTAATACTGAATCCAATCGTTTTGATGTTATAAAAGTTCCTTGTGAAATAACCAATGCAAATGGAGTAATAGGATGTGGTAAAGTACCTATTAGCATTAATGATGAGGTAAACAAAAAGCTTTATCCAAATTGTGATATAGATTTTAATAATTTTACTGAAAATGAAAAGAAATGTTTAGAAGAAAACTATAATAGACCAGCTGATGCATATATCTTAGGGAATTTTAAATATTATGGTAAATATTTTACTAAGAATGAAAGTGAAGGATTTAAACTTATAAAATTTTCTGCAGATAATAATAATCCTGAGGCGAATGCTTGGTTAGGAGATTATTTTTCAAAAAAAGGTGATATTCAAGAGTCAATTAAATACATAAAAATAGCGGCAGATTTGGGTAGTCCTTTGGGAATGCATAATTTAGGTGCAAGGTATATTAGAGGGAGTGGTGTTGAAAAAAATACAGAGAAAGCATTATTTTTATTAAATCAATCAAAAGAATTTATTCCAGCCTCTTATTCGGAAATAGCATTACTAGATTTACAAAAAGGAGATGTTGATGGTTTTATTGAAAATAATAATATAGCAGTTGAAAAAAATATTGGTTTGCACTTGTTGATTTAGCCTCTTTATATTTAGGTGAAATGCCAAACTTGGAAGATTATCGTGATCTAAAAAAAGCTGATTTATTGGCAAACAAACTAATTGAACATGATGTGATCGTTGGTGATTTTGTCAAAGCAAAAGTTTTTCATTATCAAAATTTAAGAACTCCTGAAATTTGTAAATTATATAAAAATTCTTTTGAAAATGGGTATATGCCTGCTGGTATAAATTTAGGTGCAGAATACTTAACAGGAGGAAATTGTGATAAAAACTATAGACAAGCTTTGGATATTTTTTTAATGTTATTTAACTCTACAGATAAAGATATTAAAGTTGTTTCTGCCTCAAACATAGGATATATGTATTTAAATGGTTTAGGTGTACCAAAAAATAAAATTAAAGCTAAAGAGTTCTTGGAAATAGCTGCAAATGGAGGTTATGAGCCTGCTAAGGATATGTTAAAAGAACTATAGATCTTTTTAAATTGATTTTTAAGATCTCTTAAATAGGATAATTTAAGAGATTTTTTGAGATTGCTAGCTCATAAAAGCCATTGTAACGAAGTCTATCAAGAGAAATCGAGTCTAAAGTTAAATGAATCACAGTACAATAAATAAGAAAGTGTTTTTATATGTTTACCATAATTATTGAAGTTGTGTTGGGTCAATTTATATCTAATCTGAAAGCAGAGAATCATCCCTATTTATTTTGTTTTATAAAGGGATGTTTATTGGGGCTGATAGGTTTTTTTTAGCGGTCAGTTATAATTATTTTAATGATGATTATCTAATGCCTTTTAACGACCTAATATTTTTCCTTTTAATAACACAAGCAATAGGAGTAATAGTTTTAGTAATTTTTTTAATCGATTATTTATTTCCTGACAAGAAAGATGAGGATTTTTAAAAATAATTATTCTAATTAATGAGTCTGTGAGCTATGATACAGGTTGTAAGTTGAAGGTTTTAAATAAAACTAGAGGTGTAATGAAAAAACTGGTTGTTATAATGATTTTTTGTAAAATTTTTATTTCAGGTTGCACAATTAAAAATAATAAAAATGATCGTGTTAATTTTGAAGAATTATCTAAAGAATTATTTTCATCATATGGCTATCGATATGAAATGCACAATTCAAAAGAAACATCTGACGGGAGTAATGTATATATTTCAAAAGATAAAATGAGCAAAGAAGACTTTGAAAATGTAGTCGAAAATAAATTAATTAACAAAGGTTGGAGAAAAATACCAGCATTATTTGATGATCAATATATGTATTGTTTCGATAAAAAATGCAATAAGTATAGTTTATCCAACTCGCGTAAATTATCGTAATGAAGAAGGTAATAGTATGAGTGTGGGAGATTGGAATTTGGATAAATGGGTTATATCCTATGTATATAATGTATATGGAACCACTAATTGTAAAAAATATTTTAAATAGTGAATTAAGCACTCTCGAAGCAGAAAATGGTTTAATCTTGATGCTAAAGTTGGTGTTAAGATGGGTACAGGTTCAAGCAAATTTGATATTTCTGAAACTGAGAATGGAGTAATTCATTTCAAGTTAAAATTATTTATAAGGAAAATGCGAAATGAATTTTTTGAAATTCAGCTATATTACTATTCTCATAGTTTTAACTTCTTCATGTGTAAATAGTGAAACTACTCAGGATGCGCGATTTTTCAAGACTATCACTCATAAATATTTTAAAAATTATGATCCTGATGAATATGTTTCTATTGATAAGCCAGAAAATAAATATTCAATTGTTAAAATACAGAAATCTAAATTATCACTAGTTGAATACAATCAAGTGCATTCAAAATTGAAAAAGGATGGATGGAGGATGATTTCTAATAAAGATCATTTTTATGAGTATTGTTTAGGAGAAAAAATTTATCTCGGAGCTTTATTTCCAGAGAAAGATAAATACTATAGCTTTATTGGACATGAGGTTATGCCTTCTAGTAAAAATAGTTGGATAATCTTCCTTGATTATGGCGAGGGAAAAGTTAACGATTGTCGTAAAAAATAATCTCCTAATCGTATATTTTAATTAAGTATTCTATTGAAATATATGGTAATAATTGATAAATAGAAAAGTGAAGTTTGTTTACTAATTTTTAAATTTTAGGAAATTACAATGTTAGAATTTGTTATCACTTTGATATCAAGCTTTTTAAGGATTGAGGATAAGCCATATCTAACTTTTTTCATAAGGACTGTTACTATTAGTCTAATAACGGCATTATTTTTAATTATTTTTGAATCTAGTGGGAAAGAAATAGTGGTAAGTTTAAATTGGTTAGTTGGTTGTTCTTTATTTATTGGACTGTTAATAAGTTTTATTGCTAGGATTTGTGAGATAGGGCGAGAGAATGTTGAAAGATAAACATATAAAATTATAGATAGTGATAATGTTTTCAACCAGTGGAAAATGTTTTGATATTGCTAGAAGTGATTTTATTTCATTAGAAGAAGTTGTTAATAAAGTAAAAAATAGATTTGGTTTAGGTGATTGAAATGTTAAAATATTTATTAATAATTTTTTCTTTAGTATACATTAGTGGTTGTACAGAAGTGAAACCTGATTCAAGTCAAAATATTACAGAGAATCAGAAAGATTCTACTCATGAAATTAATATGATTTTTGGTGAAGCTAACCCTGAAAATATGACTTATTATAACTCAGCTGGTGCTGAGTATGTAATATTTAAAATTAAGCCTAAAAATATGGATTTAAAATCATTTAATAATTTAAAAATGAGTAAAATTAAGCAAAGAGTATGGATATATCTAAGGAGTGAAGGTTTTAGTCAAATTTTTTGTAGAAACCAAAGTCAATTAGAAGTGTTTATTCCTAAAAGTATTATAGGAAATTCTGAACTAGAAGATGGCGATATATTGAGACAAAATGAAATTGATTGGAATATTACACTTTATCGGCCTAAGAAAATTAAAACAGCATATAGCCTCTAAATTACTTTATAAAGTAACAAATTCTATGAGCCAATGAATGAACCTGTACGTATAATAAAGATATAAACATTAGGACAACGATAATGCTAAAGAAAACGCTCTTTATATTGTTAAGCAGTACAATTTTTTCAGTACATGCAACTCCTGATTTTTTAAGCTATAAAAATTGCAGTCCGCTAAATTTAAGTGATGCAAATTTTAGTCTTTCATCGAAAGATGTCTTTCCTGAATATTCATACATCACTAAAAATTATAACTTTTTGACGTTACCGATTTCAGATCAAGATCAACGCTACTGTTTAATTATCAATAATAAAAATAAAGTGATTGTCGATGCTATTCCAACAATGTTAAGTGATATGTGTGCTGGAAAGTGGGATAAGCAAAAAGATCTACCTATTTGGGAGGCTGATGTAGGTGGGGGAAGAGGCGCAGTTGTTTATATGAATTATTCAACAAGCCAAAATTTAAAAAAAATGAAAAAGTCTGAAAGATTAGAAATAGATGAAATAATCAAAAGTATAAATTGCCAATTGCCTGTATATAGCAAAAATGATATTCAAGAGCTTAATGATTCTGCATTTTATTTATATAAATTAGGTTATTACAATGAATCTTTAAGCATTTTAAACTATGTTATAAAGCTAGATCCAAGTAGAGCAGTAGCTTACTTAAATATAGCCGATATATATGTTGCACAAAAAATGAAGCTCACGCAAGGAAAAACTACGCTCTATATTATGCAGAGATGAAAAAATTAGGTCTTTTAAGCAAAGTGCCAAATAGAATTAAAAAATACTTATAGTTAGGTTTTTTAGAGAAGATTTTTCTCTAATTATTTTATATCCATTAGGAAAATTCGCAAAGACTCCGGCAGGTATTCCATTAAGCTATGATGACATTAATTTCTGGCAGATTTCTGTTTATAACAGTACATCAAAGTTAGCTGCATGTAATCAAAATTCAAACGATTTTATTGATTTTAAGACGCTTTGATTTGAATCGTTGCCATAAGTTTGGTTTTTCAATAAAACCTAAAAATCACAGCTTTTTACCCCCTTATCGTGATTGAATCAATCCGCATTAAACACAGTCTGTAAATTCCGACTTTATAGTTTGCCCATTGTTTGTTGTACATAAATTCTTCATTTTTATATGAGGTTAAACAAGGATGTACAACAATGAAGAAGTTATTTCTATTTATAGGTTCAATGGGGCTTTTGGTCAGCATGCCTAGTTTTGCAGCAGATTTAAGTATAGGTGACCCTAAAACAGAATCAGGTGAACTTAAACTTTCTGGCGCAATCCGTACCCGATATATGTACAAAGATTATATCGTTGAGGCAAATGAAGGTTCTAAAAACAAGGATTGGCAGCTTGCAGATATTAAAACAGTATTGAGTTATGAAAATCCAAATTGGATTGCCTCATTAGATCTACGCTGTTACCAATACAGCCGTTTATGTGATGGATTATTTCTAAAAGATGCTTGGGCTGGATATAAAATTTCAGACCAACAACGCTTTACCGTGGGCTTTCAATCAGTTGATTTTGGATTTGGTCGACTGTGGGGTAACAGCTATTATGAAACCTTGCTAAATACGGTGGGCTTAGAAGATATTCAAAATCTAGGTGCGAAGTATCAGTTTAAAAATGATCAATACAATTTTATTTTAGGTTTTTACCCAACAGATGGTGGTAATTATACAGGAACGTCTAAAGACGCCAGCCGCTATAGTGGTAACTTTGTTCAAGCCGATGATTTAAGCCAAGGCACAGATATCGATGAAAAAAATATGTGGGTGACTCGCTTATCTAAAAAATTTGAGTTGGACCCAGCACAAAAGTTTTCAACTGAGATTGGTGGTTCATTCTGGTACTCAGATCTGGAAAATAATCGCACGCAGCAAGATGGTCACCGAAGTACATGGAGTGTATTTAGTACAACCAATTATCAAGCATGGCAATGGCTTTTCCTTGCAGGTGAACAGAACATTAAAAATGCCGATAATCTTCTGCCAAATAGCTCAACCATCGGGGCATTTGATTATCCCTACCAAGTGGCCAATAAAGGCAAATTTATGGCCAATGAAATTAATTACACTTTGGCTCAACCCTTTTATCAGTTGGAAAATATTAAACCTTATCTGTCCTATAGCCGTTTCTTTAAAGATCAAAAGAGCTATCAAGATTCAGATCGTTTAATAGCTGGGGTGTATTTTAATTATAAAGCAGTAGGGATTCAGGGCGAATATATTTGGAGTCGTAATGATCCAATGACAGGCGGCAGTGCCAACGGTCTTGCACAAGGCGACAGTAATCAGTGGAATAAATTATTTTACTTATCACTGGGTTATTACTTCTAAAATTAACATTGAAGATCAACCAGTCTATTTAAAATAGGCTGGTTCTTTCAGTTCTGCCTACGCCAGCAACTCTTAGGAATAGATGGTACTTAGGAATAATCGGCTGTTAGGGTTAGGCAGCTCTTAGGACCAATGCCCCGATTAAAATAATACATGACGAGACAATACGTATAACATTAACTTGTTCTTTAAGAATAAAAATCGAAATTAGCGTAGCAAATAAAATCGAGGTTTCACGCAGTGCGGCAACAATAGCAACTGGTGCAAGTGTCATCGCCCACAATGCGAGTCCATAAGAGAAAAATGAGCCAATCCCACCAATTAAACCGAAATGCCAATTATGACGAAAATAATTACCCATCTGGTGATATTGCATTTTCAAGGCAAACATAAAAAAGATCAGACCCGAGAGCACAAAGCTCCATAAGATATAAGAAATGGGTGATCCTGAGAGACGAATTCCATGACCATCCACCAAGGTATAGCCAGCAATTAAAACTGCATTGAGCAAGGCTAAACCAATTCCTTTTCGTCCTGTTTGAGAGGTTGCGAAGATCATGGATAAAATGCCGATGGAAATGGTAATGATCCCAAGCCAAGCATTGAATTCTAGTGTTTCATGCAGCAAGAATGTCCCTAAAACTGCCACAATAAGCGGTGCAGTACCACGCATCAGAGGATAGCTTAGTCCCATGTCCGCGACGCGATAAATTTTGGCAACCATACCAAAATAGAGAATCTGTATTCCCGTTGAGGCTAAAATATAAGACCAGCTAGCGCGATGTGGTATCGGGAAAAAGGGCAGTAGTAGCGCTGCTAAAACTGCTGCTGATGCAGTCACCAATACAGTGGTTAAAAATTTATTTGAGCCTGCTTTGACAATAGCATTCCATGTGGCGTGAAATGCCGCTGCGATTAAAATAAGGCCAAATATTGCCGTGTTCATATGCTGCCTGCATGTTCATGATTGAATTAATGTGCATGATGTTGTTAAAAAAAGAAAGCAGGCAGCTGATCTCGATTATAAAAATACCTTTTCAGCATGTTGTGTTACCGATTCTACCGGTTGAATCAGTTGTCCACGTGATAGGTTCTGAACATGCTGCAATCGATTCTGTAATTCATTTTGGATAAACAGGATACAGGTCTGTAATTTAGATGAGCTTTTTAAACGTGACGGGTAGACTGCCCATACATCGGCATCTTGCCAGTATTCAGGCAAAATATGCTGTAACTGACCGCTAATCAACTCATCTGCAACATCCCAAATTGAACGTAAGATAATGCCATGACCTTCGACTGCCAATTGGTGAATAATTTCACCATTATTGGAAATAAAACGTGGGGTGACATGTACCGACATATCTTCTGAAGCGTGGCGTAATTTCCATAATACTGAGGATTGATCACGTTCACTGATGGTTAAGCAATCATGACTACGCAAATCGTCTAAACTTTCAGGCATTCCATTTTTTAGTAAATAGCTTGGTGCAGCACAAAAAATTCGGAAATTAGAAACCATTTTTTTGGCAATCATATTGGGTGCAATTTCATTACCAATCCGAATATCTAGATCAATACTGTGTTGAATTAAATCTTTCGTATTATCAATTGTATCAAACTGAATTTCTAATTTTGGATACATGGTCAGCAGTTTAGACAGGATCGGTGCAACATGTTTCCGTCCAAAACCAAAGCTACTGACAATATCCAGATGGCCTGTGGGGGTACTTAATGGGTTATTGACCAACTCACTGATTTCATCAAATTCATCCAAAATATGAGCGACTCGCTCCAAAATCAGTTTGCCATCTTCAGTCAAACTGACATGACGGGTACTGCGATGAAACAATTTACAGTTTAAATTGTTTTCTAAAATATTGATGCGCTTACTAATAAACGCAGGCGAAACACCCAGTTCCTCAGCAGAATCAACAAAACTTTTACGTTTTGCGACTGTGCAAAAAACCTTTAAATCCGATAGGTTAGGTAGATTATTCACGATCCGTGTCCATTGGGGTGATAGTTTTATTATTGATCATTTTTGCTGAAAATAGCATGTTTACAGCTAAGGATATTAACCAAAGGTGTAAGGGAGCGTTATGGCAAAAAAGTATAAAGTTGCGACGATTGCAGGCGATGGAATCGGGTTAGAAGTTCTACCAGAAGGGATCAAGGTTGTAAAGGCAGCTGCAGACAAATATGGCATAGCGCTACAGTTCGATGCGTTTGAGTGGGCAAGTTGTGATTACTATCTTGAACACGGAAAAATGATGCCGGATAACTGGTTTGAAATTTTACAGCAATACGATGCGATTTTCTTTGGTGCAGTGGGTTGGCCTGAAAAAGTGCCAGATCATATTTCTCTTTGGGGGTCATTGCTACAGTTCCGTCGTCGTTTTGACCAATATGTGAATTTACGTCCAGTACGTTTAATGCCAGGGGTGAAATGCCCACTTGCAGGTAAAAAACCAGGGGATATTGATTTCTACGTGGTACGTGAAAATAGCGAAGGTGAATATTCTGCGATTGGTGGTAAGGCTTTTGAAGGTACTGAGCGTGAGTTTGTTTTACAAGAAGCTGTGTTTACCCGTCATGGTGTAGACCGCATTTTGAAATATGCTTTTGAGTTTGCCAATCAACGCGATGCTAAAAAAGTTACCGCTGCAACCAAATCAAATGGTATTGCAGTCAGTATGCCGTACTGGGATGAACGTGTTGATGAGATGGCAAAACAATATCCGCAAATCAAGGCAGACAAACAGCATGTCGATATTTTGGCCGCTCGTTTTGTGTTACAGCCTGAACGTTTTGATGTCGTGGTTGCTTCAAACTTATTTGGTGATATTTTGTCGGATTTGGGACCTGCATGTACAGGAACGATTGGTTTAGCTGCTTCTGCAAACTTAAATCCAGAACGTAATTTCCCATCGTTGTTTGAACCTGTACATGGTTCTGCACCCGATATTTATGGTCAAAACATTGCCAATCCAATTGCTGCAATCTGGTCTGGCGCAATGATGTTAGATTTCTTGGCAGATGGCGACGAACAAGTGGTTCAAGCAGGTCAAGAGATTATGCAGGCAATTGAACATGTATTGTTACATGGCCCAAAAACACCAGATGTGGGTGGAACAGCCAAAACGGACGATGTTGGTGATGCGATAGCAGCATTTGTAACACATCAAAAAATGGACTTATTCGCGATGGAGTAATCGCCCTTAGGGAATAAACAATCAGGATCCAAGATGGATTGAATGGATATGGATAATCAAAATACAAAACTTTATACAGATAAGACACTTGCAATAACCAGTCTTGCCGTTGTGTTTATTTCGGTGGCTGGTTTGGCAATTTACTCGACTGAATCTATACAGCTTGCTGCTCAATGGATGAAGTGGACAACATCTGTTTTTACTACACCAGTGCTTTTATTTGCATTTTTATCAATTATTTTTACCTTTGCTTTGGCGTTCAGTAAGTATGGAAAAATCAAGTTAGGTGAAGGCAAACCGCAATACAGTACTATGTCATGGATTTTCATGTTCATTTTATCGGGTATTGGTTCTTCAACCTTATATTGGGGCTTCTTAGACTGGGCTTATTATTATCAAACACCGGGTTTAAATTTAACTCCTGAATCTGCGGAAGCACTGAAATATAGCGTTGCTTACTCATTCTTTCATTCGGGATTGAGTGCTTGGTCGATCTATGCGCTGGCTTCAATTTCACTATGTTATAGCTACCACGTCAGAAAAAATAAAGGCTTAAGTTTGGCGTCAATGATTGAAGCGGTCACTGGTTTTAAGGCAACTGGACCTGTTGGGTGCCTTGTCGATCTGATGTTCTTGTTGTGTATGTTCGGTGCTTTAACAATTTCTTTGGTGCTGACTGCGGTAACTTTTACCAATATTTTGTCGCAGCTGACAGGTATCCCCAATACCTTTATGACCAAAGTGGTGATTATTTTTGCAGTATCGATTTTATTCGCCCTGAGTTCTTATGTGGGGATGGATAAGGGCATGCAACGTCTCAGCCATATGGTGTGTTTAGGTGTGGTGTTGTTTGCGATTTATGTGCTGTGCTTTGGGCCGACCCAATTCATTATGAATAACTCGCTGATGAGCTTTGGCTTAATGGCAACCAATTTTGTCGATATGAGTTTATTTACCGACCCAATGGGCGATGGAAAGTTCACCCGTGAATGGACCGTATTTTATTGGTTATGGTGGATTTCTTATGCACCGGGTGTGGCGTTATTTGTAACGCGTGTTTCAAAGGGACGTACCATCAAAGAAGTGATTCTTGCCATGGTCATCGGTGGTAGCGTTGGTTTATGGTTCATCTTTGGGGTGTTTGAAAACTACAGTGTCTATAACTTTATTCACGGTATGGTCAATGTGCCACAAGTTTTAAGCCAACAAGGTGGTGAAGTTGCGATTAGCCAACTGCTTGGTTTATTGCCTGCTGGCAAGCTGATGATGTGGATTTTCCTTGGGATTATGGTGATTTTTCTTGCAGCACATATGGATGCTGTGGGCTATGCAGTGTCGGCAACTTGTACCCGTGGTTTACGTGAGGGGCAAGACCCATCACCAAATGCCCGTTTGTTCTGGTGTGTGATGTTAACTCTTGTTTCGATTGCGATGATTTTCTCTAAAGCGCCTTTGGACACCATGAAGACCGCGACCATTGTGACTGCCTTGCCATTCATTGTGATTATTTTGATACAGACCTATGGCTTGGTGAAATGGTTGATTGAGGATTATTCAAAGGTTCCATCCCATCTGATAGAGCAAATGAGTTTTAGTGAGTTGGAATCTTTAGATCAAACAGATGCAAATAAACATATGCACATTGATGTTGCAATTGAACCCACTGCGGATAAAACCAGTCAAAAGGAATTGTCATGACACAACAACCGAGCATGCACTATAGATTGAGTGAAGAAATGCAAAGTCTGGTGTATTGGAGCAGCATTTATTCACCGGCGGATAATGATATCGATTCTATTCGGGCTGCGTATGATGCGATGTGCTTACATTACACCTTACCACGTGATGGTACGGTCAATATTGAAGATAAAACTGTGCCGCAGCTCAATCATCCAGTCAATGTTCGGTTGTATTCACCATTGGGTGAAGCACCAGCGACAGGTTGGCCATGTATTTTATATCTTCATGGTGGTGGTTGGATGGTGGGAAATCTTGATTCACATGAGTTTATCACTCGCTATTTATGTCGTGATTTAAATGTTGCTGTGCTGAGTGTGGATTATCGCTTAACACCAGAACACCATTTTCCAGCTGCATATGAAGACTGTGAAACGGTATATCACTGGCTCTATCAACATGGCCTGCAATGGAAGATTAATCCAAATCAAATAGTTTTGATGGGGGACAGTGCGGGCGGTAATTTAGCGGCTGCACTTGCAGTGCAATTACAACATACAGGGGCTCAAGCCTGTGGTCTTGCAATGATTTATCCATGTTTGAGTAGTGGTTTTGATACGGCATCCTGTCAGCAGCAAGCAGATGCACCGTTACTGTCGCTAGCGGATATGCATGATTACTTGCAAGCCTATGCGCCAAATACAAGCGACTGGCAGGACGTACGTTTATCACCACTGTTGGCACAGGATTTTTCCGATATGCCCTGTAGTTTTATTGCCGTCGCTGAGTATGACCCTCTCAGTGATGATGGGCGTATTTTTGCTGACAAGTTAAAACAGGCCAATATTGCAACCGAATTTTATCTCGGTAAAGGATTACTACATGGCAGTTTACGGTTAGTACGTGACTGTCCTGTGGTGCAAGATTTATATCAGCGCATGCTGAGTTCGTTAAAGCCAATGTTCAATTGATTTGAACATCAGCCAATTTTAAACAAACGGTCGTTAGGACAAAAAAGAGTTTAATGGAGTAAAAACATGAATGCAGTTGAAAAATTACCAGAAGATTTCTGTTCAAACCCAGACGTTGCTTGGACATTTCCCAAAGTGTTCTATACATCTTCTCAGGTTTTTGAGCGTGAAAAAGAAGAAATTTTTGCAAAAAGCTGGATTTGCGTTGCACACGGCAGTGAAGTGGCACAGGCCAATGACTATATTACCCGTAAGGTCATTGGTGAAAATATTATTGTGATTCGCGGTAAAGACAGCGTATTACGGGCTTTTTATAATGTCTGTCCGCATCGTGGGCATGAGTTGTTAAGTGGCAGTGGTAAAGCGAAGAATGTGATTACCTGTCCTTATCATGCATGGACATTTAAGCTAGACGGAAGTTTGGCGCTGGCACGTAACTGTGATCATGTTGAATCCTTTGATAAACAAAACTCAAGTATGGTGCCTGTAAAAGTTGAAGAGTATGCCGGTTTTATCTTTATCAATATGGATGAAAATGCCACTTGTGTTGAAGATCAATTGCCTGAGTTTGCACAAAAGCTCAATGAAACTTGTGCGGTGATCAAAGATTTAAAACTTGCAGCACGCTTTGTGACGGAAACACCAGCGAACTGGAAAGTGATTGTAGATAACTATATGGAATGTTATCACTGCGGGCCTGCGCATCCAGGCTTTGCTGATTCTGTTCAGGTGGATAAATATTGGCATACCACACATCAAAACTGGACCTTGCAATATGGATATGCACGTTCTTCAGAAAAATCATTCAAGCTGGATCCATCGGTACAAGATCCAACCTTTAGTGGTTTTTGGACATGGCCTTGCACCATGTTTAATGTGCCACCAGGCGGTAATTTTATGACCGTGATCTATGAATTTCCTGTAGATGCTGAAACGACATTACAACATTATGATATTTACTTTACCAATGAAGAACTGACTCAAGACCAAAAAGATTTGATTGAATGGTATCGTAATGTCTTCCGCCCAGAAGATTTAAATCTGGTTGAAAGTGTGCAACGTGGCTTAAAGTCACGTGGTTATCGCGGTCAAGGGCGAATCATGACGGATAAGCAACGTTCGGGGATTAGTGAACACGGCATTGCTTATTTCCAAAACCTCGTTGCGCAATATCACAAATAATCATTTAAGGGAGCCTCTCAAAATATCACTGGGGCCAAGAGCTCGATCATGTGTTGTTTAGAGAAGCGCTCAAGTTAAAGGTGCGGCAAATAAAGTCGTACCTTGCTTTCAAACCATAGGATCATGACATGTCAAGTTTGCAAGGTAGTCCGCTATTTCAACAACGTGGATGGGTAAATGGTCAGTGGATCAATGCACAATCCAATGCCACTGTACCCGTCACCAACCCAGCAACAGGTGAAGAGATTGGGCTTATTCCCAATATGGGGGCGGCAGAAGCAAGCCTAGCGGTTGATGCTGCATATCAAGCCTTAGCAAAGTGGAAAGCCTTAACTGCACAAAAACGCGCAGATTTATTATTGGCTTGGTATCAGTTGGTATTGGCACATGCTGACGAACTGGCTCGTATCATGACCATTGAACAAGGCAAGCCTTTGGCTGAAGCCTTAGGTGAAGTGAAATATGCTGCTTCATTTATTCAATGGTTCGCAGAAGAAGGCAAGCGAGTTTATGGTGATGTGATTCCTACCACCAATAATCAACAGCGTTTTATCATTACCAAGGAACCTGTAGGTGTGGTTGCAGCGATCACGCCTTGGAATTTCCCAATCGCTATGATTACCCGTAAAGCTGCGCCAGCTTTAGCTGCGGGTTGTACGATTGTGATTAAACCTGCCAATGAAACGCCTTATTGCGCCTTGGCCATTGCAAAACTTGCAGAAATGGCAGGGATTCCTGCTGGGGTGATCAATGTTGTAACAGGTCAGTCACAAGAAATCGGTGCAGTATTTACCAGTCATGAAAAAGTCAAAAAACTGACTTTTACTGGCTCAACACCTGTTGGTCGTTTATTGATGCAGCAATGTTCAGACACGATTAAAAAACTTGCGCTCGAACTTGGTGGAAATGCGCCATTGATTATTTTTGATGATGCAGATTTAGATAAAGCAGTACAAGGTGCAATTTTTGCCAAGTTCCGTAATGCAGGGCAAACTTGTGTTTGTGCCAACCGCATTTATGTACATGACAAGGTTTATCAGGCATTTACTGAGAAATTTGTGCAAGAAGTTGAAAAGTTTAAGATTGGCAATGGTCTTGAAGAAAATGTACAGATAGGGCCTTTAATCAATGAAAAGGCCGTCCTTAAAGCACAACAGTTAATCGATGATGCACGTAAAAAAGGTGCACAAGTGGCTTGTGGTGGTAAACAGCATGCACTTGGACAGACTTTCTTTGAACCGACCGTGCTTACTGATGTGGATCAAAGCATGGAAATTGTCAAAGAAGAAATCTTTGGGCCAGTGGCACCGCTGATTCGATTTAGTGATGAAGCAGATGTGGTTGCTCAGGCCAATGACACCATCTTTGGTTTGGCAGCCTATGTGTATAGCGAAAGCATTTCACGGATCTGGCGTGTCGCAGAACAACTTGAATATGGCATGGTGGGGATGAACTCAACTGCAATTTCAAATGAAGTGGTCCCGTTTGGTGGCGTGAAACAATCTGGGGTAGGTCGTGAAGGTTCTAAGTATGGCTTAGAAGAATTCATGACCATTAAATATATGTGTTTAGGGCTATAGGATAAAGGCGTGTTGGACATTCATTGATGATCATCCAACACGCTGCCCTCCAATGAGAAAGCGCTTGAATAAGTACTTAAAAAAGCAACATGTGGTAAAGAGGATTTAGACATGGCAAGTCATTATGAAATGTTTGCATCAGTGGTCACAGGGGTAGAGCAACTTACACCATTGATCAAACGGTTTACATTTAAACGTCAGGATGGACAAAATTTTCCTCAGTTTAATGGGGGCAGTCATATCATTGTTAAAATGAATGATCAGCTTTCCAATGCCTATTCACTGATGAGCTGTGCTCAGGATCTTAGCACTTACCAAGTATGCGTACGCAAAGATGTAGAAGGTAAAGGTGGCTCGGTCTATATGCATGAGCAATGCAATGAAGGCTGTGAAATTCTGATTTCAGAACCTAAAAATTTATTTCCACTGGCTGAAAATGGTGTAAAACATATTTTAATTGCAGGTGGGATTGGGATTACGCCTTTTGTGCCGCAAATGGATGAGTTGGCTGCACGTGGGGCAGATTACGAATTGCATTATGCCTATCGTTCACCAGAGCATGCTGCACTGTTGCAAGAGCTCAAACAAAAACATGCTGAACATATTTTTAGTTATGTCGATTCAGATGGGAAATGCCTTGATCTCGATCAATTAATTTCCGCACAGCCAAAGGGCACACACGTTTATGTCTGTGGGCCAAAGCCAATGATTGATGCGGTAATTGATCGTTGTAATTTTCATCGTTATCGAGATGAATATATTCATTGGGAACAATTTGCTTCAACCGTACCTGAAGATGGTGAAGCATTTACTGTGGTTTTGGCGAAATCCAATCAGCAAGTCGAAGTTCAAGGCAACCAGACTATTTTACAGGCAATTGAAGCATTGAATATTGATGTTGAGTGTTTATGTCGTGAAGGGGTGTGTGGTACCTGTGAAACTGCAATTCTAGATGGTGAAGCAGAGCACTTTGATCAGTATTTGAGTGATGATGAAAAGGCATCACAGCAATCGATGATGATCTGTGTATCTCGTGCCAAAGGCAAAAGATTGGTATTAGATTTATAAATGATTATTGGCGTAAACCGAAGTGATTTATGTTGATATATTGCAGTTTTACTTTAACCCGAATTGACGGTTTCTAAATTAACGCCGAATGAGTTTCATTCGGCGTTAATGACTGGTTAATAGTATGATTTAGCGACTACAATTGAGCATCTGCGCAAAAAACCAAATATTGCTGAGTGCAAAGCATAGCCACTAAAAAGCCCAAACAAATTTTAATACACTGGTATGGCCTTCAGGGCGATTTTCAACATGAGTTTCTTTTAAATACTTTGCTTCAATTGACCAGTTTTTATCTTGATATTGTATTGCAGGACCAATTGCCAAAACTTGTCCACGCATCGCAATATTTTCACCCTGTTGCTTATCTGACTTGGTTTGCTTAAAAGCGTAGCCTTCAACAGCCACTTTAACCTGATCAGTAAGTTTATATCCAAGACTATAATCACCAGCAAAATATTCCCCAGATTTGTATTGGGTATCATCATTTTCAGTATTAAAGCTATAAGAAATTTTAGTTGAAATATCTAAACCATTTTTTGGGGCATAGCTGTAGGCAAAAATCGGTCGAACAGTATTGTAGTTTTTGCCAATATTGGCGACCAAAGGCTGTTGTGCTGTGGCCTTATCATATTGACCTGTGGCGAGTACTGTTTCTATCGCAGCAATCCAGTGGTGATCTCCTTGATGCCAACCTAACATTGACCCCAACATTAAGTCACCTAAGGCAGTGTTATGATCTGACATCCCCGCTGCAGATAATCTGAGATCAACCATAGGCTGTATGGCATAGAAACCCAGTTGACCACCGAAATAGTTTTGTTCTGTCATCCAGACCAAACGGGGTATAAAGGCATTTACATCTAAATGAAAATTCGCTGGGCCCTTATCAAAACTTCCAGCATGGTAATTTTGATAATAACTTAATAGATACACGCCAGCAGGTGGTAGTGCGCCTGCCATCATACCTTCAGCACCGAGGGCAAATGAGTCAGCCCCATTTTCTGTGGCACAGGCAATGCTACTGGTTAAACCGAGCATCAATGGAACTGAAAGTTTGAACATCAGTTGTTTCATAGAAAATCCTTTTCAATGATATTTTTATTGCAGGTAGCTGTAGTTAAACGGATTTAGTATCACTACATTGTTGACTAAGCGGCTACTCGACGACGATCAACCTCTGTAGAGGGGACTTGATCAACGTCTTTGACCAATTGGAAATTAAATTTGATGTGTTTAAAGGCTTTATCCAAATTGTATTGTTTAATTTTCGCGAGATCCGTTACATCCAGCGCAGTAGCGATCAGTCCATCACGAGTAGCAAAGGCAAAGTCATCCCAAAGGTATTTGTCACCTTCAATATTAAATTGAGTGGTCAGTTTGCGATAACCCGGCGCAGAGACAAAGTAGTGAACATGCGAAGGGCGGTTACCATGTCGACCCAACAAATTGAGTAAAGCTTGTGTTGTACCTTCAGGTGGACAGCCATAACCGACAGGCATGGTGGTTTGAGCGATATATTGACCTTGTGTATCGGTGAAAATACTGCGGCGTAAATTAAATGCAGACTGAGATTTATCAAAGAATGAATAGTTGCCTAAACTGTTGGCGTGCCAGATTTCTACTTTTGCATTGGGAATAATCTGTCCAGCAGTGTCTGTGACAATGCCTTCAATGATTAAGGTATCGACGTGCCCAGATTCAGAGCCATCATCCATACGAGCAAAGCCAACGGACTCAGGCGCACCTGCAACATAAAGCGGTCCTTCAATTGTTCGTGGTGTTCCACCTGTAATACCGGCTTTAGTATCTGCTTCATCTGCACGTAAATCTAAGTAATGTTCTAGCCCGAGACCTGCTGCCAAAAGTCCCAGTTCATTGGCTTGACCTGCATCTGTCAAATATTCTAAGCCTTTCCAAAGCTCGGTTTGAGACATATCTAAGTCTTCAATGGCTTGGAATAAATCACCAAGTAAACGAACAACGATTTGCTGAACACGCAGATTGACTTCACCTGTTGCTGTCGCGACATTCATTTGCTGAACGAGGCTATCGATTTGTTGTCTATTCATCATCATCTTCCTTTGATTGATATGAGTATTTGGCATGAGTATCTTGAGAGCGATCTGGAATTGGTGCAGATCACTCACGCTGGTGTTGCTATATTGGATAATTTAAGGGTTCAACCACTCAACTTTAGATGTGTCTAAAAAGTGCCGAACGTGATTGCCCATTTGCACCATCTGCCGCACTTAAAAAGCGTTCAGTATGGATGTCTTTTTCAAATAAACGGCTTTGCATCAAGGTGGAGATGGCGGCATCAATCATCGGTGGCGGGCCACATAAATATGCCTTGTGCCCACTGCATTTATTTTCAAAATAATTGGCAACCGCTTCATGTACATAACCTGTAAACCCTGTCCATTGGTCTTCTGGCTTAGGCGCATTTAAGGCAGGGATGTATCTGAAATTTGGATATTCTTTGACAAGCTGTTCGAATTTTTCACGGTTATATAATTCAGCAACATCCCGTGCACCTTGGAACAAATAAATGATACGGGTGTCACCTTGTTCTAAAAGATCCAGAATCATCGATTGAGGGCTTGAAAGACCTGAACCACCTGCAATGAAAATGACATTTTGCTGATCAGACTTACGCACAAAAAATTGTCCATAAGGTCCTGAAAGCGCCATTTCTTCACCAACACTCAGTTCATCATGCACATAGCGTGTTGCAGCACCCCCTTGCACTTTACGAATATGTAATTCGATCAGATTTGCTTCGCTCGGTGTATTGGCGATTGAAAATGCCCGGGTTCCTTCAATATTAGGGAGTTGGATATTGATGTATTGGCCTGCTTGAAACTGCATTGGTCGATCAAGTTGAAGTCGGACACCTTTAATCGTCGGCGATAAATCCGTTATTTCAATAACCTTAGCTTGGTAGTCTTGGACTAAATAGCCTAAGAAATCCTCGTCTTCATCCACGTCCGCTTCGATGACCATGTCAGATTCGGGCTTGCAACAACAAGCCAACACTTTATTTTCTTCACGTTCAATGTCCATAAGTGCAAAAGGCGAGGCTTCACCTACATCATAAAAACCGTCTGTGACTTGAACTTTACATGTACCACAAGTGCCATGTCCGCAAGCAAAGGGCAACCAAACACCTTGACGCAATGCTGCATCTAAAATGGTTTGATCCTCTTCAACTTGAATGATGGTTCCTGCTGGTTCAATCGTGACTTGATAGCTCATCTGTGTTCTCCTTAAACATGTGTGCCTTGGTAACCTGCTAAATCAGGCGTTACAAAGCGCAGGAGAGATTTATGATCAAAACCCAAATCTTCTAGGGACTTAGAAAAATCAGCCTGTAAAAGATTGCGGTTTAAACGGAATTCAACTTTAGACCAATCAATATGTTTAAAATCGGGATGTTGCTCAAAACCTGCTTGAATTTGCCCATCAATCAAGGCTTGTAAGCTTTGTTTTGGTGAAACCACAAAAGCATGTGCCGAACAAAATAAGGTGTGATGATCCCAACCAATAAACAACAACATGTTTTCGCCGTAATTTTGTTGTAGATCTAGTGGTTCAAATTGATATTTTTCAACAATCGCTTGTACAGTCATGGTGTATTTCCTTAAACTTTTGAATAAATCCTTGAGCGGATGCTGTCGAGTTAGACAACATCCATTGCTTATTTTTTAATTTTTGGATGAGGGTTTAAGCTGCGTTGCCTTTCCACTTTTTCCAGCGCTGTTGGTCAGGTGAACCTTCAATATCGAGATTGTCTGCACCGACATTAAAGTTGTAGTAATCCCTTAAAATACTTTCTAAATCTGGACCACCACAGTTACCCTGCAAAATTTGATGTACAGGTAACCACGCTTGGATGTATTTCTCAGGTTCGCGTTCAAAAATGTCATGACAACCATCAGAGCAAGTGTGATAACGCTCATCTTTGTAAATTGAATCACGATAGCTAAATAGTGTTGGGTCGCCATCCATTTCTGTAAAGGTCATTGGAATTTGGCACACTTGGCACAATTGAGGTAAACCCGCGCTATAGAAGCGTTTACCTTCAGCTTCCATTTTTCGAGCAAGTTCCCAACGTGGGCGGTAGTATTTATCAAACGTGTCAGGATATTTTTCTGAGAGCCAATCCATTTCCTCATCTGTTGGGATCCACGTATGGAAGCCTGCTGCATGACCGAAGTTATAGAAAATCCACCATGCTTGATGCGAAACATGTTCTTTCTCTTTGCTAATCACTTCACTATATTTCGGCATACGGATCCCGTAGCGACTTAAGTCTTTAAACAAAGCACCACCTGCTTCTTCAAAATAAGTTTCCCAAGCTTCTTTCCATGACATGACTTTATTTGGCAACATGTAATCCATCATCATACCGACAATGGACAGCAGGCGAGTTCCTCGCCAGAACCATTTATCAATCCATTCTTGTACGATTGGCACATTATCTTCGTGCTGTTCCAGTAAGAATTTTACGATTTCCAGTCCTAGCGTCATGTGGCGTGCTTCGTCTGATTGTGCACTAAAGCCAAATGTTACGGTTGCCATATCACCGTTGTAAGCTGCTCCCGACATGAAAGGAACGAACAATAAGTTAGTTAGAACATATTCAAAGGCAAAGCTGATTGCTAATAAAAACTCAAAAGGCCCCGCTGAACGTGCATCTTCAAAGAATGATTTAGGTACAGACAAGTACCAGACCCGGTCATGCATATGTGCCCAGTCTTGGAAGCCATCAAAGAACTTGTTGTAATGGCTCATCGCATGAATCTGGGTTTGTACATGACGTAATTCATCAATGGATTGCATTTGCGAGGCGATACGTGCACCAATGCCACTGAACTGACGCCCAACATGGGCATAGCCTTGGTAAGCTTGATACTCAAGCGGGGTTACCGCGGTTAAAAACAATTTAATCGCGTTGACATAACGTTCATTTGAAACATTCATTTGCCCATTGTTTTGTGCAAAAGCATCAAAAATGGCATATAGCTTCTTTTCTTTTTCTGCTTGGTATTTCCAATAGTTATCCATGGTTAAACGGAAAGGATCTTCCCATTTCGACCAGTCGGTAATTTTGATGCCTTCAAACTCTTCATACGGAAAGGCATCTTTACGATCTGCATAGGAAAAGTCCCAATCTAGATCACGGGTGAGTATCCTATAACGTTCTTTGGCATTGAGCTTTTTATTGTTTACTTTGGCTTGGCTATTCATTTTGATCATCCTTTAACTTACATGCAGCTGCCTGCTACTTATGCTTTAAATCTAGGGGAAGTACGGCTAGTTCCACTTCAAGGTAAAACTGTCATCATCTTCATCAACATTGCCACCCAAGGTAATCATGTTGAGTTGTAGTTCTTGGATATCCCAGTTTTGCCCAAGTTTTTCTGATACTGTTTCTGCACGTACCACCAGCTCGCCAGTGCTTTCGACCCGAATCATCGCGGGAAGATATTGAATTGTTGCTTGAGGATTGTCCTGTTCAATCGCTTCAATGATGTAGCGTGAGGTGTCATTGTCTTGCAATGCTAAATAAACTTTAGAGGTCATGATGGCAAATCCTTATGCTGCTAAATCGAGTAAAATGTTGCCGGCTTTTTTGCTACGTTCAGAGATCTTATTTAGACCTGAATCAATCCCTGAATCCGTGAGTGCGGTTTGTGCCCAAGTACTAAATACTTGTTTAACTTGGGGTAGTAATTCCGTGATCCATGATTGAATCAGGGTTTTATTGTCTTCAGATTCAGAAATTGCAGTTTTTAAAACACTGTCTGACCACTTCGCTAAATCAGTTAAACAGTCCTTCATAAATTCAGTAAGAATGGCAATATCACGCCCGCCATTTTCAACCAGCCATTCATCGAGTTGTCCAAAAACCAGCTCTTGTAACATGCTGTCAATCAAAAGATTTTGCAAAATATAAAGTTTGAACCAGTCTTGTTCGGTTAGGCTTTGTTCACAAAGTTTACGTAAGGGTTGCCAAGTTTCATCATTTAGCCAAGCGTGTTTGGCTTGTTGTAAGGATTCACCTGTATTGCCATCAAGAATCAAGCCAATACGTGAAATGTATTGCGCCATACCGAGACGATCCATAGCCGCAAAAATACATGCTTGGGTGATGACGGTGCCATAACCATAGGCACTGCCTGACATCATATGTAAGTTGGCCGTTTGTTCGACATAGCGAAAAGGTAATAAACACTGGATGATTTTTTGTTTCACTTCATCACTGAGATTATTGACCAACTGACGTTTTTCAAAAAAAGCATAATGACTTTCAGCGGTATCTTGCAGACGTGCACGATGTTGCACATAAGCGCCGTAATAAAATTGACGAGGGTCTTTAAATGCATACCAATCTTGCATTTGCAAAGCGGTATGGGTTTTATCATTTAAGGTTTTATCTGGCTTCCATAAGGGGCGATAGTGAAAATTTGTCGAAGCTTGAATATCAAAGCTGACTTCTTGATAGCGTGTTGCGGGCTTGGCTCCAAAACGGCGTTCGATATACGCATAAGTCTGACGAATCGGTTGCAAATTGGATGTTTTAATTTCTAAAGTCATTAGCTTCTCCTTGTAGAATTAAGCCTGATCTTCTTGATCAGAATGTTGGCGAGCATGATTTAAAACAGTTGGTTCAATGCCATAACGCCATTTATCTTCCTGCGCATCGTTCCAAGCTTGTTGTTCTGCGGTCATTTCAATGACATGATTAATTTCACAAAAATGCTGGAAAGCCTGTTGGGGGAGAATAAGTTCAACAAAAAGCGTGGGGTCTTGAATGGCAAAATCGAACTCGACAAATTTGGCATTCCGCTCACCAGTAATACGGATATATTTGACCAATGCGGTAGGCTGTTTAGCGTCAATCATGTGCTTATCCTTTTATCAACATCAAAACAATTTTGATGTAGAGCTTCATGCTCATGTGCTAGGTTTGATCTAGATATTCCAAAAGTCATGCCAACTTTAAAATTTAATTAAAATTCAATTATTTACTATTTATTGGTCATTAAGGTATGAAGAACGACAGCATTATTTTCATCAAATAATGAACCTAAAGAGATGCTGATTTCATCAAAAGATGAAACAGTGATTTTGATGGGGGAAGGTCGAGTTAATGTTTATAAAAACCAATAAAGACTTGATATCGATTAAAATAAAAACAATATACCTTAAAGGTATGAAAATATAAGAAAAGGTAGTGAAGCTTTTGGGTCAGAATTAGGTAATATCAAGATTGCATTCACAAAGACATATAGCCAAGGATGGATATATCATGCCCCCAGCCAAAGATGTGAAGGTATATAAAAAAATACTGGAACAGAACAAAGATATTCAAGATTTACTTGATAAAATCGTTTTTGATGCTCAACACGGACAAATCTGGTTTGATGAAAATCGGATGTTATTAATGCATACCAGTATTCTGGGCTTTTTAAGAAAAGATCTCTATCAAATGCTGGGGCTTGAACGCACCAAACGCTTTTTTATTCGTTGTGGTTACCAAGCTGGCATGCGCGATGCAGAAGTAACCTCAAAACTACGACCAAATTTAAATGAAGCAGAAGCTTTTATGGCTGGACCGCAAATGCATGGCATCCGTGGCATGGTGCAGGTTGACGTCAATGAGCTGCATTTAAGTCATGATTTAAAACAGTTTTATGCTGATTTTAACTGGCTTAATTCATTTGAGGCAGAGGTGCATTTAAGTGAATTTGGTGCTTCAGATCAACCTGCTTGTTGGATGTTATTGGGCTATGCCTGTGGCTATAGCAGCTTTGTCATGGGGCAGACCATTATCTATCAAGAGACACATTGCGTTGCTCAGGGTGATGAGCATTGTCGAATCATTGGAAAGCCGTTGAGTGAATGGGAAAATGCCGATGAGTTGATTCGCTTTATGTCACCCGATGCTGTCTCGGACGAAATCATTGCCTTACAGGCGGAACTCAATCAATTAAAGAAAAATATCTATACCGATGCTGAAAGTGATTACACCATGTTTAATGCGGTAGGCGAGTCGGTCGCCTACCGCAAAGTCTGTGATCTACTTAAAAAAGCAGCAGGGAGTAAAGTCGCAGTTTTATTACAAGGTGAAACAGGCGTTGGCAAAGAAGCATTTGCACGTGGTATTCATAATGGCAGTCAGCGTCAAGCGCAACCGTTTGTGGCAGTGAATTGTGCCTGTATTCCTCCTGATCTGATTGAGTCAGAACTGTTTGGAGTGGAAAAAGGCGCATTTACTGGTGCGGTTCAATCTCGAATGGGAAAATTTGAACGTGCACATGGCGGAACAATTTTTCTAGATGAAGTGGTTGAGCTTTCACCGCGTGCACAAGCTGCGTTATTACGAATGCTACAAGAAGGTGAGTTTGAACGGGTAGGAGATAGTCGCACCCGCCAAGTCGATGTCAGACTTGTTGCTGCGACGAATGAGGATTTAGAGCAGGCCGTTAAAGATGGAAAATTCCGTGCAGATTTATATTATCGCTTAAATATTTTTCCCGTGATTATTCCGCCTTTACGTGAGCGAAGAGAAGATATTCCCTTGCTGATTAATCACTTTTTGGTACGCTTTGAAAATATGTATAACAAGACCCTAAAAGGGCTCAGTGATAAAGCGAAAAACTTTATGATGAAATATGATTGGCCTGGCAATATTCGTGAGTTGGAAAACTTATTGGAAAGAGCCACCTTACTGACCGATCATCAACAGGAAATTAAATTAGACAGTTTGTTTCCACAACATAAGGATTTAGAAGCAGTGAGTGAAACTGCACAATCGCTGATCAATGTAGAAGATTTATTTAGTGAGAATTTCTCTTTAGATCAACTTGAACAAAATATTATTCGTAGCGCAATGGATAAAAGCCAACAGAATGTCTCAGAAGCTGCACGTATGCTTGGAATTAGTCGAGCAACATTGGATTACCGTTTAAAGAAAATTACGCTAGGTTAAAATCAAATTTGCATCAATAACCATAGACCAATAGCCATAGAAATGTGTTTGGATAGCGCTTTGATCAGCTACAGGCCGCTATGTTATCTGTCTATAGTTGCTGATAGTTGTCAATTTAAAACAGATGAGTTGAATGCTTGTTTCAATGAAGTCGATTTTACACTTGGATGCTGATCTTATATTTTATTTAAATCGTCGGGCTTAAATAAAATACTAAAACAACTTCCCCCTAAAGCTTGTGACTTGGAATATTCAATCCGACCTTCATGCGCGATCATAATTGCATTGACAACAGATAGACCTAAACCACTGCCACCATTCTTCTTGCCTCTGGATTCTTCAAGTCGATAAAACGCATCAAATATAAAGGGGATATGCTGATCTGCAATACCGGGTCCTTGATCTTCAATGGTTAAAACCAAACCTTCTGATTTTTTTTGGGTGCTAATCCGTAAAATCCCTGCCTGTGCATAACGAATTTCATTTTCAAATAATGCAATTAAAATCTGTTCAAGCCGTTGTCGGTCAAAAAAGCAGGCTTGATCTGATAGATCGGTTTCGATGATTAATTTTGCTTGATCAAAACGGTCTTGAAGTAAGTTTACAGATTGTGTAATGACGTCAGATAGACAAACTGACTCTAGGTTAAGTCGAAGTTGTTGATTATCCGCCAGACTTAGGGTTCTTAGATCTTCGATTAAAAATGACAGTTGCTCAACTTGATTGAGCAAATTTTTTAATAGGGCTTTATCGGGGGTAAATATATCGTCAAGCACGCCTTGTAAGCGACCTTGTAAGATGGTCACAGGAGTTCTTAATTCATGTGCAATTGCGGCATTCCAAATAGATGCATTGTTGACTGAGATTTCCAGCTTTTCTGCCATACGATTAAAGTCATTGATCATCTTTGTGATTTCAGCGACGGAAGAGGGATTGTCCAATTGTGCTCTTACGGAAAGATTGCCCAAACTAATTTCTCTTGCTGCAATGGCTAAAGAATTTAGCGGGGCGATAAAGCGTTGCGCTAATTTTAATCCTAAATAAACAGAAGTTAGTGAACCGCATAAAGTCACCAATAAAATCCAAGTGAGATCAACAAAATTAAATGACCAGTCTTCGGAATTTAATTGTTCAAGTGAGACCAATTTAAACTCAATGGCGACAAAATAAGTTAAATAGCCAAAAACCAAGGAAAAACAAGTGGTCAATAAGCTCACTTTGGCCATGGTGATAATCAGCTGGCGGCTAATTCCAATGTTATTTTTCATCATTTTGCCTTAAACGATAGCCAACACCACGGACATTGATCAGTAAGTCAGTTTGATGATGATCTTCCAGTTTTTTACGTAATTTACTGATGTGACTGTCTACAGTACGCTCTAAGGCATCACCATCAGGTAAGCAATGGTTCATTAATTCTGATCGGGTAAAAACCTTGTAGGGTGCTTGCGACATCAACGCAAGGATCTTAAATTCCGTTAAGGTAAGGTTTAACAGTGCTTTCGAATGTTCTTTGATAATGTATACACAAAGTGTTTCTGTATTAATTTCAATTGATTTAAAGCTAATGATTTGGGCTTTCGCCTGAGATGACATGGCACTTCTTCTCAATACGGCCTCAACTCTGGCAATAATTTCATTTGGATTGAATGGTTTTACCACAAAGTCATCAGCACCGATTCTAAGTGCTGTGACTTTATCCACTTCTTGATCTAATGCGGTCAGCATAATTACAGGGGTTTGTTTGGATTGACGAATATGATTTAAAACTTCCCAACCATTTAAGATCGGCAATTTCACGTCAAGAATCACCAGATCAATCTGTTGCTGTGCATGTATTTCGATGGCTTGCTGTCCATTAAGCGCTCTGAGCACATTGAAGCCATTTTTTTTCAGATAATGCTCCACAATATCGCCGATATCATAATCATCTTCAACGACTAAAATTTGTTTACTGGCTGGATCAGACGCAAAAGAAATATTGCCCATCGCTGGATACTTTAAAATGGATACAGCACCATCATAATTTATTTTTAGTGGTTATATCCACACAATCTCCACACTTTAGTGACGCTAAGTACACAAATATTGCCAATAATCGTCATATCTAGAACTCTGGGTGCAGATGATGCCTAAGCCTTATTTTTTTATTATTTTATTGGTTGTTTTAAGTGGGAGTGCGTTAACTGGATGTAATCGCTCAGGAAATGCTGAAGCAGAACAAGCACAACAGGCTGCGCCAGCCAAAGTCAGTATTTATACCGTTCAACAGCAAGATATTCATTTGATTGAAAACTTACCTGCACGTGTACAAGCCTATCGAATTTCAGAAATTCGCCCACAAGTTGGCGGAATTATTGAAAAGGTGCTGTTTACCCAAGGCAGTGAAGTTAAGGCTGGACAACCCTTATTTAAGATCAATTCGGAAATTCTTCAAGCAGATGTCAATAGTAATCAGGCTTTATTGGCAAAAGCACAGGCAGAAGTGGTGCGTCTAAAAACCCAACAGGAGCGATATCGACAACTGCTTCCTTCCAATGCCATTAGTAAACAGGAATTTAATAATACGGAAGCCGCTTATCAACAGGCTTTGGCTGAAGTTGCTCAAACCAAGGCAGCATTGGCACGACAAAATTTAAACTTACGCTATGCGACTGTACGCGCCCCGATTTCAGGTCAAATTGGTAAGTTGTTGGTCACCGAAGGTGCATTGGTCAGCACCAGCGATACTAATCCAATGGCTTTGGTACATCAGTTAGATAAAGTCTATGTTGATGTTAAACAATCAATCTCTGAATATGAGCAATTGCAAGATCGTTTGAGTGATGGTTCGTTATTACAACGTGGCGGTGCTGAGGTCAGCATATCCAATAGTCAGGGTAAATTATATCCAGTGACTGGAAAGATTTTATTCTCAGATACCAGCGTGGATCCCAATACCGGTGATGTCACTATCCGTGTGGAAGTAAATAATCCTCAACGGAAATTATTGCCAGGGATGTATGTCAGAGTCGGTTTAAACAGAGCATCACAACCCAATGCCTTACTTGTACCTGAGCAAGCTGTGCAAAGAGATATTTCAGGTCAAGCACAACTGCTGATTGTAAAAGCAAATCAGACTGCAGAAACACGTCCAGTGAGTTTAGGACAGTTATATAAAGGTTTCTATGTGGTGAATAGTGGAATTAAAGCAGGTGAAAAAGTCATTGTTGAGGGGCATGATCGAATTCAACAGCCGGAACAGCCTTTAAAAATAACCCAGTGGAAGTCGCAATACACAACCGATGTTGGGACTTTACAAACGCAAAATAAGGGCAGTGATCAAAGCACGGCAGGTCAGTCTTCTCCGAATACAGGAGAAAAATTATGATATCGCAGTTCTTTATTAAACGGCCAATCTTTGCTTGGGTGATTGCACTCTTTATTATTCTGTTTGGTGTCTTAAGTATTCCAAAGTTGCCGATTTCTCGTTTTCCCTCAGTTGCACCACCTTCGATTAGTATCTATGCAACCTATCCGGGAGCAACACCAGAAACCTTGAATGATAGTGTTGTCACCTTGATTGAGAGAGAGTTATCAGGAGTAAAGAATTTACTTTATTACAGCGCCACCTCTGATGCCAGTGGTCAAGCGAGTATTACTGCCACATTTAAACCGGGGACTGATCCAGAGTTGGCTCAGGTAGATGTGCAAAATAAACTAAAGTCTATCGAACCGAGATTGCCACAATCAGTTAGACAGCAAGGCCTGATTGTTGAAGCGGCATCTTCTGGATTTCTGATGATGGTCGGAATCAACTCACCAAATGATCAATTTAAAGAAATTGATTTAAGTGATTATTTGGTTCGAAATGTGGTTGAAGAATTAAAACGGGTTGAAGGGGTAGGACGTATCCAATCCTTTGGATCTGAAAAGGCCATGCGTATTTGGATAGATCCAAACAAACTGGTGTCTTATCAGCTGTCGATTAAAGATGTCACAAATGCCATTCAAGCACAAAATACGCCGATATCTCCGGGAAGTGTTGGGAGTTTGCCTGCGGTCCAAGGACAGATGATTACACTGCCATTAACGGCTGAAGGGCAGTTAAGTACAGTTGAAGAATTTCAAAATATTACTTTGCGTGCCAACCAGAGTGGCGCACAAGTCACACTGAAAGATGTTGCACGAGTGGAGCTTGGGGCGCAAACCTATAGTTTTTCTATTGTAGAAAATGGAAAGCCAGCAACTGCTTTGGCGATTCAAATGAGCCCAGGCGGGAATGCAGTCAAGACCTCTGAAGCGGTCAAAGCAAAAGTTGAGGAGCTCAGTAAAGTTTTACCAAAGGGAATGCAATATTCGATTCCTTATGATACTGCACCGTTTGTTAAGATTTCGATTGAAAAAGTAATCATGACATTGCTGGAAGCAATGGTGTTGGTTTTCCTTGTTATGTATTTATTTTTACATAACATTCGTTACACCTTGATTCCTTCAATTGTTGCACCGATTGCACTTCTAGGCACATTTGCGGTGATGTTGATCAGTGGTTTTTCGGTCAATGTTTTAACCATGTTTGGTATGGTTTTAGCCATCGGTATTATTGTCGATGATGCGATTGTGGTGATTGAAAATGTGGAACGCATCATGGCAACGGAAGGCTTATCACCAGTTGATGCCACTTCTAAAGCAATGCAAGAAATTACCAGTCCAATCATCGGGATAACCTTGGTTCTGGTGGCGGTATTTTTACCGATGGCCTTTGCCAGTGGTTCGGTCGGAATTATCTATAGACAATTTACCGTGACCATGGCGGTATCCATTGCATTCTCAGCATTTTTAGCACTGACCTTAACCCCTGCACTTTGTGCAACCTTGTTAAAACCGATTGAAGCCGATCATCAGAAAAAGGGCTTTTTTGCGTGGTTTGATCGCTTTTTTGACCGCGTCAATAAAAAGTATGAAGCAATTTTAGTGAAATTGTTGAGACACATTTTTACTGTGATGATTGTATTTGTTGTCCTGACAGGTTTCTTATTATTTGCGTTTAAATCGATCCCAACCGCTTTTTTACCAGAAGAAGACCAAGGCTCATTTATCACCTCATTTCAATTACCTGCAGATGCCAGTCAAGAGCGGACATTGACCATTGTAAAATCGTTTGAGGAACATTTAAAAAGCAGAGAAAGTATTAAAGAAAATGTCTCTGTACTCGGGTTTGGCTTTAGTGGTTCTGGCAATAACACTGCCATTGCCTTTACAAATTTAAAAGATTTTAAAGAGAGAAATACCTCCGCTGCAGATGAGGTTAACGCTGTAAATGCGGCCATGGCAGAAAGTACAGAAGGTACGATTATGTCTGTTTTACCGCCGGCAATTGAAGAAATGGGAACAACTTCGGGCTTTACTTTACGTTTACAAGATCGCGGTAATCTTGGAATGCAAGCTTTGAATGAGGCACAAGCGCAGTTGATCGGTCTTGCAGCAACCAGTAAAAAACTGGCTTATGTTTATCCAGAGGGTTTACCACCAGGTAGTAATGTCGATTTAAAAATTGATCGTAATAAGGCAGAAGCTTTAGGTGTGAATTTTGCTGATGTGACAGACACCATTTCATCTTCAATGGGCTCAATGTATGTCAATGATTTTCCAAATCAGGGACGAATGCAGCAAGTGATTGTTCAAGTCGATGCCGATTCACGGATGAAAGTTACTGATATTCTAAATTTGAATGTGGTTAACAAGACTGGAGCACTGGTTAAACTGTCTGAGATTGTTACACCTGTGTGGACACAGTCTCCGCAGCAGTACAATCGCTATAATGGACGACCATCATTGAGTATTGCAGGGGCAGGCGCAGAAGGGGTTTCTTCAGGGGTAGTGATGAAGGAAATGGAGCGATTGATTGAGCAATTACCAAAAGGAATTGGTTATGAGTGGACAGGGCAATCCTTGGAGGAAAAACAGTCAGAAGCACAAACCAATTTTTTATTGGCATTGTCAATGTTGGTGGTCTTCCTCGTCCTTGCTGCTCTTTATGAAAGTTGGTCGATTCCATTGTCGGTGATGCTGGTTGTACCTTTAGGTATGATTGGTGCAGTGGTTGCGGTATGGATCCGAGGGATTCCCAATGATATTTTCTTTAAAGTGGGTTTAATTACCATCATTGGATTATCTGCAAAAAATGCCATTTTGATTGTTGAATTTGCCAAAATGCTAAAAGAAGAAGGAATGACTCTGATTGAAGCCACTGTTGCGGCTGCCAAACTTCGTTTAAGACCGATCTTGATGACATCCTTGGCTTTTACCGCTGGTGTGATTCCATTGGTGATTGCTACAGGCGCAAGTTCTGAAACTCAACATGCGATTGGTACAGGGGTTTTTGGTGGTATGGTCAGTGCGACGATACTTGCAATCTTTTTTGTGCCAGTATTTTTTGTGTTTATCCTCAGTGCTGTTGAGAAATTACGTGGCAAAGCTTTACCTGTACGTAAACTGCCTTAAGCGCTCTGCGTTAAGCTTTTAATTTTAAGTCTTGTGTTTTGTAGAGGATAAAGCATTTGTCCTCTACAATATTTCTAAGCCATCCATTGCATTCATTTATAGTCAACCTATCAAAAATCCGACCAAGAATATAATTTTTCTGAATTGATATATTTAATTAAATCAATTACATGTGAAACTAACTATATGATTATAAAAAAGCTTGCAATGCCGCAGCCTACATTCAAAGTTTAAATTACTTTGCGTAGGCGATGCCTCACTTTTCAGAGATGAAAAGATACCGTCTTAACTGTCAAGCAAATTATTTAAGGATTCATGCCTTATAATTTGCCTGATAAGGTTGTTGGTTTTTAAGAACACCATAGCAAAGATGAATTAACTTTCGCATAGCAGCAGCAATCGCTACCATTTTAGTTTTCCCTTTCGCTAAGAGCCGTTCGCTCAACTCTTTAATATGAGGATTGTACCGAGTTGCAACAATGGCAGCCATATATAAACCCGATCGAATTTTAGGTGAACCGGCTTTAGATAAGCGACTTTTTCCAAGCACAGAACTACCAGATTGTCTATGAATGGGAACTAAACCCACAAATGCAGCAGCTTGGCTTGCTTTTTCAAAAGAATGAGCACGTAAAAAAACAAGCATTAATAAACTGGTACGCTCAGCAATTGCTGGAATGCTTTCAAGAAGTTTTTGATCACGTTTAAGCTCATGGTCTTGATCAATATGGTTTTGAATTTGTGTATCTAGATTCTGAATTTGCCTAGTTAATGATTTAATATTGGTCTTAATAGACTTTAAAATTGGTACAATTATTAGAGTGGAGTTTACTTTTTCCAAACGATTTTGTTCACGTTTTAAGTCATTCGCAATACTTGACCTTCTATCTAATAAAGCATTGAGCAATCGGATATTATCAGGAGTGGGTTGCCATAAATGTAAATCTACAGTCATTGCAAATCGCGCTAATACTTCACTATCGATTTTGTCAGTTTTATTAAGCTTAGAGATACTTTGAGCAAAATATCGAGTACGGGCTGGGTTAGCCACACAAACTTGAAATTTTAAATCAAATAAAAATTGAGCTAACATTTCATGATAGACGGATGTTGCTTCCATTAAGGCTCTAGTTTCTTCAGCAACAAGACCAAAACGATTTAACCATGATAACAATTGATGAAATCCTTTATTGCTATTGGAAAAGCATTTAGTTTTTATTTTTCCACTAGAGTCATCAAGAAATAAACAACAATCGAATTTAGCTTTAGAAACATCAATGCCAAGATAAAACATAGCTTCACCTAATTATTGATTGAATTAATATTAAAAAACCACAGTCTTTTCTTGTGAATGCAGCATCAAAGTGCTTAGTTACCGTCCAGATTTATGTCAGTGGTTAGGTGTAAATTGTAGGTTTAATCTTTTCAGGAAACTCGAAGTTTTGATGACAAACCAAACTCTACAATTTACGTGTAGTGATAGCTAATCACTACAAAGAACAAGATACAAGATGACAAAAATCTTCCGTTGGGCGAGGGGTACGTCCTGTACCCCCGCCCAACAGCGACATCCATGTCGCCCCACGGTAGGATCACCATCTATGATTCAAAAACACAAAAATGAATTGATAACCAACAGTTTCTAAGAGTTCATACAAAAACATAAGCTTCATTTATGATCAATGACTTGATAGAAGTCACTTGTATGAATAATTAGGTGGTGTGACAATAAATGCCCTAATTTTTCTTCCTATTATTTTTATCTCGTATTGGTTTCTTTAGATATACAGGTCAGTTGTTTTAACTGCATTATTTATATAAGTTTATTTTTTACATTTAAATAACTACGTTCAGTAGCCTACTGTTTTATCGTCAATTCATACTCTCTAAACCATTCTTATTTACATTTAATTACATTTCTCGTTAGGCATTTTTGCCTTCTCATTCGTCTATATAGATAAAGGCAGTGTTTTTTAATTCACGGCAATTGATCTGATAGACGAAGCAGGAAGGATTCATGAACAGTACAACGCAATACAATAGATTGAGCAGGCAGGAAAAACACAGGGTTTTATTCAGCACTCAGCAAATGCGCTACATTTATTTGTGCTGTATTTAAGCCTATGTCTGCTGTAATTCTCGCTTCAAATGATAAGCAAAAATACTCTACGCTTTGTGGGGTAGTGATCAGTCATATATTGTTGTTATGGTTTTTGTCTTATTTAAAAACAGACGTTCGTATTGAATCACATTCACCTGAAAATGCGATTCAAATTCGTTTTATCAGCTTGAACAAAACCGATGTTTTACAACAAAGCAGTACAAAGCTACAGTCGGCATCAGAGCAAGCTGCAACGCAATCAAAAGCACAATCTCAATCTACAGTAGCAACAGCGGTACAACATCAACAACAGGTCAAAGTGATACACAGTACTGAGTCAAAAAAGTTGAAGATGGATCAAACAACACAGCAGACAACAAAAGCACAAGAAAAAAAACCAACCGATCAACAGACGGAAAGTAAATCTGAATCAAATCGTCAGTCAACACAAACATTCACGGAAACAAAATCATCTGCGAATACTGAACAGACTGCTTCAGGTCAGTCAAATGAGATAGCCAAACGTGCAGGTGGTGAAGCAGGCAAAGACAATAAAAAAGAACAAAACGCTGCCTCTACTTCTCAACCACAGCAACCGCTTCCCGTGAGTCGGGTCGATGTACTCAGCTTTGGCAAGCTTAATTACGATGATCGCGAATTGCAAAACCAGCAGCGCTTGTTGGTTCTCACCATCAAAATCAATCCTCAAGGGCAGCCGATAGATGTCAGAGTAAAGCAAAGCTCAGGTATTAGTAGTTTGGATGAAAGAGCTATACAAGCTGCACAAAAAGCAAAATTTAAACCACATATTGTCAATGGTGAAGCATTGGCAATCGTGGTGGATTTTCCCATTCAGCTTAAGCTTGGTCGTAATCGCTGATTGGATCATTAAACAATGAAAGGGTTTATTTAGGAGTTTTTATGAACGCATCAACAGAAAAAGTGATCAGTAGCAGTTTAATGCAACGCTTGAAACAAGAAACACTGGCAGAGCATGAACGTATGGAAATCTTGATGCAGCAATCAGGCGCGTTTGAGAGTAAAGAAAATTATGCGCAATTCACCCTGTCGCAATATTATTTTCAGAAAGATGTTGAACATCTTTATCAAGATTCACAGGTTGAACAATTGATTCCCGATTTAGATATGCGTGGGCGTTCCGATGCAGCTTTACAAGACTTGGCTGATTTAGGTTTAACGCCTCAGCAGGAGGGTATTGCAACCGATGAAATTAGTTTTCCACAATCTTTGGGCTGGATTTATGTTTCAGAAGGTTCAACTTTAGGCGCAGCATTTTTACTCAAAGAGGCGCAGGCTAGATTTGGCTTTAATGCTGATTTTGCTGCACGTAACTTAGCAGCATATCCAGAGGGTCGTGGATTAGTGTGGAAGCGTTTCAAGCAAAGCCTAGATGATGCAAATTTTAGTTTAGAGGAACAGCAATTGATTATTGAGGGGGCTATGCAAGGCTTTCATCGTTTTGGTGAACTTTTAGCACAATTAAAAACACTGAAATAAATAATTGATGATGGATAAAGGAAATCAAGCAATGAAGCAAACGGGGTCAGAGACCAATCTAAATACCAGTATTTCTATGTCGGAGCCGAGATTGGCGAAGTCATGGTTGGTTCGCTGGATCTGTATTGCACTGGCAGGGTTATGTCTGGTCTTAGGGACGATCGGTTTGGTGGTTCCTGGTTTGCCTACGTTTGATTTTTATTTTCTTGCGACGTTGTTTGCTGCAAAGGGTTCGCAGCGAATGCATCAGTGGATTGTCAATAATAAAGTCATTGCTCCAATTTTACAGCAATGGCAACTCAAACGAACTTTGCCAGTAAAAGTAAAACTATTTTCTTTGGCCAGTATGAGTGTAGCTGCTGGCATTTTAATTTGGACTGTGCCTCATCCATGGGCTGTAGGGACCATTATTATAATGATGGTTTGTGTGCAATTGTGGATGTGGTTAAAAGCATAAATGAGGATAATCTCAGGATGGAAATCTTTGAATATTATAAAAATACTGAAGAACTTAAATGCTTGTTGTTGCAAGCAAATTTAAAAGTAACTACAACACGATTAACTGTACTGAATATTTTAAGAAATGCACAACGAGAGCTGACAGCAGCCGAAATTTTGTATAGTCCAGATTTAAAAGTGAAAAAATTATCTTTTGCTGGTGTCTATCAAACCCTGAAACAGCTTGTTAAAGCAGGATTGTTGGTTAAATTTAAGCTGGGCAGTGAACAAGCATTATATTCATTCAAGGGAAGTCAAACCAATATGAGAATATATTGTAAAAAGTGTAGTCAGTTGCAACAAATTAATGATGAGGCTTTAGAGCAGCAAATTCGAGGACTTATTTTAGAACATGGTGCAAGTTCATATCATCTGGTTATAGAAAAACCCTCTTGTCCTTATTGTAGTCATTAAAACAACATGCCAAAGGGTAGATTATTTTATGATAAAAATATCCATAAATAATAAATCGGAATTTAAACTGAATGATAACCAAGATACTGAGGTTCAATGGGCATTAACTATTGATAATTTAGCCTTATTTTTTAAGTATATTAAATGCTCAAATAGAGCATAAGGATGTACATGAACTAAAAAATAATCATATATACGGGGATTTTCTCTCAGGGTGTCTTGACATTTAAATGATAATTATTATCATTTAATAGACCATCAAAGAGTTGATCCTATTGTGAACAAAAATCCTGCATTTGTAGATCAATTGTACCGTAATCACCAATCTTGGTTGCATCAATGGCTTAGAAAAAAAGTAGGCAATAGTGAGCAAGCCGCAGATTTGGTACAAGATACGTTTATTAAAATTCTGCAAACGCGTGATGAACTTTTTGGAGTAAAAGAACCTCGTGCATATCTGGTGACTATTGCCAGAAATTTAATGATTGATCAGGTGCGCCGTAAGCGCATAGAGCAAGCCTATCTGAATGAATTAAGTCAGATGGAATATATTCTGGATACAATTCCTTCACCAGAAGATCAGCTTCAGATTGTTCAAGCGATTGACCAGATTTGTCAGGCTTTGATACGCGTCTCCGAAAAAGCACAACAAGCTTTTGTGCTCCATTATTTTGAAGGTTTAACCCATAAAGAAATTGCAGAAATCATTGGTGTTTCAACCAAGATGATTCAAAAATATCTAGCAACTTGCCTTGTGCAATGCTACGCACTGAAACAAGAGAAGGATTTGTTTGAGTAAATGATTGAAGAAGAGAAGAGTAAGCAAAAATTAATCGAAGAAGCAGCGGAATGGATTGTGCTGCTGAGTACCGATGATGACTTACTCAAAAGAACAGTGCAAACAGATTTTGATGCTTGGAAAAGCAAGAGTCCACAACGCCAAAAAATTGCTCAAGATATCGAGCAATATATTACTTCGATTCAAAAACTGGCACAGAATCCACAACAACAGAAAATGACCCAATCTGTATTAAAAACAGGTTTACATAGTGCCCGTAAGCAAAAAAATATGCGCTATGGTGGAATTTTAACGGTGATATTGTGTTGTGTAGGGGGTATTTATAGTTATTTTATTTATCATCCAGTGTCATATCTAACCGCTGATATTAAAAATCATGCGGGAGAATGGACAACTCAAACCTTAGCAGATGGTTCACAACTTAAACTCAGTGGTCAGAGTGCGGTTAATCTAGACTTCTCAGCAAATCAGCGTGTTGTGGAGTTGGTTCAAGGGGAAATATTTGTAGATGTGGCCAAAGACAAAGCCCGTCCTTTTATTGTCAAAACCCAACATGGTCAAATTGAAGCATTGGGAACTGCATTTAGTGTTCAATATCAGCCAGACGCGACTGGGCTTAAAATGCTACATTCCAAAGTGAAAGTGCAGTCATCGAAACAAGAGTTAGATCAAACCAAAGCATCTTCTGTGATTGTGACAGCAGGGCAAGAAGTCATACTTGATCGAAATGGTATACAACCTATACATACTTTTAATTTATACAATGAGCAGCAGAAATGGAATCAACGGCATTTGATTGTTGAAAATATGTCTTTGTCAAAAGTGCTAAATGAGTTGAATCGAAACAGCAAAGAAAAAATTATATTTAACGCTGCAAAGTTAGAAAAAATTAAGGTCAATGCTGTATTGCCTTTAGATCATACCGAAAGTGCATTGCAATTATTAAGCAGTGTATTCCCTCAGCTAAATGTCTATCAAATCACCCCATATTTCACAGTTGTGACTTTGCAATAAACAGCATGATTTAAGCACTTGGTTTGAATCATGCTGTTTAGCTTTAAATTAAGCCTAAAATTTTAGGCTAAAAATACATATCGTTTTTAAAAATGATTGATAAATATGACAAATAATAATCTTGGAAAAATAAAAGATAGATAATTTAAATTTATTTTGAATAAACGGTTCCACTTTTTCAATTCTTGTACGTCATAGTAAGTAGAAGCAAATATTAGGAATACATTTAATTTAATATATTGAATGATTCTTATTTACATTTACTGGGGCGTAAAATGAGTGAAGCTGTCTGCGGTCAAAAGCATCCAAAATATTCTTTCAAAGTGACATCATTGGCATTGGCGATTCATCTCGTTTGTGTGGGTGTGGCAACAACAGTCGCGACACAAAGCAGTTATGCGCTCAGTACAGAAACGCAGTCATATCATATTCCAGCGGGTTCACTTGCCAGTGTTTTAAATACCTTTGCTGAGCAAGCGGGGACCTCGATTGCAATTGATGCAAATCAGCTCAAAGGTAAAAGTAGCTTAGGTTTAAGCGGACAATATAATTTAGAAAACGGCTTTCAACATATTTTAGCAGCAACCGAGTTTACTGTGGTGAAAGTAGGAAATGGCTATATATTGAAGCATGTGGATAAAGCTGAAATTAGACCCATACCAGTACAATCTCAGCCTATGACATCAGATCAAGAAAATGTCGTACAACTTAGCCCAATGACTGTTTTTGGTACAGTCAGTCGCGATACAAAAGGGCAGAATGATGTTTATGATCAAGATATTTCTAGCGTCTATGCCAGCAAAGAGCAAATAGAACGATATAAAGGTGCTC
Source organism: Acinetobacter sp. Ac8 (assembly GCF_055392545.1). NCBI lineage: Bacteria > Pseudomonadati > Pseudomonadota > Gammaproteobacteria > Moraxellales > Moraxellaceae > Acinetobacter > Acinetobacter sp. Ac8. The sequence continues at coordinate 1,854,280 of NZ_AP043689.1, forward strand.
AGCCAGCAGACTTATTCAAGGGAATGGTCGGCGTATACAGTGGTGATGCCCGAAACAGTGGTGCTTTAGATCCAAGTATCCGTGGTGTTCAAGGACCAGGACGTGTTCCTGTCCTTATTGATGGGACAGAACAGGCACTCACTGTATGGCGTGGTTATAACGGTGCGAATAATCGGAGTTATATTGACCCTAATTTAATCGGTGGGTTACAAGTCATTAAGGGGCCTTCCATCACACGCAATGTAAATACAGGTGTGGGTGGTGCGGTCGTTATTCATACTCTAGCTGTAGATGATGTTTTAAAGGAAGGTAAAAATTTTGGTGGGGAGATAAAAGTAGAAACCAGCAGCAATGCAGTGAAACCTCGAGAGCCTCAATTACTCACAGGTCAAAGCATTTACGATAATCCAAATTATCCAGCTACAGGAACGGACTGGCAAGGCAATCCAGTGTTCGAGCCTTATTATGATCCATCCTTATTTAAAGTAGCACGACAAAATAAAGAAAATAATATTTATTCAGGCGATGATGTTGCAACACGTATTGCTTTGGCAGGACGTAGTGATAATTTTGAAGTTTTGGCTGCTTATGCTTATCGTAATAAAGGCAATCACTTTGCAGGGAAAAATGGCAGTGATTTTTATGATAAACCTGCCACAGGACGATTTAATTACGTTCCATACCTTGCCAAAGTTTACCCAGGAGGTACAGAAGTTCCCAATACATCCCTTGAAACAGAATCTTATTTGTTAAAAGCGGCGTGGAAACCTACAGATGAACAGCGTTTAGAGTTCGGTTATCGGGACAGTTCAATCATCAATGGAGAAATTTTACCTTCACGAATTGCTTGGGGTGAAGTCGTCAAAAATAAAGCAGGGGTACCACAATGGCCTTTAAGTCATATCAACTCTAAAGCCTATAATATGGAATACAAATATCAACCTCAAAATAATAATTTAGTCGATTTCTACGGCAATATTTGGCGGACTGATACCAAGAGTCATACCTATAGTTCAGGTGGATTTCCCAATGATACCAATGCAAACTTGGGTGTTTTTGTGAACAGTGCTACCGCAAATTCAGACAATACTCGCCAAGGAATGACCCTAAGTAATAAGTTTAAATTGCTGTCTAATCTGGGTTTAACTGTTGGGGGGAGTTTTCAAAAAGAAAAACTCAGTTCGGATGATATTTATAAAGACCCGAATATTAACGGAACAAATTCGGGTTATAGGATGTTACCGAGAGCAGGTCGTCGAGAAGAAAAAGAATTTAATTTTAACTTTGACTATCAACCTGTCTCATGGCTGAATTTAAACGCAGGTGCAAGATATCAAAACTATTGGGCCTTTGATGATTTTCTTAATGAACGAGTCAATGCGGGTGATCCCCAGTTTAGCCTGATTAAAAAAGCCACGGCATTAAGTATGACTTATTTTACTAAACGCCCAAATATGACACCAGAACTTGAACAGCAAACACGAGAAAGTATAGAGGCTCTTGCTTTAGCGGAAGGTTGGACTGATGAGCGCAAGCAGGCTCGAATTTTAAGTCGAATTTATCAGAAATCTAATAAAATTGATTACAAAATGGATAACCGTGGAAAATTAACCATTGCCAATAATCCCTTTTTAAATGGGACCTTAGTACAAGGTCGGGATTATGGATATTATTCTGGTAGTGGCATTCCTAGCGGTTATGAAGATATTGACTTAACAAAAACAGGTGTGCAAAAAAGCAAAGATCATGGTTGGACACCGACAGCGTCAGCAACGGTTAATTTTAGCCCCAATAGTCGAATGTATTTACGTTATAGCGAAGCTTATAGAATGCCAAGTATGTTTGAAAGCACGATTGGGTTTTCTGGAACCTTAAGTGGTTATAAGTTACAACCAGAGCATGCATCAAATTATGAACTTGCCTATGTTCATAATCTATCTGAGTTATTTAAAAACAGTAGTTATGCAGATATTAAATTGGCTTACTACTATAACAAAACTAAGAATGCGATTGAGCGTAGTCCAACTTTGGCATTTAGCAATGTCGATAGTCTTACTACAGAAGGGTTGGAACTGCAAAGTCGCTTTGACAATGGGCGTTTCTTTACTGACTTAAGTGCCAATTATCGTTTTAAAAATAAAGTTTGTGATGAAAACTCAGCGATGCTTTTAGGGGCGAGCCACCAGTTTTTATTAAATCGTTGTGTTGATGATGGATTTGTAGGCGGATATTTAGTCAGTATGGCAACCCCAAAATATTCAGTTAATTTAACACTTGGTGGACGATTCTTTGATCAAAAACTTGAAGTCGGAACTCGTGCGAGTTATCACCATAAGTATGAAAATCCTGAAACGAAAAACTATAACGATATAGAGATGAGTTATTACGCCAATACCCCTTTGGCATGGAACTCAATGACCATTGTGGATGCTTATATCAATTATCGACTTAAACAAGACACCTTATTTGAACTGGTGGGGACTAATCTCACTGACGAATTCTATATTGATCCATTAACTCGTTCGGCAATTGCAGCACCAGGTCGAACATTTAAGCTAAGCATTACCCATAAGTTTTAAGGAACTTAGAGGTAATTAACCAAATTTATTGCACTTGGTGCAATAAATGTGTGGAAAATAAGACACGTACTCCTTGATTTTACACTTGAATTTAAAAATTAAAATCAGTGCAGCATATGTTTTATTTTTAATGATAATCATTAAGACTTTTATTTTTATTCTTAATGATAAAACTTTAAAACTCATATCGAGGAACTTAAAATGAAACTTCAATCTATCTCATTGGCTATTTTACTATCTGTTGGTTTAGTGGGTGTTGCACAAGCAGCTGTTGTAGGTGAATCAAGTGATATTGGTAATATTGTAGTTGGTTCTACAGGTTCACTTGGACCGACTCATCCAAACTCAGGTGTTGGTTTTGGTGTTAACACTCTTTATAACGGTGCAATTGTTGCATTCTCAGGTTTTAACGGCTATGCAGATGGCAATGGCGTTGTACGTCTAAGCCCGTACTTACCTGGGCTTCCAGCGTCTCATGCTGGGATTGGTTATGCTAACTATAAACAAGTGCCTACACAAGACGTTTGGTTTGGTGAGTGGAATGCCGAAGCCAAAGATGCCAGCGGTAAGCGTTTAGGTACGGTTGATCCAGCAACACACACTGTTTATTACAATGGTAAAGATGCGGATACCAGCGTACCGTCTACAGGTACTGCAAATTATAGTGTTCAAGGTGTCAATAATTATAATGGCTCTAATTTATTGTCAGGTACTTTTACTGCTAACTTTGCAACCAAACAGTTGACGGGTTCATTGAGCGATAGTTCACGTACCTTTAATTTGGGTACTGCAACAATTAATAACGACGCAACGATTAGTGGTTCAAATGCATCTTGGACGACTAATCCGTCAGCTGGTGCAGGGACAGTTTCAGGTCAATTCTATAATAGCCAAAGCAGCTTAGCTGGAATTGCAACATTTAACAATAATGTGCATGACGTTGCTTTTGGTGGAAAAAAATAATGATTTAAATGAGAAAGGCTTACTTCGGTAAGTCTTTCTTTTTTTATTCTATCTGGTGAGTTTATAGATGAAAAAAATAGTATTGCTTGGTGCCGTATTGCAGTGTGGACAATGTGTTTATGCAGCGGATGATACCAGTATCAGGTTAAATCAGGAAATTAGCCAACAGCAATATCAAAATGATAAGAAACTACTCAAATCAGAAGACCCTAAGAACACACAAGCATTACCGAATCTGATCATACAAGGTCAAGAATATGTGGTTAAGAATGAACCCGCAGAAGTTGCATATGCACTTTACTTGGCAGTGATGCAAAAACAATGGCAAGTGGCTTTAAGTTATCTTGAAAAATATAAAAAATTTCCAAATTATGATCAGGCTTTGACTGAGTTCGCTGAGGGTGTCATGGCACGAACACAGGGGAATTTAAGTTTAGCTGAGAGTAAACTTAAACATAGCCTAGAGATTCAATCCAATAATTTAATGACCCAACTTGAGCTGGCTCGTGTCTACACCGAACAACAAAAAAATCAGCAAGGTCAACAGTTATTTCAGCAGATTCAATCTCAACTTGCTCTGTCTACAGATCCCGCTGCCCACGGTATTGGTCAAACCGTAGAGATGTATCTCAAAGGGCTTAAACAACGAGATGAATGGCATGGTTCATTGGCTTTTGGTTCACGTTATGCCAGTAATGTTAATAATGCTTCCGATAAATACGACATCATTACGTATTATGGCATTGACCCTGAGACTAAGAAGGTCGTTCCTATTGAACAAGTAAAGCGTGGCACACCTGACGCGATCAGTGCGCAAGGTTTGGACTATGAAACGACCTTAACTAAACGATGGTCGCTTTCTGGACAACATGGTATTGCATTGCGTGGATTATTCTATGGTCAAGTTTATCCAGAGCAGACTGATTATAATGAATTAACTTTTAATTTAAATGCGGGTTATAGTTATTACAACGAACGTAATCAAGTCTTGATTGCACCCGTATTTGAACATAAATACTATGCCCACGACCCACTCTATAGTGCCTATGGGCTAAGGGGTGAGTGGATGCGTTTTATCTCCAACGACAAAGCTGTCAAGTTAGAAGCCGAAATGAAAGATATAAATTATTCCCAATATAAAGGCCAAGATGGTTTGGAATATTCTGTCTATTCAAGCTTTTGGAAAATTTTACCGAAAAACTGGACGCTATTTGGCGGACTGGATTTTGTCGACCATAATACCCAAGAACAATATTTTACGGCTTATCAACAACAAGGCGTGCGTTTGGGCCTTTCCAAAAACTTTGACTCAGGTTTTAACGCAAATTTATTTAGTTCTTTCCGTTGGCGTCAATTTGATAAATTTACTCCAGTGTTGGAGGCTAGACGACATGATTTTGAACAAAATTATACTTTAATTCTAAGTGCACCACGCTGGGCTTTTTATGGTTTAACACCTAATCTCACTTATCAATATAATCAAAATAACAGCAATGTAGAGTGGCTATATTCTTATGATAAACACAATGTCAGTTTAAAGCTGGAGCATCGGTTTTAAAATATTGTAGAGGTTTTATTACTGAATTCTAATTTAGGCATTTATATAGCCAAATTGAATTTCAATAAATCTAAGTTTTAAATGGGTCTAAGATATAGAGGAAATCCTTTGATTCCCTCTATTCACTCATCATTTATTGAGCAAGAAAGCTGACAGCTTCCTCAATCAAGTCTGAAATTTCTTTTGGATGTGATGCCAAAGAAGCATGGCTTGCATCTAACGAAATCACTTTTTTTGCATTTAAGCGTGCCGACATGATTTTTTGATTTTCAGGGTGGATCATTCGATCTTGAGTCGAGATTTGATACCAAGATGGTTTCGTTTTCCATGCTGGCGTGGAAATCGTATCGGCAAAAGTGCTTGCTACTGGCGCTTTTTGGGTGACACCCATTGCAAACCCTTCATCTTTGGTTAAATCCTGACAGAAACTTTCATGGAATTTATCTGCTTTAAGCCAGAGATAACCATCACTGTCTGGTTCTAAGTTTGGTGCAGCCTCAGGTAAATGTTGTTGAGTAATGCCACCAGGGCTTTCGTTTGAGTCAGGTGCAAAAGCAGCAATATAAACCAGACCTACCACATTCGCTTGATTGCCAACTTCAGTAATTACAGCGCCACCATATGAGTGACCAACCAGAAGCACATCTCCTTTAACTTGCGCAATCATTTTTCTTGTTCGTTCAACATCTTCAGCCAGTGAGCTAAGCGGGAGTTCTACTGCACGTAATGATTCATAACCTCGGTGAGACAGCTCAGTTACGACTTTACTCCAATGAGCAGCGCCTCCCCAAAATCCGTGTACGAATATAATTGTCGGTTTATTACTCATGTGTGTCTCCTAGCTAAATGCTATTGTATTTGTTGAGCTAAATGATTGAAGACTTTTTGTATAAAGATTGGATAGATACTGAATGTAATTTTTATACTCAAAAAAGCTTCTATAAATGATTATTCATGTTTAAATTCACTTTAACAATAACAGAAACACCAATGTTTTTGCAGAAACACTTTTTAGGAATTGTGACAAAGAATGAGAGATGAATATGCTGAAAAAAGTGCTTTAACGGATATATTCTTTGATATTTATCAGTTTGCAAAAATATCAGGTGAGATCTATGACTTCGCGCGATTTACAGATCAACAACAGTTAAGCTTTAAACAGGATTATGCATATATCCATATTGTTCAGCAGGCGACATGCAGACTTAAAGTAGCAAACTCTAATCTAGATCTAGTTTTAAAAGCAGGGGATATTATTGTTCTACCTTCAACTGGAGAACACACGATTGAATTGTTGGATGCTGAAAATCAAGCAGCCGCTGTGATTAGCTGTATTTTTAAACTTAGTGGAATTTATGGTGAAGCTATAATCGAGGGGTTGCCTCGCTATATCCATGTCCCATCGCACAATGATACTGATAAAATTGCAGAATGGGTGCCAATGACTGTTTCTGCGATAAAGCTTGAGCTTGAACATCCTAGCCTTGGTAGCCAAGTGATGCTTTCACGGATTATCGATCTTCTATTGGTGTGGTCAATACGATTTTGGTTGGCAAAGGCAACCATTGAACATAAAAGCTGGATTGTTGCTTTACGTGATCCCACGATTAGTAAAGCATTATCTTTGCTGCATGATCGTCCTGCTTATGCATGGAATGTAGAAAATTTGGCTCAATCCACCCATCAATCACGTTCAAGTTTTGCTAAAAAATTTGTAGAACTGGTGGGAGTTTCACCAATTCAATATTTAAAAAATTGGCGGATGAGACTGGCAGGCCAGTTTCTAAAAGAGACAGACAAAAATATCTTTCAAATTGCTGAATTAGTAGGATATAGCTCACAAGCAGCATTCACTCGCGCTTTTACACAAACATATGGATGCGCACCGAAAGTATTTAGAGCGTCATTGATACAAAGTGATCTATAAATACAAATGATCAACTTTAGTTTTTTATGCTTTAAAACGCGCTTTAACACTGAATTGTACTTAGCCAAACTGATCTGGAACAGCAATAAAACTTAAAGATTTAGGCTAGGTTTTAGATTTTTATTAAAGACTTGCTTAGATTGGTTAATGTCATAAATGTAATTCCCAAGACCGTGAATTGTATAGTTTCGGCCTCTAGAATGAAATGATATCTCAATGGGAAGAATGACATGAAAACTTTAATCAGATTAGCTGTTATTGGTCTTTGTAGTGTTTCAAGTTTAAGTTTTGCATCACATCAAAATACGCAAGAAATACGCATTGATCACTTTGGTACAGGTAGCGATGGAGATAATACGTCAGGTCTTTTATTGAAAGAGCCAATAAAACTGGTGCCTTATTCAAAGCTTGATCAAAATAAGGAGCCGCGAATTGAACATTATGGCACAGGCAATGATGGAGACAATACCACAGGGTTATTATTAGTCGATCATGAAAAGTACTATGTGGCAAACACATCTGCTGTGCAAGTTGATACTGTACGTATAGATCATTACGGTACTGGAAATGATGGAGACAATACCACGGGCTTGCTCCTCAAAGATTGATTTACAAAAATATAGAAGCTTGTTGATAAGTAAGATCAACAAAGATAAAAAAATGGGTGTAATCAATACACCCATTTTTTATTTAAACCAACTAGTATTATTGTGCTGCTTTTTCAGCTGCGATTGAAGCAATTGCTGCATTAATACCGTCAATAGAATCTGCAGCTTTTTTAATACGAGCAAGTGCATCAACAAGTACTTCATCAGCAGTTGCATAAGAAATACGCATATAGCCGCCTAAACCAAAAGCATCACCAGGAACAACAGCAACACCAGTTTCTTCCAACAACCATTCTGAGAATTCTGTGCAAGATTTTAAACCTTTTGCACGAATCAAAGGACGAATGTTGGCATAAGCATAGAATGCGCCATCAGCAGGTAAGCAGCTAATCCCTTGAATTTCATTCAAACCATTCACAACTAAATCATGACGACGTTTGAATGCTTCAATCATCGGTTGAAGTACATCCTGAGGACCATTCAATGCAGCTTCAGCAGCAACTTGTGAAATCGAAGTTGGGTTTGAAGTTGATTGTGATTGGATTTTTTTCATTGCGCCAATCAATTTTGCAGGTCCTGCTGCATAGCCGATACGCCATCCAGTCATTGCATATGCTTTAGATACACCGTTAAGCACGATAACACGCTCATAAAGATCAGGCGCTACAGTCGCAATATTGTAGAACTCATCATCCCAACGGATCGGCTCATACATATCATCAGAAGCAACATAAACTTGAGGATATTTACGGAGCACTTCTGCTAAAGCTTCAAGCTCAGCTTTGCTGTAGATCATGCCTGTTGGGTTAGAAGGGCTATTTAAAACCACCAAACGTGTTTTGTCTGTAATCGCAGCTTCTAGTTGAGCAGGTGTAATCTTGAAACGTTGTTCTTCACCACATTTCACGATGACAGGAACACCTTCAGCAATGATCACCATATCTGGATAGCTTACCCAATATGGTGCAGGAATAATGACTTCATCGCCTTTGTTTAACAAAGCAAGTGCTAAGTTAAAGAAAGACTGTTTACCACCACAAGACACTAAAATCTGATTTGCAGCATAGTCAAGATTGTTATCACGTTTTAGCTTCGCAATAATTGCTTTTTTAAGGCCTGGTGTACCATCAACAGCGGTATATTTGGTAAAACCGTTGTTAATCGCTGTAATAGCAGCATCTTTGATGTGTTGTGGGGTGTCAAAATCTGGTTCGCCAGCGCCCAATCCGATTACATTTTTACCCGCAGCTTTTAATTCAGCAGCTTTGTTGGTAACAGCAAGCGTTGGAGACGGTTTGATGGCATTTACACGATCAGAGAGACGTACGTCCACGGCATTATTCCTTCTTATAGGGATTAAAAAAATAAAAAGCACATTATCATAGCCTAATTTTTCATGTTTGGTCGTCTAATATCTATGCAAATTCAATAAATATTCATCAAAAGCAGAAATTAATGTATCAAGAGAATACAAATAAAAACGAAAGTTTAAGAGCACTCGCATCAAAGCTGAAATTTACGTACAATATAGCCAGTTAAAATTGAGTGAATCACATGAGCACCCAAAATACTCCCAAAAAGAAGCCATTGGTGAATTTACCATTTCCAATGCCATCATCTTTAGAAAATGATGATGATGTTGCCCACAACAACGTCCGTCCTAAACCTGAGCAATATGCAGATCGTACTTGGATGCCACCTCGTGGTACACGCCGTTCGATGGGAAAACGCTAAGTGTTTGAGATATAAAAATAGGTGCTTGATGCACCTATTTTTATAATAAGAATTAAAAAGAATATTTTTATTAAGGCTATAACATTTATCCTTATGGATTATTAAGCACTACCATTTAACATTTCCGTGACATATTCATAATAATTTTTTTTCTTTTGATACATCAATAAATCTGCACGTTTCAACATATTGTCTATACTTTCATTTGCAGATGTTGTTGCATAACCAATGGCAATACTAATAGGCTGTGACGAATAATATTGATTGTCGATATTGAGTAATTCTTCAATGGTCATAATCATCGATTCGACGGTCTGTTCATTTGCCGCAGGCATAAGAATCACAAACTCATCTCCACCAATACGAGAAGCGGTATAACTTGTATTGGCAATGGTACGAGTCAGAATGTTGCCCATCCGTCGCAGTAATTCATCACCAACATCATGACCCAACTGATCATTGATGGCTTTTAAACCGTTCATATCAATAAAAATAGCTGAAGTCGGACGCAGTACACCACGCTCTAAACGATTAATTTCCTCTGTATAGAACGAACGATTAAATAATTTAGTCAGAACATCATGTTTCCCCAGATATTCCAAATACGTTTCTGCTTTTTTCCGTGCAGTAATATCAGTCAATGCAACTTGTACTAGACTCCAGTCATGTTCATAACCCGGGAAAACAGTAAATTGAAGCAATACATTTCGTACTGAACCATCCAATGCATAATTTACAGCTTCACGTTGATGATGAATTTTCCCATTCCAGAGTTCAATCAGTTGCTCACGGAAAGTTTGATACATCTCTTTTGCAAATACTTTGTTTAAGTTTTTAAACAGGGTTTCTTTGTCTTTGGCTTTAAATAAATCAAGGGTTGCTTGATTGACATCCAATAAGATGATGTCTTCGATACACTGGTTTACAAAGTCGGTATGCACATCTAAGAAGGTGCGAAAATCTTCGATACCAATTTCACGGAGTTGATCTATACGGAGTCTTACACGGCTAAAATCTTCAACCCACAATGAAGTCGGCGAGTAAATAAAGCGAGATTCTGCCAATTGGCGATTTTTTTCTTCTAAACGGCGCGCATTCTGATAGTCCGTAATATCTTCAGTGGTGATTAAAACCCGGTCTAAACTGACTTCTGAACCCGGCATGATGATACCGCGTAATTTGATATCTAATTTTTTCCCCGAAATCGTGTAATTGACGGTGGTGTTTGAAAATTCAGCTTCTCCATTCCAAAGTGCAACCAGCTCTTTGATATGTGAGTGCAGCATTTCTTTCTGAAAAATAATATTTAAGTTCTGATACAGGTGTTGCTGATTTCTGGCTTCAAATAAATCTAAGGTTTTTTTATTGACATGTAGAATCTTAATTTTATGTGCGCAAGCCGTAATCTGATCTGGATTTTCTTCTAAAAAGCTTTGAAGATTTGTGATTCCTTGGCCTTTCCACTGATTAAATTGTTCTCTTACTTCGCTATAGTCCTCTATCCACATTGGGGTAGGTGATATATCAAAAATAGAAGAATCAGAAAATTCCATTATAAGATTCTCGTGTGTTGAGCGGTGATCTAGAATGTTTGAAATATATCCTAAAAAAGAGCGATATAAAATAATAAAATCTAAGTTATTTATTACTTATTGTATTTTATGATCGCTGGTTATCCTTTCATTGGATTTACTTTGATGTTGTTTATTTTTAATTAATTTCTTTAATTCTTAAAAGGCATTAATCCGTATTTAATAAATAATATGCTTGCTTATCTTGATACATAATTTGATCTGCTTTTTTTAATAACTCATCAATATTTTTATAATGGCTTGTTGTCGCATAACCAATCGCCACATGAATTGGATGTTGAGGATTGTTCACTCGATCTATCTCTAATTCTTGTTGAATGATCTTCAGTAATGTTTCTATATGCAGATGATTTGATTCAGGCATAAGAATCACAAATTCATCACCCCCAATGCGTGAAACAGAATAAGGTGTTTTGATGGTGGATTTTTTTAACAGGTGTGCAAAACGTTGAATCAGTAAGTCGCCTACATGGTGTCCCTGTAAATCATTCACTCTTTTTAAACCATTGATGTCTAAATACATACATGAAAGTGAATTAAATTTTTGCGATTGTAAGCGTTGAATTTCACCGATAAAAAATGTTCGATTATATAACTGCGTTAATTGATCATGTTTACTGGCATGTTGCAGGTGATCTTCTAATTTTTTTCGTTCCGTTAAATCGGTAAAGGCAATTTGCACGGTATCCCAGTTATGTTTTGAATCTGGGAAAATAACAAACTGTTCGAGTACATGCAGCAAATCTCCATTGATTGACTGGTATTCACATTCTCGTTTAAGTTGATGATGATTATTCCATAAGTGTAATAATTGTTTGTGAAAATTTTGTTGATAATTCTCTCTAAAAATATGATTTAAATGCTGATAAAAATGTTGTTCATTGTCGGCATTAAATAAGTCCAGTAAAGCTTGATTTACACCCACTGATCGGATGCTTTCAAAACAAAGAAATAGAAAATCTGGATTTTGCTGAATATATTGATCTAAGTCCGTGACATTATTCGCTACTAATTGATTAAATAATGATTTTATTTTGCTGTAGTCTTTGACCCAGAGGGCAGTGGGCGAATGCAAAAATAGGGATTCTGCAATCCGACGTGCATTTTGACACTGAGAGATATCTTCCGTGGTTAATAAAACTCGATCCCAGCTTTGTTTGGCATCCGTTAAAATATTGGCTCTGAGTTGGATATCAATTTTTTTGCCTTTACAGCTAAGATTGACCACTTGAATTGAGCAATCTGTTTCTTTATTCCAAAGCGCTGAAAAAAATTGGATATGTAAGAGTTCAGTATTTTCTGTATGCATTTCTGGAAATTTTTCTAAAATCTCCGCTAAATCATGCGCTTCATATAAAACCAGTGTGCTTTTATTGATATGAATGGTTCGAATCGCCGCCAAACAGGGTTTTAAACGGTTGGTATCTTCCAATAGATGTTGCTTAATATCGGGAATACCTTGCGCAGTCCATTCATCAAATATTTTTTTTATACCACTAAAATCTTGTAGCCACATGGCAATTGGAGACAAATCAAATATTGTTAAATCCATTTGCTCCATATATTTTCCAATTTCTCTTTTATTAATTTAATCTTAACTATATAACATAAGTAAAAACTTAACATAAATAGTTGTTCAATTAAAAATAATCAAAGCATTTTACTTTTTAGCCCGATGTTCTGCTTTTGGTGCAGCAATAGTACGCTGACCAGTCCATACTGCAATAAAGTCTGTTTCATTTAAATTATAAAGTTCTAAAAGCGCTAAAATAGCCCCTCCAAAAATCATTGAACCTTCTGAATTAGACTGAAATTCAAATATTTTTCCATTTAAATTGTGCAGTATATCTTGTATTTCAAAAATACGATCTCGACCATTACTGTCGTTAGGATACATTGGCGTATTGAGAATAATCGTAGCAAGGCTTTTTTCAGCTTCAGTTAAATCTAAGCTTTGAATCTTTTGCTCTATATCTGAACTAAATATGACGTCATCAGTTAAAAAACTATGCAGTAATTTTTGCGTGAGCTTAGGCAAGGTTTTTTCTACAAATGGACGGAATGAAGCAGGGAAGATCACATTGCGTGAAATACCTTTAAACATCGGCGCGATTTCTTCGACTTTATAGCCTGCAACACCACAACCCACCGACGTAATAAAATATTTCATCTTCGGGTGATTTTTTGTATAAATTTTAAAATCATCAATATAGTGTTGAATTTGCGAAAGTGGCATTTGTTGTAAATGTTCATTCATGGTCGGTATAGCAAAACTTTGTCCTGCCCAGCCACGTCCAACACCTTTGGTTGCGCCAAAATGTAAATGTGCTGTTTTTGCCGCACCGCCTTGATGAGTGCCCGCCATATTACTACCAAAAACAAACACAGTATCTTCTGGCAAAGTTTTGATTATGCTTTCATCATGATAGTGATATGTCATGTTTTTCAATCTTTTAATTGGCTTGTTTCCATGTTGCTATTGAAATAAAAAAGGGTCAAGGTATTTGTTGAATATTGTGTAAAAAGCCCCATCTAGAATAGGTGTCAATGTATGGGTTTAATTGGTTTCTGTTAAACTACTGTGGCTTCTTCCCGATTGGTTAAAGAGTGAATTATTGTGAGTGAACATCAACCTTTTGAACTTGTTACAAATTATCAACCTGCTGGGGATCAACCACAGGCAATAGCAAAATTAGTCGAAGGCATAAATAAAGGTTTTCACGACCAACTTCTACTCGGTGTAACGGGTTCAGGGAAAACCTATACCATGGCAAATGTGATTGCACAAACGCAACGTCCAACCATTGTCATGGCACATAACAAGACCCTCGCTGCACAATTATATGGCGAATTTAAAGCATTTTTCCCAAACAATGCAGTTGAATACTTCGTCAGTTATTATGACTATTATCAACCTGAAGCTTATGTACCCTCTTCGGATACTTTTATTGAAAAAGATTCAGCAATCAATGATCACATTGACCAGATGCGTCTCTCTGCTACGCGTGCTTTATTAGAACGTCGTGATGCCATTATTGTCGCTTCAGTATCCGCGATCTATGGTTTGGGTGATCCCAATGCTTATATGAGTATGTTATTGCATATTGTACAAGGGGATAGAATTAGTCGTGATGACATTATTCGTAGACTTGTTGAAATGCAATATACCCGTAATGAGCTGGAATTTTTACGCGGTACCTATCGTATTCGTGGCGAAATTATCGATATTTTCCCTGCTGAATCGGACCAACATGCAGTTCGGGTTGAGTTGTTTGATGATGAAGTTGATTCAATTCGATGGTTTGATCCAATTACTGGGAAAATGGTACGTAAAGCACCACGTATAACAATCTACCCAAAAAGTCATTATGTAACGCCAAAAGACAATTTACAGCGTGCAATTGGAACGATTCGCGATGAATTGGCTGACCGTTTAGTGTTCTTTAAAGAACATGAAAAACTCCTTGAAGCACAACGGATCGAACAACGGACCCGTTATGATTTAGAAATGATGCAACAATTGGGTTATACCAATGGCATTGAAAACTACTCACGTCATTTATCTGGTCGTCCAGCAGGTGAAGCACCTCCGACATTATTTGACTATATCCCAGATGATGCGTTACTGATTATTGATGAATCGCATGTGACTGTTCCACAAATTGGGGCAATGTATAAAGGTGACCGTTCACGTAAAGAAAACTTGGTCAATTATGGTTTCCGTTTACCTAGTGCATTGGATAACCGTCCGATGAAATTTGAGGAATGGGAGCGTATTGTTCCAACCACTATTTATGTCAGTGCAACACCTGCGAAATACGAACTGGAAAAATCTGAACAAGTTGCAGAGCAGGTAGTACGTCCAACTGGATTAGTCGATCCAGAAATTGAAATACGTCCTGTATTGACTCAAGTGGATGATGTGCTTTCAGAAATTAATATCCGTAAAGAACTCGATGAACGTGTTTTAGTCACCACCTTAACCAAACGTATGGCAGAGGACTTAACTTCATATTTAAAAGAATATGGGGTGAAGGTGGCTTATTTACATTCAGATATTGATACCGTTGAGCGTGTCAAAATTATTCACGAATTACGAACAGGGGTACATGATGTTCTGGTCGGGATTAACTTGTTGCGTGAAGGTCTGGATATGCCAGAAGTATCGTTGGTTGCCATTCTTGACGCAGATAAAGAAGGTTTTCTTCGTTCTGAACGCTCATTGATCCAAACCATTGGTCGTGCTGCTCGTCATTTAAAAGGTAAGGCGATTCTATATGCTGACCGTATAACTGATTCGATGCAGAAAGCCATAGATGAAACTGATCGTCGTCGGGCCAAACAAATTCAATTTAATGAAGAGCATGGCATTATTCCGCGCAGTGCTGTACGTCAAGCAATTAAAGAAATTGATACTGGTGAAGTGATCAGTGATGATGAAATTGAAGCAGGTATAAGTGACCAGCATCAGGCGTTAACTGCGGATGAACGTCACATTTTATCTGATCCAAAACTCTTTACGAAGCACATTAGCAAGCTTGAAAAAGAAATGCTAAAAGCATCTAAAGAGTTACAATTTGAACAAGCTGCGCGATTACGTGACGAAATTGTGCGTTTAAAAACCAGAATGTTAAAGTAATTGTCTCTTTGTGGGATGATTACACTTTGGTACTTGCTGTAGCTTTAGTTTGAACAAGGATACATAAAGCTACAGTCTAAGTTTAAATTTCTGATTATTTTATAATAAATAGTAAAAAGTAATGCTGAGGGTATAAGGTGCAATTATTCAAAATATTACCCAATTCTTATGACTTTAAAAAATTAATAATCGTATTCGGGGTGGTTTTTTCCAGCTTTTTTTATCCAAAAGTCTATGCGGAAAATTCGACTTTAGCTGCGATTCCAAAATTGGAATTGGGTCAATATTTAGGGCTATGGTATGAAATCGCCCGTAAACCAATGTATTTTCAAAAAGATTGTAAGTCAGATGTGACTGCACGATATACCGTGAATGAATATGGCAATGTTGCAGTTGATAATCGATGTGTAGATCAAAATGGACAAGAATTACGTTCATTGGGTGAAGCATTTATCAGTAATGAGCCATTTAATTCAAAATTTAAAGTGAGTTTTATTCCAGAAGCGATTCGTTGGATGCCCGTGGGCCGTGGTGATTATTGGGTATTAAAAATTGATTCAAACTATCAAATGGCTTTGGTGGGAGAACCGAAGCGAAAATATTTGTGGTTGCTGTCTAGAGACCCTCATCCAGATGAAACAAAAGTAACTGAATTTCTTCGTTATGCACAGACTGTTGGTTTTAACTTAAAAGATCTGATACGAACCAAGCAGAACGCGCAAGAATAATCAGAAATTTAAGCCGATATATTTTGAATATTTCGATATTTGCAAATCTTGAGTTTGGAAAAATAATTGAATATTCAAATTAATTTTGGGTGAAGATGTTTATAATGCCTAAGAATTTATTTGAAAATCACCGTGAGGCGACAGATGTTTAAGGGCGTCGTATTGTCTGTATTGGCATCTGTAACATTTGGGGTTTTATACTTTTATACCAAATTGCTGGGCGATCTAGATAGTCAACAAACCTTTGGTTGGCGGATTATTGCCACTTTACCGTTCCTGACCTTATTTATGTTATTGAGCGGTGATTTTGTTCATGTCAAAACCATTTACCGTCGAATGGTCAAACAACCTGCTTTATTACTATTATTGATCATTACTTCTATCTTGACCTGTTTCCAACTCTGGCTTTTCCTTTGGGGGCCGATGAATGGGCGGGGCTTACAAGTATCGCTTGGATATTTTCTTTTACCCTTGGTTCTCGTCCTTGCTGGTAGCATTTTTTATAAAGAGAAATTATCAAAATTCCAGATGGTTGCCGTTGCTTTTGCGGTTCTTGGGGTAGGGCACGAATTATGGCGTTTGGGCAGTATTGCATGGGAAACCCTCAGTGTTGCATTGGGCTATTCGCTTTATTTTCTGGTTCGAAAAACCATTAAAACCGATAATTTAGGTGGCTTTTGGTGGGATATTTTAATTTGTATTCCCATCGCAATTTATTTCACTCAAACCGGATTGGATGCATATAGCAAATTTGCTGATGCACCCGTTTTAATCGTTGTGGTTGCAGGGCTTGGAATACTGAGTGCAATTGGTTTAGGAAGCTATATTTTAGCGAGTCGTCATTTGCCGATGGTCTTATTTGGATTGTTAAGTTATTTAGAACCTGTTTTGTTGGCCTTAGCATCCTTGGCGTTGGGTGAATCTATTTCAGCAGATGAATGGTTTACCTATATTCCAATTTGGTGTGCTGTGGGGGTTTTGGTATTGGAAGGGATTTGGCATCTCTATCAACAAAACAATAAACGGAAAAACTTAGCCTTGAATATCGAGAAATTAGACGAAAGAATCGGTTAAGCAAAAGAAAATAAATTGATAATTGTTGGACTATAATTTTTAAAAGTGTTAAATTTATCTCATTAATCCATGTTTTAATTTGGTTTTTAAGTAGAAAAACGCTGAATATATTATGAACACAACAATAATTCCCTATCAAACACGGGCAACCTTATTGCAATTAGAGCCTAGTACCGATTTAAACTGGGAACAGGTTTTGTGTGATGTTTTTGATGAAGCCAATATCGAAGTACGTGAAGAAATTGAGCGTCAAATTTTAAGACCGAAAGAAATTCAATGGAACAAAGGCAATAACAGCTTCGAATTTAAAATCACAAATTCATTAGAAAATTTAAAATATAGCTTTGAAAATGAGCGAATGCGTTCCATTGCAACCAAATTGAGCAACTCAATCAATTGGTTAAAAAATATTACAGATAGTATTCAGATCGCAGACTATTTAGAAAATGCGTTGTATCAAATTGATTTGATTTCGGTGGATGATCATCTAAATTTGCAGCGAGAGAAATTACTGATTCGCCGTGTTTTTTTACAAGATGTGGCGAAATTGATCCGCACAATAAATATTGAAGCGCCAGCAGGTATCCGTAACTTAACTTCTGATCAAATTAAATGTTTTATTATTGAAGTGTTTATTAAACAACAATTATTGGGCTATTGGTTTAAGCCCTTATTGACCAAATCATCTGAGTTAATGAAACGTCCTTTTTTTAAGTATTTTATTTTAAGAGAACAACGGATTCGTAAGTTTGATATTGTTAAAACCTCTGAATTTATCTATTTAATTGCACCGATTGAAAATTTTGAACAGAATCCTTATTCAATTCGGCGTTTTTTGTTTGAAGAAAATATTGAATATAAAAATCAGGTCTATGTAACGGGTTTGGTACTTGATACCGATCAAATGAGTGAAAGTGAATATCGAGATAGCACAGATCTTTTAATTCAAAAAATGGTCACAATTCAGCATCAAGTTCATAGAGATGTGATTGAAATTGTGCAAGAATTTGAGGATTTTACAGAAAATAAACTCTTGCCATTTTTAATGGAACCACTTGGAATGGTGGGGAAAAATAGTGATATGGTTGCACAAAATCATATCAAAACCATTGAACAATTGCTCACGGCCAATATATTGATGCCGTTAAGAAATGCGGTTAAAAGCGATTTATCACATATTGAAGAATTTGAATATTTGTTTATGAGTGTGCATCGAATATTTTCTGAAATTTTATCGCATTATCGTGACTTTAAAGAACAACCTGCATTATTTTTTAATTCTCATGTACAACTGTTTGAATATCGTTTGTTGGCTTATCTAAAGCTGTTGGAAAAGCGTAAAGATGAAATTTTTATTCCAATGAGCCCGCGAGAGTGGCAAGTCATGCATGAACGTTCTCAACAACCGATTAGAAAACTTCAAGAAATTATCGCTGAGCAAGTGAAAGATTATAGGGCTTTAGACAGCTATGTTAAGCAATTAAAGAATGAACAACATGAAGTAGAAGGCTCACTGTTAAAAAAAATGATCAAAGGCGGGAAAGTTGAAAAGGATATTGTTCAAGCAAACCATGCCGCAATGTTGATAAAAAAACAAACCTATTTAGAGGTATTAACTGTTCCTAAAGGTTTAGCAAAGTATAGTGTATTTATTGAGTTTGAAAGCCTGACTTCAATGAGTGAATTGGAGCGCCATTATGCATTTCCTTCAGGGGACAATGGCATTATTCGCTTTCCTTATTTAATGAAGCTGCCTGAAAATTTAGCTGATTTTGATTTGGAAGAGTTTAATGCGTCGATTAATGATGATTAAAGCGCGTGTTAGGGGCTGAGTAGAAAGCTCAGACTGAGCGCGATAATGGGGTACTTAACGATGCAACATCAGCTTTATTTTTGTTTTTGTCTGGTTTAACTTTGTACTTATCTACTTTATTTTTCCAGTTCCGCTGGTAAAGTCAATATCAATACTAAAATTCTACATAGATGCAAAAAACTAAAATGGCTGAAATATTGTTTAGAGATCAAGGCATAATTTAAAATAAAATACCCAGTATGACAAAATATTATAAAAATGTATCACGATTTGATTTCAACTAAATGAGAATTACATTACAATTATGGGGTTTAAAAATCCATGTCTAGATATACATAAATAGAGGACGTATCTGTGAGCAAAGACACTATCATCGCCCTACATGCAGAGCACCAAGGTCGCTGGAAAAACCGTGAAGAAATCGCGGAACGTATGATTGCATTAATCGGTCAATTATACCGTGAAAAAAACATTGTGACTTCTGTGTACGGTCGTTCTTTAGTGAACCGTTCAGTAATTCAAATCCTTAAAGCGCACCGTCGTACACGTATGATGGATGTTGAGCTTTCTGTTGTACATACTTTCCCTATTTTAGAAGCTTTAGCGAAATTAGATAATATCGGTTCTGCTGAAGTTGATTTAGGTAAACTTGCAGTTGAATATAAAGAAAAGGGTGGGGATATTGATGCATTTGTTGCTCAAGCTGTTCAATCTTTAGATGGTCGTCCTGCGCAAGTTGAGCCTAAAGATGTTGTTCTTTATGGTTTTGGTCGTATTGGCCGTATTTTAGCGCGTTTAATCATTAGCCAATCAGGTCTTGGCCGTGGTTTAAGCCTTAAAGCGATCGTTGTACGTAAATCATCTGATGGTGATTTAGAAAAACGTGCTTCATTGTTACGTCGTGACTCAATTCATGGTCCATTTGCAGGAACAATTTCTGTTGATGAGCAAAATGAAGCAATCATTGCAAATGGTAACTTTATCAAAGTGATCTATGCGTCTAGCCCTGCTGAAGTTGATTACACAGCTTATGGTATCGACAATGCACTAGTGATTGATAACACAGGTAAATGGCGTGATATCGATGGTTTATCTCAACATCTTAAATGCCCTGGCGTAAGTCGTGTTGTGCTTACAGCGCCTGGTAAAGGTGACATGAAGAATGTCGTGTTTGGTGTTAACCAAGCGGACATCATTGATTCAGACAAAATCATTTCTGCTGCAAGCTGTACCACTAACGCGATCACACCAGTTTTAAAAGTGTTAGAAGACAAATACAAAGTGATCAACGGTCATGTGGAAACTGTTCACTCATTTACAAATGACCAGAACTTGATTGATAACTATCACAAAGCAGATCGCCGTGGCCGTGCTGCAACACTGAATATGGTTATTACAGAAACAGGTGCTGCAAAAGCTGTTGCGAAAGCATTACCTCAGTTACAAGGTAAATTAACAGGTAATTCAGTACGTGTTCCAACACCAAACGTTTCACTTGCTATTCTTAACTTAACACTTGAGAAAGAAGTAGATCGTGAAGAAGTGAATGAATATATTCGTCAAATCTCGATCAACTCTAACCTTCAAGGTCAAATTGGCTATACCAACTCTACAGAAGTTGTATCGTCTGACTTTATTGGTTCGCGTACAGCGGGTGTATTTGATGCACAAGCAACAATTACTTCTGGTAACCGCTTAACAGCTTACGTTTGGTACGATAACGAAGTTGGTTATAGCTGCCAAGTATTGCGTATCGCTGAACAAGTATGTGGCGTAAGCTATCCGAAAGTACCGGCTGAAACAAATGCATAATTTGTCATAGTCGTCGAAAAGGAGCTTCAAATGAAGCTCCTTTTTTTATATTCAAAATTGATGATATATGGTTAAATTCAAATGAAAATTAGTATTTGTCTCAGCAATTCGACTAAAAACATTTGATTAAGAAATTAGAGAAAATAAAATGAAAACAAAAATCTTATGCATCATGATGTTATTTACTTGTTTTGCTACACATGCCAAATCCCTAGAATTACGTCCTTTATTAAAAGATCGTTTTGAACAAAACTGTGCAATTCGGCAGCAATATGATTTTCATAATGAAAATACAGAACTGATTGCACCACTTGAACACTATACGATTGATGTAAAATATGTGGATAAACAGGTTTATGAGTCAACCACTTATAAATTAAAAAATGTCACTTATGCTGGCATTCCTATTCGCAAAATAGAATTTAGTTTTGGTCGTCCAGCGCAACAATACAATGAATATTTATATTTTGATCTGAGTACTACAGCAGCAAAGCAGCGATTTAAAACTTTAAAATTCAATCAAAATCATGAAAAAGGCGATGTGAGTGTTGAGTATAAAAATAATACAGCAATTGTGCAGTGCTATTGGTTAGCTGAATTTTCGAAATAATCCGTAGATTAAATATCAATTGTTTATTAATTAAACAAAATTCTTCGACTTTTATACATAAAAACGCATATTAATTCACATAAGTATTTAAAATAAAAAATAATTAAGGATAAAAATTAAGGACAGGATTTTGCAGTTGAAGCAAGTTATGGCAGGAGTTGCCTTTATTCTTATTGCTACAGTGTGTGGTGTATTGATTGCAATCTGGGTATTTAAACATTTTAATATTTATATTCCACTTGAAAATCAAGCTGTACGTATCGATTTAAAAGAGCCTTTACAAGCCAAAGTACAAATTCATGACGCATTAGATGTGGATGTCAAAGGAAAAGTGAAAGCCGAAATTCCTATTCATGAAAAGCTAAACTTACCGATTACACAAACCTTAACCCCACATGTGTATTTTGATAATGAAGTCCCAATTCAAACCACAATTCCTGTGAATGAAGTGATCAAAATCAATCAGGATATGCCGATTGATACCAAGGTTAAAGTCACTGTTTTAGGCAAAGATATTACTTTACCATTAAAAGGGAACATCCCGATTCATATGGATGTGCCGATTAATTTACAAGTACCACTCAACCAAAATATTCATTTAAAGTTTGATGCGCCTGTAAAGGTTTTACTTAAAGAAAATTTACATGTGCCACTTGATGCGACATTAAAAACCAATATTCCAATTCAAGGCCACCTCAATGTTCCAATTAAATCAGCACTTCAAGCAACAGTAGATGTTCAAAATACATTACCGGTAAAAATTGAAAAAGGGCAGCTTAAAATTCCGCTCAATAGTTTAAGGCTATCACGTCGCGATCATCCGCCAGTAGAACCACAACAGCCACAGTCCGAAGCTTTAAAATAGGGTGGTATGGAAATGTGGATCTTTAAATCTATACGAAATTTGTTGTTCACTTTTATCAGCGTCGTGTTGCTCATTGCACTGTGCGTTTGGTTATATTTGAATATTCATGCCTCAATGCAGGTTTCTGCACAAAGCGCACAAATTCAATTGTCGGAATCTTTACCGACAAAAATCCATGTGGAGAATTATTTACAAACACATGCACAAGGCGCTTTAGATACTGAGTTGACGATTGACCGTGAGTTGGCTTTACCTTTAAAAGGCAAATATTTGGCTAATTTAAGCTTTGTTGTGACAACGCCGATTGAGGTTGAGCTTGATTATGAGACTGATATTCAAATTGAAACACTAATGCCATTAGAAACAACCACGGATTTGGTTTATCAAAATAAACTGTTGCCTCAATTTCCTTTAAAAGTGGATATTCCGATTAAACTTTCGGTGCCATTTAAGTTAAAACGACGTTATCAAGTTCCGATCAAAATTATGTTTGATGGGCCTGTTTATTTAGAATTTGATGAAGTGATTCATTTATATGTTAAGCATAAACTTAAGCCAATACTGAATATTAATGATCCAATGACGATGAAAAAAATTGCGGTGTTCCGTGCAACCATGTACAACACAGAAAGACAGTCCCTCGCAGATCTGGAGATGAATATCGATTTTCCTATCAAAAATATTCATCCTTAATTACTCAGTAGAGCATGGGCTTAAATTTTGTATTTTTTAAGCCCATGCTTATCTTTAAAAATGCCTAAAATAAAGCTTTAACCTGATCCTGAATATGCGTTGTTTTACGACCAATCAAATGTTCCAAGTCTTTACTTTCACTATACATTGCACCATTTACAGTCTGTACATCTGCGTCAACAATAACCGCTACCAGTGCTTGGGGTAACCCTGCCGTAAGCAGTGCCTGAGTATAATCTTCTGGCCTGATATCTTGATACTGTACAGTTTTACCTGATGCCAAAGTGATATAAGAGGCTAAATCTGCAAGGGTAAAATGATTTGAACCTGCAAGCTCATAGGTTTTATTTTCATGACCTGAGAAAGCAAGGACTTTGGCTGCAGCTTCGGCATAATCTAAACGAGAAGCTGAACTGATTTTTCCATTTTGAGCGCTGCCGTAAAGTGTTCCTGTTTCCGCAGTATGCTTAACGTTGCCAAGATAATTTTCGTTATACCAATTGTTGCGTAAAAAAGTATATTTCAAACCGCTTTGCATAATGAGAGCTTCTGTTTCACGATGTTCTTGTGCTAAACCGAGTGGGTTATCTGTTGCATTGAGTAAGCTGGTATAGGCAATGTATTCAACTTTGGCTGCGACAGCTGCCTCTATAACTGCTTTATGCTGAGGCGTTCGACGACCAATTTCATTGGCTGAAATTAAAAGTAATTTATCTATGTGGTTTAATGCAGGTATCAATGTTTCAGGTTGATCATAGTTAAATAGGCGAAGTTCAATCCCTTGTTGTTTAAGCGACTGTGCTTTATCTATATTTCGAACCAGCGCTACAATATTTTCAGCGGCAGTATGTTGAAGTAAGGCTTGGATCACCAATTGTCCAAGTTGGCCCGTTGCACCTGTAATTGCGATTTTCATAATTTCACCTTTAAATATGATTTAAATTGGATGTTTTTTAAACTTGATGTTATGATCATAATCATTAAACTTACTATATGTAAGTACGTACCTAAAAGTAAGCTAATTACTGTGTAGAGAGAATTTATGAGCATCTATGCTTCAAGTGATTTAATTGGTCAAGTTTTATCCAGCCAGTGTCCATCTAGAGAAATATTGGAGCATTTAACCAGCAAATGGTCTGTATTGGTTTTACGTTGTTTAAATGATGGCGTACAACGTTTTAGCGAACTGCGTAATCGAATTGAGGGAATCAGCGAAAAAATGCTTGCACAGACATTAAAAGTGCTTGAACAAGATGGCTTTATATTGAGAACGGTTTACCCTGAAGTACCACCGAAAGTAGAGTATCAATTGACGATTTTAGGTGCACAAGCGGCTGAAAAATTAAACTATTTGATTGGTTGGATCGAGCGCAGTTTGCCCGATATCTTAGAGAATAAACAAAGATTGCAAAAGTAAAACTCAGTTGATTTTATACTCACCAAGAACTTGATCGCTAAGTGAGTATATTGGAAGGGAGGAAGGCCTTATTATTGAGGATGATTCACTTTTGTCGCAGCTTTTAAAGCGACTAATCCTGTTATGATTGCACCAATGGTGGCTAAGAACATATCCTTATGCGCATCCCATATATCACCTTGTTGCCCATTGTAGTTTTCAGCTTCTTCTGGCGATAGGCCAATGGCAATCCACCATTCAATCCATTCATAAAATAAACTGGTTGTCATAACAAATTGAATGACCAATAAAAATATGGTTTTAGGCTTTAAGCTTGGTAACCACACTTGGAAAATTCGGTAGAAAAATGGGTAAAGAAATAAGCCGTAGAATAAGTGTACAAAGCGGTCAAACATGTTACGTGTCCACCCCATTGCTTGATTGAGGTCAAAGTGTAAGTATTTGATTGACCAATCATTATAAGGCACATAAGAATAAAGATAATGTGCAGCAATCACATGAATTACCAAGAAGAGGATGTACAATAAAAATGATGAAAATGTCAGTCCAATTTTCTTTAGACAGAAAAACAGGGCAATCAGCATGAGCAAGGTGCCAATCTGGTGCAGCATGTAGGATGGATATTCTAAAGGATTGATACTGGCAAGAATGATTGCGATTGCAAGCATAGCAAGAACCAGCCAATGTTTTTTTGTTAAGGCATGATAAATCATTATGGTATTTTCTAAAAATTATTACTGCGCATTGTAATCAAAATGCAAAAAAATGCGAAGCATCGGCTTCGCATTTTTTAGGTCTTTTAGAAGATTAAAAGCTTAGATCTTAGCAATCAAATCTTTAATTTGTTTGGCTTGATCCGCAGCATTACCTGTGTAAGATGCAGGGGTCATTTCAGCCAAACGTGCACGATCAGCAGCAGGTACAGCTTCAAGTTCAGTGCCATTGACAAAATTAACCATCATGTCACGTGTCATCGCTTGACCACGAGTCAATGCTTTTAATTTTTCATATGGTTTTTCAACTGCATAACGGCGCATTACAGTTTGGATTGGTTCAGCCAATACTTCTTGAGCATGATCAAGGTCTTCAAGAATACGTGCTGCATTAAGCTCAAGTTTACCAATACCTTTTGAACATGCTTCAAAAGCAATTAAACTTTGTGCCAAGCCAACACCCATGTTACGCAATACAGTTGAGTCTGTAAGGTCACGCTGCCAACGAGAAATTGGTAATTTTTCGCCTAAGTGGGCTAATACTGCATTGGCAATGCCCAAGTTACCTTCAGAGTTTTCAAAATCAATTGGATTGACTTTATGAGGCATTGTAGAAGAACCGACTTCACCTTCTTTTAAACG
This sequence comes from Acinetobacter sp. Ac8, assembly GCF_055392545.1. Taxonomy (NCBI): domain Bacteria; kingdom Pseudomonadati; phylum Pseudomonadota; class Gammaproteobacteria; order Moraxellales; family Moraxellaceae; genus Acinetobacter; species Acinetobacter sp. Ac8. The sequence continues at coordinate 1,880,247 of NZ_AP043689.1, forward strand.
TTGTTTAAAGAAGCCTAAAGAGATATAGCCCCAAACGTCACGGTTAAAGTCGATTAAAATTGTGTTAAAACGACGTAAAGCATCGAACAATTCCGCGATGTAATCGTGTGGTTCGATTTGAGTTGTATAAGGGTTGAAAGTTAAACCGAGTGATTCAACAAATGCTTGCGAGTGAGCAGGCCAGTTGATTTCAGGATAAGCAGAGTAGTGCGCGTTGTAGTTACCTACCGCACCATTAATTTTGCCTAATAATTCAACTTGTTTAAACTGTTTGATTTGACGCGCTAAACGATATGCAACGTTGGCCATTTCTTTACCCAAAGTAGTTGGGCTCGCAGTTTGACCATGGGTGCGTGATAGCATTGGTTGTTCTGCATGTGTTTCAGCTAAAGCCACAATAGAATCAACAATTTGTTGCATAGCAACAACTAACACTTCACGACCATTTTTCAACATCAAAGCGTGAGAAAGGTTGTTGATGTCTTCTGAAGTACAAGCAAAGTGAATAAATTCGCCTGCATTTTTAAGCTCATCAATATGTGCAATTTTTTCTTTTAAGAAATATTCAACCGCTTTTACATCATGGTTAGTAGTACGTTCAATCTCTTTAATGCGGTTAGCATCATCTTCAGAAAATTGAGTAACAATCGCATCTAAAGCGGTATTGGTTGCAGCAGAAAAAGCTGGAACTTCTGTGATTTCAGGACGATTTGCAAGCGCTTGTAACCAACGCACTTCAACAGTCACACGAGCATGGATTAGACCAAACTCAGAGAGGTAAGGGCGTAATGCATCACATTTGCTTGCATAGCGTCCATCTAGTGGAGAAAGTGCGGTTAAAGCGTTCATAAAGATTCCTTAAATTTTGGAATTAGAGCGAATGGCGTAACTCGAACAGTATCAAATTAAACAACCTGATATTGTAATCGAGCAAGATCTTGAATATCTTGAAGAAGTTTGCGTTTGCTAAAGATCATATTCCATGAGCTTCCACCTAATTGACGCCATAGGTGAGCCATTTGTAAGCCTGTGAATAAGCTGGCACGGATACGATTGGTATGTGCAGAGTCTTTAAAGGCTTCTGCATTACCACGGACTAGAATTCGAGGGTTAATTTGACCAGCAGTGTCGACATAGGTTTGTGCTAAGTTGGCAATGATACTTGGATGTAAATAGTTATTATCAAAAAAAGACAGCTGTTTTAATATTTTTTGTTGAGATTGTTCAATAATTTCAACAAACTTTGGATTGCTATAAACTTTTTTTTCCAAGGCCAATAATGACATGGCATAAGTCATTGGCAGTTTTGCATTGGCAATTTTAGGAATTCTAGATTTCGGTGATGCTGAGAAAGGTTGTGTAATACTACTTTCTAAAGTTTTTAAACCTAAGGAAATGTCTGCCAATTGATTGAAGAAGTCTAAAGTTTGACCTGATGAATTGGCAGTGGCACGGATATTGAGGCTGGCTTTGATGAGCTGTTCAAAATAGAAATTACCACTTTCACCAATACTTTGACGCCCTGACATTGCAGTCATATGCGTCAGCTGTGTTGCTTGAAACACAGCTGCTAACGCCAAAGCTCGGTTTTGGCGTTGATTCAAAGTTTGAGGCTGTTGAAAGGGCAACTCAACCATGCCTAAATTCCTTTAAATAATTTTTAATCATTACTCAATAAAATCTGGTTTTGGTGCATTGGTATGATGAATCACACCCCCACCTAAACAGACTTCATCGACATAGAAAACAACACTTTGTCCCGGTGTTACGGCACGCTGTGCTTCATCAAATTCGACACGAACACCATTTGGCGTGTTTGCATCTTTATAAATTGTACATGCTTGATCAGGTTGACGGTAACGAGTTTTTGCCGTGCATCGGAAACCTGTGTCAGGAATTGCTTGTTCACCTGCAACCCAGTCAATTGTTTCAGACCATAAAATGGTACTCTGCATCAGTGGGTGTTCATGACCTTGTCCAACCACAAGACGATTACCTTCGATGTCTTTATGTAGAACAAACCAAGCACCTTCTTCTGCGCCTTTGAGTCCACCTAAACCAATACCACCACGCTGACCGAGCGTATAGTACATTAAGCCGTGATGATCACCAACCTCTTTTCCTGTATCTAAGACAATTTTCCCGGGTTGAGCCGGTAAATATTGTTTTAAGAAGTCATTAAAACGGCGTTCACCAATAAAGCAAATCCCAGTGGAATCTTTTTTCTTGGCAGTGGCTAAACCCAGTTCTTCCGCAATTTTACGTACTTGTGGTTTTTCAATCTCACCAACAGGGAACAAGGTCTTATTGATTTCACGACCATGAACCGCGTGAAGAAAATAAGTTTGATCTTTGTTATTGTCTACACCACGTAATAAAGGCGCATATTGATCACCTTTTGAATTGGTGGTTGTTTCGCCACGACGACAATAATGTCCAGTTGCAATAAAATCCGCGCCTAAATTGACAGCATGATCTAAGAATGCACGGAATTTAATTTCTTTATTACACAGAATATCTGGGTTTGGTGTACGACCAGCGGCATATTCTGCTAAGAAATGTTCAAAAACGCGATCCCAATATTCCATTGCAAAATTTGCAGTATGGAGTTTGATCCCAATTTTGTCACACACCGCTTGTGCGTCAGCAAGGTCATCCATTGCGGTACAATATTCCGTGCCATCATCTTCTTCCCAGTTTTTCATGAAAAGCCCTTCAACTTGATATCCTTGTTGAAGTAAAAGTGCAGCAGAAACAGATGAATCTACACCACCCGACATACCGACGATGACACGTTGTTGCATAGGATTAGGCATCCAAATTTGAAATTAAAGGAGAGTTTTGGTGCTCATAGATGAGCGAAAGTGGGTATTTTTGCCCAGAAAGTGCATCTTGTACAGCTTTAATGACCAAAGGACTTCTGGCACGAGCAGATTCAAGCAGTTCTTCAAGCGTCATCCATTGTGGACCAATGATATCTGTATCCAGTTGTGCGTCTGGAAAGTATTCAGTCACATGTGCTAAAAAGCAAAATCTAAAATAAGTGCGGTCTGGAAACATGGGTGGGGTATAGGTATAGATCCCCAGTAATGAATTGATTTCTACTGCATATCCTGTCTCTTCCATGGTTTCACGTAACGCAGCTTGAATAATAGTTTCACCACATTCAACATGGCCAGCGGGTTGATTGAACACAGTATGGCTTACACCTTCAGTATATTCTTCTACAAAAAGAAATTTTCCATCTTTTTCTACAACTGTCGCAACAGTAACGTGGGGTGTCCAAGCGGTCATGACCAGCACCAAGGAAGATAAAGCATTATTCTACAAAATTTAGCACGTGGTGGCTATGTTCATGCGGATTTTCTTTGATCATCCTAAGCGGACATGTATCGACAATATGCTCAAAATACTTCTGGGCAAGTTTGCTTATCTTGCATTTGGAGCTGAAATCTCAGCGCTTTAACTGATTAATCTATTATTTTATATCGGCTTGTTGTAAGTCAGAATGTTTCACATAAAAATTACTATATAAACTGATGTATTTGGCTCTATCGATCCAGCTCAATATACGACTAGAATATTCATGTGCAGATGTGTTAAGTGTTATACGCAATATGTTTGTATGATTATTGGACTTAATACCCAACACAGAATTAAATACATTCGCTATTTACGGGTGTACACCACTCAAACATAAAAGACTTTATTTGTTTGAATCTACTGTATCGTCGAATGTTTTTTGGATAGAATTAAAAGACATTGGCTATAAAAGATAGTCAAATCAAAAAAGCTTGAATTGGGGCTTGATCATGCAATGTTTTATACAGGTAAAGCCAGTTCTTGTTTTAAGATCGCTTAGCCATTCCAATTCTTGGGCATACAATAGGATTTAAAAAGTATGATAAAGAAATTATTATGTATACCTTTAGGTGTATTGCTGATCACTGGGTGTGCTTCAAATCCTAATGACGCCACTTCAAATGTAGGTACACAGGGATTATTAATTTGCCAGCCAAGTGAACTTTGTCCAATCGTCACTGTGGTGTGGAATGAGACACATAAAGACTTTTTAAAGGTGAAACTCAGCTTAAATAGCGCCTATACCAAATATAATATTGAAAAAGTTGTATTTAGTGATGGTGCAAAAAGTCACTCATTTAATGTGATTGGGCCAACTGAAATTGATTTTGCATTTAAAGCAAATCGTTCTCGTAACAGTGTGCTTATTCCAGTCAACCTAATGGGGGACTTCAAAGGCTCGCAAAATATCTTTATGGAAATACATACAGATCAAGGTGTGATTACCCGCTATATTTTAAAAGACAATGTCAAAGCACCAGTATTTGAAGAATTAACCAAATACTACAAGGTCTCTGAATAGCGGTTTGATCCAAAATGTAATGCCTAATTCCACTGTAGTTCAGTGGAATTAGATTTACTTGAGCAACATGTATTCAAATAACAAATACGCTGTTAAGCATGCCTAGGTATTTGCTTTAATCCTATGGTTAATCGTTCGCTTCTAAATAATGATTTGCTACTTTGACATAGTGTCTTGCTGAATAAGGCAAAAATTCCTTTTCTTTGTCAGTTAAAGGGCGAACCTTTTGCACTGGGCTTCCTACATAGAGATAACCACTTTCTAAGCGCTTACGCGGTGGAACCAGTGAGCCTGCACCAATCATGACATCATCTTCAATCACCACATCATCTAGAACAATTGTATTAATTCCCACTAAAACCCGGTTGCCAATGGTACAACCATGTAAGGTGACATGATGTCCAATGGTCACATCTTCTCCAATCACTAAAGGTGAGCCATTGGGTTTTGCATCATTTTTATGACTGACATGTAACATGCAATGGTCTTGTACATTAGAATAACGGCCAATTTTAATGTGATTGACATCCGCACGAATCACCGCAAAAGGCCAAACCGATACATTCTCCGCCAAAGTTACTTCACCGATTACAACCGAGAGATCATCGATATAACAGGTTGAATCAATTTTAGGATGATGGCCTAAATACGAACGAATATTTTTTTTCATGTTGGCTTCCATGTCAAAAGCAAAATTTAACCAGTGTATTTTTACCGAGTATAAATTAAAAAGGCATCCAAATCTGTGATCAGGATGCCTGTGCTTTAGTCTAATAAATTCAATATTAGGTTTAAGTGAATAACTTAGAACAAGTTGCTAAAGAACATTTTGATATGGTCGATCAAGCGAGAGAAGAAGCCTGCTTCTTCTACAGCTTTTAACGCCACTAATGGTTTTTCAGCAATCACTTTACCATCTAAAGTTGCTGTTAATTTACCAACAACTTGACCTTGTTTTAATGGTGCATTTAAGTTGGGTTGAACAGTGACTTGTGTTTTGATGGCATTGGCTTGACCTTTAGGCATGGTCACATTGAAGTTTTCAGCTAAACCAATTTGTACATCATTTTCTTTACCAAAATAAACTTTTGCTTTAGCAAGCACTTGATTTGCAGGTTGAACACTGACTGTTTCAAAGTTTGAATAACCCCAAGCTAACAATGAGCGTGTTTGGCTGGCACGTTCATTCATCGATGGTGCACCAAAAATCACAGAAATCAAACGCATTGGGCCGCGTTTTGAAGATGTGGTTAAGCAATAACCTGCTTCATCGGTATGACCTGTTTTTAAGCCATCAACACTTGGGTCGGTATACAGTAAGGCATTACGGTTACCTTGTTTAATCCCGTTGAAGGTAAATTCTTTTTCAGAATAAATAGGATAATATTTTGAACTGTCATGAATGATATGTTTAGCAAGTACCGCCATATCTTTTGCAGTTGAGTAATGACCCTCAGCAGGCATACCCGTTGCATTGATAAAGTGTGTATTGACCATACCTACACGTTTGGCTTCTTGGTTCATTGCATAGGCAAATGAACCCTCATTACCTGAAATATGTTCAGCCATTGCTTTAGATGCATCATTACCCGACTGGATAATAATGCCTCGTAACATTTCTAAAACTGTTGCAGTACCATTTAACGGCACATACATACAAGATTCAGTACTGCTACCACGACACCATGCAGACTCATTCATGCGAACTTTTTCACTTTCGGTCAGTTCGCCTTTAAGAAGTTTTTGCTCAATGATGTAACTCGTCATCATTTTCGTCATCGAAGCAGGTGCTAATTTTTCATTTTCATTCTTCGATGCAAGAATTTGACCTGTCTCATAGTCCATTAAGACATACGATTTATTATTTAATTCTGGCGGAGTGGTTAAGACGGTTGCTGCATAAGAAAATGAAGGTAAAAGTAATAATGCAGCAATGGCGCTTTTTCGAGTCATTCTAGGTCGTTCCAATCGTTATATGAGCACAAACAGGCTAGCATTTTAGGGCAAAGCAAAGCCGACTTCTATAAGGAAAGTCGGCTTATTTCTTACTTATTGTAACTAATTCAATATTTGTTGGATAAATTGCAGAAATCGTTATGACTGATAGTTACTAATGTCATTACAAATTGCTGTGTTTTCAGTATCACCCGCTTTTTTAGCATCACTTTTTGCTTCTTTTAATGCTCTTTGGAAATCTTTTTGCTTGGCAAGTGATTTTAAGGTTGCTTTAGGATCTTTGTCATTTGGCATATAGTCTTTAAGCAAGTGATCAAAACCTTTATTAAATGCAGCATCTGTTTTGATTAGACTCGGGCAGATATCCGACAATACATAAATTGCAGCCAATTCTTCTTTAGAGACTTGTTGCTGGGTGACTTCGATTTTGTCAGATGCGGCAAAAGCATGGGTCATAAATAAACCACTTGCTGAAACAAGGCTTAATGTAAGCATTTTTAACGTCATACGCATAAATAACCTAATCAATTTTTAATTTAAGAATCTGCATAGATTAAACGTAAAAACTGTGAAAAATATAGAGAAAGTGTATCGATGTTGTAGATTTATTTGAAATTTTCGCACACTGAACAATGCAAAAGATGTCAAAAAAGGATTTTTTAACATCGCATTGGGGGGAAGGTTTTTTATCTTATTTTAGTGTGGAAGTTCGAGTACATCAGCACATACTGCTTTGTGTTCAGCTTGATCAACTTCTTTGGCACTGATTTGTGCTTCTTTGAGTACAGTTTGGTATTCTGGATCTTGTTGAAGCTGAGTCAATGTTGTAGGTTTGGACAAATCCTTTAATAAGGTTTGGGTTAAACTTGCAATTTTAGTTTGAAATGCAGGGTTGTTTCCAATTAACGCTGGGCAAACTTCGGCAAGCACCTGTGTTGCGGCAATATCTTCTTTCGCAATTCGATCAGATTCTTGTGAAGTTAATGTTTCTGAAAATGCAGATTGTGCACAAAGTGTGATGAGTGCGATAGAAATAGTATGAGTAAGAGAACGTGTAATCATCTTTATAGTCACAAATTAGATTTAAAATTGAGTAAGTAACTATATATAATTGTTCAATAAATTTGAATTAAATTACTCAGTAGTCATTTAATAATTTTTACTCAGAGAATCTTTTAGTGAATATTTTAGTTGCCAATGATGATGGTGTTTTTGCACCAGGTATTCAAGCTTTAGCAAAAGCATTACGACCTCTAGGTCGAGTTGTTATTGTTGCGCCAGAAAGTGAGCGCAGTGGTTATTCAAGTGCATTAACCCTAGATCGACCACTTCGACCGATTCAAGTTGCACCAGATATGTGGGCAGTCAATGGGACACCTGCTGATTGTGTTTATTTGTCCATGAATGGTTTATTTGATTTTGAGTTTGATTTAGTTGTCAGTGGAATCAATAGTGGGGCGAATTTAGGTGACGATGTCCTTTATTCTGGAACCGTAGGGGCGGCATTTGAAGGACGTTTGATGAAACAGCCAGCAATCGCAGTTTCATTGGCAGGCAGTAATGTACGTTCCTATGACAACCCTGGAGATTATGCACAAGCTGCAAACTGGGTTTACAGCTTTATTGCCAAAGGCTTACCCGAACTGCCTCCACGACATATCTTAAATATCAATATTCCCGATGTCGCTGAAATTTTAGGGGCTCAAATTACATATCAGGGGCGTCGAATACAATCAAAGCCGATAACCAGTCAGGTTGACCCGCGTGGTCGTCAAGTCTATTGGATTGGTTTGGCGGGTGAAGCGGTGACAGATCCGCAAAAAAATGCACAAAACCTGCAATCTGACTTTTTTGCCATTGCCAATGGTTGCGTCAGTATTACCCCAATTCAGATGGATGCAACCAATTACACAATTCTTGAAACACTACAATCACAACTCTCACATAGTCATTTTGATGTATGAGTGTTATAACTTTGTGAAAAAGCACTGTTAAACAGTGAAATGCGTGTGTATTTTGCTAATCTTAAGCAAATATTTTTAAATTTTAAGATTGTAGAGAGGGAAATCAATGCTTTTGGCTCGATCAACACTTCCAATTCAAATGCCTAAGCGATGGATGAAAATCATTTTGTCCACAATAGCAATCACCTCTGCCATAGTGGTGACTGGGTGTGCATCGAAGCCTCAAATTAATAACCCTACACGTTATGCTGTTGCGCCTGACTATTACACAGTTCGTTCTGGTGATACCTTAAGCGCAATCTCTATGCGTTATGGTTTGAGTTATCTCAGTGTTGCTGAAATGAATGATATTGCCGCACCTTATCGAATTTATGTAGGTCAGTCATTACGTTTGAAAAAAGGTGGGGGCAATGTCACTCGATCTACAACGAAACCGTTGACGAGCAATGAACCGCAAATTCAACGTCAAACGATTAAGTTACCAACACAGCAGCCGACGTCGCCAACTGGTACAACGACGGCTCAGCCAGTAACGCCGCCGCCTGTACAAACGACGACGACAGTACAATCAACCCAATTGAGATGGGTAAAACCATCAAATGGATCTGTTATTGCAAATTATAATATTGCGAATAATATTAAAGGAATACGTTTTGGAGGGAATCAAGGTGATCCAATTTTTGCCGCAGCGGATGGACAGGTGGTTTATGCTGCAGATGGATTAAAAGAATATGGTAATCTTGTCTTAGTAAAACATATCGATGGTTACATTACTGCATATGCTCATAACAGCAAAATGTTGGTGAAAAGTGGTCAAACTGTGACAGCAGGACAGAAGATTGCAGAGATGGGATCTTCAGGTGCTAGCAGTACCATGTTGGAGTTTCAGGTACGTTTAGATGGAAAACCGATAAACCCAGCAAATATTTTACCAATAAATTAAATATTTTAATGCAAAGTGTAATTTTCTTCGTATAATACAATGAGTTGTTTTGAACAAAAAGTGTGAAACAGCTCATAATTTCAGAGGGAAATTTATGTTAGATCAACTTCGGGCAATGGGTGTATTTGCTTGTGTTGTTGAAAAAAGCTCTTTTAGTGGTGCCGCGCGTGACCTTGGCATTACGACTAGTGCGGTTAGTCAGCAAATTAGATCTCTAGAACATGAAATGGAAGTGACACTTCTACATCGTTCTACGCGAAAGCTGAGTTTAACTGAGGCTGGTCAAGCTTTTTTCCACAGTTGTCAAGAAATGCTCGCTGCCGCAGAGCGTGGAAAAATCCGCATTAATGAGTTGCGCGATGATTTAGTTGGGGATTTGCGTATTGCGACAACCCCGGAAATAGGGGCAACACATGTTGTTCCTGCTTTATCGCATTGGATGTCTGCACATAGAGGTTTGATGGTTCATTTTGAAGCAGATAACCAATATATCGACTTGATTCAAGAGCGTATAGATATTGCTATTCGCATGTCTTCAAAAATTGAAGATGCGAATAACTTGAGCTGTATGCCACTTGCACGAGTCGATCAGATCTTAGTTGCATCGCCAAGTTATTTAAATCAAACAGCGCCTATTTCACGTCCTGAAGATTTACAGAATCATGATTTGATTCCGATAAATATCATGAAAAATTCTCAACATTTTTCATTTCAGCATGGTGCAACAGGTGAAGTTGTTAATTTAGAAATGAAGCATCGTCTTCAGACAAATAACGTATTTGTTGCAAAATCATTGTGCCAACATGGGCATGGTATTGCGCGAATCCTTTATTTAGATGTGCAAAAAGAATTAATGAACGGAACATTGGTTGAAGTGCTTCCTGAGTGGAAATTACCAACTTTCACTTTAAGTGCTGTGACCTTAAAGCGTGAACAGCAGCCGATGAAAATTCATCGTTGTTTGGATGCTTTGAAACAATATTTTAGCCAGTTGCCTGGTGGTAGAATTTTCCAAGAAGCTTCATAAAGTTCTAATTCTAATAAGTTCTAATAAAAAAGCCGCTTTAAAGCGGCTTTTCTATATCTGCAATTTGATAAGCATTCATGACAAAACCAAAAGAGATTAACGGGTTAATCTCTTAAAGCATTTATTCACAATTAGGCAAGGAACTCTTTAATTGCAGGTACTAAGCGTTTTAATAGATCATCTGCTTGCTCATGATTCATATTCAAGGCAGGCAGTAAACGCACCACATTGCCTGAAGTAACGTTAATAATTAAATGATGCTTATCACGTGCAATGTTTACTAATTCGGCACAGTCTTTAGGTAATTCGATACCAATCATCATGCCGAAACCGCGCACAATCACATTTTGCTCCACAAGTTGAGCACGGAACTGATCGACCAGATATGCTCCAATTTCAGCAGCATTTGCAACGATATTTTCTTTTTGGATCAAGTCAATCACTGTGTAGACAACACGAGAGCCTAAATGCGTACCACTATAAGTAGAGCCATGATTTCCCGCAGCAAGTACTCCAACACCACGACCTTGTGTCATCACAGCACCGATTGGAAAACCATTTCCGAGGCCTTTTGCTGTGGTTAAAACATCTGGAATAATATTGGTGTGTTGATAAGCAAAGTATTTACCAGTACGGCCATTACCTGTTTGAACTTCATCTAGCATCATTAACCAATTATGTTGGTTGCAAATACGACGAATATCTTCAAGGTAGCTAAAGCCTTGAGGTGCGGTATTGACACCACCTTCACCCTGGATTGGTTCGACCAAAATTGCCACAATGTCAGGATGCTGAATAGCGGCTTCTTCAATGGCTTCTACATCGCCAAAAGGCACACGGATAAAGCCTTCAACCAGTGGTGCAAAGCCTTCTTGAACCTTTTTATTGCCCGTAGCTGAAAGCGTTGCAAGGGTACGACCATGGAATGATTGATCCGCAACAATGATTTTGGGATTGGAAACACCCTGTAAGTGACCAAATTTACGTGCAATTTTAATTGCACCTTCATTTGATTCTGCACCACTGTTTGAGAAAAAGATTTCTTCCATACCCGAAACTTCAGCCAGCTTTTGCGCTGCTGCAGTTTGCCAAGCGACTTCGTAAATATTGCTGGTATGGATTAATGTAGCCGCTTGTTCTGCAATAGCCTCTGCTAGCACAGGATGAGCATGTCCTAAGCCACACACAGCAATACCCGTCAATGCATCTAAATACTCAGTACCATTTTCAGTATAAAGATAAGAACCTCGTCCTCGGACAAAGCTGATCGGTTGACGGCTGAATACAGGCATCAAATGTGAAGGTTGATCAGTTTGTACCGGAGCGAGGGTGATGTTATTCATAACTAACTCTTATCTGTTAGGAGTGGAAAGGGTAAAGGATTATCTAACCAAAATATGCACAAGATTTAAAGCTTTAATATAAATAAAATTGGAAATAATCGTCTAGACATATTCTTTATTGTGGATTTAGGTATAATGCAGGCAGATGAGTTGAGGATTTAATCAATGACTGAACAAGCGCGTGATACAGAAGCGTTAATTCGCGATCAAATAGCTAAACATGCAGTACTTCTTTATATGAAAGGTACACCGCAATTTCCACAATGTGGTTTCTCTGCACGTGCAGTTGAAGCACTTAGCCAAATTGGTCGTCCATTTGCTTATGTAAATATCTTGGAAAATCCGGATATTCGTGCAACTTTGCCACAAATTGCAAATTGGCCTACATTCCCGCAATTGTGGATTAATGGCGAATTGATTGGCGGTAGCGACATTATGCTAGAAATGTTCCAAAATGGTGAATTAAAGCCATTGATTGAACAATATAGCCCAGCACCAGATGCTTAATAAGTTGATGATGTAGAAAAAGCACCGGAAGGTGCTTTTTTATTGGCTAAGATTATTTTGTTTTCGCTTGGCTATGCTGATCTGCAGCCTAGACGAGATTACGTCATGACTGATGCGCTGTTTCAATGTTTGTTTTTTGCATATTGGGTTTTGATATTTAGTAAACCACCCAAATACATAAGACAAAGCTTTGAATATTCAAAGCTTTGTCTATTTAAGGTCTAACCAAGAAGCAATTTAAGCTGACTTGCGCTTATTTTGCTTTGCTGCAACTTCAGCTTGGTTTTCGTCAGTAATGATGCTTGTTGATTCAGCTTCTGCCTTTTTCGGTTTTTTCCCTTTGTTCTTTTTTTTCTTTTTCTTTGGCTTGTGCTCTATTTCAACACCATCTTCCAAGGCTTGCCAATATTCAAGCTGTGCCATCACTGCTGCATAGATTGAACCTTTGGTATAACGACCTTTTTTATCTAATGCCCCAACAGGTCGAGCCATTAAGATTTCTAAAGCTTGATCAATGGTGTCTATTGCATGTATATGGAATTGACCCTCATTGACAGCCTCAATCACATCATGGCGAAGCATTAAATGCTGCATATTTTGACGTGGAATAATCACCCCTTGTTTGCCTGTCAATCCTTGGAGTTTGCACGCATCGAAGAATCCTTCAATTTTTGCATTGACCCCACCAATAGGTTGAACTTGACCCAATTGGTTCATCGAACCTGTGATCGCCCACGATTGATCAATAGGCAATTGGCAAATTGCAGAAATCAATGCAGATAGCTCTGCAACCGTGGCACTGTCACCATCTACTTGACCATAACTTTGTTCAAAGGCGAGGGCAGCAGAGAAATGCAAAATCTGTTCACGACCAAAATGAGCTTTTAAGAAACTCGACATCAGCAAGACACCTTTGGCATGTAATGAACCACCAAGTTCTACACTGCGCTCAATATCTAGAATGTCACCACCACCTTGGTATACAGAAGCGGTTAAGCGTGACGGTAAACCAAATTCAACATCGGCATAGTGGATCACGGATAAAGCATTGATCTGACCTAAACGATGGCCGCGTGTCTCAATCAGTTGCGTACCACGTGACAAGTCTTGCCAATAAAGCTCTCTTAAATAGCCTAAGCGATATTGACGATGTTTTAGGGCAGTGTTGATATGATGAGAGGTAACTAACTTTTCATCTGACTGTGCAGCGTGATGATGAGACTCACGGATCAAGTCACCTAGGGTCAAAGCATGTAAAGACAATGAACTCTGGTCTTCAGCTTGGCGACTTGAATCTGTTAGTAATGCCGCCAATGCCGAGCGATCAAAAGGCAGTAATTTGTCTTGTTGAACATAGTCTGCAATCAGTTGCATATAAGCTTGTTCATTATCATCATTACGTTGCAGGGTATCGGTAAAATCAGCACGAATTTTAAAAACACTGCCTAATTCTGGCTCTAGTTCTAAAATTTCATAATAAATTTCAGGTTCTGCCAATAAAACCACTTTTAAGTTGAGTGGCACAGATGCAGGCTCAATTGAAATACTGCCAGTTAAAGTCAGCATGTGCTCAAGAGAAGACAGCTTTAATTGCCCTGATTTTAATGCACGTTTTAGCCCTTGCCATGCATAAGGCTGTTCTAACAGCTGTTCTGCTTCTAAAATTAAAAAACCACCATTGGCTTGATGCAATGAGCCTGGGCGAATCAGAGTAAAGTCGGTGGTGATGGTGCCGTTTTGCGTCAGCTGTTCAACATGTCCCAGTAAATTATAGTGTGTTGGGAAGTCTTCAAAAATAACTGGTGCACCAGAGTTTGGCTTATTGCTCACGACGACATTGGCTTGGTAACGTGAAGGAACCCGATTAAATAAAGCAGGAGAGAATTCTTCACCTTCTTGATCTAAAATCGTTTCAACATTTTCAATGATATCTGCTGCAAAATGTTTTAAGTATTGATCGAGTCCGTGTACGGTTTTAAATTTACTTAAAATCAAATCTATACGAGGAATCACCACTTGTTTGGCGATATCACGATTCAGTTCAGAAACTTGATCACGTGCATCATCTTCCAAATCACCTAACTGAAGGCCAAGCCGTTCAAGCTTTTTATCCATATAACGCATATTGGAATTAATTTCTGCGCGTTGTTTACTGTCGAGCGCATTAATATCTTCCTGTGACATTTCCAATACTTTGTCATCTTTGACATGGATCGGCACAAAAATATGTTCATCGTTACGATTAATCAGTTTTAGGTCGAGGTCTTCGCCTTCTTTGGTCAGTTCAACTAAAGCGAGTTGTTGCTCATTTCCCGTGATTTGACGAATACGTTCAATACGATTGTGATAAGTTTCAGCACTAAAGCGACGTTCAAGTTGCTTGAGAATGGTTTGCCATGCTTGGTGGATTAAAGCTTGAAACTTACTGCCTTGACCCGCTTGAAAACGCAGTGCAATCGGTTGTCGCGCATTTTTAAAATTATAAACATAGACCCAATCATCAGGCGTTTGCATGGTTTTGGCATGCTGCTGTAATAAACGCTTGATCATGGTTCTTTTGCCAAGACCTGCCGTCCCCACAGCAAAAATGTTGTAGCCTGAATAAGGTAAAGCAATCCCTGCTTCTACAGAGGCTCTGGCGCGATCTTGCCCTAAGAAATTATTTAAGGGCTTGATTCGCTTGGTTGAGGTAGGAATCTTGCTTAGATTCGGGATATGCGTCAGTTGTTCTGATTTTAGTGCGGTTTGTGTCAACGTGTTTTGAATTTCCGTTTGATCAAAAGCAGATGGAAAAATCGTTTCAGTTTTTTGTATTGGGGTTGCAGTCGTCGTAATTGAAACAGTGGTAGAGCTTAATTGATCGTGTCTTTGGGTCACAGGTGAAATCCAAAACTTATATGGGTTGAAAAGTTAAAGGTATACAGGATTGGGGGTAAAGATCAAGCGCCAAAAGCGGAAATATCTGTAAAAGCGCTCATCAGTTGCATAAAAGTGATTGAAACTCTAAGCATTAAGCGGTTGAATAGCACTATTTCATTTTTCAGAAAATAACAACGCAATGACAACGCAACTATCTCAGCAATCAGCTGAGCAGAATTCCACAGCAAAAAATGGATGGAAATCTGCTTTTGCCGCTTTTATCGATCGGCGTGCTGCAATTATGCTCTTTCTTGGGTTTTCAGCAGGTATTCCAATTCTGCTCATTTTCTCAAGTTTATCTTTATGGTTAGGTGAAGCCGGAATTGAAAAAAGTGCAGTGACTTTTTTTAGTTGGGCCGCGCTGGGCTATTCTTTTAAATTTGTATGGGCGCCACTGATTGATGAATTACCCGTCCCGATACTCACCAAAAAACTGGGTCGGCGCCGTGCTTGGTTGTTGATTGCACAAATACTGATTATCTGTGCGATCTGTATTATGGCGTTTTCTGATCCTGCTTTAGGCCAAAGTTATATTTACCAAATGGCTGTGGGGGCGGTATTACTGGGGTTTTCCGCAGCGACGCAGGACATTGTGATTGATGCCTATCGAATCGAGCTGGCTGAAACCGAGATGCAAACGGTGTTGGCATCGACCTACAACGCAGGCTACCGTTTAGGGATGATTCTCGCTGGTGCGGGGGCTTTATTTCTTGCTGCTTCTTTGGGGACTGCAAAAGGGAACTATATTTATGAAGCGTGGAAATATACTTATTTAACGATGGCGCTGGTGATGCTAGTGGGCATTATCACCACTTTAGTGATCCGAGAACCTTTGGTTAATCGAGTTGATAAACACTATAAAAATATTGATTACTATCGTTTAGTTTTGGTCTTTATCTTGGCTGTGGCGAGTTTTGTTTGTTTATATATTTACTCTGATGACATGGTTCAATATCTGCAAGCGACTTGGAAAGTCGAAGACAACTTGCTGAAGTTTTTAATGGAAGCGGTACGCTTTTTAGGCTCAGGTCTTGGTGCAATTCTTGTTGCAACATCGTTGATTCGTTTTGGTGTCGTCAATAAAAAAATGGCCTATGAGACTTGGGTTAACCCGATTGCTGATTTTTTTAAGCGTTATGGGGTAAAGCTGGCATTGGTTCTGCTGTTATTGATCGGTTTCTATCGAATTTCAGACATTATTGCGGGTGTTATTTCGAATGTTTTCTATCAAGATTTAAACTTCACCAAAGAACAAATTGCAGAAGCCGTTAAAATTTACGGGGTTATTTTTAGCCTATTGGGTGGTTTTTTAGGTGGCTTACTTGCACAACGCATGAACATTATGAAATTGATGTTTGTCGGTGCAGTTTTGGCAAGTTCAACCAATTTGATCTTTATTGGATTGGTAAAATCTGGTGCACCGATGCAAGCTGTATCTGTACAGATTGGCGATAAGAAATTTCAAGCTCAACCTGATGAAGTAGGCTATTGGAAAGTTTCTGTGCCTCGTCAGGATTTGGTAGGGGAAAATACCATTCATATCAAAGCAGCATTGGTTGAACAGGCTGTCGCGAATGAATATACGGTGCCCTATTTAAAAGACAATGCTAAGCCCCAAATTCAATTATTGCCTATTACCAGTGACAATCAATTGTCTGCAACAGAAGCAAAGCAAAGTATTGTGGTTAAGGGGCAGATTGCAGGAATACCTGTATCTGAGCTTAATCCAGATCAGCCGATTACCCTTAAACTCGATGGCAAAACTTATCCTGCAAAATTAGATAAAGATGGTTTGTTTAGTGGTGCGATTGACGGTAAAGCCTTATATGTTTCTGGCTCAAAAAATGTGATCGCCGTAGTCAATTATCAACACGCACAAGCAGCATTAAGTTCTCAACAAAGCTATCAATTAACAACGATAAAAAGTGATATCGATGTGGATATTCAACCACTTCCAGTAATTAAAGCGGATTCCTCTGCAGCCGTTGAAATTAAAGGTAAAGTGATTGAAAAATATAGTTCTGGTTGGCTGTATTTTGCCATTGTTGTCGATAATTTAGCTTCTGGTTTAGCGGGTGCAGCATTTATTGCGTTCTTGTCTAGTTTGACCAGTGTGTCATTTACAGCAGTTCAATATGCGATCTTTAGTTCATTGATGACGCTTACACCTAAGATTTTAGGCGGGTATTCTGGAACAATTGTTACCCACATTGGTTATCCTAAATTCTTTTTAATGACCACCTTAATTGGTATTCCGATTCTATTGCTTGTGTTATGGGTAGGAAAATTATTGCGAGAACATCAAGCACAAAAGGTGAGTCAATCTATCGAGTAAGCGACTGAATTACTCAAGATAGATTTTCGATGATCACAAGAGCCTACTTTATCTTATAGATAAAGTAGGCTTTTTTTATCGGAAGGTGGTTTGAATCATTGGATTGTTAACACATTCAAACAGCTTATTCGAAAGATAAAGCTGTAGTGTTCAGCTAAAAATAAGCGATTATTGCTTAAAAATAACCCAGAAGACGGCATCATTGAGCAGCTGAAATATAGATAAATTGAAATATTGAACTGTATTGCCTATATTGGCAGATGATATCTGATCAAACAGGAAAATAAATCATGCGCATGTTGCATACCATGTTACGAGTAGGCAATTTAGAACAATCTTTAGCGTTCTATACTGAAGTTCTCGGTATGACATTACTTCGTAAACGTGATTATGAAGAGGGGCGGTTTACTTTAGCATTTGTGGGTTATGGTGATGAAGAACATCATACCGTGTTAGAACTTACCCATAACTGGGATACTGCAAGTTATGAATTAGGTAATGCTTATGGACATATTGCGATTGGTGTCGATGATGCCTATAAAGCCTGTGACGAGATCAAAGCACGTGGTGGTAATGTGGTACGTGAAGCGGGTCCTATGAAAGGTGGTATCACAGTCATTGCTTTTGTCGAAGATCCAGATGGTTATAAAATTGAATTGATCCAACAAGATCAAGATGCACGAAATAATTGATGATTTAAAAATGATGGGGCTATTGTTTATTTGGCAAAAACATATCAATAAAGATCTTTCATAAATCAAAAAATGATCATGTGGAGTGAATTATATTGGTATTGAAAGTTCTTCCTCCCTCTGGGAGAAGGTTAGGATCAGGGTGCTTTATGTTGATTTATGGTTTTAAAAAGGACTGATGAAAGAAGTCTAATAGACCTTAAATTAACTTGATATGTGTCGTAAATAAATAGTGAACATTTAGCCAAATGAGTAGCTTTATTTATTTCGCTCAGTAAGATTGAATTTTACCCGATAGTAAAATTTAACTACTGGGCTTTTTCATGTTTAAAATACAGGACGTTGCTTATGAAAATGTTGAAATTATTAGCATTGGATCGCTTTACGATACTTTTAATCGCGATAGTGATTTTAGCTTCTATTTTACCGATTTCAGGTCAGGCAGCGCTTATCTTTGGAAAAATCACCACAATTGCGATTGCAATTTTATTTTTCCTACATGGCGCAAAATTATCACGTGAAGCGGTGATTGAGGGGATTTTGCATTGGAAATTGCATGGATTGGTTTTTGCTTTTACCTTCTTGGTTTTCCCTTTATTGGGGCTAATGGCAAAACCTGTGCTTGAACCTTTGCTGGGTCAACAGTTGTATTGGGGCTTTCTGTTTATGTGCTTTTTGCCATCGACAGTACAATCGTCAATTGCATTTACCTCAGTTGCAAAAGGGAACGTGGCAGCGGCTGTATGCAGTGCCTCATTTTCAAACCTGATCGGTATGTTTATTACTCCGATTTTGGTGAGCATATTTATATTCGGTCAATCTAAGCATAATTACGATCCAACCTCGTCTATTATCGAAATCACCTTGTTGTTGTTGGTTCCATTTGTTCTAGGGCAAGTATTACGCCCTTATGTATTTCCATTGATGCAGAAAATGCCAAAGATCGTCAAAGTTTTTGATCAAGGCTCGATATTGATGGTGGTTTATGGTGCATTTAGTGGGGCAGTGGTGGCAGGTTTATGGCATCAGGTCAGCTTATCTACATTGATTTATCTCACCTTGGCATGTTCGATTCTACTCACGGTGATTATGCTATTGGCGTTGTATGTTCCAAAATGGCTTGGATTTAGCAAGGCAGATCAGATTTCAATCTTCTTCTGTGGATCGAAGAAAACCCTTGCCAGTGGTGTGCCTATGGCGCAGATTTTATTTATTGGGCAGCCTTTAGGTATGATTGTGTTACCGATTATGATTTTCCATCAAATCCAGTTAATGGTTTGTGGGGTGATTGCAAACTACTGGTCAAAGCAAAAACATTCTGACGAATAAATTAGTATCGATTTGCTCGCAATTTATAAATATTTCGAGTATAATCTTGCCCACTTGTTGTGCTTAGCTCTGACGCTTATAGTCTCGGTGGGCCAAAAGAAATGGTCTGTTGTGGTGTTAACCTGCTGGTTTTTAATTTAAATCTGCTTTCCTCAAAGTTTTATTAGATTTTGAGAGTGGTTAATTGCGATGACAGCTAAACCTTTCTTAACTTAGGAGAATCGACCATGCGTGCCGATATTCACCCAAAATACGAAAAATTAGTTGCTACTTGTTCATGTGGTAACGTTATCGAAACTCGTTCAGCTTTAGGTAAAGAAACACTTTATCTAGACGTATGTTCAGCTTGCCACCCATTCTATACTGGTAAACAGAAGAATGTTGATACTGGCGGCCGTATCGATAAATTCAAACAACGTTTTGCTGGTATGTCACGTTCTGTTAAGCGTTAATACGACAAAACATAAAAAACGGGCTTTAGCCCGTTTTTTTGTTGCTGAATTTTATCTCGTGTTGATCTATTTCAGGATTAGACAAAGTGATAGATTTAAAAAAAGGTTGAGCATTTTAAACGCTCAACCTTTTTAGTATTAGACTTTATTGATCTTGAACATCAGTCAAGTGATCCAGTTTCTTCTGGAAATATTCACCTTGCAAGAATCTGACATCTACATTCCACGCATTTGCAAAAGAGTTCATATCATTTAGATTTTTCAGTAGCAATTCAATTGGCTTGATTGCATGATATTTTTCAAGAGTATGCTGGAATTGCGTCATAGTCGCATCACTATTAAGCTGCTTTGTAAACTTCTCATCTAGCGTTACTAAGCTCACATCCAATTGTTTTAAGATGGCTTCACTTGAAATGCTCGAACCAAAACGTCGAATTGAGATTTCGGCACCATGATCACGTAAAACACCAATTTGCTTTTGAGTTTCTAAGATATTTTTTGCAATATCTTCCTCATCAAATTGTAAAATCAGTGGATGAGATTGGCGGCTTCCAACAATGGTCAATAGTTTAGAAATAAGCTCAGGGAACTGTTTGTCATGGAACAACACATGACGATTTAAATTGACGATTAATTTTGCTTCTGGATATTGAGTGATAAAGTTATGTAATTGCTTACATGCTTCGACTAAAATCCAGCGATCTAATTTAATTGAAAGCTCAATATCATCATCTAAATCAATTAAATTACTTACTTTTTTCCACTGATTTTCAAAAATAAAACCGCTACTGACTTCATAGGTATTTAAATTGCTATCTTGTTTGTCATAAAGCTGTTGGTATTTTAGCTGAATCTCACCTTTTTCAAGCGATTGGGCAATTTGACCAAGAATCGCGGAGGTTTTAAAGATATGTGGCGCTGGCGTTTCTTGAATTTGAACTGGTTTCTCTACAGCTGTATTTTCAACTTGAGGTTTCGGGGCAAATTCAATGGAGTTACTTTGTATTTGCAGCGGTTCTGCTTGATCTAATTTGGGTTCAAGCAATGACAATTCAATTTTAGTGTCTTGTAAAGTCGCCGTTAATTGTTGCTCGGATACAGAGTCTTTTTTTGCCAGACGATGATTATAAGCTTGTTCTAAAACGTCGTTAAAACTTGCTTCTGTAAAGCTGTTTTGCTGTATGTTTGAATAGCCAATCTTAATATTCAGTGGGTAGGTATAACCATCAATTTCCAATAATTGAGGTTTTTCTAAAGCATGCAGCCCATGAACACGAGATTCTAAAATGGTGTCAGACTCAGCTTGTAAAATCACTGCATACAACAACATATCAATTTGATATACCGTGGTATTGGTTTGTTCTTGAATAAAGTTTTTAAAGCCTTCTAAGTATTGAACGGCTGTTTTCCAAGGAGAAGTTAAAATATTCTCAGGACAAGCGGCAAAGCTAAACAGTACCAATGCATTCGATTTGGCAGGTTGGTTGATTAAAGCGTACTGAATTTTTTGCAGACTAGTTGCGACAGCACTGATGCTTTTCTTATTCGAGTCGGATGATTGTGCTTGCGGTTTTTGACTTGCAGAATTGATCTCAATGGTGATTTGAATACAGTCTTCTTCATCTGAAGGCAGAAATTCAATTTTTAATGGATTTTCAGATTTAGCATTGCTATTCAGTGTATCAATTTCAAAACGTGCTAAATCAAAATTACCTTGAGAAATCTTTTTAAAACGTTGTTTAAAATCATTGATATTCTTTGGTTTTAAAATATCTAATACAGGTAATCCAATAATTTCTGCTTCATCTTTTAGACCAAACAATTTTAAATATTCAGCATTGGCTTGGGTATGGATACCTTCCTGAATTAAGGCAATCGCTTTATGTTGTTCTTCAACCAAGGCTTGAGCTTGATTTTTTGCACTTTCAAGATCGTTTAAAAGGTGCTTTTTCGCTTGTAAGGTACGGCTATAAGACAACGCACGGATTAGGCTAATATAAAAACGATCGGTATATTCTAAATTAACAACATCATAGATGCCTTTTTGAATATAGGATTGATATTGGTTGGTTTGATAATCTTCAGGTTTTAAGAACAAAACAGGCAGATCAATATCAGCAGAGGCTTGAATTAAGGTAATGGCTTGCTCAATTTTGATGTCATAAGCACGACCAAAAATAATCAAGTCCCATGAGGTATTGAGTTGTTTTTCAAAACTTTTTAAATCATCCAATAAAAGCGCTTGTACTTGATGATTCTTACTTTGAAAAAGATCAATAATTTGATTATAACGAATCTGGTTATCATCAATAATGAGTAATCTAGTTTCAGAGAGTTTTAATTTTTTCGATAATAATAAATTTCTCACTTTAAAGCTTCCCATACATCTTGATTATTCAAATTGGCAGATTGGTGTTGAATGAACTGATCAATGCGGTCATTTTCTTCATCATTGATCAATTCAAATTCGTACTGAATAAAGCTCTGGGTAATTAACAATGTTTTTGTTAAATACACCTTAATTTCTTCAGTGTCTAAACGTAGATAAATTGCTTGCTGTTCTTTGAAGAACGGTAAATTTGGCAAAATAATAGAAACATTGGATTCATTTAAATTTTGCACTTGAACCATAAGGCAAGGGTGGTAGTTAATCGTCGAACGATCCGCTGGAACTTTTACCGCACATGGGTAGATGTCTTGAGCTAAAACCTCTAAACCCACTTCATAGGTTTTTTTAACAGATTGTTTGATCCAACGAATGATCGCACCTTTCCATTTGTCATTGAGGCTTTCATTGACCAAGATAAATTCACCCGTGCGTAAATTTCGTGGAGTTTCATCTGACCAGCGAATACGATAACCGTTTACACTAATATCCAGTACTTGGGTCTGATAGATCTGTTTTGCTTCACGGTCTAAAGTTTTAATTTGCCCTAAGTTCGATGCTGTGCTTGAACCTGTTGAAATCGATGAATGAATATTGGACTCAGACTGAAATGCATAATTATTATTTAAATTAAGTGTTTCATAAAAATTCTTAGCTTTGGATAAATAGAAGTGTGCGGTTTGTAAGCTAAAACAAATTTGAAGTTGTGCAGAGTATTCATAACGCTCATGTTGACGTTCAGTTGTGGTACCCAAGACATTTTGCACATGAAATTTTAACGCAGCAGATAAATAGATCTGTTCATTTTTAGACAGATATTCGTCTTTATGAATCGTTGAATTAATATGTTCGAGCAGATTCTGTGTAGAAATATACAAAGAAGTACGGAAATTCGCATGTTGTTTGCGATTATAAATTGGTGGAACATCTTTAGAGCCATCAATCACATAACGCGATAAGCTGGTTTCTCTTGGTAAAATTTGGATCAGTTTGACCCAATCAAAAGTACATTGATAAAGTGCTTGTGTTTCTGAAGGGCGAATTTGGTGCGTATTAAAAATATCCAAAAGCAGCACTTGTGCATAGGCTTGCTGGATATTTTGAATGGTAAAATGTGTACCTTGTAATTGGTTGATATTGATATTAAATTCTTGGTTTTTAACTGCAAGCTCATAAAGATGATGTGTGGTGAGCCATTGATGGGTCAATGGACCACTGTAGAGCATTTGCTGTTGAACCAACAATAAACCAAGTTGTTCTAAAGCATAAAAGGTTGCAAGTGTACGCGCTGTTTGTAAATTTCGTTTTTGTTTAAAATTAAAAAATGAGAATTTATTTGAAACCAGTGTCTGATGACTTCTTCGCACAATATTGATATAGACGTTGGCAAAATAGGTGCGAATTCTAGAGGATAAATCAATAATATGTTCAATACGCGCATTTTGAGAAAGACCTTGATTTAAGATGTTTTTTTCAAGGCTTGATAAAATGCTTTCGGTAATTGGGTGTAAAACTTGAATTAAATCAAAGCGTAGCATTTCGCTACAATCCAGTTCGCTGATTTCACAAATGGCTTTTAAGACCGACTCTGAGGTATCGCCAAGTTGCATAATAGACAGTGTGGCGACCCATGCATTGACAGATGCCACCGAATTTTCTGCAAAACTTAGACTTTCTCGTTGTAGAACCGTGATATTTTGAAAAATTTCTGAAATTTCTTTATTTATCATGAGCATTTCAACTCTTAAAAGGTTGTGACTCCAAACAGCGGCGTTTTATTATTTTCTCCCGCGACTTCTCGAACCAATTTAGGAACTAGATAACCCGGTAAACTGGCCAATACATCCTTATAAATCTGATCAATTTTTTCCGCCCCTAAATCGAAATGATGCGCACCTTTTACTTTATCTAAAACATGAAGATAATACGGTAAAATTTGTGCTTCAAAAAGTCGTTGACTTAAATTAACGAGAGTTTGTGCAGAATCATTCACACCTTTAAGTAAAACGGCTTGATTCAACACAAGAATATTTTGTTTTGCTAAATGAGATAACTTTGCACAAGTCAAATTATCTAATTCTGCAGGATGGTTCGAGTGTACCACTAGAATTACACGTAGCCTACTGTTTTTCAATAAAGAAACTAGCTCTTCATCGATTCTTTCTGGAATTACAATTGGAACGCGTGAATGAATTCTCAAGATCTTAATCTGACTGAGAGATTCTAGACGTTCTATCCAAGTGGCTAATTTTCGGTTAGATAAAGTTAATGGATCGCCACCACTTAAAATCACTTCATTGATTTCAGGATGAGCTTCTAAATAACCTTTAATGTTCAACCAGTCTTCATTTTTAGGTAAATTTTCTTGGTATGGAAAATGACGACGGAAGCAATAACGGCAGTGCACGGCACATGCACCGGTGAGGGTCAGTAAAAAACGTGATTTATACTTATGTAAAACCCCAGGAATTTGATTGGCTTGTTCTTCATCAAGTGGATCTGTGACAAAGCCTTCGTGTTCTTCCATTTCCAGATGATGTGGTAAAACTTGCAATAAAAGTGGATCTAGGGGATTGCCAACTTCCATCTTTCTGACAAATGCACGGGGCACACGTAGTTTAAATTGTCCAGACGCAAGGATTGCACCAGACAATAACTGTGCTTTAGAAAGTTCGAGTATTTCTAACAGTTCTAATGGATCAGTAATTAAATCACTGAGTTGAGATTGCCAATTTTGCTCTTGATATAAGTAATTTAACATGCCACGTGCGATAAATAGTTGAAGATAGGGGAAAGCGGATGGTATTGCTTGTTCAGATTGAATCTGTCAGGCTCAATTTGAAATGTTTCATTGGAAAAATGCTTTCAGTAGAGCTGATTTGTATTGAACAGCTGTGAATCACCAATGAATCGAAGATTTTACCCTCAATCTGACCGAACATGGGTAATTTTTCATTGCTTCACGATGTATTGCTCATTTAGAATACGAAAAATGTAAAATACATTCTTTGCTGTTTGGAATGATCACTGTCACAAATCGGGTGATTTGCTGATAGCATCGCAGTAGAGATTTAAATTAGTAAGTTCGGAGTGTGCCTTTCATGGCCTATTATTCTACAAATGATTTCAAAGCTGGCCTAAAGGTTATGCTTGATGGTAACCCATGTTCAATCATGGAAAACGAATATGTAAAACCAGGTAAAGGTCAAGCGTTTAACCGTGTAAAACTACGTAACCTAAGATCTGGCAAAGTATTAGAAAAAACTTTTAAATCAGGTGAATCTTTAGAAGCAGCTGATATTGTAGAAGTAGAAATGGATTATCTCTACAACGATGGCGAATTGTGGAACTTCATGGATCCAGTATCTTTCGAACAAATTGCTGCTGATAAAGTTGCAATGGGCGATGCTGCAAAATGGTTAAAAGACGATTCAAACGAAAAATGCACAATTATGTTATTTAATGGTATTCCATTAAACGTTAGTGCACCAAACTTCGTTGTATTGAAAATCGTTGAAACTGATCCAGGTGTACGTGGTGATACTTCAGGTGGTGGTGGTAAACCAGCTAAACTTGAAACAGGTGCGGTTGTACGTGTTCCATTATTTGTACAGCAAGAAGAAAGCGTTCGTGTAGACACCCGTACTGGTGATTACTTAGAGCGTGCTTAATCATTTTATTGAAAAATGATGACGCTGAGGGATGATGAAAATCATCCCTTTTTTATTGCGCATAAATTGAGTTGGTATATGGCTTTTTAAAAGTACAAGCCTTTATAAAAATAGAGAGTATCGGCTAAATTTTCGACTAAAGTCGTAGATCGACAGCCTATAATTAATAGTAGAGTCAGAGAGTCGGATGATTACATTGATGATAAAAATAACAAAGTCGCGATTTAAGTCACTGTGATGTCATGCTAATAGTA
Organism: Acinetobacter sp. Ac8; assembly: GCF_055392545.1. Lineage (NCBI taxonomy): Bacteria > Pseudomonadati > Pseudomonadota > Gammaproteobacteria > Moraxellales > Moraxellaceae > Acinetobacter > Acinetobacter sp. Ac8. Next base: position 1,906,409 of record NZ_AP043689.1, read on the forward strand.
CATATTCAGACCAGTTTTAATGCCAAAGTCTTAGATGAAAACAAAAAAATGAGGAGTAGAGTCACCAAGGAATGAGTCACGGAAATGCATTACGCTTTATAAAAACAATGGAACTGCTTTTTGTAATCAAGATGTGAGGTTTTAATGGAAAATATTCAAACAAAATCATCACCCTTATCAAAATTGATCTGGGTGATTGTCGCCATAATTGGTGCAGTATCTTTTGGAATACTTGCAGTCAGCAAGGGTGAGCATGTCAATGCGGTTTGGCTAGTGCTTGCAGCGATATGTGTCTATAGCATCGCTTATCGTTTTTATAGTTTATTTATTGCGACCAAAGTTTTTGAACTGAATCCTCGGCGATTAACACCAGCACATCGTTTAGCAGATGGCTTGGATTATGTCCCGACCAATAAATATGTACTTTTTGGTCACCATTTTGCTGCTATTGCAGGAGCGGGGCCATTGGTTGGGCCTATTCTTGCCGCCCAAATGGGTTATCTACCAGGAACAATTTGGCTTTTGGTCGGGGTTGTTCTTGCTGGTGCAGTTCAGGATTTCTTGGTTTTATTTATCTCTACACGACGAGATGGGCGCTCACTTGGTGAAATGGCAAAGCAAGAGCTGGGTTCATTTGCTGGTGTGGTGGTGATGCTTGGTGCATTAGGTGTGATGATTATCATTCTTGCCGTATTGGCATTGGTGGTGGTGAAAGCACTGGCACATAGTCCATGGGGCGTGTTTAGTATTGCAGCGACGATACCGATTGCCTTATTTATGGGCATCTATATGCGCTATATCCGTCCGGGCAAGATTGCAGAAGTTTCTATCATTGGTTTTGTGTTGATGATGGCTGCAATTGTTTATGGTGGAAATGTTGCTGCTGATCCTTATTGGGGACCATTTTTCACATTAACTGGAACACAACTTACTTGGGCACTCATCATTTATGGATTCGTGGCTTCGGTTCTACCTGTTTGGCTGTTATTAGCACCGCGTGATTATTTATCAACATTCTTGAAAATTGGTGTAATTGCGGGTTTAGCAGTGGGTATTATTGTTGCAATGCCAATGTTAAAAATGCCAGCTGTTACGCATTTTGTTGATGGTACTGGTCCTGTATTTGCTGGATCCATGTTCCCATTCTTATTTATTACCATTGCTTGTGGTGCGATTTCTGGTTTCCATGCTTTAGTCTCGTCTGGAACTACACCTAAACTGATTGATAACGAAGTCAATATTCGCGTCATTGGTTATGGTGGTATGTTGATGGAATCATTCGTTGCAATCATGGCAATGATTTGTGCAACAGTGCTTGAACCTGGTGTTTACTTTGCGATTAATGCGCCAGCGGCAGTATTGGGTACTACAGTAGAGAGCGCAGCAGAAGCAGTACGTACACTTGGTTTTGTGGTTACACCTGAGACATTGAGCTTGCTGGCAAAAGAAGTGGGTGAAAGTACGATTCTTTCACGTACTGGTGGTGCGCCAACATTTGCAATTGGTATGGCTCACATCATCACGGATATTTTTAATAATCGTTCAATGATGGCATTCTGGTATCATTTTGCGATCTTATTTGAAGCGCTGTTTATCTTAACCGCTGTCGATGCCGGAACTCGCGCATGTCGTTTTATGGTACAGGATACGGTGGGTATTGTTGTTCCAGCACTTAAAAACTCACACAACTTTGTGGGGAATATGATTGGTACAGCGGTTGCTGTCGCTGGATGGGGCTTCTTTGTTTATCAAGGTGTAGTCGACCCACTTGGTGGTATTAACAGCCTATGGCCTCTGTTTGGTATCGGTAACCAAATGCTTGCGGCAATGGCTTTGATCTTAGGGACAGTGATTTTATTTAAAATGAAGAAAGAGAAATATGTATGGGTCACCATTATCCCAACAATTTTCTTATTCATTACCTGTATGACTGCGGGTTGGCAAAAAATCTTCCATACCAATCCTAAGATTGGATTCTTGGCTCAGGCGGATAAATTCTCAACAGCAATTGCCAATGGTGAAATTTTAAAACCAGCTAAAACACTTGAAGAAATGCAAACCATTGTATTGTCCAATCAAATCAATGCTGCACTGTGTGCATTCTTTATGATTGTTGCGATTGTGATGCTGTTTGCTGCTATTGGCGCAATTCGTCGTGCATTGGCCAGTCCTACACCAACAGTAAATGAAGCTCCAGCGGTGTATGCAGATCCTGAAGAGGTGTCTGTTTCTAAATCACACTAAGTTGATATTACAGATAGAGTGAGAGGTGAGTGATGAAGCTTAAATTTGCTCAAGGTGGTAAAACGGTGATTTATCAAATCATCAAGATGACCATCATGTCGCAAAAGGAGCTAATTTTTAATCCTAAAAATTGGTCTAGAATTGCAACATTATGGACACGCTTACAGCAAAGTTTCCGTTTGATGGTGGGTGTTCCAGATTATCAAAATTATCTGGAACATATGAAAAAGCATCATCCCGATATGGATGCAATGGATGAAAAGACTTTTCATCGCTATTGTGTAGATGCCCGCTATCCAACGGCTGGTGGAACAATGAAGAAGTGTCCATGTTGATGGAAGGTATAAGTTGATTTAAAGCTTAAATAGAAACGGCACTTGGGTGCCGTTTTTTATTGAAGATGAGCGAAGTGATTTATCGGTTTAACGCAATAACAGCACACTTCATGATGAGACTTGTCGTATAACTGACAGTTGGCAAAGTCTAACTCCGCTAGAATCATGTAATACATATAAATGAAAAGGAGACTGCTATGAAAATCTGTATTTATGGTGCGGGTAGTATTGGATGTTATATTGGCGGTCGATTAGCAGCGGTAGGTGCTGATGTGAGCTTTATTACACGTCCTCGTGTATATGAAGAATTAAGGACGTCTGGTTTTAAACTGACAGATTACACTGGTAAAACGATAAAAATCGCGGCAAATGATTTACAGCTTAGTGTTGATCCTAAAATAGTCACAGATGCTGATATTATTTTTGTATGTGTAAAATCTGCTGCGACTGAGCAAGTGGCCAAGGAACTTTATGACAACTTGGGCGCACACAGCCCCTATATTGTGAGTTTTCAAAATGGGTTGAGTAATGTTCCAATTTTAAAGCGGATTTTAAAACATCATTCGATTTTAGAAGGCATGGTGCCTTTTAATGTTGCAGTTCAAGCAGTTGGGCATTTTCATCAAGGGACATCTGGTGCGTTGCATGTGAAAGCATATACTCAGCAACAGGATTTAGCCGAGCTTTTTAAACAAGCTGAATTAGAAATTGTTTTTGATCAGGATATGCTTGCAGTGCAATGGGCAAAAATTTTGCTGAATTTAAATAATTCAATCAATACTTTGTCAAAGTTACCGTTAAAACAACAATTGTCTAATCACCAATATCGACAATGCCTTGCTATGGCGCAACAAGAAACGTTATATCTCTTAGATTTAGCACAAATTAAGCCAGCCAAACTCACAGCAATTTCGGCACATCTATTGCCTAAAATAATCAGTTTGCCCAATTTCATTTTTAAAATATTAAGCCGTAAAATGTTGGCAATCGATCCCTTGGCGCGTTCATCTATGCAAGATGATTTGATGGCAGGGCGAACAACAGAAGTGGACTGGATCAATGGCGAAGTTGTTCAGCTCGCCCAACAGTTAGGTAAACAAGCGCCTATCAATAAAACCTTAATCGAATTGATTAAACAGGCTGAAATTTCAGAAAGTGAATTTTCAATTGGTGCGCAAGATTTAAAAACAAAGTTAGAACATGCCGCAAAATTAAAAGTTTAAAATTTTGGTTGATGGGGGGATGCTATAAATTTTGAAGTGTATTCAGCAAATGAAAATAAGGATTTATCGCAGTCAAGATTGAGTATTCCTTAAAACCGTGTATGTTAAGGAAGTTACAATAATTTTATTGGGGAAATAAAAGGTGATTTGGGGAACAACACAAGTAAAAGTATCAGAACAACATAGCACTGTATCAAATTTAGACCTCACTCAGTTTTACCCAAAAATTGATGACTTTTTAAGTCAAATCAACCAAATTATTTTAGATAAAAGTCATCAGACTAAACTGGCACTCTGTAGTCTATTGGCTGGTGGACATTTACTTTTTGAAGACTTACCCGGACTTGGAAAAACCACCTTAGCCAGCAGCTTGTCTCGTCTTGCAGGTCTCGATTTTCAACGGATTCAGTTTACCAATGATATGCTGGCAAGTGATGTGATTGGGATCAATATGTTTAATCAAAAAGAGCATCAATTTGAGTTTAAACATGGTCCAATCTTTACCCAAATTCTGCTTGCAGATGAAATTAACCGCTGTAGCCCTAAAACCCAAAGTGCTTTGCTTGAAGCAATGGAGGAGGGCAATGTCACTATAGATGGGACACGTTACCCTTTACCACAACCATTTTGGGTGATTGCAACGCAGAACCCACTTTTTCAAAGTGGAACCTATAGTTTGCCTGAGTCACAACTTGACCGTTTCTTGATGCGACTGTCTTTAGGCTACCCATCACGCGCAGCAGAAAAACTATTATTGCAGCAAAGCTCGCGCTATGATTTGATTGAAAAGTTGCAAGCGATTTTCCAACATCAGGAAATTTTGCAATTACAATGTGTGGTAAATCAAATTACATTAAGTGATGTTGTTTTTGAATATATGCTTGATCTAGCAGAAGAAACACGTAAAGGTCGTCATGGCTTATCTCCACGTGGGTTATTGGCATTAAAAAAATCAGCACAAGCCTATGCCTTGATTGAAAAAAGACAATTTGTAATTGCAGATGATGTACAAGCAGTGTTTGTTGCTGTGGTGTCACATCGTATAGGATTAGGTGAGTCTGAGACACGAGCACTTATGCAAAAAGTTCCTGTAAAGGGCTAATTGGAAACGCTTATGTTAGGTCAACGATTTGTTAAATGGCTGCATCTTCGGTTTCGCTATACAGGAACCCGTACACTGAAACAAAACCAAGTGTTGGTGTTTATGTACCAGCAAGGTTTTCTGTATCTGGTCCTTATTCTGATTACTTTTATCGCTGGGATTAATTATGCCAACAATTTAATTCTTGGTTTTTGTTTTTTAATCAGTGCGATTTTATGTATTAGTTTCTATCTCAGTTTTAAACAATTACATGCGATTACATTAGATGTGGTTGTTGATGAGGTGGGTAAGGTTAATGAAGCTTTTAAGGTGAGAATTAACCTACAACAAGATCATGCTACGCCTAAGTTTTTAAACTTTAAAATTGATGAACAATTACAATCTTTTCTATTTGAAGAAAAACAACAAAGTTTTGAATTGAATTTTATCCCACAACAACGTGGTGAATTTTCAGTTCCTCCAATTCAAATTTACTCCACATATCCGCTTGGTTTAGTACGGGCATGGACCTATATTTATTTAACTAACAGTTACTGGATTGCCCCTGAAGCGAAGTCTTTAACCCATCAATCACAGAATTATTCCAATACGGGTGAACCTGATTTAGATGAATTTAAAGAGTTAAGGACTTTTAAATCAGGTGATTCATTGCAAAGCATTTCTTGGAAACAGGCCGCGCGTGGACAAGGATTATTTGTAAAGCAATTCGATGATTTGGTTGATACCCATGCGATGCAAATTGAATATAGCAAAATGCCAAGCGCAGACCATGAAGAGAAGTTAAGCTTTATGATGGAGTTGGTCGATCGATGTCATCAAGCGGAAACACCGTACAGCATCATTTTACCGCATGCACAAACTGAAAACGGGATTGGAGAACAGCACTATATTCATATCAAAACCTTATTGGCGCAAGCGTGAGGATGAACAATGAATAAATCAATACAAATTTCAATTTTAGTTGTGCTGAGTTTGATTTGGCTGGCACAGCTGGCTTATATGCCTGTGGCATTGTCTATTTTATTCCTCATGAATATAGTGGCTTTGGCACTGTATTATGACAAAACCAATAAACATCAAGTCTATAATCTGCCTCGATTCTTTGCACAAACCCCAAAATTAGTTTTTGCACTTTTAGCCTTACTTATTATTTACTTTGATTCCCGCACTTTTTTAGGCGTAGAAGCAGGTACAGCGGTTCTTTCCACATTTTTATTTGCGAAAGCACTGGAAACCAAATCAAAGCGTGACTTTATTATTCTGTTTAACTTTGCTTTGTTCGTCAGTGCCAGTTTGTTTTTACACAGCCAAGCCTTTTGGATGGCACTGTTAGTTTTGTGCTGTTTAATCAGTTGTTTGGTTGGACTGTATCGTGTACAAATCGCCAATTTTGAAATAGAGCAACCGATTTTTCAGTCACTTAAAAGTGATTCATTGCATATTCTTAAATTTATTGCTTTGGCGCTGCCATTCTTTGTTTTACTGTTTATGTTTTTCCCGCGTTTGCCACCACTTTGGCAAATCCCCATTCCCAATAATAAAGCGGTAACGGGATTGAGTGATCGCATGTCACCGGGTGATATTGCTGAGCTTTCACAGTCAAGTGCATTGGCATTTCGAATTATTGGCAATATGAAGCAATTGCCAAATCGTAATGAGCTGTATTGGCGAGCGATGGTGCTTGATCATTATGATGGTACAACGTGGACAAGTGAGTTCGCCAATAAACAGGTAAAAGCTTATTCCAAGATCGCAGGGCAGATTGATGGATTTCATTATCAATATCTGGCCAGTGATCCAAGTCAGCAATGGATTACCGGTTTGGAAAAGTCGATTCCAATAGAACAGCGTTTTGAGTTACACCAAGACTGGTCGATTACACCTAAACGACTGGTACAGCGTACCCAGCCAATTGAATTGCAGTGGGTGGGGAATCGGGTTCGAGATATTCAGGATGCACATTTTGAACAGATGATGCTGAAAAATAACCTCAGTTATCCGAAAAAGAGTGATCTACAAGCCCAGCAGTTTGCTTTAAATCTGTATCAGCAGAGCCAGTCTAATCCTGAAGCTTATATTCAGAATGTATTGAACTGGTACAAGAAAGAAAAGTTTGTTTATACACTTGCACCAGGAAGGTTGGGGAATAACCGCGTTGATGAGTTCTTGTTTCAATCTCGGCAGGGGTTTTGTGAACATTATGCCTCAAGCTTTGTCTTGCTGATGCGTTATGTTGGAATTCCAGCGCGTGTGGTCACTGGCTACCAAGGTGGTGAGCTGTCTCCTGATGGTCAAAGTTGGGAAGTACGCCAGTTAGATGCACATGCTTGGGCTGAGGTTTACCAACACGGGCAATGGCAACGCATTGATCCAACGGCCATCATTGCACCGATGCGTATTGATCGTGGTATGCAAAATGTGATGAATGACGATCGTTCGATTTTTGGTGATGCGGGTTATTCAAATTTGCGTTTTCAGCATTCATCGCTGCTTAGAACGCTGCGTGTTTGGAGTGACTATGCTAGTTTTCAATGGCAGAGTAAGGTTGTCGGTTACGATGCAGAGAAGCAAAGCGGCTGGATGAAGAAGCTTGGCTTAACATCGGCTTATAGTTATGGTTTGGTTTTAATTTTTGGAATTCTTGGATTACTGTTGATCTATTGGGGTGTGACGCAATTTTGGCGCACTCGTCAAATGTCAGCGCTTGAGCGAATCATTGCTCAATTTAATCATCAATTATCTGAGGTTGATCAAAAAGCTGAATCAGAAACCTTTCAACAATGGATGCAGCGTTTAGCCTTGCGGACTGAACAAAAACATCTGTTTGAGCAAGTGAATCAGATTTTTCAAAAAATTGTCTATTTAGGTAATGAAAATCAACAGGATATTCAAAATATCAAGAAATTGCTTAAAGAGTGTGCGAATGCATTAAAAGTAAAGAAATAAGGCTTGTCATCTTATTAAAAAATGAATAATATTCTCAGCACTTCAGGTGTATAGCTCAGTTGGTTAGAGCGCTACGTTGACATCGTAGAGGTCTCCAGTTCGAGTCTGGATATACCTACCAAAATATTAAATTTGTATGTCGATGTATTACGATATATGAGTTAAAAAGCTCTAAATATTATATATTTAGAGCTTTTTTATTGCTTTGTATAACGTTATATGAATACGTATAGCGCTTCTGAATTTGTATCATCTAATGTATCATGTAAATAAATCTAACTCATGATACATATTTTTAATGAAAAGAGCAGCAATCAAGAAAAGACCATTATCAGATACAGTCCTGGCAAATCTCGAACCAGAACAAAACGATTATAGAGAACGTGATACAGGACCACTTTATTTCCTAGTACAAAAAACTGGCAAAAAATCTTGGCAATTGCGATATAAAAATGAAAAAGGGACGTGGTCTTGGAAAGGGTTAGGTGCATATCCAAGTGTGAGTGGAGCGACAGCAAGGCGTAAAGCTAATGAACAATCTATCAAAATAGCAAATGGTGAGATTCTAGAAACACGTAAACAAGTCAAGAATAAGCAACAAGAAATTGCTCAAAGGAAGTTTAATGTTTTAATGAATGAGTGGCTAGACACTAAAAAAACATCTTGGGGTGAGGAAACATTTGATAAAGCGAAAAAGTCGATTAATCGACATATCATTCCCAAATTTGGTGAACGAGATTTTACTGAAATTACACCTAAAGAGTGGTTTGACTTTTTTCAAGGCCTACAGCGTGGCTTGAATATCCATACTCAAGTTGAGAAGTTAACTTCTTATTGCCGTAATGCTTATGACTGGGCGAAGTTCCAAGCAAAAATAAATTTTAATCCAATCGAGGGCATGACCAAGCATTTGGATAAAAAAGTTGGCGGTAATATGAAGTTCGTTGAAATAGATGAATTTCCAAGATTAATCACAGATATTCGTACTCATCATCAACGTAAATTAGCGATTGGTTTAGAGTTAATGGCTTTATTATTTCCACGCCCTGTAGAGTTACGTTTTGCAACTTGGAATCAATTTGATTTTGATAAAGCAATTTGGGTTAAACCTGCTGAAATTATGAAAAAGGGAATCGTTCATGGTGTACCTTTGCCTAAACAGGCAATTACATTGTTAGAGGAATTAAAAGACCATAGAACTGAATCAGATTTGTTGTTTGCTGGGAGAAATAGCCTAAGTGAACCTATCTCTGATAATACATTTAATATGGCTTTGAATCGTATGGGGTACAAAGGTCGTCAAAATCCGCATGGTTTTAGGCACATTGCGAGTACATCACTAAATAATAAATTTAGTGATAAAGAACAGGTTGTTGAAGCATGTTTAGCGCACATGAAAAAGGGAGTTAAAGGTATCTATGATAAAGGTTCTCATTTCGAAGAGCGTGTTGAAATGATGCAATGGTGGGCAGATTATATTGATGCTCTTGTACTAAAAATTGAATAGAGGAGATCTACTTTTATTAGCTTACTATCATTTTTAGAATTGAATTTTAATCCGTCAAGATTTAAAAGATGTAAAGTGTAATTAGACAACGATTATGACGAGATAATTGAAGCTTTTAAACCGGATTTAATCATCGCAGAACATATAGATGAAAATACCGTAGTATAGGAACAAGCGATAAAAAATTGGTTTGCATATGGTTTATTTTATACTGATACTACAATAATTCATCAAAAATTACTTTCTTATCAGTTTCCTAAGCTTTTTATTACATAATAAGAGTGAATTTACTAATTTATTGAAGGGCTTGCTAAAGTTGTTTTAAATATGATTGACTATCAAGAATTATATTATGTGCTTATATTTAATGGTGCGTATGTTTTAGATTGGTAAATCACAAAATTTGGAATAAGTATTACAACTGAAAAATCTATCTGTACAAAGAATCTATGATGCTCTTATAGATATTATTGTTGAGATTCACTGCGAAATAAATGCATTACAAAATTTAATGCAAATACTTGGTTATGATAGAAAAGGGAGCCATAATGAAAGTAGAAAATTAATTTTTGTTGGTGATTTATGTGATAGAGGGCTTGATAGTGTTGCTGTTATAAAGTTAGTTAAGTATTTAATAGACAATGATAATGCTCAATGTGTATTAGGGAATCATTAATTAATTATACTAATTCATTCAAAACGTGAAGGAAACGGTTGATTTCTTGGTTCACCGCATGAAGATGATGACAAAAAATTAATTCTCAAAAAGCATCTTTACCCGACAGGGAAATGATAATTCAATTTTTAAGTACTTTACCACTTGTTTTAGAGTCTGAAAAATAAGGGTAGTTCATGCATGTAGGGATAATACATCCATTACTTCATTAATGAATGATAAATCAAAATCAGTAAAAGAAGCATATGATCTTTTCACAAAACGAATTGAAGAACATATAACAAAGTCAGACATTGCTCAAAGGGCTAAAGAAGACGAATTAGACTATGAGTAGCAATTAAAGGGTATTTACTCAAAAATCCCGTTTCTCAAAAAATCTTGCTCATAAACATGTTGTTGAGCAGATGAATCGTCCAATTAAAATTATTACTTCTGGAACAGAAGTATTTGCAGATGATGGGTTTTTTGCTGACGGTAAATGGAGAATGGCCAACGTTTGAAATGGTGGGATCAATATGAAAGTCATATTCCTATTGTAGTTGGACATTATTGGTGTAACTTTAACAAAAGAGAGAAAAGCATGATATTTTTGTTGATTAATAATTTCATACGCCTTGTTGAAGTTAATTTTAAAATTTGTGTTCTTAAAATGAACTTTGTTGATATCTTGAAAGGGGGTATCTTAACTTTGTTATTAAATTTACAATTTTTAATTTAATATTGAGCTGTTAAATCATTGTTATTTTTATGAAATTTGACAAAATTTTATTTTTAATTTATTATATGCTACATCGAAGTGATAGTGAGTTAAATTAAAGTATTAAGAATATTGAGCGTATATAAAATAAATTTTGGTTTATAAATAACTAATTATAATTATATTAATAGTACAATTGTGTCATTATGATACCTTACCTTATTTTTTAAAATTTTAAATAAATTAAAATCCCTATCACTATTTTTTTACATTTAATAGTGAGAATAAATCATGAAAAAAAATAAAACAGAAATAGATTATATTGAAATTGTAATTGATATTAATCATGAACCTGAAAAAGTATCATCTTGTTATCAATTGGTTAGTAATGAAAGCTATAGTTTTGATGAATCTTTATTAAAGTACAGACCAAAGAAAATAATTTCTGAATTTGATAGTGTTATTAAATTACAATCATTATCATTAAAAGATAATAAATCTAAACTAAAAATTACAGGTAATTTTTATAAATGGCTGTACGGACAAAATGTGACAGGTTGTGAAAGTTTAATTGATTTAGTTTTATTAGTTATTGATAAATTAAAAAAACTAGAATTAGTAGATCCAACAGATGAAGAATTAGAAACTATCCGTCTCGGTCATTTTAGAATTTATAATGTTGACATAAAAAGAGATATTATTTTTGAAAGTAAGCAAAATGCTATTCAATATTTGTCTACCCTTAAAGCTCTATCGACTTATCCAAATCAGAAAAAAACAATATTTGAGAATGGAATCTATTTTGGATTTACTTCTAAGCGTTGGTCTATATGTAATTATTACAAAGGTCAAGAAATTAGGGACAAGTCAAAAAGATCTAAGACAAGCTTAGAGTTGAAAGCATTAGCTGATCTTATGATACGCCAAGAGATAAGAATTTGCTCAAAGCAATTACACACATGGGATTTAATCTTCGGTCATCATTGGCTTGATTCAAATTATATTGATAAATTTTTTAGTAAAAAGCTTGATAAAATTTATATTCCAGAAATTATTTTTAAAGACGCAAAAAGTAATATAACTAATAAAAGTGATAGAAAATTTTATAATTGTTTGATTAACGGCGACATAAATACATACTCTAAATCAACTATATGTAGAAAAAGGAAACATTTTTTAGATAGTTATAATATTGATATTAATAATTTGTGAGAATAATAATATGAAAAAAATTAGAATAACAAAAAAAGAAGTATGTTTTTTATTATCAATAAAAGCTGATAAATTAAGAAAAATAATGATTGAAGATGAAACATTTCCAAGACCGATAAAAGACGGCACGACTAGACAAGCAGCTGTATATTTTGATGTAAGTGAGATAGAGCTTTGGTGGAGAAATAAAATTGAGAATTCGAAAAAAGATTGTAATTATTAATAAGTAGTTTTCATACTTATACCTGAAGAAGTAAGATCAAGAAAATCTTGCTTCTTTTGTATGAGTTGTAAATATTTATATATTATTTTTTATCTAATAAAGCGATTATCATATCTCTTATAATCTTCTTATGAGATGATGAAAGTTGGGTGTAAGCATCAAATACTTCTTTATCTTTATAGCCAAGTTCTTGTTTCCATCTAGCATCACGTTGTTGAATAGCAATTTGAATATTTTTATTGAGAATAAACTCCTCTGGTGGTATTTCTAACCATTTTGCTAATGTAAGTAATTTATCACCTGAAGGAATTGCTTCACCAATCAGCCATTTACGAACGCCGTGTAAGGTCATGGGTTTACCAGAGTAGTTCAAATTAAACTCTCTTTCTAATATAGAGGCTTTAGCTTCATAACCTTTAGATTGCATAGCCAGTGCTAAGCGTTTTGCAAATAAGGTTCTTTCATCATCATTTTTCATCACTCCAAAATAGTAAATTTAGTTGAAAGCCACGTAACTATTGATATAAGTTACGTAAAGATTTAAACTTTAGTTAAGTTTTATTGATAATTTTTATTCTTTAAAATATTGTTACAATAGCTTTTTGTTCATAAAAATCATCAAGTTGAATTAAATATTGTATTTATCTAAATTATGAGGGTGAAATGTTTAAGAATAGTCCATTATCCATTCAGAAAATTTTAACGCTGACTTTTGTATCAATATTTTTTTCGTTTCTTATTTCTTTTCTCGATGTTGTTGACGGAGATAATTTAGTTAAAGGTCAATCAATATTTGTCATACTAATAGCAGAAATTTTCATTAGTGTGTTATTCATAATATTAATTTACTTTCTATCAAAGCGAAAAAAAATAGCAAGAATTATATTAATATTTTTAATTGTTATTGGAATAGTTTCATATGGATTATCTTTATTCATTGATAGTTACTCTACATTTAAATTTCTTTTATATTTGTATTCGATATTAATTGATTTTTATATACTCATATTATTGTTCAGTGAAGATATGAAAAGATTTCTCAATACCGGATATGTTAGGAATGAATTAAGTAGAAGTTTTAATTCATGGTTTACAATTTTATCAACGATTGTTTTTATAATGATTGTTGGCGGAAAGTTTTTAAATAAGTATGACCTTACAAATATAATAGAAAATAGCGAGAAATCTGAAAATGTTTTGAATGAGAATCCCGTAAGTAGTTTTTCAGGGAAAATTGATGAAAAAGGTTCGGAATGGGAAAATAGCGTAGATTTTAGAGATGAAGGGATGAGTGAAGAAAGTGATGTTAATATAGTTAATCAAAAGGGTGAAGGTCAACCAATCGCTGTAAGATTTGGTGTCAATGAATTTAATACATCACTTTACGATAAAGTCGCATACGACATTGTAGTTCAAGGTCGATCTGACGAGGAAGTTGTTGTATACGATGTCATTTTAAACAGAGGAAATCAATGTGGTCTTTCTAGCTATGCACGGCAAAAGCAACTTCCATCAAGCTTAAAATTTGGTGAATATATAGCATTATCAATAGGTGGTTGTGATGCTCAAATGGTTCAAGAAATAGAAGTAAAGACAAATTTTGGCAGTTATATGTTTGGTCCTCAAAATTAAGCATAAAGATGAACTAATTACCTGTTTTTTATATGGAGTGTAATTAATTGAAAAAAATTATTTTAGTAATTCTCAGTTTTCTTTTTTTAGGTAGTACTGTTTTCGCAAAGGAAGCATTAAAGCCTGCAAATGGTAAACAACCAACATATTGTGAACAAGTTGTTTCTCTGCATGGCTTATTAAGCAGAGCACAGTTTCAATGTGGATATAGTCAATACAATCAAGAACTCATTGATGATTCGAAGAAATGTTTTGAACATGAATTAGGTCAAGAGAGAGGTTTAGAAGCATTAAAATTTGGTATGGCGGAGTTTGCTCGAAATGAGTCTGAAAGAGGTAAATCTGTAATTTGTACTGATTTATTAAAGGCGTTTCCTGAATATATTCGAAAATAGTATTATAAAAGTCACTGTGCGAAAAGGCAAGATTGATGAAATCTTGCTTTTTCGTTTTTTATAAGTATTACTAACATTTACCTTTGGAAATTGAAGTAATGTCAGCATTATTAGGGCTTAATTTTAAGCAAATAATAGTATTTTCAATAATGTTGGATTCGCCTTTAAGAGTTAAGATTTCATCAACATTAGCGGTGATTTATGATTTAGTTCGGTAAGCGATAAAAAATCGAGCTTAAACAAAATAATTTATAAGCTTCGGTGTGCTTATACACTTTTATCGTCAATATGAAATATATATTTAAATATTTCTTCTGATAAATTAGATGCAGATTTATTTAAATTTACATATAGTTTAGAAAGTTCATCTCTATGATTAAGATAGTCATCTTTATTGTTTTTATCTATTGCAATCGATCTAAGTGTTGTTTCAGTTCGTTCAATAATTTTCATTCCAAAATATATGTTTTTTCTAAAAGTTGTATATTCTATATATGAAACATTAAATTCATTAACATATTTTTTTATATCATCATTATTTGTATATTTATAAATTAAGTACACCTTATGAATTATATTATTAAATTGTAAATCTAAATTATTTGTCAATTCAGTTTCCGACTTAGACTTTGGTATCTCTATATTATTTAGCACTTTATTTAATATATCATCCCTATGTTCTTCCATAATTTTTTCACTAATATCAAAAAAATCTTTTATTTCAAAAAAAAGAATTTCTGATAATTTAGATAAAACCTCACTACCTTTTTGTTTTCTCCATGTATTAAATGTATATAGTAATGCTATTGTTGGAAATAGTGTAGCTGACCATATCATTAGATTTGTTGCTGTACCTTTATCGTCTACATAAATCTGTATAAGAGCATATAGAGCTATAGATATGCTAAGTAAAGCTAAGTAAATAATTATCAGCGTTGTAGCTAAATCAAAATTTTTATTTAACATCTTTCAATACTCTATATACAGTAGCAACACCACAACCAACAGCTTTTGCTATTTCTTCTTTTGTAAGCGATTTATTAGCTAACTCTTTAATTCTAGCATGTTTTGCGATATTCGCTTTTTTGCCAGATGGTTTGTATCCACTTCTTTCCAAGCCTTGTTTAATACGTTCTCTGCGTTTGTCATTGTCTAATCTAGCCATAGTAGCCAACAAATCTATAAGCATGTTATTTACTAGATTTAGAATAGAGCTTGTAATGGTATCGTTTGAACTAATTAGCATGTGTGTAGTCGGTAGATCAGCAACAACGAGCTTTAAGCCCTTTTCTTTTATACGTCCTTTCAAAACATCAAAGTCAGCTTGAGAAAGCCTAGATAGGCGATCGACGCTCTCAACTAGTAACGTATCGCCGATCTTTGACTCATCTAATAGTTGATTTAAAACAGGTCTATCTAGCTTTGTACCTGATTCATTTTCTATATATTCTCTTAGTTCACTTTTAATGGATTTAGCAAATATTCGTAAATCATCTAAAGCTCTTTCTGCATCTTGGTCTTTGGTACTTGCACGTACATAAATCCTAGTAGTCATTTATCATTTATCAATATTTTTTAAAGTATTATGATAATACTATTATTTGATTTATTTTAATAGTCTAATGATATTGTATCTATTATTTAATTTTGTTATCTTTTGAGTATAGTCAATTAATAATTTTTAAGTTAATTGAAATTCTGTAAAAATACTTCTAATTTTTTTTTGGTGATAAATTTAGCACCAGAGCCATTATAAAGGGCGGTAAAAGACTCCCAATTATTAAAGATATATTTTTTTAATAAAATTGATTCTTTTAAATTTTTACATTCAATTGAAAATAAACAATCTGAAAGATAAATGTTATTTTTTGAATAATAACTTATAATATGATTTTTATTGAAATTTCCCACTCGTGGTATCAGTAGCATTCTTCCTTTAATTGTAGGGAGATGACTACAGATATAATTGATAGGTTCTAAATTCTTGTTTTTTAAAGAGGTTGTATGTAAAAGTGGTGTTAGACCACTGGTTGTTTTTTTATGCAGTTGAATATTTCCTCTAAATATTTTAAAGGTTTTTAAGTGATCTGAATGTACAGAGGGAGGGGGGCTAGATAGTTTTTTAAAAATACTCTTTTGCTTTGTAATACGTATTATACTTGTGTTAGGACGAGCCTTGTGGAAAATTCTAGTATTTTTTATTTCGAACTTTTCAAAATTATAAGAATTTTGAATATATTTTAAACCTAAAGCATCTCTCTCTGTTGAAAAACAACCATTAGGTAGTATAGCTAGAATTTGTCCATCTTCAGTTAAATAATTTAAGGATTTATAAATAAAAAATAATGCAATTCCACTTGAAATATCATTTATACCCCAAGCATATTTTTTTCGATTTCCATGAGAAAAAGGAGGGTTTAATAATATTAAATCAATTTTTTTAAAAAAAATTGTAAAATTAGTCGCTAAGAAATCATTATTATAATAAGTAATTTCTTCATTCTTTAATCTAATTTTACTTAATACGTTCTGATCAATATCATTCACTATATATTTTGCTTCAGGCCAATATTTATGAGCTGCATGGATAAGACTCCCTTCTCCTACCGCAAAATCTGCAATTAGGAGAGGAGGGGTGGATAATGAATAGAATTGTACTAGTTCATGAGCAAGAGCATCTGGTGTAAAAATTTGGTCTATCACAATTTAAGTTCGTCTTTCTCGTCTTTCACGTCTTCTATCATCAAGATTGATGTTGACAGATGGTGGGTGCATAAATAAATGTTTTATATCATAAATATGAACTTTGGAAGCTCCATCAGTCCTTTTTGTTGTTCTAATGGGGTGATCATATACAATTTCAACATTATTTGGATAATTTAACGCCAAAATGAATGCAGCTAATGCATGCGGTTTTGTGCCAATCGGAGCTACTTTTAAGTTTTTCTTAATTTTTAAGATTTCTTCTAACTTGTAGTAGCAACTAAATGTACAATCGCCTGGCACATAGTCTATCCATTGATAAGAGTCGGTGATCTTTAAAATCTGCCGATTGCCACGAATAGTTTCAAAAACATACCAAGGTTCAAAACCAGGTAGACCAACCAATGGAATAATAGAATCTTTACTTGTAGGTTCCAGCGTATTATTAATTAAATTAAATCGTGCACCCTCAAATCCAAGTAGGGGTACAAAAGTGAACTTATCTGAGTCGATCAAAGTATGGAAACCATTAACTGGTGCTACCCCTTTAATATGTGAACTAAGATTATAGAACTCATTATCTAATGGAGCTTTTTTTCTAGCATAACTACTTGGTTCGATGTAGATGACTTTAATTGAAAGTTCATTATGCTTTGAAAAAAATTTTATTATAGGAGCCCATGCTGAATGAGTTAATCCTGTAATGTCTAAATAAAAATTTTTTTCTTGAAATTTTAAGAAAAAAACATTAATGCTATTTTCATCGTTTAAATTAATTGTAAATAAATCCTCTAAATTAACTGAAAGTAAAGTTTCTTCAGTATTAATATTTAATTTAATATATTTTACATTTGTATGAGAAGTTTTTATGAGTGTTGAAATATCTGCTCTGTCCTCTAAGCTTTGTCCGTATAAATAGACACTATTGTTTTCAACTTCAATACTTTCTAAATTTTCATAAGTTTTAGTAATAATAGGCCTGTTAATTAGAAACATTTAAGTATTCCCCAAATAAGTCCAATTGATCAGGTAATGATGATTTCAATATTTCGATTGGTCGCTTATTTTTTTGAATCAGATGCCTCAATGCTTTTTTGGGGTCATCAATTAATGAAATAATGTCTGTTGAATCAATAGCTAATTTTCTTTTTTTTCTATGTGAGAATACGAAGAAAGGAGCAAAAATAGGGTGTATCATATAGTCAAAATCTCTTGTACTAGTTATATCACCTATTTTCGTTCCAGGAATACGTATAAGAGCTAGATGCATAACAGCATGAGTTAATATTGAGTCTACAATTTGATTTTCTTCACTTGTCTTATTTAAATAAAATTGATTTACTTCTGGCGCATGTCCTTCTGAATTAGACGCTAAAACTTCAAATAAACGACCTAAGCCTAATAAGAGTTTAGTTAATGTTGCACCGTTAATACTAATGCCTTCAAGTTCTGTAAAGTTTTTCTTTGCGATTAATTGTGTTGCTTTAGTTTGCGATTCATAGTCAATATTTTGAATTTCGGGTATATCCTGATTATCTAAATATATTTGTACCGATTTATTTACAAGCTCAATAAGATAACGAATGTTATTATTAGCTAATAATATAAATGTATCCCAACCTGTATAATATTTTCTAATGCCTGACTTACCTTTTCTTATGCTAAAAAGGTAAGCATGGAAATAGTTGTTAAATCTATCTTTCCATTCAATTTCATTTTCTAACCAGTTGATTAAATTGTCTATAAATGATTCTTCTCGCGATATAGATATATAATGAATAAAATAAATGTGACCAATAGATTTTTGCTCTAAAAGTTTTAGATATTTTTTAGATACTAAAGAAGCTAACTTACTTCTAATTTGCGATTCTAAGTCTGTACCAATTAGAATATTAGCTTCTTCTTCTTCTGCTAATGAAGGAAGAAGCTTTTCAATACCACCAATTTTTTTTAATTCTGGTAAACGACTTTCTACTACTTGTTTTGCAAAAATTGAAAAACTATTTTCTTGAAAAATTGTTCTCATATCAATTTTATAATAATCTGCTGGGGAATTTAAAATTTCATTTTCTCTTAAAGTTGAACGATTTCTCCACCCCAATTCTCTAACACCAATTTTAAAAGTATATAATTGATTAATTTGCTTCATTAATGTATTTACAATACATTGTTGATAATCTTCAAAGTTTTCAAATTCATCAATTAAAAAAACGAATTGTTTTCCATTTAACTCTGGAGTCTGTAGTAAAAGATCGGATACTCTATCTATTGGAGCTCCCAACATCGTCAAAAATATTGTGTCATCGCTTGAAATTGTATTTAATTTTGACTCTAATTCTGCAATTAAAATATCAATTTCATCCTCTAAATCTTCAATATTCTGTACATACTCTAGTGGTATATTTAAGGTTTTTACAGTTTTACGTAATAGCTTTTCATTAAGATTTAACTTTTTATTTTGTGTTTTTTCATACCAAACTGCAAATTGGCATAATTTATGACATAAAATTAAATTTAAATAATGTATGAAATATGGTTGCCATTCATTATCAGAAAGCCCTCTATTCACAAAACTAGTTATACGATTTAGATTTACTTTCCAGTATAAACCATAAAAATTCCATTCAGATGGCGAGGATTCTAAATTTAAACTACTTTGTCCTTCATAAGATAGGCTTTTTAAAACTGTAGTTTTACCAGTTCCACGGCCACCTACAATAATACAAGGTCTACTATTAACAAGCTGATGAAAATAGCCAGGTTCACTGAAGTAATCAAAAATTTTGTCACTCAACCATTCTGCTTTATAGAGACCTAATTTCTCATTCCCGTCTTTAAGTTCTTGATATGTTAAATTCATTAACCAATCCTAATTAGTGGTTGCCATTCTTCTGAACTATAATTCAGTAATGGAATTGAGGCATCAGGTACCGAATCCTGAAAAGCTATGCTCAAGCCTAATTTTTTAAAACCACGCCAACATATTTCGCCATCTTCACCTAACTCTCCATCTAAATCTGGAATTCCAATTCTACTACTTACTTCTTGTATAAACTGCGGTCCTTCGGTTCTCATATCTTCACGCCAAATATAAGAGTGATCACTAAGAACACTATGGTAATTGGTTAATGTATGAGCAGGTGATATGATCGCATTTGGAAGAACTTCACAAATTCTTTCAATAGCATAATGAGTACTAACTATTGTACAAATGTATACCTCAACTCTAGTATTGGTACCAACAGTGTTGGCCAAGGATTTAAAAGTTCCGCCAATATCAAATTTTTTAGTCCATGTTTTTAGAAATTGCTCTCCAGACCCTAAAAAATCATCAACAAAAATTAGTTTGGCAGAATTTCCATTTTGGACCGTACTAATTGCTTGCTCTAAAGAAAGTATGTTTGTTTCATCAATCTTGCATAGATCTCTAGCATAACGAGCGTATCTAAAACCACTATCGCTTGGATTAGGTGTTTCACCACTTATGGGAATTATATAAGCTGAATTTTTAAATAATTGCCAATTTATTAATGCTTGATTGTAATGAACACATGGCTCATGTTGTAAGATAACTTTACATAATCGGTGAAATGCACTCTTAAAAAGGGCTTTACTCATTTCATCTGAGTAGTATGTCATGTTATCAATTAATCGTAGAGCATAAGGTACTTCACTTTTTCTGAAATTTTGAATCCAACTTCGAGGATTAAAATAACGTTGCTGTGGCCAACTTTGTAACATTACAAGATCGGACCACATATCTTTAGAAATACGTAGGTGCCGCTCAATATCATCATTAATCATTATTTAAAAGACTCTTGATATTGATTTTCTAGTTTTTCGTATACTTGATTGCAAAACTCATTTTTATTGATATCAAGCTCCTTAATAATTTTGAACAAATAGTAATTATCTTCATGATTGTTCCAGATTTTTTTGTATTCACCTGTTTTATAACCATTTTTTTGTCTAAATTCATTTAGGACGTTTTTGCCCACATAGATTTTATATAACTCATTGAATTCTAAATTTAAAATCTTACATAAATTAAAGAATAGAGATATATCAAATGATTTATTTTTTAATGTTGATAAAGCAAACGCTTCAATTGAAAGGGAGATATCAGTTTCATTTTCCATTTTTAAGTCATATGAAACATAAGTTTTTTTGAGAAAAGCAATAACTTTTTCAGATGTACCATGTTTTTGTAATAAGTCACTAAGACCAAAGTGCCAAATATCTATCAATTCTAATTGAGCTTGTTCGATATTATTTTTACTATTACTCCACCATTTCCATGAAAGATGTTCTAGAAGTTCAGCACTCTCAAGCCAAATTGCTCTATACCAAGGATTATTATTTTCTCTCCAAGATTTTGAAATCAAAGAGTTTACTTGATCTTGGAGCGATAGCATATGTTCTATTTTTTTGAATTCCACTTTTGAGTACTCACAAATTAATTTAATTGTTTAGTTACTTAGTTAGATCGAACTAAAATTTAGTGGTTTCAAGTATATCAATGATGTATTACTGAAAAAATATTTTTTACTAAAATAAATCTTATTTGATGATATTAAAGACAGTAATATTTTTTGTATCACATCATGTATCATAATTTTTATTAAAAATTTAATTAAATAAATACAGTAACTTATATTTGAGTTAAGTATTGGATATACCTACCAAGATTTTTAAAGACTTATAAGCAATTCAAAAGCTTATAGGTCTTTTTTTTTGCTTTTGTTGCATCTCTATTATTCGTGAATTTAGAAAAATTGCAGAAAATGGCGGTATATTCAACATATTTGCAATAAGTTAGTAACAAAATAAAAATATCGAGACCATGTAGCAATGCTTGGCGTATTTAAGTTAAGTACTAAGGTGCTTCAAACCTACCTTAAATTTATCTTAAATATAGAAAGAAATATTTACATTTAATCATTAAATTACATTTTTAAAAAAATCATAATAAAAAAAAGAAATAAAAATGAGTTATAGTCTAAATGATTTTAAATTGCAGGAATCACACTATTGAGTATTCATGAAATAGTACTTCAAGATGATAAATTTCATTTACATAAACTTGTCAAAGTTAAAGATAGTATTTATGACCCAGTCAAAAAAGATGAATCTACTTTGTGGTTTTGGATTTACTCAGATACATCTGAATTTTTTTACTTTGAATTATGGGATGAACTTGATCATGCAAAAATAAACGAAAATATTAATTATAAAAATTGTAACTTTAAAGTAGTTAGTATTAATAATAACAATAAAATGAATTACTCATAAAACTTAATTATATTAAAGATAAATAATTTTCATAATAATTTAAAACATTAACCTAATGTAAAAAACGATTTAATTTTATCTATTTAGGGATGGTAACAATACATCTCTATAGGTATAGGAAATTCAAAGTGAAAACTTAACAAGCAGCCATCAAGAGATTAATCCATTCATTAATTAGTCTCGGTTTGTAATGGCGCTGGGAAGCTTGTCGCTTTTTTAAATTAGTAAAAGCATCTATATCTGGTGAATCAGAGCAACTGGGTGCGAGTCAATCGGTCAAACTTTGAAATTCTTTAAAAGAGAGGGTCTATAACCCTCTCTTTTGATATTTAAAGAAAAGAGGAGATTCCTCGCTGATTTAAACCGACCTTTTTACGCACTCGAGTTTGCTTTTCTTTCAAAAGCTCATTTAATAAGCTATTTAAATGAGCATTATTGAGGGCAGCTGGCATAAATGAGTCATAGCCAAGCTGATTAAAAAATAAATCAACTTTTGAGCACTTTTGCACGTATTTCATTGACCAGTTTTTAAAACTAATTTTGTCAATATCCATGATTTCAAATTCAATAATGCTATTATGCCTAGCGTCATTTTTTATACTTTGAAATAACGCTTGAACTATAGACTTTTCACCTTCAAGACATTGAAAAAAATGATTATTGGCATAATATAGAACGCCAAAAATTTTATTTTTTCCATTAAAATCACGCGCAGTATTTAAGATAGCATTTAAATCTTCAATAAGGTCATTGGCTAATTCATTTCGAGTACTCGCATAGCACAATCGAATTAGCATACATCTTCTCTCAAGTCGCGTAGATTCATATAAAAAAACTTATTCATTGATATCAAAATTATATGGTTCCATAGCGTATTCACCCGCTAAAAGGTCGATAAAAGAAGGGATTGTCTCACTAGAAAGAAGAAATGGATTGAAATCATCACGATGATTTTCTAGGAAAAAGTCACCAAGTCTTTTATTGACAGGGGCAAATTTCATATTCCAATGCTTAAACAAAGCTATGTCGCATTTTTCGTAATATAAAATTTCACAATTTTGATGACGTTGATCTTTTAAAATTTGATTATAAAACAGATCATCAACCTTACTTTTATGCCCTTCAAGACATTGAACAAAATATCCATGTCCATAGTAAAGAACACCTGTGATTTCATTGCGAGAGTTGAAATCAACAGCTGTGTTAAGAATTTCTATCAAATCATTCTTAAGATCTGGATGAGTACTCGTAGCTTTACTTGCATATAAAACTCTTACAAATTCCATTAGAAGGCTTCCACGATAAATAATTACTTCGAACTAGTGCTAACGCTTTAATTTTATTAATAAGCTTTATGTATTCACATAGAAAGATTAGTAACGATGACTACAATACATTGATAATTAATCAAAAGCTAACAAATCGTACCAATGGGTCGAAACAGGAAATGTAAAGTTTTTTAACACTGTTTGAGTGTTTTGTTACTTTACAAAATAAATTTAGCCTATAGTTAAAATTAAATATTTGAAAATAAAAGATTTAATAAATATATTTTTAATTTCGCGTGGTTAAAAAACGTACAAATGTACGAAATTTCTCACAATCATGTAAGCCATGGATTATATCGCTAAATTTCATATTATTTATACTGCCTAGATACACCACAAGTGCTCATCATTATTATAAATCTGAATATTAATTTAAGGTGATTGTCGCTAACGCTTAAATTAAAATAATTCATTATAAAAATGATGTGTTGAATAAAAAGTGTTGTGTATTGGGGGAGTCTTCCCCCTTAGTCGGACAACTAAGGGGGGAGCATTTTTATAAATATGAAATGAGAGAGGATGAAATGCAAATTTTAAAAAATATTGTTATTTTTATTGTCTCTGTTTTGAGCATTTCATTGCTTATTATTATTTTTGATCAATTGGGGATGAATAAAAAACTCAACTTGTTTTTATCAGCTTTACTGTATGGGGTATTCATCACAATTTATTTGCAAAAGGTATTCCTAAGTCTATCTTACTTCTTAGGATTCTATAGCCTTTTATTCATGATAAGTTATTCTGTTGAAGTCATCGTCATGCTTTTTATTTCTTGCTCTGTTTTATTGATTATAAAAATGATTATGCCGAAATTAAAGGATACACGTGTCGATCGATTTTTTATTTTTAATAAATTATATAAAAAGTGAGTTTTAATGATTGCTTTTTATTTTTTTATTCAAATTTGATCTTACTTGATGAATTTAAGTGTTAATGTTGTTTTGAGTTGTAAATATTATAAACTAGAACATTTTAATCACATAAAATAACACTTGAATTAAAATATTAATTTATAGTGTTATTTTAAATCAAAATATATTTTAGGGAGTAATATAGTATGTTTCGTTGGGCGATTATCTTTGCTGTAATAGCACTTATAGCGAGTCTTTTAGGATTTGGTGGTGTAGCAGGTCTTTCAAAAGATTTTGCAGTTATTCTATTGGTTGTCGCTGTTATTCTTACAGTGATTGGTTTTATTTCTCGTGGAAAGGTATAGTCACTATAAACCATCTAACGATAGAATTTAATCATTCTATCGTTAGATATAATTAATTTGAAAGTACTTAAATCATTTAAATAAATTTGAACTGAGCACATTATGAAAAATATTAACTATGATTTTGTTTTAGAACAAATTTATAATTTTTTACTTTTAAGACCTGACTTTAATAGTAAAACAAATTTTGAGAAGATCGCTGAATATTTTAGAGCTTTAAATGAGGGCACAGATGATGAGTTCAATTTTGAGAAACCAAACAAAATCTCGGGTAAATTTGGCAGTAAAAAAAATATAGTAATAGTCAACGCACCCGAAATAAATAATAAAAATAATTTTTTGGAATGGGTAGATCGGCAAATAAATCTATAAGCTTTTTGATTAAGGGTATTTATATGCATCATAGACATAAGCGAAAAAAAGCAGCATTGATTTCAGAATGGTCAACTGATCAAGACTGCTATTTGATTGAAAATAGTTCATTACCTATTGAAATATTAAAAGATTCTTTATCATTCTCTGAAGAAGAAATACTTGAGAGAAAGATGCAGCTAGGATTAGTTCGCCAGCAACGACAAATGATGAGAAGCAGTTGAATCAAATATTCTAAGCTTCTCAATTCATTTTTATAATTTTAGCTTTAATTTAATCGGTCTAAAGTGACTAAGAGTTACCTCATAGAGTAACTTAACTAATCAAAACTACATCCTGAATATACGATGCTACACTCTTAGCAGTTTTTAAACATGAAAATTTAGGGCTGCGTGTTTAGCTACCCGAAGTGAATAATCATAACGTTTTTCTGTTTCTTGACCACCTTTAATGGGGGCAGTTAATGCAACTCAGCCATCTTAGTAGGTATATTTTAAAATAAGGCATAAACTTTATTCAAGTGAAAGCTAGTTACTAAAATCATTATTCTTAAAATAAATACTTATACATGAGAGCTATTAAAAAGTGACATTGTTTACATGATTTTGACAGAAAGTAAACTTAACTAATAATTCAAAATGGAGTTATATAGGTGATAATGGATTATCAATCTTAATCTATAAATTGTTGATTATTTCATATGTAAATTATTTATAAAATTTTAAACATTATAAGTTTTATATTTAAAGATTTATAAAACTATTTGATTAAAATTTTTGAATTATCTTAAATAAGTGAGGAACGATTATGAAGATTGCTTTAATTGGTGCAACAGGTATGGCGGGTTCACGTATTTTAGAAGAGCTTGTTTCACGTGGTCATTACGTTAAAGCCATCGCACGTAATACACATAAAGTACCAGATACAGAGCGTGTCTTATCCGTAGATGTGGACTTAAATGATCATGAAGCGCTTGTAGAAGCTCTAAAAGGGCAAGATGTTGTGATAAGTGCTGTTCCTTTTCATGGCTTAGATGCGAATGCATTGATTAACACAATTCGGGATTCTAAAGTTAAGCGTTATTTGGTTGTTGGTGGTGCTGGTGGATTGACTATTCCCAACAAAAATGTACGCTTATTGGATACAGATGACTTTCCTGCTGCGTATAAACCTGAAGCAGAAGCTGCTGTAAATTTCCTTGAAAAACTTAAACAAGTCGATGATATTGAATGGACTTTTATATCACCTTCGGCAGAGTTTGGTCCAGGAAAACGTACAGGAGAATTTCGTTTAGGCAAAGATGAACTTATAATTGGTAAAGACGGCAGTAAAATTTCAGCTGAAGATTTTGCAATAGCATTATCTGATGAAATTGAAAATAACAACCATATTAATCAACGTTTTACTGTTGGATACTAAGAAGAAGTGTATAAGAGCCCTCATTTGAGGGTTTTTTTCTATAAAAATTAAATTGACGATTTTAGCATTTCCTAAACTTATTTGTACTTATAAGTATTTTTATTTTAAATATTTTGGTCATTGCTGTAGGTCATTTTATTTATCTATATTGAATAAATATAACTATATAGTTTAAATGAATTAAGGATTGCAAATTTTAAAGATTGTGTTTAAAAGTTGAATGGACAATACATGTAATATTTTTATGATGATAAAACAGTTAATTATGGTTAATAAGCTGTCTGAAAAGTCATTGTGGATTACATTAGTGGTCATAATTGATATAAATAAGACCAAAATTAAAATATAGAACTTGCTATTGATATATGGATTTGTCATGAAAAGCTCTTTTTTGAATTGTTATACTATAACACTTTTATAGATAGACTTATATGCTGGAAATGTTATGAAACAAAAAGTATTCATTTAAAAAACTTTAAAAAACTTTAAAAAACTTTAAAAAACTTTAAAAAACTTTAAAAAACTTTAAAAAACTTTAAAAAACTTTAAAAATGTCTATCAGTTTCTTAATTTAATCAGTAATTTTTATTTAAGTGTCTATTGGTTATAAGAATTTTAAGATATTGTTATAATCGTCTCTAAATGAGTCTTGTATGAAAATAGATGAACGCATGATGATAAATGATTTATTGTCATTGGTTTTAAAATCACTATCCTGAGTTTTATAAATATTAATTCATTTAAATCAATAACATTTTTGATTTTGTTGTCATTTGAAGATAAAATATTTTCGTGTTTTATTCATCAAACTTAGATTAGGTTGTACTTAGATTAGGTCATACATGGACTGTCTCGCTCTTGGATTAGTGCTGTGTAAAATGATATGAACGGTTGCAACCATTGTAGATATGACTTTAAGTTTTATATTTTAGACATCTGAATAAGTCCTTTGTAAGACCATAGATCAACATAAAATCCCCTTCATCCTAGCCTTCTCCCAAAGCGAGAAGAAACTTTCAATATCAATCTGATTCACTCAACATGATCTTTTTTTGATTTATGAAAGATCTTTTTTAAGAACTACATGGGTATAAATATACTAGGAAATATAAGAATAGAAGGGGAAAATAACTAAAAATGGTTTTTTTATTGGCATTAAATCTCAAAATAGTAGAAATTTCAAAAGAATAGTAGTTGATTTTCAACCTAAGATTGAATTAGTATATCTATAAAATACGATATAGTGAATCGTAACTTAAGCACCAACGTTTGGATAACTGGTCTTTCTGATAAGTTAAAGAGTATTTGATTGGGGAGATACGAAATTCTTTATCTGGTTATGACTAGTGATTTAGGAAAGAGGGGATATGCACAAATTTTCAAAAATTGAGCTGGTAACAAATCATTTAACTAAAACGCTAGAGGATTATCTAAAATTAAAAATGAGCTGTGATGGCGTATATACACATACTACAAAAAAAGAAGATGAAAATTATAAAATAGAAGTCGTTATTGATCCACCAAGTGATGTTTTAGAAACCTTTAAGAATATAGCACATGACATCAAAGATTATTTAGATACTATTGATTATAAAGGAAAATTTGAGTTTAAATTTATTGTGTAGCGATATATAGACTACATGCAATAAGTTATATTTTCATTGAATTAAACTTCGTGTGTGTTTTACTCATTTTTTATGATTTATATACCCACAAGTCCAGCTCTTTGTGGGTATTTTTTACATTATTTTAAAATAAATGCCAATAACTACCAAGTTTCATATCCCACTCTTTGGGTTCAATGACCATTCTTCCAGCATTAGGTGTTAGGGTTATTTCACTGAAATAGATATTATTTTTTGATATCAAAAAATCTATTCGACTATAACCATATTTCAGGCAGAGCGTTTGTGATAACTCAATTAAGATGCTTAGCCGAGCTGGTTTTTTTAAATATGCAGGGCTATTGCTTTTTAAATCAACTGTAAATGGTTGGAGTGTCCACGATGTATCGTAAATATTTGAATATTCATTTTTGAGACTATCTTGTACATCGACTTCGATAAATTTGGGTTGACCTTCAAAGCAATGGACTCTACATGTGGTAATGGTTAATTTAGTTTCTTGGTCAATCAATAATTCAACATATTGTTCAGCTAAAATTGATGGCTTAATATTTTTGTAATGCCATTCTCTTTTCCTGAAATACATATTTTGCTTTAAATGATGCGTTAATTTGTTTTCCGCATTTCTTTGATCAAATTGACACTTATCATTGCAGACTATTGCGCTGCCGCTATCATGATTGCATTTCAAAACAAATCTATCGGGCAGTCGATTAAAGTCAATTTCATTGAAAGATTGGTATACACCGATCAATGGGACCAGATGAGAAGAACAAATTTTATTGCTGATCACTTCTCTTACAGCCAATTTATCAGCCAATAAGGTATGTAATGGATCTCTTTCAAAAATCATTCTTGCTGTAACTTTTTCATTAAAACTTTTGGGCTGATCAAAATTGGGAATATAACCAAGTTTATTAATAAAACGTTTGGTTAAATATTGCTTATCTGAGACAAAATATGCTCTTATAACTTTTGCAAAATAGGTGAGATTGTCAATCATTTGTCAAAACCCAATTAATGATCGTATAAGTATAAATAACCAAAGCTTAAAAAATTTTTAAAAAGCGAATGACTTTATGTATGAGTATTATAGTAATAGGCTTATTACTCTAAATATTTCATATTTACTTTCACTTACGGGGTGATTGGAAAATTTATCGGGCTACGTTTTTGAATTATAAATTATTATATTTAATCAATATGTTGAATCCAGTTTTTATATGTGTGATATGACATATTTGAATCAAGCGCGTGGTTATTGTAATCCATGAAAATTTAAGCTTTAGATCGCTTAGACCGACAATCCTTAGGCGATTTGCTGAGGATTTAAGCAGTCTGTTACATAAAATTTACGATACATATATCAAGCTTTACCAAAAGGTAAAATATTTTCTTGAATCTTAATATGAATTGTGTAAAATTTAATCAGTGAAGAAGGTTGTGCTTTTCACTTTGACTTGGTATTTAAGTCTTTAATAAACCCAGCTATTTTTTAGGTGGGTTTATTAATTTTAGCCTAATCAATAAATGATAAGTATCTGGCTTCTATCTAAAAGCATAAAACGATTTGAAAAATGAATATTAGTATCGATGGAAAGCTGAATAGTTAAGCTTTATTGAAAGAATATTGAGGATTTAATGTGATTTTAAGCACACTTTTAATAAATATGAATGAATTCATATTGGGAATAGCTACTGTAAACGGATGTTCTGCTTTCTAACTTGACATCATTGGAGTTCAAATAATGCGCTATTTGATCCAATGATGTGGCCTATTATTGTTTTGCTTAAAATTTATACGAAGGTATGGGTTGTTTATTTATAGATTTGATGTAAATTCAGAACAACATCTTTAAAATTAATTCTTATGAATATTTGTATAGGCGGTCCCTGGCATGGAAGTAAGTTGCTAGGAAATGATAATAAAAAGTCTTTTAAAGTAAAAGGCAAATTACCCAATTCAACAACAAACTATTTTAAAAGAAAGATTCAGTTTAAAAACGTATTTTATATTTTTTGGGTATCTGATGAACTGATGTTATTAGATGAGAATGAAATTATTAAAAATTTTTTACTTAAAAAATTAAATATTATTGTTTAAATAAACTTCATATAAATAAAAGATGCTAAGGCGTCTTTTTTTATATTTTTTCATTTTGCCTTGCTGCATTTGGGTTACAGTGAAATGGTGATCATTTTGGATTATCCATGAATTTTTCATTTTGATTATTTGATAAATTATTTTAACAAATGGTAAAAAATATATTTTAAGTTGCTTAAATTGTTTGATATTTTACATAATTTATTGTATAAAAAAGAAACAACAATAAAATGAGGGTGAAATCATGATAGACAAATCAATAAACATCGTTTTTTTCTTTTCCGTATTTATTGCCTTAACTTTACTGGTACACCTGTTGGGAAATGTGCCAACTGGCGTATGGTTTCCAAAATAAAACTGCTCAATGGAAAAGCTCATCTTGAGATGGGCTTTTTACTTTATGGAGGGATTGATTTTGATCCAGTTATTAAAATGTATGTTTGGCTTTCATCGGGTGATTGATACGCATTATTGTAAAGACGGAGAGTTGGCGGTGTGTCATCATTGTCTAAAAGTTGTTAAAAAATAATCATGTAAATGAAATGACATGGAATACATGATATTTCAATTTTTATACTCAATTCAAAGTTAAGCTGTTCATAATATTTTTTTACTTTGCGAGTGTGAGTTTTTAAATGCCAATACCTAAAATGAATGAGACTAAAACAGATTCCAATCAAGCGCCATATTTTTCAATTGAGCAGCTTAAAAGATTTTTGAAAACACAAATTAGATTAAAAGCCGATGAAGGAGAGTTGTTTGTAAGTGAATATATCACTACAGATTTCGCACAACATGACATCGTTAATCTGGGTGAAGAATTTAAGAAAGCAGGCTACAAGGTGAGGATCAAAAATGCTGGTAAAGAAAAAATATTTTCTGTTTTTTGGAATTAAAACACTGTAAGTTTTAATGTCTCCTGAAGGAAATAACCACAACTTTATTCCATCACCTAAACGAACCAAATTTTACTTTTTAATAGGGTTTAATTTTTCAATCAAGACAGTCCCAACGATGAAAATCATTTCCATAGCCTGTCTCGTTTTATTATGGGGTCGAACTATATGTTGAAAATAAGATACATATCAACAAGATCAATCTAAGACTCTTCATTTGCAGGATCAAATCAGTGAATAGATGTCAGCTATTGGCCGCGTAGAGGCAATATGGCATAGTTCTGCTATCGTGATGTAGTCAACTGAATAGCCCCTGAATTCATTGTGGAATTCTTATGCGAGGCTTATGGAAGAACAAAGTGAATAATTTAGAAAATCAAGATTTAGAACAGCAATCTCAACCAGAGCAAAAAGATTCTAGCGTGATGAATGATATCGTGAATTCGATCAATCCTTTGGATGCCGTTGATCTGATCGTGGAAACAGGTCGGTTGATTGTGAATACAAGTAAAGTTATTGTTTCTGACATTGCCAACAACATCGATATTGATATAAGTCTTTAAGATTAATTCGCAAATGTACCCATCGAAAGTTGGGACTTTAATTTATGTGACTGATCTTTACTGTAGATGACATTTAAATCAATGATGAAAAAAATCCTCTTGGCATTTCTTATATTGAATTCGAAATTTAGCTTTGCTGATCCAATAAAACCAACTTTTCTTGAAGAAAAATTAGATATTGAAAAGTTTAAAAAAGAGCTAGATGATAAACATACGTCTAAAATAAAAAAGTCGCTTTTTCTTGTAAAAAGAGAGCCGAAATTGGACCAGCCTAGATATAAAGCAGTTATGCTGAGAGTTGCTAAGGATAGGCAGGATAATTCTTTTAAATATATGAAAATGATCAATTATGTAGACTGTGATAAAAATAGAACTTATACATTTTTGTCATTTTATGATGAAAATGGCATTACACATGGTATTGGTTCATCTAATGACGATCTTGCAGGAGATAGTCCCTTAAGAAAACAAGTCTGTATCATTGAATGATGGTGAATAGTTGAAAAAGTATGTTTATTCTATGATTTAAAATTGACACATTTCACGTTATTTAGTAAAACTGTGATTGTTAATTCATTATAGTGAATAAACATACAATAATCCTTAATCAGCGCAAAATTAAGGGGAAGCCTCACAGTGATGTGAGGCTTTTTTATTCGAATAACTTATTCCAAAGCAGTGTTCGAAATCGCTCGTGAGTAGTTGTTTGTGACTTTGTTTAAAACTAATAGAGATCATGCTCAGCTTTAAAGCGTTCCAGATTCCGAAGTGCGTCTTGATAACGTGAGCGTACTTGACTGCTATTGCTACGAAGATCAGATAATTTCTTTTTATAGTCGTCGCGATCTTTGGCAGATAGATCTTTGCTGTCTAATTTTCCAAGATAGTAATCTAGATTGTTTTGTGAAGTATTAAATTCTGAATTCGCATGATAAAAGTTACTGGCCACTTGATAATAATGACGTAAGGATTCACGTTTCTCTGCAGGGCAAACTCTAAAATTACCGCGACCTTCTAAAGCTTCATAAAAGATATTTTCAGGTTGACAGTAAGCCCCTAAACCTTTTAGGTAACCCATTTCATAAAGATTTTGACTAGGAATAATATTGGCTTTTTTACAAGAGGAATAGTATTTATCTATGTGGGATTTATTTCCAACAGCGCCATCTTTTTCACCAACGTTAAACCAATTTGCAGTTTTACATTGTTCAACACTCATTGCAGCACAACCGGAAAGTAAAACCGTAAAAGTAGATAAAATTACTATAAGTTTCATGAAAAATTCTTCCAAACGATTTTTGAATTGCTTTTAAAAAATGATTTTATCATGACAAGGTCAATAATTTCCTGATCATCAATACGGATTTACATGAAAAGTGCATCTAAAATTTGAGATAAAAAAGTGTTTTTATCATGATTCTGCAGCTATTGCCGATATCGTATTTTAACTTTGGCGTATTTTCAGATTGTGCATAATGTTTGTATTGAAGTTGATAGATATAAACCCAAGGATTCATCTTCAAAAGAACAGAACTACTAAATTCTTAACTTCATTTAATTTAAAAATAACGGATGGGCAGTTAAATTTAATAGATTGATAA
This sequence comes from Acinetobacter sp. Ac8, assembly GCF_055392545.1. Classification (NCBI taxonomy): domain Bacteria; kingdom Pseudomonadati; phylum Pseudomonadota; class Gammaproteobacteria; order Moraxellales; family Moraxellaceae; genus Acinetobacter; species Acinetobacter sp. Ac8. The sequence continues at coordinate 1,939,720 of NZ_AP043689.1, forward strand.
TTTATTCAGATTTTTTCTAAAAATAGGATTTTCATCTAACGCTATAAAAATAAAGCGGATTAAAGCAAGACTACAAATCCAAAACATAGACAATCATTGAGCTCAGTTCAGTAACGATTACACAGAAATTTATAGTTACTTATTTAATTTCATAAAACTTATATACTATGATTTTATAGTTAAATTAACATTGATCTTTAAAGTGGCTTAATTCTAATGTTTGGGAAGATCGTTTTTACTGTATCGGTAGTCTTATCCATAGTTTTTTTTGTTCTCGGTTTAACGGAAGCTATTGTTGAGTTTATCGTTATTGGATGCCTTGGTTTTATCGCATCGGGCTTGGTTTTTAAACAAATGAAAATATCATTCAAGCAGAATGACGACTAATTTTGTGGTTTTGAGTAAGAGTACTTTTGGCTGTTTTTTATTGTCAAAAAATGCTATGCAATCATGGTGTTGGATTTAAAAATTAATTGGATATTTTGGGTCTGTAATTATTTTCTCTGATTTCTTATTTACTATTTGCCTAAGAAAAATAAAACAAACAAAAATTATCAAAGTCGCTAAAAGAGCAAGATCTAATTCTACTATAAGGATGTAAGCACTGAGTTAAAAAGTACAAAAGTTTGATAGAGCCCTCATTGGAGGGCTTTTTTGTGTCAAGGTGCTGAAAAATATTAAAAAAATCACATATTATTATAATAATATAATATTTTATTATCATTTTATGATATTTTTATGTTGTTATATAGCGTTATAAATCTATATAAATCATCTTATATTGAATAAAAGGGGTAAAAAATAATGGCTAAAATTGACTTAAATCCATTGGCTGAAATTGATGGTTTCACAGCAGCAGCACTTGTCGACTATACAAGCGGATTATCACTTGCCGCTCAAGGAACGGGGATCGATTTAGAGCTTGCTGCTGCTGGAAATACGGAAGTTTTAAGAGCAAAAATTAAAACAGCAAAAGCACTAGATTTGAAAGATACGATTGATGATGTTTTGATCACACTCGGGAAGCAGTACCATTTATTACGTCCACTTGAAAAGAATAGCGATTTATTTTTATATCTAGTATTGGATCGCCAAAAATCGAACTTAGCGATGGCAAGACATGAACTTCGAATTTTTGAAAAAGAGTTAGATTTTTCTTAAAAGCAGCAATTGGCTATTATATTGGATACGATGTAATAGCCATTTTAAATCATCAATACTAAGAAAATAGAATGCATATTTAGCATATAAATACAGCCCGAATATAGGTCATATAAAGATGTTAAATCTTGAGTGAAATAGTCGACTTAAGTCTATGAATGTAAAGTTATAAATATGAATACCATAAAATAAAAAAATATCATTGAAAATCTCATAAATGTTATTAGAATTCTATTTCTAAATAAATTAAGAGATTGGGGATATGGAAAATAAAACAGCAAGATTAACTATTTTGATAGACCCGAATAAAAAGGAAGCTTTTGAAGAATTGTGCAACCGTCAGGATCTAAAGCCTTCACAAGTGGTTCGCCAACTGATTCGTGAGTATTTAGAAAAGCATGGTGTCGATTACGCGACTAAACCGACTTTACCGAAAAAGTAATATTTAAATTATCAATTTTATCAAAAAATAGGACTGTGCTTTTTAGGGGGAAATGCGGGTCTTATTTATATTGAATCAGAGAAAACTGAGTAAGATTGATCAAAAATGTTGTACTAATTATTGATGATTTTGATATTTATAAATTTTTAATATATTTGATTCTGTAAAGCTGACCAATTTGAGCTTGATGATATTGAGTAAATAAGCAAAAGAGAGCTTACAGGCCGTTTTATGGCTTGTAAGCTCTTTTTTGAAAATAAAGACTAGAAACAATACGATAAATAGATTTTTTGAATTCTTTTTTGACAAAACTTTAGCTTAGTTTTGACCTTTATAGCGTTGTTTTTCATATGATTATGATTAAGTATTTTTCTGTTAATTGACCATAAATTAAAATTTAATAAATGATAATTATTATTATTAGCAATTGCATTTGAGGTTTTGCTCAAATACAATGCGCAACAATTCTTTCACAATTCCTCCTTAATTTAAGTTGCGTATTAACATGAATAAACAATTAAGATTTCAAACACTGTCAATTTCTATACTCACCGCAATGTCAATTTCAGTATATGCAAAAGATACTTCTGAAGATGCGACAAAGTTAAAAACAATTGTAGTGACTGCGAGTAGTCAGGCAGTAGATGTTAAAGAAGCACCAGCAAGTATTAGTGTTATTACAAGCGAAGATATCGAAAAACAACCTGTGGGTAGTCTTGGAGAGTTATTAAGTAAAGTTCCTGGGGTAACAGGTGGAATTAGTCCTTCGAAGGAAGGTTCTAAGATTAAATTGCGTGGTTTACCAGACAATTACACACTGATTTTGGTTGATGGTAAACGCATCGGGTCTTCAAGAGATGTAAGTTATCGTCCAGATTTAGGTCGTCAGGATTTAAACTGGATTACACCCGATATGATTGAAAGAATTGAAGTCGTTCGTGGTCCAATGTCTTCCTTATATGGTTCAGATGCCATGGGAGGTGTAATTAATATTATTACTAAGAAGATTCCCAATACTTGGGGCGGTAATGTCACTTTAAATTATACTCAGCCAACAACTTCGTCTGATTTAGGCACTTCTTTACAAACAGGTGTCATGGCTGCAGGTCCATTAACTGATAGCTTAGGTTTGCGCTTGACTGCAGGGATGACTGAACGAGAGGCAGATAAGAAATATTCAGCAGGTAACGGAACCACAGGTTCTCAAGATCAAAACTACAATGCGATGTTGCACTATCAGCCAACAGATAAACAGTCATTCAGTTTTGAAGCAGGGCACAGTATTCAAAAGAATGAAAAAGGTTCTCAAATTAACCCCAAAACAGGTGCAGAACAGGAGACCAGTTGGGGAGCTAAAAAATTAGAACATAATTCATATAGCGTATCGCATGATGGTGAGTGGGCAATTGGTAAATCTAAGTTAAGTGCATACTACAATGACTATGATTCAAGTGTGCTTGGTTCTAAGACTAAATCAAATGAATTGATTGTTGAAGGTAGCTTAACCATGCCATTTGAGCTAATGTTTAAGCAAGTCTTAACTGTTGGCGGTCAATGGAAAAAACAAGAATTAACCAATACTGACACAATTGGTACTCTACCTGGTGGCAGTTGGGATGGGAAAAGCTATACCGACCCTAAGGTGGATAATAAAAATTGGGCATTATTTCTTGAAGACAATATTTCACTGCTCGATAATTTGACATTAACAGTAGGGAATCGTTTAGATCATGATGATAAATATGGTGATCACCATAGTCCACGCGGTTATTTAGTTTATAGTCCAATGGATGATCTTGTGATTAAAGGGGGGATTGCAAAAGGTTTCCGTGCACCAACTGTGAAAGAATCATCTCCTGGTGGGGCAACTGAATCTGGTGGGAATGGTTGCAATGGGTTAAGAGGTAAAATTTGGTATGACAGTAAGCAAAAGCCAGATACCTATACGGGTGGTAGCTGCTTTATGACAGGTAATCCAAACCTTAAGCCTGAGGAAAGCACAAACTATGAAATTGGTGTAAATTATACTGGTTTTGGTACAGATTTAGGTTTGACATTCTTCCATACAGATTTTAAAAATAAAATCACTTATTCGCCGTTAGGTCACGAAGGTGGTATTTGGTTTACTCGAAATGAAAATATTCAAAATGCAGTAACGCGTGGTCTAGAAATGGTTGTAAATTTCCCAGTTTTAGACAATCTAAAATGGAATAATAATGCAACGTATTTCTTAAAAGCAAAAAATGAAGATACTGGTGCAACCTTACTGACCACTTCAAAATTAACGGTAAATTCAGCCCTAAATTGGCAACCGATAGATCCACTCAATGTAGAATTGTCTGCGCAATATTTAGGTAAGCAATATTTAACTGATAAAAGCGCTACTCCTACGATGCAAAAACCGCATACGATTGTAAATCTAGCAAGCAATTATCAAGTCAATGATAAGCTCACTGTACGTGGTGGTTTTACTAATTTACTTGATAAAAAATTGTCAAATGGTGCAGATGCATACTTCGTTGAGCGTCAAAAAGTATTTGTAGGTGCAACCTTTAAATTTTAATCAATTATATTGAAATGAAGATTGACTTCACTTCAATTAATAAGTCATGCGTTAGAAAAACCATCTTCGGATGGTTTTTATGTTATGTATTTTTATTAGGAAGTGATTTTATTTCGATGAATCAAGTGCTGTATATAAAATAGTAAAGCAGTGATCTTCAGAATTTAGGAATTTTTTGTTCGCATCAAAAACTTCCCCCAATATTTTTTTGATAATTTTATAGTTTAATAAAATCAGTAGGTTATATATGTTTTAAAAAACTTTGGGTATTTTATGGTTTTTATATTTAACTTGCTGTTATCAGAATGTTTTTTGATTTAAAATTATAGTTCACTGCCATATAGGCAGCTTAGAAAGATTTATCAAAATTTCCCTGATTGGGTTTATAAGTTCACTGCCATATAGGCAGCTTAGAAAACGTTCAGAGCCGAAATAAACCGTGTTTTTAAAGTTCACTGCCATATAGGCAGCTTAGAAAAATAACGGAAGTCGATACAGTCCGAATAGGACGTTCACTGCCATATAGGCAGCTTAGAAAATAAAAATTGAATCAGTGTTGATTTACCTGTGGTTCACTGCCATATAGGCAGCTTAGAAAATAGACAATATTTTCTTGATTGCCAAGGCATCGTTCACTGCCATATAGGCAGCTTAGAAACGACCAGAAAATGGCATTTTCTTTTTGTATAAGTTCACTGCCATATAGGCAGCTTAGAAATGATAGAGAGGGTGAAGCAATTGCTTGGCACTGTTCACTGCCATATAGGCAGCTTAGAAACCTAAAAACCATATATGAAAGATTTGGGTATGGTTCACTGCCATATAGGCAGCTTAGAAATGTTATATCGCCTAAATCTGATATTTTATAATGTTCACTGCCATATAGGCAGCTTAGAAATTTCTCATAGAGCAAAGTAGAAGCTGTTGCCCGTTCACTGCCATATAGGCAGCTTAGAAACAAATGCGACTTAATCCACTCGGATATGGAATGTTCACTGCCATATAGGCAGCTTAGAAAAGTGTCTACAAGATAACTTGCTCCTGCTGGAAGTTCACTGCCATATAGGCAGCTTAGAAAAATCAAAGCGTTTATCATTGAATCTGGTACCTGTTCACTGCCATATAGGCAGCTTAGAAAAACACTAGAAGATACAGAAATAACACCATCTAGTTCACTGCCATATAGGCAGCTTAGAAATCTACAACTGTGTCCTCAGGGATTGGTGCAAAGTTCACTACCATATAGGCAGCTTAGAAAATAAACATTGTGACCTTGCAGAATCTTTGCTGGTTCACTGCCATATAGGTAGTTTAACAATCAACAGAAGAACAATAGATGAGGTATACCAGCAGAGGAGTTAATTTTAGTTATATTGATAACATTTGAATTTGTAGAGAAAATCACCTTTAAGCTAACTTTCTCTACATCTAACTCATTGGTTTATTTAAAGCTAAATCAATAAAAATTTTTCATAAATCAAAAAATGATTATATGGCGTAAATCATATTGCTATTGAAAGTCCCTTCTCCCACTGGGAGAAGGCTAGGATGAGGGGGGATTTTATCTCAATCTATGTTTTAAAATGGGCTTATGAAAGAAGTCTAATGTTTAGCTAATTATAAATAGACTTCAGAATTACCAATCGTATTTTAACCCCACTCTAAAATTAGTTGGTGCACCGTAGTAGCTATTGCCTGTTGTTAAATAATACTTTTTATCAAAAAGATTATTTATATTGAGATTGGCTGTTAATTTATTGTTTATTTTATAACGTGCCATTAAATCAACAACACTGTATTCACTCTGGGTAAATTTATGATCTGCTGATTGAATTTCACTTTGCCAACGAATACCTCCGCCAACGGTTAGTGCTTCATTAAGATAAGGAAGTTTATAGGTTGTATAAAGTTTGGCAGTATTACTTGGAATATTAGAGTTTAATAGCTTGCCATTACGGTCTCGGCTTAAATTTCGGGCAAAGCTTGAGGAGATTTGCCAAGTATCTGAGAGTTTTCCTGTGGCTTCTAATTCAATACCGCGACTCTTGGTTCCAGATTCTGCTATATATGCTTGAGATCCGTCAGGTGCTAAATGCGAGCCATCTGGCTGTTCAGGAATCGCGACCGCAAAATTATCTTCTTTATTTTCATAGAGTGCTGCACTTAGATTAAGTTGATTGTCAAAAAAAGCACCCTTGATTCCAAGTTCTGTACTATTTCCCTCTAATGGGTCTATATAATCCCCAGCTCTTGTTTTTAGATCTTGTGGAGAAAATATATTTGTATAACTTGCATAAGCAGACCAATTGGGAGTGAGATCATAAACTAAGCCAAGATAAGGGATCAGTTTATTTTCTTCTTTTCGATTGGTTATTGTAATTGTGTTTTTCTCATAGCTATTGTCTTCTTTTTTTAACTTCCAATTTTCTAAGCGTGATCCCAACAACAGTGCTAAATCATCACTTAATTTAAACCGAGCTGCGGTATAAAATGATGAACTTGTATTATTTTCTTTGGTCCATCCTACGGCAGGGTTATTTGGACGTGCCGGTGTATTCCCATCCCATTTATATATATTATCAATATTTCCACTCCAACCCTCAATCCACCAATTGGTAAAGTACGGCTGGCTATTTTCACTTCTGGTTAATGTTGAACCAAAGATCACATCATGGGTTTGGTTAAATAAATCAAATGAGCCGTTTAAGCTGACATTAAACAAGTCTTGAATTGGTTTATAAGCCCAGTGAGTAGAATAAATCGAAACCCCACTACCAGTTTCTTTGTTGGGTGTTCCACCACTTGCATAGCCAACTAATTCATCTGAGTCCGTAATGATACGTGCTAATGAAGCCTTTAATTTCCAGTTATCATTAAATTGATGATTGATATCAGCAAAGAGTGAAGTGGTTGTTCGATCTGAGTAAGACCAGCTGGGTGCTGCTGAATCTGATCGCGACCAGTTTGTTCGTGTCCCATCACTATAAAAAGCAGGCAAACCACCACGAGCTTGTCCAGTAATATAAATTTGTTGATAGCTTAAGCCTAGACTTGCTTGAGTCTTATCTGACAAATCAGTGTCAACAACCGCATAGGCCACTTTGCGTTCTTCATTGAAGCGATCTATGTATGAGTCCGAGTTCTGATAAGCAACGACAGCACGTCCACGAAGCGTACCCGATTGATTAAGAGGTGTTGAGATATCGCCATCGAAACGGTATGAATCCCATGAGCTAAGATCTGTACTGATTGATGCTTTAAAATCTTGTAATGGTTTTTTCCGAAGCATATTAATACTAGCGCTGGCGGAACCTGCACCAGTCATTAAACCTGTCGCTCCTCGTACCACTTCAATTCTATCGAAAAGTGCAGTGTCTTGGCTTTGAAAAATAGAAGAGTAGGTACTTAGAAGTTTTACACCATCAAGTAAATAGCTATCTACACTTTTACCGCGTGAATAAATTGGTGAAGTATCGGAACCTACATTTCCAGACTGGCTAACGGTTAATCCAGCAGCTTGGTTTGCAACATCAGTCAGTTGTGTAAGGTTTTGATCTTGCATTCTTTGCTGGGTCATGACACTAACTGATTGCGGTGTTTCTTTTAGGCTGAGTGCCAAGCCTGTTGATGCTGTGGTAGCTTTAGCGGTATATAAACCAGAGCCTTCGGTTGTAAGGCTATTGGTATTATTGGCAGATACAGTGATGGTAGGAAGCTGAGTAGAGTTTTGTTCTTGGCCATCAGATGGGTTCGGTGCTGCAACTACAGATCCATGTATTAAACAAATAGATCCGCCCCAAATTGCAGTTCGAATTGCAATTGCTAATGCATGTTTGCTTTGATGTTCCTTCATTAGATTCTCGTATGAGTCATATTCATCTACTTAGTCGTTTTTATTTTAAAAAAAGCTCATTTTTTTATGATTTAAATGAGGGATATCGTTGGATGTAACAACAATAGTGAGCAGGCGCGAATAGGGGAGAGGGTTTTAACTATTTGTATGATCAATAGATCGATGTCATGAAAGTTCGAGATGGATTTTTAAATATGTCTAATTGGCTTTATCTATTTATTTTTATTGAATCGTTTGTTTTATAAGTAAAAAAATTATGAGTTAAATGTCGTAGTATAAATACTAGAACAGGCTAAAAAAGCTTGTTTCATATCTCGTTTTACTGTGGCTTCAGAAATATTAAGTTTTTCACCGATTGCGCGGTAAGTCATATCTTCCATTTGTGATAATAAAAAAACCTGTGCGACGCGTTCGGGTAGCTTTTCTAGCGTTTGTTGAACTTGATAGACACTTTCTCGAATACATATTTCATGTTCTACAGATGGATAGCCATCCTGTGGTGTATGTATTAGTGCATCTAGATATAAGTGTTCAACTTGTTGGTGGCGCCAATGATCAATAATCACGTGTTTCGCAATTCCCAATAACCATGCTTTGGGTTCTTTAATATTTTCAAAACAGTAGTTACTTTTTAATGCACGATAAAAAACTTCCTGACTAAGATCTTCAGAGTGGTGATGGTTGTGAAGTTTATGTTTGAACCACAAAAGTAAAGTATTTTGATGGTCTTGATAAATATGATCAAACCATTGCTGCTTTTGTACGTTCAAATTCATAAGCGTTGCCTGTTTGAAAAGCCAACAACATGGAGTTTTATTGGTTAAAGGGAGGTGTTGAAAATAATGATAGTGATAATGATTATTAAATGCAATAATAAGAATTACAAAATGCAACATGATAATTAGCGAGCTAAAAGACTATTTATTCTTGATTATTAATGGGATGGGTGGTTAGTACTTGTGAAATTTCACTTTAATTATCTAATTGATAAATGATGAATAACTTTAAAATTTCACTTTATTTATTTCGCAATTGTAAATTTTGATCGTTCTGCGACTGTATGAATAAGAGTTTTTATGAGTAAGCCATCTGTAAATGTAAACCCAAAAAAAAGTTTTATTGGCCGTAAGTTTAAATATTTAATTGGATTTATGCTGCTGATGATTTTCGGACTAGCAGGCTTCTATTGGAAAAAAACCTCATCCAAACCCGCAGAGGAATATAGCCAATGGAGTAAACCTGTACCCGTGCGAACTGTGCCAGTACAACGACAAGATTTACAGGTTGAAATCAAAGCAATTGGTACAGTCATTCCTACGCATACTGTGAATGTACAAAGTCAGGTTGCTGGGGTTTTACAGCAGATTTATTTTAAAGAAGGGCAAACCGTAAAAAAAGGACAGCTCCTTGCACAAATTGATCCAGCGCCATTTCAGGTTGCACTTGCACAGGCTGAAGGAACACGGCAGCAGAATTTAGCACAGTTGCACAATGCTGAAACAGAGTTGCAGCGCTATCAATTGCTGTTTAAACAAGATTCGATTGCGAAACAACAAGTAGAACAGCAATTGGCGCTGGTCAACCAGCTTAAAGGTCAGATACAGGCGAACAAGGCGCAAGTAGATGCTGCAAAACTACAGCTGTCTTATACTAAAATTTATGCACCTATTGAGGGGCGGGTTGGATTTAGACAGAAAGATGCTGGCAACCTTATTCAAGCCAATGAAAGTGCTGGTTTAGTCAGTATCACTCAAGTGCATCCAATTTTTGTGCAATTTGCAGTGGCAGAAAACCATTTAGTAAATCTGCGTCAATCCTTAAAAAATGGCGATAAAGTGTTGGCAAGTGCTTGGGATAAAACAGAACAAAAACAACTTGCGCTAGGGCATGTTCAAGCAATAGATAATCAGATTGATATCAGTACTGGAACTTTAAAAATAAAAGCAATTTTTACAAATCAGGATGATGCTTTATTTCCAAATCAGTTTGTCAATGTGCGTTTAAAGACTCAAACCATTCAAAATGCAATCAGTATCCCAAGTGATGCCGTACAACATGGTGCAAAAGGCAGCTATGTTTATATTATCAATCCGCAAAACAAAGCCGAAATTCGCATGTTAAAACTGGGGATGACCTCAAATGGTCAAATTGAAGTTTTAGACGGATTAAAGGGGAGCGAAAAAGTAGTACTTGAAGGAATTGATCGTCTTTCGGAAGGCAAAGAAGTTCAAATTGTTGCAGAAAATCAACAGCCAATTTCTACGGCCAAGCCAACTGCTGGATAAATCATGAATATTTCACGGTTCTTTATTTTACGTCCAGTCGCAACCACATTATTGATGTTAGCACTGCTGTTGAGTGGTTTCTTGGTTTGGCGATTGCTACCTGTTTCTGCCTTGCCACAGGTCGATTATCCAATTATTCAAGTCTATACTTTTCAACCTGGTGCCAATCCCGATACGGTACAACGCACAATCACCGCACCACTCGAACGAGAAATGGGCAAAATTGCTGGTTTAAAGCAAATGTCTTCCAGTAGTTCAGTGGGCGCATCTGTTATTACCTTGCAGTTTGAACTGAGCGCAGAGCTTGGTGTCGTTGAACAGGAAGTACAGTCAGCACTCAGTACCGCCAGCAGTAAATTACCCAATGATCTACCAGCACCACCGATTTACCGTAAAGTAAATCCTGCTGATGTTCCTGTGATTACCCTTGCCATCAGCTCAGAAACTTTACCTTTAACAACAGTCTACGACATGGTGGACACCCGAGTTGCACAAAAGCTTTCTCAGCTTTCAGGTGTCGGAATGGTTAGCCTTGCGGGTGGGCAACGTCCAGCAATACGCGTGCAAATGAATGCTGCGGCACTTGCTGCCTATAAAATGAGTGCTGAAGATGTGCGATCCGCAATTAATTCTGCCAATGCAAATCAACCCAAAGGCAGCTTTGATGGACCATATCGCACCACCATGTTGGATGCCAATGATCAGATTCGTTCGATTGCAGATTATGAAAATCTAATTTTACGCTGGAACAATGGCGCACTGATACGTCTTAGAGATGTGGCAAAAGTCATAGAAGGGAGCGAAGATCGCTATATGGCGGCTTGGGCAGGCAGTCAAGCTGCAATCTTGGTCAATGTACAGCGCCAACCGAATGCCAATGTGATTCAAGTTGCAGATCAGATTAAGCAAATATTGCCTGAGCTAGAAAAGAATCTGCCTGAAAATGTCAAAATTCGAGTGTTAACCGATCGAACTGAGAGTATTCGCAGCTCCATTGATGATGTGCAAAAAGAATTGGTTTTTGCCGTGTGCTTGGTGGTGATGGTGACTTTTTTATTTTTAAGAAATTTATCCGCTACGATTATTCCCAGCATTGCCGTACCACTGTCGATTATTGGTACTTTTGTCGTCATGTATTTTTTAGGATTCTCTGTCAATAACCTGACTTTAATGGCACTCACCATTGCGACAGGTTTTGTAGTCGATGATGCAATTGTGATGTTGGAAAATATTGCACGACATCGAGAGGCAGGGGAAAGCTTATTACAAGCCGCACTTAAAGGGTCTAAAGAAATCGGCTTTACCTTAATTTCCCTGACGATTTCCCTAATCGCAGTATTAATCCCATTACTGTTTATGGGGGATGTGGTTGGGCGACTGTTCCATGAATTTGCTGTCACTTTAGCAACAGCAATTGCAATTTCATTGGTGGTGTCACTTACATTGACGCCAATGATGTGCGCATATTTATTAAAAAATGCCAAGCATTCCAGTTCAAACAGTCGCTGGAGTCTAGACCGAATTATTCAGCAATACGGTAAAGCTTTACAGTGGGTTTTTCGGCATCAAGTACTGACTCTTGCGGTGATGTTGAGTAGCGTCATTTTAGCGGGTCTGCTGTATTGGATGATTCCCAAAGGCTTTTTCCCTGTACAGGACAGTGGGGTCATACAGGTGGTGACAGAAGCGCCTGATGATATTTCATTCCAAGCCATGAGTGAGCGTCAACAAGCACTCGCGGGGCAGATCTTAAAAGATCCTGCTGTGGAAAGTTTGTCTTCATTTATTGGTATAGATGCCAATAATCCAAAACTGAGTAATGGACGTATTTTAATTAATCTAAAGCCGCATGCTGAAAGAGATCCTGTAGATCAAATTATGGCACGACTTAGAGGACAGTTTGCTCAAGTTGATGGGATTCAAGGCTGGATGCAACCAGTACAAGAGCTGAGTATTGAAGATAAAATTAGTCGTACTCAATATCAACTGAGTATAAGCGCTGCTAAAACGACAGATTTAGCCGAATGGACCCCTATATTTGTTGATGCTTTACGACAACAACCTGAATTTGCCCAAGTCACCAGTGAAGAGGGCGGACAAGGCTTACAAGCATTTATTGATGTCAATCGAGATGCCGCAGCACGTTTGGGTTTAAACATTGAAGATATCAGTTTAGCTTTACAAAATTTATTTGCGCAGCGCCAGATTGCAACTTTATACACGCAATCTAATCAATATCGTATTGTTTTAGAACTTGACCCAACATTCACTCAAGGTATAGATGCTTTAGGACAAACCTATATTCACAATAAGCAAGGAGAACCGATATTACTCAGTTCCGTTGCCAATATTGTGCAAAAACGCGTGCCTATTATTCTGCAACAGCAATCACAATTTCCAGCCAATGGGGTATCTTTTAATCTTGCATCAGGGATCGCGCTCGGGGATGCGATCAAAGCGATTGATCGCGTACAACAGCGTCTAAATTTACCACCAGAAGTCAAAGTAAAACTGCAAGGTGCAGCCGCTGCCTATGATAACTCGCAACAACATACGTTCTGGTTGGTGATTGCAGCAATAGTGACCATGTACATTGTGTTAGGCATTCTGTACGAAAGTTTTATTCACCCGATAACCATTCTTTCTACCTTGCCCTCTGCTGCAATTGGTGCTTTGTTGGCATTGTTTATGGTCAATCGACCATTGGATATGATTGCCTTGATTGGAATCATTTTATTGATTGGTCTGGTCAAGAAAAATGGCATCATGATGGTGGATTTTGCTTTGGCTGCACAACGTCATGACGGATTATCAGCACAGCAAGCGATTTATCAAGCTGCACTAATGCGTTTTCGCCCAATTTTAATGACCACACTTGCGGCACTGGTTGGGGCAATTCCATTGATGCTTGCATCGGGTTCAGGGGCTGAATTACGTCAGCCTCTCGGGATCGTTATGGTCGGTGGTTTGATTTTAAGCCAAGTCCTGACGTTATTTACGACACCAGTGGTTTATTTATTTTTTGATCAACTGCAATATTCATTGCAACACACCAATTCAGATTTATCTGTAGATGATTTACCCGCAGAGCATGATACGACAAGGAGAGAGTTTTGACCTTTCTCTCGACCTTTATTCACCGACCTGTTGCCAGTATTTTACTCGGAATCGCAATTGTATTATTGGGTATATTGGCCTATTTTCGCTTACCTGTAGCCGCTTTACCACAGGCAGATATTCCAACGATTGTGGTGCGAGCAAGTTTACCGGGTGCAAGTCCTGAAAGTATGTCTGCCACCGTGGCGACGCCGTTAGAGCGTGCCATGATGGGCGTTTCAGGGGTAAAAGCGATTAATTCTTCAAGTAATCAAAGCGCAACCCAAGTGGTTTTGCATTTTGATTTAAACACTGACATCAATGAAGCCGCCAGAGAGGTCCAAGCTGCAATCAATGCTGCGATGTCACAGCTGCCTTCTGGAATGCCAAGCCCTCCTGAATATTTCAAGATCAATCCAAGCCAGAGTCCAATTTTTTATTTGGCTTTGAGTTCAGAACATCTTTCTGCGGGCAAACTCTATGAAATTGCCAGCAATCAGCTGCAGCCAAATCTTGCGCAAATTAATGGGGTTGGGGAAGTTGTCATTGACGGGGCATCTATGCCTGCTGTGCGAATTCAACTCAATCCAAATGCCTTGATTTCACAAGGGGTATCTTTGGAGCAAGTTCGTGAAGCGATTGTAAAAAGTAATACAGTACAAGCATTAGGGGTAATTGAAACTGAACAGTTGCGTTGGCAAGTTGAGCTTCCAAGTCATTTAAAAAAAGCGGGTGATTTTGCCAATTTGATCGTACATCAAAATGGCCAGACCGTTGTTCGTTTAAAAGATGTGGCTGAGGTACAGGATTCGGTCGAAAACCGTTATGTAAGTGGTTTTCACAATGGTAAACCCGCGGTCATTATCAAAATCAGCCGACAGCCCAATGCAAATACCGTTGCCACAATTGAAAAGATCAAAGAAAAACTACCAGAGTTAAGCAGATTAATTCCAGCAGATTCACAACTGACCACAGTGATGGATGGATCGGAAATTATTCGAGCAGGCTTAAATGAAGCAAGAGATACTTTATTATTTTCCATGCTTTTGGTGATTATTGTGGTCGCACTGATGTTAGGTCGTCTGCAAAGTGCTCTTGTTCCAAGTATTGCTTTGCTGGTGACTTTGATTGGCGCATGCAGTCTGGTTTATCTCGCTGGATTTTCATTGAATAACTTGTCGATTATGGCGGTGATTGTTGCGATTGGACTTGTGGTTGATGATGCAATTGTGGTTTTGGAAAACATAGAACGTCATATAGAACAAGGTGAACAGCCTATACAAGCTGCCTTAAATGGTATTCGAGAAGTTGGTCTGACCTTGCTGGCAATGAATTTGGCTTTGGTGGTGATCTTTATTTCAGTGCTATTTATGGGTGGTGTGATCGAACGATTATTTAGGGAGTTTTCTTTAACACTGATTTTTATCATTATTTTATCTGTATTTGTCTCCCTAGTCCTTACGCCAAGCTTATCTGCACGCTGTTTAAAACCATTGGAGCGTTATCAACACCAGGCTTTATATCGCTATAGCCATCGCTTGATGCAGGGTTTGAGTCAACTCTATTTGCATTCACTGAAATGGATGATTAAACATGGTTATTTGGTCATTTTGCTATGGGGCGGTGCAATCGCTGCTTCTGTATATGTCTATCAAACATTACCCAAACGGGTATTACCTGAGCAAGATACTGGACGGGTTGAAGCTTTTATTCGGGGGGATGACGGCTTCTCCTTTCAAATTATGCAACCTAAAATCGCCACCTTTAGCGAAAGTGTATTAAAGGATCCTGCAGTCAAAGATGTGATTGGTACGTCTGGTGGTGCTGGCGGAATCACCAATTCTTTTTTAATGGTGAGTTTAAAACCCAAAGCAGAGCGAGATGGCAAATCTTCACATGAAATTGTAGATAGAATTAAAAAAAATGCCCCATGGCTGGCAGGTGCGATTTTTTCTGCACAAGTCAAACAGGAACTAGAATTGGATGATCCATTTTCAAGTGGAAGTGGGCAAGATTATTTGTTGTTACTGCAATCTGATGATGTTGCGTTGCTACGTCAGTGGGTACCTAAAGTTGCTCAGGCAATGCAGAAGCTTCCAGAGTTAGAAGAAGTTGAAACCATGGGCGATGAAGGTGCTCAGCATGTGACTTTAGACATTGACCGTGAAGCAGCACGTCGTTTGGGTGTGGATATAGACAATATTTCAAGTGTACTCAATAACTCATTTTCGCAGCGCCAAATTTCGACTATTTATGATCAAACCCAACAGTTTTATGTGGTGATGGAAGTCGATAAACACTTTACTGAACACCCTGAAGCGCTGGCAAATGTACGCATTCCAAACCAACAAGGCATTGCTGTACCACTTAGTAATTTTGCCACATGGTCTTATGGTATTACCAATGATCGGGTTTATCGACGCAACCAATATGCCGCAATGGGGATTGGTTATGTGGTTAAACAAGGCTATAGCTATGAACAAGCGGATGCAGCTATTCGTAGTGTCTTGCCCGAAGTGATGTTACCCAATGGAATTTTTATCATGACAGATAAAGATGTCGAGGCAGAAAGTTTACAGGCTGGTTTATCGACGCCGTTACTTGTCTGTGTGGTGATCTTACTTATTTATATCGTTCTCGGGGTTACCTATGAAAGTCTACTTCATCCATTGACAATTTTATCGACAGTACCCGCAGTGGCTTTGGGGGCTTTGTTGACCTTATGGTTATTTAATTTCCAATTCACCTTAATTGCACTCTTGGGCATGTTTTTATTGATCGGAATTGTTGTAAAAAATGCCATTCTTTTAATTGATTTTACTTTATTAGAAAGAAGAGCAGGCAAGACTGCATATCAGGCTATTTTATCTGCCGCAGCACTTCGTTTCCGTCCAATTCTGATGACCAATACTGCCGCGTTACTGGGTGCAATTCCACTGGCACTTAGCTGGGGAGAAGGGGCTGAGCTACGTCAGCCTTTGGGGGTGGTCATTGTAGGTGGTTTAGCCTTGGGTCAATTATTGACATTGTGTACAACGCCTGTCTTGTATTTGGTGTTGGAAAAATGTGCTGAATCTTGTTTGAAATTAAAAAATAAATACGCACTTCATTGAGGTAAATAGGAAAATATAATGCAGAGTTTAATCGTTAAAAATGTCATGTGCCTTAGTGTGTTATTGATATTGACTGCATGCAATTCTACTGTTGTGTTGCATCCGACTGAATATAAAGTGCCAGTCCTTCAAACGGATGAACATTATAAATATGCTGTTTTAAATTGGAAAAAAACCTCAAGCTTAGACGTCAATGCCAACACTTGGTGGGAAATCTATCAAGACCCTATTCTCAGTCAATTGATGCAACAATTGAATCAAGAAAATTTGAGTCTGAAACAAGCTGAAGCACGCTATCAACAAGCCAATGCCTTACTTGAGCAGCAACGCGCTAACCGTTTGCCAAGTTTAAAGTTAAATGGTTCTGCACAACGTAGTGGAACAAAGGACAGTACGCCAAACAACCAATTTACAACGGGTGTTCAGGTCAGTTGGATTCCTGATTTATGGGGCAGAGTCGCTAAAGCGATTGAAGGGCAACAGGCAAATTTAGAGGCTTCACAGGCTGACTTAGCCGCAATTAAACTTAATCAACAATTATTGGGCACAGAAACCTATTGGAATATCCGAATACTGGATGCACAGTTGGATGTTTTACGACAAACCCAACACAGTTATCAGCGTTCCGTCAAAATTTTAAATAACCAATATATTGCTGGAATGATCGCGCGCGCGGATGTGATACAGGCTGAAACACAGCTCAAACAAGTGCAAATCCAGCAGATAGAAATCCAGCGGCAACGTGATTTACAAGAAAATATTTTAGCTGTGGTACAAGGTAAAACAGTTGCTCAATTTCAATTGGCCAAACAGGAACAGCACTTTAAAGTTCCACTATTACCCACTCAGTTACCAAGTCGGATGCTGATCCAGCGTCCTGATGTAATCCGTGCTGAACGTGAATTGGCGGCAACACATGCCCAATTGGGCTTGGCTCAAACAGCATGGTTACCTGATCTCAGTATTGGTTTAACTGGTGAATTAAATAGCCGCGTGTTGAGTCAACTGTTTCAAGCACCACAGTATTTGTGGTCGACGGGCCTACAAACAACGGCATTGATATTTGACGGTGGAAAACGTAAGGCTGAGATTGCACAAGCGCAAGCGAGTTATGCTGAAAAAGCAGCAACGTATAGACAGGCTGTTTTAACAGGTTGGAAAGAGGTGGAAGACGCGCTTTTACAGTCATCCAGTTTTAAACAGCAACAATCTGAGCAGGCTCAACTATTTAAACTTGCTTTAGAAAATGAACAAGTTGTAACTCGTCGCTATAATGTAGGCTTAGTCAGTTATTTAGAAGTGGTTACAGCACAAAATTTAACCTTACAGGCGGAACAGGCAACTTTACAGCTCAAGCAGTTGCAGTTAAAAAATACAGCCCAACTGATTGCAGCCTTAGGTGGCAATATAAGTTGAAGGCACGATGTAAAAACTTAAGTGACTTGGCTTAAATCTTTGAATAGCGTATTTAAGCATTACTGATTTAAAAGCTTACACACTTTAAAAGCTTACATGCATTTTAAAGTGTGTAAGCTAAGCCGTCTAAACTCTTGTTATTGAAAACTTTATGTATTTAAAAGCTGTGTTTGCTTGATCAAGTTTAATGTTGTTTTTTAATCATTATTTAAAATAAATAGCACCATTTTAGATGTATAGCAGGCTCTAAAATTTAGTATGCACTATGAAAGCGCAAGTTAATACTTGTGATTTGTCAGACAATTTTATTGTGAAAGTGTTATTCATGTCACGTTTATGTGTATAATCAGCGAAATTTATACCTTGATTTGATTTTGAAATGGTAAAGCTTGTAACTTTTTTCGTGTTGAGTAGTGTGATATTTCTAGGCTATTTTTCTTATGTCGATTCGCAACAAAAAAAACAACAAGAAATGCAAGATATTATCAAAGATGCGAATTTAACCATTCGGAAAATTGAGTCTAATCCTAATAATCACAATCATCTCAAAGTAAGTAATACTGTGATTTGATTTAGGCACTGTATATCCTTAAAGCATTAAACTTCTGAGTTCACATGAATTGGATGACTAAAAGCGTCAGATTGATAAAATTATTTAAACTGTATGTTATAATTTGTAATATGTAATCGATAACGACCGTTAAACCTTCTAGAAAACGAAAGCTGCTAATCTGCAGCTTTTTTAATTCAAGTTTTTTATCGGAAATGTCATTTTGGTATGTTTATTGAATGCTGAATTATGGCCTTAATTGACGGCATTTAGCATTTTTTTAAATGAACTCGATTTTATCAACGAATAGCTCAAACTTAACAGGGGCTCAACAATGACGAATCCAAATCCTTCAGCGGGTTTGCTTGAACGCTTATTTAAACTGAGCGAAAACAAAACAACGTTTAGAACCGAAATACTGGCAGGTTTAACGACATTTTTAACAATGTGCTACATCATCATTGTTAACCCATTGATTCTTTCAGAAACAGGTATGGATCATGGCGCCGTATTTGTGGCAACGTGTTTGGCCGCTGCGATTGGTTGTTTGGTCATGGGGGTTGTTGCAAACTATCCGATTGCACTTGCACCAGGTATGGGGCTGAATGCTTATTTTACCTATTCCGTTTGTTTAGGTATGGGCGTTGAATGGCAAACCGCTTTGGCTGCTGTATTTGTTTCCGGACTTGTCTTCATCGCAATTAGCATGTTTAAAATCCGTGAAGCCATTGTCAATGCGATTCCAATGTCATTGAAATTTGCAATCGGTGGCGGTATTGGATTATTCCTTGCACTGGTTGCATTGAAAAACTCAGGCATTATTGTTGCAAATCAAGCAACTTTGGTGGGTTTGGGCGATTTAAAACAACCTACAGTTTTACTGACATTACTGGGTTTTTTCCTGATCGTGATTATGCACCACTATAAAATTCGTGGCGCAATTATTATCAGTATTTTAGCGGTCACTGGTATTGCAACAGCTTTAGGTTTAAATGAATTTAAAGGGGTTGTTGGTTCAATCCCTTCTATTGCACCAACATTCATGCAAATGAATTTTGAAAACTTATTTACGGTAAGTTTAGTGGGTGTGATTTTCGTATTTTTCTTGGTTGATTTATTTGACTCAACTGGAACATTGGTCGGGGTTTCACATCGTGCTGGTTTATTGAAAGACGGTAAATTACCACGTTTGAAAAAAGCGCTATTTGCTGATTCAACTGCGATTGTTGCCGGGGCTGCTTTGGGCACATCATCAACAACGCCTTATATTGAGTCATCGGCGGGTGTTGCTGCAGGCGGTCGTACAGGCTTAACTGCAGTTGTTGTCGGTATTTTATTTTTAGCGTGTTTATTTTTAGCACCACTGGCACAATCTGTTCCTGGATTTGCGACTGCTCCAGCATTATTATTTGTTGGTGTGTTGATGATTCAAGGCATCATCAATATTGAATGGGATGATATTACCGAGGCAGTTCCAGCATTTTTAACCATTGTATTTATGCCATTTGCTTATTCTATTGCGGACGGTATTGCAATGGGCTTTATCAGCTATGCATTGGTTAAATTATTTACAGGTAAAGCAAAAACAGTTCCATATATGGTTTGGATCATTGCTGTGCTCTGGGTGATTAAATTCGTTGCATTTGGTGGTTAATAAATTTAAATAAGAAAAGGGTGTAAACTCAAGTTTGCACCCTTTTTTGTTTTAATCAGATTGAAATGAATCCAAGCGATTTGGATGATTGAAATTTAATTTAATAAGTTTGAGGAAAAACGTGAATAGATTAGAACTTATTCGTGCCTTACCCAAGGCAGAACTCCATGTACATATCGAAGGCACGTTTGAGCCTGAGCTGATGTTTGCGATAGCTCAGCGTAATCAAATTGATATCCCGTATAAATCTGTAGAAGAAGTCAAACAAGCATATAACTTTCATAATCTACAGTCTTTCCTTGATATTTATTATGCAGGTGCCAATGTACTGATCAATGAACAAGACTTTTATGATTTAGCTTGGGCATATTTTGAAAAATGTGCAGAGGATAAAGTTGTACATACTGAAATGTTCTTTGATCCACAAACACATACCGACCGTGGGGTTGCCTTTGAAACGGTGATCAATGGCCTACAGCGTGCATGCGATGATGCTCAAACAAAGTTGGCTATAAGCTCTCATTTGATCATGTGTTTCCTACGTCACTTAAGTGAAGAAGCAGCATTTGAAACGTTAAAGCAAGCCTTGCCATATAAAGATCAAATTATTGCTGTAGGTTTAGATTCAAGCGAAGTTGGGCATCCACCAGCTAAATTTGAACGAGTTTTTGCGCAAGCACGTAAAGAAGGTTTCTTGGTGGTTGCACATGCGGGAGAAGAAGGGCCTGCTGAATATGTATGGGAAGCTTTAGATTTATTAAAAGTAAACCGTATTGACCACGGGGTGCGTTCAGAAGAAGACCCAGCACTGATGCAACGTTTAATTGCAGAAAAGATGCCTTTGACTGTTTGCCCACTGAGCAATTTAAAATTATGTGTGGTGGATGATATGGCACAACATAATATTCACCGTTTATTGCAAAAAGGTGTACATGTGACTGTCAATTCAGATGACCCATCTTATTTTGGTGGCTATATGAATGATAATTTTATTTCGATTGCTGAAGCGCTAGATCTTTCCAATACAGAGTTAAAGCAATTGGCAAAAAATTCATTTGAAGCGTCATTTATTTCAAATGAAGAAAAGCAAAAATGGAACAATCAAATTGATCAATTGGCTTAAATCAAGCTATATTCTTTAAGCCTATAAAAGCAGTGTGTGAACACTGCTTTTTTTCATGAGGAAAATAGAATGAAATTTTTAACAAGTCTAACCTTATTCATTATTTTACCTGTGACTGTTGCATGTGCAGACTCAAGCACAGAAACGATTACACATAAGATGTTAAAACCTTTAATCGAACAGCAGTGTGCAAGTGAATTAAAAGCGTCAAAGATTTGGCAAGTATCCTCATTTTTATGGACAGCTACACAACAGCAACATGCACAGCAAAAAATCTGTAGCTGTGTTAGTGAGAATGCTTTGAATGATGTCCCTGCTAAACAGCTGGTTATGGCAACGTTTAATGAAGCTGCAAAAAATAAGCTGATTCAACAAGCGGTGATGAATAGTTTAAAAGGTTGTGCAAAAGAAGCATTAAAGTAAAGATCTAGAATTTAAGCAGCATAAATTTAAACCACAATAAAAATATAAAAAAGCACACCGTTTTGATGTGCTTTGCTAGATTTTTTAATTTATGTTCGACTAACCTTGTCGTGTCATACTTTTCAATACATTGTCTTTATCAATGAAATGGTGTTTGAGCGCAGCCAGAACATGTCCGACAAGAAGTAAGCCTGCAGCCCATGAAATATAAATATGTAAAGGTTTTACAATCGCTGTTAAATCGGGGTTATCTTGTACAAGTCTTGGAATCTCAAATAAGTACAATACAGGCACGGGATGACCAGCACTCCAGCTAAATAAACATCCTGTGATTGGCAATGCCAATAACATGAAATATAAACCCAAATGACCTAAATGAGCCAAAGTTTTCATCAATGGTGACATGGTTTCAGGTAGTTCAGGTGCAGGGTGGGTGTAACGCCAAAAGATACGGATAATCACCAAAAAGATAATCACCGATGCAATATTCTTATGTAAGGTAATGACATCACCTTTAAACGGCCCATCGACATCATAGCTTAAAAAATTGCCACTATAAAAACCAATGACCCAAGCGGTAATAAAGATGATTGCCATAATCCAATGCAACCATTGTGCTGTCCTTGTATAGTATTGTGATTTTTGTTGCATGACACAGATTCCGATTTAATTTAGTGCTTATAATATGGATTTTATTAAAAGAAATCAGTTCTAAAAACTCAACGTATTGTTTTAAATTTGCAACGCTTAAAGCAATAATTGTGAAATATTTATCCATTTAGCGTCTAATGAGGTGATTATTCAAATTTTTAGTTTAATCCAAGTATAAGTTTAGGCAAAATAGCCCAGCTTTATCTCATAAAAAGGAAAAAATTGTGAAAAAACGCGTTGTCTTTCTTGCTTCAATCGCTTTAGCTCTATCGGCTTGCGCGACCAATGACCCAACAGGTGCTGCAGCAGCGTCAACAACTCAGCAGTTAGGTGGTGTTGCGCTTAAAATTGCGATCAATGCGAAATGCACAACTGAACTGAATAATTTACCTGCTTGGAAGACTGCAACAAAAGTCATGACTGCAGATCAAAAAAACAATGTACAAAGTGAAATTTGTGGTTGTGTCAGTGAAAAAGCACCACAAAGTGTCAGCACTGTAGATTTGGCAACAGCTGCTTTAGACCCTCAAGCGCGTGCTACGATTGTTTCAAATGTGGTGACAAAAACAATTAATGCATGTGTTGCGGAAGCGATGAGATAATTGCATTAAAGCATCAAAGGCATATGAATTTATTGCTACAGATTTTTCTATATTGATAAATTCATGGTCTTAGGAGTGATGCTGTTTTCTTTATATGGCGTCATTCACGCGAAGCAAAATATTCTAAATTTTGATCAGCCGATTGAATTTATGTACAAAGAAAAGGGCTTTCAATCTGTCATCATTTCAAGATGATGATGTATAAACTCAGATAAAACCTGTTGAGCTTCTTTTATGATAGGAAAGAAAATGTTAGTTGCTGGTGTAGATGAAGCAGGACGAGGTCCATTGGTTGGCTCTGTGGTCGCGGCTGCAGTAATTTTAGATCCAAACAAGCCAATTCAAGGCTTAAATGATTCTAAAAAATTAACTGAAAAAAAACGTGAAAAGTTATTCATTGAAATTCAGGAAAAAGCGATTGCTTGGGCAATTGCTGAAGCAACACATCAAGAAATTGATGAACTGAATATTTTACAAGCTTCATTATTGGCGATGCGACGTGCTGTAGAGGCACTCAAAACTGTACCAGAGCATGTGCTTGTAGATGGCAATAAAGTTCCTAAAGGCTTAAGCATGAGCTGTGATGCGGTGGTAGGCGGGGATGCTTTACATGCTGAGATCAGTGCGGCAAGTATTTTGGCCAAAGTAACGCGTGATCATGAAATGGTTGAATTAGACAAGCAATATCCGCAATTTGGTTTTGCAAAACATAAAGGTTATCCAACCAAAGCACACTTTGAAGCCATTGCTGAACATGGTGTGATTGATCAACATCGTCGTAGCTATTCACCAGTCAGAAAAGCACTAGGTCTTGAATAAAACGGATGATGTTTTTTACTGATCAATAAAAATTTAAAGCGGCTTAAAAGCCGCTTTAGTTTCCAAAACCACTATAATCTTAACGATTATAGGTGTTTTGCGAATTATCATCTTCAAAAGAAGGCTGATAATCTTGATCAATATGTTGCAAATGCTCGTGCATAGCACGCTCATGTTGAATACGTTGATAAATTTCTTCGCGATGCACAGAAACTTCTTTTGGGGCATTTACACCAATACGAACTTGGTTGCCTTTAACACCAAGCACAGTAACACTGACTTGATCCCCAATCATCAAAGTTTCTCCGACACGGCGGGTCAGAATCAGCATGTTTATCTCCTTGCTTAAACGCTAAACCTGCGATGAATTTCTAAAAACTAGAAAACACAACTTTAAATAGCACCGATAATTTTAACAGAATAATGTGACAAGTTTTTCATTTTCACATTGCTCTATTGAAATTTCTCTAAAACCTCAAAACTAATATAACAGAGCCACTATAGAAAACACTATAGTGGCTCTGATTTTTTCTTGGTCAAAACAGCGAATAAGTAGCTATATTTGATCAAAAATTATGCACGCGCACTCGATTCGCCATGTTCACGGTCTAAACCGAAGGCTGTATGGAGTGAACGAACCGCAAGTTCTAGGTAATTTTCTTCAATAATCACAGAAATTTTGATTTCAGAAGTTGAGATCATCAGGATATTAATCCCTTCATCTGCAAGTGCAGTAAACATTTTACTTGCAACACCTGCATGAGAACGCATACCTACGCCAACAATTGACACTTTAACAATGTCATCACGCGTAGCAACTTCACGCGCACCAATCGCTGTAGCCGTTTCTTCTAGGATTGCTTTGGCTTTTTTAAGTTCACCACGATTCACGGTAAAAGTGAAGTCAGTTGTGCCATCTTCTTCAACGTTTTGGATGATCATATCCACTTCAACGTTTGCAGCACCAATAGGTGATAAGATTTTAGACGCAATACCTGGTTCATCAGGTACACCTAAAATTGTTAATTTAGCTTCGTCACGGTTAAATGCGATACCAGAAATAATTGGCTGTTCCATATTGTCTTCCGCTTCAGTAGTGATTAGTGTTCCGACATTGTTTTTGAAATCTTCGTCGAATGCGCCATCATTGTCATTATCAAAACTTGATAATACGCGTAAAGGCACTTGGTATTTTCCTGCAAACTCAACAGAACGAATTTGCAATACTTTAGAACCGAGAGATGCCATTTCAAGCATTTCTTCAAATGAAATACGATCAACTTTTTTCGCTTTAGGTGCAACACGAGGATCAGTGGTATAAACCCCATCCACATCTGTATAAATCTGACATTCATCTGCTTTTAATGCCGCAGCAAGTGCAACACCAGAAGTATCAGAACCGCCACGGCCTAAAGTTGTTGTATTGCCATCAATGTCGAAACCTTGGAAGCCTGCAACAACAATGACACGACCTGCATCCAAATGATTTGTCATCACATCTGTATCAATAGATTCGATACGGGCTTTGGTAAACGCGCTGTCAGTTTTGATACCAACTTGGCGACCTGTGAGTGACTTAGCTTCAACACCAATTGAATTGAGCGCCATTGCTAACATTGAAATCGTTACCTGTTCACCCGTAGACACCATTTGGTCTAGTTCACGAGGATCAGGGGTTTCGGTAATGGCTTTCGCTAAAGCCAATAAGCGGTTTGTTTCACCACTCATTGCGGATACAACCACTACAACCTTGTGGCCGTGGTCATGCCAACGCTTTACACGACGAGCAACATTTAAAATGCGCTCGGGAGTACCCATAGAAGTACCGCCATATTTTTGAACGATTAATGCCATAGTTGTTCCATATAAGCCATGACCCTAATCGGCATTAGGGTCAGTTACACAAAAGGTGAAGTATTATTTTTGAGCAAGCCAAGCAGTTAAATCTGCCATCACTTGTTCAAACTTCTCGTTTAGTGGCGCGCCACCTTGTGCTAAGTCAGGTTTACCACCACCTTTACCACCAAGCTCAGTTGCTAAGTGTTTGATGATGTCACCCGCTTTTAGATTTGCAGTGAAATCTTTAGCTACAGATGCGATAAGACTAACTTTGTCACCTTCTACAGCCGCAAGCACAATCACTGCATTATCTAATTTTGATTTGACACTGTCATGAAGATGACGAACAGATTTCGCATCTTGTCCTTGAACTGTGGCAATAAGTGTTTGGCGACCCGCAATTTCGGTCACTTGATTGATTAAATCAGAGGCTTGGAAATTCGCCAATTTTTGATTCAATTGCTCAATTTGTTTTTGCAATTGATGTGCTGTTTCTAGCGTTGATTGAACTTTTTCAACAGTTTGATCTTTCTGTGCTTTTAATAAATCGTTGATATGCAAAATATCTGCATCAAATTTTTGAACGATTTCAAGCGCTTTGGTACCTGTAACAGCTTCAATACGGCGAACACCTGCTGCAACACCACTTTCAGAGGTGATTTTAAACAGACCAATATCGCCAGTACGTTTTACATGGATACCACCACAAAGTTCGATAGAGAAATTTTTCTCATCTTGGATTGAACCCATAGAAAGTACACGAACTTCATCACCATATTTTTCACCGAACAACATCATTGCACCTTTTTCTTTGGCAGCATCGATGTCTAAAAGTTCAGTAGAAACGGCGGTGTTTGCAATCACTTCGCGGTTTACAATACGTTCAACCTGTTGAATTTGTTCAAATGTCACCGGTTGGTCATTGGCAAAGTCAAAACGTAAAATGTCAGAAGCGACCAAAGAACCTTTTTGTTGTACGTGCTCGCCCAATACTTGACGTAAAGCGGCATGTAAAAGGTGAGTTGCAGAGTGGTTGCGTGCAGTTGCTTCACGAAGATCTGCTTTTACAATTGCTTCAACATTTTGAGTCGCTTTTAGGCTTCCCATTGTCACGATACCTTGGTGGACAAAAGCGCCACCAGATTTTTTAGTATCTTGAACTTCAAAAATACCAGTATCGTTTTTGAACAGACCTGTATCACCAATCTGACCACCGCTTTCTGCATAGAACGGTGTTTGGTTCAATACGATTAGTGCTTCATCGCCTTCAACGACTTCATCAACTTGTACGCCATCTTTATAGATCGCAATAATTTGACCTTGACCTTGAGTTGCTTCATAGCCATCAAATTGAGTTTCGCTATCTACTTTCACAATACTGTTATAGTCAACAGCAAACTTACCTGCATCACGTGCACGTTGACGTTGTGCAGCCATTTCAACTTCAAAACCAGCTTCGTCAATTTCCAGTTCACGTTCACGTGCGATATCTGCGGTTAAATCAGCAGGGAAGCCATAAGTGTCGTAAAGTTTAAAGACGGTTTCGCCCGGAATGGTTTTACCTTTGAGGTTGGCTAAC
Organism: Acinetobacter sp. Ac8; assembly: GCF_055392545.1. Lineage (NCBI taxonomy): Bacteria > Pseudomonadati > Pseudomonadota > Gammaproteobacteria > Moraxellales > Moraxellaceae > Acinetobacter > Acinetobacter sp. Ac8. The sequence continues at coordinate 1,966,889 of NZ_AP043689.1, forward strand.
TCACCTTCAAGCAGCTTTAAACCTTGTTCAAGCGTTTTGGCAAATAATTCTTCTTCACGAATCAAAGCCGCTTCAATCACATTACGGCGTTGTTCAAGCTCAGGATAAGCAGTGCCCATGGCATCGATTAATGGTTGCAACATTTTGTAGAAGAACGTACCCGTTGCGCCCATTTTATTACCATGACGTACTGCACGACGGATAATACGACGCAATACATAACCACGACCTTCATTTGAAGGGTTAACGCCATCTGCGATCAGGAAGCAGCATGAACGTGCATGGTCTGCCACCACTTTAAGTGAAGCAGGGTATTCAATAGGTTTATTGTTTGCTTGTGCAGTTGCAACCGCTTCAGATGTATCAACACCAATAATTTCAGCAGCAGACTTTAATAGGTCTTGGAACAGGTCAATTTCATAGTTTGAATTGACATGCTGTAAAACAGCAGAAATACGTTCCAAGCCCATGCCTGTATCTACAGATGGTGCAGGAAGATTATGCAGTACGCCATCAGCAGTACGGTTAAACTGCATGAAAACGTTGTTCCAGATTTCAATAAAACGGTCGCCATCTTCTTCTGGTGTGCCCGGTAAGCCACCCCAAATATGATCGCCATGGTCAAAGAAAATTTCAGAACAAGGACCACATGGGCCAGTATCACCCATTGCCCAGAAGTTATCAGAAGCGTATTTTTCGCCCTTATTGTCACCAATACGGATAATACGATCTGCAGCTAAGCCAATTTCTTTGTTCCAAATGTCAAACGCTTCATCATCTGTATGATAAACAGTGGCGTATAATTTATCTTTAGGGAGTGCTAACCATTCTTCACCAGTAAGGAAATCCCAAGCAAAACGAATCGCGTCACGCTTAAAGTAATCACCAAAAGAGAAGTTACCTAACATTTCAAAAAATGTATGGTGACGTGCTGTATAACCGACATTATCTAAGTCGTTGTGCTTACCGCCTGCACGGACACATTTTTGCGACGTCGTTGCACGAACATAGTCACGTTTTTCTAATCCAAGGAAACAGTCTTTAAACTGGTTCATCCCTGCGTTGGTAAAAAGCAGAGTAGGGTCATTGGCAGGTACAAGTGAACTTGACGCGACACGTGTATGTCCTTGCGATTCAAAGTAGCGCAAAAATGCTTCACGTATTTCAGCAGTTGTCATAAAACGAGTACTCACAACCAAGTCACTCCTTAATTTTCGTATTGGCTAAAAGTGCGTTGCTGAGTCTGATTTTTGCGCTCAGTCACCACACGGGCTTATTTTTAAAAACGCCAAAGTATAACGGAAAATGTAGTGTCCACCAATGATTTTAAGGTGAATTATTGGTATTTCTATACATTTTCAACTTTCATCTGGGGTAAATTTTGGTTGTATAAATTTAAAACATAGCCACATTGCCATTATCGGATTTAAGCTTGCTTAAAAAGGATCAATACTTAAAAAGTTATGATGCTGAAATTTATATACTTGACCATTAAATTTAAGCGTTTGTTGTTGCTTATATTGTTTTTTCACCGAAGTGCAGGTTTTATAGTTGGTTTTGGTCTGGTTTTTGGTTTCTTTTAAAATCATGTCCTGTAAGCCATGTGTCGTTTTATTTGATAAAATGAGGATACTTCTAACCTCTGAATTACTATTCTCTGGACAGTTTCCAATTCGTTCATCGCCGCTATCATTCATACTGATACCGCCAATTTCTTTGATGGGTTGTTTAGGATTAACTTTAAATAAAGTTAAATTACTGTGACTATAAGTGAAACCACCTTGATGCGACGATGAAGTTTCAATACCCACGACATCAATATCAGTTAATGTTGAAAAACGGGTCGTATGGAGTTGTGCACCATCATAATGATCTGCATCTGAGTAAAAAGTTTCTGGTGCTTTATACTTTTGCAGAATTTTATGCTGAGAAGAGTCAATTAAGTATAAATTTAGATCATGTTCCATATCATCATAAGATTTATAAGCAATCGGTTGACTGATCGCAATAAGCTGAATTTTTTGTTGATTGTCTAAATGGATACAGCTTTGATATGTTTTGGCTTCAGTATTGGTAAAACGCTGATTGACCAATTTAAATTGTTGAATCAATTGCTGTTGCTGTTGGTCTGAGCAACGCTGATAAGGTACTGCAAAACTATTTCCAGCAATCAAAAGCAGTGCAGTGTTCAATACAATTTGTAATGTTTTCATGATTTAACCTTTTTAATTGCAAAATTTAATCAAATTCCAAAGTCTAAAAAATTAAGATGTTTAAAACGATATTTTTTCCCATCGAATTTCATAATATGGCTTTGTTTTTTGACGATACGGTGTGTTTTACAGTTTTTCTCATCAAGCGTTATACGTTCGGATTTTTCAGTTAATTGAATATCTGCTAAACCATGATTTTGCTGTTTTAAGGGATTAAGCAAAATTTGAGTCTCAGTTTGTGCATTATTTTCACATAGAGACGGTCTTTCGCCAGCTGAGTAATTCGTCATAAATTTATCTAAAACCAATTGCATTTGTTGATTGCTGATTTTGAATAACTTTATTTCACGTATTGTATAGTCAATTCTACCTAAATGCCCATAAGTTAAGGCCAATCCAATAACATGAGTATGAGGAGTTTTAGCGTAAGGATTGATATCAAATTTTAAATTTTCAAACTGACTGGCATCGGCAGAGATGGTTTTTGGATAAGTATAATGATTTAAAATTTTTGAAGATGCGGTATCGATCAAATATAAATTTAAATCATAATCCGCAAAGTCAGATTGCATAGCAACAGGATTGCTGATTGCAATAATCTGTTGGTGTTTACTGATCGTTAAGCAGGTTTGGAATACAGGATAACGTGCATCTAAATTTTGTTGTGTGTTTAAGTTGAATTTTTGAATGAGTTGTTGAGTCAGTGTTTCTGAGCAGTTTGAATAGAGATTTTGTGCATGTGTTGGTTGTGTATATAGAAAGGCTAGTAAAATCATGCAGTAAAGATAAAATAATTGATTGAATTTAAAAATATTTTTAATGGGTGGATACATTTATTTTTATCCTAGCTGAATCAAAAAATTATTTTTGAGAAATTTTTATGACTAAATAAAGCATATTCTAACAGTAGACACGCTAAATCTTATAACATATAGCGCATAAAGTAGTTTGGCTGTAAAAGGACATCTGATGCAACGTGTGGCAATAAACGGATTCGGGCGAATTGGACGGAATGTATTACGCGCTTGGTTTGAAAATCCGAAAAACTTCCATTTTGAAATTGTTGCCATTAACGATATTGCAGATGTTGAAACGCTGGTTCATTTATTTAAATACGATACTACCCATGGCCGCTTTGACGGTGCAGTGAATATCGTACAAGAACATGGACAGCTTTATATGTCGATTGACGCACGGCAAATTAAACAGAAAGTGCAAATTTTAAGACAAGCCAATCCTGAATTATTGCCTTGGAAAGATTTAAATATTGATGTTGTTTTAGAATGTACAGGACTGTTTCGATCACGAGCAGCTGCAACACAACATATAACAGCAGGTGCAAAACGCGTCATTATTGGTGCAGCACCTTTTGATACTGTTGATGCTGCCATTGTTTATGGGGTAAATCATCATGATGTTAAAGCTAGTGATCAAATTATTTCGGGTGTGTCATGTACCACACAAGCTTTAGTCCCTTTGGTCAAAATTATTGATGATGCATTTGGAATTGACAGTGCATTAATGACTGAAATCCATGCGGTCACTGCGGATCAATCTGTATTGGACCACGCACATCGAGATTTACGCCGCGCACGTGCTTCAGGACAAAATATTATTCCAACTACATCTTCTGCTTTGGGTGCATTAAAACAAGTCATGCCCAAAATGGAAAACCGTATTGATGGTTTTTCAATCCGTGTACCAACAATTAATGTTGCCGCCATTGATTTAACATTTATTGCTAAAGCGCCAGTAACAGCTCATTTAATTAACCAAACCTTAATTCAAGCAGCAAAATATGATTATGCTGAAATTATGTCTGTCACAGATGAGCAATTGGTTTCAAGTGATTTTAATCATTCACCTTATTCACTGATTGTTGATCTGACTCAAACTATGGTCGTAGGTCAACAGGCGAAAGTGTTTGCTTGGTATGATAACGAATGGGGTTATGCAAATCGCTTGTTAGATTTGTGTGAATCATTTTATTAATCTAATATTTATCACTTTAAAATAACTTTAATGACTTGAGTTTAATCAAGACGAAGATTGACGTGTTTTGTTGGGGGTGAATGATGTTTTATATATATTTGGTTATTGTGATTCTTTATCTGGCCATGATGTTTGTGATTTGGCAAATGGGAAAGTTAAAGAAAGAAAACCTTGAATGGCTTAAGCATGTGCAGAATCATGAGCAACAGATCCATGCACAAGAGCAACATCTCAAACAGGCCTTACAAATTATGCAAGATTTGGCTAAAAAAATGCATGTACAGCAGCAAGTTTTAGACAATACCTCAACACGTTTGACTCAAGTTGAGTTTCAAAACGCTGAATTAATTAAAATATTACAGCAAAATTCAAAACCTTAATTGAGGTTTTGAATTGCATCAAGTCAGGAGTGATAGGCTATTGAGAACGTTTAAAGCATAAAGTTTCTCAAGATCCCTGTTGCAATAATACTGATCAGTACAGTGGGCAATAATGAAAAATAACAAGCTGCGAACAGTGTGATGATAATTGCAATCAAGTTGGCTGGTTGATCCGTAACAAAGTAGGGTGCAATCACTGAAATCAAAACACAGCCGGGGATCACCTGTAAAATTCGCGTGGTTCTTTTGCTGAGATGTCTATTCTTTAACAGTAAATAGCCTAAAATTCGAGTTAAGTAGGTTGTTAATCCCACACATAGGATGGCGATGAATGTTGTCATATGAATCATTCTTCATCTCCAATTAGTAAGAACGCAGCAATAATGCCTGAAATAGAACCAATCAATACATACCAGCCTTTAGGTAGATAATAATAGGCCAATGCGGCCGCGATCAGACTTATCAGCCAAGGTAGTGCGGGTTTAAAGCCCTTCCACATTCCGCGTAAAAGCACCAGAAAAACTGCAGGGAATGCCATGTCAAAACCAAACTTTGTGACATCGCCAAGAAAAGAACCAATGCCGACTCCCATCGTGGTAAAAACCACCCACATGACATATAACGCGAAACAAAGGCCAATATAAAAAAACACACTAAATCCTGCATAGGGATTGCGAGGGTTTTGTTTGTGTGAATCCGTAATGCTAAGGGCCCAACTCTCATCACACATAAAAAATAATAATGGAAGGGCTTTACGATTGGGCAAATGTCGAATATAGGGTGCTAAACTTGCACCCATTAAAATATGGCGGCTGTTGACCAGAAAAGTGATCAGAATTAAAAACAACAATTGAGGTGGCTGCGTCCAGACTTCAATAATGGCGAACTCAGAACCACCAGCAAAATTGAGTCCTGTTAACAATGGAACTTCTAAGGCAGAAAATCCTTTTTGCGCTGCTTGTGTTCCTAAAACCAGTGCAAAAGGGATAATACCCAGTAGCATTGGAATAGAGGTTTTAAGCCCACGTACAAACTCTCTAAATTCAATTGAATAGGTTAGTTCAGTCGTAGTGTTCTTAAAACTTAACATGAGTCGCTCAATGGTCGCTAAAACAAGGTGATTTTTATTTTATGCCAAATGATTCGCTATATTTCGCTAAACTTGCTGCCTGTAAAATAATTTTTGCAATATTATTGCTGGAATATGTTATTTTTTGGTTTTATCTACTAGAAATAATTTTATGAAATTGGATCAGATAGATCGGCGTATTCTGTGTGCATTACAACGTAATGGAAAACTACAAAATAATGAATTGGCAGAACAGATAGGTTTATCCGCTTCACCTTGTTTAAGACGAGTAAAGCAACTGGAGGATGAGGGGATCATTGACCAGTATGTTGCATTGGTCAATCCACACAAAGTAGATCTCAGTTTGACAGTCTTTGCACGAATTTGGTTAAAGAGTCAGGATGAACAAGCAGTCAATCAATTTATCGAAAGCATTATGAATATTTCTGAAATTGTTGAATGTCAACTTATGGCAGGTGATTGTGATTTTTTCTTACGTATTGTGGTTTCTGATTTAGAGGCATATCGTAAATTTCAAATTAATCATTTAAATAAAATTCCAGGGATCCAGAATGTCAAAACTGAAATCCCTTTACAGAAGATCAAACAGACCACAGCCTTACCGCTAGATTAGTTTTTTGATTCGCTTTCGAATAACTTTAAATATTTTATCGGCACTTGTTCAGTCAACCAAACCCCATTTTCAGCACAATAAAACTGGAAACCATCTTGGTGCATCTGTTTGGTGTCTAGTATGAAAATGATGACTTTGCCATGTCGTTGTCCCACTTTTTGTGCTGTGACTAAATCAGCAGATAAATGCACATGATGACGTTCACCTGAAATTAAGCCTTTTTCTAAAATACTGTCGACAAAGCGAGTTGCTGTTCCATGAAAAAGTGTATCGGGTGGCGTAATAGCAACATACTCACGTTGAACCTGAGCACTAGAGTGACCTTGTACTGCGCGGATTTTGTTTTGATCAGGGGAAAGTTGGAAGCGTTTTTTATCACTGCTTTCAACGACCTCAATCAACTCTACGAGTTTAAGTGGTCTTCTGTGTTTGATCATTTGCTGTAAAAGGATGTGTACATCCGTCCAGCCTTCAGAATCGAGTTGGATTGCAATGGTTTCTGGTTGATGTCGAAGTACTAAACTTAGAAATTTACTATGTTCGCGTAATGTTTTTTCTGAAGATTTCATTTGTTATTCTTACATGATATGGATTTGGATATAAAATTAAGGCTGAGTTTCAATTGCTCTTACGACACTATCTACTGAATATTGTCCCCATTCAGAGAGTTGCTCGATAAATAGATTGATTGCATGACTATCAAAATGCGCAACCAGCATATAGCAAGCGGAACCACAGACTTTATAGCAACTTTCAATTGACTCAAATTGAGCGATAAATGCTTCAAACTGTTCAAATTCATTATTCTGCATCATCACACGTATAAATTGTGTTGATTGGTTCTGTAGCGTAATCGTATATTTCTGAATTGTGCCTTCATCTTGCATTCGAGCAATGCGACTTCCTACAGCTTGGCCTGTACGGTGTACTAATTTTCCGATCTCTTTATTGCTTAACCGAGAATCAGTTTTTAGTATTTTTAAAATTTTGAGGTCAATTGGGTCATTTGGCAACATAGTGAATTGAACAAATTTTCAGTTTGAAAGTTTCTAATCTATTATTCTTTCATGAGTGACTGCAAATCGCCAGTTGTTTTGATTAATCTTATAAAAACATCAACACAAGAGTTAGGAAAACACCATGAGCCAAACTGCATTATTAGTAATAGATGTCCAAAACGATTATTTTCCTCAAGGGAAGATGGAGTTGTTCTGTGCGGAACAGGCTTTAAAACACATCAATCGATTAGAAGATCTGTTTATAAAGCGTGAGCAGCCGATTATTTATATTCAGCATATTGCCAATCAACCCAATGCTACATTTTTTGAAGCAGGAACGCAGGGTGTAGCATTGCATACGGATTTACGCGTTAAGACTGATTCAATTGTGATTGAAAAACACTATCCCAATAGCTTTTTTCAAACCACTCTAAAAGCAGAATTAGAGCGACTGAATGTTGATAAATTGGTGATTAGTGGCATGATGACGCATATGTGTATTGATGCGACGTCACGTGCAGCAGCAGAATTTGCTTATCAACCGACGATCATTGCAGACGCTACAGCGACGCGTCAATTGAGCTATTCGGGCAGAACAGTTGAAGCAGAAGATGTACAAACAGCCTGTTTGTCAGCCTTCCAAATGTTTTCACAAGTGGTCAGTATTGAGGACTATTTAAAATAGTTGAAAGAGTCAAAATAACAGGGAAGTACAGCGATTCGATTTTGTACTTCCCTTTAAATCTGAATAAAAATTTATGCTTGGTTTAAGAAACCTTCTTTGATTTTTTCAGGTAAGCCTGTATGCCACCATGTATAAATGGAGGATTTTATTTCGTCATCTTGTTCAGGATCATTGAAAGGTTCATCATCTTCACGAATCAACTCATCGCCTTCAAATTTAAACCAGAATTCCCACGGGTCATCATCCCCACAACCCCAAGCCAGAGTGTGAATTTCAGGGAGTAATGCTTTTAAGAAAAGTAGGATTGCTTCGATAAACTCATCGCCTGAAGAACCATGCACAAAATGGACAACTGAATAGCCTGCAATAGCGTGTAATGATTCAGGACCCAAATCAAACTCAATATTGTCAACTGTGTTTAAAAGATCTTCTGCAAGTTCTTGGCCCAATAGTGAATTTAGCTCAACTGCAACAGCAATAAATTTGTCTTGTTCACCGCGATGCTCTTGAAATAAACGGCCTAGCTTTTGCATGATTTCCGTATTTGGATGCGTGTAATATAAGTTGCTATGTAGTTCCATACTTCCCCAGTTTTTAGTATTTCAGTTGCTTTAAATAGATGCTGTTTTTCTAAACGAATAAATTATATTTTCAACAACGCAAATAGCAATCAACACTTGTGTGAAAAGTTAAATAAATACAAAGAATTGAAGTGGGATAATGTGTAATAGATAGTTTTTTGCCTAAATTATGCATAGGTCGTCAAATTATCTAGGCATCAAAAGTTATTTTATTAATGCATGGCGCAGATGATCGTGCTAAAATAACAGAAATCGGGTGTGTTCCCGATTTTTTTATGCGGATTACTTCCGCGCTGACAGGATTTAGGTTTACAACATGCCCATTTCAGAGACATGGTTATTACCTGATGGTGTAGCTGATGTATTACCAGAGCAAGCGCAAGTAATTGAAAAATTGCGCCGTGAAGCTTTAGATTTCCTCGCATCACGAGGTTATCAGCTGGTGTATACGCCATTCATCGAATACATCGAATCTCTTTCTTCTCTCTCCGAATCGAATCAAGATTTAGACTTAGCCACTTTTAAAGTCATCGACCAACTTTCAGGTCGTTTACTTGGTGTGCGTGCCGATATGACACCACAAGTGGCTCGTATTGATGCCCATGTACATCAAGTACAAGGTGTGGCGCGTTACTGCTATGCAGGAACGGTACTTCATACTAAACCACAAGGTTTTAATACCACGCGTGCACCACTTCAGTTAGGTGCAGAGTTATTTGGTTCAGACAGTATTGACGCAGACGTTGAAATGATCGACGTGATGCTCAATCTGCTTAATACTGCGGGTTTAGCTGATGGTATCCATCTTGATTTAGGGCATGTAGGACTGTTTAGAAGTCTGGTAAAACATGTGGGTTTAAACAAATCAACAGAAAGCCACTTATCTGATTTGTATCAGCGCAAAGCACTACCAGAACTTGCTGAATTCACTCAAGATTTAGAGTTTGGTTCTGATTTTTATGCTTTAGGTCGTTATGCAAGTGATCTGGATGCATTGCAAGCGAATATTAGCGCAGAAATTTTTGCTGATGAAGCATTTAAAAATGCTTTTGAGGTACTTAAAACAACATATACAGAAATTCAAGCACGTTGGCCAAAACTCAATATTGGTATCGATGTTGTAGAGCTTCGTTCATACCATTATCACACTGGGTTAATGTATGCCGTGTATGCACCAAATCGTGCTGCACCGTTGGCACAAGGTGGTCGTTATGATGGTATTGGTGAACACTTTGGACGCGCGCGTCCTGCAACGGGATTTTCTTGTGACTTGTATTCCTTAAGTGCGGGTCAACGTCAACAGATTGAAAAAGTAGTTGCACCGAAAGGTACCGAATCCACGTTGCTGGATGCGATTGCCGTAGCACGTCAACAAGGTTTAAGTGTAATTCAGTTATTGGGTAATGACGATTTAAACTCAGTTCCAAATGCAACCCACCAGATGGTGAATGTTGCTGGTGAGTGGAAAATCGAAACAATTTAAGTATCAGATTGAATGTTCATGTCATTCGATTTGGTTTTCTATTTTAACAGCATGATGTAATGAGGCTATTATGGGCAAAAGTGTTGTGGTACTCGGTACCCAATGGGGCGACGAAGGTAAAGGTAAAATCGTTGACCTGCTCACAGATCAAGCAGCTGCGGTAGTACGTTATCAAGGCGGACATAACGCAGGGCATACGCTCGTCGTTGGTGGTAAGAAAACAGTTCTTCACCTCATTCCATCAGGTATTTTACGTGAAAACGTACTTTGCTTAATTGGCAATGGTGTTGTACTTTCACCTGAAGCATTGATCAAAGAGATGGATATTCTTGAGAAAGAAGGCGTACCCGTTCGTGAACGTCTGCGTATTTCTCCAAACTGTCCGTTGATTCTTCCTCACCATATTGCACTTGATCAAGCGCGTGAGAAAAAACGTGGTAATGCCAAAATCGGTACAACGGGTCGTGGTATTGGTCCTGCTTATGAAGATAAAGTTGCTCGTCGTGCGATCCGTGTTGCGGATTTAGTACGTGGTGGTGAACATCTTAAAGCACAGCTTGAAGAGCTTCTTGAATACCATAACTTCCAATTGACTCAATTCTTCGGTGTTGAAGCCGTTAAAGTTGAAGATGTATTGGCACTTTGTGATCAATGGCGCGAAGTGGTTAAGCCATTAGTTTTAGATGTGATTACAACATTGCATGACTATCGTAAAGATGGTGCAAACATCATGTTTGAAGGTGCGCAAGGCTCACTTCTTGATGTCGATCATGGTACATATCCATATGTAACTTCATCGAACACTACCGCTGGTGGGGTAAGTTCTGGTTCAGGTCTTGGTCCATTGCATCTTGACTATGTTTTGGGAATCACCAAAGCCTATACAACTCGTGTAGGTGCGGGTCCATTCCCAACTGAGCTTGTTTATGATGCTGCCAATGATGTTGGCGATGCAGTTGGTAAACATTTGGGTACTGTGGGTTCAGAATTCGGTGCGTCGACTGGTCGTCAGCGTCGTTGTGGTTGGTTTGATGCTGAAATCTTACGTCGTTCTGTAGATGTAAACTCATTATCAGGTATTTGCTTAACTAAACTTGATGTTTTAGATGGTTTGGAAGAAGTAAAAATCTGTATCGGTTATGAAGCTGCGGATTCAGGTTGTGTGGGTTCTACAGATGCGCTTGCATTTGAAACATTAAAACCAATTTATGAAACTATGCCAGGTTGGTCTGAGTCTACGTTTGGTGCGAAATCATTGGATCAATTGCCACAAAATGCAATTAACTATGTAAAACGTATTGAACAGTTGATTGAATGTCCTATCGACATCATTTCAACAGGTCCAGATCGTGACGAAACAATTGTGATGCGTCATCCATTTGATGCTTAATTGATTCAATCTTTAAAAAAAGCTCCTACGGGAGCTTTTTTTATTGTTATTCTTTTTAGGTGTTTTAAATAAAGTGTGATTATATTTTGATTTTTTTTGTAAAATACAACATAATTCAGCCGCTAAGAGCTGAGCTTCGTTTTGAAGCTTGCAATAAGATCTATGAAATTTGGTGAAAATAATGATTAACAAGAAACTATTACTTGGCTTAGGGTTGGCTATAGGCTTAACAGGGTGTACCACTGTTGCTGAATTAACGGGTAATGATTCTGCGACTTTAAACCTCAATGCAGCAGCAGATTATAAACTTCTTGTTGAAGATGCAAAGGCACAAAAAGCACTTGATACAACATCTGCAACATATAAACGAGTTAATGCTGTTTTCTTAAAGATGAAACCTTTTGCAGATCAAGCAAATCAAACGGGTCAAAAATTTGACTGGCAATTGAGTGTGCTTAAATCCAATGAACTCAATGCATTTGTCATGCCTGGCGGTAAGGTTGTGTTCTTCACAGGTATTGTCAATCAATTGAAACTGACTGATGCTGAAATTGCTGCCATTATGGGACATGAAATGACCCATGCCTTAGAAGAGCATTCTAAACGTGGTGCTGGCGCAACTGCAATTACAGATTTTGCTGTGAAAATGGGCAAAACTTATGCGGGCGATAAATTGGGCTCAGTCGGCACTCAAGCTTTAGATATCGGAAGTAAATATGGTGTAGGTTTGCCATATTCACGTAGTTTAGAGTCATCTGCTGACCGTGGTGGATTAATGCTTATGGCGAAAGCTGGCTATAATCCTGAAGCGGCAATCAGTGTTTGGCAAAAAATGAACAAGATCGATGGCGGCAGTAATAATGGAGTACAGAAGTTCACTTCAACACACCCATCAAATAACGACCGTATTTCAGATTTAAACAAAAACATGGTTGAAGCAAAGCAAATCTATCAATCTGTGATTAAAAAGTAATTTGATTGTAGAACGCTAAGCCCGATGTAAATCGGGCTTTTTATTTACAGCTAAAAAAGACTAAAGTCGATATCAATTAGACTAGGTTTTCAAGTTTAGCTTGTTAAAATGTATTTTTAGATACACATTGAGTTTGTAGGATGCAAAAGAATATATCGAGCACGATATTTTATTCTCTGATTTTTGCTATGGGCGGTGCTCCAACGATCGCAATGCTGATTATTCAGGCTCAAACCAATGATCTGAATATCATCAATAATGCATTGCTTGGTCTGAGTGTGATGGTTGCATGTGTACTGGTTCCTATTATTTTGATCCAGAATGCATTTTTGTTGATCAAAAGAAATGATCAACATTTAGAACAAAAGATTATTCCATTGAAAAACATATATTTGACGCTGAATGTAATTTGTCTCATATATTGGTTGGCGATTCAATTTTTGTGATATTTCACTTACATAATTAATATGAATTAATGGATTTTATTGATTTATCCTTATGTAACATTTGCATATAATCCACAATGCTTTTATTTGTTCTCCATGGAGTTGATTATAATGAACAATAAATTAATGCTTAGTCTTTGTGCGGCGACTGCCATTTCAATTTCAGGGTGCTCAACTATCGCGGATATGGCAGGTGCTGATTCTGCAACGCTTAATTTAAATGCAACACAAGGCTTTAATAAAACAGTGCAAGAAGCACGTTTGAATAAGACTCTAGATACAACTTCTGCAACTTATAAAAAAGTGAATGCAGCATTTATTCGATTAAAACCTTTTGCTGATCAAATGAACCAAACGGGTCAAAGATTTGACTGGCAATTGGCAGTACTTAAGTCAGATGAAATCAATGCTTATGTTGCACCCGGTGGTAAAGTGGTTTTTTACACAGGGATTGTAAATCGACTGAATTTATCTGAAGCTGAAGTTGCTGCGGTGATGGGCCACGAAATGACCCATGCTTTAGAGGAACATTCTAAACAAAAATTAGGTGCGCAAGCGTTGACCAATCTTGCAGTTGGTATTGGTAAATCTTATGCAGGCAGCCAAATTGGTGAATTAGGTAATGCAGCGCTCGATTTGGGAAGCCAAGTCGGGGTAGGCTTACCGTACTCACGTAGTTTAGAAAGTCGTGCAGATGAGGGCGGCTTAATGATGATGGCGAAAGCTGGCTATAATCCTCAAGCGGCAATTACCTTGTGGGAAAAAATGGCGAAACAGGGTGGAGGAAAAGGTTCTGCATTACTGTCAACACATCCATCTGATGTCAATCGTATCAATGCAATGAAAAAGAATTTACCTGCTGCAATGGCAGTTTATACTGCACGAGGCGGAAGATAAGTTTTTTGATAAAACCTATCGAATAGAAAAGGATGCTTATGCATCCTTTTTTATTGAAAACAATGTAGAACAACACGTGTTTTAAAACCAGTACTTAAGGTGCGGGGTTTGGCTGCTGCTGATGAATCGCATCTATTTCCGATAAGATTTCTTCAGACAATTGGGTATCAAAGGCCTGAATATTCTCTTTTAGTTGGTCGAGCGTAGTCGCACCAATAATGGTACTACTCACAAAAAATTGTTGTTTAATAAATGCTAAAGCTAATTGGGTAAGTGTTAAACCATGTTTTTCTGCAAGCTGTGCATATTGTTCTGTCGCCCAATCGCTCTGTGGATTGCTATAGCGGCTAAAGCGAGAAAAAAGCGTAATACGTCCTTTTTCAGGGCGTGCGCCGTGGCGATACTTTCCAGTTAAGTAACCAAAGGCCAAGGGGGAGTACGCGAGTAAGCCCACGCCCTCATGTTGTGCGATCTCAGACATCCCAATTTCATAAGTACGATTGAGCAAACTATAAGGGTTTTGTACACTCACAATTTTTTCTAAGCCCAATTGTTCAGCTAAATGTAAAAACTTTAAGGTACCCCAAGGCGTCTCATTGGATAAGCCAATATGACGAATACGTCCTTTTTTCACTTCTTTTGAGAGTGCTTCTAAGGTTTCAGCAAGCGGGGTAATCTCTTGTGTACGTGCTGCGAGTTGATTGCTGTAACCCAACGTGCCAAAGAAGTTAACAGGGCGTTGTGGCCAATGCAGTTGGTAAAGATCTATATAGTCTGTTTGTAAACGCTTGAGCGAGCTATCAATAGCACTACTGATCTCTGCTTCTATAAACTTGGTATGCCCATCACGAATTTGACTGCCACCTTGTTGGGGGCCTGCAATTTTTGTGGCAATGATAAGTTTGTCACGCTGACCGTTTTGAGCAATCCAATTCCCAATGATGCTTTCAGTCGATCCCTGTGTTTCTGGTTTAGGGGGTACGGGATACATTTCAGCAGTATCCCAGAAATGAATATTTTGATCGAGTGCATAAGCAAGTTGTTCAAATGCTTCATTCTGATTATTTTGTTCACCAAAGGTCATGGTACCTAAACAAATTTCAGGGACCACAAGATCAGAATGCCCTAAACGATTTGACTTCATTTTATGTCCTTCAAAATTAATATTCAGTATCTTATGAGAATAATAACGTAATTTAAATTTGATAACTAAGTGAAAGAATGTTTCTAATTATCAAAATAAGATAAAGTTATCTGATTCTTTTATAAAATGCTCATTTTAGCTTGGTCTTGTTTTATAACATGGTCATGAGCCCAGCTCACAGTAATTCTCTGTGTATTTATCGCAACATGAAAAAAGCAAACTCGGGAGTTTGCTTTTAAACTATATTTTAACTTTTTGACAATATTTGATATTTATCCCATTCAACATAATTCTTTAAGGAATTAAATTCTCAAATTTGTTCTCAAGCTTTATTCATCATCTGTGCTTAGTTCGTCTTCAGAAAAATTAGATTCTTCCAAAGATACATCAAATATAAGGATGGCTTTACCGTCGGTTTCGATCATGCCTTGTTCTTCAAGTGTTTTTAGAACACGACCAACCATTTCACGGGAACAACCCACGATACGACCAATTTCTTGGCGAGTAATGCGGATTTGACGGCCGTTTGGCAAGATCATCGCTTCAGGCTGTGCTGAAAGATCAATTAAACAACGTGCAATACGACCAGATACATCAATAAATGCAAGGTCAGTTACTTTGCGTGTTGTATTTTTTAAACGACGAACAAGTTGTGCAAATACGGCATAACTTAAGTCAGGATATTGTTTACTAATTTCGTGGAAATTATCATATGAAATTTCAGCAATTTCACATACGTCACGGGTTCTTACTTCCGCAGTACGTTGTGGATTTTGCTCAAATAATCCCATTTCCCCGAAAAAGTCCCCAGGGTTCAAATATGCAACAACAATTTCACGCTCATCATCTTCACGTAAAATAATTGAAACTGAACCTTTTAAAATTAAATACAGTGATTTTGACTCTGAACCTGCATCAATAATCGTTGAGCGTTTTGGAAAACGATTGATGTGAGCTCTTTTGAGCAAAGCTTTGACTGACTCAGGTAGTTGACCAGGAGACAAAGCATCTGTACTAAGTTGTGCAAAATTAGAAGACATGCTTAAAAATTCCGAATTGGATAATAACTAGATCTGTTGATCTAAATTGAACTCGTCACGTAGAAGCAGTAGAGATGAAATTCCTTATCAACTCATTTTATGCTAGTGTACAGGTACCCCGTAAATTTATAGCTTTTTTTAGGTAGTTGCAATGCAAACTAGCGTTCATTGGTTAGAGAATGTTGCTTTCGAAGCAAAATCAGAAAGTGGTCATCAAATTGTGATGGATGGTTCTGCTGAATATGGTGGTGAAAACCGTGGACCACGTCCTATGGAACTCATATTAATGGGACTTGGTGGGTGTGCTTCATTCGATATTGTGACCATTTTAAAGAAATCTAGGCAAAATGTAACAAATGTTGTTTGTCAGCTCAAAGCGGATCGTGCAGACACGATTCCCGCTGTATTCACGAAGATACATTTACATTTTGTAGTAACAGGGCATGATGTAAAAGAGAAGCAAGTAGCTAAAGCTGTTGAATTATCAGCCGAAAAGTATTGCTCAGCAAGTAAAATGCTGTCCGATGGCGGTGTTGAAATCACCCATGATTTTGAAATTATTTCCGCGGAATAACGGAATTAATTTTAAAAAAGCCAATCAAAAGATTGGCTTTTTTTTAATGTGTTTTGGCTGCTTAAGTTGGTGACTTATCCGATCAAAATTAAAAAAAATAAATTATTACAAAATGTGTATTTGTTCAAAAATAAGCATTTTTGAAACAAGCGTTCAAAGGTTTCTTAGCATTTTTCTTGCTAAATTAAGGTGATAAAAATAATTGTGGGTCAACTCTGGAATTATTTAAGCTCATTCCCCAGTGTAAATGTGGGCCTGTTACTCGTCCTGTTTTACCCACCAATCCCAATAAATCTCCTTGTTTCAAAATTTGCCCTTTTTCTACATTGATTTTACTGAGGTGGCAAAACATACTGATCAGACCTTGTCCGTGATCAATCATGACGGTATTTCCATTAAAGAAATAATTGCCTGTCGCAACCACCGTTCCCGCAGCTGGCGCAATCACTTTTTGTCCGATGGGGGCAGGGATATCTAAACCAGAATGTGGGGCACGCTCTTCACCATTAAAAAAGCGTTTACGACCAAATGAATTACTAAATTTTCCTGCTGTAGGTCTGATGAATTTTGGAAAGTCTTTCCATTGTGCAGGGCTAAATGAGCTGTAAACACTGTTTTGTTCTTTCGCTTCTTGGCTATAACGATCAAGTTGTTCCTGATTTGGATTGACGTAATCCTGATTTTTTACATTGAGGCGTTGCTCAGCATATTTAAATGGCTTCACTTCAATATTAATTGGGCCTGTAGAGCTTTGTAATTGCAGTGTACCCAATGGTGCTGAAAGCGGAATACCAAAAACAATATGATTTACTGCATTTTCACCATCCACGATCAAGACAGGTTTATCTTGGTAAGTGATATTTAACACAGTTTTAGCAACAGGAATAACCGCTATGCCACCTGCACGACGTGAGTCTTGAGGTAAGGCGAAGGCTTGAGTTGCTATAATTAAGCTAGATAGTAGGAAAAGTTTTTTGATTGAAGGCATAAATAACATACAAGGTTTAATTTTTTGTAGTATCTCGCTTTTTTATTCAGATGCTCAAGCATGTGATTGTTAAATTATAAGACAAGACAGATGTAAGTGAATTACTTAAAGCGATTGGCCATAAACATAATAAGCCAGATAATTAGAAAATGAGCATGATAAAAGACTGTGATTAATTTGAGTAAATAATTTTACATTATTTAATACAATTAACAATTCTATTAAATTTGTCTTAATGTTTGATCTTATGTTTTAATCTTTATGCCTTCATTGAATAACAATAATTGGACTAAGTATGACGAAACCTAAATTTTTACATGAATTACCAATTGAACAGTTAAAACAGATGTCTCAAGAAGACATAAAGCAAACAATAAAAGCAGAGCAGCTTTATTTTCGACATAGGCCCAAAAAAATCTATTACCTTGCGGTAAATGGGGCTAAAACTAAAAATGGTGGGTTAGTTAAAGCGAGTGCATTGCAAAGCCGAATAGGTGGATTGCCTATTGCTTTAGTTGGTGACGATGTTATTTACGCAGATGGGACAATTTCTAAAATCATTTCAGGAGCTGGCAAGGGTTGCCTTATAAATGGTCAGTCCGCTGCATTGGTGGGAAGCTCCTTAGAGAATGGTGATGAGATTGTAGATAGCCCTAACATCTCTGTAGCTATAAATATCTTTATTGGTGATAAGACCCCTGAAGGCTTTTTGTGCCAAGAAGGTGTTAATCATGGCTAAAGGTTTTGCAATTCATAACTCTATGACAAATCATGGAGGCATCATTCAAGCAACTCAACAGCTAACATCCCAAATGGGAAATCTATTTCTATGTGCAGGGGATGGTCACTTTTGTCCTAAGTGTAAATGCTGGTCGACAATACAACCGAGTCATAACCATATTATTATGGACGGAAAACCAGTCGCTTACGTTGACGATCTATTAAGTTGTGGAGCTAAAATTTTACCTAAACAAGATCATGTTGTTGGAACAAGTCAAGGTTCTCTTTATATTCGTTCTTCAGGCTCAAAAGAGCCTTTACAAAATAGCTTTATAGATAAAGTAATCTCAACAAATTTTGGTTTGCAGTATCAATTATTAGATAAAGCTACTCAGAAACCGTTGGTTGATTTTCCATACCAATTGAAACGTGCAAACGGTGAAGTTATTGAGGGGAAAACTGATGAAGATGGAAATACAGTTCATATTGATTCAGGTGATCAAGAGGAACAAGTAGAGCTAATTATTTATGACCTTTCTAAACCAATGCCTCCACTAGATGATGACTTAGGGTAAAAAATTATGGCTGACGTTATTGTAACTGATAAGGGTATGTTTCCTAAGGGTATTGAAGTTTGTAACTATCCCACTGTAACGTGTAATCCAGCGTTTAAAGTTGGTAATTACTACATTGCTGCACCTTACAATTTTTTCTTTGACGAAGATCATTGGAAAGCACTTCAAGAAATAAATAAGGTAGAATTTTTCTTAGCTTTGCGCTTTGGCTTGGAATATGACATAAATAAATTTGGTGATGGAATGATTAATAAGCTTTCATTCAACACCATGATGTATATAAAGTTTCAACAATATGTGCGAAAACATGCTTTGAAAGATGCGACCAAGCTTGTAATGCAGTTTGAAAAAGCTACTTTTTCTTTGCGTTTGAAAGTTCCGCCATTTGGCTTAATGGATATATTTAAAGCTTTAGGTGTTAAAAATAACCTGAAATTACCTGAAGCTATGAGTAATATTCAGCAATTAGCAGAAAATGGTTATTCTCCACTTTATGTAAATAGGGCAACCTTTAAGTCTATTTTTAACACTGATTATCACCCAGCTATGCTTAAGCAATTAACTTTGGATGGGACGTATCGAGGTGAGGGTTCAGTATCCCAATTGCAAGAATATGATAAGAGATGAATAGAATAATATGATTTTTAGACAATTAACTCTCTTTGCTTTACTACCTTTTATTACTTTGGGTTGTTCTGCAAATGAGTCAGAAGTGGACTTTGTACAAAAATATATTGAAACAAGTGAAGTGTTTATTAGTTACGATATTCCAGTATATCGAGCTGCTGATGTAACCAAAAAAAATGTAGTTTCTGATGCAATATATAAATCCTCATTAGCAAAACTGTTTTCAATGTATGCGTATGAACAACAATTTCCTGAAAAGTATGTTGTAGAAGACCATACGGATCCTAAGAATTTTTTTGGTTATTGTTGGATGGGGAAATTTGTGACAGATTACAAACCATTTGCTCCGAAACCCTCTTTAGCTGATGTTGAAGCATTGCAGTGGCTTGATAAAAAGCGCGCTATATGGAGCCAGCATATTAGTAAAAATTTTAGCAAGAATACATCCGTGAAAAATTACTGCCCTTACTAACAGGTACAGCCGATATATTTATTTTAAAGTTATGAGTAATATAGTCTTAAAAATGTTGCAAAAATAGGTTGATAAAAATAATGGTAAATCAATCTGATTTAAGCTAAATAGCGACTTAATTAGTTTGTTGGAGTGTAGCGTTTTATCGAATTGAGAGGATATTTTTAGTCATTGGATGAATTACACATTCCATTCAAAAATAGATCATACAATCACCACCTCGAAAAATCGCATGCCTAATTAATTAAGCATGTGATTATGATCGATCAATAAAATCATTAAGAACTAAAAATTAAACGCTAAAGTTTAAAATTAGGATTTATAAGGTTTAGCACGGCGCAGCTGATGTAATACTGAAACCAATAAATCAATTTCCTCAGTGGTATTATAAAACGCAAGAGAAGGGCGTACCGTACGTTCAACACCGAAACGGCGTAAGATCGGTTGAGCACAATGATGCCCAGTACGCACAGCGATACCATACTGGTTGAGTACTTTCCCGACCTCTTCCGTTTCATAGCCTGCTAGTGTAAAAGACATCACACTGGCTTTATTTAATGCAGTACCTATCAGACGTAGACCAGAAACACTTTGTAGCGCATGTTGACCATATTCAAGCAAGTCATGTTCATAACGTGCAATGTTATGGATTCCAATACTTTCTACGTATTCTAAAGCAGCACCTAAGCCAACAGCATCTGCAATATTCCCCGTACCTGCTTCAAATTTATTTGGTGCAGGTTGATAGACCACATTCTCAAACGTCACATCCTGAATCATATTCCCGCCGCCTTCCCATACAGGCATGCTATCAAGTAATTCAGACTTGGCATAAACAGCGCCAATACCCGTTGGGCCAAAAACTTTATGCCCAGAAAACACAAAGAAATCGGCATCTAAGGCAGTAACATTGGTGGGCATGTGCGAAACAGACTGAGCACCATCAATCAAAACTCGCACACCTGCTGCATGCGCCAATGCAATAATTTCTTGAGTAGGCGTTACAGTACCCAAGGCATTAGAAACCTGTGTAATCGAAACCAGTTTGGTTCTAGGATTGAGCAATTTTACAAATTCCTCAATCTGAATCTGACCAGTATCATCTACAGGAATCACACGGAGTTTTGCACCAGTTTCTTTACTGAGTTGGTACCAAGGTACAATATTGGCATGATGCTCAAGATGGGACACAATGATTTCGTCTCCCGCTTGAATATTCTGCGTACCCCACGATTTTGCGATTAAGTTAATGCCTTCTGTTGTACCTCGAACAAAGACGATATTTTTTGCTGAAGCAGCCCCAATAAAGCGAGCCACAACATCACGTGCGTGCTCATAAGCGTCACTGGCCCGTGCTGCAAGTTCATGTGCTGCACGGTGAATATTCGAATTTTCATGTTGATAGAAATATGAAATTCGATCGATGACCGCCTGAGGTTTATGGGTGGTGGCTGCATTATCCAACCAAACCAATTGCTTACCATTTACACGTTCTTGTAGGATGGGAAAATCCCGACGGATTTGCAAAATATCAATGGGTTGATAGTTCTGAGTATTCGCTGGTATTTGCACATCTGAATGCGGACGAACAGCTTCAATGGAAGGTGATTGAAGAAAATAATAACCAGACGCTGCGGTTGCAGGTTTGTCATTACGATCTTGTAATACACTTTTTAATTGCTGGTCATCAGTCACATGATAATCATCAAACGCATATGGATTTTTAAGCACATCAGTTTGAGCCACATTTGTATTTACTGTTTGGGCGCTGGCAACGTCAGGGTGAGGCAGATCTAAAAAGTAATAACTCGATTGCGCCTGATGTGGCGCAGTCGTTGTTAGGTTTGATGGTGCAGTGTGTTGTGTGATTTGTGTAGGATTCAATGACAAATCTAGCTTTTGTCCGACCGCAAATGGATCAGGAGTATTTGCACCCCCAACAATGGGCGAGGAAGATAGAATTCTACGCTCAGGATGGTCGGCGGTCGGTTCTACATAGTGATGTGTAGAATCTGGATTTAAATTTGCCTGTTGCACAATGGCAGGTATACGCCCAGACAATGCAGTAATTGGGTCTTTAGGCTGTGGTTGATGGCTAACACCTTGAGGTCGTTGATCGGGTAGATCAAAGTTAAAACCTTGTGGGTTTTGTTTGGGCACAGCCGAAAAAAATTCAGCAGCCAATTGTGCAATGACAGATTCACTGATGGGTGCATCAGCAATATGATCAGAAGAAATATCTGGAGTAGCTTGATTATTTGTAAGTTGTTGGATAGTCATGGTACTTGTCTACCTCCACATCTTCGAGCACAGCGAGTGCATCATCTGTCAACACAGCAAGAGAACAATATAAGGAGATTAAGTAAGAGGCGATTGCATTACGATTGATGCCCATAAAGCGTACAGATAGGCCCGGTGCCTGTTCACCTGCAAGACCTGGTTGGAATAAGCCAACAACACCTTGACGCTTTTCACCGACACGTAACAAGATAATTTTGGTTTTGCCATCTTCAACTGGAATTTTATTTGAAGGAATCAGTGGAATACCGCGCCAAGTGATGAACTGTGAACCAAATAGACTCACAGTTGGTGGTGGAACACCACGACGGGTACATTCACGTCCAAAAGCCGCTATCGCATCGGGATGTGCTAAGAAGAAGCCCGGTTCTTTCCAAACTTTGCGCAGTAAATCATCAAAATCATCTGGTGTGGGTGCACCTGTCAAAGTGGAAATACGTTGTTCATCTGCAACACTTGCCAATAAGCCGTATTCAGGATTATTGATCAATTCACTTTCTTGACGTTCTTTAATAGTTTCAATGGTTAAGCGTAACTGTTCTTTGATTTGATCGTGAGGACTACTATATAAGTCAGAAACACGGGTATGAATATCCAGTACAGTGGAAACACCATTTAAAAAGTATTCACGTGGATTAACTTCATAGTCGACAAAAGTTTGTGGAAGTGTTGCTTCATCACGTTGGGTACACGCCACCTGAATGTCATCGGTATTGCTGACTTTGTTGACACGGTAAATACCCGCTTCAACAGGGGTCCATTGCAATAAATGTGTTAGCCAACGTGGTGTAATGGTGGAGAGTTGTGGTACTGTTTTTGTCGCATTGGCAAGTTGACGAGCTGCTTGATCATTCAACGCTTGGCGTGTGACTTCTTGGTTCTTAGCCATGTTTTAATCCTTGGTGGTATTGGAAATTAATTATTGATTACTGGTTTGATTTAAAAATGCTGTTGTTATCTTCTCCAATAAAGTAAAAATTTTGCTCTTGGGGTTTAATTGCGCTGTATATTTATTGGATTAATTTGAGGTTTATTGCGTGCGTTTTATTGCCATTTTCGAGGAAAAATTTATAAGGGGAATAAAGCAAAAGCCTTATTCCTGACGCCAAGGTAAATTGTGGAAACGCCATCCATTAAAAGAACCACGATGATCATTTTCATCAAGGTCGCCTTCAAAGCCTTGTTCGATATTGTAAATATTTTCAAAACCTGCATTAAAAGCTACATTTGCAGCAGCAGCGGAACGTTTACCACTACGGCAAAGCAGTAGAATGATTTTGTCTTTTCCAATTTTAGTTTCAAGTTCTTTGGCAAAGCGTGGATTGCGGTTCAGCGCAGTTCCTGTTGCCCAAGGGATATGCACGGTATCTTCTACATAGCCGACAAATTTACGTTCTTCGTTGGTGCGTACGTCGACAATCACCACATGTCCTGCTTTAAACAAAGCCCATGCTTCATGAGGCAAAATCGTTCCCGTAAATTCTAGATAATGATCTTCAACACGTTGTTTTGCTTGTTCAAAGATATTTTCAATTTGAGCCGTTGTTAATTCGGTAAAGTGTTGTTGATTTAAACTTGTCATTTCATTTGCCTTTTTTGAGACTTAAATCACGTCTAAGTCATCATGTATCAGATGTATTGATAACAACTATAATGATTTTATATATTCAATAAATTAATAAAAATTGAATTGCTTATTCTTATTTTGAAATAAGGTTTAAATGATTTTTAAAGATATCTTTATACGAAGAATGTTTATCTACAAGATTGCTAATAAAATAGTATCAAGGGTCTGCTAGCATTTCATATTATAGTTTGCGTTGTAGGTTAAAATTGAGCATGAGCGTATATGTCGTAACGCATGGGATAAGGAGAATAGCCAGCTTATTTCTGCGTTTTATAATGTAGGCTGAGATAATTTTAACGATAACCCAGAGTAAGAACAAAGCACTGCTTTGTTTGCAGTCTAAAGTGTAGTTGAGGGACTAGAGTGTTTTTTGCCGCTACTTCGTTACGAACTACTAGTTTAGATGACTAAATTTCGTATTTCGTGCCTCGGATCGCCTAAAAAACACTCGTCGTCGCAAACATAAACGAATTGCCAACAGACCCTGTTCATTCAAAGTGAATAATAAAATTTCATGTTAAGCGCATGGATTGTGAAAAGTCATTTCAGTAGGTAAATATATGACCCAATGGAATATCCCCAATATTGTGGATGAGCTACAACAAGCTCGAAATGAATGGCGTACTCAACGTAAAAGCTTAAAAGACTTTGGCGGTAGGGAATTACCTTCAAAAGATGAAATTAAGAAAATCATGAATGATCTGTGTGGCATCTTGTTCCCCATGCGACTGGGGCCACCTGACCTACGTCAACAAAGTGAAAATTTTTATATTGCACATGCACTTGAGAAAACTTTGCATTCATTATTGGAGCAAGTCAAACTTAATCTAACTTATGATTATAAATATAAAAAGCATAACGAAAATGCCGATGTGATTGAGGTATTGGCACAAAGTATCGTCAGTGAGTTTGCACAAAAATTACCAGATCTACGCCGTATTTTAGATACAGATGTGATTGCGGCCTATGATGGTGATCCAGCTGCACGAAGTGTTGATGAGGTTTTATTGTGTTATCCGGGTATTTTGGCAATTATTTACCACCGAATTGCACATGAGTTTTATAAAAAAGACTTGTCACTGTTGGCACGTTTAATTGCTGAGATTGCACATTCAAAAACTGGCATTGATATACACCCAGGCGCACAAGTCGATCAAGGTTTCTTTATTGATCATGGTACAGGTGTGGTGATTGGTGAAACCTGTATTATTGGTAAAAATGTGCGGATTTACCAAGCCGTAACGCTTGGTGCTAAACGTTTTGAAATTGATGATTCTGGGCGTTTACAGAAAGAATATGCACGTCACCCAATCGTAGAAGACAATGTGGTGATCTATGCAGGTGCAACTATTCTTGGGCGTATTACTATTGGTCAAGGCGCTGTAATCGGTGGAAATGTATGGATTACCCAAAGTGTTGCAGCAAATAGTGCAGTTTCTCAAAGTTCTGCAACCAAGTCAGAAGTGTAAATGCATTGAAAGCTTAATAGGTTGCGTAGCTTAAAATTTTTATGCGGTTAAAATGCTTCATTCAGAAAGTGGAATGATGTAGTAAGTTTGATCAACCGAGATGATCAGTTTATTTCTAATTTGATATATCCAAGCAGTGTCAATGGGCAGCTTAAATTGTTTATTTTGCCCATGTTGTTTGATTTCAAATACATCATAGCCAATCGGTGTAAACCAGAATATATAATGATTTCCTGAACCTTGAACGTCATCAATACTTTGATATTTTAGATATTTGGCATTTACAGTGGATAACTCTACTGGCTTTTTGCATTCAGGCAGTCTTATTTCATCTGCTAACTGTGGCAGAAATTTGGAAAAATCACGA
Organism: Acinetobacter sp. Ac8; assembly: GCF_055392545.1. Lineage (NCBI taxonomy): Bacteria > Pseudomonadati > Pseudomonadota > Gammaproteobacteria > Moraxellales > Moraxellaceae > Acinetobacter > Acinetobacter sp. Ac8. The sequence continues at coordinate 1,992,531 of NZ_AP043689.1, forward strand.
CTATAGAGATAACTTTGTGGTGTTTTTAAGAGCTGTGTTTCGTGATCAAGAATTAAATAGCATTCTGCTTGGTGCTGTTGTAGATAAAGCTTTAACTGTTGAATGAGCTTTAAATTAAATGGTTCGGCAGGTTGAACACGATAATCATCTGGTGAAAAATCACGTTTTGGTTGTTCAGGCTTGTCTCTAAAAATATCTTTGAAATTTTCGATTACAGATTGCTGCTGTTGTTTATGTTCTTTTTGAGCTTCTGCGGCTGCTTTGGCCGAAATATATTGAGGATCAAAATAAACCGTTGTGCCATATTCTAAGACTTTCTTTTGATATGTTTTTTCTTGCACCATTTGCTCTAAAATTGTCTGAGCAAATGCAGTATAGGAAAATGAAGTCATGGCCGTTGAATTTTGTGTCTGTGCATTGAACAAATAAGCTTGCATTGGATCATTCACACCAGATTGAAATGTTTTTATAGTGATGAGAAAGTGATTGTGATTTAAGGCGACAATTTGATCGATCAATTGATTTGTTTGTGCAGCAATGAAATGAGGCTGAATCTGTTGATCATGATTTAGATCGTAAGTACATATTTTAAAATTCTTTACAGGATTTTGTTTTATATGACTTTCAGGGCAATTGTAGACAATAAAATTTTCATTGATGGCTTTTCTATTCATATCATCAGAGGTTTTAAACCATGTGAATTCTATGCCTGATATATTCGGTGTTAATTGCTGGATATGTTGGTGCGGAAATTTTTCACTATTTGGCGATTTGTAGCCACAGGCATACAGTGCAGATGCTGCAATTAATACAGATAATGATTTACCGAAAGTCAACATTGTTCTTATACTAAAATCTCTCAATACTCCTTACTCTAAAAGCATATCGTTGAAAATACAAACGCTTAAAAAACTAATCTTCTATATTTTTCCATCATCTTACTTGAAAAATAACGTTTCAGCACAGATATTAATACTGAAATCTATTCCAAGTGTTTTGGTAAGCTTTTGAAAAATATATAAATTAATTCACTATTGCTATTGAAATCGAAAAAAACGTTCCCATTTATTATTCAAGTACAAAATTTGTTGTGAGGAATAACAAGAATGCGATTTGAAAAATTTACGAACCGCCTGCAGCAAGCCTTATCTGATGCACAATCTCAGGCAATGGGTAATGATAATACCGCAATTGAGGGTATTCATATTCTTTCTGTTTTATTGGAAGAACCATCCAATCTTAGCCTGTTGCAACAGTCAGGCGCCAATCTACCTGAGTTAAAAACAAAACTGCAAAAAGCCTTAACAGACGCGCCAAAAATTGGAACACCAACTGGGGATATCAATTTAAATCCTGAAGCTGTGCGTGCGCTTAATTTGGCAGACAGTTTTGCTCAAAAAGCCGGAGATGAATTTTTATCTACGGATTGGGTGATCTTGGCACTTGCTGAAACAGGTGCAACCAAAACATTGTTAACCAGTGTAGGTGTAACAACTGACAAACTACGCAAAGCAATTGAAAATATTCGAGGTGGCGAACAAGTTATGGCAAATAACCATGAAGATCAGCGAGATTCACTCAATAAATATACTGTAGATCTTACGGCACGTGCTGCGGAAGGCAAACTCGACCCTGTAATTGGCCGTGATGAAGAAATTCGTCGTACCATCCAAGTGTTGTCACGTCGAACTAAAAATAATCCTGTATTGATTGGTGAACCGGGTGTCGGTAAAACAGCGATTGTGGAAGGTTTGGCACAGCGTATTATCAATGGTGAAGTGCCTGAAGGCTTAAAGGGTAAACGTGTTTTATCGTTAGACTTAGGCTCGTTGTTGGCTGGTGCAAAATACCGTGGTGAGTTTGAAGAACGTTTAAAAGCAGTACTCAAAGATTTAGCTAAATTTGATGGCGAAATCATCCTGTTTATTGATGAGCTACATACGCTTGTTGGTGCGGGTAAAGGTGATGGCGCAATGGATGCAGGTAATATGTTAAAACCTGCATTGGCACGTGGTGAATTACGTTGTGTGGGTGCAACAACACTGGATGAGTATCGCCAATTTATTGAAAAAGATGCAGCTTTGGAACGTCGTTTCCAAAAAGTTCTGGTGGATGAACCAAGTGTTGAAGACACCATTGCAATTTTACGTGGTCTAAAAGACAAATATGCAACGCATCATGGTGTGCAAATTCTCGATTCTGCAATCATTGCAGCCGCGAAAATGTCACATCGCTACATTACAGACCGTCAATTGCCAGATAAGGCGATTGATTTGATTGATGAAGCAGCATCACGTATCAAAATGGAAATTGACTCAAAACCTGAGCCACTTGACCGTTTAGACCGCCGTTTGATCCAGTTAAAAATGCAATTGGAAGCGGTGAAAAAAGATGCAGATTCAGTCAGTAAAGCTGAAGTTGAGCATTTGGAAAAACAAATTGCAGATGTTGAAAAAGAATATAGTGATTTGGAAGAAATTTGGATTGCAGAAAAGCGTCTAGTCGATGGTACAAATCAGGCGCAAATCGAACTTGATAAAGCACGTACTGCATTTGAAAAAGCACAACGTGAAGGTGATTTGGCAGAAGCAAGTCGTTTGCAATATGGGGTGATTCCAGAGTTGCAAAAACGCTTAAATGAAGAAGAGGTTGCGGAAGTCAATGAAGAACCAAAACTGATTCGTACCAAAGTGACTGAAAATGAAATTGCAGAAGTGGTCAGTGCTGCAACCGGTATTCCTGTGTCAAAAATGCTACAAGGTGAGCGTGAGAAATTACTCCATATGGAAGATTTCTTACACAACCGTGTGGTGGGACAGGATGAAGCTGTAGTAGCTGTTTCAAATGCAGTTCGCCGTTCACGTGCGGGCTTATCTGATCCAAATCGTCCAAGTGGTTCGTTCTTATTCCTTGGACCAACAGGGGTGGGTAAAACTGAGTTAACCAAGGCTTTAGGTAACTTCTTATTTGACAGTGATGATGCGATTATTCGTATAGATATGTCAGAGTTTATGGAAAAGCATTCGGTGAGTCGCTTGGTGGGTGCGCCTCCAGGTTATGTGGGTTATGAAGAAGGTGGTGTTTTAACTGAAGCAGTACGCCGCAAACCGTACAGTGTGGTGTTATTTGATGAAGTTGAAAAAGCCCATCCAGATGTATTCAACATCTTATTACAAGTGTTGGATGATGGTCGATTAACAGACTCACAAGGCCGTGTGATTGACTTTAAAAATACCGTGATTGTGATGACATCGAACTTAGGTTCAAGTGATGTACGTGAACTCGGTGAAGGTGCCAGTGATGAAGATGTTCGTTTAACGGTGATGAATGCCGTATCACAACATTTCCGTCCTGAGTTTATTAACCGTATCGATGAATTGGTGGTGTTCCACTCGTTGAAAAAATCACAAATTCGTGGCATTGCGGATATTCAATTGGATCGTTTACGTTCACGTTTATCTGAACGAGACATTGGATTGAAAGTCGATGATCAGGCCTTTGATATTCTGATTGATGCTGGTTTTGATCCTGTATATGGTGCGCGTCCACTTAAACGTGCAATTCAACAACAGGTTGAAAATCCATTGGCTCAGCAAATCCTTGCTGGTCAATTTACAGCAGGTGATACCATCTTAATCAGTGCTGAAAATGGTCAACTTGATTTTGGTAAATTAAAATTAAGTTAATTTATCTAGCAGTATAACCGAAGCCAACTACCGTAAGGTGGTTGGCTTTTTTATTGGATACGCATTTATATTCTTGCGTGTTACAGATTCCGATCAGTAGGACTTTCGCGTTCTACATAAGTGTAAGCATTGGTGCAAGGGGAAGTAATATTGATGGATAGCACTTGTGAAGGGGAAATGAGGTTGATTGAGCAGCAGAATGCCACATTAAGACTTTCGCATAATAGGGAAAACACTACACATCATAGAATTGATGCAAAGGTTTAGTGCCTGTTTAATTCCCCCAATCAAGCATCCAGAGCTATTAGGGATGCATAGATTTATAAACCATCCCAAACCAGCAATCGGCATAGCCTTGGCTCTTCATCATATTATTTTAATCATCAGATATTTATGCGTGTTTATTTAGGTTTTACCTATTATCGGGTTTTTCATGAATTTATTGAAAAAACGGTCAAAAATTGATAGTTTTTCAATGAGGAATAATAAGAAAGGAAAAGTTGATCATGATGATCAAAGATAAGGACAAATCTGATTATTTAAAAATACTCGGTTTTCTCTTGATGGCATTTAGTTCGATAGAGGCATTGGCAGATAAATTAGATGATCAAGATCTTGCAGAGCAATCTGTAGGTGTGGTTAAACTGTCACCCATTATTATTAAAGCTGTCAAGGAAAATGCACAACAACCTGTCGAAGAGCAAAATAACCTGCATAAACAAGTTGCTCAGGAAAGGTCAGACGATGCTAAAAAAGATGAAATTTATTCTACCGTGTTAACTGATTTCGAGTGGCAGAAAAAAGACCCAGATCCAAATCAACCTGGGGATAAATATTTAAAGCCACTTGAAAAATATAGAATAATTGAGGTTGGCTATAATCCATATCAACGCCATGATGTGCGAATAACAACCCAAGATCGCGTTACACTTTATATAGGACATGAAATTGACCCCGTGGCTTATAAATAAGCCCGAGGTCTAGTATGATTAAACAGGGAAGTGTTTAATTTTCCATGCTCTATGGATTTTTTGATTACGTTTGAAATCTAAGCCAATCGTTTCATTGGTGATCTCTTGTACATCAAACATTGCATCGATTTCTTCATCCATCTCAAAACCACGGTAGTTATTTGAGAAATACAACGTTCCCTCTGTGGTTAGACGGTTCATTGCACGCTTAAGTAAAGAAATATGGTCACGTTGCACGTCAAAAGTACCATAGAATTTCTTTGAGTTTGAGAAGGTTGGTGGGTCAATAAAAATCATGTCATATTGTTCATGACCTTCTTTTAACCATTCAAAACAATCACTTGAGAAGAATTGATGCTGTTCATCAGGATGATCAACCGTTAAGCCATTCAATACAAAGTTTTCTTTAGACCAATTTAGATAAGTATTGGATAAGTCAACACTTGTCGTACTTGCAGCACCACCTAAAGCAGCGTGTAGACTTGCTGTAGAGGTATAACTATACAGGTTCAGGAAATGTTTTCCTTTAGCTTCAGCTGCAATGCGTAGACGCATTTGACGGTGATCTAGGAATAATCCAGTATCCAAATAATCAGTCAAGTTGATTAAAATTTTGGCTTTACCTTCTTGTACGATAAAACGTTTAGATGCAGTACTTTGTTTTGCGTACTGGGTTTTACCTTCTTGACGGGCACGAGTTTTGATAAAGATCGCATCACGACCTAGACCTGTTACTGCACGGATTGAAGCCAAAGCAAGGTTAAAACGTTTTTTGGCTTTTTCTGGGTCAATGGTTTTTGGTGGTGCATATTCTTGAACATGTAAACGATCACCATACAAATCTACAGCGACATTAAAGTCTGGTAAATCTGCATCATAGAGACGTAAACAATAAATATCTTCTTTTACAGCCCATTTTTTCAAAGCTTGCATATTTTTTTGCAAACGATTGGTAAAGTCTTCTGCACCTTCAATTTTTTCAAATTGTTGAGGTTGCCAATCTGCAAGGAAAGGTTTAACCACAGCTGCTGGCTTAATATCACCAAAACGAATATAAATTGGCAATTTACCATTCATTAAACGTAAGATTTGTGGATTGTTAAATGCCAATACATCAGCTTGTTCAACAGCCGCTGCGATAACGGCAGCATGCTGATTCGGGAAATTCTTTTGTAGAAGTGCTGACAGACCCAGATATAAAGCTCGGTTAGAGGCTTTTTCCCCTAAACGCTCACCATAAGGTGGGTTGGTGACAATAAATGAAGTTTTGCCTTCTGCTTGGAAATCAGGCCAATCTGCTAAAGTACGCTCTTCAATTTGAATTTGATCCAGTTGTTGCTCAAATCCAGCAGCAATAATATTTTGTTTGGTTGCTTTTACTGCTTCCCAATCTGCATCATAGGCATAGAATTTAGGTAAAGGTTGTTCTAGGGCAACTTTATGACGTTCAGCTGCTTCAGCTTTAATCGACATCCATAACTCATGATCATGTCCATTCCAGCCATTAAAGCCGAAACGGCGCACTAAACCAGGTGCACGATCAGTTAGGATCATCAATGATTCAATAATAAAGGTTCCTGAACCACACATTGGGTCAAGAATAATTTCTGGATTGCGTTGTTTAAGCTGTGCTTTTTGTAGGATAGCGGCTGCTAGGTTTTCTTTTATTGGGGCATCTGTCATAAAACGACGATAGCCACGCTTATGTAAAGAATCCCCAGATAAATCTAAACAATAGGTGTGTTCAGTTTTTCCAGCAAGCACATACAGGGTAATTTCAGGCTGTTTAATGTCGATACTTGGACGTTTACCTACAGCTTCCATGAAAGAATCAACCACACCATCTTTAACACGTAAAGTCGCAAACTGTGTGTTGACTTTAATATCACGTTCTACGTGAAGACGAATTGCGAAAGTACTTTGTGGTGCAAAAATAAGTGACCAATCAAAATTGATCGCACCTTCATAAAGTTCTTCTGCAACGTCACGTGCGTCATGGGTAAATTCAAGTTCATGAACATGAATCGGTGTTAGTACACGAGAAGCCAAACGTGACCACATACAAACACGGTATGCATCTTCGAGTTTGCCTTTAAAGATCAAACGTCCAGGAAATTTTTCAATATCTTGAATCCCTAAACCTTGAATTTCTTCTTGCAGTAAGGTTTCTAGTCCATCTGCACAGGTAACCCAATATGTAGAAAGACGTGGTTTCGAATTCATGAATATTTCCAAAGACATTAAAAAAGCAATCGCGTATTTTAGCGTATTTTGATGACGAAAACTTATAGAATGGCCTTTTAAGTCCGAAATTTTATAAAAAGTACCAAATTCAGTTAAAAATTTGGGTTTATTGCTTGAAATATATTCAAATATCAATATGTAGATAAGATCAAACAACGAATTTAAAAAATGCTCAGTCTTATTGTTCCAATGTTTATTTTTTCGCTGTCTATGTCGATTTCACCCGGACCTGTGAATTTGACCATTTTAACCAGCAGTATGAATTATGGTGTAAAAGCAACTTTTGCATTTATTTCAGGGGCGACCATTGGTTTTACCTTGTTATTGGCATCAGTCTGTTTTGGTTTGTATCAAATGATTGTGATCTATCCTGTACTTCTTGATGTGATCACGATCTTGGGTACAGTTTTATTGTTGTGGATTGGGCTCAATATTCTACGTGCAAAAGGGACCGTTATCTCAAGTCAACCCCATGATGAAGCAAAAATACCAACCTTTATACAAGGGGCATTGATGCAATGGCTAAATCCTAAAGCATGGATTGCCTCAGTGGCGGGTACAGGGCTATTTTCAACGGGGCATATCCATGCTGTTTTATTGGTTTTTGTAGTGATTTATTTTGTCGTCTGTTATCTATCTTTATTACTGTGGGGGATTGCTGGTGAAAAGTTAGCAAGCTTTTTAAATACAGGAAATCGAGCACGTCTTTTTAATATCGTGATGGGTGTGTTATTAATTTTGATTTCATTGGAAATGTGTTGGCGCTATTTTTATCATTAAAATTTGATTTAAAATTCTTTTATTACTGAAATCATTTAAGACCAAGAAAAATTGGCATGAATTATTGCAATTTAAATAGATGAGTCATCTATGAATAAAACACACATGTAGTTCTTGATTCATGATGATGAACGCAAAGTGCATACGGGGCAATTTCTAGATCTATTTAAAGGTCCTCAATGTGTGGGGCGAGTTCTAGTAGATAGGATATTAAATAGAGAATAATGTGTATGCATTATTAATTCATTTTATGGCGTGATTTTGGTACACAATTTGCTTAATTATCCATCGTATTGGCTCAGAAATTTAATTGAATTTTTAATGAATTAATAAATACGGGGATTTCTATGCAAGATCTTAACAACAGCAGATTTATTGCACATGCAGATGCGTTTTCCATTGGGGCATTAATCTTAACGCGATTAAGACGTGTGACAGGGCGTGTGATTGATGTGATGTATTTAGTGGATAATAAAAGCTATGCACAGTATGTGATTGATATGTCATTGGCGACTCAAGATCCAGAATTAAACCGTCATGCCTTGCGCTTACAGCATTTATTAGAACAGGAACAACCAGCTTCCTCTGTGAATACAGTAACGACAACGCAAGTTGAACAAAGCGAGGAAGCATATGTTTCTGGTGCAACAGAAGAAGAAATTTATCGAGCGCAAGTCTCACATCACTATATTGGTGCATTGAGATAAGTCGGGGCAATAAGCTCTAACTATAGCGTTAGAGCTTAATTGATACAGTGTGATTAAAATTAAAACTCATTTATAGTGTTGTTAAGCTGAGGATAAGCTGTGAGACAATCACTTGAGTTATACGAAATTCAATGCAGAAATTAGCAAATATTTAAAAAACAACCAAATGATTTACGTGGGTACGGCTGATGAGTCGGAACAGCAAACTGAACTGCGATTAAGTCATTATCATCAGGCAAGGGCTGTTGTGTTTAAACTGTGGATTGAACAGAAAAAATATAAAGAATTGATCTCCTGTGCGCACGGGCGTTGGTATCCTTATGAGGATTTTACTCTGCCATTGGCACAATATTTTGCTGCTCAACAGGATTTGCCACATTTAAAATTTCTTTGTGAACACGAGATCCGCTTTCGTTTAGAAGATACCTTAAAGTGCTTAAAACGTGTAAAAGAATATGATGTGACATTAACCAATATACAAATATCGGAATATCAACTGCATGATTTTGATCCACAAAAGTACCATCCAATAGCAGAATTACTTAAATGGCGTAATCAAGCCTTGCTGCGAATAGATGCTTATATTGAGCTGTTAAAAGATCAATCAGATATTGACTACCTCAATATGATTCAGCAACTTCGAGAAAAATTGATAAACTTAACACTCAAACTTGCAGACTTAAAGCAGATCAAATTTAAAATTTGATCGCTGACTTTTATGACTATTTGTCCAAAACTTCAACTGCCAAAGAAAAAGAAAATCTGTATAATACGTTAACTTAACCTCTAAGGAATCTCTCATGCACTTGGCGGCATTGCATACACCGAGTCAGATTCAACTCAATAATGACGGAAACTTAAAGCATTTCCTGACCATCGAAGGTCTTTCTAAAGCAACCCTCACCAAGATTCTAGATACAGCCCATTCCTTTATAAATGATCAAAATCAACTGATAACGACACCACTTTTAGAAGGTCGTACAGTGATGAACTTATTCTTTGAAAATTCGACACGTACACGAACTACTTTTGAAGCGGCTGCAAAACGCTTATCTGCAAATGTATTGAATATTGATATCGCACGATCAAGTACTTCAAAAGGGGAAACATTGCGCGATACGCTATGGAACCTCGAAGCGATGGCAGCAGATATTTTTGTTGTGCGCCACTCTTCATCAGGCGCAGCACATTTTATTGCTGAAACAGTTTGTCCACACGTTGCAATCATCAATGCTGGAGATGGTCGTCATGCTCATCCCACACAAGCAATGTTAGATATGTTAACCATTCGCCGTGAAACGAAAAAGAATTTTGAAGACATTAGTCTGGCGATTATTGGTGATATTAAGCATTCGCGTGTTGCACGTTCAGATATCGCAGCGTTACAAACTTTAGGTTGTAAAGATATCCGTGTAATTGCACCAAACACTTTGCTTCCGTGTGGTTTTGATGAATATGGTGAAGGCGTTCGCTTGTTCAATAAAATGGATGAAGGCATTAAAGACTGTGACGTCATCATTACTTTACGTATTCAAAATGAACGTATTGATTCACCAGCTTTGTCGTCACAAGCTGAATTTTACAAAATGTATGGTTTAAATAAAGATCGTCTTGCCATGGCTAAACCTGATTGTATTGTTATGCATCCGGGACCGATGAACCGCGGTGTAGAGATTGATTCTAGTATTGCTGATGGTGCACAGTCGGTAATTTTGCATCAAGTGACCAATGGTATTGCGGTGCGAATGGCTGTTTTGGCTTTGGCAATGCAAGGTCAGTTGCAAGAGAAAGGTTTGTTAGAAGCAATTGCGGTTTAAGGTTAAGGATAAAGTCATGAGTAGTGTAAAAATTGAAAATGTACGTGTCTTAGACCCAATTAAAAAAACTGACACTGTACAAACGGTTTATGTTGAACATGGAAAAATAGTCGAATCATCTGCCAATGTCGTAGATACAATAGACGGACAAGGCAAATGGTTGATACCGACCATGGTTGATTTGTGTGCACGATTACGTGAGCCAGGTCAGCAACAGCATGGTACCTTGAAGTCAGAAGGTAAAGCGGCACGTGAAAATGGTATTTTGCATGTATTTACCCCACCTGATTCAAAGCCGATCGTGCAAGACAATGGTGCTTTGATTCATGGACTTGTAGAAAAAGCCATGTTAGATGGTGGTATTCATTTACAAGTGATTGGTGCGCAAACCCAAGGTTTAAATGGTAAACAACCCGCAAATATGGCAGGTTTAAAAAAGGGTGGTTGTACTGCTGTTTCAAACGCCTATGCTACTTTTAAAGATGATGATGTGGTTCTGCGTACTCTGGAATATGCAGCTGGTTTAGACATGACCGTGGTGTTTTATCCAGAAGAGCACCAGATCGCAAAAGATGGTTGTGTACATGAGGGGTTTATTGCCTCACGTCAGGGACTACCGATGATTCCAGCACTGGCTGAAACAGTTGCTATTGCGAAATATCTATTGATGATTGAAGCAACAGGTGTCCAAGCGCACTTTGGTTTGCTTTCAAGTGGTGCATCTGTAGAGTTGATTAAAATTGCAAAAAGCAAAGGTTTGCCTGTGACGGCAGATGTTGCAATGCATCAATTGCATTTAACAGAACATTTGATTGATGGTTTTAATTCTTTGGCACATGTGCGCCCACCATTGCGTGCTGAAAAAGACAAAGAATTACTGCGCCAAGGTGTCAAAGACGGTGTGATTGATGCGATTTGTACCCATCATGAACCTTTGAGTGGTTCTGCGAAATTAGCGCCTTTTGCTGAGACTTTACCCGGTATTAGCGCATTTGATACCTATGTGTCTTTTGGGGTGCAATTGGTTCGTGAAGGTTTGTTTGAACCTTTAGAATGGGTTGAAAAAGTTACGTTTGCTCCTGCAAAAGTGGCCAATATGACGGATCGTTGGGTCAAAGAGTCGGGTTGGGCTTTGGTTGATCCAGATCTAGAATGGGTTGTTAACAATGACAGTATTTTATCTCATGGAAAAAATACGCCATTAATCAATCAAAAAATGGTCGGTAAAGTACTGCAAACGTTTACTGCCTAAGCTGTAAAATTTACATAAGCGCAAAAATTGAAACAAAAAGCCAGCATAAGCTGGCTTTTCAAATAGATATTGAACACGCTGTGCTACAAAAAGCTATTATAACTATTAGAATTTAATCACTAGAATAAAAAATGATCAATAAAATGATTTTTAATGTGACAAATACAACAATGAAATCGGAGTGTCCAAAATTATGAATATTATTGAGCTTCTAAAAGAACGGGTGACCACAAAAGTTTTACAGGGTGATCTTCAGTTTCAAGATGAAAAAATCGGTGCTTTAAGTGCCTTTTATCCCATTCTCCTCTCTGTTTTAAAATCAAAACCAGAACTTATTAATACACTTCAACAAAATCTAAATCCTCGCTTAGGCGATATTTTCAGTCATCAACCAGAAACAGTCACAGATTTTTTAGGACTGGTTGCGGGCAATGCACCAACCCAAGAAATTGAAACCACATTAAACCACTCTATTGCTCCAACTTTATCATTGCTTGCAGATCAAGCAGGTTCAGATGATAAGCATGAAATTTTTGATTTTATCAAAGCGCAATGGAACAATATTCAAGATGCTTTGCCAGCTTGGGCAACAGGATTATTTGCTACATTGGGTTTAAGTGTAGGTGGTCTTGGTTTCGCAGCCACAACGCAAGCTGCACCCGTGGCTGAGGCAGTTATCCCGCCTGTAGAACCTGTGGCACCGATACCTGTACAAAGTGTATCTCCAACACCAGTACCCCTTGATACGTCTACAATCACAACAAATTCGATCCAAGATGAACCTAAAAAATCCAATTGGTTATTGCCAATTATTGCTTTGTTGGTGATTGCTGGATTGGCCGCATTGTTATTTAAACAGTGCAGTAGCAAGCCACCTGTAGGGGGTGATCCAGTAAGCAGTGGAGCTTCACAAGCTGTTGCTGATGTGCAAGCCGCTGAACTGCAAATTTCAACAGATGCTGAAGGTAAATTAGCAAGTTGTCAGGCACAATCGAGCAGTCAATCTTTATTGGACAGTTTAAAAACCAGTATTGCCTCTGTGTTTGGTCAAACCGATCATTGTCAACTTACAGCCAGCAGTGCTTATGCCGCTGATTTGCCAGATCAAAATGCTGTAGATCAGGTGTTGGCTAAAATTAAAGGTATTCCAAACATTTCATTGGCTTGGATCGGTGATCAACTTACCATTCAAACAGCAGATTTAGCGCAAGCACAAAAATTGGCAGATGAGTTAAAAGCTATTGCTCCTAATCTACATATTTCTGTAGAGCAAACAGCCGATGCAAATGCAGCTGCAACAAGCAGTGCTGCAAATGTAGATACAAGTAACTCACAAGCAGACCAAGCACTGTCAAGCATTCAGGCAGATAAAGCCAATGTAAATGATATTGCAGCTGCATTGAATTTACAGGTAATTAATTTTGCGACAGGTTCTTCAGGTATTCCAGAAGCCAATAAAGCGATTTTGGATAAGGCAGCGAATTTGTTAAAACAACTACCAGATGCAAAACTCGTGGTTAAAGGCTATACCGATAATGTTGGGAATGCGGATTCAAACAAAAAATTATCTGAAAAACGTGCAAAATCGGTTGTTGCATATTTGGTTGAAAAGGGCGTACATACCTCACAGTTAACTGCTGAAGGACATGGTCAAGACAATCCAATTGCAGATAATTCAACCAAAGAAGGGCAATTTAAAAACCGCCGTATCGAGTTTGAAGTACTTGGTGCAACGACGCCATAATCTTTTTGAGCGGTATGTTCGGTGTTAAAACAGGCATAAATTGTATAAAAAGCTTCTGAATATCCAGAAGCTTTTTATTTTTTACTCGAAAATTCTTCAATTATTTGGTTAAATGAGCCACATAAAAATATGATCGGATAAACAATGAATAAATCATTAAACCCATTATTTATGATTGCTGCGATTTCTAGTACCTTGATGCTGTCAGGCTGTGATTACTTCAAAAAGAAAAAAGATGAAGGTAATGCTGAACTTGCAGAGTGGAGTTGTACCAATCAAGATAATATCAATCAAATTCAAAAATATTTGAAAGATGAGTATTTGCGTGAAGTCGCAGACAATATTAAAAATTCTGGTTATGAAGCTGACCAAGCACTACTTCAGAAAATTAACAATGCTTTAAAGTTTGAAGTGAAGAATGTTCGTACGATCACTGAAGACTCGTCTAAAACCAATCAACTGGAATGTGAAAGTCAGTTAGTGGTTCAATTCCCGAAAGGCTTACAACAGCGTGCTGAAAATTCATATGCAGAATTTGGGCAAGATTGTGAGGAGGGATGTGAAGGTGATGGCTATCGCAGCATACGTGAGTATATCGAAGCTGGTGAATCTAAATTGGTACTAGCCAATGATCAGCTAAAAGGCAAGTTTAACTATAATGTTGTGAAAACAGATAAAGATGGTTTAACCCTTGATGTGCTTAATCAGGATGCAGTTATTCAAGGGGTAACTTTTGTTACGGTAAAAGCGGTGCAATACGCAGCCTATATGAAAGAAAATAAAGATATGCGTGAACGCGAGCAGGTCAACCAAATTGAAAATGCAGAGCAAACAGCGCTTGCACAAAAAGCCATGGATATCCGTAAAAAAGAGCTAGATGAAGAAAAGCTCAAACAAGTTGATCGTTTAAACCAGACTTGGGACAGTTTGAGTGATGAACAAAAAGCACAATTTAAGCAAGATCAAACAGAATGGTTTGAAAAACGTGATGTTGATTGTAAAGTCATTTCACAGAAAAGTTTTGGTGATATTCCAGACAGTGAAATTGAAACCTATCAGCAACAACGTCAATATTGGGATGATGCGATGTCTCAACAAAATAAAGAGATGCAATATACCAAGTGTTTTAATAAACGTACCGCTGAGCGAATTATTTACTTAAACAATGCCTTAAATTGATGTAGTCATCAAAATAATCTGAGAGGGATGAATTGATTCATCCCTTTTTTATTGGCATGCTGTACATATATTTAAAGTTTTAGATGTTGATATGCGTATTAGTATTGTTGGTTCAGGTCGGGTTGCTACACATTTTGCAAAAGCATTGTCAAAACAACATCATATTGTTCAGATTTATAGTCGTGATTTAAACAATGCACAATGCTTAGCCCAGCAGGTGAATGCTCAGGCAATTGATGCTGTGCATTGTATAGAACCTGAAATTGATTTATTGATTATTGCGGTAAGTGACCAAGCCATTGCTCAAGTCATCCAAACGATTCATTCACAACTTTCGGATGTTTTGATTGTTCATACTTCTGGCAGTACCAATCTCAATATATTGACTGAACACCATGTAAAATCTGGGGTTTTTTATCCCTTACAAACTTTTAGCTTTGAACGTGAAGTGGATTGGCAGAATACCCCATTGTTTATTGAAACGGCTTTGCAAGATGATTTGTCTACTTTAATGACGCTAGCAAATAGTCTAAGTAATCAGGTTTATCCATATAATTCAGCGCAGCGGCTGAGCTTACATTTAGCAGGGGTATTTGCCTGTAATTTTACCAATTATTGTTATGACATGGCTAAACAAGTGGTCGATGCACAGCAGGTCGATTTTAATTTACTGTATCCATTAATTTTGGAAACAGCAAAAAAAGCCACTCAAAATGATCCTGAAACAATGCAGACGGGTCCTGCAAGACGTGGAGATGTGAATATTTTAGATATGCATCAACACATGTTACAGGATATGGGGCGGGAAGATCTTAAAGATGCCTATACACTTTTAAGCCAACAGATACAGAAAAAACACTCACTTGATTAAGTGAGTGTTTTATCAATCGTATCTTTTTAAATCAATTGAGATCTAGTTTAAAGCAGCGTGATCTGCACCGATTGTGACAATAACACCAATACAAAACAGGCTACAGTAGATAAAAAACCAGATGATCATGCGTTTAAAGGCTTTGTCTGAAATCGAGCTATCAGCATATTGTGGTTTTTTAGGGCTTTTGTCATCATTCATCGCAAAATCTCTTTCTGCTTAATATAGGTTCATTATGGATAGAAATGTGTTCACACTGTAGATACAAAAAATTAGAAAAAAACTATAACAGATAAGTAAGCAATGATGAATCTGTTATAAAAATTCAGCTTATGTCGTCACTGATTTACCAATAATATAAATCAATTGGTTTAATGCATTTTGAATCTTTTCATTCATTTCAAATGAACAATTCATCCGAATAAAGTGATTTTGTTGATTGCTAATATTAAATAAGCTGCTCGGTGCGACACTAACACCGTGTTCTAACATGTGCTGATAGATCTCATTACTATCGACTTGTTCAGGCAATTCAATCCATAAAAAGTACCCTGAAGGATAATAATTAACATGACATTGTTCAGGTAAATGGGTTTTTAAATAATTAAAATATTGTTTTTTATAGCGTTGCAAGGTAGATCGTAAAGTTTTTAAATGTTTTTCATAATGACGATGAGAAAGATATTCAACCAAGGCATTTTGGATAAATGAGTTGACTGAAAGGGTGCTCATAAGTTGAGTGTGCTGAATATGTTCAGAGAATTTACCTGCATAGACCCAACCGATACGAAAACCTGCACCTAATGTTTTTGAAAAAGAAGAACAATGTAGTACCCAATTTTGTTGATCAAAATACTTCATCGAGAGGGGTTTTTTCTGATCATAGTAAAGTTCTTCATAGACATCATCTTCAATCAAATAAATCTGATATTGGTTGAGTAACTTCGCCAATTTTAATTTAATTTCATCACTCACAGTAAAGCCAATTGGATTCTGACCGTTTAACATTATCAAACATACTTTAATTGGATATTTTAAAATTGCCTGTTCGAATGCGTCTAAATCAATGCCATGTTCAGGATGTTCTGGGATGGTAATTACTTTTAATCCAAGTCGTTCAGCCGCTTGCCATGCCCCATAAAAAATCGTCTGCTGTAATAAAATATAGTCCCCAGCTTGTGTAAGTGCTTGCAATGAAAGATTTAATGCATCTAAACCTCCAGACGTAATCACAATATCAGATGGATCCGTGGGGATGCCTTGCATAGCATATTTTTGAGCAATAATTTTTCTCAGTTGATAATTTCCGGGTGGTAGACTGGGTGTTTGTTCATAGCTACGCCGTTGTCGAGCAAGTTGTCCGAGTGTTTGTATCAGTTTAGCGGAGTAGAGCAACTGGCTATTGGGAAAGGCAGAACCTAAAGGGATAATGTGTTCAGACTGGGTTGATTTTAAATATTTGAAAACAACGGAGTTAATTTCAACTGTTTCATTAATCACATGTAATGTAGTGGGGTGATCTGAGCTTTGTTCTACAACAAAATACCCTGACTTTTCTTTTGAATAAATCAGGCCTTGCGCTTCGAGCTCTTGATAAGCATTCATCACCGTAATCAGACTTAAACCTGACTGTTCAACCTGTTGACGTAGTGAGGGTAACTTTTCATGTGCTTTCCACGTCCCATTTTCAATCAATAATTTTAGGCTATGGGCCAGTTGTTCAGATTTATACATAGGTCAATGCAAGTGGGTATTTAAAATAACTATAACAGAAGCAATCAGCACAGCTCTATCTGTTATATATTTTTTCTAAAATTTTGTGGCTATATTTCTTTTTGATTTCTTTCCAAAATAGTCGCACGCGATGCAGTATAGAATGAGGCAGGGATATGTTTGTGACGACTCAGTTGAATGTGCTCACACAAGTTTTATGTGAGCATGGTTGCTCTGAAAATGTGATAGAGCAACTCAATCAAAGATTTGTAAACTTAGAAGCAACATTGTTGCGTGCCAAAGTCTTGCGTGAATTTTCAAAAAAGAAAAGTACAGCGATTATCCAATCTGCAATTACTTCAAATCATTTGAGTTTGGCTTATTTGTTTTCACCGTTTATTTTGGCGAATTTAAATCAAACAGTGCTTTACTCAACGCTTCTGACTGCACAAGTTCAAGATATTTTAAAACCTTACTATCAGGTTGAAAAAACCATGAACTTGACCAAGGATGATGTCGTTCTAGAAAGTTTAAACTTATTTTTAGATCTACAAGATCAAACATGGGATGCGCAGGAGTTCGTATATTTTCAGTTATTCAAAGCACTGACTCAGGCAGAAGTTGATCGTATCTTTTTAATTACAGATCAACCGATCAATCCAGATTATTTGTTTGAAATAGAATGTTTTTTTAAGGTTCGAATTTTCTTGGTAAATCCCAAAAATGATCAAGATGGTATAAATCTGCAATTAGATCATCATGATCATAAATTAAACATGCAGAAGCTTTTGTTTAAATATAAAGATGATTTTCATGTGGTTTTATGTCGTAAATTTTCAGAAATGAATGCTAAAATTTTAAATTTATCAGGTCTTTATGATCTAGCCCAAGCGCAAAACCTAGTCGAAGATATGTTTTATTCTGAGCATATTTATGAAAAACTATCGGTTTATGCTGAATATATGCAG
This sequence comes from Acinetobacter sp. Ac8, assembly GCF_055392545.1. Taxonomy (NCBI): domain Bacteria; kingdom Pseudomonadati; phylum Pseudomonadota; class Gammaproteobacteria; order Moraxellales; family Moraxellaceae; genus Acinetobacter; species Acinetobacter sp. Ac8. Next base: position 2,010,463 of record NZ_AP043689.1, read on the forward strand.
ACCCGATTACAGAACAATGTGTTTAGTCCAAAATTCAAATCTGTGTCAAGTTTGCAAGCTTAGATGCTGAGTATTTGCATACACAACGCTTTATTGAAGTGCTTTATGTATTGTATAAAGATACAACATGAGCCGTGAATACTTAGTTCTTAGGTAAAAGTCTGGTCTAAAGCTTTATATATTAGCGATCAGATAAATGTTTTTTGAGATGATCTAAAAAGAGCTTCACTTTTTTAGGAATCTTTTGTTGAGAAGGCGTGATTGCATAAAAATAAAGTTGCTTTGAATGATAATCCTCTAAACAACGCATAATTTTCCCGGCATCTTGATCTTTTTTGGCTAAAAAATCGGGTAAAAATATAATGCCTTGATCTTGTTTACAAAAATCTAAAAGGAAATCGCCACTGTTGCATGTCAATTTTGGCGTACAGTAAATAGTTTCTTCTTTTTTATTCTTACTCAGCACAATTTTAGTGCTTGAATCCGTTTGTGAATACAACAATAGACTGTGCTGTTTTAACTCATCGATTGTATTGGGTACGCCAAATTTTTCAAAGTAAGCTGTAGTTGCATAAAAATGTCGATGATAGGTACTAAACAGGTGGGCATTACGCTGATCAATATCTTGACTGATTCTGAGCACAATATCATATTGATCTTCACTGATATTTAAGAACTTATCTGAAAGAAACAAGTCTATTTTGATGTTGGGATACTGTGTCATAAATTTAGAAATGATCTCGGTAAGATGCGCATGTCTAAATGAATGAGGTGCATTGATTCTAAGTTTACCCTCGGGATATTTCTGGTCATGGGTAAAGTCACTGGTTGCCCATTCAAACTCACTCATAATGACTTTAGAGTGTTGATAAAATTTTTCACCTGAATGAGTTAAATCCATTTTGCGAGTATTGCGGATGAACAGGACTGTATTAAAAATAGTTTCCAGATGACAAATTCTTTTCGCAACTTGATCTCTGGTAATGCCTAAGTGACGTGATGCGCTGCTGAAATTTCCATATTCAACGACACTAATAAACGTATTGATACAGTCTAATTTATCCATTTAATTTTAAAGTACTCTTCACTTGAATGATTAAAGTAACGCATCATTCTATAGTGATCAATCATTGTATCTTTTTAGGATACAGTTTGTATTTAAAATAGTGTCTAGTGGTTTACGTGTATTTTTGCTTTTATATAAATTCCTTTATAAATGTGTTGCGAATCAAAATGAATAAAGCATTTTTAGAACAACTTACACCTCAAAACTGTCAAATCATCTTTATTGATCAACAACCACAAATGGCTTTTGGCGTACAGTCAATTGATCGTCAAACTTTAAAAAATAATGTGGTGGGATTGGCTAAAGCTGCTCAGGTTTTTAATATTCCAACCACTATTACAACAGTAGAAACAGAAAGTTTTTCGGGACACACTTTTCCAGAATTATTAAATGTGTTCCCTGAAGCACCTTTGCTCGAAAGAACCTCTATGAACTCATGGGATGACCAAAAGGTTCGTGATGCATTGGCAGCCAATCATCGTAAAAAAATTATCGTATCGGGTTTATGGACTGAAGTTTGCAATATTACATTCGCTTTTGGCGCGATGCTGGAAGGTGATTATGAAATTTATATGGTTGCCGATGCTTCAGGTGGAACTTCAAAAGAAGCACATGATTATGCGATGCAACGGATGATTCAAGCAGGCGTGGTTCCTGTAACCTGGCAACAAGTTTTACTTGAGTGGCAACGTGATTGGGCACATCGTGAAACTTATGATGCAGTGATGGACATTGTGCGTGAACATTCGGGTGCATACGGTATGGGCGTAGATTATGCATATACCATGGTACATAAAGCGCCAGAAAGAACCACAACGCAGCATGAAGTTATTGCACCTGTGTCAGCAAAATAAACCTTATGGATATAAATATTCATCTACATGGAGATGATCATGACAGATGTACAGTTAATTCTTAAGAACGGCAAAATTACCACGCTTGACCCGAAACAACCTGAAGTAGATGCAATTGCGATCGCTGATGGAAAAGTGTTTGCCACGGGTGATGAAAATAGCATCATGAAGTTGGCCAACGACTTGACAAAAGTGATTGATTTAAATGGTCGTCGCGTTATTCCCGGTTTAAATGACAGCCATCTCCATATTATCCGTGGCGGGCTTAACTATAATATGGAGTTGCGTTGGGAAGGGGTACCGACTGTTAAAGATGCTTTAAACTTACTCAAAGAGCAGGCAGAAAATACGCCAGCGCCACAGTGGGTCCGTGTTGTCGGTGGGTGGACTGAATTCCAATTTGCAGAAAAGCGTTTACCAACTTTAGCTGAAATCAATAAAGCTGCGCCTGATACCCCAGTTTTTATTCTGCATCTATATGCAAGCGCAATGCTGAACAGAGCAGCATTAGATGTCTTAGGTTTTAATAAAGATACTCCTGATCCACCTGGGGGCAGAATAGAACGCAATGAAAAAGGCGATCCAACAGGTTTATTATTGGCAACGCCTTCTGCTGCAATTCTGTATTCAACACTAGGTAAAGCACCCAAATTACCTGTCGAAGATCAAGTGAATTCTACCCGACATTTTATGCGTGAGTTAAATCGACTCGGTGTCACTTCTGCGATTGATGCCGGAGGAGGCGGGCAAAACTATCCAGATGATTATGCAGTGATCAATCAATTGCATGAAAAAGATCAAATGACCGTTCGTATTGCTTATAACCTCTTTGCACAAAAAGCCGGTGAAGAGTTAGAAGATTATCAACGATGGACAGAAATGACGTTTCCCGGTGATGGCGATGCATTATTGATGATGAATGGTGCGGGGGAAAACCTGACTTGGTCAGCTGGTGATTTTGAGGATTTTTATGAACCTCGGCCAGATCTTCCAGAAAAAATGGAAACCGAATTAGAAGCCATTGTTGAACATTTGTCTGATAAGAAATGGCCGTTTCGAATTCACGCCACCTATGATGAAAGCATTAGTCGATTGCTCAATGTTTTTGAACGAGTCAATGGTAAAAAGCCATTTGAAACCCGTTTTATTATTGACCATGCAGAGACGGTTTCAGAAAAAAACATAGAACGGATCGGTGCACTTGGGGGGGGAATTGCCATTCAACACCGTATGGCATATCAAGGCGAAATCTTTGTTCAGCGTTATGGTGCCGATGCAGCCAAAGACACGCCTCCGGTAAAAAAAATGCTTGAGCTGGGTGTGCCAGTGGGTGCTGGAACAGATGCGACGCGTGTTGCATCATATAATCCTTGGGTCTGTTTGGCATGGTTAACCACAGGTAAAACTGTGGGTGGCTTTGCTTTATATGATGAGAAAGACTTACTTGATCGTCAGACAGCGCTAAGACTATGGACCAAAGGATCGGCTTGGTTTTCAGGCGAGCAAAGTAATAAAGGCGCTTTAGTCGCAGGTGAACATGCGGACCTTGTTGTACTTTCAGATGACTATCTCACTGTTGAGGGCGATGAAATTCAATTTATTGAATCAGTCATGACGGTGATGGACGGTAAAGTGGTTTATGCGGGTGCCGAATTTAAGCAACAAGATCCACCGATTCCACCCGCATCGCCTGATTGGTCACCAGTCAAGCGATTTGGCGGGCAGTGGCGCTACTCTGAAAATCGTAATGCGCCTTCCTTACAACCCTTACAAAAAAATTCAGCAGTGTGTGCATGTTCTAGCAGCTGTGGCATGCATGGACATTCGCATGCATGGATGCTTGATGTTCCTATCAATGATCAGGATAAAAAATCATTTTGGGGCGCACTAGGCTGCTCTTGTTTTGCTTTTTAAAACCAACCTAAAAAATTCCATCTGAAACTAGGTGGAATTTTATTGGGGAGAAATTTATGAAAATCTATCTGATCTCTTTGGCTGTTGGGTTGTTGGTTGGCGTGTTGTATTACCTATTAAATGTGAAATCTCCAGCACCACCTTTTGTGGCCCTATGCGGTTTATTGGGGATGATTATTGGCGAACAACTCATGCCAATGATTAAAAACTTATTATCCTAACGATAGGGTGAAGTAATAACAGGAGAAAGGGGCAAACGATGCAATTTAGACTAAGTAAGTTATTGAGCTTCAATGCAGGCTATGTCGATACTGCAAGCTTTCTCGCATTGCATGGCTTATTTTCTGCCCATGTGACAGGTAATTTTGTAACATTAGGCGCGGCTTTAGTCTCCGAGAGCCAAACAGGTGCTTGGGCCAAATTGGCAGCATTACCGATGTTCTGTATTACAGTCTTATCAGTCAAATTGTTGGATCAAAAGTTTATCCGCCATCAAAACAGTTCATATGCGTTTTTTCTCAAGCTGATGTTTTTGCTTCTTAGTATTGTCGCCGTATGCTCCTATTTTTATTTACCCTTTCCTAAATACGATACCGTCATGAGTTTCTCTGTCGGTATGTTATTGGTGGCGGCTATGGCGATTCAAAATGCGATGCATCGTATCCATTGGACGAAAGAATCACCAACAACTGTGATGACGGGTGCTACAACACAATTGATGTTAAATATTGCTGAGCTTTTTTCTAAACCTTCTCAGGAAAAAAGACTGCAAATTCGACAGAGTATTGTTGCAATTTTCCCAACCATGTTGAGTTTTGCACTGGGGTGCGCAGTTGCTGCAATCGTATATAAATTTGCATTGCTATGGTTATTTTTGCTTCCCCCAGTTTTGTTACTGATGATTTACATCAATCGGGACAACTATAAAAAAGCTTAGGTTTTGACAGATCCTAATTCTAATTAATTATTGAATGACGAGTAGAACATGGAAAATATACAAACGACGCCACCGAGTGGGTTTTGGAAAACATGTCGAGATCCTTTGTTATTGACAATTGTGGGTGGCGCAATTGATACCATTGGCTTTATCGCACTGTTTGGTTTTTTTACTGCACATGTCACAGGAAACTTAGTCTTAGCCGGTGCTGCTTGGGTCAAAGGTGGGCCAGGGATTTGGATTAAGCTTGGGGCAATTCCCTTATTTATTCTGACTGTTGCCATCACCAAATATTGGATTGATCGTAGCGTACAAAAACATACCACTTTAAGTTATTTATTTTTGGGGGAAGCAATTTTTTTGCTTGGGTTTATGCTTGCGGGTTTATATTTTGAACCATTTAAAGATGCCAATAGTGTCACCGTCGCAATTACCGGTGGTTTAGGGCTGATCGCTTTAGCTATTCGTAACACTTCAAGTAAAACCTTAATTAAACATATTAGTCCGAGCACCATGATGACGGGAAATACAACACAGTTAGGTATAGATATTTCTAATTATTTAAGAGATCGGAACGATAGCAATATGCAAAAGCTACAGCATAGTTTCAGCATTGTGGTGGGGTTTGTGATTGGCGCATTTTTAGGTGCTTTTTTATATGTGTATCTAGATTTCTGGAGTGTCGCTTTCTTTGTCGCACCCGTGTTGTATCTGTCTTATCTCGCAGCTCAGCAAAGATTTGTCCAACCAAGCTAGTGGCTTAATGATGAATAAACCTCAATGAGTAATCATGCTTGATGGCGTTTTTGTCATGATTATGGTGATCACGTAGGCGCTTAAAAATTCCTTCAAATATCTATTGGAATAATCATTTTTTAGTTAAATCAAGCCTTGATTGATTTAACTCGTATTCATCATTCACATTTTTGAAAAATCCAAAAATTAAGCCATGTCTTGTCAAACAGCAAAGCCAGCATCTGTCATTTATTTTAATAATGGACTTTGCAAAATTAAGGTAAACCTATGTCAAATTTAATTAAATGTATGATTCCTTTTGTTTCAATGCTCAGTATGCAGTTGCATGCTGCTCAACACGGCTTAGACAAAAATAGTCCTTATTTGTTTAGTGATTGGCAGGGGATGCGGACTGAACTTTTAAAGCAAGGGATTAAATTAGATGCAAACTTGATTGTAGACAGCGCTTATTTAGCCGATGGTGGCTACAATTCGGGGAATGATCCTAAATATGCCAGTCAATTTTTAATTGGTTCAACTTTAGATTTAGAAAAGCTGGCAAATTGGGAGGGGATGACATTAAGAGCAACAATCACAGCAAGACAAGGAGAAAGTTTATCTTCGGAAGATATTTCTGATCCATCTGCACCACAGATTGCCAATGTTCAAGCAAATTATGGTCGTGGTAACAGTAAAAGTCGACTGACCGAGTTTTCTTTGGAGAAAAATTTTAAACAACAGGGGCTCAGTATTAAATTAGGGCGTTTGGGAATGGGTACAGATTTCAATGTGATGTCTTGTGAATTTCAAAATAATTCATTTTGTGCTGCGCAAATGGGGAAATGGCAAAGCGGAATTTGGTATAACTCTCCAATTTCTCAATGGGGTGGCCGTTTAAAATATCAATTTCACCCAGATCTGGCCGTACAAATCGGCGTTTATGAATATAACCCTCAAAATGCTTTAGAACGTCATGGCTGGAATCTGAGTACCCATCACGCTGATGGTATCACCATTCCCATAGAGATGATCTGGCAACCGAAATCATTAATCAATGGATTAGCAGGGACTTATCGTGTAGGGGCAATGTATAACAGCGCAGATGAAGCTAAAAATCAAAAGGATATACGGACGAGGCAACAACAAAATCATACTTATGGCGCTTGGTTTAACTTTGACCAGCAACTTACTTCTGTTGGTGTAGGAAAGCAGGGCTTACACAGTTTTGCCAATTTTACATTCCATAGCCGTACCACCAACAAGGTGGATCAGTCTCAACAGATCGGTTTAAAGTATTATGGGGTGATAAGCAGCCGAGCTGAGGATAATTTGGGTTTTGCACTGAATCGTATTCATATCAATGATCGTTTTGCAGAAGACAAGAAACAATTTAATGCTGATGCCGAATATAATATTGAATTAAATTATAGTTATTATCCAACAAAATGGTTGATGTTACGCCCAAGCCTGCAATATATCGTTCACCCTGGTGCAACACATGATGTCAACAATGCTTGGGTCTTGGCATTGGGAACAAAGCTTAACTTTTAGCATAAAAAATCTAGCTAAAATCTTTTAGGATGAGTCCAATTTAAATAGACAACATTAGACAAAAAAATAGCATTAAATATTTGATATTTAATGCTACAGATAAATTTAGAAGGAGAGTGATTTGGATTAATTTATTTTCTTAAAAATAAAGTCATTAATCTTATGGCCTGCCTCAATACCACGACGTTCAAACTTGGTTTGTGGACGCCATTCAGGACGAGGATAGCTATTGCCTTTGCCTGCTAAATTTTCTAAACGAGGACGATTGTCTAAAACATCGAGCATCCATTCAGCATACGGTTCCCAGTCTGTTGCAGCATGGAATGTACCACCGATTTCGAGTTTTTCTTCAACCAATGGCATACGATCATGAGAAACAAAACGGCGTTTAAAATGACGTTTTTTCTGCCAAGGATCAGGGAAATAAAGCTGAACTGTATTGATACTATTGTCAGGCATTTCACGCAGAACTTGGATTGCATCTGCATCTAAAACACGTAGGTTTTTAACTTCTGCCATACCTGCTTCATAAACACATTGCGCAATACCAGGCACATGCACTTCGATTCCAACAAAATTACGTTCAGGATTGGCTTTTGCCATCAGGACCAAAGAGCGGCCCATACCAAAACCAATTTCTACCGTAAGTGGGCGTTCAGGATGTTCAAAGTGTTGACGTAAATCGCCGACAGGGTATTCCAAAATTAAATCACGATGTTGTTCAAGCGCAGTACGTTGTGAAGTATTGAGCGGTGACGATCTACGCATAAATGTCACAATTTCACGGTGTTCTTGCAAATTGTCTAATTCTACAATTTGTGCTTCAATTTGATCGTTTGACATGATTTAGGTAATACTAGAAATCTAAAAGGCGTATTGTAAGTGCTGAGCTTCGCAAGTCAAATTTTTTATAGAATTTCATTCAATTCTAATAAATTTACAATGAAAACTGGATAAAATAAAATCATTAACGCGCGCTGAGTCAAAGACTGTTCCTGTTACTCAATGCGTCGTTATGTTCATTTAGACTTTGTCTAATTAACTCGATTAATTCCCGCGATGCTTTAGGGAGTGCTTTATCTTTTAACCAAATCAGATAAATCGGAACGGAAAGTTGATTGTAGGTATTTTTAAAATCAATTTGGATTAAACGCCCATCATCAATATGTGACTTAACCAATGAATATGGAAAATTTCCCCATCCTAAGCCGATCTCAACCATATCAATCGCTGTTTGTAGATCATTGGTTCGCCAGTAAGATGCAGCAATTACCGATCTCAAATCTGCAATATCAAGCGCACTACTCGCGACAACAATTTGTCGAACATTAACCAAATCCTCGATATAAATAGGATGAACTGCTTGATCCATCAAGGCATGATTTGCAGATATAGTTGCAACAACAACCTCCATGCTGACCAACTGCAAATGTTCTTGCATTTTGATATGTTGCCCTGAACCCGCTAAACAAATTGTGATTTGTTCTGAATACAGTAAATGCAAAATATCATCTTGTGGTGCAGTAATAATTTCGATATTGAGCAGCGGATATTTTAATGCAAGTTTATCAATAGATTGTAAAAGTTTCTGATTGTTTACATCCGATACAACACCTATTTTTAAAGTACTCTCCAAACCTAAGGACAGTTCATAAGCATGCTTACTCAATTGTTTTAATTGTTCTGAGATGATTCTTGCCTGTGGGGCTAGGGCAAGTGCTGAAGCTGTCGGAATCACTTTGCGGGGTGTTCTTTCAAACAGTAGTAAGCCTAATTCTGCTTCGATATTTGCGATGCCCATACTGACGGCTGATGGTACTCGATTTAAGGCACGAGCCGCAGCAGAAAAAGAGCCTGTATCCAGTACTTTTACAAATAATTCTATATTTTCGCTGGTGAAATTCATAATTGGTATCAGTCAAACTGAAAGCTATTGTCTTTATCTATTATTATAACTGAAATTAAAATAGCTTTTTTGAAAATCTGTTTGGGTAAGTTTATGCAAGGTCTTAAACGTAGAGTAATTTATGTAAGTACCTATGAAATCATTGGATTAGGTATTTCTTCTTTAGGGCTGGCACTACTTTCGGGTACACAATTAACCCATACGGGGCCTTTGGCTTTCCTGATTACCACGATTGCTGTGAGCTGGAACTTTATTTATAACTTAATTTTTGAAGCATGGGAAAAACGCCAAACTTTACGTCAACGTACAGTAAAACGCCGTATAGCTCATGCGATTGGATTTCAATTAACCTTGGTGGTTTTTCTTATTCCATTGATTGCATGGTGGATGAATATTAGTTTTCTAGAGGCATTTTTATTAGATGCAGCTTTAATTGTTATCATTCCAATTTATACCTTTATTTTTAATTGGTCTTTTGATCGATTATTTGGTGTCCCACTTTCCGCTCAAGCTTAAAAAATGTAGTTGTTTCTGCTTAAGTTATTTGCCCATTCAATTGAATGGGCAAATAATGTAGGTTTTTCTAGCACAATAATTTCTATTTAACGCTTTAAATTTATACGACAGCTGATGTCGCAACAATAAAGAAATCGCCGTTGTTGACCGCTCATAATTTATATAATCACTAAAGTTCATTCGGAAAATTAGGTGTGAGTGATGACAGAGCGTATTAGAGAAAAGCTGCAAATTTTAGCAGATGCTGCGAAGTATGATGTGTCATGTTCATCCAGTGGTAGTAACCGCAAAAATAAAGACAGTGGGCTAGGTAACACTGGGGCTGGAATTTGCCATAGTTATACCGAAGATGGTCGATGTGTATCGCTGCTTAAAATCTTATTTTCCAATGTGTGTATTTTTGATTGCTCATATTGTGTTTCTCGCCGTTCTAATGATGTCAAACGAGCTGCTTTTACGGTACAAGAAGTTGTTGATTTAACCATTAATTTTTATAGAAGAAATTATATCGAAGGGCTGTTTCTCAGTTCAGGAATTTTTAAGTCAGCAGACTATACCATGGAGCGCATGCTACAAGTCGTTAAAAAGCTACGATTAGAAGAAAACTTTAATGGCTATATTCATCTTAAAACGATTCCAGGTGCTTCACAGGAGATTATCCATGAGGCAGGGCTTTATGTAGATCGGATGAGTATCAATTTAGAAATGCCTACCGCGGAAGGCCTTAAAAAGTTTGCTCCTGAAAAAACCCATGATGAAGTGCAAAAAGATTTGGGCATTGTTCGAGATCGTTTGATTCAATTTAAAGATGAAAGAAAAATTATAAAAACTGTGCCGAAGTTTGTTCCAGCAGGACAAACAACTCAAATGGTGGTGGGCGCACATAATGAAACGGATCAGGATATTATCTTAATGGCTGATCATCACTACAAAGAATTTAAACTAAAACGGGTATATTTTTCGGGCTATATTCCGATTAATGATGAAGAAAAAGCATTGCCTTCAGTGGGTTCAGCACCGCCATTACTGCGTGAAAATAGATTGTATCAATCTGATTGGTTAATGCGATTTTATGGTTTTGAAGCAACTGAAATTGTCAATGCAAAGCATCCAAATTTAGACTTAGATATCGACCCCAAACTGAGCTGGGCGCTACGTCATCCTGAACAATTTCCTATCGATATCAATCAAGCTGAATATCGAATGATCTTAAGAGTCCCTGGAATTGGGGTACGTTCGGCTAAAAAGATTGTTCAAGCACGTCGCTTTGGTAAAATTCATATTGATCAAATCAAAAAATTGGGGATTGCTTATAATAGGGCAATGCATTTTATTCGTTGTGCAGATACTCCACCATTTTTAAAAGATCAATTACCCAGTCAAATTCGCCAGAAAATATTACAGACAGGGCATTCAAAATATACTCAACAACTTTCACCCCAGTTGGACTTGTTATTCTAAATGGCGAAATATATTTTTGATGGGACCATGACAGGGGTTTTGTGCTGTGTATTTCGTGCATTTCAATTTAAAGAGTTTGATGTCATTGTCTCAAGTGAAAACAACACTCAAGCCGCTTTATTTGATGAAACGATTTTTGTTGAATCCAATGACGCTCAAGCCAACAGAGTTTGGCAAGGCCTAAAGTTAAAAGTTTCAGCAAGTGGGTTACGTAACTTTTACTATACTTTTTTATCTGAACAGGAAGATGCTTTTCAACATCTGTTTAATTTTAGTGTTTATGCATTCTTCGCTCAAAAAGCGATTGATCGAGATTTTGGTCATCCAGATGTTTTGGCACTGTCAAAATGGGCCAAACAAGTGGGAAGAGAAAAGCACCGTATGGAAGCTTTTGTTCGCTTTAAAAAATGTAAAGATGAATTATTTTTAAGCTTGGTTAAGCCAGATTTCAATGTTTTGCCTTTGATCGAAAAGCATTTTAAAGCCAGATATCAAGACCAGCGCTGGCTTATTTATGATGAAAAACGAGATTTTGGTATCTATTATGATTTAAGACAGGTTCATCAAGTCAATATGAATGTCTTAGAGATTGATCAAAAGATTCATCAAGGTTCTAGTCAAGATTTTAGTGTTGAATTAGATCATCAAGAGGTTCTATATGATCAGCTTTGGAAAGATTATTTTAACAGTGTAAATATTTCAGCGCGGAAAAACATTAAACTACATATTCAATATGTACCAAAGCGATATTGGCGCTATATGAACGAAAAAACGGTTTAAAGATTAAATTAATGATATCGCCTGTATCTATAGCTGGATCTTGAATAATATAGTTTTGGTTTTGATGTTTGTCTGGCTTTGTCTATGGTATTGCTATGGATTATATGAGCGGCGCCACAACAGTTATTTCTTCCCGAATTTTTTATTTAATCTTTATACGTCTCAAAAGAGGGAGCGATTACATGAATACAAAAAACATGTGTGCTGTCTATTTTAAACACTGTAATGCTTATGATTTAAGGTCTTCACTCTTTACACAGGCAAAGGTTTTATGTTTATTTTTTGAATAAATCTTATACAGTTTTTTTTATTTTTTCAGCTTTCTATTTTATTTGAAAATACTATCAAATGGTATAATTTATTCATTTATAAGTAATTGTAATTTATGTTGATTTTATAGTGGTATGTGATTTGTGTTGTTTTTATTTTGTTGATATGTTAATTATAAAATGCAAAATACATCACAGAATAATATACAAGGAAATACCACATGAATAGAATTTATAAACTAATATGGAATGTAAGCCTAAATGCTTGGGTAGTATGTTCAGAGCTTGGGAGAAAAGGGAAATCATCATCGAAAGTGACTTTATTGATTGGTGGTGTTCTGATTTCCTCAGCGAGTTTAGCTGTAGAGTGTACGCAAGGAACAAATGGCTCTGTTACGGTTAATAATACAAATAATACTGGAGCAAATATTAACTGTGAGGTATCTACTATTTTACCTGAAATAGGAAATACAAGTATTTGGAATACTGGGTTTTTAGTTTATAGCCAAAATGCCAACAGAAGCATAACGCTGACCAATGATTTAACCACAACACTCAAGGGATCGGGGGGGATTTCAGTCTATGGAACTGCACCTAATTTTACATCTTCTTTTAATGCCGCTGGAAAAAAACTCGATCTCACGATTACAAATTTAGATAGTAATAGTAGCAATCCAAATGGGGATAATATTGCAAAAATAGGACTGGGAGTATCGCATGGGGGTACTTCAACTATTGGTACATTGAATCTTACCATGCTAGATTTACCCAAAGGGCCAACATTTAATGAACGATTTGAGCACTATGGTGTAGTTGTGGGGTCAAGTGTTAATTCAGCAGAAACAGCTGCTTTTAATGGGATGAGGTCCAAAGCTATATTTGATAATTTAAATATTAAAATGAGTGCAAATAATAACCCATCCTTTTTATCAAATTATCCGTTAGTTGTCGGTATTCGTGCAATTCAAGGAGCACCACAATCTTCTGGTAATGGTGCTGCTGGCTATGTAGAGGTGAATAAAGATTTAAACATTGATATTAAAAATCAAAAAAATGATGCAATAGGAATTTATATTTCTGGTTCTGAACAAGGTGGCGTGGTACCAGAAGTTCATTTAAATAATAGCAATATCAGTATTGAGAGTACATCTACTCGCGCAAACGCTATTCGTTTAGGGAAAACAGCAGCAATTGGTACAGGCGAAGGTCGTTTATACTCCAAAGGAAAAATGATCATAGATACGACTAAAGCGCTTAATGATTCTGCAATTGATATTATTTGGCAGGGCGCTTTACTGGATGCCAATGCCGCTACCTCTAGTACTGAGATTAAAGCAGGCAGGGAAGCTATTAATATTAGTGGTAATTCAAGTCAAGCTACAGATCAAACAATTACAACATTTAATAATTTAATCATTAATAAAACAGCTACAAGTACGGCAAGTTTAATTACTGTAGGAACAAACCAAAAAAACTATATTTTCTCTGCTAGAGGTGATAACACATCACTGATTTCTAATACGGGAAATAATGCGTATTTGATTGATGTTCAAGGAGCAAGTACAACGCCAAGCCAAGTCAATTATCATTTTGAAAACGGATATATGCAGGGACTTGTAAATAAAACAGACAGCTCTACTTTAAATCTCAATTTAAAAAATAACGCGACTTGGCAATTGGAAGCGAATGGAAATAGTACTCAAGCGAACTTTACAACATTAAATTTAATAAATTCACAACTTGTTGCTCATGATGTGAATCGCAGTAATCTACTTACAAATACACAATCTGCTTTTAACTTAAAAGGAAACGTTGTTGCATCCAACTCTCAAATTGATCTGGCTAATGGTGTGGCTGGAGACAAATTAACCATTACTGGCGACTATACAACTGGAAATAATACTTGGCTAATGGACTCTTATTTAACGGGTCTTGGACAGAGTGGTGATTTAGGTGTAGATGGTAAATCATATACAGATAACGTCAAAATTACGGGTAATGTGATTGATAAAGGTATTGATTGGGTTTGGGTCAATAACTTAAATCTGGTTGATCCAACTGGAAAAGAATCCATTTTGATGTATGACATCGATGGTGCATCTAATGGTGAATTTCTTTTACAACGCCGTGTTGTAAAAGGCGGCTATGAATATCTGTTAAATAAGCATGCGAATGGTGATTGGTATCTTGAAAGTTTCAATATGAAAGGTGAAACGGGTGATACCGGAGCGACGGGTTCTACTGGAGCCACAGGTGATACTGGAGCGACGGGTTCTACCGGAGCGACTGGTTCTACTGGAGCAACAGGTTCTACAGGTGCAACGGGTGATACTGGAGCCACAGGTTCTACGGGCGCAACGGGTGATACTGGAGCCACAGGTTCTACAGGCGCAACAGGTTCTACGGGCGCAACGGGTGATACTGGAGCCACAGGTGCAACTGGAGCCACAGGTTCTACGGGCGCAACGGGCGATACTGGAGCCACAGGTTCTACAGGTGCAACGGGTTCTACGGGCGCAACGGGTGATACTGGAGCCACAGGTTCTACTGGAGCCACAGGTTCTACAGGCGCAACAGGTTCTACAGGTGCAACGGGTTCTACGGGCGCAACGGGTGATACTGGAGCCACAGGTTCTACTGGAGCCACAGGTTCTACAGGCGCAACAGGTTCTACCGGTGCAACGGGTGATACTGGAGCCACAGGTTCTACAGGTGCAACGGGTTCTACCGGTGCAACTGGTTCTACAGGCGCAACGGGTGATACTGGAGCCACAGGTTCTACGGGCGCAACGGGTTCTACAGGTGCAACTGGTTCTACAGGTGCAACGGGTGATACTGGAGCGACTGGTTCTACAGGTGCAACTGGTTCTACAGGTGCAACGGGTGATACTGGAGCGACTGGTTCTACTGGAGCAACAGGTGATACTGGAGCCACAGGTTCTACCGGTGCAACGGGTGATACTGGAGCCACAGGTTCTACGGGCGCAACTGGTTCTACAGGTGCAACGGGTGATACTGGAGCGACTGGTTCTACAGGTGCAACGGGTTCTACGGGTGCAACAGGTTCTACGGGCGCAACTGGTTCTACCGGTGCAACGGGTGATACTGGAGCCACAGGTTCTACGGGCGCAACTGGTTCTACAGGTGCAACTGGAGCCACAGGTTCTACAGGTGCAACTGGGGATACAGGAGCAACTGGTCCAACAGGCAGTACAGGTCCACATCAACCAGTCATTCGCCCAGAGGTTGGTAGTTATACTTTTAATGCCAATATTGCCAATAACTTATTTGTCCATCGTTTAGAAGATCGTATTGGTGCAAGTGAATACACCAATATGAATAAAGATGATGTCGGTCAACTCTGGTTAAGAGCTGTAGGGGGCTATAATGAATTTGAAGATAAATCTGGACAGATTGATACCGATGGTCATCATTATGTTTTACATGCAGGTTTAGGTTTGGCAAACTTTGGCGAAAAAGATGAATATAATGTCGGCTTAATGGCTGCTTATGGTAATGCAGGCAGTGATTCCAAATCATCAATTACAAATTACAAATCATCTTCAAAACTCGATGGTTATGGCTTTGGTCTGTATGGAACTTGGTTTGAAAATCCGACTGAAAAAACTGGTGCATATGTCGATACATGGGCAATGTGGAGTAAGTTTAAAAATGAAGTATCTGGACAAGATTTTGGAACAGAAAAATATGATTCTTCAGGAATTACGGCCTCAATAGAAGCAGGTTCTAGCTATAAACTTGGACAAAGTGAAGGCGTTAGTTATTGGATTCAACCACAAGGTCAATTTATTTACCAAGATGTTCGATTAGATTCATTTAAAGAAAAATCTACAGGTACGTTAATTGATGAAGGCAAGGGCAATATTCAAACTCGTCTTGGAGCAAAAGCCTTTCTTGTGGTCCCTACAGATATTGCAGCTAGCTCAAACTATCGCCCATACGTCGCATTAAATTGGATTTATAATTCTGAAGACAAACTTGTGAAGTTAGATAATAGTTACTATGGCATTTCTGGCAACTCAAATTTGGGTGAAGTTAAATTTGGTGTTGAAGGGCAAACAAGCAAAAACAGTTATGCATGGTTTAATCTTTCATATCAGATGGGTAGTAATAACTATAGCGATTTCATTGGAAATATTGGTTGGAAAGTGAATTTCTAATTCTAGTATTTAAGTGTTCTTAAAAGAAATCCATCAAGAAGCCTTGCAATGCAAGGTTTCTTTCATATAGAAGTATGTAAATAGAATCAAAGAGAAAAAATATGTCACTTTGCTTAAATATGATTGTAAAAGATGAAAGTCATATCATTGAACAAACATTAGAAAATATATGTCAACATTTTAAGTTGGATTACTGGGTGATTTCAGATACTGGATCTAGTGATCGTACACCAGAGATTATCGAAAACTTTTTTAAAGCGAAAAATATTCAAGGTGAGATAATTTATGAAGCTTGGCAAAATTTTAGTTATAACCGTAATATTGCTTTAAAAGCTTGTCTTGGAAAAAGTGATTACATTCTTATTTTTGATGCAGATGATTCAGTAACAGGTGAGTTAAGTCTACCGACTTTACAGAAAGATGCTTATTATTTTCAACTTTCCAATGAAGATCTCTCGGTAAAATATTTAAGAAAACTCATTATTAAAAATAATGCTCAGTATCATTGGCGCGGTGTTTTACATGAATATTTAGAAAATAAAAATGAGCAAGAGGTAGGGGAAGTTCAAGGCGCTTATGTCGTTATTTCAGGTCGAAAGGGTAATCGGAGTTTAGATAAAGACAAATACTTAAAAGATGCCAAAATCCTTGAAATGGCTTATATCTCTGGTGATGATCCAGATTTATTACCACGTTATGCATTCTATTGTGCACAATCATATAAAGATGCAGGACAGATAGATAAAGCAATAGAATGGTATCTAAAGCGGGCTGAATTAGATATAGGTTGGTATGATGAAAAATACTGTAGTTTTGAGCAATTGGGTTTACTTTATGAAAGTGAAAAAAATTACAAAGATGCACTATCGTATTGGCAGATGGGAATAGCCCATGATCCACACAGAGCTGAGTGTTGGTATCATTCGGCTAGACGGCATAGTTGGGATCATCATCCTGAATTGGCTTACTGTTTTGCCAAACAAGCCAGTGAAATAAAAATGCCGGAAGGTAATCGTTTATTTTTAAAGAAAGATATTTATAAATTTTGGTCACTATATGAATGGTGCTTAAATGCATACAAACTTGGAAAAATTGAAGAGTCCTATCAAGCCTTTAAAAAATTAGTTGAACATTGTCCAGAAGACCTTGTCAATCGTTTAACAGATCAAATCAATGAATATCGTTGTTTTATTATGCAAGACTCTTTTTATGAGGGGCAGTTGTTGGCACTGAATTTACATCGAGTTGGAAAAAAAGCATTATTAGAAAAAATTTTAAACGGGAATTAAAAACCGATATTCATTGTTGAGTAAGTTAAATGAAAAACCTTATAAACCCTAGTTTATAAGGTTTTAACGCATCTACTCAGAATAATATAAATCAGATTTCGGGATTGATCATTTATTCACTTTGGGCTTAATCATCTAGCACTTTAGACTGCCGTTCATTATCTGCTTTCCCAATCTGCCAGTAAGAACAGGCATAACAATCCTCTTTGCCCCAATCACTTTGTTTTCTTAAGATATTACGACATGCGCGTACGGCTTGTAGTTCAGCGGTAATATGTGCAAAACGGCTTGCTGGTAGATTAATGAATTCAGGATGGCGTAACAATTCGTCAGCCAATAAACTTTGCTGAAGCGGGTTTGGATTGAACAGCCATGTTTGCTCTAAATCAGCTTGTGTATGTAGTTCGATTTGATCTTCTACAGTTGCCACTTCTGCAATGACATATACTTTGGCATCAGCTGTTAATTTTTCTAAGATCGCTTGAGTAACTGCAAGTCCAGTCCCATCAGTGATAATGAGATAATGATTCAGCCCTGTAGGGATTGAATTTTTAGCGGCAGTAGACATGGTTACGCCAATTTGATCTCCAGGTTGAGCACGATCTGCCCAGTGACAAGCCACCGTATCTGTACCATGCATTGCAAACTCGATGGTTAGGGTTTTGTTGACTAAATCAATATCTCGATGGGTATAAGTCCGAATTTCTGGCATCATCTCAGGATTACTGACAATCCATTTACGCTGATTAAAATCAAAATCAGGAATTTCTATCGCAGTTTGATCATGCCTTGGAATAAAAATTTTATTGTTATCACCAATACTGGTGTATTTGAATTTCTCTACATCTGCACAGTCAAAAATAATACGAACATAGTTTGGACCTAGATATATTTTCTCTTTTACTTGAATAAAAGTGCGATGTGCATTCAGCGCCATGATTTATTCCATATAAATAACAATAATTCTCATTATCGTATCGGCTTTTACATGAAAATGCCACTATTACCGCGAGAGTTGATGATAAAACTGCAAAGATACTCTATATCCTGCATCAATAAATCATAAACAATTTAATCTATCTATTTGTATTATTCAGTATGAGGAGGAATAACATAAGTCACTGAATCATATTTAGGTTTCTTTTTATATTCAGAAATAACCCCACCTAAAGATTCTGCGATATGACGACTGGCATAATTTTCAACAGCTACAGGATAAATAAAATTTTTAAAACTCAAATTGACTGAAGCCCAATGAACCATGCTTGTTACCGCATCTTTACCAAATCCTGACTTATGTCGATCTTCTCGAATCCAAATGCCTAATTCAGGTGTTTCCGTTTGTATTTGATGCAATCCTGCAAGGCCAAGAAACTCATGATTAGCAACGTTTCTGACGACGAAAATTAACTCATTCCCATCGTTAATATTCTCTAGCCATTTATGCCAGATCTCATTAAACTCTTGACGGTTTTGCGGAGGATCCCAAGCCATATATCGAGTTAAGGTGGGAGTAATATGCTGAAATACCTCATCAGCATCTAAAGATGTAAATGGTTTTAAAACAACTTGAGAAAAATGGATCTCTATATTATTCCAGTTCAAAAAAACCTCGAAAATTCAGAATTACAGTTAATTTATCGTATAGCAGACAAAAGGTATATGGTTAAAATCAGGATCGGTTTAAGCTAAAAACCAATCCTAAATTGAAGCCAACAATAGGGATGTCGATTCTAACTCTCTGACTTTATTATTCTGAATATCAAGTTTCAATTTAAATCCTGTATTCATAGCAATCAGAATTTTTATTGATCTACTTTAATCAATAACCCGCGGAGTAAAAGGTTTAGTGCTGTTCTTCCAGACTTGAGTCTTTGATTATGGTCTTCACCATCAGCTATCCAAAACGCGGCTTCAGCTAAACTACCATAAATTAAGCAGGCAAGTGCTTGCGGATCAGCTTGCTCAATGATTCCTTGCTGGATAAGTTGCGCTATCTGTCTTTGCATCGAATCAATACAGTGTTGTTGCGAATCTATAGATGCACTACCCAATACCGCTCGTGCATCGCGCAGTACGATGCGTTGATATTCTGATTCTATTGCCATGTCTAGATAAGTATGACAACGCTGACTAAATCCTGACCAAATATCTTTAGCTTGTTCGGAGATCACATCTAAACGTTGATCCATTTCATGATCGATTTGTGCAACGACTGCAGCCAGTAATCCTTTTTTATCACCAAAATGGTGATACAACGCACCACGAGTGAAACCTGCCTGTGCGGTGAGATCATCCATTGAGGTATCGGCATAACCGCGTTCACTAAAGACTTTTCGAGCCATCGTAATCAGTGCAGCACGGGTTTCTTCCATTTCAATACGAGTACGACGAACCATCAACTTCTCCTTACATACGCTTCGTATGATTATTTACATACGCTGCGTATGAATGTATGCTTTATTCATACGCAGTGTATGTATTTTTACTGAATCCTTATATGTTTGCAAGAGATTGTATTCAGGAGAGTCTGAGGATTGGTCCATATAGAGAACTATTTTTTATCACGGGTACCCAAGGTTTTGCTTTGGCTGGTCTATTGGCTCGGATTGCCTTACCGATGACCGGCATCGGTATCATTGTTATGTTATCTCAACTGAGGGGGAGCTATGCGCTGGCTGGTGCAGTGTCTGCGGTATTCGTATTGACATACGCATTAGTGTCGCCACAAGTATCAAAGTTAGTTGATCAATATGGACAAAGCCGCATACTGCCTATCGTAACAACGATCAGCAGTATCGGTTTACTGATATTGGTATTTGCTTCATGGTGGCGGGCAGCTGATTGGACGTTGTTTGTGGGGGCATTATTGGCGGGTTTTATGCCCAGTATATCTGCCATGGTAAGGGCGCGTTGGACGGCAATATATGCTGGACAAGCTCAATTACAAACCGCTTACTCACTAGAAACAGTACTAGATGAAGTCACCTTTATTATTGGCCCGCCATTGTCTGTTGGCTTATCGATAGCAGTGTTAGCACAAGCAAGTTTACTGGTTGCAACATTGTTGTTGATTATCGGTGTTTTTTTACTGGTGTTACAACGAGGTACAGAACCCCAAATCGACACACAAGATTTAACTCATAAGCGTTCCGGCTCAATCATTATGCTTGTTCAGATACGCTTGCTGACATTGTTAATGGTTGGAATGGGGATCATTGTAGGCACGATTGATATCGTTAGTGTCGCCTTTGCTGAACATCTTGGTCAGCCTGCAGCTGCCAGTTTGGTACTTTCTGCATATGCGTTAAGTTCATGTTTAGCTGGCTTATTATTTGGTGCAGTTAAATTGAAAATGTCTTTACAGCATCTCTTATTACTCGGAGGCGTGGCAACTGCAGCGAGTACATTACCCTTATTATGGGTGAATAGTATTACGATGCTGGCAAGTAGTGTTTTACTGGCAGGGATATTTTTTGCACCGACAATGATCGTCGCAATGGCACTGGTTGAGCGCATTGTGCCAAAACATCGCCTGACGGAAGGTATGACATGGTTACTGGCTGGGTTAAATGTTGGCGTGGCACTAGGCGCAGCAATCTCTGGACAAATGGTTGATGGCTATGGGCTAAGATCGGGTTTTCTCGTTGCATTATGCGCAGGGGATATGGTGTTGGTGATTGTATTATGGGGACATTACCGTATGGCTAATGACAGCATAGCCATATCAAATGATCCGTCATGATGATCAGTACGATTCTTTTTGCTGTGCTTTCTGGAGTGGTCTTCAATTGAGGACTTTAGTTTAAGTAAATGCCATGATTTATAAAAAACCATTTCAGCGACTCAATGCGGAAATGGTTTTTATGAAATATGTGTGCTTAAGATAGCGTTAAAGGATTTTATCTAAAGCGTATTCTGTTGGTTATAGTATAGTTGGTAATAGCGCGTTGGTTTTGCTGTAAGATAAAACTCTAATTTTTCCCCACTATGTGTTAATTGCGTTTTAACTGCCCAATTCATTTTTTGCCCAGTTCGGATCATCTAACATTTGATGTACACGTTTCTTATCAACATCATTTTCCCATACACCAATCACTAAAGTTGCGACACAATTCCCAATCAAGTTGCTTACTGCTCTTAAAATACCAATCAGCCAATCCACTGAAAGGATCAATACCAAGCCAATCGCCGGGATAACAGGAAAGCTAGATAAAGTCGCAGCGAGTACAACGATTGCTGATGCAGGAATACCATGTGCTCCTTTTGAGGTAAACAAGGTGATTAAAAGAATCATGATGAGGTCTGAAATTGTTAGATGAACGCCTGTCGCTTGCGCAATAAATACAACAGCAAGGGTGAGATAAATTGAAAAGCCATCTAAGTTAAAAGAGTAACCCGAAGGAATGACCAGACTTACTATAGAGTCTTTTATCCCTAATTTTTTTAGTTTATACATCACTTGCGGTAATACCGAATCAGAAGATGATGTTCCACATACAATGGTGATTTCTTCTCTAAAATAGCGAATGAGCTTAAAAATATTGAAGCCTAAGAGTTTTAATACCAGACCAAGTATGACGATCACAAAGAAAATCACAGTTGCATAATAAATTAAAACCAAATAGCCCAGATTAAGTAAAGTTTCTATTCCAAACTTTGCTACGGTAAAAGAAATTGCACCAAAAACGCCGATAGGAGCCAGTTTGATGATGATGGACATGATTTTAAAAATAACTTGAGATATTTTGTCAATAAAAGAGGCGACAGGTTCACTGACATCTTTAGACAGCATAGATAATGCAACGCCAAATAAAATTGAAAAGACAACCACTTGCAGAATATCATTCCCCGTAAATGCACCCACAGCAGTTTGAGGAATCATATTTAAAAAGAAATCAGATACGCCTGTAACTGCATGGATATTTTCATTGTACTTGGTCATTTGGGACGCATCTAAACTTGAAATATCCACGTGCATACCATGCCCAGGTTTAAATATGTAGGCTGCGGCTAATCCTAAAATTAGAGCGATAGTGGTCATGATTTCAAAATAAATCAGCGTTTTTATTCCTACTTTCCCAGCTTTTTTTAAGTCTCCTGCACCATAGATTCCTAACACAATGACGCAGAATATAAGTGGAGCAATCAACATTTTGACAAGTTTGACAAAGCCATTACCAAACACTTGAAAATTGATCGCAATATGAGGCAAAAAGTAACCGAATAAACAGCCAATCACCAATGCAATCATTACTTGTAAAAATAAAGAGCGTTTAATGAGCTTCATTGAGGAGATTCATAACTAAAAGGTCACTTGAAAAAGCAATAGTTATGCCATTTTTTGAATGAATAATTTTTGGTCTTTTCTGTAGTTTTTGTTGTAGTGTTATTTGATCGTTTGATACATAGGTTGCTTAATAGCAGTATAGATAGAATAACAAAAAGGATATCTAACAAGCCTTAAAACAATATCCTAAAACATTTAACAATAAGAAGCTAAAACTTGTACATCTACAATCATATTTTTTGTTAGCTTGAAATATACCGTATTGTTGGAGTAAGAAAATGACTAAAAAAGTACTATTCATCACTTCCAATTCTGGCGTTGAGCATGATGAGCTTAAAAAACCTTTAGACTTCTTGACGAGCAAGGGCATAGAAAGCATACACGCTGCGATTGAATTAAATGATGTACGAACCGTTGTTCATGATGATGAAAAATCGGTGTCATATAGTCCGCATGCGATTTTGGAAAAAGTAGATCCAAGTGATTATGATTTGCTGGTTATTCCTGGGGGAACGGTCAATGCTGATCAATTGAGAATTGATGAGAATGCTAAGAAAATCATTCAATCCTTTACAGACCATAAGAAACCGATTGCTGCCATCTGTCATGGACCATGGGCTTTAATCAATGCAGAACGAATTAAAGATAAAAATTTGACTTCATATAAAAGTATTCGCATAGATTTAGAGAATGCAGGTGCAAACTGGGTAGATGAAGAAGTTCATCGTTGTAATACGGGTGGATGGGTACTCATTACCTCGCGCAGTCCAGATGATATTCCTGCCTTTAATGAGGCGATATTAAAAGAATTAGAATAAGTGGATAGAGCAGGCTAGGCAAAGTTTAAATTTTTGAGATAGCCCTTTAATCGAGGGTTATTTCATACAATCTTTGAATATGTTGGGTTTTAATTCCCCACACAGAACCTGATATTCTACGTTGATGATTTTCAAAGCTTTGTCGACTCTCAAAAACTTCATGCACATCCCAAATTAAGGGATTTTGACTTTGTTTAACTTCAAAAGAAACACAACCTCGTTCTTGTCTGGTTAACTTGATATGTTCTGGAAGATACTTGATTACGATATTTAATTCTTGTTCAGACACACAGATTAACTGACCACATAGCTTAACCATCGCATTCTCATTGATAAAATAGAGCTGTTGTTTTATGTAGGCGTAGTACTAGTCTTGCATAAATTATTATTTTTTGCGTAAAAATTTAATGCGCATTTTATTCGATCTTTCATAAATCAAAAATGATCATGTTGAGTGATTTATATTGGTATTGATGGTTAGGATCAAGGAGTGTGTTGATCAATGGTTTAGAAATGACTTATGAAAGAAGCCTATTGAATTGCTTATAGATAACTTAATAAAGAAGCAGATATTAAAAAACCACTTAGGATTAATGCACCTAAGTGGTTATCTTATTTGGTGGGCCCGCCCAGACTTGAACTGGGGACCAACGGATTATGAGTCCGCTGCTCTAACCAACTGAGCTACAGGCCCTTCATCAAGTGAATTGATTAATTATCAACTACTTGGAACGTGTGCAATACTATCTAAGATTTTAGAGTTTATCAAGTTTTTTTTACAAGTAGACTGTAGAGAATAGCTTGATATAGTGTTTAGCATTGCGACAGCTAGAGATTCTATATAGGTCAACACCAAGAGTAAAGCTGACAAAGACATTTATTGATCAATTGGAGCTTAGATCTGCGATTTATCGAGACAAGGAGTTGATTGGCTTTGTTGTACGTGTACATAACAGCGATAAAACTTACTATCGCTGAAAGAAAGTTCTTGGTAAATCTGTGCACACGACTTTGGATTATATGGAAATATCAGTCTAGGGAAAGCGCATGACTTAGCACAGGGGAAATTGCTACAAATGGCATAAGGAATAAATCCCAACCATAAAAAGCAAAAAATATTAGAGCAGCAACAACAATTAAATATCGAGAAAAAGAAGTCTACAGCAGCTATAGCAAACCAAGCTTTTATGGATTACCTCAATTTAAAGTCTCTTCAAGCAAGATCAATTATGGACTATACAATCAAAAATAGGTCGTTTAAAAATAGCTGCACATTACTCTAACTTAGCCTTGCCAGCTCGCAAGCATATAGATCACAATCGCAATTAAAAATAGACCCACTAAGAGTAAAATATATTTAGGGATTCTACGCTTTTCTTGTGCTTTTTCAGATCTTTCTTGAGCGGTTGATGGGTTGTTATCATGTTGCATATTAACCTCTAAGATTTATCAAGTGATTAATTTATATGGTGGACTAATCTCATCAATACTGTGTGAATAAATGTTGTTCAAAAGTGATCAATGTAGATTAAATGAAAGATTAAGTATTAAATGAAATGATGCTTTAAAATAATGGCTAGTTATTTTTAAAATAAAAACATAGTGTTAATTGGTATTATATATTGAGTTAAAATAAACAAGCAGGGTTTAAATTCACAAGTACTTACAACACTAAACAGCGAATAAAATAATCCATGCTATAAAAACAATGCTTTTATTTAACGTTATATGGAGAAGTGATTATGTCTGTAGGTGATAAATCAGCATATACAGCAAAGCAGAAAAGACAAGCTCAACATATTTATGAAAGTGAGAAAAAACAAGGTCGCTCAGATGAAGATGCAGCACGTATTGCTTGGGCGACTGTAAATAAGCAGGATGGTGGTGGGAAAAGAAAAACACAGCATTCTTAACTGATTAAATCCACCTCGGTGGATTTTTTATTTGCTAAATAAACTATTAATTTCCAAAAACTAAATGAGAGCATCCTAAAGATGATTTTTAAAGTTTACTTATAGGGTTATTTGAAATATTACACCGTTAGTCATTATCCATATTACTACTTATAAATTCTAGAATAGAAAATATATCAACAAGCAAAAAGAGTGAATATCAATATGCAATTCAATACTGGGGCAAACGCCTTGATCTTATCAATGAAGGCGAAAGACAACGCCAATTAAGGTTAGATGAAGATACGAAAGTCTTAAAAATAAGATTTAATCAAATATAAAACGCTCAATGAAATTCATCGAGCGTTTTATATGAAATAAGTGTCAATCTACTTCAGAACGAGACACCTATAAAATTGAATATAATGTCAGTTGTAATAGGCCAAATCTATACTTCTAGCCAAGTGTCTTTAACCTCTTGAGAATCTTTAGTTAAGATAACTTTTTCGCCTTTTATCTCACCAACCCAAGATGTTGGGATGAGATGGTGATGTCCATCGCCATGTTTAGTCAGCTTGATTTGGTCTGCTCCAACAAGGTGATCTACCTCACCAACTTTGGTTCCACAAGACGCAATAACATCGGCATGATTCTTAATACTTTCAACATTGATAGAAGTCATTTGATACTTTCCTATTGAAATGTGATTTGAATATTTACCTTATATGAAATAGGTAGGTGAGTCTTGGTCTGAAATGAAAAGGCTACAAGACAGCCAAAATAATTACTTAATGAATTAAATTTTATACATGGTAATTTTTTGAAATTAATTATAAATGAAGCCATTACAGTATTTAAGTTGCTGTAATGGCTTCAGGTTTTAACAGATAGACTTAGAAACGATAACCTACACCAAGGTAAGTGATTAGTGGGTCGATCTCAATTTTAGTTTTAGCCTGAATAAGCTTTGCATTGTTGTTGGTGTTGAGGACTGTAATGGTTGCAGTATTGTCTAACTTCGCATACGAAATAGAGGCAGTCGCAAACCAGTTTTGTTTAAAGTCATAGGTAAAACCAGCAGTAACAATCGGTGCAATGGCATCAGTAGCATCTACCTTAACTTTCATGTTGCCGCTTGATTGCTTTCCTTCTAGAGAAGCACCTGCTTTACCATCATGAATGTTTTGAATCATATGCCCAGCACGTATCAAATCATTTTCAATCCCTGAATTGATTTCGATCTCGTTGAAGTAGGCATACATTAAACCAGCACCTACAAATGGTCTGAACTTATTGACACCAGATTTACCAAAATAGTACTGCGCTTGTATGGCAGGCGTCCAAGCTCTAGCAGATGCAGCAGTGTTATAACTATCCAAATCTGTAATCAAAAGATTGTTTTTTAAATACAAATCGCCTACTAAGCCTTGAAGTGGCTGAGATGTTGCTGAAAAGGGTGCATAGACAGTACCTTTCCCTTTTAGATCAACTTTTGGTGGAATCCCTGCAATCAATTGAACGGCAACATTGTCAGTGACATTATAAGTAAACATCATACCTAGCGTGTCTACATCCTCAACTTCTAAACCAGCATCCGCTGACCAATTGGCAATCCCATTGATTTCAGCAATTCCTGTTAATTGGTCGATTAAGGTTGGGTCGTCTGCCATGATTACATCCAGCAGGTCATCAAATAAATATCGTCCTTCTTCATTACTTGGTGCATTGAGCAAGCTAATTAGGTTGGGATCCATCGCATCAATACGAGATTGATCGACATTATTTAAAATGGTTTGGCCTGTAATTACCCCCACAGCAGCTTTAGTACCATTACCCACAGAGGTATTAATCCTAAAAGGTTGTGCTTTCCCCATTGATGACATATGCAACCAACCCGAAGAAACCGAGAAGCGTTTAAAATCTTCAGCTTGGCTTATTCCCGCAATACACAAGAGTGAGGTAGTAACGATGGCTTTTTGAAAGATCTTTTTTATTTTCACTTTGATTCATCCTTTTAAATACAATCACTGTCTTCTTGACAATGAGATTATTAAAATTACATAAAACAACCAATAAGTAGAGTAAAAACTCTAATTTAAAAATGGTATTAAGACTTAAAAGTTAATTAATAATGATTGAAAAGTAATATAAAAAACATAAAATCATAGAGTTGTTTGAAAATAATGTATTTTTAATTATATTTTTCATATAAATAAAGTATTACAAAATAGTGACATAGTTTTACTTTTTGATAAATTTACTTTACTTTTTATTATATTGAAAAAATTATAAGATAAATTAGTAAATCTAAATTTAATTATTATTCATAGGATATTTTGGATGAATTATCGATATAAGTTGTATTATTTTCCTAGCTATAAAATACAACTTATAAAGAAATAAACGGTTATAAAACAGCTAATAAAGCATAAAATGATCAGTTAATGCCTATTAATTTGCATTTATTTAAAATCCAATACATGTGATTATGATTTGAATCGCCAAAATAATAAGACAGATTATTCCAACAGCATAAGAAATACTGCGCCATGGTTGAATTGCACTGAGATAGGTGACTGTATGTGTGATTCTTGCAATCGTAAAAATACAAAAGACCCAGACAATGAAATCACTGCTTAGGTTTAATACAATACAAAGCCCTCCAAGCACCCAAAACACGGGAATATTTTCTAGATCATTTGCCCAAGCTTGGCTGGCTCTGGTCACTTGTGGTAGTTCTTCGGGTCTGGCTTGAACACTGACAAAATTAGCATCTTCGGTATTTTTAAACGCTTTATTCTTTATACGATAAAATCCTTGATAACA
This sequence comes from Acinetobacter sp. Ac8, assembly GCF_055392545.1. Taxonomy (NCBI): domain Bacteria; kingdom Pseudomonadati; phylum Pseudomonadota; class Gammaproteobacteria; order Moraxellales; family Moraxellaceae; genus Acinetobacter; species Acinetobacter sp. Ac8. Next base: position 2,038,748 of record NZ_AP043689.1, read on the forward strand.
GGAGATTGCAAGCATTTTAAAAAAAAGCAAAACCACACAAAATGCATAGATATGTAGTAAATTATTCATAGATCCCCATTTATTTTATATGCTTTAGACGTACTTAATTAAGTGTATCTATTTAAAGTGATTTTTTAACTTTGTCGAGCGAAATTTTTAGAAGCAGTTTTAATGCTTGATGACTCTGATTTATTTTTTGGTGAGAATGACTGAAATAGAGTCGAATGATTAGAAACTTAACCACAATTGAAAATTAATCGAGTGCTTTTAACGATGATCTAGCGAAGTTTGTGGCTATTGAGCGGTAATAATATGCAGTATTATTTTTTTCGTTTTTCTATATAAATTTCAAATACGCTCCATGTACAAATCAAAACAAAGACTATGGCACTTACGCCAAAGAGAGGCATCAACATATTGCAATCCTTTTGCAGGTAAAATTTTTGAGCTTATGGCTCAATTAAGACTAAAGTCTAAATGATTTTAACAGGATAAAGAATATTGATTTGAGTTTTATTATTGAGACTATGATTTATATGAATGTTTTTTATGAAGAATTTATATTTTTGTTATAAAGTGAGTTAGATGACATTGGTGGATTTAACGATTTTACATTTTAATCACCCATTTCGGTATAGCAAAACAAGTCTTTAAAATGACAAAAATAAATATACAAATGTAAAAAATAAGCACAATAGAGATTGTCTTTTTAAGCTTTTACTCGGACAATTCGCAAATTATGATTTTATGATGTTAGGTATTTATGAAAAAGATGTTGGGAGAACTTACTTTTAAGCTCTCAGGTTGGTCATACGAAGTTGATCAAAGTGTATTAGAAAAAAAACAAGTCATTATCGGTTTTGAACATACATCCATGATGGATGCTGTATTGTCATTGGCTATTTTTCAAATTCATGACATTAAAATCCATACTTTAATTAAAAAAGAATTATTTAAAGGGCCTTTGAAACCGATTTTAGAAAAGATTGGTGGTATTCCTGTAGATCGAAAGTCAAACAAAGACATCGTTTCTCAAATGGTTGATCTGTTTCAGAGTAATGAAGAGTTTAATTTAGTGATTGCACCAGAAGCAACTCGCGCAGAACGTGGACAAGCGCGTAAACCGATCCGTACTGGTTTTTGGCATATCGCAAAAGCAGCCGATGTTCCTATTGTTTTGATGTATGCAAACTCAAAAACAAAACAGGGTGGAATCTTTGGTAAAATTTACCCAACAGATCTAGATCAAGACTTAGCAGAAATTAAACGTCTATATAAACAACATACAGGGCTCGATATTGTGATTCCTGAAGCAAAAAATTCTTAATTTGCATTAAATCTAAAAAATAAGCACTTTCTCATAAAAAAGTGCTTATGGTAGAATTGCTGCAATTTGATATGGCATAAAGCCAATCTACAGGAGCATATTTCGCATGGCGGGTCATTCCAAGTGGGCCAATATTAAGCATCGCAAAGCAAAACAAGATGCAAGTCGTGGTAAAGTTTTTACCAAATATATTCGTGAATTAACCACAGCAGCAAGACTTGGCGGTCCTGATGTGGGAAGTAACCCTCGTCTACGTGCTGTTGTCGAAAAAGCACTTTCAGTGAATATGACACGTGACACGATCAACCGTGCTATCCAACGTGGTGCTGGTGGTGAAGACAACGATGATTTAAAAGAAGTCACTTATGAAGGTTATGGTGTGGGTGGTGTTGCGGTTATCGTAGAAACCATGACAGATAACCTTAATCGTACTGTGCCTGATGTACGTCATTGTTTTTCTAAAACCAATGGTAACTTAGGTACGGCGGGTTCAGTGGCATACTTGTTTACCAAACGTGGTGAGATTACTTTTGAAGATGTTTCTTTAGAAGACAAAATCATGGATGTGGCTTTGGAAGCTGGCGCTGAAGATATCGAAGTGAACGAAGATGAAATCTTAGTGATCACTACACCAGAAAGCTTTGGTGATGTACAAGATGCTTTGACTGCTGCTGGTTTAAAATCTGATAATGCAGAAGTGGTTATGAGCCCATCAACAAAAGCATTGATTGCTGATGTGGATCAAGCAAAACTCATTGTGAAAATGATTGATATGTTTGAAGATCTTGATGATGTTCAAAACGTATATACCAACGTTGAATTCACAGATGAAGTATTGGCTGAATTAGACAGTTAAGTCTGATTTGAGTTGATAAAACGCACCTTTGGGTGCGTTTTTTATTATTACGTGTTTAAATTTAATTTATTAAATAAAAACAATAGTTTATAAGTTGTTTTTCATTTGACTAAATTTAAATTACTTAAATAAAATCCTTCAACAAGATGAGATCAATATTGCTTCTGTTGATCAATCAATCAAAGATCTAATGGAAATTGGACGATTTGAATACTCTTTTAGCCTGAATGAAATTTCTGATGCACTGTCGATTTTAGTTAACACTGAAAATTTTAACAAAGAGCGTGTAATTCAAGTAATTAATCATATTCTTGAAGCATTTTCATGTAATTTAGAAGAGAAAGAATTTCTTGAGAGTGAAGACGAATACTTAATGAAATTAATTTTTTCTAAAAGTTAATATTTTCTAAAATTACTTTAATACAGCATATTTGAAACTGCAGATCTCTAAATGACACTTTGCCCTAAACTCCTTAAATTGGAATTAGGGCAGGGTAAAGAAATTACGCTAAGGATCGTTATACCGTTGCTAAATACAACGAGTGTAGTGGTTTGAGTGATGCAAAGACTAAGGTTCTTTGGATAGAGTTTTATCCTCAGGAATAATGCTGGAAAAACTATTAAAAATGCAAAAACTATAATGAAAATTTTGCCAAAACAATTATAAAGCTTGCGTATGGTGAATTTAAGATCGGATTTTGAGATAAAAACCCACTTAATCAACCGTCCAACTTTTTGGGGTCAGATCACACGGTGGGCAATGCTGGAGTTCTCTTTTTAGTTATGGACCACAGTCTTCAATAGCCAAAATTTTTATACATTAGAATGTTTAGGTAAATTAAAAAGAGTTTGAGAAGAATAAAAAAAAGTATACAATTACATCAAAATTACATTGCAATTATTAATAAAAGTAATTGTTTGAATTTTTAAACTAATAAGTATTCTTACAATGAAAAAAGGATTTTTATAATGAAAAAGGTATTTTTATCAAATGCTTTTTTGGGGTTAATCTGTTTTAGCAACCATTTAGTTTATGCAAGTTCTGAAACTTTTCAACCTATGTCAGAAAGTGAAATGTCAGCGACAACTGGTCAGGCTTTAATGAGTATGTCTTTTATTGCACCTAATGATTCAGATAACTTGGAAAGACAGCGTACTGGCGGTAGCCAGAATATCGGTTTTTATCGCTTAGGTTTGGAAGCAGAACTAGAGTTGAATGCTAATATTAAAAAATTACAGCTAGGTTGTGGGGGATTGAACGGGGCAGGTGGATGTGACATTGATATTGATAATTTAAGTTTAAGTGGTATTTCTGATACTAATTCTGGCAGAGCAAGTTCCAGTGCAAAATTAACCAACCCTTTCATTGAGTTTGCAATTAAAAATCCTGGTCAGTCATCAACAAGAGAAATGGTAGGATTGAGACTGAGTGCCGAGAAAATACTAGGTCTGATGACTTTGGGAACAGAAAATTCATCTGTTGCGAATGGACTAAATAGTTTCTCTGGATACATGAAAGTACAGTCAGGTATTGGTACTACTGTTGCAGAACAAAGTAAAATTAAAGGATATGCCGATACTGCTGCACAGTTTATGAATCTAGCTACATATCCAATTAAAGGCAATTTAGTTGCAATTGGATTAGCAAATGCAAGTTTTATCACAACTGGAGGGGGATTTAGTATTCCAGAAATGAATAACCTTCCTTTTGAAACCTCCCAAATTGTTGTTGTAGGAAATCGTAAGACATCAGTTGGTTTATCTGCATCTGTTGATATTCCAACTATCAATTTAGGGACAGGAAATGATTATCCAGCAATAGGTAGAACAACCTTTGATGCAAATGGAACCACAACAGCAGTATACACAGCTGGTAATCCCGTAGACGCTAAGATAACAGGATGTCAAAACACGGTTTTTTTAATTCCTGCTTGTTTAGCAGCACCAACAGGGCGTCAATTTACTAATATCAAAATGAGTGGTTCAGTAAGTGGTGCGAAAGCGACTGTAAATTTTCAAGAAGCTCTTGGCTTTATTCATAGCTTACAGGTGAATTCGGCTGCATCTTTAAGCTTACAAAATCAGAGTTTATTGTGGCCAGGTTCTGAATCCTTAAATATTGCACAGCCAGGTTGGTGGTTAGCACTTGCAGATCCTATCAGTATAGGTCGAGTAGAACCAACCCAAAAATTAAGTATTGAGCCATTGCTTGGTCAATTTGCTACGAAAGCTGGAGATTATTTACAGCAATATCCTGCTAGAACGAATGATCTTGGTGGAATTATTAGTGGAAATGGACTTGATGCAAATATTGGAAATGTAAATTTATCAAATGTTGCTCCCCTACAAATGAATCTATCTAACCTTCAGCTTAATGGGCAAAATTTTGCCCCAAATTGTTATGGTAGTCTTAAATTTTGTTAATCTTAATTTACTGGAATTCGTATAGAATTTAAAAGAGAACATTACGGATACTGACAATCTGAGCATCAGTAATAAATCATATCTGGTTAAGAGTGATTCAGGCAGTGCAATAATGATAAATTTTTAATAAAACATGATTATTTTTTAAATTTAATAAAATGAAAATATTGAGTGCAATAAAAATGCAACATATTGATTTAATTGAATGTTAATCGCACCTTTGGGTGCGTTTTTTATTGAGAGAATTTATTGCTGATTTAAAACAGCAGAAATAAATTTATTTTTTTCAATCCGATAATCGATCATATCTAAATTTTCACAACGCTTTTTTAGATCATTGTACGTTTGTACCAGTTCAGGCGATTGCCGGAGTTTATCTCTAAACTGAATAAATGACTCAAATTCAGAACCTTTGACAACCAATTGAAAGGCGACATCATCACCATTGAGCGATTCCAACATACACAGTTGATCCGTTCTCAGTGTTGCTAATTTTTCTTGAAAGTTTAAGTGGCAAAGCTTTTGAATTGAATCATTAAATTCATATTGATCCACTGCAATATAAATGTCTAAATCTCCTTTAGAGATTGCATTTGGAATTGAAGAGGCGCCAATGTGCTTAATCTCTGCATTGGTTAAAAGTACTTTGATTTGAGTTTGATAATACGCAAACCGTGCATTGCATTGTGGATGATATTCTTCGGCTAAATAAAATCTCATAAAAAGACCCATTCAAATACAATCTGATATCTTTGATTTTTAAATTCTACTTATTTAAAACATCATAAAACCAATGTTTAAGACCAATGAGAATAGCTTTGCTTCGTAGACTTTTAAGTGCATTCTATTCATCGTGCAGAAACTAAACTGGCTCAATACATAATTTAAATTCGATTGAGTAGGCCAGTACAATTAAACACGCGTTTATATTCTTTAATCACAAAGCTTGAATGTAGTGCAACCACGTGCTCAATTTTACCAATCCGTTTGAGTAAAATTTCACTGTAATTCTCCATATCTTTTGCGATAACTTCGACAAGGAAATCAGCGGTTTGCCCAGTCACTAAAAAGGCGTTAATCACTTCAGGGATGTTTTCGAGTTCTTCTAAAAATTTAGCAAAGGTATCGGTGTCATGTTTGCTTAGGGAAATTTGTAAAATGACATGTAATTTAAAGCCTAATTTTTCAAAATTAATATCACGCTTTAGATTGGTCATGATATCAGTTTCGATCAAGTGTTTGATACGACGATGGACAGAACTTACCGACAGGTTAATACGTTCTGACAATTCATTTAGATTGATGTCTTCATGGGTTAAAATTTCTAAAATTTGTTTATCGTAACGATCCAGTTCCATATTTTTATCCAGCTTGAAAAAATTTTCTGTATTAATGTAGATTGATTTTTATAGTTTTTCAATATTTGAATCATTTTTGAGAATAAATATCATAAAACGCTAGGTTATGGAAAATAAAGCAGTTTAAATCTGATTGTATACTGTGTTGAACCATATCATGATGATTTTGCAAAGGACCTGTTGAAAACATTGAGCGAATTGCTAAAACTTAAGCCAAAGGATTAAAGATTATTTTTAGTTATTGCTCCTCTATAAAATTTTTACTTTATACTGATTAAAATTGAAAAGTTTATCCACCCATGCTTGAACACGATCTAGAACTTACCGAATCTGAAATGCATCTCTATTCCCGTCAAATTCTGCTGGATGGTTGGGATATTGAGGCACAGGAAAAATTAAAACTTGCCAATGTACTGATTGTTGGTTGCGGTGGAATAGGGTGTACCACTGCCGAATTGTTGGCGCGTGCAGGTGTTGGAAAAATTAGTCTGATTGATGCTGATACGGTTGAAATCAGTAATTTACAAAGACAAATTGCCTATGTTGCGCAAGATGTCGGGTTTTATAAATCGGAGATCTTGGCCAAGAGATTACAAACAATTAATCCTTTTATCCAAGTGGAAAGCTATAGCAGTAAATTGGATGAAAATAATGCGCAAGCATTGATTGCTCAGCAAGATTTAGTCTTGGATGGTTGCGATAACTTTACCACCCGTTATCTGGTGAATCATATCTGTACCCAAATGCATATCCCGTTGATTAGTGCGTCCGCGATTGGTTTCCAAGGTCAGCTTTTTATGGTTGACGGTGACTCAGCTTGTTATGAATGTTTATTTCCCAAAGCGCAACAACATAATGAAAGTCTACGTTGTGCTGACTCTGGTGTATTGGCCACCACACCCAATGTCATGGCAAGTTTACAGGCACATCATGCACTTCTATATTTAGGTTTAGCGAAAACCCCACTGAAACAAAAACTGATGCTTTGGGATGGATTAACAATGAAACAACGAATTTTAGCCTTTGAAAAAGATAGAGATTGTACAAACTGTCAGGCAAGCCATACTGCAAATGCTGATTAATTTGCTACACTTATACAAATTCAATTTAATGTTGACATTATGAAAAATAATATCTTTTTAGATGGTCTGCGTTCAGTTGCCCGAGTTGGGGAAACTGCTGTCATCGCTGCCAAAGCTGGCATTAAATACGCCACTGAAAAACCAAGTAATGCCAAACTGATGCGTGAAACCTTTGAATCATTAGGCTCAACTTATATTAAATTGGGTCAATTTATTGCCAGTACACCATCTTTATTTCCTCGTGAATATGTTGAAGAGTTTCAAGGCTGTTTAGATCAAACGCCTTATTTACCTTTTAGCTATGTTCAGGAGGTGTTGGAACAAGAATTTGCTGGACGTAATTTAAGTGAAATCTTTGCATCTATTGATGAAAAGCCTCTTGCTTCAGCGTCTATTGCTCAGGTTCATGCGGCCAAATTGGTGACTGGTGAAGATGTTGTAATTAAAGTGCAAAAACCCGGTGTAGAAACTATTCTTTATACCGATTTAAATGTATTGCACTGGGCAACAAAGGTGTTAGAAAAAGCGATTCCAAAAGTAAAATTCGCTTCATTGGCAGATATTGTTGATGAAATTAAAACACGTATGGTACGTGAAGTTGATTTTATTGAAGAAGCACAAAATTTAGATGATTTTGTGAATTATCTCAATGTGTCGCAAAACACCGCAGCAACCGCACCAAAGGTCTATCATCAATTTTCAACACGTCGCGTACTTACCATGCAACGCTTGTATGGTGTGCCACTGACTGATTTTGATGTGGTGAGAAAGGTCGCAAAAGATCCATCTCAAGTGCTGATTACCGCCATGAATACTTGGTTTGGTAGTTTGATGTTATGCCAGTCTTTCCATGCTGATTTGCATGCAGGTAATCTGATGTTGCTTGAAGATGGCCGTATTGGTTTTATTGATTTTGGTATCGTTGGACAGTTAAAACCTGAAGTTTGGCAAGCATGTATGGCATTTATGGATGCTTTGCAAAAGACAGATTACAAGTTGATGGCTGAAAATATGTTGGGTATGGGCATGACCAGCACTCAAGTCGACACTCAGGTTTTGGCAGAAGATTTAGAACGTTTATTTAGTGGGGTACTGCTTGCGGATCCACAAAAAATTATGACGTCTAACCCATCTGATTTAAATGACATCATGATGGATATGGTGGGTGTGGGCGAGCGTCATGGTATTCGTTTCCCGCGTGACTTTGCCTTATTATTTAAGCAAATGCTCTATTTTGATCGTTTTATGCGTGTTCTTGCGCCATATACCGATATTTATGCTGACCAACGTTTACAGATGGTGCAAAATATTGATCCTGTGTCGCTGTTAAAACATTGATATAGATGTTTTTCCTTTGTGAAAAGCTGGCTGAGTTTGATTGTAAAATCTTACTTGGCCCTTTTTAAAAGGGTATTTTTTATTTAAATTGAGAATTTATAAACGTCATGGATGCAATTATCATTGAAGGGTTGAAAGTTGAGACGGTGATTGGCTGCTTCAATTGGGAAAGGCAAATTATCCAACCTTTAATGTTGGATCTCCACATTCAAACCAGTTTAGAACAAGCGTCTAACTCAGATGAATTGGTCGATACGTTGAACTATGCAGAAATTTGTGAAATTTCTGCCAAAGTGATTCAGGATGCTGCGCCAAAATTGATCGAACATGCGGCCAAATTGGTGTTGAATACGCTTTTCTCTACCTTTCCGCCTATTGAATCGATTATGATTACGATCCGTAAGCCTGCCATTATCCCGCAAGCAAATTCTGTAGGAATTCGTCTTGAACGACACCGAAATGATATTCGCCCTAGCTCTAGCGAGTAATCGCGATCCACAACAAAATTTTCAAAAAGCATTTGCTCAGATTGCCCATTTGGGAATGGTGTCATTTTCTCCAATCTATTTAATTCCATGCCGTGATGGAATTGGTGCAGATTATTGGAATGCTGCATGTTTGGTTCAAAGTCAGCTGTCTGTAGATGAAATGCTGTCTTTATTAAAAAAGATGGAAGCAGACTCAGGTCGTGTACGCCCATCACATCAAATTTCCTTGGATATTGATCTCATTGCATGGGGATCTCATTTAACTGCAATGCAATTTAATCCAAAGAAACTACCATTGGCGTTGGATGTTAAAGTGCCGATGTCTGATCTTTGGGAAGATGCATTATTCAAACATTCCGCAGATCAATTTCCAGTTATCATTTTATAGTCTTTAAAATAAATAGGTTAAAAAACAATGTATTTTAAGCCCTTGGCATTATTCAGTTGTGTGCTTTTATTTAGTGCATGTCGCCATTTACCTGAACAATCTGTTACACCAGTACAAGCTGTAAGTGAAGTGCAAAGCTTACAACAGCGGGATAACAATCTTAAGCAAAAAGTGAATGCTTATACACAAGATCAAGCTTTATTTGATGTGGCATTTGATGATCTCAATCAAGATGGGCAAGATGAAGCCATCGTGCTTTTAAAAGGGCAAGATTGGTGTGGGTCTGGTGGTTGTACAATGCTGATCTTTCAAGGAAAATCTAATCACCAGTTTGACTTTTTAAGTAAAACAACCTTGGTGGATACGCCAGTTTACTCTACAACATATATGCATAATGGTTGGAAGCAAGTGCTGGTTTATAGCCGAAAGCATGGGCAAGTGATGTTGAAATTTGATGGAACTCAATATCCGCTCAATCCATCTTTATTGCCTGTCGCAACTGCAAAATTGGCACCGAATACAGCTAAATTACTTTTGGGCGTTGCTGAGTAATTTTTTATTTTTAACCTACATCTCTACATCAAAATGTGGGTTAAGCAGACCTTATTAAAATACTAAAAAAACAAGCCCAGCAAGTGGGCTTGTAAATCAGTTAAATCAGACTGTTAGATAAATTAGATAAAATAACTGGTCTTGGTCATCAGTTTAGAAATAGCAGTCATGGTGATCTTCACTGGAATAGGCAGCTCTACACCACCAGCAGTTAATGCTGTATCACGATGATGCAGTTCATCTTCATTCATCTGCACCAATATTTTACGTGAGCGTTCGTCTTGAGCTGGAAGCTGACTGATATGGTGTTGTAAATGTAAGCTGACTTGGCGTTCAGTTTCAGCCACAAAACCTAAACTGTATTTATCGCCTGCAATGCCAGCAAGCGCACCCATACCAAAAGAAAGACCATACCATACAGGATTCAGCAAACTGGTATGACTGTCGAGTTCCTTTAAACGATCTTCACACCAAGCCAAATGATCTTGTTCTTCAATTGCTGCAAATTCCATTTCACGACGTACATTTGGAAGTTTGGCCGTTAAGGCTTGCCCATGATAAAGCGCTTGAGCACAGACTTCACCACTATGGTTGACGCGCATTAAGCCTGCAACATGGCGTGCTTCACTGACAGCCAGTTTGGTTTCGACTGCATTGGATGGATTGCTTCTTTGTGCCGAAGTTGCACCAGGTACTAAACTTCTTAAAGCTTGGTCAAATGAATTGATCAATTTATCGATGCCAGTATATTGACGCATATTAGTCCTCCAAAGAAACCTGAGTTGTCGCTATTAATGGTTTTAAACGAATTAATAACCAAGTACTAAAAATAGCACTCAGCACAGCTGTGATACAGAATAAGATTTTAATATCTATTTTCAAAATACTTAAGATGAGAATAGAAAAAATTGCCGATGAAACCATGAATATTGCATTAAAAATATTGTTTGCCGCAACCACACGCGCACGGTGTGATTTTGGGGCATAGGCTTGCATCATGGCATAAAGTGGAACGATGTAAAAACCCCCACTTATACCCAATAAGGTCACCGCAAGCATGACATGATAATAAATTGCCCCTGAGTTAAACATATCAGGAATTGCAATCAGATCACCTGTTCGCTCTGGAACAAAGGCCAAACTGCCTGCTAAATAGAGCGCAAATACCGTTAAACCAATCGCACCAAGCGGTACCATTTTGATATTCACCTCAGCACCGCCAATTTTACGGCACAGTAACGAACCTACGCCAATGCCGACAGAAAAAAAGGTAAGCAATAAACTAACAACATTTTCATTGGCATGCAGGTTTTGCTGGGTTAATTGTGGAATTTGTGTGAGGTATGTTGCACCATAAAACCAATACCAAGAATTGCCTAAAAGTACGATAAAAATTAACGGTAAACTTTTAGCATAACGAATGGTTTGGAAACTGGTCCGGAAGAAATTCCAATCGATTTCTAAATCTTCATTTGAAGTAGACTGTTTAAGGACAAAACGACTGGATAAATAACCCACCACTGCAATAGAGACGATGGTTAAGCAAATCCAGATCATATTGCCTTGTGATAGCGAAATGACTGCACCGCCTAAAATCATCCCAATTAGAATTGCAATCGATGTACCTGACTGAAATAGGGCATTACCAGACATCAATTCATTGGGTTTTAAGATTTCAGGCAAAATCGCATATTTGATTGGCCCAAAAAAAGTACTGTGCGTACCCATTAAAAATAAGGCGAAGAGTAAAATCCAAAGATTGCCCAATAAAAAACCCGCTGAGGCGATCAGCATGATGATGATTTCTAAAATTTTAATATTTCGGACTAAAAATGAGCGTTCGTATTTATCTGCAATTTGACCCGCGGTCGCAGAGAAGATGAAATAGGGTAGAATAAACAATAACGCAGCGAGATTGTTGAGTGTGCTGATATTGGCAGACTGATGATGAATCCAACCATAGGTAATGACGAGTAATAATGATTGTTTATAAACATTATCATTCAGGGCGCCAAAAAACTGGGTAAGGAACATCGGTAAAAAACGTCGGGTCCCTAAAATATGCTCATTTTTTTCCATTGTAGACGACTTCATTTAGTTATATATAAGAAATGTGTTGAAATGGTAACTATCTCTCAAAATCATGTATCATGTTTTTAACTTAAATCATGTGTAAAACCAATTGGTTTGGGTATTTGAAAGATTTTTAATAATTGATCTTTCTACAAATAAATTTAGGTCATTCGAGCTTGGTATGCCAGCAAAAATTAATTTTAAAAAATCTGTGCTTTCACATAGTGTACATTTACACTTTGACCGTTATCATATCAATAAACTGATATGTTCAAGTGTTTTTTTAAGTGTTTTTGCGATCCCTGTCAGTTATGCCGATCAAATACAAAGCAATCAGAACTTGTCATCAAGCTCTGAAACCATCGGTACAAGTTCTGAAAAAATCAGCAATACTCAAGAACAATTAGAATCAGCAGCCATTCAACAAGGTGTATCCAACGAAAAGATCGACCAGTTAGATCAGAAAATTCAACAAGCTCAACAAACTGATCAAGTCGATAGCGTTAAAATGCTTGAACAACAAGAAAAAAATATGGGGGTGCAAGATGATTTTAAGCCGATCCAATTTGAAGATCTTGAAGAGTTACCTGCTGTTGCTGTGGATCAGTCTTTAGCAAATGAAATTTATAAAGTTGCAGAAGATGCAAAAACGGATGCACAGAATTTTCGTAATGGGGTGACCAAAGCACCTCAAGTTGAAGTGACTAATGCGACCCAGCAAGAATTGAATGAAATTACGCAAGCGCCAGTCAATGTTGATCAGCTTATACAAACGATTCGTGCGGACAATAAAATTTCTGTAGAGGAAAATCAATCGGGTAAAACCTTGGTTGATAATACACAGAGTAATAGTGATGAAGAAAAGGCTAAACCTGGTTTCTTTAAAAGTTTAGTCAATAAAATCCGTGGGCCGCAAGACAACGGCGTACCAATTCCAAAAATCAGTGTTTCCGTGACGGGGGCACCTACGGTTCTTGCAACTAACTTAAAAGCAAAATTAGGAACCTTTACCCAAGAAGCATATTCTGACTTTAATGGCTCGGTGCCACAGTTAAGAACACTGGCGGTACAAGCTGCCCAAGCAGTAGGTTATTACAATGCAGAATTCAAGTTTACTAAAATCGATGATACCCATTTAGGGGTTAAAGTCACCCCACATGACCCAGTCAAAGTGACTGAACAAAATATTGAGTTTACAGGGGCTGGCGCTAAACTGGCACAGTTCCAAGTTATTGGCGTACTTCCTGATTTAGAAGAAGGTGATATTCTCAATCATGGTGCTTATGAATCTACCAAAAGCCGAATAGTAGATGCAGCATCGAATAACGGGTTTTTTGATGGTTATTGGCGTTTACATGATGTCAAAGTTGAACAACCGCAAAACAAAGCCAAAATTGATTTAAAGTACGAAACGGGCGATCGTTATAAATTGCAAGATGTTGAATTTAGAATGAGTGATCCTTCTAAGCCACTTCCGATCGATTTAAAAATCTTAAAAACCTTAGCGCCGTGGGAAGATGGTGCGGATTATACCGCATGGCGTGTCAATGGTTTGGCCAATAACTTAACCAACTCACGTTATTTTAACTATACCTTGGTTGATGCGATTAAACCGGATGCAATTGTAAAACCACTTGAGCTTCCCGCAGATCTGCAAGCTTTAGTAGATCAGCAAAAAATCACTGAAACGACATTGTCTGCGCAAACCAATGCCGATAAAGCGCATTTGTCAGATAAAGAAGTGACCCAAAATGTGGTCAATGAAAATCAGTTTGCGGGAACGCAAGGTGAAGAAGTCAATCCGAACTTAAAGCAGCTTCAAGCACAACAGAAAGAAAAAGAATCCGATGATGATCTATTAAAAGATCAGGCACGTGAGAATAAAAAGATTCCTGTGATTGTGACTTTAAATGCGGATCGCTTAAACAGTTTAGAAACAGGTATTGGTTATGGGACTGATACAGGGGTACGTTTACGTAGCCAATATAGACGTGCGATCGTCAACCATTTAGGGCATTCTTTTGATGCCAATATGGAGTTGTCACAAATTCGTCAAGCCATTGATGCTCGCTATAACATTCCTTATAAACATCCATTAAATGATTACTTCAGCTTGGTTGCGGGTTATGAGAGAGAAACCCGTGATGGTATTGGTAATGACATGGATTTGGTCATTGAATCTGCGGTAGCTGGGGTAGACCGTATTATTAAAGGTTCCAGAAAAGAGTGGCAGCATATTCTTGGCGTGCGTTACCGTTTAGACCGTGTTACTCAAAATGGTCCTGTAGATATTGCCAATATTCCTGATGCTTTTTTAATTCCTGGTTCAAATCAAGAACAGCAGTCATTGTTGTTGGGTTATGAAGCAACCAAAACAACCAGTGATAATCGGATCAATCCAACACGCGGATATAAGCAAAGTTATAAAATTCAGCTTGGCAGTAAATCTTTACTTTCAGATACAGATATGGCGATTACCAGTGCAGATTGGAAAGGTTTATATTCTTTTGGTCAAAATGATAATCATCAGATAGTTGGTGGTTTGAATGTCGGCTATATTTTTGCCAAAGATTTTGAACAAGTTCCTTATAATTTAAGATATTTCGCTGGTGGGGATCAGAGTTTACGAGGCTTCGATTATAAGAGCCTATCCCCAACGGAATATGGTTATAAAGTCGGTGGTCAAGGTTTGGCTGTCGGTTCATTGGAATACAATTACCAATTTAAAGAGGGTTGGCGTGGCGCAATATTCAGTGACTTTGGTAATGCTTACGATAAATCATTTAGTAACGATACCCAATATAGCTTAGGCTTAGGAATCCGTTGGAAGTCACCAATTGGTCCGATTCGAATTGATGTTGCATCAGGTGTTTCAGATCCTGCTCGCCCAATTCGACTGCACTTCTTTATTGGTTCACAACTTTAATTAACTAAAAATATAAGAGAATTACTGGAAATATTATGGCTGATGAAGAACATCAAGATGTTCAAAATGAACAGCAAAATGATCAACTAAAGCAAGCGCAGACACCGAAGAAGCGCAATATATTGCGTAATATTCTGATGTCATTGCTTTTGGTCATTATTCTATTGATTGCTGCATTGGCTGTGATGTTTAGTACCGATAAAGGCAGTAAGTTTTTATTGGATCGGGTTGCTTCAAGCCAGAAAATTATTGATTACCAATATGAAAGCGGTAACTTGCTTCAAGGGATCATACTTAAAAATGTTTTGGTCACTCTCGCTGCGGTTGATGTCAAAATTGATCGTGCGGATGTTTCCTTGGGTTGGCGCGCAATATTAGATAAAGAAATTCATTTGAGCCATGCTGATGTTAACAATTTAAGAATTATCAGCAAAACACCACCAAGCGATGAACCCTTTAAGTTTAGCGAAATCAAGTTACCCTTTGTTTTACGTTTAGATGAAGCAAATGTAGATCATATGCAGTTGCAAACTGCCTCTACAAAAATTGATTTTAACGATATTCATTTAGAAAATGCATTGTGGTCGGGTACAGAGCTGAAGTTTGAAAACTCTAAAATGGACATGGGCTATTTATCTGTAAAAGACGCGACAGGTAATATGAACTTTAAGCAAGGCGATTATCCACTGAATGCCAAAGCAATTTTGCGGATCCCGAGTTTAAAAAGTTTGAATGTTGAAGATATTTACGTACATGCGCGTGGCTCACTCGACACGATTAAAGCGGGTGTTGCAACGAAAACGCCCGATCTTTTAACGGGCTGGGCGGTGATCCATCCGATGCGTCATGATGTTCCAATGAATGGTGCTTTGGTTTTTAAAGATTATCATTGGCCGTTGTTGCAGGAACAAGAATTACTGTCTAAAAATGGCTTGGCGAAATTTCAAGGCGATGTTAAAGGCTTAAACTTAGACATCAACACAGACATTAGTGGTAAAAATATCCCACAAGGTCAATATACTGCTTTAGCACATACCGATTTAACCAATCAGTTAAATATTAATAATTTGAATGGTCAATTGATGGGTGGTGCTTTAAATCTTGCAGGTTTGGTCAGTTGGCAAGATCATGTGCATTGGGATGTGCAAGGCCGTTTAGATCGAATCAATCCAAAAGATAAAATTATCCCACAAGTGATTCAAGACTTTTTACCTGTTTCCCTTGATGCCAAAATTGGTTCAGTGGGCGAATTAAAACAAGGTATGCATTTAACCGCCAATGTTGATTTTGATAAATATGAAGCTTGGAAGGTTAAATTAGATCAAGCTGAGCAAAAGGGTAAAAAGCCTGAACCGATGTTATTGGGGGTTAACTGGAAAAATATCGACCGAGCCGTGCCTTATGTGGGTTGGTTAAGCAGTGAACAAGGTCAGGTTGAAGTTGCACTGGTTGACGATCAGCAAAATATTCATGTGGCAACCGTTGTACGTCAACATGAAAAAGGCAGTTTACCTGAGGGCAAATACACAGCTCAGTTAGACCTAAAAGGCAATGATTTACATGTACCAGCATTTGAATATGTGGCAACGAAAGGCAGTTTATCTGGAAACGCAGTTGTTGAATTACCTACTGAAAAACGCCAGTTAAAATGGAATGCCTTACTCAATGCAAAAGATTTTAATCCACAAAGTATTGTCGCAACTGCACCAGTAGATTTAATCAATGGGCAAATAAAAGCCAATGGTTATGCGAAACCAAATCAACAATTGATTAATTTTGATGCGATTAATTTAACTGGGCGACTTGCAAATCAAGCCAACCCTGAAACAATCCAATTGACAGGTAAAAGTACAGCCGCAGTTATTTTCAATGATGCCAATGCTGGTGGAGCGTTTAAAGGCTTTGCTGTGAATTATGATGGCGCATTAAATGCGTCACAGCTGAAACAAGGCAGTGGCTTGTTAAAGATCAGAGTTGCGGGTACACCGGAGTTAATTAAAATATCTGAGCTACAGCATGATGGTGTTGCAGGAAAAATCTTAGCCAATGGCTTGGTGCATATCAGCAATGGCATCGGTTGGGATATCAACGCATCTTTGGTGCGTTTTAAACCACAATATTTTGTTTCTTCTGTCCGTGGTGAAGTTTCTGGGAATGTGAAGGCTCAGGGGAATTGGTCAGATCGTCTGAAGAGAATTAATATTCAACAATTGAATATTGCAGGCATGATCAATAACAAACCCTTAAGAGGACGAGGTAACCTTGCAGTTGTTTTAAATTCTGATTTAAAAGGCTTGATGCCACAGCAATTTGAAGCCAACAACTTATTTTTGTCTTATGCCAATAACCAAGTTCAGGCGACAGGAAATGCACAGAATCTACGATTAAAAGTCAATGCACCTGCATTATATGAGCTTTATCCGGGATTACGTGGCACAGCATATGGTTATTTGAATCTACAAGCACAGCCACGTCTGAGTGCAACTGCAAACCTCACAGTCGATAATTTTAGTTTTAATGATAGTCTAAGCATTAAAAAATTAAGCTTAAAGGGTGAATTGCCAACCTCTGAAACTGTAGCGTCGAAAATGGTGGCGCAAATGGATACTTTGCGCAGTGGAAACCGTGAGATTCAGCATGCAGGGATTACACTTTCTGGAACACGTAAAGCACATTTATTACAGCTTCAGGCATGGAACTATTATTCTAAGTTCTATGTACAGCTTGCAGGTGGATTTAATGCGCAGAATGATTGGTTGGGTCAGATTCAAAAAGGTGAGTTTGACTCAGTAAGAGCACACTTATTACAACAACAAAATGCACCGGTTATTTTTAACGCGTCAAAATCGGAGTTATATGTTGGGCAGCATTGTTGGTCAAGTCAGCAAAGCCAATTGTGTTTTGATCAACCGATCCGCGCAAGTCAGCAAAATGGTAATGTTTCTTTTGTTACTAAAAACCTAGATCTGAATGATTTTGCTGCGTTTATGCCAGAAGGTTTGGCACTGACGGGGAAATTAAATGGTTATGCAAAAGCATCATGGGCGAAAGGTGCACAGCCTAAATTAGATGCCAAGCTGGTTACTCGTAATGGGCAAATTGGTATTGCAGCAGAAGATCCGAATGATCCTTCAACTTCAATGAACTATGACGAAGCTAGTGTAATTGCGAAAAGCATAAAAGATGGTTTGTTATTGCGTGTTGATTTAAAAGCGCCGAATGTTGGAACAGGCTATGCCAGTGTCATTGTCAATCCATATGTCGAGTCTAAGCCGATGCGTGGTGAGGTGGCATTTAATGAAGTTCAGCTGAAAATCTTAAAACCATTTATTGCTGATGTACGTAAGCTTGATGGGACTTTATCACTTGCAGGAAAAATTAACGGTACGCTGACACAACCATTGTTTGATGGTGAAATGCGCTTGAAAAATGGTGAAATTAGTATGATTTCACTGCCTGTGAATTTGAATAATGTTCAGATTTACACTTCAATTCGTCAAGACGTTGCAACAATTAATGGTGCATTTAACAGTGGTCGTGGTGTCGGTAAAATTAATGGCAGTATCGATTGGAAAAATGATCCACATATACAATTACGTCTCAATGGCGATAAATTGCTGATTCGTCAAGCACCGTTGATCACTGCAGTTGTCGATACTGATATTGAATTGGATGCTTTACCTTTAAGTAAGAAACTGACCGTTAAAGGTAAAGTTGATGTACCTAGTGCATTAATTTCAATGCCTGAATCCAGTGCAACCGTAGTCAATGTGTCACCTGATGTCCGTATTGTAAAAGAAGGTCAAAATCAGCTAGCAGTGCTTAAAGCAGCACAGCCGTGGTCTATACGTGCAGATGTTTCAGTAAACTTGGGCGATAAAGTTATTTTCCAAGGCTTTAATAGTCGTATTCCATTGGTGGGGCGTCTTTATCTTTCTCAACGTGGTTTGGAAACTGCAATGCGTGCCAATGGTGCGATTGGTGTCAGTCAAAAAGTAACCGTTGAGGCTTATGGTCAGCGCTTAGACTTAAATCGTGCCATTGCTCGTTTTAATGGCCCATTGTCTAATCCTACATTGGATGTCGATACCAATAAGAGTATTTCTGGAAGTACCGTAGGTCTACGTATTACAGGCACAGCTTCTAGTCCAAACATTCAAGTTTATAATGATGCTGGTTTGTCTGATCAGGAAGCGATGAATGCTTTAATTACAGGACGTATTAATGAAGGGTCCAGTGGTTTAAGTAATGCTGAAGGATTTAAATCGGATGTAAACAATACGATTGCAGCAGCAGGGATCAGTTTGGGGCTAGGGGGAACACGTGCATTTACCAACCAAATTGGACGTACATTTGGTTTAAGTGGTTTGTCTTTTGACGCACAAGGGACTGGCGATGATACGCAGGTCAGTTTGACGGGTTATATTACCCCAGACTTGTATATTCGCTATGGTGTGGGGGTATTTACACCAGTGAATAAACTGACTTTACGTTATCAAATGAATAAACGTTTATATCTGGAAGCCAGCCAGTCTTTAGAAAAAGCCATTGACGTGTTCTATCATTGGAGATTCTAGCCAAAACATTTTAAATGCAATCGGTATTGAAATGTAGTTGATCAATATTGAAAAACTCGGATTACGATCCGAGTTTTTTATGCTTAAATCAAATGAGATGAATCATTGAGCTAAACAAAGCGCATCGTAAAATGCTTGGAATGTGAGCAGCGCAAAGATCTTGTACATAGCTATTAAAAGCCAATAGGCGAGTATATTAAAGATCTTTATATTGTACTTGTCTTGCTGATTTATGCTGATTGTTTAAGACTGATCATGTATGGAATATTTAATTTTTTAGAAGTAGAAAAGCCCAATGAAATATTGGGCTTTTAAAACTGATTTGAGGAAGGTGTTACACGCTACAATGGCGTTATTCAGTTAATAACACATCTCCATATTGTTCACGTAAATCACGCTTTAACATTTTACCGGTACCTGTTAAAGGAATGGATTCAACAAAAATAACTTTGTCCGGGATTTGCCATTTCGCAATCTTATCTGCATAGTAATCCAATAGTTCTTGCTCAGTAATGTGACTACCTTGCTGTTTAATCGCAATTACCACTGGGCGTTCATCCCATTTCGGGTGGTTTGCTGCAATCACAGCAGCCATCGCAATTTCAGGATGATTCATGGCAATGTTTTCAAGCTCAACAGAAGAAATCCACTCACCACCTGATTTAATTAAATCTTTGGCACGATCACTTAACAGCAGATAGCCGTCCTCATTAATCGTGGCGATATCACCGGTATCAAACCAACCATCAGCACTTAACGCTTTTTCAGATTTGCCATAATAAGATTCAATAATCCAATGGCCTTTGACTTGCAGATTCCCCGTACTATGTCCATCACGAGCAACTTCATGTGTGCCATTTTCTTCATCGGTAATACGTAAATCTACGCCAAAAGGTGGGCGACCTTGAGACAAGCGAACTTTAAATTGTTCTTCTTCACTTAAATTTAGGTGTTTGGCTTTGAGTTGGTTGCCTGTGCCCAATGGGCTCATTTCAGTCATGCCCCATGCATGAATAGTTTCGCAATGATAGATGTCTCTAAATGCTTTCATCATCGCAGGTGGGCAAGCTGAACCGCCAACGACATTGCGTTTAAGGCTTTCAAGAGCGCTACCAGATTGTTTTGCTGCGGCAAGCAAGCCTTGCCAAATCGTTGGTACACCGAGCGCAATACTGACTTTATATTCATCAATCATTTGTACTAAGCTGGCACCATCTAGACCCGGCCCCGGGAATATCAATGTACAACCGACCATTGCTGCGGCATAAGGTGTACCCCAGGCATTGACATGGAACATGGGAACCACAGGTAACATAATATCTTTTGCAGATAAATTTAGTGAGTCGGGCAGTGCGATCGCATAGGTGTGTAAAATGGTTGAGCGATGACTATACAAAGCGCCTTTTGGATTGCCCGTTGTTCCTGAGGTATAGCAAAGAGAGCTTGCGGTATTTTCCTCAAAATTTGGCCACTCGTACTGTACAGAATGTTCTGCAATTAGTACATCATAGAATTTAACATCTGGAAGGGCATCGGCAATATCTTGGTCAAAAGCACCTAGATAAACGAAATGTTCTACATGAGGGGTAAGGGCTTTCACTGCTTTGATTAGCGGTAAAAAGGTTTTATCAAATAACACCACTTTGTCTTGAGCATCATTGATAATAAAGATCAATTGTTCAGGAAAAAGTCTAGGGTTGATGGTGTGACAGACCAAGCCACTTCCGGAAATTGCATACCAAGATTCAAGATGACGATGATTATTCCATGCAATCGTTGCAACTCGGTCGCCTAAGCCTAAACCCAGTCCAGCGAGTGCATTGGCAAAGCGTTTCGCGTTTTCACTTACATGTGTCCAATCTGTCTTTGTAATCGTGCCATCGGTATTTTTTGAAATAATCGCAGTATCACCATGATAACGCGTAGCATGCTCAATGAGGCTACTAATTAATAATGGTTGCTGCATCATACGTCCTTGCATATAAAATTCCTTTATAATCTTGTTGATAGGCTTAAATTGTATTTTTCTCAGAAGCTTTCTAAGTGAAAAAAATTGTTAAATAGAAAAAGCTATCATTTCATCCTATATAAAAGTCAGATTAAATCAAGCTTAAAAACAATATATTTTTGCAACATTTTTATTATTTTAACCAATAAAAAACAATAGCTTAGTTGGATTATCACGATTTGAAAATTTGATCAAGAAATGTGGGGTATCAGACTAAAGAACTAGGGAAAAGTATTACTTAGATATATGTATATGTGCTAAACATATTCTATGTCTTGTTAAGGCATTGATGTTTTAGGATGAAACTATATTGACGTGAGATATTAAAAGGAGTTTTAGAATGTTTCAAAAAATCAGAAAATTATTGTGTATCCACAGTTTTGAATATGAAATTGGACATAATATTGTGGTTAAAGAGTGCCGTAAGTGTGGTGCTCATCATTAATTTTCTAGAAGCGATCGCAAAATATCACTATATTATGATCATTCGATAAAATATGGTGATATTTAGAAAGCGTTATATCTCTAAATGAAAATAATAAAAATCTAGTTTTGCAAGCTGATTCATTCAATCTTATGCTGATAGATGTCATTGTTTGATTGCTTAAGGCTGTCTTGGTTTTTTCAGTATGGTTAAATTTACGTTAGAATAACCCTATTCTTGTTTTATTGTCTTTGAATCATAATGTCTAAAAATTTTTTAGCTGAAAATTATATTGTCGATGAACATCTTGCTGATACTTTAAATTGGTTATGCCAACATCAAGATTGTTATGATGCTTTTCAATTTGATGTGTTGACTCAAGAACTCAAAGTTCATCATGCCAATGGTACAGATATCATTCGTCAGGGGATGTATCTTACGGCAAAGTACGGAATTTTAATCACATCCTTATAGTGAATTGGTGCTCAATGATTGTCGCTAAAATCAGCATGTAACATATTCTTGCGCTTAAATTTAATTTATCGTGTTTTTTTACTTTGATTAGTGCGACAAAAAAGTCAAAACACAGCTAAAATATAGCTTGAATAGTGTGTATTGAATCCATAATGAATATGAATGTATCAGAACATCAGCGTAGCATTTTGGCTACGATGGGAATAGAGCTTTGGATCCCCAAGGTTGATGTTCAAACACGTCATTATGAAAATGCGCTATACCGTGATATTGCTCAAGTTGAACAGGATATTGCTGTTGTGCCTGAGTTGAACACGCATTTAACTCAATCAGATGCAAAACTAGAAAATCAAAAAGTACAGCCGCCACAGATTGAAAAAGCTCATCAGCCTGAAGTTTCTTTATTAAAACGCAATCCAGAAACACAGCTAACTGAAGAAGTTTCGGCACCTGAGCAAATTCAGCAACAGACAAACTTTACTGTTGAGCCTGCATTACAAATTGCGCCATTTGAAATCCAAGCCTATTGCATTGAAAGCTGTGTCATTTTTGTCGATTGTACTCAAATAAGCGCTGACCAATTCACGCTATGGGGCAATATACAGCAGGCGCTTGTAGGGCAGTTTTATGATTTAAAATGGCCTTTTCCAATGTTGCAACTTCAAGATGGAAGAGGGGCTGCGATGTATATCCAAGGATTTGTTGATGCTTTAAGGCAAGAGCGTAAAGTCATCAGTCTTGGTCAATTGCCTTATTTAAACAATACTGAAATGTTTGAATTGGCAAGTTTACAAGAGATGATTGAGCAACCTTTATTAAAACGCCGTCTATGGCAATTTATGCAAAATAAACTGAATTAGTTTTCAAGATCTGTACTGAGAGGTTTTCTGGGATATGAATAAAAAAGTGGTTGTATTTAGTCAAATCGACTCAGAAGTTCAAGCAAAATTAGCAGAAAAATATCAGTTGGTTGTATTGAATCCTAAGCAAGGCGATATCAATGCACAAATTCGTCAAGCGGTTGTTGATGCAGATGCAATGATTGGTGCGGGTCGTTTGCTTAATGAAAGTAATATAGCCACTGCAGAAAAATTAAAAATTATCTCCTCTGTCAGTGTGGGCTATGATAATTACGATGTTGATTATTTAAATCAAAAGAAAATCTGGTTGTCGAATACACCACACGTATTAACCGAAACGACAGCGGATTTAGCCTTTACTTTGTTGATGAGTGCTGCACGTAAAGTACCGAGTTTAGATCGCTGGACCAAACAAGGTGAGTGGCAACGTACAGTCAATGCGACACAATTTGGTCAAGAAATTTTTGGTAAAACTTTAGGAATAATCGGTTTAGGTCATATCGGTGCGGCAATTGCACGACGTGGATTTTATGGCTTTAATATGAATATTTTGTATCATAATCGCCGTGAAAAAATCGAAGTTGCACAACAGTTTAATGCACAATATAAAAGTCTTGAAGCACTGTTAAAACAAGCTGATTTTGTTGTGGTTGCGGTAGATTTAAATAGCCAATCTAAAGCCTTAATCGGTGCTCAAGAATTTGCTTTGATACAAAAGCATGTTGTTTTTGTCAATATTGCACGTGGTTCGGTGGTGGATGAACAGGCATTAACAGAGGCTTTACAGAACCGCCAAATTTTTGCTGCGGGTCTAGATGTATATCAAAAAGAACCGTTGCAACAATCGCCATTGTTTGAGTTGGATAATGTCGTGACTTTACCGCATATCGGTTCAGCAACCGCCGAGACGCGCAAGAAAATGGCGGAACTGGCTTTGCAAAATTTAGTCGATGCTTTGGAACAACGCACACCAAGATATTTAGTCAATGAAAACTTCTAGTTGATGTTGAATGTTTGCTGACAATGCAAATTACATATGAAGTGTTTACAGCCCCCTAACACTTCATTGCGAATTTGTACTAAATTCAATGTTATATTTAGAATATTAAAATAATTGGGACGATCAATTGAACAAGACCTTCCTCAGCCTTTGTCTCTGCTTAAGCACTTCAATTAGCTCAGCTGATGATTTTCTGCAAACTCAGAATAGTACTCAATTTGAAGTACCTGAGATTGGCAGTGGGGTGGGGTTTATTGATCAACAAAAAGAAAAAACCATTGGTGAAAAAGTTTATCGCCAAGTGCAACAGCAAATGCCAGTTCTGCAAGATCCTTGGCTGGAAGATCAGTTTATGCTGGTTTTTTCAAAAATTCTTAGTCAGACCCAGCTTTCACAGCCAGTAGGCTTGGTGGTAATTAAAGATGCTCAGATCAATGCATTTGCAGTACCTGGAGGCATGTTTGCTCTAAATAGTGGGATGATTACAGCTTCAAGTAACATGGATGAAGTTGCCAGTGTAATGGGACATGAAATTGCCCATGTCACACAACGTCATTACAGCCGTTCACAGGAAGCATTTAAAGGTCAAGGTTTGTTGGCGCTTGCTGGAATTATCGTCGGTGCTGCATTGGCGTCCAAAGCGGATGGTGATATTGGTGGTGCGGTGATGATGGGTACACAAGCTGCATTGATGGACAAGCAACTCAGTTATAGCCGAAATCAAGAACGTGAAGCTGATCGGATCGGTATGCAGTTTATGTACGGGGCTGGATATGACCCAGAAAGTATGGCTGATTTCTTTGAAACCATGCATCGTTCTACCAGTCGTTTAAGTTTTTTACCTGATTTTTGGTTAACCCATCCCTTAACAACTGAGCGTATGAGTGAAGCCAGATTAAGGGCAAATCAATTTCCAAAAGTTCCTTTTCGCGCCCAGCAATCTGATTTTGATATTATTAAATGGTATACCGCAGTGATTTCAGGACAAGCCACTGACCGTCAATTGCTGGCTTTAGCACAATCGAATAATTTAGCGGGTTTATTGGCTTTAAGTGAATTTTATTTGCTGCAAGGTGATTATGACAATGCACAGACGCAGCTAAATTTAGCCAAGATGGTCAACGCAGAACATACTTTGGTTACTTTGATTCAAACTGATATTTATTTAGGGCGAAATAAATTAGATGATGCCTATCAAACCATCATCAGTAAGCAAATCATAACCCCAGAAAATCGTGCATTAAGTTATAAATTAGCCGAAGTTTATATTCGACAGCAGAAGCCCAAAGAAGCTGAGCAATTGGTTAATCGTTTTGTGAATAAAAATAATAAAGATATTATTGGCTGGCAACTGTTACAACAAGCGGCAAATTTAGATAAAAAGAATCCAATGCGTACAGTCAATGTGCTGAGAAATCGGGCGGAAGTTCAATATTGGTCTGGTGATGAAGAAAATGCAATTAAATCACTTTTACATGCCAAGCGCTTGGCTAAAGAGAACAATGCGATGAGTGCCCGTATCGATACACGCTTAAAAGTGATGCAAGATGAGCGGAAGTTAAAAATTTAAAAATAAGATTTAAAGAACTTAAAGCTTGAGTTAAAAAACTAAAAATAATGGGTGATTTTAAATGTACCATTAAAGAAAATTTACTTTCTATTCTTGCGTGAACAGGTTAAGCTAAAATCACTTAAAGTTATAATAAAGTATTTGATTCACATGAAGAAAATTTTAATCGCATGCAGCATTTTTTTCTATGCTCACTCAACATTTGCAGCAGTACCAGAAAGCTATGTTCGAGAAGTTGAGCGTATTTCGACGCAATACAGTGCCGACATGAAATTTTTTTTGCGTAGTCTAGATCCTAAATTGAGTCAGTTTAACCCGCAACAAGAGTCACAATTCTGTGGCATTGTTAAAAAATATGTCGATGATATGTATAAAACGACAGATGAAAATCGTCAATACCTCCCACCATCAGCGCAATCTATGACCAAACAAAATGTGATTGATAAAGTGATGTTGTCACCTGAAATGCAGTTACTAAAAAAATATAATATTCAGTGTGATTTGAAATAGGTTTATCTTTAACATCTTACATCTGGGCCCCATCATTTATGGATTTTAGCCAATTTCAAATTGAGAATGAGCAGATTGCTCTCAACATCATTCAAGTATCTGATGCTGAAGATTTATATAGTGCAATAAAAAATACTTTAACCGAGCTTAGAAAGTTTCCTGCAAGTTTAGTATGGGCATTGGAAGAACCTAATTTGCCAGCTTCAATGGCATTCTGCCAATCTCGTTTGGTGGCGTTATTAAATAAAGAGAACTTTGTATTTATTATCCGTTTAAAAGAAACTGATGATTTTTTAGGGGTTGTCGATATCCATGCAATTGATTGGTTGCAAAATACTGCATCTATTGGGTTTTGGGGAAACTCAAAATTTAAACAAAAAGGTTATATGGCACAAGCGCTAACACTATTTGTAGGTAGTTTATTCTCGAAATGGAATTTTTTTGGTTTAAATGCCTATGTCGATGTAGAAAATATATTGGCACGAAAATTATGTGAAAAAGCAGGGTTTTTGCTTAAAGATATTCAATATCAATCTGTACAGAATCCAGTCGATGGTGGCTTTAGAGATATTTGCCATTATCAGATAGAAAATAAATGAAGTGATATTGTAGATTGACGATTTTGGGCTATTTAACAAGAAACTATTTCATTGCAAAATAATTTTTATTTAAGTTGTTAAATAGACCAAATCAAACAGAAATTCAGATTTAAGAACGTTGGGTTTAGCCAAGTTTTGCTTTAATTTTTGCAGAAACTTGTGCTGGATCGGCACGTCCGGCTATGATCGGACGTAGAGAATTCATCACCTTACCCATATCTTTCATGCTAGTTGCACCTTGCGCAGTAATAGTTTGCGCAATGAGAGAATCAAGCTCGTCCTCTGACATAGCTTCAGGTAGAAACTGAGATAACACCTCAATTTCGGCTTGTTCTTTACTAGCTAAATCTTCACGGCCTGCACCTTCAAAGGCTTTGACCGATTCTTTACGTTGTTTGATTTGCTTTTCAATGACCGCAAGAACCTGAGTATCGTCAAGCTCTATGCGCTCATCGACTTCGATTTGCTTGATTGCTGCCTGTAGACCACGAATTACCGTTAACTTACCCATTTCTTTAGCACGCATTGTTGCTTTTAAAACATCAGTTATTTGGTTTTTTAAAGTAGTCATTTATCTGTCCAGGTGAGTCAATCAATCACAAATTAATCTTAGTAAAGGCGAGTAGTACGTACTGATTCACGCGCCAATTTCTTTTGGTAGCGTTTAACAGCAGCAGCTTTTTTACGTTTACGTTCTTGAGTAGGTTTCTCGTAGAATTCACGTTTACGAACATCAGCTAAAACACCAGCTTTTTCGCATGAACGTTTGAAACGACGGATAGCTACGTCTACTGGTTCGCCTTCTTTCAATTTAACTTGTGGCATGAAGAATCCTCATTAAGTTATGGATAAGATCAGGGTCGAATTACCCTAGATCACAAGTGAAGGTCAGTATTTTACTCATTTACATCTCATACCACAAGTCTATAATAGCTTTAGCAATATTTTGAAATGGGTAAAAGGCAATTTAATGATCGTTCTGGGCTTAGAAACTTCATGTGATGAAACAGGATTAGCGCTCTATGACAATGAAGTCGGCTTAAGAGGACAGGTGTTATATAGTCAAATTAAATTGCATGCAGAGTATGGTGGTGTGGTCCCTGAATTGGCCTCTCGTGATCATGTTCGGAAGTTAATTCCTCTGATTAATCAGTTGCTTGAGCAAAGCGGTGTGAGAAAATCAGAGATCGATGCAGTGGCGTATACGCGCGGCCCTGGCTTAATGGGTGCACTGATGACAGGGGCATTATTTGGTCGTACCTTGGCTTTTGCGCTGAATAAACCCGCAATTGGCGTGCATCATATGGAAGGTCATATGCTTGCTCCATTATTATCCGAAAATCCACCTGAATTTCCGTTTGTCGCATTATTAGTGTCAGGTGGACACACTCAATTGATGGCAGCACATGCAATAGGTGAGTACGAAATTCTAGGTGAGTCGATTGACGATGCTGCTGGTGAAGCTTTTGATAAAGTCGCAAAAATGTTGAAATTACCTTATCCCGGTGGTCCAAATATTTCAAAATTGGCGGAACAAGGTGACAAAAACGCGTTTGAATTTCCACGTCCAATGTTGCATCAAGGGCTAGATTTTTCATTTAGTGGTCTAAAAACTGCTGTTTCAGTGCAGTTAAAAAAATTAGGTGAAGAACAACGTGATGCAGATATTGCAGCTTCATTCCAAGAAGCTTTAGTGGATACTTTGGTTAAAAAGTCGATTAAAGCCTTAAAACAATCGGGTTTAAGACGTTTGGTGATTGCGGGCGGTGTCAGTGCCAATAAACGTTTAAGAGAGCGCTTAGAAGCAGACTTAGCTAAAATTAAAGCAACAGTTTATTATGCAGAACCTGCTTTATGTACAGATAATGGTGCAATGATTGCGTTTGCAGGTTATCAGCGTTTAAAAGCTGGACAAAAAGATGGTTTATCGGTGACGACAACACCACGTTGGCCAATGACTGAATTGACTAAACCTGAATTAGTTTAAGTCCGATATTGAACGGATTGTTAAATTTAAAAAAGAGGCGAAAGCCTCTTTTTTTATGGATTTAAAATTTAACGCGAATAAGGCTTCCATGTTTTGCTTTTGTTATCATAGTGATATTGAACTTGATCATCGTAATTTGATTCAAAGTTTGTATGGCCATATTGATGATTGATACTAAAACAATTTTTAATATTGCTATAGGTTTCATGTGTGCCAGGGTGATCACCATCGAATTGTGAACCCATTAAGCATAATTTTGAGTCATTCAATGCAAATGTATAAGTGGGCTTCTTTTTGACATTGCCTTCATTATCTTCCCAACCCGTAAACTGATAATTGAGTGGATAGGCAATCCCTGTTTGGGTATCTAAAGCAATCATTTCTAAAGAATCTGAAGTTCCCGTATTGAGTAAAATATATTTTTTATCAAAATTGGGCTGCATTGTTTTAAGCGCATTTTTATATTTGGCAAGGTTGGCTTTAGAACAATAATCGCCATTAAAATAATCACTCTGACACTCAGAAACTTTTTTAAACGTCGTCCCAGCATATGCCAATTGTAGCGATGCAGAACAAACAATCAGTGATAGGGTAAAAAATCTTTTCATTTATATTGACTTTGAAAGTGTATCTACACAGTTTATCGCATTTCTTTTACTGTGGTTTATCTGATTTCATGATAAAAAATAATCAGAATATTAAAAAATGAGATTGGAACATGGACTTATTGTCTTCTGAACAGCATATCCACCCAAACAATATTGATACAGATCCTCAGCTTTATAAAAAATTTAGCCAAGGCGTGCGTTTACCTTATGAAGTTTTAAACATTCACAATATTCCTGATGGTGCAAAACCTGGCCATTTTATCGAGATTCGTTGTGGTGGGTTTGGTTCAGAAATTTCAGCACACCCTACAGAAAAGTATCAATTCTATGCACTTACAGATCGTGGGCCGAATACCACGTATAACGTTAATCAAGATCATGGCAAAATCTTTTTAGAGCCTGACTATACCCCTAAGATTGGATTATTTGAGTTAAAAAATGATGGAACTATTCAGAAAATAAAAGAAATTCTATTAAAAGATCCAACAGGCAGAAATATTACAGGTTTGCCTAATCAGCATTTTGGCGCAAGTAAAGAAATCGCCTATGACCAAGATGGCAAGAAATTAGCCATAGGCACAGATGAATTTGGATTGGATGCTGAAGGTTTGGTTGCACTCAAAGATGGTACTTTCTGGGTCAGTGATGAATATGGTCCTCATATTGTGCATTTTAATGCAGACGGGCTAGAAATCGACCGTATCAATGCCTATGTCTTAGATGAGCGCAGAACATCGGGGTATTTATTGCCCCAAGAATATGCCAATCGACGCCAAAATCGAGGGATGGAAGGTTTAACCATTACACCTGATCAAAAAAAGCTGGTGGGCATCATGCAATCCACCATGAGTAATCCCGATGCTTCAGTAAGCAAATCAGATCTTGTGCGTATTGTGATGATTGATTTAGAAAGCAAAGTCGTTTCTCAGTATTTGTATCAACAAGAAGGGGGTGCAAAGACCTATTCAAATACAGCAATTACAGCCTTGAGTTCCACTCAATTTCTAGTCGCAGAACGTGATGATGATTTCTATAAAGATAATTCTCAAGCATTTAAACGGATTTATAAAATCAATTTGCAACATGCCACTGATTTGGAAAAGCTAAAGCCAACTTCGACGATTCGGCAAGATGAACAATTCGGCCTGTTGATAGCGGAACAAACCTTAGAACAATATGTGTTAACAGCAGGCTGGAGTGGTCTGGCTCAACAGGGTATCTATCCGGTAGAAAAAACCTTAGTGGTGGATTTGGTTGCGCGTTTACAGTATCCGCACGATAAAATTGAAGGTCTATGGGTGATTGATGAACAGCATTTAGCAGTGCTCAATGATGATGATTATGCTTTTTCTGAAACAGATGGGGTACTGGAACAAAAGTATTTGGATCAAGATAAAACTATCATCGATGGCAATACACTTTATATCCTTGATCAATTGGATTTAACAGTGGATTAAATCATTATCCATTCAAGATAAAATTAAACCGCCAAATTTATTTGACGGTTTAATGCATAGTTTCACGCTTAACTTTGTGCTGGTTTTAAAGTTGATTTAAGTATTAAGCTTGATTCAAAGATTAAACTTAGTATTCCCAGAACATCCGTTGAATTTCTTTTGCATCTTTGGTTTTGGTGAGTGCCAAAGCGGCTAAAAGTTTTGCTTTTTGCGGATTTAAATCGTGAGCAACCACCCAACCATATTTATCATCAGGCTGCTCAGCATTACGTAACACAAAACCTTGTGGAACGCGTGAAGAACGAATGATTTGTACGCCTTGTTGCTGGAGTTGGTTTAATGTCGGAACAATATAATTCGCAACGGAACCATTACCTGTACCCGCATGAATAATGGCTTTAGCACCCGCTTTCGCATAGGCCACATAGGCATCTGGAAGCATATTGCCTGAACCATAAACGATTTGAACGATTGGTAACGCATCACCTTGAATGTTCTCAATATTAAACTCAGAGCTATTGTTAAAACGTTTTGCAACGTTTCTAAACCAATAAGGTTTACCTTCAACCAGTGTACCTAAAGCACCCCATTGGCTGACAAAAGCATCGGTATGAATATTGATGGTCTTTGACACATCGCGTGCTGCAAAAATATCATCATTCATTAACACAAAAACGCCTTTGCCTTTGGCACTGTCTGCGGCAGCAAGCGCAACAGCACTATACAGGTTCAAAGGGCCGTCAGCTGAAAGCGCTGAAGGTGGACGCATAGAACCAACAACGACAATTGGTTTATCTGTATGAACCGTAAGACTTAGAAAATAAGCAGTTTCTTCTAAAGTATCTGTACCATGGGTAATCACCACGCCATTCACATCAGGCTTTTTAACCAATTCATTTACTTTACGTGCAATGGTTAAAAGCTCTTTGTCAGTGATGCTTTCTGAAGCAACCTGTAAAGCCTGTACACCTGTAACATTGGCAAGATTTTGAATTTGCGGAACTGCATTCAACAAATCATCTACAGGAACTTTCGCAGCAGTATATGTTGCGCTATTTGTAGAACTTGCTCCAGCACCCGCGATCGTACCGCCAGTTGCGACGACAACGACATTATTTTTTGCATAACTCGTAAAGGGTAAAAGCATGCCAATTGCAAGTGTAAGTGCAGTAACCGTCTTTTTCATAAACTATCCTTTTCAATCATTGTTCTGGTCATAAGCATTTTTTGTACCAGTTTTTAAATCTATATAAATACTGAGCTGTTGCCCATACTTATTTAAAAATGTAATTTTTCAAATAATCACTCAAATTTATAGTTACATACTATTAAAACTGGATAAAGTGCTTGCCAGTGCGTTTTTTCAGCATTCAATGAAGATGTTGTGCAATATAACGTCAATGACTAAGTTTTTAGTTGTACAGATGAATTGAGCAATTAAAAAAGGCATTCAATTTTGAATGCATTTTTGAGCTAATCTTTACTTTATAAAGATTAACGCATTTTTGCCAAGAAACGACTTAAGCGGTTCATTGCTTCACGTAATTCATTTTCTGCGGGGAGGAATACCACACGGAAATGATCAGGTGTAGGCCAGTTAAAACCTGTTCCTTGAACCAGTAAAACTTTTTCAGCTTTGAGGAAATCTAACATGAATTTTTCATCATCTTCAATTGGATAGATTTCAGGATCTAGTCTAGGGAAACAATACATTGCACCTTCTGGCTTTACGCACGACACACCAGGAATATCGTTAAGCATTTCCCAAGCAATATTGCGTTGTTCATACAAACGACCACCTGGGCGGATCAAATCATTAATCGATTGATAGCCGCCTAAAGCAGTTTGAATCGCATATTGGGCTTGATGGTTGGCACATAAACGCATTGAGGCAAGCATGTCCAAGCCTTCGATGTAATCCATTGCACGTGATTTATCACCCGTAATCGCCATCCAACCAGAACGGTAGCCGGCAATACGATAGGCTTTAGATAAACCATTAAAAGAAACACATAAATGGTTTCCTGCTAATGCTGCAACAGAGACATGTTCGATACCGTCATACACAATTTTGTCGTAAATTTCATCTGCAAATAAAATCAGATCATGTTTTTTTGCCAATGCGACAATCTGTTCTAAAACATGGCGTGGATAAACTGAACCCGTTGGATTGTTTGGGTTAATCACCACAATACCACGAGTATTCGGGGTGATTTTACTTTCCATATCCGCCATATCAGGATACCAGTAGTTTTGGTCATCACATTTATAGTGAATCGCTGTACCACCTGATAGATTTACGGCTGCCGTCCATAATGGGTAATCCGGCATTGGAACCAGCATTTCATCGCCATCATCCAATAAACCTTGCATCGCCATAACGATCAGTTCAGATACACCATTCCCGATATACACATCTTTGACATGTAAATCCAAGATACCTTTTTGCTGATAATACTGACAAATGGCTTTACGCGCAGGGAAGATCCCTTTTGAATCTGTATAACCGACAGCATTAGGCAAGTTTAAAGCCACATCATTGATAATTTCTTGCGGGGCTTCAAAGCCGAACGGGGCGGGGTTACCGATATTTAATTTAATAATTTTATGACCGGCTTCTTCCATCTCATTGGCCGCTCGTAACACTGGTCCACGAATGTCGTAGCAAACATGCTCTAGCTTTGACGATTTCTTGATTTCACGTGGGGTTGTGTTACCTAAAACGGACATAATTTTATCCAATTATTTTGAGTTAAAAAAATAGATTACTGAAATATCACAATCTATGTTGAAATTTAGCTAGAAATTTTCCAAGCTCTAGCGTAAATATGGAAGTACTGAAGCATGACATTGAATGTCAAAGATTTAAAGGAGTTTAATGATGGGAAAACTCAATAAAACAGACCGAGAATGGCAAAGAGAGTTATCACCAGAGGAATTTAAAATCACTCGACAAAAGGGCACTGAACCTGCCTTTACTGGAAAGTATTGGAATTCCAAGCAGCATGGAACCTATGTATGTCGATGTTGTGGGGAAGAATTATTCTCTTCTGAAACCAAATATGACAGTGGTTGTGGTTGGCCGAGCTTTTTTAAACCGATCAATAATACTGTTATAGAAGAACAAGATGATCATTCACATGGTATGGAACGTGTAGAAATTATATGCCATCATTGCGACGCTCATTTGGGGCATGTATTTGAAGATGGACCACAACCAACGGGCTTACGCTACTGCGTAAATTCCGCTTCTTTAGAATTAAAATCACAAGAAAAAGGCGACGAGGAAACGTATCCATGACCAACATTTATCAGTTTGAGGCTGAGCTGTTAGAGGGTGAAAATAAATCTTTTTCTGATTATGAAGGAAAAGTTTTATTGATTGTAAATACTGCAAGTAAATGTGGCTTTACTCCACAATTTGCAGGATTAGAAAAGGTTTACGAGAAATATAAAGACCAAGGTCTTGAAGTTTTAGGATTTTCTTGTAACCAGTTCGGTGGACAAGACCCCGGTACAAATGAGCAAATCGGCACTTATTGCCAACGCAATTATGGTGTTTCTTTTCCAATGTTCGCTAAAGTGAATGTAAAAGGACCTGAAGCGCATGTGATATTCCGTTATTTAACCAATAACAGTAAGGGCATACTCGGCAGTGGCATTAAGTGGAATTTCACCAAATTCTTAATAAATAAGAAAGGTGAAGTGATTAACCGCTATGCACCAACCACGAAGCCTGAGGATATAGAACAGGATATTGAAAAAGCTTTAGCAGAATAACCTGTTGTACAGATCAAAATAAGACTGAGGATATGATGCAATTAGACACTGCAGTTGAATTTTGGACTGATCCGCAAATGCCCTATGTCGAAACACGTAGGGCATGTCAAAGCCGTATTTGCTATAAATCACATAGCCATCCGACCTTTTCGATTGGTGCTGTGGATTGTGGAATAAGTCGCTTTAGTAGCTATTTTGCCAGCGAAGAGCAAATTCAAACAGGAAGCGTAGTAATCATTCCTGCTGAGGTGGAACACGCATGTAATCCACTGGAAAATCAAGAATGGAGTTATCAAATGATGCATTTAGATGCACATTGGGTTGCTCAACTTTTTTCAGAATTAGTCAAAGATATTGAGCAGCTTTATCCCCATCATCTTCCGTTGCTAAAACCACAAATTTTAACAAACCCACATATATACCAAGCATTTACGCAGTTAAATCAGCTGTTATTTGATCCAACTATATCGATTTTATTCAAACAACAACAATTAATTGAAGTCCTGAGTGAAATATTATTGCCCAATTTTGAATTTACCTTATTAAAGCAGTCTGATTATTTTCAAAAGCATTTGGGTGCAATGATTGATGATATGAAGCATAGTAAACAGATGCTTTCTTTAGAAGATCTCAGTCAAAGTCTAGGGATTAGTCGTTATGCCATTATTCGCTTGTTTAAAAATAATTTTGGCTTAACACCACATGCGTATCAATTAAATCAAAAAATAAATATAGCCAGAAAGAGTTTGAAGTCTGGAGAAGCAATTATTCAAGTTGCTCATGATTTGGGGTTTACAGACCAAAGTCATTTTCATCATGTGTTTAAATCGCATACTGGAATCACACCGAAGCAGTTTCAAGCTCAGTTTGTCATGCTCTAACTGCGCAATTATCTACAAGATAATAGGTTCTAAAAATATTTAAGCTTAACTAAATATTTTTTTGGATCGAGTAATGCAACTGTTCTTTATTGTGATTGTCACCCATTTTATTGCTTTACTTTCACCCGGCCCTGATTTTTTTCTTATTTTAACCTCATTGTTTCGAAATGGGCCACATGCGGCGAGAGCTGTTTGTTTAGGGATCGTCTTGGGAAATGTTGCCGTGATAGGCCTTATTTTGAGTTCATTGTTTTTTCTTGGCAAACTCGATGATGATATTTTAAAGCTGGTAAAATGGGGCTGTATTGCTTATTTAAGTTATTTGTCTTATCGGTGTTTCATATTTGCACAACAAGCTAAACTAACAGTGGATTACCATATAGAACACCAAAATAAACCCACCTTTGCATGGATAAAATATGTCTTGCTGGGGATACAGTCGAGTTTATTAAATCCTAAAAATATTCTGTTTTATAGCAGTATTATTATGGCAATTTATCAGCACTATAATGTTGTTCAACTGACTTTAACCTGTTTGTGGATGGTGAGTGTAGTTTTGATCTGGAACTTGCTTCTGGTGCGATTGATGACCCAAAATAAAGCTATGCATTGGTTTAAAACCAAAATCAAATATATTTATTATCTTTCATCCTTATGCTTTGGCTTATTTGCCGCAGCTTTGTTGCTGAATTAATCAAATAAAATTAGCCCAAATAAAAACATGCCTATCTGATAAAGATCTTTGATAAATCAAAAAATGATCATGTGGAGTGAATCATATCGGTATTGAAAGTTCCTTCTCCCTTTGGGAGAAGGCTAGGATGAGGGTGCTTTTATGTTGATTTATGGTTTTAAAAAGGACTTATGAAAGAAGTCTAATAAAGATCTAGATAGGCTTTCTCTTTTACATTATGTTGTCATCTCATTCAATTTTAAAAATCAAGAATGAGATACGCTTGCTTCTTTCGATTTATTGGCTTTATTGCGCTTAAATAACATGTTGTGAATATCATCAATAAAGGTATACACAACAGGAATAACCAATAACGACAAGAAGGTACTGGTAATCAGTCCACCAATTACAGAGATTGCCATCGGTGCTCTAAAACTTGGATCTGTACCTATTCCTAAGGCAATTGGAAACATACCTGCACCCATCGCTAAAGTGGTCATAATAATGGGTCGTGCACGCTTATGACAGGCATCTAAGAGCGCATTCATACGTGAATACTGCCGTTCATTACGGGCGATAATTGCATAATCGACCAAAAGAATCGAGTTTTTACTGGCAATTCCCATCAACATGATTAAGCCAATCAAACTTGGCATCGAAAAACTACTTTTTGCTAAAAGCAGTAGCACAAACGCACCACCCAGTGCCAAAGGCAATGCTACTAAAATGGTGATTGGTTGTAAGAAGTCTTTAAACAAGAGCACCAAGACCACATAGATACACAATACGCCTGTGAGCATAGCTAAACCAAAGCTTGCAAAGAGCTGTTCCATCACATCGGCATCACCCAGATTGGTACGTTTTACCGTCGGAGGTAAGTTTTTGATGGTTGGAAGTTTATCTACAGCAGCCGCAACATCGCCTAAAGGCTGATCATTGAGTTCAATATTAAAGTTGATGTTACGTAAACGGTTAAAGCGATCAATTTGTGAAGGACCACTTTCAATATTAACTTGTGCAATGGTGCCTAACATCACTGGACCTTTACTGCCTGTAATCATCAAGCGTTTAATCAGGTCTTGGTCTTGACGTGCAGACAGGGGCAGTTTGATGACGATCGGAATTTGCCGTTGCGAAAGGTTTAATTTTGCCAAATTTTGATCAAAATCTCCCGCCGTGGCAATACGCACAGTTTCAGCGATATTTTGTGTGGTAATGCCTAAATCCGCAGCTTTTGCAAAGTCAGGGCGAATCACCAATTCAGGGCGAATCAATGCTGCGCTTGAGGTAATACTACCAATATTTGGAATAGTCCGGATTTCTCGTTCTACTTGACGTGCTGTACTGATTAATACATCTGGGTCATCACCTGACAGCGCAATTTGATATTGGCTGTTATTGCCTGCAATACCGACTTGAATCCGTGCACCAGGCAGTGGAGCTAAACGTTGGCGCAAGTCATTTTCAATTTTTTGCAAACTTGCAGCACGGTCTGAACGTGCTGTGACTTGAATGGTTAAGGTTGCTTTTCTTGGTTCACTTGATGCACCACCCGCAAAAGGATCTGTACCTGCTGAACCACCACCAATCGTGGTATAGACACTTTTAATTTCAGGATGATCCTTAATTAAACTACGCGCGTATTCTGCTGCTTTTAAGGTATCTGGAAATTGTGAACCTGGTGGAAGCTCAACACGCACTTGGGTCTGCCCAGTGTCAGGTGGTGGAACAAAGCCTGTAGGGAGTAATGGAATGAGCATCAGTGAAGCGATAAAAAATATGATGGCACTGCTTAAGGTGATCCAACGATGATTTAAACACCACGTGACCATTCGCATATATGCGCGCATCACCCGACCATCTTTGGCACGATCATGTTGAAGTTCAAGATCACCATGATCTTTGATTGCTTGGCTTTGATCATCTAATACTTGATTGTCGTGATGACTTTCAACTTTACCAACCCAAGGTTTAAGAATATAGGCTGACATCATAGGTGTCAGTAAGCGTGCCACCAAGAGTGAGGCAAAAATAGCCAAAGCCGCTGTCCAGCCAAATTGCACAAAGAATTTACCTGCAATACCACTCATAAAGGCAGTGGGTAAGAACACTGCAATCAAGGTGAAAGTGGTGGCAATCACGGCTAAACCAATTTCATCGGCTGCCTCCATGGCCGCTTCATAAGGCGTTTTCCCCATTCGAAGATGCCGGATGATATTTTCAATTTCTACAATGGCATCATCGACCAGTATCCCAACAACCAACGACATGGCTAACAGTGTGACAATATTTAAAGTAAAACCTAAGTAATACATGCCAATTAGGGCAGGTAGAATGGATAAAGGCAGGGCAGTAGCCGCAATGATGGTGGCACGCCAATCTCGTAAAAACAACCAAACCACCAAGATTGCAAGCAGTGCGCCTTCATACAGCAAGGACATTGAGCCTTTATAGTTATCAACCACAGGATTTACAAAGTTAAATGCTTCAGTGATTTTAATATCGGGATGCGCTGCTTTTAATGTTTCAAGTGCCTCTTTTACTCCGATTTCAACATCAACTTCACTTGCACCTTTACTGCGGGTAATTTCAAAGCCAATCACAGGGTAGCCATTTAACAGTGCAGCAGAACGTCGTTCAGCAATGCCGTCGCGAATGTTGGCAACTTGATCCAGCCGAATATGGCGACCATCACTCAAGGCAATATCCATTGCTGCAATTTCAGCAGCAGTTTTAACTGTGGCAATGGTACGAATAGACTGTTCACTGCCGCCTATTTTGGTTTGTCCGCCAGATGCATCTTGTTGAACAAGGCGTAATTGTCGGGTGATGTCTGTTGCTGTGGCATTTAATGCTAAGAGTTTTTCAGGATCTAATTCAACTTCAACTTGACGCGTGACACCGCCTACACGAGAAACCGCACCAACGCCTTTGACTTTTAACATTGCACGTGCAACGTCATAATCCACAAACCAAGACAGTGCTTCCTCATCCATACGAGGGGATTGGATGGTGTAGGTGAGAATCGGTGAACCTGAAAGATTGATTTTACTGACAATTGGATCACGAAGATCCGCAGGTAAATCTGAACGTACTTGTGAAACCGCGTTACGGACATCATCAACAGCTTCTTGCAGTGGTTTTTCCAGTTGAAACTCTGCGGTTACGGTGACTACACCATCTTGGATATTGGTATATTGATTTTTAAGTCCCTGTAAAGTTGCAATCGAGTTCTCAATTTTACGTGCAACTTCTGTTTCCAGTTGCGGTGGTGCTGCACCGGGTAAAGCCGCTGTGACCGTGACCATTGGTAATTCAATATCGGGAAATTGTTGTATTTTCATCCAATGAAAACACATCAAACCCGCTAAACCAAGCATGATAAAAAGCAAGATACCGGGAATCGGATTTTTAATCGACCAAGCGGAGAAATTCATGTTATTTCTCCTGCGTGCTAACGAGTTGTTTGGTCAATGGTGTATCTGGAATCGCTTGCCCACGTTTGATTAAATCACCATCTGACAAGAATCCTGTTCCAGATGCAACCAGTTGAGTGTTTGCTGCTAAATCAACAATTTCAACACGATCATTTAAACGTCGACCAAGTGTGACTTTCTGTTGAGTTACTCGATTATCTTTATTGACAATAAACACATAAGAGAAACCATCACGTAAAAGTACTGCGGTTTGAGGCACTGTTAGTGCTGGCTTTTCGCCTAGATCAAACTCACCTTTGACAAACATACCCATACGAACAGCATCAGTGGTAGGTATATCCACATAGACCAAGCCATAACGTGTTTGCGGGTCAATGACAGGTGCAATCATCCGAACGCTACCTGAAACGGCTGAACGGCTAGGATCAGGTGAGATGATATGCGCTGTCATGCCTTTTTTAAGTTTATATAAGTCTGTCGAGGTTACTTCGGCACGCCATTCCAAACGGTTATCACGGATCAAGCGGAACAGTTCTTGTCCCGTTTGTGCCAATGAGCCAACTGTTGCTGTACGTGCTGAAATAACACCATGATCGGGTGCAATCACTTGGGTTTGTGTTAAACGAAGCTGATTACTGTCAATTTGGGCTTTAGCAGCATCTAAACGGGCTTGTGCTGTAGTTTGAGAAGTCAGGTATTTTGTCGCTTCTTGTTGTGAAATTGCACCAGTATTTTTGAGTTGTTGAATACGTTGATTATTGATACTGGCATCAGCTAGCACAGCTTTCGCTTCTGCATAATTGGCCTTTGCTGTCGCCAATTCAGCACGAATACTTTCACTGTTAATTTCAGCCAAAACTTGCCCACGTTGTACGCTATCTCCAACGTTGACATTGACTTTGGTAATTCGTTGCCCCGAAAGTTCACTGCCAATCACCACTTCTTGCCATGCAGCAATATTGCCATTGGCTGTAAAGTTT
The DNA here is from genome assembly GCF_055392545.1 of Acinetobacter sp. Ac8. Lineage (NCBI taxonomy): Bacteria > Pseudomonadati > Pseudomonadota > Gammaproteobacteria > Moraxellales > Moraxellaceae > Acinetobacter > Acinetobacter sp. Ac8. The sequence continues at coordinate 2,079,385 of NZ_AP043689.1, forward strand.
TGCTTCCAGTTTTGTAGCTCGGGTTGTATCACCGTTACAGTCAGTGCTGGTTTTGCGCTAGAAGCGGATGTTGCTGCATTTTCTGGAGAAGGCTGCTTTTTATTTGAAGATTTCCATCCAATAAAAGCTACGATTAGCACAATAAAAATAATTGCAATAATGATCCCGAGTTTTGAGTTTATGCGCTTTTTTTTCATTGGGTCATGCGATTTCATTTTAGTTTTTTAAATGAGTAGAGATAAGTTGAGTATCTCTAAAGGCTCTATGTTTGGTCAAGTTGCAATACAGCGCTTAATGTGATTTTTTGAAAGTTAAGCGGATAAATTTTGCTATCGAGAGGTCGTTGAAGTTAGTGATATTTGTTGTTTTAAGGCCTTGATTATTAGATGGCTTGAGCGGTTAAAATTATTTATATGTTTTTAATATAAAAATGATAAAAACAAGCATTATTTTGTATAAAAACTACATGACTAATTGAGATTTATAATATTTTTTAATAAATAAATACCATGAGATATTGCTTTTTTATTTAAAAAATCACGCTTACAAAATGAGAAAGTAAGTTTAAGTAAGAGTGATTATCATTTAATATGGCGGCTTAATTTAGATGACTGTTTTAGAGCCTCCTATGCGAAAAATTAAACCCTTAATTGTGATGATGGCAGTGGCGACAAGTGCTGCAATTGCGCATGCTGAACAACAAGATGCTTCATTGTCTCAGTCGAGCAATGGTAATGCAAAACAACTGAGTACGATTACAGTAGTCGCAAGTGCAGATGCATCAGCAGAGGGTTTAATGCCAGCATTTGCTGGAGGGCAGGTGGCTTCTGGTGGTAAAGTTGGGATATTTGGCAATCAGAAAAATATAGATACACCGTTTAATCTAACCAGCTATACCAATCAATATATTCAAGAGCGACAAGCAAAAAGTGTTGGGGATGTTTTAAAAGCGGATCCAAGTGTTCGTGTCGGACGCGGTTTTGGTAATTTCCAAGAAAATTATTATATTCGTGGCTTTAACTTGGGCTCAGACGACACAGCCTATAATGGCTTATATTCAATTTTACCACGTCAGTATATTCCTGCAGAGCTGTTTGAACGTGTTGAAGTATTAAAAGGGGCATCCTCATTTTTAAATGGAGCAATGCCAAGTAATGGTGGGATTGGTGGTGCAATTAACTTATTGCCGAAACGTGCAAGTAACGAACCACTTAATCGTGTCACAGTAGGTACGGACTTTAATGGCGGTTATATTGCCAATGATATTTCTCGCCGTTTTGGTGAAGATCAACAATTCGGCGTACGAGTAAACACAGCATATCATGGCGGTGATACTGCTGTTGATAATGAAGAAGCATCTTTAGGCTTAGCTTCTATAGGTTTGGATTACCGTGGTGATCGTTTACGTCTTTCTGGCGATATGGGTTATGTGAATAATCGTTTAAAAGCGACTCGTCCAAACGTGACTTTAGGCGCGGGTATTACCGAGATTCCGAAAGCAATTGATGGCTCAGATAACTTTGCACAAAAATGGACGTATTCAAATGAAGAGGATATCTTCGGAAGTTATCGTGCTGAATATGATTTAGCAGATAATTTAACAGCTTATGCTGCTTATGGTTTTCGACATGGCGAAGAGCAAAACAGTTTAGCAAATATGACATTGACCAATCAGACAACAGGCGCGGGAACCATTTATCGATTTGACAATGCGCGTGTAGATATGGTCAATACTGGCGAAGTTGGTGTGCGTAGTAAAGTAAACACAGGTTCAATTGAACATAATTTAGTGCTATCTGCATCGGCATTTCAACAGAACACCCACAATGCTTATGTGATGGACTATAAAAATACATTAGCCAACAATATCTATAATCCAATTCAGTATGATCAACCTGCTTATTCACAAAATGCATTGTTTGGGAATAACTTAGATACGCCTAAATTAACGACTCGGACGCGTTTAAGAAGTATTGCCATTGGCGATAACCTCAAAGCTTTAGATGATAAATTAACAGTTATGCTCGGTGGACGTTATCAAACCATCATGCAAGAAAACTATAATTATGGAACTTTAATTAAATCTGGCGAATATGATGAGAGTAAGTTTACCCCTGCTTTAGGTCTAAGTTATAAAATTCTGCCTGAAGTTTCAGTTTATGCAAATTATATTGAATCTTTAGCTAAAGGTTTGAGTAATACCAATTCAACGACGAAAGAAACCACAACACTCAAACCATTCGTTGCTAAACAAAAAGAAATTGGTGCCAAATATGAAAATGATCAGTTTGGTGCAAGCCTAAGTTTGTTTGATATCGATAAGCAGCGCGCAGTACTTGAAAACAGTGTTTTTAGTGATGCGGGTAAATATGTACATCGTGGTGTTGAACTCAATACTTTTGGTCAATTGACTGATTCTTTAAAAGTGTTAGGTGGCGCAACTTGGATTGATGCAAAGCAAAAAAATACAGGAAATGTTAACTACGATAATAAAAAGGAAGTGGGTGTTGCAGAATTTCAAGCAAATGTTGGTGCTGATTGGAAATTGCCAACAGTTCACGATGTGTCTTTAAATGCTCAAGTCACCTATACAGGTTCGACTTATGCGAGTTTAGACAACAAATTGAAAGTAGGTGATTGGACAACTTTAGATCTTGGTGCGACATATAAAACTCAGTTGGGGCAAACACCGACAACTTTTAATTTCCGTGTAAATAATGTCTTCGATAAAAATTATTGGTCATCAGTTGGTCTATTCGACAACATCAACAGTACTTCTAACACCAATAACGGTTACTTGGTTGCTGGGCAACCTCGTACATTCATGTTAAGTGCTGCATTTGATTTTTAAATACCATAAAAAATGCCCCAAATTTGGGGCATTTTTTATAACAGTATATTTTTATAAAATGGTTTTTAGACGTTGAATCGCTTGCTCACATTGAGCAATATCTGCGACCAATGCCATACGAACATGACCTTCACCAGGATTGCCTTGTTCAGTATCACGAGACAAATAACGCCCCGGTAAAACTTTAATGTTGGCTTTTTCCATTAACATTTTGGCAAAGTTTTCATCATGATCGACTTTTAACCAATAATAGAAGCCTGCATCAGGCTTTTGTAATGGAAAAAGATGACCGAGTTCATTTTGGAACAAATCAAATTTGGCACGATACAGTCTGCGATTTTCTTCAACATGTGTTTCATCGTTCCAAGCAACAATTGAAGCCAATTGATGTTGGACTGGCATTGCAGCACCGTGATAAGTGCGGAATTTTAAATAAGGTTTAAGTAAGTTTGCATCCCCAGCAACAAAACCTGAGCGCATACCCGGTAGGTTTGAACGCTTAGACAGAGAATGGAATACGATACAATTTTTATAGTCGTCACGACCTAATTCAGCACAGACTTCTAATAAACCGATCGGTGCTTCATCAAACCACAATTCTGAGTAACATTCATCAGAAGCAATCACAAAGTCATATTGGTCAGAAAGTGCAATTAGCTTTTTAAATTGTGCTTTTGAAAGTACCGCACCAGTAGGATTTCCCGGCGTACAAACAAACAAAAGTGCAGTTTTTTCCCAAACTTCAGCAGGTACAGCATCAAAATCACCGAGGTAATTGTTGTCTTCGGTACAGTTGACAAAGTATGGCTTGGCACCAGCTAAAAGTGTCGCACCTTCATAAATCTGATAGAACGGATTAGGCATTACTACATAAGGTGTATCATCACGATTAATCAAGGCCTGTACAAAAGAGAAAATCCCTTCACGTGTACCTGTTACTGGAAGGACATGATCTTCGGCACTGATTGCATTCAGTTTAAAACGACGGGTTAGCCACTGAGCAATACTTTCACGAAGTTCAGGTAAACCTTTGCTGTTTGGATAAGTTGAAAGGTGCTGAAAATTATCAATGATCGCTTGCTTCACAAACTCAGGAGCAGGATGCTTTGGTTCTCCAATTGAAAGTGGGATCAAAGGTAAATCTGCAGGTTTTACATCCTGAAAAAGCTGGCTTAACTTTTCAAATGGATAAGGATGTAATAAAGACAAACTAGAGTTCATGAAACAATTACCACGATAGAAAGTAAGATTAATGTTGCCCACAGATTTGATTGGATGCTTCGTCTAATGCCGCTTTTAATTTTGCGGTAAAGACTTCAGCCTCAGCTTCAGTGAGGGGGGTGCCATCTTTTTTGGTGACAAAGAAAATATCTTCTGCTTTTTCACCCAGCGTGGCGATTCTAGCAGAATGTATGTCTAAACCTTGCATCATAAATAAACCCCCAACGCGTGCAAGTAAGCCCGGTTGGTCGAGGGTAGAGATTTCTACCATATTTTGCTGTAAGGCTTCGTTAAGTGTTACATCCACAGTATTTTCAATATCGAAGTGACGAAGTTGACGTGGAATACGACGTTGCATCAAACCCGGATATTTATCTGATTCGCTTAAGGCTTTAATTAACGCCTGTTTGACTGTTTCTTCACGTTCAGGATCGGTTAATAAGGTACCGAAACGATCCAAGACCACATAAGTATCTAAACTAAATGCTTTGGTTGCGGTGATAATCCGTGCATCTTGAACATCCAGATTCATACGATCCAAAATTGCCACTGTAGTGGCAAACAGATTGGGTTGGTCTTGGGTATAAATAAAGATCTGTACAGCATCTTGTGCTGCTTTACGGTGCGCACGCATGAGCACCAATGGTGCAGGATTGTCGCCGTGTTGCAAAATGGCGCGGGTATGCCATGCAATTTCATCTGCGGATTCTTTAAGGAAGTATTCGTCCCCAAGCTCTTGCCAAACCTTTTCAACTTGATCGAGTGGAAACTCATCCACCAAGACTTCGCTTGCAGAGAATTTGGTATCTTCAATCAGCATTTGATAATCAACAGGTCGACCCAAACCAGAACGAATTACATCACGCGCATGGGTATAGAGTTGACGCATCAAAGAAGAGCGCCATGTATTCCAAAGTTTTGGATTGGTGGCATTGATATCGGCAACTGTCAGCGTATAGAGATAATCTAAATGCTCCATATCACCAAGCTTTTCAGCAAACTCTTTCACCACATCTGGATCTGAAATATCTTTTTTCTGTGCGGTCATCGACATCAGTAAATGGTTTTGGATGAGCCAAGCAACCAGATTACATTCGCGCTCAGTAAACCCATGGGCAAGACAGAATTCAATTGCATCTTCAGCGCCAAGTTCACTGTGATCTCCACCACGGCCTTTGGCAATATCATGGAATAATGCAGCAAGGAATACGATGTCACGGCGGACTAAGCGTTGAAATACAGAACTGACAACAGGATAATCTTTGGCAAAGCCAGGTTCTTTAAAACGATTTAAATTTCGAATTAACAGTAAGGTATGTGCATCGACGGTATAAATATGGAACAAGTCATATTGCATCAGTCCCATGATTTGCCCAAATGCAGGAATATAATTTCCTAATACACCATAACGTTTCATTGCCACCATGGTTTCATATAAACGATATGGAGAGCGAATGATCGCCATGAATAATGCTTGATGGGTCGGATTATCACGAAAAGCTTGATCGATGCGTTTTGCTGCTAAAGTCAAAAGACGCAGTGTACGTGCACGAATACCCTCGATTTCAGGGCGATTCGCCAAGATATAAAAAATCTCTAAAATAGCGCTTGGATTTTCGGAAAAGGTTTTATGTTGTTGAACGGCAAGCTTGCCATCAACCAATTTAAAATGTTCGTTAATATTTTCGATTTTACGTTCATAGTCGGGTAAGCGTGGGGTAATCACCGATTCATTAAAATAAGCCAATAACATTTCATTTAAGGTCGAAACCTGTTGCGCGGTACGATAATAACGCTTCATGAACTGTTCAATTGGATAATTTGGATGATGATCATCTTCTCGTGTATAGCCAAATTTAGCTGCAATATCACGTTGATAATCAAACAATAGGCGATTTTCATCACGTTTGGTTAAACGGTGTAAATGATGGCGGATTTCCCAAAGAAAGTTTTCAGCTTCTTCTAGGACGCCCAATTCAAATTCAGAAATAAAACCCAAATGAACTAGGTCGTAAATACGATTGACCCGAAAATGCCGTTTGGCAATCCAGCCAATTTGGTTAATGTCTCGAATACCACCGGGTGCATTTTTAATATCGGGTTCTAAATTGCTTTCAGTATTGTTATGTTGTGCATAGCGTTGCGCTTGTTCATCCATCTTGGCATCAAAGAAAGTCTTATCTGTCCAAGTTTGGGAAACGACACGACGAGGCCATCTTGCCAGATGTTGATTGCCAATAATTAATCGCGCTTCAATCAGCGAGGTTGCCACAGTGAGATCATTGGTGGCTTGTTCAAAACAACTTCGGATGGTACGTACACTGACACCCGGTTTAAAATTCCCCACATCCCAAAGTGTAGAAATAAATTGCGTCACCGTTTGTTCTTGTTCAGGGGAAAGATCTTCTTCTGAAAGAATCATGATGTCGACATCGGAATAGGGCAACATTTCGCGTCGCCCATAGCCACCAACAGCAAATAAACCGAGATCTGTTTGATCTAGCCCTGAATGCTTCCAGAGAAACATAAGGGCTTCATCTACCACATTTGAACGGGTACGGACAATTTCGCGTATTGTTGTACCATGATCATAGGCCTCATTTAACTGTTGCTCAACATCGCTACGCCATTGATTAATCGCTTTAATGTCATGTATATCAGTTACATATTCCAACAGAGGAGAGGTGTTGATCATGGATGTCTTGTCCGCAAATATATTGGCTAGTTGTTTAAATGAACAGTGACTTTTGCAGCCGTTTCTTGTGCAAGTTCACGTGCTTGGTCTGTTGTTTCAGCACGTGCTGTTGCCACGCCCATACGACGACGTTTAAATCCTTCAGGTTTACCGAACAGGCGTAAGTCTGTCGCAGGATTTTGCAAAGCAAGATTTAAGCCAGCGTATGAAAGATTCTTTGCATCTACACCTGCATAGATTACAGCACTTGCAGCAATACTATGTCGTTCAGTATTGACAGGTAAACCCAAAATTGCACGTGCATGTAATTCAAATTCGCTTTGGAATTGTGATGCAAGTGTGACTAAGCCTGTATCGTGTGGACGCGGTGATACTTCACTAAACCATACTTTATCACCTTTTACAAACAGTTCTACCCCAAAAATCCCACAGCCACCAAGTGCTACAGTGACTTTATTGGCAATGCGTTTGGCTTCATTTAAAGCTGCTTCTGTCATTGCTTGGGGCTGCCAACTTTCTACATAGTCACCTGAATCTTGACGATGCCCAATTGGATCACAATAAGCGGTTTCAATTTCACCTGTTTCTGGATTTTTCGAACGTACAGTGAGTAAGGTGATTTCAAAATCAAAGTCAATTTGTGACTCAACGATGACTGTACCTTGATTTACCCGACCACCAGTTTGAGCATATTCCCAAGCCGCATCTACTTCTGCATATTCTTTGACACGAGATTGCCCCTTACCAGAGGAAGACATTACAGGTTTAACAAAGTTCGGATAACCAATGTCATCACATGCAGAACGGAAGCTTTCTAAGGTATTGGCAAAACGGTAAGCGGAAGTGGGTAAACCAAGTTCTTCCGCCGCTAAGCGACGAATCCCTTCACGGTTCATGGTTAAATTCACTGCTTTTGCAGAAGGGATCACGGTTGCAATATTTTGTTGTTCGATTTCGACTAATACTTGAGTAGCAATCGCTTCAATTTCTGGAACAATAAGATTGGGTTTTACTTTTTCAATTAAAGCTTTTAATTCTGTTGCATCTGCCATGTTTAAGGCATAAGAGAAATGAGCAACTTGCATGGCAGGTGCGTTTTCGTAGCGGTCTGCCGCGTGAACTTCAACACCAAGTCGTTGTAATGAAATCACCACTTCTTTACCAAGCTCTCCTGAACCTAACAGTAAAACTTTAAATGCAGATGATTGAAGTGGGGTACCAATAGTAACGCTCATGCTATTCTTCCATGCTTGTCTTATGGACTGTTAGCATAGCAGAACTCAGGCGTGTGTTAAGGGCTGATTGACATAAAATAATGATATTGTCTAACAGATTTTTTTATAAAGTTTTTAGCTTATAGGCAGTTTGCCACTACAAATGAAGTGGCTTTGAATTTGCGCAAGAAAACTGATCAATAATTTTTGATCAATTCTTTTTACGAACCAACAGAATCAACGCAATGAGGCAGATCAGTAATTCTACAAAAAACGACCAATGCAGAATAAAGTTTAGCCACCACGGCTGATAACGTGAGCTGACTTCAAAAAACTCATAGGGTTGATCAATAAACGGTGCAAAAAGCCAAACATCACCTACAAAAGTATCCAAGCCAATATGTAGTAGGGCAGCACCCAAAAAAAGACTGATCATCAGGGCAGGTTTAGCCGTGTATTTTGAATGGATGAAATAACATAAAGCGATTAGAAAGATTGGAATCCAAAATGAAAACCAATGTAAAAAATATTTATGGTGATGTACCGACCTATGATCGAATAAATAGAAATAGAATAGATCAATATCAGGAAAAACTGCACCAAGCATAATCAGCGTAAAAAAAGCTTTATTGGTGATTTTTGTCTGTTTAAATTTCTTGAGTAAAAGTTTAGCCAAGATATAGCCAGAAGGTAAGTGTGCGATAAACATATCGAGTTGAGTATTTTAAATATTATATTTGAAAGCAATCATACACAACTAATTAATTCACATGGTTTTTTATTGTAAATTGATTAAATGAAAGTATTTTAAATCCTAGAGACTTTAAATTTAAACGCTGATTTGCTAATGCATTAAAATATATTTCAAACAACAAAACTACAGATAGGTATAGACCAAACCATAGGCCAATGCTGCTGTGAGTGTTGCTAAAACAATTCTTTTAAATTTAAAATATAATCCTGTGAGTACAATAAAGCCCACCAACATTGCAAAACTTTTATTTGGCGTTTCGATCAATGGTGGGAGAGTTGCAACAATTAACATTGAACTGATTGCTGCAATTCCGATACTGCCTAATGCAATTTTTAACCATGTTGCGCCACGGGATTGCGTGTGTTGTTGACTTTTTTGCAGCAGATAGAATGGACCAAAGCGTGAAGCAAAGTTTGCAATACCGACCAATATCCCCACCAAGATAATCTGTAAATCCACTTTAAATACTCACTTCATCAGTTTGCTTTAAAACATAATGTTTAAATAATCCCGCTAAAATTCCAGATGCAATCCCAATAAAAATTGCTGCCGACATATTGATAAAATAACAGGCCAATGCGGAAACCACTAAAGATACAGCAACCACAAAAGTATGTTTTTTCTCAAAGGCTGCCAGTAAGAAGCTTAGGAACAATGCAGGTAACAAAAAGTCTAAAGCGGCTTGTAAAAATTGCGGCAAGTCGCTGACTTGATCTGCAAATAAACCACCTAAAAATGAACCCAAGGCCCATGACATCCAGCTAAACAAGCTGAGTCCTAGCATCCAAGACTCTGACCATTCTTGACGACGTTGGGAAAGTTTAATCATTCCAGCCGCAAAAACTTCGTCGGTTAAACCCCATGCCCATACTGCGGTCTTTTTTAGGTTTAAACGGTCTTGAATCAAGTTTTGTAAGGCTGGCCCATAAAGTACATGGCGAATATCCAGTGCAATGACTGTAAGTGCTGTCATCCAAATAGATGTGCCACTGCCCAATAATGCAACCACAAGAAATTGGCTAGCACCAGCGTACATAGAGCAAGATAGAAATAAGGCTTCCCATGCACTAAAACCAAATTGGGTCGCGGATACACCAAAGGCAAAAGATACAGGCAGATAAGTAAAGATGATGGCTTGACTGTCTTTAGCGCCTTGCCAAAAGCCAGCAGTTTGGACTGAGGGATTGTGCTCTGACACAGGACACCTAAAACGAGAGTAAAACAAAAGGTAAAATCAAGATTGTGTATTCTACCCGAATTTACTAGCATAGTAGCGAAATGTTTATTTAGGCGTAACTTTATGTTCGCAAATCAGTCGAAATTATTATTGAGTATGACCTTGGTGTTAGGTGTTTTAGGTTTACAAGCATGTGGTAATTCATCTTCTGAACCTAAAGAAAAAGTTGAAATTAAAGCTGCGCCAAAACTAACCAATGATGCGACAACCTATGCCAACGAAGCATGGAAACTGATTAATCAGGTGGAACCCTTTGTCTACCGTAAGCAATTGAATTTGATTGAAGACAATGTACGTAAACCTTTACGGAAACTCAGTACAGACTGGCGTATCAATGTCAAAATGACCGATTCAGTGACAGAAGGTAAATACGCGTTGTGTCGTAAGGCCATGACCAGTTTAGATACTTGGGCAAGATCGACATTGGAAAAAGATGGTGAAATGCAAAAAAATCAAGCGCAATATGAGCGTGATAAAGCCCAGTGCAAAGATGCAATTGAAAATCCAAGTTTAGGTAATACCAAAGCAAATAATAATATTTTTTAAAGGATCTTAGGGTCTGTTGACATTTCATAAATGGCTTGCGTTGTAGGTTAAAATTGAGCAGGCAAGGCATGAAACGAAGAGAATAGCGAGACTATTTTCGAGTTTCATAACGTAGACTGAGATAATTTTAGCCACAACCCTTCGGGACTAGCGTGTTTTTTGCCGCTACGTCGTTACGAACTATTCATTTAGAATGACTAAATTTCATATTTCGTGCCTTGTATCGCCTAAAAAACACACGTAGTCGCAAACATAGACGAATTGTCAACAGACCCTAGTAAATGGCGCAAATATGCGCCATTTTTTATTGATACAGATCTAGGTTAAGTACGTTCGGTGTTACTTAAGGTTTTAATGGATTGGTTGATGCAGTTTTAACTGCTTTGTCTTTGGCAGCAGTTGATTTTGCAGCAGCGTCATTTTTTACTGCTTTGGTTGTTGCTTCAGCTTTTGCTTTGCTTGCAGCAGTTTCAGTTTTTAGCTTTGTCGCAGCTTCTTTCGGTTTTGCTTCAACAGCTTTGGTTGCAGCTACACTTTTGTCTTTTGCTTGAGTTGCATCAGCTTTGCCTTTTGTACTTGCAGCCGTCGCTTTTTGAGTCGCTTGAGCTGCAGGATTTGCCGCAACACATTTGCCGCCTTTATGGTTTGGGCCTGTACCACCAACCAATGTTGTACCTTTAGGGCATGCAAATGCAGAAGCGCTAAGTACAGTGAATAATCCCGCTGTGAGCAATGTTGTGATTTTTTTCATTTATTTCAACTTTTATTGAGATGGCATTAGCGCCTAGCTAAAATATAATTGTATTTTTCACAAAGTAGAATAAATAATTTGTATATTTTATTTATAAAATGATTATATATTCCAGCTGTTTAAGGTGAATTTAATATTTGTCTAAAAGTAGAAAAGTAATGTGTTAAATTAGAGTTGGCCGAGTGAGTGGGCAATAGAATGTAATTGATTGATATCTAATATTTCTATTTTTTTAAAGGCAATTTTTAAAACGCCCTGTTGTTCGAGTAAATGTAATTCTTGGTTAATAGTTTGACGTGAGCACTTGAGCAGCAATGCCAATTGTTCTTGAGATAAATGAATGATGTTATTTTCAATACGGATATGATTGCCGTAGCCGTTTAAGATAAACATCAAACGTTGAGCCAATCGTTGTTGTATATGCTGGGTTTGAATTGAGATGAGCTCTAAAAAAGCAAAGCGAAGTTTTTGACTGGTCAATTGGGCGATATGGAACCAATATTGCGGATAGTCATTTAAAATTTTCTGAATCGCTTGGCTGGGTAAATGTAAAATTAAACATTTTCCAACAGCAATGGCATCATGAGAACGTGGTTGCTGATCCACCAAAGAAATTTCTCCAAACCACATAATCGGTTCGGCAATAGCAGCAACAGATTCATTTCCTTCAATATCAATATAGCCTAAGCGTACCCGCCCATCTAAGACCGCATAGATACCATTAAATAGATCGCCTGATCTGAAAATCGCTTGATCACGCTCAAATTTTTGATAATGGGCTTGTTGTTGAATCAATTGTTGAAAAGGAATAGGCAGTTGTGAATACCATAAATTCTTTGATAATAATTCAAAGTCCGTTGAATTCAGCACAATATGTCCTTTTATGTATCATTGTTAATCTTTGCTTTGATTTTCTAAATATATCTAACTGCATACTTAGTAGGGTAGAAATTACATTAGATAAAATCAGTGGCAATAAGCGCTGAGTAGAACCATTTACAATCCTCCTTTAAGAGCAACGATTTAGCGTGAATATGACAGAGTCACAGGCCATAATGTATCAATAAATTTATTGTGAAAGCTGTTGTTATCTAATTCTTTGCAAATTTAAATGAAAAATCAATTCAACTTGTCAGCTAGACGACAACTTTTATCTTAGCGTTTTTATATAGTGAAATGAAGAGATTAACAAGGACGCTGAAAATGAACAGATTAGAACAACTTCTTAGCCAGTACGCAGCTTATCATTTAGACCATAAAAATGTATTTACGCATTTTATTGGTATCCCGATGATCGTATTTTCAATCATGTGTTTAACGGCTAGAGCAGGGGTGATGCTTTCAGGTTTTGAAATCACTTTGGCATTGATTCTACTGGTTTTAAGTGTGATTTATTATTTAAGTCTGGATAAATCATTCGGCTTTTTAATGTTGCTTATTTATGCAGTGGCCTATCCATTTGCCTATAAAATTGCCCAATTAGGCATGGGTACTTGGCTAAGTATCAGCATTGGTACTTTTGTTGTAGGATGGGTATTCCAATTTGTAGGGCATTTTTATGAAAAGAAAAAACCTGCATTTGTTGACGATTTAGTTGGTTTAGCGATTGGTCCATTATTTGTCTTGGCTGAATTTGTATTCTTGCTGGGTTTTCGTAAAGATCTACAAGAAAAAATGCTAGCAGAAGCCAGAAAGCAACGTACTGCAATGGATGAAAAATCATTACAGGTTTTACACGCGAAATAATTTGAAAGATAACCAATCTAAATTATGATAAAACCCTTTAAGGCAGTAATTTAAACTGACTTAAAGGGTATCGACTTCTATATTTTTGTTTGTTTTAGAATAAGAATTCTTTGATAAATATCACTAAACCAAAGAAAAAAATGGCGCAACCAATATAAAATTTTATTTTTTTAATCAGTGAAGAATTGAACATTGGCATCGTCATATGGTCTGTATAGTATTTCATTGGATTGCTTCTAAATAACGGCGATTCACTTCTTCCCAATTCACAACATTATAAAATGCCGCAATATATTCGGGACGACGGTTTTGGTATTTTAAATAATAAGCATGTTCCCAGACATCTAAAGCCAGCACTGGGATATTGCCATTCATCAGTGGTGAATCTTGATTGGCACTGCTTTCTACGATGACTTTCTTTTCAGGGGTTACGCTTAACCATGCCCAGCCACTACCAAATCGTGTCAGTGCTGCTTTGGTAAAGGCTTCTTTAAATTTTTCAAAACCGCCAATATCTCTGTCAATTGCTTCAGCGATTTGTTTAATTGGCTCACCACCACCTTGAGGGCTCATTACTGTCCAGAATAAAGAGTGGTTAGCATGTCCACCACCATTATTAATCACGCTATTTTTAAGATCAGCAGGAACTTCATTCACTTTTGAAACCAGTTCTTCAATCGACAACTTTTCCCATGCTGTGCCTTCAACTGTGGCATTGATATTATTGATATAGGTTTGATGGTGTTTGGTATGGTGTATTTCCATTGTTTTTGTATCAATATTAGGTTCAAGTGCATCGTATGCATAAGGCAGTTGTGGTAGAGAGTAAGCCATGAAGCAATCCTGTAATGTTAAGTGTAGTGATAATGTTAATAATTATCATTATTATATATGAACATCAAAAGTGCAACCTACTTAACTTTATTATTGTGTAGCTGATTTCAAAATATGAATAATGTAATAAGCTGAGATTGTAGAAAAGAAGAAAGGAGAATTTTTTAATCTTTGTAAAGCTCGAATATATTAGATATTTTTGTGATTAGAAATTAATCATTTGAATTTCATGATTTATACAGCTTCACTTAATCTAGAATTCATCTAAAAGTATACTTTCGGAGGCGGTTTAATATTCAAAAATAGATGTAAATTAAAAAATTTATTAATAAACCCTTTTATTGTTAAGTTAATATTGATAATAATGTGGTTAATTAACATAATGAATTTTAGTGGTTATGTCTAAAAAGTATAAACTTTATCCAATAAGAACGATTAAAGACTGGGAAGGTAATGATTGGGATGTTTATGAAGAGCGAAAGTCTTTTTCAGGCATCATGGCTTATAAAGGCTGGCCATATTCATTGACACCTAGAGATGGTATTGGTGGTCAGTTTTCTAATATTTTAACGCCCGAAGTTGCAGAATTTCTTAAAGTGCATTCAATTCGTGAGGCTGAGCAGGAACTTGGTTTAAGCAATAGTATTATTGCCAAATTCAGACGAACTTTAGGGATACAAAATAAATTTATCTATCGCAATGATCATTGGCTTTTAGAGCATCAAGAAGAACTTTTATACGACAGTCTTGAAACACTAAAAATAAAATATGGTTTAAATCGGAATCAGGTGTATCAGCATAAAAAATGGTTAGCTGATTTGATCAGTATTCCAACAAGAAAAAGAATTCGAAAAAAGAAATCTGATGATTTACAAGAACTATGGTTCCAAGAGCATAAAGACCAAATGGTTGGAATGAGTATTCAAGAAATTTCAATAACTCACAATATTAGTCACTTTCGTGCGCAAAAAATTTATAACCGTATTCGTAAAGAACTTGGAGAGTTAAGTTTTTCGGAACAGTTTAAAAAGAATAAACTAGATAAATATCAATGGATTATTGGTAATAAAGATGAATTGTTAAATCAGGGTAAAACAGTTGCAGAGCTGGCTGAACGATTCCAAAAGACCACAGGGCAAATTTTAAGAGCAAGAGTAAAGTTAAGAGAAACTTTAAAAACACCAAAAGTGAAAGACCAAAATCGAGCATGGCTAATCGCAAATCAAAAAATTTTACTAGATACCAATCTAAGTAAAGAAGATCTGGCAAAAAGGCTCAATATCAAACCAAGTCAGGTAAATAGTAAAAAGGCGCAGCTTAAAAAACTACTTAACATCCCACACTACAATGATCAAGTTCAAGCCTGGCGTATACAGAATCAAGAAATATTGCTTTCTTTACATTTAAGAATTTCTGAAATTGCAAAAATACTCAATCGTAAAGAAAAATATATTGTTAAAAATAGAATGATTTTGAGAAATTTTCTGGGTATTACTAAACAAGATCAAATAGAAGCTTGGGTACTTAAACATCAATATGATTTAGAACGATTAAGTATTGAAAATATTGAAGAAAAATACAAAATTGAGCGATACACTATCCAAAAATATCAAAAAATTTTAGTAACATTGAAACAAAATGAAACGAATAATTTTTGAGTATATCTAATCATTCTGTTAACGTTTTCTACATTAAAAATAAGGTCATAATAATGTTAAATAATATTTTTACTATTTTAGATAAGTTCGGCTTTGGAACTCAAAAGAGAGTAATTAATGTTCAATTTTCAAATTTGGAACTCAGTTCGCAAGTAATGTTGCAGCGGATTGATGGCTATCATGCTATCAACGAGGGATTATCGGCAGAGCTTATCTGCCTATCATCAAACCCATTCATAGAATTAAAACAATTTATTGGTTGTCAGGTGAGTGTGGACCAAGTTACAGATTCAGGCAGGTTGTTTAGAACGACAGGGATTATCACAGGTGCAAGTCAAGGACAATCCGATGGTGCGTTTAGTCTTTATCGCTTGATCATGCAAGATCCAACTTCTCTTTGGCATAAAAGACGTAATAGCCGTGTGTTCATGGATAAGAGCGTTGTTGAAATTTGCGAAATTATCGTAAAAGAATGGCAGTCCAAAAGTGCCTTGTTTGCAGCAAGTTTAATACTGGATACCAGTGGCTTAATCAAAGACTATGATATCCGTCCATTCTCCATGCAATCAAACGAATCTGATTATGAATACCTCACTCGGATTTTACGTGAAGAATCAATTAACTGGCTGATTGATGAGTCGAATTACTTGGTTCCTAGTACTAGTCAAAGTATTGAACCACAGAAACTAAGATTAATTGATGACAATGCCCAATTTAAGGCCCTTGAACGTAGAACCATTCGTTATCATCGTTCAAATGCGACGGAACAGTATGACAGTATCACCAGTTTTATCGCAAAGAGACAATTACAATCTACAGCGATCCACGTCCAGCGTTGGCAAGCAGACAGCTTAACTCAAGAAGATGCCAGTGGTTCCGTCCTCAGTTCACACAAACACAGCGCACAACGTGATAATGAAAGCTTAAGTTTAGAACAAGCTTGGAATATCTCTCCTGCATGGATCCGTGATCTTAAAGGTGAAGACCAGGCTACCGCATCTGGGAATAGTCAACTCGATAAACTGAATAAACAACTCAATCAATACCAAGCTTTACAAGCAAAATATTTTACAGCACATAGCAGTGTCCGTGATACACAGGTTGGCTATTGGTTTCAATTGACTGATCATCCCGAGCTGGAAAAAAATCACAGTGGGGCCGATAAGGAACTGCTTACATTGAGTAAGCACTTTTACAATCAAAATAATCTTCCTAAAGATATACAAGATCACGTTGAAAAGTTACTCACATTGAGTCATTGGCAAAGCAATAAAGATAGTGAGCAAGAACGTCAAGCCAATGAGCTTACCTTAGTTCGTCGTAACATTGATATCGTTCCTGAATATGACCCTTTAAAACATCGACCGACGGCTCACGTACAACGTGCCAAAGTGGTCAGTGATGGTGAAGAAATCTATGTGGATGAATGGGGTCGGATAAAAGTTCGTTTCCTGTTTACTCGAATTGAAGATCATGTCCATGATGGAGGTGCAGGTTCTAATGACAATGACACAGATTCAGCTTGGGTAGATGTACTAACGCCTTGGGCAGGTGTAGGTTATGGTGCAAGATTTCTACCTCGTGCTGGTGAGACGGTAGTGATTGATTTTTTTGATGGTAATATTGACAGACCCTTTGTTACAGGACGAATCCATGAAGGGCATCGAAGTCCAACCCAATTTGATATCAAAGGCAAATTGCCAGAAACCAAAAAGCTGAGTGGTATTCGATCAAAAGAGATTTCGGGGGAAGGCTTTGGGCAACTCAGATTTGACGATAGCACTGGGCAACTAAGTACACAGCTACAATCTAGCCACGGTGCAACACAGCTAAATTTAGGCAATCTAAGTCATCCCAAAGAAACCGCAGAAAGTGATGGTCGTGGTGAGGGGTTTGAATTAAGGACGGATCAATGGGGAGCGCTTAGAGCAGGTGATGGCTTACTTCTTTCAACCTATCAACAGTCTCAAGCATCAGGAAATCACTTAAATGCAGAAGAAGCAAAAAAACAGCTAAATAATAGTGAATATTCGGCAAATTCACTTAATGAAGCAGCTAAAAATCAAAAAACTGATGAAGTTGAATTGTTAAAAAATTTAAAACTGTTTGCTGAACAAATACAAACTGATATCGCTAAATTCAATCAAAATTTAATGTTGTTGACTTCTCCTGCTGGAATTGCTCTATCAACAATTCGTGATATTCATTTATCTGCTGATGGTCAGGTCAATAATGTTGCACAAGATAGTATTCATTTCAGCACTCAAAATAACTTGATTGCACATGCTAAAAATAAAGTCAGCTTATTTGCAGCTACCGATGATATGAAGCTAATTACAGGTAAAGGTAAATTTGAAGTTCAGGCACAAAATAATGTAATGGATCTTATTGCAAGAAATGACATTCAAATTATTTCGACGGAAGATACGATTTATCTTATTGCTTCTAAAGAAATAAAACTGATTGGTGGGAGTTCATTGGTTCAGATAAATAATTCAGGTATTTTCTCAAAAACAGGAGGAAAGTTTGAAGTAAAATCTGGACAACAAATTTTTACAAGTGGGGCAAAAGTTGAGGCCAATACTCCAAATTTACCTCCAGAACCAAAAGTAAAAACAAAAAAGAATTTTTCGTGAGTATATAACAATGATTATAAGTCCTCTTATTTTAAAACCTAATACAAATCAATCTGATGATGATTGGATAAATACTTTGATGCCTGTGGGTACAATAGCGGACGAATATCCTGTTTTGGATACATTAGCCTGGCATGGGGGTTATAACCAAGTTGCCAATGGTAATGATAACGTAGTTAGAGCTATTGCTGATGGAAAAGTGATTTATGCAAGAAAAGATTTCGAGCTCATTGATTATGAAGGTTCTAAATCTCACAAAGCTTGTGTTGTAATCGAACATGAAACGGAAATTGGTGACAATGTTAAAGTTAAATATTTTTCTATTTATATGCATCTAAGGCAGATAGAAATTGGCTTAGATAAAGGAAGAAAAATATATCGGAAGCAAAAAATTGGTTTAGTAGGACAACACCAAAATGAGAATAAAATACATTTTGAAATTGTTTGCGACCAAGCAAATTTAACAAAAATAATTGGTCGTAGCACAGCTGAATTAAATCTAGGTACAAACGGGCGTAAAGATGTAGTCTATGGAGATATTCATTTTTATTTACCATCTGGTACTAAATTTTACAAAGAAGCTAGTGCAACAAATGAAATTTATACTTCAAATATGGCTTTATACATGTGTTTAAGTTTTAAAAATGGAAAGGCTTATACACAAACTTATAAGGAGCTTGGACAGGGGATTTTTCAAAAACAAAGAACAAAACCATTATTAGTTAAATATAAACTGAATGATAAAGACAAAAATGAACGAGAAGAATACGAATATGATTTATATAAATATTCTAAAAAATTTGCGACAGCTACAGTATCGCACAGCGCAATTTTTGAACTATTTAGGTTTGGTCGTATATTGAATGTAGCGGTTGAACCAAGTAATGTATCGACTATATCTCATTGGCATAAAATTCCTTTACCTGATAACAAAGAAGGTTTTGTAAATCTTAATACAGATGCCATAAAGAAATTTAGTGATGGAGATTTTCCTCATTGGGTTGGGTGGCGTTTATTTAATGATGATCCAACACCTGATAGTCAGTGTAACTCTCCCTTGCTGAAGGCTTGGTTAGATGGAAACAAAGATGGTAAGTCTACAAATGCTGATTTAAAAAATATGCTCGGAGATGCTGAAGTTAAATTTCGATTAAGTCGAACAATTTGTCAATTTCCTACCGAATGGAGCGAGTCATTGGTTGAAACTCAATACAATTGGGTAACCCAAAAAAGTGATGAAAATCCAAATCCAATGACTACAGCCGATTTCACTAAGTTTAAAAAGTATATTATGGATCTAAGTTTTTGGGATAAAGTATCTGAACTACCAGTAAAAGATAAAGTTTGGCATTTTCATCCAAGAGAATTTATCAGACATTTTAGAAAATGTACTTTTTTATCTAATGAAGAGTTTGCAAGATGTATTCCCCGAAAGACACAGTCAAAAGGTAGTGTTTCATTTAACGAAGCAATTAATAGGGTAAAAAATTATTATATTTTTTATAATCATTTTATTAATAAATATTCATGTGGCTCATTTAAAAGATACGCACACAATTTAACTCAAACTTTTATTGAAATTGATTTATTTCAAACCTTAACTGAATATGGTAAAGGACGTACTAACGTTTATGGAGCATTCTATGGTCGGGGTTTCCATCAATTAACTTGGGCTTTTCCAAATTATAGTGGATATGGTAAATTCAAAGCCCTTCCACAACATACTGGAAGTTATCGTGATAGCAGAATAACCCAAACTTCGGTACATAAGAATGCTGATACTGGAGAAAGCGAAAAATGGTTTCCTAGATTTGACCCTAATATTATAGAAACTGACTTTAACCATGCATCTGAAGCTAGTGGATATTTTTGGGTTTCAAAATCATTTCGAGGTACTTCTAATATGAATCGGGTTGCAGATTGTCATTATGATGAGATTTCTATTGGATTTAATTGTTGGTTATTGAATGGTGGTGGTAATGGATATAAAGAAAGGCAAGAATATGCTAAATATTTACAAAATATATTATTAGATGATGAGCTAAAAACTGGGGAAGAAAATTATAAATATCCGGCTATGGGAGCAGAACTTCAGCGTTGGCCTTTAAATATTTCAGTAAAATTGATCAAAATTGGGAAAGTAAATTATGACTTTATTTAGATTTTTATTATTTTTTATAGTATTTAATACTTATACAAATGCAGGTGGTATTGATAATAAATGCTTTAAAAATATTGATGCATATTTAATGCAAAGATTTGGAGAGAGCTTTAAAGAAGATGAAAACATTTTAGTAAAAAATACTAAAAATTCAAATTTAATATTTATTAAAGACAAAACAGCAAACAATTCACCTGAACATTTTATTATAGAAAGAAAAAACGGTCTGTATTGTGAAATATTAGATGCACCTATGTCTTTCACTATAAATTTTAATGAAAAAAATGCAAAATTACCAAATATAATAATTACTAAATCTCTGGGAAATCCAAAAAAAATACTAGAGTATAAATTGAGTGCGAATGGATACTATAAGCTGGTAAAATGTAAAGCAGAATTTAATAGTAAAAAAATAAAAGAAATTAAATGTGATGATATCTATAATTAATGGCTTTTATTCACAATGTTATGTTTATACAGGGCTTTGTTGCATAAATACATTTAATCCCTAATGACATCATCAGCAATAATGCGCTATAAAATAACCAATTGGTTAATGGTTCAGCCTGACTTAGAATCACAGAAATTTGCAATTTTTTCTGAAAAGGGCTGAACTGCCTAGGCTTTAGATAAAATTGTAATCTTTGCAGAATACATGGGAGTCAATATTAAATTTGGTGAAGGCGATATTGATGTCATTGTGCAAAAAGGGAGAATGCCTTTATCTTCAAAACAACAAAACATGTTTATTCATTATGAAAGCTAATAATATTTAGCCTAAAAATCGCTGACTACTTTAATATTGATAGTTACAAAGAAAAATTAAATGGGCTAATGAACTTTTTGAAGTGATAATTATATGGTGTGATTAAAAGATGGATAAATAAAAAAACAGGTTGAAGAAGTCTTCAACCTGTCTCATCAAAGCATGAGATCTGCTTATACGTTAAAACGGAAGTGCAAGACATCACCATCTTGAACGATGTAAGTTTTACCTTCTAAACGCCATTTTCCTGCTTCTTTAGCGCCGTTTTCACCGTTGTATTGGATGAAATCATCATATGCAATACATTCTGCACGAATAAAGCCTTTTTCAAAGTCAGTGTGGATTACACCAGCAGCTTGAGGTGCAGTTGCTCCCACTTTTACAGTCCAAGCACGAACTTCTTGAACACCTGCTGTAAAGTAAGTTTGTAAGCCTAGTAAGCTATAACCTGCACGAATTACCACATTTAGACCTGGTTCTTCCATGCCTAATGCTTCAAGGAATTCAGCACGATCTTCATCATCCAACAATGAAATTTCAGCTTCGATTTGGTTACAAAGCGGAACAACGATTGCATTTTCCTCAGCAGCTAACTTTTTCACAGCTTCAAGATGTGGGTTGTTTTCAAAACCATCTTCTGCAACGTTTGCAATATACATGGTCGGTTTTAATGTCATTAAACCAAAACCACGCACAAGTTTACGTTCATCATCATCTAAATCAGCTGCACGAGCTGGCTTGCCTTCATCAAGTAAAGGTAGAATTTTTTCTAAAACTGCTTTTGTTGCAAGCGCTTCTTTATCACCGCTTTTAGCTGATTTTGCCAAACGGGTAACTGCTTTAGTTACAGTTTCCAAGTCAGCAAGTGCAAGTTCAGTATTAATCGTTGCAATATCATCTAATGGATCAATTTTACCATTTACATGAATTACGTTTTCATCTTCAAAACAACGTACAACGTGTGCAATTGCATCAGTTTCACGGATGTTTGCAAGGAATTGGTTACCCAAACCTTCGCCTTTAGATGCACCCGCAACTAAACCTGCAATATCTACAAATTCCATCGTAGTTGGAATAACACGTTGTGGTTTAACAATGGCTGTTAATTTGTCTAAACGTGGATCAGGTACAGGTACGATGCCTGTATTTGGTTCAATGGTACAGAATGGGAAGTTTTCCGCAGCAATAGCAGCTTTAGTCAATGCATTGAAAAGTGTAGATTTACCAACGTTCGGCAAGCCGACAATACCGCAATTAAAACCCATGAAATAACTCACAAAGTGTTATATAAAAATTGCGGATGATTTTACATGAAAGCCATGACAAAGTCAGGTCTGCGACCTATAAGTTTTAAAATCAGATCATCTCGAATATATCAAGTGCTACATATTTACCTGAGATCAGCACTTTTATTGAACAAAATGAGCATTCTAGGGGAGTGACAATAGTTTTAATATGATTTTTATAAGTGGATCAAATTAAGTAAAGTTACTATCCTTCGTCTAACGACGACATCCATGTCGCCCTACAGATGGATGAGCCTTGTATAATTCAACAAGGCAAAAGTGGAATTTATTTTATTTATATTGATGCAAATGACGTTAATTGGAAAAACTTAAATTTTCCGTTTATCCAATTGGCTTGCCAAACTGTCACCAAATGCCTGAACGATCATGACCAAAGCCACCAAGACCACAATCACAGCAAACATCATTTGCATATCAAAACGTTGATAACCATAACGGTAAGCAATATCACCTAAGCCACCAGCACCAATTGCACCCGCAATTGCAGAGGAGTTAATCATGGTGACAATTGTGACTGTAAAACCAGCCACAATACCGGGAAGGGCTTCAGGTAAAAGTACATGCCAAACGATTTGCTTACGGTTACAGCCCATCGCTTGTGCTGCTTCAATTAGACCTTGATCAACTTCACGTAAGCTAACTTCTGCAATACGGGCAAAGAAAGGGGTCGCGGCTAAAGTTAAGGGAACAACAGCTGCCCAGACTCCGTAACTGGTTCCGACAATCCATCGGGTTAAAGGAATCAGCGCCACCATTAAAATCAAAAAGGGAACAGATCGAGTAATATTAATCACCGTCCCCAATGCATGATTGATCTTTTTAGATGGATAAATGCCTTGTTCAGATGTATTGACCAAAATTACCGCCAAAGGTAAGCCAATCAAAAAAGCAACAAAGGCAGATACGCCAACCATCAGTAAGGTATCTATGGTTCCTGTCAGCAATAAATCAATGAGTTGGTCTTGCATAGCCAAGTACCTCTATTTGCGCAATTTGATGTTTTAACCTTTCTTGTAAATTATGCAGGTCTAAATGGGTTTGTTCAGTACCGACAATCAGCGTTCCAATCAAATGGTTTTGGATATTGTCGATATGACTTTGATATAAATGTACCGATTTATCAAAAACCTGAAAAAGTTCCACTAAATCAGGTGAGTTTTTCGGATCGGTTTCATAACGTAGTTTTAAAATGCTATGGGTTGAATCTTGTTGCAACTCTGTATGCACTGGAAAGGGCAAATCGAGTTGCTCTAGGTTTAACAATTCTTGTGTGATTTTCTGCTGAGGCTGTGAAAACACGGACCAGACTTGTCCTGACTCTACGATTTCACCATGTTCAATCACCACCACTTGATCGCAAATTTCGCGAATCACTTGCATCTCATGGGTAATTAAAACAATGGTAATCCCCAATTCTCGATTGATTTTTTTCAGCAAGGATAAAACCACTGAGGTACTTTCAGGATCAAGTGCAGACGTTGCTTCATCACACAATAATATTTCTGGATGATGCACCAGCGCACGAGCAATACCAACACGTTGCTTTTGACCACCAGACAGCTGTGAAGGGTAGTTATGCGCTTTATTTCCCAATCCGACCAGTTCTAAAACATCGTTGACACGTGTTT
Source organism: Acinetobacter sp. Ac8 (assembly GCF_055392545.1). Lineage (NCBI taxonomy): Bacteria > Pseudomonadati > Pseudomonadota > Gammaproteobacteria > Moraxellales > Moraxellaceae > Acinetobacter > Acinetobacter sp. Ac8. Next base: position 2,103,390 of record NZ_AP043689.1, read on the forward strand.
CAATTTCAGCTTTATCGACATGGGCAATTTTTAAGGGCAAAGCCACATTGTCCCAAACTGTTTTGGCAGACATTAAATTAAAATGCTGAAAAATCATCCCGATTCTTTGACGTGTTTGAATCAACTCAGCATGACTGAGTTCAGCCAAATTCTGTTGATGAATATGAATACTACCCTCAGAAATACCTTCTAAACCATTTAAGGTTCGGATCAAGGAAGATTTACCTGCGCCACTTTTACCGATGATGCCGAAAATCTTGCCTTGAGGGATATCTAAGTTGATATTTTTTAATGCATGGATCTGTTGATCTTGCCCATCATAGTATTTATTCAAATCACGAATTTTGATATGAGGGACTGAAAAATCAACATGCGAACCGAAACTCACCATTTCTATTCTCCTTATTTCCAGCCTGCAAACCACATATCTTTGCCGAAATCTTTATCTAAAATATCTCGAACTTGCTGTGAGTTTTGGAAAGCTTGAATAAATTTCTCTAACTTTTGATTTTTGTCTTGATAATCAGTACGTGTCACAAAAAGAATGGCGTACTTTTTATCAACGGGATCTAAAAACAGGGCACTATGCGGATCGGCTTTTTTTGCCATATTTAAGTAATGCGGAAAACCAAAAATCAGATCTGCATCATCATAAGCTAAAGCTGTTTGTGGACCTTCAACTTCTATAAACTTCAACTGTTTTGGGTTTGAAACAATATCTTGAAGTGTGGAAAGTTCATTGTTGATGTCTTTGATTTGAATTAGCCCTGCACGGTGTAGCAGGATCAAAGCACGCGCAGAGTTAACGGGGTCACTCGGGATGACAACACGAGCATTTTGAGGTAAGGCGGCTAAGGATTTATATTGTTTTGAATATAAACCGACATGGCTGCCGCTACCTGTACCAAAAGCATGCAAATCGTAATTGGTTTGCTTAATAGCATTCCTTAAAAATACACTTTGTTGGAAAAAGTTAGCGTCAATGTCACGGTTTTGTACCGCAACATTGGGAGCTTGCCAATCTGAAAATTCGACCAGTTTGACATGGATACCATCTTTCTCTACTTCTTTGGCAACCGTTTGTAGTAATTCGGCATAAGGTGGGCTAATGCCAATCGTGAGTACATTATCCTTTTGTTGATTTTGTACATAACGATAGGCAAAAAGTCCTAATAATACGATGACAACAGCAAGACCAATCAGCAGGTTCTTTTTTTTGAGCTTGGAAACTTGGGACATGAGTTATTCCTTATTTCCAACCTGGGAACCATAAATTTTCACCAATATCATCATTTAAAGCCTGTTTGACCTTGTCTGAAGTTTGGTAAATTTTTACAAACTCTTTTAACTGTTTGGCTTTTTCTGGGTGCTTTTGCTCATAGTCATCTTTTACAACAAACAAGATCGCATAACGTGTATTGGTATTATCATCGAGTAATAATGCTTTGTTTGGATCAATGGTTTTTGCAAGACGTAAATAAAGCGGGTAGCTAAATACTAAATCAGCATCATCTACAGCACGCGCAGTTTGAGGTCCTTCAACTTCAATAAATTTAAAGTTTTTAGGATTTGAGCTAATGTCTTGTAAGTTTGATAAGTGGTTATTTGGATCTTTCAAGGTGATGAGTTTTGCCTGTTGTAAAAGCAACAGTGCGCGACCTTGGTTGACTGGGTCATTTGGAATCACCACACGTGCATTTTCAGGTACAGCTGCTAAAGAATCATATTTTTTAGAATACAAACCCACATGAGTTGCAACACCTGTGGCAATCGGTTTCAGTTTAAAATCAGTTTCTTTTAACGCATTGCTTAAAAATGGTTGGTGTTGGAAATAGTTTGCATCAATATCACCATGATTCAGTGTGATATTCGGTGTGTTCCAATCTGAAAATTCCACCAGTTTAATATGAATCCCTTGTTTCTTGGCTTCCTCTGCTGCAACTTGTAAAGGCTTGGCAAAGGGTGGGCTAATACCAATGGTGATTTCTTCTGAACCGGCTTTTTTATGTTGGTTCCAATAAAAAAGTCCTGCAATCACGGCAATAATGATCACGCCAAGCAAAATAAATTTATTCTTGGAGCCTGATTTTTTGGATGGCTTACCATTTGCAGGTGAGTTTATTTGAGTCATGTGACACCCCTTAAAGTGAAATTATTCAATTCATCATGTTTGCTGATTAGGTTATTTAGGCAGTTTGCTTTTGCTGATCTGCCGTTTCGATGCTGTTGTTATGATTTGAGTTTTGACATCGAAAATCAGCAGCAGGGTGTTGTTGGGTTAAATGATCGCCCTGTTTAAAGATTTTGTTGCGTAAAGAACCATTTTCATATTTGGTTTTAAATCTGCCACGTTGTTGCAGCTCAGGAATCACAAAACGAATAAAGTCATGATGTGATTCAGGCGCAACAGTACGAGTTAGGTTGAAACCATCAATACCTGTTTCATCAATCAACTGAATTAATTTTTCAGCAATTGTTTCACCACTTCCAACAATCAGTGGATAACGACCACCGAGTTGATGCTGTGCTTTAAGATCGTTAGGTGTGATCTGGTTCTCTTTAAATTTATTATTGACAGAAGCAATACTGTTGGTTTGTTGATATGGAATTGCTTCATCATCAGCATATTTGGATAAGTCGATACCGACTGAACTTGAGAAATGTGCTAAACCTGCTTCTGGACTTGCATAGCGAGCATATTCAGCTAATTTCTCTTGAGCTAACTCATCTGTTTCAGCTGTAACCACTGTGATTCCCACAAAGATTTTAATATCTTCTGGATTACGGCCTTGCTGTACAGCCAATTCTCGAATCTTATCCACTTGTTGTTTGATCTTTGCAGGTTGGTCCCCCCCAATAAAGACACATTCTGCATGACGTGTGGAGAATGCTAAACCGCGTGGTGAAGCGCCAGCTTGAAAGAGCACAGGGGTACGCTGTGGTGAAGGTGAGACTTGGAAAACACCTTGGCTTTGATAAAAGCGCCCTTGATGGTTAATTTGATGAACTTTTTTCGGGTCAGTAAAAATACGCTTTTGCTTATCTTTTTGTACTGCATCATTTTCCCAAGAACCTTCCCAAAATTTATAGCAAAGCTCTAAAAATTCTTCAGCTTGTTCATAACGTAAGTCATGATCTTTTAGACCTTTTTGCCCAATCAAGCGTTCAGCACTGTCCAAATAACCCGTCACAATATTCCAGCCAATCCGACCTTGTGTCAGATGATCTAAACTCGCGAAGCGCCGTGCGAATTGGTACGGTGTTTCATAACTTAAGTTTACGGTCACGCCAAAACCTAGATTTTGGGTTACCGCTGCCATTGCTGAAATCAAGGTAGATGGGTCATGACTCGGCAGTTGAATGGACTCTTTTAAGGTTAAATCTATACCATTCTGATAAACATCATAAACACCGGTAATGTCTGCGATAAACAACCCATCAAATAGACCTTGCTCCAAGGTCTTAGCGAGATCAGTCCAGTAATTGAGCTCATTAAAACGATGAGATTCATCACGTGGATGGGTCCATAAGCCGTGATTGATATGGCCGACACTGTTCATATCAAAAGCATTGAGTAAGATTTGCTTCTTAGGTGCTGTATGTTGAGATGTATTTGTCATTACAATGTCCCTCTGCGTGGTGGAAGGATGTTGTTTAATACATAGTTTCCAATAAAATAATATTTCCAGCGTGATGCATCATGCAGTGTATGTACCCGTACATTGCGCCAATGTCGATCTAAACCATCGGCACGTTGACTACCACGACTTCCAGCCAACTCAATCAATTTTGAAGATGCTTTTAATGCTGTTTCTGTGCTGTGTGCACGGACTTTAGCTACATCTAGGGAGGCTTTGGCAATATTTTCAACTGTAGGTTGTGGTTTTGCTGCATCAATAGATTGAGCAGCTTGTTTTAATAAAACCTCACTTGCTCTTACATCCGCAGCAACACGGCCTAATTCATAAATGGTCAGCGGATCTTGGTCTGCACGTTCTACATTGGCATCAATCCATGCGCGTGCTTTTTTAACCCGTTCTATTGTTTCTTCAAAAGCTGCACGTGCAATACCTGTTTCAATCGCAGCATGCATAATTTGTGCAAATGGCCCAACGAGGGTGGGTTCAGAAAATGCGGTGTCAAAACGAATGACGTATTCAGATTCAACAAAAACTTGATTGAATTTAACGGTGCCACTGCCTGTGGTTTTTTGTCCAAAGCCTGACCAATCATTGATACGTTGTAAGCCTTGTGCATCGGCAGAAATAAAAGCTAAATATTCACGTTCTTCAGCATCACGGACTAATGTCGGAATACGATGGGCAAATAGACTGCCCGTGCAATAGAACTTTTCCCCATTGACCACATAACCATGTTCAGTTTGACTAATTTGGGTATGCTTTTGTGCAGCAGTCTTGGTCTTAAATTCAGCGAGCGCATTACCAAAACGAGCGCCTTGAAGTACTTCACTATAGAGTTTTTTCTTTTGCTGCTCGGTGCCTGTATTACGTAATACTTCCAGTGCATAAAAATGGTTTTGTGGGATTTGACCAATAGAGCCATCTACGCCACTGAATAATGCAATTATTTTAGCAACAGTATGGGTAGATACTTCTGCACCACCATATTGCCGCGGTACTGTGATCGCCCATAACCCAGATTGACTAAAAGCTTCAACCTCATCAAAAGGTAAAATTCTTTCAGCATCACGGAGTATCGCATTCTCTTTAAATTGCTGACTCAACTGTTGCGCGATTTCTAAAGCTTCTTGATCATTTTGAATAATATGTGCTTGTGCAAAGGGATGATTGTGTACATCCAATGTTTTATTGATATCTTGATAAGTTGTCATATATATTTCCCTGATGAGTAACAAAGTCGTTTAACTTTAAATCCACGCATGGCGCTGATTTTGCGTACCATTTAAGTAATAGTTTCCAATGGCATGAAGTTTCCAACGCACAGGGTCATGTAAGGTATGCACACGAGCATTACGCCAGTGTTGATCGAGATTATGAGTTTCTAGGCTTGAACGACTACCACCCAATTCAAGTAATTTTTCAGAAATAAGTAGTGCTGCATCATTGGCATACACTTTTGCCTCAGCAACGATAATGGAGGCTTTACTGGCTTGTTCAGGACTGACGATGTCTTGTGAATCTAACTGATCTAAATATTCTGCGGCTTCATCCAGCAATAAAATCGATGCATCGAGTAAGATATTGAGCTTACCGACTTCTTGTAGGGTATACGCTTCAAAACTGGCTTTATCCACATTGGCATCAATGATTGGGCGCGCTTTATGGATTGCAGATAAAGTATCTGCAAAGGCTGCTTCTGCAATACCCACATCAATCGCAACCTGAATCAGTTGTGAGTACGCACCACGATATTTTGACGCATCGGCAAGTGGTTTTTCATCCATAATAAGATCTGGGTGAACCACAACATTCTTTAAACGCACTGTGCCACTTGCCGTTGTACGTTGTCCAAAGCCATCCCAATCATCAACAATTTCAACACCGTCAGCTTTTGCATCAATAATTGTTAAAACAATATGACCATTTGGGTGAATTGCACGTATCGCCAACCAATCGGCAAAATATGAACCCGTTGAATAAAACTTCTCACCATTTAAAAGGTATTGACCATTGATCTGTTCTAAACGTGTTTCAATGGTTCGTGTATCTTTGGTATTGCGTTCTGGGCCACCATTAGAAAGCCGTTTACCCTTTAAAATTTCAGTATAAATAAACTGTTTTTGCTGTTCATTGGCGATATGCTCAATGGCATTTAACAGGCCAAATTGATTTTGTGGAATCTGTCCAACACTGGCATCTGCTTTGGATAAAATACAGAAAACATGCGCAAGGGTTTTATTTGAAACTTGAGCGCCACCATATTTTTTGGCAATACGAATTCCGCCTAATCCTTTGAGACTTAATTCTTGTATGACATCAACTGGTAAAATTCGTTGTTGATCACGTATATTTCGTTCTACCAAAGCAAAATCAGCAACTTGGTAAGCTGCATTTATTGCTTGTTGATCGTTTTGGATCACAAAGGCTGAGGTAGAAGAATTCAAACTAGACATATTGGCACCTTTCAATAGATACCAAAACGCTAAGCAATATTGCGGTAAAAATTAAACGAACTATTGTGCTTAACTTATCTAAAAATATTGTTAGGATAAAAATCGCAAAGTTTTTTAATATTGAATATATGTTAAATAATTGAAATTTATAACTTGTTATGAATTCCTCTGGTCGAGCTCTTAGTCTGAAGCAGCTTTGTTATTCCTATCACGAATAAAGAATAAAGAAACTGATATAACCATAGAATAAGCATTGGGTCATATGACGAGCGATTGAAGTAAAAAGTACATTGTAATTCAAGCGATGAATGTCTAAAGTACACAAGATTACTCAGGATTAATCTTAACTTTTAGATTTGTCTAAGCTTTTAATTAAAAAAAATAATTTGGAGATTACATGCGTACGTTGTACCAATTCCCACTCTCGCATTACTGTGAAAAAGCCCGTTGGTTGCTTGATCATAAAGAATTGGATTTTGTTGCGCAGAATTTAATCCCAGGTGTCCATCGTGCATTTGCACAACTTAAAACAGGGCAAAACAAGTTGCCTATTTTAAAAGATGGAGAACGCTTTATTGCGGGATCGACTCAAATCGCATTATATCTAGATGACGTTTATCCTGAACATCGACTGCTTCGTACAGATCACACGCTTCGCGAAAAAACCTTAGAAATTGATTTGATTGCCAATGAGTTAGGTATTCATGTACGTCGTTGGGGATTGGCACATGCTTTAGCAGAAGGCGATGAACCGCTAGAAATTATGATTGGTGAAAAAGGCTATTTACGTCAATTTGAAAAAATTTCAAAGCCTATTCTAAAAACTATGGTTTCAAAAAGTTATCAATTGGACAAAGAAAAAGTCGAAGAATCTAAATACAATTTAGAGCTGACTATCGACAGTTTAAATAAGATTTTGATTGATAACGGTTGCCGTTATTTTGTTGGTGATCGCCTTGGTTTGGCAGATATCTCGGTATGTTCAATCCTTGCACCGTTATTAGAATTACCTGCGACACCGTGGGAAAAGGAATATGCAGAGAATATTTCTCAAGAATTTACCGAATTTAGCCAACATTTGTTAGAACTGCCTTTAGGGCAATACGTGAAAAGAATTTACGCCACTGAGCGCAATGCACGTGTAGATTGGCGAGGAATGTAAGATTTCAAAGCAAGAAACTCTCCAATTTACTGAAAAATTAAGTATCATAGTGTGGAATTGGAGATTTTTTAATGCAGAAGTTCGTAATTTTAGGTGCGATAAGCACTGTTTTATTGATGGCGGGTTGTACTGAGAAAAAGCCTGCAACTCCTGAAGAAATTTGGAAAGGTTACTGTACCAGTATTGGTAATGCTGCACGTTCTATTACTTTAGATCGTCAAAATGGGATTACCAAGAAAGAAGCAATTGAGTATGCGAATAAAGTCACTGATCCAACGACTAAGGGCTTTGTACTTGAGTATTTAGAGAAAGTCTATGCATTATCAGATGCAGAGCTAAAAGCGGATAAAGATGCAGTTCAAGCAAAGTTTAAGAACGAAGCATTTGAACAATGCCTAAATACACCGCATGATCCGAAAAAAATGCCAGATTATAAACCGTTCTAAGGGGCGGTTTTTTTAACAAAAAAATTCCTTGTAATAATTATAGTAAATGAACATGGAGTTTGATCATGTCTAAAATACAATTTTTTTCAAAAACTTATTTATTATTATTTTTGGCTGTTTCAGTATTGAGCAATGCTAAAGCAACTAGAGTTTTAAGTAATCAAACTCAACAACAATTAAAGCTAAATATTGAATTACTGACTGCTCAAGCAGAAAATGGAGAAGCTAAGGCGCAATATCAGCTGTTTATGCTTTACCAAGATGAAGATAAAGCAAAAGCAATGCAGTATCTTAAGCAAGCCTTTAAGCAAAATTATCCTTTAGCTATATATACGAAAGGATCGATGTATTATCACGGCGACGGTATAAAAAAAGATGTTTTTAAGGGAATCCGCTTACTTGAAACATCCAATGAATACGGTAATGTACATGCAGCAATGCTTCTTGGTTTGATCTATTCCAAAGGTGACAATGTAAAGAAAGATCCCCAAAAAGCGTTTGATTATTTTTTAAAAGCAGAAGCAGGTGGATATTTGAGTGCAAATTTATTTTTGGCTAATGCTTACTATCGAGGAAAAGGTGTAGCACAAGATCAAAATAAAGCACTCGAGGTCATGCTTAAAGCACAACAAGCAGGCTATATACCTGATCAGCAGACAATGAAAGAATACGATTTGTGTAAATTAGAAATCCGAATCGTGAATGGTCAAGACATGCACACTTTTGAGTGTCCATCCCTTTAAATCGTTTAGGTGTATTTTTGCATAAAGATCACCCTAACATGGTCTTTTTTATGTTGAGTTATCGAAAAAATATAAGTAATCGTCAAACCTCGTCACAAAAAATGATTAGCATAAAAATTGAAAAGCATATATACATTATAGAAATAGAAAATAAAAAGTAGCATAGGAGTGAGACAATGGAAGTAGTTGCTTATTTACATAATGCAGATTTGCTCTTAGAAGATGACAATGGTGTCGCTGTGATTAGCGGAAGTCACTATGTGTTGAGTTTAGGTGATCAAGTTTTTTTTCAAGAAGTCATTGATGAACGAGCAAAGTTATATCAAGTGAAAATTTCATTTGCGTGTACTGAACATTCAATGTTTCATGAAGATGAAGTGCAAATGAAATTTGAAGGTTGTCGTACAGAATTCCAAAAGTATGTAGACAGTACGACAGTCCACTAAGGTGGAATGTACTTTGTTCTAAAAAAAAGGCAACATATGTTGCTTTTTTTATGGCTGAAACAGTCTAAAGGCAAGGTAAACATAACTTCAATCTTATTAAAGTGAAGTTCATGTTTACAAAGATAATATTTTTAGAGCTTTTTCAAATTAATTTGAGAAATAATTTACATAAACGTCTGATGAAAGCGTACTGTGTAGATCTGTAGTTAAATGAAGCGAAAAGTGATGAGTATTTATTTATAAAATAATGGTCATCACGAATTAATACGCTCATTGCATTAACTTTTGGCTTGATTTTTAGTAAAATTTGACAGTCCATATTGCCTGTGAAGCTTTAATAAGCAGGAATTCACAGGTAAATTTTTAAAAAGAGGAATTACACCGTGCTAGAAGCTTACCGCCAACACGTTGCAGAACGTGCCGCACTCGGAGTCCCACCGAAGCCACTTGACGATGCTCAAACTGCTGACTTGGTTGAATTACTAAAAAATCCACCAGCGGGTGAAGAAGCATTTTTAGTAGATTTGCTTGAAAACCGTGTTCCAGCAGGTGTTGACCAAGCTGCATATGTAAAAGCTGCTTTCTTGACTGCTGTAGCTAAAGGTGAAGCGACTTCTCCATTGGTTTCTAAAGAGCGTGCGGTTTACTTACTAGGTACTATGCTTGGTGGTTATAACGTAGCACCTTTGGTTGAATTACTTGATGATGCTGCACTTTCAAGCTTAGCTGCTGAAGCATTGAAAAAAACGCTTCTTGTATTTGATGCGTTCCATGACGTTGCTGAAAAAGCCAAAGCGGGTAATGCAAATGCACAAGCCGTTATGCAATCTTGGGCTGATGCTGAATGGTTTACTAGCCGTAAAGATGTTCCAGAAGAAATCAAACTTACTGTTTTCAAAGTAACTGGCGAAACAAATACTGATGATTTGTCTCCTGCACAAGATGCTTGGAGCCGCCCAGATATCCCATTGCATGCAAATGCAATGCTTAAAAACGTACGTGATGGTATCAACCCAGAAGTTCCTGGTGAAGTTGGTCCATTAAACCAAATCAAAGAACTCATCGCAAAAGGCAACCAAGTTGCTTATGTTGGTGACGTTGTTGGTACGGGTTCTTCTCGTAAATCTGCGACTAACTCAGTGCTTTGGTTCTTTGGTGATGACATTGCTCACATCCCGAACAAAAAAGACGGTGGTTACTGCTTAGGTTCTAAAATCGCTCCAATTTTCTTCAACACAATGGAAGATGCTGGTGCATTACCTGTAGAGATTGATGTTGCTAACATGAACATGGGCGATGAAATCGTTCTTAAAATTGATCATGCTGCAGCAAAAGTCACTGCTTTTAAAGCAGGCGAGCAAATCGCTGAATCTGAGTTGAAAACGCCTGTTCTTCTTGACGAAGTTCGTGCGGGTGGTCGTATCAACTTAATCGTTGGTCGTGGTTTGACAACTAAAGCGCGTGAAGCTTTAGGTCTTCCAGCATCTACTTTATTCCGTGTTCCAGTTCAACCTGAAAACACTGGTAAAGGCTTTACTCAAGCTCAGAAAATGGTTGGTCGTGCTTGTGGTCTTCCAGAAGGTCAAGGCGTTCGTCCAGGTACTTACTGTGAACCGAAAATGACGACTGTTGGTTCGCAAGATACGACTGGTCCGATGACTCGTGATGAATTGAAAGACTTAGCTTGCTTAGGTTTCTCTGCTGATCTTGTGATGCAATCTTTCTGTCACACAGCTGCATATCCAAAACCAGTTGACGTTCAAATGCAACATACGCTTCCTGATTTCATCATGAACCGTGGTGGTGTTTCATTACGTCCAGGTGACGGTATTATTCACTCTTGGTTAAACCGTATGCTTCTTCCAGATACAGTTGGTACTGGTGGTGATTCACATACACGTTTCCCAATCGGTATTTCATTCCCAGCGGGTTCTGGTCTTGTCGCGTTTGCTGCTGCAACTGGTGTTATGCCGTTGGATATGCCTGAGTCTGTACTTGTTAAGTTCAAAGGTAAAATGCAGCCTGGTATCACGCTACGTGACCTTGTACATGCAATTCCTTACTACGCGATTCAAGCGGGTGACTTAACTGTAGAGAAAAAAGGTAAGAAAAACATTTTCTCTGGTCGTATCTTAGAAATCGACTTAACAGAAATGGAAACTGACTTAACTGTAGAGCAAGCATTCGAACTTTCTGATGCTTCTGCTGAACGTTCTGCTGCTGGTTGTTCAATCACACTTTCTGAAACGAAAGTTGCTGAATACTTGAACTCTAACATCACAATGTTGAAGTGGATGATTTCTCAAGGTTATGGCGATGCACGTACTATGGCTCGCCGTGTTGAGAACATGGAAAAATGGTTAGCGAATCCATCACTTCTTCAAGCTGATGCTGATGCTGAATACACTAAAGTGTATGAAATTGATCTTGCTGACATTAAAGAACCAGTTCTTTGCTGCCCGAATGATCCAGATGACGCTAAACTTCTTTCTGACGTTCAAGGCGTTAAAATCGATGAAGTGTTCGTTGGTTCTTGTATGACGAACATTGGTCACTTCCGTGCAGCTGGTAAATTACTTGATAAAGTACCAGGTGGTTCATTGTCTACTCGTTTATGGTTGGCTCCACCAACACGTATGGACGAGCATCAATTGATGGAAGAAGGTTTCTATAACATTTATGGTAAAGCTGGCGCGCGTACTGAAATGCCAGGTTGTTCATTATGTATGGGTAACCAAGCACGTGTAGCTCCGAACACAACTTGTGTATCGACTTCTACACGTAACTTCCCGAACCGTTTAGGTCAAGGCGCAAATGTTTACTTAGCTTCTGCTGAGCTTGCATCTGTTGCTGCGGTACTTGGTAAATTACCTTCTCCAGAAGAGTATCAACAATATGCTGCTCAAATCGACAGCATGTCTGCTGACATCTATCAATACTTGAACTTCGACAAGATGGGCGAGTATACAGATGCTGCTAAAGACATCGATACTAAGAAAATTGCTGCTGCTCAATTAAGCTAATTTATTGAAAAATAGATTAAATTGAGTTAAAACTAAGGGCTGATTATTCAGCCCTTAGTTTTATGTATAAAAAAGCTTATATGTGCTATTTACTTAAATATAATGGCTAAAATGATATTCGAATGGTTTATATAATAGGGTAAAGGAATTGCATCAATTTTATATAAACTGGTGAGAAACGGCTCAAGTACATGATTTTGTTGTCTTAAATAAAGAAACATATGCATATGAAGATCATATGCAACTGGTTAATCAAGTACCTTATGATGTATCTATACATGATGATCTAATTATGTTTTTTTACAACAGATACCAACTTATAATCCATCTAAAAAGATTAGACATACTGGTTTAAATTACTATGGTATAACGATTATTGATTCTGAAGGGGCCTTAGTCGCATATAACATAATCAGCAGTATTGTAAATGTTATAAAACTATCTCCGAAATTTCTAAAATTTAGTAAAGGATATACTTATAAATTTGATGAAGGGCAAGAAAAATTAATATTTCAGAAATATAATGTGGTCGACGACCAGTTTGACCAACTGAAAGGATGCATTAAACAAGTCATTGATTCAAATGGGCAATTGTATATTGCTCATTTAGGAATTTAGTACAGATATTTTTTGATAAAAATAAAAAATTGTTAACTATACATTTTTATAACATCAGTCATCATATTCTTAAAATCTAAAATAACGACATAATGATTGATGCTCGATGGATCAAAATCAGTGTTTACAGAATCAAATAATGTATTTGTTAATGGAGTGATATTTAAATCATCGATAAGACAAGATGAGTCTAAATTAAAATACTCAATATAATAATTAACTTTTATTTTTGCATATTCTGAGTATTTAAAACCAGATAGAATGAGTTCTTGATCATCATTGCTTATATTTTTTGAACACATGGTAAATAATAATGCCATACAGAAGTAGTCAAACTCATCTTTATCAACCACTAAAATATTTAAATCGATAAAATAGTTTTTAAGCATACTTTGAATCAAGGCAAATGAACTTGCTAAATCTGCAGATAAATTTTGAATAATATTAGAATAAGGCATCATTTTTTTAAGTTTTAGTGAATCAATGGGTATTGTATTGCAAAACTATTGTTTTGTAAAACAATACTTATGGTGCAGAATATATTGCATTGCAATACGTCTAAGATACTTTGTTAAGCTAATATCAAAGAATGAATATAGGTCATGCAATACGTTATTTGAGAAAACGGAAAGGCTGGACTCAGCAGCAATTAGCCGATTTTTCCAATACTTCAAAAAGTAATATTTCCAATCTTGAGAATGGCAATCAAGGGTACAGTCCTGCAATACTCCAGTACCTTGCTGAGGCTTTTAATTGCACTGTAGCGCAATTGTTTTTATTGGCAGAAAGCTTAGATGATGATGAAAACATTGCTGAGAACTGGGATCAGATGCCCATAGATGCACTATTTATACAACTGCCTAAAGATATTCAAGATAATTTAAAACAGCTTATATATAGCTTGATTAAAAATAAGTCCTAATTCTATATCTCATATTTATTAATATTATACGATTGATCTTCAGCTTCTATAGTTATTTCATTATGCATAATGATTTTAAGCAATTTAATCTAACTTGATATAATTGAAATCAACCCGGTATGTGTCTTTGAAATTTATCACTTTTATATACTAACTGCGTTTTAAAATAATAATACTCATTTAACTTATTGATCAAATGATCAGACAATAAAAAGCCCCTTATTCAGGGGCTAGTCGTATAGATCACTCTATACTTATATAAGGCTCATCTCATACTGGTTGTATTAAAACACAAAATGAGATATTCAGCCATAAAAAAGATGAGCCGTAGCTCATCTTTTTTACACAAGAAAATTAATGTGCATTTGCTACAGCAGGTGCAGCAGCGGCTGTCGCATCATTTGCAGCTTTACGAGTAGGTGTATAGTTTAAACCTAAAGTCGAGCTGGTATATGTACGCACTTGATCAAGCAGAGCAGGGTTGGTATTTAAATCCTGTTGATAAGACTTCACAATCTCATGCAATTTTGGATTCCATTTACCTTTCACTTGCTCAGGGAATGCTTTTTCCATCAAGCTCAACATAATGTATGGAGAGGTTGATGCACCTGGTGAAGCACCAAGAAGGCCAGTGATTGAACCATCTTTAGAGGTGAAGATCTCTGTACCGAATTGAAGTGTTGCAGGTTTACCCGGTGCTTTTTTGATGATTTGAACACGTTGGCCAGCTTGGCTTAAAGTCCAGTCTTCGATTTTTGCATCTGGATAATACTTTTTCAATTCATTGAACTGATCTTGCTTAGACATTGCCACTTGGCTGACTAAATATTTCACCAAGTCCAGATTTTCCATACCAATGGTTGCCATTGGAATCACATTGTTTTTGTTGGTCGCATCAATCAAATCAAACTGAGAACCATTTTTTAGGAACTTGTTTGAATAGGTTGCGAATGGACCAAACAATACATACTTTTTACCATCAACGTAACGAGTATCAATGTGTGGTACTGACATTGGAGGTGCACCTAATTCAGGCTTACCATAGACTTTTGCAGTATGTTGTGATGTAACAGCTGGATTGTCTGTCATCAAGAAAATACCACCGATCGGGAAGCCAGCATATTGCTTAGTCTCTTCCAGACCTGTCATTTGCAATAATCTAATCGCAGCACCACCTGCACCAATAAACACATGACGAGTTTTAACATGGCTGGTTGTGTTGGTTTTTAGATTTTTAAACGATACAGTCCAAGTTTTGTCTGCATTTTGACTAATGCCTGTTACTTCAGATGAAGTTTCAAGTTTGAATTTAGGCTGTTTTTTCAAATGATCAATTAATTGAGTCGTAATTGAACCATAATTTACATCAGAACCTACGTCCATACGTGTTGCAGCAACTTTTTGATTTGCATCACGGCCTTGCATAACTAGAGGCGCCCATTGCTTAATTTCAGCAGGATTTTCAGTATATTTTAATCCTTCGAACATTGGGCTTTGGCTCATCGCTTCATAACGTTTTTTCATGTAGTTCACGCTATCGCCCCAAACAAAGGCAATATGTGGTACAGGATTAATAAAGCTGTTTGGTTGACCCAGCACGCCATTTTTGACCTGATAAGCCCAGAATTGTTTACTTACTTCAAATTGTGAAGCAGTATCAATGGCTTTTTTAATATCAACTTTACCGTCTTTCTCAGGGGTATAGTTCATTTCCATAAAGCCAGAGTGTCCCGTTCCTGCGTTGTTGAATCCCGCAGAACTTTCTTGACCTACCTGATCCAAACGTTCATACATATTGATGGTCCAGTCTGGTTCAACTTCATTGAGGTAAGTCCCCAAGGTTGCACTCATAATACCGCCACCAACAAGTACCACATCTACAACTGGTTCATCTGCTGTTGTGTTGACTTTTTTAGAAGCAATTGGTCTGAATAAAAAGATCAATCCAATAACAAAAATAACCCCGATGACAATCAGTAGGTATTTAAAAAATCTCTTCATATATTTCCTGTTTCATCAAGTTTTAATAATATTGTAATGTAGAAAAGTTACATAAATGTTAGTTTGTGTAATGATTTTTTTCGTAAATGATTTAAATATATGAAATAATTTGTTTTTAAATTTGTAAAGATGTGTACAAAAAACAACCAGATTAAAATTTGATTAGTATATTTGTGTAATAAATATTCAAAAAAGTCTTAGACTAAAGTACTATTTTTTGTAGGTGTTAAGCTTTTTGTAACTTTGAAGTGGCTAAAAAATATACTAAATAGAAGAGTTTTCCAGCCTAAATATGAAAACTCTTCTCAAGTTTTTTTTGCTTATTCAATCATCATGAGGTCTGATTTATTTTCAAGCTTTAAAGGACGTAAAGCAAAAATAGAGCGGGTATGACGAATACCTTTCATTGAATATAAATTTTTACGTAAAAAGCGCTCATAATGTTCAGCATTTTTCACCGCAACTTTGACCAAATAATCATAATCGCCTGTTACCAAGTGCGCTTCTACAACTTCAGGCATTTGACTGAGTGCATCACTAAATTGCTCTAAAATTTCGTCATCATGACGTTCTAAGGTGATCTCAATAAAAAATAGTTCATTAATCCCGATGGCTTTGGCATTAATGGTGGCAGTATAGCCTTCAATGACATTTAAAGATTCTAGACGTTTAACACGTGTCCAACATGGCGAAGAGGAGAGTCCAACCAGTTCAGAGAGCTGAGCGACCGTTAAACGACCATCTTTTCGAAGTGCCGATAAAATTTTGCGATCAATCCTATCTAAAGTGTACTGACTTTCATTCATGAGCTTTACCACAGAAAATATTTTCGAGAATAATGGAATATATGAAAAATCATTCCGAAAATACTGGAGATTTATATTAAATACGGGAAACATTCTATTCAGTAGAACGCTAGAATAAACTTATCAAATCAAAGACATTTGGGAGACTGGCTTTGATTTAGCGGATAGTATCTTTAGAGGAAAGGGTGCCTTTAACGATACTGTCCGCGACCTTATTCTACGCTTTAAAAAAATTATAAAAATAGCTTTAAAACGATAAAATTCAAGCGCGCCTTCACAAATTGCATATGATTCAATAAGACATTGTAATCTTATTTAGGGTCTGTAGACATTTCATAAATGGCTTGCGTTGTAGGTTAAAATTGAGCAGACAAGGCATGAAACGAAGAGAATAGCGAGACTATTTTCGAGTTTCATAACGTAGGCTGAGATAATTTTAGCCACAACCCTGAGCAAGAACAAAGCACTGCTTTGTTTGCAGCGCAAGGCGCAGCGGGGGACTAGCGTGTTTTTTGCCGCTACGTCGTTACGAACTACTCATTTAGAATGACTAAATTTCGTATTTCGTGCCTAGTATCGCCTAAAAAACACACGTAGTCGCAAACATAGACGAATTATCAACAGACCCCATTGTATAACAAAAAATTATGCAATGAATAAGATATATTTATACTTTGAGTTCGATGCTTTAACAGTCAAAATAATCAACAAAATTGTAAACTCAAGCAGCTGAAGATGTGCAATTAAATCGAGAAGTATTAAGATGATTTATCTTTAAAATAAAGAATAATGCATGCGATTCACAGCTTGGTACACACTCCGAAAATTTGTATATGACAATTTGCATAATGAAGATTATGAAACGTGGTTTAGTCGTGCGATCAATTTCTCTTTGATTTTTCTAATCATTGGTAATGTTGTCGCGGTACTTTTAGAGTCAATCAATGATGTTTATAAAGCCTATCAGCTTTACTTCGATGCATTTGAGGATTTTTCAATCATTGTCTTTACAGTTGAATATATTTTACGTTTTTGGAGTGTTGCAGAAAAAGAACCGTTTGATTCTGAGTGGAGAGTACGCTGGAAATATGTGACCAGTGGTGCTGCGATTATCGATTTACTGGCGATTTTACCAGCATATATCAACTTCTTTGTACATATTGATTTGAGATTTTTGCGGATTCTGCGCTTACTGCGTTTATTAAAACTTACCCGATATTTTATTTCATTACAGATTCTACTGCGCGTTATAGAACGTGAAAAGGGTTCATTTCAAGCCGTGATTTTTATTTTGGTGATTATGATCGTGATGGCGGCAGCAGGCATTTATGTTGTCGAAGGTCGTGCGCAACCCGATGTCTTTAGCTCAATCCCTGCATCTATGTGGTGGGCGGTGGTGACGCTCACTACTGTGGGTTATGGTGATGTAACGCCAATTACCCCACTTGGACGCTTCCTTGGTGCTTTGATTACCATACTCGGTGTTGGATTGGCCGCTTTACCCGCTGGTATCTTGGCAAATGGTTTAGCCAATGAATTGGAATTAAGAAAGCAACAACTGGAGTTAAAGTTTCGAGATCTGTTAGAAAGCTGTGAAATTGACATCATTCATGATGAAGACAAGATTGATGATATTCGTAGAGATGTTGGCTTATCTGCTGAACAGACGCGAGATATTGTTTTACAACTGATTCGTGAACGTAAAGAACAGGAATTGGAAAGAGAAAAAAACAAGTATTGTTTCTGTCCAAATTGCGGATATAAGTTACCTGAGTGAGTATTTAGATGAATCAACTTAATCTTTCAGAACAGCAGAAAGCTAAATTCGTGAGTATTTTTTCTGAAAGTTTAGGTCTAGATATTTTACAAAACCGATTGCAATCATTTTTTGAGGAAGTTTTTCAAAATTATTCATATTTAAAACTTCCTCAAATGAATATCGTGTCTACAGCATCTTTAAAATATCAAGTGTATTATCAAGAACCTGATGCCGATCCTGAAACATTAAGTATTGGTATAGGACATTGGAATATCTATATCTGGAGAACTTTGGATGGAAACTGGTGTCTAGATGATTTGTATGAAGAACCAATCGAAATCGTAGCAGAGATTTTAACTTTGTGTCCTTTGTTTTCAATGATTCCCAAAAATGTGAAAACTCTCAAAGAGCTATTAGAATTAGGAATGATTTTAGAACAGCATTTATTTCAATTACCGAAATTTTCGGAAATTCGACCTGATGATTGTCGCGAAGTATTGTCATGGGATGGGCGTTATTTGTTAACAGGTAATAAAGTCGAAAATTTGAAGTTGTACAGCTATCGTGAATGGAGTCAATTGATTCAGCGTGAAAATTTTTTTAATAATGAATTGACCCTAAAATGAAGATGAGTGACCGTCATTTATAAAAATATAAGTAGTGAATTATCTTGGATCCGTAGTCATCATCTGCATAGCACTATCCATTCTTAAATTGGCTGAGACGAATCAATGCTCGCTTTATTTGCGCTGAGTGCTTCACAATAACAACGATAAATTCAATCTATATAATGATGAAAATTCTTCTAAATATTTTGACCAACGAATAGCCGAATAAGAGTTTTAAATTTATTTTTTACATATTTTTTAATGAATTATTGAGTAAATTTAAGTATTAATAACGCCATAAAAGTTTTGAATGGTTAACAATGAACATTAATGTTGATATTTTTGGCACGATTGCAATTGCTGTGGCCGTTCTTTTTATTGGTTATTTTCTTGTAAATAAGATCAGTATATTGAAGCAATATAATATTCCTGAACCTGTAGTAGGTGGGTTAATTGCTGCTGCTGTAACTTTTGTGCTTTTTAAGCAATTTAATTTAACCGTAAATTTTAATGCCAATATTCAACAAAGTTTTATGTTGATGTTTTTTACTTCTGTTGGACTGAGTGCAAGTCTGCTTAAGTTAAAAGAAGGTGGCAAGTCGCTGCTTCTTTTTATGGTCTGCGTAGTGATTTATGTGCTACTGCAAAATGCTGTTGGGATAAGTTTGGCAACCGCACTCGATTTAAATCCTTTGATTGGCTTGATTGCAGGATCTGTTACTTTAACTGGTGGGCATGGTACAGCTGGAGCATGGGGCAGTATTTTTGAAGAAAATTATGGTATCAAAGGTGCGATTGTCTTAGGAATGGCGAGTGCAACATTTGGTCTGGTCATTGGTGGAATGATGGGTGGTCCAGTTGCAAAATTTCTGATTCGTCGTTATCAATTGGCTGAAGAAATAGCACCATCTGCAGCGCGTATGCAAGCTCCTCCATCTGCTGAAACAGCACCATTTGAATATCCAGAAAAGACCCGTTTGATTACCGCTGATGATGCGGTTAAAACCATAGGAATGTTTGCACTGTGTATCGTCTTTGCTAATTTCATGACAGGTGTTGCTAAAGGACAATGGTTTGAGTTACCGACCTTTGTATGGGCATTGGGTTGTGGGGTGTTTTTACGGAATACACTGGAATATGTATTTAAAATTGAACTGTTTGACCGTTGTATCGATGTATTTGGTAATGCCTCTTTGGCTTTATTTTTAGCTATCGCCTTGATGTCTTTGCAATTGTGGTTACTTGCTGATTTAGCTGGTCCATTGGTGATCATTCTGATCGTTCAGACGGTTTTTCTAGCTTTATATCTATTTTTTGTCACTTTCCGAGTTATGGGTAAAAATTATGATGCAGCAGTATTGTGTGCAGGTCAGTGTGGGGTAAATTTAGGTGCAACACCAACTGCGATTGCCAATATTCAAGCTGTAACCAATACTTATGGGCCTTCGCATAAAGCATTTTTAATTATTCCTCTAACTGGCGCATTTTTTGTTGATATTGTGAATGCTGTGGTCATTCAAACCATTACAAAGTTCTTTTAAATGTTCTGTTAGAAAAAGCGATGTGATGACTTAGGCATTTGGGAAACAGCCACAAAAAGTGGCTGTTTTTTTTGTATTTAAATCAGTTTGATCATTATTCTTTTGAATCTCACACTGTTTTATACAATTCATATGGCTGCAATAAATCGTGATTTAGACTAAGGTTTTCTGTTAGTGACTTTAAACTTTCAAAAACACTTAGATGAGGAATTGAATATTTGAGCGAGATCAACGCTTAAAGGATGTAACGGATTGAAGTTTTACTCAAAAATTTAATGAACACAGTAATATACTTTAAATATGAATCATCATAATATGTAAGCCACAAACTCTGTGCTTGATATATTTTACGTGTTCAAGCTTTGAAATTAAGTCAGCGCTAGACACTTGCATTTATTTCATCAGTGTAGAGTTTGAGCGTATATACTTAAATTGGATCACACTCGTCTAGGATGATGTATGTCTAAAACGAAACAACCAACCTCAAAACAATTACTGTCTGTGATTCAAACACAGACAGCAATTGCAAAATTAGGCTTAGATATCAATGCTGTCATGACCTTAGTGGCAGAGCAAGTTCAATTGATTACCCATGCAAAAGGTGCAATTGTAGAGCTCGCTGAAGAAGGTGATATGGTCTATCGTGCCGTTTCAAATGGTGCAAATCAATTTCTAGGTCTACGCTTAAAGATGGGTTCTAGCCTTTCAGGGCTTTGTATCGCGCAGAATACGACTTTATATTGTAAAGACAGTGAAACTGATGAGCGTGTAGATCGTGAAGCATGTAGACGGGTTGGACTGCGTTCTATGGCTGTTGTACCGCTAATTCATTGTGATGAACCGATTGGTGTATTAAAAATTTATTCAGAACGGGTAAATGCTTTTAAAGAAAGTGATATCAATTTACTTACACTCATGTCTGAGCTGATTGCTGCAGCAATGTATCATGCCAGTAAGTTTGGTGCTCAAGAACTCTATAAGCTTGCGACACAGGATCAGTTAACAGGACTTGCCAACCGTGCCTTGTTCCTCGATTGTTTAAGACAAGGTGTTGAACAAGCTAAAC
The DNA here is from genome assembly GCF_055392545.1 of Acinetobacter sp. Ac8. Lineage (NCBI taxonomy): Bacteria > Pseudomonadati > Pseudomonadota > Gammaproteobacteria > Moraxellales > Moraxellaceae > Acinetobacter > Acinetobacter sp. Ac8. The sequence goes on from NZ_AP043689.1 coordinate 2,124,625, forward strand.
GAACACAAAAGTTACTTGGAATCTTGATCATTGATATGGATGGTTTGAAACCAATCAATGATCAATATGGACATCGTTTAGGTGATGAGGCATTAAAAGAAATAGGTAAACGTATCGTCAATATTACCCGACACGATGATTTGGTTGCGCGTTTAGGTGGTGATGAGTTTGCAGTGATATTAAGTAGTCTTGGCGATCAAGAGCTGGCAAAAAAAGTCATGAATCGTATTGTTGAGGCGTGTGGATTACCGTTTGTATTTGAAAATGTCAAATTAACCATGGGTGCAAGTGTAGGTCTGGCTTTATTTCCTGAAGATGGTATTGAACTCAATAAGTTGATTGAATTTGCAGACCTTAAAATGTATGAACATAAACGTTCTAGAAAAATGATTAATCTAAATACTTGAGATTTAAGATCTTTAATAAGAAATAAATTTTAGTGAAGTTTAGATTTCTTTAATATCATTGATATGGCGCATATGTATTGAAAGTATCTGCAATCATTATGTACGCGCATTTATTAATTTTATGAATTGAATATAGCTCAAATTTAACCTGACAGTCTCAATCAAATATCGGTAACTGTTAGATCAGGTTTGAGCTATACATATTAGCGCTGATAATGACTCATCACTATATTGTTATAAGCCTCTGGATGATGTAACCAAGGAATATGCCCTGAGTTTGAAAGTGTAAATAAATGTGCTGTAGGGTATCGATTGATCACAAAGTTTTTACTTGTTGTATAAATGTCCTGATCTCCATAGACAATGGTAATTTTAAAATCTGGTTTTTCTAATCCAGTTAACAGCGGATACTTGATGATTTCAGGTCTGGTTTTATTGATCGGCTCTGCTTTCAGTAAATCAAAATCATCAGTGAGATCTGGATGATCTGTTGCAATAAATCCTTCATTATAGTTTTTCATGACTTGTTTAAAGAGACGTTTATAAGCTTCATCGCTTCCAAGTGCGCCTAAAAGGCTATTTAATCCCATTTTTGTCCATGCCCAAGCACTTGTTTTGGACTTGTTGAGTTGCATGACTTCTTTCTCAGTTTGTTTCCATTGCGTATTGGTACCTGAACCTGGGCTACATAAAAAAAGACTGAGTAAGTTTTCGGGATGTTTTTCAGCATAGATTTGTGCATAAAGTCCACCCCAAGAGTGGCCCCATAAATGAAACTTATTGATTTTATAGAACTCTCGAACAGTTTCTATATCGCTTAAATAAGCCTGCATAGAATAGTCTTTATCAAGACAAGGAGATTTTTGGGTTCCTCTTTGATGAAATGTGACCACTTGGAAATGATCTTTTAAAAGATCGGCAACGGCAGAGAGATCACTTGGAAAACCGGGTCCTCCATGCAATAAAATTAGTGTCTCTTTGTCTGGATTTGGATAAACGATACTAAATAAAGTATTTCCATTATGATCGACAATGTTGCTTTGCATTTGCGTCTGATAATTTGCTGATTGCAGCGTAGAAGACTGTATTTCTATCGAATTTGCATTATTCTTCATGTCCAATATGGTTCCTCATTTTATTTGAGCAAATCAAAAAATGGTAAGGTGAACGAATCTAAAAATGTTTCTGTATTGATTCTGATTTTTAAAAAGTATTTTTATACAAGCTTATATATTAGCTTATCTATACCAGATGATAAACCTGATGAATGGTCTAAGAAAAAACAAGTGTAGCGATGACTTGTAATTGTTTGATTAAAATATCTTGAGTTTCTATTTTAAATACGATGATTTGTTCACTTATTTTATGATAACAAATTGTTATTTATCTGATGAATAAAGATCTTTTAAAAGTCAAAAAAGATCATGAAAAGTGAGTTGTATGGGGATTGAACGTTCTTTTTCCCTTTGAGAGAAGGCTAGAATGAGGGGGATTTTACGCTGAGCTTTGGTTTTAAAAAAGACTTATGCAAGAGTCCTAATATAATGAGTAGATTTTAAAAAATTAATCTTATTAAAGCAGTGGAAGGATGATCAATGAAGTGTGAAAAATTCTAAATTTACCCTTTATCAATAGAATTACTGGCGAAAGTAAGTCCATTGATAAAATACAGCGAGTACATGATTTTTAGATACATAATTGGTGATTTTAAAATACCTTAAGTTTTTCCAATCAGTAAAGATAGGATTCCTGCAGCAATCAAGGGACCCACAGGAACACCTCTGAGCAGTGCAACTCCAGCGACTGTTCCAATCAATAAGCCTGCAACAACATTGGGTTGGCTGCTCATTAAGGAAACGCCACGACCACCTAACCATGCAACCAATAAACCGATCGCAATGGCTGTTAATGATTTCCAGTGCATAAATGATTTTAAGATGACATCACCGGGGATTTTGCCACTGGCAATTGGAGTAAGCACGCCAATAGTTAAAATAATAATGCCGACTTCTAAACCGTGGGTTTGTAGTAATGGGAAAAATTCACTTAAAGGTGTGATTCTAAAGATGATCAAAACGCCAGCTGCAATGGTGACCGCAGTATTGTGACTAAAAATGCCGCAGGCCAATAAAACAAGGAGCACAATTAAATTTAGGTCTAGACTAGAAAGACTCATCAATATTCAGCATTAAAAATTAATATATCCATTCATTATACTAAAAAGCGGTATGTGAATTTGCCTTGTCTGGCAATGATTCACATTTAAATTCAGTCGAGTGTGGATTTAGTGGACAATAAATTTTTCAGTTTCAGCACCCAATAAATTCCATTCATACTCAAAGTCTTGCGCAAGTTTAGACAGATTTGTTGATTTAAGCTGTTGTATTAAAATGTTTTGTGCCTCTTGCATGGCTTGGTTTAAAGCTTTATTCACCACCAATTCAACCAGACAGTTGGGTGTTTCTTGTTCATTGCCAATGGCAAAAATAGTAGGTTCTCCAACAGCCTGATAAATATCAAATAAAGATATTTCCTCTAAAGCTTGTACTAAGGTCCAGCCCCCACCGGGGCCTTTGTCTGCATGCACAAAGCCTGCTTTTTTTAAACCAGACATGGTACGACGTACTACGACAGGATTGGTGTCTAACATGATTGAAATTTGTTCAGAGGTGAACGGTTTTTTTTCACGGGCCATATGTAATAGCACATGCAACATCCGAGAAAGCTTACTGTCTTTACGCATAGTTTTTTAGTCAACACTCTTTTGTTAATTGTAACATTAAAAGTTGCAATTAGAAAAATAACTCAATATAGTAACTTTAAAAGTTACTTATTGGTATTGAAAATGAACTATGACGTCGTAATTATTGGTGGGAGTTATGCAGGTTTATCAGCAGCATTACCATTGCTTCGTGCTAGAAAAAAAGTGTTAATGATTGATGCAGGCATGCGTCGTAATCGTTTTGCTGAACATTCGCATAATTTCTTAACCCAAGATGGCAATACGCCAGCAGCAATTATTCGTGATGCAAAATTACAGTTAGATAAATACCAAACTTTGTCATGTATTAACGCATCCGTCACCGATGTGAGCGCTGTAGGGCAGCAATATGAGATTCAAATAGACCAAACCGATGACAAGTTTGCAACCATTCAAGGCAAAAAAATAATTATTGCTACAGGTGTTCAAGATGATTTACCTGAAATCGATGGTTTAGCAGAACGGTGGGGGAAAAGCATTTTTCATTGTCCATACTGTGATGGCTATGAGTTAAATCTTGGAACACTTGGAATGTTATGTTCAGGTCTACATTCGATCCATATGGCATTGATGTTACCCGACTGGGGCAATACCACTTTATTTTTAAATGATGTAATTTCACAAGCTGAATTAGATCCCATCACACTTGGGCAGCTTAAACAACGAAATGTGAAATTGGATACACGCAAAATTGTCAAAATACACAATCATTGTGATTTAGTTTTTGAAGATGGTGAGCAGGTTCAATTAGATGGATTATTCGTCTCTACTTTTATGTGCATCAACGCCCCTTGGATTAAAAAACTGGGGATAGTGCTTGATATAAATGAATATAGCGAAGCCATTCAAACCACAGCCATGAAAGAAACCAATCTTAAAGGGATATATGCTTGTGGTGATATTACCCGTTCAGGTGGTTCAGTTGCTTTCTCAGTCGCAGATGGAGCACTGGCGGGTGTTGCTGTACATAAGTCATTTATCTTTAATACCTGATAAAAGCATCTATTGATTAATCATTAAGGCTAAAAAAGCCTGAATGTTGTTTGGGTTTCAAGTTACGATACTTTAAAATGTATCGTGAATTTTTAAGGTATTGATTTATGTTCTTGGAAAAAATGTTGCAATCACAAGGCTTTGGTTCACGTAAGCATTGCCAACAACTTGTTAAAAATGGTGCAATTCAAATCCAAAACGAGGTTGTTACCGACCCCAAATTTAAACTTGATACCCAAAATCTAGTATTTTCAGTGTATACCGAAACATTTCAATACCGTGAAAAAGTCTATATTGCCTTAAATAAACCGCAGGACTACGAATGTTCCCATCAATCAACACACCATTTTAGTGTTTTTGATTTATTCGATGATGTCCTTATGAACCGAGGTTTACAAACTGTTGGTCGTTTAGATCAGGACACGACAGGTTTATTGCTACTGACGGATGATGGGCAGTTTTTACAAGCATTGACTCATCCTAAAAAGCATGTGGCTAAAGTTTATCAAATACAAACAGCAGATCCGATTACAGATGATCAGATTCAACAACTTGAACAGGGCGTAGAATTACGCAATGAAAAGGGTATCTTTGCAGCAACAGATGTACAGCGCTTGGCTGAATATGCATTACAAATGACTGTACACCAAGGTGTTTATCATCAAGTCAAACGGATGTTGGCTGCTGTGGGGAATAAGGTTGAAAGCTTGCATCGTGCACAAGTCGGGCAATTAGCACTCAAAGACTTAGTTGAAGGTGTGTGGGTCTATTTGACAGAAGATCAGGTGAATGCTGCTAGAAATAGTCAAAATGAACAAATAGTGATTTGATCATGGCTTTAAAGCTCTATATTGCTGTTTTAGATGAAATGCCAGACTTTATGGTTCCAACCCTTGTTGCGCATGCAGTCTTGGCTGCGCACTTACAATTTGTTCAAGATGCTGATGCTGAGAGTTATAAAAATTGGTTAGAACATTCTTTTCGTAAAGTTGTGGTCAAGGTGAATCAAAAAGAATTTGATAAAATTGCTCAATTAAAGTGTTATTTAGGACATGAAAGTACAGTATTGGATGCTAAGAAATCCTGTGCTGTGGTCTTTCCTATTTCACAGGACACGATACCCAATGTACTTAAATTCGCAAAGATGTGGAAACCTATGTTGAATTGATTAAAAAATGCATTGTAAAAAACTACTTGAGGAAACAATGAAATGTCTGGAATTCATTGTCTTTAACAAAGCCCATTTGCTCATAGAGCTGATGTGAATGGTAATTGTTTTTCTGGGTTTCTAAACTGATCCGTTGCGCATCTTCATGGCGTGCAAACAGAATTGCAGTATCAATCAGTTGTTTGGCAGAACCTTGTCGACGAAAAACAGGTGTTACATAAACATCATCTAAAATATAGTACTTTGAACAAGAAACAGATGAAAAGCCTTGGTATAACAACACAAAGCCTGTAAAAACATCATCTTTTACATGGATGAAGATAACACTTTCTTTATTTTCAAAACGTTGTTTTAAAAAATTAAAGGACTGTTGGATATTGGAAGATGCACCATAAAATTGGCGATATTCATCAAATAAAGTAGCAAGTTGATTTAAATCTTCTTTGGTCGCTCGTCTAACGATCATTTATTACTCCTTGCAGTGATTTTTATCTTTGCAAAAGAGCATAACCAAAAAATAGAAAAGTAAACTTAATTATTTGTTTAAAAATGCGACAGTGTTATTTTTTGTCACTTTCACCCAAGATGGCATTTAACTCTGCAAATAGATCTTCATCGTCATCATTTAAATCAACAGAAGAATTCAGTTGTCCGTTTTGTTGGTCTTGCTTAAGTTTTCTCAGCTTGAATAACTGATCCATATTGATATTTTGATTTTCTATGGCGAAAGGGATGGATTTTGTGATGACAACTTGTTTAAAAAACAGTCGAACTGCTTGTGCAGGCGTAATCCCCAATTGTTTAAAAACAGCAAATGCTAGTTTTTTTTCTTGTGAATCAAGACGTACTTGATAGACTTCGGTTTTTCTCATGAATAGTGACCAAACAAAATTTGAGTTTGAATGCTTATTTTAATCAAAGCTTTCGGAATTTCAATGCTTAATCGTCAAAAAGTCATATATTTGTCATTACGTCAAAATTACAGTGTCAATTCATAGTCAGAACAAAAGCAATATTCGGCTTGTGTAATCGGATCAAGGAACTCAATTTTCTTGGCTAATAGCTGTAAAGGTTGTGAAAAATCAGCAGCATCTTTATGTAGAACTTGCGGATAAAAAGGATCGTTTTTAATTGGAATATTTAACCAATTTAAATGTACCCGTAATTGATGTTGTTTACCTGTAGTCGGCTTTAATAAGTATTTTGCCCAAATTTGATTGTGTTCAATCAGATCAATTTCGGTATATGAGTTTGATTTTCCCTCAACAACTTTCATGGTGTAAAAGGGTTCGCCCTTTTCCATTCTCAAGTCCACAGCACATGGAAATTTTAAATTAGCATTGAATTGAGCAATCGCTTGATAGGTTTTCTTGACTTGTCGCTCAGCAAACATTTGTTGATATAAACCACGTGTTTGAGACCGTTTTGAAAACAATACAACGCCAGCAGTTTCCCGATCTAAGCGATGGATTGGGGTAAGGTCTGGGTTGTTTGTGGTTTTTTTTAAACGAACTAATAAGGTTTCTTGTAGATATTGCCCAGAAGGACTGATGGTTAAAAAGTGAGGCTTGTCTACCACGATTAAATCTTCATTTTCAAACAATATCTTTTCTTGAAATGGCACATGAATTTCATTGGGGAGAAATCGATAGTAGTAAAGATGGGTATTTTCTAGATAAGGCTGATCAACGGTTAATGCTTGACCTTGCATATCGATGATGAGTTGGTCTTGAAAACGTTGTTGCCATTCATTGGCTGAAATATGTGGAAAATGCTCACATAAATAACTGAATAAATTTTTAGGTAAATCTGCTCGCTTGGGGAGATAAACTTTTGATGCAGTTACACCATCTCTCATTGGCGGTTGATATTCTGAAACAGGGGTGGCGGGTTTCATAAGCGTATTTTTTATGCAGATAAGTTTAAAGTGAGTTGTTTAAGCGTGTTGGAAAGTATCAAAACATGATTTCTAAACAATGCAACATAGGTTTTAAAGTCACGCAATGCTATCATATTGTCTGGTTTGAATCATGTCGTGAGCGTTATGCAATATTCATATAAATTAAGTCTGAGCAATGAACAAGACACCCAAATGTTGGCACAAAAGTTAGCTCAACATATTGCAAAAGGCGTGATTTATTTAATCGGTGACTTGGGAGCAGGTAAAACCACACTTACACGCTATTGGTTGCAAAGTTTAGGCCATCAGGGTGCGGTTAAAAGTCCAACATATACCTTGGTGGAACCTTATAATATCAATGCGAAAGAGGTGTTTCATTTTGACTTATACCGTTTAAATGATCCTTATGAGCTTGAATTGATGGGTATTCGTGATTATTTAGAGGTCGAGAATGCTTTATTCTTGTTTGAATGGCCTTCTAAGGGCGGTGATGAAATTCCACAGCCAGATCATGTCATTCGCATTTTAAAAACAGAAGATGAAGTTGCACGAGAAGTGGTCATTGAAAGTATTTCTGCTGAATTGATTGAAGCGTTGACTTGATCAATGTTTTCAGCATTTTAAGCCCATCATATATTTTAATTTATTTAAATTTTTAGGTTAATTGAATGCAACGCGAAGATATCAGTTTAAGACGTATCCAAAACTTAGATCCAGCACTGGCCAACCAAATTGCTGCAGGTGAGGTGATTGAGCGACCATCATCTGTAGTAAAAGAGTTGCTTGAAAACTCGATTGATGCAGGTGCGACTGAGCTGATTATTCGTGTGGCAAATGGCGGCAGTACCCTGATTGAAATTATTGACAATGGTCGAGGTATTCACGCTGAGGATCTAGCACTTTCAGTCACCCGTCATGCAACCAGTAAAATTCAATCTGCTGAAGATTTACATGCAATTGTGAGTTTGGGCTTTCGTGGAGAGGCGCTTGCCTCAATCGCAGCGGTTTCGCGTTTAACCTTAACCAGTAGTCAGGATGATTCAGGTGTCGGTTACCAACTGGAAGTTAATGGTACAGCATTTGACCATCAAGATATTCAAGCGGTAGCAACCCAACAAGGTACACATATCCGTATTCAGGATTTGTTTTTTAATGTGCCTGCGCGGCGTAAATTTTTAAAGAAACCAAGTACTGAATTTGGTCATATTGAAGAAATTGTACGTCGAATGGCGCTTACGCATTTCGATATCCGCTTTGTTTTAGAACATAATGACAACATTCGTCTTAATTTGCCGATTGCAGATAGTGGTGAGCTAAGATTTCAACGGGTACAGCAATTATTAGGTCGCCAATTCACTGAAAATGCTTATTGGATAGATGCAGACAGTATTAGCATGCGTTTATCAGGCTGGTTAGGACATCCTTCAGATGCGCGAGCACAAGCCGATTTGCAATATGTCTATGTGAATGGTCGTATTGTCAAAGATAAAACCATTTCTCATGCTTTGCGTATGGCATATGATGGTATTTTGCATGGACATCAACATGCAGCGTATTTGCTGTTTTTAGAAGTTGATCCTGAAAATATTGATGTGAATGTGCATCCAACCAAGCATGAAATCCGTTTCCTTAATCAGCGTGAAGTACATGAGTTTGTACGACATTTTGCTAAAGACACCTTATCTCAATTTCAGACTGCAACTGCTGATTTATCTTCTGCAATGAAGCAGGATGGAGCAACAGAAAATCAAGCATTGTCAGCGCAGCCACGCTATCAGGAACAATTTCATTTACATCGCAATGTACCAACTGAGCAACATGTAAGTGATCTAAATAGCCGAAGCAATTCAGATGGGTCTATTCAGCATAGTGGTTTAACAGATTTTAGTGATACACAAGCCCAAACAGTCAATTATTCCCACTATGAACCACAACAGCAGTATCGTGGTACTCAGCAACTCAATAACGCCTTGAAAAGCTATTTAGCACCCTTACGTGAGTCTGGGGATGCTGATCAAGAATTAACAGATCAAGCGTCCTATGAGCGATCTGTACAAGAGATTCAAAATAAACAGGCCCATCAGGTTGATGAATATCCGTTGGGAATTGCAATAGCGCAATTACATGGAATTTATATTCTTGCACAGAATACGGAAGGCCTGATTATTGTCGATATGCATGCAGCGCATGAACGTATTTTGCTACAACAAATGAAATCTGCATGGGATAAACCAGAATTTTGGACCTCACAGCAGTTGCTTATTCCTAAAGTCATTTCGATTACCCGTATGCAGGCAACCCGTGTTGATGATTTAAAACCACAGTTGGAGCGCTTAGGCCTAGAAATCGATCAATATGGTGATGATCAAGTGATTGTACGTGGCGTACCTGCGATTTTACATAAAGCAGATTTTGAATCCTTGGTACCTGAATTACTCAATGATTTAGATCCAAATGATGAAGCGCAGGCACTACAGCAAAAACGTGATCAAATTTTAGCAGGTATGGCATGCCATGGTGCAGTGCGTGCCCATAGGATGCTGAGTCTTTCCGAAATGAATGCTTTGTTGCGTCAAATGGAACACACAGAATTTGCCAGTCAGTGTAATCATGGTCGACCAACATGGCGTGCATTTCCATTGCCCCAATTAGATAAATTATTTGCTCGAGGAGAGTAGTTGTACATGTCAAATCAATTGCCCGTCATCAATTTAATGGGACCAACCGCAAGCGGTAAAACTGCTTTGGCATGTGAATTGTATGATCATGGGAATTATGAGCTTATTTCTGTAGATTCTGCCTTGGTCTATAAAGATATGGATATTGGTACTGCAAAGCCAACCAAAGCGGAGCAGGAGCGTTATCCGCATCATTTGATTGATATTATTACCCCACTTGAGGTTTATTCCGCTGCTGAATTTGTCGAGGATGCTTGTCAACTGATTGATGATATCCATGCACGCGGTAAAACACCTATTTTAGTTGGCGGTACAATGCTATATTTTAAAGCGTTGCTTGAGGGGCTTTCTACAAATTTACCGAGTGCTGATTACGCGATTCGTGCTGCGATTGAGTTAAAAGGTGAAACGGAAGGCTGGCAATCGGTGTATGATGAATTAAAATCTGTTGATGTATTGGCAGGTGAAAAATTTAAAGTCAGTGATAAGCAAAGAATCATTCGCGCTTTAGAAGTGTATAAAATTACTGGTCGTCCGATTACTCAACTACAGGCGGAACAACCGAAGAATCAACCGTACCGATATGATTTTCATAATTATGCTTTATTGCCTGATCGCCTAGAGCTGCACAAGAGAATTGAACTTCGTTTGGAAAAAATGTGGGAAATCGGATTTTTAAATGAGGTTGAAAATCTTATGAAAAAATACGATCTCGAAGAAAATTTACCTTCTTCACGCTCTGTTGGATACCGACAAGCGATAGATTTTTTAAAAAACAGTGATTTGAGTCAAGAAAGTGAGCGTCAAATGAAGGATAAAGCACTATTTGCGACACGACAATTAGCAAAACGTCAATACACATGGTTACGATCTTTGCAAGAAACACACTCTTTTCAAACTTTTTTTACGATAAACCAAGCACAAGAAGACTTGCGAAACTTATACGGATAAAGCAAAATTTAACAACTACCTTTTTTATAAATTTTAATTGAAAAATAAAGGTAGTTTTTGCGCTGATTTTAATTTTTTTTGGAGTATAAAATGTCTAAAGGTCAAACTTTACAAGATCCGTTCTTAAATTCTCTCCGTAAAGAACGTATTCCTGTTTCTATTTTTCTTGTAAACGGTATTAAATTACAAGGTCATATTGAATCTTTTGACCAGTATGTTGTTTTGTTGAAAAACACAGTAAGCCAAATGGTTTATAAGCATGCTATTTCAACTGTAGTACCTGCACGTAATCCACGTCCTGCTGGTGCTCCTGCTGGTGCTCAAGGCGCTGCTGGTGGCTTCGGCGGTCAAGCTGGCGGCTTCGGCGGTCAAGCTGGTGGCTTCGGTGGTCAAGGCGGCTTCGGTGGTCAACAAGGCGGCTTTGGTGGTCAACAAGGCGGTTTCGGTGGTCAAGGTGGTTTCGGTAGCCAAGGTGGCTTCGGCGGTCAAGGTGGCTTCGGTGGTCAAGGCGGCTTCGGTGGTCAAGGTGGCTTCGGCGGTCAAGGTACTGACTTTGGTGGCGAAACAAAATTTGAAGATTCACAAGAAGATGAAAACAATCGTTAATTTCTTGATTTAACAAGAACGATTGTAAAAGAGACGCCAAATTGGCGTCTCTTTTTTATTGGTGCTGCTAAATTTAGAGAGAAAAAAACCAGTGCAAAAGCACTGGTTTTTAATTTAACGACTTAGCATAGACTTAACTTTCATTTTTCTTTGGATCTAGGCTTGGGTCTTTGATTTCAATGTAAGTATTTGCACGTAACTCTCTTAACCAGCCGTCATATTCTGATTCGAATTGACGTTCACCTAAAATTTGGCGAGCCATACGCTTTTGGTACTCTGAGGTCATATCTTGTTGACGTGTGCCTGTAACTTGGAGAATATGCCAGCCAAACTGAGTTTGAAATGGTTTGCTGATTTCGTTGACTGGTGAACTCTGCATGAGTTTGTCAAATTCAGGAACCATCATGCCAGGGCTTACCCAGCCAAGACTTCCGCCATCACGAGCAGAACCAGGGTCATTTGAATAGGTTGAAGCAAGCGTAGCAAAATCATCGCCCGCTTTTAAGCGGTTATAAATACTGTCAATGGTTTGCTTTGCATTTTCAGGGCTAACAACTTCTGATGTTTTAATCAAAATATGACGCGTATTAAATTGCGGAACTAAAGCTTTTTGCTCATTCGATTTTTTTTCTAATAATTTTAAAACATGAACGCCGTCTTTTGCTGGAATTAAGTCAGTGGTTTGTCCTGGCTCAAGGGTAGTAACACGTGCAGCAAGATCTGTTGGGATATCTGAAAGCGGACGGAAGCCCATATCAGCACCATCAACTTTAACTTGAGCTGTGCTAAATTTCTTTTCTATGCTTTTAACGTCATTGCTATCTTTTAAGTCAGTACGGACTGCTTTTGCAATACTTTCTAACTCGCTTGCAGGCGCTTCTCCTGAAATACGCATATGTAGTACATGGACTTGACTACCAACAGCAGCTTGACCTTCAGGTGATTTTAAGAAGTTTTCAACATCAAGGTCAGTGATCTTGATACGAGACATCACTTGTTGTTGACTCAATCGTTGAATGAGTAAATCTTCCGCAACACGGTTACGCAGTAATTCATAGGTACCCGGTGCAACAGCATCTAATTTTTTTTGAAAAGCTTCTAAAGAATTTGCACCAGATTGTTGGGCAACTTTCAATACGGCTTCATTTAAGCTTTTTTCATCTGCTTTTAAGCCATACTTCTTCACTTGTTCAAGCTGTGCATCATGGGTGATGAGCTGACTCAGTACTTGCTGTTGCAGAATGTTTTGTGGTGGGATTTCTTTCTTTTGTGCCTGAAGTCGATGTGTCGCTTCAGCAACACCTTGGTCTAAATCACTTTTTAAAATTGCTGTAGAACCAACAATTGCAATGATTTGGTCCTGCGAAGCAGCATAAACTGATACCGAGGTGGAGATGAGTAAAGCTAAGGTTGATGCTTTAAATAATTTTTTAAATTTTTGCGTCTTCATTAATGTGTCCAAGATTGATTAGCTTTATCAAAACCTAAAATACGATTTTCAAGTAATGAACTTAACTTGTTGTTCAAACCACCAAGTCCTTTTAGTGTGATCTCAGCCATCACTGCGCGTTTTGGCTTTGTATCAGGAAGAGAAACGTCATCTAGATCATTAAAGTACGAGCGACCATAGACGGAAATTCCCCAACAACAAGATTCATAATTCACACCCAATAAATATTCGCGTGCGACATGGTTGTCAAGGTCATATTGAACATGTCCCATAATACGCCAGTTGTCTTTTACAGGCTGTATAAATGATGCAACTGCTTGATCATATGCACGTTGACGGTCAGGGAGGTTGTTGCGATAAAAATAACCAACGTTATAAAGGTTTCCGCGTTGGCCTGTATAATACAATTGGAAGTCATGTTGAGCGCTATCACCATTTGACATCCACGCTGAATTGGTGCTCAGTGTGAAGTTTTGTGAAAGTTGGCTAGAAAGGCTCAGCACAGGACCGGTATGTTTTTCTCTGTCTAAATCATCTGTATTGTTGAGTAAGGTAACTTTTCGATCATCAAAATAATAACTTTGACCAATACTGGCTCTTAAGCGCTCTAAGCCGACTGTATCAAATAAGCTATAACTTAAACCAAGCGATAAAAAGTTATTGTCTTCTAAACGGTCATGTCCATAAAAACGGTATGGGCTAAACAATTGATCATAGCTGATAGAAGCTGTTGTTGAATCAAAGTTTGGATAACCTGTTTGATTTTTATATGGTGCATACGCATAGAAAGCGCGAGGTGTAATGGTCTGGAGGAATTTTCCGTCCTTTTCAAAAGTTAGACCCGTATCCAAGGTAAATTGAGGAACAACAACGGATTTATTTTTGCTATCTTGGCTTTGGTTATTTAAATTAAGTTGATCTACAGTGGTTTGATCATAGAAAGTATTTAAACTCCGAACAGAGACTTCGGGAATCACAAAAGACCATGGATTACGGAAATTATAACGTGTCGCAAATTGGTTATATAAACGTGTACCACTTGGCTGGTTGTTATAATCGGCATCATTGATGTCTTTTTGGAAATACGCAGTATCGTTGTTAAATTCGTATTCCAAACCTTGTGGATTTCCAGCGACATAGTTCAGTAAAAACTGTGGTAGGCGGGCATATGGCTTATCTACATCTTTGATGGTTTTATCAAGGGTTTGGAAGTCCTCAACTTTAAGCTGAGCTTTTAAGCCTGGAATACCGTGATTGTAGTTGAGTTCCCATGCGCGACGTTGGTTCAGCTCTGTACGAGTGTTTGGGTTGTTATCTAGATCTGAGAAAAAATCTTTATCAGAAACATAGTTATATTCTAAATTGGTTGACCATTGTTTAGTGATATCCCACTTGTGTAGGAAATGCAGGTCTTTACGATCTTCATCATTATAATCACGGTCAGAAGGTAAGTAACTTCCCCAAACGCTACCAGCACCAAAGTTCTCAGTTAAATAACGAAACTCACCTTGAGCCATAAGACCACGGTCAGTAATCAGCCGTGGTGTAATAGTGGCATCATAATTGGGCGCCAAATTTAAATAAACGGGAACTGCGAGTTCAAAACCACCATCATTGGTAAAGCCGAAACTTGGATTTAAAATCCCTGTAGTACGGCGGTCATCGATTGGGAAGTTAAAATATGGAACTGCGAGTACAGGCACATCCTTAACATAGAGTTTGGTGCCACGCGTTACACCTCGACCAGTATCTTGATCCAATTCAATTTTATTGGCCTGAATTTTCCAAGTGGGTTTTTCATCGGGTGGGCAGGTGGTGTAGGTGGCATTTTCAAGGACGATATTGGTTGGCGAAGTTCTTTCTATTTTTTCTGCATGACCATGTGCGTGGGTCAATTCTGCAATATAGAAAATATTATTTAGCTGCCCAGTTTCATCTTTCAGGTTGTAATCGATTTGATCACTTTGCGCGATGATACCACCTTGTGCCATTTGTACATTGCCTTTCGCTTTGGCGAAAGTTTGTGTTTTATCAATGGTCACTTCATCGGCACGAATCATACGTCCAGATTGGTCAATGACCACATCACCAGACAGGAAAGAGTCGCCATTGGGATTGTAATACCCATTATCTGCGGTAATCACAGATGACGCTTCTTCTGGGTTTGTTGATTTAGCTTGAGTGCTAAAAGGTGTAACCCAGACACCTTCACAATAACGGGTACTTGGATTTTTTAAATCACGTACCTGTGCTTCAGGTGAGTTTTTGTCCACATAATATTGTTCAAAGAAATTTTGCCCTGCAAAGCTTTCTTTGATGGCTGCATTCAGTTGCTTATTATTAACTTCAGAAACAGTGTCTGTCGATTCAGCATAGCTGGATACTGAACTTCCACAAAGAAGTGTCAAAATAGCAGTCGCTAAAGGATTAGATTTAAACTGATGCTTCATTTGTCTCGTTAACCAAATATGCTAATCGCAATTAATTATTGTCGCATCATAGAGAAAAAGTCGATAAGTAGCTACACTTAGCACTTCAAAAATTCAGCCTGAATTAGATTAAATTGCAAATGAATACACAACGTGAACAATTGATACAAACATGGTTAACATCTGTACTCAGTTCAGATCAATTTGAAATCAATTTTTTAGCAGGCGATGCGAGTTTCCGTCGTTATGCACGAATTACCTTGAATAATAAAACATTTATGCTTATGGATGCACCTCCTGAGAAGGAAGATTGTCGTCCTTTTGTTGCGATTGATGAATTCTTTGACACAAATGGGGTGCGTGTACCTCATATTGTTGCCAAGGATTTAGATCAAGGTTTGTTGTTACTTGAAGATTTTGGCGATGTATTGTTATCTACACAATTGAATGATCAAACGGTAGATGCACATTATGCGCAAAGTTTTAAGCAGTTGGTGCAGTTGCAGTCTATTGCTGCTGATTCATCACACTTGCCAGCATATGCCTATGAAAAGCTGATCTCAGAAATGGAATTGTTGACGGATTGGTTGTTGCCCTCATTAGCTATCCAAGTAACAGATGAAGAGCTTGGGTTAATTAAACGAACTTTTGCTATTCTTGCCAATGCAGCTTTGGCACAACCTCAAGTAATCGTACATCGTGATTTCCATAGTCGTAATCTGATGATTCTTGAAGCTGAGAAAGACCAAGGCGTGATTGATTTTCAAGATGCAGTGATTGGTGCGGACACCTATGACTTGATTTCGATTACCCGTGATGCCTACGTACAGTGGGGGCCTGAGCGTGTGTATGGGTGGTTTAAAGTGTTTTATGACTTGTTGCCAGAATCTGCCAAGCAAGATCGTGATTTTGATCAATTCAAACAAGATGCTGACTTTATGGCAATTCAGCGCCATATCAAAATTTTAGGTATTTTTGTGCGTTTGTTTGAGCGTGATGGTAAATCTGGTTATCTCAAAGACTTGCCTCGTGTCATGTGGTACTTACTGGAAGAGTCAAAACCTTACCCAGAGTTACAACCGTTTATGCATTTTATTCATGCACGGGTTTTACCAAAATTTGAAGAAAAATATGGCGTATATGAGGTGATTGCAGCATGAAAGCGATGATTTTAGCTGCGGGGCTAGGCAATAGAATGCGACCTTTGACCCTCTATAAACCAAAGCCTTTATTAGAAGTCGGCGGCAAGGCGCTGATTGTATGGCACATAGAAAAATTAAAAAAAATCGGTGTGACTGAAATCGTGATTAATTCTGCATGGCTGGCAGATATTCTGATTGGTACCTTGGGTGATGGCTCACAATTTGGTGTGACTATACGCTGGACGCGTGAAGATGAGGGCTTGGAAACCGCAGGTGGGATTATCAATGCCTTAGCGCTTCTCGGTGATCAACCTTTTATTCTGGTCAATGGTGATGTATGGACCACTTTTGATTTTGCATCATTATTAGATATCAATCTTGCTGATGATCTTGCACATTTAGTTTTTGTCAATAATCCTGAACAGCATCCTCAGGGCGATTTTACCTTGGCAAATGGTCGTGCTTATACCTTTGAGCAAAATCAGCAAGGTGAAAATTTAACTTATAGTGGTGTCGCTGTGATTAACCCAAAAATGTTTGATGGTCTGGAACAGGGTAAAAGACCGCTTGCACCCTTGCTTAAACAAGGCATGCTAGACGGTAAAATCTCGGCTGAGAAAATGCAGGCAGCGTGGGTTGATGTGGGTACACCTGAGCGTTTAACAGCCTTGGATTGGCAAATAAGACAGGGTGAGTATAGTTAAGTGAGGATAAATACGCTTAAGTGCGTATTAACTCATCGTTAACTACTGTTCCACGGGCGAGAAATAGGTATACTTTCAGCTAACTTTTTAGAGATGTTATTTGATCATGCATCCATTTTTTCAAGAGTTAAAGCAAGGCAGTCTAAAGCTTGGCTTAAAACTTAGTGATGAAGCATTAGGATTATTGTTGCAATATCAAGATGCACTCGTCCTGTGGAACAAAGCTTATAACTTAACGGCGATTCGCGATCCTAAAGAAATGTTGGTTAAACATTTATTGGATAGCTTAAGTATTTTAAATGATTTACCCGCTGGTCGTTTACTCGATATTGGTACAGGCGGGGGTATGCCAGGGATGATCATTGCACTGTGCCAACCTGAACGCCAATGTGTTTTGTTGGATTCAAATGGTAAGAAAATTCGTTTTCTGAAACAGTTTATTGCAGATTTAAAACTAAAAAATGTTGTCGCAGTTCAGACACGTGTAGAAAATGAAGATAGTATCCATGATCTAGGACAATTTGATGTGATCACCAGTCGTGCATTTGCTTCATTGACAGATTTTGTGACAGCTTCAAAACCTTATATGCATGAACGCAGTATCATTGCGTCAATGAAAGGTTTGATTCCCACTGAAGAAGTTGATGCTTTAAAAGACAAGTGGAGTTGTGACATTATTGAATTGCATGTACCTCGGTTGGACGAACAACGTCATTTACTTTTATTAAAACAGATTTAAAACAGACTAAGGGTTGGGGTTACCATGGCTCAAATTATTGCTATCGCAAACCAGAAAGGTGGCGTAGGTAAAACCACGACAGCCGTGAATTTGGCTGCCTCTTTGGCAGTGTTGAAAAAGCGTGTTTTATTGGTGGATATGGACTCTCAGGGTAATGCTACCATGGGGTCGGGTATTCAAAAAAATGATTTGTTGTATTCAGTCACCGATGTACTTCTGGGTGAAGTACCGATTGAAACTGCAATTAGTAAAGCTGAAGTCGGTTATAAAGTGCTTGGCTCAAATCGTGATTTGGCAGGTGTTGAACTGGCAATCGCAGAGCAAGATGGACGTGAGTTTATTTTGCGTAACGCTTTACAGCAAATTGAAAAAGACTTTGATTATATTATTGTTGATTGTGCACCAAGTTTAAGTTTAATTACGGTCAATGCTTTAGCCGCAGTCGATGCAGTGATTATTCCAATGCAATGTGAGTATTATGCATTAGAAGGATTGGCAGATCTGACCCAGACCATTGATAAAATTCAACAGGCGTTAAACCCTGAATTGGAAATTATTGGGGTGCTTCGTACCATGTATGATGCACGTAATGCACTCACCCGTGATGTTTCTGCCGAATTAGAACAGTATTTTGGTAAGAAACTTTATGATACAGTGATTCCGCGTAATGTGCGCTTGGCCGAAGCGCCAGCACATGGATTACCGATTATTTATTTTGAGAAAAGCTCTAAAGGTGCAATTGCATATTTAAATTTAGCAGCTGAAATGTTGAAAAAGAGTAAAGTGAAAAAAGGAAATAAAGCATGACCGTGAAAAAAAGAGGGTTGGCAAAGGGTCGTGGCTTAGATGCATTATTAGGTTCAATCCAAAAAGAAAAATTACAACTTGAAGTTCAAGCATTGGATCATGGCCAATTAAAACAGATGGATGTAACCCAATTAAAACGTGGTGCATATCAACCCCGTCGTTTTATTGGTGAGCAAGATTTACAAGAACTTGCAGCGTCAATTAAAAAACATGGTGTAATGCAGCCGATTGTGATTCGTCCGATTGAAAATGACGAAACTCCCTATGAAATCATTGCAGGTGAACGTCGTTGGCGTGCGGCACAATTGGCGGGTTTGACTGAAATCCCTGCAATTGTGCGTGATTTGACCGATCAAGTTGCGATTGCCTTGGCATTGATCGAAAACATTCAGCGTCAAGATTTAAACCCAGTTGATCAAGCACTGGCATTACAACGCTTCCATGAAGAATTTGGGCTTAGTCATCAAGAAATTGCAGACACTGTAGGTAAAGCACGCACTACCGTAAGTAATTTATTGCGTTTATTAAGTCTAGAAGATGAAATCAAAGATTTAATGCAACAAGGTCTGTTGGACATGGGGCATGCCCGTGCGATATTGACCCTAAAAGCTAAAGATCAATTGCAAATTGCAAAAATCGTGATTGATAAGAGTTTGTCTGTTCGTCAAACCGAGCAGTTGGTGCGTGATTGGAATACGCCAAAGCAGGAAAAATCTAAAAATCCACTTGCGCCAGATGTGCAACAACTGACTCAGAAACTGTCAGAGCGCTTTAGTGCCAGTGTAAAATTAGACTATAACAAACAGGGTAAAGGCAAGCTGGTCATCAGTTATAACTCGCTTGATGAGTTAGATGGAATTTTAAATATCTGTTTACCAGAACAATAATGTTTAAGCGATTTAATTAATTTGGGGAACTAAAGATGTGGGAACTTGTTAAAGCCGGCGGTTGGTTAATGCTGCCATTGGTTTTATGTTCAATTTTTACTGTTGCGATTTCAATCGAGAGATTTATACGGCTGAAACGATCTTTAGTTCTACCTAAGTCGCTTATGATGCAAAAAGGCCGCAGTGTTGACGATGTTTTAGATGAAATGGAACAAGATCAAGCGGTTTGCCAAACGGCATTGGGCTATATTTTTAAAGATGGTATTGATGCTTACGCTCAAGGCGAGGCATTTGCACGTGCTCAGATGGAAGCGACTGCTTCGCGCGAAATTGGATATTTAGAAAAAAATATCAATTTCTTAGGTACATTGAGCGCTGTTGCACCGTTATTGGGGCTATTGGGTACAGTGATTGGGATTATCGAATCCTTTTTGGTGATTGATTTAGGTACGAATGCCAATCCAACCATGATGATTCCAGGTATTTCTAAGGCATTAATTACCACAGCTGCGGGTATGGTAATTGCTATTCCAGCACTATTTGCCTACCGTTATTTTCAGCGCCTAGTTCAGGAATATGTGGCTGAACTCGAGCAACAGTCGACTTTATTTCATGCCGCCTTATTTTTTCAGAAACACCTTGAAAATGAAAAAAAGAAAGCTGGTTAAATCCGTTTTAGGGGTGTTTCATGAAATTTAGACGCAGAACAGTTGAAGATATTCATATCAATCTTACGCCATTGATTGATTGCTTGTTATTTATATTGGTGATTTTATTACTGACCACCACCTTTAACCAGCAAAGTCGGATCAATCTTTCTTTACCGGATGCACAAGGTGTTCCGCCAAAAGAATACAAAAATAAAATTGAAGTCATGGTAGACTCGGCAGGGCATTATGCAGTAAATGGGCAGGCACTTTCGAGTAAAGAGTCGGCTGATTTAAGTACTGCAATTAAGCAAGCAGCAAATGACAATCGTGATCTGATGTTTGTGATTGCTGCAGATGCCAAAGCGACGCATCAAGATGTTATACGAGTGATGGATGTCGCAGGACAGCTCGGTTTCGTTAACATCAATATCAGTACCAAAGTTCCATCTCGAGGTTATTAATTAGTGAATCAAGATTTTAAGGTCTATGTCCGTCTTTTGGCGTATTTAAAGCCGTACTGGGGGGCAGCCTTACTCGTTATTATTGGATTTGGCGTAAATGCGGCAACTGAAGTTTCTGTAGCGAAATTACTTAAATATATTATTGATGCAATTCAATATGGTAATCGTGGAGATCTTGATTGGTTTCCAGCGCTAATTATCTTGTTGATTTTTTTCCGTGGCTTAGGGTTGTTTATGGGTGGCTACTTTACTGCAGTCATCTCAAGAAGTTTGGTATTTAGTATTCGTCAAGAAGTTTATGCCAAACTGTTAAAACTACCCGCACAGTATTATTTGGATAATTCATCAGGTCACATCACTGCAAAAATTATGTATAACGTGGAGCAGTTAACCGCAGCTTCCTCTGAATCGTTAAAAACATTAATTCGTGATGGTGCAATTGCTTTAGGTTTATTGGGTTATTTGCTGTATACCAATTGGCGTTTAACCTTGTGTATTTTTATCTTTATGCCGATTATTGGTTTATTGGTGCGTAAAGCTTCAAAACGCATGCGTAAGCTGTCTATTCAAGTGCAAAATACCATGGGGGATGTCAACCATATTGTGCAAGAAACAGTCAGTGCGAATGCGGTTGTCAAAAGCTTTGCTGGCGAGGAAAATGAACAAAAACGTTTCTATAAGTCTTCAGAAGAAAACTTAAAACGTGGTTTGAAAATGGTGGTTGTACAAAACTTAAATAGTCCACTTGTACAATTGGTCATGGCTTTTGCTCTAGGTATCATTATTTGGTTGGCATTACGCCCACAAATTTTAGGTGATACTTCAGCTGGCGAGTTTGTTGCCTATATCACAGCAGCAGGATTGTTAGCAAAGCCTATTAAAAATTTAACAGATATCAATGAAAAATTACAACGTGGTATTGCGGCTGCATATTCTGTATTTGAAGTTCTAGACCTGCCTCAAGAAGAAAATACTGGAACATTAACGCCAAAATTATTGGGTAATATCAAGTTTGATCATGTGTCTTTGGTTTATAAAAATAATGTAAAAGGGATTGATGATTTCTCATTAGACATACAAGCAGGCCAAACCATTGCTTTGGTTGGGCGTTCAGGTGCTGGTAAGTCATCTTTGGTGAATATGTTAGTGCGCTTTCAAGAAATTAGTGCAGGGCAGATTTATCTAGATCAACTGCCTATTCAAGATATTGAACTCAGTTGTTTGCGTACCCAAGTTGCGATGGTCAACCAGCAAGTTGTGTTATTTGATCGAACAGTGCGTGAAAATATTGCATACGGCCAATTAGAAAAAGCCTCTGAGGAAGCCATTATTGCCGCTGCTAAAGCAGCTTATGCACATGACTTTATTATGGAGTTACCAAAAGGTTATGACACACCTTTAGGTGCGCAGGGCTTAAGTCTTTCAGGTGGTCAACGTCAACGTATCGCCATTGCACGTGCAATCCTTAAAAATGCACCAATTCTTATCCTTGATGAAGCCACCAGTGCTTTGGATAATGAGTCTGAACACTTTATTCAAAAAGCATTTGATGAAGCGATGCTTGATCAAAATCGAACCACGATAGTGATTGCTCACCGTCTATCCACGATCGAAAAAGCGGATAAGATTGTGGTTATGGATAAAGGGCGTATCATAGAGCAAGGTACTCATACTGAGTTATTGGCGAAGCATGGCGCTTACTATCAATTGTATGAACGTAACTTTGAGGAATAATCGAACATGTCTATTGCGCAAATCATTCAAGATGCTTGGAATAAACAGTCCAAGTGGTTGATTGCATTGCGGCCATTGTCATGGTTATATCAGTTCGGTTTTACGGTAAATAAGCAACTGTATCAAAAAGGTATAAAAAAAACCTATCAAGCACCTGTCCCCGTGATGATTATTGGAAATATTACTGTGGGCGGGAGTGGAAAGACACCGTTATTGATCCAGTTGGTGAAATATTTGCAACATCACCATGTTCGCGTTGGCGTGATTAGTCGTGGTTATGGGGGGCAAGGGCCTTTCCCTGCACTGGTTACTTTAGATTCTGTGCCTGATCAAGTGGGCGATGAACCCTGTTTGATTGTTCAGTCTACTGAGATTCCCATGGTGGTGGGTGGTAATCGCCAAGCCAATATTGAGTTACTACTGCAACATTATGAACTTGATTTAATCATCAGTGATGATGGTTTACAGCATTGGGCTTTGGCGCGTCAAATCGAATGGATTGTACTGGATAATAACCGAGGTTTGGGCAATCAGAAGCTACTTCCTGAAGGTTATTTACGCGAGCCTGTGAGCCGCTTAAAACACGGTACCGTGATTGAGCATGCGCATCAGCCGCATTCAGCTCTCAATATGCATTTAGAAGTGACTGAACCTTATCTATTAAATCCAAGTTTTGACCAATCTGAACAGTTTGATCCTGCACTTGATTATTATGCAGTCGTTGGAATTGGTTTTCCGCAACGCTTTTATAACACCTTGGAAAGTATTGGTGTAACTCAATTTCAATGTCATGAATTTCCAGACCATTATGATTATGAAATTGATGATTTGCAGTTTGAAGATAACAATCCAATTATTACCACTGAAAAAGATGCGGTAAAGCTTTTACCATTATTGAAAAATCATTCTACATTTAGTCGTGAGATTTGGGTGGTTCCGGTGGGAGCGGTCTTGTCTGATGAATGTTATCTATTGCTCAACCAACAACTTACTCAACTTGGTATTGATCTAATACAAGGTTAATTTGATGAAACATATTGTTATTCCTGCGCGTTTTGCCAGTTCACGCCTTCCCGGTAAGCCTCTTTTAGAAATTCATGGGCGAGCCATGATTTTACGTGTGGTCGATCAAGCAAAAAAAGTACAGGGATTTGATGATCTTTGTGTGGCGACAGATGACCCACGTATTGCAGCGCTATGCCGAGCAGAAGGTGTGGATGTTGTGATGACTGATCCGAATCATCCTTCGGGCACAGACCGTTTAAGTGAAGTTGCTCGGGTCAAAGGTTGGGATGCTGAGGATATTATTGTGAATGTACAAGGGGATGAGCCTTTGTTGCCTGCACAATTGGTGATTCAAGTTGCTGAGTTGCTGGCACAGAAAGCGGATTGTTCAATGTCGACCTTATGTGAGCCGATACATCAGTTTGACGAGTTTCAGCGTGACAGCATCGTCAAAGTGGTGATGTCAAAGTTCAACGAAGCGCTTTATTTCAGTCGTGCACAAATTCCTTACGATCGAGAGGGTGTTAAACAGGTTGAGCAAAAGCTACATCAGCATGCTTATCGCCATTTGGGCTTATATGCTTACCGTGTCAAGCTTTTACAAGAATATGTCACTTGGGATATGGGGATTTTAGAACAGTTGGAAAGTTTAGAGCAATTACGTGTTTTAGAAAATGGACATCGTATTGCGATTGATATCGCACAAGTAAACTTACCACCTGGTGTTGATACTCAAGCAGATTTGGATCGTTTAAACGCTTTAGATGTAGCGGTTTTTGAATAGTTTGTCTTGCGTTATTTATATTGCGTCACTTGTTTTTACCTCACTTGTATTTAGGTTTTTGATTCATGGATGCTTCTAATTCTCAGGTTTATCCTTGGCAGCAACAAACATGGGAAACCTTAACTGGTCGCTTTCCAAAATTAGGGCATGGTTTATTGTTCTATGGTAAAAAAGGCTGTGGTAAACATGCATTTACCCAACATTTTTTATCATGGGTTTTGTGTTTAAATAAAACACCACAAGCTGCTTGTGGCGAGTGCGCAAGTTGCCAGTGGCTCAAATCGGATACCCATCCTAACTATGTTAATATCACGACCGATGAAGAGAATAAGAAGCAAAACGCGAAAATTAAGATCGAGAAGATCCGTGATTTACTACCATTTGTGCAGCAAACAGTAGATGGTTGGCGCGTTATTGTGATTGAACCTGCAGAAGCTTTAAACATTGCTTCTGCAAATGCATTATTAAAAACACTAGAAGAGCCAGGTGATCGGGTACAGATTATTTTACTTGCGGAACATTATCTAAAGCTCCCAGCAACGATTCGTAGTCGATTACAGCACTTTGCCATGGATCGTATTAGCCCCACGCTTTCAGAACAATATTTGCAACAACATTTACCTGCTGAAATGCATTCTAAAATTAACTTGTTGATGAATTTATCCAATAATATGCCATTGCAAGCATTGGCGCTTGCTGAGCTAGATTGGTTAAACCGACGTGGGGAGTTTTTACAAGATTGGCAAAAATTGGTCAGTCAAAAAAGCATGCCTTTACAGTTTGCTTCAAAATGGAATAAAGAACTGAGCTTTTATGATTTTTTACAAATGTTTGAATACTTGTTGTCAGATATAATTTGTGTCAAGCTGAATCAAGTTGTAAAGAATTCAGATTTGCAATTAGATGAGCTTGCTGCGCAGTATCAATTGCAAAGCTTGTTCTCTATTTATGAAGATTTACAACAATCGAAGCTAAAAGTTGATCAAAATGTACAAACAAATCTAATTATTGATCAATTGTCGATTCAGTTAATGAATGTGACATAAAATTTGAATATTCAGGGGGAATAATCATGCAACCACGTATGGGCGGTTTGATTCAAGTCAACATTAATGATCGTGCAACTTTACAAGCCAGTTATATGCCTTATATTTTAGGCGGTGGCTTATTTGTACCATCAAAGAATCCTGTAAAAATGGGCGATGAAGTGTTTGTACTGGCTGGTTTGCCAGATCAATCACAGAAAGTTCCTTTAACAGGGAAAGTGATTTGGATTTCGCAAAAGCAAAATGGAATTAAGCCACAAGGTTTTGCAATTCAACTTACTGGTGAAAAAGGCATCTATTACAAAATTGAAGCAGAAAAATTACTCGCAGGCAGTATGTCTTTGGACCGTCCTAGCTTTACAATGTAAGCCAATTTTCAATATTTAGGAATTTCTGTGTTTGTTGATACGCATTGCCATTTAACCATGTTAAATCTTGAACCTTATGCTGGGGATCTCGATGCCGCATTACAACAAGCAAGAGATGCTGGTGTGTCCAAGTTTATGGGGATTTCTGTAGATTTGGATGACCATATCGCACTTGCAGAAATTGCCGCAAGACATTCAGATGTGGGCTATAGTGTCGGTGTACACCCATGTGAAGATCCAGCTGTGATGCAACGTGCAAGTGTTGAAAAACTGGTTGAACTGGCGCAAGCTGAAAAAGTTTGGGCCTTGGGTGAAACAGGCTTGGATTATTTTCATAGTACTGAATTTATTGCTGAACAAAAAGCCTGTTTTGCACGACATATTCACGCATCGCAACAGCTTAACAAACCTGTAGTTGTACATACCCGTTCAGCAAAGCATGAAACCGTAGATATTATTCGGGCTGAAAAATCAACACATGGTATTTTGCATTGTTTTACAGAAGATTGGGAGACTGCAAAGGCCGTTTTAGATTGTGGCTACTATATTTCCTTCTCTGGAATTGTTTCATTTAAAAATGCGCAAGATTTAAGAGATGTTGCTAAGCAAGTGCCTTTAGATCGCTTGTTGATTGAAACGGATAGCCCTTATTTGGCACCGATGCCTTATCGTGGAAAACCGAATGAACCAAAATACGTTCCTTATGTAGCCAAAGCGCTGAGTGATGTATATGATAAAACGCTTGAAGAGATTGCTTTCATTACCACACAAAATTTTGAAAATCTGCTTCAACAAAAGTGATTGAAAAGCACTGATTTAAAAAGCAATCAATAGAAGTGCGTCAATTTATTAACGGATAGAATTAACAAGAGAGTTTATCGGGTGAAGATGGATCGACAGGCTCAGTTTAGAGCAAGAGAAGCATTGATTTTTCAGGTTGCTGAACAACTGCTTTTAGAAAATGGTGAAGCAGGGATGACATTGGATGCCCTAGCTGCAGAATTAGATCTAGCCAAGGGAACACTTTATAAGCACTTTCAGAGTAAGGATGAGTTGTATATACTGCTCATCATTCGTAATGAACGTATGTTACTTGAAATGGTACGTGATACTGAAAAAGCATTTCCTGAGCATTTGGCTTTTTTTATGTTGCACCATTTACATCATCCTGAACGTGCAGTGTTATTCCATCAGATCGAAGAGCGATTATCCACCACTGGACAAGGCATCCATCATTTATTTAGCGAACTCTATCAAGTGCGTAAACAACGGTTACGTATCATTATTCGCATGACAGAAAGCTATCTAGAATCGATTCAAAGTTTGATGTCGGTACGTGATTATTTGGCTTCGATTTGGTCAATTACG
This sequence comes from Acinetobacter sp. Ac8, assembly GCF_055392545.1. Lineage (NCBI taxonomy): Bacteria > Pseudomonadati > Pseudomonadota > Gammaproteobacteria > Moraxellales > Moraxellaceae > Acinetobacter > Acinetobacter sp. Ac8. The sequence goes on from NZ_AP043689.1 coordinate 2,151,663, forward strand.
CATGGTGGAGCAGCGATACTGAATTCAAGCTTCTATCAGCGTTATTTAGGTTGTCGAGATACCTTACGTGTCGCATTAATTGATCAGGCATTGGCTGTGCCAAAACATCCACAAGCCTCAGAACAGGTGGCTTAGCTGCAATGAAAAATCTACGATCATCTCAAAAAATACGAGGTTTTACCTTAATTGAGGTGATGGTGGTGATCGTCATCATCAGTATTATTGCCTCATTGATCATTTTAAATATTGATGGCGTAGATCAGCGTAAAGCTATGCAATCACGTGAGATGTTATTGCTCGATTTAAAGCAGATTAATCGTGAAGCCAATGATCAAGCGCGTATTTACGCACTCGATTTACACAATGCTACGGACGTTGCAGCTGCACAGTATGGTGTTATTGAGTATATTCCAGTCAAAGAAGACGCTGAGCAACGTATTCGAGTGGTTGACAATAAACCATGGAAAGAAGTGACGGACTTTCCTAAAAGAGCGTTGCCAGAATACGTTTCATTTTCTATTGAAACGGAAGATCATCAATTCCAAAATGCAAATAACTCAGAACTCTTGGGAAATAATGCACCTAAATTGATTTGGTTTGGAAATGGTGAAGTCAAACCTGTCACAATTCAAATGTATTATCAGCAAAAGCCAGTGGGTGGGGTAATTCGAGTTGATTATTTGGGTAAAGTAGATGAAGAAAAATAAAGGCTTTACTTTAATTGAGGTGGTTGTGGCTTTGGCGATTTTTGCAGTCGCAGCAATGGCTTTGACCAAAGTCGCGATGCAATATACGCAGTCGACAGCCAATGCGATTTTACGAACCAAGGCTCAGTTTGTTGCACAGAATGAAATCTCAATGATGATGATTAATCGTGAATGGCTGTCAGGAACGTCATCCAAACAAGTCACCACACAAGGTGAAACTTGGCAGGTAGATAAAAAAGCAGAATCTACACTGAGTCCAAATGTACAAAAAATAGATGTGCAAGTGAGCCTTTTTAATCCTGATACGGGTAAAGTAGAAGCAGGGATTACCAATATGGTGTTCTTTAATTATCCGATCAAAGAAAAATAATGATGAATCTAATCAAGCATAAAAACAATCAAACTGTGTATGCACAGAAAAGCACAGGCTTTACCTTAATTGAACTTTTGGTGGCCATAGCAATCTTTGCTGTTTTGTCAGCATTGGGCTGGAAAATATTTGACTACCTGATTAAAGTTAAAGATCGTAATGTCATACATGAGGAAAATTTAGGTCAATTGCAAGGTGCGTATCAACAGATTCAGCGTGATACCTTACAGATTGTTCCTATTTCTGCAAGAAGTGGTGAGGAAATTGAACCTGCTTTGGGTTTAGATAATCAAAAACTTTCTTTCAGTAAAACAGGTGTAACCGACCCGCTTAAACAGGGGTTGTCACCCTATGAACGAATTGAATATGTTTACAATGCGCAAGAGAAAAAACTTTATCGGTTAAAATATTCAAATTTAAATCGAAATAATTCAGAACAGCCCTTGTCGAGTGTGTTATTGGCAGATGTTGATCAGTATCGTATTGATGTTTTAAATCCAACAGAATTAGATCGTTGGCCAAATGATATGATTAAAAGTGATAGGCAATTGCCGCGTGGGATTAAAATTAAAGTCACGATTCGTGATATAGAATATGAATGGATTTTTAGTTTGCTCAATTCTGACTATCTGATCAATAACGGCGCAGATAATTAAATCAGTATTGTGGTCGATGCGGATCAATAAATTTAGGTAAATCATTCATGCAATTAAAGCAGCAAAAAGGTATCGCATTAATTACGATTTTAGTGATGGTCGCTTTGGCAACCATCATTGCTGCGACGATTGCTAAACGTCAAAATTACACCAATGAAAGTACAGGGTTTTTAAAACGGCAAAGCCAAGCACTTTTTTATGCAAAGAGTGCGGAAGCATTTTATTCTGAGATATTGGTACAAGACAGCGAAAACAGCAAAGAGGCAGATTATTTACAAGAAACATGGGCAAAACCGATGCCAGCATTTCCGGTTGAAGATGGATATGTCACAGGTGTGTTGGAAGATGAGTCAGGTAAATTCAATTTAAACAGTTTATTAACCAATGAAGGTAAGCCCAACGACGCGGCACAGAAATATTTTTCTAAGCTTTTGGTTCGTGTCGGTTTACCTGCTGATGCTGTTCAAGCCGTGATTGATTGGCAAGATCCAGACAATGAAACCATAGGTTCATACGGTGCTGAAACAAGTTATTACCAGGGTTTGCCTAAACCATATTTGGCTGCAAATCGAAAATTTTCCAGTGTTGAAGAACTTAAACAAGTACGTGGTTTTGAAGAAAAGAAGTATGATTTAATTGCACCCTATATATCTGCACTGCCTGATATTGCAACAAAAATTAATGTCAATACTGCACCTGCAATGGTTTTGGCAGCCATGGATGAGAAACTAGACGTAAATAGCGTACAAACAGCTTTAAAAGCGCGACAAGAAAAACTTGAGCATTTTGCCAATGTGGGCGAGCTAATGAAAATCGCACCATTTGACAGCTTGGAAGCTGCAAGCAAAACCGAGGCAGACAAGATTTTTGGAGTAACATCCAGTTATTTTAAAGCCAAGATCGAAGTATCTTTAAGCAATCGCAAGCGTCAATTTACTACACGCTTTATGCGTAATGATAAATCACAAGTTTATGTTTATTCGCGTAGCCTTGCACCATTTTGAAAATTTCAGTGAATATTTTTTTAACTATATGATTTTAAATAACTATAAAAGATAGTTAAAAGGTAGTTAAAAGGTTGGTTGATTGACTAAACATGATTCGATAAGCTAAATAGGCCTAAAAAAGCAGATCATCCTTTTGGCTAATTGCAATCAACGTGAAAATTAATGCTCAGGGTTCGAGTTTTGCTTTATAATCGAGATTCTTTACCGATTTGTTTATAAAATTTGGCTCATGTTAATTCGTAAGTTATTTAAGTTTGAAAATGCACATATTGTGCGGAATTGCACGTCAGATCGTTGCAAACGGTCTATACACGGGCACAGCTATAAAGTTGAATTACTACTTAAAGCTTCAAAACTTGATCATGGTCAAATGGTATATGACTTTGGCTTGCTTAAAGGTGTAATCAAAGAAATTTTCGACAGTTTTGACCATGCGATCTGTTTTTGGCAAGAAGATAACCCTGAATATATTCAGGCGTGTAAAACTTTTAGTGCTCGTTGGGTGGCTTTGCCAGTTTCTCCATCAGCTGAACAGTTTTCACGGATATTCTTTTTCCTCGCGCAACAGATTTTAAAATCAACCATTACCCAAAATGGGGAAGGGGATGTTGAAGTCTATTCTGTGATTGTGCATGAAACCGATACAGGTTATGCGCAAAGTTTTCAAGAAGATATTGAAAATGCTCAGATGGGACTGTTGAGTCTGGATAAAATTATTTTTTCTGAGCAGGTCACATCTGAATGGTCTGACCCAGAAATGTATGAAAAATTGAAACAGGGTATTCCGTTTCAAAACCCTGAAGTGGATTTACAGGTTAAAATTTAAATGATGATTCTTGAGTGAAATCCATCTTTAGGACAAATAAATTTTTAGGAAAATGAAATTTAGGATGAAAGTTGATGCAATTATCTGAACTCGAACAAACAAAATTAAATCAAGTTCGGTTAGATCAAAGTTGGAAAGAAGGTTTAGCTGAGTTTCTTTTGAGTCAGCAAATGGATGATTTGCGTTCTTTTTTAGTTGCTGAAAAAAATGCAAATAAAACCATTTACCCACCGAGCGCACTTATTTTCAATGCATTAGACACAACGCCATTGAATCATGTAAAAGTGGTGATTTTAGGACAAGATCCTTATCACGGTCCTGATCAAGCGCATGGGTTGAGTTTTTCCGTACAAAAAGGCGTTGCATTGCCTCCGTCTTTACGTAATATCTTTCATGAATTAAATACAGATTTAGCTGTACCTGTATCCCGTCATGGTGATCTCACCAAATGGGCTCAACAAGGTGTATTACTTTTAAATAGTGTGTTGACAGTGGAAGCTGGGCAACCGACATCACATCAAAAACGCGGTTGGGAAAATTTTACAGATCATGTGATTGATGTGTTGAATGAGCATAGAGAGCACATTGTATTTATACTTTGGGGCGCATATGCTCAGAAAAAGGGACAACGTATAGACCAAACGAAGCATCTGGTATTAAAAGCTGCGCACCCATCTCCATTGGCAGCAAATCGTGGTGGCTTTTTTGGTTGTAAGGTTTTTTCAAAAACAAATAATTATCTGAAACAATATGGCATTGAGCCAATCGACTGGCAGCTGGACGCATGACAAACTCTCCCGAAATAAATAATTATCACCCAGATCTGATTATCGAAGAAGCGAAAAAGGGATGGCGAATTATTCGCTTAAATCGTCCTAAGTCGCTTCATGCACTTGATGAATCTATCGTTGCGGCATTATTGAAGCTGTTTGAGGATTTTCATCATGATGACTCAGTTAAGGCAATTTGGTTAGATTCAACCACGCCTAAAGCTTTTTGTGCAGGCGGTGACGTTCGTAAATTGCGTCAATTGGTGATCAACAATGAAGTTGAAACAGCCAATAAGTTTTTTGAAACCGAATATGCTTTAGATTTACTGTTGCATAATTATGCTAAACCTGTAGTGGTTTGGGGTGAAGGTTATGTCATGGGTGGTGGCTTAGGCTTATTCATGGCAGCACCTTTCCGTTTAGTTACACCGTATTCGCGTCTTGCTATGCCTGAAGTGAATATCGGTCTATATCCAGATGTGGGTGCTACACGTTTCTTGGCAGATCGTGGTCCGATTGGTTTATTTACGGGTTTAACTGGATCGATCATGACTGCAGCGGGTGGTTATGGGATTGGTTGGGCAACCCATATTTGTGATGCCCAACGTGATGTGGTTTTACAGAAACTGATTGATATCGATTGGGATCATTATCCTGCTGGTGATTTCCGTGCTTTAGATGACACTTTAAATAGTTTACATCGTCCTGTTTCACCTGGACCATTGCAAAATTCTTTGGATGTGATTCATAGTGTTTGTCGTGGTGTAAACTTTGAACATGATTATGAAGCGATTATTGGTCTAAGTGATGCGCGTAGTGATTGGTTGCGTCAAGCCAGTGAGAATCTACAAAAAGGTTCACCAAGTACTGCTGCGATTACTTGGTTGTTATGGCAGTGGGGACGTCAAGTTCATCCGTGGTCTGAGGTTTTTGAGTTAGAAAAACAAATTTCTGATTGGAAAATTCGTCATCCTGATTTTGTTGAAGGTGTACGCGCACGTTTGGTAGATAAAGATTTATCACCAGAGTGGGAACAGGTTGAGTCGCGAACATTGCGTGGAATCCTTGCGAAAAACCCACCTGTAACAACAATTGACAGTTGGAATACGCTGCTAAGTCAGTACGGTATTATTTAAGGTCGTATGACTGAAGAAACTCAACACTACATAGATCAACAATGGATGCAGCTGGCTTTAGAGCAAGCTGCATTTGCTGCATCTATCGGTGAAATTCCAGTAGGAGCTGTGATTGTAAGTCAGGGGCAAGTCATCGGTGAAGGTTATAATCAACCGATTGCTCAGCATGATCCAACAGCCCATGCGGAAATTCAGGCACTGCGCAATGCGTGTCAAAAGATTGAAAATTATCGCCTACCAGAAGATGCAACGTTATACGTCACACTTGAACCTTGTACCATGTGTGTCGGCGCATTAATTCATGCAAGAATCAAACGTGTGGTTTTTGGTGCGACCGAACCTAAAGCGGGTTCACTCATCAGTAGTCGTCAACTGTTAGAGATTGGCTATTACAATCATATATTTCAGTTTGAAGGTGGTTGTTTACAAACGCAGTGCTCAAGCCAACTGTCTGATTTTTTTAAAATGCGCCGTGAGCAAAAAAAACAATTAAAGTTACAACAAAAGACCTTAAATGACTCATTAAAATGATCTAGAATACACAAGATTTTAGTGACAATGAAAATTGTCAAAATAAGGGTTTTAAAAATATAGTTAAAGTTTAAAAGGGTATAACAATGAATTCTATTCAAGTAAAACAAGAGTTTAATGCACCAATCGATCAGGTCTTTGACTTGTTATCAAAACATTCAACCTATAATGTGGCTTTTGCTCCCATTCAAGTTGTACGGGTAAAAGATGCTGCTGATCCTGAACGCCCAGATGGACTGGGTTCTATCCGTCGTATGGGGTTCGGTCCGATCAAGCCGATTCAAGAGCAAATTACGCATCTGGATGTCAATAAACGTATCGAATATAAGTTAATTAACAATCCATTGATTAAACATCATATTGGAATTATTGAGTTTACAGCGCTTGCTGCAAACAAAACCCGTGTTGACTATACGATCGAATTACAAGCACGTGCACCATTTGTGAGTAAATTAATACTTGCACAGCTTAAACTAGCGATTACACTTGGATTTAAGAAACTTGCTAAGTCTATAGCTTAATTGGAAATTCAATGACAATTCAAATTATCACAATTGATGGGCCAAGTGGTTCTGGTAAAGGAACACTTGCAGCAAAACTTGCGCATCACTATCAATTCCATTTATTAGACTCTGGTGCGCTGTATCGTTTGCTTGGATTGTCATTGCATCAAAAAGAATTGTTGGACACATTAGACACTGAATCTGTATTGCAACAAAGTGTGACGATTGCAACAAATTTAGATATCGTATTTAAGAGTGCTGACAACGGAATCATGATTTTGTTGGATGGTGAAGATGTCTCACAAACGATTCGTACTGAACGCGTTGGTGAATTTGCTTCAAAAGTTGCAGCAATTCCAGCGCTTAGAGCGGCATTGGTAGATCGACAACATGCTTTTGCCCAGTTGCCTGGCTTGGTTGCCGATGGGCGTGATATGGGTACTTCTATTTTTCCACAAGCACAAGCGAAGATTTATCTCACTGCCTCAGCTGAGTCCCGTGCAGAGCGTCGTGTAAAACAGTTGCAGGGAATGGGGCTGGATGTTAAAATAAGCGACATTTTAGCAAATATACAAGCTCGAGATAAAAGAGATATGGAACGCACAGTCGCTCCACTCAAGCCAGCAGAAGACGCTTATATCATAGATAGCTCAGAAATGAACATCGATGAAGTGTTTAAACTGATGACTGATTATGTCGAGTTACATTTAGCTAAATAAAGAATATTTAACCAAATATTAGCCAAAGCATAGCTTGATCAGTTTATACGGACTATGTGGATGGCTTAACTAAACCGGCCTTGTCTGATCCAAGACCGTTGACTTTACTAGGTATATCATGACCGAATCTTTTGCAGCCCTCTTTGAAGAAAGCGAATCAACTCTCAATATCGACAAAGGTGCCGTTATTAAAGGTATCGTTGTTAGCATCGACTCTGACTGGGTTACTGTTGACACTGGCCTTAAATCTGAAGGTGTTGTTGCACGTTCAGAATTCTTAAACGAACAACGCGAACTTGAAGTTCAAGTTGGCGATGAAGTTGATGTTGTTGTTGAAGCGCTTGACAACGGTATGGGTCAAACAGTTTTATCACGCGAAAAAGCGAAACGTGCTGAAACTTGGACTAAACTTGAAAAAATCTTTGAAGACGGCGAAATCGTTACTGGTGTTATTTCTGGTAAGGTTAAAGGCGGTTTCACTGTTGACATCGGTCCAGTTCGTGCATTCTTACCAGGTTCATTGGTAGATACTCGCCCTATTCGTGATACAACTCACCTTGAAGGCAAAGAGTTAGAATTCAAAGTAATTAAACTTGATGCTAAACGTAACAACGTTGTTGTATCTCGTCGTGCTGTAATGGAAGCTGAATCTTCAGCTGACCGTGAAGCGCTTCTTTCTCAATTGGAAGAAGGCCAAACAGTTACTGGTACGATCAAAAATCTTACTGATTACGGTGCATTCGTTGACCTTGGCGGTATTGATGGTCTTCTACATATCACAGATATGGCTTGGAAACGCATCAAACACCCTTCTGAAGTTGTTGAAGTGGGTCAAGAAGTTACTGTTAAAGTACTTAAGTTTGACAAAGAACGTAATCGTGTATCTTTAGGTCTTAAGCAATTAGGCGAAGATCCATGGTTAGCGATCATGAACCGTTATCCTAAAGGTTCTATCGTTAAAGCACGTGTTACAAACTTAACTGACTACGGTTGTTTCGCTGAAATCGCTGAAGGCGTTGAAGGCTTAGTACACGTTTCAGAAATGGATCACACTAACAAAAACATCCACCCATCTAAAGTTGTTCAGATTGGTGATGAAGTTGATGTTATGGTTCTTGAAGTTGATGAAGAACGTCGTCGTATTTCATTGGGTATCAAGCAAACTCGTGCGAACCCATGGGAAGAGTTCTCTAAGTCACACGACAAAGGTGAAAAAGTTTCTGGTACGATCAAGTCTATCACTGACTTCGGTATCTTCATCGGTTTACCTGGCGGTATCGATGGTCTAGTTCACTTGTCTGATATTTCTTGGAACGAACAAGGCGAAGACGCTATTCGTCGTTACAAGAAAGGTGATACAGTTGAAGCAGTTATCTTGTCTGTAGATGCTGAAGGCAACCGTATCAGTCTTGGTATCAAGCAAATGAACAGCGATCCGTTCAATGACTTCTTAGCTGCTAACGAACGCGGTGCGTTGGTTAAAGGTACAGTAACTGCTGTTGACGCTAAAGGCGCAACAATTAAGTTAGCTGACGAAGTTGAAGCTTCTTTGAAAGCATCTGAAATCAACCGCGATCGCGTTGAAGATGCAACTAAATTCTTAGAAGTTGGTCAAGAAGTTGAAGCTAAAATCATCAATGTAGATCGTAAATCACGTTCTATCAACTTGTCGATTAAAGCGAAAGACGAAGCTGAAGAGAAAGAAGCTGTAGCAAACTTGAAAACTACAACTGCGCCTACTGGTCAAGACAATGGTCCTAAGACAATTGGTGATTTGATCAAAGCACAGATGAACCACTAAGTGATTGTTAAGAAGTATTATTTAATGTAATTAATTAATATTTTTTATTCAAATAGTGTAAAAGGTAGCGTAGTATATGATTACTGCGCTACCTTTTTGTATTTAAAAAGGATATTATCTGGTGTATATCAATTAGCATTAAAATTAATGAGGTCTTAAATGACAACTGAAGCACTTAATAAGTCTGACTTAATAGAAAGAATTGCTCTTAAAAATCCGCATTTAGCAGAGCCATTAGTCGAAGAAGCAGTTAAGATTATGATCGATCAAATGATTGCATCATTATCTTCAGATGACCGTATTGAAATTCGTGGGTTTGGTAGTTTCGCTTTACATCACCGTGAGCCACGTGTGGGTCGTAATCCTAAAACAGGTAAATCAGTAGAAGTTGCAGCAAAAGCTGTACCTCACTTTAAACCTGGTAAAGCACTCCGTGATGCAGTAAACGAATCTGCTAATTAATAAAATTCGAATGAGGTGAGTATGCGCTATTTCTTAGTTGCATTACTACTGGTAGTCTTTGGTTATGCTTTAGCATTAGTCTTGCAGAATCCAGCTGAACTACCTGTAGATTTATTGTTTACTCAAGTACCAGCAATGCGTTTAGGGTTATTGCTACTATTAACTTTAGTACTTGGGATTGTTCTTGGATTGTTGCTTGGTGTACAGGTTTTTCGTGTATTCCAAAATGCATGGGAAGTTAAGCGTCTTCGTAAAGATATTGATCATCTCCGAAAAGAACAAATACAGACAGCACAATTGGCCGCTGCTGAAGCTGCCGCAAGTGCTCGTCATGAAAAGACAGTATTAGATATTCAACCAGAAAATAAGAATATCAATACGCTTTAATCATTATGATAAAAAAGCGCTTTACCATCAGTGTAAAGCGCTTTTTTGTTGGTACTGATTTTTTTGACTGTGTCGATTATTCAACATCAAAAACTTTGTTCAATATCATCAAACAAATAAAAGAATATAAGTTCGCTATTTTTTAATCATATACGATATTTAAATAAGCTTGAGATCTGACCAGACCAGGTGTCACCGTATTTGCTGTTCTTACGTAATTGGCTTTAATCACATGTTGAATCAGCTGAGCAGTGCTTAAATTACCAAAGGTCCATTTGTTGGTGCTCTTTGATTGGTTTGGATCTAGACTAATTATCGCATTATTTTTATCACGTAAACGAATACCTACACCGGTCGCATAACCTGCACCGACTTGATTCTCTAATATATTTGTTGCATTGGATTGATTTAAGGCATCCGTGGTATAAGCCTTTATTTCACGACCTGCGCCATCATTTAAATTTGCACAATTTATACTGAGGGTTGCTGTATTGCTTGAGCTTAATGCGGTCTCATTTCCGACTAAACCCAAGTTTCGTACACTAACATCAGGCAGTGCAATGGTGTAGCTACTTTGACTCAGTGAGCATGTGGATTCAGAGATATTGACTGTTGCATTTAAATATACGGGAATTTGTGTATTTGCAGGAATAAGAACATTATCACTAACACGTCTTAAACTGATGGTTGCTATTCGTAGATTCGAAACATTGATCGTTGTGGGATATGAGGTCATTGTTGATGTTCTAGGTAAAACATATAATGTCACCCTCATTTTTACACCATGCGTATCACCACTATAACTATAAATTGCTAATTCAGTGGTATTTAGTGTTTTTAATGTACCACTCGCCGGTGCATCGCCCATTTCAACTTTAATCCCTAAAGCTGGGTAAGCATTTAAACGCGAAATATTGGCATCATAGGTCGTCACATTAGTGGCAAAAACATTCCCAAAAATGGTTCTATTTGTGCCAACAGTACATCCAGTGTAAACACGGAAAATATCAAAATTTGCTGAAGCAACTTCGCGGGAATATACATTGGACTGTACTGATGTCCCTTCATATTTATTGATATTCATGGTACTGGCATTCATCGTTGGCATGCTATAGCCGCTGGTGAAATTGCTGCCTACACTGCAATCTGCAAATACTGCAAAACTTGCAGGGAGTGTAGATAACATAAATAACAATTTATATTTCAGCATAAAATTACTCCGTGCTTATTTGCAATTTAGGCTAAAGCTTGCAAAAGGGATTTGAGTTTTACTTTGTTGCAATATTTCTTTTGAAATATCGAATTGACAAGAATCAGTATTACTCCAAGAGACGCTATAGCGTCCAGGATTTATATTTTGCATAAAAATTTGCTGACCTTGTCCTACTGTAGTCACTGCATTACCCAAAGCATCTTTCACTTGAGCACCCATTGGAATGAGCACCTCATTTGCGTGTTTAAGTTCAATTAAGGCTTTTATGGTTTTTAACGCTTTAAAATCCACTAAAATACTTGCGTTAGATTTAGGTACAACTTGCAATTGGGTTGCATCAACATCGGTATTTAATGGAATTGTATTTGGGTTTAAGTTGATACTATTGTATTGGTAAGGATTTAGATAGGGAATAATCGCATTGCCCCAGCGATCAATTTTAATATTATTTCCATTGGAGAGGCTGGTTCCCTCTAAACCTTTGGCATGAATAATTGCAAAAGTATCATTTAAATCATTGGCTAAGGTAATGCCGTGTTGATGTGCAACAATTGCACCTTGTGCTTGTAAAGAGTATTGACGTTGTTGGTCAAAGTCGGTTGCATAAGTCGATGCTAAATAAACTGGATTGGTTCGATAACTCAAAGAACTGCTGAAGAGATCTTTATCTTTACTATTTGAATAATTGAAGTTATAGCCGAACTGCTGATTTTCACCTAAATTTCCAAATATGCCGACTTGGTTGGTATTGAGTGCATTATTATCAGGATAGACTTCACTACTTAGGCGTAAATTACTATTTTTCTTTTTAAACGATAGAGGAATATTCACATTGACAAAGTATTGAGTGTCTTTATCTAATTTGTATTGATCATTTTGAGTATGTTGCATACCGACATAGTAACTGATGCCTTTATAACTATTGCTATAGCTAATTTGATAAAATTTTTGTGTATTGATTTGATGCCAGAATTCATACTGTGAAAAACTGGCTGAAACAGCACCAAACTGATGACCTAGGTTCTGGCTCAGTTGAATATAGTTTGATGACTTGGGCCGACCATTAAGTACTAATGCAGAACTGTTGTTTTGAATATAACGATTCTGCATGGCTTCATCAAAGGAATAATATTGATCATTTCCATAAACAGTACTGTTTAAACTGATATTTGTTTTTGCACCGTTTAGAGCAAGGTTATAGCGCAGCGTAAGCAAAGAACTGTCTAAATTTTGGTTGGATTGGTTAATATCCGCTTTAACAAAATTACTTTCTAAAGCGATACCACCGAGTTTGGTATTTAACGCGGTTCCTAGAATATAGGATTGATAATGATCACTGACCAGCGCTGAACTGCTCACTGAGATAAAATCATTTAATCCATAATCAAAAGATGCATTGATTAACTTCTCATCATAGGATTTGCTATTTTGACGAAAAGTACCTGCTGCAATTTGATAACGATACTGCTTTGCGCGGATAGATTGAATAAAATTATTATAAGGCAAATCAAAACTGCGGATTTCACCATTTGCTTCAATAATATCTACATTTAATGTACCACCCGTCCCAGGTGTTTGGAGATCTGTAATATTAAATGCGCCGGCAGGAACAGTGCGTTCCATAATAATTTGTTGATTTTGGCGAACGCGTATTAAAGCATTACTTTTTGCATAACCTGAAATTGTGGGTGCGTAACTTTGCAATGAAACCGGAAGCATTCTGTCATCGCTGGCAAGTTGTACCCCACGAATGGCGATACTCGAATTACTATTGATGGTTTTGGTATTGGTATAGAAATCACCAAGAGTAAGCTGAGTTTTTAAACTAGGTAGTACTCGCATAAGCTTGTTTTCATAGCTGGTATATTGGCCTGAATGATTGCTGTCTCCCATACTAGTACTACCAGAATGACGGAATTGCCAATCATCAATATTGATACCAGAATTAATATTCAGAAAGCTAGAATCTTGTTTGTTGTCCTGACCATAATCTGAATTATAGTAATTGTAGTAATATTTGAGAAAAGCGCTATTTCCACCAGTTTCCCAAAGTGATGGATCTATATAGCCAAATGGTCGTTCATTTAACATCGATTGAGGGCTTGAAACATCCACTCGTTGTTCCGCTATATTCAGCTTCCAGAACACGACATGATTCATTAAGCGTGTATCGATACAGTCACCAGTGACTTTATCTAAATCGATAAGTTTATGATTGAAATCAAGCTGCTTAACAGTACTGCGTGGAATACAATAACGTTGCTTTTCGGGTGATTCGGGATCATCTGAAATATGCACAATAGAGCGGGTGATATAACGATCATTTAGGTAAATATCGAGGATGTAATCATTTGGCGCGACTTTATCGCTTGAAACAAACTTTTCAAGATCAATTGTTTTAGAATTTTGGCCGTATAAAAAACTATTATCGAATTGTGGTGCTTGCGCTATAACATTTTGATTGCATAGATATAGACTTAGCGCCAAAACACTATATCTAAGTGTGAAATGTTTCAAGCACAATTCTCCAAATAATTTAGATTAAAACTGTTTCTCTATTGTCGATAAACTGCCGTAGTCATTGATTAAATAAAGCTGTACGGACTTAGCGTCTGATAAATTTTCGACATCAATTTGTTGTTTTGAAAACGGTTCTATAAAGCTTAGATTTTTAATTTCGCTTGGCGTACCATTTTTTAAAACCAGATTCGATTTACCAAAATTTAAGTAATAAGGTGTTGGATTATTGATTTGTAGTTGGCTGTTTACACGCTGTACTTCAACTTTTTGAAACGCTTGTTGCTGTTCCATTTTGATGCCAGTTGGTCGGTAAAACAGTTTTAAGCGATTACGTATCGCAAATTGTAAATAATTTGCTTCAGCTGTTGGCTTGGCAGGGATATCAAGCACGTTAAGCCAAAATAATGTTTCTCGATCAGTAGCAAGCTTTTGTTTTTGATTGAAAATGACACGTAAAGATTGTCCTTTCGCTGCTTCAATCGTCGTTATCGGAGGGGTAACAATAAATGGGGCTTGGGTTGTGGTTGGATCTGCAATAATGTCTTTACTGTCCACCCATGATTGTACTAATGCAATTTGATCACCTACATTGGTTAATTGCACAGATACAAATTCTTTATCACTTGGGTAAATTACACGGGTACCTGTAATCACAATACCAGCATGCGCGGATGTGATCAAAGTACTGAGCATTAACAAACTAGAAATAAAAAATGGTTTTTTCATTGAAAGACCCTTGGGGAGATGCAAGTCTGGCTAAGATGTGACAATTAACCAGACCTGTTTAAAAAACTTACAGACCCAAATGTTTAATTATTGATATACAACATAGTAAGTTGCAGTCGTGCTTACATCACCAGCAGTTGTTGCACCTGTTGCATAGTAACGCGCATAAAAATCAAGATTTGCAGAACCGTTTGCAGTTGCAACATTTGAAGTCACAATGTTTTGACCTGTACGATCTTTAGTTAGGTCAATCACTGCTTTTGCAGAGTTTAATAATTGAATATTTACGTTTGTTGCACCGCCAGTGGTTACGGTGTTGTTTAGACGACCTGCAGTATTAATATTTGCATTGGTGTTGTCATAATAAACACCCACATTACCTACAGGGCATGCTGTTAAATTAATCGTAAATTTAGTGTCGCCATTTGTTGTCGCCGCTGTCGCTAAAGTTGATTTACCTACAGTCGGTAAAACAACAGTGTAGTTACCAGCAGTACCACCAACTGTACAGGTTTGATCAACGATTTTACCTGTAACTGTTACTGTACCATCAGCAGCCGCAAAAACTGTTGAAGATGCTAAACCTAAGCCAATGATCGCTAAACCCAATTGAATATTTTTCATAGAATTTCTCTCAATACTGCGTTGATTTGCCCTTTACTGGTACTTTCCTAATAAAGGGGAAGTGTTTAGGAGCTAAACAATAAGGGCTACTATAAATTTTTCCTAAATAAAAACAATGAAAAAAAGAGACAAATATCACATTATTTTTATCTTATAAGCACAATATAATGTTATTTGTTTTAGATTTGTTTTTTATTATTTAAATACAAGAGTATATTTATAATTAACATGTTTATTTAATTAAAGGAAAATTTGGTTCTGTTTACCAAAAAGTGACAAAAAATGTCACTTTTTGTGAATAACGTCATATTATAGCAAATTATTTTGATCTGCTTATATTAAGCGTGAGTATATTTTTAAGATTTTATAAAATAATTTATTATTATGGTTAATTAAATATTGGGTTTTATTTTAATACGCTGCACTGTAATTGATCATTTTTATCAAAAAATTTTATAAGATTGAATTTAAAGGATTTTCTTTGATATTTATTTAGCTTATTTGTAAATTATTTTTAAATGCTTAAATCAACATAAAATCTCGTTCATCCTAGATTGCTTTTAAAAACAGAAGGTTTTTTAATGCTACTTTGCTTCACTTAATATGATTACTTTTTTTATTTATCAAAGAGATTGATTGTTTAGTTATGATGTAATGTTTGTTTAGTTATAAAGAATATATTTAGAAATAGCGCAGATAGATAAATTAAAAATAAAAAATTTAGTGTAAACATGGATGCAATGAATAAGAAAAATATAATTTTAATTTAATATTGTTTTAAGTTTTTATAGGTTTTTAAATATATGAAAAAGAATTTATCTGTTGTAAGCATAAAGAACGATAAATAGAAGACTGTGTTTTGATTTTTTTATTTGTTGGAGTGAGTGACGTGCTTCACAATGATCAAATATAAAATGAATTTTAAGCGCTTTAAGATTGATTGATTAAGTATCCATAAAAAATAAGCATAGAGATTAAAACATTATCTTTAATCAATAATTAAGCATGCGTAGTCACTTGCATTGTGCTGTTAAAAAAAAGCGCTTTGATTGTTGTAAAACGCTTTTTGTACGCTTTAACAATTCTATTGGGCTAACCAGAAAAATTCAGCAAAGCGGAATATTGTGGTGACCAGCATTGCTATTACGATCGTCGTGATAAGTGAGTGGTTTTTCCAAATCAGAAATAATCCTACCAATACCCCCATGATTTTGCCTAAGTCTGCCCAATCCGCACCTTCAAAAAAAGTGCTGAGAATCGCAATAGAAAACAGTAAAGTTGTTGCGGCATCATTAAAAAGTTGCTCACGTTGTTGAGTGATCGTAAAATATTGGCCGAGTGAAAGTCCCGCATATCGGATCAGATAAGTACCCATCGCCAGCAGCATGATCCCGATCAAAATGATAAATTGCTGATGCATGTTATTTTCTTCCTACAAGCAAGCCAAATAATGACATAAGTATCGGAATCCCTAAGGGTAGAAATGGAAAAGTAGCGAGGCTGATGACTGCACCAGTCATTGCCGATTTTCGAGCAGATTTTCTTTTTAATGCTTTAAAGGTAAGCGCAAACAGTACGACAGGAAAAATCGTATCGATACCCAGTAATTTTGCATAAGCTAAATGACTTCCCAATATATAACCGCTTAAAACGCCTATCGGCCAAGCAAATAAAATTCCGACACCGCACAGCCAATAAGCACTCAGTTTTAGCTCATTTGAAGATTGGCTTAAACCAAATAAAACACTTTCATCATTCATAATATGTGTAGCAAAATATTTTAATTTATTTTTTTCTATAAAATGGGTAATCGCTAAACCAAAAGGCAGATGTCGTAAATTAATCAGTAATCCGACAATCGCAGCTGTAATCGGACTGCTTCCAGCAGCAATCATGCCAATGAAAGTAAACTCGGCAGCACCAGCCAAGACACAGATTGAAAGTAGTAAAGGTATCCAGATCGGCAGTTGATAATTGACTGCAAGCGTACCTAATGAAATCCCGATCAGTGCGGTTGCGATACAGAGAATCACGATTGATTTTATCAGGGGCTTGGGTAAATTTTTTATTTCTTTATACTTCATTGAGATGAGCCTTGCTTGGGGTAATAAGATCGTTCGATAAAATGAACGATCATTTGTTATAATAGTTTTATTATTGTTGTTCGTCAAACCAAACGATCGTCTTTTTTGGAAGGATAATGTCTATACCAATTGAAATCATTGCAAATAATCTGCAAAAAGAAAGAAAAAGTGCTGCATTATCTTTGGGAGAAGTTGCTCGACGTGCAGGCATTGCGAAGTCCACACTTTCGCAACTTGAATCTGGGCAGGGCAATCCGAGTCTCGAAACTTTATGGGCACTTTGCGTGGCTTTAAATATTCCTTTTGCCAAACTTATGGAAGCACAAGCTCAAGCTACACAAGTGATTCGTTATGGCGAGGGCGCTTCAGTTGTTTCTGAAATATCAAATTATCAGGCTGTTTTGTTGGCGACATGCCCACCCAATGCACGACGAGACGTGTATATCCTTACAACTCAACCGGGTGAGCCGCGTTGCAGTAAAGCACATCCTATTGGCAGTGTGGAGCATATTATTATTATGCAGGGCTCTGCCAAAGTTGGTTTATTAGACAGTGCTGAGTTACTTCAAGCAGGGGACTATATTTCCTATCCAGCAGATCAAGCGCATATTTTTGAAGCACTGGAGCAAGACACACGTGCAATTTTGATCTCAGAGCAGAGATAAATCATAAGCAAGATCTAAGAATAGTTGATTGTTTTGTGATGAAGTCGATTTTCTGGCTTTGTACATGGCGTGAATCACTTTATAATGAGCGCAAATTTATGTGATGGAACTGAGATTCGTGAGTATTATTGTTGCCTTAGATGCAAAAAGCCAATATGACGCCCTAGCAATTGCTGATCAGCTTGACCCATCACTATGTCGTTTAAAAGTCGGTAAAGAACTATTTACCCATGAAGGCCCTCTGGTTGTGAAAGCACTACATGATAAGGGCTTTGAAGTATTCCTCGATTTAAAATTTCATGATATTCCGAACACAACTGCGCAGGCAGTTTGTGCTGCGGCCGATTTGGGCGTATGGATGGTCAATGTCCATGCCTCAGGTGGGCGTAGAATGATGGAAACTTGTGTAGAACGCTTAAAAGCAGGTAACTATAAAACCCAATTGATTGCGGTTACTGTACTTACTTCAATGGAACGTGAAGACTTGCGTGAAATTGGTTTAGACATTGAGCCATTTGAACAAGTGAAACGTCTGGCTAACTTGACTCAACAGAGTGGTCTAGATGGCGTGGTATGCTCGGCTCAGGAAGCCAAGATGTTACGTCAGGAGTTAGGTGCTGAATTTGCTTTGGTAACACCAGGGATTCGTCCGGCTGGTGCAAATGCAGATGATCAAAAGCGTATTGTAACGCCTAAGCAGGCCATGCTTGATGGTTCTACTCATTTAGTAATTGGTCGTCCAATTACTCAATCAGAGCATCCAAGTAAAACCCTGCAAGATATTTTAGCGACCCTATAAAAATAAACCCTCTTTTTCAGTTGATCAAGAGGGTTATTTATTTGATTTATATAATAAAAATTGCTGTGTATACACTGTAGTGTATCTGCGTTACTAGGTCTTTTTTCAGAAGTTTAAAAAACTTTTTATTCCAGTGATTCTATTGATCAGTATTACTATCTCGTCAGATAAAGTACGATATTCTGCGCTTAATTTTAAAGTGCAGCCAGAACACTTACCGCAATTGGCGCCAATACCGACAGAACAAAACCACTGACCATTGCATGTGGAATATAATCATTGCCGCATGCTTGTTTCACCATAGGTAAGGTGACATCCATTGCGGTTGCACCAGCAGAAGAAATTGCTGAACGTGGATAACGCCATCCAATCATATACATAAATAAAATGGCAAAAATCTCCCTAAATAAATCGTTCATTAACGCAATACTTCCCAGATGGGCATTCTTTAATTCAGTCACCACAATCCCTGTCATCGAATAGAAGCCGTAACCTTGCGATAGCATGATTAAATCTTTCATACTGATGTCTTGAATCAAGAAAAATGCCGCAACAGCACCCAATAGTGAGCCAATCACGCAGGCAATCGGTACCAGCATAATTTTCCAGTTTAACCAAGAACGATCCAGTGGCGAGTAAGCCAGATCCAAGCCGATCAGTAACATGTAAACTAAAAGTAAATTCCATGTGCTGACATGCAGTGGAACATGGAAAAGGTGGGCCAACTCTGCTAAGCCATAACCTACAGCCAGTGCAATAAATGCATAGCTGATGTTGAGTAATGAACCCATCAATAATTCAGCAGAAACTTTACCTTGTGATGGTTTGTAGCCAATCGCTGTAAATACTAGATAACAACAAAAAAATGCACCTATTGATGTGGTGAATGCAATTGTGATTGAACTGGTGAGAATCTGTGCAGGGCTGGCAATATTATGAATTGTTTGAGAAAACTCCATTGCAATCGCAATTAAAAGAATATAGGTAAAATAAGGCAGTATTTTAAAAGCTATTTTTTCAATGGATTGTGGAATTCTGCGGGCTAAAATAAACCCTAAGCATAAGCAAAATAAAAGTTGGAAAATAAGCCAAAGTGATTGCATGAAAAATAGATAGGCAATGGATACCTATCTATTATAGTCGAAGCGCAGAAAAGCGGTTGAAAATTTATAGAAGAATATCAAGCAAGTTTATGCAGCTTTTGACTTTTGCTTGGCACTTTGCTCACGGCCTAATAAGCGAAAATCTGCTGGGTTTACTTTGCGGGTGTTGAGCCAAAATTTCCAGGTATAGGTTGGCCATAATGCAAAGTTTTTACCGCCATCTTGTTGGTACCAACTGACACAGCCTGATTGCCATACCGTGCCTGCAAGCTGTTGCTGTACATCTTCATTAAATTGATCTTGTACTTCAGCTTTTACCGCTACCGCTTGCGTCTGTGTTTTTGCAACCATTTGAATCAATTGCAAAATATAATTCACTTGAGATTCAATCATGAAAATTACAGAGTTATGACCCAGTACGGTATTTGGACCAAGCAATTGAAATAGATTAGGAAAGCCTTTGGTGCTGATCCCATAAAAACTTTCTGCACCGTCTTTCCATGCGGTTTTTAATTCAACGCCGTGTTCACCATAGCAATCGAATGATTTTAAATAGATGCGTGGGTCTGTAATAAAACCAGTACCATAAATTAAACAATCAATTTGACGTTCTTTGCCATCCTTAGTGATGATGCTATTTTCTGTAATTTCCTGAATTCCATCGGTGATTAATTCGACATTTTTACGATTAAATGTTGGAAAGTATTTGTTGGAAATCAGAATGCGCTTACAGCCCATAATATAGTCAGGGGTCAGTTTTTTGGCGATTTCTTTGTCTTTGACTTGGAATTTTATATAAGCTTCAGCAAGTTTCTGACCATATTTCATGATTTGTGGTTTTACAATGGGGACGACACGTGATTCATTTGACCAGTACAAACGAGCACGGTGTAATTTTCTAAACCATTCAAAGCGACTAAATAGTTTTTTATCAAGTGCATTATAGGCGCGTTCATCACGAGGAATCACCCAAGCAGGGGTTCTTTGAAATACATAAAGATTTTGAACTTTTGCGGCAATTTCAGGAATATATTGAATTGCACTACCTCCAGTACCAATGGATGCTACATTTTTTTGATTTAAATTATAGTCATGCTTCCAGTGTGATGAATGGAAAACTTCACCTTTGAATTTTTCAACCCCTTTAATTTTAGGAATCTGTGGTACATGCAATGGCCCTGATGCAAAAATAACAAATTGAGCATCAATTTTTTGTCCACTTTTTAGTGTTAAATGCCAATTGAAATTGTGCTCATCATAACGTGTAGACACCACTTCTTGATTAAATTGGATGTATTTCTTTAAATTGAATTGCTGAATTAAATCTTGTATATAGTCAAAAATCTCAGGCGCTTCGGCATAACGTTTTGACCAATCTGTTTTTGGTGCAAAGGAAAGCGAGTACATATGTGATTGAACATCACAAGCCGCACCTGGGTACTGGTTCTCACGCCATGTACCACCAACATTATCTGCTTTTTCTAAAATGATAAAATCATGAATATTGGCTTGCAATAGGCGGATTGCCATGGCTAAACCACCAAATCCAGATCCAATAATTGCAACTTGCGTTGATTGAGTTTTTACTTCAGTCGTAGGGGCTGTACTCATTTTTGTTCGCTCTGACTTTTCCAGTTTTGCATAGAATATCGGAAATGCAGCGCTTGAAATATGATTGCACTGACACAAAAATTGATATATTCGGCAATTTGCAAAAAACCGACTTTGTAGTACAAAGTTTGGGTAGAAATCAAATGATGATCCAATGAAACGCTCGATTCTCGGTTTAATGTATTTAATTCATGGTATGCGTAATGCTGGAATCGATGTAGATTCACGACTTGCAAGTATTGGGATCAAAGCAGATGCACTCGATCCCAGTTCAATCATTCACCCCAGCTTAGAGTGGGATATACAAAAAGTGATTGGGCAGGGTGTACAGCCAGAAACAGGTTTGTTTATCGGCCAGCATTATTCTTTGGCGGGCTATGGCCCGTTACTCATGCTCTTGGTGACATGTAGTAATGTTGGTGATGCGATTCAAAATGGTGTGCATTATCAGGGTTTAACCTATTTATATGGTGTCTTAGGGCTTGAGAAAGGCGATCATCAAGTCGCATTAACCTATAAGCCTGTAGATTTAGAAACAGAAATGGGTTTGTTGAGAGCGCAATGTGAAATCTCTGGAACTTATAAATTTCTGGATGATATTTATAAAATGATGGGACTTACAGCGCCCAGCGTGAGAATCGAGTTACCCTTTCAGCAGCCTCAGGATTTAAGTGTATTAAAGCAATATCATGATTATTACGGTTCAGATTTACATTTTAATTGTGAAAAAGCCGCTTTTTGGATCAATGAAGATGTGATGCAACTGCCGATTCCATCTGCAGATCCAATTACACATCGGGTTTACGAAGCCAAGTGTATTGCTGAAATCGAGCGATTGAATGCCGAAGAACAGAAAATTGCACCGTTGATTCAACGGGTAAATGATTATTTGGAATTACAGCAAGGGATTATTCCTTCGATGGCCGAAGTGGCTCAGGCGTTGAATGTGCCTGAAAGAACCTTACGCCATCAGTTGCAGCAATTAAATACCAGCTATAAACAAATTCGGGAACAGCTGATTAAGCACAAAGCTTTGCGCTTGATTGAATATAAGGAATATTCAATTGAGGTGATTGCGGAATTACTCGGCTACTCAGAACCCGCTGCATTTAATCATGCTTTTAAACGTTGGTTTGGGCAAAGCCCGCGTCAATATGGTAAATAAACAGGTAGTGCTGATATGAGATATAGAGTTAGAATTATCCCAAAGTTTTATTTATCAAAAATGAATATTCGATATACTTCCTTTAGCCTTTAAAAGTAACAAAATGATATGTTAGATCAGAATACAACTTCAACAGCATTTACTCCCGTATCACCCGCTGAGCGTTATGCAAAAGCATTGTCATCTGGACAGTTTTTACCAGATGATGCTCAGGCTCAAGCAGTACATGAGTTGGAGCGGGTATGGCAAGAATTGATCAATCGTTATAAAGCATCGAAAAAAGCTTTTCGTCGTTTCCGCCGTCAAACTGCACCGAGAGGTGTATATATGTGGGGCGGTGTAGGGCGTGGAAAGACATGGCTCATGGATCAATTTTACGATTCGATTCCTTTTCGCCGTAAAACCCGTATGCATTTCCATCACTTTATGCAATTTGTGCATAAAGAGTTAAACAAGCTTTCTGGACAGCGTAATCCTTTAGATATCGTTGCAGATCAAATTTATAAAGAAGCTGTGGTGATTTGTTTTGATGAGTTCTTTGTATCGAATGTAACTGATGCAATGATTCTCAGTGATTTATTCCAAAAATTATTTACCCGTGGCATTACCTTGATTGCCACATCAAATATTGCCCCAGATGGTTTATATAAAAATGGAATCCATCGTGATCGTTTTATTCCAACAATTGAAATGGTAAAAAAACATTGTGTGGTATTGAATGTTGATGCGGGTGTTGACTATCGTTTACGGGTATTAAAACAAGCGCAATTGTTTAAATCGCCACTGACAGATGACAATAAAGTCTGGATGGCAAAGCGTTTTAATGCATTAACCACATCGCAGACAGTGTCAGAAGAACCAATTACGATTAATAACCGTGTTGTTGAAACTTTAGGCCATACAGAAGATGTATTGTGGTGTGAGTTTAGAGAACTCTGTATGAAACCGCGTAGCCCATCGGACTTTATTGAAATTGCCAATATCTATAATACCGTTTTGGTGAGTAATGTTCCGCACTTAACTGATTTGCTGTCAGAAGGTACACGTCGTTTTATTTATCTGGTAGATGAGTTTTATGACCGTGGCGTAAAGCTGCTACTGACATCTCAAGACTCGATTATTGAGATTTATGACGGAGAGAAGCTGGCTTTCGAAATTGAACGTACACGCTCTCGTTTACTCGAAATGCAGTCAGATGAATATTTGCAGTCAGAGCATCGTTTGATTAAAGGCAATAGTGAGTTAGAAGTAGAATAATCATCCTTAGAAAGATGTAAAAAAGCGATCCTATCATTGATAAGATCGCTTTTTTTATGGGGGATACTGTCATCAGTATGCATTTTGCAAGGATTGTCTGAGCAATCTATTTAAGGAGTCTCAGCCTATATTAGATATATGCGATAAGATTAAAATGATCCCACAAAGCTATTTAAGTTGTATTCGCTTGATGACTAAAAACAATTAACCCACCTGAATTTCAGTATTTGGGTGACGAACACGACTTTTATTCGGTGTAGCAATTAAATAAGCCAGTGTTAGTGGTCCTAAGCGTCCAGCAAACATTAGACAAATTAAAGCGATTTGGCTGCCAGCATGTAAATTTTCAGTGATTCCGCGTGATAAGCCGACAGTACAAGCCGCAGAAACGGCTTCAAATAATAAGTCTAAAAACTTTTTGTCAGGCTCAAGGATCAGTAGGGTAAAAAAGCCAATCAGGATCAGCAGTGAAGTAATTGAAATGACCGCCATTGCTTTAAAGGTCGCCTGATGAGAAACAGCATGCCCAAAAATGGTAATTTCATCTGAACGTTTTAAAAAAGTAATGACACTTAAAATCATAATAATAAATGTGCCGACTTTAATTCCACCAGCGGTACTTAAAGAACCACCACCAATAAACATCAATACCATGGTAATTAAGGTTGATGCATTGGTCATGCTGCTGACTTCCAAGCTGTTAAAACCTGATGAACGAGGTACGGTAGCATGGAACCACGCGTTTAAAGCTTGATCACCAACAGACATTGGAGCCAGTGTTAAAGGATTGGATGCTTCGATTGCCCAAATAACAATAAAGGCAAAAAGGTTTAAGCCCGCAATCGTAGACAGAATTAACTTACTATTGGTAGAGAGTTTCTTCCAACGCTTGGCTCTTTTAATATCCATCAACACAACAAAACCAATCCCACCGATGATATACAGCATACTGATGGTAAATGTCACCATATACTGGTCAGAGAAACTCATTAAGCTATTGGGAAATAAAGAAAATCCACCATTGTTAAACGCAGAAATACTATAAAACAGTGCGTAGAAAAATGCATGTTCTAGGTCGTAGTGATGTGACCAAGCCATGGTTAGAATCCCTGTACCAATCGCTTCAAAGAACAATGAGTAAAGAAAAACTCCTTTTACTGTAAAGGTCGCTTTGGCCAAACTGGTTTGACCAATGGTTTCCTGTGCCATAACTTGCTGTCGAATACCAACTTTTGAGGAAAGACTCAAAGCAGCTAAGATTGCAAACGTCATAAAACCTAAGCCGCCGCATTGGATCAGGATCATCACCACAACTTGACCAAAAGTGGTTAAGGAGTCGCCAATATTGACGACAGACAGCCCAGTAATGGTTACAGCAGACGTGGCCGTAAACAGGGCCTCTAGCCATGTCAAATTGCCTTGATTAGCAA
Source organism: Acinetobacter sp. Ac8 (assembly GCF_055392545.1). Taxonomy (NCBI): domain Bacteria; kingdom Pseudomonadati; phylum Pseudomonadota; class Gammaproteobacteria; order Moraxellales; family Moraxellaceae; genus Acinetobacter; species Acinetobacter sp. Ac8. The sequence continues at coordinate 2,176,735 of NZ_AP043689.1, forward strand.
AAGGAAGTTTAAGTAACAATGTTCCGATGATAATAAAGCTTAAAAAACCTAAAGCAAGTAAGCTCGGTGGACTGAGATTAATACTGTTGTGTTTTTTGTTGATTAGTTCTTTTTTAGATAAACGCATAGTTATAACTATAAGAAACGAATCGAAAATTGTCTTAACATTTCTACAGGTCCTTCAAGGATTAAAATATCCTTTTCCTGTAAAATCGTCCCCGGTGCAATATCATACAGTACATGTGAACCGCGTTGTAATAACAAGGTTGTAATTTCGGGGGTATTTTCCATGACTGTTTGAAATTGCGCGCCTTGTAAATTTGCACCTATTTCAATTTTGACGATATAGCGATCATTATTTAATGCCATATAACGTCTCACCATTGGATAACTGAGTGATTGCGCAACACGAATCCCCATGTCTTCTTCAGGGTGAATGATTTTTGTAATGCCTAAATGAGACAAAATCATATGATGTGATTTAGATTTGGCCTTTACAAAGATTTTTTCGATACCCAAATTTTTTAAATGCAGTACGCATAGAATACTGGCTTCAATATCTTCACCAATGGCAACCACCACGGCATCACAATTTTTGATATTCAGTTCATCTAACACATGTTCATCGGTAGCATCTGCAATAACTGCGTGACTGATTTTATCGGCAATGTTTTCTACATTTTTCTTTAATGTATCAATACCTATTACATCGTGATTTAAGTTGGTGAGTTCTAGTGCAACTGCTTCACCAAAACTGCCTAAACCGATGACAGCGAATTGCGCCATTCTACAAAGTCCTTATCCCGACACTGATTTTGTGTTGGTATGATCATATTCAATTTTTATATATTTTATCTTTAAAGTATTGCAACGCCAATCTACAAACTGAGAATAAAAAGCGATAAATGTAAATAAAACCAGATTTATGTCATAAAAACTTAAAATTGATCCGATATCATTGCTTTGAAATTTAAAAATGCAAAGCCAAGATTGAGCTTTCGATCCAAGAATAAAAATGGATGATAAAAAAATAGATGATAAGAAAATCTTTAAAATTCTCCAACATTGGTTCCCAGCGTTGGAGCAAAGAGATATTCCCAAAAAGAAACATCGTAAACGTTTTGTCGAGTTTCTCAATTGGATTGAAGCTGAAAAGTTTGGTGGGCGATTTCGTGGATATTTAATGAAAATTGATCGTATGCAATTTCATGAAAATGAGATTGAGCGTTGTGCGGTTTTTCATGAATATGCAGTCGATAGCTTGGGAATTCAAACTCAAATTCGCGAAAGAGCGAAGCCTTTATTTGATCATTATGAAGTACATAAAGATGTTATTGGGCGCTATTACAATGTTCAAGATCAAGTTTATGATGTTGTATTCGAGGAAATATTAAAACAAGCCAGACAACATGATCATGAACTGTTGCTGATTTATGCTGAAGATTATTATTGGTTGATCGTACCAAATCATGAATATAAAATTGAAAAATTTTGCAAGTGTTTTAACAAACAATTTCACGATGAAGATGTCAGTATAGAACATTATGCATTATTTGATTGTTCTAGATCGACTTAGTTTTTTGCGATTAATTCAACATATTGATAATAAAATAGAGGGATATCCATGTCACAGAAAATATATTCATTACTTCAACATTTAATTCCCGAGCTAAATGCACAACAAATTCCTCAAGATACTGAATTTTATAGTTTTAGTGAATGGATCAATCAACAGCATGATTTCTTGCATTATATTGAATTAAAAGAATATTATGACAATGGGATTGAAAACGATTTCTACTTTAACCAGCACAATATTGATGCTGGGCAATTGCAAAATGAAATCGAAGTCGCAATAGCTGAAGTATTTGATCAGTACGATGAAGATGATGATGTTTCATTAGGTGATCAAATGGACGCAATGCAACAAACAGAAGAAATCATTTTTGATCAAATTAAACTGGTTGCAAATCAGTATCAGCTTTCTTTATTGGTTATATATCGTGAAAATCCGTATTGGATGCTTGTGCCCACACAAGATGAGCAACAATTAAATCAGATTGTGGATGCTTTTAATGACGCATTTAATGATGATGGTGATTTAAATATGGCGGTCTATTAAGTTAACTTTTTCGAATTGTTCTGATTTTATAAAAAATAGCCCATAAAAAAATTTATAGGCTATTTCTATTTTGAAGCTATTTCTATTTTAAGAAACGTTGATAACCTAAGTTATTGGTAATTTCTTGATATGGGTAATTGATATTTTCCAACGTCTCAATCAGTCCATCTGGGTTCTGTACCGCATCTTCTGCATCCAAGCCAACCAAAACACGTCCTTCTGCTGCACCGTGATTACGATAATGGAATAAGCTAATGTTATGGGTTGGACCAAGACGCTCTAAGAATGTTAATAAAGCACCTGGGCGTTCTGGAAACTCAACACGGAACAGACGTTCATTGGCAATATCGGCATGACCACCAATCAAATAACGGATATGCAATTTTGCAACTTCATCATCCGATAAATCATCGACATCATAATGTAATTTCATTGCTTCATAGATGTCATGGCGTTCTTTTTCACCAGCCTTTAAGCTAATACCGACAAAGACTTGAGCGGCAGATGCGTCACTGGCACGGTAGTTAAATTCCGTAATATTACGTCCTTGCAAAGCACGACAGAAATTCAGGAAAGAACCTTTTTCTTCTGGAATGGTTACTGCAAAAATGGCTTCTTTACGTTCACCGAGTTCGGTACGTTCAGCAATATAACGTAAACGGTCAAAGTTCATGTTGGCACCGCAAACAATCGACACCATGTTCTTGCCTTCAAGACCATGTGCCGCAACATATTTTTTAATACCTGCCAAAGCCAATGCACCTGATGGCTCTACGATACTGCGGCATTCGTCATAGGTATCTTTAATTGCAGTACAGATTTCATCTGTATTGACCAGTACCACATCACGTTCAACAATTGGACCTGAGTTATCAGATTTTTGTAGTTGAATGACTTCAAATGGCTTTTCACCGATTTGAGCAACGGCTGTACCATCTGCAAATAAGCCTACAGAAGGGAGTATCACACGTTGATTGGCTTCAAATGCTGCTTTTAAACATGCAGATTCATCATATTCGACAGGAATAACTTTGACATGCGGGGCAACATCACCAAGATATGCTGCTACACCAGCAATTAAACCACCACCGCCCACAGCAACAAATACATATTCAACATCACGCCACTGACGCAATATTTCATTGGCAATTGTACCTTGGCCGGCCATAACCAGTTCATCGTCATAAGGCGGAATAAAGGTTAAACCTTCGTCATTTGCACGTTGAATGGCATATTTGTTGGCAACATCAAATGAGTCGCCGTGAAGCACAACATCACCACCCAAACGCTTTACTGCTTGAACTTTAATATCAGGTGTAGTTTTCGGCATCACAATAATGGCGCGAATACCTAACTTTTGACCAGATAAAGCCACGCCCTGAGCATGGTTACCTGCTGAAGCAGTAATAACGCCACGTTCCAACTGAGATTTCGGTAATTGACTAATACGGTTATACGCACCGCGTAGTTTGAAGGAAAAGACAGGTTGTAAATCTTCGCGTTTAAAGCGAATGTTATTGTTTAGTTTTTCACTAATTCGTGGCGCTGCTTCGAGTGGGGTTTCGATTGCAACGTCATACACCGTTGCCTGTAATATTTGTCGAACCAAACGAGACAGCATGTTAATTTTCCATCTAACAGTTTAAAATGAGCGCTCATTGTAACAAACCGTTGTACCTTTGCGTTTTAAAATTATGCAAAATGTGCAGGAAATTGAAATTTTATTGAGAGATGTCATGAGCCTTTATGCAACCCAGGACGAGAAAAAACAAGCTGCAGCCCAAGCCGCTTTAAAACACTTACCAAGAGGGGGCATTTTGGGAGTCGGTACTGGTAGTACAGTGAACTTCTTAATTGAATTATTACCTCAGTTACAACTTGAAGCAGCCGTAGCCAGTTCAGAAGCAACAGCTCAACGTCTTAAGAAATTAGGCATTGAAGTGGTTGATATGAACCATGTTGGTGGTTTAGATGCTTATGTAGATGGTGCTGATGAAATTGACCGTCATTTACATATGATTAAAGGCGGTGGTGCTGCACTCACACGTGAAAAAATCGTGGCATCTATTGCGAAAAAATTTGTATGTATTGTCGATGACTCGAAATGGGTCGATCAATTAGGCCGTGAATTTCCATTGCCTATCGAAGTGATTCCTATGGCACGTTCAGCAGTTGCGCGTAAAATCGTATCTTTAGGCGGTGACCCAGTTTATCGTGAAGGTGTAGTAACGGATAATGGTAATGTCATTCTAGATGTGTATAACTTAAATATTTTGAATGCATTAGAGGTCGAAAAAACCATTAACGATATTCCTGGTGTGGTGTGTAATGGTATTTTTGCGATCAATAAAGCTGATGTCGCTGTAGTTGCCACCAATGATGGTATTGAAGAGCGTACCGCAGGATAAGAAAAAATTTCCCCTAACTTCTGCTTGAGTAAAGACGAGGTTTACTACCTCCCTTTTTAAAGTAAGCGTTGGGGGAGATTCTAAAAATAAGCGTATTAAGATGGCAAATCTTCCTGAAATAAAAATCACACATCATGCACGTGCAACACGCTTGCGTTTACGTGTTGAACCCACGCAGATTCGCCTAACTGTGCCCAAATATTGTACCCAACGTCAGATTCAGCATTTTTTACACGAGTCTGAACAATGGATGATTGAGACATGGCATAAACAGCAGGAAAAAATACAGCAAGTTGATCAGATATTACCGACAAGCTTGCAACTGTTTAATTTAAAACAGCCCTTAGAAATTATTTATAAAACTCAAAAAAATAGCTATATTTTAGATGAGCAAAAGCATCAGTTATTTATCAGCGAGCGTCAGCCTGAAAGCTATTTAAAAGCTTTTGTGATTGCTTATGCAAAGCATTATTTACCAATCTATTTAAAGCAAGTCAGTGATGAAACCTGTTTAAAGTTTGGACAGTGTGCTGTTCGGCACCCGAAAACGCGTTGGGGAAGTTGTACAGCCCATCATGATATTATGCTCAATAGTGCCTTGGTTTTATGTGATCAACAAATTACCCGTTATGTCTGTGTACATGAATTGGCACATACCAAACATTTTGATCATAGCGCTGCTTTTTGGTCTGAAGTTGAAAAGCATGATCAACACTATCAGCAGCATCGTAAAGTTTTAAAAAGTAGTGTAATGCCTTGGTGGTGGGCCTAATAAAATAAGTAAATTTCTAGATTGCATTAAAACAAAAAATGAGGAAAAGCGTATGAGTGTAAAAAGAATCATAAGTAATATTAAAGCTTTAGATTTAGCCAGTGCCCAAGCTTTTTATGGTGATTTTTTAGCGATGGATTTGGTGATGGATCATGGCTGGATCAAAACATTTGCCAGTCAGGAAATCATGCATCCACAAATCAGTATTGCTTCGGAAGGGGGAAATAAAACAGATGTACCCGATTTTTCAATCGAGGTTGACAATGTGGATGAACTTTATGAAAAAGCCAAAAAATTAGATTTAGACATTCTCTATCCCTTAACCAATGAAGACTGGGGTGTTAGACGATTCTATGTCAAAGATCCATTTGGAAAGGTTGTAAATATTTTGCAACATATTGAATATTAAAAATTAATGAATTAAGTAGGATTTTTAAATGCAGTGGAATAAATTGGTTCCAGAACTGATCGTCACCGATTTAGATAAAAGTTATCATTTTTGGGTGGAAATACTGGGTTTTTCTGTAATGTATCAACGGGCTGAAGAAAAATTTATCTATGTGGAACTTGATGGTGTTCAGTTTATGTTGGAGCAACAACAACAAGGGCAATGGTTAACAGGAGTATTGGCCTACCCATTGGGAAGAGGGATTAACTTTCAGTTTGAAGTAGACCAACTCGACAGTATTTTAAATCGTTTGGATGTCGCACAATGGCCGCTGTTTGAAGCGTTAGAAGAACGTTGGTACCGTGCAGAAAATATAGAGCATGGACAAAGGCAATTTTTAGTTCAAGATCCAGATGGTTATTTATTACGAATTGTTGAGGTGATTGGAGAAAGAGCAATAACGTTAGATTAAATAAGGCTGGCTTAAATAAGCTAAGGTTATAGGGACTTTAATTGAGGTACAGTGATGCACATCAGATCTTTTCAAAATCATGACCGAGCACCATTGAGTGAACTTTTTTTAAATACCAGAAAATTAAGTTGGTCGTGGTTAGATTCTTCAAAATGGGGGCTGAGTGATTTTGAAAAATATACCGAAAATGAAATGATTTTAGTGGCTGAAAAAGACCAAGAATATTTGGGATTTGCATCTATTTACCTGCAAGAGAACTTTTTACATCATCTATTTATTGCTCCAAATGCTCAAAATCAGGGTGTAGGAACAGCATTGTTACACGCAGCAGAACAGCTGTTTACGGGTACAGGCTATCTCAAATGTTTATCTGAAAATAAAAAAGCTTTGTCTTTTTATTTAGGTCATGGCTGGGAAGCAATCAGCACTGGAGAAAGTGAAGAAGGTGGATATATATTGATGTCAAAAGCAAAACTTATTCAGTAAAACTATTGATCCATTCTATAATTATTTCGACGACTCGATCAGGCTGTTTAATCCATGCACTATGTTGATTGCCTTGGGTTTTATGGGTTAAATCCAGCGTGTTTATTTGTGGGTTTTTAAAATAACCACTGAGGCCAAGCATTGAAGACATTGGTGCAAAATCATCGCCATTTAAATAGACAAATAAGGCAGCGTTATTCACCACGTTTTCTTGCCCAATAATATGTGCATAATTTCCTGTAAAGATAACTTTAGACCAATCACGCATTAAGGATTTTGTCTCTTTATTCCCAAAAGCAATTTTATAGCCTGCAAAATAACCATCTTTTAAAATCATGGCGTTGATCACTGAGACTGCTTTTAAAATATTGATTTTACCTTTTAAGTCCCAATTTTTTAAACCGATATTGCCTGTGGCAACACCAATGACTTTGTTTGCATGATTTTGTGCATAAAGTGTTGCTAAATGCCCACCTAAACTATGTCCAAATAAGATTGGAACTTGTTGGTTTAGCTCTAAGGCCAGCTTTTCCAGTTGAGGAATAAAGTCATTGAGTAAATCAGCATAACCATAATCAATTTTTGCTGAAACAGGCGGAGTATTACGCCCACAATGGGGATAATCAGCCACAATAACATTTAAGCCACTTTGGCTTAAAGCGGTAATGAGCAGCTCGTATTTACTGATTGCTATGCCTAGCGCAGCCAGCAAAATAACACTATGGCTGTTTTCAGGGTTTGAATAAATATCGACTACAATTGGATATTGACCAAAATTAATATTCTTTTGGGTAAAAGAGGTGTTTTTCATGATTTAGTCCTTAAAAATATTCATTTGAATCATGCTTGAAAGTCCGAGTTTGTGCATTAAAGCAGTCCGTGATTGAGGGTTTCTTTTTGCTTCAATTGAGATAAGTCTACGCATTTCTGAATTAAAATGTACCCGCGGATATTGGTTTAAAATTTGGTTTTTAAAACTGTTTGAAAATAAGTAGAGATCAGTCCCAATGACATCACAGGAAGTGGCTTTTTGTAGTAATAGCACTTCTTTAGAAAGACTGTGATCACTTTCATCTAAACTGCCATTCATATGTAAACAAATCGCATTTGAAATATTAACCATTTTGTCTTCGGGATAATGGTGTTTGCTACAGAGTGTTTCAGCTCTTAAGGCGCTTTCAAAGCTAAAACATTGACATGCATATTGATCCAAATGATTAACCAGTCCTAAATCATGCATCAAACATGAAATAACAAGACTCTCTTGATCAAATTGCCATTGTTTGGTGTGGGCGATAGCAACACCCCAAAAATAGCTCCGCCAAGAATGATTGATGATTGCTTGAGAGGCTGTTTGCTCTAATTCGTCCATCGCTTCTTTGACAATTGCTGTGTCAGGAATTTGAAAATTATCCAGTGTAAATGATGTCGAATCATGATTCGCTTTTAGAAAAGTTTTGCCATAGTTTAATGTGACAGGGATGAGAACTTGTTTGATAAGCTGAGTTTTTTCTTTAAAGCTAAGTTTTCCATTACTTGTATTCATCCACGCTCGTGATCCAATCATGACCAATGCGTCCTTTTGTTGATTTTAGAGTAATTACTCTAAATTATTATGCATAAATCATTTAGCAAGACAAGACCGTTTTCTTTGAATTTGTTTGAATAGTCTTTTATGCCAAAAACGAGAATTAAAATGAAAAGGTTTGTTTATAATTTTTTTAGAGGTTTAATTTGATTATTTTATAGGCGATGTCATTAAATTACATGTTTATTTGTGTATTTATCATCATGAATTTTAAGTGATGGTATAATGCTTTAAAAGTATTTCTTAATAAAAGCAGTTAAATTACAAAATAGTCTGATTATTTTAAGCATAAGTTGGGAGCGAATAAAAAAATACTCTAAACTTGGCGACTTGCCAATATTTCCTATTTCTTATCATAAAGATATCAGACGTGAATTTTGCAGATACTCATTACTTTATTTTGATTGTACCGATCTGCCTGATATTAATGGGCAGTTTACTTTTGATCTGCCATTATTTTTTTAAAGCACCTACTTATTTATTTTGGTTGGGTCTTGGATATATCGTGCCGTCTTTTGCTTTAGCTGCACAAAGTTTTATGTCTAACCAACAATTAACATTCTCTGCCCCTGTTGTTGGTGGTTTATACCTATTTGGTGCATGGGCCAGTGCATATACTATGGCATTGAGAAAGAAAGCCAGTGCGCACACTTTAGTGGCTTTCATTTTGATCCTTATCACAATATGTCTGCTGGCCTATTATTCTTTTGTCGATGAACAGCTATGGATGCGAATGCTAATTTTAAACCTGAGCATTGCCACAGTTGAATCCTTAGTTTTAGTATCTATTTTTAAAGATGATAAGCAAAGTGATTGGTTAAATAAGCTGGTCGATTATTCTTACCTTTTTATTGTTTTATATACTTTTGTCCGCGTCATTATTATTTTCTTGTTTTTGAAAAATATTGAAGCCAGCATGCTTGTAAATTCAGTATGGTGGTTAATGATGCTTGCTGCCAGTATTATCCTGAGCATGTGGTTTGCGATCGTACTTTTAGGGACATTAGTACGAGACATTATTTTAAAATTAAATGATGAACGTTCTAGAGATCCATTAACACATTTACTCAATCGCCGTGGCTTTTATGATGCAGCTAAAATCAATTTAATCGATTTGCCAGAAAAACAATATTTTTTGCTGATGTGTGATGTCGATCATTTTAAGAAAATTAATGATACCCATGGGCATCTGGTCGGTGATCAGATTTTGCAAAGCGTAGGTCGTCTTGTTAGTCAGCATGTCGGTGAAAAGGGCTTAGTGGGGCGTTTTGGTGGTGAAGAGTTTATTGTTTTATTACAAGTTGAAGATCTCGATTATGCCTATAAAATTGCTGAGCGTATGCGGACTGCTATTGAAACTGAGCAATTTTTAACTCAATCCATCGTATTGACAGCCAGCTTTGGCTTAACACAAGTGAGACATCGTAATTTAGCGAGTGGTATAGAAGCTGCTGACAAACTTTTGTATGTTGCCAAACGTAGAGGGCGCAACTGCATTGCGCAAGATTCATCAATCGAACTTATGTGAATTTAACTTTGTCATAATGCTAAAATATCATAAAAACCCAGTAAAATAGTTTAGAAAGCATCAACTTCCTGTCATACTACAGCACTACAAAATGGATACTTTTAAATCGAGGTAAAAAACGTGATTTCAGTGGGTATTGTCGGTGGAACAGGTTATACAGGCGTTGAATTGTTGCGTCTTTTACTACGACATCCAAATGTTCAAGTGAATGTACTGACATCACGTACCGAAGATGGTCGCCGTGTAGATGATATGTTTCCAAGCTTACGTGGGCACACCGAGCTTAAGTATTCAGATTTAAACATTGATGAATTAAAAAAATGTGATGTTGTGTTTTTTGCGACCCCGCATGGGGTGGCAATGCAGCATGCACAACAACTTTTGGCAGCAAATAGCAAAGTTATCGATTTAGCCGCTGATTTTCGCTTGCAGAATTTAGCACAGTTTGAAAAATGGTATGGGATGCAGCATGCCTGCCCAGAGATACTGAAAGACTCTGTTTATGGTTTATCTGAACTTAATCGTGAACAAATTAAAAATGCCAATGTTGTCGGTAACCCGGGTTGTTACCCAACCACTGTACAGTTGGGATTAGCGCCACTTTTTAAGCAAGCTGAAACATTGGTTAAACCAGAAAGTATTATCATTGATGCGAAATCGGGTGTATCAGGTGCAGGGCGTAAAGCTAGTCTAGGCATGATTTATTCTGAAAATGCAGATAATTTTAAAGCCTATGGCGTTGCTGGACATCGTCATCATCCTGAAATTGTAGAAGCATTAGAAAATATTTCGGGTCAAAAAAATGTATTTGATCAGATTCTTTTTGTGCCGCATTTGGTTCCGATGATTCGTGGTATGTTCAGTACAATCTATGTTGATTTGACAGAGCAAGGTGCAGCAGCAGATTTACAAAGTCTTTATGAAAAATTTTATGCAAATGAACTATTTGTAGACGTAATGCCTGCAAATAGTTCACCAGAAACACGTTCTGTACGAGGTGCAAACCAACTCAGAATTGCACTGTATAAACCGCATCCGAACAAGTTAATTGTTTTGTCTGTTCAAGACAATTTAGTCAAAGGTGCGGCAGGACAGGCTGTACAAAATATGAACTTAATGTTTGGTTTTGCTGAAGATGCTGGTTTACAAGGTATCGGATTATTACCATAAAAAACGCTTTATGGCTTCACACACATATAACTTTGCGGTTAAATGTGTGTTTTGATTCTATCAATAATACTTAGAGATGATGATGCAGAACACAGAAACAAATACCGCGTCACAACCAGCTCAAGCACCGAAAAAGCCTTTTTTAAAAGGGAATATGCCTTTGGTGATCGGTGGGGTTGTATTATGTGCTGGCAGTGTACTTTTAGGTTATACGGTTGGACATCGCCAAGGGCTAACGGTAGTCGGTTTTGATGCAGATGCAGAACAGTTGGTAGAAGTTGTGAAGCAACAAAAAACAACGCTGGCTAATTTAAATAAAAGCTTAAATGCTGCTGTACAGGAACGAGATGTGGCTGTTTCGAACTCTAACGATTTGTTAGAGTCATTGAACAAAGCCAATGCTGAAAAATCACAAGTTGATGTGATGAGTGCGATTTATCGTGAAGTGTTAAAACAACGTGGCGGTTTGAGTTTAACCATTCAAAACTTGGCGGTTAAGCCATTACCAGAAAATGCTTATGAATATCAGCTTGATCTTATTCAAGTCAGTCCAAGACGTGCGACGGGCTCCGTTGAAATTCGTTTGATTAGTGGTACTGAGGTGTTAACAGTGCCAATGGCAGATGCGAATTATAATTTTACTGATTATGAGCGCTTAACTGGTCGTTGGACCATGCCTAAGGGCTTTAATCCACAATTTATCGAAATCCGTCTAAATGGTGCCACGCCAGTGGTTAAACGCTTTAGTTGGTCACGTGGGCAAGCTGTAGACAGTGCAGCTGCGTTTGCTGCAGAGGTTCCTCAAGCTGCGGCTAATTCTCAATAAATCATAAGTATTTTGAAAAATATGCGAACTAATAAACGTCAAATGAGTTTAAATGAAGTGAAATCATCATTCCGTGATTCAGGATTTATAGATTGGCACTTGAGTATTCGTATAAGTAATTCAGAAGATCCAAACCATCCAGACCATGATCAAGCAGATGTTGCAGTACAAACTGCACCACCTGAAGTGAAGCGACCACCGATGTATTCTGTCGTTTTATTGAACGATGATTACACTCCGATGGACTTTGTTATTGAAATTTTACAACAATACTTTGCTTTGAATCTTGACCAAGCCACTCAAGTAATGTTAACAGTACATTATGAAGGAAAAGGTGAAGCTGGTGTTTATCCAAGAGACATTGCGGAGACTAAAGCCAACCAAGTTAATAACTACGCTCGATCTCAAGGTCATCCATTGCTTTGTCAGATTGAGCCAAAAGAATAAGGGGGTTTCATGCTCAGTCGTCAATTAGAAGTTTCACTCCGTTTGGCTGTTAGCATGGCTCGTCAAAAGAGACATGAGTTTCTTACGGTTGAACATTTATTATTGGCTTTACTTGATAACGATTCAGCGGTAAATGCCTTAAAAGCATGCGGTGCTGAAATTATCAGTTTGCGCAAAGAGTTAGAGGAGTATGTAGAACAACATACCCCTAAACTAGGAGAAAACAACGACCAAGCCCCTCATCCAACTGAAAGTTTTGACCGTATCTTACAACGTGCAATTTTCCACGTTCAGTCAAGTGGGGGTGATCGCACAGTAGAGGGTGCAGATGTACTGGTTGCGATGTACTCTGAGCGAGATTCTTTTGCCGTTTATTTACTAAAACGACATCAAATCAATCGTTTGACTTTAACCCAATATTTGTCACACGGTGCGCGTAAAGAAGAAATTCAAGTTGAAGAAGAATCTGATGATTTAGAAGGTGAATCAAATGCTTCAGCAAATGCTGGGCCACTTGAACTTTATACTTTGAATTTGAATATTGAAGCGCAAAAAGGCAAAACTGATCCTTTAATTGGGCGTGAAAAAGAAATTGAACGAACTGCTCAAATTCTTTGCCGTCGCCGTAAAAACAACCCATTGCTTGTGGGTGATCCTGGTGTGGGTAAAACATCCATTGCTGAAGGTCTGGCATGGTTGATTGTGAATGGTAAAGCGCCTAAGCCACTTGCGACTGCTGAAGTGTTTAGTTTAGACATCGGTGCATTGGTTGCGGGTACAAAATACCGTGGTGACTTTGAAAAACGCTTGAAACAGCTTCTCAATGCTTTGAAAAAGAAACCAGAAGCAATTTTATTTATCGATGAAATTCATATGATCATTGGTGCTGGCTCAAGTATGGGCAGTACCATGGATGCATCGAATTTAATCAAACCTGCGTTGGCGAATGGTAGTTTACGTTGTATTGGTTCAACCACTTTCCAAGAATATCGCCAAGTATTTGAAAAAGATCATGCACTATCACGTCGTTTCCAGAAAATTGATGTGAATGAGCCTTCTATTTCAGAAACAATTGATATTTTGCGTGGTTTGAAAAGCAAGTTTGAAGATTTCCATCATGTTAAATATGAAGATACTGCGCTAGTTTCAGCGGTTGAGTTGTCTGCTAAATTTATTAATGATCGTTTCTTGCCAGACAAGGCGATTGATGTGATTGATGAAGCTGGTGCACAGCGTCGTTTAAAAGCTGAACAAGATGATACCTTGATTACAGTTGAAAATATCGAAGATATTATTTCGAAGATTGCACGTATCCCGCCAAAAACAGTATCTAAAGATGATAAATCGGTACTTGAATATCTAGAGCGTGATCTTAAACGTGTGGTATTTGGTCAAGATGAAGCGATTACAGCTTTGGCTTCTGCGATTAAACTGTCACGTGCAGGTTTGAAAGCACCAGATAAACCAGTGGGTAGTTTTGTCTTTGCTGGTCCTACAGGTGTTGGTAAAACAGAAGTGACCAAGCAATTGGCAAAATTGCTGGGTGTAGAGCTTGTTCGTTTCGATATGTCTGAATATATGGAGCGTCATGCTGTTTCTCGTTTGATTGGTGCGCCTCCAGGTTATGTTGGTTATGATCAAGGTGGTTTACTGACTGACGCGATTCATAAGAATCCGCACTGTGTCTTGTTATTAGATGAAATTGAAAAAGCACATCCAGATGTTTTTAACTTGTTATTACAAGTCATGGATCATGGTGCTTTAACCGATAACAATGGACGTAAGTCTGATTTCCGTAATGTGATTATTGTATTGACTACCAATATCGGTGCTGAAAGTATTTCTCGTAACAGTATCGGTTTTACTGAGCAAGACAATAGTAATGACAATCAAGAAGCGATGAAACGTGCATTTGCACCAGAGTTCCGCAACCGTTTAGATGGTGTAATTCAGTTTAAAGCATTGCCTACCACAGTGATTGAGTCTGTTGTTGATAAATTCTTAACCGAACTCCAAGCGCAGTTAGATGATAAAAAAGTGGTACTGGAAGTTGATCAATCTGCTCGCGATTGGATGGCTGAGAATGGCTATGACCGTTTAATGGGTGCTCGCCCAATGCAACGTTTGATTCAAGAACATTTGAAGAAACCACTTGCTGAGATGATTCTATTTGGTGAGCTTGCAGATCATGGTGGTAACGTTGCTGTCTCTGTGAAGAAAGAAAATGGTAAGGCGGTAGGGCTTACATTAGAAGTCTTTGAAGATCAGACTGCTGAACCAGCATAGTTGTGAATGAGCTTTAAAATAACCCGCATTGATTGCGGGTTATTTTTTGAATTAGACGCTTATAAAATATCAATTTTCTTTAACCAAGCTTGGAATAATGCTGGCCATTGTGTTGTTTCAGTATTGGCTTTGCCTAAGCCCCAACCATGTCCACCATTTTTGAAAAGATGTAATTCATAAGCGATCTTGTGTTGCTGCAAAGCGGTTTGCATATTGAGGCTATTCTGAACAGGTGAAATCGGATCATCAATGGCGTGGGCTAAAAAGGTTGGAGGTGTATTCTGTTTGACTTGTAAATCTACTGAAAACAAGATTTGTTTGGCTAAATCATGTTTTGATCCAAATAAGCTTTTATAAGCATGGGTATGATCTAGCGGCGCTTGCATACTAATGATTGGATAGAGTAGCGCCACAAAATTAGACCGAGCGGAAATTTGATCAATCGGATCATTTAAACTCGAAAATTGTTGTTGCCATTGTGTCGCAATGATTCCAGCTAAATGCCCACCTGCGGAGAAACCCAATACACCAATTTTGTCTGGATCAATGTTGAATTGATGTGCATGATAACGAATGATACGCAGGGCTCTTTGGCCATCTTGAAAGGGCGCAAGCAGATTATTGCCATCCTGATTAGGTAAGCGGTAAATTAATTCAAATACGGTAAATCCCTGTTCTTGTAAAAACTGTGCAGTTGGCGTGCTTTCTTTGGCCAATTCCTCTCTGGCATAACCCCCACCACTAATAACTAAAATAGCGATGTGATTGCTCTGTTTGGGGGAATATACGCGCAGTTGAGGAGAGATGATATGCTCAATAGCACCATGCTTATTTATCGTATATTGTTCACTGGATGGTGCCAGTGTCGCGCTATTGGGCCACAGTGGAAAACTCAGTGTTGCTGCATCTACATTTTGGCTAAGCCAGAGGAAAATGAAGAAATTAAACACGAAATGATTTATTTTCATTCATAAAAAACCAAAAAATGTAGATGCTGATATTTTATCCTATTTTAAACAAGGCACATTCATCAACATATTTTAAAAATGTATGCTTTTGTGGATGAGGCAAACAACAACTACAATTTATAGATAAAAGCTTAGTTGTTTTAGTCTGCTCAAAATTTTATTGCTTAGCTCGCGTGAAAATCACATATACTCTAACTTCATGATTATTCTTTGAGTATCAATGGACATTGCATTTACTAAAATTTTAACTACGATTTTATTATTTCTTGTCACAGCTGTTGCAGAAATTTTAGGTTGTTATTTTCCTTATTTGATTCTGAATCAAAATAAAAGCCATTGGTTATGGATACCTACCGTTTTAAGTTTGGCGGTATTTGTCTGGCTATTAACCTTGCACCCGGCTGCTTCAGGGCGTATTTATGCTGCATATGGCGGTATCTATATCTTTAGTGCACTGATGTGGCTGAAATTTGTCGATCAAGTCAGCCTAACTCGCTGGGATTTGTTTGGTGGATGTATTGTAATCATTGGGGCTTTGGTGATTATTCTGCAACCGCAAGGTTTGATTCGTTAAGTCTCCAACAGCATTATCCTGAAGTATCTTGTGTTGTTTCAAGCTGGCTGATCTTACATACTTTGGGAATTGCTTTACGGTATGCAGCATAATCCTGTTTATATTGTTTAAACCATTTCTGATATTCAGGATTTAGCCTTAAATTGGCAAGATTGGGCTCATTTTCAAATGAGGATGGTTCTGTATTGTTCTCATCAGAAAATTCTAATTGTTTTAAGTAGGACAATGCTCGATCCGTTTGACCAAGCTGCGCATAGAATTCAGCGAGGAATTCCTTTTCTCGCTGAGTTTGCTTACGATTCTTATTCACCACAGCTTCAATTTTAGCCTGATTATCACGCAACCATTTTTCAGCAAGTTTCGGGTCTTCACGATTGAGATATTTAAAATACTGTTGCGCTAAAATAATAAAATTTCCTGCATCGAAAGCTTGATTGGGATCAGATAAATAGTGAAATAAAGGCTTTTTAAGTATATTGATGAGGCGTTTTTGCTCATTCTGATCACGATGATATTTCTGTAACAGCATCAGTTTGTCACTGAGTACAGCATAATAATTTTTCTCATACTCCTCATTGTCTGGTTGCAACTTCATTAAGGTCTCAAATAATTGTTCAGCCTTTAGCAAATAGTTTAGACGTGGTGTTGGGTCTATGTTTTTCCGATAATACACCGACATTTGCGCATAGAATAAACCTAAATTATTGATTGCGATTGTATCGTTAGGATCACGCTTTTTTAACGCAAAATACGCTTGTTCAGTAAGTTCTTGAAAAGGCTGAGAGAGCGTGGTGCAGTGTTGTTCAAGCAAATATTCAGCATATCCAGAAGTTAGAATCGCATAGTTGTGTAAATAAACAGAATCGTTATATTCAATGTCTTTGGCTTTTAACAGTTTTTGCACATTGGGTTGGGCTTTCTGGATTTGAGCCTTAATCTGTGGTTCAAGTTTGGCAAGATTTTTGGTTGCTAATACTTGATCCGTTAAATCTTCTATGGCTTGAATCTCATCATCGTTGATATCTGCATAGCTAATTGAAGCATTGAGTGATAATAAAAAAATTAGAATTTTAATTTTCATTGTTGATTCTGCGTTTATCTATTCTTTGAAATAATTGTATACAAGCCAAGGAGAAACATCAAAAGCTGTTCTATTGGAATTAAAAAAGCATCCAGTAAACTGAATGCTTTTTCTTTCTTAGCGGTCATCCATGACTATTGAATAGGTGGATGCTGTAATTGGTTTAACTCTTTTTTACTGAAACCTCTAGAGATAAGTACCTTTTTAATCCCAGTAATTACATCCTGATCTGTCGCTTTCATCAACGCTGATAAAAGTTGATCATTGGATTTACAAGAGCAATCATTTTCAACACATGCAATTTGATTTTTATGTTCATTTTGCAATGTATCTTCAGCCGTAAACAGCTTTTGCCAAAAACTCATAGAGCCTTCATACACAACCTAACATAGTTCGAAATATAGCCGTTTTTTAATAAAATACAAGATCTGAGCGAAATAGATGGTCGAGTTATAGGCTGATTTTTTCGATGATTTGATATGTTTTAAACGGTTTGTTAAAAGGCCATGTTTTAAATGATTTATAACTTAATGATATATCAATAAATAATTTAAAGAAGTAGCTGCCATGCTAATTTACATGGCAGTCTAATCTTGTAATAAATTGTTTAAATTTTTTCGAGAAGAACCCCAGATTCTACATGATGGGTGTAGGGGAATTGATCAAACATCGCAAATTTCACAATTTTATGGGTTTTAAGCAAGGTTTTTAAATTATCATGTAATGTGTCTGGATTGCATGAAATATAAAGAATACGTTGAAAACCTTGCAATAGCATTAAGGTATCGTCATCAATCCCTGCTCTTGGTGGGTCGACAAAAACTGTATCAAACTCATAGCCCTGAATGTCTATTTCTGCTTCTTGTAAACGACGGAATTCACGTTCTCCGTTATAGGCCTGAGTAAATTCTTCTGCTGAAAGGCGTGCAACTTGAATATTGTCGATCTGATTCTGTTGAATATTCCACTGTGCCGCATAGACCGAAGATTTCGCTAATTCAGTTGCCAAAACACGGTTAAAACTCAAGGATAAGGGAAGGGTAAAGTTACCATTACCACAGTACAATTCGAGTAGGTCTTTATTTTCTCCCTCTACTGACTGACAAGCCCATTGCAACATTTTTTGGCAAACTTGTGCATTGGGTTGAGTAAAGCTACTTTCAATTTGCTTATATTGAAATTTACGCTCAAAGACTTGCAATTCTTCCACAACAAATTCATCGGTTAAGACAACTTTTTGTCCGCGACTGCGACCAATGATTTTAACATTCAGCTTATCAGCCAATTGTTTTGCTAAAACTTCCCATTCTTCACTCAGTGGCGCACGGTAAATCAATGAAACCAGCATTTCGCCCTTGAGCGTTGCTAGAAAATGCACTTCAAAAAGCCGTTTTGATAAGACTGAATTGGCTTTTAGCTCAGCCAATAAAACTGGCATAAGCTGATTTATACTTTGATCTGCGATCGGAAATTCATCGATACGAGCAACAGTTTTTTGTTGATTTTCATCTCGTTCAAACATGGCATAGAACATATCATCTTCAGTATGCCAAATTCGGAATTCTGCACGCATACGGAAGTTTTGTTCAGGTGAAGCAAATACTTCTAACGAAGGTGGATTAAATTCTGCGAATTGAGTTTGGATTCGTTCAATTTTGGCATCAAGCTGTTGTTGATAAGATGAAGTCATATAAATCAGAAAAACATTGGAATTAAGCAGTAGCGATGGTATCAAAAATAGCACCAGATGGACACCAGATTGCAGTCCATCTTTGTCAATTTATTTAGATCGGTTTGTCTATTGAAATAATCCTAGGATTATTTAATCAAAGTGACGATGAAGATAAGTTACTCAACACTTACTTAAGTGCTTAACCAAATAGTCAATAAAGACTCTTACCGCAGGGAGTAAGCCTCGGCGAGAAGGGTAAACAGCGTGAAAGATCCCGTGCGGTGCTTTCCATTCAGGTAAGACACGAACCAATTCACCTGTGGCGACAAAATCATTAGCAATAGTATCAGGAAGTAAGGCAATACCACAATTTTGACTGGCTAATTTTGCCAGCATCATTAAATCCGATCCCATGAGTATCGGGTTAACTTTAATTTTTTTCTGTTGATTTTCACTGTCATGTAACACCATTTGTTGATCTAAGTGCTCATCAACCATACTTAAAATTCGGTGTTCAGATAAATCTTCTGGTTTTTTGAGCATACCAAATTCATTTAAATAGGCTTGGCTTGCAAGAAGGTGCTGTTCAATATGTCCAAACTTTCTCAGCACTAAGCTCGGGTCATCGTCCAGATTTGCGCGCACACGCAAGGCAACATCAAAACCTTCATTGATGATATCTACTCGACGATTACTGACTAAAAGTTGTACTCTGATTTCAGGATAAGTTTTTAAAAAGTCAGGAAGGATTTTGGACAATTCACTTTGCGCAACCGTCACAGGTACACTGACTTTAATCACACCACGTGGTTGTTCACTGAGATGATCAACCAGATCATGCGCTGATTGTGCTGCATTCATCATCACTTGGGCATGGCGGTAAATATTCATGCCAATGTCTGTAACTGCGAAATGACGTGAACTTCGTTGAATTAAACGAACCCCTAATTTTTCTTCTAAATTATATACACGGCGACTGAGCTTGGATTTAGGAATATCCGTTGCACGTTCAGCCGCACTAAATCCCCCATGCTCTACAACCAAACCAAAGCAGTAAAAGTCATCCAAATCAGTGAGCATAAATACATTCCATAATTGCAACAATGACGCACTATTAAACTTAATTGTTGCATCAAGTCAACTTGTTAATTGTGAAAATTTTCTAAGATTAGGCATTGCCTGTCATGAGAATATTTTGAACTTGCTTATATTCTTCTAATCTTAAAAGGTCTTTAGTGGTCGGATGTGGAATACGGGTGATATCCATGTTATCAGCAACATCTGCCAGTTTTACCACACGTGCAATTGGATTTTTTACTGCACGGTAGGCGGCTTCGATTCTAGATTCACCTTCTTTTTGGGTCAAGGCAACAACGGCATCGACAATTTCTTGACTAAAGCCAAGTGAGATTAAATCGACCACAGTGGTGTCGGTATCTTCTAAGATGTCGTGTAATACAGCAACAATCTGTTGATTGGGTGTTTTAACTTTGAACATCAACCTCAGAGGGTGAAAAATATAAGGCTGTTGCGCTTTATCTTTTTGGCCTGCGTGTTTACGAGCTGCTAAAGCAATCGCTTTTTCAATCGTTGACATAATATCCTTAGCTTTGTTTCGTGTATTTATAAAATATGAAAAGCAATTTTAGATTTATCTAAAACGAGTGTTTAATTTCCCTAACTCGTTTAAAATACAATTTTATTCTGTTCCAAAGCGTATGCCATTTCAACTGATCACTTTAGAAAATTCTCAAGAAAATGTTACATGCCCACATTGCCAACATGCGGTCATTGATTGGAATGAAGAACAATATCTACAACCATGTATACATACCTTGTTTATTGCGATGGATTTGGGCTTTGAATATATTTCAGATGAATTTGAAGCGACCATGCCCCGTAGCGTCGATGAAATCCATGCTCATGATGATCAGGGATTGAATATTTTCAATGAATTATCTGAGAGTAATTATCCTGATTACCTGATTTATAAAACAAGCTTAGGTGTTGTAGGGGATCAAGATTTTTATCGTTATATTGGATTTAGCGCTTAAATTTTAAGATCGGTAGTCATTCATTTGTTTTTTAGCCTACTCTTATTAAAAATGCTGTATAGGTATTAAAAATAGCGGAGTAGGCTTGTATTTTCTGTTGTAGGCGCTGTTCTTTCCATCTCCTACAGTTTGAGTTTTTATCATCACAATATAGAAGCTAAACGGCATTCTATAAATCTTGAACAAACTATTGTTTAACTCGAAATCGCGTTATTTTAAAAAATTACTTTGTGATTGTTCAACTTCTGTCAATAACCATTCAACAAATTTAGCAATGAGGGGTGTTTGCTGTTGTTCTGCATAGACAAAATAATAGGCACGTGAACCTTTTAGCTTAATTTCTGAGGCGATAATTAAATCACCTGAACGCAGTTCTTTTTCCAGTAGTTTTTGTGGAATAAGCGCAACCCCCATATGATGTATGGCTGCCACCGCAAGCATCGAAAATAATTCATGCCGTTGTCCTTCTAATGCAAAAGGATGCTCATAACCAGAAACTTCAAACCACTCTTTCCAAATATAGGGGCGTGTGGTTTGTTGGAGTAAGGGCAGCGTGGCAATCTCTTCCGCCGTTAAGCTTCGACGTAAATCTCCGGAAGGCCCTCTTAGTTCTGGAAAATGCTTAAAAATTAACTCAGCAGAACACACAGGAACAACATCTTCATTCATTAAATAGTGGACTTTTGCACCCGGCCAATTTTCAATTTGTGCAGGTGTACCAGTATATATTGCAGCATCAAAAATATGCTCACTGAATAAAAAGGGTTTGGTACTGGTCTCTAAATGAATGGTAATTTCAGGGTATATTTCATTGAACTTATATAGTCGGGGTAACAGCCAGCGTGTTGCAAATGTCGGTACAACCCCCAATTTTAGCGTACCGCCTAAACCTTTATGGCTCATTAAATCGAGTGTGCTTTGCTCAATACCCAATAAATGAGCTTTGATGTTTTTATAATAATGTTCACCCGCTTGTGTTAATTCAACGCCATGCCGTGTTCTGTTAAATAGATTGAGTCCTAAAAAATCTTCGAGTTGTTGTACTTGGCGAGAGATGGCACTTTGAGTAAGATGCAGCTCTTGAGCTGCAAAGGTATAGCTTAGATGCTTGGCAGCCGCTTCAAAACATATCAATGATTGTAATGAGGGAATCATTCTACGCATATTCATTCCTTGAATATCAAAGTTTAGTTAAGACTAAATTTAATCTATTTATATCTAGCAAAAAGAACTTAAAGCAAAGCAGATGTATGTAATGAATCTTCCATCAAACCACTTGGTTTTACCTCGAATGAAAATTTATAAGAGGATGTAAAGATGATAAAAATCTGTTAAAAAGCCTCGTTTAATACCCGCATACTTGAACCGTAGTCATTGAGCGAGCCATATTATAAAAACATAAGATATGCGTAAATGGAATATCTGAGTGAGAATTAATCGTTTGAAAGTATGAATTTTCACACCTAACATCACTACTAAGACAACAAGATATGTTCAGCAAAGGATGCTATGAATCAAATGGTTAATTCTACAAAAACGGCACGTGTTCAATTTAACTGGCAAGACCCATTTTTATTGGAACAGCAACTTACTTCTGAAGAACGCATGATTCGTGATGCTGCTTATGCCTATTCACAAGACAAACTGATGCCAAGAGTTTTGGAACAATTCCGCCATGAAAAAACAGATGCTTCTATTTTTCGTGAAATGGGTGAGCTAGGTTTGCTGGGGCCGACAATCCCTGAAGAATACGGTGGTGCAGGTCTAAACTATGTCAGTTACGGCCTTATTGCCCGTGAAATTGAACGCGTAGATTCGGGTTATCGTTCAATGGCAAGTGTACAAAGCTCATTGGTGATGGTGCCTATCAATGAATTTGGTTCTGAAGAGCAAAAACAAAAGTACTTACCTAAATTAGCTACTGGCGAGTTTATTGGATGTTTTGGTTTAACAGAACCTGATCATGGTTCAGATCCAGGCAGTATGATCACCCGTGCCAAAAAGGTCGAAGGTGGTTATCGTCTGACTGGCGCAAAAATGTGGATCACCAATAGTCCAATCGCTGATGTATTTGTGGTCTGGGCCAAAGAAGTTTCTGCTGAAGGCAATGTCGGTGAAATTCGTGGCTTTATCTTAGAAAAAGGTTGGGAAGGACTTTCTGCGCCTGCGATTCATGGCAAAGTCGGTTTGCGTGCATCGATTACTGGTGAAATTGTGATGGACAATGTTTTTGTTCCTGAAGAAAATGCATTTCCCGAAATTCGTGGTTTGCGTGGACCATTTACTTGTTTAAATAGTGCACGTTACGGTATTGCATGGGGCGCGATGGGGGCGGCAGAGTTTTGCTGGCACACTGCACATCAATATACGATGGATCGTAAACAATTTGGACGCCCATTGGCTGCGAATCAATTGGTGCAAAAGAAACTTGCAGATATGCAAACTGAAATTGCTTTAGGGCTGCAAATCGCATTACGTTTTGGTCGTATGAAAGATGAAGGCATTGCTTCTGTTGAAGGCACTTCACTGATTAAACGCAACAATTGTGGTAAAGCTTTAGATATTGCGCGTGTTGCTCGAGACATGATGGGTGGCAATGGCATCAGTGATGAATTCGGTGTCGCTCGCCATCTGGTCAATCTAGAAGTAGTCAACACCTATGAAGGTACCCATGATGTACATGCCTTAATTCTCGGGCGTGCACAAACTGGTATTGCTGCCTTTAGTAACTAAAATCAACTGTTTTAAAACAGGGATGCTTAAATCTAGCATCCCTTGTAGGATTTTTTGCCTTAAATTTTATAAAAACTAAGGTAAAAATAAATCAATGATAAAAGGATTCATCGTGAAAAATATCTGATTATTCTTTTAACTCTCATACTTAACTCTAGATTGATGCAATAAAAATAACAAAGAAATAAGTAGAGAGAAAGATAAAAAGTGACCGATGACTCATTTGGGAAAATGAGGTAGAGGAAAAATGAACAATGATGTTCGATCAGTTACAACTTCAACAAAATTATCCATGCCATCCAATATTGGAACCTTTGAAAAAATAGGCCCAAATACTTGGAAATGGGCACTTTTATTCGCCTATTTCGCTATGGTCGTCGATGGCGTAGATATCATGTTGTTGTCCTATAGCTTAACCAGTTTAAAAGGTGAGTTTGCATTATCTACTTTTCAGGCTGGCGCCTTAGGCAGTGCCTCTCTGGCAGGTATGGGGATTGGTGGGATTCTAGGTGGATGGGCATGTGATAAGTTTGGCCGCGTACGTACCATTGCCAATTCTGTATCGTTTTTCTCAGTTGCAACATGTTTGTTAGGCTTTACCCAAAGTTTTGAACAATTTATGGCATTACGATTTATTGGTGCGCTAGGGATTGGGGCGCTTTATATGGCATGCAATACCCTTATGGCTGAATATGTTCCTACAACGTATCGGACTACGGTATTGGGTACATTACAAACCGGGCAAACCGTTGGATATATTGTTGCTACATTATTAGCTGGTGCGATTATTCCTGATCATGGTTGGAGAGTCTTGTTTTTTATCACGGTTATTCCAGCATTTATCAATATTTTCTTGCAACGCTTTGTACCTGAACCAAAGTCTTGGCAGCTCAACAAAATCAATCAGCTTCAAGGCAAAAAACCAGTTGAAGCTACAGTTCCCGAGAAAGCAAAAAGTGGCAGTATTTATAAACAAATTTTTGCCAACTTTAAGCACCGTAAAATGTTTTTATTGTGGATGACTACGGCCTTCTTCTTACAATTTGGTTACTACGGAATCAACAATTGGATGCCGAGTTATCTAGAAACAGAAGTGCATATGAACTTTAAAAACATGACCAGCTATATGGTAGGTTCATATACAGCGATGATTCTAGGCAAGATCTTAGCGGGATATTTGGCAGATAAATTTAATCGTCGTGCAGTATTTGTGTTCGGTACCATAGCCAGCGCTGTCTTCTTACCTGTGATTATTATCTTTAATACACCAGACAATATTTTGTACTTATTGATCACTTTTGGTTTCTTATATGGCATTCCTTATGGCGTAAATGCGACCTATATGGCGGAATCATTTTCTACCGATGTCCGAGGTACAGCAATTGGTGGTGCATATAACATTGGGCGAGTGGGTGCAGCTATTGCCCCAGCAACCATTGGTTTCCTTGCTTCGGGCGGAACATTTATGACGGCATTTATCGTGATGGGCGCAGCTTACTTTGTTGCAGGGGTGCTGCCTGGCTTATTTATCAAAGATCGTCAATATGACCCACAACAACAATAGTCAACGCTTGTTTAAACAGATGCAGTAAATCGTAAAATTGAGGAGTATTCACTTACTCCTGACATAGAGGTAAACATATGGGTGCATTACAAGGAATTCGAGTTTTAGATCTGAGTCGAGTACTGGCAGGTCCGTGGTGTGGACAAGTTCTTGCAGATCTAGGCGCCGAAGTGATTAAGATTGAGCGCCCTAAAGTTGGTGATGACACCCGTATGTGGGGCCCGCCGTGGATGCTTGATCAACAGGGTAGAGCGACACGAGAATCTGGATATTATCAATCTGCGAATCGCAATAAATCCTCAGTGGCAATTGATATGGCAACGCAGGATGGGCAGCGATTACTACAACACATGGTGAAAACCGCAGATATTGTGATTGAAAACTTTAAAGCAGGTTCATTGAAAAAATATGGATTGGATTATGAAACCCTCAAACATATTAATCCAAAATTGATTTATTGCTCTATCACTGGTTTTGGTCAAGATGGGCCGCGTGCAGAAGAACCGGGTTATGACTTTATCATTCAAGGTATGTCTGGCTTGATGAGTATTACTGGCGAGAAAGAAGGAGAGTTAGGGGCAAGTTCACAAAAAGTTGGTGTGGCGGTGGTTGATATTCAGACTGGGCTATATGCAACAATTGCGATTCAGGCGGCACTGATTTCTCGTCAGCAAACAGGTGTTGGGCAGTATATTGATATGTCGTTGTTAGATGTACAGGTTGCTGGACTCGCCAACCAAGGTATGAACTATTTAAGTTCAGGTATCGCACCTCAACGAATGGGCAATCATCATCCCAATATTGTGCCTTATCAGACTTTTAAAGCGCAAGATAAGGAGTTTATTCTGGCCTGTGGCAATGATAAACAATTTAAAGATTTATGTATTGCGATTGGAAAACCTGAATTGTTAGATCAACCAAACTATCTCCGTAATCAAGATCGGGTGAAATATCGTCAAGAATTGGTTGCTTTGTTGTCTGAATATTTTTTATCAAATACCGCGAAGCATTGGGTCGATGCAATTCATGCAGTGAAAGTACCTGTTGGCGTGATTAATTCTGTTGCAGATGCTTTAGATGAACCCCAAATTCAATATCGTAAAATGGTGGTCAATATTCCACATACAGATAATCCTGATTTTAATGTGATTGGTTCACCGATTAAAATGACAGGAACGCCTGTTGAATATCGTAATGCACCGCCACGTTTAGGGGAGCATACCAAAGTGATTTTAGAAGAATTTTGTTCAGATGATGAATTGTTACAGTTAAAGCAACAAGGGGTTATTGAGGGTATTGGCTTATAGTCAGCTGATTTTAAAGAATATTGAAATCAACGCATAGGATCAATCAACGTGATACCTTGATTGGGGGGCTGCAATGCCGCATTAATCATTCAAACCCTCCTTTTTAAGGAGGGCTGTTCTGAATTAATGATAATAACAATATGGAAGAATTACGCTGTAGTGGGAATAATCCGTTGTTGCATCAACACCTGTTGGGCAATATAAGGTTTTTCAGCATCTTTGGGTTGAACTGCATGCCATTGATCATTGGCATCGAGTTCCCAAGCACGAATATTGTCCTTTAAATAACTGAGTAGCCCATATTCAATAATCTGTTTTTTAAGCTTTTTATCTTCAATTGGAAAGCAAGTTTCGACCCGAGAAAATAAGTTTCGACCCATCCAGTCAGCACTTGCGCAGTATAAGTCCTCATTGGCATCATTATAAAAATAATAAACACGAGTATGTTCTAGGAAGCGCCCGACAATAGAACGAACTTTAATATTTTCAGAAAGTCCTTCAATTTGTGGTCTTAAACAACAAATCGAACGAATAATTAGCTCTATTTTAACCCCAGCTTGAGATGCTTTATACAAAGCTGTAATCAGCTTAGGTTCAGTCAATGCATTGACTTTAATGATGATACGGGCTTTTTTACCCGCTTTTGCATGTGCTGTTTCTTGCTCAATCAAATGTAATAGCTGAGAGTGTAAGGTGAAAGGAGCATGAAAGAGTTTTTTTAACTTTAACAATTTACCCATACCTGTCAGCTCTTGGAAGATCTTATGTACATCTTCACAAATTTCATCATTTGTAGTCAGTAAACCATAGTCGGTATACATCCGTGCATTTCCAGCATGGTAGTTGCCTGTGCCAAGGTGTACATAACGTTTAAGTTTATCGATTTCACGTCGCACAATTAAAATCATTTTGGCATGGGTTTTATAACCAACAATACCATACACCACAACTGCGCCAGCTTCTTGTAGAAGATTTGCGACGATAATATTGGATTCTTCATCAAAACGCGCACGCAATTCGATAATCGCTGTAACTTCTTTCCCATTGCGAGCGGCTTCTGCCAGCACTTGTACAATTTCTGAGTCAGGACCACTACGATATAAAGTTTGTTTAATTGCTAAAACATTGGGGTCTTTTGCCGCTTCTTTGAGTAGATTGATAACGGGTTGGAAAGAATCAAATGGATGATGTAATAGCAAATCTTGCTTGCTTAATATTTCAAATATTTTATTTGAATTTCTTAAGGCTTTGGGAATAACGGCTTGATACGGCTTAAACCTTAATTCTGGAATATCAAAATCAGTAATCAGACGTGTTAAATTGACAGGGCCATTCACTTGATAAAGATGTTGTGGATCTAAATCAAATTGTTCTAGTAAATAATTATTAATTGAATTTGGGCAATTATCTGCGATTTCTAAACGAACTGCACGACCAAAACGGCGTGAAGATAATTCATCTTTCAATGCCACTGCCAAATCATCGACATCTTCTGCCAAAGTTAAGTCAGCATTACGGGTAACACGGAATTGATAGCATCCTGTTGCCGTCATGCCGGGGAATAAATCACTGATATGCTGTTGGATAATGGCTGACAATAAAATGTAATGTTCTGCGCCGTCTGTGAGCTCGTTTGGTAAGCGTACAACACGCGGTAAGGAACGAGGTGCGGGTACAATGGCCAGTTCAATCTGACGACCAAAAGCATCTTTTCCTTCTAAGGTGACAATAAAGTTTAAGCTTTTATTAACCAAACGCGGAAAAGGGTGAGCTGGATCTAAGCTAATTGGTGTTACAACAGGTTGTACTTGTTTAAAAAAGTAATTTTTAATCCATTCCGCGTGTTTTTCTAAAATATCATTATATTGGATGAATTTGACGCCATAGTTTTCTAACTCAGGCAATAACACATGGTTTAAGGTATCGTATTGTTCTTGAATCGCAAGATGTGCGTTATGTGAAATTTGCTCAAGAATAACTTCGTTTGGAATACCATCTGGCGCTGTAGTAATGGTTTTGAAGTCCAGTTGTTTCATTAATCCAGCGACACGAATTTCAAAAAACTCATCTAAATTACGTGAAAAAATAATGAGAAAATTCAATCGTTCAAGCAGAGGATGAGTTTCATCTTTTGCTTGGGCTAACACACGTTTATGAAATTCCAGTAAGGAAATTTCACGATTAATATAGCTGCTAGAGCTATGTTGAAATTCAGGCGTGGTTAAACTTTTTGAAGCGGGCATGATCTGCGTCATTTGAAACTGTCTTAACGACCTTGAAGGGCATAGTAAGTATTCTACATGACAAAATTGTTACAGATAGTTAAAATTTTGAAAATTGTCTTAATCTTAAACGATTAAAAAATATTAATTTTTTAATCGTTAGATCAACTTGAAAAAAAACCGAATCTGCTTAGACAAAATGTGAACTGATACAATGCACCAAGACAATATTATTACAAATTAAAATTTGCATTGCTCATTTTTGAGTTTTAGCTCATAGGCTTTCTGTTCAGACATCAGTTTTATTTTTACATAATAAGGATTTTGACGTTGGAATTCATTTTCAAAAAGTAAATGACAATTTTCAAGCATTCCTTCCATCAAAAGTTGCTGAGTTTTTTCTTTACCCATGCTATTTGAAAACTGATTAAAATCTTTAGATGTAATTAAACCTTGCAAATCAACATGATCATGATACATATGAATTTTCTCAATCACTGTGTTTTGGTCGACTTGTACAGGCAGCACGCGAGAGTCTTCTTCACTTAACGCAGTTAAAACATCATCTAAATTTTGTTGATCTATAATTTTATAATCCTGTCCAATCAAATTCTTTTGAATCAAATAATCATCTAATTCAGTTGCATAA
Source organism: Acinetobacter sp. Ac8 (assembly GCF_055392545.1). Classification (NCBI taxonomy): domain Bacteria; kingdom Pseudomonadati; phylum Pseudomonadota; class Gammaproteobacteria; order Moraxellales; family Moraxellaceae; genus Acinetobacter; species Acinetobacter sp. Ac8. The sequence goes on from NZ_AP043689.1 coordinate 2,206,052, forward strand.
CTACTTTGAGAAATGAGCATGTACACTGACATTACGAATAAAGGAATTATTTTAAATTTCATTTGAATTATACACATATTAAAAATATGGTTTTTATTATACTGAAACAAAAAATAAGCACCATAGTTGGTGCTTATTTATCTTAAAACAAAACAAATTAGTCTTTGTTTAAATTTTCATTGATTAAAAATTCAACCAAGGCTTTTTGTGCGTGTAGGCGATTTTCTGCTTCATCCCAAACCACAGCGTTTTTGTGATCCAGCATATTTTCAGAAACTTCTTCACCGCGATGTGCAGGTAGGCAATGCATAAATAGACAATCTGGATGTGCTAAATCCATTAATTTTTCATTCACTTGATACGCAGCAAACGCTTTTTCACGAATTTTTTGTTCTTCTTCTTGGCCCATACTTGCCCAAACATCCGTCACGATCAGATCTGCATTGACCGCTGCGTCTTCTGCTGATTCAAAAAGTTCTACGCAATGTGCAAATTCTGAAAGAAATTCAGGTTTTGGTTCATAACCTTTCGGTGACGCGATTTTTAACTTAAAGCCCCACATATGCGCAGCTTCAATATATGAATTACACATATTATTGCCATCGCCAATCCAAGCCACAGTTTTGCCATTGATCGAACCACGATGTTCAACAAATGTTTGTACATCCGCAAGTAGCTGGCAAGGGTGGTGGTCATCAGTTAATGCATTGATAACCGGGACTATTGAATATTCAGCAAAACGTTCAACAATATCATGACCAAATGTACGAATCATCACGATATCAAGCATGCTCGAGATCACACGTGCAGAATCTTCAATTGGCTCACCACGACCCAATTGAGTGTCGCGTGATGAAAGAAAAATTGCACTGCCTCCAAATTGGCTCATACCAGCTTCGAAAGATACACGAGTACGGGTACTCGACTTTTCAAAAATCATCCCCATGACTTTTCCAACAAAGGGTTGAAATACTTCGTTGTTGTGTTGTTTTCGCTTTAACTCTTGAGCACGTTCAATGATACGGTTAAGTTCAGCAGTGGATAAATCACGTAAAGTAAGAAAATGTCGTAGAGCCATGGTTACTCCACAATAATTGTTTAGTCAAAACCAATAGGGAAATTGACCAACAATTCATTGTTGGTGGTTGATGAAAATAAAAAGGAGAATCAGCTAATATACTATATGAATATGAAAACGCAAAAAAATTAGACCTTTTGATGGCCCTCTAAGAAGCGATCTACACAATAACTTACGCAATTGAATATTTCTTGATCAGATTCTTTGATTTCAATCCCCATTAAAATTCGCCATTCCAAATTTCTAAGAATTCCAAAATAAAATTGTGCTGAAAATAAAGGATTTGCACAGGTTAATATTTGATTTTCTACACAACGTTCCAAGGCACATGCAATAGAGTGTTGTACTTGCTTTGGTCCTTTTTCATGAATATAGACGGCCAATTGAGGGTCTTTTTGTGAACGTTCAAGGACCAAGCGTATAAAAGCAATATTTTCAGGAATGATCATATGCTTATAAAAGTTAATCAAGGTATTGATCAAATATGCTCTGAGCTCATTCAACGCGGGGTTAAATGGAATGCAGATATCTTTAAAGAATAAATCACGACGATAGTCACAGATCGCTGTAAATAGACCTTCTTTACTACCAAAATATTTGTAAATCGAGGCTTTTGATCCGCCTGCATGATTCACGATGTCATCTAAAGATACCGCATCATAACCGTGCTCTAAAAAAAGATCGTTTGCACTAATCAGTAATGCCAAGCGACGCTCATGCCCACGTTTAGTTTGTGGAAAATCACATCCTGTAGCTTCAACTTGTGCTAAATCTTCGTTCATAAATTACTGAGGAAAAATGGGTTGTCACTATTATATCAAAGATGTCAATAAATTTCTTAGCAAACGTGCTATTGGAAAAAATGATTAAAAAAAGTGCATAAAAATGAAAAAATGAATCAAAATTCATTTTTCTTTGACTAAAGTTTTAGAGTAATATACCTAAATGGTCATATGCGAAATATAAATTATGGCTATACTCAAAACTCAATAAACAAGTGACCACTGTGGAAGGGAATATGACACAACAGACGTCTGCAGGCTTAAGATTTAGACAAGCTCTAGAAGTGGAAAAACCATTACAAATCATTGGTACAGTCAACGCTTATGCAGCGATGATGGCGAAACAGGTGGGTTATAAAGCCATCTATGTTTCAGGTGCTGGTGTGGCAAACTATTCTTATGGTTTACCTGATTTAGGGATGACCAGCTTAGACAACGTATTGGAAGATGTTCGTCGTATTACAGAACGTGTAGATACACCATTACTTGTTGATATCGATACAGGTTGGGGTGGTGCATTTAATATTGCACGGACAATTAAACAAATGATTAGTGCTGGTGCGGCAGCTGTCCATATAGAGGATCAAGTTGCACAAAAGCGTTGTGGTCATCGTCCAAATAAAGAAATTGTTTCTCAACAAGAAATGGTTGATCGCATTAAAGCAGCAGTTGATGCAAAAACAGATTCAAACTTTGTTGTGATGGCACGTACAGATGCATTGCAAAAAGAAGGTTTGCAAGCCGTGATTGATCGTGCCTGTGCATGTGTCGAAGCTGGCGCAGATGCGATCTTTGCTGAAGCAATGACCGACATTACCATGTATAAAACAGTCTGTGATGCCGTAGGTGTTCCTGTTCTTGCAAATATTACAGAGTTTGGTGATACACCTTATTACACCACCCAAGAGTTAGCTGAACAGGGCATCAGCATGGTGCTATATCCATTGTCTGCAACACGTGCAATGCAAAAAGCAGCTCTCGAAGTTTTCCGTTCAGTTCGTGAAAATGGTACGCAAGTTAATGTACTGGATAGTATGCAACAACGAAAAGAACTTTACGAATTCCTTGATTATCACACTTTCGAAAACACTCTAGATAAACTGTTCACCCAGGAGAAATAATAAAATGGCTGAAGGAAAAGTACTTACAGGCGCAGGATTGCGTGGTCAAGTTGCAGGTAAAACAGCACTTTCTACAGTAGGTAAGAGTGGCGCAGGCTTAACTTATCGTGGTTATGATGTGCAAGACCTTGCGGAAAATTGCCAATTTGAAGAAGTTGCATACCTTATTTTCTTTGGTGAATTGCCTACAGCAGAACAGTTGGCGACATATAAAGCCAAATTAAAATCACTTCGCCAGTTACCGCAAGCTTTAAAAGAAGTGTTGGAACGGATTCCTGCTGATTCACATCCAATGGATGTGATGCGTACAGGGGTTTCAATGTTAGGCAATTTGGAAACTGAAAAATCATTTGATCAACAGCAAGATGTGGCAGATCGTATTCTTGCAACTTTGCCAGCGATCATTTGTTATTGGTACCGTTTTAGTCATGATGGTGTACGTATTGAAGAAAATACCGATGACGATTCAATCGGTGCACAATTCTTGCATTTACTACGTGGCGAAAAGCCAAATGAATTACATGAACAAGTAATGAATGTTTCATTAATTCTTTATGCTGAGCATGAGTTTAACGCTTCAACATTTACTGCACGTGTATGTGCTTCAACATTGTCTGATATGCACTCGTGTATTACTGGCGCAATTGGTTCACTGCGTGGCCCTTTGCATGGTGGCGCAAATGAAGCTGCGATGGAAATGATTGAAAACTGGACGTCACCAGAACAAGCTGAACGTGAAATGCTGGGTAAACTTGAACGTAAAGAAAAGATCATGGGCTTTGGTCATGCGATCTATAAAGACAATGACCCGCGTAATGGCATCATTAAAATTTGGGCTGAGCGTTTAGCAAAAGATGTTGGTGATACAGTGCTTTACCCAGTATCAGTACGTTGTGAAGAAGTGATGTGGCGTGAGAAGAAGTTGTTCTGTAATGCGGATTTCTTCCATGCATCTGCATATCATTTTATGGATATTGCAACAAAATTATTCACACCAATCTTTGTAATGTCTCGTGTTACAGGATGGGCAGCGCATGTAATGGAACAACGTGCTGACAATCGTATTATTCGTCCAAGCGCAGATTATACTGGTCCAGAGCTCCGTAAAGTTGTACCGATCACTGAACGTTCAGCAGCATAGTCCATTAATCAAGATTGATAAAAGCAGTAAAAATAAAGCCTCCTAAGAGGCTTTATTTATTGGGGAAGTTGACCGGTAGGAAATAAAACAACAGCTTCTTCACGGCTATATCCTTCATCAAAAGGTAAGCTGAGTGATTCAAAAGTAATCAGCGCCCCTTTGTTTTTTGGCAGTTCAAAAGCCTGTTTAAGTTTAATTTCTGGACTGTAACTGGTTAAATTCTGTTGAATACTTTGATATTGCGGACTGGATATTGTAAATATCGAGCCATAAATTGTTTTAAATGAGTCAGAGCTTTGAGTATCAGATGGTCTTTGTTCGAGTAGATTAATGTTAAAGTCTTGAAGCGCGATTTTTTTTAGCGGTTTGAGCTGAGCCTTTATGCTTGAAAGTTTTTGCTGAAAGCTTTGTTGATCTGTAATACCTGTAAAATTTTCATCATATTTGAGCAGATCATAGCGTTTTTCACTCAGTGAATAGCGATAAACTCTTGGAATGTCATAGCTTGCTGAATTTTCAAGAATTAAAACCGCTTTTTTATCTGAATCATAGCCGAGGACTTCAAGTGAAATATTGCTATAACTTTTTGCAAAAGCGAGAGCGCTAAAACTGAATAAGAGCGTTGATGTGATTATTTTTAACACGATTTATCCTCATTATTGTATTGGTAAGAGCAAAACAGCATCTTCAACATCATAGCCTGTTTCTTCTGGAATGCCGAAATATTTAACCACAATCAGCAGCTTATTCTGATTTGGCACGACATAGTTCTGAGTGATTTTTATTGTTTTAGCATACTGTATAGCTTGTTGGTTTTTGCTTTTTAAAGAAGCTGTTGTAACTTTGTATATGGTTTTATATTGAGGAATCTTTTGGGATTGATCATGCCAAGCAGGGACGTAATGAGTTTGATTTTGCACCACTTGAATTTTTGCTGTATTGGCATTTCCTATAAGTAACGGTGTTAAACGCTTTTTAATTTTGTTTAGATCTTTTTCAAACTGGATAGCATCTTGATCATAGTCAATTTGATGCGTTTTGGGATTGATATATAACGATTGTACTTCAATCAACTTGTCAGGTGTTTTACTGTTGAGCTGATAATAGTATAACTGTGGCAAGCGCCCACGCTCATCTTCATAGTGTCTTAACAGATAAAGTTTTTGTTGTTTTGCTTCATAACCTAATACTTCTATTGTTTGTCCACCACCGACAGTTGCATAACAATGTAATGACGTTGTAAGGATAGTGGTGGCGGTTATGTGTTTCAGAAATTTCATCCGCAAATATTCTTGATGTGTTTTATGATATCTTGCTTAAATATTCTTTAGATTAAAATGGTGTTTGAGTAAAAATAAAAGCCAATATAAACTTAAAAAATGCGGAAGAATCAAAAACAGAAGATTAGGCTTCTTTTAACTATATAAATGCTAGATATAAAAAAGGAGATCATGATGATCTCCTTAATGAAATTTCGCTTGCAAATAATTAGAAATGTTCAGCAGTTGCTAAGTTCCACATTCTAAAATAGAAGTTTTCTTCATCTTTATTTTCACAACTGAGCAATTCGCCGTCTTTCATCCAAAAGTGCAATTGAGCATAGTTTTTGATTTCACGGTCATTGATTCGTTGTGCCAAATGATGTGCTTTAATCTCAGCAGGATGTTGTAAGCCAGCTGCAGCAATCATTTCCGCAAGCGCTTTTAAGGTGTTTTTTTGGAAACTAAACACACGGTCTGCTTTAGATGGCACATCAAGCGCTTTTTGACGTTCTTTGTTCTGGGTTGCAACGCCAACAGGACATTGGTTGGTATGACAACTTTGTGCTTGGATACAACCCACCGCAAACATAAAGCCACGTGCAGAATTGACCCAGTCGGCACCCATAGCCATCGTACTGGCAATATCAAAGGCACTGATAATTTTACCACTTGTACCAATCTTAATTTGCGAACGTAAACCTGCGCCAATTAAGGTATTGTTTACAAATAGCAGGCCTTCACGTAAAGGCGTACCCATATGATCAATCAGTTCAATAGGGGCAGCACCTGTACCGCCCTCTGAACCATCAACCACGATAAAATCTGGAGTGATTTTGGTCAGCAGCATGGCTTTTACAATGCTCATAAATTGCCAAGGTTGCCCGATACATAATTTAAAACCAACCGGTTTACCGTTGGATAGCTCACGTAATTGCTGAATAAAATGCATCATTTCAATAGGGTTGCTAAAAGCAGAATGGGTTGCTGGAGAAATACAATCCACGTCCATAGAAACCCCGCGTATTTCGGCAATTTCTTTGGTGATTTTATCTTTAGGAAGAATACCGCCGTGCCCTGGTTTTGCCCCTTGTGATAGTTTGATTTCGATCATTTTGATCTGAGGCAAAGCCGCTTGTTGCTTAAATTTTTCAGGATCAAACTTACCATCTAAAGTACGGCAACCAAAATAGCCACTGGCAATTTCCCAAACAATATCACCACCTGGTTCAAGGTGATAAGGACTTAAGCTACCTTCACCTGTGTCATGATAAAAGTTGCCTTTTTTTGCACCAGTATTTAAAGCAAGAATGGCATTTGCACTCAAACTACCAAAGCTCATTGCTGAGATATTCATGATCGAAGCGCTATAAGGTTGTGAGCACTGATCATTACCAATACTAATTCTAAATGTATTAAAATCAGCAGGTGTTTTGGGTGTCATCGAATGGGTTAAAAAACGATAGTCATCTTGATAGACATCAATAATTGAACCAAAAGGCTTATCTGCATTTTCATTTTTAGCACGTTGGTAAACTAAGCTTCTTTGTGCACGTGAAAAAGGTAAGGCATCATCATCAGATTCAATGAAATATTGACGAATTTCAGGACGTATATCTTCAAAGAAAAATCGGAAATGTCCCATTAAAGGGTAATTTCTTAAAATAGAATGCTGTGTTTGGATGATATCGGCAAAGCCAATTGCGGCCAATATGGATGAAATAATCCAAGCTAAATTCAGTACAGTATCTGAAAAAAAGTAATAAATATAATGACCTTCGTTAAAGAAAATAATCCAAGTCAAATATAAAGATACAAATATACAAAGGAACCAAACGGAATAACGGGAGAAAAAAGTATTGAGAAGTTGATGTCGAATTGCTTGAGCAGGACTTGCCATGAAGTAAATATCTCATTCTTTATATAGCGCTAAATTGCCCAAATTGATGAAAAAGCTCAAGTAATGATTTGTTAGACTTGAGAATGGTTCTAGATTAATAATTGAATGATTTATTTTCTAAACAATTTGAGTTAATTTAACTGAAATATTTATTCAATATGCGATGAAAACAAAAAGGAATCGAAAATGTTTGAAGAGTTTCTGACAAAATTGTTAAACCCCAGTATCAGTTTTTTAGCCATTTATGTTTCTGTGATCGTTGTTATTGCTTATATCGGGCTGTTCTTCCAGTTTTTTAAAATAAAAAATCTAAAGCAGGAAAACGAGACATTAAAGCATCAGTTAAATTCTCAAGCTCACTCAAATATCAGCTTAAGCAAGGATGAGCGAGTTATTTCTTAAAGTTATGCTGAAAGTAAATTGATAGAAATAAAGCCTGAATTTTCAGGCTTTATTTAAGCGTTACATTGTTAGAGTTAGATTGCGAATTTTATTCGTCAGTTGGAACAAGCATCAAGATAGATTCATTCAACAATCCAGCAATGTCTTCTAATATTTCACCATCAGACAATTCATGATTGAGTTTGACACTTTGTCCATCTGCAATCTGCTTTAAATGGGGTGCAAATTGTTCAGAAATACAGATCGATTCACCATTTGCCCAGAATAATAATTCATGATCCTGTTGAAGATAAATTAATCGAGAGGCTGGCTCAATTTGTAGTAAATAGCCTTGTTCAAGAACTTCTTCTAAATCTCCAGTGCCAATCGCTTCAACATCTGGAATATTTTCAGGGTACTTTGCTTCAGCCATTAGACTCATAATGGCATCTTCTAACACTTTAGAATTATTTAATTTTGCCAACAATTCAGTTTTTAAATAATCGAGTTCAGCTTGTGTTACTTGCCCAATCGAGTTTTGTTTATTCCGTAAGATGTCGAGAAGCGGATTACGTAGGTTTTGATCTTCGACAAATTTATCGCTGACACGATCCATCATGTCGGCAATATTCGGCATACGGAAACCAAAAGAGTAGGTTAGACAATCGTCTTCCGCTACACCATAATGTGACAATCCTGGTGGGACATAAAGTAAATCGCCTGGCGCTAAAACTTCATCAAAATTGATCTCCATTTCTGGAAGTAGCTTTAACGGCTGCCCTTCAACAAATTCAGATTCAGCATCACACATTTGTCCAAGTTGCCAACGACGGTGTCCATAACCTTGTACAAGAAATACATCATAAAAGTCAAAATGCTGACCTACAGAACCACCTTTAGCAGCATAAGAGACCATAATGTCATCACGACGCCACTGTGGAATAAAAGGAAATTTCTTCCAAAGCTCTGCTAAATCAAATGAATAGTGATCTACAGCTTGAATCAATAAGGTCCAAAGTTTTGGCATTTTTTGAAAATCACCTTTGATGAGTGGTGATGATTTTACTGACCATTGATTTGGATCTTTGTCTTTTTGTTTAATTAGGCGTGCTGTGATGTTTTCATCCAGAGCAAGCTCCATGACATCATTTGGAACAAGGATATTGGCAATTTCAGGTAAAGCATTACGAACCAATAAAGGTTTTTTTTGCCAGTATTCTGAGAGGAATTGTTCAGCAGTAATTCCGCCAAGAACATCTAAAGGTAGGGACATGAAAATAGCCTAAGCAAATTTGAATCTATAATGTGGCTATTGTCTTATGTTAAGTAAAAGGGTGCAAGTTGATTTCTAAACCATAATTTTTAAATTTAGATTATAATGAATCAATCTTAAATTACTTTATATAAATTTAAAAAATGTTAAAAATTAAAGGATTATACCTAGTTTTATGTTTGATTGTAAATGTATTTAGCATTAGTTACGCAGAACAAAACGTAAGTAATGCCTTTAAAATGCAGAATAAATATACTTATAGCAAAAAAATTAGAATAATAAAATCAGATGATTTTGATAAAAGTTTTAAAGAATTATTAGAAGAGGGCTATATATCTATTAAGTCTGAAGTTTTTAAAGAAAATACAGGTGACTATGATTATAAAAAAGTTGTAGAGCGAATGAACGATAATGCTAAAAAGATAAGAGCAGAGCTAATTTTATTTAGTAGTGAAAATCAGGGTTCAAGTATATTTCAAAGTAAAACTGTTCACGCAATTCCTCGTATGGCTGGTTCCAATAAAAGTAATAATGTTTTTAACAATAGTTTAAATCAAGATAATATGGATGGGACCTATATGGGAGCTTTTACTAGAACTTCTAGTACCACCAAATATAACGTTAATTATTTAATTTTTTTTAATTCTAGAATGGGAATATATCCAGTCAATTTGTCAGATATTGACAAGTCAAATAATGGATTGCAAACTGGGGTAAAAGCAATGTTTATAAAGAAAAATACTCCAGCTGATGGCCAAATTCAAGAAAATGATATAATTATTAAAATAGGTAATGACGATATTATGAATGTGAATAGTTTTGTTGAGTCCTCAAATAGCTTGAAAAGCGGTTTTATTACCCTACAGATTCTACGTAAAGGGCAAAAAATGAATAAAATAATTGCTATAAATTAACATTAGATTGAACATGAAGGTAAATATCAAAAATACTTTCACCTTCAAATCCATAGCAAACTAAGGCAGTTGAATTCCCAACTCCCTTAAAATTCCACATAACTGAATCATTGGCATACCCATCAAAGTGGTTTGGTCTTGCCCAATCATTTGCTCAAATAAACTAATACCAAGACTTTCACACTTAAAGCTACCCGCACAATGCAGAGGTTGATCAATTTCGATATAACGCTCAATTTCAGCCAAAGTTAAGTCACGAAATTTCACATGATAATGCTCAACTAAGGTTTGTTCAAAACCAGAAGCCAAATGTTGCACACTTAAGGCAGTACTAAAAAAGACATTTTTGCCTGAATTGGCTTGTAGCTGTTGAATGGCTTTTTCTACAGATAGAGGTTTACCAATAAAATCTTGTGGTGCATGTTCACGCCAAGCCACCTGATCTGACCCAATCACAATTGCATTTGGATGATCTTGTGCAATGACTTGGGCTTTTTCAAAAGCCAAGCGCTTAGCCAAGTCATCGGCATGAGACTCACCCTGTGGTGATTCATCGATTTCAGGAGAGATACAATGATAGTCTAAGCGCAAACGATTCATTAAATCTTTACGGGTTTGGCTGGATGAAGCCAAAATAATTTCAGGGTGATTCATCTTTGAATAATTCATGCCTAGTTATACTGCATATTCCATCAAGAGATCTAAGGGAACATACGCCAAAACAGCTTGATGACAGGCTTGTAGTTTTACACGAGGTGCCATATCGTTTTGATAGGCCTCAACCCAACGCGTCACACATAAACACCAAAAATCACCAGGTTGTAGTCCCGGAAAGCCGTGTTCTGGCAGCGGTGTAATTAGGTCATTTCCCACTTTTTGTGAAAAATTTAAAAATTCTGAAGTCATTTCAGCGCATACAGTGTGCTGGCCGAGGTCGGTTGTTGCTGTATGGCAGAAACCATTACGAAAATAACCTGTGATTGGAGAAAAACAACAACTTGCTAAAGGTTCACCTAAGACATTTAAACCATTGATTTTAGGATCGGGATGAAAAGACATAAGCGTATAGAATTTAAAAGTTCGCCCTATAATAATCAAATCTCAACTTTTCTACAGCTTTTCTACAAAAGTATCTAACCTTTTTTTGTGTAATCATTTAGAATCTACGCGATTTTTAATATCTATAAGAGAGCTATACATGAATTTTCAGCGTATGACTGACCTCGATTTAGCAGGCAAGCGTGTACTTATTCGTGAAGACTTAAACGTACCTGTTAAAAATGGTGTGATTACAAGTGATGCACGTTTACGTGCTGCATTACCGACAATTAAATTGGCACTTGAGAAAGGTGCTGCGGTCATGGTGTATTCTCATCTTGGTCGTCCCGTTGAAGGTGAGCCAAAAGCGGAACAATCATTAGCTCCTGTAGCAGCTTATTTAACTGAGGCACTTGGTCAAGACGTTAAATTATTTACAGATTATTTAGATGGTGTTGAAGTTGCAGCAGGGCAAGTGGTATTACTTGAAAACTGTCGTTTCAATGTGGGTGAAAAGAAAAATAATGCTGAACTTTCAGCAAAATATGCAGCGCTTTGTGATGTATTTGTGATGGACGCATTTGGTACAGCACATCGTGCAGAAGCATCAACTGAAGGCGTAGCACGCTTAGCAAAAGTTGCAGCAGCGGGCCCTTTGCTTGCAGCTGAATTAGATGCTTTAGGTCGTGCGTTGCAAACACCTGAAAAACCAATGGTTGCAATTGTTGCTGGTTCTAAAGTTTCTACTAAACTTGATGTTTTAACTTCGCTTTCTGATATTTGTGATCAATTGATTGTTGGTGGTGGTATTGCCAATACATTCTTAGCTGCAGCTGGCTTCAATGTCGGTAAATCATTGTGTGAACATGATTTGATTGACACAGCGAAAGCGATTGCGGCAAAAGTATCTGTTCCACTTCCAACCGATGTTGTTGTGGCAGATGCTTCTGCAATCGACTTTGCAGATTTCTTAGGTTCATTGGCAAATGCAAAAGCAACAGTAAAAAAAGTTGAAGATGTAGCAGACAATGACATGATCTTGGATGTCGGTCCTGAAACTGCGAAAGCTTTTGCTGAAATCTTAAAAACGTCTAAAACGATCCTTTGGAATGGCCCAGTTGGCGTGTTTGAAGTGGATCAATTTGGCGAAGGTACAAAAACACTTTCTTTGGCGATTGCAGAATCTGAAGGGTTCTCTATTGCTGGTGGTGGTGATACTTTGGCAGCGATTGATAAATACCAAGTTGCAGACAAAATTGGTTATATTTCAACTGGTGGCGGTGCATTCCTTGAGTTTGTTGAAGGCAAAACACTTCCTGCTGTAGCGGTATTGCTTGAACGTGCTTAATTGAAAAATTATTTTAATTGTGACGTTTATATGAAAGGCTGACCTCGTGTCAGCCTTTTTTATCTGAGAGATTCATTGTAAAGTAATAAAAATGAAATATAACTGCAATAAAATAGTTCAAATCCAATCACCAACACTGGGAAATGTGATGAAATTTAAATTTACACTTGCAGCACTTCTTATTGCTCCTTTGGCATTTACTGCATGTTCTAAACAAGAAAAAGCACCAGCCTCAGAACAAACATCTTCTTCTGAAGCTGCTTCAGCAGAATCAGCAAACACATCTGCAGAACAACAAGCTGTGATTGATGCGCTTGATCAGCCTGTTTTGGATGAAAAAAATACAGATGTAGCTGCTGAAAAAGCAAATGCTCCAGCAGATGCGGCTACGCCAGCGACTGAAGAAGAAGCACCTAAAGCTCAATAATCTTTTTAAATGTTGTTATTTGTTAAAAGTCCCTGCAAACGCGGGGATTTTTTATGAAATAGTCAATATTGTTGCTGAATTGAAATAAAGCAACATGTAGAATATGGGGCATTACTTGGGAGGATATTATGGCTCTTATCTCATTGCGCCAACTCTTGGATCATGCCGGTGAACATAGTTACGGCGTTCCAGCGTTTAATGTGAACAACTTAGAACAAATGCGCGCAATTATGTTAGCCGCTGACGCAACAAATTCACCTGTAATTGTGCAAGCTTCTGCTGGTGCACGAAAATATGCAGGTGCTCCATTTTTACGTCATTTAATTTTAGCTGCAATTGAAGAATGGCCACATATTCCAGTGGTAATGCATCAAGATCACGGTACAAGCCCAGATGTTTGTCAACGTTCGATCCAGCTTGGATTTTCATCTGTAATGATGGATGGTTCTTTAGGTGCAGACGGTAAAACACCAACGTCTTATGAATATAACGTTGATGTAACACGTCGTACTGTTGAAATGGCACATGCATGTGGTGTTTCTGTAGAAGGCGAAATTGGCTGTTTGGGTAGTCTTGAAACAGGTTTGGCTGGTGAAGAAGATGGTGTTGGTGCAGAAGGTGTACTTGATCATTCTCAACTTCTCACTTCTGTTGAAGAAGCTCGCCAATTCGTTGCAGATACCAATGTTGATGCTTTAGCAATTGCAGTAGGTACTTCTCATGGTGCGTACAAGTTTACTCGCCCACCTACAGGCGATATCTTGGCAATTGACCGTATTAAAGAAATTCATGCGGCACTTCCAAATACTCATCTTGTTATGCATGGTTCAAGCTCAGTACCACAAGAATGGTTAGCGATTATTAACCAATATGGTGGTGACATCAAAGAAACTTATGGTGTTCCAGTTGAGCAGTTGGTTGAAGCAATCAAGCATGGTGTACGTAAAATCAACATCGATACAGATTTACGTTTAGCATCTACAGGTGCAATGCGCCGTATGATGGCTGAAAAACCAAGTGAATTTGACCCACGTAAATTCTTCGGTGAAACTGTTGAAGCAATGAAACAAATCTGTGTAGATCGTTATACAGCATTTGGTACTGCGGGCAATGCAGACAAGATTCGCCCAATTTCTTTAGAAAAAATGGTTGATCGTTATAAATAATCTTTGATGGTTGTTGATCACCTAAAAGCCCACTCATACTAGTGGGCTTTTTCTTGAATCATAGGAACGCGGTTCCGCATAAATTTTGCAATGATTGGTGAGATAAGAAGTAAATTATGGAACTCATATTTTCAGCAGCACTTTGTAGTGTGCTGGTTTCAATGCTTTTAAAATGGACCAAACAAAAAGGTTTTGATGCATTGCAAATGATTGCTTGGAATTACGCAATCGCCAGTGTATTGAGCTATATTTGGTTTAAGCCTGATTTGGCCCATATTTCAATCTCAAATACACCATGGTGGTTGATTCTTGGTTTAGGCGTTGTATTACCCAGTATTTTTTTATGTCTAGCAAAATCATTACATAGTGCAGGAATTTTAAAAACTGAAATTGCACAGCGATTATCTGTGGTTTTATCATTATTGGCTGCATATTTTTTATTCCAAGAACAATTTAACCAATTAAAAATGCTTGGTATCGGTTTGGGTATCGTGGCAGTTTTATGTATTGTACTTTCCCAGTCGAGTTCATCAAATTCATCCCTCAATCAGAAAGGGATCCTTTATTTACTCAGTGTTTGGGTAGGTTATGCTTTGGTTGATGTTTTATTGAAATATACAACCAGTCTGGGCTTACAGTTTCCAGTTACATTAACCTTGATGTTTATCTGTTCATTCCTATTATCTGTCGGTTACTTGCTAATTCGAAAAACTCAGTGGAAGCTTCAGAACTGTGTTGCGGGTTTGGCCTTGGGGATCATAAATTTTGCCAATATTGCTTTATATGTCAAAGCGCATATTTTATTAAAAGATTCTCCAGCCATTGTTTTTGCAGGGATGAATATCCTTGTGGTGTTATTTGGGGTCATTGCAGGGCTGTTAATTTTTAAAGAAAAGCTTAAAGTGATTACCGCTCTAGGACTGGTTTTAGGTTTGGCTGGAGTGGTATGTTTAGCCTTGGCAATATAATGGCTTAACAGTAAGAAAGCTTCGTTGTTAATACGATTGATGCTGATCACTTTACAATGACATCAAACGGCAACTTTATAGATTAACTTGGTGGATATGAGATGGATGCATTTGAACAATTATTTATTCATTTAGATTTACAACTAAATAATATTCGCTTAGTACCACTGTCTTTTGAACACGAGCAAGGACTCGCTGAAGCGTGTCGTGATGGTGAATTGTGGAATTTACGAATTACCTCTACACCACATTACACAGAAGTTAAAAATTATATTGAAAAAGCATTAATCCAAAAAGCACAGGGCAGCCGTTATCCCTTTGTTGTCATAGAGCAAAGTTCAGGGAAAGTCTTGGGAACGACCAGTTATCACGATATTTTATTAAACGTAAAACGTTTTGAAATTGGCTATACATGGTATGCACAATCGGCACAACGGACCCATGTCAATACTAGCTGTAAACTATTGCTATTAGGGTTCGCTTTTGAACAACTTCAAGCCAATACCGTGGCGTTGCGGACTGATCAATTTAATTTTAAAAGCCAAAAAGCCATTGAACGTTTAGGTGCTAAAAAAGATGGCATTATTCGGGGTGATCAAATGCGTAAAGATGGTACGATTCGAGATACGGTGTTGTACAGTATTGCGCAAGGTGAGTGGAACAATGTAAAAGCACATTTACAAGACATGCTGGCACACTATAAAAAATAACTATTTTGTTGAATTATATTCGATTCAAGGGCATGCAAATGTCTTTGAAATCATTTGAAAGATCGTCATGGTGATTTCATATTTTGATCATAAAACTTTCAAAAACATAGCGGACAATGGAGGAGCATTCTTTACATTGGTGTAATTGCTATGAATCAAGATATCTTTTCAACGCTTTATACATCATTACAAACCCATCAAGTGCAGCTTTTACCACTACAAATAGAACATGAAAATGCTTTAGTTGAGGTATGTAAAGATGGCCGCTTGTGGGAATTGGAACATACATCGGTTCCACATTATTCTCAGATCAAGGCTTATATTGCCAAGGCACTTGAACAAAAATCTATGGGAATACGCGTACCTTTTGTTGTTTTAAATCAGCGAAATGGTCGTATTGTAGGAACCACCAGTTTTCGTGATTTTATTTGGGAGGTGCGCCGTGTTGAGATTGGCTATACATGGTATGCACAATCAGCACAACGCAGTCATATCAATACCAGTTGTAAGTTATTGTTGCTTGAGTATGCATTTGAAAAACTACAAGCTAACTCGGTTGTATTAAGGACGGATATTCGCAATATTAAAAGTCAACGTGCTATTGAGCGTCTAGGTGCGCATTATGATGGTGTGTTACGTCAAGATGCGCTACGAAAAGATGGAACTGTCCGCGATACTGTTATATATAGCATAATCAAAGATGAATGGCAGGGCATTAAACAGCATTTAAGCCAGTTACTTAGCCAAAGCTATAAGGTTTGACCTATAAGTTTTAATCATTATTTAACTACAATCTATATGCAAACGATGTTGTTGGCAATGAATGCATTGAAATAGATAGCCTGTTAAATCACCGTCGATACTGAGGTGATCTTGGATAAGCTCTACTGGATAACCATTTTCTTCGATATCGGCTTTGACCTCATCCCAAATTGGTTTAAGCATTTCACTATCCGCATAAGCGATAAACTGACATGGTTCATTGCAATGCACCAGCCAAACTTCTTGTTGCCAACTATGATAACTTGGCGTTTTTAAGCAGATTTCATCTAAAAATTCAGGGTTGATTTTTTCGGATGGATCATTTGGGTTTGAAGAAACACCTTCAATGCCACAGTAGTCATTGTATTCTCCATCATATTTTTGCGCTGCTGCACCATTGGCAATACACCACGGACAGATATAATCGGGTTCATCTATGCTATAGAAAGAACATACGTACTTTAAATCGCGTTGTTGATTGCAAATTGAACAAATGCCATCTTCTTTTTCAAACAGATCAAGTTTGTATGCATTGGGATGATATTTAAACTGAGGATAATTCATATTTTTGATTCTTCTAGGTAGAGATTTTAACTATTGAATGCTAACAATAAAATTCTACACGAAAACTTTCAATCAGTTCAGGTGGAACACGTGTTGTTTGTCCATTGGTGCGCATAAACAATTCGCCTTTGTAATATAACGGACGGTCCGATTTATTACATTTAAAGACCAATATGGTTTTTCCTTGAATCTGTATTTCTTCTAGTGTGGTATAAATATTTGAAATTTTGTTACTTTCGTGCGCCAGTTTATCAATCAAACTCCGCTTCATTAAGTCGAGTGAATTATTAAAGTGTTCCGCAAGTTCATTTTCAATCCCTACAATGGTTAAATCATCAGCAACGCCTATAAAGACATAGCCATTGCGGGTATTCATAAATGCAAAGCACGCTTTGACCCATTTATCTGATTTGCGGTTGGTTAATAGGTCTGTGGTACGTTCTTTAAATTCAATCCGTTGATTTTCACCCAGTTGAATTAAATTAAAATAGTACTCTGAACAGGAATTTTGCCGATAATGATTGAGTGTGGTCTTAATTTTTTCTAATGATTTATATGCGGCAACAGTTTCTAAATTATGAATATCTTGCCATTGGTAAATTAATTTAATCTTTAACTCATTGGCTAAGTTGGGATCAGCAAGGTATTCAAAGCTCAAATTGAGATATTGTAAAATTTCTGTGTAAATAGCATGACTGGCAATTGGAATGGAAATTTTATTAAAGGTATTTCTTATTTTTTCTAAATTTTTGTGAAATTCAAAAGCTTCTTGGTAAAAGCTTAAATATTTAAACTCATTTAAAATATGTTCATAAGGGCGATGAAATGAGTTAGGAAACAGTTGCTTGGGCGGTATATGGATATATTTTTCAATCTGTTGAAAGTAATATCTTAAGGTTGGATACTTTAAGGCCTGATCAATATTGATTTCAAATTTCTCAGAAAGTGGCTTAGTGGTATAGGCTTGAAAAAACAGCAGTGTTTGGATTTCTTTGTATTTATTGGGGTAGTCATGCCAATGCGTTTCTAGAAACTCATTAAAATTCTTAAATTTATTGGTGAGATACATGTTCAAATCCATAGCAACACCTTTGATCCTCTATTGTTTGGTGTTCGGTATTTACAACAAATATGTCATCAGACTATTTATATATAGTTATTTATAAGTTAATTAAGTCAGGAAATAAAGCGTAAAACTTTAAATCGGATCGTGAAAGTTGTTAGAAAATATAACAAATATTTCAATTTGGTGAATAGCGCATTTGACAGCTTCATTTCGTCATTCATCGATAATTTGCGGAATCGCCGAACTTGGATCTTGGATAAATGATGCCAACCGTTCTTTTAATGAGGTGGCTCGTTCAGGAACCGCTTCAATTGCAATCTCAGCGAGCCTCTTGACCAATTGTAAATCACCAGCAGCACCAGCTACATAGCAGAGGGTACACATATGTGCGGGATGTAAGGGATTTATACAGGCCTGATGCGCTTTCTTGAGAAAATCTTCAGGCCAATGTGCCAATCCATTAAAGAAATTTTGGCTTTGACGATTCCACTCAGATACTAGAAATTGCACCATTTCGTTAGCATCTTGTTCATTTGAGGTATATGACCAATCGTTGTCATGATCATTGATTAAATAAGGTAGGATCGAACTACGCCATGCACAATCATAATCACGCATTTTTTCAATATCTAAAGCTTTACCTGTACATCGCATAACATATTCACCTAATGGGATAAGGTGAATACCGAGATTAACTTGGAAACAATGTCTTTTAATAGAGTGTTGTATATCGACGATTCGAATAACTTCTCCCTCAACCTGCCTAAATACATCGCCTTTTTTTATAAAGCCTTGTGCTTTTAAAATGGGATAAAACTGATGTTGTAATAGTTTGGAAATGACTTTTTTATCCATTAGATATATCCATGGTGGAAGCTAGCATTGCCATAGAAATTTAGCAGTTTTACCCTGAGGGCAATCGAATAGGTAGGCGGAACCTCCTCCACCAAAATTCATCTCAGTTCTATGATCAGGTCCAGTCTCTAGTTGAGCAACAAAGCGCATAGGCTTTTGGCAGCAATCACATTCCGGTGTTTCATCATTTTGCAGCCACTCAGCTTGGCCAGAAAGCTGACCTAAAATTTCTCTCTTGGGCCCTTGCCAAAGTTCACGTGATTGTGAATATTCTACTTGCGAATCTTGGAAAATCTTGGCGCCATATTCCGCTTCACGTAAGGTATTTTCAGGTTCTAACGGGTGGAATTTTTCGAGAGATTGAACCTCTGTAATGACAATCACTTTATTGCCACCAACGTCTGCATCCCAGTCATCACACATACCTGGATCTTGGCTACACATAAAGATCAGTTCTAAACCGAGATCAGTTTT
This sequence comes from Acinetobacter sp. Ac8, assembly GCF_055392545.1. Classification (NCBI taxonomy): domain Bacteria; kingdom Pseudomonadati; phylum Pseudomonadota; class Gammaproteobacteria; order Moraxellales; family Moraxellaceae; genus Acinetobacter; species Acinetobacter sp. Ac8. The sequence continues at coordinate 2,225,279 of NZ_AP043689.1, forward strand.
TACTTTGCCAAGGTATTGCATTGCACCATTACAATTTGTGCAGTGAGGCCATTCAACCTGTAAGCCAATCGTTTTAACAGGAAGACCGCCAAAAGAGGTTTGATCAAGGTGTTGTGAGATTTGGTCTAAAATTAACAGTTGAGTCATGTTTATACCTTATTTTATTTCTATTTTAGCTCTGGGGGCGTTAGATCTTAACTGTGTACAACATATCCAAAGATTCCAACCAAGCTGCTCTTCTGGGTTAAGCCCAATGCAAGTCGAGGTAAGACACAACCTGTAATGATTGTTCCTTTCGGGTAATCATCAGAATTGATTTGTTCTAAAAGTGCTGAGTCACCAATCCGAACAAATGCACAGTCGATAAAATCGTGTTGTGCTGCAAACCAATCCATCATCTTGTGCCAAGGCTGAAAATATTCTGCTGGAGATTCTTCACCATCTTGTTCTACTTCTTTCCACCACTGTGTATTGGTTGTAAGCGGTTCAGTCGTAATGTTCGCCAAAGGAAAAATAGTATTGGCAAAGTATTGTTGAATCAGTTGAGGCGTAATTTTTTGGCTAGCTGAGTTGTGTGAATGCATGATATAAAAATCTTGAAAATAATCCCCCGAGTTTGAACCCATGCCAACTTCAACATTTGCCATGATATTGGTGATTTCAGCGCTCAATTTTTGACAAAGTTTTAATTCATCGGAATCAATTTCATGCTGCAATGGGATATTGTGCTTTGAAATAGACCCATCATTATAAACGCTGGTAAAGCGCGAAATGATATTGTTAGGCCATTCATCTGTATCAGCACCCACATCATAATTCTGCATACATTCAGATAATATTTTTAATCTTTCTTCACTTAACGCTAGTTTTATATTCATGATTTTGCCAAATTTAATGATAAATCTTAATCATATAAACGGTAAATTCCAGTAAAGCGCTCACAGCCTTTTTGTGTTGTCGTCACAGACAAAATTGCTTTTTGGAAATTAAGCACATATTTACAGTCATGTTCATTGTCTAAAATTTGATTCTTTTTTTCAGGCGTGGTGTAAGCCAACAATGAGACAATTTGACTATCTTTACGGTTATTGGGATTTCGGTAGGCGATGCCTTCAACTTTAATCCGATCTTTAGTCAGTTGATGGATTTGTAAATGGGCGGGTTGCTTCGAAATTTTACCATGTTCATATTTGATGAAATGTTGGGTTAAACTTTGATTCATTGAGGTGTAAAAATTTAAGTCTTCTAGGCGAATATCGAACTGTTGTTTAAAACAATCGTTGCTTTTACACTGACTTAAACGGTTGAGCCACAAACGATGCGTATCATTGATTAAGCGTATTGGTGCATCTGTGACCAGATATGCAGTGAGATAGCTCTCATTTAATTGAGCGCGTAGTTCACTATACTGCGAACCACATAACTTTTTTAAAAGTGATGAATCTTGGTGCTTACAGTCAAGAGGCAGGGCGTAAACAGCTGATGTACTGATACAGCTCAAAATGAGACCAGACAAGAGTGTTTTAATTTGATTAAATTCTGTATTCAACAGCATGATCGCTTATACTTTCACAATGTTTGCATACGTACTATAGCGAAAGAGAAAGTACGAATACAAGATTTTTAAATTTTAAAAACTGCAAAAGGAGCTAAGAATGATCATACCGATTCGTATTGGGCAGGGAATGGATGTACATGCTTTTGAAGAAGGTGATTTTGTAACTTTGGCAGGCGTTCAAATTCCACATACGCATGGTTTAAAAGCACATTCAGATGGTGATGTCGTATTACACGCATTATGTGATGCTTTATTGGGTGCATTGGCTTTAGGGGATATTGGACAGCATTTCCCAGACACAGATGCTGAATTTAAAGGTGCGGATAGCCGTAAGCTTTTAAAACATGTTTATCAATTAATTTTAGACCGTGGTTATAAATTAAATAATGCTGATATTACTGTGGCATGTGAACGGCCTAAATTAGCCAAACACAATTTGGAAATGCGTCAAAGTATTGCAGATGTGTTAGATGTTGATGTGACTCAAATTAGTGTTAAAGCAACAACCACAGAGAAATTGGGTTTTACTGGCCGTCAGGAAGGTATTTTATCCACTGCAACAGTCTTAATTTCACATTTAGCAAAATAATTATTTTTATAGTTTAGAACTCTTACTTATCTATCTACTGAGAAATATTGATGCGATGGTAGATAAGTTTTGATGTTTTCTGATTTTAAAGCGCTATAGTCAAATTTTAGCTACAAAAAAAGCCCTTTAAAGGGCTCTTTTCACATGCAAAAATTAGTTAGCTAACGCTTTAACTTGTGCATTCAAGCGGCTCTTGTGACGAGCAGCTTTGTTTTTATGGATGATACCTTTATCCGCCATACGGTCAATAACTGGAACTGCAGCTTTATAAGCTTCAGTTGCGGCAGCATATTCACCAGTAGCGATAGCAGCGATTGTGCGTTTGATATAAGTACGTACCATTGAACGCAAGCTTGCGTTGTGTTTACGTGCTTTAACGTTTTGACGAGCACGTTTTTTTGCTTGAGCAGAGTTTGCCACTCGTGCACTCCTTGAATTAGATGGGTCTGGGCGGGCTGAAACCACATCTGAAAACCACATCAGAGGATTATCACCAGCCCGTAAACAAGTGCCATATTGTGATTAAAGAGGCCAGTAAAGTCAAGTGTTGACATGCTTTGACAACATTTTTGTTGAAGAAAAATTTGAAATAAAACGTTAGATTAGTAATAAATCTAGGAGATTGTTTAAAAAATGACTAATTCGATAAAAAATGCGATTGTGATTGGAGCAACAGGTTTAGTGGGGCAGCGTCTCATTGAACAGCTCGATTTATTGACTGATTGTGAAAAAATTACAGTTGTTGTGCGACGAGAAAATCCCGACTTTTCAAAATTTAAAAAAGTTGAACAATTTGTATTGGATGACTTCCTTCTACTCAATGATCAAGATGTCAGCGGTTATACTCATGCATTCAGTTGTTTGGGAACGACCATTAAAAAGGCAGGTTCTAAAGAAGCTTTCTATAATATTGATTTTGAGATCAATGCGCATTTTGCAGATTTATTTGAAATGACTGAAACTCATTTACTTTTAGTCAGTGCGATGGGGGCAAAAGCCAGCTCGCCAATTTTTTATAATCAAGTGAAAGGTGAACTTGAGGACTATATACAAAAGTTGAACTTATATCGTTTTTCTATTATTCGCCCATCGTTACTCCTTGGTGAACGAAATGAAAAGCGATTCTTAGAAGACGTAACGCAAAAGCTGTATGGTAAATTTTCGCATTTGGTACCCAATTCTTTTAAATATAAGCCAGTGACAGCACAACAAGTGGCTCATACTATGGTCGAGGCTGCTCAAACACAAACTCAAAAAATTGAAATTTATGATAATTTGCGTATACAAAATAGCAAATAATGGAGTGATAACGTGACTACAGTACCTTTTGTAACTTGTGATTTATTAGATGATCATCCAGATCAAGACATCCAAACCTTGATTCCATCTCTAGATGGCAAGTTTTTTAGAAGTTATGGGGCGCGTAAAACCTTTGGTGGTCAAATCGTGACAGTCAAGTGTTTTGAAGATAACTCAAGAGTGAAAGAGTTACTTGCTACAGATGGAACAGGCAAGGTTTTGGTTGTCGATGGTGGAGCATCCATGCGTTGTGCCTTGATGGGTGACATGATTGCAGAGTCAGCGGTTAAGCATCACTGGAATGGTGTAGTGATTTACGGCTGTGTACGTGATGTAGATGCACTAGTTGAACTTGATCTAGGTGTCCATGCATTGGCTTCAATTCCACAAAAAAGCAATCGTAAAGGCATAGGTGAGGTCGATATTCCTGTGTATTTTGGTAGTGTCACTTTCAATTCTGGTGAATATATCTATGCAGATAACAATGGCATTATGGTTTCAAAAGAAAAATTAGTGGATTTATAAAAAGCTTTATTTAAGCGAAAACAATCATCTAGGGGGTATGAAATGGTGCATCATCAAATTAAAGTTGTACAAGCTTTGGCTTCATCACTGACTGAGGGAGGCCGTGGTGTAACAGGAACTCCGTTTCCAAACCAGCCAGAAAAGGCTTTAAAGTTATATGAGTTTGAAGGTTCACCATTTTGCCGCCGTGTACGAGAAGTAATGACCTTGCTCAATTTGGATTATGAAGTCTATCCATGCCCTAAAGGTGGGACTAAATATCGTCGGGTTGTAAAAGAAAAAGGGGGGAAATTACGTTTTCCGTATTTCATTGATGAAAATACGGGAACAGCAATGTACGAATCGCAAAAGATTGTTGATTACTTATTTAAGCATTATGGTAAAACAGGCAAAACACCAAAGAAATATTCTCATTATCCTAAATACCCAACGGTTGCTATGGTGGGAACCATTATTAATGGTGCACGCGGGGTTTGGGTTAATAAAAAAATTGTTGATCGTGCAAGTCCAGCGCAATTATTGGAATTATGGGGGTTTGAAGCAAGTCCTTATACACGTGTTGTACGTGCTGTGTTAACTGAATTAGAAATTCCATTTATTTTTCATAATGTGGCTAAAGAGTGTTGGCAAGATCTAGGCCCAGCAGTTTTACGTTTAAAACCCGGTAAATATGTTCCTATGGTCGGTGGCAAACGTGAAAAAATTATTCCAGTTATGGGCCGCGCAAAGCAAGACATTCAAGTGCCTTATTTAGAAGATCCAAATACAGGTGAAAAACTCTTTGAGTCAGCAGCAATCGTATCTTATTTACAGAAACAATATGGTTAACTCTATGTGTTAAAAGCACCTAACATAGGTGCTTTTAACTGAAGGATAAATGTGGGTTTACAAGAAAACTATCTTGAATATCGAAATCATATAAATACTTTAAAGACTGACCAAGGCTATATAAAGTATATTTTGAAAATTCAGCAGGTCGTGCATCAACGGCAGTTGGTATCTTGTATGAGTGATTCAAAATGGCTCAAACTTCTGCATGCAATGACAGACTTGGATTTTCCACCTGCATTTATTGTCAAATTGGTGACTGAAAATAAAGATCTACAAGCTGAAGATCAATTTGTGAAGAAAATTCCGTGGTATTTGGGTGATTGGCATCCTTTCTATCACGATGCTATGCCTGTATTTATTGCAATTGAATATTTAATTGTAAAGCCTATGCTGAGCAAACCGAGAGGACGATTGATCAGTGATTTGATTTTAGATCAAACAGATCAATTTCGTACTTTGTTGCAGCATTTGAATATTATGTTTGATGAAAAAAACAGTTGTTTTAAAATTTATGCTTATTACTCAAAGTAATTTTAAAAAAAATCACAATAGAGGTGTCTGAACAAATCAGTCAAAACTGATTGCTTTAATCATTTTTCGCAACATTTGTATCCATATAAATATTGTGAATTAGTGGATTGTTAACGATAAAAACTTAAGCTTTAAAACAGCCTATGTTAGATTGTAACCAATAGAATATTTTGAGATAAATTATGACTTCAACTCGAATTCAACCTGTTATGAATCGTCCAGGGGAAAATGCCTTATTTATTGTTTTAGGATTAAGGCTTGGGGCTGAAGTAATAGATACAGTAATCGATTTTGCAGCAAATTTTTCAGCATTAACACGTAGTTTAACCAACCGTTATCCAGATGCACAATTTAGTGCGGTTATGGGATTTGGGGCAAATGCGTGGGAACGTTTATTTCCTGATCAGGCTAAACCACAAGAATTAGAACAGTTTAAAGAAATTAAAGGGCCAAAATATACGGCTGTTTCAACAGAAGGCGATTTGTTTTTCCATATTCGTGCTGATCGTCAAGCGTTGTGTTTTGAAATGGCAGATATGATCAATACGCAATTAAAAGCCGTAAGTTATCCAGTGGATGAAGTGAATGGTTTTCGATATTTTGACGGTAGAGCGATTATTGGCTTTGTTGATGGGACAGAAAACCCAGAGCCTGAAATTGCAGCTGAATATGCACTGGTGGGTGGTGAAGATCCAGACTTTAAAGGTGGCAGTTATGCATTTATTCAAAAATATATGCATGATATGGACAAGTGGCGTGAGCTCAGTGATGAAGAACAAGAAAAAGTCATCGGACGTAAAAAGTTTAATGATGTTGAGTTGAGTGATGATGTAAAGCCTAAAACAGCACACAATGTAGTGAGTAAGGCACATGATGCAGATGGCAATGAAATTAAAATCATGCGTGCAAATATGCCGTTTTCAAATCCATCTAAAAATGAATATGGCACTTTCTTTATTGGTTATGCACGCAAATTTAGTGTGACCCGACAAATGTTAGAGCATATGTTTCAAGGTGATGAAGAGGGTAATTTAGATCGTTTATTAGATTTTAGTACAGCAGTGACAGGAGCCTTATTCTTTGTGCCTACTGTCGATTTCTTAGATGATTTGGGTGACGAATAACGCTGATGGTTTATGTTCAGGTAAATGGTCGTTTTAAAACGGCCTTTTACTGCGAAATTTTGTCATCTTTGTTATGATGAGTCTCTGATTTGATTGAGTTTTAGTGATGTTTGATAAAATTACAGCATTATTTAAGGGTAATAAAAACGGTCCTGAACAAGTTTTTCTACAAGAAAATAATATTCAAATTGATGCTGAGCAGGGTTTTATTGTAGATGATATTGTTTTAAATCGTGAGTTATCTGAACGGCTGGAATACTTTTCTAACCGAAAACTCAATAATTTTGATGATTTAAAGGCCTTGTTCTATAAAACAATTTTGATCAATGAAAAGATTGATTTAGAAATCGCGACAAACAACTATGTGCAACGACTTGGCAATACAGAAGAAAATTTAAAACAATTTAAAGAAATTATTCGAAAACTCAATGATTATTATAAAGCGTTTAAACGAGAAAAATAAATCAACTTAAGGCATGGATAACATTTAGTGGAATCAGAATATTTCACTAAAGAATAATGTGTGATGTTGCTTAGATTTTTCTCTGTTATACAAATGACTATTCTCAATTCATTTGCAAGAGCTTCCACAGGTCTATGATCCTGTGAGATTGTCTTGAGGTTGATGTGAATTCTATCCTGATGAAGAAAATGCTGCTGTTGAGTCACTGCACAGATAAATAGAATAAACAAAATCACTCAACTGAATAAAGTCATCATGTTAAACTATTGCTCATGTCTTTTAGACCCTATGCGATTATGTTTAAACAAGAAATCTCTGACCTCAATTTAAAACAACTGAAAGCAGGCGAAAAACGTTGGATTGGCACAATGCTCGGTTCATCTGCAGCCTTATTGTTTAAGGAGATCGCAGAGAAATCGGATCAGCTCTTTGTATTGGTTGCAAAAAATAATCAGCACTTGGGACAGTTGGAAAGTGAATTAGAATTTTATGGAGTAAAACCAACAATATTTCCAGACTGGGAGATATTGCCATATGATCGTTTATCTCCGCACCAAGATATTGTCTCTGAAAGACTGTCGATACTTTCCAATATGCCACAAAAAGGTATTTTATTGGTCTCTGCAACCACCTTGGCACAACGTGTTGCCCCTACATCATGGGTGTTGGGTGAGCATTTTGATATCCGCGTTGGTCAGAAATTTGCATTAGAACAACAAAAATTAAAACTGGTTCAGGCGGGTTATCATCTGGTTGATACCGTTTATGACCATGGTGAGTTTGCGGTACGTGGTAGCATCATGGACATTTATGCTTCTGGGCAAAATGCACCTATTCGTATTGATTTATTTGATGATGAAATAGACAGTTTAAAATTCTTTGACCCTGAAACCCAAAGAACAACAACAAAGTTAGAGCGTTTTACCGTACTTCCTGCAAAAGAATTTCCGTTAAAAGAAGCGCGTTCAACATTTCGTGATCGTTATGCAGAAAGTTTTCCAACTGCAAATCCCAAGAAAAACCCAATTTATCAAGATGTGTTAGAAGGTATTGCTTCTCCAGGATTAGATTTCTACTTCCCATTATTCTTTTCGCAACAAGCCATGCAAACACAAAGTTGTTTGGTATCGTACTTACCAAGCAATGCGATTGTCATTACAGATAAGCACATTGACGAAGGATTGTTGAGTTTTTGGACAGATGTGATGCGTCGTTACGAAGACCGACGTCATAATGCTGATCAACCGCTATTACCACCTGAAGAAATTTTTATACAACCGAATCAACTGTTTGAGTATTTAAATCAATTTTCAAGAATTATTGCCTCAACAGAAGCCATTGAATTAAAAGCAGGCTGTATCAATTTGTCGGTTGAATTACCACCACGATTGCCTGTAGACCCTAAACAAGACCAACCATTTAAAGCAGTAAAGCAGTATGTGGATGAGGCCAATCATCCTGTATTACTAGTGGCTGAAAGTGCTGGACGCCGTGAAACTTTAAAAGATGCTTTACGTGCAAGTTTAGGTGAAATTCCAGTTGTTGAAAGTTTTGATGTATTTCAACAATCTAATTTCTCTGTGGCGATTACCAATGCGTCTTTGGATCGCGGATTGGTCATTAGCAATGATCTATCAGTTATTTCTGAAAACCAACTGTATGAACATAGAGTGGTACAGCGCCGTAGAAAACGTCAACAAGAGGTTTCAGAAGAGTTTCTGATCCGAAGTCTAACGGAACTCAATATTGGTGCGCCAGTGGTGCATATTGATCATGGTGTTGGGCGTTATGCAGGTTTAGTTACCTTAAATATTGATGAACAAGACTATGAGTTTCTGCAATTAAACTATGCAGATGATGCAAAAGTGTATGTTCCTGTGACCAATTTACACCTGATTAGCCGTTTTAGTGGTGGTGATCCTGATTTAGCGCCATTACATAAATTGGGTACAGATGCATGGAATAAAGCAAAACGTAAAGCACTTGAACAGATTCATGATGTGGCAGCTGAATTATTACATATTCAAGCACGCCGTCAGTCTAAACCTGGGATTAGCTTTGAGCTGGATCAAAGTGCATATATGCAATTTTCCAGTGGTTTTGCTTATGAGGAAACACTGGATCAGGCCAATGCCATCGAAGCGACCTTATATGATATGCAACAAGCCAAACCAATGGATCGATTGGTTTGTGGTGATGTTGGCTTTGGTAAAACGGAAGTGGCGATGCGCGCGGCATTTGTTGCTGTTCAAAATAATAGGCAAGTGGCTGTTTTAGTACCTACCACCTTATTGGCGCAACAACATTTTGAATCATTTAAAGATCGCTTTGCCGATTGGCCAATTCGTATAGAGGTACTTTCGCGTTTTGGAACCAATAAAAGTCATACCAAAACCATTGATGATTTAATCGATGGTAAAGTTGATATTGTCATCGGCACACATAAAATTCTTCAGGAAAATGTGCAGTTTAAAAACTTAGGTTTAATGATTGTTGATGAAGAACATCGTTTTGGGGTACGTGATAAAGAGCGTATCAAAGCCATGCGTGCAGATGTTGATATGTTAACCTTAACTGCAACACCAATTCCTCGTACATTGAATATGGCTTTTGGCGGAATGCGTGATCTTTCAATTATTGCTACACCGCCTGCACGTCGTTTAGCTGTCAAAACTTTTGTCAATGAACAAACCAATGAAACCATGAAAGAGGCAATTCTGCGAGAATTGTTACGTGGTGGTCAGGTTTATATCTTGCACAATGAAGTAGATACCATAGAACGCGCTGCGGAAAATATTCGTCAACTTGTACCTGAAGCGCGTGTCGCGGTTGCGCATGGTCAAATGCGTGAACGTGAACTTGAGCAAATCATGCAACAGTTCTATCACAAAGAATTTAACGTGCTGGTCTGTTCAACAATTATTGAAACGGGGATTGATGTTCCTAATGCCAATACGATTATTATTGAACGTGCAGACAAACTCGGCCTAGCACAATTACATCAATTACGTGGTCGTGTTGGACGTTCCCATCATCAAGCCTATGCATATTTGATGGTGCCATCGATTAAAGGCCTTAAAGGTGATGCAGAAAAACGTTTAGATGCCATTCAAAGAGCTTCAAATCTTGGCGCTGGTTTTATGCTGGCTACGGAAGACTTAGAGATTCGTGGTGCTGGTGAGCTACTGGGTGAACAACAAAGTGGTTCAATGAATGCAATTGGTTATAGCCTATATATGGAAATGTTGGCCAAAGCGACCAAAGCAATTCAACAGGGCAAGACCCCTAATTTTGATACACCACTTTCACTTACTTCTGAAATTACCCTGCATATGCCTGCTTTGATCCCAGATGAATATTTGGGTGATGTACATCAGCGTCTTATGTTCTATAAACGTATTAGTAATACCGATACTCAGGATAAACTTGACAATATCCGTATGGAGCTGATTGATCGCTTTGGTGTGCCGCCATTACCAGTAAAACAACTGTTTAGTGTTCATCAAATTCGGGTTAAGGCCGAAGCCTTAGAAATTACCAAAATTGATATTGGGGCTAATGGTGGGGTGATCGAATTTTCACCTGATACACCTGTGCAAGCGATCAGTATTATTCAACTCATGCAGAAGCATCCAACTTGGTTCCGTATGGAAGGTGGACAACGTTTAAAAGTGATGGTGATGCTTGAAGAAAATGACAAGCGAATTCAGTTTATTCAGGATTTGTTAAACAATTTACTGACAGAATTAAAGCGTTAATTTATCAGGATTTTGAGCTTAAAAAATGCTCAATCTGAGATTAAAAGTGCTTATGAATTTTTTCAGGTAAATCACTTGAAAAAATTCTGTGATTCTTTAAAGTGTAATTGTGATCAGGTTCAAAACAAACTGTGTTTATTTGTACCAAAACACAAGATAACCAATATTCACACGAAAACCGATGTGTTAGTATTAGCCATCCTTTTAATTTTGCGTCATTTATAAAGATATGTTTAGTTTGCATCCACAACTTGCTCAAGATACTTTTTTTGTAGGCGATTTTCCGCTTTCAACATGTCGTTTAATGAATGATATGCAATTCCCGTGGCTGATTCTTATTCCACGTGTTCCTGGTATCACTGAGTTATATGAACTAAGTCAAGCTGACCAAGAGCAGTTTTTACGTGAATCAAGCTGGTTGTCTAGTCAGCTTTCTCGTGTTTTTCGTGCAGATAAAATGAATGTCGCTGCACTTGGAAATATGGTTCCGCAATTACATTTTCATCATGTAGTTCGTTATCAGAATGATGTAGCTTGGCCTAAACCTGTATTTGGCCTGCAAGCAGTTCCTTATAGCAATGAAGTATTAGCTCACATGCGTCAAACACTGATGTTGGCGTTACGTGGTCAAGGTGAGATGCCATTCGATTGGCGTATGGATTAAGTGTAAACAGCACAAGGGAAGTGTTTAATAAAATGACATTCGAGGTAAAATATTTTGCCATTTGAACGTATGTTAGATAAAGAGCCAAAGCAATTTGAGATATTCCAGCGATTTATGGGGTATTTGATTATTGCTTTGGTGGTCATGGTTTATTATTTCACCTCCCCAATTGCAAATTATCAATTTTATGTTCCTTTTTTTATAGGCTTTATTTTTATTGTTAGCCCTAAGCTATCGCGCTGGCTAGAATATTCATATGGCTCTAAAATTCGGAAAAATATCTATTTCTTAATTGATGTCATCGTAGTTTCTACCGCATTGGCTGCTGTACATTTAAGCCTCGTGGTTACTTTTGTATTGTTATTTGCACTGATCTATACAGCGATTAATAACAAAATTTCTTTTATGATGGGCTCTCTGGCAATTTTAGTTGCCTTTGTTGTGTTTTATACCAATATTATTTTTATCTTTGGTTTTTATGATTATTTTCAGCAAACCAGCCCAGAGCTATCAGTCCTGTCTTTTATTAGCATCATTTTGTTTGTAAACATCGGAAATTATTATCAAAATCGCCGTATCAAAAGTGTAGAAACCAAGAAAAACACCTATTTCAATGAAATGAATCGCTATATTGAGTTATCAAATCAACTCAGTCGTTATGCGCCATTACAGCTTTGGCAAGCGATCATGCGTGGTGATACAGAAGCCAAGATTGAATATAAACGTAAAAAAATGACGGTTTTCTTTTCTGATATTCAAGGATTTACAGAATTATCAGAAACTTTGATTCCAGATGATTTGGCATTTGTATTAAATGACTATTTAAGTCATATGACTGAAATTGCCAAACAATATGGTGCAACCATTGATAAGTTTATGGGTGATGCAATACTGATTTTCTTTGGTGATCCTGACTCACAAGGTGTGGAGCAGGATGCTAAAAACTGTATTGATATGTCCATTGCAATGCGCCAGCAGATGAAATTTCTCCGTGAACGTTGGGTGAAAATGGGCTATGCACCTTTACATATTCGTATGGGGGTCAGTACCGGTTATTGCCACGTTGGGAACTATGGTGCTGTGCATCGTATGGCGTATACCATTGTGGGGCGTGATGCCAATTTAGCAGCGCGTTTGCAATATGCTGCGGATATTGATGAAATTTTGGTTTCAGATGAAACCTATAAGCTGATTAAAAATGATTATCTCTGTGCACCAAAAACTCCGATTGAGCTGAAAGGGATTCAAGGTAAGGTACGCACTTGGCAAGTGATGGAAAAATATTCAGCGACCAAGAATGAAAATCAACAATGGTTTGATTATGAGTATAAAGGCTTCCATTTGGTGCTGAATTTAGAAGAAGTGCAAAACTTTGAATATCCAGAGCTGGTTGAAGTATTGGAAAAAATGGTAGAACGGATTAAGGTTCAGCAAAAACTTACCAACTCTCAAGGCGTTGCAAAGCTTAATATTGAAGATGAAGTCAACTCAAATTATTTGTAAAGTCGTTAAATTAAATGCCTAAGCCATTAAAAAACCACTCATAAAGAGTGGTTTTTTGCCTATATGAAAAGCAACTTAGTGGTTTTCAGAAGCATGGTTAATCGTATACTTTGGAATTTCAACTTCCATATCTTCGTCTGTGATTTTAACTTGGCAAGATAGACGCGAATCGGGTTCTAAGCCCCAAGCACGATCAAGTAAGTCTGCTTCAACATCATCCATCTCTTCGAGCTCATCAAAGCCTTTGCGTACAATCACATGGCAAGTGGTACATGCTTTAGACATGTCACAGGCATGTTCGATTTTAATACCATTATCGAGCAAGCTTTGGCACAGATTGGCGTTTGGTTCAACTTCAAACTCAGCACCATTTGGACAAATTGTTGCATGAGGTAGTACTTTAATACGTGGCATAGTCGTTACCTTAAATTAGTTTGAGTTAGACCAATCATCAAGTTTGGTGCCTTTCAGTGCATGATCAATGTGTTGATTCATACGTTCTGCAGCAAAGGCATCGCTATAAGTTTTTAACTGTTCAACAGCATGCTCAATCGATTTGATATCGTTTGTTTCAAGCTGAGCTTTTAAGGCTTCAGCGGCTTGGGTGAGTGCAGTCAGTTGTTCAGTACTGAGCAGATTGGAGTCAACCTTTAATGCCTGTGTTAAGGCTTCAAGTTCACGCTGTGCTTCAACTTTAGTTTCATTGAGATGGCGAAGATTTTTATCTTCTTCAGCGAATTTATAACCTTCTAAAAGCAAACGTTCAGTATCGGTTTCAGACAATCCATAAGAAGGTTTAATGTCGATTTGCGCATTGACCCCTGATGTGGTTTCTTTGGCTGAAACAGTAAGCAGGCCATCTGCATCGACCTGAAAAGTGACTTCAATACGTGCCTGACCCGCGGTCATTGGTGGGATACCATGTAATACAAAACGGCCTAAGCTGCGGCAATGCTCAACTAAGTCGCGTTCGCCTTGCAAGACATGGATCAGCATGGCCGTTTGACCGTCTTGATAGGTGGTGAACTCTTGACGGCGTGCAACAGGAATGGCTGTATTACGTGAAATTAAACGTTCAACCAAACCACCCATGGTTTCTAGACCAAGTGACAGCGGGGTAACATCTAACAGTAATGAACCATCTTTAGAATTTCCAATGAGTTGATTTGCAGTGATCGCAGCACCAATCGCCACAACTTCATCAGGATTGATGGTACAAAGCGGTTCTTGCTTAAATACTTCACGCACCACTTTCTGTACAGCATAAGAGCGGGTTGAACCACCAACAAGAACTACATTTTGAATATCATCGAGTTCAAGTTTTGCATCACGCATGACACGTTTACACACATTGATCGTCTTATCTAATGCCACTTGAATGATTTCTTCAAATGTTGTGCGATCTAGCGTGAGATGATGTGTTAGAACTTTAATATCAACAGAGGTTGCATCACTGAGTGCTTCTTTGGCTTTGCGCGCAGAAACGATAAAATGTGCATATTCTGCATCATCTAAAGTTTCAATATTGAGTTGTTTTTTTGCCCATTTCACAATAAGGCGATCTAGGTCATCGCCACCCAGTGCGGTATGACCGCCTGTGGCTAAAACTTCAAACACACCTTGAGAAAAACGCAAAATAGACACATCAAATGTACCACCACCTAAATCATAAATGACATAGTTGCGGTCTGTTGTTAGATTGCTTTCTTGGTCCAAGCCATATGCAACAGCCGCAGCGGTAGGTTCGTTGAGCAGGCGTAATATATTTAAACCCGCGAGTTCAGCTGCATCACGTGTGGCTTGGCGTTGCGCTTCATCAAAGTAGGCTGGAACCGTAATCACAGCGCCATTCACCGGATTGCTTAAGCTTTGTTCAGCGCGATCTTTCAGTTGTTTTAAAATTTCTGCGGAGATTTCTACGGGTGTTTTACGACCTTGCGCTGTTTCAAATGCTGGCATTTCATTGTCAGCACCCGCAAGCGTGTAAGGGTGTTGAAATTTAACATCTGCTTTAGAACGACCCATAAAGCGCTTAACAGAAACTATGGTATTTTTAGGGTCAGCAGTAATAAACGGTTTTGCTGCATCGCCATATTCGGTTGAATTTTTAGAATAATGTACAATAGAAGGAAGTAACACGCGACCTTGCTCATCGTTCAGTACTTTGGCTTTGCCTGATAATACCGTAGCAACAAGAGAATGGGTTGTCCCTAAGTCGATACCAATCGCAATACGGTGTTCGTGTGGCGCACTTGATTGTCCTGGTTCAGCAATTTGCAAGAGTGCCATTTGTCACATCCTTAAAATAAAAACTAAAAACAAATTCGGGTAAAACATATAATGAAAGTTAAAATTTAGAAATCATCATCTAAACTAAAATCTTCATCATCTAAAAGCTGATCTTCGGCTTTATCAATATCATTCATGACTTTTTGAAAGAATCGTAACTTGCGCACAGTGTCACGTGCTTCAGCCCAATCTTCATCCTCAAAATCAATTTTGAATTCACGAACTAAGCCATCAATCCATTGTTGGACTTCTTTTTTTAAAGAATGCAATTGTTCAGTATTGGTTGCTTCATCAAGCTGCTCACGAATTTCTAAAGCAGATTGTAAGAACTCAAAATCACTAATTGATTGATCTAAGTGATGATCTTGCTTTTTGAGTGACAGTAGATAAGCAGCACGACTGTCTACATTGGATAAAGCTTTATATGCCTGATTAATCTCACTTGATTTAATCAAAGCTTTGTCTTTATCTTCAGCTTTATCAGGATGATATTGCTGTTGTAGTTTTAGGAAATTAGCTTTTAATGTCGCTAAATCAATATCGAGTGCTTCCGGGAGATCGAACAACTCAAAATGACTCATGGGAGATACTCATCCACGATGTTTTACAGGAAAACGGTGTAATTAAATGTGATTAAAACAGTGCAAGACACTGTTTTAACATGAGAAAAAGCAGGGCAGATTATACAGTGAAAGATTCACCGCAGCCACATTCACCTTTTTTATTTGGGTTATTGAACTCGAAGCCTTCATTGAGACCATTTTTAACATAGTCCATTTCCATACCATCGAGATAAACCAAACTTTTTGGATCTACAAAAACTTTTACACCAAACTGCTCGAACATTTGATCATGAGTGTCAATATCATCAACAAACTCAAGTACATAAGCTAAGCCAGAACAGCCTGAAGTTTTCACACCAAGACGAATACCTTCACCCTTACCGCGATTCTTTAAGTAATTGCTGATATGAGTTGCAGCATTTTCAGTTAGATTGATCATGAAAACTCCGTTAAAAAATCATCTGCTAAATTTGACGAACAGATATTAGGCTTTAGTTTTCTTGCTACGGTAATCTTCAACAGCAGCTTTAATTGCATCTTCTGCAAGTACAGAACAGTGTACTTTTACAGGAGGAAGTGCAAGTTCAGTTGCGATGTCGATATTCTTAATCGCCTGTGCTTCGTCAAGCGTTTTACCTTTTAACCATTCGGTTACGAGTGAGCTAGACGCAATTGCAGAGCCACAGCCATAAGTCTTAAAGCGAGCTTCTTCAATTACACCACTGTCATTCACTTGGATTTGTAAACGCATTACATCGCCACATGCAGGTGCACCCACCATACCTGTACCAACATTTTCTGCATTTTTATCCAAAACACCAACATTACGAGGATTTTCGTAATGATCTATTACTTTTTCGCTATAAGCCATGTTGCTTCTCCAAACCTCGGGGTCAGCGTTGATAATATGTATTTCTACAATCTAATTTGGTGGCATTTTACTGATTTTCAATAAAATGCCGCGTTTTGATTTCAAGGAACTTAGTGTTCAGCCCATTCAACTGAATTTAAGTCGATCCCTTCTTTGTACATATCCCAAAGCGGAGAAAGTTCACGCAATTTCTCAACAGCAGCTTTAGTAATCTTAATTACATGATCAATGTCTTCTTCAGTCGTATAGTGACCAAAGCTAAAACGAATTGAACTATGTGCTAACTCGTCAGAAAGACCGAGGGCACGAAGTACGTAAGAAGGTTCAAGTGTTGCAGATGTACATGCTGAACCAGAAGATACAGCAGCATCTTTTAACGCCATCATCAATGATTCACCTTCAACAAAGTTGAAACTAACATTTAAGTAGTTTGCAACATTGTATACAGGGTGGCCATTTAAGAAGACTTGTTCTAAATCTTGTAAACCATTCCAGAGTTTGTCACGGAGTACACGTAAACGTGTTTGTTCAGCTTGTAAAGATTTGCCAGCAAGTTCAAATGCTTCACCCATACCGACGATTTGATGGGTTGCAAGTGTACCTGAGCGCATACCACGTTCATGACCACCGCCATGAATTTGTGCTTTGATACGAACACGTGGGCTACGGCGTACAAATAAAGCACCAATGCCTTTAGGTCCATAAACCTTATGACCTGAGAAGCTCATCAAATCAACTTTCATGGTAGAAAGATCGATTTCAACTTTACCTGCAGCTTGTGCAGCATCTACATGGAAATAGGTTTTATTGGCACGTGTTAACTCACCAATTGCAGCAACATCTGTCACAGTACCAATTTCATTGTTCACCATCATCAATGAAACAAGTAGCGTATCTGGACGAAGTTCAGCTTGAACCATTTCTGGGGTAATTAAACCAGTTTTAGGTTCAGGTTCAAGATAGGTAATCTCAAAACCTTCTTCTTCTAATTCACGACAAGTATCTAAAATTGCTTTATGTTCAATTTTACTTGTGATGATGTGTTTGCGTTTAGAACCGTAAAACTGAGCAACACCTTTAAGGGCAAGGTTATCAGATTCAGTAGCACCAGAAGTCCAGACAATTTCGCGTGGATCAGCTTTTACTAAATTTGCGACTTGTTCACGTGCATATTCAACTTTTTCTTCAGCTTGCCATCCATAAGCATGTGAGCGAGAAGCAGCATTACCGAATGTACCATCAAAGGTTAAACACTCCATCATGCGTTCTGCTACTTGAGGATCAACAGGCGTAGTTGCTGCATAGTCAAGATAAATCGGACGTTTCATGTCAAATACCTGTAACCGATAAAAGGGCTGAATCAAGAGGTGCTGAATTTTGGCGAACCGCAACGGTTTGTACGTTGTCACGAGCTACTAAATCCGCAAGGGTGATTTTAGCTAAATAATCGGCAATATGGAGAGAGAGTTCTTGCCATAAATCGTGAGTTAAACACATTGCACCATTTTGGCAGTTGCCTTTGTGGTCACAACGAGTCGCATCAACAGTTTCATTTACAGCTTCAATAATTTCTAAGACAGTAATTTCTTCAGCATGGCGCGCTAAGTGATAACCGCCATTTGCTCCACGAACACTTGAAACTAAGCCATGACGTTTAAGTTTAGCGAACAATTGTTCAAGATAAGCGACAGATATCGTTTGGCGGGTTGCAATTTCTGCAAGCGTAATCGTTTGTTCAGGTGGCTGCAATGCTAAGTCAAGTAGTGCAGTCACTGCATAGCGACCGCGAGTAGTTAGGCGCATGATTCGATACACATGTTTTAGACTAGATGTATGAATTTTATGAATCCTGACTAAAATAGTCAAGTATTTTTAAGTTTAATTCTGACTAATTTAGTCAGAATTTATTATTTGAACAAAAATTACAGGAAAAATTCAATTTTTGTTCAAGTTTTATGAAAATATTTGCCAAAGATTATACACGACTAATGCCATAAATAGAAAGCCCAATACGCCTAAAGCCGTATATAAACGTTGTTGATTGAGCTGCAAGCGTTTAACACGATTTTGATATTGTTTCACTTCAACTTGGAGTGTGTTGATCTTAGAGCGTTGCTGATCAATCTTTTCAAGCAAAGGGGCAATGCGTTTTTTTGATGCTTTAGTCTGGCTGTCATCATCTGGATTGGTTAACCATTGCTTCCAGTCTGAAAGCAATTTAGGGGCAGTTAAGTGTACAACTAGATCACGGAACTGTTCCTTGAGCAGGTTATCGCCTTCCAGACGCATTTTTTTCATGCTACGACGATTAGCAAAGACAAAAATTTGGATGAAATCGATGAGTGTGCTACTCACAGAAAGGTCAATGGCTTTTTCTGGAGGCTGTAAATCAAAAAGAATACCACGATCTGTAAATTGAACATAAAAGTCAAAATAAGGAATATAACTATTCATTTTAATTGTAATCTGCTGTCCGACGAATTTTTTTGCCTGTAAGCGAACAACACGATCATGTTTTAATACGAAAGAATAAATGGTTTCCAATATAATCATGACAATGTTTAGCAACAAACGAGAATGACCTTGCTTTTGTTGCGATTCATTCATAAAAAATTCCTATAGCAAAACAGAGAGTCCGATCTCTAAATAAATTTGAAACAATCTCATCCATGACTGGAAACACAATATTTCAACAATGATATAAAAATTATCTTAATAACCATTGTCGAATTGCCAAGTGTTCCTTAACATTAAAACAATTACTTTGCTTTGTAGAACAGTTTAGCAAAAGGTTCAATAGTTTTATTTGATAATATAGCAATATTTTCTACATAATTTGGTCATATAGGTCATTACACGCTGGAGTTTGGGGTAAATGGAGCAAGATATGAAAAAGAGCAACAAAGAACAAACGGATCTTTATGAAGATCAAAATGAGTTTGATGAATCTCAAATAAAGCCTAGAAATCATAAAAAGTCAGCATTAGATTTCAGAAAATATACAAAACAAATCTGGTTGGCAGGGTTGGGAGCGTTCTCCAGAGCCGAAGAAGAAGGCAATAAACTCTTTGATTCTTTAGTCAAGGTGGGTGAGGAGCTTGAATCCAAGACAGTTGAAGTCACAGATCAGACAGTCAATAAAGTCACTGAAAAAACCAAAGAGTCAGTTGCAGAAACCAAAGACAAGGTTGAAAAACTTTTAGATCAGCGTGTAAATCATTCATTAAACAGAATTGGTTTAGTGACTGCTAAAGATCTTCAGCATTTGGAAAACCTAATCCTGCAACTCCACAATAAGGTCGATGCATTGGCTGAAGAGAACCAAAACTTACGCGACCAATTGCTAAAAAAAATGAAATAATTACCATTAATCCAAAAAAATCGTAAATTTTAGTCGTAATTTTTGTGAAAAGCGTGTTTGGAGTCTTGCGTTTCCCCCCAAAGCATTGCTATAAAGTCGTCATGGCCTTTGATCTACAGCCTTGGAACTTAAACAAACGATATAAGAGGACGTAATCTTCATGAATAAATCAGAATTAATCGATGCGATTGCAGAAAAAGGGGGATTGTCAAAGTCTGATGCTGGTAAAGCATTAGATGCGACTATTGCTTCAATTGGTGAAGCGCTTAAAAAAGGCGACACAGTGACTTTAGTCGGCTTTGGCACATTCAGTGTTAAAGACCGTGCTGCTCGTACTGGTCGTAACCCTAAAACTGGTGAAGAGCTTCAGATTAAAGCAAGCAAAGTACCTAGCTTTAAAGCTGGTAAAGGCTTAAAAGACTCAGTAGCTTAATCTGAGCTTGTTAAAAGCGCGCCTTTGTGGCGCGTTTTTTATGAAATATATTAAATTATCAGTGATTGCTCGTTCATTCATTTCACAATTTCAGTTAGAATCCTTACGAAATATAATATTGGAATACTCATGGAATCGTTTCGCACTCTCATAAGGGGCTGGTTTGGTAAAGTTCTCCTTGTGTTATTTTTAGCGCCATTTGCTGTGGTTGGTATTGAAGGCTATTTCAGCGGTGGGCAAAAAGCAGACGTAGCTAAAACTGTTAATGGTCAAGATATTTCTAAAAAAGAGTTAGAAACGGTTACAAAAGGCTATACAGATCAATTATTGGCAAATCCTGCTATACATGGGGATGAGTCTTTATTGAATAAAGAATTTATTGCAAATAAAGCACTTGATTACCTAATTAGCCAAAGTCTTTTAAGACAACAAGCTGATAAGTTAGGTGTGACTTTGAGCGATGCTCAAATTGAACAGAAAATTGCACAAATTCCTGCTTTTCAGGAAAATGGTAAATTTTCAAATACGCTATATGCAAACTATTTACGTTCACAGGGCTTAACTAGCCAAGCATTTATCCAAAATATTCGCCAAGATTTTGCCTTAAGCATTTTGAGCTCTACAATTTCGGATAATGCACTGATCAGTAAATTGGACATCCAGCAAATTGCCAACTTGCAATCTGAACAACGTGAATTATTCTTATCAAGCGTTAAACTTGATGATTATAAAGCCAATGTTAAAGTGACCAATCAGGAAATTGCGGATTATTACAACAAGCATCAAAATAAGTTTAAACAAGTTGCTTCAGTGGATGTGGACTATGTGGTGCTCAGCCCAGCGACATTGACACAGCCAAATGCGGCAGTGACTGATGCTGAATTACAACAAGCTTATACTCAGTTTGTAGAAAAATATAAGCAAAGTTTGAAGCGTGATGTTAAACATATTTTGATCACGACTGATTCTCGTACGCCTGAGCAAGCTGCTACACTTGCAAATGAAGTATATGCAAAAATTCAGGCAGGTACGTCATTTGCTCAAGCTGCTGCGCAATATTCAGAAGACCCTGATTCTAAAGCGAAAGGTGGTGCACTTGCTGCCTATGCGCCAGGTGCCTTTGGTGATGATTTTGATAAAGCTGTCAACTCAACAAGCAATGGTCAAGTGTCTAAGCCTGTTAAAACTCAATTCGGTTATCATTTGATTGAAGTGAATACACCAGTAGATTCAGTACCATCATTTGAGTCGAAAAAAGCTGAATTGACTGCTGAAGTTTTAAAGAATAAATCAGCCAACTATTTCTCTGACACTGTAAATAGTTTAAATGAGCAAGTGGTCAACAGTGATGCATTGGATGTGGTTTCACAAGCCGTGAAGACCGTTCAAGTTCAATCTGCAAATAATGTGAATTTAACGACAACCAATCCAGTTCTTGCTGATCCTGCTGTTAAATCTAAACTGTTTAATGACGATGTGAAAAGCGGAAATACGACGGCGTCAAGTAATATCCAAACTGCCAATGGTGATGTTGTCTGGGTTAAAGTTCGTGAGTATCATCCAGCCGGTGTACAGCCTTTAGCGCAAGCAACTGCACGTGTAAAAGCACAATTGATTGAACAGAAAGCGTTTGATGCTGCGCATGCAAAATTAAATGCCATGATTGCGGATTTCAAAAAATTGCCAGCGCAAGAGGTTACTGCAAAATATCAGTCTAATTTTGTCCATGCGGGAACATTTACTCGTTCAAAAGGCCTTAAGCGTGAGATTGAGCGTGTTGCCTTTAGCCAGCCAGTACCTAAAGCAGGCATGTGGTCAGTTACTACTGCGAAACTGCCAAATGAGTTGGTTGTTGTGGCTGTGGCGAATGTGAAAAAAGTAGATACTGCTCAGATGGATCCTGCTGAAGTTCAGCAACTTACGCAAATGTATCAGAAGTTCCGTGGTGAACAATTATTAGATGATTATTCGCGTTATTTAAAAGCTCAAGCAAAAATTAAATAATTGATCTTCTCGGATTAAAAAAAGCGCCTCGGCGCTTTTTTTATGTGAAATGAAATATAGCGTGAGTACAGGAGCTATATCACTAAGATATGATTAGCGGATATCTCTAATCTTTTTTAGATCTGATTGCGATATTGGCTTGGGCTAAGTTCAAATTGTTTCTTAAATGCCTGGCTAAATGCGGTTTCAGATGAATATCCCACTTGGTGTGCAATCTGCTGAATAGGCAGTTGTCCTTGTTTGATTAGCTGGCTGGCAAGACGTAAGCGATGTTGTTGCAAGTAGGCTAAAGGTGTTTCCCCAATAATTTGATTAAATAAACTGGCAAATTTAGAACGCGACATACAACAGGTTTCAGCTAAGCTTTCTACGGTCCAGCTCTGTTCTGGACGGCTGTGGATAGCAGCAAGGGCATTTGAAAGTTCAGGGTGCACGAGGGCATTTAACCAATTATTGTGATCTTGCATTTGCTCAATATAGTCACGCACGCACTCAATCATCAAAATACTGACAACGTGGTCCATAATTTTATTTTTACCCGCCATGGTTCTACGGGTTTCAGCAGAAACAAAATATAATCCAATTTTAAGCCATTCAGGTGCCTCATCACTTAAGGCATTTTGTATATGCAAATAAGGTGGGAGTGCATTGATCAATGGACGAGCCATGATTGCATTCATATGGCATCGTACAGAAAGGATGAGGGTCTTTTCTGAGCTTCCTTGACCAAATTCGATTGCGTCTTGTCTTAATCCATCAAACAGTGATTCTATATTGAGGCTCTCAACTAACTGCGTGTCTAAATGGTTTTTTACCGTGTGTGCTAATCCTGCTGGGATTAAAAACATATCGCCGGTTTGTAGTGCAACAGTCATTTTGGGTGAAAATTCTAAATAAGCATTTCCATACAGAACTATATGTGCGATCACGGCATCTTGTTTTGGGCTCTGAAATGACCAATCACCTTGAGCTTGAAGGTAAATATATTCTGAATGGTTGAGATGAATATCATCAAAAATTTTACTTAAAGCATCCATAGATTCAGTTCAAATTTCCTGTTCTCAAATAATAAAAATGTTTCATGCTATTAAAACATGTGCGCAAAGGACAAACTCTATGTTGAAGATGCCAAAGACTTTTTCATAGGTTTTATGGACGCTTACAACTGTCTTTAAGTTGAATTTTACATAAATATATAACTAAGTAGAAAGATAGGGAAGATATAGCCATGAATGCACCAGTTCAACTGACAGAGCAGCAATTGCAACAATTAAAACCAAAGTCAGGTTTGGCACTTGATAAAAAGCGTTATCTTTGGATGATTAGCCCATCACTTCCAGTGATTGGCTTAGGAATCTTAGCGGGATATCATGTTGCACCTAAGCCACTGAAAAAAGTTTTTGCATTGGGTGGGCCACTGGTACTGCATGTGATTATTCCAGCCATAGATTCATTGATCGGTAAGGATAAAAACAATCCGACCAGTGAAGATGTAAAATTACTTGAGCAAGATCCGTATTATTCACGTTTGGTCAAATCCTTTATTCCGATTCAATATGTTGCCAATGTATATGCTTGTTATTTAGTGGGACGTAAACAAACATCTCTTTTAGATAAGATTTTGCTTGGTGTCTCAATGGGTGCAATTAATGGTATTGCCATTAACACAGCACATGAGTTAAGCCATAAGCATGACCGTATGGACCATATTTTATCGCATTTGGCATTGGTTCCATCAGGCTATAACCATTTCCGTATCGAACATCCTTATGGACACCATAAACGCGCTGCGACGCCTGAAGATCCAGCTTCATCGCAAATGGGTGAAACGCTCTATGAGTTTTTACCACGTACCGTCATTGGTTCATTTAAATCAGCGATTGAAATTGAAACCAACCGTCTTAAACGGAAGGGCCTTGGATTTTGGTCTAAAGATAATGAGTTATTGCAAGGCTGGACAATGACCGCAGCATTCCATTCATCTATGGTCGGGTTATTTGGTAAAGGTATTTTGCCTTATTTAGCAACTCAGTCAGCTTATAGTATTACGTTGTTTGAGATCATCAATTATATTGAGCATTATGGTTTGTTGCGCCAGAAAGATGAAAATGGCAAATATGAACGCACAATGCCTGAGCATAGTTGGAACAATAACAACATCGTAACGAATTTATTCTTATATCAGTTACAACGTCATTCAGATCATCATGCCTTTCCGACACGCCCATTCCAAGCGTTACGTCACTTTGATGAAGCACCTGAATTACCAAGCGGTTATGCAAGTATGCTGTTGCCAGCGATGATCCCGTCATGGTGGTTTAAAATTATGGATAAGCGGGTATTTGATCATTACAAGGGTGATTTAAATAAGGCCAGTATTTATCCAAAACGCCGAGCAAGCATTTTCAAAAAATTTGGTGTCGTGGACAAGTTATTGAATAAGTAAAATTTAATTTTAAAATAAAAGCCCAGAATTGGGCTTTTATTGTTTTTGAGCATTAAAAATATTCTAGTTTTTTAATGTTGACTAACACTACTTTTAGTTGTGAGTCATCCTTGTTAAAGCATAAGCACTTGTCGCTCAATTTTAATGAATGTAAAAAAAATCCCTGAAATACTATCTTTCTTTTTCTGTTTATTTCATAGTATTCACTAATGGTATTTTAAATTTACAAATGTAATTTGGAACTTCGTATGAAATGGGAAGAAATAGGCAATCAACCGTGTTCAATTGCGCGTACATTATCTGTATTGGGTGATCGATGGACCATGCTTATTTTACGTAATGCTTTTATGGGTTTACGTCGTTTTGATGATTTTCAAGAAAATTTAGGTGTGACAAGACATGTATTGTCTGAACGGCTAAAACGTTTGGTTGAGCATGAAATACTGGTTAAAGTGGCTTATGTCGATCGACAAGAGCGTTATGAATATCGCTTAACTGAAAAGGGCTTAGATCTATATCCTATTTTATTAACCATGGTGGCATGGGCGGATAAATGGATGGATGAGGGGCTGGGTGCACCTATGGTGTATCAACATACCGTTTGTGGTCATGAGTTTACTCCGATATTGGTATGCTCAGAATGTCAGCAGGCGGTGAATGCAAGACAGGTGAAGCCAATCGTTACCTCAGCGTTTTTTCAATACATAGCGCAGAAAAAATTAGCTTGATTGCTATTCCCTAGATGATTTTCAATATTTATCATGAATTAATTTTAGATTAAGTTGTTGGTAAATATCATAAAAATATAAAGATATGTGCACTCATGATCTTTAGTGTTGGTGAAAATGTTTAGATGAAGCGTTGCAAGTAATTTGAACTTTTAATTACTGATATTGTTTTTGATTTTTGTTAACAAGATATAAAATATGTGATTGTTCAATTTAAAAAATATATAATTTAAATTAATAAGTAAAAGTATGAAAAACAGTAACTGTAATCCTAGTTTAGAAAATAAGGTTTATTGCTTGATAAAGAATAGAGCGATTTTTTAAACAGATAATTTTGATCAAGTCATTCACTTTTATATACTTATTTAACTGATGCAAAATTTTAATAATTTATAAAATATTCAATATGGAGTAATCGAATGGGAATTGGTTCAAGCCCAACAGTCGGAAGTACTTGTGATACGTGCCTACAGAAGTTTACGATTCATTTTCGAAGATGTGAAGATAACATATATGATGGAAATTATGGTTTTGATTGGTACAGACCTGAATACTTTAAAAAATTAACCAACTATAGACCGAATGCAGCAACAAAATTTGGAAACAAAGTTGCTTTAGTCAGTGGTTCGATACAATCATTAAAAGCGACATATACCCAAGACCAAATTACCAAAATTAGCCCATTTGGTACAGAATATATCCCTGCATGGTTAGCAATTTACCCAAGCTCACAGGAGGATAGCAATAGTTCTAATCCTGTCAATCAAGGGGTTAGGCTTAATTTAGAGTTGAGACTATTAGATTCAGAAAATAATTTTTCATTAAAAAATGATGGAACAAAGATTAAGTTTGAAGTTTCAAATCCGAATATTATTATTGAACCAGCAGAGTTCAGTGTCGAAGATTTTATTTACGCCAAAAAAATGACCCGAGATTTAGGCGAAGATACTAAAAGAGAAGAAGAGATTTATTATTTAGCTTCAGAAATAGTGAATATTAAGTGCACAGGTGCTTTGCAAAAACATGAAGAAATCATTGCAACAGCAATAAAAGGAGAGACCCAAGAGAAAGTTGGGAAGCTAATGCTTTATCATAATGCTGTGATTCCTACTATATCGGTTATTTTTGTAGACGTTATAACTGATGGAAAAAAACCAAGCCGTTCACATGATTATGAAAATTTTTTAAAGCATAACTCATTTAACCAAGCTTTAATTAATGTAGAAATAAAAAATGCCCCAATATTTGATTTAAACAAATATCGTAGCAAAGACGATGATGTTAATATATCTTTGAATAAATTAAATATAAATGACACGGGTTATTTTTTAAGTGACTTAACTAAGTTTTATAAAAAATATCAAGATAAAAACTTAGCGACTAAAAATTATGTTTTCGTAACAACTGTAGAAATAAAGAATGCAGTTGGTGCTGGTGGTGACAGCGTTACCTTATTTAACTGTCCTCAAAATATATTTAATCAAGTCGTGGTACATGAATTAGGGCATCGTTTTGGATTAGATCATTTGTTTGAATCACAGAAAATTACAGCCAAAGGATCGAGCTTTCAATTTATACAGGGTACTACAGCTAATTTTTTAGATTATGATCATTCGAATGGCGTAAATTTAAAAAATAAAACTGCAGTCAATCCAAATCAAACACTAAAATATTTTTTCAAATACCAATGGGATTTTCTCAGGAAGAAAGTGAAATAATTATGCTATCGCCAATTTAGATATTTACTCGCTATATTGATGGGTTTGATCTCATATTGAATTAAACGAATCAATTTTTATGGAGTGATCACAAACAATTTGCAGGTTTAGGGATACCCGCCAAACGGCTTAAATGGCGGGCAACCAGTCCTGTATTAAACTTGTCTTGTAGGACAGCATTATCAATTGCTGGGTTGATCGTTTTCATTAAAAATTTAATCAGTGGACGAGTTGCAGGAGAGTGGCCAAACTGGGTATAAAATTGACGTACTGCATGCAACACTTCAAAATGCCACGGGGTCAGTTGTAGATCTAAACTTTGTGCCAACTCTTGGGCAACCTGTTCATTCCAAATGGTGTAATCTACTAAATGACCATCTTGGTCTAACTCAAAGCTCATAAAACCGCCTAAACAAAACAACAGAAACAATGTAACTTTTGATCAACAAAACATCAAAGATTGATTTTTAAAAAATCGAAGATAATTGACAACCTAGCCCACTATTTTAAACTGATACAGCGGTTAAAGTCTAAAACCAACTGAGCAAATTGTGGGTAAGAAATTGATTTAAAATTTTCAGGAATGGATTCAGATAAAATCTCAGCATCATTTTCAAGAAGATAAAGATTCTGTTTGTTTGTTAAGCGCTGATCTGTTGCAAACAGTACCGCATCACCCATTAAAACAACGTGATCATGAGAACCATACAGTTGATCCAACTGATTCAATATATGGTCAGTATATATAAAAGAAGATTGAATTAAATAAAGCGTTTTATCTGACATTTAAACTTTCCATCCACAGCTTACCAATACAACACATGATCAAAAGCCTGAATAAATTCAGCATTCAGTTCTACAAATTCCAACTCTTGTTGTGATTGAGTAACAAAAGTCGAGGATTTATTCATATTTTCTACTAAAACTGGTGTTAAATCATAGAATTCAAAGCTATCGACCAGATTTGAAGCGAGCTTAAATACGTGATTTAATTGGCTAAAAGCCATTTCTGATTTAAGTAGGCTTAATCCAGCGTCTTTAAGTAACACTTTGACTTTACAGCCAAAAGTTGCAAGCACCATGGTTGCTGACAAACTTTCATGTACCTGCAATGTATTTAAATTTGCTTGGGTTATCACAACGAGCACAGTATTCACACAAATTACCTTTTAAATGCAACACGCTAATGGGATGATCAACTTAGAATTGAATGATACGATCTGTAGATTGAACAGCATCTGCAAGTTCGCCTAAACCCACAAGTTCAAAGCCTTTTGCAAGATTATCGGCTGGAATTTGGTGACGTTTGGCATTCTCTTGATCTGTTATCCCCCGCGCTAATGCAGCACTCACACAGACAGGAAGTCGAATTGAGAGTTTTTGCCATTCTACAGATAAATTACGTTGATCGTCAGGAACCCATTGCAAGTTGTTCGCAACTTGTACACCATCTTGATAAAAGAAAACACGAAATTCTTGATCTTCAGCTTGCAGTGCTTGAGCTAAACCCAATGCATGCCATGCATGGATTGAAGTCGGTGCTGCGGTGATTAGTAATAAAGTACTCATTTGATGGCGATTCACTTGGAGAATGGACAGTTTGCAACATTCAAACTTGATAATGATAGGTAGTATACAATGATTTTAGTGACTGGTGGTTTAGGCTTTATAGGCTCGCATGTGGTTTTAAGTTTGCTAGCTCAAGGGCAAGCGGTCGTCATTGTGGATAATCTAGCCAATGCCAATCTGCAATGCTTAGAGCGCTTAGAATTTATTACAGGAATGTATATTCCCTTTGTCAAAATTGATATTCGTAATACTCCCGCTTTAAATAAAGTATTTGAACAATATTCAATAGATACCGTTGTGCATTGTGCGGGTTTTAAGTCTATTGAAGAGTCAAACCTAAAACCACTTGAATATTATAATGACAATCTCAGTTGTATTATGAGTTTATTACGTGCGATGCAGCGTACCGGTGTCAGAAATTTGGTACATCTTTCTAGCCTTATGGTTTATGCGCAATCAAGTTTAGAGCTGAATGAACAAACCGCATTTAATTATAGTTATCCCAATCCTTATATAAAATCTCAGCAAATGATTGAAGAAATCATTAAAGACACCTTTAAAACTGATGAAGAATGGAAAATTGCCATTTTAAGAGTTTCAAATGTCGTCGGTGCATTTGAGCATGGCGTCTTGGGTGAGTTTGTTGCACCACTACCTAAAAATGTTGTCCCTTTGGCTTTACAAGTCGCGGCTCAACAACGTGATCTAATTGAAGTACAACGTAATTCAGAGACTGCGGATAAAACGACTGAGCGTAGCTTTGTCCATGTTCTTGACGTGTGTGAAGCAATTAAATCAACTATTCTTTGGCTACATGAGCAGGGTAATGTTTATCAAAGTTTTGATATTGCAGGTCCTGTCAGTTCGATACAAAACCTGATCAACTTGATCGAAGAGGTTACGGCGAGTCAAATCCATCAAATTGATGCGGTGTATAAATTAGATGAACTGGATCAGGTTGCATCTATCAGTCAAAAAGCATTTGAGGTTTTAAAATGGAAAGCACAGCGCTCGCTTAAACAAATGATTGAAGATGAATGGCGTTTTTATCAAAATACCTTAAACAATCGATAAAAATCCAGAATAGATGATTATTGTAAATAATTATCATTTACATGTTTGATTGATTTGTTTAGCATAATCGCTTCGCTGAAGCTGGTGTTTTTACGCAGATGTTGTCAAAACAAGCTTTAACTTGAAAATAAGATATGGATAAAGAAGAGGTTGAAAATGCAAACACGTATTGAACATGACACAATGGGCGATGTTGAAGTCCCAAGCGAAGCAATGTGGGGCGCACAAACTCAGCGAAGCGTAGAAAACTTTAAAATTGGTACAGAACATATGCCGCGCCCGATGATTCGAGCGATGGGGCTGGTCAAAAAGGCTGCGGCAATAACCAATGCCAGCTTAAATCAAATTCCGCATGATCTGTCACAGTACATTGTCGATGCTGCCGATGAAGTAATTTCAGGTAAATGGGATTCACAATTTCCTTTGGTGGTTTGGCAAACAGGTTCAGGTACGCAAAGTAATATGAACTGTAATGAAGTCATTGCCAATATCGCCAATCAAAAATTAGGCAATCCATTAGGTTCGCAAAAGCCGGTGCATCCGAATGATCATGTCAATCGTGCGCAATCTACTAATGATTCATTTCCAACAGCGATTCATGTGGCTGCTGCGGTACAAATCAATGAGTTGCTTATTCCAGCAGTAAAACGCTTACGAGACACTTTACATCGCAAATCTGAAGCGTTTGACGATATTGTTAAGATTGGCCGTACTCATTTGCAGGATGCAACACCACTTACATTAGGACAGGAATTCAGTGGCTATGTTTCACAGCTGGATCATGGACTAAAACGTTTACAACAGGCTTTGGTGTGGCTCTATGAGTTACCACTTGGTGGAACCGCTGTTGGTACAGGTTTAAATGCGCATCCTGAATATGCAGACAAAGCAGCGGAAGAATTAGCCAAACTGACGGGTTTACCATTTATCAGTAATCCCAATAAGTTTGAAGCACTTGCTGGTCGTGATGCTGCTGTATTTGCTTCAGGCTCATTGAAAACCTTAGCTGCGAGTTTAAATAAAATTGCCAATGATATACGTTGGTTAGCAAGTGGACCACGTTGTGGTTTGGGCGAGTTGCGTATTCCTGAGAATGAACCTGGTTCAAGCATCATGCCTGGTAAAGTCAACCCAACCCAATGTGAAGCAATGACCATGGTGGTTGCGCAAGTCATGGGGAATGACACCACGATTAATTTTGCAGGTGCAGCGGGGAATTTTGAACTGAATGTTTATATGCCTGTGATTGCATATAATCTTGTTCAGTCAATTCAATTGCTTGGCGATGCATGTAACAGCTTCGACGAACACTGTGCTGTCGGTATTGAACCAAATCGTGAAAAAATTGATTACTTCTTACATAATTCATTGATGCTGGTAACAGCACTGAATCCTGTGATTGGTTATGAAAATGCTGCTAAAGTTGCTAAAACGGCTTATAAAGAAGATAAGACTTTAAAAGAAGTTGCGATAGAACTTGGTTTTGTCACGGCTGAACAGTTTGATGAAGTGGTACAACCTGAAAAAATGGTACGTCCAAATGCGAAATAATGAGTTGTAAGCGACTGTACTTTTGATGATTTAAAGCATCAGTCGTTTAAAAAAGCACCTTAAGGTGCTTTTTTATTTTGAATTTGCAGGAGTTATAGGACTCGCATTAACCATGTTTCTTCCGAGCTTTATGGTCACTTTTATTATGTGATGACCCTCTAATTGAGCGCGGTTTTCTCAAAATACTGAACAGCAGGTGAACGTGACATATAGGCTAAAGCCTGTTCTGTATCACCTTCATGAAGCGGATTAAACTTTGGAGAGGTCCAACGTAGAGTGGCTTTCCATAGGTATTTAATGGTCGGTAGGTGATCTGTTTTTGTTGCAGTTTTTTCAAACTCTCGAATAAAAGCAAAGAATCCACGGCGCATTAATTTTTGGATTTGTTGATGTTCAGTATCTTGTTGGCCCAGACTACGAGCAAAATCAACGAGGAAGTAAATAAAAAGCGGAAAAATTCCCATCATAATGATTTGTCTGGAAACATAAAAACCTAGCTTTTGTTGTAATAAATGCTCAAACAAATCATAAGCGACACAACGATGTTCAACTTCTTCCGCAAGATGCCAGCGGAATAAATCAGCCATAGCTGGATCTGCTTTATCCCAAGATTTGCTATCAAGTGTCCATTGCCCAATTGTACCTGTAAAGTGCTCGATCGCTGCAATAACACCTACACGAAAGATTAACCAATATTCGTCAAATTTTTTCCCTTTTAAAAAAGGGATTCCTAATGGTTTGTCACCCAATAAAATGTTGAAAACAAGATGGGCACGATTTAATGGTTCTTGTATGTCATAGCCATTTTCTCTTAAAAAGTCTTGTACTTTTTCATGTGCACGTGCATGTGCAGCTTCTTGACGGACAAAGCCAATAACGTCTTGTTTTAATTTTTCATCGCTAATATGTGGAAGGGTTTTATTAAATACTCGACAAAACCAAAACTCGCCCGCAGGCAAAAGCATATTGATACCATTGGCGATATGTGAACAGAGTGGATCATCTGGCATCCAACATACAGAAGACTCAGAAAAATCGAAATATACTTTTCTTGCTTTAATTTGATGACTTTCCGTGATCATTGTGGTTATCCAACATGAAACTGTTAAGCGATTAAAAGTTTTTACCATTTAGAATAATTAGCGACCATATCCTTTGAGGACACTTTTTTTGTGATTTTTACTCTTCTGAGTAGAAAATATTGCTTTAGAAATTTAATATTATTTTTTTAAGTTATTGATATTATTATTTATTAATTTAAAAATCCAGAAAATAAAGATGTGAAAATCAATGTGGATAAGATGATATAAAAATAATTTTAATGGGTTGAATCAGCTATAGAAATATCAAATTTCTATATTGAAATACTGAAATTTAAACTCAGCGATTTTTCAACAAAAAAAAGAAGGATAATTCACGAATTATTGATTGGTTTAGATTGATGATTTTACTAAGTTTTATTTTATAAGCTCTACATTGTTTTTGGGTTGTAATATTTACTTTTATTTATATATCAGATATTTGTAATTTAATGAAACCTAGGGTTGCTGTTGGTTTTATCGATTTTATTAACAATTTTTAATTTTATTTTTCAATAAAAATTAATTTATAGTGTCAGCTCAACTTTATAATATTGACTCAGGTATAACATGAATAAAAGAAAAGTTATTACAGTCTTCATTACAAGTGGTATGGTCACTTTTGCCATAGCCGCAACCACACTATCACCAAACCAGAATAACCAGAGTGGAATCATCCCAACAGGCTATGATGATCTGATATTTAGTGTATCCAATGGCAATTGGGTAAAGAATATTTCCTTACCGAATGTAGCAAAAGAAGGTGCCTTAATTACAATTCAATCAACTGCGGGTTATGACAGTGATATTGATTTAAGTAATGTAAATATTGAAAAAAAAGGCGTTCTCACACTAAAGTCTGGAAACAGTTATCGTTTTAAATTTAGTAATGGAAAATGGGAGTTTTATGCGCCTGAAACTGCCAATTTTACGCCTGAAAAAAATGGCAATACCATTCCCGTATTTCAACAATCACAGGCCCAATATGTTGTAAGTGATGCTGCTTGGACTGAGACAATTCATTTACCGCAAACAGGTCAGAATGGCCAGATCCTTGTGGTTAAGTCTAATGCGCTTAAATCCTCCAAAATTAATTCACAAAATGCTTTATTTCCAAGTACATTGGTTGTCAATAAAAATGATGCATATATCTTTCAATATAATCAAGAACTGAGTAAATGGGTTCCACTGTCTGTTCCGACACGTATTATCAACGTGATCAATGGTAATACTGCGGCATTAAATACGGCTTTGCAAAATTTAACTGCACCTAAAACAGAAATTCGTTTTGCTGATGGGGCGTGGGTGTCTTCATTAAAATTACCGCAAACAGCAAACGACCGAGATCGTATCATTGTTAGCTCAACTGCAAGCTGGCAATCAGTGATTGAAAATGAAAATACCAATACCACCGCAACCCTAAAACTCAACAAGGGCAATCGTTACGAGTTCATTTATATTGCAGATAAATCGTATTGGGTGTTGGCTTCATCTCCTAAAACCGTATTCACTGCAAACACCGCTGCACAAGGTTTCACATTTAAAACCCCTGTCGTTGAAATAACCGCTGATAATGCGCAATGGGCACCTGTTGTAAATTTGCCAACGGCTCAGTCTGGTGACAAGGTTATCTTATCTAATTCTGCGGATACAGCGTTTACAGTTTCGGCTAGCAACATTAGTGCAAGCTTAAAAAAAGGCGATAAAATCCGTTTGGTATTTAACAATGGTGTTTGGAATACCGATAGTTATCAGATTGATTTGCTGCTTGTGAATAGTCCCGTAGTCAATGACAAACTCGGTGCAACTGCTGCAAAAATTCAAGCCCGTGAAGCACTTAGATTAACCAATGAAGCGCTTGAAAACTCGCAAGCAAAAGCCTACTACAAAGAAGTTGGATACTTGGATTATCGAATCCCTGGAACGACACTCGGTGATGCGATTAATTTAGGACGTTCAGATACCACCGTACAAGCGGAAAGAACCAGAACAGGTGCTGATGCGATATATACCATTACAGATCATTCGGGTTGCGGTTTAGCTTATATAAATAGCACACCGAGCAAGTACAACATGATCGGATCACATAATTATGGTTGTGGTATCACCGCAATGCGGCATGAGTTAGGGCATAACATGGGACTCGGACATAGCTTTGATCGAACCACAGGTTATAACTGGGGATTTGGTCATCCTTTAGGCAGTACCATTATGG
Organism: Acinetobacter sp. Ac8; assembly: GCF_055392545.1. Lineage (NCBI taxonomy): Bacteria > Pseudomonadati > Pseudomonadota > Gammaproteobacteria > Moraxellales > Moraxellaceae > Acinetobacter > Acinetobacter sp. Ac8. The sequence goes on from NZ_AP043689.1 coordinate 2,260,025, forward strand.
GGGGAAATCAAATTGGCTTATATTCAAGCCCAGATATCTATAGCCCTGAATATGGTGTGCGTTTAGGTGAAACTGACAAATTTGATGGCTTAAGAAAAATTAATGAGAATGTTGAAGCCATTTCAAAATTTTTAGTGGCGGTTAATCCATAATGAATAAACGGATATATCTCATTATTTCCGTTGTTTTAACTGTTTTGGTGGTTTCTTTGTTGGCTTGGTTCATCTCAGGTCAACAGGAGACAGCTGATACAGCTAAAGCGATTGCGTCTAAACAAAATGAACAAATCGATCAAGTGAATTCACCGAAGCTAAATACAAATCTAACCGAAACACAAGTATTGCAACGTATAAAAGACAGCCATGCTCGCCGTAAACTTGTAACGCTGGATGAAGACAAATTACGTGCAGGAATTTTCAATCAACAGATGTTCAATTTGAGTACTGTTGATACCGTGTCTATGCATAATCCTGTTCCTTTGACAGATGCACAAAAAAAAGATGGGCGAATATTTCTGAGGAATGATCTATATACCTTAGAGGCGAAGAATATCGGCGATCAAATTGTATTTAATGTGCCAGGCTATGGTTTAAACAGACAGGCCGTTATAGAACGTATAGAGGTAGATCCAGATGAAGATATTGTCAGTTGGTCAGGCTCTCTAGAAGGAGGAGATCAAAATAAAGAGAAGTTTCATATTACTCAAACCATTAAAGACAATTTTACCATGGGTACGATTACAGCAGATGGTAAAACCTATGCCATTTTGATGAAAAATGGCTATGGATGGATCAATGACGTTGCCAATGAATCTGCCGCACTTGAGGCAGCGGAAAAGGAGTCGGACCATGTACATTAATTTTTTAATCTAAAGACATGATTTATTCTCTAAACTTGAAGTAGCAACAAAATGAGTGTAGTAATTACTGCGTCATAACAAAGATTTAGACACCTCGAAAGGTGTCTAAAATCATCATTTATTTAAAATTATTTACGCACTGAATCAAGTACTTCTTTGTTTGTCACAACTTCTTGTGCTTTTGAATAACTTTCAATCAGTAATTGATAAGCAGGGAAGATTTGAGTGTACACTTGAGCCCATTCAGCAGCATCTTCACGGTTCCAAGTTTGTTGAATTTCTGAAGCAACCGCCGCTGTATCCATCGGTACCGCACCTGCTTGAACGACACGTGCTAAGGTAATTTCTTGTGCCATTTTGCTATACGTACCTGATGCATCAACCACAACAAAAACTTTATAGCCATCAGCAATTGCACTAATCGCTGGAAAAGCCATACACACGCTGGTAATCGTACCCGCAATAATCAGGGTCTTTTTACCTGTTGCTTTTACCGCTTCAACGAACTCTTGATTATGCCAAGCATTAATTTCGCCTTTACGTGCGACATATTTTGCATGGGGCGCATTTGCGTGTATTTCAGGAATCAGTGGGCCATTGGGGCCTTGAGGAACTGATGCCGTGGTAATGACAGGCATGTTTGATAATGATGCTATTTTAGCTAAGGCTGCTGCGCGTTGGCGTAGTTCTGTCATTGGCATATCAGCAACGGTTTGAAATAAACCACTTTGATGATCAATTAACAGCATAACGGAATCATTTACATCAATCACTGGGGCTTGGCCATTAAAATTAGCTGGAGTAGACATTTTATATATCCTTAGTTAAGCAATCATTTGCTGTTTTTAATACTAACAGTAGGACAAATATTGAATTATGCTATTTATATGACATATTGTCTTATATAGAGAACAGTTGCGATATTTAAGGGGATATGATGAAAGACTTAAATGACCTGTATTATTTTACCAAAGTGATTGAATATGGCGGCTTTTCAGCTGCAAGTAATGCGTTGGGTGTGACCAAATCATTGTTAAGTCGAAGAGTTGCGGAATTGGAAAACCGTTTAGGAGTAAAACTTCTCAATCGAACCACCAAAAGAATTTCGATTACAGATGTCGGGAACATATATTTACAACACTGTAAAGCAATGCTTGTGGAAGCTGAATCAGCTGATGAGGCAATCGCACTGTTAAGCGCAGAGCCGACTGGAATTGTAAAAATTTCTTGTCCTACAAATTTATTGCATATTAATGTCAGTAAAATGTTGAATAAGTTTTTAGCACGTTATCCGAAAGTTAAATTACATGTGGAAGCGACAAATAGAAAGGTAGACTTGTTTAATGAACGTTATGACGTTGCAATTCGAATCAGACCCTTACCTTTAAAAGATAGTGATTTGATTGTACGTAGCCTATCTATTTCAAAACAATTTATTGTCGCAAGCCCTGATTTGTTGAATCAACATTTCTTGATTAAAACACCAGAAGAATTAACAAGATTGCCTATTTTAATGATGGAGTCTTTGTCCTTTGAATATCATTGGAATCTTTATAATTCTAATAATGAACTATATGTGGTTAAGGATGAGCCGAGGCTAACCACTACAGATTTAAGTGCATTGCATTTAGCGACTTTAGATGGCTTGGGAATTGCAAAACTACCTGAATTAATTATTGCTGAAGACTTAAAAGCGGGCAGACTGGTTAAAGTGATTCCTGAGTGGGAACCGATGCCAGAGCTTATTCATTTGGCCTATACTTCTAGAAGAGGTCTATTACCATCGGTAAAAGCTTTAATCGAGTTTTTGGTCACTGAGTTTGATCAAGTTTAGTTCTTTACAAGAATCAGCTTTATTCGCCCACCAATATCTTTGATCGACAACAGGTGAATACTGCAATTGGCATTGAATAAACTGTCATAATTGTTAGAATGCATTTCTTTCGCTGTTTTCATGTTATTTTTATTTTGTATTTAGGCTGCAAGATGACCAATAACGTTATAGTAAACAGTATTTTAATTAAGGATTTTTTAATGTTATCAATTTATTTAACAGATGTTCAGGAAAATGTGCAGTTTAAAGATTACCCTGGTGAGCACCCTGTTAAATTTATTTTAAATTTCAAAAAGATTTTTCCAAGTGTAATGGAAATTTTACTCCCAGTACTTCCTGATGATGAAGACTTGGATAAAATGACTTGGGAATCTACAACTGAAGATTTTGAGATTTTTAAGAAACTCCTTACAGGTTGGGGTGTGATTGAGTTACGTTTACAAGCGATTAGCCAATATAAGAATAAAAATTTCGCAGACCAACTGCTTAAACAAGCTCAAGCCAAACGTAAAGAATTTGCAAAAAAGCAGCAACAATTGTCTACGGTTGAACTGGACTACTTATTTATGCATGAAACACATGCATTGATTGACGCTGAATTGGTTGAGTTAGGTGAAAAATTCTATTTACCTACTTTGCGAGATATTTGGAAAAACACTGTACCTGCCAAAGTGCTGAATGCTAATTTCTAGTCAAACATAAGCAATAGATTGAAATAATCAAATTCAAGTATAAAAGGCAGTTTTAAACTGCCTTTTATTTTTTATTCATCTGTTTAAGTTTTTTAAATTGTAGGCCCAAGCGTATAAAACATAAAAAATAGAATAAATATTGAACTGATGATACTTAATATATTTAAAACTTTCATTTTTTAACCAATTGCGATATCTAAATTTTGAGTGGAAACATTTTTAATGCTTAGATTTTATTCGGCAGTTGTTTAAGCATGATGACAATGATTTAAATGAGATCATTCATTTAGCAAGTCTTTATGATTTAATTTTAAATGTTGGCATTTCTTATTCAATCTTCTTTATTACGCGTTTGTAGGATAAAACTTCTGATTGTTGATTGATGGATGGTGTATGTCGTGATTTCTATATCTAGGAGTTGCTTAGGGTCTGTTGACAATTCGTCTAGGTTTGCGACTACGTGTGTTTTTTAGGCGATACAAGGCACGAAATATGAAATTTAGTCATTCTAAATGAATAGTTCGTAACGAAGTAGCGGCAAAAAACACGCTAGTCCCCCGCTGCGCCTTGCGCTGCAAACAAAGCAGTGCTTTGTTCTTGCTCAGGGTTGTGGCTAAAATTATCTCAGCCTGCGTTATGAAACTCGAAAATAGTCTCGCTATTCTCTTCGTTTCATGCCTTGCCTGCTCAATTTTAACCTACAACGCAAGCCATTTATGAAATGTCAACAGACCCTTATATTTCTTCTAATTCACTTTTACTTAGAAACATATGACAAAAGTAGATATTTCTAGCAAGATTTTTTATGTTGTAATACTTTTGATTTTAATCAATTCATACTTGTTATGATTTTTTAAAATATCTTGATAATCTTTTTTAAAGTATCGGATTTCCCCGGGGATATATCCAAGGATATTCAGCAATGTCGAATAATTTTTTAGATTTAATTCATAAACGCCGTACAATTTATGCGATTGGACGTCATGTTAATCAATCTCCTGAGCATCTTACTGATTTGATTCAGCAAGCGATCAAGCAAAGCCCATCTTCTTTTAACTCGCAATCATCTCGTGCAGTGATCTTGTTTAATGCTGAACATGAGAAGTTCTGGAACTTTGTAAAAGTTCAACTCAAAGCCTATGCCAAAGATGAAGCAAGTGCCTTAAAAACAGAGACTAAAATAGACAGTTTTATCGCAGGCTTTGGTACCGTTCTTTTCTTTGAAGATTTAGATGTGATCAAAAACTTACAGGAAAAATTTCCAGCTTATGCAGAAAACTTTCCGATTTGGGCTGAACACTCTACAGCAATCGCACAATTTTCAACGTGGACAGCCTTAAATAGCGAGGGCATTGGTGCATCTTTACAGCACTACAATCCAATTGTCGATGAACAAGTCCATGCGGAATGGGATATACCCAAAACTTGGAAACTTCGTGCACAGTTGGTATTTGGTTCAATTGAAGCGGAGGCTGCTGAAAAAGCCTATATCGATGATGCTGTGCGTTTTAAAGTGTTTAAATAATAGTTTTATTTTCTCTAGCTTCTTGGCTTGCTCAGCCAAGAAGCTTTGCTATTGAAAATGCTAATCAATCTATTGATCTAATTATACAAAGTGTCGGTTATCTGGCCCCAATTTCTTTTCGCAGATTGTTTAGAAAGAAAACCAGCTTAACACCCTTAGAATATCGTTGCAGATTTAGTCGTTGGATATCAGCTTTTCAATTGAATTTAGCTGGAAAATTGAGCTGGTGCTATTTACTCACTAAAAGCTGAGGCGACGATGGATGCTTTTTAAGTTTTATTGATCATTGCTATATAACAAACAAATCATTAAAAAAGAAAACGATTGCCAAAAAAGTGCTAAAGAGGCTTTGATTTAAAATTTAAATGTACTATAGTAAAGCTAGAAAAGTTGAGTAATATGCTTGGTTTTTATGCAGTTGATTCTTTATTTCAAGTTAAAGATCTACAGTTAAAAGCAAACTTATACTTTTTTCTATCTCTCTCAATATGAGCAATCAATTGTGTTAAGAAGCAGTGGTCTGTTGCTGGCATTTGCAACAGTATTTTTACAGCTTGCGGTTTTTTTACAGCCGTTATTACCTGAGCAGTATCAAATTGCTCCGGTCTGTGAAGACATCACTCAAGCTTTATTGCGACCAACACATGTACATCTTCATCATGAGCAAGAATCTAGTTTTATTCATCACTATTTGCATTTAGATCAAGCCCAGCAAGCAAGCAGCTCAAGTCATGATCATCATGACATTAACCACCAGTGCCAGTATTGTGTGGTATATGGCAATTTAGTGATGCCACCAGAAATTGGCGTAAAAGAAATCCTAGTGCGTATTCAAGTACGTTTAATGGCTTATGTTGAAAACTTTCAGCATGTCTATTTTCAATTACAACGCCTGTTTCTGATTCCTCAAGGGCGAGCCCCACCTGTAGTCTTTGCATAACACATTCACCGATCCATAGGTTTAGCATTTTTAAATAAAGGCTTTAAAGCCATGCGATCGTATTTCGAATTTATTGTGTAGAGAATGATCATGATTTTTCAAAATTTCCTCGATTTGCAGGAAAGCAGCCTTTGCATGCTATTTTTAGTATTGTTTAAAAATACCGCAAAAAGAAAACAACAGATTGTACTGAATGTTCAGGCGTATGCTGAGTTTGTACAACAAAAAATGTTTATCAATGTATTCAAAACTCAATCTTTACCAACTTTACCAATGAATAAGGTGATGTCATGGATCTAGGATTAACTGCTTTAGAATTGGCGCGTATTCAGTTTGCTTTTACTGTTTCTTTCCATATTATTTTTCCTTCAATTTCTATCGGGCTTGCAAGCTTTTTAGCTGTGCTTGAATGGCGCTGGCTAAAAACTCAAAATCCTGTTTACCAAGATTTATTTAAATTCTGGGTGAAAATTTTTGCTGTCGCTTTTGGGATGGGTGTGGTTTCTGGTGTGGTGATGAGTTATCAGTTTGGAACAAACTGGAGTGAATTTTCACGTGTTGCAGGCTCGGTAACTGGTCCATTACTGGCTTATGAAGTGCTGAGTGCATTTTTCTTAGAAGCCGGTTTCCTTGGCATTATGCTCTTTGGTTGGGGAAGAGTAGGTCCTCGGGCGCATTTCTTTGCAACGGCTATGGTGGCGATTGGTACCTGTATTTCAATGTTTTGGATTTTATCTTCAAACAGTTGGATGCAAACACCACAAGGCTTTAGCATCGAAAATGGGATTATCGTGCCGCAAGATTGGTTTGCAATTGTGTTTAACCCCTCATTTCCTTACCGTTTAGCCCATATGGCTGCAGCAGCATTCCTTGTTTCAGCCTTACTGGTGGCTGCAACTGCTGCTTGGCATTTATTAAAAGGACGTCGTGACGCATTAATCAAAAAATCGTTCTCTATGGCATTATGGATGATTCTGGTCCTTGCACCATTACAGGTTCTCATCGGTGATAATCACGGTCTAAATACCTTAAAACATCAGCCTGCTAAACTTGCAGCGATTGAAGGGCATTGGGAAACCAATAAAGGTGAGGGTATGCCGCTATATCTGTTTGGTATTCCAGATATGCAAGCAGAAGAAACTAAATATGCTATTGGTATTCCAAATCTTGGCAGCTTAATCATGACCCATACGCTGGATGGTGAGGTAAAAGGCTTAAAAGAGTTTGCACCTGAAGATCGTCCTAATTCTACTGTGGTGTTCTGGAGCTTTAGAATCATGGTTGGAATGGGCATGTTGATGATTCTACTCGCCGTGATGGCATTGTTTCTACGCAAAGGTGGCAAGCTTTATGAAAACAAATGGTTACACCGTTTTGCTTTTGCTATGGGACCTTCAGGATTTATTGCCTTGCTTGCAGGCTGGTTTACCACAGAAGTTGGTCGTCAACCGTGGGTGGTATATGGAGTGATGCGGACCAAAGATGCTTTATCTCCAGTTTCTGCGGAACAAGTCGGCCTCACTTTAATTATTTTCGTTGTGGTGTATTGCATCGTATTTGGCATCGGCATTTACTATATGTTGAAATTGATGCACAAAGGTCCACAATTTATTTACGCCACACCAGAAAGTGTAGCGCATAGTGAAGAAGCGGTTATTTTGGCCTCTAAACGTCCATTGACGAGTGTTGAAGATAGCGTTGATTCCAATAAACAGGAGCGTAAATAATGATTGATTTATCTCTGATTTGGATTGTCATTATCGCCATTGGTGTATTCATCTATGTAGTATTAGATGGTTTTGATTTAGGGATTGGGATTTTATTTCCCTTTGTTAAAGATCAACACGAACGTGATGTGATGATGAACACCGTTGCACCTGTTTGGGATGGTAATGAAACCTGGATGGTACTGGGTGGTGCAGCATTATATGCGGCGTTTCCAATGGTCTATGCCACTGTATTATCCGCATTATATATGCCAGTTATCCTTATGGTGATTGCTTTAATTTTCCGTGGTGTGGCTTTTGAGTTTCGTTTTAAAGCCAATCGAACCAAACATTTATGGGACAAAGCATTTATTGGTGGATCAATACTTGCCAGCTTTTTTCAAGGGATGATTCTTGGTGCATATATCCAAGGGATTAAAGTTGAAAACCATATGTATGCAGGTGGTGGTTTAGACTGGTTATCGCCGTTTACTGTGTTTACAGGTATTGGTGTTGTTGTACTTTACGCAGCACTGGGTTGTGGATGGTTAATTTTTAAAACTGAACTTGATTTACAAGATCGTATGTATCAGTTGATGCCTAAATTAATCGTTGCTTTGTTTGTCATCTTTGGCGCAGTCAGTATTTATACCCCGATGGCGCATCCTGAAATTGCAGCACGTTGGTTTAGCCAACCACAATTGATGTATTTTAGTCCTGTACCAATATTGGTAGTGCTGTTTACTTTTCTTGTGCTTCGCGCATGTAAAAAGCGTTATGAACTGAGTCCATTCCTTTATACCTTGGCTTTGGTTTTCCTTGCTTATACTGGGTTTATCATCAGTTTGTGGCCTTATGTGATTCCGCCATCAGTGACTATCTGGGAAGCTGCCGCGCCACAGAGCAGCCAATTATTTGCTTTAATTGGTGCATTGATTTTAATTCCAATTATTTTGATCTATACCGGGCTTTCGTATTGGGTGTTCCGAGACAAAGTTCGAATTGGTGATGAAGGTTATCACTAAACTTAAAAGTCGCATGTTTAGTCTTTTTGCTTGAGTAAAAAATAGCCTAAGCAAGATTAAACATGCAGCAGGGTAAAAATTTAAAGCTTTAAATGAGGTAAACAAGTATGAAACTATCTCAAACACAATGGTTTGTCGTGTTATGGCTAGGTGGATTTCTAACATTGGCGATTATTGCTGGTTTTTTTAGAATGTTGATTCAATTGGCCTACTAAGGTTTTACTGAATAAAAAATGAGGAACTATGTTCCTCATTTTTAATTTAATTTTTTGTTTTAGCGAATGGACAATAAAAATAATCTGTATATAAGCGGCTTCTAACAAATTAATAAATTTTTTTCATTAATCAAAAAATGATCATCTTTGATTAAATCAGGCCAAGGGTGAAAACGGTTTGGTTTTTATTGAATGGGTTATATGACGTGACAAAGGTAAATTGTTTTTTTAAATAGATGTTACTCAGATTGGGCTTAATTCTATGTGGCTAGAATTTTTTCTAGTACTTTAAAAATAATTTGAAAATCATCATCCTCTAACCAAGCTGAATTACTAATGGTAAAACTTTGTGCTGCGAAGCGCGTTGCATTTGGCGTATCGGCATGTATATGCGATAACGCTGGATAGTGGGAAATTGAACGTACAAAAAGTTTGGTTATGCCTAAACCTGAGCACCAAAGTTCATCTAATATTTTTTGACATAATCTTTCGTTTTCTACAAAACAAATCAAAAAGGGAAAAGTTGCCTGAGTATTTATCTGTTCATCAAATATATGTAAGTTTGGCAATAATCTTAATTGTAAGATACGCTTTTTAGCTCGCTGTCTTGCTTGTTGCCAATGTAGTGGAAGGCGTGTACTGGCATGTGCTGCGACTTGACTGCGCCATTTTCCAAGTTGATGAATAGGGATACTGTCGAGATCAAAGTTATCACCTACAGCTGTGATTTCATCATGGTTTTCAAGCGCCTTACGCAAAGGTTTGCCATAGAGCCATGTTAAAGTTGCAGGACGATAAAGCAAACTATACGCCATCAACTCCAAACAACGTTTCAGCTCCCATTGCTTGAGCAGAGGTAATGTTAAGGAACTCTCATAAAGTTGCTGGTTGATTTCTAGATCCCGACTAAACAATACACCTCCTTCAGCACTGGTTAGTCCTTTGCCAAAAGCCAGACTAAAAAATGCAATATCTCCAATTAGCCCTACGCTTTGATAATGGGTTTTAGCACCCATAGATTGAGCAGCATCTTCAATGATAAAGGTCTGATAATGTCGGGCAATTTCTTGGACTAAGCTAAAATCATAAACTAGACCAGCAAAATGAGTCACCACAATTGCCAAGGTATTTGCATTGGTTAATTGTTGTAGTTGTTGAATCTCAAAATTTAAGCTATTGGTTTCTATGTCACATAGAACGGGCGTTAATCCTATTTTCTCAATCGCCAGTGCCACCAACGGACATGTCCATGCTGGAATAATGACTTGTTTACGTTGTGGCTGTCTTTTTTCTAGCGTTTGCAAGGCAAGAATTAGAGCAACTGTACCTGAGCAAGTTAAACTCGGTTGAGGAATATTGAGTAAATGGCTTAGATATGTGGATAGATCTGTCTGACGAGCAGAAGGAAACAGATCTCTAAAATTAATCGTGAGGCCATTGGTCGGTGGGATTTCTTTTTTCATATTTAGATGTCGTAAGTCATATTCCTATGTATTGGTTCAAATAGGGTGTGGTTTTACTTCAGTACTTCATTGGTTGAAAGATGTTGTTTTGACTCATCTTTTGCTAAGAAAAGTACACCAATTAAAATCAGTGTTGCGCCTAGTACTTTTGCAAAGGTGAGTGGTTCATTAAACAACCATATAGACAGAAGCGTGACGCTAATCAACTCCAAATGTGATGCGGCAAAGGCAGGTCCAACAGGTGCATGTTTGAGTAAAGTCATCCATGTAAAAAAGGCCCCGATATAGCCAATAATTGCCCCATAAATCCAATAATGACTCAAGATACGGATTAACCAAGCCATATCATAAGTCAGTGGCATTGCATGGATGGACGCAAATTTAAAACTGATTTGGGCCAAGGTGTCAAAAGACATTAATATGATAAAACCGATGATATAAAATAGCTTCATGTGCCTAATCCCACAACAGTGACACCTAAACTAATTAAGATGACACCGATCAGTCGATTACGTGTGAGCTTTTCATTGAAAAATAAACGTCCAGCGATAAGGATGACAACGATATTGATACTGCCTAACATCACACCATCAGACAATGGGACTAAGGAAAGGAAAATAAGCCAAGTGAAAAACTCTATGATATAACTGGTGATACCAATCCAAATCCAGGGGCGTATTGCCATTGCTTTCCAATGTGCAATGCCATCATGTTGAGTATTTTCTGATGCTGCTGCCTTAAAAGCCAGTTGACCGACAGTATCAATGACAATAGTTAAAAACCAGACAGCAGCAATAGCTAAATTCACGCAGGTTCACCATGTTTTAAATTCACTTCAACAGTGCTTATTTCAGCTGAGTTTTCTACAGGGTTGGAAATAACAGCCAATTGTTGATGCTGTTTGATGAAATTTAATGATGCTTCAATGACTTGTTTACGATCGTTATCAATCGTGATCATATGGTAGCTTTCGTAAAGCCAAATTAATTGTTTTTGGCCCGATACTTTGTCATAGATCAACTGACTATTTTTTTTATCCGCAATATCATCATGAAATGCATGTAAACAAAGCGTCGGAGCGGTAATTTTATATAAATTTTTACCAACATTTTTGGATAAGCGCTGCATCTGATAAAGTGAATGCCAAGGATTACCTGGCAATCCAGCTTTACTACTATCATCACTTTTCATGGCTTCTAGAATACGCATACGCAATTGTTGGTTTTTAATGCCGTAAGGCTCAGTTTCATCAAAGGCACTATTTTTAAAAATATTTAAATGCGAAACGATAGGTAAAACGATAGGGGCGAGTATTTTTGACCATCGTGGAATACTCCAACCATCAAATTTAAATGTTGGGCTATAACAAATCACTCCAGAAACTGGATGTTCTGAAGCATATTTAAGTGCCAATAACGAGCCCATAGATAATCCAATGACAAATATTTCATCAGTATGCTTTTTTAATTCTTCAGCAGCTTGGCAAATACTTGAATACCAGTCTTCCCATTTGGTTTGGACTAAGTCTTGCATTGTTCCGCAATGTCCTGCGAGCTGTACGGCTAAGACACTATAGCCCATTTGCTGACAGGGCTTTGCCACACTACGCATTTCATTAGGTGTGCCTGTTAAACCATGGATCAGTAGTACACCAGTACGACTTCCATTGATGAAGAATGAGTTATCTTTAATCATGCAAGCACCATAATCGTTGGATCAAGTTCAAAATCACTCATCAATAACTTTTCTAAAGGTTGATGAATTTCTGTAATATTTTTAAAAGGCGTATATAAAATTTGTTTTTCGCGGCAATGTTCAATCAGGGATTTTTTTGCAAAGACATAATTTGCACTTTCGGCAAGACAAAAATCTGAACGACCATCGCCAATTAAAATAATATTTGCCTGATGATTCATCTCAGCAATTTTGCATTTACAGGTGCCACTTGCACTTTTACAGGCTAAATTGGTATTTGGAAATTCTAATCGCCATTGGTATTCATTTACTTGAACCAAATGATTCGCGATAACTGGAAGATGCCCAAGATTATACTTAGATAAAATATATTGAATCACCAGATCTAAACCATCGCTAACAATGGTCAGTGGTATGTTATGTAAGGCACTCAATTGCACCAGATCTAAAAAACCAGCATCAATTTCTATTTGATCTAAACATTGATAAAACGCTTGTTGATTCATATGTAATAAAGCGATTTGTTGTTGCATACATTGCTTTGAGCCAATCAATCCTTGTTCCCATTGCTGCTCAATGGCTTGCCATCCATCTAAGGCAAAAGTTTCCAATAAATGATCAGTTGTGTCATTTAAACTAATAGTCCCATCAAAATCACATAATATATGCCAAAGGTTTTGTGAGGTCGTATTCTGTTGCGGGCTTATCAGGAACATAATAAGTTTTACCACTGTTATTTTAATAAACTTGTCACATAAATTAATTTTCGATTCTTAATTAAATCTTATGGGAAATTAGTGGCAAAAAGATGACGTTGCTGTATTGTAAAAAAGTGTAATTTATTAAAATTATTTAATTTAATAAAAATTAATAACTTATTTTTTTATCGCCTCAAATTAAAGGAATTTAAAATTCATATTTTAGAGTGAATTAAGTTTCGGGTCACAAAACAAAACAATGTTAATGGAATTTTACTTTTTTTTAAGATTCGCATAAGAAAGCAAATTCATATTTAGCCCACATCGCAAATATGCTGATTTCAGATTTGAAGTCATTATAAAAATGCGTTGAATGGACCGAAATATGAACAATCATTTAAAACCCATAAAACTTGCGCCGATTATCGGAATACTACTTAGTTCATCCTATGTATATGCAAATGATGATCAGCCTGCAGCTTTAAGTATTGGTGCAAATTACACTGTCGATTTTCAGCCATATAAAGGAAAACGTACCTATCAGAGCTTATTACCTACAGCTTTCTATGATAACGGTCGCGTTTATTTAGAAGGCGATGAAGCCGGTGTTTATCTTTTAAATGATGATCACAATGAACTGCGGTTAAATGCTGCATACGATGGCAGCAGTTATGACCCGAGTGGGGAGCTGACTGGACTACAACGCCGTAAATGGTCAGTCATGGCGGGTGGTAGTTATATGCGAATAACGCCATTTGGGGGTTTTAAGGCCCAGATTGGAACAGACGTACTTTCTCGAAGTAAGGGCACGATTGCCACAGTATCTTATCTGGCCGAAATCAGTCGTGGTAAATGGTCTTTTTATCCTGAAATCGGCGTGCAATGGAACAATGCTAAATATAACCAATATTACTATGGCGTAAGTTCATTAGAAGCCCAACGCACAGGTATCAGTTCTTATCAACCCAGCTCAAGCTTTCATCCTTTTTTAGGGATGGCAGCTGATTACCAGATTTCAAAAGATTGGAGTGCTTTTGGCACTTTAAACGTCGATTTTCTTTCAAAGGAACAAACAAATAGTCCAATGATTGACCGACGTACAGATATTTATCCATCCATCGGCATCAAATATAAATTTTGAATGTAACTCATTTCTCCACTCAGATTTTGTTTCAAAACAAAACTGAATCAATTAAAAGCTCGAAAAAGGTAACAACATGAATATCAAAGAAAACCATCTTTTTTCAGAAGGTCAGGCCATGACAAAACGTGAACCATTAGATGAAGCACAACTCTTGGCGGATGAAGCCAAATATTGTTCATATGGCGATACCGTGCATTATGTCAATCCGCCTAATATTTTTACAGATTGTCGAGGTAGCTATGTTTATAATGACCAAGGCACGCCATTTCTTGATCTTCAAATGTGGTATTCAGCAGTTAATTTTGGTTATAAAAACCCACGCCTAGACCAAGCATTAATTAATCAAATTCATACTTTACCTCAAATTGCCAGCCAATATTTACACCCAACTAAAATTGAATTGAGCAAAGTCATTGCCGAAGATATGTTGAAAAAGACCGGCGAAAAGGGACGTATTCACTATAATGTTGGTGGATCACAAGCGATCGAAGATTCATTAAAATTGGTGCGAAATTTCTGTCATGGTAAAAGCCGTATGTTTGCTTTTGAAGGCGGCTATCATGGTCGAACTTTAGGGGCTTCTTCAATTACCTCAAGCTATCGCTATCGCCGTCGTTATGGTCATTTTGGTGAACGTGCTCAATTTATCCCTTTCCCATATCCTTTTAGACGTCCTAAAGGGATGACAGCTGAAGAGTATGCAGTAAAACTTGTGGCTGAGTTTAAACGCTTATTTGAAAATGAATATCATGGTGTTTGGGATCCTAAAGTTCGCGAAAGTGAATTTGCCGCTTTCTATATTGAAACGATTCAAGGAACAGGTGGTTATGTCATTCCACCTATGAATTTTTATCCAGAGTTAAAAAAAGTTTTAGATGAACATGGAATTTTATTGGTTGTTGATGAAATCCAAATGGGCTTTTATCGTACTGGTAAATTGTGGTCATTTGAACATTTCGGTATTACCCCAGATGTATTGGTATTTGGTAAAGCTCTGACCAATGGTTTAAATCCGCTTGCAGGCGTTTGGGCGAAAGAAGAAATCATTAATCCTGAAGTTTTCCCTGTTGGATCAACGCACTCGACTTTTGCATCAAATCCATTGGGTACGGCAGTGGGGCTTGAAGTCATGAAAATGCTGGCCGAGAAAGATTATGAAAAACAAATTATGGAAAGTGGTGCATATTTCCTTGAAGGCTTAAAAGATCTACAGAAACGCCATCCTGAAATTGGTGATGTTGATGGGTTAGGCTTAGCTTTACGTGCAGAAATATGTCAAGTGGATGGCTTTACTCCAAATAAAGCATTATTGGACAAAATGGTAGATATTGGTCTTTCAGGTACTTTGGAGTATCAAGGTGAAAAATGTGGTCTAGTCTTAGATGTGGGCGGCTATTACAAAAATGTGATTACATTTGCACCAAACTTGGAAATCTCACGTGCTGAAATTGATCAAGCAATGGTTTTATTAGAGCAGTTATTACTACGTGCTAAAAAAGAGCTGTGATTCAGTAGGTTGAATTTATGACAATGCAAACCGATCTCAATCAATTGGAACCACATTCACTGGTAGATGCTTTTATTCAGCATCCACCTAAAATGTTTGATGTAAATGATTCAAGCGATTTTTTAACTTTTTTTACAACAGATTTTAATCTACTCACGACTTTAGATCTTCCTGTAAAAAAACGCATTGAATCTACATTAGGTTATTCATATTGGGGTCGGTTTTTGCATTTAAAAACATGTTTTATTGGAACGACCGTAACCGAATATAGCCCACTTATCAGTAGTTTACCGGTCAGTGATTTGCTGCAACAACTCAAGCAACGTATAGGCCAGCAAAGTTTAACGATTATTAAAGATTTACCAATAAATTCGCCTTTATTAACTGCGCGAGAGAATCTCTATAGTCAGCAATTTATTGAAGTTGCAGAGCGTGCCGGTTTTCTGGCGATAGAAGGGCAAGCTTTGGCTTATGTGCCAATTGATTTTGAAAATCGAGAAGATTATTTAGCAAAATTTTCAAAAAGCCGCCGTAAAAATTTGAAACGCAAGTTGAAAAGCTTAGACGATTTACGGGTTGAGATACTCGATACAGGTGCGCAACAATTTGCACAGCACGCATTTCGAGCGCAGTTATATCAGTTATTTTTAAATGTTTACAATCAAAGTGAGGTTCACTTTGACTTACTCACTGCTGAGTTCTTTGATGAAATTTTGCAAGATGCTGAAAATGGTGGCAAAGTTTTTTTGTATTGGAAAGCGCAAATTTTAGTGGGATATAACATTTGTTTTGTGTACCAAGGTAATCTTGTTGATAAATATATTGGTTTAAATTATCCCTTAGCCATTGAATATAATCTTTATTTTATCAGTTGGTTCATCAATCTGGATTATGCCAAACAACATCATTTAAAATTTTACATTGCTGGTTGGACAGACCCTGAAGTAAAGGCTCAGTTGGGTGCTAAGTTTACTTTTACACGGCATTTAGTCTGGATTAAACAACCTATATTAAGATTTGTACTCAGACGACTACGCCATTTGTTTGAAGCAGATGCACATTGGCATGAAAGTATGCAGGAGTCAAAATCATGAATAGCATTAGGCAACATGTTGTTCTCAATTTTGATGGTTCAGTCGAGATTTCGAATGCTGCCCAAAACATCGATCTTGCCAGTTGGCAAGAACAAATCCGTTTTGGATGTCATTGGAAAAAATTTCAGCAACTTGAAGATTATCTAGCCGAGCAATTACCTCCATCAGATCAATTGGGTTGTGTATTTATGGGAAGTGGTGATTATCATCATATAACCCAGCTGCTTTTAAAACGGATAACAAACAATGAACCTGTTCATTTAATTGTTTGTGACAATCACCCTGACAATATGCGTTATCCGTTTGGAATACACTGCGGTTCATGGGTGTATTGGGCCAGTCAATTGCCACAGGTTGCCCGGATCGATGTGATCGGCATCAGCTCAAGTGATATTAGCTTAAAACATGCATGGGAAAACCATTGGTCTCCTTTATATAAGGGCAAATTGCATTATTGGAGTATTCAACAAAAGGCGAATTGGACCCAATGGATTGGCGCACAACATGTATGGCATGGTTATGATGAGTCAGACCAATTAATGTCAGATTTTTTTAATGAAATACAAAAAATTGATCTACCCATATATTTATCTATAGATAAGGATGTGTTGTCTAAAGATGTGGTGATGACCAATTGGGATCAAGGGCATTTTTTAGAAAAACATTTGCAGGATCTAATTCAAACTTGTTCAGCGCGTCTAATCGGAGCCGATATTACTGGGGATGTCTCAGCTTTTCATTATCAAAGTCGATTGAAAAGGTTTTTAAGTGAATCCGATGGGCAACAAGAGCCGACCCAAATTGAAATCGCTCAATGGCAAATACATCAGCAAGCATTAAATCAAAGATTGCTTAACAGTATTCATCACGCCTGGAAAATAGATGAATAAAACAGATCATATTCGGTCCCATGTTATAACAACAATTATTTTTGATTTACGATCTTGATCATGTATACCGCAGCAAGAGTTTTTTCTAATGTTTGAGCTTATTATCGTAAAAAAGTAGGATTAAGGATCATTGTAAAACAACAAAATAGCCTAAGCAAAATTAAATAAATGCAATTGGATGCTCTCTTTTATAATGACATAAAAAGTACTTTATCTAATTTAAACTGGATTTTATGTCATGTTTAGATCATTTTCTTGCCAAGATGAATGGTTAAATACCGATTCATTCTGATCAATGTTTTCATTATCCATAATATATAAATGGCTGGCATTGTTGAACTTTAGTTTTTGAGGATATCTAGATAGAAATAGGGTTCTAATTGACGAATTTCTGTGGGTTTAAGACCTGCATCTAACAGGTATTTTTCTCTATTTTCGAGAACATCACGGACATCCTTAATACAATCTCTGGCTTGATCTAGGTTGAGTCCAAAGGCATTGCTACGACTGATAAGGTTGTCATAGCTTCCAAAACGTCCATCATTGCCTAAAACCAGAGCATGTTCATTTGGAAATGAGCTTGGCATACCATGTGGTAAAACATCAAAAAGCGGGCTTAAAGCATAATGTTGCTTTTTCATGTCATACATTAAAAAACCATGATTTTTTAAATGATCGTCAGTATTGCTAATCATGACATTCAGCACCATCCGCTTATAGAGTTCTTTTTGATTACTGATAGCATCAAAACAAATCTGACTACAGACTTTGGCAATACTCATATAGGACATTTTAGGATCTCCTATACGAATTTTCTGAATATTGAGCAAACTATTGGCACTTATATAGTGTTTTTTACGTTCAGGGCAGTTTCGATCAAAGCGTTCAACTAAGAGAATAGGGCGACTGGCACATTCTGTTAGTTCGGCATTACATGTATTGAGCCCCATGTCTCGTGCCATATTCAGCGAAGCATATTCAACTTTACAGGTATCAAACAAATCATCACTTTTATTAAATTTGGCAATCCATTCTTTATTCTTATACATCACAAGGGTTTTGGGTCTGGCTCCACCCATCGAAGCCCCGTTATATAACAGCTTATTTAATTCGAGTTGTTCAAGTTTCATCTCAAACGGATCTCGTTTTTTTTCGATGAGTTCAGTAATTTGTATAAAGGTTTCTAATTCTGCATATTGAATGATATTTGAATTGTTTTTTATATGCGATTTAGACAAGCTTCCAACAATACAGCCGACTGAATTTCCTTGTGAAGCGAGTAACCATTCCAATTGATTTAATGGTGTTCTACGGTGTAAGGCATTGGTTAAGCGTTTACCCCAATTGTCTGGTGTTGCATCTGCAAGTACACCAAAACCATCTTTAGAAATAGTTTCATATGGTTTGTTATAAGACTGAAAGCTTAGATTAAGTGGATCTAAAGGGAAGGCATCTGCACGTTGTAAGTATGATTGACCATAAAGAAAGCGATAAATCGGCTTTTCATAAGAATAGTGTGCAGCAATTGTTGGCTGGGAGCCTGTATCTATGAAAACATAACATCCTTTAACTTCATCCATGTTCATTTACCTATCAGAAATCATCACTAATCACAGACTGTTTTTTTAATCTTGCACGTACTGAACTATTACGATTTTCGAGTGCCAAGCCAACTTCATCCAACTCAGGATTCGCGAGTGAGCCTAGGGTATGTTCAAGGCCAAAGATCACTAAAACTGAAATCACATTTTTTAGGCTGGTACTTGGATCACCTTTTTCCAGACGTGAGATCGTTCGGTTATCTACATGAATGCGATTGGCCAAATCATGAATGGTCATATTACGTCGAAGTCGGGCTTTTTTGATATTCGTCCCAATTTGAGTCAACATGTCTTCCACACCATCTAGCATAAAATTATGCGCCGAAGTTCTCATTGCAACATCATCCAAAACATGACATAAAATGTATATTATCATGGTTAACATGGATTTTATGTCTTATTTTTATAATTTGAGTTCAATGTATGAAATGTCGAATGGAATAGATAAGTCGCTTAATTTCACCAACTAGAATGAAGAAAATCATTAAAAATTGGGATGATCGTACGTAAGCGGCTTAACCGCATGCGAAATCCAATCGTTTATAAAATAGCCTAAGCAAAAATTTTAGAAATTTCTTCTCTTAAATAAATGTGCCTAGAATTTTCATTTAGCGCACCGTGCCAATAAATTCCCATATTTAATACAGGTAGATCAATAGGATGCTCAAAAATATTGATACTTTGATCAACTTGTAAATGTGCGAGTATTTGCTTTGGAATGGTTAACATCGCATCAGGATATTGTGCTAAAACTTGCAGGGCTGTTGAATAATGCTGACAACGCATAAAAATCTGACGACGAAATTCCGCTTGATTTAAATATATGTCCTCTAAAAGCAAACCAGTACGGCGTGAAGAAACACCGATATGAGGTGATGCAAAATACAGTTCAGAAGTGATATTTGTATGCTGAGAACAAATCACAAAATGATCTTGAACCAAATTTTGATAATTAATTTTTTCACCATAATTTTGTTCTAGATCAATGACAAAATCGACTTGTTGAGCAGCTAAATCAGCAATTACATTTTTGCGGTCAAGCTTGGTACTTAGAAATTGAATGGTTAAATTCAATTTTTGGAAATGATGAATCAATTTAGGAAAAATAATCGGTTCAATTTCATCATGTATTGCAATGCGTAAGGTTTGTACTGAACTGGGATCAAACTGTTGTTTTTGTTTGGAGATATTTTGAAAAGCAAATAAAGCATTTTGTACAGATGGATAAATCTGTTCAGCAAAAGGTGTCGGCAGCATTTTACTCCCAGCGCGAACAAATAAATCATCTTGCAAATGCTGCCTAAGTCTTTGTAAAGCATGACTTGCAGCAGACTGAGTAATGCATAAAATCTTTGCCGCTTTTGAAATATTTCTTTGCTCATAAATGGTGATAAAAAGTGGGTATAAATTAATATCAATATGATTGAAAATCGACATATCAAGATTAGTTTTATTATGAATCATATTCATAGTGAGGTATTGAATTAAATCATTTGGTTCATAATAGGTTTTCAGCTAAGGTAAAGTAAAGAGTCACTATTCAAATATTTATCCATATATTTACAGGAAGATAAGCATGTTTGAACTTTCAGCACGTGCGCAAGAATTTGTAGAACGTACCAAAGCCTTTATTAAAAATGAAATTGAACCTGTAGAAGCTGATTTTTGGAATGAAGTCCATCATCTGAATCAAGGCGGTGATTGGACAAAATGGCAATGGCCAGCACAACTTGAAGTCCTGAAAAATAAAGCAAAAGCTGCTGGACTTTGGAACATGTTTCTACCAGACCCAGTATTGGGTGCAGGTTTATCTGTACAGGAATATGCCCATATCGCAGAACTGTCAGGCCGTAGTTTAATCGCACCCACAGTATTTAATTGTAATGCTCCAGATAGTGGCAATATGGAAGTGCTATGGCGTTATGGTTCAGATCAACAAAAACAACAATGGCTTAAGCCGCTATTAGAAGGAAAAATCCGTTCAGTATTCTGTATGACTGAGCCAGCAGTTGCTTCGTCGGACGCAACCAATATGCAGGCAACTGCAGTGGTAGATGGTGATGAAATTGTATTGAATGGTCGTAAATGGTGGTCTTCAGGTTTGGGAGATCCAAATGCGAAAATTATTATCTTTATGGCGCATACGCCTGATGAAAGCAAAGATCGTCATCATCAACATTCCATGGTTTTAGTGCCTGTGGATACTCAAGGCGTGACCATTGAACGTATGTTACCCGTGTTTGGTGATTATGATGCGCCACATGGTCACGGCGAAATTAGTTTTAATCAAGTTCGTGTACCTGTAAGTAATTTTATTGGTGGTGCTGGACAAGGGTTTGAAATTGCACAAGGGCGTCTAGGTCCGGGTCGTATTCAT
Organism: Acinetobacter sp. Ac8; assembly: GCF_055392545.1. Taxonomy (NCBI): domain Bacteria; kingdom Pseudomonadati; phylum Pseudomonadota; class Gammaproteobacteria; order Moraxellales; family Moraxellaceae; genus Acinetobacter; species Acinetobacter sp. Ac8. The sequence goes on from NZ_AP043689.1 coordinate 2,281,290, forward strand.
CATTGTATGCGATGCATTGGTGCTGCTGAAAAAGCATTAGAATTAATGATTGATCGAGGAATGAGTCGAACTGCTTTTGGTAAAGAAGTACTTAAATTAGGTGGAAATTTAGAACGTGTGGCAGATGCTCGTGTTGCGATTGATCAGGCACGACTGTTAACCCTGTATGCGGCGTATAAAATGGATACTCAAGGGACTATGGCTGCGCTTACCGAGATTTCAGCCATTAAAGTCGTTGCACCTTCAGTCCTTGAAAAAGTAGTTGATATGGCCATTCAAATTCATGGTGGCATGGGCGTATCACGAGATACACCTTTAACGGGATTCTTTGCTCAAGCCCGCAGTTTACGTTTAGCGGATGGCCCAGATGAAGTGCATAAAGGGATGATTGCAAAATTAGAATTAAAAAAACGAGGTTATGGCTCGCGTAAAAAATAACAATTTGCTGATAAAAAATAACTGCTTTATGTTAGAGGTGTTATATATAAAGTAGTGAGCAAGCGAAGTTTTTAGTTAAAAGTATCATTCTTTATAGATGTATGGTTTAAAACATAAGATTCAGGGAAATAATATGTCAGTCATTGATATTGGTGGAAATATACGTGAAGGCGAGGAGCTGGACATTCGTGCTGTCGGAAATTGGCTCATTGAAAATGGATCTGAAATTTCAGGCAATGTAGAAGTGACTCAATATTCTGGCGGAGCTTCAAACTGGACCTATCGTTTAAAATATGACAATGCTGATATAATTTTACGTCGTCCACCCAAAGGGACAAAGGCGAAATCTGCACATGATATGGCGCGTGAATATCATGTACAAAAATGGCTTGCACCATACTACCCAGTTCTTCCTGAAATGGTCGCGCTGTGTCAGGATGAATCCGTAATTGGTTGTGACTTCTATGTGATGAAACGCATTGAAGGTATTATTCCGCGTGCCAAACTGCCCCCTGAGCTGAATTTTACTCAACAGCAAGTGCATGAATTATGTATTAATGTCTTAGACAAGCTGATTGAATTACATCAAGTTCCATATCAAGGCACCGAACTCGAAAAACTTGGAAAAGGTGATGGGTATTGCCGTCGTCAAGTTGAAGGTTGGGATGCACGTTATGAAAAGGCGCATACCATCAATGTGCCAAGTTTTAAATTTGTACGTAAATGGCTTAATGAAAATATTCCTGCTGACTCAAACACGTGTTTGATTCACAATGATTGGCGTTTTGATAATGTCATTCTTGACCCTAAAAACCCAACCCAAGTGATTGGTGTATTGGATTGGGAAATGGCAACCATTGGTGATCCTCTTATGGATTTAGGTTCTGCTTTGGCCTATTGGGTGGAAGATACAGACAACCAAATTTTTAAATCAACCCGTCGCCAGCCTACACATTTAAAAGGGATGCTTACCCGTAAAGAAGTGGTTGAATATTATTTAGAAAAAACCGGATTAAAACCCGATAATTGGGCATTCTACGAAGTATTTGGTGTTTTCCGTTTAGCTGTAATCGCACAGCAAATTTATTATCGTTACTATCATAAACAAACAGATAATCCTGCTTTTAAAGATTTTTGGATTGTGATTCATGCCTTACATATTCGTGCATTAAAACTTATCGGTTTACAAAAAATTGAAGCCAATGAAGTTGCACAGAAATATCTTGAAAAATTTAAGGAAATTTTAGGAAAATGACCACAATCTACCTCGTTCGTCATGGACAAGCGTCATTTGGTGCAGAGAGTTATGACAAACTTTCACCCAATGGCGAGTTACAAGCCAAACTATTGGGGCAATATCTCGATAAAATTTTGAAAGAAGAGCCTTATGTGGTTGCAGGTTCAATGTTACGCCATCAGCAAACAGCAAGTTTTGCTTTGGCTGAAAGTTTTTCCGATGCTCAAATTGTGACGGACCATCATTGGAATGAATTTAACCATCAACAAGTTTTTGCTCAATATGATCCGCGTTTTAATCAACCGCATCTACTTAAACAGGATGTTGCCAAAGAAAAAAGTCCACGTGCCTATTTGGCAAAAATTTTTGAAGGGGCAATTGACCGTTGGACTGGTGGTGAATATCACCATGAGTATGACGAATCTTGGCCAGATTTTAAAAACCGTGTAGAAACGGCTTTACAGAATTTATGTGATGAGTTAGTGAAAACCAAACCTCGCTATGCAATCGTATTTACTTCTGGCGGAGTTATTTCAGTTGTTGCAGGAAAACTCTTGGAGTTAAGTGCCAATAAAACCTTTGCATTGAATTGGGCAATTGCCAATACCAGTTTAACCACATTAAGACTGGTGGGAAATGAACCGCAATTACTGAGTCTGAATGAACATCATTTTATTAAGGCTGAAGATCCGCAATTATTGACGTGGATTTAAAGTCGCACTTTTAGAAATATAAAAACAGTTTAAGGAATTTGTCATGGCAAAAACCATTTTAATCACAGGCGCAAGTTCTGGAATCGGTGCAGGAATGGCACGAGAATTTGCGCAAAAAGGTTATAACTTAGCGGTCTGTGCGCGTCGTTTAGAGCGTTTAGAAAGCTTAAAACAAGAGTTGGAGTCTAAATATGGTATCAAAGTGATTGCCAAAACTTTAGATGTGACCAACTATGAGCAAGTTTTTCAAGTCTTTCGAGCTTTTAAGCAGGACTTTGGTAAGCTTGATCGTATCATTGTCAATGCAGGTGTTGGTGATGGTCGTCGAATTGGCAATGGTAAATTTGAAATTAACCGTGCAACTGTAGAAACCAATTTCATTTCTGCATTGGCACAGTGTGAAGCCGCTGTTGAAATATTCCGTGAGCAAAAGTTTGGTCATCTGGTTGTGATTTCTTCTATGAGTGCACTTCGTGGTATGCCTAAACACTTGACCGCATATGGCGCAAGTAAAGCTGGTGTAGCTGCTTTAGCGGAAGGGATACGTGCTGAGTTAATTGACACGAAAATTAAAGTTTCTACGATTTTCCCTGGTTATATTCGTACTGAAATTAATGAAGGGGCAAAAAAACTGCCGTTTGAGGTCGATGTTGAAACAGGTTCTCATTTATTGGTTAAAGCAATTGAAAAACAACCTGCTAAAGCTTATGTACCACAATGGCCTTGGTTGCCGATAGGACTAGCCATGAAAATATTGCCATTAAAAATTGTGAATAAACTCGGTTGAGCTTTATTTAGCTTTAAAAGACCCATCAAGGGTCTTTTTTATTGCATTGCATAGATAAAGCTTTAAAATCTAACTGGATAAAAAATAATGAGAATTTTAATATGTTTATCGTATTGGGTTTTTTCCTGACCAGCTTTTTAGTTTTTCTTGCGCGTATCTTGTATCTCTTCTTTTTTGAAAAGCACTGTGAAATTCAACAATGCCTGATGCAAATCGATGATATTCAAAAGTTAATGTATCTTGGTATTATTTTAATCGGGACCTATAATGTCTATTTGATGAGCAAAAGTAGAAAGTATACGGTTTTAGTTTTTGAGTTTATTGGTACATTTATATTTGCTTTTGCCTTAAATTTTGTTGATTTAGCCCAATAGCAACTTGGCTATACAATTAAGTAAATCGACATTGAACTTTATGATTTTAATATTGCGGCAAGCTATATCTAACTCTGATTGATTTTGAGATAGCTTTGTTCAATTGGTACCCAAATATGCTTTTAAAAATTTCTACTATTGTTCTTGTTCCAGCGTTAATTCTTCAAGGTTATCGCGTCAAGAAAAATACACTTCGATTACCTGAACCTCAAGGATTGCGAAAAGGTGTTATAGGACAAGGAAAAGCGCTATCTATTTTAATTTTGGGTGACTCTGCTGCAGCAGGTGTAGGAGTTGAAGATCAACGTGAAGCCTTATTGGGATGTGTACTCGATGAATTAGCCTCTAATTTTGAAGTCACTTATCAATTAGAAGCGAAAACAGGAGATAGCACTTTAGAAATTTTGCAAAGAACCAAGCAATTAGACAATCAACAGTTTGATGTTGTGATTACATCGGTGGGAGTAAACGATGTCACAAAACTCATTTCACCACAAAAATGGATTCAGCAACAAAAGAAACTTTATACAGAAATTGAAGCTAAGTTTTTACCAAAGATGATTTTAGTCACGGGTGTTCCCCCAATGAATCTGTTTCCAGCATTACCAAATCCACTGGGATGGCTGTTTGGACAGTATTCGAGTGCAATGAATCACAAGTTAGCCCACTTCATCGAAAATAAAATCAATTATCAATTGATTCGTTTTGATTTAGCCCATTTTAAAACTTTAAATTTACAAATGGCACGCGATGGTTTTCATCCGAGTCAGGAAATTTATCAAATTTGGGCAAAACAAATTTCACAGTGTATTTTTAGCAAATTTAGCTAATACAGGGTTCTAATATCTATCTTTTACTATAATAAAAGCCTAAAAGCACGATTCAAAAAAGTATCAACGCCATTCATAAAATATTGCTTTATTGATTTCGCTAGAAAAAATTAATTAACTAAAATCACTATTTTGTATCTTTACACTGAATATTTTCTTTTTCTTTGTAATAGTTTAAAGCAATATCTAAGTCTGAAAGTAATTTAGTTTCAGTATAGTTCTCTGGATTTAATTTAAGTAAATTTGGCATGTAATTAGATTTGTATTCTTTAGGATAATCTTGACATACGATTCTGGTCTTATCATCCAATGTCGTATTTGGATCATCAAGTTGATCAAGATATTTACTAATCATTTCATCTGATTGTTCAAATTGTGCAGTGAGGGTTGGTCGATCTGTTTGCGCAGTTGCATGCTGCTCAGGCTCTTTATTGCAAGCAGACAGGGCAATGATCAAGAATAATGCTGTAAAAAGTTTAATGTTCATAACGAATTGATTTTTAATGTTAAGAAAAAGTTTTCGGTTGTATAAAGTCAGTTAATATTTAGATAAATCTTAAAGAACCTTAACTATCAAATATATTACCGAGATATGCAATGATTTTTATTACCATATCTTGAAATTGTTACAAATTCAAGATATTTAATGATTTTATTTGAACTTTCCGATTAAAAACAGCACATCGCCAAGTTTTGTATTTTTCATATGGGTGGAATTGACGCAACGACTTTTATTAGAACTAAGAATATTGATTAAGGCTTTGTTCTATATGAAATTTATAGTAATTTTTTAAAGCCAGTAATCACAGCAGCAATAAAGAGTTGACCCGTCATAAAGAGATTTGACAAAAATAACTTTGCCAGAATATTCTAAAATTTATTTAAAAATAATAGCTTAGTGGTCAAGTTGAAAAATTCAGATAATGTGTTGTATTAAATAAATTTTTTGTAAGGTTTATTTCTGATCTCAACTTGAGTATCTTATCCCCAAAATATTAAGAGGGTATTTCATGAAAAAATTATTCATTATTGCTTTAACAACCTTAGCATCAAGTTTCACCTTTGCAGAGAACTTACAGTGTGAAAAAAGCTATGAGATTTTTAATAAGCAAGGGGACAAGGAAATAGAAATACTAAAAAATGGTTCACTTGATGATGTGATCAGTTATTATGACCAGATTGAATATGATCGTAAACTTAAACCTAAGCATCAAGGGCAGACTTTTTCTTCAGGCGAATGGATCAGCGATGCTGAGTACAGAAAAGACATTAAATTACAGCAAGATTTAGCCAAAGATGGATCTTATAAAAATATAGATTCTACATTTTTAAAACCAAAATTAAATTATATTTCAAGTGTAGGTGAAGTTTGTGTTGTGCCTATGCAATCACAAGATGAAATATTCAAAAAGCCTATGCAGACTGAAGCTGATATAATTTTTATACGCGATATTCAAACTAATGAATGGCGAAGATTTATCTATTTTGGAATTGAAGATAAAAAAGACTTTAATGAGTTTTTCCCTGATTTTCCTAAAAATGTAAAGCTTGCTCAAATGTTAATAGATAACAAAAATTTTGCAGAGAGCACTTCAGAATTTGGTTTGTTAATGCTTGAAGAGATGGGTGTTGAGATCACAGCTGAGATGAAGGAAATGATGAAAAATCAAACAGATCCTTTTAGAGTTAAGTTAAGCGCGAATGGCTACTGATTTTTATTGTGTAAGTTGTATTTAAACCACCTGCGGGTGGTTTTATTGAATAAGTATAACAACTGCTTAAGTTGCTTTATTAAAGAAAGATAGATACATATGAGATTATTTTTACTGCTATTTGCACTACTGTTAAGTCTGAATATTTTTGCTGATGTTGATGGTTCAAAAACGCAACTTAAACCGATAGAAACCCTTGAAGCTTTATTATTGAATGCGGGTATTATCAACCAAGATTATAAAATTGTAGATAATCAGGCTTTTGATGATTATCTGCATAAAGTATTTTTAAAACAAATAAATCAAGGTCCACCTTATAAGATCAATAAATTTGTTGAATTAAAGAAGATTCAAATAGAAGGGAGAAATTTGCTTATTTATAATGAAATTGATAATGCTTCAATAAAGTATATCCCTGACTTTCAGACTGATGAAATCCAATCAAGACTTAAATGGGAAATTTGTAACGATGATTTTGGTTCAAGTCGGGTTTTTAGACAGGCAGAAGGATTGAAAGTAATTCACTTTTTTGGTAGTCAGCAAGATCCTAAATTGTTTAAATTTGGTATTTTTTTAAAGCAATGTGATGACGTACATCTTTAATATAATTTTAGCTTGAAGCATAAATAATATTGATTCATTTTATAGATCTGCATAGACAATTTAGAGGATTAAACAGCAGGCTTGTTTATCAATTGCACTCAGATAATGAACATTTTAAAAGATCTATCAGTTTCCCTAAAATAGAAAAGTAATTTACAGGCTCAAGTAATTATTTTTAAAAGATAATACAAAGTTACAAACGCTCATTTTCTGTATTGATTTTGAGCGTTTGAGGTTTGTATTTCCTGTTTATACCAACCTACACAATATCAGTAGAGATGTCTTAAATGGTATGGAACTTTTTCTGATATATCATTGTGAGAATTAATGCCAGCATTGTACAAAGCATAATAATCATTGATAGATTCATAAGTGGATTAAAATTAAAGCTATGACTGATTGGCACTACAATTAAGCAAATTAAGAATTGAATAGCACCTTGAAGTGCGCTTGCAGTACCTGCACGTTGACCTTGTTGAGATAATGCCAATGCATTACTGTTTGCACTTACCAATCCAAGACCTGCGACAAGACCAAACAATCCGAGCATGGTTGAGGATAGATTGACCAAATCATATCGAGGCGAGATAAATAGCCAAATCGCACTCATCACTTGAATCAGAATACCAAGTAATAAGATTCTTATAAGGCTAAATCGACCAATCAGACGGAGATTGATTTGCGAGAAAATAATCAAGCCAGCGGCATTTATACTGAAATAATAACCAAAATTTTCAGGTTTTATCTGAAATTGATCAATGAAAATCGCTGGTGCAGCGGCAATATAAGAAAAGAATGCTGCATAAGACAAACTACCTATAAGTGTAGGGGTTAAAAAACTTTTGTCCCGACAAACATGGAAATAATTGATAAAAATATCGCCGACATGAAGAGATTTTCTTTTATGGTGATTCAGTGTTTCTTCAAAATAAAAATGCACAAGAACAAGATTGATGACACCGAAACAAGCAAGGAAAATGAAAATACTTTGCCATCCCCAATTGACTAAAAGCCATCCACCCAATATCGGTGCAAGAATTGGTGCCAGCCCCATCATGAGCATCATGCTGGATAAAGCTCTTGCAGACTGTTTAGGTGTTAATCGATCACGAATCGCTGCACGGACCATCGCCATTCCAACGCAACCACCTAAAGCTTGTAATACTCTTGTCATTAACAATTGATCTATTTGTGTGGTAAAAATACACAAAACAGATGCGATCACAAATAAAGTTAATCCAAAATATAGCGGTGGTTTACGCCCAAATCGATCACTAATTGGGCCATAAACAAGTTGACCAATGACTAAACCTAAAAAATATGCGGGCAATGATGATGACACAACACTGGTTGTCACTCCAAATTCTACTGCAATTTCAGGAAATGCAGGTAAATACATATCTATTGACATAGGGCCGAGCAAGGTTAAAAAGCTTAAAATACTGATCCATGCTAGGGTATAAGGTTTTGTTTCAGAGGGGGTATCAGTTGATTTCTGTATATGGGGTGATCGAGGCATAATCTTACCTAAATGATGATCTTCCGCAGAATGGATGAAAAAAAACAGCGTCACTCAGATTTATGCATTGTGCTCATTGCTTAAAATAAGAAGCATTTCATCCATTTTGGGAATGTCTAGATAGAATGTATTGGCTAATTTAAATTCAGCTGACACGTATTTATTTCTGATATTCGTTAACCGAAATGACAAGCAAAGGTTTGCACCACGATTTTATTGTTTTTCACAATCAGCGTATCTGTGGCCATTTTTGCGTTGGGTGCTGACCAGCGAATATAGGCGACTTCACCATAGACTGTTTTTTCTTCTATGCTAATTTCACGTGTACCTTCAGGGAAAAAATCCCGATATACGTTTATAAATGTTTCTCGAATCTGATCGGTACCACGTATTACCGTATCGGTTCCATTGATAATGATGGCATCAGATGCATAGTCTTGCACTGTTAAGTCCACATCACCTAAGCGGAAAGCATTTAAATGCCTTTCTAAAACAGCTAAAGTTTCTGTTATTTCACGATTTTCAGTATTTTGTATATTCGTAGTATTCATAAATGGATCTCCAACATTGCTTTAGTTAGTGGCCGTATCTAACGACTGATCAATACATTATTGTTGTATTGAAGCGTCCCTTGTAGCTACAGAACAGTTGAAACAGTTATTCCGATTTGTTGAAAATCTGTCAATAAAACTAATTTTTAATTGAAAGTGTGGTGTTTTTTCCCATATTCAAAGCAGATAGTTGTTGATTCAATTTTAGTTGTTCAAATTTAAGTGCGATAAAATCGATAAAACATCTAGTTTTTGCTGGCATGTGTTTTTTACTAGAAAAATAAAGATTGGTATTTCCTAAATCTGCATACCAGTCAGGTAGGATTCTAATTAAAGATCCATCTTCTATATATTTTCTTGCATGAGCAGTGGAGATCGCAGCAACACCTAATCCTAAAGCGGCGCCTTGATGTAATGCACTTGGATCATCTGCGATAAGTTTTTCATTTAAATTTAAGTAAAACTCTTGTTCATTTGGACCTGTAAATTGATATTCATGTAACTTACCTGTTTGAGGAGATTTCATGACAATCCCATCCCAATCGGAAATTTGCGCTGGATGATTGGGTCGTGTTTTATGTTTTAAATAATCAGGTGAGGCAACAATAATCATGTGCAGTGGGGATAGTGGTCTGATAATAATGCCTTGACCTAATTTAATCCCACTTCCAATTGCCACATCAAAATTATCTGTTATTAAGTTGACCTGTCTATTAGATAAGTGCCACTCAAGTTTGATATCTGGATAGTTGCTGATAAATTCAGGCATCAATGGCAGGATATATTCCACCCCAAATCCAGCACTTAAACTGACTTTTAAAATGCCTTTTGGCTTGCTCGAATCAACATTAAATTCTGAAATAGTTGTCTGAATACTATTTAAACTGTCTCGAATACTGATAAAAAAGAGTTCACCATCTTCCGTCAATTTAAGATTTCTGGTACTTCGATGAAAAAGCCGAACACCTAAATTTTGCTCTAACTGCGCTACATTTCGAGACACTGCGGCAGGTGTTAGGCCTAAATGTCGCGCTGCGGCAGAAAAACTTCCATATTCTGCACTTTTTATAAATGATTCGAGATTAGACAGCGTTTCCATATTCTATTTTCAATTTTTACTTGAAAAAGATTATAGCAAAAGCACTCTACTTCACAATGAGTACTGATTTTATAGTCGAGAGACTTTAATGAAAGAGTAATGTGAAATGTTAAACAAATTATCGCTGGTTGGAAAAGTTGCGTTAGTTACCGGTGGGTCGCGAAGTATTGGCGCTGAAATTGTCAAAACGCTAGCCGCCCATGGCGCTATAGTTGCTTTTACTTATCATTCGTCTCAAATCAAAGCTGAAGAATTGATTAAAGAAATCGAGTTTCATGGTGGACAAGCCATAGCGATAAAGGCGGATTCAGGGAATCCTGAAATGCTAATCAAAGCGATAGAAGATGTTGCTAAAAAATTCCATAAAATCGATATATTAATCAACAATGCCGGAATAAGTCATTTAGGCAGTCTAGAGTCAGTATCAATCAGTGCTTTCGAGCGATTGGTGGCTGTTAATATTATGGGGGTATTTTTGGCCACACGTGAAAGTTTAAAACACATGGGGAAAGGTGGAAGAATAATAAATATAGGCAGTACGATGGTCAATTATTCTGGTTTTAGTGGAGCATCAATTTATATTCTTACAAAAGGTGCAATCACAGGATTTTCACGAGGATTAGTCAGGGAGCTTGGCGTTAAAGGTATTACAATTAATACCATTCATCCTGGTCCAACCAATACTGATATGAACCCTATAGATGGACCAATAGCAAGCCTATTACTGCCTAATATCCCAGTAGGTCGATATGGCGAGGGCATTGATATTGCGAATTCTGTTTTATTTTTAGCGAGTGAACAGGCGAGTTATATTAGTGGTGCTGAATTAAGTGTCGATGGTGGTTTTATTGCTTAATACCTTTGGATCAAAATAAAATTTATATGTTCAGCCCCCAGAAAATGAATTGAAATTTTCTATTCCATATTTATGGAAAAACCCTCTATTTATAGAGGGTTAAAACAATTCACAAATCATCCTGTTTCAATAGATTATTTCTGATAAGAAGCAAGCTTTAAAATGGAATAGCATTTATTAGATAAACAAATTGAATGTGCTGTATAAAAAGGAATATCCCGAATTTTCTGTAAAAATTTGAAAGTACAAATTAGAGATACCAAAAGGCATAGGTAAAAAATTAAAATCCAGATAAAATCATTAAAATTTTTCACTAAATTATAAACTTTGGTTCTTTTAATAAATGACTGATATCGAAATAGAAACCCACCCACTCAAACCATTTCTTCCTGCAAATGCCAAGCTATTGATGCTTGGTAGCTTTCCACCGCCTCAAAGCAGATGGAAGATGGATTTTTACTATCCGAATTATCAAAATGATATGTGGCGGATTTTTGGGATTATTTTCTTTGATAATAAAGATCACTTTTTAGATTTGCCTAATAAAAATTTTAAGGAACAACGTATTCGTGAGTTCTTAATCGAAAAAGGTATCGCAATTTTTGATACGGCGTATCAAGTTATTCGCCTAAAAGGAAATGCCTCAGATAAATTCCTACAGATTAAAACACCCACAGACCTAGCACAGCTTTTAACCCAAATTCCTGAATGTAACAGCATCATGACCACTGGAGATAAGGCAACAGATACCTTAATGTTATCTATGCCTGAAGAAACGGAAAAGCCACAGATAGGGCAATCCTCACAAGCTATATTTGCTGGACGAGAGATATGTTTATATCGGATGCCTTCTTCATCAAGAGCGTACCCACTAGCACTGGATAAGAAGGCAGAGGCATATAAAAACTTATTTAAAGAAATAGGCTTACTTTAAGTAAGTTTAAAACTCATAATTTGGCATCATAGTTGGGTATTGAACCCATTTAAAACCAGTCACATTAAAATCTCGAACATGGGTAAAACTAGACCAAATCAATTGGCTCCCTTTAGTCCATGAGAGTGGTTTGATACGCTGTTCAATCATTGCTAATTCTTCAGCAGTGGCGATACGTAGTTCACCAATTTCGATATTTAAACGAACACCGGGAAAATCTGAAAATTTACCAAGAATCATCGATTTCAACCAGAAAAAACGTTTGCTATTCACTGCTTGTAAACATGCTTTGCTATTGTTAGGAATGTTTTCTTTAAATGATTCACTATAAGTATCAAAGAAAAATCCAGTTTGATTATTTTTTAAGAATACGGTTCCTATAGGTGTTATATTGGGTTGCCCCAATTGATCGACAGTTGCAATCGAACAATGCATAGAGGCACGTTGAACAGTTGAAATGGTTTTTATTATTTGTTGCCAATTTTGAGAATCAATCATGTTTTTTCTCCTTAAAGCGTCAACATGTTGAATAAAATTAGCAAAATAAACCATATCTGTAATTGACAGTTTTTGTTCTAGCTTAGGCATTTATCCCATTGTACTTGATTAAATCGATATACAGATATAGTCAATAAATGCTTAAGCCTTTCCATTTTCTATGCAAATCGTTTTGCCAGAGCAACACAGATCACAACTGCAAAGCAAACAACAATCATTGCAAAACTTACATGCTCACCCAGTAGAATCGCTGAAAGCATTAAACCAATAAACGGTTGTACCAATTGAATTTGTCCAACTTTGGCAATTCCGCCCAACGCTAGACCTTTGTACCAAAAAATAAAACCGATCAACATACTAAACAGTGATACATAGATTAAACCAATTGTTTCAGGCCAATGAATATTTGCAAAGCTTGAGGGTAGGTAATATAGACTTGAGATGAGCATCAAGGGTAATGCAACCACCAAAGCCCAACAAATCACTTGCCATCCCCCCAGTTCTCTTGAAAGCTTTCCACCTTCAGCATAACCCAGTCCACAGACAAAAATTGATACAAGCATATAGAGATCACCCACACTAAAACTTAAATTACGGTTTTCATAAAACATAAATCCAACCACAATGGCGCTGCCAATTAAGGCAAATAACCAAAATTGTGTAGCAGGTTTTTCACCCCCGCGTAAAACTGCAAAAATTGCAGTCGATAAAGGCAAGAGACCAACAAAGACAATAGCATGTGCCGAGGATACTGTTTGTAAAGCTAAGGCCGTAAATAATGGAAAACCAATCACCACACCTAAAGCCACAATAACCAATGATTTAAATTGGGCAAAAGAAGGCTTTGATTGCTGTAAAATAAACAGGCAGATTAAAGCAATACTTCCTGCAATCGCTGCCCGAGCTGTGGTTAAAAATTCTGGACTAAACCCCATGACGGCAATACGGGTTGCGGGCAAAGAGCCAGCAAAAATCGCTACACCAATAAAACCATTTAGCCAGCCAATATTTGTTTTATCCATCATCAATTACTCAGTCAATTTATGATGATTTAAGCGCTATTTACTGAAAATATATATGTACACTACAGTACAATTTTAAATAACTGTTATGCTATTTTTACCAGTACAATTCTACTCAATCTAACGAGTTTTCTCAGATTTCTTATCTTTAAAATATGTGGTTTTAAATGGCAAAAACTAAAATTGAACAAACAGTGCTGATGATTAAAAATCAAATTTTGAATAAAAGTTTGATTGCAGGTTCACGCTTACCTTCAGTCCGTCAGTTTGCTACACAAACAAACTGTTCTGTTTCAACGATCGTTGAAGCCTATGCCAGATTAGTTGCGGAAGGTGTTTTAGAATCTCGTCTTGGTTCTGGTTACTATGTGTTAGGTAAAGCCGAACCGATGCAAATGATTGATACTGAAATACAGTATCAACGTGAAATAGATCCCTTATGGATTTCAAGGCAGTCATTAGAGGCGAAGACGGATGTGCTAAAACCGGGTTGTGGCTGGTTACCGACCACTTGGATGCCTGAGCAATCGATCCGTAAAGCGTTAAAACAAGCTGCTAAGTCTGAAATCATCATGCTTACCGATTATGCAACACCGCATGGACATTTGGAGTTACGTAAATTTATTGCCAGAAAAAAAGAGCTGTATGATTTAAAGTTTAAATTGAATCAGATTCTCATTACTGATTCAGCAACCCAGTCCATTGATTTAATTTTTAGACATTTGCTTAGTGCAGGTGATGTGATCTTGATTGATGATCCTTGCTATTTTAATTTCCGCGCCTTGATTAAGGCACATCATTTAAAAGCCGTTCCAATTCCGTTTACAGAAACGGGACCAGATGTAGAGAAATTTGAACAAGCGCTGAATTTAAAGCCAAAAATCTATTTAACCAATTCAGGTATTCATAACCCAACAGGAGCCACGATTTCGCTACAAACGGTTTATCAAATTTCCAAGCTGGTTGAGAAAACTGATTTATTGATTATTGAAGATGAAATTTTTGCTGATTTTGAATATACACCAGCACCACGTTATGCTTCATTAGCAGGTTTTAAGCATGTCATTCAGATTGGCAGTTTTACCAAAACTCTTTCAGCAGCAATTCGTTGCGGTTATATCATTGCAGAGTCCGAACTGATTGATCAATTGATCGATTTAAGAATTGCAACCAACTTTAGCAATAGTCATTTAAATGCAGAAATTATTTATCAGGCTTTAATGGACAGCAGTTATCCTAAACATTTAGATTGGTTAAAGAAACATTTGCTTAAAGTCAGCAATGAAATGATGCAAAAGTTGGGGCAACTCGGTATAAAGCCGTGGATTGTGCCAACAGCAGGGATTTTTTTATGGTGCAAATTGCCAGATGGTATACAGGCTGCGGAATTATCAAAGTTATGTCTTAAACAGGGCGTAATTCTTGCGCCAGGTAATTCTTTTAGCCAAGCTGAAAATGCAGGACAGTTCATGCGCTTTAATGTTGCACAATGCGTGGATAAAAAGGTCTTTGATATCTTAGCAATGTCAATTCAGCAGTTAAAAATAAATAACTTACAAAGTTAGCGAAAATCCTTTTCCTTATTGCTTTAAAATATGGGTAAATAGTAAGCAAATTTATATTGATTTCAGTGGAATAATTATAATGAGTGTTCAGGATGTACCAAGTCCAATTGATTTAAAAAATCCGCAAGATGCTTTGCAATGGGCTAATGAAGCCAATGAAAAACGCCCATGGCGTTATGAGTTTTTTGACTATTATGTGAATTTAATTCAAAAAGCAGCCAAAGAGAAACACTATCAAACTGATCAAAACGCGCAGTTCAATATTTTAGAAATAGGTTCAGGTCCTGGTTTTCTTGCCAAACATTTACTTACCCAGTGTGCTGATATTGAATATACAGCGCTAGATTTCTCTGATGCAATGCATGAGCTTTCTAAAAGTAAGCTACTTTCTTCTGAGTTAGGGAGAGTGCAATATCTGATTGCTGATTTTAAAAATGAAGATTGGCGCGATCAGCTTGGACAATATGATGCCATCATTATTCATCAAGCTTTACATGAGTTACGCCATAAAAACTATGCAAATCAATTTCATCAACAAGTAAAGACATTATTAAAACGTGATGCTCTGTATTTGGTCTGTGACCATATTTTTGCATCAGATGCGATGAGCAATAATGACTTGTATATGTCGAAACATGAACATTTTCAAAGCTTAAAATATGCAGGCTTTACTGACATAGAACTGGTTAAAGAGATCAAAGGGCTCTGTCTGTTTGAGTGTTATTTATAGCAGTAAATATTTAATACGTTTGGTATATGCGTTGTCATTACACTAAACTTACATCATCCATTCAAGTGGTAAATATGAGACGCTATACATGACAAATCGTTGGAATCGTGTTGTTTCAGGGTCAACTTTATATTCAATCACTTTGCCATCCGCACGATGATCTAGCCAGATCAGCTCACCTTGTGGATTAAGTTTTAACTCATAAGCAACCCTAAATAGGGTTTGGTCCAATAGATTTGAAATTTGCTCTTGTAAAGGATCTGATTGAACAACCAGTCCAACTTCGGTATTGATATTGAATGATCTTGGATCAAGGTTAAATGAACCAATAAAGACTTTGTCATCAATATTGATAAATTTTGCATGCAAACTGGATTTATTTTTGCCTTTTTTCGGAATGATATTTCCTGTAAGGACCTCATACCAAGTACGGCGATTGCGTTCTATATAAGGTTTAAATTCATAAAGTTTTGCGCCTCCTTTAAGCAGGTCAACTCGATACTTTTGATAAAACGCATGGACAAGCGCAACATCATTTGCCATAAAGGAGTTGGTTAAAATTCTCACTTTGACATTTTGCTTAGGGAATTGGTTGATGAAATCCGTCCCATTTTTTGTAGGAACAAAATAAGCGGCAATCAAATCCATTTCTTGTTTGGGGTCACCCAAATGTTGGTGAATTTGGTGTGAAATTAATTCATTGCCGTGTGCTTGTCCTAAACTTTTCTTTGGAGAATCTGCCAGAAAATCGGCATAAGCCCAATTGATTTTATTTTGATTAAGCTCATTGGCGAGCTCTTTTTGCTCAAGATTTACCTTTTCATCTGTCGTATGTTCAGCTTGTTCAAGTCGTTCAAAGCTTTTTCGCAAAGTTAATAAATCTTGTTCAGAACCTTTATCAATAAATTGATCAATCGGATAGCTTAATTGAAAATTCCAAAAGTCGGTAAAAACTTCATTCGCACGATTAACTGCTTTACCAAAAAATAAAATATCCATATCAGTAAATTGAAAAGATTCACTGGCATCAAAATATTCACTGCTGATATTTCGTCCGCCTGTTACAGCAATTGCACCATCAGCAATAATTAATTTATTGTGCATTCGATGGTTGATTCTGTTCATTCTAAAAATATAATCCATTACACGAAAGTGTCGGAATTTATAAGGATTGTATAATTTGATCGAAATGTTTGGATGTGCCAGCAATGCACTTAATTGTCGATCTATTTTTGTTCCATTTTGATCATCGATTAATAAGCGTACTTTTACACCGCGGTCAGCAGCTTTAAGCAATTCGTGTAGCATTAAATTGCCAATAAAATCATCCGCCCAAATATAGTATTGTAAATCAAGTGTATATTTGGCTTTCCGAATCAGGTGGATACGTGACGCGATACTTTGGAAAGCATCATTCATGGCTAAATATGCAGTGAGACCTTGAGTAAGCATCTGTTTTGCTTGAGGCTCATTGATCCAATGCTCTGCATATACTTTAACTTGTTGTTCTTGTTCTGGTTGATTCATAGGTAAACTGCATCCAGTGATTGAAAAAGCCAAAATAACGAAGGCAAGTGAAGTCTTTGAATGATTCATTCTTTCAATGAGTACTTTAAATTTTACTAAATCATATCATCAAGTTAATGGTTGAATCTGTAAAGAGAAAAAGGTTACTGTAGTCCAACTGTTAAAACACAAACCTATTAGGATATTTAGCTATGAAATCACGTGCTGCTGTTGCATTTGGTCCAGGAAAACCTTTAGAAATTGTGGAAATTGATGTTGCTCCTCCACAAAAAGGCGAAGTCCTTGTTAAAATTACCCATACAGGGGTTTGTCATACAGATGCATTTACTTTATCAGGTGATGATCCAGAAGGCGTATTTCCAGCAGTTTTAGGCCATGAAGGGGCTGGTATTGTTGTCGAAGTTGGTGAAGGTGTAACTTCAGTAAAACCTGGGGATCATGTGATTCCTTTATATACTGCAGAATGTGGCGAATGCTTATTCTGTAAATCAGGCAAAACCAACCTGTGTACAGCCGTTCGTGCGACACAAGGTAAAGGGGTTATGCCTGATGGAACGACACGTTTTTCTTATAATGGAGAACCTATTTACCACTATATGGGTTGTTCAACTTTTAGTGAATATACTGTCGTTGCTGAAGTATCATTGGCTAAAATTAACCCAGAAGCAAATCCTGAACATGTCTGTTTACTGGGTTGTGGTGTAACGACAGGGATTGGTGCAGTTCATAACACAGCAAAAGTACAAGAAGGCGATTCAGTTGCTGTATTTGGTTTAGGTGGTATTGGTCTGGCTGTTGTACAAGGTGCGCGCCAAGCGAAAGCAGGTCGTATCATTGTTGTTGATACCAATCCTGAAAAATTTAAGTTGGCAGAAGAGTTTGGTGCGACTGATTTCGTTAATCCAAAAGACTATGACAAACCTGTTCAAGAAGTGATTGTTGAAATGACAGGTTGGGGTGTAGACCATTCATTTGAATGTATCGGCAATGTCAATGTGATGCGTTCAGCGCTTGAGTGTGCTCATCGTGGGTGGGGACAATCAGTCATCATTGGTGTAGCAGGTGCAGGTCAAGAAATTTCTACCCGTCCGTTCCAGCTTGTGACTGGTCGTACATGGAAAGGAACCGCATTTGGTGGGGTAAAAGGCCGTACACAATTGCCAGGTATGGTTGAAGATGCGATGAAAGGTGATATCCAACTTGCACCTTTTGTTACCCATACAATGGGCTTAGATAAAATTAATGAAGCATTTGATTTAATGCATGATGGTAAATCAATCCGTACAGTGATTAACTTTTAAGCTTAAATACTGAGCACGACCAAGAACCAGTGATACATCATGTATCACTGGTTTTTATTTGCATGATAAATGTATGAGTTTTATATATTAATTTTCTAAGCTTATCTTTTTTTGTTATGTTATGGCTTTAAAGCAAAAAATCAAAATAGGTCGTCTTATGAAAAATGTTGCAATTTTAGGTCTTGGTATCATGGCTTTAACCGTATCAGCATGTTCTTCGCTTCAAACCAATGCAACGCCAGATCAAACAGCACAAAACACTCAAACTACATGTGTTGCTGAACGCGCAACTCAATTGATTGGTCAAAATGATATGTCTGAAGCGAAAATTAAGCAGCTTACACAGGCATCAATCGTACGTAAAGTTGCACCAAATCAAGGGGTAACTATGGATTATCGTATTGAACGTGTGACGGTAACTGTAGATCCTGCGACCAAAAAAATTACCCAAGCGACTTGTGGTTAATGACACAAATTTAAGTCTTATATGATTGAATAAATACTAATTTATTCAATCATGATTTTAAAGTTTAATTTAACAAAATCGCTTCATTTATTCGACACAGAACAATCATTATAAAAGACTAAAATAACAATTTTTTCTACTGAGTGACAGATAATACTTGCTTAAAGCAGTTTTTTTGTTATGTTTTAAGCTGTACTTTTGGATGTGTAGCATTAGAGCACAAGACTTCAATTCATTAGCTATTATTAAAACCCTATGAAAAGACTATTTTTAATCCTATTTGCGATTTTGATATCAAATTCAATATTTGCTCAGAGTGAAAACTATAAAATTGCCATGGACAATTTTATAAACAACTATAATGCTGATCAGTATGAAAAAATTTATGATGAATTTTCTGCTGAAATGAAAAAGACATTGCCGCTTGAAAAGACAAAGCAATTTTTCTCAGGATTGAAATCTCAGGCAGGAAAAATTGAAAGCAAAGAATTTCTCAGCGATCAACAAGGAAGTTATGTCAGTTATAAAACCAAGTTTGAGAAAATGGTGTTAACGGTCAATATTTCGCTTGATCAAGAAAATCATATCAAGGGACTTATTATGAAGCCTAACGAAGTCCAAAAAGAGATAAATAGTAGTAATACTGTGAATGCGCTTAATGCTTATCCAAAAGAAATCTCAGACATCATTTTTTCAAATAGCCAAAATTTTCCAAATAATACGCAACTTTCTATTGCAGTCGTTCAGAATAAAAAAGTGAAATATTATGGGGTTATCAAAACTGATGGCAAGATCAAACCGATTGAAAACCAGAATAAGGTTTTTGAAATTGGTTCTATTACCAAAGTTTTTACATCGACCGTTTTAGCTTCGCTTGTTGAAGAAGGAAAAATTAAATTAACGGATGAAATCAATCCATTTTATCCATCTTTAAAATTTAAAAATAACACTCAACTGAATTTTAAAGACTTGGCTAATCATACTTCCGGTTTACCTCGCTTACCTGAGAATCTAGATTTATCGAATCAAAGTAATCCCTACAAAGATTATGGTAAAAGTCAGATTGAACAATATCTTAAAGATGGTTTGAAAATTGAAAATGAGCCTGAGAAAAAATATGTTTATTCCAATTTAGGGGCGGGGTTATTAGGCTATACGCTTGGCGTATCACAAGGAAAAAGCTTTCAAACATTATTACAAAAGAGAGTTTTTGATAAATACACAATGAAAAATTCATTTGTAAACTCGCAAAATCTAGATAATAAGTTAGTAAAAGGGCAAAATCCTGATGGACAAATCGTATCAAATTGGGATTTTGACGTTTTGTTTGGTGCTGGCGGGCTATTATCAACCACAGAGGATTTAGCAAAATTTGCAATCGCACAATTCGATCCTAAAAATACCGAATTGACTTTAACGCGTACACCGACCTTTGAAATGAACAAAGATATGAAAATCGGTTTAGCTTGGCATTTGTTGAAATCACAAAATGGAAAAGATTTGGTTTGGCACAATGGCGGAACTGGCGGCTATTCATCTTCAATGGCAATAAATGTTGAGGATAAGACGGCTGTTATCGTGTTATCTAACCTCTCAGCTTTTCATCCAAAAACGAAAAACATTGATAAATTATGTTTTCAGCTCATAGATGAGAAGCAAAAATAATATTTGGATTTTACATATGGGGAAACTTAACACTGCAAATATTTTGAGTAGATTGGAGGTTTACTTTTAGTTTGAACAGTGCAATCCGCCATATGGGCAATAAACCATTGGCGGAAAGTTTTCCAAAATGATCAGAATGAAGTATTACTTTTTAACTCAGTAAATATGCTTCATTTACTCCAGATTGCTCAACAAAACAATCATCATGAGAGACCAGAATGACAGCACCTTTAAATTGCTCAATGGCTTGTGCAAGTAATTCTCGTGACTCGATGTCTAAGTGATTTTCAGGTTCATCCAATAACAATAAATCAATATTTTGATGATGCTGACTTATTCCAAGTAATGCTACTTTAAGTTTTTCACCACCACTGATTTGCCCCAATTTTAAGAGTGCTTTTTCGCGACGAATGCGCAGTTGACCTAATAAATTTCGCCATTCAACCTCCAGTATATCTGGATTAAATTTCGCTAAATTCTCGATCACAGAAAGATCATCATTGAGTAAACTAAAATTTTGATCCAAATATAAACTTTGTCCAGTAAAGAAAATTTCAGAAGTTTGTGATTGATCAATCATTTTTAATAGGCTGGATTTACCCACGCCATTTGCACCTTTAAGCTGGATTTTTTCACCGGCTTGGAGTGACAACTTTATGTTCTGTGTGGTGGCATAAGGCAATTGTAAATCGTGAATTCTTAATATTTCACCTTGTTTAGATGATTGAAATTGGAAGTCAAATCGTTGTGGTTTAATTTTTTCTAAAGCTGTTTGTTTCTCCTGTAAACTGCTTTGTGTTTCATCAGCTTGGCGAATTTGCTGTGCACGTAATTTCCCAAAACTTTGCCCAGCTTGCTCTTTTTTAAAATCCAGTAGAATCTTGGCTTGAGAGTTCGAGTCACGCAATTGAGCACCTTTACGTTGACGTTTTTGTGCTTTCATTAAACTATCATGCTGTTGTTGCTTTAACTGTTTAAATTCACGTTTTTCTTGTTGAATAGACTGAGTTAAGGCATGGATTTGTTGTTGGTGCTGTTGAACATAATCAGCATAATTTCCCGAAACATGTTGTAAACCTTGCGCGGTTAAAGCATAAATATGCTGCACTTGATTCAGCAATTGAAGATCATGACTAATAATACAAACTCCCGCCTTATGTGCCTGAATCGATTCAATTAACCATTTTCTTGCCATGGCATCTAAATGATTACTTGGCTCATCTAAAAGTAGATAATGATCTTGTTTTAGAAATAAGCGACACAAAGCCAGCTTGGTTTTTTGACCTTCACTTAAGTAGTGTATGGGAAAATTTAAATCAAGCGGCAGTTGTGCATTGCTTAAAATTTGTTGCCATTTTTGTGGTAAATCCCAACAGTTTTCCACCAAATCATAATCTTCAAAACTGGCACTACTGTTTTCAATACGCTCAAAAGCATTGTGTAGATGAGCAATGTCTAAAGCTTCAGCTATAGTTTTGGTATTTAATCGTTGTAATTGTGCTAAATAATCATGTTGGATATGCCATGCAATTTGCCCTGAATAGGCTAAATCTGAATGCTGTTGTGGGTGTAATAGTTTAAAAAGTAATGATTTTCCCAAACCATTACGGCCAATCACAGCAGAAGTTTGCCCTGAAAAAAGCACAAAATTCAGTTGATTAAACATTGTTTGAGTGGGGAATGCCAAACTCAAATTTGAAATAATACATGCTTGTTGCATTCTATGATCCTCATATAGAGGATGCACAAAATAGTATGTAATAAAAGCTTTAAATAACAGTAGATTATTTAATTTATCGTAAAGACGGTATCAGAACCAAAAGATAAGTCTAGCCTTGAGTAGAATCTATTTTGCACATCAAAAATTAAATAAATAATGATGAGAAAATGACTTACTTCATTGGCGTTACTCTTTTAAGAAGGGGGGATAAGAATGCTTATTGTATAAAAATAAATCTGTATGTCAATGTTAAGCTTTTAAAATGCTCATTAAAAAAGAATCATCTCAAAAACTTAACTCCCTTATGAAAAGGGAGTTAAGTGGCAGTTGATTGAACCAATCAACACTTATCAATTTATTTAAGCAGTTGCTTTAATGACTTCTGCAACAGATGTTGCTACATAATCAATATTTTTTAAATTTAAGCCCGCTGCACACATACGGCCACTACGTAGCAAATAAATGGCATATTGATCTTTCAATATATCCACTTGTTCAGCAGTTAAACCTGTATAGCTAAACATGCCTTGTTGTTCTGTAAGGTAATCAAAATTACGACCAGGTAAAGCAGCGGTTAATTTTGCCTTTAATAGTTCACGCATTTGGATGATACGCTCACGCATTTCTTTAAGCTCTGCATGCCATTTTTCAGTTAATGTTGCATCATTCAATACATTATCAACCACTAAGGCACCTGTCGTTGGAGGGCTTGAGTAGATACGGCGTACAGTTGCTTTAAGCTGACCTAAAACTTTTTGTGCAGTTGCTTGGTCATCACAAATAAAGCTTAAGCCACCAACACGTTCACCATATAGTGAGAAAATTTTAGAGAATGAATTGCTAACAATGAAATTCAATCCAGACTTATCTAAAGCACGAATTGCATAAGCATCTTCTTCTAAGCCTTGACCAAAACCTTGGTAAGCAATATCTAGGAATGGAATTAAATCACGTGCTTTCAATACTTCAATTACACGATCCCATTCAGCAGGTGTTAAATCTGCGCCTGTTGGGTTATGGCAACAAGGGTGAAGAAGAACAATGCCTTTTGCAGGGATTTGCTGTAAATCCTCTAACATGCCTTCAATATTGACACCATTGGTTGCTGCATCAAAATAACGGTAGAAATGTGAATTGATTCCTGCACCATTAAAAATTGCAATATGGTTTTCCCATGTCGGTTGGCTCACCCAAACATCAGATTCAGGGAAGTATTTTTTTAGAAAATCTGCGCCTACTTTAAGTGCACCAGAACCACCTAGGGTTTGAATGGTCACTGCACGGCCATCTTTACGTGCTTGGCTATCTGCACCTAAAACCAGTTTCTGGGTTGCTTCGTTATAAGACTTTGAACCATCCATCGGTAAATAAAGCTTTACCTTGTCATTGCTTGGTTCAATATTTTTCAAAGCCGCTTTTACAGCGTCTAACTGAGGAACAATGGTGTCCTCATTATAATAAAGACCAATACTTAAATTTACTTTGTGTGTCCGTTCATCCTTACCAAAGGCTTCCATTAGAGAAAGAATTGGATCACCTGCATAAGGATCTACATGTTGAAACATGGTCTAAAGTCCTAAATCAATCGAAAAAATCAAGTCTGATAATATAGGTAATTCAAACCCCGACTCAACAGTAGATTAAAGTTTATTTTTTATTATTTATTCAACTTTAGATTAAGGCCACCGCTCATTTGTCTATATTTATAGCCAAATGTGTATTCTCTACAAAATAGAGGATAAATAAGATAAAACTTAAACACTATTTCAAGTGTGGTATTGGAAGAGAGATAGCTAAGATATTGATTGTTTTTAGGTCGCAGTATTGTTAATGAATGATAAAACTATTGTTCTGCATTTCTCTTCTTGTCATCATAGTGCAAGCGCAATATTTAAATTCTGGATGGTTTTTAATGTTACTGAATTATCAATACGATCAAGCTCAAGATAGCCATGAAACTCAAAAAGCCACACTGGTATTGATTCACGGGTTATTTGGAAGTTTAAGTAATTTGGGCATTATTGCACGTGAATTTCAAGGCAAATTCAACTTATTACAAATTGATGTTCGAAATCATGGCCATTCTGCACATTCAGATGAAATGAATTATCAATTGATGGCTCAGGATGTTTTGCAAACACTTGATCATTTAAATATTGAAAAGTTTATTGCGATTGGACATTCTATGGGTGGAAAAATTGCAATGAAACTTGCAGATTTAGCGCAAGATCGTATGCAAAAAATGATTGTCTTGGATATGACACCTTTTGCATATCAAGAAAATCACCATGATCAAATTTTTAAAGCCTTATTTGCGGTTGAAAATGCACAAATTGAATCTCGTA
Organism: Acinetobacter sp. Ac8; assembly: GCF_055392545.1. Lineage (NCBI taxonomy): Bacteria > Pseudomonadati > Pseudomonadota > Gammaproteobacteria > Moraxellales > Moraxellaceae > Acinetobacter > Acinetobacter sp. Ac8. Next base: position 2,305,782 of record NZ_AP043689.1, read on the forward strand.
AAGAAGCAACAGAGATTATGCGTCAATATTTAAAAGAAGAAATGGTGATTCAATTTTTATTAAAATCATTCAGTAAGGGAAAATGGCTGTTTAATGTCCAAGCTTTATTTAATCATTATGCTGATATTTTAAGCTGGGAAAATCAGCAGGTGAATCCTATTCCAGCATTGTTTATTAAAGGTGGAAACTCACCTTATATCTCAAAAGCTGAACATTTTTCTGCAATCGAAACCCAGTTTAGTCATAGCCAAGTTAAAGTCATTGAACAAGTCGGGCATTGGTTACATGCTGAAAAACCGGTTGTAGTCAATCAAATGATCTCTGGGTTTATAGAATGAGGTTTTAGGCTCTGAATAAATTAAAACAGCATATTTAAAGGTAATATGCTGTTTATAAATGATTGTTTTATAAATACTACCAGCTCTTTAGTCCAGTAGGGTCAAGAAAGTATCTTGGTTTTGAATTTTCCATTGAGTACTAGATATGAAATTAGACCTAAAACCAAACCCCAAAATGCACCCCCAACACCAAACAAAGTGATGTTGGCTGTCGTTGCGAGAAAGGTAATGAGTGAGGCTTCTCGGCAATCAATATCACTCATAGCATTTGCAAGACTTCCAGCAATTGTACCTAATAATGCAAGTCCTGCTAGAGTACTTATAAAGGCGACTGGAAACGCTGCAAAGACAGCTGCTAACGTTACACCAAAAATTCCAACAAGAATATAAAACACACCTGCGGCAATCCCTGAAATCCAGCGTTTTGATGGATCTTCGTGGGATTCCTTTCCAGTGCAAATTGCAGCAGTGATCGCAGCAAGATTAAACGCATGTGAACCAAACGGAGCCATGAGGAACGAGCCTAAGCCTGTCACGATAAGAATCGGTTTAGCATTAGTGTGAAAACCATCATTTTTAAGAACCAGTAAACCTGGCATATATTGTCCTGTTAAGGTAATTAAAAATAAAGGTAGGGCAACACTCAGTATCGAGTTTATAGAAAAAGTTGGTGTGGTAAAAATAGGCGAGGCTAATTTTAGTTCAAATCCAGAGAAATCAATCCGTGATTGTAAAAGTAAGAAAATAAAGCCAAAAATCAAGACACTAATAATGGCAAATCTTGCAGAAAATCGTTTGGTGATTAGGTAAATCAAAAATAATGAAATCGCCAAAAAGGGATCAATTGTCATATTGGTAAAGGCAGCAATCCCAAATTGCAATAAAATACCTGCCAAGAGACCAGATGCAATACCTGCTGGAATTAGACCAATCAATTTTTCAAAATAGCCCGTAATTCCCAAGATCACAAATGCCAGTGCAGAAAGTAAATATGCGCCAATTGCTTCGGAATATGGCACAGTTATAAGCGTAGTAATCAAAAATGCAGCGGCAGGCGTAGACCATGCAGTGATAATGGGTTCGCGGGTATACCAACTTAATAATATTCCTGTGATACCAACCCCAATAGAAATAGACCACACCCATGAGGCAGTGAGTTCAGGGCTAAGACCAGCCATCTGCGCAGCTTGGAAGATTAAAATAAAGGTACCACCATAATTGACGATGACCGAAATTAAACCAGCCATAATGGGGGGAAGAAAATCATTAGAATGATGTTGAAAAGACATAAACTCTACCCCTAAGATTTAAAAAAAGAAGTAGTAGAGTGTATTTTTAATGTGGTATTGCCATAAGATACACTTTTAATATTTTTTAAGGTACCAGTTTGGTGATATGATTTTATCGACTGCTTTTTTTAACTCTGGTAAAGGTAAAGGAGTTAAAAATGATTTTTATTGTGTTTTATCTACTATGACTTGATTTTAAGAAGTAATTTTTGCTGGAACAAAGTTGTTATTAAATTGAGTAAGCCTAATTTATATTTGATTGTTAGTATGCAACATAAGAAAGTTCCCTTTGTTTGATTAAGATTCGACACCTTTATCAAAACGGGTAACTTTCTCTTTTTCAAGATCAATGTCTGATCAGATCTGAACTAATACATTTAATGTGCATGTGAATGAAGCCCTGCAGGTACAACAGATCCAAATGGTCTTGTTTTACAGTCTTTATCATTCGGGTCACAAATACGGACATTTTGCATCATGCCTTGATCTTCATGATCTAAGATATGACAGTGTAAGACAAAGTCTCCTGTGAATTTTTCATACTTGGTTCTGACCACAATCTCATAACCCGTTGGAACAAAAAGAGTATCCTTCCATACGCCATTTAAACCATTAAATAAAGGATTAGTATTTTTCTCTAAAGTTATATCTCCACCTATTCGATTGTTTGAACCATCAACCTTATATACGGATTGAATTTGAAAAGGATTTACATGAATATGGAAAGGATGTCCCGCAAGAGTTGATGTTAAGGTCCATTCATCAATTCCATTTAAAGTTAAATAGCGGTTTAAATTATTGCCATAAGGAAGTGCTAAATCAGCGTTAAACTTTTCATTACTTATACCAAAGACTTTACTAATATTAAAGTTAAGCTGTTGTTGACCTATTTTGATGTTGCTATTACTACTTTCAATATTTTGTAAAGAATCTAATGGGGTAAAAGCTGTGATTAAATTATTATCTAAATCAGATTTAATTTGTTTTTGTGTAATAGCATCAAGCTGTTGACCATTACTTAGGGTAATATCTTCAACTTTTGACTTTAAAAACTCTTTTAATGTAATTGTAGGGCTAGAACTTACTTTAACATTTACAATAGCAAGAACTTTATCTGGATCTGGTGTATCAGTTGATGATTTTGCCTCAATATTTGTATTGACCTTAAATGAATCTGGAAATTTATCATTATCCACTACACAGTATTGACCCGCATCTTTAAAATTAAATATCGCATCATATCGATAGCCTGGTTGCAATAAGATAGTATTGGTTTGCTGAATAGCATTCGTGGTTAAACCATCTTGTGCCACGATTGAATAATTGATTGCATTGTTGAGTTTTGCAGCTTTTTGACATTCGGCAATAAAATTAGGCTTGTCTTGCGTGTTGATTGGTTTTTCCAACTTATAAACTCGTAGACCAATGGTATCTCGCACACCACCATGAATCATACGCCAACGATAAAATTCATTTTGATTTAAATCTATTTGACCGAGCACATTACCATTAATAGAGGTATAGCGTCCTGACTTTTTCCAACCACTTGGGCTAAGCAATTTATATTTATCAGTATCACTTATTTTAATTTCAACATCACCATCTAGGTGTCCAATTTCATTAGTTCCACAGTTTACTTTATACAGCTTTTGGTTATCACCACAAATGTACTGTATTTGTTGAAAAACCATGATCAGATCATTATTGCTGTTGGCTGAAATTTTATGCTGAATATTATTTAAAGAAATTTTTGATGGTTTTTTGGCTTTCCACAGGACATCAAAATCACCCTTTTGCTCAAAAGATTTCCCATCAAATTTTGGTAATCGATTACCTTCAATAATTAGAGCGCCAGCCATACCGCTAGTCACTTGTAATGCTGTAGAACCATGTAAATGTGCGTGATACCAATAAGTTCCAGCAGGATGATCCTTAGGAATATCAAATTGATAATCTTGTTTTTCTTTTGGATTAATTTTAATAAAAACATTATCAGCTGCAATACCTTTATCTTTGCCATCCTTACTAGGCATAACAGTATATTCAGGATTGACTTGCAATCCATGAGTATGCAGGTTAGTGGTATTAATACAACCAATCGTATTATGTTCATCACGACAATTCGGCGTCTTTTCGATCTCACCATTATTTTTTTTATACTCATATAAAGGTAAATTATTCATTAAATTTACTTTTAATGACTTCCCTTGTTTAATTTGAATAGTTGGAGCAACAAATTGATTAGCTAAGGGGTTGTGTGGATCGATATATTGGCGGAGTTCGACCGAATCAATTCGATTTGTCACTGGATTATAAATTTCGCCGAGCTTCTTATCGACTTCTAAGTCAATAGAAACAAAATTTGAATCTACATTGCTGTTATTAAAAAGAGGAGGGTTTTGAATACCTGCATAGAGTGGTGTTGATGCTAATAGTGTTAAAATAGTAATATAGTTTTTCATGTTTGGTTTTTATGTGATTAATATTTATACATATTGTACTTATTTTTTTGTTTCGTAAAGACTTAAATAATAATTTTTCCATTTTTCAAAATATTTGCTGAAGCCATAGATTTTATTTTGTGTCTTAATTGGCAATTCTTATTTTCTATTCCAACTGTATAAATTTTTGTTGTATTAATGAGTGTTAATTGACGAAATAGCTTGTAAATAGCCTTCTGTAAATTAATGATTTCGTTGCACATTAAATTTTATTTTGTTATTTTGAATAAAATTCAATCAAAAGTTAAAACTTTAAAAGACTTCATTTTATAACAAGGTAGAAGATTATGGCTAAAAATTATATCAGAAGAAGTGTTTGGGAAAATTGTGGGGTATTGCTAGATGATGAGGCCTTTATTTCTAATCCGGAAAAAGGAAATAAAGACCTTTATTGGTATGCGAAAGCTGTTGCAGAAATGCGTAAATTACCTTTAGAAGACCATAATAGCTGGGGATTCTTTGGTGCAATGCATGGAATAACCATGGATGATGTGGATGATACGGGAAAAGAGCAGTTAAATTGGCACAAGCTAATAGATTTTCCAGAATTCCAAAAAATTAATGTGCAAGCACTTATTAAAATTCATGATGTAGAAACGGGTGATGGGTTATGGAACCAATGCCAACACGCAACATGGTTCTTTTTACCCTGGCATAGAGGATATTTACTCGCAATTGAAACAATTTTACGTAAGCATATTATAAAGCTTGGTGGTCCAGATGATTGGGCTTTACCTTATTGGGACTATAATGACAAAGATTATTCGAATCTTAATTCAATAAGCATTCCTCCAGCTTTCACTCAAAAGACCTTTAATGGAGAATCAAATCCTCTTTATTTACAACAACGGTATCCTAATCCAGCCGATCTAAGGGATCAAACATTTATTAACTTAAAGCAATTACAAGAAGCAAAACCTGATTTTGATTTAAATAAAGAAACTATAAATTCATTGTATACATTAAATTTTACTTCAAAAATAGATAATGATATTGTCAAGGAGTTAGGTTTTGGTGGAGGGGAAACTAATTTTTCACATGATGGTCATAGGTCTAGTACGGGTTCAGTTGAACAGTACCCTCATAACATCATGCATGTATTAGTTGGTGGGATTGGCACATTCGGTTTGATGAATGATCCTAATTTTGCAGCATTAGATCCGCTTTTTTATGTGCATCATGCCAATATTGATCGCCTCTGGAGTGTTTGGAATAAATACGATCATATAGATCCAACAAACAATACCAATCCAGCAGACGATACATGGTTATCTCCTGAGCTTAGATCACCATTTATTGTCCCAAATCCAGATGAAACTAATTGGGATTTTGTCCCTAAAGATGTAACTAATGAAGAAGAGTTGAATTATCAATATACTTCGTCTTATACCTATACAGTAGCTTTTGGCACAAAACTCAGCCCTGCCAGTACTTCGAATAAAGTACTTCTTAGAATGAAAAAATTTGGTTTAGATAAATTTAGTCAGGAGAAAACGGATATTGAACTCATAGGATCAACAACTAGTAAAATCCAGATTACAGGCTTAACACCTGTATCAATCTCAATAGATAAAAAAAATCCACAATTGAAAAATGGATTTAAGTCAGTAGTTCAAGTAATAGAACAAAATCTTAAAAAGTTAATTACTCCAAGTAAATTTTATTTACTAGTAGAAGGCATTAAGGGAAATCAAGAAGGGGTATTTTTATCAATAAAAACACCAAATCAGCAGACTTTAAAATCCGTTGCATTGTTTGGTTTAATCAATGCATCTAAACAAAATGGAGAACATTCTGGTTTAGGGATCAATTTATCTATCGATATTACAGAATATGTTGACGAGCTTTATCTTAATAATCAGATTCAAGAGTTAGATGATTTACAACTTTATGTTGAACCTATTGGTTTAAGTCAAAATTCAACACTCAGTATTGAAAAAATCACTGTTCATCAAGATAACTGATGAGTTTAAATAGCCATGAAGATTAAAAATTACTTTTCTTTATTTAAAAGAAAATCTTTTATGATTGTAATGAAAATTGCTTTATTGGTGTGGTTGTGGCTAATTTTTCAGAATTTACTGTCAATGGAGCAATCTATTGCTGTAGAGTTTGTACATGGTGAGCATTCTCATCATGTACATCAAACTAATAATAATGAAAATTTTATTTTATCAGCTATTCATAACACTATTAATATGCATTGGTTTTTGATGTTGATAGCAATGATGTTACCATTACTTTTTTTATCTGTAGAGGATGTTCAGAAAAAGAACTTTAAGAGAAAAAGGAAGTTAAGTTTAATATTGTTTTTTATCGGCTATATATTTTTTTGGACACTTATTGGTATTTTACTCTCAATTTTGACACATTATTTAAATGAATTATTACATAACCAAATAATATTGGCATGCTTGATTATTGTTGTTTTAGTTCTATGGCAGATAACTCCATATAAAAAAATCAGTCTAAATCGCTGTCATCTTCCTGCAAACATTAATCCTTTTGGGCTTCAGTCTGGTATTGATAATTTTAAATTTGGAATTAAAAAAGCCTGGTACTGCGTAGGAGTTTGTTGGCCATTTATGTGGTTATGTATAGCGTGGATGGAACCAATGATGTATATAATGCCTTTATTTACTTTATTTTTACTAGTGGAACAAATTCAACCCAAGCGAAGAGAAATTTGGGGGTTCCAATATTTTTAAATTGTTATTTTGATTTTTTAATCACTAAATATAGACTTAGAGAGCATAATTTATTCTTATTAATTTACAGATTATACTTTTTTGTTTAAGATTTAATTTACTGTATTATTTGAATATCAATCATAACAAACTAATCTAAATATAATTTGATAGCTTCCTATACTTATAAAGTAAAACACTGATTTGCAATATAATAAGTCTAAATTTATTTTTCCGAGTTATTGGCTGTTAAATATATATATACAGCATATCCATGATCTTTTTCTACAATAACCAACCCAAATCTAGATCTAGTAATATCGAGATTAACAGCTCAATCTTTGACAATTATCAAGGTGTTAGGTGTTTTGCGTTAAATTTAGTGCCTCGTAAGTCTGTTACGAATCCAGCAATTTTACCAAATAAGCAAAATATATTTTTATTAAAAGACATTAAATATATAACAGAGTATTATGGGTTTTTGAAAAAATAATGTTTTTTAGCAGTATACAGTTGAACTACGGATGAGTGCTTTTGAGTACAAACTTATACAACGCTTTATTCCTCTAACTGTTTGAAAATCCAAGTGAATGCAACGATATGCAAGCTATGCCAATCCAATACAGACTGAGTGGATTTTACTTTTGGTATTATTCAATAGTTGGAACTTTTTTACCGTATTGGAGCTTATATCTTCAAGATCAAGGATTTAATTATCAAGAAATCGGATTATTGTCGTCTATAGCCATTTTAACCCGTATATTTGCACCTTTTATTTGGGGATTTATCGCAGATAAAACAGGAAAACGAATGTTGTGGGTTCGTGTGGCGACCTGGATGGAAGCTACGATCTGGTTTTTAATTTTTATCATTCCCAACAATATGCAATCGATTGCATTTCTGATGTTGATTTTTAGCTTTTTTCAAAATGCCATACTTGCGCAATTTGAAGGTGTAACGCTGTTTTGGCTGGGTAATCAACATACAGCATTGTATGGGAAAATTAGAAAATGGGGTTCTATTGGATTTATTATTGGCGTATTTAGTATCGGTGCGATTTTAGAAGTTATTGCAATTCAATATTTACCAATGATGTTGTTATGTATTGCATTTACAGCTTTTATTTGGTCTTTTTCGATTAAGGAACCCAGCACAGCACCGAGTGCACAAAAAATATTAGACCCATTGCTTCCCATTCTAAAAAGACCAGTGGTTTTTTCATTTTTTATCATTGAATTTATTATGCTTTTTGCACAAGCACCATTTTATAGTTTTTATAGTAATTATTTAAAGCTTGCTGGTTACAGTACAACTCAGATTGGCTTTTTATGGTCAGTTGGGGTGATTGCTGAAATTATCATGTTTAACTATGCAAATTTCTTCCTAAATCGTTTTTCATGGCGAAGCTTAGTCGCACTTTGTTTAATCATGACCAGTATTCGATTTATTTTGGCAGGTTTATTTTCAGAAAGTTTCATTATTCAATTTATTTCTCAAACTTTTCATGCATTTAGTTTTGGTTTATTTCATATTATTGCAATGCGGGTCATTTTGCAGAACTTTGCAGCTAAACAACAGGGCAGAGGGCAAGCACTATACAGTACCATGTGGGGACTTGGCGTTGCATCTGGCAGCATCTTAGCCGGGCAATATTGGGAAAAATTATCAGGAGAATATATTTTTATCATTGCTGGATTTTCAGCATTGCTTGGTCTGCTATTGATTAATTTTTTACCTAAAACATTACAAACGATTCAAAGATAAATGAATCTCTTTGCAGAAAAGAGATTCAGAACGTTCAAATCGATACTGTACGGATTAATTTAGTAAATAAACAATAAGGTGTACAATAAAAGGTCCAACCAATACCATAAAAATACCAGCTAAAACCATGGTTAAACTGGCAATAACACCTTCATCTTTATCACGCATATAAGCTTTACTTGTACCAAAACCATGCGCTGCATTACCCAAAGACGCACCTTGTGCAAAGCTTGATTTCAGTCTTAACCCACCCAATACCAAATCACCAATTAACATCCCAGTTACCCCAGTAATCATGGTGAATAAAATCACCAGTTCAACTGAACCGCCGATATGGGTTGTTAACTCCATTGCAAATGGTGTAGAGATTGAACGTGCCATTAGACTATAGGTTGTTGTTTGGTCAAAATGAAATAATTTAGCAAGGTAGAATGCACTGATCATCCCAGCAAGCATACCAATGACCACGCCCATAGAAATTGAAATGAGATGTTCTTTAATGATTTGGCGATATTCAAAAATTGGGATTGCAAAGGCAACAGTTGCAGGCCCTAACATCCATATAATCCACTGACTATCAAGCATATAAGCATCATAAGAAACATGTGCTGACAGTAAAATGGTGATTAAAACAATCGGAACCAAAATTGCTGGAGATAAAATTAAATATGGAAATTTACGATAAAGTTTTTTGACCAACACATACGCGACTAATGTGATCACTAGGCAAAATATTGAAATGGCAGACATTATTTATCTCCCTGTAATACATGTACGGTTTTATGAACATGACGTTGTTTCAACTTCCGCTCTAGTTTAAAACCTATATGCACACTATAAGCAGTAAATACCATCACACAAATTGTACCCAGTACAACCACAACAATCAGTTGCCAACCTTCAGTGATAAATAGGTTTTTATATTTCATTAACCCGATAAAACAAGGAATAAAAAATAGCACCAATTCACCTAGAATGAAATCTGAGCCTGATTTAATCCAATTTAACTTAAAAATACCTGTCATGAGCCCAATCAAAACCATAAATAAGCCAATCACAGCTGCCGAAATAGGTAAATTAAATTGTTTTTGAATGATTGAACCAATCCACCAAATCAAAATTAAAAGCCCAATTTGCAGTGTGACTTTATAAATTGATGAAATTTGATGGCTTTGAGTACGCGTAGACATTTTATTGCAGATATTTAAAAAAGATGAGTTATTTTAGTTGCAAACATCACAGCATATTATGAATAATTAAACCATAATTATGCGTTTTTGGAATAATTTGTGGACATTAAAAATCTTAAAATTTTTGTAGAAATCGTCAATTGTGAAAGTTTTACTTTGGCTGCTGATCGTTTGTTTATGACACAGCCTACACTCAGTAAATCTATTAAACATTTAGAAGAAGAACTTGGCACAGCTTTGTTTAAAAAAGGTGAAGCTGGAAGAAAAAGGGAAGTTGTACTTACCTATATTGGTGAATTAATTTATCAACACGCTTTAAATATCTTAAATGAACAAAAGCAAATATTTGAAAATATAGATCAAGTACAGCAGTTAAAAAAAGGGAAACTAACCATAGGCTTACCACCATTAGGTTCGGTATTACTTAGTCCTTTAATTGCTTTATTTCACCAAAATTATCCTGATATTCAATTGAAATTCTTAGAAGTTGGTGCCAATGGTATTGAGGAAGCAATTGCTGATAAAAGTATTGATGTTGGGATTTTACTCGGTAATTTAAGGCCAAGTTTTGCGGCAATTCCTGTGATAGACTCACCAATGTGTTTATTGGCTAAGAAAAATTCACATTGGAATCAACGAGATTCAGTGAATTTGCATGAGCTTAGAGAAGAAACTTTTTTACTTTACGCTGATTCTTTTACATTAAATAAGATGATTATACAGGCTGCAAATTCTGTAGGTTTTGAACCAAAAGTGGTGTGTAAAAGTAGCCAGTGGGACTTTATCACCAAAATGGTGGAGTTTAATATGGGGATCGCCATATTGCCCAAAATTTATTGTGATCAGTTAGATCAAGGGAAGTTTTGCTCAGCAATCCTTAATGAGCCTAAATTACATTGGACATTGAGTATGGCTTGGAATACGACTGTAGCAATGAGTCCAGCAACCAAAGCTTGGTTAACGATTGTAGAGATGCATCGAGATAAAATTCATTTCTAGATGGATTGATAGCTTTTAAGTCTTAATAAATTGAGATTAGCCTGACTCAGGTGTGAATTTCATAAATATTAAAACTATGTATATCAAATATTTAATTATACTAATTTCGCATAATGTATATTATGTTAAATAGAATATCTAAGACTGTGGCTACTCAACGCTATTGCTGCCACAGATCGTCAACGTGAATACTGATAATTTTAATTCACGTTGACGACTATCCTAAGTAACATAATATTCGTTATGCAAAATCCTGCGCTATTAAAAATATAAGACTAAAAATCCCTATTAAAATAATCTCAATTCTTATCATTACCTTAGCCTATCTATGTGATGATCTAGTTTTATAAATAATAATTTGAGTTGATCTATTTCTTCACAATTATCAATATCTAACTGCTGTATTTCCCCCAGGTATTTCTCTAAGCATTCACGCATAAAAACATAATCAGATTTATGTAATACCCCAATATTTCTATTGTAAAACGTGGTTCGCCAAACATGCCTATTCATCATCGAAATGCATATTTTTATGAGCTTCATAATCAGCATTCAAAATCAATTTATGACACTGCCAACAGAAAGTATATTTCTCATTGATTTTATTTAGAATATCTTGTGAAGAATCACCACCATAGTCGCTAAGTATAAAATAAATATCTTCTAATTGATTTTGTGTAAATTCCATATAACCACCTAAATTATTTAAGTAAATCAACAATATTTTCAAATGAAATTTGTGATTCAGGGATAAAAATATCCTTAGTCATAGACTCAATATAGCCTTTCAAATCAAAGTTAAAGTATGAAATGTAGGTCCCATGATTTGTATCATAAGTTCCTTTAGATACTTTATGAATAAAAGATCTTCTTAATACGTGATCACCAATAAAAACAAGATTTTCAGTAGAATTTGAAGCTACGGTATTAAAGATTAAAGCTTTAGAATCAATAGTTTTTAACTTCTTCTCATGTTGCTGTCTATCATATTCTTTTTCAGAAATTCCAAACATAAATACACCCTTTTAGATCAAATTATGAGCATCGTTACCCGCATATTATAGATTGCTATTTCAGTGAAATAGCAATAAAAAATGTAGTCAGAGGGTCAATGGTCGAATGTTGTTTGTGTCGATTTATAGTCATAAATCTAAGCGTCATAGACATGACGTTTTATCTATAAATCAGTCCTTTGCGTATCATCTCGACAAGTCTTTTTTGTGAAAAGACTTGTACAAGTTTCACTTGTTAAACAATGACATAAATGATTGACAAGTAATAACACCATATGAGTTACCAAGTAAAAAACCTAAAGAAAATATAATTAAGATTATGAGTAAAAAAGCCTTAAATGGAAAATATTTACTAAATAATTTAATCTCATAAAGCGTTACATGCGCGTCATGCTTTTGAAATTTATCAGAATGCATTATTAAACCCCGCTTGATCGTTTGCACCGTTGGTTACTTTTGCTTGTAAGTGTGGTTCGACTTGATTGTTTGCTATTTCCTGCGAAACAGGTTGTTTAGCAGTTTGTTGAAGATTGTTCGAAGTATTGATTTGATTATTGAGTTGAGCATTGTTTTGTACCTGTACTGGGGCTTTTGTATAGTCAAATAGACGTTCACCATTCAGCCATTTTTGACAGTCTGATTGCTTTATTTTGGGCATGATATTGCCCTGTTGATCTATACCAACAAGTTCTCCAGTAGGCTTTTTTGCGCATCCTGTTAAACGTGGATAGTCCTTAATTTGTATTTGCTGTGGAGGATTAAATTCATAGGGTTTATCAGGATTGTATGAAACAGATGTAATAACGCCTTGTGAAGACACAGAAGCTTTAGAATTACTTAGATCATTGAACCATTTGATACATTCAGGTTTTTCTACATTGACAGCTTTACGGCATTCCTGATCAGCATTGAAATTTGCGGTGAATGGTTGAGCTTGTTTCTGATCGGGAGATTGTTTGTTTGTTTTATCGGTATTGGACGTTTCTTTTTTAACTTCCTTTTTCTCACTGGAGCCGAAGATCGTACCGAAAAAGTTGTGTTCAGCACCAACGAAGTTAGATACAAGCATAACTAAGCCGATCAAGGGAATCAGCAAAATAGCAAAGAGTTTAATCGGTACACGGAATCTTACTGTATTTGCTGTTGCTGATTCATAGATTTCATAAAGCCGTTTAGGATAATTAAATCTAAAATCACGTTCGGCGGTAAGTTTGTTGCCTAAACTATTCGGTTTATCACGGCAGTTTGCCCAAACATAGACAGTTGCAGATGGCGCACCCCAACCACGGTGTAAATGATAATGCAGACCTACTACAGCCCTAAAATTAGTATGTACAAGGCTTGGGAATTGTGTAATTCCATATATGTCAAAAGCTCTATGTCGATGAATTGTTAGATGTTTAACAATGTTATCTTTATCTTGTTTGTTATCTGTAGAAAATTCAAAGATAAGCTGTATTTCATCATAGAAAACGATAGAGCCATCCGGACATTTACGCCAATCAACAATCATTGGACGTACATTATCAACTTTTAATCCATCAATATTGGCATAGATGTGACGCACATCTTTAAGTGGTTTAAGATCAAGATTTAAATCATTTTTTATTGTTTTTAATATTCCATTATAGAATTGGATATCTAAAAACATATTTTCAGTACGCATCTTTAAACCTAAATAATTAAAATAATCAGGTTCAAATAAAACAGTTTCATTTTCTTTGGTGAGTTTGCTGAAATAGGTATGCGATAGGAAGTAATCAGCAAGGTTATTTTTTTCGATTTCTTCTGAATTTTTCTTTAAAGCTGTAGCGTTATATTCAAGCGCACGTTGATTTGCTTTCTCATAATTGTCTATAAGAAATACTGCGTATAAGGTTTTTCCTGCCCCTGGTGTACCTGTGATGAGATGTAACATATTTTCCTCTTTTGCACTTTGCACCGCACCGCACACGCGAGCCGTGATGTCGGATGCGGATGCACGTGCTTAACGGCTAGCCTTTTTTAGAGCCAAATTTTGGGAGTTCAGGGTTAATCTTGTAACAATTGCGCCAAGTATTAAAGACATGGCTATGTCGAATCCCGAAAGGTGTGCAAGACCTAAAACATCGGATGATATAGAACCTGTTGAGTTCTTTAAGGTATTTACAGCAACACTGAAAGTTGTAAGGAATATTGCATTTGTTCCGAGCATTAAACCTGCACCAGAAAGAACATTTTTTAATGTTCCTTTCTGCATTGAATTGAGAATATCGACGAGTTTTGACCACATGTTAGCTATCCTCTGTTCTGATACCGCCAATAATTAAGGCTGCACTAAATGAAGCTACAGTGATAACTACAGGCTTAATGAATGATGCAATTTGGCATAGTGGTTCATATGAAAATTCAATTGTTCCTGTAGCACCAGCGAAGCTATAAGGCACAGATAAAGGTTGTGGACATGAACCACCAAAGTTGATGGCTGTATCAATATCTTGTTGCTCAGGCTGATCTACTTGTACTTCGGTATCATCATCTTGTTCTGGAGTGTCATCCCATTTCTTGAACCAATCTTCAACTTTTTGCCAAAAGCCTTTTTCATCTTCACGGTGTTGTTTTTCTTCTTCACGTGCTGTTTTTTCTTGCTTCCATACCTCTTTTTCTATCTCTCTATGTTCATCGGTTTTTTTAGAATCATCTTGATATTTTTCATACCATGCACACATTACTGATGCCCATTCACAAAATGCTGGAAGTTTGAAAGTGCCTTTACCTGTCTCAGGGTCAACAACAGTTGTACCCTCAGGGTCAGTTTCAGGAAGAGGCACAGCACGATCTATTGCGTCGGCTGTAATTTTTGGAGCTGTTCCGCCTGCTGTAGAGTTAGGATTGTAAACAGTCGGAAGTATTTGAGGTGCTTGGGGTGAATTGTTAACTTTATCACCTAATTCTGTGTCAGAAACTGGAGTCTTTTTTGGTTCTTCATTAGGGTTATAATTAGGATTATTTACGTAATCAATATAAGATTTTCCCTCTCTTCCATATTGCAAAGAAACACATGCAGCTTTAACAATAGAAACAAATTCAACTCTTAAAAACTTTGGGGTTCCACCTGACCCATCAGATGTTGTCGATGGTGCTAAGCGCTGACAAACAACTTGAGCATCTTTGTCATAATTAAAATTATCCCATTTCCAAACTTTTTCCCCGTAGTAGGGCTTATTAGGATCATATTCTTTTTTATAAACAATACCATTTTCAATAATCCAGCCTGCACCTTCTACAACTCCGTATATTAGAGCACCAGCAACGCCAAATCGAATCATACTTGCTACTGTTGAGCCAGTAGCGGAAGCTGTTACAGGAACTTTGGCAGAACGTCTCATTGTCTTTTCTGCAATTTGATCTAGTACAGTGGCGTTGATTACTTTTTCTAATGGATCATAAACAATAGTCTTTACGTTATAATTTTTCCCTGCAGCAAAGACCATTGTAGGCGTTAGAGCAAGTAAATAAACAAGTAATGCAATTAAAGTTTGCTTGCAATAAGATGAAGTGCGACCCATGTGACCACCAGTGGAATCCAATAAAGTATTGATGCGTTTTCTTCCATATTTACCTCGATAAAAAATGCCCCCAAGCGGAGGCACTTTTGTCCAAATTACTTGGCAGTACGTTTGAAGTAAGCCCAAGCAATACCGATACCGATCAACACCACTAAAGCACTGATGATGCCGACAACAGCAACTTTTGCACCATCAATTTCTCCAGTAGCACCAGTGAAATCTAATTCAGCAGCATTTACCATTGGAGATAATGCAAGCGCACCGCAAATAGTTGCCCCTAAACCATAATTTGAAACATTACGAAGTGTTAAAACACCACGTTTTTCTTGAACTTGTAAATTGTTCATGTCTACGCCCTCTTAGCGAAGTTATTAAAAAGTGCAAACGCAATGATCACGCCATATATCCCTATGATCGGAGTACCTAGCATTGCCATTTGTTGCTTGGTTATTGCGAGTTGCTCAAGTAAAGTTACTTGTTCAACCCATTGTGTACATGTGTTTGTCGCTTGATCGACAAACTGACAAACATATGACATTGGTCACCCCTTGCATGCCGAAACATGGAAAGAATATTGTTGCTGATGTAGGTACGTGCCACAGATCGGACACGAGTACGTCAGGAAATTTGAATAAATCATTTTGGTTGTGCCTGAGCTAATTGAGCTTTTTGCGGTACAAGATCTTTAATAATCATGCGTGATGCAGAACCATTCGAAACTTGTTCTAAAGTCACATCAGCTACAAGCGGATATTCAAGACCTTTGAGCTTTGAAAAATTGTCAGATAAGCCCCAAACCATTGATTCACCTACCTCACCAACAAAGTTTTCACCCTCTTGAAGATCAGCTTTGTAAAAAACTACTGTTTTGTCATAAGGGTTACCGTTGTAATTCCCTTTTGATGATTTAGCGCCGAGTACAACCATTGTTGATTTAAATAGCATGGATAAATTCCTTATAAGAAGATTGATTAAGCAGAGGAACGCCCACAAACAATGGATACTCTTCATCTACTTGAGTGTTTAAAATTGGCTGATTAATGCGTAAAGCTTGCATTACCGCAGCATGTGAAAATTGGAGTCGTTTTGGTACTTCATCCTTATCGGATGAAATCAGGTTGAGCAGTACATCATCAGCAATGAATTTTCTGAATTGACGGATGTATTTTCCGAATTGGACTTTGAGTACATCCAATGCTTTATCAACATTGATATTTGCTTGTTTTTCAATGAGTTCACATTTTTCAGGTGCAGTAAAGTCGTGTAAGCGACTGCACAATGCTTCAAGTGCTGGATATGAACCCTTAAAATATGTAGATGGTGAAATAAGGACATCTAAAGGCAAGTAACGGTCTGATGATTTCAACTCAAGCTCTAAGCGTGTCCAAAGACTTAGTGAATCACCCTCTTTTTTGCCACGTTGATAGCAACGCAAATACTTTGAGCTTTCTCGATTACCAACAATAAAGGTTAAACCTTTGCCGTTTATACGCTTCCAATCACCGAATTTACCTGTTTCAGGATTACGGCCACCAGTGAAGAAACCGCCATCGGTATCCCATTGATCGCATATTTCAGGTGAGACAAATTCGCTTTCGAAATCATCAAAAGCAATATCAACACGGTTTAATTTAGGATTTATTACTTCTGTTTTCAGGTACTTATATAATTGCTCATTCCAACCCTTTCGAGCTAAAGCGCAACCTGTACCATTAATGATAACGCTGATTCTTTTGTTATTATTACCATAAAGAACCATACCTAAATTATCTTGTAAATCATAACCATAGCGATCAAATTTAAAGCCACATTTACGCTTTTGTACAATACCAAAGCCAAATATTTCAAAAAGAATTTGATCAAGAATAGATTCAATTGCTTCGCCAACGCCTAGATCGACTTGTTCAGCTTCAAGACCTAATAATTTTTCATCAAGGGATGAAACACAGAAACTAAACTTAACCCAATCAAGACCGACACAGTTATTTTCAATTGGCACACAACGTAAAACTGGAACTACACCTTGAGGAGTAGAAATTAGTTTGTAGTTGTCCAAATGCCTTGGGAACGCGTAGGATTCAGATGCCTGTTGTGTATCAGCTAACCCCATATTATTAAAGGGGGTGTCAAGTGACCGACCATCCCGTGTATTTTCCAAGGGAATGGTTATTTTTTGAACAAATAATTCTGCAATAGATTGGTCGTCTTTTTTCTTTGGTTGAATCAAAGCATTTTCAAAGGCAGAGAATTTATTTTTAACTATGCCCTGCAACATGTTTCTAAGAATATTTGAATCTTCTAATGAGATTTCACCGAATGAGGTACGAGCTTCAATTTCGTATGTAATGTCTTTTTCACGATGATATAACTCATCAAGTGATAAATGAGCATCATCAAAGGCATGGATTTTTTCGAGTATTGTTTTCATTATCAAACCCCAAAATAACAAAATGAAAAGCCAGAGATGAAACCGAGAACAACACCTAAGCCATAAGAAACGTAATTAAAATTAAACATCACTCTTCCCCAAATGCTTCGATCAATTCTGAATTAGATTCTTTGTAAAGATTTGCATACGTGTCGATCACTGTCGGGTCGTATGACCACTCATGACATACAAACGCTAAATGACTTAAACATCTTTGAGTAGAAATCGCAGGTGTCATTGCATCTAAAGCAATCTGCCCTTGGTCAGATACGATCTTCGCCACAGTTTCTAAAGCGCACTGGATGAATTCTTGTTTTGTACTGAAAGAAAGATTATTCATAGTCATTGTTCACATGCATGCATATACACAGTGAAGGAAATTTACCACATACATGCACGCATGCACAATACATGCATGCAAAAATACATGTATCATTTTCCACATCGGAAATATGAGCATTAAACATGGTACAAAGCGTTAGATTAAATGATGCAGAGCAAGAGAAGCTCAGAAGAAAGGCTGTTGAATTAAACAAAGCATTAATTCAAAAAGGGCAACAACCAGTAAGAGATAGCGAGCTAGTGCATATCTTAATTGAAGAAGCAATTGAATTAATTGAAATTAATAATAGTGGTAAATTAACAATACCAAAGTAATACAGTAATAAAGGGCGAAAATATCGCCCGTTCAGGAAAGACAATGGAAATATTAATTTTAGTACTTGTTCTTGTAATTATTGGTTTTTTGATACTTGGAAATAAGAAATCAAATGAAAAAAACTTAAAAGAATTAGTAAAAAAAACCTTTCCAAAACATACAATTATTGAGAAATTCGGGACAGTAATGATTTGTGAAATTAATCATAGAAATGAACCTGATGAATTAGTTTTTATAAGAATAAATCCAAGCAAAAAGAAAAACATAAATAAAAATGGTAGAAGATTAAACGCTGAATACCCTGCTATACCAACTGCTAGAGAACTAAAAATAGACTTTGGAAATCATCTAAGATAAAACTAGCTTGGAACTAATATAAAATCAATTAATTAGTACGTTAATTTTAAGACATAAAACATCTTAATGCGTGAGTACTGGTAAAATTAAATTGTTGTTTTAGCTTGGAAATCGCATAACGAAACTATTATGTTAAATAGAATATCTAAGACTGTGGCTACTCAACGCTATTGCTGCCACAGATCGTCAACGTGAATACTGATAATTTTAATTCACGTTGACGACTATCCTAAGTAACATAATATTCGTTATGCAAAATCCTGCGCTATTAAAAATATAAGACTAAAAATCCCTATTAAAATAATCTCAATTCTTATCATTACCTTAGCCTATCTATGTGATGATCTAGTTTTATAAATAATAATTTGAGTTGATCTATTTCTTCACAATTATCAATATCTAACTGCTGTATTTCCCCCAGGTATTTCTCTAAGCATTCACGCATAAAAACATAATCAGATTTATGTAATACCCCAATATTTCTATTGTAAAACGTGGTTCGCCAAACATGCCTATTCATCATCGAAATGCATATTTTTATGAGCTTCATAATCAGCATTCAAAATCAATTTATGACACTGCCAACAGAAAGTATATTTCTCATTGATTTTATTTAGAATATCTTGTGAAGAATCACCACCATAGTCGCTAAGTATAAAATAAATATCTTCTAATTGATTTTGTGTAAATTCCATATAACCACCTAAATTATTTAAGTAAATCAACAATATTTTCAAATGAAATTTGTGATTCAGGGATAAAAATATCCTTAGTCATAGACTCAATATAGCCTTTCAAATCAAAGTTAAAGTATGAAATGTAGGTCCCATGATTTGTATCATAAGTTCCTTTAGATACTTTATGAATAAAAGATCTTCTTAATACGTGATCACCAATAAAAACAAGATTTTCAGTAGAATTTGAAGCTACGGTATTAAAGATTAAAGCTTTAGAATCAATAGTTTTTAACTTCTTCTCATGTTGCTGTCTATCATATTCTTTTTCAGAAATTCCAAACATAAATACACCCTTTTAGATCAAATTATGAGCATCGTTACCCGCATATTATAGATTGCTATTTCAGTGAAATAGCAATAAAAAATGTAGTCAGAGGGTCAATGGTCGAATGTTGTTTGTGTCGATTTATAGTCATAAATCTAAGCGTCATAGACATGACGTTTTATCTATAAATCAGTCCTTTGCGTATCATCTCGACAAGTCTTTTTTGTGAAAAGACTTGTACAAGTTTCACTTGTTAAACAATGACATAAATGATTGACAAGTAATAACACCATATGAGTTACCAAGTAAAAAACCTAAAGAAAATATAATTAAGATTATGAGTAAAAAAGCCTTAAATGGAAAATATTTACTAAATAATTTAATCTCATAAAGCGTTACATGCGCGTCATGCTTTTGAAATTTATCAGAATGCATTATTAAACCCCGCTTGATCGTTTGCACCGTTGGTTACTTTTGCTTGTAAGTGTGGTTCGACTTGATTGTTTGCTATTTCCTGCGAAACAGGTTGTTTAGCAGTTTGTTGAAGATTGTTCGAAGTATTGATTTGATTATTGAGTTGAGCATTGTTTTGTACCTGTACTGGGGCTTTTGTATAGTCAAATAGACGTTCACCATTCAGCCATTTTTGACAGTCTGATTGCTTTATTTTGGGCATGATATTGCCCTGTTGATCTATACCAACAAGTTCTCCAGTAGGCTTTTTTGCGCATCCTGTTAAACGTGGATAGTCCTTAATTTGTATTTGCTGTGGAGGATTAAATTCATAGGGTTTATCAGGATTGTATGAAACAGATGTAATAACGCCTTGTGAAGACACAGAAGCTTTAGAATTACTTAGATCATTGAACCATTTGATACATTCAGGTTTTTCTACATTGACAGCTTTACGGCATTCCTGATCAGCATTGAAATTTGCGGTGAATGGTTGAGCTTGTTTCTGATCGGGAGATTGTTTGTTTGTTTTATCGGTATTGGACGTTTCTTTTTTAACTTCCTTTTTCTCACTGGAGCCGAAGATCGTACCGAAAAAGTTGTGTTCAGCACCAACGAAGTTAGATACAAGCATAACTAAGCCGATCAAGGGAATCAGCAAAATAGCAAAGAGTTTAATCGGTACACGGAATCTTACTGTATTTGCTGTTGCTGATTCATAGATTTCATAAAGCCGTTTAGGATAATTAAATCTAAAATCACGTTCGGCGGTAAGTTTGTTGCCTAAACTATTCGGTTTATCACGGCAGTTTGCCCAAACATAGACAGTTGCAGATGGCGCACCCCAACCACGGTGTAAATGATAATGCAGACCTACTACAGCCCTAAAATTAGTATGTACAAGGCTTGGGAATTGTGTAATTCCATATATGTCAAAAGCTCTATGTCGATGAATTGTTAGATGTTTAACAATGTTATCTTTATCTTGTTTGTTATCTGTAGAAAATTCAAAGATAAGCTGTATTTCATCATAGAAAACGATAGAGCCATCCGGACATTTACGCCAATCAACAATCATTGGACGTACATTATCAACTTTTAATCCATCAATATTGGCATAGATGTGACGCACATCTTTAAGTGGTTTAAGATCAAGATTTAAATCATTTTTTATTGTTTTTAATATTCCATTATAGAATTGGATATCTAAAAACATATTTTCAGTACGCATCTTTAAACCTAAATAATTAAAATAATCAGGTTCAAATAAAACAGTTTCATTTTCTTTGGTGAGTTTGCTGAAATAGGTATGCGATAGGAAGTAATCAGCAAGGTTATTTTTTTCGATTTCTTCTGAATTTTTCTTTAAAGCTGTAGCGTTATATTCAAGCGCACGTTGATTTGCTTTCTCATAATTGTCTATAAGAAATACTGCGTATAAGGTTTTTCCTGCCCCTGGTGTACCTGTGATGAGATGTAACATATTTTCCTCTTTTGCACTTTGCACCGCACCGCACACGCGAGCCGTGATGTCGGATGCGGATGCACGTGCTTAACGGCTAGCCTTTTTTAGAGCCAAATTTTGGGAGTTCAGGGTTAATCTTGTAACAATTGCGCCAAGTATTAAAGACATGGCTATGTCGAATCCCGAAAGGTGTGCAAGACCTAAAACATCGGATGATATAGAACCTGTTGAGTTCTTTAAGGTATTTACAGCAACACTGAAAGTTGTAAGGAATATTGCATTTGTTCCGAGCATTAAACCTGCACCAGAAAGAACATTTTTTAATGTTCCTTTCTGCATTGAATTGAGAATATCGACGAGTTTTGACCACATGTTAGCTATCCTCTGTTCTGATACCGCCAATAATTAAGGCTGCACTAAATGAAGCTACAGTGATAACTACAGGCTTAATGAATGATGCAATTTGGCATAGTGGTTCATATGAAAATTCAATTGTTCCTGTAGCACCAGCGAAGCTATAAGGCACAGATAAAGGTTGTGGACATGAACCACCAAAGTTGATGGCTGTATCAATATCTTGTTGCTCAGGCTGATCTACTTGTACTTCGGTATCATCATCTTGTTCTGGAGTGTCATCCCATTTCTTGAACCAATCTTCAACTTTTTGCCAAAAGCCTTTTTCATCTTCACGGTGTTGTTTTTCTTCTTCACGTGCTGTTTTTTCTTGCTTCCATACCTCTTTTTCTATCTCTCTATGTTCATCGGTTTTTTTAGAATCATCTTGATATTTTTCATACCATGCACACATTACTGATGCCCATTCACAAAATGCTGGAAGTTTGAAAGTGCCTTTACCTGTCTCAGGGTCAACAACAGTTGTACCCTCAGGGTCAGTTTCAGGAAGAGGCACAGCACGATCTATTGCGTCGGCTGTAATTTTTGGAGCTGTTCCGCCTGCTGTAGAGTTAGGATTGTAAACAGTCGGAAGTATTTGAGGTGCTTGGGGTGAATTGTTAACTTTATCACCTAATTCTGTGTCAGAAACTGGAGTCTTTTTTGGTTCTTCATTAGGGTTATAATTAGGATTATTTACGTAATCAATATAAGATTTTCCCTCTCTTCCATATTGCAAAGAAACACATGCAGCTTTAACAATAGAAACAAATTCAACTCTTAAAAACTTTGGGGTTCCACCTGACCCATCAGATGTTGTCGATGGTGCTAAGCGCTGACAAACAACTTGAGCATCTTTGTCATAATTAAAATTATCCCATTTCCAAACTTTTTCCCCGTAGTAGGGCTTATTAGGATCATATTCTTTTTTATAAACAATACCATTTTCAATAATCCAGCCTGCACCTTCTACAACTCCGTATATTAGAGCACCAGCAACGCCAAATCGAATCATACTTGCTACTGTTGAGCCAGTAGCGGAAGCTGTTACAGGAACTTTGGCAGAACGTCTCATTGTCTTTTCTGCAATTTGATCTAGTACAGTGGCGTTGATTACTTTTTCTAATGGATCATAAACAATAGTCTTTACGTTATAATTTTTCCCTGCAGCAAAGACCATTGTAGGCGTTAGAGCAAGTAAATAAACAAGTAATGCAATTAAAGTTTGCTTGCAATAAGATGAAGTGCGACCCATGTGACCACCAGTGGAATCCAATAAAGTATTGATGCGTTTTCTTCCATATTTACCTCGATAAAAAATGCCCCCAAGCGGAGGCACTTTTGTCCAAATTACTTGGCAGTACGTTTGAAGTAAGCCCAAGCAATACCGATACCGATCAACACCACTAAAGCACTGATGATGCCGACAACAGCAACTTTTGCACCATCAATTTCTCCAGTAGCACCAGTGAAATCTAATTCAGCAGCATTTACCATTGGAGATAATGCAAGCGCACCGCAAATAGTTGCCCCTAAACCATAATTTGAAACATTACGAAGTGTTAAAACACCACGTTTTTCTTGAACTTGTAAATTGTTCATGTCTACGCCCTCTTAGCGAAGTTATTAAAAAGTGCAAACGCAATGATCACGCCATATATCCCTATGATCGGAGTACCTAGCATTGCCATTTGTTGCTTGGTTATTGCGAGTTGCTCAAGTAAAGTTACTTGTTCAACCCATTGTGTACATGTGTTTGTCGCTTGATCGACAAACTGACAAACATATGACATTGGTCACCCCTTGCATGCCGAAACATGGAAAGAATATTGTTGCTGATGTAGGTACGTGCCACAGATCGGACACGAGTACGTCAGGAAATTTGAATAAATCATTTTGGTTGTGCCTGAGCTAATTGAGCTTTTTGCGGTACAAGATCTTTAATAATCATGCGTGATGCAGAACCATTCGAAACTTGTTCTAAAGTCACATCAGCTACAAGCGGATATTCAAGACCTTTGAGCTTTGAAAAATTGTCAGATAAGCCCCAAACCATTGATTCACCTACCTCACCAACAAAGTTTTCACCCTCTTGAAGATCAGCTTTGTAAAAAACTACTGTTTTGTCATAAGGGTTACCGTTGTAATTCCCTTTTGATGATTTAGCGCCGAGTACAACCATTGTTGATTTAAATAGCATGGATAAATTCCTTATAAGAAGATTGATTAAGCAGAGGAACGCCCACAAACAATGGATACTCTTCATCTACTTGAGTGTTTAAAATTGGCTGATTAATGCGTAAAGCTTGCATTACCGCAGCATGTGAAAATTGGAGTCGTTTTGGTACTTCATCCTTATCGGATGAAATCAGGTTGAGCAGTACATCATCAGCAATGAATTTTCTGAATTGACGGATGTATTTTCCGAATTGGACTTTGAGTACATCCAATGCTTTATCAACATTGATATTTGCTTGTTTTTCAATGAGTTCACATTTTTCAGGTGCAGTAAAGTCGTGTAAGCGACTGCACAATGCTTCAAGTGCTGGATATGAACCCTTAAAATATGTAGATGGTGAAATAAGGACATCTAAAGGCAAGTAACGGTCTGATGATTTCAACTCAAGCTCTAAGCGTGTCCAAAGACTTAGTGAATCACCCTCTTTTTTGCCACGTTGATAGCAACGCAAATACTTTGAGCTTTCTCGATTACCAACAATAAAGGTTAAACCTTTGCCGTTTATACGCTTCCAATCACCGAATTTACCTGTTTCAGGATTACGGCCACCAGTGAAGAAACCGCCATCGGTATCCCATTGATCGCATATTTCAGGTGAGACAAATTCGCTTTCGAAATCATCAAAAGCAATATCAACACGGTTTAATTTAGGATTTATTACTTCTGTTTTCAGGTACTTATATAATTGCTCATTCCAACCCTTTCGAGCTAAAGCGCAACCTGTACCATTAATGATAACGCTGATTCTTTTGTTATTATTACCATAAAGAACCATACCTAAATTATCTTGTAAATCATAACCATAGCGATCAAATTTAAAGCCACATTTACGCTTTTGTACAATACCAAAGCCAAATATTTCAAAAAGAATTTGATCAAGAATAGATTCAATTGCTTCGCCAACGCCTAGATCGACTTGTTCAGCTTCAAGACCTAATAATTTTTCATCAAGGGATGAAACACAGAAACTAAACTTAACCCAATCAAGACCGACACAGTTATTTTCAATTGGCACACAACGTAAAACTGGAACTACACCTTGAGGAGTAGAAATTAGTTTGTAGTTGTCCAAATGCCTTGGGAACGCGTAGGATTCAGATGCCTGTTGTGTATCAGCTAACCCCATATTATTAAAGGGGGTGTCAAGTGACCGACCATCCCGTGTATTTTCCAAGGGAATGGTTATTTTTTGAACAAATAATTCTGCAATAGATTGGTCGTCTTTTTTCTTTGGTTGAATCAAAGCATTTTCAAAGGCAGAGAATTTATTTTTAACTATGCCCTGCAACATGTTTCTAAGAATATTTGAATCTTCTAATGAGATTTCACCGAATGAGGTACGAGCTTCAATTTCGTATGTAATGTCTTTTTCACGATGATATAACTCATCAAGTGATAAATGAGCATCATCAAAGGCATGGATTTTTTCGAGTATTGTTTTCATTATCAAACCCCAAAATAACAAAATGAAAAGCCAGAGATGAAACCGAGAACAACACCTAAGCCATAAGAAACGTAATTAAAATTAAACATCACTCTTCCCCAAATGCTTCGATCAATTCTGAATTAGATTCTTTGTAAAGATTTGCATACGTGTCGATCACTGTCGGGTCGTATGACCACTCATGACATACAAACGCTAAATGACTTAAACATCTTTGAGTAGAAATCGCAGGTGTCATTGCATCTAAAGCAATCTGCCCTTGGTCAGATACGATCTTCGCCACAGTTTCTAAAGCGCACTGGATGAATTCTTGTTTTGTACTGAAAGAAAGATTATTCATAGTCATTGTTCACATGCATGCATATACACAGTGAAGGAAATTTACCACATACATGCACGCATGCACAATACATGCATGCAAAAATACATGTATCATTTTCCACATCGGAAATATGAGCATTAAACATGGTACAAAGCGTTAGATTAAATGATGCAGAGCAAGAGAAGCTCAGAAGAAAGGCTGTTGAATTAAACAAAGCATTAATTCAAAAAGGGCAACAACCAGTAAGAGATAGCGAGCTAGTGCATATCTTAATTGAAGAAGCAATTGAATTAATTGAAATTAATAATAGTGGTAAATTAACAATACCAAAGTAATACAGTAATAAAGGGCGAAAATATCGCCCGTTCAGGAAAGACAATGGAAATATTAATTTTAGTACTTGTTCTTGTAATTATTGGTTTTTTGATACTTGGAAATAAGAAATCAAATGAAAAAAACTTAAAAGAATTAGTAAAAAAAACCTTTCCAAAACATACAATTATTGAGAAATTCGGGACAGTAATGATTTGTGAAATTAATCATAGAAATGAACCTGATGAATTAGTTTTTATAAGAATAAATCCAAGCAAAAAGAAAAACATAAATAAAAATGGTAGAAGATTAAACGCTGAATACCCTGCTATACCAACTGCTAGAGAACTAAAAATAGACTTTGGAAATCATCTAAGATAAAACTAGCTTGGAACTAATATAAAATCAATTAATTAGTACGTTAATTTTAAGACATAAAACATCTTAATGCGTGAGTACTGGTAAAATTAAATTGTTGTTTTAGCTTGGAAATCGCATAACGAAACTATTATGTTAAATAGAATATTAGGTAAGTTGTCTACTCACATGTTGTTTGCAATGGCTACCTGATTATTAGAATTTGACTAATTTATATTTCGAAAAAAGTTAACTAGAAAAGAAGCTGTAATTTTCTATGTTAATTACGCTTAAATTCCAACCCTCTCATTTTTCAACTAGCTCAGGTTATAATGATGGCCTCCCAAAATATGGTTGATCTATTATGAACGCCTCCAAAGACCCTCTACACGGCAAAAAACTTGCTGACATTTTGGATGAATTATTGGATTACTACGATGGCTTTGAAGGCTTAAGTCGTAAAATTGAAATTAGATGTTTTTGCATAGATCCAAGTGTTAAGTCATCATTGAGATTCTTACGTACTACCCCATGGGCACGTGAAAAAGTAGAAAGCTTATATTTGTATGTCTTACGCCAAAAAGCCAAACAGAAATCGTAAACCAAATATTTTATAAATTGTTATTTTAGTGTTCTAAGTAATTAAATTTATTGTTTATTAAAAATAAATTTAATTGTGAAATAAATTCTAGGTGAACATAAGTTAATTAAAATATCAGAGACAGTGGCTACACAATGCTGTGGTTGCTACAGCTCAGCAACTTGAATCAGTAAAATTATATTCAAGTTGCTGAATATCCCAAGTAACATAATATAAGTTATGCTGAAATCAGATCGCTACTCGATTTTGTATGGTTATGACTTCAATGTACTTTCGTATTTGCTTCAGTTAAATAAGCTTTCTTCGATGTCTTATTCCATAAACACAGTTCTTGCCCTGTTTTGTTTTTCATATGTGCTTGCGGATATTTTCCTTGAATCAAGAGTGCCTAATATCCAACACGATCATCAAACAGCATGACATTGCTTACTGTCTTGGCATTTTTAAGTTGACTTGCTTTTATACAAGCCGCTTTTATTTCCTGATCAAGCTTGTTCCATGCCTGCTCGGAACTTCCGAAAGCTACGCTAGTCGCAGCAGAACTTGCCACAAAACCTAAAATAGAAAGATATTTTAAAAATATACGATATCTCAATATCATGATGATTGTCCTGTAAATTCGAGTGTCTGGATCTATACTGAAACAATCTGATGAGATAATCTAGCAATTTACACATGCTGTAACAGCAGATATTCAGGATTACACATATCTCTGAAAAGTTGTCCGTGATTTAGATTTTAAAATATAGATCAAAGACTTAAAAATAGTTCTATTCTATAGAAGCATTACCTGACTCACGTAATTCCATACAGTGATCAATAATTTCTCGCGTCTTATCGGTTGCGGAAATTATAATTATGACTATTAATTAAAACGCTAACTTTGCTGTGTGGCCCTGTCTATGTGATGCATCTATAGCTTGTGATCTTGAAAAGCCCATCCCTTTTTAAATATATCTTGCACTTTATCTATTTTTATGTATGATTGAGTAATCACTCAATTAATATATTTGTCTATGGCCCGTCCTCGTAGTGAAGATAAACGTAATGCAATTTTAAATGCTGCTATTGAAACATTGGCAGAACTTGGAGAGCGTGCATCTACTTCAAAAATAGCCAAAGTCGCTGGTGTAGCAGAAGGTACTTTATTTACTTATTTCAGTAATAAAGAGGAATTACTCAACCAATTATACCTTTCGCTAAAGGCCGAACTGCGTCAGGTCATAATGCTGAATTATCCGAACAACTCAGACCTACAAAGCCAAATGTTTTATATCTGGCAAAGCTATTTGGACTGGAGTTTAGATGCCCCACTCAAACGTAAAGTGATGGCACAGTTGTCGACTTCAGAACAAATTACAGAGCAGAGTAAACACATTGGTATGCAAACTTTTTGTGATTTTACTAGGACTATTCAAGAACATATTGATGACGGCAAATTAAGAGATTATCCACCTTTGTTTATCGGTTCGATTTTGGGTGCACTTGCCGAAGTCACACTCAACTTTATTGCTCAAGACCCTTCTCAAGCTGATCTTTATCGGAAGTCAGGTTTTGAAGCTTTTTGGCATGCAGTTTCAATGTAGATAAAGACTAAAGTAAGGATGTGCAGCATTCTTATTTTTTAAATTAATTAATGAGTGATTAAATACTCATTTAAATAAATCAAAATAAGCACTTATCTCAAGTTCTTATTTACAGATATAGCTTGTTCCACTCAAGGAAAATAAAATGACAATTTCAAACGCAACAGACTTGCCTTCTCCCTTCATGTCATCACAGCAGCACAATGGGAAATATAGCAATATACGGCCGAATCTGCACACACATTCTTTTGGAAAAACGCTAGGCTTAATGTGGAAATTTCTATTTAACAAACCCAAAAATACGGTGCCAAACCGAGAAATTCCTGTGTTAAGTTTATCAAAAGAACAACTCATGAGTGCCCCAGACCGTTCTCTATTTCGTCTTGGGCATTCGACCATTTTATTAAAATTGCGTAATGAATTTTGGTTAACCGATCCTGTTTTTTCTGAGCGTGCCTCGCCTTTTCAGTGGATTGGCCCAAAGCGTTTTCACCAACCACCGATTAGCATTGCGGACTTACCGCCCATTAAAGGCGTGATTTTGTCGCATAACCACTACGACCATCTTGACTACCATGCAGTAATCCAACTCAAAGACAAAGTTGAACACTTTTTAACACCACTCGGTGTTGGTGACGCACTGATTAAATGGGGCGTGCCAGCAGAAAAGGTTCAGCAACTTGACTGGTGGGAAACAACCTATGTGGATGGTCTTGAGCTGATTGCTACCCCTGCCCATCATTTTTCAGGCCGTGGTATGGGTGATAGCAACGCAACGCTTTGGGCATCGTGGGTGATTATTGATAATGATCTACGGGTGTTTTTTAGTGGCGATACTGGTTATTTCGATGGGTTTAAAGAGATTGGACATCGTTATGGTCCTTTCGATCTTACCATGCTAGAAACTGGGGCCTATGATCCAGAATGGCCAGATGTTCACATGCAACCTGAGCAAACTTTACAAGCGCATATCGATTTAAAAGGACGTCATTTGTTGCCTGTCCATAATGGGACTTTTGACTTGGCGCTTCATGCTTGGGACGATCCATTTGAACGAATTGTGGCTTTGGCTCATCAAAACGACTTAGCGATTAGTACGCCTCAAATGGGTGAAGTATTGAACTTAAACCAGCCAAATGTCGAAAATTATTGGTGGCGTTCGTAATTTTTTCAATCATTTTAAATTATTTATGTCCCTCAATTCTCATTTAAAGGTATTTAAATTCAGTGATATAGCCCTATTGTTTTCCTCTATATTTTCTTTTAATAAAACTAGGACTAACTTTGTCTTAGTTTTATTATTGACTTAAAACACAGACTGCATTAGTCTGTGTTTGTAATTGATCAATTATGAAATGAAATGGCTTATATCACTAGTAGCGTCGAGTATGCGATTCACTGTCTTCTTTTTCTTGTAAATAATGAAGATAAACCATTGAGTAGTAAGGATTTAGCTGAATTGCAAGGCGTCTCTCCTAGCTTTATGGCCAAGATATTTCCTAAACTTGAAAAGGCAAAACTTGTTTTGGCGCAAGAAGGTGTTCGTGGCGGGTATTTACTGGCCCGATCTGCTCACGAAATCAGTTTTCTTGATATTGTGAATGCAATTGAAGGTGAAAAACCGCTTTTTGAATGCCAAGAAGTACGTGGAAAATGTGCGGTCTTTAACAATGCCCCACCCGATTGGGCAACCAGTGGTGTGTGTGCAGTGCATGCAGTTATGCTACAGGCTGAAAAAGCCATGCGAGATGCTTTAGGTGCTCATACACTTGGTGATATTGCAGACCGTTTTGGCCGTTATGCACCTGATGTATTTTTTAGTGATGTAAATGGCTGGATCAATAAACGCATCGAAGGAAGAACAGCAAAAATGCGGAAAAGTAAAATATCACGGGATACGCCCGACTAATGAGCTTATAGGGCTTTCATCCCTAAGGTAAAACTTCTCTAAACGTTTTAAACGCCTTCTCAGATTTTTCGGACAGTCAGAGAAAGGATTCGCTCACCCAAAATTTTGGGATGAGCTGGAATTTACATGTCCGAAAACCTATCAAAAGGATAATCAAATGAGTAAGCGTATTATTATTGCAGGTTCTGGCTTTGCTGGCTTATGGGCTGCACTTGCCGCACAACGAGCAATTCATTTGGCTGCGCAAGAACAAAATATTGAAGTGCTGATGGTTTCCCCGAGTCCGAATGTTGATATTCGTCCTCGTCTTTATGAAGCTGTACTTGAAAATATGTATCCTGATATATTAGATATATTAAATGTCGTTGACGTTAAATATGTGGCTGGCTGGGTAAATGAAATTGATACTACTGCCCAAAATCTTGTGATTACAACGATCCACGGCGATCAACAAAGCTTAAGTTATGACCGTTTTATTTTGGCAACGGGAAGTACTGGCTATATGCCGCCTATATCTGGTCTTAAAGACTATGGATTTAGTGTCAGCACTTTAGCAGATGCTGAAAAACTAGATCAGCATCTTAAAAGTTTAGCCAATAAGCCTGTAAGTGCGGCACGTAATACCGTAGTCGTTGCTGGTGGTGGACTGACTGGGCTTGAAACAGTTGCCGAAATGCCTGAACGCCTGCGTAGCATTTTAGCTGAAACTGATATTCGTGTGGTTTTAGTCGATTCATCAGCAGAAATTGGTGCAGCATTGGGTGACGAAGCTGCAGTGGTAATTCGAGAAGCTCTTAGCGAACTCGGCGTTGAAGGTAAAGCTGGGCTACGCGTTACTGCACTTGATGCTTCTGGAGTAACACTTTCTAACGGCGAAAGAATTGAAACAGAAACTGTCATTTGGACTGCGGGCATGCGAGCGAACTCGTTGACCTCTCAAATTGTTGGTGAAAAAGATAATTTAGGTCGTATTTTAGGTGATGCTTATTTACATGCACCAGAGGCCAAAAATATTTTTGTGACGGGTGATACTGTAAAAGTTCCAACCGACAATTTAGGTAATTTTAACGTGATGTCATGTCAGCATGCCATGAGCCTAGGCCGCGTAGCGGGTTACAATGCCGCGGCAGAATTGGTTGATTTGCCATTACATGTGTATAGCCAACCAAAGTATGTGACTTGTGTCGACTTAGGCCCATGGGGAGCACTTTACACTGAAGGATGGGATCGAAAAGTTCAATTTGTGCGCCACGAGGCGAAAAAAATTAAGCAAGAAATTAATACGGTATGGATTTATCCGCCAGTTGCAGACCGTGAAGCTGTTTTTGCTATAGCAAATCCTGATTTTGTAATTGTTCCTTAAAATTAGTTTTGCTAAAGCAGATCATTTTATTTAACTCACCTAAAAGTAAAGCCATCACTGATTTTGCTTTTAGGTTTTTTTGAGTCATTAAGTTATGACTTTTCTAACTCTTCTATTATCACTAAAGCCGTTTTTTTAGCAGAAAATGTGTTTTGTCCTGTAATTAATGTATGTTGAGATCATTGTCATTAGTACATGAACTTAATTTACTATTTTTGAAAATTATCAGTTTAAATTATTAAATTTAATAAGTATGTTTCTCCTTTCCTTATAATTATGAACTAGATTTTATATAAACATAAGTTAACTAAGATATCCAAGACTGTGGCTAGACAACACTATTGTTGCCACAGCTCAGTAACGTGATGATCCAAGATTATACATCACGTTACTGAGTATCCTAATGCACATAATATAAGTAAGGACCTTACATCATTTATTAGGAGAAACTTTCAATCTTATAGATACCTTACGTACCAAAAAGAAAAATAATGGAACAAAGAAAATTGAAAGCAATGTGCCGGATATCATCCCT
This sequence comes from Acinetobacter sp. Ac8, assembly GCF_055392545.1. NCBI lineage: Bacteria > Pseudomonadati > Pseudomonadota > Gammaproteobacteria > Moraxellales > Moraxellaceae > Acinetobacter > Acinetobacter sp. Ac8. The sequence continues at coordinate 2,338,535 of NZ_AP043689.1, forward strand.
CCTGTTACAGCTATACCAATTTCTCTTCTACTCGCTGCACCAGCTCCTGTTGAAACTGCCAGTGGTAAAACACCAGCAACAAATGCCAATGAGGTCATGATAATGGGTCTTAATCTTTGGCCTGCACCCTCAATAACAGCTTCTATTAATGACTGACCCTCTGCTAGTTTCGCTGCTGCGAACTCTACAATAAGAATCGCATTTTTAGCTGAAAGACCAATGGTTGTCAGCATCGCGACCTGAAAATAAATGTCATTAACATATCCTGCAATACTGGCTGCAATAACAGCACCAATTAATCCAAGAGGGATAACAAGCAAAACGGAGAATGGAATTGACCAACTCTCATATAATGCAGCTAAGCATAAAAAAATAAATATGATAGATGCCAAATATAACCAAATCGTCTGACCACTCGCTAACTTTTCTTGATAAGACAAGCCACTCCATTGAAGACTAAAGCCTTGTTGTTGATCAATTAACTGTTGCATTTTATTCATTGCAGCCCCTGAACTTTCACCAGTTGCGGCAGAACCTTGAAGCTGAACAGATGAAAGACCATTAAAACGTTGCAACATCTGCGGTCCCATTTGCCAATTAACAGATGAGAAACTAGCAAATGGTGTCATCGCTCCTGTCGTTCCTCTTACATACCACTGACCAATGTCTTGTGGTAATGACCTATATGCCGTATCACCTTGTAAATAAACGCGTTTGACACGACCTCTATCAATGAAGTCATTAATATATGAACCACCCCATGCAGTTGATAAAGTACTACTAATATCAGTCTGTGCTAAACCGAATGCACTTGCCTTACGTTGATCAATATTGACTTGTAATTGAGATTTATCTTCGAGTCCATTTAATCGAACCGCGGCAAGTCCAGAATCTGCACTTGCCTCTTTTAGAACCGTACTTTGCGCAGCTAACAAAGCATTTCGCCCTTTACCCTCAGCATCTTGCATCCATAATTCAAAACCACTGGATTGACCTAATCCACGTACCGCTGATGGAGAAAGTACTTGAACCCGCGCTTGTTTCATTGAGCGAAAATGTGCATTTGCACGAGAAATAATTGCCTCGGCAGTATTATTCTCTCCCTTACGATCATCCCAATGTTTTAGACTGGCAAATGCCATACCTACATTCTGACCACTACCAGCATTATTTCGTCCCATAACCATAAAAATAACGTTCAAGTTATCTTTCTCATTCGTCATGAAATACTCTGAAATTTGGTTACCTATTTCTTGGGTTTCAGCTAAGGTCGAGCCCACAGGCGTACTAAATTGGACCATGACAGAACCCTGATCTTCTTGTGGGAGGAAGCCCGTATTCATTCGTGTGTATTGCCACCCTAATAAAGCAGTGATCACAACAAATAAAACCATAAATATTTTAGGTTTACTGATGATCTTAACGAGTAAATTACGGTATTTGGACTGACTTAGCTCTACTTTTTGATTGAACCAAGTAAAGAAACGTCTCTTTTTACGCTGATGATTGTTAGGTCTAAGTAAAGTAGCACATAAGGCTGGAGATAAAGTTAGGGCAACCACAGCAGAAAGCACCATCGCTGAGACTAATGTCACAGAAAACTGCCGATAAATCATCCCTACGGAGCCACCAAAAAAAGCCATCGGTAGAAATACAGCAGACAAGACCATTGCGATACCAACTAAGGCACCTGAAATTTCTTTCATAGAAATAAGCGTAGCTTCTTTTGGATCAAGACCTTGCTCATGCATTACACGCTCAACATTTTCTACAACAACAATGGCATCATCAACCAAGAGTCCAATCGCCAATACCATCGCGAACAATGTCAATGTGTTAATGGTATAACCCAATACACTCAGAATTCCAAAGGTACCTAACAAAACCACTGGAACAGCAATTGCAGGAATTAATGTGGCGCGCCAACTTTGCAAAAACACGAACATCACAATAATGACAAGGAAGATTGCCTCAGCTAGGGTCTTAATCACGCCTTGAACAGATGCTTCTACAAATGGAGTACTATCACGTGGATAAGCCACCTTTAAACCTGCTGGCATGGATGCTGTTAATCTTGAAACCTCTGCTTTAACACGTTCAGCTGTTTCAAGGGCATTTGCACCTGACGCTAACTGAATTGACATACCTGAAGCATATTTACCATTCAATCTCGTGGTAGTCTGATAACTTTCTGCGCCTCGTTCGACACGAGCAACATCTTTTAGCAATACTACACTGCCATTTGGCTCAGTCCGCAAAATAATATTTTCAAATTGACTTACCGTTTGTAAACGAGACAATGCAGTAACAGTTGCATTTAAAGCTTGGTTTTCTTTAGTCGGTAAAGCTCCAAGCTCACCTGCTGTGATTTGAGTATTTTGAGCTTCAATAGCAACTCTAACATCGGATGGCATCAAGCTATAACTATTTAGCTTATGCGGATCAAGCCATATTCGCATCGCATATTGCGCACCAAATACTGTGATCTCACCAACCCCATCTACCCGACTTAGGGGGTCTTGAAGTGTACTTACCATGTAATCAGATATATCAACATCTGATCTTGCACCACTTTCATCATAAAGAGCAAAAACTAACAGACTATCTCCTTGAGACTTTGTAACGGTTATGCCCTGTTGTTGAACTTCTTGTGGTAAACGACTCAATGCCTGATTTACTGCGTTCTGTACCTGAACTTGAGCTGTATCTGGATTCGTATTTTGATCAAAACTCAAACTAATACGAGCCTGACCAGCTGAACTACTTGTAGATGAAAAATAAAGTAAACCATCAATTCCCTTAATTTGTTGCTCTAATATTTGAGTAACACTATCTTCAACTGTACTGGCTGATGCACCAGGATAGTTTGCTGTTACATTTACACCGGGAGGTGCAATATCAGGATATTGCTCAACAGATAAAGTGAAAATGGAAATTGCACCCATTGCCATAATGCATATGGACAGTACCCAAGCGAATATCGGACGAGCGATAAAGAAACTAGACAGCATACGAAAATTCCTCAGCGAATGGGTGTAGGTTCAACGGCCATACCTGCACTTAATCCTTGCAGACCTTCGACAACAACTTTATCTCCAGAACGCAAACCAGATAATACTAACCATCGATTGTCTATGGCTTCGCCTAAAGTAATCGTTCTTTGTTCAATTTTATTCCCTTGTCCAATAACCCATACAAATGCCTCACTATCAGCATTTCTAATTTCAATCCCTTGGGGAATTAATAAACTTTTTGGACGTGGTCCTGTACCAAGTTGTGCCCGCACATACATTCCTGGCAATAAAGATTGATTCGGATTTGCAAATGAAGCTCTTAATGTGACACTCCCAGTTGCTTCATCTACGGTGATATCGCTAAACTTAAAAACTCCCTTTTCTTGATAGTTCGTTCCATTATTCAACTCCAAACTTACAGTTAACTCCTCAGGCTCTATTCCATCTTCTGTAAGTTGTTTCCGAAGCGCTATATATTCATCACTGGATTGAGTTAAATCTACATACATTGGATCTAAATTCTGAATAGTTACTAGAGCATCTACTTGACTAGATGTTACAAGGGCTCCACGTGTAATCGCAGATCGACCGATTCTCCCCGAAATTGGAGCTGTGATTTGAGTATAGTTAAGATTGGTTTGTGCAGTTTTTAACAATGCTTTATTAACGTTCACTGCAGCCTTTGCTTGCGCATAAGCTGCTCTCGCATCATCAAGCTCCTGACGACTAACACCATTGACACTAATTAATTGCTCATAACGTTCAGCTTGAAGGCGAGTTGAATTTACAGTTGCCTGAGCCAATTCAAAATTACCGAATGCCTCTGCAAGACTATCTCGATAAAGCGTTGAATCAATTTTATAAAGCGGCTGCCCCTTTTTAACATATGAACCCTCTTGGAAAAGCTGTGCAACAACTACACCATTTACTTGAGGTCTAACTTGTGAGACTTCAGATGCAACTGTCCGGCCAGCTAATACCTGGTCAGTTTCTATAGTTTCAGGAGTTATGGTTATCACACTCACCTGCTGTGTTGCTTTTTTTACAGGTTGGTCTGAATCACACCCATTTATAAAAGGGAGTAAAACAACGAAAAAAAATATTTTATAACAAGTAAATCTCAAATCAGGCATATCTAGAACCATAGACTTATAGATAATTTATTTACTTTACTGTAAAGTAAATAATATTGATAGGTTGAAAATTGTAATTAACCAGAATCTTGCTTTTGATCAGATGAATCATATGTTGATAACAAGGTAGGCTTCTAAACAAATGGGACGAGTTAATACTGAGCATTGAGTTAGGAATCCTTAAGCATCTATGGTTTTGCTTTAAGAATTCCAATAAATTGCTTCAAATTCTAGAAAGAAATCATCAATTAGACAGAATAATTGGGTACTATCTAACATAAGGACTGGGTTGTGAGTTTTGTGTGGTAACTCAACTGATGGCTCTATCATCTTTTTTTAGTCAATTTCTTATCCGCGATTCAGGTTAATTATGTTAAAGAAAAGTCGAGGACGTCCTTCTAAAGCTCGTCCAAATATTATTTTGGCAGCACGTGAGCAATTTCTTGAACATGGTTTAGATGTAAGTTTAGATAAAATTGCGGTAAAAGCAGGAACTACGAGACAGACACTTTATAATCACTTCCCAACAAAAACAGCTCTACTCATTGAAATTTTTGAGAACTTCAAAGCAGAAATGGAAACACCATTTGATGAGAAGAATAATTTAAATGAAATAATGATGTTAGAGCAGCTATTAATACAAATTGGCCAAACTGTTCAAAATCATTTCTACAATACCAACGTAATTCGTCTTCAAAGGTTAATCATTATAGCATTAGTAGAAATGCCAGAAATACTTGAGCAGGTTCAACAACGTACGTATGGAAGTATCAAAAAATCGATGATCAATATTCTCGAAACAGCTAACAATGCGGGAATTATCAAAATTTCAAATTCTGAAGCAGCAGCTAAAGCGTTTCTTGGCGCTGTTATGGGCTATGCGTATCCTGCAACGTTATTAGGTGGTGCAGTTCCCACTTCTGAAGAGTTACAACAGTTGAATGAAGAAGCCTGCCGAACTTTTCTAAGCGCGTGGCATTTTAAAATTGAAATGGATAGCTCGAAATAATTAGATTAAGCAAACATAAATTCAATAAAATTAATCGTGTATCTAATCATTAGATTATTCTATTCAGCCTTATAAACTCATTGATAAGGCTGAACTAAGGTCATCATCATGAATTAAACTGAACGAGTGATACCGCCATCTACACGAATATTTTGCCCTGTGATATAACCTGCGCCTTGTGAAGCAAGAAAACTGATAGTTGCAGCAATTTCTTCACTGGTACCATAGCGTTGCAACGGCACAGATTGGCGACGTTGTTCGGTTTCAGGCAAACTATCAATCCATCCTGGTAAGATATTATTCACACGAATATTTTTTGCCGCATATTGATCCGCTAAAATCTTAGTAAACGAAGCCAGTCCTGCACGAAAAATAGCTGAGGTCGGAAACAGGTCACTGGGTTCAAATGTCCACGCACTCGAAATATTGATAATCACCCCTGCATTCTGCTTTTCCATGATCGGAATGACTAAGCGAGTGGCGCGAATAATATTCATTAAATAAGTATCTAAACCTAAATGCCATTGTTCATCAGTGATTTCCAAAATAGGTGCACGTGGACCGTGTCCTGAACTATTGACTAAAACATCAATCCTCCCCCATTTTTGATATGTTTGCTCAATCAGCTTGTTGATATCAGCTGTGGATTGATTGGTACCTGTCACGCCAATGCCATCGAGTTGTTTAGCAAGCTCTTCTCCTCTACCTGAAGAAGAAAGAATACCCACATGGTAGCCATCTTGATGTAATTTTCGTGCGGCTGCTGCCCCCATACCACTTCCACCAGCCATGATTAATGCTACTTTTTCTACAGTCATTTGTGCTATCCTCTAAATGATTTATGATCGAATATATATAAATACTGCAACTAGAATAGCATTAAGCTCCGTTGATCTGATTTGACCTTTTCTCTTAATTGAATGTAGAAAAACTATAGTATGACGCTACTCAATCGCTTACCTCCTTTGAACGCATTAAAGGCCTTTGAGGCCGCTAGTCGGCATTTAAATTTTAAATTCGCTGCCGAAGAGTTACATGTCACTCAAAGTGCAATTGCGCAGCATGTCCGTCATTTAGAAGAAGAATTGGGAATAAAGTTATTTGAGAGACATTCGAAAGGCGTAAACTTAACAGCTAATGGTCGAAAATATGCCGCGAGCATTACTCAGGCTTTTAGTTTAATTTTTGAGGCAACTCAATCGTTTCACCATTCAAATCAGCAGATTACATTGAGTGTTACACCAACTTTTGCAGCGAAATGGTTAATTCCTCGATTAAATCAATTTAGACAATCTCATCCTGATATTGACTTGCAGATTTTGGCTACAGAACGAGTTTCCCATTTTCAAAATGATGCTGTTGATTTGGCAATTCGTTATGGTAAACCCCCATTTGGTACAGGTTTAAATACTGAATTACTGTTGCAAGACACCTTTATTGCGGTGGCAAGTCCTGAGTTAATCAAGTCACTTAAGCTATCAAATCAGGAATCTTTAGAGATCAGCACCTTAGACCAGTTCACCTTATTACATGATGCACATAATCTTTGGCCGCATTTTATTGAGAAATTAAAATTCAAGAATACGCAAAATCTATTTAAAAATATCCGCTTTAATCAGACTGCACTTGCGATTGATGCTGCTATTGCTGCTCAAGGAATTACTTTAACCCATCCAATATTTGTACACTCAGAGTTAGCGTCTGGAATACTGGTTAAAGTTTTTCCACAGGAGTTAGCCATGGAAACAGGATTTTATGTCGTTTATCCACGTCATACCGTTGGTGCTGAAGCCTTATCGAAAGTTCATCATTGGCTAATTACTCAATTTGATCAGCCAAAAGCGTCTGATTAAATTCATGTTGAAGATGAGGCTTAGCATTAAGCTTCAGCTGAACGTTGACAATATTTTTGACAAGAAATACTACGAAGGTATTGGTGCAAACTCTATGAATTGGGGTACACCAAGAAATGCCACATTAAGTGTCCGCTATAATTTTTAATCCATTTTAAATTAAACCCTCTATTTTATTAGAGGGTTTCTTCTATAGTCTTGCTATATTGGATATTTAAGGTCTCATTTTACGATAAAGTATAATGAAATTAAGCTATCGCACACTGCGCAATAGCCAAAGCCTCATCCAAATCCGCTTTTAAATCGTCTACATGTTCAAGTCCTGCATGTAGGCGCACCAAATATCCACGACTAGGCAAATGACTTTGAGTGCGATAAGGTGTTCCAACTGGCAAAATCAGACTTTCAAATCCACCCCATGACAAGCCGATGTGGAAAAGCTTTAAAGAATCAAAGAAAGCCTCAACAAAACACGGATTGTTTTGTTTTAAATAAAAAGAAAATAAGCCTGTAGAACCAGAGAAGCTCTGTTGCCATAGTTTATGATATGGATTCATTGCTAAAGCTGGATGATTTACCAGATCAATTGCAGGATGTTCATTTAGATAATGAGCGAGTATTACGCCATTCTCTTCATGCTGTTTTAAGCGAACGGCTAAACTACGCAACCCACGTGATGCTAGATAAATATCATCTGGACTTGTCGTTTCACCAAAAAAATGTACAACTTTATTTAATTGCTCTATGGATGCTGCATTTGCTGTTGCAGTTCCCATGAGAATGTCAGAATGCCCACCAATATATTTTGTGACAGCCTGAATTGAGACATCTGCTCCATGTTTTAAAGGTTGAAAAAACAATGGCGTTGCCCAAGAGTTATCTACTAAAACCTTGGCATTCATTCGATGGCTTATTTCTGAGATTGCGGCAATATCGCTAATTTCAAAAGTAATTGAACCTGGTGACTCTACAAAGACCACACTGGTTTTTTGATTAATTTTGTTGTTTAACTCATCTAAATTACATGAGTTAAAGTATTCAACATGGATTCCCAGTTTGGGCAACATACTGTCTGCAAAACTTCGTGTTGGCCCGTAAATATTATCAGCAATCAGAACATGATCACCTGCTGCAACAAATGCCATTAATGCATGAGTACAAGCCGATAGTCCAGATGGGAAAACCATGCATCCTGCACCACCTTCTAATGCATTAATTGCACTTTCAAAAGACTTTGCTGTAGCAGCACCAAAACGGCCATAATGTTTATAAACACCACCATTTTGCTTATGATCTTCCCATTCTTTAAAACTATCGACGACGATAGTTGAGCCTCGATAAACAGGTGTGTTCACCAAACCATCAAAACGCTGAGGGGTTCTTCCCAAATTTATGACTTGTGTACAAAAGTGATTCATAGCAGCACCAGCATGATTTCTAACAAATATTTCTACAACTTATGATAGATAAAATGCATAGAATTTTTATTTTAAATAAATCACTATTTTTTTAAAAATATAGAATATAAATCCGAATTTTAATATTTAATGGGAATTTTATTCCCATAATGACATGATAAGGTAAATATTCATAATGTGGCTGATTGATATGTTCAATGCGTTATTGAGTAGTTTTTTAAAGTCATTTACTTAGAAAATATGCCTAGCAAATTTACTTTGTTAAATGTTGATTTAATTTTTTATTGTCATAAAAGGAGATAGTACGATTCTTTCTTAGTAAAATGCGGAACAAATCAACCCTAAAATAAATACATCTTATTGAGACCTAGCTTTGATTTTTATGAAAAAACATCAATGATCAAAGAAAATTTAAAGGTAATTCAGTCGTATATTTAATTTGTTCCATGGCAAAACTGGAGCTCACGTCAGTAAGGCCAGAAATTTGAATTATTTTTTTATACACTTTGTCATACTCAAGCACATCGGGTACAGCGACTTTTAACAAATAATCAGTCTCTCCAGCCATCCGATACACTTCTATAACTTCATCGATTGTGTGGATATGATTGTGAAATTTTTCAATCCATTCTGCATTATGTTGTGCTGTTTTAATAAAAACTATGACAATCACATTGATATTTAGTTTTTTACGATCTAATAAAGCAACTTTGGCGCGAATGATGCCTTCTTCTTCCATTTTATGAATGCGTCGCCAACATGCTGTATTACTTAATCCAATACGATCTGCGATATCGCCAATCGCCCAAGTACAATCTTTTTGTAATAGTTCCAAAATCCCACGATCGTATTTATCTAGCTGTAATTTCATGCAGTTCACTTTATATAAGAAATTAAAAAAATGAGTCACTGATTTATCTATTATTGGAATGATATTCTATTTTTGACAAGATAAATAGATTTTTAATTCTTAATGCTGATTACTTGAAACTCTCATTCAAATAAAGATTAGTTCAGATAAGTTATGGCTATATTCACTGTTTTTTAACGCATTGCAAATAAGAATACTGCGTTATAGCGATTGGAAAAGTTCTTGTAGTGTTTGGATAAACCATGTTCTGGCTTCTATGTCATCTCGATGGTTATACCAATTGGCACTCACATTAAACGGTTTAACTGAAAACGGTAATTCAAAAATATTGACATCACCATTACGCGCATATACTTTTGCTGCCCGTGATGGCAAAGTCACTAATAATTCAGAACTGGTCACAACATCTTGTAAAACACTAAAATGAGGAAGCTCAAGCATGATTTTTCTTTTTAAGCCTAGTTCTTTCAGTCTTTGATCAATTTCAATGTGACCCGTTGAAGATTTAATAGCCGCATGATTTTCTTGAAAATATTGTTCTAAACTCAGTGTATCCCTTATACGTGGGTGGTACTTATGCGCAATGCACATATAGCGTTCTTCAAATAAATTTCGTGATTCAATTTTAGGCATAACGGTATAACTACTATTGAATACAGCAACATCTAAAAAACCTTCAGTCAGCCATTCTTCTACTTTATGCGATTGAATTTCTTCGATTTCCACCTTAATAAATGGTGCTTCTTTAGAAAGGTATTGAATTAACGAAGGTAACAGACATATTTCACCTAAATCAGATAAGCCTAAACGAAATATCCGAGTTGAGGTTTTTGGGTCAAAGTATTTAGACGCTGTAATTGCCATTTCAATATCGGTAATTGCTTGCCTAAAGCTTGGGTATAAACTTTGTGCCAACTTGGTCGGTTTGACTCCAAATTTGTCTCGTTCAAATAAAGGGTCATTTAAAAATTTACGTAGGCGATTTAGATTATAGGTGACAGAAGGTTGACTTAAATTGAGGCGTTCGGCCGCGTGACTAATATTTTTAGTTTCAAAAACGATAATAAAAACTTTAATAAGACTTAGATCAATCAATTGTAATATCTCTATTAAATGAGGGGTAAGCATCCGCTGAACCCCATGCCTATTTTTTAATTTGAGTTGGATTTCCAGCGATGTGGTAGTAATTCTTCTATTTGGGTCGCTTTATGCGTCGGCAGCCTTTTCAGCACATCACTGAGATAGGCATACGGATCCAACCCATTCAGCTTTGCTGACTGGATTAAAGTCATGATATTTGCCGCTCGCTGTCCACTGCGCAGCGAACCTGCAAATAGCCAATTCTTACGTCCCAACGCCCAAGGTCGCATCTGGTTTTCCACCCAATTATTATCTATAGGTAGATTGCCATCATCCAGATAGCGGCTTAAAGCTGGCCAACGCTTCAGAGTGTAATTGATGGCCTTGGCGGTGGGAGAACTCGATGGCACTGTCAGATGATGTTGGTTGAGCCATTCATATAGTTGTTGCATCACTGGTTGACTATGCAGTTGTCGGTATTCGCGGCGGTCTTCCGCTGTACCATCGGTCTTTTTCCTGAGTTCTGCTTCTATCGCATACAGTTTCTGAATCATCAGTAATGCCTGTTCAGCGATCTGACTTTTCCCAGTCACATGTAGCTCATGGAATTTACGACGTGCATGCGCCATGCAGCCCACCTCAATGACATCGCCTGATTTAAAGCGTGCTTTATAACCACTGTAATCATCACAGACCAGATGGCCCTGCCAGCCATTCAGGAACTCTTCTGCATGCTGACCTGAACGGCTATCCTGAAAGTCATAGATCACCGCTTGAACTGGATTGTACTGTGTAGTGGCATAGGCCCAGACATAACCTTTCTTCGGTTTTTTCTCATCATCACCCATCCGCATGATGGTGACTGGTGTTTCATCGGCATGGATCACCCGCTGTTGCAGCACCACCTGTTTTAAGGCATTCGCCAGAGGTTCCAGTTCCACACCGCAGCGACCAATCCAGTCAGATAAAGTAGATCTGGACAGATCAATGCCCGCCCGCTGATAGATCAGGCGCTGACGGTACAGCGGCAAATGATCGGCATACTTCGATACCAGCACATGGCTGAGCAGTTCAGGTGAAGCAATGCCTTTATCAATCACATAGGCGGGCATCGCTTGCTGAGTCAGGGTGTCACACTGATCACAGACCCATTTGCCACGCACATGCTGTTCCTTATAGAACTGTGCCGGTCTGAAATGCAGTTTTTCACTGATATCTTCGCCGATACGACGTAACTGGCAGCCACAACTGCATTGGGTTGATGCAGGTTCATGCTCAATACGGATGGTGTGTAGATGATCGGGTAGCAGTCGACGTTTAGGTTTATTGGTTTTGGCTTTCTGTGTCGCTGCATCGGTTTTATCTGCATTCAGCCGCTCCAGTTCCAAATCAACTGCTGCGATATCCTCTTCAACCGCTTCGTCCCACAGATGGATTTGTTTTGCGGTGAGATGTTCGTTTTTACTGCCAAATTTGTGCTGTTTAAATAGTGCGAGCTCATGCTCGTATTTTTGATTGAGAATAGAAAGATGTTGAACTTTAGAATCTAATTGCTGATTGGTGACTTCAAGATGTTGAACTCTGGCATCTAATTGCTGGTTTGATTGTGCTAGAGACTGATGCTGCAGCGCCAACTGTCTGGTGAATTCCAGCAGTTGTTCATGGGTCAGTTGGCTTAAGTCAGGCAGCGTATTCATGACCGCAGTATGCCTGAGGTCATGAAGATAATGAAATAGAACGTTTGGAGGATGGCAGAATGGTCGAGCTTGGTTTAGAGCATATTCACCACTTGCTGCAATCCAATTCTCTGCCAGGGCAAACCTTGGATTAATGCCTGTAACTGTTCCGGGCTGAGGGCCACGGTTTCACCTTGGTGAACTTGAGCCCAGTGAAATTTACCCTGTTCCAAACGCCGGGCACACAGCCAGATGCCCAGTCCATCATGTACCAGCACTTTCATGCGATGGCCACGTTTATTACAGAACAGGTAAGCACAATGCGGTTTGATGTAGCCAAAGGCTCTCACCACCTGAGCCATGGCCGTATCCATACCTGCACGCATGTCCATGGGCTGAGTAGACAACCAGATTTCATCAATGCGGATCATGTTGCAAGTGCCTTGAGTAATTCTGCCAAGGCAGGTATTTCTGATGTCTGCCATTTCAAGCCAATTTCTGCTTTTGAGTGGGGTAAAGTAATTTGAACCGTTAACATGTCAGTAGGAGTAGGATCTAATGGTGCAGAGCAAGATAAGGCAATAAATGCAGGTTTATTCGGTAGTGGTGAGCGATCATTCCCTGGCTTACCATCAATTAAGCGAATCCATTTGGATACAAGATTTGTATTCAATCCATGTTGCAAAGCGACCGAAGCAATTGAAACGTCCGGTGCTTTACAAGCCTGAACGATCTGCTGTTTAAATTCAGCACTGTATGTTCTTCGTTTTTTCGCAAGAGATGCGATGGATGTCTGGTGATTTGTAGTCATAAATTTTAGTCCCCACTTGTTTTTAAGTGGGGACTAAATTAAGGCTTATAGGATGAATTCATAAGGTGTGTTCAGCGGACGCTTACAATGAGGGAGGTAGACCTCCCTACTCTACTTTTAGATTTGTACCGTTTTCACCGCCAATTTTGTTTTTTTCAAGCGTAAGTGAATCATTGAAACACTCATTACTGCAATAATACAGGGGATTGATAATGCAATAAAATTATAATTAATTGGCAAACTTAAGCTTAATAGCCAACCACATAAGATTGGCCCTAAAATTGCGCCTAAGCGCCCCACACCTAAAGCCATTCCTAAGCCTGTTGCACGAATATTGGACGAATAAAATTGGGACATATACGCCAATAATAAGATTTGCCCACCAATTGATGCAGCACCTGCAACAGCAATACAAAAATAAAGAATGATCGTCGGTAAATTATAACTCAGTAAAATTAATGCGATCGCACCACTTAAAAACAGTGAGCATAATACCTTTGCAAGATTAAAACGATCCGCTAAGTAGCCACCACAAATTGCGCCAAGCATTCCCCCAATATTTAAAGCCAATAGAAAAACCAAACTGGTCGATAAATCATAGCCTGCTTCTACCATTAATTTAGGTAACCAATTGCCTAAAGCATAGACCAGTACAAGCGCCATAAATACGCTGCCCCAGAATAAGAGTGTTACCATCCCACGATTTTCTGCAAATAAATCCTTGATCGGGGTTTTAGAGCTAGATTGATTGTCTTGATGAAGACCAATTTGAGTCTGAGACGTATAGGTAATATTGCCGTCAATTTGTTTAAGGATCTCAATGGCTTGGTCGGTTTTATCACGGCGTACCAAATAATCAATCGATTCGGGTAACAGCTTCCAGATTATGGGAATGAGTAAAAGTGGTGTACCTCCTAGAATAAACATAATTTTCCAACCAAATTGCGGGACTAGCCACATTCCTAATAAAGCTGAACACATCCCACCGACTGCATAGCCACTAAACATTAAGGAAACCAAGGTTGAGCGTAGTTTTTTAGGTGCATATTCAGTCATCAAGGCGATTACATTTGGCATGACCCCGCCTAAACCCAAACCCGCCAAAAACCGAAAGATTCCAAAACTTTGTGGATTATTGGCATAGCCACAAAGTAAAGTAAAACCACTGAATAAACAGATACATAAAATAATTAATTTTTTGCGGCTAAATCCATAGCTTTCTAATTTATCACTCAGGCTACCGAAAATAATCGCACCAAACATCATCCCAAATAAGGCGACACTGCCCAGAAATCCAGCCGTAATGCTGTCAATTTTCCATTCTGCCATCAACTTGGGTAAAGCAACACCGTAAATCACTAGATCATAACCATCAAAGATAATAATCAATGCACTGAGTAGAATCACCCGCCAATGAATGGCTTTTAATTTAGCATGATCAATAATTTCATTTGCATTTATGATTTGCATAATAGACCTCCCTGGTCATATTGTCCTGTTTGTAATCTTTGTTGTTTAAGTCGTCATTTCAGTGTGCTGTAGTTGTTTTGCTAATGCTGCTTTAGCTGTCTGAATATCATCTTCAAGCGAATGCTGCCACAACCAGTCAAAACGCTGTGCCAAATGTTGGCCTATTGATTCAAAATCAGGATATTTCGATGAATATAGCTCATAGATTTCACCTGATTCACGCGAGGTATTTTGAACTTTTACGGCACGCGCTAATCGAACTTGCTCATAGATTTCTGATACAGCTTTGATAGATTCAGATGTCAGCTCAGGGTTTTCTAATAATTTAGCTAAAATCAAAGCATCCTCTAAACCTTGTCCGGCACCAGCACCTTGATGCGGTAACATGGCATGAGCAGCATCGCCAATCAAAATCACATTATTGCTTTTGTTTTTATAGCTTTCTAAAGGTTGAATTTCATGTAATGCCCAAATTGTTGGTGAGTCGATCAGATCCAATAATGCCTTACAACTCTCGCTCCAGTCTGCAAAATCAGCCAGCATGGCTTGTTTTGAAACAGGTGATGTCCATGGTGTATTCTCTGCTAATACAGTTTGAGTGCGATCTGACTTAAATGCGACAATGTTAATTTCTTCACCCTGACGGATTGGGAAAGTTAAGATATGTTTATCTTTCCCTAAAAGCATTTGTGGTACATCGGCAATTTCTGCGTCATTTCCCAGTTTTGCAATCGCTTGTTTAAAATCTTGAAATTTAATAATTCCACGATATGCCCACGTCCCTGAAAACTGAGGTTCAACACGCGCTAATTGATTAGAGTCAAGCACATGGTTTCGAACAACTGAACGAATTCCATCACAACCAATCACATAATCAAATGTAATATGATGACCATCTATAAAGTGAATTGTCGCTTGTTCTTCATCTGCCTCAATTTCTTGTACGCGTTTATTAAAATGTACATTTGTTAAAGGCACCAACGGAATTAAACGATCGAGAAAATCTGCACGATGTACCGAAGACTGCCCGACTTGTGGTGCAATCGATGCAGATAGATACTCATCGGTATAACCATTACGCCATTGAAACCAAATATCGGTGTATGGTGCCTTTACCTGATCTGCGATAGATTCATACTCTTGGCTTAGACCTAATAATTGAATGGCTTTAACTGCATTGGCACCAAACGAAATCCCTGCACCAATTTCAGAAAACTGTGATGCAGACTCAAAGAGATGTACATCTAAATGTTTATTTTTGATCAATTGAGTGGTGAGTGCTAATCCTGCAATACCGCCACCAATCACAGCAACTCTAATTTTTTTGTCCATTTTTAGCATTCCTTAATAAGTTGCTTAGAATTCTATGATTGGTTATTTTTTAGAATAAATCCAATTTATATTTTTAGGTTTATACTATCTAAATTTTTGATATTAATTTAAATAAATTTCTTTCATAAATCAAAAAATGATCATGTTGAATGAATCATAATGGTATTGAAAGTTCCTTCTCCCCATGGGAAAAGGCTAGGATGAGGGGAATTTTATGTTGATTTATAGTTTTAAAAAAAGGACTTTTTGAAAAATTCTAAGGTATTGATATAACTAAATTATTGTTCTGTTTCTTGAAGAGTGTTTTAAATATCACGCTTAGTTTCATAAATTTATTTGAGACTTAAATAAAATATTTAAGAACCTTGTCTATACAACACGATTTTTCTTATTGAAATCACTTTTTAGGTTTAGACTTTTCAGAGGTTACATTGATATACGTGTAACCACGCTGCTCTTCAAATTTTTCATACTTTTCGGCAACTGTTGGATCAGATAAATCCTCACCAATTTGAACATCACCATGAATTCCATTTAAGCCATGAATTGCTGAAATGTGATTGCTCCAAGAAGTACGGTCTGCGGTAGTCGTCTTATATTGGAGTAAATAATTGTCTAGAATTCCTTTACCTGGTTTATCAATCTCATTACTCAATGCTAAGAGATAATCTGTTTTATTTGTTCTATCCCATTCTATTGAGAATCCTGCACGATAACAAAGTTCAATATGAACTAGCAGCATAGTACGACCATTTCCATCTAAAAAAGGATGACCATATGCAAATAATCCCATGATCTCGCCAAACTTGTGATTCATCATTTTAGGATCATTGGCTAGACCTAAGCCTTGTTCTATAGCCAGCTGTGCTGACATAGGATGTGCAAATAATGTATCTGCTTTTTTTATCGCGCAATTTGGTGAAGTGATTGATCTATCTTGGCCAGCCCAAGGATAATAATCTGAAAACAAAATATGATGAACTTTTAGGAAGTCCGCATAAGTTATTCGTGGACATGATGCTAAAAAATCTAAGGCTGTATCAATATTCGCTTCAAAATAAGCATGTTCAAAACGCTTAACGATTTCTAAATTTTTATCTTTTCTGAAATTGCGTAAATAACCGTTTTTCTCAAAATCATTAAAGGGATCAAACATGTTGAGTTTCATCAAAATAACGGCCAAGCAAAATCAACATTTGTGAACCATCGATCACATTTGCTCGACGTAAAGCAATTACTAATTTTTCAGTTTCGTCTGGTTTAACATCATCATCAGCTAAACGAGTAATCGTTTGAGCCAATAGACTACTTCCAGTGTTTATATAGCTTATATGGTTTTGACGTGCAAGTTTCGCTATATATCTTTTCAACCCTTTATGTGGAATTTCATTCACATTCAGCATCACAAAGTTCCTTAATAAAACTGCCTCTCTATTATAACATGGGTAACTTCTACGCTAATAAAAAATGAGATGCTATTGACGGTTCGTTAATTAAATTATCTAACCGTCAAATATTAACTTAGCTTACATCTCAATTTAAATTGCCAATAAGCTCAACAAGTTACTTTAAAAACCCACAGTCCACGAGAGTTGTGCTGTACGTGGTGCGCCAAGAAATAAATAGTCATCGCCTAAGAAACTCCCCGCATCGCGCCAGTATTTTTTATTAAACACGTTATCAACATTAAATCGCAGCGTATTGTCATAACCATAAGCACGGAAGTTATAAGCTGTACCTACATCAAACACGCTATAGCCTGATACTTTTACTGTACCTGTTTTATTGGCATATTTACTGCTGCTGTACTGCATGCCAGCCAATAAACGTAAACCATCTACTTGTGGTAATCGATACGACAGATGATTAGCAAAACGGACACTCGGTACATTCTGAGTTTGATGACCTTGATAATCTGCCACTTGTATTTCTTTTAAACGTGAACGAATTAAAGCTAAAGAAGAAGTCATATCTAGATTTTGCCCGAAGCGCCCTTGTAAGCCCAATTCCAAACCAAGGTTATGTTGCTTACCATCCGTGACAAAGTAATTGTCTGCGTTGGTGTATTGGTTGTCTTGGGTTAAATCGAACAATGCCGCGGTAAACAGTAATGTTTGCCATTGCTGCTTAAGACCCAACTCATACTGAGTTGAATTTATCGGTGCTAAAGTTTTAAAAGCATTACCTTCAGTACCTTGATCAGGAATACCAGTAGCAAACCAAGGGGCTTGTCCGCCATCACTTAAGCCTTTGGCATAAGAAGCATAGAGGTGGGTATGTTCCCAAGGTTGATACATCAACGCAAACTGCGGCAAAAAACGATTAAAATTGGTCTCTCGGATGTTGTTTGCATCCACATCATAGGCATTTTCATTTAAATGCATCAGTTTACCGCCCAACAAAACTGACCATTCAGTGTTGAAGTCAATCTGGTCCAGTAAGTTCAGTGCAGTTTGTTGACTGTCTAATGATTTATAATGTGTACCTAAAGTTTTATCAGTAGGCGCATACGTTATAGGATCATTATAAATATTTCCTGTACCGACCCATTCATTGATCGCGTTATATTGTGTATGCCGTTTGCCTGTATGCGAGAGCTCTAAACTGAGCTTATGCTGCCAAGCCCCTGTGCTAAACTTGCCGTTTAATCCTGCTTTAAATTGATTGGTTAAGAAGCTGTCGTCTGGATTACGGAAATCATAAATATCATAGTTACCATTTTGGTCAAAGGTATTACCTAAACCTGTCGTTTGGCAAGTACTGCTATAACAACCCCACGGAAATGCTGAATAATCATCAATCACGACACGGCTTTGTGCAGCAGACAAATTTGTGGTCCAGTTGTCATTCACTTGGTAAATATATTTTAAGCTGGCATTTAGACTTTCATTGGTCACTGGTTTACTCCAGCTTTGATAACCAAGTAAACGATCCCAATTGACCCCAGTCGGTACAGTTGTACCATCCAGTAATTGATAACCTGCGACTGAGCGCTGACGTTGACGCTGCGACTCAATATCAAATTCTAATTTTGAGCGATCTGAAATCTTCCAATCTAAAGCCAAAGCGCCAAACAAACGCTGCCCATCTGCATGCTCAACATAAGGATGAATTTCTTCTTTGGCCAGATTCAGTCGATAACCAAACTGCTGCTCTTCTCCCAACCAGCCACCCAAGTCAGTTGCAACACGATTGCCACCATGACTATCTACTTCAACGGTAATAGCACGAATGTCTTCTGGACGTTTAGTGACATAATTGATGACACCACCCGGTGTTGACATCCCACTTTGAATCGCACTCATACCCTTTAGAATTTCAACTTGTGCTTTGTTCTCAAGCGCTACATTTTGCTCGCCACGCAACAAATGACCATTGAGCAAATAACTTGACCCTAAATTTAGGTTAAAGCCACGCATAATAAAGTTTGGATAATAACCAATGGGCGCATAACCATCACCGATTGCTGCATCATTTTTAACAACATCCGTCAGGGTTTTTGCATGTTGGTCAGCGATACGTTCCGCGGTGACTGTACTGATAGATGCAGGGATCTCAGCAAGATTTTGCTGAGTAAATCCTGATAAATTTACCTTGGGTTGATAATAAACAGTTGGTGTTGTTTCTTCTGTTTGAACGCTTACTTTAATTGTTTTAAGTTGCTGTGTATCTTTTTCAGTATCAGCATGTGCCAATGCTGAACTTAGCCCTAGACATGAAAATGAACCAACCGCCAGTAGTGCTTTTTGTAAACGAGAAAATGGATACGTTTTCACAGTAATTGTCTAACCCCAAAAGATAATCTTACAGCCTAAATTTGTGCGCATGAGTATTCACAATTTTCTTCGATTGAACAAGCATTTCTATACGATATTTAATATTTAAAAAAATATTTTGATATAACATTAGATAAAAAATTAGGGAGAAATTTATCCTCAAATCGTCCGAATTGCGCTTATAACATACCGGATTAATATTTTATTTTTATATAGATTTAACTATAAATAATACCAGAGTCGTCAGTGAAGTGTGTATGATCATTCAATTGCCATAAACTTCACTTGTTTTCAACATTTTCATTATCAGACTTATAAATTAGATATCAAATTTTCACAGGTTTCAATGAACCATTGGTGTGCAATAGGATCTTCATGATGCTGAAACCAATGCATTCCTACATGAAATCCTGGAATTTCGAAAGGAGGGATAAAAATATAAAAATTTAGATCATTTAAGTATTCCTGAGCAGCTCGCATCGGCAAAGTCGCAATCAGATTACTTGTATTCAGTATGCCTCTTAAAATACAAAAATGCGGTACAACTAATTTAATTTTTCTTTTATGGCCGAGTTGTTTTAAAGTTTGATCAACCAATGTATGACCTGTGCTTGATTTAATCGCAATATGAGAGGCATTTAAATAGTCATCCAAACTTAATGGCTTTTCAATATTGTAATAATTCTTGTTAACTAGACAAACATACTTTTCATAAAGCAATGACTTATAACTTAATTTTGGATAATCTATGTTTGAACTATTAAATATTGCAACATCGACTATATTTTCGACTAGCCAATTTTCAACCAATTCACTTTTCACCTCTTTGACTTCTAATATAATATTAGGTGCATGGTCTCTTAAGTAATTTGTTAATGTCGGCAATATAGTCATTTCACCTATATCAGATAAACATATACGAAATACATTTTCAGCTGTGTAAGGATTAAATTGCTTGATTTCTGAAATAGCATACTCAATATTAAACAATGATGTTTTAAATACAGGATATAATTTATCTGCGGTAGTTGTAGGTTTTACACCATATTGTGCACGCTCAAACAATTGATTATTTAACTGTTTTCTAAGTAAATTTAAATTATAAGTCACTGATGGCTGACTTAAATTTAAGACTTCTGCCGCTTTACTTATATTACATTTTTCATAAATAACAATGAAAAGTCGAATTAAGCTTAAATCCATTTAAAGCTCCACGTAACTGATATATGAACATCTTTTTTAAAGTATTTTATTTTATGATTTTTATCAAGAACTATCTTTAATAGATTTTTTAAAATTTAATTTCCTTAGAGCAACTGAAGTTTATCCTAAATTTAAAATATATTTATTACTTATGATTTTTCTGTAAGAATTATTCAAGTAATATTTTTTCTTAAAATAATATTTATTTTCTATATTTTACCCTTATGTGTTTATAAAAAAAGGGATATTCATTTTTTAAATACCAAGATACTAAATCATTCGATTGGATAGTTTTTTTAGACTAGAAAATAATAACTTCCATGATGTATGGAACAAAAGGAATTTGAGCATGAGTCAAAAAGTAAGTACCGCCAATCATGTAGTCAATATATAGGACAGGGAGATTATTCAAATGATTTCAAATTTAGGTTATCTGGTCTTTGAAGTGAGTGATCTCCCTGCATGGGAAAAATTTGCAGTTGAAGTGATTGGTTTAAAGATAGGTAAAAAAACACGAGAACAGTTGAATTTACGTATGGATGAATTCGAGTCTCGCATATTTTTAGAATTAGGTGAAGCAGACGATATGATTGCTGCAGGTTGGGAATTTGAAAATGAAGAGAAATTGCTTTCCTACCTAAACCAGTTAGCAACACGTGGCATTAAAACAGTAGAAGCTGGAACAGATTTAATTACAAAACGGTTTGTTGAGAAAATGTTCTTTCTTATAGACCAAACAGGGATGCGCCATGAGTTCTATTACTGTGCAGCACGCGCTCAAAAGAATAATGGGTTTTATTCCAATAAAATCACCAAAGGTTTTAAAACAGGTCGCTTAGGTGTCGGTCATTTTGTTGCAGTAGATACAGTACTGGGAAAACTAACAGATTTTTACAAAGACACTTTAGGTCTTCAGGTAAGTGATATTTGTCAGGGACCAATTAAACCTGGTGTAAATATGGAAGTGACATTCTTTCATACCCAAACAGGACGTCATCATTCTGTTGCAACGGCAAAAGTCCCCTTAGAATTTCCAAAAAGAATTCACCATATGATGTTTGAAGTAAACAATATTACAGACGTTGGCTTGGCTTATGAACGTTGTCAGGCGGCAGATTTAACTTTTGAAATGGGTTTAGGCAGTCACCCTAATGATGAAATGTTTTCATTCTATGTCAAATCGCCTTCTGGTTTTGCACTCGAAATTGGATATGGTGCAATTATTGTCGATGACGAAACATGGGACATTAAACGTTACAACGAATTAAGTAGTTGGGGCCACAAAAAGCTTGCTCATTAGATGATTAAAGGAAGGTCACAATGAAAATCAATTCTGAAAAATATCTTAAAACTGGTGTCTTCACAACAGCTTATTATGAGTCTGGAACAGGTGATGAAACTATTATTTTAATCCATGGTGGTGGTGCGGGTGCTGATTCATACGGTAACTGGCGTGCTTCATTCGATCTATTTGCAACATCTGCAAATGTAATTGCTATGGATATGGTGGGGTTTGGTAAGTCAGATTGTCCAGATCCAGCTGAATTTTCTTATACCCAACAAGCTCGTAATGAACAAGCCATTGCATTCATTGAAGCTTTAGCTAAAGGTCCTGTTCATATCATAGGTAATTCTATGGGTGGCGCTACTGCTCTAGGCGTAGCAATGAAACGCCCTGATCTTGTAAAAAGTATGGTGTTGATGGGGAGTGCTGGTCTGAACCATAAAGTGAACCCTGCCCTTCAAAATGTTATTCACTATGATTTCACAGTTGAGGGTATGCGTAAAATTATCAAAGCATTAGGCAATGCAAACTTTAAAATACCTGAAGATTTGATTTTTTATCGCCATGCATTATCCAATCAACCTGCGACTAAAAAGGCCTATCAATCAACAATGGGATGGGTTCGTGATCAAAGCGGCTTGCACTATGAAGAGTCTGAAATTGCGGCTATTAAAACCCGAACTTTAGTGGTAAATGGTAAAGATGACGCGGCTATTCCAATGCGAGAAGCTTTCCGTTTTTTAGAGTTACTTGAAGAATCTACAGGTTATTTCTTACCGCATTGTGGTCACTGGGCAATGATGGAACACCCTGAATTATTTACCCGCATCACTTTAGATTTCATTTTACTGGACAAATGGAATCACAACTAAAAATGGATTTTCAAAAAATATGGAGCGTTATTATGGCTAAAATAATCGAAACTGATGTATTCATTGTTGGTGCAGGACCATCAGGGGCTATCGCATCTTTATTATTAGCCCATGCAGGCATTCGAAATATTATCATTAATAAGTATTCTTCCACTTCGCCAACACCACGTGCACACATTGTCAATCAAAGAACCATGGAGATCTTGAGAGATCTAGAGATTGAAGAAGCTGCAAAAAAACTTTCAACTCCTTGGTCTTATATGGGTGAACATGTATTCGCTTCAAGTCTAGTGGGTCAAGAATATGGACGGATTCCTGCTTGGGCAAGTTCTCCTCTTGCTCAAGGTGAGCATATGGCTGCAAGTCCAAGTAGATATTGTGATTTACCACAATTATATTTTGAACCTTTATTGATCAGTGAGACTGCATTAAGAGGTGCTGATGTCCGCTTTAAGACAGAGTATTTATCTCATATACAGGATGATCTCGGTGTCACTATACAATTATTAGATAAATTAACTGAAACTGAATTTACAGTGCGTGCCAAATACCTAATCGGTGCAGATGGTGCCCATTCAAAAGTTGCACAGGATATTGGTATTGAGTTTGAAGGTGATCTATCACTGGGTGATTCAGGTTCTATCAATATTGAATTTGAAGCAGATTTAAGCAACTACTGTAATCATCGTAAAAGTGATATGTACTGGATGCTTCAAACAGGTCATGGTTTGAATGGTCCTGAAGGTGGTCCTGGTTTTGGTGTATTGCGCATGGTGCGTCCATGGACAAAATGGGTTTGTGTCGGTGGTTACTATAAAGCTAAAGGCACACCAAAATTAAGCTATGAGGACGCTGTAACCTATGTAAATCGTATTTTAGGTACAGATACGATCCCTATAAAAATTACAGCTGTATCAACTTGGGAAAATAATCGCCAATTTGCACTGAATAGTAGCAAAGGTCGTGTGTTCTGTATCGGTGATGCGATACATAAACATACACCATTCGGTGGCTTGGGCATGAATACCAGTATTCAAGATGCTTACAATTTGGCTTGGAAACTTGCAATGGTCATTAAAGGTCAAGCAAATCATACATTACTTGAATCTTTTGATACTGAACGTACACCTATAGCAAAACAAATTGTAAATCATGCATTTGACAGCACAATGACTTTGATCCCTCTACTTAAAGCAACTGGGCTAAAACCAAATGAAGATAATTCTGCTGAAACTAAACTTGCATTTGAATGGTTAAGAGAACCGACTATTGAAGGCGCCAAACGCCGTGCAGAACTTAAAAATGCAATGCAGGCAACCTTAGATGGCTTTGGTTCAGCACATGGTGTTGAGTTAAACCAACGCTATGTTTCAAAAGCCATCCTTTCTGATGGCTCTGCGGAGGAAGTCTTTATTAAAGATCCAAAGTATTTTTATCAAGCAAGTACTCGTCCTGGCTCACATATTCCACATGTATGGTTGCAAAAAAACCAACATAAAATATCTACACTCGACTTATGTGGTAAAGGAACCTTTACCCTATTGACCGGTTTGTCAGGTCAAGCTTGGCTCGAAGCTGTGAAAAAAGCAGAACAAGAGTTAGGTATTGAAATTAAAGTCTGCCAGATCGGTTTGGGTGAATATGACGACAGTTTTGGTGATTATGCTCGGATCTCTGGGATTGATGAGAGTGGTGCATTATTGGTTCGCCCAGACATGATGATCGCATGGCGTGCCCATAATGCATCAAACCAGTATGTCAATAAGCTTACTCAATCATTAAAAGAAATTTTAGGCCAATCTTAGATTTCTAAAGAAACAGAAAACTCAGCATCTCTGCCTGCTTAATTGAATGTTATCAACCTAGTGAGTTAATCAAAAACCGAGGCAAGACTCTGGTAAAAAGACTTTTTCCAACGAGCCTACCATAGTTATATTTTGTAAAAGTTCCAGCATTGAAAGTCATAATTCGGTTTTAACCAAGTCATGACTTTCATGATTAAGGTGATAAAAATGACAACGCAAGCGATTCAGAATGCAGCTGCAGCATTGACCCAATCACGTCTCAAGCTTCAACCATGTCAACGAATTTCAGAACAGTTTGGGATTACGACATTGGATGATGCTTATGCTGTTCAGGAAATAAATACGCGAATTGCCTTAGAACAAGGTCGTCGCTTAATCGGCCGAAAAGTAGGTTTAACCTCCATAGCAGTCCAACAACAATTGGGTGTTGATCAGCCTGATTTTGGAATGTTGTTTGCAGACATGGAACATTATGATGGTGCGATCATTGACAGTAAAACGCTGATTCAACCCAAAATTGAAGGTGAGATTGCTTTCATACTCAAACATGATCTGTTCGCAATAGATACGACACTATCTGAATTAATTCAAGCCGTTGATTACTTAGTCCCTGCTTTAGAAATTGTGGACTCAGCAATTGAAGACTGGAAGATCACTTTGATTGATACCGTTGCAGATAATGCTTCATCGGGGCTGTATGTGTTAGGAAATACCCCGGTTCGCTTTTCTGAAATGAATCTTGCATTGGAAGGAATGATTTTAGAGAAAAATGGCAAACAGGCTTCAATTGGTGTTGGTGCAGCTTGTCTAGGTCACCCCTTGGAGTCCTGCCTTTGGTTAGCACGAAAAATGGCTGAATATGGACGCCCTCTTCTGGCTGGTGACATCGTGTTATCTGGGGCAATTGGTCCAATGGTGAAAGTTGAAGCGGGTGATCATATTCGTATGCAGTTAACGCGACTGGGTGGAGTAAGTTGTTTTTTTAGCTAATTTTAATGAATCAGAGTTTTTATTTTAGATATATGATAATCGATATTTTTATTAAAAACTATTTATTATTCAATAACATGAAATTAAGATCTTTCATTAGCGATGCATATTGGAGTCAATGTAATGAGTATTAAAAAAAGCAAGGTTGCCATTATTGGCTCTGGAAATATTGGAACTGATTTAATGATCAAAATTTTGCGCCAATCAAAATATCTAGAAATGGCCGTAATGGTGGGAGTTGATCCAAATTCAGATGGTTTGGCTCGCGCAGCTGATATGGGGGTGGAAACAACCTATGAAGGCATACTGGGGTTGAGTAAGCTTGCCATTTTTCCAGAAATTGATTTTGTATTTGATGCTACATCTGCGACAGCACATATTGAAAATGATGCATTTCTAAGGGCTAAAAATTCCCGTATTTGCTTAATTGATCTAACGCCTGCGGCTGTTGGTCCATATTGTATTCCTGTGGTCAATTTGAATGAAAATTTAAATGCACGGAATGTCAACATGGTGACTTGTGGCGGTCAAGCAACTATTCCAATGGTTGCAGCAGTCTCACGACTTACCAAAGTACATTATGCAGAAATTGTGGCTTCAATCGCTTCTAAATCGGCAGGTCCAGGTACACGTGCCAATATTGATGAATTTACTGAAACAACAGCCAAAGCAATTGAAATGATTGGTGGTGCGACCAAAGGTAAAGCAATCATCATTATGAATCCTGCAGAACCACCACTAATCATGCGTGACACTGTCTATATTTTATCTGAGCTAGTAGATCAAGCCAAAATTGAACAAAGTATTGAAGAAATGGTTCAGGTTGTACAGTCTTATGTGGCGGGCTACCGTTTAAAACAAAAAGTTCAATTTGATGTAATTCCTGAAGATAGACCATTAAATATTCCCAGTGTGGGTAAATTCAGTGGTCTAAAAACTTCAATTTTTCTTGAAGTTCAAGGAGCAGCACATTATCTCCCTGCTTATGCAGGAAATTTGGACATCATGACATCTGCAGCGCTTACAACTGCTGAACGCATGGTTCAGTCCATGGAGCATTTGCGATGAATAAAAAACTTTATATTTCTGATGTAACTTTACGTGATGGCATGCATGCAATCCGCCATCAATATTCTTTAGATGATGTGCGTTCCATCGCAAGTGCTTTAGATCTTGCAAAGGTGGATTCTATTGAAGTTGCTCACGGTGATGGTTTACAAGGTTCATCATTTAACTACGGCTTTAGTGCACACACTGACCTTGAGTGGATTGAAGTCGTTGCTGATGTTGTTAAACATGCCAAAATTGCCACACTTTTATTGCCTGGTATCGGTACGATTCACGACTTAAAAGCCGCTTATGATGCGGGTGCAAGTATTGTACGCGTAGCTACACATTGTACAGAAGCAGACATATCTAGGCAGCATATTGAATATGCACGTCATTTAGGAATGGATGCTGTTGGCTTTTTAATGATGAGTCACCTACAAACTCCTGAGGATTTAGCACAACAGGCAAAACTCATGGAAAGTTATGGCGCAACCTGCATTTATGTTGTGGATTCAGGTGGTGCAATGAATATGGTTGATATTCGTTCACGTTTCAAAGCCCTGAAAGCAGTACTGAAACATGAAACTGAATTGGGAATCCACGCGCACCACAATTTAAGTTTAGGAGTTGCCAATTCAATTGTCGCTGTTGAAGAAGGCTGTCAACGAATTGATGCAAGTTTAGCAGGCATGGGGGCTGGTGCAGGAAATGCGCCATTAGAGGTGTTTATTGCGGCTGCAGAAAAACTAGGTTGGAATCATGGCACAAATTTATACGCATTGATGGATGCAGCAGATGACTTAGTCCGACCTTTACAGGATCGACCAGTTCGTGTGGATCGAGAAACATTGGCATTAGGCTATGCAGGTGTCTACTCAAGTTTCCTCCGTCATGCAGAAGAAGCTCAGAAAAAATATGCTGTTAAAACAATCGACATTTTAATCGAATTAGGGAGGCGCCGTATGGTTGGTGGTCAGGAGGATATGATCATTGATGTTGCTTTGGATATCTTAAAGCAAAAGCAATTGGCTGAATGATCCGATTATAGAGGATTCATATTTGAACATCAGTGACCAAAACAAAAATGTATTAGCGCTATAGTTTTTTAATTATAAAACACAAAACTACAGCACGATGAACAACGTACCAAGGATTGATTAAATTCTAAAACCAACAAAAGGAAATAAAACATGGACAGTCATAGTCTTCGAATTGTGTTTGGTATAACTGCATTCTTGCAATTTAGCAATGCTTTTGCAACTGAAAATGGTGCCAGCACTTATCCTTTAGGTGCAGATACTTTTTTTGCGGGCGCTCTGCCTCCGCCAGGGACGTATATGCTTGGTTATTATCAAAATTACCATGCTTCAAAATTTGTAGACCAAAATGGAGATTCATCTATTCCAGACTTTGGATTAAATGTAAATGTGTACGTACCACGGCTAGTTTGGGTGACGGATAAAACAGTATTTGGTGGTAATCTTGCATTTCATATCGTACAACCCTTGGTTGATATTCGTGCCAGTGCGGCAGGATATACAGATTCAAAGTTTGGTTTTGGAGATACCAATTTAGCCACAGCAATTGGTTGGCATCATGGTTCACATAACTATACAACAGGACTTGAAGTGACGGTACCTATTGGATCTTATGACAAAAATAAAATGGCAAACTCTGGTAATAACTACTTTACCATTCGACCGATGATAGGATATAGCTACCTTGATCCTCATTGGGATGCCAGTGCTAAGATAACCTATAATTATAATACTGAGAATAATGATACCAATTATAAATCGGGTCAATTTTTTGCAGGAGATTATAATTTAAGTTATCGCGTTTTACCCAATTTTGCTGTTGGTATACAAGGTTATGCTTTAAAACAAGTGACGGGTGATAAATTTAATGGAGATGATATTGGTTTTAAAGGTCAAGTTTTCGGTATTGGTCCCGGGATTTTGTATAAAGGGCGAAAAGGTTGGTCTGTAGAGGCTCGATATATTACTGAAACTGCTGTTGAAAATAGACCTAAAGGCGATGCGGCTTGGTTAAGACTTGTGATCCCTAAAAATAGTCTAAAATAATTTTATCTGGTTCTGATGGGTTTTAAAATACGAAAACCCATCCTAGTCTAATTAAGCTAGTTGATAAAATTTTTATAAATCAATGTTGCTGTGTTTAAACAGACAGAAATAGTAAATTGTGAAATAGTCAACAATCTAAAACTTTGCTAAAGCATCAAGATGTTGCTGGAAATCACCTTCCGTCCCTGCTGCATTCACATGATCGAAGTAATCATACCAACCACTTGCTTGAATACCTGTTAACAATGCATCCCGTGCCTGTTGATTTGGAAAGCGCCAAATCCCCATAAAGCGATGATGACTACTTTGATCAACTACAGTATCAATTTCGGTGAGTGTTAAAAGCTCAACACCCAGACTAGACAAGCCTCCCATAGCCGCGCCAACATCCGCCAAATATTGTTGGCGCTCTTGTGTAGGTAAAGTTTGCCAAACTGCATTTGGTGTATAGAGTTCAATGAGATAGTGATTCATGATTTTTCCTTGATTTAATTCAACGTTTTATATCGATAATTTAAAAAGATTTTTATACAGATATTTTATAAGCGCTTATCAACAAGATTTTTCGCCACTTTCTCAAGTAAGTCTGTTAATTGCTCACGCTCAGCTTGGGTTAAACCAACAAACAGGCTGGCAATCCAGCGACTATGCTGATCAAACACAGTTTTTGCGACTTGTTTACCCTTTGCCGTCAGCCGAATACATAACGCGCGACGATCTTCTGGATCTGCGTGACGTTCTACCAATTGTTCACGTTCTAAACCATCCAGTAGTCCAGTGACTGTGGCACGGGTAATTCCCGCTTGTTCAGCTAAAGTTTTAGGCGCTACAGCATCATTAGCTGCATCAAGGAGAAATAAAAGCACAAATCTCCCTTCAGATAAGCCATAAGGCGCAAGCTGTGCGGCACAGTCTCGATCAATACTTGAAGCAAGTGAAAGCGTTTGAAAACAGAGGCGCAAATTTTCAATATCTGCCATTTTACGGCGTTGCGCTTCATGCAAAAGCGCGGTGTATTTCTGTTCTAGATTCATTTAGTATTTAGCCATATAGTATGGTGACTAACTATATATTGAATATTTTAGCTGTGTCAAGATAGATTCTTCACCAAAAAACAGTGCTTAAATTGATCGATTTTAAAGGGACTGAAACAGATTTTTTCAGATTAATTTTTATGTTTACTTTATCTCGTGTTAAATCGATAAAATATTTCTTAGTGCTATTTTGAATAGGATGAAACCTAGCTCATGGAGTTTTATAATTTATTGAAATATAATATTAAAGTTTAATTTGTTCATCAATTAAAACCTATTCAATATTGCCCGTTTTAAGTGATGAAACGCCCATTTATTCGCCGTAAAGCAAGGCTTAAAACTCAACAAAATATGTCGCAATCATACGATGTATATTCCAAGTCAATATTCATCACTTATACATTGTTACTGCTGATCTAGGTCTAAGCTTTTGAAGATGAAACCAGATATTGATCTAAATTCTTAAGGGAAAAATCGATGATTTGCAAAAGCATTTGCTCTGAATAACCATCTCTAGCTTGAACGGATAATCCATGTAGCACTAGTCCGTAATATTGCCCTAATATTTCAGGGTCAGCATGTTCTAATAATTGTCCATCTGCTTTCGCCTGTTTAAAACGCTTAACCAGACTTTGACCACGTTCAATACGTTGTTGCTTCATCCAGTCTAAAAGGCTTTGATTTTCCTGACTTAATACGCTTGCAGATGACACAACCATACAGCCATATGAATGGTTATTCTGGGTATAGAGTTTGATTGCATCTTGAAATAATTGACTGATCGCATCCTTAATATTTGCTTGTTGTAAAGCGTGGATCGCAAAGCCGCCTTCATTTTCTTCGTAGTGTATAACAGCTTCTCGAAACAACGCTTCTTTAGAGCCAAACGCTTTATAAATACGCGCTGAAGCAATACCTAAGACCTCGACTAAATCTGACATCGAAGTCCCTTCATAGCCATGTTGCCAGAAAAAATCACGCGCTTGAATCAGTGCTTTTTCCCTATCAAATTCTCTTGGTCTACCAGCCATAACGACGCTTCAATTCGATTTAGTGTTTTTTATTATCATTCGAAAAAATAAATTTCGCAAATAAATCAATAGGATTTATTGGAGAGGCTGCCCTTTTTTAGATTCTTTTTTAAAAACTTGTTGTTTTTATTCAAAAGAAAGCCTATTGTTTGTCGATCGACAACCAATTGAGTTTAGCTATGCAAACCATCAAAGGTCCAAGTATTCATCTCGCACAATTCAGTGATGATATTTTCCCATTTAATAATTTAGAGGGCATTGCCGCATGGGTTTCCGATAAAGGCTTTAAGGCTGTACAACTGCCAGCATGGGATAAGCGTTTATTTGATGTTAATTTAGCAGCCACAAGCCAAGATTATTGCGATGAAATACAAGGGGTTTTACAAAATAATGGTTTAGAAATTAGTGAGTTGACAACGCATATTTTTGGTCAACTTATGGCTGTGCATCCAGCTTATGATGCTTTATGTGATGGTTTTGCACCTTCACATTTACATGGAAATTCAGTAGCTAGAACTCAATGGGCTGAACAACAAATGTTGGCTTCTGTGCAAGCATCTGCCCGTTTAGGTTTACAAGATATGGGAACTTTTTCAGGTTCACTGGCATGGCCTTATATCTTTCCTTTTCCTCAACGCCCCTCTGGACTTATTGAAACTGCTTTTGATGAACTTGCACGTCGTTGGATGCCAATCCTCAATGCTTGTGATGAACATAATGTTAATCTGTGCTACGAAATTCATCCTGGCGAAGACTTACATGATGGCATTTCCTTTGAAATGTTCTTAGAACGGACACAACACCATCCACGTTGTCAGATTCTTTTTGACCCGAGTCATTTTATCCTGCAACAACTGAACTATTTGGAATACATCGATATCTATAAAGATTTTATTCGAATGTTTCATGTTAAAGATGCGGAGTTTAACCCGACAGGTCGCCAAGGGATGTATGGGGGCTATCAAAATTGGGGAGATCGTGCAGGTCGATTCCGTTCTACTGGAGATGGTCAGGTTGATTTCAAAGCAATATTCTCAAAATTGGCACATAACGACTATCAAGGCTGGGCAACTTTGGAATGGGAATGTTGCTTAAAAAATAAAGAGGATGGTGCAAGTGAAGGTGCTGAGTTTATTCAACAACATATTATTCATGTTACTGATAAAACCTTTGATGATTTTGCCGCAGCGCCTGTCAATCAATTGCAAATAAATCAACTTTTGGGTATCTAAGGCAGCGATTGGAATTTACTATGACAAGCATTACAACACATGAAAATTTAGTCGATCAATTTCAGCATCATTACATCCATATAGACAGTAAAAAACTTCATTATGTCTCTACAGGTCGTGGTCCTGTTGTATTACTTATCCCCGGTTGGCCACAAACATGGTACGCATGGCGAAATGTAATGAGCGTCTTGGCGGCCAACGGTTATCAGGCAATTGCTGTGGATCCACCGGGAACGGGATATTCTGTGCCGCTGAATGGAAGTTATGATACGGGGCGAATTGCGACGATTTTATCCAGCTTAATGTCAAAACTTGGACATGATACTTATTCAGTGATTGGTCACGATATCGGGATGTGGGTTGCTTATGCACTTGCAGCTGATTTCCCCCAATCTGTCACTTCTCTGGCTGTGACTGAAGCTGTTATTCCTGGATTGGCAACGCCACCGCCTATTTTTGTTTCAGCTGATGAAAATATTTTTCTATGGCATTTCATGTTTAATCAAGTGATGGACTTACCTGAAGCTTTGGTCAGTGGACGTGAAGAAACTTATCTTAATTATATTTTTGATAAGTGGTCATGGCATAGAGATAAAGTCGCCGCTGCAACTTATATTGAGGCTTATAAGGTATCGGGACGTTTAACGGCAGGCTTTAATTACTATCGCTCAATCCCCGAAACCATTCGTCAAAATAAAATCCGCGCAACTAAAAATCTAGAAATGCCTGTATTGGCGATTGGCGCAGAACAAGCAACCAATGATGCACCTTATGAAACTATGAAAAAAGTTGCACCACATTTAACCAGTGCAATTGTCAAAGATTGTGGTCATTTTATTATGGAGGAACAACCAGCAGCGTTTTGTTCCCTGATTTTAGAATTTCTACAACTGGAGCAATAAGATGCCTTTAGATCATCAAATTGCAGACTGGCTTAACACTAGACCTGCTGCAACAACTGCAAACACACTTTGTGAATTAAGAGCGCAGGTAAATCAGGACATCATACAACAGCAAGGTATTGAGCAAGATCCCAGCTATCAATCCAGTTTTTGGGTCACAATTTCTGATCAAGCTCAAATCCAAGTTCGGGTATATACGCCCTATGCTTTGGTGCAGCTACAAAGCAACCCAGCTTTAGTATTTGCCCACGGCGGTGGATGGTGTTTGGGGAGTTTAGATGCATGGGATCGTTCATGCCGTTTACTGGCAGAATCAACACAGCATGTTATCTTTTCAGTGGATTATCGCCTAGCGCCTGAATTTAAATTTCCAGTACCGTTGACAGATTTTTTTACAGCACTTCGTTATATTCAAGAACAGGCTTTAAGTTTAGGTCTTGATCAAAATCGTATTGCTGTGGGTGGTGATAGTGCGGGTGCTAACCTTGCAGCGGCTGCATGCTTACTCGCTAAAGCGCATCCAGAAATCCAGATTAGTCAACAACTGCTGTTTTATCCAGCCTTAGATGCCACGATGCAGGGTAAATCCTATGAAACTTATACAGATGGTTATGGCTTAACCACTGCAACAATGACGTATTGTTGGGATCAATATTTAAATAGTGATTCTGACAAAACCAATCAGTTGGTGAGCCCCCTACTGGCACAGTCATTACAAGGTTTACCTGAGGCAACAATTTTTGTCTGTGAATATGATCCACTACGCCATGATGGTGAACAATATGCTGAAAGATTGAGAGATGCTGGTGTCTCGGTGAAATTTCATTTTCTAGCAGGAATGATTCATGGAGCAATCCATATGACTGCAATCACAGAGAAAGCCAACGCTATATACGATAAGATTGATTTATAGGTGCTTTTGATCATCGTGAAAAAAGGAAATCGCATGATTTCCTTTTTTGTTGCCTTTAAAAGTATCTGAATGTTTATAAAAACAGAACTGATATACGCATACGCATTAAAAAGACTAACCTAATTCAGCCAATATTTTATCTAGTGTTGCATTCTGTTGCTGCCATTTTGGCTGTTTATCTTTGTCGACTATTAAAGCACGAACACCTTCAAGAATATCACCATGTTCAAACCAGATATCCTGTAAATTTCGTTCCAGCTGCATACATTGTTGTAATGACAATCCCCGTCCCAAGTATTGCAGTCGTAAACTGGTCTTTTTCGCCACCCAAGAACGTTGTTGCAAAGTGCTTAAGACTTTGCTTGCCCAGGCTTGATGCTGTTGGTCTTTTTCATTTTCAAGACTTTTTTCAATATCTTGCAAATTTTCAAAGCCAAAATGCTTACGAATGTTTTCAACCGATGCACTGAGTTCACTTTCTACAGGACGGGTAATAAATTTCGAAATTATTTGTTCAATATTGTCTTTGCTTAAATTGCTTGATTGGCTCAACGCATCAAGTAAGGCATTAAACTGTTGGCTAGGAACATGATAATCAATCAAATCTAAATATAAGGCATCACTGCTACTGATTTGGTCGCCTGTGGTTGCCAAATAGACCCCAATATCATCTAAACGTGACAAGAAATGCGTTGCTGCAACATCAGGAAAGAAACCAATCGCCGTTTCAGGCATGGCAAAACGTGATTTTTCACTGCTAACAATAATATGACAGGCCTGTGCCAGACCAAAACCACCACCTAAGACATAGCCATCTAACAATACCACAATCGGTTTTTTAGACGCGCGAATGCTATTCAACATGTCATATTCAGCGATAAAATAGTCTTTATGGCCATCTGTACCATTTTGATAACAATCATAAAGATAACGAATATCACCGCCTGCACAAAATGCTTTTGGGCTATTGGATTTGATCAGTATCGCTTGAATGCCAGCATCATTTTGCCAAGTTTCAATTTGTATACGGATACCATTGATCATATCCAGAGTCAGCGCATTCAGGCTGGACACTCGATCTAAGCTAATCACACCCAGAGCTGCGTGCTGTTCGATGATTAAATGATTTTCAGTATTCATTCCATCTTCATCCTGTTATTGATTTTTAAAGTTGGCTTGGCGTTTATCAACAAAGGCTTGCATGCCTTCTTTTTGATCCAAAGTAGCAAAAATTGAATGAAAGGTTCGTCGTTCAAAACGCAAACCTTCCGCCAAACTCACTTCAAAGGCACGATTAATTGATTCTTTGATCATCATTGTCGCCACCAATGATTTTTCAGCAATTTTTTCAGCAGCACTTAAAGTCTGGGATAAAAGCTCTTCGGGGCTAAACACGCGGGCAACTAAACCACTCAGTTCTGCCTCAATTGCCCCCATTTGTCGGGCGGTTAAACACATTTCCATCGCTTTGGCTTTACCTATGGCAAGGGTTAAACGCTGCGTACCCCCAATGCCTGGAAGCACGCCTAAAGTGACTTCAGGTAAGCCAAACTTGGCATTGTCTGCACAGTAAATAAAATCACACATCAGTGCCAACTCACAACCGCCACCCAAGGCATAACCACTGACAGCTGCGATTAAGGGTTTACGGCGTTGCGCAATTCGATCGGCAAGGTTAAAAAAATCATCAAAATAAATATTGGGAAAGTTTAATCCCGCCATTTCTTTAATATCAGCACCTGCTGCAAAGGCTTTTTCTGAACCAGTCAGCACCATACAACCAATATCCTGATCTTTTTCTAAATCATCTAAAGCTAAATTTACTTCTTGGATTAATTTTGAATTTAATGCGTTTAAAGCCTTTGGGCGATTGAGTGTAATTAAACCTACACCTTTATGTTTTTCCAGTAAAATCGTTTCAAATTGCATATTCATTTCCTTATCTGTTTTATCCCATCATCTGATATACAGCGATTAACTCTATTTATAAACTTCGCGCAATCACCAAACGCTGGATGTCACTGGTGCCTTCATAGATTTGGCAAATACGTGCATCACGATAAATTCGTTCAATTGGAAAATCTTTTAAATAACCATAGCCGCCGAAAACTTGTAAAGCTGCTGAACAGACACGCTCTGCCATTTCAGAGGAAAATAATTTTGCCATTGAGGCTTCATTGAGACAGGGCTTGCCTGCTTCTTTTAGACGTGCAGCATGATGGACCAATTGACGAGCTGCTTCGATTTCTGTTGCCATACTTGCCAAACGAAAAGCGATTGCCTGATGTTCAAAAATCGGTTTTCCAAAAGTAATCCGTTCTTTGGCATATTTGCTGGCTTCTTCTAAGGCAGCACGTGCCAAACCCACCGCTTGCGCAGCAATACCAATACGACCGCCTTCCAGATTAGACAGTGCTATTTTAAGCCCTTCACCTTCTTGACCTAACATTAAGCTTTTGTGTACACGCACATCAGTCAATGCAATTTGACAGGTATCTGAAGCATGTAATCCCAGTTTTTCTTCAGTGCGAATCACTTCATAGCCCGCAGTTTCCCGTGGCACAATAAAGGCACTGATACCTTTTTTACCAGCACTTGGATCGGTCACTACAAATACAATAATTACACCAGCATTATTTCCTGAAGTAATAAATTGTTTTGCACCGTTAATAATCCAATCTTCACCATCTTTGACAGCTCGAGTTTTCAGTGCTGCTGCATCAGAGCCTGTATGCGGTTCGGTCAATGCGAAAGCACCGATCATTTCACCTTGTGCCAAAGGCATTAAATATTTTTGTTTTTGCTCTTCACTACCAAATTTAGCAATTGGCACACAACCAACTGAATTATGTACACTCATGATAGTGGAGGTTGCACCATCTGCTGCCGCAATTTCTTCAAGTGCAAGAACATAGGCTAAGTTGCCGGTATCTGAACCACCCCATTGCTCTGAAATCAGCATCCCCATAAATCCCAATTGCCCCATTTGTGACAAGGTCTCTTTGGGGAAAATGCTGTGTTTATCCCATTCCGCTGCATTTGGTTTAATTTGTTCTTGGGCGAAACTTTTCGCCATGTCCTGAATCAATAATTGTTCTTCAGTAAATTGCATTTCATATTCCTTAGTATCATTTAACATCCTACATTCGGCAAGTTTAGCTTGTGTAGGATGATCCTTACTGGCTTTATACACTTAATTGTTGTTTAGCAATTTCTTGATTTCGTAGTAAAAAGCGTTGAATCTTGCCACTTGGGGTCTTGGGTAGTTCAGTGACAAATTCAACTTGTCTTGGATAAGCATGGGCAGACAGACGTTTTTTGACAAATTGCCCAAGTTGTTCAGCCAATTCCTCAGATGGTGTTTTATTTTCTGCCAAAATCACAAAAGCTTTAACGATTTCTGTTCGCTCTGGATCGGGGACTCCAACAACAGCAGCTTCAATCACTGCCTCATGTTCAAGTAATGCACTTTCTACATCAAAAGGTCCAATACGATATCCAGAGGTGGTAATCACATCATCACTACGTCCAACAAAACTCATACTCCCATCTGCATGTAATTCAGCAGTATCACCAGTTAAATAATAATTTTTGATAAATGGTGATTTACGACTTTCTTTATAGCCACCAAACCACATCATCGGTGATCGACTGATATCTACCGCTAAAATTCCAGCGGTATCGGCAGGCAACTCATTCCCTTGATCATCCACCACAGCAACACGATAACCTGGGCTGGCAAAACCAGCAGCGCCTGCACGGACCTCATGGTTTAAACCATGATGATTGCACACCACCATACCCACCTCTGTCTGTCCATAATGATCAAAAATAGGCGCATCAAGCACTTGTTTAAACCAACGAAAAACTTCTGGATTTAAAGGTTCGCCTGCACTGCTCACAACCCGGAATTTACCCTTTAGTTGTGCCATTTGAGCGGGATCCGCGGCCATCATCATCCGATATGCTGTAGGTGCACCTGCCAAATTATTAATTTTATAATCATCAATAATTTGACACAAACTGTCTATGCTAAAACCACCTTCATAAAACAAAGTGGCATGGCCTAACAATAATGGTCCTGTGATACCGTAATAAAGTCCATACGCCCAACCTGGATCAGCAATATTCCAAAATGCATCATCTGCGCGTAAGCCGATCGCATCTTTCATATAGTTGCCAAAAGCAATTAAGGCTTTGAGTGGAACTTCCAAAGGTTTTGCAGGCCCCGTGGTGCCTGAGGTAAACATCAGTAAAAATGGATCTTGAATGCTTTGCATGACCAGATCACATTGCTCAGCATGTTGATTGAGTTCTTTCCAAAAATCTAAATCGCCTTGTTGTACAGCATGACCCTGTTGATTAGCGACAGTCATAATTTGTGGACACTGTGCAACTTCACCCAGTTTGCTACGATTGCCGATATCGGTCACGACCAATTTGCTTTTTGCCAGTTGAACTCGATGTTCAATCGCCTTTGGGCCAAATGCAGTAAATAGCGGTTGATAAACTGCACCAATTCGCCAAGCGGCGAGAATCACCACCAATAATTCGGGAGTTCTTGGTAATAAACCAGAGATACGATCACCAGCTTGAATACCTTGTGACTTTAAAAAATTGGCAAACTGACTCGACCATTTTTTCAGTTGAGCAAAGGTATATTGCTCTTTACGACCATCTTTAGCTTGCCAATATAGGGCAACTTTTTCGCGATCTGCTTCTGCATGTCGGTCACAGCATTCATAACAGGCATTCAGTTGATCGACTGAACCTGAGAGCATTTCCTTAACCGCACCATCTAAATTAAATGTTTTAGCAACATCCTGATAATTCAACATATTATATACTCCGGTCTGGATTTATTGTTATTCATGACACGAGTGAATCTATTGGTTTTTCACCACCCATGGGTGGTGAAATTGACGATGCTTCGATTGATGATTAAGTTTCTTTAGGCAAATATTGCTGAATGATGCTGGAAAAATCGAGTTGAGCATTACCTTGCATACACAGTTGCTGATAAAGCTGCTGTACCAAACCACCTAAAAGCAAAGGTTGTTTGACTTGGCCTGCGGCTTCAACAGCCAAACCCAAATCTTTAAGCATCAGTTGAGAGGCAAAGCCATCACTATAACCACGTCCAGCAGGTGCATTTGCAGAAATACCCGGCCATGGGTTACACACTTCCGAGCTCCAGCAACGACCACTCGAACTATTGATTACGCCTGCCAACGCTTGTGCATCGATACCGAGTTTTGCCCCGAGCGCCATACCTTCAGCCACTGCGGCCATTGAAATACCTAAAATGAGATTATTGCAAATTTTAGCAATTTGTCCTGCACCCACTTCACCACAGTGCACGATGTTCTTACCCATTGGTGCAAGCACAGATTTGACTTGTTCAAAGGCTTTATCATCCGTTCCTACCATAAAAGTTAGCGTACCTGCTTGAGCCCCGATCGTGCCACCTGAAACAGGTGCATCACAAATTTGAATTCCTTGCTCTGCACCAATTGCAGCAATGTCTTTAATAGTTTGTGGATCAATGGTACTGCTGTCGATACATAAGCTGCCTTGTTTAAGCACAGCAAGTACCCCATTTTCACCCAAATACACCTCTTTAACATGCTTTGCGGCTGGCAGCATAGTAATTACCACATCTGCATTTTCTGCTGCTTTCTGTGGACTATTACAGGCAATTCCGCCTGCTTCGGTGAAATGTGCGATTGCAACATCACTTAAATCAAAGCCATAAACCGTCAAACCTGCTTTGAGTAAATTATGGGCCATTTTACCGCCCATATTGCCTAAACCAATAAATGCAATATTCATCCTTGAACTCCTGTATTAGCGCAAGCTGATGGTGGTATTCACTTCACCTTTTTCTTGTGTGTCTTCAAACCAACGACTGGTAATGGTTTTAGTTTGAGTATAGAACTGTACTGCTTGTTTACCATAAGGCCCTAAGTCCCCTAATTTTGAACCTCTTGACCCGGTAAAGCTAAAGAATGGAACTGGCACAGGAATTGGAATATTAATCCCAACTTGACCGATATCAATGGTGCTTTGGAAAGTACGTGCTGTGGCACCACTTTGAGTAAATAAACCCACACCATTCCCGAACGGATTGGCATTGACCAATTCAATGGCTTGTTCAAGCGTATCAACATGAATAATGGCTAATACAGGGCCAAAAATTTCTTCAGTATAGATACGCATATCGGTGCTGACTTGATTGAATATGGTTGCACCAACAAAATTGCCATTTTCATAGCCTTGGACATGTACGCCTCGACCATCGAGTAAGAGTTGTGCACCTTGTTCAATACCGCTATTAATCAAATCTATAACCCGAGCTTTAGCACGTGGTGAGATCACGGGGCCAATATCTGTTTGCGGTTCCTGCCCAGCATTGACTTTCAGTGTTTTGGCTTTTTCAACCAATTCATCCACCCAGTTTTTAGTTTCACCGACCATGACAGCAACAGACAATGCCATACACCGTTGTCCAGCCGCACCAAATGCAGCACCAACTAAAGCATTTAAGGTTTGTTCTTTGTTGGCATCTGGCATCACCACGACATGGTTTTTTGCACCCATCATCGATTGCACACGTTTACCATGCTGACCTGCTAAGTTATAGACATGCGTGCCTACCGCTGTTGAACCTACAAATGAAATGGCTTTAATGTCCGGATGCGTACATAGACGATCTACCACTTGTTTGCCACCATGTACCACATTGAGTACACCAGCAGGTACACCCGCTTGTAATGCCAATTCTACCAGCATCATGGTCGATAATGGATCTTGCTCAGACGGTTTAAGTACAAAGGTATTGCCGCAAACAATCGCCATTGGAAACATCCACAATGGGATCATGGCAGGAAAATTAAACGGGGTAATTCCAGCACATACACCCAATGGTTGTTGCAAGGTATAAGTATCTACACCACGAGCTACACCTTCAGTATATTCACCCATTTGCAAGGTGCCAATCGAGCAAGCATGTTCAACCACCTCTAAGCCACGTTGGATATCACCTTCTGCATCAGCCAAGGTTTTACCTTGTTCTGCGGTCAAAACACGGGCAATATCTTTCATATTGTCACGAATCAAATCTTGCAGTTTCAGCATGATACGCATACGGGCTTGAATTGGTGTAAAACGCCAAGTTTTAAATGCTTCTTGTGCAGCAGCAATTGCAGCATCAACTTCGTCTAAAGTTGCCATTGGGACACGACCAAGTACCTCTTGGGTCGCTGGATTTAGAATGTCTTGCCATTCAGTAGTATTTGATTCGGTAAATTTTCCATTAATTAATAATTTAGCCGTCGTCGAATGAATATTTGACATTGTGTTCATAACCTCTCCATAGGCAATATTTTTTGTTGTTACATTCTTAGAAAATAGCCAAAAGCAGTATTTTCATCAGTGCTGTTTCAAATCAAACTAACAAAGAAAATATAGATGACCAATAGAAATTAACGCACAATGAATGTGCAAATATGCACAAGGATGTCATACATAATGAAAGTCGATTGGGATCACCTACAGTTTTTTTTAGTTTTAGCGCGTGCCAAGACGTTAACCAATGCAGCTCGTATTATTGGGGTCGAACACAGTACCGTGTCTAGACGGATACAGGCGCTAGAATTAGCTTTAGGAACGCCGTTGTTTAGACGCGAAGCCACAGGCTATGAACTGACTATGGAAGGCTTGGCGTTGGTGCCCCGTGTCGAGCAAATGGAACAAGCATTCTTGCAAATTGAAAAGCCCAACTTACCTTTACAAGGACATGTGCGAATTGGCACACCTGAGGGTTTTGGAACAGCATTTTTAGCCCAGCTATTGGCAGAACTGTCTAAACAATACCCTTTACTCACGATTGATCTTATCCCGGTTCCAAAAATGATTAAGCTGTCGCATCGTGAAGCTGATATTGTGATTTCCATTGATCGTCCTAAGTCAGGACCTTATATCATTACCCGTTTAACCGATTATTGTCTTAAAATTTATGGCAGTACAAGCTATTTAGAAAGTACCCAAGCGATTAAAAAACTTGAAGATTTAAAAAACCATCAGTTTGTAAACTATATTGACGATTTAATTTACAGTCCTGAACTGTATTGTTTAGAACGTCTGCCCTTACAGCTCAATGCAAATTTTAGAAGTAGCAGTATTTTGGCCCAACAAGTTGCTGTGAGTGCAGGTGCAGGATTGGCAATTTTGCCGAAGTTTCTGGCAGAAAATAAACCAGAACTTAAACAGGTATTACAAGATGAAGTTCGTTTTATTCATACTTTTTGGATGCTAACTTTAGTCGATTTACAGCATGAACCACGTATAAAATTGGTCTGGGATTTTTTAAGAACACAAGCTGATAAATATCAAAATTTATTGATGGATTAAAAATTTTCGGTAGAATTTAAATTTTTTCAAATTCTTGATTTTATAAAATATTGCCTAAATCGTCTTCAAATTTTTCCTTAATATAAAGTGAGGAATATTGAGAACAATTAAGACCAGATAAAATTAGACTTCTATCGTTAACCTTAGAAGTCCTTAAAATTATTTACTTAAACTCATATAAAATTATAAACGCTTGGTTTCACTCTCGCATTTTTCTGATGTTGAAGTTTGTTTAATAATATCGACGATGTTTGCAATGCAATATATTGTATTCAATTGGACATGTTTATTGTCATAGCTCTTTGCATGTTCATAGCCATTGATAATAAAGGTTTCAATTGGACTACGCCCCTCTGCACGAACATCTTGCCCAGACTGATAACATACCGTTCCATCTCCTTCTGAAGTGGGTTTAAGATCTAAATAAAATGTGGCTTTATTGGTTTTAGAAATTTTAGATTTTACATCAAGCAAAATTTCTCTTACACCATCTTCTTTATAGGCGTTGTCTTGTAAATTATGAGTTTTCGAGCCTTTAATGCTTAAATCTGCATCATTTTCTGCAGGATTATTGGGATCATCTTCTTTGATATCACTTCGATCTTTGATATCCGGGAACTGGATTAATTTTTTCTTACCATATAAGCTCATTAATTCAATCAATTCATTTTCACTGCTAATATTTAACTCTTCTTTACAGCGCCACACCACCTGACCAAATGCTTTAAAACTATTGTCAGCAGCATAATTGGCATACGTATTGGGATGATAAGAGTCTTTTATATAATCATGTAATTCTTTAACAGTTTCTATATTCTTTACATAAACATCAAAAATACTATCGTATTCCTCCTTATCTACAGTTTTTGCAACCAATCCAGCAGGATCAATAAAATCAGGATTGATCATCGCCCACCAACTATCTTTTCTTTGGTAAATGTCAGTATATGGATCGGTACTTTTTGGTAATGTGGCGATAATTTCACCGCTAGGCGTTTTGGCTTTAATGACTAACCATGCTCTAGGATTTTTGGGAAAATCCACAGCATTGGAATAATTTGAAAAAGGTAATAGTTCTAATCCCCCAGGTGCATTCGCCAATGTTGCGGTGAGACGTTCAGAAGTATTTCCAAACATAAATTTAGTTGCCCAAGCAGCAGCACTTTTAAAGAGTCCTGTTGACGCTTTCCAACCATCCCAGCCTACAGTTAGACGCTGATATACCGCTGGTGCACCACTGGCAGGCATCGCACCATGTACCACACCGGCAATCTTATCTTTAACTTTTTCATTTTGAATCAAAGCACGAGTCACCAATCCACCCATAGAGTGACTGACAATAATAAATTTCTTAAATTTTGCGCTAGGAAATTCTTTTTTAACTTGTGCCATAACTTCATTATTGAGTCGGTCCGCAACATGATCCGCTGACTTCATATTGGTCTGTAACCAGTTATAGCCACAAGCAAACACTGGAAAAGCATAATCAGCCAATTGCTCATGCTTTTCTAAACCTAATAATTCAACTGTTTTTTCAGCAGACCAATTTTTAAGTATTTTTTCAGTTGCCTTATTGCCCGGATGGACAATTTTTTCCCATTCAGTTGTACCATTAAACTGGTCTTTTTTTTGCTCACTTAACTTTTTAAAGGGCTGA
This sequence comes from Acinetobacter sp. Ac8, assembly GCF_055392545.1. Classification (NCBI taxonomy): domain Bacteria; kingdom Pseudomonadati; phylum Pseudomonadota; class Gammaproteobacteria; order Moraxellales; family Moraxellaceae; genus Acinetobacter; species Acinetobacter sp. Ac8. The sequence continues at coordinate 2,382,448 of NZ_AP043689.1, forward strand.
TTAAGCTGACTTTCCATAAAAATCAATAAATCTGCATAACCAATGGTAATCACAGAGCCCCAACCGCGTGCCAAAGCCACGTCTTTGGTGATATGTGGAATTCGCTTTTTACTTATTTTTACATCGCCATCATAACCCACCTGAGTTGTTGCTGGATTCAAGACAATTTGTCGTTCACGTGCATCTCGTTTACTGTATTCAATAATGGTGGAAAGTGATATTCGAGGATACCAAACTTTATTTTTCTTTGCGTCTTTAATATTTGAGCCCATAATGCCTGGAATAAAAATAACCGGCACGACATGTGTTACAGGTGCTGGGATTTCACACTCGGTATTAACACTATCCGGTGTGGTATGTGAAACATAGGAAACACTTCCAGATTTATAAAGCCTTTCATAGGCCTCATGACGATGTATATGATTTGACATTGTTATTCTCAGAATTTACGTATGGTTTTTAAAATTGACTCATAAAGTTTTAAGGCGTCATATTGTTGTAAACTACTACTTTCACTAAGCGGGGAAGAATATCCAGTATCAGTCTCAAAACTAATCAATGGATCCTGATTCTTATTGGCACTGCCCGTATGTTCCCATAGGGCGCTAATGCCATTTTTGCCTTTCATTTTTTCAACTGAAATCCATTCTTGACCCGTTAAATGAGCCGTATTTTTTTCACCTTTACGGATATTGCCTTTATCAATTTGACGTTGGCTTTGCCCAACCTCTTTAAACTTTTTTTCTATCCGGGGAATCATTGGCAAGACATATTCATCATTTGTTTCTGCCTCAAAACGTAATACCACTGTTGGATAGTTTTTAAAGTCAAAAGCTAGTGTTTGAATACTATAACGGTACTGTTCGGTTTCATCGTTAATAAAACCTTGATAAATACATTGTCCTATTTCTTTGGGAATCTCATGCTCATTACGATAGCGTAAGTTTTTCACTAAATTATGAATTGCTTCATTACTTTTCTTGGTTCTTTCTGGGGAGTCACTATGTCCGCCTTCAATTAAAAATAACGTATTTTTATCAAGTACAAATCCAAAGACATCATAAGGAAGTATTTTCTTATCCGCTAATTTCCCTTTAAAAATCTTAGTCACTCGACCATCAAATATCTGTTCTTTGGGGTCTTCAAAAACTTTCCGGTTGCCTTTTGAGTAATCATTTCGCCATTATCTATATTGCCATCTTCAATTTTAATGAAACCACCGCCAGATGAGATCAGTATTCCTTTACCACTTTCGACTTTGATAAAGTCATTAATCGCATAAATATGCATCAGTTCTTGTGAGGCGATTTTCATGCTGCTTGCTTGTGACTCAATTTCGACTGCACCTTGCCCAGCTTTGATTTTGATACCCGCTGCTTGAGCAAAGAGTGAAATTTTATCTAAAACGTTTGCCAGAAAAGCTCGACCTGAAAAAATTTGAACATTACGTTCTGAACTTATATCAATGTTTTCTTTGGCTTGGGCAATTATGCCTTTATCTGCATCGAAAATAAGTGAATCCTTTGCATCGATTGCAATATAAGGGGTCGAATCTGATTCATTCCAGTTCGGAAGCGCTATTTTTATGGCTTCTTGTAACTCCAATGCTGGCGCAGAAGTTTGGTGTTGTTTCGCTGCTTCCTGAATGGCTTGATTAGTTGCTAAGAATTTTTCGATATTATTTTGAAGATTGTCGCGATCAAGTTGGTTTCCAGCAGCATTACTTGCTATTTCTGTTGTAATTAATATTCCTTTAGGCGCACGTATTCCGCCCCAATCATCGGTCCTTAACTCAAACCCTTCACCACGACCATCACTTTCTGCGGTTTCTTTGGGATGACTTAGATTGCCTAAATTTAGCTGTGTTGCACCGTGGCTAGATTGTAGCTGTGTACTCAGTTGCCCAGTGCTATCGTCAAATCTGAGTTGCCCAAAGCCTTCCCCCGAAATCTCTTTTGATCGAATACCACTCAGCTTTTTGGTTTCTGGCAATTTGCCTTTGATATCAAATTGGGTTGGACTTCGATGTCCTTCATGGATTCGTCCTGTAACAAAGGGTCTGTCAATATTACCATCAAAAAAATCAATCACTACCGTCTCACCAGCACGAGGTAGAAATCTTGCACCATAACCTTCACCCGCCCATGGCGTCAGTACATCGACCCATGCAGAATCGGTATCAGTATCGTTTGAACCAGCACCACCATCATGAGCATGATCTTCAATTCGAGTAAATAGGAAACGTACTTTTATCCGACCCCATTCATCCACATAGATTTCATCACCATCACTGACCACTTTGGCACGTTGTACGTGAGCCGTTGGTCGATGTTTTAAAGGGTCATATTCAGGAACGATATCAATGTTACGACGAACTAAGGTAAGCTCATTGGCTTGACGTTCTTGTTTACTGTCTTTATTGCTTTGCCAATGGCTGAGGGTGAGTAGTTTTTCAACTTGATCTTGAATATCTTTGGGAAAGTTGTTCTGATGGTAAAAGTGCTTATTCAGTATAAGCAGTTCCTTATCACTTCCACGATGATTTCTGTCCAACTCTGGATGATCAGTCAATTGAAACCAATAGCCAACCTGTGTATCACGGACACTACTATGCGCGGTAAAGTATTTGGCTTGCAAAGCTTGATATTGATTCAGTTGTTTATTCAGTTTATCGAGTTGGCTATTTCCTGATGCTGTGGCTTGGTCTTCACCTTTAAGGTCACGGATCCATGCAGGAGAGATATTCCAAGCTTGTTCTAGACTTAGACTCTCATTGTCGCGTTGTGCGCTGTGTTTGTGTGAACTTAGGACGGAACCACTGGCGTCTTCTTGAGTTAAACTGTCTGCTTGCCAACGCTGGACGTGGATTGCTGTAGATTGTAATTGTCTCTTTGCGATAAAACTGGTGATACTGTCATACTGTTCCGTTGCATTCGATCGATGATAACGAATGGTTCTACGCTCAAGGGCCTTAAATTGGGCATTGTCATCAATTAATCTTAGTTTCTGTGGTTCAATACTATTACTAGAAACCAAGTAATTCGACTCATCGATCAGCCAGTTAATTGATTCTTCACGTAAAATCCGAGTAAGGTATTCATAATCAGATTCGTTTGATTGCATGGAGAATGGACGAACATCATAGTCTTTGGTTAAGCCACTGCTATCCAGTATTAAACTTGCTGCAAACAAGGCACTTTTGGATTGCCATTCTTTTACGATAATTTCGCAAATTTCCACAACACGCTTATCCATGAACACGCGGCTATTACGTCTTTTATGCCATAAACTGGTTGGATCTTGCATGGTTAATCGATAAAGGCTCAATGCACCATCGGATTGTCCCTGACTTGCACCTGTGATAATACCTGTCGTTCTAAACAACCTGCCTGAATCTGTAACTTGGTCCACACTCACCTGACAACCAATAAATTGTTTTAATTCTATAAATGGATTTAAGGATAAACAGATCAGTTCTGCGGATAAGCCCTCGTTGACAGCATGATAACCATCAATACGTTGTAACATGATTTGGGAATTGAGTTCCAAATTTGAAAATTGGACACTCATCGCACGTTTTTGAGTTCCGAAGCCAAACTTATCCAAGAAGATAGAAATATTATTCAACATTTTATTATTATAGCCTTACAATTGATAAGTAAAACTTAACATAAAATTTAGTATGGCTCAAATTTACTGGATTATTGTTGTGTTCCAAATTCAATATTCATCTAGAGATATAAATTTAAATTAGGCTTCTTTCATAAGTCCTTTTTAAAACTATAAATCAACATAAAATCCTCCTAATCCTAGCCTTCCCAAAGGGAGAAGAAACTTTCAATATCCATATGATTGCTCAACAGGATCATTTTTTGATTTATGAAAGAGATCTATTATTGATATTATTTTGAAAAATAAAAACCCAAGACGAATCTTGGGTTTTTCACTTAAGTTATCAATAAAACGCGTTTAACTTGCTAAGCCAACAGCTTTAGCACGTGCCTTATGTAACTTCTTATAGCTGTCAATAAGTCTTAAATGACGATCAAGCCCTTCAAGCTGCATACTGGTTTCAGTCAAACCATAAAAACGCATACTGCCGTCTAGAGAACCAATAACTGCATCCATTCGTTCATCACCAAACATACGACGGAAATTCGCTTCATAGTCATCTAAATCCATGTCGTCATCTAGTTCAACTTCAAGCATCACATTCATACACTGATAGAACAAGCCGCGTTCTACAGTATTGGTATTGTATTGCAGGAATTGTTCAACTAAATCTTTGGCTTCTTCAAACTGTTGTAAAGCAAGATAAATCAACAGTTTTAACTCAAGGATGGTCAGTTGCCCCCATACAGTATTATCATCAAATTCAATCCCAATTAAAGTCACGATATCGGTGTAATCATCTACCTCAACCTCTTCAAGACGTTCAACTAAAGCTTCTAGTTGCTCATCATCTAAACGATGGATATTTAAGATATCTTCACGGAATAACAATGCTTTGTTGGTATTGTCCCAAATTAAGTCTTCAACCAAATAAATTTCAGAATAATCAGGCACAATGATACGGCAAGCTGTCGCGTCTAAGTGCTCATAGACTGCCATATAGACTTCTTTGCCCATTTCTTCAAGAATGTTTAGCATGGTCTTTACTTCTTCAGCATTGGCATTTTCACCTGCACTGCTAAAATCCCATTCAACAAAGTCATGGTCTGATTTTGCACTAAAGAAACGCCAAGACACCACACCACTTGAATCGATAAAATGTTCAACAAAATTATTTGGTTCAGTCACCGCATTACTGCTAAAGGTTGGTTTAGGTAAATCATTTAAACCTTCAAAACTACGACCTTGTAATAACTCGGTTAAGCTACGCTCTAAAGCAACTTCAAGCTTAGGATGCGCGCCAAACGATGCAAATACGCCACCTGTACGTGGGTTCATCAGTGTGACACACATCACTGGAAATTCACCGCCTAACGATGCATCTTTAACCAAGACAGGAAAGCCCTGTTCTTCTAGGCCTTTAATGCCCTCAACAATACGCGGGTATTTTGCTAAAACGTCTTCAGGTACATCTGGAAGTGCAATTTCTCCCTCTAAAATTTCATGTTTAACCGCACGTTCAAAAATTTCAGATAAACACTGTACTTGAGCTTCGGCTAAGGTGTTTCCTGCACTCATACCATTGCTTAGATATAAGTTTTCAATCAAATTTGATGGGAAATATACAACTTCTTGATCTGATTGGCGTACAAATGGTAATGAACAAATCCCACGCTCAGTATTACCAGAGTTGGTGTCATACAAATGCGTACCTAACAATTCATTGTCTGGGTTATATACCTCTAATGTATATTCATCCAGTATTTCTTTAGGTAGCGCTCCATTTGGTCCTGGTTTAAACCATTTTTCATCTGGATAATGTACAAACTCAGCATTGGCAATGTCTTGCCCCCAAAACTGGTCGTTGTAGAAGAAATTACAATTTAAACGCTCAATGAACTCGCCTAATGCCGAAGCCAAGGCGCTTTCTTTGGTTGAACCTTTACCATTGGTAAAACACATTGGAGATTGCGCATCACGAATATGTAATGACCATACATTTGGAACAATATTTCGCCATGAGGCAATTTCAATTTTCATTCCCAAACCTGCCAGAATCTCTGACATATTGGCAATAGTTTCCTCTAAAGGCAGATCTTTACCTTCAATATAAGTTGAGCTTTCTTGTGCTAAGTTTGGCATGAGCAATGCTTGTGCATCGGCATCAATACTTTCAACTTCTTCAATAACAAATTCAGGACCTGTTTGGATGACTTTTTTAACGGTACAACGGTCGATCGAACGCAAAATACCTTGACGATCTTTATCCGAAATATCCGCAGGCAGTTCAACCTGAATTTTAAAAATTTGTTTATAGCGGTTTTCAGGATCGACAATATTGTTTTGCGATAAACGAATATTATCTGTCGGGATGTCACGAGCTGCACAATATACTTTCACAAAGTAAGCAGCACACAAAGCAGATGATGCAAGAAAATAATCGAAAGGACCCGGCGCAGAGCCATCACCTTTATAGCGAATGGGTTGATCAGCAATTACTGTAAAGTCATCGAACTTGGCTTCTTGTCGAAGATTGTCGAGGTAATTGACTTTGATTTCCATGTGGGCACCTAAATATTCTTATGTGTTGGCATGGACACATAAAATTTAAATATTGAAAAATAAGCCGAATCACGGAGAAGAAATTGACTTAAAACGAACCAACCTCAACTGAGGTCAGTAATAATGGACGCTATTATAGAATTATTTTACACAATTGATAACTTTAGAATGGAAAGTTTGAAAATACTTTAAACAAAAGCCATTCCTAGAAATGGCTTTGTTGATTAAAAATTTTTACAGCCGCGCTTAAAGCACTGGAATGATCGAAGGAAGCATGTCATGAATGGTCTTACCATTACAGGTATCGCCAATCGCAGACATTTTCCATGCACCATTGTGGCGATAGACTTTAGCGATAATCAAGGCAGTATAATTGCCTTTGGCAGAAAGGTTATATTTTGCGATTTCAGTATTGGTATTTGAGTCGACTAAACGACAAAATGCATTTTCAACTTTTTCAAAAGTTTGACCACGGAAACTACTAATTGTAAAAACCAGTGCTTTGACTTGTGGTGGAATTTTGGTTAGATCAACATGGATCACTTCATCATCGCCATCACCAGCACCTGTACGATTATCCCCTGAATGCCAAATACTGCCATCCTTACTTTTTAATTGACCGAACCATACTGCATCAAGCGGTTGATTGTTTTCATCAAAAATAATGACAGACGCATCAAGGTCGATTGAATCACCACCACCGCCACCAAAAAGACCACCTAAAAATCCGCCACTCTTCGCCACATCCCAGCCTGCACCAAGATAAATTTTGGTCAAAGATGAACCATCACCTTTTTCTAAAGAGATTTTTTGACCTTTTACTAAACTAATACTCATGTGTTTCCCTCATAGATTTAATTGTTTCTATTTAAATTTAAAGCTGAAGATAACCATGTGAGGTAACTCTTGCGATTTCGGGAACAAATAATGACTTTGCCATTGCCCCTAAACTTAAGCACCATACCTTCACCACTGGTAAAACTATTTAAAAGATTTCCAACAATTCCGCGGTTTTGTGAACTTGGCATCCCAATGTTGTAACTTAAAGACGAATCCCATGCCACAACATGACCATTATCAATGGTGGTTTCTCCATTCTGAGTGCTTACATCAACTTCCATTAAGGTGCCACAACCAGAAATACACAGTTGCCCTTGCCCAGATGATTCCATCACCACAAAACCACCCGTATCACCAAAGAATCCACCACCTAAATTTGCTTGAATCTTGGCTTTGACATTGACATGTTCTGTTGCGGCAACAAAAGCCCCATCAGATAAAGTGTATTGCTGAGGGCCAATGTTAAGAATTTGCATATCTCCATCTATGTTTGGAGAAAGTAGACACTGTCCATGACCAAATGATGCTTTGATTTCTTGCTGAAACAGCGATTCACCTGTGGTAAATCTACGCATAAATGATTGAAATAAGCCGCCTCGTAAATTCCCTGCCAATTCTAAATTTTGTTCAATCATGACCATTGCATCAGATTCACAAAATATTTTTTCTCCCTGTACCAAATCGACCAATAGAAATGGTTCTGGGCTGCCTACAAGTTCAAATTTAGCCATCGATTGTCCTCACTTTATCGAATAATGTTTTTATTTTTCGCTTCTTTTAACCACAGTGGAAATTCCTGAAGCAGCGCATCATACAGTTGTGCTTCAGGCATACTTTGAATATTACTCATTTCAAAAAAATTGCAATTATCTACCACTCGCCCATCCATCGTATCGAGTTGTTCCAACACACCGTAGTTACGACCACCGATACCCACGAACTGCCAAAAAATAGGAAAACTGGATGCATTTTTAAGAATATTTTTAATCTTTTTACTTTCACTGACCCCACCATCTGAAACAAATACCACATAAACGGGTAAGTGAGATGGGTTTTCTTGGGTAAAATATTGAATCACAGTTTCAAGTACAGCTGGTTCATTATTATAACGTGCACCCGCTTTCCACTTTGGGTGTCCGCCTTGATCTGTAATGACAAAATTTTCTAAGTTGTTCAAGGTTACATCGCTTAAACGCAAGGATTTTTCTGCAAATGCCCAACACTCAAAACTACCATCATCATCAAAATTGACTGCCAATGGCATAATTCGGTCGAGTACTTTTTGCACATCACCTTTTATATACTGTTGGTGCATTGAACCTGAATAATCTAGCACTAAAGCGACACGAGCTTTTACATCGAGTAAATTGTTTTTTTCTAAACTGATTAAAGACTTTTTAGTAATATCTACCAAATGCGGGGCTGCATTTTGGATTTTATCCAGTACCACTTTCTTTTTCAGATCGATTGTTGATGGTGTATTGCTTGTCGATGGGTTTACTGTTGATGGAGCAGCTGCTGTACTTTCTTCAACTTCTCCCCCAAAGTGCTCTACCAAAGCCTTTAAGCCACCATTAAAACCTTGACCAATTGCAGCGATGCGCCAAGTATCACTTTTAAAGTAAATCTCAGTCAGCATCACAGCTTTTTCTTGGCTAAAATTAGAACCATTTAAACGATAACTGGCAACAACCTGACCCTGTTGATTAGCTAACTCAACCTGAATCGATTGCATATTTTGGATTTGAGACTGTTCATTGGCTAAGGTTGCACAAATAACAAAACGTGACGTTCGTGTTGCGTCTATCTTGTTTAAATCAAAGGTAAAATTATGTATGTTGCCTTGAAGCTGATATTGAACTTCGCCTTTCGGAGTCTGTGGCTGATTATAGAAAGTCATATAATCATCATGGAAAAGTTTATCGTTTGGCGCAATACCAAAACTAGAAATATCGATTTCAAAAGGTGCTTGAACCTGTACACGTAGTTTAAACTGTGTCTCTGTCTGCAACAATTGGTGAAGTGCCAGTTTTTGGCCAGTGATGAATTGCATTGTTGTTCTCTATTTAGTACTTGAAAATAATTTTTACTGTGTTCATAAATGAACCGATTTAAACCGAATCACTTTCAAGTACTAAAAGATAAATCTTTTAGTACTGATTTTGAAAATTAAACTGCAACACCATAACTTGCAGCTAAAGCGCCTAAGCCGCCGTTAAAACCTTGACCAACTGCTTTGAATTTCCACTCACCGCTATGACGGTATAATTCACCAAAGATCATCGCAACTTCTGTACTACCGTCTTCAGATAAGTCAAAACGAGCAAGTTCTTCTGCATTGCTATCTTTATTGATTACACGGATATAGGCTTTGTCGACCATACCGAAGTTTTGACCATTTTGTTGGCCTTCATGAATGGTTACAGCAAATACAATTTTAGCCACATCTGCTGGAACTTTAGATAAATCAACTGAAATTGTTTCGTCATCACCATCACCGTCACCTGTACGGTTATCACCGTTATGGTTGACAGAACCACAAGGAGAAGTTTTTTGGTTAAAGAAGATGAAGTCGCCATCTAAACGAACTTTGCCATTTTCACCAGTCAGAAAAGCAACAGCATCCAAGTCAAATGCTTTACCATCTGTCACACGAGGATTCCAGCCTAAACCTAAGTCTACTTTATTCATTGTAGGCGCTGTTTTAGACAGGTTGATGTTACCGCCTTTTGATAAATTAATAGCCATTTTTAGTTTCCTTTGTCAGTTGTTGTTTCAAGAGATTGTTTTTTACTATAAGAAATTGATGAGATCACTGCCCAAACAATAAATGCGACACCAATCAGACCTGTTACGACTTCAGGTACATGTAAGCCTGTACCACTTGCAAGCATGATGAATGCAAGTGCACCAATCGCATAATGCGCGCCATGTTCTAAATAAACATAAGCATCAAGCGTACCTTTTTCTACAAGGTAAACCGTCATCGAACGCACGAAGATTGCACCGATTGCCAAGCCCAGCATAATAATTACCACATCACTGGTAATTGCAAAAGCACCGATTACACCATCGAAACTAAAAGACGCATCAAGTACTTCAAGATACAAGAAGCCACCGATACCGCCTTTGATAATTGTACCTGTTACAGGTGCACCATTATTTGAACTGGTTTGTTCAGTCGCTTGTTCTTGCTCATCATCATGTGAACCGCCTTCAAGCAAGTGTCCGATCACCTGAACACCGACATAAACCACAATTCCCCAGATCCCTGCCATAGTTACAACAAGGCGAGAAGATTCAGGTACAAAATTAGCCATAACCAATAATGCACATAATGAAATAAATACTGAAATCGCTTGAATATTGCCTAGATCAGCAAGTTTTGACTCCAACCAATGGAACCAATGCTCATCTTTTTCATCATCAAATAAGAAGTTAAGGAAGACCAAAAGTAAGAACATACCACCAAATGCTGCAATTTCAGCATGGTGTGCCATGAGTTTTTCAGAGTAGGTTTTCGGATCGTTCAACGCGAGTTTTGCGACTTCTATCATCCCCATGTCTGCAGTGACGCCAACAATGAGTAATGGAAAGATTAAACGCATACCAAATACAGCGATAACAATACCGACTGTCAAAAATAAGGTTCGCCAGAAATGATTCCAGTGCTTAAGTACTGAAGCATTTACCACAGCATTATCAAATGATAAAGAAACTTCCATTACTGCAAGAATTGCAGTAATTGCCAATGCCTTGAACATGGTCATTAGGCCGGCTTGGGGCCCATGTGTAAAACCCCAATACGCTGAAATTGCTAAACAAATGATGGTAAAAAGAATCGAAAAGCGAAAATGTTTCATCCATTGAACTCTTATATTAGATGCTTATACCGAACTGTTGGCACATTGCGCTTAAACCGCCAGCATAACCTTGTCCTACAGCTCTAAACTTCCACTCACCATTGTGGCGATATAATTCACCAAAAATCATGGCAGTTTCTGTTGAATAATCTTCATTCAAATCGAAACGAACAATTTCAGTATTGCTTTGATCATTTACCACACGAATAAACGCATTTTGAACTTGACCAAAATTTTGACCGCGACTTTCGCCTTCATGAATGGTAACTGTAATCGCAATCTTTTGAACATCTGCAGGTACTTTTGCCAGATTAATACGAACCGCTTCATCATCACCATCACCCGCACCTGTACGGTTATCGCCTGTATGTTCAACAGAACCTTCTGGTGAACGGGTTTGGTTATAGAAAATGAAATCATGTTCACCACGGACTTTACCGCTTTCACTTAATAAAAATGCCGAAGCATCTAAGTCAAAATCTGTTCCGTCAGTTGCACGCGCATCCCAACCTAAGCCGACCAAAACTTGGTTTAAACTTGGGTCAGTTTTGCTTAAAGATAAGTTGCCACCTTTGTTTAATGAAATTGCCATTTATATTTCCTCTACTTTATTGCAGTGTGCATTGATTGTTTAAATATATGCAGTCGATTAATTTTTAGAACCATGTGTCCATCGGAAACCGAAACCATAATGTTCATCTAAATATTTTTGATCTTTAAAATAACGAACTTCTCGGTTGGCTTGTATAGTGCCATTGTTATTCTTTAATTCTACAATAGAACATGTTGTCAATTGATTACCATCCGTCAAATGAACTTCAATTTCGGGTTGGTCTGGGATCTTAATGGTAACCACGCCATCCGTTGCTGCCCATTGCGCAGCACCTTGATAAATATAAGCATAAATCACAATACGCTCAATTTGATCCCACTGATTACCATTAATGTGCAGATTTTCACCTTGTACAGATGAACCTGTACGGTCATCGCCATCAAGCTGAATAAAAGGTTTGATCTCAAAACGACCAAAACGATTGCCCAACGGTTGTACTAAATCAATTTCACCATTTTTAAGTTGCACCATCGCGCCAAGATCCAGATCTATTGCACTTGAACCCGATAGTTTCTGAAAAAATGATTGGGATTTGGGCTGGCTTTTATTCCAGTTTAAATTGACTGAAATTTTCCCAAAACCATTGCCTTTTTTGCTTAAATTGATGGTTGAATTGTTTTTATCTAGTCTGATTTTAGACAAATTAATATTTGAATTTGTAGGTGTAGGTGTAGGTGTAGGTGTAGGTGTAGGTGTAGTGTTTTTCACTTCATCGGCAATCACAACACCAAAGTTTTCTGCCAATGGCTTTAATCCACCATTAAATCCTTGGCCAACAAAGCGAAACTTCCATTGGTTGTTATGTAAATAAATCTCGGCAAGGATTAAGGCTTTTTCAGTTCTATTGCGAGTGTCCAAATGTGCAGTCGCAATACGTTGTTGTGCTGCATAAAGCTCAATATCAATCGGAACAATATTTCCAATAGTGTTTGGTTCATTGATCGTGACACAAATGGCAATTTTTTGAATTTGTGCATCTAAAAGTGCAGTATTGATTTTTAATTTGGTGAGATTTGGATTCTTCGATGACGATTCTAGCAAAACCACACTTTGATTGGATGTTTGACGTTGTCCATAAAAAATCATGTCCTGATCACCACGCACTTTAAGCGTGCCTTGGGCCAGTAAATACGCAGTAACATCTAATTCAATCTCAGCAGAAAAACCTGTTTTAATACAAATTTCAATATCCTGAGCAGGTATTTGAATATTTCCACCAGCAACCAGCTGCATAAACCCTCCACTTTATAGATATATTATCGCTTTTTGATAAAATGAGTTTAAAATCATATGTTATTCAAATGAAGTTTTTTAAATTAACTTTCTTTATAAAAAACAAATAAAAATAGATGTGTTATGTTTTACCATAAAAATGACTAATCTCAAGTGTTTCAGTGTTTTTTTCTTGGGGTTTGATTACTTTTACAAAATATTAAAATTAAATATTGTATCACTACGGGGAATTGTTATATTTTCCAGCGCATCAGATTAATCGCTTTAAAAACTTCGTTATTCTTTATAAAAATTTGAGATTAAATTACCCGTGCTACAGCAATATAAAATTTGGATCGCCGAGTGTTATTCCTGTCAAAATGATATGATTCAATTACTGAAAAGTTCTAATATATCAAAACAACTGACTATATTTTGTTCTCATAGCCGTAATCGCCCCGAACTTGCCTTAAGTGCTGATGTTTATCTTCAGCAACCTGCTATTTCAAAGAGCGCTGAATGGTTATTAGAACAATGTATTGAACACAATATTCAACTGCTCTTCTGTGGAAAGCACAGCCAACATATTGAGCCGTTTAGAGCCCAATTTGAACAACATGCTATTCAGTTGATTACTGGTACACTCAGCTCAGAACAGCATGAGTTGATGAACAATAAATACCAGTTTACCTTACATTGCGAAGCGCAAAATTTATCTGTCATTCCAGCGTTATTAGCAAATTCCACAGAAACGCTGAAAAGATCTATTGAAACATTGCAGCTACAACATAGTGAGATCTGCGCTAAGCCTGTTTATGGGGTTTATGGTGCAGGTTTTGTCCGCTTACAGAATCATGTGTCGTACTTTAAAAACTTTAGCTCACCAACCAAATGTAATACCCAGCAATTTATAGAGGCATATAATCAACAGGAAGAGCCTGTTGAATATCTGATTATGCCTTATTTGGCTGGGCAAGAATGTTCAGTTGATATTGCTTGTAGTCAAGGAAAGATCATTGCTCAAGTAACCAGAATCAAACATGTTTATTTTCAAGAATGTTTTTTGCAACATCCTTGTCATCAAATTTGTATAGATTTAGTCGATTATTTTCAATGTGATGGACTAATTAACATCCAATTTAAACAAGATGAAAGCTTGCAATGGCATATTCTTGAGATTAATCCACGCCCTGCTGGTGGTTTTGCTTATACACAACATACGGGAGTCAATTTAATTGCCGAACTGATTGCTGAAAAATTAAATTTGAACTTAGTTCGAGCACCGCAACAATCGCCTGTTAAAGCTTTACCGATTGCCCATAGTATAAAATTGGATTTGTAATATAGATGAAGCATATAGATTTAAGTCGTGGGCGAATCACTGTTCAAGTTAACCAACAACATAGCCACTGGGCTTTAGATGATTTATTAGATTTTGCAGAAAGAATTAATCCTAAAAGAGCATTTTTATTTGTTTCCAAAGTATTGGGGAAACATATTCCTGTTGCACCCTCTGTCATGCAGCGTAGCTATAGCGATTTAGCCAGTTTAGTGCCTACAGATTTAGCTGGGCCAATTTGTGTCATTGGTATGGCTGAAACAGCCGTCGGTTTAGGTGCTGGGGTTTATCGTGAATTAAAAAAACAACATGGCAAAAATGCGATTTTCTTAACCACAACACGACACCCTGTATCGACTTTACCGACATTGGGGCTTTTTCTAGAAGAACATAGTCATGCACAAGATCAGTTTATTCTAAGCAGCCACGATCCAGTTAAACATCAGCAAGTGGTTGATTCAAAGACCTTGATTTTAGTTGATGATGAAATTTCAACAGGAAAAACCTTTAAAAATCTGATCAATAGTTTAACCAATTCCGGTTTGCAGCAAGTTGAACGCGTAATATTGGTCACGTTGGTGAACTGGGCTGAGCACAGTCTTGCAACGGATGAGCTTGATATCCCTGTGGAAGTGGTTTCATTATTGCAAGGAAATTGGCAGTGGCAAGCGAATCAACACAATATTCAGGTTAATATGCCCAATGTCAGCTCCACTGAGCAACAGGCACAGAAAATTATTGCACCAAATAATTGGGGGCGTGAGCCAGGTTATTTAGAATGTAAGCCATGGGAACATATTCACATCAATCATCCAGGCGAAAAAATACTTGTACTTGGTTCAGGTGAGTTTAGTTGGATCCCTTTTCTTATTGCAGAACAGTTGGAACAACAAGGTGCTGAAACATATTTTAGTTCAACAACCCGTTCACCAATCATGCAAGGACATGCAATAAAAAGTATTTGCCAGTTTCATGATAACTATGGGCTCAATATTCAAAACTTTGCTTATAACGTAAAACATCAAGAATTTGATCGGGTGCTTTTGGTGATTGAAACACATCAAGATAGTGTAGACCCAAGCTTGTTTGAACAAATTAAAAATTTGGAAGTAATCAGTTATGAACCCTAAACCTTTGGTCTTTGTCGACTTGGATGACACTTTATTTCAAACTTATCGAAAACAACAACCGACACCACAACATCAAATGGTGACTACAGATGTTTCTGGACAACCGCTTTCATATATGAGCCCAAAACAGCAGTCTTTTTTGAATTGGTTGCTTGAATCTGCTGAAGTTGTGCCTGTGACTGCTCGTTCAGTTGAAGGCTTTAAACGTGTACAAATCCCCTTTCAATATGGTGCGATTTGTTCCCACGGTGGCACGATTCTAGATCAGAATTTAGCCGTGGATACAGACTGGTTTGATCTTCAAAAACAACATGAAATTCAACTCAATGGCATACTGACTGACTTGCCAGATGCTTTGCATGACTATGCCAAAGATTTGGGTGAAGTCAGAACTTGGACCTTGGTTGAAAATGAACTGAGTATTTATTCTGTCGCAAAACAAAAACAAGCTGGTGCGTTATTTTTAGATCAGCTTGTTGAAAAATTACCTAAAACGCTACTAGAACAATGCTATATCCATATCAATGGCAATAATCTGGCGATTATTCCACATCATGTCAGCAAACAAAGCGCGGTTGAGTTTTATATTCAAAAACATGATCCGCAACGGGAACGTATTATTTTAGGTTGGGGCGATAGTCTATCAGATGCTGGATTCCTCAGCTGTTGTGATTGGTTTGGAATGCCGAAAAGCAGTCAGTTGGATAAGTTTCTCAATACGCAATTAAGCCATGATTTTGACACTAAAGGATATTTAGGTCATGTCTAATGCATTGATTACACCACTCAATCCAATCTTGAGTAAACTTGGCTTTCACGGTTCATATCGTCCCGAAGATGTCACTTTTTTGATGCAGATTGATGATATTCAACCCACTGCTGTTGAAGAAAAAGAATATCTGATCCAGTCAGGAAAAATGCACTATTCACAAATGATCGGTGCTGAACATCCGCCAACGGATGAACAGATGCAACATTATCAGCATGCCTTTGAACAAGGTGCACAGCGCCTTGCCGAAGAAGTTCAGAAAATTGGCAACAGTTTGATGCAACGTTTTCCCAAACAAGAGATTGTTTTGGTGAGCTTGGTTCGTGCTGGTGTTCCTTTAGGTGTTCTACTCAAGCATTACCTTGAAAAGCATCAGTCTTGCTATCACTATGGTATTAGTATTATTCGTGATCGTGGTGTTGATTTTGCTGCACTGCAAGCGATTATTGAACAACATGGTGCTCAGAATATCGTTTTTGTAGATGGCTGGACAGGTAAAGGCGCAATATGCAAAGAACTCACAAAAAATCTACAAGACATTCCTGAGCTCTTTGATGAAAATTGGCAGATCCCGCGTTTAGTTACCCTGTCTGATTTGGGTGGTTATTCTTGGTTAAGTGCCAGTACAGATGATTGGTTGATTCCATTTGGGATATTGGGTTCAGTGATCTCTGGACTGACTTCTCGGACGATTTTAAAAGAAAGCATAGAACAGCAAGATGCCCGAAACAATTGCTACCAGACACAAAAATGGCATAGTTGTTTGATCTACGATCAGTTAAAACCTTATGACCTTTCTGTTAATTTTATTGAGAAAATACGACTGTTGATTGAACAAAACCCAACTGATAAACAGGTGAACTGGAACAATCAAATTCGTTTAGTACAACAGCAGCAATGTGCAGAAACGATTGACTGGATTGCAGCACAATATGCGATTCAAAATATTAACCATATAAAACCCAGTATTGCTGAAGCAACACGTGCAGTTTTAAGACGCATACCTGAGCGAATCTTATTAAAAGACGAATCTAATCCTCATGTACAATTATTATTGCACTTTGCACGTGAGCGAAATATTCCAGTCGATATTCTGGGAACAAAATTAGGTCCTTATCACGCAGCAACATTGATAAAAAAAGTAGAGAAGAACAAATGAAGCCACTTTTACACGCCATTGAGCTTGGCGCGACCATGTATATTCCTGCAACACATGAACAATTGTGGGAAGTTACCCAAGGAATTAAATTTCCGCAGATTAAATCAATTGCGGTATGCCTTGAAGATGCTGTACTCGAATCAGATGTTCAAACGGCAATGGTTAATTTAAAACATTTATTGCAAAGAAGACTGGATGAACCCAGTTTAAAAGCCCCTACCATTTTTATCCGTCCTAGAAATATGGAAATGGCGAAGCACATTGTCGACTGGGATCTAAATCAAACATTTAATGGCATGATTTTGCCCAAGTTTAATGTATTTAATCTCAAAAATTGGATGAATGTATTACCTGCCAATTTGCAATATATGCCGACGCTTGAAACCAAAGAAATCTTTGATGTGGCACACAATATTGAACTTTACCAAGCCCTTAAATATGACTTTCATAAAACACTATGTTTAAGAATTGGTGGCAATGACCTCTTGTCCTGTTTAAATTTGCGTAGACCCAAAAACACCACGATTTATCAGACGCCTGTGGGCATTTTGATTTCACAATTGGCGGGATTATTTATTCCCAACGGTTTTCAGTTGAGTTCACCTGTGTGTGAACATTTTGAAAATACACAGCTATTGATGCAAGAGCTGGAACAAGACATGAATAATGGAATTTATACCAAAACGGCAATTCATCCTGCTCAAATTGGTCATATTCATCATGCCTTACAAGTTCAACCTGAAGAGTTCCATGAGGCTCAGTTAATCTTAGCCCACGATGCTAAAAGTGTATTTAAATGTCATGGTTCAATGATCGAACCTGCAACCCATAAAAATTGGGCTGAAATGATTTTACTCAGATATAAAACTTTTGGTTTGGTCAAATCATCGTGTTCAACACATGACAAAATATTGGTGGTATAAGCCTTGATTAGAGGTTGAAGCAGCAAATTATGCTTCAACCATTTGTACTACAGCTAAACGACCACCATCTTGTTTAGAAAATAAAATTTGAACACCATCTTTTAATTCAATTTTACCGCCAATTGGGATCTGCGTTTTATTGGCAACATCGGTAAGATCAGGCATATCTTCATTAACCAACCACCATACATCATTATGTAAGACGAAATAGCCTTTTCGCTTGGTCTGTTCTGCGGTCAAGCGTTCATTCGGTGCAATCATATTATTGGTATGCCATGCGTAAATAGATTGGCCTGTCCACACCATTAAACGATGATTATCAGGTCTAAAATTACCTTGCTGCCGTGCTGAGTATAAATTGAGAATGGGTAATTTTCCTTTAAACGGCGTATGGCAAAATGGACATTCAGGTTTAGTGGAATTATCAAAGACATACCACTTTTGACCACAACGGTGATTATGACACGGCTGAATCAAATCCACTGTTTTAACCAAAGCTGTTTCCCAGTCGTTGGCTGAGGGGCGCTTGGCAGGATCATGTAAACCTTCGACAAAGCTTTTGATAAAGAGCTCAGACAAATACGGTCCAGTCACTGTAAAAGGTACTTTTGCAGGATCCCCCCATGGTTGCTGACTGACTTTAAGTTGAGTCGGTTTCACCTGATTACTATGATCTGTTGGGTGTTCAATAAACAGCGCTTTTTCACCCATTCCCAGCGTTTCATCCTTTTGCGGATCATTCATATCATGAATTTTTCCACCACGTAACGGATGTCGATAGAGCAAATACATATAAATCAATACCGCCAAAGCATGTTTATCTGTCGCAATACTGGGTAAATAACGATCAGGATTGTCTTTGGATAAATGACTGGTGCGTACCACTTCTGGCGCAATAAAATCAGGAGTACCGACAACGTCAGGTGGGTATTTTCCAGGTACCACCAAACCATCAACGTCAATAACACTAGCACTGCCAGAAACAGGATCGACCAAAATATTTTTATAAGATAAATCTGAATGGGCCAAACCAGCAGCATGCATACGGCGTACTGCGCGGGAAATTAGAATTCCTATTTTAAGGTAATTTAGCCAAGTGCCTTTTTCTTTGTCGTCGAGAAATCTGTTTTGGTTATTTGCACTTGCAAACCATTTCCCTTCTTTTTCTTTGCCTTTGATTTGCAGAAAATCATTATTTTTTGAACCATATTCAAAGAAAAATTGTTTTCTATAGGTTGGGGCGGTAATCCCAAGCAAATTATTATATTCAACTAAACCGTCGGGCCAACAGAAAATATTTTTCCAATAGTCCCCACCAATCCCATTAAAGATACTTTGCCATTTATTGCCTACAATTTCTTTTAAACGATCTTTTTGCTGCTCAAAGGTGGCTTTAGAGTCATAAAACTTATTCTTTTCTTTACTGAAAAAGCACACCACATAGCTACGATCAGGTGAAAAATATACATCTTTCATTGCACCTGAACCGATAATTTCATCTACAAATTCAATTTCACGTCCATCAACGGTGGTACATTTAATAATTTTTGCTGACATACTTGCCACCTTACACTATATTCTTCAAATACTTAGATATTATTTATACAGATATTGTTGAATGCTTATTCCATAATACGGCCATGGTACGATCATCATGATGCCCAGCTGTAAAGAAATGCATCCATTCCAACAATGCTATATCAGCTGCTTCATTCTGTAGCAACGGATCCAGTTCACGGTATAAACTTTGCCATTTGTCAAAATTGGATAAGTCAGAATCTGTTTCAAATTTTGGATCTGAAATACCATCTGTCATCAACATAATCGCATGGGTATCTTTAAAGCAGCCTATTTTTAAACGGTTTGGAAATTCTGTTGCAATACTCAGATCTAGAAACTTGGTCTGTCCTGCATATTCACCACCATCTGGAACATTCATCAGACGCACATTGTCCTCGCTATATACTGCGATTGCACCGTCTCCCACTGAAAATGCACTGATAAAGGTTTTGTCAGCTAATTTACATACGACCGCAACCAGCAATGTGGTTGAAAAATCTTTAGTATTTGCCCCAATCTGTTCTGCTTGTAATTTGATTTGGTTAATAATTGATTTATAAATTTCATAATATACATGATGAAACTGCTCATTTAACTTCTTGGCAACTGCAACAGTTTCAGCATCCTGACTGCCCACTTGCCATTTTTCTAAGTCAGCAATCAGGCTTTCAACCGTGTGTGGATTTAAATAGTTTTTAAACTCATTTTCAACAATCTCTACCGCAATTCGAGACCCTTCTCTGGAGTATTGCGCACTGCCCGCACCATCTGCCACAGTCAAGACCGACCAAGATGTATTGTCAATTAAGGTAATCGAAAAATCGTCATCTCTAAATAAGCCTGCATGTTCATGTGAACGGCCACGACGACTTGCAGCGATAATTTTATAGTCCACGGCATCAATCAAGGCTTGATCCAAATGTGGCTTGCTAAATTTTTGCCCAGACTCAGGTTCAATGACTTTCCATAAACTACGTGGGTCTGCAATGATATTCAACCGACACTGGGCGGAGCGTGTTTCTCCATCAGCGATAAACTGAAAAGAAAATTCGATTGAATCTGCTTGTAGTGGTTCACCATGAATACGCTGTGTGGCTTCATCGAAATAAAAACTTGTATCTGGAAATTTAAAGCTTTCAGATTTGAATGTTAATTGATTGACATCATGTTGTGAAATCACTGAAATTTGAGATTGATAGTGTTGTCCTACTCGGGCATTTTCAACCTGAAATTTAATGTCTTCATATTTACTTCGTCTAAACACAGATTCGATCTCTAATCTATTCTTCTCAGTTTCAGAAGATATTATTTCAGGGGTTGAGCTTATATTTTCAGAATCAATTGTCAGCTTGTTTTCTAAATTGGGTTCAGTTGTTAAGGCTGATGTTTGCTCGACTTGATCTGCAACAACTTGCTGTTCAACTTGTAGGATCGGTGCCAGTTGTAATGTTGTATGAAGATCTAAAGTGATATTTTGCGTTTCGGAAATTGCTCCAACTGAGTTGGTGTTTTCAGATGATGTATGGAGTTGATCCACATTGACTAAAGGATCATCACAATTTTGTTGAATATTTTCATCAAGCTTGACGTGTTCATCAACTCTAGTGTGTTGATTGGTTCCAGTTTGCTGATTAAGGCAGGCTTGCTCTTGAACATTCTTTTGTACAGTGGCTTGGGTTCTATCCGAGCTTATAATTTCATGCTGAGACTGTGCAGCAGATGCATTATCCAATAAATCAGCTTCATGAATATTGCTCAAACGCGGTGCAGCTATCTTCACTTTTTCCAATTCGTTGATGAGTTTTGAAAGTTGTTTGAGATTTTGTGGATCACTTAATAAAAATTGTGAAAAATCCTCACTGAAATCAGCAGGATTTTGTTCCAAAATTTGCTTTAATTTGCATACATCACTGTCCATTTTACCCTCTACTCATTTTTCTATTCTATTTGCTTGGTCACTTGGTCACTTGGTCACTCACCAATCACGATGCACTTAAGCGTTAAGCGATATAGATTTTTAATATTGTTCAATGCAGCAATGCTTTAATAATGTATCAACACATCAACCGATAAAGCCTAACCTTGCCCACGGGTTAAATCAAAATCTCCATCACCAGAAGAAAAACTGATTTGTCGACGACACCACGGGCAAACCACAGATTCCCGATAGCCGTCATAACACATCAAATTACCGCATCCACATACCGCAAAAGCGGTCTCAGAAAAACAATGTGGACATTCAGGGAAACCATCGAGTTCAGCCGTATTGATCTGCTTATTGGATGCATTATGATCTGACCAAGTAAAATACTCCTCAGATATCGCACTACAGGTATCTAACTTAAAATTATAGATATTGATGTTTAAATCAGCTGGGCCTTTGTACTGTAAATTACGTATATATTTGATGATATAAGGTTTATTCATCTTTTGGCAGCGACCGACAAATATCGCACAATGATCATCAGCTTTATTTTTTTGCAGGGATAATGCATCTTTTGCCAAACGCATATAACGCTCATCAATCGGCAACAGGTCATCTTTTTGTTGATGGCTACCAATACTGATACTTTGTGACACTACAGAGGCTGTGATCCACTTACACAAACCTTTGACATATTCTTGATTGATCTGATCAATTGAAATGGTATTTTCAGTAATCTTACTCAGTACAGAAAAATCAACATCTGCACCTAGACCAATGGCGACGACAGTCGCTTTATGCGCATATTTAGCATTCCAACGTTGAATTGCCTGATCATATTCATCGGTTGGACGACCATCGGTAAATATATAGACCATTGGCTTCCAGTCGCCTTTGACTTCACTGGTGGTTTTCATCACATAACGATCAATTTCCTGACCCAAATGATCTAAAGCTTTACCCAAATGTGTCCCACCACCCAAGGGCAAATTAAAATGATTAAAGGCAAATAACTCAGTTAAAGGGACCAATGTTCTGACAATCCCTGCATATGCAATCACTGAAACATATACAGTTTCAAGTGCATAAGGATCTTTTCTTAAACTGCTTAAAATAAATTCCACACCCTCTTGAACAGATTCAAGCGGCTGCCCGACCATTGATTCAGAACAATCAAGAACAAAAAATACCGGTAAACGGCGCATAACTTCACCTACATTATTTTTATCATATTATTCAAATAGCTAAATCAAACAGATAAGCGCTGATCTGTTTGATTTAGCATTTGTATCGTCACATCATATTCAGTTATAAAACCAGCTGAATTTCGGCGGGTGGTGGTGGTAAAGAAATTGAATTGGATACTCCTGCACTACTGCTACCAGCGACCACACTTGCAGAAACCCACTTAAAGAAGCTAGCAAAACTATTTGAGTCCATGGTGTCTAACACAACCACTTGATCCGTCAGTTGCAACAAGGATTCAGTTTTCGCTTTTGGTCCTGCAGCACAAGCGACAATCGTGGCAAAATTAAGCTGTTTAATTGTGGGAACGATTTGCTGATAAGCATAGACATCTGAGGGTGAACCATCTGTCATCAAAAACAATAACGGGCGCCAATCGCCTTTAACATCATTGCTACTTTTCTGCACATTCTGTTGTACTTCTTGTGCCAGTAATTCCAATGCTGCACCCATAAATGTTGCACCCACATTCGGCACATCTAGATCGGGAATTTGAACTTGATCCAAAGGGGTAAGCGGTAAATAAACTTTTGCTTCAATATCAAAGGTGATCACACTTAAATACACGCTTTCAAGCGCATAAGGATCTTGCCTTAATGCACTAAGCATCGACTGCAAGCCCACATTCACCGAGTGAATTGGCTCTCCACGCATAGAGCCAGATGTATCTAATAAAATATATACAGGTAAACGGCGCATTATATTCTCATTTTTTAACTATATTTTTTTAACCATTCCACGAAATTATCCGCGGGTGATGCATTACCGACCGCATTAAATTTCCAGCCACTATTTTCTCTGACCAGTTCAGCAAATAATAATGAACGTTGTTGATCATATTGACCGATACCTGATAAATCAAAACGCACCATTTCTTTGCCAGTACCATCGACAGCACGAATAAAGGCATTTTTCACCTGACCAAAATGCTGATTATTTTTTGCACCATTGTAAATTTGCACAATAAAAACAATCTTGTGATATTCAGCTGCCAAGCTATTTAATTTGACAATAATTTGCTCATCATCGCCATCACCAGCACCTGTACGGTTATCTCCAGTCAGCCAGATTTGTCCTGAACGATGTTTTAAATTATTAAAAAAGATAACATCACTATTTTCGAGTGTGGCTTGACCTGCGGCATTCCAGCCTAGATCTTTTACTTTTCCACTGGCATCACATAAAAATGCCACCACATCTAGATCGTGTTCTTCGCTCTTTGCACCTGAAAATAATCCGCCTAAAAAGCCTTTCTTTTGCTCAGTGATATCCCAACCGAGTCCAATCGTCACTCGTTCTAAATCATGTTTAGATTTTTCAAGGCTGAGTCCTTGACCTTTCGCCAATGTAATTGCCATGCTGTTTTCCTTTATTTTTATAGAACCACATTTACTTCAGGTGGTGGTGGTGGAAGATCATTTAAGCCTGTGACTTCTTTTTGACCTGCATCTACTTTTTGGCTTCCCGTAGAAATACTTGCAGAAACCCATTTAAAGAAGGCTTTAATGGTATTTGAATCTGCGGTTGCAAGTTCTACCACAACTTCTGTAATTTGTTTGAGAATACTGCTATCTGCATTATGTCCCGCAGCACAAGCAATAATCATCCCTGTCTTGGCTTGTTTTAGTTTTGCAAACCCTTTAGTCCAATCATCCGTTGGTGCACCATCTGTCATAATAAAAACTAAGGGTTTCCAGTCACCACGGGTATCAGGTGTGGTTTTTTGCACTTCCTGATCAATTTTATCTGCCAGTAATCCAAGTGCTTCGCCCAACTGTGTAGTCCCCGTTGCCTGTAATTGAGGGGGTTGAAACATCGCAATTTCAGTTAAGGGAATCAGTTGTTTGGCTTGAGTATCAAAAGTAATAATAGATAAATAGGCTGTTTCAAGCGCATAAGGATCTTGTCTGAGTGAAGAAACCAGTATTTCAACACCATTTTTAACGGCTTCAATCGGTTCACCATGCATCGAACCTGAGGTATCTAATAATAAATATACGGGTAATCTTCTCATTTGTTTATCTCTGTTGAATGTCTCGTTAATTTTTAATCTTTATGCATATGTTTATATAAAAAATTGAACTAAAAACAAAGCTTTTTTATCATTTTTAATACTTAATTTTTTCCTCAAATATCAAATTTTGCTTAAATCCTCCGTTTTTGAATTGAGCTTATCCTGACATATTATTTGTTTTATGCTGAGTGATATTTTAAAAATAATCGCAGAATTCTAAGCTATAATTGTTTTATTACTTACCTTAATCTGAATCCTCAGATTTTAAAGCCCAATATGTCAAAAAATCTCGCAACCCTGATTGGTTTAAGTGCCATTTTACAATGGTCTTCCATTGTCGGTTTATTGAAAAAAATTAGTTTTAGTTTGGGCGCTGAGTTGGCTGTGCTACTGATGTATACACTAAGCACGTGTATTTTATTAATATTTTTTAAAATCCCAAATTTAAAATTAATTTCAAAAAAATATCTGATTTTTTCTACCTTATTGTTTGTTATTTATGAATTATGTTTTTCTTATGCCATTGCACTAGCACAAACCGCCCAACAAGCCATAGAAGTTAGCCTGGTCAATTACCTGTGGCCGGGCTTAACTGTTGCGATGCTGATCCTCTTTAAAGAAATTAAATTTAATGTCTTTGTTATTGTCGGTTTAGCCATCAGCTTAAGTGGAATTATTTTGATTCAAACCGGACAAGGTGCTTTAACATGGTCTAATATTTTATCCAATATTCTCGAAAATCCAATCAGTTATATTTTGGCATTTGTTGGTGCAACGCTGTGGTCTTTATATTGTGTCATTACCAAAAAATATAGTGATGGGCATAATCCAATTTCATTTTTCTTTGTGGCGATCAGTATAGTGTTGTGGACTAAATACTTGTGGTCACATGGGTTGAGTCTAAATGCAATTCCAGAAGTTGAACTTACAACAATAGGATTATTAGGCATTGTTTCAGTGGTGATGGCCTTGGGCTATGCCGCTTGGAATATTGGCATTATCAAAGGCAATATTACGATTTTGGTGACTTTATCTTATTTTAGTCCAGTCATCTCAACTTTGATTTCAATGTTTATCTTACAAACCAATCTACCATCAGAGTTTTGGTATGGCGTGATCTTGGTGACTTCAGGCTCTTTAGTGTGTTGGATTTCGACAAATTGGCAACAATTAAAAGACAAGCTATTCAGTGTGTTAAATTAAATGCTTGCCGATCTGCAAGCATTTTTAAATAAATACCATCCAAGCAATCATTCAACAGCTTAAGCTGTATTTAATCCATATTGAATGATCAACTCAGTAAATGGCCCCGCTACTTTTGATTCAGTTTAGGGGCCATAAATCGCTTAACTTGTTTGCTTAGAGTTATCTGCAAGTTTAACTAGACAAATAACCTTCACGTTTAAGATCCGCCGTGGTACTCAGAATCGCTTTACGTAATGTGGTCACGATAAAGTCTACATGTTGTTTATTTAAAATTAAGGGTGGCGACATAATATTCATATGGCCAACTGGACGAATAATTAACCCATCTTTCTGGCAATAATCGGCAATTCGAGAACCTACATTGACTGAACTTGGGAAAAGTTCCTTGGTTTTCTTATTGGCTAAGTTTTCAATACACATCATAAACTTCTTACCACGAACCTCACCGACAATGTCTAAGTCAACCAATGTGTGTAATTGATCTTCAAAATATTGGCCTACATCATTGACATGTTGCAGTAAATTTTCACGTTCGATAATTTCAATATTTTTTAATGCCGCTGCACAAGAAACTGGATGACCTGAATAGGTAAATCCATGGGTAAATAACGCTCCATCCGCCTGAGGTTTGCCAATTACTTTAGCGATATCATCAGATATAATGGTTGCACCTAAGGGTAAGTAACCTGAAGATAAGCCTTTGGCACAAGTAATAATATCTGGAACGATATCAAACTCGGATTCTGAAGCAAAAAAGTGCCCTAAGCGTCCAAACGCAGTCACAACTTCATCGGACACATATAAAACCCCATATTTATGACACACTTCAAGGGCTTTTTTATGATAGCCCGGTGGAGGTACAATAACACCGCCTGCACCCATGATCGGTTCTGCAAAAAATGCAGCGACATTTTCTGGGCCCAGTTCCAAAATTTTATTTTCTAACTCTTGTACCTTTTCATTGCAAAAATCTTCTAAGCTTTGACCTTCCGCTCTACGGTATGGATTTGGGCATGAAATCTGGTGGACCAATTCACGATCAATATCAAAACCAATATGGTCGAACTCAACACCAGTTAATGACATACTGATATAGGTACTGCCATGGTAGCCATCTTTGCGCGAGATTAATTTTTTCTTGCTTGGTTGACCAAGTTGATTGAAATAAAAGTGAATGAGTCGTACCGCAGTATCATTGGCAACTGAACCTCCACAACCAAACAGTACATGATTCAAATTTCCAGGCGCTAATTCAGCCAGTTTTGCAGATAATTTTGCAGCGGGGATCGAAGTATGGTGACCAAATGCAGAATAATAAGTAATTTGCATAATTTGTTCTGAAATGGCATCGGCAATTTCTTGCCGCCCATAACCGACATTGACGCACCATAAACCACCAATACCATCCAAATATTTATTACCTTCAGCATCAAAAACATAACACCCTTCACCGTGTGCAAGAATCATGGCGCCTTCATCTTTAAAGGTTGCAAAGTCAGTCCATGGATGAATATGGTGATCTTTATCTTTTTTCCAAACTTCTGTAATTTCTGTTGTTGATAACTGCTTCATAAGATAACTCCTTGTTAAAATTCTGCTTTTATTTGGTCAAACTTTCGATGGATTCTGGTTGAAAGAGTTGTCTTTTCATCACCAATTTGATCCAAAGAATACTGATGATTGTGGTAAAACCAATCACGATTCCGACCCAGGTAAATATTTTGACTCTCAAATCTGGGGTAGGCACAGCATAGAAAATCGTAAGTACCATCCCGATAATGCCAATGATTTGCAGGAATGGATAAAATGGTGCTTTATAAGGTCTTGCCATCTGTGGGTAGCGTTTACGCAATACAATCACGTTGATATGTGCAATCACATAAGCGATCAACCAAGAGATACATGCTGCTGTTAACAGAACTTTAATCACATCGGTTTCACTCTGTGAAAACAACATCGGTATCATGATGATGACGGCAACAAATACAACGCCCACCCAAGGCACATTATTTTTCTGATTGACTCGGGCAAAAATTGATAACACTTGTTTATTGCTCGCCATGCCCTGCAACATACGTGGTAAGGCAGCTAAAGTCGCATTTAAGGTACTTAAGGTAGCAAATAGAGCACCAATCGCAATAAAGAGTAAGCCTGTCGGGCCAAATACCGCCGTAGCATATTCAATATGTGGGGTCAAAGAATTAACCAAGTGTTCTTGGGGTAAGAAATACAGTGCACCAA
The DNA here is from genome assembly GCF_055392545.1 of Acinetobacter sp. Ac8. Classification (NCBI taxonomy): domain Bacteria; kingdom Pseudomonadati; phylum Pseudomonadota; class Gammaproteobacteria; order Moraxellales; family Moraxellaceae; genus Acinetobacter; species Acinetobacter sp. Ac8. Next base: position 2,410,660 of record NZ_AP043689.1, read on the forward strand.
CGCCATATAAAGAAATGGTGATAAAAATCGTAGTTAAACCGATATACATCGATCTTGGAATATTTTTACTGGGATTTTTGGATTCTTCGATCATCGGAACAACAAACTCGACCCCGACAAATCCCCAAAAAGCCAACGCAACCAGTGCCACGGTATTTGTATCAAAAGTAATTGTATAATCAACCACTTGTGTATGTGGGTAAACCCAACCGCTGATTGCAAATATACCGAGCAAAAGCAATAAAACCACCATGACAAAAGCCACGGCATTTTGAACTTTGGAGAAGATATCAATTTTCAGCAGATTTAAACCAACTGAAATAAATAAAATCAGAAAACCTATACCAAAATAGGGAACATCCAGCTTAAATATTTTTTTGATCACATCATCGATTAAAATCAGTTCTGCTGAAACAGCAAACATTGCCACCAAAATATAACCACAAAATACCGAAAGCATCGCGGGTAAATGCCCTGTTGCGACTAGACTATAATCACTGATACTGCCACTTTTAGGGATTAATAATGCCAACTCTGCAAAAGAGGTCGCATAGCTCAGCGCTAAAAAGAATCCGATAATCAGCGGAATAAAGAAACTTATTCCGCTTAAGCCAAATCCTTGCAAAATAATCACCATCACACCTTGTGATAGTACTAAACCAACTGCAATGGCGATCAAATTAAACAAAGTTAACTTTTTTGCATTCACCTGTTTTGCCTGATCGATTAAACGACTTCCTTGCTTATAGTTTTTTCCTGTCATGTGCTCCTCCCTCCTAGAGTGGGCATTAAACCTTGAAATTTAAAACTTATTTCATGCAGTTTTTTCTTCTTTATTGATTAAATTTCTTTGAGTTTTATCTTGATACTTTAAATACTGACGTTGAATATCAATGTGGCCTGCCACGCGTTTTGCATCATGCCAAACGCCCCAAATAAAGCTTGAACCACGCCCAGATAAATAAGGTAGACCAATAAAATAAATACCGGGTTCTGTTGAGACACCAAGCTTATGGTTGGGCCGCCCATTTGCATCAAAAGCATTGACTTCTAACCAACTATGATCAAAACCAAAGCCAGAGGCCCAAATAGTTGAAGTGATCCCTGCTTGGGCTAAATTAAGCTCTAAAATAGGCTGTTGAATGCATTCAGCATCATCTAAAATAATCCGAGCTTCTGGTTCCTCAGGTAAATCTATACCTGTACGCTGAACATAGGCATCCGCAGCATCTAAAAACTCAAAATACGCTTTATCACCATCGGCTAATGACTGTTGCAAATCATTTTGAAAACGAACCCGCTCAGCTTCAAATTGCATCGTCATCCCCAGTAAAGTGATGCCTTGTTGTGCGAGACGTCTAAAATCAATGGAATGCCCACCATGTGCACCGCTCACAGCCAAACCTTTCAACGGTCCTGTATCGTTTTTAACACTATCCCATCCACCCAACACCCCGAGCCACCAAACATTATCGCGTTGACGATAAACACGTGGTGGACGTTCATGCGCTCCCACAGACAAATAGACTTTTTTACCAGCACGATTTAATTCATCTGCGATTTGAATACCTGAAGAACCAGCACCCACTACTAAAACAGCACCCTCAGGGATTTGTTGTGGATTTTTATATTGGTCTGAATGGATTTGGTATAAACCCGTTTGCTGAGGCGCAATCGAAGGAATAATGGCTTTTTGAAAAGGCCCTGTTGCTACAACGACACGTTGTGCTATTAAAGTGCCTTTAGAGGTTTCAACAACAAAACCCGCAGCTTGCGCATTTGCTTGGACCTTTTTAACTTCAACATTGCTATAAATCGGTGCATTAAAGCGCTTGGCATATTTTTCAAAGTATTCAGCAACTTGGTCATGATGTACAAAACTATCTGGATCAAGATCAAATTCCATATTGGGAAAGCGATCGTGCCAACAAGGTCCATTCGCTACCAAAGAATCCCAACGGCGTGTACGCCAAGCTTCTGCAATACGGTTTTTTTCTAGTACTACATGTGGAATTTTAAGCTCTGTCAGGTGCTCACTCATCGCGACTCCAGCTTGACCAGCACCAACCACAACGGTATCTATTTCTAATTTATCTAAACTCATCTTTTTTCCCTTGTCAGATCGAGGAACGTCCTTGCAACAACAACTCTTTTGCTGAATAGACATTTACCAACTACAGCTAATCACATGTGTTTGCTGCAGATTTCTTGTTCAAAAAATGAAATATCAAAGCTGCACAAAACATGATTTAAGAAAAATATAGGGAGCCCAGCAGCAAAGCGAAAATAGAATATCCAAAACAAGTGCATCAAAAAATCTGAAGCCATATGCTAAATATATGAAATTAATAGGAAATATATACCAAGCTATAATTCTTTTTAAATTATTCTTATTACTACGGAAAAAGTAAATTACTAGAAAGGAAAACACAAATTGTGAGTGCTCACGAAGTAAGCATACTAGAGAAACATCATAATTAACTGAGGATTGAGCTGTGAAGCATACCCGTATTCGTACATTTAATACCAAGAAAACTTATCCAGAGCAGAATTTAGACAATGATCTTTGCCAAGCTGTGGTTGCACGTGGACAAACTGTTTTTCTTCGCGGTCAAATTGGACAAAATCTGGATACATCAGAAAGTGTTGCGATAGGTGATGTCAAGGGTCAAACCGAACAGGCGATGTACAACATTGACATGCTACTCAAAGAAGCTGGGGGAGAATTGGCAGATATTTGTAAAATTACCATATATATCGTTGATCCACGCTTCCGTGAAGATGTCTATGGTGTTGTCGGTAAATGGCTCAAAGGGGTTTACCCTGTCTCAACGGGTATCGTTGTCTCCGCTTTGGCACGTCCAGAATGGCTTGTCGAAGTTGATGCAATTGCCGTTATTCCAGACTAAAAACCATCAAGATGTGAGGGAAATATGACATTTTCAATTATTGCGAGATGTAGTGAAACAGGACAGTTCGGTGCAGCAATTAGTTCCTCCTCTCCAGCCGTTGCATCAAGATGTATACGTGCCAAAGCTGGGATTGGTGTTGCAGCAAGTCAAAATATAACTGATCCTCAATTGGCCAGCATTTTACTTGAAATGACCAAATATAATATATCGCCTAAAAATGCGATTACAGAATTAACTAAAAATACCGATTTTATTGAATACCGCCAATTAACTTTACTTGACGCCGTGAATGAGCCTTTTGCCTATAGTGGAGCAAATAGCTTAGGGATTTATACACAACATATAGGGAAACATGCCGTATGTGCGGGTAATTTACTTGCAAATGAGAATGTTACTCATGTTATGCTCAAACACTTCGAACAAAGTAAAGGCACGTTAGCTGAGCGTTTACTTTATGCATTAGACGCTGGAAAACAGGCTGGTGGAGAAGCAGGAGCAGTACATTCTGCTGGTCTTTTGGTTGTTGACAAATTGGAATGGCCGATTGTTGACTTACGCGTGGACTGGTCAGATCAACCCATTTCCGACCTTATCGCACTATGGCAGATATATGAACCGCAAATTGATGATTATGTTTTAAGAGCTTTAAACCCGATCAATGCTCGCAGCTATGGTGTTCCAGGAAATGAATAAATTTTTCGAGGGTATACAATGGAGGTGTATCCAAAGTGTTAAATCGAATTTCTTTAAGACAAATGGAATACTTTGTTGCAACAGCTGAATGTGGCAGCATCATTATCGCTTCGGAGAAGATACATGTATCCTCTCCGTCTATTTCTGCCGCAATCGCACATATTGAATCAGAATTACAAACCCAATTATTTATTCGCCAACATGCCAAAGGCTTAATCCTCAACACTGTTGGTAAAAGTGTGATGTTGGAATGTAAGAAGATCTTAAACCAAGCTTCAAGTTTATATTCTCTTGCGGCAGAATTTTCAGGCTCCATACGTGGGCCGTTAAAAGTAGGTTGCTTCCCTGCTTTTACCCCGATGATCTATGCCGATATCATCAATGGATTTTCCAACTTATATAAGCAAGTTTCTTTAGACCTTTACGAAGATGATCAACAAGCACTTCTAAATGCGCTTATACGTAATGATATTGATCTTGCTTTAACTTACGATCTCAATATTGATGAAAATATTATTCATTTTGAAGCTTTAACGAAATTGCCGCCTCATGTATTGGTCAGTGAGGAGCACCCTTTAGCAATATTGCCTGTTGTAAGCTTAGAAGAACTTTCACAGTACCCGATGATTCTTTTAGACATGCCCTTTAGCAATGAATATTTCTTATCATTATTTAGAGCTCAAAATCTTACGCCCAATGTTGTGCGTTCTTCAAAAAATATCGATGTCGTTCGTTCAATGGTTGCCAATAATATTGGCTACACGATTTTGAATGTTCGCCCGAAAAACACCTATAGCCTTGATGGTAAACGTCTGGTCCGTATTCGTATTGCGCATGAACATCGCCCGATGTATATCGGCATTGCAACACCGAAAAATGTACCCAAAAATATTGTTGTCGAAGCGTTCATTAGTCGTTGTAAAAGCTTTATCTCTGATCACTTTATTTCGGGCATGAGCTCGCCGCATTTCTACGATCCCTATATAAAAGTCCAAACACAAAAGGATTCCTCAGATGTCTAATCTGTCGAGTATTCAATTACTTAAAAAACTTGTTGCATTTGATACAACGTCCTACAAAAGTAATTTAGAACTGATTATGTTCGTCAAAAACTTACTTGAACCTGCGGGAATCAGTATCACTTTAAATTTTAATCCAGAACAGACCAAAGCCAACTTATTGGCAAGTATTGGTCCTAAAGACCAAGCTGGTATATTGCTCTCTGGACATACCGATGTGGTTCCAGTTGAAGGACAAGCGTGGAGCACCGAACCTTTCCATGCTGTAATCAAAGACGATAAAATTTTTGGTCGTGGTACAGCTGATATGAAAGGCTTTATCGCCTGCGCGATACAGGCCATGTTAAAAGCAGCACAAATGCCAGAATTGGCTAAACCACTGCACCTGTGTCTTTCCTATGATGAGGAAATTGGCTGTATTGGTGTACGCGGAATTCTTGGCCTACTCTCTGAATTAATTATTCAACCAGAGCTTTGTGTGATTGGTGAACCTACCAGTATGAATATTGCCACAGGCCATAAAGGTAAAGCAGTATTTAAAGCAATTTGTCGTGGACAAGAAGGTCACTCCGCTTTAGCCCCGTTATATGTCAATGCGATTTATTGTGCTCAAAATGTTGTTGAGGCAATTACTACGACACAAAAACAGATTGCAGAAGGTCTAATTGTCGATATGGACTACGATGTGCCTTATACCACTGTACATGTCGGGAAAATACAAGGCGGTAAAGCTTTAAATATCGTTCCCAATGAATGTGTTTTAGATTATGAGATTCGTAATGTTGCAGAACAAGATACGGAGTCAGTTCAAGCGAAAATTTTTGAATATATCGAGCAAAGCCCTTATGCAAAATTTGTCAGTTTTCAGGAAATTAACCAATACCCCGGACTAAATACCTCAACTACTATTCAAGCGGTCAAATTTTTACAAAACCTCCTTGATCCAGCAACTGCATTACAGAAGATTTCATTTGGTACAGAGGGTGGATTATTTCATCAACAATTAAATTCTGCAGTACTCGTTTGTGGACCTGGTTCTATTCAAGTTGCGCATAAACCAGACGAATATATTGAAATCTCACAGATGCAACAATGTGATGCATTTTTTGAACGCCTGCTCAGTCATATTAAGCGTTAAGATGCGGCTATTAATTTAAAAAGTTAGTTTAAAAAATAAGCAATACCTTGAAGATCTTTCATAAATAAAAAATGATCATGTGCAGTGAATCATATTGGTATTGTGAAAGTTCCTTCTCCCGCTGGGAGAAGGCGAGGATGAGGGCGCTTTTAAGATGATTTATGCTTTTAAAAAGGACTGGTGAAAGAAGTCTATTTAATTTGTTTTTTCTAAACCCAAGGCTTGTATAAAACAAATTCACAAAATTGGCGAAAAATAATACGGTTAAACCTACTCTATCGCTAAAATTTTAAGGAAGATGAATGAAACTAAAACAGGATTGGCTAGAACAACACGCGCAGATAACACTGCCAAGTTGTGCCTTTATCGCCGGACAATTTATAAATACCACGCAGACCTATAAAGTATCAAATCCAGCCACTGCTGAGTTTTTAGTCGATATGTCAGCATGTGATGCCAATGACGTTGATCAAGCTGTTCAACATGCGAGAAAGACCTTTAACAGTGGTGTCTGGTCTCGGTTGGCGCCGCGTGAACGTAAGCAAATACTCAAAAAGCTTGCTGAACTTATTCGTGAAAATGCTGAAGAGCTTGCCTTACTTGAAACCCTCAATGTGGGTAAACCGATTCAGGATTCACTGCATGTTGATATTCCAGGTGCAGCATCTTGCTTTGAATGGTATGCAGAAAGTATTGATAAAATTTATGATGAAATTGCCCCTACAAGTGTAGACCAACTGGCGATGGTCAGTCGTGAACCCATAGGCGTTGTCGCTGCTGTGGTCCCGTGGAACTTTCCGCTTGATTTGGCAAGTTGGAAACTTGCACCTGCCTTAGCGACAGGAAATTGTGTTGTATTAAAACCCGCAGAACAATCACCCTTTACTGCATTAAAACTCGCTGAACTTGCAAAACAAGCTGGCATTCCAGATGGTGGATTACAAGTAGTTACTGGCTTAGGACATATCACAGGTCAAGCACTTGGACGCCATCCAGATGTCGATTGTTTAGTCTTTACCGGATCGACCGAAACGGCAAAAAAGTTTTTGGCTTATTCTGCTGAATCCAATATGAAACCTGTTTGGCCAGAAACCGGTGGGAAAAGTGCCAATATCATTTTTGCTGACGCTGATTTAGATAAAGCGGTCGATAAGGCGATTTTTGGTGCATTTTATAATCAAGGTGAAGTATGCTCGGCAAATTCACGGATTTTATTAGAAAAAAGCATTTCACAACAATTTATAGAGAAATTTATAGCCAAAGCCAAAACACTTAAGATTGGAGATCCTCTAGATCCCAATACCACGATGGGCTGTTTAATTGATCGTCAACATGCAGATAATGTCAGAGCTGCTATTGATCAAGCCAAGGCTCAAGGTGCGCAATCTCATATTATTCCGTTTGATTTAGATGCTGCTTTAGATCCAGCCACCTATGTGGCACCAACCATTTTAACGGGTGTCAATCCTGATTTTAAAATCTTCCATGACGAAGTTTTTGGTCCTGTGGTTTCAATCACAACTTTTGAAACCCAAGAAGAAGCAATTGAACTTGCCAATCACTCCATTTATGGATTAGCTGCCTCAATTTGGACCCAAGATATTCAGAAAGCAATTCTTCTGTCTAAACAGCTTTTAGTCGGCACAGTCTCTATTAATACAGTAGATGCTTTAGATGTGAGTACTCCATTTGGAGGATATAAACAGTCAGGTTATGGCCGTGATTTATCTTTACATGCGATTGATAAATTTACACAGTTAAAAACCACATGGATTCAATTGTAAATCCAAAAGAGCACTCAATCCGTCAAAAAGAAAGATTGAAAGTGCTCCTGATGATATAAGGAAAATTTACACAATATAGCGTTTGCTTAACCCCCATTCTGCCAATATTCGACGGTAAGTTGTAGATGAACGATCTGCTTCAAAATGTGCTTCCATTGTAATATCTAATGGAAGCTCTTCTGGTTTTTGACTCTCTACCATGTCCTGATCTTCTGCAAAAATTTGCGCATTAAAGTCGTAAACTGCCTGCAAGTCGCCTGTGGTATCAAAATTACGGGTCAGTGGTACAAATAAGCGGGTTTTGTTATGTGATACAGGACAACAGGCATTTAAAATTTTCAACACACCTTCGCGTGGAAATTCAACCTTTAACACCGCTGAAAATGGTGGGTAAACATCAAAAATTCGTTTCCATAAAAAACCCTCTGGTGCCAGATGTTGTAAGCCATGCGGGTAGTTGCTCACATTACTGACATATTCAGTATGTAAACCATAGTCTGTACGCTCAGTGATGTATTTGGGTACAACAGGATTTTCAGCATCAGCAAAAGACTGCTGATGTACCCAAGCAAAATGTGCGACATCAATAAAGCCTTCCAATTGCCGCCCGCTTGAACCCGCAATGTCAACAAATGGTGGCAGTACGGGCTGATGCTCAGGATCATCCCAAGTGTCCAATATTGGAAAGTTTGCATGGCTTGCATCACGACTAAATAAACTTGTCCAAACCAAACCATATTTTAAAACTACAGGAAATTTGGTGAGACTAAAGCGCTCTGAAATATTTGTCAGGTCTGGCTGGGCTGGAATTTTTGTACATTGACCTGCTGTGTTGTAGTGTAATCCATGATAGGGACAAACAATCTCTTCACCTTGTACCCAACCTTTGCTGAGTGGTACACCACGGTGCGGACAAATATCACGCACCAACTGAATCGCACCACTTGCAGTTTGATAAAGTGCCATTTTCACATCAAGGAGTTGTACTTGTTGTGGGGCTGTTGTCACATCTTGCACACGAGCAACAGGATACCAATGCTGAGCAAGTATTTCCCAGTCTTTAGGCTCAAAACCACTACATTGTGGTTGACTAAATAAGTTCAGAACTGGAATTGCATTCATACAAAACTCACAGAATATATATTTAATGTCATGATCTTATGCTGTGATTTCAGCATGTTGCTCAGCTAAAATCATGGCTGAGTTTTAAATTACGAATTTTGTCTAATTCTGTCTATTAGAATGTTTTGCTTATCTCGTTCTAAAAAATAGAACACCTATCTGAAAATTATTTTTAGAAAAAACTCATCCTTGGCATAAAAATCGCTTAGTGATCTGTGATTTTAGCGAGTTTTAAATTTCCTTGATTTTCATTGCTTAGGAATAAGTCCGTGAAATATAAATAATGGACAGCCCATATGCCTGTGAATACAACTTTTTCGCGATTTTCTGATTATTTTATTGCGGTTGCCAAGACAGGCAGCTTAAGAAAAGCAGCAGATCAACTCTATATTTCAGTATCAGCGGTACATCGTCAAATCGCACTTGCTGAGGAAGAGTTTGGCATTGATCTGTTTGAACGTTTACCCAGTGGTTTAAAACTGACGCTTGCTGGAGAGTTACTCTATGCGGATTTGATTAAGTGGCAAAAAGAATTTCAATTAACCCGTAATCGGTTTGATGAAATCCAAGGGCTTTCTCGGGGAACAATTGATTGCGGATTGATTTCTGCACTCAGTGATGGCTTCGTTTTAGATTCAATTCAATATATGTATGACAACTACCCTTGGATCAATTTTAATTTTCATATCCAAGATAGTGAAACTGTGTCAAATATGATTGTGGACGCTGAAATTGACTTTGGAATTTTATTAAACCCGAAAGGCCATCATCAATTAGAGGTTTTATCTTTTGTCGAAATCCCAATCGGTTTTGTTTTACCTAAAGATCACCCTTTAACAAAAAATGAGAAAGTTTATTTGTCAGATAGTGTCAACGATAAACACTTGATTCCTGGCGCTCCTTTAATTATTCATGATTATGTGCAGACCTTGTATAAACATCATAAATTTAGCCCACAACAACACTTAGATTGTAATGACATTCGAATGATTATGTCATTAATTCAAAAGAATTTAGGCATTGGTTTATTGTCATTTATTGATGCATATCCATATTTAGAACGTGACGAGCTGGTTTTTAAGCCGATTCGAGAAAAGGGTTTATATCCATTAACACTGGCTTTATGTGTTGCGCCCAAACGACAACTTTCACGCGTATCGCAAATTATGATTAAGCATCTTATTGAACAAATCGAAGCATTTAAGCTCAAGTTGATCCCTTATCAATAATCAGGTTTGGGTATGTTGTAATACAAATCATTGATTTAAAGAAATGAACAACAGCCCCTTAAGCAACAAAGCAATGACGTGTATCTGAGTGATGACTAGCAATAACTCCCTAAACATATATGAATCAAAAGCATTAGATTTCCGATGCTGAATTTAGATTCAGTAATTTAAATTCAGCATCGACCTAGCAACATTTAATCTAAAGGATTTCCGATAATATTACTGATAATGCCACGCATAATATGTGGGCCTTGTTCTTGACGTAAGTCTTGATACCATGCTTCGGTCACAGCCTCATCTTTCATATGGGTCACATCACAGCGCTTGCGGGCACGTAATACCAGCTCATTGGCACGCTCATTACGTTTATTTTGATAACGTTTTAACGCATCCTCTAAGCCTAATGTATTGATTTGCAAAGCGCGTGCTAAGTAAATTGCATCTTCCATGGCTTGGCAACCGCCTTGACCAATATCAGGCGTAGTACTGTGAGCTGCATCCCCCATAATCACCACCCGCCCTTTATAAAACTGGGTAAAAGGTTCAATATCATGAATTTCTACTCGATTGGTTTTTTGCTCATCAATCGCTTCAATTAAGTTTTGAACGGGTTGGCACCAGTCCTTAAAATATTGTTTAAAGAGTGTTTTATATTGGGCTTTACTGTTTTCTAAACCTACAGGCAATGGCACATCAAAGAAGAAGTAAAAACGTTGCTCTGACACTGGCATAAGTGAAACACGTTTTCCCTCTCCAACAAAGGTTGTCCATTGATCTGCTTGGGCAAATTTATCTGAAATTTCGACTAAGCCATTCCAATTAACATAACCTGCATAACGACGTTCAACCTGTTCACCCAATACATACTGACGTGTCAGCGAATGTGTTCCATCAGCACCAATTAACAATGCTGTGGTGACTTCACTGCCATCTGCAAACTGAACTTTTATGTGTTGATCTACTTGTTCTAGTGCAACCATTTTTTTCCCAAGATGAATATCCTCACGGCCAAATTCATCCATCAACATGTTTTGTAAATCTGCACGGGAAACTGGATAAGGCCGTTGCCCAACCTCTTCAATCAAAGGCATTAAACTAAATTGAGTCATGTGCTCACCAGTTAAGCCATCGATATAGGCTAAATGATCCATTTGACCACCAAGTTTAGCAACTTGATCCGTTAAGCCTAAATAATTTAAACACTTAACACCATTTGACCATAAAGAAATAGCAGCACCTACAGCTAGAATTTGTTCAGTTTGTTCATAGATGGTGACCGTATGTCCGAATTTTTTTAGTGCAATACCTGCGGTTAATCCCCCCATACCTGCACCGATAATAGTAATCTCCATCTATTTCTCCTCTGTCTGTTTCTTTAACACTTATGACTAAAATGCTAAAAACGTGCCATTTATATAAAAATCACAACATTCCTTAAGCAAAGTTGGCATAGGCTATGCATGATGAGGACGCTAAAATATTGTTTTTATGAGTGCTTATTGAACTTTAAGTGCTGATATCAATCAATAAAATGATATGAATCGTAATATGAATCGTAATATGAATGGTAAATAAATATGGCAACTTTACTTGCACCAAGTTTTGAGCTTCCTGCACATTTGCAACAATACAGCAATTTGGCAGATCCCCGAATTGGTACAAAAGTACTTGAATGTTCAGATGATTTTTTTGCAGAAGCAAAACGAATGTTGCAATTTAATCCACCCATTTTTGTAGAAGATAAATTTGATGATCACGGCAAATGGATGGATGGATGGGAAACCCGCCGTAAACGCCATGCAGGCTATGACTGGGCAATTGTTAAATTAGGTGTTGCTGGAAAAATTACAGCCTTTGATATTGATACCACTTTTTTTACGGGGAATTACCCTGCTTCTGCTTCAATTGAAGCCTGTTATGCACCAAATGGGGACTTAAGCAATGCACTATGGCAGCCCATTCTAGATAATTCTGTTCTTGGCCCCAGCCAACATCATATTTTTGACATTAAAAATTCAGCAGTCTTTACCCATATACGCTTAAATATTTTTCCTGATGGTGGCATTGCACGTTTTCGCGTCTATGGTGAAGTGCAAATACAGATCCAAGATCGCCAACATACATTAGATTTACTGGCACTTGAAAATGGTGGACGCGTGATTGCCTATAGTGATGCCCATTTTGGCCATCCTCGTAATTTAATCAATCCGAATCGTGGGATCAATATGGGTGATGGTTGGGAAACCAAACGCCGCCGTGCACCTGGATTTGACTGGTGTATTTTGGCGCTCGGTCAAAGTGGTGTAATTGAAAAAATTGAAATTGATACCGCACATTTTAAAGGCAATTTTCCCGCTCAAGTATCGATTCAGGCGATATATATTGAAAATGCGACTGATCCACAATTGATTCCGCAAAGTATGTTTTGGCCATTTCTACTCAATGCTCAGGATATGCAAATGGATCATATTCATGATTATGTAGCCGACATTTTAAAACATGAAAAAATTTCACATATTCGTGTCAATATGATTCCAGACGGTGGCATTAGCCGTATCCGATTATGGGGTAAAATTGCAGAGTGATTTTATGAAATATATTCAAATTCAGCCATTAACTGCTGAAGCTTTTGCCGCATTCGGTGAGGTCATTGCCTGTGCTGGCAATGACTTTTTCCATATCAATGGCGCACATACGGAACGCTATCATGCTTTATCCTTGGCCCAAACGGCCAATGCTGAAGTCGGATTAAGTATTTTCCGTAATATTCAAAAAACCCAAGTGCCTTGCGAAATTCAAATGCTTGAACGCCATCCAATCGGTTCACAGGCATTTATTCCGATGCAAGGTCAATCCTTCTTGGTTGTTGTTGCAGCGGCTTTAGATCAGGATCAACCTGATCTTGATCATATTTATGCCTTTATAAGCAATGGCCAACAGGCTGTAAACTATCGTGCAGGCACTTGGCATCATCCGTTATTGACGCTTGAAGCACCCAGCGACTTTGCTGTAATCGATCGGATTGGTGAGGGTCACAATTGTGATGTTTTTCACTTTAATGAAAATATTGTCCTGACCTTATAATCATCCTTTCAAAACAGCAAATAAAAAATGCATGGATCAAAACATTCACACTAAAAGTGCTGAGAAGTACTGAGATAAGATTTTACTCTATGTTGTTAAAAAACCAGTGCAGCATCACTCAGTGTTGCGCTGGTTTGGAAAAATGATCTTAAGCTTATCTCAATCCTATTCATGCATTTAAAAACATGATCAGATAAAGATCATTTAAAAATGATATTTAATTAAAGCACTGACATTATTTTCATCTTTACCAGAAATTCCATATTTATTATTCCAAACGGAATATTCAACACCTAAATACAATTTCGTATCTGGTGAAATATGTTTACCCGCATTCCATTTCCATTGGGTGGTCCAGTTTAACTCACTGGCATGATCATCTTCAGCGGTTGACCAATCCAGAAAACCATCAACAAGAAAATCTTCTGATGCAATTTTAAAAGGCACACCAAAAACAAAAGTCAGCTGATAATCATCATTTGTATTCTTGTAATTGTCTGCTTTATAAAAGTTTAATTGTGCATATTGGAAATATGGAATCGCCAAATCTACCCCGATCCCATACAAATAATTGTTAAACCCTTCACCGCCTTCCCATGTTGTGGCAATGAGAACGTCTTTGATTGGCCCTGCTTCCAACTTATGCCCTGAAATCGCGCCTAAGCTCAATCGTGGTGAAACTTCAAAATAGGTCTCATTGCCTGAAACATCATTATTGGTACGATCCGCAAATGCAAAGAAGTCCCCATATTTTAATTTGGCTGCATATTCAAAAGTAATGGTCGATTGATCATCTTCCCGAGCAATTAATTCATAATTTTTTCCATATAATCCAGTAATGCTAAAGTCTTGCCAAATAGGCGCAGCATGGGTGCTAAAAGCGGTGCAAACGAAAGTTGAAAGCGCAGCAAATTGTGTTAATTTCATTGTATAAATTCCCCATCAGAAATAGCGGTAAACACCTGCGTGAATAAGCAAAAACAAAGCCAATTTTTTACACTTGGTCAAAATTTCATAAAAAAAGCCCAAATCAATGGGCTTTAAAATCATGAAAAAACTAGTTCTATAAATCTAGTTCTATAAAAGCTAGCTACCACGATACGTGGAATAAGCAAATGGGCTGATTAATAAAGGAATATGATAATGTTGTGCCAAATCAAGGACTGAAAAATGAATCACAACTTTTGGGAAAAACGTTGCTAAGGCTAAACGGTCAAAATATTCAGCAGTATAAAAAACCAAACTATAATCCCCTGTTTTAATTCCACTTAAATTAAAATCTGCAACCCGTCCATCTTCATTGGTCCTTGATTCTGCAACAATATTGTCTTGGCTATCCAATAATTTTATCAGAACATTTACGGCAGGCTTGCCAAGATGCGTGTCTAAGATATGGGTACTGATCATGTTATTTCCTTTCTAAACATTATTTTAATGCAATCAATCATTTAAGCTTTCATTTTCACTCAGTTCCTGATTGAGTCTTAACATTGCAATTTCACCAAGTTGTTGTTTAACAATACGCTGTTCTGTTTCAGGATCATTTAATAAACGATATTTCAGTGCTTGTAGAATTTCAGTCTGATCTAAGCCCATAGCACGAATTAAAAAAATATGACCAAATTTCTTTTCATAAGTAATATTGCCATGCAATAAAGCATGTTGTGTTTCAGTGCTCTGTTTTATTGCTGATTGCTCTTGATTGGAAAATGCTTGCTCTTTTTCACTCAGCACAGCCTTAGCCTTTTTTTCACCGATTCGTGGGTGTGTCGCTAATGCATTTGCAATCTCTAACCATGTCCAAGTTGAGGCTTGTGCTTTTGCAAAATCCATTAACGCTTGAGTGCTACCAAATGGACGTTGTGACAAAATTTCATCTGACCAACGTTGAATGTGCACACAATGCTTGAGCAAGGTTGTAAGCTCTTCTGATGATGCTTGATTAAATTCTTCTATTTTCACGAATAATACCTATGCTCGAGTTCGCTAAAATTTTCAAACACTTTTATATAGACTTTGCTGCGCGCTTTACTGCATTCAATTAAAAATAAAGTGCTTACCTTAAAAGCCACATCCTAATACCTACAATTATGTGGCTGGATGGTGCTTAAACCAATGTTCAGCGATATCGCCACGACGACAGATCCAGACTTTTTCATGTGTCTGGATATAATCTAAAAAACGCTGTAATGCTTTAAAACGACCGGGACGTCCCAGAATACGACAATGCATGCCAATCGATAGCATTTTCGGCTCAGTTTCACCTTCTGCATAAAGCACATCAAAGGCATCTTTTAAATATTGGTAAAATTGCTCGCCACTGTTAAAACCAGCAGGCGCACAGAATTTCATATCATTACTTTCTAATGTATATGGAATGATCAGATGCGGGCGGCTTTGGCCTTGTAAATTGGTTAAACTTGTCCAAAATGGCAAATCATCACCATAGTAATCGCAGTCATATTTGATCTGTGGAAATTCAGCCAATAATTTACGAGTATTTGGGCTATCTCGCCCTGTATACCAACCCATTGGTGTAGTGCCAAATAGGGTTTCTAGAATACTGATTGCTTGCTCAATATGCTGACGTTCCGTTTCAATATCTATATTTTGGTAATTTAGCCAACGCTGTCCATGTGAAACCACATCGTAATGAGCTTGTTGAATGGCTTCCACAATATATGGATTACGTGCCAGCGCCATACCCACTCCAAATATGGTCATGGGTAAGTTACGCTTTTTAAACTCATGATGAATACGCCAGAATCCTGCACGAGCGCCATATTCATACATCGAATCCATCGACATATGCTTGTCAGGAAAACTTGCTGCTCCCACGATATCAGATAAAAACTGCTCAGAACCGGCATCACCATGTTCGATATGGTTTTCAGCACCTTCTTCATAGTTAAGAACAAACTGTACCGCTATTTGGGCTTGATTTGGCCATGCTACTTTGGGTACTTCACCGTGATAGCCAATGAGATCTCGTGAATAGGGAGTATTTTGGATTTGGTCTATTAAGTCTTGCCCACGTAAATAAGTTTTATTCACTCAAACCGCCTTTAAACTTTTCAATCACCATTTTTTAGTGTGAATGATCAAGCAGTTTTTATGCCAATCTCACTCATGCTTTAGTCAACGGGTTGGAAAGTTAACTGCACGTGATGACTTGTTCCCTTGAAAATATAGTGGTGTTTTCCAATTTGAAAACTTAGATTAGGTTGAAGAGCACTTTCCTGCTGAGTACGTACAATCATCGTATTATTTTCATTCGATTCTTTTAACAAGAATTGATAAATTTTATCCGTCATCTCTGCATCTAATAATTTATGCTGGATTCTATTTTGTAGATATTGATCTAAACGTTTTGTATAAAGTTCTATAAGTTTTTTATCACCAGAACTAAAAATGCGATCAAAATTATTTAAAGAAGCCACCTCTTTATTTACTGAGCTTAATCCTGTGGTTTTAATTGCATTCACTTCAAATTGATCAGTGCGTTCAAAAACCAGATTCAGACTTTCGAGATTGTCTGAAAAATTTGCATCTTGTTGTGAATATTGTTCATAGATATCACGAAAAAGTTTTTGATATTCATAGGATATAGACGCGTAATCATACAGATTAAAGTATTGCATCTTACTTACATCAGCTAAGTATTCAGCACATTTTTTCCCACATTGTTGTTTTTGTTGTTGACTGATTGCATTGGTCACTAAGTACTGTGTATAAAATTGATGCGCGTCATCTAGATATTGAATCTTATGCGTCCATTTATATTTCACCAAATTTGCATCACCTGCTGCAAGGTAGGTTTCATATCTCAGGATTTTTCTCTCTTTTGGTAAATCTTTCTCCCATAAGTCACGATATTGATTCAAAATTTTAACGCCCGATATGGTGAAATCAGATGCCGCTAAAGCACAATTTTTATCTTCTAAATAACCCAAAAAATCTGAAACAAAAATAACATCCATCGAATACACATCTATTTTTTCAGAATTTGAACGATTTAAAAATTTATGCAACATGTTAAGAGGCATATAGCTTTCAGGCCCCTTACATTGTGTTTCAAGAGGTTGCGCAAATTGAGTTAAATCTGACTTTAAAGCCACAATATCTGCATATGTAGATACAGGTATAAACGTAAAAACCGTCAATAGAGCAATTTTTCTTATTATAAAATTCATGCTGTTAATCTCATTTTATTTAAAAATAAAAAACTCTGTATTGTCTAATTGATGATTTAACAATGCATAACGAAAATCACGCATTAATTGTGATGATAATTCTCGCTTTTGCTCTACCAGCATTTTCAATAACTGTAAAAACTGACCATGACTAAATACCAGTAAATGATCATGTTGATAATGTGCTTTTAATGAATCCAAGTGCGAAATAAAGTCCGTAACGCGTTGATAAAAATTTGCAAAAGACTCAGCACCTTCACTTGTCACTAAATTGACATCTGCTTGGTTCCAATAATCATCTACCCAAGGTTTTCGTTCTTGTAAAGTGGTATTTTTACATCGCGTATCGGATAAGTAAGAAAACTCCTGAATATCCAAAACTTGAGGGGTAATCTGATCTCGTAATAAAATTGGTTCAGCTGTTAGACGTGTACGGAGGAATGGAGAGATAAAAATCTGCTTTGCTGGAGGTAGAACATCAACAAGTTTTTGCGCCTGTTCATGTCCATATTCAGTTAAAGGAATACCTGCATGTGACTCAGTTTTACCGTTTACATTACCTAAACTTTGCGCATGACGGATTAAATAAATACTCATATAAACCTTTACTATTTTAATTTTTAGACAACATTTTAAAAACAATGATAATTCAAAATTAATCATCTGGAATTTAACAAACGTTTGCAGAACAACAGTTGAGAAACTAACTCATATATTAGTGCTTTAGAAACAAAGTTTTCTCTACTGCTCTTCGGTTTACTAAACCTTGTACTGTTTTGCCACCTGCTTTGATCCAAACATCAAATTGATCACTGGCAGCGTAATAATCAGAGGCGTTCAATAATTTTAATAAAGTTGAGTTTTTAAAAGCACCAATACCAATGTTATAACTTAATGAAACCAACGCATCAAACTGATTCTGATTTAATGGCACATTTACAACAGCATTTACTGCTTGTTCAAAACGTCTAAGGTCATATTGCATATAGTTTTTTGCTTGTTCAATGGTACAAGTATCACCATACTGAACAGCTTTTCCATGTGGGTAAATCGTCGTTCCATAACCGATAGTACAAACCCCGACACCATCATCATAAGCTTTAAGCTCTAATCCCTCAAAACTACAAATCAAATCCACGCCTTGAGGACTTACATGAGTAATTTGATCTTGTGCAAAGCCAATGACATTCGTATCAGAATCAATAGCGACACCGATATTTGAATTGGAATAATCAGCTCTATGTTTATTCAATTCGCGCTGCTGTTGATTCAATGGTTTTGAAAACAACGTAGAAAATAACTTGGAAAAAAATTTAGACCAAAATCGCGTCATCAATAAAACTCAAAAAAAAAAAGGAAAAGGTTATATCGCTGTACCAATACCACCCAATATTAAACA
Organism: Acinetobacter sp. Ac8; assembly: GCF_055392545.1. Classification (NCBI taxonomy): domain Bacteria; kingdom Pseudomonadati; phylum Pseudomonadota; class Gammaproteobacteria; order Moraxellales; family Moraxellaceae; genus Acinetobacter; species Acinetobacter sp. Ac8. Next base: position 2,429,233 of record NZ_AP043689.1, read on the forward strand.
TAGCTTTTTGAATAAATAAAGTTGTCTTTGGTTGCATTGGGTATAGATCTATTGATTTTAAATAGAAAAACTCCGCTCTTATCATAAGAAAGGAGTTTTATCTTCTTGTTGTTGATATACATAGAATTAAAACAAGAAATAACGCTGTGCCATTGGTAATACTTCAGCAGCTTCACAAGTTAGATGTACACCATCTGCACGAACTTCATAGGTTTCAGGATGCACATCCATCACAGGACAATAGCTATTATGCTTCATGTCTTGTTTAGTGATGTTTCTGGTATTTTTACAAGGTGAAATTAACTTCTTTAATTGTAATTTTTCAGCAACACCAAGTTCAATTGCGGCCTGTGACAAGAAAGTAATACAGGTATTATGCACGCCTCTTGGATACGCCCCAAACATTGGACGGTAATGTACCGGCTGTGGTGTTGGAATTGAGGCATTGATATCCCCCATTGGCGCTGCCGCAATCATGCCACCTTTAATGATCATCGATGGTTTTACCCCAAAAAACGCAGGTTTCCACAACACCAAATCAGCAAGTTTCCCTTCTTCTATAGAACCAATTTCGTGGCTTAAACCATGAGTAATGGCGGGATTTATTGTATATTTTGCAATATAACGCTTCACCCGATTATTATCATGGCACTGATTATCACCTTCTAATGGCCCACGTTGCACTTTCATTTTATGCGCCGTTTGCCAAGTGCGTAAAATCACCTCACCCACACGCCCCATGGCTTGAGAATCAGAAGACATCATTGAAATTGCGCCGAGATCTTGCAAAATATCTTCTGCTGCAATCGTTTCACGACGAATACGACTCTCAGCAAATGCGACATCTTCAGCTATCGCTGGATCTAAATGGTGGCAGACCATGAGCATGTCTAAGTGTTCATCAATGGTATTGATGGTATATGGACGGGTTGGATTGGTTGAAGATGGCAAAACATTTGCCTGACCAATGGCTTTTAAAATATCAGGTGCATGACCACCACCCGCACCCTCAGTATGATAAGTGTGGATGGTACGATTTTTAAATGCCCCCAGTGTTTCTTCAAGGAAACCACTTTCATTTAAAGTATCGGTATGAATCGCAACTTGCACATCATATTCATCTGCCACAGTTAGACAATTATCAATTGCAGCAGGGGTAGAACCCCAATCTTCATGCAATTTCAGCCCCACCACACCTGCTTTAATCTGCTCCGCAATCGGTTCAGGTTGACTCAAATTACCTTTACCCAATAAGCCAATATTCATAGGTAAATCATCAATGGCTTGCAACATGGTTGAAATATGCCATGGCCCCGGTGTCACCGTTGTTGCCGATGTTCCTGCAGCAGGACCAGTACCACCACCAATCATGGTCGTTGTTCCCGACATTAACGCTGTTTCAACTTGTTGTGGGCAAATCCAATGAATATGGGTATCTATTCCACCTGCTGTAAGTATTTGCCCTTCACCTGCAATCACCTCAGTGGCCGCACCAAGTGGAATGGTAATATCGGGTTGAATATCAGGATTGCCGGCTTTACCTATTTTCCAAATTCGCCCATTTTTTAATCCCACATCGGCTTTAATAATTCCCCACCAATCAACAATCAATGCATTGGTAATCACCGTATCTGCAACATCTGCTGCAAGTAATTGAGATTGTCCCATCCCATCGCGAATAACTTTACCACCACCAAATTTAACTTCTTCACCATAGGTGGTGAGGTCTTGTTCAACTTCTATAAAAAGTTCGGTATCTGCTAAACGTACTCGATCCCCAACGGTAGGACCAAACATTTCAGCATAAGCTCGACGTGACATTTTCATATTGATTATCCTTTTAGTCCAACTTACCCATCACACGCCCTGCGAAACCATAGACTTCACGTTTTCCGACCAGTGCAACGATTTCTACATCACGTCGCTGCCCCGGTTCAAACCGAACCGCTGTACCAGCCGCAATATTTAAACGAAAACCTTTGGCACGTTCACGATCAAATTGCAAAGCATCGTTGGCTTCATAAAAATGAAAATGTGAACCCACTTGAATCGGCCGATCACCTATATTTGACACTGAAATTTTTAGTACTTCACGACCGACATTCATTTCAATATCACAATCAGGTGTAATAATTTCACCAGGGATCATATGCTTATCCTAATTTTGAAGAAGTGTTCTATACAATCGGTTGATGGACTGTGACGAGCTTCGAGCCATCTGGAAAAGTAGCCTCTACCTGCACTTCGGCAATCATCTCAGGCACACCCTCCATCACATCATCACGACTGAGTAAGGTGGTGCCAAAATGCATCAACTCACTGACGGTCATTCCATCTCGTGCACCTTCAAGCAGTGCTGCGGAAATAAATGCAATAGATTCAGGATAATTGAGTTTTAATCCACGTGCTTTGCGACGTTCTGCAACTAAACCCGCTGTAAAAATCAGCAGTTTGTCTTTTTCAGTAGGATTGAGTTCCATATGTATTTCCTAAAGTTCTCACATTTTTTATGCAAAATATGTGCTCAGTTTTAAATTAAACACTCAGATTTTATTTCTAAAAGGTGATCTTTGAATGAATCAAGTTCGCCAAATGCGTGGAAATGCTTCATCCAAATCAAACCAATATCGCCTTAATCTGGCACGAATTGCAGCAAAGGCATCATGACAATGTCGAACATCATCGCCTAAAAAACGTGCACTAATAACATCACCCAATAAGGTTAACCTTACAGGCATATCCATTCGCATCATCAACTCACGAATTAAATCGATATGTGCCTCTAAATAAATGTTTGCTCGGAATTTTTCAGGAGGAACTGCCCATAAACTGCCCATAACGGCATGATTATTCATGCCTAGACAAGAACTGAGCCAACGATCATTGCCTTTAAAACTCAGTGTGTCTGCCACCAGTAATTGCTGATTTCGCCATAATTTAAAATGACTGTGATAAGCACCAGATTGAAATTTTTCATCTCGAGCTTGTCGACCAATTACCAACATATCCCAACCGATAAAGCTTGCTGTCTGATCAAGCTGAATCAAGGTTTCTGAGTGAGCATTGGCACCGTCAAATAACATGGTTTCTTGTGGAAGCCATTCAAACACAGCATTGTGTTTAACTGAGATATGGATATGTTGATAAGCTTGTTTGCCATTGGTCCGATACCATTTACCAGCACCTGGCGTTGTGACTAAGGCATGGGCAGCAGCATCTACACTGATCTCAAATGTTAAATGATCACCACCTGCAATACCCGCAGGCGGATGGACAATAATCGCATGACAAATTCCAGTTTTTTCTGGCCACAGCATCTTTTGCACACGTACAGGTCCAAAATGTCTACGATGCGCCAATACCGTTCGCTCAGTTTGAGCCTGAAAACCCAATTCAAGTTTGGCATACCAAAGGCGCTGATCAGGAAGATGTTCTACTAAACTTATCATGACCGCCTTTATAAATTGATATCCGCAATTAAGCGTTTAAACATTAAGCCAAACCAATAACGGCAACGATTGCTGCCAAAGTACCAATAATTTTTTTGCCATATGGAACGTACTTTTTGATAAAAGCACCAATGCCTAATCCACCCGCATAGATCAATGCCATTGCTATCACCATACCTAAAATCAGTAAGCTGGCATGACCTGATTGGCCTAATTCAGCGCCATGTGCAACGCCGTGAAAACTTGCCAATAGAACTGCTGCGATAGGTAAAACTTGATTTGTTTTTGTCCAAAGCGCAACAGCCAATAAAATCAATGACGCAATGATGCCGTATTCAGCAACTGCTGCTGGAATAAATCCTTGGCTACCGATCATAAAGCCAATCACCATCGCTATAGCTAAGCCAATCAAGCCGAAAAGCTTCCAGCGTTGATTTGCCGTCCACATCAATACACCAAATGCGATTGCCATCATCAAATGATCTAAACCTGTAAATGGGTGAATAAAGCCTGCCCAAAAACCGCTATGGTGATCATGTCCAGGATGAGCCAAAGCCAATACAGGTAGATATGCAGCACATGCCATCAGACTGTGTTTAAAAAAACGCATTCGAATTCTCCTTTGATTATTTTTCAATTCAAATAGTTACAATTTTTTTTAATATCGCGACTAAGCTTTAATCTCTACGCTAAGCTTTAAATAAACCTTGTTTTTCAATAAACTCAATGACTTGTATTAAACCATCTTGAGTTTTCATATTTGAAAATAGAAAAGGTTTGTCACCACGCATGCGTTTTGCATCTTGATCCATCACATCGAGATTTGCACCGACCATTGGAGCTAAATCTGTTTTGTTAATAATCAATAAATCCGACTTGGTAATGCCGGGACCACCTTTACGTGGGATCTTTTCACCACCTGCAACATCAATCACATAAAGGGTTAAATCAGACAATTCAGGACTAAACGTAGCGGCTAGATTATCTCCACCACTTTCGATAATAATCAGCTCTAAACCATCAAATTTTTCACAAAGATCATCAATTGCAGCCAAGTTAATTGAAGCATCTTCACGAATTGCAGTATGTGGACAACCACCTGTCTCAACACCAACAATACGTTCTGGTGACATCGCTTCATGACGAGTTAAAAAATTAGAATCTTCTTTGGTATAGATATCGTTGGTCACAACCGCCATATTATATTTGTTGCGTAAAGCAAGGCATAAATTCAAGGTTAATGCTGTTTTACCTGAACCAACAGGACCACCTATTCCAACACGTAAAGGGCTACGTTCTGTCATCATTTTTTCCTTTTCTATGCTTCATTCTCAATAAAAAATAGCGAATGAAACGTGTCATTTATGATCTGAATAATCGTGAATATAAAGTTTCATGCGACATACTTAACATCGCATAATTGGGCAAGGCACTACTTAACTCATCATCTTCTAAGGCCAAGGCACGCACTACCGCTTGAGGAATTAAGCCATGTAAATGCCACAAAATTCTTTGACCACTCATTTGCCCTAAAGGGACAGTTTTAACCGCACCTAGCACTTGGTTTTCTAAAACAGTAAAGCTATATGCTGTCAGCACATCCACCAGATTAAGTTTCAATGTTCCGCATAAATGTGCATAAACAGGGACAAAACCAAACTGCTTTTTAATCTCAGGTTGCTGTTTTAAAACATCACGAATCCAAGCATTCAAAGAAAATGCCAACTGCTGAGATTCAGCCCGTAATTCTTTCGACTCACGGCTCGCTTTATAAAAGTTAGCCCAATTTAAAAATTCAGCTTCATCTAAATAATGTTGCATCAGACGTTTTAAAACGGGGAGTTCAAACCTAACCAGCAACATTTCCAGTACTTCTTCAAAATAAGCAATACTGCTTGCTTCATCATGAATCAAGCCTTGATCAATCGCACTTTCCACCCCTTGCGAATAACAATATGCACCGATGGGTAAGGCTGTCGATGACAGGGTCAATAGACTTAATAGTTGCGATGCGTTAGTGATGGACATGATGTAAAGCCTTAATCGGGCTTAAACGATGATCATGCTGATGTTGGGCATATGCCCCACTTTCAGGTTCAAATGGATGTTCAACTTCATCTACAGTTAGCCCTAAACCTTGGATCATTTCTGCAAGGACATGATCAGGTTCAAAATAAAGTGCTGTTGGAGTAAGCATTAACGGAACATGGCGATTTCCCAGATGATATGCAGCTTTAAGTAAATCAAAACTATGCAGTGCCGAAACTTGCATTAATTTTTCAGCTTTGGCATCTACACGTAACACTTCACCTTGTTCAGTTGCAATATAAGAACCACTACGCAAAATGCCTGTACGTGGTAAATCCGCACCAATATCGTGCCCATTATTTAAAGTTGCACGAAAACGGCTCTTTTGCCGAGTATCAAAAGTCAATTCAATACTTTCAGCCTCAATGTTTGACTCTATATGGTCTAGACGTTGCGTATAAATTTTCATATTGATCCACTTTTCTATGGCACTTGATTTAAAATGTTCCAAATTGATGCCAAAATTTTATTCATAAATATCGGTTTGCATTAAATTAAAGCATTTATCATGCCAGTTTTTAGAATCGTAAGAATTCAAACTGCATCTTATTTAGAACGCCAACCCAAAACCTGAGATCAAATTTACATGAGCGAGATTTCAATAAAAAATCAGAACAATTAAACGTTACAAAATAAAACCATAATAAAATTATGTGTATTTCACAAAAGCTTGAAATAACACACTTTTGATCAACTAAAATTCTTATCGACAATTTGCGACTAACAGCGCAATGTGTTATCAATGAATAAATAATCAGACAAAAGAGAGAGAAACTTATAATGGCTTATCAACACATACTGCTTGCTGTAGATGACTCTCCTATTTCTTATGCTGCACTTGAACATGCAGAGAAAATTGCACTTGCTTTTAACTGTAAAATTACTGTGATGAGTGTGATCGCAGTTGATCCTTTTAAAGGCGTCGATTTTTATAAAATAGCGCCTGCTGTAACACAATATTTATTTGAAGCTGAAAAAAATGCTTTAGCACGTTTAAAAGATATTCAAGAAACTTTAGTTCACCATGGTGTAACAACAGTAGATACCAAAGTGGTGCGTGAAGTTCCTCCTGCTACTGGAATTTTAGATGTTGCAGATGAACTCAATGTGGACCTTATTGTAATGGGTTCTCATGGACGTACTGGTCTGAAGAAATTCTTCTTAGGGAGTGTTGCACAAGAAGTGTTGTCGATTTCTCCACTGCCTGTGTTGATTATTAAATCTACCCAAGAAGAAGCTTAATTTTATTTGAAATGTTAATTAAAAAGGTGTGATTATGACTTATCAAAATATTCTTGTCCCAGTTGACGGTTCTGACATTTCTTTTTCTGCATTAAAACATGCTGCTGCGATTGCCAAAGCCTTTGGAAGCAAAGTCACTGCGATCAGTGTCGTTGCTGAAGACCCTTTTGCTGCTGCTGATTTTTACTATTCGCCAGATATGTTAAAAGATTACATTCAAGAAGCAATTAAAAATGCGGAAGAAGGTTTGGGCAAAGCCAAACAATTGGCTGAACAGCAAGGTGTTCAAATTGATACACAAGTCGTGAGAGACTCGGTTGCAGCTGAAACCATCATTAAAACTGCTGAATCATTACATACAGATTTAATTATCATGGGATCGCATGGTCGCAAAGGCTTCCAAAAGTTTTTCTTAGGCAGTTTTGCGCAAGATGTACTGGGTCAAACCAAACTTCCTGTATTGATTGTCAAACAGTGATTGATTAGGGTCTATAGACAGTTCATAAATGATTTGCGTTGTAGACGAATTGTCAAACGCCCCTAAAAACCAAATAAATAAAACCCAGTTTAGCTGGGTTTTATTTATGCAATGTCCAGATCAAAGATAACTTGGAAAAATTATTAAACCGCGATAACTTTGACTAAAATGGTTTGAGATTCTTCAAAATCATCAAAAATTTGCTTACGGCTAAGTTCTTTGGACTTTACTTTAAAATTATGATTTTGATAGTGGATGACCTCAGGTATTTGATCAAAATAATTTCCTTCGGCTTCAATACTTTCTTCAAATAAGGCTGTGCCAAGCTGATATTCTCTACTTTTTAAGACAACATACTTAACAGTCGTTTTCATCATTCGCACTCCATTTTCATATGCACTTTATTTTTATTTATATCACTTTTTGACGCGTTTGAAATATAAAAATTCATCATATTGCATAGTAATTCTACGATTGGCCCAAAAAAGGAAAACCCACCTATTGAGAAGTGGGTTGACTGCATATTTACAGACTTTACGCTGATTATTCTTTTAACTTTCTGTGATTGTTATTTGATGCTTATTCTTCGCTTTTGTTGTTTTGTGCCGTCATTATGGCAAATGAATATGACAAACTTATTTCAACTCAGCGTTCTTTTGATTAATTTTGTCTTTAATAAACCATATAAGTTAATATTATGATTTATATATAAAAATATCCAAAAATAATTAAATTCATGGCTCAATATGCTTATTTTTTATTTGGTTTTCTTGCAAATTTCCTCAATTCACCTATAGTTAAATTATTGAATATAAATAATTAATTTAGAGCCATACCGATGCTTTTAAAACAATGTTGTGATCTGCTTGAAAGAAAGAATTTAACAGTCGCATTTATTGAAAGTGCAAGTTCTGGTTATTTATCCAGCCAATTTTCGATCTATAAAAACAGTGGTGCAGATATTTTATTAGGCGGTTTAGTCAGCTACGACCCCTCTATTAAAATTTCAATTTTACAAGTTGATCCATCCCTCATCGAAAAATATAGCGCTGAATCAGTTGAAGTCACGAAAGCAATGGCAGTTCAAGGGAAAAAACTCTTTAGCGCTGCAGATATCATTGTCAGTTGTACGGGCTTACTTAAACCTGGTGGGAGTGCTAGTATTGAAAAACCAGAAGGTACTTTTTTTATCTCAATCTATTATCAAAACACATTGTCGAATTTTAAATATTTTATTGAAGGTGAGCCGTTGACTCGTTTAAATCAATTAACTGAAAATGTTGCAAAGGAAATATTAAAAATCTTAAATTTTGTTTAAGATTTATGCTATGTCTTAACTGAAATACAAATTACTGAAATATTTAATTCACTTTTTAACTAAAAAGCGGTAAATTTTACATAGATTATCAACATATCAATAACACAAATGAACTTATTAGGAAGCGGTATGAAACTTCAATTTGCGGTAATTTCTTCTTTAGCATGTTTAACTTTGGCGGGTTGTGCTGGCTCTTATCCAGAAAGAGTTGTTACAAAAGGCCCTTTAATCTGTGAAGCAAATGAAGTTTGCCCTGAACTTTCTATGCGTTGGAAAGATGAAGTCCGTGATGGATTTAAAATCACAGCAGAAATTAACAATCCAACAAAATATGATATTACCCAATTTGTCTTTTTAGTGGATGGTCAGCCATATACATATTCAACCATTAACACGACACAATACGCGGGTACAGTTTCATCAAACTCGATTAATGTTCCTGTCAGCTTTCTTAACTCATTCCGTAATGGTAAAGAAATTTCACTTAAATTGGTAACCAATCAGGGTGATGTTGAACGTTCAATCTTAAAGGCAGATGGTCAACAGTCTTCTGCGTATCTGACGTTCTTAAAGGGTTATACAGGTCAAATTGTTACTCAATAAGACTGAGCAAGTATAGATATAAAAAACCAGACAAAATGTCTGGTTTTTTTAACTCAAAATCTTTAACTTAAAATAATGAATCCAAGATCATTCAGCTAAATTTGTTAAGCAATAACTCTATTAAGTAAAAAAACAAATCATTTGAAATTTACTCTAATAATTAAAGGTATTTCAAAACTAAAATACCCTCTCTTATCTCAAATATATTTGCTATTTAGGTTCAATTGGGGCAAATGGTGCAACCACATCCGCATTTTGTGCACGGTGACGCATAAAATGATCCATCAATACAATGGCAAGCATGGCTTCAGCAATAGGTGTCGCACGCACGCCCACACAAGGATCGTGACGACCTTTGGTGAGTACATCTGTATCTTCACGAACTAGATTGATGGTTTTCCCTGGTGTAGTAATACTTGCGGTTGGTTTTAACGCAATCGCTACACGGATGGTTTGGCCTGAAGAAATACCACCGAGAATACCACCAGCATGATTGGCTAAAAACCCATCTGTGCTAAGTTCATCACGGGTTTCATGACCAAATTGTTCTGCAACGGCAAAACCATCACCAATTTCAACACCTTTCACCGCATTGATGGACATCATGGCATGGGCAATATCAGCATCTAAACGATCAAATACGGGTTCACCCCAACCTACAGGTACTTTTTCTGCAAGGATCTCAAGCTTTGCACCACAACTGGTCCCCTGTTCACGCAATGATGTCACCAGCGCTTCAAAACGTGGAACAGCATTGACATCACCACAGAAGAACGGATTATTCGGAACTTCATTCCAATCTAAAGCTTGTGCTTTTTCTGTACCAATTTGCGTCACGTGGCCACGAATCACAATCGCAAATTTCTCAAAAAGAAATTTCTTTGCAATCGCACCCGCTGCCACACGCATCGCCGTTTCACGTGCACTTGAACGACCACCACCACGATAATCACGGAAACCATACTTTTGCGTATAGGTGTAATCTGCATGGCCTGGACGGAAAGTTTGCGCAATATTGCCATAATCTTTAGATTTTTGATCTGTATTACGGATCAATAAACCAATTGAAGTTCCTGTCGTTTTACCTTCAAAAACTCCAGAAATGATCTCAACCTCATCTGGCTCTTTACGCTGAGTGGCAAACTTAGAAGTGCCCGGTTTACGACGATCTAAATCAATTTGTAAATCTTCAGCAGATAATTCAAGACCCGGTGGCACACCATCAACAATTGCCATCAAGCCTACGCCGTGAGATTCACCACAAGTCGTTACACGGAAGAGTTGTCCAATACTGTTACCTGCCATGCTTACGACTCCTTAAGCTTGAATAGATTGAATAAATAAATCACGGAATGTACGACATTGTTCAGCAGTCAAAGCAAAAATACCTGTACCGCCTTTTTGGAACTGTAACCAGTAAAAATCAATGGTATTAAAATTCTGTTTCATTGCCCATTCTGAGTTACCTACTTCAATTACGATTAAACCGTCTTCAGTTAAATAATCAGCAGCTTGAGCCAACATTTTTCGAACTAAATCCAAACCATCTTGACCAGCCGCTAACGCAAGTTCAGGCTCATGATGGAATTCATCTGGAAGATCAGCCATATCTTCAGCATCCACATACGGTGGATTTGAAACGATCAAATCATATTGATTTTCAGCTGGAATTTTGGCAAACAAATCTGACTCAAGCAAAGCCACCTGATATTGCTTATTGTGGTGCTCCGCATTAATAGAAGCCACTTCTAATGCTTCTTTAGAAATATCAGTTGCATCTACTTCTGAATCAGGGAATGCATATGCCAGCGCGATCGCAATACAACCTGAACCCGTACACATATCTAAGATACGTTGCGGTGTTTTTGGATTTGGGTTTTCAGGTAAATTATTCACGCCTGCACGTGTTTGTCCATTTTCATCTAAACAATAAGGTGCAAAACGGTTTTCGATCAATTCAGCAATCGGTGAACGAGGAATTAACACACGCTCATCAACATAGAATGGCTTACCAAAGAAATAAGAGAGGTTAAGTAAATAAGAGGTTGGAATTCTTTCATTTACACGACGTTCGAGTAGGTTTAAAAACTCAGCTTTTTCACTTGGCAATAATTTTGAATCTAAAATTTCAGCATCCGCCTTCCATTCCAAAGAAAGCGTTTGTAAAACCAAGGCAGAACTTTCTGCGAAATAATCTTCTGTACCTTGACCCAAATGTGCATCGTATTGACGTAAAGCTGTAACCCCAAAACGAATAAAATCACGAATTGTTGATAGGTTTTCAGCAGCTTCCTGTAAATGTTCAGGGCTAATAGTCGGTCGATCCACTTAAGGTTTCTCCAAGGTCATATTTTTAAACGCCTTATGATACCTTGTTTTGCATGACATTTATAATGCTTTACGACAATTTACTTAGCAATTATTTTATAGTGCAATAAAGCACTATAAACGATAGCTTTGTTTCTCTAACATATTGGCTCTATTGACTGTTTGTTTGAGGGCACAATTGTAATACTTCATTTTATAATCATCAGAAACTGATTTATTTGACTCATCACACTGCTGATCTCGAAGTTTAAACCATTGTTTTTGATATTTCTTTTGAACTTTCTGTTGCTTGTCTGTATACAGATCCAACGTCTGTTTAAATAATGATTTCAAACGATCATCTTGCTTGCTCAACTCAGTTTTCATACAACTGGCAAGTGTTCCCGAGCTTGAACCTGCTGAATTCATACAGCTTAAATAATCTGAGCTATAACCGATCGCCTGCGTGTGCATCGGCAATAATACAACTAAACTGATACCCCAATACTTTAAATACATCCAATTCCCCTATCCCAAAATCATTATTTTAATCCAAAGAACTCTGGCACTGATTAGCAACAATCCCCTATCTAAAAGAGTGTAAAAGATTTGAAACTAAATACAATCATTGCAGATAAATTATTGTTAAAACTTGATTTAAAACAATCAACTTTGTTTTGCCATGTCACTCGTTTTTTAGATTTATTTTCAAGCCTATTGTTGTATGTTTTTAAAACAAATCAATCTGCTTGGTTATAAAATATAAATTATTTGTGGCAAAATTGCTGAGATTGAGCACTTAACTTGAAATTGGGTCATTTCACCTTTATATATACAACAAGTTTTTAAATATTTATGAATTTAGTCAATTTATGAGCTACAAACATAATAACCTCATGGCGATGCGTCAGTCATGGTGGGATGATGAATCCACTCCAAATGTCAAAATTGAAAAGCAGTTTTTTCAACAAACCCTCACTGAACAAGGTGTTTACGAAGCGCCTTCTCTAGACGATGTAAAATATTTTTTCTTTAGCTTGCCCAGCATTATCATTGTTAAAGGCTATGCGCTGGGATTTACTAATCAAAGCGTTAAAGATCTGATCATCAATTACATTGCTTCAAATAAGCAAGGTTTAATACTCCGCAAAGAGCTTAAAATCCAATTTAGAATGTAAATTTTAATATTGCTTAGGCTATTTTGATGGAATTAATTTAATTCCCCCATTCAGCGAATTGAACTGTTTAAATACAGTCATTCCATGTAATATTCCTTACAATTAGTCATCTTTTTATCTTTTCGAATCTCTTATAAAGGATTTTATCTTCATGTCAGATCAGAACGAAAAGCTCAAACAGTTAAAAACCTCATCAATGGATCGTCGCTTATCAATTGCAAAAGCATCATTATTGGCAGGTACACGCTGGGCAGCTTCAAGTGCGAGTTCAATCTTTTCAAGTGAAGAAGAAAAAGAAAAAAAACGTAAACAAGCTATGAAAGAACAAGCCAATTATCTTGTGCAAGAAATTGGCAAGCTAAAAGGTTCAATTGTTAAAATCGGTCAAATGATGGCGCTTTATGGCGAGCATTTTTTACCTGAAGAAATTACTCAAGCATTAAACACCCTCAATAATCAAACAGTTGCCCTTGCATGGCCTGCGATTAAAGAGCAATTGGTCAGTCAATTGGGTTCAAAACTCAACGATCTTACCATTGATCATGAGCCGATTGGTACAGCTTCTCTGGCTCAGGTTCACCGTGCAACACGTAAGTCAGATGGATTAGAGTTGGTTCTTAAAATCCAATATCCTGGTGTAGCCGACGCCATCGACTCAGATATGAGCCTATTTCGAAATATGCTTAAATTGACACGTATGGTGCCACAAACCCGTGAGTTCGATCAGTGGTTTGATGAAGTGCGTGAAATGATGCATCGTGAAGTTGATTATAAAGTTGAAGCGGCAACAACCCGTCGTTTTGGCCAGCGACTTAAAGAAGATCCACGTTATGGCGTGCCACAAATTATTGATGACTATTGTACCAATCAAGTCCTGTGCATGACCTTTGAACGTGGTGTACCCATCAACAGCCCTGTCATGCTGTCTTTACCACAAGAGCGACGTAATCTTTTAGGTGAAGCATCACTTGAAATCGCAGTTCGTGAATTGTTTGAGTGGGGAGAAATGCAAACCGACCCGAACTTTGGTAATTACCTTGTTCGTTTGGGCAATGGTGAAGAGATAAAAGATAAAATTATTTTGTTAGATTTTGGCGCTATACGTCAATTCGATGACCAATTACTTCGCGTAGCTTGTAATTTAATCAAAGCGGGTTATAACCACGATGCTGAAGCAATGGTCAATGCCATGTCGGGCTATGAGTTCTTTGATGCAATGCCTTTAAGCATTAAACCCGATATGGCAAAAGTATTTTTATTGGCAACAGAAGCATTTAGTACACCTTTAAATAACCCAGATTTACCTGCTGGGGTGATGGATCAACATAACCGTTATGACTGGAAAAAAAGCCAGCTACATAGCCGTGTGATGCAACGTGCTTCAAAATCAATGGCTTCACGTTACTTCAGTATTCCACCAAAAGAATTTATGTTTATCAGTCGTAAATTTATTGGTGCTTATACATTTATGACGGTGATTGAAGCAAAGACCAATGTTCGTAAAATGATTGTACCTTTTGTTTAATCTTTTTAGTTTTCATACAGGTTAGACGAGATTGTAAACGTTTTAAAAATGTCACTTTTACCAATACCCAACAAATGTTGGGTATTTTTATTTAAAAATAAACAATAAAAATCAGAATATTAATAACAAATATATCATCTACTCTACCATTCATCTAAGGTCAATCACTTTGTCAGCTTTGACATAGTTTTTTATTTTTATGCATGTCAGGATTGTTGTATACCGACACTAAAATACAGGGACTTCGGCATGACCAATATGGTAAATAAAGCTCAAGGTTTGGGTTTAAATCTAATTACAAAAATTGCAGGTAGTGATTTACTTGATCAGTTTAAATTGCGCAAATTTATCGAAAGATCACTTTATCAAGGTTCTAAAGCTGGTTTTAAAACCTTAAGTGCAACACAAAAAGCATTTAAATCAGATTCAAATGTAACCAAACAACGTCTGCCCAATCAGCAAAAGTCCCTATTTGATCTGAGTTTGACTGAAGAACAGCAAATGACGGTGGATGCCATGGATCAATTTGCGTCCGAAGTACTTTATCAATTGGCCCATCAAGCGGATCACGACGAAAAGTTTCCAGTTGAGCTTTGGCAACACAGTACCAATTTAGGTCTAAATTATTATGCACTGCCTGAAGCTTTAGGTGGTGTTGCATCTGAAAAAAATATTGTGAGTAATATTTTAATTGCCGAACGCTTGGCTAAGGGGGATTTTTCACTTGCTGCAGGTCTGCTCTCTACTTTTAGTGTCATCAATGCAATCACACAATGGGGTTCTGAAAAAGTTCAATCTGTTTATTTAGCAAATTTTGCCAATGATACCGATATTCAAGCCACTTTTGCGGTACAAGAAGCAACCCCAGCATTTAATCCCTTACGCTTAAAAACCAAAGCGACTGCCAACAATGGACAATTCAGCATTACTGGAGAAAAAACTTTAGTGCTATTAGGTGCAACAGCAGATTTATTCCTTGTTAGTGCAGACTTTAAGGGTCAAGCGGATGTTTTCGTTGTAAAGCGAGATCCAAGTATTACAGTGAAAAAATCACCTGCAATGGGTTTAAAAGCAACTGAAACGGTAACTTTGAAGTTTGACAAAACCCCAGCCCAACGTTTAGGCGATGACGATTTTAATTATCCTGCATTTTTAGATTTAGGCAATCTAATGTGGTGTGCAATGGCTGTTGGCAGCTGCGAAGCGGTTAAAGATTACAGTATCAAATATGCCAATGAACGTACTGCATTTGGTGAACCTATCTCACACCGTCAAAGCGTGGCATTTATGATCGCAGATATGGCGATTGAAATTGATGCAATGCGTATGCTGATTTTAAATGCTGCCAGTCTTGCAGAAGCAGGACAACCCTTCCATAGAGAAGCGTATTTAGCCCGTCTACTTTGTGCAGAAAAATCTATGAAAATTGCGACAGATGGTGTGCAAATTTTAGGTGGACATGGTTTTACTAAGGAACATCCGGCTGAGCGTTGGTACCGCGACTTACGTGCAACTGCCGTTCTACATTCTGGCTTACACGCTTAACTTAGAAGATAAAGGATAAAAATCATGAATTTACAAAATCCAAAAAAATTCCAAATGCTTTTAGATCAAGCACACGAAACTGCATTGAATGTTTTACGCCCAATTTCTCGTAAATACGACAAAGCGGAACATGCCTATCCTAAAGAACTCGATATGCTGGCTTCTTTACTGGATGGTATGAACGACGGTGGTGATGGGCTCAATGCTGGCGCTGCAATTAATAAACGTGGCGATATCGACAGTAATAATAAAAATGGCACCAATATGTCGACTGCCTTGGGTGTAATCGAAATGTGTTATGGCGATACAGGCCTATTGCTGACCATGCCCCGTCAAGGGCTGGGCAATTCTGCGATTGCTGCCGTCGCTAATGATGAACAGCTTGAGCGTTTTAAGGGGACATGGGCTGCAATGGCCATTACTGAACCTAGTTGTGGTTCTGACTCTGCTGCGATTCGCACAACCGCAACCAAAGATGGTGATGATTACATTCTGAACGGTGAAAAAATATTTGTCACCTCTGGGGAACGTGCTGACTCAGTCGTGGTTTGGGCAACTTTAGATAAGAAATTGGGCCGTGCTGCAATTAAATCTTTTGTTGTGCCTAAAGGTACACCTGGAATGAAAGTTGAACGCCTTGAACATAAACTTGGCATTAAGGCATCCGATACAGCGGCAATTAGTTTTGTTGACTGCCGTGTCCCTGGAGCAAATTTACTCGGTAATGCAGAAATTGATGTAGCCAAAGGTTTTGCAGGCGTGATGGAAACCTTTGATAATACCCGTCCACTTGTTGCAGCCATGGCAGTGGGCTGTGCCAAAGCGTCTTTAGAACGTATCAAAGAAATTTTTAAAGATGAACTAGATCCCGATTATGCTGCTCCATATTTGCAAACATCCAATTTGGCTGCACAAATCTATCGGATGGAGGCAGAATGGGAAGCTGCACGCTTACTCACCATAAAAGCCACATGGATGGCAGATAACAAAAAACCAAACTCTCGTGAGGCCTCTATCGCCAAAGCTAAAGCTGGACGTATTTGTAATGAAATCACTTTAAAATGTGTAGAGCTGGCTGCCAGTGTGGGTTATAACGAAGATGAATTATTAGAAAA
This sequence comes from Acinetobacter sp. Ac8, assembly GCF_055392545.1. Taxonomy (NCBI): domain Bacteria; kingdom Pseudomonadati; phylum Pseudomonadota; class Gammaproteobacteria; order Moraxellales; family Moraxellaceae; genus Acinetobacter; species Acinetobacter sp. Ac8. The sequence goes on from NZ_AP043689.1 coordinate 2,446,081, forward strand.
ATGGGCGCGTGACTCAAAAATTCTAGATATTTTTGAGGGAACACAACAGATTCAACAGCTGATTATTGCCCGTCGAGAATTGGGTAAATCTTCGAGTGAATTAAAATAGTATTGCAGCAAGACCTGTAAATTTACTTATTTACCACTATTCAAGTGGTAAAGTTTTGATCAGTTGAATTTTTAACTGATCACAAAAGGTAGAATTTTTGTTATAAAAATTCTACCTTTTTTATTTTCATTTACTTATGTACCAAATTAGAACGATACAAATACAAGACAATCCGTCGATCGCACAAGTTATTCGTGAAGTATCTAAAGAATTTGGCTTAGCACCTGAATCAGGCTTTGCTGTAGCCGACCCGATCTTGGATGATTTATATCAGGTATATGCTCAACCCAATGCCCAATATTGGATTATTGAGGATGCAAATGGTCGCGTTGTTGGTGGCGGAGGTCTTTCACCATTACAAGGTGATGCAACTGTTTTAGAGATTCAAAAGATGTATTTTTTGCCTGAACTCCGTGGTTTAGGATTTGCTAAGAAAATTTTAGAAAAGTGTTTTGAATTTGCACAACAACAAGGCTTTCAGTCTTGTTATTTAGAAACCACTCAAGATCTCTGGCAAGCCATTAAACTCTATGAGAAGTTAGGCTTTAAGCATTTATCACAACCTAAAGGTAATACTGGTCATAGTCATGTTTGTGAAGTTTGGATGCTTAAAACATTGCTTTAACGCACCATAAGCTTGTTCAATTCACTTTGGTCGTATTTTCATTACTTTCAGGACATAACACAATGTTATTATGGTCTAAATCACTCGATATTTTGAGTGATATTTCAATTCGACTTAAAAAAATGGATGATTGGCAAAACAGTCATTGAAATTGCTTAATGGTGATTTACAATGAAAAAGTTTAAATAATTTAATTTTTATGCGTAGAACATCATTATTTATGAGTATTGTGTGAAATTAAGGGAATGTATAAACAATGTTGTATTTGGAAGATTTAAATATTGGTGATCATTTTAAAAGTCGTGAATACGAAATGACTTTGGATGAGGTTTTAGAGTTTGCACATAAGTATGATCCGCAAGTTTTCCATACGGATGCTGAAAAAGCCAAAGATCACCCGATTTTTAAAGGACTTGCTGCAAGTGGATGGCATACCTCAGCGGTCACCATGCGCCTTTGGACTGAATGCTTCCCTGTTGCTTATGGCTTAATTGGTTCAGAATCAAGTTTAAGATGGCCAAAACCCACGCGTGTGGGCGATAAAATACATGTCGATGTCGAAATTGTATCTATCCAGCCCTCTAAAACCAAAAATGATCGCGCAATTGTGACCTATGTAACACAAGCAAAAAATCAAGATGACGATGTATTGCTAATTTCAACCACTAAAATTGTGGTATTTAAGCGCAATTTTGATGCACATTAATCCTAAATTTGTCTTACAATATTTAAGGGTTTTTCCATATCATGACAATATGATTAAACAAGTAAAAACAATGTTTAGAGCAATGGAAAGCACATGAAAACAGTCTCAGCTCGCCAAGATCAGGGAATTCCTGGTGTTTATGGACTATTATTATTAGATATTGTTTCTCGTTGGGGATATAGCGCAGAGACACTTTTCGCACCCTTTAATTTTACCAGCGAGCAGTTAGCAGATCCTGAGTGTCGGATTCCGACACCACTTGCCAATGAATTGATTAAACACGCATTAAAACTTACAGGTGAAAGCACCTTAGGCTTTCATCTTGGTACACAAATGCGTATCTCCATTCATGGCTTTATTGGTTATGCCATCATGACAGCACACGATATTACCGATGCGCTTGTCTTAGCCAACCGTTTTATCCAGTTGCGTATGCCCTTTCTACAATTGTATTTTTCTACTTTTGGTGAAAAAGCCACACTTCAATTGCAATGTGATATCGAAATCGAACCTTTACGCACGGAAATTGTGATGGGGCTAACCTTTGGTATTATGACCATGGCAAAAGCCTTAACTGGTATTGATTATTTGCATGGCGATATCGATTTTGATTTTCCCAAGCCTGATGGTTTTGACAAATACATCGAGAAACTGGCAAAGCAATACAATATGCGTTTTGAACAGCCACATCTCATTGCAAGTTTTGACAAATCCTACTTGGGCTTAAAAATGGTCAATGCTGACCCGATTGCCAGTCAAATTGCGATTAATCAATGTGAAGCAGAACTTTCAGCTTTGGGTGAAAGGCGCCGCTTGGCAATGCGTGTACGTGATATCTTGACTCATTCGGAACAGCATTATTTAAGTATTGAAAATGTCGCAGATCGTCTGCATATGTCAGACCGTACATTAAAGCGTCAGTTGGCTGCCGAAGGTACTTCTTTCTCTACATTGGTAGATGAAGTACGTTATCGCCATGCCACATCGTTACTTTCCCGTACTGACTATACACTGGAACAAATTGCAGATGAACTCGGTTATAGTGATGTTGCAAACTTTAGTCGTGCATTTAAACGCTGGAGTGGTCGTAGCCCAAGTAGTTGGCGCAAAGACCCATACTTATAATGTGATTTATCACGATTATTTGTTTCGATGAATAAGTTTATCAGTATCTCTGCTTTCTGTTTTGATTAAAAAACCTGTATAACTCGTGCCAAAAATAAATTGATTAATGGAGTCATTATGAATCATCCTTCAGATTTGAAATATGCAGCAACACATGAATGGGTAAAAATTGAAGGTGATCTTGTGATTACTGGTATTTCTGACCATGCTCAAGATGCTTTAGGCGACTTAGTCTACGTTGAAGCGCCTGAAGTGGGTAGCCATGTGGTTGCTGGCGCTCAAGCTGGTGTAGTTGAATCCGTTAAAACAGCATCTGATATTCATGCGCCTGTTTCGGGTGAAGTTGTAGAAGTGAATACTGCCCTTGAAGATGATCCAGATTTTGTGAATGATGACCCGTATGGCAAAGGTTGGATTTATAAGATTAAACCAGACAATATTGCAGATGTTGAAAAGTTACTCAGCAATAGCGAATATGAAGCTGGGCTTTAATTTTTAAAATCCTAATGCTTAAAAATAATGTTTAAACACAAAAAGATCAGATGAGTCTGATCTTTTTGTTTATATCGTAACGGAAAATAAGGTACATCAAGCCGTCTGCAACAACTCCTGTTTCGAAAGCTGCTCTGCAACATCCAACAACAATTGCTCCGTCTTATTCCAACCTAAACAACCGTCTGTAACGGATTGACCATAAGTCATATCACAAGAGATTTTTTGATTACCATCCACCAAATGACTTTCTAGCATTACACCACGTACATGGGTTATATGTCTTTCTTCAATGATTTGCTGTAAAACCAACGGTTGCTTTAAAGGATCTTTACTGCTGTTACCATGACTACAATCAATCACCAATGCGGGCAATTTCCCTTGATGCTGTTGGCGGATCTGCTGAATCGATTCTGCATCATAGTTTGTGCCCTTATTTGAACCACGTAAAATGATGTGTGCTAAAGGATTACCATGACTATGTACAATACAAGGCAATCCCTTTTGACCCATGGCTAGAAACTGATGAGGATGACTTGCAGATTGAATTGCATCTAAAGCAATTTGAATCGAGCCATCTGTCCCATTTTTAAAGCCAATACTAAAAGGCATATGGCTTGAAATTTCACGATGAATTTGTGATTCACTGGTCCGTGCACCAATTGCACCCCAAGCCAACAAATCATCAAAATATGCAGTTGCCATAGGGCTTAGAATTTCACTGGCGATTGGCAAACCTTTTTCAATAATTTGTAAATACAATTGGCGTGATTTTTCTAAGCCCAATTGCATATTGGCAGATCCATCTAAATTTGGATCGTATAAAAACCCTTTCCACCCCACTGTTGTACGTGGCTTTTCAATATATGCACGCATCACTAGAAAGATCTGATCTGACACTTTTTCTTGTAATTGTATTAAGCGATCTGCGTATTCCAATGCGGATTTTTCATCATGAATAGAACATGGGCCAGTAATCACCAACAGACGATCATCTGTACCATCGAGAATATTTTCAATTGTTTGGCGTTGCTCAGCAATTTGTAAAGCAAGCTTATGTTTTAATGCAAATTTTTCTTTTAACTCATAAGGCAAACTGAGTTGAGTTTCTATGGTTTGATTTTGTTGTAAAGCAATATTTAGTGCATTCATGATGTATTCCTTTGGACTCTACAAAGTCCGAACTTTTATTTGAGCGTATGGGATCTATTCAAATGGGCGATCAGGTTTTTCACTTGACCAAAGTAAGTCCAATAAAAGTTGCTAAAGTATACGTAGTTAAATTTCATCATGACATTCTCCAAAATCTTTACACTTAATTGATTCAAAATATTTTTAACATTCAGATATAAAAAAACCTGATCGGTGTTGCCGATCAGGTATTAACTTTGATGGGCAACCAATTCATTGCCCGAACGACTTCAGGCAATTATCTAAAGAATTGCCAGAAATAATAAGAAGTAGCGATTACAGGTTGCTTTTTCATCTTTATGTCGTTCATAAAAATCTATATTGAATTTACAATACCTGTAGTCTGTAGACTTTTCAAGCCCTTTTTTAAAGTTTTTCTATATTTTATGTATGGAATACAAATGATTGAGTTAAGGCACAATTTAACCCAATCATTGTTGTTAATCCAAAGCCCATCACTGCAACATTTCTTGCACTTGTTCAGCACAAATCGCTTGGCTAAATAAGAAACCTTGGCCAAATTTACAGCCCACGGCTCTTAAATTTTCAAGCTGCTGAATCGTTTCAATCCCTTCTGCAATAATATCTAAAGAAAGGATTGGACCTAATTTTGCAATCCCTTCCACGATCGCTTTAATTGACTTTTCTTCATGCATACGATTTACAAAGTTATAGTCAATTTTTAAACTATCTACAGGGTAATCACGAATATGCGTCATCGATGAATGTCCTGTTCCAAAGTCATCTAAGGCAATCCGCACACCTTCTTGTTTAAGTTTTTTTAACGCTCGAATGACATATTCATAGCCACGATCAGCCAAAACATGTTCAGTAATCTCGACTTCAACAAGATGATGTGGAATGGCATACTGGGTCAAGCGCTTTAATAAAATTTCGGCATAATTATCCCGCATAAACTCTACAGGTGAAGCATTGATTGAAATCGGTACAACGTTAAAGCCTTGCTTGATCCAATGAGAAATATCTGTAAATATTTTATCGTGCATGGTTTCGCTGATTTTAGTCGCTAACTCAAAATCATTAAATGCTTCAGCAACAGTCGCAGGTAAATAAACATTGCCCTCTACATCTCGCCATCTGAGTAATGCTTCAAAACCAATAATTGAGCAATCATCCAGTTTTACTTTAGGTTGGTAAAATGGTTCAATTTGATTGTTACGGATAATTTGGCGCGCTGTATTTAATTGCTTGGCTTTACTTTGGGCAATTTCAAACATGTCTACACCAAACATACGAATACCACCACGACCCCGTTCTTTAAGGTCATTTAAAGCAGCATCTGCACATTTCAACAATCCTGAACCATCTTTGGCATCATGCGGATAAATTGAACCGCCGATACTCATACCACCATTCAGCAATTTACCGCTATAAGTAATAGGCGCATCGAGTTGTTGTAATAATTTTTTGGAAACAGCCTCAATCTGCGCATGACTTTCCACATGGTCAATCACCACCGCAAACTCATCTCCCCCGAGTCTTGAGATATAGGCATTCTCATCTAAACAATGCGCAAGGCGTTTAGATAAAACCTTAAGTAAATGATCACCAGCAGAATGACCTAATGTGTCATTAATATGTTTAAAATGATCTAAATCAATCAGTAATAATCCAATTTTGCTTCGGTTTTCTCTGGCTTTAGAGATTGATGCCTTTAATCTTCTTTTAAATGCACGACGATTCATCAAACTCGTCATTTCATCAAATTCACAGATCACTCTGAGTTTTTCTTCGGCAATCCGTTGTTTGGTTATATCTCGTGAAACACACAAAATACTGGTGGTTTGACCATTTTCATTGACAACAGGGGTTAAAATATTGTCCCAATACATGGTTAAATTACCAAAGACACTTTTACCTGCAAATCTGGCGTTTTTCCCTTTTGCCGCTTCTTTAATGGCTTTTTTACCCTGCTCACGCACTTCTGGTGGTAATAGTCCAAGCCATTCCATACCAAAAGTTTTTACTTTTTCTTGTCCTAGTAATGCAATACAACCAGATTTATTCATATGTGACACATAACCATCTGGTGTAATAATTTTGATACAGTCGACACTGACATCAAGCATATCTGTATTGGCTTTTAGTGACTCACTGGTTTCACGTAATAACGTTGCACGTTCATGAATATTGGTGCAGGTTATGGTCCAATCAAAAAACTGTTGTTTATAAACCGTACTTTGAGCAATCAGCAAAAACCATTGATAGTCGCCATTCACATGACGGATACGACATTCTTTTTCAAAACGTTGACCAGTTTTCTGCGCTGTTATCCAAATATTATAGATATGTTCTGCATCATCAGGATGTAAGCATTTAATCCAATCGGAATCGCAAATATTGTGCGTATCTACACCAATAAATTCTTTTAATGGGGTATTACAATAGCCAATCCCCAATTTTGTCACCCAAATAAGGTGTGGTATCAGATCTAAAGCTTCTTTGACTTCATTCAAAATTTGCGCAGATCGAGGAGTTATAGACTTTGGAAATGAACCCACCTGATTCAAACTCGAATGCAAAGGTAAATAAATGCCTGCCATAAATTAATCCTATCTATCAACGCAAAAATTAAGATAAACCATTGTTCAAACTTATATGTATTTTAAATAACCACAGCTTCTTGTATAACCCAAGTGTCGAGTCGTTATTTTTTTAAAAAAACCATGTGATATAAGTCACACTTTAACCAATAAGTTTAAATTGTATACAATAATGTTTATAAAATCTATTCTTTTAAGTTTTTAGGTATGTTTCAAATTTATGACAAACCCATGTTTATTTAAATTATCTTTAAATATCAACCTGATAAATAAATTTTATATTTTGTAATATGAGAAAAAATCCCCCTGTTATGATTTATTCTAAAGAGACTCAATTCCATGCTTGAGTTCTGCACTTATTTACAATAATCTTAACAATATTCATAAAAAAATCAATCATTGCGTAATTTTCAAGCATATTAAAGAAAATTATTTTAAAAAACTAAATAAATAATCATCGTGATTAAGTCGCATAATTATTGAACAAAAATTCAAATCATTATCATTTAATAAATACATTTTAATTTAAGCAATTTACCTAAAATAATTTAAAGGTAATTTTAAATAACGAATACCATTTATTTCAGGTTCAGGAAATTGACCTGCATTCATATTGATTTGAATGGCTGGAAGGATCAATTTCGGCATAGCCAATGTAGCATCACGCTGTTCCCGCATCGCAATAAAGGCTTGTTTAGTTACCCCTGTATGGATATGGATGTTTTCTTCACGTTGGCTCTTAATGTCTGTTTGGCAATGATAATCTAGGCGTGATTCTGACAGGTAATCATGACATAAATACAACCGAGTATGCTCTGCTAAGTTAAAAATTTTCATTACAGAATCATAAAGTTGTGCCGCACTGCCCTTTGGAAAATCACAACGCGCTGTGCCATAATCAGGCATAAACAAAGTATCACCAACAAAGGCTGCATCACCAATCACATAGGTCAAACAAGCTGGGGTATGACCTGGCGTAGGGAGATTATATGCCTCTAACTCACCAATCTTAAAAATCTCATGATCTTTAAATAAATAATCAAAGGAATGTTGTGCTTTTAAAGCCTGATAATCAAAATTATAAATTTGACTAAAAATATCTTGAACAGTCACAATTTTTTCACTCATGGCGATTTGACCACCTAACTGTTCTTTTAAATATTGTGATGCTGTTAAATGATCTGCATGTACATGTGTTTCAAGAATCCACTGCACTGTAAGATGATGTTTTTGAATATACTGAATAATATGGTCTGCATGTGTTGTCGATGTTGTTGCAGATGCCGCATCATAATCCAATACACTGTCAATAATGGCACAGTATTGAGTTGCAGGATCAACCACCACATAACTAAAGGTATTACTGGCTTCATCAAAAAAATCTTGTACAAATGGATTCATAAAAAATTATGCTCCTGTCACTTTGCGATGAATCAATACGCCAAACAGCATGGCAACAATAAAATATAAGGCTTGATAATAACCCAAACCAATCAATGTAAATGCGGGTGCTGGACAGATTCCAGCTATTCCCCAACCTATACCAAAAATGAAAGCGCCTGCAATTAACTTTGTATCGAGTTGGGTATTTTTTGGTAATTCGATCACTTCATTAAACACAGTCACAGGATGACGTATCGCTTTTTGAGAAGGAATAAATGCAACGACTATTGCGCCAATCATCACAAAAGCCAGACTTGGATCCCACTGGCCAAATATATCTAAAAAACCAATGACTTTTGCTGGATTCGACATCCCCGAAAGCATTAAACCTACAGAAAATAGCCCGCCAAAGATAAATGCAAAGATATTTTTCATGATTAAGCTCCAATCACATGACGCATCACATACACTGTGATAAATCCAGCCAGCATAAAGGTACAAGTCGCAACAATTGAGCGTTTAGACAAACGACTTATCCCACAAATTCCATGACCACTGGTACAGCCTGAACCTAATCGTGTGCCAAAGCCAACCAATAGACCTGCGATGACAAGTAAAATTGGGCTTGTCGTTAGCATCACGATTTCAGGATTAAAAATCACTCCATAGATAAATGGTGTACTGAATAAGCCCAATAAAAACCACAAAGCAGGTGTTTTAAAAATTCTGTGTGGATTGAGGACTTGTGCAATTAGACCACTTACCCCAGCAACACGACCATTTACAAATAAGTAGCCAACTACAGCCAGCCCAAGTAGAACTCCTCCCAAAAAGGCCAGTATAAAATCATGCATTGCTTTAAATCCATACAATATATGTTTTTATAATATATATTTATTTAAATTAATCAACCTCATCTTCAGATAATGATATATAGAAATGTGCAAATCAAAGTCATAACTGCAAATATAATCGCTATATGATTAGCTACGAATTGCACAGCCTAATTTTTAGTTTTGATTTAAATCTTTGAATAGCTTTATTCATATTTATAATGAATAATCAATGGCTTATAATTTATTTTAATTTTTAATATTTTGCCAATAAACTTCGTTTATCAACCCTTTTTAATACGATAAATCAACATAAAACCCCCTCATTCTTGCCTTATCCTAAACGAAGAAGAAACTTTTAATACCAATATGCTTCACTCAACATGATTTTTTGTTTATCAAACAGATCTAATCTTAAAGTTAATTAAATTCACTCAATACTTTGTCTACAAACCATTTAGGGAAATGCTCTACAACAGGATTTAGTTTTAGTACTTCAGCCTTTTCGATCTCTGCAATAAAAGCTGCTTTTTCACCGTGACTTGAATTATCAAAAATATATGCACGATCTGAGGCTTCAATTGCCAACATCAATAAATCTAAACTACGGTAATAGCGCTCACAGATTTTCTGCACTGGTACAGCATGACCACCTGTAGCGACCCGATATTGCACACGTCCAATATTAATTTTTGGGTCAACGGTTGCCACATAGTACAGATACGTTTTAAAGCCTTGTTTCTGGGCTTCACGTAGAAACTCTACTTTGCTGATATGCGACATCACAGTTTCAAAAGTGAAACTCATTTTTAACCTTAAAAATTCCATCCGAATAAAATCGATAATGCGTGCGCAAAGATAGGAGTCGATTTCATCTCGGTTAAATATAATGAGTCCATCCACAATTTGTGGTTTTGAGGATAATAGCGGCACGACTTGGTCATTCTTTTTACGTTTTTTTTGTTTTAAAAATTTCAGTAACGCTGCGCTAGATAAATCATGATGATAATCATCTAAGCACAAACTTTGAGTCGCAGATAATTGTTTTACAAGCTCATCTGCATTTAAATATGCCCCAATCTGATGGGGCGCTAAATAGTCTTTAATTGTGCTTTTACCTGATCCGTTTGGACCAGCAAACATTCTTATTCTTGGCTGTCGCATATAAAGTTATGCCATCACCTCTTGTTTCTTTTTACGTTTTAACACACTGTGTTTAAGCTTGGGAACCACATAGGCAGAAGATAAATCTTCAACAACTTTGACTTCACCATTGCTTTGTTGGACCAGCTGTTGATCTTTTACATAAGTGATTGTAGCGTTTGACTGACTTGCATGATTAAATGCCGCACTAAACGCATCGATAGCAAGCACTGGAATCGTTGCTTCCTCACGTAATGTCGTCTTCATTGCTGTAAATGTCGTCATGTCAAATATCCTCAGCTTGATTTTTAGCTGTAGTTACATCTTAACATATCACTTATTTTTGTCTATTTATTCAACTGTAAACAGAGAAAATCTAGTTCTGTAGAAAGTTAAAACAGAATGTGAAGATATATTCACAAAATTGATTTAGAAATTCATCAAAAAACATAAGCTAAAAGCCATACGACATGCACTGACACAGTTATACTGTATTAAATAATGGATGGAACCTACCGATGTCTAGTGATCTTGAAATTGATGTAATGCGTGAATCAGCTGCATCAGTCGTGACTATTTTAAAATCTTTAGCCAATACAGATCGCTTACTCATTTTATGCCATCTTGCTCAAGAAGAGTTAAATGTTTCGCAAATAGAAGAAAAAACTCAGATTAATCAACCGACGCTCTCTCAACAATTGATGATGTTACGTAAAAGTGATGTTGTTTCAACACGTCGTGATGGGAAGCAAATTTATTATTCTATTAAAGATCAAAAACTGACAGTGGTATTAACAACCTTATATGATTTGTATTGCCCACAGGTTTAATACACATCTTAGCGTCTAGATAAATTTAAAATAAAAACAAACAATTCAGTATATAAGTTAGCTGTCGCTATTTTTCTTAGCATTTTTTCTGCATAATATATATGAAAATATGCTAATGAAGTTCCAATGGCTGCCCCAAAAGTTCAACTCAGTAAAATACTCCCTGCATGGCAATGGCTGCAAGACTATAATGTCCCTAAATTTAGGGCTGATCTACTTGCTGCTTTAATCGTCATTGCAATGCTTGTACCTCAAGGTATGGCTTATGCCATGGTTGCTGGGTTGCCTCCTGTGACTGGCTTATATGCCAGTATTTTACCCATGATCATCTATGCCATTGTGGGTGGCAGTCCAACACTTTCTATTGGTCCTGTTGCACTGATTTCCATGATGACCTTTGCTACGCTTGAACCGCTCTATGAGGTGGGTTCACCTGTATATATTCAAGCAGCATGTTTATTGGCACTTCTCGTCGGCATACTTTCAAGTTTACTGGGAATTTTTAGATTCGGCTTTTTAATCCGTTTAATCAGCCATCCTGTGATTAAGAGTTTTATCATCGCATCCGCAGTATTGATTGCACTCAGCCAAGTTAAGTTTATGCTCGATGTTCCCTTAAAATCAGGCAATATTATCGAGTTTATTCAAAGCATATGGCAATACATTAGCTTTACCAGTATTGAGACTTTAATTTTTGGTGTCTGTGCGATTCTGTTTTTGATTTACATCCCGGTTTTTTTTAAATCTAAGTTATGCCAATCTTATGCACATTCTCTACAATTCTGGGTGAAAGCACTGCCCTTGGTTCTGGTGTTTATTTCGATTGCGTTAATACATTTCCTGCATATAGACCAATTTGGTATCAAAACCGTGGGGGAGATTCCTTCGGGATTTCCACCAATTGCCATGCCTTACTGGCGTTGGGATTTGGTGATCCAACTTTTACCCGGTGCAGCAATGATTACCATGGTGAGTTTTGTCGAATCTATTTCTATTGCACAGACCACAGCATTTCAACAACGTAGTGAGCTTAATAGTAATCAAGAGCTGATTGCACTGGGTTTAGCCAACTTTAGTGCAGGTGTCACGTCAGCATTTCCTGTGACTGGCAGTTTATCACGTACAGTGGTTAATGCAGATGCAGGCGCAAAAACGCCTATGGCTGGTGTGTTATCTTCAATTTTTATCGTGATTGTGAGTTTATATTTTACCGGTTTATTTAAACAACTTCCTTTAGCGATTCTCGCTGTCACCATTATGGTATCCATTTGGAAATTGGTTGATTTTAAACCCTTTATCGAAACATGGCGTTATTCCAAAGCCGATGGGATTGCCATGTGGGTCACATTCTTTGGGGTGTTGTGTATCGATATTTCAACAGGTTTGATTATTGGTATTGTTTCTACATTTTTATTGCTGTTATGGCGTATTAGCCGTCCGCATATTGCCGTCATTGGCTTAGTTGAAGGCACGCAACATTTCCGCAATATTTCAAGACATGATGTATTGACCAGTACCAATATTGTGTCTATTCGTATAGATGAAAATCTAAGTTTTTTAAATGCCAATACCTTAAAAGAATTTATCATTTTAGAAGTCAGTAAACACCCAGAACTACATCATGTGGTGATCAATTGCTCAAGTATTAGTAATATTGATGCAAGTGCTTTAGAAACTCTGGAAGAAATCAACAGTGATTTAAATAAATTAAAAATTCAAATGCATCTCACGGAAGTCAAAGGTCCAGTCATGGATCGTTTAAAACAGTCCAATTTAATTAAACAGCTCAGTGGAAATATTTATTTAACGCATTACCAAGCCATGCATCAATTGGATGCCCAAACTTTTAGTTAAATAATCGTTTAAATTATCAACATTTTTTATTATGATTGCTGAAAAAGCTATATATTTTTTAATATCTTAATTTTTATGGCGAAATTGTATTATTTAAGTTTTCGCTTTTAGGTATAGAATACGCGGCTTGTTCATCGATTTTAGACCAGTTTAGGCATAAAGGTTCAACATGTTTGCTGTCCTAGCACGTTTAAGTTTAGTTACTCGTATTCTTATTGCCATTATTCTTGGTTTTATAGTTGCGTATCTATTCCCCAATTCAGCCCAATATTTCATTATTTTAGGCGAGCTTTTTATTAAAGCATTAAAATCCATTGCACCAATTCTTGTATTTGTCTTGGTTCTTTCATCTATTGCTAACTTTAAAGTTGGTGAAGGCGCGAGTAACTTAAAACCAATTCTTGGATTATATGCAATTGGAATGTTATTGGCTGCGATAAGTGCCATTACGATTAGCACAATGTTTCCAAGTACTTTGGTTTTTGCACATGCAAGCGAAGTGACTTTACAGCCACCGGGTAGCGTAGCAGAAGTATTAAAAAATCTACTCCTTAGTTTTATTACCAATCCAATAACGGCTTTACACGAGGCAAATTTTATTGGCATTTTAGCTTGGGCTGTAGGCTTAGGTGCGGCACTTCGTCACGGTTCAGAAACCACTCAACAAGTGATTACAGATATTGCGGATGCGACGAATGCCATTATTCGTGTGGTGATTGCTTTTGCTCCTGTGGGGATTTTTGGCTTAGTTGTTGCAACATTTGCGCAAGCAGGTTTAGAAACCTTAAAAAACTACGCACACTTAATTGCTATACTCGTTGGTACCATGCTTTTTGTAGCCCTCGTGATCAATCCATTGATTGTTGGTTTTGTGATGCGTAAAAACCCATATCCTTTGGTTTTAAAATGCTTAAGAGAAAGTGGAATCACTGCATTCTTTACCCGTAGTTCTGCGGCAAATATTCCAGTAAACCTTGACTTGGCAAAACGCTTAGGGGTAAATGATACTACTGCTAACGTTGCGATCCCATTAGGTGCAACAATTAACATGGCAGGTGCAGCGGTAACAATTACCGTGCTCACCCTCGCTGCTGTGCATACACTTGGTATTCAAGTTGATATCGTCACTATGGTAATCTTATCTGTAGTTTCTGTGGTAACGGCTTGTGGTGCATCTGGTGTTGCTGGTGGTTCTCTGTTGTTAATTCCCGTGGCTTGTGGTTTATTTGGTATTCCTTCAGAAATCTCAATGCAAGTAATTGCAATTGGTATGGTGATTAGTGTGCTTCAAGACTCAACAGAAACAGCATTGAATTCCTCGACTGATGTCTTATTTACAGCAGCAGTTGATCTTTCTAAAAAGTAATATACAAGGTATATGAATAAAAAGAAGGAATTATGCCTCTACAGTATTTGCCCGTTTGGATTCAACTAGGTGCGTTTATGCTTGCAGTCAATGCAGGCATAATTAATGTGCTTGGTTTGATTACCGTCCTTCATCAATCCATCTCTCATATGACGGGCAATGCCAGTTTATTTGCGCAAGCACTGATTCATCAACAATATGATCATGTGCTTTACCTTTTCTTAGTCATGCTCAGTTATGTGATTGGATCAAGTTATAGTGGCTTTATTTTAGGTAATAGCAATTTTAAACTGGGTCGTAGATATGGCGTTCCACTCAGTCTTGTCAGTGTGTTTATTTTGCTTTGCTGGTTATTTATTCCTTATTATCCAAAATATGCTTTACTCTGGGCAAGTACCGCAATGGGGATGCAAAATGCCATGGTCAGCCACTATAAAGGCACAATTATCCGCACTACACATCTTTCAGGGGTTTTAACTGATCTTGGTTTGGCTTTAGGCTATCTGTTTCGAGGACTCGGTATTGAAAAGCGCCGTGTTACATTACATTTATTGATTCTTTGCGGATTTATTCTGGGTGGGCTGATTGCCAGTATCGTGTATCCTTATTTACAATTAAATTCATTCCTTATCCCTGCTGGATTAAGTTTAATACTCAGCTTAACGTATTGGTTTATTTATTTTCGGCATGGTTCGAAACACATTTAATGGTTGGTTATTGTTATGGTCAAAAACGCATTGCAAGCACAGTTACTCAAAGCTGGCTTAGTGGATAATAAAAAAGCAAAGAAATTGTCAAAGCAGGCACAGCACGAACAACGAACAGGTCAGAGTAATGAAGCTGAGCTTAAAGCTAAAATTGAACAAGACAAACAAGAGAAAATCAGTAAAGACCAAGCGCTGAATCAAGAGAAACAACGCATTTTAGATGAAAAAGCCTTAAAAGCTTCAATTATCCAAATGATTGGTCAACATAAAATCACAGATACAGATGGCGATGCGGTCTATCAGTTTATCGATGGTTCGGTTAAGAAAATCTATATCAATCAGCAAGTTTATAATGCCTTGGTTTCAGGCAGTTTGGTAATTGCACATGACAATAATGATGCCTACGCAATTTTACCCAAAGCTTTGGGTGAACGTATCAATGAAAAAATGACTGGATTTATTATTGTCAATAATTCTGAGAAGAATGAACAAGTGACAGATGAGGAAGATCCTTATGCTGCTTATGTTATTCCAGATGACTTGATGTGGTAATCCCCTGTTCTATTTTTCAGTTTATATTTTTAGAAATTTCATCAGCCTAATGCTTCACTCATTAGGCTTTTTTTTGATTTAAATAAAAACAAATTCAGCATTAAATTTATTTTTCATCCATGCACTTTTCCTCAAAATTTCTACATAATTGTGCGCTAATCTTACGCGAAATTACATAAATGGAACGATGCAACATGCACCGTACAAAACTTTACTGGGGTACATTGAGTACTTTAAGCCTTGCAATATTCGCCATTACCTCTGCAAGCCTTGCAAATGATGAAACAATATCTGCAAATAAAACTACTGAAGCGACTCAACTTAAAGAAAATGAATCACCAAAACAATTAAAAACCTTGGTTTTTGCCGCTGAACAAACACATGCTAAAGATCCTGATATCAGTGCGGTCGCTAAAACCATTGTGACACGTGAAGAAATGCTGCAATTCGGCGATCAATCGGTCAATGATGCTTTAAGACGTGCAGCAGGTTTTCAAATGCCAACACCTGGACAAGGACCACGTGGATCAAGCGGTTCAGGCAGCATGCGTTTTCGTGGTGGTGGCGCACCAGTATTTTTGATTAATGGTGAAGCCGTACAAGGTGGACCACGTGGTGGTATGTCTATTGTTGACTCAATTACGCCTGAAATGATTGAACGAATTGAAATCACCAAACAACCTAGTGTAGCTCAAGCCTCAGTTGCCTCATCCGCAGTGATCAATATCATTTTAAAAGAACCCTTAGACGATGCTCGAATCAGTGGCAATGTTAAATTAGGATATGGCATCACCCATTCGGATCAAAAAGAAGAACAGCGTAAAAATATCAGTGTACAAGCAGATGGGCGTGATGGTGCATGGATTTACAGTGTTTCAGCCAATCAAATGTGGAATGACAGCAAATCAAGCACAGAAATTGAAAATATAAATGGTACACGCCAACAAATACGCACTACCAATCGTACAAATACCATGTTTGCACCACGTGTTGAATATCAAATTGATGATCAACAAAAACTGGTTTCAGAAATTTTTTATCGTAAGAATGAAAGTGAAGGCTCTAGTAGTAATCAAGTTCAAAATGATAAAAATGACAGTATTCGTTTAAATACCCGTTATGAGCGTAAAGATAAAGGTGACTCAGACAAAGTCCGCTTGTCTATTGAAAAGCAAAATGAAACTGAATCCACTCGTTCCAATCAATACAGTTCTTATATTGATGAAACTGTGAATGAATACGGCTTAGCGTATGATGGGGTACGCAAGTTTGACGAAAGCAAACAAGTAAAATTTGGACTTGATGCGCGTGCCAATGCGCTAGCAAGCAATATTGCTGATACATTAGATGAGCAACGTTACGCACTTTATTTGGAAGGCAGTTGGAAGTTTTCAAAACGTCAAACGCTTACCGTGGGCGCACGTCAGGAATGGTTAGAACGTTCAGGCTTGGTTGAATACAGTGATCAAAACCTCAGCCCTGTGCTTGCACACCGTTTAGACTTTAACGATCAATGGTCTTTGCAAACCAATATTAGTCGCGCCTTTAAAAGTCCAAATAGTAACAATCTCATGCCGACTGTTTCCATTTCAACAGATGCTGATGCAGGCTCTATCAATAACCCAGACCGTGGTGGTAATCCCAATCTTCGGCCTGAAAAAATCACCGCACTGGAAACAACCTTGGGTTATAACACTACTGCAGGTGGCGTAAATATTACGGTTTTTCATCGAGATATTGATGACTATATCGAAAAAGTGATTCGTCAAGAAGGCACACGCTTTGTTGAACGTCCGTATAATCAAGACCAAGCAACAACCTACGGTGTAGAAATTTCAGGTCGCTATGCTTTAAAACAAACCGAAAATGGTCATTCATTTATGTTGAATGGACAATTATCGACGGTACGCGCCAAAATCGAAGATACCGACCATAATACCCGTTTAGCCAGTGATGTTGCCCCTTATACAGCAAGTACAGGCGTTTCATACAATTACCAGCCTTGGCAATTGTCAAGCAGTATTAATCTAAGCTACACGCCTGAATTTACCCGTGCTTTAGACAATCTTCCCTATGATCGTACAACCAATCAACGTGTAAATGTGGATATTAGTGCGACAAAACGCTTCCCTAAAGGCTGGGCAACAACACTGAGTGCTCGTAATATTTTGAGTACAGACTATAAAGAGCGCTTAAATAATCAAAGTGATGGTGCTTTATATGAAGCTCGGGTCAATGATGCTATTCCAAGCTTCTTGTTCAGTGTAGAGAAAAAATTCTAATTTTGATTAGCATAGATATATAAATCAAAATCTTATTAATTATTTACTGATAAATAATGAGTAGATAAACATAAATAAGTGATCAATTTAAAAACCGAAGTTTTAAAAACTTCGGTTTTTTTAATCTTATTAAATATAAAAACCACAAATGATAAAACAGAGTAAACAGACGGTTTCTGCGATTTCTATACTGGCACCAATGGTGTCACCCGTAATCCCATCGATTCGTTGAATAAACTTATAGCGTAGATAAATTAAGGTGAGGATAAAAATCGTTGCGGTCACCAAACCAACCCAAACAAAATAACCTGCGCCCAATAAACTGATACCAAAAATGATCATTGCCCAAGTTTTAGGGATATATTGAGCAATGGACCAGCCTAAGCCCTTTTCACGGACATATTCAGTGGTCAGAAATAAAAATAATGGTGTTAAACGCCCTAAAATAGGAAATAGAATCAAAGCAGTATAGTGTTGTTCCTGTAATAACACATACAGTGCAGACCATTTAATCAAACAGATAACAATTAAACTCAGCACACCAAACGGTCCACATGCTGGGTCTTTCATAATTCTTAAGGTATTTTCTTTATCACCAAAGCCACCGACCCAAGCATCCGCAGTATCCGCTAAACCATCTAAATGTAAGCCACCCGTGAGCAAAATCCAGATGACCAGAATAATGGTACTGAGTAAAACTACAGGCAAAACATGTAGAAAACTGGCAACGGCAAACAGAACCAAACCAATCAAAAGCCCAATCACTGGATAAAATAGCAGTGACTGACCATTTTGTTTTGGCGAAGGCATATTTTTTAAATAAACAGGGAAAATCGTTAAAAATTGCAATGCAATAAAAAATGGGGTCATTTATTGCTCTCCAATAACTCTAATTGCATGGTTTCGCTGTCCAACATAAAGCGATTTAATTGCCCAAGCTCAGCAGACATTTTTAAAATATCATCAAGAGATTGTTGTAGCGCCATACATTTTAAAAGCTTAATCACACCACCATGCGTCACAATCAAAGCTGTTTGACTTTGTGTAATCAGCATTTGTTCTTTGATCGCTTGTAATGCTTGCTTAATTCGATACTGAAAATCTAAATATCTTTCAGCATTTGGTGGAGTATAACGTGTCGGAGATTGCCAAAAATTTTCCAATAACTCAGGCGTTTTTGCATAAATCTGCTGTGTTGAAATACCTTCCCAATCACCAAAATGAATTTCTTGTAATCGATGATCTTGCATTAGTGGTATTTGAACTTGTTCAGAAAGTCTCTGTGCAAATGAGAAACAGCGCTTTAAAGGCGAGCTAAACATAAAATCCCATTGTGTTTGCACAGAGGATTGATCATAGGAAATGGTCTGGTGCATTTGTTGCCAGCCCAATTCTGTCAATTCATCATCAGTCGAACCACGCAAAGTATGATTCAGCGTAGTTTCCCCGTGACGTAATAGATCAATCCTCAATTTCATGCATATGCTCTTTTTGAATTATGAATAAATTTAAACTTTCTCGCCAATTACCGCAGCTTCAGCAAAAGTGGCCATATTGTTATGTAAACTACATGCCAACTTAATCACACCCAAGGCAGCACCCGCACCACTGCCTTCCCCCAAACGTAAATTAAGCTTTAATAATGGATCAGCATTCAACTCTTGTAATAGGCGTTGATGCCCATATTCAGCAGACTGATGACCGAACAACATCCATTGTCGAACTTCAGGATTGAGTCGTACCGCGACTAATGCCGCCACAGAACTAATAAAGCCATCGACAATTACAGGCATCCCGAGTTGAGCACAGCGAATATAAGCTCCTGTCATTGCAGCAATTTCTAAGCCACCTACAGCACACAAAACTTTAAATGCATCATTTTCAACATAATTTTTATGTAACTCAAGTGAATGCTGAATGATATTTTTTTTATGAATCAACTGATCAGCACGAATCCCCGTGCCTACACCTGTCAGTTGCTCAGCTGGTTCATTTAATAAGAAACATGCAATCGCTGAAGCTGAACAGGTATTTCCAATCCCCATTTCCCCAGCAATGTAAATTGAAGCACCCTGTGCAATGGCTTTTTCTACACTCTCACGCCCTAGCGCCATGGCTTGCTGACATTGTTGTTCAGTCATTGCCACTTGTTGAGCAAAATTGGCAGTCCCTTGAGCGATACTATGACGTTCAACGCCTTGATATTGGTAAACCTCACCCACTGTGCCGCAATCAATGACTTGTAAAGTCGCAGCATATTCTTTAGCAATCACACTGATACAAGCCCCACCCGTTGCAAAGTTTTGCAACATTTGGCGCGTTACAGCTTGCGGATATGCTGAAATATTTTCAGCCATTACCCCATGATCACCTGCAAAAATCGTGATCCAAGGTTTATCTACATTCGGTTTTGAATTACTTTGCAAAGCTGCCAATTGCACGGCGACATTTTCCAAAACAGACAGCGAGCCTGTTGGCTTGGTCAATTGTAATTGACGTTCTTCAGCCTGTTGTTTTGTTTCTGCGTTTGGCACTTTACATGCTTCTAACCACCAATTCATTGTTGCTCTCCATCTCGTATTTTAAAAATTCATTGTTAATCGTTAAAATGCTCAAGTTTATATGATAAAAATCACAATATTTATCCTTTTAATAACATCGGAAAACCTGCGATGCAAAACACTACTTTATCAGCTATTTGACCTAATAGTTGATGTAAACGTCCTGATTCATCAACAAATTTTCGAGTTATTTCACCCATTGGTATAACACCGAGTCCTGTTTCATTGCTAACTAAAACAATTTTAGACTTTAATGTAGGTAGAATTTTCAGCAATTTTTCACATTCGATGCGCTGAAGATTTGAGTCCTCATGCATCAATAAATTACTCATCCATAAGGTTAAGCAATCCACCAAAATCACTTGTTCTTGTTGATCTATTTTTTTTAAACAATCGGCTAGGTAAAGTGGTTCTTCAATCAGCCGCCATGCATCAGGTCGTTGTGTCTGATGGTGTGAAATACGTTGTCGCATTTCATCATCCCATGCTTGTGCGGTAGCAATATAAACAACTTGTAGATTTGAGTCTTTTGCGATCTGTTCAGCTAATTTACTTTTGCCAGAACGCGCGCCACCTAGGATTAATTGCAACATAAATTTGACTCCCAAGATCCATCTGTTTTTTTCGGATTGAGTATAAGCTGATGTAACGTAGCTAAAGGCCCCTGTAAGACTTGCGCTTGATATATACCAAAATTAAGCTGATCAATGCCAATTTCAAAACTTTTTTGATCAATCGTTTCGATAGCCTTAAATATTTGTTGCGCTTTAAACTCAGCTGAATACAAACCTAAGGTGATATGCGGACAATAATCTAAAGCAGCAATTTCTTGGCTTGAATGGGATAATAATTGTCGAATATTGCTTAGGCTATTTTCGTGATCTTGAATTTCTATAAATAAAGCACTGCTAAAACTATTTATTTTTCCTGTTGTTAATTTAAAACTATTTAACTGGTTTTGGCTCAAAATTTTAAGCTGTTGTTGAAATTTACTTTGGATAAAATCATCATCAAATTGCTTTTTATCTTCGGTTAGAAAGCCACAAATATACAATGTGATATGAAATTGGCGTGTGTTGGGGTGCAATAAATAGTTTGAGAATTTTTCTGTTAAATCGCTTAAATAAGCCAATAATTCAGGATGATGAATTTCGATATACCATAAGGCGTAGTGTTTTCTCCCTTTGTGCCACTCGGGATAATCATGTGTCTCAGTTGGAGTTGTTAAACTTTGAGAACCTAAAAACACATCAAATTCACATTAATTTTAATGCTTCTATTAAAGCACGTAATCATCATGTTTAAATCTTGAATTGACTGAGTGTTGTTCAATTGAAAATGAATTTTATTCAGTCAGATTTTATGATTGCTTGATAAAAATCCAACATAGATTCAAAGTAGTAATCTGCTCTTGCCAGCATGGTCTGATTTGGCGCTTTAATATCCTCAATCAAAATCGTTACTCCCCCAGCCAAATCTGCTGAAGTAATCCCATTTTCAGAATCTTCAATCATCAAGCTGTGTTGCGGATTTAGATTTAATAACGTGCAGGCTTTGTTAAAAATTTCTGGGTGTGGTTTACCTTGTATCACGTCATCGCCACAGACCAACAAGGTAAAATAATGATCAATTTTTGCAAGTTTTAAATATTTTTCAGCAATTTTTCGGGTACTAGATGTAGCGACAGCCAATCGGATATTTTGAGATTGCAAATAAGCTAATATTTCTAAAAGCCCAGCTTTCACTGGTACGCCTTGCGACAAAATCATCTCAAGTTCAATTTGTTCAGCACGTTGCCGAATGTGCTGGTAAGGGATATCTTGACCATAAAACTTTTGTGCTAAGTGTTCTGAGCTTAACGCATTAAGCCCTAAACATTGCATCAAATAATCTAAGCTAAATTCTACACCAGTGATTTCCAAAGACGCTTGTTTTAACACATCAAACCTAAGCCGTTCAGTGTCCAGCATCGTACCGTCCATATCAAAAATAGCAGCTTGAATCGTATGTTGCTGGAATTTCACAGTGTCCCTTTTATAAACAGATTAAAAGGGAGAAACCCGTTCTCCCTCAAATTTTATAGCAATCTATTGAATACTATAACATTGTTTCAACTTTAAATAATCATAATAATAGCTGTTTGCTTTATAGCGGGCATAATCACAACCTTTTTTAAAAGCAATCTCTTTTTCGTTATAGAGCATTTTTAACAAAGTCTGCCCTTGCGAATTCTGATAAATATCCCACTGTAAGTTTGCTGCCATCGGTGAGATATCTTCACCACGCCACGCACTATTTGAATAATTAAACGTCTGCGTCAAGGGCACAGATTGCATCATCCCCTTTAACTCTAAGCTGGTGGCTAAAGGGATTATGATTTCAGCATGAGCAAATCTTAATACAGCAACATTCTTTTGTGTATTGCTCATAACATCATCAACTTGTTTAAATAAATCCTGTTTGAGTGATTTGGCAATATCTGTTGTTACAGCTTTGCCTGTATCAAAGCTTGGGCCCTTACTATAAAAATCATTGGCATCGTTATATTGCGCATAAAACTTAGCCGCTTCAATTGGCATATATTTTTTAAAATTTGTCGCTCCAAGCTCGTCTTGCATTCCGCCAGTGATTGAATACAACTCGTACACATAAGCAGCAGCATCTACTGCACTGGCAATGGTATTTTTCCCCTTTCCTTTTTCAGTAATCTGTTCACCTTTAGGGCTTGTTACAGTGAATGATCCTGAATTACTAAAGCTATAGCCAGTTTGACCAATTTTTTGAATAAATGCTGTTTTAAAAATTGGGCTTAATACTTCTGTTGCGATTTTTTGCGCATTAGGATCTGCACTCAATGTTTTAATTTTTTGTTTTAAATCTGGATCATTCTCTTCAAAATCTTGATATTTTAAACTAGCCGCATAGACTGTTTTGTCTAAATCCGTTTTAACATTGGCCAAATCGTCTTGTGCATTTAAACTATGAAAATACAGATGAAAGCGATTTACCCCGCCATCGACAATACTTGGTATAGAGGTACTGTTGAGGCTTTGATAGCTTGCTGGTGTAATTGCAGTCTTTAAACTTGGTTGCTGTTTCAACAATTCATTGGTAAAAAATTTAGCACTGTCCACCGCACGATCCACACCCGAGCTAACGATCTGTACAGATTTACCTTGTTGACTGGCTTGATTAAACAATTGTGGTAAGCGTTGTAATAAGCGATCTGCAATACCCTGATGTTCTTTAATACCTACAGAAGTTTCGTTGCCATAGCCATACTGGCGTATACCTTCCACTCCATAACCCAATAGAATATTGGCTTTCATCATGGCTTCTAAATCAGCACCCAATTGTTCACCCAATGGCGTTAAGGCATTTTCCTGTTTTGCTTTTAACCACATGTTGTATAAAGCTAAATCATATTTAATACTCGATAAACCTCGTGAACCATGTCGAGCAACTAATTCTGTAAAAACTGCACGATAACCTGCTGGCGTTGCTTCATAACTGCTTAGTTTCTGCTGAGGTTGATAGGGTTGTTTGGTCTGTAAATATAGTGATGTATCAGCTTTAGGTGGGACGACAACAGCTGAATTATCATCATGATCATTATTGCAGGCTGTTAAAAATAGTCCTGAAGCAAAACAAATGATTAGCGAATGTTTAATTTTAAATGGTTTCATCATTGAAATGTCATATTTGATTTAATGCAGGCAAACTAATCAAAGAACATGACACTGGTATGACCATCCTCTATTTATTCCATTTAAAAACAACAAAATAAAAAGACAGCAATAAGAAAATACTAAGCAGTAAATAATATGGGAAGATAATGTTAAGTTGGTACAGCCCTGTGCTCATTAATGGTGCAACAACCAAACTGAGCGCTTGCGCCATGGTGCATAAAGCAGCAATTTTAGTTTGCAAATTTATCGAAACTGATTGTGATGCACCTGTGGTAAATGCAGGCATTAGACATGCCACAGCGATACCATAAAAAACATAAGCCAACTGAAAAATCACGATCTGCTGGGTATAAATTGACAAGATCAGCCCAACCAACATCGTGCTTAATCCGACCATTAAAAGCTGTGTTAAAGACCATTTAAACCATTTAGAAATCGCAATTTGCATCAAGACCGAAACAATCCCCACAATCAACAAGCATTGGGAAAAATAGAGGGCACTTTGCTGAATGTTAAATTGAAATTTATCTTGAATATAAAAACCTGCAGTTAAATTCAGAGTAATAATCGCAATATATAAACTAAATCCAAGGATCAACCAAATCATCGATTTTCTTAGATCATCATCACTCAGACGAACCAATTGCGAATGACTAGAATCTTGCTGAGAAATCTCTTTTTGTAAAACTGTGTCTTGAATATGCTGATCTTCATCAAAATGATAGTTTAAAGGCGAATGGTTTGGATCATGACGTTTTGAATGTGACTGTTGAGCATTTTCCCCGTTGTGTTGATATAAACCTACTATCAGCATACTCATGACAGTCAAAAGCAATACGGCGAGCCACAAAGGAATCAATATTCCCCAAATAATGAGTAATGTGGTTAAAAATGGCCCTAAAATTAGCCCTGCACTGTTTAAGGCACCAAAGCTTGCCATCTTCTGACTGCGTGTCGTTTCATCTAAATATCGCGTCATCACATAACTTTGTAATGCGATTTGCGGCATTGCCATAAAAAAGCCAATACTGCTTCGTGTAAGCAATAATAAAGTGAAAAGTAGTCCAATTGGCATGCTATACATTAGCCCATAACTTAATACCCCTGAAAATAGTCCCCACGTTATGCTCATTCCAATAAAACCGATACTCAATAAATAATAAGGATTTTGAAGATTTGGTTTTTTAGAAATCCACATTGCAGTCAAACTCATCAGCAATGCACTGGCAGACACCATCAGACCTGCCTGAAGCTCTGAGATTTTTAATAGACGAATAAGAGGTGCGAGTAAAGGTAAAATCATGGATAAGCTGATCCCGTTGATCAGCGTTGCCATCATCCAAATATCATTATTTTTATTCATTTGAATCTCCTAAAATAGCAGTCTTGACTGATTAGGAAAATTTTTATTGGATTTATATAGTTACCCACGATTCAGTATTTTTCATCGAGATATTGCTCAATAAAAAGCCTCTTTCAAATTTTAAAGAGGCTTTATCTGGATCAATACTTCAGCGTATAAGTTAAACCGTAGCTACGACCTTGTGCAGCCAAACTTGAAATAGCCCCATAGGTTGGCGCAACCGCTTGACTAAACACTGTTTTATAGTCTGTATTCCATACATTATAAACGCCAAAGCCTAATCTGCCTGGACCTACTTTTGCACTGGTGATCACATCCATAATCGCAAACCCTTTAATCTCAGCGGGTTTTCGAATACTGCGGTCATTTAATGGATTGACATAGTCTTTAGCGGCCTGATCTGTACCACCAATTGCTAAAGTCTGTACGCGTAAATGGATATTATCTGCAAATTTCCATTCTGAAAATAGCGTGCCTTTCAGTGGTGAAACTCGTGTAGCATCTAGCTCTTGCCAATCACCGAGTATATTTTTAAATTGACCGCGCGTATAAGCAATAGTTCCTCCCATATTCCACATATCAGAAATTGCATATTTTACATTGGCTTCCAAACCATATATGCGTTCATCGGTATCAATCACTTCAATATTAAAATTTGGGGCAGCATTAAACCTCACAGATTTATCAGAATCATTATAAAAAGCAGTCAGCCCTAGATTGAGTCCCTTTTGCTCTTGTAAACGCCAGCCGAGTTCATAATTATTCACTTTAATCGGATCAATATTATTACTGGTCACAACAAAACTTGCTGGAACATCTCGCAGCATCCGTTGTACGTCTGGAATACTAAAGCCTTGAGAAAAATTAGCAAAAATTTGTTGCGTATCATTTAAGTGATAAACCCCGCCCAAATTAAATAAAGTCGCATTATGTTTTACTTCACCACCTTTTAAACTTTTCGCCGTATAGCTAGGATCGAAGTCAGCGACAATACTTTCAGGGTACGGGGTAGAATCACTGACATCACTATTAATTCGTTCGTGACGCACGCCTGCCTGTATATTTATACGATCCGTAACTGCATAATTCGCCTGAATAAATGCACCAAGTTTTGCAATTTGAACATCTGGTCCCATCGCATAGTTTTTTGTCGCTTGATGATTTAAGCCATTACTCGCAATAAAAGTATTAGTATCATACCTTTGCCCTTCTTGACCATTTTTCTCATTTTCAAAATCTAAACCGTAACTTAACCCTAAAGCCCGATCTGCAACTCTAAAATCTTTCTGTAAGGCTAAACGTGATCCCCAAATATTAATATCGGTATTAGACTGCATTACAACAGGAATACTTCTAGTAGGAAGAGGTAATTGCGGATGCGGTAAATTTACTGCCGTTGGAAACCATCTTGCCTGCTCTTTACGGTAATAAGCTTCCAAGGTTAAACTTTGCCCCAATACATCATTATGATTATATTGGGCGTGCGTTGACCAGCGTTTTGTTCTAGGTTGGTCTTCGAGTTGTAAGCCTTTTAATGCTTTTAAACTGGGTGTAGCTCCTCTAAATATGACAGATAAACCCTGACCAAAATCAGGTCCATAATCACTGTCTTGTTCATCATTATAATATTGTGCGCCAACGGTTAAGTGCTGTTGATCTGAAATGTTCCAAGTGAGTTGTCCATTGACATCAAGGGTTTGGGTATCTTGACGATCTGTTTGCGCAACCTCAGGCCCAATACGATCGCCACGACTGTCTTGAATTTCTCCCCGTTTAACATAGCCAACACCCAAATTACCTTTGATGCGATCTTGGTTAAATGAAACATTTTGTGAAGCTTCATAAGCCAAGGCATCGCCTTTAAAATTATTCCCAGAGGTTAGCCCCAGTTTAGTTTCAAAACTTAAAGCTTCATCACCGCCTTTTCTGGTAATGATATTGATAATACCGCCAGTTGCACCTGAGCCATAAATACTCGTTGCCCCAGACACAACTTCTATTCTGTCAATCATTGAAGGAAGAATGCTATTGAGCTGACGCGATCCATCCCGTGAACCTGTTTGTGGTATCCCATCAATCATATATTGCACCACACGGCCGCGCATGGTCATACCATAATTAGAAGTTGTACCAGTATTGGGTGTGAGTGAAGGTACCAATAGTCCTAAAATTTCTGCCGTGCTTTTACCTGCATTGGCTTGCTTTTCAATTTCGCTACGCTCAATGCGATAAACGGTCCCAGCAATGTCTGAAATACTTTTTGCAGAACGTGTTGCCGTGACCACGATAGGCGCTAGGCTTTTTACCTCTGCCCCAGTCTTTTCAACCTTTTGAGTCGTGGGCTCTTGCGCATAAATCTGTGTCGCAATAGCCAAACTTAAACACGTCAGTTGTATTTGAATTGATGTTCTTTTCATGATTTATCCCTTACAACATCTCTGATCTTAGAGTTTTTTGTGATTTGGAAATAATGAGTTGTGAGAGAATCAAACTCACTACAGATGCAATAGCTAAAACAATATAAAAATTGCCATAACCTAATGATTTGGCAAGAAAACCTGAGCCAGCCCCGCCAATAAAATAGACCAGCAATTCAAAACACACCAAAATTGTAAAGTCTGTCCCTGCTTGCGCTTTTGAGCTACTCTGCATGAAATATGCATATAAAGAAGTCATTGCGATATAACGAATTGCAAGGAATGCAATCACAAAAACCCCCAGCAAAAGCTGCCACTGATTTAGCCATCCGAACAGAATAGCGATTCCTAAGAGTCCATATATCAGTGTTCTCACCCAGCCAGCCCATAGCAGTAATTGGGTCGCCTTTCGCTTTTTGAGCAGCAATGCAGCAGAAACGGCTGCAAGCAATCCAACACCAGCCCCTACCACAGACATCAACACGCCAATTTGTGAAAGTGACCATTTTTGATCAATCAGCATTGGATTGAGCATTGCCATTGCGGGGGCTTCTACAAAGCGATAACTAACAATTAAAAGTAATGCCCAACGAATTTCAGGTCGTTTAAATGCTCGCATTAAACTCGGTGGGCTTTTCATCATGTGTTCAGTGTTTTTTTCTTGTATTTGAAAAACTGCAAACATCGTCAAAGCGGTTAAGCTTGCTAAACAAATCAGTGCTGTTTGCCATCCATAATATTGATATAGCCAAAGTGTTGCAGCACCACCGAGCATACTGCCAAGTGCAACGCCAATGCTTTGCGCCATACTGCCAAAGCGGTAATCTTGTGGTGAAAATGCTTCAACGGTATATCCATCAATGGCAATATCTTGGGTGGCTGCAAAACTCGATATCCATAAACCAATAATGACAAAGACCAGTAACCCATAAGAAAACTGAGTCAATGCAAGCGCAATAATCCCTAAAACCAAAGCAATTTGAGTGAACAGCAACCACGTTTTTCGTTTGCCTAATTTTTTAATATAAAAACGGTCAATGAGCGGTGCCCAAAAGAATTTGAATGCCCATGGAATGTAAAGCAGTGACAATAGCCCAATCCAGCGTAGATCTACCCCTTGGTGCCTTAAAATCGCAGGCAATGCCACATTATAAAAATATAAAGGCAAGGCATGGGCCAAATATAAAACAACCACAACACCTAAACTAAGTACGGAAATCTGTTGAGTGACAGATGGTTTGGTTAAATTATTTATGCGTTGCATAATAGCCACCTCTGTACTGCCCATTGCAATGCATCAGCGCGATCTAATGTCACATAATAAGGAACTTGCCATGCAACATGTAGCGCAGGTGTATTGAGCCGTTCTTGATCGGCTTGATCTAAGGCGATCCGTACCAAACCGACACAGTACTTAAAAAAATTGGCTTTATTTTTTTTATACCAATTCGCTTGAATTTGACGGTATTCCTGTGGAAATGTTGTACCTTTTGCACTGCTCATCACCAAAACAAAATTTTGTTGCTGACATAGAAATGTTTCAATTTCAGCCAACCAGAACTGAAATTCAACGATTGAGACATCTTTGCAAAAAATCATCTCTTTGATCTGAATATGTATAGAATGATAACTCATAAGGCAAATTCAACTTATTGGATTTTATATTGTTTTTTTTGTGCTAAATATTGCTGAGATTGGACTAGGTATTCACCAAATTTTTGGTAAAAAGTATCTCTAAAACAATAATATAACATTGCATCTTTCTCTGGCATCCTAAGAATACCCTGAGTTTCGTAGCACATTTCTTCTACAACTGCTGCATAGGGTTTAACTGTCGAGTCAGCTTCACCTACAATTTTCAGCGAGTTCGCATGCTCAAAAATATAAAAGTTTAATAAGCGCGCTACTGTTCTAAGATAGCCTTTACCAAAAGCCGATTTTTCACCAAACAGCAAATGCCAGCCCAAGTCCAGTTCATGCGCAATATAATAACGACTTAATCGATCTCGTTTAGCTTCATAGATTTCTGCATAGCCCACATCCTGTCCATCAACTCCAACGATAAATAAACGATGATGATCATCAGCCAATTGTTTTTCAAAATAGACCTTCAGATCTGTTTCTGATTTATTCAGTTGCCACTGCGGAATCACATGTGGTTCATGCATCCATTTGTGTAATAAAGCCATATCATCAGGGTATTTCACTTGACGTAAATAAAACGTGTTGCTGTTTTCATAGTATTCATAAAAGTCTGGCAATTGCTGTGATAACGTTTTCATCACGGTCACCTTTGTTGTATTTATTAGATTATCGTGCTTTCAATTTGTATTGAATCAAAGTGCTATACAGACACATAGCTAGTCTGCGCGAGCACGGTTTATCATGCTGGCGCAGGCGAAAATTGTGCTATCCAACTGTTTAAGGTTTCTGGGCTTACAGGGTTTGCAATCAAATCTAGAATTACAGGTACGGGGCGTTGTGCTTCATCGTGATAACTGGTGGTAAATAGACGAACACGGTTTAAGCAAACCTTATGGTATTGATTTCTAAACATTGCAAACTTTTCAATTCTTGCTGAATATTCTGGATGCTGTTGATGAAATTCATCAATTACATAGGATACGGTTTGCCAGAATTCAATTTCATGATGTTGTGGGAAATCCTGTAGAAATACATTACAGATATAGCGGTAATGCACCATAAACAAACCTGTAAAAATAAAGTGACTGAGGTCTTGTGCAGAATGTCTCAGTAAAATTTTAGCTTCGTCAGGAAGATCCGCCAATTCAGGAAAATCTTCATCGACAAGATTGACATCATCGATAAAGTCTTTAAGCACCATGGCTTTAGGTACACCATTTTCATGAATTAACATGGTATTTTCACCATGGGGGAAAATGCAAGTCCGTATTTATAAAGGCAAATCAGAAGCGGCTGAATACTGACGCTAATAAATTGCTTTAGCCAATCCAATGGGGCTAATCCTGAAGCTTGGATAAGCACCGTTAAAATGGAAAGCCCTTGAATATCACGGTGTAATAAAGCAGCTTGTGATAAGACCTGCTGATGATATTCAACAAATGGATCTACACTCTCACGCCATAAACAGCCAAATAATTCTTTAAATTGATAAGGCGCGCCTGCAATGTGGTCATAACAAGGCTGCCGAATGGTCAAGGTTGCAATCTCACCTAAAAACACCACCCCCGTTTTTTGTAAATCCACATCTTGTTTTAAAATATTTTTTAACCATGCTGTAACAGCAGGTGCTGCTAAGTTGCGTTGAGCAGGCAATCCTCGATAAACGGCGGTATTTAGAATACTCAATGGTAGTTTAATGTAATGACGTTGTGCATATGATGTATTATATAAAGTGCGTATTGACTGCATTGGTGCATAATCATCTTGACCAATTTCAAGTTCGACAATTTTTTGATCTACAATTTCATTGGCATAAGTTGGCACAATCCATTGATGCCACTGCCAAGCATGTGCAGGAATGAGATAATAATCCTCTGAGTTTAAAGCAAGACTTTGCATTTTTTCACGGAATTGTCGCAATTCCTGCTGGTCAAACTCATGGCAATATAACTGTCCTGCATACCATTCAGGTGTAGAACGAAACTCTGCCAAATCACGATGCACAGCCAGCCATAACACTTTGACTCTGGGTAAAATCTCAGGCGCTGAGTTCAGATAATCATCATAACCAAAGCCCATTCGTCCTTTACTCATAATTAACCAAGGATGACCGCGCAACATTGCTTCAATTTGGTAATGCGGTGCAGTCAATGCTGCTGCGCTTGTTAGTCGATTTTCATCCAGTACATGAGCTTCGGCCAACCACGTATTGTTCATCTCTTTAATCAAATAGGCTTTGGTAAAGGGTTTAACCTTAACCTGATTGGAAAAAGCAGCAATAAATTGATGCAAATTCCAAGCAGACCTTTTCGTATCCAAAGTTAAATCACGTACTGAACCCTCTTGAATCTTCCAATGTCCCAACAAGTACTGTTGGGCATTAAACTGATAAATTCGGTCATCCAATCTCAATTGAAATACATCATCACCCAGACTTTCCGCCTGAATAATTTCTTCATATAAAAACTCAGCGATTGCCATTTCAATTAAGCGCTGGCCTGCACTTCGCCATTGTTGCTGATTAATTTGTAACTGTGCAAAACTCATATGCTGTTCTCAATATTCGAATATCGTTGATGGTTTTGTTGATGCTGAGAATGTTGTGTACTCGGGATTTGAGATTGAAAATTGACATTTTTAACCAAATCTTCAACATGCTGAGCATGCACATGATGCTGTGTTGTGATATTTTTCGAGATCACTTGGACTTGCGGGTTCTGCAAAGGATCAAAATGTTGGAAACATTGGGGAGCTGTTACTAAGTCATATAGCGCATAACCCACTAGCTGATTGGCAATTGTCGCCGCACGATAAGCGCCTAAACCCAAATCAGGTGTGCCAACGCCATGACTATGCATATCCATGTTCTGAACAAAAATTTTGCCAATGCCAGCATATTCAGCAGCATAATTTACTGAAATATTCCATTGTCCTTGTGGATTGGTTTTAATCAAGGGCTTCAGTTGCTTGAGAAATTGAAATTCAGGACGGCGATAGCCTGTAGCACAGATCACATAGTCACTGTCTAGACTGAACTGCTTTAAAGTCACTCGATCTTGAAAAATCAGTCTAATTTTCCCCTGTTCCGTTAAAACAGCATCAATTAGGTTGGACTGACTATGCAAATGCGTCGCTAAACCATTTCCAGCAAGATGTCGATGGTAAAGTTTCTTATATATTTCACGAATGGTTTGCGCACTGATTCCTTTATATAAAAGTGACTGTTTACTCAGTTGTAAATCTTTATTGAGGTCATCAAAGCGATGAAAATGTTGGCTATAATCTGGACTAAAATGTTCTAAAGCTAATGGGGTATATTCCATAGGGAAAAAGCCATTGGCTCGGGTCAGCCAATTGAGATTGAATTTCGCTTGAGAAACCTGATCAAATTGATATTGACGATCGAATAAATCTAAAAAGATTTCTGCCGCAGATTGCCCTGATCCCAGTACCACAACATTGCCTTGTAAATTTTTTGGCTGATGCTCTAGATAATGTGCTGAATGTTTACATCGCTCAGGATAGCTTTGAATCAATGTCTGCATACATTGTGGAATATAAGGCACATTTCCCGCCCCTAATACAATGTTTCGACAGCGATAGCGCTGATAAATCCCCGCTTGAAAAACGAGAACTTCAAAGCCATAGGATTTGGGTACAATTTCTGTGACTACAGATGAATATTGAATATGTTCAATTTGATCTGCAACCCATTGGCAATAATGATTATATTCTTTACGAGGGATATGTGGTTGTTCCAAAAAATAGAACTTATAGAGTCGCTGTTGCGCTTTTAAATAATTAAGAAAACTAAATGGGCTGGTCGGATCTACCATAGAGACCAAATCAGCCATAAAAGGCACTTGCAACATTGTGTTTGGAAGCTGCATTCCTGCATGCCAATCAAACTGAGCTTGTTTTTCAAAAAACAGATATTTTAGCTTTGATTTTTGTTGTAACAAGCTGGCTAAACTCAAATTAAACGGTCCTAAACCCACAGCAATAAAATCAAGCATAAATTGCATCCTTTTGTTTTAGACATAAAGGATTTGGCAACTGAATATAAATTGATTGCTGTTCTACAGGTGCAATCAGTTCATCCAGCTCATATAAACGCGTGAGTAAATTCCCTTTATATGGCAAGGTTGGTTGATATAATAAGCCTTGTAATAAACTACTGTCAGGATACTGTTGATATAATTCCATCAATTTATCTTGCAATAGATCAATAAGTTGCTGTTCTGAAACACTCCCTGTTGCTCCAATTGCGTTGATCATGCCAAATAAAGTATTAGCAAAAAAATAATAGCTAAACCTTTCATCAACCAAAGTTTTTGGCCCAACAGCCTGCGCTTTTCCATCAAGTTCTGGGTATTCTTTTAATATTTCAGTGGCGTATTCTTTGATGTAATAAAAACCCTGATTGTCCCTTAACCATAAATTTTGAGGATACGCATTTTCCAATTCGACCAGTACATTCTGCTGATGTGACTCAAATGCCATCCCATAGTGATGATACAAATACATCAAGGGAACTAAGCTGATCTCTAAAAATCGC
The DNA here is from genome assembly GCF_055392545.1 of Acinetobacter sp. Ac8. Classification (NCBI taxonomy): domain Bacteria; kingdom Pseudomonadati; phylum Pseudomonadota; class Gammaproteobacteria; order Moraxellales; family Moraxellaceae; genus Acinetobacter; species Acinetobacter sp. Ac8. Next base: position 2,480,075 of record NZ_AP043689.1, read on the forward strand.
TCAAACCAATTTAAAGCAATTTTTTCTATACTTAGCTGCGGTTCTACCTGGGCAATTTGTTCAAATAAATGATCAAAGCGATTTAATTTTTTTGCTGGATGATCTTGGCATAAGGAGGCAATACATGTCACTTGCTGCTGTCGATCAAAGGGTTGATCTCTAAAAATACAAATCGTTTCATTGACAATTGTTCCGTCAATGATTAACGCAGTCCATGCGGGGTCATGAATTGCTTTCAAAGTAGGACAAGATTTTAAAATCGATTGACCCATTGACCCCTGCCAAAGTTGACGCGTTATTTCTCCACGATGACATTCTTTGGCCAAATTGACTCGGATAGAGTTGGTAATCATCACGGATAGTGAAAGTTTCACCATCCACGGCTCTGAATAGCTGACCAATGTTCTGACGGATGTTGTTGCGGAAAAATGCCAAGCCTTTTCACCAAAATCAATTAGTTTTTTTTTGGCTTTTAACTCTTTATACCAATCTTTGCTCTGTAAATAACGTGCTTGCCATGGATGCAGTGTCAATAATTTATAGCTTGAATGTGTATGAATTAAATCTAATTCTGCTTCGCTCAAATACCATTGCATATGCTTGATGAGTTGAGTCGTGATTGGCTGATCTGATGTCGTACTTTCTGCCAGATATTCTGGTGCAACTAACCAGTAATACAGTTGTGTTTGACCTTTATGTTCTGGTGAGAACTTTAACCAATCTTCATGAACAAAACCTGTGCGACTCTTTGGCGCTGGATGCATACTATGCCCAAGAATCAAGGCTTGTTCTGTCTGGATAAAATCTTGTTTTGCTTGAATCAATTGGTCAAAATCATATTGACGCTGCTTTAAAAACTCAGCTAAAGCATCTCGGCTTTGGATCCATTTTTCAACCAATGATGCTGAATCTAAGGATTCAACAGAATTTCGTAGCAGCTCTTCTAGAAGTAAGCACACCATCGCAATTGGACTAAACCTTTGCGCTTGTCCTTTATTAAAAATCTGCGGCAGTTTATCTATTCGATGCCGCCCTAGAAGACTTCTATACGAAAGCGGTACATATAATTGGGATTGGATGGATTCCAATGGAATCATTAACAAGGTCAAGCCTTGGCTAAACGCAAGTTGTGTAGAGTTTTGCTGATATTTCTCCAGTAAAATTCTACTTCCTGTTTCTTGTGAGTATGCATTGATTAGGTGCTGCATCGCCAATCGGCTGGCAAGCTCTTTCATCTGACCATATCCTCTGTACAAGACTTTTTACTGCACTAAAAAGATCTAGAAATTTGATTTATGTTTTCTTGGATCGTGTAGCTCTGCTTAACACAAAATAATGATAATCATTCTCATTTGAGAATGAAATGTTATACCCTGCTTGTCTATACAGGTTTAACACTATGATTCTGTAAAGATTTATGATGAATTGGTCTTTTTCTTATGGTTTATATTTTAAAATTTTCAATTGTAATAAATGATAATATTCTCATTTAGAATTGAGAAATTTCATCGAAATTTTCATTTTAAGAGATTATTTAGCAAGTTTTATTGATCTATAACTTCACTAGCAGATTTTAATCTAAGGCTTATTTATTGATTTATTGTGATATTTCTAATGGAAAAATAAAAAGTAGATTTAACGATATCCGTGAATTGTGTCGCTTCTTTAAAATGCTATTTCATCTAGATCTTGTCGAAGCCAATCTGACCCAATCAACCAGAGCGATACGGTTTAGCAAAAATTTTGTCCAAAGCTAATATAATATCGCTTGTTTATTTTGGTGAATGCCAAAGTAACTGAGGTACAAAATTACAAGTTTGATCTAACCAACACAATTTTTCTTTACGATCCAATCGATCATGAGCACCCATGAGGTGTAATACATATCGATCTAGGTCACTGGCATCAATTGGTTTTTCACTGACTATTCCTTTAGTCGGCATATGATCATACCAAATAATAATTGGAATACGGTAGCCAGCTTCAGTATTTGCACTATGCCCAGCATAGTTTTTAGCATGCCCGACTTCATTACCATGATCCGATAAAAAGGTAAAAGATCTAAAATCAGATTGTGTGGAAATTAAAAGATCGAATAACTTTGCAACAACCCAGTCTTGGTAAAGTATGCTGTTATCGTATTCATTGCGTTTTAACTGAATTAAGTGATTGATCTCATTTCGTTCAAGCTTTTCTTCAACCTCATCATTGCTAGAATCATTAAACTTAGAAAATTGTTCTGGGTAGCGCAACTTATAATTTGGATGTGAACCAATGAGATGCAGAATAATCAACTTACGAGGATCTGGGTCATCCAATGCAATTTTATAAGCGGGCAGAATATTTTCATCTAATGACGTGCTACTACGACCTGACTTTTTATTGATAAAAACAGCTTCATCTGCAAATGAGGCAAAAAGTGAAGAGATATAAACATCATCTTGGTTACTAATCCAATAAACTTTAAAACCAGCAGCCTTAGCGTATGCCATAATATTTTCAGGGGCATGATCATCCATTGCATTTCGCGTACCATCATTAAACAAATAACGTAAAGATTGAATAGTAGAAGATGCTGGTGAGTATCCACGACAAAAGACTTTGAATAGTTCACTCCGTTGAGTTAACTCAGGTGTTGTATTTCGTGGATAGCCACATAATCCAAAATTAAAACTGGTAATGCTGTCAGTTAAAACTATGGTATGTGTCTGCCTTTTATTCAATTGACCACTAAAATCTAAGCGCTGTTCTGCATTCAATGTCCATTCTTTATGTATCTGATCATGCTGTAGAATACGCTGTTTGAAATCTTGAATTTTGCCATAGTATCCATACCAAAATGGCAATGGATGTAAAGCAATTGAAGGCTTAATCGCATAGCTGACAGTACACAGTAGAAATAACAAACCTATAGCATAACGTCCTAATCGATGTACTTTCTGATCATGGAACTCACGCGTATTAAAATATTTAAATAAAATAAAAAAATATAAAATCAAAGCGCTTAAAATCAAGCCAACAAATAGGATAAAAAAGCCAAGATGCAGTTGAAAAAATTCTAAACTTTCATTCAATGTTGTATTCGCGATAGATTCAATAATTGAATATGCTTCAGCGTCACTATTGAACAACAACCAACTTACTGAGAGTAAGCTGGTATGAAATATAAAAATAAACCACCAAATGATTGAAAATAATTTCCAAAATAAATTTGATTTTTTTGTGGCTTGAAAACACAACCAACACCCTGGTAGTGATAAAAATGCCAAACGAACACTATCCGACCAACTCCCAGCTAAACCTAATAACAGTAAAGTGATCAGTGGTAGTACAAGTAGATACGGTATAAAAAACATGCGTTGCCAGCTTACTGGTATTCGGTTAAATCGCTTCATTGTCATTAGAAAATGTAATGTTGAATAAGTGCAGCAACACCAATAATTAAAAAGACAAGTGCGCCAATTTTATGAATGAGTGAAATTGGAAGCTTTTCTGCAAGCTTATTACCAATAAATACGGCTGGAGCATTCACCAACATTATTCCTAAGGTGGTACCTACAGTTACCCAGCCGATACTGTCAAAACGAGCAGCTAATGCCACAGTCGCTATTTGAGTTTTATCACCAATTTCTGCCAAAAAGAAAAGCACAAAGGTTGCGCCAAAGACACCGTATTTTTGCCACTTATCGATACTTCCAGATTCATCATCTAGCTTATCTGGGATTAACATCCATACGGCCATCCCAATAAATCCTAGAGAAACAATCCACAATAAGACAGTCGGACTAAGAACAGTCGTAATCCACTGCCCGAGTACGGCAGAAACACCATGATTTACCAGTGTCGCAAGAAATATAGCGATTAGAATAGGAATAGGTTTTCGGAATCGTGCAGAAAGCAGTAGTGCCAGTAATTGGGTCTTATCTCCCATTTCAGATAAAGCAACTACAGCAAGAGAGATTAGGAAAGCAGATATCATAATAATTTCTCTGGCTAGCAATAATTACCAATGATTTATTACTCTTGCTAGCCATAGCAGAGTCATAAATCAAAGGTCTTGCCAACAAAAAGAAATCTATGATCGGAGGATCATTTGGTTCTTTGCTATGATGACCATGCCAGTTTAAGCAATTATGTTGACCATCACCTTTTTACCTGAGGTAAAAAGCGGCTACTCCCCAATGAAGTTTTTTTATTTTAGTAGAATCAAGTGTAGTTTTCAATCATACTTTTTAGATAAATTAAAAAAACTCATTCCTGTTTGATTACGCCATCTCCTCAGCGCATATTCCTATAAAAATATTTTAAATATTGATCAGTAACAAAATTGCAAAGTTATGAATATATTTAGCTAGAGGGAAATAATATTAAAAACGATAAACACCCATAAAAAACATTTAAATTCAATAAATTATATAATATTTATTTTTAAATAGCAGCCATTGCGAGTACGCATTGGTCGCATAAGCATGACTTTAATTTCATTCTACTTGGTGCTTTTATCGAAAACAAAAAAAGCTCATATTAAAAGATTATTATTCAACAGCCTCAGCCATTCTAAAGAACCTGTAATCAATGTGATAAAATATAATTTATTGTTTTTTTTAAAATAAAAATCAAATAATTTTATCTGAGAAGTATAAGGTGTATTATCTTAATTTTAGATACAAAACTGAGCTATAGATTTTTATGTTGGAACATAGCGATATTAATTTACCGATTATTATTATTGGCGCTGGGATAGCAGGAATCGCATGCGCTAAAAAATTACAAGAAAATGGTAAAAAAGTTACCATACTCGAAGCGAGATCTCGCACAGGTGGGCGCATAGATTCATTGCAATCTGATGCTGATGTTTTTGATTTAGGTGCATCATGGATTCATGGCGTTGAAGGTAATCCTATCTGGGAAATTACCCAAGAGAACCATATAGCAACAACTGTATTTAACTATGACAAATCACAATATTTTCATGAAAATGGGTTGTTATTTTCTGACAAAGAAGTTCAAGAGTTTGAATCTTATGTAGAAGAAATAGAAAAGCAACTTTCTCAAACACAAACGCAATCTGCCCTCAAGGCGACTGAAGAAATAATTTCTTCTCTACATTATTCAGGTAATACATTTTCAGAAGATTATCTTAAACAATTATTATTTAACTTTTTCAATCGAATAGCAAATGACCCATTTGCGACAAATCTTGAGCTACTTTCATCAAATTACAAAAATTACGAAGGTTATTTTGATGGTGATGAAGTTATTTTTCCCAATGGTTATGCCCAAGTTATAGACGTGCTTTCAAAAAAAATCGACATTCAATTCAATGTTGATGTAAAAAAAATCATCTGTGAAAATGATTATGTCAAAATTATTGATTCCAATGATAATTTTTATATAGGTTCCCGTGTAGTGGTTACTGTCCCACTAGGAATTTTAAAGAAAAATCATATCGCGTTTTATCCTCCATTACCTCATCACTATACTCAATCTATTCAAGATATTGGATTTGGATCCTTTAATAAAGTATTTTTTGAATTAGAACAACCACTTTCTTTTAGATCCAAAATGCCGATAGACAAGATAAGTGATTTCTATTGGAATGAGCTTGGTTGTTTTAATATTCTAGACTTATCTGGAGTTTATAAAAAACCCATTTATTTAATGCTGTTTGGAGGAAAGCAATCTGAGTTTATTGATAATTCAGCGGATCATGAAATATCAAAGTTTATTTTTAGTAACTTGCAGAAACAATTTAACAATATTCCCCATACACCTAAAAAACTCATCGTTACACGTTGGGGCGCCGACCCTTATAGCTATGGTTCTTTTAGTTTTCCCTCACTAAAGCACAGTGAGGATATTGTTAAAGTGTTGCATCAACCAATTCAAGAAAAAATCTTCTTTGCTGGCGAACATTGTAGCTTGAAATATGCGGGTACGGTTCATGGCGCATATTTAAATGGCGATGAAACAGCTCAAAAAATATTAGCTGAAGTACCACTTATTTAAACCTAATCTCAGTCATGAAAAAAACCTCCCGAGGGAGGTTTTTATGATGTTGTCTAGAGTTAGGCGTATTGATAATAGACTTCTTTCATAAGTCCTTTTTAAAACCATTAATCAACATAAAAGCACCCTCATCCTAGCCTTCTCCCAAAGGGAGAAAGAATTTTCAATACCAATATGATTCACTCCACATGATCATTTTTTGATTTATGAAAGATCTTTAATGCTATTGGATATTTTTTTGCTCAAAACACTTATAAATTAAAGCGCCAATCACAGCGCCAACAATTGGTGCAACCCAGAAAAGCCATAATTGACTCAGCGCAGCCGTTTCAGCAAACAAAGCCACTGCTGTACTACGTGCAGGATTGACCGAAGTATTGGTGACAGGAATACTGATTAAATGAATCAAAGTTAATGCCAAACCAATAGCAATAGGTGCAAAACCAGCTGGTGCACGTTTATCTGTAGAACCGAGAATTACAATTAAGAAAACGGCAGTTAAGACAATCTCAATTAATAATGCAGAAAGCAAAGAATATTTTCCTGGCGATAAATCACCAAAACCATTTGTTGCAAATCCACCCGTACCAGTAAATCCTGCTTGACCTTGTACAATCAAATACAATATAAATGCAGCGAAGATACCACCTACGACTTGAGCAATGATGTATGGTGCTAAGTCTTTTGCATTAAAACGACCACCAACCCATAAACCTATACTTACTGCGGGATTGAAATGTCCACCTGAAATATGACCTAATGCGTAAGCACCAGTCAGTACAGTGAGACCAAACGCGAGTGCAACACCGACAAAACCGATACCCAATTCTGGAAATGCTGCAGCAAGTACTGCACTACCACACCCTCCAAAGACCAGCCAAAATGTTCCAATAAATTCTGCAAAATATTTATTCATGTTCATTACTTTTCTGTTCAATAAATCCAAGCGAAATTTAGCAAAACAAGTCACACTTTCAAACAAAAACATGAATTATTTTACAAAAAGCATAAGTAATTGATGAAATGACTAAATTCATAATTTTTATAAAACAAACCCTTCGATTGAAGGGTTTGTTAGACAAATTAAAATTCCAATTCAGAGGGGGAAGAAGGAATGATTTAATAAATCTATTGGTAATTATTAACATGTATATAGATTTATACAATCTTATTTAATAGAACACAGCATTCTAAAAATTTGAAGATCAATCAAAAAGCCCATCTGCGGGTGAGCTCTTTAGCCGATTTATGGCAAAGAATTACTTATTATTAAAAAGCTGATCTGTTATCTTTTGATTAACTTTACTTCGATGTCCATTGTCAAAATATCGATCTACATGACATCGTTTTGTATTTGTATCGCAGAACACCCCATTTGAGAAAGTAAATGCAGAGTGATCAAAATCGCCTTGTGAGAAAACTTTATTCGCTTTTTGGGTTCCTAAATATTGAGCTGTAAGTGATTTTGATACACCTTTGTTATTTACACAAATATATTGATCACAAATCACACCTTTTTTAGGTGAAACTAAACTTGTGTTGGTTTTAGCAATCACTGGAAAACTGATGATTAAACAAGCATAGCTGATGAGACTCAATAATCCTTTAGAAATTTTCACTTTTAAACCTGCAAAACAATACAAAAAAATAAAGGAAAATTATAAGATCAATTAGATTTAATATATACAACAATTATGTTTAAACCTATATAAGAAAACACATTAGGCTTCTTTTATAAGATATTTTTAAAACGATAAATCAACATAAAAGCCCCTCATCCTCGCCTTCTTTCAAAGTGAGAAGGCGATTTCAATAGCAATATGAATCACTCATTATAAACATTCATTCAGTTTAGAAATAATCTAGAGATATTATGATTAACAGCAGAATTATCGATAAAATCAAATAAGTATTGATATTATTAAAGCTCTTAAGATAATTTAACATTCGTCATTTCCCATAAGAATTTAATAAAATACTATATGGCTGACAGATAGATAAAAGACTAAGAAAAGAAAAGCAGACAAAAAAATACCATCGATAATAAAATTGGTTAAAAATGTTGCACGATGAAATTTAAATAAACTTGTAAAGCTCATAAATTAACACTTTTATATTCAAAAAAACTTAAATCACAAGTTAAACTAATAAACAGTTTTAGTTATTTTAAATAAGCTCATTTTAAAAACCAAAATTTAGATTTATTGGTGATATAAAACTTTAAATCAATGGCTCCACTAACGCTCTTCACTTATTTATTTAAAATTTAGCGACGTAAAAAGACAATTAAGTATTTTTAGATAATGCTTGGAATCAATTCAATTCATCAAGTTTTAAAAAATAATTCCTTTTGTCAGGTCTATCATTTTTTAAATGCTGTAAAAATATTTTAGCAGTTTCCTCCGATGCATCCTCTCTTAGGCAACGTTCAACAAAGGATATATCTACAAATTCATCTGCTAACCCAGCACGGCCAAGATCTAAAAAATAAATTTCATTGAATTTATCTATAAAAATATTACTATCCGTGATATCGCCATGAGAAAAAACCAATCTTTCTTCAACACGAGTCTCAGTTAACTCATTCCATAGACTTAGGTAAGTTTTATGCTCTCCCCATAATTCAGCGTCAAAATCATCTTGATCTATATCGTCAAGGAGTTGGTTATCAATAAAAAATTTTGACTCTTTTAACCGATGATCAATGTTTGAAATAAATGGACAATCAATAATAGCAATTGAATTTAACAGATTGAGTGCCTCCTTATAGATAGCAAGTAATTCTTGGTCTGTTAAAAAAAGCGCTGAAATTGGTTTTGCATTGATCGCTTTAGTGATCATGAATTCAAACTGCTCATCCTGAAAAGTCATGATGAGTTCAGGCACCTTTAATTTCTCAGAGAGCCAACTCAACATTTTCGCTTCGCGAGAGACACTGTATGTGGTCTCTGTATATAAAGTGCTAGATCGCTTAAGAAAAAAAGTTTCATTATTTCGATTAAAAGAATAAACATCCGATGGTGACTGACCAATTTTATTTGGCTCTAAAACACTGTTTCCAATAAATTGTTGAATAATATTGGGCAATTCCATCAAGTTTTCCTTTTATTCAGCATTAAAAACCCCGCAAATGCGAGGCCTAGTAAATAGATAATCTTAATTTGGTTCACTGTAGCAAAAATATGGCTTATTCCCTATAGATGGTCAATACTTCAAACTATTGTCATCGTCTCTCAATTGCATAAACTGTATTAGTCTTAAAAAGTGGGGGCAGTATTTCTCGACCGCAAACCTCAGGAATAAGCTAGAGCAGAATATTAGACAGCAGCAAGACCTCAGGATGCAGATAAATCGCGGAGTAGCTGCTCTAAATCCTGTTCGCCTACTTTTGTTTGAGCACCTGCCTGCAAGCCGCCACGAATGAGTTTTTCAGCAGCAGGACGCGCAAACAGACCAGCCCATGCTTTGTGCTCTCGAAGGAAGCCTTCGCTTAAATCCGCTGGTGGGATTGCTTTCTTTGCAGCGGCGATGACTCCTTCAGGTAAAGCTGCAATATTTGTGGCGATGCGATGAACAAAAGCGTCTAACTCATTTGCCGGAAGCGCACGATTTACCCAGCCATATCGTTCGGCTAGCAAAGCGTCAATCAGCTCAGCACCAAGAATTACCTCTAATGCACGCCCCCGTGTCATACGCTGTGAAAGATATTGAGTACCACCACCACCAGGAATAATCCCCATCAATGCCTCACATTGGGCGAGGCCAGCACGCCCAATAGCAGCAAATGCCATATCCACTGCTGCTACAAATTCAGCACCGCCACCACGCGCCAAGCCTTCGAGCTTAACAATCGTCACTTGCGGCTGTGCCTGAATCATCTCTCCTAAAGCCTGAAATGGATTCAATCCATTAGGTACATCTTTTGCGAACTGGTCAAAAGCATTTGGCTCATCAATTAAGGTCATGTCTACATGAGCGATGAAAAACTCAGGATCGGCGCTTTGGAACACGATTACACGTGTTTGTGGGTCATCACGTACCTGAGTAAGAAAAGCTCGAATATCACTCATCAATGCAACATCCAATACATTAACTGGTGGATTGTTAATACTGACAGTCGCCACGCCTCGATCATACTCAATGTGAAGTGTGGAATAAGTTGGAATGGTCATCATATACCCTTGATTTTAGCTATGTGCAATCATGGTATCTTATGTATACTTAGTGTCAATTACGCACCTTAAGCATCCTAAGTATCTTGGAGCATACCTATGAACCCTGATCACGATCCAATCTACCGTGCCGACTGCCCAAGCCGTGCCATTCTCGATCAAATCGCAGATAAATGGTCAATGCTGGTTTTGATGGTGTTACATGAACCACGTCGCTTCAACGCCATCAAACGGCGTCTTGATGGTATTACCCAACGTGTATTGACACAGACGCTTCGCAAGTTAGAACGCAATGGTATGGTGACACGCACCGTTATAGATGGGAAAACTCTAGGCGTGGAATATGCCTTGACGCCACTTGGTCAATCACTCAAATTGCCTTTTAACGCGCTCTACGACTGGACTGTCGAGAATATGGACACCATTCAGGTGTGCCAATCTCGCTATGATCAATCTGATGATGTTATTCGCACAGCGACCACCCAGCAATCGGGCATAACACTGAAATAACGTGTGTAGTCGCTAGCTAGAAATGTGAGAGTTTGGCTTGTTCATCCAAAATCGTATGAATATGGAAAAGATTATTTAGGTTTTAAAACTACCACCTGTTTTGCTTACTTAATTTTGCTTACTTAATTTAGTTCCACTTTCATCTATACAATAAAAACCACCGCAAAGGTGGTTCATATCTTGAATGAATGACTGTAATCTTGGTCTTTAATTTTCAGTTCTATTGCCTTAGTGGAGTCAATATTTTTGTGACTAATATAGTGAATAACAGCTTTTTTAAATTTAACTCTAAAAACAATGCTTATTCATCAATAATATCAGCAAAATTCGCACCCAAAACCTTAGCTAAATCTTGTGGATTAACCCCAATATCCAAGCCCCTTTTCCCACCACTAACATACATTTTACTTAACTGCTGAGCACTTTCACAAATCACCGTTTTTAAACGCTTTTTTTGACCTACAGGACTGATTCCACCGACTAAATATCCAGTTAAACGCTCTGCATCTTTAGGATCAGCCATATGTAGTTTTTTACAAGCAAAAGTACTCGCCACTTTCTTTAAATTTAATTGATGGTTCACTGGAAGGATGGCAACAAAATAGTTTTTATCATCTGAAAGCATTATTATTGAAATCATTACAAATCTAAGGAAATCAGAACCACAATATAAGTTATAAATATTAATAATTTATAAAATATATAGAAACATAACCAAACTATACAAAATCTAGTTATGTGAGTAAAATTGTGAGTAACTTTTATTGTCCTCACAATTATTATAAGTTACTCACTATGCTTACAGATACCAAGATAAAAAGTCTTAAACCACGTGATAAGACGTATAGAATAGCCGATAACAATGGGCTTTGCATTGAAGTTCGATCAACTGGAACAAAATTATGGCGTTATAGATATAGGTATAATGGCAAGGCTTCTATGTTAAGCCTAGGAGAATACCCTCTTATCGGTCTAGCTGATGCACGCAAAGCTAAAGATCAAGCAAGATTACTCCTCGATGATGGCATAAATCCCATACAGATTCGTAGACAAGAAAAATTTGAAGCTCAAATAAATAATCTAAATACTTTTAAGCATATTGCGAATGAATACATATCTGAAATGTTGTCTAGTCGTTCCGATGGCTATATTAATAAATTTAGGAAATCATTAGAGATTGATATTTTACCAGTAATAGGTGAAAAAAATGTAAAAGATATAAACTCGGCAGATGTCTTATATATTATTAAATCGACAGTTAATCGTATTAGAAGCAATGGGAAGCATGGCACAGGAGAAGTTACAGCAATGAATAATCAAAAGATTATAGGAGCTGTGATGAGATATTCTATTGCAACATTGAGAGCTGAAATAGATCCAACTTATGCAGTACGTGGTGTACTTATGCGCCCCGAAATTGAACATGCACGTCCTCTAACAAGAGAAGAGCAAGCACTTTTCAGAAGAGGATTAGATAACTTTAAAGGTTCCTTAACTGTCAGAAATGCCCTTTTAACTATGTCTTATACGATGCTTCGTTCAATCGAAATTAGACGTATGAAGTGGCGATATGTTGACTTTGAGTCAAAAATTATTAATTTCCCTATCTCAACTAGAAGTAACAATCAAGAACGTACAACAAAGAAAAATAGAATACACTTAGTTCCTATGTCAAATCAGTTATTTAGTTTATTAAAATCTCAGTATATTGAGTCTGGTAATAAAGAGTTCGTGTTCCCTAGTGTATATGGCAATAACTCTAATACTATTGGGAACTCCACTCTTAATGTTGCATTAAAAAATATGGGACTAAAGACAGTAACTGCACACGACTTTAGGGCTACAGCATCAACAATTTTGAATGAAAAAGATTTTGATGAAAATTGGATTGAAAAACAGTTAGCTCATGCAGATCAAAACAAAACAAGGGCATCATATAATCATGCAAAGTATATGGAGCAGCGTAGTAATATGATGCAACAATGGGCTGATATTGTAGATAGTTGGAAAGACATTAATAACCCTTAAATTTTATGATAAGTGTTGTAATATTCCTAATCAAAGTATGAATGCTAATGACGGTTAGAGTTGTTTTGAGATTTAAAGTATTAGTTCTATATGAGTTTTTGAAATGATTGAAAGAATATCTTTGAATTCGCTAAAATTTTTTTATTTTGTTGCCAAATATAATAGTATTACTAAAGCTTCAAAAAAATTATTTGTTACTCAAAGTGCTGTAAGTAAACAAATTTATAATATTGAAGAATCTTTAAATATTCAATTGTTCGTGCGACGCAATAAATCTTTAGTTATAACTCAAGAAGGAGAATTACTCTTTAAATGCTGCCAAAGAATTTTCATCCAATTGGATGAATGTCTAACAGAATTAAAAAATGATAAATTTGATAAAAAACAATTAGTTCTTTCTTGTGAACCCACAATTTCTATGAAATGGTTAATTCCCCGATTATCTAAGTTTAAAGATCTTGGACATGACTTTAATGTTGTCTTACTTACTGGTGGAGGTACAGTTGATTTTGAAAAAAACAATATTGATTTAGCTATCCGGAGAAATGATTTCAATTGGGGAGAACACATTTTTAGTGAAAAGATTTCCGATGAGTACATGGTGATGGTTCAAGCTTCTCATCAAGTACATACAAATGAATTATTAGTTTCTTTATCACGTCCAAATTTTTCGAAAAATTTAATTAGAATTACTGAATTTAAAGAGTTCCTACATCAATCGCCCCAAATTGAATTGGAACATTTTTATTTGTGTCTAGAAGGATGTTTAGCAGGATTAGGAGCTACTATTATTTCTATATATATGATTGAAAAAGAGTTAGACAGAGGAGCACTTCAAAAAATAACTCCAATAATTAAAGATAATTCCTCTTATTATTTGCTGTCTCATACAAATATTACAGAAGATCCAAGAAAGATCATTTTTTTAGATTGGTTAAAAAATGAAATGAAAGAAACTCAAATTAACTATCTACATAGTGATACACAAATTTCCAAGATGATAGACTAAATATTTTTATTGAGCTAAATCTTAGTACTTTATATATTATAATAATATATAAATATTTAAAAAAAAAGGTTGAATGATGGGTAAATTTTTGATTTTAAGTACACTTTCTTTTTTATTTCTGACTGCTTGTAGTCAAAAGTCTTTTCAACCTAAAGTAGTTGTAGGAACTATAGTTAGTGAACCAGAAGATGGTATAGAGAATACTATCAGTTCAGCATCCCCACTGCAGTGTGAAGACAAAGATAGATGTATTGAAGCAGTTTCATGTGAAGAATACCCAGATGCAGAGGTATGTTATTCAGCTCCTTCACATCGTGATTATCCAGCGGAAGAGCCTTACACAAAAGTTGAATGATTCTTATAATTTTTTAGAATATTGTATTAAAATTATTAGCTATATCATTTTCGCATTTTTCAAAACAATAAACTCATTTGATTCTTGCGAAAAATACAAAATCTTTAAATAAATCCTGTTAGTTACTTGCCTAAATTTAGAATATTTATTAAGCGCAAGTCTGTAATACATTAACAGGATTTATCAGGGATATGGCTAAAGAGAACTAAGAGATTTTGTCAATCTTATAAATTTTACCACTTAATGTACTTTGGAAAAACATTTCGAAGCTAGGTCGTATGTCTTCACCTTCAACTGTAATGTATTTTAAATTTGAAAAACATTGGGTATTGGCGAAATAGTTATCTACTGTTGCTTGGATGAGATATTTTATTCCAAACTGGTCTTTAACACTGATATTTTGTTTAAGCATTACGATATCCTAATAAAATTATGGTAGAAATAATGGATCTACCTAAGTATCCAATAGCTAATTGAGTTTTATTTAAATAACTCTATCATTTAATTTAAATAGTTGATTTATAGATGTATAGAAGGTACGTCCATCTAAATTTAAATCAACTTCGATTCCAGTAGAAAGCAGAACCCTTTTACCAACTTCAACTGTTTTGAAACCTTCACGTGTACTTTGTATTTTATTTAGAGGAATTAAAGACACAATAATTTCTGTACCATTTTTAGATTTTGCAATTAAATCACTTATTTTTAACAATTTACATCCTAATTTTAAACTTATCGACAATCTTAAAATTAATTTTAAGAGAAAATAAAAAGCACTATTTAGTGCTCTTATTTATTACTATCTATAATTACTTATACAGCAACAATATTTATAGCATTTGGGCCTTTTTGACCTTGTGCAATACTGAATTCAACAGGTTGCCCTTCAGCAAGCGTTTTGAAACCTGAGCTAGCGATTTCACTAAAATGAGCAAAGACATCTGGACCTGATTCTGGTTGAATAAAACCGAAACCTTTAGCTTCGTTAAACCACTTAACAGTCCCTTTAATGATATTTGAATTAGACATAATAAATCCTATTTTTTAAAAATTTTAGTCAGTTTATAGACTATGTGTAACATCGAAATAATAAAGAATGGAGCTTAAATCTGAAAAAAACGAAGGATTATGACTAATACTGCGGTACTTAGAGAAGATTTACCAAACATGATTTTTTCTAGTTATGTTCATTGTATACCTAAAATTAAATTAATCAAGTTTTCTTATATATATATTTATTTTATTTATAAAAATCAATTATAAATTCTAATTTACAAGAAAAATTAATCTAAAAACTCATTAATAAACTTGATCTTACATCTATTTTTTGATTTCGAGAAATAATTCATTTCATTTAATAACATTCCTAGATATAAATTTACGCAGAAAAATGTTATAATATAACAATTACAAAATGAGTTCTTTATGACAAATCAATATATTAATAGAAATTTCTATGTTTTAGTTTTGGTCTTATTTATATCAATTCTGACAACCAATGTAATTCATAATGATTTTTCTGATACTTTATTAACGGTAATAAACTGTTTTATAATTATAAAAATCTTACATGTGTTATCAATTCAAGTCTTAAAAAAAAATTTTGAAATATGTAATCCTTAATTCTTTAAGGTTATATAATTTCTACAATACTCTTTTCTAATTTCATCAGTATTCATAAATTGATAATCAAACTTTTCATATCTAATTCGGTGTAAATAATCATTCTTATTTTGTTTAATGTCAGCCAACAAAAAGTCATTGAACGATTGATTTCTTAATCTTGGGAATACACTAATTCTCATAATTATCTCCTTTAAAAAATTTAGCTTCAGTCCAAAAAACTTCTATACATTGGATCTTCTTCAATGAAGAAAATGTCATCTGTTCCAATTTGAGCCCATTGATAAGTACCAAAGATTCGGCTCAACTTTTGATTGAATGAATTATATACATTAATCAAGTTAGATCGCTCATCATATTCCCCTATGTATTGGACGATAGGATATTGATGAAACTCTTCAAACATTTTATGTACTGTAACTTTTTTCATGCTCATTTTATAACTCCTTATGAATCAAAGGGGTATAAACCCCTTTGATTACAAGATCATGCTTTTAAAAATATCATTTTGAGTTGGGAGCTTGCTGATGCTCTTTTGCATTATTATCTTGTTTAGGTTTAACACCAGCATTTTGCTGATCTTGATTACCTTGTTGCTGTTTTTGAGATTGATTACCTTTATCGCTATCAGGTTGCTTAGATGATTGGTTATTTTGATCTGAACCTGGTTGATTTGTAGAATTAGACATAATAATTATCCTTTTTTTATCATTAACATTAATGACAAGATCAGCATGTACCCTTATTTAAATAATAGATACAACTTATATGTATCGGCATATATTTAAATTTTTAAAAACCCCAAAAATATTGTTTTATATGAAATTAATATATTAATATTCACTTATATTAATATAAGATAAGTAGCTACAAGAAAAATATACCAACAACCTTGTAATATTTAAATCTTTAGCCAAATAAAAACCCCTTATACAAAAACATCAATAAACTATTAATTTTAAAATGAAAAATTTATTAAACTATTATTTCATAACAATAAAGTATTATACACATAAACGTTATTTTCAAGTTCATCGAAAAGTGCTATTGAATAGCTTAAGTTTAAACTTACTTCTATTAAACACAGACCGAAAATTTAGCCTATTTAAAAAATAGGCAAGCATGTAGTATTGAATATATTGCATTTAATTATGATTAGTTAAATATTTAGTACTGTTGACTGTTCAAGCTTTCGGTAATTTAGTTATATCAATTCATTAAGGATTTTATCCATGTGCTCAAACTATAAAATTCCAAAAAAAACAGCATTTGTTCAATTAGGAATAGAATTTAATGCATCGGATCATGATTTAAAGTCACACGTTTATCCACTATACCCGGCTCCAATTATTGTGAAAGAGTTTGATCTGGATTTTGGGAAATTTGGATTAATTCCCAAATGGGCTAAAGATACAAAGTTTGGGACACATACCTACAATGCAAGAACTGAAACTGTAGCTGAAAAGCCTAGCTTTCGACATGCATGGATTTATAGTAAGTTTTGCCTTGTGCCAGTGCAAGAATTCTATGAACCCAAGTACATCGACGGTAAAAGCCATTGGTACGGAATTAAACGTGAGGATGGCCAACCATTCACCGTTGCTGCAATCTATGATGATGCAGTAATCGATGGAAAAAGAATAAGATCATTTTCAATGCTTACAATCAATTCTGACAACCATCCTTTCATGAAGCAATTTCACGCACCAAATGATGAAAAAAGATCGATCATAGTCATACCACAAGAATATAGGAACGACTGGTTAAATGTGGACCGTGAAAACGCCCATGAATATTTCTTTGAAATGCGTGATGAATTTGTCACTTTCCCGCGAGACCATTCATCGGATGAGACAAAACAAAGTGATCTATTTTAGATCAAGTATGATTATCCACAGCTTTTAAATTTGAAATTTTAAAACATACAAACTAAACTCTTGAATATGTAACGTAATCAAGTGGTGTTTTTATGGATATTAAATTAGATGACAGCTCATCAAAAGCTAAGTTGTTAAAGCTAAATGATGCAAGTCTAGCCCACTTGAAAGACTCTAAAGTTATCAATATCAGAGCACATCCTTCTAAATCGCGATGTCTATCTGATATATCAAGAATATCGTCATTCCAATCAATCACAAAGTATTCTATTCCACTTGTTCTCAATAAAATTGCTGCAGGTTTTCCATCTCCTGCAGAGGACTATATAGACAAAACTGTCGATATGAATGATCTTCTGATCTCAAATAAAGAAGCAACTTTCATTGTCCAAGTTGAGTCTTTATCAATGAAAGATGTAGGGATTGAAGTTAACGACTACTTAATCGTTGATAGAAGTATCCGCTCACAGCATCAAGATATTGTTATCGCATTCATTGACAATGATTTCACTGTGAAAAGAATGATGATTACACAGCGAATGTCTCATGATGAATTGTTCGATATTTTTCATAATGAAAATGATCTTAGAAATCTTCCAGCAGTTTGGCTTAAGCCTGAAAATATAGAATACCAACCTATACTCCCACGAAATGAGCAAGAGCTTGTAATCTGGGGTGTTGTCACAAAAGTTATTAAGAACTTCAAATGAAACATGAAGAAAAGATATTTGCTCTTATTGATATCAATAATTGCTATGTATCGTGTGAACGTTTCTTTAACCCCAAGCTAAACAATGTTCCTGTCATAGTTTTATCAAATAACGATGGGTGTGCAGTTGCTCGAAGTAATGAAGCAAAAGCAATGGGAATTAAAATGGGTGTTCCATTATTCCAGATTAAAGATGTCGTTCAAAAAAATCATGTTCAAGTACTTTCAAGCAATTACGCAATATATGCTGAAATGTCGCGTCGATTTCACTCAATCTTAGCCGGGTACGTCGCACCACACGAACAAGAAATCTATTCAATTGATGAATGTTTTCTCGATCTCACAAGCTTTAAGAATAACTATGATCTTGTGGAGTATTGCCAGGGAATGCGCTCTCGCATTCAGGAATGGATTGGCTTACCAGTCTCAATTGGAATTGGCCGCAGTAAAACCGAGGCTAAAATCGGCAACCATATGGCTAAGAAAGGTAAACGCTTTAATGGAGTGTGTGATCTGGCAACTATGAACCCAAGGCACCGTGACTATTTTTGGTCACTGGTTGAGGTGGGCGAAGTTTGGGGCGTGGGCAGAAAGCAGAACAAGAAACTTAATGAAATGGGGATTAAAACTGTTTTAGATCTATCGAAAGCTAATCCACCCATAATGGGGAAAATGTTCACTGTCTGCATGCAAAGAACTGTACTTGAGCTTCAAGGCATCTCATGTATGCCAATCGATGATCAGCCAAAGCCTAAACAACAAATTGTGGCCAGTCGTTCTTTTGGTGTGAAAATTACAGAGCTACAAGATTTAAAAGAAGCAATGTCGAAGTATGTACAAGATGCAGTTGGGCGTTTGAGAAAAGAAAAACTTCTATGTGGTGTTATTACTGCTTTTGTTCAATCTAAGCCTTTTGATGCATCTGTTCCATACTATAGCAAAGCACAGACTTATAAGTTCGCTGAGCCAACTGATTGCGTTTTAGATTTAGTTGAAGTTGCTTACTTACTATTGGAAAGAATTTATAAACCAGACATCAAATATAAGAAATGCGGTGTGTTTTATTCAGAGCTAATTCAAAAATCAAATCATATCCCCGACTTGCTTTCAGATTATGAACAACGAATACAGAATGAAAATTTGATGCAGGCCTATGAAGATATTCAAAATAAATTTGGCAAAGCTAAGATTTCTGTAGGTCCCTGCTATTTCAAAGATCGTAAGTGGTCAATGAGTCGAGATATGCTTTCCAAAAATTATTTCACTAGAAATGGATTAATTAAAGTTAAATAAATTTAAAGATATAATTTATACAGCAACAAAAAAGCCCTTACATTGAAGGGCTATTTTTTTGAGTATCTGTTAACGAGTTACTCGATCCCAAGCATCTTTTACTGCATGCTTTGCTTCTTCCCATTTTAAACGAGACTCTCTTTTGGTTTTTTCCCATTGAAGCTTAAGATCTGCTTCAACTTCTTCAAACTTTGTTTCATAAGGGTAATTGCTTCTAGAAGTGTACCCTAGCTGATATGCATCACGATAATCACGATCGTAATCTACATTATCATATAAGTTAATCGTGTCTTTATAATAAGGACGAGTGTTGTAGGTTTCACGCCAATAAACATCTTCATCAGTTGGATTTACAGCTTCAGAAATGCTTTTTCCAGCTAATCCCCCAACAACTGCACCTACTACTCCACCGACTGCAGCACCTACAGGCCCGCCAACAGCTCCAATAGCTGCACCACTTACTGCACCGCCTGCGGCTCCAACACCTGTCCCGATTGGGTGTGCTCCTGGCTCACCGGAAATTGGATCCGCATTCAATTGGTCACGTTGTTCTTTACTGAGATTCTTAACTACTTCGTTATCTATATTAGAATTTGACATATTTAATCCTCTATTTTGATAAAAGTTATTAATTCAATTAATCAATCAACGATAATAATCCTAAATTAAATATTTTTATTTAATATTACTATTTGTTATAGTTTCAAGAAGAGTTTGTACAAAATAAAATCAACTAAATTAAAATAAACTCAGCTCAAAACCCCAGCCCTATTGAGTATTATCGTTTTAGAAATTTATAAATAAAAACATTAGATTACAATAGAACACATTAAAAAATCACGATTAACATTTAAGAATAAATTACTAAAAAACATTAACTTATATAAATAAATTTAAAAAAACAGATTAAAACAAAGAATAAATCAAATAACAAACAGAATCTCAATAAAGTTTTAAAATTATAATTAATTCACAAAAAACAAATGAATCAAACATGAAAAAATTAATCAATTGAGAACAAAGTCACATTATTATCAATTTTATGTATTCATTCAAAAAAGACATTTATAAATTAAATAAATCTATAAATCTTACATTATTAACTCAACAAAACTTAAAGCTTAAAAATACTTACATCACTAATTTTTAAATGTCTTAGACTGATATTTCAACTTGAACAATAGATGAGCAAACATTATGAGTAACGTTAATGTAAACGATATTAAAGAACATGCTTCAGTAATTGCTTCATGTGGTACACAGATCGGTAAGGTCGATCATCTTGAGGGACAAGATTCAATTAAACTGACTCGAAGTGATGATGAACATAATGAACATCATCTGATTCCATTAAATTGGGTGAGTGAAATTAAAGATGGAAACGTAATTTTGAATAAAAATTCAGAAGAAGCAAGAAATGAGTGGCAAACATTATAGCTTTTACCTAAAGTAATTTGATATTTCAAGAATGCCAATTAATTTGATTGGCATTCTTGTCCTCAAATCATCAGTTTTCAAATCTGCCTTATCTAACTAAATTTAAAAAATTTTAAATCATTAATTAACTAAACTCGTTTTGTCTTTATCAATATATTTATCATATTCATGTTGATACTTTTTAGCTAAGCTTAGTTTTTCATCATCTTTTAAAATTTTGCCAGATTGCTGGAAAAATTTATGCTCTTCTTCATCTAAATGATGATGTACAAGCTTTCGTAGCTGATTTGCTATACGTAACCAACTTGGATTGTTGAATTCTTTGTCAGTGAGTTGTTCAAGTAGCTCATCTATTTCGTGATGCTCAGACAGAGCATGCCTTGTAATATTCAAACCTGCATCTGTCATCATAAGAGGTATGTAAAAATATCTGTCTTCAGCCACTGCATGTGCAAATAATTCATTTTTCAATAATGAGAAATAATGCTTTCTTTCTTCTGAGTTGCCAGTGGTTTCAATTAATTTATCAGATAATTTTCTTTGCTTTTCATGACTAAATTTTAAGACATCAAATATGGTGAGTTGCTTACTATGGCTCATACTTCTATCCTATCAAAAAATTTATTTAATATTTAATCTTATAGGATAAACTCATATTTATTATTGATTTCTTGTTTCAATAGTATTTTAGTTGTAATTACTCTTTACATTGTACAACCTATAAAATTTAAAGAATCATTGTAAAGCCCTCAATTGAGAACCTTATTCTTCGTATCACTAGAAACTCTACACTCATTGTATTTAGCAACAGTATCAAGAATGTAATATCTTTAAATTGTTCGGAATCAAGTTTTAATAATTCATTACAAGTCTGCATTAAAAAATTCTTCGCTCTGCTCTACAAGTCATACCCCAAAATAAAAAAGTTGAAATTAATTGTGATAAGTTTATATTAGGTATATCGGTCTATCTAATTTCTATCCTATGAAAACTAAATCTGCTAAACAAAAAATCTTAGATGCAGCATCTACATTGTTTTATAACGATGGGATTGCTAATACAGGAATAAATACAATTACTGATAGGGCTGGTGTTGCGAAAATGTCACTGTACAACAACTTCCCAACTAAATCCGCTCTAATCTCGTCATACATTCAAACTAGACATCAGGAATGGCTTGATCTATATGAAAAAAGGAATGCTCAAGCTAAATCACCTCTTGAAAGCATTTTAGCTGTTTTTGATGCATATCAAGATCATGCTGAGTTTGCTTATGAAAAAGGTTTTAGAGGATGTGGATTATTAAATGCAGCTGCTGAATTTCCTGCTAATAGTGATGAGAGATGGGCCATAAAATTACATAAAGATGAAATTGAAAATATTATTTTAAATCAACTCTCACTGCTTATTTCAGACCATGAAAAAGCTCATGAAATAGCATTAATGTTTTCTTTTATTTTAGAGGGTTCTATTGCTAGAGCTGGTTTAGAAGGATCTAGTCAAAAAATAATAGCAGCCAAAAACATTGTAATTAGCATTCTAGAACAAGAGCTCTCTCCATGAGTCATTCAATTTCCAATCCTTCTAGTTATGGTTTTATTGCTGTTCTTTTAGCGGCATTTCTTTGGGGAACTACAGGTACAATAGCTACATTTGCCCCAAATCTCAGTCCTCTTGCGATTGGCGCAGCAGCAATGGGCGGTGGTGGTCTTTTACAGGCAATTTTAGCTCGAAAAAGCATTAAAAATAACATAGCTCAGATAAATTCCAATTTAGTCATCCTTGCTATAGGTGTCATTTCTGTTTTCATTTATCCATTAGCATTTTATTCTTCAATGCATTTGGCGGGAATTACAATCGGGACAGTAGTCTCGATTGGCACAGCACCCCTATTTACAACCCTTTTAGAAAGATTCTTTGATCATAAAAAGCTTTCGATTAAATGGTTTATTTGTTTTGTATTGGGTATTAGTGGTGTAATTTTATTATCACTTGGAGAGAGTCATTCATCAATTTCGTCAGGACAGATCAAAAATGAGGGTCAAATTCTAGGAATATTTTTAGGAGCACTGGCAGGACTTACCTATGCTTTATATTCTTGGATTGCAAAAAAACTGATTGACAGAGGTATAGATTCAAAAGCATCAATGGGCCTAATATTTGGTATTGGATCTCTATTTTTATTGCCTACTTTATTTTTTACCGGTGGAAATTTGTTTGATGAAAATATAAATATTTATGTTGTAGGTTATATGATGCTCATTCCAATGTTTTTAGGTTATGTATTATTTGGATATGGATTAAAAACTGTGCCAGCAAGTAAAGCCATTACCTTAACGTTATTCGAGCCATTAGTTGCAGCAGTATTAGCTATTGCTCTAGTTGGAGAAAAATTGGCAACAATTGGTTGGATTGGCATGATTTTTATTTCGTTGTGCTTAGCTCTTCTTTCTAAAACTAAGTAGTCCTCACTCAGAGGGCCATGCTTCATTTAATTTTTCTTTATCAATTCGCTCTGCATAGATGCTTTTCAGTATTTAGTCTATTCTCGTTGAGAATTAGTAATATATTCTAAGATTTTAAATAATACATGATAAATTTCATGTAGTTCGTGAAATTTATTTGATTTTTATTTGAGGAAATTTAAAGAGTGACAGAGATTGAAACTAAAAATTTAATAGTAAAGCCCTTTATTAAAGAGAATTTAAACGATGCTATTTCACTATTTCAAGATAAAGATTTCATGGCTTTTTCGCCCAATGGAACTTTAAATACTGAAGATGCTTCTAAAAGATTTTTTGAGATCCTAGAGCATTACGAAAAAAATGGATTTGGTAAGTTTGCAATAATTTCAAAAGCCACAAATAAAATTGTTGGATATTGTGGTTTTGAGATATGTAATTTTGATGGGAAAGATGAAGCAGAATTAGGATTTAGATTAATAAAAAGTGAACGTGGTAAAGGCTATGTAATTGAAGCAGCATCTGTCTTAATCGAAGATATGAAAAATAGAAATTTTAAGCATGTTATCGCATTTTCTGAAGAAGATAATACACCAGCTCACAATTTGCTCAAAAAACTAGGATTTAGTAAAACATTTAAATCTAACTTCATGAATATGGATGTTGTTTTTTTTAAAATAGATTTTTAAAAATTTCTGTTTAATTTAGTGTTGTTAAAAATTATGACCCTCACTCAGAGGGCCATGCTCCCCCCAATCTTTCTGCATCAGCTGCGTAATCATCAGTTGTGAATCAAAGATTACAGTAGGTCCGTTTTACTTCGAGAATCGTAAAAAGTACATAAGTAAAGACTTACCGCTTTATTGGCTAATGGAATGTCATATATATTTTTCTTGAAATGTTCGCGGGTATGTTCAAAAAGTGTCTTAAGCTTTTTACTCATTCCTCTACATGTTGCTTTTGTTGGATCATATGAGGCAACTTGCTGCCGTTCAATTTCAATACCAAATTCTTCTCTTACAGCATCTACAACTTGTTGAGGGGTTTCAAAGCAAGCAAGAGACTGAACTATAAATATTTTCACAGGCTCTTTAAGTGTTGCCATAACCACCCCTTCGTAAGACTACGTAAGGGTAAATAGGCAAAAAAAAGAGCCAAGAGGCTCAATTGATCACACAAGTTCCACAACACGCAGATACATTAAAATCTGATACAAACGGCGGGTTTTGAGCTACCTCAACCAATCGCTTGACGTTCTCGCTTGCTCCCCAGCGTTTGACCACCCCGATAAATTCCTCTACATCATGGCCAGCTAAATAGTGCTTAGGTAAGCCTGTATGATCGCTATAGAGTATTTCTCCATCCTCATCACGTTCTACACCGATATGGTAAAGCTCATGCTCAATCAAAGCACAGAATTCACGATCGTTCGCACGTTCACAAAAGCTTGCATCAATAGTGATGAGATAAACAGGAACAAATCCAAACCAGTCGCGCATTTGCTGCTCTTGCCGAGCTTTGCGCCATCCACCTTGGTTAAACATAACTTTTTCACATTGACCTAATACCATTCTCTTTTTAGCAACGGCGGCAGATGACGCCCAAGCTAAAGCTAAAAAGGTTTCATCGTCGTGTAATAGCTCTGCTATGTGATCATGGTCAGGGTTATATAATGCACCACCAAGCGTTAGAAAGTTGTTTACCACCCATTCTTTAAGATCTGCTGCAGGTGATAATCGTATTGCTTCTTCTTCATCTGCTTGATCAATTAGCTCAGTTGGTGGAAATGGTCTGATCTGCTCCATTGAATTTCCTAAATAAAAATAATGTTATTTAAAATGTATTATTGAAGAAATTAAAAACTAAAATTATTTTAATAAAATAAACTATAAAACTAACCAAAATAAAGAAAACACAAACCAACTAAATAGTCTTAAAAATATATCAATGTAACGATAAAACAAGAATACAATTATTATTCACTATTAAAATTAGCGTGAATAAAATGTTAAAATCAAGTAACAATTTCAGAGGTCCAAAAAAACCAACTGATCAGGAGATTAATAGAACAAATTTTGATCCCACTCCTCACAATAAAGATTCGCCAATAGTAGAATCTTCTGTTGATGATAGAGATCATTTTGATCAACCTAATCTAAACACACCCTTTCCAAGACATAGTACGATAAACAATGGAAAACCGACCTCACAAACTCGAAGATAAAACCATGATATTTTTGAAATTATCCTTAATTACTATTGAGCTATTTAATACACAGAACGAAATTCCTTCATTCTGTGTATTTTGTTTCAGCATTCCGCACCTAACATAAAGAAACAATAATTTTAGTTATATCAGTAACATAATAATAATTAACTTAAATCCCCAATAAACTTAGCATCAACAATCAATGGTACAGTCTGTAAATTTTCAACATTTCCTTTAAGAATATAACCATTTGATTCTGAATATAAATTTAAGTTTACTTTTAATGCGTTTAAGTTTCCAAAAATTGAATGAGCATGTTGATTGTGTTGAGTTAATTCTAAAACTAATGTATTTCCTTCAACTTCACCTTTATATACATATATTAAATCCCCTCCTAAAGCACGCTCATCCTCAACAACTAAAATTCCGTTTCCAAAATCTTTCCCTTCACTCTTAAAAATTAACGAATAAATGCCATTTTTCATTTCGTACTCTTTATTCATCTACTGAAAATTCAGTACTATTATTTTAACCAAATAATTATTCTTAAATGTAATACAAAATTAAAACCATCAATAAAAAATAACATAAAAATACAACATATATTTTAAATTTTTAAAAAGATACTTAAATTAATCTTATATTTCATCAAACTATAAAAATATCTAAAAAAATTCGTGAAACATAAATGAGATAAATAAATCTAAACTTCACACTTATCTACATAGACACTCTGATATAGCATCAATGTAACTATCTATTATATGTCAATCTAGTTAAGTCGAATATTCGGCATGAGAAATCGAGAAAATCATGTTAGTAAATAGAAACTCTGCTAAAAAATCTTCTTTCAATCAGTACTCTACCTTTGCTAATGGAAGCAAATTTAATTCAAACTCAAGTGATCAGCCTCAAAATCCAGCTAAAGATGATGAAAAGGCTCCTAATAAAGAGCCACAGGAACAAAAACCAAATCAAGAAAAAAAAGATTTAATCACTAAATAGCTTAATAATTTTGAAAAAACCATTTATATGGTTTTTTCATTATTTAAATACATATAAACATAGTAACTCTATTTAACTATATCGACTAAAGAATTTTTAGCATCACTAACAAGTTTTAAAAGGTTATTTTTATTTTTTTCTTGAGAAATCTTAAAAACAGTAAAACCTAGTAAAAAGATACTAACGATTAATACAGCAATCAGAACCACTAACAATTTATTCTTATTCATTAGAGTACGATACTAATACAATATTTTGATCTATTATTGCTCTCAATTTGAAAATAAGCAAACCCATTTTAATTTTATGTTAATAGAGTTTTCAAAAATTCAAGAAAAACATCTAACTTCAAGTTGATTGTCATCTTGGGTGACTTTTATTTTGATATTTTTATAAGTTCTTTTGCTGGGTTTCATTGATGAACCGACTACATCTTCAAAAAATTTACGGTCTTTCATAAGCTCACTATATGATTTATAACCAATTAAAATTATTTTTGGAATTCTTTTAGTTTCAATCAATTTACTAAGAATATTATCAAGCTTTTTAACATTAACGATTGGCATGTAAAAACCATGGAAGAAAACATAATTATCCTTTAAATATCTAAATATACAATGCTCAATAAATTCTATCTTAATGAAATACGTAACATTATATAATTTTTTAAAAATTGACATATATCTTTTAAAAAATCATGCTTTTCTCAATTTAATCTGTGTCTCTTTAGATTCGTAAGCCACTGAGAAGTAAGAGTAGTTTCAATTTGCAATGGACCAAGTTCATCAATCTTATATCTATTGGCTGATTCTATTCTTATTACGTTATGCCCCATCTCCTTTGCATGATCATATCGATCCATACCCCACCCCGTGTTTTAAAGTTTACCTTTTCGTCCACCTGACCATGGCCCACCTGAGATCTCAACTAAAATTCTGTGCTCAATAAGATGGAAATCGAAACGCCAATGTTTTGTTGATTCAAATTGGAATAATTTCTCATACTTAATTTGGAATACATTCAGTGATTGCTCAAAGTCTATAAATACCTCTAAGTATGCTTCTTTTGCCTTTGGCAATGGTCTTGTTCTTGGTTTTGTTTTAATAGGCTTCTTTGGGGTAAGAGTGGTGTATTGGTTAATTTCCATAAAGGAATCTCCAATAAAAAACCTCCCGGAGGAGGTCAATAAATTTAATTTAGTGTTGGTTTTGGAACGGGTATAGAGTTAGGAATAAGCTCCTGGTTTTTACGGGTAAAACGATTAGGGCATCCTTTATGGCCCCATTTAGTTACAACACCATTTTCAATTAGATACTTCATTACACAAAGTGGTGAATTTGCCCCAATTCCCCAATCCACCTCATAAGAAATAATTTTTGAACCATTAGAAGCAGTATAGTTGTAATCAGGTGGACCTAATTCACTCACTAAAGTGATTTCCGATTGCCCTACTCTTTTACTCATTTTATCGCTAATCGTGGCTACTCTATTACTACTACCAGGTAAAGTTCCTGATGGGGTGCCAACACAAGCTGAGACGAAAAAAGCAATACTCGTTAATAAAATTATAAATTTCATAGTTTTGTCACGTATTATTAAAAAAATTCTTTTTTACTTTATATTTTAGTCTGAATATTCT
Source organism: Acinetobacter sp. Ac8 (assembly GCF_055392545.1). Classification (NCBI taxonomy): domain Bacteria; kingdom Pseudomonadati; phylum Pseudomonadota; class Gammaproteobacteria; order Moraxellales; family Moraxellaceae; genus Acinetobacter; species Acinetobacter sp. Ac8. The sequence continues at coordinate 2,508,412 of NZ_AP043689.1, forward strand.
CAACTAAAAAAATGTTTTCTTTTTACAAAGTTCACGGAAGTGTTTGAATTTTATTTTGGTTTTGCATCTACAGTTTTCAGTGATCATTAAAAAGCCCCTAGGAAGGGGCTTTAAGATTAATCAACATATTCTTGTTCAGAGGGAATCAGGAACACAACAATCAACCTATATTATTTTTTAACATTTATTCAAATTTTTGTTTAATACTTTGTAGAACAATTTAGCTAAAATTTACTATTTGTTAAATTTATGTGTCACTAATCACTTTCCCTCATTCCCTTTCAATACAGAATCTGCAAGCGACTTGTCCACGTCACAACCACTTTTAAAATTTAGAAGTTAAAAAGACGCCTACGCGCCCTTTATTTCAAACCTGCCTTGCCAGCTTCTCAGCTTGGGCAAGAGCATCAGGAGTCAAACACCATTTTTTATTGACTGATCTAAAACATAAAAAAAACTCACAAAAAAGTGAGTTTTAAATGTGAAAAATTTTGAAAATCCTATTTTTACTGCAAAAGTAAAAATTTTTGTTCTTCTGTTGTTTGATTCATCCCAAATTGCAACATTGAATCTTGAATCGCTTTTAGCATGTATGGTCGATTAGAAAGATTAGACTGATCATTCTCATTCCAATTATGAGGATTCCAACCATTTTGAATAGAAATCTGATCCGATTTAATTTTTAAATTTTCCAATGTTTTCTTAATAAACAAATAACCTTTTAACTTGTCATCCTTAAACACCTTAGTTCCATCTATGTAAGTTCTATTTACCAGATTCGGTGAGAGATTTAGTTGACCATTAGTTTTATCTGAAAGCACAGCTAATCTGTGCCACATTTGATTATAAGCCAAATTATAAACATTTGCTGTTAGAGAATCTTGATCATCAGGCAATTGGGTCAAACCATCTCCCCCTTGTGTACCCAAACGTAAAACTCTTTCAGCCCAATTTGTCATTCCCTCAAGATACCAACTACCTTTAAATTGATTATATCCATACTGGTAAAGATGAAAAATTTCATGTGTTACTGTAGTCCAATAATTTCCTGGGAAACTCTCGATATTATTTCGAATGTATATATTTAAAGCACATTTACCTTCCTTGGTTTGCTTATTTACGAATATAGAAGGATTTTCATAAGCTATTCCATTGCCTGATAGAGCTGTTAAATGAATATCAATGTATTCTGCAGCACCAGCGTATCGATCACTATTTAAAGGATGAACAAATCCAAGACTCGTTAAAGCTTCCGTTGTCGCATTAGCTTGTATTGCTACATTTTCAACATAGTCAGGAATATCATTATTATTAAGATCAGTTTGATTTGGTATGTAATCAGCATTACTTGAATTTGATGAGTAGAAAATTCTAAACTCGCCTGATTTATAAATACTATTTAAATTGGGAAGTGTTGATGTTGACGTACCACATGTTACAGCCGCATAAATCTGATTAGACATAAATGCTAACAGTAAGCCACTTAATATACTTTTCATCTTTTTACCTTTTAATAATTTTGATCTTGTCTCGTCTTGAATAAATAATTAACAAGAATATATGTAAATACTTCAATTTTAAAAATATTTTAATTGCATATAAATCAAATAATTATTTACTTTTCTAGTTTTAAAAGTATAAGCAACATAGAAAAATTTCAATACCCATTTGTATTTAAGTAAATATAAATGAGAAAATATGATTCTATACAATTGAAATTACGATGTTTTTTAAAAAATAAAAGTTAAGTATATTGTTTTAAATTGCTTATAAAATATCAGCTTTAAGTTAGTGAATTCATGTTTCACTCATGCATTTTCGTTTTTTTCACAGCCTTATGATACATGTTTTTATTGGTAGTTCTATAATGCAAAAAGCTCACCGAAAAGTGAGCTTTAATTTAGGTTACAAACGCTATCTATAGAATACTAAACCTGAGTTTAAACCACCAAATAGATACATCAATAATGTAAGAATAAGAAATATAGCGAAGAAAAACATTGCATTCATAGAGTAGTACATAACTTTACTACCTTATCTAATAATTGTTTACACATTATACACGAGAAGCAACATTTATCCTAATTACACTTACTTAAGTTATTGAAGAAAAATTAAAAATGATTAAGGGGTCTGGGTTAAATTTTAATAAGTGCCCGTCTTTCCGGGCTGTCAACAAATTCACAATCTACATAGCTTAGATTGAGATTAAATACAATAAATGATAATGAGTTTCATTACAATACATAAATTTAAGATAAAAAAATACCCAATGATTAGACTCAATGGGTATATTAAAAGGTAAATTTGTTAGGTGTCAGATAAATGTAATATGACCACTATGAAAAATATACATTTAATTTTGGGACTATGCAACCTTAATTATATCAAGGGAGCTGAACTATCAATATTAATCCCAAAAAATAGAAAATATCGTCTCATCACTAGTTGATGAAATTTTAACTTTGTATCCTGATTGCTTAAATTCTTCACTTAATACTTTGATTTGATGTTGATTGATCTCTTTAGAAATATTTTCACTCACTGAAATTTCACCCAAATCCGCTTTTTTGACAACTTGTGATTTCAAGAAAATTTTAAGTTGCTCTATTGAGCTATATCGGGTTTCTTTAGAAATATTTTTCGATTCTTCTATAGCTGTATTTAACATTACATGTTCTCATTTGAGTAATTTTAAGTAGTCTAAAATAAGGCTAATAATTTTAAGTATTTTAAAAAATTAGCTTTATTTTAGAACTTGTCAGACTAGTTACTAACAACTTTAAGGCAATGACGACAAACTGTTAATTCACCATCTTTACAATAGTGAGTATCAAATACTCTGTGTAAGCCAATGAAACATTTAATGTATTGAATCACATCCATATACTCACTAAAAAGCATATCTTTTGATAAGCTTATAGATATCCATGATTTTTTATAAATCCATACTCCAGATGGAATATTCCTAAAAGATGTAACAGCATTGTAAGATCATAAAATTAATGAGAAAAATAAAATATAAAACTTTATTTTTACCCACACTCGTACAAATTTAATAATCTAAAAACCTTTAAGAATAATATTTTCAACGTATTTATCAAAATCCAACTCTGTGGATTTTAAGCTTTTAGCTTTAAAGGTTTTGTAAAAACAACTACTAATTATCCCTATACTTAATAAGGTTAATATTTTCATAACTCACCTCTAATATGTATATATGATAATTTTTAAGATACCATTCAATTTTGTTGTCTTCTAAAGCACTTTAGCTACTTTTTGTATATGCTGTAAGTGGGTGTAACAAAATTAAAGTTCTTAAAATTTGTACAACATATGAAATTTATTAGTTTTTTTTCTTATGTAAAATTATTTTTAAAATGCAATAGAGCTTATTTTAGAATTTAGATGTTTTTCCACAAGTTATTGAATTAATATATTTTACTAAATAAAAAAAACCCATATGATTAGAAATATGGGTTTGGAAATTGAATTGGTTTTACTATGTGTATGCAAAAAAATATACGCTCATTATTTTTGTAATGCAATATAAATTTATTGATTTAATATTTTTACCTAAAACTCTTTAACATTAATTAAGATTAATTCATTATAAATTTTAGTCACTTGATTGACTAAAAATATTTGAGAACAAACTCCCTTCTTTTTTGTAATTATCTTAAAGCCTTTTTCAATAATTACACCTGGATCTTTCACTAATATTTCGCCATTGCTCCCTATTTCAAATTTAGAAATATCATGTTCATTGCCATCGTTATCAACAATAAACAGTTTATTTTTATATTGCATACTTAGCATCCTTAAATTGTGACACTAAACACATTTAAGTATTAATTTGAGCAAATTAATACATTTTAACTTATGCATGTATTAAAACTTATAAAAGACGCCCTAAAGCATCTTTTATTTTTATAATATATTTAAATGTTCTAGCAATTGTTTTTCTTCGCTTGACCAGGAGGACAGAATTTACCATTTCCATGTCCACCATTGTAACGCCCATCAGGATCTACAACGATGCTTCCTTCAGGAGTATGTACAGCGCAAGCCGTAAGACTTAAGCCACTAAACATCATAACTACGATTAAGATATTTTTCATAATCAACTCCTTTTAAAGTACAAAATTAGAATATTTTGTGATCATGTTCCACTATAAAATTGTTATTAAAATAAATTAGCCCGTTTTATATCTTCTAGAATTTCAGATGCTTGTATGAAATTTTTTAACTAAATAACCTCTAATTATTTCATCAGCTTGCATATCTAATAATTCATCAGACACCCAAAATACATACTTTTCGTTCTTAAACTTAACTATTTTTTTTAAATATGTTGTAATTGAATTTGATGTAGAACCTTTAATTTTGAAAAACTTCTCATGACTAACATTCCCCAGCAACTTACTTCCATGCCAAGGACCACCAATACAAATGTTCATGTGTTTTCCTATTCTTCAATGGTATCTTAGCACCTAAACCTTACAGAATTGTTTTAAATAAAAAAAGCTCACCTTTCGATGAGCTAATAAAATAGACAATATTAATTAATTTAATCTAATCCATCAATTAAAACCATAGAAAGGCTTTGTACATCACAATTCCCCCAATCATTTACCAATTGTTTTACATCGTCAGGACTTAAATAATCATAGTGATAAACTGTAAAAATTTCCTCACCTTTATTTAATTGCAATGAAACCATGCCACTCATAGACTCAAATTTAAGAATATCAGCTGGTATTGGCATATGATAAAAACTGAAACTTCCATCTTCTTCTTTTAAAGTACTAATATAAATCATGAATAAACTCTTTTAATGAACAAATTGGTCTTGGATAATCCTAATACGACCAGATTCTAATAAATGAATTCCTATTTTTACATCTGTTCTCTCACAAATCAAATTCTTCTGCAACTTTGAAAAAGTACCCTCTTAAATGGCTATCTAGATTAATTCGCCACTCTCCTAATATCTCTAATGCATATTTCTCATATTTATCATAGGTTCTAATGTACGCTTTACGATCTATATTCATACCTGAAATTCTATAACGCTCAGACTGATTGTATGAGTTCTCCTTTCTACCTTCACATTTGCTGCATTCGATGTGTTTCTTTTCAACTTTAGAAAATATAAAACCTTTACCATTACATTTAGTGCACACTCCACGTTTAAATAAAAATTGAACTAATGCAGTACGTGCTACTCCTTTTGCCGCCTCTTTTGTAGTTATTTTTTTTGTTTGAAAACCATCAGCTTGAAACTTTAAACGGATCTCACTAGTTAGTAGGTTTTGCAATAAAGCAAAGTGGCGATCTGTTGGACTGATCGATCGCACTAAAGCCCATATTAGTGCATATTCTTCTGTAGCCATATTTTGCATCATTAAAGCAGCGCTGTTTACTTTACTTCCATAAACTGATGGTCCCCCCACTCCATCTTTAAAGCCATCCATCGTTTTTTGTGCTAAATCAAGAAGAGTAAAATCAACTCGTGATGTACTAGGCTTAAATAGCAAACGACGTAAATCATGAACGATTGTCATATCTCTATGTTTTTCAAAGTTTGCTGTGGCTGTCATTTTACTCCCCCACCATTGTCTCTATCTGTTGTACCGCTAAACCTGACTTCACTTGCTCAGTGCTGAACTGTAAAACCTGAAATCCCATCACCACTGCAGCGTTGTATTTCTCCATGTCACCGATATATCCCTTACCTCGAGTGTGACGTCCATTACTCCAAATACCGCCCTCAACCTCAACCAATATCTTCTTGCCCATAATGTGAAAATCAGCACGCCACTTACGTTTAGGATGGAATTTATATTCCTGTTCAAAGCTAATTTTTAAAACTCGTAGCTGGTTGGCCAACGTTGATTCACCGATACTTTCAATTCTTTGAGTTTTAACTCGAGTACTGCTATTTAGCTTTGATTTCTTCCTGGTTCTCGTACCATAAAGTTTTTGATATTCAGCAATTGAGATGCTTTCCACTTACGCAGCACCTCTACTCTTAGGTTTAAATCCAACTGCCTGCAGATGTGATTTCCAGTTTTGGAGTTCATTCGGATCTGAGAGTTTTGCGGCAATGCGGCTTGCTAGTTTTTCAAAGGATTCACCAGGCATACTGAATTCATCGATGACATCAGGAAGTTGAGCGAGTTTGTTGGCAAACACGTAAATCTGTTGAGGTGATGAGAAAAATACTAAATCAGATTCACTGCTTGATTTGCCATTTTGCGCTTTGTCGTATTTGTGACGGTTTTTCAAAAGTGTGTCAGCGAAGTGGTAAATCAAGAGATCATCACAAAGATTATTTCCAGCATTAAAAAGCTCGAATGCTTTTTTCTCGCGTTCAAACCAACCTGCTTCGATAATCGATTTTGGTACTACCGTGGGTTCGGCTTGATCTAATTCAGAACGAAGTTTTTTCAAGCAAAGCCAGTCTTTTTTATTTTTAGATTCTAATGGGAGATTCCTTGGGAGGTTCTGTGTCCCAAAATTGGTACTGGTCTCGGTACCAAAATCGGTACTGGTTCCAGTTCCATTATTGGTACTAGTACCGTTTTTGGAACCAGTGCCTAAATCAACACCAGTGTCATTTTTGGTACTAGTCCCCTTTTTGGTATTGGTATCTGAACTATCTTCACGTCCAAATACACCAATTAATTGATAGACTTTTACGCCATTCCCTTTAATTTCACCTGTGAATTTAATCAACTTTTTAATCTCAAGTTCGTCTAAAACTTTGATAATCGTTTTTCGATTTAAAGTGGTGTCTTTCTCTAACCGTTTTAAACTTGGAAAGCACTTATGGTCGTCACCAGCTCGATCAGCAAGTGATAGAAGTACTAGCTTTTGACTAGCACCATCTACAGTTGTTTTCCAAGCCCATACGGTTGCGTCAAGGCTCATAATTCACCGACCTTAGGCTTTACGTACCCACCAAATGAAATGACCTGTTCAGCTTTGATCAAGCTCGTAATAACCTGATGTGATAACCAAATTGTGATCTTGAATCGATAAGCCATCTTTTGGGCCAATTCTTCTTTGGTTACAGCTGCATTCTCTTCGTTGTAACCACGCATACTTAGATTGCCTTTTTTGATGTCATGAATATGGTTCAGCAAAAGCAAAGTTGGTTCATAAAATGATTGGATTTCCTGAGTCTGCTTATGCTCAGGTTTAATTTGAAAATGGCTATTCATGGAACCTCCGCAATCGATTGCTCGATTTCATCTAAACGGCGTTTATGAAATAGCTCTGGCAAAGTGGCTGCACGTATATCAGCTTCCTTTACCAACTTACCGCTTTCTAACCAGTAATGATTGTTCGGTTGATACGCTTCTACCGTTTGTAAGTCTTTTATTTTGATGTGATTCATATACACAACCACATCGCCATTCATGTATTTGCCTAGCTCTTTTTCTTGTGCTAGATTGATGTCCATTCGATACTCCGAAAAGTCGTTTAGGGTGTATTGGGTACGCGGTGAATTACGGGAAGCCTGATCTGATACGTCAGGCTTCTTCTTTAAAATGAGTGAAATTTGTGCTAAATTTGAACTCATATTCATTCCACCTCGTTATGGATATAGGAAAGCCTGGGATATGAGCCTCAGGCTTTTTCTTTTTCAGGGCCTGATGTATATCTTTTCATTTGTTTTAATGCTGCTTGATCTACAGCTGTCGCCAATTCAATTAGATGCAATGTCAATTGATGGATCTCTTCATATTCTTGTGGTGTTACTACACCATCCTCATACGCTTCATAGACAGCTTTGTTAGTCTTTCCTGACTTAATGTTGTGCTGCATCATTGCCTCAAAAATCGACAATTCATGATGCTTACTGCGGTCACATGTCACTGGAACTAAAGCAAAACCAAGTTCATGCGCCCAAATTTTTAACAGCGCTGGGTTTTGGGTGTAATAGAGAATTGCTTCTAACTTTTTAATACTGGGTAAATGGTTCGGCATATTGATATTTGCGTAATTGCAAATAGTGTTATGTGAATCTCCAAGTACCTGCGCAATATCTTTAGGCGTAAATCCCGGTGTATTACTTATCATCTGCCAAATTGCGTTTTGGGCTTCTCGGCTTAAATTAATTTCCATATGTGAATCCCTGTTTTTATTCACGTTTACCTTTTCGTACTTTAGTAAGAAATTAGGCTTATTAAGAGCTAATGCTATTTAATCCTTTGCGATCAGCAATCAACTCTCCATTGGTTTGAATTTCAAATACAGCTTGAGTTTTAAGAGGGATTTTTTTTCGCCAATAACTTATTACGGATCTATCTTTATTAAGGATTCGAGCAAGTTCAGCATCGTTTTTAGCCTGAAAGTGATTTTTAAGATCATCAACAGTCATGTTTAGTTTCCAGAACAATTTGTTCATTTAATTGAACTATAAGTTTAGGAACATGTCAATTTTATTGTTTAGTATTTTAAACAAATATTAGGTTTATCAATTATGCAAACCACGTCTGATAGAATTTCGTTACGAATGCGCCAACTTGGTCTACAGCATAAAGATTTAGTTGCTGCGACTGGAGCAAGCAAGGGAACTGTTACCAATTGGATTAGTGGGGTGAATAATCCAACCGGAAACCGATTAGTTCAGTTAGCTCAAGTTTTAGGGACTACATCTGAGTGGTTGTTAAATGGCACTTCCACTGAGATTAGAGACTCAGAAAGTATTCATTTCGCACCAGTTGAATTTATAAGTGCAAATACAAAAGGTCGCCTAACGAACGTACGTATTCCAATATACAAAGATGTTAAAGCTTCGTGCGGCACAGGAATTCAAAACTTTTTAGAGGATGCTAGTGAGTACCTTGAAATAGATCCGCAGATATTAAAACTAATGGGTATTCAGACCAACCCTGTTAATTTGCGTATTATTTATTCAGCTGAATATAGTATGTATCCAACCATTGCACCTGATAGCCCTTTATTTGTTGATATTTCTGATAAAGATCATGATGCATTAAAAAATGGAAGTGTTTACGTTTTCACTCATAATCATGAATTACGCATGAAACGAATTTTTGTAAGTTATGCAGGTTCAAAAACAGTTAAGCTGACAAGTGATAATCCTGATAAAAATAGATATCCCGATGAGTTTATTACAAATGAACAGTTGAATGAGATCAACTTTGTTGGGCGTCTAGAGCTAGCTCTGGTAAAACCATAAATACAACTAAAATAGTTAAGAGAGAAAGTATTATGATAGCAACACTTAATAAGTCTAAAACTGCGCTAACAATAAATCGTCAAGAATTTAAATTAGCTTTAGCTAAAGTTGGTACTGGAATTGATAAACAAATAGCTTCTTTTAAAAAAGCCAAACAAAGCTACGATTCTTCTGAAATTGCAAATGAGATCATTAGTGAAGCAAATATCTTTGAAGCCATTATTCAAGGGTTTAACGAGGCTGAAGAAACTAATTTAAAATTAACCGATATAACCAATCTTGAATTAGCACAAGGATGGATAGATGAGTTTTTGGAAAAATATTCAAACGATTAAGTACTATAATAATTTTTAATTTAAACAATGAAATAGGCCCACAATATGAAAGATATAATATTTAAAAACTTTGAAGAGGCTGGACAAACTGTTTTAAAATTTTTATCTCAAAAATTTGGATTCAATTTATGGATGATCACTCGTACAGAAGGAGATAATTGGATCGTCCTTCAATGTGAAGATAAAGGCTATAATGTTACACCAGGACAAGTTTTCTCATGGGCGGATTCATTTTGCTCTCATATGGTTTTAGGAAAAGCTCCTAAAATAGCTCCTCATTCAGAAAAAATCCCCTTATACTTAAATGCACCAATAGCTAAAAAAATTGATATTAAAGCTTATATAGGTCAACCACTTATAAAAGAAGATGGAACTTTATTTGGTACTCTTTGTGCTATTGATCCCAATCCTCAATCCGAATCACTACTACAGGAAGAAGAATTAATTAATCTTTTTGGTAAAATTCTAAGTTATATTTTGCAAGTTGAATTACGGGAAAATGAACAGAAACGTCAAAAAGAGTTTTTTGAAGCCGTAGCTTTAAGTGATTCTTTAACGGGATTATTTAATCGTAGAGGATGGGATCAACTTCTCGCACAAGAAGAAGCCAGATGTAAAAGTTACGGTCATCCTGCTGCTATTTTTATGATTGATCTAAATAATTTAAAAATTGTAAATGATCAATTTGGACATTTTATTGGAGATGAATTAATAAAAAAGACAGCAAATCTATTAAAAATTTGCGTCCGTAATAATGATATTGTGGCTCGGATAGGTGGTGATGAATTTGCAATCCTCAGCATTGAAAATACAAAAGAGGGAGCAGAACTTTTATTTGATAGAATTCAAGAAATTTTTGCAAATGCTAATATCAGCATCGCTGTTGGCTTCGCAATTCGAAATCCTTCTTTTAGTTTATTAGAAGCGGTTCAAGAAGCTGATGAAAAAATGTATGAAAATAAACGCATGATCAAAAAATAAGATTCAACCACTTTAGTAAACTTCACCTCCCACTCAGCATGAGATTTCTTTTGCTCAAAAACCTAAGAAGAATCAACATTATGGAAACTGTATCATTTATATGTTTGTTAACTCTTTCTATATTTGGTTGCGATAATTCAGAACAAATATCACCTGAACGCGAACACCTTATTGAAAAATTTCAAGAAGTTGATTTAAAAATGACTATGTATCTTGCAACGCTAGCAGGTCCCTCTACCCCATTAGAAGAACGCAAAAAAGTTATTTGCGAGGATTTCCCTGTTACCTACGAACAAGAATACCTTCCAATTTATTTAAAGCTGGCTGATCCAAAAGATCTCAATACAAGTACGGATCTTCAAAAAACAATAGATTCATATAAAGCTAGATACAATATTGATTGCTAATACAAAATTCTAAAAAAAGAAAACCCACCCTGTGTGGGTTTTCTTTTGTCTATAAAGTACAGAAGTATAAACATAAATAATAAAAGTTTATTTTTATAAACAAAACTATTGACCAATTTTGTTTAGTTTACTAAACTTAATTTCATCAAATAACAAAAAAGCACATCCGACCTCGAAATCAAATGTGCTTTTCCTTACAACAGGTGAATTATGAACACAAAACCAAATTCAATCAATCCCATTGTTACACATCGTGTACAGCCATCCAGCTTTATTAAAGTAGCTGCAATTAGTGGTTTATTCACAGTAGGCGTTATCGGTCTTACATATGATCAAAAAGCCACTGAATACAAACCTGCAGTAGCTGTTCCTAACACTGCCCCTTCTTCATATAGCATACAAGCACTAAAAGTCACTTCTAATTCATCTGGTATGGCCGTTGTTAAACTTGATAGCTTCTTACTTAAAGTTAGCTTTGATTTTGAATCTCATCTTGATAACTACGGTGTTCCTGGTTCTGAATTTACTTCAGTTGATATCACCAACTTAGCAATTGATGAAATCCAAGACATCAACGGCAAGGAATATAACGACTTCACAGATTACAACGATCACCGAAATATCAATCAGATAATTATCGGTTATATCGAGCGTAACCGTTTGGTGGAGGCTGTTTAATGAATACATCTACACCCAAGAAATCAGAATTTATAAGCGATGAAAACGGCGAATTTCGCATGCGTATTTATTCATCTGAATATTTACAGAAAAATGGCGAAATTTACCGGGTTAGTAAATCAGGCTATTTGTACCTTATCGATTTCGCAGAACATTTAGAGAAGCCTTGGATTCTTATAAATTTTGAACGTGAGCGCAAATTCCAAAAGCGTAAAGCTAAAGCTGAATTATTCAACCAACCTTGCTTTAAGCGCACGCCCTACTCATCGAATCAACGCATTGCTTATAACAATACGAAATATAATTAAGGAGTTAACCAATGGCTTTAAATATTATTACTGCTGATCAACCATTGAGTGTTAGCGCAATTATTACCTATATCTATGCTGATCCGGGTTTAGGTAAAACATCTATGGGCTTTACAGCTGATAAAGCTATTTCTTTTGACTTTGATAAAGGTTCTCATCGTACTGGTGAATTACGTCGTGGTGCTGTTGTACCAGTGGAAAAATGGACTGATATCACAAATCTAACTGTTCAAGACCTATCACCCTTTAATACTGTCGTGATCGATACAGTTGGGGCAATGCTTGAATGCATCAAATCTCATTTGTTAAATATTCCTGAAAATAGACAAAAAGATGGAACCTTGAAATTAAAGGCACAAGGATCTGCGAACAATATGTTTAAAAGCTATATCCATATGCTTATAGCTATGGGTAAGGATGTAGTTTTTATTGCCCATGCTGTAGAGAGTGAAAATGGCGATCAGAGAATTAATCGACCAGATCTAGGTGGTAAGAATCGAAACGAACTTTACCGTATAGCTGACGTTATGGGGTATTTAACAACAGTTAGAACGCAAGAAGGTAAATCTGCAAGAGTTATAAGTTTTAGTCCATCTGATACACATCATGCCAAAAATGCTGGAGCACTTGGAGGTGAAACCGGAGAAGTATGGGTACCAGATCTTAAAACCAATCCAACTTTTTTGGCTGACATAATTAGCCAAGCTAAAAGCCATATTAATACGTTAACACCAGCGCAAATAGCAACAATTAAAGCTCAACAAGATTTTGAAAACTGGAAGCAAAGTTGTGCTGAAGCTGAACACGCTGGCGATCTAAATCAATTGACTGAATCGCTTGATAAAGAACACATGTATTACCAAAACATGCGCCAGACAATGCTGCTTAGAGCTGACGCCTTAAAATGCTCGTTTGATAAGGAGAAGAAGCGCTGGTTCAACCCACCAGAGTTTAAGGGCATTAATGATGAACAACGTGATGCTCTTCAAAACTTTATTGATGAACGAGGCTTTGATGTTAAATCGATTTGCGAACATTTGGGAATTGATGCACTTACTCAAATTGAAACAAACCAATTAAATGCAGTTAAAGCAGAAATTGAACAATTGGCAAAATCAGGCTTAAGGGCTTAATTACAATAAAGGACAACTAGTAATGGGTGCATTAAAAATTGAATCTGAATCTCTTAAACATTTAACAAGCCTTGTTGAGAAGCTTGTTAACCAAAAAGAGGAACGAAGAATTGGGCGAGCCGAATTTGCTCACTTGCTGAATATAGAACCCGAAACTCTAGACGCCAGAATTAGAGAAGGACGCTACACGAAGCCATTTAAGGATGGTCGGAAGAGTTATTGGTTCAGTTCATATGTCCAGTCTGTAATATTAGATATAGATTCAAAAAATAAAGCCACTTAAGTGGCTTTATTTTTGAGCAAATATTTTTGTGAGTAACATAGTGAGTAACATTATTATTTTTAATTAAAATTCATCAATAAAAGGATGGATTAAACATCAACAATATCAGCAAAATTCGCACCCAAAACCTTAGCTAAATCTAGTGGATTAACCCCAATATCTAAGCCCCTTTTCCCACCACTGACATACATTTTACTTAACTGCTTCGCACTTTCACAAATCACCGTTTTTAAACGCTTTTTTTGACCTACAGGACTAATTCCACCGACTAAATATCCAGTTAAACGCTCTGCATCTTTAGGATCAGCCATATGTAGTTTTTTACAAGCAAAAGTACTCGCCACTTTCTTTAAATTTAATTGATGGTTCACTGGAAGGATGGCAACAAAATAGTTTTTATCATCTGTCACCATCAAAGTTTTAAACACTTCTTCAACATTTAAACCTAATTTTTCAGCAGCCTCTAAGCCAAAACTTTTTGCATTTACATCATGTTCATATTCATGAATTGAAAATTCAATTTTATTTGATTTTAAAACTTTGCAAGCAGGAGTCATAGAATAAACAAGATCAAAATTAAGAAGACATTTGAATTATAGGACTATTTATGTAAACTTTAAAATAACAATACAAATTTAAATGATGAAAATTAATACTTGTAAAATCATGGAAAACTTGATTAAAATCCTGTCATATACCTTATATTACTAGAACAATGCCATCAATCTATCAATTAAAACCAGCATTTCAAAACTTACTGCGCCCTTTTGTTCAAAAGCTTTTTAATATCGGAATCACGGCAAATCAAGTCACATTATTAGCGATGTTTATATCGCTTGGTTTAAGCTTTTTTCTATACCAGTATTATCTGAATCATGCTGTAAATGGGTGGTTATTGCTCTTCCCCTTGTGGATGTTGCTAAGAATGGCTTTCAACGCCATCGATGGAATGCTTGCCCGTGAATTTAAACAACAATCCAACTTAGGTGCGTTTTACAATGAGTTGTGTGATGTTATTTCGGACACAGCACTCTATCTATGCTTGATTGCTTTTGGCTTTATCAATGCAAAATTACTGTTATTGATTGCTTTCCTTGCAATTCTAAGTGAATACACTGGTGTAATGGCGCCACTGATTGGGCAAGAACGTCGTTATGATGGTCCAATGGGAAAAAGTGACCGTGCATTTTGGTTTAGTCTAATTACAGTCGTGATTGTCGCCTTGCCATTCTTCACTACAAATTTACAACTTCTCGGCTTAATCTGTAATGGCATACTCATTTTAATTGGTCTGCTGCTTAGTTTAACCGTCTATAACCGAATTAAAAATAGCTTAAAAACAGCTTTATAAAACAGTTTCATATTTAGGGTAAATTCGTATGTATAACAACAGTCATCACACCTTTAAGAGTCATGATGGAACAGAATTGTTTTATCAACATTGGGCAACCAACTCACCGAGCGAAACAAAAAAAGCCATTCTTCTGTTTCATCGTGGACATGAACATTCAGGACGTATGGCGCATTTGGTCAAGGAACTCAATTTAAGTGATTTTGATTTCTTTGCATGGGATGCCCGCGGTCACGGCGATTCCCCTGGTGAACGTGGTGATGCACCTAGCTTCTCAGCATGTGTAAAAGATATTCAATATTTTGTCCAACATATTGAAGAAAACTATGCTATCGATGCCAAAAATATTGCTGTGGTTGCACAAAGTGTAGGTGCGGTATTGGCCGCTACATGGGTACATGATTATGCGCCTAAAATTCGCGCCTTGTGCCTTGCGTCCCCTGCTTTTGACATTAAACTTTATGTGCCATTTGCTGAACCTAGCTTAAGAGTCATGGAAAAAATTCGCGGTAATTTTTTCATCCAAAGTTATGTTAAAGCCAAAATGCTGACCCATGATGAAGAACGTGCTCAAAGCTATGATACCGATCCTAAAATTGCTAAAGCCATTTCGGTGAGAATGTTGCTTGGACTTTATGATGCCTCTAAGCGTATTGTTGCAGATTCACAAAACATCTTTGTACCGACTCAAGTGTTATGCTCAGGTTCAGATTTTGTGGTTTTTCAAAAACCGCAACGTGAGTTTTACCAAAAGCTTCCGCATCCTAAAAAAGAATTACATATTTTAGATGGCTTCTTTCACGATACTTTAGGTGAAAAAGATCGCCATATAGCAACAGAGAAAATACGCCGATTTATCCAGCAATGTTTTGCGGTTGAATATCAAGCACCAGACGTTTTAAATGCGGACAAAATTGGTCCAAGCTGTGCTATTGCTGAAGATCTCAGTTCACCATTACCCGCTAAATCAATGAAGAATGCATTTTGGGAAATCACCAAAAAGAATCTAAAAATTGGTAGCCATTTATCTAAAGGCTTAAAAATTGGTGAAGACACAGGCTATGACTCTGGAAGTACTTTAGATTTTGTCTATCGTAATCAATCTGAAAGTTCCAATCCTATTGGCAAAATCATTGACCGCCAGTATTTAAATGCGATTGGTTGGCGTGGGATCCGTGTCCGCAAACAGAACATTGAACATTTGGTTCAGAAATATGCGGATATTCTGATTAAAAAACGCAAGCCATTGAGAATTATGGATATTGCATCTGGTCATGGGCGTTATATTTTAGATGCTGTGGTTCAACTACCAAAACGACCAGATTCGATTTTATTGCGTGATTATAGTGATATCAATGTACAAGCTGGTCAGCAAATGATTGCAGCACGTGGACTCAATGACATTGCTGAATTTGTTCAAGCAGATGCATTTGATACGCAGTCTTTGGCCTCTGTTAAACCAAAACCATCACTTGCTGTGGTTTCGGGTTTATATGAATTATTTGCAGACAATGATTTGCTCCGTCAATCACTTGAAGGCTTAAGTAAAGCAATCCTTAAAGATGGTTATTTGATTTATACCGGTCAAATTTGGCACCCACAACAAGAATTTATTGCGCGTGCACTAACCTCACATCGTGAAGGTGATGCATGGGTAATGCGTTTACGCTCTCAAGCGGAAATGGATGCACTTGTTGAAGCTGCTGGCTTTAAAAAGGTTGACCAATGTATTGATGAGTTTGGAATATTTACCGTCTCAGTCGCACAAAAGCTATAAAATTTCTGCTATCACAGTTGGTGACTTGATATAAATCAATCTAAGTCACCAATTTTTTAATTTAAATAGAATAAAAATCTACGGATGTTTTATGCAAACACTCATCAAAGAAACTGGGACATGGAAATGGGGCGTACTTTGCTTAGTTTTTCTTGCACCTTTCTTTTTCCTCACTTATGGCTTTGCAAATCAACATGCATCAGGTCTGAGTAATGTTCCAAGTATTGTCTTTGCTTGGGAAAAGCATATTCCACTTTGGGCTTGGACGATTGTGCCATATTGGTCAATTGACTTGTTTTATGGTCTCTCCTTATTGCTTTGTTGGAATAAGTTTGAGCTTAAACAACAAGCGCTTAGGCTATTTTTAGCGCAAGTTATTTCGATTAGTTGCTTCTTACTGTTTCCTTTAAAGTTTAGTTTTGAACGCCCACCTTTAGATGGTTTTTTCGGTCTATGGTTTGATGTCCTCATGGGCTTCGATAAACCCTTTAACCAAGCGCCCTCATTACATATTGTTCTGCTGATTATCCTTTGGGATTTCTATCGTCGCCATGTACAAGGTACGTGGAAATATTTGGTCGATTTTTGGTGTGTGCTGATTGGAATCTCTGTACTCACCACATGGCAGCATCATTTTATTGACCTTCCTACAGGAATACTGGTTGGTGCTTTATGCTTATGGTTATTTCCAATTTCAGTAAAATCCCCATTCAGAAAAGATGGACTGCAACTGTTAACAGCAAAACATTTAAAGCTTGGCAGTTATTACCTATGTGGTTCAGTAATTTTCTTTATCTTAGCTTATGAGTTTAGATCATGGGGACTGTGGTTAATTTACCCTGCTGTGAGCCTGTTTATCGTTGCACATAGCTATAGTTTTGTACGTCCACATTTTTTTCAAAAACAAGAAAATGGCAAAATGACGGTTGCAGCACAAATACTGCTTGCACCTTATTTAATCTTTGCTTGGCTTAATAGTCGTGTTTGGACCAAAAAGCATCCCGAAGATTCTTTCATCATTCAACATGAACTTAAAAAAATCTATATTGGAAGAATTCCAACACAACAAGATCACCACCAATACAATGCAATATTTGATTGTGTTGCTGAGTTACCCTTAAATCAAGCAACTGCATATCAGCAATATCTCAGTCTAGATCTGATTCCATTACAAGCCAATCAGCTTGAGTTAGCCGTAGCACGATTAAATGATTTGATGTCAAAGCTTGAAGCAAGCTCTACCCAAAATATTCTGATTTTTTGTGCCTTAGGTTATTCAAGAAGTAGCGCTCTACTCACCGCTTGGCTGATTCAACAAAACCAAGATGCCAATATTGATGAAATGGTAAACATTATTCGTAAAGCTCGCCCTTGGGTGGTATTAAAACAAGCTCAACTTGAAGAATTAGAAATTTACCATCTAAAACTGAAAGGTTTAGCGCCATGAAAATGAATTTTTATGTGGTTGCGCAACTGTTGTCTGCAACCACAGCTATATTACTTTCAGGTTATTTGGCTTTTGCCTTATCTATTTTTGCCATCCTGTTCAAAGGCTGGCAATCCTTTGAGTTTTGGACGTTCATTGTCATTACATTGTTATTATCTGGGCTTCATCACTACCTCTCATTTAGAGTTAAGTTTGATGCTCAACTCATTAAAATGATTGCACGAGAATCCCAAACTGAATCTATTGAAAACTTAACCCTGCAATTTGATCAAACCCTAATGAGTATGAAATTGATGCCCGCATCCAAAGCAGGTCGTGATTGGTCACAGCGTTTTGCAGGATGTTTTAAACTTTTAAAACTTCAAATTGCTTTATTATTGATACAATATCTGGTTTTAATGATTTTGATTTCTAGAATTATTTAAAGCGATTTTAACCTCAACTGATACAGTTTTAGCTGATATATCAATTGTTATCGTATGATGGTTTTAATCATCTTAAATCAAGAAAATTCTCAGCTTCTCAGCAGTGAAGATCTTGAAATGCTATAAAATTCTTCTATGATTCAAAAAATAGAAATGATAAATTTGTAAAAGGAGACCAAGCTTTTTACTTTTTATTCAAAACTAAGTTTGGTTATATTTTTATTTTAATCACTTAAAAAGTAGAATTTTATACTTTAATCATCTTATTATACAGCTTGCCCCACAATAAAATGCTTCAATATCAGTCGGCTTAGAGAATGAATCAACTACCTGAACAACGTTCCGAACAAGATAAAGAGTCATACAATAAACCGTCTTTAGAGCAAAAGACTCAACACTTAGATTCATCTAATGGAAATTTAGCATCACACTCTATTGCTCGCTTTATCGCATTTTTGACACGCCGTGGCGCACGACTCTTAACTGGTGCTCGTAGCTTGTGGGTTGGTTGTCAGCCTGAGATGAAACAACGTATTTACTATGCCAATCACAATAGTCATATCGACTTTATCTTATTGTGGTCTTCACTTCCCAAACTGATGCGTCGTAAAACTAAACCTGTTGCTGCTTCAGATTATTGGCTGAAAGATGGTTTTAGACAATTTTTAATTAAAGACACCTTTAATGGTGTCACGATTCAACGTAATCGCGAAGATAATGCAGACCCTTTACAACCTGTGAAAGACGCTCTTGCTCAGGGTTATTCCATTATTTTCTTTCCTGAAGGTACTCGAAATCTCGATGATGATCTTGAGCTATTACCTTTTAAAAGTGGCCTCTATAACTTACATAAACAATTTCCTGAGATTGAGATTGTCCCTGTTTGGATTTCAAATCTAAGACGTGTCATGCCAAAAGGTTCTTTTGTTCCTTTACCTTTACTGTCTACCGTATGCTTTGGCTTTCCTTTAGAACAACATTTAGAAATGGATAAAGCCACATTTATAAATTATGCACAGAAGCAGCTATTACAATTAAAAGAGGTTGAGAATCAATGATTTTAGATAATCTGAATAAAACCTATCTTTTATTTGGTATTTTTGCGGGAATTTTAGTTTTTGCATCTAGCGTGGGCTTTATTCTCAAACAAAAAGCTGGGCAAAAACCCTCATCAGTGATTGATAATTTAAACGCACGGATCAATGCTTGGTGGGTGATGTTGATCGTCATTGGTGCAGCCATCCTATTGGGTCAAACTGCATTTATTATCTTATTTGGGATTATTTCCCTGTTTGCTCTACGAGAATTTACCAGTCTATTGCCAACACGGCGTGGTGATTATTTCCCTTTACTTATCGCCTTTTATTTTGTTATTCCCTATCAATATTATTTGATCTATATCGACTGGTACGGCTTATATTCAATTTTTATTCCACTTTATGTATTTTTACTGATTCCAATAGCCAGTCTAAAACAAGAAGATACCAAACACTTCCTTGAACGTAGTTCTAAAATTCAATGGGGACTCATGGTCTGTGTTTTCTGTATTTCCCATGTCCCTGCATTACTCAATTTAAAACTAAATGGTTTTAAAGGTGAACCGATTTGGTTAGCAATCTGGCTGATTATGGTCGTTCAAGCATCCGATGTTTTGCAATATGTCTGTGGTAAGCTTTTTGGAAAGCACAAGGTTGCGCCGGTCTTATCACCATCAAAAACAGTTGAAGGCTTAGTGGGTGGGATTGTTTTAGCCACAGCTTTAGGTGTTGCTATGGCATGGCTTACTCCATTTAGCTATCTACAAGCTGCATTGATAGGACTGGTTGTGTGTATCTTTGGCTTTTTCGGTGGTTTGGTGATGTCAGCCATCAAACGTGACCGTGGTGTCAAAGATTGGGGGCAGTTGATTCATGGTCATGGTGGAATGTTAGATCGGATTGATTCTATCTGCTTTTCTGCACCCATCTTCTTTCATATTTTAAGATATTGGTGGAGTTAGTGAATAAACATGATTGTGAGAAATAGAGATGAATTACAAAATAATATTTACAATGCTCTGTGTAGGTTTTGGTCTACAAGCCTGTAGTTTATTTAATCAGTCTGAATGTAATAATCAACAAGTGACTGATCATGTAAAAAAACTCTACTCAAGTCAGGTAAATATCAGTTTTGGATCAAAATTAAATCAACTTACTCAACAATTTAATCCAAATGCAAACACAACAACAAAAATCATCCCTTCTATAGAAGGAATCACTTTAAATAAAATAAAGCGATTAAATCTGGAAAAATTACAGGCTGATAAAGACAATCAGGATTCACAAAATCTAATCGATTTGATTACTGATCGCTTTGAAGGTGCACAATATATTTGCCAAGGTGTAATTCAACAAGAGATTAGCTCCAATGTACTTGCAGATATGACCAAAGAACTTTTAGATAAAGACTCAAATGTGATTGAAGGAAATAAATTAAATATTCCAGTAATTTATGCTCTGTACCAACACAATGGAAATCAACAATTTGAAGTTCAATATACTGCTCAGAATCCATTGCATTTAATGTTGGCAATAATGTTACAGAAAAAACAAGCAAAAATGACGAAATAACGCCTAAATAGCAAGCAACCAGAAGCTTAAGATACAAATCACGAATAAATCTACCAATTTTCATAGATTGACAGGTTTAAATCAGCTACTTAACATCAGGGCAATCTTGGATACATAACATTGGTTTTATTTTGAATTTTCAGTATCAGTTAAAAATAATTTCTACAGTGGGCTTAACACTTGCGATCACAGCATGTTCGTCTTTGGGTGGCGGCTCTGTGCAAAAACGTGCTGCTAAACTATCTACTGGAATCCAAAAAGCCTATTCTGTCTCTCCCGATGTTGCCAATCGTGTATCCCCAATGATTGTACAAAGCGCAGATCAATATGATGTAGATCCTTTACTGATCGCAGCGACCATCCGTCAAGAATCGAGCTACCGTAGTTATGTCACCTCTCCATCTGGTGCTGTTGGGCTTACCCAAATCATGCCGCGTTATTGGCAACAAGCCTGCCCTGGTGATTTGTTTGATGAATATACCAATGTACGCTGTGGCACCATGATCTTGGCAAAATATAATCAAAGTGCAGGAAGCTGGAAAAAGGCCTTAGCCTACTACAATGTTGGACCCACAAATTACCAAACAAATCGAAAAATGAAACGCCAAGGTAAACGATACGCGAAACAAGTCAAACAACATGAAAAGCAGTTAAAGTCTTCATTATAAAATTTAAGAATAGAAATTGAATATCAATAAAATAAACCCACTCTTGCTGATACTTGAGCGGGTTTATTTTCTAGTCTATAACAACAATACACAACATAGACATAAACGATTTAATTCAAGCTTAATCTGCTGAAATATCTTCAAACAAAACGGAAGACAAATAACGTTCACCCGCATCTGGAAGAATCACCACAATGGTTTTGCCTGCATTTTCAGGACGAGCAGCTAATTGTGCAGCAGCAGCTAACGCCGCACCACTAGAGATACCGACAAAAATACCTTCTTGAGTGGCACTTTGACGGGCAAAATCAATCGCTTCTTGGTTGTCGATAGCAATAACTTCATCAACTAAGTCTAAATCCAAGTTTTTCGGAATAAAGTTTGCACCAATCCCTTGGATCTTATGTGGCCCAGGCGTTAAAGTTTCACCACGTTTGGTTTGTCCAATAATTGGTGAATCTGCGGGTTCTACAGCAACGGAGTAAATCGCTTGCTGCTTGACCTTTTCAAAATAACTTGAAATACCTGAAATAGTACCGCCAGTTCCGACACCAGCAACAAGAATATCGACTTTACCGCCTGTTGCAGCCCAAATTTCAGGACCAGTTGTTGTCTCATGTATTTTAGGATTGGCTGGGTTTTCAAATTGTTGCGGTAAATAATATGTTTCAGGTTGTTCTGTTGCTAAACGTACTGCCTCATCAACTGCGCCTTTCATACCTTTTGCGGGCTCAGTTAAAATTAAATTTGCACCCAACGCTTTTAATACTTTACGGCGCTCTATACTCATACTTGCTGGCATGGTTAAAGTGATGGCATAACCTTTTGCCGCTGCTACAAATGCCAATGCAATACCAGTATTTCCGCTGGTTGGTTCTACAATATGCATGCCTTTTTTCAAAAGCCCCTTCGCTTCTGCATCTGCAATAAGTGCAGCGCCAATTCGATCTTTAACAGAAAACGCAGGATTACGACTTTCAATTTTTGCTAAGACTGTTGCGCCACCTGTAATAAGACGATTGATACGAATAAGTGGTGTATTTCCAATTGCCTCAGCATTATTAGAATAAACAGCAATCCCTAAGTTTTCAGTTGCTGGAAAATTTGGATCTGTAGACATGACCTTTCCTTGAATTTAAATGAATTTATATCAATCTATCATAATGCTTTTCTATGAAACTTTGATATTGAGTAACTGAATTTAATTATACCAATATCGAAATAGTTTATTGATAAAAATCATAAGTTTAGTTTTTAGGCAAAGTGTTTGACCGATTTGTCGTCAAATCAAACTATATATTTGTATATTATTTCAAGCATAATAACGATATGACTCATATTCAGAGAATATTATGGCAAGTAATGCTTATCAAAAATTTTATCGTCAATTTACAAAAAAAATCTTAGATAAAATCGTCAGCCCACAAGTTTTAGGCGATACAAAAACTCTTGAAAATACAGTTAATGATCCAAACACAGCTAATTTTCCGATTTGTTATGTCATTCAAGACGACTCAACTTCAAATAAAGTCTTGATCGACAATGAAACAGAAAAAAGAAAACTCAGCCCTGCTTTTGCGCCACTTAATCTAGGGGCAGATTATCAGGAAGATGATCGTTTTATCATTTTAGAACCAACAAAAAGCAATGCTTCTGCATACTACCCAGATAAAATTATTCGCTTAGTCGAATATTTACTGAAACATCCTGAGCAAGATGTGCTTTTAGTACCAACAACAATTTTATGGGGACGTGCACCAGAGAATGAAGATAGCTGGTATAAAGCATTGATGACCGATGCTTGGGCTAAACCAACGGGCATTAAGCAAGCACTGAATATTACCCTGTATGGCCGTAATAATTATATTGAATTCCATCAAGCAGTTTCTTTACGCCAGTTAATCGATTCAGCCATTGAACTCACACCCAATTTTTCACCAGCGCATTATGTGGTGACTGAGCTCAATAAACAATTTAATGGCTATAAAGAAGCAATTCTTGGTCCTGATATTTCAGATCGTCGCAATGTGATTAACAAACTCATGGTGAGTGATGCGGTCAAAGAAGCCATTCTCAATGAAAGTATTCATAAAAAAATTAGCATCAATGAAGCCGAAGCACTCGCGCATAAATACCTCGATGAAATCGTCTCTGATTTCTCTTATTCGACCTTACGCTTTGCTGAAATTGCTTTAACTAAATTGTGGACCCAGCTCTATGACGGTATCGAAGTACATAATTTCGATACAGTTCGTGAACTTGCCAAAGATTATGAAATTGTCTATACCCCTTGTCATCGCAGCCACATTGACTATTTGTTATTGTCTTATGTGATTTATAACCGTGGCTTGATGGTTCCGCATATTGCAGCAGGTATTAATTTAAATATGCCTGTGGTTGGGCAACTGATGCGTGGTGCAGGTGCATACTTTATTCGACGTAGCTTTAATGGTAATGCGCTTTATACCGCTGTCTTTAAAGAATATATCTACAGTATGCTCAATCGAAATACACCAATGGAATATTTTATTGAAGGTGGTCGTTCTCGTACTGGACTTTTATTGCCGCCTAAAAAAGGGATGCTCGCAATGACCATCCAAAGTTATTTGCGTGGGAATAGTAAACCGATTGCCTTTATTCCGACTTACTTTGGATATGAAAAACTGATCGAAGGCAGTTCATACATAAAAGAACTGGGTGGACAGAAAAAACAAGCTGAATCACTATTTGGACTACTTAAATCTATTCAAAAGATTGAAAAAGTCTTTGGTGTTGTCCACGTCAATTTAGGTGAACCAGTTTTCCTTGAAGAGATCTTAAAAAAGAACAATGCTCCACAACGTGTTGCTTTGCATGAAGAGATGCCTGAGTCTGTTAAAGCCACGGTCAATGATGTTGCATTTGATATTTTGGAAAATATCAATAAAGCCGTAGTGATTAATCCTATCAGTTTGATTTCTCTAGTCTTGTTAAATGCACCAACGCATGCTTTGGCAGAGCGTGAAGTATTGGTACGTTTAGAACAATTCCGTAATCTACTCAAACAGCATCGTTATGATGAGCGTATGCAAATCACTGAGCTTTCCAACACAGAAATCATTCAATATGCCATGAAGCTTAAACAAGTTGAATTGATTGAGCATGATAATGAACGTTGGGTGAAAGTCAGTGATATACAGGTGGGCTTACTTAAGTATTTCAGTAATAACATTCTGCACACGTTTATCCTGCCAGCACTGATTGCCAAAGTATTGCGTGTTGAAACAGAGCAGCAGCAATTTGAGATTTCAAAATCTGATTTATATACCCAAGTCATCGAACAATACCCACTTATACAAAAAGCCTTCTTTTTAAAATGGGATGAGTCTGAGATTGAGAGTGAAATCACACAAATTGTCGATTATTTTGTTGCGGAGAAATTAATCACACTTGAAGCAGATCAAAGCATTAAGATTTCAAATGCAGATCCTAAAATTCGTTTACTTTCCGCCCTTGCTCATCTATATGATGTCAATGTGGTGAAAGAACCTGAAAAAGAAAGCAAAGAGAAATAATCTTTTAAGCTTTGACGATGATCCAAAATAAAGAAGTTCCTTCAACCATTTGGATAAGGAACTTTTTTATAAGCGTATATAGCTCATAGAAATATGACTGATTGATTTACTTTAAGCAAAAAATGATTTTTAGTTATTACTTAGAGGTTTTTCTTAATCCGTTTTAAATGCAATAAAACCATGATAATTCAATACTTGAGCAAAGTTTTCCACACGCTTAAAACCTGCTTGTAAATACAAAGCACTCATTTCATCAACAGAAATTAAAGCAAAATCTTGTTCAATACGATCGGTCATAAGTTGCGCCTGTTTTTCTGTTAATCCGGTTGCTAAACTCAGATTTTTTAAAGCTTGTAATTGTTTGGTATTCGAAATTTCCATCAACTCATAACTTAAACATAGACCAGTACTGCTTAGGTGATTTGCAATATCTTTTAAGAATTGTGCTTTTGCATCAACTGGAACAAAATGTGAAACCAAGATCGCCAAAGCCACATCAAAACTCACATCGACTCGTTTAAGAACAGATGTATCACCTTGTATAAACTGAATTCGAGAACAAAGCCCTAAATCTGCTATATGTTGTTTGGCTTTATCAATCATATTTGCTGCAGGATCTATTGCTGTAAAATTCCAATGAGGAAATTGCTCAGCCAAATATTGCAGTTCATAACCTGTACCACATCCCACGACTAAAATCTTCGCTTGAGTCGATACATAGCTCTTTAATACAGCATGGACTTGTAAATGTATCAGTTCATAACCGGGAATTAATTTACGAATATGTGCATCATATCCTTCAACTACAACTGGATTATTAAAGTCCTTTGCCATTTCTTTAAGCCTTGCAATGATGATTAATATTATTATTCCTGAGGATGTTTGACTTTCACTGCCTGTAAACAAAAATCAGCGATTTGTTTTACAAAATACTCTTTATAGCTTTTATCAAAACGCTTGGTCTTGGCGATACTTAAAGGTTCAATCACAACAAAAGTCATTGCACCCACGATGCACAATGCGGTGGTATTTAAATCCTCAAAAATAAACTCACCTGAATGACGTCCTTCGGTCAAAATTTTAATAATACTTTCTTTAATCAATTGCTTGCTTTGAAAACGTTCTAACTCAAATTGAGGATCGACAGGTTCAAATAATAAAGAATAAGACAGTCGAGGGCTATTCATTGCCCTTTTTACAAAAGTTGTAACGGCGCGATCTAGTTTTTCTACAGCGCTGAGTTGGGTATGTGCAATATCATTGAGAATATTGACTTCGATATGAATCGCCGCATTTAAAACTTCAATCAATACCTGATTTTTATTTTCAAAATAACGATAGACCAGTCCACTTGAAACGCCTGCCCGATCTGCAATCGCTTGAATTTGTGCATCTTTAAATCCTCCTTGTGCAACCAGTTCTCGTGCAGACAATAAAATCATCTCGCGGTTCTGTTGCATTTTCTCTTCCATGACAGAGGATCTTTTATAGTTCATAGCGATACGTAAATTCCATTCCAAATAAACTGGCAGCGAATAGTTTACCCTGTTGGTATGACAAGGTAATTCAGATTAAATACTAATAAATTTTGCAGCAATAAGCTATCCACCTAGATCGCTTGACTCAATATTTAATAAATCATTGATGAACTTAATCATCTTGTTGAGGTTATTTTGTACCATTGCTGATCTATCAATTCCTGATCGATCAAAGCAGTCATTTTAAATTACTTCTTTTTGGAAAATAATCATTTTTAAATCAGCGATTGATCCTTCAATATTCTTCAATGATCTAAGGCAACTTCTTAAGACAATGCACATATGAATTGTCCGATAATCCCCCCTTAAATTGGTCATTACACCCCTTTATTAAATCCAGTAAAAATGATTCACTAAAATCATAAAGCTTTCAGATAAAACTTAAATAAACTAATAGCTTAACCTCTATTATTCACTATAGTTTTGTCTGAATTTTATATGCGAAATAAAAAAAACATTCAAGGAAAGAAAAGCATGAAAACTCAATCACTCATTCTCAGTATCCTCAGCGTTTTACCCACTGCTTATACTCATGCAGCTGCGATGGATCAATCTGGTCAATCGATACTGGCGTTTCTTGAAGACAAGAATTATTTCGAAGCCAGTATTGCCGCAGTTGACCCGAAAGTATCAGGCAAAGTCCGAAATCGACCTGATTTAGTCAATGCAGGCAGCAATGATCTGAGTACAGGTGATATGGCACAATCATATCAATACTATAATGCAGCATTAAAACTGCAAATTGCGCCAAAAGTTTCCTTTGGGCTCATCTATGATCAACCTTATGGTGCTGCAATCGAATATCCTTTACGTAGCAATAATACCTTCTCTGATACTGAAATCAGTATGAAAGGTACCCTTGCGGATGTTGATACTCAAAATATTGCGATGCTATTTGGTTTTCAGCCAGATGCTCATTTTAACCTCTACGGCGGTGGCGTATACCAGACAGTCAAAGGTAAAGTGTCTTTACGTGGTAATTCGATGAGTGTGTTTAATGGCTATGATGCCAACTTTAAACAAGATAGTGCTGTTGGATGGCTTGCTGGTGCTGCTTTTCAGATTCCTGAAATTGCTTTAAAGGCAGCCGTGACTTATCGTTCTAAAATCAAGCACAAAATAGATGCTCAAGAAACCATTTTTGGACAACCTTTAGCATTCACCACTGATAAAGATACAGAAATCAACACGCCACAATCGGTAAATTTAGATTTTCAAACAGGGGTTTATAAAGATACGTTGGCATATTTAAATGCGCGTTGGGTAAATTGGAAAGATTTTAGAATCCGTCCAACACAGTTTGGCGCACTCACTGAACTGGCAACGGCTGAGTTAAGCCAAGGCCTATATGCTGGTGGATTTAATCTGGATGACTATCAAAAAGACCAATACAGCATCACTGTTGGCTTAGGACATCAATTCACACAAAAATGGGCTGGGTCGGCTGATGTTTCATGGGATTCTGGTACTGGAAATCCTGCTTCTGTATTAAATCCTACCAAAGGCGGTTGGGGCTTAGGGTTGGGTGTTCAATACAATCCTACTGACAATTACTTTATCGCAGGAAGCATCAAATATATTTGGATTGGGGACGCCACGGCACAAGATGGTACCTATTACATTCCGGTACCCGGTGCTTCAGAAATTGCCCAACAAGGCGATTATCAAGACAACAATGCCATAGGCTATGGTCTAAAAATAGGTTACCGTTTCTAATGCTCGATGCGTGATCTTGTTAAAATTATTTTTTAGCGTAGACTTCATTCTAGTGTATATACTTGAGAATGAAGTCTTTTTCTTTTTATTCAAAGACAAATTCATTTTTCCGTCATTTGTATACGCTATAAATTTTAATGATCAATATGAATAAACCTGAGTAAAAAACCAACTTAAATTAAAGGATCAGAATATGAAATTATTACGTTTAATTCCAATTCTCGCTTTAGGCACTATCTTAACCGCATGTGGTGGTATGCCAAAGGAATGTGAAGAATCTTGGAAGCATATGGAAGACTTGGCAAAACAAAGTGGCATTCCTGAAGATTCACTAAAAGAACAGAAAAAAGCCTTTGAAGAAGAAATTAAAAAGTTATCTAAAGAAGACGCTATTCAAGCCTGTAAAGCACAATCTTCAATCATTGGTATGGTTAAGTAATTTATCCTTGATTTACAAAAATGGATGCTTCTATTTGCAGGCATCCATTTTTTTCCTGTAAATAAAAACTAAAACTTTAATTTTGCCATTTTAATCGTCACAATTTTTTGCTTCACTATAAATAAACATCGGGCCTAAATCATAAGTCTGATCATTTCTTTTCACTTGTGGAATGAATGCACTTGAAATTGAACCATCTAAATATAAAGCTTGATCTGTTTTAAGCTGCGACTTAAAAATATCAGCAAAATTATAAAAATTAATTTTTCCACGACTTATCACGAAATACAGTTGATTATTTTTAATTCCCACCCCATTGCGAACTTTTAACGAATCTGAGTTTTTAACAAAAATTGGATTGATCTCACCATTGATCAATAACATTGGACCAGATTGTGTAGCATAGCGAGCTTTAAAATTAGATTTAAGATATTGCTCTGTGGTTTTAATCACAGCTTGTTTATTGTTCCAAGCAACCACACCATTGGGTTGCATAAAAAAATTACCAAATTTGTTTTTTTGTTGGTTTAATTCTATTTGTTGTTTACCTTGTTCAATGTACAAGCCTACTGGTGCAAAATTAGGGTGATACATTCCTGCATTCATGGCAAAACTGATCTGACAATTTTTACGCTCTTTTTGCACAGCTGCGAACTTTTTATAGGTTTGCCCTTGTTGGTTTTTTAAAAATAGTTGTAACTGATCCAGATCGTCGATACGAACAGCATCTGCGATCACCTTCTTGTCTTTGATTATTTTGATATAGTCAGTATTGGCATTGACTTGAAAGGAAAGTGCACTCAAACCCATCATGCTTATCAGCGCATATACCCCAGTTTTAAAATTCATAACATCCCCATTCAAAGCGTCATATTTTATCGTGTGATCTATTGAATAATGAAGGCTAATTAGCACTTTTAATGCATTTTTTTACTTAATTATCACTTTAAGGGCTATCAAATTCATTTTGCATGGTTATAATCAAACTATCCTTTCAATTAAATACATGTGTACACTTTATTTGAACTGAGTGGAATATGCAGACAAAACAAATAGCTAAATACCCGTTAGGTGCGCATTTAATCGTCAAACATTTTGGCTATAGCCATCATGGAATCTATGCTGGTAAAGGTCGTGTTATACATTATTCTGGGCTGGCACATTTTGTAAAAAAACGTCCTATCGAAATCACTTCACTTGAAAAATTTTCACATGGTAAAGTGATTCGTGTCCGTTACTATGATCAACCTAAGTTTTCTGGTCGTCATGTGGTCCGACGTATGCGTACACGTATGAACGAAAACAGCTACCATTTGATTATCAATAATTGTGAACATCTGTGTAGTTGGGCAATTACAGGGGTTGAAAGTAGCCCTCAAGTGGTAAAAATGATGAACCGTTTAACCACGATTGGCTATATCAGTTCAATCATGACCTATATGAATGGCTTATTTTTAACAGTTGCAACCACCTGTTTTGCATTGGTTTTATATATAAAAATGAAACTCAGGGCTCAGTCAAAATTAAAACTTCCAACCTATTTATCACTTAAAGAACAACAGCCTAAAAAGTAAAATACTCAACTAGGTTGTTCACATGACGTTAGGCAAAGCCCTGATTTTAAATCACCATTAAAATGGTGGAAATTTGTCTTCAACCAATTTGAGTTCTATTCCATGTTCCAAATAAGCTTTTAAACCATCCAGCACTGTGGTGAATCCCCCAGTTGCATCTATAATAAATTGAATCAGTTCAGAGCCTTGTAGTGAAATATCGTAATTTCTAATTTTTAAATAGGTGTGCTCGGGGCTAATTTCTTCAAATATAAAATCTACCGATGTTTTGGGTTCACCCCAAGTAATTTGAATCAATTTATTTTCAATAATGTTAAATACCATAACCTTTGCGCTGACTTGATACTTATCCCAACTCCATTGCACAATTTTACCTTCTTTTAGCGGGCCTGTAGAACGACTAAACCAGAATTTTGAAGTAATTTCAGGATCAATAAATGCATTAAAAACCGCAGAGACAGGTTTACGAATTAACATTTGAGTTTCAATGGTTGGATTCATTCTTATTACTCTTCTAAGCTTATATAGAACTATATATGGATAACAAAGTGATACTGATAACATAAGTGCTATGTAATCAGTATCATGTTTTTGTTAACAAATTTAACGAATTAGTTTTGAATAAGTGATGATTCAACAATGCGCTGATAGCGCTCTGAAAATTGACCATTCCAATACGGGTAATATGGATATGCTGGATAAACCGCACTGACTTGATTTAAACGCTGTAATTGTGAATCCGTAAGCACTAGATCTGTTGCAATGAGATTATCTTGCAATTGTTGTTGATTTCGAGCACCAATCAGTACAGTAGACACTGTAGGACGTGTGAGCAACCATTTTAAAGCAATTTGAGGGACTGAATATCCCGTGTCTAATGCAATCTGTTTTAATGCGTCTATCACTTGATAGAGATATTCTTCGTTTACAGGTGGCGCAAATTGTGCTGTTTCATGTAAGCGACTATTTTCAGGCAAAGGATGCTCACGATCAAACTTACCTGTCAAACGTCCCCATCCCAAAGGACTCCACACAACAGCACCAATATGCTGATCATGATTTAAAGGCATCAGTTCCCATTCATAATCCCGACCTATCAATGAATAATACACTTGATGTGCCACCATTTTTTCATAACCATAACGATCTGCAATCGACTGCGCTTTCATCAATTGCCAGCCTGAAAAATTAGAAGCCCCGATATAACGAACTTTTCCGCTTCGGACCAATTCATCTAAAGTTTTCATAAGCTGATCTAACGAAGTAAAGCTATCAAACTGATGTAACTGTAGAACATCGATATAGTCTGTATTTAAGCGTTTTAATGATTGCTCTACAGCATGAATTAAATAATGACGACTCAATCCGACCTGATTCACTTGTTCATTGCTACGAAGCGCAACTTTAGTTGAAATAATTGCACTGTGCCGATACGGCGCTAATGCAATTCCAAGCATTTTTTCAGATTCACCGTCTGAATACACATCGGCCGTATCAAAGAAATTAATTCCTGCATCTATACATGTAGTAATCATTTGATTGGCTTCTTTCTGCCCTGCTTGTCCCCATGCAGAAAATAGAGGACCTTTCCCACCAAAGGTTCCAGCACCAAATCCCAACTCAGATACTTTTAAACCAGAATTGCCTAAAAAATTATATTTCATGATCATTCACCTTGATTGAATAATGTGTCTCATCACAAAATAACAACTTGGTATTATTTTAAAAATCAGGATAATAAGGAATTACTTTTTCGATTTTATGGAAAATGAATACACAAGACTTTCAATTCTTCTTACGTGTCGCAGATTTAGGTTCAATCAGCCAAGCGGCAAAAGAAGCCAATATTGCAGTTTCAGTGGCAAGTCAACGAGTGCAAAGGCTTGAAAATCAGCTCAGTCTTAAACTTTTTTATCGCACGACACGGAAACTGAGTCTGACCGAAGAAGCCAAAATATTGATTGAGCAAGGACGTCCACTACTCGATAGTTTCCAGACATTAACCGAAAATTTAAAGCTTCAAGATCAAAAACTTTCAGGAAGCATCAATATCACGGCTTCCGCAACCTTTGGAACACAGATACTGGTTTAGGTTATTGCTGAGTTTTTAAAACAACACCCTGAATTATTAATCAATTTAGATTTAAATGACCAAAATGTAGATCTTATTAGTCAAGGCATGGATCTTGCGATTCGCATTGGCAAACTACAAGATTCTTCTTTCATCGCAAAACCATTAGCTATCAATAAGCGCTTACTTTGTGCTGCACCTGAATATCTCGCTAAATTTGGTATCCCGAAACGTTTAGAGGATTTACAGCAACATCGTTGTATCGTGCAACGTCATCAACAAGGCATCAGCAATACATGGAACTTTGTGGATCATGCTAACCCAAATAGAAGATTAGATATTCAGGTAAATGGCTATTTTATTACCAACTCAGGCGAAGGGATTCGTCAGGCATCTTTGGCAGGGCTCGGCATATCTAATCACTCACTTTGGCATGTCAAAAACGATTTAGATTCAGGAAAACTGGTTCATGTGCTTCCTGATTTTATGATAGAACCCACTGCTATTTATGCTGTTATTCCCGATAAAAAATTAATCTCTGATAAAGTAAAGTTTTTATTGAGTATTTACAGGATTACTTTAAAGAATTCTAATGATGATTTGGCTAACGTTATCCGTTATTCCAAATGACAAACATAATCTACAACTTCGCTGGATTGCAGACTAAAACGGCTATTTGCAGGAACAGTAAAAGACTCTCCAGAACTATAGACTTCCATTTCTTCTTGATCTGCTATCCGAACCAAGCATTTTCCAGAGACAATCTCAATGCGCTCAGTCACATGCGTTTCAAAAGTTAAAGGTTTCTCTGTGGGTAAAATGACCCCTAATGTTTTCTTCGAACCATCTTTGCATTCGATAAGATAACTGATTGAGCGCCCTTTATAATGAACATTAGGTTTAATATGGACCGTAACAAAATCAAATTGGGAAGACATATTTTTGTCCTGATTATTATTTGTGCATTTACTATATCGCTTTTCTATAGTATTCCTCAATCAATTTTAAACAGCATAAAAAAGACCTAGCCGAAGCTAGGTCTTAAATCATGATTTTATTCAAGATTGAATAAAATTATTTACCCGGTTTAAAGCTATCTTTCAAATCTAAGACACGGTTAAACACAGGTTTATCTGCTGTATGATCATATTGATCCGCAACAAAATAACCCTCACGCTCAAACTGGAAACGATCTTCTGGTTGCGCTTGGGCCAAAGCAGGCTCGATCACCGCTTGAAGTACCGTTAAAGACTCTGGATTTAAATTTGCCAAGAAATTATCATCTGCATCTGGTGCAGCTTCGGTGAATAAACGATCGTAAACACGAACCTCAGCAGGAATCCCTTTCGACGCAGAAACCCAATGTACAACGCCTTTCACTTTACGACCTTCTGGGTTTTTACCTAAAGTTTCAGGATCAATTGAACATTTCAACTCGATCACTTCGCCATTGGCATCTTTAATCACTTCATCACACTTGATCACATAAGCATGACGTAAACGTACTTCACCCTCAGGAACTAAACGTTTAAAACCTTTTGGTGGAACTTCTTCAAAGTCTTTACGATCAATAAAGATTTCAGAGGTTAAAGGAATAATACGATCGCCCATATCTACATTTGGATGACGTGCATGGCTTAAGTCCAAATCTGCTGGCAAGTTAGTCAAAGTTACTTTCAGCGGATTTAAAACAGCCATACCACGTGCTGCTGTATTTTCAAGAGATTGACGAATACAGAACTCAAGCATAGCCACATCAACGATACCGTCTGTTTTAGACACGCCTACACGCTTACAGAACTCACGTAACCCTTCAGGGGTAAAACCACGACGACGCATGCCCACCACAGTTGGCATACGCGGGTCATCCCAACCATGAACATAGTTACCTTCTACCAATTTACGTAATTTACGTTTAGAGGTAATCGTATAGTCTATATTTAAACGGCTAGATTCATACTGACGTGGAACTGATTGTGAATGCACTTTTTCAACCACCCAATCATAAAATGGACGATGGTCTTGAAACTCTAAGGTACATAATGAATGGGTAATCCCTTCAATCGCATCTGACAATGGATGAGCATAGTCATACATTGGGTACATTTTCCATTTATCACCCGTTTGGTGATGTTCTGAATGAAGTACACGATATAGAATTGGATCACGCATATGTACATTTGGTGATGTCATATCAATTTTGGCACGTAATACTGCTTCACCCTCTGCCAACTCACCATTGTTCATTTTTTCAAAACGAGCAAGGTTTTCTTCAATAGATGCATCACGATAAGGTGAGTTTTTACCTGGCTCAACAAAATTACCACGATTAATTCTAATTTCTTCTGGGCTTTGTAAATCTACATAAGCATCGCCCTGTTTGATCAACTGAACTGCCCACGCATGTAATTGGTCAAAATAGCTTGATGCATAGCGGGGTTCGCCATTCCATTCAAAACCTAACCATTTTACGTCATTGGCAATACCATCAACATATTCTTGTTCCTCAGCATCTGGGTTGGTGTCATCAAAACGCAAGTTACACAAACCATCGTATTCTTGAGCGATGCCAAAATTTAAGCAAATAGCCTTTACATGGCCAATATGTAGATAACCATTTGGCTCAGGTGGAAAACGTGTAACAACTTTTTGTGTACGGCCCGCTGCCAAATCCTCTGTAATGACTTGGCGTACAAAATCTAAGCCCGCTTGTTGTTCTTGCTGCGCATTATCGACAGGGCTTGGACTATTTGTCGGGGTTTTTGGCAGTTCTGAAACAACATCATTTGGCTTCATAGTTGATAAATCACTTCTAAAAGTTAAAATTGAATATAGAAAATGTGATTTTATCCTTTTTTAACAAAAGAATTTCACATTTTTACTTGCTATGTAGTTTACAGTTTGCTTATGCTTCTCTCAACCAAAAACCCATGACATTTTTAGTCATGATTAGGAGATTATAGAATGAGTTTTCCTCAAGTCGAATTAAACACCAACAAAGGACGTATTGTTCTTGAACTTAACTCTGAAAAAGCACCAAAAACTGTTGCTAACTTTTTAGAATATGTTCGTGATGGTTTTTATGATGGCGTAATCTTCCATCGTGTTATTGATGGTTTCATGATCCAAGGCGGTGGCATGGATGAAAACTTCAAAGAAAAAACCACACGTGATTCAATTGAAAATGAAGCGGACAATGGTTTAAGCAATGACGAAGGTACGATTGCAATGGCACGTACTCAAGCGCCTCACTCTGCTTCTGCACAATTTTTTATCAATGTAAAAAACAACTCTTTCCTTAACCATACAGGTAAAACTGCTCAAGGTTGGGGTTATGCAGTATTTGGTAAAGTAACTGAAGGTTTAGACATCGTTGAAGCAATCAAAGGCGTTCGTACAGGTAACCGTGGTTATCATGCTGATGTTCCTTTAGAAAACATTGTGATTGAATCTGCAAAAATTATCTCTGAATAATTTATAAATCCTCCCGAAGCTGACTTTTAAATAAAGGAATACTGTTCCCTTTACAAAGCAAGCTTGGGAGGAATTATTAAATAGGAAAAATAAGTGACCTATCTGTTTATCGCTGATTTACATTTGTCACCAGAACACCCTCGACTGGTTCGAGGGTTTTTTGATTTATTAGAACACTATAAATATCAAAATACGCAACTGTTTATTCTCGGTGACTGGTTTAATGCTTGGATTGGGGATGATTATACTGCGCCTTGGTTAGATGAAATTATTGAGCATCTAAAACAATTTTCCTTGCAAGCTGGTAATCAAATTTATTTTCAAGTGGGTAATCGTGATTTTGCTTTAGGGCAAACATTTTTAAATCAGTTTAATGGTAAATTACTTCCTGAATTTTATACATTTAACATTGGTGAAAAAAGATTCCGTCTTGAACATGGCGATGCTTTATGTACCGATGATATTTCTTATCAACGATTTAAAAAAATTATTCGCAATCCAATTGTATTGGGACTTTTAAAAAGCACTCCACTTGGTTTTAGACAAAAACTTGCCAATGGTTTTCGTAAAAAAAGCCGTGAATCTCAACAAAATAAATCCTATGAAATTATGGATGTTAACCAACAAGCAGTAGAAAAAGCAGTTAATAATGTCGATCTGTTGGTTCATGGTCATACTCATCGCCCTGAAATTCATGATGTAAATGGTAAAGCTAGAATTGTTTTAGGGGATTGGCGTGAAAAAACATCTGAAGCAATGATTTTAGAAGTGGATGAAAATGCGGATTGGAAATTTATTAAATGGACAATTTCAGATAAAAATCACTTTACCCATGATTAAAAATCATGATTTTTCACCTTTATTTACGTTTTGAAGATTCAAATTTCGCGATTTTAGCATACAATATATCGAAAATTTACGATATATGAGATCTCCTTATGGATGTATTAAATGTAGCAAAAACACGTTACACCACAAAAGCTTATGATTCTTCTAAAAAGATTCCTCAAGCACAATTTGCACGTTTACTTGAAATCCTGCGTTTAACCCCATCGTCAATCAATATCCAGCCTTGGCATTTTTTTATTGCTGAGAATGATGCAGCCAAACAGCGTATTGCTAAAGCCTTAGTCGGGAAATATAGCTACAACGCACCAAAGGTTTTAGATTCATCACATACGATTTTATTCTGTACCAAAGCCGATATCACAGAACAGCATCTGAGTAATTTACTTCAGCAAGATGATCTCAGTGGTCGTTTTAAAGATGACAAGGCCAAGCAAGGTCAAAAAGACAGTCGTACAGGCTATGTCTCTTATTATCGTAATGAAAAAGGTGATATTCAGCGCTGGGCGGAAAATCAAACCTTTATCGCACTGGGTCAAATGCTATTAGCTGCAGGTATTGAAGGTATCGATGCAACGCCAATCGGTGGTTTTGACGAAGATATTCTGACTGAAGAATTAGGCTTAATTGAAAAGAATTTGGTCCCGTCTGTGATTATGACACTCGGTTATCGTAGTGATAGTGATTTTAATGCAAAACTGCCCAAGTCTCGTTTGACCCAAGAAGAAGTCTTTACTCGTCTATAACGTTTAAAGTGCTTGCTTCCACTCAATAAGTGCTGTGGGGCACATCACGTCCCTCAGCATTGAATCATAAGCATATTTTGTTAAGAGAAATCACTTTCACAGGCATCCATAAATTCATTGATTAATGCACTTGGATTGGCTCTTTTGGTCCACGAAATGGGTTCTTCATAATATTCAAGCTCATGAATAATGACTGGAAGATTTTTCCCAAATGTATCTTGAAGAATATTTTCAGAAAATAATTGCTGAACCATTTTGATTATTTGTGTAATAAACAATTGAGCAAACTGCTCGCCTTTTTCTAAAAGTTCATTAAATAGCGCATCATCTTCTTGTTCAGCATATTCCATCTGTTTTTGAGAATAATAAAATGGCGTTTGCTCAAACCATTGTGCCAAAAGCTGATCATTCTCTCCACCAATATCCCAAGACGGTTCTTGTAACCAATAGGCATAATTCCATTTCGCTTCAGCTTGACTCGACGCTTCAGAAATTTGCGCTTGAAACTGTTGATTGGTATTAAAGTTAAGTTCAACTTTGGGAAAACAAGGTTCATCATCGTCACAATAGTAGTACAAGGCCAAGGCGTACACATCGTGATAATTTTGTGCAATATATTGAATCGATTCAACTAACTTTGCATAACTCGTTTCATGCCAGTGCTTTTGCGTTGTTGATTCTATATTCATAACACACCTAATTATTTTTATCAGCACTCTGGTGAATATCGACATTCACCAGAGTGCAAATACCAAAGTATTGCCTATACGATTAAATCGGATGCGAGCTTGCAATTTCCTGACTAATCATCACAGCTGTTGCAGCAGACAACGTCCAGCCTAAATGTCCATGCCCTGTATTATAAAATACCCGTTCACGTTTTCCACGTTTTACCACTGGCATCATATTCGGCATCATCGGACGTAAACCCGCCCACGGGATACAATGCTCGGTTGAAATATTGAAATTCTTATTAACCCAATCTGTTAAAGGTTGGATACGATCTGAGCGGATATCTCGATTATAGCCATTAAATTCAGCAGTTCCAGCAATACGTAAACGATTAGCACCTAATCGTGACGTGACGATTTTCGCACTTTCATCGAGCAAGCTGACCCAAGGTGCGCCATTGATACTTTTTTCATCATCCAATTGTACGGTGATTGAATAGCCTTTTACAGGATAAACATTCACACGATCGCCCAATTGATTGGCCAATTGGTAACTGCCAACACCACCACAAATCACCACGGCATCTGCACTGAGTTGTTCGATTGCTACTGAGCTGCCTTCCATATTTTCAACACTTGAGTGGTATTTAATATTCACCCCGTTGGCTGTGTGCTCTACATCAACAACTTCCATACCAAATAAATATTTTACCCCATATTTTTCAGTGGCTTTGGCAAGTCCCGTAGTAAATTTATGGATATCACCAGTTGCATCACCTGGGCAATAAAAACCACCATAGTATTCACCTGTCAAACTCGGTTCGATGGATTTAATTTCTTCATTGGTCACTGCATGGCGTTCTAGACCACCTTTACATAGCAATTCATTTACACTAGTTGCAACTTTATAATCATATTCCGAATGATAGAAATGCAAGATGCCTCGTTTTTCTAAGTCAAAATCTATCCCTTCTTGTTCAGCAATATTAAATAGCCTTTGACGCGCTAAAAGTGCCATTTTCACTGTATTTTGAGTATTTGCTTCATAGTGTTTGATATTGCCAAGGAATTCGACCAGCCATGCATATTTGTGCAAATCAAAAGATGGATTGAGCAATAATGGTGCATCTTTCTTCGCCATCCATTTAATGCCTTTTAACACAGTGGATTTTTGATTCCACACTTCAGCATTACATGCAGACAGCTGCCCGCCATTGGCAAAAGATGTTTCCATAGCAGGAAATAAATGTTTATCAATAACAGTAACTTGATAACCTAATTGAGCAAGTTCATAGGCAGAGGTAACACCTGTAATACCAGAACCAATAATGACGACATGACACATACGCACACTCCGTTGAAATGCAATATTTTTTTATTACATTGTCAATGTATGCCCCATCTGTCATGTGTACCTGAGAGCTTCGATAAAAACCTAAACTATTTAGGCTTTACCATCCCCTTCGGTGAGTCATTTCTTTTTTGTTTTCAATAGAATGACTTCTCTCCAGAGGTTTTACAATGATTACAGTCCTTTTGCCTGAGAGTTTCCGGGGTCGTTGCTCCTTCGGCGAGTCCACAAGAGACTTCTCTCCTGCAATCATCTTTCCTTGTATTAGCAATTAATATGCCATGAATTTGTTCGAATACAAGTAAAATATGTTCAATTATTCTCTAATTTTTAAATTAAAAATTAAGATCTTTAAATTGCTTAAGAATTAAATAGCTTAGCGATTAACTTGTTCAGCGACTCTGGCTCTGTTGTAGCTTGATTGAAGTCAGCATCAAGCTTTGTCAATTCTTGAAAAGTTGTCGAATATCTTGCAAAGTTACAGCGAATGTTTTTCATTTCTCCATTTCTAATCGCGGTAAACAACGCTTTTATTATTATTTTCATATTTATTCATGCTTTAAAATAAGATTAATGGTTTTTATATGTTCCAAATCATCAGGATATAACTCAACATTACGCATACTATGATTTTGTCGATTTAATATCCCGATTTGTTCATCCTGATAAAATTCTTGATTCATCTTTAAACCATTCACAATACAATTTGCGATGTAATCTTGTTGCCCTTGAAATGACGGAATGTTATTTAATCTTTTTGATATTTGAATTTTAGCCTCTAAAGTCTGTTGAGGTTCAACACCCAACATCGTTAACAATAATAAGAAATGCTGATCATTCAATTGAAAACTCAAAAGTTCTTTTAGGGTAAAAAACCATGCTTCAAAGTGCCCACCCAGATTGCCTATATATAGATCATTGAGATAATAATTAATCTGCTCTTGGGTAAACTGGATATCTACCCGAATATCCGCACTAATGGAAAATTGATAATTTCGAATGCTATTATTTTCACTGGGTAGAAATGATTGATACCACGCTGCCAATTCCTTGCTATACGGATCTAAACCAACCGCTTCCTGAATCGCCTCATCTAAATTCAGCTCTTTTTCTTCATCAAAACCACG
The DNA here is from genome assembly GCF_055392545.1 of Acinetobacter sp. Ac8. Lineage (NCBI taxonomy): Bacteria > Pseudomonadati > Pseudomonadota > Gammaproteobacteria > Moraxellales > Moraxellaceae > Acinetobacter > Acinetobacter sp. Ac8. The sequence goes on from NZ_AP043689.1 coordinate 2,549,138, forward strand.
GAATAAAAGCAGAAACCAATGCCAAAAATGCACATTGGAAAATGAAATTTCCTGTTCTGCCACTTGATGATTTTGATTCATAGCGTTTTAACAATCATCTTAGTGATTCACTGAGTCATATCTGAACACATTCAAATCATCATATTCAATTTGTGGTGTGGTTCCAGAAATAATATCGGATAATAATTTTGCTGAACCACATGACATAGTCCAACCTAAGGTGCCATGCCCTGTATTGGTATATAGATTTTGATACCTTGTTTTACCAACAATCGGGGTGCCATCTGGCGTGGCTGGTCTTAAACCCGTCCAGAAATGTGCATCTGATATGTCACTTGCATTTGGAAATAATTGTTGTAAAACCATAAGCAAAGTGTCTTCACGGCTAGATTTTAAAGAGCGATCAAAACCATTAATTTCAGCCATACCCCCTACACGAATTCGATCATCAAAACGGGTTAAGGCAATTTTATAAGACTCATCTAAGATTGTAGAAACAGGTGATAGTGCAGGATCAACAATTTTGGTGGTGATCGAATAGCCTTTTAATGGGTATACAGGTGCATCTATCTCCAATTGTTTGAGCATTTCATGACTATAACTGCCCAATGCCATGACATAAGCATCTCCCTTGATTTTGCTACCATCTTTCAAGTGAATCGCGGTAATCCGTTCAGCATCTTTTTCGATTGATTCGATTACCGTATTAAATAAAAAATTGACCCCTTGTTTGGCAGCAAGTTCCGCCAACTCTGTTGTGAATTTTTGACAATCACCTGTCTGGTCATTGGGTAAACGCAAACCACCAACAAAATCAACTGTTGCATGGGCTAAAGCAGGTTCAGCCTTGATAACCCCAGCTTTATCCAACAACTCAAATGGTACACCTTCATGTTTTAAAACTTCAGTATCTTTGCCTGCCACATCCAATTGATGTTGTTTACGAAAAAGTTGTAATGTGCCTAGTTGACGTTCATCAAAATGAATTTTGGTCTCTGCACGTAACTCATCCAGACAGTCACGGCTATATTCAGAAATTCGCACCATTCGCTCTTTATTGATCTGGTAACGATTGATATTACATTCAGCTAACATCCGGACCATCCACTGATACTGATGCATATCACCTGTTAGCTTAATCGCCAATGGTGAATGTGGTTGAAACATCCATTTAAACGCTTTTAGTGGAATACCTGGCGCAGCCCAAGGTGATGCATAACCCGGAGAAATCTGCCCAGCATTGGCAAAACTGGTTTCTAAAGCCACATTGGGTTGTCGATCAATCACAGTGACTTCATGACCTGCTTGTTTTAGATAGTAGGCGGATGTTGTACCAATAACACCTGCCCCCATGATGATGATATGCATACTGAACCGAACCTTATACGAATTAATCGTCTTATAATAAAAATGATGTAGTTAGAGAAATAATTTATATGACTATTTTAATTTAGCACTTAGAACAGATTTAGCAATACCGATTTGATGTTGAAATGTCAGCTTTGATTCAACTTTAAATAGATGAATCATTCACAATATCACATGATTTTTAAACTATCAGTAAGCTATAGTCAAACCACCTAATTATTCATAAAAGTGATTTCTATCAAGTCACTGATCATAAATGAAGCTTAAGTCTTTTAAAATTTTGAAACTAAAGCTCCCTCATCCTAGCCTTCTCCCACAGGGAGAAGAAACTTTCAATACCAATATAATTCACTCCACAGGATCATATTTTGATTTATGAAAGATCTTTATTAATGAGGAGAAACTGTATTTTTGTATCTGAGCTTTTGACAGGTTGACTATATAAGCGATTAGATTCCAAGAAAAATATTTTTATTTATGTTTGATACCATCCTTCTCTTAAAAAAGAGAAGGAATAGCTTTAGATTGAGAAATTCTAAATTGCAAAGATTTTATTTATGCGTATGGATAGACATGACGATACCAAAACTCGCTAACAATGCAATTACGGCTGATCCGCCATAACTCATCAGCGGTAATGGATCGCCAGTTACAGGTAAAATCCCACTGACCATACCCGAGTTTACAAATACATAGAAAAACAAAGACAAACCAATCGTACCTGCCAATAAACGGCCATAGTTATGGAAGCTGCTTAAGCTAATGATCATACATCTAAAAATCATTGCGGTATAAAGTGCAAATAAGAAGAACACCCCAATAAAGCCAAATTCTTCAGCATAGGTCGACATAATAAAATCAGTATGATGTTCAGGTAAATAACCGAGCTGAGACTGTGTTCCTTCTAAGAATCCACGCCCAGTCATTCCACCTGAACCAATCGCAATTTTAGATTGGATAATGTTCCATCCTGCCCCAAGCGCATCTGACTCAGGGTCAAATAAGGTCATAATCCTTTTCTTTTGATAAGCTTGTAATACAAAAGTCCAAATTAAAGGAAAAGCCAGTGCCAATGCCGCTAAGGTCCCAATAATTAGAGTCCACGACATGCCACTTAAAAACAAAGCAAACACACCACCAATCACGATACCAATTGCCAAATCTGGCTGTAACAACGCCAATACGAAAGGCACCATCATGATGACCAAGGCAATTACAATGTGTTTAAACTTAGGCGGCAACGGGTTACGTGCAAAATACCATGCCATCATCAATGGCATGGCAAACTTCATAAATTCGCTGGGTTGCATACTGCCAATCCCAGGAATAGTCAGCCAGCGCTTTGCGCCTAATCGAACATCACCGACCAATAAAACCAGAATCAACAACAAAATTGCAAACAAATAAAACCAAGGACTAATCGCTTGATATACTTTTGGTGGAATTTGTGCGCAAATAAAAAGTAAAACAAAACCAACACCGAAACTCACGGCTTGTCGAATGACCATAGACATATCTTCAGAAGATGCGCTATAGACCATCAATAAACCCAAAATCGCATTGATAATTAAAAAGCCTAATAACCAAGGATCAAGGTGTAGTTTGTCCCACCTTGAAACTTTTTGATTAATACTTAAACCATCTCTGACTGATTGACGTAAAAACTTATACTGTGGCGATGGTGTCATGAATACAAATCTTAAACCTAGTTTAATCTGGTCAAATTATAGAGATAAATAGCGGTTGAGAAAATCAATCAATGCATAATTATTTTTATTTTCGTTGTTTTATTGCTGCGATTGCAAAATTAACTTGGCCAACTCCAAATCGTCTGGATAGGTAATTTTAATATTATCAGAACGCCCCATGACCACTTTGACAGGTTCATTGATATATTCCAATGCACTCGCCTCGTCTGTAATGACAATATTATTCGCTAAAGCCGTTTCGATTGCTGTTTTAAGCTTTGAAAAGGTAGAAATTTGTGGTGTCTGTGCTTGCCACAATTGATCCCGACTGACTGTTTTATTGATATCTTGCTGATTTTCAACACACTTCAAAGTGTCTCTTACAGGAATTGCAAGAATTGCACTGCTGTTTAGGTTTATTGCGGTATCGACTAAGTTTTCAAGACATTGTTGTGTCACACAAGGACGAGCAGCATCATGTACAAAAACCAAATCATCGGCTTGCGCAAATTGTTCTAAATAACGCAACGCATTTAAAACCGAATCAACACGCTCTGCACCACCCAAACAAAAATGACTCAAATGTTTATTTTTTAATGGCAATGTTTGCGCATAATGGTCTTGCTCACCAACAGCGAGTACATAACCCGCAAGCGGTAAATCGTTTAGACGCGCTATGGTATGCGCTAACACTGTTTGATTTTGGATGACTTGGTATTGTTTAAGTTCGGTTTTTGAAAAACGACGCCCTGAGCCAGCCGCAGGAACAATTGCCCAAATTTTACGGTTGTTCTGGCGCAGGTTCGTTGTCATCTTCATTGGTTCTTAAATCTACACTTGGATCGGTATAAATAGGTTTGTAATGGGTACTGATGGTACTCATCTGTACAAAAGTTTCATGTGGCTTGACTAGACCAAGGTCTAAACGTGCATGTTCTTCTATGGCTTCAGCACCATTTTTTAAATCATACACTTCAGCAGCAAGAATTCGGTTGCGTTCTTTTAACTCAGCATTGACTTCAGCTTGCTGTTCAATTTGCTGTAGTAAAGCTTGATGAGGGAAATGACCACCCTCACCGAACCAAAAGCGATATTGTAATACCACAACGATTAAAATCGCGAGTACTGCAATCACTTTACTTGAAGTTGTTTTAAAGACTTCTAACATGGATTTGCGTCTTGAGTAACAGCATTAAATTAAGATGCTAATATACATCAAATATTTTGTATGAAGAACACTAAACTATGCGAAAACTGCAAAACTAGAACAAAATAAGTTTTCTTTCTTTATAAAAAATAAGTGGGTGATCAATAATCTACTTTGTAATTAAACATCTAAAAATTATCTTTATGCTAAAAACTCACATATCGCGATATTATTTATTATAAATTTTCTTTTTCAATAAACTAAGTTAATTAAATTTTCACCTTAAATTTTATTATCAATCAATTACATGATATTAAATTTCACTTAAAGCAGACTATTCAGGATTATTTTTTAGCGTATATAAAAGCCATTCCCTATATCAAATAAAAGAATGGCTTTTTTTTAATTTAAATCAATAAAAGATATTAATTTAAACCTTTAAACTCAGCTTTACCGCGATAAGCAGCATGAGTCAATTCTTCAATACGAAGCAATTGGTTATATTTTGCAACACGGTCAGAACGGCAGAGTGAACCAGTCTTGATTTGACCCGCTGCTGTACCCACTGCAAGATCTGCAATTGTAGAATCTTCAGTTTCACCAGAACGGTGTGAAATCACAGTGCTATAACCATTGGCTTTAGCAAGATAGATTGCATCTAAAGTTTCAGACAAAGTACCGATTTGGTTGTATTTGATTAAGATAGAGTTACCTACTTTCTCATCAATACCACGTTGTAAAATCTTAGGGTTTGTAACGAACAAATCGTCACCAACCAATTGGATTTTATCACCAAGGATAGAAGTTAAATAGCTCCAACCTTCCCAGTCAGACTCATCTAAACCATCTTCAATTGAGATAATTGGATATTGTTTAACAAGGCCAGCAAGATAGTCAGCAAATTGGTTGCTTGTGAATGCTTTGTTGCCTTCACCCGCAAGAATATATTGACCATTTTTGTAGAATTCTGAAGATGCACAATCAAGCGCAAGCATAATATCAGAACCTGCTTTATAACCAGTTGTTTCAATTGCAGAAAGAATAACAGTAATTGCTTCTTCATTTGAACGTAAGTTAGGTGCAAAACCACCTTCATCACCAACTGCTGTATTTAAACCTTGCTTTTTCAATACAGATTTCAAAGCATGGAAAATTTCAGCACCAGCACGCAAAGATTCAGCAAAAGATGTGAAACCTACAGGCTCAATCATGAATTCTTGAATATCAACAGTGTTGTCCGCATGTGCGCCACCGTTCAAGATGTTCATCATTGGAACAGGCATAGACAAAGTTGTTTGACCACGAAGATCTGCAATGTATTGGAACAATTCAGTTTTCTTCTCAACAGCAGCCGCACGTGCAGCCGCCAAAGATACAGCCAATGTTGCGTTTGCACCTAATTTTTCTTTGTTTTCAGTGCCATCAAGCGCAATCATTTTGTCATCAAGCGCTTTTTGTTCAAATACGTTTTGACCTTTTAATAAGTCTTTGATTTGACCATTTACGTTTTGAACTGCAGTGCGAACACCTTTACCTAAGTAACGTGATTGATCACCGTCACGAAGTTCTAAAGCTTCACGAGAACCAGTTGAAGCACCAGATGGTGCACATGCACGGCCAACAACGCCAGAGTCTAGGATTACGTCTGCTTCGATGGTTGGGTTACCACGAGAGTCCAAAATTTCACGTGCACGAATGTCAACGATTTGGCTCATGAATAATTCCTCAGTTGATTAAAAATAAGATGCTTTCTAAGCGCATCAATGTGTATCTAACTTTTTGAAACCTTTAACTAAGGTATCCAATTCTTTTAACTGTGCTAAAAATGGCTCAAGCTGTGACATACGTAATGCACAAGGACCATCACATTTTGCATTTTCAGGGTCTGGATGACTTTCTAAAAATAAACCTGCAAGCCCTGTTGCCATACCCGCACGTGCTAAGGTCGTGATTTGCGCACGACGACCACCTGCTGAATCAGCACGACCGCCCGGTGTTTGCAATGCATGCGTGACATCAAAAAATACTGGCACATTCATTTCTTTCATGATGTCGAAACCCAACATATCAACAACTAAGTTGTTATAGCCAAATGACGTACCACGTTCACACAAAATGAGCTTGTTATTACCCGCTTCTAAACATTTGTTTAGAATATGGCTCATTTCACGAGGAGAAAGGAATTGTGCTTTTTTGATGTTGATAATGGCTTGAGTTTTCGCCATTGCTTCAACCAAATCAGTCTGACGACTGAGAAATGCAGGAAGCTGGATAATGTCAGCAACTTCAGCGACAGCTGCAGCTTGGTGAGGTTCATGAACATCGGTAATAATCGGAACATTAAAATGCTTTTTAATGTCGCCTAACCATTCGATGCCTTTTTCCAAACCGGGGCCACGGAACGAATGTAAACTTGAACGATTAGCTTTATCAAAACTGGCTTTAAATACATACGGTATCTCTAAACGAGTACAGATATCGACATACGTTTCTGCAATTTCAAAAGCCAAGTCTTTCGACTCAAGTACGTTCATGCCGCCGAATAATACAAATGGCAAGTGATTTGCCATTTGTATATCGCCTAAACGTACAATTTCTTGTGGTTTTAATTGTGACATTTAAACTTCCTAGTTTAAGTTCTTACATACTTACTTGCTGTTTTGGTGCTGCTTTTTAGCGGCATCGATAAAACTAGCAAATAATGGATGTCCATCACGTGGTGAACTTGTAAATTCCGGGTGGAATTGTACAGCAATAAACCAAGGATGTTCAGGAATTTCTACAGTTTCAACAAGATGTTGCGCTGTCGAATAACCCGAAATTTTCATACCTGCCTGTTCAATTGCAGGAATAAAGCGATCATTCATTTCATAACGGTGACGATGACGTTCAGTAATTTCCGCTTTGCCGTAGACTTCACGTGTTTTAGTGCCTTCAACCAATTCTGATTTTTGTGCACCTAAACGCATTGTGCCACCAAGGTTTGACTCAGTACTACGATGCTGGATTTCACCACGTTCATCTAACCATTCAGTAATTAAACCAATCAATGGGAATTTTGTTGAACGATTAAACTCTGTAGAAGTCGCTTCTGGCATAGCAGCAACATGACGAGCAAATTCAATCACGGCCAATTGCATACCTAAACAAATACCCAAGAAAGGTACTTTGTTTTCACGGGCATATTGAATCGCCTGCATTTTGCCTTCAGTACCACGTTCACCAAAACCACCAGGAACCAATATTGCATCAATATCTTTTAATACTTCAGCAGGATTTTGGCTTTCAAGCTCTTCAGCATTGATATAGTCAATTTGAACTTTGACACGATTTTGAATACCCGCATGTAAAAGTGCTTCATTGACAGACTTATATGCATCTGGCAATTCAACATATTTACCCACCATCGCCACACGAACTGTGTACTCTGGATTCAATAATGCTTCAACCACATGATCCCAATCCGAAAGATCGGCTTCAGGTAAGCTGTCATAACCAAAACGTTCACAGATTAAATCATCAACGTTTTGTTCATAGAATGTACGTGGGATTTGATAAATTGAACGTGCATCTTTACACACCACAACAGCACGCGCTTCAACGTTTGTAAAGAGTGCAATTTTACGGGTGGTATCTGCGTCAACATCATGTTCAGTACGACAAATCAGAATGTCTGGTTGAATACCAATCGACAATAATTCTTTAACAGAATGTTGAGTTGGTTTGGTTTTAAGTTCAGCAGCAGACTTGATATAAGGTAATAAAGTCAAATGCATCAACATGGTACGTTTATGACCAAGCTCAACCATCAACTGACGTACAGATTCCATGAATGGGAGAGATTCAATGTCACCTACTGTGCCACCGATTTCCACAATGGCAACGTCATAACCTTCGCCTGCGCGAAGAACACGTTCTTTAATATTATCCGTAATATGTGGAATAACTTGTACTGTACCGCCGAGATAATCACCACGACGTTCTTTATTTAAAACGTCTTGATAAACACGACCTGAAGTAAAGTTATTCAATTTGGTCATTTTGGCACGACGTAAGAAACGCTCGTAATAACCCAAATCTAAGTCAGTTTCAGCACCATCTTCTGTGACAAATACTTCACCGTGCTGGAATGGGCTCATAGTCCCAGGATCGACATTAATGTATGGATCCATTTTGACCATGGTTACTTTTAAACCACGGGCTTCTAAAAGTGCAGCAACTGAAGCAGCTGAAATACCTTTACCTAGTGATGATACAACACCACCAGTTACGAATATAAAATGGGTCATTAAGTTTCTCGTACAATGGAGCCTAAATTGGCCTACAATGTTGTGCGATTTTACTTTACCTTGTACCAAGAAAGCAAAGTCAATTCACATCAATTCATAGAACAATAAACAATTGGCTATTCTATCAGCATTTCCAATAAAAAATTAGCACTTGATAAGGTGATTTTTAAATATCATTTTGCTGTTATACTAAGTAACATCTCTTTAATACGTTTTGTTTTGAGTCATTATGAATAAGAAATTTTTAATTTGTGGTGCAATTGCGACAGCGCTTTTGGTATCTGCTTGTGTAAAAAAAGAAGAGCCTAAAGAAGCTGAGCCAGAGAAAGTTGAAACTGCTCAACCTGCGACTTCTGAACCTACACAGTTTGAAAGCTTACCAAGCGTTGAGCAGAATAATGCACAACAAGTCGAAATTCCGGCACATGTAGAAGTTGAACGCACAGAAACAGCAAATACAAGCACTGAAATTCGCCGTGAAGCAACGCATGAAGCCCATGCAACTATGCCAAGTGCACAAGCGGAAAGTAAACCTGCTGCAACTGAGGCGAAGCCTGCAAAAGCAGAGTCAGTAAAAACTGAAACTGCACAAACCAAAACACCAGCACCAAAAGCAAGCTCTGGTTCAGCACAATCTGAAGATGATGCTGTTGCCGCTGCCATCGCTGCTGCTACACCAGCTTTGAAAAACTAAGATTTTGCATCGCTAAAAAAAGGGAAATGATGATTTCCCTTTTTTTATAACTCCGTATAAGTATTCAGTTGCATATGCCATATGAAACTGAATTTCTTATGATAAGTCATGAATGAGTTTAATTGTACCTGTAGCTTTTAAAAACTAAGCCGCATGTTGCTTTGGCTGAACCATATTATGAACAGCGAGCACATCTGCTAAAATTTCATCTGAAAGTAATCCCTCTGCTTTGATCAAAGCCAAAACACTCTCCCCAGATTCATTTGCCATCTTTGCAATTCGTGTAGTGGTTTCATAACCTAAATATGGGTTTAACACAGTAATGATACCAATTGAGTTATCCACTAAATGCTGACAATGCGCTGCATTGGCACGAATATTTTGGATGCACTTTTCATTCAGCATTTGCATCGCTTTGCCTAATAACTCAATAGATTCAAATAGTTTAAGCGCAATTAATGGTTCAAACGCATTTAATTGTAGTTGACCACCCTCTGCAGCCAAAGTAATTGCTAAATCATTTGCAATAATTTGATAGCACGCCAAATTCATCGCTTCAGGAATCACTGGATTTACTTTTCCTGGCATGATTGAACTACCAGGCTGACGTGGTTCCAATTGTATCTCACCTATACCAGTACGCGGCCCACTCGATAACAAACGTAAATCATTAGAGATTTTAGACAACTTTATTGCAGTACGTTTGAGTAAACTCGATAAAAGTACAAAGTCACCCATATCTGTAGTCGCTTCAATCAAATCAGGCGAGCTTGAAATGTTTTTACCCGTGATTTCTGATAAAGCTTGAATGGCATTTAAGCGATACTCAACCTCGGTATTAATTCCCGTACCGATTGCTGTCCCACCTAAATTAATCACACTGAGTGAATCAGGCATAATATGATTTAACTTTTGCAAATCATTTTGTAAGGTATGCGCAAAAGCATTAAATTCTTGCCCTAATGTCATCGGCACCGCATCTTGTAACTGAGTACGTCCCATTTTCAAGATATCAGAGAACTCTTCAGCTTTGCGACCTAGGCTTTCAATTAGTTTTTGAAACGGAACGTTGAGTTGATCCAATGCAAATAATAGACCTATTTTTATTGCACTTGGATATACATCATTGGTCGATTGAGACATATTTACATCGTTATTGGGATGTAGATATTGATATTCGCCTTTTGCATGACCAAGAAACTCTAATCCAATGTTTGCAATAACTTCATTTGCATTCATATTTGTAGAAGTTCCTGCCCCACCCTGAATCATATCAATAGGGAATTGATTATGGTATGAACCATTTATTAATTGCTGACATGAATGTTGAATCGCTTTATATTTATTTTCTTCAATTTTATTTAATTTAAAATTAGCCTCTACACAAGCAGACTTCACCATAGCAAGCGCTTGAATAAAAATAGGAAAATGACTTAATTTATGCACACTTAGATTAAAGTTCTCAACCGCTCTTAATGTTTGTACACCGTAATAGCAATGAAATGGGACTTCTTTCATTCCCAATAGATCTTTCTCAGTTCTCGTTTTAATTTCAATGTTCATTTGCAATGTAACTCTACGAAGATAATCAATTCATCTTAGGTGAAACAATCTAAACTTGACCAATGTAAAAAAATATATCTGTATGCATTTTTTGCATATCACTTGTTATACTTTGCTTGAGTTAAATATTTATTGGTGATTGAACATGACGCTTGAAATTCGGTGGATAGAGGATCTTCTTGCATTAGACCAAGAAAAATCCATTTCTAAAGCTGCAGCTATACGTCATGTCACTCAATCTGCTTTTACACGTAGAATACAAAATATTGAAGAGTCGTTAGGGTTTCAAATTTTAAAGCGTTATAGTAAAAACATTGATTTTACAGATGCTGGTCAAGTCTTGCTTTCTACAGCAAAAAACATTCAGAACCAAATGGATACAACAATAAAGTATTTAGAAAAAAACATTAAGGATAATGAACTCTCAATTAAATTTGCAGTATCACACTCACTCATCACGCAGTTTTTTCCCAAATTTATTCAAAAACTATACTCAGACTATAATGATCTAAAGTTAGAAATTATTGCTGCAAATCTGCAACAAGGGATACATTTATTAAAAGAAGGTTCTTGTGATTTTCTAATTTGTTATTGTGATCAACTCACTTTACAACAATTGGATCTCACACTTTTTACCTATCATAAAATTGTAAATATGCAAATTGTACCTGTTACAGCCAGTAAAAATGGATTGCCTAAATATCAACTCAACCAAACCTTCCCCCTTTTGGCCTATAGTAAACAAGCCTATCTGAGAAAATGTGTAGATAAAATTATAGAAAGTAAACTCAATTACCGAACGTTATATGAAACAGATAATGCCAGTGACTTAAAAGCCTTGGCTTTACAAGGCTTAGGTGTAGCTTGGCTACCTCGCTTACTGATTGAAGAAGAAATAAATGAAAGTAAATTAAAAATACTTGATGGTTATAGTTTCTTTCAAGATATTTATATCGTTCGTAGCAATATTATTTACTCGCAAAAGATAAATTTTGTTTGGAATTATTTAGCGCTTAAATAGGCCTTTATTTTAATAAAGATCTTTCTTACTTCAAAAAATGATCATGTAGCGTGAATCTATCGATATTGAAAGTGCCTTTTCCCACTGGGCAAAAGCTAGGATGAGGGGGGATTTTATGTTGGTCTGTGTTTTAAAATGGACTCATAAAAGAAGTCTAATATTTATCTTAATCTAGCAACTTAGGATCAATTAAACGCCCAGTTGAAAAATTAAAACTGACAAATCAAATGATAATAGTCTGATCTGTCAGTTTTTTAACTTAAAGAGATATTTATTGATACTGCGTATCATCATGAATACTGTCTTAAAAAATCAGCCATTAAACGCGAAGCCCAAGATTTGGTATTAAGTCCTTCATAAAAACCACAATGACTGCCCTTTTTAGTTGTCACCACCACAACATTGTCCATATTTTGAATAGTTTCTTTAAACGGCTCTAAATTCTTGATTGAACATACAGGATCATCTTCTGAGTTTAGAATCATTAATGGAATTTTAACATTTTCAAATACATAAATTGGATTTGTGGCTTTTGAATAGCTTTCATAATCTGAAAAACCAGCCATTTCAAAATATTCAGTTTGAAACTCTTGTAGGGTTTTCGTTTGTAGAACATTTTGTACAGAATGTAATGGTGTCCATGTTTGCTCATAAGGCTTAATAAATGCCTTAAACAATTTTTTGGTCATGACTTTGGTATAGAAAGGATGGACATTTTGAAATCCAAGCTCGGTATCATAACCAGGGCACATGGCAAAAGCAGCTTTAAAAGGTGTATCTAGGCCTTGTTCACCAAGATAACGCACAAGTAGGCCTGTACCAGCGGAAGAACCTACTGCATAAAGATCAGATTGTGGGAATGTGTTTTGAATCGAAGCCAATTGCTCTTTTAAATCAGAAGTTGAACCAAAAATCGACATTAAAGGAACAGGCATAGGTAAGCCTGCATGCCCACGGCGTAGACATAATGCAATACGCCATCCCGTATATTCATGGAGATCTTTGACCAATTCACGCATACTGTCAGGTGTGCCTGTAATCGTATGCATAATCACGATAGTTGGGGTTTCTTGTGGTAAATCGTAGCCATACCAAGAAATTGCCGTAACCCCACCATCTTGCATGGTCAGCTGATCGATTCGATCATAGTCCAGCTTAACGGATTTTTTCTTAATTAAATCAAAATATAACAGGTGAGCATGGGTATTGCTGAGCCATGGTGTAGGACGATATTTATCCTGTAGTTGAGGCAGTTTCTTGATAATCTCAGACATTTTCCCTTGCTGATTAAAATACAGCTTTGGTAATTCAGCACCTGTCACTTGATCCAATAAATCTTGGCTAATCTCAGTAAACTTATATAATACAGACATTTTCCACCTCAACTCTTTTTATCACTCATCATCATTTTAAAAATTAAGAAATTTTTCACGCTTAATTTTATTTATTGCAGTATATACGTAATTAGGCTTTAGGTATAAAGCTGGCCATACGTTGCCCCATTTGAGCAGCCAATGCTTCCAAACCACTTTTTGGTCGAATCATCACTTCAAAATCAACAATTTGACCCTGTTCATTAAAACGAATCATATCAATCCCTTTTAATTTTTTTTCACCCACATTGGCAGAAAATTCTAAAACTACACTTTGCTCATCTTCTGTAAAAAATTCTCGATGATATGTAAAGTTTTCAAAAATTTGAATCACATTACTTAAAATGAAAAAGACCACTTGCTTACCTTCATAGGGGTTATAAGCCACAGGTGAACGAAAAACCACATCGTCTGCCAGTAATTCATTTAAAAGACTCATGTCTCGACTTTCCAGCATGTTGTGCCATTTTCGGATTGCAGGTTTGGTATTTGTATAGCTCATTTTTTATATCCCTTTGATTTGAAATACTTTGAATTTATGTCCATTATTTTTAAAGATCATTCATAAAATCCCTTCTCTCGCAGCATACTTCGCACTACACATGGCTTAAAGAGAAGGAATTCAAACAGCGTTAATCCTTTTAAATCACAGCTGCTAATTCAGCACCTTGGCGAATTGCACGCTTCGCATCTAACTCACCCGCTTCTTTCGCACCACCAATCAAATGTACAGATTTTCCATCAGCTTGGAGTTGATCAAACATTGCTGTATACGGTTCTTGGCCCGCACAAATCACCACATTGTCGACATCTAAAATCATGGTTTTTTCGCCAACTGTAATATGTAAGCCCTGATCATCAATCTTGTCGTAACTTGCACCAGGAATCATATTGACATGGCGATGTTTTAAACCAGTACGATGAATCCAACCTGTTGTTTTGCCTAAACCAGCACCAACAGATTTGGCTTTACGTTGCAGTAAGTAGATTTCACGAGGAGATTGTTCAATCTCAGGTTGTTTCAAGCCACCGACATGTTCATAGGATGTATCAATTCCCCATTCATCATAGAATTTTTGTGGATTTAAGCTGCCACTCTCGCCTTCATGGGAAAGATATTCAGCAGTATCAAAACCAATACCGCCTGCACCAATAATTGCTACTTTTTTACCGACAGGTTTACGCTCACGTAAAACCTCGATATATGACAAAACTTTTGGATGATCGATACCTTCAATATTTAAATGACGAGGCGTTACACCTGTAGCCACCACAACATCATCAAAGTCACCTGTTGCTAATTCTTCATAGCTTGCAGTGTGGTTAAGTACTAGTTTGATATTCGGTTGTAATTCAATTTTACGTTTAAAATAACGTAAAGTTTCATAGAACTCTTCTTTGCCAGGAATGGTTTTTGCAATATTAAACTGACCACCAATCTGATTAGATGCTTCAAAGATTGTAACTTTGTGTCCACGATCAGCTGCATATGTTGCAAAACTAAGTCCTGCTGGACCTGCCCCAATTACAGCAATATTTTTAGCAACTGGCGATTCTTTGAAAATAAGTTCAGTTTCATAGCATGCACGTGGATTGACCAAGCACGTTGCAATTTTCATTGAAAAAATATGATCTAAGCAAGCTTGGTTACAACCGATACAGGTATTGATTTCATCAGCACGGCCTTGTTCAGCTTTCAATACAAAATGCGAATCTGCAAGCATTGGGCGCGCCATCGAAATAATATCGGCATCGCCTTGAGCCAAGACATGCTCAGCCATTTCAGGTGTATTGATACGGTTTGAGGTCACTAAAGGAACTTTGACCGAACCTTTTAATTTTTTGGTCACCCAAGTAAATGCGGCACGCGGTACTTTGGTAGCAATGGTTGGAATACGTGCTTCGTGCCAACCAATTCCAGTATTGATAATGGTTGCACCAGCTTTTTCAATTTCTTTCGCAAGTTGAATCACTTCTTCAAGTGTAGAACCACCCTCAACCAAATCCAGCATAGATAAACGATAGATAATGATGAAGTTTTCGCCCACTTCCTGACGTGTTCTTCTGACAATTTCAATCGGGAAACGGATACGATTTTCATAACTTCCGCCCCATTCATCATCGCGGTGATTGGTACGTGCAGCAATAAACTCATTGATCAGATAACCTTCTGATCCCATGATTTCCACACCATCATAACCTGCGATTTGTGACAATTTTGCACAATTGGCGAAGTCTGCAATGGTTTGATGAACTTCTGCTGAAGTTAAAGCATGCGGTTTAGTTGGATTGATTGGCGCTTGTATCGCGGATGGTGCAACATTTTCAGGCTGATACGAGTAACGACCTGTATGTAAAATTTGCAATGCAATTTTACCGCCAGCATCATGCACAGCTTTGGTAATGACCTTATGTTTTTCTGCTTCTTCTAAATGATCCAGTTTTGAACCGCCAAAGAATGTTACCCCATGATCATTGGGTGAGATACCACCCGTCACAATTAAGCCCACTCCACCTGCTGCACGTTCTGCATAAAATGCAGCCATACGTTCATAGCCACCTTGAACTTCTTCTAGTCCAACATGCATTGAACCCATCAATACACGGTTTTTTAATGTGGTAAAGCCTAAATCTAAAGGCGCAAGTAAATGCGGATAATTAGACATGTGAACTCCCTTGGCGTGCTTTCGCTAGCTATCAATCTGTTAAATGACACTTCATATCTGTTTAATGCAACAAGTTGCATAGTGTGAGTATTTATAATCGAGATTTGATTTTTATGCAACATGTTGCATAATGACTTTATATTCATTTTGTTGATGTGATATTACACAATGTCATTAGCCCATGTTTTATTGACCAGTCTGATAGAGAAGCCAAGTACAGGTTTTGAATTGGCGCGACGCTTTGACCGATCTATGGGATTCTTCTGGAATGCAACGCATCAACAAATCTACCGTGAACTTAACGGCATGCAAAAGAAAGGCTGGATTTCCACCCTTGAAGATCAGTCTGATCATGGCCGTAAAAAAACCTATCAAGTTGAGCAACTTGGAC
This sequence comes from Acinetobacter sp. Ac8, assembly GCF_055392545.1. Taxonomy (NCBI): domain Bacteria; kingdom Pseudomonadati; phylum Pseudomonadota; class Gammaproteobacteria; order Moraxellales; family Moraxellaceae; genus Acinetobacter; species Acinetobacter sp. Ac8. The sequence continues at coordinate 2,565,338 of NZ_AP043689.1, forward strand.
GGGTCGAACTGGCTGACTGGATGGTCAAACAAGGCCAGCCTGCACAGCTTCGTGAAGAAATTATGGTTCGCTTAAGGGCAGAAGCACAATTTGGTGGAAATACTGTTTTACCTGAACTTGAGCGTCATTTAGAATTACATCGTGAAAATTTAAAACTATACCGCCAGATTTTTTCCAAAGATTTTGAACAAATCGAGCAACTGAATCGAACTTTATATATTCACAAAATGATTTTACAATTGGGTATAGACTTAGAAATGGGCTGGATCAATTGGCTCGACCAAGTCATTCCACAGCTTAAAGCGTTTGAGAATAAAGAGAATTCATAGGAAACTTCATGCCACACTATACAATGCCAGATGGTGAAAAATTATTTGTCCGTGAAATTGGTCAGGGTGAACCTGTACTGGTCCTGTCTGGTTTAGGTATGCATAGTTGGCAATGGCTTCCCTTTTTACTGCCTAATATTAAACATTATAAATTTTATATCCCAGATTGGCGTGGATTTGGTGGCTCTAGAACCTGTAAGATCCCTCAAGAAATCGATGCGATTAGCAACCATTGGCGTGATCTTGAAAGCTTAATTGACCAGTTAAATTTAGATCATTTTATTCTTATGGGTTATTCCATGGGAGCAACCACTGCCATGCATGGGATGCAATATGGCAATTTGGCTGAAAAACTCAAAGCTTATCTACACATTGATCAAACCCCTAAAATCCCAACGGATGATACTTGGGAATTTGGATTATTTGGGAAAAAGTATTTTAAAATTAAAAGATTGCTAAAAGACTTCTCTGATTTTTTACATCAATATTCCAACTATCGCTTTGTCGATGAATTACCGATTGAACCACGAACTGAGCTGATTCAAATTTGGTTAAATTTTATTAAAATTCAGGGCAGTAATAAATTAAGCCCATTTATGTTTAATTTGGCGCTTAAACATCCACAATTACAAAAACATTTATTGCCTATCCGTCGAATGGATTATTTAACTTGGTATATCGATAATTATCTCAACCATGATGAAGATTATCGTCAGGCAATTTCACAATTGGAATGTCCAACTACATTCTTTATTGGGGAAAAGTCATCGCTCTATCCTGCTGAAGGTCAAATGCAAATTTCTGACAGTTTGGCCAATGCGAAAAATATTATTTTTAAACGTTCAGGGCATACCCCGCTTATTACAGAGCCCGTAAAATTTAGCCAAGCAATCCGTTTATTTTTAAAAGAATCCGCTTAATTTAAACGAATAACGAACAATATAAAAACCTCTTTTAAATCAAATTAAAAGAGGTTTTTCATCAAATTACTCATGTTATTTTTAAAAAATGCTTTTAAAGTCGTTATTTAATACCAATCCATAAATTGATCATCATATAAATTAAACAGCTTTATACATTATTGAACCATACATGGTCATTCTATCGTGAGGCGACATGGATGTCGCCGTTGGGTGGAGGCACAGGACGTACCTCTCACCCAACACCAACAGAGGATTTTTATCCCTTTTCATCCCTGAAAAGGGAGGCATCGCCTACGCAAATATATTTAAACTTTAAATGCAAGGTATGGCCGTACAAACTTTATCACCATATGAATTAACGTTTATAGAATGGTATAAGTTTGATATTTTTTAAAGACTTCACCTCATTTTAATATCCTCTAAAACTTTACTTTCGCAAGAAGACTAAATAGAAGTATTTATCAAAAATTATAGATCGCAACTGCATTAAAACGATTGTCCTCACCTGTATCCTGTCCATTAGGCGCTGCAACAAAGGCTTTACGCTCACCATAAACATATTCCAGACCAAAACTTAACGGCTTTTTCGGGCTATAAAATACATTGGCCCAAGCTTGCCAAAGTGTTTTATTGGCTTTAGTCGGATCACTCAAATATCGAATATAATCCTGATTTTCATCCGCTTTCATATAGCCATATCCCAATGTTCCTCGCCATTGTGAGTTAAACTGTTGCGTCACCCCCACAGTGATTGAGTCAAATTGATTCAGCGCCATGATATTTTTATTGGCATCTATAGCAAAGCCTTGGTTCGTCCATGACACTAAACTTGAGTCGCCTTTAACATGATAATAATCTGCTTTAAGTGTAGTTTTTGCAGAAATATCGTATTTTGCTCCAAGTCCAACACCCCAAGCGAGTTCATTATCAGCAACTGTTCTCTTTTCACTAACCATGCCTCGCAAACTCAATGCACCCGCTCGATCAGCAAATGATTGATTTAATCGAGTTGATAAAACCGGGATCCGCATATTCGATAAGGCATCTTTGGAATCTTCCAAAGCCGTTACCAGCTGTGTTTCTGCATTAAATTTATGGGTATAACGAATTTGTGCATCACGTTTAACAGCGCCCCCCACATAACCCAAAGCATCAATTGTTTCTGGCATATAATCAGGCACTGCAAAGTTAGACCATGTTTGACCAATCAACCATTGACCATAATTAAAATAGGCATGGCGAATTCTAAGTCCATCATTCGCGCCCAAGAAATCAACTTCTATTTTTCCAGAAATATCTTTGTCAGCAGTTTTAAAATCTAAACCTAAACGTGTCGCTGCAAGAGTCGATTTTAATTGATCACTACTTTCATTATGGCCTTTAAACGGTACGCTATTGATCTGATTATACAGTCGATCGGCACTTCCACCTTCCGACTGATACAATAGATCCGCACGGATATTCCCATATAGTGTTACTTCTGCACCTGCTTTTGTTCGTGCAAAGCTTTGATCTTTTGCCTGCGATACAACCTGTGCCGTTTTAACATTATTTTCCAATGCCACAATTTGCTTATTTTGCACCTGTTGCTGTTGTTCAATCATTTCACGTAATTGTTTAACTTCATTACGTAACTGTTCCACTTCTGTCATCGAATCTGCATGTGCCATATTTAGGCTAAGTAATCCCATTGACACCAAAATAATGTTGTATTTAAAAATATGCATTGTAGAAATCATCCTATTCTCTACGGTTTAATTTTCGTATTTATTGAGCAGCCGTCATCTTCATGATTCGGGCTGAGATAGCAATTCAGTGAGTAAGTTTGGTTTACGAGCTTAGTTAATTGTATTTCCAACAATATTTTGTTGAGTTGTTACTGCTTCGACCGTTTGAGTTTTTTCCACTGAAGCATTTAAATTCACAAAGAATATTGCCAGTGCTGCAATAAATCCTGGAACAGCGATAACAAGGAAATTCATTTGGTGAGGTAACTCTAGGGTCAGCAATGCACCTGTTAAGACTGGTCCAACAATGGCACCAATTCGTCCAATGCCTGATGCCCACCCCATACCTGTAGAACGTACTGTTGCTGGATAAAATTGTGCAACAAAGGTATAGAGTAAAATTTGTGAACCAATGGTTGCAGCACCAGCAATTGCAATCAAGGTATAGAGAATGAATTGTGGGCTTTTAAAACCAAGGAAAATGAGCGCAATCGCACCAACCGTAAACATGATGGTCAATACGGGTTTAATATGAAATTTATCCGCCAAAGCACCACCACCAATTGCACCAACCATACCACCAATATTTAATGCAAATAAGAAGATCATACTTGCACCCAGTGAATAGCCTGCTTGGATCATTAGTTTAGGCAACCAACTTCCGAGTGCATAAACCATCAATAAACACATAAAGAAAGCAATCCAGAACATTACTGTGCTTGATCGACGGCCTTGCTGAAACAATGCACGTAACGGTGCTTCATCACCAGCGGTGACTTCATTTAATTCAAATTGAGTCGATGCATGAATCTGTTGCTGTGGTGCAATTTTCTGCACCACTTCTCGTACTTGATCGGTCTTGCCTTGGTGAGTTAGAAACATCAATGATTCAGGTAAAAACTTCCAAATAAGTGGTAAAGCCAAGAATGGGATAATGGCGATATAAAACATGATTTTCCAACCATAATCGACCACCAGCCAAGCACCCAGCAAGGCAGAGGTCATACCACCAATGGCATAGCCACTAAACATCACAGCGACCAGTGTGCTACGTATACGTTTAGGCGCATATTCAGTCATTAAAGCCACCACGTTCGGCATCACACCACCAATACCAAGTCCTGCTAAAAATCTGAGAATCCCAAATTCAACGGGGGTTGATGCAAATGCACCGAGAAAGGTAAATCCACTAAAAATAGCCACACAAATCATGATGGTTTTTTTACGGCCCAACTTATCAGACAGTGTTCCAAAACTCATTGCACCAAACATCATGCCAAAAAGTGCTGTACTGGCCAGCAAGCCTGCTTGTACAGCAGTTAATCCCCACTCTTGCATCAATAAAGGTAAAGCTACGCCATAAATAACCAGATCATAACCATCAAAAATAATAATTAATAAACACCACAATAGAACGCCCCAATGAAAAGGGGTGAATTTTGCTTCATCCACGATGCGATTAATATTTAGTTTACTCGTTTGCACTTTTGCCTCCTGCGGTGAAACGCTACGAAATTTTTTCAAACAATGAGGCAGCTGTTATTTTTTGTCCAAAACCGATTGCATATATATCCATACCTTAAAAGTCGGTTTAATATTTTTTAATGAATAAACAATAGGTTAAAAATAATTATTAAAGAAATCGGGCTTTATATTTTCAATGATTTATTTTTTATTTTAATGATTATCTCGATATTTTTAGAGTTTTAGAACCAATCAATCGACTTGTTCTGATTTTTCAATATGTTACTTTTCACGCATAATAACATCTATAAATGACTTTTCATTCAATGCTTGAACTGAATGGATTTTTCATAAATCGAAAAAATGATCATATGGCGTGAATAAAATTGGTATTGAAAGTCCCTTCTCCCTTGGGGGAGAAGGCTAGGATGAGGGGGATTTTATGTTGATTTATGATTTAAAAAAGAACTTAGGAAAGAAGCCTAATATATCGTCGTAAAACTCGCACGATCATATTGAAAGCCTTCTAAATCATAAACCTGATAAATACAATCAAATAAAGACCGAATATTTTCACTTTCATCCATACAACGTATTGCCATAAAAATTGGACTTTTTGCAGAGCTATCTAACAATGGGATATAGATTAAATTCGGCAATTGAATGGTTTTTGCACTCTCAGGCACAATACATACGCCTTCACCCGCAGCAACCAATCCCAAAGCCAGTTGAATTTCTCGAACTTCTTTTAGATTCTTAGGATCTAGACCATGCTCGGAAAACAGATGACGTACTTGGGTAGAAAAATTGGGCTTAGGGTGACTTGGGTAAAGAAATAAGTTCTCATCTTCAATATCGGCAAAATAAGTACCCTTAGAATCTGTCGCGAGATGATGACTGATATGGACAGCCAACATTAACGGCTCCTCTCGCAACAAAACTCGCCTAATGGCAGGATCAGAAATTCTTAAACGTCCAAATCCAACATCAATACGTCCCTCTTTAAGCGCCTGAATTTGATCTTTGGTGCTCATTTCAATCAGCTCAATTTTTAAATGTGGCTGCTGTTGGCGGAACATATAAACGATTTTCGGTAACAAACCATACAATAAAGAACCCACAAACCCCATGGTCACCGTTTTTTCGATCAAGCCAATTCGCTTGGTCATGGACTTTACTTCTTCGGCATTAGACAAAAGTTTAACAGCGTGTTGATAAAAAAATTGTCCTGCTTCTGTGGTTTTTAACGGACGGCTTCCACGTTCAAAAAGCGCGATACCCAATTCACCTTCAAGGTTTTGAATCTGTCTGCTCAGTGGAGGCTGAGCAATATAAAGCTTTTCTGCTGCTTTGGTAAAACTTTGTTCTTCTACAACAGCAACAAAATAGCGCAAATGCCTGAGTTCCATCTCAAACTCCATACCTTTAAGATATAAAAAAATGCAAATTTGATCTTAGACAGCGATCATCCATTCTTTTAAGGTATATCAAAAGCAAGATGTAAAGCAAGACTGTAAAACTTTTGATATTCACAGCCAGCCAAAGAATCTCATTCTGTTAGCCCAATGAATCACTTTTATCAGTTCCAGCTTTAAATCTCGCACATGAATAACATGGAAAGTGGGCAGCAAAGTTTCAAACGATTTTTTTCGTATGCAATGCCAAACCACGCATACTGCAGGAGATCTAGTATGAACCGTCAAGAAATCGATACTTTGGTCAAACAAATGAATGTAGACACTGCAACAGGTGCAGTCGATACACGTGTACAACAAGTAGTGGTACGTTTATTAGCTGACTTGTTTCAAGCCATTGAAGATTTAGACATTTCACAAAGTGAATTATGGAAAGGCCTAGAATATTTTACCGATGCGGGTCAAGCCAATGAACTTGGTCTTTTAGCAGCGGGTTTAGGTTTGGAACATTATTTGGATTTACGTGCTGATGAAGCAGATGCAAAAGCAGGTATCACAGGTGGCACACCACGCACCATTGAAGGCCCATTATATGTCGCTGGTGCGCCTGAGTCCGTCGGCTTTTCTCGTATGGACGATGGTTCAGAGAGCGATAAAATCGACACCTTATTTATTGAAGGTACAGTCACTGACACAGATGGCAATCTTATCCCAAATGCTAAAGTTGAAATTTGGCATGCTAACAGTTTAGGTAATTACTCTTTCTTTGATAAATCACAGTCAGATTTTAATCTACGCCGTAGCATATTGACTGATAGCAATGGTCAGTATGTTGCACAAACAACTATGCCCGTTGGCTATGGCTGTCCACCACAAGGGACAACTCAGTTTGTACTGAACAAATTAGGCCGCCATGGTAACCGCCCATCTCATGTGCATTATTTCGTATCTGCGCCCGGCTATCGCAAATTAACCACACAATTCAACATCGAAGGTGATCAATACCTTTGGGATGATTTTGCTTTTGCAACACGCGATGGCTTAGTGGCAACAGCTATTGATATCAGTGATGAAGCTGAAATTGCTCGTCGTGGTCTCAACAAACCATTTAAACGTATTTCATTCAATGTAGCACTGGTAAAAGAACAATCTAAAGCACCATCTACAGAAGTAGATCGTCGTCGCGCAAGCGCTTAAACCCACACGCACGGAACCGAAATGTTTGCACTATTGCAGCACTTCGGGGACTTCCTCTCATTTGGAAAGTCGGAGAACCCATATGCCACGTATTCCTGTTATAAATACCAGCCATCTTGATCGAATTGACGAACTCTTAGTCGATAATTTTGAAACGGGTGAATTTAAACTTCATCGTTCTGTTTTCACAGATCAAGCCCTTTTTGACCTAGAAATGAAATACATCTTTGAAGGCAACTGGGTTTACTTGGCACATGAAAGCCAAATTCCAAATAACAACGATTATTACACCACTACTATGGGGCGTCAGCCCATTATGATTGCGCGTAATCGCAATGGCGAATTAAATGCCATGATCAATGCGTGTTCACACCGTGGCGCACAACTTTGCCGCCATAAGCGTGGTAACAAAGCGACTTATACATGCCCATTCCATGGATGGACATTTAATAACTCTGGGAAACTACTCAAAGTTAAAGATCCAAGCGATGCTGGTTATTCAGACTGCTTCAATAAAGAAGGTTCACACGACCTGAAAAAAGTAGCTCGTTTTGAAAGCTATAAAGGTTTCTTATTTGGCAGTTTAAATCCAGATGTACCAAGTTTAGAAGAGTTTTTAGGTGAAACAACCAAAATCATTGACATGATTGTCGACCAATCTGAGCAAGGCTTAGAGGTTTTACGTGGTGCTTCAACCTATACCTATGAAGGCAACTGGAAACTGACTGCTGAAAATGGTGCAGATGGTTACCACGTTTCGGCTGTACATTGGAACTATGCAGCGACCACACAGCAACGTAAAGAAAAACAGCAAGAAAATGACAATGTCCGTGCAATGAGTGCAGGTGCTTGGGGCAAACAAGGTGGCGGTTCATACGGTTTTGAGCATGGACATATGCTGTTATGGACTCAATGGGCAAACCCCGAAGATCGTCCTAATTATCCAAAAGCTGATGAGTATACTGAAAAATTCGGTGCGCCAATGTCGAAATGGATGATCGAACGTTCACGTAACTTATGCCTTTATCCAAATGTCTATTTCATGGATCAATTTGGTTCGCAAATTCGTGTATTGCGTCCAATTTCAGTCAATAAAACTGAAGTGACGATTTACTGTATTGCACCTGTAGGTGAAAGCCCTGAAGCACGTACACGACGTATTCGCCAATACGAAGATTTCTTTAATGCTTCGGGCATGGCAACTCCTGATGACCTTGAAGAATTCCGTGCCTGTCAAGCCGGTTATGCTGGTATTGAGCTTGAATGGAATGACATGTGCCGTGGATCAAAACACTGGATTCAAGGACCGGATGATGCGGCCAATGAAATTGGTTTAAAACCTAAACTGAGTGGTATTAAAACAGAAGATGAAGGCTTATATCTCGCCCAACATCAATACTGGTTAGAAATGATGAAACATGCCATTCAATCTGAAAAAAATCTTGCTCAACAAGAAACATCTCAGCAAGGAGCAACAGCATGAATGCAACAGCAAACATCGATCAAGTTACTTTAGAAAATATTGCGCAATTTCTCTACCGCGAAGCACGTTTTTTAGATGATGAACAATGGGATCAATGGCTCGCCTGCTACTCACCTTCGGCATGTTTTTGGATGCCTGCTTGGGATGATGACGATCGTTTAACCGAAGATCCTCAGTCTGAAATCTCTTTGATTTATTACCCTGACCGTCAAGGTTTGGAAGACCGTGTTTTCCGGATTAAAACTGAACGTTCTTCAGCAACCATGCCTGATACACGCACTTGCCACAATATTAGCAATATTGAAATTATCGAAAGAGATGGTGACAAAGTCACAGTCCGCTTTAACTGGAATACGCTGAGCTTTCGTTACAAAAACAGTTATAGCTACTTTGGTATGTCTCGTTATGTCATCGACTTTTCTGCTACACAACCACAAATTCTGAATAAATATGTGGTGCTAAAAAATGACTACATCAACCAAGTCATCGATATTTACCACCTCTAATTTTTTATCTCGAATTGTGTAAACAAAAATATGAGGTGTTTGCTTTAGCCAAATGGAAAGTTGGCTAAAGCACTCAAAAGTTTTAAAGATTTTTATAGGATTTTCAGCCATGTCAAACCACAATGTTGCTCTTCAATTTGAAGATGGCGTAACGCGTTTTATCTCAGTTACACAAGGTGAAACTTTATCTGATGCAGCATATCGCCAGAAAATCAATATTCCTTTAGATTGCCGTGATGGTGCTTGCGGTACATGTCGTGCTTTTTGTGAATCTGGTTCGTTTGACATGCCTGAAGAAAGTTATATTGAGGATGCTTTAACATCAGAAGAAGCTGAACAAGGCTATATCTTGGCCTGCCAATGTAGACCTACTTCTGATGCCGTATTTCAGATTCAAGCTTCATCTGAAGTATGCAAAACCGAAATTCATGCATTTCAAGGCACATTATCTCGTGTGGAAAAGCTCTCTGATTCCACCATCACTTTCGATATTCAATTAGATGAAGGTCAGCCCGATATTCATTTTCTTGCAGGTCAGTATGTCAATGTGGCAATTCCACAAACCACTGAAACGCGCTCTTATTCATTCAGTTCAAAACCTGGAAATCGCTTAACAGGCTTTGTGGTACGTAATGTTCCAAATGGAAAGATGAGTGACTTTTTAAGTGTAAATGCCAAAGCGGGCGACAAAATGACCTTTACTGGTCCATTTGGAAGTTTTTACCTTCGTAATGTAGTTCGTCCTGTCGTTATGTTGGCAGGCGGGACAGGTATTGCACCGTTTATGTCGATGTTACAAGTGCTTGAAGACAAAGGCTCACAACACCCTGTACGCTTAGTATTTGGAGTAACCAATGACTTTGACCTTGTGGCACTTGAAAAACTCAATGAACTGCAAAATAAACTGCCATGGTTTGAATACCGTACAGTCGTTGCACATGCTGAATCAACACATGAACGCAAAGGTTATGTGACAGGTCACATTGACAATGACTGGTTAAATGGCGGTGACGTCGATGTTTATTTATGTGGCCCTGTTCCTATGGTTGAAGCTGTTCGAGGCTGGTTGGATACTGAAGGGATTAAACCGGCAAACTTCTTATTTGAGAAATTCTCTGCAAACTAAAATCGTACTGTTCAGGAGCTGAGAAGAATGTCAGATCGCCAAAGATTTAAAAATAAAGTTGTCATTGTTACCGGTGCCGCACAAGGTATTGGTCGTGGTGTCGCCCTACAAGTGGCAGCGGAAGGTGCGCATGTGGTTATGGCCGATCGTTCAGAATATGTCGAAGACGTGCTTGTTGAAATTAACAAAACTGGCGGTGATGCAATCACCGTCAATGCAGATCTGGAAACTTTAGCGGGTGCTCAAGCTGTCGTTGCTAAAGCCATTGAACACTATAACCGTGTTGATATTTTAATTAACAATGTCGGTGGTGCAATTTGGATGAAACCGTTTCAAGCGTTTTCTGAAGAAGAAATCATCAAAGAAGTGCATCGCTCACTATTTCCAACCTTATGGTGTTGTCGAGCAGTCCTGCCCGAAATGATCAAAAATCAAAAAGGTACCATTGTTAATGTATCCTCTATTGCAACATGCGGTATTCATCGAGTGCCCTATTCAGCCTCAAAAGGTGGTGTAAATGGTCTAACTACAGCACTTGCATTTGAACATGCCAAAGATGGTATCCGGGTTAATGCTGTTGCGACTGGCGGTACAGAAGCACCGCCACGTAAAGTCCCGCGCAATACTACGGCATTGACCAAAAATGAAAAACAATGGATGCAAGATGTGGTAGATCAAACCATTGATCGTACTTTTATGGGCCGTTATGGTTCGATTCAGGAACAGGTCAATGCAATATTATTTCTTGCCTCTGATGAATCCTCTTATATGACAGGTACTATTGTCCCTGTAGGTGGTGGTGATCAGGGTTAAAACTGGTTTCTTTTTATATAGCAGGATCATTGAAATTCAATGCATGGAGGCTTTGCCCAATGGCATCCCTGTTCAAAACATTAAAACAAGATTGGTCTTTATCAGCGACAGTTGCAGGATTTTTAGCTGTACTGATTTCTTATGCAGGACCAATGATCATTTTTTTTCAGGCCGCTCAACAAGCCAATGTTTCCTCAACCATGATGGCATCATGGATCTGGGGGAGCTCTATTGGTGCGGCAATCACTGGAATCATTTTATCCATTAAGTTTAAAACGCCGATTATTACCGCATGGTCAGCACCGGGAACGGCGCTCTTGGTGGCTTTATTTCCGCATATTTCCCTCAATGAAGTTGTTGCAGCCTATATTACTTCTGCAATCATTATTTTTATCATTGGGATTACTGGTTCTTTTGACAAACTTTTAAAATGGATACCACAAGGGCTGGCAGCAGGAATGATGGCTGGAATTCTGTTCCAGTTTGGTTTAGGTCTGTTTAAAGCTACTGACACAATGCCCTATGTGGTTTTTGGTATGCTACTCTGCTTTTTACTGGCGAAACGCTTTTCGCCTCGCTATGCCATAATTTGGGTATTATTTTCAGGGATTGCGCTCAGTTTTATCTTTGGAAAAATCAATCCAGTACCAATGGATTTTTCATTGGCAGTTCCTGTTCTGATCAGTCCAGAATGGACCTGGTCTTCTACATTAAATCTTGCAATTCCACTTACAATTGTCAGTTTAACGGGTCAGTTCTTGCCAGGTATGGCAATTCTTAAACTGAATCATTACAACACACCTGCTAAACCGATTTTAAGCATAGCCAGTATCACCTCTATTGCTGTGGCTTTTACTGGTGGAATCACGATTGTGTTAGCAGCGATTACTGCTGCACTTTGCACGGGTAAAGATTCGCATGAATTGAAAGAAAAACGCTATATCGCAGGTATTGCTAATGGCATCTTCTATATTCTAGGTGGATTATTTGCAGGCAGTTTGGTAATGCTATTTAGCATACTTCCCAAAGAGTTGATTGCGGCACTTGCTGGATTGGCCTTACTTGGAGCAATTACCACCAATCTTGGTATTGCAATGAAAGATGAAACACAACGAGATGCTGCCATCATTACTTTTCTTGCCACTGTATCAGGTATGCATTTTTTAGGATTTAGTTCGGTTTTCTGGGGAATTTGTATTGGCATGATCGCACACTTGATTTTAACTCGACAACAATCAAAGGCTGCCATTCCAACTCCAGTACAAGACTCACCGCAAAGTCAATAAACCAGCATAATCACTTAATAATCAGTATAAAATCCCATGCAGTTCGATGGGATTTTTCTATCATGACATATTAAGGAATATAACTAAGTTTCGCTTTATGAAAGCGCCATTTCTTGCAGTTAAATCTTAAAATATTTCACTGTAGTTTATTAGTGATTTCTAAATACCAAATCGTTTCACTCCAATCACTATTTTCAATTTTTGGAAAAATTTCTCCTTGTTCAAAATAACGAGATTGAGATTTGTTTGCTGGACCTTCCCAAGCGTATAATTTTTTACCTTTTGGAACTGTGTATTCCAAATATTCACCATTACTATTCCAACTTGCCCATACAGCAAATCTATCTAAAACCCAGTTTGATAATTATTTATTTTTTTCATTTTTACAATATGCAATTAATCAATAAATTCTCATATTACGCAAATTAAAACAAGAACATTCGTGCATTAATTTTTAGATATAGCTGTATTAAGCTGTGTATTTTTTGTACCAACACCGTATTTGTATAATCGTTTAATCTTAAAATCAAAATGCAAAATCCAAACAGTTTGAAATGCAAAAAATTTGATTTTTCACATTTTCAAGACATAAAAACCGTAGCAGCATAATAAGGATATTTTATGACTGAAACACATATTTATCAGCCACATGAAAAACGTAATCGTGTCATGGCTATCGTTGGGGCTGCTTCTGGTAACTTGGTGGAATGGTTTGATTTCTATATTTATGCAGCATTCGCAACCTATTTCACCCATGCATTAACCGCTCCAGATATGGATGACTCCACAAAAGCAATTTATGTGTGGGGCGTCTTTGCTGCTAGTTTTTTCATGCGGCCCATAGGCAGTTGGCTCTTTGGCTGGATTGGCGATACCTATGGACGTAAAAAATCCATGATCATTTCTATTACATTAATGGCGATCAGTTCATTTTTATTTGCAGCACTCCCGACTTATGATCAAGTCGGTATGGCAGCACCATTTCTATTATTGGCTGTACGTCTGTTACAAGGACTTTCAGTAGGTGGTGAGTATGGTACTGTTGCGACCTATATGAGCGAGGTTGCTTTAAAAGGTCAACGAGGATTCTATTCCTCTTTTCAATATGTCACGCTGTCTGGTGGACAACTTTTAGCAAGCCTTTTAGGCGTGATTATGTTGGCCCTTATGTCTAAAGAACAATTAATGGATGGTGGCTGGCGTATTCCATTTGTTATTGGTGGTGTCGTTGCCATTCTTTCATTCTTTGCACGTCGACATTTAAAAGAAACCTTATCTGAAGATGATAGTGCAAAAGAGGGTTCAGGCAGTTTAAAAGAATTACTCAGCAAGAACTGGAATACGTTCCTACTGGTTGTTGGTTATACCTCTGCGGGTTCATTGTGTTTTTATATCATCACAGTATATTCAAAAACCTATATCACCAGCCTTGGTTTTTCCGATAAAACGGTCGGCTATATGATGACCATTGCCCTATTTGTATTTATGTGTGCACAACCTTTGTTCGGGATGCTGGCAGATCGAATCGGTCGTCGTGCTTCAATGATGCTCTTTAGTAGTAGCTGTGCCATTTTTATCTATCCTGTCATGGTCATTGCAATGCCATACTTTAGTGGTTCAGCTTTTATCGTGACATTATTACTGATCTTCTTAATGATGTTACTCAGTTTCTATACCTCGATTAGTGGTTTAGTTAAAGCAGAAATGTTCCCACCACATATTCGAGCCTTGGGGGTTGGTTTTGCCTATGCTGTCGGTAATGCAATCTTTGGTGGATCTGCACCTGCTGTTGCATTAAAGTTAAAAGATCTTGGTCATGAGAACAGCTTCTTTGTTTACGTGATTGTCATGCTGATTATTTGTCTTTTCTGTAGCATGCAACTCCCTAAACAGCCGAAATATTTACATCATGATCATTAAGCTCAGTATTTTAAGGTCTGTTTTTACAGACCTTTTCTTTTAATACATGCCATTTGTTGTAAAATAACCGCGTATATACAATAAAGTCTTATTAAATCTTGAGGAAAAGATGAAAAAAATATTGCTTATTCTTACCTGTATTTCAATCAGTCATTTTGCCAATGCCAAAACACAAAACTATATACTGGCCAATGGTGGTGGTGTTGATGACAACGGTTTGCTGTTAAAAAATACCCAAGGCAAAACCATTTATGCATACTGCAATCAAAAGTGCGGGCCATGGTTTGACCATGATGAAGAAACAGGCGGGCAAATTTTAAAAAAGCAATATATTGAAAAAAAGGTCCAAGCAGATATTCAATTTGAAAAAAATGCAGATCGAGTTGCTGGTCCTAGTGCAGATGAGTCTTTTTATTTCATTAAACAAATCAAATTTATTGAATAATTTAAAAATAAATCATGACATTAGAATCCACTTCCCCTTCTAAATGTCATGCTTTTTATATCCTTATTTTGACACTATAAATTTAGATATTTCAGATTCTTAGACTTTATGTATTAATGATAAATCAGTAAAACTGACTAAATTAAAACATCTTGACGTTCAGGTATGTCAGAAGCAGCAATATTGGCAATTGTTTGGTTATACTTTTTGATACTGCGCTTGGTATTTCCCATGATCTCATATAAAACCTCTTTGACAAGGTCATGCTCTGGATCTTGAGATAAGCCGCCTGACACCATTTAACTGCTTCAGGATAGTCATAATAATGAGAAAACACGTTTCACTCAATTTATGTTAGGATTTTAAAAATTTTAATTGTTTATCCTATGAAAAAAATTGTAGTTTTCTCAGGTGCAGGAATGAGTGCAGAAAGTGGAATCAGCACGTTCCGAGATAGTAATGGCTTATGGGAGAATTATGATATTCAGGAAGTGGCTACACCTGAAGCTTGGCAGCGTAACCCTGTCTTGGTGCAACGTTTTTACAATGAACGACGTCAACATATTCTCAAAGCCCACCCCAATCAAGCACACGATACCATTGCTCAACTCGAACAATATTTTGATGTCATTGTAATTACTCAGAATATTGATGATCTACATGAACGTGCAGGAAGCCAACAGGTTATTCATTTACATGGCAATATCCGCCTTGCTAAAAGTTCTAAACCCAATGCGCAGTACACAAATGAGTTTTATCCTATAGATGGTTGGCAATTGGATCTAGAACAACATAAATGTCCTGAGGGATATCCACTTCGCCCTCATGTGGTTTGGTTTGGTGAAGCTGTTCCTGCGTATGAAGAAGCCGTAGCGATGATCCGTGATGCTGATATTTTTATTGTTATTGGCTCCACATTGACCGTCTACCCTGTGGCAGGTTTGATTCACGAGATTCCAGAACACTGTGATGCATATTATATTGACCCGCAAGCCAGTTATGAGCGTGTTCCCCAGCAATACCAGTGTTTAAAAATGAATGCGACTGAAGGAATGCAACAGCTTTTTGAAAAACTGACAACACATTAAAAAACCAGTGCAATTGCACTGGCTTTAAAAATTACAGCATAGCGCTAAGTAAAATCATGTATTGTCATCTGTGGAATTCATCTGATCTTTTTTTACATCTTTAGAAGGTTTAGTCGAAGATGAATCATTGAATAATTTATTCATTACAGGCTTAACCACTCGATAAATAATCAAGCCAAGAAATACCAGTAAATAAAGTGGCCAAATGGTGACTAAAATAACCAACAAATCCAAAATAAATTGCCAGCCATATTGAATACCTTCCCAAGCACGCTTCCAAAAACTATCACCGTTTAAGCGTGCCACAGCAGCAACATCAACATCCAGACTTTCTCTCACCATCGCGGGTTGCTTAATGGCAATACTAATCGTGCTAAAACGTACCCGATCTTGAACTTCAAGTTGAGTTAAACGGGAAATTTCATTCAGCTGTGATTGTTTGGTATCACTTGGAACGCTTTGAGTTTGTCCGACTTTTTCTTCTAAAAGCTTTAACTCAAATCGCTTTGCAGAATATTGCTGTTGATTTAAAAAATACATCAAAGGCAATAACTGATTGACATATAACGCGGCTTTATCACTCGGTACTCTGACAATGATCTCTGCATGCGGATCAACTTTTTCAAAAACTCGGATTTTACCATCCGCAATTTTTTGTGTTTTTACATCGAGTACATCAAAACTGATATTTTTCTGCTCTATAAATCCACCCGCTTGAAAAGTGAGCTTATCAATTTCTAAAGCAGTTTTAACCACATCTTTGGCTGTGAAATTAACCTGAGCTTCACGCACCATACGACGTGCTTTTTCTGCTTGACTGACATCGGTACTTAAAATAGTTTCAGGTTTTTGTTCAGTCACTGGTATGGTATCAACAGAATTTTCAGTAGCTTGCTCAGCACTTTTTTCTGCGGCATCAGCTGCTTGTGCAGCATCCTGAGCAACGACTTGTGCATCTTGAGCAGACGCCGAACTTTCAGCAGCTTGTTCCGACTTTTTCGCGCATCCTGAAAGAAGTACTAAGCTTAAGGCAAGAATTAAATGTTTATTATTCATAGATTATTGACTTTTGTTGGTGATTTTAAATTTTGTTGAATTATAAAGAAACTTTACTTTTTTTACCATGCATAAAAATACAGCATCTAAATGCTGTATTTATCAAAGTTTTTATACATAGATCAACAGGTACAGTTTAAACACTTAGCCCGCTTTACCGATTTCTTCATAGGGTTGTACTGCAATTTCTGAAATCATATTTTCAAAAGAGAAAATTTCATCTAGACGTTCTTGGCTCAATAAACCCTGCTCAAGTACAACTTCTTGAATGGTTTTATTTTCAGCAATACATTGCTTCCCAATTTCATCACACTTTGCATGACCTAAAATTGGATCAAGTAAGGTAATAATTCCCACACTACGCATCACTGCATCAAAACAGGTTTTTTCATTGGCAACCACACCTTGAATACACTTCTCATCCAAGGTTTGAATCGCATTGATCAGTAACTCAATTGACTCATTCATGGTAAGCGCAATCACAGGCTCCATCACATTTAACTGTAATTGGCCTGCTTCTGCTGCAAAAGTAATGGTTAAATCATTACCAATCACTTTAAATGCAACCTGATTGACGACTTCGGGAATCACAGGATTGACTTTTGCTGGCATGATTGATGAACCAGCTTGTAATTCAGGTAAGCGAATTTCCCATAAACCTGTTCTTGGGCCAGAACTTAATAGACGTAAGTCATTACAGATTTTAGAGAGTTTTACAGCCAAACGTTTTAAGGTGCTTGAAAGGATAATAAATACACCGCAGTCACTGGTCGCTTCAACATAATCTTCTGCACCAATTAAATTTAAACCTGTTAAGGCTTTTAAATTTTCATTGACCTGCGCAGCATAACCATGTGGCGTATTTACCCCTGTACCAATCGCAGTAGCGCCTAAGTTAATTTCTAATAAAAGTTCACGGGTCTTTTTAATTAGACGAACATCTTCTTTGAGTAATGTCGCAAAGGCATGAAACTCTTGTCCTAATGTCATTGGGACAGCATCTTGTAACTGGGTCCGTCCCATTTTTAGCACATACTGAAACTCAGCAGATTTCAATGTCAGTGAACTAATCAAATTATTGATTTTTTCAAATAACAAATCCAGTGAATAGTAAGTTGCTAAACGTAATGCGGTGGGATAGACATCATTGGTCGATTGAGATTTATTGACATGGTCATTTGGGTGGATGATGTCATAACGTCCTTTCACATAACCTAAAGATTCTAACGCGATATTGGCAATGACTTCATTGGTGTTCATATTAATTGATGTCCCCGCACCACCTTGGTAGACATCTGATGGAAAAGCATCTTTCCAATTTTGCGGATTTTCAATCAGTTGATCACTTGCTTTTTGAATCGCTACACTGATTTCTTCAGAGATCTTATTAAATTGCAAATTGGTTTGTGCCGAGGCCTTTTTGACCTGAGCCAAAGCACGGATAAAAAAGCTTTGCTCACCAACGCTATGTTTAGAAATATTAAAATTTTCTAAAGCTCGGATTGTATGAATGCCATAATAACTGTTTATAGGAACTTCTTTACTTCCCAATAAATCTTTTTCTATTCTTGTAACTTCAGGTTGAACCGTTTCCATGTGATCTGCTCATTATATATTTATGCACTATAGTTGTGCAGTTATAATAATATTCCTTCTCATCTGCTTTTGTACTAGCAAAATATGTCATTTCGATAAACAATTTTATGGAATTATCAATTAAACGTTAACAATGTAACTTTGCGTAAAGTATAATCCCGCAGTCACTAAACACTCCCAGTAGAATTTTTTTGGATATAAATTGCTGATTTTTTGCATTTGTATCTAAAGTTACAATCGGATACATAAATCTTGCACAATCACCTTATAAAAATCACAGCGATATTTTTTAGTTGTGTGAAAGAATTCGCTCGTGAAACTTATGCGATAAAAAATAAAACTTGGAGATTTACTCCACAAGGACTGAATTAAATATGGACTCACTCAACCCCACAGTTGTCACGTTTATCTTTTATATCATTGCAATGGTTTGTATAGGCTTATATGCCTATAGAAAAACCACCGATTTCTCAGATTATATTTTGGGAGGTCGAAGCTTAGGGAGTTTTGTCACTGCACTTTCAGCGGGTGCATCGGATATGAGTGGCTGGCTACTCATGGGTCTCCCCGGCGCAATTTACCTGACTGGATTATCTGAATCGTGGATCGCAATCGGGCTCATTATTGGTGCTTGGCTCAACTGGTACTTGGTCGCAGGCCGTTTACGTGTCCATACTGAAATACAAAATAATGCATTAACATTACCAGATTATTTCACCAGCCGTTTTGGTGATAAAAAGAAAGTGATCCGTATCATTTCTGCACTGGTTATTTTAATCTTCTTTGGTATTTACTGTGCTTCAGGCATGGTGGCAGGTGCACGTTTATTCGAAAGTATTTTTGCCATGAACTACACCACTGCACTTTGGGTCAGCGCAATTGCAACCATCAGTTATGTGTGTATCGGTGGCTTCCTTGCAATCAGTTGGACAGATACATTTCAAGCGGGCTTGATGATTTTTGCATTGCTGTTGGCACCGATTATGACTTTCTTGGCAGTCGGTGATTTACAACATGTCAATCAATTGATTGAAGCCGCACGTCCACATGCAGCAAATATGTTCCAAGGGGTTAGTTTTATCGCCATTATTTCATCAATGGCATGGGGCTTAGGCTATTTTGGACAACCGCATATTCTAGTCCGTTTTATGGCAGCAGATTCAGTGAAAACCATTCCTAACGCTCGTCGTATTGGTATGGCATGGATGATTCTATGTTTAGCGGGCGCTGTTGCTGTCGGTTATGTGGGTATTGCTTATTTCCAAGCAAATCCTGACATTCCATCAGCTGCAATTGTGGCAAAAAATCCAGAAACAGTGTTTATGGAATTAACCAAAATCTTATTTAATCCATGGGTTGCTGGTGTTGTCCTAGCCGCTATTTTAGCCGCTGTCATGAGTACCTTAAGTTGTCAGCTTTTGGTATGCTCAAGTACCTTAACTGAAGATTTATATAAATCTTTTCTTCGTAAAAAAGCCTCACAAAATGAGTTGGTTTGGGTTGGTCGTTTAATGGTTTTAGCCATTTCAGTGCTCGCGATCATTTTGGCATTTAACCCAGAAAGCAAGGTACTAGGTCTAGTGGCTTATGCATGGGCTGGTTTTGGTGCAGCATTTGGTCCGCTTATTTTATTGTCTGTGTTTTGGAAACGTATGACTTTAAATGGCGCATTGATCGGTATCATTGTCGGTGCTGTAACCGTAATTGTTTGGAAAAACACCATGGCGCATACGGGCTTATATGAAATCGTGCCGGGCTTTGTGCTTTCTTTCATCAGCATCATTGTGGTCAGTTTAATGGACAAAGCGCCTGAAAAAGATGTAATTGATCGTTTTGAAAATGCTGAACAAATTTATAACCGTGAAATGAAAAATATGTAAATTCACATGTTTGAATAAACCATTAGCGTTGGGGGCATTCATGCCCCTTTTCTATTTCTTTACTTTCGCTTTAAAATTTAAATGTAATTGTGAGCTGTCTTTAATCACTTCCATCACTGGATAACTACGTGTTTCCTTAACCCCAGGCAATTGCCAGAGTACCTGACCTGAAATACGACGAAACTCCTCCATATCAGCACATCGAATTTTCACTAAAAAATCAAAACCGCCACTGATCATATGACATGCCATGATTTCTGGATATTGTACGATGGCATCTGAAAAAGCATCTAAAGCATTGGGTGTGGTTTTGTCTAAAAGAATCTCAACAAATACCACAAAATTAGCGCCTAACATTTTCGGATTTAGTTTTGCTTCATAGCCCAAAATAAATCCTTCCCCTGTCAATTTTTGCACCCGAGCAAGCGCAGCTGTGGGGGATAAATTAACTTTTTCAGCCAACTTAATATTGGAAATTTTTCCATCTTTTTGCAAAATGTCCAAAATCCGAATATCTATACGATCCAAGCTTAAATAAGCACTTTCCATAGAATAATTCTCTAAATATTATTCAAATTATAGTGAGTTATTCACCAAATATTCTGTAATCATAAATTATATAAACCCATCTGCTCAACAAAAATATTTGCTAGTCACAGGACGTTGACAATGAATATGGATTCACCTCAAGTTTTAAATGCAAACCTACTTCCAAGTTTGGATTACATTACCGAATTTAAAGACAAAACTGATTTTGAAGAAGAAATCAATCATGCGTGGCGTCGTACTGAATCGGAATGTGTTGAAAACTTACTTGAGCACAGTCAAATTTCTGAAGAAATGAATCAGAAAATTTATGACATTGCATTTAACTTAGCGCATAGCTTACGTGACCGTAAAAGTTCGTCAGGCAAAGCAGGTATCGTACAAGGTCTGCTGCAAGAGTTTTCATTGTCTTCACAAGAAGGCATCGCATTGATGTGCTTGGCTGAAGCCTTGTTACGTATCCCTGATAGTGCGACCCGAGACTTATTGATTCGCGATAAAATTAATCAAGGTAACTGGAAAGATCATTTAGGCCAAAGTAATCTCATGTTTGTCAATGCTGCTGCATGGGGACTCATGCTGACTGGCAAGTTGATGGAAACACCTAAACAAACCAGCCTTTCGGGGATCCTCACTTCGCTCTTAGCACGTACGGGTAAAGGCATCATCCGTAAAGCAGTTGATGCAGCAATGCGTATGATGGGTGAACAGTTTGTTACTGGTGAAACCATTGAAGAGGCTTTGGACAATGCCAAAACTCTTGAAGACAAAGGTTTCCGTTATTCTTATGACATGCTTGGTGAAGCAGCACTGACTGAACACGATGCAGATCGCTATTTCGAAGACTATACACAAGCGATTCATGCCATAGGTAAAGCGTCTGAAGGTAAAGATGTTTATACCGGCCCTGGAATTTCAATTAAACTTTCGGCTTTACATCCACGTTATCAACGTTCTCAAACCGAACGTGTGCATCATGAACTTTATCCTCGTATTTTAAATTTAGCACTTTTAGCTAAGACCTATGATATTGGTCTTAATATTGATGCAGAAGAAGCGGATCGTTTAGAGCTGTCTTTAGAATTACTTGAGCGTTTATGCTTTGAGCCACAACTGGCAAACTGGAAAGGTATAGGCTTTGTCATTCAAGCCTATCAAAAGCGTTGTTTCTATGTGGTGGATTATATTATTGATCTGGCAAAACGTAGTCAAAAACGTTTAATGATTCGCCTGGTCAAAGGTGCTTACTGGGACAGTGAAATCAAAAAAGCACAAATTGACGGTATGTCTGACTATCCAGTCTTTACCCGTAAAGTGCATACAGATTTGTCGTATATTGCATGTGCAAAAAAACTATTGGCTGCGCCTGATCAGGTGTATCCGCAATTTGCAACACATAATGCGCAAACGCTTGCCACAATTTATGAATTGGCAGATCCACAAAAATATTATCTTGGTCAATATGAATTCCAATGCTTACATGGCATGGGTGAACCACTTTATGAACAAGTAGTAGGCAAGGTTTCGGATCAGAAATTAGGGATTCCATGTCGTATTTATGCGCCTGTCGGTAATCACGAAACCTTATTGGCTTATTTGGTTCGACGTTTATTGGAAAATGGTGCAAATACTTCATTTGTTAACCGTATTGCAGATAAAAATATTAAAATTGAAGAGTTGATTGAAAATCCTGTTCAAGAAATTTTACATACTGCAGAAAAAGAACATACAGTCGGGCTAAAACACCCTGCGATTCCGCTTCCTCATGATTTATATCAAGGCATACGCCAAAACTCTCAAGGTTTAGACTTAGCCGATGACAGTAAATTAAAAGATTTAAATCAAACTGTTCAGCACTATTTAAAACACCAGTGGAACAGTTATAGCCTTGTCGATCAGCTTGATTTACAAGACTTAGCTGAAATAAATTCGCAAGAAATCCGCAACCCAGCTGATCACACTGATTTGGTTGGTTATGTGATCGAAGCAGAAACAGCGCAAGTTGATTTGGCCTTAAACAACGCTCATCAAGCTTTTGAAAATTGGAAAAACGCATCTCAAGATTTTCGTGCAGAATTATTACTTAAAGCTGCTGCGATTATGGAATCACGTATTCAGGAACTGATGGTTTTACTGTGTCGTGAAAGTGGTAAAACCTACAGCAATGGTATTGCCGAAGTACGTGAAGCCGTTGATTTCCTCAGATATTATGCAGCTCAAATGCAAAGTATCGAAAAAAATAGCGCACTTAGCCCCTTAGGTACAATTTTATGTATCAGCCCTTGGAACTTCCCACTTGCAATTTTTACTGGACAAATTTCGGCAGCACTTGTTGCAGGAAATACCGTAATTGCTAAACCTGCGGAACAAACCCCATTAATTGCAGCACAAGCAATTCAAATCTTATGGGAAGCAGGAGTTCCAAAATCAGTTGTACAATTACTCCCTGGTCGTGGTGAAACAGTCGGTGCAAAACTTAGCCAAGACGAGCGTATTCAAGGCATTATGTTCACAGGTTCCACTGAAGTTGCGAAGATTTTACAAAAAACCGTAGCACAACGTCTGAGTCCAACAGGTCAACCGATTCCGCTGATTGCTGAAACAGGTGGTCAAAATGCGATGATCGTCGATTCTTCTGCGCTGACAGAACAAGTGGTAATTGATGCAGTAAACTCAGCATTTGATAGCGCTGGTCAACGTTGCTCTGCCCTCCGAGTATTGTGCATTCAAGAAGACAATGCCGCAACCTTAATTAAGATGCTTAAAGGTGCCATGCAGCAGCTCAATATTGGGCAACCTATTTTGCTGAAAACAGATATAGGTCCAGTGATTGATGGTGAAGCGCAACAAAATATTGAAAAGCATATCGAAATGATGCGGAGCAAGGGCTATGCAATACATCAACTTGCTTATGAAACACCAACATCTGATCTAAATGCAGGCACATTTATTGTCCCGACAGTGATTGAACTTCCAAATCTGAATGATTTAAAACGTGAAGTTTTTGGACCTGTATTGCATGTTATTACCTATAAATATGGTGAATTAAAGCAATTGTTAGAACATATCAATGCAAAAGGATATGGTCTAACCATGGGTTTACATACGCGTATCGATGAAACTATTCAAACCACCATTGAACATGCGGAAGTGGGCAACTTATATATTAACCGTAATATTGTAGGTGCTGTTGTCGGCGTACAACCTTTTGGTGGTGAAGGTTTATCAGGAACAGGGCCTAAAGCTGGTGGTCCAATTTATTTATATAAATTAATGCAGCATACAGCCCTACCCAATCGCCCTTTTGGTACTGTAAAAAATATCTCTGAACAGCTCAATTTAAAGCCATCTGAAATTCAAACAGAATTTCACACTTGGGTAAAACAGCACTATTCGCAATGGGCTATGCATCAGTATCAATCACCGATTGCTTTATATGAACTTCCGGGTCCAACAGGTGAATTGAATCAATACCATGTTGTATCACGTCATCGGATATTGGCAATCGCAGCGCAAGAACAGGCTTTACTGAATCAGTTTAATGCAATTTTGTCTCTCAATGCACAAGTCTGTATTTTAAGTGACGATGCGATTGCTTTAAAAATGATTCAAAGTATGCCAAAAGCGTTGCAACAAAAATTTTCGATGATCAATGATGTGACTGTTGGAGAGTTTGAGGCAGTTTTACATCAAGGTGCTGGTCTAAAAGAATTACAGACAGTGATTGCGCAACGTGAAGGTGCAATTGTTGGCATAACTCATTTAGCGGATGCCAATACAATTATCCCGCTTGCACCATTACTTATTGAGCGTGCGATCAGTATCAATACTGCGGCTGCAGGCGGAAATGCAAGTTTAATGACTTTAGGCAGTGAATAAATCATAAAGCAATGATTTAACCAAGTTTAAAGAAAGTTTTCCATTCCAAGCCAATATCATTTGGCTTGGTTTTTTTATTTTGGTCTGTAGCTATTGGTTTTGCTTACAAAGCAGAGCAAATGAATCACTATTCAGGATAAGTTCTTAACAACAATTCCTGTTTAATTTCCTCATAATCATCTTGCATTTTTGGGGAGAGGCTTTCAACAAACCATGCCCCATCCGCTGCATAACGTAATATTTTTAATGTGGCAGAATCATCCGTTTCAGCATGTTGAGATAATCGCCGTGTCAGCCATTGATCCCATTTCTCACTATAAGATTTATCTGTCATCAATGTCATGCTTAAAGCACTCCATACTGTGTTGACTCCAAATGAAGCGCTTAAGGTGACATCAATATATGCGCGAGTAAAACAGCCATAAGTAACTGGATCTTTTTCAATTGCTAGGCTGACTTGCTGGTCCAGTTGTTGGATCAACTCTTCCAACATGGCCTCAATCAAAACTTGTTTATTGGCAAAATGATGAAATACACCACCTTTAGTTACACCTGAAAGCGTTGCAATACTTTGAATCGACACGCCATTTACACCGTGTTCAGCAACTAAACTCATCGTGTTGGCTAAAATTAATTTTTTAACACCTTCAGGATCTTTTTTACGTTGATAAGCATTTTCTACAATTTTATCCATACTCAAATCTTACCTGCTTCATGCTTTTATCAATGTCCTGCTGATGTTGAAAATAAATTAATCACCAATACACCTGAAATAATTAATCCAATGCCTGCAATTGCAGCAAAGTCTAAGCTTTGTTTGAAAATGAAGTAACCTACCAAAGCAGTGAGGATAATACCGACACCAGCCCAAATTGCATAAGCAATACCCAATGGAATTGTTTTAATCACTTGAGACAATAAATAGAAAGAAATCACATAAAAAAATACCACCAGTAAACTCGGGACTAACTTTGTGAAGCCTTGCGATTTCACTAAGAATGTTGAACCTGTTACTTCAGCGATGATAGCGACCGCCAACAAACTATAGGCAAAAAGAATAGAATTCATAAATTCATCAAAAGATACCATTTGGTTGGTATGTTATATAAATTCAATATACAATACAATCTTTAACTATTTGTAATCTCAGCCACTAAATTTGATGAATAATAAGCAATTGCACTTTGATAAAAAATATTTTATAAAAAAAGGCGAGTTATCAATATGATACTCACCTTTTTTTCTTCAATTTTCTACTTAATCAGGTTGGGTGAATAAAGTAGAAAAATGAAATTATAAACAACAAGGCAATTATCGCCAAAATTAAATACGTGTTTACCGTGTTGAAACTCTTTATAAAGTTCAAAATTTCCATTATTTTTCGTCACAAAATAAACCAGCATTTATTTTAATATATCTTGTCACAATTTGTAAGATCATTAAGTCTGCTTAAATTAAAAAACACTTAAAAATTGAGTCTAAACGTCTACTTTTACAGCATGATTAGATATTCAAATGAGTCATTCCAAATGATAAATATTATCATCCAATTGTTTTTATTCAATTATTCTGTCTATTTTGATACCTGTATCACAATAATCAGAACAGCACCCTACTGATTAAAAATCCCCCACACTCATTAGATTATCTTAATAAATTATGTTTTTAATGTTTTAAACACATGATAAAAAAATCAAAAAAATGAAATATTTAGATACACTCTTCAAATAAAATGAAGGATTTAGATAGAAGTGTTACAAGTTGTGTTTAACAATAAGCGCGCATACCAATGCTTTATGTATATTAAATTTTAAGTGTATAAGGCAAAAAGTGATCAATATAGGATCAACTAAGTGTTTAAAAGATATATTACTTTTTCTCATGCAAAATGATAAAAAAATTTACACTCATTCCTTGAGTTGTAAATTTTAAAAATTGTTATTCTATTTATTAAAAAGCTTATTTCACCTCAAAATGGTGTTTTTCTGTGACCAATTTAATTTTTATATCTTTGTAGTAACGAACCATTGTGTTATTGGGATCTTTCTTGAGGGCATCTGCAAATTTATCTTCATTCATTAATTTGGCATAGGTTTTATAGCCAATTTCTAAAGTTGATGCTTTCTTACTTGATTCTTGAAATTCATCTATACGCTTGTTGATTTGCTTTACACTGATTTCCATCTTTCATTTCTCGCTACAATTTTATTTTTTATAACATGCTTTTATGACAATTCAGTTTAAATCATTATTTTTTGAGTTTATTTTGAATCAACATTTTTCTTCAAAAACAAAATAGTTTGATCAAATGTTTGCTGACTTGCCTTTTTGCCCAAGAAAAATTGATATTCATGGACCAACCATTCTTTTGATTCAGGGTAGAAAACAGCTTGAACAGGGATTTGCTTTTCTTGCAACGCTTTTACAAAAGGAATGGACTGCGTATCTGTGAGAAAATCTTTATTCCCTCCACTGATAAATACAGGCGGATAATCCTTGGTAAGATGTTGTATAGGTGATAAACGTTTTAAATATTCAGGATTGTCTTTTTGATTACCTGTATAAGCTTGAACAAGGTTATTTACCCCCCATTCAATCAATTTGATTTCATCTGGTGCTGTATTGATAAAGGCATTCATATCATAAATTCCGCAATGCAGAATTAAACCCTTAAGTTGTGAAGCTTGAATCGAGGCTGTAAATCCAGATTCTTTGGCAAAATTTGGGTTAGTGAGAAGCGCAGCATAATGACTGGCTAAATTGGCCCCAGCCGAATCCCCTGCTAAAAATAATTGATCAGCATCTATATGGTATTGTTTTGCATTTTGCTGGATAAATCGCAATGCATTATTGATTTGATACAACTGTGTTGGATAAATTGCTTGCGGTGCAAATTGGTATTGCACAGAAACAACATTATAACCTTGTGCTGCAAGCAGTTTAAAATATCCTCTTGCATTATCTTTAGCACCTGAAATCCAACCACCACCATGAATCCAGATCACTGTTGGGCGTTTTTCAAATTGCTGAATATCTATTGGCTGATAGAGATCTAAACTGAGTTTTGGTTGTTCTTGGTAAGTTATATTATGGGTAACAATGACATTCTCTGGCGCATGTTTATCCATCAGATAGCGTTGAAAATGTGTTGAAGTATCAAATGCCTTGGCAATGATTTTGTTATTTTTTTGCACATTTTGGCAGGCAGACAGTGTGAATAGTGAAAGTGTACAAATAAGAATTTTTAGTTTATGCATTTTGACCTCAAAAATGTTCAATCATTGTGATTTTCACATTATCGATACATTCAATTGTGAGCCTAATATAGCTTAAAAAATGAATTCCTTTTCTTTTAATTTCAATGCAAAAATAACTAAAAAAATTTTAATTTATATTTGCGCGATTTGTTGATGTAGAGTTTGCAAAAATAAATCTGCTTCAGCTTTCGTCTGGCACTTTTTATGATATAGGCCATTGGCATTTTGATTGTGCGGTGTATATTCTATACTTATAGAAAAATTTTGCGTAATCATATTTTTAGAAACATGTATCGCGATAATATGCAGTGAATTTAGGTAAAAACCATCTTCTATTTTAACCAGCATTTTAAGCCTCAAACTTTATAACACAGAGAGAGTAAGACAAAAAAGCCCATCTTTTGATGAGCTTATTGTTTAAATATTTTAAACTTAATCATACTTCAATTTAGCCAGTATTTAAAATTTTTGATTATTTATTGTGTAACAAAAGGAATATCCACTAAGAATTTTCTTGAACAATACAATAATAAAGAACTAACACATCATCAAAATTCAGCTTTAGATTGTCTAACATTTTTTTAATTGATCAAATTGCTTTGGTGTTAGATTGAATAAATCGTGATACTTATCACATTTCATAATAAAAGTTATTTTATCGAAATCTCTTTTATGGAGGTTGTTAATATGAATTATTTGATTATTCTAAACTCATCACATGCACATCATTTTGATGAAGTCCATAAGCTTATCTGTGACTACGATGCTTCGATTCGGGTGAACCCTTCCACTTGGCTGATCAATACCAACTATGAAGCCAACATCATTCGCCAGCATTTAGCGAGTATTATTAGCATTCATGACTCTTTGTTAGTCTTTAAGATTGATGGTGAACATTCATTTACCAATGATTTGGATTTAAATGACTGGATGGAGGATATAAACAGTAAAAGTATGATTCGTGTCTAAAGCTCATTCCGCTAAATTGCTATAACTAAGGCTTAAATAAACATGATTTTTCATGTTTGAAGCGCTTTAGCATTGATGTCACATATCGAAAGCCACGATAACAAACGACTAAATATCGTTTGAAAATATAAATGAATAAATTGCAGGAAAACAATCAACACGAATAAATACGAAAAGATTATAGCTTTATATCATTTCAAAGATAATGATAAATCCTTGAAAGCTGAATACACGACCTCACTTCCAAGGATATTTAATTAGGGTCTGTTGACAATTCGTCTACGTTTGCGACTACGTGTGTTTTTTAGGCGATACTAGGCGCGAAATAAGAAATTTAGTCATTCTAAATAAGTAGTTCGTAACGACGTAGCGGCAAAAAACACGCTAGTCCCGAAGGGTTGTGGTTAAAATTATCTCAGCCTTCGTTATGAAACTCGAAAATAGTCTCGCTATTCTCTTCGTTTCATGCCTTGCCTGCTCAATTTTAACCTACAACGCAAGCCATTTATGAAATGTCAACAGACCCTAAGCAGCTTTAGTTTTACTTAGCGTCTTCAACAAACTCTTTAAAGTCAGCTTTACGTATTTTGGCATGGATCCCCTTGGTCTTATCGACCACTTGCGATACTTCAAAATCGGTAGCAGCGCTTAGATAAGCATAAGCAATCGCTTCATCAATACCATATTCTTGATTTAAAAAACGAATCGCTTCACGTGTAGATTTTTTCATTGCTTCGTCTAAATCTTCATCTAATCCTGGTGTAATCCAAAATTCAGCATTCTCTGCTAATGGCTGTACGATTTCTTTACCCGGGATCTTATCTTTGCCTGTTTTCAATAAAGTTAATTTGAATGTTGCTCTTGCTGAAGCTTCTAATGCAGTTAATGCAACTTCGCCATCACCTTGGGCAAAATGACTATCACCTGTATAGAACAATGCACCCGGCACTTGTACTGGGTAATATGCAGTTGATCCAGTACCTAACTCATTTATATCAATATTACCGCCATACATCGCTGGTGGTACTGAATGAACTGGCTGTGATGTATTCGGTGCGACCCCCATAATGCCCATAAACGGACTTAGTGGGAAACGAATCGACTTACCTGATTGTGTTTTTAGTACCCCCTCATATTCACCCTTGGCATTTTTTTCTATTGGGGTAAACACTGAAACGTTTCCATAGCGCTCAGGATGTTCAGCCGAAGCATTTTCTTGTTGAGGTCTTTTAGGAAATTCGCCCACTAAAGCACCTTTACCATGACGATTTGAAATGACGCCATAGGGCACACGAGGCTCTACTTTAATGACTTCTACTTTTAAAATATCACCAGCTTGTGCACCTTGAATCTCAATTGGGCCAGTCACAATATGAGGTCCATCTTTATGAAAATCATGTTTTAGAGAAGATTTTGTAATATTTTTTGCTTCATCTAAAATGTATTCGTCTTTCACTCCTTTTGATTTAAAGAATTTTTCCGCATCCCGCCCTTGATCTTCAAGTAAGCCTTCATGTGAAACTGTATCAAAAGTCACCACACTCCCCGACGGAACAGAAATCACAGGCTTGGCATCTTTATTCGGTAAGTAACCCCAAGTAATCGTGTTTAAAGTCGAAGGTACATAATAATTGCCTTTGTATTCACCTTCTTTTAATTGAACCGGCTTATTGGATAATTGCTTAAGAACATTAAAACTTTCAGCATGAACGACTGAAGTACTGATAGCACTGAAAATAAACAGTGAAAGAACCGTGTGCTTAAACATAAAAATACCTTTAATAATTGAAAAATAAAAATATTGCAAAGGTGTTTTCAGCAAATTTCATGCCACGGTAAAATTACTTTAATCTGTTCATTTCAATAGTTATTGCGCCAATTGTTTACAATTAGTCGGTCTATTCAAGTGCATAAATAATGAAATGCCCGTAAATATCTTATTTTTGAGTGGGTTTTAAAGTGTTTAATTTTAATGTGTACAGTTTTCTCTCAACCTATTCGGCTTCTTTCATAAGTCCTTTTTAGAATGATATGCCAACATAAATACCCCCTCATCCTCGCTTTCGCTCAAAGGGAGCAAGAACTTTCAATACCAATAATGATTCACTCAATACGATCATTTTTTGATTGATGAACTACGAATAAAAAACCCCACCAAATGGTGGGGCTATTTACGTCACAATTCTATTTAACTTCTTTCACTGTAAAAGATTTATCTTTAGCAAGTTCAATGGTTCCTTCATCGCCTTTAGAATGAATTGAAACACCATTGTCACCTTCTAAACGCATACCGCTTCCAGCAGGTACTTCTTTCAATGAATAGTTATTTCCATCGCTATCCGTTAATGTCGCTGTAACAAAATTATCACTGGTCTTAAGTATAAATTGTTTCTTATCAGCGGTTTCATATTTTACCGTTTTTTCAGCTGACTCATTTGTATCAACAGCAACGGCACTACTACTTACCTCATTATCAGGAGATGTCGCTTTATCTTTGTCTTTTGCACTACACCCAGCAACAAAAACAACAGCTAAAAAAGATGAAATTAATAATAATTTTTTCATGTTTAATCTCGAATTAATATGGAAGTTAAGTTCTAACATAGCGCTTTAGAGCAATCCAACCACTTATTGCGAATAACTACTTGTTGCCTACACAAATTATAACAATCTCTTAGAACCTTATACATTTTAAGCTTGAATTTTGTTTTAATTTAAATATTTAGTTTTATTCTTTGATCAATGAATAGGATGTATTAAGCCTAGATAAGTACAGTCATTGCAGATTAGGACGATACGGTTGTATATCATTAAAGAAAATTACTCGGCTATCTTAGCTTATGCCTACAGAATGATTTCTTATAGAGAAAGCCCAAAAATCACTTGAATTAGATATAAAAATCCAAATAAAACTTGCTTTAAAATTAATAATTCCCCCACTTTTCTATAGCGTAAAACCCCCATTAAGAGGCTAATTTATTCATTATTTTATTAAAATATTAATTCAGCAATAATTTCGGAGCACTTCGTTTCATATAAAGGTAAACCCCTAATTGTAATACAGCAAAATATCCCAAATTTCTCAAAATAACTTCAGTAATGCTTGAACTACCAAAAGCTAAATCGGTTACAAAAAGAAAAGCCACTAAAATTAAATGTAAATAAAAGGGTTGTTTGATTTTACTGCCTATTGCAGTAACAGCATTAAGATAACCAACGATCATCAATCCAAGAATCATGATCATTACCACAAGAACAGTTAGCGCTTGCTCATATAAATTACTGCTGTATAGAAAGATAACTTTTACTATTCCAGCCAACGCACATAACCCAATAAATAAGGCTAATAAATTTTTTATAAAGTATTTTAGATTCATAATTGCTCTATAGCTTTCTCAAGTCTAAAAATTATACAGCATTGTTTAAAAAAAAATCTAGGAATCTTATGCTATATCAATGAGCCCACTGTATCAGTGGGCGTTGGATTAACTGTCCTTATCGACTGAATGTGGCGTTGTTGTTTGATCTTGCTTTTGTGTATCTGTATCTCTTTTTTGACACGCTGTTAAGCCGATCAACATAGCTAAACTTAAAATTGAAAATATTTTCATACTTCGCTCAGTTTTGCTTAAAAATACACCATATCAAAGTATGGACTTCTTGATGTGTATTTTGTGAAACTTACGTAACATTTCCCACAGCCTTAGCAAAGTTTTAAATCAGTATAGATGACAAATTATATACACTCACCAACAATGCTTACATTTAAAAAATCTACTCAGATTATTAAGATATTTTTTAATTTTCAGAATCATAGACACATGTTTGGTTTTCTCTTTAAAAATCCATTTAATTCGCCAAAATTTAGTCACTTCGCCTTAATATTAGCCAGAATTTCGATCGGTTTATTTTTCCTAACAACGGGTTATAACAAATTATTTGTAGAGAAAAATCAACAAATCATGTTGGAAACGATTGTTTCGGCAGGTATACCTTTTCCAGAAGTGACGGCTATCATTGTTTCTTTATTTGAATTTGTACTCGGGCTATTGCTAACCATAGGGTTATTTACTCAGTTAACCAGCCTTATATTGATCTTTATTTGCTTTGTAGCACTTGTAACAGTTGGCATTTATACAATCCCGCCGGGTCTTAATTTGATCACTTGGATAAGCTGGTTTTTCTATACCCATGATTTGCTTTATATTTTCATTTTACTTTTTATTTTTACAAACAAGCCAGATTCTTTCACGCTAGATAAACTTTTTTCAAAAAATACTTTTAGAAAATAACCACTTTTTGGGGAAGTGGGTTATTAAAATAATATATCAGTTGATTATGATGTATGAGAATTTCTCTTTAAATGAAATTTTAAAGTTTATTCATCTAAACAAGCATCTTCAATCAACTGACTACCCTGTGGAAATTTAGTCACAGTTCTATAAGTTTTAGTAAGATCTGCATTGTAATCATAATATCCTGCATACAAGAAAATTTTTCTAGCTTCGCAGTCGTGATAACCAATCATTTTGATATAATTTTGAAGCTCATATTCTCTACCAAATATTATTCTAGTAACAATCACTTTATATTTAGGTTGATCTAAATCTGTTTCTCGTTCTGCGATTAATTTATCATTTCCAGGATACCGCGTATGATCACGATCAAAATATTCTTTGAATCTCTCTATATTTAATTTTTTATCAAAAATTGGCATTATTGGATCTGCATAACAAAGCTGTGATATCCATAAAAGAAATAAAAAAAAGATTTTTTTCATAATTTATAATTTTTTGAATGCTCTATAAAAGAAATTTAGCTTACATAAAATTAAAGCCCATCCATTGATGAGCCTTTCAGTTATTTGGTTTGTTTCGGGTCAACTTTATAACAATCGGTTTGCATCTTCGGTGAGAGTGTATTGCTGTTAAGCATACTCATCCCATTCTGACTCTGATATCTAAAGCGATCATAATCACTCATTGTTGATGTAATGTTACTGACATCTGCTCCATATCCCATACAATGCGCATGATTACTTTCTAAATCATAACTGGTACAAGATACTAAGAAAAAAAAGCTAATAAATATTAATGATTTCACTTGTGTTTTTACTTTAAAGGCTAAAAAATAATTTGGTTTAAGTAGATGTCGATAACGCCCGTCTACATCATAAAAATATGCCATATCCGATGTATAAGATCAATATATCTTCACCGCCTTGAGCCACCATGTTATATACTATTTTAGATAAATTTACCGTAATTACCTTTGTATGTCTGACTTACAACTTTCCTTAAGTGAATACCTTGCAACAGTTCAAGAAGTTATACGTGTAACTTTTGATGAACCAATATGGGTAAAAGCTGAGATTAGAAATCTAAGTATCAAGGGCGGCCATTACTATTTAGAACTTGCAGAAAAGGAGGAAGATTCAGATAAAGTCATTGCCAGTTGTAAGGCAACAATCTGGAAATTCTCTGCTGCCAAAATGGTATTAAAATTTGAACGTGAAAGTGGTGTTGAACTCTCTCGCGATCTCAATGTACTGATTAAAGTGAAAGCTGTATTTAGTCCCCAATATGGTTTTTCAGTCAATATTGAAGCAATAGATTCAAGTTATACCCTAGGTGATATCGCACGGCGTTATCAACAAATTTTAGAAAGACTGACCAGCGAAGGTTTACTCAATAAAAATAAATTACTCCCTGCCCCATTTGATATTCAAAATGTGCTCGTCATTGCTCCTGAAAATGCTGCTGGCTTGGGTGACTTTAAGAAAGATGCAGACGCTCTCGATCAAGCTGGCGTTTGTCATTTTGTCTATCATACGGCAACGTTTCAGGGGAACACTGCGGCTACAAGTATTTCTGAAGCTTTAGCAAATGCATTACGACAATGGGCGAAAGACCTCAGTACACCACCAGATCTTATTGTGATTATTCGTGGTGGAGGTGCAGTCAATGATCTGGCCTATCTCAATGACTACAATCTCGCTGCGCTACTCTGCAAACGCTCTGTTCCAATCTGGGTAGGTATAGGCCATGAAAAAGATAGAACCATTTTAGATGAAGTGGCGAACCGTTCTTTTGATACACCGAGTAAAGTGATTGGAGGTATTCGAAATCTAATCGTAGAGCGCACCCAAGACGTGCTAGATTCTCTACATAAGATTAAACTGTTATCTCAGCATCAAATCACAGCTTATCAAAGCCAGAATGATCAGTACATCAAAGTCATTAAAACGCTTTCTCAAGGGCAGATCAATGAAGCAAATAAAAGCTTAGATTTGATGAAAGGTACTGTTCAGTATTTGGCACAGCAACTGATTAAATTGGCATCCAATCAAGTTGAATCACTCATGCGTGAAACGCTTTTGCAAAATCCACGTCATGTCATGGCCAAAGGTTATGCTATTGTTCGTAGTGATGGTAAAGCCATTCGTTCTATTCAACAAATTTCAACTGATCACATCCAAGTAGAGTTATTGGATGGTACGATCAACGCAAATGTGACACAGGTATTATGCAATGGCTAAACAAGATTTAACGTTTAAAGAAGGTTATGACGTTTTAAAGAAAAATGCAGAATTATTAGAATCTCAAGAAGAACCTGATATTGATAATTTGATGAAGATTGTTGAAGAATCCATGTCTGCATATAAAGCCTGTAAGTCACGTGTAGATGCGGTGCAACAGGCTCTAAATGAGACTTTTAAAGAATAGACAGATAATCAATCTAAATGTTCAATAACTTTATAACTTCTAAACATGCTATTTCTCCTATAACAATAAGAGAAATAGCACTACAAATATAATTAAATCAAAAAATTATTAGTAATTAAACACTTAACATACTATTTAAGGTTTCACTGACATTTTTTGATTTCACTTGAGATTTTAATCCTTCAAGTGCGGCTTTTACTTCACTTCGTTGTGGTTCAGCTAATGTATACCAGCGTGTAAGGACTTGGAGTAAACGAGAGCCAACAATTGGATTCTTCTCATCCAAATACTTCGCCAAATCTACAAAATGCTGAACACCAAAACTCCATGCATTGACAGGATTGGCATTTAAACCACCACTCACTGAACGAATACGGTTAGGTGTACCTAAATCATAATCAGCATGTGACGTTAAATACTGAAGCGTTTCAGCCGTTGCTTTTGGATGCGCTGCTTGAATCATAAACCATTGATCTAATGACAATGCTTCATCCTTAAAGCGCTTATAGAAGTCCGCTAAGGCTGCTTTTGCTTGTGGAGCATCATTCCATACCAATACTTTAAGTGCGCCAAGTCGCTCAGACATATTCACAGAATTTTCATACTGTGCATAAGCCAAATCAAATACTGCGGTATCCCCCTGACGCGCCATAAAACTCAACATGATATTTTTCAGAGCACGAACACCCATTGCTTGTGAAAATTCATTTTGTGAATCTGGATCAAGTGATACATATGTTTCTTTAACAAAGTCACCCAAGACTTTAGCCAATTGATTCAACAAGGCTTCACGTGCTTCATTTACAATCAAAGGATTATAATCTTGATCAATGCGACTACCCAAATAACCTTCACTTGGTACATCAAATAAGCGTGACGCCAATAGCGGATCTTTTTCAATTACATTTGGTAAGGTCTGTTTAATTGCATCTACATAAATTTGAGCATCATGACCATTAAGCAAAATACGCTCAAGCAAAGTCTGTGTGGCTTGCCACTGGTTAAAACCATTGGTTTCATATTGTAATAAGAAGGCAAGTTCTTCATCTGAATAGTTAAATTCAAGATTTACCGGTGCTGAGAAATTACGTAATAAAGATGCTACAGGCTTTTCGGTCACACCTGTAAATTCAATACTTGCTTCTGTTTGATCAAACAAATACACCCCATCTTTTACCCCATTCTCAAATAAAGCCTCAGAATGCAGGGTGTACTGCTCACCTGTTTCTGCATTAAACAATGCTAAAGCCACAGGAATAGGTACAGCTTTTAAGTTTGGATATTTAGGATGGGGTTTTAAACTTTGTTTAAAGCTTAAACGATAAGTTTGAGTACTCGCATCATATTCACCTTTCGCTTCAAGCTTTGGCGTTCCTGGTTGGTTATACCAGATTAAAAATGCAGATAAATCGACACCTGAACCCGCAGTTAAGGCAGCAACCCAATCTTCAACAGTGACCGCTTGACCATCATGACGTTGAAAATATTCATCGGTACCCTTACGGAATTTTTCCTTGCCCAATAAAGTTGACATCATGCGGTTAATTTCCGCACCTTTCTCATACACTGTCGCGGTATAGAAATTGTTGATTTCTACAAAATGATCTGGACGTGGCGGATGCGATAATGGACCTGCATCTTCTGGGAATTGATGCGCTTTAAGCACAGCAACATCGTCAATACGTTGTACTGCAGCCGATTGTAAATCTTCTGAAAAAGACTGATCACGGAAAACTGTTAAGCCTTCTTTTAAACACAATTGGAACCAATCACGGCAAGTAATACGGTTACCTGTCCAGTTATGGAAATATTCATGAGCAATTACAGACTGTACACGCATGATTGCGGCATCAGTGGTATATTCTTCATCAGCAAGCACACATGATGTATTGAAAATATTTAAACCTTTATTTTCCATTGCACCCATATTGAACTGACTGGTTGCCACAATCATATAATTGTCTAGATCGTATGCACGTCCATAATGTTCTTCATCCCAACGCATAGAATGCTTTAACGCTTCCATCGCAATATGACATTTTGGGATATCTTTTTCTTCTGCATAGATTTCTAAAGCCACATCACGACCTTCTGAAGTGGTATAACGGTCTTTTAAAACCGCTAAATCACCAATCACACAGGCAAATAAATAAGCTGGTTTTTTGGTTGGATCTTCCCAAATGGTATAATGGCGCTCTTCACCAGTTTTACCCGCTTCAATCAAGTTACCATTTGCCAAAAGTACAGGATATTTGTTATCGGCTTCTACACGAGTGGTAAACACAGATAAGACATCTGGACGGTCAGGATAGAACGTAATTTTACGGAAACCTTCTGGCTCATTTTGAGTGACAAATAAATCACTCCCCGCAAGATATAATCCTTCGAGTTGTGTATTGGTTTCAGGATGAATGACCACAGATGTTTCAACGATGGCTTCATCTGGTGCATTGGCAATCACCAATTGCTCAGAATCAAGCTTATACTCACTTTCAGTAAGTTTCTTACCATTAATAAAAATTGATTTAAGCTCAAGATCGCGTCCAAGCAATACCATATCTCCTGCTGCTTGGCGTTTCATGACTAATTTGCTATTTACATTGGTATGGTCATCATAAACTTGGATATCGAGATTGATTGAATCTACAACATATGAAGGTTTTTGATAATCTTTTAGATATATAGTTTGATCTGCTTCAACTACTGGGTTTGCCGCGATATTCATATGATGTCCTAATCCTATTGTTGAGCTTCGACTTGTTATCGTGAGCTTGATCATCAATCAAATTTCACAAAGTGTCTGTTCTGTACTGTTGATTAATTTCTATATGGGTCTAGTTGAAATTAATTTCAATTGTTGGAATGCAAAAAACGTGCGAGATGGCCTATATTTATACAACAATTTATCCTGTAAATTAGAAATGATGCTTATGAAAATTAATGCAATAAAAAGCAAACAAGATTTTTTAACATTTTTAGATAATCTCAAACAAGATCATCTTGAAAATATTCAACAATGGGAAAATAAAGATTTGCAAAGCTTTTTAGCAGCAATGCACAGTTGGGTGGAAGATATGGAGGGTTTTTATGCAAATACCCAACAGCCACAACCAGAGCACATGCCATGGAAAATTTTTGCAGATATTTTAATGGCTGGAAAAATCTATGAATAATAACAAGAAAACTTTGAGGAAAATATATGAAATCGCTTAGGCTATTTATAACTATAATGAGTCTTCTCCCTTTGCCTGTTTATGCAAAGCAAACTACCCCATTTTTTTGCTTTAAAGAAAGTCAAAACAACGTAGACAAATTGTCAACAAACCCGAACCTTCTGCTTATTTCTGAGGAAGAATTTCCAAAGGTTAAAACAGTTCAATATTATCCTTATATGAAAAAAATCTCGTTAAAGTTTACCCACTATGATGCTGTTGATACAGCACAAGGTAGACCAAGTGAATTTCACGATTTCTATAAAGAAATAATCAATCAGAAAGAAACTGGAAGTTATGAAATCGTTTATCAAGGTGCTGTGCTTTACAATGTCAATTACACCAGCAAAAAAACCAAGAAAATGACCCAATTCGACAGACTCTATCCGGATGATGAACTAATTTTTCAAAAACTTAAGCAAAATGGGGTTGAATGTTTTTAACGGTATTTTTACAAAGAAAAACTTAGAATAATGCCTTCTTTATCTGAAATTATGGATAATGGCTGTAAATGAAACAAAGATATGGAATTATGAAGTTGCGAACCTTGCTCAGTGTATGTGGTTTTACTTTGTTGAGTCTAAGTACCATCAGCCACGCAAATCCTGAGTTTCTCCCCCCAGATCAAGCTTTTCAATTCTCTGCTGAATCAATTTCAGAAAATAAAGCACAATTGAAATGGACAGTTGCACCTCACTATTACCTTTATCATGATCAATTTAAAGTAACAGTCAACAATAAAGCTGTACCTTTAAGCCTCCCAAAAGGTCATATCAAAGATGATCCAACCTTTGGGAAAACAGAAGTTCATTATGAAAATGTGACTACACAGATTCAGGTCAAACCAAATTCACAATATTTAGTGATGTATCAGGGTTGTTCTGCGGATGGCTTATGTTATCCATTACAAAGGAAAACTATTGCAACTGATGCAGATGGCTTATTACCACAAAGCAATACATCGTCTAAGCACCTATTCAATAATAATAATTCAAATAGCACATTACTCAATCAGCCTGATACTGTCCCAGCTCAAGATAAAAAGCTCAAAGAAAACGCTGAAACTAAAGCCAATTCAACTGTTGAAAAACCAGTTCCAAACAAAGTATTGGATGACCAAACTATTCAGCTTGGACAAAAAACTGTCAATAAAGCAGATAACACTGTAAATCTAATCGACCCCAATGCTTCTGTTGCAAGTAGCAATGCAATTACAGATACGGAAAATTCTGCTGATTTAAACAGCAATACGGGCACTAAAAACAATACATCGTCATTACAATGGAATGATGATCAATCATTCTTTAAACTATTGTCTAAAGATTCTCTGTTTCTAAATTTATTGGTGTTTTTCGGTTTAGGTATTTTACTGGCGTTTTTACCCTGTTCGCTGCCACTTATTCCAATTCTCTCTGGCATCATCATTCAGCGCGCGAAAGGTTATAAAGCTGTTGTGATTGCCTTGTGTTTTGTAGTGAGTATGGCCGTGGTTTACGCCATTATGGGGATTGTGGTTGCTGAAATTGGTTATAGCTTTCAACGTTGGTTCCAAAGCCCTTGGATCGTTTCATTGTTTGCAGTTTTATTTGTTGTATTAGCTTTAAATTTATTTGGTTTATATCAATTAAACTTACCGCAATTCATCACCAATAAATTAAGTCATCTGCAAAATAATCAAAAAGCTGGGACAGTGCTCGGTGCTGTAGTTATGGGTGCATTATCAGCACTTATTGTTGGCCCTTGTATGAGTGCCCCACTTGCTGGCGCATTATTATTTGTTTCACAAACTCAAAGTGCTGTATTAGGTGGTTTGTACTTATTTATTCTCGGTCTAGGTATCGGTTTACCTTTATTTATCGCTAGTGTATTTGGTTCTAAATTATTACCAAAACCAGGTAAATGGATGGATCGGATTAAAGTCAGTTTTGGCTTTATTATGCTGATGGTTGCATTGTACTTTATTCGCCCTATGCTGCCTTCGACTGTCTATGCTGCAATTTTTGCCTTGCTGTGTATTGCATTGGCAATCTATCTCTTTATTGCTCTACGTGACAGTGAAAAAACGGTTAATAAAGTTATTCTTGCCATTATCGCAATAGCCAGTTTAATGGCTGGTTTTTGGAATATTCAACAAAGTTATTCTGCTTATCAAATTCAACATAGCCAAACAGAACATTTAGTTTGGAATAAAGTGACCACCGCTGAACAATTAGAACAGGCTTTGATCAGTGCTAAACAGCAAGGCAAACCCATCATTATTGATGTCTATGCGGACTGGTGTGTGGCGTGTCAACCGATTGAAAAAGAGGTATTCCCACGTACCGATGTACAAGAGGCATTGAAAAACTTCACCCTCATCCAATTAGACTTAACGGAATACAACGCCTCACAAGACATCATTTTAAAACAACGTGAAATTTTAGGTCCGCCAACCATGCTGTTTTTAAATAGCAATGCAGAAGAAATCCGTGAATTGCGTTTTACAGGTACCTTCTCAGCGCCACAACTTATTCATCAAACTGAAAAAATACACACAGGACGTTAAGCACACTCTCCATGATCACTGCACAAGCAATTCATTTAGGACCGATTATGTTGCCATGGGGATTAACCATCCTCATGCTTGCGATACTGATGAGTGTCGTAATTGGAAAGTTTAGCTTTCAATATTTTAGCATTTCAAATTTACAATGGGCTGCGTTTAAAGACTCGATTTGGTCTGCATTCTTGGTCGGCTTGTTATCTGCACGACTTGGCTTTGTCTTACTCAATTTAGATGTTTATTTAGAGCATCCAATTGAAATATTGAAGATTCAAGATAAAGGTTTTCATCTTTATGTAGGAATTGCTTGTGCTGGGCTATGGATGATTTGGAAAAATCGATCTCTAAAGAAAAGCTTTATTGCACTATGCTTTGCAGCTTTTGCCCTGTTTTTCATTTCAGGTCAATATTTCTATCAACAGGTACAATTGCAATACCAACAATTTCCTCAAGTCAATTTAGTCAATCTTCAACAAGAGCATGTTGAGCTGACGCAGTTCCTCGGCAAACCCACCGTAATTAATCTTTGGGCCAGTTGGTGTCCGCCTTGCAGACGTGAAATGCCAGTGTTAAATGATGCTCAACAACGATATGCCAATGTGCAATTTGTCTTTATTAATCAAAATGAAGATGCCAAAACGGTGCAAACGTATTTGCAACAACACAAACTTAATTTGCATTGGACTTTACTGGACTTTGACGGCGTAACGGCACAAAAAATGGGAATGTTTGGCTTACCCAGCACCTTATTTTTTAATGCACAAGGTAAATTAATCGATACACATATGGGGGAACTTACCCATGCTGCACTTCACCAAAAAGTTCAAAGGATAGTTTCGGAATAATCTATTTCATTGGCATTGATTAAAGAATTATTGCTTTTAACCTTAGGAGTCATCTTGATGATTGATTTAAAAACACTCGGTATTTATTCGCTTGGTTTGGTATTAAGTGGCTCTTTGTTTGCTGCTGATGCAAATTTCCTTAAAAATAAATTGGAAAAAGAAGGTTATAACTTTGTTAAGCAAATAGATGCACCCGAGGGTTTAGAAGGTTGGACGGGCTATAAAGATGAATATCCATCGACTATCTTTATTTCAAAAGATCAAAAGCACTATATCGTCGGTGACCTATTTAATGCTTCAGGAAAAAATTTAACCGAAGAAGCGATTAACACCCATGTTAAAGGTGCCGTATTAGATGAAATTTGGAAAAGCCTAGAAAAATCAACTTGGATTCAAGACGGCGATCGCAATGCGCCAAAAGTCGTTTATGTGTTTAATGACCCAAACTGCCCCTACTGCCATACCTTCTGGCAACAAGCACGTCCCTTTGTAGATTCAGGAAAAGTTCAATTACGTCATATTATGGTTGGGGTCATTCGCCCAAGCAGCAAAGGACAAGCCGCAACGATTTTAAACAATGCCAATCCTGCAGAAATTTTTAAACAATACAATTTAAGCAACGGTAAGAATAAACTGGTGGAAATGAAAAGCATTCCTAAGCCGTTATCTGAAAAGTTAGATGAAAATACCAAACTGATGGATAAATACGGTTTTTATGCTACTCCTGCAATGGTATGGAAAGATGCAAAAGGTGAAATTCAAAGCCAGCAAGGCGCACCGAAAGACATTAAAAAGTTATTTGATTAAACAGTGATAAAAATGAGTGATTAAAACCCACTCATTTTTGATTAGGGTGTTTT
This sequence comes from Acinetobacter sp. Ac8, assembly GCF_055392545.1. NCBI lineage: Bacteria > Pseudomonadati > Pseudomonadota > Gammaproteobacteria > Moraxellales > Moraxellaceae > Acinetobacter > Acinetobacter sp. Ac8. The sequence continues at coordinate 2,608,427 of NZ_AP043689.1, forward strand.
GCATATTTAAAATGAATTGAGTGACATGCAGTTTTATTTTAACTCTTAAACCATTGTTTCACTTGAAATCTGATAATTTAAAATTTATCGTGGTTTTATTTTAGAGAGATCGTTTAACAATTCCATAAGCTGCTGGATTTTCTCTGCACCATATTGTGTTTGAATATCTGTATAGCTTTCTTCCATTTTCACCGCTTGCGTCTCAAAGTATCTTTTACCTTCATCGCTCAGCTGAATCAAACTCACCCGTTGATCATGTAGATCTTTTCGTTTCTTAATCAGATTTTGATCAAGCATACGATTTAAAATCCCCGTTAAACTGGGTCTTAAAATACATGCCAAATCAGCCAAGTGGTTATTTTCAAGTTCATCATATTGATAAAGTACAGAAATCACACGCCATTGCTGCTCAGTCAAACCCATTTCATTTAAAATCGGTCTAAAATGCATCATTGTAGCTTCTCGCGCTTGTAACAAAGCTAAAGTCAGAGATGGCGATACGCGAATCGGTTTCATAAAAATCCTTTAAATAAAAAATTAACAGATAGATTAATCACTTGATTAATTAAAGAATTTCTTCAATACATATACAGCAACAACCTCACGATTTGACTGATCAGTAAATTCATACAAATCCATATTTTCTTGACGACAAAATGATAATAAAAATTTATGCTGCTCATGCGAACAATCTCACAGTAACAACATCTACCCAAAATAAAAATATTGCGGTAATGCTAGTGCATATCATAAAAAAATCATCAATAAAATGAATGACTCACTTTATTTATATGATTGTAGTATATAGCAAAATTTTCAACTTTTGTTCAAGTGCTTCAGCCTGTTTGGCTTTATCCACGATCTTGAATTACCCTGCTATTCTTTTTAAAATTCTGCGCAAAAGCGAATGCTGGTTGATTTTTCTGTTTCTTTTTTGAGTGGTTATTTTCTTTTTAATCGTCTTGCTGTCTTTTTCCGATATTCAGGTAAATAAAATCCATAAAAAAATGCATTAAAAAACTCGCAATTAAGCGAGTTTAGGGTGCGTCAATCATACGATTGACGCTTAAAGCCACACAAAATACAGACCAGGGAAAATCAAATCTTGTACTGCTTTAATGCGTCTATTATTGATCATTTTTTTAAAAACAACTTATCATTTTCAGCCAATTAAATATCATTTTCTGACTAAAATAAGGCTTAAATGACATTTTGTTTATTTCTTAATCGAACAAAATCGCTCAAGCGTCATTCCTGACTGCTCAATACTTTGCTTTTGTCGATCTAAAAAATTATTGGCGATCACCAACATCATATTGGCTGTATCAAGTTCTAAATTTTCTTTCGAAATCCTAGCAATTGCTTGATAAGCATCTAAACGTGAACAAAATGCTTGATGCTGCTCAATCGCAGTGATCGTGCTATGCGCTTCATCCAAGATATGTTTAGTTGCATTGACTTGATCAGTATAGGTTTGAATACGTTGATCATACTGTTCTTGAGTGAGTTTTTGCGTGGATGGTTCAGCAAAACTTTGCGTGCTCAATCCACTACTCAGAACAATACTGCAGAGGGTCAAAATAAATCTATAGATCATGCTTGAGCAAACCTTTTATTTATAGAATATCTGCTTTCCATACATCTTCGTATTCATCAGCATCTATCATAAATCTAAAGCCTTGTTCCAAAGCCAGATAAGGGATCGCATCAGGAAAAACCTCTTCAAGCTCTTTTACACTGATTACATCAAAAAAATCTTCACCCTCTTCCAACTCACCACCATAAATAAACCATGACACATTTTCAGCATCAGGCTGTTTACGTAAACCCACGATCGGTTCTTTACTTAAGGTTTGCTTAGCGATAGCCACGAGATCCGTTTCATTGACTTTGATATATCGAGAGTCAAATTCTTCACACACTAATTTCTGTTCTTCTACAAAATCTTGCAACATGTACATTTCCGAACGATTGGATTTTGTCAAATTGTAAGCCGACAGTTTGACAATCACAATCAATTCACCAAAAGAATCTTGCATCACGCGTTTATTTTGTTAAACTTGATTGTGTTACATTTTCAAGGTGAATCGTGATGCCGCCAAATTTGACTCCGCCATCGAAGTTAAATGATCGCTCTGTAAGAGAAAATTTTAAGACAATCAATTCTCTTATTTCTGTTATCGAGCCTATCTCAAAGCAAGATTTACGTACAATTGAATTTCGTAGCAACATCTGTATTCCCTATCCTTTGGAAACCGTTGCAGCAGGTTTTCCATCACCCGCTCAAGACTATACTGAAAAAAAAATTGATTTAAATGAACACTTAATTCATAACCCTATTGCAACCTTTATGTTAAAAGTTAACTCCTTATCAATGAAAAATGCAGGTATTGAAATTGGAGATGAAATTTTAATTGACCGTAGCCTAGAGGCTGAACACGGCGATGTTGTTTTGGCATTAATCAACAATGAATTTACAGTCAAACGCTTTATGCAAGTTAAAGTATCTACAGGAATTTATGATATTTGGCTTAAAGCAGAAAATCCTGATTTTCCAGATATTCATCCACACAGTGAAGAACAAATTATGATTTGGGGTGTTGTTACTTGTATTCTTAAAAAATTAAAATGATCATTGAACATCATAGCCTTTGTTTGTGCTACTCATCTTCAAGCTTCATTTGTGATACCCACCTAGTAACCAAGACTCACTAAAAATAGGTTAAAAAAATAATTGTTATGATTGAATCATTAAGACGTCTGGCACTCTCTCATCAAGGCCTAATTTCACCTGCTTCCTTTGGTACAGGATTATCTGGAACACGCCATGCGATTGAACATCTTGGCTATGTTCAGATTGATACAATTTCTGTAGTAGAACGTGCCCACCACCATATTTTATGGAGCCGTGTTCCAGACTATCAGCAAAGCCATTTAAATCAACTAGTCAAACAGCAGCATATTTTTGAATATTGGTTTCATGCAGCATCTTATTTACCAATGCAAGATTATCGCTATGCACTTCCTCATATGACATCGATTAGAAATGGTGAGCATCGTTATTTTAATCGCGGTGATCAAGCTTTTATGAATGAGATTCTAGCCCGGGCGAAAGCTGAAGGCAGTATTCGATTACGCAACATTGAACAAGGCAATAAGCAAAATTCGGGGGGCTGGTGGAACTCAAGTTTAGCGCGTCGTTCTATTGAGCAATTGTTTATGCAAGGCGATTTGATGATTTCTGAACGTAATGGTATGGAAAAAGTCTATCAACTGACCGAATATTGTATCCCAAGTCATCTTGATCTGAGTGTTCCTACACTAGAGGAATATGCCCGCTACTTGTTCAATACCACACTCCGTGCACATGGGGTGTTTGCATGGAAGCAATTGTTGCATTTAAAAGTTGGGCAAAAGATTCGTGAGGCAATGCGTGACATCGTCAATGAACAATTAGATGCAGGTATGATCACCACTTTAGCTCAATTAGGCAATAGTGACAAAGAGAGTCAAAATCTTTATATCCAAACCGATGCCTTAGAACAGATCCCCAATATTGAGTTAAAAGTCAAAATTCTCTCTCCTTTTGACAATCTGGTAATACATCGTGAACGTTTAAATACCCTGTTTAAATTTGATTATCGTTTGGAATGTTATGTGACACCACCTAAACGTGTATTTGGTTATTTTTGTTTACCTATTTTATATGGGGATCAAATTGTCGGACGTATAGATTGCAAAGCACATCGGGCAAAAAATCAATTTGAAGTCATCAGTCTACATCTTGAACCCCAGCATCTTAATCATACTATTGCAGACCCAGCGCATTTCTTTAGCGCACTAAACACTGAAATACACCATTTTGCCCAATTTAATCAATGTATAAATATAAATGAAGGTCTTCATAAAATTCTTGATGAAAGCAATAAACGATTTAAGTAATCGACAACGTAAGCTTAAAATCAAGACACTTAAAAATGAAGAAGCTTAAAATTCAAAATAGCTAGAATGACAAAACGCCTCAGTTGAGGCGTTTTGTCATTTAGAAGCTACGATTAAGATGAGTTCAAAGCCCTATTTTTGCTGAGGCTTGTGTTGGCTTTGCTGATTTTGTTGAGCCTGTTGGTTGGATTGTTGCTTTTGCTGATTTTGTTGATTTGATTGTTGATCTTGCTGACTGTGTTGCTTCTGCTGCTGATTAGATTGGTTGGGTTGACCTTGTTGGTCATTCTGCTGGTTTTGTTGCTGATTGTGTTGTTGATTCTGTTGAGAACTATGTTGTTGATTAGCCATTTTCATATCCATCCTTTTCAATATTGGGATATGCCGTACAAATCGACGACAACTGTTAATTTAGCCCTCTCAGTTTTCTATACAAGGATTGAGATGTTTCATTTTTCGACATTGTAAGTTGCAATTTAAGATATACCTTTTAAAAGAACCACTTCTCTATTTGCTCTTTTTACCTAAATTACTTAAACCACTACGAAGCTCAACAGTGCTTAGTCAGTTTTGCATCTCACCACACCGACGATTTAGTCATCCAGCCCAAAGGATGAACAAATCCACACTAGATTTGATTTGAATTTATTTTAAACATCTTTTAATATTTCACTTGAATTTGTAACTTTTTCAAAACAGCCCATGAGCGAACAAATTTTTGCTTTGATCGACATTAACAATTGTTATGTCAGTTGCGAACGCGTATTTAACCCCAGTTTAAATAATAAGCCAGTTGTCGTCTTAAGCAATAATGATGGTTGTGTCGTTTCACGAAGCAATGAAGCCAAGGCGTTAAACATAGATATGGCAATCCCTTGGCATGAAGTTGAACAACAAGCTAAAAAAGCTGGGGTACTCGCCTTTTCAAGTAACTATGCTTTATATGGTGATTTTTCAGATCGTTTTTTTAAAATTTTAAAGATTTTTTTTAAAGATGAGGATTTGGAAGCCTACTCTATTGATGAATGTTTTATCAATCTCAGCTCTTACCAAGACTTATTCGATCTACAGGATTACTGTAGAAAACTCATCAAAACCATCCAAAAATGGCTTGGTCTGCCCTGTTGCATTGGTATCGGCTATAGTAAAACCCAAGCCAAGCTTGCCAACAATTTTGCCAAGAAACGTAGAGGCTTTGATAGCGTTTGTGACCTGACTGATTTAGATTTATGCAGTTTTGAAGGCCTACTGCTTGAAACCAGTGTTGCAGAAGTCTGGTGCGTTGGACGTAAAACCAGCAAACGCTTACAAGCTTATAATATTTATAATTGCTATGACTTAACTTTTGCCAATGAACATTACCTTGCACGCGAGTTTTCAGTGGTCATTGGACGCACCATTCGTGAGCTAAAAGGTCAATCCTGCATTGCATTGGACGATGCAGACGTTCCCTCCAAACGCATCCTTTCCTCACGCAGTTTTGCATCTGCTCTAAACAATGTTGAGATTATCAAACAAGCCATTATTTTCCATGTCAATCGTGCGCATCAACGACTGAGCAAGCAACGACAGCTGTGTGCTGTTGTGCATGTTTCCTTATATGAAAAAGTTGCACAGGTGCCCTATAAAAAGGCACAAAGCAGTGTCATTGGCTTGATGTATGCAACAGACGATTTGATGATTTTAACCAAGTCAGCATTACAGCAAATTGATGTTTTATTTAAAGAAAATTTAAAGTATGTAAAAGTTGCTGTGATGTTCTCAGCACTGCATAGCAAAAGCCAGCACATCAATGACTTATGGCATCCTGTAGACTTTATTCAGCAACGTGATCAACTTATGGATACGCTCTCAAGTATGAAACAACGCTTTGGCTCAGACTGTATACAAGTGGGTTATCATTCCAACCAAGAAACATGGAAAATGCGCCAGCAAAATCGGTCTCCAAGCTATACAACACGTTGTAGTGAGATCTTATCTATTGACGATAGTCATATGGCTGTTACACAAATCAAATGAATAGTTTTGGTCACTCAGTTTAAAATAAAGTCTCTGTAAAACATCTGCTAAAAATGTCATATTTTAACATTGCCATTTACAGACAAAATTAACATTATATAGCCCATACAAGGCACTGCCTTTCCGCGACGATTCAAAGAAAATATAAAGTATTTGTGGAAAAATATGCCATAATATGCAAACTTTGCAGACATCTTGCAAATTTTTTTGCGACTTTTGAATTGGAGCACTCTCAATGAGTTCGACCATTTTGGTCATTCACGGACCAAACTTAAACTTGCTAGGAAAGCGCGAACCTGAGGTCTATGGTCACCTCACATTGGATGACATTAACCAACAATTGAGTCTCCAAGCACGTCAAGCCAATATAAGTTTAGATACTTTTCAAAGCAACTGGGAAGGTGCTGTGGTCGATCGTATTCACCAAGCACAACAAGACGGCATAAAATTTATCATTATTAATCCTGCCGCGTTGACCCATACCTCAGTCGCTATACGTGATGCCCTACTTGGCGTTGCGATTCCATTTATTGAAGTACATCTTTCTAATGTTCATGCACGTGAAGCATTTAGACATCATTCTTATTTATCAGATAAAGCCGTTGGCGTCATTTGTGGTTTAGGTGCCAAAGGCTATTCTTTTGCACTTGATTTCGCCATCGAAAAACTTAAATCTTCAACCCAATCATAATTTAGGAATACGAACCCATGGATATTCGCAAAATTAAAAAGCTCATCGATTTGATGATCGAATCTGATCTTCAAGCAATTGAAGTGAAAGAAGGCGATCAATCGATTGCTTTAACTCGCCGTAATCCTGTGGTTGCTGCTGGTGTAGCACCTATTGCCCTCCCAACCGCTGAAGCGCCTGTAGTTAAAGCTGCCTCTCGTGGTGCAGTAGAAACGTCTCCAATGGTTGGTGTGTTCTACTCAGCACCAAGTCCTGGTGAAGCACCCTTTGTAAATGTAGGTCAAACTGTTTCTGCAGGTGAAACCCTTGGGATCATCGAAGCAATGAAAATTATGAACCCGATTGAAGCAACACAAAGTGGTGTAGTTGAAGAAATTTTAGTAAAAAATGGTGATGTAATCCAGTTCGGTCAACCTTTATTCCGCTACCGCGCGTAATACCTCGGGGGTTGATATGTTGCAAAAAGTTTTAATTGCAAACCGAGGTGAGATTGCGTTACGCATCACTCGAGCTTGCAAAACTTTAGGAATCAAAACTGTCGGCATTTATTCAGATGCTGATAAAGATTTGATGCATTTACGTTTTTGTGATGAAGCAGTATGTATAGGTCCAGGTGCAAGTAGCGAAAGCTATTTAAACATTCCTGCCATTATTACCGCAGCAGAAATTACCGGCGCAGATGCCATCCATCCCGGTTATGGTTTCTTATCTGAAAATGCTGAATTTGCAGAAATTGTAGAAAACTCAGGCTTTATTTTCATTGGACCGCGTCCTGAACATATTCGTCTAATGGGAAATAAAGTTTCTGCAATTACGGCGATGCGTAAAGCAGGTGTACCAACAGTTCCTGGTTCAGCACATGCAGTGACACCCAACAATGCATTGGCTGAAGCCAAAGAAATTGGTTTCCCGCTGATTGTAAAAGCTGCTTCAGGCGGTGGTGGTCGCGGAATGCGTATTGTTGAACGTGTCGATACATTACTTGAATCGGTTCAAGCTGCACAACGTGATGCTGAAATGTGGTTCGGTGATGATACGGTTTATATGGAACGTTTCCTGCAAAAACCACGTCATGTTGAAGTACAAGTTTTAGCAGATGGTAATGGTCAAGCGATTCATTTATATGACCGTGACTGCTCTTTACAACGTCGCCATCAAAAAGTGCTTGAAGAAGCACCTGCACCAGGTTTACCAGAAGAAGCCCGCGCGCATATTCTTGAAGCCTGTGTCAATGCATGTAAGTTGATGCAATACCGTGGTGCTGGTACTTTTGAGTTCTTATTTGAAGATGGTGAATTCTTCTTTATCGAGATGAATACCCGTGTTCAAGTTGAGCATCCTGTGACTGAACAAGTGACTGGTGTAGATATTATTGAACAGCAATTACGTATCGCTGCGGGTCTAGGTTTAAATCTTCAACAAGAAGATATTAAAATCGAAGGTCATGCGATTGAATGCCGTATCAATGCAGAAGATCCGTCGACCTTCTTACCATCACCAGGTAAAATTGAATCATTCTATGCGCCAGGCGGTGCAGGTATCCGTTTAGATTCTCATATCTATCAAGGGTATAGCATTCCTCCGTATTATGACTCAATGATCGCAAAGTTGATTTCTTATGGTAAAGATCGTGAAACTGCGATTGCCCGTATGAAACAAGCCTTGGATGAGATGATCTTGACTGGAATTAAAACCAATATTCCATTACATAAAGATCTGATCCTTGAAGACAAAAACTTCTGTTCACAAGCAATGGATATTCACTACCTTGAAAAACACTTGTTAAAACAAGTTCAAGGACATGAAAAAGATGCTTAATATGCATCCTCTAATCCAGTAAAAAATCCAATAAAAAACCTCTGTAAAATCAGAGGTTTTTTATTTTAAAGCAAATGCTTGATTATTTAGCCAAGCATTGATGCTTTAAATCAACTTAAGGCAAGACTCTGCGTAAAGTAGCAAAGCACTGATCGCCTTTGTCAGAAATACAAAAATTCAAAGTGTTCTTATTAATCCACTTCACAAAATATTGGGTAACTTCACCCGACTGATCTTCTTTACGCCCCGAACAATCAGTTTCATTATTTTCATAGCGAATTTGCATGATTAATGCGGGTGGCTTTTCCAGCGTATTATCGGGTGAAGGCTGATAATCAAACAGACCGATTGACCACTCTTTGGCACTATTCACCACCACTTCATTGGAACCGCGGAAATTATAATATTCTGTACATTTCTTATTTTCTGGAATTTCCATGCCCCATAAGCCTAAAATTTCAGGGCGAGTATTTATACGAATTGTGCTTGTGGTATTGGTTGCAGCCACAGTCGCAGGATTGGTTGCTTGAGGTTGAACTGTTTCAGCTCTCGCAAAAGGTGAAAGGCTAAGCAATAAAGAAATTATAAGTGCTGTTTTTTTCATACCAAGTCTGTATGTAATATTTCATCAGACATAAATTAGCATAGATTTAGAATAAAACATGTAAAATTAACCATATATGAACAATCTTTCTTGTTTAGTCTAGGCAAAAACATTTTTGTGACGAGCCCGAATTAAGGTAACTAAAACTATTGATTTATCGATATAAATAGATATGATTACTTATTAATACCTTAGCAGAGCCAGATAAAATATTGGCTTAGAGATTAATCCCTCTTTAGAATAGGTTAGAAAATTGCCTCGAGCTATCGCATATTTAAGTCAAACGCTTAAAGACAACATCTCTGCATTTTTTATTATTGCAATGATTATTTTTGTCTGCGCATTGGCTGGAATATTTGGTAGACCCTTATCCTTTCTTGCCATTTTTTGGCCCGCAAATGCTGTTTTACTTGGACTTTTTTTAAGGTTTCATCGCTTAAAAAATATAGGGGGATGGATTGGCGCATTTACCGCCTTTATGCTCGCAGATCTGCTTACTGGCAATTCATTTTTAATCACCTTCTTTCTGACTCTGGCCAATCTAGCTCACGCCTTGGTCACATTAGGACTGATTCGTTTTTTTAAACTGGATTATAAACAATATAATAAAGGCCTAACATTTTTATACTTATTTGCAATCAGTGCCTTTGGTGGTTGTTTAGCCTCACCAATCGTTGCAAGTTTAACAGTCCCTTATTTACCAAATACCTTTATGGTTATGGATAGAATCTGGATTGATTTTGGCATGTGGTGGACGGGTGAAATCCTCAATGTCATTGCCTTTTTACCGATTATATTGGCAATCCCAGATAAAAAAACCATTCAAAGCCATATCCAACAATTTAAACAACAGCCTTTTCAATACGAAAAATTTCTTCCGCTGTTGGGCGTGATTTTATCGGTCATTCTGACTCATTTTTTTCTGGGACCAGGTGCAATCATGTTCCCCATTGCAGCACTGGTCTGGGCTGCACTAAGCTATAATTTATTCTTTGTCTCTATCATTAACTGTATCGTGTGTATGCTGCTCTATAATGCATTGACTGCATATTATATCGCTCAATCTCCAGATGCCTATTTGGGCACTACTTTGTCTGTACGCATCGGTTTAATGATGTTGGCTTTAGGGCCTTTAACCCTTGCTATTATCAGTTTAAATCGCCAAAAACTTTATCACCAAATCTTATACTTAGCCAATCATGATGGTCTCACCACCACACTCAATCGTCGTTATTTCTATGAAGAAAGTGAACGTACCATTGCTGAGGATGTTGAAAAGCAACAAGCACACAGTGTTACGATTTTGGTTTTAGATTTAGATCATTTTAAGAAAATTAATGATCAATATGGCCATGTGATTGGCGATTATGTTTTGCAAGAGTTTACCCATCAAGTCAAAGCACAAATTCGTGCGAATGATCTATTTGGTCGCTTAGGTGGCGAAGAGTTTGCTATATTATTAAAAGATCTATCTTTAGAACAAAGTGTTGCCATTGCACAAAGAATTTGTAATAGCGTTTTTAATACCCCGATTCATTTAGATGATCAGCGTAGCTTAAATATCAGCGTCAGTATTGGCTTAAGTTATCAGACTTTACCCTATTGCATACCTTTTCAACAGCTGATTAAACGGGCTGATGATGCTTTGTATTTAGCCAAGGAAAAAGGTAGAAATCAACTTTGTCTAGAAACCACGATCGAACAAAACCAAAAGATATTTGCCCAATAACTCAAAACAGCAAGGGAAAGCTATGAAATTTTCAGAATATATTCAATATGATGGTATCGGTTTAGCACAGCTTGTTCAAAACAAAGAAGTACAAGCACATGAATTATTAGAAATCGCAATTCAACGTGCTGAACAGGTAAATCCTAAAATTAATGCGATCGTTATTCCGATTTATGAACAGGCATTAAAAAATACCCAAAACTATGCAAATGGCCCCTTTTCAGGTGTACCGTTTTTGCTCAAAGATCTACACCAAGAATATGCAGGTGTCGCAACTTCATTTGGTTCTAAAACATTTAAAAATGCTAAATATATTGCCAAAGAAAACTCAGAAATCGTCAATCGCTGGGTAAAATCGGGCGTGGTTACTTTTGGTTTAACCAATTCGCCAGAGTTTGGCATTAAAGGTATCACTGAACCTGAGGCTTGGGGCAGTTGCAAAAATCCGTGGAATTTAAAACACAATAGTGGTGGTTCTTCTGGAGGTTCTGCTTCTGGCGTGGCAGCAGGTATCGTACCAATTGCAGGTGCGAGTGATGGAGGCGGTTCTATTCGGATTCCAGCCTCGTATTGTGGCCTATTTGGTTTAAAGCCAAGTCGTGGACGTACACCTTGGGGACCTGAAATCAGTGAAGCAATGCATGGGGCTGCGATGCAACATGTATTGTGCAAATCAGTCCGTGACAGTGCCGCAATGTTAGATGCTACTCAAGGCTCAGATCGCACGGCGCTTTTCAATATCCAAAGTCCAACTGAACGCTATTTAGACATCATTGAAAAAGCCCCAAAACGTTTGCGAATTGGCTTTTCCACTGTTTCCCCAATTGGAACCAAAGTTTCAAAAGATGCAGTACAAGCCATTCAAAAAACCGCCAAACTTTTAGAATCTTTAGGACATATTGTTGAAGAAGCAACCCCTCAGATTGACGGTATGGCGCTTGCCAAAGACTTTATTACCACATGGTTTAGTCAATGCGCTTATACAGTCAATCAAGTCAAACAGCGATTTGGTGCAACAGATCAGGATTTTGAATTAGATACTTTGGCAATTGCAGCATTTGGTGCCAAAGCTTCTGCTGTGGACTATATTAACAACCTCAATAACTGGGGTGTTTATGTTGCAAAAATGAACCATTTCTTTGAGCGTTATGACTTATTTCTGATTCCGTCTACAGCCTCAGTTGCACCTAAAAATGGTGAGGTAAAAACACCATCTTGGCAGGTTCCGATTTTAAAAGCCCTGCTCAAAGTCGATCAAGCCCACTTACTGGCAAAAGGTAAGCTGGTTGAGCAAATGATTAAAAATAATTTGCAATGGGTTCCATTTACCCAATTGGCCAATATCACGGGCTTACCTGCCATGTCAGTACCTTTATATTGGAATAAAGATAATCTGCCCTTAGGTTCACAATTTATTGCACCTTTTGGACGTGAGGATGTGTTATTACAACTGGCAGCACAATTAGAACAAGTACAACCTTGGGCAGCTAAATATAAAGGTATTGCGATATAAATTTTATCAGCTTAAATATTCACATTAGACATCTGGTACTGGTGTGAATATTTTTTGAGAATAGCGTGGCATTGCAAGCTTTTCAATCATACATATTCATTTTTATAGAAGAGTATAATTTCCATAAGTTATAAAGTTTGCTTTCATAAGACTATTCTTAATTCGCTACTTTAATCATCTATATAGAAATGAGAAACATCACGCAATCAATATACATCACGTAAGTAACGTTTTTGTTCAATCAACTGCTCAAACTGATTTTCACCTAAAATATCGATTAATACTGTTTCAACCCCTTGTGCCATCCCTTTTAAACTACCACAAATGTAAATTGATGCACCTTGCTCAATCCATTGTTTAAGTTGTGCTGATTTCTCCAATACACAATCTTGTACATATTTCTGATTATCTGTATCACGTGAAAACGCATAATCAATTTGCGGTAGTACAGACTGTTGTTGCCATAGATTCAATTGATCTGCAAAGCCAAGGTCAACTTGGTACTGACGTTCGCCATAAATTAACCAGTTTTGCTGAAAAGACCATTCTGCGCGTTGCCGAATATGTGACATCAAGCCTGCTATCCCAGAACCATTTCCAATCAGAATAATAGGCCGATCATTTTGAACCAGATAAAATGCGGGATTTGAACGAACTCGACAAAAAATTTGCTCACCTAAAGCCAGCGCATGGGTAAGATAGCCTGAACCCAGCCCTAAACCTGTTTGATGAACTTCTCGTCTGACCACCAACTCAATCTGATTTTGCGATGTAATACTGGCAATCGAATATTCACGAATCGGTAAGTCTTCTGCCTGTGCCAACCATTGCTCAAATGCCGTTGAATGTTGCATGGCATCAAATGAACGTAAATTCTTAAACCGCAATAATTCTATTGGGTGATTAGCCTGAAGCACACTGGAGTTTTGAAGATTAAAATGATCTAAAAATGCCTTGATTTGTGAATCTGTATTGGCACATTGAATTTCAAGAATATCACCAGATTTCCAACATAATGCTTCAACTTGGGTAAACACAAGATGATACATTGGATGCCCTAAACTGCCTTGATTTAACAAATGGCGTTCAGATAACACCACAGAATAAAACGGATGTTGTGTCAATTGAACAGGTTGAACGGAAAATTGCGGCAAAACTAGGTTAAGTTGAGTTTGCCATTCCGTCAGACCTGTAGGGTTTAGTTGATCAACACAAATCATGGGAAATAAAGCTTGTGCATGGTTTTCAGTTAGCCATAAATCCAATTGTCTACCAAAATTACAGAAATTTGCATAATGCGAATCACCAAAAGCCAACACAGCACACTCAATGTCATTTAAATCAAATGACTTTGTCATTACGTTTTTAACAAACTGACGTGCTGAATCTGGTGCATCACCCTCGCCATAAGTACTAACGATCCATAGAATCTTTAAGCTACGTTTAAATAAAGCGGCATTCACCTGTTCAATACTCAAGCACTGAACCAAATAACCTGAAGCAGACAATTGCTGGGCTGTTTGCAAAGCAAAACTTTCTGTCTGCCCTGACTGACTTGCATATATAATCAAATATTCATCGGCATTTCGGGCTAAATTGCGTTTTGATTGAGGTCTCAATAAAAGCAACAGAAAAATGCCATGAAATATAAACAAGATTGCTAAAAATATAAGTACAGTCAGTACAGCATGTGTCATTGTTCTAACCTTTTATACCACTGTCCAAACCAGAAGCATCAATAACGCTAAGCTGAATACCGTCAAGAAAAGATGTGTTTTTAAGCGAGTCTTAATACTTAAAAATAGGATATAGCCTGCCAATGATAAGATCGTAATGATGATTGCACTGATATCAATCAGCCAAGTCCATGCTTTACCCGCATTTTTTCCACGGTGCAAATCACTGATCAATGAAACGGTAGAGGCTGGTTTAAGTGTAATTTCAGCTTGACCATTGTCTAAAGTAACCCAAATATCTGTTGAACCTGCTGGGCTTGCCAAATGAATCATGACCTCATTGTCCATGACTTCACCACTCTTATAACGACCAATGACTGCATGATGTTGTCGTAGATAATCTACGATTTGAGTGCTTGGATTCTCTTGGTCTTTAATTTGAGTCAGGACATTTTCAGGTAAAGTAATCGTTTCAGTATTTTCATCTGTTGCAGGGGTAAACCATTCAGGGTGGTTTAAAATTAATCCCGTAACAGCAAAAAAGATTAATACAATAAAGGCAAAAGCTGATAACCAGCCATGCACATAACGTGCATGGCGGTAAAAATCTCGACGTTGATACACAATTAAACTCTCATCAAAATTTTTATCAAAACACTTATCCGAACAGGTATAGTCAGCAAATTAATTCACTTTCTGAAAATTCAGTTTGACGACACCAATTTCCTTTTGTGCAGGTAAATTTTGAGAGGACGCTTTTGCTTTTACGTCCAAGTTAAAGGTTTGATAAGAATGATCACCATGCTCACGTGACGCTTCAACATGTATTTGATACTGCCCTGCATCTACAGTTTTACCATTGTCATCTTTACCATCCCAAGCCAGCTTATAATTACCTGGTTGGCGTGACGGTTTAGCAACTGCATCCAAGTTCGTTATTTGACGACCATAACGGCGCCACCATACATAGTTTGAATTAATCCATTTTGGGTCTTTGCCCCAAGCAGCAAGTGTCCGCACTAGTTTTTTATCACTGTCGGTCACCCAGATCGAGATATAAGGTGCGCGATAATTTTCCACAACCAATTTGGGAATAACCAAATCGATCACCGCTTGATAACCTGCGGGCCATTTTGCTGAAGCATTTGCTGCAACATTATGAAAATCTGCGGGCTGTGGCAGTTGAACCAAAGCATTCCAACCTGTGCTTTGATGCGTTTCACCCGTTGATAGTGTCAGTTGAGCTTCATAACCGAGCAAAGATTCGATCAGTTGCATGCCTTCTGCTGGCTTCATCACAGTTAAGGCTGTTGCTAAAGCATCTGCATCCGCAGCACATTTTCCAACAACTACACATTGCTCAACATGTTGGATTGGCAAACCGGTATGTGGATCTAAAAGATGAGATTGCCCCGCCAGACTACGATAACCCTGACCACTGAATGCGACCGCTTGGTCTTTTAAGTTTAAAACTTGGCTTGGTGCTAGATTGTCATAGTGATTAAAGGCATCTTGTACACCAACATTCCAACCCGCTTGATTGGGTGAGGTTCCCCAAACGCGCATGTCACCACCAATATCCAGTAAAATACCTTTTAAATTCGGTACCGTTTGACGTGCTGCAATTAAAGCTCGATCAATAATATAGCCTTTTGCATAGCCATCTGGTGCAAAAGTAACAGAGCTATCCATTTGCACACTTTTTGTTTTTTCATCCAAGCGAACACTGTTGTCTTGCAACTGCGAAAGCAATTGATCACGTGTACTTTGATCAATTTCAATCACACCATTGACCTGTTGCCACATTGCAATCAAATTGCCCAAACGTGCATCAAATGCGCCACAGGTTTTACCACGCCAAGCTTCACATGCAGCGATGACTTGATACAAATCCGAAGATGCTGTGAGATGCTTTTGTTGGTTGAGTTGCGAAATTTCACTGTCATTTTGCCAAGTTGATAACACTTGATTCAAATCAGAAATTTCTTTTTCGATTGCAGCTGTTGCACGCGCAGCTTCTTGTTGCGAAGTTCCAGTAATCACCACATCTAAAGATGTACCCAAAACATGATCACGATGGAAATGATGACTTTCCAATTCAACATGGTTATTGCTTGTAGCAGAAACCTGCACTGTTTTTGCATTACTATGCAGTGGAGATATCAGTGCTAATGCCATGACCAGAGGCGAAAGACGAAATACGGCACGAGTTGAGGGTGAACGTCTGCTTGATGAGGACATACGGATAGTCTCTGAATTTTGTTAAAATAATATTGATAATGATACTTGTTATCAAGTACATTATGTAAAATATTTTAACTTAAGTTTACAGGACGCTTTAAATGAATCAATGGCTCAAAATTGCCTTGCTATCTGCATTACCCGTAGTTGGTTCTGCACATACCATCAGCCCTTTTATTCTCCCTGAAGTTTTTGATACCAGCGCATCCCAAAATGTAAGCTTCCAGAGTTCACTGACCCTTGAAAAATTTTTTGTTCCCAGCATTAACTTTAAAACCAGCTATCTCATTACAGATCCTAAGGGTCAGCAAATAAAAATAAACCCTGCTGCCGAATTAAAACGCTTTAATGTTGCTGAGTTTGATCTTCCAAGTGAAGGGACTTACCGTATCCGTACAGATAATGCTTTAGGGAATAGTAGTAAATATGCCCTTATAGATGGTCGATGGTTACGTATCCGCCCTGTACGTCAGCAAAATGCAAATATGCAAGCGCCTAAACCAGAACAACCAAAAGCCGATGCTGAAAAAAAACCAGTAACACCACCACAACCGCCACGTTCAGTTTCAGCAGACCAAGTCCCTGCAAACGCACAAATCTTAGAAGTTAAAAACAATATTATTGCTGAAAGCTTTGTCACCAAAGGTAAACCAAGTCCTGTCCCAGCAATCACTAATAAAGGATTTGAAGTTAAGTTTTTAACCCATCCAAATGAATTGTTTGCGGGTGAATCATTAAAAGCGCAGATTTTACTCAATGGCAAAGCTGTACCAAACCTTGAAGTTGATGTGTTTAAAGGCGCCAGTAGTTATGAAACCAGTGCACAACGTGAACAACCACATGTAAAAACCAATGCAAAAGGTGAAGTGGAAGTTAAATTTGAAAAACCTGGAATTTATTTGATTACGACTTCTTATCCAGAGGCTAATCCTGACAATAGCAAAAAGCCAGAAAGTGAGATTTTTACTTATGGTCTAACCGTTGAGGTTGCTGAGTAAATCCTATTAAGATCTTAATTTTTATTTAATAATTAGTATATTTATTAAGTTCTTTCACAAGTCTTTTTAAAAGCATAAATCGACATAAAAGTACCCTTATCCTAGCCTTCTCCCAGTGGGAGAAGCAACTTTCAATACCAATATGATTCAATTCAAATGATCTTTTTTCAATCTATCAAAGAGACCGAATCAAAATTTATAATAATAATCAATTAGATAGATATAAAAACTTGCATTACGCTAAAATTAAAAGACTTTAGCATTTTTTTGCATAAGTAAATCAACAATCAAGACAACCACTTATACAAAAAAGTCATAAGATATGCCTGTTTTTTGATATCTGGCAATATAAGTCATGTTTGGTCCTGTTGAGTTTATTCTAGCTGGCGTTTTAGTCGGCTTCTGTGTAGGTATTACTGGTGTAGGCGGTGGTTCTCTTATGACCCCCATCCTGATTAGTTTATTTCGAATAGAACCACACATCGCAATCGGAACAGACCTACTCTATGCGGCTATTTCTAAGTTTTGTGGCTCAATGGTTCATGCTAAAAAACTGAATATTGTTTGGCCGATTGTTCTCTGGTTAGCCTTGGGCAGTGTCCCTGCTTCATTTATCACCCATTGGGTTTTAGACAATTACCTCAGCAGTTCAACGCACTACAAAGCCATTTTAACCATGGTGTTAGGCTTTATGCTGACCATAACAGGCTTGTCTATTGTGTTCCGTTCTAGGATTGAAAAATTCTTTGCTAAATTTCGTGCAGAAAAGCAAGATTTTCATGAGGCTAATAATTTCAACATTGAAGGCAAACGCACTTATGTTGTGATTATGGGGATTGTACTGGGTGTATTCGTGACCCTTTCTTCTGTAGGTGCTGGCGCATTCGGTATCATGGCGCTGATCCTCATGTTTCCCAATTTACCGATGATTCGTATCATTGGTTCAGATGTGGTACATGCTGTTTTGTTAACCTCTGTTGCTGGTTTTGCGCATATGACATCTGGCAATGTAGATTTTCATCTGCTTGGATGGTTACTGGTGGGCTCAATTCCTGCAATTGTGATGGGGACCTTGATCAGTTCTAAAATGCCAGAAAAAATGATTCGCAAGGTTTTGGGGATCACCCTATTTGCCTTGGGTATTAACTTTATCTTAAACCCAGTTAAATCCAAACCTGTAGAAAAACCACAGGCTGCAATGGTGACGCCATCCGTCCAACAACCACAGGTTTAAAATTAAACTTTTATTGATAACTAATAATTATGAATTGACCGTAAAGTTTTAATGATTTATTTATGACAAAACTTCGGCCAATTCGTGTTATATTCTGACCACTAAAAATACTTTCTGTATGTTTCTAATACCCAGTGACGGCAATGAATACATTAAATTCAAATCCAATTACTCAATCAGATATTGATGACGTGAATGTCCAAAGCATTCAAACGCTGGTAACCCCAGCGGAACTTAAAGCTGAATTACCATTAAATGAAAATGCCTACCAAACTGTACTTCATGGTCGGGAAACTGTTCGTAATATTTTAGATGGTAAAGATAAACGTCTATTTGTTGTGATTGGCCCTTGTTCTATTCATGACCCTGTTGCAGCACATGATTATGCAAATCGTTTAAAAGTATTAAGTGAAAAAGTAAAAGATACTTTATATATCATCATGCGTGTTTATTTTGAAAAACCTCGTACAACCGTTGGTTGGAAAGGTTTGATCAATGATCCAGATATGAATGATTCTTTTAATATTGAAAAAGGTCTACGTTTAGGTCGCAAACTATTGCTTGAGTTAAACGATAAAGGCTTACCTTGTGCAACTGAAGCGCTTGACCCAAACTCACCACAATATTACCAAGATCTTATTTCATGGTCTGCGATTGGTGCACGTACAACGGAAAGCCAAACGCATCGTGAAATGTCTTCTGGTCTTTCTTCACCTGTAGGCTTTAAAAACGGTACAGATGGTGGTTTAACCGTTGCAACCAATGCCATGCAGTCTGTTAAACATGGTCATAGTTTCTTGGGTTTAAATAACGAAGGCCAAGTTTCAGTGATTCGTACCAGCGGTAACCCTTATGCACACGTTGTATTACGTGGTGGTAATGGTAAGCCGAACTATGATGCGGGCTCTGTTGCTGAAGCGGAAAATGCGTTAGCAAAAGCCAAAGTCAGCAATAAAATCATGATTGATACCAGTCATGCCAACTCAAATAAAGATCCGTATTTACAACCGCTTGTGTTGAAAAATATCACTGAACAGATCTTAGATGGCAATAAATCTATTGTCGGCATTATGGTTGAAAGCCATATCAAAGGTGGACGCCAAGATATTCCTGAAAATCTGGCTGATTTAGAATATGGTAAATCGGTGACTGATGGTTGTATCGATTGGGAAACCACTGAAAAAGCGCTTCTGGAAATGGATGCAGCTTTAAAAGAAATTTTACCAAATCGTTAATTAATATAAAAACGCCATCTACATAGATGGCGTTTTTGTTTATGATGTTATTAAACATTTTCTGTAAGAATGCTATGAACGAACTTGAACAAGAACTCTGTCAAATTGCAAACTTCCAGTTTGTCCACGAACATTTACTGACTTCAGGTCAGCCGAGTGCTGAACAACTGAAACAGATTAAAGAATACGGCGTAGATACAATCATCAATCTGGCATTTACAGATGCCAGCTTACACCTTGAACATGAAGATAAAATCTGTGCTGAGTTTGGGCTCAACTACATTCAAATTCCAATCCATTGGGATACACCAGCAGATGATCAATGCTTATTTGTGTTAGATTTGATCGCGCATTTGGTACAGGAAAAAATCGTTTGGGTACATTGTGCAAAAAATATGCGAGTGAGTTGTTTGATGTATTTATATCGCCAATATTATATGGATATCGATATGCCAACCGCACAAGAGTTGATGCATCAAATTTGGGAACCCAATGAAACTTGGACCGGTTTAATACATGCCGTTGCCTTACAACTGCAAGGGCGTAAAGCCACTGAAGATTTACAACACTCTTTGATGAATGCGGATCAGTTTTTTTAAACCAGCATAACAACAGTTCAATCATTGATGTATTTAAGTAAAATCATCAACATGAACAAAAATAAGCGCCTTATGGCGCTTATTTTATTGTGATAACTTAATGTTTGATTTGCTTATTTGATCAATGGTTACTTGATTAGAAGCTGCTTGATCAAAGCTAAATTTTCAGCACGGGTTGCAGCCAAAATCAAACTGTTATTGGCAGTAAGATTTGTCCATTTTTGATTCCCACCAGTACCGCAATTATAACTAATCAAACGTGCTCGGTTATTGCTTAAATAACCATATTCCAAATCAAAACATTTTGAACCTTGCTCGATACGTTGCAGTGTGGCATTCATCGCCCACACTTGGCTTGCTGCATCATGGTTACATGAGCTTAGGTTAATCACACCACCCTGATTGGCTAAACACTGATCCATATATTTTTTGCTGTGGATTTTACCCATTGCATCGTAGATCCACTGTTCAGTGTCATCACCCGTGCAGCCGCTCTTACCACTGATATAAGCATTCAATTTGCCATTAGCCAGTGTTTCAACTTTTAGACAATTTGTCCCATTTTTAATACTGGAAACATGGTTTAAATTGAAATCAGTACTTAGTTCCAACTTTGCCACAAACTGATTAAATGCCTCAATTGCTTCTACATTGCCACTTTCAAGATCAGTTCGATATGCATTTATCCAACGATTTAAACGATAAAGTTTAATTTGCTGTTGGGTATAACGAACCATTTCTGTTTGCGCGTCCGCTGACAATTCAGTTTTAAATTGACGATAAGAGTCAAATAATAAGCGTGAATCCGCATCTAGGCTGACCACCTCTTTACCTTTATTATTCAGCAAAGCTTGTTCGAGTTGTGGCATTTCAAGTGTTCTTAATGCCGAATACTCTGCTTCTTTGCCAATAGAAACAAAAGGTGCCATTGCTTGTGTAGTGACTGGAATATTGATATTCGACAATTTCACTGCTTGCTGACCTACTTTTTGGCAGTAAAGATCAACATTTTGAGGCGTATCACTTTGTGCAAGGTTGATATGGAACTTATTGGCATTGCTACCTGAGTTTACCCTTTGTGGTGCAAGTGCAATATTTTCTACTTTGTTGGCATACTGCACATTTAACCAACAACTTGCAGCTGTGCCAGTCGTGTTGGCCTGAGGTAGATTAAAGACATTGCCCCAATTGCCTCGTGCCGCAGGATAAATGATTCCCACCTGATTAACTGGATCATAGCCACCTAAAATCGTATAAACAGGCACACTAAACAAACGTGGTTTTAAAAAGTTACCATCGGCACTGTTATACCAAACATTGCCTGAGTTTGGCGTTTTGGGTTGTGCATCAACCATTTCACGTGTTGCTGCATTCCATTTTTTATAACCTGTCGTAGAGTTTGGATCCCACACGTATTTATCAAAAGCAGGTTGAATTTTTAACCACATACTATAACCAGTATAGTGGGTATATTTGGAAATCGAGCTAGCGCTAGATCCACCACTCATGGCATCCCAACCATAGGCATAGAGATTTTGGAAGTTTGGTACACCATTACTGCCATCCCCTAAATTGGTATTGCCCCAATTTAAATTGCCACGCATTTTATTTCGAAATGCAATATATCCCCAGCCACTATCCGCATGGTGTGCAGACCAGAAATAATTTGTAGGACTTCCACTTGTTTCGACTGAGCCAGGATAATGCCCTAAACCATAGTGATGCCCGATTTCATGGCTAAATTCATTCCCCACCGAATCAATCAATGTCAAAATACCATTTCCACCACTTAAGCCGTGATTGGACTCACCATTGGCATATCTACCTCTGGCATGATGAATCACCACACTTTGAGTCACTTGTGGTTGCTCTTGGCTTTGCATCGATGAACTGGTGACACCCCAATTCGCTAAGTTAATTCCAACACTAAATGTTGATTTAGCAGTATTTTCACGCATATCTCCATCATAGACACCACCATTGGTTGCACTGACAGAATCGTAAATGACACCACTTGCAACCATGACCCGATTAAGCTTCATTTCATCGTATTTGCTGACAATCATTTTTGCAGCAGGGATGGTTTGGAAATAATCTGTTCCTGCTTTTTCAGGTTCCAACAGCATATAGTGACCATTGGATTTAGGTGCATCAGTCAATAAACCTAAACGAATACTTTGCACCACCAACTCGCCTGGTGCTGCAAAATCAATATCTGCCCCAGCTAAAGAACCACTGCGATTGTTTACAGGATCTATAATACGGATGGATAATCCTGAACGTACCTCATCCCACTTTAATGCTACTGACCATGCCTGTTTAGAGTACATCACCCGCGCTCGATCATCCTGATTAGATTGATCGGAAGCAGCAAGACGTGAAGGCTCTTTTAGATTTACAGTACGTATCAGTTGGTTACCTTGATAAATTTCCGCTTGTAATTTATCAACATCCCCCATTGAAACCAAAGGTGTAACCAATAACAAAGCATCTTTTTGCGTTGTTAAGCGTGGCATTTTATCCTGTTCATTATTCTTCGGATTGACCACATGGCTTTGGGCAAACTGTAGCATTGCAGCAAAGTCACCATTTAAATCATTGCGTAATAAGCGATTTCCACCCTGTGCATTAAAATCATAAAAGCCTAATACACTGCTTGAGATTTTATTTTTAACTGGTTCTGGATATTTTTCTACTACAGGTGGTGTTGTGCCTGTACCACCGTTTGAACCGCCTGAACCATTTTCAGGAGGTTGTGTTGTACCACCATTTGAGCCACCTGAACCACTCTCAGGAGGTTGTGTTGTACCACCATTTGAGCCGCCTGAACCACTTTCAGGAGGAGTCTCGGTTGATCCACCATTTGAACCGCCCGAACCACTCTCAGGAGGTTGTGTTGTACCACCGTTTGAGCCGCCTGAACCACTTTCAGGAGGAGTCTCCGTTGATCCACCTGAACCGTTGTCTGGAGTTTCTGGTGTACCATCCCCCGGTAACTCATTTGTACCATCGCCAGGGTTTTGCGGTATATTCGATGGCTGATCATTTGTTGAATGGCTATCACTACCGCCCCCACATGCGATAAGCATTGCTGAAAGCGTACAAATTGTTAAATATTTAAACCGTAATTGCATCACATATCTTCCCCATATTTATAACGACTTATCTCTATCCTTGGTTTCTGAGATTAAATTAAAATAATTATATATTTCAATAATTTAAATATATCATATTGTTTGTAGTCATGTAGTTTTTATTTAAAAAATATAAAAAGGACATATTGCTCTAAATTTTACTTTTATGGATTTATTGAGTTTTAGGTTGTTATTTAATCACACCAAGCCTGCTTACAACATGGTGTTAGCAATAGCATTACTAACTTAAGACTTTACTTTTTACATTTTTTTTACATGTTATTGCTATCGTGTGGTGACATGGATGTCGCCTATTGTGTAAGGAATACACTGCTATTTAATCTTCTTCTTGTATTTGATCCAATTATTGCTGAAACTCTCGTATCGACAATTCACCACGTTCACCTCGCCAAATCCATTTTAAATGACTATCTGCAAAACGCTCGCCTTCAAACCAAACAAATAGACCTTCCATCATCTCAGGCCAATCACTTTGATTGATATAGGTACGTTTTGAAATCACCGCAATAATCGCAGCAAGAATCGTATCGTGGCTCACAGCCAAACTAATACCGTTGTTTAGCGTAGGATGTGTTTCATAGATTAATTCAAGCACATCCACCACACCCGTAATCGGATGCTTCATACCAGGTAAGGCATTATTTACAAAACTATTGATAAAACCTAAAGCACCTTGTGCTCTAAAATAGGGAGCGGCCTGTTTAATATCCAGCACAAAGCTTCCCGGCTCAACCAATAAGCCCTTTTCTACAATTTCGATATGATGGGTATTCGGATAAGAAGAAATTCCGTCAGCGCCTTGAATCATCAAAGCCGCGGTATCGACACAACGCTGAATGGGGCTTGAAATACAATGTTGAATCACACGATCCGTATTTTCAATCAAATAACAGCCCCAAGCTTGGGCTAAATCACGACCTTGGGAAGTTAATTGCAGATCATAGCCTGCCAGTCCCTGCCCATTCACAACCTCACGAATTGAATGACGTGTGAATAAGGTTACAGGTGTTTTCGCATCGGGCAATAAATCTATTGCTTTTAGCATACTGTTCGGCAATAAATCTAAGGCCATATCAACTTAAAACTCATTTTTATACAAGCTTACTATAACATATGCAGCCAAGCGCTCAATCTAGGGTCTGTTAACATTTCATAAATGGCTTGCGTTGTAGGTTAAAATTGAGCAGGCAAGGCAGGAAACGAGGAGAATAGCGAGACTATTTTCGAGTTTCATAACAAAGGCTGAGATAATTTTAGCCACAACCCTGAGCAAGAACAAAGCACTGCTTTGTTTGCAGCGCAAGGCGCAGCGGGGGACTAGCGTGTTTTTTTGCCGTTACGTCGTTACGAACTACTTATTTAGAATGACTAAATTTCGTATTTCGTGCCTAGTATCGCCTAAAAAACACACGTAGTCGCAAACATAGACGAATTGTCAACAGACCCAATATCAAAGTGTTAAATTATCTATAAAATGCATATGTATATCAGATTAAAAGCTCACATTGCTTAATGCTTCTAAAGCAATTTCTTTATTTTCGACATTCCGAAATGCGATAAATCCATCATTTAACACGGTATCACGTTGATTATAGGTAAATGGTACCGCAGCTAAACTCAGTAATCCGCCACCAATACTTTCCAATAATCCTTGTCCTGCACTGGTATCCCACTCAGAGGTTGGATGAAATCTTGGATAAATATCAATTTCGCCTTCAAGCATCATACAAAACTTATAGGCACTGCCCGCCTCGCGTCTAATGACAGGCGATTCTTGTTCAATATAATCAATATATTGCTGATACTTTGGATTTTTACTGCTATGGCTTAGTCCAATTTGAATTGCATCTTCCTCTACAGCTTTAAACTTGCAATAACGTTCCCAAGTACGATGAATAAAGCAATATTTATAAGGCAATTCTGTTAAATATCCCAAATACATCACTTGCTCTGTCGGTACAACAATGATTGAAAATATGGTTTGGTGGTTGTGAATTAGACTTAAATTAATCGTAAATTCATCACGTTCATGAATAAATTCTTTAGTTCCATCTAAAGGATCCAGCATCCAGCAGATATTCCATGTATGTCGTTGAGAATAATCACTCTCTTCTGATAGCACTGGAATTTCAGGGGTGATTTTCGCCAGTTGTTCTATTAAATAGGCATTCACTTTTAAGTCAGCTTGGGTAACAGGTGACTGATCATCCTTTTTATCAATATTAAACGCATTTCCAGCACAATAATTTTGGTATTCCTCGAGCAAGATCTGACTTGCAGATGCCAAAACTGGAACTAATTTTAAAATTTGTTCATCTTGTGGTGCTTGAGTGGTAATAAACATTGATCCGACCTGTAGGATGTCTGATTTTTGTCCACAAGCCTACCATTTTTTTATGTTGAGTGCATGAAAACAATAGCTTTTAATTAATAAATATCCTGAGATTAGATATGCTTTTTGAACACTATATAGACTTCTAAATTTTCATTTGATTTAGATTAGTCCAAGTCTATTCAACCTATTTAAAATTTTATCCAATGAAATCCATTTTAATATGGATGAATTAACCAATAACATATTGTTTTCATTAATTGTATTTATATAATTCCTCACAACTTTAAAATTCAAACTTCAGATGCTTTGAATTTTAATCGTTGTTTTGTTCATGAATATTTTTTAAATCGGGTCTATGTTCATATATATTTTTTTGCAGTTCAAAAATATGACTGAGCGCTTTACCGATAAGCAAAATATTTTCCCTATTTTCCAATTCTGGTGCTTCTTGGATTTTTCCTGAAATATTATCTAATAGCATCGCTGCTTGATGTAATTCAGAATTTATCGTATCTAATACGTTCATTTAAGTCTCATTTATATCGTTTGGATCTAAGTGTTATAGCATTTAGATCTAGCGCTTTAAATTGTAATATATGTAGTTGGATCAAATTTTGAGAGCATAGCTAAGCGATTAGTGATAAGTAAAAGAAATCCGCAAATGGTGAGTTTTCCTGCTCATCATCTCACATTTATCTTATTAAAATTTACACGTTCATAGAGTCTTTGTTAAACTTTAAAAAACTTTGGAGTTCCTTGAATGCAAAAACCGATCATCTTTTTTGACATGGACGGTACACTCCTTGATTTAGCTTTTGATGATCTGATCTGGAACACAAAACTCCCTGAACGGCATGCAGAAACCCATCAATGTAGTTTAGAGCACAGTCAAAACATTCTAAATGCATTTTATCAACAACATAATCATACCCTCTGCTGGTATTCTTCAAAATACTGGTCTGAAAAAGTTGGGGTTGATGTCCTACAGTTACAATATGATTTTAAAGATAAAATCACCCCAAGAATGGGCTGTTTTGAATTATTAAAACAATTAAAAGCACAAGGTTATCGTTGTTGGTTACTGACCAATGCAGATTGTGCTGGCTTAAAACTTAAACTTGAAAATGTTGATCTCAGCCCTTATTTTGAAGTAATGATCAGTAGTGAAGAAATTGGCTATTCCAAAGAGTTTATTGAGTTTTGGCAAATCCTTCAGCAAAAGCATCCATTTGACCCACAAAATGCATGTTTTGTGGATGACACCATTCCTGTATTAAAAGGTGCTGAAAAGTTTGGTATAGCGCACTTAATCACGATTACCCAACCTTCCAGTGGTCGTGCTGCGCGTCATCACTTAGAATTGCAATACCCTGCAATTAATCATTTAACTGAGCTTTTACCATTACTGAAAAACGTAGCGTTAGCAAATTTACAGTCAACAGATTTAGAACATAAGGATGTCGATGTCAAAACAGCCTGAGAAACAACAACTTGAAACAATGCGTGTAGACAAATGGCTTTGGGCTGCACGTTTTTTTAAAACACGCTCTATTGCCAAAGATGCAATCGAGGGTGGTAAAGTTCATCATAATAATGAACGTGTTAAAGTCTCAAAAGAGATTCGCGTTGGAATGGAGCTCACCATACAACAAGGTTTTGATCGTAAAACGGTAGTGATTAAAGCACTCTCCGTTGTTCGTGGCGGCGCACCGATTGCCCAACAACTTTATGAAGAAACTGAGGTGAGTGTGGCACGTAGAGAGTTGATTTCATCCCAAAGAAAATTGCATAATCTAGCGCGCCCTGATCATCGACCAAGTAAAAAAGATCGACGACAAATTAGCAAATTTAAACAAGAAAATGATCAACAATTTGACCAATCTTGGTCCTATGATGATGACTGAATTCGTTTAGGTTGGGTACGACATCTTATGTCGTACTAATGTTTTTTAATATAGAACCATTTTTTATTTTCTGTCACTATTACTGCCGTGGACGAAAGATCAAATTTAATGACATCCACTTAAGATATTAGTGATATTACATCGTTTGAGGTTTACGAGATGGATGATAACAAAAGCAAGGCACTGAATGCGGCACTGAGCCAAATTGAGAAGCAATTTG
This sequence comes from Acinetobacter sp. Ac8, assembly GCF_055392545.1. Classification (NCBI taxonomy): domain Bacteria; kingdom Pseudomonadati; phylum Pseudomonadota; class Gammaproteobacteria; order Moraxellales; family Moraxellaceae; genus Acinetobacter; species Acinetobacter sp. Ac8. Next base: position 2,636,340 of record NZ_AP043689.1, read on the forward strand.
GTAAAAACACAGTGATGCGCTTAGGTGATAACACTGTTCAAGCGGTTGAAGCGGTCTCTACAGGCTCTTTAACACTTGATATTGCATTGGGTATTGGGGGCTTACCAAAAGGTCGTATCGTTGAAATTTACGGTCCTGAATCTTCTGGTAAAACGACAATGACGCTACAAGCCATTGCGCAATGCCAAAAAGCAGGTGGAACATGTGCCTTTATTGATGCGGAACATGCTTTAGATCCACAATATGCACGTAAACTTGGGGTAGATATAGACAACCTTTTAGTTTCACAGCCAGATAATGGTGAGCAAGCACTTGAAATCGCAGATATGTTGGTTCGTTCAGGTGCAGTCGATATGATCGTTGTCGATTCGGTAGCAGCGTTAACCCCTAAAGCCGAAATTGAAGGCGAAATGGGTGACTCTCACATGGGTCTACAAGCACGTTTGATGAGCCAAGCTTTACGTAAAATCACAGGTAATGCCAAGCGTTCAAACTGTATGGTTATCTTCATTAACCAGATTCGTATGAAAATTGGGGTGATGTTTGGTAGCCCTGAAACCACAACTGGTGGTAACGCATTGAAGTTCTATGCTTCTGTACGCTTAGATATTCGTCGTATTGGACAAGTTAAAGAAGGCGATGAAATTGTAGGTTCTGAAACCAAAGTCAAAGTTGTGAAAAACAAAATGGCGCCTCCTTTCCGTGAAGCACTTTTCCAAATTATGTATGGTAAAGGTGTAAACCACTTAGGTGAATTGGTTGATCTTGCAGTTGGACAAGAACTTGTACAAAAAGCAGGTGCTTGGTACTCATATCAAGGCGACAAAATCGGTCAAGGTAAAAACAATGTCATTCGACATTTAGAGGAAAACCCTCAATTGGCTCAAGAACTTGATCGTATGATTCGTGAAAAGCTTTTGACTACTGCTAATGCCGCACCAGCAGAAGAGAAAGAAGAAGAGCCTGACTTTTTAGATGTTTAAATTCAAACTTTATTTTTAAGTATATCAAGCGCCTTTCGAGGTGCTTTTTTATGCTAAAAACCAAATTAAACAACAGTCATTTTGATTTAATATAAATTTCAGTTATAACTAAGCTAAAGCCGTATGAATCAGATTCTTTCATTATTATGTATAAAAAAATCAGAACAATCACTGAATTTTTATTTTTTCGAGCTCCACGAATTCAAAAAAATAAACTCAAACAACACTTTCAAAATAAAACCATTTTAATTACAGGGGCAAGTTTTGGGATTGGTGAAGCATGTGCAAGGCTGTTATCCAATACACAATGCACGCTTGTTCTGATTGCACGCAGTACAGATAAACTTGTACAACTCAAAAGTGAATTTGAATCTTATTCGTGCCATATTGAAATCATCTGTGTAGATTTATATCAATCCGATGCTGCAGAACATATTTTTCAAAGCCTAGCAGCACGTAATATTCAGATTGATGTATTGATCCATAATGCAGGAAAATCAATTCAGCGCTCTGTTTGGGATAGCTTGGATCGCCCACAGGATATCGATCGAACCATTGCGATTAACTATATCAACCCTGCCCAACTTACCCGTTTATTGTTAGCTGATTTAAAACACAAGCAAGGACAAATTATTGTGGTTTCAACCATCAATGCCAAACTGTTTGCCCCGCCATTTTGGTCAACCTATCAAGCTTCGAAAACCGCAATGCAACAGTGGATTCTTGCCATTCAACCAGAATTGGCGGTTCATGAAGTACACGCAGGCTTAGTCTACTTGCCCTTAGTCCGTACACGAATGATTTTACCCACCAAGCAATATCAACAAATGCCAGCGATGCAAGCAAAAGACGCTGCTCAAGCGATTCTTGCGTGCCTAATTTATCGTAAACGACAATGGCAACCATGGTGGCTAGGAATTGCACAGATTGGTTCAATATTGTTGATCACACCGATTTATTATTTCTATAAACATTTACTCAAGCGAAAGTTATAAGATGAAATGGATCTTTGGGTTAAGATGGTGCATAAGTTTATGCTATAGCACTATTCAACATGGTCTTCATTTATATAGTATTTTAGATGCACAGACGCGTATTCAAAAAAATAAAACAGCATTTATTATTGATGATCATCAAATTAACTTTTTAGAATTAAAATGCAGAACTGATCAACTTATTTGTGAATGGCAAAACTCCCATAATCCAAAGCAACTTCCGCAACAGATTGGTTTAATGATGCAACAAGACCTAGATAGCTTGGCGGCCTTGTTTGCACTGAGCCGTTTAGGTAAAGATATCATTATCGTTAACCCCAGCCTCGTACAGCATAAACTTCAAGCTTTAATTGAGCAGAGACAACTGCATCTTATTGGCAGTTTAGATGTATTTACTCCACTCAATATCCAAAATTTTACGCTTATTCCTGCACCAAGTACCCAGCAGAAATTTCGTATAAAACCGACTTATTTTAATAAAATAAGTGTCTGTTCTTCTGGTTCAACAGGAATTCCTAAAGTTGCGACAAGGCAATCTAAACCACTACAAAGTTTACCTTTGTTAGACCTCATGCTCAGAAAACTAAAATTTTTTAAAATTAAGCAAATTTTTGTGATGACACCACTCTGCCATGCGGCAGGTTTAACTGCGAGTTTGATGGCGCTGAGCTTTCATAAAACTGTGATTTTGCAAAAACGTTTTGATCCACAATCTGCCAAGCATCTGATTAAACACCATCAAATTGATTGTTTAAACTTAGTGCCCACTATTTTATACCGTTTAATTGAACTGAACGCTCCTCTGAGCTCAGTGCAATACATCATTACAGGTAGCGCGCCTTTAAGTGCGAATTTAGTCAAACATGCCCTACGGCACTATCCTCAGATACAACTGTTCAATCTCTATGGCAGCTCTGAAAGTGGAATTAACCTCTTGGCAACAACAGCTGATTTAAAACGAAATCCTGAAAGTATAGGAAAAGCTATTCAAGGTGTACAAATTAAAATTGCCGATTCTACAGGTCAGCCTTTAGAAAATGGCAATATCGGTATCTTATGGAGCAAATGTGCTTGGTCAATTACACCGAATCAATGGCTACAGTGCGGTGATTTAGCCGTACAAGATGCTAAAGGTTATTATTATTTAAAAGGTCGCTCTGATGATATGTTAATTTGCGGTGGTGTAAATGTTTACCCGATTGATTTGGAAAATATTTTATATACCCATAACGCAATCAAATTTGCACGCGCTTATGCTATAGATGATGCTGATCTTGGACAATGCTTGGCTGTAGACATTATTCTCAATCAGATACTCAATATTGAGGAATTACAATTATGGATTAGCGGCCAAACTCCTCGCTATCTTCGTCCTAAGTCAATTCGAATCATTGATCAAATAGAAACGGATAGTATCGGTAAGCCAGTTTAGGCGTTATTAAGCTTCGACATGAAGCGCTTTAAATAAAAATCTAAACCCTGATATCTGTTTATCTTCCCCTCTTATACTGGTTTAGATTCTTTGATATTTAGGCGGAGGAAAATTCATCCGTATAGCATTTGCACTGTTAAAAAAATGAATTAAAGCTAAACTAATGTTTATCTCTGAAATAAATAGATTGTTATCAATAGCTATGAGCCAAGCAAAATTTCCCAAATTGTTAGATTACCAAAAACTCAAACAGCAATTTGGTGAACAGGAAACAATAGAATATCAGCATTCTACATCTCAACCTGCAGAACCTGCATCTGGCATTGCAAATGATGAGCACGCCTTTAATGCGGAACAGGATCTTGCACCCAAACCACAGGGCTTAACCGGTACACGTTTGCGTTCTTATGCTTTTGCGGTGTTGACTCGAAAAGAATATTCCAAAGCTGATCTAATTGAAAAGCTGATGACCTATGCGCAGAGCCGAGAGGAGGTTTTAACTTTGGTTGATGAGTTGTCAGCGAATAACTACCAAAGTGACCAACGTGTGGCAGAAATGACTGTGCGTAGCCAAGTCCGTAGAGGTAAAGGCCCGAATCGAATCAAACTGGCTTTACGCGCCAAACAACTGGATAGAGCCTTAGTACAAGAGGATATTGCAGAAATTGATTGGTATGAACAAGCCTACCAATTGAAAGTTAAAAAATATGGTACAGAGGTCAGCAAAGATCCAAAAATTAAAGCCAAACAAATTCGCTTTTTACAATATCGTGGTTTTGAAATGGATGCGATTATGAAAGCAATTTCAAAAAAACCAAGTGATGATTGATGATCGTCAGTCGATACAATTCAAGATCAACTTTTCATTAGACGCTAGGTTGAGAATCTTAGGCTGAAAATCTATTGATAGAATTCCCTTCTCACTTTTGATTTCTTATAAATTCTAAGCAGATCCAATATCTTTTAGCACTGTACAAACTATCATTTCATTCATCCGTAAAACTATACGCGTATTTTCAATATAAGCTCAATAAGGATGATAGATCTTTAGTCACGACTAAAAAATGATGATTGAATTAAATCAGATGGTCTAAAGATTGAGAATATAAAAATTTTCAGGAATTAAATAGCAGAGATAGTTTTAAAATGTAGGATATAAATCGAATGGATATATTAAGTTATTATTATTGGTAGATTTAAAAATCTGGTGGCAGCCCTACTAGCAAAATCTCGGCACATCGTATTTCTGATACCGTTGCTACCTTCCGGTCCTGGCGGGGTTTTCAGAGTACAATTGCGAAACCACCAGCAGGGCTACCATTGCAAGAACAGAGTATAGAGATTTTTAATTTTCTTTCAAGCCTAACATTGTGATTTTCTCAAGTTATTCATTCGTTTGCTTATTTCATCATCAATATGGTTAATTTTTAACAGTAATTCTAACTTTTCTTTTCAATAGCCCATTAAAATTATCAAGCATTAGTCAATATTCTACTGAATTTTATCTCAGCGCTACTTCATAGATTGCAGGTGTTAAAATACAAAAAAGCTTCATATTGCATTAGAATTAGCTGAAGATTGTAAAAGCATCTTGCAATTCCGCCCCTAGCCGTTTTTAATGATAACAATTATTGATTTTCAAATAGCCCATATCAGTCTATTTGAAAAATTTTGACTTTGATGGATTTTAAATTATGCTAAAAAAGCATGCCCTGTTTTCTATTGCTTTACTCAGTTCAGCATCTTTATATGCAATCCCTATAGAATCTCGTGGATTAAGTGATACTGCATCATCTCGAAATGATGTAGCGAATTCACCAGCACCCATTGCTGGAAATATGAATTGGGATTTAATACAAAAGAATCAACAATTAGAAAATCAAATTCGTGAATTACGTGGCAAGATTGAAGAACAAGATCATGCCATTGATCAACTAAACAAAGAACTCACCAACCGCTATACCGATTTAGATCAGCGCCTTGAACTGCTCAATCAGAAACTTGAACCTGAAAGCAATCAACCAGAACAAGCACCTGCTGAAAATGCACCTGTCGATAGTTCAACCGCAACCGATCAAACAAGCACTGCAAGCAAAGCTACAACGAATAGCCCGGCACCAACAACGGCTCAAAATCCAGCAACACCGGCCAACAGTAGCAACAATACCAGTGATCCTGTTGCACTGGAAAAAGCAGCTTATACCATTGCTTTAGATGCCTATAAAAAAGGCGGTGCAAAACAAGCCATCGCCCCTATGCAAAACTTTATTAAAAACTACCCAAACAGTATTTATACTGGAAATGCTTATTTTTGGTTAGCTGAGTTTCAATTGGCAATTGATCCACCAAACTATAATGAAGCCAAGAAAAACTATGAAATCGTGGCAGCTAAATTTCCAAACTCGTCTAAAGCACCGCGTGCTTTATACCAACTTTATAGTATTGCCAAAGATGTTAACAAGAATACACAAACTGCAAATGTCTATAAAAGCAAACTGTTAAGCACCTACCCTAAATCAGAAGAAGCAGGTTTTTTCAAAAAAGGTTAATCCGCTTATTCACAATTTAGACCAAAAAAAAAAATGCCTCAATAGAGGCATTTTTTTTTGATATTTTTAACAATTAACGCACGATACCGCGCTTAGATTCTAATACTGAATCAATCAATAACTGGACTTCTTCAACTTCTGGAAGGATCTCTTGACGAATTTTTTCAATGGCTTGTTCAGTGGTTAAGTTCTCTTTATAGATCAATTTAAACGACTCTCTTAAGCCCTGAATCACATTCTTAGACCAGCCTTTACGACGCATCCCTTCAACGTTCATACCATAAGCATGCGCAGGGTTGCCTGAAACCATGACATAAGCAGGAACATCTTTAAGAATCAGTGATGCACCACCAATCATACTATAAGAATCAATCTTACAGAATTGATGGATACCTGAGTTCCCGCCCACAATGACGAAATCGCCAATGTGGACATGGCCAGCGATGCCGACATTATTTGCAAAAATATTGTTATTTCCAATCAAACAATCATGTGCAATATGCGTATTCACCATCAATAGGTTATTGCTTCCTATTTTGGTTAGGCCTCGATCTTGAACAGTGCCACGATGTAAGCTGCAATGTTCACGGATTTTGTTGTTGTCGCCAATTTCTAACCAAGTTTCTTCACCTTGGTATTTTAAATCTTGACAAATTTCACCTACACTTGCGAATTGGAAAATATCGTTATTTTCACCAATACGTGTATAGCCTCCAATCACAACATGTGAGTGAAGTTTGGTACCAGCACCAATCGTCACTTGTGGACCAATAATACAATATGGCCCTATTTGGACATCTGGTGCTATCACTGCAGAAGAGTCAATAATAGCGGTTGGGTGGATTAAGTCGTTACTGCTCATGCCTGCTCTAATTTCTGATGAGAAATGATAATTTCAGCGGTTGCTGCTACCACGCCGTCAACACTGGCAGTACATAAATACTTGTAAATGCCACGTTTTTGCATGAGTAATTCAGATTTTAGCACGAGTTGGTCACCTGGTACGACTTGTTTTTTAAATCGTATTTTTTCAGCACCAGCGAATAAGAACAAAGAACCTGGTCTTGGCTTTTCATTATTCATGATAAAACCAAGCACACCAGAAACTTGTGCCATCGCCTCAACGATCAAAACACCCGGCATAATTGGATAGCCAGGGAAATGACCCTGCATAAATTCTTCATTAATTGAAACGTTTTTGTATCCTACAATCCCATTCTCTGTAACTTCAGTTACACGATCGACAAGCAAAAATGGATAACGATGTGGCAAATACTCGCGAATCGTTTGGGTTTGCATTGGTAATTCAGGAACCGTAAAAGGTAGAGATTTAGACTCAGTCATAATTATTTACGCGACTTTAAAGTTGATTCAATGGACTCAATTTGAGCCTGCATATGATCTATTTGTTTCACCAGTTTGGTCAATGGCACATCTGCTAATTGTCTTAAGCGCACAACCGTTCTTTTCCAATGATTTGTTTCAAACTGTCCAGTACCTGAAGAATAAGAACCTGCTTCAGAAATACTTTTTGTGACTATTGACATTCCAGTAATTGTGACATTATCTGTGATTTTTATATGCCCTACGATGCCAACAGCACCTGCAAGAACACAGTTTTTGCCAATAATCGTACTACCCGCGATACCACACTTGGCTGCAATGGCAGTATTCTCGCCAATTTGCACGTTATGGGCGATTTGCACAAGGTTATCAATAATGACACCGTCATGAATGATTGTATCGTCCAAAGCACCACGATCAATACTACAATTTGAACCTATACGTACATCATTTCCGATACGTACAGAACCCAATTGAGCAATACGATTCCACTTTCCTTGATAAGGTGCAAAACCGAAGCCCTCTCCACCAATTGCAGTATTGGAATGAATCCGAACACGATCTGCAATTTTTGTTTGGCCTGTAATGGTCACATGAGAATCGACAAAACCGTCTTTGCCAATTTCAACACCATCATCAATTTTGCTGTGTGATTGGATAACTGTATTTGCACCCACCACACAATCATCACCAATCACAACATAATGACCAATATAAGCATCATCTGCAATAATTGCTGAAGGAGAGATTTGCGCAGTACTTTCGATACCCCGTTTAGTTACTTTAACTTCAAATTGATGGGTTAAAATCGCAAAAGCAAGATAGGGATTGGCAACAACAATAAAATTCTGGCAATTTGTAAGCTGTTCTTTTAACTCTGCCGTGACGATCAAAGCGCCAGCTTTAGAGTTTTGAGCTTCATTCAAATATTTGTCGTTATTTACAAAAGAAATATGATTGGATTGCGCGTGTTCTAAACTTGCAAGCCCATCTAAAACAAAATTGGCTTGACCAATTAGCTCACCTTGTACAAGCTGAGCTAATTCATCGAGATGAAAACGATTTGATTTCATTGATTATTTAATTGCATTAACCTTTTGGATTATTTTAGCAGTTAAATCACTCTTTGCGTCATAAGCAAGTGCTGAATTTTTATTCAAAACAAAGTCTAATCCAGCTTCTTGGCGCAATTGTTCAGCAGCTTGCTTTACACGAGCCTCAAAAGTTGCATTGGTGTTTTGAATTGTGCTCTGTACTTTCGCCTGAACACCTTGCTGAATTGTCTGGAATTCATTCACTTTTGCTTGGTATTGCGCATTAATTTGCTGAACATTTGCACCTTGAGCCTGTGCTTTTTGTTTCAACGCTTCAATATCTTTGGTGATTTGTTCAAGCTTTGTGGTTTGCGGTTTAACTGATTGTTCTAAACTTGCATTCTGTTGCTTTAAGTAGGTGCTACTTTCTACAACTTTTTCTAGATCAACTACACCAAAACCTGCCGCTTGAACCAATCCAGCAAAACCCAAGCCTAAGCCCATAATGGCCATTTTCATTGTTTTCATCATTGTTCCTTATATTAAGTTAAATCTCGTAAAAAGATCGTACTTAGAAAGTACGACCAATCTCGAATTGAATATTTTTAGTTTCATCGCCCGGTTTGTCATTCAATGGGAATGCATAGCTCAACGAAAGTGGGCCAATCATGGTAATCCAAGTAAAGCCTACACCAACACTATAACGCATGTTACCAAAGTCAAAATCATTATTGTCTTTACAGTACTGTTTTGCATTAATTGGTGTTTTTGAACCATCTAGATAAAGATCACCAGTCGCTGTGCTACAGTCTGTATCAAAGACTTGTGCGCCCTCAGCAAAGATCACCGGACGGATCTGACGCGCCCAATCCCCCTTAAATGGAACAGGTAGAGCCAATTCTGTACCGAATTGTACTAAAGCATTACCACCAACTTCTTCAGGGTCATAGTCTTTGGTTTTTCTTTCGTTATAGGTCACACCAGGGTATTTTGGACCCAATGTACTGTTGTCATAACCACGGACTGAACCAAAACCACCCGCATAGAAGTTTTTATAGAATGGTAAATCATTACCATAACCTAACTTACCATAGCCACGTAATACGAAATCACGACCTAATGGGAAATAAGTCTGTGCATCGTAAGTAACTTTTTGATATTCAACATCACTACCTGGCAATGCAATTTCAGCATTGACACGATGTGAGGTACCGTTAGTAGGGAAAATTGGACGGTTCAATGTATTATATGACCAACCCAAATTTAAATTATATGTTAAGAACTTACCTTCAAACTCAGAATCAAATGGTGTTAAATCTTTAACCTTTCCTGCTGAATCAACACATGAAAGATCATCTGGTTTTGTAGAATCTAGTGCTTTCCACTCACCATCACAATATGTACTTGTAGCAATAGTTTTACCACCATGGGCTTTTAAGTAATCACGTACATAGGTTGAAACATAAGCACCAGTAGTTACTTTAGTTTGGTCAACGTTTAAACCTGCACTAATGTTTTGGTTTTCATCGATTGGATAACCAAATGTAACACCACCACCGATACTGTCCGTTACATAGTTGTTAACGTTATAATCATTATTTAACTTGGTTTTACGGTAGTACATGTTATAACCACGACTTACACCATCAATGGTAAAGTATGGGTCAGTCACACTTAAGTTATAATAATCTTGGGTTTCTGAACGAGATAAATCGATAGAAACACGATTACCGGTACCCATAAAGTTGGTTTGGCTTAAACCTGCTTGGAATGTGATACCACCATTCTGAGAATAACCTACAGCCAATGTACTGGTACCAGAATGTTGTTCTTCAACATCAATATTCAAGTCCATTTGATCTGGCAAGTTCGGTACACGAACAGGTTTAACATCAACTTTACTAAAGAAACCAGTACGTTCTAAACGAACTTTAGACAAGTCGATTTTTTCGTTACTTGCTAAAGCACCTTCCATTTGACGCATTTCACGACGTAATACTTCATCCGCAGTTTTGGTATTACCGGTAAAGTTAATACGACGCACGGTTACTTGTTGACCAGGATTAATATAGTAATTTAAGTCAACAATATGAGTTTCATTATTGATTTCAGGGACGACATTTACTTCTGCATAGTAGTAACCCGCATTACCATATTTACGAAGTAATAACTGTTTTACAGCATTGACTTTTTCTTGAGAATACGTTGTGCCATCTTTATAGATTTGTAGCGCCTTTAAATCTTCAGTTTTATAAAGTGCATCACCTAAAAATTTAGTTTCGCCAAATTTAAACTGCTCGCCTTCATTGACTGAAACTTCAATAAAGATATGTTTTTTATCTTCACTAAGATTTAAATTTGAACTGTTAATATCAAAATTGATATAACCTTTATTGAGATATAACGCACGCAACGACTCTAGACTTGCAGACATTTTTTCACGTGCATAACGGTCATTTCGAGAAATAACCGATAACCAGCCACTCTCTTTTACCGCAAACGCCTGTTTAATGTCGTCTTCTTTAAATACGGTATTACCAATAATATTGATATCAAAAACTTTTGCAGGCTTACCTTCATTAAAATTGATATTCAATTCAACGCGGTTATTAGGTTGAGCAACTTGTTCAACTTTAATATCTGCATCATAACGACCTTGTTGAGCATATTGTTGTTCTAACTCAGTTTCTAAGGTTTGTAAGGCAGATTTTTTAAGCACTTCGCCTTCGGCCAAGCCCATTTTCTTTAAACCATCCGTCAAAGCTTCTTTCGGAATTAGTTTATTGCCTTTGAAATTAATTTTTGAAATTACTGGACGTTCAATCACTTTAAACACCAAGACACCGTCTTGGTTAGATGCTTGGATATCATCAAAAAGATTTGAAGCGTACAAAGCACGAATTGAATCCGCAATTGCAGGATCATTGACACGGTCACCACTATTTATTGGTAAAAGTGCAAGAACATTTTGTTGCGTTAAACGAACCAAGCCATCCACACGGATATCTCGTGCAATGAACTCATCTGCCGCTTGTACTTGCTGTACAGCTGCCATCGCACTAACGAGCGCTAATGGCATAAATAAATGTGAGTGCTGCATGCCTATTATTTTCCAGTAAGTTAATCCACAATTGCGTTATAAACGCATAAAATCATTAAATATTGCAAGAAGCATCATGCTACCAAGCAGTACCATACCAATTTTTAACCCAACCAATTGTATTTGTTCAGAAACAGGCTTACCACGAATTGCTTCAACAATGTAATAAACCAAATGACCGCCATCTAACATCGGGATAGGCAATAAATTTAAAATCCCCAAACTCACACTCATCAAAGCCATAAATGAAATGAATGTTTGCCACCCCATTTCAGCACTTTGACCGGCGACTTTTGCAATGGTAATTGGACCTGATAAATTATCTAAGCCAATTAAACCACGTACCATCTTCACCATCGAATTCAAAATCATTGCTGAAAGTTGCCCGGTCTTTTCAACAGCAACAACAAAAGCTTCAGCAGGATTATATTGAATTGTTTGTTTATATTCAGTAGGAATTGTCAGTTTATCAGTCTGTGCTTGCACACCCAACATACCTGTTACATTTCCCATATTATCGCGTTTACCTTGCGGCATTACTTGTAAATGTACAATTTGCCCTTGGCGCAACACATCAACTTTAAGTAACTTTTCAGGTGATTTTTGTACCACATCTACCACATCAAACCAATCTTTCATTTTCACCTGATTGATTGAAATGATTTGGTCACCTTCTTTCATCCCTTGACGAATCGCAGCGCCATCACTACTTAACTTATAAACAGTTGCAGGAATCTGTGGACGATATGGGGTAAAACCTAGTACATCAAATGGTGACTGACTTTGGTCTTTTAAGAAATTCTTGATTGGTAAAGCAAAACTCTGCGGCTGACCATTACGCTCAACCTGAACATCGATATGACCTGTTTCACCAACACGATCAACGATGGCATAGTTGAGTTTTTCCCAAGTGCTAACATCTGTTCCATCTACAGCAACAATTTTATCGCCAATCTGCATTTGAGCTGTTGCAGCAGGTGTATTGGGTAGAATTGCACCAACACGAGTATTTAATTGCTCTTGTGCAGGCAGAAATAGAATCCAAAATAGGACGATTGCAAAAATCAAATTGATCAATGGACCAGCAGCAACAATCGCAATACGCTTCCATGGTGGCTGACGGTTAAATGCTAACGGCAAATCTTCCGCACTAACATTCCCCTCACGCTCATCCAACATTTTGACATAACCACCCAGTGGTAATGCAGAAAGTTGATATTGGATGCCTGATTTTTTCGATGTCCACTTCAACAAAGTTGGACCAAAACCAATCGAATAAACCAGTACTTTTACACCGAGTTTACGTGCAACCCAATAATGCCCAAATTCATGAATCGCAATCAGCGGACCAAGTAGGAATATGGCAGCAACAATGATAAATAGAACACTCATGATCAGCTTCCCAATTGTGTAATGCGTTGTGAAGCAACTTGGCGCGCAAGTTGATCTGTCTGCAAAATCGTGTCAATCGAATCTGCCAAACCATTTTGAACGTGATTTAAGGTATGTTCAACCACTTGTGAAATTTGTAAAAATGCAATTTTTTGCTGTAAAAAAGCACTTACAGCAATTTCATTGGCAGCATTGAGAATAGACGGTGCCAATCCGCCCGCCTGCATAGCATGTCGAGCCAGTTTAAGCGATGGAAAACGCGTAATATCTGGTGCTTGAAAGTCGAGTTGTGAATGGACAAATAAATCTAGAGGCGGGACATGTGTTTGAATCCGCTCAGGCCATGCAAGTGCATGCGCAATCGGCGTACACATATCAGGATTACCCATTTGAGCCAAAGTTGAACCATCCACATATTGAACCATTGAATGAATGATACTTTGTGGATGAACAACAACTGTAACAAATTGTTCTTTAATTGAAAATAAATGACATGCTTCGATCAATTCTAAACCTTTATTCATCAGGGTTGCAGAATCTACCGAAATTTTTTGTCCCATCGACCAATTTGGATGTTTACAGGCTTGTGCTGGTGTTACGGTTTTTAATTGTTCTAAGCTAAAGTTTAAAAATGGGCCACCTGAAGCAGTCAACAAAACTTGCTTGACCCCCAATTGAGGCTCACCATTGGGTTGAATCTGTAAATAATTTTGCGGAAGACATTGGAAAATAGCATTATGTTCAGAGTCAACAGGCAGTAACAAAGCATGATGATCTTTAGCTGCTTGAAGCATAATATCGCCAGACATCACCAAGGCTTCTTTGTTGGCAAGTAAAACGCGCTTACCTGCTTTCACTGCAGCTAAAGTCGGCAACAATCCTGCTGCACCAACAATTGCTGCCATCACCACATCTACATCAGGATGTTCCGATACGGTGATAAGCCCTGCTTCATCTGTAAGGATTTCGATATCAAAAATATGATGTATAGCAAGTAGCTGTTGTAACTCATCTACTTTATCCGATGGTACAACAACACATTTCGGTCGATATTGTTTGCATATTTCACTGAGTTCTTTGATTCGACTAAATCCAGTCACTGCAAAAACTGAATACTGGTCCGAATGCTGTTGTAAAATTTTTAAAGTACTGCGCCCAATAGAACCTGTAACACCTAATATACAAACAGATTGTGACATCTATAAATCTACACCAATAAGTTTTAAAACATACATGCCAGCCGCAAAAAATGGAGCCGCAGCAAGCAATGAATCTATACGATCAAGCACCCCACCATGTCCTGGAAGGATACGACCTGAGTCTTTAATTCCTGCACGACGTTTGATCATAGATTCAAACAAGTCGCCAAGCACAGAGCTAAACACAGTCACAATAGACAAAACTAGGAAAAGAATATGTTGTGGAAGCGTTAAATGTAGGTAAATCGATTGAACCACGATGATCACAATCGCAACAGTGACAATCCCACCAATTAAGCCTTCGATTGATTTGTTTGGACTCACATCTGGCGCAAGTTTACGCTTACCAAATTTACGCCCAACAAAATATGCACCACTGTCCGCGCCCCAAACCAACAGGAACAGGTACATCAACCACCAAGGAGAGCTTTTCCAAACTTCAAAAATAGCGGTAACTGCGGCACTGATTAAAACCAAGCCAACAATATTTAAAGTGATATTGTACCAGCCATCATATTCAGGATAATGTTTTACCCAATACAGACTACACAACCAAGTGAGAATAGAGGCACTCCAAAGAATAAGCGCCAAATCATTAAAATATAATGCTAACCCTGAAAAAAAAGCGGTCAATACACCGAATCCAGCAGCTTTAATTTTCTTCACATGGTCAGATTCATGTGGCATGAGTTTAAACCACTCATAACCTGCTGCCCCAGCTGCGATAATCATTAACACTAACATTGGATATTGAGATTTTGTTGCAAACATACAACTCACTACAACTGCCACCAATACCAATGCGGTTATAATCCGCTCTAACATTATAAATTCTCTATATGTTCTTGTTGAATTTGTTCAGAGGTTTTTCCGAAACGTCTTTCACGCCCTGAAAAAATATTGAACGCATGATCCAACTCTTGCACTGTAAATTCTGGCCATAATGTCTCAGTAAAATATAACTCAGCGTATGCAGCCTGCCACAGTAAGAAATTAGACAGTCGGTAATCACCGCCTGTACGAATCAATAAATCCACGGGTGGCAAATCCCCCAAACTTATTTGTTGTGCAAATAACTCAGTATTGATTTGATTCACATCAATTTGTTGATCTTTAACCTGTTGCGCAAGTTTACGTGCAGTATCTGCGATATCCCACATACCACCATAACTAATCGCAATTGTTAAAGTCATGTTACTGAACTTAGCAGTCCTTTGTTCAGCATGCAACATTAATTCACGTAGCTCTGGAGAAAGCCGACTACGATCACCAATAAATCTCAACGAAATTTCGAATTTTTCCATCCGTGGAATTTGTTCATGAATTGTGTCTTCTAACAATTTCATTAACAAATCAACTTCATACTGCGGTCGGTTCCAGTTTTCACTTGAGAAAGCAAACACAGTAAGCGCCTGAACGCCAACTTTACGGCAATGCTCTACAATCGGATCAAGGACATTTTTACCTTCACGGTGTCCATCACCTTTTTGCAGTTGTTTCTTTTTTGCAAAACGATTGTTGCCATCCATGATGATGGCAACATGTTTTGGAAGATGGTTGTCTTCAGATGTGGTCATTTAAATCTTAGACCTTCATCAATTCAGCTTCTTTCGCAGCAAGACGTTTTTCCACTTCAGCAACAAATTTATCGGTAATTTTTTGGATATCATCGCCTGCACGACGTTCATCATCTTCAGAAATTTCTTTATCTTTTAATAATGATTTGATATCGCCTAAAACATCACGACGAATGTTACGAATCGCAACTTTGGCATTTTCTGCTTCGTTACGTGCAACTTTCTGCATATCTTTACGTGTTTCTTCTGTCAAAGCTGCCATTGGCACACGAATCGCATCAGCAGTTACTGGGTTTAAGCCCAAATCTGATTCACGGATTGCTTTATCAATTGCAGAAACCATTGAACGTTCAAATGGTTGAACTAACAAAGTACGTGAATCTTCAACACCCACGTTAGCCACTTGGTTTAACGGCACGTCAGAACCATAGTAAGGAACCATAACTCCATTTAGGATGGATGGATGCGCACGACCTGTACGAACCTTTGCAAAACCATGTTCCAAAGACTCCAATGACTTATTCATACGGTCTTCTGCGTCTTTTTTAAGATCGTTAATCATATGATCTTCCTTACTTATTTATCTAAATGTGTATGGGGTCTAATGACATTTCATAAACAGGCGAAGTGTCAATACACCCTAATCTAAAATTGCAGTAGTATAAAGAGCTTTACTACCCACGTACATTAGTTTGTAACGTGAGTGCCCTCTTTTTCGCCCATTACCACAGAAAGCAAAGCACCAGACTTGTTCATATCAAATACTTGAAGTGGCACATTGTGATCGCGGCATAAGCAAATTGCAGTTAAATCCATGACACCAAGTTTCTCATCTAAAACTTCATCAAAGCTTAAATGGTCATATTTAACAGCATCATCATATTTGCTTGGGTCTTTATTGTAGACACCATCAACTTTAGTGGCTTTTAAAATAAGGTTTGCTTCAATTTCAATACCACGTAAGCATGCTGCTGTATCCGTTGTAAAGAACGGATTACCTGTTCCAGCAACAAATACGCACACTTCACCTTGAGTTAAGTGGCGAATTGCATCACGGCTTGAATATGCTTCAACTACTGCACCAATTGGCAATGCTGACATTAAACGGGTTTTGATGTTACGGCGAACCAAAGCATCACGTAATGCCAAACCATTCATTACCGTAGCAAGCATACCCATTTGATCACCCGTTACACGGCCAACCAAACCATCTTTTTGTAATTGACTACCACGGTATAAGTTACCACCACCAACCACAATACCCACTTGCACACCCAAACCAACCAAGTGAGCAATGGATAAAGACATTTGATCTAAGACTTGGGCATCAATCCCCATGTCTTTATTACCCGCAAGCGCTTCACCTGAAAGTTTCAGCAAAATTCGCTCATAGCGCGGCTTTTTAGAATCTAACATCACAAAACTCCAATACTTATATCTACAATTTTATTCGTATTTAATCAAATCGAAATCGGCAACACTTAAGCTGATTTAACACGAATCAACTTGGCAAACAAATCGTATTCATCTGCATCTGTAATTTCGACTTCAAGTAAATCACCAGCTTTAATCACTGACTTATCAATATCTTCAACAAAAACATTACCATCAATCTCAGGTGCATCTGCATAAGAGCGTGCAACTGCGACTGGGAATTCTTCTTCAAGATCATCTACTAAAACCGTCATGGTTTGACCAATACGACTTTGCAGTTTTTCAGCAGAAATCTCTTGTTGAACTTCCATAAAACGTTCATAGCGTTGTTGCTTAATTTCTTCAGGAACATGATCAGGCAAATCGTTGGCTGTTGCGCCTTCTACAGGTGAGTAGGTAAAGCAACCTACACGATCAAGTTTCGCCTCTTGTAACCAGTCCAATAACACTTGAAAATCTTCTTCAGTTTCACCAGGGAAACCCACGACAAATGTTGAACGAATAACCAATTCAGGACATTTTTCACGCCATAATTTTAGACGTTCCAAGGTGTTTTCACTATGAGCTGGTCTCTTCATCAATTTTAAGATGCGCGGACTGGCGTGTTGAAAAGGAATGTCTAAATACGGAAGAATTTTACCCTGTGCCATTAAGTCAATCACCGCATCCACATGTGGATATGGATAAACATAATGTAATCGCACCCAAATCCCTAACTGACCAAGCGCTTCGCACATGTCATAGAATTTGGTTTTAACAGGCTGACCATTCCAGAAATCAAGCTTATATTTGGTATCTACACCATAAGCGGAGGTGTCTTGAGAAATCACCAAGACTTCTTTTACACCCGCTTTTTTTAACGCCTGTGCTTCATTTAATACAGAGCCAACAGGGCGTGACACAAGATCACCACGCATGCTTGGAATAATGCAGAATGTGCAACGATGGTTACAGCCTTCTGATATTTTTAAATAAGCATAATGTTTAGGTGTTAAACGAATACCTTGTTCAGGTACAAGATCTACAAAAGGATTGTGTTTCGGTGGTTCTGGAACATACTGATGGACAGCTTCCATCACATCTTGATACGCCGCAGCACCTGTCACTTTTAAGACATTTGGATGCATCTGGCGAATTTTATCTTCATCTTTACCCAAACAGCCTGTGACGATCACACGACCATTGGCGCTCATGGCTTCACCAATTGCGTCTAAAGACTCTTGTACTGCAGATTCAATAAAACCACAGGTGTTCACAACAACTAAATCAGCACCTTCATAATCTGATGCAACATCATAACCTTCAGTCTTTAACTGCGTTAAAATGCGTTCAGAATCTACCAATGCCTTAGGACAACCTAAAGATACAAAACCGACTTTGGGGGACTTCATGAATCTGCGCTCCACTATAATCCGCGTATTGTATGACTTTTCAAGAGATAAAAACAGGTGGAAACTGCACTCTTTGTATAATGCACCAAAATACATCCAATCAAATAATTAAATTACTACAATGCACCATTTTGGAACAATATAATGATAGCGTAATATGAATGCTGGTTTTTACACGTGAATAAAGCGCAGTAAATGCGCAATTTTTATCATTCATGTAAGAAAACTGCGCAGTATATAAAAGTTGGCGTGCATCTTGCTTTATATCAGGACGATTTAACCGATTCAATCACCCATGTTCGGGAAAATAGAAAACGAGGTGCAGATGCCATTGCGCTATTTAAAGACAGGAAAGCTCTGCTAATGGATCAATACCCAACAATTGATTATAGATTGCTTGTGGATAATTTAACCACTGCAATTCTTTTGGTCGATTGTAATTTAAATATTTTTTATCTTAATTCATCATGCGAAGCATTGTTTGATATTAGCTTGCTTCGTGCGGCAGGTCAGCCAGTAATTAATATTTTACATGCACCAAATGATAGCTTTAATACCTTGGAAGCATTAAACAACTCAATAAAAACAGGTCAAGCCTATACACGCCGTGAAGCGATTATCAATGTTAACTTTAAAGACATGCATGTTGATTATTCTGTGTCGCAGTTAAATACAGGAAGACCCTATCACCCATTACTATTAATTGAATTAAATCCGATTGATCGGATGCTTAAAATTTCTAAAGAAGAAAACCTGATTCAACAACACCAAGTTGCACGACAGCTGATTCGAGGTGTTGCACATGAAATCAAAAACCCATTAGGTGGAATTCGTGGTGCAACTCAACTGCTTGCTCGTAGTTTAAATGATCCACAGTACGCAGAGTTCACCGATATTATTATCAGTGAAGTCGATCGCTTAAGAAACCTTGCTGATACCATGCTGGGTTCACGTCAGCTCCCGAGCTACGAATTGGTCAACGTGCATGAACCGCTTGAACGTGTTCGTTCATTAATTGTAAATCAGACCAAGAAAAAAATTAAAATCACACGAGACTATGACCTTTCATTGCCTGATGTCAAAGCGGATCGCGACCAACTGATTCAAGTGATGCTCAACATCAGTGTCAATGCAGTACAGGCGATGACTGAGAATCGTGAGTTTTTTATTGATCATCAACCTGAACTGATGTTGCGTACACGCATCCAACGTTTGGTGACGATTAATGGCGTACTGAATAAATCAGCCATTCGTATTGATATTGAAGACAATGGCCCCGGTGTTCCTGAAGAAATTTTAGAATCCGTGTTTTATCCACTTGTGACTGGCCGTGCCAAAGGAACAGGGCTTGGCTTAAGCATCGCACAAAATATCATGCATCAACACAACGGAATGATTGAATGCCAATCCGTTCCTGGAAAAACAGTATTTAGCTTATATCTACCTTGGGAGTCTAACCATGTCGCATAATAAAATTTGGGTGATCGATGACGACCGTGCTATGCGTTGGGTCTTGGAAAAAACATTTAAAGAAGAAGGCTTCGATGTCACCAGTTTTGAAGAAGCACAATCTGCTTTAGATCAACTTCCAAGCAATGCGCCAGATGTCATTCTCACTGATATTCGTATGCCCGGCATTGATGGTTTAACCTTCCTAGGAAAAGTCAAAGGAAGCTATCCTGATCTGCCTGTGATTATTATGACAGCACATTCAGATTTAGAATCTGCAGTATCGAGTTATCAAACAGGTGCTTTTGAATATCTACCAAAACCGTTTGATATTGATGAAGCACTTGCGTTGGTGAATCGTGCGATTTTGCATATCAACAAACTGCAACAACAAGAATCCGCAAAAGTTACCCCGATTCAATCTACGGAAATTATTGGTGAATCCCCTGCAATGCAGGAAGTTTTCCGCGCCATTGGACGTCTATCTCAATCGCATATTACTGTATTGATCAACGGTGAATCTGGAACAGGTAAAGAGTTAGTTGCACACGCTTTACATCGCCACTCACCAAGAAGCAGTAAACCATTTATTGCGTTAAACATGGCCGCTATTCCAAAAGATTTGATTGAAACTGAATTATTTGGCCATGAAAAAGGTGCATTTACTGGCGCCAATACTCAACGCCAAGGTCGTTTTGAACAAGCCAATGGCGGAACCTTATTCTTAGATGAAATTGGTGATATGCCCTTTGAAACCCAAACACGTCTACTTCGTGTTTTGGCAGATGGTGAGTTCTACCGTGTTGGTGGTCATATTCCAGTTCGTGTTGATGTTCGTATCGTGGCAGCAACACATCAAGATTTAGAAAAGTTGGTCAATGATGGGCGTTTCCGTGAAGACTTATATCATCGCCTAAATGTCATTCGTATTCACATCCCTAAACTTGCTCATCGTTCTGAAGATATTCCGATGTTGGCGCAACACTTCTTGGCACGCGCGGGTAAAGAACTCGGGGTTAGTCCGAAAATTTTACGCCCAGAAACGCAAGAGTATATTCAAAAACTGCCTTGGCCAGGCAATGTACGTCAACTCGAGAATACCTGCCGCTGGTTAACTGTAATGATCACAGGGCGTGAAGTTTATCCAGAAGATTTGCCGTCTGAATTAAAACAAATTCCAATCAACAAATCTGATGATCAGGGTCAAGCGCAAGCTGGTATTGATCGTATTGCATTACATCATTGGGATGAGTTACTGGCGCAATGGGCAATTCAAAAGCTTAAAAATGGTGAAATGAAAATTTTAGACATTGCCACCCCAATGTTTGAACGTACTTTGATCATCGCAGCACTTCAACAAACCCGTGGTCGTAAACGTCATGCTGCTGAACTTTTAGGTTGGGGGCGTAATACTTTAACCCGCAAACTCAAAGAATTAGGTATGGATTCTGCTGAAGATGATGAAGAGGAAGACAAAACTGTCTTAGCTGAATAATAAGCAACTCATAAATATAAAGTTTACTCCAACCATATTTCGTAAGAATATGGTTGTTTTTTATTGGCTCATAGTGAAAAATAGCCTCGTGAAATTTAAACTTTATCGTCTAGGGTAAAAATGAAGAAAACTGTTGTTGTAATTAGCTTACTCTCTATTTTTAGTGTTGCTTGCTCTAAAAATAAACCGCATGACAGTTCTGAACATCAAGCAGAAGCCCCAGCGGTTAAAAAAGCACATAAAGCAGCCAATTCAGATGATTGTTTTAAGTTAGAACCCAACAAACAGTTTACCCTGAACAACAATGAAGAAACACAAATACAGATTGTTCCTACAACCTTCAACAATCAGAATGCAATAGCAATCGTTAGACAAGGCGCAGGTGTGCGTACAGATTATATCTACGATTTAACTGGCCGCACCATGCTTGCAAACTTGGACTATGGTATTGCTGCGCTCGGATCAAATCCAAATGATGTGCTGGTAAAAACCACCTATCAAGCCCCGCTTCCAACATTCCCATCCAATCTTAAACCACAGCAAAAATTCCAAATGACCTATAACGCAGTCATTGAATCGCAAATGGATAACAATGATAAGTCTGAAAATAATAAGACGATTGACTTAGTATTTGTAGGATTTGAAGATCTGACTTTAATTGACAATGATGACAATACTTTAAAGTTTGATAATGCATGTCATTTCATTTCTCAAATCGGAGATGAAACATTGGATGAATGGTATGCTGAAGGATATGGGCAAATTAAATACATTAAAAAGAAACAGAATGGCGACGTAAAAAGTAGCGAAGCAATTGGCGATGACCCACAGCCTTAATTTAAATCAGCCAGTCAACATCTATTGACTGGCTTTGATCATTTTTATATTCGATTTTACTTTAAAAAGCCTGATACCAAATTCATGACATTTTGAATATCACCATTGGCTTCAGTGTGATCTGTTGCATCACCTTGTGGTGTGAGTGAATCAATAATTTGCGGTAATACTGTAGAGATTGCACCATATACTTCATTGGTCGGAACATTGGCTTGTTGAGCAACTTGTTCAACTTGCTGACCACCAAATAAACTCTGGATTTGCTCTACATTTACAGCACCATTTCCTTGTGACGGATCGACCCAACTTTGAACCTGCCCACCTAAGCCTGCGCCTTGCAATTTAGCTAAAGCACCTTGTAGACCACCATTTTGTTGAATCCAACCCAAGACCAATGGCACAACTGCAATCAATAAAGAAGAGGCATTAAAACCACCCGCTTGCGGTGCTTGTTGTTGTTGTCCACCTGTCAAACCACCTAAAACTGAACCAAGCACGCCACCCAATCCACCTTGTGATTGTTGTTGCTGCCCACCCAAGCCACCGAGTACTGAACCAAGTACCCCGCCCAATCCACCACCTAGCCCGCCTTGTGATTGTTGTTGTCCGCCAAGTGCTTGTTTTGCCAGAATTTCCACAATATTGGTTAAATCTGTCATGAGTTTTCCTTTTTTAAGTTTTATGAGACAAGTACAGCATACTTGGCTTTATCCTATTCACCAAAATTGGAATTGTTAAATTTTGCAATAGCTTAAGACTGGTTTATAACCAAAATAAAATCACTACCAACGAAATTTATTCCAGTTTTCTGGATTGGCCCAAAACTTAGAATTAAACCAATCTGGTACATGTTTATAGGTCAAAATATTAAACTGCCAAAGTGCAAAATCATTTTGATGTAAAGTTTTATCAATAAGTTGGGTAAAACCAAGCGATCTGAGTAACTGCTCATCTTTTAGCTGACATGCCACGACGATTCGTTTTGCCAGTAAATCACGCAACTTGACCAATAACTGGGATTTTTGTAAATCGGTGATCCCAGACATTTCATCTGTATCTAAAAGTACAAATCCTAAATCATATCGTTGCGTAAAAGGCAGACTTAAAAACTCAGATACGTTAAAATAGGACCATTGAATTGAATAATTTGTAGGGTATTGCGCCAAATTTTGCCCAATACACAATGCAGTTTGAATTGGCTGTTCTTGCGATAAATCGTCTAGCATTGAAGTGATGACATTTTGCTCAGCCATAACTGCACCTTTTTTGAAGCGAGTAATTAAACATGGAACTACAAGGCATTTGTCATAAAATGCATGCAGGTCTTAAAGACCTTAGTGTAACTGATCAACAAACACATAAGGCAAATGTTGAATATAAATTTATATTAGATCGCTCAGAAACCGAGCTACCATTTAGTTTAGGCCAGGAAATTGAGATTGAAGCGACAGGAAATATTTATTGTGTTTCTTGTGGCGCAAAAACACCAAAGTCTTATTCGCAAGGCCATTGCTTTAAATGCATGAAAACCAAGGCATCTTGCGACATATGTATCATGAAGCCTGAAACTTGCCATTATCATTTAGGTACTTGCCGTGAAGATGATTTTGCTCATGAGGTTTGCTTTCAACCGCATATTGTCTATCTAGCAAATTCAAGTGCTTTAAAAGTGGGGATTACCCGTCTAGGTCAAATGCCAACACGCTGGTTAGACCAAGGTGCGACCCAAGCATTGCCTATTTTAAAAGTCGGTTCGCGCCGTCTTTCAGGTCAACTTGAAGTCATGTTTGGTACACAGGTTGCGGATAAAACGGATTGGCGAAAACTACTTAAGGGTGAAGCTGAACCGATTGATCTAATTGAAATTCGTAATGAATTGGTTCAAGAGTTTTCCCCAAAGATTCAAAGCATTCGCGATGAGTTTGCGCAAAATCTTGAGTTTAATGAAACGGTTGAATTGTTAGAAAATGAATTACCCCGTGAATTTATCTACCCTGTCGATATTTATCCTGAAAAAGTTAAATCGCACAATTTAGATAAAACCCCAATCATTCGCGGCAAGCTACAAGGAATCAAAGGTCAATATCTGATTATGGATACGGGTGTCATCAATATTCGTAAATATACAGGTTATGAACTTAAAGTTCGGGCGGAATAGGTTTCACACTCAAACCCAGAAATTGATTTATACATACTCCTCTTTATCTTAGATTTAGAGGAGTTTTTATTGGTTAAAGGTTTTCTAAACTGATTACAAAGTATTCCAGCAGCTCGATAAGCAAACGGATATTTACTTAATCGGTTGTTAGCATTGAAAATCAAGCTGTTAAAATTGCTAAAATCGCCTGAACTGGATCTTCACTATTTCCAGCCAAAAGTTGCTTGTGCATGGTGATTAATTGCATCACCTGAATTTGTGCAGTTTCAATATTCATTAATTTTTCAATTTGATTGGCCAAATTTTCTGCTGTGGCATCTTGTTGGATAAGCTCTTGAATCACTTTTTTGCCCGCAATAATATTCGGCAATGAATAATACGGAATTTTCACTAAAAATTTAGCAATCACATAGGTTAACCAATTCAACTTATAAAAAGTCACCATTGGACGATGCAACAATAATGCTTCAAGTGTCGCTGTCCCCGATGCCAAAGCTACAATATTGGCAGCATTCATGACCTGACGACCAATTTTTGATTCTTTATCGGTATTTTCCAGTAAATGAATTTTTGCGACCAAGTCACTTGGATAATGCTTTAATAATTCTTGAATTTGTTGTTTGCGTAAATCATTAATGGCAGGAATCAAGAACTGATAATCTGGATATTTTTGATAAAGAATTTTTGCTGCATCCAGAACCAACGGTCCAAGTCGTTCAATCTCACCACGCCGACTTCCTGGTAACAAGGCAATATGCTTTTGACTGATATCTAAACCAAGCTCTTGCTTTGCATCCAAAATTGGATTTTGTAATGGCAATTGACTTGCCAGTGGATGCCCAACAAAGGCTGCTGGTACGTCATAGCGTTGATAAAAGCCTTTTTCAAAAGGAAATAGACAAAGCACTAAATCTATACTGGCTTTGATACCATGCACCCGTCCTTGTCGCCAAGCCCATACAGATGGACTGACATATTGCACCGTTTTAATCGGCAAGTTTTTCTGTTTTATACTTTTTGAAAGGCGTAAGTTAAAGTCTGGCGCATCAATACCAATAAAAACATCTACAGGATTGGCAGTCCATTTCTCGACTAGACCATCACGTACAGCAAATAATTTTTTTAAATCTTTAAGCACTTCAACAATTCCCATCACAGATAAAATATCCATTGAATAAAAACTGTTAAATCCTTCTGCAATCATTTGAGGACCACCAATCCCCTCAAATTCAGCATCAATACCCTGTTCACGAAAACGACGAATAAGTTTTGCGCCTAAAGTATCCCCTGATACCTCACCTACGACAATTCCAATTTTAAGCTTTCGATTTTGCAAGATATTCTTCCTGATCAGCACTATAACTGCATGATAGCATATTCATCAGATTTAATTGTGAATAGTCAAAACCGGATACTAGTATGGCAAATAGGTAAATTTATAAAACAATTCATCTAATTTTCTATCATTATTTTATTTTCTATTTATATTTTCAATTGCACGACGCTTGTAAGCACTTCTTACAAACAATAAACTAAGCGATAATTATTATCATTTAAGATAAACGATGTTGAATTCTCTCCCACACAGTTTTAAGTTCTCTATTCTTAGTTTAGCAGTATTCAGTGCTCAGCAAAGTTTTGCTGAAAATATTGAAAATCTACCCACGATTTCAGTTCAAGCCACAACTGATCAAACTGAATTAAGCTCTGAACAATCAAAATCTTATATCGTTAAAAAATCAGCAAGTGCGGCCAAGCTGAATATTCCTGTCAAAGAAACACCACAAACAGTGAATGTAGTGACACGTCAGCAATTAAATGATTTTGCGCTCAATAGTGCACGTGAGGCTTTAAGTAATACTCCCGGTATTACTGTCAGCAATCAGGAAACTGAACGTTCAACCTACACCGCTCGTGGTTTTGAAATCTCAAATATTTTAACTGATGGCGTCGGCTTCCCTTCTAGCAGCTACAATTATAATAATACCAATCCTGATACATATTTTTATGATCGTATTGACGTGATTAAAGGTGCAGATGCTTTAACCAATGCTTTTGGTGATCCAAGCGCAACAATCGATTATATCCGTAAACGCCCTACCCAAGAATTTCAAGCCAATGCTGGGCTAAGTTATGGCTCTTGGAATACCCAACGCTATGAAGCAGATGTTTCAGGTGCACTCAACAAAGAAGGCAGCATCCGCGGACGTTTGATGGGTTATGAGCAAACTGGAGATTCTTATCTAGATCGTTATTCATCTGAGAAAAATGGATTTTCTGGCATCATTGATGCGGATTTAAGTGATAGCACGTTATTGACTGTCGGTTATAGCCAACAACAGAACAAACCTAATGCAAATAATTGGGGTGCCTTACCACTTCTCGGTGCAGATGGGAAACAACTTTCCTATGAGCGTAATTATAATCCCAATCCAGATTGGGCATATTGGGATAATAAGTCACAAAATGCTTTTGCTGAGTTAAAGCAAAAAATTAATGACAAGTGGACAGCAAAGCTGAGCTATAACTACACCCAAACTGACCACAACAGTAACTTACTCTATTATTATGGTTATCCTGATCAAAATGGAGCGGGTATAGCCCTTACCGCTTGGGGCGGAAAAGAAAATCTAAAAAGTCATTTTGCCGACTTAAATCTACAAGGCTCATATTCATTATTTGGCCGTGAACACGAAGCGACGCTAGGTTATAGTTATCTACAAAATAAACAGTATGATCAACAGACCTCAGGCACAATTAATGACAGCAATATCAATAATAATAAGACCACGGATTGGGCAAGCTGGACACCTCAATCAGTTACTTGGTCAGCGTTTAGTGATGCGGCAAACTATACGCAAAAGCTCAATTCTGTATATGCAGCAACACGACTACACTTAAACGATGATTTGAAACTTTTGCTTGGTTTAAATTATGTTCAAGCTAAAAGTGAAGGTGAAAGTTACGGTTCATCAATGGCCTATGACGAAAACAAAGTATCTCCTTATGCTGGCATTACCTATAACTTTAATCCTGAATACACAGGTTATCTAAGCTATACCTCTATTTTCCGCCCACAATCTGGAGTGGGTACTGATAATAAAGCACTCAAACCAGTTGAAGGTGAAAGCTATGAGGCAGGTATTAAAAGTTCATGGCTAGATGACAAACTCACTGGAACTTTGGCGGTGTTTCGAACAGAACAAAGTAATTACCCTTTACGTAACTCTGATGGAAATATTCTCAATCGAAAAGTTGAAACCAGTGACTTACGCTCTCAAGGGGTAGAAGTTGGACTGGCTGGACAATTAACAGATCATTTGAATCTGGCATTTGGCTATAGCCAATTTAGCTTAAAAGATTTAAAAAATGGTGGAGAGGCACGTACTTACAACCCCAACCAAACCATTAATCTTTTAACCACCTATACCATTCCAGCTATACCTAAACTGAAAATTGGCGCAGCCTTACAATGGCAAGATGCAACCAAGCTGTATGACTCTACTGTAAAGAGTACAATTACCCAAGATGCTTATGCTTTAGTGAATTTGATGACCAGCTATGAGTTGAATAAGCATATTTCGCTTCAAGCAAATGCAAACAATGTAACAGACAAAAAATATTTATATAGCTTTCCAGATGGTCAGGCATTTTATGGCCCATCTACAAACTATAATGTTGCAGTGAAATTTAAATACTAATCTGAATTCGCCTTAATCTTTTAGGATTAAGGCGTTTTCAATTGCAAGAAAGTGATCGTTATGCAGCTTATGCTCTACCCTTTATCAGTGCTCTATCGTTTTATACTGGCTTTTGGTATGGGCTATGTGTGCAGTTATTTAGTATCCTTAGCTTTAATTGATGTGTTTTATCCTTATTTTGCCAAAGCTGAATCTATTTATTTGGCGGCATTTAGTGCACTTATTTTTTACATTATTTTTGTGATTCTAAGCTTTTGTATTCATTCTTTAAAGAAACTTACGCTGATCAGCCTAGCGTTGGTCGCTACTTTTTTCCTATTTTCCAAGTTTATAGGTTAACTCATGCATAAATCTGTTCGTCAATCTATGGCATGGTTACACTCTTGGATCGGGCTTACTTTCGGCTGGCTGTTATTTGCAATTTTTTTGACAGGTTCTGCAACATATTATCGCCATGAAATTAGTATGTGGATGCAACCACAATTCGCGAGTATGCAAATCAAACAGGAATCCGCTATACAGTCTGCATTTGCTTATTTGCAAAAAAATGCGCCAGATGCAAAAAGTTGGTATATCGGCGTTGCAAATCAGAATACCCCTGCAAATAAAGTTTATTGGCAAAAAGCCGATGGTGGTTATGAAAGTAAAACTCTAGATGCCAATACAGGTAAAGAATTGAGTCTTTCTGCCACACAAGGCGGTGATTTCTTCTATGGGTTTCATTACCAACTTTATGGAATGCCTTATTCTATTGGACGTTTGATTGTCACCTTTGCCGCGTTAATTATGTTTATAGCCTTGATTTCAGGCATTATTACCCATAAAAAGATATTTACCGATTTCTTTACCTTAAGAGCATTTAAAGGTCAGCGTTCATATTTAGATTTTCATAATGTAAGTTCGGTAATCGCATTGCCCTTTTTCTTAACCATTACATTTACCGGCTTAGCGATCTTTTTCTATCTGCTTTTCCCCGCAGGGATGAAAAAAGCCTATCCAGATAATCCATATCAGTATTTTGATGAAATTCGTCATGTTTCAACTGCAAACAAGTCTCAACAAGCACAGCCGAAGAATATGTTATCTATTCAACATTTCCTGCAACAAACCCAACAGCAATGGGGGAAAACGAATATTGATAACATTACCGTAGATCAACCCAATACACAGCTTGCCAAGCTCACGATTACTGCCTTAGAAGATCATTCGATTACACGTAATCAAGCACAACTTAGCTTTAATGGCGCTACAGGTGCTTTAATTGGGAATACCCGTAATAACAGTGCAATTGCAACATTAAATGCCAGTATGTACGGGCTGCATATGGCGAATTTTGCCCAACCTTTATTGCGTTTAGGCTTATTTTTCTCTGGTCTTCTGGGCTGTGCAATGATTGCTTCGGGCTTATTGCTCTGGAGTCTAAAACGACAATTACAAAAGAAAAATGAGCATTTTCACTTTGGACATTATCTGGTCAATCGACTCAATACCACGATGATTATTGGTTTACCCATTGCAATGTTAGGCTATTTATATGCCAATCGTTTTGTGCAACTTCAAGCAGATACACCGAATTATGAAGTCTATACATTTTTTACTTTGTGGTTATTCAGTTTTATTATTGCGCTCTGCACAAAACAACAATATCTCTGGAAAACTCAGCTCAAGTTGCTGATTGCTATGACATTAGCTTTGCCTATTTTAAATATCTATTATCTGATTTCTAATCAATATATTCATTCATTACAGGACTATTGGTTATTTTTACGTGTAGACTTAATGATCTGGTTATTTGCCATTTTAGCGATTTTTTTACATCAAAGAATCACACCGATTCAAAACAAAGCTGTGGCGAAGATCAAGAAAAAGCTGGAACAAAAACAAGCGCAGGAGTCTGTGTCATGATATTGATCTTAGCATTCCTCCTGATCCTGATTGCCAGTTATAGCTTATATTTGATCAGCTCAAAGCAGATCACCAAGACTCAGAAAAGTAAATTGTCTGTTTTAGTACAACATGTGAAATTAGTAAAAGTTATCGCGTTTACGTTGATCATCTCGGCTTTATTTTTATTTAGTGTAAATTATGGCAATAGCATCTCTTTTGTGGCCTTATGTATACTGAGTAGCCCAATACTGTTTGGATTGATACTCTTTGTAAATGATTTAAAACCAAAAATAAAAAAGTAGACATCTAGCGTTTGAACACAGCTCTAGATTAAATTTAAGTTTAGATAATTTTCAGCATAATCGTGCTCATTCCTATCAAAAAATGGAAGCTTATCGTTTCCATTTTCAACAGTTAAACATTAAATTCAATATGTTTTCCTGTTGGAAGCTCTACATCAATGCGAAGCTTCCCCCCCATTGCTTCAACATATTTCTTTATCGTTGAAATTTTAAGATCATGACCACGATTTTCAATTGCTGAAAGTGAAGGCTGCTTGATTCCAAGTATCTCAGCTAATTCTTTTTGCGAAATCTCTAATTCTTCTCGAATAAGATGCAGCTGCGTTTGTAAACGTAGTTCATCAGCCATTTTTTGAATTCGGTCTTGACTCTCTGGAGAGCGACCAGCCAATAGTTCCTGTAAGGTTTTAGCCATTAGATTGATCTCCTAGGGTTGAAAGATGAAGTTCGTATTGCTGTTCTGCAATATCTAACATCTCTTTATAAAAACGCTTTTTACCGCCCTTATTACCAATACAAAGCACAATAGCCTGTCGTAATGGATCAAATATAAAAAAGGCTCTTAGTGGTTTACCTCTATGCTGAACACGTAATTCTTTCATGTTCCTGAATTTCGAGTCATTTACGGTATCAACTAAAGGGCGACCTAAACTTGGCCCCAGCTGTTGTAGAACGACCAATGCAGCTAAGACTTTTTCCTGTGTTGAATCATCTTGCTGTTCAAGCCATTCATTAAACAAATCCGTTGTAATGACTGTCCACATGCGAAACCTAGAAATATAGACTGTAATCTATATTTTAATATAGTACTTATAGAAAGGCAAAGTTTCTTTTAAGAATTGAACGCTCATGTAAAAAACATTCGAGCAGTGTTTTTACTTTCTTATGATTGTTAAAGTGTTAGAAGATTAATGTTCAATTTACGATTAGATTGTTAAAGTACAATAATTTTTTAATTATCTTTGGCTATACTATAAATCGTTTTTATTCGATATAAATAACTGGTGTAATTTCCACGAAAACTATACAATCTACATTACCCCACTATTCTCCCAATTTCTGCTGAATTTGCCTTAAAATAATTTAAGCTGTTCAGGTTGTAAGTTCATTTCAATATTTTACAATTTAATCAATCTATAAAATTTCCACGAGGATTTTATGTTGCTGCAATGGTTTGAAAAGTTAGTAGATCCATATCCGTCGAAAGGTTTAAACGAACCATTACCCACCAAGTTCTTTCCATTTGTTTGGCAAGCTGCGACTGGTGTTAAGCGTTATTTATTGATTTTAATATTATTCACTGCTGCAACAGCAAGTTTTGAAGCTTTATTTTTTTCACAAATCGGACATTTAGTCGATTGGTTGACACAGTCTAAACCTCAAGACTTTTTAGTAAATCATCGTGAAAATTTGATCTTTTTAAGCTGTATTCTGTTGGCAAATATCTTTTTTGCCAGTATGCAATCCATTATCAGACATCAGATTTTATACAGTAGTTTTCCAATGCGTTTGCGTTGGAGATTTCATAATCTAATGCTACGCCAAGGCTTAGACTTCTTCCATAATGACTTTGCTGGACGTTTATCTGCCAAAGTCATGCAGACTGCGCTAGCGGTACGTGAGTTTTGGGTGATTTTGGGCGACATGGTGACTTATGTTGTCATCTATTTCATTACCATCAGTATCGTGTTGGGATCAATTTCTCCTATTCTCTTGATTCCACTTTTATTATGGTTGGCGTTGTTTGTCAGTGCGGCATTATATTACATTCCAAGATTAGGACGAATTTCCAAAGAACAAGCCGATGCGCGTGCGGTGATGACTGGACGTGTAACCGATGCCTATACCAACATTCAGACAGTAAAACTTTTTGCACATGCAGGCCGCGAAAGCCAGTATGCAAAAGAGTCAATGAAAGAGTTTATGCGTACAGTGTTCAAACAAATGCGTTTAGGCACTGCATATGAACTTTGTATCAATTTACTGACAGCCGTTTTATTCTTTGGGGTATTAGGTACTGCTGTTTGGTTATGGTTACAGGGTCAAGCAGCGATTGGTGTGATTGCAGCAACAACCGCCATGATTCTTAAACTTAACAGTATGGCTGAGTTTATGATGTGGCAAACCTCTGCCCTATTTGAAAATGTCGGCACAATTCAAGATGGTATGCAAACTTTAGGTCGTCAGATCAATATCCAAGACAAAGAAGATGCCAAACCACTTGTTGTGACTCAAGGTAATATTAAATTTAGCGATGTCACATTTGCTTATAACAGCAAAAAAGTCATTGATCACTTTAATTTAAACATTCAACCGGGTGAAAAAATTGGGATTGTTGGACGTTCAGGCGCTGGAAAATCCACATTAATTCAATTACTTCTACATTTTTACACCATCAATAATGGAAAAATTACCATTGATGGTCAAAATATTGAAGAAGTCACTCAAGACAGCTTAAGAAAAAATATTGCGCTTGTGACCCAAGATACCTCTTTATTACATCGTACAGTTGCGGAAAATATCAAATATGGCCGCCCTGATGCGACTGATGAAGAAATGTATGAAGCAGTAAGAAAAGCCAAAGCAGATGAGTTTATTCCGCAACTTTCAGACTTAAGAGGTCGTACTGGCTATGATGCTTATGTTGGTGAGCGAGGGGTAAAACTTTCTGGTGGTCAACGTCAACGCATTGCCATTGCACGTGTATTTTTAAAAGATGCGCCTATTTTAATCTTGGATGAAGCAACCAGTGCTTTAGACTCCGAAGTTGAAGCTGCAATTCAATCGAGCTTAGATGAGTTAATGCAAAATAAAACTGTGATCGCGATTGCTCACCGTCTTTCAACCATTGCTCAAATGGATCGTTTGATTGTGTTAGATCAAGGTCAAATTGCAGAACAAGGTACTCACGAGGAACTGATCGCACAAAATGGTATTTATGCACACTTATGGCATAGACAGACAGGTGGTTTTTTAGTTGAACCTGAACAAAAAGCCTCAGAGGATGAAGATTCAACAGTCAGCACTTCGTAAATAAAGCCTTTAAATAGTCAAATTATAAAAAACCACGTTAAAAATAGCGTGGTTTTTTATTGCGTCTATTCTATTGATTAAGCGCTTATTTCATCAAGCATAGCTTTATCTGGATATATTTTAGGTACTGTATACAGTTCTATGATTATATTTATTGAAACAAGAACTAGTCGGCTTCATGAGGCAACAGAAGTGGTTGTTTCGCTACAATTAAGTGCCCTCCATCATTCGTACTTAGATTGTTGCCATACTTAATCTAGTATAAAAATAGTGCTATAGGATCTCCCTTTATTTACCCAAATAAAACTACAGCTATTCCCTATAACTCAATAATCAGAAGCAAAAAAGCTGCCTTGTATAAAGACAGCTTCTTATTTAAATCTAGCCAATCAACGCTATTTTAAATGATTAATACCAATTCATTAATGAAACACCTAGACCGACATAAGTCGCGCGGTGATTATAATCAATTAAGCTTTCGCCATAACCATCAAACAATTGAAAATGTCCACGTAACTTGCCCTTAATTGGAAATGCCCAATCAAATTGCATTGCACCATGCGAGTCATCCCCACCTTTTAAAGAGTGACGTAGCATCAAAGAAAAATCATTGTCATTCCAGCGATAGAATGCAGTCAAATCACCACGACCGATATAATTTTTAATGTCAGGGTTATTGTCATCCTTAAAATCTTCTTCGATGCGATACCACGGACGCACCATCAAGGCAAAATTATCTTTTTCAAAACCAAGATTTAAAATAACCCGATTCCAACTACGTGATAGCGGATCAGAACGCCCGTTTGACTGATGATTCAAAGTCAAACCCAATAAGCGACCATTTAAGCCCAATAAATTATAATTGGTTCTAAAAATCAAACTTGCTTCAGGTTCGTAATTTGTTTCACGAAATGGACGAGACTCTTCACTGTTATAAACTTGCCAGCGAGACGATTGGGTATAACCAACCCAAACATCACCATTGTTTCCAAAAATATTTTCGGCAGCTTTGGTTTTTAAAGAAATCTGAAATTTAGCTTCCATTGACTTTAAATTTTGATCTTCATCCACGGTGTTTTGAGGATTTGGACTCTGCGGAAATTCATTTTTCTTGCTGGTCCAAAATGCAGGAAGCAAATAAACCGGTTGATTCGCGCGAATATTCCACGTACCTAATTTACTGTCTTGAGAAAGTTCCCAACGTCGATCAAGTAATGAGGTATTTGGATCAATTTTATCACCATGAATGGCAAATAAATTTTCTGCTTTTTGGGTAATTTTATCTTTGAGTGTTTCAGGTTCAACATTGGCTTTTTGAATATCTAAAGCAGCACGTTGCTCTGACACCAAGACTTGCGGAGCAACGGTAGGTGTTTTAAATATTTTATCGTAACAAGCCAAACGGTCAGCATTAGATTCGAGCGCAACACAGGCTTGCGTACTTGCAGGATTCACTTGTGCAGTATCATCTGCATGAGCAATGGTCACCAAACCAAAACTGAGCATCATTAAGATGCTCAGATTCAATGGTGTACGTTCAAAATTTTTGAACGACATAGAATTCTCCAGAAAGAATTTATAGGGTTAATTTACTTTCTTAATTTCAAAACCTAATTGTTCCAACACTTCTTTTTTGGCAACTGGAGCGACTACAGCTCTTACAGGCTTTTGCTCAAGTAAATAAGTTTGTGTGACACGCTTAAGATCGTCAATAGTAACGTTTAATAAGCGCTCGCGTAATTGCTTTCTAAACGCAGGTGTGCGTCCATGAAGCAATGCATAGCATGCAGTAATGGCTTCACCTGCGGGTGAACCAGGTTTATCCATACTAGAAACCAGACCAAGAATGGCTTCTTCAAGCTGATAATCATGCTGCTCTTTATTTAACAACCAATCTAAACTTGCTTCAAAGTCTTGGAAAGTTTCTGCAAGGCGTGGATCACGATAACTATAGAATCGGAACGAGCAAGCATTGCCATCATAACTTGCGCCCCCACCATATGCACCACCCTTTTCACGAATAGCACTATGCAGGAAACCATTGCGTAAATAGCCTGCAAGCACCATCAACGGCGCCGCATCTGGATGGGCAACATCTACAGCTTGGTAAGCAGAAGCACAAAATTGAACATTGGCTTGAATTAACCATGCTTGATCTGCATCGCTCTCATCCATAGCCACTTGCGTTAAATAGACAGGAGATTGATCAACTGCAAGTTTATCCCAAACCGTTTGCACTTCTTCAACTAAACGCTCTGAATGATGCTCTTCACACACCAATAAAAATTGTTTTGGTGCAAGCATTAAGCCCTTATGAATTGATTTTAACTCATCTATAAACGCATCATATGCCGCATCATCTTTTTCAATTTTTGCGATCAAATCACCTAGCCAATTCAATGCGCCTAGGCCGGTATTATCATAATCGCGTTTTGCCAACGCACTCATATGACGTGAGGCAATTTGCATGGCATAACTATGTCCAGAACCCGATAAACGAGAAGCCCAACGTGTTTTACGTTGTTGTAAAAGTTCGATAATACGATCTTTTTCATCAAAACGTAATTGCTCAAAAGCCAATTTAAGCAACTGAATCGCATCAAACTTATCCGTTAAAGATTTGGTTGTTAACGTCAACCATGCACTAATTTGACCTTTGTCATCGGTTTTAGAACGAAGCGAAGCACCCATTCCCAAACCGCCACTGACTGCCGTCTGTAACTGTTGAAGTTCAAGATAATCATATTCGCCCGCACCCACTTCTCCCATGAGAACAGACAGTAAGTTAAAATAAGGCGATTTTACAATTTGATCTGGAATTTGAATCAATACTTGTTGGTAGTAAATTCCATTTGTGCCTGCATGGTACAGATTCAATGGTGTATCTACCCCATTGCAAATCACTTCACGCAATTGGCCTTGAACAATGGCCAATTCAGCTGGAATGTCTTCCAAACCGACTTTAGGCAATAAGCTCAAATCATCTGGAGTTTCTTGACGAATTTTTAAAGCTTCTGTCTGAGCAATAATTTCAGCTTTATCTGCTTCTGACAAAGCCTCACCAATTTTCGCCAAACGTGCTTTTTCATCTTCTGCTTCTTGAGCAGATTTATTTGCATCTGGAACTAAAGTCATTTGTACACGATGCGGATTATCCAATAAATGAACTTGAATCAAGTTGGATAACCACATCGGATCTTTGAGTTCTTCTTTAACTTCTGCAATGGCAGTATCCACATCCCAAGCATGGATTGGATCATTATGATGAATTGCATTGCCCAAACCATTGAGAATCAGTGTTAAACCATACGGCGTACCATCACCACTGATTTCACGTTGATGTAATTCAATTTGATGCAAAATTGCATCGACCATGTCTTTATCGATAGGCTTTGAAGCAACGTCTTGAAGAATATTAAGCACGCCATTTTTAAATTCTTCAGTATGCTCAGGATTTGAACCTTGAACTCCACAATAGAATGTCATTTCATAGTTAGAATCATCTACACCCATGATTGGACCTGTAGACTGTGCATAACCACAAGTTTCTAAATAATGGCGCAACGGCGAAGCAGAGTTTTCTAAAAGAATCCCTTCAACCAAACGCATACCTAGGCGAAGTTTAACATCACTGGTTTTTGGCAATAACCAAGACAAAATATGATAAGTCTTGTCTGTTAAATCTTCTGCATCAACAGCATAGGTTTCTTGTACTTCAATCGGTGCTGTTAGTCTTTGCTCTTCTTTAGAGTAAATCGTTTCGCCTTTACTGAATTTAGACAGCGCCAACTTTTCAAATTGTTCTTGCAATTTATAAGCAGGTTCATCACCAAAGGTCATAAATACCGCATTACTTGGATGATAATGTGATTTATAGAACGCCACTAACTCATCATAAGTTAAGTCAGGAATATCCTTCGGATCACCACCAGAATTATAATGATAAGTCGTTTTCGGGAACAAATGATGTGCAAGCTGATGGTAAAGCTGATCTGAAGGTGAACTCATTGCCCCTTTCATTTCATTAAATACCACGCCTTTATAAACAGGCTCACCATTTTCCAACTCAATACGAATACCTTCTTGAGCAAAATCCAATGGATTTAAATTGGCTGCAAAAGCCGCGTCCAAATAGACTTCCAAAAGGTTTTGGAAATCCTTTTTATTTTGGGTTGCAAATGGATAAGCGGTCCAATCAGCTGCTGTAAACGCATTCATAAAAGTATTTAATGAACGACGAATCATCAAAAAGAATGGATCACGTACTGGGAATTTCTCTGAACCACACAATGCTGTATGTTCAAGAATATGTGCCTCACCTTTGGAATCCATTGGTTGAGTACGGAAAGCAACAAGGAACACATTTTCGTCGTGATCAGTTGCTAAATGGTAGTGCATTGCACCAGTCACTTTATGTTTATATTCAGACACTAAAATGTCTAAAGCTTCTACATGGTGTTGACGTACCAGCTGAAACGCAGGATGAACAGTTTGAGATAAGGTTTCAGTGACATCTACAGTCATGCGATCTCCAATATTAAATGTTTATCTATACGTTCAAGTATAACCGAAACTTAAATAAATGCGATTCATTCCTAACACTAATTCTTAGTAAATCAATCAGGATTAACCGTGACTTGCTGCTGAAATATCAAGAATACGCAATGCGATAAATAAAAAAAGTGATGATCAAAGGATTCGATCATCACTGTAAAACTTAACTTTTTAACTCAATATTTTTAAATTAGTAATACTTATGTTTTTTCTGTATCCCAACGCTGAGCGATAAAAATACAGATGAAAATCGCAATCAATAATACAGCCGATGCAGTGAAACGACTCAGGGCTAATCCACCATGATCAATCGGTTTATCCAGAAAATCACCAACCACAGCGCCTAATGGTCGAGTAAGCACAAATGCGCTCCAGAACAAAATAACCCTTGAAGTTTTTGTACATAAATACAAGGCGATGACGATGAGAATCAAAACCACATACAGCACAATCCCACCGCTATAACCCAGTCCTGCTGTATCTGATGACCAATCCCCCAATGCAGTACCTAAAGTTTGTGAAAAGGTAATGGTTAACCAATAGAACAGTTCTGCACGAGGCTGATTGATATGTGGTGAAATTGTTCCTTCGACTTTGTACCAAGCATATAAAGTCAACAATACCAAACTGAGTAATAACGTACTTCCACCTAAATAACCAATACCCAGTGAACGATCGACAAAGTCTGCTAGTGTCGTCCCCACTGTCGTACTTGCAATAATGGTAAACCAATATAAATAGGGGTGAAAAGCTTTAGCACGAATTTGAAAATAGACAAAAGCGATAAAGATAAAAGCAAAGATAAAGGTACCGACCAAATACCCTAAATTAAGTGACATTGAAACAGCATCGCCAGCCGTTTCACCAAAAGTGGTTGCAAAGATTTTGGTGATCCAAAACAGTAATGTGACTTGCGGAACTTTAGAAATCAGTACATCTAAATCATTTTGCTTCATTTGATTTATTCAGCAATTATGCGTTAAAAGCTATATTCTATGCTTCGACTTAAAATAGAATTAAAAACGTGATAAAAGTCACTTTACCCTGTTAAAAACTGAGTCATCATTTGTATTTAGCGCTTATCAAAACTTCACTAAAGCGGATGTATGTCTGATGTAGCTTGAGAATTTTTATAGAAAAGAATTGCTTAGGCTATTTTTTAGTATTTTTATCAAGAAAACTTTTTTGCAGACCAACACGGATTCATTTCCAAAAATAAACATAACCTTAAAGCTTATCGTTGTAATTCAGCGGCACCATTTTCAAATGATGCTGTTACTCAGAGTTAGAGGTATAGACCAAGGGATTTCCAAATTCACTAAATTAAATATTTAAAGTAATTATAATTTGGGTGATTTGAGACAAAAACATAATTTTGCTTTTGATAAAATGGCGCTGCATCTTTTTCACTACTTAAGCACAATGCAGAAAAATTAGATTTTGCTCTTTTTTCAAGTTCGAGCAATAAACTTTTACCCAATCCAGTTTTGCGATATTCAGGCAATACATAGAAACGGTGTACCCGACCAATTTTATGCTGAGTTTCTGAGTTCTGCTTTGTATCACCATCCTCACTGATTTGAATATTTAAACCACCGCATGCAACCAGTTTATCTCCATCAAATGCAACCAATAAAAATTCACCATGTCGATTAAATCTATTGCTGCCTTGCTGAAACTCATCAACCAAACGTTGAATAAAATGAAACCCTTCTTTTTCAGCAACTACGGCTAAATCTTGAATTTGCGCAGGCAATTGATCTACCTGTTGAATTAAAATATTCACTCAACCTCCAATATGTTTAGGGTTTGTAGACAGTTTTAACTTAATGCCTATGTTTATTTCTCAACAAAACCTAGCCGAGCGATCTCAATCAATCACATTGAAACAATCTAATTTAATCACGCACACTGATCAACACAATGGCTTAAACTACGCAATAATCGTCTCAAAAACTGGTTTTGTTCAGCACACCAGCAAGTTGTAAAATTCCAACAAACCATATTTGACAAATGTAATTGAAATTTTTTCAACAAACTACTGTAAAGCTGAGCATTCGTGTAAACTTTATGTTTTTAACATTGATGTGATGAAGAACATGGCTACAGTTGACCTTTTTGCAATTGGTAACGCGCTCATTGACCAAGAATTTAAAGTATCAGATCTCTTTTTAGCTGAACAAAATTTGCAAAAAGGCACCATGCAACTCGCAGATGGTGAATCTCAAACTCGGCTATACAATAATTTAAAAGCCAGTCAAAATTATAAAGGTCAAGCATCTGGCGGTTCAGCTGCCAATACCACAGTGGCATTCAGTGCATTAGGTTCTTCAGCATTTTATGCGTGCCGTGTTGGAAATGATGATCTAGGCACAATTTATCTCGATGGTTTAAATGATGCAGGCATCAAAACGTCGAAAAAATCAATCAGTGAAGGTGTTACGGGTACATGTATGGTTCTGGTCAGTGAAGACTCAGAACGTACGATGCAAACTTATCTCGGCATTACTGCAGAACTTTCAGATCTACAAATGGATTTTGAACCTTTAAAAACAGCGCAATGGTTATATATCGAAGGTTACTTGTCTACAAGTGATTCAGCACGCGCAGCCGTAAAACAAGCACGTCAAATTGCTCGTGATCACAAGGTTAAAATCGCATTAACCCTATCTGACCCGGCAATGGTGCAATATGCACGCCAAGGTCTAAATGAATTAATCG
Source organism: Acinetobacter sp. Ac8 (assembly GCF_055392545.1). Lineage (NCBI taxonomy): Bacteria > Pseudomonadati > Pseudomonadota > Gammaproteobacteria > Moraxellales > Moraxellaceae > Acinetobacter > Acinetobacter sp. Ac8. Next base: position 2,676,907 of record NZ_AP043689.1, read on the forward strand.
ATGATGGTGTGGATCTAATTTTCTGTAATGAACAAGAAGCCATGATGTATACAGAAACTGACTCTGTAGAAGCTGCGCTGAATAAATTAAAAACACTAAGCACTGATGTGGTGATTACACTCAGTGAAAAAGGTGCATTAGTCGCAGATCAAAAACAACATTTTTATGTTCAAGGTCGTAAAGTAAATGCAGTAGATGCAAATGGCGCTGGTGATGCATTCTCAGGTGCTTTCTTATATGCTTTAAATAATGGTGAAAATTTACAAACCGCGGCACAACTTGCTATTCTTATTTCAAGTGAAGTGGTGTCTAAGTTTGGACCACGCCTAGACGTTGCAGAATACGCAAATCTACTCGAAACGTTCAAAAAGGAATGTGCATAAATGTCTGAAAAAATTGCAATGACCGATGAAATTGAAGAGCGTAAGGCACGTGCGTTTGACACAATGACTGGCGATACCATTTTTATCACTCAACGTGATGGCGCATTTTATGCCTACCAAAATGTCTGCCCTCATCTACAAACTGAACTGGAATTTCTGGAAAATCAGTTTTTAGATCAAGACGGCGAATATATTCAATGCTCGACGCATGGTGCTTTGTTTGAAGTTGAAACAGGTGAATGTATTTCAGGACCATGTCTGGGTGATAAACTTGAAAAAGTAAATATTTCAGTCCATTCAGATGGTGGTATCTACATCGAGGACGAATAAGGTTGGAAACTGCCATGCTTGGATTCTTATTTGAACATGAATTAATGCCCTTTCACCTCAGTGTCTTGGCTTTAATTTTGCTGAGTATGGCAGAAACTTTTGGCTACTATATCGGCTTACGGCCAAGTACCTTTCTGAAAAAAATTTCACCAGATTGGCTCATTGAGTCGCCCCTGTTACAAGTTAAATTTTCCAAAGTACTTATTTTCGTTTTTTTATTATTGAATTTTAGTTTTGCAGGCTATTTTTTACAGCTCTCTATCTTTGCAAGCAAACAAGTATTTGCCGCTTGGTATTATGTAGTTTTACCCGCATTGGTAATTGCAATCTTCTTCACCGTGTTTATGATTCATTGTTTGGATCAGGTGATAAAACCTAAAGTTACGTTGAATCAAGTTGACTTGCTTGGACGATTGGCCACAGTCTCTAGTGGTAATGCACGACCTGGGTTTTCAGCTCAAGCACGGGTCCGTGATGAAAATGGACAACTGCACTATATCCAAGTCGAACCAGAATTTGGTGAATTAGAATTTCAATCGCAAATCATCTTAATACGTTTTAGAAAATCACATTATATTGCCAAGAAAATTTCGATCTCAAATCATCTATTTAGTTCAGATCAGTATTAAAAGTCTGACTCGGTTGAGTACATCCAATACCTTTATTACGTCTCCAGCTGAATCTAATCATAACTTGCCCTCATTTTGGCCAACTTGCAATTTTAGCTTCAATCCGTGCACAAAATGACGCAATTTGAACTTGAGTAAGCGATTCAGCTTTATACAGTGACAACATTTGAAAATGGCATTTTGGTGCACAGGTACTCAATAATGCGATTTTCAATATGCGTTTTACGGGTTGCCAAAGTACCAAACGATCTACCCACCAAGCTGAACCCAATGAAGTAATCGCCAATGTGTATTTGAGGTTATCGAGTTTAGGTTGAATTGCACCCAAATCGTTTGCATGATCATAAGCAACTCCAGGAGCCCAAATACGATCAAACCAGCCTTTCAATATTGCAGGAAAACCAAACCACCAAGTCGGAAAGACCAGTATTAAAGCTTCTGCGGAAAGTAAATCATCTATATTCTCTTTGACAGCAGTTTGTTCAAATGTAGGACTGTAATAACTTTGACGTTCCTCATCTGTCAGTGCGGGTGAAAAACCAGAGGCGTACAGATCTTCAACCACAACTTCATGACCATTGGCAATTAAAGTCGCTATTGCGGTCTTCGCCAAGCTATGACAAAGACTATCAGTTACAGGGTGAGCAATAACAACTAAACATTTCATGGTGATTTCCTTTCAGCTCAATCAGTTATAACTTATTAGATAAAATGAACAAGAATTTAAATCATTGAACTTTAGCAAAAATCCAAATATAGATGAAGTTGTACATAATCAAATAAATACCCAACTATCAAAATAGAAACATCTTTTAACTTTTAATTATGACTAAAATTTAAGCATAAATCACGATTATTGTTCCCCCCATATTTGTTACTCAATTGGAATTTTTCTAAAATAATAAACTCAACAAAAATTTAAACCAACCTTTTTAATCGGAATAATTTTTCATCAAATTTAATTCAAACTAATTTAGTTGGTTTAATAAAATCTAAACAATACTATTTTACTAGGTTTTATTTTTATTAATTACAAGTGTTTTAATCAACTTTAAAATCAATACAAATTAGTATATTTTTTAACAACACAAATTTTTAAGTTATTGTTTAATTTAAATTTAATAATATATTTTTATTTTAACTGTTTTATCTATTTATTTCTTGTTGCGTTTTGTTTAATAATATAAGCATATTTAAATAATAGGCTTAACGCATGAGCTTAAAACCTAACGATTTAAACCGTCGGCTTGTCAGAGAAATTGCAGTCATATTAATAATTAAGATTGCCCTTTTAATGACGATCAAACATATCTGGTTTGATGCACCGACTATTCCTAAAGATTTTGATAACCAAGTTGCTGAGCGTATTGCTGGCAGTCCTTCCCAAATCAAGGAGACACGTTGATGATTTCTGAAAGCGTGGTCGATCTTTCGCGGTTCCAATTTGCAATGACCGCGATGTATCACTTTATATTTGTACCACTTACTCTAGGTCTGGCTTTTATTCTTGCCATTATGGAAACCACTTATGTGATTTCTGGTAAAGAAATTTATAAAGACATGACCAAATTCTGGGGCAAACTTTTCGGTATTAACTTTGCTTTAGGTGTAACCACTGGTCTGACCATGGAATTCCAGTTCGGTACAAACTGGGCGTACTACTCTCACTATGTGGGTGATATTTTTGGTGCGCCACTTGCCATTGAAGGATTGATGGCATTCTTTCTAGAATCAACTTTTATTGGTTTATTCTTCTTTGGCTGGGATCGCCTTTCAAAAGTTCAACATTTAAGTGTGACATGGTTAGTTGCGCTGGGTTCGAATTTATCCGCATTATGGATTTTAGTTGCCAATGGTTGGATGCAAAATCCTGTCGGTTCAGAATTTAATTTTGAAACCATGCGTATGGAACTTGTCGATTTTGGTGCTTTGATTTTTAACCCAGTCGCTCAAGTGAAATTTGTTCACACGGTGTCTGCTGGTTATGTCACTGGTGCAATCTTTGTTCTCGCCATTTCAAGTTATTACTTATTGAAAAAACGTGATTTACCATTTGCGCGTCGCTCTTTCGCCATCGCTGCAATCTTTGGTTTAGCGTCTACACTTTCAGTCATCTTATTGGGTGATGAATCTGGTTATGAGCTTGGTGATGTTCAAAAAACCAAGTTGGCTGCAATTGAGTCTGAGTGGGAAACACATCCAGCACCTGCACCATTTACTTTATTTGGTATTCCAAATCAGGAAGAACAACGTACTGACTATGCCATAAAAATCCCGTATGCAATGGGTATTATTGCCACACGTTCACTCGATAAAGAAGTCACAGGACTTAAAGACTTGATGGTTCAACATGAGGCACGTATCCGTAATGGTATGGTGGCATATAGCGAACTCGAAAAACTTCGTGCTGGTGACCGTTCGCCTGAACTGATGGCATCGTTCAAAAAAAACCAAAAAGATTTAGGTTATGGCTTACTTCTTAAAAAATATACTGAAAATGTAACAGATGCTTCTGAAGCACATATTCAAGCAGCAACAAAAGATACCATTCCAAATGTAACCGCATTGTTCTTCTCTTTCCGTGCAATGGTCGCTTCTGGTTTCTTGATGCTACTCCTGTTTATCCTTGCAACATTTGCTGTGGCAAAACGTAATGCAGAAAATAAACCATGGTTACTTAAATTTGCATTGTTTGCACTACCATTACCTTGGATTGCAGCACAAACAGGTTGGTATGTAGCAGAAGGTGGTCGTCAACCGTGGACTATTGGTGAAGTTTTACCTACACATCTCTCTGCCTCAAGTTTAAGTACTGGCGATGTATGGGGATCAATCATTGCATTAGCCGCGTTCTATACGGTGTTATTGATTATCGAAATGTATTTAATGATCAAATTCTCACGCTTAGGACCAAGCTCTTTACATACAGGTAAATATCACTTCGAGAAACTTGAAGCTCAGCAAGCTCAAACTGGGGAGAATCAATCATGATCGAATATGAACTTCTCAAAATTATCTGGTGGGTTTTAGTCGGTGTTCTACTGATTGGCTTTGCCCTCACTGATGGTTTCGATATGGGCTCAATGGCACTGATGCCATTTGTAGGTAAAACTGATGATGAACGCCGTGCAGCAATCAATACCATTGCACCGCATTGGGAAGGTAACCAAGTTTGGTTCGTGACTGCGGGTGGCGCACTATTTGCTGCTTGGCCTATGGTTTATGCAACGGCTTTTTCCGGTATGTATTGGGCGCTGTTGCTGGTCTTATTTGCACTCTTCCTTAGACCTGTTGGCTTTGACTATCGCTCTAAACTGCAAAATACCCAATGGCGTAATTCTTGGGATTGGGGCCTATGTATCGGTGGTGCTGTACCTGCGCTGGTTTTCGGTGTTGCATTTGGTAATATGTTCTTGGGCGTCCCGTTTACTTTAGATGAGACTGTACGTTCAACTTATACAGGTAGCTTCTTTGCCCTACTTAATCCATTTGCATTGGTCTGCGGTATTGTAAGTTTGTCGATGCTGTGTGCACATGGTGGCGCATGGTTAATGCTGCGTACAGATGGTGTACTACGCCAACGTTCTGCTAAAGCAACACAATTGATGGGTATACTCTTCTTAGTTACCTTCTTGGGTGTTGGTGCTTGGTTATATTTTGGTGGCATTGAAGGATATACTTTGGTACAACCATTTAATACCAATGCTGTCGCCAATCCGCTTGCGAAAGAAGTATTAACAACGGGTAATCATGGTTGGATGAATAACTATTCAATTTACCCAATCACCATGCTTGCACCTATTTCTGCAATCTTTGGCGCAATCCTGATTATCTTTGGTGCTGGTAAAAACAAAGCTGGCGTCAGCTTTACAGGTTCTACCTTAGCGGTGACGGGTTCAATTTTAACTGCTGGTTTTGCACTGTTCCCATTCTTAATGCCATCAAGCATTAACCCAACTGTAAGTTTAACCATGTGGGATGCGGTTTCAAGTAAGAATACATTGACAGTAATGACTGTGGTTGCTTCTATATTTGTGCCAATTATTTTAATCTATACCACATGGTGTTATTACAAAATGTGGGGCGTTATCACCAACAAACATGTTCAAGATAACTCACACAGCCTGTACTAAGGCTGTGTCTAAGCAAATAGGAGAATATTTATGTGGTATTTCGCTTGGATTCTTGGGATCTTGATGGCGTGTTTTGCAGGTGTTTTAAGCGCGCTCTATATTGAACATCATCAAGATTTGGATGAGGAATAAACCATGACAGAGATCGCAATGACAACAAAACAAAGAAAGCCGAATAAGTTTGCAATGGCCATTTCGTTTTTGATGGCATTGCCTCTTGCTGCGGTATTGTTAATTCACCCTGGGGCAATGCTTGATGCCAATGGTCACTATAACCATAGTGCGCTCATGATGGTGATGATTGGTATTTCAGGTGGCTTTATACATGGGGTAGGATTCCTACCACAGTTTTGGTTATGGAAATGGTTATTTAGCCCCTATGTCGCATGGCCACTCATGCTGTGGGGCTATTACACTTGGTTCTTTAGCTAAGTCCAAAATTTGAAACAATAAAACCCTGATTTATTCAGGGTTTTATTTTAATTGGATGAAATGCTACTCGTAACACTCTTTCTCATTTCGATTAAATGCAAATCTACAACAGGTATGCCTACATTTGCATTTAAAGGATAATCCTCCACTACACCCGTTTGTACATAGCCACGGCGCTGATAATAAGCAATCAATTCATGACGTACACTTAAAACCCACATAACGAAATGCGTAAAATGGCAATGGTTGGATAGAACTTTGTTATGAACATACTGTTCAACAAAATCTAAAACATATTTGCCAATACCTTGATTTTGTAATTGAGCTGCAATACAAAATGTGCCGATTTCCACATCATGTTGGGTAAAAGTCAAACCAATACATGCGACAATTTGCTCATCCAATTCAGCAACAAATAACTGAAAATTATCCTGAGCCAAGGCTTGTTCTAATTGCTTGGCATTGATTCGATCACCCGTGACAATTTCTGATTCACTCGTCCAACTACGACCTTCTTGTTGTCGATAAGCAGAATTAATCAGATCAACTAAATTTGTAATGTCGGATATTCGTGCTGTTCTAAAATTAAGCTGCATACAGTTTGCTTTTTAAAAAATTGAAGATAAATAGGACCAATTCAAAAATGACCAATGATAAAGCAACCTCAATGAGAATTAGCAATTCCCCACTTCGACTAGCCGAACAATGCATTTGGGCAGTTCCCGCAATACATTTAAAGATCAGCTTATAAAATGAGATTGACCAGATATATAAAATACCTAAACTAGCAAAGAAAGCTAGAAAATGGAAAATATTAGCTTTATTTTGAAAGAGTTTCGCTGTAATACAATAAGCTCGATATGGAATCCAACTAAAAGCAAATAAACCAATAACGGTAAAAATGATCGCTGCTGTATAAAAAAAATCATCTGACATCAAAAAACTTTCAAACATTTTATTCTTTTTTTTCAAAAACACACTTTGTTATAACACAAAAAAAGACCATCGAAATGGTCTTTCAGATTTACTTAAAATTATTGCTCAGCTAACCAAGTCATAAACTTCTGACGTTCCGCCTTAGTTGCATTTTGCCAAATTTGAATCAATTGGCGATCTGCTGAATTAGCGTCACTCACGGTTTGAGTGGTCTTGCTAACTGTGGTTGCTGCTGGTGATTGGCTTGTCGTTGTTGCATATACAGCTGCGGGTTGATTTACTGGCGCTTTTTTACTTGAAGTTAAATCAATCACTTTGCCAAATAAACCAGAACCTAACCAAGGCTTCGCTTCAGTATTTACACCAGTCTGTTGCACCACGAGACGGTTTTTATTGTCATAAATCGCAATCGTTGGTTGTTCTGCATATTTTTTTGCATCTTCAAAACGCTGAGGCGGATTCACTAAAGCAATTTTATAAGTTTGACCATCTTTTAAATCTGGCGCTGTCACTGTAACCACACCCGATTTTAAAATGTCATGTTCACCATTTAAATGTTCAAAATATTGCTGATAACGAACACTTACCGCAACTTGACCTGCATCGACTTTATATTCATTCTTTTTACGGATTAAACCTGAATTCACTTCTTGATCGTTCACCGCCAATACTACAATTTCTTCTGGCGCAGATAAGGTGACTGCTGCAAAAACTGATCCGCTTAGCATTAAAGCTAATGCAGCAACGCCGTATTTAAAAGCCATATTGCTCTACTCTTATGTCAAAAATATGTAAAATTTATTGCACTATGCAATGTCGTGATGACAGTTTTATGACAATGGCGATTTGTTCTGATTTTTATAATGAAACTATATTCATTTTACTTATCACATAATTTTATCATTTACTGGAAAAACCATTCATCTGCTTGTCCTGAACGCACATTTTAAAATTATTTTTTCTTATTTATAACTACAGCATTTGAATAGCACACATTCAAAATAAGCATAATTCTAAAAAACAAATTAACAGGATGTTCCCCATGAATAAGAAAACCATATCCAGATTTAAAGCAATATTAACGAGATGTATCATCGGTATTACAACTGTTTTTGTCGTACCTTATGCCACACAAACAATGGCAGCAACCAGCTATGCCACTCAAGCGAGTCCTGCACAACTGTCAAAACTTGCCTACAATATGAACGCCAATATGGCACAACGCAACCTCAACACATCTGAAAAAAATCTGTACCAGCAACTTTACAACATTGCCAATAATCAAACCACTTTATACGATCCGTCTATTACCTCCACCATTCAACAATACGAAAATATTCGTAGCAAAATTCGCCAGCAATTTTCTACAGTTAGACAATTGGCGATAAATACTTATGGTAATCAATCACAACAAAAAATAGTGTTGGCGACCAATGCCTTTATTTTGATGTATTACGATGCACTCAGTCGTAATAACCCAAAATTTTTCTGGCCAAATCTGGGGATTTTTGTAGCCAATGATGTCCGTTCAACGTATGCATTAACCTTCTCATTGTCCAATGCTTTAGATCCCTTAAATGTCACCAATGGTCAAAGTGTCATTATTGCGGGGATGAATGTACCGACATTACAGTCCACTATTGCCCAAGCCAATAATGAATTAATTAATGGGCAAGCCAATGTGATGGCAGATATTGGTGGACTCAGTATTATGCATCAACACTATGATGCTTTGGTGTTAGCGCAACAACTAACTGGCTACGGATCTACCTTGACACAAGCATTTCAATTACAAAAAATCGCGGATGAAGAAGCGCTTAGATCAGGTATTTATTCATCAAAATTTAAAAAACTGGCTACAAATGCAGCCATTAGCTTTGGCATTCATGAACAGGAGAAAATTTTACAACCGATGTGGGATAAGCCATTAATGCGTGATTTTGCTAAACTTAATGATTTTATGTTGTCACTCAGTTTAGAAAATTTAGGCTTACGTGGTGATATCTTTGTGGGCATCAATAAATTTAAATTAATTTTCACTCCCTATCTGATTATACGCGCACCATTCACAGCAACCAATCTGGCCAATGTACAACATCGTATCGCAATTGCACGTAACGGTTTTAATGTGCTAAATGAATGGAAACAAAATATATTCTTCGCACCATGGATTCCAATCTATCAATCACATATTGGTAAAGGTAATGGATTGTACCAACCTGTAGGTGCGCGATAAATCATTAAACACCTCGATGCACAACATTACACTTTTTTCAAAGCGACTACATTTTGAGCACAGTTCTTGCTTGTTTAATGTTGTGTATATCGCACAATAAAAATACTCAACAAAAAATGAGGTGCAACATGATTTTTAAAGACCATATAGTCCGTGTTGAAAACATTAAAACGATGCAAATGCTGGATAAAGCTAAGTTAGATCATCAGGTTATTGCGATGTTTATGACTTGTGAAGGCATTCCTTTAAAAACCAGTGAAGTGACTGCGCTTTTAAAACAATATGAAATGCTAGGACAGCACAAAGTTCCAGCTAAAAAAGCCAAGGCATTGCTTCAAGCTAAAATGGAGCATTTTGAGGATTCTGAATTACCGTGCCCTGCTGCTTACTAAGGCAGCTAAGCGTTAGGATTATTGTTTAAATCACCTTTTATCGGTAAATAGAATCAATAGATACGTTCTATTTACCGCATTTAAACTGCTAAACCATACAAGCTTTATTTCCCCAAAGTCCCACATTGTTGCTTTTACAAAGGGATTATAAATATTTGCTTTTCAAAATGATAATGTAAACCAGACTGCGCTATTTTATCCTGCAATACTTCTGAATGGTCAATATGTTTTGATGCAACGAAGCGCCCCATATAACGGCTCTCAATCGGATCAATTTGAATATTTTTAAGTGCTTTGAGCAAGAAAATACCATAACGGCATTCTACGTACAGTCCAGATGAAAAGATTAAAAAATGATCCCATTCCGAAACATCTAAACTTACACTCAACTGGATTCAATCGTTGAGATTTAGTCTTTGAATATCATTGAATAATCATACAATGGGTTCAATCATCATCAAATATGTATATTTTATAAAACATTCATTTTAAGCAATCAGCTTTCACCTATATAGATGTGTATAATGAAAAGTCCTTAATAATTTATATATTTATCTCTATGCTTCAAATTCTGCAAAAACAGCTGGATGAAAGTACATTTTGCCCACTTTGTCAGGCAAGTATGTATTATGTTGAAGCTGAAGAATTTGAGAAAGAAGTCAGTTTTCACCAATGTAGCCATTGCAATCATCAAGTTTTTCAAAACAATCAACGCAACTGTCATTGTGAAACATGCCAAAGCAAACGGCGTAAACTGATTAAAGAAACTCGCTTGCAAGAAACTCGTAAGCTAAAGAAAAAAGATAATTTTGAATTAGGTTTAGACCAGCTCAGTTTTTTACATAAATTATTTTTACTGAGTATTTTAGACAATCAGGTGCATGAAAATACCAACCATCAAGAGTTTATTGATTGGGAAGTGATTAAATATCATCCCATTACCCCCAATTACTATTTTCAAAGTCAACTTCTCAATCAACTGATTAAAGACAATGTTTTTGTTGCCAAAGATTTTAGTGATGATGCACATCAATACTATATCAATGTTCGTTTGGATGGTTATTCCGAACCGAGTATGTTTAGTATCGCAACACAACTACGCCATTGGTTCTATGAAAATCTAAGCCAAGGTATCCCATTTAAAACATCCGAAGAAGTCAAAAATGCACTCTATGTTGTGCTGTATCAAGAAATTGTACAGTTTACCCAACATTATTGTCGCACGTGGGGTATCCAGATTTCGGGCAATAAAAACTTCCAAATCTTCTGTTATCACCTACTCGACACATTAGCCGTTGGGCAAATTTTCTATCTCATTCAAACTGCGCTTGAATATTTATATCAAAAAAAGGCGCTACAAGTTCGTAACGAAAACTTTATTAATACCAATATTCTCAAAAAAACAGTGCAACAATATCGAGAACGTGCAATTGCAGAAAAATGGGAAACCTCAACCCTGCCACGTCCACCGAATATTCCATTAAGTAGGATGAGTGAAATACTGTTTTATCGGTTTTTAGGCTACGATGAAGGTATCTTCTTTCAACCTGTGTGGAAATCTTGGAAAAAGATTGAACCACGCTTAAATTTCTATTCACAAAAGCGCTGTATGTATTGTGGCTCAAACGAATTAACGGTTGAGTATGATGCACAAAATTATGTGACATTATTTTGTCGCAGTTGCAAACACCAAGACCACTACTTTACTCAGTAAGGAGCATTTATGAATCATCCTGAAAATATTACACATTCTCAAACGGATCAACTTCATACCCACACTGATGTCATTTTACAAAAAGTTGTGGATGCTTGGACTGAGTTACAAACTCAACAGCCCTTAGTCCAGTGTATCACCAACAGTGTTGCAGCAAATTATGCTGCCAATGTCTTACTGGCTGCTGGGGCTTCCCCTGCAATGATTGATAACCCATTTGAGGCTGAAAGCTTTGCTTCTATTGCTGCGGCATTAAGTATCAATGTGGGAACGCCGACCTCTGAACAAATGCAGGCCATGCAAATTTCAGCACAAACTGTAGCAAGTAAAAATACACCGTGGGTTCTCGACCCTGTTGGTTATGGTGCATTTCTCAAATGGCGCAGTGAAATGGTTGATCAATTGGTTTTGCTTAAACCGACTGTTATTCGTGGTAATGCCTCAGAGATCAGTGCACTTGCAGGTAATCAAGTTGAATCCAAAGGTGTAGACAGTACTGTGTCAAGCAATGAAGTGTATTTACAGGCTTTAGCACTTTTAACCCATACCGAATGTGTTGCAATTTCTGGTGAATCTGACTTTATCCTTTCTAAACAGCTCAATAGCGTGATTCAGGTCAATGGTGGAAGCTATTTACAGCCTAAAGTCACGGCAACAGGTTGCGCTTTAGGGGCATTAATTGCTGCGTATAGTGCAGTCACAACAGCCACGATTGCAACAATCTCTGCACATATCCATTTTGCGATTGCAGGAAAACTGGCTTTTGAAAAAGCCCAAGCTGTTGGAAGCTTTAATGTCGCATTTTTAGATGAAATATATCAAATGAGTGCAGATAAAATTTGGCAATATGCAGACATAGAAGTTTTAAGTCTTTAGACTAAACATATAAATTTACTTTTTAGCATTAAAATTAAGCTTAAACCTATGGAATCACTGATGTCATTACGAGAAGAAGAAAAATTGTTTTGGGACGCAATAGACCAGTCGAATCATAACAAAGATGCTCACTGGTCTGACTATGATATTGACCAGCATTTACAAGATCTTGTGCAATATTTATCTCAATTAGATAAACAACAACTGATTACTTTCGAAAAAACACTCCAGCTCAAACTCTCACAACTCTATAGTGCTGAAATCGCAGAACTCTCGACAATTTTAGAATCTGATTTTACTGAAAAAGATGGTATTTTCAATTTCGATGCTTATCTATCAGATGATGGTTTTATTTATTTTAGATGTTGGTTAATCCTCAAAGGTAAGGAATTCTTTGATGACATACAAGAAGATATTCAAAACTTTGTTAGCGGAAAATATAGTTTTGATATAGGCGATACTTGGGCTGAGGGTCTACTCTATGTTGCTGATGAGGCATATAGCGTTCATCATGAAAATGAAGAAGAGTCTGAGATTCGTGATGCGGTATATTTACAATATCCAGAACATCACTATGATTTTGCAGCTGGCGAGATTGAAAGAGATTTACTCAATGGTGCTGAGTTACAAGCGCGATATCCAAAACTGGTTAAAGCAATATGCGAACTCAGAAGTGAATAAGTAAAAGATTGGGGCTTATTTTTAAGCCCCAATCTGATTATTTTTGCACAAAAACTTTTTTATAAATTTCTCGTGGCATTTCAGCAAACTCTACACAGAGCTGAATTTCTAAACCCTGTGCAGAATAACCTTCAAATGACTGTAAAAATTGCGATAAATTTTCAGTCATTAAGTCTTTTTGTGGTTCAGTACGACCACTTAGACCTTGTAAACGTACAAAAATAAATGCTTGATTACTCTGCTCGCCGCTTTCATCCCCAAAGCCAATCAAATAATCCGAAACTGATTGAATACGGGATTTAATATCATGTGCTTCACTCACTAAGCCTGTATCAAACAATGCATGATTTAAACCCAACATCAATTTCTTTTTATCTAAATTCTGAATATTGTCAGAATAATCAATAAACATTTGTGGCATCGTATTAACCGTTTGAAAGTACTGGATATTGGTCAGAATTATAGCATTATCATATAAAAAAACTGTAAAATTAACGCGATTAGTTTGAAATATGGCTTATATTTTTTCAATACATTGCGCGTAATTCAAATCACCAAAATAATTTGCAATACTTTCTTGTTTGTTTATGTCTGCGACTATTTCAATATTTTCATAGATGTAATTCAACATTATTTTTAAGTATTCTGTTTCATCACCCGTTTTTTCACCATAAGTATCAACAAAAGCGATTTGTTCAGCTTTTGATTTTCCATTTGGTTGCTGATTAACAAAATAATAAGCGATCTCTCTAAATTTACTACAGGCGACTTGTTTTTCAGTTTCGGCATATGTTGCTGTGGTTATAAAGATCAGCAATATTTTAGTGTAAAAAACATTATCATTTATACTTTATGCTGCATGCATTTTATAAATTTCTAAATATGAAATCCTAAAGATCGAAAACAGAGCTCAACATTTACCACATAGTCTTAACACTCAATAACATCCATATTATTGAGTGCATAATGCTTAACTTCTTAAAGATTAAGTTTAAAGAGTGATGATATCAAGCAAGATGATTACGAATAAATATTTGCAGACCAACTTGAATGTTTGAAATTTCAGCAATTTCAAATAAACAATAAATATGCATAATTTATAAATTTGATTTGGTTCACTCAACAAATAACAATGCCAAACGTACTTGATCATAGCCCATTTTAGGACTGGTTAAATCAACGATTGGACGCAATTTAATCGCACCATCATCATTAAAATGACTTGGATCTTGGCGTTTCTTTAATTTTTTATAAATCACACGAATTTTTTCTACAACTTCTTCACCAGGATTTGCAATCGAGATATCCAAACCTTGTTCTCGATGTAAACGAGCCAAATGATTGATAATTGTCGCAGGAGTTAATCCACGTTCAACCGCAATATCCTGAATCTCATAGCCACTTTCAAACAATTCACGCGTTTCATCAAGTGTTGCTGAAGCATAATTGGTTTTACCACTATTACGCGCCAGCTTCTTCTCATTACGTTCAATCTCAGTGGTATTTAACGTACCACCACAATGACGAATAAAGGCATTGTGCTGTGTGGTTAAATCTGAATCTGCATAATGCACTTCGGCTTCATTGGATAACTCTTGAAAACGGCGATCTGCTTTAATTGCAAGACTATCCAGTTCCAACGCCTGATCATTAAAACCTAACAATCTTAAACCCTGAATCGATTTAAGCCGGGATAAAGCCACATAACCCTGACCTTTTTCAAAGGTATGGCTTAAGTTGATTTCCGCAGCTTCCAAGGTCATCCCTTGTGATTTATGAATAGTAATCGCCCAAGCTAACCGTAATGGCACTTGTTGTAGACTGGCGATGGTTTTACCACCTTCATTGTCAACAGACCATGTTTCTGGCGCAACCAATAAGGTTGTACCATCAGTCATTTTGACTTTAGGCAACATCCCCAGTTCATCGTCTTCTTCAAATCCAATGACTTCACCTAAACTACCGTTGATATAGCCCATATCGAAGTTATTTTTAACGAACATGACTTTGGCATGCTTTTTAAGCGTCAACTCATCAGGTGCACGTACAGAAGATTTCAATGTCTCAATCAGCTTTTCATTCCCATCTGTGACCGCTACAAATTGATGATCATCGCCTTCAATCGCATTGAGATGCTGAAAGTTGATACTATCCACGTCCATATTGTGGGTATATAAGCGTGTGTAGGTATCACCAATGTCTTGATTACGGGTATCTTGTAGCGCTTGAATATGCTGTGGCTGAATATTCTGGGCACGAATTGCATTGAGTACATCATTTAAAGCTGAATCATCTTGACGGTGCTGCTCTGTCAGGTAGCAAACACGGAATTTTGCTTCAACCCAAGCGGTTGACATAAAACAAAATTTATCTCGATTTAGTTCGCTATTTTTTCCTACAGGCGGCAGCTGAAAAAAATCTCCAGCTGCAATCACTTGAATACCACCGAAAGCATCATCAGATTCTTTAAAATATTTTAAAACTTGATTGACTAAATTAAGCTGTTTGGCATGTAACATTGAGATTTCATCAATGATCAAGACTTGGGCATTTTCTAAATGCTCTTTTAAGTATTTACGCTCTTTCATACGCTTTAAATCATCATCCGTCAGCGTATCTTTGATCCCAATGCCTGCCCAAGTATGAATCGTCATGCCATTCATATGTGTTGCTGCAATCCCCGTAGATGCTGTAATTGCAACAGGGACTTTGCGTGCTTTTAAATAATTGATGTACTGATTAAGCGTATAGGTTTTTCCTGCACCAGCAGATCCAGTCAAAAAGACATTTTCACCCGCTTTCATAAGTTTGAGTGCAGTTTCTTGTTTCATAACAGCCTTGAATTACCTAAACAGGATGGGACGGCTATAGCCTAACGATTTTTACATAAAAAGTTAAGCCAAATGCATCATGAAAAGTGAATTAAAGCCAAGTCGCTCACTCAAAATTCATCTACGTCAAACTATAAGTTTCCCAATTCTTCATTGGGTTGAATACTGCTTTTCCATTTTAAATGCTGATTTACATCTTCAATAAAAGCTTGAGCTTTCAATATATAAAACTCATCAGGAATATGATTATTGGGTAAACGCAATTGATCAAAGACCAAACGTCCTAATTTATAATAACAACCTAAAGTCATTTCCTGAGTCGCATCATCAACTTTCGATACATGAAATGCTACATATTCACGATCTGCGATCCGCGCACAATAGGACAATGCCAAACAGTGTTTAAACACCAACGACTCTTGAATAATTCGTTTTAAGCTATTCAGTTCCTCATAGCACCACTCTTCAAAATAAATCTTTTGCATTGGTGCAACGCGATCCCAATGCTCTACATCTATTTTTTCTTTAAGTGTCGACAAGGTATCAACAAAATAATGATGTTGATGCCAACGCTGTGCTTGCTGATATAGACCAGACCAAGTGACATTCCGCTCAATATCGTGATGATCATTAAATAAATGCATCACATAATCCAAAACAAAGCTGTCGTAAATACTATGGTTAGATGCACGACCGATCTGCATGTGTTTCAGTTTTTTACGGAAATCATCGACTGTTATATTGTGCTTTTGCAACTGAATAAAAAATTCAGCATGTTGTTGTCGTTGCGGATCAATAAATTTAATCAGTTGCTTAGGCAAGCCCTGAGCAATGTGTTGTACAAACAGCATAAATGCTTGAATGATACGATTTATCTTAAGGTATATTTTTTTATACATCTGTGGTTGATCCGCTAACATCAACGCAGCGAAATCCAACCATTCTTCGATATATAAATAAGAATTAGAAATTATTTTCTTATTCGATTTATTTTCAATCTCTGTTTTTAAAAAATCATAACGATTGTTCTTTGGATGATTTTGCCATTCATTTGTAATTGCAAAAGAATGGCATTCAATTAAAAATAGCCGTGCTGCAATATTTTTAAAATACTTTAAAACACTTAGAGTGACTTCAGGATAAATCTTTGAAGTATCAATCAGACTTAATGCTGTGATCGTGATCCTGACATTGGGATCCTTTATATGTCGACTCATCCAATCATTGACCTGTTCATCTTGTTTAAAGAGCCAATTTGCAGTGCGCTTAAGACTACAAATTGGAAATTGTGGAACTTGATCCTGTTCCCAATATTCAGCATCTTTTTGTAAAAAGTGCTGCTTGCTCAATAAATCCTGATATTGCCAAAAGCCCCGTTTCATATATTTTGCATAAGCAAGCATTTGCGGTTGTTCTTGAGCATGTACAGCCAGTAGTTGATAACTTGCAAAATACTGACTGATTTCGTGTAAGCGTAATGATTCTGGGTGAAAAATCTTTAAAATACGCAAATAATGCGCTGGAATAAACTGATCTAAAGAAAAAATGGCCTGTTGAAATTTGGGTAGCAATGACTGAATCGGTAAAAACTCTTGACCCAATACAGAATTAATCAGCACTAAATGCTTAATGTTAATTTCAACACTTAAAGGAATCGCTTTACCATATTTGGCAAAATCAGAAACATAGGCATAATCAAAATATTCATAGTGCAGCAAAATTTGATCAATACGCTCTGCATCTGCTTCACTAATATTATATAAATACTGCTCTACCCGATTTTCACCATCCACCCACTCGAAAACCTGCTCAATCAGCGTTTGGCGGATGATTTGGGCTTTGGTCTTTAAATCAGTTGGATGTATCTCATGATATTTTGTTGTATAAAAATAAATATTTTCTGAGAAATATTGAACAAAACGATTGATATTGATTTTATTTTCTAAACAACGTGGTAACTTTTCAAAATTTAAAGCAAAAATTAAACCCTTTTCTTCATCAAAGTAGATATTGAGTAACTGATTTGCCAGACTGAATTTATGCTGCTGTGGATCAAACTGGAAAAAGTTGTGCGCAGTAATCTCGGACAAATAGTCAAATTGATCAAGATAAATCTTATTTAAATTTGCTGAAACCTGAAGTAATTCTTGAGCAGCAAGCTGGTGTCTATGTGGCAGCTGCTCCTGAACTGTCTGCACCATATTTGCCTCAATCCATCTCTTACATATATTGAATTTATTAGGGTCTGTTGACACTTCTTCTATGTTTGCGACAACGCAAGCCATTTATGAAATGTTAACAGTCACTATTGTAGGCGAACAATTTTACAAAACAAATTGAATTCAATTATCTTTTGCAAAAGTTTGTTTAAACTGAGCTGTGATCGTGTAACGGGTTTTTATTTTATTGATTATGTTTTACCTAGTTTTTATTCCTTATAGTCAAACCACCTAATTATTTATACAAGTGACTTCTATCAAGCAACTGATCATAAATGAAGCTTATGTTTTTATATGAACTTTGAGTAACAATTGGTTATCAATTCATTTTTGTACTTTTGAATCATAGATGGTGATCCTATCGTGGGGCGACAGGGATGTCGCCGTTGGGCGGGGGTAAAGGACATACCCCTCGCCAAACAGAAGATTTTTGTCACTTTTCATCTCTGAAAAGTGAGGCATCGCCTACGCAAAGGCATTTAAACTTTGAATGTAAGGTGTGGCATTGCAGTTTTTTATAATCAAACAAATTTTCCAGAAAATTGATTTAATTAAATTTTTATAAAAAAAGATCCCCTTACTTTTCAATAAAACTAAGGGGATCTCTATCGCAACACATTTGAAATTTTCACTAAAATTTAAAATAAATGCATTGCAGGCTTAATTAAGAATGTACAGGCTTTGCCCCCATACGCTCTTCAATCAAGTCATAACACCATTGGAAAATAAAGGTATACACCAAAATACAGGTGGTCATTCCAAAATCCAATAAAATTGCTTGCCACAAAGACATATCCATTGCGTAAGCAACCATTGGAATCGTGGCTAACATCAAACCACCCTCAAAACCAATGGCATGTAAAATACGTACACCAATGGTACGTTTAAGTTTTCTCTTACGTTCAAATTGTTCAAAGAAATGGTTAAACACCATATTCCAAACCACTGAAGTCACGGCCATTGCAACACCTAATACACCAGTAACTTCCATTGGCACTTCAAAAATAAAACTTAATGCAATCGCTATGATCACCAACAGGATGACTTCATAGCTTAATGCATGAATAACCCTTCTTTTGGAAATCATCATTTAAAACTACTCTTTCTTGATTCGATGGATGCATTATATTTTTATAATATTGATCAATCGAGTCAGGTTCTTTCAATTTTATTGAAAGGTTGCGTGAATTGGAGTAAATTTAATAACTGAAAAACTAAACAGAATGGTGCCAAGCGCATGAATATTAACCAAGAACAACTCACTATCTTTAAAACAGTGATGGAAACAGGTTCATTTTCAGCAGCAGCCCGCCAGCTTGGCAAAGTCCCCTCCGCTGTCAGTATGTCTATCGCCAACTTGGAAATAGACTTAAATCTAAAACTCTTTAATCGTGTGGGACGTGAACCAATCCCTACACCTCAAGCTCAGCGCTTATATGAAAAAACTGAACAACTACTGGTAGAAATGAATCAGTGGAAACAACAAGCGATTGCACTTAGCGAAGGCTTGGAATCCTCATTAAATATCGTGGTGGTTTCAGAATTACTGCATACAGACTGGGCTGAATACATTGCACTGTTGGGAGAGCATTTTCCAACTTTAGAAATTAATATCTTCTCCGCACCACAAGAAGATGCGCTGAAAATGCTGATGAATCAGACGGCTCAACTGGCATTGATGTTTGAACGTGAAATACTTGAAAGCCGTGAGCAATTTGTCGAATTTAAAAAAGAAGCCTTGGTCCCTGTTTCAGCTATTCATCACCCATTATCAGCACATAAACAAGTTACTTTTGAACAAATCCTACAATCCAGACAAATTGTCGTGGCAAGTCGTGATCGAACCATTAAACCCGAACTGCTTTATTCTAAAAACTATTGGCGGACAGACAATCACCACTCAGCATGTGCTTTAATTTTAAAAGAACTGGGTTGGGGTGTACTTCCCTTGGAAATGTTTAATGAAAATCCTGAGCTCAAACATAAGTTAAAAATCTTAGATTTGCTCGATTTCACACCAAAATTTGAATATTTTGTCGACTTAGTCTGGAGTCGTGAGAGCAATTTAGGCTCAGCTGCTCGTTTTTTGATTAATCACATTCGAAATCAAAGAATTCATACAAAATAATAGGCCTTTCAATACATTTTCCTCTTTTGCTCAAATCGCATTGTGTTATAAATAAATCACAAATATTTTAACTAAGAAATAATCGGTAATGACACAATCTGCATTAGATCAATTAAAACGCTTAACCACTATCGTTGCTGATACAGGTGATTTAAACGCAATTCAACAATTTCGCCCTTTGGATGCAACGACTAACCCTTCACTCATTACAGCAGCAGCACAACAGCCTGAAAGTCGTGAACTGATTGAAGATGCCTATGCTCAAGCAAAAAAAGAAGGTTATGAATTAGATGCGCTCGTCGAACGCACCATCGATATTCTCACCGTCAAACTGGGTGTCGAAATTTTAAATATTGTCGAAGGTCGTGTTTCAACAGAAGTGGATGCAGCCCTTTCCTATAATACCGAAGAAACCATTGCCAAGGCTAAAGAGCTACTTGCATTGTATAAAGAATATGGGATCGACCAAGACCGTATTCTGATCAAGATTGCCTCTACATGGGAAGGTATTCAGGCAGCGAAAGTGCTAGAGGCAGAAGGCATTCATTGTAACTTAACCCTGCTTTTTGGTTTACACCAAGCCAAAGCCTGTGCAGATGCCAATGTTACTTTGATTTCTCCATTTGTCGGCCGTATTTTAGATTGGTTTAAAAAAGCTGAAAATGTAGAGAGCTATCCAATTGAGAAAGATCCAGGCGTATTGTCTGTTAAACAAATTTATCATTACTACAAACAGCATCAAATCAAAACTGAAGTGATGGGCGCAAGTTTCCGTAGCATTGACCAAGTTTTAGGTTTAGCAGGTTGTGACCTTTTAACCGTTGCACCGGGTCTGCTTGAAAAATTGAAAAATGACCAACGTCATGTGGTTTCTCAACTCAGCTTAGACACGGACCAGACTGCTCAAGAACATCAAGAGATCTCTAAAGCAGAATTTAAACAACAATTGGAAGCTGATTTAATGGCATTCCAATTATTGCAAAGCGGGATTGACGGTTTTATCAAAGCGCGTGAACAACTTGCATTATTATTGCGTCAATCTTTTGGCCTAGATGCTGATTTTATTGACTAATCTATGTATTTAGAATGATTTATATAAATCTAAATTGTAGATGCGCTTTTGGTTAAAATTGCACTAAAATCGCTCACACTCTAAAGCCGAGTTTGT
Source organism: Acinetobacter sp. Ac8 (assembly GCF_055392545.1). Lineage (NCBI taxonomy): Bacteria > Pseudomonadati > Pseudomonadota > Gammaproteobacteria > Moraxellales > Moraxellaceae > Acinetobacter > Acinetobacter sp. Ac8. The sequence goes on from NZ_AP043689.1 coordinate 2,697,995, forward strand.
TATCATAAACACTCGGCTTTTTTATTTCGCTTTTCTTATACAGTGAGAATGTTGTGTTTGGTATTACCGATATTGTGACATATATACTAGGGACTATTTTTATCGTCATTTTACCCGGTCCTAACTCATTGTATGTGATGTCAATTGCCTCTCGATTTGGGATTAAAACGGGCTATATCGGTGCCTTAGGCGTATTTACAGGAGATTTAATCCTGATTCTCTGCACTGTTTTAGGTGCTGCCTCTTTACTACACGCTTTTCCATGGTTATTTATCATTCTCAAAGTTGTAGGTGCAAGCTATCTGTCTTATCTCGGTATTCGTTTACTGATCGCAAGTATCAAAACTTGGCAGAGCAAACCACAAACGCTGCAAACAAATACATCGAATACTGCAACTCACGAACAATTTCATCCATTTCGAACAGCACTAACCATTAGCTTACTCAACCCAAAAGCAATTTTATTTTATCTCTCGTTCTTTGTTCAATTTGTTGATCCTGATTACCCTTACCCTGCTTTAAGTTTTGCGGCACTTTCAGTGATTCTGCAAATCATCAGTATGAGTTATTTGACGATCTTGATCTTCTCAGGGGTTAAACTCGCCACTTTTTTCAATACACGCTACAAAATTGCTGCAGGTTGTGTTGCTTGTGTAGGCTTACTGTTCTGTGCTTTTGGAATCAAGCTTGCCGTTTCAACCATGTAAACTGATTTAGCTCAATAAATCTCCTGATTAAAGCATTCTTTTTGGATCGTTCTTTTGGATAAACTGCGCTTTCTATTCGAGGTAATATCTAACCTTTATCAATGGGTAATCTATAGTCAACCTGTCAAAAAACTCAGACACAAGAATACAACTTCTTTCAATTAATATTTTTAATCAAATCAACTGCATGACAAAAATGTTTGATTATAAAAAGCTTGCAATGCCACACCTTACATTCAACGTTTAAATACCTTTGCGTAGGCGATGCCTCCCTTTTTAGAGATAAAAAGGGACAAAAATCTTTTGCTGGGCGAGAGGTACGTCCTGTACCCCCGCCCAACGGCGACATCCATGTCGCCTCACGATAGGATCACCAACTATGATTCAAAAGTACCAAAAATGAATTGATGCAAATCACTTATATGAATAATTAGGTGGTTTGACTATACATTGTTTTCAACCAAGACCGTTCTAGATTAAAAAAGCCAAATTCTCCCAAAATGATAATTTATTCAATTTTATTTTTCCTTTTGCTATTTAATTCCAATTAACTCTATAAGCTTTAAAATGATCCATGTATGATGGTTGCATTTTCAACCATTCAATCAAATTTAAAAGCAAAGGATCATGCAAAAGTTACTCCAAGACTTCTCTATACCTGCTGTATTTGCAGGTTTCATTACCTTCTTAATTGGTATCAGTGTTTCGGCTGTACTCGTTATACAAGCGGCTCAATTACTTGGCGCAAACCCTGAACAAATTACCTCTTGGTTTTGGGCACTCGGTTTAGGTATAGGTCTTTCAGGATTAATTCTTTCTTGGAAATTCAAATATCCTGTTGCCACCTCATGGTCGACCGCTGCACTTGCACTCATCATTGCCACTGCCAGCGGCTACTCACTCTATGAAGCGATTGGTGCTTTCTTGGTGAGTGGTTTACTGACTGCCACACTAGGCTTTTTAGGCATATTTGAAAAAATTATTTCGTATATTCCTCAGAGTTTGACCAGTGCCATGCTGGCAGGCGTATTACTCAAGTTTGGTATTGCTCTATTTGCCAGTATGCAAAATGACTGGGCATTTATACTCAGCCTCTTGGCGGTTTATATCATCACTAAACGGCTATGGGCTCGTTATTGTATTGTGATTACCGTGATCGCTGGAATCATCATTTGTCCATTTTTTATGGAGTTTCATGTTCCAACCTTACATTGGGGATTGGCAAAACCAGTATGGATGACACCTGAGTTCACATGGTCTGCAATTCTCGGATTGGCACTGCCTTTATTTGTGATCAATATGGCATCTCAGTATTTACCAGGGATTGCGATGATTAAAAGTTATGGCTATAAACCCCATGTTAACCAACTTATTGGTTGGACTGGTACAGCGCAGACTTTGCTTGCACCATTTGGCTGTTATACCGTGAATATTGCCGCAATCAGTGCTGCTGTCAGTCTGGATGACCAAGTTCACCCAGACCCTGCGAAGCGCTATATTGCTGGTATGAGCTGTGGTTTCTTTTATATTTTGATGGGGTTATTTGCGGCAACACTGACAAGTCTATTGATGTCTTTTCCACATCTTTTTATTGTGGCATTAGCGGGGATCGCCTTGTTTGGTACGATTAGTCATAATATTGCGATTGCATTTCATGAAGTCAAAGATCGTGAAGCAGCACTGCTCACCTTCTTATTCAGTGCATCAGGTGTTCAGTTTTTTGGGATTGGTTCAGCTTTTTGGGGACTACTATTTGGCTTCGCTGTTTCGTTTATTTTAAACTTTAAACTTAAAAAATAGCATTTTGATCAATAAGATGAATGGAGGCTCATTCATCTTATTTTAAATTTGCAATCGTCGAATCAAAGCAAATTGAAAAGCGATAGACAAAAAAAAAGCTTACCCTAGGATGGGTAAGCTAGAAAGCTTGAAACAACAATAGAAACTACAGCGAGAATCTGGAAGCTATCTTAGCGATTGGTTAATATTTAAACCAATACTTAAAAACACTTATTGAATATTTCTTAAACGAAAATATTCACTAAAAGATCCGCATTTCCAGTAAATAAAGTGAAAAAAATCTCATTTTTAAAGATGAAAAAACAATAAATCGCCGAGCATAATTCATTCATTAGACCAAAGTCTAAAGATTAAATTTCAGGGTAGCTGCCAGTGCCTTCAGGCCAAGGAGTAAGCAACTCAAAGCCTGTATCTGTGACAGCAACCATATGCTCCCATTGTGCTGACAATGACTTATCCGCAGTAACCACAGTCCAGCCATCTTTCAGCTCTTTGACACTGGATTTCCCTGCATTAATCATCGGTTCAATGGTAAAAACCATACCCTTTTTAAGCACTAAGCCCTGTCTGGGTTGACCATAATGTAATACGTTAGGTTGCTCATGATAAATCTTACCAATCCCATGACCACAATATTCACGAACGATCGTATACCCTTCACGTTGCCCAACTTGTTGGATCGCATGGCCAATATCCCCGAGTGTTGCACCGGGTTTGACCATATGAATCCCAGCCACCATTGCCTCATAAGTCGTTTCAACCAGTCTTTTCGCTTCAGGTTTAACTGTACCCACATAGTACATACGGCTGGTATCACCAAAATAACCATCTTTGATAATCGCAACATCGATATTGATGATATCGCCATCATTTAAAACCTTATGTTTTGATGGGATACCGTGACAGACCACTTCATTTGGAGAAATACAGGTGGTTTTGGTATAACCATAATATCCAATATTTGCAGGGATCACTTTTAGCGTATTGACAATAAAATCATTGCAAATATCGTCTAAATACTCAGTCGTCACGCCCGGCTTCACATATTCACCAATCATTGCTAAAACTTGAGCAGCTAAACGCCCCGACACTCTTAATTTTTCAAGGTCTTGTTCGGTTTTAATGGTGACTGTAGAAGCTTTCATTGGATCTGTCCGCAAAAGTGAAAAAATATTATATGCCTTTTCAATACGTTTAGGGCAATTTACCGCCTATCATATTCAATAAAAATGCAAAATCAAGCACATAAATTCTAGAATAAGTATAATCTTTCCATATGATGATTTTATCTATTCTATATTTTTTGAAAATTTTGATTTTTTCAATTTTTGAAAATTAACTGTGAATCATCCACATAAATATAATCAATATGACTAATTGGTTAAAATTTATAAAAAACGGGAATATTATCCATAAAATAAAATACAAAAAATAAGCTATTTCTACTAAAATCGCTGTTTTGCTTTTTCAACCACAGTTTATGACTAATCTCCGTACAAAGGATATTATTGCTTTAGGCTTTATGACCTTTGCCTTATTTATTGGGGCAGGCAATATTATTTTTCCACCCATTGTTGCTCAACAAGCCGGTGAACATGTATGGCTCGCAGCGCTAGGTTTTCTAGTCACAGCTGTAGGCTTACCTGTTATTACCATTATGGCACTTTCTAAAACTGAAGGTTCTATTGCGATTTTAAGCTCGCCTTTAGGTAAAGTCGCAAGTTTAATACTGACGGTTGTGTGTTATCTCTCGGTTGGGCCATTATTTGCTACACCTCGTACTGCAACTGTTTCTTATGAAATTGGTTTTTCCTCATACTTTGGAAATGGTGGTACAGCATTATTTATTTATAGTGTTATCTATTTTGCATTTGTAACTTTAGTTTCTCTTTATCCAAATAAATTATTGGATACAGTGGGTCATATTCTTGCACCGCTAAAAATTATTGCACTGGCAATTTTAGGTATTGCAGCATTTCTGATCCCGACTGGTTCAATTTCTCCTGCGATCAACAATTACGCTACCAGCCCTGTTTCTGAAGGTTTTGTGAATGGTTATTTAACCATGGACACTTTAGGCGCTTTGGTTTTCGGTATTGTGATTATTCATGCCATCCACTCTCGTGGTGTAACAGATAAAAAGCTCGTAACCAAATATGCCATTATTGCAAGTTTGATTTCTGGTGTAGGTTTAACGCTGGTTTATCTCAGCTTATTTAAACTTGGTTTAGGCAGTCATGATGCTGCTCCAAATGCTGAAAATGGCGCAGTGATCCTGCATGCTTATGTTCAACATGCTTTTGGTGACTTAGGTTCTTTATTCCTGACAGGTTTGATTTTTATTGCATGTATGGTTACCGCGATTGGCTTAACCTGTGCATGTGCTGAATACTTCTCTGAACTCACGAAAATCCCATATAAAGTTTTAGTGATTATTTTAGTGTTATTTTCATTGGTGATTTCAAATCTAGGTTTAACCAAACTAATAGCTTTTTCAGTCCCTGTACTCAGTGCAATTTACCCACCGGCAATTGTGGTCATTCTATTAAGCTTCTTTTGGGGTAAATTCAATCAACCAACCACGGTTATCGCACCTGTTACTGGCGTTGCATTTCTATTTGGTCTTATTGAAGGAATTAAAGTCACAAGCTTTAAAGACAGCTTACCTTTGATGATTCAAAACTTACCGTTAAATGAACAGAATCTAGCATGGGTGATCCCATCATTGATCGTGTTAATCATCTGTGTCGTAATTGATAAAATTAAAAAATAAAGCTTTTTAATTATCATCCTTAAAATTTGATTTTACCCAAATCTTATTTTAACAGTGATCAATAATTGTCATGTTTACCCCACAGGCCGTTATTGTTTGCGACACAATTTTAAAAGCGTTGTTTGATCCATCTTAGTGCTTCAAGCATGTGATCAGTGCACTTGAATAGATCGAATCAAACTTTGCGCTATGTATAAAAAAGCATTTGACTAAAAATACTAAAACTAAATTTTCATTGAACACAGATAAATTCAGTCGCGTTGTTGCATTTTTTACATGAATGAACCGCTCTCCATGTCAAAATCGAATTATTTTGAAAAAAATAGTCATTTTTTTCGATTTTTGCATAAATATTGCATAATTTTTTTCAACTTTAGTCGAAAGTACTTCCAAGACCTATTCAGTTATTGTATTTTATTTTGATAACTGGCTCACACTAACTCCACAACAATTACATCATTTATATAAAAAATCACTCATATTTTCATTTTTTATAAAATAATCATCATTTGTAATAAATATGTCATAATTATTTTGAATAATAGAGGTGTTTGCTCTTGAAATAATAATTAGATATGGTACAACTGAATAAACCAATCCAGACTAAAACAATGTGGTTTTTGTCGAGCAGACAGGAGGAATGGGGATGTTATCAATACATTTCAATAAGCAAGTCTTCATTAATTCTTTGAAGACAAATACAAAACTGGTCATCTATCTAAGTACAACACTTGCACTTTTAGTGACTCTGTTTATTCATGGACTCATTCAAGGCAATTTAAAACCTGAATTTTTTGCCTATGCATTAGTCGTTTCTGCTGCCTTCTATGTTTGGGATGTAGTCGACCATAAATCTCGTAAACTCGCGAAGATTACAGAATAAAAGATGGATGCCATGCATCCATCTTAAATAAGAAAATTATAAAAATTTAAGTATTAAAACAAAGTATTCAACATTCCTAGTAATAATCCTCCCGTCGCAACAATCTCCCCAAGTACCAATAACAGCATTGCTATACGTAACAATATTTTCGGTAATTGCATGGTTCCTAATTGGTGCGGTTGTTTGAATTGATTGGTCGTATCTTTTAAAAAACCATGCAAAACATAACTGGCGATTGAAAAGCTAAAAAAGAATAAATTGATCAAGACAAATATCAAATTTGTGGTTTCTGTCCAGCTTGAACAATAGGCCATTACCGCCAAAATCAAAGTGGCTGGAGCATAAAGCAAGCTGCTGCGATGTGCGATATCGACATAATAATGCGCTCGGGCCATTTCTGATCGGCTAATTTGATAGTATTTCCAAACCCCTGTCAGCATACCTACCCATAGAAAAATCCCGCTGAATATTAAAGCTAACTTTACTGACAAACCTAAATCCACAAAATCCATTTAAAACACCCTAATTCCAACAGCTTAAAATATTTAGATTAGCTTTGACTCATAAGTCATACTTTGATCAAGTTTCTTTTTGGAACTTATATAAAGTAATCATCAAAGCATACTCATTGAATTGTTATGAATACATTTGAAAATTTAACCATAACTTGTGCAGATAGCTATAGCTTAACTGCACGTTTTTATCCGGCAAAACAATCAACCCATCGATTGCCTATTTTGGTTTGCCCTGCAACAGGGATTACCCAAGGTTTTTATCATCATTTTATAGAGTGGCTTGCTCAACAAGGTTCAGATGTATTGGTCTTCGATTTCCGTGGTATAGGTGAATCCTTACATGGTCCTCTTCGTCAGTCCAAAGCAAGCATCCAAGACTGGGGTCAACTGGATATTCCTGCAGCCATTGAAACTTTGTTGAATAAGACAGGAAAACAACAAGTTATACTTTTAGGTCATAGTGCTGGCGGACAATTATTAGGCATTGTTTCTAACTACAAGAAAGTGGCACAAGTGATTGCAATTTCAGGCTCTACAGGACATGTCAAAGGACTTAAAGGGCGAACCAAACGTATGGCGCCAGTCATGTTTAAGATGATCTTTCCTGTTTCGAGCTTAGTCAAAGGTTATGGCGCAACCAAGTTTTTAGGCATGGGAGAAAATTTACCCAAAAATGTTGCAAAACAATGGGCTGAATTTTGCAGTAAACCCGGTTATGTAATGAACGCTATAGGTAAAACGATTTTCGAGGACTATCACAACGACATTCAATGCCCAATTACGGTGTATTGGTCATCGGATGATGAGATCGCTACTGAAGCCAATGTCAAAGACTTACTTCGCCTATATCCAAAAGCCAACACAGAAATGATAGAGCTTAAACCGAAAGATACAGGTCATAAAGCCATTGGTCATATGTTAATGTTTAAGAAGTCACATCAAAATTTATGGCCAACAATGACACAAAATATTTTTAATTAATTTTTAGTTTTAAGTACTTAGATAAGTAATCCTATCTAAGTGCTCTTTTTATTCAAAAAAAATGCCTCATCAATGAGGCATTTTTTCTTAGTTTTTTATATCTGCTTGCGATTTAATCGCAAAATAGTGATCAAAATTGCTCTGGACGGGTAATTTTTACCGTCTTGATTCGATTTTCATCCATTTCGATGACTTCAAACCAAATGCCCTCTTGTTCAATCTGAGTACCTACTTTTGCTTCGCCTTGAGTTTTGTCTAAAATCAAACCTGCTACGCTAAAGTAACCTGAGTCTTCTTGAACTAGATCTAACATACCAAGTTCCAACTCAAGTTGATACAAGTCAAGCATGCCTGATGCCTTCCACGTTGTATCATTCAGTTTGATCAACTCTAGCTGTTCATCTGCATCAGGAAATTCACCCGCAATTGCCTCAAACACATCCAATGGAGAAATCAAACCTTGGATATTGCCAAATTCATTACTCACCAAGACCAAAGAACCTTTAGACGTTCTTAAGGTATGGATTGCGTCAATCACTTTCATTTTTTCAAAAATAAAAATTGGACGACTACGTTTAAGCAAGGCTTGTAATTGCTCTGGTTCATCCAGTACATCAATTAACTCTTTAGCACGGACAACCGTAACCACTTTATCTAGTTGTCCACGACATACAGGGAATAAACTATGTGGTACAGCCAAAATTTGCTGACGAATACTCTCCGCATCATCTTCAAGATCGATCCACGAAATTTGATTTCTTGGCGTCATAATTGAAGCAACTGAACGTTCAGCAAGGGTCAGTACACCACCAACCATATAACGTTCTTCATCACCAAAGGCTTTTTGAGCGGCTAAAGCTTCAGGGCTTTGTAATAAATCTGCATCCAGCTTGCTTCCCATCAATTTTAAAATTGAGTCTGCGGTACGATGACGCAAAGGCGTTTTCGACTGATGCTTTTCAACATTACGGCTAGAAAATTGGTTAAAGGCTTCAATTAAAATTGCTACGCCAATACCCGAATAGATATAGCCTTTCGGAATATGGAAACCAAAACCTTCCGCGATTAAGCTCACACCAATCAACAATAGGAAACTCAAACATAGAATCACGACAGTCGGATGCTTATTGACAAAAGCGGTTAACGGCTTAGACGCAATCAACATCACAACCACAGCAATCGTTACAGCGGCCATCATCACGTAGATATTGTCGACCATACCGATCGCGGTAATCACCGAATCAAGAGAGAATACAGCGTCTAAAACGATGATTTGCGCTACAACTGCCCAGAAGCTTGCATAGACAACCGCACCTGAACTTTTAACCTCAGGTTTGCCTTCCATTTTTTCATGTAGTTCAGTGACGGCTTTATAGACGAGGAATAGTCCACCGAATAATAAGATTAAGTCTCGACCTGAGAAAGACAACCCGCCAAATGCGATTAAAGGCTTGGTTAATGTGACCAGCCACGAAATGATAGACAGCAAGCCTAAACGCATAATTAAGGCTAAAGATAAGCCAATAATACGTGCTTTGTCTCGTTGTTCTGGAGGAAGTTTATCTGCAAGAATGGCGATAAAGACGAGGTTATCAATACCCAGTACAATTTCTAAAACAATCAGGGTTAAAAGACCAACCCAAATTCCAGGGTCTAATAAAAATTCCATTATTAGAGCTCCTGCTTATTATTATCAATATATAAAGTGGAGAAAAATAAATTTGACCTACACGACGACGGATCCATGAATGAAACCTTTTCAACTAAATTAGCTTAATTATGCACAATATCTTGCGGTTGTAATTATTTTTCACAAAAATTTTACATTTATTTAAGATTTTTCTTATGGATAACCTCACCATACGGGCGAATTGCAGTTCATCCCTGCTCTCGTATGATCAACTCAATGCTTTACAGATGCCGATTCATCTTATTCAAATTATTTTTCACTCAATCTTACAAAAATGTCATTGGATTTTTTCAATATAAATTGTGTATAACTATAGTTATTAAATGCTACTTACCTTTTAAAGGTATAAATCGCTTTAATTTAATTAATAATTTTCAATCGGATATATGGGCATTTAGAGAGGAAATATTTAGATTTATCGCCATGATGACGTAATCAAAGGAAATTATTAACAGTAAAGCCAAGTTGATTTTTCTTATTTTTCAGTTAAAATAACATCAGATGTTAATTTTTTTAACTAATAAGCTTGCTTTTCACAACATCTTCTTGGTAATTTTCATACTTGAGCAAGCTGAAATACATAGGATGAACCATTATGACACAAGGACATTCATTGACTTTCAATAAAAATAACCTTTGCGGTTGTTTTGAAAATTTCGATTCCACACCAACAACTAGAGAATGAACTCTGTTCATTCCAAATTGCATGAAGAAGCGACTAAATTTACGCAAGGTATTACTACTTTTTATCTAATTTAAGACAGTTATACAATGCCTTTACTGAATACTTTAACTTAAGTTTAGTTCAAGCAAAATTTACATTTCGTCGATTTTACTTGTTTTTTTCATTAAGTGATCTATCACATATTGATTCAAGTATTCAAAGTAAAATATGATTAGCGCTTAATATATGGCAATAATTACAAAAAACAGGGACCTCTAAATGACTAAAAAATATGCAAAATTTTTACCCGCTGCTGAAAATTTTAACATCGAAAATTTCCCATACTACTGGATCACTCAAGTTCATTCTCAGTATGTTTTAAATTTAGATCACGTACTTAAAAAGTATGGGGTAGACAACTCTAGACGACGATTATTGGTTGCTTTAGAAGCCAAGCCAGATGCAAGTGTCTCTGAGCTTTCAGAAATGATCGTTTCTAAAATGTCGACAACAACCAAAATTGTTTATCGCTTAAAAGAGGAAGGCTTTGTAGATACCTACTCTTGTGAAAACGATGCACGTATTACACGGGTACATTTAACAGAATCTGGGCAACAAATGACCCATAAAATTAATGATTTAATGAGTGTTGTACTTGAACAGTCATTTGACGGTTTAACACCACTACAAATTGAAAAAACCATGGAAAATTTAAAAATCATCTTTAAGAATCTTGCACATTAATTGTTAAGATTCTTCATCAAAGATGTTCAACTGTGGCGAGTTTTTGTTATTTGATACTTTGGGGCAATAAAAACACTCAAACTCCGCCACAGGGAAACCCTCTATAAAACTCGAAATATTGGGCTGTTTTAAGCCCAACCACTCATCAAGTCGATGCTGTGGAATAACCACCACCGAACGTTTATCTGTTCGAGGTTCATGAAATTCACTCATCATCGGGTGGGTGTGGGCATCCATACTGATCATGGTGGCTGAACGAACAACTTCACCGGTTTTTAATCGGGTAATCTCATACAGTGCAGCAATATAAAAAGCCTGACCATCTTTACGTCGCACACCCCACCGTTGTGGTCGACCATTGATATACTTGGATTCATAAAATTCTGTCACGGGGATCACACCAAATTGGCACTTGCTAAAAGCCTCGACAAAACTGCGTTTTTCCATCAGGGTTTCATTTCTTGCATTATAAGTATGTTTTGCAGCATCTTTGTCCTCAGCCCATTTTGGCACTAAACCAAAGTTGACTAAACGCCATTCCATCCCTTGATCGGATTTAAATAACAACGGCGTTTGAAAGCTTGGAAATATTTCTTCTTCATAAAGGAAAGGGATCGCGGGTAAGCCAAGCTGTTGAACTTGTAATAAGCTGATCGGTTTAAAATTGGCACACATAATAATAAGATTTAAAATATTGATTTATAATTGTTGAATTTATCTATCGCGCTATCCATTGATAAGAATATTAGACATTGATAAAAACTTGAGACAGCTCGCGATTTCAATTGAGGATAAACCGAAGTTTACCCCCTTCACTTAACTTTTATCCAAAAATCTTTTTCACTTTGGCACTTAAACCATGGAAAAACTTATGTTTTGCATTGGCTTTTTCGCTGGTCAAAAAGTTAATTTGAATAGATTGGCGTTGCCCTTCATAAGGAATATAGCCATGCCAACCATTGTCAGTTACTTTAAATGCAACCAGTGAGCCCGGACCTGCATTGATTTCAGTCACATAGTTATTGATGTCTTTATCATCATTGAGAATGCGTAAACGTCCATTCGGCGCATCCCAAGATTCATTTAAATAGATCAAAACCGTCAACAATTTGCTTTTTGAATCACTGTGAATCCGCCCATCTTTTTGACGAGAATAACCACGTAAAGTAATCATCATCGGATGTTCCATCACATTGACATCAAATTTATCTGTTAAAATTTGACGAAATTCTGGTGTATCCAATGATTTTAGAAATCGATCAAAATTAGGCTTAATTTCTACATCTTCGATGTTAAAGCTTCCGCCCTGTTCAATTTTAGGAAAGTCTTGGATTACGGCCTGGACTTCACTATCAGCCAAAGCATGTTCAACCACAAAATACGGATAAGGCGTACTCGCAACTTCAGCATTTTTCAGCGCATCTAATTTCAGAATTGATGTCATTTATAATTCAGCTTAATGATTAATTCCATTAAATTGTATCAGAGATTTTATCTTATTGGCTGAAAACTCAAACTCGCGTCTATAAATTTTATATATGCAGGCAAAGCAACATTTAAAATAAACCATAAAAAGAATAAAGCCTCCGAAGAGGCTTTATTGATAAGCTAATAGGATAAATTAGACGATAAAATTAATCGCCTGTATAACCTTTTAACTTTAAGCGATACGCATGCAATAATGGCTCAGTATAACCAGACGGCTGTTCACCACCTTTAAATACTAAATCATAAGCAGCTTTATATGCATAACCGTCAAAACCAGGCGCCATGTTGCTATATTCAGGGTCGTTGGCATTTTGTTCATCAACAATTTTCGCCATACGTTGCATAACTTCTTCAACTTGCGCTTTAGTCACAATACCATGACGTAACCAGTTCGCAACGTGTTGAGAAGAAATACGTAAAGTCGCGCGATCTTCCATTAAACCAACATTGTTAATGTCTGGCACTTTAGAACAACCCACACCTAAATCAACCCAACGAACAACATAACCCAAGATACCTTGAAGGTTATTTTCAAGCTCTTTGGTCTTCTCTTCTTCAGTCCAGTTTGTATCTGTGGCTAAAGGTGGTGTCAACAAGTCATCTAACGGAAGCGCTTCAGTTTTCAATAACTCTTGTTGGCGTGCTGAAACATTACATTGATGATAATGAATCGCGTGAATCACAGCACCTGATGGTGAAGGAACCCATGCACAGCTTGCACCTGCTTCTGGATGTTCAATTTTGGTTTTATACATGTCTAAAAGCATGTCAGGTTTAGGCCACATGCCTTTACCAATCTGTGCTTTACCACGTAAACCTGCTTGTAGACCGACCATCACATTACGGTTTTCATAAGCTGGGAACCAAATTTGGCTTTTCACTTCGCCTTTACGGACGAAAGGACCTGCTTCCATAAAGGTATGAATTTCATCACCTGTACGGTCCATGAAACCAGTATTGATGAAAATAGTACGATCTTTCGCTTGTGCAATACAGTTTTTCAAGTTTACAGATGTACGGCGTTCTTCATCCATAATCCCGATTTTCAACGTTTTCGCTGGTAAGCCTAGTGCTTGTTCAGAACGTTCAAACAATTCAACAGCAAATGCAACTTCTTCAGGACCATGCATTTTTGGCTTAACGATATACATTGACCCTTTACGAGAGTTTTTGTTTTCGTTTTGACCTTTGATGTCTGCGAAAGTCAATAATGGTGTAATTAAAGCATCCATAATACCTTCGTAGATTTCAGCACCATCTACAAGGATCGCAGGGTTCGTCATTAAATGACCAACGTTACGAAGAAGCATCAATGAACGACCATGAAGTGTTGTTTCACCACCGATCAAGTTCTTATGTGTACGATCTTTATTCAATGTACGCGTTACGGTTTTACCGTTCTTCTCAATTGATTCTTCAAGCGTACCTTTCATTAGACCTAACCAGTTACGGTAGCCTTCTACTTTCTCCTCTGCATCTACAGCAGCAATCGAATCTTCCAAATCTTGAATCGTGGTAACAGCAGCTTCTAAAACAAGATCTTTAACACCCGCCGCATCAGTTTTACCCACTGGGCTATTTGCATCAATTTCAATAACAACGTGTAAGCCGTTATTTAAAAGTACAATTTCAACAGGTGCAGATTCGTCGCCATTAAAACCAACAAATTGTGATTCTTTCGCCAAAGTCGAGGTTGAACCATCTTTAAGGGTTACAACAAGTTTTTTGCCTTCAACAGCATATTTTGTTGCATCTGCATGTGAACCATTTGCCAATGGGAATGTTTCATTTAAGAAATTCTTAGCAAATGCGATAACTTTATCGCCACGAACTGGGTTATAGCCTTTACCTTTTTCCGCGCCACCTTCTTCAGAGATCACGTCAAAACCGTAAAGCGCATCGTATAAAGAACCCCAACGTGCATTTGCCGCATTTAAGCAATAACGTGCATTACGCACAGGTACTACCAATTGCGAACCAGCCAATAATGCGATTTCTTCATCTACATTTTCTGTACTGATTTGAAAATCTTCTACTTCTGGTAATAAGTAGCCAATTTCTTTTAGGAAAGCTTTATAAGCTTGGAGTTCAAATTTATTGTTGCGGTGCCATTCATCAATTTTAGCCTGAATCTCATCACGCTTCGCTAAAAGCGCCTTATTCTTAGGGCTAAGATCGACAACAACTTGCTCAAAGTTTTTCCAGTATGTTTCACTATCTAAACCAGAACCTGGTAGTGCTTCATTTTCGATGAAATCGTAAAGTTCTTTAGCAATCGCTAACTTGCCTTTTTGAATACGTGCAGTCATTGTCTTTCCTGATATTGCTACTTTTTATAACAAGAGTTTCTAGTATACCGATTTAAACCATGCTGAATAGTACTATCACATTGCTAAATAGTGATCATTTTAATTAAAAAAATAGCTACATTAACTTAAAAAATAATGATCAAAAATACAGCAACACCATCAACTAAATCATCAACTTAAATCGCTTTTTAACAGTGTATAAATTTTTTAAAATGTCTAAATTAGACCAAAGTGCTGAATCAACCCTAATTTCCCCATTTTTTTATACACTTTTATTCCTTGAGCAAAGATTAAGCCATGAATAGCGCTAAATGTCGATAAAACCAATCCATAATTCTGTGTAAAGAATTGTTCGATTTACTTATATTTTTTTCTGTTTGTTCAAATCTCATCTTATTGTTTCAATTTAGATGATTAGAATCGTTAACAACAAGGTGGAATCACATAATTTTTTTAAACCACTTATGCTTTTTTTAGATTATTTAATCATACGGCTTCTACCTATTGTCTGGCGACAAGCAGGGATAACGCACTGCACATAAAAAACCTGTTTAAAATTTTCATTCTAAACAGGTTTCTGGAATAGCTAAGTCTAAGCTAAATAAGCAATAGACCTCAGCTTAAAACGAAATGCTTCACTTAGTTAAAAGTTTTAAAACGTGTTGCATCATCAATAAATGTTTTTTCGCCCGCTGGTGCTTCGATTGAACCAAATACTAATTGTGCGCGAAGTTTCCAGTCAGCAGGTACATCAAATGTTGCTGCCACTTCTTCATCCACGATTGGATTATAATGTTGTAATGATGCACCAATACCCGCTTCAGCCAATGCAGTCCAAGTTGCAAATTGTGCAATACCTGTTGAATGCTCAGACCATACTGGGAAATTATCAGCATATAATGGGAATTGTTCTTGTAGAGCTTTAATCACGCTTAAATCCTCATAAAACAACACTGAACCAGCACCAGCGATAAAGCTGTTAATTTTACCCGAAGTTCCTTCAAATGCTTCAGCTGGAACGATTTTACGTAAAGTTTCTAAAACGATTGTCCAGAATTTAACATGTGAATCACCAAATAAAATCACAGCACGAGAAGACTGTGAGTTAAATGAAGATGGGCTATGCTTGATTGCATCTTTGATGATTTCTTCAATTTTCGCTTGGTCTAAACTTAAATCTCTACCAATTGCATAAATTGTACGGCGTTGTTTGATTTGATTTAAAAATGACATGGTGTTAATCCTTCTATGACCAGATGGGTCGTGTTATTTAACATGGTTTGAGTGTATTGCATCATTCTTAGTTTCGTCATGCTTATATACATAACAATGTGTTCTATATTTAGAACAATATGTGAAATCTGGCATTTTTAAATGCTACCGTGTTTATGTGGTCCCCTTTTTAAATTGCAATTAAAGTATTTATTAATCAAACAATTCAATTAAAATTTACCATTAAACTCAGCCTATTGCCTTGAGCTTTTCAACGATAAGAATATGGCAAATATCCTATATAGTTTTCATTGCTTGTTTTGTGGTAAAAATATTGCAAATCTGGGCAGATGATTCTAGACATCGCATTAAAGTACAATTTGATGACATTCTTATGATGTCTTCTTTCAATAACATACCACCAACATATCCGAGTATCATATTTCATCAATAATTTTATATCGAACTCAGACGAAAAAGTCCGACAGGATATCGGACTTTTTATTGTCTATAATTTTAAATTAGGCTTGGATGCGTATCTAGAATACGGATTAAAGTCGCAGCTGGACCAGTCGGATAACGTCTACCTTGCTCCCAGTTTTGAAGCGTGCGAGGACTAATATGCAAGCGTGCAGCAAATTCATTTTGGCTTAAACCTGTTTTCTCACGTACTGCTTTAATATCAGGTAATTCAAGTTCAGTGACTCGACTTGCTTGAATCTCTTGACGTTTAATCTCTCCTGCTTCTTTAATCGAAGAAACAAGGTCATCAAATAAATTGTTATCCATGAAGTTGCTCCTTCACTAATTGGCGCAGAATTGCTGTTTCTTTATCCGTTAAATTATCTTTTACAGACTTAGGGTATGCGACTAAAAAGAAAATATGATCATCCTCTGAAACCCAATAATAGATCACGCGGATTCCACCACTTTTTCCTTTATCACCTTAAGCACAGCGTACTTTACGGATACCACCGCCATTTTTAACAATATCACCTTTATCAGGTTGTACCAATAGATTTTGTTGAAGCTGACGATATTCATCATCAGTCACAAGCTCTTTGATTTGTTTAGTAAAAATACTAGTTTCAATGAATAACATACACGATATACGTCAATGGCATATATACAATACTACCATAAAAAAGAATAATCAAAAGTTATAAATTGAGTGGAATATAAAACGCAAATTTAGGGGCTGTTGGCATTTCATAAATGACTGGCGTTGTTGGCTAAAATTGAGCATGAGACGTACACATCGTAAAGTATAGACTTCTTTCATAAGTCCTTTTTAAAGCCATAGCTCAACATAAAATCTCCCCTCATCCTAGCCTTCTTCCAAAGGAAGAAGGGACTTTCAATACCAATCTGATTCACTCAACATGATCATTTTTTGATTTATGCAAGATCTTTTATGAAACGAATAAAATAAAAAACTCCGCATAAAGCGGAGTCTCATTTAAGATAAATAGTTATCTAAATTACTTATCTGTTTCAAACAGTGCAGCAACAAATGATTTTGCAGAGAATGGACGTAAATCATCAATCTTCTCACCCACACCAATATATCGAATTGGTACATGAGTACGACTGGCAATATTAAACAACACACCACCCTTTGCTGTTCCATCTAATTTGGTAATGGTTAAACCTGTTAAGCCTACAGCTTCGTCAAACATTTCAACTTGGTTAATCGCGTTTTGACCAGTACCTGCATCCACCACCAACATCACTTCATGTGGCGCAGTTGCATCAATTTTTTGCATCACACGTTTTACTTTAGTCAACTCAGACATCAAGTTACTTTTATTATGCAAACGCCCTGCTGTATCAGCAATTAAAACGTCCACACCTTTGGCACGTGCACTTTCAAAAGCATCAAAAATGACTGAAGCACTATCTGCACCATGGCCTTGAGCCACGACAGCAATATTGTTACGTTCACCCCAGATTTGAAGTTGCTCAGTTGCCGCTGCACGGAAGGTATCTCCTGCCGCAAGCATGACTTTCTTGCCTTCACCTTGTAAACGTTTGGCTAATTTACCAATCGTGGTGGTTTTACCCACACCATTTACACCCACCACCAAAATCACAAATGGATTTTTATTGGGATCGATATGCAATGGTTTTACCCGAGGTGCAAGTAAAGCAACCAGCTCTTCTTGTAGCGCTTTATACAATGAATGTGAGTAAATCAAATCACCACGTTCTGTACGCTCAGTCAAATTCGCAATAATGGTTTTAGTCGCCTCTACCCCGATATCAGCAACCAAAAGTTGCTCTTCTACTTCTTCGAGCAACTCATCATCAATTTCTTTACCACCAATCAGAATATTGACCATACCATCGGCAAGGCTTTTACGTGATTTGGTCAAACCTTCTTTCATGCGGCTAAAAAAGCCACCTTTAGACTTTTCGTCTGCCGATTCAATCTGTGCATCTTGGCTCTCAGTTTGAACAGGTTCCGTTTTAGGTGTTTCTACATTATTTTCAATAATAGGCACATTGACGGCTGGTAAACTAGGTAATGTGACATCGTCATCCCCGATATCCGCATCAATCAAGAATTTATTTTGCTGTTCTTGCATGCCGATTCCTTGAAAAGCATAGCGTTAAAAAAGAATGAGTTTAGCATAGATTGCATCATTTTTAGCGTTAAAGCAGCGATAAAACAAGCAAACCAAAATGCAACATTCCAGCCTTGCTTTAAATCATTAATTTTTTAAGAATAGTTCTAAATTTAAAATAAATTTTTGGGTTATCTGTGTATATTCTGAAATCTAAATTCTTAAATCTTCTTAGACAATCCAAAGTTATCCTTGCGCCACTTTTATTTTTATCTTTTAACACGGTAAATACGCAACTTCAGGCAGCGCCTCAAAGCCAACTTTCTAGGACCACCTTTGAAACCACACTGAAAAATGGTTTAAAAGTGATTATCCGTGAAGATCATCGTTCACCAATTGTTATGACCCAAATCTGGTACGGCGTGGGAAGTAGTGATGAGTCTGGTAATGTACTTGGTATTTCACATGTGCTTGAACATATGATGTTTAAAGGAACCAAAAAAGTTCCTGATGATGAGTTTGCACGCTTGAGTCGAATTTATGGTGGCCGCACCAACGCCGCCACATATACAAATTACACCAACTATTATCAGCTTTACCCCAAGAAATATTTTCCATTGGCTTTGGAACTTGAAGCAGACCGTATGACAAATCTGGTCCTCAAACAACAAGACTTTGATCCTGAAATCAAAGTGGTGATGGAGGAAAGACGACAACGGACTGATGATAATCCACGAAATCTAGCCTACGAACGTTTTAAATGGATCGCCTATCCAACCAGTCACCATCGTCAACCAGTGATTGGCTTTATGAAAAACCTACAGAATATTCGTCTGGATGATCTTAAACATTGGTATCAAACTTGGTACACCCCCAATAATGCGACCTTGGTCATTGTGGGAGATGTCAATGCAGAACAGGCACTTAAACAGGTTGAAAAATATTTTGCAGCAATTCCCAAAAAGGAACTTCCTGACCGTAATGATGTTTTAGAGTTTGATCGAATAGGGTATCGGCACATGGAAGTGCAGTTGCCAGTACAAGTCCCCAACTTGTTTATGGCTTGGAATGTCAAATCCATTGCCACAGCAAAAAACCCACAAGATGCTTACGCACTAACCATTATCCAGTCCTTACTGGATGGTGGAATCTCCGCACGCTTACAAGACCGTCTGATTCGAGATAAAAAAGTGCTGACCGCAATCAGTGTCAGCTATGACCCCTATAATCGCGGCGACAGTTTATTTATGATCTCCGCGATCCCAAGTGATGATGTTTCTCTGGATGAGGCACAAAAAGCGATTGAAAAAGAGATGAATTTATTTAAAACAGAATTGGTCAATCAAGCAGAACTCGATCGTGTCAAAAACAACTTCGTTTCAAATTTAATCTATAGTCAGGATGATATTGGTGGGCAAGCCAATATGATTGGGAATTTGGAAGTAAACGGCCTAAGTTTTCGTTTAATGGATGAGTTACCCAAACATTATGACAAAGTGACACCACAAGATTTACAACGAATTGCCAATATTTATTTTGTCAAAGCCAATCTGAGTAGTTTGTATTTAATGCCTGAAAGTACAAAAGAATAAAAAAGGATCTCTCATGAATTTTAATCCATTCTCGACCTATTCGATAAAAATACCGCTGTTTATGTGCATCAGCTTACTCTACTCCCCCCTTAACCATGCGGAGGTTGAATTAGACAATCATGATGAAACAGATGCGGTTATAGATGATTCAGCACTTAAAGCAAATTCGACCTTACAGAGCTTAAAAAATTTAGATAAACATCAACAGTACCAAGCGCCCTTTGTTCAAGACCTCTCCAACAACCAAAAAGTCAGAACACTGTTTGTTTCAGCCACTGACCTACCTATTGTGGATATTCAACTCACCTTTAATGCAGGTTCCTCACAGGATGAAGTACTAGGAAAAGGTTTGTATGGTATGGCAAATATGGCAGCCAAACTGATTACTGAAGGTACAGATCAATATACAGCAAAAGAAATCGCGTCTACATTTGAAGGATTAGGCGCTCAATTTAGCGTTACCGCGTACCGTGATATGTTTGTGGTTCGACTTCGGGTCTTGTCAGATCCTGAAAAATTAAACCCTGCCATCAATACCATGTTGCATGTGCTGAATCATGCACAATTTAATCCATCGGGTTTAAATCTTGTGCTAAATAATACCAAGGTTGGGCAAAAGCAAATCCAAGAAAATCCAAGTCGGATTATGAATATTCGCTTTTATCGTGCGTTATATGGACAACATCCTTATGCCGAACCCACTGTAGGGACCAATGGGAGCCTTAAAAAAATTACCCCAGAACTACTTAGGGCTTATCGACAGAAACTACTTGTTGCCCAAAACATGAATATTGCGATTACTGGTAATTTAACTGCAGCCGATGCAACCCAACTGGCCAATTTAATCAGTCAAAATCTAACCCAAGGTGAAGCTGCACAAGCACTTCCTGAACCACAAGATCAAAGTGATTTTAATATCCATTACATTCCATTCAACTCAACACAAGCAAATGTGATGATGGGACACTTGGCTATTCAGCGCAGCGATCCTGATCGTGTTGCATTAGAAGTTGCCAATCAAATGTTTGGCGGAAGCGGATTTAATTCCATTTTAATGAAAGAACTTCGGGTTAAACGGGGTTATACCTATGGAGCATATAGTAATTTGACCTCCACATTGGCTCAGGGTTTTTTTAGTTTGAGTTATTCCACTGAACAAAATCAATTGATGGACAGTATCAAAGTTGCACATCAAGCCTTACGTGATTTTGTAAAAAATCCAATCCAAAGAAAACAGCTCGAAGAAACCAAAGAAGGTATGTTACGTTCATTTCCAATGACCTTTAGTTCCAATGCCAATATCAATGCCCAAATCGCATCGATTGGTTTTTATCAACTTCCTGCGGATTATTTGACCCAATATCAAAAGCAATTGAGCCAAGTCACCACCAAGCAAGTCCAAAAAGCCATTCAAAAACATATTCGTGCGGATCGTCTCACCTTGGTTGTTGTTGCACCAACACTGGATCAGAATGAATTAAAAGACATGTTAAGTGCTGATTTAGCCAACCCAGATCAATCCAGTACAAATCAAAACAAGCAAGTGGATACGCAAGCCATGCCAGATGTCCCGACATTGATCATTCAAAAAACAATTCGTCCGCAAGCGGAATCAACCAAATGAGTATTATCAGTTATTGTGGATCTTTACTATCCACCGCAGGATATCGTTTTACTTGTTGATTTTCAAAATGATAGGCACGTAGTAGGCGTAAATATTCAACCACATAAATACGATCTTGGCGGCGCAATTGATTGGCAATTTTTTGCGTCTTAGGATTGGCGGCTTGTTGTGAATATTGCATCACATATTTGTATTGATCTGGATTAATTGGCCGTGTTAAAGCCAATGTTGCAAGAAAAATCATCAGTGCGATGATCACAACAACAAAAGAATTCAAGATTTTTTCCACAGGAAATGAATAGAATAATTTTTGAAAATAATCTTTGAATTTTTGCATGAACTACCTCTAATTACAGATAGTTTATCATCCTGACCATAAAAATATAGGGCTTTCTTCAAGACAGCTGAAGATCGGTTGTAAGATGATCTTTAAGATCAAAATTGCGAGAACGACAGTGCTTAAATATTCTCCCCACAGATATCATCGCCTGTCGATATGAAATTTAAAGCCCTCTTCTCTTATTCAAGAAAAGGGCTTGAGCCAAGTTAAATAACGCGTGAATCATTTCTATATCGTGCCAATTAAAGGATCGTTGCACGTAAGAATGCGAAATATAAAATAATCGCGATTATTGCCAAAGCAATACTGACAGCAAAGATACTCACTCCCCCCTCTGCATGTGCAGGATGCAAATCATCATCATCAGCAAGACGCCTTAATTCACCATCATAGATTCGATAAAAGCCTGCTTTTTGCACTGGATTTAAGTTTCGGGTATAATCGTACACGCGTTTACGCTGGGCTAAACAATAATCCCCAAGATGGATTTCTTGATGATAAATTGCCTCATCCAGTTGTTTACGGTGATACTGAGCTAATTCTACGATCTGAGACTCAGCAGCGGGTACATCAAAAATAAAGCCATCTATAGTGTTTGTCATTTTGCTCTCCCTTTGTCTTAATTCTCATATTGATTTTAATAAATATTATTTCTGATTAATGTTTAATCATGTAATCTTATCTTCGTCAAGCATAGATTTCAAATCGCTTGACAAACAAGGCTAATTGTAATATTAGTTTAATAAAGTTAAGTTAGATTAGTTAAGTATAAGCTCCGTTGGGGAGCTATGTTAAAAGATCATAATTACAATAAGGAGTTATATATGATTCATCAAATCTCTCACCAAGACTTAGAACATGTTTATGCAGATGCTGTAAATACAATCCAGTGTGAAATGAACTTTGTAGAAGCGGTAAAAGCATTAGAAGATGCGGCGAAAGCTGGTCATGGTAAAGCAGCAATGTTTCTTGCAGAACTTTACTACCAAGGTTTCCGCGTTGAACGTGATTCTCTAAAAGCCCAATATTGGCAAAAGATGGCAACCATGCAAGCATAATAAAACGTCACCTAGGTGGCGTTTTTTTAACCCCTATCTTTTTATTTTTTAATAAATCATTACGCTTTCAATACATTTTTTATTGTTTTAATAAATGCTTACGATTGAGCATAAAGCACCAACAGTTCTTATAAGAATTTCAACTACAATAGGCAATGTACTAAATAAGATTGTTAATTATGAAAAAGTATATTCATCTTCAGCCCATTTCGAATGAATTGTTTATTAAAATTTCTATTTTAAAATCACTCATGTATTGTGGTGTACTTTGGGGACTTTACCATGATGGCTGGGCAATGAAGTCTGGTTCAAATGAAGTTTATTTTCCTTTTTGGCTAAACGCTGTTCAAGCCCATCAGTATGCAAAGATTCATTGGCCTCACTACACCCCTCGCAGAATAACACCTAAAGATTTTAGAGAATCGCTGTTACCTACGTTGACACGGCTCAATATCATGCCTGCATTGTTTAATTCCTCATCTCGAAAATTTAAACTCTCAACCTCTCAAATGGAACATTTCTTTTTTCATAGTCATGTTCAATTTCAACCGGCTTAAAGGCGAAGATATATTTTTAGCGGTTTAAAATTGCTGTAAAAAATAAACTTTATATTTTATGACTGCAAAGTATTTGCAAAGTTAAAAAATACAGTTAAGTTAAAGGTGTGCAGATTGGTAAGCACCCTAGAAAAGGAAGAATAATTATGACGACAGTAGCACAAGTAATCCAAGATAAGATTGGTCGTGAAATTTATACGATTTCACCCTCTGCCACAGTATTAGAAGCCATTACACTTATGGCAAACAAAGGTATTGGTGC
Organism: Acinetobacter sp. Ac8; assembly: GCF_055392545.1. Classification (NCBI taxonomy): domain Bacteria; kingdom Pseudomonadati; phylum Pseudomonadota; class Gammaproteobacteria; order Moraxellales; family Moraxellaceae; genus Acinetobacter; species Acinetobacter sp. Ac8. The sequence goes on from NZ_AP043689.1 coordinate 2,721,761, forward strand.
TGTGGTTGTCACTCAAGATACAAAGGTCGTCGGAATCCTCTCAGAACGCGACTATACGCGTAAAATTGCCCTTATGCAGCGTACCTCTGACCATACAACGGTCGCTGAAATTATGACGTCTAGAGTGATTTCTGTGACACGTGGCCATACGGTTGAAGAATGTTTAAATTTAATGACTGACGGACACTTACGCCATTTACCTGTGATTGAAGGTGAAACGCTGGTTGGATTTGTTTCTATTGGTGATTTAGTCAAAGCCACCATGGAAGATCAACGAAAATTGATTGAACAGTTAAGACAATATATTTCAGGTTAAGTGACATTATAAAAATATAACCCTCCATGTGGAGGGTTTTTTATTGCGTATAGAAAATTGGCAGCTCAGCTTGCATGTAAAACCATTTTAAATTTCAAGACAATAGAAATAATCACCTGCTTTGAGTTGCATGTCTTCATTTATCACGGGGATAAACAATCGAGTTCATTAAACGAAAGCTAAGACTGAATTTCAAATTTAACCATAAAATAAAAAAACCTAGCCAAAGCTAGGTTTTTAAATCAAATCAATTTTTTATCAGTTTAGATTTAACTTTTCAGCAACATAGTCGGCATCTTTATCACCACGCCCAGAAAGGTTTACAACAATTTTGATTTCTTTCGCTAATTTAGGCGCTTCACGAATTGCCCACGCCACAGCATGAGAACTTTCCAATGCAGGAACAATCCCTTCTACGCGTGAAAGGGTCATAAACGCATCTAAACACTCTTGATCTGTTGCTGTAGAATATTCCACACGACCTAAATCTTTTAAGAAGCTATGTTGAGGGCCTACACCTGGATAATCCAAACCAGATGCAATCGAGTGCACAGGCAATGGTGCACCCTGTTCATCCTCTAGTACATAACAAGCCATACCATGAATCTGACTTGGCTTTCCTAAAGTCAATGTTGCTGAATGCTGTTGAGTATCCAGACCATGACCTGCAGGTTCCACACCAACCAGTTTAACCTCTGCATCATTTAAAAATGCCGTGAATGCGCCAATTGCATTTGAGCCACCGCCAACACAAGCAACCACATAATCTGGTTGTGCGCCAAAGCGATCTTGGGTTTGAACTTTAATTTCATTGCCGATAATAGATTGGAAATCACGTACCATTTTTGGGAAAGGATGCGGCCCAACCACAGAACCAATCGCATAAATAAAGTTTTTAGGGTCTTTTAAATACTCTTTAAATGCGCTATCTACAGCATCTTTCAGTGTTGCAGTACCTTGAGTGACTGAAACCAGTTTTGCACCCAAAATCTTCATTTTCACGACATTGGGATGCTCTTTTTCAATATCCACCTGCCCCATATGAATTTCACATGGAATACCAACCAAAGCACATGCGGTTGCAAGTGCAACGCCATGTTGACCAGCACCTGTTTCTGCAATTACTTTGGTTTTACCCATATATTTGGCAAGCAAAGCTTCGCCCAAACAATGGTTAATTTTATGTGCGCCTGTATGATTTAAGTCTTCACGCTTTAAATAGATTTGTGCACCACCCAATTGATCAGAAAGACGTCTTGCATGAAATAAAGGGCTAGGACGACCTACATAGTTGGCAAATAAATCAGCCAATTCATTTTGAAATTCAGGCGTTTTACGAATTTCTTCATATGCAACATTGATTTCATCCATTGCTTCTTTTAAATGAGGTGGAATAAATTGACCACCATATTCACCAAAAAAGCCGTGTTCATTTGGTAATGCAATACCATTTATTTGATGATCCATTTCTTTCCCTATTTAATAAATCAGCCGTTGAATTTATGAATAACAACTTTGCTTTAGAATAATCTATCGTGATAAATATTTCGTCATATCCTCAATGCCTTTCAGGGTCATTGGAAACATATGATCGTCAAATAATTGTTTAATTAATGCGATAGTTTGCGTGTAATGCCAATAACCTTGCTCTTCTGGATTTAACCATGCTGTTTTTTCAAAATGATTGCGTAAGCGACGTAACCATACATCCCCAGCTTCATCATTCATATATTCGACAGAACCACCGACCGATTTCAGCTCATATGGTGCCATACTTGCATCACCTACCACAATTACACGATAGTCTTTACCGTAGGTATTAAATAAATCCCATGTATTCATGCGGGTAGACGAACGACGATGATTATCTTTCCATACATAGTCATATAGACAGTTATGGAAATAGAAATACTCTAAGGTTTTAAATTCAGTTTTTGCCGCACTAAACAATTTTTCACATTGTGCAATGTGCGAATCCATCGATCCACCCACATCAAACAACATCAAGACTTTAATACGGTTACGCCGTTCAGGCACCATTTGTACATCTAAAATGCCCTGTTTGGCAGTTTCATAAATGGTACTGTTGATGTCTAATTCTTCTGCAGCGCCTTGACGAGCAAACTTACGTAAACGACGTAAAGCCATTTGCATTTGTCGAGTACCTAAAATTTGTTCATCATCCAAATTTTGATACTTACGCTGTTCCCAAACTTTTACTGCTGAATTTTTACGACTCGGGCCGCCAATTCTCACGCCTTCAGGATGGTCACCAAAAGCACCAAACGGTGAAGTTCCACCTGTACCGACCATTCGGTTGCCGCCTTGATGTTTTTTGTGTTGTTCACGCAAGCGCTCTTCCAACATCTTCATCAGTTCTTCAAGCGAACCTGCTTTCAGCAATTCAGCACGTTGTTCAGGTGTGAGATGTTTTTCAAGTAACTCTAAATCAAACCAGTCTTTGGGAAGTTTTTGAACTTTGCTGAGCAGATCATCGATATCAAAAGTATGAATACCTTCAAAATAATCTTTCATGGCACGGTCAAATTTGTCAAAGAAGCGTTCATCTTTGACCATGACTGTCTTTACTAGTTGATAAAAATCATCTTGATCGGCAAAAACCAAGCCTTCACTAATTGCTTGGTTGAGATCAATGAGTTCTCGTGTTGAAACTGGAACACCATATTTTCTGAGGGTATAAAATAATCGCACAAACATGTTGCGATCTCCTCATTAACGACGTGACATAAAGGCTAAGCGTTCAAGCAACTGTACATCTTGCTCATTTTTAATCAATGCACCATATAAAGGTGGAATCGCTTTTGATTTATCATGATTACGCAAAATGTCTTCTGGCATATCATCTGCCATTAACAAGCTTAACCAGTCAATCAATTCAGATGTTGAAGGTGGTTTTTTTAAGCCAGGCACTTGGCGTAATTTAAAGAAGACTTGTAATGCTTCTGAAACCAATGTTCCAGAGATATTTGGAAAATGAACTGCGATAATTTCACGCATCGTTGCTTCATCAGGAAATTCAATATAATGGAAAAAACAACGACGTAAAAATGCGTCTGGCAGTTCTTTTTCATTATTTGAAGTAATGATTACGATTGGACGTTGGGTTGCAGTAATGGTTTTGCCTGTTTCATAGACAAAAAATGACATTTTGTCTAATTCATGTAGCAAGTCATTTGGAAATTCAATATCTGCTTTGTCTATTTCATCAATCAACAATACACAGCGTTCTTCGCTGGTAAATGCATCCCACAACTTACCTGGTTTGATGTAGTTTTTAATATCGTAAACACGGTCATCACCCAACTGGCTATCACGTAAACGAGAAACTGCATCATATTCATACAAACCTTGCTGTGCTTTGGTTGTAGATTTAATGTGCCAAGTAATTAATTTAAGACCTAGACTCTCAGCAACTTGTTCAGCCAATAAGGTTTTACCTGTCCCAGGTTCGCCTTTCACCAATAATGGCTTTTGCAATGCTCGAGCTGCTTTTACAGCCAGTTTTAAACTATCCGTTGCGATATACTGTTCAGTACCTGTGAATTGTTGAGAATCGACAGACATAACTTACCTTTATTTTTTATTTAAAGTGGTGAAATATTTTTTGCTACAGCGCTTGCTTGGGTATTTTTCGTGGTTTTGTATTTAGACCAAAAAAATCCAATGACTAAACCAATACCCATGACAAATGTAATTAAGGCAAGATTTGACCAAATCAATGGTGAATCCTTGGTCAGAATACCAAATAACAGTCCAAATATTGCTGGCGCAATCGCTGAGTTTGGTCCTTCAGAAATGGTCGGGGTTGCAAGAACGGCAAATACAATGATCCATGTAATACCGCCAAGTGGCGATGGCAATCGTTTTGAAATGGAATACCAGCACCATAAAATCAACAGCGTCCCAAGAATATAGACGGTTATTGCGATATTATCTTCTGGGATAGCATCAAATAGATCTAAAAAATTTGCCCATATTCCTGATAACTGATCAAGCACCACGTAATCCCTCTGGTTCAACCGCATTTGGGTTAATTAAACCTTCTGGCGGCATTTGAATAAAGAAGCCTTTTGTATTGAGTGAATCGATTACATGTAACACATTTACACGTGCCAAAGGTCGAGCTTCGCTCAGTTCAAGATGCATTACATGCGTTGCACGACCGAAGGCAACACGTAGTGGCTCAGAAAGAGCCGCTAAGGGATCTGCACTTTCGTCTGTATTTGGATGATTTGGGCGAGCCACATAAAGATACATTTCATCTTTTTTGCTCGATTTATAAATATCACAATGCATTTTAAACAACAGCTTCAGTAAAACTTAGTTGACAGCATACATGAAAAAAACGACGGATACATTATCGAAAGTTAACGCATCAGTCGTTATTTATGTCCAATTGCTAAATCTTTGATCAACAATAACGCAGTAAGCTTTCTTGGCTATTGATGATTATTCATCTAAACAACAACAGCAACAGCCGCTATTCATTGACCTTCATCTGCATACTTAAAAACTTAATATCTTCTTGTAACAGATGGATAAGTGGCTGGGTAAGTAATTCATAGCGCCACCCCAACAAATAACCGGGTAAATCCTGTTCATTGCCATGAAATACCACATGATGATACAAGGCATTTAACCATTTTTTACGCATAAGTACTTCTTTAGGTACTTGCATTTCAAATGAAACCTGAGAAATTAACTCATCCACTTCAAGGGTGATTCCCTGAGAAGAATGCTTGATTGGTCGTGCAATACGCAGTGGCCATTCATCGGTTTCAGGCAGAAACTTCAATAAATCTAAAATTGTTTTTCCATGTTCACGCACAATATTTGGACGTATTCCCTTCACAGAGGACAATTGAAAATTATTTTTAGGATTGACTTCAACCAAATCAATCATCGTGGCATTTTTTAGAATAAAGCTACGTGGTTGATTGAGTGCTTTGACCATTTCTTCACGCCAAACACTTAATTGTTGCAATTGCATCAATTGTTTTCTGGAATGACGATAATTACCAATATCACAATATAATTTTTCTTTTGGTGTTTCTGAAGCGATTTCAAAGGTTAAATTTTGACAATCTTCAAGCACATGTGAGTATAAGCTTTTCTCGACCAATTCAGCTTTTACTTTTTCAGCCAGACGCATAATGTATAAAACATCATTAGCGGCATAATTCATTTGTTCATCTGTTAACGGTCGAGCCAGCCAATCTGAACGTGTTTGATCTTTATCAATATCAATCTCTAACACCAATTTCAATGCATTTTGATAACTGACTTGTAGACCATGTCCTAAAAAAGACAACCCCACTTGGGTATCGAAGACATTTTTCAGATTTTTCTGATCTGCATAATGATAAATGAGATCAATATCTTCTCCACAAGCATGAAAAATATTTTGCTGTGCTTGAAAAAGTTGAAACCAAAAGCGATCTAAATTTAAGGTTGTGCCGTCGAGCAAAAATACTTGACCATTGACATTAATTTGGAATACACCGAGTTTTGGCCAAAGTGTGTCGACTTTAATAAATTCAGTGTCTAGACCATAAGTCGAGGTATGTTGCATCAAGTTCAACACATGTTCGAGATCGGTCTGTTGATTAATAAATTGAAACATGTCAGTTTAAGTCAAAATGTTACATTCAAATGAAATATGATTTTACCTTAATATATAAAATTTAAATATAATATTTTTAAACTAATTCTCCGTAAACACCTTATTTTTCAATAAAGTTTCTTGTGAATATTTATTTTATATATAGGTTTTACAACTTAATAAAAGTATATTTTAAAGTAATAAATAACATGGCTAATCATTGCTTTAGTTTGAGTTTACCTAAAAAATTTAGATTGAATGTAAATAATTTTTAAATGAGACAGAGTTTGTTGATCTTTTAATCGTTATCGCATTTACGCTAAACACCCAAGCTCAACAAACTCTAAATGGTACCAAGTCTAAGATCGCTATTTCATTCTCATGCGATTATGAACAGCCTGACTCAATGTATGACTATCCACATATTCCAATTCACCACCTTGTGGAACACCTTGTGCGATTCGTGTCATTTGCAAAGACAAATGTTTTGTCGCCTCTACAAGATAATGCGCAGTCGCTTGCCCTTCTACTGTCGCATTGGTGGCTAAAATTACTTCAGTAATTTTACCATCGGTTAAACGCTGCACTAAATATGGAATACCTATTTCTTCAGGACCAATACCATCTAAAGGCGACAAATGCCCACCCAATACATGATATTTGCCTCTAAAGCTACCAGACTGTTCTATTGCCATTACATCTGCAGGAGACTCAACCACACAAAGCAGCTGATCATCCCGATCATTTGAGCAACAAATATCACAGACTTCATTTTCAGTTAAAGAATGACAAACACTACACTCATGAATATAGGAAGTTGCTTCATTTAGCGCATGCGCCAAACCAATAGCACCTTCTTTATTTTTCATGATCAGATGGAGTGCCATACGTTGAGCCGATTTCGGCCCAACACTGGGTAAGATTCGTAAAGCTTGTACGAGTTGATCAAAACGGTCGCTAAACACCTATGATTCCTTAGAACAAACCTGAAAGACCTGGTGGTAAACCCATACCTGAATTGGCTTCTTTCATCTTCGCTTCTGTAATGACTTCAGCTTGGCGAGCCGCGTCATTCATTGCTGCTGCAATCAAGTCTTCAATCATATCTGGATCGTCTTGTAACAAATCTGGACTGATTTCGATACGCTTAACAACATTACGGCAAGTCATTGTTACTTTTACCAAACCGCCACCAGCTTCAGCATTCACTTCAGTTTGGGCAAGTTGTTCTTTTGCCTTTTTAACGTTGCTTTCCATATCTTTCTGCATACGTTGCGCTTGCTGCATAAGCATATTAATGTTCATAAAATACTCCGAACAAAAGTCCTAAATTAAATCTCTGTCTTGCACTTTCATGACTAGTTTTTTAAAAGCCTAGAAGAAAATGAAAGAAACTGTTTTGCAAATTTTGCTTATCTTAAATTAAATCTAATCCATGAGAAAGGTCACGGATAATATCATCGACATCTTCTAAGCCAACAGACAAACGGATTAAACCTTCACGAATACCCGCTGCTGCTTTTGCTTCAGGAGAAAGCTTACCATGAGTCGTTGTTGCTGGATGGGTAATTGTTGACTTAGCATCACCTAGATTACCTGTAATCGAGATAAATTGTGTATGGTCAATAACTTTCCAAGCACCTTCTCGTTCACCTTTTACTTCAAAAGAAACGATTCCACCAAAACCAGTTTGTTGTTTGGCTGCTAACTCATGCCCAACATGATCTGCTAAGCCAGCAAAATAAACCTTTTCCACTTTTGGATGAGCAACCAGCCACTCGGCAATTTTTTGTGCACTTTCAGAATGCGCTTTCATACGCAGTCTTAAGGTTTCTAAACCTTTCAAAAAGACCCATGCATTGAATGGGCTCATCGATGGGCCAGTGGTACGAACATAACCAAATACTTCTTCAAGTAATTTGTGACTACCGACCACAGCACCACCCAGTGCACGACCTTGTCCATCTAGATATTTGGTGGCAGAGTAAATCACTAAATCTGCACCAAATTGTAATGGACGCTGCAAAATTGGTGTGCAAAAACTATTATCAATCGCCAATAAAGCATCATTTGCATGTGCTAAATCTGATAATGCTTGAATATCTGCGACTTCAGCCAAGGGATTTGATGGTGACTCAACAAATAGTAATCGAGTTTCAGGACGGACCGCGTCTTGCCAAGCGGTTAAATCAGTTAAATCAACAAAAGTCACTGCGACATTAAATTTAGCAACATATTTTTCAAATAATGAAACTGTAGAACCAAAAACAGCACGTGAACAAATCACATGATCGCCTGCTTTTAAGAACGACATTGCAACGGCCATAATTGCAGCCATACCTGAACTTGTTGCCACAGCGCGCTCACCACCTTCTAGTGCAGCTAAACGCGTTTCAAACATTGCTACAGTTGGATTGGTAAAACGTGAATAAATATTACCTGGTTCAGCACCAGAGAATTTTGCTGCTGCTTCCGCTGCATTTTCATACACAAATGACGAAGTGAGGAAAATTGGCTCACTATGTTCACCTTCAAAACTGCGTGTATGACCTGTACGAATCGCTAAAGTATCAAGTTGGTATTCAATGTCGTCGTGCTGGCTCATTTCAACTACTCAGTCCAAAAACTGCCTTTGTAAAATATTGCCAACATTTTGAGCGCCCTATGTATTTAAGGTCAAGGTAAAATCGTAAATTATCACATACACTTCGCTTAAATCTGCATAAAAATGAGACAATCACCGCTTATGACACAAGTATCAGCTAAGTTCCAACAGCGCAAATCCAAATTGAAGAATCTAACTACTCGTATCTTCAATGGTAAGTCATTGGTTTTATCTCAAAGTACCCCTTATGAAATTATTGCGGAGCATCATCGAACCAAAGTGCGTTACTACGCAGCTGCTGAAAAAAAATTTAAGGAACCTTTGGTTTTTACAGCGCCATTGTCAATCAATATGGCAATTTACGACCTCTACCCTTATCGTTCACTTATCAAATATTTTACTGAACAAGGCTATGATGTGTATTTATTGGATTGGGGAAAACTCAGTTATCAAGATCGCAACTTAAACTTTTTATATTTTATTGATGAAGCTATGCCGTTATGCATTAATAAAATTCGAGAACATGCTCAAAGTGAGCAAATCTCATTGCATGGCTGGAGCATGGCCGGCATTTTTGTATTACTTTACACGGCATTACGTCAACCCAATTATGTTAAAAACTTAATTATACTGGCCAGCCCAATTGACAGTTATGCATCGGGTGGTATCGGTAAACTTTATCAAAAAATAAATAATCTGATTATAAAGAATCAAAAACTCAAAGATACTTTATATAAAGGTGGTTTACCGAAAAAACTGATCCATACCCCGGGCTTACTCAATGCCATTGGTTTTAAGATTTTAGATCCAAAGGGTTGGTATGAGGGGCATAAACAATTGTTGCTAAATTTAGACGACAAAGAGCTCTTACATGAACACGCTACCCTTGGAAATTTTTTAAACCACATGGTGGATTACCCCGGTGGTGTCAATCAAGACATGTTATTTAATGTTTGGCTGCAAAATCCACTGAAAAATGGGGCAATTCAGCTCAGTAACCACAAAATTGAACTTCGCAATATCGACTGTTCATTGATGATTGGGGCTGGAAAAAATGATCAAATGGTCACCGCAGATGCAGTTAAGCCTTTAAGCGAATTGACAAAGAGTAGTGATGTCACGTTTACTCTTATTCCTGGGGGACATTTAGGGCTAATGTCTAGTCAAAAAAGTGCAGATGAATTTTGGCCTACACTGTCCAGATGGTTAGAACAAAGATCGACAAAAATTTAAGAGATAGATATGAAGACTACAGTTGCATTTATTGGTTTAGGCGCAATGGGCTATCGTATGGCAGCACATTTACCCAAACATTTTGATACCGTATATGTGTGGAATCGAAATATTGCAAAGGCCAAGCAACATGCAACTGAGTTTGGTACTCAAGCTGTCGAACTCGATCAAGCGGTGCAAGCTGATATTATTTTTTCATGTTTACCAACCAGTCAAGATATTGATGATTTAATCCAAAATTTAAAGATCAAAAATGGCGCGATTTGGGTCGATTGTACCAGTGGTGTACCTGATGCTGCGCGTAAACAGTCTGAGTATCTTCTCAAAAATAATATTCACTTCTTGGATGCACCTGTAAGTGGTCAAACCATTGGCGCTGAAAATGCAACACTGACCTTTATGGTCGGCGGTGCGGCAGAAGCGTTTCAAATTGCCCTACCTGCAATGCAAGCGATGGGTAAATTAATTAAACGTGTTGGTGACTCTGGTGCAGGCTTTGCTGTAAAAGCTGTAAATAATATGATGATGGCGGTTCATTTATGTGCTGCCGCTGAAGGATTTACCACCCTGAAAGCACATGGGGTAGATTTAAATGAAGCGCTTGATTGTATCAATGCATCCAGTGGTAAAAGTGGTGTGACTGAAACTGCACTACCGCAACGTATCCTCAATCGTAGCTTTCCACTGACCTTTGCTTTACCCTTATTGGCAAAAGATACAGGTATTGCCATTGATTTAGTTCGTGATGCAAGATTATCAGCACCTATTCTTGGTTTAACACAAAGCTTAATTACCGCAGCCAATAGTCTTTCAGAGCCTGATAGCGATTTTTCTACCGCGGTAAAAATGTATGAATCATGGAGCAAAATTACATTAGATTAATTTTTCGTCATTGAATAATCACAACTAAACCTTATAATCACATTAAGTGACATGTAAATATGTCAATTTCGAGGTCGTATCATGAATAAATATGTAATTGCTACACTTTCTAGTTTATCTATTTTAGTCGCTAGTCACGCTTTTGCTGATAACACCCAAGAATGTAAAAAATTGCAAGATGATTACAATGTCATTTATGCATCAAAAGGGTTCTGTTTTAAAGATCCTGAAGCAAAAGCAAAATATAATAATGACAATTGTTATACAAGTAAGCCTAAATTTTCTGAAAAAGAGCAGCAAAAACTTGACTCTATCAAGGAACGTCAGAAAGAATTGAACTGTAAATAATCACATTCACACCTTCAAGGAAATAAACATGGCTTATGATGATCAGAATATATTTGCACGAATTTTACGTGGTGAACTTCCTGCAATTAAAGTTTATGAAGATGATCATGTGCTTGCATTTATGGATATCATGCCGCAAGCCGATGGGCATACCCTGATTATTCCGAAGACTCCAGCTGTGACATTGCTCGACTTAGATCCTGAAATTGCAGCTTATACAATCAAGATTGTGCAAAAAATAGCGCAAGCAATTGAAACAGCTTTGGATGCTCAAGGTATTGTATTGATGCAACTTTCTGGAGCTGCTGCTGGACAAACTGTACCTCATGTACACTTTCATTTGATTCCGAGCTCGGTGCATGAATTAGGTCGTCATGCTATTCAAATGGGTGATCAGGAAAAAATTAAAGGGTTTGCTGAAAAAATTAAGGCTGCACTGGCTTAATTAAAAACCTTTTTAGAATCAATGGGGCTAATCAAGCCTCATTTTTTTATTCAAATTACACAAATGTTAAATTCGCGTCATTAAATTGTCATTTTTTCTTCACTGATATGTAACAAAGTTTACAGATACTGCATGCAAGTTAGTAAGTAGTGCACAAACCCACACTTACTGAATAAAAAAAGTAACTGCAAACCCATTGAACATGTTTTGGAGAAATCTCAATGAAAAAAGTGCTACTCGCTGCAGCAATCGCCACCCTTAGCATAAGCGCAGCTCAAGCAGCGCCAACATTGTATGGTAAATTCAACGTAACTTTAGATCAAATTGATAAGAATGGCTTTAAAGACGAAAGCGTAACTAAAGTAAACTCTAACGCTTCTCGTATTGGTGTTAAAGGCGAAGAGAAATTAACAGATAAATTGTCTGCTGTTTACTTGGCAGAATGGCAAATCAGTGCTGATGGTGATGGCGATGCTTTCACTAACCGTAACCGTTTCGTGGGGATTAAATCAGACGGTATCGCAACGTTAAAAGTTGGTCAGTTTGATTCATATTTCAAAAATGCTGCTGGTAACAACCAAGATATCTTCAACGATCACAACGAACTCGATATGACTGCGATTTTAGTTGGTGAAGATCGTTTAAAAAACGTGATCGGTTTTGAAACTGATAAAAAATTATTGGCTGGTTTAGCTTTCAACATCATGTTCCAGCAAGGTGAAGAATCATCTGCTTTAAAAAATGATGCTAAAGGTCAAAAAGGTAGCCGTGATAGTTTCGGTGATGGTATCTCTACATCACTTACTTATGACAACAAAGACTACGGTTTTGCTGCTGCTGTTGCAGGTAACTTCGGTGTTGCATCTAAATATAATGCATATAACTCTGAATTAGGTAGCAACACAATCTACTCTGACGCAATCCGTGTTACAGGTTCTGTAGACTTGAAACCTGCGGGTCTTGATGGCTTAGTATTTGGTGCATTATGGCAAACTGCTAAACCGTCTGATGATACTGTTGCAACCACTTCTGGTACTACAGTAACATCATTCAAAGGCTTGAAAGAAAATGCTTATGGCATCACTGCTGCATATGCAATTCCTTCTACACCGATTAAGCTAAAAGCTGAATATATTTCTGCAACGACAGAACTAGATGGCCGTGATGATCGTAAACAAGACCTTTACGGGATTGGCGCTGATTACAACATCAACAAGCAAGCTCGCTTCTACGGTGTTGTTGGTCAACAAAAGCGTGATTGGTCAACTACATCTACACCAGAGAAAAAGAAAACTGTTATTGGCTTAGGTATGGAATATAACTTCTAATCCGAACCTTTAATAAAAAACGGCAAGTGATCTTGCCGTTTTTTTTCGACTCAATAATTCAAAAGCTCATTTTATAAAATACATATTCATTAGCTGAGTAACCATCATATAAATTTAGCGCTTTTATAAATAGCGTACATATCATTTCATCATCTATGACAGATCTTTCGTTTAGCAACATGAATGTCGTGCTTGGATAGGCATACAGCTCCCCAAACCAAAACTGAAAATCATTAATTTAAATATCAATATGTAGGATATAACAGCAGTTATATATAAACACCAAAAATACAAACAAGCTCGACAGAATCTTAGGATTTCACGCTGTCAATTTTTAACAGTTAAAGTTTGATATAGGTTCGAAACCCACGGCTCGCATAATATGAGGCAGCACCATTATGATAGGTAAATGTACGCCCATAACGCTGATCACAAAAGATCGCCCCGCCTTGCTGACGTAATATCGTTGGAGTTTCGACCCAGCTGGATGTTTTTAAGTCAAAATTGAATATTTGCTGTAGAGCATAATACTGTTGTTCAGTCATTAGTGCTAAGGCATGCTTATTTACCCAGTCGATCACCGTATCTTCAGGAGGATGATCCTTGCGACTGAGTAATGCCTCTCGGTCATAACACAGACTACGCCGTCCTTTTGGCGACTCAACTGCACAATCAAAAAAATACACACCTTCTGAGTTCGGTAAAACAACCACATCAGGCTCACCGCCAGTCATTTCCATTTGTTGTAAAGCCCATAACTTTTCAGGACAAAGCAAAAGTTGTCTTTGGACAAAATCCCAGCTCATTTGTGCATGTCGTTCTGTATGCTGCTGAAAACGCTGTGCTAAGGTTTTAAATAGGTTTTCAACTTGCAATGGACTGAGTTTTTCTTGCTGTTTTATCATTTTATTTTACTGCCTAATTTTAAGCCTCGACTAGCATAGCATTATCCACTAAGTGCAACCAAATCTGCTTTTTAGGCATACTGAAGTGGATTGATTAAACAGTGTAGCACTGATAATTCAATGGAGTTCTCTGCATACGTAACTTCTTCCACACCGATCCAACTAAAAGCTGAATATATTTTTGCAACGACAGAAAAATAGTCGTGGCGATCGTGAGTTACGGGATATAGCTTCTAATCTTAATTTTAAAAAATGGTAAGAAATCTTGCCGTTTTTTACTTAACAACAAAATATTTTAAAAATCTCGTATTTCATCAAACCAAGTATTCATTGTTTGTTGATCTATATCGAATGTTGAAGCTTCAACCAGTTGCAGTACAGCAAGACCAGTATCTTCCCTTTCAACAGTTTCAATATTGGGCAATGTATTAATTATCTCAACAAGTTCAATAATTGCCCCTTTCACATCTTGCTTTGTCTTCGCCTTGGAGATTTCTTTTAAAGCAGATTTATATGCTTTGATCGCAATTTTTGCATTATTGCTTTCCCAGTTTTCAAATGGAATTCCATATTCAATGGTAAACCATATTGAACTCCTCAGTTTAGACACCGACGAATAATCCAATTGTTTTTCTTTAACTAAATGCTTTAATTCAGCATTTAACCTTTTCCCTGTTTTTTCATCAATATTCCATCCAATGAAGGACCTTAAGTTTTCCCAAGTCTTTAAAGCTGGAAAGCCTTCCAAATTTACAGCATAGCGTATTCCAATACATTCAAGTTGCTGAAGTTGCTTTAAACTTGCTGTATTGGTTATATTCCCAGTTAAGTTTAGATTTTTTAAATTAGGAAACTGTAATAAGCTTTCACAATCAAAAGCTTGACCTAAAGGTTTAACAGTTAAATCTAACGAAGTTATTGCCGTTAAATTTTTCATAACAGGAAGATGGTATGCCGATACCATTGGATCTTTGTTTGTCGTTGGTTCTATTCTCAAATGGGGATATGCTGCTGTGGTAATAATTTCAAATTGCTCAATATGACCAGCCAAATGAAGCGAATATAACCCCTTCTTATTTTCATCATCAGCATGATTTAAAACTAATGTGATTGGATATTGATCTGCTTTGATTGAAAAGTTATGAATTTGAGCATGACTTAAATCTAGACAAATCGCTTGCGTAGGTCGCCAAGAAAAATCTTCTATCACTCTTTTCTTCGACCATTCAATAAACCCCTGATCATTTCCCCAATAATAAAAAAATCTTGGCCAATCTCCATAAGGATGCAAATGCACATTTTGTTGACCATTTGGCGTATAAAAAGTATTAAAAGCATCCCAATTGATTACAGCATTTTCTTCAACAAGAACATCAAACTTTTTCTTGTCCATGCCGATTCGACCAATTGAGAAGCTTCCTTGCCCAGCAGGAATTTTTATCTGATGGCTATTTGTACCTGTTAAAGAAACATAAATGGGAGTATTTCTATCCATGTCCATCCATTATTTGTAAATTGTACGATTCAGCTTTCAGCAAATATTAATTACTTATACTTGTACAAATAAGCATATAAACTCAACACAGAATATATCAAGCTTAAAGCTTAGTTTTTGTTTCATTTTAGCAAAATATGAACATGTTAGATTTAGCTCTATATTTCAACTTTCCCAACTTAGATACTTAAATGATCTAAATGATCTAAATGATCTAAATGACCTTGATGATCTATTTTGACCACAATCAGTGGATGGATTAGAAATCCCAATTTTTTCTAAGCAATCATAACCTAATTCTTTAATATGAAAATCCATATAGTCTTTGACTATCCCTTCAACTTCAAAATCCTTTTGAATGATGTTTTGCTTTTATTGATCAAATTTTACGATATTTTCTAGTAAGTAATTTATTTGATCTAAAGTTTGCTTATTTAAAATATCTTGCCGATTTTCCAATAGAGCACTAACTCAAAAAATGTTGGCACTGTCTACACTTCGTTCCATTTTTATAAAAAAAGAGCGGAAAACCAAGCAATAGAAAAACCAAATAAGCGGGACGTTTTCCTTCGGTATATGGCTGTATATCACGACTACCACAATGAGGGCAACTTTCACTTGCTCCAAACTGTTGTTCTAATTCTTGGCTAAAATCTTGGGCAAGTAATGCTTTAGCCTCCTCTGCATAGCTTTCAGGAACTAACAGTCGCACACCACCCAAAGCATTAGAGTAAAGCCAATCCATATTAATAGTATGTTCATTTTCAATACGTGCTGGAATTTCTGCTGCTTCTAATTGCGTTTTGGCAATCTGAGCCTCGTAAGGAAATGAATATGTTTCAGCGACCACCCATTGCATAAGAACACCTAACAGAAATAAAAATGGATTTTAAGCTCAATTCATTTAACTGTATATTGCATAAATTTATTCAATTGATGCTTCCATTTTTCAAGTTATGACGAAGGAAAGAAAATTTCATAAGAATAAGGAAATACGTTGAAGTATAGTTAGGTTTTAAAGCAGTGCGTTTTATCTATTTCCGTTAAATGTCATTCTTCTTTCTATTCTGCCTAAGCAACCAATAACTATAGTTAGTCTTAACTCTATCCTACTTTGCTATATTTTGATGAGGAAGTAAAACAGCAAAATTTACATCTTTTTCTTACTATTTATTATTTTTCTCCGCGCATAAAAAAACACCCCGCTCTCGCTAGAGATCGGGGTGTTTTAGATTTAAAAGCTGGCGATGACTTACTCTCACATGGGTAACCCCACACTACCATCAGCGCTAAGAGGTTTCACTTCTGAGTTCGGGAAGGGATCAGGTGGTTCACTCTTGCTATTGTCGCCAGCAAACTGTTATGGACTTGTTCGGGTCTTATTTAAATGCCTTACTTCGTACCAAATCTTGCGCTCGGGCAAAGCGTTGCTTTGCTTACCCTCGCTCAAACAGAACATTTGAGTTGAATAGTTTAACTAGCTTTACAACTAAATCAAGTATGTTTGATCTTTTATGAATCAAATGATGCTTCATATACAACTGCTTGGGTGTTGTATAGTCAAGCCTCACGAGCAATTAGTATTGGTCAGCTTCATGCGTCACCGCACTTCCACATCCAACCTATCAACGTCGTAGTCTTCAACGGCTCTTTAGAGGACATAAAGTCCTAGGGAAATCTTATCTTGAGGTAGGCTTCCCGCTTAGATGCTTTCAGCGGTTATCCCTTCCGAACATAGCTACCCGGCGATGCGACTGGCGTCACAACCGGTACACCAGAGGTTCGTCCACTCTGGTCCTCTCGTACTAGGAGCAGATCCTCTCAAATTTCCAACGCCCACGGTAGATAGGGACCGAACTGTCTCACGACGTTCTAAACCCAGCTCGCGTACCTCTTTAAATGGCGAACAGCCATACCCTTGGGACCTGCTTCAGCCCCAGGATGAGATGAGCCGACATCGAGGTGCCAAACACCGCCGTCGATATGAACTCTTGGGCGGTATCAGCCTGTTATCCCCAGAGTACCTTTTATCCGTTGAGCGATGGCCCTTCCATACAGAACCACCGGATCACTAAGACCTACTTTCGTACCTGCTCGACTTGTGGGTCTCGCAGTTAAGCGCGCTTTTGCCTTTATACTCTACGCGTGATTTCCGACCACGCTGAGCGCACCTTCGTACTCCTCCGTTACTCTTTAGGAGGAGACCGCCCCAGTCAAACTACCCACCAGACATGGTCCTCGTCCCGGATAACGGGACAGAGTTAGAACCTCAATATTACCAGGGTGGTATTTCAAGGATGGCTCCATAGCAACTGGCGTCACTACTTCAAAGCCTCCCACCTATCCTACACAAGTAAGATCAAAGTTCAATGTCAAGCTGCAGTAAAGGTTCACGGGGTCTTTCCGTCTAGCCGCGGGTACACCGCATCTTCACGGCGATTTCGATTTCACTGAGCCTCTGCTGGAGACAGCGCCCCCATCATTATGCCATTCGTGCAGGTCGGAACTTACCCGACAAGGAATTTCGCTACCTTAGGACCGTTATAGTTACGGCCGCCGTTTACTGGGGCTTCGATCAAGAGCTTCGCTTACGCTAACCCCATCAATTAACCTTCCAGCACCGGGCAGGCATCACACCCTATACGTCCACTTTCGTGTTTGCAGAGTGCTATGTTTTTAATAAACAGTTGCAGGGGCCTGGTTTCTGTGGCTGCCAATAGCTCAAGGAGCAAGTCCTATCACCGTCAGCAGCGTACCTTCTCCCGAAGTTACGGTACCATTTTGCCTAGTTCCTTCAGCAGAGTTCTCTCAAGCGCTTTGGTCTACTCGACCTGACCACCTGTGTCGGTTTAGGGTACGATTCCTGTGTAACTGAAGCTTAGAGACTTTTCCTGGAAGCATAGTATCAGCCACTTCGCTAGTAAACTAGCTTGCTATCAGCTCTCAGCATAGAGCACCCCGGATTTGCCTAAGATGCATGCCTACTGCCTTTCACCTGGACAACCAACGCCAGGCTGACTTAACTTTCTCCGTCCTCTCATCGCATTACACAGAAGTATTGGAATATTAACCAATTTCCCATCGACTACGCCTCTCGGCCTCGCCTTAGGGGTCGACTCACCCAGCCCCGATTAACGTTGGACTGGAACCCTTGGTCTTTCAGCGAACGGGTTTTTCACCCGTTTTGTCGTTACTCACGTCAGCATTCGCACTTCTGATACCTCCAGCATACTTCTCAATACACCTTCATCGGCTTACAGAACGCTCCCCTACCACGTATACATAGTATACATCCGCAGCTTCGGCATATAGTTTTAGCCCCGTTACATCTTCCGCGCAGGCCGACTCGACTAGTGAGCTATTACGCTTTCTTTAAAGGGTGGCTGCTTCTAAGCCAACCTCCTAGCTGTCTATGCCTTCCCACATCGTTTCCCACTTAACTATAATTTGGGGGCCTTAGCTGGCGGTCTGGATTGTTTTCCTCTTGACTACGGACGTTAGCACCCGCAGTCTGTCTCCCGGATAGTACTCATAGGTATTCGGAGTTTGCATCGGTTTGGTAAGTCGGGATGACCCCCTAGCCGAAACAGTGCTCTACCCCCTATGGTATTCGTCCGAGGCGCTACCTAAATAGCTTTCGGGGAGAACCAGCTATCACCGAGTTTGATTAGCCTTTCACCCCTATCCACAAGTCATCCCCTGGCTTTTCAACGACAGTGGGTTCGGTCCTCCAGTTAGTGTTACCCAACCTTCAACCTGCTCATGGATAGATCACCCGGTTTCGGGTCTATACCCAGCAACTAAACGCCCTATTAAGACTCGATTTCTCTACGGCTCCCCTATACGGTTAACCTTGCTACTGAATATAAGTCGCTGACCCATTATACAAAAGGTACGCAGTCACCAAACAAGTTGGCTCCCACTGCTTGTATGCATGCGGTTTCAGGATCTATTTCACTCCCCTCACAGGGGTTCTTTTCGCCTTTCCCTCACGGTACTGGTTCACTATCGGTCAGTCAGGAGTATTTAGCCTTGGAGGATGGTCCCCCCATATTCAGACAAGGTTTCACGTGCCTCGCCCTACTCGTCATCATTATATGTGCCCTTTCGTGTACGGGACTATCACCCTCTACGGTAGCACTTCCCAGAGCTTTCCGCTAAAACACATATAACTTAATGGGCTGATCCCCGTTCGCTCGCCGCTACTGAGGGAATCTCAATTGATTTCTTTTCCTAAGGGTACTGAGATGTTTCACTTCCCCTCGTTCGCCTCGCATGACTATGTATTCATCATGCGATACCTACCTTATGGTAAGTGGGTTTCCCCATTCAGAAATCTCCGGATCACAGGATATTTGCCGCCTCCCCGAAGCTTATCGCAGGCTATTACGTCTTTCATCGCCTCTGACTGCCAAGGCATCCACCACATGCACTTAATTACTTGACTATACAACCCCAAACAGTCGTTAATCCCTACAAGGAGGATCAACAATGTGAACTTAATCACTTCTATTTGTTGCCTGTGAACTTAATCACCATACAGCTTCAATTTAATTCATATACCAAAACGCTTGATTCAGTTTTATCGCTAGTGCTCATTTCACTCAACATTAACAATTACTTGCTAACATCAACTAAAACGAGTTTAAACAATTATTTCAACTCAAATATATTCTGTTAATGATTCACTACCGCCTCGTCAGCGAGTAGTTAACTGTGATAAATCACAGAACTTAATAAGCTATCGGCTTACTAAGTTCTGTAATCACTTAGTCTTTAATTAGTGGTGGAGACTAACGGAGTCGAACCGTTGACCTCCTGCGTGCAAAGCAGGCGCTCTACCAACTAAGCTAAGTCCCCAGCTTAAGATCTTAATATATCTGCTCTTCTGTGTTCAGTAGACTTGGTGGGTCTGACAAGACTTGAACTTGTGACCCCACGCTTATCAAGCGTGTGCTCTAACCAACTGAGCTACAGACCCTCAGATACATCAATGAAGAACAACTTGTTGTGGATTCTTACCAATCGTCAATCTTTCGTTAAGGAGGTGATCCAGCCGCAGGTTCCCCTACGGCTACCTTGTTACGACTTCACCCCAGTCATCGGCCACACCGTGGTAAGCGTCCTCCTTACGGTTAGACTACCTACTTCTGGTGCAACAAACTCCCATGGTGTGACGGGCGGTGTGTACAAGGCCCGGGAACGTATTCACCGCGGCATTCTGATCCGCGATTACTAGCGATTCCGACTTCATGGAGTCGAGTTGCAGACTCCAATCCGGACTACGATCGGCTTTTTGAGATTAGCATCCTATCGCTAGGTAGCAACCCTTTGTACCGACCATTGTAGCACGTGTGTAGCCCTGGTCGTAAGGGCCATGATGACTTGACGTCGTCCCCGCCTTCCTCCAGTTTGTCACTGGCAGTATCCTTAAAGTTCCCACCCGAAGTGCTGGCAAATAAGGAAAAGGGTTGCGCTCGTTGCGGGACTTAACCCAACATCTCACGACACGAGCTGACGACAGCCATGCAGCACCTGTATGTAAGTTCCCGAAGGCACCAATCCATCTCTGGAAAGTTCTTACTATGTCAAGACCAGGTAAGGTTCTTCGCGTTGCATCGAATTAAACCACATGCTCCACCGCTTGTGCGGGCCCCCGTCAATTCATTTGAGTTTTAGTCTTGCGACCGTACTCCCCAGGCGGTCTACTTATCGCGTTAGCTGCGCCACTAAAGCCTCAAAGGCCCCAACGGCTAGTAGACATCGTTTACGGCATGGACTACCAGGGTATCTAATCCTGTTTGCTCCCCATGCTTTCGTACCTCAGCGTCAGTATTAGGCCAGATGGCTGCCTTCGCCATCGGTATTCCTCCAGATCTCTACGCATTTCACCGCTACACCTGGAATTCTACCATCCTCTCCCATACTCTAGCTTCCCAGTATCGAATGCAATTCCCAAGTTAAGCTCGGGGATTTCACATCCGACTTAAAAAGCCGCCTACGCACGCTTTACGCCCAGTAAATCCGATTAACGCTCGCACCCTCTGTATTACCGCGGCTGCTGGCACAGAGTTAGCCGGTGCTTATTCTGCGAGTAACGTCCACTCATCCTAGGTATTAACTAGAAGAGCCTCCTCCTCGCTTAAAGTGCTTTACAACCATAAGGCCTTCTTCACACACGCGGCATGGCTGGATCAGGGTTCCCCCCATTGTCCAATATTCCCCACTGCTGCCTCCCGTAGGAGTCTGGGCCGTGTCTCAGTCCCAGTGTGGCGGATCATCCTCTCAGACCCGCTACAGATCGTCGCCTTGGTAGGCCTTTACCCCACCAACTAGCTAATCCGACTTAGGCTCATCTATTAACGCAAGGTCACAAGTGATCCCCTGCTTTCCCCCGTAGGGCGTATGCGGTATTAGCATCCCTTTCGAGATGTTGTCCCCCATTAATAGGCAGATTCCTAAGTATTACTCACCCGTCCGCCGCTAGGTCAATTACCGAAGCAATCTCCCCCCGCTCGACTTGCATGTGTTAAGCCTGCCGCCAGCGTTCAATCTGAGCCATGATCAAACTCTTCAGTTAAAAATCATTAGTGACTTAAGGTCACAATTCTGGCTCATCAATGTACTGACAAATTCTCTCAAATAAACTTCGAGTAATTTAAACCAATCAATCAATGATAATATTTCGATCAATCAATCAGTAAAAATCCACACAAGTTGTTCTTCATATTCTCTTAATGATTAATTTATCACTTCGTCAGTGATAAATAAGACGCAATAAACATTTAACAACTTAACCCTCTAAGCTAAGTTCGTTTGCTGTATCGCGTCGGGATGCTGCGTATTCTATACAGATTTTAAACCAGCGCAAGCCCTATTTTCAACAAAATGCATCGTGTGATTATTTTTTAATCTAAATATTCAAAAAACCGCATAAATCACCTATTTTTTAGGCATTTTTGAGAAATTCAGCTTAAAAGCAACCTATATCTATTCAAAATAATCACCAGAAGATTGTGCATGTAGAAACGCAGGAATTAATCCTGTTAATGCTGCACGTATATCAGCACGTTCATTAATCAATTGATGCGAGCCTTCTTCAAGAATCAATAAGGTCTGTAATCTAAATTGTCGACGTACAAAATCAATATTATATTTCCAGTCTACAGTTTGGTCTTGTGCACCTTGTGCCAACCAAACCGGAATGCGGCACTTTGGATAGGCTTCCATTTCCAGCATCCACTTTGACATTGCCAAAATCCAATCCATTCCCATCATTCGAGGTTGTAACGGGTCTTTAAGGCGTACAAATCTTAAAAACTCAGGATTGTGATTATTTCTTTTAAAGTGACGAGGGACTTCTCTTTTAATTCTGCGAATAATTCCTAGACCAATAGAATTATGCCACCACGCTGTTTTTGCAGGTCGGACCAATGGTGAAAGCAGTAACACCCGATCCACAATTGGATTTTCACGTTTTTGTGCATACTCAAGTAAATGATGCATCCAAATTGCACCACCTGTACTTTGCCCTACTCCCAACCACGGCTTAGGAAGCTGTTCTGCATTTTTTACATATTGATAGACCGCATGTAACACTTGTTGGTAATGGTCAAAATTTTGAATATTTGCAGGAGAACCATTACTCAGCCCATGCCCTGGCAAATCATAAGTAATCACACTAAATCCTTGTTCAAGGATTTCTTTCACAATCGGTTGGTAAATACCACTATGTTCTAAATAGCCATGCAACAAACACACAGTACCTTTTATTTTATCTATATTGGGCTTAAATACTTGCACATGGAGTTTAAACAACGGCATATCAATAAAACCTTGCCATTGAACACAGTCCAGTTGATCAAAACCATAAAGACGTTGATAAGATTTTATTTCTTTATTTGGAATATATTCACGATTTAAGTTTAAGGCTTCTAATAGTTGTGGTGTTGTATCTCGACTTGGAATAGGTAAGTCAAGTTGCTTTAGAATTGTTGGATTTAAAAATGGAATATCTGCCATTAAGGCACCTCTCTACAGCCACTCGAACCAAACAACATATCTCGGATTGTTGCTAAAGTTTCATAATTGGCTCTACGACTATGATCATAATTTTGTTTGCTAGGCTGCCATGCTGTTAATTGAGTTGGCATGGGTGCATTGACAGGAATTGTTTCGATCCCATTTAATGCAAATAAACGACGCGTTCTCGGCATATGGTAACGATCGGTAATTAATAAGACTGTAGGTGCACCACCTTTCTTCTGTAAAAGCAATGAGCTGAAGCGTGTATTTTCACAGGTGTTCATGCTTCTATTTTCTAATAGTTTTGCTTGAACACCGCGCTCAGATAACCATTTTTGCATATAGGGTGCTTCTACACCACTCAGCACAATAGGAAGTTTAACTTTCTCTTCTAAGGCTAAGGTTGTTTCAAGTCTTAGTTTGGTATAGTCATTCACAATAATGTCTTTTTGATTTTTATCTAAAGTTAAACCACCGCCCAAGACTACAATTGCATAAGGTTGACTGATTGGCTTCGGTTGTTCACTGGTTTTGGTAGGCAAACTTTCAAGATCTTCTTGTACTTGTGAACTGGACAATTCATTTGCCAATGTGTGTGAATTTTCTTGAAGTAATTTTTCATCAATTTTATGTTTTTTTAAGAATTTTAAATATTCATCCATTAAAGCCTTATTGTCTTCACTATTTAAATCCAATAAGTTTTTAACCACTTCGTTCGATTGATTCTCAACAACCTCTGATGCAGCATGTTCAGACACCAATGGAATTACCGGTTTGTTTTGTTCTTCATCATCATTTTTTTTATCTTCAGCAATTTTTTCTTGCAAGGCTTTATATCGTAACTGGAGTAGCATTAAATCCTGAGCATTTTTACTCTTAATCGCTTCATCCATCAGCTTAAGATAGGCTTGTCGAGCAATCCATAAGTCAGAACCAGGTTCTAAGTTTTCAGCCTCCGAAAGTGCAGCATTTTGTTGGCTCTTTGCTGCCACCTGATTCACTTCAACTGGAACAATGCTATTCAGGATTTTAACCATCATTGTCGAATAAAATGGCGTGTACCAAAAAACGACCAAACAGCCGAATAATACAAATAATATGGCAATTATTCGTAGAAATCTGACCATCCAATGCGGTTTGACCATATATTTACTCAATTTAATGGTTTTCGATTAACCCTAGTTCATTATAAAGCACAGGTTCAGGCTCTAAGTGCACACCAAACTTCTCAAAAACATCTTTTTGTACTGCCTGATATGTTGCGCGTACATCTGTCAATGTTGCATCGGCATAATTCACCAATACCAAAGCTTGTTTATGAAACATTCCCACCTGATTAAGCTGTTTACCTTTCCAACCTGATTGATCAATCAACCAACCCGCTGCAATTTTAACGTGATTCCCTGCTTGAGGATAATGTGGAATATTAGGGAATTTTGCAATTAATTGTGAAAACTCTTGTTGCTTAATAATCGGATTTTTAAAGAAACTTCCCACGTTTGGATATTCTTTTGGATCTGGGAGTTTACTTTGACGAATATGAATCACTTGCTTTTGTAAGTTTTCAGCACTCATATCATCCATCATTGCATCTTTTAAATCCCCATAATTTACTTTTAAATCAGCTTGTTTAAGCAATTTAAAAATCACATGGGTAATCACATAACGATCTGGGTCATCTTTAAAAATACTGTATCGATAAGAAAAATGGCAATCTTGTGCTTGAATAGACAGTGTCTGTGCTGATTGACGATCGTAGACTTCTACAGATTGAATAAATTCACCGACTTCAACACCATACGCGCCAATATTTTGCACAGGCGATGCGCCGACTAAGCCCGGAATCAAAGCCAAGTTCTGTAAACCGTAAAGCTGTTGCGTTGTCGTCCACAATACAAAGTCATGCCAAACTTGCCCTGCACCCACTTTGATTGTTTTACTTTCGGCATCTTCACTTAAAAATTCAATACCTTGTATATCTATAGCAACTACAAGCGCATGAATATGCTCAGGCAGCATCATATTGCTACCCCCTGAAAGCAGTAAAACGTTTAAATCGTGTGCTTTAGAAAATTGCAACGCTTGTTGAAGATCTACGATAGATTGTATTTTGACATAATGTGATGCAATCGAGTTCAAACTCAATGTATTAAAGGGTTTGAGCTGAACCTGTGATTCAATATTCATAACTTAAATTTATTTCCTAAAAATATTTCAATCACTTGCATTAAAACTGTTGTTGAAACACATGTACCCAAGCCAAACTGCTTGATTCACACTGATCAAGTACACGTTCAAATCCATCAGCTTCACCATAATAAGGATCTGGAAGCGCCTGTTGTGGATAAACGCGATCGTGCTCACTCATTAAAGCAATTTTAGCTTTGATTTGAGCAAGACCAAATTGGCTGCTGGCTTGGTTATACACATGCTGTATATCCGCAAAATTCTGATGATCCATGGCAAGAATCAAATCAAACTCTAAAAAGTCTTGTATTTTTAATTGTCTAGCACGTAATCCAGAAAGATCATAACCTCTTTTTATTGCATGTTTTTGACTGCGACTATCGGGAGATTTATTTGGATGATAATTGCTCGTTCCAGCGGAATCCACAACTACATTTAATCGTTTTTCATCACAATAGTGTCGTAAAACCACCTCTGCTGTGGGTGAGCGACAAATATTTCCTAAGCACACACATAAAACTTTGTATGGCATTTTGGATGACATAACAACCTCAAATGATCATTCCTTTTATAAAGTCTTATGTTAAGTTATTTAGCAGGCGAATCCTATAGAACCTTAAAACAATAATGTTTAATTTGTGATGATAGATTAAGGATAATACATATGAGTCATTTTCAATTCCAAACTGTAGCCAATATTATTTCAGGTTTAGGATCAATCCAAGAACTCAGCACAGTATTAGGCAATCAATACCACAAAGCATTAATCGTGACAGATGCAGGCATGATTCAACACGCACTGCATTTGCCGCTATTAAAAATTTTAGCGCAATGCAATTTAGACTATGAAATTTATGCCGATGTACAGGCAGACCCAGCAGAGCAGATTGTTTTATCGGCAGTTCAATTCGCCAAAGACAATCAAGTAGATGTGGTGATTGGCTTTGGTGGTGGTAGCTCTATGGATGTTGCTAAACTCATCGCGATTTTGGCAAATCCAAAGCAATCACAAAGTATTCAGGAAATCTATGGAGTCAATAATGTCAAAGGCCCTCGCCTTCCTTTAATTCTTATTCCAACCACAGCGGGCACAGGCTCTGAAGTCACCCCCATTTCAATTGTCACTACAGGTGAAACTACCAAAACAGGTATCGTTTCCCCCATTTTATATGCCGATGTGGCAATTCTAGATGCAACATTTACCTCAGGCCTACCTGCACATATCACAGCAGCAACAGGCATAGATGCGATGGTGCATGCCATTGAAGCCTATACCTCTAAAATTAAAAAGAATTTTTATGCAGACATGCTTGCTAAACAAGCCCTTAAACTTTTAAATAAAAATTTAAAATTGGTCTTGGCGGATGGTACAAATTTAGCAGCTCGTCAAAATATGCTGGTTGGCTCTATGCTTGCAGGGCAGGCTTTTGCCAACGCTCCTGTAGGTGCTGTACACGCTTTAGCATACCCCTTAGGTGGTCATTTTCATTTATCACATGGACATACTAATGCTTTAGTTTTATTGGAGGTGTTAAAATTCAATGCGCCTGATGCAAAAGCACTTTATGCAGAGTTAATGCAATGGCTTGATCCTTATAGTAAAGGCAGTACAGAAGGCTTATGTGACTTATTTATTGATCATATGCAGAGACACTTAGATCACAGTGGTTTGACTTTGAAATTGCGCGATTTAAATGTACACGAGCAGCAACTCGATAGATTGGCATCCGATGCAATGCTACAAACCCGTCTTTTACAAAATAATCCAAGGCCTCTACTCCACGCAGATGCATTAAAAATTTATCAGGCGATTTATTAAAATTTATCAACATTGATCATGCATTGATTTATTGAATGCACTTTTAAATAGACTTCTTTCATAGGTCCTTTTTAAAAGCATAAATCAATATAAAAGCGCCCTCATCCTAGCCTTCCTCCAGTAGGAGAAGGCACTTTCAATACCAATATGACTCACACCACATGATCATTTTTTAATTTATGAATAATCTTGAATAAACATGGAGTACAATTGAGACATACTCGCTGAGTGTTTTATTTAAAAGTATCAAAATATCTATCATATGACCTATAATTTGTGTTTGAAATATGCGGCCTGCATCAGATCAAATCGACCTAAATTTTGAACAAAATTTATAATCTTGTAAAAATACAGCATTAAAATTAAACTTGATTATTCTCAAAATATGAAAAAAACCATCTTATTGCCTCGTTTTGTTATATTTTTTAATCAATCGAACTTAAAGTTTTTTTAAAGATTTTATTTAAAAATGATTAATTATCAAACCATTAACCCATTAAACGTTTATTTTATGACTAGCTAGTAATTAGTTTTTATTTAATTTTTATTTAATTTTTAAAATAATTACTCTAAAATCGCGACAGATCTTAATCGGAAAATTAAGACAACTAGTATTGGAAAATGATTCTATGAAAAAACTTACATTAGCAATTCTGCCATTAGCAGCATTTGGATTAAGCAACGTTTCTCACGCAGCAACTTCAGATGGTAAAACTTTTGGTGTTTCTGCTGGTTGGTTACATGTTATGCCTCAAAGTAAAGGACAAGGCGTAAATGGTAAAACTGGTAATAGTCCTTATTTAGGTCCATTGGCGAATATACAAGCCAATAACCCAGATGCAGGCTTTGAAGTACAAAATGCGGATACAGCAGGCTTAATGCTTGATTATTTTGTCAATGACAATGTTTCGCTTGAATTAACTTTAGGCGCTCCTCCTGAAATGGAGCTTGCTGGTAAAGGTAGCATTAAAGTTCATGGTGTTACTGTCGTTGATCTAAATAAATTTGATAAAGCTGCAACAACAGATGCTTATACACCAACGCTTTCTGGTCGTTATCACTTTGGTTCAATCAACAACAAGATCCGTCCTTATGTAGGTGCAGGCTTGATGTATGCTCATTTCTCAAATGTTGAGACTGATTCAGCAATCAATGATGCATTAAAAGCCAATCCTTTACTTGGTCGATACAATCCAGAACTAGGTAAAGTTAAAGTTGATGACGCGTTTGCACCTGTTGCAATCCTTGGCGCAGATTTCAATATCAACAAAAATTGGTATGCAACTGCTTCTGTTTCATATGCGCATTTAACAACAAAAGCAAAATTAAATGTTAATGGTACAACGCCAGCTGGACAAACTACTTTAATTTCAGGCCAAAGCAGCATTGAGATTAAACCAATCGTGACTTATTTAGGTCTTGGTTATCGTTTCTAATCAATTTAGACTGAATCAGTTCTAAATTGCAAAAGCTCATTAGGTTAGACTTAATGAGCTTTTTTATTGCATACACTTGATTATAAATGTTTAACTAAAACACTTGTAAACAAGTGCAAAATTCATCTATAAAGTTACTTGTTTATAAAATCTTGAAAAGCATTGACTTGGTGATTGATCACAAAAAAGCGCTGTTAATTTTTTACCTATTTGAATGAATAATCCAAATGAAACCAGAAATAAAATTACGTACCCAATATTCCTTTATCTTCCCTATCCAAACACGTTGGGCAGACAACGATATTTATGGTCATGTGAATAATGTGACTTATTATAGTTATTTTGACACTGCGGCAAATGCGCTCCTGATCCAAAAAACAGACTTTGATATACACCATTCACCCATCATTGGCTTGGTGGTAAATTCTTCATGTCATTTTCTCGAAGAACTCACCTATCCAGAAATTATTGAGGTTGGGGTCGCCATCGCAAAAATTGGTAATTCATCACTGAGCTATGATCTGGCTATTTTCAAACAAGGTAAAACTCAAGCTTCAGCACAAGGTCAATTTGTGCATGTATTTGTTGAGCGTGAGACAAAGAAAAGCACCCCGATTCCACAAAAAATGCGAGATGCTTTGCAAGACTATACAAACTGAGTTCGATATAAGTTTTTGATGAAATATGATACGCGGAAACGTCATCCGCAACTGTCTGAGGCAGGACTTCATTCATAAAGTATTGTTTCTGCGATTCATTGAATGCGTTTCTGGTCGTTGACGAGTTTTGCGGATGACAATGGTTTTGCCTACTTTTGCCGAAACAAAAGTAGGGCGAGCCGCAGGCTGATCCTGAAATTGAATGACAGTTCAGCAAGACTCCGTCAAGATCATTGCTTTTCAATAAGTTAAAGATATAGTTAAGTCGAACTCACGTTATATAGTTTAAGCCTAAAAAATTGACACTTAAGACTATTTAGCTCCGACACCCTAAAAATAAACATCATTTTAAGCCAAGGTATTTTGATCCCAAAAAGCCTGACTCACTTCAGGCATTTGATTTAACATTTCAATAATCGGCTGAATTTCTTTTTCCTCAACAGAATTCGCAATCAAAATCGCCTTAATTTCCACATCTTGCTCACCAAACGGTTCTACATCAAAATCTTTAGCAGGAAAATGATAACGCTTTAAAGCTTTATTCAGCTCATCCATGACATATTTACTGTGCTCTTTTTGACAAACCACATAAATTTCATGTTGCATTTCCGAATCAACATTTAAAGGTTTACGGTCGATAATATGCCCAATAGGGCGTAATAAAGTATTGGCTGCCAAAATAAATATCGTCGCTAATATTGCTTCCACCAAACGGTCACAACCGGCCGCAGCACCGACAGCAGCAGAACACCACAAGGTTGCAGCAGTATTGAGTCCTTGAATATTCCCTTCTTGGCGCATGATTACCCCTGCGCCAAGAAATCCAATGCCAGAAACCACATAAGCAATCACCCGTACTGAACCATCAGCACCTGTTAAGTTATTGGCAATATCAACAAATATAGCAGCGCCAAGTGCGACTAATACATTGGTTCTTAAACCTGCTGTACGCTGTCTATACTGTCGCTCAAACCCGATCAATCCCCCTAAAATAAAAGCGCCAAGTAAACTAATCAAGGTATCTAGCATATTCGCTAATTCTAGATGTTGCATGAATTGGAGTTGCATTGGAGTTCTCCATTACCACCCGTAACGACGGATGTAAATTTTTTTCATCAGTTGCACAACCAGCATGTAGCCAAGCAAGATGAAAGGTAAAAATAAGAAATAAGTTAATGGTAAAGCTTGTAATTTTAAGTACTCAGCAAAAGGCCCCATTGGTAAGAAAATACCAGCAGCCACAATGACCAAAGTCATGACCATCAAAGGCATTGCCGCACGACTTTGAATAAATGGTATTTTTTCTGTACGAATCATATGCACAATAATCGTTTGTGTTAATAATCCGACGACAAACCAACCTGACTGAAACAAGGTTTGCTGTTCTGGTGAATTTGCATGAAATACAAACCACATCAGAGCAAAGGTCAAAATGTCAAAGATCGAACTGAGTGGCCCAAAGAAAATCATAAAACGGCCAATTTCATTTGGTTTCCAGCTTTGCGGTTTTTCGATCAACTCATCATCAACATTGTCAAATGGAATGGCGATTTGTGATACATCATAAAGTAAGTTCTGTACCAGCAAATGAATCGGTAGCATGGGTAAAAACGGAATAAAAGCACTTGCTACTAATACCGAAAAAACATTACCAAAATTTGAACTTGCCGTCATTTTGATATATTTCAGCATATTGGCAAATGTACGTCGTCCCTCTAGCACGCCTTCTTCAAGTACCATTAAACTTTTTTCAAGTAAAATTAAATCTGCTGACTCTTTGGCAATATCCACTGCGGTATCAACCGAAATTCCAATATCAGCACTGCGTATCGCAGCCGCATCATTGATTCCATCGCCTAGGAATCCAACCACATGCCCATTCTCTTTCAGCTGCATCACAATACGTTCTTTGTGAACAGGACTTAATTTGGCAAATACCTGTGTATATTCAACGGCAAATTTTAGTTCTTCATCAGTCATGTTCTCAACATGCCCACCTAAAAGAACATGTTCACAGTCCAACCCAAGTTCCTTACAGACCTTTTGAGTAACAAACTCATTATCACCTGTAAGCACTTTGACATTGACGCCATGCGCTGCCAATTGAGCTAAAGCAGGTGCAGCGGATTTTTTAGGAGGATCCAAGAAAGTCAGATATCCAGTTAAAATCAAATTACTTTCATCTGCGACAGAAAAGTCATCTGATCTACCACTAAAATCTCGATACGCGATGGCAATAACACGTAAACCTTCAAGATTAAATTGGCGTATTTTTTCTTGAATAGCCTCAAGATGGTCTGGTGTTAATAGCTCAATTTTGTCATTTATCTCTACATGGGAACAGACTTTTAGCATTTCCTCTGCCGCACCTTTAGTGATGATGCGTGCGTTACCCTGTAAGGTGCGGACCACTACTGACATACGTCGACGCACAAAATCAAACGGCACTTCATCAAGCTTCTTAAATTTAAAATTTAGATCCTGTAAGTCTTGTGCAGCATGGTCCAAGATTGCAGCATCCAGTAAATTTTTCAGCCCTCTTTGGTAATAGCTATTTAAGTAAGCCTGTACCAGTACACGTTGTGATGTCTTACCATTTACATCGACGTGTTGTGATAAACAAATTTTATCCTCAGTCAAGGTACCTGTTTTATCTGTGCATAAAACATCCATTGCGCCAAAATTTTGAATCGCATCTAAACGTTTAACGATAACTTTTTTACGAGATAAAAATACTGCACCTTTAGCCAATGTTGAGGTCACGATCATCGGTAACATTTCAGGTGTTAAACCCACAGCAACAGATAAAGCAAACAGCAATGCTTCACTCCAATCGCCTTTAGTAAAGCCATTGATAAATAATACAACTGGCGCCATGATCAACATAAATCGAATCAATAACCAACTGACTTTATTTACCCCCATTTGAAATGAGGTCGTTGCACGATCTACATGGGATACTCGGTGTGCCAATGCCCCAAAATAGGTTTGTGTCCCAGTATTCACCACCACCGCTTTTGCAGAACCAGACACAATATTGGTTCCCATAAAAACAATATTTTCCAGTTCCAATGCATTTTGCAGGGTGTGATCTTTTTGATCAGCAAACTTTTCTACAGGAATAGATTCACCTGTCATCGACGCTTGTGAAACAAATAGATCTTTTGCAAAGATAATTCGACAATCCGCAGGGATCATATCTCCAGCAGACAATAAAATGATGTCACCAGGGACCAAATCTTGGATCGCAAGTTCAACCTGTTGAGATCCTTGATCTAGTTCGTATTGCAGGGTTTCAAGGTCTGGGGCATCCCAATCTACTTGACGAATCACAGTAGCCGTATTACTTACCATTGCTTTTAATGCAGCGGCTGCTTTATTTGACTTAAACTCTTGCCAATAGCGCAACACCGTAGAAAGTACAACCATGGTTGTAATAATAATTGTGCCTTCTATATCGTCGGTAAAGAAAGCCACCAAAGCCAAAATGGTAAGTAAAATATTAAATGGATTGCGATAGGCATACCAAAGATGCTTCCACCACGGCAGTGGTTTTTCATGCGCAAGCTCATTTAATCCAAATTGTTCTTGTCGTTGTTCAACCTGCTTTGCTGACAAGCCTTGCTCTGTTGTATTTAAATGATTGAGCAATTGCTCTGAAGCTACATAGGCAGCATTGATCAAACTTTGTGAAAGCTTTTTACTAATTTCACTGGCATAACTGGCTTGATGTAATTCTTTAAATGAGCGATGACGTTCAAATAAGTGTTGAATATGATATTTTTTGATGAAATTAGAAAATAAACGTTGCCATAGATTATGAAGCATAATGTTCTCCTTTTTTGGCAATAAAGACTTCTTCCTATTGAACAGGAATTGAATTAGATCATTTTTTTATGAGCTTAAAATTGGTGAGAAACTCAGCTCCCAGCCTAAACCAGCGATCATGATGGTGGTCAAATCGATCTGCATAAGCCACTTGGACCCTGACAAAATCTTGAATCAACTCATAACCAAATGCGGTTTGAAAAAATACAGACTGATGATCTTGATTAAAGATTTCTGCACTGAGCGAAGTTTTAGCATTGATCCAATAATTGCTTGAAATTGCAGCTAAAACATACTGAGTATTGCCCTGATGTTCATAGGAGATGTTGCCATTTAAAAATAACCGATCATCCAGTAATAAATAAGTTACGGGGAGATTCACTTTCCAACTAGAGTGGTCATCACCATACATATTTCGGCTTATTGTTAAGGATGCGGCAGCGCCCCAACTATTCGACTCCACTGCTTTCAAATTACGTTTGAATTGACCTGATATCACATCATGACGATTCTTATTTTGAACATGATCATCCAGCTGAAAACTTAATTCCAAATTTTTGGCGATACCACATACTGGAGAAAAACTGGAATTAACCTCCTGATGTTTATAAAAGTTTATATTACTTTCAAAATGGCAAGTATACAGATCAGCAACAGTTGCATCATCTGTAATTAATACAGGATCAGCATATGCTGATTTATGAATAATAAGTAATAAAAAGCAGCCCGTAATCAGTACTGTTTCTATCATACAAAGTTGATTGATTACCATCCGTAATCCTCATTGCTGAGGCGGTATGAATCTAAGTGCGCACAAAAACAAGCCAAAATTGAACTGATTAAAGTCAAAATTGAGCTGTTTCACGTCAAAATGGGGATGTAGTTTAAAATCAGATTATAACTGTCTCATTGCAAGACAGCTCTCCTAAAGGCAGTGCTCTCTTGCTCAGATACGAATAATGGCTGTATATAAACTACAGCGCCTCGATGAACAATTTGCCACTTAGGGTCTCCGCTAAT
Organism: Acinetobacter sp. Ac8; assembly: GCF_055392545.1. Lineage (NCBI taxonomy): Bacteria > Pseudomonadati > Pseudomonadota > Gammaproteobacteria > Moraxellales > Moraxellaceae > Acinetobacter > Acinetobacter sp. Ac8. Next base: position 2,755,915 of record NZ_AP043689.1, read on the forward strand.
TAAAGTTGCCGCAATTATAACCATAAAAATATTTAAAACAAGTGATTTTCAGCATAACAACGTCTATAAATGCCAGATTGATCATCATAATTGGAATTAAAATTCTTATATAAATTGAGAACCTGATGAGATTTTAAAATGATTTACCTTGGCACAGGTAGAAAAGGATTGTGAATAATGCATAAATTTCGGCAAAATACAGTGGAATAAAAACAAGCCCAATTCCAGTGAAATTGAGCTTGTTTAAAACGTTATTTAATCTAGATGTTTTTTAAAATTAGGCTTTGAGCTGAATATTTTCCAACTTTCCATCCAATGCTTCAATTAAGCTTTTGACCAAAGGCTCTTCTTGAAGCATTTCACTGGCACGATCATAAGCTCGAAGCTTACGCTCGTTTTGCATCATATAAGGTGTAGTCGACTCAACTTCACCATATTGCACCGTAAACAAAGTACTCGGCCACTGCTGTTTTAATTTCGCCTCAAGATCATGTTGTGCTTGGTTCAATAATTTTTCATATTTTTGTGAAATTTGAAAAATAGATTGACCATTCACATCCCCTGTCATTAACCCATGCTGTGCAAGTTCTTGAACAGCTGGAGAAAGTGAGCTATTTCTAAACCAATACTCCCATTTATCAACCGTCCACTCACCTTCTAAGACCTGTAATTTTAAGGCAAGTATCTGTTGCGGCGTTTGTTCCTCAGAACAAGATCCGTGTTCTATTTCAGGGATAATATTAGAAACTTGAGCTGGAGTATCTGTTTGAGAATGAATAGGCTCAACCAAATCAATTTCAACATTTTGATCCTGATTTTCAGGTGCTAAAAAGAATACATCTTGATTTGGGCTAGACGGAGACATGGTATTTTTCGGTTGACTCAACTCAGCACCAAACAAGGTTAAACTTGGTTCTGCATTTTCTACGTCAATTTTCTCTTGAACAGTTGGCTGCTGTGCTTCAATACCTTGATTATTATGAGCCGTTGCTTCAACCACAGCGCTTTGTTGTACTTCCTCAGCAAAGTCATCTAAATAGTCATCACTGCTCGGTTCATGGTCAACACTTTGCTGTTGAGTTTGCTGATCTTCAACTTGGTCAAAAGCTGGATCTAAATCACTCACTACACGCTGCGAATTGGCCTCAACCTGCGCTTGCTGTGTCTCCGCTAATGGCGCGTCAGTTTCTGGTTGTGAACTCACATTCAAAGTAGCATTTTGTTGTTCACTGTTTTTTTCAACAGGCACTTGCTGAGCCTGCTGTTGATGAGCTGGCTCTTGCTGAATTTGTGCTTGTTGCACAAGCCCCGTTTGAACAGATGCTTGATGCGGTTGCTGTGAAATAGCAACTTGATCGATATTCTGATTGTTTTGTGGTTGTTGAGCTTGAGAGACTACAATTTCATTGCTTTGCATCGGTCTAAATGCCAGTAAACGCAATACTGTCATTTCAAAGCCTTGCTCTTGTGTTACTGCAAGTTGTAGCTCCGCTCTACCTTTACTGGCAATTTGATAATAAAGCTGTAAATCTTGTGCAGAGACAATTTTTGATAACTGCATAATTTTTTGATTAATTTCAGCACTGTATTTTAGACTTAAATCAGGCAAATATTGCAACATTGCCAACTCATGCAAAGTCGAAATAAACTGATCTAAAACCAATGAAACATCTAAAGCCTGTTGCCTAAATTGTAGTAATAATTGGCTGACACGTGCATTTTGGTTTTGATGAATTGCCAAGATCAAATCATAAATGATGGTTCTATCAATCAAACCCAGCATTTCTTTGACATCTTGATGATGAATTGCACCTTGACCATAGGCAATTGCTTGGTCAGTTAAAGACAATGCATCACGTAATGAACCTTGGGCAGATTCAGCAATTTGCCAAATCGCATCTTGCTCTGATGAAATTTCTTCTTTATTTAAAATATCTGTAAGGTGATGGGTAATTTCATCTACAGCCAATGGACGTAATGTAAATTGCAAGCAACGTGAAATCACCGTAATTGGTAATTTTTGTGGATCAGTTGTCGCAAATAAAAATTTTACATGTTCAGGCGGTTCTTCCAATGTTTTCAATAACGCATTAAATGAATGCGTCGAAAGCATATGTACCTCATCGATCAAATATACCTTAAATCGCCCTTGGGTCGGTGCATAAGGCACATTGTCCAGTAACTCGCGTGTATCTTCGACTTTTGTCCGTGATGCCGCATCGATTTCAATAAGGTCAATAAAGCGCCCTTCATTTACCGCCTTACAGGTTGCACAAACTTCACAAGGTGTAGAGGTTACCCCTGTTTCACAATTTAAACATTTCGCTAAAATTCGAGCAATTGTGGTTTTCCCTACCCCACGCGTTCCAGTAAATAAATAGGCATGGTGTAAACGTCCACGATCTAAAGCACTGGTCAGTGCACGTGAAACGTGATTCTGTCCGACCAATTCATTAAAGTTACGTGGGCGATATTTACGTGCAAGTACCTGATACATGGAAGCTCCTAGTTACAGGTCTAAGGATACTGTTTTTTTGCTGATTAGTGAATGAAGAACTGTAGAGTTATTTTTTATTAGAGATAATTCGATCAATTTCTTCTAATTTGACACTGTGCTCTACAACATAAAGTTTATCTATCTCTTAAATAGATTTAAAAACAAACAGTAGCTATTTTACTTTAAAAAACACTGCCGTGGCAGTGTTGATTAAATCACAATTTGGGCTTGCTAAAGTTTTTCAATCGGTACATCAAACTCATTTTTTCACACTTTAAAATCTAAATGTAAAAACAAGCGCATAATTTAAATTATGCGCAATATTCTAGACAGCGATCTGTTTCTTTGCTGGTAAAGCACGCCAAACAAATACAGATAAAACTAGGAACATCAGACCCGAAATACCCAAGACTTTACTATGCGAATGAATAAACGCTTCAAAAGCAGCTTGTTTTACCTGTTGCATCAATGCAGGTTCTAATTGTTTACTCAGCAATAATGCCTCACCAATAGAAGAACTTGCTTGAGCTGCGATATTCAACGGTAAATGATCAGGCAAGATAATCGAATTCGCATAAAATATAGACAACAACAGTCCAAAAATCGCAATCCCAAGACCTGCACCTAACTCATACGCCATGCCTTCGATTGCACCAGCAGCCGTTGCTTTTTGTGGAGGTACAGCAGACATAATAGCTGCCGTGGAAGATAATAATGCGATTTCAACACTGATCCCCATCAGCACCATCCACACCCAAGCTTGAATATAATCGATGTAAAAATTGGTCATGGCCAAACCAAAGAAACATAAGGCACACATCAGCATCCCTACAGTTGCTACAGGTCTCAAACCATAGTGATTCATTAAAATACTGGTAAAGGGTCCACCAATACTAATTGCAATCATAAAGGGTAAAATAAACAAACCTGCTTCCAATGGGCTATATCCATACACAAACTGTAATTCTTGTGAAAGCAGTAGCTCAAAACCAACTAATGCAATCATTGCCACCATTGCCATCACAATACTGGTTGAGATCACAGGATTCTTAAACAGACTAAAATCGATCATCGGTTGGGTTGTTTTCAATTGATGGCGGATAAATCCCACCAACAACCCCAATCCAAGCACAAAAATCAAAATCATGCCTAGGCTAAACGCATAGATAGAGGTCTTAATCGAATAAATCAGCATTAAGATTGCAGTGACCAAAATGAGCGCTTGTAATAGATTTAAAGGTTGTTTGGTTTGTACTGCTTGCTTTGGCACCAGCCATGTGGTCAATACCAAGACCAAAATAATAATTGGCACATTAATCAGAAACACGGTTCCCCATGAAAAATGTTCCAGAATAAAGCCACCCAAAAGTGGACCAAAAGCGGCTCCACCACCACCGACAGTTCCCCAAATACCTAAAGCATAATTACGTTGTTTTTCATCTAAAAAGGTATTACGAACACCTGCCAAGGTTGCAGGTAAAATCATGGCAGCGCCTACACCAAGAAATGCTCGGGCAGCAATCAACATATAGGCTGAACTCGCAAAAGCAGCCAGGAGAGAAGCCACACCAAAAATACCAGCACCAATCAGCATCAGCCGTTTAAAACCAATACGATCCCCCAATGCCCCCATGGGTAAAATCAAGCCTGCCATGATCAGTGAATAGATATCTATCACCCAGAGCATTTCATTACTGGATAGTGATAAGGCAGCACTCAATGTTGGGATGGCAACATGCAAAACCGTTGCATCAATTGAAACCGGTAAATAAATTAAAACGATGATTGCCAAAATCACCCAATTGCGGTACATAACACACCTAATTAAAGTTGGACACTTGTTCAAGTTTAGTTATTATAACCAGACTTGAACAAACGTCCAACTTTGTTTAATATTTGTTTTGTAAATTTTGTTGTATTAAAAGTGATGAACTATTTAAACCGAGAACAACGTCGTACTATGATTTTGGATGCAGCAAAGCGTGTTGCACTACAAGATGGATTGAATGGATTAACTGTGCGCCGTATTGCCGCAGAAGCACAAGTTTCAACAGGACAAGTACATCATCACTTTGAATCAAGTTCGCATTTAAAGGCAGAAGTTTTTATTGAATTGATGGATCAACTCAATGAAGTAGAAGATCAAATTAAAACCGACAGTAGTTTTGAGCGTTTATCTCTCTTGCTAGGCTTTGAAAATATTGAACTAACGCAACCCTATTTACGACTTTGGAATGAAGCTGAGATTTTAATCGATCAAGATCCTGAAATTAAAAAAGCTTATAATATTACGATGGAACAATGGCATGTAGCCTTGGTTACTGCGATTGAACATGGCGTCAACCAACAAGAATTTAAAATTGCTACAGCCAGCAGCAGCCAAGACATTGCTTGGCGGCTGATTGCTTTTGTTTGTGGTTTAGAAGGAATCTATCAACTTGGCTTAAAAGGTTTAGACCAACACTCGTTTAAACATCATGTCGAAACCATCCTAAAAATGGAGTTATTTGCCTAAGAAAATATTGATAAATCTATATACCGCTGTTTAAAGTCCTTATTTTTAATTCTTTTGCAAAATAAGACTCAGCCATCTGATCTACTATAAAATTTCAATCGCTTTGATCTTAATATTTAGAACCAGCCTTTACTTCCCTTAAGTAAACCGTCGGAGCAACGCAATGTTTCTTGGGTCAGTCCCCAAAGACGATAATCACCGGTGATTGAACCAATGGCAAAATTATGGGTATAGGCAAAACTAAGCCCTCGTTGCGGGTCACACCACGCCCCAGAACCGTTATATCCAATGTGACCAAAGCCTTGCTTGGCACGTTTACCCATACTAATCACACGGTGGTAGCCTAAACGCCATTTCATAGGAATTGGCATCACGCGATCTCGTTTAATCGATTGAATTTGACTTAATTCAGCAAATATTTCAGGACGAATGAAAACTTTTCCTTCCCAAACCCCTTTATTTGCCATCATGGCATAAACTTTTGCAAGACTATTGGCGCTAAATACACCATTGGCCGCTGGAATAATTGCTTGAAGCCCTTGGTCACTAAAGAAACTAAAATCACGCATCCCTTTCGGTACCATAGCATCTAAAAAATCTTGCGGATTTTGTCCGGTTAATTCAACCAATTTATCGGAAAAAGACGTTTTATGATGCTTCTTGGCTTTGCTCTTACTGGATTTTGTTTCTGTTTTTTGTACAGGTGCTGCTTTTTGAATTAAACGCGCCACACGATTTAGCTCAGATTCAGGCACACCAAAATAGGCACCATCAAGTTGTAGGGGTTCAACCAAATACTTCTGCATTAACTGTGTTAAAGATTGTTGCGTTGCTTTCTCTAAAACACCACCCACCAACCAGCCAAATGTTAATGCCTGATATGCAATATCAGTTCCTACAGCAAAACGAGGTGTGGCCTGCTCCATGACCTTGAGCATATGCTGCCAATCTGCCATTTCAACGGCACCAGCAATAATATTGCGAATATCGTATAAGCCACTTTGATGACTTAAAATATGACGCAGTGTCATATTCTCTTTACCATTTTGAGCAAATTCAGGCCAAAAATTGACTATAGGCGTATCGTAGTCTAAGAAACCTTCACTCACCAAAATATGCGCGAGTGTGGCCAGCACACCTTTCCCAGTGGAATAACATACCGACAAGGTTCGCTCATTCCATTGCTCAGTTTTTGATTTTTTACCCGTATATATATCGACAACTTTTTCATTTTGAAAATAAACAGTTAAAGCAGCACCACCATTTTCGCTACGACCATCCTGCAAACGACTAAATTGAACAGCGAGATCTTGAAAACGCTCATCCACATAGCCTTGATAATTTTTCGTACTCGCAAAAATAATGTCCGTTAAACTGCTCATTGCCCTATCCTATTTTTTTAATCATAACTTTTTTAATTAAAAAAGCCTGAATCATCTCGACTCAGGCTTTATATTTTATCTTATAAAGCGTTAACTACACCAGAAACATGAGGTTTTTGTGATTTTTGATTACGAATCAAAAAGTCAGTTGTTGTACCATCTTGTGCAGTTAAAAATTCTACTGTTGAAGGTAAATACATCGGCAATTTAAACAATACATCGGCTTCATAAGCTTCTGGTAAGTTGAGCCCAGCGAGAACACGCGCCTTGCTCCACATCCCATGAGCAATCGCTTGTTTAAAACCAAATGCTTTTGCAGTTAATGCATGGATATGAATCAAGTTAAAGTCACCTGATGTCATAGCATAACGACGACCAGTATTTTCAGAAACTTCCCAAACCGCCTGAACTTGATAATTTGGTTCTTTTTTATCTTTTGGTTTTTCTGTAACTGAACCATCGGTTTTTTGGCGTGCTAGATAGGTGGTTAATCCTTGCATGACCACGTCACCGCCAACTTTGGCTGTTGTGATGAAATCGAACTGAACCCCTTTATCATGGGGCTTTAACTCACCAAATTGACAAGATAAAGTCAGCTGTTCATTGACCCCAATTTTACGTGTTTGCTTAATTTGATTGCGAATATGCACCAAGCCTAAGATTGCAAAAGGAAATGCTTCAGAGGTCATCATATGCATTTGTAAACTTTGCGATAAAACAGCTAAATAAATCGCGGGAATATACCCATTATTTTTAAAGCCACACACTTCGTTATATGCTTTTAAATGATTTGGATCAATTTTGAATGAATCAACCACATATTCAACTTGCGGTAGAACTTTTTCACCTTTTGGCTTTTTAAAAATTAAACCCTGAATCACTTTTGGATAAGCTAAATATGGCTTAGGAAGTTGACTAAAATGGCGAGTATTCATACTGGACCTTTGAAAAATTAATTCTTATTCAACATTTAAAAAATCCAACATTTCAGTTGGAAATTAACGGATGATACAGCTTAAACATCCTGATTTCGTTGAAGAGAAAGCCAGCGAAAGCGTTATTTAAATACACAAATAATCGCTTCGCGGTAATCCCCTAAACGAAACAGGATTTCACTTATGCGTGATTATGCACCCAATAAGCTTTGACCACAAACACGCACAACATTCCCATTTAATCCTGTAGATGCTGAAGATGCAAATAAAGCAATTGTTTCAGCAACATCAACAGGTAAGCCACCTTGACTCATTGAGTTCATACGACGACCCGCTTCACGGATTGCAAATGGAATTGCCGCGGTCATTTGAGTTTCAATGAAACCCGGCGCTACAGCATTAATGGTAATACCATTTTTTAACACAGGCGCAGTAAATTTCACCAAACCAATGACACCTGCTTTTGATGCAGCATAGTTGGTTTGACCTAAGTTACCAGCAATACCTGAAATTGAAGATACGCAAACAATACGACCATTTGCATTTAAACCATCATTTGACAATAAATAATCATTAATACGTTCAGCAGCAGATAAGTTGATATTAATCACCAGATCCCACATCTCTGGCTTCATATTTGCCAAAGTTTTGTCACGTGTAATACCCGCATTATGTACGATGATATCTAAACCACCTTGTTGAGCTGCCGCAGCTTTGATTTTTTCACCAGCATCAGCAGCAGTGATATCAATTGCGAGAGTAGAACCACCGATTTCACTTGCAACACGGTCAAGGTCTGCTTGTTGTGGTGGAACATCTAAACAAATTACATGTGCACCATCGCGTGCCAATACATGTGCAATCGCTTCACCAATACCACGGCTTGCACCTGTTACTAGTGCAGTTTTACCTGCAAGCGGTTTCGCCCAATCGATATCAATCACATCACCTTTAGATACGCGAATCACTTGACCCGATACATATGCTGAACGTGGAGAAATTGCAAAACGTAAACTTGATTCCAAGTTTTGTGCAGCATCTGCATCAACCAGAATAAGATCTGCAGCAATTCCTTTCTTAAACTCTTTACCAACCGATTTAACAAACCCTTCTAATGCACGTTGTGCAATCGCTTGCTTAATCGTTGGTGCAGTTTCAGGTGTTAAACCAATAATAATTACACGGCCTGATGTTGCAATTTGACGGGCAACAGGATTAAAAAACTTGTGTAGTTCATGTAATTGTTCTGAATTTTGAATCCCTGATGCATCAAATATCACTGCTTTGAATTTTGATTCTTTATCGCCTTCATTAAAAGCACCAACATTCAAACCAGATTTTGCAGCAGCTTGTTGTAACTCTGCGTTATTCCCTGCATAAGTGTTGGCGTGAATATTACTAAGAACCTGTGCAACTTCACCAGTAAAATGACTCTTTGGAGCTGCACCAAATAATACAGCACCTTTAACGACAGGAGTGGCTGACTCAAAACGGTCTAGCTGGATTGGTGATGGTAAACCTAAATTTTTTATGACAAATTTACCAATTGGAGATTTAGCAAATGCTTGGTATTGGTCAGACATGTTTCTTATCTCTCATCAAATTAATTTTGTATGGGGCTTAAGCTATCTTTTAACTTCAGTATAATCTCAGATATTTAGCTGTGTTGCGCTTTCTTAAATGGCTTGCGTTGTTCTTCGCGCAAGGCTTAGAAGAATCGTCAACAACGCTATCATCTCTATGACCCATAAGTTTCAGTTAAATCATACTTGAGTTGCCAAAATGATGACTTGACCTGAAAGAATATGCAAATGTCATTATAGTCAATTCGAGTCATAGCCAATTATGTTAATGTAAGCACTAAGAATATTGCGAACATGCTTGGAAAAGCCTTATGAGCAAAACAACTCAAGAAAATTCAAACGCTGAAAGCACTGTACAAGAAACTGTGTCAAATACATCAAAACCTCGTACTCGTACGAGTAAAAGTAGCAACACAAATTCTACAAATGCCAATGCAGCCAACACGACTAAAAAACCGACTCGTGCACCAGCAGCTGCTTCACGTAGCAAAGCAACGGCATCGACGGCAAAAAAAGTTACAACAGCTTCATCTTCTAAAACTCAAACTTCTGGTCAGCAGGATAAAATTATGAGTCAAAACACTGTACGTCGCGTAGCAATTATTGGCGGTAACCGTATTCCTTTTGCACGTTCAAATGGCCCTTATTTCCGAGCGTCAAACATTGATATGCTTACTGCGTCTTTAAACGGTTTAATTGAACGTTTTAACCTTCAAGGTCAACGTTTAGGTGAAGTTGTTGCTGGTGCAGTTCTAAAACATAGCCGTGATTTCAACATGACACGTGAATGTGTTTTAAATACTCAACTTGCCCCTGAAACCCCTGCTTATGATATTCAACAAGCATGTGGTACTGGCTTACAAGCAGCTTTCCTTGTTGCAAACAAAATTGCATTAGGTCAAATTGAAGTGGGTATTGCTGGTGGTGTGGATACTACCTCTGATGCACCGATCGCATTTGGTGACGGCTTACGTAAAGCATTGCTTGAATTAAACATTGCAAAAACAGGTAAAGACCGTTTAAAAGCCTTAGCTAAAATCAATGTTAAAGACTTGATGGATGCGCCAAAAAATGGTGAACCTCGTACAGGTTTATCTATGGGTGATCACCAAGCGATTACTGCTTTAGAATGGGGTATTCCACGCGAAGCTCAAGATGAACTTGCTGCATCTTCACATCAAAAAATGGCCAAAGCATATGAAGAAGGTTTCTTCGATGATTTGATCACGCCATTTATGGGTCTAGACAAAGACAATAACTTACGTCCTGATTCTTCAGTTGAAAAATTGGCTAAGCTTAAACCTGCATTTGGTAAAGGTGAAACTGCAACAATGACTGCAGGTAACTCTACTCCTCTTACAGACGGCGCTTCAGTTGTACTTTTAGCCTCTGAAGAATGGGCGAAAGCAAATGGTCACGAAGTACTCGCGTACTTAACATTCACTGAAACTGCTGCTGTAGATTTTGTCAATAAGAAAGAAGGTTTATTGATGGCACCTGCTTATGCTGTTCCACGTATGTTGGCTCGTGCGGGTATTAAACTTCAAGACTTCGACTACTATGAAATTCATGAAGCTTTTGCATCACAAGTTCTTTCGACCTTAAAAGCATGGGAAGATCCTAAGTTCTGTAAAGAACGTTTAGGTCTAGATGCACCATTGGGCTCAATTGACCGTAGCAAACTCAATGTTAAAGGTTCTTCTTTAGCTGCGGGTCATCCATTTGCAGCAACAGGTGGTCGTATTTTGGCAACTGCTGCAAAATTGATTAACCAAAAAGGTTCAGGTCGTGTACTCATTTCAATTTGTGCTGCTGGTGGTCAAGGTGTAACTGCAATCGTAGAGAAATAAGTTCTCTGATTTGTACGATACCTTCAAAAAAGCATCCTGAATGGATGCTTTTTTATTGCTCGTCAATCTACATATCGCTAACAAGATTTTACCTAGACCACAAAAAATGGTTAGCCGAAGCTAACCATTTAAAATCTTCACTATTCTTAGGGAAAATAGTGTTGATTTTAGAAGCGATACCCCACACCAACATAAGTAATCAATGGATCTATATCGACTTTTGTCGTGGAATTAATCAGTCGCTTACCAGTCTTGGCATCAACGACATCAATCTTTGCCTGATTGTTGAGCTTGGCATAAGAAACAGAAGCCACACCAAACCAGTTTTCATTAATATCATAAGTAGCGCCAAGACTTACAATGGGTGCTATAGCATCAGTCGTTTTAACTCTTACATAAGGATTTGCACTAGAAGGTTTGCCATCTAACGCAGCCCCAGCTTTTCCATCTAAAACGTTTTGAATCATGTGTCCCGCTGCAACCAGATCACTTTTGATCTGTGAGTTCAACTTAATATCCGTGAAATGAGAGTACATCACTCCTACCCCAATATATGGACGCAATTTATTGACACCAGATTGACCAAATTGATATTGCGCTTCCAGCGCTGGTGTCCATGCACGCACCGATGCTGCTTTAGACTTATTGCCTAAATTGGTGATTGGAATGGCTTGATTTAAACCAATACCATCTGGAAATAAGATATTGACCAACTCATTTGGCGAAGTGGCTAATCCTGTGAGCGGTGCCAAGATTTCCCCCTTACCTTTAATATCCACTTTTGGAGGAATCCCACCAATGAGTTGCAAAGAAACATTGTCGTTGATGTAATAATTTAACATCAAGCCCAGCGTATCCACATCATCGACTTCAAGCCCTGTACCCTTGGCTTGCCAATTTTCCAAGCCATGAATATTTGCGGTTCCTGCGACCTCCGGCAAAATATTCCCCTTACCATCAGTCAACAGGGTTTGCATAAAGGCATCATTGAGAAATTCAGTTAACACCTCTTTCTGATTAAATGGCACCCCGCCTAAGTCTTCTCCCATCGCATTAGGATCAACTGAGTTTAAAAAACTGGTTGTAGAGATACTTCCGACTGTTGCATTGGTACCATTTTTAACACTGGTATTAATATTAAAGGGATTGGCTTTTCCTTGAGGCATGACATGTAACCAACCTGCAGATACTGAAAAGCGTTTATACTCCCCCGCAAAACTCGTGCTGGTAATCGCGAATAATGAAGTTGCTATAGCAATATTTTTTAACGTTAATATTTTTTTCATTTTTTATCCTTAAAATATGAGATTACCGAACCGTGGCAACCTGTTTAAAAAACATACATAAAAAACAATATTTATGTATAAAATTCTGATCAATAGCATTTACACTCATCCGAAAAAAATATTGGTACTTTTACTTTTAAATTTTTCATAATACTTATTAATGATATATATCATTATGTTATTTTTATCATTTAGCATAAATTAACAGTATAGGTATATTTAAAAAGTCTATTTAAGCCCATACTGACTCAGTATAGGAATATTAAATTTTTCACATAATTTTCACTTTTTAATTATTAACACACATTCTCACAAATTGATAATTTAGTCTATTTTGATGGATCTTAAAATTTATCCCCGAAATTTAAAGCAACGATTCACTTTTTAAAAATAAAATGATCTGTCAAAGCAAAAAATACCAAATAAAATCTGTTTTTGTCGTTTTTAATCAAAACTCGCGTTTAAGCTGGATTTTCAGCTTAAAATTATAAAGAAAAACTTCATCATTTTATTTTAAATATAAATATCAAATGCTTAATTTAAAGTTTGCATGATTAAAATTTGGTAGGTGTTTAGTAGGTATTCAATCCAGCCCTCAAAACTGATACTCAACCTCAAGGTGATCATCACCTTTCTGGAATGATGAAATAACAATGGTAGAAGGAATCGCACCATGGCTTTTAAAAATATAGCAGATCAAACAAACGGTTTTTACATCCCTTGCGTCTCACTTTTTGGTCCAGGTTGTGCCAAAGAAGTCGGCGCTAAAGCACAAAATTTAGGGGCAAAAAAAGCCCTCATCGTCACTGATGCTGGCCTATTCAAATTTGGTGTTGCAGACATTATCGTTGGCTATCTCAAAGAAGCTGGCGTAGACAGTCATGTTTTTCCTGGCGCAGAACCAAACCCGACAGATATTAATGTACACAATGGCGTAAATGAATATAACAATAATGGCTGTGACTTTATTGTGTCTTTAGGCGGCGGATCTTCTCATGACTGTGCAAAAGGAATTGGCCTAGTTACTGCAGGTGGCGGTCATATTCGTGATTATGAAGGGATTGATCAAAGTAAAGTCCCAATGACACCGCTTGTCGCAATCAATACAACGGCGGGAACTGCTTCTGAAATGACTCGTTTCTGTATTATCACCAATACAGATACCCATGTAAAAATGGCGATTGTTGACTGGCGTTGTACCCCGCTTGTTGCAATTGATGATCCTAAACTCATGATTGCAAAACCTGCTGCTTTAACTGCTGCAACGGGTATGGATGCTTTAACTCATGCTGTAGAAGCTTATGTTTCAACTGCTGCAAACCCAATTACCGATGCATGTGCAGAAAAAGCCATTTCAATGATTAGCGAATGGTTAAGCCCTGCTGTTGCCAATGGCGAAAATCTTGAAGCACGTGATGCGATGGCATATGCACAATATTTAGCAGGTATGGCATTTAACAATGCATCTTTAGGTTATGTACATGCAATGGCTCATCAATTAGGTGGCTTCTATAACCTTCCACACGGCGTATGTAATGCAATTCTATTACCGCATGTGTGTGAGTTTAACTTAATTGCTTGTCCTGACCGTTATGCAAAAATTGCCCAATTAATGGGTGTCAATACCGAGGGTTTAACCGTTACTGAGGCTGCCTTTGCTGCGATTGATGCAATCCGTGAGTTATCATCATCTATTGGTATCCCTTCTGGCTTAGCTGAACTGGGTGTCAAAGCGGAAGATCATGCAGTAATGACATCAAATGCGCAAAAAGATGCCTGTATGTTGACAAATCCGCGTAAAGCAACTGATGCTCAAGTCATTAAAATTTTTGAATCAGCAATGTAAAACGATACTCTTTGGTTCTACGTCAGCCTGACAACTGTTTTAGGCCAAATTCAATGAAGTGTGCTTGATACTCAGGAATATTACTTAGGTAATATTCCTTTTTTATACGCTTATTAAAAAATGACAATCATTATTGTCAGATATATTGATAAAGTCACAATCTATGACTATGATGCTTAAAACATCAGCGGATTATTTCAGCAATGACAACAACAAGTAAAACCATCATCATCACAGGTGCAAATACCGGAATCGGGCTTGCAACTGCAGAAACATTTATTAAGGATGGTCACCATGTGATCATTGCTTGTCGTAATCCAGAAAAAGCCAAAACAGCACAACAACACTTAGAGTCATTCGGTACAGGTCAAGTAGACGTGATTCACCTTGATTTAAATAGTCTTGAACAAATTAACCAAGCAGCCAATGAAATTATTGCCAAATATGAAAAAATTGATGTATTAGTCAACAATGCTGGCATGATGACACCTGATCTTGAGGCCACAGCTGATGGTTTTGAAAAACAGTTTGGGGTAAATTATCTGGGGCCTTTTCTTTGGACATTGAAACTTCTTCCATTGGTTCAAAAAGCCCAACAAGGTCGTGTAATTCATTTGGCTTCAATGATGCATCTTTTAGGTCGTATCCAACCTGAAAACTTTAACGCGGATCAAGTGAAAAAATACAATGGTGTTTTGAGCTATGGTAATAGTAAATTAGCCAATCTGTTGTTTAGTAATATCCTTGCCAAACAACTACAAGGAAGTCATGTTACCAGCAATGCATTACATCCAGGTGGCGTAGATTCTGAGATTTATCGTGAATTACCCAAATGGCAATATGCAATAATTAAACTTGGTCTTATTCCACCATCTAAGCCTGCCGAATTAATTAAAAAAATTGCTTTTGATCCATCATGGGAAAAGCGCAATGGTGATTATGTGAGTTTGCAAACCCCTGCGTTTAAATCAGGCAAAGCCAAAGATATACAGTTGGCACAAAAACTATATGATGAATCCTATGCGCTGGTAAAAGACTATCTGTAATTTTTCGGATTTCATTTTTCAATAAATTCAGGAATATGCTATGACCACTCAATCTACTGAATATCAACCTGATATCCTTGGTACAGGTTATGAAAAACTAACCTTAAATTTACCAGATGACTATGATGGTAAAGTCACTGCGACTTTGGTACGCAAACAAGCAGCTCAAGCGACCAAGAAAGCGGTGCTCTATATCCACGGTTTTATCGATTATTTCTTTCAAACAGAAATGGCTGAACAATTTAATCAACATGATTATGATTTTTATGCACTTGATTTAAGAAAATATGGTCGTTCTTACCTACCACATCAAAAATATTATTATGTTCTAAATTTGAATGAATATGATGAAGAAATCACACAAGCATTAAAGATTATTGGTCAGGAAGGCCACACTGAGGTGTTACTGGCAGGACATTCTACAGGTGGATTGATCGCAACATTATATGCAGCACATTATCCACAACACCCCCTTATTCAAGCCTTATGGTGCAATAGTCCTTTCTATGACTTTAATATGCCTGCTTGGAAGAAAAAATTAGCCCTCCCAAAACTCAGTGCATTGGGTAAACGCTTACCTAATTTAAAATTTCCAAGTGAATTAAATAAATGGTATGTCACCAGTCTGCATAAAGATTTGCAAGGCGAATGGGATTTCAGCTTAGAGTGGAAAAAACCAACTTACCCCAAAGTATATTTAAGCTTTGTGCATGCAATTTTTGAAGCTCAAAAAGAAATTCATGCAGGCGTACAGATCAATGTACCAACCTTGGTGATGCATTCTCACAAAACAACCTATCCTAAGAAATTTAACCGAGATGCTCAAAGCACTGATGTTATTTTAGAGGTCAAAGACATCATCAGGGATGCAGGTAAAATACAGGGCGACGTTAATGTCATGACCATTCAAAATGGACTGCATGACTTGGTCTTATCGGCACCAGAAGTCAGAAAAGAAGTTTATCATCAACTTTTTTCTTGGTTAGCCCAAAAACAGCTTTAAAAGCGCCAATTCATTCTTCTTTACAAGCGAATGATCAGTTAAAAGTATCCTGCAAAATCAATGTTCATCTTTATATTTCATTAGAATTTGATGAGCAGGATGCCCGACTGGTGTAAGTTCAATCAAACGTTCAACGGCATCAATCGCCTCTGGAAAATGTGCAAGGTGTTTTAATAAAGCATCTGTTTCATTGGCTTTAAAAATCGCTTCACTCAGGCGTGATTCAAGGCAGTCTCTCCATGCAGATAAAAAAGGACTTTCAGTTTTAGCTAAAAATACACCTTTGCATAATTTTAAAGCGGATTCGGTATAACCCGCATCTAAAGCATTCTCTGCTTGCAAGAAATCTGCTTCAACATGTGCCAATAAACGATAAGGCCGTGAACCCAGCATGCCGCCCAAAATATCGCGCAACTGCGACATTTCAGCTTTTAATGTGCCGACACTCACTTTTCGTTCACCATATAGTGCTTGATGTAAATTTTCCAGATTCATCCCTTGTGGGCACAACGCAAGAATGGTCAAAATTTCAATTTGTCGTGGTGTCAGTACCACGATCTTGCCATTGAACAACACTTGTGGCACAGCAAAAGCCCGGATAAATAAATGTTGTTGCTGAAACTCTAGCAATGCCGATTGAATAATTGAGGCACAGCGTTCAGCTGCCAGTAAACCCAAACTATTGTGATGATTCCATGTGGTTGACAGATCAATCACCCCTAAAACTTGTTTGGAATATGGATCTATAATGGGAGAGGCATAACAAACCCAGTCATGCACAGAAGACATAAAATGTTCGTTAGAAAACACACAACTGGATTGTTGGGTTTTTAATGACAGTGCCAAAGCATTGGTTCCCACCAAATCTTCTCGCCATTGTCCACCAGCAATAAAATGAACACGTTCTGCGGCATTGCGCATTTGCCCACTTGCGGCTGACCAGATAATGGTACTGCCAATATCCCCTACTGCAGCAACCATTGCCGACTGTTCTGCGATATGGGTTAATTCATCACGACAATGTTCGATTGCTTTTTCTAACAGTGTTTTTCTTTCTTGTTTTACATTCATCAAGGGTGCTGCATCACGATCTTTGGGAATCGCAGCTGAGTTGGAACGTTGCCATGAACTTGCAATACTCTGCCCGAGTTGATCAGCATGTTTTAAAGACAAACTACTGCTTTGGCGTAATTGCTCAATTAAACTCCGTTTATTTGATAACTCTTGTTGGCTTAACATACGCTACTTCCTCTGTAATTCGTTAAAAAATATCCTATCCTTTCTCTGTTGTTTTTATCCAGCGGACCTGCTTATAAATTACTCTAGCACATTAACACAGTGAGCTTAACCTCAGTCAACACAACTCATACCAAAGCGTTAGAATAAAACCAATTTTTTCCAATATTTAGCAATTTTTCAATAAACAAGAAAATATTGCCAAAGATTAAAGCATAGCGCAAATGTGTCTTGGATTTCATCCAACCTTTTCCCTACCTTTGACTCTCTATGCTCAAACCATCATGTAAACAATCATTGTTCATACATGCCATATTAAACACATCATGAATGATCATGAATATAAGTAAAGGGATACTCTTATGCGTTATGTAGATCCAAATCAGCCTGGTTCAAAAGTACAGTTCAAAGCCCAATATGAAAACTTTATTGATGGCAAATGGGTAGCACCTGTTAAAGGGCAATATTTTGATAACGTCTCTCCTGTAGATGGTAAAGCCTTTACCAAAATTCCACGTTCTTCTGCGGAAGATATCGAACTTGCATTAGATGCAGCACATAAAGCCAAAGCTTCATGGAACAAAGCATCTCCAACAACACGTTCAAATGTACTGCTGAAAATTGCAGATCGTTTAGAAGAAAATTTAGAATTACTAGCGGTTGCAGAAACATGGGAAAACGGTAAGCCAATTCGTGAAACATTGGCAGCCGATATTCCTTTAGCAATTGACCATTTCCGTTATTTTGCAGGTTGTTTACGTGCACAAGAAGGTGGTATCTCAGAAATTGATGAAGATACCATTGCTTACCACTTCCATGAGCCTTTAGGTGTGGTTGGTCAGATCATTCCATGGAACTTCCCTATTCTTATGGCAGCATGGAAACTTGCACCAGCACTTGCAGCGGGTAACTGTATTGTACTTAAACCTGCTGAACAAACACCATCAAGTATTTTAGTTGTTGCTGAACTCATTCAAGATATTTTACCGCCAGGCGTTTTAAATATTGTCAATGGTTACGGCGTTGAAGTGGGTCGCCCACTGGCAACCAATCCACGTATTGCTAAAATTGCATTTACGGGTTCCACTGCTGTTGGTCAAATGATCATGCAATACGCAACTGAAAATATTATTCCTGTGACACTTGAGCTTGGTGGTAAATCACCAAACATCTTCTTTGAAGATGTCATGGATAAAGATGATGATTATTTAGACAAAGCGCTTGAAGGCTTTGCCATGTTCGCTTTAAACCAAGGTGAAGTATGTACTTGCCCGTCACGTGCCTTGGTTCAAGAAAGTATTGCAGATAAATTCCTAGAAATGGCAGTTGAACGTGTAAAACGCATCAAAACTGGACATCCTCTAGATACAGACACCATGATTGGTGCTCAAGCATCTCAAGAGCAACAAGACAAAATCTTGGGCTGTATCGCAACAGGCCGTGCTGAAGGTGCTCAATTGCTTACAGGTGGTGGCGATCGTCAGGAAGTCGGTCAAGGTTTCTATATTGAACCTACCATTTTCAAAGGCGACAACAGTATGAAGATTTTCCAAGAAGAAATTTTTGGACCAGTGCTCTCTGTCGCAACATTTAAAGATTATGACGATGCAATCCGAATTGCCAATGATACGATGTATGGCTTAGGCGCTGGTGTATGGTCGCGTTCTGCGCATACCTCTTATCGTGCGGGTCGTGCGATTGAAGCTGGTCGTGTATGGACCAACTGCTACCATATCTACCCTGCACATGCTGCATTCGGTGGTTATAAGAAATCAGGCATTGGCCGTGAAAACCACAAGATGATGCTTGATCATTATCAGCAAACCAAGAATTTATTGGTTAGCTATTCAACCAAAGCAATGGGCTTCTTCTAAGTTCTGTAGTTGATTTACACTTTTAAAAAGCGAACTTTGGTTCGCTTTTTTTGTCATGATGAAGATGCTTTTTAATTCTTATCACTATCAATTCATTATTTTATACAGATTGCGATGATTCGCTAAATTTAGTCGGTTGTTGGATTCATCCAAACATCTTCATAGCCATGCTCATCAATAATGACATGATAACCGTGCTCAAGCGCCAAATAAGGTAAAATTTCAGGTAAATATTGCTGTAAATGCGAGGCATGCAGCGGTTGATAAAAATCATCAGCGGAAGAATATTCTCCACAGTGAATAAACCAAGAAACATTGTCTGGTTTTTTAAGCGCAACTCGAACTGCATAAATCGGTTGTTGACCTAGACTCTGTAATGCAATTGCAACCCTATCCGACAGATTAAATTCGATATATTTTGACTGATATTTTTTGCAGATTTGCCGTTGTAATGTTTCTAAATCCATCAACACATTCCTTTATTGCCTGTTTAGTATTGCCTGTTTAGTATTGTTTGTTTAGTTGCATAAACCAATACGTTCAAATCAGATATATTGAGATCAGCAGCAAAATTACTTACGCCTTTTCCATAGCATTTTAATATTTTCGAAACTATATCCCACCACAACTCTTAAATTCACCATCAATAACATTGTGAAAAACACAACCACAAACATCACTAAACTTCGTGGAAAAAATTTCTGATCTAAAACAGATTTATAAGTATTCAATGCTAAATATAAAATGATCAAAAGTGTGTAAAACAACAGTTGAAAGTAGATTTTGTATCTTGGCTTTTTCTCAACAATTTCCATCAAATATACAGACAAAGCCAATGCAGAAAATGCGGTAAAAACGAAAAAGCTGAGTACCCATAAAATGCTAAAGCTTTTGATATGGCCGATTGCCCATAAGGATAGATTAGCAACACAGCCACATAGTATAAATGCTGTTTTAGGACGTTCTATGAGTTTATAAATCAAATCATTCATTCTCTGTGCTTATACTCTTCTTTTGTTCTTTTACCAAAGGCTCACGATAAAATGCTAAACCATTTGTGCAATATCAATAAATGCCTGTGTAATTGGACTCATCTGTTTTTTATTCTTCACTGCCAGACTAATAGACCGCTTGATATTGGGTGATAAAGGTAATTTTTGAACATTGGGAAACAGCGTCATCAACTCTTTATTCAAGGCCATATCTGCGACAATTGAAACACCAGCACCATTGTTCACCATATTAATAATGGTCAAAATTTGAGAAAAATAACATTTAATTTTTGGACTCAGATTGGCTTTTCTAAACATCTCTGTCACATGGTTTTGACTGCCTGCTGAGGTCATTAAAAAAGGATGTTCTACCAATTCATCCAATCGAACTGCACTTTGTTGTGATCGTGCATAGGATTTGGGAATAAGTGCTACAAAAATATCCTCAATCACAGGAAAAGTATCAAAACGTTCTTCAGGTAAAACCACAAATCCAACATCAATAGTACGGTCATGAATCCATTGAGCAATATCTTTGTCCGTTCCTTCTTTAATAAACACTTCAATATTTGGATATTTTAAACTAAATTTTTCTAGAATTAAGGGAATCAATACATTAGAAGATGAAGCACCGAAAGATCCAATTCTTAAAGTGCCAGAATGAAATCCTTGTATATCGGAGATTTCTTGTTTTAGCACATTAGAAATATTCAAAATTTCTTTCACATGCACTAAAAGCCGTATACCCGATTCAGTTAGCTCAACTTCATTATGATTGCGATAAAACAATGTGACTGACCAATCTTGTTCTAAGCCTTTAATTGCATGAGAAATCGCAGATTGAGAAATTTGCAAACGCTGCGCTGTGACAGTAAAGCTTTTCTGTTCAGCCAACATGGCAAAAATAGTCAGTTGAGTAAATGTCATCGCCACTCTATCCATGAGTAAAAACTCATTTTACCATGAATAGGCATAAGTCATATTCTTGATTAAAGTTTACTTGGGTTTAGCTTACAGATGAAAAAATCAGTGGGTAGGACTTGGTCGAATTAGGTTCTGCATAGAGCGTTCAGCATGCTACAAATGATTACTATTCTTTTCCCATCCATTGCCCTGATTGGTTTAGGTTTTTATCTGTTCCAGTCACGTATACTGGATGAAAAATTCTGGAATGGCGCAGAAAAGCTCAATTACTATATTTTATTTCCAGCCTTATTGTTTAGTTCTCTTGCAAATGCAGATATGAATATGGGGCATCTCAACAGCATTCTTACGGTCATTTTTTTCATTATGGCCATGATCATTGCTGGCGTTTATCTGTTTGCAAAGTTAAACCGCACACCTATTGCCCAAATCGGTGTATATGTTCAAAGCTTGATTCGTTTTAATACCTATCTCGGACTCTCGATTGCCACAACACTCAATAATGCTGAAATCAAAAGTATCTTGGTAAATATCCTTGCTATAGCAATTCCCTTGGTTAATGTTATTTCGATCCTTTCATTGACAGATAACGATCAACTGAACATTAAAAATATATTCTGGTCTTTAATCAAAAATCCACTGATCAGTTCTAGTATATTGGGAATTACATTTAATGTTTTAAACATCCTTATTTGGTCTGGCTTTGCAAATCTGTTAAATGCTTTTTCAAGTAGTAGTCTGATGTTGGGCTTATTATGTGTAGGAACAGCAATTCAGTTTTCGACCCTCAAAGTTTATCTGAAAAAGTCTTTGCTTATTAGCCTACTCAGATTATTGCTGATCCCGTTTATTGCCTTTATCTGTTTGCAGTTTTTTGAGCTCAGTCATGCCGCGGTGATTGCTATCATGATTTTCTTTTCTATCCCAACCGCATCTTCCGCCTATATCTTAACCAAACTATTAAACGGCGATCATCAATTAATGGCGGCAAGCATCAGCATGCAAACACTTTTATCCGTATTTACTTTGGCACTGATCCTTGCGCTATTACAGCATTATTATGTTTAATCCTCTATATTTACGATTAGCGTTTCTTCATCAAATATTTTGATGATTCGATG
Source organism: Acinetobacter sp. Ac8 (assembly GCF_055392545.1). Lineage (NCBI taxonomy): Bacteria > Pseudomonadati > Pseudomonadota > Gammaproteobacteria > Moraxellales > Moraxellaceae > Acinetobacter > Acinetobacter sp. Ac8. The sequence goes on from NZ_AP043689.1 coordinate 2,778,005, forward strand.
TAGTTTGGCTTTCTGTAGAATAGCTTTGCTGCATGGCTAGCTGCAGCACAGCGCAACTCGATTCTTTCATGCTAGCATCTAAATCATAGAATCAGAATTTAAAAGCGTATCAATCAATATTTAGCCAAGTCCATCTCAACAAAATGAAGATGATCAACGCCCCAAAACATTTCATTGCCAATAAACCATGTCGGTGCACCAAAAACACCACGCCCAATGGCTTCTTCTGTGGTATTTTTTAGTTGGGCTTTAACTTGTTCATCTGAAAGCCAAGTTTGAACCTGCTCTATACTAAAACCCAATGATTGAAATAAGCTAATAAGTTCATTGATATCATTTAAATTACGCGGATGCCCAAACATTGCATCAAATAAAGCGTTTAACACTGTTAAGAATTTTTCAGCTTGATAAAGCTGAACCGCTGTAATCACCCGCATCAGATTTAAAGTATTAATAGGAAAATAGGGATTCATTTGTATTGGAATATTCCAGAGTTTTGACCAGCGCCCCATATCAATCATCGAATAGCTGGCTTTTGCTGGCACAGCCATTGGACTACTGTTCCCTGTGGCTTTAAAAATACCACCAAGCAAGACCGGCTTCCAAATCACTTGCGCTTGATTTTGTTTTGCAATTTTTTGAATCTGATAAAAGCCTAAATAACTATATGGACTACCCAAATCAAAATAAAATTCTACCTGTTTCATTCAGTGTTATTCCTTAACTGTACTGATCATGTTTTTATCGTACTACTGTAAAAATGATTCTATAAGAAGCTTAAATCATCCAGACGTACTCTCGCTATACAAAGATAAAGCCACCTGCTTATACAACATGACTTATAGCAACTCGCAACCATTAATTAACTTACTAATATAAAGTGACTTACCATTTTTCCATCCAAGGACGTAAATCTAGCTCATGTGTCCATGCATCACGTGGTTGCTGGGCAAGATGCCAATAATTTTCAGCAATATGTTCAGGATTTAAAATACCATCTTGGTCTTTTTTCTCATAAAGATCAGGAAAACTATTTTTAATAAAATCTGTATCAATTGCACCATCAACTACCACATGAGCCACATGAATATTCTGCGGACCAAGTTCTCGCGCCATACTCTGTGCCAAAGCTCTAAGTGCATGCTTTGCCCCTGCAAATGCTGAAAAATAAGCAGCACCACGCAGACCAGCAGTCGCACCAGTAAAGATCAATGTCCCGCGTTGTCGGCTTACCATTCGTTTCGCCACTTCACGACCAGTTAAAAAGGCGGAGAAACACGCCATTTCCCATATTTTAAAATATTTACGCGCGGTTTCTTCAAGTATGCTACATGGAACATTGGCACCGATATTAAAAACCAATACCTCTATTTCGCCAATGTTGCTTTCAATTTCTTCGATCAATTGTATAACTTGCTGTTCTTTTCGAGCATCTGATGCAAAACCATATGCTGTACCGCCTGCCTGTTCAATTTCATCAATCAGCGGTTGTAACTTGTCAGCATTGCGACGAGTCATACAACTAATATATCCCCCTTTGGCAAAACGTTTCGCAATCGCACCACCTGTTGCATCACCAGCTCCAATAATCAATGCAACTTTCTGATTTGATGTTGTTATTTCATCTTGCATATCATGCTTCCCTTTTTGCATAACGATCGTTATTATAACGATTACTATGTTATAGTTTAACTAGAGCGTCAAGAAAAAATTTGATCGAGGAAAATATGCGATACAAATCTGGCTATAAAGAAGAAAAAAGAAAAGAGCTGTTAAAAATCAGTGGACAGCTTGCCAAAAAAGATGGTTTTGCTACAACTGGTGTAGATGGCTTTATGAAAGCTGCTGGCGTAACCAGTGGTGCATTCTATTCACATTTTTCTTCCAAGCAGGATTTGTTTAAAGCATTGGTTGAAAACGAACTCAAAAATAGCATTCAGATGTGGCAAAACAACCCTCATAATCAGGCTGAGTTATGGATTGAATTTGAACTCAATCGTTACTTAACCCTCTTGCATGTTGAACATCCGGATTATGGTTGTGTATTGCCAACACTCGCCACTGAAGTTGCGCGCGCTGATCAGGAGATTAAACAACGCTATCAACAAGAATTACAGCGCGGTCATGCCCTATTTGCTCAACGTCTCGGAAGTGAAGAAAAAGCTTGGGGCGTCTTGTGTCAACTGGTCGGCGCTATACTCATAGCGCGAAGTATCTCTGATGATTCGGTTAAATTGACCATTTTGGAATCAAGCAAACACTGTATTTATTCCATGTTGCAAATCGCAGCATAAATTTAGTTTTCAAGCCAATACAATCTAGTATAAATTAGCGATATTCTCGTTAAATCATTATAAAACCATGACTTCCTCCACACACGCTTTGCCGAAGACAATCTATGCCATTCAACATTTAGCTTTTGAGGATTTAGGTATTCTTGAAGACACTTTTTATGATTTGGGCTATCGCATACGTTATTTTGAAGCAGGTATGGATGATTTAAAACAAGCATTTGAATTTGAAGGTCTAGTCATCATTTTAGGTGGTCCAATTGGTGTTTATGAAACAGAAGATTATCCTTTTTTAAATGATGAAATCGCTTATCTTAAACAACGTTTGGCCAAGAATTTACCCACTATTGGCATTTGCTTAGGTGCACAATTGATTGCACATGCTTTAGGTGCAAAAGTGTATGCAGGCCATCAAAAAGAGATTGGTTGGAGTCAATTGAAGCTAAATCTAGCTCAAAATAATCCCTTATTACCGCTTGTTAATACCGAAGTTTTACATTGGCATGGTGATACCTTTGACTTACCTGTACAGGCTGAATTACTTGCCAGTTCAGCAATTTATACAAATCAGGCGTTTAGAGTTGGACAAAATATCTTGGCGTTACAATTCCATGTCGAAGTTGCGGCAGACGATATGGAAAAATGGCTGATTGGACATACGTGTGAATTACGCAAAACTGGATTAAATATTCCTCATTTACGAGCTGAAAATGAAAAATATGCAGCAAATCTTGAATTAAAATCACCACTGGTTTTAGAGCATTTTATCAAACACTTAAATGTATAATCTATTTATCTATATCAGCATGAAATAGACTTTTCTGTTTCGTGCTTTTTATAACGTATTTACTCTTCACCCATTAATACGGCGTTGCTCGAAATGTAATATCAATACTGCATTGCCTATATTTAACTGATTATTATATTTAACTGACCATAGCATTTACATTAAAAAGATATTCTTTATTCTCACACAAAATTATTTAATCAAACTTAAAATTTTACACTAAATCATACCTGATCATTATGTTTGAGCTACAGGATTATACAGAGTAGATACATTAAAGCTTGCTGATTTATTTATACTGCATACTTTAAAACCAAGACTTTGTTTGCAATGAATAAAATATATATTGGCGCTTCTGTGCTCATGACTACACTTCTTTCTGCCTGCTCTACCCCTGAAGTAAATAATCAAAATGCTAAACCGCTTGGCATGGCCAATCCTGCAAGTGTATATTGTCAAAAAATGGGAGGAGAGTCTCAGATTAAAAAAGATGCTTTAGGAAATGAAGTAGGATATTGTAAGCTTCCAAATGGAACAGTGGTTGATGAATGGAAGTTGTTTAGAAGTGCACAAGGCGATGAGCAAGCTGCTACTAAATAATTTTGAATAATCGCTGCGGAATATAAACAATAGACAAGCCTTCTGGAATGACTGATTTTCTATTGGCATAAATTTCAGACTCATTACTGTATATTCACTACGGTAATGAGTTGTTCCATCATTGTCATCGTTAAAATAAATTAGATCTAAATATGCATTAAATATAAACAGTATTGTATTTATTTTGGGAATATTGAATAGATGAAAACCTACCAATCTAAACAGGAACTGATTGTTGCAATCAATAATTCATTAAAGCAATATTTAACAGAATTTGAAGAAATATCCGAAGACTTAAAAGATCATAAAGTTGCGACTGTAGATAAAACCCCTGCCCAAAACTTAGCCTATCAATTGGGATGGGTAAATTTATTATTAGAATGGGAAAGTAAAGAACTTGCAGGTTTCCCCGTTTCAATGCCAAAAGAAGGCTATAAATGGAATAACTTAGCCAGTCTATATCAAAATTTTTATCAAACTTATGCCCAGCATTCATTAAAAGAAAATACTCAGTTATTGTCTAAACGGGTCAAAGCAGTCACAGACTGGATTGAAAATCTAACAGATGAAGAACTATTTGAAATAAATCAACGTAAATGGGCAACCACACCTGCCAACTGGCCACTGTATAAATGGATTCATATCAACACTGTCGCCCCTTTTACCAATTTTAGAGTTCAAATCAGAAAATGGAAGAAACTTAGCATAAATACTGAACCAACTAAAAAGCCTTAACAGGTTATTTTTTTCAGATCTAAGTATTGAGTAATGGTGTTATTTAATTCATCCAAATAATACTGTTTGGGTTTTTCTTGTCCCATAGATTTGTCTAATTTCATTAAAGCAGGCAGGTATTCTTTTTTATAGACACGCTCATATTCACCACATAATAATGCTCTATTTACCTCATTACTGGTATTTTCATTATCCAATTGCTCATGCATGACTTCAATTTGTTTTTTTTGCTGCATCAATACCAAACTATGTGGATTTGGTGTAATACAGCCTGTAAGCATAAGCAACAATACCATTGTTATTTTTTTCATAAATCCACCCCATTATTCTTAGATTAAACTGAGCATAAACTATTTTTATCCCCCGCTCAATTTGTCGATAACAATTAAAATTTGAGTTTTGCTAAAGTACGTATTAAAATCTTGATTAAGTAACAAAATCAAGATTTGATATAAAACATATCGAATCTGATTCACTCAAAGTGCAGAGCGTTAAAATTCAATCACTCGTAGTTTTATTGATTATCAGCCATCAAGGTGTAAAGAATTTAATCCATGTCCCCTAGAAATAAGCCAAACAGAAAACAATTTTTATCCTCTGCTTGGTCAACAGATCAAGATTGCTTTCTCATTGAAAACAACCATTTAACTGTTGATCAATTGGTTGAAATACTGCCCTACCAACATGATGAAATTATCGCAAGAAAAAGACAACTTGGACTGCTTAGAAGAGATTTTTACATGAAAAAACTACATGACTTGTAAGCAAAATTACAATATCCCCGCATCGAGCGCGACATAATGAATATATATATTAAATACTTAAATATAGGGCTATGTCATGAACAACAAGTTTAAAATATTAACGCTCGTCGGTGGAATAGCATTACTGAGTGTTGCGGCATTTGCTTATGCAGGAAATGAGAAGATTCAAACCGTTAAAAATGTAGATTTAAAGAGGTATCTGGGTACTTGGCATGAAATTGCACGCAAGCCAATGTATTTTCAAAAGAAATGCGATTATAACGTTACTGCTGATTATTCCTTAAATGAAAATGGCTCAATCAAAGTGGATAATCGTTGTTACGATAAAAATGGCAAGCTTCAACAATCAATTGGCGAAGCATCTGTACAAAACGCGCCTACAAACTCCAAATTAAAAGTGAGTTTTTTACCAAAAGCACTTCGTTGGTTACCTGTAGGGCGTGGTGATTATTGGATTTTAAAGCTGGATGAAAACTATCAAGTTGCATTGATCGGTACACCCAATAAGAAATATTTATGGTTACTCAGTCGATCTCAACAGCTTGATCCAGCCACGACTGAAGAATATTTAAATTATGCTAAAAGCTTAGGATATGATTTAAGTGATTTAATTGAAACCAAACAAAAATAAATGCATACAAGCCCTCTTTTTGAGGGCTTGTTGAATCTGGCTCATTTTATACGATTGCACTACAAACCCTTCTGATCAATATTATCTACGAAATGAGACACAACTGATGAGTAAGCCGACAACCATCAATGCTCCAGCACAAATAAAGGTAAGTTGCATCCCATCAATGATTGCTAAAGCCGTTGCCTGAGTGAGCTGATTTGTGCCAACACCAAATGAAAAAATAGCTCCCATCACTGAAGCCCCGATAATTAAGCCCATATTACGAGATAAGCTAAGAAGTCCTGATACCATCCCTTGTCGAGCTTTGGGAACATCCGCCAAGGTCATGGTATTGTTGGCTGCCTGAAACAGCTGATAACCCGAAGTCAAAATAATGATCGGCATAATATAGCCACTTATACCCATCAATTTCGGTAAGATAGCGAGCATCGAGCTACCGAAAATCAGAAAAATTAACCCTGTAATGACGATATAGCGACTGCCCCAACGATCGACAAGTCGACCCGATGGAATCCCACTTAAGATAGCAACCACTGGCCCAATCCCCATAATCAAACCCACTTGTATTTGATCCAAGTTTAGACCAAGACTGAGATAAAAAGGTCCAATGACAAGTGTGGTCATCATAACAGCAGCAACCAACAAATTAACCATGAGGTTTAGTGTTATGTTCTGGTCTGTTTGCAAAGAAGTTAGTGCAGGAATTTGTTTTTTAATGTAATCATTAGGCAGCAGTACCCTAGCCAGAATAATCGCGATACCCGCAAGTATAAACTGTAATCCAAAAATGCTTTGCCAACCGCTCACGACAAGCAGAAACCCGCCCAACACTGGTCCAAGTGCTGTACCTAAAGCAGATATTGTTCCAAGCATTCCCATTGCTCTTCCCAACTGTGATTTACTGACGGTCTGACGTGTAAGTGCCATTGCAAGTGTCATTAAGAATGCCGCACCTATTCCTTGAAATGATCGTGCAGCAACCAATATCCATAAGCTGGGTGCAACACTACATAGCAGTGAAGCCAAACTGAATATAAGCAGTCCAACGATCAGCATAGACTTACATCCATATCGATCACCTAAGCGTCCAGCAATCACAACCGTGATCGTCAACGAGATCAGATATCCAATTACAACAGCCTGTACTTGAATAAATGGCAGTAAAAAAACCTCAGCTAGTGTGGGTAATGCGATATTAGCAATACTTGTTCCCAGCGATGCCAATAGCATGGATAACCCCAAAGTGATAGTGATTCCAGTTTGGGTCTTGTTTGTCATTGTTAATGATTCTGTCTGCTCTGTCATGTTGCGCTCTTGTCAGCAGTGGTGTTTAAGCACATACTACTAATTCAAGTTGACTTGAGGTCAAGTATGAAATTTCTTGATATTGGTGAAGTTTCAGCAAAAAGTGGAATTAAACCTTCAGCACTACGCTATTACGAAGAAATCGGTTTGATTTTCTCAATTTCTCGGCATGGATTACGTAGACAATTCTCTTCTGAAGTTCTGTTACGACTCACTTTGATTTCAATGGGAAAATCAGCAGGCTTTTCACTTAAAGAAATCGCAGCAATGTTCGATAGTCGTGGTGCACTTGATCTTTCCCCAAGTGTTATTCACCAAAAAGCTGATGAGATTGATCTTCAAATTCATAAATTGATCGCACTCCGTGACATACTTCGCCACGTAGGTGACTGCCCTGCACCATCGCATTTGCAATGCCCTAGTTTTAAGCGACTAGTTGAAAAGGCTGCTCATAAATAAAAGACTTTTTAAAAAGGTTGTTAGGCGTATTTGCTGAATAGCTAAATTAGATTGTAGAACAATAATTAAAATTAGCACGCAATGACATTGAACAGTCAAATGGCTTTCTCTAATATGATAAAACAAGCTTAAATTTTGATGACTTTTATACGTTTGTAGCCTGATCTACGAATATAAATTGTATCTGTTGAAATCGGTATTTTTGATTTATGGATCAAAGCAAATCTAGTGATTCTGGTGTTTTTCTCTGGTTAACATATCACACCCTAAATAAAATGAATTTGGACGCAAATCGGATATTTTCACAAATAAGATTATCTGAACAACCACCTGACAAAACCATTCGGCGAGATAATTCGACCCAACAACGCTTTTGGGAAATAGCTGAAGAAATCAGTGCTGATCAGGATATCGGACTTCATGTAGGTGAACATTTTCCGATTTTTAGAGGCGAAATATTAGAATACATTTTTATGAGTAGTCCTACATTTGGGGACGGCTTACAAAGAGCGTTGCGTTATCAGAAAATTTTTACCGATGCTTTTGTGGCTCATTTACACATTGAAAATCAAAATGCAATGATCACGAATCTTCAGCACCCAGTTCGTCATTATCTAGAATGTGCCATAAGCGTTATGCTTAATTTTTTAAACTATATCAGTAACAATCATTTTTATCCCAAAGAAATATGGTTGCCTTACCAAGAAGGCGCGAGTTTAGATGAATATCAACGTATCTGGAAATGCCCGACTCGTTTAGGTATGCAATACGGCTGTATAATTTTTGATGCGGAAATATTGAGTTTAGCTTCAGCATCGGCTGAACCAATGCTATTAAAAATACATGAGCATGTCGCTAAACAGCAGATAAAAGTTGTCGATAAATATTATTTGATTAATGATATAGAAAACTTACTCAGCTCTGGTTTATTAGAATCAGGGCAATTAGATCTAAAATTAATTGCCCAACATTTAGGGCTACAGCCCCGAAAACTTCGTGCAGATCTTAAAGAAGTTAACACGACTTTTGAAAAAGTTTTGGCAACTTATCGTGAAAAAATGGCAAAAAAGCTGTTGATGAATCCCAATATAAGCATAGATCAAGTTGTATATTTACTTGGTTTTTCTGAGCCTTCCGCCTTTTCACGTGCCTTTAAACGTTGGACAAATGAAACGCCATCCCATTATCGCCAGCGCAAGCAAAAATAAGTTTTCACTATAACTTGATTCTAATGACATTTAACGAGTTAGCTTTTCGGTCAAAAGAAATGAGCTGTTTTTTTCTACACTGATGGTTATTTCTTAATTGAAAAGGATCAGAGATGTTAGGTTTTCCAATTGGCCTTTTAGTTGCGAATGGATTTGAATGGTATGCACATAAGGTATGGTTGCATGAGTTTCCAAGTAAACACCGTAATAGCCCTTTCTTCACACATATAGCACATCATAAACGTGCCAGAACAGATCTGTTTCATGATGAAGGATATCGTGAATCTATGTTTAAAAATGCAGAAATTTATAATGAAAAAACCGCATTGTTAGGTTTAGCCGCGGTTTCAACTGTATTTTTACCCATTGCACCATTTTTTACTGCCGGCTTATATTATGGGATTTGGAATTATTGGCGTGTACATGCAAAATCTCATCTAGACCCTGAATATGCGCGTAAACGAATCCCTTGGCACTATGATCATCATATGGCAAGTAATCAAAATGCCAATTGGTGTGTTACACGTCCGTGGTTTGATTATATTATGGGAACACGTGTTTTTACTGAACTTTCGATTAAAGAAAGCAATCCCCTAGGAATAAAACTACCTCAAAATTTTGAAATAATCCTAAACAAGACATCACAGAAAATATTTGCAAAATCATATCTTAAAATTACCTCTAAGAGTGCATTGGATATAAAAAGTACTCGTCAAGGCATCTCATTAGAACTGTAAATTTTAACAAATAAAGTATTAAGGATCATTTTGATGAAAAGATTATTGCCAAACACATTACTGCACCAAAGTTTTTACATCATTTTATCGATCGTTCAGAGACAATCAACGGAAGACCTTTTGATGTGAATACGCCAACGCATACACCAAAAGGAAAGTATTCTTGCGTTCATTATGGGGTTATGATTCCAAATCTTGAAGCACCATTTAATTTTTTGAATCTTTTAATTGTGGTTGGCCAACCTCGTGTAAAAATTTTTCGGAATCAACATTTAATCCAAACTACTGCGCTTGATACTGCAAACGTATTAATCGGTACCGCAGTAGGTACAAAAGAACATTTTAATGGCTATAGTGTAGAAAATGACTGTGTATTGGAAAGCAATGGTTCATCTTTAAGTTTTGGTCGTGACGTGTTACTCGAAGGTACATATCCAAATTTTCATGCGCAGCGTGAAGGTCATGATTTCAATTTTGATTTAAAGATTCATGCGACTGATAAAATTGCCCAATTTGTACAAATGTCATTGGGTTTATATGATCACTGGGCATTATTATGTAAATATGAAGGATTTCTTGAATATCAAGGTAAGAAAACCACAGTTCAAGGACTGTGTACTTATGAATATGCTCGTGCAGTAGATGTAAATTTATATATCAATTATTTTACTTATCATATTTTAAATATCGATGAGAAAACTCAAGTCCTACTTGTAGAAATCCTTGGTCCATTAAATCTGGTATTGCAACGTCGAGTATATATTCGTTCTACAGATGATCATGGCAGTATTCATTCAAATGGATTTAATTTTAATGTCCATACATTTGAAGATCAGCGCGTTATAACCCCGAATGGTTTATCAATGCGTTTAGCTCGTACCTTCTCATGGAGCGTGAATGATGATAATGGAAACCCGTTAATCCATATTGATGGTCGAACAAATGCTGATTTTCAATATGGTATGGCGGGAGGTTATGCAGGGAGCTATAAATATAAAGGTACATTCAAGAGTCGTGCAGTTGAAGGTACTGGTTATATTGAATATTTAGATATCCGTACCGATTAGATCGATTCAACTTATAACTAGGTGATAAAAAGTCTAGTTTAAACAGATATATCAGCTGCTTTACCATTGCTCGATATTCACTAATGTAGTTATGAAATATATCAAGGCAACGATAATACGGTATTCGGTCTTTTCTACATTTACTTTGGAGGAAAGTAAAAGTAAATTAAAGAGAACTATTCCTTAAGCACTAAGACAAAATGAATATTTTTAACCAATTTAAATTTTGTATTGAGCAGCGTAAAAGCTTAATTCCAGCATGCTTGCTATTAATATTGTCAACAAGCGCCATGAGTGTTTACGCAGAAACGGATGAGCAATTAAGCAAATCTGGGCAATGGCGTGACCCTGCAACAGGTCTAATCTGGATGCGTTGTTCAATTGGGCAATCATGGACTGGCTCAACTTGTAAGGGCGATCCTATGGAATTTAAAAACTGGGAAGATGCACAAGATTATCTTAATCAAATGAATAAAAATGGTGGATTTGAGGGTAAAAATAACTGGCGTGTTCCCCAAATAAAAGAATTAATAACAATTCGCAAATGTAGTACTGGCTGGAGGAAAATAGGACAAATACAATTACCAGAACAAGAGCGGAGACAATATGGACAAGATCATGAACTTGAAATGAAAAAATTACCTTATGGGCAAAAAGCTCCGGCTAACTGTGCTGATGATTCAACTAGCCCTACATTAGATACTCATATTTTTCCTAATACCCCATCTAATGGTAAATATTGGTCAAGTTCATTATCCCCATGGAAACCTATAGGCTACAAATATAAGGCATGGAATGTCGACTTTAAGACTGGTTTTTTTGCACCGACCATTAACTACACAGACGACCGTAGTTTTTCTAGAGCAGTTCGAAATAGTCGTTAGTTTCCCAGCAGGAAATTGTCTAGCATTTTATATAAGCAGTATCATGCTAATGTTAGAAAAAATTTAAAAATATAAAAGAATTGCAACGACTGAAAAATAGCTGATTTTGCCTCTAGAGCAAATCATAGTGAGTAATGATTATTTAAATATTTTAAATTGAATAAGGAATAGACGATAAAAAAGGCCTATAAAGCAAATTAAACTAACTTTATAGGCCTTTGATCTATTTCAATATTACTTCGCTACAGAAGCTTCTGTTGTAATATTTACAGTGATTTTATCACCTACATTTGGCACATATGCCCCTACACCAAATGCTGAACGATTAAATGATGTCGTTGCATTGAAACCAATTGACTGTGCTTTAGTCATTGGATGCTCACCTTGTTTGTTTAAAACAGCATCTAAAACAACAGGTTTAGTCACATCTTTCACAGTTAAGTTACCTGTGATTTTGTATTTGTTTTTACCTAAAGCTTGAACTTTAGTACTTTTAAAAGTGATGTTTGGATACTTTGCAGCATCAAAGAAATCTGCATTTTTTAAATGCTCATCTAATGCTGCAACATTGGTATTTAAACTAGATAATGGAATAGTTACATTGACAGATGAGTCTGCTGGTTTTACATTATCAACAGAGATCGTACCTTGAATGTCACTGAAGTTTGCTGAAGGTGTTGAAAAACCGAAATGATTCCAAGTAAATACTGTTGCAGTATGTGTTGGATCAATTTTGTAATCTACAGGTTTTGCCATGCTGAAAGTTGCTACTGATGCTACGGCTAAACCCAATGTTAATGCTTTGAAGTTCATCTTTATATTCTCGCTATCGAATGGATATTAGTTTATACACTTCCCGTATAAATTCATTGTTATTGATAATACGATATGTTGCATATATGCAACGATTCCATAATGAGCGTTTTTAAAACTTAATCAAGCCCTTAGAAATTAATATAAGATATTGTTTTATAAAATTTTAATTTATTAAATTTAATTAAACCATGTATATATCAGAAACTAAATTCAAAACTAAAATTTAAAGCTCAATAAATTACACTAGACCATTTTACGGAAATTTTATATTTATAGTACTGGTCTTTTTTATCTGACGAATGTTTTATGGCAAATATTGCTCAAGCACAAAGTACACAAACAGCTTATCGTGTAACACTCACCAATCCGCAAGGACATACATGGTATGCCGATGAACCTAGCGATAAAGGTGGTCAAGATACTGCACCGAATCCAATTCAAATTTTATTATCAGCACTAGGCGCTTGTACTGTGATCACCCTAGAAATGTATGCAAATCATAAAGGGCTTAAAATTGAACATGTTCAATTAGATTTAGCTTTAAATCCTGAGGGTGACCCTGAAGCAGGTCAAAATAATATTTCAAGGAAAATTGTTCTTAAAGGTGATTTCACCGAGGAGCAACATAAACGACTGCTTAAAGTTGCAGAAAGCTGCCCTGTTCATAAATTATTGACTTCAAATATCCAAATTCAGACAGAGTTGGGTATTGAATAAGAATTCCCTCATTTTTTAACAAGAGGATCAGGTATTCTTATTAATAAATACCCCGTTCAATGCCCTCTATCCATTTTCTGACCCAGTTAGCATTTCCTTGATTAAAAGTATAACCTTGGTGTTTAAAAACGTTATAACAATCTATGAAATGCTGGCGGATAGACTCGTCATTTTTCCAGTGCAATAAGATTTTTCTAACACGTTCAGAAGTAAGACTTAATTCATCTGCTTGTTCATATTCATCATAACCGCTATTCACTTTTTGCGTTGCATAGTCAATTAAGCTATATGCTGCGGGATGTTTTAAACAGAGATCTGACAATTTTTCTGTATCAAACAAATAAGACTGAAACATATCCAAAAAATTTTCTATATATTTAAATTCAGCATTCTCTTCTTGATATAAATGATAATGAATATAAGTTTCTGCAAATTGCTGTAAAAAGGCTAATTCCCCAATAGTCCAGTCCCCTAAGCTATAAGCACTTATGCGCTGAAAGAAATAATTTTCTGATAAAAAATTATTGGTTCCTTGCACTAAAAAATCTAAAAACAATGGTAAAAAATATTTGAACTCGCATAGCGGTGTTTGATTTGAATATGCTGCATTTACATAATTGTTGAAAATACCAATCTCAATTCGTTGCAATGGTGTATTTTTCAAATAAATATGATCTTCCTCAAAACAACAACCACCACACATACAGGCATCTAAAGCTTCCGTTTTATCAAGACTATATACAGAAAAAATTTTATAACCTTGTGCAATCAACTCTTTTAGTTTTATGGAATATTGTTCTTGTTCAGTATTCATTTGCTGATCTTTTATATTTTCAAAAATAGATTCTATAATTATAATTTTTTTCAGCTGTTAATTTAAATGAAGATTAATTCTTAAAATTACAAACGATAAAAATCAAAGCCCCTTTCGGGGCTTTTAAACTTATAACTTCTCAACCAAGACACGATCGACTTGCTTTAAACCAGATTGTTTTTCATGGTTTTTACGGCGGATCTTAATCAACTTGTCTTCTTGAAAATCTTGTAACAGCAACTCAACAGCAACCATAGATTCAAGTGGCAAATCTTGCCCAATCCATTTTTGCTCACCTGCGTCCATCAAGGTAATTTCATCACTAATTTGTTCATAAAGGCTCATATTTTCCTCACTTCTGGGATATGTATCACTATGTTTCATGAATACCCAATGAATGGCACAACTATATACCTATTGCTAAAAACTGCTACTAAAATTTACTTAATTTACAAACAAATTTCACAATATAAAAACGCCCCGAGAGGGGCGTTTTTATATTTAAAACGATGCAAGAATTAAGCAGTTAATTCTTTTACAGCGCCAACAACAGCTTCAGTGGTAATACCAAAGAATTGGAACAAATCTTTGGCTGGTGCAGACTCACCATAAGTTGACATACCAATAACTTTGCCATCTAAACCTACAAATTTCCACCAGTAATCTACATGTCCAGCTTCAACTGCAACACGTGCACGGATATTTGATGGTAATACTGCTTCACGATATGCAGCATCTTGCTTCACAAATTCTTCCGCACATGGCATAGACACTACACGAACACCGTCAAGTTGTGCATATGCTTCCATCGCCAATGAAACTTCTGAACCAGTCGCAATGATGATCGCTTTTAATTCGCCTTTTTCTTCAGCCAATACATAACCACCTTTCACAACATTCTCAATCTGAGCTTGAGTACGTGTTTGGAATGGCAAGTTTTGACGAGAGAAAATTAACGCTGTAGGACCTTCGTTACGTGTTAAAGCAGATTTCCAAGAAATAGACGCTTCAACTGTGTCACATGGGCGCCATGTATTTAAATTTGGTGTACCGCGTAAAGAGGCAATTTGCTCAACAGGTTGATGGGTTGGGCCATCTTCACCTAGACCAATTGAGTCATGAGTATAAACATGGATCACACGTTGTTTCATCAATGCAGACATACGAACTGCATTACGAGCATATTCCATAAACATAAGGAAGGTTGCTACATAAGGAATGAAACCACCATGCAATGCTACACCATTGGCAATTGCAGTCATACCAAACTCACGCACACCATAATGTACGTAGTTACCCGCAGGATCAGACTCAACCCCTTTCGCGCCTTTCCAAAGTGTAAGGTTTGAACCCGCCAAGTCAGCAGAACCACCTAAAATTTCAGGTAGTAAAGGTGCAAATGCTTGAATCGCATTTTGGCTTGCTTTACGTGTTGCAATGGTTTCACCTTTAGCATTCACTTCAGCAATATAAGCATCCGCTTGTGCCAAAAATTCTGCAGGCAAGTCACCATTCACACGGCGTTTTAACTCAGCCGCTTCTGTTGGGTATTTTGCAGCATAGCTTGCAAAAACGTCATTCCAAGCAGCTTCTGAAGCTGAACCTTTTGCTTTTGCATCCCAAGCTGTATAGACATCAGCAGGAATAACAAACGGCTCTTCTTTCCAACCCAATGCTTCACGAGTTAATGTAATTTCATCATTACCTAGTGGCGCACCGTGGCAATCTTCTTTACCTTGTTTGTTTGGCGAACCTAAACCAATAATCGTTTTACAGATAATCAACGTTGGTTTCGAGCTTTCTGCACGCGCAGCAACTGTCGCAGCACGAATTGCATCTGCATCATGACCGTCTGCACGAAGTACTTGCCAACCATAAGCTTTAAAGCGTTCTTCTGTATCGTCTGAGAACCAGCCTTCTACTTCACCATCAATAGAAATACCGTTGTCATCATAATAAACAACGAGTTTTCCAAGACCTAATGTTCCAGCAAGTGAACATGCTTCATGGGAAATACCTTCCATTAAGCAACCATCACCCAAGAAACAGTAAGTGAAGTGATCTACAACTTGAATATCTTCTTTATTAAATTGTGCCGCTAAAGTTTTCTCAGCAAGTGCAAAACCTACAGCATTGGCAACACCTTGACCAAGTGGACCTGTTGTCGTTTCAATCCCTGGTGCATAACCTAATTCTGGGTGACCAGGAGTTTTAGAATGTAATTGGCGGAATTGTTTAATATCTTCAATAGAAAGATCATAACCAGTTAAATGAAGCAAAGCATATTGCAACATTGAACCATGACCATTTGACAATACAAAACGGTCGCGGTTTGCCCATTGTGGGTTGCTTGGATTATGGTTTAAAAATTCACGCCATACGACATCAGCGATATCTGCCATCCCCATTGGAGCACCTGGATGTCCAGAATTAGCTTTTTGCACAGCATCCATAGCCAATACACGAATTGCGTTAGCTATACGACGTTCATTCAGCGGGGTTGTCATAAATCAGAGTCCAATAAATTAAAATATAGGAAGATGAATAGAAAATTCAAAAACTGGGATGTATTGTCTTAAAAAAAGCGATCAGGGTAAAGACTTAAGTCTATATTTATCCGCTTAGGTTGCAAATTAATTAAAAAATATACCGAATAGTCTTAAATCAACGTTAAAAACGGTCTTTTTTCTTATTCACATCGAACATCTCAACATCAGCAAAACAAATTTGATTATGTTTAAGCGATGCAGTTACATTCGGATATTCTTTCACCATCCTATTCAGTCTAAATTTTGAAAATTTGATGCTGATCATTATTCAATAGAACAAGATCTCGCTAAAGCGTTTCACACGATAAAAAGTCATGATAACTTGAATGCAAATCGGCCTGCTTTTGCAAATTTTCCAAGAAACAGGACTCAATCATAATCTTTTATCAATTTTTCTAATGAGCATATCAATTAAAAACACATGAAAATGAATTTAATTCATGCATTTTAGTCAGGTAATGCTAGTCCTCAGGCTGAAGTCGATGTAACATATTGCGTCTTTATAAATTACTGTGATAGGACTTTCATGCGCGAGTATGCTGTTTTTACTTCGGAATCTGTGAGCGAAGGCCATCCAGATAAAATGGCTGACCAAATCAGTGACGCTATCTTGGATGCAATCTTAAAAGAAGACCCATACGCTAGGGTTGCATGCGAAACATTAGTAAAAACTGGTGCAGTCGTTCTTGCAGGTGAAATTACAACGACTGCAAATGTCGATTTTGAAACTATTGTCCGCAATACCGTAAATGGAATTGGCTATCACCATACCGATTTAGGTTTTGATGGTTCAACTTGTGCTGTGATTAACATGGTGGGTAAACAATCACCTGAAATTGCACAAGGTGTAGATCGTCAGAAACCAGAAGACCAAGGTGCAGGTGACCAAGGTTTAATGTTTGGTTATGCAAGCCGTGAAACTGATGTGTTGATGCCAGCACCGATTTCATATGCGCATCGCTTAATGGAAAAACAAGCTGAATTACGTCGTAACGGCGCACTACCGTGGTTACGTCCAGATGCAAAAAGCCAAGTAACATTTGCCTATGAAAATGGCAAACCTGTTCGTTTAGATGCAGTTGTTCTTTCAACTCAGCACGATCCTGAAATTTCACAAGCCAATCTTAAAGAGGCTGTGATTGAAGAAATCGTGAAAAAAATTATCCCTGCTGAAATGTTCCATGCAGGTACTAAATTTCACATCAACCCAACAGGGTTATTTGTGATTGGTGGTCCAGTGGGTGACTGTGGTTTAACCGGTCGTAAAATCATTGTAGATACTTACGGTGGTATGGCGCGTCATGGTGGCGGTGCTTTCTCGGGTAAAGACCCATCAAAAGTTGACCGTTCTGCTGCGTATGCAGGCCGTTATGTTGCAAAAAATATTGTTGCAGCAGGTTTGGCGGATAAATGTGAAATTCAAGTGTCTTACGCAATTGGTGTTGCTGAGCCAACTTCGATTTCGATCAACACATTTAATACCGGCAAAGTATCTGATGAATTGATTATCCAATTGGTTCGTGAGCATTTTGACTTACGTCCATACGGTATCACCCGTATGCTTGATCTAATTCAACCGATGTATAAGCAAACCGCTGCTTATGGTCATTTTGGTCGTGAAGGTTCAGATACTGCATTTACTTGGGAAAAGACAGATAAAGTTGAAGCACTTAAAGCTTCTGCAAATTTGTAATTCTAGCCTAAGATCTAAATCTGAAAAAAGCTCGCAAATGCGAGCTTTTTTATTGAATTAATGTTATCGGGATGAATACCTCAAAATTTTTCCTCCTCTACTCCACTGAATATCTATATGTTAAATATCTTATCGATATTTATAACTTAAAACATCTCTAATGGTTTGTTTATTTTAATCATTAGCATGATCTAATTTTATTGTTTTTTAAAAAATCAAACCTTTATACAATTAAACCTACCATCTACACGAATTATTGACCATCTGATTTAGCATCTGGCTGTAACACACTCAATAAAGAAACTTGCGCTGGGGTTTCTGTATTGTGATTTTGCAAATAAATATGTCCCACTTTAAACGTTACTGCTGCAATCAAACAAGCAACCAGACAAAACGTCCATAATCCATATGGGCTTTTAATATGTTGAGAGCCACATTTTGGACAAACTTTTTGTGTTGAACTGACCGCTTCATCACAACAAGCACAATGATATTGTAGAATCATATTCAGATCTCCTTTTATGGCGCTATTATTGTTTTTAATTATTACACTACAATTATATCCATATATGTAATGCAAAAAATCTGTTTCTTTTTTTAGTGTACATGATTCATATCTTTTGACAAGACAAATTTGTTTCAATATATTATTGCATAAATTCAATAACTTAAATTTACATACTAAAAATAAGTGATTATAAATCAACAGCTATCAAATTGTGGATCATTCATTCAATATTCTGTATTACATTGATTCAAGCTATAATCTGTAAAGTTAAAGATATTGTTTTGGAGATTATTTTGGTACAGCTGATTAAAAAAGGCGGTTTAAGAGAGCGTGCAAATCGCAGTCGTAAATACACGCAATCTGAAAATAATATTAAAACCTTAGATCCACATCGCTATGCCACTCAAGATCAAAACGATAGTCGCAATGATCAACAGTCACAACAACAACAACAACCCGTAAATCCTCTACAACATCCCGACCACTAAAACATTTTCAAGACATCGACCCAAAGGAAAATGGCAAATAATAAGAAAAAGCTTCCTGAAACAATATCGATATAACTTCCCGATTTTTGATAAACGCGTTTAATTTTAGGAATTGACATGATCATCATCAACAGGCTGAAAACTAAAAATGTTTGTATTGGAATAATCACTGCCAACTGCGGTTTTAAATTTGCACCTGCTGTTGAACTCAATGCCAATGAAAAAACACTACTAAAATAAATCACAATCTTAGGATTAGCTAAATTGGTATAAAGGCCCAATAGAAAATAGTTTTTAGGGGGCTGCTCTATCACGCCATCTAAATTGGTATTTTGTTTAAGTGTTGCAATGCCGCCTTTCAACATTGCATAGCCCATTTTAGCAAGGAATAAGCCCCCGATCAGCATCAAGACTTGTTGAATCCATGGCCATTGTTCCAATAAAACCGTAAAACCAAGCAAGGTTAATGCAACCCATACCACCACACCAGCAGAGATGCCTAAAATGATTTTTACAGTATTGGCACGTGTTGTCGATGCTGAGCTTTTAGCGACAAGTAATACATCTGGACCAGGACTCAACTGTGCAACAAAGTGTAGTGCACAAATAGTCAATAACATCGACATAATAAAATCTTAGAAATTGTGACTCAGTGATTATATCGTTTGATCAAAAATATGTTTAAGAAATTATGCTTGCTTTCGTTGATTTCAGACATAAAAAAGCCGAATCATTGATTCGGCGTTCTATTCAATATCATAGACTGTATTTTATTTTTTATTTACATCTTTCAATTCAATTTGTTTATGCTGCGGTTCAACTTCATGCGCTTCACCATCAATAATGGTTGAATCACGATATTGCCCACCAGATTGCTGGTTCTGCATATCCTGCATTTGACGCATCAAATCTGCAAATGGGTTTTCACCTTGAGCACCACCCATGTCCCCCATTCCACCCATCATATTGTTCATCATGGCTTGTTGCTTTTTCGCCATATATTTCATACCTGCATTTTTAATTGCATTCTGTACAGGTGGAAGAATAACCAGTAGTGCCAAGACATCGGTGATTAAACCTGGAATCATCAACAAAATACCCGCAAATGCTGTCGCCATTTTTTTGGCAATTGCAGGATCGTTTCCCATCATTCCTGTCATTTGCATTTGTTGTAATTGCGGCATAATTGTTGCTGTACTTGAACGCAACAAGTTTAAACCAATTACAAAAGCAATGATAAACCAGAAAAATACGTACCAACCGCTAATGAATTGGGCTACACCAATCCATACAGCAATTTCAAGAATCGTACCAATTAAAATAATAGGAAAAAGTTTCATCGAAACAAGGCATCTCAAAGATAAATTAAAAGTGAGCTTGAAAATTCACATATAAAAACAATGAATTTCGTTGCTTCTATCATTTATATGGGCAGTTAAAAATTTTTAAAGGGTAATTTTGTGTTCTGACAACGATTTTATGTATTTGTGCGATTTATTGACTAAGATTTTATAAATAATGAGCACCCTAGCGTTGTGCTTAAGGGAAATAATACTGTTGTGTACTTTGATTATACAACTAAGTTAAAATTTTACTTACAATTCATTTTTAGAATCATATAATTGAAGCAAGACTTACGATAAGCAGTATTATGCCTTTAATTATTGGAATTGACCCTGGTTCACGCTTAACAGGTTATGGCATCATTGAAAAAGATGGTCAAAAACTTACTTTTGTTGATGCTGGTACAATTCGCACTGAAACAACAGAAATGCCTGAGCGACTCAAACGAATTTTTGCTGGAGTTGAACGTATTGTTCAGTTTCATGGTCCTACAGAAGCTGCTGTAGAGCAAGTATTTATGGCACAAAACCCTGATTCCGCTTTAAAACTTGGACAAGCGCGTGGCGCGGCAATTGCAGCATTGGTCAATTTAGACTTACAAGTTGCAGAATATACGGCCCGTCAAATTAAACAATCTGTTGTGGGCTATGGCGCTGCAGACAAAGAACAAGTTCAGATGATGGTAATGAAGTTACTTAACTTATCAATCCAACCCCAACAAGATGCTGCCGATGCACTCGCTGCAGCAATTTGCCATGCCCATGCTTCTGGCAGTATGAGCAAATTAGCTGTACTGAATGCTTTAGGCGGTATGGCTCGTGGGCGGAGTCGCAATAGTAGTCGTCGACGTTAGTTTATATACGCCACCAAAACGCCTCGCTCTACCCATGTCAAAGTCCAGGCTATCGCAATCATCAACAAGCTATCACATTCACCAAGGTGATCTGAAAGGGTTTTTATTTATTGAGATGGTAGAGCCCATCTCAAGTTAAATAAGGCAAAGTATCTTTTCGAATCTCACGAATGCTGGGTTGCTTCGTATAGGTTGCAATTAACATTTTTCCAGAAGTTCTTAGATTTTTCTTCTGTTCTGAATCAACACGTATCAATACCAACTCTTCAGGGATACGTGGATTACTCCCTTCTCGACAAATTATGAAGTTTTGATTCCGTTCAAGAATGGTATAATTTGGAAATTCCTTTTGTAACTTTGCTTTGAATGACAAAGACTTATCTTCTTTTTTTCCACTATCGAGTTGGGTATAAATGATCAATACCAAACACGCAGCAAATACAATTCCAACAACTAAATATTTATCAATCATGTAATTTCACTCGAATATACTTCTGCTGTTTTTCATTATACTGATAAACATGGGTTTCATTTATAGGCACAATTTTAGCGATATCACCAACATAGATTTGTTGCGTACCAGAATAGTGAATTTCAATATCGTACAAACCATCATGCTCAGTGCTTAAAAAGCGATAATCAGCTTGTGTATTGTAGATTTTATCACTTCCTGTCACTTCATTGTCATTCCCAATTTCTGCAACTTCCAATTTGACCATTACAGGGTTTTCATCAAATGGGATGATATAGAGCGTGCTCGTTGAATAGCCTTGTCGACTATACGCTTGTTCTTCGACATAGCCTTTTATTCGCGGACCAATTTTTCGAATATTTTTAACTATATTTTCAGTCGGATAAGGCAAATAATTAAAATCTGCATTCATCCAACTATTTTCATCCTGACTCTGGCTCACTAACTCAAATTGACCTAAAGCATTTTTCTTAAATAGGTAGATTTTAGTAAATGTTGCGCATACACCACAAAAGTTTAGTAATTGATTATTTTTATCTATCGAAACTTCTGTTGTACTTATAAGATAGCGCAACTCATTTTGAGCATTTTGATAAGCATTCGCAGGACTAAATACAATCACAGCATCATCACGATCAAAGACATGGGTATATTCGGCATTTTTAATCCCGACATACTGTATATTGCTCTGATCTAATTGAAGGATTTTGACATATTGGATCTGCTGTTGATAAAAAGATTTCATCACAGTTTTAAAGTCCAAATCTTTTAAAACAATCTTATTCTTATTCATCACAGCGTCTACTGGTTGTGCGACAAGCTCAGTATGAATACCGCACATCAAAATACAGCTGAATAAAATTTTGTTGATCATCATAGGTAATATTGATTTATATCAGTATGTGGTTGCTATTCTAAATGATCTCTTTAACGAATCATCTTAAAATCAGTATAGTCGAAATCATGATTTAGGTTTTGTTGTTCAATGCTGCTCACATCAGCACGTAAAGGCCCAACATAGCAATGACGAATCAAACTTAAAATCGCTTGTTCATCTCCGACCACAACAGCTTCAACCTCGCCTGTAGTTAGATTTTTCACATAGCCTTTTAAATTCAATTGTAAGGCTTCTTTTTCAAACCAACGACGATAGCCTACAGCTTGAACTTTACCACGAATTAACAGTTTTACCGCTTTCATCACATACTCACTCCTGACAATGATTGACCACATAATACACAGCATCACGCATTTGCTGGGCCTGTAAACCACGCATACCGTTTTTTGCGAGCCTATCACCTGCCAAAGCATGTAAGGTGACAATTTCATGTAAGTGAATATTTTCATCAAATTGTGCTTTTAAACTGGCAATCATTCCTGCAAGAACATCTCCCATTCCACCAGTGCCCATGCCTGCATTCCCCGCAGTACAGATCCATAGATGCTTTTCTAAAATCAAACTTCCAGAACCTTTAAGTACCCATTGTCCTGAATATTTTTGCTGAAGTTTTTGAATCGCAGCAATACGATCATTTTCAATCTCAGCCACTGAGCAATTTAATAATTTAGCAGCCTCACCTGGATGAGGCGTCAGGTAAGTTCGTTGATTGACTTGAGCAGCTTGTTCAGCTAAAAACCATAAAGCATCAGCATCTAAAACCACTTGTAGCTGTGGGGTTAAATGAATGGGTGAAAACCATTTTGAAAATTGTTGTTTCGCCCAAGCATCACGCCCTAAACCCATTCCAAAACTGACAGCATCCACATGGCTTAATAAATTTTGAATATCCACATCAGTTAAAGCATTGATATCTCTTAGCATGATGTTAGGAGAGCGTGCCAGAATTGCTGTGTGATGCTTGGCATGACATACAATCGTGACTTTTCCTGCACCCGCACTAAATGCAGATTCAGCAGCTAACATGACTGCACCGCCCATCTCTGCATGCCCACCGACCACCAAAACATGCCCATAACTGCCTTTATGGCCGAACGCTTGGCGTTGTGGCAATTGAATCTGGGTAGGTGACAACTGTGCGACTGCTTTTAATTCTGGGTCTATTGGAACAATTGAAATGAGCTCAATTTGACCCGCATATTCTCGACCCTGCCCTGTAAACAAGCCCGCTTTCAGACCTAAAACAGTCAATGTTTGATCAGCTTTTACCGCAACAGGTAATGGCTGTCCAGTATTGGCATTTAAACCACTTGGAATATCGATGGCTACTTTTAAACCTGATTGGGCATTATAGTGTTGAATAATCGCTTGCAATGCATCGTCCAAATCACGGTTTAAACCAATACCAAACAGTGCATCAATATGACAATCAAAGCGCTTTTGGATATTAAAATGTGGATGAATTTTTATTTTATCTGTCTGTACTAATTCAATTGCCGCCTTTAACTGCTGAGAATGCCCTGCTTCAGTTGCAAATATTTCGACTTGATAACCGTATTGATGCAAATAATGAGCAACACAATAGCCATCACCTGCGTTATTTCCTGCACCGCACCACACTGCAACAGTGGTAATTGGGGGAGAAGCTTGTTGAAACAAAATATTTAAGCGTTGCGCAATCGACCAAGCCACCTGTTGCATTAAACCAAAAACGCTATTTTGCTGAGCAAACCAACGCGCTTCACATGCTTGTATTTCACGGCTGTGATAAACTTGCTGATGCATCATTCTGTCCTTTTCTTCTCACTATTTTATAGCGCATTGATTCATTATGTCGGCAACTTTAACTTCGCAATCCATTCCCTTGCAACAGCTTGATCTTCAAGAACTAAAATCTTGGATCAAACAACAGGCTTTGCAACTGGGCTTTGCTGATTGTGTCATTGCTCGTCCTGATGCTCAAGCTGAATTACCACGATTTAAAGAATATTTAAAACGCGGATACCATGGCGATATGAAGTTTTTAGAAGAAAATTTAGAAAAAAGAGCGGATCCAACACTACTGGTTCCAGGCACAAAAAGTATCATCTGTGTACGAATGAATTATTTGGTGGAAACACCAAAACCGCGTTATGTACCAGATGAGCCCAATTCAGCAATTATTGCCCGTTATGCACGTGGACGTGACTATCATAAAATCATGCGTGGTCGGCTAAAAACCTTGGCAACCCTTATTAAAGAAAAAGTTGGTCCGTTTGAATCCCGCCCCTTTGCCGACTCAGCGCCGGTGTTTGAAAAATCATTGGCAGAAAGTGCGGGTATGGGATGGACTGGTAAACATACTTTATTGATTCATAAAAAATCGGGTTCTTTTTTTGTTTTAGGTGAATTATTTACTTCACTTGATTTGCCCTTTGATGAACCAGCAACGCATCATTGTGGTTCATGCTCAGCCTGTATCGACATTTGCCCAACTCAAGCGATTGTTGAGCCGTATATGCTGGATGCGCGCAGATGTATCGCCTATTTAACCATCGAATATAAGGGAATCATTCCTGAAGAGTTAAGACGTGGTATTGGTAACCGTGTTTTTGGCTGTGATGACTGTCAACTGATTTGTCCTTGGAACAGTTTTGCCAAAAAAGCTTCGATTGAAGACTTTAACCCACGTCATGGCCTAGACGATATTAACTTATTGGATTTATGGCAATGGGATGAACAAACCTTCCTCAATTGTACTGAGGGTAGCCCCATCCGACGTACAGGCTTTCAAAGCTTTATGCGCAATATTGCAATTGGCTTAGGTAATGCACCGTATTCAGCCCAAATTATTGCAGCATTGACCCAAAATAGAGCCTTACATGATGAAGTTGTGCAAGTCCATATTGATTGGGCTATTACCGAGCAAAATGCTAAACAACACCAAATTTCAGCCCATTGATGCCCTTAAATTGTGCCGAGTGATAATTTTCAGATCGTTGCAAAGTTCGTAATTTTTGAATATTTTAATGACCAATACACTGAAGTTAATAAAAATTAAAGTTAAAATTTTGTGAGTAAATCACAAGGAATGTGGTTAACTTTGCAACTATATTTATAATTTTAGTTTTCTATACTCTTGATCTTTTTAATCGTAAGATACCATCGTATTTGGACTTTTTTGCCCTATGGAATTGGCATGAATTATGTATTATATACAGGGATAGATAATGATTATCATGGATTTAATTAATGACAGTACGTAATGACTGGGCTCGTGAAGAAATTCAAGCTTTATATGAACAGCCTTTTTTAGACTTAGTTTTCAAAGCACAGCAAACTCATCGTGAACACTTTGATGCCAATACCATTCAAGTCAGTACTTTACTTTCAATTAAAACTGGTAAGTGCCCTGAAGATTGCAAATATTGTTCGCAATCTGCACGCTATGATTCAAAATTAGAAGCTGAAAAACGTATTGCAGTTGACAAAGTGATCAGTGAAGCAAAAGAAGCCATTGAATCAGGTTCTTCGCGTTTTTGTATGGGTGCAGCATGGCGAAACCCACATGAGCGTGATATGCCTTATGTCCTCGAAATGGTGCGCGAAGTTAAAGCATTAGGTTTAGAAACCTGTATGACACTGGGTATGCTCAACCAATCACAAGCTGAACGTTTACATGCAGCAGGCCTAGATTATTACAATCATAACTTAGATACATCTCGTGAATACTATTCACATATCATCAGCACCCGTACTTTTGATGATCGCTTAGACACCTTGGATCATGTCCGTAATGCGGGGATGAAAGTCTGTAGTGGTGGTATTGTTGGATTGGGTGAAAATCGTAATGATCGTATTGGTTTATTACATGAATTAGCAACCCTGCCTGTTCATCCTGAATCTGTACCAATTAATATGCTTGTTCCAATTGAAGGCACACCACTTGCTGATGTTGAAAAACTTGATGTCACAGAATGGATTCGCACGATTGCGGTTGCGCGTATTATCATGCCACACAGCTATATCCGCCTCTCTGCTGGCCGTGAATCGCTCACTGACTCAGATCAAGCTTTAGCCTTTATGGCAGGTGCAAACTCGCTATTTAGTGGTGAAAAATTATTAACCACACCAAATGCTGGTGAAGGCAAAGACAAACAATTGTTTAATAAGCTAGGTCTAAAAGCAGAAAAAGCCAAGCCAACCGTGGCTGAGCTTTCTGTCGATGCGATGGCGAGTTAATTCAGCGTTTTTTCTAACACCGCTTAAGATCAAGTGGTGTTAGCATTTCCCAGCTAATTCTTTTTATTATCATTGCTATGATGGCTTTATCTACAACTCACTTTACCCTTGTTAAATAATCATCACACTGTTCTTTTTCTGCATTTGATCTACGATATCGTCTGTGGCAAAGCCAAGTCGCCAATACAGCAATTGCAGTACATCTAATTCATCTTGGGTAATAATTCGATCATTCCACAAACAAATTTCAGCCACACCCAAAATGCTGAGGCGATCACGTAATAATAACCCTGCGATGTCATTTAAGATTTCACCCAAATCAATAGGTTCATCTGAGATTTCTTCAAACAGTTCTAACTCATCCTTAGACAAAACCCGTTCTAAAATCTCATATCGCACATCAAGCTGATTGGCACTGTTAATTTGCTGTACGTGTAGCAAGGCATCAATCAAGCGCACAATTTGTGGTTTAACCGTTTCCAAGGATGACGGTGTATGCATCGGCAACAAATGCAATTCAGCCTTTACACGCTCAATCAGCAATGCATCCAACAAACCAATCTCGCCATCTTCTTGAATAATTTTCGCTAGCTTGGTGACGAATTGACGTGCACTGGTCGCAGGCATATTACCAAGGTTTTCACAGGCATCATGGAAAATTTGAATATGTACCCGACCATCTAAATTTAAAAGTGAGTCAATAATGGCACGACTTACCTCCGCATCAGACGGAATAAACTCGCGATACTGTCGAATCATTAAGATTGCGACCATCACCTCACGAGAACCCGTTGCCGTTTGCATAGCGCGCTGAATCAAGTCAGAACGCTCAATTTGACGGCGTACTTCTGGGTTTAAAGGTTTAATTGCATCGTTTAAAGCAAAACTAATTGGAGATAAACGCAATAAAGGTAAAGGCTGTGGAGATACCCACGGGTTATAAACGTCCCCTGTTGATTCTTCCAAAGGGCGTAACAAACTAAATAAAGGCTGACTACGTAATTTTTTTAAATTTTCCAGCTGTAGATCCTGTAACAGTGTTGGATTTAACTCATAAATACGGTCTTCAATACTTGGATGGATATTTAACCAACTTTGCGGACTTAAGGAATTGGCAAAACACATATGCGCAATAGCTTCGGAAAACTCGCTATGAATTTGAGAACCTGCATGATGCACATAGATACGTAATAAGGTTTGCACATTGGCATTATTGAGCAATAATTTTTTAGTTTTATAATCGTTATAAAAAGTACGACCACCCAAAGTGAAATATTTAATCAAACGATTAATTAAAATTCCCATACTGCCGAGCAGCCAAATCACTCCACCAACCGCAACAAAACTGGTTTCAAATTTATGCTGATTTCCCTTGGCGTTATAACGATTAAAACCCTGTTTCGCAATTTTACTTCCCAACTGGCTAAAGGTAATTAAACCACTATATAAAATTTTAAGTCGGGTATTTTCTCGCGCTTCACCGGATAGAATTTGATTGAACTCATGCCCCAATAAACCATAAAGCTCTAATTCATCCAGATTCTGTAATGCACCCCAGGTCAAGATAATCACCGTATCTCTTGGATGAAACCCAGCAGTTAAAGCATTAACCCCGACTTCATCTGGCAATACATACAATGTAGGTGCATCAATCTCAAAAGTCTCTGCAAATTTATCTGCGAGTTTTAAGGCCACACTTTCTTCTGGAGTGCTTTCAATTTGACTTAAACGACGAGCTTTTAATTGCTTTGCGAGTGAGTGACCACCTGTACGGAACACATAAAATTCATATGCGATTGACCAACCAATGATGACGATGATCAAACCAACACAGTAAGGACTGAGAATATTCCACCAGATCTCTTGATCTGGGTCCACATAGTGAACCAGCAATCCTAAAACAGTATTTAGAATAAAAATGGTCAAAATGACCGCAAGTAAGCAAATACTTGCAGACCACAACATATTCTTGTTTTTTATCAAATAATGACTGACATCTTTCAATGTAAAATTCCTCATTACATTGCAAAATACTATAAATGAAAAAAGCGGGAACTTCCCGCTTTTTCTCAATGTAAATCAAAGTTGCTTACATTTCTTCTTTGATACCGCTTAAATCCACAGATGCTGCATCGATATTGACATCAATATAACCATCTTTTTCTTTTTTCGCAGTATCACTACGACTTTGCTCAAGATCAGTTAAATATTGCTCATCAATATCACCTGTGACATAAACACCGTCAAATACTGAACAATCAAAATCCTGAATAACAGGTACTTTACTGGTTCTTACTGCCGCTTTTAAATCATCCAAGTCTTGGAAGATTAAACGATCAGCACCAATAATCTCCTGAATTTCTTCAACACTACGATGTGAAGCAATCAACTCTGCTTTTGCTGGCATATCAATACCATACACATTTGGATATTTCACCATCGGTGCAGCAGAGGCAAAATAGACTTTTTTCGCACCCGCATCACGTGCCATTTGAATGATTTCATTACAAGTGGTACCACGTACAATCGAATCATCAACCAACAAAACGTTCTTGCCTTTAAACTCAAGCTCTACAGGGTTGAGTTTTTGACGAACAGATTTGGTACGTTGTTGCTGACCCGGCATGATAAAGGTACGACCGATATAACGGTTTTTCATGAAACCTTCACGGAATTTCACACCCAACATATTCGCCAATTCTAAAGCAGAAGTACGACTTGTATCTGGAATTGGAATCACCACGTCGATGTCATGCATATCCCCCCATTCACGAAGAATTTTCTTCGCAAGGGTTTCACCCATTTTCAAACGTGCTTTATATACCGAAATACCATCGATGGTTGCATCTGGACGCGCAAAATAGACATATTCAAAAATACATGGGCGGTAACGCGAATTTGCCGCACACTGTTGTGAAAAGAACTCACCTTTTGAATTGATAAAGATCGCTTCACCAGGCTCAATATCACGTTCTACTTTAAAACCTAACGCGGTTATCGCAACAGATTCAGAAGCGATAATATATTCTGTTTCACCATTTTCAGTTAAACGCGAACCATAGATCAGTGGACGAATACCATTCGGATCACGAAAACCTACGATACCATGCCCTGTGATCATTGCAACGACGCCATAAGCACCTTTACAACGCTCATGCACACGTTTAACTGTATGAAAAATATCTTCAGGCATTGGCGTTAATGATGCACATTTTTGCAATTCATGAGCAAAAACGTTCAGCAATACTTCTGAGTCTGAGTCCGTATTCATATGACGTAAGTCAGTTTTGAATAAGTCATCGTGAATATCAGCCGCATTGGTTAAGTTACCATTATGCGCCAATGTAATCCCATAAGGTGAGTTTACATAGAAAGGCTGCGCTTCTGCACTACTTGAAGAACCAGCAGTTGGATAACGCACGTGACCAATACCATAGTTACCGAGTAATGCGCGCATGTGGCGAGTATGAAATACATCACGTACCATACCATTATCTTTTCTTAGAAAAAGACGTCCATTATGACAAGTCACAATCCCAGCCGCATCTTGCCCACGATGTTGTAACATCGTCAACGCATCAAATAACATTTGGTTTACAGGTGCTTTACCTGCTATACCAACGACTCCACACATAACTACCTCGCAGACCAGCTAGGACTAATAAAACGGATTCTTTGTCGAATGTGCTGATTTTTCATCGCTTTGAGTATCCGATGATCGATCAGCCTTAGTTACAGAAGTATCATCGGAACGATCTTCTGAATGTATATGATGTAATGCTTCATTTGCAGCATCTTTAGAGATTTCAGATGCCAAAGGTGCAAATGGTAACAGCGTCTGAATGAATTTGGATTGTTTCCACGTTGGAGAACTTTCAACCCACGGCCCTAAACCTTGCATAGTAATGAGGACGATGAACAAACCTTTCAAGGTCCCTAAAGCACTTCCAGCTAAACGATTTAACGGACCGAGTTTTAAAGTTTTTAAAATCTGATTGAGTAAGGCTGTGACAATCCATGTTAAAACAATAATCACCAAGACAATAAAAGCAAATGCAGCAATTTTCTGCACCACAGGATCCTGACTGAGTGCAGACATTGAAGGTGCGATGATATTGGCATATTTAGCACCGACAATCAGTGCAAAAATCCATCCTATCAAGTTCGCAAAGGCTTTCACGAATCCTTGTCGCAAACCGTTTAGCCCTCCAATGAGCAATAGAATCAGAATAATAATGTCTAAGGTATTCATATTTTAAATCATAGCGTCAACACAGTCTTTAATGAGTGTAGGACCTGTATAGATCATACCACTATAAATTTGGACTAAGCTTGCACCGGCTTGTTGTTTTGCAACAGCTTGTTCACCAGATAAAATTCCACCAACACCAATCAAAGGAATTTTACCTTGTAAAATTTTTGAAAAAGCCGCCAAACATGCCGTACTCTTTTCAAATACGGGCGCACCTGATAAACCACCCGCTTCATCACCAAATGGCAAACCTTCAACCCCCTCACGGGATAATGTTGTATTGGTCACGATCAATCCATCAATTTTAAACTGCAACAATTGTGATGCAATAAATTCGATATCTGAAGCTTCTAGATCTGGTGCAACTTTCAACACTAACGGAACATAGTGCTGCAATTCTTCTGCCAACTCTAACTGACGTTTTTTGAGTGTTTCCAAAAGTTCAGTGAGCGCATGGCCACTTTGTAAAGAACGTAAATTCTTGGTGTTTGGAGATGAGATATTAACAGTAATATAAGATGCGTAGTTATAAACTTTTTCAAGACAAACTAAATAATCAGAAACTGCATCTTCAACTGGTGTTGTGGCATTTTTACCAATATTGATACCAAGAATGCCTTTAAATTTTGCGGCTTTAACATTCTCAACCAATTGATCCACACCATCATTATTAAACCCCATACGGTTAATAATTGCTTTGGCTTGGGGAATACGGAAAAGGCGTGGCTTGGGATTGCCCTCTTGTGGCTTAGGCGTAATGGTTCCAATTTCAATAAAACCAAATCCTAAACCCGCTAAGGCATCGATATAAGCGCCATTTTTATCCAGTCCTGCTGCTAAACCAACTGGATTTGGAAACTCAATTCCCATGCAAGTGACTGGTTTGGCAGCAACAGTTTGACGAATCGCCCCCATTTTATGGGCAGATTTAAGCATGGATAATGTGAGTTCATGTGCACGCTCTGGTGCTAAAGAAAACAACAAAGGGCGAGCAAGTGAATACATCATAGCTACAAAAGTCTACTGCTTTTTAAGTTGCCATATTATAGGCACAGTATGTTGAAAAGGCTATGCTTGAACTGTGTTTATTTTCACTACTACTGTACCGTCGCTGTTAATTTAATCTGCCCACCTTCTTTGGCTAACTCCATCTTTTCCAAACTCACACCCATTTGAGCAATTTGGGTTAAAAAGTTAGCTAAAACGGCATAGTTTTGATGTTGTGCAATAATCTGAAATTGCTCACCCACTTGCTGCGAGGCAACCGAAAGTCCTTGTTGTTGAGCCACACGCTGAATTTTATCCGCAGTGGTTAATGCCAAATCATCTGCGGGCTTCATGGCCACCACATTACTTTGCATCCACACCACAAGATCTTTCATCTGATTTAAACGTGCTTGTTGTTTTTCGGCAGCTTTATGGGTGTACCACAACGCCGCCCCCACAATTGCCACAATGACAAAAATCGTAGTAAAAATAACCATGACACGTTCACGTGGAGATATTTTTTCTAAATTCTCTGCGATTTTCTCAGACCATATATCCAGTCGATTTTGCACATTTTCCATTGTTTTCATTATTGTATCTTCACCAAACCAACGACAGATGCGCCTTGCGTCTGAACATTGCCTAATTCTGCTTTAAAGCCCTGTTGATTCAGTTGCGTCACCAAGGTCTGCAAGCCTTCAGCATTTTTCGCCACCAGATCCATATTTAACACAGCTGTATCATAATTCACACGACTGGCAATGATCTGATGTTGCATTAAAATTGGCCCCACACGACTGAGTAATTGTAAAGCTTGGGTATTTGCACTCTGACTCAGTGCCAATTTATTTTTAAACTGACGTTCTACAGACTCTTCTGTAATCCGCTGCTCATTTGGAAACCATTTTTTGTACTGATCCACTGCAATCAAAGCAGTTTGATCTGCAACTTTCTTCAGCTTAATCCAACGCAAAGCATCGTAACTCAATTGCGCAATAATCAAAACAACCACCAAAACTGCACAGGCTTGCCAATAACGAGAAACGCCTTGATTGGCTTGCTTGGCTTTTGGCAATACATTATAAGGATGTAGTTTCGGTTTTTTGATTTCACTAAATTGATAATCAAAAGGCTCACGCTGATCTGCTGTCGCAATGGCAAATAAGCTGACCGCTTGCTCATCTGTCAATCCGCTATATAAATAGCTTTTCTCTCGATCAGCGAAATCCAAATATACATTCAGATCATCAATCGAATTACCAAGGAACTCGCCTTCTCGAACCAATAACTGTCCGTTGACATTGGCCAAAATCGTCTGTCCGACTTCTGGTACAGGCAGCATCAAAAAGTCAGGTAATAAAGAGACGATTTTTAACGGAATCAATGACAAGGAATGCTGCATTGTGGTGACAGCATATTGATGAATCCCCAATATTGAAACCTGATCGGGTTGTTGAAAGTGTGAAAACACTTTCATCTGATCAATCGGCAAAATCACATATTCTTCTAATAAATATTTGACACCATCTACACCCAATTGTTTATATTGAGTTTTACTGAATTTCTGTTGAAGAATTTGCACTTCACGACTTGGGAAGAAAACCACAGCTTCTTCACCTTGGTAAAGTTTAATATCTTGTATTAATTGTTCTAGGCTCGAAGATTTAGTCCAATCACTTCCTCGAGACCACTGCCAAACCCCATTGGCTTCAGGCATCCATAAGTACAACATTTATCGTTTTCTGCCGTTAAGTTCTTTTAACAATGCTTTTATACAGTTGGAATAAAGGCTTTATCTTGTGTAGATAGACCATTTGCAATCACAGTTTGCTCATAGATACGAGCTTCTGCCAAGGCAAAAGGATTAAAATGTTCATGTGTCAGTTGTTCTGCAATATGTGCCACAACATTCATATGACATACCACCACAATACGTTCAAATGGCAATTGTGACAACCATTCGATTGCTAATTTTGCATCATCATCTGGCTTTATTTTGTCACAGACCAATACAGATATATTCGGGAAGTACGTCTGTATGTGCGCCAATGTTTCTTGTGCTCTCAATAAAGTGCTGACAACAAATACATCCGGCTGCACGATTTCTTTTAAAAAATTAGCCGTTTGTTGTGCTTGTAAATGCCCACGTTGTGTTAAAGGCCGTTTACTGTCCACCCCATTGACGGGTGGAGCTGCTTCACCATGACGCACCAAAGTCAGTTGCATAAGATTTCCTTTTTAATACTGCACTGATTATAACGAGGCTTTGTTACAAATCCATCTCTAAAGTTTTGAATATTGTGCCAACAACACACGATTAAACTTCGTTATGCGGAAGCACAAACTCTACATCACTACGATGCCCATTCTTCATCAAAGAAACGGCAATATTCAGTGGTGGCGCACCTTCAAAAATAACTTCATACAATGCAGTGGTAATTGGCATATAGACATCCAACTCCTTTGCACGTGCATTGACTTGTACAATGGTGTTGATCCCTTCAGCGGTTTGTCCCAATTCAGAGGTTGCTTGTTCCAGTGTCTTTCCAGAACCCAAGGCAAAACCAACTTGATAATTTCGGCTCAACGGGCTGTTACAGGTTGCGAAAAGATCACCCACACCAGACAAACCTAAGAATGTTAAAGGATTTGCCCCCAACTTAACTGCAAAGCGACTCATTTCAGCCAAGGCACGGGTTAAAATCATACTCTTGGTATTTTCACCTACTTTATAAGCAGCAGCCATTCCCATTGCAACAGCATAAATATTTTTAAGTGCCCCACCCAATTCGACACCATGTACATCATCACTGCCAAATACTCGAAACAAGGCACTATGCAATGCTTGTTGTACGGCATAACGTACTAATTCACTATCACTGGCAATCACTGTACCTGCTGGTTGTCCTGCAACAATTTCTTTGGCTAAGTTAGGTCCTGAAAGAACACCATAAGGAACTTCAGGAAGCTCTTCCCGAATGATGTCACTCATAAAGCTAAAGGTTTTTGCTTCGATGCCTTTGGTTAATGAAACAACGGCTTGTGCACTAATAAAGGGTTTAATTTGACGTAAAACATCACGAAAAGAATGGCTTGGAATTGCCACCAGAATAATATCGCGATCACGCACTGCCTCTTCTAAATTTGACTCAGCACGTAAACCCACCTCTAATTGAAAATCTGGTAAATAGCGTTTATTGACATGAGTCGCATTAATTTCAGCTGCGATACTTTCATCACGAATCCAAATCATGGTATCACAACCATTACGTACTGCTGTATTTGCCATTGCAGTACCGAAACTACCACCACCCAGTACAGTCACACGCAACGCTGTTTTCTGACCCAATACAATAGGTTCAACTAAATCTTTAAATTGTAAATCCGACATTTATTGTTATCCTAAAATGCTTATCCTAATAACCCAATGATTTTTCGACCTGAAAATATCAACAACTTTTTGACTCAAGCTTGCCAAAAATGAACATATTGTGTTGTTTCAATCTCTGCACGCGGGGCAATCGCTTTTGCCGCTGTACCAACATAAATAATGCCTGAAATTAAATCTCGTTCAGCTAAACCCAGTGCTGATTTTAATAATTTAGATTCGACCACAGCCCCACTCCGCCACATAGTTGCGAAACCTTGTGCCTGCATCGACAATAAAAAGTTTTCAATTGCAGCCCCTGAACTCAGCGTTTGTTCAAAAAAAGGCACTTTAGGGTGATCCTGAAATTTAGTCACAGCAAGCACTAAAATAGGCGCTCTAAAAGGATGAAGTTTTACCCGTTCAACTTGGGCTGGATCTAATTCACCTAAGTCAGCAATAGATTGTGCCAGTAATGCACCAAATGCTTCACGTTGCTCAACATCCACGACAATAAATTGTGTGGGTTTTAAACGATGATGATCAGGTGCTGTTAAAGCGGCTTTAAATGCAATATTCAGTTGTGCGTGTGAAGGTGCAGGTTCAACCAAATGACCAATCGATTGACGTTGATGAATATTGTCATGTACTGCTTTGAAGTTTAAATCTGACATTGACCTATCTATTATCTGGTTAATTTCACTTGTTTCAAGATTAGCATAATCTAAAATCATTAAGCTATCTCCGACAAAATTTACTTGGCATCTGTCAATATTACATACAACTTATTGTTAGGTTATCAATGAGCATGATTGCTCGCAAAAAATGCCTTCGATACCCTTTGGCTTCGAAAATAAAGCCAAATCATCAATAAACTTAAAAAAAACTGCAAAATTTATACATGTTTCTCAATATTTAGCCCATATTCTATGCTCAAATTATAACTAATTTAAAAGCAGTATCTTTTTAATTTTTAGTACAGGAATTTGAGAATCAATATGAATAAATTAACAACGATCACTTTACTTGCTAGTTCAGCGTTACTCTTCACTGCATGTGCATCAAATCCAACACAAACTTTAGCGATTCAAAAAGCAGATAACCAGTATGAAGTCACTGGCTTAGGTAAAGACCAAATTACCGCAAAAAATAATGCCATTACTGCAGCAAACAAGGCTTGCGGTAAAAAAGGTGCACCGGTATTAGTGGATGAAAAAACTGAATACCATGGCAGTTTAAAAGGTGTCGTTGATGAACAGACTGGAAAAATGATCACGGCAGCAGCAGGCGTATTAGGTTCAGTAATGGGTAAAAACTACGGTATTGAAAAAGATACTGACTATCAAACAACATTGACCTTTAGCTGTAAAGCAAGTTAATCCGTTTAGCCGTCTAAACTAAAATAGCCAATAAAAAACCCACTTTAAATAAGTGGGTTTTTTAAACACAATTCGATAAAGAAACAAAAAACTTAGCAATAACCATCTAGTCGCGTTAAAGGCAATTTTTGCCCAATCGCTTTCTCAATAGTCGGTAAATTAAATGCATCATCTTCAGACAAGAAACTAATACTTACACCCTGTGTACCTGCACGACCTGTACGACCAATACGATGTACATAATCATCTGACTGTTCAGGTAAAGTGAAATTCACCACATGAGATACGCCATCAACATGAATACCACGGCCAGCAACATCCGTTGCGATCATAATATTATGCTGACCATTTTTAAATTGATCTAACATTTTCAAACGTTTATCTTGCGCTATTTCACC
Source organism: Acinetobacter sp. Ac8 (assembly GCF_055392545.1). NCBI lineage: Bacteria > Pseudomonadati > Pseudomonadota > Gammaproteobacteria > Moraxellales > Moraxellaceae > Acinetobacter > Acinetobacter sp. Ac8. The sequence goes on from NZ_AP043689.1 coordinate 2,815,232, forward strand.
TGATAGCATCACCACCTTATAACCATCTGCTTTTAAATGATCATAAAGTTTACGTACTTGATCACGGCGATTGGCAAAGATCATCACTTTTTCAATGGGTTCATCTGCCAAAATTTCGCGCAATAAGCGATATTTATCTTTCTTTTCGACCACATATACACGTTGTTCAACATCAGCGTTGGTTTTCTTTTCTGGTTCGATTTCGACTGTAACTGGCTCACATAACCATTGTTGGGCAAGATTGAGAACATCATAGCTAAATGTTGCCGAGAACATTAAGGTTTGACGTTGCTCTTTACGTGGCGAAAAACGCACAATCCGTTTAACTGATGGGATAAAGCCCATGTCTAATAAACGGTCAGCTTCATCAATCACCAAAAATTCAATTTGATCTAACCAAACTTCTTTTTGTTCTGTGAAATCAATTAAACGACCAGGAGTTGCCACTAAAATATCAACAAAACCTTGATCCAGTTGTTTTCTTTGCTTATCAAAATCAACGCCGCCAACCAAAGTCACGACATTTAGATTGGTATATTTGACTAAATCTTTTGCATCATTTTCAATTTGAATTGCAAGTTCACGTGTTGGCGCAAGAATCAATGCACGTGGTTCACCACGGAAACGTTGTTCTTTAATTGGGTTTGTGAGCAAATCATTAATAATACTGACTAAAAATGCCGCTGTTTTACCTGTGCCGGTTTGAGCACGACCAATTGCATCATGACCTGCTAAAGTATATTTCAATACTTTTTGCTGAATTGGGGTCATTTCTTTAAACCCTAAAGCATCAATCGCTTGTTTAAGTTGCGGATGTAAATTAAGGGTTTCGAAACCTGATGACATAAATACGAGCTCTAACTGTAGACACTTTTAATTGCGCCCATTATAAACAAAAAACGCCCCAATTTATAAGAAATTGGAGCGCCACTTAAATTTTAAAAATTTAAGATTAGTCTAAAGGCTGAACTTCTTCAGCTTGAAAACCTTTTTGACCTTGCACAACACTGAATTCAACGCGTTGACCGTCACGAAGTGAACGATGACCGTCACCTTGAATAGCACGGAAATGAACGAATACGTCATCACCGCCTGCGCGTTGGATAAAGCCGAAGCCTTTAGTGTCGTTGAACCATTTAACTACGCCTTGTTCACGAGCTGTCATAAGTTAATCCTCAGTTATTAAGAAAAAGGGACCACCCGGTGTTGCAAACAGCAGAGCAAACAAAGTTTTAAAATATTTTCTAATTTCAAAGCTTGTAATCATTCTGTAAAACTATTAACAAAATCCCGGTTACATCCATCTTGTAATAGGGTTTCAAAACAAGAATTGTTTCTGATAAATCCTAAATACGCAACGAGCTTAACATGGGTTTATGACAATTAATAGAATTTTTTTTGATAATTATTTTCGATATCAAGCGTGTTTTTTAAACAGCTTCACGATTATTTTTTATTTGTTGAAGAATATTCCAATTTTTGTTGGGGTGTTTCAATAAACTTGGTAAAATATGTGTTCCATAACCCTGTTGTTACCTTGCCAAAAAATGAATGAACCTTTAGGTCAGACAGCGATTGAAATAAATTGTATGGGTAAACCCTGTCCAATGCCTCTATTAATGTTAAAGCGTGAATTAAAAAGAGCATTGCCTCATCAAATATTTCTTTTAATGTCCTCTGATCCACATAGTGAAATTGATATTACGCGTTATTGCGAGATCAACAAGATTTCCTGCCAATTGACTAAACGATCAGAGCATGAATTTCATTACTTAATTGAATCTTAATTATTTTCAATTCAAATTTTTTTTTGCAAATTTGCATATATTTTTACATTTCGATACCCAAATTTCCTTACTTATGTACAATATTCGAATTAAGATGAATGCATTAGCTATACAACGAAATTCCTATAAGGAGAACCCATGAGTGACAGCAGCAATCAGTTGATGCCCCTGTCCTTATCTGCACCAGGTGTTAACTTAGGTGCTTATATCAGCACCGTAAATCAGATTCCAATCTTGACAGCTGAACAAGAAAAAGAGTTAGCTGATCGCTATTTTTACGATCAAGATTTAGATGCTGCGAAAATGTTAGTGATGTCTCACTTACGTTTTGTGGTGCATATTGCGCGCAGTTATGCGGGCTATGGTTTGCCACAAGGTGATTTAATTCAAGAAGGTAATCTCGGTTTAATGAAAGCAGTTAAACGCTTTGACCCAAATATGGGCGTGCGTTTAGTGTCTTTTGCTGTGCACTGGATTAAGGCTGAAATTCATGAATATGTGATTCGCAATTGGCGTATTGTCAAAATTGCGACCACCAAAGCGCAACGTAAATTGTTTTTTAATTTACGTAGCCTAAAAAAATCAAGTAAAAAACTTACACTTGAAGAAGCACAATCAATTGCCAATGACTTAAATGTAACAGCAGAACAAGTCCTGGAAATGGAAGGTCGTTTAACCGCTTATGATGCTGCTTTTGAAGCTCAAGGTGATGACGATGATGAAGGTTCAACTCATGTTGCACCAGCGCTTTATCTCGAAGATAACCGCTATGACCCTGCTCGTTTAGTCGAAGAAGAAGATTACGAAGAACAAAGTACTTCAGCTTTGCATAATGCTATGGAACAGTTGGATGATCGCTCACGCAACATCTTACAGCGCCGTTGGTTAGATGATGATAAATCGACCTTGCATGAACTGGCTGCAGAGTACAATGTCTCTGCTGAACGTATTCGTCAGTTAGAAAAAAATGCCATGGACAAAATCAAAGTTGCCATGTCATCCAACTAAATCTTCAAAACGGTCTGCATACCAGACCAATAATTTATATTTTCAATAAAAGGGCGACATGCCCTTTTATTTTGCCTGATATTTTTGTCAAATCTTTATTCTTAATAGATTTTGCCTTTAATCCCGCTTCGAAATTGTGTTAATGTTATGCGCAAATTTATGCAGATGACTGGCTTATGTGGATTGCAATTTCAGCACTGAATTTAGCGCTTGCAGTAATCTTAGGTGCATTTGGCGCACATGGTTTAAAAGCTCACGCAACTGAAGCTCAGTTGGCATGGTGGCGAACAGCAACTGATTATTTTTTCTACCACGCACTGGGCCTATTGGCACTGGCTATTCTCAGTAAAGTCATCCCTCAACTTCCAATCAAAGCCAGCTTCTTACTCATCCAAATCGGTATTTTATTTTTCTGCGGTTCGCTTTATGTCATGGCACTGGGTTTACCACGAGGTTTAGGTGCAATTACACCCATTGGTGGAGCACTGATGATTGCAGGTTGGCTGGTCCTTGCATGGAATGCATTGAAATACGCTAAATAAAATTATTTTGATTTTAGACATCACAATTTGCGCAATCGAATGGAATGTATATGCAAATTTTCTTAAATGGTGAGCCTCAAGAAACCGCTTGCCAAAATCTTTTACAACTGGTTCAGGAACTTTCACTCGAAGGTAAACGCTTTGCCGTAGAAATGAATGAAATGATCATTTCCAAAAGTAAACTTGAACTTACCCCTATTGCTGAAAAAGACCGTATTGAAATCATTCACGCTGTCGGTGGCGGCTAATTTGGAGCTCTCCCATGCTAGATTTTCCTACTGAAAACTCCCCTCTTATTATCGGTTCTCGTACTTTTCAATCTCGTCTTCTCGTGGGTACGGGTAAATACAAAGACATGCAAGAAACTGATTTAGCAATTCAAGCCAGTGGCGCTGAAATTGTGACAGTGGCGATTCGCCGAGTAAACATTGGGCAAAATCCAGATCAGCCCAACTTACTGTCAATCCTTCCACCTGAAAAATACACCATCTTACCGAACACAGCGGGTTGTTTTGACGCCAATAGCGCAGTACGTACCTGTATGCTTGCACGTGAACTTTTAGATGGGCATAACCTGGTCAAATTGGAAGTATTAGGTGATGAGAAAACCCTTTATCCAAATGTAACAGCGACACTTGATGCTGCTCGCACATTGATTGAAGATGGTTTTGAAGTGATGGTGTATACATCGGATGACCCTATTGTGGCTCAAGAACTTGAAAGCATGGGTTGTGTTGCGATCATGCCTTTAGGTAGCTTAATTGGTTCTGGCCTAGGCATTTTAAATCCGCATACTATTTCAATTATTAAAGAAAATGCCAAAGTGCCAGTTTTGGTTGATGCTGGTGTAGGTACTGCAAGCGATGCCGCAATTGCAATGGAATTAGGTTGCGATGGCGTATTGATGAATACCGCGATTGCCGCTGCACATCATCCAATTTTAATGGCGTCAGCAATGAAAAAAGCGGTTGAAGCTGGACGTGAAGCCTATTTGGCGGGTCGTATGCCACGTAAACGAATGGCAAATGCGAGTTCACCAGAAACAGGTTATTTCTTTAAATAATCGTTTGAATTGCCTAAAAGGATTTTCCGAAGTCCTTTTAGGCTCAAAATATCTTGATAAATTCATTGAGAAAGATCATGAATAAAATAATAAATACCGCCCTGCTCCTGAGCGCTTATTCATCGCTAAGCTTTGCAAATCAGCCTTCTACCTCATTACAAAAATTTGTCCCAAACAATTGGGAAATTCTTGCTCAAGCAGAAGGTGATTTGAATCAAGATGATAAAAAGGATATTGCCCTCATCATCCAACCTAAAAATGAAAATCAGCACAATCGAAAGCTTTTAGTGCTTTTTCAAAAAGGCCAACAATTACAACTTAAGCTAAGTCGACAAATTCCTAACTGGACCTATCGTTCAGAAGAACTCTGTATCGAAGATGCTCTAGATGACTCCTCATTGACGATAAAAAATCAACGCTTAGATGTGTTATTCAATACCATGTCATCCTGTAGCAATACGTATGGCTTGATATATACCTATGGGTTTAAACTAAAGAACAATCAATTCCATCTCATTGGATTTGATGTTTATGATTTAGATAAAATTAGTGGCAAACTAAAAGAAACCAGCCTTAACTTTCTAAGCAACAAAGCCAAAGTGACCACAACGCCAAATATCTTTGCACAAGTTGAAACGCCATCCAAAATTGTTTGGAAAACACTGAGAACTTCGAAAAGCTATACTTTGGAGAATATTCCTTGGGATAGTGAAGAGTTGATTCATAACTTTAGCGTTCAATTTATTGGAGAAAAATAATGAAAAACAAAACTGAATTAATTTTATTTTGTGCATTAACAACATGCTCAGCTTTGGTTTGGGCAGACACCAGCACCAAAGCTGACTATCAATCATTTATCCCTAAAAACTGGAAAGTGTTGAGTAAAGTACAAGGTGATTTAAATGGTGATAAGCAAACAGATCTTGCTTTAATTATTGAAAATACGGATCCAAAAAATATTTTGACAAATGAGGGATTAGGTAATCCTCAGCTGAATTTAAACAATCGAAAGTTATTAATTTTATTTAAAGCCCCTCAAGGCTATCGTCTTGTTGCAAGTAATTCCTCGCTTCCTACTGAGGGAGATAAAGAATCACCTTGTCTTGCTGACCCTCTAGGTGAAGGTGATCCGCTCACCATCAAAAATGGATTAGTTAAAATTAATTTACATTATTGGCTCAGTTGTGGTTCATGGTCTGTCTATAACAATGCTTTTACTTTCCGTTATCAAAACCAGTCTTTTAAGCTGATTGGTTATGATACAGATTACTTCCATCGTGCATCTGGTGAAACCAGTGCGAAAAGTATCAATTTTCTAACAGGTAAAGTTAAAAACACTACAGGTGGTGGTGAGTTTGAAAATCAGGATCAAGCTAAGCAAGTTTCTTGGTCCAAATTAAAGAACAGTTATTCACTTAAACTTGAGCAGATCAATTTTAAAGACTACGGCGAGTTTGAATAAAACGCGTTTCGTATCTACCAACGATTCATAAATATGCCATATTATTCTGAGAATAAAGGTGTCGAAGAGGACTCGATATTTACCATAAAAAATTAGCTAAGACAAGGTAATCAAAAGTGATAGCTTGGAGAGATGCCTAAAAATAGGCGTAAATTTAACAACAAATTTACGATTCAGTGAATTGGAAGAAAACCATGAAGAATAACAATCTATTACTTCTATTTTTTACATTAACAGTCTGCTCAAGTTTAGTATGGGCAGAAACCAATACTGAAGCTGATGTTCAAGCTTTCATTCCTAAAGATTGGAAAATACTTAGCAAAGTTCAAGGTGACTTAAATGGTGATCAACAAGCCGATATGGTGCTGATTATTGAAAATACGGATCCCATAAATATTGTTAAAAATAAATTCAATCATAAAAAGCCAGCAAATCTTCTAGTTAACCAAAATGAGCGAAAATTATTAGTTCTATTTAAAGACGCTCAAACTTACCGCCTTATCACCAGTAATTCTTCACTCCCTAGAGAAAGCAACAATGAACGCCCTTGCCTTATCGATCCATTGATTGTAGACAATTCACCAATCATCCAGAATGGACAACTTAAGATCACATTAAATTACTCGTTTCGTTGTAATTCATGGGAGGTCTTTAATAATATTTATACTTTCCGCTATCAAAACCCATCATTCGATCTGATCGGCTATGATTTACATTATTTCGATATACCATCAGGTGACAGTCGAACTGAAAGTACTAATTTTTTAACAGGGAAAATCAAAAATGTCACAAGTACGCAAGAACTTGATCGCAAAAATACACCAAAGATATCCTGGTCAAAATTAAAGAAAGCACCTTTGCTCAAACTTGAGCAAATCAACTTTGAGCGTTATGTTCAATGATGGATGTCTTTTATAAATTATTTTTTAAAAACAATAATTCAACATAAAAGAATCCCTCACCCTAGCCTTCTCCCAAAGCGAGAAAGAAGCTTATAACAATAAATTAGCTTTAAAATCCATGTTCTAAAATACGGATTTTAACATCAGCAACATGCTCTTTTACTTCAAGTTGATACGCTTGCATATGCTCAGTTTGCAAGTGGGTATTGAGATGTTCAATACTTTCCCATTTTTCAAGCATCACGATCAAATCAGAATCCTTGCTTTGATAACTTACATCAACACCAGCGTCGACCAATAGCTGATAACCATGACAGCCTTGCTCTTGTAATACTGTCGGAGTAATTTTCTTAAATGCTTGGATAATTTTATCTTTGTGTAATCCATCTGGATATGCACGGATTTCAGCGACAATGGTCAACATTTTAGACTCCTTAATTTTTTTAAATGAGATACTCAAAATTCCAATTTGCTTAAGCAAAAAGCTGCTGTAAATGTTGGCGATATGCCTGTTCATATTGCGCAATTTGTGGTGCTTTAATCACATCATTGACAATAAATGTTTCTAAACTTTGCATTCCTAAGAATTGATTGGCTTTATGAAAAGGTAAATACACACCATCTACACCAACACCATGGAAAAATTGCTCAGGATCATCAAACGCTTGCAAGGGTGCATTCCAAGTTAACGACAACATATACTTTTTCCCCTGAATCAAACCACCTGAGCCATATTTCTTGGTAGCATCAGAACGGCTACGACCATCGTTGGCATATAAACTGCCATGACCAGTGGTAAAAACATCATCAATATATTTTTTCATGGTCCATGGTGCACCCATCCACCAACCTGGCATTTGATAAATCACAACATCCGCCCAGAGATATTTCTCTACTTCTTCTTGAGCATCGTTGATGTGTGCTGAGAAAACAGGAGGTTTTAACTTGGTAAACTATAGACACTCATCAGGAGTTTACCATGAGCAAGAAACAGAAGACTTACACCGCAGAATTTAAAGTTGAAGCAATAAAATTGATTGAAGCCAATCAAGGCAATGTATCGGAAACAGCCAGACAACTTGGCATTTCAATGCAAACTCTTTCAAATTGGAATAATAAAGCAAAGACTGGCACCTTAGCAGGCACTAAACAATATTCACCTGATCTAAATGCCTTACTCGAAGAAAATAAAAAGCTCAAACAACAGCTCAAAACAGCTGAAATGGAACGTGAATTTCTAAAAAAGGCAGCAGCGTACTTTGCGAAAGAAAGTCAGTAAGGTACGCCTATATGAAACAGCAAAGATATTTATTCCCGATTAGCTTTATGGCTAGATTACTTCACGTTTCAGTGTCACGATTTTATGATTGGCTAAAACGAGGCATGAATAAAAGATTGGTTCAGCGAAATCAACAGACAATTTTGGTCAAAATAGCTCATGAGGAAACTAAACAAAGCTATGGCTATATTCGATTAACTAAGCATTTACAAGCGCAAGGTATCAAAATCAGTACGTATGCTGTACGTCAAATAAAAAAGCTCAACCAGCTGTATTGTAAGCGTCATAAGCGTTTCAAAAGAACTACGAAGAGTGATCATAATCGAGCGATCTACGCAAATTTACTAGAGCAACAGTTTTCAATGACTAAGCCCAATCTTGCATGGTCAAGCGATATTACATACATTTGGACTGCTGAAGGTTGGTTATACTTGGCAGCAGTAAAAGACCTGTACACGAAACAAGTGGTTGGCTATAGCTTAAATGAGCGTATGACCGCACAACTTGTTTGCAATGCACTGACTATGGCGATTCGTAATCAAAAACCAACGAAAGGCTTAATTATTCATTCGGACAGAGGCAGCCAATATTGCAGCCATGAATATCGAAAGATACTGGAAAAATGTGATTTTCAAGGTTCAATGAGCAAACGTGGGGACTGTTACGATAATGCACCGATTGAAAGTTTCTGGGGCATACTCAAGAATGAATTAGTGCATCATTGCAACTATAAAACCAGAGATGAAGCTAAAGCAGATATTACAAAATACATTGTGTTATTTTATAATCAGCGAAGAATTCAAAAGAGTTTGGATTTTAAAACGCCAAATCAAATAGCAGAGAACTTTTATCGGTTAGCTGCCTAGCATATCCCAAGTGAAAGTCTCCTGCTAATTCAGCACATATCACGTAATTTGCATCGGTACGTGTCACTTTTACACTGTGTCCCAAATCGCTAAGCACGTCTTCACCCAAAGCAGTTAGGGTATCGTTTAATTCACCATTTGAATGTGCAAACTGTTTCGCACCATTTACGATTAAGATATTACTCATTGTTTACCTATGTTTTGCCAATACGCTTGATTTATGGCGCAACTATAGAGCTTATTTTTATCGCAAAAAATGCAAAAATAAGCAAAACATTATTGACTAAAAATCAACAATAAACACCTTTCCCTGTTTCTGCCCATTTCACGTTAATCAATTCAATAAAAAAGCACCCGTAGGTGCTTTGTATATCAATTCAAGCATACTTAAGGAATTAAACCTTCATCACGCATTGCAATCTGTACAGATTGACGTTCAGCGACTTTATTGCGTAATGCCACAATATTGGTAAATGGCGTTAGATCATGATGAATTGAATTCGACCAATTTGTCAGTACAAACAAGTACGCATCAGCAGGGCCAAAGCGGTCATTGACCAAATAATCGTATTCAGACTCTGCTAGATAGTCATCTATATATTTCAACATTTTATCTATGGTTGCATAGCCACGTACTTTTTCATCTTCAGTGATCGCTGGGTCAAAGAAGACGGCATATTCATCATGCAACTCTGAGTTTAAATAACCCAACCATTCTAAAACTTTAGCACGTCCCAAACCTGATGGTGGGATCAAATCCTGTTTAGGATCGTGTTGTGCAATAAAAGGCAGTACTGCAACATTTTCAGTCAAAAGTAAACCTGGATTGATTTCTAATGCGGGTACATAGCCTTTTGGATTGATTTCGTAATAATCTGCGCCCTTTTCTGTTTTATGCGTTTTTAAATCAACACGTTCTAGATCAAAATCAACATTAATTTCGTTGAGTAAAATATGGGCAGCTAAAGAACATGCACCTGGTGAATAATATAATTTCATATCTAATCCTTGTTATATGACTGTTTAAGTTGTAAATGGCTCAGATCACAATTTCAAGTCGTAAAACATAAAATTGCAAAAAGCATAAATTTATAAAATCAGCTATAACTTGAATATTCAACAAAATGAAGACTTTTTCAAGTCAAAGTTAACTGCTTTTTCACTAAGAGATGTTTTAACATACGCATCTTTAAAGAATGATGAAAGGTTTATAGTGATTAGTCTAAAAAAAGCGGAATGGTTTTCCAATATTCGTACAGATGTACTTGCTGGAATGGTCGTAGGCTTGGCACTTATTCCTGAATCAATCGCTTTTTCTGCAATTGCAGGCGTAGATCCACAAGTCGGCCTGTATGCATCATTTTGTATTGCAGTGAGCATTGCTTTCTTTGGTGGACGTACCGCAATGATTTCCGCAGCCACGGGCGCAATGGCGTTGCTGATGGTTACTCTCGTCAAAGATCATGGTTTACAGTATTTATTTGCCACCACAATTTTGACTGGAATTCTTCAGATTCTTGCTGGCTATTTTAAAGTTGCAAAACTGATGCGCTTTGTTTCACAGTCTGTCGTCTATGGTTTTGTTAATGCGTTGGCTATTCTCATCTTTGTGGCACAGATTCCTGAATTACAACGTATGGATTTGACGGCTTATCTATTTGTCGCCTTTGGCTTAGGGGTGGTTTATCTTTTCCCCTACATTCCCAAAATCGGTCAACTCATTCCCTCGCCTTTGGTGTGCATTATTATATTGAGTTTCGCTGCCTTATTTTTGGGTGCAGATATGCGTACAGTCAGTGATTTAGGAAAATTTCCAGACACTTTACCGCTGTTTTTAATTCCAGACATTCCACTTAACCTCTATACCTTAAAAATTATTTTTCCTTATGCCATCACCTTGGCCACCGTAGGTTTACTCGAAACCATGATGACCACCACGATTGTTAATGAAGTGACCCAAACGGAAGGCGATCGTCATAAAGAATGCCGTGGCCAAGGCATCGCCAATATGGTCAGTGGGTTTATGGGGGGTATGGCAGGTTGTGCCATGATTGGACAATCGATTATCAATGTGTCTTCTGGTGCACGAACTCGCTTATCAACCTTGGTTGCAGGTGTTTTTTTACTGTGCTTAGTGGTCTTTTTAAAAGAATGGCTGTCTTATATTCCTATGGCTGCACTTGTGGCAATTATGATTATGGTGGCTTTTACTACATTCAACTGGGACTCAGTCAAAAACTTTTCAAAACATCCCAAACAAAGCAATAGCGTGATGCTTGCGGTGGTGGTCATTGTACTGATGACGCATAACTTAGCTTTAGGTGTGTTAATTGGTGTACTTTTATCTGCACTTTTCTTGGTCAATAAATTAGAAAATGCAGTGCGTGTCCAGTCTCATCTATTGAACAGTACGACCCGTAAATATGAAATTTTTGGGCAAATTTTCTTTAGCAGTTCAGAAAAATTCTTTCAGTTTTTTGATTTTAATGAATCTGTTGATCATGTCATTATCGATTTAACCCATGCCCATATTTGGGATATTACCTCTGTCAGTATGCTCAATCAGGTACAAAACAAGTTTCTGCAAAATAACATTCAGGTTGAAATTATAGGGATGAATGAAGCAAGTCGTAGCTTGGTTGATCAATTTAGTGCGGTAAAATAAACAGCTTTATTTTTCTTAAGGCAGTGATGATCAGCGTTTAATACAGGTAAAGAACAATAGCCAAAATGGTAATCGCAATGCATTGTATCACTGCCAAATTTCTAAGGAATTTAATCATCGTAAGCTACATCCATTATAAAAATAATCCATTATTCAGCGAATATAACCGATATTTTGCTGTTAAATTGTGATTTTTATCTACTAAAATTTGAATATTTACTTAACCTGTCTCAATAACCTTATCTCAAAAAGTTAACTTGATCTCAATAAATTGACTTTAGGCATCATTTGATACTCAGTAAGCGCGTTAAAACGCGATTGTAATAAACTGAATATTCATTCCTAATCACTGAATTAAATACTAAAAATACCTATTATCAGGTATAGATAAAGCCATCAATATCTGAAAAACTAAGTCCAATAGACATGGGCGAGTTTTTTACATCATGAACAATGAGTTAAGTTTACCTGTTCCAGTCATCATCGTAGAAGATGAGCCGCTTATACAAAAAAGACTGACTGACATATTAATTAATCTAGGATACTCAATTGCAGATTTACGTTTTGCCCAAAGTTTAGCTCAAGCCAAAGAACAACTCAGTATACACTCAGCCTCTTTTGCATTGGTTGATTTGGGCTTGCCTGATGGTAATGGAATTGAGTTTATTGAAATTTTAAAAAACTATGATCCAACCATCATGATTTTAGTGATCTCTGCATGGAGCACTGAAGATGCGATCCTCAATGCACTAAGTGCAGGTGCAACAGGCTATGTACTCAAAGAAAGAGATGACTTAGAAGTTTCTCTTTCGATCAAAAGTGTCTTGCGTGGTGGAGCGCCGATTGATCCATTTATTGCTCAAAAAATTTTAAAACAACTACACTTTAATGAAAAAAATAATTCAAATAAAACTGCACCCTGTCAGAAAGTTACTGATCAGGACAGTGTATTATCCAAAAGAGAATTGGGAATTTTAGAACTGGTTTCTCAAGGCTTAAGCAATAAGGAAATTGCAGATCAACTCAATTTATCCCGTTATACCGTTGAATCTCATATTAAACATATTTATCGGAAACTTGCGGTATGCAACAGAGCCAAAGCCATCGATACAGCACGCAACTTAGGATTACTCGACTAATTCTAAAATTAATCGGGTTGTTCGGTCTTATGCTAAGTTTGACCCAGCATTTTGCTTTTGCTGGTGCTGCCTTAACAGGTCAGTCCAATACAACAGGTGCAGCCTGCCATTTTCAAATCCAAAGCATACAAGTTGCTCAAGCGCTTGCAAATCTCGAACAGGTTCCCCAACAGGGATGGAAAACAGTCACCTTGCCAGATGACTGGGAAACGCGCTGGAAAAACTACACAGGCACTGCTTGGTATAAAATCAAATGGCAATATCAGTGTGATCAGGAAAATCAACCTGTCGCCTTACTGATTGAACGGATCAATATTGCAGGAGCTGTCTATAGCAATAATGAACTGTTATGGAAAGACAAATCCTTAGTCGAGCCATTGTCTAGAAGTTGGAATATGCCAAGGTATTGGGTGCTTCCTGCTACATCTATCCAAAACCAGCAAAATGAAATTTTAGTCCGTGTTGTAGGGGTTGCATCACAACATTCAGGTCTAGGAAAAATTAAATTTGGTCAGGCCGAAGATATCGCCAATCAACAGGATCAGTTGGTTTTTGAACGGCGAACTTTATTTTTTATCAATATTATTATTACCTTTGTGGTGGGAACTACAGGTTTTACCATTTGGCTATTTCGACGCCAAGAAAAAGCCTTTGGGTGGTTTGGTTTAACTTCATTTTTATGGGTATTGTTTGCCTATAATATTATTTCGACCATTCCTCTTCCTTTTACCGACAGTATCTTAACAGCACGTCTAAATCTGGTATTTTTAGTCGGATATACCTATTGCCTCTGTTTATTTGCTTGGCGTTTTGCCAATCGCCATTATCCGTATTTAGAACGTTTACTTTTATTGACCTCTATAATCGCGATTGCAGCATTGCTATTGACACCGATCAATTATCTAGAACCTAGCTTATCCTCTGTCTTTTTCTATTCTGGCATGGTATTTATTTTTAATTGCTTGTTTTTTCAGTGGATTGCTTTTAAACGTAGAAAGATGGACATTCTCCTGCTTGCGTTTATTTTCCTCATCTATTTACTTATTATTGTTCATGATTTTTATAGCATGATCCATCATCTGGATCAGACGCTCTATTGGACGCCATTGGCTGCACCAATTACCAGCTTAGCGATTTCGTTTATCTTGGCTTATCGTATTTCGCAGAATGTTGGACGTATTGAAAAATTTAATCAGACGCTTGAAGAAACTATTGAAAAAGTCACGTTTGACTTAGAACAATCTTTAGATAAAAAGTACCAACTTGAAATCGATAATATGCGGTTGCAAGAGCGTCTAAACCTGTCCCATGAATTACATGATGGACTAGGTGGTTCAATTGTTCGCTCGATGATTATACTGGATCACAGTGAACATATTGAAAAACAACAAGTGATCTCTATGTTTAAACTGTTAAGAAATGACTTACGCCAAGTGATTGACTCAGGAAGCAGTGCTGGGGCAAAAATACCTGAAAGTCCAGTGATGTGGGTTGCGCCATTGCGTCATCGTTTTATACAAATTTTCGAAGAAATGGAAATTGAATCGACTTGGATTTTTGCAGAAAAATGGAAACATAAACCGCTTGCATTGATTTGTTTAACCTTTTCTCGTGTCGCAGAAGAAGCCTTAACCAATATTGTAAAACATAGCCATGCAACTGATGTCGAAGTTTCGTTGGTTGAAGATGAACGACAACAACTCGTGTTAACCATTCAAGACAATGGCATTGGCTTTGAAGTTGATCAGGTTCAAGCTGGTTTGCATGTGGGTTTGCAGAGTATGCAAGTGCGAGTAAAAAGAATTGGAGGTAGTTTTGAAATCCATTCTCAGCAGGGTTTTACCGTGATCCGAGCCATAGTACCGTTGAAAGATAAAACCGAATGATTTAGATGAATGAAATAGTATTTCGACCAATATCATTCGCTTGATCTATGAAGAGATTCTGTCTTAAATCAGTTGGTGCAATTTTTTATGTTATATAGTTTTATAAAAGCATAAAAAAAGAGAAACTAGATCACTAGTTTCTCTTTAAAAAGATATCGCGTATTAGGATTTCTTTTTTGAACGCGCTAATACTGAGCTCGCTGTAAGTAACATCAGTCCAAATAAAGACCACAGTCCCGTACTGCCCCCACTGCTCTTATGCCCACCTGTAGTACCACTTGATTCATTTAAATCTAAATCAACAATAACCGGATCGTGATCAGAAGAACGGAAAGCATCTGGCGCATAGAAAGAAGCAATTTGTTCTTCAGTCTTATATTCTTCATTGTAGTCTAATGCTGTTGGTTCATCAGCATTGATATGCCATGCAAAAGTACGTTTAACCATTGGGTATAAGTTTGCATCTGCAATTGCATGATCTAAATTACCCGCACCACCATTCCCGGTTGCATCACTGGCCACACCAAAGACATAGCTATATGCAGATTTACCTTGCCCTACTTTTTCATCATTTAGCAATATTTTGTAGTTGGCTTTTTCAAATGCCAAGATTGGATCTTCTTTGGCATAACTGTTCATATCCCCGACCAATAAATAATTTGGTTTTTCAGCTTTGGTCGGGTTGGTTGCAATCCACTGAATCAATTTTTGTACTGCAGTAACACGAGTCGGATTCCAACAGCCTTGACCATCACCTTGGTTTGCTTCTGGTGAAGTTTTATCGTCAGGACAACTACCTTTAGACTTTAAGTGATTTGGTACAACAGTAAAGGTTTTTCCTCCCGTTACCGCTTGGAAGCTTTGTGCCATCGTGACTCGGTTTTTCTGTGTCAAATCATCATATACCACAGGATTACCAACAGGTTTTACACGTTTGCTATTATAAATAATCGCAACTGCAATCACATCAGTACCTAACTTATCCATATTCGGTGGGATGACATATTTCCAATCTGCACCTAAAGCTTTGGTTAAGTAATTCACAGCACTTTTTTCGCCATAACCATTGTTGGCAATTTCCATTAAGCCATAAACATCTGCATCAATGGTTTTAATCGCACTGACTATTTTGGCATGTTGACGATTAAATTCTGTCTCGGTGTTTGCACCACGATCTGGTTTAACACCAATCAGCGGAGAATTGTCATAATTTAAGACGTTAAATGCGGCAACACGAACCTGTTTAGTCTCTTTTGCCAAGACGGTTGAATTCCGCAGATTGCTGTCTTTGACAACCTCAGGCAAAGCTTTGTTTTGAATCGGTTGAATACGCCAAGCATTGAAACGGTATTCCAAAATCCCTTCAACATTTTTAAGCTGATAGCCTGTACGTAAAGTGTTTGCCGCATTAAATGTTTGTGGCAACCACGGTGTTCTGTTTTGATTGTTATAACCATCATCCAAGATAATCTTAGACAATAGATTTTGTTTTGCTAAAGCAACCGCTTCATTGGATTTCGCAGGATATAAATTGGTTGGGATATATAAGCGTCCCAAACTTAAAGACAATTGACCATATCGACCATAATCATAATTCTCGCTAACAGTTAAGGTTTGAGGAATTTTTACCAACATACCTTGGTAGCGCTTAGGTGCATTGCCTGTAGCATCGGTTAAACTTGAAAATGGCAGTTGAATCGGAGTAGAACTCACCAAACTTGCGGCTTGATTATTACAGGTTTGAATATTGCTGCTCAGTTGATCAATTTGCAATTGATTTTCATAATTGGTTAAACGCCCTTTCAGAATCACTTCTTCACCCACTTTACCGCCAGTGATTGTGCTTGCAGCAGGGAGATAGACAAAGATCGCATTGCTCAAATTTGCTTTAGCTTTACTGTCAGGGGTTTGAATATAGAAACCTGAAAAACCATTTTGATAGCGATAATCCGCTGTAATGACACCTCGAACCACATATTGCTGGTTTTGTGCCGCAGATTGTAAATCTGCAATTGCAGTATCAGCAGTACTACAACTGATTGCAGTGATTGGCGGTGTCGTTGTACCAGTACCTAAATAGCTACTGAATGCATTACGATCTGACCATTTGCTCCACTCACTGTCCAAATCAAAGGCACTATTTGGATCTACAGCGCTGACATCATTTTTATTTTTTATTCTGCTTAGGCTATTTTGATAGCTGGTGATTGTGGTTCCCCAGCCGCCACTTGCTGGTTTGTCCCCAATCCGTCCAAAACGGTCTACAGGTGTGCCTTTATACACAAGGACCAAAGCATCATCGCCATTAAATGACAAACCAGCAACCTGATTCACTTTAGTGCCAAGTTCTGCCTGTAATTCGGTACGACCTATAATAAATTTTGCTTTACTGGCTAAATTTCCCTCTAAGGTGTAAGTCGCTGTTTTACTCGTTGCCCCATTGGTATATTGTTCAATTTGATAATCTGCAAGATTTACAGTGCTGCCATCTGGATTATAAATTTCTAATCCTTTTCTATTTACTGTGCCATCAATGTATTGGCTAAACATCAGTTGTGCATAGCTTGGAAATGAACAGCCCAATAGTGCAAGGCTTAAACAAAGTGTATGTGGTTTTAAATTTTGCATAATTTTTAACGTTTGTTGAAATTTAAAGCAGATTAATTTTTATTAATGACAATATCGTGAATTGGAATCATTCTATTTGATCCATTTATTATTTAGACAAAATATACCACAGGTAAAGTGGACTAAAATTGTTATAAAGACCTTAGAAATACGAGATCTTATGCTGATCATAAAAAAGCACCCTTTCGGGTGCAAAGCATGGAACTTTAAAAGATTTTAAAATATTAAGCCTGCAATTGCATTTGCTGTAATTTAGCCACTTCTTGTTGCTTCAATAAATTACGTTGAATTTTGCCACTAGATGTTTTGGGTAAGCTTTCAACAAACTCAATTTCACGTGGGTAAGAATGCTTAGATAATCGAGAACGTACATATTCTTGTAATTTAGTATTCAATTGGTGACAACCCGTGAACTGAGGCTTGAGCACAACAAAAGCTTTTACGATCTCTGTTCTTTCTGGATCAGGTTTACCAATAACGGCCGATTCTAAAACTTCAACACATTCCAAAAGTGTACTTTCTACATCAAATGGCCCAACACGATAACCTGAAGTTGTAATGACATCGTCTGCACGACCAATAAAATCAACCCCACCTAATTCATTCAAACGAACCGTATCCCCAGTTAAGTAATAATGACCAACGAAGGATTTACGATTATTTCCACCATAACCTTTAAACCATGTGAGTGGCGATTGAGAGAAGTCAATTGCTAGCGTTCCAATCTCACCTCTTTCAACTTCTTGGTTGTCTTGATTTAACACTGCAAAACGATGACCAGGATTAGCAAAACCTGCTGAGCCGACTTTTATTGCATGTGCTAAAGCATGATGGTTACCAATCACCATACCTAATTCTGTCTGCCCATATTGGTCATAAATATTGACATTTAAGTCATGATTAAACCAATGAATTACTTCAGGTGTTAAAGGTTCACCCGCACTGCTGACTGCACGTAAATGCGCTTTGATTGAAGCATTAAATTTTTCTTTAAAGCCAAAGAACATACGAAATGCTGTAGGTGAACCGGTAAGATTACTGACTTGGTATTTTTGAATAATTTCCAAAGCATGGTCGACACTAAATGCACGTTCATCCATGATAATACTGTGTCCCAATCCCAATGGGCCAGCAATACCATAATATAGACCATATGCCCAACCTGGATCCGCAAGGTTCCAAAATGAATCATCTTCACGTAAATCAACGGCGTGACGCATATATTCTTTAAAGGCCAAAATCGCTTTTAATGGTACTGGAACCGATTTTGCCAAACCTGTTGTTCCAGAGGTAAACATCATTAAAAAATCATCAGTAAAACTCAACATGACCGGTGTACATTCAGCTGATTGACCTGCTAGTTCTTGCCAAAAATCTGCATCCTTTGTTGTAGCAAAATCTTGTGGATGAACGGTCAGAATATGTGGAAGTTCAATCCCGTTTAATTTTGGACGTTGTTCAGTGTTAGTGATGATCAGTTGGGTATTGGCTGTTGCTACGCGATGCTCAATCGCTTTTGATTCAAAGGCGGTAAATAAGGGCTGATAAATTGCTCCGATACGCCAAGTTGCCAATATGGTGATCAATAATTCTGGAGTACGTGGTAATAAGCCAGCAATACAATCACCAGTTTTTAAGCCTAGCGAGTGTAAATAATTGGCTAATTTTCCTGATGCTTGTGCCAGTTGTTCAAAGGTCCATTGTGAAGACTCACCGTTTTTGCCTTCCCAGATCAAAGCCACTTTATTTAAACCGACAAAACGCTCGCAGCACTCGATATAGGCATTGATTGATTGTGGATTTCCAACCAATTGTTCATTGATTAGTTTTTCATAATCGAATTCTTGATAGGCTTGTTCCAATGTTTTCATGGCAATATCCTTGTATTTTCAGCACAAATCATCTCGATGTGCGGTTCCATATTTTGCTTTCTAGCTTTTCTAAAAATGTTGAATCATTCAACATGTGTTCCTATGCGTATAGATAACCATGATTAGAAATCACACACAATTTCCAAATACCTCAATTGTATTGCAGTTTTTGAACATCTGCTTTTGCTGTCATGGTGGAAGGCTTTAAAATAAAAAAGACCAGTGCGAAGCTGGTCTTGAGATAGAATTTTGATGCGCTAATCTACAATTGAACTTACTGAATCACCGCTCTTGCGATAACTAAACGTTGGATATCGGAAGCGCCTTCATAAATCTGACTGACTCGAACGTCTCGATAGATTCGCTCTACTGGAAAATCAGCAACATAGCCATAACCACCATGAATTTGTATCGCATCTGAGCAGACTTTTTCAGCAATTTCAGATGCAAATAACTTCGCCATCGATGCTTCTTTTAAACAAGCTAAACCTGCATCTTTTAAACTTGCGGCATGGTAAATCAACTGCCGTGCTGCTTCGATTTGAGTGGCCATATCGGCTAAGCGAAATGCCACAGCCTGATGTTGTACCAACTCCACTCCGAAAGCTTTACGCTGATTGGCATATTCAACCGCAGCATCCAACGCTGCTCTTGCCATTCCCACACATTGAGCGGTGATACCAATGCGACCTGACTCTAAATTCGACAAGGCGATTTTATATCCTTCACCCTCATTTCCTAATATGTTCTCAGCAGGAATCCGACAATTCTCAAAAACAATTGTTGCAGTATCTGAGCAATGTTGTCCCATTTTATCTTCAATCCGAGAAACGATATAACCTTCTGTATTGGTTGGAACGATAAAACAAGAAATGCCTTTCTTTGCTGCGGATTTATCCGTAACTGCAAACACAATCGCCACTTGTGCATGCTGTCCAGAAGTAATGAATTGTTTGGTTCCATTAATTACCCACGAATCGCCATCACGTTGTGCTTTACATAGTAAAGCACCTGCGTCTGAACCCGCCTGTGGTTCCGTTAAACAGAAACAGCCAAGCCATTGACCTGTTGCCAATGGCATTAAGTAGTCTTGTTTTTGTTGGTCTGTCCCATATTTTTGGATAATTCCACAAGGCAAAGAATTTTGTACGCTGACAATGGTTGAAATTGCGCCATCTCCTGCGGCAATTTCTTCAATTGCCGTCACCAAGGAAATATAGTCCAACCCTGCGCCACCCCATTGATCAGACACGGTCATACCTAATGCACCCAGTTCACCCAACTCTTTGAGTTCTTGATGAGGAAATTTTGCAGTTTTATCACGTTCAGCAGCTGTGGGTTTAAGTTTATTCTGCGAATAATTTCGCATCATTTCCTGAACCATTTTTTGTTCATCATTGAGAATCATTTGAGCATCCCTCTCAGCACTTTTAAATTTTAAATCACTGCAATCATGATCAGCGACCAATCAAAATCTCGTTGTTTGTATAAATTTAGGCTAAAGTCTGCCTAACATGATGGTTGAGATCATGTCAGGCAGTATTCAATTTTTTAAAAGTTTGCTATTGCTTACGTTAAAGCAAAGTTAGAAATAAGCAGACGGATTAGACCAGATTACTTTGGCTGCATACGGATTGCGCCGTCTAATCGAATTGTTTCACCATTTAAATAGCTATTTTCACAAATATGACCAACAAGCTGTGCAAACTCTTCAGGCTTCGCAAGGCGTTTAGGAAAAGGCACCATTTCACCCAACGCATCTTGAACATTTTGTGGTAATGATTTCAACATCGGGGTTTCCATAATCCCTGGCGCAATGGTCATCACACGGATGGCATGTTGCGCAAGTTCTCGCGCCAAAGGTAATGTCATTGCAACAACAGCACCTTTAGATGCAGCATAAGCGGATTGACCAATTTGGCCATCAAACGCAGCCACTGAAGCAGTGTTAATAATCACACCACGATCTTCTTCACCTGCTGGTAATGCATAACGAGAAATGACATCTGCGGCAAAACGCAGCATGTTAAATGTTCCTGCGACATTAATATTCAATACTTTTTGAAATGCGTCTAAAGCATGGATGCCATTTTTACCTAGTACTTTGGCAGATGGACCAATCCCTGCACAATTAATTAAGCCATTTAATTGAGCATAATCCTGCTCCACATTTTTAAAGAATTGTTCAACAGCAACTTCATCGGTCACATCAAGTTGAACAAATTTGGACTTTTCACCTAAGCGCTTCTGCATTTCTTCGCCAAGCTGGTGATTCATATCCACCATGATCACTTTCGCACCTTGACCAATCAAATGTGTGGCTGTCGCTGCACCTAATCCAGATGCACCACCAGTCACAACAAAAACTTTTCCTTCAATTTTCATTTTATTTTCCTAGTTCATTGTTTGAATTGAGCAGTTTAAATGATGAATTAAACCCACTTTCGACTTAAGATGCAGAGTAAACATAGTCAAGCTTGAGTACAATTTCCAAAAGTTGCATCCTGTATGATGTATTTGGACAATTTAAACATCTTTTTGGAAAACTTTAGTCACAAAACACGTCTCACAAGATAATGGAATACACTGTGAACAATCAACAATTCAGTGAAAGCAAAGGCACAATTTCAATTGCACTGGTACATGAGGCGCTGAGCAGTGCCCAAGACAAGGGCTATGATATACAGCAGATTTTGCATAATGCAGAGATACCGCTGGAAATATTTCATGCAACCAAATCACGTATTGCTGTTTCAGCTTATGCAAAACTTTGGACTAAAATAGCAGACCATATGAATGATGAGTTCTTTGGCATGGACTCGCATCAGATGCGACGCGGTTGTTATAAATTATTGTCTAAAATGGTCATGCAAGCGGATACCCTACAGACAGCGATTGAACAAATTTTGCAATATTTTAATTTTGTCTTGGATGACTTCACCAGCAAACTGATTATAGATGAAAATTATGCATACATTGTCATTACAGACAAATTACAAACTAAGCGCATGTTCTGCTATGCCACTTATATTATGTTGATTCATAGTTTGATCTGTTGGTTAGCAGATCAAAGGATTTTACTCAATCAATTACAATTAAAATGCACGCCTCCTGAAGATGACAGCGATTATCGCGTTCGATTCTGTGAAAATATTACTTACCAAGCAGATGAGAATTATCTGCAATTCGATGCAAACTACTTAAACATTCAAATCAAACGTGATCAAAAATCTTGGTATGGTTTTATTAAAAACACCCCTGAAAATCTACTATTAAGATTTAAGAATCCTTTGGCTTTAAGTTCAATGATTCGCAAGCAATTACTTTCTATTGCTCCTGCTGAATGGTTAGAACTCGGTGAACTATCAGCGCAGCTGAATATTTCAGAAGCCACCATACAACGCCGTTTAAAAAATGAAGGCAGCAGTTATCAACAACTCAAAAATGATATACGGCGAGATATGGCGATTGAACTGCTTGGTAAAACCACACATACCTTACAAGACATCAGTGAGCTGTTGAATTTTCAGGATGCCAGCGCATTTCATCGGGCATTTAAAAAATGGACTGGGGTAAGTCCAGGTGCTTATAGAGAACCCAAATAACCTTGAAAGCATTGTTAATGCAAAAGATAATATTTTAAAAAATTTATTTAAAATCAAAATTATAATAAAAAATATATCAATATAAAGACAAGCTCGATATTTACAGCTTATCTGAATAAGGTTGCAAATTAATCAATAATGGTATATTTATTACCCAATTTAAAGCAGGTTTTCTGCTTATTTCCTGTGGTACCCTCCTCCCCTTTAATCACTTTTAGGTCACTAACATGATTAAGATGATTGATGTACTAGAGCAAAATCTAGTTCAAAACTTTATCCATTCCCTTTCTGCTCAAACTGAACATTTAGATGAGCTTATCGAAGGTATTTTAAAAGCTTCAGATCATGACTTTGAACATGCCATGAATGATTTTTTCAAAACCAATGATGCTGCAGAAGTCGCACAAGCGCTTGATATTCACCAAGAGCGATTAGATGCAATTCAATCAGGCTTAGCAATGAAAAAAGAAAACATTGCTGATACTGCAAAAATTGTTGCGCTTTGTCTGGCACTTGAAACCAATGCATTAGACCAAGTTGAAATTGCAGACAGTCTGGAAGATTATCCAGTTTAATTTGCCCAATCCAAAAATGCCTCTGTGTATAGAGGCATTTTTTATGTCTAATGACTAAAATTTAATTAGAATATTTTTTTATAACTCATTTCAATAATCATCTATTCAACAAACAAATATCTATACTTTAAAAACATAAATTTATTCATATAGTTAAACCAATATTTTTTATATTTCATATTTTAAGAAGTGAATATCTGTTTTTCTTTTTTGTACTTTCACCCTAAAAAATATACATATCTAGCTCTGTGTTTCTCTTTGAATTTTATGGGGTATGTATGAACGTTTTTAGCAAAAAAATGACGCGCTTAGTTTCCACCTTAGCCTTAAGCTTAACCGCAATGTCTTCTTTTGCAGCCATCCCAACAACATTGAAATTAGACTACGCCTATTACGCCCCAACAAGTTTAGTGGTTAAAGAACAAAAGCTGTTAGAAAAAGCCTTACCCAAAACAGAGGTCAAATGGGTGTTTAGCCAAGGCAGTAACCGTTCACTTGAATATTTAAACAGTGGCAGTATCGATTTCGCCTCTACCGCGGGTTTAGCAGCAGTATTGAGTCGTGCCAATGGCAGTCCGATTAAAACGGTTTATATCCAAAGCCAGCCAGAATGGACTGCATTAGTGGTTGCTAAAAACTCAGCAATCAAATCCTTAAAAGACCTCAAAGGGAAAAAAATTGCTGCAACTAAAGGGACAGACCCATTCTTATTTACGCTTCAAGCACTTGAAACCGTCGGGTTAAATAAACGCGATGTGCAATTGGTACATCTACAACATCCAGATGGGAAAACAGCTTTAGAACGTGGTCAGGTAGATGCTTGGGCTGGTCTTGATCCACTGATGGCATCTGCACAATTGCAATCAGGCGCAAAACTGCTCTATCGCAATATCGCTTTTAATAGTTACAGCGTGTTAAGTGTAAAAGATCAATTTAGCACCCAAAGCCCAGAAGCAGTTGAGGCTGTAATTAAAGCTTATGAACAAGCACGTAAATGGGCAAAAGCCAATCCAGATAAACTTGCAGAATTATTAGCACGTGAAGCAAAATTGCCACTTGAAGTGGCGAAGTTGCAATTGAGCCGAACTAACCTAGATCAAAACATTCCAACCGCGAAACAGCTTAATGCGCTAAAGAAAGCAGGCACTATTTTGACTGAAGAGGAACTGGTTCGAAAAGGCACCAATGTAAATCAAGTTGTAGATCAACTATTTGACAGCAAATATGCACAAAAGGTCATTGACAAGGTTGCTGAGAAGTAATGACAAAGTCTACACATACTCAATCGACGCAAAGCGAATCAAATGTACGTATAGCGCAGGCGAGTTTAAACAAACCTGCCGTTAAGGCCAATGTTTTAAAATGGGTAAAAGGAATTACACTTCCGTTGCTGCTCATTTTATTATGTGAGTATTTAGTTCGTTTTGGATGGATTGAGTCTTATCTGCTCCCTGCCCCAAGTAGCTTAGTTGACTCATTCAAACAGCTTGCCGCAGGTGATTTATTGACCCATATCTATACCAGTACTTGGCGTGTTTTTTTAGGTTTTTTTATTGGTAGCTTATTGGGGCTCATTTTTGCAATTGCAGTGGGTTTAAACAAACACATTGAAGAATTTTTAGAACCTACATTTTCAGCGATCAAATCTATTCCAAGTCTTGCTTGGATTCCGTTATTGCTTTTGTGGTTAGGCATTGATGAAGCCTCAAAAATTACCTTAATTGCGATTGGTGCATTCTTTCCTACCTATACCAATAGCGTATCTGCCATACATGGTGTTGATTCAAAGTTGTTAGAAGTGGCAAAAGTATACCGTCTGACCTATCTACAAAGTATCTTCCAAATTGTTCTGCCTGCTGCATCGCCTGGAATTCTCGTTGGACTCAGAAACAGTTTAAGCCTAGCGTGGATGTTTATGATTGCAGCAGAACTGATTGCAGCGACACAAGGTATCGGTTATCTGCTCAGTGATGGTCGAGAAACCTCACGGCCCGATATTGTGATTATTGCGATCATCTTACTGGCTATCCTTGGTAAACTCACAGACAATCTGATGAAATTGATTGAAAACTGGTTTTTACGTTGGAGAACATAAACCATTTAAAATACGGCTTTTGATCAGCCGTATTTTTTAAATTGCTTATTTGCAACTTGCATTTCTGCTTTTCTCTATGAAACACTGTCGCAGTAATAGTTAGGTAGACAGTATGATCATTCGTGATAAAAGTAACAGCTTCGCACTTCTCTTTGCTTGGCACGGCACCATTCTTCCCAAAGTCTTACCCGCATTAACTTTAGTTGTGCTGATCTCGACAGTTCTGGTTTACCTATCATCACATCACTATTTTACAATTCCTGCTGTACCTGCAATTGGGTTTACCGTGTTCGGGATTATCCTTTCTATTTTCTTAAGCTTTAGAAATACTGCATGTTATGATCGTTGGTGGGAGGGTCGTAAACTCTGGGGCGCCTTGATTGCAACCTCACGCCATCTTTCTCGTGACACACATGTTTTACAAGAAAACCAGCGTAAAGTTTTAATGTATCGTGTAATGCTATTTACCCGTTTATTAAGAAATCGTTTACGCAATCAAAATCAGTCCATTGAATTTTATAAAAATAAAGTTGATTTAGATGAATTAAGCTTTAGCCAACTGGCAAACCACATTAATGCTGCACAATTTGTTTTAGAAGAAATCCAAAAATCTTTAGTGCAATCACTTAAATCAGGTGAAATTTCTGACATTATCTATCAAGGTTTAAATCATCATATTGTTGCTATGGGTAATATTCAGGCTGGCTGTGATCGCATTCTAACCACCCCATTGCCTTATTCTTATTCAGTCTTATTACATCGCACAGTATATTGCTTTTGTTTGATTTTGCCGTTTAGTTTAGAAGCAAGTTTAGGGATTTGGACACCCGTCATCGTCAGTTTAATTGCTTATTTATTTTTGGGACTAGATGCTTTGAGTGCTCAGCTTGAAGAACCATTTGGCCTACAAGAAAATGATTTACCTTTAGATTCAATTACTCGTTTAATTGAAAGAGAAATGCACAGCTCTTTGGGTGAAAAACTCTTAGAGCCGATTCAATTGGTAAAAAGTAATTTGACTTAGCTGGTTTTTCTAAAGGCTATATTTCCCCTTAGCTTTAAAATACAGCGAATTCTTTTAATACTTTTTATTCGCCACTAAAAAAGACTTTGTTGGATAAGCAGCCACCGCCATCCAACAAAGTCTTTTTAGACATAGTAATGCAAAACTAATTTGGCCACTGACCTAGTGTGACACGATCATTTCCACCATAGTCTTTAACAGTTCTGACCTGTTTAAAACCAGCACCTTTAAAAATGTTTTGTACCGCTTCAGCTTGATCATAACCATGCTCAAGTACGATCCAACCTTGAGTCGCCAACCATTTTTTACCTTGCTGAACAATATGTTCAATATCCGCCAAACCATGCTGCTCAGCAACCAAAGCTCTTTCAGGCTCAGAAGCAAGATGCGGCATATGCTCATCATCAGCATCAATATAAGGAGGGTTAGAAACAATCACATCAAAAAATTGACGATTCAAAGCTTTAAACCAACTTCCTAGAAAAAACTTGACCTGCCCCAAGTCATGCTTTTCAGCATTATGTAAAGCAACCTCTAAAGTCGGTTCATAAATATCTGTGGCAATAATAGACCAATTTGGACGCTCACTTGCCAGCGATAATGCGATCGCACCTGTACCCGTACCTAAATCAACCATACGAGTATCTTCAGGCAAATCAAGATTTAAAACCGTTTCAACCAATACCTCAGTATCTGGACGAGGGACTAAAGTGTCTCTGGTAACGGTTAAATCCAAAGTCCAAAATGGTTGTGAGCCAGTTACATAAGCCAAGGGTTCACCCGCAGCAATCCGCGCTAGACCCTCGACATATTGCTGTTCTTGCTCAGCAGTTAATACTTGCGTAGATTTAAGTGACAAATCAAAAGCATCAATTTTTAAAATATGCTCAAGTAACCAAGCATTTTCTTGACGCTCATAACTTTCAGCTTCTCCACGTAAGGCCAAAGCCTGTGCAATATTCATTAACCACCATTTTGTTGTGCAAGCATCGCCAACTGATCTGCTTGATATTCGCGATGTAAGCTGTCAAGTAGCTCAGTCAAATCACCTTCCATTACTGCATCTAACTTATATAAAGTTAAATTGATACGGTGATCTGTCATACGACCTTGTGGATAGTTATATGTGCGGATACGTTCCGAACGATCCCCTGAACCCACCAAATCACGACGCATTTCCGATGTTGCTGCATCGGCTGCAGCACGTTTCGCATTCTCTAAACGTGAAGCCAGTAACGCCATCGCTTTTGCTTTGTTTTTATGCTGTGAACGTTCATCCTGACATTCCACCACAGTACCTGTTGGAAGATGGGTAATACGTACAGCAGAATCAGTTTTGTTAATGTGCTGACCACCCGCACCAGAAGCACGGTAAGTATCGATACGTAGATCCGCAGCATTAATCTCTACTGTGGTGTCTACATCAACTTCTGGAAGAATTGCCACAGTACATGCCGAAGTATGTACACGACCTTGTGACTCAGTGGCTGGAACACGTTGTACACGATGCGCCCCACTTTCAAACTTCAAGCGACCGTAAACACCTTCACCATTCACTAGACAGATAATCTCTTTATATCCGCCATGCTCACCTTCATTTTCAGATAAGATCTCAATACGCCAGTTTTGAGTTTCAGCGTATTTACTATACATACGGAATAAGTCACCCGAGAAAATCGCCGCTTCATCACCACCGGTACCAGCGCGGATTTCCAAATATGCCGAGTTGGCATCATTTGGGTCTTTAGGAATCATGAGAATATTTAACTCAGCTTCAAGTTGTTCAATTAAAGCTTTGTTCTCTTTGATTTCCTCAACAGCCATATCCTTAAAATCTGGATCAGTTAACATTGCTTCTGCTGTTTCAATATCTTCTTCAGCTTGCTTGTACTTTTTCCAAACATCGGTAATTTCTGATAAATCATTATGCTCACGGGACAAATTACGAAAACGCTTATTGTCTGAAATAACTTCAACATCTGCCAATAATGCTTCTAACTCTTCATGTCGATCACAAAGTTGGTCTAATCGTAAACGTAACGATTCTTTCATTTTAAATACATTCTCAAGCTAAGCCTTACCAAAAAACATCGAGCTTTATAACAGCCCATTTAAAATTGGTAAGAAAATTCTAAAATTGTGCCTAGTTTACCGATTCTGCCATTTAAATGACACATTTATATAAGCACCATCAAGATAAGCTGTAGAATTTATAACAAGATGATCCGCATGATTTTTGATTAGATGCTTTTATTCTCCATTATTCATGCTATTTGTTAACTAATATGGGTGTTTTAAAATCACTTTTAATAGAAAACATACATTCAGATACCAAACGCTATCAATTTTCAGATCCCTCTCCACATTTTTTGGAAAAATTTTTGTTACATTTGCCACATCGAATAGAGATAGAACTGTCCAGATAAGGACATGGAGCAACACATGAAATTTAATACGATCATATTTAGTACTGTATTGGCAGTAACTTCAATATTTACAGTAAGTGCTCATGCTGATAACTCAACACGTATTGCAGCAACTTCTGCTCTAGGTAGTGTCGTTGGTACTGCTGTAGGTAAACAAATCGGTGGTAACACTGGCGCAATGATTGGTTCAGCAGTGGGCGGTGCAGGTGGTGCTGCAGCATCAACCAATAGAAAAGACCGTACTGCGGCTGCAATCGGTGGTGGTTTAGGTGGTGTTGGTGGTTATACCGTAGGTAAAAATATGGGTGGTACCACAGGTGGTTATATTGGTGCTGCTGCTGGTGCGGCGGGTGGTTCGGTTCTCGGTAAAAAAGTTTCTCAAGACCGCCATGCAGATCAACGTAAGTACAATAAAAAGTACTACAAAAAACACCGCCGTCATCACTAAATGATCCGTGAATGATATCAAGCACCTTCGGGTGCTTTTTTGTTTTGTTTCATCTTAGATAAACTGTCAATCGTGTAGAACTACAAGTAATGATTCATAGCTTAATATTGCTTGTACAAAATAAGGTTTTACTTAAAATTAAGTTTAATATTCACATAATATGAATAAATTAATCAGCCAAATATACAATCCACACACAAAACACAGAAATTGCTTACATTCAAATCCATAATTATTGCTAAATGTTTCGTTATTCTAGCCTCAAGTTAAAGAATTCGAAGAAGCTTCGATCAGGAGTTTAAAATGAAATTACAAGCAATCCTTGGTGCAACTGTAATTGCAGCAACAATGATGACGACTGCACATGCAGGCAACTCAACCAATACAGCATTAACATCTGCACTTGGTGGTGTGGTGGGTGCTGCGATTGGCCAACAAATGGGTGGTTCAACAGGCGCGATGATTGGTTCTGCAATCGGTGGTGGTGTTGGCGCAGGCGCTTCATCAAATAAACGTGACCGTAATGGTGCGATCATCGGTGGTGCTTTAGGTAGTGCTGGTGGTTATACCGTAGGTCGTAATGTGACGGGTACTTCAACTGGTGGCTATATTGGCGCAGGTCTTGGTGCTGCAGGTGGTTCGGCATTAGGTCAAAAAGTCAGTGACGACCGTCGTTATGATGATCGCTATGACAACCGTTATGGACGTTACAATGATCGATATGATCGTGGCGGTTACCGTAATGTTGATTATCGCTATAATGACCGTGGCTATCGTAAAGACAATGGCAATCATTATGGTCACTACAAAAACAAGAATCATTGGAATAACTGGAAAAATTAATTTCAGTCCAAAATTAATATCCAATTATTTAAATCAAGCACCTTCGGGTGCTTTTTTTGGATAATAAAATCAACATCAAAACCACCAAATATCGACAATTTTCGATATACATTTGCACACTTATATCGTATTATTTCGATATATATTATTTTCGAGTTTAAAAATGTCGTCTTTAACAGATACCGCATTAAAGAATACGAAGTTCTCTATCCTAGAACTCGCACCTGTTCGAGAAGATCAAACAGTTGAGTTTTCACTTAAGCATGCATTGCAACTTGCTCAGCATGCAGAGCAGTTAGGCTTTGATCGCCTTTGGTTAGCTGAACATCATAATATGGACGGTATCGCCAGCTCCGCAACTGCTGTATTACTGGGTTACATCTTAGCCAATACAAAAAATATTAAAGTGGGCTCGGGAGGGATTATGTTACCCAACCATGCACCTTTAGTGGTTGCTGAACAGTTTGGTACCTTGGCAACACTCTATCCAAATCGTATTGAACTCGGCTTAGGTCGTGCGCCCGGAACAGATCCAACCACCATGCGTGCATTAAGACGTGGTCGTCAAGAAACAGAAGAGCAATTTCCACAAGATGTTTTAGAAATTTTAAGCTATTTCGCCGATGCGGTGCCTCAGCAAAGAATTAAAGCAACACCTGGGCAAGGTACGCATGTGCCTGTGTGGCTTTTAGGATCGAGTCTTTTTAGCGCACAACTGGCGGCTAAATTGGGGCTTCCTTATTCATTTGCCTCACATTTCGCACCGAGAATGTTAGGACAAGCCATTCAGCTCTATCGTGACAATTTTGAACCATCCGCCTATTTAGATAAACCGTTTGTATCTATGGGGGTTCCTACTGTGGTCGCCCAAACCGATGAGGAAGCAGAGTATCTAGCCACAAGTGTGTATCAACGTATTCTTGCATTACTGACAGGACAAAGTTTAAAACTGAAACCGCCTGTAGCAACAATGGAAGGCCGATGGTCTGCATCAGAGAAAATGTCCGTACAAAACTTCTTAGGTATGGCGCAAATTGGCTCACCAGACACAGTGAAGAACGGTTTAAAGCAACTTTTAGAAAAATATCAGGTAGATGAATTTATTTTCACTTGCGATATTTATGATACACAGAAGCGCCTAGACAACTTTAGTTTATTGATGGATTTAAAAAAATAATACAAATCAATCATGTTTTCCTCTTTACCAAAATGAAATGACAAATTTCATTTTGGTTTTTTTTGATTTAACTGTCCTATAGCTGAAATATCCAATTGATTTAAAATACTATTTATTATCTCCCACACTTAAACACTATTTGAATTAGCTCTCATAAATTGAAAAGATTTGCCATCTCATTTCAAATCAGCATAATAGAACATATAAAAATCAGTAAAATAGTAATAAGGAACAACAATGAACCAATATATCAATAAACCCACCCCTGCTTTTATTGCAGTCAGTTGGGTGGCTTTACTTGCTGGTGCAGCAGCCTACTGTGTCGGTTTATTCAATGCAGAAATTCTATTAAATGAAAAAGGCTATTATTTAATCCTGATCCTTTATGGTCTATTTTCTGCTGTTTCACTACAAAAAGTTGTTCGGGATAAACTTGAAGGTCAGCCAGTCACAGCAATTTATTATGGACTATGCTGGGCTTCAGTGGTGATCTGTATCGTTCTGCTCGCATTGGGTTTATGGAATGCGACCATGGCACTCAGTGAGAAAGGTTTTTATATCATGGCTTTTTTACTTAGCCTCTTTGGTGCTGTTGCTGTACAAAAGAATATACGAGACTTGGAATATCTCAGAACGAATTCACAGCCTGAATTGCCTCAGCCCCACCCTGTTCAACAAGTTGAAGTTAAAGAACTTGAAACACCAGAAGATAAATTTTAATTGTTAAACAATCTATTGCTCCAAATGATAAGACTTGTCCTTTTATGACAAGTCTTTCTTTTTATCTCAATCACTTAGCTAAATTTTCACATTCAAAATCAAACCATTACTGGGTTGATATTTTTCATCATTCCACAATGAATATCTTTGCCAATTGATTCACAGAAATATTAAATAAAATGCAATGAAATCCTTATTTTTGATAGATTTGCTATGGCTTCAATTGACTTAGAAAAAATGTTAGATAAAGTCAAAAACACACAATGGACTTTATCCGATATTGATTGGGATGCACCAGGCCGTGAGCTGGTTACAGCTGAACAATGGCCAAAACTTAAAGACTTTATGGCAGATCTGATGTGGATTGAGCATGTAGGTGCCCGTGCATTTTCAGCAATGTCAAAAAAAGCGCCAACGGCAACTTTACGGGAGATGTACGCCATCTTTCATGCCGAAGAACAACGCCATGCCAATGCAGAAATGGCGCTCATGAAACGCTGGGGAATGTTGGATGGTGATATCCCTAAACCAAATAAAAATTTACGCTTGATTATTGAATGGCTAGATACCTATGCCGATGAAATGCCTTTTTATATTTTAGGCGCAGTGATTCCCATGCTTGAAGTGGCTTTGGATGGCGCTTTATGTACCTTTTTATTGGATACTGTAGATGATCCAGTTTGCCACCAAGCCTTTGAACTGATTAATGGCGATGAAGCACGCCATTTAGGTGTGGGTTTCAGTGTAATGGAAGCACAAGGGATCAATAAAAGCGTCATTGAGCTTGCCCAAATGGCTGCACGAGTAATCGACCCACGTTTGATGCTGGGTATTTTGGCCTACTTACCATTGATCAATAAAATGCGTGACAACGTCATTAAGCTCGGGCTTCCTGAAGAAAAATTATATGCAGCAATGAATAAATTTTCAAAAATTGGCGGAAGAACAGCGGAAGGACGCCGTAACCCATGGTTCCAAATCATTCAATTTCATGGCAAAAATGTAGTAGATCGCAATAAAAAATGGTTCCATATCCCGATTGATGCCATGGTTAGCGTGACTGACAAGATTCCTGAAAAGTCTTTACCTAAAGTCCCAAGTTGGATATATCAATTAACGTCAGAACCCACTGCGACCAATTAGTATAAAAAGGAAATAATATGCTCGATAGGAAAAAGAGTCAAAATGAAGGTTTTTTTCAAAATCAGCCGGAATTTTTTAAGCATTATAAAGGTAAAATTATTGCATCTACTGAGATTAAACTCACCGATTTTACCGGTTTAAACGTGGCAATTATTGGTGCAAATCAACTTACAGTCACACACCTTAGCCACGTTTTAAACAGTGCTGAATTTGTAAAAGTGTTTCAAATCACACCCGCTTTTATTTTACCGCAAACTGAAAAAGGGGTTCAAAAGTTAATTTCGCACCCTTTGATTATCAAAAATCGTCGTTTGTTTAATCATCGTGTTAAATCAATGTTGGCGATTCGTTATCTAGAGTCGCAAGTTCAGGAACAATGGTTAAAACGTCAGTTGATGCCGAACTCTGCGTTAAAGAGTAAAGTATTTTTAAAATCAGATACTTACTATACAGCATTGCAACGTAAAAACTGTAAATTAATCACTTGGCCAGTCGTTAAAATTACTGAAAATGCAGTACAAAGTATGGAAGGAATTGAACATTTAGTGGATGTGATTATTACCACTTACGAATAATAGTTTGAGAAGGTTTGAACTTAAGAGGCTTTTAGGCCTCTTTTATTTAATTATTTGACCACACCACTGTAACGATAACCCTGTGGAGCTTTTTGATAACGTAAATAGTTATTGGTCAATTTTCCTGAAGCATTCACCACCAATATATCAATATTTTTTAAGTCTTTTGAGATACGGATAAAATCTTCAGCAGAACGCTCCCATTCCTGACAATCATTTTCAACACCAATTGAATCAAGTTTTTGAGTCTTGGTTTCAAAAATGGGGTGCGCGACAAATTTGCCGTTGTTCAATACAAAGGAGTGAATGCGATAGCCCCTTGAACAAGTACTATTAATAAATAGACTGGTGACTAAATAAACGTCCTGATTTTTAATTTTGACTTGCGCAATTTTATCGATAAATCCCACTTGAGCTAACTCTTGGGACGCCAATCCATTGCTTCGCTTCACCTGAATTAAACTATATGGTTCTCTCATCGTTCCCCCAGCAGAAACGTCCATTGTATAAAATTTGATTTTTCGATCAGGGCTGTAATGGATATCCAGCATATTTTTTTCAGTGAGTTTTGCAAACGAATATGCAAAACTCGATGAATCATTTTTTATTTTATTTTCAATTTCATTGGAAATTTTTTCATTGTACTGATCACATTCAGCACGTCCTGAACAGGTTTTTTGATAATATTTTTCAACCAACCCATTTTCAAATTTGCTCAATGATTCAGCATTGGTTTGTTGTGCAAATATACTTTGTCCACTTACAAGTATGAAAAATGAACTCACTTTTAATATCTTATTCATATAACAAATCACACTATAAAAAATAATAAACATAAAAGAAAAAGAGCCAAATCTTGATTCAGCTCAATACTGTTGTTACACCACAACACACATCAAAAAATATAATGATGGATTATCCAATACGACGTTTTAGACCTGTCATTTGTAATACGCGTGTTGAAATTTCTTCAATCGACATCTCTGAAACATTTAAATATTTAATCCCTTCAGAAATATAGATCCCTTCAACAGCACGCAGCTCCATCTGACACTGCGAAAAGCTCGCATAGCGACTATTGGCTTTACGTTCAGAACGAATGGCAACGAGACGTTCAGCATCAATCATCAAACCAAATAGTTTATTTTTATGTTCTTTCAGTACCGCAGGTAAGCGATTATCGTCTAAATCTTCTTCGGTCAATGGGTAGTTTGCAACTCGAATACCAAACTGCAAAGATAAATAAATTGAAGTTGGAGTTTTACCAGAACGCGATACGCCGATCAGGATTAAATCTGCTTTGTCATAATGGCGGGTACGTGCCCCATCATCGTTATCCAAAGCAAAATGAACAGCATCAATACGTGCTTTATACGACTCAGAATCCGTCACAGCATGGGTTTGTCCGACTAAAGTTGTAGGCGGTGTACCTAAAACGTCCGACAACTTACTAATAAGCCCTTCAAAAACATCAAGATTTACAGCATTTGCAGTGTTAATAATGTCACGAACATAAGGGTCAACCAAAGTATCGAATACCAAAGGTTGTTGACCATCTTTATCCGCCCTTTTATTGATTTCTTCGACTACATTCATTGCAGCTTCTTCAGAGGTAATATAGGGAATAATATGGATATCAAACTTTACATGAGGAAATTGCGCTAATAATGAATGCCCAAGGGTTTCAGCCGTAATCGCTGTACCATCAGAAATAAAAAATACGCTCCGCTTTATTTGGTTACTTTCTGACATTAAAAATCTCCTCAAACATTTGTCTTAGCGATGTATAATCTTTATAGTAAGCCCATCTTACATGACTATCACTTAGTTGAATCAAAATGCTAAGTTTTTTGTTATAATTTCATGCCAAGATAGTGATTAATACTGCATAAGTGGAGTAACAACTTTGGAAGCACGCGTAATCGGTCTGGAAAAACTAGGTAAACACGACGTTGAGATCGTGGGTGGTAAAAACTCTTCACTTGGGGAAATGATCAGTCATTTAGCAAATGCTGGTGTATCGGTTCCAGGTGGATTTGCAACGACTGCTGATGCATATCGCGAATTCCTAGAGCAAAGTGGCCTAAATGCTAAAATCAATGCAGAACTTGCAGCATTAAATGTTGATGATGTAATCGCACTGGCAGAAACTGGTGCAAAAATCCGTCAATGGATTGTAGAAACTCCACTTACTACAGGTCTAGAGACTGAAGTTCGCGAAGCATTTGCTGCCCTTTCTAACGGTAATCCTGACATCGCTGTTGCGGTACGTTCTTCTGCAACTGCTGAAGACTTACCAGATGCTTCATTTGCGGGTCAACAAGAAACTTTCTTAAACATTCGTGGGATCGACAACGTTCTTATCGCAATTAAAGAAGTTTTTGCTTCACTTTATAATGACCGTGCCATTGCTTACCGTGTACACCAAAATTTTGCACATGATATTGTTGCGCTTTCTGCTGGTATTCAGCGTATGGTTCGCTCTGAAACGGGTGCTGCAGGTGTAATGTTTACACTTGATACAGAATCTGGTTTCCGTGAAGCAGTATTTATTACTGCTTCTTACGGTTTAGGGGAAATGGTTGTACAAGGTGCAGTAAACCCTGACGAATTCTATGTTTCTAAGCCACTTCTAAGAAATGGCAAACATGCCGTTATTCGCCGTAATCTTGGTTCTAAACACCAAAAAATGATTTATGGTGAAGAAGGTGCTGCAGGTAAATCTGTTGTGGTTGTTGATGTTGAAAAAACAGATCGTCAGCAATTTGCTTTAAATGATTTAGAGCTTCAAGAACTTGCTAAACAAGCCTTGATCATTGAAGAACATTATCAAGCGCCGATGGATATCGAATGGGCAAAAGACGGTGATGATGGCCAAATCTATATCGTTCAAGCACGCCCTGAAACTGTAAAAAGCCGTGAGAATGTCGGCACAATGGAACGTTACCTCCTTAAACAAAAAGGTACAGTTCTTTGTGAAGGTCGTTCAATTGGTCAACGTATTGGTTCTGGTAAAGTTCGTATCGTTACCTCAATTAAAGAAATGGACAAAGTACAAGAAGGTGATGTTCTTGTATCTGACATGACTGACCCAGATTGGGAACCAGTGATGAAACGTGCGGCTGCAATTGTAACTAACCGTGGTGGTCGTACTTGTCATGCGGCAATTATTGCCCGTGAACTTGGTGTTCCTGCCATCGTAGGTTGTGGTAATGCAACAGAAGTGCTTGTTGATGGTCAAGAAGTCACTGTTTCTTGTGCTGAAGGTGATACAGGCTTTATTTATGAAGGTGCGTTAGATTTCGAAATTCAACGTAACTCGATCGAATCTATGCCTAAGCTTCCGTTCAAAATTATGATGAACGTGGGTAACCCTGACCGTGCATTTGACTTTGCTCAAATTCCAAACGAAGGGATTGGTCTTGCACGTTTAGAATTCATCATCAACCGTATGATTGGTGTGCATCCAAAAGCGTTGTTAAACATTGACAGCCTACCACGCGAAACACGTGCGGCCGTTCTGGCACGTACTGCTGGTTATGCATCACCGATTGAATTCTATGTTGAAAAATTGGTTGAAGGTATTTCTACCCTTGCAGCTGCATTTGCAGACAAACCAGTAATTGTTCGTATGTCTGACTTTAAGTCGAATGAATATGCGAACTTGATTGGTGGTAAGCTTTACGAGCCTGAAGAAGAAAACCCAATGCTTGGTTTCCGTGGTGCGAGTCGTTATGTATCTGATAACTTCCGTGACTGCTTTGAACTCGAATGCCGTGCATTGAAAAAAGCACGTGATGAAATGGGTTTAACCAACATTCAAATCATGATTCCTTTTGTACGTACAGTATCTGAAGCGAAACGTGTTATTGAGTTATTGGCTCAGAACGGTCTTAGACGTGGTGAAAACGGTCTTAAAGTGATCATGATGTGTGAGTTACCAACAAACGCATTACTTGCTGAACAATTCCTTGAACACTTCGATGGGTTCTCTATCGGTTCAAATGACTTAACTCAGCTAACACTTGGTTTAGACCGTGACTCTGGTATCGTTTCTCACTTGTTTGACGAACGTGATCCAGCAGTAAAAGCATTACTTTCTATGGCAATTCATGCTTGCCGTAAAGCGGGTAAATATGTAGGTATCTGTGGTCAAGGTCCTTCTGATCACCCTGATCTTGCAAAATGGTTAATGGAACAAGGTATTGAATCTGTTTCATTAAACCCAGACTCAGTTTTAGATACTTGGTTCTTCCTTGCTGAAGAAAAGATTAAACAATCTTAATCAAAGCCGTTTAAAAAGACCCTCTAGCAGGGTCTTTTTTATGTATATTGTCCCGTCCTAGATAAGGTTGACACTTTCTAAACTTAAATTTGGAGAGTGTAATGAAAACAATAGTTAAAAGAACACAAAGAGATTACAGCTTAGCTTTTAAATTATCAGTCGTAGACCAAGTTGAAAAAGGTGAAATGACTTATAAACAAGCTCAAGACAGATATGGCATTCAAGGTTGTGCTACCGTTTTAGTTTGGTTGAGGAAGCATGGTAGATTAGATTGGAGTCAAGGCACCCCATTTCGTCATGGAGAAAAACAAATGTCTGATCCTTTACCGCTAACACCAGAACAAAGAATCAAAGAGCTTGAGCAGCAATTATATGAAACAAAAAGAAAGGCTGAGTTATTTGAAACTATCATAAACATACTCGAACGAGATTACGGAGTGAGCACCACAAAAAAGCCACAAGGCAAGCAATCAAAGAAAAGCAGACGGTAGGTTTTAGTATCACTGAATGTTGTTATTATCTTGGCACAACTCGGCAAGCTTATTATAAGCAATGCAAGCAAGCCAGTTTAAGGTATAAGCATGAACAGGATGTATTACAACAAGTTCAGCAAGAAAGAATGTTTCAACCTCGCATCGGCACAAGGAAACTTCACTATTTACTGAACACGATAATGGGTATCAAAATTGGTAGAGATCGGTTGTTTGATTTACTCAGAGATCATCGTTTATTAGTACAACCTAAACGCACCTATCATAAGACAACGAATAGTCATCATCGTTTTCACAAGCATCCTAACTTGATTAAGTTTGGAATTGAGCAAGTGATACCGCAGAAACCTGAGCAGCTCTGGGTTGCAGATATAACCTATCTTCCACTAGAAACAGGAGAGGCCTATCTGAGTCTAATAACCGATGCTTGGTCTAGAAAAATAGTGGGTTATCATGTAGATGACAATTTAGGTGCAGAAGCTGTTAGCCAAGCATATATCAAAGCATTAAAGGAACGTAAAGCCCCACAATCCTCATTGATTCATCATTCAGATCGAGGTATCCAATATTGTTCAAAGAAATATCAGGAATTACATCAAAAACATAATATTCGATGTTCTATGACCGATGGGTATCTTACGAAACAGTGTTTCTCATATCAAAATGCTTTAGCTGAAAGAGTGAATGGTATATTGAAGAATGAATATCTACTTCATAAACCAAGGAGTCTTGAAGATGCTAAACGAATGGTTGCAGAGTCTATAGAAATTTATAATGTTCGTAGACCGCATATGTCACTAAAATACAAAACGCCCGATGAAGTTCATCGAGCGTTTGTGTGAAATAAGTGTCAACCTATTTCAGGACTAGACATATTTTTTTAAACTTTGATTTTAATATTCTATGAAATATCAGATTTAAGATTGGTAGTTTTTAACGTAGATGCAAATATTCGATATATCGTTGGTGTATTCAGTTTTCACATCTGTGTTTGAATGTTAAACCAAGTTTCAGGGCCACTCCTCTGCTGCTAAATAGGTTAATTTTTCTTGATATTTTAAGATTTCGTGTAAATTTAATGTTAATACATTCAAAAATCTAGTATACATAGTGGTTTAAAAAAGTAGGTGAACAAAGTTGCGGTTATGTTCATTTTCATCTACCAATTTTGTACTTTTAGATTTATTTTGAGAATTGAGTTTTATGCAAATTTACTTGGCGAGAAATAACCAACAAGCTGGTCCGTATTCAATTGAACAACTGAATCAAATGCTTGCAAGCCAGCAAGTACTTTTAACAGATTTAGCTTGGCATCAAGGATTAACGGAATGGAAAGCACTTGGTGAACTTACACAAGGTAAACTTGTTTATGAGCCTATTGGTTATGTCACACCAACGTCATCAAACAACGAACAAATTGATCGTCAACAAAATCCAGCTATCACCAATATAAAAATTGAAAAAAGTACAAAAAAAATCATTAAAGCAGCACCTGTAGGTAAACGAATCTCAGCCAAACTTATCGATTTTGCCCTTTTGTTTTTACCCCAATTCATCGCTATTGCTTATTTTATGCCTGAAGATGCAATCAAAGTTGCTTCAGATGGTTTTTCAGTAGACAACCAAGTTAAAATTGCTGAAATGATCAGCCAAAGTATGCCAGCCTATCTGAATATTGCTCTGATGGTCTTTGTACTTATTCTCTTGATCACTCAATGCTTTATGATTACCAAATTTGGACAATCTATTGGTAAAAAAATATTCAAACTGCAGATTGTTGATGTCAATACCAATCAATTGCCAGGGTCGCTAAGAGGATTTTTTGTTCGTTCATTTTTATTTCTTATCCTGTCTCAAGTTATGAGCGTATTGCCTCTGATTGCCATCATTTTCATTGTTGATTTGTTCATGTTTTTCTCTAAAGAGAATTATGCATTACATGATCGTATTTCTAAAACCAAAGTTATTGATCTTTCAGAATAATTCAAATGGCGGTTATACCGCCATTTTTTATCGCTAGCCAAGCACAAAATAATAATTTATGTTTTTGTTTTCCTTATAATTCCGACTAAAAATATCAGGTATTTTTACATCAATATATTCAACCTCTATGTATAGCTAAGTTTGACGATATGAGGCATAATGCCCTACAACGTAGCGGTGTCAGATCATTGAGAATGTTTTCTATTTAGAAATAATAGTCATTTTCAATCATGCGGCACTTTAATCGCTATCCCATATTTATATAGGGAATGGGACTCTTCACCGAGGTTGTAAAATGAGACAAACGACTTTAGCTGTATTGTCTTTATCTGCGATCGCCGCACTCTTAACTGGGTGTGGTGGTGATATAGTACTTCTAAACTCTAAAGGTCCAGTCGCTGAAGGTCAAAGTAGCCTGATGATGACTGCGATCTACTTAATGCTATTGGTCGTAATTCCTTCGATCTTGATGGCATTGTGGTTTGGTTGGAAATATCGCGCGTCAAATAAAGATGCAGACTATAAACCTACATGGGCACACTCTACTGCGATTGAAATTGTAGTATGGGGTATCCCGTGTATTATTATTGCTATTCTTGCGTATTTAACATGGTGGGGTTCACACAAATATGACCCTTACAGACCATTAACGAATACTCAAGGTCAGATGGAAGAACATTTAAAAATTCAAGCAGTCGCTGAACAGTTTAAATGGGTATTTATCTATCCTGAACAACAAATAGCTACAATTAACGAAGTTCGTTTCCCAGTCAATAAACCAATTGAATTTCAAATCACTTCTAACTTTACAATGAACTCATTCTTCATTCCTAAGTTAGCAGGTCAGGTTTATGCAATGGCAGGTATGCAAACTAAGTTACATATGCTTGCAGAACATCCAAGTCCAGCAGATGGCTACCGTGGATTCTCAGCAAACTATAGCGGCTATGGCTTTACGCAAATGCGTTTCAGAGCTCATGCTGTTTCAGATGCTGACTTCAACACTTGGGTAGACGCTATTAAAGCAGGTAAAGGTACTTCAATTAATCCTGAAGCGATCCAAAAAACCACGCTTGATGCGACTGAATTTGCTACGCTCAAAGATGGTGATCGTTCTAAACACCAAATTGAAGCAATGCTGAACAATGCGCATACTCCAGAAGAACTTAAAGCTGCACACGAAGCTGAACGTAAAGGTCCATTCCCTACTAAGCCTCATCCTGTGACTTATTATTCTTCAGTTACGCCTGACTTGTTCAAAAGCATTATCAACACTTACATGAGCAACTACCATGGTGCAGACCATGCAGGTGCTGAACATGCAGGTGCTGAACATGCAACTGCTTCTGTAGGGGAATAAGACATGTCTTTGTTATTAGGTAAACTCAATTGGGATGCAATCCCTAAAGAGCCGATTGTACTTGTAACAATGGTCATTATGGCTCTTGGTGCAATTGCAGTTTTCGGCGGTATCACCTATTTCAAAAAATGGGGTTACCTCTGGAATGTATGGTTTAAATCTGTAGACCATAAAAAAATTGGTATTATGTATATCCTTGTGTCTGTTGTGATGCTACTTCGTGGTTTCGCAGATGCAATCATGATGCGTCTTCAACTGTTCCTTGCAAAAGGTGGCGGTGAAGGTTACTTACATCCAGACCATTACGATCAGATCTTCACCGCACATGGTGTAATCATGATCTTCTTCGTAGCAATGGGTCTTGTTGTTGGTATGATGAACATCACTGTACCACTTCAAATTGGTGCGCGTGACGTTGCATTCCCATTATTAAACTCTGTGAGCTTCTGGTTATTTGCTGGTGCTGCTGGTTTGATGATGGTTTCACTAGTATTAGGTGAGTTTGCTGCAACAGGTTGGATGGCTTATCCACCTCTTTCTGGCATTCAATATTCTCCTGGTGTTGGTGTTGACTACTATATCTGGGCACTTCAGGTTTCTGGTCTAGGTACGCTTTTAACCGGTGTTAACTTCTTTGTTACCATCATCAAAATGCGTGCACCTGGTATGAAACTTATGGACATGCCGATCTTTACTTGGACTGCACTTTGTACAGCAGTATTGATCATTGCATCTTTCCCAGTATTGACTGCAACAATTGCAATGTTAACGCTAGACCGTTACTTCGGTTTCCACTTCTTCACCAATGAGCTTGGCGGTAGCCCAATGCTTTATGTGAACTTGATTTGGACATGGGGTCACCCAGAAGTATATATCTTAGTATTACCTGCTTTTGGTCTTTACTCTGAAATCGTTTCAACGTTCTCTCGTAAAACGTTGTTCGGTTACAAGTCTATGGTGTATGCAACGATTGCGATTACAGTACTTGCTTTCGTGGTATGGTTACACCACTTCTTTACCATGGGTGCTGGTGCCAACGTTAACGCGTTCTTCGGTATCATGACCATGATTATTGCGATTCCTACTGGTGTGAAAATCTTCTCATGGTT
Source organism: Acinetobacter sp. Ac8 (assembly GCF_055392545.1). NCBI lineage: Bacteria > Pseudomonadati > Pseudomonadota > Gammaproteobacteria > Moraxellales > Moraxellaceae > Acinetobacter > Acinetobacter sp. Ac8. Next base: position 2,858,189 of record NZ_AP043689.1, read on the forward strand.
ATTCACTATGTATAAGGGTCGTATTACCTTTACATCACCAATGTACTGGACACTTGGCTTCCTTGTGACTTTCGGTATCGGTGGTTTAACGGGTGTATTGATGGCTGTTCCACCAGCTGACTTCTTGGTACACAACTCTTTATTCTTGATCGCTCACTTCCATAACGTAATTATTGGTGGTGTTGTATTCGGTATGTTCGCAGGTATCACTTTCTACTGGCCAAAAATGTTTGGTTGGAAGTTAAATGAAACTTGGGGTAAAGCATCGTTCTGGTTCTGGTTCTTTGGTTTCTATTTTGCATTCATGCCACTTTATATCCTTGGTTTCATGGGTATGACACGTCGTTTGAATACATATGACAACCCTGAATGGGACCCATACTTAGCAATTGCTTTGTTTGGTGCTGTGCTTGTAGCAATCGGTATTGCTTGTTTCTTAATGCAAGTTATTGTTGGTTTCTTACAACGTCACGACAACATGGACAACACAGGCGATCCATGGGATGGTCGTGTACTTGAATGGTCTACTTCATCCCCTGCTCCGTTCTATAACTTTGCTGAAATTCCAAAAATCAATGGTATTGATACTTTCTGGAATGACAAAGAGAATGGTGTAGCGTATGCACGTCCTGAGAAATATGAAGATATTCATATGCCAACTGACCGTGCTGCTGGTTTTGTTATTGCCTTGTTCATTACAGCAATGGGCTTCGCTTTAATCTGGCATATCTGGTGGTTAGTCGTTGCAACTTTCCTTGGTGCTGTTATCAGCTTCATCGTAAGTTCATTCACTAAAAAAGTGGACTACTACGTACCAGCTGCTGAAGTAGAACGTATCGAAAACGAGCGTTATGCTTTACTTGAAAAACACTTGAAGAAGGACTAAGGATATGGCTGAAGTACTTCATCACGACAACCACGGACACGATGAACATCATCATCACGATGATACAGACATCACCGTCTTTGGTTTCTGGACATACTTGATGAGTGACTTGATTTTATTCGGTACACTCTTCATCGCGTTCGCTGTATTAAGCAGTCATATTCCGCCTGGTACTCCAAGTCCAAAAGAGTTATTTGGTGAGTCTTTAGGTTTCGTACTTGTTGAAACCTTTGCTCTCTTGATTTCTTCTGTGACTTTCGGTTTTGCGGTACTTGCTTCTTACAAGAAAAATGTCAACCAAGTGCTTATGTGGTTAATTATCACTTGGCTCTTTGGTGCAACATTCATCGGTATGGAACTTTATGAGTTTAATCATTTAGTTCACGCTGGTCATGGTCCTACCCACAGTGCGTTTTTATCTGCGTTCTTTACCCTTGTAGGTACGCATGGTATCCACGTAACATCTGGTTTGGTCTGGATGATCGTGTTAATGGTTCAAATCAAGAAAAATGGTTTGACTGTTCCAAATACACGTCGTCTTGCTTGCCTAAGTTTGTTCTGGCACTTCCTTGACATCGTTTGGATCTGTGTATTCAGCGTAGTTTATTTACTGGGAGCTTTATAATGAGTCATGATCATAATGCTGCTGGTGCTTCGCACGGAAACATCAAACAATACTCTATCGGCTTCATTCTTTCTGTCGTATTGACCATCATCCCTTTCGGGATGGTGATGAAAGGAATGACTGGTGGTGCAGTTGTTGCAACGATTGCGATCACTGCGATTGCTCAGGTTCTTGTACAATTAGTTTTCTTCTTGCACATGAATTCATCTTCTGAACAACGCTGGAATGTGATTGCATTCATCTATACGATTCTGACGATTGCAGTTCTATTAATTGGTTCTGTATGGATCATGAACTACTTACATTCAAACATGATGCTCTAGGGTGTCATGTTGAAAAAATATCTATTCCTGACTAAGCCAGGAATTCTCTTTGGTAACTTCGTTACCACTTTGGGCGGCTTTTTCTTAGCCGCTCAAGGTTCTGTAGATTTCCTTTTACTTCTCATCACATTACTAGGCACTACGCTTGTCGTTGCCTCTGGCTGTGTGGTGAATAATGTCATTGACCAAGACATTGACCAAAAAATGCAACGTACAATGAATCGTGCGCTCGTCAAAAAAACCATCAGCCCAACAGTTGCTTTAATTTTTTCTGCTGTGCTCGGTTTAATTGGCTTTGCTTTGTTGTGGTTTTTTGTCAACGCCTACGCATTTGGCTTTGCTGTACTCGGCTTTGTTGTGTATGTGATTTTTTATAGTCTTTGGAGTAAACGTACTACCATTCACCAAACTGTGATTGGAAGTATTTCTGGCGCAAGCCCTCCTGTAATTGGATATACTGCTGTTTCCAACGGATTTGATGTTGCCGCTTTGCTGATTTTTTTAGCTTATGCACTCTGGCAAATGCCACATTCTTGGGGAATTGCAATCTATCGATTTGATGATTATAAAAATGCAAATATTCCAATTTTACCTGTAGCCCGTTCAATTTTTCGCACGAAAGTTGAAAGTTTAATTTACGTTATTCTCTTTGCTGCAGTTTTAAACGGATTGTATTGTTTTGGCTATACCAACATTTTCTTCCTTATTACCTTTAATGCTTTATGTGCCTATTGGGTATATTTGTCGATTATTGGATTTAAAGCTGAAAATGATCAGGTCTGGGCAAAAAAATATTTTTTGTATTCCGTCATTCTAATTACAGCGCTCAGTGTGAGCTTTAGTTTTAGTTATGTCTCCCCTGCACCTCATTTGCCACTGTTTTAAAAAAAGATAGAGTTCTCTCTATCTTTTTTTTATCTGCATAAATAAAATTAAAATATTAAAATTTTTATTATAACGATAGGCACTTTATGCTTTTTAAAAATAAAACACTGCGATATGTCTTTCTTGTCGGTTTACCTTTGGTAGTTCACCCTACTTCTAGCTTTGCTGGCGCTGCAGAAGAAATCGCATCACCAACTTTTGACCTAAACAACAATCAATATCGTATATTAAATCTCCCCATACTCTATCCAGCCAATGATAATAGAACCAACATGATGCTACTGCTAAGTGACAAAGGTTTAGCAAGTATCAAAGCATTTGAAGTTGATAAAATGAGTTTATGGGATACGTCTAGTGGCTTAGTCCCTTTTTACCCTACCGAACTAACTCAAGCATCTGAAAATAAGATTCCAAACAAACGTGCTTTTTATGATGCAAATGATCACGTCTATGATGAGCGCTGTATAACGCTCAAATCTGGTGCTGAAGTTTTTCTTCAACAAGTTTCAAATCACAAGAAAATATCTCAAAACGAAAAAAGCAGCTTGTTAGAACAACGTAATCAGATCAAAGATTGTCAACAAACTATTCCATTGATTCAGATCAATGCACAATGGACACAATCCGCTCAACAGTATGCTTCTTATTTAAATGGGATCATTTTATTTTACAAAGCTAACTATTCCTCAGCAACTAAAATATTTACAGCACTAAGCCAAGTTGATGACCCTTGGTTAAAAGAAACCGCTCAATACATGCTCATCCGCACATCATTAAATGAGCTGTATAGCCAGTCATTAGGAACTTACGGTGATTTAGATACTCAAAAAGTTGATCAAGCACTTCTTAAAACTTTTTTTAATCGCATTACTGATTATTTTAAGCTTTACCCTAAAGGTCAATACGTAGCCAGTGCCAGAGGTTTTTTACGCCGAGGCTACTGGATTGCCAATCAACAAGATGCGCTAGTCAAAGAGATGATTTGGCAGATGGATCACCCCAAATCAGATTATTACAATCTCGATATGTCCACTTTGCCGGCCGAAATAGATCGCAAGGTATTTGGTTTAGAAAACTTCAACGCAAAAACACTCAACGATCCTTTCTTTTTAGCCATCTATGATCTGATGTATATGCGTCAGAGTGATTCTACGCAGTACCGGCCAATTAGCTGGTCCGAGTTAAATGCACAAAAACCAGTATTTAAGGAGCAACCTGAGTTGTTCCGTTATTTACAAGCCGTTCATTTATATTTTATTCAGAAAAAACCGCAAGATGCGTTAAATTATTTACCGAAACAAAAACCCAATTCCATTCAAAATTATTTAGAACTCAGCCAATATACGCTTAAAGGGGTCATTCTTGAAAAAAGTAGTGATAAAAATCTGGTTGAACAATATTGGGACCATTTACTCGCAATTTCTGCTAATCCTTATCAAAAAGCTTTGGCAGAAGTCGCCCTAGCGATTCACTATAAAAACACCAATAACCAAAATGCCTTTTTAGGAAATCATTCAAAAATCAAACAAGCAAGCTTACAGAAAGCATTCATTACTCAAATTGCCGATGTCAAAGCTTTAGAAAGTATCATTACTGCCAAAGACAGTTCAGCTGATAAAAAGAATCTGGCTTTATATACATTATTAGATAAAAGCTTAATGAGTCAAAACTATGCGGTATTCAATAAAGCCTATACCACATGGTTACCTCAAGATGCCTCAGAATACAAAGCATACAACAGCAAAATTAAAGCTTATAAGTCAGAACCCCACTTCGAAGTTTTTGTTTGGAATGGTCATGAAATTACACCAACGCTCAAATGCCCTAAATTAAGCACCTTAACAGCTGGCTTAGAAAAAAATCCGAAAAATTTAACTTATCGTTTATGCCTAGGCGAATATATGCGTAATCAAGGCACTGCTTTAGAAAGTTTTTATGGTGACTATTACTATGGTCCAAGTTTTAGCCAACCGAAAAATGCCTTTACAGGTGAAACTTTTAGTCGTGGTGAGGTCTATAAAGAAATTATTAAATCGAATTCTAAAAGTGAATTACAAGCTTATGCGCTTTATCGCGCTGTTATGTGTTATTCGCCGAGTAGTATAAATGTCTGTGGTGGAAAAGAGGCCACAAAATCCACACGCAAACAATGGTACGCACAAATTAAACGTGACTATCCAAATACCACATGGGCAAAATCTTTAAAATATTATTGGTAGTTGATTCATGCTTAAACAGATTTTCTCGGTTCTACTGACAATCCATTGTTGTTTAGGATTAATGGCATGTCAACCGAGTCAATCCGCGACAGCCTCAGATCAGGTCAATGCAAATGACTATGATGCCTTTTGGATTTGGGGAAATATCAAGTCTGCGCCTTATTTAAGTAAAGCTAAGGAAATCTATATTTTACAAGGTGAAGTTAGGCTGGAGAAAAATTCCAACCAATCTATCTTGATCCAACAGGGCATTTCTGTGGTTAAAATTCCACATCAGAAAGTATGGTTAGTTTTTCGAAATCATCATTTAAATTGGCAAGGCGCTGAAATAGAAAAAATTTTACAACGCGTCCGACAGTGGGAAAGCGCAGGCAATCACATTCAAGGTATTCAAATCGACTTTGATGCACCAACTAAAAATTTAAAAGCATATGGCTTATTTCTACAACAGCTTAGAAAGCAGTTACCACAGCATTATCAACTCAGCATCACCAGTTTGATGGATTGGGCCAATCTGCGTGATCCAGATACACTAAGGCTATTTAGAGAAAATATTGATGAAATGGTGATTCAAACCTATCAAGGCACTACGACTATTCCAAATTATCAGACTTATTTAACCAAGGCTTCAACATTGAAACTGCCTTATAAAATTGGTTTGGTACAACATGGTAAATGGGATCAGCAACTTAAATTTGATACTGATCCAAACTTTAAGGGTTTTGTGGTGTTTTTATTACCACAAAATAAATCATGAATTAATCTAATCAATAAATTCACGTTTTTATTCAATTTAACTTCTAATTGAGTGACCCAATTAACTTCCAAAAAAAACAGAATCATGCTCAAACCGAGCAAATAACGCATCCATTTTTCCCGCATATTTCATATCCAGTTGATGCCATAATTTTTTCGGAAGTGGAATAAATTCTAATGTGTCGGAACCATCAGAAGCTTTACAGAAACGGATTTCATACTCAGGTTGTAAAATTTCATTGAGTGCCCGTAGTGTGGTATCACGATCAGCACCTTCTCCTTGATAAGGAATCAATAATGATTTTTCACCATAATAAATTGTGATGCTAAAACCTTGTTGATTATCAGCATTTTCAAGTTCAGCAGACAATTGTCCAGTTTCTAAAATATTTTCACAATAGCCAATAATTGCATCATCCTCTTCTCTCCAATCCACCACCATGACAATGTCATAACGACCATCAAAAATATCAAAGTAGAAGTCTTGTGTAGGGTTTTCAATATAAGATTCAATTGTTTCAAGTTTTTCAAGTTTTTCAAGTTTTTCAGCGCTGTAGTTTGTCATTTTAGCGATCCATATTTTTATTCATTTTCAATCTAAATAGGTACAAGATGAAATTCAATCTCGGGGCTGTAAAATTTTAGTGGTTATTCCAATAAATATTTGAATATTAAATTGTGTTTACGCACAAACTTTCCTATAATAAGCGCTCGCAATTTTTGCGGCACAATCTATTGGCTTTTAAACTGTTGTTTAAAGTTTATGCTGATTGTGACTCCTTGCTTCAATCTTTTTAAGGTTGGGGCTGTATAAACCGTAAGGAGCTGACAATGCGTCACTACGAAATCGTAATTCTGGTACACCCAGACCAAAGCGATCAAGTTGTGGGAATGGTAGAACGCTACATTTCTCACATCAAAGATGCTGAAGGTCAAATTCACCGTCTTGAAGATTGGGGCCGTCGCCAATTGGCTTACCCAATTAACAAAATCCATAAAGCGCATTACATTTTAATGAACATTGAATGTAACCAAACTACGCTTAATGAATTAGAAGAATTGTTCCGTTATAACGATGCAATCCTTCGTAACGTGATTATCCGTCGTGAAAACGCAATCACTGAAGAATCTTTACTCGCTAAGAGTGCTGAAGAAAAACGTGCGCGTAAAGCTCAACGTGAAGAAGCACAACAAGCTCAAGATTCTGTTGAAGCATAAGGAGAACATCAATGGCACGTTTTTACCGTCGTCGCAAGTTCTGCCGCTTTACAGCTGAGAACGTTACGTACATCGACTACAAAGATATCGACACTTTAAAACAGTACATCACTGAAAACGGCAAGATTGTTCCTAGCCGTATTACAGGTACTAAAGCTCGTTACCAACGTCAATTAGCGCTTGCTATCAAACAAGCTCGCTACTTAGCGTTGATTCCTTACACTGACAATCATAAGTGAGGTTGAGCCGTGGATATTATTTTATTACAACGCATTAAAAACCTTGGTAAATTAGGCGATAAAGTTTCAGTTAAAGCTGGTTATGGCCGTAACTACCTTATCCCTCAAGGTAAAGCAGTTGCAGCGACTGAAGCGAATACTGCTGCATTTGAAGCTCGTCGTGCAGAACTTGAGAAAGGTGAAGCTGAAGTTTTAGCTGCTGCTCAAGCACGTGCTGACCAATTGAACGAAGTAAACATCGTTATCACTGCGAAAGCTGGTGATGAAGGTAAATTATTCGGTTCAATCGGTACTCGTGATATCGCTGACGCGTTAACAAATGCTGGTCTTGTTGTTGACCGTGCTGAAGTTCGTTTACCGAACGGTGCACTTCGTCACACTGGCGAATTTAACATCGCAATCCAATTGCATCATGATGTTACTGCTGAAGTTCTCGTTACTATCGTATCTGAGTAATTTCTTGCAGAAAAAAAGAGCATACTTTTGTATGCTCTTTTTTTATCTTTAAATTTTACCTCGGATCAGCTGAAATTGTTTCTAGTTGATTCATTCCCCTACCTTATCGGTATTACTGTTAGATACTTTTAGTATTTTGCATTAAGATAAGTGAGTACTTCAGTACACACGTACATTACGTAAATAATGTTTTTGCACGATTTAAAAATCAAGGTTTTATATGTCTCAGGCAACTGCCACAGCTCAACAGAATCCCTTCAGCACTGATGCAAAAAACAAAGACAATGCTCAGTTAAAAGAGTTTCGTACGCCTCCTCATAACTTGGCAATTGAACAAGCTGTACTGGCTGCATTGATGACGGTTGCTGAGTCTTTTGAACAAGTCAGTGATACTTTGAATGAAACTGATTTTTATGCAACACGTCACAAATATATCTTCCGTGCAATCGAAAAACTGGCACAAGAAAACTCTCCATATGATGCAGTTTTAGTCAACGATTGGCTGATTAAGCAAAACTTGCTTGATGCAATTGGTGGTGAAGAATATTTAATGCAATTGATGTCAGATTCACCTTCAAGTTTCTATAACCTAGAAACCTATGCGGGCAAAATCAAAGAATTTTCAACGTTAAGAAGCATGATTAAAGTGGGCAATGAAATCCTGCAAAATGCTTATGACACCAAAGGTCGTGAAGTCAGTGAAATTCTAGATCTTGCTGAAACCAATATTTTCTCTATTGCAGAACAACATAATAATAATGCCAAAGCACAAGGGCCAAAAGCCATTACCTCAGTTGTAGCAGACGTTTTTGATAAGTTAAATGAACTTTCTCAAATGGAAGGCAATATCACTGGTTTAACCACAGGTTTTATGGAGTTAGACAATAAAACCTCTGGTATGCAAGCTGGTGATATGATCATTGTTGCTGCACGTCCGTCGATGGGTAAAACAACCTTTGCCATGAACCTTGTAGAAAGTGTGTTATTTAACTGTGATCTTCCAGCACTGGTTTTCTCTATGGAGATGCCAGCAGACTCTATCGCCATGCGTCTCATTTCAGCATACGGTAAAGTCCATCAAGGGCATTTACGTTCGGGTAAACTTGACGGCGATGAATGGTCTAAAGTCACAGGAACCATTTTACAGCTACAAGAAAAACATCTTTATATTGATGATTCATCTGCACTGCCACCAACGGAACTTCGGGCACGTGCACGACGTATTGCCAAACAACATGGCGGCAAGCTGGGTTGTATCATGATCGATTATCTACAATTGATGAAAGTGCCAGGCATGGGTGATAACCGTGTCGGTGAGATTGGTGAAATTTCACGAAGCTTAAAAGCCCTTGCCAAGGAAATGATGTGCCCTGTTATTGCACTATCACAGCTTAACCGTTCTCTGGAAAACCGCCCAAATAAACGTCCGGTAATGTCCGACTTACGTGAATCAGGTGCAATCGAGCAGGATGCCGATTTAATTATGTTTATTTACCGTGATGAGGTTTATAACAAAGAGTCAAAAGAAGCAGGCACAGCTGAAATTATCATTGGTAAACAACGTAATGGCCCGATCGGGACTGTGCGTTTAGCCTTTGAAGGTCAATACACGCGCTTTAGTAATCTATCGCCTGAGTATTATGCGCAATATCAAGATGAAGAATAATGCTGATCAATAGATTTAGCATCATTTAACACTGCTGTTGAGGTGAGATTTTAATCTTCAAATCTTGGAACTTAAAGTCTCTCTCAACGTTTCAATATTTTTAGTCCATTCATCATAATCATCTGAATCTTGCCAAAGCTCATCCAATTCAGAGTTTTCACTGGTCAATAATAATAATGCAGTCAAGGCTTTGGGAATAAGCGCATAATTAACATTGTTTTTATTCTGTTCAAGCCATTTTTCTACAGGTTCAGGATAATATTCATTTTCTTCAATCCCTTCACCAAATGATTTAGCTAAAACATCTGCTGCAGCATGCGCAATACAACCAATATCGGCATCGATAAACTCTTCGGTTGCCATATCAATCATTTCATCAAAAGCTTGTTCAATGACAACATGCCCATCTTGCTCTTCAAACTCATAGGCCCAATCACTTGCAGTATCATTTCCAAATGGTTCATGTGACCATGTTCCCATACACCCTCCGAAATAAATCCTTAAATTTAAATATAAAATGTACGATTTTATTTAAAAAATAAAGTGCTATATCTTTACAAATTATGTGCAAAGCACTTGGCAAAAATTTTATCGATACAAAATCAATAAACCATTCAAAACACAAATGTTTATGTTTATTTAAAGCTGATAGGACTACAATATTTAGCGTTTTAAAGCTGCACTTTTTTTAAAGTTAGGCTTTTATCTCTATTTATGCGATTTAGCATTATTCAATCTTTGCCATTCCTCAGGAGTAACTAGGGTGCGTCAAGCAACAGTTTATATTGACAGTGCAGCACTGCAATATAATTTAAACCGAGTCAAACAACTTGCACCAAGCGCTAAAATTGTCAGTATGGTTAAAGCCAATGCATATGGACATGGCGTCAAGGACTGTTTAGCCGCCTTAAATGCGACTGATGCCTTTGGTGTCGCCTGCCTTGCTGAAGCCTTAGAGATTCGAGCATTAGGCTATCAACAACCGATTACTCTCATCGAAGGTATTTTCAGCGCTGATGAAATGATTAGTGTTCTTGAAAATAACCTTGAAATCGTTGTACATCATCAGCCACAATTGGCATGGTTACGTGCACATAAAAAACAATATATCGACAAAGGTTTAAAAGTCTGGGTAAAACTCAATAGCGGTATGAACCGATTGGGTTTTAAGGTGGCTGAAATTATTGAAGTGATTCAATCACTCAAAGCAGAAGGCTTTACCTGTGTGCTGACCATGCATTTTGCCAATGCGGATGCGGATCATCACCCGTTAAATGAACAACAGAAAGATCAATTCTTACAGGTAAAAGCTGCTTGTGAACCGATCTTAGCTTCATGCTGCAATTCTGCTGCTATTTTTAAATGGCCTGAACTGAATTTTGATTTTGTACGTCCAGGTATCATGCTTTACGGCGCGTCTCCCTTTGCAGATCGAAGCGTTGCTGAGTTAGACATTAAACCTGTCATGAGCTTTACCGCTGAAATCATTGCACTCAATCATATTCAAGCAGGTGAATCTGTAGGTTATGGCTCTACATTTGTCTCCAAAAATGAAATGGATATCGCCATTGTTTCAATAGGTTATGGGGATGGTTATCCGCGTGCTTTTCCTCAACAAAACTATGTCAGCATCAATGGTCAAATGACTGCGATCATTGGTCGTGTCGCAATGGATATGATCGCAATTGATGTCACTGGCTTAGATGCACCGCTAGGTACAGTCGTTGAACTGTGGGGCAAAGATCGTTTGGTTGATGATGTGGCTGCTGCCAATGGTACGATCGGTTATGAGTTACTCTGCCGTATGAGTGCTCGCCCTATCCGTAAAAAACTTTAAACACGCGTTCTCGATTCAAGATGAAAATCCAAGCCATCGCTTGGATTTTTTAAGAGTTTTCAGATTTCAGACAAATTCTTCTGGCTGTTCAATCTCATAGAGTAGTTTAAGTAATGTCGGGATATCCTGTTCATCTAAACTTAATGGGCGAAAATGGTTATAGCCCTTACTCTCGAAGTATTGTTGAATTTTGCCATTTCGTCTCACGTATTTCATAGACCACTGTGAAAAATGCCCTTGCTCAACATGGCCTGCTCTAAACAGCTTGATCTGATGATGTCTTGGATCTTTATGCAATTTTTCCAATACATGTAAGATAATCACTTCCTCACCTTCTAGGCATTGAAAAAAATGCTCATCTGCAAAATACAGAACGCCTTGAACTTGATGAAGTATATTAAAATCTCTCGCTTCACCTAAAATATCTCTTAAATCATTGAGTATTTGATGATGGGGTGAAGTTGTTTTACTTGCATAGCATAATTGAAAAGTCATGTAATTCTTCTATTTTTAACTTTCATTATTTATAAACAATTATTTGCGATCATACAAGTCTTAACATTTTATTATTTAATTGTTTATCATTTTTTTATTCGGATTGCTTTACAGTACATAAATAGCAACCGTGCTCTTTAATTTTTTTAATTTAAAACAGTGATTTAATATATATTCATTAAAAACACAAAGTAAATCATGATCCACCTAGTCAATTGTCTCGATATAAATTTTAGAATAAAAGAAACATAAAATTGAATTTATGCGACCTCTTTATAATTTTTAATATAAAAAAAGCGAGATTAAACTCGCTTTAAAGCACATAGAGTATTATTCAAAATAATCATTGGTCGGTTTAGGTAAATCTTGCAAACCTTTCTTTAAAGTTTCAGACCATTGTTTGCTGATGTGTTGAAAATAAGGATCACTGTCGTTAATTCGCTTGCCTTTTGGTACCTCTAGGCTGTCTTTAAGATAAATCATCGCATCTAATGGCATACCAACAGATACATTTGAACGTAAAGTCGAATCAAATGAAATTAAACTACAACGTAACGCTTCATCTAAAGGCATATCATAACTTAAGGCACGATCTAAAATTGGTTTACCATATTTACTTTCACCAATTTGGAAATAAGGCGTGTCACTGGTTGCAGAAATAAAATTACCTTGCGGATAAATATTATAAAGCTGCATTTCCTCTCCACTGATCTGACCACCAACCAACAAACTACAATAATAATTACTTTGCTCTTGAGTATCTTCAGTGACATCTGCAATGACTTTGCGTAGGGTTTGCCCAACCAATCCTGCAACCTCGAACATCGTATTCACGCTATACAAATTGGGTTCTTGCTTAAGTGCCAAATGATTTTCTAAATGTCCAATCACCGCTTGTGTCGTTGCAAGGTTGCCAGAAGTTTGAATACAAATAAAGCGTTCGCCTTTTACCCCAAACGTATAAAGTTTTCGATATACAGAAATGTGATCGACTCCAGCATTGGTTCGGGTATCACTAATAAATACTAAACCTTGTTTGAGTCTTAAAGCACAGCAATACGTCATGAAACTACCTATACAACTAAATTTGAGATTAATCACATTCTGCAATTATTCACACTATTTACCATTGCCACCACTAACATGCAAGCACTTGAACAATAGAGTACATGGTTTCAGTGCCACCTTGCTCTCTTACTCCACGAACGGGTGCAACATCCCAATAGTCGCGTCCAATCGCCACATAGACATGTGATTCTGGGCGGAATAATTGATTACTGACATCAATAACATGCCATTTACCGTCTAAAAATACCTCTGTCCAAGCATGACTTGCCAAATGCGATTGATTATTTACATATAAGTAACCAGAAACGTAGCGAGCTGGTACCCCCAATGCTTTGGCCATCGCAATCAAGACATGACTATGATCTTGACATACCCCTTGCCGTGCTGAAAAAGACTCCATTGCGGTATGCGTTACTGTGGTACTTGCGCTGATATAAGGCATATGTTGCAACAAAGCTTCTGCTAATTTTTGGAAATTCGCCCAACGCTTATGCGTTATATACTGTTCAGCAAAAGCAATCATTTCTGTATTGCACAAGGTTGCAGTGGTTGGCTGTAAAAAAACCACAGGCGATACCTGATCTTCGATACCAAATTGATTGTCTACATTAATATCGACAATCCCCTGCGCCATAATGGACATTTGTTGATAAGGCTCAATTTGCGAACTGGTCAACCAGACATTATCAAAAGCATCTTTTTTAATGTGTTTTTCACCGGGAACACTGACATGCCAACCCGTCACCTGTTGATGCAAATTAGACTGTGGTGTCATCTTGATATACTGAATACTATTTTTTGCCCATTCAGAATATTGGTAATGCGTTTGGTGATTAATCATCAGTTTCATAAGCGATCCAATTCAAATAATGAGTCAATATGGTCACTAAAATGATAATAATTCATACGGTCTGGTTGGTTTTTTAGTTCTTCCCAAACTTCAGGCAAACTACACATACCATGTTGATCTAAACGATCAATCAAATGATTCAATTGTGTCAAAGTCACTGATTTATCTTGATTCAGACGTAATTGACGATCAAATTGTTCCATTTTTTGCCCTAAGCTAAAAAATAGAAACAATAATTCATCATCTTCTGCTTCTAATACATCATTACACTCTTCACAAACATCACAAATAAAACCAGCATTTTGCTCTGCCTGTTGTAATAACTGATTTAATTCGGCAAAGGACTGTGCTGAAATCACCCCACGTAAATCATGAATATTATTTTTGGCACATAAAAAATGCTGATGAAATGATGCAGGTTGCTCATTGTCTAAAATCAATTCATTTAAAGAACTTGCATCAAATGCGGGTAAACAAAAAGCATGTGCATAATCTAAAGCCAATTCATTGGTTTTAAATGGAAATTGACTACACAAATATTGAATACGGGTTAAATAGCGCCCTAACCAAAATATATTCTGTGCATTGGTACTGAGTAAAATCATGTTTGCTCTCCTTTGGCTGGGATTATTTGAAGGTGGGGCTAAATTGAATATTCATCAATTACCCATGTATCCTTAATTCCACCACCTTGTGATGAGTTGACCACCAGTGAACCTTGTTGCATCGCAACACGAGTCAAGCCACCTGGAACAATTTCTATGCGTTCTGGTGAGCTGAGAATAAATGGTCGTAAATCAATATGACGTTCAGCAATTCCTTGGGAAGTTAGTGTTGGTGCAACAGATAAATTTAAGGTGGGTTGAGCGATATACGCAGAGGGTGAAGCCATTAACTTCATTTTAAATAGGTCAATTTCTTGTTCAGTTGCTTTAGGACCGATGAGCATCCCGTAACCACCTGAACCTTGAGCCTCTTTTACCACCAATTGATCCAGATTTGCCAAAACATAATCCAAAGCTTCAGCTTCACGGCATTGATACGTCGGTACATTGGACAAAATTGGTTTTTCATTTAAATAATAAGCAATCATTTGATCCACATAGGGATAAATCGACTTATCATCTGCAACGCCTGTACCAGGTGCATTGGCAATCACCACATTTCCGCTTAAATAAGCAGACATCAACCCTGCAACACCTAAAGTGCTATCAGGTCTAAAGCTTAATGGGTCTAAAAAACCATCATCCAAACGCCTATAAATTACATCAACCTGTTGACGTCCACGGATAGTTTTCACATAAACCTTGTCGTTTTCAACAAAAAGATCACGTGATGTCACCAATGGCACACCCATTTCCCTTGCTAAAAATGAATGTTCATAATAAGCACTGTTATAACGTCCTGGTGTTAAAACCACGATTGTTGGGCAATCTACTTTTGAATTTTCAGCCAAAACGTCCCGCAACAATTGTGGATACAACTCAATATTGGCAACGTGTTGATTGCATAATTCAGGCATAAGTTTTTGACTCATCTTACGACTTTCAAGCATATAGGACACACCTGAAGGCGTACGTAGATTATCTTCTAAGACAAAAAACTCACCTTTGCAGTCCCGAACAATATCAATTCCACTGATTTGACTGTAAATATTTCCATTCAAGCGATGATTCATCATCACTGGTTGATAAGCTTCATGAGAAAGCACTTGTACTGCTGGGATTAAACCTTCTTTTAAAATATTTTGTTGATTATAGATATCCGCTAAAAATAGGTTTAAGGCTTGAATACGTTGTGTACAGCCTGCTGCAACCTTGTTCCACTGTTGCTTGGCAATCACACGTGGGATTAAATCAAATGGTATGGTGCGATCAATTCCAGATTTTTCACCATAAACTGCAAAAGTAATTCCTTGATATAAAAAATGCGCTTTGGCTGTTTCATTGAGTTTTTCAAGTTGGTAAATGCTGTGTTGAGATAACCAATCTTCGATTTTTTCAGCAGTTTCGGGCGAAAGAACCTGATCATCCGTCATTTCATTAAAAAAAACCGAATTCATCTGTTTAAGTAAATGATGTGAGGCTTGTTGTGCATCGATATTTAGATTGATGGTCTGTTGAATATTTCCTATCTGTTGTTGATTCGTCGTTTCAGTTTTTTCTTCTGCCTCAGCAATTGGCAAAGCGAAGCGATCTGCATAATTCTCATTGCTTGAATTTGTATCTATGGTTTCTTTTAGCATACAAACCTCTTTTTATCTTCTCTAATGGCTTCTTTAATAATGCAATATCAATGCCAAAATATTATTAAATCGCCATATCCTGTATTCTTCACCTGTACAATTAAATCTTTCTGGCTCAGTTTTATTAATTCATTGTTTGCTATTGCACTCAATGTGAGTTTTGATCGAACTTGTTTCAAAATTTTTTAGCTAATATTTTCAACACCTAAGCGACTAGTCACAGGATATAACTTGCAGAATCAGTTTTAATTTTCTATTGTGTAGCTGATTTATTTCCCTTAAACATTCACGATTCCATTGATACCAAACCATGTCTGCACAAGAAAAAGAAACTTCCAATAGCCTCTATCGCCAATGGCAAATCCTGTCCCGACTCTCTACGGGGAAGTGGATGGGCACACGTGAATTACAAGAAGTTTTAGAACGTGAAGGGATCGAAATCAGTTTACGTACGATTCAGCGTGATCTAAATCAGATTGCTCAACGCTTTCCGATCGAGAGTAACAAAACCGTACCACAAGGCTGGCGTTGGCGTTCAGATGCCCCGATTCAAAGTCTGCCGCATATGACCAGCTCGCAAGCAGTCACGTTTATGATGGTTGAAGAACATTTAAAACACCTGCTTCCACCGAGTTTAATTGATGAAATGAACCCTTGGTTCGATTTGGCACGGCGTAGCCTTTCTACGCAGAACAATGTTCGACAATGGATTAACCGTGTTCGAATTGTGCCTGCAAGCCAACCAGTAATCCCTCCTCTGGTGGAAAGACATGCACAGCAAGCCATTTATGAAGGACTACTACAAGATAAACAAATTGAATGTGTCTATCGTGCACGTGGTTATCAGGGTGAAGAGAAAACTTATACTCTAAATCCTTTAGGTTTGGTTCAAAAAGGTGCAATTATCTATTTGATTTGTACGCGTCATGACAAGACAGAAGTTCAAACCTTTGCATTACACCGTTTTAAATCTGCAACTGTTTTAGATTTACGTGCTTTACACCCAGTCAAATTCGATATTGATGAATATATCGATTCTGGTGCGCTGGGCTTTAGAGTCGACTTTTCTCGACCGACCGAAAATGTTGAATTAAAATTAGTTATGCACGAAGATGATGCACAATACTTTACGGAGAGCCAACTCAGTAAAGAGCAAAAAGTTGAACAACTGAATGAAGAACTGTATCAAGTCAGTGCTGTGGTTCCATTTACCTCACAACTGGTATGGTGGTTAAGAAGTTTTGGTAAAAAGATTGTCCGAATTGAGCCTGTTGAAGTGTTTAATGCGGTACATGAAATTGAATAATCTATCGACTTCATCCAAGCGAAAACAATCAAAATAAAAAGAGCCTTTCGGCTCTTTGATTTATTGTTTTGATTGTTGTTTTTAAATTTTATTGTTTTTGCGCTGATATAAAACCCATGTCACATTTTTACATGTCCACAAGACATGGGATTTATTGGAGTATGTTAAACATCACATGTTACAGCACGCAAGTTCAGCACTATTGTAGCGGATTGATTTCATTGTCATGGTGTTCACCTCTCGTTTGAATGTAAATTGACTATAGCGATGATTTTGCAAACTGAAAAATAATTAAAACTGCTTTGTTTTTCATCAATTCTGTTTAGGAGTTATTTTTATAAAGTTAGATTGGATCTGTTTATTAAATCTGTTAAACACACTACACTTGATTAAAAATCAAAAGTAACCAATGAGAAATATTCAATGATTAAAAAAATGCTTATATTATCAATAACAAGTTTGTACTTAACAGGTTGTGGTGGTGGAAATGATTCCAATAATAACAATTCACCGTCTGAGCAACTCCCGCCAAATAAAGTTGAAAGCCAGTTACTCATTACTAAAGATAATCAAATTACTTCATTACAAGCAAATGTTGAAACTCAAGACCAAACGAAGCCATTATATAGAGTAATGCAAAGCTTTGAAGCTCCAAATCTGAATGAAGTAGGCACTTATGAACTAAGTTACAATTATTATGAATTTCAATTCAATGCAAAAAATCAATTGAATGAAAACCACAGCTATATAGTTGGCGTACTTTTTGATAAACAAGATCTCACTAAAGAACCTGAAATTACTCGATTAATGGATGTTACCTCCATAACGAATCCTATTGAATATATCTGTTATTCTTATAGAACTGGTTGTAAGAATATAACAATGTCAATCGATCCAAATTCAGGAAGTAGTTATGCTACATTCAACAACACGTTGTTATATAATGAAGATACTTCAGAGAAAATAGAAATTAAACTCAATGGAAAAATTTCAGGTACCTTATCCAAACCACCTATAAAAATTCAAAATATTGAAAAAACTGATATAAAAAATAATATTGTGCTATATAACACCCTAAATAACAGCTCAACCAACTTTAATGGAAAACATTTTAAAATCTCTTTTACAAATCATAATATCATTGAGTTTTGGTCAAGCTCTTTGAGCCCATTTGATAACTTATATATAAAAACCATTGATAATCAGGCTACTGAATCACACTTTAATATTTATTCAAATATTGTCCCATCACCCAAAGTAAAAGCAGACTCTTTAAAAAACATCCAATTTAATCCAAAAACGTTTACATTTAACTTTAGTAAAGTAAAACTAGATGGCGTATTAAAAGATGATTACTTAGATGGCCAAGTTGGCCTGTAGAATTTATAAAATCAAAGGGTCATCATTAAGATTTTCCTTTGATTTACATAAATATTTGCCTTTAAGCTGGCACATTGGAGAGTAGTTTGGTCAATAAGGGTTCAACTAAATCTTTAGCTCTGAGCTGCGCTAACCATGATTCTGGAATTGAATCAAAACCAAAATATAATCCAGCGATTCCTCCTGCGACACAAGCCGTTGTATCTGTATCTCGACCAAATGCAATGGCTGTTTTAATGACATCTTGATATGTTGTTTGTTTTAATGCATATCTAGCCGATTTTAAACAATCAACCACATAACCACTGCCTGTTCCCTTTTCCAATTCATCAGGTCGAATATAATATTCTAGTTGTTCTAGATCATCTGGCTTATCTTTTAAATAAGCACGTAATTTTGTCACTGCATCAGACCAAGCAGCTGCAATATCCAAACCATTTAATATAGACCTTGCCCATAAACAATATAAAGCACAGCAAACTTTAGAACGTAAATGCGCATGTGTGACATGTGATTGCGCATAAGCATCTTCAATCAACTGTATATCTGAACCTTGATGCAAAATTGCTAGAGGTAATACCCGCATCAATGAACCATTGCCATTTGCAAGTACATCATTATTTGCAACCTGTAATAATGGCACACCAGACAGATAGTTTCTTATGGCTTCAGCAGTTTGTACTCCAACATCAAATACTTGAAAATCCACAGCCATATAACCACATTGATACCAGTTGCATATACGTTTCATAAAATCTTCTGTATCCATTTTATTTTTATAAAGTAATGAATCCAAAAGGCATAAAGCTTGTGCGCCATCATCTGACCATGTCCCTACTGGAATATGAGGATAGGTCTTTGCAAAATTATTCGGTGGGAGCATTTCAATTTGGTCATAGGCTGGTAACTGCTCAGCTAAGAGAAATTCATATGATACCCCTACAGCATCACCTACTAACAAACCATAGATTGCACCTTTTAATTGATCTTGTTTTGTCATGTTTTACTCTAAAACCTATTTACTTTTTATATTGTCATAATGACAATATATTTTCAATAAAAATTCCCCTTTGTCATAGACAATAAAAAACCCGCATATAGCGGGTTTCTTACAATTCAAAATCTTAAGCTGATTTTCTCGCTTGGTTATTTTTACGAATTGTAATCATCACCAATTGAACGGCAGCAGGTGTTACACCCGGAATACGGCTGGCTTGTGCCAATGTTTCAGGTAATACATTTTTCAGTTTCATGGTGATTTCACGAGAAAGCCCTGAAACGATATCATAATCAAAATCAGCTGGAATTTTGGTATCTTCCAAACGCTTCATTTGCGCAACATCTTCTTGCTGACGATTGATATAACCTTCGTATTTCACAGCAATTTCAATCTGCTCACCAACAAATGCAGATACTTCAGAACCAGTTAATTCAGCAATTTGTGCAAAGTTGATATTTGGGCGTTTAAGTAAATCGATTGCAGAACATTCTTTAGAAAGATCAGCACCTGTCAATTCAACGAATTTTTTACCCATTGGATTGTTCGGTGCAGCCCAAAGGTGTTGTAAACGACCTGTTTCTTTTTCGACTGCTTCCATTTTTTCACAATAAGAAGCCCAACGCTCATCATCAACCAAGCCCATTTCACGGCCAATTGCTGTTAAACGTTGATCAGCATTATCTTCACGAAGCATCAAACGGTATTCTGCACGAGAGGTAAACATACGGTACGGTTCTTTGGTACCTAAGGTAATCAAATCGTCGACCAAAACGCCCATATACGCTTCATCACGTTTAGGCGTCCATTGCTCTTGATCCCACGCACGACGTGCAGCATTTAAGC
Source organism: Acinetobacter sp. Ac8 (assembly GCF_055392545.1). Taxonomy (NCBI): domain Bacteria; kingdom Pseudomonadati; phylum Pseudomonadota; class Gammaproteobacteria; order Moraxellales; family Moraxellaceae; genus Acinetobacter; species Acinetobacter sp. Ac8. The sequence continues at coordinate 2,878,486 of NZ_AP043689.1, forward strand.
CCGCCAATAAACCTTGTGCACCAGCTTCTTCATAACCTGTTGTACCGTTAATTTGACCTGCAAAATACAAGTTATTAATCGATTTGGTTTCAAGTGAGAATTTCAAAGACTGCGGATTGAAATAATCATATTCAATTGCATAGCCTGGACGAAGAATGTGTGCATTCTCCATACCACGGATAGAGCGTACCAACTCAAACTGCACATCAAATGGTAAAGATGTTGAAATACCATTTGGATAAAGCTCGTGTGTATCCAAGCCTTCTGGCTCAAGGAATACCTGATGCGAATCTTTATCTGCAAATTTATGAATTTTATCCTCAATCGATGGGCAATAACGTGGACCTACACCTTCAATCACCCCGGTATACATCGGCGAACGGTCTAAACCACCACGAATAATCTCATGAGTACGCGCATTGGTATGCGTGATATAGCAATTAACTTGCTCAGGATGCATCGAAGCATCCCCCATAAATGACATGGTTGGTGATGGGAAATCACCCGGTTGTGGAATCATCACAGAAAAATCGACAGAACGTGCATCAATACGTGGTGGTGTACCAGTTTTTAGACGACCTACTGGCAAGTTTAATTCACGTAAACGAGCTGCTAACGAAATTGATGGTGGATCGCCTGCTCGTCCACCTGACGAATTATTTAGCCCAACGTGAATCACGCCACCTAAGAATGTACCTGTGGTTAACACCACAGTTTTCGCATCAAAGCGAATACCCATTTGGGTCACTACACCTTTAACCGTATCGCCTTCAACAATTAAGTCATCTGCAGATTGTTGAAAAATATCTAAATTGGCTTGATTTTCAAGTGTATGACGAATCGCGGCTTTATAACGGATACGGTCAGCTTGTGCACGAGTTGCACGTACAGCTGCGCCTTTACGCGAGTTCAAAATACGAAATTGAATACCGCCCTTGTCTGCAGCCAATGCCATTGCACCACCTAAGGCGTCAATTTCGCGAACAAGGTGAGATTTACCAATACCACCAATGGCTGGGTTACAGCTCATCTGCCCTAAAGTCTCAATGTTATGAGTCAAAAGCAGAGTCTGTCGACCCATACGCGCCGCAGCCAGTGCCGCTTCCGTACCTGCGTGACCGCCACCGATAACAATGACATCGTAAACTTTAGGATAATGCATAGTGATAAATGAGAGATAAAAGAATGACAGGAAATTATAGCAAAATTTTACTTCTAGTTTTAGGCAGTTTTACAAATATTATTTCCTTCAATCATGCGTATGAACGATTAAACATCTCTTATACATAGGCAACATAAATTGACACTTCGTTTCATGACTGCCCTACAAATAGAATTTAACTTATCAAAAACTCACGATACGATAGACAATACACGGACAAATTATTTTTTTCGAGACTTTATATATAAGGAATATCATGATGAAAAATACCATGTCTAAAGTAATTACAGCATCTTTACTCAGTTGTGTTGCATTTAGTTTTGCCCATGCTGCTGATGAAAACACCAGCAAAGCCGAAGTGAAAAAGCAAATTCAGGTATGTGCCAAGAAAAAACAAGGTGACTGGGTCACCTACGCCAACAAAGGTGTAACTTTTAACGGTACATGTGAACCAAATGAAAATGGTAAATTACAATTTAGCTTCCCAGCACCTGCAGGTGGCAACCCAACTGCCGCTGCTGCAGCACCTGAACCAGCGATTGAAAACCGCCCAGCTGTAGAACAATCTGCTCCAGCGAGTGCCGATGCACCAGCAACAAATGATGCATCACAAGCAGAACAACCTGCAATGGAGCAACCGAGTCAAGCCGCTCCAAGCGAAGATCCGATCCAAGCACAATAATCTGCTTAAGCTTAGACATATGCTTTTATAAATACTTGCTTTTATAAATAGCATGGATGAGCAAAAAAGGTGTTCCATTAAAAAATGGAGCACCTTTTTTATTTCAAGTCTGCGCGTAGACTTGATTAATATCAGTATCCATATAGTTTTACGTCTACGATGAATCAATTGTTATTCGGCCTAATGCTATATATTTAAAACACATATTTTCAAGAAGATTTCTGAGTCATAGATTTCATTTTTCAATTTGATACCTTTCGATTACACTCAAATCGAGTATGGAATATTCACATATTGAATTGATGTAAAAACAACAAAAAGGATGAAACTATGGATTCAGGGATAATTACCATAATGCTTCCCCTCGCCCTCGCCATTATTATGATTGGACTCGGTTTAGAACTTACTCCAAAAGATTTTGCGCGAGTTTCTAAACACCCTAAAGCTGTATTGATTGCGTTATTCTGTCAATTGGTACTGTTGGTCGGTATTGCTTTTATCATTTGTAAAGTGCTTGCACTCCCGCCTTTGCTTGCCGTTGGTTTAATGTTGCTTGCAGCCTCACCTGGAGGAAGTACCGCCAATCTATTTAGTTATTTATTTAAAGGTGATATTGCACTTAATATTACCTTAACTGCAATTAACTCAGTCATTGCTGCCTTTACCTTGCCTTTGATCGTAAACTTTTCGATTCAATATTTTATGAATGATGGGCAACAAATCACCATGCAGTTCAGTAAAATACTGCAAGTCTTTGCAATTATTTTAATTCCTGTATGTATCGGCATGCTCATTCGACATTATGCGCCACACTTTACTGAAAAATTAAGTAAACCTTTAAGAATTTTCTCAGTGGTGTTTTTGATTCTCATTATTATTGGGGCAATCACCAAAGAACGTGCACATATCATGGAATACCTGACTCAAGTCGGCCTAGCCACGGTGATTTTCTGTATTTGCAGTTTGGTTATTGGCTACTTTGTTCCAAGATTACTCGGTATTAATAGTGCTCAAGCACGCGCATGTGCATTCGAGATCGGCATTCATAATAGTACCTTAGCCATGACAATTGCTTTAACTGTCATCGCAAATTCTACTGTCGCAATGCCTGCCGCGGTTTACTCAATCTTTATGTATATTTTCGCTGCTATTTTTGGTGCCTTAATTTCAAGACATGCAGCAACTGAAACTGAACCTGCGATATAAAGCCATCATGTGCCTCAACTAAAATGGATGCTTAAGCATCCATTTTTTATTTTGCTACTGAATATAAGCGTAACTTCCCAGTTTCGGCTACAATACTGCCTTTAAGAAAACGATTTAGGTCTTTGCCGTGAAGTGGTTACAAATTCATATTACTGTAGAACAAGCTCAAGTTGATTTTACTGAAACCTTGTTAAGTTCTTTAGGCGCAGTCAGCGTGACATTAGATGATGCTGAAAACCAAGACTTGCTTGAACCACTCCCTGGCGAAACTCCGCTATGGAATAAAGTGATTGTTACAGGAATCTACGCGCAAGAAGAAGGCGAAGACATTGATGTAACAGCACTAGAAACATTCATTCGCACCCAACTCCCAACTGAACCGATGCGTAGTGAATTTCTTGAAGACCAAGTATGGGAACGTTCTTGGATGGATTACTATGAACCAATTCAAATTGGTGAAAAGTATTGGATCGTACCTGAATGGTTAGAACCACCAGAAGCGGATGCAGTCAATATCAAACTTGATCCAGGCTTAGCATTTGGTACGGGTAACCATGCATCTACTTTCCTTTGTCTACAATGGTTAGGCAAAACCGATGTTAAAGATAAAGTGGTGATTGATTATGGTTGTGGTTCAGGCATCCTCGGTGTTGCAGCACTGCTTTTAGGTGCAAAGAAAGTCTATGCAACAGATATCGATCCACAAGCCGTCTTAGCAACCAAACAAAATGCTGAGCTGAATGGTGTTCTTGAAAATCTTTATGTTGGATTACCTGAAGAGTTCAATGCAGAATTTAAAAACCAACAGGCTGATATTTTAGTTGCAAATATTCTGGCAGGCCCACTTATGTCTCTTGCTAAAGAATTCTCAACTTTGATTAAATCTGAGGGAGAGTTCGCACTTGCTGGCGTAATTGAAGAGCAAGTTACTGATGTTTCTAGTATTTATTCTGAATTTTTTGATATAGTAGAAGTCGAGAAACGTGAAGAAACCTGGTGCAGAATTTCTGGGTCGCGTAAGGCTGTTTAATCTATGAAAATATAAATATTTATGACCGAAAAACAAACCCGATGCCCAAATTGTGCTTCAGTTTATAAAGTATCAGTTACGCAACTCACTGTTGCGCAGGGTATGGTTTGTTGTCCGAAATGTTCACATAATTTTAATGCATTAATTCATTTACAAAACAGTCAACCTGCTCAACACAAGATCGATCCTGAGACTGTCGTGCAAAGTCAGGCACAAAACCTCATTACGACGAAACGACAAATCGAAACCAATGTTTTAGATATTTTTAATCGTAAAATTGAAAACTCCAATATTGATTTAAGAACATACTTAAACAATTTGAATTATTTCAACAATGAACCGGTCAATAACATTCCAAGCTTAAACCTATCACAAGGTTTAAATAACCACGGGCAACATTTAGTAAAACCCAAAAGTACGTTTTATTATCTGGCGTGGAGCTTGATCAATCTTGCTCTGCTCAGCATTTTATTATTTCAAATCCTTTGGTTTAATCCAAACTTAACTGATCGTTATCCGTTTTTGAATACTGTCTTTACCCAAACCTGTGCCGTCTTACAGTGTGATACTGTTGATCAACGCTATAAACAAATTGTGATTAGTCATCTTAAAGTTAAAGCACTTGATAGACAGGAGACTCAATTTTCGGGTCAACTCAATAACCAATATTCTAAAAGCTTAGAATTACCCCTCATAAGAGTCACTTTAAAAGCTCAAAATAAAGTCATTGCTACACATGTGATTACACCTGAGCAATATCTGATTGAAAGTTTAGTTGGAATTAAGCGTATTCCTAAAAATAGCCCATATCCTTTTAAATTTGTTGTTACAGAGCCAAGAAAAAGTTTTGATCAGTACCAATTAGACATTATTCACCCTTAAAATTAAAAAAAATTATAAAAAAATGAAAAAAAATGTAGTTTTCTTGCTCATTTTTTCTTAGACAATGGTATCATACGCGCCACGAAAGCTTTGTCCTGCAAACTCCTCGCATTTTTTCAAAAAAAATACTGTTTTGTTATGTGCTTTATATCCAATATCGCGCATGTAGAACATTTTTTTGTTTAAAAGAGTGTTGTAACAAATATTAATCTATTGTTACGCTTATTTTTCACTCAACTCGACGATTTGTGGCAAGCTAATTGTTCTTGTTTTAGAGCCAACCGTTTTAGGATCTAAAACGGAGCTCAGATTTTTTTAGACCACATTTATATATTACTTTACCCAAGTAATATTTTGATTTTCGGATTAACTCGCATGAATAGCAAATCTCCTATTTTTACTGCACAATCTGACGTCGCTCTTCGTATTCACGTAGATCGCGCAGTTCGTCACTATTTTGCACAATTGCAAGGTGAGCAACCATCACAAGTGTACGACATGGTGCTAGCAGAAATGGAGAAACCTCTTTTATCTGTTGTCTTAGAATACACACGCGGGAATCAGACTCGCGCTGCTGAGATTCTCGGACTGAACCGTGGCACTTTACGCAAAAAGTTAAAAGCTCACGGTTTAATGAGTGAATAAATGATAAAATGCTCACGGCTTGCGTGGGCATTTTTTTTAACTATATTTTGCCTACCTGTTCAATCTCTAGACTTAAAAACTGTTGACGAAGATCATGACTATTAAACGCGCTTTAATCTCTGTTTCTGATAAAACCGGGATCGTTGAATTTGCCCAGAACCTTGTTGCTCTTGGGGTGGAAATTTTATCTACTGGCGGTACATATAAGTTGCTTAAAGACAACAATGTGACTGTAGTTGAAGTTTCAGAGCACACAGGCTTCCCAGAAATGATGGATGGTCGTGTAAAAACACTGCATCCTAAAATTCATGGAGGCATTTTGGCTCGTCGTGGTCTAGACGAAGCTGTCATGGCTGAACACAACATCGATGCAATCGATCTTGTTGTCGTAAACCTTTATCCTTTTGCTGCTACTGTTGCTAAACCAGACTGCTCGCTTGCAGATGCAATTGAAAATATTGACATTGGTGGCCCAACAATGGTTCGTGCAGCTGCGAAAAACCATGCTTCTGTGGGGATCATCGTAAATGCAACTGATTATGAAACTGTAATTGCAGAACTTAAAGCGGATGGTGCTTTATCTTATGCGACTCGTTTCGATTTAGCGGTTAAAGCATTTGAACATACTGCCCAGTATGACGGCATGATTGCTTGTTACCTCGGTGCACGTGTTGGTAAAGAAGAAGGTCAAGCTGACAAATTTGCTCGTACTTTCAATACCCAGTTAAATAAAGTACAAGATCTTCGTTATGGTGAAAATCCACATCAATCCGCTGCTTTCTATGTAGAATCGACTGCAACTGAAGCATCAGTTTCAACTGCTAAGCAGTTACAAGGTAAAGAACTTTCTTATAACAATATCGCGGATACAGATGCAGCACTTGAATGTGTCAAATCATTTGCAAAACCAGCGTGTGTCATTGTTAAACATGCAAATCCATGTGGTGTTGCAGTATCGTTAGACGGTCTTAAAGCTGCATACGATCTTGCTTATGCAACTGACCCAGAATCAGCATTTGGTGGCATCATTGCATTTAACCGAGAGTTAGATGTTGTTACAGCTCAAGCAATTGTTGACCGTCAATTTGTTGAAGTGATTATTGCACCAAGTATTGCCGATGGTGTACTTGAAGTGACTGGCGCAAAGAAAAACGTCCGTGTTCTGGTATGTGGCGAACTTCCTAAAATTGATGAACGTGCTTCACAATACGATTATAAACGTGTCAATGGCGGTTTATTGGTTCAAGACCAAGACCTTGGCATGATCACTAAAGATGATCTTAAAGTAGTGACTAAGCGTGCCCCTACTGAAGCAGAAATCGATGATTTAATCTTTGCTTGGAAAGTTGCCAAATACGTTAAATCCAATGCTATCGTTTATGCTAAAGGCCGTCAAACCATTGGTGTCGGTGCTGGTCAAATGAGCCGTGTAAACTCTGCACGTATCGCAGCGATCAAAGCTGAACATGCAGGTTTAGTGGTTGAAGGTGCTGTTATGGCATCTGATGCATTCTTCCCATTCCGTGATGGTATTGATAACGCTGCAAAAGCTGGTATCAAATGTATTATCCAACCGGGTGGTTCAATGCGTGATGAAGAAACAATTGCAGCAGCAGATGAAGCTGGTATTGCAATGGTCTTCACGGGTATGCGTCATTTCCGTCACTAATTCACAATAAATCATTATTTAAAAATCCCCCTAAGTCCCTCTTTTCATAAGAGGGACTTGTCACGAACTACAGGACTCTTTAAATTCGTGATACCCCTTCCTGTATAAAGGGAGGTTGGGAGGGATTAAAAAAGGATACATAAGATGAACATATTAGTTTTGGGTAGTGGTGGTCGTGAACATGCATTGGCATGGAAAATTGCGCAAGACGATCAAGTCACTAAAGTTTTTGTTGCACCAGGAAACGCGGGTACAGCAACTGAACATAAATGTGAAAATGTTGCTTTAGATATTCTCAACAACCCTGCCATTATCGACTTTGCAAAAAATAATGCCGTTGACCTCATTATTGTTGGTCCTGAAGCACCGCTTGTAAATGGTGTGGTCGATGCAGGACGAGCAGCTGGCCTTAAAATTTGGGGACCAACCCAATTTGCAGCACAACTTGAAGGCTCTAAAGCTTTCGCCAAACACTTTTTAAAACGTCATAACATTCCTACAGCATTTTATGATGTATTCACAGAAGTGGATGCAGCCAAAGCATTTGTAGAAAAAAATGGTGCACCAATCGTAATTAAGGCAGATGGCCTTGCTGCAGGTAAAGGCGTCATTGTTGCGATGACCAATCAAGAAGCATTTGATGCAATTGATGACATGCTTGCAGGCAATAAATTTGGTGATGCAGGTTCGCGTGTTGTTATTGAAGAATTCCTTGAGGGTGAGGAAGCATCGTTCATTTGTATGATTGATGGTGACAACATCCTACCTATGGCAACGTCACAAGACCATAAACGTATCTTTGAAGCTGACCAAGGTCCAAATACGGGTGGTATGGGTGCGTATTCCCCTGCACCAGTTGTGACTGCAGATGTTTTTGACAGAGTCATGAAAGAAGTCATGCGTCCAACTGTAGATGGTATGAAGGCTGATGGTCATACTTACACAGGTTTCTTGTATGCTGGTTTGATGATCGATGAGCAAGGGCAACCCCGTGTCATTGAGTTTAACTGCCGTTTTGGTGACCCTGAAACTCAACCGATCATGATGCGCTTAAAATCTTCTTTGGTTGATTTAGTAGAAGCCGGTATTGCCGGTAACTTACCCGCTGAAGCTGCGTGGGATGAGCGTAAAACTGTTGGTATTGTGCTTGCGTCTAAAGGCTATCCTGAAACTTCGAGCAAAGATGACGTGATTTCGGGTTTAGATACCCAAATGACAGATGCGAAAATTTTCCATGCTGGTACTGCAAACAATGCCAATGGCGATGTAGTGACTGCTGGCGGTCGTGTACTTTGCGTAACAGCGTTAGGCAACACAATTGGTGAAGCGCAAGCGAAAGCCTTGGAACTTTGCCAAAAAGTGACTTTTGATGGTGTTCAATATCGTAAAGATATTGGTTACCGTGCAATTGCTCGTGAAAATGCTTAAATCTGATTGAGTTGTAAAACCCGCCTTGGCGGGTTTTTTATTTGGTAAATTTTTAGTGAGTAATGTTCTTCCAGAATAATAAATATAAGTTAATTACCTTGATTGATTTTGTGCTGAATCATTTGAATCACCGACCTCCTCAACACCACCAATGATCATTTGAAGCCAATCTAATAATTGAGGAAATTCCCGATATCCATCACTCGCTAGAAAATGTCCAGCATTGGGAATAATCTCATAAGGAAACTCTAATTTTTCTGCCAACGAGATACTTAAATCAGTTGGAACATATTGATCATTACTCGATATAAACATTTTTCGATTTAATATTTTATTTTTAAAAGAAAAATCCTTATTCGTTTCAGTGATATATGAATCCAGTTGAGGTAGTACTACCAATTTATTCGAAAATCCCGATACACAGACAACACCACCTATCTGTTGAAAATCAGATTCAGACAGGAAATCAAGCAGCGTAATACATCCTAAACTGTGCGCAACAAAAAATGTATGCTGATCAATTTGAGCAATATTATTTTTTAAGGTTTGCTTCCACTGTAAAAGCTTTGGGTTGCTGGAGTTCGGCAATGCGATCTTTACAACTTTAGTATTTTTATCTTGTAAATTTTCCTCAAGATAATTAAACCAATGATCATCTACCTTTGCACCATAACCATGAATGATATAGACATTATTTTGAGCATATGCAGTATTTAGCAATAAAAAACTGTTTAAAAGAAAGATGATTAATTTCATTTATTGATCTCTTTGAGTTAGATAAGATCTGCATGCTAAAGTATGACAGTGGTGTCAATGTCAATCACTGTTTGAATAAAATCCCCCCATCTCGCCTAGCACCCCCTAATAATGTTTATCACTGTACTGCTATAGGTACAGATCTAATTTTATTTTACTTATTCAAAAAAAAGATAATAAATCCTAAAAAATTTATATATTATGAATAAGTATAAAATTTAAACATTTATCGTTTAGCATTCAACAAAAGCATTTGTTTTCTTTATTAAATTAATAAAAACATTGATATTCAAACAACGACATCACTACCCAATGTCAACACGCAGCCACTATGTATAATTTTCATTTATTGATATGATAAACAAATCTTTAGAGTCTGTTTTAAACAATTAAAATTCTTTTAAAACAGACTGCTAATCCTCAAATGTAAAGAATATAGATAGCGCAATCAGACAAGTACGTCACCGCATTATTTATTTTCAAAATGTTAAAAATTCGATTTAAATGATCGAGAATGCAAAGGACAAAATTCTACTGCATTTGCTACTTAGGATTTATTCATGAAAAAGCTGTTTGGCGTTTTACTTAGCGCGTCTGTGCTCACTCTTTCTGCTTGTGGAAAACAAGAAGCTCCAAAAAATGATGCTGCCCAAGCAGATGCAGGTAAAGAACAAGTCGTTACCATGGCTTCTACAGGTTCTGATGCAGATATTTGGCGCTATATCGCAACATTACCAGAAACAAAACAAGCTGGAATTAAACTAGAAGTTAAAAACTTTACTGACTATGTTGCAATGAATACTGCTGTGGCAAACAAAGAAGTCGATATCAATGCATTCCAATCTTATGCATATCTTGTTGCTTTCAATCAATCCAACAAAGAAAAAATTGCACCAATCTCTACAACATATTTAGAGCCAATGGGTATTTACTCTAGTAAAATTAAAAAAGTTGAAGAGTTTGCCAATGGTGCAACCATTGCTATTCCAAATGATGGCGCAAATGAATCACGCGCATTGTTACTTTTACAATCTGCTGGTCTCATCAAATTGAAAGATGGCTTTGATTTAGTTAAAGGCACGCCTGCTGATATTACTGAAAATGCAAAGAAAATTGTCATCAAACCTATTCAAATGGCGACTGCGGTACGTGCTAAAGATGAAGTTGATGCAATTGTTTTAGGTAATACTTTGGCAATGGAAGGCGGATTAAACGTGCTTAAAGATTCGGTTTATTATGAGCCAGTTGACCAAACAACCAAAATGAATGTCAACGTACTTGCTGTTGCAGATGCACGTAAAGACGATGCTCTTTTGAAAAAAGTGGGTGAGTTATATCATGTTCCTGCTGTAGGTAAATATGTTCAAGAACACTTCGGTGGAACTAAAGTTGATGTGAATAAACCTGTAAGCTATCTTACAGAATCAAAATAGTTTTATAATGGATCAGGTCTATTGACCATTCTTTTATGAAAGGTCTGTAGACCCTCATAAAACAGGCAAAGTGAATTTGCCTGTTTTTTCTTTTTGCTATAGTTTTTGACGATATGATTGAATTTAAAAACATTTCAAAACACTATGAGTTGAAAGGTCAAACCATACGTGCACTGGATCAGATTAATCTTGAGATTCCAGCGGGCAGTATTTTTGGCATTATCGGCTATAGTGGTGCAGGTAAAAGTACCTTAATCCGTTTGATTAACTTGCTTGAGCGTCCTAACCAAGGACAAGTCATCATTAATCAAAAAGACTTTACGGCACTTGATGCACGTGCATTACGTCAAGAACGTGCAAACATAGGCATGATTTTTCAGCATTTCAATTTGCTACAAACCAAAACTGTAGCTGACAATATTGAAATGCCGTTAAAGTTGCTGGGTGTCAGTAAAGACCAACGTGAAAAACGTTTAAATGAGTTACTTGAGTTTATTGATCTAAAGCACAAAAAAGATGCTTTTCCAGATGAACTCTCGGGAGGACAAAAGCAACGTGTCGGTATTGCACGTGCCTTGGCCAACCACCCAAAAATTTTACTTTGTGATGAAGCAACCTCTGCGCTTGATCCACAAACCACGAAATCTGTTCTTGCTTTGCTTAAAAAGATTAATCAAGAGCAAGGGATTACCATTGTCATGGTTACGCATGAAATGGATGTAATTGAATCTGTTTGTGATTTTGTTGCCGTCATGGAACAAGGCAAAGTGATTGAAACTGGTTCCACCTTAGAAATTTTTAGTCAACCGCAACACCCGACGACGAAAAACTTTATTCAAACCGTTTTACAGCAACAGCTCCCTGTTAATATCTTAAACAATCTCGAAAATCAAAATCATAAAAGTATTTATAGTCTGCAATTTTTGGGTACTTCAGCACAAGAGACCGTGGTACAAGCAGCAATTAAGCAATTTGATGTCAGCTTAAATATTTTATTTGCCAATATGACTGAAATTAATGGTTCAGTGATCGGTCAAATGTTTATACAACTTTTGGGAGATGCTGAAAGCATTCGCCAAACCATAGATTTCTTTGAAAAAAATGGGGTCAAGGTGGAACAGTCAGGAGTTAGATTATGAGAGAACTCATTGTACAATGGCTCACTACGCTCACAGCACCATTTTGGAAAAGCTCTTTAAGCATTGACCAATTTGTTACAGCGATGCAAGAAACCATTCAAATGGTCATTTTTGCAATGCTGTTTGGTACTATTTGGGGCTTTGTTCAAGCAATTACCTTGTTGGTCACTCGCCCTAATGGCATTTTACCCAATCGCGCTGTTTATCAGATTTTAAATCCTATCGTCAATGCGCTACGTTCCCTACCCTTCATTATCCTATTGATTGCGGTTTTCCCACTCACTAAAGCGATCGTGGGTACAACTATTGGTACTTGGGCAGCGATTGTACCTTTGACCATTTATGTTGGTCCTTATATTGGTCGTCTTGTAGAAACATCATTGCTTGAAGTGAACGAAGGGATTATTGAATCTGCACAAGCAATGGGTGCATCGCCTTGGCAGATTATTTTTAAATTTATTATCCCTGAATCTCGTAGCTCACTCATTCTGAGCCTTACTACAGCAACCATTAGCTTGATTGGTGCAACAGCGATGGCGGGTGCTGTAGGCGCTGGCGGTATTGGTGATTTAGCAATTTCTTATGGTTATCAACGTTTCGATCAAAGTGTGGTTTATCTCACTGTGATTGTCCTGTTGATCCTTGTACAAATTGTACAGAGTCTTGGAAATTGGTTATCTAAACTTCGATAATCCTTGCTTGCCATTTCCAGTTGTTCTTCGTTCTAAAAAATACCCTCCTTGTTGAGGGTATTTTTTATTTCTTGAGTTAGCTACAGATATAAATACTTATAAAATTTATAGATCCTTTTTAATTCTACTCATTTGATCAACTGCTCTTGATCAATCCTTCAGAACTGATTAAGTTATAGAAAACTTAAGAAATATTTGAAATGAATAATTTTACCCAAACCATCGCCTCACTACTCCTTATGCTACCTATTTGCAGTTTTGCTGCGCAACATTCAGAAGATTACACCACCACAGTGAAAGTTAATGGTGTCGAGCTCAACCAAGCAGTAAGTGCAACACAAATTGAAAAATTGCTTGGAAAAACCTCTCAAAAACCTATAAAAACATTTTCAGAATGTACAGGAAACTATGAATACTCAATCTCTACTGCATCAGGAAAAAATCTAACATTTGACATTTTTAGTGAAGAAAATCCACAGATTAAATCTGACGCTTTTTATAAAAGCAAAAATACTTTTCAACAACTTGGTACGACCAAAGGGCGAATTTGGCTTTCTTGGACAAATGCACAAAAGATGACAGACGCCGTTTTGATTAACAACAAACCCATCACCAATCTGTATAGCATCAATCAATTTAAAAAAGACTTTCCAAACAGTGCCAAAACTGGCACCCATGTTTTAATGTTAACTGCGTCGGAAGCCAAAGAATTTTTAAAAAATCCTGCTGAATTTGAAACAGGCTATCGCAGTTATGTTGATTTTAGTTTTAAAAATGGCAAACTCAGTAAATTAGAAATCAGCCAAGGAATGGCTTGTTAAATTTTAGTGAGAATAGCGTATTGGTCTATATGCTATTCTCTAAAAGAACAACCTACCGCAAGACTTGTTTGTTCAATCAAATACAATGCCGTACAACCGAATTACATATGTTTTCACATTAATAAGCCCGTAATCAGCTTTCCAACTTGTCTATGGCCTGATTTTGCGATTAAATTTGTGTCAGCATATCCATGGAATTCAACGATGCAATTTAAAATTCACGTCATAGATGTAAAAAATCAATTACAAAACTATATTTGGCTGATCGAAGACAGTCACAGCCACGATGTCGTTGCAATTGACCCCACAGAAGCATCGCTGGTTGAAGATTATTGCCTTGAGCATCAACTGAATTTAAAACAAATTTGGCTTACACACTGGCATAAAGACCATATTGGTGGTGTTCCAGAATTGATTGCAGATCATAATATTCCTGTTTATGGGCCACGTGCTGAACTGAGTCACATTCCTTTTATTACCTACCCACTACAACACGATGATCAATTTGAATTTCATGGATTAAACATCGACATTATTGCTGTGCCAGGTCACACCCTAGGACATGTCGTTTACTTTATTGATGCATTAGACAGCGTTTTCTGTGGTGATACCCTTTTTGCTATGGGGTGTGGACGTATGTTTGAAGGAACTGCTGAACAGTTTTATCACTCTCTCAATCGCCTTGCTGCTTTACCACCAAGAACCAAAGTTTACTGCACCCATGAATATACGCTTTCTAATGCACAATTTGCTTTGCATATCGAGCCAGAGAACCGAGCGATACAACAACGTGCCGAAGAAATCAAACAGCTTCGTGAACAAGGGAAAATCACCTTGCCCAGCACCATTGAACTTGAACTTGAAACCAATCCCTTTTTACGTGTTGAAAGTGCTGAAGAATTTGCACGTATTCGTGCATTGAAAGATCATTTTTAAGCAATCACGATTATTGTTTTTACAATGTTAAACTGCGCCAGCCTAAGCCTCTGTTTTTAAAAGCCTCGCAGCGGGCGGTACTGTTATTACATGCCTATACCAGTACCGTTCAAGATATGAAGGCCTTAGCAAAATTTCTGCATCAACATGGCTACACTTGCTATGTGCCTAGCTACGCTGGGCATGGTTTAACGATTGATGAGTTTCTCAATTACACGACAGCGGATTGGTGGCAAGATACATATAATGCTTATCAATTCTTAGAAAATCAGGGTTATAAGCATATTGCTGCCATTGGGGTTTCTTTAGGTGCAATTTTATCGTTAAAACTCACTGAGCACTTTCCAATTGATGCATGTATTAGCATGTCTGCGCCACAGGATCGAAGTGTAAATGATCTTTTTAAGCGACTAAAGCACTATGCTGAATATCTCCACCAATTTGAAAACACTCATACAGGTTTAGGCTTAAAAAGCTTAGAAAATAAAGCAGCAATACAACTACAGCCATTTCATCAATTTGTTGCCGTAACCATAAGTGATATTTCTTTAATTCGCGCACCTATCTTTTTATTGTATGGTGAGTTAGATGATGCACATTATCCCAGTGCACAAACCATTTATAATCATGTGAATTCTACAAAAAAACAAATTAAAGTTATCCCAATACTGGGCATCTCATGACGTTAGGTAAAGATCAGACACAACTGTTTGGCGATATTTTAGATTTCTTAGATCAACATCATCCTGTACAGCTGTAATCCCCATGCTTCTGTTAAATTTACTTACATTTAACCACAGTGAAAATGAGAAAAATTCTGCTTTTTTAAACTGATATCTTTGCATCAAAATATTACAAACACAGTTTTTAGAATTAATTAATCCATTGTTTTATTTTAATATTTTTTATTAAATTCACATTTCATCCATATTAGCAGCAAAAAAATACGCATTGATACAAAAGCCTTATTTCTCAAATTGCTCAAATATTGATATAAAAAATAAGTTTCATCAAATTTCCCCTTTAAAAATTTAATGATCACCCCTATTAAATTTATAGGCAGGAATTAAGGAGATCTTCTGTGAAAAAGGTTGTAAAGGCAAAGAATTTAATCGCTTTTCGTATTTGGTTAGAAAAATTAGGCTATTCAGTAAAAAATTTAGCTGATGGAAAAGGATTTACTTTCAGCTTTAAAAAAGAATATGGTTTAGTCACTTGTGATTTATCTGGTAATAACTTAGCAATGCAGCTCGGTGAAGAATTTGAAGATCACTTAAAGGCTTAGTAAGTGTCTAAATGAAGTTTCTCTTTGAAAAGACCTAAACGATTTCGTTTAGGTCTTTTTATTGATTTGGCTAAAATTCTAATTCTAAAAACCTTTAATCAAGATACAGCATAGTTAGAATAAAAATTTAGACATAAAAAAAAGCATGATTTTCATCATGCTTTTTTAAATTTGGTGGGGACGGAGAGACTCGAACTCTCACACCTTGCGGCGCTGGAACCTAAATCCAGTGCGTCTACCAATTTCGCCACGTCCCCGAATAAAAACTAACGCTGTAGTCTTTTTAAATAACTTGGCAGAGGATCAAGGATTCGAACCTTGACGAACGGTTTTGGAGACCGTCATGCTACCATTACACCAATCCTCTATAACCCTTCATTTTGTTTTAGTACCACAAAATGAATTGCTTGGTGGGGACGGAGAGACTCGAACTCTCACACCTTGCGGCGCTGGAACCTAAATCCAGTGCGTCTACCAATTTCGCCACGTCCCCAATGGCTGTGTATATTATAGAGATCGTTTTATTATGACAAGCCCTTTTTTCGAAAAAGACACTCGTTTGTTTAAATAAAAAACAAATGTTGCAAATACTGCTTTTTGTTTAAACAATTTGGCTTAATACTTGTTTTATTTGATAAATATTTGAGCAACGTTTCCCTATTTTTTTCATTAACATCTCTGTTAAAACCATTTCAAAAATTTTAAATTGCTGTGGTAACACCACATTTAGCTGCTGACAATGCAAAAATGCCCAATCTTGATAGCTTTTCGCCGATAAGCGCTGTTGTGTCAACCACTCCAACCAAACGATTCCCAACGCATAAATATCGGATTGAAATGATTTTGGTTGCGCATGAAACAATTCTGGTGCCATATACCGTGGTGTTGCTGTATGTGTTGCGATATTTGTTAAATTTGCGTCGTGAGCGGTGTTTACAGCCTGTTCAAAGTCAATCAAATAAATTTTCTCATCCTTAACACGAAAGTGCTCAACTTTGATATCACCATGCAGATAACCATAGTCATGCAAATGTTCAAGCACATCTAAGCTGAGTACTAATCGCTTACCAATTTCAGCCAAGCTAAGTTGATCAGGTAGATCCTGAAAAAGTTTTGGGGCATCTTCCACCCATAAAGCTTGATCAATGACCTCTTCATCAATTTTAAATTGCTGAAATGGATCAAATATTGAAAAGTTTAACAATACAGGTTGAGTTTCAGTTTCTAATGCATTCAACTCGCTATAACAGTTCAGCTCATTGAAAAAGTGCTGTTGATAACAGCGATTTGAATTTTTGAGCTGTAATTTCAACCAAAACCATTGCTGTCCCTGTTGAATTTGATAAACACGGCGACCAAATTTTTGACTTTGGATTGAATTATATGCAACCGGAAGAATTCTACTTTGGCTCATACTTCGGTCAATTGTTCTGCAGGTATATCTTTCGTCATTGGATGATTCAAAACTTCTAGACAATGTTGGATTGTTTTACCAATACGCGCATGTGTTTCTATGCTTGAAATTTTTGGCCAAGTTGCACGCTCACCTTCTCGTTGCAACAGCTTAAATAGATATGGACGTGGGTTCTGTAACATATAGCTATAATGGCGCAAGCTATATTCCCCAATAATATTGACATCACCATAATAGCGCTGGTCAATAATACCGTAACCATGATCGAGTAAACGACGCATAGAAGGAATTCGTCCCATACGACCTCTGGCAAAGTCCATGATCCCCATTGCAGCCATGCGTCCTTGACTACGCACAATACGTTCAGGCCAACTCAGTAAATCTCTACGGTAACGTTCTTCATCATTCTGCATAAACGGTACAATATGTGGATTCACCTGACTGGCAATGGTGTAATTCAAATTATAAAGACGTGACATGCGCTCTTGGGGAAAATCATTGCGGACACTGCCGTCTACCCAACGTGTATTTGCCAAATAAGGAGTATGTACACCATCGTAACGTTTACTGATCAAACGCACAGGTGGAAATAAAACAGGTACAGCACATGATGCCAATACTGCACTCCAGACCAATAAATCTGGTGAGGTATATTTATTCATGATTCGTACATCTTCTTGGGAGACATCATAAGGCGCTACAGTGACATTGATATCTAAGCCTGATTTTTCAAACGCCTCCTGAAAGGTTACATCACCTAAATTTTCGACCAAGAACTTTTTAAGATATCGGACATCAGCAAAACCACCATTGCCTTTGATTAATTCTTTTAAGCTTCGGAAGTGAAAAGCTTCACTATAAAACTGGTCACCACTGAGCAAATTTGGAATCTCACCCGGTTCATTTACCCCCAGCATCGCCGTCATGATTGCCCCAGCACTTGAACCAGAAAGTACTTTTGGCATTAAGTCTTGTTCCATTAATGCTTTACAGACACCGCTATGGAATAAACCTAATGTTGCACCACCTGAAAACATCAGTGCGGGCTGACCATAGGCCTTTTCACAGTTTTCAAAAAACTTCCTTTTGCTTTCATGACACAAAGCTTGGCAACTTTCTGAAGCGATGAATGCCAAACTATTGCTAACTTCATCAATATAATCTTCGATTATTTTTTTAGTTCCAACATAGGTATGTGCAAATAGCATCGGATGCCCGATGTTGGCAACATCGTGACTAAATCCTTCTCTTAGGATATACATCAAATCTTGGGTGCGATTTTGCAGACGGTAACGGCGCAATAAATTTAACCGATGGGAAATAATTTCAGCATCAAAATATGGAGAGGTATTATCCAGCTTCCACTCATGTGCCCCCGTTTCTTCATCCAGTTTTAACGCTATAGATTTCCACTCTTCATAGTTTTCCGCATGTTTCAGTTTTCTTTTTAGTTTTTTAATACGATAAGCCTGATGCGGATTTAAATCTTGAGTGAGTTCTAATAACATTTCTAATATTCCTTTGATTTTTAATCCGACACTTTTAAATACCTGTCGATAAACTATGCTGAAAAATAACCAGATAATCAATTACCATAAGTCATTTAATTCTTGCTTTAGATTCCAATTATCGCCTATTGAGATTAGCTCAATAAAATTACTGTGCTAATATCAACCACACATTGTAATTTCTGAAAATAGCGAACGGATATGGCAACTTTCGACTTACCTGACAATATCATCCAAAAATTATCCACTGTTCTTGATCAGTTACATCAAGTCCTTCCTGAAAAGAAACAAGATACTGACTTTGCAGCAGTGGCTTTTAGGTGGCACGATAAACAACTCAAAGCGATTTATAACCCGAAAGCAATGCATTTGGATGATCTTAAAGGGATTGAACGTCAGAAAGCTAAAATTTTACAAAATACTGAACAATTTCTACACGGTTTACCTGCCAACGACATTTTACTGACTGGCTCACGTGGCACAGGAAAATCATCCATTGTCCGTTCTTTACTTACCCAGTATGCAGAACAAGGCTTACGTTTAATTGAAATTGAACGAGATGATTTATCTGACTTGCCAGAAATTCAAAAAATTATTAAAGATCGTCCAGAAAAGTTCATTGTTTATTGTGATGACTTGGCATTTAATGCTGAAGATGAAAATTACCGTAGTTTAAAAAGCGTGTTAGATGGCTCGCTACAATCTGGCTCAAGTAATTTTGTGATTTACGCAACCAGTAACCGTCGTCATTTATTGCCTGAATTTATGCATGAAAACACGCCTGTAACTAAAGTCGATGTGCCGCAATATAAAGAGTTGCATCCACAAGAAGCCATCGAAGAAAAGATTTCATTATCAGATCGTTTCGGTTTGTGGTTGTCGTTTTATCCAATGGATCAAAATCTTTATTTAGAAATTGTGGAGCATTATTTAGCAAAAGCAGACATGCCCTTTGCTGATGATGTTCGTGCTGAAGCATTAAGATGGTGTCAAGCTCGTGGTCAACGCTCAGGGCGTGCAGCATATCAATTCTCTAAACATTGGATTGGTTCAGAACGTTTAAAGGCATTATAAGCCCGACTTTTTAGATATATACAGCCCTAACTGAATAATAGTCAGGGCTTTTATTATTATCACCTTAGTCATCCTAAACCCATTTATCACCCGATAAAATTTCACTGCTTCTTTGTCCAATTCGATAACAATAGCTTGAATGGATTACCCTGTTTCATTCAATCCATATCATTCAAATAAAGCTTCAATTATTCGTTTCTATGTAAAAAAGACCATCAACACACAACTCAAGCTGACTGCTGGTTAATCATGCAACTAAAAGCCAAAATTAAAAAATTCAGTATATTTAAATATATTTCAAATACTTAAATACAAAGCAATAATTCATCCAGAACATTTTATTTCAGCACATCACAGTTTAAGCGTGATAAAATAGCCGACAGTTTCATATAGGATAGGTCTATGCAGTTTGTTCATCTTGGTATTCATACCGAATTCTCGATTACAGAATCGATCGTACGTATACCTGATCTGATTAAAGCTGCCGCATCTGATGAAATGCCCGCTTTAGCCATTACAGACCTATCCAACCTGCATGCAGCAGTTAAGTTTTACAACAAATCGCTGGGGAAAGGGATTAAACCTATTTTCGGCAGTGTAATTCGATTAAATGATGCAAACCATAAAGCAACCTTACTGGCAATGACCAATAAAGGCTGGCGTGGTCTGACTGAAATAGTCTCTCGCGGCTTTATTGAAGGACAACAGCTGTCGATTCCATGTGTACAAAAAGATTGGGTACTTGAACAGTCTCAAGACATCATTGTACTTTTGGGCCTACATAGTGATGTCGGAGAAATGCTCTGTGCAGCTTATCCTGAAAAAGCCGAACCGCTGTTAGAACAATGGATCGAAAAATTTGGCAATCGTGTTTATTTAGCACTGACACGTACAGGTCGCCCATTAGAAGAAAGCTTCAACGAAGAAGCGGTTAAACTCGCTGCAAAATATAATATTGGTGTTGTGGCGCATAATGATGTGCATTTTGTTAGACCAGAAGATTATGAAGCACATGAAGCACGCGTTTGTATCGCAGATGGTTATGTTCTAGGCGATAGTAAACGTCCTAAGCATTACAGCCCTGAGCAATATTTTAAAACCTCTGCTGAAATGATTAAGCTATTTGCAGATATTCCAAGTGCCATAGAAAACACCTTACAAATTGCAAAGCGTTGTACCGTTTCACTCCGTTTAGGATTCCATGATCTACCAGACTATCCAATTCCGGAAGGTCATACTATCCATTCTTACTTTGAGCATCTTTCTGAAATTGGTTTAGAAGAACGTTTAGACTTCCTTTACCCTGTTGAAACACGTGATGAAGATTGGGCTGAAATCCGTAAGCCTTATGATGAACGTCTGGCCTATGAGCTTGGCATTATCAATAAAATGGATTTCCCTGGTTACTTCCTCATCGTCATGGACTTTATTCAATGGTCTAAAAACAATGGGGTTCCTGTAGGTCCCGGTCGTGGTTCAGGTGCAGGCTCACTCGTCGCTTATAGTTTAAAAATTACTGACTTAGACCCGCTGCGTTATGACCTACTCTTTGAACGTTTCTTAAACCCAGAACGTGTATCCATGCCCGACTTTGATATCGATTTCTGTATCGCTGGGCGTGATAAGGTCATTGACTATGTAGCACGCCATTATGGTCGTGATGCGGTTTCTCAGATTGCAACCTTCGGTACCATGGCTGCTAAAGGTGCGATTCGAGATGTAGCACGGGTTTTAGGTAAATCTTATGGTTTGGCAGATCGTATTTCTAAAATGATTCCGACTAAACCTTTAGGACTCACCTTAGAAGAATCTATTGAGGCTGAACCACAACTTAAAGATATTGTGACCAATCCATCCAACCCAGATTATGACGATGCTGCTGAAATCTGGGAAATGGCACTCAAGCTTGAAGGCATTACCCGTAATACAGGTAAACACGCAGGTGGTGTAGTCATCGCACCAACCAAAATCACCGATTATTCGGCAATTTTGTGTGAAGCTGATGGTACAGGACGGGTTGCCCAATTCGATAAAGATGATGTAGAAGCTGCGGGCTTAGTAAAATTCGACTTCTTGGGCTTACGTAACCTTACTGTAATTGAAGATGCGATTCAAAATATTAATAAGCGTATTCAATCTGATAAGCCGTTAAATATTTCAAACATTCCTTTGGACGATCCTAAATCCTATGCAGTATTTGCTGACGCAAATACCACCGCGGTATTCCAGTTTGAATCCGTGGGCATGAAAAAAATGCTTAAAGAAGCACGCCCAAGTAAATTTGAAGAAATTATTGCCTTCGTATCTTTATATCGACCGGGTCCAATGGACCTTATTCCTGACTTTATCCATCGTATGCATGGTGGTGAATTTGAATACTTACATCCGCTGTTAGAAAGTGTACTCGAACCCACTTATGGGATCATGGTATATCAGGAACAGGTGATGCAAGCCGCACAGTTCTGTGCTGGCTATACACTGGGTGGTGCAGATTTACTTCGTCGTGCGATGGGTAAAAAGAAAGTCGAGGAAATGGTCAAGCAACGTGCCACCTTTATTGAAGGTGCTGCGAAAAAAGATATTGATGAAGGTACAGCCAACCATATCTTTGACTATATGGAAAAATTCGCAGGCTATGGTTTTAACAAATCACATGCCGCTGCGTATGCTTTAGTTGCCTATCAGACGGCTTGGTTAAAAGCACATTACCCTTCTGAATTTATGGCTGCGGTGATGTCTTCGGAAATGCAAAATACAGATAACATTGTATTTTTAATTGATGACTGCCGAATCAACAACTTAGTGGTATTGCCGCCATCGGTCAATATGTCGTTCTACCAATTCTATGCCAGTGATGTAAACACCATTATTTATGGCTTAGGTGCAATTAAAGGTGTCGGCGAACAAGCCATGCAATCCGTGATTGATTCACGTGAGCAAGATGGTCCTTTTAAAGATTTATTCGATTTCTGCCACCGTGTAGATTTGAAGAAAATCAACAAAAGAACATTGGAAGCATTGATTCGCGCTGGTGCACTGGACTGTTTGGGAATTGAACGCTCAAGTTTAATGGCTCAACTTCCAGAAGCCGTCCAAGCCGCTGAACAAGCACGTTCAAATCGTGAAACGGGCATTATGGACTTATTTGGTGAAGTTGAAGAGGTTCAACGTAAGCCAGCTAAACCTGTAAAACCGTGGTCTGATGAAGTGCGTCTAAAAGGCGAAAAAGATACATTGGGTTTATATCTGACAGGTCATCCAATTGATGTCTATCGTGCAGAATTAAAATCCTTTATTCCAAATAAAATTAATGAATTAACCCCTACTCGCCGTGGTGTAACCACCGTTTTCGCTGGTTTAGTGGTCGATATTGCCAATTTCCCAAATCGAATGATGATTACCCTTGATGACGGCACAGCACGTATCGAAGTCTCTGCGAATCATGAACGCTTCCAACGCTTTAAAGACATTATTCAAAATGAAAAAGTGGTGGTGATTGAAGGTGAAATTTATGAACGTGAAGGTTTTGACCGCCCTATGGGTCGTTTGACCAAAGCATTCACCCTCAATGAAATTCGACAAAAGCGTGCCAATAGCATTGCCATAACACTGAATACTGAAGTGATGACGAAAACTTTAGCCTCGGATATTCAAAAGATCTTACTGCCTTTCTGTAATGTCGATATGTGTCAACATATTCCAATGCAGATCCAGTTAGATTATGACTATGCCACGGCTGAGTTACATTTAGGGCAACAATGGAAAGTTGCCCCATTGGATGAGTTGCTTTCCAAATTACGTGATTACTTTGGTAAAGAATCTATTCATATTGAATACCAAGTCAAATCTAAAGCGGCAAAAGCCGTGGATCATCGTGGACTTGCCCAACCGACTCAAGTTGCACCACCGCCAGAAAATATGAGTATGGATGATGCAATGGATGACTATATGGCAGATGCAGGCCAATTCTCCTAACCTCCCTATTTGAATTTAAAGCTTAATATTTTGGAATATTCATGGATATTTTCGACAATGCTGTGATTTCACAGCATTTAAGTCATGTACGCATTGTCATGGTCAATACGACACTTCCTGCCAATATCGGAAGTGCTCTACGTGCAATGAAAACAATGGGCTTAACTAAACTTGTGCTCGTTACACCTAAAACCTACCCTCACCCAGATATAGATGCCTTGGCAGCGGGTGCGGCAGATCTGATTGAGCACATAGAAATTGTCGACAGCTTAGAAAATGCCATTAAAGATTGTCATATTGTATTTGGAACCAGTGCGCGTAGTCGCACCATTCCGTGGCCTTTGCTTGATGCACGTCCTGCAGCGCAAAAATCAATGCAAGCGGTTATTCAACATCAGCAAGAAATCGCTATAGTCTTCGGTCGTGAAGATCGTGGTTTAACCAATGAAGAGCTTGCACTGGCAAACTTTCATGTCACCGTACCAGTGAATAGTGAATATGGTGTGTTAAATGTTGCTCAAGCAATTCAAGTGCTGTGCTATGAAATGCGTATGGCAACATTAGAACTGGCTGATAAGAAACTGGATACTGAAGCAGTGATGCGGGTAACAGATTCAGCAGATATGCATTGGGATGAACCTTTGGTCACACATGAGCAAATGGAACAATTTTATCCGCATATTGAAAAAATGTTGGCTGATATCGAATTTTTAGACCCTAAAAACCCGCGTTTACTGCCTTTACGCTTGCGTCGATTATTTGGGCGTATACAATTAGATAAGATGGAATATCATTTATTAAGAGGCATTTTTAGCCGAGTTCAAGCCTTAAATAATGGTACATGGAAAAAGTCAAAAGATGAGGATCAAAACTAATGCTAAAACAGCTTAAAGAAGATATCCAAGCTGTATTTGCGCGAGATCCTGCTGCGCGTAATACATTTGAAGTTTTAACCACATATCCTGGGATACATGCATTAATGATGCATCGTGTTGCCCATGAATTATGGGAAAAAGATTGTAAAACTTCAGCACGCATTTTGTCTTCTTTTAGTCGTTTTGCCACAGGTATTGAGATTCACCCTGGCGCTAAAATAGGTAAACGCTTTTTTATCGATCATGGTATGGGTGTAGTGATTGGTGAGACAGCAGAAATTGGTGATGATGTCACCTTGTACCATGGGGTGACCTTAGGTGGCACGACATGGAATAAAGGTAAACGTCATCCGACTTTAGCAGACGGTGTTGTAGTAGGCGCTGGTGCAAAAATCCTAGGCCCTTTTGTGGTCGGTAAAAATGCTAAAGTCGGCTCAAATGCTGTGGTGACTAAAGCTGTACCTGATGGCGTCACGGCGGTAGGTAATCCTGCTCGCTTTATTAGCAAAGATAAAGAAATCGTCACTACACCAGAACCAAGTTGTCCAGAAGAAATGACCAGTGGTATTGAAAACACAGAATTTCAAGCCTACGCAGCCGTACCAGAACAATCCGACCCTATGCTTGATGGTATGCGTGTTTTATTAGATCGTTTGGAACAAAATGAAAAACGCATCAATAGTTTGTGCCAGCGTTTATCACTTTTAGACCCAACCTTTAATTTACAACACAATATTGAACAGCCTTTAAGTGAAGATGAAATCAAAATTATTGAAGAAGTTAGACGTGAATGTGAAGCACAAAACCACTCATCGAAAGCATAAGGTTTCTTAGGGCCTGTTGACAATTCGTCTATGTTTGCGACTACGTGTGTTTTTTAGGCGATACTAGGCGCGAAATACTAAATGAGTAGTTCGTAACGATGTAGCGGCAAAAAATACACTAGTCCCCCAGCTGCGCCTTGCGCTGCAAACAAAGCAGTGCTTTGTTCTTGCTCAGGGTTGTGGTTAAAATTATCTCAGCCTTCGTTATGAAACTCGAAAATAGTCTCGCTATTCTCTTCGTTTCATGCCTTGCCTGCTCAATTTTAACCTACAACGTAAGCCATTTATGAAATCTCAACAGCCCCAACTACTTCACAAAATGAAGTGTCAATAGACTGTAATGTATAATTTTTAATAATACGAACCAAATCAAGTTGCATGTTCAGACGTCTTTTCATAGACTGATGCGCATGCACGTTTTTTAATATAAATTAATGGAAGAAACACATGACGATTAAGCCTTTGGCATATGCATTGCTCGCAACATCATTACTTACTGCGTGTTCAACAACACCGACCAAGCAACAGAATAAAATAGATGCAAACGAGCCGTTTATTTACACTGAGCCTGAATTGTCTCCTCCGTTCTATGCATTAAACCCTTTCGATTACTCGCAACCGCCAGTTTTTGAATTAGAGTTGAAAAAAGCAGCGGCTCAACCTGTAAATAAACTCGAAGTGACAGATCCGGCAAATCCAAGCCAAAAAATCATTTTAGATACCAATAAACTGATTGTACCTACAGTAAATAGCGCACAACGTGCTATGAAATATGCAGTACTTGCTGGAAACAATGAAATTGACATCACCGCCATTGATGATTTCTTGCAAATGGTTGAAGGCAAAGCACGTCATTACCCACCACAATTTAGTGACCGTAAAGAACGTAAAGGCTTTGAAACTAAGTTGAAAGAAGTCTCTACTCAGCTTGACCAATTGGCTGCGGCACCAAATGCTTCTTTTGATATTTTGATTCGTGCATTTAAAGCCAGTGTTTTGGGACGTAACCTTGACTTAGGTTCTTCTTATACCACCAAGTCATTAGAGTATGCTCAACGTATTCTTAAAATCAACAAAGATGATGCTGAAGCAAACTTATGGTTTGGTTTCTCTTTATCTGAGGGTGGCGGTCAAAAAGAAGCGATTCCATATTTAGATAAAGCCATCAAACAAGGTGTTCAAGAAGCCTATTTATCTTCTGCAAACAACTTTATTGGTATGGAGCAAAAGAAAAATGCGATCCAAACCTTGAAAAACTATAAAGTGAAATACCCAGAAGAAGCTGAAGTTGCTGATCGTTTAATTCAAGAAATTGAAAAACAAGGTCGTTACAACGTTTGGCAGGTTTTGAAAAACCCAGCTCTGGCAAAATAAATTTATAAATTTTTGAAAAAATAGGCTGAACATTCAGTCTATTTTTTTGTTTATAAATTGAATAAAACTAACGTATGATTCAGACAAAGATTGATCTAGTTAATGATTATGCAATACTCAAAAAACAATATTTTGCTTTGTGCTTTAGCAATGAGCCCATTGATTTTATCTGGATGCCAAGTTGTCAGTGTAAAAAATCAAAAGGTGAACGTAACCATTGCCAATGAGCGTGACAGCATTTTGACCCGTTCAAAAATGAGTGAAGCCAGCTTAAATGTTTTATCAATGACTGGACGTGAAGCCAAATCGTGTACAGATGAACCCGAAAAATGTGTGGCTGATTTAGCCGAAATTCCACAGATTCAAGATGAACAACTGCTTTCCACCGCAAGTGAAATTTACTTAACCAAAGCAATCAATCTTGGTGACTCATCTAATTGTAAAGTCAGTCTTTTTTCAAAACATCAATCCACTGAAAAGCAGCAAGCCTCTCAGAAAAACTATGAGCAATGTTTAGATCAGCAAATGGTGATGTTAGATAATAGTATCCGTTATAGTTATGCCTATTTGTTTAAAACTGAACGCCAACCCCAAGACCGTATTTTTAACAACCGACAAGTTCAGATACGTGACTTTTATAATCAAGCCTTAGCCAAACTGATTTCGACATATGCCATAAGAAATAAAAACCAAAAAGTGGCAAAACAAATTAAAGTGGGCAAAAGCACTTATCGTATTAATTTTAATGGCTACCCAGCACTGGCTCAAATTGAACTTGAAGATCTCGTTTCAAGCTATAATTTAAACTTCTCAGGATTACGTTCGATCAACCGTAGAGACGGTTTCGGTGCAGAATTTGTCGCAATTTTACCCAACACGACAGCACCTGAAGAAAACAAATATATTGTGAATCCGTTTGATTATAAATACAAAAATGGCATGAATCCCAATATTCATCAACCGCGTTATTTATCGGTCAGTATTGCAGCGCAACCTGAAAATGCAAATGAATCATTACAGAACATCTTACATAATCCAAATTTTCAACTGAATGTGTATGACCCTTATAGCATTGAAAATTTAAAAATTGGTGGTAAACAATACCCGCTTGCTGCAAACTTTTCAGCACCCTATGGTCTATGGCTGGCTCAAAACAACTTAGGTATTGCGGCTTATTTGAGCTTAATTGATCGCGATCAAAGCCTGACCATGCCTCATTTATATATGCTTGAACCGTATAACCCCAATAAGAAAGTGATTGTTTTGGTACACGGTTTAGCCAGTAGCCCTGAAGCGTGGATTCGCTTAACCAATGATATTATGGGTGACAATGTATTACGTGAGCACTATCAAGTCTGGCAGGTTTTTTATTCAACCAATATGCCAATCTTAGAAAGCCGTTTTCAGATCAATGCCATCATTAATCAAGGTTTTGCTTCAATTAATCAAAATTCGGCTTCTGCTAAAGATGCCGTACTGATTGGGCATAGTATGGGCGGGATTATTGCGCGCTTATTAGTCAGTGATGCTAATCTGACGCAACCTGCCTTAAAGATGTTGAACAATCGTAAATTTGATAAATTTAAAGATGATCCAATGTTCAAATCTCGTTTGACCATTCAATCTGTGCCTAATTTTGATCGTGCTATTTTTATTTCAGCACCACATCGTGGTACTGCATTTGCTGATCGCTGGTTCACTTTGGCTGCTCGTCGGATTATTAAGCTGCCAGGTGCATTCTTAGGGGCCTTAGCTGATTCTATTGATGAGCGTGATTTAAATGCAAAAAACTTTTTAAAAGATGTTGGGCATGGACTAATTCAAAATGGTCCAAGTGACTTAAGTCATAGCTCAAACTTCACCAAATTGACTGAAAACGTGATGCCAAAGAAAGACATGATCTATCATTCAATTATGGGCAATATCACCAATAGCAACGATCCTAACGTGATGACGGATGGAATCGTTCCATATACCAGCTCACATTTGGACGGCGCAGTATCTGAGAAAATTATCAAAGGTGGTCATTCGATCCAAGAGACACCTGAAGCGGTATTGGAACTTAGACGGATTTTAAGATTACATTTGACCGAACTTGGGCTTTATAAACCTTAAACTCAGCGTCCAAGCACATAAAAATGCCAGTCAATCTTAAATTGGCTGGCATGGAATTATTGGTCTTATAAAAACTTAAGGTCTTATCAGAATCAGTGAATAACTCACTTAAGAATCAGTGGTTCCGGCAAATAGTGCAATCACATCTGCTTCGGTTAGTTTTTTTGTCTCATTGTTAAAAGCATAAAACTCAGGTTTATTGTCTATAAAAATTTCCATATCGAATTTTATATCTTGAGGCTGTTGATCCAATGCAAATGCATTGATATTGCAATAACTCTGGTCTTTAGTCCGCCAAAATAAATTTGTACCACAACAGTTACAAAAGCCTCGCTCGCCCCAATCAGAAGAATTATAAATGCTTAAGTGCTGATCTTGAGTAAACTGTAAACTGCCCTGTTCGACATCAATCGTCATAATTACACCGCTCGTTTGTCTTCGGCAAATTGAACAATGACACGCATGAACATCATGATTTTTTAATTCAACCGTAAAAGTTGTTGCCCCACAAACACATTGCCCTTTCATAATGATTTCCTTGTTTTATAAATTTTCCATAAAGATACTACAATGATGTAGTGAAATTATAGTGAAACAGATATTTTTTATCATACGGATGTTTTTTAATTGAAAAGCGAAATGATTCGCTCTAAATTAGTCAATACAACAATTTAAATATAATATTTGGAAAAGTATGCGTTATAAAATTATAGATGTTTATCAGCTCCAAAATATTCAACGGTATATTGCAAAGTGTCTAAAGACACAATCACCTCAATTCATTGTGATTGAAAGTGATCAAACCTTATGTAAAGAGCTCGATATTATTGATGTCGACTTACAAGCATCGATTGCCACGTGGGCAACGGGTGAAAGAATTGATTTAAAAATCATTCATCAATCCAACCATATTGAAAAATTCTACGATTTTGAACATTAAAAAGATCAACTCAATCGTTCAAATTCAATAAAAAGTTTGACAGTAAATCCCTCAACATCATATTTTATTTTAAGTTCTCTTTTAGAACCCTATATAAAGGATAAATATATGAAACACCCAAAAGAAATGACAGGGCTTGAATTTCTACAAGCAATGGTTGATGGACAAATTCCTAGAGCATCGATTAGTGAAACCATCCCGATGGATTTACATGAAATTTCGCATGGTCATGCAAGTTTTAAAGTCAAAGCGGATCAGCGTCATTTAAATCCTTTAGGTGGCGTACATGGCGGTTTTGCAGCAACAGTTTTAGATTCAGCAACTGGCTGTGCTGTACATACCACCCTAGAAGCAGGCGTAGGTTATGGGACCATCGATTTAAATGTAAAAATGTGCCGCCCTGTACCTCAAAATAAGCAATTATTTGCTATTGGACAGTTGATTAATTTAAGTAAAAGCCTGGCCATTTCTGAAGGGAAACTGGTCGATGAAGATGGCAAATTATATGCACATGCAACAGCGACCTGTATGATTATTCGTGCATAACTGGCTGCTTAAAGTGCTATTTATATTGAATAGCACTTATTCAGCATTAGCCTTCGGTTCATCAACATACATCTTACCCATCTTCAGCTGTTTTAGGCTCTCATCCCATTCCAGATTACGCTTGCAATTGATTGCTTCTGCACGGCTAATTTCTGCCATGTTTTGCCCACAATATCCCCCACCAACTTCGACTTGAACGATAGCTTTGGCTTGATTATTGATAATCTGATAAGAAAATACTGCACTGTTAAAAATTTCTTGTATGGTTTTATGATCTTTAGATTGATAGATCACCAGCTGATCTCCCCCATGCCCTCTAAATACACCATCTTCAATACACCTAATCGAGTCAGGTTCATAAATATATTCTGGCTGATCATCCCCAATTAAATCCACAACCGTAACAACATCTTTCATATCAACCGCTACAGCTTGCTTACAATGTTTCTGCGCATCTTTTACCTGCTGTATAAGCTCATCAGGATAATTTAATCCTTTAGATTTATGCTCTATTTTTGCTTCAGTAACAGTCGTAGGAATTTCGACTTCAACTTCACTGCTTGCCTTTCCTGTATCAGCTTTTGCACGATCAACTTTGTCATTATTATCTGCTGCAATCGCTGCTTTTTTCGTAGACTCCGCTGGAGCTGCATTCTGAGAATTTTGTTGAGAACAAGCGCTTAAGAAAACAAGCCCTGATAAACTCAAAATATTGACAATGTTCAAAATATTTTCCTAAATATAAACGAAGGTTTGTTAATAAAATAAATACTTAAAGTTATGAAATTTAACTATAAAAATGAAATCAGCAAATTTATAAAAGACCGAGTAATAACGATTTCTGCTCTGATATAAATTTACTTTTAAAATTTTGACAAATTTACTTTCGCATTTTGCTCAAAATGTTTTCTAAAATATTCAGTTTGATACAAAGGTTGCATTTGATAAAAATGCTGTAAAACTTCTGCTCTTTTGACTTTATAGATTTCTGCATCAACCCACGCGTATTCTTGTTGAATTTGCTGTTCATATTCTGCAAAACGTTCAACAGAGCTAGCTAAAATTGCTAAATCGATATCAAGTAAATAATTTAAATCATGCTGTTTAGACGGTTGATGCTCTTGTGTTGCAATGATCCATTGAGAAACTTTGTCTAAGACCGATTGCGTTAAAATATCCGCACAATGCTCACGCATTAATTGAGCACTTTGTTGTTCATTATCTTTTGCTTGTGGATTATAAACGGCATCATGAAACCAAATTGCCAACTCAACAGCAACAGGATCATTCAATTGCGCTTTTACTTGGTGAAATAACGCAAGGCATTCGACAATATGTTGAACCGTATGATAATGACGTTGTGGCTCGGTATAAGCAGCAACAAGCAACTGCTGTAAAAAAATACACTGCTCTGTTTCGATTGCTATGTGATTCGCAAATTCAGCCCAATACTGATTGAATGGTTTGAGGTAATTTTCTGTTTTAGCTATGATCATATTTATAGAACATCTAAGACTTTATATATTAATACAACATTTTTGGCTGTTATCCCATGATCAATAAATCAAAATTTTTAGCCCCTTCTCATTTAGACAAATTTGCTTGTTATAAACACGCTGGCTATTTTCAAGATCTCATTGATATTGAATGGCGAGGTCAAATACAATCCTCCACACAAAATAAACGATTTAAAATCAAATATTATGGAGAGATTTTTGAAGAATATCAGCTCATTTGTGGGACAGACTTTACACCAGAACTCATCTACGCGGTAGATGTAGAAAGCAATGAAGAAATTTTACTTTTTGATGGTACGCAACATGGTTATGATCCCATGTTCTGTGATGAGTTTACACATGAACAAATCACCGAAAGACCTGCAGATTATTTTATAGTCAAACTAGCTAATTATTCATACAAGTGATTTCTATCAAGTCATTGATCAAAAATGAAGCTTATTTTTTGTGCTTTTGAATCATAGATGGTGATCCTACCGTGGGGCGACAGGGATGTCGCCGTTGGGCGGGGGTACAGGACGTACCCCTCGCCAAACAGAAGATTTTTGTCACTTTTCATCTCTGAAAAGTGAGGCATCGCCTACGCAAAGCTATTTAAACATTGAATGTAAGGTGTGGCAGTGCTAGATTTACATCATCAAATAATTGATTTAATTAAAGATATGTTTAATTTTATTCAAATCAAAGCGGTAAATTCGCTTGGTCATGAATACATTATTTTTGAAAAAGAGCTGGCTTAAGCAAGCCAACTCTCTTTCAATACATTAAACGATTGAAATACTTAAGCAACTTGCTCATCACGCTTAAATACCAGTTCACCTTTCAATGAACTCTCGGCATCGAAATAATAACCATCAGTATTAAAGGATTTAAGATCATCCATTTTTTTCAATTGATTTTGAATGATGTATCGAGCCATTAAGCCACGCGCTTTTTTAGCATAGAAGCTAATCACTTTATATTTACCATTCTTCTGGTCTAAGAATACTGGTTTAATAATATCAGCCTGAATTTTTGCTTCCTTGACCGATTTATAGTATTCATCAGAAGCAATATTGACCAATAACGTTGAGCCGCTTTGTTGCAAATCCTGATTGATCAAATCGGTAATTCGATCCTCCCAAAATTCATAAAGATTATGACCACGGGTATTGGCAAGTTTTATTCCCATTTCCAAACGATACGGCATCATTAAATCAAGAGGACGTAATAAGCCATATAGACCAGATAAGCTGCGTAAATGATCTTGCGCAAAATTGAGATCATCTTGCGACAAACTATATGCATCCAGACCTGTATAAACATCGCCTTTAAATGCAAAAATCGCTTGTCGCGCGTTGGCAAAACTAAAGTCAGCATTCCAGTCACGGAAACGCTCCGCATTGAGATTGGCAATTTTTTCACTGACACTCATCAAACTGGCAATATCTGAAGCGGAGAGTTTACGACTTAGGTCTATAAGCTGTTGAGATTGATCCAGCAGTCTTGGTAGAGTGTGCGTATCGGTCGGGAGTGCTGACTGGTAATCGAGCGTCTTAGCAGGGGAAATTAAGGCGAGCATGGTCTTCCTGATCAAAAAATAACTAATCAAACTATAACAGTCGGGATATTTTAATTCCAATTCATGTTTTCTGTGAACAGAATCGGTAAACTATCGCACTTCCCTGCTTATGATCGTTTAAATTATGTCCGAACAACTGTTCATTCAAGGTTCGGTTGGCAAAATTGAAGTTTTTGTTGACTATCCTGTGGGCGAAGTAAAAGGTTTTGCTGTCGTTTGTCATCCTCACCCACTGCAAGGTGGTACACCTCAACATAAAGTTCCTGCTTTACTTGCACAAATCCTCTCTGAACAGGGTTGTGTGGTCTATCGCCCAAGTTTTCGTGGTTCTGGACAAAGCGATGGAATCCATGATGAAGGCTTTGCTGAAACTGAAGATATTCTAGAGGTCATTAGACACGTTAGACAATTACACAAAAGTCTACCTTTCTATGTTGGCGGTTTTAGTTTTGGTGCACATGTAATGGCAAAAGCCTATCATGCGCTACCTGATGAAATTAAACCGCAACAAGTGATCTTATGTGGTTTACCAACATCCACTGTAGATGGTCTACGTCATTATGTTACCCCAGCAATTAAAGGCGATATCCTGTTTGTACACGGTGAAGCAGATCCGACGACTAAACTCTCTGATTTGCTTGAATGGGCGAAACCGCAGCGCCATTTGATTACGGTGTTGCCAGGCGCAAACCATTTCTTTACAGGTTATTTAAAGCAGTTAAGAATCGCAATTTCGCGTTTTCTTCTTGTGCCATAAATCTGAATTTAAAAAGAATTCTAGGATAAATAAGGTGAATGATTCACTTTATTTATCCGTTCACATCATCCCAACTCAGAGCAAATTTCGCCAAATACTTTTTCACTCGATCACTGTCGTTGGTGGTTTGTCTTTGCTCACGAGATACAGAAAATAAACGGCGTCCAGCATCGGCCATGGATTTCGATTTTTGGCAAACCTCAATCACCCCTTGCAATTGAATACGATCAAACTCATCAATCTGCGCCACTTGTTCAGCACTTAAAATTTTCATCAGTGACGATTGGGTTAACGCATCTTTATTTTCAGCAATATTCCAAATTTGTTGTAGTCGGCCAATCTCAGCATTTACTTCATGTAAACCAATACGCTCGCCATTGGCTAAAGTCGCCATACGTGTCACGCTTGCAGTTAAATCACGAAAATTCCCCTGCCACCTGGCATCTGCAGATTGCGCAAATTTTAAATATTTTTCTAAGGCATCGGTATGAAAACGTAACTGCCGTTGATGCGCAACAGCAAAACGCTGTAATTCAAAGGTGATGTTCGGTTCAATATCTTCCACACGATCTTTTAAGCTTGGTAAAAAGAAGGTCCATGTATTTAAGCGAGCCCATAGATCTTCACGGAACCGCCCTGCACGGACTTCCTCACGTAAATCTCGATTGGTTCCAGCAATCAACTGAAAGTCAGCCTGAACCTCTTTATCACTTCCTACAGGAAAGAATGACTTATCCTCCAAGGCCTTAAGCAACATGGCTTGCTCATCCAACCCTAGCTCGCCGATTTCATCGAGAAATAGAATGCCATTATCCGCACTTTTTAAATAACCAGTACGTGCTGCAATAGCGCCTGTAAATGCACCTTTACTATGACCAAATAATGTCGACATCGCACTATCACCAACCAGCGTTGCGCAGTTCACATCAATAAAGCGCCCTGAAAGATGAAATTTTTCCTTTTTCAATTGATGAATTTGCTTGGCTAAATGCGACTTACCGACCCCTGTTGCACCCATAATCAAAATTGGCGCACTTGAACGTGTTGCAACCAGTTCTACTTCTTGAATCATTTGATTAAAGTTTTGGTTCTTCGTGGCAATATTGGCTTTTAACTGCTGCCAATTTTCAGACTGTTCATGTTCAAACCGCTGGGTTAATGCGGCATATCGAGATAAATCTAAATCTATAATCCGATATTCACCCTCAGGTTGTTGTTTACCTGTAGGTGCACTTTGAATGAGTTTGGCTGGTAAATAATGCGCATCAATTAATAAATACCAACATATTTGCGCAACATGCGTACCTGTGGTGATATGTAATAGATAATGATTGTTCTCAGTATCAAAAGAATATGATTTTACAAAGTCATATAATGCACCATACATATCCGAAAAATCCCAGGGATCACGGATATTCACATTATGGCCAGTAATCTGGGTTTGCGGTGAGATTTCTAAAGCATCTTGTCGCAAATGATCAATTAAGCTGACATTACGGCGATCATGTAACAAAACCAGCTCATCAACCACTAAATCTTCATGCATCAACAAACTCATGGTGGGACGCCAGCGTTGCCAGCGATCAAGTTTTTTCCCTTGATCTAAAGTAGAACCCACAAAACCAATCACGACTGTTTTTTTAAATTTTTGCATATTTCTATAAATCTATAAAATTTTATATATCTTGCTTAAAGCATAGTTTTATTTTGTCAAAAATCAAATACTGTTTATACCGTCATTTTTTAATATTTTAAAAATCTCAGTTTCTCTTTTGAATATAATGCGACTATACTATTGATGTACAAAGCTTTTACTCACTTCTCCCATCACTGTCTGATTCGACACTTTTTTGATGGAATCCACTCTGCTTTGTTGTAAAAACAATCATAGAAAACATTTTAAATATTCAATAGGTTTTAATTCCTCATGTTACAGTTTACATTCTTAGGGACATCCTCTGGTGTGCCCACATTAACACGCAATGTGTCAGGTTTAGCGATTCATTATTGCAAAAGTAAAGACTGGATATTGCTTGATGCAGGCGAAGGTACACAGCATCGTATTCAACAAGCAAAACTCTCTTTACAACATTTAAAAGCCATTTGCATTACGCATGTACACGGCGATCATTGTTATGGCTTGATGGGTTTACTGGCAAGTGCTGGTATGAATGCACGTAAAGATCCAATCACGCTGATTGCACCCAAAGAAATTCAGCAATGGTTAGAAGTAACCTGTCAATTCACTGAACTTTTCCTGCCTTATCCAATACATTTTATCGATGTAAATACATTGACGAGTCCATTGCAATTGGATGAGCATATTTCTATTGACGTTCATCACTTACACCACCGTGTGACAAGTTATGCTTATGGCTTTAAAGCGACACAAACTCAGCGCAAACTCAATACTGAGGTTTTAAATCAACTCAAAATTCCGAAAGGTAAACTCTGGGGCGATCTACAACAAGGTCAAAATATTGAGTGGAATGGGCAGTCCATCTTAAGTCAAGATGTTCTCATTCAAAACACTCAAAGTGTTTACGCCATTGTCGGTGGAGATAACGACCAGCCAGAATTACTATCCAACGCTTGTCAGGATGCGGCACTACTGATTCATGAAACCACCTATACCCAAGCTGTATTAGATAAAGTAGGCGCAGGCCCAATGCACAGTTCTGCAAAAAAGGTCGCTGAGTTTGCCGAATCGATTCAGCTATCCAATTTAATTGCAACGCATCTTAGTGCCCGTTACCACGATGCACAAGGTGTGCAAAGCATTGGTGATGAAATTGCTCAGTACTATCATGGCAATTTTTATATTGCTGATGATTTTGATCAGTATGAACTAAATATGCACGGCGAATTAACACAGCTTCGCACTGGGAAACCTTGGGAAAAGTAATTTTCCCAACTTCAATTTAACGCTATGCAATATTGTCGAATCATAGATGATCGTTCTATCGTGTGGCGACATGGATATCGCCCATTATGTGTAGGAATGCGGGGGTACAGGATCTACCCCTCGCCTAACATGAGCAAAAACAAAGCACGGCTTTTTTTGCAGCGCAAGGTTTAGCATCCCCTAGAAAAGTGAGGCATCGCCTACGCAAAGCTATTTAAACTTTAAATGTAAGGTGTGGCAGTGCAAGCTTTTTATATTCAAATAGTTTATTCCGCCATGCAATTAATTTAATTAAAAATATGAATTAAAAAAACATCTTTTTGTGTCTGAGTTTTTTAATAGGTTGACTGTACCCCAACTAACTTTGCTTTTAGCAGGATTTAGTGTCCTTTTTATTTGCACAACATTAGGCTCATTGATTTTTATTTTAAAAATAGAAATAAAGATAAAAACCTATAAATAAAGATATTTTATTTTATAACTTTTAAATTTAAAAACACATAACCACTGAACTTTTAAAACTTTTAAACTCATAAAATCAGTCATTTAAAAATAAATATTCATTCCAAAACAAAACTTGGCACACTCTCTGCAATATCTATCTCAAGAAATTAAAAAATCACTTGAGGATGCTGTCATGGCGAACAAGACAATTTTTGCCTCTAAACAACAGGCAAAACCAAAAACCATTGAATACAACGAAGCTGGTGGTCGCGCATATAAATTAAAATCTCGTGCCGCATTAGCGCAGCTTGCTGCAACAGGTACACTGAATCAGACCTTTTATCAAAATGCACAAGTGCAACTTGATAATATTCTAAACCTAGCGCTTGAAGTAGAGCCTGAATTTGTGGCTAAAACTGCAATTTATGCACGCCAAAAGGCACATATGAAAGATACACCAGTGGTGTTATTGGCTTTACTTTCTGAACTTGATGCAGAATTATTTAAGCAAGTTTTTCCTTTGATTATTGATAATGGAAAACAGTTGAGAAATTTTGTTCAAATCATGCGCTCTGGAATGATTGGTCGTAAATCATTAGGTTCATTACCGAAACGTATGGTCAATGAATGGATTCTTTCAGCATCGGATCAACAATTGATTGCGGCCAATATTGGAAACAGCCCTTCACTTGCCGATGTGTTAAAAATGACTCATCCAAAACCAAAAACAGTTCAACACGATGCTTTTTTTGCCTATGTCCTAGGAAAAGAATACCAACTTGTCCAACTTCCGACTCAAGTGCAAGCATTGGAAGAGTTTCGATTGGGAACAGCAACACAAGTACCTAAAGTGCCGATGCAGCTTCTAACCAATTTAAATTTGAATGCGAAACAATGGGCCGAAATTGCAAAAAATGGTTCTTGGCAAATGCTACGTATGAACTTAAATACCTTCTTACGCCATGATGTTTTTAAAATCAAAGGAATGACAAAAATCATTGCCGATAAATTGATGGATGAGCAAGCCATAGCCAAAAGTCGAGTATTTCCATATCAATTGATGATGGCTTGGTCAGCACTTGCAAAGGATATGCCACATGAAATTGCCAATGCGCTAAAGTTTGCTATGCAGCGTGCCATCGCCAATGTACCGAAACTTGAAGGAAATGTGGTGATTGCGATTGATGTTTCCGGTTCGATGTCGAGTTCTGTGACGGGTTATCGTCAGGGTGCAACCTCTCAGTTGCGTTGCGTAGATGCTGCTGCATTATTTGCTAGTGCATTTAAATATGTAAATCCAAATATTCGTTTGATGCCGTTTGATACTGAAGTTCGTCAATTATCCAATTTCAGCAAAGTACAGGAATATTTAAAACGAAAAAATTTTGGAAAACAGCAAAATTCAGAAATTGATATTTTTGCTTTGGCTAAAAAGTTTGCCAGCATGTGTGGTGGAGGAACTGATTGCTCTAAGCCTTTGGAACTGTTAGTGAAAGAAAATGCCAAAGTTGATATGGTAATTTACTTCTCTGATAATGAATCATGGGCAGATCAAGTTCCACGATCACATCGAAAAACAGGGATGATGCATTATTGGAAACAGTTAAAACAGCATAACCCTGATGCAAAACTGGTGTGTGTTGATTTGCAACCCTATACCACCACACAAATGCCTGAACATAGCGATGTGATGAATATCGGTGGGTTTTCCGATACGGTATTTCAACTGATTGAAAGTTTTGCCAAAAATGAAATGCATGCAGATCATTGGGTAAATGAAATTGAAAAAATAGATATTACACAAACTCAGCTTTATGCAAGCTGAATGTATAAACAAATTTGATCGAGTCACTTCAAGTGTTTGCATTTAACAATGTCCATACTTGATAAGACTGGGTTAGATAAAAAGCACAAATGCCATAGGAACTACATTTCAAGATCATGCTGTTTCTATATTTAATTGTTGTGCTAAGTAAGAAATTGCCAAATGCAGATAGAACTACATTACTTTGAATAATTGATGTTTTATCGACACCTTTGTTGGCAAAATACATCGGATAAAATGCGTTAAGGACTACATCTTTAATGCGTAGGTCGGTGGTTCAAATCCACCCTTTTCACTCTTTTCCAAGTTTGAAAAGTAGCTCAGTTGGATAGAGCAACGAAACGTCTTTAACATTTTGTTTATGCAAAGCAGTAAAAGAATCAAATGCTTCAAGGACTACATCTTAAAATTGACGTCATCGGTGGTTCGAATCCACCCCATCATTTCGATGATGGTCGCCAAGTGGTAAGGCACGAATGTCTTTGAAAAACTTGTTGATTCACTTGTAGGGCAGTATATGAAAATATGCTGAGGGCATCAGTCCATCAAATACTCATAGGACTACATTAGAATTCACAGATCAGAGGTTAGATTCCTCTGCTGTATATATACAGTCGCTTAAAGCAAAAGCGGTGAATTGTTTGTCTTATAATCAAATTTGTTGATGGACTTTGACCTATGTTTAATCGATCAAATACCTGTTGGATTACACCGCGATCTCACGCACAGTATTTCGGGTACTGCACATATCTAATACCAACTTTTTTGATCTTGTATAAGCAAAAATGAAAGTAGATCAAATACTTTGAGGACTACATTACGCGTTTGTCGGTGCTTCGATACCACCCTGTATAACAACATACAGTAGCTCAGTTGGTAGAGCCACGACTGTCTTCAGCTCTTTGTTGATGTACTCTCATTATAATAAATAGATTTACGCAATAAGCAGTCACGAATATAGATTGGATTTCATAGTAACGCCTTAGTGCAGGGTTTAGGCCCTTCTAACATGTTACTCACAAAATCGGATCTTAACGTTTGTGGCTGTTTTTCTTTTTAAACTCATCATGTTTAAAAGCGATGCTTGTGAATCAACAAAAAATTTGCTAGCTTGAAGTCTCAACTTAAAACCAAAGACAGGTGTCAGTCTGTAAAACGCAAATCATGTCTATACAAGTTATTGTTGACGATAACAATCTTGATCTTGCTTTAGAGAAACTAAGAGTCAAAAAGTACTATTTAGAAACTAACCACTGGTATAAGAAATGCCAGAACTATCATGAAAAACCGCCAAGTAAACGTCGTAAAAAAAGCGAACTGAAACTTTTACATGGGCATAGTCAAATCCTAGAAGATGATCCTCTCGCACTGAGGTTAAAAATCCATATCGAAGAACATTATCAACCAACTGATGATAATACGAAATGGGATATGAACAAAAATTAAGATTCACAAATTTCATAAAACTCAGTTTGGGAGAAAAAATTCTCCCAAACTAGGTTTCATACTATAATCTGTAACATGATAAATATCCTGAATAATAACAATGCGTACTTGGTTTGCTTTCCTCTTATTTCCTTTAGTAATTTTTGTATTCTTATTTTTCTTCTATGTCATTTTCTTACTTTCACTCACTTTGGGCTGCGGTTTCCAGCAAGAAGATATCCCAACCTGCTCAAAAATTTATTATTTTTCAATTATATCAATATTCCCAATAGCTATTTGGCTTGGCTATTTTACAACTAAATTTGCACCACATTGTGGAAGATATTTCCTTAGTAGTATTTATAGCCTCATCTTTTCAATTGGTTTTAGCCTCCTTTTCTTATTATGTTTAGGAATTGGTTGTTTTATATTTTATTTAAAATATAAAAATAGATAAATTACTATCTAAAATAATATTTAAATTTGCATATTTTTTTAAAATGCACATTTAAAATAAAATTTAAATTTATTTATTGATTATAAATCAATAATTTATAAATAAAAATCTCAAACCCATAAAACTTGGCACACTCTCTGCAATATATAGAGCATACATCATGAGATGTATATAAATATCACCTGCCTGCAACCGCTTGGCAGGCAGGTTTTGAAAAGGATCAAAGCAATGTCTATGTTAGTCGCAGAACAAATCGAAAAACAAACTTCCTTAGCACAGGAACGTACTTATAACGTAATTCAGGATGCTAAAGGTGTTCCTATAAAAATGTGGACCAAAGGTGTCCCTGTCGATGAGAAATCGAAAGACCAATTATTAAAAACAGCACAAATGCCTTTTATCTATAAATGGATGGCAGTAATGCCAGATGTACATGTAGGAATCGGAGCAACGATTGGAAGTGTAATTCCAACCAAAGGCGCAATCATCCCTGCTGCGGTCGGTGTAGATATTGGCTGTGGAATGATGGCCGCACGTACTTCGCTAAGCGCATCAGATTTACCAGACAACTTACACGCACTGCGTACCGAACTTGAACGTTTAATTCCACATGGTATGACCAAAGGTCGTGGTCGTCGTGACCGAGGTTCATGGGATACACCTACTGCACGTGTTGATCAGGCTTGGGCTGAGTTGGTGACTGATTTTGAATATATCTGTGCCAAGCATCCCCGTTTGAAAAATACCAACAACCATAAACAGTTGGGTACTTTGGGAACAGGAAACCATTTTGTAGAAGTCTGTTTAGATGAGCATCAACAAGTATGGATTATGTTGCACTCAGGATCTCGTGGTGTAGGAAATGCGATTGGTAACCACTTTATTGAGCTTGCACGTAAAGATATGCAAAAGCATTTTATTAACCTGCCTGATAAAGATTTAGCTTATTTAGTGGAAGGGACTGAACACTTTGATGATTATTGGTTTGCAGTGGGTTGGGCACAACGATTTGCCATGAAAAACCGTGAGTTAATGATGGAAGCTGCGGTTCAAGCTTTACGAATCATCATCAACAAACCATTTAATGCCAAAGTGGAAGCCGTAAACTGCCACCATAATTATGTGGATAAAGAAGAGCACTTTGGTCAGGAAGTGCTGGTAACACGTAAAGGTGCTGTACGTGCCCGTTTGGGTGAGTATGGAATTATTCCGGGTTCTATGGGTGCCAAGTCATTTATTGTCAAAGGTAAGGGAAATCAGGAGTCTTTCTGTTCGTGTTCGCATGGGGCTGGTCGTGTACATAGCCGTACTGCAGCGAAAAAGTTGTTTACTGTGGAAGATCAGATTGAACAAACCAAAGGTGTGGAATGCCGTAAAGATGCAGCCGTGATTGATGAAATCCCTTCTGCCTATAAACCTATTGAAGATGTGATGAAAGCACAAAGTGATTTGGTGGAAGTGGTTTATACCTTAAGTCAGCTTGTTTGTGTAAAGGGTTAGTTGATGCATAAATTAGGGAGTTTAGATCGTAAAATCTAAACAATGCTATTGGGCTTTAGCTTGGGGCCATGAATGTTCAATTTGGGATGATGCATTGGATTATTCTTATTTAGAATTTTGTAATTATGATCAACCTAAAGAGGATGATTATAATTTCATGGCCACTTGGCATGAAATTCAAACTTTAGAAGACGTTATAGAATTTGCCGAATCAATCCCAGTTGATACACTACCCCAGCAAACTTTATATGAAATCGTTGTTTTAAATATTTATTGACTATTAAAAGCGATAAGGAAAATAAAATGAAACTTGCAGAAGCACTCTTATTACG
Organism: Acinetobacter sp. Ac8; assembly: GCF_055392545.1. NCBI lineage: Bacteria > Pseudomonadati > Pseudomonadota > Gammaproteobacteria > Moraxellales > Moraxellaceae > Acinetobacter > Acinetobacter sp. Ac8. The sequence continues at coordinate 2,921,620 of NZ_AP043689.1, forward strand.
AAGCGATCAACAAAAGAAACTCGCTTCATTGAAACAACGTATCAATGCGAACGTATTGGTACAAGACGGTGATGAGCCATCCGAGGATCCAAACGAGTTATTAAAGCAAGTATTTGCATTAACTCAAGAGTCTCAAAAACTTGTTTATGCCATTCATCAAACCAATGCTTTGGCAAAATTAACGGATGGTCGTTCATTATTGGCTTTACTTACTCAACGTGATGAGCTTGTAGAGCGCCATAAAATTTTAACGTCTGCCATCAGCAACACACAACGTGAGCCTGACCGCTATAGTACACGTGAAATAAAATGGCATAAGGTCATTCCAGTATCATCATTGCAAAAACAATCCGATGATATCAGTGCCAAATTACGCGACTTGAATGTATTGATACAAGCCACCAATTGGCAAGTTGATTTACTTGACGTTTAAAGCCATCATTTAAAAGCTTTGATAGGGCCTACCCTATCAGACCTCGAAATATATTGGGCGAGTACAAGATCTAAGGCTGTATAGATTGAAATAAAAGTCAGCATCATTTTTGGGTAATGACAGCGAAGCGGATTTAGAGCGGAAACGCACCAATCAAATCCATCAACTTTCATCACTTAAACCTTTGTGAATCAGAGTGACTATTTACACAGCATTACCACGTACTGACAATATATTTCACCTTTTCTCAAGTGATTCGTCATTTGAGATCACCCGAACATACTGGGCGAGTGCAAGATCCCCCACCTCCACAACACAGGATTGAAAATAAGGTGTAGTGGCTTGATGAGCGAGCGGGTTAGCTTAAAACTTTAAGCACAAATCAACCCATCACTACGTACAAGGCAAACCTTTGTGAAAGCAAAGTTACAATGCACTGAGCATCACCATGCACTGACAGTATGTTCACCCCTTTTTGGAATTTTTAATGAATTACCCTTGTTCTTGTTGTCATCATTACACGAGAGATCAACCTCCGGGTAATTTTGACTTTGAGATTTATCCAGTTTGTTTTTGGGAAGATGATCCTGTACAAAATATTCATCCAAATTCAAAAAGTGGTGCAAATGCAATCTCATTAGCAGAAGCACAAGATAATTATCAATAGGGTCTGTTGACAATTCGTCTATGTTTGCGACTACGTGTGTTTTTTAGGCGATACTAGGCGCGAGATACGAAATTTAGTCATTCTAAATGAGTAGTTCGTAACGACGTAACGGCAAAAAACACGCTAGTCCCCCGCTGCGCCTTGCGCTGCAAACAAAGTAGTGCTTTGTTCTTGCTCAGGGTTGTGGCTAAAATTATCTCAGCCTGCGTTATGAAACTCGAAAATAGTCTCGCTATTCTCTTCGTTTCATGCCTTGCCTGCTCAATTTTAACCTACAACGCAAGCCATTTATGAAATGTCTACAGACCCTAATATACTGTAAGTGAATTACGATTTTTAAAACATGTTCGAAAACCGAATGATTTAGAAAGAAATGATGAAAAACAAAATGAACACATTAGTAAAAAATAAAGCCATCCAAATTGATGGCTCACAAGGTGAAGGTGGAGGGCAAATTTTAAGAACTGCCCTTTCACTGTCTATGTTAACGGGTATTCCATTTGAGCTTGTGAATATTCGTGCAGGGCGTAAAAAGCCGGGCTTAATGCGACAGCATTTAGTCTGTGTACAAGCATCACAACGCATCAGTAATGCCGTTGTGGAAGGTGCTGAACTACATTCACAAAAATTATATTTCCAACCCCAACAAGTTCAGGCGGGTAAATATGATTTTCATATTGGTTCAGCGGGTAGCACAATATTGGTTTTACAAACACTACTGCCTGCACTGATGATGCAAAATGAAATCAGTCACATCAGTATCCACGGCGGAACACATAATCCAATGGCACCGACTGCAGATTTCATAGAGTCTTGTTTTCTACCTGCTCTTCATAAACTTGGAATAAAGGTTGATTTTGAATGTGAACGTGCTGGTTTCTTTCCAATTGGTGCGGGTCAAATCAATATTACAACTTATCCGTGGATAGATAAGCTTGAATATTCAGTATTAGATAAAGGCAAATTACTGGAAATACATGGATATGCCGCTGCCTTAAATATTCAACAGAATATTGCGGATCGTGAACTGGAAGTATTGCATAACAAATTGAGCTTAAGCCAACGTAATAGACTAAACTTTCAAGGGATTAGTCAAGGGAATACGGCTTTTGTGGTGTTAAATTACCAACACCACCAACAAGTATTCTCTGCGTTAGGTGAAATGAAGAAAAGTGCAGAAAAAGTAGCGCATGATTTAGCCAAAGAAGTTAAATCCTTTTTAGCTTGCGATGCTGTGGCTGACGAATATCTAGCAGACCAACTTTTATTGCCTTTAGCTTTAGGTAAAGGCGGTGCATTTACTGCTCAAGTTGTCAGTGAACACACTACGACACAAGCTGAAATGATTCAAAAATTCTTAGATTGTGAAATTCACTTTGAAGCAATCAATGATATTTTTAAGGTGAGTGTCATCACATAAGCTTCAGCTATGCTAAATCCAGTTTACAAGCTCATCAATTGCTTATCTTTATGTGCCAATTCATTTTAAATTTCATACTTATTGGCACATTATGTAAATAAATGACCCAACTATTCATTATATAATCAACGCCTTAAATAAGTATGATTTTAAAGTAGAAAATACCCACTTAAGGAATAAGGGAAATGATGAGAGTTTTATTGGGGACAGCATGTATCGCATTTTTAACATCGACAGCTTTTGCAGAAGATATCGTGGGAACTTGGCGTTATATCGATGACAAAACTGGTGAAGCAAAGGGACTGGTTAAAATTGAAAAACAAAGTAACGGTACCTATGCGGGTACAGCATTAAAAGCAACACCACGCCCAGGCTACACCCCAAAAGAATTTTGCACCAATTGCCCTGCACCTTATACCAACAAGCCAATTATTGGCTTACAGGTAATCTCTGGGCTAAAGACAGATGATCATGTGAGTTATACTGATGGGAAAATTATTGACCCAGTTTCAGGTAAAATCTATCGCTTAAAAGGTAAAGTCAGCCCAAATGGCAAGAAACTATTTCTTCGTGGATATTTCGGTATTTCAGCAGTAGGTCGTAGCCAAACATGGTTACGTGTCGAGTAATAGCATAATTTAATTCATAATAGAAATGACAGTTTTATCTCAATCAAACTGTCATTTCTAAACATCTATTTTGAATGATTTTTAAATCAGTTATTCACAGCAAGTTGATATAAAAAATCTAAATGTGTGGCAGCATCACCCTTATCTAAATTGAGATCACTGGCACGCCCACCCAATCTCAGTGCAGGAAGATAACAATACATTTGATTATCAGTTAATTTACCATATTGAGTTTGTGCCTTTGCTAAGGCTGATTTTTCTAAAAATTGCTCAATGATTTCATCATCACAAATCCAGTCATTAAAAAAATCTGTTAATGACCAAGCTGTTACCCCAATATCCGAGTTGTGCGGGTCGATAAAGGATATATCTTCATCGCCATCATCGCTCAATAAACGATAATAAAACACCAAACCAAATGCCGAAATAGCAATGGGTAATCGGGTCATATCAGGTTGATCTTTCATTAACCATGACCAAAGCACATCTTGATAAAGCTCAGGGTTAATGATCTGTAGCAAACCGTTGCCATAGAAGCCAAAACCATGATTTTGCCAAAGCTCTAAGAGCGCTTCAGGTAAACATGCTTGATATTTTTTTACAGTTTCAGGACTTACTGTGTTTCCCACCTGATCTACTGGAAATTTATCGATAAATGTTTGTAATTGCATAGCTACCCCCTAGGTCCTGCTTATACTTTCCATTCAAATCCACTAAACGCATCATCTTCTTTTAATGTATTTTCGACAGCATTTGCCAATTGCTTAATCATGCTCTGGGTTGCAATCTTCTTAAACCATGCTTGTTCTTCATCAGCATGGGCTGAAATTTCACAAGTTAATAATCCTTGATCATTTAAATGACAATTAACCCCCAAACCAATTGGATGATTTTCTACGCTGACAGCAAGGTCTTCATCGGAGTGTGTTGTTTCCGCTTTAAAGCCATATTGAGACAGTTGTTTTAACAACAAGGTCGTCACGTATTCCTGAGTGACATAACATACATTTTCACCATGGTTGTGACTGTTAATATGATTCTCACAGTTTGCTGTAAATTGTAATGTTCTCATTGCTTCATCCAAAAGGCTTTATAGTTGTATGGTTTTAGAATAAGCAATATAAACAAAACAGCCAAGCATTTGCTTGGCTGTTTTTAATTAATTATACAAATATTAGACAAGGACTGATTTATTCGGTGACTTGAATCTGAAGCCCCGCCTGATTAGTGAGTTCAGTAAATGTTGGGAAACTTGTTGCTACAGTTTCAGTACCAATAATCTTAATCTCGCCAGAGTTACGTAAACCCGCCATCGAAAAACTCATTGCAATACGATGGTCATGGTGCGATTCAATTTCACCGCCAGAGAAAATAGCAGACCAGTCGCCCGATTTACCTTTTCCTTCAATGATGATGCCATCATCAGTTGGCGTACAATCAATCCCCATGGTTTTTAAACCATCTGCCATCACTTGGATACGATCAGACTCTTTAACCCGTAATTCAGCGGCACCTGTCAACACCGTTTGCCCTTCAGCACATGCCGCAGCAATAAACAAAGATGGAAACTCATCAATTGCCAAAGGTACTTGATCTTCAGGCATATGAATGCCTTTCAATGTACGGGTACCACGGATACGTATATCAGCAATCGGCTCACCACCTGCAATTCTTTCATTTTCAACAGTTAAGTCTGCACCCATTTGCTTCAGGATTTCGATTACGCCTGTACGAGTTGGATTAATCCCAACAGCTTCAAGGGTAATATCTGAACCTTCAGTAATGGCAGCACCCACCATAAAGAATGCAGCAGAAGAAATATCAGAAGGTACTTGAATCTCTGTCCCAACCAACTTACCACCACCGTGTAGTGAAATACGATTACCTTCCGTTTTCACAGCATAACCAAAAGCACGTAACATACGCTCAGTATGGTCACGGGTTGGTTCAGGTTCAGTCACAGAGGTTTCACCCTCTGCCCATAGACCTGCCAATAAAATCCCAGATTTGACTTGCGCAGATGCCATTGGCAAATCGTAATGAATGCCTTTCAGTGCTTGAGCACCAGTGATAGAAACAGGCGGAGTACCACGTTCACCCGTGGTTTGAATTTGTGCACCCATTTCACGTAAAGGTTTTGCAATACGCTCCATTGGACGCTTAGACAAAGACGCATCACCCGTCATCACAGAGTCAAACTGTTGTGCTGAAAGCATGCCTGAAAGCAAACGCATCGATGTACCAGAATTACCCATGTACAGTGCCGTTTTGGGTGCTTTTAAACCATGAATACCCACACCATGGATGGTCACTTCACCATTTTTAGGGCCTTCAATACTGACCCCCATATCGCGAAATGCTTGAAGTGTTGCTAAAGCATCTTCACCTTCAAGGAAACCTGTAACGTGGGTTGTACCTTCAGCAATTGCACCAAACATGATGGAACGATGTGACACTGACTTGTCACCCGGCACGGTAAATTTACCTTTAAATGTCTTCTCACCTGGCAAAATGGTAAATTGTTGTGTCACCTTATTTTTCTCCATCAAAGGTTTATTGGCGAGCATATGATTGAAATGCTGTCGTGCCGCTTGTGCATGTCCTAGCAATCCCATCAGGGCTTGTGAATTCTCATCTTCAATCAGTTGACGTAATGTCGCAAGTTGCGTTTCAAAACCATCAACTGCTTTCAATATGGCTGTTTTATTGGCAAAAAATATATCATGCCACATCTGCGGATCACTGGCAGCAATACGTGAGAAGTCACGAAAACCTCCAGCGGCATAACGGAAAATATCTAAGTTATCTTCACGATTTGCAAGCTGTTCGACCAAATTAAATGCCATCAGATGTGGTAAATGACTGGTATGTGCCAACACTTCATCATGTTTGTCCACATCCATACAAATGACTTCTGCTTTTGCAGCCTGCCAAAGCTGAATCAGTTTTTCAACTGCCCAATCAGCACTGCTCGGCAACGGTGTTAGAATCACTTTATGATTCACAAATAAGTCAACTTTACCAGCATGGACACCTGTATGTTCTGCACCAGCAATTGGATGACCAGGTACAAAACCTACAGGAAGATTTTCACCATAAATAGCATGTGCCGCAGCTACCACATTCCCTTTGGTACTTCCGACATCGGTAATGATGGCGTTTTCAGAAACATAAGCTTGAATCGTTTCAAGCACTTTCTGTGTCGCGCGAACGGGTAAAGCCAGAACGATTAAATCTGCATCTTTTACAGCTTCTACAGGATCACTAAAACCCGCAGAAATAATTCCTAAAGCTTTTGCATCTTCCAATGTTTTTTTTGAGCGTGTTGATGCAACAACATTTTCAGCAAGATGTTCGGCTGCAATTACACGGGCTAGACTTGAACCAATCAGTCCAAGTCCAATAAAGGCAACTTTTTTAAATAAAGGTTGTGACATAACGATTTTGAACTACCTATTTCACAACGACATCAAAGCACAGCAATCGGATATGAACCCAATACACGTACTTCTTTAACCAGTGGGCGAATATCTTCAATCGCCGCTTTAACATTGTCCTGTTCCACATGACCTTCAAGATCAATGAAGAATACATAAGCCCATTTTTCAGGTAATGCTGGACGGGTTTCAATACTGGTCAAACTAATATTGTGTTTTGCAAATGGTGCAAGAATTTCCAATAAAGCCCCTGCACGGTCATGTGCTGAAATCAGTAATGAGGTTTTATCATTGCCACTTTGCGGTACTTTTTCACGGCCGATTACCAAGAATCGTGTCGTATTTTCAGGGTTATCTTCAATATTGCCGTGGAGAACTTCTAAGTCGTAGATACTTGCAGCCACATCAGATGCAATTGCTGCTGAATGCCATTCATTGCGAATACGGCGTGCAGCCTCCGCATTTGAGCTTAAAGCCACACGTTCTACACCCGGATAATGTGCATCCAACCACTTACGACATTGCGCAAGTGTTTGTTGATGTGCATAAATTTGTTTAATACTGTCTTTACGAGTATTTGAAGAAATCAGGAATTGGTGATGAATACGCAATTCAACTTCACCAATCACATTTAAATGCGATGCTTTAAAACAGTCTAAAGTATGGTTGACCACACCTTCAGACGAGTTTTCAACTGGAACTAAACCATAATGTGCACTGCCCGCTTCAACCTCACGGAACACTTCATCGATCGTTGGTAGTGGACGAACCACAGCATCCTGACCAAAATGTTTTAATACAGCAGAATGTGTATAAGTACCGACTGGACCTAAAAATGCAATACTTTGTGGTGCTTCAAGTGCCAAACATGCAGACATAATTTCACGGAATAAACGTGCCATGGTTTGATCTGACAATGGCCCTTCATTGCGCTCCATAACTTGACGTAAAACCTGTGCTTCACGTTCAGGACGATAAAATAACGGATTCTCTTCTGCTGCAAATTTTGCTTTAGCAACTGATTCCGCCAGTTTTGCACGGCGATTGATAAGTTGTTGGATTTGCTGATCTACAGAGTCAATATCTTCACGGATTTGAGCAAGATCTAGAGAAGTCGTTTTTTGATCATCGTTGATCATTGTTATGTCGCCCTTTAAAGTCGAGAATTACGAGAAGTCTATGTTTTAGACCACTGACAGTATAACAATAGTTCAGTTTAATTTGTTGGGCAATAGTGCATTTTTCAATGTTTCACTTTCAACTTATATATTGAATAAAATGTCATCACTTTATAACTTTTCTGACCACAAAATGAATTACAAAGCAGCTATAGAATTTTAAGCATTGCGCTCTATGATAAAAAGCATAAGCGCATTTCGAGTCATAGAATATGAATAAAAAAATCGCTGTTCTCATTACCCATGATTTCGAAGATGCGGAATATCATCATCCCGTTGAAGCTTTTCGAGCTGCAAGCCATTCTGTGCGCAATATTGAAAAGTCTGCCGGGAATATTGTGTATAGCAAACAAAGAAAATCTTCGGTCAGTATAGATTTAGGCATTGATGAAATTTCTGTTCGGGATTTTGATGCGCTGATGATTCCGGGTGGATATTCCCCTTATCATCTTAAAGAAGATGAACGATTTATTGATTTTTTACGTAATTTTGCCAATGCGCAAAAACCTATTTTTTTATGTTGTTACAGTAGCCATTTGCTTATCGATGCACAAATTGCCATTGGGCGGCGCTTAACCTCAATTGAAGATATCCTCAAAGAACTTAAAGACGCTGGCGCTGTGGTTTTTGATCGCGAAGTGGTAAACGACAACAATTTATATATTTCTTCACGTTCAACTTTTGAGTTACCTATCTTTATCAATGAATGTTTAAATGTATTAAGTGCTTAATCCCAAAACATTGATAATAAAAAACCTTCTTTAAATAAAGAGGGTTTTTTATTTAAAAACTTTATTGTTGCTATTTATCTATGCACTATCGACCAATGATGCCACGTGCCACGATTTCTTTCATGATTTCATTTGTACCACCATAAATACGCTGAATACGTGCATCTACAAAGAAACGAGAAATTGGATATTCCGTCATATAGCCATAACCACCAAACAGTTGTAGCAAGCTGTCGATGATTTTCATCTGCATATCCGTACTAAAACTTTTTAAAGCCGCTGCTGTTTCAACATCCAATTTACTTTGTTTATATAAAGCTAAATTTTGGTTATAGAATGCTGCTGTTGCCAACTCATCAATTTTTGCTTGAGCCAAAACAAAACGAGTATTTTGGAAGCTGCCAATTTTCTGACCAAACGCTTGACGTTCCTGTACATACTGAGTAGTGATATCGATTGCACCACGAATTGCACCAAGTGCTGTTGCTGCAATTGCAGTACGTTCACGTGGTAACTCTTGCATCAAATAGGCAAAACCTTGACCTGCGCTTCCTAACAATTGATTCGCTGGAACTTTAACATTATCAAAGAACAGTTCTGAAGTATCTTGAGAATGCAAACCAATTTTATCGAGATTGGTGCCCTTTTTAAATCCCTCTAGATGTGTATCAACCAATAAAAGTGACACACCTTTTGCACGTGCTTGAGGATCAGTTTTTGCTGCCAATACTACTAAATCTGCATGCTGACCATTTGAAATAAACGTTTTAGAACCATTCAAAACATAATGGTCACCATTTAAAATCGCACTACTGCGCATCCCTTGTAGGTCTGAACCTGCACCCGGTTCCGTCATCCCAATTGCGCCCACAACTTCACCTGACACCATTTTCGGTAACCAGTATTGTTTTTGTTCTTCGTTGGCAATATGCAAAATATAAGGAGCTGCAATTTCTGAATGGCATGAAATCGCGGTAGACAATGCACCATAGCCTGCACGTGCAGACTCTTCAACCAACATCAATGAATATTCAGTTGGAACACCGTAACCACCATACGCTTCAGGTACATCAACACAAAGATAGCCATTTTCACCCAATAATGACCATACTGAACGTGGCATTAAACCTTCTTTTTCCCATTGCTCATAAAATGGAGCAACGTGTTCACTCATAAAACGTTTAAAGTTATCACGAAAAAGTTCTAAATCTGCATCATATGCCAACATGTCTTGTATTCCTTTCAATCTGAGTTTTTGATTTTATGATCCCTAGCATGCTAATCATTTTTGACGGACTTGTCATGACCACATGAGGTCATTTTTTCTGAGCATTTTTGCGAATAAAGAAAAGACTTTTCCATAAAAAAAGAGTAATCAGCTTTCGCCAATTACTCCTTAGGTTGTCAATGAATAATCAAAACTTAGAATTTATCGTCTTTAAACATCGGCAAAGAAGAATTTAGCTTGGTGATCTCACTCATCAATTTATTCACAACGGATGGAATTAAGGCATCTGCCATTTGTGCAGCTTGTAAACCTAACTTTTCGCCAAGTGTTGGCTTACGACGTGTTTGAATCACATATACGTCATGTTGTGGCAATAAGCTCAGCAAATATTCATCTGAAGTTTGCAATTTATCCACTAAATTTAAATTGCGCGCATCTTCACCATACCAGTGTTCACCTGTTGCAACTTTTTCGACATTGAGTTGCGGGCGATATTTTTCAACAAAATGCTTAAATAATTGATGCGTTTGTTGTAATTCTTCTTCAAATTTTGCTTTACCTTCTGGGGTGTTTTCACCAAACATCGTCACAGTACGTTTAAACTGACCTGCGGTATATAGCTCAAAATCAACATGATGTTCTTTTAACAGTCGATTAAAATTAGGGACTTGCGCAACAACACCAATCGAACCAACCACAGCAAATGGTGCAGAGACGATTTCACTTGCGATACACGCCATCATATAACCGCCACTCGCAGCTACTTTATCCACACAAATCGTCAGATTAAAGCCTGCATCGCGTAAACGAACCAATTGTGCAGCTGCAAGACCATAACCATGCACCATACCACCCGGGCTTTCTAAACGTACGATGACACGATCACGCCCTGCTTTTGCTGTCGCAAGAATTAATGTAATTTCTTCTCTTAAGTTTTCTACAGCTGAAGCCTGTACATCTCCTTTAAAATCTAAGACATAGATTTTTTGATTATTTTTTTTACGTACACGTGCTTCTTTTACAAGCTGTTGAGTCAGTTGAAACAATTCCAATTTCGATGCAGTTGACTGAGCAATTCTTTTTCTTTGCTCATTAATTCGAGCATTTAAATGACTGATGCGAATTTCTGCGGGTACTTTGGGTAAATGAAATAACATAGAATTTATAATCTCGAATATCTAAGGAAATGCTTTTCTAATAAGATGCGGACGGATCAGTTAAATTTCAATACACTTTTTGAAAAATTCGACAAAACTCAATTCACTTCGACTTGATGCATGATCAAAAGATTTAGCTATACTTTTAAAATCAACAACAACTAAATTTTAGTTATAAAATATATAGCTTTTTTTTATACTTAAAAACGCATAAAAATACGAGTAAAGATAAGCGTTTTGAATAAATTAAGATTTTATTAATAGTTTTTACATCTAAGTTAAGCTTTGCTGATTTCAGCATATTCAGCGACTTTATCTTGAAAATAACGCAAATGCCACTTGGTAGAACTTTTGCTGGCTTTTCTTATGACAAATTCACATAAAAAAACATAGACATGTTTATATCAAACAGATAATACAAATAAACATATATCACACATTTTAAAAATTTATATTGCGTTATTTACCAACTCTTTTTATCTAAATAACATATTTGTTATTTTGATTAAACTATTTAAAATCAACACGTTAAAAAGAATAATTACATTTTGTAAATTTATGAACATTTACGTGTCATTTCTTTAAAAAATGTTTAATTTTATCAACATCAAGGATAAGGATTGAGTATGGATATCTCCTCACACGATGAACACCTACCCCCTAAAAAACAAAAGTTTTATCAAATCCTCTATGTTCAGGTTATTTTTGCCATTGTACTTGGTATCCTTCTTGGACACTTTTGGCCAGATATTGGTGCAAGTTTAAAACCATTAGGTGATGCATTTATTAAACTGGTCAAAATGATTATTGCGCCTGTTATTTTCTTGACGGTTGTCACTGGAATATCAGGCATGAAACATATGGGAACTGTAGGACGAGTAACGGGTAAAGCAATGCTTTATTTCCTCACCTTCTCTACACTCGCATTAATCGTCGGGATGATTGTTGCCAATATTATTAAACCAGGACAAGGTTTAAATATTGACCCTACATCATTGAAATCAGAGAAAGTTGTTGAGTACGCTGAAAAAGCACATGATGCTTCGATTGTTGACTTCTTACTGAATATTCTTCCAACAACCATCGTTAGCCCATTAACAAGTGGTGACATTCTACAAGTTCTATTTGTTGCCGTATTATTTGGTTTATCCTTGGCTGCGGTAGGCGAAAAAGGTCAACCGATTGTAGACTTCTTAAATAACCTTACAGCACCCGTATTCCATTTAGTTGGAATGCTGATGAAATTTGCTCCGATTGGTGCTTTTGGTGCAATGGCATTTACAATTGGTAAGTATGGTATTGAAAGTATTGGAAATCTTTTACTTTTAATTATGACATTCTATATCACGGCCTTACTCTTTATTCTGGTTATTTTGGGTGCTGTAGCACGTTATAATGGATTTAGAATTACAGATCTGATTCGCTATATCAAAGATGAATTATGGTTAGTTTTAGGGACCAGTTCATCTGAAGCTGCACTTCCATCATTGATGCGTAAAATGGAAAAAGCAGGCTGCGAAAAATCTGTGGTTGGCTTGGTTATTCCTACCGGTTATTCATTTAACCTCGATGGTACCAACATCTATATGACGATGGCAGCGCTCTTTATTGCACAAGCATGTAATATCGATTTGAGTATTCAAGACCAAATCTTATTATTGCTCGTTGCAATGCTGAGTTCTAAAGGCGCTGCTGGTGTTACAGGTGCTGGATTTATTACCTTAGCTGCAACATTGTCTGTTGTTCCAGCAGTTCCTGTTGCAGGTATGGCTTTAATTCTAGGTATTGACCGCTTTATGTCTGAATGCCGTGCACTGACCAATTTAGTCGGTAATGCGTGTGCAACGATTGTTGTGGCACGTTGGGACAATGCTTTAGACAAAGACAAACTGGCTGCTGCATTCGCTCATCCGAGTAAAGCACACTATGATGCTAAAGCAGTTGAACAACATCGTGAAGATCCAATCGATTAAAAACATCCGATAAGCAATATTTGTAATAAGAAGGAGCTTTTGAGCTCCTTTTTTATATAAAGCAACTATGAGTAGATCAGAAAATTACAACTAACAATCAACTGCTATTCGCATATAAAATGAGGCACTAACTGAAAAATAGGTTTAATACATAAAGCTTAAAATGATGTATTTCTTAGAAAAGCATTTGTCTAATTTACCCATTCTCAATAGATTGGTTTTATTCAGATAATACCAGGCTTAAACAAAAATACTTCATTCAAAAGACTTAACGAAAACCGTATTACCCCCTATTTCAGTACTCATCAATGAATAGGTTTAGACGATCCATTCATTATTTTAAAGCTTAAATTTTTAATTGTTTTTGATCTACCATTCTCATCAATTTGATTCATTGCTTCAGATGCTTATATACTTAATCTATAAAAAAAAAAGAGCCTTTCGGCCCTTTAATTTCACATCTAAACTTATCTTGACTAATATTCTACTTAACCGAAACGGCCGGTAATATAAGCTTCAGTCAATTGGTGATCTGGTTGAGTAAAGACTTTCTCTGTAGAGTTAACTTCGATTAAGTCACCTAAATGGAAGTATGCTGTACGATCAGAAACACGCGCTGCTTGTTGCATGGAGTGGGTTACAATTGCGATTGTATATTGCGTAGAAAGCTCAGAGATTAACTCCTCAACTTTTGCTGTTGCAATTGGATCAAGTGCAGAACATGGTTCATCCATTAAAATCACTTCAGGGCTTACCGCAATCGTACGTGCAATACACAAACGTTGTTGCTGACCACCTGAAAGACCTGTACCTGGCTGACTTAAACGATCTTTAACTTCATCCCACAAACCTGCTTTACGCAAGCTATTTTCAACAATCTCTTCTAAATCATACTTATCTTTGGCCAAACCATGCAGTTTAGGCCCATAAGCAACATTATCAAAAATTGATTTAGGGAACGGGTTTGGTTTTTGAAATACCATTCCAACTTGAGCACGGAGCAACACAACATCTAGATTTGGATCATAAATGTCTTGGTTGTCTAAGCGCACTTTACCTGTTACACGGCAAGTATCAATCGTATCATTCATACGGTTCAAGGTACGTAGAAATGTTGATTTACCACAACCTGATGGTCCAATAAATGCAATCACTTCATTTTCATAAACTTGAAGATCAATACCCTTAATCGCTTCTGCGTCACCATAGTAAACATGCACATCTTCAGCACTAAGTTTCACAGTTGTATTTTTTTCTTTCTTCGGTGTCGAAGACTCAAACTGGGAGACAAAAGAAGTGCTTGCTTGCTTTTGCTTACTATCAGTCGATGTAAATTGAGATTGTTCAGAATTCACGGTTGTATCCTGTCTTAAGGAATTTTTAGTTTCTACAGTATTCATCTCTATTCTGCCCTCTTTTACCAGCGAACTTCAAATTTCTTACGTAACCAAATTGCAAAGCTGTTTAGACCGACCATAAGTGCCAATAACACAATGATGGCTGCAGCCGTACGCCCTTCGAAGAAGTTACGTAATTCATTACCTTGCCATAAGTAAACTTGAACAGGTAAAGCCGTAGATTGATCTAATGGAGATACTGGAATATTTGCAACGAAAGCGCTCATACCAATTAATAGTAATGGTGCGGTTTCACCCAATGCATGAGCAATACCAATAATCGCACCTGTCATAATCCCCGGTAGAGCCAAAGGCAATACATGGTGGAATACTGTTTGTAAACGAGAAGCACCAATACCTAACGCCGCTTGGCGAATTGATGGTGGTACTGCCTTCAATGAAGCACGTGTGGTAATAATTACTGTAGGCAAAGTCATTAAACTTAAGACCAAACCACCAACCAAAGGTGCGGATATAGGTAAATGCATCCAACCAATAAAGATAGCAGCACCCAATAAACCAAATACAATCGATGGAACTGCTGCAAGGTTATTGATATTGACTTCAATGATGTCAGTAATAAAGTTTTTCGGTGCAAACTCTTCTAGATAAATCGCACTTGCTACACCCAATGGAATAGAAATCGCGATCACAATTAACATCATGAACAATGAACCCATAAATGCACCAGCCAAACCTGCTGTTGCTGGTGAGCTGCGTGAATCTGGGTTGGTGAACATTTGCGTATTAAAAGTACGGTTAATAATCCCTTTCGCAGCCAAGTCATCAGAAAGTTTACGTACTTCTGGACTAAGTTGTTGCTGCTCATCAGGCAATGAACGATCGATATGACCAGCCAACCACACATCAATATTGGCATCAGCAAGGAAATTAAGTTCTACCGTTTTACCAATCAATGCTGGGTCTTTAAACACCATATCACGGATACGATATGCTTCTGAACTGGTGTAAATACTTGAAAGATCATCACGACGACTTTCGAGTGCAGGGTCTTTTGCAATGATTGCATTTACAATCAATGCATCCCAATCGACCATACCCATTTTAGTTTGCCAGTCGACATAACGCTCTTGAAATACAGCAGGAGATTCGCCCACTTTTTGTGTTGGTTTTGGTCCAGCATCAATCATACTTGGATCAAAATACACAGGTACAGTCATACTTGCTTGCCAAAATGCTGGCAACCCTTTGTATAAGATACTTCCAAATAAAATTGCAACAAATGCCAAACCAATAATCACTGCTGAAAAACCAGCAAAACGGAAGGTCTTTTCTTTACGATGGCGTTTTGACAATGAGCTGGCGATTTTAGCTTTACGTTT
Source organism: Acinetobacter sp. Ac8 (assembly GCF_055392545.1). Lineage (NCBI taxonomy): Bacteria > Pseudomonadati > Pseudomonadota > Gammaproteobacteria > Moraxellales > Moraxellaceae > Acinetobacter > Acinetobacter sp. Ac8. Next base: position 2,937,213 of record NZ_AP043689.1, read on the forward strand.
TTCTCGCAACTCAGCGGCAGCTTGAGGATCAAATACATTTTGATCCACAGGAGATGTATTTGATGTACTCATTCGTATTGCTCACGATATTTACGCACAATATAAAGTGCGACAATGTTTAAACACAATGTAATGGTAAATAAAGTTAAACCCAGTGCAAACGCAACCAATGCCTGCGGACTTGCAAAGTCTGTGTCGCCTGTTAATTGTTTTACAATCGTTACAGTAACTGTTGAAACAGCTTCAAGTGGATTGATATGTAACAATGGACTATTACCAGCAGCAAGTACCACAATCATGGTTTCACCGACTGCACGAGATACTGCAAGTAAGAATGCACCCGTAATACCTGGTAAGGCAGCTGGAAGAACCACTTGACGAATGGTTTCAGATTTGGTCGCACCTAAACCTAAAGAACCATCACGTAAAGCACGTGGCACTTGAGTGATAATGTCATCTGACAAAGAAGATACGAATGGGATAATCATAATACCCATTGCAAAACCTGCTGTTAATGCACTGGTCGCATTGACTTCGACACCAATAGAATCACCAATTGATTTGAAGATTGGGCCAATCACCATCATGGCAAAAACACCATAAACAATGGTCGGAATACCCGCTAAAACTTCAATTGTCGGCTTTGCCCATGAACGGAATCGAGGTGAAGCATATTCAGCAAGATAAATTGCAATCATTAAACCCAGTGGAACAGCAACCAGTAGTGCAATACCACTGACCATGAGTGTTCCCCACAGTAATGGTAATAAACCATAACTTCCTTCAGCATTACCTGAAGTACTAAAGCCAGGATTCCACTCTGTACCAAAGAAGAAGTCGATTGGACTTACAAACTGGAAAAAGTGCATCGCCTCACTGAACATCGACATCACAATACCCACAGTCGTGAGAATCGCAACACCTGAACACAGGATCAAAACAACGTTAATGGTTTTTTCAACTTCGTTACGTGCACGAAATTGTTGACTAATTCTTTTTCTTGCCCAAATCAATCCAAGGATCGCAGCACAAGTTACCACAGCAAATTTTGCAAACGAGCCAATTCTTTCAAATTTTGAGAGTTGTTCTGCAGCTGCAACCTCATAAGCTGCTGGCGTATCTGTCACACCAAAGCCAGAGGCAATTGCTTTAATACGATCTACCAGTACATCTACCCCAGCTGTATCTAGCGATGAAGCAATATTTGCTGGAACATTTTTTAAAATTAGATGTTGTAAAACACTTGGTTCTACCAAGTTCCAAACAATCAAAATTAAAAAAGCTGGGATTCCACACCACAACGCCACCAAAGAGCCATAATAGCCAGGACGTGAATGTAAAATTGCAGTGTTATTTCCCTTACCTGCTAGGCTTCGGCTTTTTCGTAGCCCGATTTGATATGCGATAGCGATTAAAGCCAATAACACGCCAATGAGTAGCAGATTCATGTATTCTCCACCGTTTTTTCAATTTTAATGATTTGAAAAAACTCTACTTAGCAAGGAAAGCCGATGGTAGTCACCCACCATCAGCTCCATTATTGCGGTTTTATTATTTACCAGCTTTAAAACCAGCCAATACTTTTGCACGTTCAGCGTCAGACAATGAAATCAAACCAGCTTTGTCTAGCTTAGAACCTTTACCAGATACTTTCTTGTTAAGGAAGTATTCAGTATATTCTTTTAAGCCTTTGATTGACTGTAAATGCTCACCTTTAACATAGAAGTATAAAGGACGAGATACAGGGTAAGTACCATTTAGTACAGTTTGCTCAGAAGGAACAACGTTGTTCACTGTCGCAACACGTAATTTATCTTTGTTTTGGTCATAGAAACCTAAGCCAAATACACCTACCGCACTTGGAGATGTTTTTAAACGTGCTAGAGTTTCAGTATAATCACCAGCAATTTCAATTACTTTACCGTCTTTACGGAAGTTAGAACATGCTTTTTTCTGTGCATCTTTGTCTAACTTTTTGAAGTAATCGTAAGTTTCGCAACCCGCTTCAACCATTTTCTCTTGGAACACTTCACGTGTACCGTGGTTAGAAGCTGGAACAACTAAAGTAATTGGCTCATTTGGAAGCGATTTATCAATTTGGTTCCAACGTGTATATGGGTTTGGTACCAATTTACCATTTGATGGTAATTCAGCTGCTAGGGCTGCAAATACATGTTGCGGACGTAATTTATAAGCTGCTTTGCTTGCATTTGAAGCAAAAACGATACCGTCATAACCGATTTTTATTTCTTGGATTTTATTTACGCCAGCTTTTTTACATGCTGCAATTTCAGTATCTTTAATTTTACGTGAAGCATTTGCGATATCAATTGTGTTATCGCCTACACCTGAACAGAACTGTTTAAGACCAGCAGAACTACCGCCTGAACCAACTACAGGTGCTTTAAATTGAGGGAAAGTATTACCAAATTCTTCAGCAACAATACTCGCATAAGGAAGTACAGTAGAAGAACCAGCGATTTGGATGGTATCACGAGCGTTTGCTGCTACTGCTGCCCCTGAAACTGCTAATGCAAGTGCGATGTGATTAATGCGCATTCTTTTCTCTCTTAAATAAACTGCTATTTTGAAGTACACCACTTCTTGTTGTGTCGTACTTTTCGGATAACTGCATTTTGATTTTAAAATATGACAAATAAGTTACAGCTTTATGACGCTTTTATGATATTTGATAATTCACATTTGATTTTATTAAAAATCTTTTAAATTCAATATGTAATCAACTGTGTTCTATTTTTTAAATTTGAGGATATTACAATTCAAATTGTAATATTTCATGTGTATGTCACAAAAGCTGTATTAAGGTTTACCCATTTCAAGCGACACTCTATGTCGTGATAGCCTTATTTTCTCATCTAAAAACCCTTAAAATAAATAAAAAAGAGTAATTTAAATGATCAGATTAAATCGTAAAGAATGGCATGAAACTTTTCTAAAAATGGTAGCCTCAGCCAGCATGATCACGTTTATTATCTATATGAGTTGTTGGATTATTTACTTTTTATTGGCACAAATTAGCCAATACAATCTGATCCAAAATATTGTCATTAGTTTTAGCTTCATCAGTTTATTTATATTAACCATGCAAACCTTACGTTCAATGTATCAGGTCTACTATTTGCCTTTAATGAATAGTTGCAGGTTAAATTATCAAAAAATTATTTTCTTTTGCAGCAGTTTCTCCATCGCACTTATTGTAGTCAGCTCATTTTTATTAAATTTTGGAAAAATGTTAAAAGATTATTACAGCTAAGCAGATATAAATGATCGCCGCTGCGCATGCCTACTATGCAATCAAGTGTTCTATTTTTCTTAATCATTCAGCACAATAATTGAAATTTCAAAGAACATGGCATTGTTTTATATTCAAATGAGCACTCCCGAAAAGATTTGAATATGAATAGCAAAACGCTGAACAGCTTTAATCCAGACCGTCCCGTTCATATGAGCTTCTCCGAACATGATTGGCAGCTCTTAGCTCAATATTGGTATCCAATTGCATTAGCAAGAGATATTACTGAGCAACCACTCGGAACCATGTTGCTGGATATGCCATTGGTCATTTATAAAATAGATACTGAAATCATTGTTGCCAAAGATGCCTGCCCACATCGCGGTGTTCCTTTAAGCATCGGAACAAATGATGGTCAAGGTATTGTCTGTCGTTATCATGGTTTACGCTTTGGTGAAAATGGAAAATGTAATCGTATTCCTGCGCACCCGAATCATAAAATTTCGGACCATTTCCACCTAAAAACCTATGCTGCTGTTGAACGTTATGGATTAATCTGGTGTTCACTTTTAGCAAAAAAACAGGATATAGCCAATATTCCAAACATGCCGCATTGGGATGAGACCACGTACCAACAACTGGTTTGTCCTCAAGTCGATTTAAAATGCTTTGCTGGTCGACAATTGGAAGGCTTTATCGATGTTGCCCATTTTGCATGGGTACATCCAGAAACTTTTGGTGACCCAGAAAATACTGAAGTGCCTGATTACACCACGCAAGAAACAGACTATGGTTTTAGTGCTGATTATATCAGTAGTGTAGGTCGTTACCCGATTGGTCTAGATCAATTAGGACAAGCGGATTTTCAATGGTTACGCCATTTTGAAATTCATTTGCCTTTTACCGCAACATTAACCATTCATTTCCCCAATCAAGCGAAACAGGTCATTATGAATGCTGCCTCGCCCATGACAGCACGTAGTACTCGATTATTTGCCCCCATTTGTCGTAACTATGATCAAGATTTACCAATAGAAGATGCTTATGAATACAACCTTAAAATCTTTGAAGAAGACCGTTTGATCGTTGAGACACAAAAACCAGAATATCTACCTTTAGATTTATCCATTGAGGCGCACTTTCCTGCTGATCGCAGTTCAAGTATGTATCGCCGTTTATTAAGGAAAATTGGATTTAGCTCATTATTCGCCGCATAAATCAGTTTCATCACCATGTTTTATAGAAGTTGATCAGGCTTCTTTAAAACAATAAAACCTGAATGTATCGCTCTATATATTTATAATTTTTTCCAGTTGATTAAATTTAACTCAAAAGTTTCTATTAAAATTGCACTCTTCGATTAAAAGATTAAAATACACATTACATAAATGAAGTGACTCCAATTAGGTGGTATAACATGCAACAAATGTGGTCAGACATCGATGCCTATATCGAATCACATTTAATTCCTGAAGATCCAATCCTCATACAAACATTAAAAAACACTGAGGATAAAGGATTTCCAGACCACCTTGCTGTTGCCGCAAATCAAGGCATGTTATTGCAAATGTTGATTCAAATGAACAAGTGCAAACGTGTTTTAGAATTAGGTACTTTTGCAGCGTATAGCACCATGTGGTTAGCCCGTGCGCTACCTGAAGATGGCTATATTTTAACGATTGAAGGTCGTGATACGCATGCTGCTTTAGGTCAAGAAAATATAGATCAGGCCAAGCTCAAACAAACTGTTGAATTAAAGTGTGGTCGTGCAGCTGATATTTTAAAAGCCTTGCCTGAAGCTACAGAACCTTTTGACTTTATTTTTGTCGATGCTGATAAACAAAGCTATCCTGAATATTTAGAATTAAGCTTAAACCTGTCGCATTCAGGTACAGTGATTGTTTTGGACAACGTGATTCGTGCTGGTGACATTCTTGACCCAGACAATGTGAAACCAAGTATTGAAGGGATCCGTGACATGTATAAAGCCATGCAAAACCATCCTAAAATTCTGTCATGTACAGCTTTGCAAACTGTAGGTAGCAAAGGGCATGATGGTTTTGCCATTGCAATTGTAAAATAAAACATGCTGATTTAATTTTTAAAGCTGCTATTTAGATAGCAGTTTTTTTATAGCTAAAATTTTAACAAGTCCAGCTTAGCTTCAATCATTCTCCTTAGAGTTATCCCCTGAACTTGTTTGTAGAATTGTGGATAACTCAATAATGCTTTAATAAACCCATGAAAATAAAATACTTTTAATCGTCGATTAATTTTCAACCAGTTAAATTCATGGTTCATGAAAAAGTGCTTGCATTTCAAAATGCAATATTTTTATCAAATTTTTTAATCAAAAAGAATGCCACAAATCATATTATTTGTGGCATTTCATCTCTTCTGTTTGATCGGCCATTTGACTCAATGTCGATTGCTCAGGTCGCGTTGTCTTTTATCTTCAAATCAGACTTATTTTGCAACCAACAATGGAACTGCAGCGTTTCTAAAAATAGTGGTCGTTACACTACCCAAAAAGAACTGATGAATTTTACTATGACTAAATGCACCTAGAACAATCAATTGAATTTGATGCTGATCTTGATAATCCAAAATATTTTCAGCAACATCACCATAACGGTACTCTACCACCACATCTAAACCTGCATCTTTTAAACGTTGCGCAGGCTCATTGAGAATTTCAGGATGATCACCGACATAGAGTAAATGGCATTGTAAAAGTTTAAGCAAATCACTTTTTTCAACACGTTTTAGCATTTTTTGACATGTTTCTGAAAGCTCATAAGCAAAAATAAACCGTGTAGGTGGTTTAAATGTTTGCCCAACAGTTAATACGGTACTTTTGGTTCCACGAATAAAGTTTTCAACATTACTGCCCAATATTTTATTCTTCTCAGCTGAACGCTCACCCACTCGACCGATGACAGCGATATCATCTTCAGTCAATTCATTGAAGCTTTGTTCGAGAAAATCACCTTTGGCTTGAATTTGAATTGGTGTGATATTGTATTTTTCTTGAATCATTTCAGAAATATGCTTGAGTAAATTGTTACTGTAATCCAGTGCTAACTCACTTTGCTTTTGTTCAAGTTCAGCCAGCTCTTTAAGTAACATCGCATTACTTTCAAAGCCAATTACCCCACTAATTTCCCCTAAATGATAACTTGCAGGGTAATAATCCAATACTTGCAATAAAACCAGTTCACGACCAGTTTTTTGAGCAATCCATGCGGCTGCTTCTGCCAATGCATTGATGCACGGAGAAGAGTCAATACAAGCCACTACTCTGTTCATTTTAACCTCGCTTTAGCTTTACAGCTTTGGGTCTATATTATTTTAAATTAGCATAAGTTTTTATAAGTTTGGACAACTTTATGTAATTAATTCCATAATTTAATTATGTATTTGTACAAACTGTGCGTTCATTCACGATAACGAATAAAACGCGCTGGGTTCCCAGCCACAATTTCTCGTTCAGCTACATTTTTAGTGACCATACTATTCATTCCAATCACCGCATGTGAAGCAATTTTTACACCATCTTTCACACCAACATGCGCGCCCAGCCAAACATCCTGACCAATTTCAATGCCTTTGGAAGTCACAGCTTGTTGATAAACCGGAATATTCAAATCCATCCCATGATCAAAAGCATAAAGATGGCAATAGGCGGCTATACGAACTTGATCATGCAATTTAATACCGACTTTACCCCCATCCAAAATACAATGATGGTTGACCGCGACTTCATTACCAATCTCTAACGGTCCATGCAAGGTACAATCCGCTGCAATAAAAGTATTATCCCCAATGACAATTTTCCGACCAGGCTCAGCAAAAATATGCGCCAATGGTGAAATAAAACAATTTTGACCTATTTCAACAGTTTCCATTGCCATCAAATACGCTTGATACTGCTGCTGCCACTGCTCCGCCCAAACTCGATTTTTCGGTTTAAGTGAATAATACAGCCACGGCATATAATTTAAGCGATGCTTATGTTGTTCACGATATTTCAATAATGGGTCTTGTTCAATCATCAACGTCTTCCAACAATTTAAGTTGCTCACGCCCACGCGTTACATCTTGAATTTTTAACTTAAGTGGATCAATTTGATGTATTTGTAATAATGCCTCAACTTCAACCCCATTAGCAGTATATTGTTCTGTATATTCAATACTTTGGGTATTTAATTCATACTGAAAAATTGACCATTCGCTGAATTGGCATTGAAAATAAATTTTCTTCTTTTTAATCAGTTCTATTTTTTCAGCCAAAAGCAAACATTGCCCTGCACAGCCACCATAGGCACGAACTAAACCACCTGTACCCAACTTGATGCCACCATACCAACGATTGACCAATACAATTGCATTGGTTAAATCATTGCCCTCAATGGTCGCAAGGATCGGGCGACCTGCTGTACCTGAAGGTTCACCATCGTCATTAAAACGAACATTATGACCTATTTTCCATGCCCAACATTGATGTGTTGTTGTTAGATCTAAATGTTTTTCCAGAAACATTTTAACTTGCTGTTCATTTTCAACAGGCGCTGCAATGGCTTGAAATCGACTCTTTTTAATATCTTCTTCAAAAATCGTTTCTGATACAAGTGTATAAACCATAATGAAAATAAAACATTCAAACTCAATATATTGCCATTATAACGTGCTTTTAAAATACATTGGACAATAAAAAACCCTAAGCGAACTTAGGGTTTTTCTATTCACTCACTAAATTACAGGACAAGCTGATGATTTTGAAGCAAGAGTTTCAAGATATCATCTTCAGTTTTGCCGTTAAATGCAGCACCTGATTGCGCCAAATTATCCAATTGGAGTAAATCAGTTTTGCCAGTGTACGTAGTTCCTGCACCATCTCGATCTAGGGTGAGTGTGACATTATTACCATCAACTCTTACACCAAGATAGTTTTTCAAATAGTTTGCCGATGCTGTTAAATCAGCTGTGATATTTGCACTGTTAAAACCAATCAGTAAATCAGAAATATCAATGATGTCTGCATTCGTATCAGTGTTCACATTTCCAGAATGGAAGTCTGTCCAATGATCAACACCATTTCCACCACTTGCACTTGCACTTTCCAATACATGATATACAAGTACATCTGAACCAGCATGACCTGTAAAGGTATCATTCAGTTCACCACTAATCAGTGTATTACGTAGAGCATCACCAGTCGTTATTGCATCAACAGTTACTGTAAGAGATGCTATATGATCTTGACCAAAAACAGAGAGTTTGTAATCGAATACTTCTTGACGACCAATTACGCCTGCACTCGGTGTATACACATAGCTTCCATCACTTTTCACGAACAGACTGCCATATTCACCTTGTACAGTTACGCCGTTATATCCCACTTCAACAAAGTGGCCACTCCCCGTATCAATACTGAATTTTGCATAAGATGGATTATAAGTATCATCTGTCAACATATTGCCAGTAATTGCAGCAGGAGTTACTGGGGCAATTTCATTATAGTGAGTAATGTCTTGCGCTAAGCTCACTGTAGCATTAAATCCAAAACCTACATTACCCGACACAGATGCCGTAATTGTATAGGTTCCTGGTCCTAAATTAGGCATGTCGACAGTTATTGAACTTCCAAGTGCGTTGAGAAGAGGCTTACCGGTTATCGTACCAACAACTGTACCACTTTGATCTTTGATTGTAAGAACAACCGTAGGTAATAAAGAAATTGCAGATGGTATATTTACTTTAACTACAACATGTGAAGAGTCTGTATTCGCCACACTAAATGTTGTCGGAACATAAGTACCACTACCACCACCTAATGAACCTGCCACTGCAAAACTAGCACCTTGAGTCGTCTCACTTACTGTTTGCACCACATTCGTTACAGCACCAATAGCGACATGCTCTGCATTGTCTAGAATGATTGGGGCTGGAAGAGAAACATCATTTTGAGGATTTGTATTATCCCAAACCACGCCAGAGTTATCACCATCGATACGGATATTCAAATGCGCAGAGGCTTCACTACCATTAAAGTCCTTGATCGTATAGGTAAATGTATCTACCTTACCAATATCCGCAGGATTACCATTACTTACATATTTATAATGTCCGTTTGGAGAAATATAAAGTGTTCCGTAAGCACCAACCACAACCGTGTTTGCACCTGATAATGTGACTGCAGGATCCCCCACTTCATTGGCCACTTTAGTGACAAATGTTGTTGTATTTACTTCATCTGCACCATCCACACTTGTAATTACATTTCCTTCTATGGTACTTGAACCTAAATATTTATTGGTCTGGTCTTGCATGGTTAATTCAACACCACCAAATAACTGTGCAGATGCTGTCGAATCCAATAAATTCAAGATTTGTTGTAATAAACCAGAATCCGTTGGTTTCTCTTGCAGTGCGATGGTATAAACGCCTGGTGGCAAATTATCTAAATTAATCTGACCAGAATAATTAAAGATAATGCCCAACAATCCAGGTGGCGTTAGCTTTACAGCATCTTCCACGATGAAGTGTTCTTTTTGTATTACACCATTTTCATCCACATATTGACGTTCAAGTACAGCATTGAAAAACTTATCTGCCGTACCTAATAAAGCACCAATAAGACCGCCTATCGCAGCACTTACAACACTACCGCTTACATTGACATGAATACTTGACGTGCTGTTTTCTTCAACTTCAAAATTAAATGGTACTGTATTACCTAAAGAGATATTTAATCCGAGTAAATTTACACCCAATAATTGTGAAGCTCGACCATGTACACCAACATCATCACCCGCGGATTCATGATAATTTTTAACAGTTGCAAGGTCATCATGAGCAACAACCTGATCAACATGATCTGGTGGTGTTAATTCACCTGGGTTTGCTGGCGTTCCTGCAATATTAATAATGATTTGAGCTGTGTCAGATGTTGTTCCATTCGACAGCTTATAATCAAATATTTCAGTTTTTCCAAGAGCTGCTTCTCCGGCTGTCACCGTATAGGTAAAGGCTCCTGTTAGAGTATTAATTTCAAGGCTTCCATACTCTCCTTGAATCGTAACAGTACCTGGTGTAACAGACGCACCATCTATTTCAATGATCGAACCACCACTGACTACATCTTGTCCATTGCCATTATCAGCAAAAACATTGCCTGTTAATGCATAGTTAGCAAAAACTTCTTCAGTTCCCGTTACGCTAATATTTGTTTTTTCATAAATCGTTAATAAGTTTGATAATAAAGGAGCAACCGCAGCATTAACAATATAATCAATTACTCCAATTGGTAATACATCTAGTAACTGGTTCACTACACTTGAAAGTGGTAAACCGATTGTATTAACAGGGATTAAGATTGTATTGACTAAAGCGAGAATTGGAGCACCCAATACTGGGCCAAGTACTGCATTAATTGCTACTCCGATAGCTGCTGCATTTGAAGCCCCCAGAATTTCTCCTTCGCCTCCAAGATCACTAATAGCAACATCTTTGAGTAAAGTCGTTAGAGCACTATCATCTGCTTTAACTGCAACTGTATAATTACCTTCAGGTAAATTAGTGAAATCGAGTTTAATTGAGTCGTTACTATTCACGACACCAATGATTCCAATACCACCAACTGTGACAATTCCACCTTGGCTACTACCACGTGCAACCTCCACTGGTCCATTGGCGGTTTGCTGATAAATAACAATCTGAACAGCCTCACCGACCGAAATCAGGTCTTGTTGCGAAACTGTGACCGAAATATTACCAGTCGTTGCCTTACCTGCACTTCCTGTCGTTTGTGGAATTGAAAAATCTAGACCAGTAGCATTATTCCCTAAGAGATCAACAACTGCGATATCTGAACCCACAACTTCTGTACGGTTTTCACGAACTTCTTGACCTAGATTTAATGCAAACTCATCATTTACAGCATTAAGTGGCGGAAGAACAACTGAACCATTGTCTACCGCTGTCGGTGGAAGTGTTGCCGCATCATTGCCAGCTGCATCTTGGATCGCATTTGGATCATTAGCCGTAGTTGGATCGGTATAACCCACCGTCACCGCTTGACCTAAAGTCACTGGTGCACCCAAGGTTAACACCACGTTATTGCCCACCACCGCAACACCCGTTACAGGGACAAGCTGACCATCTGCAGTCACTGCAAAGTCGCCTGCAACTGGTGGATGTAATGGATCAAGCGCTTCATTATAGGTCAGGGTCAATGTAGTCCCTGATAGATCCACTGTCGCACTGACAAAGGTCGGTGCTGTGGTATCGCCACCAGGAATAATCGAACCATTGTCGACCGCTGTCGGTGGAAGCGTTGCTGCATCATTGCCAGCTGCATCTTGGATCGCATTTGGATCATTAGCCGTGGTTGGATCGGTATAACCCACCGTCACCGCTTGACCTAAAGTCACTGGTGCACCCAAGGTTAACACCACGTTATTGCCCACCACCACAACACCCGTTACAGGGACAAGCTGACCATCTGCAGTCACTGCAAAGTCGCCTGCAACTGGTGGATGTAATGGATCAAGCGCTTCATTATAGGTCAGGGTCAATGTAGTCCCTGATAGATCCACTGTGGCGCTGACAAAGGTCGGTGCTGTGGTATCGCCACCAGGAATAATCGAACCATTGTCGACCGCTGTCGGTGGAAGGGTTGCTGCATCATTGCCAGCTGCATCTTGGATCGCATTTGGATCATTAGCCGTGGTTGGATCGGTATAACCCACCGTCACCGCTTGACCTAAAGTCACTGGTGCACCCAAGGTTAACACCACGTTATTGCCCACTACCGCAACACCCGTTACAGGGACAAGCTGACCATCTGCAGTCACTGCGAAGTCGCCTGCAACTGGTGGATGTAATGGATCAAGCGCTTCATTATAGGTCAGGGTCAATGTAGTCCCTGATAGATCCACTGTGGCGCTGACAAAGGTCGGTGCTGTGGTATCGCCACCAGGAATAATCGAACCATTGTCTACCGCTGTCGGTGGAAGCGTTGCTGCATCATTGCCAGCTGCATCTTGGATCGCATTTGGATCATTAGCCGTGGTTGGATCGGTATAACCCACCGTCACCGCTTGACCTAAAGTCACTGGTGCACCCAAGGTTAACACCACGTTATTGCCCACCACCGCAACACCTGTTACAGGGACAAGCTGACCATCTGCAGTCACTGCGAAGTCGCCTGCAACTGGTGGATGTAATGGATCAAGCGCTTCATTATAGGTCAGGGTCAATGTAGTCCCTGATAGATCCACTGTCGCGCTGACAAAGGTCGGTGCTGTAGTATCGCCACCAGGAATAATCGAACCATTGTCTACCGCTGTCGGTGGAAGTGTTGCCGCATCATTGCCAGCTGCATCTTGGATCGCATTTGGATCATTAGCCGTAGTTGGATCGGTATAACCCACCGTCACCGCTTGACCTAAAGTCACTGGTGCACCCAAGGTTAACACCACGTTATTGCCCACCACCGCAACACCCGTTACAGGGACAAGCTGACCATCTGCAGTCACTGCAAAGTCGCCTGCAACTGGTGGATGTAATGGATCAAGCGCTTCATTATAGGTCAGGGTCAATGTAGTCCCTGATAGATCCACTGTCGCACTGACAAAGGTCGGTGCTGTGGTATCGCCACCAGGAATAATCGAACCATTGTCGACCGCTGTCGGTGGAAGCGTTGCTGCATCATTGCCAGCTGCATCTTGGATCGCATTTGGATCATTAGCCGTGGTTGGATCGGTATAACCCACCGTCACCGCTTGACCTAAAGTCACTGGTGCACCCAAGGTTAACACCACGTTATTGCCCACTACCGCAACACCCGTTACAGGGACAAGCTGACCATCTGCAGTCACTGCGAAGTCGCCTGCAACTGGTGGATGTAATGGATCAAGCGCTTCATTATAGGTCAGGGTCAATGTAGTCCCTGATAGATCCACTGTGGCGCTGACAAAGGTCGGTGCTGTGGTATCGCCACCAGGAATAATCGAACCATTGTCTACCGCTGTCGGTGGAAGCGTTGCTGCATCATTGCCAGCTGCATCTTGGATCGCATTTGGATCATTAGCCGTGGTTGGATCGGTATAACCCACGGTCACCGCTTGACCTAAAGTCACTGGTGCACCCAAGGTTAACACCACGTTATTGCCCACTACCGCAACACCCGTTACAGGGACAAGCTGACCATCCGCAGTCACTGCAAAGTCGCCTGCAACTGGTGGATGTAATGGATCAAGCGCTTCATTATAGGTCAGGGTCAATGTAGTCCCTGATAGATCCACTGTCGCGCTGACAAAGGTCGGTGCTGTGGTATCGCCACCAGGAATAATCGAACCATTGTCTACCGCTGTCGGTGGAAGGGTTGCTGCATCATTGCCAGCTGCATCTTGGATCGCATTTGGATCATTAGCCGTGGTTGGATCGGTATAACCCACGGTCACCGCTTGACCTAAAGTCACTGGTGCACCCAAGGTTAACACCACGTTATTGCCCACCACCGCAACACCTGTTACAGGGACAAGCTGACCATCTGCAGTCACTGCGAAGTCGCCTGCAACTGGTGGATGTAATGGATCAAGCGCTTCATTATAGGTCAGGGTCAATGTAGTCCCTGATAGATCCACTGTGGCACTGACAAAGGTCGGTGCTGTGGTATCGCCACCAGGAATAATCGAACCATTGTCGACCGCTGTCGGTGGAAGTGTTGCCGCATCATTGCCAGCTGCATCTTGGATCGCATTTGGATCATTAGCCGTAGTTGGATCGGTATAACCCACGGTCACCGCTTGACCTAAAGTCACTGGTGCACCCAAGGTTAACACCACGTTATTGCCCACCACCGCAACACCCGTTACAGGGACAAGCTGACCATCCGCAGTCACTGCAAAGTCGCCTGCAACTGGTGGATGTAATGGATCAAGCGCTTCATTATAGGTCAGGGTCAATGTAGTCCCTGATAGATCCACTGTGGCGCTGACAAAGGTCGGTGCTGTGGTATCGCCACCAGGAATAATCGAACCATTGTCTACCGCTGTCGGTGGAAGGGTTGCTGCATCATTGCCAGCTGCATCTTGGATCGCATTTGGATCATTAGCCGTGGTTGGATCGGTATAACCCACGTCACCGCTTGACCTAAAGTCACTGGTGCACCCAAGGTTAACACCACGTTATTGCCCACCACCGCAACACCTGTTACAGGGACAAGCTGACCATCTGCAGTCACTGCGAAGTCGCCTGCAACTGGTGGATGTAATGGATCAAGCGCTTCATTATAGGTCAGGGTCAATGTAGTCCCTGATAGATCCACTGTGGCACTGACAAAGGTCGGTGCTGTGGTATCGCCACCAGGAATAATCGAACCATTGTCTACCGCTGTCGGTGGAAGCGTTGCTGCATCATTGCCAGCTGCATCTTGGATCGCATTTGGATCATTAGCCGTGGTTGGATCGGTATAACCCACCGTCACCGCTTGACCTAAAGTCACTGGTGCACCCAAGGTTAACACCACGTTATTGCCCACCACCACAACACCCGTTACAGGGACAAGCTGACCATCTGCAGTCACTGCAAAGTCGCCTGCAACTGGTGGATGTAATGGATCAAGCGCTTCATTATAGGTCAGGGTCAATGTAGTCCCTGATAGATCCACTGTCGCGCTGACAAAGGTCGGTGCTGTGGTATCGCCACCAGGAATAATCGAACCATTGTCGACCGCTGTCGGTGGAAGCGTTGCTGCATCATTGCCAGCTGCATCTTGGATCGCATTTGGATCATTAGCCGTGGTTGGATCGGTATAACCCACGGTCACCGCTTGACCTAAAGTCACTGGTGCACCCAAGGTTAACACCACGTTATTGCCCACCACCGCAACACCTGTTACAGGGACAAGCTGACCATCTGCAGTCACTGCGAAGTCGCCTGCAACTGGTGGATGTAATGGATCAAGCGCTTCATTATAGGTCAGGGTCAATGTAGTCCCTGATAGATCCACTGTGGCACTGACAAAGGTCGGTGCTGTGGTATCGCCACCAGGAATAATCGAACCATTGTCGACCGCTGTCGGTGGAAGTGTTGCCGCATCATTGCCAGCTGCATCTTGGATCGCATTTGGATCATTAGCCGTAGTTGGATCGGTATAACCCACGGTCACCGCTTGACCTAAAGTCACTGGTGCACCCAAGGTTAACACCACGTTATTGCCCACCACCGCAACACCCGTTACAGGGACAAGCTGACCATCCGCAGTCACTGCAAAGTCGCCTGCAACTGGTGGATGTAATGGATCAAGCGCTTCATTATAGGTCAGGGTCAATGTAGTCCCTGATAGATCCACTGTCGCGCTGACAAAGGTCGGTGCTGTGGTATCGCCACCAGGAATAATCGAACCATTGTCGACCGCTGTCGGTGGAAGTGTTGCCGCATCATTGCCAGCTGCATCTTGGATCGCATTTGGATCATTAGCCGTGGTTGGATCGGTATAACCCACCGTCACCGCTTGACCTAAAGTCACTGGTGCACCCAAGGTTAACACCACGTTATTGCCCACCACCGCAACACCCGTTACAGGGACAAGCTGACCATCTGCAGTCACTGCAAAGTCGCCTGCAACTGGTGGATGTAATGGATCAAGCGCTTCATTATAGGTCAGGGTCAATGTAGTCCCTGATAGATCCACTGTCGCACTGACAAAGGTCGGTGCTGTGGTATCGCCACCAGGAATAATCGAACCATTGTCTACCGCTGTCGGTGGAAGCGTTGCTGCATCATTGCCAGCTGCATCTTGGATCGCATTTGGATCATTAGCCGTGGTTGGATCGGTATAACCCACCGTCACCGCTTGACCTAAAGTCACTGGTGCACCCAAGGTTAACACCACGTTATTGCCCACCACCACAACACCCGTTACAGGGACAAGCTGACCATCTGCAGTCACTGCAAAGTCGCCTGCAACTGGTGGATGTAATGGATCAAGCGCTTCATTATAGGTCAGGGTCAATGTAGTCCCTGATAGATCCACTGTCGCGCTGACAAAGGTCGGTGCTGTGGTATCGCCACCAGGAATAATCGAACCATTGTCGACCGCTGTCGGTGGAAGCGTTGCTGCATCATTGCCAGCTGCATCTTGGATCGCATTTGGATCATTAGCCGTGGTTGGATCGGTATAACCCACCGTCACCGCTTGACCTAAAGTCACTGGTGCACCCAAGGTTAACACCACGTTATTGCCCACCACCGCAACACCCGTTACAGGGACAAGCTGACCATCCGCAGTCACTGCAAAGTCGCCTGCAACTGGTGGATGTAATGGATCAAGCGCTTCATTATAGGTCAGGGTCAATGTAGTCCCTGATAGATCCACTGTCGCACTGACAAAGGTCGGTGCTGTGGTATCGCCACCAGGAATAATCGAACCATTGTCTACCGCTGTCGGTGGAAGTGTTGCCGCATCATTGCCAGCTGCATCTTGGATCGCATTTGGATCATTAGCCGTGGTTGGATCGGTATAACCCACCGTCACCGCTTGACCTAAAGTCACTGGTGCACCCAAGGTTAACACCACGTTATTGCCCACCACCGCAACACCGTGACAGACAAGCTGACCATCTGCAGTCACTGCAAAGTCGCCTGCAACTGGTGGATGTAATGGATCAAGCGCTTCATTATAGGTCAGGGTCAATGTAGTCCCTGATAGATCCACTGTCGCGCTGACAAAGGTCGGTGCTGTGGTATCGCCACCAGGAATAATCGAACCATTGTCTACCGCTGTCGGTGGAAGTGTTGCCGCATCATTGCCAGCTGCATCTTGGATCGCATTTGGATCATTAGCCGTGGTTGGATCGGTATAACCCACGGTCACCGCTTGACCTAAAGTCACTGGTGCACCCAAGGTTAACACCACGTTATTGCCCACTACCGCAACACCCGTTACAGGGACAAGCTGACCATCTGCAGTCACTGCGAAGTCGCCTGCAACTGGTGGATGTAATGGATCAAGCGCTTCATTATAGGTCAGGGTCAATGTAGTCCCTGATAGATCCACTGTGGCGCTGACAAAGGTCGGTGCTGTGGTATCGCCACCAGGAATAATCGAACCATTGTCTACCGCTGTCGGTGGAAGGGTTGCTGCATCATTGCCAGCTGCATCTTGGATCGCATTTGGATCATTAGCCGTGGTTGGATCGGTATAACCCACGGTCACCGCTTGACCTAAAGTCACTGGTGCACCCAAGGTTAACACCACGTTATTGCCCACTACCGCAACACCCGTTACAGGGACAAGCTGACCATCTGCAGTCACTGCGAAGTCGCCTGCAACTGGTGGATGTAATGGATCAAGCGCTTCATTATAGGTCAGGGTCAATGTAGTCCCTGATAGATCCACTGTGGCGCTGACAAAGGTCGGTGCTGTAGTATCGCCACCAGGAATAATCGAACCATTGTCTACCGCTGTCGGTGGAAGGGTTGCTGCATCATTGCCAGCTGCATCTTGGATCGCATTTGGATCATTAGCCGTGGTTGGATCGGTATAACCCACCGTCACCGCTTGACCTAAAGTCACTGGTGCACCCAAGGTTAACACCACGTTATTGCCCACCACCGCAACACCCGTTACAGGGACAAGCTGACCATCTGCAGTCACTGCGAAGTCGCCTGCAACTGGTGGATGTAATGGATCAAGCGCTTCATTATAGGTCAGGGTCAATGTAGTCCCTGATAGATCCACTGTGGCGCTGACAAAGGTCGGTGCTGTAGTATCGCCACCAGGAATAATCGAACCATTGTCTACCGCTGTCGGTGGAAGGGTTGCTGCATCATTGCCAGCTGCATCTTGGATCGCATTTGGATCATTAGCCGTGGTTGGATCGGTATAACCCACCGTCACCGCTTGACCTAAAGTCACTGGTGCACCCAAGGTTAACACCACGTTATTGCCCACCACCGCAACACCTGTTACAGGGACAAGCTGACCATCTGCAGTCACTGCGAAGTCGCCTGCAACTGGTGGATGTAATGGATCAAGCGCTTCATTATAGGTCAGGGTCAATGTAGTCCCTGATAGATCCACTGTGGCGCTGACAAAGGTCGGTGCTGTGGTATCGCCACCAGGAATAATCGAACCATTGTCTACCGCTGTCGGTGGAAGGGTTGCTGCATCATTGCCAGCTGCATCTTGGATCGCATTTGGATCATTAGCCGTGGTTGGATCGGTATAACCCACCGTCACCGCTTGACCTAAAGTCACTGGTGCACCCAAGGTTAACACCACGTTATTGCCCACCACCACAACACCCGTTACAGGGACAAGCTGACCATCTGCAGTCACTGCAAAGTCGCCTGCAACTGGTGGATGTAATGGATCAAGCGCTTCATTATAGGTCAGGGTCAATGTAGTCCCTGATAGATCCACTGTCGCGCTGACAAAGGTCGGTGCTGTGGTATCGCCACCAGGAATAATCGAACCATTGTCGACCGCTGTCGGTGGAAGTGTTGCCGCATCATTGCCAGCTGCATCTTGGATCGCATTTGGATCATTAGCCGTGGTTGGATCGGTATAACCCACCGTCACCGCTTGACCTAAAGTCACTGGTGCACCCAAGGTTAACACCACGTTATTGCCCACCACCGCAACACCCGTTACAGGGACAAGCTGACCATCTGCAGTCACTGCAAAGTCGCCTGCAACTGGTGGATGTAATGGATCAAGCGCTTCATTATAGGTCAGGGTCAATGTAGTCCCTGATAGATCCACTGTCGCGCTGACAAATGTAGGCGCTGTAGTATCGCCACCAGGAATAATCGAACCATTGTCGACCGCAGTCGGTGGAAGCGTTGCTGCATCATTGCCAGCTGCATCTTGGATCGCATTTGGATCATTAGCCGTGGTTGGATCGGTATAACCCACCGTCACCGCTTGACCTAAAGTCACTGGTGCACCCAAGGTTAACACCACGTTATTGCCCACCACCACAACACCCGTTACAGGGACAAGCTGACCATCTGCAGTCACTGCAAAGTCGCCTGCAACTGGTGGATGTAATGGATCAAGCGCTTCATTATAGGTCAGGGTCAATGTAGTCCCTGATAGATCCACTGTCGCGCTGACAAAGGTCGGTGCTGTGGTATCGCCACCAGGAATAATCGAACCATTGTCGACCGCTGTCGGTGGAAGCGTTGCTGCATCATTGCCAGCTGCATCTTGGATCGCATTTGGATCATTAGCCGTGGTTGGATCGGTATAACCCACCGTCACCGCTTGACCTAAAGTCACTGGTGCACCCAAGGTTAACACCACGTTATTGCCCACCACCGCAACACCCGTTACAGGGACAAGCTGACCATCTGCAGTCACTGCGAAGTCGCCTGCAACTGGTGGATGTAATGGATCAAGCGCTTCATTATAGGTCAGGGTCAATGTAGTCCCTGATAGATCCACTGTGGCGCTGACAAAGGTCGGTGCTGTGGTATCGCCACCAGGAATAATCGAACCATTGTCTACCGCTGTCGGTGGAAGTGTTGCCGCATCATTGCCAGCTGCATCTTGGATCGCATTTGGATCATTAGCCGTGGTTGGATCGGTATAACCCACCGTCACCGCTTGACCTAAAGTCACTGGTGCACCCAAGGTCAATACCACACTAGAGCCATTCACGGTAACACCTGTTACAGGTACCACCTGACCATCTGCGGTTACCACGAAACTGTTTAATGGCGGTAAGTTTGCTGAGTCTAGCGCTTCACTATAGGTCAAGGTGAGCGATGTGCCTGCTGTATCTAACGTTGCACTGACAAAGGTCGGCGCTGTGGTATCTCCACCAGGCACAGTTGAACCATTGTCTACCGCTGTCGGTGGAAGGGTTGCTGCATCATTGCCAGCTGCATCTTGGATCGCATTTAGATCATTGCCCGTGGTTGGATCGGTATAACCCACCGTCACCGCTTGACCTGCTGTGACTGGTGCACCCAAGGTCAATACCACACTAGAGCCATTCACGGTAACACCTGTTACAGGTACCACCTGACCATCTGCGGTTACCACGAAACTGTTTAATGGCGGTAAGTTTGCTGAGTCTAGCGCTTCACTATAGGTCAAGGTGAGCGATGTGCCTGCTGTATCTAACGTTGCACTGACAAAGGTCGGCGCTGTGGTATCTCCACCAGGCACAGTTGAACCATTGTCTACCGCTGTCGGTGGAAGGGTTGCTGCATCATTGCCAGCTGCATCTTGGATCGCATTTAGATCATTGCCCGTGGTTGGATCGGTATAACCCACCGTCACCGCTTGACCTGCTGTGACTGGTGCACCCAAGGTCAATACCACACTAGAGCCATTCACGGTAACACCTGTTACAGGTACCACCTGACCATCTGCGGTTACCACGAAACTGTTTAATGGCGGTAAGTTTGCTGAGTCTAGCACTTCACTATAGGTCAAGGTGAGCGATGTGCCTGCTGTATCTAACGTTGCACTGACAAAGGTCGGCGCTGTGGTATCTCCACCAGGCACAGTTGAACCATTGTCTACCGCTGTCGGTGGAAGGGTTGCTGCATCATTGCCTGCCGTATCTTGAATGGCATTAACATCATTACCCGTGGTTGGGTCGGTATAACCCACAGTAACGGTCTGACCAGCTGTCACTGGTGTACCGAGAGTCAATATCACGACATTACCATTGACTGATATACCTGTCACATTAACAAGTTGACCACCCACATTAACCGAAAAACTGCTCGATGGAGGTAAGTTAGCACTATCCAATGCTTCACTATAGGTCAGGGTTAATTGTGTTCCTGAACTATCCACATGCGCAGATTGAAATTGTGGATTTGTGACATCACCTGCTGTAATTTCAACTGTTTTTGGATTACCTGCACCATCTGTCACAGTGACCGTAATAGTTTCACCGTCTGTAAGTGGTCGTGTTAATTGAACATTATCAACCGTGTTATTACCAGTGATTGTACCTGTACCAATTACATTACCATGACCATCCGTGATTTTAACTTGACCCGTTTCATTTGAAGTAACTTCAACATGAGTTGCGTCTTGAATGGTTGTAGTGATCACAGGAGCAGTTACATCACCTGCTGTAATTTCAACTGTTTTTGGATTACCAGCACCATCTGTCACAGTAACCTTAATAGTTTCACCGTCTGTAAGTGGTCGTGTTAATTGAATATTATCAACCGTGTTATTACCTGTAATTGTACCTGTACCAATTACATTACCTTGACCATCCGTGATTTTAACTTGACCAGCTTCATTTGAAGTGACTTGAATATGGGTCGCATCTTGAATAGTTGTACTAATAATTGGCGGTGTTACATCACCTACTGTAATTACTTTTTCTGTTTGATTCCCTGCGGCATCAATAACGTCAACAATAATCTTACTGCCGTCAGTTAAAGGCGTATTTAAATCAACTATTAATTTTCCATCAGGACCAATTACACCCTCAGCAATTATTTGTCCTGCTTCATTTTTAATTATAACTTTACTACCAGGTTCATTTGAATTGACCTGAATAGTATCATTATCAATAATATTTATTTCGACTTCAGGTTTTGTAACATCACCCACATTTATTGTTTCAGTTGTTTTATTACCCGCATTATCCGTTGCTGTAATAGTAATTTTTTCATTATCAACCAAAGGTCTTGTTAAATTAATTTCAAGCGCACCTGCTTGATTTAGTTATCCTGATCCAATTGTTTTACCACTCGCATCGACTATTGTAATTTTACTTGCTTCATCTGCAGTGATTTTAATTTTCTGATTATCTAAAATATCATAGCTTAGTTTTGGTCCTGTTTTATCACCACTTCCTGAATGGCTTGAGCCACCACTTCCCCCTGATGCTGCTGCAATTCCGATCGCCCCAGCTGCAGCTGCAACCCATGCCCATGCAGGTACAGCACTATGATGGCCAACTAAATACTCTTGAAAATCGGTAATCCCTAAATAATCAATTTTAGTTACAGTGCCAGTTGCATCAAATTCAAGAAAGTTAAGTAAATAATGCTTTCCATCTGCAGTTTCTATTGTAAATTCTTTTGGTTTTTCACCAATAAAGAAATCATCAATAACAACTTTTTCTCCATTTTTTAAATAAACCTCCAAATTATTATTAACTTTTACAATCTTGGCTATTTCTGCGCTATCAAGATTTACTTTATACACTGAGTAGTGTTTATTAACTAAATCTTGAGTGAGAACCTTAGCTGTTCCTTTTTCATAAATAGTGATGTTTTTCATAATATTTTTTCCGTCTTATAATTTACTGTTATGCAAAAAAGATAAATAAGTGAGATAAATTTCACAAGTGTATATTTTTAATATTAAAATCACATATACATATAAAAAACAGTGCTTGTCTATAATGGCTAAATGATTGATCTTTTTTAAAACCATTACTTTGTGATGCAATTATCATTTAGTTAAAATCTTACTTGTTTATTTTACTAATTTATTGTGATTAAATTTAATTATCACTTTATATTCATTACTAACATTATCAATGATCACTTTTATAAATTTATTTAAATTTTATTAATAGTCTCACCTTTTTAAAAAGAAGCATTCTATTATTCCCATACTGCTCATAGCGCTTAAAAATAATAAATTCCCATTTAATTTTTATGGGTATTATAGAAACTTAAGAATTTGACTTAGATTAAATTTTAAACAAAACATGTAACACATTTTTCTATATGTGAAGAGCATCACATTAAAACTATGTTGTTAAATTTAAATGAAATAATAATTAATAAAATATTGAATCAAAATTGAAATTTTTAAAATTTGGGTCTCAAAAAATAAAAAAAAAGATGAAGGTGATCCTTCATCTTTTAAAAAAATCTGAGTGGTTATACGGTAAAATCATCACCCAAATACACTTGGCGCACGGTTTCATCTGCCAACACTTCTTCTGGCGTTCCTTCCGCAATCACAGCACCTTCACTCACAATATAAGCATGCTCACAAATCGCTAAAGTTTCACGAACATTATGGTCGGTAATCAAAACCCCGATTCCACGATCTTTTAACTGTCGAATAATATCTTTAATATCACCTACCGAGATTGGATCGACACCTGCAAAAGGTTCATCCAAAAGCATAAATTTTGGATCAGCTGCAAGTGCGCGTGCGATCTCTGCACGACGGCGCTCACCACCTGACACACTCATTCCAAGAGAATCTTTAATATGGGTGATTTTAAAATCTTCCAATAATTCTTTGAGGCGTTGTTGGCGCTGCTGTTTATTTAAATCTTTACGTGTTTCAAGGATGGCCATGATATTTTCAGCAATCGTCAATTTTCTGAAAATTGAAGCTTCCTGTGGAAGATAACCAATTCCTTTACGTGCGCGCTGATGCATAGCTAAATCAGAAATATCTTCATTATCAAGATGAATTTCGCCCTTATCCATTCGCACCAAACCAACGACCATATAGAAACTGGTGGTTTTACCCGCACCATTCGGCCCAAGCAAACCCACAATTTGTCCACTTTGCATACTGAATGAAACGTCTTTGACCACCCAACGTTTACTATAAACTTTTGCTAAATGTTTGATACAAAGCACTTGAGGCTGATTCGATGCTGTCATTAATCACGCGCTCCAGGGAAAGACTTGGTACTATTTGGCGGGATAATAATTTGTACACGTCCTTTCGCTGAACCTGTGCTATTTGAACTACCAGAAGCTTCAATATCGCCTTTGTTCATACTATATTTTAATGAACTGCTGCGAATACTTGCTCCATCTTGATATAGATAAGCATTACCAATTAAATTAATAATTCCTGTTTCGGCATTATAAATAATTTTTTGTGCTTCTCCACGAGCAACACCCTTTGCCGTATCAACTTGTTGTTGAAACTTTGCTGGGCCGCCAGTGGCAGTAATGGTACTAATTTGCTTATTCTTATTCAATTGAGCCACAATTGAAGCAGCTTGAAGCTTCATTGTACCTTGCTCAATGATGACATTACCGGTATATGTCGTTACACCCGCAGCTTCATTATAGGTTGCTTTATCTGCAACCAATGAGATTGGCTGATTACGATCTGACGGTAATGCAAATGCTGCTGCAGACAAGCCCATTAAACCGGCAGTGCAGATCGCTTTTATTAGGAAAGATTGTTTCATTAAAAAAGGCTTAGTTAGGTACATACTTTCCTCGAATATGTGCAAATTCATATTGACCTTGGTTTAAATCAGCTTTTAAACCCTGACTAATAAATTCTGCATCAGGTGCATTAACAGTCACTTGGTGAGTCGTTTCAAACTGACGTATTTTAGGATACCCCGTTAACTCGTCTGTCTGAAATTCCATGGTCCCTCGTTCACCAATCTTGGTCGCTTTAACTTGTCCAGATAAAACGACTTTTTCATTGTCATTAAATCCTCGTGCTTGTTTTGCAAAAAAAGTTGAATCAACTTTATTTTGATGAAACATCGAAGCATTGAGGTTACTCAGTGTTGAAGTTTTTCTTTGTAAATCTTGTTCTAAACGATCCACTTGAGCACGAACATAAAGATTGCCCTTTTCATCTGTTTGGACCAACTGGATACCCTCAGCAGTATACGTCATGCTTTTGGCTGAATTCGCATCCAACTTTTTGCCTTTCCCACTGTAATAGTAATAGCCACCACTGATTGCCGCGATGACAACTGCAGTCACATATAAAACCTTAGTATCCATAAATTACATTCAACATTTGATCAATCTGAATTTACGCTATTAATGCGGTATAGCTGTATATTTTTCAAGTAATTCTTGGTAAGTGCCTTTTGCCATCAGCAACATATCACAGACTTCACGCACAGCTCCACGCCCACCCATCGCCTGAGTGACTAAATCTGCTCGACGACGCACTTCAACATGCCCGTTGGGTACAGTGACTTTCATCCCTGCGATTGCAAAGGCTGAAAGATCTGGCCAATCATCGCCCATATATAAACAGTCTTCAGGATCTAAATTGAATTGAGCACAAGCTTCTTTAAGTGCAGCACCTTTGTCTTCACGACCTTGAAAAACCAAATCCACGCCAAGATCAGCCATACGTTTTTCAACAATATTACTTTTACGTCCTGTGATAATGATGACTTTAATTCCAGATTTTTGCACCAGCTTCATGCCTAATCCGTCGCGAATATCAAAGGATTTAATTTCATCCCCTGTATTGGTCAACGTCACAAAACCATCACTCAAAATTCCATCTACATCTAAAACCAATGCTTCAATATGACGCGCTTGTTCCAGTAAAACATAAGAAGCCATTGATTAATTTACTCCAGCTTGAATCAGGTCATGCATACTAATTACACCAATCACTTTATTGGCATCATCAACGACAATAAATTGACTAATTTTCTTTTCATTCATTTTTTCTAAAGCTTCAACTGCACGTGCTTCTTTAGAAATGGTTGAAGGGTTTTGAACCATGACCGCGGAAACAGGCAAGTTCACATCAAAACCTTGTTGTCTATCAATTAAACGACGTAAATCACCATCGGTAAATATGCCCAATAAGGTGTCATTTTCATCGACAACAGTGGTTAAACCTAAACGCTTATTGGATATTTCGTACAAAACTTTATTCATTGGTGTATCAGGAAATACTTTTGGTAAATCAGTGCCTGTACGCATCAAATGTTTTACATGTAACAACAGACGTTTGCCTAATGCACCAGCAGGATGTGACATTGCAAAATCATCTGCAGTAAAACCACGTGCATCTAATAGCGCCACAGCCAGTGCATCGCCCAATACCAATGTTGCAGTAGTGCTTGAGGTGGGTGCCAAACCTAATGGACATGCTTCTTTGATATTTCCCAGTGTCAACGCAACATCTGCATTTTGTGGCATAGGTCCTTTGTCATCACCGCTGATGGTGATTAAAGGCACTTCCAAATACTTAATCAGTGGCATCAACATCATAATTTCATCACTCTTTCCAGAGTTTGAAATTGCAATCAACACGTCACCTTTGACCAACATACCTAAATCGCCATGCCCTGCTTCACCAGGATGCATAAAGAATGATGGTGTGCCTGTTGATGCGAAAGTTGCTGCCATTTTCCGCCCAATATGCCCAGATTTCCCCATACCCGTAATCACTAAACGACCTTGGCACTGTAAAATAATTTCACATGCGCGCGTAAAGCGTTCATCAATTTGAGTCGCTAAAATCTCTATGGCATGTTCTTCAATGCGTAAAGTTTCAAGTGCAACTTTTTGAAAATCAACTTGATTTGATTTATTTTCAGGATTCAAAATGGGCTAACCTTAACTCTATAAAGAGTTTTGAATATCGAATGGAATATTTTTGCTATTTTAGCATAGCAATACAATAGGCTGCTTTCCTAAATGTATAAATTTCATTTTCTTAGAAAAATAACGTATAAAACTTTATGAAATATGGAGCTTAGGTTAAGATTAATCATCATTTTGTTGAAGCCTTTAGAAAACCTATGCAACCATTTGTTCTTTACAACTCTGAGCAACGAAAAAAAGTTGAATTTGTTCCCCGTAAAGAAGGACATATCGACATGTATGTGTGCGGTATGACAGTTTATGATTACTGTCATATAGGCCATGCTCGGGTGATGGTTGCTTTTGACTACATTATTCGTTTTTTACGTAGTCAAGGTTGGAATGTTAAATACGTTCGTAACATCACAGATATCGATGACAAAATTATTGCGCGTGCCAATGAAAATAGCGAAAGCATTACAGCTTTGACCGATCGTTTTATCAAGGCGATGAATGATGATGCCGAAAATTTAGGATGCTTAGCACCTGATGAGGCACCCCGCGCAACAGATTATATCGATCAAATGCAGAATATGATTGGTAACCTTGTCAATAAAGGTACGGCTTACCCTTCTGCAAATGGCGATGTCTATTTTGAAGTTGAAAAATTTAAGAACTATGGCCGACTTTCAGGACGTAAACTTGACGATATGCAAGCTGGCGCTTCTGAACGTGTTGATGTTGAAGTTGAGAAGAAGCATCCATTTGACTTTGTGCTATGGAAACATGCTAAAGAAAATGAGCCTTCATGGGCTTCACCTTGGGGCAATGGCCGTCCAGGTTGGCATATTGAATGTTCAGCAATGTCAACTTGCTGCTTAGGCAATCATTTCGATATTCATGGTGGCGGTTCAGATCTTTTATTCCCACATCATGAAAATGAAATCGCGCAATCAGAAGCTGCAACAGATGAACAATATGTAAACTACTGGATGCATGTTGGCTTTATCAATGTCGATGGCGAAAAAATGTCGAAATCTTTAGGCAACTTTTTTACCATTCGTGATGTGATGGAGAAATTCCATCCTGAAGTGATTCGTTATTTTATTGTGTCATCACACTATCGTAGCCCTGTAAACTTCTCGGACTTTGCACTAAAAGAAGCAAAAACTACGCTTTCTCGTTTTTATCATGCATTTAAAGCGTATCAACAAGTCTATGGCAATAAAACCACAGACCTGTTAGATGAAACGCTCATCGAGCGCTTTAATTCAGCAATGCGTGATGACTTCAATACATCTGAAGCAATTGCAGTTTTATTCGAAATTATTAAAGAATTGAATCGTGCGATTAAAGAAGAGAATGCAGCGCAATCTACGCTTTATTATTCTACGTTACGCCACTTGACCAATATCCTTGGCTTGGTTCAATACAATGTAGATGACTTTTTAAAATCAGACATTGGTCAAGAAGCACTTGGCTTATCCGAAGCTGATATTGAAGATTTCATTCAACAACGTGTTGATGCCAAGAAAAATAAAGACTTTGCCCGTGCAGATGAAATCCGTCAGTCTTTGCTTGCTCAAGGTGTAGTACTGGAAGATACACGTCAAGGTACTATTTGGCGCCGCGCGGATTAATTTCTAAGAGCATTATTAAAAAGAAAAACCTGATCAAATGATCAGGTTTTTTTTGTAAAGTCGTTGCTGACTAAATATGTTTTTAAACGGTACATCTCTTACAGTTTCTTTATATTCATCGTATGACCATACTTAAGTTTAGTTTTATAAATTGTTCGTTGAAATTTTATCTCTCCTAATTTACTTATATAAAAGCTAAATTATTAAATACATTAAAAAAATAAATATTTTATTGAATATGATGGACTATAGTTTTATTGAATCAGCGAAATAGCTGATATACTCTGAGTCCAGTTCTTCATCAGCGGTTTTGGATCAATAGAATGAGTTCAGTGCGCCAACAGAATTTTCTTCTTCGCAAAGAGAAAATTTTAGCAATGGCAGAAACCTTATTGCTTGATAATAATCAGGATATTACGTTAAGTGAGCTTGCTGCTGAACTTGATATCGCAAAAGGAACGATCTATAAACATTTTAAAAGTAAAAACCAGCTGTATCTTGAACTGATTATTTTGAATGAAAAACGACTTTTAGATATTTCTAAAGCCTATCATCATGATATTAAAATCTATGTATCCGAATACATGTTATATAACATGTTAAATTCGAATCGAACAATTTTACTGCATGTGATTGAAGAGCGTTTAACCAATAATGAACGTAAACTCAAAGACTTATTCGAAGAACTTTATAGCATACGTGAGCAACGTATTTTAGAAATTAAAGATCTTTTCGGGGCACATCTCAAAGCCTTAAACAGTAGTATGTCAATCCGTGATTACTTGTCTTATATCTGGACAGTGACTTATGGCGCATCATTATTGTTAAATTCTACGCACTATCAAAAGTCTATTGGCTCTCGTGAACGCTTAATCAAACTCTATGTCAATCAAGCATTGATGACACCTGATAAGCTAACCGATTCAGAGCATCAAGCGAATTAATCTTAAAAGGATAACTGTTCTTAAGCTATTTAGCTTTAAAAAGTCCTTTTAAAATTTATTTTGATTTATTTCTAAAAGCCATAGTTCTAAATTATTATCTAGAGGTCGTTCTAAACAACGATTAATTACACTTTTAAGTTGGTACCGTTGAACTGGTGATAGCTTTTCAAAGTCAAAATATAACTGTTTAAAAAAATGATAGACGCCATGCACTTGCGTCATATAACTTGAGTTCAATACATCAAGATAAACTTGAAAGACTTGATGGGGAAAATGATCTAATTGCAAAAGATATTCTTCAATATCCTGTGCATATTGTTTATACACACGCCCATTCAACTGCTGACCTGCATATAGATCTCGTTTAAATTTTTCTAAATCAAAAATATTAATCTTTTTCATCAACAATATTTTACCAAGCTGTTGATACCAATCATTCTGGATGTATCGATTATAGAAATCCTTAAACTTCAGGCTGATCGCCATGGCTTAACAACTGACTGGGTAAAGGCATTGAGTTCACCTGACTAAAAATCTCATAACACATATGTCTTAACCACTGATGGCTGGTTTTATGGTGACATGACATATGCCAATACTGCTTAATCGAATAAGTCGGAAACGAAATTGGTGCTGGAAAAATTTGTAAGTTTCCTCGTGACAACAAGACTTCGCTCAAATAATAAGGAACTGTTGCAATCGAGTCAGTATCTTGCACCACTAAGCCAACACCAAGATAACTCGGAATACGCATCAATACATTACGTTTTAAATCCAAATTTAACAGCTCATTGGCGATGTGATAATGCCCCACACCCGCATCAATATCGATGTGTGATTCACTCAAATACTGCTCAACGGTCATGCTTTGTTGAGTTAATCGTGGATGATCTTTAGATGCAATCACCACATAAAATTGTTCGAATAATTTTTGTTGATAGAAACCATTTTCTAATTGCGGTAAAAAACCAATCGCCAAATCAATTTCGCCATTTGCCATCTGATAACTGGTTTCAGAAGTGATAGCGCGAACATTTAATTTGACATGTGGTGCATGTGCTTTGAGATATTGAGAAATTTTAGGCAATAAAACTAAGTGAGAAACATCCGTCATCGCAACTGTAAATTGTTGCTGAGATGCTGTTTCATCAAAATCCACACTAAAATTATTAATAATTTCAACTTTACTCAGTGCTTCACTGATCAAAGGATAAAGTTGTTTAGATAATTCTGTAGGCACCATTTCATTACCAATCCGTAAAAATAACGGATCGTTATAATGAACACGAATTTTGTTCAGAATATTGCTTACTGTAGGTTGGCTCATCGCTAAATGATCTGCGGCAACAGAAACACTTTTAAACTTGTAGATATAGTAAAAAATACTGAGCAACTTACAATCTAACTCATACACGAAATTACATCTCACTCATTTTTTAGATTCAATATTATATCTTCTGCTTTTTTATAAAAATTTCCAATGTTTTAATGTACCGATTTTAAACAATCAAACCAGGATTTTAAAATCGGTACGAATTATTGGCACGATCCGTTCAGCAATTATTCTTTAACAAACAAATCAACCATCAACTCATCCTCTGAATCAGCATAGCGATATTCAGTAAAATCTGTAATACCCGACTCTCGTAGGATTTCTTCATCAATCAACAACCGTCCTGTTAAAGCACGTTTCTCACTGTTTAAAATACGATAAGCGGCGTCTGCCATAATGTTCGGTTTACGAGCTCTGCTAAATAATTGCTTACCACCTAAAGAAAACTCAATTGCAGCTGTGGCAATAATCGTTCTCGGCCAAAGTGAGTTTACACTTACGCCATAACTGGCAAACTCTTGATTCATCCCTAAAGTCAGCATACTCATACCATATTTAGTAATGGTATAAGGCGCATAGCTGGCAAACCATTTTTCATCCAAGTTTAACGGCGGTGAAAGATTTAAAATATGTGGATTGTCACTGTTTTTTAAGTACGGTAACGCAGCTTGACTACATACCATCACAGCACGTGTATTAATCTGATACATTAAATCGAAACGGTTTGGATCAAGCGTCTCTACGCCAGACAGTTTAATCGCACCAGCATTGTTAATTAAAATATCAATTCCACCGAAATGCGCTGCTGCTTGTTTCATGGCAAGCGCAACCGCATCTTGATCACGTACATCCAGTTGAAGTGCTAAAGCTTGACCACCTGCCTCTTCAACTTCTTGAGCAACAGTAAAAATCGAGCCTCCTAATTTAGGATGCTCTTGTGTAGATTTTGCAGCAATCACAATGTTCGCACCATCTTGTGCAGCTTTTAGTGCAATCTCTCGCCCTATTCCTCGGCTTGCACCGGTAATAAAAAGTGTTTTTCCTTTAAGCGACATGATTTCCTCGTTGTATTTGTTTTTTGCTGTACTAATCTACTTAACTTTTTTTTCTCCTCATAGTACCAAATCTGCCATTTTGTATACTCATGAGTACAATAATTATTATTCTTTATGGTCTTTATAAAAATCAAAAGCTTGCATAAGCAAGCCTTGAACTAAAGGTGGTTAAAATTTAAATTCTAGGCAGCGCCAACTTTTGGGCTTGTTCCAATTTGCCAAACAAAAGGCAATGGTTCGCGATTGACTTCCCAATCACCAATCACTTTTTCCTTATATACGACTGGATTATGTGAAGATACGACCCGCGCATTGCGCCAGAAGCGATCAAGTTGTTTTGTGGTGGTACTTGCAGATGCGCCAAGCGCATTAAATAACTTACTGGTTAACTCCAAGACTAAATCAGAAATAACCACCTGCCCTTGTGCCGCTTCTAATTCAGCATCATTATTTGCTTGAATATTTTTTACTTCGGATTCACTAAAGTGACTGATATATGCACGCTGCAAAGCCTCTGCAGTTTGTGTGGTAATGCTTTCACTCGCATAGGCTTGTGCAGAAGCTTTACCAATTACCTGTAAAATCTGTGGATCATTACGCACTAAATCAGCATTGCCATGACTAAAAATACGATCACGCTTTTGTACTTCATGAATAAATGTTGCAACTGCTGAGTGTGCAATACCTGATAAGGTCGCCAAATGAATGACTTGGTAGAACGCAGTCTGATATTTAAAACGTTGCTCAAAAGGCAAAATATGGTCT
This sequence comes from Acinetobacter sp. Ac8, assembly GCF_055392545.1. Lineage (NCBI taxonomy): Bacteria > Pseudomonadati > Pseudomonadota > Gammaproteobacteria > Moraxellales > Moraxellaceae > Acinetobacter > Acinetobacter sp. Ac8. The sequence goes on from NZ_AP043689.1 coordinate 2,969,492, forward strand.
GCTTCGATTGCAACATTGCTTAACGTTAAGGTGCCACTTCCCGTGGTTTTTTGACCGAAACCATCCCAATCATCCTGTACTTCAACTCCAGAAGCATGTCGAGAAATCGCAGCAATAACATGCTGATCCGTACGTTCATCATAGGCAAATAAATCAACCCAATCCGCAAAGATTGTGCCTGTTGAATAGTACTTTTTTCCATTGACCAGCAATTGATTATTATTTTGAGTTACTCGGGTAATCACATCACCAATTTTTACATGACCGATTTCAGTCCATGCATTCCCCACCAAATCCCCTTGCACAAAACGTTTAAACCATAATTCTTGGTTCTTAAACTTATGTGCATTTAATCGATCTTCAACAAAAGCGAAATGCCCTCGCAATGCTTGTACAATATTTGAATCGGCCTTTGCAAGTTCAGTGAGCAATTGAAATAACTGAGGTAAAGACACTCCATCTCCACCAAACTTGACTGGTACACGTAATGCACCAAAACCCGCATGTTTTAACCAGTCTATTTGCTCATACGGTAATATACGCTGTTGCTCGCGTTCAACGACACCTTGTGCAATTTTTTCAAAAATTGCACGATATTTTGATGCAACCTTTTCATAATCTGCTGAGATTGATAAATCTTCAATAAAACGGTTTTGAATATCTAAGTTACCCATTTTTTCTCTCCATTTGTTGGTTATTGTTATTCTTAGCTCCACGCATGGCGTGGTAAGTGAATGTTATTGAGATAATAATTACCAACTAAATTAAATTTCCAACGTACAGGATCATGCAAAGTATGAGTACGTGCATTACGCCAATGGCGATCTAAATTTAATTCAGACAATGTTGAACGAGTACCTGATAATTCAAATAATTTATTTGAAGCCAGAATGGCAATTTCAGTTGTTAATACCTTGGCTTCTGCAACCAGTAATGCCGCCTGATTAGCATTCTCTTCAGATGGTTCGGCAATTGCTTGATCAATTGCATCACCAGCCAAGTCTAAAACAGCCTCGGCTGCACGTAATTTGATTTTTAACTCCCCTATACTTGCAATGGTATACGGATCATCGCTGGCTTTTTCTAAACCTGAGTCAATCCAAGGGCGTGAATGTAAGCGTACATATTGAACCGTTTCATCAATTGCACCACGAGCAATACCCGCATCTACTGCGGCTTGAATAAATTGAGAAATCGCACCTGCTGCTGTAGGTCTTTCAAAGGCTTTGTGAATCGGCACAATATATTTTTCATCGACTTGAACTTGTTTTAGTAACACAGTTCCACTCGCTGTAGTTCTTTGTCCAAATCCAGACCAATCATTGACAATTTCCAGACCTGTACTTGTTCGTGGCGTTAAGGCAACCACAGGCAGCCCATCTTCATTAACTGCTACGACAGGTACCCAATGTGCCAATAAAGCCCCTGTAGCAAAGAATTTTTGACCATTAATTTCATAACCTTGGGATGTTTTATGTATTTTGGTTTCTAAGTCAGCAACGGTCTTGCTACCTTTTTCTGAAAACGCATTGCCTAAACGTCGACCTTTTAAAATTTCAGCAAAGAAAAATTGTTGCTGTTCAGGACTGGCATCTAAACGGAGATGCTCAATAAAAGCCCAATGATTTTGAGCAATTTGCCCAAGCGAAGGATCTACACTAGAAATGATCTTCACCACTTCGGCTAAAGTACGATATTTCACTTCAGCTCCACCAAATGCCTGAGGAATATTAATTCCCCATAAACCACTTTGTGAATAGAGCTGTATCTCTTCAAGCGGCAAACGACGTTCATAATCACGTTGTGATGCCTCTTTGGCAAATTCTTTGGCCAAATTTTTCGCTACTTGAATAGCTTCCGCATCTGATTGAATAACATGTGCATCATGATTCAATTCAAAAAATTGCAAAGGAACCGCTGTCTGAGAAGAAAAGTTTTTTTGGTTTAAATCAGTCATTGTTGTTACTCTTTTAAATAAGCATGGATTTAAACTAGCACTATTTTTTTATACTATTTATATGAATAAATGCATTTATTATTCAAAACAAAATCATAAATTTATCATTAAAATTCATAACTATTAAAATCATAAAAAAAGCCCACATAATGTGGACTAATTTCTAACGGATAAGCACAATCAATATGCAATAAACAATTATTTTAGATGCTTATTTAAAATTAGACTTAGACTAACTTGCTTGCGCTAAGCTATTCTTATTGTCTTTGCGATATTGTGCGCCTCGATGATTCTCTGGCAAATAAGCACTTTGTTGAAATAGTTTTTCTCGTAAAGTCCCCTGACGATATTCTGTTTGATAAGCACCACGGCGTTGTAGCTCAGGTACAATGAAATCTACAATATCAATAAAAGTTTGATGAGCAAGAATATAAGCTAAATTAAAACCATCGACATCGGTATCTTCTACCCATTGTTGTAACTCATCAGCGACCGTCTGTGCTGAACCAACCAGTACAGGGCCATTTCCCCCCACACTATTCCAATGGGCAATTTCTTCAATGGTCCAAATACGCTTAGGATCTGCATTGACATAAGCATCTAACATCGATTGAATCGCATTGGTTTCAATATACTCAACTTTATCATGTGGTTGATACTGTGAAAAATCCACACCAGACCAACCAGACACCAAAGTTAAAGCACCATCATAACTTCCATAAGACTGATATTCTTTAAATTTCGCCTGTGCCTTTTGATCCGTTTCATCCGTTACAATTGACAATAAGCTATAAATTTTAACCGCATAAGGATCTCGCCCTTCCTGTTTTAATTTTTCACGAATACTTTGAACAATTTTCTTAGCTGCTATTTTTGACGGTGGCGCAATAAAAATACATTCGGCATTTTGACTTGCAAATTTTTGTCCCCGAGCTGACGCACCTGCTTGGTATAGCACAGGTGTGCGTTGTGGTGAAGGTTCACAAATATGAATACCGGGGACTTTAAAGTATTTCCCCTCATGTAAAATGGGATGAACTTTTGTATGATCAGCAAAGATTCCAGACTGCTTATCTCTTAAAACAGCATCATTTTCCCAAGACCCTTCCCACAGCTTATACAGCACTTCTAAATACTCATCGGCAATATCGTAGCGATCATCATGATTTAATTGCGTAGTTAGCCCCAAGTTCTTAGAACCACTTTCCAAATAAGAGGTGACAATATTCCATCCCACCCGACCTTTGGTAAGATGATCTAATGTGCTGATTCTTCGTGCAAAAGGATAAGGGTGTTCAAAAGATATTGATGTAGTTACACCGAAACCTAAATGCCGTGTTACCGCAGCCATCGCTGGGACAATTTGCAAAGGATCATTGACCGGGACTTGTACTGCACCTGTTAATGCATGTTCTGCACTGTGGTGGTAAACATCATATATCCCGAGTACATCCGCAATAAAAATGCCATCAAACACGCCCTTTTCCAAAATTTTAGCGAGATCAGTCCAATACTCAATATCTTTATATTCTGTCGAACGATCTGAAGGATGACGCCATAAACCAGGAGATTGATGGGCAATACAATTCATTTCAAAGGCGTTAAAGCGGATCTGCTTCGTCATTTCTCTTCAACTCATTTTGGTTATTATTTTTATCCTATGCCATTTATCTTTATTCTTTTATCTCAATATCTTCAATTATTATCATGATTGCTTTTATCTAAAATGGTGAAGTAAATATACTATTTTATACAAAGTGCTTTATTTAAAATGACTCATATTGGCTTTCATCATTTTGTAAGTAGCATGATTAACTTAGTATAAAAATTAAAAACACATCTTATTTCAAAAGCATGAATCCAAATAGTTTAAGGTTATTCACTCAGGATAAAATCTAAAGAAAAAAGAAAAATTCGATGCTAATTTTCAATCTTTTTAGCCAGCAATTGACGTGCTTTAAAATCTTTATAGAAGTATAAAATTAGTCCAAAGATCAAAACCGCCGCACCAATAAACACACTCATTGTCGGTTTTTCATTATTGAGCATCGCACCTAAAAACATGGCAATCATCGGGGTCATTACAGTCGTCAATGATAAAGTCGTGGCTTTAATATTTTGCACCAATTTAAAATAACAAAACATCGCCAGTAATGAAGCCATCAATACGGTATAAATCAACGCCAATAATGATTTGGTTTCGGGAATATGCGTAGGTGCATACTGCCAAATAAAAGGAATAATACACATTGCAGCCAGCGTAGAAACCAAGATTGAACCTGTTGCTTGCGCCATCGGAACAACATCTGCATTTACTTTTTTTACCCAAAAGATCGAAAAAGCATAGGTAAATACACTCATCAACATCAACAAGATTCCAACAGGATGCACATGTTGACTTGCCCCGCTACTGGTACAAATAATGGCGAGGCCAATAACAGCAACCAGCATCCCAAGCCATTGAATCCCCAATAATCTTTGACCAAAAACAAAACGACCAATAAGCCCTGCCATAATTGGAGCTAATCCAAACATCAAAGCGATAATACCTGAACTTAAATAACTGGTCGCAGCATAGGTAAAAATTTGCGAACCAATCAGACTAAATGAGCCTGCTAAATAACTATGTAAAGCAATTTTATTGTACGGTAATTTAACTTTTAAAATCAGCAATAGAATTAAAGCAATCGGCAAAGCGATAAAAAACCGCAAAACCAAAGCCCACATCATATGTAAATCTGCCACACTCCATACAATTGCCAAAGGCGTACTTGCCCAAATGAAGACTAATAAAATATAAGTCGTCATCAGGTTGGATTTGGAGGGCATATAGATTCCTAAATGACTGCTGGATGTGAATTAAAATGTGCTGGGTTTAAAAATGAATTTCTACATTGATCTTTGCAAATTCAATTAAATCTTAATCACGCAATGTGAAGATCTATTGAAAAGCAAGATCGAGTCATTCAAAAGGTGGAAAAAATCAGTTGCAGATGATTATTCAAAGCATGAATTAAACTTATATCGAAGTCTTACGTTTCTGCTTGAGAATGGTTTGGTCTAAGCTACTCGAAAACTCACGTTTATCACGCTCAGAAATCGGTGGTGGCCCACCTGTTTGTACACCTGCACCACGCAAAGTATCCATAAAATCACGCAAATGTAAGCGAGCTTTGACATTGGCTGAAGTGTACACCTCTCCACGTGGGTGAATTGCCACACCACCCTTTTCAATGACCTGTGCCGCTAAAGGGATATCCTGAGTAATCACGATATCATGCTCACCCATCCGATCAACAATTTCTTGGTCAGCTTGATCTGCACCTGACATTGCTTGAATTGAGTTGATCCGTACAGACGGTGTAATGCCCACAGGCTGGTTTGCAACAAAAGTAACTTCTAATTGATAACGGTCTGATGCACGTAAGATCACTTCACGAAGAATTTTAGGTAAAGCATCTGCATCGACCCAAAGTTTAAATGGCAGCACACAACATCTCTGATAAAGATTTTTCAACATTTTAGCAAAATGCCGCTTCGCTGTCCTATGCATATTCTTTTATTTATCGCGCAAATCTTTAACGACTTTCAGATTCAATCAAACTTTGCATCTCGCTTTTGGTGATTAAAAGTACAATTTCGGGCGTGGTTTATGGCAATTGAGTTTAATATTCTGGTTTTTCTTATGATTTTACATTTCAGGACTTGAAATCTAGCAATCACCCTCGATTTAATAGCATAAGAGAGGCATTTAAAATCGTGAAAATGAACAATCAAAACAGACCTGAAACAATTATCATAGAAGATCAGAATTTTGGTAGCCATGTCGAACATTGGAGTCTATTGACTGAAAATCCAACGTCCGAAGTGCCCAAATGGTTAGGTTTGGCTTTGGATGCACCAGTGATGCCCATGGGGCTTTGTTCAAAAGAATGCGATATGGATGTATCAACTTGGTTAATCCAAGGTCCAAGCGGTTCTTCTGTACAGCTCTGTCAAGTGATTGATGTTGAGAATAACAAACCTAAAGCTGTAAAAACGGCTTTCCCAAGTTTTGAAAGTCCCTATCAATTAAATGCTTCTATTGACCGTATTATTACCTGTAAAACCAATACTCAAGCAGTACTTAGCTTAAAGGTAGGAACAAATAGCGTAGTTTACGCATTTGACAGCTTGTACAGTGTAAACGGCCATCAATATTTGCAAGATCAGCAATATAAAGTTCAACTGAATGCATGGGCCTATGAACTTGAAAAAGTTTCGGACCATGAACAAATCATTGTTGATGATCCTGCTTCAATCAAACACCATCGTGCATTAAATGATATCCTGTCACAAAATAATGGTATTGCACCTGAAAACCTTCAAGAGCAAATTGATGCATGGGAAGCGAAGTCAGAAGATGATAAAGCGCCTGTTACTGTCGATTTTTCTAAAATGGTGGCATACCTCTATGGAGAAACGCTAGGGCAAGAGGATGAAGCTTGGTTTCAAGGTAAAGTGGTCGGTAAAACTCAAATGCAGTTTATGCAACAAGACTATACCCTTTATGATGTAACTTTAATTCTTGAAGAGAACCAACCCGCAATCTTAGTCCGTATCGCAACCAAGGATCCTGCTTTCAAAAATTTTGAAATTGGACAATATATTCGCGGTAATATCTGGATTCAAGCAAACATTTATTCTGCTGCTTGATTCAAAAAACACATGATCAGCATGATGGAAAACCCATCATGCTTTTTTATTACATGTTTTGTAACATTTCTATTATATCTAAATAGATGCTCTCACTTTTTATCTTTTTGAATTCAAAATTACCAGTTATCCACAGTTTAAATTCAAAATTAAATAATCAGCCCTTTTTAAAATTATTTAAGTTGAAGAATATCGCCTGTTTATTTAAATAATAAATACATTCCCCTATTTGAAAATCTCAAGAAAACGAATTCAAAAATAAATTTAAAAACAGCAGCTTAAGCATAAAAATTAAACCAATAAATATCATGATCTTGTTAAAAAATAGACTTCGTTTTTATACCTAAATCGGATTATTTTCTAGATAAAGACTAAAAAACAGTCAAGTTATCCACAATGTATCCACAAAATCATGATTATAAATTCATAATATTTTTATAAATCGGGAGATAATAAAAGCAGCAACATATTAATAATGTAATTTAGCACTTTATTTAACCAGTCAATTATGTTAAAAATACGATGAACCAATAGGATTTAAACAATAATTTAAAAATCTAGGCTCAGTAATGAAAATTATACCTGAACAATCGACTAGTCTAATCAATCAAGTTAGTGGTTTTCACTTACGCTTGGATAAAGGAGCCTGCTGCTTTTTTGTTCTAGGTATGTTTTTAGCTGCAATGATGATCCATATATTAGGCATATTCCCGACGACTTAATGTTTTACGACATTTATCTCACATAAAAAAATCCCTCACTCTGGAGGGATTTTTTTATGTCTACAGTCCCTAATTTCCCCTCCCCTGTTTATTCAATCAAAGGAAAAATTAAGGTCCTGTTCAACTACAACAAATCATTTAAATGTTTTGAAGTGAGATTAGCCGTTACGTTGAGCAAAGTCATCCATAAAGTTGACAAGTGCTTGTACGCCTTCCAAAGGTACAGCGTTATAAATACTTGCTCGCATACCACCCACTGAACGATGACCAGCAAGATTGAGCAAATGATTTTCTTCAGCTTCTTTCAAGAATAATTTATCCAGTGCTTCATCTGCTAAAGTAAACGGTACATTCATGATTGAACGGTTTGGAAGTGCGATCGGGTTATTATAAAAATCACTAGAATCAATATAACCATATAGCAATTTAGATTTTTCAAGGTTGGTTTTATACATTGCGTCTACACCCCCCTGCTCAAGTAACCATTCAAAAACCAAACCAGACAAATACCAAGCATAAGTTGCTGGCGTATTCACCATAGAATCATTCTTTGCTTGTGAACCATATTTTAACAAGCTTGGAATTTCAGATTTTGCTTGATCCAATAAATCATCACGCACGATCACAAGGGTTAAACCTGCTGGACCAATATTCTTTTGTGCTCCAGCATAGATCAAACCAAACTTAGATACGTCTAATGGTGCAGATAAAATACTTGATGAAAAATCAGAAACTAAAGGTTTATCTGTTTCTGGAATATTGGCAAATTGAATACCGCCAATTGTTTCATTTTCAGCATAATGGACATAAGCCGCATCGTCTGACAAGTTCCATGTACTTTGCTCAGAAATTGCAAGCTTTCCATTGATGCTTGTTGCCGCTTCAACGATATTGATATCGCCATAACGTTGCGCTTCTTGAGTGGCTTTTTCTGACCAAATCCCAGTATGAATATAATCAGCTTTAGAATTTTTACCCAATAAATTGAGTGGAATTGCAGAAAACTGAAGTGATGCACCACCTTGTAAGAACAATACTTTATAGTTCTCTGGAATGTTCATCAATTTACGTAAATCTGCTTCTGCTTTTTCAGCGACAGCCACATAGTCTTTGCTACGATGGCTCATTTCCATGATGGATAAGCCTTTACCATGCCAATCCAATAACTCAGCCTGAGCTTTTTCTAAAACGGCGGTAGGTAATGCAGCAGGACCAGCACAGAAATTGTACGCGCGCATGATTTTTCCCTTTTAAAAGTGAAACGAATGAAATAGGCGCATTTAACCACAAATCGACCTTTCATGCAGTAGCTTTGTCAGTCAATATTTCAATATGTTTAGAGATTTAGAGTTGATAATTCAATTAACTATCGATATTGAGAGAAGCAAAATATTGTCGCTAGACTGCTCATTGATATTTTTAAACACAACGCTAAAACAATGACTTGTTACCGACCTGCTTTTCTAGCTGACCGCGCAAGACTAGAACATTCGTTACGCATAACCATATACCAATAGAAAACTCAATTTATCAGCTGAACTCAGTTATAATTTATCCAGCTTAAACTTTATTCATTGGTAGATGTTCAATGCCAGCATCAAATCATCAGGATTGGATTCGCACAGCATCGGAAACAGATCGATTTGAACGTATCGAAGCATTTTTTAATGATCATGCCTATGAACCGCACCGGCATGATACCTATGCCATTGGTCGCACACTTTCAGGCGTTCAAAGTTTTCATTATCAAGGTGTCATGCAACATAGCCAGCAAGGTATGACCATGGTGCTGCATCCTGATGAAAAACATGATGGTGAATCAGGTACTCAAGATGGTTTCCGCTATCGTATGGTGTATATAGAACCTGCAAAAATTCAATCTATTTTAAAGGGTAAACCTCTCCCCTTTATCCAACACGGGATCAGCACAGATCCTCGATTATTTAAAGCCACCAATACTTTTCTACAAAGCATCGAAAATCATATGGAAGTTTTGGAAGAAGAAGATGCGCTGTATGATCTGGCCATGGCTTTAAATGAAATTTCTGTTCAACCATTATCACAACGGTTGAGTTTTGATTATCATGCAGCAGAACAAGCTCGAGAATTTATTCATGCTGTATCTGAACGAAATATCAGCTTGGATGATTTAGAAAAAAATATTGGACGCGACCGTTGGAGTTTGTCACGCGACTTTCGTTTATTGTTTGGAACCAGCCCACATCGTTATTTAACCATGCGCAGGCTGGAAAAAGTTAAAATCAATTTAATCAAAGGGGCTTCTTTGGTTGCGGCGGCAACAGATGCTGGATTTTATGATCAAAGCCATATGACCCGACATTTTAAACAAGCGTTTGGGCTCAGCCCTGCGCATTGGAAAAAGATCAATCACTTGCCTTAGGCGTAAAATGCATACAGATTCATTTCAAACTGGTGCTTCATCACAGCAAATGCATTCCTATAATAAAATCGCGTAGCATTCCAAGCCCTGTAACAATCAGCATGATTGCCATAATTTTATTTAAATAATTAAACCATTTAGGATCAGAAATTTTATCTCCTAAAAACCTGCCCGCCAAAGCATATACAAATGGCGCTCCAGCAGCACCCATTGAAATGATCAAAGATACAACGAAAATCATCACGCCTGTAATTTTAGCAGCAGGATACATAATTGTCGTGACGGGTAAAATAACCAGAATCCCTTTAGGATTAAACAATTGAATTAAGAAACCATTTAAGAAGCTCAGTTGATGTTCGGCTTTGTCAGTACTTTCTAAATAGGCTGTCAACATTTTAACAGCCATATAAAAGGTATACACCGCTCCGACCAAAGAAATATAGTGTAGCCAGTGGTGAGGAATAACAGCCTCACCAACATAGCCCAAAGTCAGAAATAGAAATAACATTGCACAACCCACCCCAATGAAAAAACTGATGGATTGTTTAAGCTGCCCAAGCAGTCCTGAATTCAATCCAATGAAATTTACAGGACCGGGGCTATACATCACACTCAAGGTATAAAGAAAGATTTCCACAACAACACTCAACTTTGATCTAAATGAATTTCAGAAGATCAAAGTAAGTCTGTGGAAATGTTTTGTATTGTACGTTTGTGCAGAACTAGCTTTTATTTTCTACATAGCGTGCAAAATTATCTAAAATTGCTTGCCAACCTGCTTGCTGTTGCTCAATCGGGTAGATTGTTTCAGGATCAAAACTAATTCTCACCACAACAGCATCATTTTTCTGTGTAAAGTGAACTTCAGCATTTCGCTCACCAAAAGAATAGGCAATTTTTTTATGGGGAATAATTTCAGTATACGTACCCGCAAAATCAAAGCCCATACTGCCATCTTTGGCTTCCATACGATTTGAAAATTGACCACCCACACGTAAATCATTTTTAGAGTTAACTGTGTGCCAATCCGCTGAAGCGGTATTCCATTGCTGTATATCCTCAGGATTATTATAAATATCCCAAACCAATTCAATTGGTGCTGTGACCACGGACTCAACGGTAATTCTTGCCATTTTTATTCTCCCTAGATATATTTTGAGATTCAATTTATTGATTGAATTATCATAGTTTTGATTATAATTTAATCGGGTTTATACTGATGATCGAAACTACAAAAACCACACATATTAAAGTATACATTTAGATTATTTATTCTAGTCATTCAAGGTTAGAATAGTCTCAAATTTAAACAAATGCTGATGATTTTTCAGATGAAATTTAAAACTTGCTATTCACTTAAAGCATTATCAAAATTGATACAAGTAAGCAGTTTTGCAGCCTTAAATACGGCCTTTGTATCTGTCACCTTTGCTGAAAATCTAAGCTATGTACAAGCAGAACAATATTTACTTGAAAATTCTTATACCACCCAAGCCAATCAAGCACTCAATCAAGCATCTAAACTTCAAGCAGAGGCTGTCAAAAATATTGGTCTACCTCGCATCGATTTAAATGTACGTGCCTATAAGTTTCATACTGAAACAGATATTCCGCTAAACGGGGTCAAAAATAATCTGGAACAGACGCTTTCACAAGGGGTGAATGATCGGGTTGATCAATGGCAATCTGAACAGAACATTCCATCGAATATCACAGATCCTTTAAAACAAGGGTTAAACCAAGGAATTCGTAGTGGTATTGGCTTAATACCAGATACGGCCAATGTTGTCCTTGAAGATGAGGTTGTTCGCCCTACAGTTTCTGTGATGATGCCAATTTATACTGGAGGAATTACCTCGACAACAAAACAAATTGCCAATTTAAAAGTTGAACGTAGTCAACTCGATACTAAACAACAGCAAGATACACAACGTTTTGAAGTGATTCAGGCGTATTTTAATGTGCAATTACAACAACAGCTGTTCAATGCCAGTCAATTCAATTTGAGTGCAATGCAACAACACTATGACAATTCACTCAAACTTGAAAAACAGGGATTTATTAGCAAAGGACAGCGCATGCAATTTGAAGTTGCGCGCAATAATGCCCAACGTTCAGAACAAAATGCTTCGGCAAATTTACAAGCCAGTCAGTTCCAACTTCAAAATTTATTGCATAAATCCAAAATTGATCAACTGACGACACCCTTATTTGTCAATCGTCAGCAAAGCCAATCACTCAACCAACTCCTTGCTTCTTATCCTGAAACTTCAAGCCTAGTTCGAAAAATGCAAATGGATACGCAGCTTGCCAATCAGAATGTCAAAATACAGAGCGCTGCAAAAAAACCAACCCTTTTTGCGTTTGGGGAATATAGTTTAGATCAAAACCAAAACTGGATTGTGGGTGTTGCTGCTCGCTACAACCTATTTTCAGGGATTGATAAAAACAAAAATGTCCAAGCCGCTGAATTACAAAGATATGCAACAGAGCTTATGACAGCGCGCACCCAACAAGAGATTGAGAATATTATCTACAAATCCTATAGTGAACTCGCCACAGCACAGCAGTCCAATCAATTACTGCAACAAAATGAACAAGCAGTGTTAGAGAATTTAAGAATCCAACAATTATCATTTAAAGAAGATATGGGCACCGCCACTCAAGTCATCGATGCACAGAATCAACTCAGCCTACTCAAAACAGAAAAAGCACTCAATGCCTATAAATACGTACTCTCTCTAGCAACTTTGCTACAAAGCCATGGTTCTATTGAACAATTTAAAGACTACGTCAATCAAACTAATACAGATTATATTCGTTAAGATGGAGCATAAAATGACAAAACAGCATGACCATCACAATGGACAAAATGATTCATCTTCAACTTCGCAAGCTGATGCAAACTCAGATATTTCATCAAATGAAAATTTAGTTCATCCTGAAATGAATACACAAAACAATTCAGATCCAACAGCTTTATCTGATACAGCTGTAGCACAACAACCTACAGCCGATCAAATTGAAGCTGAAAAAGAAACATCAATCAGAGACTCAGCACAGGAACAAAGTGCTGCGACAAACATCAACGATGATCAAAAACCTTCTAAAAAGAAAACAATTCTGGTCATTGGCGCAATAATTTTAATTCTATTATTGGGATTGATTGCATTTGGTCTATGGAAAAGTTATCAACCTAAAACAGTCGATGTTCAAGGACGTGTTGAGGCTGAAACATTACATGTCAGCACTAAAGTTCCAAGTCGGATAGAAGGCATCTTTGTCAGCGATGGTCAAAAAATTGAAAAAGGACAATTGTTAGTTACCCTAAGTAGTCCAGAAATTGCTGCCAAAAAACAACAAGCACTGGCAAGTTTACAATCCGCCTTAGCTTTACAATCGACGGCAGACAGAGGTTCTCAACAAGAAAATATTGATACCTTATATGCCAATTGGCAAAGTGTAAAAGCGCAAGAAAATCTTGCAAAAACGACCTATCAACGTGGTGCTAACCTCTTTGCACAAGGGGTAATTTCACGTCAACGCCGTGATGAAATGCATGCCGCTGCGCAATCAGCCACTCAAATGAGTGAAGCCGCTTACCAGCAATATGCGCGTGCAAAACGTGGCAGTACCGCTGAACAAAAATCTGGGGCTGATGCACAAGTCGAAATTGCAAAAGCCGCTGTTGCGGAAGCCAATGCTTTAGAGGCAGAAACCAAACTATATTCTCCTGTAAACGGCACTGTATCTAAAACTTATGGTAAACCCTCAGAACTGGTGGCTATTGGTGTCCCTGTTGTGAGTATTATTCAAGATGAAGAAAATTGGGTCAGTTTAAATGTCCGTGAAGATCAATACACCCAAGTTTATCAAGCAAAAAGCTTAGATGGTTTTATACCCGCACTCAATAGAACAGTGTCATTTAACATCAAAAATATAGATGCTGAAGGTGAGTTTGCAACTATTAAAACCACACGTCAGACAGGTGGATATGATATTCGTAGTTTTAAAGTCAAGCTTACACCCACTGAAGCCGTGCCTGAATTAAAAGTAGGCATGAGTGTGATCTTTAAATTAAAAGAGAGCCAATAAACATGTGGGCGGGCATGTTAAGAGAGCTTCAATATTTGCTCAAGCATAAATGGGATTTATGCTTAGTCACACTTGCCCCGCTCTTTGTGATTATTTTATTCAGTAGTATGTTTTATGCAGGAAAAGCTGAACATTTACCGATTGCGATTATTGATCAAGATCAAAGTGAACTAAGTCGCAATATAGAAAAGTATCTTAGTCATAATCATACGCTTTCAATCTACACAGTATCAGACAATCCCAATGAAGTTGAGCATCTGCTCAATCAGACCAAGATTTGGGGATATGTGCATATTCCAGCGGGTGCTGAACAACGCATGGTTCAAGCACAAGATGCACAGATCAGTATTGCTTTTAATCAGTCCTATTTTAGTATTGGTAATGGAATTTCTTCAGCAATGCTTCTCTCTACAGTTGAAGCCATTGCTGATTTTGCCAAAAATTCATATTTTGAAAATAAAATTCCTTATGCTGAACTTTCCACCGCAAATATAAAAATTTCTCCCCTGTTCAATCCAAATCTCAGTTATGAGTTCTACTTAGAACCCTTTATGATTCCAGCAATTTTGCACTTATTGCTGTGTTGTTGTATGGCTTTTGCAGTGGGTCAAGAATTGAAATATGACACCTTAAATCAATGGGTCCAAGACAAATCTGTATTGAATGCACTTTTGGCAAAAAATATGGTCTATGTGTTAATTTTCTGTTTTTGGACTTGGGTATGGCTGTTTTGGCTGGTGGTGATCCGCGGTTGGTTCATTGCTGGCAGTCTATGGATGATTTTACTTGGACAGTTCTTACTTTATTCAGCCTATGCACTGATCAGTAGTACCGTCGTTCTCGCAACTAGAAATTTATCTAAAACTTTTGGATTTATTGCAGTCTATGGTGGCTCCTCGCTGAGTTTTGCAGGCGTAACGCTTCCCTTAAATAATGCACCAATTTTTACCAAATTTTGGGCCAATATTATTCCTTATACACCTTATGCGAAATTACAAACTGAACAATGGGTTGTTGGCAGTCCTAGTTTTATTTCGATGGTTCCTTTAGCTATCCTTGCCGCATATTGTATTTTCTATTTTGCATTATCAAGTTTACTCCTCAATAAAAATTTAAAGGGAGCAAAACATGATTAAATTCTTTAAAAAACTCGCTCGATACTATGTAGACACTTTTAAAAATATTGGGAAAAACTCGTCTATTTTGACCACCATGGTGCTTTCAGTATTTTTTTATAGCATTTTTTATCCTACAGCCTATAAAGCGCAAACGGCTGAAAGTTTGCCGATTATTATTGTAGATGAAGAACAAAGCTATCTGAGCAATACCATCATTACTGAAGTTGGCAAAAGTCCCAATGTAAAAATTACTGAAATTACTGGAAATTTTGAACAAGCAAAACGGATGGTTCAAGAGCAAAAAGCCGATGGTATTTTGTTATTACCAGAGAACCTATCCAATAGTGTGGTTCGAGGTGAGGCTGGTGGTATTGGTTTATATCTCAGTAGTGCTTATTTTCTTAAAACCAAACAGATTGGTTTAGGCTTAGCCACTGCAATTGAAAATGCGGTTGCAGAACAAGCCGAAAGGTTTGGCAAAATTTCACATTTCCAAGTCGCGCTTCCGATCCATCAAATCCCGTTGTTTAACACACTTTCAGGATATGGCAGTTATATCTTTCCTGCAATTGCACCGCTGATCATTCACCAGACTATTGTTCTAGGTCTGTGCATGTTGATTGCGGGGTATCGTGAACGACGATGGCGAGCCACAACCGCTGAGTTTTTTGGAATCTATCTAGCAGCACTCACGATTGGTTGCCTCGGCTGCTATTATCTATTTGGTTTCACTTACTGGATCAATGATTACCCGAGAGGCGGCAATTTCTGGGGCATGCTGTTTTCCGTTCCGATTTTTATTAGTTGCGTGATTGCAATGGCAATGCTTTTAGCCAGCTATCTAGATATTTCAGAACGTGCTGGACATCTGATCGTTTTCACCTCAATTCCATTGTTTTTACTTTCAGGTGCAGCTTGGCCCCTGCAAGCAATGCCAACTTGGATGCAGTATTTTGCTCACCTCTTCCCGTCCACTCAAGGGATTAATTTATTTATTCAGTTAAATCAAATGGGTGTACCAATTCAGGTGGTTATTCCTAAGTTAATTTATCTCGTATGCTTAACAGGAATTTTGATGATATGGGCATATATACGCCTAACGCAAACATATAAAAAATAAGAATAGTTGTGTGAAATTTAATTTATATAATGAATTAAAATTAACAATAAAATCGAATATTTTAATCAAACTGAACTATTTTTAATCATTTGAACGCGTTTTTGATAAAAAAGTTAGTATTGCTGACGCAAATAGCGTCAGAATAGGCCATTTTCGAAATACTCTGAATACTCAGAATCTCCCACCCTAAGGCACCCACATGCTTTAGCGGGATTTCTTTTGTGTTTTTTTGATAGAGTTTTCCTTTTCGCCAAAATCTGAATTTTAAGGGCTCAGTATGAAGAAAATGAGAATTAGCCTCGCTTGGCAAATTGTTATTGCGCTCTTCTTAGGTATTCTTGTTGGTGCTTTTTTGCACAACGCACCTGAAATTCGCGGTGACATCATTGCAAACTTTTTACAACCATTGGGTAAGATTTTCATTAATCTGATCAAAATGATTGTAATTCCACTTGTGCTTTCCATGCTGATTTTAGGAATTGCCAATGCGGGTGACAGTAAAAGTGTCGGTAAACTTGGGTTAAAAACCATTGTTTATTTTGAGATTATTACGACAGTTGCAATTATTGTAGGCTTAGTTGCTGCCAATGTATTCCAACCTGGTGCAGGCATTGATATGTCTACACTGACAACCTCTGATATTTCGCAATATAAAGAAACGACACAGGAAGTCAGCCATGAAGCTCATGGCTTAGTGAATACAGTTCTTTCACTTATCCCACCGAATATTTTTGCTGCAATGGGTGATGGGCACATGTTGCCGATTATTTTCTTTGCAGTGATTTTCGGTATTGGTCTAGGTTCATTGTCTAAAGAAACCAAGCAACCGTTAATTGACGTGTTAAAAGCTGTTTCTGAAACAATGTTCAAAGTAACTCACATGATCATGATGTTTGCACCATTTGGTGTATTCGGTTTGATCGCTGCGACTGTAGCAAACTTTGGTTTTAGTTCATTATTACCATTAATTAAACTTGCTGTTTTAGTTTATGGGGCAATTCTGTTCTTTATCTTTATTGTGCTTGGTTTTGTGGCTAGATTCTGTGGTTTCAGTATCTGGACAATTATCAAAATCTTAAAAGATGAACTTATTCTTGCCTACTCCACTGCAAGCTCTGAAACCGTTTTACCACGTATGATGGAAAAAATGGAAGCTTATGGTGCGCCAAAATCAATTACCAGTTTTGTTGTTCCTATCGGTTATTCATTTAACTTAGATGGTTCAACACTCTATCAAAGTATTGCTGCTATCTTTATTGCACAACTTTACGGTATTGATTTAACCATCACTCAACAGCTTGTTTTGGTCTTGACCCTGATGATTACCTCTAAGGGTATCGCAGGCGTTCCTGGTGTGTCTTTCGTGGTTCTATTGGCAACTTTAGGCAGCGTGGGTATCCCACTAGAAGGCTTAGCATTTATTGCGGGTATTGACCGTATTTTAGATATGGCTCGTACTGTATTAAATGTGATTGGTAATGCACTCGCTGTTCTCGTGATTAGTAAATGGGAAGGCAAATTCGATACTGAAAAACAAAAATCTTATAATTTTGATGCCACACATTAATTTTTAAGATCAGAGAAACCACCTTCGGGTGGTTTTTTTATACGCTATAGTTATCAAAATTTAAGCGGTAAATTTACTTACAAAATAAATGCATATACTTGCTTAAACTGCAGATAAATAATTATTTTAATATTTTTATAAATTTCATAAACATAGATTATAACAATTGATTAGGCTTCTCTTGCTTAAAACGTTTTAAGTTCCGATTCAGGTTATTTTAAGTCATTTTTTTAATAGTAGCAGTCCAATATGTTCTAAGAACATGTGGAATACAATTTTGTTTAATTTTCAATCACTATAAACAATTGGAAGTGCTACACATGAAAATGATTTGTTATTGTGCTGATGATTTTGCATTGAATGATGAAATCAGTCATGCCGTATGTGTACTTCTTAAAAAAAATGCCTTGCAAGCAACATCATGTATGACCCAATCACCAATTTGGCATAAACAAGCAAATAAATTACGTGCGCTTAAAGCGGAGATAAATCATCCAATTGAAATTGGTTTACATCTTAACTTTACCCATTATTTTGAGCATAGCAACTTCCTTTATTATCCACTTAATGAACTCATGTTAAGAGCATGGTCAAGAACTTTAAATAAAGAAAAAATAAGAACAAGCATTATTCAGCAATGGGAACTTTTTGTTGAAGCACTTGGTACACAGCCAAATTTTGTAGATGGACACCAACATATCCACCAATTTCCTGTCATTCGTGAAGTTTTAATCGATGTATTAAAAGAAAAAAACTTTAACGGGTGGATTCGCAATCTAGATCACACCATTTCTGTTCAAAAATATCAATTCAAAAGCAAAACATTAGAATATCTTGGTGCTAAAAAGACACTAAAACTTAATCAAAAAAATCATTTCAAAACGAATACTTATTTTGCTGGAATTTATGATTTCAAGAATGAAAATTATGCTGCACTGAATTATGAATGGCTAAAATCCGCTCAAAATGGGTTATTGATCATGTGCCACCCTGCTGCTGCTCAACCAAAAGAATTTGATGAAATCCAAGATGCTCGTATTGATGAGTACCAATATTTCAACTCTGAACAATTTTTTCGGGATTGTAAAACTTTCAATATTGAACTCCAACCAATAGGCCAAATGCTATGAGTAGAAATGCTATGAATAGATTAGAACCATTTATTTCATGTGTTGTGCCTGCATATAATGAGGCAGAAAATTTAAAAACATTTATTCCAGCTCTTGCAGCAACATTGGAACAGCAAAAAGTTTCCTTTGAAATCATCGTGATTGATGATGGTAGCAAAGACAATACCATGACCGTGCTTGAAAGTATGTTGGATCGCTATCCGCTTAAAATTTTAGAACTGTCACGAAATTTTGGTAAAGAAGCCGCCTTAAGTGCAGGGCTAGATCATACAACGGGGAATCTAACCTTAATGATCGATGCTGATTTCCAGCATCCTCTTGATGCTATTCCCACCATGATCAATCTTTGGAAAAATGGTTATGACATGGTTTATGGAATTCGCAATAGAAATACTGAATCTGGGCTAAAACGTTTATTTACATATGTTTATTATAGAATTCTCAATTTAAGTTCAGAAGTCGTTATTCCTGAAAATGCAGGCGATTTCCGCTTATTAGATGAAAAAGTCGTAGAAGCGATTAAAACACTTCCCGAGAAAAACCGTTATATGAAAGGTTTATATGCGTGGGTCGGCTTTAAATCAATTGGTATTCACTTCTCTGAGTTAGAAAGAAAAAATGGTCAATCAAGCTTTAACTTCAAGGCTTTATTTAACCTTGCCCTTTCAGGACTTACAGGATTTTCTAATCTTCCTTTAAGAGCGTGTATCGCATTTGGAGCTTTGTTGGCACTTTGTTCGGTTTCTTATGGCTTCTATATTATTTTTGAGACTTTAGCCGAAGGTATAAAAGTCCCAGGTTGGGCAACATTAATTGTTGAAATCAGCTTATTGGGCGGTATTCAATTATTATTTATTGGAATATTGGGGGAATATATCAGCCGAATTTATACGGAAACAAAAGATCGACCTCGTTATATTGTTTCCAATAAATACTCCAATACGAAGTACCTTCATTACACATCTTCTAATAAAAATAAAATCTTTTAAAAATATGGTTAATTCAAATATTTATGTGTTTTCAAAGTTTTGTATCGTTGGTGGCGCTGCAGCATTAACACATTATTTGGTGTTAATGCTGCTTATCCACCTCACAGCGATAACACTGGCATTAGAGAATTTAATCGCGTTCAGCATTGCATTTTGGGTGAGCTACTTTGGGCATCGCATTATTACCTTCAATGCGCAAAAAACTCGACATATACATGTATTACCCAAATTTTTACTTGTTGCTTGTCTAGGTTTTATCTTTAACGAAGCATTCCTACTCACGACCCAGCATTTTTTCCATGCTGAAAATTTATCAACTCTTATCATTTTAACTATTGTGATTACAGCAATTTTTACATTTTTTTTAAGCAAGTTTTTTGCTTTTAAATTTTCAGGATAAGCGCCATGAAACCTATTTTTCGTTCATCTAAAACTTTGCTGATTTGCTTATCACTTTGGTTACTCATCTCTGTTTTTATTCGCCCAATGTCTGTACCAGATGAAGGACGTTATGGGGATATTAGCCGCTGGATGTATGAAAGTGGTGATTGGTTAATACCACGATTAAATGGTATTCCATTTATGCATAAACCACCCTTACTACACTGGTTAACAGCAAGTTTAATGGAAATATTTGGTTCACATGTTTGGGTTGCTCGTCTAGTTCCTGCATTTGCTGGCATTATCATGTTGGTCAGTTTATTCGTTTTTACTAAGAAACATGTGAATGAAAGAATTGCCCAAATTTCGACTGCTATTTTAGCAACTGGGTTATTATTTTATGGCTGTGCTGAATACATTAATCATGACATATTAGTTGCATCTTGGATTAGCTTAACAGTATTTTGCTTTGCAGATTTCATCCTCAGTGGTAAAAGAAATATTTTATTCCTCGGTTATTTTGCATGTGCATGTGCATTTTTAAGTAAAGGATTAATTGGTGTACTGATTCCAGGAATGGTTATTCTTCCTTGGATGATTTACATAGGACAATGGAAAAAAATCCCAGCAGTTTTAAACCCGTTTGGTCTCTTATTATTTGCGCTAATTGCTTTGCCTTGGGTATTTATCGTTCAACAACATTATCCAAACTTTTTACACTACTTTTTTATTGAGCAACAATTTAGTCGATTTAACTCTAGCGAATTTAATAATAAACAAGGTTGGTATTTTTATGCTGCCTTACTGTTTGTGAATTTTTTACCAATCATACTCGCTAATGGCTTCAAATTTTCGAGCAACGCCATTCGCGCACAAACAACCCAACCTATTTTTAGTTTACTCGTCTGGTGGGCGTTGTCCGTTTTGTTGTTCTTCTCGATCCCACCATCGAAACTTGCAGGTTATATTTTACCCTCAATTGCCCCATTTACAATGATTTTCGCACTTATGACAAATCGAATCATTGAAGAAAATAAATTGAGCAAGTTCCAAGTTTATGCACTTCCAACATTACTATTTGTATTGGCGAGTAGCTTAGTCGTTGCCCCATTTACCATGCATCGAGATATTGGCTTTTACTCCGCTGAGAAAAATCAAATTTTCGCAGTTGCAGGAATTGTGATGATTCTCTGCGGTATCTTAATCGTCTTGTTTAAAAAACATAAAATTGATTTTTTCACCTTTATTGTTGCTTGTATGATGCTGCTATGTAGTATGGCAAGTAGTAGCGTGCAATTCTTTGATGTTAAATCTAACTCAAATCAGGTTAGTTTTGTTCAAGATATTCCAAAGAATCTACCTATCGTTTTTTATGATAATTATTTCTATGATGTTCCTTTCTTATTGAATCTCAAAAATCCTGTTTATGTTGTAAAAGATTGGGCAAAAGTAAATACTGATAGTTCCTCGCTTGAACTTAAAGATGGCTTACTTTTTGAAGCCAACAAAGCGCAGTATCTTTGGAAGTTTTCACAATTTAACCAAGCAATTAAATCTAAGCAAAAATTGGTCGTCTTTGCAAAAGCTGGAGATTTAAAATTAGATCCGTTGCAAAATCAATATCATGTTCAACACAGCCGTAATTTTGATATTTTTATTATAAATTAATTGTGATTTTCTCTAATTAATTAACAAAAATAAGGAAACTCTCTTGATGGATTGTTTCCTTTGAGCAATATTATTTTAATTTTTGAATCTGAAGCTATCTTAATAAACTCTTGGGTTAAATAACCATCTTTTGCAAGGCATACATTCCAATCGTAAACTTGCCCCCCATGAATCATTAAGCTTTCAACTTTCCATTCGGCCCGTTTTTTAAAATTCACTATCCCCAATTTATTTGTGAACTTTTCATCATATTGATCATCTATTTTTGCAGGATGTACTGCCGTTACTAACACGACTTTTACATCAGGAATTGCTACTCCCTGCTCATTTAGAACAGTCACAGTCACTTGAGGCTTCTGTGTTTTATATATCGGATAACAGCTAGTTAAAAAAATAAGGATTGGTACTAGAAATATGTTTCTTTTCATAATCTTATCTATTTAAAAAATTTTTGATTTTTCTAAATTAATTTTAACATATGGGAAATTATAGTCACCTTATTCTAAGTTTATTGTTCTGGCATTTTTGATTCACTTTTGGATCTTCCAAACTTTCTAAATGTATATCAAAAATACTTTTATCTGAAATACTATAATATTGCTTTTTATAGCCTTGTTTAGATACACAGAGCGACCATGTATATTTTCTCTCCAACCCCATATTCAGTGCAAAAGATCTATTAACATCAAAATACGCTTTGCCATTTTTAGTATATTGGGTCTTGTAGTTTTTGATCGTTTTACCCTCTTTAACTGTCGTCGTTAAAACGACATAAGCAAGATCCAGCAATTTCCCTTCAGAATCTTTTACAGTTACTTCAATTTCAGGTATGGTTTTTTCTATATATGGATAACATGCGCTAAGTGAAATCAGTATTGGTATTAGAAATATATATCTATTCATTCATTTACCTTGTATAGCCACAGCTCAATTTTGAGTTTCCTTGTGGTGTTTCATCTAAAGCGTTCTCAATATTCCAATTATCACCCACAACCTTACGTAAATGATAAAGCACCGTTGTCGGTGTACCCTTAAATACAAAATAGTAGCCATTGGATTGAGTTTTACCCGATTTATGTTTTTGTAAGGCAATTTTGATCAGTTGTGATCCAAAAACATGACGATCTACTGCTAAATCATCCTGTTCAGTGTGTGCAGTTTTATAATAGCGATAACCTTGCACGCCATAATATGTATTATTTCCAATAATCATCGTCTGTTTAGATTTATTCAGCTTTACATTTTTCTGCCCATCACGACTAAAATCTTGCAAAAGAACAGCTATTTTACTTTCAGGATGTTGAAAAATTGCATCACAATTGATCGCTTTAGTATCGATAAGTGTATCTATGTGAATATTCTGAGCATTTACCAATTGTGTAGAAATCAAACCGACGATTAGTAAACTTATTTTATTTATATTCTGAAACTGTTTCATAGATTATTTTCCAGCAGTCGTTTGTGAAAGCAATAAGCTTTATAAGGACTCTAAAGTCACGATTAGGTCATTTATTTTTATGAACAAAAAATTATAAAAATTCATAATAGACTTCTTTCATAAGCCCTTTTTAAAACCATAAATCAACATAAAAGCACCCTCATCCTAACCTTCTCCCATAGGGAGAAGGAACTCTCAATACTAATATAATTCACTCCACATGATCATTTTTTGATTCATGAAAGATCTTTAATGCACAAAAACCACAATAAAGTGGCTTTTGTCATTAGCATTTAAAATTATCAATCAGAAAACGTACTCGTTTCTTTAGCTATGCAATTAAATACGCACTGAGAATAATCAGCATTTGTACAGCTAAAATAACACTAAACCATTTCCAGCCTTTTTGGCGAAGGATGACCTTATCTGCTGTTGAATAATTGACTGTTCTTATCATTTTATCACCTCATTCTTGCTACATCATGGAACATCATTGGGGCAAAACATCGGTCTTTTAATAGACAATGTATAACATGCAAAAAATAAACCAACGTTAAAACTGTAACTAAAATTATCTTATACTTATCTATATAATTAACTTTATATAAATCAACTCATTTTGATGTTTCATTATTTAATCATACATAGTGCCACTATCACACGTAGCAGCATAAATCTCACCCTTGAGTGGAGATAATGAAAATATTGATCAGTTTAAAAACAAAAAAGCCCCTTACGGGGCTTTTTTAATCTATTGGTCTAGTCTAATTAACCAATAAACTTACGCGCATTGCGGAACATACGTAACCATGCACCATCTTCAGTCCACTCTTCAGGTTTCCAAGAATGCTGAATAGCACGGAAATTACGTTCAGGATGCGGCATCATAATCGTTGCACGACCATCTTTTGAAGTCACCCCAGAAATCGCTTCAGGAGAGCCATTAGGGTTCAATGGGTATTGTTGAGTTGCATTACCCATGCTGTCTACATAACGTAAAATTACTTGATTACCCGCATTTAGCGCAGCAAAGTTTTCAGCAGAAGTTTCTGCACGACCTTCACCATGTGCAACAGCGATTGGTAAAATAGAGCCTTCCATACCTTCTAGAAGAATCGATCGAGATTTCTCAACTTTCACATTCACAACACGTGCTTCAAATACTTCTGAAGTATTACGGCGGAAACGTGGCCAGTTGTCTGCACCCGGAATGAGTGGCGCAAGCTGAGCCAACATTTGACAACCATTACAAATACCTACAGAGAAAGTATTATCACGGTTAAAGAATTTCTCAAATTGATCACGAAGTTTCGGATTAAACAGTACAGACTTAGCCCAACCACCACCAGCACCTAAAACATCGCCATAAGAGAAACCACCACAAGCAACCAGACCTTCAAAGTCGTCTAAATCTACACGACCTGAAAGTAAATCACTCATGTGAACATCAACAGTATTAAAACCCACTTTATCGAATGCCGCAGCCATTTCAACATGACCATTTACGCCTTGTTCACGTAAAATCATCATGTTTGGACGGCGTTCATTGATATAAGGTGCTTCAACAGGCTCATTTAAATCAAATGTTGGTAATGCAATTATACCTTTATGGTTTTTATCACCAATTAATGCAAATTCTGAATCAGCGGTTTCTACGTTATCACGTAAACGTTGAATTTGATGAGACACTTCAGTCCAAGCTTGTTGCAATTCAGCACGATCAAGTACCAAACCATTCACTGACAACTTATCAGAATCATTGACAGTACCAACAACACGAATTGCTTCTCTTAAACTAGAAGTTGCAACTTCATCTGTCAAACTTGCCCAGTCTGCTTTAGAAATTTGCAATACTGCGCCGATTTCTTCAGCAAATAAGCTTTCATTAGATTGATCTTCAAGTGCTACACCTAAGCGTGAAGCAAACATCATTTCAGCAACAGTTGCCAATAAGCCACCATCACCGATGTCATGATATGCCTTGATCAAACCGCGATTATTCCAATCTTGAACCAATGCAAAGAATGCTTTGAACTCATCAAAGTTATCAACATCAGGTGTAACAGAACCAATTGCCTTATACACTTGTGCAAGGATCGAACCGCCTAAACGGAACTGACCTTTAGATAAGTCAATACGTACCAGAACTGAATCTTCATTTTTCAATTCTGGTGTCAATGTTTTACGAACATCCAACACAGGTGCAAATGCAGTGATAACACCAGACATTGGTGAAGTCACAGATTTATCTTCGCCTTCGTCATTCCAAGTCGTACGCATTGACAATGAGTCTTTACCCACTGGAATTGCGATACCCAATGCAGGACACATTTCCATACCGATAGCTTTTACGCCTTCGAATAATGCTTGATCTTCACCTTTTTGACCTGCGGCCGCCATCCAGTTAGCAGACAGTTTAATATCGCTGATCTGTTCAATATTGGCACACATGATATTGGTGATGGACTCAGCCACAGCCAAACGTGCCGAAGCAGCAGGATTTAACAATGCAACTGGAGGACGTTCACCCATTGCCATTGCTTCACCGGTATAGCCTTGTAAGCTTGTTGTGGTTACCGCAGCATCCGCAACTGGAACTTGCCAACGACCCACCATCTGATCACGTGATACCATACCCGTGATTGAACGGTCACCAATGGTGATTAGGAATGATTTTGAAGCCACTGTCGGGTTTTTCAATACACGGAAGATCGCATCTTTTAAATCGACTTTAGATGCATCAAACTCATCACCTTTACGTTGAATCGTTTCATATGAACGGCTCATACGTGGCGTGCCACCAAGCATAACTTGCATTGGCATATCCACTGCTTTGTTTTCAAACAATGGATCGTTTACAGTTAATTGACGTGCTTCAGTCGCTTCACCCAATACCGCAAATGGGCAACGTTCACGTGCACAAATCGATTCAAATAACTCTAATGATTCTGGTTTGATGGCAAGCACATAACGTTCTTGCGCTTCATTTGACCAGATTTCCATTGGCGACATGCCAGGTTCAAGCGATGGGATTTTACGAAGATCAAGAGTTGCACCCAATTCGTGATCATTCACAAGTTCAGGCATTGCATTGGAAACACCACCCGCACCTACATCGTGTACAGATACGATCGGGTTAAAGTCTTCCATTCTCCAACATGCATCAATCACTTCCTGACAACGACGCTCCATTTCTGGGTTTTCACGTTGTACAGAAGCAAAATCTAGGTTTTCACCCAATTTACCACTATCTACAGAAGAAGCTGCACCACCGCCCAAACCAATGAGCATCGCAGGGCCACCCAGTACAATCAGTAAATCGCCTGGCTGAATTGCATCTTTTTCAACATGGTCAGGACGGATATTTCCGTAACCACCCGCAATCATAATCGGTTTATGGAAACCTTTTACTTCGCCATTAACATTTTGCTCAAAAGTACGGAAGTAACCATTTAACGCAGGGCGACCAAACTCGTTGTTAAATGCTGCACCACCTAAAGGACCATCAATCATGATCTGAAGTGGTGATGCCATACGAGATGGTTTACCGTAGTTTTCTTCCCAAGGCTGTTCAAAACCGGGAATATTAAGGTTAGAAACCGTAAAGCCCGTTAAACCCGCTTTTGGTTTACCACCACGGCCTGTTGCACCTTCATCACGAATTTCACCACCAGAACCTGTCGCAGCACCTGCAAATGGAGCAATTGCTGTTGGATGGTTGTGGGTTTCCACTTTCATGAGAATGTGGGCAGCTTGGCTCTTATATTTATAAATATGGTGACCCGTAGCTTCATCTTTTTTCGGATAGAAACGCTGTGTGTCAAAACCCACAATTACAGAAGCATTATCTTTATATGCTGACAAAACATCTGTAGGTGATTCTTTATAAGTGTTTTTAATCATTTGGAACAATGATAATGGTTGTTTTTCACCATCAATTGTCCACTCTGAACCAAAGATTTTATGACGACAATGTTCTGAGTTTGCTTGAGCAAACATCATCAACTCGATGTCATGTGGGTTACGCCCCATCTTATTAAATGCTGCGGTTAAATAATCAATTTCTTCATCTGACAATGCAAAGCCAAACTCAGAGTTTGCTTTAACCAGTGCATCTTTACCTTGCCCCAAAATATCAATTGAGTTTAAAGGTTTAGGCTCAGTTTCAGAGAATAAAGCTGTTGCGTCATCAATTTTATTGAAAACGCTTTCTGTCATACGGTCATGTAAAATTTGTTTTACTGCATCAGAGATTTCAGAAATCCCCTTTAAAGTAAACAAAACACCGCGTTCTAAGCGGTGTACAGGTGTATTACAGTTGGCAAAAATATCGGTTGCCTTAGATGACCACGGTGAAATTGTACCGACACGTGGCGTGACTAAAATCTGGACTTCGTCACTTGCAGCCTGACGAACTTCAAACGATGCGCCATCGTTTAAAAGCTGTAAAGCAGATTGCTGTTGTTGCTCGTTGAGCGTTTGGTCGAAAAGGTAAACCCATTGGCTTTCTATTGATTGAACAGAACTGATCGACGCAAGGCGTGTTAATAGTTGTGTTTGCTTAAAAGAAGAGTGTGCAGGTGCACCGGCAACGATAAACATGCTGTTTTTGGCTCCACGGGCAGGTTTTGGCAACCTACCTCAATGTGACTTGAAGAGAGCGCATATTCTACTGTGAAAGCAAGATTTCAGCTAGTCATATCCCACTTAAAAAACGCTGAAATCTTGGTTTTAAATATCCGATTTACTTTGACTTTCGTCTTTAAACATGATTCGTAACAATTGAATTATTGAGCTGTATAATGAAACTCACCCATTTTAGGATCTTCTTTCGCAATGATTCCACTTTTTTGATAAAAGACTTTTCCACAAGAAATCTCAGGATCGATTTCACCATCAATATCATAGGATAATCGGACATTGATATGTTCCAAATATGGTTTTTGAGATGCAGAGTCAAGGAAAAATACATCTAAACTTTCCATGTTATAGCACACATAGATTTTTTCAGGATGCGAGTTCTTATTCAGATCAATTGTATAGGTATGATCCGCATTTTGAGTCATTCGATCGAGTTTCAGTGCCACCGCATTGACCAAATCACCACTTTTATTGATCGCATACGCATAGTTTGCCCTATCATTTTTATAAGCTTCGTTGCAGTTTTTAATTGGTTGTCCAACCTTCACCTTGCTAGGCGTAAGATCATCTATTGTAAATTTAGCTTTTCCATTCAACATACTGCTCGGTAAGATACTCCAATACTGTTTATTTTGCGCATTTGGATCATCTGTCCAAATACAATTATTTATCAGATGACCATCTGGCGTTTCTTGAAAAGCAAAGGTTGCTAAAGCTTGATCTACTGGTTCAGGCTTCGCAGGAATGCTTTCTTCGATTATAGGTTTGCTCACTTCAATCTTTTTCTGAGTTTCGATTTCTTTGTTTTGATTGGATCTATTTTTATCAGTGGGGCTACACGCTGCAAATAGAATAATCATAGTTAATAAGAAGAAATTTTTATTCATGCTTTACTCTATTTTTTAATGATACAAGGATAATATTTATTCATATTAACTGTTTATAAGTCTAAACATATTAACTTTAATCATGGAAATTTTCCTAGTGTTTGGACTATCTAGATTATAAATTGGTTTACTGATCATTCTAAAATTTACTGCTCAATATTTAGTGGATAGAAAAGATCAAAAATTAACAGGCGATTGTATTATTGGATAATTTTTAGATGATGGTGAACAGCTTTTAATTCGCCTTGATTCTAAAAAACCTGATTATGGCTCTGTTGTTGTCGTGAATCCAATTACAGCGAGAGATGATTGGTTTAGTGTTGAGGCCAATTTTTATAACTTCATTATGAATTATTTTAAATATAAGGGTGAAAAATACTGGGAAAATATTTCTCAAATATAAACCGACCAAGACAACTTATGTCGCCCGCCCCTAGTACATTTTCAATAAATTTGGCATCATACGATTAACGAAAGAATGAATAATGATAAATGACTCAAATGCGTTGGTTAGAACTCCTTTCAACAGTTCGTTTAGGTAGTAAAAAGCAAAGTACAGAACAGGCACGAAGTCCATTTCATAAAGATTATGACCGCATTATATTTTCGCAAAGCTTTAGACAACTCAATCGTAAAACTCAAGTCCATCCACTGACCCAACATGATGGTATTCATACACGGCTTACGCACTCTTTAGAGGTGTCATGTATTGGGCGTTCTTTGGGAATGCTCGCTGCTGAAAAAATCAAAAATGAACTCCCCGTTTGGATCTCCCCAGCAGATGTAGGGGCGATTATTCAAGCTGCATGTTTGGCACATGATATTGGTAATCCACCCTTTGGACATGCTGGTGAATATGCGATTCGTGAATGGTTTGATGACGCTGCACATACAAATTTTTTACAAGACCTAAGCCCTGAACAACAAGCAGATGTACGACAGTTCGAAGGTAATGCCCAAGGTTTAAGACTGCTTACTAAAATTGACTATCATCCTCATGATGGGGGGATGCGTCTTACTTACGCAACGTTAGGAGCTTACTTAAAGTATCCTTGGCTCTCAAAGACCATCGAATCTCAAGGAAATACCCCTGCAAGCAAACGTGCTAAATTTGGCTGTTATCAAGCTGAAAAAGAAATTCTTAAACAGATTGCAGATCAACTCGGTTTAATTCAATTGGGTGAATATCATTGGTGTCGTCATCCGCTGACGTATTTACTAGAAGCGGCTGATGACATTTGTTATGCCTTAATTGATTTAGAAGACGGCATTATTCTCAATATGCTCAGCTATGAAGAAGTTGAACCTATTTTTCTTGATTTATTAGGAGATTATGGCGTTCCCGCTGAACTCAGTATGCCGTATATGACTTGGCAACAAAAAATTGCCGCTTTACGTGGTCGTGTTATGAAACGTTTGGTCGATGAAGTAACCACTGCTTTCGCAAAACAACATTATCAAATTTTGTCAGGGCAACTAAAAGGTTCGTTATTGCAATACTGTGCTGAAGATATTGAGATTGGGATTGATCGAGCAAAGAACCTTGCCCGTGAAAAAATCTTTGAACACCCGCAAAAATCAGGTTTGGAAATTATTGCCCATCAAAGTTTACAGCATATTTTAGATGCCTTTATTCCCCTTACCACACCGAATAAAACATTAAGTTTTAAAGATGGTCGTTTACTGTCTATTTTAGAACGGTTTGGTGCACGCTTTAGTGATCATCACTATGACAATATTATGCAAGTCTTAGATATCGTGAGTAAATTTTCAGACCACCAAGCCTATAACTTAGCGCAAGAACTCCAAGGTAATAAAGTAGGATTCTTTTGATGAAACGGTTTGTAGATGATGGAATCACATTGAATAGATTTTCTCGGCAACCTATTTTAGTAGAATGTCCATTTTGTTTAAAAAATGCCACCGTCTATACGAAAAAAATTGATGATGTTGATTTCGAGCAACCCTTTTTTAGTTGCCAAAATTGTTGTAAATCATTTGACCAAAAAGCCAAACAGGAAAATAACTTAGGCTATTTCTCTGGGGTTTATTTAGATATTGAAGAAACTTGTCGTTGTAAACGTGGAAAATTTCAGTTTCATCAATACTATGCAAAAAAGAGTTTTGTTCCTCAATTTATTGAATTGAATTGCAACTTTTGCCCAATTTCCAAACGGATCTATCCTAACCAATTTGATATACGCAAACAATTTAATCGCGGCTTCAATACAGATCCTTATTTTGGTTATTGCCTAACACTATGTGTATCAACAAGAAATGGACTTGTTTTCGCCTATAATCAAGAACATATTAACTGTTTAAAAGATTATATTTCTGCAAACCTTAGACAAAGAACTTATTTAAATACCAATAAAACCTATTTTAATCGTTTACCTGCTTGGATAAAATCTGCCCGAAATCGCAAAGAAATTCTTAAAGCAATTTTGCGTTTAGAGCAAATGGCATCTACTATTCAACCATTAACAAATAAGTGAACAAACTCAATGATCGGATGTCTTATTGGTGAAGTCTTAGCTTTAGAAGCACCTACCGTACTTTTAAATGTAAATGGCGTGGGTTATGAGATTGACACTCCACTCTCAACATTTTGCCAATTACAAAAAGGTCAAAAAGTTACCTTATGGACACATTTAGCCGTCCGTGAAGATGCTCAATTGCTATATGGCTTCTCTAATGCTCAAGAAAAAACCATCTTTCGCACCCTGCTAAAAGTGAATGGTGTCGGTCCTAAAATGGCTTTAGGTATTCTATCTACACTCAGTGTCGAAATGTTGGTACATACTGTTGAGAATGGTGATGTCAAAACTTTAGTTAAAGTCCCTGGCGTTGGTGCGAAAACAGCCGAACGTTTAATGATTGAACTTCGTGATCGCTTTAAAGCCTTTGCTACAGGTACTACACCGAGTAATTCAACTTCAACTCAAATACAATTTACGGGTAATTCTGCTGTTGCAGAAGCTGAAGCGGCATTGCAATCTTTAGGTTATAAACCTTTGGAAGCACAAAAACTGATTAATGCCGTGAAAGCAGACTATACTGAAGCAAGCGACATTATCCGTGCTGCACTTAAATCCATGAATAAATAAGACAGATTAAGACACTCATGCAAGACCGTTTAATCAGTGGGGCTGAAAAACCCGAAGATCATTTTGATCGTGCCATTCGTCCAACCTCTTTGGATGATTATATAGGCCAACCTGTTGTACGAGAGCAAATGGAAATCTTCATTGGTGCTGCTCGTGGTCGTGGTGAAGCACTTGATCATACCTTGATCTTTGGCCCACCCGGTTTAGGTAAAACCACATTGGCCAATATTATTGCTCGTGAAATGGGGGGAAATCTTAAATCTACCTCTGGTCCAGTATTGGAACGTGCAGGTGATTTGGCTGCAATGCTGACCAATCTGGAAGAAGGTGATGTGCTATTTATTGATGAAATTCATCGCCTCTCTCCAGTAATTGAAGAAATTCTTTATCCTGCGATGGAAGATTACCAACTCGACATCATGATTGGTGAAGGCCCTGGCGCACGTTCGATAAAATTAGACTTACCACCATTTACCTTGGTTGCTGCGACAACGCGTGCTGGTCTACTCACCTCGCCTTTGCGTGATCGTTTTGGAATTGTGCAACGTTTAGAATTTTATTCAGTTGAAGATTTAACTCATATTGTGGCGCGTTCAGCATCATTAATGAATGTTCCCACAACAGCAGACGGTGCAAAAGAAATTGCTCGTCGTGCGCGTGGTACTCCGCGTATTGCTAACCGTTTGTTACGTCGTGTTCGTGACTATGCACAGGTTAAAGGCACAGGTGAAGTTACTCAACACATGGCACAACGTGCATTGGATATGTTAAATGTTGATAAAGATGGTTTAGATACATTAGACCGTCGTTATTTATCGATGTTATTAGAGCGTTTTGATGGCGGCCCTGCTGGTGTTGAAGCTTTAGCTGCAGCAATGGCTGAAGATTCAGGCACCTTAGAAGATGTGATTGAACCCTATTTGATTCAGCAAGGTTATGCTATGCGTACTGCTCGTGGGCGTATTGCAACCAACCAAGCCTATTTACAGTTTGGAATGACACCACCTGAACCAAAATAATCGAAACAAGGGCGTATTGAATATTCCCTTATTTCTTTTATAGTTTTATATAGAAAAGCCCTATACAAATAGGGCTTTTCTAATGCTAATCGAAGATGCGTTTTATTAAAATTTAAACGTTGTGCTCAATTGAACTCGGCGTCCTTCTTGGGTATTTTTATACCGATTATAATAGTCTGCGCCTACTTTTTGATAATCAACAAAGTTTTTATCAAAAACATTATATAAACCCACAGCAATATCCCACTGATCATTTACAATAAAATTTGATCCCATATGCATCAAGCCATATGCTTTAAAATCACCTAGTGCATCATAAACGTCTTGGTTCACTACAGGTAGACTATTATAGTAGTCTGGTGTAAAACGCGCACGTTCACTCCGGTATTCGCCTCGCGCCCATAATTGAATTTTATCATCCGCTTGCCATTTTAATGATGCATTGACCATATGTTTAGGTGTATCGTTTAGAGGTGGATTTCCACTTGCTTTGTCCTTAATTTCTGCTTCCGTCCATGTATAATTTAGGCCAAATTTCCAAGTCGGTACAAACTCCCAATTTAAGCCTGTTTCAATACCATAGCTTTCTGCCTTTTGAGCATTGATCGGACGAGTAATATTCCAAGCACGTTTGTCAGTATCTCCAGCTTGCATTAGCCATGGTGTACCAAGTCTTGCCATTTCTTTTTCACAGTCAGCTTTTACCTTAAGATCCTTGGCATCACAGGTTCTCTCCACTGGTCCATTAATTATTTTATCTTTAATCTGACTGAAAAATGCTGTGATGTTGGCATCAAAATTGGAACCATTATTAAAATAAGTACCCAGCTCAAAGTTATTACTTGTTTCAGGTTTTAAATTTGGGCTACCAAAAAGAGGAGTTCGTCCTTGTCCACCAACATTATAAATCCCATTGGTCAGACGCTCTAAGCGAGGCGCTTTATAACCCTCACTATAACCACCTTTAAAAGTCCAATTGTCATTTGCATTCCAAACTAAATATGCTCTAGGTGTCCAAAAACTACCAAATGTATCATGATTGTCAAAACGTAAACCCGTCGTTAAAGCTAGATCAGGGGTAAGTGCCCATGTATCTTCAGCAAAAAGACCCAATTGCTGAAACGACACCTCCTTATTTACCCTTAATCCGTCTTTAATACTTGCATCCCACCATTGCCCACCAAGGGTAATATTGTGTCCTTTAAAATATTGAGTGGCCAATTTAGTATCAAAAATCGTATCCTCACTTTCTAAAAGACGTGGTGTAATTACACTTGAACCTGCTTGAGCACGTGCTGGAATAAGGCGACCAATGGTTTCAGTTTGAGTATTACTAATACTTGATTCCAAGGTCCCAATTTTATTGCGCCATGTATGTACAAGTGTTAGTCGATCTCTATTAAATTCTTTCGATTTATCATAACCACCATTTGCACCAAGCGTACCAAGTTGACTCTTACTATTATCGTACCATTGTTCAGTTTTTTCATATTCTACCGAGAGATCGTGTTGTTTAGTTGGGGTAAATGTTACACGTGCCCCTATAGTTTCTAAATCTGATTTGGTTGGATTATCACCCCTGTTTAGCTCTACTGAATTATCATTTACATCGAGATATCCCACGTTGGACTGACTCCGTTGAGCCTTTCGTGCACGAAGCTGCACTCCCAATAAATCCTGAACAATGGGTCCACTAAGAAAAGCATCTGCTGCACGATGATTACCAAAATCAGAACTGTTTGGCAGTAAAGTCCCTTCTAATGTGATAGAGCCTGTCCATACATTTGAAACTTTTTTTGTAATGATATTGACCACGCCACCCATGGCATCAGAACCATACAATGTAGAAGCTGGTCCTCGAATAATCTCAATTCGTTCAATTGCTGAGATTGGAGGAATAAAACTGTTATTTGACTCACCAAAACCATTTGGTGCAATATCTCCAGTACTGTTCTGACGGCGACCATCAATCAAAACCAGAGAATATTCCGCACTCATACCACGAATCCGAATATTTAATCCCCCGGTTTTTCCTTCCATAAGACTGACATCAACCCCCTCTACATCAACTAAAGCATCTGCGATAGAGTTTATACGTTTGCCTTTTAGATCTTGTGCGGTGATCACAGTAATACTTGCCGGTGCATCTTTTAGTTTTTGCTCATAACCCGCAGCAGAAACAACAATCGTTGAAAGTTGTTGTGTAGCATCGGATTCTACCTTGCTATTTGCAAAGGCTGAAGTTGTTGTAATTCCTAAAAGTGCGATTGAAATAGGACGAAGGTTAAACTTACTCATAAATAGAATTCCAGTAGATGGACGACATAAACAATTGAAAACAAATAAAACATCTAAATATGAATGATAAGAATTATCATTTGCAATAAAAAGCATACAAAAAATAACAAGCATAGTAAAGAGTTATTACACATTAATTTAATTAAAACTTAATAAAAAACTTTTGTTGGTTTTAATAGACTGATTTAATTACATCAATCTCATTAAAAATTTGTTATTTAAAAAAAATAAGTTATTGTTAATATTTGATTTTATTATTTTATAAAATTCTCTTCGATACATCCTTTTCACTCAACTCTGAATATAAATTCCTACACTCAATTGGCTGCTCGTAAGTAGTTTAAAGTTAAAAAATACTAAAGCATCATATAACCATGCTGGTTATTTAAACAATTACAAAAAAATAATTTTGGAATGAACGGGTTTGTAGAGAGTTGAAGTTATGAAATATCGAACGGATATTCAATTGCCATCATTTATCTCACGCAGCAAATACAGATTGCGTACTCTTTTGATTAATGAGTTTTTCTTATTGTACGTTTAAAACTTTAAATTTATAAAAAAGCCAATTCAATGTTAATAATTTAATAAAAGGACAGTTGCTAATTTTGACTGAGCAACACAAAAAAGGAATCAAATTGAGTGAACTTGCATGGAATGTGAGTTTAGAAAAAATTTAACAGTGCATATCCCTAAAGCTCATTCGAGAGTCTTTTATACAATTATTCAAACTCACTGATATTGATCGTTATCGCCCGAAAATCAATATTTTCAACATGGATGTACTGGTTTCATAATCGAATAAATAGGATATTTAAATATGGATAACACTCAGAATATATTACAAAAATTTGCAATAAAAGTCAGTGATTGGTCAGAAAAATGGTTTCCTGATTCCTATATTTTCGCCCTATTAGGCGTCATCATTGTCGCCATAGCTGCGATTGGAATAGGAGCCTCTGTTCAGGATGTCGCAATTTCATTTGGTAATGGTTTTTGGAGTTTGATTCCATTTACGATGCAAATGTGTATGTTGATTGTCGTTGGTTATGTCGTTTCAGTATCTAAACCCGTCGAAATGCTGATCCAAAAAATGGCTCAGATTCCCACATCTGGAAGGAATGCTATTGTTTTTGTAGCGACCGTCAGTCTGTTGATTTCACTGATTAACTGGGCCATGAGCACAGTTTTAACTGCCCTTTTGGTGATTGCACTATCCAAGCGTAAAGAGCTGAATATGGATTATCGTGCAGCTGCCGCAGCCGCTATTATTGGTATGGGAGCAACTTGGGCACTGGGTATTAGTTCTTCCGCTGCCCAGTTACAAGCAAACAAAGCGAGCTTACCAGAACCACTTTATAACTTAACCGGTATCATTCCTTTTACTGAAACGATCTTTTTACCACAGTCGATGATTATGACTGCCGTATTGATTATCGTATCAATTGCCATTGCATTCTGGTCTGCACCTAAAGGGAATAGTATAAAAACCATTGATGAATTTGATATTCATTTTGAAGATGAAAAGACCGAAGTTCAAAGCCAAAAACGCCCAGGTGATTGGCTGGAAAACTCCCCTATTCTTAGCATTTTAATTGTTGTTTTAGGTCTGATCTGGATGTTTAATGAATTTACAAAAAGCAATCCGATTATTGCGATTTCCAGTTTAAACACTTACAACTTTATCTTCTTAATGCTCGGTATTGCTTTACACGGAACGCCTCGAAATTTTTTAAATGCCGTTTCTAAAGCTGTCCCTGCGGTTTCTGGCGTACTGATACAATTTCCACTCTATGGAAGTATTGCTTTTATCATGACAAGTGCAATGAATGCGCAGGACTTATCTCTATCTCATTATATTGCTGAATTTTTTGTATCGATTGCATCCAAGGAAACTTTCGCAATTGTCATGGGGTTATATTCGGCTATTTTAGGCTTTTTCATTCCATCTGGGGGTGGTAAATGGATTATTGAAGCACCTTATGTCATGCAGGCGGCACACGATCTGAAAGTACATTTGGGCTGGTCTGTGCAAATATATAATGCTGCAGAAGCCTTACCCAACTTAATTAATCCTTTCTTTATGTTGCCTATGCTGGGAATTTTAAAGTTAAAAGCCAAAGATGTCATTGGATTTACAGTTACTCAGCTTGTCTTCCATTTACCTTTGGTTTTATTCTTATTGTGGATTCTTGGTCGTACTTTAACGTATATGCCACCTACTTTTTAGAATGTAATATTTCTTCCTTGCCCTGATTCTAGCATTTAGGGCAAGGCGACCACTAAGCATTGATATAAATAATCAAAAATTTCAAAGTGGGTAACACTCGGTAAAAGCATCAAGCAATTAATTAAAAAATTAGAATCTTTCGCGGATCAAACTTATTAGTTGAGATATTTTTTGATGATGCAGCTACATCTAAACCTATAAGCTTGTAGGAAAAATTAATGAAAATATAGTAATAATAGAAAATAAAGACTTCATATCTATATATTTAAAATCATTATCACTATTAAGCAATATTTAGTAGTTTATTTTTGGTCAACTATGGATCTACTTTTTTAGTTATCCTTAATTATTAGAATTAGCAACTGGATAGTGTAGTGGTACAGAATCCAACTATTTTGGAAATCACCCAAGTTGAAAAAGAGTATTTCAATTGTGTGGCCGCTAATGTGCATTTATTTAATCAAGATACTCATTGTTAAACATAACTCTTTAATTTATAATTATATTTTTATTAAAAATGCGTATTAATAAAAAATTTTAATTTAAAGAGGTTGTAAATGCGTTTCTTTCAATACCTTCCTTTGACTATTATGCCATTTATGGGTGGGTGCATCGCTATGGAAAGTGTTCATAATGTAATTGCTAACACTAAATCTAAATATCAAGAACCAACAACAGGCGAAACAGCTAATTTACGTGCATTTTATAGTGATGCATCTAGAGTAAATATTTATCCGAACTCAAAAAAATTAGCTGATATAAGAAATGATAAAAATGGTGGTTCAGTTGCTACAAAGCGATTTAATTCGGGACTTATGTCTATTGACTATGAGGCCAAAATTATTGGTATGCCATTTACTCCATCTAACCAGCGAATTTTTGCTGAATATAAAGTTCCAGCAGGACGTCCTTTTATAATAAGTCTGCATTATTCATATTCAGAATTACAAGGAAATGTTAATGTGACAACATCTTGCAGAAAAAGAATTTATAAAGTCAATTTTGAGGCAAATAAAAATTATGGTACTTATATTCGTAAAGACAATAGACGGTGCATTTACCAAATATTTGAATATCAATTAGATGGGAGTGAAAAACCTCTCACTAATATTGAATTAATTAAATAACCTTGAAAAATTTAAAACCAAAGTCCTCAATCAAGTGAGGGCTTTATTCTTCACATCATTCAAAGTACTACAATCATTGTATTTAGCAACAGTATCAATAATCCAAAACCATATATCTTTACCCTGTCCTAACTCCAATTTAAGGAGTTTGGGGCAAGGCTAATTAAAAATCCAAATTTTAACTTTATATAGCTTAACCTAATATCAAATAAAAAATTATTTACTTTCAATAGTATCTAAAGTCATCTGAGCTGATATATTTCCATTTTCAGCCGCTTTTCTGTACCAGGCGATAGCCGTATCAACATCACGTGATACACCGTTACCATAAGCATATAACATTCCAATATAAAGCTGTGCTTGTCCGTAATTTTGGTCAGAAGCTTTTAAATACCACTCCATCGCTTTTTTGTAGTCCTCTTTTATTTCATATGATAGACCTACATCAAATTGTGCTTCTGGATCGCCCTGCAAAGCAGCTTTTTTTTCCCATTTTAATGCTTCATCTCGGTCTTGAGCGATTCCATACCTACCACTTGCATATGCTAAGGCTAAATCTTTTTGTGCACGTATATTTCCCTTTTTTGCACACTCTCTTGTTAATTTTAGATCAAGAATTATTATGCCATCAATAATTTCAGCAGTTCTACTTTCATCGTTTTTAGGGCATTCTTCTGCAAATACATTTGGTAAATATACAAACAAACATATTGTTAAACTAATTTGAGTCAAAAATTTCATATATGAGATATTCTTAATAAGTATAATTCTTCACTTAATTACTTTCATCATTCGATGAAATATAGCTTAACAACCCATCTTTAGAAACGAAGAAAGGTAGATTTCCAGCAAGAGCATACGTTAAGTTTTTATTTTTCAAAAACTCAACTGTATTATAGGCAAATATCCACCCTGTCTAAATATCTCCTTTAATGCTATAAATCATACATTCCGTACCATTATCTTGTGATATTTCACTCAACTTATTATCTACTAAAAGTTTTGCTGACTCAAAATCAATCATATATTCTCCCTCTTTAACTGATAATAAATAAACCCAGTCGTATTTACTGAATAATCCGTAATAGAATTATTTTTCTGAGCATCATAAAATCTAATTATTTTCTCTTGGTTAACTAAATTAAAGATATAGATTCAATTGAGTTCTATACATAATCGCTTCTTCTAATAAATATTTTATCAAATGCAAATACTCAACATCAGGATATTTTTCAATATATGCTATTGTAAATTGAAAAATATCCTCTAAACATTTTTGTCCAGAGATAATCTCCTCTTCAGATTCACTCACTAAAAAATCAAATTTTTTATTTAATTCATTGAAGTAACCTATTCTCCACAATATAGCTAATTTTTTTCCTCTAAAGGAACAATAGTCATTATTTCTTGATCAAAAACACCGTAATTGTCTTTTTCAACAGCATCTTGATTATGCGGTACTATAAAATAAAGCATTATTTAATTCTCTTAAGGTAAAGCATTAAAATGTGATACCATTTGATATTCAGGGCCTATACACCCTATCTGCTTACCATTTTGTAATGTTTTATTGCTGAGACTTTCTCTGTTCAATCTCACAAACTGCCTTGTAGAATTAATATTAGTGTTCTCTATTCTAAAATAATTCCCTGAAAGATATCATAAATAACTCTCATAGCAGTTGTTGGATTTTCAAAATATTTTTTCTCTATTTGTACTATTATAAACTCGAGCGTTACTACCTGCAAATTGCCTAACTGTTCTACTAAGACTTGCAGATTGCCAATTCATTGTAAAACGCTCTTGTCTCAACCCTCCTTGCAACCTTTCGATTGAGTTGTTATTTTGTTTAGTAAGGTCATTAAGCATTCGCTGTACTCGATACACCTCTTGCATTGTGAATGTTAGTTGCCCTGTTAGAACTATCCGAGAATTATCATAGTTAGGATTACGTAACCTAATTTCTTGTTCTAATCTTTATACAGTTGATGTTAGAGCAATTTGAAGATGTAGATGTTTCAGGTTTTGGATAATACTTAACAGAATTATTCGCAGGATCCAACACCCAATCAACAACACCTAATAATTGCTCTACTGCAAAAGTTAGCGCATATCATCCAGCTAGCCACCACGTAAAACTTTAGCAACTTGCGATGCGTTTGGAGTAATTAAAACTGACGACTTAACTGGGCCTTTTGTGGCATCATATAATATGGATCCTCCAACAGCAGTTGGATTTAATAGATTCCATCCATTAATTGTTACAGCATTAACCAATGCTGAATTCAATAAAAATAATAAGGAAGCTAGGAAAATTACTATTCTTCTAAACATATAAATTTTCTCTTTGTGAAGTTATAAGAAATATTAATAATTGTTTTCAACCTATTAGTATAAACATGCTCAAAAACAACATGAAAATGATGAAATGAACTTTGGTAAATTTACTCAAAATTATTTTAGTTGGGATGAGTTATTTACCGTTATTTGATTTTAAGCACGATTTTTTCCAGCCAGTGACAAACTCATTTATGACCTTCTGCTGCCCTAGCATTGTTACATACACGGGCTTAGATAGCGCATCAGCAATCATGTCCTCTAATAATTGAACTTGATGTTCCATTAACCCATCCTTTGTATCATCAAATACTTTCTTTAAATCAATCCCTCCTTGGCGCATTTGAATGATCATGTCGGCTGTCTCTTCAACAATTTTGCATTCATCAGCTTCATTTGCGAAAGCAGAAGAACTTAACAATAAAAGTAATAGAATTTTAAATTTCATATTTTTGCTCTTAGAATTTGAAATATTAAATAAAAATTGGCTAAAACTAGTTACACAAACTAACATTTTATGAAACTTTTCTACATTACAATTTTATCAAAACTATATAAAAAGGGAATATATGAATAAATATCTAAAATATACACTGATTACGGTTGGGGTTTTACTTATTCTTGGAGTGCTATTTTTCTTAAACTTCATGAGAATTTGTTAATTTAATTTAAATAAGCCCTCACTCAGAAGTCCATGCTTCAATCAATCTTTCTGTATCAGCTGCTTTACCATTGCGCGATATTTTCT
Organism: Acinetobacter sp. Ac8; assembly: GCF_055392545.1. Taxonomy (NCBI): domain Bacteria; kingdom Pseudomonadati; phylum Pseudomonadota; class Gammaproteobacteria; order Moraxellales; family Moraxellaceae; genus Acinetobacter; species Acinetobacter sp. Ac8. Next base: position 3,011,167 of record NZ_AP043689.1, read on the forward strand.
AATTTAACTTTTGAGTATTGTCGTGAGAGTAATACAGTACTCAGTGATACCACTTCATTTACCTCATCCCCCATCTAATCGCTCTTAGCTGTTCTCTCCTCATTCGGATTGTAATCTTGTGCCATTTGAGAAAGCAGACCTTGTGCTAAAATTCGCGCCAAAGTCAGGGTTAAACTCTTGTGCAAATTTATAAGTGGGGCAAATCAATTTACTTTTCTACAATATAGCCTCTAAAGCTTATATACACGTACTGTTCAAGCAACCAGTCCGCTGTTCATGTAGATTTCCGTTTCTCTCAAAACATCTCATAGATGCTTTTGGCGTAGTTGATAGGTTTCCTTATAAATATTGTAAAATTCAATCAAGCAATCAGATCAGCAAGATAAAGCTCTTGTTTTTTCAACTGAATGATTTGAAATTGAATCAGCGCAAGTAAATACTGGCAAGCAATTGATAGATATGCAATAAACAACACAGGAATGCATAGCAACATGAGTAATAAATTCGAATTCCAAATTCTAATATTTACTTAAAATCTAGCAATATCAAGCAATAATAAGAATTAACAGAAAAAATATTAAACTCATATATTCAATAGGTTATGTAAATTTAACTTTAATAAGCAATATTTAGGAATATTTAGCAGTCTATTTTTTGTCTACTATGGGTCTACTTTTAAAATTAATAATTTGTAGACTGAACAGGTTTTATGTACTTATTTTTCAACTTTTTTATAAGTCACAAAAATTAAAAAGGGCCTGTCAATTAGTCAGCCCCTTGGTGATATTACTCTCTTGCTTCAATTTTGTAGTATGGAGATGTCAGACTTGATATGTACAATGTACGTATCTGTTAGAAATGATAATTTTTAAGATGCAACACTCCATACTATAAAATTAAAAAGACTCTAAAAAGCACTAAAACGTTTACTCCAAGTTTTAATATCAAAACTCAATAAATGCACTAATTTTAAAAATTAAATCGCATTTTGGTTTACACGTTTTGATAATTCCTCTGCACTTTCAACTCGCTCTGAATATCGATCAGTTAAATAGGCTGATTGCCCTCTAGTTAAAAGTGTAAATTTATAAAGCTCTTCCATTACATCTACAATCCGAGTGTAATAAGAGGATTGTTTCATTCGATCATTTTCATCAAACTCTAGGAATGCCTTAGGTATAGAAGATTGATTAGGAATAGTGATCATACGCATCCAACGCCCTAAAACACGCATTTGATTCAAGCTGTTAAAGGACTGAGATCCTCCACTTACCTGCATCAATGCTAATGTTTTTCCTTGAGTAGCTCGAATTGCTCCAGCTGCTAAAGGTATCCAGTCAATCTGGGCTTTAAAAATTGAACTCATAGAACCATGGCGTTCTGGTGAGCACCAAACCATACCTTCAGACCAAGATAACAATTCGTGAAGTTCTTTAACTTTTGGATGTTCCGTATCTGCATCTTCAGGAAGAGGTAATCCTTTTGGATGGAAGATTTTTACTTCTGCACCTAAGTACTCCAACACTCGACCAGCTTCTAAAATTGCTAGTCGACTAAATGACCTTTCACGATTTGAACCATACAACAGTAGAATCCGTGGAGCATGATTTACTTCTTTTGCTTGAACCTTTTCTAAAGTTGGTTGTCCAAGAAGATTTAAATCTAGATTTGGGAGAGCCATAGAAATTACACCTCGTCTTGAAAAAACTTTTTCCTGAGCCACAAGGACACACTAACTAAACCAATCAATACAGGTACTTCAACAAGTGGACCAATGACAGTTGTAAACGCCACGGGGGAAGCTAAACCAAAAGTCGCAATAGCAACAGCCAGTGCCAATTCAAAGTTATTTCCTGCCGCAGTAAATGAAATTGCTGTGGTTTTAGGATAATCATTCCCCATCCATTTGCTCATAAAGAAACTAATGAAGAACATTACAACAAAGTAGATTGTTAAAGGAATTGCAATGCGGATTACATCTAATGGTAGGCTTACTACTTCTCCACCTTTAAGGCTAAACATGGCCACAATTGTAAATAAGAGCGCAATTAGACTTAAAGGGCTGATCTTCGGTATAAACTTAGTTTGGTACCATTCCAAACCTTTTTGTTTGACTAAAATCAATCGAGTTAAAAAACCAAGTAAAAAAGGAATTCCTAAATAAACGAGTACAGCATGTGTGATAGTCCAGAAATTCACATCAATGACTTGTGATTCCACGCCAAAAAACGGTGGTAAATATGTTAGGAATAGCCAAGCATAGGTGCTGAAAAATAGTATTTGAAAAATACTATTAAATGCGACTAACGCTGCAACATATTGATTGTCACCACATGCTAAACCATTCCAAACCAGTACCATTGCTATACATCGTGCCAAACCAATCAGAATTAGCCCAGTCATATATTCAGGATAGGAATGCAGAAAAATAATAGCTAATACAAACATTAAGCACGGTGCAATGAGCCAGTTTTGAACCAAAGAAAGAGTTAGAGTTCGTTTATCTTTGAAAACTTGCGGCAAAGTTGCATAGTCTACTTTGGCAAGCGGCGGATACATCATCAGAATTAGACCTAGCGCAATAGGAATATTTACTGAATCAATGCTTAACTTGTCCAAAGTAATTGAAGCTTGGGGGAAAAACACACCAATCCCAACCCCCAGCGCCATTGCAATGAATATCCATAGCGTTAAATTGCGATCTAAAAAAGACAGTTTTGATGTGGTCATTATCTTACTCAATATTTGAAATTTTATTGATTTCAGAAATAAGTTCAGGACGTGTAAGTTTATTTACATCTAAGGTAAATAAAGCATCCAAACGCTTATTGATGTGATTCACAGTAACTAAAAATGCTTTAAGCTTTTCTTCTTCTGGAAGATCTAAATGAGATGGATCGGCAAGCCCCCAATGTGCTTTGATTGCTCCACCTAGATAAAGTGGACATGCTTCTTGTGCTGCTTGATCACAAACAGTAATCACAACATCAGGTTGATATTGTTCACAATCATCAACTGTTTTACTTGATAAACCTTCCGTTGATAGTCCTAAGTTTTCAAGAGTTTTAATTGTTAATGGATGAACCGTACCTGTTGGTTTACTGCCAGCACTATAAGCTTTCCAACCTGAAGGTGCACGGCTATTAAATAACACTTCTGAAAGAATGCTTCTGCAACTGTTACCAGTACATAAAAATAAAAATTTCATAAGGGATTACTCGCAATGAATTGAAATAGACGAATTAACTTTATTGTTGTTAATCATTTCGTCATTTTGAATTGAGATGATGTTTAAAACGGAATTAGCCCATTCAGGAAGATTAGGATTCAATCTGTAATACACCCATTGGCCTTGTCTTTGGTCAAGCAAAATTGAAAGATTTCTAAGCAATGCTAAATGTCGAGAAATCTTAGGTTGGCTAAGTTCAAGTTGTTCTGTAAGTTCACAAACGCATACGTTTTGTTTTGCAATAACAAGTTTTAATATGTCTAAACGAGTTGGGTCAGAAAGACACTTAAAGAAATCTGTTTGATCCATTTTTTAATACTCTATATATTTACTATTGCGAATATACGCATATCCATATATAAATGCAATATTCTTTTTTATTGAGAAATCTCATGTCACAAAAAATTAAGATTTACCATAATCCAGCATGCGGAACGTCAAGAAATACTTTGGCACTAATTCAAAATTCAGGACAAGAACCTGAAGTTATTGAGTACCTTAAAAACCCACCGAACCAACAAGAGTTAATAGAATTAATTGAAAAATCAGGATTGACTGTTCGTGAAGCTATTCGCAAGAACGTTGAGCCTTATGAAAAACTAGAATTAGAAAAAGAGCATTGGAGTAATCATCAATTAATTGGATTTATGATTGAATTTCCTATTTTAATTAATCGCCCATTTGTTTTTACTGAGATTGGTGTGCGACTTTGTAGACCATCAAAATAGTTTTAGATATTTTGCCAAATCCACAAATGGGGGCCTTTAAAAAAGAGGACGGTGAAGTAATAATTGATGAAAATGGAAATAGAGTTAAGTAAATTTAAATTAATTTTTAAGTAAAAAATGGGTCTTATACGAATTAACCTTTACTCAGAGGGCCATTCTTCCCTTAATCTTTCTGCATCAACAGCGTGTCCATTAGTTGCTGATGCCACTGCTCGATATTCAGTGATGCAGTTTTCGAGTATGTCACTGTTGGTATTGGTGTACTCAATGATGGTTTCTTTGGAAGCTCTGGACAACCGGCTGTTTGCAACTTTATACGAAAGTTTTATTATTGTTTTAGCGAAATTGTCATTACATTAAAGTATGTATTTAATAGTTTAAAACATAATTAAAAACATGGTGCAAATTATCATCCAGCCACAGTCAATTACATTAATAAAAATCAATCCTACCCAGAGCTTTAAATGGGTTTATTTACGAAAGATTACACACCCTTTAAATCTACATATATCAATACTAAGAACAATGAGGTTAATAACATCGAAACAATTAGTCGCAGCAAGTTCATTGAGCATCCATTAAGTTTTTCAAATATACTCCCATACAGTATTTAAACATTTCTAGTCTAAAACTCTATTAGCTTATTATTCCAAAATTATTCCTAGGAATAAAGCACTCATCGATTAATGTTTTGTGTAATATTATGCCACTATGTGAAAAAAATTAATATATGTAAAACAATAGTTTATGGTTTTTAAAGGTTTAGTCATGCTTGGGATAAAGTTTGGCCAAAGTAATAAATTGCAAATAGCGTCATGAGTACATTTAATTATCAGGCCATTCTTCCCTTAATCTTTCTGCATCAACAGCATGTCCATCAGCAGATTAAGAGTAATTAGCACTCTATTTCTGGTCTAATATGAATCTATTTTTTGAGAACTCGAATTAGTAGACCAGACTGAAAATCATTAGATAAAAATTGAACTATGATGATTTTCACGATAGTTGAATTATGTCCTCAAATTTGAGGTTATCAATTATGGTTAAATTGACCATACCTGAAATTACAAGGGTTTGAAGATTATGCAGCCCCTTTTTTTTAAAGTAACAATCATTAGAAGAATCACTTTAAAACCAAGGATTTTTAAAGCTGCTTATGTTAAAGATTGAATTTAACGTACACTTGATTTTTTTAACTAGTCTTATTAGTTCTCTAAGAATAATATTTTTTTTCATTGGCTTTGATACTCACTACCGTAAATGTATGTTCTTTATATTTTATTTTTTGATTGATTGTGACATTATCAAGCTCTTCCCATAACTCAATGATAAAAAATTCAGATGTTTCTGAGTTGATCCAAACCCACGCTTCATTCATCTCTTTATTAATAGAATTATAAATTGTATCTTTTTTCTTAACGATTTTATGCAATTTAGATTCTGCATCTTGGAGCACTATCTGATATATATTCAAAAATAAGATTTCCTATTTGATATTAAAGGCAATATACATCATCTAAGCGCTTAATGTATTTTAATTAAATATTTTTTTACAATTCATAAATTTCAATAAGTTAAGTTTAATTGTTGCTTTGACGAAATTGTTATTGAATTTTTAATATTTTTTATTCCGAAATTTCTTCTAACAATAAAATCTTAATTAATGACCCTATTCTTCGCATCATCCAAAGCTCTTCACTCGAAGTTTTTTGCACTCATATGAACAACCCATTAAAAAAAAAGCCTGTTACCAGACTTAATGTTAGATTATTTCTTAAAGAAAATATCTGTAATGACTTCACAGAATTCATCTGTAAAGGTTTAATAATCTTTAAGAAATTTTATCAATCTTAAAAATTTTACCACTTAATGTACTTTGAAAAAACATTTCAAAGCTAGGTCGTATATCTTCACCTTCAACTGTTATGTATTTTAAATTTGAAAAACATTGAGTATTAGCAAAATAATTATCTACTGTTGCTTGAATGAGATATTTAATTCCAAACTGATCTTTAACACTGATATTTTGTTTAATCATTGCGATATCCTAATAAAATTATGGTAGAAATAATGGATCTACCTAAGTATCCAATAGCTAATTGAGTTTTATTTAAATAACTCTATCATTTAATTTAAATAGTTGATTTATAGACGCATAAAATGTACGTCCATCTAAATTTAAATCTACTTCAATTCCAGAAGAAAGCAGGACTCTTTTACCAACTTCAACTGTTTTAAAACCTTCACGTGTACTTTGTATTTTATTTAGAGGAATTAGAGACACAAGAATTTCTGTACCATTTTTAGATTTTGCAATTAAATCATTTATTTTTAACAATTTACATCCTAAATTTAATCTTATCGACATTCATAAAATTACTAATAATAATTTTAAGAGAAAATAAAAGCACTAATAAGTGCTTTTATTTAGTACTGCTTATAGTTACTTATACAGCAACAATATTTACAGCATTTGGGCCTTTTTGACCTTGTGCAATACTGAATTCAACAGGTTGACCTTCAGCAAGGGTTTTGAAACCAGAGCTAGCGATTTCGCTAAAATGAGCAAAAACGTCTGGACCTGATTCTGGTTGAATAAAACCGAAACCTTTAGCTTCGTTAAACCACTTAACAGTACCTTTCACAATATTTGAATTAGACATAATAAATCCTATTTTTTTTAAAAATTTTAGCCAGTTCATTGACTATCGGTAACATCGAAATAATAAAGAATGGAGCTTAAAATCTGAAAAAAACGAAGGATTATGACTAATACTGCGGTACTTAGAGAAGATTTACCAAACATAACTTTTTCTAGTTAGGCTCATTATATACTGAAAATAAAAATAATCAAGTTTTCTTATATATATATTTATTTTTTTTATAAAAAAGTTTGGTTTTTAATTTAAGAAATTGAAAATAAAGACAAATTAAATAAAAAGTAAATTTTAAACTCTATTATTACTTATAAAATATATAAATTTTCGGAATTTACTGTTATAATATAACGCTTATATACAGAGTAAATGCATGAACAAAAAATATTTCAGTAGTAAATTCTTTTTCTTAATTTTTATTTTAATTGTATCTATTATGCTGACCGCTGTGATTAATGATGACATAATTGATACTATTTTAACCATAATTAATTGTTTTTTAATAATTAAAATTATACATATCTTAGCAAAACAGCTTTTAAAAACTATTTTTGAAATTTGTAACCCCTAAATTTAAACATGTTGTAATAAAATTTATTTCACAATAATCTAACTCAGTATGCCAATCCTTCAGAATCACTCTTTTTCAACATGATAAGCTGCTATTTGATTGAATTCGCTTGTCTATCCTGAAATTTTATGCTGATTAATGTTCCTGACTCAATTTTATATCATAAAATGTGAACATAGAGTATAAATATGCTGCAAGCTTAAGAAAACACTCAAAGAAACCTAATAATTAATAAACATAAATTCAATATTAACTCCCTTTATTTTTATAAAAATTTATTTGCTCAAATTTTAGACTACCTTTATTGAGTTTATACAAGGCATAAACTTCAATTTCTTCTGATAATATATTATTTAAAAAATCACATATTTCTATAGCTTTTATATTTTCATTTGATTTCCATATTGCATTGATATGAAAATCCCACTCACAACCAATAAAACCACTATCAAAAATAAATGCTGTTTTATTTTCACCATTTACTCTATATACCAATGCAAACGAAACATTCTCATCATAAACTATTCCATTAAATTTATTAGTAATTTTCGAAACTTGCATGTAATCAAAAACCTGCGTTTTATGGAAATTTGTCTTACACTTAACTACTTTACTTCCAGTTTCAATGTATATCTCAGGTTTTTCAAAATCAGGAAAATATCTATCATTATTAACATTAAGATGGCTAAATTGCTCTGTATCTAGTGCTATCGTTTCATAAGGCTTTAAAATTAATGGAGGTGAACATTTTATTATTTCAAAATAATAAGTCTTATCGAAAATCGCTACCACTTTATAAATAGTTACTGGCTTATCTCTCATATTTCTAAAAATTAGATTATTTATCCTAGAATGAGATGATTTTTCAGTTGTTATAGAGTAGCTCACACCAACTTTATTCCCAAATTTCATATAAGCAAAATAAATTGTAAATATTGAGGCTGATAAAGCTAAAACTGCTCTAAATTCTTCATCTAACCAGTTCCATATAGAAGATAAAAATTCCATAATTATATTCGTTATGTTAAAAATTTATTATATTACTTTCAAATAAACTAGGGAAATTATTTAATTTAAATGATTTATGCCTTATATTATTGATATTGTGAATTTTAAATCATAAAAGTACCAAATAATTAAAGAACTCATTAAAAATTTTGTTAATGAGCTCTTTTAAAAATTAATTACTTTTTTAAAAATAACTCCATTTCAATTTTTCTGCGCTTTATAAGTCCATTCAAAACTCGACCACCTCCACGGTTCCACCGCGGGAATTGCTCTGCTGCGCCTTTATAATCTTTTGCATTTAACTTTTTGAGTAGTGTTGAGCTTTTAAATGCACCAATGCCAATGTTGTAAGTCAAAGATACCAACGCATCAAACTGGTTTTGATTCAATGCAACCTTTACAGCCGTATTAACCGCAGATTCAAATTTCTTTAAATCTTGTGCCATGTAAGACTTAGCTTGTTCTGCAGTGCAAGTTTCGCCTTTCTTAACTGCGACACCATTAATTGCTGTTGTGCCGTAACCTATAGTCCATACACCCACACCATCGTCATACGTTTTGAGTCGAAGATCTTCAAAACCTCTGATCAAATTAATTCCTGTATTGCTAATTTTCACGGCAACTTACCTCCCGAAACTACTGTTTTCCAAATCAACACAAAAGTATCGATCGCTTTACCACCTAAATGCCCTGCCATACCTGCAAGTACTCCAATAAGCACCAACGGCATATCCCAATAAATACACAATAGAACTGTGATAATCCCTGCGAATGCAGAGATAATTAACTCACCGAAAAGTCGCATAAATATCTCCTTCAACGGTTTAGGTTCTTTTGACTGATTTAATCTGCGAATGAAAGCGACTAAGCCTCCTAACATTGCTAATGCAATCATCCAACCGTAAGTTATAAGACCTGTAACGATCTCCTTTAATGTTTCTTTATCCACAAAACCCCCTATTTTTGGCAATAAAAAAGCACCCTGTTGAGTGCTCGTATTTAGTTAAATTAAGTTTCAGTTGTTGCTTGGGTTATACGTGCTGAATAATTCCAAGCGGTTGCTTTCCAAACATCTCTTGCTGTAACTCGAACATAATATGTTGTAGTTGATTGAAGTTGATTAATCGTACAAGCGTTTTCAGTACCAGTCCAATTGGCTGCTACTGTTCCTGGATCAAAGTTAGCATTTGTGCTTACCCAAACTTGATAGTCTTTCAAATCAGGAACTTCACTTGGAATCCAAGTGACTGTAATTGAGTCTTTTGTTGCCGATGTATAAACATTTAATAATTGAGGTGGTACAGGATTGCTAATATTTAACTCAGCATAGGAGCTTATGACTTCTCCATTTTTACTTGCTACACGAATTGTATATGAACGCTGCACACCATCTATTTTAGCTTCCTCCATTGAGTAGCTATAATCAGTGTTTGTCGTATCTACAGTTCTTAGTAATATGCCACCAGATAAGATTTGAACAATATAACCAGATGCGCCTGCAGTATTTTGCCATTGAACCTTAAAACTTGTTCCAACAAATGCCGACTGCAAAGATAAACCTTTAACGCCTGATGGAATACCTCCACTAATTGTATGACTATATGCAGTTACTTCATCTAAAGATTGCTCTTTCTGCTCTAGGCCATTAAAGCTAGTAAATTTCAAATAAACCTGTTTACCGATTAGATTCTGATTAAAATCATACTCAAAAATTGCTCTATCTATGCGAACAAATGGTTCACCGGCATTATGTGTACTTGGATCATAATAACGTCCCCGAAGCATTCCACTTAATGTATACAGCCCGGATCCATTCAACGTTGCTTCAACATAATTGACAAACTCATCACCAATCTTACACAGTGTTGCGTCTACCTGTGCTTCCTCAACAGTACCGCTAAATATCTGACTTGATGTATTAAGCTGTACCTGAACTGAAGTGTCACTTGTGCTAAGGCTATTTGTAATTGATCCATATCGAGCTGAACCATAAATCGTGCCTATTCGCTCATATGTTGTATTGTCTAAACTTACCCATACATTACAACCGCCCCAATTGATCCCACCTGATGCTGCTATCCATATTTGATTTATTCCATTGGTTAGATCTAAAGGCGGTTCAAAAATAACAGGTGCATTAACATTACCTGGATCTTCATTACCACCTTGGTAACCATTAGATGATTGCAAATCATATTCAATAGCAGATCTGGAGCCCACGGCTAACTCATCAGCAGTAATCGTCAGCACCCCGTCTTCGTCTTCTTCTACACGTGTAATTCGTACAGGAAATTGAACTAAACCTAAGGATTCATCTGTAATGGTTACAATATCCATCGGTTCTAAACGGCAGTACTTCCATCCTAAATTAAACTCATATTCATTCCGAACATATAAGAGCCGTTGCAAACGTAATTGCACCGCATGTCGGGCAATTTTGGGCTCGCAGAACATCTCAAGTTTTACTGGATCTTCAGTACGCAAGCCAAACATTTCAATATTTGCCTGGTCTTTTGCTTCAACAGTTTCAGTGTTGTATTGATTGAACCGGTTTACATATTCAATCTGAGTATGATTAAAAGCATCAGTATCACGGCTTCGTCGAACTCTAATTGGTGGTTCATCTTCACTGATAAAATCATCATCAGTTAAGTGATATACCGGTTCTAAATTAGGCGTAAAGGTATGACCATTACCAGTGATTGATGAATCACCAAAAGTTTTGATTTTCAATCCGTCAGGACTTGGTACGACCGCACAATTAACCGCTTCAACAATTTCATTGATGATTTCATGTGCTTCACGTTGTTCTGTCAAAGCTGGACTGATTAATAAATTAGCTGCAGCACAATACGTCCTAAACTCAGATAGATCATCCATGCTTAAATAAGGTGAAGCACCATAGCGCGGATTGGTAATCAAATCCTCAATTACATCTGCCGGATTAGCATCATGAATCGTATCTGAAAATGTAATGTCGCTAATCACTTCGAAATTGTGATTGGCAAGACTTGCACTACCACCTAACTCATAATTGGCACATGCTACATAACCAAGATAAGGATAATTAATTGCTTCATTTGGATGTTTTGACTGTAAGTAACCCCAAACAGGATTGGCATTCCCGTTGTATAGTTCAAATCCGATTTGATCTATTGGTTTTAACTGAACGCCCTTTTCAGTTTTAGTGACGATTTGTTCTTTGTCTCGCCAAATGATCCCAATATCTTTGATTTTGTTTTCACAAAGCCCCAGCATCAATGAAGTGTAATAGGTGTAGGTTGTGTTCTTAGTTTTAGATCCCCCTCCTTTACCACCGGACTTGGTTGTTGTGGTTTTGGCAATTGAATGAAAATCACCATACCAAAACATATTGGCAGCAAGTCTGTTTTTACCGTAAACTAAAGGCTGACAAAGCCCGTAAGCTGATTGCTGGACTCGCATAGAATTAATACGAGTATCAGAAGTACTTATTGTGTTTCCACCAAATAATCCACTCATTCTATTTTTAGCCTCTTCATACGAAAAAACCCAGCTATTCGCCGGGCTAAACTTCCTTTTGTGCCATCCTGAATAATGACCCCAAGATTGATATAGGAATGGATTATAGTTGGCCACTCAATCACGATTGCGCCATGACTAACGCATTTGCCAATCTTATAAAGAACAATGTCACCTGGTTGAGGTTCATCAACTTCAAAGCACACACTTTTGATATGCTCTAAATAACGCTCGCCCATCTGGTGCATATGCCAGTCTGGTGGATATGGGCGTGGATCTAGGTAATCCATTAAGCCTACTTTTTCATAAACTTCACAAATCAAAGTTCCACAATCAACACCCACACCCTTGATTCTTCCTTGGTGATGGTATGGTGTACCAAGCCAAGTCATTGCTTCATCAACAGCTTCGTGGTTTTTCATATTTTACTCAAATAACGTTAAGCGATTGAGATTAAAAAACTTCGTACGATGTTCCTTAAGCTTTCAACTGACTTTCCATCTCCGCTCGCTGGATGAATGTGGTCTGGCATAGCTGGATCAATTGAATTAAAGTTGTTTCGATTTCTATAACCAGTCTTTTCATGAAGATTTAAAATCGGAGCTGCCCAATAATCAGCTAGTGACTTAATAACAACATTCATTTGTTTGAAGAAATCTTGTTTTTTTGCAATATTGGGATTTGCATTATCATTACTGAAATGTGTAATAAAGCAAAACTTCAGATCAGGCTTCAAAGTCAACATCTCATCAATAATTTTATTATGAGCACCGATGAATGTATTTGCATCGCGTGAATCTATACTCATAGCAGAATTTAATGGATCTTCCGGATCAAAAGCATCGATATCTGCTGGATGTTGATCATAGTCATTTACACCATAATCAAACACAACAAGATCGGGTTCTCGTTCGGTTCCAATTAAATTCAACAATGAATTTTGATAATTAATTGAATCAGTTAATCGAGAAAATGACAGCACAACACCAAGCCCGATCCCACCTGCGGGAACACATTTATTGATAATACTAGCACCAAGGTCGTGAACAGCGAGATTTGCATGCGAATAGCTATCACGTTCCGTATCCGTATTTGAATGCGGATAATGCTGCATCATCCCCCTTGCCATCATCTTTTGCTTTGCTACCTGTTGGTTTAGTCTTGGAATCTTCTGTAATTGAAACATCACCAGATTCAAGTAAAGTTTTAAAAACTTTATTCTTGGTTGACGAGCTCTACTGTTTCAGTTGGTGTGTTAAATACGGCAAGTGAGCGAACTATAAAGAGTTTTATCTCTTTTTTTAGAGCCGCCATAACCTTAATCCTGTCAACCTACGTCAACCTAAATAGATAAAAAAAGAGCCTAAAGGCTCAATTAATTAGACATGTTCCGCAGCATTTCGTTATTTCCAAGTCTGATACAAACGGCGGGTTCTTAGCGACCTCAACCAATCGCTTGACGTTATCGCTTGCTCCCCACCGTTTGACCACCCCGATAAATTCCTCTACATCATGGCCAGCTAAATAATGCTTAGGTAAGCCTGTATGATCGCTATAGAGGATTTCCCCATCCTCGTCACCCTCAACACCGATGTGATATAGCTCATGCTCAATCAAAGCGCAAAATTCACGATCGTTTGCACGTTCGCAAAAGCTTGCATCGACAGTAATGAGATAAACCGGAACAAATCCAAACCAGTCGCGCATTTGCTGCTCTTGCCGAGCTTTACGCCAACCACCTTGATTAAACATGACCTTTTCACATTGACCTAATACCATTCTCTTTTTAGCAACGGCGGCAGATGACGCCCAAGCGAATGCTAAAAAGGTTTCATCGTCGTGTAATAGCTCTGCTATGTGATCATGGTCAGGGTTATATAATGCACCACCAATCGTTAAGAAATTTGTTATCACCCATTCTTTTAGATCCACGGCGGGTTCCAGGCGTATCGATTCCTCTTCTTCAGCTTTATCAATAAAATCAGTCGGTGGAAATGGTCTGATCTGTTCCATTTTCTAATCTCTCTAACTGCCCTTTAATCCAATTGATTACATAACCAGAAAGGATCTGATCTGGGTGAAACCGTTTAATTTTATAACCTAGCTCTTCAGTTTTATCATAGCGGTCAACACTCCAAGCTTTATTGGCTAACTTTCCACTACGCCCACCAGACCATGAGCCTCCCTCAATTTCAATAAAAAGTCTTAACCTCACGATATGAAAATCGAATCGCCAATTTTTAGTGTGGATTGGTTGAAATTTACGTTCATACCCAATTAATAAATCACTAAGTTCTTGATGTAAAGTTTCATCAGCTTCTAAATAATTCTGTTTCGCCTTAGGCAGTGGTTTTGTTCTTGGTTTTTTTGTAATTGGCTTCTTTTGGGTAAAACTGGTGTATTGGTTAACTTCCATAAATAGCACCCATAAAAAACCTCCCGGAGGAGGTAAAGTTAAGAAATAGATTTTCCAATAATTGTTGGAAGTGGTAATAAAGCCTCTATGATTGGGGAATCAGTTCTATCCCCATTCCAGTATTTATATGCCAACTCAAACGTATTCATTACTTGCCCACCAATAGTTAAGAATGACATATCTCCCAAGAAATATTCATCACTTTCAACTTTGAATAAATTAGCATCATGACATTGATACTTTTCCTTAAACATCTGCGCATCAGCCAAATTATGCCACGCAAACATTGAAACAAATCTAGATGGTAGATTAGCGAAATCTGCTCTTCTAACTTGTTCAAAAATAGCTTCTATCATTGGAGAAATTTGCACTAGTTCTCTGCTTCTACTTAATTCAACAAAGGGCGGATAACCAAACAAATAACGTTGCCCATGTAAAGATATACCATTAGGATAATTTCTATAAAATGATTTCTCAAGATCATCATTAGAAATCATCCCTTCTATTGAAATTGTATGTGTTTTGGTGAGATCTGTTATTAGTTCTATTTTTTTCCCTTCAAATAAAACTTTACCCCTATCTACTGTAATAAATTCTGCCATTTCTCTTCCAGCAATATTAATAATGTTAAAAATTATACATTATGTTAATTCTTAAGTAGTTTATTTTATCTTGTTAACTATCTACTTTAAATTATTTCAATATACTTTACACTTTTCTAATTTGCTTAACCATCATTTCACAATGATTCTTGAAAGCCCAAGTCCAATTAAGATGTTTAAGTATGAGTAAGTGTGCTTTATCTTGTTCGAGTATTTTGAGATTTTTTTGTGCTTCGACTTAATTCATAACAACCGACCTTGACGTTTATTTTTACGTCTTTTAGCCTGAGAAACTTTGTTAGACTTTGATTTGGTTTCTTGGTGTGACATTCGTAAGATTGGTGAAGTATGTTGCTTGGATGTCCCAGGGTTGGAAAAGCTCATACCAAATCCCCTAGCCAATACACCAATTAATGAAGCAATTTTTGAACGCATTTCACTTTCCTCTAGGCATTAAAAAACCCCTTGGGAGGGGTTTTGGTTATGTCTCAATTAGAGTGGCTTTTGACTCACACCAATTTCTAATAAATTTTCTTCAATTTCATCTATTTTGAAATAATATCCCTGCTTTAAACAGTATTTTTCAATTTCTTTAAGACAATTGCCTTCAAGTTCCAATACATTTATAACTGCCTTTGAAACATCACTAGATTCAAATTGATTGGTTTTAAATAATATATCAAAAATATCTTGAAAATCAGTTGAGCTTGTAGTCGGTTGCATGGTGATTCCTTATGAATCTAAAAATAAAACCACCATTCTAGCACAATTTTCGCTCTATAAAATTTCGCAAACCACCGTAACCAATTGTATTATATGCACATCTTAATCTCAGATCAGTTTAACCTTCCCACACTTCCGACACTCTCTCACCGTAAAGAAATCTGAATATTCCCAAACGTGTAGGCAGAAGATTTGTTTTAGAATCATAGATACCTCCATTAAAAAACCCCAACAAAGTGGGGTTCCTTAGAATCATTAAGCAAAAACTAAACAGGGATAGAGTTATTGCATAAATCTTCATTTAGCTATTCTTAACAGGTTATTGGTTTATTTCAACCTTTTTGGTGAATATTTTTTAGATGGCATTAAAAAACCCCTCGGAAAGGATACTTTTATTTAAATTTATAATGCATAAACGTCTGTTTCTACTTCATCCCATAGACGCACAATTGTTTCTTTAAAAATCTTGGGATGCTTTCCACTTATAATATAGAACGTTTTAATATCACCATTGATACTAACTTTTGTTCTTTCATATATTTCAGATGGTCTACTCATGCCATTTGAAGATCCGAATTGCTTGAGTATTCGGGTAGAGCCTTGATCCAAATCATTTTGCGAGACATGTTCAGAATCTGAATTACCACCAATAAAATATGTCATCTAAAAAATCTTCTATAAAAATGAGATCTAATTATACAACATCTAAAAATTAAAATGGGGGAACAAAAAAATGTAAAATATTGTTATTAATAAGAAAAAATGTGCATAGTGAACTAAGCCTGTATCACCCTCCCACATTCATTAACCTTGAAATAGTCACCAAACCCTAACCAATAAAGGATTCAGTTTTAAAATCTGGGTGAGTGGCTTTATACAAAATCAATCTTCTTTTTTCAATTTCTAAAAATAATTTAGGCTCTTCAGACCACGTTGATTTACCTGCGTTTAGACCTGAATGCATCAAAGCCCACTCTGATACATTTCCATAAATAAATGTATTATCAGCGAAAACCCATTTTGCCTTATTACTTTTCATACTGGTAAAAACTTTATATGTTGGTAATGACCCAAACGTATTAATTTGTGTGTAACGGTATTTATAGATTTCAGACATGGAATAAAGTACTTAAATGACACCTCATTCTACCATCATGCATGTCCACTCTATCTTACAGTTTTAAACTAAATCAGTAAATTTGAGAAAATTAGGCATGACTTTTCTACGAAAAACAAAAAACTATAACAAAAAGTTATCTATTTAACTTTAGTGTCCATATATGCCTCTATTAGTTTACTTATATCAGTTTGCAAAAATTCTTCTGTAACCCAAAATCTTTTAACTTCACCATTAAAGTTCATTTTAATTTTATAGTAAGTAGTAACCATACCTGAACGCACATCCAAATAATCGAAGTAATCTTTTTTATGTATTTTATGAAATAGTTTTGATTGCTTAAAACCATTTAAAGGACCGCCAATATAAACATTCATGTGTCAAAAAATTTCTAGTAAGGTTAACAATAATTATTATATAGCAAATATTGAAAGCAAAAAGCCCACTGAAAAGTGAGCTTTAATTTAGGCACTAATGCTATCTATAAAATACTAAACCTGAATTTAGACCACCAAATAGATACATCAATAATGTAAGAATAAGAAATATAGCGAAAAAGAACATTGCATTTAAAGAGTAGTACATAACTTACTACCTTATTTAATAATTGTTTACACATTATACACGAGAAGTAATATTTCACCTAATTAATACTATTTAAGGTATTGAACTTAATATTTCTGTTCTATATTCTCACTTTTTTAAAATTTTCTAAGTATTTTTTTACAACTTATACTTTATTTTTTACGGTCTTAGCCTAATGATTCACAATCTCACTTACCTTGCGAAGGTATTAAGAACATATCTTGTTTCAGACAAGAATTATTTATCTAAACGATTTATGAAAAAACTAGGTTACACCCCTAATTTCGAACAACCTAAAAGCTTTAATGAAAAAGTTACAGCAAGAATGATTTATGAAAGGGATCCTTTACACACCCTATTAGCTGATAAATTAGCTGTAAGAGAAGTGATCAGTAATAAAATTTGCTCTTCGCATCTGGTCCCATTAATTGGTACATATAAATCCTTCAATGAAATTGACTTTGATAAGATGCCTAACAGATTTGTTTTGAAATGCAATCATGATAGTGGCAGTGCAATTGTTTGTACTGATAAGAGTCAATTTGATCTAAGACATGCTCAAAGCAAACTTACGCGTCATTTAAAACAAAATATGTATTTCAGGAAAAGAGAATGGCACTATAAAAATATCCAGCCATCAATTTTAGCTGAGCAATATGTTGATTTATTAATTGACCAAGAGACTAAATTAACTATTACAACATGTAGAGTTCATTGCTTTAAAGGTGAACCCAAATTTATTGAAGTAGATGTGCAAGATCAACATAAAAACGAATACTCTAATATCTATGATACATCTTGGGTTCTACAACCATTTACCGTTGATTTAAAAACTAACAGTCCTGTATGTCTAAAGAAACCAGCTAGGCTGTGTATGGTAATTGAACTATCACAAGCTCTTTGCCTTAAAAATGGTTATAGCAGAGTTGATTTTTTAATAACCAAAGATAATATCTATTTCAGTGAAATAACATTAACTCCAAATGCCGGGAGAATGGTAATTGAACCCAAAGAATGGGATATGAAACTTGGTTCGTATTGGCATACATTTTAGATATTATGCAAAAAAATACCCACTTGATGGAGTCAGTGGGTATGCAAAAACCTTTTATTCAGTGCCCGTCTTTCCGAGCTGTCAACAAATTTACATCAGTATATTTGACGCAAGACAAGGATAACTTTTTCTAATTATTTTCTCAATACAAAAAAATACCCATTAAGAGGTGGTCTCAATGGGCGTTCGAAAACTAATAATCTGTGTGGATTACAATTAGTTCGTCCACTATAGTTAAAATATGCCATATCTTGTGTACACAATCAAGAGGAAAATTTCTAATGCACACAATGGGTTATATCTAAATTATAAAAAATACTCGTTAATTCTTGGGTTAAATAATCTAAAAATTCTATCTTTTCATGAGGTTCTGGTGCTTCGATTAGCCAAAATGTATATTTTCTCTTATCAACAACATACTGAATAGTTTGCCCTTGCATCGAAATTGAAGCATCTAAAGACTTCAATTCATTAATCATAATCAAACATCGCATTAAGAAAAATTCTTTTACGATCTTATCATTTGCTTTCCCATATCCTAATATTACTAGTTTATAGACAGCTGAACTAAAGTCATAAATAGCTTGATCAGGTGTTGATTTCATCAATCAAATATCCTTGGCCTTCAATTAATAAAGTGTTTATAACAGATTCTTAAAATTTATCTACTTTTGAAGCAGATCTGACTTTAAATTTGGGTATCTACCTGAAATAAATGCTAATGCACATTTCATGTCTTGTCTTATTTGAATGGTAGAAGTTTCGTACATTTCAGCTACTTCACGGAGCTTTCTATTTTCTACAAAAATTTGCCAAACAGCATCAACCCAATCCTGAAGTGATTCACTTTCAATCTGACGTATATTAAGAATAATTCGCTGGAATGCACGTGCTTCATTATCTGAAATATTACAGACAACTCCACGGCGTAGTTGAGGCTCTTTGAAATTTTCATCACGTAGATATTGAGCTATTAAATCTTCACGTTGCTTCTGAGTTAATTTCTTAGTCGGAATAGTTTTATATACTAATCGCTTAGTTTCAGTATCCCCATTCATCCATGCACCAAACTGACGAAACCAATCTTCTGTGCTAAAACGTGTCCAATCTGTCGCTTGAATAATTGTAACTGCCGTATTCATCTAATCACCCCACTATCATCTCAATTTGTTGAACTGCTAAACCTGACTTCACTTGCTCTGTACTAAACCGTAATACCTGGTATCCCATTACCACTGCAGCGTTGTATTTCTCCATATCACCAATGTACCCCTTTCCGCGTGTGTGACGCCCACCGCTCCAAACACCGCCCTCAACCTCAACCAAAATATTTTTTCCAACAATGTGAAAATCTGCACGCCACTTACGTTTAGGATGGAATTTATATTCCTGTTCAAAGCTAATTTTTAAAACTCGTAATTGATTGGCCAACGTTGATTCACCGATACTTTCACCACGCTGAGTTTTAACTCGAGTACTGCGTTTCAAGTTAGTTTTCTTTTTGGATCTACCACCGCAAAGTTTTTGGTATTCAGCGATTGAGATACTTTCCACTTACGCAGCACCTCTACCCTTAGGTTTAAATCCAACTGCCTGCAGATGTGATTTCCAGTTTTGGAGTTCAGTTGGATCTGAGAGTTTTGCGGCAATGCGGCTTGCTAGTTTTTCAAAGGATTCACCAGGCATACTGAATTCATCGATGACATCAGGAAGTTGAGCGAGTTTGTTGGCAAACACGTAAATCTGTTGAGGTGATGAGAAAAATATACATTCAGATTCCCCACTGGATTTGCCATTTTGCGCTTTGTCGTATTTGTGACGGTTTTTCAAAAGAGTGTCAGCAAAGTGGTAAATCAAGAGATCATCACAAAGATTATTTCCAGCATTGAAAAGCTCGAATGCTTTTTTCTCA
Source organism: Acinetobacter sp. Ac8 (assembly GCF_055392545.1). NCBI lineage: Bacteria > Pseudomonadati > Pseudomonadota > Gammaproteobacteria > Moraxellales > Moraxellaceae > Acinetobacter > Acinetobacter sp. Ac8. Next base: position 3,031,270 of record NZ_AP043689.1, read on the forward strand.
CGCTCAAACCAACTTGCTTCGATAATCGATTTTGGTACTACCGTGGGATCTGCTTGATCTAATTCAGAACGAAGTTTTTTCAAACAAAGCCAGTCTTTTTTATTTTTAGATTCTAATGAGAGATTCCTTGGGAGGTTCTGTGTCCCAAAATTGGTACTGGTCTCGGTACCAATATCGGTACTGGTTCCAGTTCCATTATTGGTACTAGTACCGTTTTTGGAACCAGTGCCTAAATCAACACCAGTGTCATTTTTGGTACTAGTCCCCTTTTTGGTATTGGTATCTGAACTATCTTCACGTCCAAATACACCAATTAATTGATAGACTTTTACGCCATTCCCTTTAATTTCACCTGTAAATTTAATCAACTTTTTAAACTCAAGTTCGTCTAAAACTTTGATAATCGTTTTGCGATTTAGCGTGGTGTCTTTCTCTAATCGTTTTAAACTTGGAAAGCACTTATGGTCATCTCCAGCTCGATCAGCAAGTGATAGAAGTACTAGCTTTTGACTAGCACCATCTACAGTTGTTTTCCAAGCCCATACAGTTGCATCAAGGCTCATAATTCACCGACCTTAGGCTTTACGTACCCACCAAATGAAAAGACCTGTTCAGCCTTGATCAAGCTCGTAATAACCTGATGTGATAACCAAATTGTGATCTTGAATCGATAAGCCATCTTTTGGGCCAATTCTTCTTTGGTTACAGCTGCATTCTCTTCGTTGTAACCACGCATTCTTAGATTGCCTTTTTTGATGTCATGAATATGGTTCAGCAAAAGCAAAGTTGGTTCATAAAATGATTGGATTTCCTGAGACTGCTTATGCTCAGGTTTAATTTGAAAATGTCTATTCATGGAACCTCCGCAATCGATTGCTCGATTTCATCTAAACGGCGTTTATGAAATAGCTCTGGCAAAGTGGCTGTACGTATATCAGCTTCCTTTACCAACTTACCGCTTTCTAACCAGTAATGATTGTTCGGTTGATACGCTTCTACCGTTTGTAAGTCTTTTATTTTGATGTGATTCATATACACAACCACATCGCCATTCATGTATTTGCCTGGCTCTTTTTCTTGTGCTAGATTGATGTCCATTCGATACTCCGAAAAGTCGTTTAGGGTGTATTGGGTAAGTTCTGTATCAAACGTGAATCTTTAACATTGTCTGATATTCAATTTACTAAGCCAGTTGAGCCGCACGATCTGGAGAATGGCCAAGAAATCTTTATTGTGATGCCAACATGTATCTTGCGTACTAAATACGATTCAGAACATGGTGATATATGTTTGAGTGTGGCAAATGGATTTGCTCAATTAGATGCTGAAAATGCACAGCTACAGCTTCAGGCATTTGGTAAAACGTTTGGCAATATGATTACTGAGATTGAAATTAAAGACGGTTTCAGTGAAAAGCCTAAAAAAACTCGGACTCCACGTAAAGTAAAAGAGACCGAAAAAAAAGATGGCCAATCCAGTGAGAGTTACACTAAGTCTCAAGTAAAGAGTCAAGCCTTCATTGATTTATGGCTCAACCGAGCTAAAGATGAACCTACTCAAAAGAATTTAGTAAATTTAAAAGCGAGTATTGATCATAATTTCAATTTACTAGATGACGATCATAAAGTTCAAGCACAAAAGATTTATGAAGATTTTAAACTGCTTGTTGAAGAACAAGAGACTTCAATGGATCCTGAGCAATATGCGCCAAAACTAACCAATCTAGACCATCAAATTTATTTAGACGGAATAAACTCTTGTGAATCTGAGAAAGAAATTGAAATCATTTTGAGAGATGTTGATGCTCAAGGCTTTAGCGAAGTTCAATTGTATGAGATCAATAATGCTAAACAATGCAAACTTACAGAGTTTACCCTTAGCTTAAAAGAACCAGCTTTAACATTAAAAGAATCCGCTCAATATGAAATTTTACTCAATGACTTAGTCAATCGTGCCCAAGAGGCTAAAACATCCACAGAGGCAAACGCTCTTATTGTTTATACAAAATCATGGACTGAGGAACAGCGTAAGCCATTGATGGATGCAATTAATAAAAGATTGAGTGAGTTGGGTGCGATCGCCCCACCTCCTGAACAGCCACCTTCCTTAGCAGCTCAGATCCAAAATGCATCTGATTTAATAGCCTTGGATATTTTGGAAATTAATGTTGCAACCCGTCATCCAGACATTCAACCGAAATTAATGGGACTGGTTCGTAAACGTCGATTTGAGCTTGAAAATTCAGGTTCAAACGTAATGACTTAATTTGGAGCTATTTCTCTTATCACTTGATGAAATGAATTTAATAAATAGGTAAAGGTATGAGTAGACAATCAAAACTTTCTAAAATGACAGAAGAAGAAAAGCTCTTGGCAGCAAAGATTTTTTGGGAATCCCCTTCAGATGCAACATTCCCACCTACCACGGTAGCAATTGTATTTAATGTATCCCTTCCCTGGTTACAGCTTAAACGCTGTGAAGGTGGAGGCATACCATTCATTAAAGGCGCTAGAAAAATCTCGTACACAAAAGGTGATGCCGTTAAGTATTTTGAAGGCCAAAAACTTACAAATACAATCTGATTTAAAAAGGAGGCTTAGCCTCCTTTTTTATATCCTTCAAAAACAATATCCTCAACTTCATGCATGGCCAACCTTAACTTTTTATCGCTAATCTGGATATAACCCTCAGTTACATCACCCGAAACCGTATGATTCAATAATCTCTTAATCGTGTACTGACCGTAATCAAGATTCTCTGCTATGGTGCCAAAGGTACGTCTAAGGTCGTGGAAAGTGAACTCAATACCAGTTGCATCAATTATTTTTTGTTTAGCTTCAAATAAATTTGTTGTATAGCCTTTTTTCTTAGCCTTAGGGGAAGCAAAAACATATTCATTGAACTTTTGCTCATCTCTTTTCTTCATGATCTCCCAAAGACGCTCACCCATAGGTAAAGTATGAACTTCACCATTCTTAGGATCATTAGAAGTTATCCAGCCATACTTTAAATCAACAGCATCCCATTTTAATGTTTGGCATTCATCACGGCGAAACCCGGTGAGTATTAAAGTTAAAAGAAAATCCCTGACTGTATTTCGTTCCTGTCTCAAAGCGGTGAAATTCATTACAGCATTAATCCAATCGGTTAACTGTTCTTGTTTGACATAGCCTTTCCGGCGTTTGATTTTATTCCATGTTCTTTTAGCTTTAAGCGTTGCTACTGGATTCACTGCAGTAATAATTGACTCGTCTTTGGCATCAAGAAAATGTTCAATAGAAAAATTAAAGATCGCCCTGAAGACAGCCATTGTTAGATTTGCTTGAGCGGGACTTCTTTCAGTTAATTCTGTGTATTTTGCTTGGACTTGAATTCGCGATATATCCCCGATCTTAAGTTTTTTCCAATCAGCTAAATATTCATTTACAACCTTGTCGTAATCTTTAAGTGTTCTTGGTTTTAATGTTCTATTCTTAAGATATTCATTATAAGCAACCTCAAGAGTGGGATGCTGCCTTGATACGTTTAAAATATGTTCATCTTGATCTCGTTTAGCCTTCTTCTCCTCATTTGGATTGTAACCTTGTGCCATTTGAGAAAGCAGACCTTGTGCTAAAATTCGCGCCTGTGATAGTGTTAAATTGCCATGTAGACCAATAGTAGACCGTACCGCTTTGCCTTTGACCTTTTTTTCAACAATATAGGTTTTACAAGTTGTATTAACTCGTACAGCAAATCCAATAAGTTCACTGTCCCTGTATATGCCTGGTTCGCTTAAAGAATCAATTGCAGTTTTAGTGAATTTTATGCGTTCTGACCTAGACATTGTTTAACCCTATTAAGCAATAACGATCGCTAGTAAGCAGTATACATTCTAGTCTACTATGCGTCTACTTTATGAGTTTTCTTATTAATTTAAGTTTTTCATGAACAATTTAAAATCGCTAAATATTTGATAGATATGCAATAAACAACACAGGAATGCATAGCAACATGAGTAATAAATTCGAATTCCAAATCCGTGTATATATCGAAGATACAGATGCAGGCGGTATCGTATACCATGCCAATCATATCCGCTTTATGGAACGTGCACGGACAGAATGGCTACGTGCATCCGGTATTGACCACTATTGGCATCAAAAAGATTACAATTTTGTCGTTCATAAAATTGCATTGAAATATTCTCGCCCTATACTCATGGACGATCTTATTACTGTTACAGCAAGTGTAGTTTCATGTAAAGCTTCGTCATTTGTGTTGCAACAGAATATATATCGTGGTGAAATCATGCTTGCTTCTGGCGAGGTGGAATTGGCATGTTTAAGTACAGATATGAAACCTCGTAGAATTCCTGACGAAATCCGTGATTTAATTCTTCGAGAATTAGCTCACGAATAAAAAATACTTTTGGCACATGTAACTATGGCAACACAACTAGAATCTTCTTTACACATCTCTGATTTAATTTTACAAGCGAGCCCTGTGGTTCAATTGGTGATGCTAATCTTAGTACTCGCATCCGTTTTTAGTTGGTATTTGATTGCCAAGTTGCATATGGGCTATAAGAAAGCACATCAAGGCGATGAGCATTTCCAAAAAATCTTCTGGTCTGGTGCTGAACTCAATACCTTATATAACAATGCTCAGCTTAATTCCAAGCGAAGCGGTTTAGAAGATATTTTCTATCAGGGTTTAAGTGAGTTTTTAAAACTTAAAAAACGTCATGCTGAAACTGCATCGATGATTGAAGGTACTGAACGTATCTTGCGTGTAGGACTCAGTCGTGATCAAGGCCGTTTAGAACAAGGCTTAAGCTCTCTCGCCAGTATTGGTTCTGTCGCACCTTATATTGGTTTATTTGGTACTGTTTGGGGCATTATGAGCGCATTCATTGGCTTAGCTCAGGTTGAACAAGTTACCTTAGCCACTGTTGCACCAGGTATTGCTGAAGCATTGATTGCAACTGCGATTGGTTTATTTGCTGCAATACCAGCGGTACTAGCATTTAACCATTACACTGCAAAAGGCGAAGAAATTTATTCAGATCGTGCATTATTTGCAGAAGAAATGGTGGCGCTATTACAACGTCAGTCTGTGGGAACTACACAGGAAGATGAATAATGACAATCCAACGTTCTGGACGTTTTGAACGCGTCAAAAAACCTTTAAAAAGTGATATGAATGTCATTCCCTATATCGACGTCATGTTGGTTTTATTGGTTATTTTTATGGTGACAGCACCCATGATTACCACGGGTGTTAAAGTTGATCTACCTCAAGCAAACAATAATCCGATTCAATCTGAAGACCGACCAGCCATCGTGACTTTAGAAGCAGATGGTACGATTAAACTTGAAGACAAAAACCATAAAAATGAGGTTTTAACTTTAGATGAGTTAAAAACAGTACTTACAGAAAATCAGCAACAGGCTCAAGCAAATAACAAGCAATTGAGTGTCTTGATCAATGGTAGTGAATCACGCCCTTATGGTGAAGTCATGAAACTCATGTCTACACTACAAGATGCTGGTTTAAGCCAAGTGGGTTTACTGACAGAGTCTGTAAAGTAAGTTATGAAAAATATTCAAAAGCCACAATCTAAAGAAAAAGCGATTGCACTTGGATTTACCCTAGGTATTCATGTGGTGGCGATTACTGGCTTACTTTTTCTCGGTTTAAGTCAACCACCTGAGCCACCCAAGCAAATTAAAACCGTTTTAATTAAGCCTGAAGATTTACCACCGCCTGAACCCAAGCCTTTAGTAGAAACTGATGCCACTGAAACGGCAGATAGCAAGGTTGCAGAAAATATTCAGCAAACAGCGGAACCCGATCAAACTGCACCAGAAATTCCAACTGAAGCAAATAATGCACCAGATACCAAGGCGATAGATGCACAAAAAGCTGCCGAACAGGCCAAGGCAGTAGCATTAGAACAGCAATTGGCTATGGCAGCTGCTAAAGCAGCACAAGAGAAAGCCTTAAAACTTTCTCAAGCTAAAGCAGATGCTGCTGAAAAAGCCAAACAAGAGGCAGCTGAAAAAGTAAAGCAGGCTAAGAATGCTGCTGAGAAAGCTAAGGCAGAAGCTGAAGCAAGATCTAAAGCAGATGCAGCAGCTAAGGCCAAGCAAGAGGCACTTCAAAAAGCCAAAGCGGATGCTGCGGAAAAAGCTAGACTCGCAAGACTCAATGCCGAAGCAAAAAGTAAAGCAGAAGCTGCTGAAAAAGTCAGGAAAGAAGCCGCAGATAAGGCCCAACAGGCCAAAGCCGATGCTGCTGCAAAAGCCAAGGCGGATGCTGCTGCAAAAGCTAAGGCAGATGCTGCTGAAAAAGCCAGAGCGGATGCTAATGCAAAAGCTAAAGCAGACGCTGCTGCAAAGGCTAAAGCGGACGCTAATGCAAAAGCCAAAGCGGATGCTGCTGCAAAAGCTAAAGCAGATGCTAATGCAAAAGCCAAGGCAGATGCTGCTGAAAAAGCCAAAGCGGATGCTAATGCAAAAGCCAAAGCGGATGCTGCTGCAAAAGCTAAAGCAGATGCTAATGCAAAAGCCAAGGCAGATGCTGCTGCAAAAGCCAAAGCGGATGCGGACGCAAAACGTAAAGCTGATCTAGCACGCGAATTAGATGAAGAAAAAGCCTCTGCTGCTGAAAAAGCAAAAGAAGCTGCTGCAAATAAAAAGGCAGAAGCGAGAAAAGTTGCATCTTCTGCGAAAAAGGACTTCGAAAGTAAAGTTCGGAATGCTTGGCGTATGCCAGCTGGCTCAACAGGTCAAAAGGCAACAGCTCGTGTTACACTAACGGATAGCGGTTCTGTGGCCTCGATCATTGTCAATGCATCAGACCCAGATGTAAAAGCAAGTGTGGAACAAGCAGTTCGCAATGCTGCACCTTTCCCAATGCCATCTGATCCAGATGCCAGACGTGAAGCACGAAGTTTTAGTGCAAATTTTACAGTGAAATAATTTTAAAATTACACCCTGTCTTGGCAGGGTGTAATTTAATACAAGAACAATCACTCGGAAAAATCAAATGCGAGTTAAACCCATATTTGTAGCAATTTCATTATTTTTTCCAACTGCATTATTATTTGCAAAAAATATCGAGCAAGAAAAAATACTTGAAGTAAATACGCAACAACACCCACCTTCTGCGTCATACGAAAAAAACCCGTCTGTACCAACAACGGAAGCATTACTTCAACAAAGTCATATGGCTCAGCGGATAAATACGGCTAGAGTCAATCGGATTGTTAAAAAGTTGAGAAATTTAACAATCATCCAAGAAAATGCCGATGTTATTATTTACTTAGATGACAGCGGGAATGTAAAAGATATTTTAATCACAGAACAAGACAGCGAAACGTTTTCAAACGCAATCAAAACGGCGATTCAGCAAACAGCACCTTTTGAAATGTCTAAACAGTCATCGCTCAATCAATTATTAAAAGTGATTCGCATCAAATTCCGTGCTGAATAAGTCTCTATTCAACACGAGATAATATATTTTAATGGCAGCAACAATGACATTGTTGTCAAATCTATAAAAAGTAATTTTTAAAGCTGCGCCATTTAAAATACCCAAAGATCAAGCCGAAATTCATTGGTGTAATAAATTTGAATTTAATTTTTTTAGTAAATCTGTTCAATGATAATCTTTTGTTCACAATTACATGCTTTATATAGATTAAAATCATGTCTTTGTGCTACAAAGCTAAGCATAGTTAAAAATTGATATTTGAGTACATGAAGTCCAATGAAAATCATGCCTAAACATCTATTAGGATTCGCAATTATTGTTGCATTTAGTCCAGCATTGATCACCACATCATATGCACAATTGCAATTAGAAATTGCCAAAGCACCTGAATCTGCACCTAAAATTGCCATCATTCCATTTAGTAATGATCAATCTATCTACCCTATTGTTGAACAAGATTTAAATCGCTCTGGGCGCTTTACCAGTTCATCAAAAAATCTTCCTGCAACTGCAAACATAAACAATATAAATGCAGAAGCATGGAAAGCGGCTGGGGTTCCTTATGTGGTTTTAGGTGACTCTAAAACCAATGCAGATGGTTCATTGGCAGTACATTACCAACTCTATGATGTTGAAAAGCAGAAATTCCTATTAAATGAATTGCTCTCGATTCCAGCATCACGTGTGCGTTCTGCGGCACATATGATCAGTGACGCGATTTATCAAGCGCTTACAGGGATTCAAGGCGACTTCACAGGACGTATTGCTTATGTGTTGCGTAACCCTGCAACACCAGAGACTCGTTATACCTTACAAATTGCAGATACCGATGGTGAACAACCTAAAACGGTATTAAGTTCAAGAGACCCTATTCTCTCACCTGCTTGGACGCCAGATGCGAAAAAAATTGCATATGTTTCATTTGAAACCAAGCGCCCTGCTATTTATATCCAAGACTTAGCCACAGGTGCACGAGAAAAACTCGCTGCATTTCGCGGTTTAAATGGTGCACCAAGTTTCTCTCCTGATGGTAAATCAATGCTGTTTACTGCGTCTATGCATGGAAATCCTGAAGTTTATCAAATGGATTTAGATTCACGTCAAGTGAAGCGCATGACTAACGATAGCGCAATTGACACAGAAGCACGTTATGCTCCAGATGGAAAATCGTTTATTTTCACATCTGACCGTGGTGGATCAGCACAAATTTACCGTTATAGTTTTGATGATGGCTCGACCAAACGTTTAACTTTCCGTGGTGCATTTAATGCACGTGGTACATTAAGTGCCGATGGTAAATATGTGGCATTGGTACACCGCCCTTCTGGTAGTAACTACAAAGTTGCCATTCAGGAAATTTCTACAGGTATCACCAATATTTTGACACCAACAAGTTTGGATGAATCACCAAGTTTTTCTCCAAATGGGCAAATGGTGGTCTATGCAACACGTGAAGGTAATCGTGGCTTATTAGCGATCATGTCTACAGATGGTCGCTTCCGCATGAACTTACCAAGCGAACAAGGTGAAGTACGTGAACCTGCTTGGGCCCCTAAATAATTTAATCAAGATGTAAATCACTTATTTAAAATTGAAATACCGGAGATCAACATGAAGTCAATTCAATATCTAGCTTTACCCTTATTAGCAGCAAGCTTGGTGATGACAGGTTGTGCAAGCCGTAAACCTGCTGCCACTGTAGAGTCAGGAACCAATCCAAATAGTGCGACGACAGTAAATACCAGTGGTTTAAGTGAAGATGCTGCTTTAAATGCACAAAACTTAAATGGTGCTTCATCTAAAGGCGTGACTGAAGCCAATAAAGCATTTTTAGCAAAACGTGTGGTACATTTTGATTATGACAGTAGTGATCTTTCCAATGATGACTACCAAACACTACAAGCACATGCGCAGTTCTTGATTGCCAATGCCAACTCTAAAGTGGCATTAACAGGTCATACAGATGAACGTGGTACGCGTGAGTACAACATGGCTTTAGGTGAGCGTCGTGCTAAAGCTGTTGAAAGCTACCTGATCACCAATGGTGTTAAAGCAAACCAATTAGAAGCAGTAAGCTACGGTAAAGAAATGCCGATCAATGCTGGTCATGATGAAGCAGCTTGGAAAGAAAACCGCCGTGTTGAAATCAACTACGAAGCCGTTCCTCCTCTTTTAAAATAATGCCAAAGTTGGATTATTAAAATAGACCATAAAAAAATGCCCAATTCAATTGGGCATTTTTACCAGAGCTTATTCTTATTCTGCGCTTTCGTATTTCAAGTTAAAATTTTGATTTAGTAGAGTAAAATAAGAAACTGCTTAGCATGTTCAAGGTAATTTATATTAATAACGCCATTTCTTGAGTATTTGCTCATTAAATAACGCAATAAACCGTTCCTCTACCCATTCATCCACCTCATCTGGATGCGCTTCAGCAAAAAACTCAGACTGTACTAAAATCAGACAACCTTTAATATAGTCATCCACACATTCCAATATTTTACTTAAATAAGGTGTGTCATCATGATCAAAGTAATAGATTTCTTTGCTGATGTCATGAAAGCAAAACATATTGCCATTACCAAGATAATCACTAAATGTAATCAGATGAGGTAAAACTGCTAAATCGGCCTGACTAAATTCAGGCGCATATTGCGGTGCATTTGCCCAAATATCTTTTAAGTAGCCAATATCATCAAATTGCTGCAATTGTTCACCAATATCAGCAATCCCAAAGTGTTGATAGAAGATCGTTAAAGATTCAGGCAAGCGACAATTTAAACGCTGTTCAAGTTTTAAAATTTGCTCATCATCAATTGCAGGTGCAATCTCATCATCATTTAAATCAGCAAGAGATTCTAAAATTAGGCGAGTTTTAACATCCCACTCCGGGTCACCAATTTTATTAAACGGAATGATAATGTCTGTTTTGTGATCAATCTCTATCATGAAGCGTTATTGTTCAGAGTTAATATAAAATAAATGAATAGAAAAAAGCGCTCATATCGCAATGAACGCTTTTTATTGATTAAGCCTTTGACTCATCTGGCTTGGGGCTTTGCATAGATTCAATCATGTCATGCTTATTGAATTCCTTGAATTCAGGCTTAGCTTCGTAATTCTTCCATGCTTCTTTCACTTTTTCAGCACTAATATCTTTTAAATCAATGCTTTCATTTGGAGTCGGAGTCGCTTCAAACTTTGTCGTTGTCATGTCAGTGCTCCTTTACGCTATTGTACGTATATTCAACATAACACTTTCTAAAATACTTTCAAGGGTAATTTCACGACAAATAACACAGGATAATTTCTATTTTGTGCTGAACTCATCTAAAATAGCCTCCATTATTTGGTTTGTAAAAATTTATCGCTTTTGGAGCACCTCTGATATGTCATATCGCACCCTATCCCAATATTTAGAACAACAACAAGGGAACTTAACACCTGAACTTGCCAATGTGATTGAAACAATTGCCAATACCTGTAAAACCATTGATCAGGCTTTACAAAAAGGTGCTTTAGCTGGTGTCTTGGGGAGTGCACAACATGAAAATGTACAAGGTGAAGAGCAAAAAAAACTTGATGTGATTTCAAATGATTATTTGATTGATGCTTTAAAAGCCAATCCAAATGTAGGTGGGCTCGCATCTGAAGAATTAGATGAATTTACCCCAGCTCAAGAAAATGGCAAATATCTAGTTTTATTTGATCCATTAGATGGTTCAAGCAATATTGACATTAACATGTGTGTAGGAACAATTTTTTCTATCCTTCCTGCTCAAAACGCCGTAACGCAAGCTGAAGACTTCATGCAAGCAGGTATTCAACAAGTTTCAGCAGGTTATGTACTTTATGGCCCATCGACAATGATGGCTTTGACCGTTGGTGCGGGTGTTGTATTCTTCACTTACGACCCTGAAGAAAAGCAATTCTTGCTCACTTCTGAAAATATTCAAGTTGCTGCGGATACCAAAGAGTTTGCGATTAACTCATCAAATCAACGTCATTGGGAAGCGCCTGTAAAACGTTATATCGAAGAACTACAAGCAGGTAAAACATCTATACGTGAAAAAGATTTCAATATGCGTTGGGTGGCGTGTATGGTGGGTGATATTCATCGTATTTTATGTCGTAGCGGTATTTTCTTATATCCATACGATACCAAAGATCCTAAAAAAGCAGGTCGTCTACGTTTAATGTATGAAGCCAACCCAATGAGTATGTTAATGGAACAAGCTGGCGGCGCATCGACTACAGGTCGTACACGTATTTTAGAGATTCAACCGACTGAGTTACATCAACGTGTTCCTGTTATCATTGGTTCTAAGAATGAAGTTGAGCTTGTTACCAGCTACCACAACTAATTCTTCTCTTTTCTTACTCTCTATTTAGGGAGTAACGCCAGCTAGGGTCTGTTGCAATTTCTTTATAGAATGATCACAGACCCTACTTAATTTTTTGGACGTACTCTCCCATGCCTACAATTTTCCTTGAATCAAAAGACAATCCCAAAATTAAACATCTCAGAGGTTTAATTGAACAAAACACTTACCGTAAAAAACAAGGACAAACTGTACTTGAGGGAACCCATCTTACGCTTGCATGGTTAGAAAAAGGTCGAAAAATTAATTCAATTTTCACCACTGAACATGCCTTAGATCATGAAGATTTAGGCAGTATCCTTGACCAATATCAAGGTATCGTGTTTGTGGTTGGTGAATCTTTATACAAAGATTTAAGTACCCTTGGAACCAGCCTTGCATGTCTAGCCATTGTGGATTTACCAAGTTCAACTCAAGCACTGAATTTTACTGAAGACACGCTAATTCTTGAAAATGTCCAAGATCCAGGCAATGTAGGTACATTACTCAGATCAGCGGCCGCTGCGGGTATTGAACAAATTGTCTGTACCAAAGGTTCTGCATCATTATGGTCACCACGAGTATTACGTGCCGGTATGGGGGCGCATTTTTCATTACACACATATGAAAACGTGATCCTTGAAGACCTGCTCAAGCAATTTAAAATTCCTGTGTATGTGACCAGTTCGCATCAGGCAGAAAGTCTTTATACTAAAAACCTGCGCAAACAATGTGTTTGGATTTTAGGTAACGAAGGTCAAGGTGTTTCAGATTTCGCCCTTAAACGCGCAGAAGCGGTATCTATTCCTCAACCCGGTGGTCAAGAATCACTCAATGTTGCAGTTGCTGGCTCGATTTGTTTCTTTGAAATGGTTAGACAACGACTATAAGGTTAATTTATTTTAAATATTGCCCGTTATTGGAAAAAATCATTTAAACTGAAAAAAATAATTGATTTACATGTCAACCCAAACCATTTTTTTAACGTTATAGAGATATGAATTTAAAATAATGGTGGGTACCCATGACGGGATTTTCCATCTCTATGGACTTAGCACCAAAGAAGTCACAGTCTGAAACAGCAAGTGCTCAAACGAGTACGAGCGAGCAGCGCCTGCGTTTTTTCATGCAGGACGTGACGGGTCGTGCCCTAGTGATGATGGAAAATGCAACCCAAGGTCACAATGGGATTGCGATGGATTTGGTACAGGAAGCATTTATTTCCTTACATAAATCTTATGCTGATAAATCCACTGAAGAATGGTATCCACTGTTCTATACAATTTTAAATAACAAATTACAAGATTGGCGACGCAAAGAAGCACGACGCGCTTCTCCATTTTCGTTATTTCGAAAAATTGATTTAGATTCTGATGATGAAGAGGCCATGGAAATTGTGGATGAATCCACACCTAATCCACTTCAATTTCTAGATCAAGATGTCACCGTTGAGGAAATTCAAGAAGCCATTAGCCGCCTCCCTGTACGCCAGCAACAAGCATTTATGTTACGTGCTTGGGAAGGATTTGATACTCAAACCACTGCATCTATTATGAACTGTACAGAAGGTAGTGTAAAAACTCATTATCACAGAGCTATTCAAGGACTAAGAACTTCGCTCTCACATTTAAATCCGTATGGAGGTTCATCACATGAATAATGATGATTTCACCAAACAAGTGACGGCAAAACTGGATGAAGCTGCACGTCATCACCGCAATAAAGCAGTGGTGATGAACAATGTGCTTGACCATATCCAAGATAAACAAACCTCACGTTTTGGTCACTGGAAAATGACTGGTTTTGCGCTTGCAGCGGCAATTACTGGTTTTGTTGTGATTCCCAATGCTTTTGATATATCACCAGAATCACAAACCCCACAACAAGTGGTGATTAGTCCTAAACTTTCACCTCAAATGATGGAAGATTTAGACATGTTATCGGTATTTGGTGAGGATAAAAATTCTCATGGCAGCTAGAAAATTAGCTTTGGCATTTTGTGCTATTGGTTTTCTACAAACAAGTTTTGCTGGATTTGAACGTTTTTGGATTTTTTCTAAAGATGCGAACAGTCAAGTCAATGAAACATGGGATGCCCTTTCTGAGGATGAGCAAAAGGCACTGATTAAGCGCTATCAAAATTTAAAAGAAATTCCGACTGATCAAAGTGCAGCACTGCAACAACGCATGGATTGGTTTACTCAGCTTCCTGAACAAGAAAAGCAAAAAATGCGTGAAGTCTGGCAGCAAATGAGCACCGCTGAACGCAACGAAATGCGTAAAAAAATGCAAAAAGCGTCAACATCTGATGAGCGTAATGAAATTCGTGAACAATATATGGTGAAATATCAACAGAATATCACGGGTTCACATTAAGCATATTTTTAAATTTTATTCATTGCCAGTTATTTAACTGGCTTTTTATCTTCAAACTCAACATCGTCAAAATCTAAACACACCATTACTGACAATTCTCCCCTCTCATAATTTTAAAATATTGAATTTCTAATTTTCATGCATAAAAAAACCTGCACAAGGCAGGTTTTTCATCACTTAAATTCGAAAACGAATTACAAGCTATAGTACATATCAAATTCAACTGGGTGAGTCGTCGTATTTAAACGACGTACATCTTCAGTTTTAAGCTCGATGTATGCATCCAACATTTCTTTTGTGAATACACCACCTTTAAGAAGGAACTCATGATCCGCTTCAAGTGCTTCAAGTGCCATATCTAGGCTATGCGCAACTGTTGGGATTTTAGCTTCTTCTTCAGGAGGAAGATCATATAAGTTTTTATCAGCTGCTTCACCTGGGTGGATCTTGTTTTGAATACCATCAAGACCAGCCATCAATAATGCCGCAAAACCTAAGTATGGGTTCATCATTGGATCAGGGAAACGCGCTTCAATACGTTTACCTTTAGGGCTAGAAACGTATGGGATACGAATCGAAGCAGAACGGTTACGTGCAGAATAAGCAAGCATAATTGGCGCTTCGAAGTGAGGAACCAAACGCTTATACGAGTTAGTAGAAGGGTTTGTGATCGCATTCAATGCACGCGCATGCTTGATGATACCACCGATGAAATAAAGCGCCATTTCTGAAAGACCAGCGTATTCATCACCAGCAAACAAGTTCTTGCCATCTTTAGAGATAGACATATGAACGTGCATACCTGAACCGTTATCACCAACCATAGGCTTAGGCATAAACGTCGCAGTTTTCGCATATTGATGCGCAACGTTCCATACAGCATATTTGAACTGTTGAACTTCGTCAGCTTTACGAACCATCGTATTGAAGCTTACACCAATTTCTAATTGGCAAGATGCAACTTCATGATGGTGCACTTCTACACGACCAGGGCCCATGATGTCTTCAATACGTGCACACATTTCAGCACGCATATCTTGTGAAGAATCTACTGGAGGAACTGGGAAATAACCACCTTTAACACGAGGACGGTGACCAGAGTTACCTGCTTCGTAGTCTTTACCTGTAGACCAAGCAGCTTCTTCAGCGATTAATGTATGGCGAGCGCCAGACATATCGATGTCCCATTTAACTTCGTCAAAAACGAAGAATTCTGGTTCTGGACCAAAGAATGCAGTATCACCAATACCTGTTGATTTTAGGTATTCTTCCGCACGACGAGCAATCGAACGTGGATCACGGTCATAGCCTTGACCAGTAGATGGTTCAATAACATCACAAGTAACGACGATGGTTGCTTCAGCAAAGAACGGGTCAAGGAAAGCAGTTTCAGGATCTGGACGTAAAATCATGTCAGATGCTTCAATGCCTTTCCAACCAGCAATTGAAGAACCATCAAACATTTTACCATCTTCAAAAGTATCTTCATCGATAGTGTCTGATGGGTAGCTTACGTGCTGCTCTTTACCCTTAGTATCAGTAAAGCGAAAATCGACCCATTTTGCGCCACTTTCTTGTATGAGTTGAAGGACCTTGTTCGCCATGCTCATTTTGCTCCAATGAATTTTTGTTGCACTTGTGAAGTGCGTGTTAGTAGTTGGTATTTATATAGCAAGTAGCATACCAACTTTTAAAATAATTGCTAAAATATTGAATTTCTTATCAGAAAATAAGCTTAGCAACGATTAAATTCCATCTATTATACTGAGTGCAAATAGAATTGCACCATATTCAAACACACTTCTCATTTTAAAATTATTACGCACAATTTTAACGCACTATTTTTGTGCAAACTGAATAAAATGTTTTATCTTGGTGCTTATATTACGCGAACAACACTTTTTATCGACTATTTTTTAAGATGATGGCAATTTTTTATTTCAAAAGCATTAAAATAAGGCGTATTCAGTCTGTATACACCTTTAACATTGTTCTATACAACCTTTAATAAAGTAATTTGATTTTATAATCTACGATCTATTATATCGACAATTAGCCAAATTCGACTTCAGCTCTTGCAATAAGCGCTTCAACCATAACCAATACATCATCTTTTTTTCTGGCATCCACCGCAAAAATTGGCATGGTCAATTGATTTAACTGCATCCAATCTTTATACGGTTTTAACAGATACTGCGGATTTTCATCTATGTGGGTCACACCAACCACAATATTGTTGAGATGTTCTTTAAAACTTTGAAAATAAAATTTTAAATCTTCAAGTGCATCTTTTTGCGTATGGTCAATCAACACCACTGCGCCGATTGCACCTTTACATATCACTGACCAAACAAAATCAAAGCGATCCTGCCCTGGTGTTCCATATAATCCAACAATAACGCCTTCATCTAATTTAATTTCACCATAGTCAATCCCGACAGTGGTCAATGCCTTACTGTGTGCTTGCTCATCTGTATTTTGTGCTTCTGTAGATAAGACTGAAATTTCAGATAATGATTTGATTGCTTCTGTTTTACCAGCGCCCATTTTACCGCCAAAAACAATTTTATACTTTTGTAAGATCACATCATCACCTATTTTTAAACTTATCACTGCATCATATAAACTGACTATGCATTTATTTATCGTGTCAGTTTAAACAAACTTGATTTAAGGGTTAATTTTTACAAGCCTTATTTGATTTGCATGTTTTTTACATACTTAAAGCCCTAATTTTTTCCTTAACTTACCAAAAAACCCACGTAAAATGCCTGAAGATTGTTTTTCCTCAGTAAGTAGTTTTGCATCTTCAACCGCTATTTTTTTTAGTGAATTGGTCAATATGCCAATCGAAACAAATTTAGCGACTTGCTCTTTGCTATAGCCTGTTTTCTGAGCCACTTGGGAAACACTTGCTCCCAATTCAAAACACGCTGCAATTTTAAAAACCATTTGCCGTTCATTTTGATGATTCGGTTGTGGCCAATCTAGCAGTTTATAACAATCGTTAGAACTGATTGGAATATTGACATCATCTGAATACCACAATAAATTCCACACCCAAGATCTAAGTTCTATACCTTGAAAAGTGCTGACAGACTGTGCCATTTGCATAGTTGCATAAGTAAAATTTAAAGAAACATCCGTCCCTTGTACTTTTCGTAGCGGATCTATCCAAACTTGTTGTGTGCGAATATTAACTAATGCGATGTTGCCTTTTGAGTCGAATACTTGAACATTGCCATTTCGCTCATTAAAAAGCTCAGGAACCACCTTGGTTAAATCGGCTTTTTTAGAAATCTGATTGACAATATTGACGGTTTTATCACTGACAGGTACATGTAGATAGCGATCTTTAAACCATTTTCGAATTTCATCTGAGGGTGAAAAAGGTAAATATAATTTATCTCCTTCTATTTGCCCTGATTTTTCATTCTTATTGACCAGACGCAAATAAGGAACTTTTTTGACACCGACCAAATTTTGAATTGTAGGTGAACTAAAAAACATATCATTCACAAGAAGAATATCTAAATGAGGGTCAGCAATATTCGCCCAACTTACTTGAAGTGAGTCATCATACATAGATCGTATTTTCTGCTTAATTGCATCGAGCACATTTAAACTCAAACCGAATATAGCGATTTTTATTTCTTCTTTCATTTAGCCCCCATGGCCCCATATAGAGTGTGAACAGTTTATCATTTTTATTTAAAAATAAAATACAAAACACTATATTTGCTGTAAAAATTTTGTACAAATTTAATATACTATTAAGCGTATAAAATACAAGAATAGTTATTAAAAAAAATCTCAAGTAAAATTTAACCCAGATAACACAAATAAAATATGTCATTAAATTTCAACAATTTAATTTAAAATCAAGCTAAGCAAGTGATATTTTAGCTGAGTAATAATGCCAATCAATTTTAATAAAACTAAATGTTTTATTAAAAAATATTAATAACATTTGTATATTAATATCGATAAGATGAATAAATTTGTTTTCATTTGATCAATTAATCTTATATTGCTATGCATCCCAATTGATTTTTTTAGCGTGTATTGGTTTGCGCTAGGTATAAAGTTGCTAATAAAATTAGTTTTTTTATTTATCCCCCCTTATGTTTCTATTATTTTATTTGACTTAATATTAGAAAACTATCAATTTTTTTTAAAATTAACTAATGAAAATTGTTGAAGATTTAGAATATAAAAAACCACTCGGGAGAGTGGGTTTCGTTTTACTAAATTTTGCAGAAAAGAAACAGTCTACCCTTCATTAGCAGAATCTAAAGAAAAATAAAATTCCTTTTTATTTTTAATTGGATAAGGTTTGCCGTTAATATTTAATGGTTGAAAGCTTGCTTTTTCTCGAAATTCATTTAATACGTAATTATCTAATTTAGTTAATCCACTACTTTTAGTAATCTCTGCTTTAGTGAGTTTCCCATGGTCATCAGCTTCTGAGTAGATTGTTATTGATCTATTTTCCCCCTCCAAATCTGATTTTTTTACAGCGATCCTTGGTTCATAGTTGAATTTAGCTTCTCTTGAAACATTAAATTGAAAAGGTTGCTTTGCACGAGCAGGATAATTGGTTTTCTCTTCTCCTTCATTCCAAACTCGTAATTTAGATATTTGAACAGCCCTTAATACTTTATGATCTAATTCTTCCAATCCACTACTTTTAAACACTTCAGCGTGTTCAACCCTGCCACTCGCGTCAGTTTTAAATGAGATTACAACATTCCTGTCATAGCCTTCTAATAATTCATTTTTAAACGAAACTTTTGGTGCTCTCATCCATCTAGCTAAAGTTGTATCATTTGTAATTTTTTGCCCTTCTTGAGCTTGAACATTCGATCCAAGACAAAATGTAAATGCAATTAAAATTATATTTAAAATTTCCATATAAAGCCAACTTAAACTATTGTTTTATAAATAAAATTTAACATTTTAGGTGGTGTAAAACCACTGGCTTAGAATGTTGCATAATTGTCAATGCACTAATGCATTTCGATGCTTATGAACATAAAGTTTTTAGAATTAACCCAGCACCCGAATCAGGCTTTGGAGTATACGTTTTATTATTCATTTTACTATTTTGGAAAACTACTTCTTCATTTGCACGAATAATTAATTCTTTATTTTTAAGAGTTTTATTTGAACAATCTACTTCAACGTTCATAGTCGAGTTTATCAAATCATTATCTTCATTTTTTATCACCCTAGTCCATGCCAATTTTTTTTGACTAGATATAGATTTAACTGAGTCTATATCTACTTGTACTGAACTCCCCTCTTTATTCTCAACCTCCATCCAGTTAGCTCCAAAACAAAAATTTGAAATCAATAAACCAGAAATTAAAATTATTCTTTTCATGGGATGCCCCTAAATTAATGAGATTAAGATACTAATAATTTAGATAAAAAGGAACCAGTCTAAGAAGAATGCACAAAAACCGTCTATGCAAAAAGCTATTCCAGTGCTTATGATTATACTGTTTTAAGAATATCTCAGGCATTCTGGTTTAAGTTTTCCAGTTCAAATACCGCCAACTTTATTTTTTTGAATCCAAATCAATCCTCCAGCAGAAAATATAAAACAAAGCCCTGCGATGTAAAAAAAGGAATTGATTCTATTATTTTGATCTTTGGATACATATTGAACTGTGCCATGGCTATCTAAGGGTACAGAATATATTTTATCTGGCAATTCTCTTCCCTTTGAATGGTAATTTTCAAACAAATCAAGACTATAAAACAAGCTAGATATACTAGAAAGTAACAAAAATCCTGTAGAGAGATATATTATTAGTTTTTTCATACCTATCCTAAATTATAAATTTAGACCAAGATACTAATAATAGGGTTAAAAAGAAACCTCCTGAGGGAGGTTTGGCTATACATTTAATTGTGATTTTTCAAACTGTGTATATTGTACTGAGCGATCATATCCAGCAACTATCTTAATCTAAAACAAATACTTCCAATGATTCTACATAGGGTAAAATGATATAATCATGAACTAAAAAATGTTCTTTCAACTGTGTACTCATAGTTTGATTAAAACTATAAATTTTATCCAACTCTTTAAATAGTTCATCTAAACTACTTGCTGTAAACTTTGGTGTTTTAATAAAGAATAATAAACTTGCACCTAACCCAATGTACTCTAAGCCAAAATTTTTATCTAAAAATTGAATTAAGCTAAAAGACTCAAATGGATTGAGATCGCAACTAAAATAGCCATTTAGCTGTGCTGCAAACTTTTGAGTTTCAGTTGTATTCCTTAATACTTTTACCTCTACACATTCATCCAAAATTTTCTCAGGATGCATATTAATCTGCATTAAAGTAGAGAGATCTTGATGGCTATAACTGAATTTTCCATGCAAGTCACGAATACTTACATGATTCTCTGGCTTTAAGAGTTGTTCAATATGATACTGAACTCCAAAAGGTAAAGCATTCTCATAACTGGGATCTTCGTTTTCACCTTCTTCAATATATTCTGATACATCAAAGTAAAGCCCATCACCCATAGAAGCATGCATCGAAGTATAGTTACATTGTCCAATATCTTCTAACAGCAATAAAACTTTTTTGGGAGCAATTTTCTCTTTTAGTTCTACATACTGATTCAGGACTTCTTCCCAAGATTTAATATCACAAATTTTTGCAAAGCAAATCAACTCTTGAGCCTCATCTGTTAAATGAGCATTTTTTTTATTTTCGATGTGAAGTCTTGTCATACTGATTTCTTAAAAGTTGTTCTCATTGAAAGAATTATGTCATAAAAAACTTTCATCTTATTTAATTTAGCCTATTTTTCCCAATGTCCTCAACTTCAAATATACACGCTCTATTGTTCAATCTAACAAAATGGAGAATAGAAGGCTTTCGAAGTATAGACCGAGATGCTTAGTCCAAATAAAAACAATAATATTCAGAGCCTGAATAAATCGGTTACAATTGCTTAATTTCCATTGATATCACCTATTAAAAGTTCTCTCGAAGGAAGTTTGGATTTAATAAAATGAGTAAAATTATTGTTCAAGCCCAAATTAATATAATTTGATTTAATCCTGACGAAAAATTTGGATCGCCCGCCCTCATATCCTTTAGCTTTATTGTCGTGCAATGAGCATACTTTTTACTCTACACTCATAATTCTTATATAAAGAATTCCAAAAATAAAACAAAAATCCCGACTAATTCGCGCCTCTTAAATCTTCAATACAACTCTCCTCTTTTTCTTCCTTGTTACGTGCATCAACAGGATTCTTAACGCATTTACAATAATCGTAATACTTTCTCTTATCCAGCTCTTTGGGTGGGTCTATGCCCTGGCATTCAGTTAGTACTGTCCCTAGTCTATGAAATTCTTTACTTTCTTTATTTTCTGAGGGAATACTAGGTTTATAGATAATTATGAGTAGTGACACTATTATTGCTAAGAAAAATATATATTTCATCCAATAAATAGCCTCCCTAACCCAAAATATGTAAATCTGTTTATAAAGCAAACTTTGATATTAAATCAAGACTTGCTTAATTTAATCATCCTTCGCAGTTTGCCATTTGTAAGGTTCAACATCTAAAGTCAACTGCCGTTGCTTATTAATATTAGAGTTAATCTGCCCCCCATTTAATCTGAAGCAATTAAGTACACCCGATATGCTGTAGCTTGTCTAAGCAATGCAAAAGCCAATGATTTTTAACTGAACTAACTACAAATCACTTGAAAAAATGTATGGTCAATATATTGAAGACTGGGCGGATATGGCCAGAAAAAATTTTACTCTGAAATTAAGTAAGGAAATATCAAACAACGGAATCGAATTTCCGAAAAAGATGTGTTCTAGTATAAGTCCTATGTAAAGCAAAAAGTGGAAGAATTTAAACAAGAATCTGATATCATAGCCTGCACCTAGCAGGCTTTTTTTATTTTGTGCTGTAACTAGGTACTTTTTTCAAAACGGGTAACCTAACGGGTATCCAAAACCACTAAACAAAATAAATTGATAAATTTCTATAGGTTAGTATCAACATGCTTCTAATGATCGAAAATTGACATTGGCAAAATTACAGCAAACTATAACAAATTTTAAATTAATCAAAATAATAAAAATCAAGATGATAGCAAATTATAAAAAACCTTTTAAAACTATACAAAACAGATCACATTGAGTACATTATTGAGTACACTTATATTTTTCCCAAAGTGTACTCAATGTTAAGCGATACAAAAATAAAATCACTAAAACCGACTGACAAAATTTATAGAGTTATAGATTCATTAGGTCTTTACATCGAAGTTCGTCCAAATGGCCGAAAGTATTGGCGTTATCGTTATCAATGGCAGAAAAAAACTACAATGGTTGGTGTTGGTGAATATCCAATGGTTCAACTTGCAGAAGCTAGGAAAAAAAGAGATGAAGCTAAAGCACTATTAGGAAATGGTAAAAATCCAGCTGAAGAAAAGAAGGCTAATAGCCAAGCTGTTGCAGCATCACATACTTTTAAAGAAATTGCTGAAGAATATAAAAATGAATATCTAAAATCAAAATCAGAACGATATGTAAATCAGTTTGACACCTCTATGAAAAAAGATGTCTACAACGTAATTGGTCACAAAGACATTAAAGAAGTTTCATCTGCTGATATTCTTACAATCATGAAAAATACGATAAAGCGTATTAAAAAACAAAAAAACTTCGGTACAGGTGAAGTGACTGCAATTCAAAATCGAAAATTTATAGGCGCTGTAATGCGTTATGCGATTACTAGTTTACGTGCAGAATACGACCCCACACTTGCAGTCGTGGGTGTAGTGCAACGACCAGATGTTGAACATGCTCGTCCTTTGACTAAAGAAGAAGCTAAAAATTTAAGAAGTAAATTAGAAAGCTATAGCGGATCTACAACCGTAAAAAATGCAGGATTGACGATGCTGTACTCTATGTTAAGAACAATTGAAATTAGACGTATGCAGTGGGATTTTGTAGACTTTGAATCAAGAACTATTACATTTCCAATTGCTTCAAAGCGTACTGGACAAGCGCGCACAACTAAGAAAAATAGAATTCATATTGTTCCAATGTCTAATCAAATTTTTAAAATTTTGAAAGATCAGTATGTCGTAACTGGCAACCAAGAATATGTATTTTCTTCAGTCTATAAAACAGGGATGATTGCCTCAACGACACTTAATAGGATGCTTGAATATATAGGGCTTGGTGAAGTGACGGCGCATGACTTTAGAGCAACAGCATCAACTCTATTGAATGAAAAAGGATATGATGAGGATTGGATTGAAAAGCAGTTAGCGCATGCTGACGATAATAAAACCAGAGCTTCATATAATCATGCAAGATATTTAGAGGAAAGAAGGAATATGTTGCAAGATTGGGCAGATATTGTGGATAGTTGGATTAATTAAAATGAAAGACTGGCTCCACTTTTACATTAAATACGTTTTACAAATTAGTGTACCTTTCAAACAATATCAAGGGTATGGTATTTATAACGAATTGTTTGTTTTTTGGTTGGAGAATAAGAAATGTGCTCAAACTATGAAATTCCCACCCGAAGCGCCCTTACCCTGCTTGATGTCGAACCTAATCAGTTAGATCTAGAATTAAAACCACACGTTTATCCTGGTTATCATGCACCGATAATCATGCGTGCTTTTGATTTAGATATTGGTAAATTCGGTCTATTGCCATCGTGGGCAAAAGACTTCAAATTCAGCTCTCATACTTATAATGCTCGAACTGAAACTGTAGCGGAAAAGCCAAGTTTTAGACATGCTTGGAAATACAGTAAATTTTGTCTTGTGCCAGTCCAAGAGTTTTACGAACCAAAATATATTGATGGTAAGGCGCATTGGTACACAATTAAACGTGAAGATGACCAACCTTTTACAGTGGCTGCGATTTATGATGACGCAATTATAAAAGACTCTAAAGTCAGATCGTTTTCAATGCTCACGATTAATTCTGATAACCATCCATTCATGAAACAATTTCATGCCCCTACCGATGAAAAACGCTCAATCATTGTCATTCCCGAGGAATATCGAAATGACTGGTTGAATGTTGACCGTGAAAACGCACATGAGTATTTTTTTGAAATGCGTGATGAGTTTGTCACTTTTCCGCGTGACCATTCATCTGAAGTAGCCAAACAAAGTGATCTATTTTAGATCACCTATGATTATCCACAGCTTTTAAATTTGAAATTTTAAAACATACAAACTAAACTCTTGAATATGTAACGTAATCAAGTGGTGTTTTTATGGATATTAAATTAGATGACAGCTCATCAAAAGCTAAGTTGTTAAAGCTAAATGAAGCAAGTCTAGCCCACTTGAAAGACTCTAAAGTTATCAATATCAGAGCACATCCTTCTAAATCGCGATGTCTATCTGATATATCAAGAATATCGTCATTCCAATCAATCACAAAGTATTCTATTCCACTTGTTCTCAATAAAATTGCTGCAGGTTTTCCATCTCCTGCAGAGGACTATATAGACAAAACTGTCGATATGAATGATCTTCTGATCTCAAATAAAGAAGCAACTTTCATTGTCCAAGTTGAGTCTTTATCAATGAAAGATGTAGGGATTGAAGTTAACGACTACTTAATCGTTGATAGAAGTATCCGCTCACAGCATCAAGATATTGTTATCGCATTCATTGACAATGATTTCACTGTGAAAAGAATGATGATTACACAGCGAATGTCTCATGATGAATTGTTCGATATTTTTCATAATGAAAATGATCTTAGAAATCTTCCAGCAGTTTGGCTTAAGCCTGAAAATATAGAATACCAACCTATCCTCCCACGAAATGAGCAAGAGCTTGTAATCTGGGGTGTTGTCACCAAAGTTATTAAGAACTTCAAATGAAACATGAAGAAAAGGTATTTGCTCTTGTTGATATCAATAATTGCTATGTCTCGTGTGAACGTTTCTTTAACCCCAAGTTAAACAATATTCCTGTCATCGTACTCTCAAACAATGATGGTTGCGCTGTTGCTAGATCAAATGAAGCTAAAGCTATGGGCATCAAGATGGGTGTTCCTCTCTTTCAGATCAAAGATGTAGTTCAGAAAAACCATGTACAGGTTCTTTCAAGCAATTATGCAATTTACGCTGAAATGTCACGTAGATTTCATTCGATACTTGCAGGTTATGTCGCACCACATGAACAAGAGATTTACAGCATAGATGAATGCTTTCTAGATCTGACAAGCTTTAAGAATAACTATGATCTTGTGGAGTATTGCCAAGGGATGCGAGAACGCATTCAAGAGTGGATCGGGTTACCTGTGTCTATTGGAATCGGAAGATCAAAGACTGAAGCAAAAATCGCGAATCACATGGCTAAGAAAGGCAAACGTTTCAATGGGGTGTGTGATCTGGCAACGATGGACGAGAAACATCGTAATTATTTCTGGTCGCTTGTTGAGGTTGGCGAAGTTTGGGGAGTTGGTAGAAAGCAGAATAAAAAGCTTAATGACATGGGGATTAAGACTGTATTAGATTTATCTAAAGCGAATCCGCCTGTTATGGGCAAGATGTTCACTGTCTGCATGCAGAGAACAGTCTTAGAATTGCAAGGCATATCTTGCATGCCAATTGATGACCAGCCAAAACCGAAACAGCAGATCGTTGCAAGTAGGTCGTTCGGTGTAAAAATAACAGAGCTGCAAGACTTAAAAGAAGCAATGTCGAAATATGTTCAAGATGCCGTAGGTCGATTAAGGAAAGAAAAACTATTGTGCGGTGTGATAACGGCTTTTGTTCAGTCCAACCCTTTTGATGCATCTGTGCCGTATTACAGCAAAGCTCAAACATACAAATTTGCTGAACCAACTGATTGTGTTCTTGATCTTGTTGAGGTTGCTTATTTGTTATTAGAGAAGATTTATAAACCAGGCATCAAGTACAAAAAATGTGGTGTGTTTTATTCAGATCTAATTCAAAAATCAAACCATATCCCCGACTTGCTTTCAGATCATCAAACTAGAATTGAGAATGAAAACTTGATGCATGCCTATGAAGAAATACAGACAAAGTTTGGCAAAGCCAAGATCTCAGTAGGTCCGTGTTACTTCAAAGATCGTAAGTGGTCTATGAGTCGAGATATGTTGTCTAAGAATTATTTTACGAAGAATGGGATGATTAAAGTTAAGTGAATTTTAGATGGGGTGGGTTGTTGACTGTAAGTGATTAATTTTGCATTATTTGCATAATTTTAAATGAAAATGATTAAATGAAACCAACAAAAGAAACTACAATTGCTATAAATACTATAGCCACATTAGCTGTGGCAACATTTGTTGTCATGGGGGCAACTTTTATATTATTTTATTATCTAGATTCTGCTACCGGAATAAAAGATGCATGGTCAACAATTGCTAGTTTTTTTGGTGGTTTTGCAACTCTGACAGCAGCTTACATTGCATCTAAACTATTTAATGATTGGCGATTCGAAAAAGATCATGATACCAAGTCTACTTATTTAAATAGTGCAATTTTTAAAATTTCTGAAATTCGCAGCAGTTTAAACCTTTGTAGAAGTAATGCAGCTAACTTAAAAAAAATAAACAATAATTTAATTATTAAAAATGAATACCTTAATCATTTATCAATAAATCATCAAAAATTGCTTTTTCTTATGTATGCAGACTTAGCTGTAATAAGCAAACTCTTTAAAAACGAAAGTTTGATTATCCAATACAATAAATATGAAAAATATATAAATGTTTTAGATTTATTTAATCAAGATTTATTAAACATTTATGGAGCTTATTACAAATATTATGTAAATAAAAACCTAACATTTAATATAAATGGTGAATATAATATATTTAGACCAATTTATAACACTAGCCATAATGATGCTACTTTTGTCATAAATCAAAATAATGTGTATAAATTTTTCAATAAAGATTTGGATAGAGTAATGGGAGATAAAAAAGACAAAATTACTTATTTAAATCATATTGAAGAATGTTTAGTAGTTCATGAGGAATTAATCAATTTATGTATTATTGAATTAAAAGCTAAAAAACAATATGAATGATCACTCAATTAAGAGCCTTATTCTTCGCATCATTCAAAGCGCTACACTCGTTGTATTTAGCAACGGTATCAATGATCCATAGCGTGATTTCTTTGCCCTGCCCTGATTGAAGTTTGAGGAGTTTAGGGCAAGGTGGCATCATGATATGAAAAAATATTTAAATTTTCCAATAAGCTGTATTAAGATAACTTTAGAAAAATTTAACTCATAAGTAATTCTATTTGGAACTAATGATAAGAGAAATCTGTTGAGAAACTATTATCACCACATAAAGGCTCAGTCTAGACTGTATCAAGTGATAGTCTATGGTTGTATTGCGCTCATCTCCATTAACTTCTTTATGAATGTATGGGGCTATAACGCTATACTAAAATATAAATTAAATAATCCTACAAATATTATTGAAACTTGTGCATATTTTAGAGGGGAAAGTAAATCTAAAAATGGTTCAGGTTATTACCTTAATGTTGATAACTATATTTATGATACCCAAAGAATTCGTCAAAAAGCTTTTCCTTCTGGTTTAACATGGCGTGACTTTTATGAATCTTTAGATAAACAGCCATCTAAGTGCCATAAGATAAAATATGTGCAACTTGATTCTATCTTATCGAAAAAGATTTTTATTTATGACTATCAAAAGTAATTATAAACCATTAAATTAAGAGTGCTTTTTGCTATTTAATATGTAATGGGGATTATGCGAATTCGCTCTCACTCAGAGGGCTATGACTCACTTAATCTTTCTGCATCAGCTGCGTGTCCATCAGCGGCTTTTGCCACTCTTTGATATTCTGTGATGCACTTTTCGAGTTTTTCACTGCTTTTATTGGTGGTTGGTATTTTTCTTGTCTTAACTGGAGATTGGAGCAAGTAGAAATTTGGATAGGAAAATTTTTATTAAAAAAATATCTAATTAATCCAAAGTATTACTTAATAATATTGAATTATTTTTTAAAAATTCAAACATTTAATTTATCATTTAAAGATGTTATCTTTGTTCCCAATATTTACTTAAAAATCAATGTTGCAGAATCATATGTTTAAAGAAGGAAAAATTACGACCTATAATGAAAATAAAGGTTATGGTTTCATCCAACTTGAAGATCATGAAAAAGATTTATTTTTTCATATCAGTGATTTTCCACACAAGACATTCCCTCCTAAAATCGGAGAAAGATTAAAATTTCGTATCGTTAGTGAAAACGGAAGAATAAAAGCAGAAAATATTATACGTTTAGATTTTAAGATCGAAGAGAAACAAAGTCCAAGCTATAGTAAACCTCAAACTCGGTCACAATATAGTAAGAGAAAACCACAAGAAAAGAGTTTTAATTTACTTGAAATTTTTATTGGTGTATTTATATTCTCCGTATTTCTAGCTGTTTTAATACCCTTTTTATCAGGAATATATAAAAGAGAGACCTTAAAAAGACAACCCGTTGAACTTGTTGAAAGAACCTCATCTACTATAACTAATTCAGTTCCACAATATCGTTGTGATGGACGAGTATACTGTAGTGAAATGAAATCATATGAGGAGGCAGTATTTTTTATAAATAATTGCCCAGGAACAAAAATGGATGGTGATGGAGATGGAATCCCATGCGAAAGTCAATTCTGATAGATCCCCATAAAATTTAATTATAATTAAGTTGTAAAAGCCCTCTAAAGGGCTTTCACGCAAATACCCACACTCACATTTGTATTAATCGTTTGGGCATTGCAACCTGATAGAGATACGCAAACCAATAGACTAATTATCTTCAGCTGCATATTTTAAATTCTCTGCAACTCGATTTGTCCACCCTTTCCCAAATTTTGACCATGTTGGAAGTGATGTGTAAAAACGTAAGCGCTCAGATGCTAATAAAATCAAAACATCATTTACTGGCATGGCTTTTACTGCATCAATTGTTTTAGGTCCAATAATTCCATCATCTGGAACACCAACTGCTTGTTGCAATTCTTTAACTGCTCGGCTTTTCCCTGCATTTACAGCGAAGTCCCACAATTGAAAAACAATTGCCGGGTGAAGCTGATCAGCCCCTAATTTATCCCACCAATCTTTTTTATAGATTGCTTTGGCTTGTTCAATGGTAAGATTTTTAATGTCTAAATTTGGGTATGTATTGGCAGCAATACCGTATTTAGTGCCTTTAAAAATCCCCTTTCCAACTTTTCCACCCGTCCAATTACCAGGATCATTTTGATCTGTAGAGTAACCACCTTCATGGCCAATTAATCGATCAAATGCTTTTTCAAAATTCATTTAAATATAGCTCCAAATGCCTCTTTAACTTCCGAGATGATTTCATTAAAGGATTTGCCTTTCAGGAGCTGTACAGACTGGTAAGCAATACCAATACAAAGCATTCCAAAAATGGCAAAAATCAACATGACAAATCCCTGTGTCATGTGCGTGTAATGTGTTAAGTCGTAATATTCGATAAATGCTGAACCGCCATAAAGGCTTATCGCTACACTGAAAGTGAATTTCATAATGACACCCATGGTGATTTTGATACGCCCTTGTGTGTCGATATCCCCTGATAAAGTTAGTGCAAAAATAGCCCCAATTACCGCAGCCATAATTTTAAAAAGCCATGGTAAGCCTTTGATAGAAATTGGATCGTTCACTTTGTTCCCCTGATTTTTGGCAATAAAAAAGCACCCGGTTGGGTGCTCGTATTTAGTTAAATTAAGTTTCAGTAGTTGCTTGGGTTATACGTGCTGAATAATTCCAAGCGGTTGCTTTCCAAACATCTCTGGCTGTAACTCGTACATAATATGTTGTGGTGGATTGAAGTTGATTAATCGTACAAGCGTTTTCAGTACCAGTCCAATTGGCTGCTACTGTTCCTGGATCAAAGTTAGCATTTGTGCTTACCCAAACTTGATAGTCTTTCAAATCAGGAACTTCACTTGGAATCCATGTGACTGTAATTGAGTCTTTTGTTGCCGATGTATAAACATTTAATAATTGAGGTGGTACAGGATTGCTAATATTTAACTCAGCATAGGAGCTTATGACTTCTCCATTTTTACTTGCAACACGAATTGTATATGAACGCTGTACACCATCTATTTTAGCCTCCTCCATTGAGTAGCTATAGTCAGTGTTTGTCGTATCTACAGTTCTTAGTAATATGCCACCAGATAAGATTTGAACAATATACCCTGATGCACCTGCAGTATTTTGCCATTGAACCTTAAAACTTGTTCCAACGAATGCTGACTGCAAAGATAAACCTTTTACGCCTGATGGAATACCTCCACTAATCGTATGACTATATGCAGTTACTTCATCTAAGGATTGTTCTTTCTGCTCTAGGCCATTAAAGCTAGTAAATTTTAAATAGACCAGTTTATCAATTAGACTCTGATTAAAATCATACTCAAAAATTGCTCTATCTATGCGAACAAATGGTTCACCGGCATTATGTGTACTTGGATCATAATAACGTCCCCGAAGCATTCCACTTAATGTATACAGCCCGGATCCATTCAACGTTGCTTCAACATAATTGACAAACTCATCACCAATCTTACACAGTGTTGCGTCTACCTGTGCTTCCTCAACAGTACCGCTAAATATCTGACTTGATGTATTAAGCTGTACCTGAACTGAAGTGTCACTTGTGCTAAGGCTATTGGTAATTGATCCGTATCGAGCTGAGCCATAAATCGTGCCTATTCGCTCATACGTTGTATTGTCTAAACTTACCCATACATTACAACCGCCCCAATTGATCCCACCTGATGCCGCTATCCATATTTGATTTAATCCATTGGTTAGATCTAAAGGTGGTTCAAAAATAACAGGTGCATTTACATTACCTGGATCTTCGTTACCACCCTGATATCCATTGGATGATTGCAAATCATATTCGACCGCAGATCTAGAACCCACTGCTAACTCATCAGCAGTAATCGTCAGCATTCCGTCTTCATCTTCTTCTACACGTGTAATTCGTACAGGAAATCGATCTAAACCTAATGATCCATCTGTAATGGTTACAATATCCATCGGTTCTAAACGGCAGTACTTCCATCCCAAATTAAACTCATATTCATTTCGAACATATAAAAGCCTTTGCAAACGCAATTGCACTGCATGTCGGGCAATTTTAGGCTCGCAGAACATCTCAAGCTTTACTGGATCTTCAGTTCGCAAACCAAACATTTCAATATTCGCCTGGTCTTTTGCTTCCACCGTCTCAGTATTGTATTGATTGAACCGGTTTACATATTCAATTTGAGTATGATTAAAAGCATCAGTATCACGGCTGCGTCGAACTCTAATCGGTGGTTCATCTTCACTGATAAAATCATCA
This sequence comes from Acinetobacter sp. Ac8, assembly GCF_055392545.1. Classification (NCBI taxonomy): domain Bacteria; kingdom Pseudomonadati; phylum Pseudomonadota; class Gammaproteobacteria; order Moraxellales; family Moraxellaceae; genus Acinetobacter; species Acinetobacter sp. Ac8. The sequence goes on from NZ_AP043689.1 coordinate 3,062,928, forward strand.
TCAGTTAAGTGATATACCGGTTCTAAATTAGGTGTAAAGGTATAGCCATTCCCAGTGATTGATGAATCACCATAAGTTTTGATTTTCAATCCGTCTGGACTTGGTACGACCGCACAATTTACCGCTTCAACAATTTCATTGATGATCTCATGTGCTTCACGTTGTTCAGTCAAAGCTGGACTGATTAATAAATTAGCTGCAGCACAATACGTCCTAAACTCAGATAGATCATCCATGCTTAAATAAGGTGAAGCACCATAACGCGGATTAGTTATCAAATCCTCAATTACATCTGCCGGATTAGCATCATGAATTGTATCTGAAAAAGTAATATCGCTAATCACTTCGAAATTGTGATTGGCAAGACTTGCACTCCCTCCTAACTCATAATTTGCACATGCTACATAACCAAGATATGGATAATTAATTGCCTCATTTGGATGTTTAGACTGTAAGTAGCCCCAAACAGGATTGGCATTCCCGTTGTACAATTCAAATCCGATTTGATCTATTGGTTTTAGCTGAACGCCCTTTTCAGTTTTAGTGACGATTTGTTCTTTATCTCGCCAAATGATCCCAATATCTTTGATTTTGTTTTCACAAAGCCCCAGCATCAATGAAGTGTAATAGGTGTAGGTTGTATTCTTAGTTTTAGATCCCCCTCCTTTACCACCGGACTTGGTTGTTGTGGTTTTGGCAATTGAATGAAAATCACCATACCAAAACATATTGGCAGCAAGTCTGTTTTTACCGTAAACCAAAGGCTGACAAAGCCCGTAAGCTGATTGCTGGACTCGCATAGAATTAATACGAGTGTCAGAAGTACTTATTGTGTTTCCACCAAATAATCCACTCATTCTATTTTTAGCCTCTTCATACGAAAAAACCCAGCTATTCGCCGGGCTAAACTTCCTTTTGTGCCATCCTGAATAATGACCCCAAGATTGATATAGGAATGGATTATAGTTGGCCACTCAATCACGATTGCGCCATGACTAACGCATTTGCCAATCTTATAAAGAACAATGTCACCTGGTTGAGGTTCATCAACTTCAAAGCACACACTTTTGATATGCTCTAAATAACGCTCGCCCATCTGGTGCATGTGCCAGTCTGGTGGATATGGGCGTGGGTCTAGGTAATCCATTAAGCCTACTTTTTCATAAACTTCACAAATCAAAGTTCCACAATCAACACCCACACCTTTTATTCTACCTTGGTGATGGTATGGTGTACCAATCCAAGTGATTGCTTCATCAACAGCTTCGTGGTTTTTCATATTTTACTCAAATAACGTTAAGCGATTGAGATTAAAAAACTTCGTACGATGTTCCTTAAGCTTTCAACTGACTTTCCATCTCCGCTCGCTGGATGAATGTGGTCTGGCATAGCTGGATCAATTGAATTAAAGTTGTTTCGATTTCTATAACCAGTCTTTTCATGAAGATTTAAAATCGGAGCTGCCCAATAATCAGCTAGTGACTTAATAACAACATTCATTTGTTTGAAGAAATCTTGTTTTTTTGCAATATTGGGATTTGCATTATCATTACTGAAATGTGTAATAAAGCAAAACTTCAGATCAGGCTTCAAAGTCAACATCTCATCAATAATTTTATTATGAGCACCGATGAATGTATTTGCATCGCGTGAATCTATACTCATAGCAGAATTTAATGGATCTTCCGGATCAAAAGCATCGATATCTGCTGGATGTTGATCATAGTCATTTACACCATAATCAAACACAACAAGATCGGGTTCTCGTTCGGTTCCAATTAAATTCAACAATGAATTTTGATAATTAATTGAATCAGTTAATCGAGAAAATGACAGCACAACACCAAGCCCGATCCCACCTGCTGGAACACATTTATTGATAATACTAGCACCAAGGTCGTGAACAGCGAGATTTGCATGCGAATAGCTATCACGTTCCGTATCCGTATTTGAATGCGGATATCCCGCCGGAATGCTTGTGCCATACCAAGCAATTTTTTTGTTCTGCCATGCTGATTTTGGTTTGATATTTAGAGAGTAGCTTTTTTCTTTAAGTGATTTTACTGTGTCACTATTTGAAATATTTATTTTGATAAATTTAGTGCCTTTAGGTAAATCAAACTCAAAATCGAAACTACCAGCACCTGAGCTACTCGCTATAGAGCCAATAAAGCTTTGATTTTTATCAAAACAAACACCTACAAAACTAGCAGCAAAACTAATCACATATCTCTTAGAGTCATCAACAAGTATATATTCCGCTGAATAAGAGTAGGGTGGCCAATTGTGAATAACATTGTTGTTATCTATATATCCACCAATAATAAAATCAATACTTTCAATTAGATTGACATCTGTACCTGTACTATTAATTATTTCAGACACAGCATTTCCAATATTTTCTGGTGTGGCATAAAACCAATCTAGAGAATACTTGTTCAACACCCCAGTTATTTCAACACTCCATGACTTTATGATATTAAATCTAATAAATTTGTATGCAGGAGATTCAACTTCTAAAATATACTCAATATTTTCTGAAGCACTTTTGATAACTTTAATAAAATTGAAATTCGAGTCATATACAGCAGCTACGTAAGTGGCAACTTTAGAAATGACAAAACTAAATCCAACTGAAATTGGAATAAACTCTGTAACTTTAGTTGAGGCATTTTCAATCAATTGTCCATCATCCCCAATATAACAATTATCTGTATATCTCAAACCATCTATAAGCACATTATATGATTTTGCATGTGTCTCAATATTTTTTGCACCAACTAACTGAACTGGATGTAAGTTAGTGCTTTTTGATGGCACTGCATTACCTATAAATTCTAGCAATCCCTTCTGAGCATTCTTAAATTCAAGCTCAGTAATATTTTCACCAATAAAATCATTCGCATCTGGCAATGGCATATTTACGTACCTCTGATTAATTCTAACTTTTGCCGAGTTAAAAATTTAAACTGAAGTTTCTGGCACTGGTATAAATGGTGCGCCACGAAACTTTGCTTTGTTATTAAATCGGTTTACACAGGTTTCTAAACGTTTATCGCATCCAGGATAAACTTTGATTTTTTGGCCTATTTTAGGAGCTTCAAGCAATGGTAACGTCAGAAGTAAAATACCAGCCTCATGCAAACGCACTGTTCGCTTTAACCCAGCATTCCCGCCATCTAAAAACTCAACCACACCTTGCGTAAACCACCCCTGTGGCTGAGTAACATTACAGATAATTCTGGAAGAAATACTTCCAGGCTCAATAACACTATCCACTACATAATTAAGTCGATTTAAGCCACATGCGCTATCAAATAAAGTATTTGAACAACTTGGCTGATATAGGTTACGAGGCATTTGCACAGTTAAATCATCAAGGTCAGAAGCCACATTAAGCTGGATCATATAACGATCAAGTTCAGGCTCAATGATTCGTCCCTCAAATAATAATAAGGCCCCTGCACTTGTATCTGTAGGTGTATTGATGTCCATAAAAATACGTTCTAATTTGAAACGAGCACCATCCATCTGCCCATTGTGGAACGCTTGGACTATAGGTAACAGATCAAATTTTATATCGTCGGTTGTTTCTATTGAAACTGATAGATTATCAACTTCGATCCCTAAAGATAAATTGAAACCTTCGCGCTTGATTACTGGACCTTCTGAACTATAGATATTTCCACCAATCACTAAATCAAAATCGTAATTTGTGTATCGATAGACTTGGTTCTGTACTGTAGTAATAGTGTATAGATCAGCCATAAGAAACTGATCTGCATCCAATAAACTGATTAACTTCGCTGAAGCTGCTCTCATATTTTCTTCCCCAATGATCCAATCATTTCAACTTTTGAGGCTTTCCAAAGCTTGGCCATAAAATGAGTGTATTGTTGCTCATCATCTTTGAAACGACAGCGATAAAAATACGTACCAGAAATATGAATTTTCTGACCTTCATCTAATGGTTTTGAAAGCACAAACATTCCTTCTTTTGTTACACCAACTGTGTCAGCACTCCACATAAGTTTTTCTTCAGCCACCCACATATTTTTTGATTGAATTTGATTCCACATATCTGGATTGGATGGCTGTGTATCTTCGAGCGTGTTTCCAATAGCGACTTGAGCTGTACCCTGCGACTTATAAAGTTGATAGGTTGTGGTAACCCCATCACCTACAAAAGAGCAATTAAATTCATTGTCCTCAGGTGCTTTATAAAGAAATGAATCAAATGCTCCTCGTCGTTCTTCAAAAAAGCTTTGCAATTTCTGCAATTCTTTACGACCTTTATTTTCGCGTAAAAAAGCAAAAGACATTGTGAAAGCATACTTCGGTACAGCCTGAAAACTTGCTCGAAGTTCTCGACCGTTTACCGAAGTCATAATTTTGGTATTAAAAATGGGAGTCTTTGTAAGCTCCCATTCTAGTCCTGGTAATTCAGGAAATAATTCATCCGACATATTAACTCCTTATTTACCGAAATTACGGTTATACCCTTTCAAACCTCCAGCCAACTCACGCCCGTGTTTCTTCATAAAGCGTTTTAAGTCTTTAGAATCCCACGCCTGAATATTGACTTGTGGCATTGATCCAGTATCACCTGCACTTGCTTGGGCCATAGGCATTGAACCATCACCCATCGCTGATTTACCCAGGGCGCGGATTGTATTGGCGTGTTGCTTCGGTAAAACCATTTCCTCTTCATGTAGTTGTGTCATTGGGTTTACACCTGCAGGAATATCAAAGCCTCCTCGAGCAGATGATACCTTTCCAACAATTGCAGATACCCCTGCAAATGCGGCAATACCTGCTGCAACTCCAAGTGCTGGACCTACTATAGGAATTGCTGATAGTGCCGCCCAAGCTGCTGCCATTGCTTCCCATGCAGACATCATGATGGACTTAAGTACTTCCATGAGTTTTAAACCTAATCGGGCAAAAACACCTGTTGAGGTTGCTGCGGTTTTCATCCCTTCGCCTGTTATAACTGCAGTGGTTTGTGCCGCTTGGCCTGTTACTTCTGCTGCAGTTTCAGCTTTGATGAAACCCATTTTTACTGCAAGTCTTTTGGCTAAACCTGCCATATAATCCTGAATAGGTTTAGTCACCATTTTTTGAACAAATTCCATGGCAACTTCTGAAAAAATCGCATTCGTTGCATTTTTCCACGTCAAGGTCCCGTTCAACATGGCTTGCATGCCTTGGTCCCACAAATTTGACATTCTAGAAGTTAGACCGCCGAACTTTTTATCAAAGTCTTTCATTTGGGCTTCGGTCATTAGACCTGGTGCGCTCACATCATTAATGGCCTTTTGATTATCAAGTTCAGCAATATTATTATTTGCTGAAGCCAATCCATCATTTTTACCTGTTAATTTTGCCTTATCCGCCTCTAGATCTAAACGTTCTAAAGCTCCATCACGTTTAATTTGATAAAGCTGATCCTGTAATTGCTTTTCTAGTTGAACTTTTTCAACATTGGTAATCCGACCTGCATCAAGTTCAGACTCTAAGATAGCTTTAAAAAATTCTAAATTACGTTGAGCTGATTCAATCCGTGATTGAATGTCTAGTTCATTGATAACTTTCTTCTTTTCTAAAGCCTCAAGTTCCAATTGAATAAGTTTTTCATTCGCTTCCTTTTCAGCCTGAATTGTATAAGCGCGTTTTTCATCATCAGAAGAAGTTGATTTATTAATACGATCAATCTCTTTAGCTAAATCCGACTGAACTTTTCCCTGCTCTGAAGCATATTTATATTTCAGATCAAGACGCTCTTTTTCAGCCTTTTCAGTTTGACGATTTTGCTCCTCAACATATTTAAAATAATCATCATTTTTAGAGTTAGCCCCCTTGCCTGCAGTACCCTTAGTTTCACCCTTTGGTACTTTGTTCATTATGTCTGGAGACTGATGAAGCAAACTTAAAATAACACCATCCCCAAAAGTCACTTTTGATACATAGCCACCCTTTCCACTGTTTGATGTCTCAACACTTTTTACACTGTGGTTTGTAGTAATAGGTGTGCCAACTGGCATGGCAAAATCCATACCTTTATGAAATGTTGAAGCCCCTTCTGTAGGAGCCTTACGTGGACCATAGCCTGAGGTCATTGTGTAAGCTGATAATGGCTTACCGCCAGCCTGTAATCTCGCCAAATGCTCAGCACTTACTGGTGCATTTTTACCAGAATAGCGAACATCTAAATGAGCACCTGTCCCAATCCCAGTATTCCCAGAAATACCAATAAGACGGTTACTTACAGATTTATCAGATTCTGATTTTTCCTTTTTATCCTTTTCATCTTTGGTTCCTGTTCCTACTCCACGCTTTGAATCGAATGTAGACAATAATCGAGTTTCTTTTTTAGCCTTGTCAGTATCAGGTGAATATAAATTTTTAATTAATTCACCACCTTTGTTGGCAGAATCCGAGATCGTTTGTCCCATCAAATTAATTGCAGTTGATACCCCTGTTGCAGATTTTGTCCAGTCAGATTTAAGCCATTCAACTCGTTGCCCCATTTTTGAGGTGTATTTATCTGTAATTGAACTGAGTTCATTGAACCCTTGTTCAAAAGCTGCTTTAGCACCTGAGAAATTGAAACTTAATACATTCTCAACAATGTTTCCAAATGTCTTAAATTTGATCCCCAATACATCTAAACCAAATTGAATGGTATCTCTAAATCCACCAAATACATTCATAACTGTAGAAATTGATGCTGAAATGTATTGGCAAACGGAAACTACTACTGCTCGAATTGTTGCAAATGAAATTTGAATGCCTACTTTTAAACCAACAACTATTGTTGCTAAAGATTTTAGTGTTGCTGACAAAAGATCCATGAAAGTTATCTGTTGAACTGATCCATCACCAATGTCTTTTGTTAGGTCACTCCAGATATCAGAAATTAATTGCAATATACTTGTTGTACTATCCAACAAACTTTCAAAAATCGTAACAATTGCAGTGATTGAACCATCAATAGCCTCTTTAGACTTGGTTGCGGATGATAAAAAATTGTTGGCCATGTCTTTTAGACCAGGCGCTAACTCTGCAACCAATCGCCCTAGCAAGCCTTTAATCGTCGCGCTAATTAAACTTAAGGAAGAATCGAATTCCTTAGTCGCTAGAATTGCCTCATCACTCAGAATAATATTTAGTTCATGTGCTTGTTTCGAATATTCCTTTAATTTCTTGGCATTATCTTCTAATAGTGGCGAAAGCAATGTTGAATCATTTGCTAATGCTTCCATTTGAGTTGTTATTTCAGCTTGAGAAAGGCCAGCCTTTTGTAATGCATCATAATACTTACCTAGAATCTGAGGACCAGATAAACCTTGGAATGCTTTGGCAGTTAAACCAACCTTAGGGGCAATCTTCTCGAAGAAATCTGCCATCTCTCCGCCACCAGTGAGCATAAATTCACCAAACTTGTCATTAACATCCTTCATGATGTCGCCAAGTTTTTCTTGGCTTATGCCAACATAATTAGAAGCAAAAGACCACTCTTGAAACTCTTGCGTTGTCGCATTAGCAAGACGAGACATATTTTCAATTTCACGAGCATTCCGGATTACTTCACCAGTTAATGCACCAATTTGCAGTACCAGCTCACTTGCCATATTCGCCAGGAAGTTACCAAGGACACTTGTTCCTAATCCACTGCCACCTGAGCCACCACCCGAACCAGATCCACCACCCGAACCGCCTCCAGAACCACCACCGCCAGAATTTATTCGAGTCCTTAAATGATCAATACTCGTTTTTAAACGGTCCAAGGATCCGCGCAACATTGTACTAGTGGCATCAACGTTAATAACTGTATTCAAGTTGATATTGGTGTGTTGCAGACGACTAATTGCACTTTGAATCATAGTGCGGGCTTGATTTAGCTGTGCTGACAATAAAGGCAAATTAACTGTAATTTGAATTGCATTAGAAAATACAGATTGTAATGTTGTTGATACAGTTTGCTTTGCCTGTTGTAACTCTGAGCGTAACTGACTTAGATCGATGCCTAATTTGACTTTAACCTGTTGATTATTGATTTGATTTAAACGGCGTTGAATCTCATGAATATCAATATCTAATCTAACGTTTTGAATAGGAAGAGCAGACAAACGAGATCTAATCAAGTTTTCTGCATGGCCAATTTCGGAGTCCAATGCTGTTGTGTCAATTTTTAATTTGATTGAAGCTTCATCAACAATGCTATTAATGCGTGATTTAATGGTATTAGCTGCATTGCTCAATTTTTGTTGAACATCGCTCATATCAATGTTTAAGCTAACATCAATATTTTTTAGTGAAACACGTACACCATCAAAGGCATTTTTTATCGTATCTGCAATACGGTTAATATCAGCTGCAGCAGATTGAACTTTGTTAGTTGCCTCATTCATACCATCGGAAAGTGCATCCGTAGAGGCTGTGATTTTTACTTCAACTTCATTGGCCATAACTTTTCCTTAGGCATAAAAAAACCGATCCATCGGATCGGTTAGATAAATATTTAGTATTGAACTTTAAAAATCCAATTATATTTAAATTACATAACGACTAAATTTGTAATCCCGCAACTTGATGAGGTTGCCTGTGAATGTATAAAGCCCATATTGAATTCTTTAAATTTCTTGGTTTCACCAACTTTAATAATTTCATAAACTTGACGTTTATTACTGTCAATTTTAGTGCCACTATTTGAAGAGTGCTCACATTCAACTGTGAAATCTTTGATATCTTTAGTTCCATTATTTTTAATTGTCATATCGATCATCATAATGTTATCAAATCCTCCCTTGCTCCAATCAAACTTAAAATCTAAATCTTTAAGTGCTTGTTCTTTAGGAGATAATGATGGTTCGCCAGATGCTGATGAATTTGAACTAGAATTCCCACCACCAACCATTGCGCCGATGATTCCAAATACTATTAAACCTAAAAATATCCAAGTAATAATTGATGTAGGTTTTTTTACTTTAGCACCGCAACTCGGGCAATTTTTAGCTTGAGTACTAACTTGTGCACCACACTCTTTACAGTTGATTAATGCCATTTTCTGATATCTAATTTATAAAGCTACACAAATCTTAACCAACTGTTACATAAAAATCAATCAGGGCGACCGAAGTCACCCTTGAGGAAAGGCACTCAACATTTCTTCTAAATCATCTTCATCATCATCATCATCTTGAGATTGTGAATTATCTTCAATTCCCATAAATGCTTCTAAAATTCGACAAAGTCGCTGAATGCCAACATCTGCGGGAGGAAACTTTGTTTGATACTCATTTAATGCGCTGATTCTTGGTAAATCCATTTGATCACGAATATAGTCATAATCCTTACCAGTCGTCATCATTAAATGAGTATAAAGTTCCTCCCAGTCTATTCCCCCGATTCACCTGCATTAGCTTTATTATTTTTTAGTCCTGATACTGCCATAACAGCACCCATCACCTCTTCCAGCTGATCCATGTAAATCATATCTGCAACATCATCACGACTGATTTCCGGATAATTACGCTTCAATGATTTATGCGCGACATCAATCACTGTACCAACATCATTTGGCTGAAAGCCTTGTAAAGCTGGTAAAAGCTTTTCAACTGCACCAAGTGACAACGGCGCAAATACAAATGCTTGGCCATCAATCTTGATTGTAGTACCGCGTGGATTTTCAATTTCTTTAAATTGCATTGGTTATTACTCCGAAGTATTCCAAGAGAAAACGCGGTTTAAATCATCAGCCATCGGCTGAAATTCGAATTCAGGAAGATCGTAATCATCCTGTTTAGAGCTAAACCCAAGTTTGTTACTGGTACAGCGGAAAAATTCCATGCCCATGAACTTACCTTTATATTCACGCTGCAGGTTCACTGAAAATTCAGGTGTATAACCCATATCAAGGTTATTGACTAAGCCTGACTTTGCACCTGCCACTGTTGCCGAATATTTAAAGCTGATAAATACCACTTTACCCACATCAGCAGTTGCAAATGTGTATGCACCAGTCGCCTCATCTACACTGTATTGACCCACAATTGGCGCAGATGCAACACGTGTAAGTGGAATAGCTTTACCATCTGTCACGCCCATATCTTTAACATAGGTCCCAGCATTAGGCACAACAGGCGTGACAATTCCACCAGTGGCAATTTTTTCACCATTGATGGTTTGAGTGATAACCTCAATACCACCATCTGCAACAACTCCACCGAAGAAAATCGAATTAAGCAAAGCACCATTAATTCGACCAATTGTAGCTTTACACTTAATTGAACCTTTTCCGCGTGCAGCATCTACAGCAAATTGGCCACGTCCAAATAATTCTTTTAAATCATATGAAATATCGACTGATGTACTTTGCATTACACCCACTTCAATAGGTGTAGGATTGCTGATTGGTTTACCGTAAACATCTTGGATCGGTGTAGCAACGATTTTGCCTGCACCAAATAAATATTGAGCCATTGATTTTGACCTCTTAAAAATGACGAAACCGCCAATTAAGGCGGTTATAAATTAGGGTGAAAAGTTTAGTTAGTTGTTAAAATTTGAATTGGGATGATGGCAATACCTTGTCCATCCAGCATTCCATCAACACCTTCATAGACCTCAATTGTTCCATCGATCCAACAATGCTCAACCAAGCCATTTAAGGTTTGATATTCACATATTTCTGGAAACTCAGGTTTAATGGCTTCACGGATAGCATCAACATAGGTATTAATCTGTGTTGATATCGCATTAACTTGATCTGCCTCAAAAACATATAAATACAAATCAGCACTAAGGATAATCTTAGCGTTTAATCCTTTTACGGGATTTTCAGCTTGATTACCTTGAGTGACGAATAATGCGGGCCGTTGATCATTATGAACATGGTTGAAATGCTTTAAACGCCGACTGACTGAAACCATACCTTGTATATTTGAAAGCCGATTAAACAAAGCTTGGTAAATACTTTCACTATCCATTAAGACCTCGTTCAATCGCTTTATCTATATTTTTAGGCACAATCTTAGCAATCTCATCTAAAGAATCCCGCATAAACCGTCTTTCTTTAAAATTCACAACACGACTATGCGCCTTAACCAGTACATCTTTTTGGGTGATTGGTCTGCCAAATGCTTGCTTGATATGCCTTAAATGCTCTTTAATACTTATGGCAGCAGATAATCCAAACTCATGGATAAAAGCATATTTAACATGAGCCCCACCAGCGGAAACAATTCCTTCGATCACACCGCCGGTTTCTTCAACCTTTGAAGCAAGCGAACCACGTAAGCGCCCTGATTGAACATTTAGCCTTTGTCCGCTCAACATATCTTCTTGAACCATTCGCTGAAGTTTTAAGGTTAAAGCTGTAATCGTTCTGCGTACTTCAACTTTCACCCGGTTATTTTCTTCGTTCAGTTGAATATGAACATCGACAGAATCAACCATAAATCACCTAGATTTTAGTCGTTGCTACTGTTACTGCTTTTTTGGGTTCATCTACATAGCGTGTAAAGCCCAAAGGTTGTAGGGCAAAATAAATATCTTCTTTTGCCTCAACTACTCCATTTTTTAATGTATAGGATTGACCTGAAATCACTATACATGTCGGTTTGTAAGAATCAGGTGCTAGATACTTAAACAACATTACTTACTCCTAAATGACAAACGCACCAACGCCCAAACTATTCGGGTTCGTGCCTTTATCATCAATTGGGATTGAATTTTTTAATGCTAAATAGCGTTGGCCATAAATACTTTGATCATAGAATGTTTCTTTTGAGGATCGAGCGTAACTCACACTCTGACCAGCGATCGACATACTCGAAGCATTGGAAATGGCTGTACCATTTGGATTGGATTTTTGAACTTTAAGAATATGTGCTGCATATAGACCTACAGCACGTTCCTTCAATTTCCCAAACTCAATAACTGAAACAACAAGTTCAGCTTCTTCCAAAGCATCTTGAATTTCTGAATCATTTGAGTTGTAAAGTTGAGTATCTGATTTGAATCTTTCTCTAAACGCCTGTAGGTCCATAGCTCCCCCTTATTCCTTTGCTTGGGCTAACTTCGCTTGAAGTTGCTCAAGAGTTTCATCTTCCGAGAAGGTAATTCCAAGTTCTGTCAGCTCAGCCTGAACTGTGGCTAATGCTGCTTCACCAGCCGCTCTCGCTGCATCGGTTGCCGCACCTTCTTGTTTACCATTTTTACCACGACCGCCAGTAGAACCCTTACCAGTTGCTTTTGTTGCACCATCTTCAGCAATTTCAGTAACAGTTAAATCACCTGAATCGGTCAGATGTTTAGCAAACTTATTTTTAGACAAAGCCTTATGTATATCTTCATCCACAGTTGTTGGCACACCATTAGGTAAAACAGCAAGGCCAGAAAAAACAAAAGCGGCTTGTAAGCCGCTATATAAATATGAATATTTCATAGTGATTTAAACCTTATGCATGATCCAAATAACGAAGCGAATCAACACGCTTCAACCAAACACCCTGATATTTATAATGACCAGGTACTTTGATATCCAAACCTGCAGGTTGAGCAGCTAAGAATGAAACATCATCACATTTCATTTGAATACACGATGGATCACGGCGGTAAATCACTGATCGATCTGCGCCAGCGGTACCTTTACTATTTGAACGCCCTAAACCACGAATCGTTAATGTCTTACCTTGTGTGGTAAAAATATTATTTTCTTCGATATATTTAAGGAATGTCTTACCGCCTGAATCTGGTACCACACGTGTTGATAAATGCATATATTGGTTTGATGCCATGAGATAAGTATCAGGCTGTACCGATACATCACCATCAAACAGGTTTTCGGAATCAGAAAGGCTGGTATTAAAATCACCAAGGATTTGCTCAATTGTTGCAGTCGACCAATCATGTTGCCCTGTTACAATCGTCACACCTATTTGATTTAAAAATCCTTTTACGCCTGTTTTACTATTGCCATTCCAAGCAATTTGGCTTAAATGTTTCTCAGCAGCCAATCGTGCTGAATCAACTTTATCAGCTTCCAATGCAATACCAAGCTTTTGGGCAGCTTCAAGCTCCATAATTGAGTATTGATAGCTGATCACACCAACTTTAATGGGAAGAGAAACGGTGTCATATTCAACTTCAGCTAATGGGATGTCATTTCCAGTACCTGCATAGTCTTTACCAATACCAACACCCCATTTCCGTGAAAGTATCTCACCACCTCCAAACACACCATTAACAGGCATTACAGGAATATACTTTGCATAATCCATGACCTGTTCGAGTTGTGGTGTAATTTCATTTTGTTGTTCGATTTTTACAAATAACTGTGCCAATGCATCAAAGTTAAATGCGTCACCAATAGTAGCTTGAACAATTTGAGCTACTGGACTTAATCGTAGCTTCATCTGAGCGAGTTTACTCATAATTTATTATGCCCCACGTAAACGTACAACAGCCAAACCTTGTGCATTGGAAATCGTTTCCCATGATGCATTAGGCAATTGAGTACCATCTGTAGCAGATGGTGATAAAGAACCTAACGGCGCATCAGTTGTACCGTTGGCAGTTTTGACATAAACATTTGCAGTAATGTCTGTTACTGGTGTTGTGGCTTTCACCCAAAGTGCACCAATCGTCATGGTTGGTACCATGTCAGTGGCTTGGTAGGCTTCTTTCCCTGCAGTATTTTTCCCAGACTTGCCAACGCCGTGGCGAATAATAACGCCATATTTTTTATTGGTTGCATCTGTCACATTGGAAACTGATTTACCATCAGTATTAATAATGACCACATCACCATCATTTGCCACACCAGCACCCGAAAATGGTAAAGATAAAATATCTTCAGGACCATTTAATCGGGCTTTCATACCAGGTACAGCATCATATTGTTGAACCATGATGTTCCTTCCTTAAATTGTTTTATATGCAGAGGCTTTGCTATAGCTCTGCTCTTGTTTGCCAGCGTTTGGATCATGATCAGCAACCTTGTGTTGTTGCTGGAAATTAAGAGCATCATTCACTGGATTTGTTGGATTAATACCTTTAACAGCTGATAATGCACGAAACACCATATCTACCTGATCAGGTTTGGCATCACCCACAGCGACACCACCAAGAACCGCTGATACAAGGCTGTCACCTGTTTTTGAAGCAATCACATCACGTTTAATCTGCTCACACGTACAACCTTCCGTCTTAACCGTTGGTAATAATGCTTTAGCATCAGCAATAACAGTTGCACGTTCAGCTGCAGCTTGTTCCAACTTTTCAGGTGTCATCTGATTTTTTTCTAAATCACCGACTTTCTGTTCAAGCGTTGCTTTATCAGTGTGTAATTGATCAACGACCGCTTGCACTGCAGGTAATTCATCACCAATAGAAAATTGCTTGTCGCCCACTTTCAATTTGGCGGCTTTTAAATTTTCCAATTGTTGTTTTTGAATGTTTAAAGCATCCGCTAAAGGCTTGTTATCACCAATATCGAAGCGGATACCATTTACTTCTACTTCCATTGTTTTCCCCTTTGGGTTTGGTTTTTGGTCACCGATGCGACAATCACCGCCACAGCGACCGTATTTCACCAGTGCCATGTGATCACCTGTAAAATTGATAAACTTCGCTTGGTACGGCGTACCATCTGGCGCCATACCTTGCTCAACTACTAATATGGCTGCGTAGCCAAGCGACATCTCAATGCGCTCATTGCTTTGAATTAGGTCAATACTGACTTTATCCTTGATGAGAAGATCACCCACCAAATAGTCACCTTCTTGGCGCACGTTCTCACAATAGCCAATGTGATAATCCTTCCAGTTAGAAGCATTAATTTCATTTTTAGGTGGGTGATAGTCAGTAACATCTACACCATTAAAACTTGCAACCGATTCAGGCTTAAAAAGTTCATCTGCAGGTGTGTAGACATTGATGTTCTGATCTGCCGTGAATCCCTCTAATGATGGGAATTCGTAGGCGTAGTACTGACGTATTTGTGGGGCTTTGGCCAAGCGAACATTGACGCATTTCAAATACCCTTCTTTGGTAAATGAGCGTGATGATTCACTTGGTGCAAAATCACCAATTTTGAGTTGGTAAAGAACTTTCATAAATAAGGCTCAATAAAAAAGAGCCCTATCGGCTCTTTGGATTACATGAATACAAATGTTTAAATCGTTTCTCAGATATTTCACCTATCAAACGTACCATCACACTCCCTGCGTTTTTTAATGCTTTATGCCAAGGCTCTAAATTCCAAGTAACAGAATAATCACCACGGCCATAATCAAAGCCATAATAGCTACATTTTTTCTTTTGAGCCTCTAAACGGCGATAAAATCGTACTTTAGTAAACTTTTTACGTCTCATAAAATTACCTATTTTAATTAAATTAAGTACTTGAGCGCATCATCTCTTCATACTCTTCTTGTTTTTTATTAATACCTTCCTGAAGTTCATCCTCACCAACCAAAATATCCTCATAATTTGGCAACGCCACACACCGACAACGAATAGGTTCACCAGGATGGCCACCGCTTGGCGGTTCATCCCATCTGAAAGTTTTACCTTGCTTGTTTCTGTGATCTGTTCGTACTCGCTCATCCTTGGCAGTCTGCCATGTATAAGATTCAACACCTAAAGCCAATTGACGTTGCTTGTTGATATTAGAATTAATCTTGCCTATCTGATCTGCAGCAATTAAACGTGCACGATACTCTGTAGATTGACCAAGCTTATATATTTCTAAAGCAAGTTCTTCGTTGGTCTGGCCTGTCTGCAAAGCATTTAAAACTAAAGCCTCAAGTTTATCTGCATACTGTTGTGGTATCGATTTAATTAAAGATACGTTGGCAGCAATGCACTGATCTACAGTAGTTTGGATGTCACTCGCTTGATAGAAAGGCGTTAGATCAACTCCAATAGCTGATTTGGTGTGTTTAGCAATCTGACTATCCACTTCTTGCCTAACATCACTTACAACCTTAGTTGCCAATGGTTTTGATGTTTCAGAAACATATCGAACAATCTTATCTCGTATTTTCGAGAGCATCTCACTGAACCAACTATCTCCAATATTTTCACCAATTGCCGGTAAAACAATTTCCTTGGTCTGTTCATGGCAATAGTTAGCGATCGCTAAAAGCTGTCTGGTGTAATAAAGCTCAATACGGCGATTAACTTTAATTGGCTTTAGCTTTGGCTTTCTGCCTCGTTTACTCTTCTGGATCTGTTGGAGTTGGGGCTTTAGCAGCTGGATTATCGTCGTCATCTGTATTCACCATTGATTCAAGCAACTTGATATGAGCGTCATCGATCACAGAATAGACACCATCAATCTGTAGCTGACGAGCAATTTGTGGTTCGGTCAAAATACCCATATCTAGATAGCCTTGGTCTCGCTCCTTATTATTTTTCTCAACCTCTGAACGTACCTTTGCATCCAATTGCCATAATGGATTAAAAACCACATTCAAGCCTGTAAATTGCCGACCAAATGTAGATTGGCAAATCACGGCAAGAAACTTTAATAGTACCGGCTTTACATCCCATGTCTGCTTTGTAGCAATACCATCATAGTAATTACGAGTGTCGTGCTCACCTGTGGCATTTAAACCTGCAGGTGATTGACCAAACAAAATGGTATATGGGATATCTGCTGCGCCTGAGGTTTGAATCGAAAATTCACGCATCATTTCAGGCAAACCACCGAATGTATAAGACTTAGAGTCATATTCCTCTTCCTTATCCAAAACCAACATGCCGTTTAAGCCTTTAAGCAAACCCACACTCAGAAAACGGTCAGTTACTGCTCTAAGATCATCTGTGATTTTTTCAATCAAACTTGGTGTCCGAATAATATCGATCTTTGCTTCATGGACTAGACTTGCAGCACCACGTTTCACACTAGCATGGTCTAATAGGTCGTTATACACTTCCTGTAAGATGCTTTGAGGCTCTTCATTCACGACATCCGCATGACAAATCTTAATTAATCTAGTGTGATGAATTCTCTGCTCTGGCTTACCATCATCAAAACGTAACTTGTAAAACTCAGGCTGTTTAAGCAATCCACCACACTCTTGAGGTGGTAAGTACTTGGTCTTATCGGCAGTTATATATTTCTTCTTAATCACAGTGAAAAACTCTAAACGTCCAATTCCAAGCTTATTCAGCTCAAATGGCTGATCTAAAGTTTTTCCGTCTGCTGTACCTAATAAAACGTAAACAACGCCATACAAGCGAGATAGAATCAAACTAGACAGTAAAATCTTATTCAGATTGAATTCCTCACAAGCTTCTGTAAGTTTTAATAAATCATTGCCTTGAATACCTTCATAGAACCATCCAGCACGAAGCATGTCACTTGCTGGACGATTTACAATACGGCGCGCTAACCAATCCTGATAAACCGCTTCAAGCTGATCATCAGCAATATCACGGCGCACGAAATGTCCATATGATGCCTTATCTCGACCTGTGCCGATATTAGACACAAAATTAGTGTAAGCCCCCGCATCGCCAATAGCGTCAGGCTTATTTTTCTTAGCCATAATTTTTCCTAATCAAATACAGTTGGCTTACTTGCAACAGTGTCATTAATCGCATCAATGGTAGGATCCCACTGGTCATCATGATCATGTGTCATATCAGCAGTTAATCCTTCTATCTCTTCTACATAGTTCAATAGCCACGGCGCAGATGCTGGCAACATCACCATGCCATCCTCTACATAAAACACTACATCCATTGTACGTGTAAGTTTATCTATGCTTCGTTGAATGGCTCGGATAGGCAATGTTGTTTGTCTTGAGATTGTTTGGATCAGCGTTGTACCAGAGGCTTTATCCTCAATGGCCATATATCGAAGCTTGCCAATTTCTGTATTGGATTCTTTATGCTTATTGATAAATAATTTGGCTTCCTTGATCAGCTCCGGCGCTTCCCATTTGCCTCGCTTTACATCGATGATATAAAGCTTGCCATCATGCCCAAGACCTCCGCACAAAAATACAGAATAATCATTATGCTCTTTGGTCTTTTGAGCTGTATCAACCCATATTGCCCGCCATTTCAAAACAGGTAATTTTAGATAACGTCCAAACCATTCAGCTTTAACCAAATCTCCACCAAGCTTTTTAGGTGCTTGCTGATATTGACTTGCAAATGTGTAACGGGAGACAGTGGCTCCATCCTTATCTTGGCCACCCTTCTCTAACTGCAACAGAGATTGCAATGATTCTTTCAATGGCCAATAACTTTGACGGCCTAATTCATCTCGTTCAACATCACGCGGGATTTTCCGCTGAATGTTTTCAGGCAACTGATTAATGTAATCATCGTCAATCAATGCAGGTATGCTGATCTGTTCCCATTCACCAGGAACATTACCCGTCATCACAAAGTTTGTTGGATCTTCAACGTGCAGTCGCTGCATGATCAATATGATTGGTGTATCAGAACGTGCTTTACGTGAATTGACCGTATTTAGAATTTTACGGTTCGCTTTCCGTCTAGCCGTTTGGCTAAAAGCATCCTCAGGCTTTAACGGGTCATCAAGAATAATTGCCCCGGTAAAACCATCATTCGCTAAAGTACCGGCACGACGACCTGTAACCTGTCCACCCATTGATGCAGAATAAACATGCCCTGCATCGTAACCATCAACAGTAGTTTTCCAGCTTGATTTTGCATCCGTACTGGTGGAGATTTTCACTGGCCATAAGTTTTGAAAATCTTCTGACTTAACAATATTTCGTGCAGTTGCTGAAACATCCTCAACCAATGATTGAGAATATGACAAATATAAAAATCTTGACCGAGCATTACGAGCAATACCGCGTGCAATAAGATTGGTTAAAAGCTCAGTCTTACCACTACCAGGGGGAACATTAATAACTAGGTTTTTAACCTTTCCTGTTATCACTTCATCAATTTTGTCGGCAATGTACTCATGATGCCAATTGACTGAAAATTTAAACCCCATACGAGGTAGAAAAAAACGGCGTGTAAAGAACAAATGCTCCTTTTCGCAACGTTCTTGTTCTATCTGCATTTCCAGTAAGCTAGTATTTACTTTCGAGTTCATCCATAACCTGCCTTACTTGCTCTTTTGTGGCAGTTACATAGGTTGAATTTTCACTTTGAAGTGGTCCACCGCCTGCACCGGTTATTTCCTGTTTATTGGTGTATTTACCACCTATATCTTCAGCAGCTTGCTTGAGAATATTTAAAGCTGCTACTCGATTCTTAGAATGCTTCTGATATTGATTCTCTAACCGTTGAAGTCGCACAGACAGATTTGCTATAGGAATGTTTTGTGGTGTGTCTAAGAATTCTATTCGTGTAGCTTCAAATTCACCCTTAAATTCAGCACTAAGATCCTTGCCAGCGCGTTTAGTTGGGTCATAAGTTTCAACCTGTTGCCTAGTCACATCTACATTAAACTCTTCCTTGACAAGCACTACAGTTTCTTGAGGAGTATTAAACTGTGCAAGTGACCGTACGATAAAGAGTTTTTGCTTTTTATTTAATATTGCCATTTCTCTCTATCCGTCAAGGTACGTCAAGGAAACATGACAAAAAAAAGAGCCCTAAGGCTCAATTAATTAGACATGTTCCGCAGCACTTGGAAATATTTAAATCTGATACAAACGGCGGGTTTTTAGCGACCTCAATCATTCGCTTGACGCTTTCGCTTGCTCCCCAGCGTTTGACCACCCCGATAAATTCCTCTACATCATGACCTGCTAAATAGTGCTTCGGTAAGCCTGTATGATCGCTGTAAAGGATTTCCCCATCCTCATCACGTTCTACACCAATATGGTAAAGCTCATGCTCAATCAAAGCACAGAATTCACGATCGTTCGCACGATCACAAAAACTGGCATCTACTGTAATTAGATAAACAGGAACAAATCCAAACCAGTCGCGCATTTGCTGCTCTTGCCGAGCTTTGCGCCATCCCCCCTGGTTAAACATCACCTTTTCACACTGGCCTAACACCATCCGTTTTTTAGCTACGGCGGCAGATGACGCCCAAGCGAAAGCTAAAAAAGTTTCATCGTCGTGTAATAGCTCTGCTATGTGGTCATGGTCGGGATTATGAAGTGCACCGCCAAGCGTAAGAAAGTTGCTTACCACCCATTCTTTTAGATCTGCTGCAGGTGCCAAGCGTATCGCTTCTTCTTCCTCAGCTTGATCAATCAGTTCTGTCGGAGGAAATGGTCTGATCTGTTCCATTATCTAAACTCTCCAGTTGACCTTTAATCCAATCAATTACATGACCCGAAAAAATAGAATCAGGATGAAACCGCTCAATCTTGTAGCCAATATCTTCAGCTAAATCATATTTGCTAAATGCATTTGCTATCTTTTTACCGCCACGGCCAACCGACCAAGGACTTCCTACAATTTCAATAAGAAGATTTAGCTTCACAATATAAAAATCAAACCGCCAATTTCTAGTTGATTCAAACTGAAATTTTCTACGATAGCCTATTAGGCTTACTTCCAACTCTTGAAACAATGTTTCTTCTGCTTCTAAATAAGCTTCTTTTGCCTTAGGTAGTGGTCTTGTTCTTGGTTTTGATTTAATTGGCTGCTTTCTAGTTAAGTTGGTGTATTGGTTAATTTCCATAAATAGCACCCATTAAAAAAGCCACCATATGGCAGCTTTAATTTCAACCCCTAGCTTCACGCCCAGGTTCATCTTCAAGTACTCTAAAACGCCAGTAGCGGTCAGGTTTAACCCAGACAACATTTTCTTCAGTCTTTTTCTTGAATCCACTATTAACGTTTAATTTCAGTACTAAATTACCATCAGCATTTTCTTTTAGAAAATCCATTTGATTATTTTTAACAAGATAATCCACTACATCATCTTGATATAAACAACTATCTTTTTCTAGATTTGTAAGCATCCAATTAATAATATCGCTAAGTTGCACTTTCTTCGCCTTTCTTACGAATCAAAATCAGGCTATCCTCAGGAAATTCGCCACTATCTAATTTTTTACCTGCAAACCACTGGCATCTGTATGTTCCAAAAAACCTATTACTACTTGGATACCCTGGATGTGTTTCTTTTATAGCCATTTCAGGACCACCAGCACTCAATTTAACAATATCACCTATCTGATATTTTGGCACTAATCCTTCACTCATATTATTTTCCTAAAGTAATAGTAATGAAATTAATATTTTGGGATGAATGAAAAATATTCAAGTGCCCTAATTTTCAAAGATCGACAAAAGTTAATTAATTAAAAAAACCACCCTCAGGTGGTTTCTTCTACAATTGTTAATATTCTTGGTTTTCGTGGAATATTCATACCAACTAAGTTTTCTAGAAAACTAACATTTACATCCAAAGCCGCAGCAACATCCTCAGCGAAAATTTTCTTTTTTGCGAGCATATTAAAGCAAGCTTGAAGTAGCTCTGGCTTCTCCTTTGGAATCAGATGATCCTCTTTTTCATTAATACCCTCACCAGTTTTTTTTAGGTAAATCACTCCACTTGTATATTGTTCAGGAGTCAATAAGCCTAATTGCTTAGCTCTATATAAAATAGCCGCTTTGCTGACTTTCCATGTTTGCTTAAATTCACTCAACTTAGACCAGTTAAATCGTCCATTTTTATACCAAGTTGAAAAATGTGTCCGCATCATAACTTGAGGAATCAATAAGGCAGAAGCAAAATGATTAGCTTGAGATTCAGTCAGTCTATCACCAGTTACAATACCATCATGAAGTACTAAATGACCAAGCTCGTGCGCCAAATCAAAACGCTGACGACATATACTCTCCTTGGCTTCATTTCGTACAAATACTGGACGTTTTGTTGCTAAGGATAATGCATCCACTTCCTTAGATACTGAAGGAAAAGTAGTCACAATAATACCATGCGTTTCGCATAGACGAACCATGCTACTAATTGGTCCCAAACCTAAACCCCATTTCCCACGACATTGCTCAGCAATAGACTCAATTGCAGGATCTTGAGTAATCAGCTCATTTTCTGAACTATAAATATCATACTTTGGTAATCTTAATTTTGAGTCCAGATACTCAGTCAGCCGTTTTGTGTACTCACCTCTAGCAATAACAATCTGTTTAAAAGAAACTTTGGCAGTACGATTACTTCTAAAATGAATTTGATCTTCCTGTAAAACAGACTTTATCTGCATAAAAAAAGAATGTGGCACATTAAAATAATTTGCCACTTTTTCAACAAATTGATCGTTGGGTATGGTTTGCCCAGTTTCAACTTTATGAAGATATTGACGTGTATAATCCAGCTTGTTACCTAAGTCATCTAAAGTTAATTCATTGAATTGTCTTAGAAGCTTTAGTTCCAAGCCATTAAACTCAGTTGTCATGGCTAGTCATCTTACAATTAGTTGTTTACAGCTTCAGAATCATCGTCATCATCTTTATCCATTTCTGGATCTTCTACCAATGGTGAACCTAATTCCACAGAATTTGGAGTTTCAGGTTCAACTAAATGAATATGGTTGATATCAGTAATACTACTAGAATCCCAATAAGCAACTACTTCATTTGCTAAGTTATAACCTGCAAATACAACTAAAGGTTCATCATCTAATGTTTTTGGCTCATTTAATATAAACCGCCAAAAATGAGGCTGAAGATCATCTAAAGGGAATAAACTCAAGCTTTGCAATTGTTGAATAAGGAATTTTTTCTTTTTCGGCTTCTCAAAATCATCTTTTACAAACCTTATAGTAGCATTGCCAATCTGGAATATTAGTTTATATGAACCATTAACCAAATGAACATCTACTGGGCATTGTTTATTTACGATCATATCCAAAAAGCAATTATAGGTCCTGTCGAAGATACTTGTTCCACGTCCATAATTTGAATCATATTTTTCACTCAATAAATAATTTATTTCACGATAAATATCTAACATATATTTGGCGAAGAAGCTTATAACCTCATCAGTTAATTGTGGTTCAAAACAAGAGGGATGACGCCATTCCATAATAAAATCCGCAATAAATAGTGAAATGTTGGGTTAAATCCAATTTATTGCTAATTTTAATTTCTGTCAACTAATTTTTATTGCTAATTTAAAGATTTGTCAACCAAAGCTTCTTTAACCAAGATTCTACTGTACTTTAAAGTGAATTAACCTTTTAAATCATAGATAATATAGTGATTGTAAAACCGTGACCAAAGACTAGGTAATAAAATGACGCCTAAGCGCCCTTTATTTCATCCCTGCCTAGCCAGCTTCTCAGCTTCGACAAACGCATCATGAAAACTTACTTTATCTGAAAACCAAAATTTATATGTATTTTCACCAATTACAATTGACTGTTGAAAGTAATCGTTCGGGCTTTTCTCTACAACTTGACCATTCTGTTCACCACCGATACAAATATTCATATGTTTTCCTATTTATCGATAGGAGTGTAGCACCTATTTTTTATTGATTGGTCTAAAACGTAAAAAGCTCACTGAATAGTGAGCTTTAATCTATTACCTTAACCCCAGGAGATAGAGAAAATTGTTTGATCCCCAAGATGGGTTAACTTAATTTTATATCCAGCTTGTTCGAATTCATCACTTAACACTTGAATTTCATAAGGGGTAATACCTTTCGGAATATACTCAGCAGCACTTTTCTCCCCAATCTCAGTTCTCATTTTCAACTGATTCAATAAAGCATTTTTAAGCTTGTCCATAGAACCATTTTGAGATGAATTTGAGATTTTTGTAGCTTCAGAAGCTGGCATAATTGACATATTTTACCCTCTATAAATAACTTAAGTTATTTTTATATAATATCAATTTTGTATTTTTCAATCTATGAAAATTAAAAAACCCCGCAATGCGAGGTTTTAGACGGCGGTGTTATACAAATTCGCCAAGATATCACAAATATGCCATACCCTGTATATTCAGTCAAGTGGATTCAATATCCTTAATTTGATTTTTAACTTTAATAAATTTTTCAATTATAAAGTGTGGATATCGTGATTTTATAAAAGCTAATCCGCATTTAATGTCTTGTTGTACTTGAGCGATATATGTTTCATTGCTTTTTGCTATGTCACGAATAGAATTACCCATAACATAATGTGACCAAATAGATGATAACCAATCCTGAACTACCTCATCTTCTATCATTTGAAAATCTAAAAACAATTTATGAATTGCACGTGCTTCATTACTATTTAACTCGCAACAAACCCCTTTGCGTTGAACACATAAACGATCAATAAAACTTTCATCTTTCATATACATTGCTAGTAAAGCTTCTTTCTGCTTTTGAGTAATTCGTTTTGTTGGCATTGTTTTTACAATTCGGACCATTGTTTCATTATCGCCATTTATCCAAGCCCCTAACTGGCGACACCATTCCTCAAAGCTGTACTTTTTCCAATCTGTTGCCTGCATAATTGTAATTGCTGCATTCATATAATCACCCTTTCAACCGTCTAATTTCTTCAATCGCCTTGCCGCTTTTCACCTGTTCAGTGCTATATCTGAACACTAAATAACCCAGTTCCTGAGCTGAGTTATATTTCTCCATATCCGATATATAACCTTTCCCCCTTGTATGTCTGCCATTGCTCCAGATACCACCCTCAACCTCAATTAAAATCTTGGTACCAGTAATATGAAAATCAGCTCTCCATCTTCGATTCTCATTGAACTGATACTCCTGTTTAAATTCGATTCCATAAGCTCTCAAATGCTGAATTAATGTTGCTTCACCATCACTTACAACACGTTCTTTTTTTAATGAATTACAGCGCTTTGATTTACGTTTAACTTTAGGCGCGTATCTCTTTTTATATTCAGCGATTGAGATACTTTCCACTTACGCTGCACCTCTGCTCTTGGTTTTAAATCCAACGTCAGCAAGATATGATTTCCAATTCTGGCGTTCAGATGGATCAGCGAGCTTTGCAGCTATGCGACCAGCAAGATTCTCATATGATTCACCTGCAGTGCTGTACTTGCTGATAACTTCTGGATGGCGAGCAAGTTTGTTTGCAAACATGTACATCTGATTTGGTGATGCAAAAACTAGGAAATCAGGATCTAAATTAATTTTCTCAGATTTAAATTTAATTCCGTATTTATGGCGATTTTTTAAAAGCCAGTCTGCAAAGTGGTAAATCATCAAGTCATCACAAAGATTATTTCCAGCATTGAATAATTCGAACGTTTTCTTTTCGCGTTCAAACCAACTTGCTTCGATAATTTCTTTTGGTACCACAGATGAATCGGCTTGATCTAATTCCAAACGAAGTTTATTAAAACAAAGCCACCCTTTTTTATTTTTAGATTCAATGGGAGATTCTATTGGGAGATTCTGTGTCCCGTTATTGGGACTGTTAGGCATCCCGTTATTGGGACTGTTACGGGTCCCATTATTGGAACTGTTCCGTTTTTGGGACTGTTCCGTTATTGGGACTGTTTTAGCTGGATTTTCATCATTTAACTGTCCCACTATCGGAACTGTTTCGCGTCCATTTATTCCTCTTAATTTATAAACCTTAACTTGTTTTGTGACGCCTTTACGATCGCCAGTATCTAAAATAAAACCATCATCAATCAGCTCAGCGATTATTTTAAGTACAGTTTTACGCTCAATCCCAGTGTCTTTTTCAAGCCTTTTCATGCTTGGAAATGCACAATGATCTTCTCCAGCACGATCCGCTAAAGACAACAAAACAAGGCGCTTATAAGGAATACGACAACCGCCCTTTTTTTCGTATAACTCGGCTCGCCAAGCCCAGTTTGTTGCATCTAAACTCATGCTAAAACCTCCTGCATAGGAATACGTTTTCTGCTCGAGCGCGTATTACAAAATTTTGAAACGAGATCCTGGTATTCACCTAAGAGTGAATAATCAGGATTAATACCAGTTAAATTTGGCAAGGGCCGCATACTGGCATGAAGTGAATATTTAGTGATTTTTTCAACCAGGCACATTAATGCGTAAACTTTTGGATTTTTTCGTGCACCATGAATAAGATCTTCAGCGCTGGCCATGATGCATGTAATACAACTCAAGCGATCATTCTCCTGATAAGCCCAATGAGGTTGTTGGCCAGCATCTTGAATCGTTCCGAAAACCTCATTGATTTTTAATTCATGGATTGGCAAATAGTTAAACCAGGCACGTCCCGCTTTACCATTCTCCAGTGTGGGCTTGTATATTTCCTGCCTCGCTCTGTTATTTGATTCTTCAGCGCGTAACCCCATGCAATTAACTATGCGCGTAAATCCATTTTCTTTTGCATAACGGCGCACTTCACGCGTAATTGGACCACGCTTTAAATCACTGGTGCATTGACGGTATTTAGGTGATGGAAAAGATGGAACCTCTGGACGTTCTGTATAACGCTTGAGAACCATATCGAGAAATGATTTATTAGACTTGGCCACAATAAAAGGTACGCCAGCTGCAGCAGCTTGATCTCTGGCAACCTCCAAAGCACCTGGCCACTCCATAAAACCCAAACTGGCATGAACTACAAGAATCTGCTCAGCAGGAACAAACTCCAGTAGTTTAATCATCATGGCCTGACTATCTTTGCCACCACTATGGTTAATAACAAATAAAGCAGGATTTAGCCAAATATCATCAATGATCATGGGGGGTATCATTTATCACCAACCTTTTCATTCATCCAAATGAATCGACCAAACATAAAAATTTTTCCTGCTCGCAATAAACTTGAGATAATTTCACCGGCTTGATAAATGGTTATACGGTGTTCTATCGTTAAGACCTCTATGAACTCATCCCGTGTTACTGCAGCATTTGATTCATCACGCTTAATCTTTCGTAAATTTGCACGACGAACATTTAAAATCCCCTCTAGCGAATTCAATGCCGGCTCAAACCATGATTGAGTCCATTGGATCTGTTTATGTTCAGGTGCCTTTTGGAAGTGTTGATTTGTAGTCATGAAACCTCCGCGAGTGCTTGTTCAGCCTCAGTTAAACGGCGGTTGGCTTGGATTTCTGCAATTGATGCTGTGCGAATTTCATTTGCAAAAACATGCAACAAACAACTTTTAGACTTAATTTCGTACATATCAAGATTTGAGTGAAATTCTTCAACACTGAATAATTCCTCTGAATCTATCGTGTAGTGTGGCTTTGTGAGAACCACAACATCACATGGTAGAAACTCAGTTTCATCGGACTCAACAAATCCTTTACTGGTCCTTGTAAATCCAATCATTGAGGCATAGCAATCTAGGCACATTTTTGGCTCCTTGATCTCACCTCCTTTGTATAAGTCGGTTGAACCGCAATCAATAAACCTTTGCGTTGCGTTTTCCTGCACCAAGCAAGTCTTACACTGCTCGCCTTTAAATTCTGTGCACTTGTTAGCGCATGGGTGTTGTGGTAAATTTGCATTCATATTCATCTCCGCAAGTATTTGAATTACTAAAAGCCTGATCTCGCATATCAGGCTTTTTCTATTTCAGAACCTGATGTGTACTTCTTCATTTGTTTTAAAGCTGCTTGATCTACAGCAGTCGCCAATTCAATTAGATGCAATGTCAATTGATGGATCTCTTCATATTCTTGAGGTGTTACAACACCATCCTCATATGCTTCATAGACAGCTTTATTAGTCTTTCCTGACTTAATGTTGTGCTGCATCATTGCCTCAAAGATCGACAACTCATGATGCTTGCTGCGGTCACAAGTCACTGGGACCAATGCAAAGCCAAGCTCATGGGCCCAAATTTTTAATAAGGCTGGGTTTTGCGTGTAATAAAGAATTGCTTCCAACTTTTTGATACTGGGTAAATGGTTCGGCATATTGATATTTGCATAATTGCAAATAGTGTTATGTGAATCCCCTAGCACCTGAGCAATATCTTTAGGCGTAAAACCCGGCGTATTACTTATCATTTGCCAAATTGCGTTTTGGGCTTCTCGGCTTAAATTAATTTCCATATGTGAATCCTTTGTATTTATTCACGTTTATTTTTGATAGTTAAAAATTGATACTTCAACGATCCAATTCTAAGAAATAGGCTTGTTTACAACATGAGGAATATCTGGTTTAAGAATCAAAAGACCTCGAGCAGAAATTTCAGGAACGTATTCACCCCATTGGCTGATTGCAGCTCTAGATACACCAAGACATCGAGCAAGATTTGCAGCGTCTGCATATGCAGCAATGGCATCTGCGGTTTTGATGATTACTTCCATATCATAATCCAAACAAATAAAATGTTAAGCAAAGTTAACCACACTTTATTTAAATTATCAAGCACACTTAATTATAGAAAAGTTAAGCTAGCTTTACTTTGTAAGGTAGAGTTACTATGAGCACCCTTCAGGAAAGATTTGCTTTAGCTATAAAGCACTATGAAGAATCTAAAGGTAAAAGATTCGTTAAGGCCCATTTAGCGGATTATTGTGGTGTGAGCAGACCAGCTGTTTCTGAATGGATTGACAAGAATGTCCAAACACTTGGACAAGATAATGCTGAGAAAGCGGCTAAATTTTTGGGTGTAAACCATAGATGGTTAAATGGATTGAGCTCAAAAATGTTAGAGGATGTTGAAAGTTCTAGTTCCGAAAATACACAGCAGAATGAAGGTGTACCTGTTGTTGCTTGGGAGTCCCCCGATGACTTAGATCCAAATGTTTATGTAATTATTCCCCATGTTGAAGTGAAATTTTCAGCAGGTAATGGTCATTTGGCTGCTTATGAGCCAAGTCAAAGGGATATGGGGTCTGCCCATTTATTAAGTTGGGTACACAAGAAAAAAGTATCCCCTAAAAACTTAATAACTGTAGATACAGATGGTGACAGCATGGAACCAAGAATACCCAGTGGTAGTGTTGTGATGCTCGATAAATCTATCAATACACTGGAGCAAATTCAATCTGGAAAAGTTTATGCAATTCGATATGGAAATGAATTAAAGATTAAAAGACTTTCTCGTCGATTTGATGGTGCACTAATTATTGATAGCGATAACCCGCAATATCAGCGTGAGATCGTTGAACCAGATCAACTAGAGCATATTAGTGTTATTGGGAAGTATGTTTCCCATACGTATGATGGTGAAATCTGATTGGTCGTGTGTGAAATTAACTAAAAGTTAAATGATTATAAGTCGCCAGTTATTGTGAGATAAGTAATTAAAATTTTTTAAGAAAAGAGAATATTATGATCGCAACACTAAACAAGTCTAAAACAGCGCTAACAATAAATCGCCAGGATTTCAAATTGGCCTTAGCAAAGATTGGTGCAGGAATTGATAAACAAATAGCTTCTCTCAAAAAAGCTAAGCAAAGCTATGATCCTGCTGAAATTGCACTTGAGGTTATTACTGAAGCAAATATCTTTGAAGCCATCATAGAAGGCTTTAATGAAGCAGAAGAAACCAACTTAAAGTTAATTGATATAACCAATATTGATGTGGCACAAGGATGGATAGATGAGTTTTTAGAAAAATACTCTGACACACATTAACTTACGTTCAGCATTAAAAACTACTAACCCACCCTGTGTGGGTTTTCTTTTGTCCATTAAAAAATAAAATTAAACCCACTTTACAATATATTTGTTAATTGCACTTTACTTAGCCTTACATGTTAAGTATGCTTACTTTACTAAATAACAAAAAAGCGCACAGACCTCGAAATCAAATGCGCTTTTCCTTACAACAGGTGAATTATGAACACAAAACCAAATTCAATCAATCCCATTGTTACACATCGTGTACTTCCTATGGGTTTTATCAAAGTCGCTGCAATCAGTGGTTTAGTCATTGTGGGTGTTATCGGTCTTACATATGACCAGAAAGCCCCTGAATATAAGCCACCAGCAGCAATACCAAATATCTCCCCGTCTACCTACAACATTGATGCTTTAAAACTAACTTCTGAAACTTCAGGTAAAGCTGTCGTCAAACTTGATAGCTTCCTAGTTTTAGTCAGCTTTGATTTTGAATCTCATCAAGATAGCTACGGTGTTCATGGTTCGGAATTTACTGCAGTAGATATTACCAATTTAGCTGTTGAAAAAATCACTGATGTGAACGGTAAAGACTGGAACGACTTCACTGATTACAACGATCACAGAAATATCAATCAAATGATTGTTGGATACATCGAACGTAACCGTTTAGTTGAGGCTGAATAATGAATACATCTACTCCTAAAAAATCAGAATTCATAAGTGATGAAAACGGCGAATTTCGCATGCGTATTTATTCATCTGAATATATTCAGAAAAACGGTGAAATTTACCGGGTTAGTAAATCAGGCTATTTGTACCTTATCGAATTCGCAGAGCACTTAGAGAAACCTTGGATTAGCCTTAATTTTGAACGTGAGCGCAAATTCCAAAAACTTAAAGCTAAAGCTGAATTATTCAACAAACCTTGCTTTAAGCGCACTCCATATTCCGTAAATCAACGCATTGCTCACAACAATGCTAAATATAATTAAGGGGTTAATATCATGGCTCTAAATATTATTACACCAGCTCAACCTATAGTAGTAAATGCAATCAAGGTTTACTTCTATGGTGATCCAGGTATGTACAAAACAACACTTGGTATGACTGCAAATAAACCTTTAGTTATTGATGCAGATAAAGGTGCTTATCGTACTGGTGCAAATCGTCGCGGTGATGTTGTTGTTGCTGAAAGCTGGATGGATATTGCAAATATTACTGAGGCAGATTTGGCACCATACAATACAGTGGTATTTGACACCATAGGTCGTGTGCTTGATTTAATTAAATCACACCTTGCAAATAACAATAAAAACACTAAAAGCGATGGTTCTTTAAAGCTAAATGTTCAGGGTGTAGCAAACAACATGTTTAGCTTGTTTGTAAATAAACTCATTGGTTTTGGCAAAGATGTAGTTTTTATTGCACATGCAACTGAGGATAAAAACGACACTTTAACACTCGTAAGACCTGATCTAGGCGGCAAGAACCGTCAAGAAATTTATAGGCTTGCTGATGCTATGGCTTACTTGGCAGAGGAAACGGATAGCCGTGGTAATTCCAATAGAGTTCTTAAGTTCAAAGGTGGTGAAGGCTTTCATACAAAGGATTCGGGGAATTTGGGGAATGTAATTGTTCCTGATTTACGTAAACCTGAAAATTCTCAATTTATGGCTAATCTTATTCAAGCGACTAAAGATCATCTAAATACCTTAACACCTGAACAACAACAAACCATGAAGCTTCAAATGGAATGGGAGCAATGGCAGAAATCTTGTAGTGAGGCACAGTACCCTTCTGAATTTAATGTACTTTTAGAGGGTTTGGACCAGCAACACCCATTCTTTAAAGATATGTGGGAATGTATGAAGCATTTTGCGTATCAAATAGGCCTAACCTACAACAAAGAAAAGAAAAAATGGCTGGAGCTGGAAGTTTTACCTTCAATCATTTCAGATACACAACGCGATGAGCTTCAAACATTTATATCTGAACGTGGTTTAGATATTAAAGATATCTGTGAGCATTTTGGCTTAGATGCACTCACTCAAATTGAAGTAAGCAAACTGGAAGCCGTTAAAGCTGAAATCGATCAAATGGCTAAAACGAGTATGTCTGCATGAGCACATTAATTTTAGATACTGAAACCAATAGCTTAAATGGCTATCCAATTGAAATTGCATATGTACCCTGCTCATTTGAGCAGGGGGTGTTGGAAATTTATCAAAAATTAGCTTTTGATGAATACTTTTCTTGCCCTGAGCCTATCGAATTAGGTTCCATGGCCACTCACCATATTTTGGAAATTGATATCACAGGAAAACCAAGTTTTGAAGTATTTCGCTTACCAGAGAATACAGAGTACTTGATTGGCCACAATATTGATTACGACATTAAAGCAACTAAGCTTTGTGATCCATCAATTAGTGTTAAAGGTATTTGTACATTGGCTTTGGCTCGAATGGTTTGGGATGAATTAGAAACTCATAACCTTACAGCTATGTATTACCACGTTATGAGTGCTGATTTAGAAAAAGCACGTAAACATTTACGAAATGCACATAACGCTCGCTGGGATATTTATTTTACTGGAGTGGTTTTACAAGCAATCGTTGAAAAGCTTGCAATTAAAGACATGAATTCACTTTATCAAATGTCTGAAATTGCTCGTATCCCTAAACGTATTACTTTCGGAAAACACAAAGGTGAACTCATTGATGAGTTACCAGATTCATATATCGACTGGCTACTCAAACAACCCGAATTAGATCCCTACTTAATCAAAGCTTTAAAAGGACAAAAATAATGCATACTTTTAATGGTGTTGAAGCAATTTCTGCTTTGCAGTCAGGTAAAACAGTTTTATGTCGTCATATCGGTGGATTACTTGATTTTGATGAGCTAAATCAATTCCCTGCTACCGTTTTTTTTACAAATGATCATGAATTCTGCATTAAGCGCGAATATGTAACTTTGGCAGATATTCAATTTACTAAACCCGTTCAGCCGCACGATCTAGAATCTGGACAAGAAATCTTTATTGTCATGCCTACCTGTATTCTGCGTACTAAATACGACTTTGAGCATGGCGATATTTGTTTAAGCATTGCAAATGGATTTGCTCAATTAGATGAAGAAAATGCGAAATTACAGCTGCAGGCGTTTGGTAAAACTTTTGGCAACATGATCGCTGAAATTGAGATCAAAGACGGTTTCAGCGAAAAGCCTAAAAAAGCTAGAAATACTAAAAAGCTTATTCAACAAGAATCGCTTCAGGTAATTGCATCAAAACCTGCCATCACCGCTGAAACTGAACTGCAACTTTATTTGGATGGTTTACGTGCTTGTACGAATGCAGTTGAAGTTGAAAGCACTTTGTTGAACGTTAATAAAGTAGGTTTTGCACCTGAACAACTGCTCGAAATTACGATGGCCAAAGAAAGCAAATTACGTGAATTCACTCAAGGCATTACAATTGTTTCTCAAGAAAACGTCACAATTAGTGAAGATTCATTAATTGCTGAAGACAAGTCACCTGCGTTACATCCTTATCAATCAGTACTTGATGAGTTATTAGAGCGATTAAAGATAGTCAAAACTCCTAAAGAAGCCAACGCTCTTTATAAATATACCTTGCATTGGACTGAGGATGAGCGCAAGCCCGCTATGGATGCAATTCACAAACGTTTAGCTGAATTTAACCCACCAGAAAAATCGCAATCATCATTAATGGTAAGGATTCAAGAAGCAAAAACTTTGATTGAACTTACAAAACTTGAAGATGAAATAAGTGAATGTGATCCATTAATTCAGGAACGCTTAACAAGCTATGTAAGTCAACGGCGATCAGACCTCATGATGTAAACTGACATACCTTGGGAAGCTAAAAATTGAAAACAGTAGTTAAAACCAAAAACTTAAGAGCTTTTCAAATTTGGTTAGAGAAGCTTGGCTATGAAGTTAAAAAACTAAAATTTAAAGGTTTCACGGCGCGCACTAGCGACCGTGGAATCAAAAAGAAATATCACTATGTTTTGGTTACGGATGGCTTAAATGGAAATCCAGCGGCATTCGAATTGGGTCAGGAATTTGAAGGTCACATAGCATCACCTGACTTTTTGGTAGCAGAGGCAGATAAAAATGGAAATATCACTTTTGCTGCTTGAAATTGCGATTGCAATTTATGGGCCTATTTTAATTGAGATCGGGAGTTGGTGATGAGTACTTTAAAAGATTTAAATAAACACTTGTTTGATCAACTGGATCGCCTTGCGAATGCAGATAAAGATCAACTTGAAGCTGAAGTTAAGCGTTCAGAAACGATGCAGGTTATAAGTGCTGAAATTATTAAAGCACATAATACGCAATTAGATGCTGTTAAGTTAGTTGCCCAATACAAGGGTTTAAACCCAAATCAAGCAACCCCTGAAATTTCAACAGGCAATCTTGAGGTATAAAATGAGTAAAGGTACTGCTATTAAATATACCCAAGCTCAATTGGATTTTATTAAATCAAATTGTATCTTGGGGCGAAAAGAGTTAACTGAGAAGACTAATGCCCTATTCGGTACATCTTTCACTGTTGATCAAATCAAATCCCTTTGTACAAGAAAAAAATGGAGCACAGGTAGAACCGGTTGTTTCGAGAAAGGTTTAAAGCCTTGGAATACTGGTACAAAAGGCCTTACTAAAGCTAACAAAACAAGTTTTAAAAAAGGTCGGCCAACTTGGAATGCTAAGCCCATCGGCTATGAAAGAATTTGCTCTAAAGATGGTTATGTTCTGGTTAAAACATCTGAGCCAAGCGTATTTGAATTAAAACATAGAATAGTTTGGGAAAAGGAAAAAGGCCTTATTCCTGAAGGCTATGTAGTGGCCTTTAAGAACCAGGATAAAACAGATTGTCGAATTGAAAATTTGATTCTAATGAGCAAGGCCGAAATGGTTAGATATAGTCAAAGCTATCATGAATTGGCTACACCAGATAGCAATGAATCCTGCCTATTAATGGCTAAGATCAAAAATATGAAACATCAACTACATAAGCAGGTGAAGTAATGGATATAGCAAGTTTAAAACTTGAAGGAACATCTGCTGAAGTTGCAGAACAACTGTTCCAGCAAATGATTGGACCTATGTTTGAGCATCTAAAAAAGACAGATCCACAAATGGCAATTGAATTTGGATTTTGCATAGCTGGTAATGCGATCGCTAGTTATATGAACAGTCTTGATAATGTTAATCAAGCTGAAAGGTTAATTATAAAGTCTACTCTTTCTATGGCTAATGATATTAAACGCTCTAGAAAGAAAACTTGTTGAGGTGATGAAATGGGTGCACTAAAAATTGAATCAGAGTCTCTTCAGCATCTAACCAATCTTGTGGAGCAACTGGTAAACCAAAAAGAAGAACGTAGAATTGGGCGAGCCGAATTCGCTCACATGCTAAATATAGAACCTGAAACATTAGACCGTAAAATTAGGGAGGGTTTTATTACCCGCCCTTTTAAGGATGGCCGAAAGAGTTATTGGTTCTTGAGTTATGTTCAAACCATTGTAAAAGATACGACAAACAGTGCTAATATAGCCACCAATTAAGGTGGCTTTTTAATATCCAATAATAAGTTACCTTAAGCACATTGAGTACAGAATTGAGTACGATTTAGCACTAGTTTAAAATTAGTTTTAAAATTCAGAAGGTTAAGTTTGATATGCTTCTAATGATCGATAATTACGATAGCTTTACGTATAACATTGTCCAATATTTTGGCGAGTTAAACCAAGACGTTAAAGTTGTTCGCAATGATGCCGTGACCTTAGAGGATATCGAACGATGGCAACCAAAGTACTTAGTGATTGGTCCTGGTCCTTGCTCACCCTCTGAAGCAGGAATCTCTATCCCTGCAATTCAGCATTTTGCAGGAAAAATTCCAACACTCGGTGTATGCCTAGGTCACCAAGCAATTGGTCAGGCTTTTGGCGGTGAAATTGTGCGTGCCAAAACGGTGATGCATGGTCGTTTATCCGACATGTATCATAGTGACCAAGGGATCTTCAGCAACTTACCTTCTCCATTTTCAGCAACACGTTATCATTCACTCGTGATTGATCAAGCCAGTGTGCCTGAATGTCTGGAAGTTACTTGCTGGACCAATGAACCAGATGGTTCTATCGAAGAAATTATGGGTGTCAAACATAAGACATTGCCAATTGAAGGCGTGCAGTTCCATCCAGAATCCATTCTGAGTCAACATGGTCATCAGATCTTTAAAAACTTTTTAGAAATTTATGCTTAATATGCGTAGTACAAGATAATGAATATTCAACAAGCTTTAAATAACATCACTAAAAATATCGAACTCACTCAACCTCAAATGGAAGAAGTGATGCGTACCATCATGCGTGGTGAAGCCACAGATGCCCAAATTG
Source organism: Acinetobacter sp. Ac8 (assembly GCF_055392545.1). NCBI lineage: Bacteria > Pseudomonadati > Pseudomonadota > Gammaproteobacteria > Moraxellales > Moraxellaceae > Acinetobacter > Acinetobacter sp. Ac8. The sequence goes on from NZ_AP043689.1 coordinate 3,098,856, forward strand.
GTGCATTTATGATGGGACTTCGTTTAAAAGGTGAAAGTATTGACGAAATCACCGCTGCCGCACGTGTAATGCGTGAGTTTGCAATTAAAATTGATGTGGGGGATATCCCCCATTTAATTGATATTGTTGGCACGGGTGGTGATGGACAAAACCTATTTAACGTCTCTACTGCCTCTTCATTTGTTATTGCGGCAGCAGGTGCAACCATTGCAAAACATGGAAATCGTGGTGTTTCTTCTAAATCAGGCTCGTCTGATCTTTTAGAACAGGCCGGGATTAACCTTGATTTAAATATGCACCAGACAGAACGATGCATCCGTGAAATGGGGGTTGGCTTCTTATTTGCCCCAAATCATCACAAAGCAATGAAATATGCGGCTGGTCCTCGTAAAGAATTGGGCTTCCGTAGTATTTTTAATCTCCTTGGCCCGCTTACGAATCCGGCTGGGGTAAGTCGCTATGTGATTGGTGTATTTTCAACAGAATTGTGTCGTCCACTGGCCGAAGTTTTAAAACAACTGGGGGCTGAACACGTCATGGTGGTTCATTCTAAAGATGGCTTAGATGAAATCAGTTTGGCTTCCTCGACTTATGTTGCTGAATTAAAAAATGGTGAAATCACGGAATGGATGATTCAACCAGAAGATGTAGATATTGAATCTCAAACCTTAACTGGTCTTTCTGTTGATAGTGCTGCTGAGAGCTTAGCATTAATCAAAGATGCACTTGGTAAGAAGAAATCAGCAAAAGGTGAAAAAGCAGCCAGTATGCTGGCATTAAATGCAGGTGCTGGTATCTATGTTTCAGGTCTGACCAAGAGTTATAAACAAGGTGTCGCTTTAGCACATGATATTATCTATGGTGGGCAAGCTTTAGAAAAAATGGGCATTTTGTCTGAATTTACCAAAACACTCAAAGAATATGAAGCTTAAGGATTAGAGGACGTTATCATGGTGGATATTGCCAATACAATGTTGGGTAAAATTGTTGATCGTAAATACGAAGAATTTGCTCAACGTTTAAAACAACGTAGTTTAAACGATGTTGAAGCGCTTGCCCAAGCTGCAACGCCTGTGCGTGGTTTTGCAAAATCTTTATACCGCAAACGCCCAGGTGTAATTGCTGAAATTAAAAAAGCCTCGCCATCAAAAGGGGTGATTCGTGAAAACTTTAACCCTGCTGAAATTGCTCAACAATACCAGCAAGCCGGTGCAGCCTGCTTATCTGTTTTAACAGATTTAGATTTCTTTCAAGGTGCTGATGAAAATATTCAGATTGCACGTAGTCACTGTGAATTACCTGCGCTACGTAAAGATTTTTTGATTAATCCATACGGCGTTATCGAAGCGCGTGCTTTACATGCCGACTGTATTTTATTGATTGTGGCTTGTTTGTCAGATCAACAACTTGAAGAAATGTCAAAGACCGCATTTGAGCAGAACCTTGATGTTTTGGTTGAAGTTCATGATGAAGCTGAACTGGAACGTGCATTGCAACTTTCAGAGCGTTGTTTACTGGGTGTGAATAACCGTAATTTAAAAACCTTTGATGTCGATTTAAATACCTCATTGCGTTTGAAGAAGTTACTTCCACCTTCACGTTTACTGATCACTGAAAGTGGTATTGCAACACCAGATGATGTGCGCATGATGCAAGAACACGATATTCATTCGTTCCTTGTGGGTGAAAGCTTTATGAAGCAACCACGCCCTGATCATGCATTTAATGCGTTGTTTGGTCTGCCTGAAACAGTGTAATTAAAAGTCAAAGGGTGAGTTCGCTCACCCTGTTTTCATATTTCCCCAAGCACCCCTATAAATTTTTCAACTCCCAACATTCAAGTCACGATCAACGCAGATATAACTGTGTGAATTCAATTCAGTTCAAATTTGACAAAATTCAGACTATACTGAGCGCCTAATACCGTCCATTTACTGTTTTTTGCAATTATGAGTAAATCTGATTCCACATTCTCTAAATCACAGCTTGATTTATTAAAACAATTCAAAAAACAAATCACTCCTCCGCATTCTTCAAAAGTTGCAGTGCAACCTGAAAGTAAGAATGCACAAGTAACAGCACCTGAAGAGTTAGATGATGCTGATTTGTTTAAAACCGCACTCGGCGGTGTAACCAAACTCGATAACGGCAATATTGCCAAAATCGAGCGTAGTGATTTGCGCAAAAAACCAGATGCAAAAACCCTTGCCAAACGCGCGGCGGCTGAAGGTGCATTTGAAATTAATGATGCAGAATTGTCAGATACTCAAGCAATTTTAAATCCTGTTGCAAGTCAGGCGGCTTTAAGCTATCGCATCGCAACACTACAACATAAAGTTTTTGAAGACTTAAAAGCTGGTAATCTACGCTGGTTTGAAGCTGTTGATTTACATGGTTGTACTGTTGAAGAAGCACGCTCTGCTGTATTGCAAATCATTCAAATGGCAAAAGATGAAAACCAAAATGTCATTAAAATTGTCCATGGCAAAGGTCCAGAAGCCATACTCAAAACTTATGTGAATGGCTGGCTTCGTCAACATCGTGATGTTTTAGCTTTTGTCAGTGCTCCTGAAAAACAAGGTGGCACAGGCGCAGTTTTGGTTTTACTGAAACGTGCTGAAAGAAATCCAAAATCAAATGGAAATCCATGATCATTTGTTTTAAATGATCAAAACTCTCTTAAGTGTCGGTTTATCTTGTAATTAGAAAATATTATTCATTTTTCTGATACAATGCCGTCCTTGTTCAAACCGTATAAGTGAACACGTTTTATGTCTATGCAGCAATCCTACGCGAATATTTTAACTGCCGTTGGCGAGGACTTAGACCGTCCTGGTCTGAAAGATACGCCTATGCGTGCGGCTAAAGCTTTTTCGTACTTGACGTCTGGCTATAGCAAAACGCTGGAAGAAGTGACCAATAATGCGGTCTTCCCTTCTGATAATGATGAAATGGTCTTGGTAAAGAATATCGAATTTTATTCGTTATGTGAGCATCATTTATTGCCTTTTCATGGTCGTGTACATATTGCCTATCTCCCTTCTGGTAATGTTTTAGGACTGTCTAAATTTGCCCGTATCACAGAAATGTTTGCTCGCCGTTTACAGATTCAAGAACAGTTGACCAAACAAATCGCAGATGCAGTGGCTGAAGTTACCCAAGCACGTGGTGTTGCGGTGGTGATTGATTCAGCACATATGTGTATGATGATGCGTGGTGTCAGCAAACAAGAATCGACCACACGTACTGTATCATTTGTGGGTGATTTTAAAACAGATAAAGAAGCACGTCGTGAGTTTCTATCTGCAGTGCCTGAAGCACATTAAGACTAATCATTCAGCAAGCAATATAAATATCAAAGCCTCATTTTATTGAGGCTTTATTTTACGATAGGGTTTTACAATGTCTTTAATTTGGTTGGCAGGTCATGGTTTAACGCACAGTGAAACCACTATCGATTATCCACGTGCAGAGCGATTGGTTAAAGGAAATCCAAAACGACTCACGCAAAGTTTGTATGAACATCCCAATATGAATTGTGGTATTTGGCAATGCGAGGTCGGTGCATGGGATATTCAATTTGCAGACAATAAACAGGAATTTTTTCAGGTGATTGAAGGTACTGTACGTTTGCATGATAAAAACACATCATCATTTGTAGAAATTAAAGCTGGTGAAGCAGGAATTATCCCACCTTCATTTATCGGTACATTTGAAGTGCTTGAAGCAGTTAAAAAATATTTTGTTGTGGTTGAAGTTTGAGTCAGTAAAACTTGTGATTTTTTTGATGATCAGCGCGTTCAAATATAAGCTTTTTTATATTTTTTGCTTTCCTATAGCTTATATTTGTAAAACATTCGCTTATTGTCCACTTAAAACTATATGATTTAAATTATCTCAGCCTTATACCATATTTTAAATGAAAAATTTACTGATCTTGATTTCAGCGTTAACTGCCACTAGCGCCTTTGCCGACAATCTAAATGCCAACGAATTAAAAGATGTGCAAAGTGTCATTAAATTATTTAAAAATAAAAATATCACCGCGATTTCAAACAATATTACCTATCCCTTACATCGTGAAGAACCCATCCCAAGTATTGCCAATGCACCCCAGATGAAACAACGCTTTAACCAAGTGTTTGATACTCAACTTATTCAAGAGATCGCCAACTCAAAACCATCACAATGGGAAAGCATGGGTTGGCGTGGTGTGATGCTCAATGGCGGCACAATATGGTTAGATGGTCATAAAATTAAAGCCATCAACTACAGTAGTGATGCTGAACAAAAATATAAAGCGCAATTGATTTCACAACAGAAAAATCAATTACATTCATCAGTTAAAAATTTTAAAACACCTGAATTACAGTTTAAAACCGCCAAATTTCAAGTGCGTATAGATGCTATGCCCAATGGTAAATACCGTTATGCATCTTGGGGAACAAAACAGTCGCAAGCGACAAAACCTGATCTGATTTTAAATCAAGGTCGTGTTGAAATGGATGGTTCAGGCGGCAATCATCACTACATTTTTAACAGTGGTACATATCAATATGTGGTTTATCGTAATGTTTTAGGTGCAAGTGAAACACCAGATGTCACATTAGAAGTCACTCAAAAAGGCAAAAAGATCCTTTCTCAAGCAGGCAAATTATTTAAATAGTTTGTATCAATGATTGAGCTGAATCCTTTTTCTCAAGTTTTTTCTAATTCATACAGATTTAAAGCTAGTCGAGCAAATCACCATGATGAACTGCTCGATAAGCTGTTCAAAATCATGTGCTGTGCAATATATCACAACACACAGCCAATCATTTAAATATGATATTTGATTATTTTTTTTCAGCCAATTGATAAATCAATTGTTCCATTTGTTGCATGTATTGACGATTCTCATGGTCCCACGGATGGAAGTTTGGACGGAAATAATCAATATAATTTCCCAATTGCTTTCTCAATACACCAATGCCGCCAAAGGTATAATGATAGGTCTTTTTCCAACTGGATAAATCGCTTAACTTGCCTTCTCCTTTAACAATGGTCAAGAATACAGGAATCACTAAGCCCCAGAACACAATCGTTGCGATCACCAATCCAAAACTACGAACAGCATAGGCATAAGGACCATGCCCCATTGCAGTATTCCATACATCAAAAGCCACAGCTTTATGTTCTGTTTCTTCAAAAGCATGCCAACGCCAGATATTGGCATAATGTTCTTCAGCCCCTTCAAATAACTCAGGTGTCCGTAATACAGAATCTGCCAATAAAGCGGTAAAATGTTCTAATGCAATTGTTCCACTGAGCCAAAAATATGCAGGTAAATGCTGTTTAAGCAGACCAAAAATCTCTAAAACCAAAGCTTCAAATTTTGGTGCAATCGGTGAGCGTGCAAATAAGGCTTGGTTATATTCTTCATGCTCACGTCCATGCATTGCTTCTTGACCAATAAAAGCCGTCACCGCTTTTTGTAATTCTGGGTCTTGGACTAAATCACGATGTGCCCTTACAGCATCAATAAAGAAGCGTTCGCCAATAGGCAAGACAATAGAAAACGTATTTAGCAATGCGGTAAAAATTGGACCTGCGGCGGTATGCCAATCTGCGATTCGCTCTGCGGGTAAATTAAATCTGACATCACGGCGAATAGGTAATGGCTCATGATACACACTCGATTTAATAAATTTTTTTAAAATGCCCATGGTTGATCCTGCCTCTGGCTGATTATCATTTTTTTAATTTAGCTGGTGCGCTTATTAGAATTTTACTTAACTGGGTATAATTCCATAGGTCATTTCGACTCATTTACATGTCATTGCATCTCTATTTCATGATATTTTGATCGAATAAGTCTCTCGAAGTATGTCGATATATGTTTGCGATACCATCAACAGCATGATCTAAACTGTGTAAAAAGTGGATCGTCCAAATGTCTTTTTCAGTTCAAAATAGACTTTGCTGAAATGCCGCATCAAACATATTCAATAAAAACGCTGAGCAATGACTGGAATTAAATGTAGGATATTTAAGAGAAGTACACTTAGTTTTTTGATTTATTTTTTAAACTTAAAGGTTATCACAACACTTAAACTTGAACAAATACTCAAGTATTTACAAAGCAGTGCCTTAAACATCAAGGCACTGCTTTGTTCAAGATATAAAAATTTAGCCGTTAGAATAATAATTTTTTAGGATGCTCATCGCTTTGTAATGGAACAACGTGGTCATCTTTTAAATCGACCCCTGAAAGTTGTAATTCAAATGAATTTCGCATCAACGCCATTAAACGTTGTGTGGCAATTTGAATACTCAGCCCTGCAGGTCGTACATTGGAAATACAATTCCGGCTTGAATCCATACTGCCTTTTCGCGCTTTCCAAGTGTAATACACCCCCATACTGTCAGGTGAGCTTAGACCAGGCCGTTCGCCAATCAACATAATCAATAAGGGTGCATTAAAACTTTGTGCCACTTCATCGCCTAATGCCACACGACTCCCAGTTGCAAGCACAATCGGCGCCAGTTTCCAGCCCTCAGCATCAATATGTTCACGTAAGGAATCGATATAGGCAATGGCATTCTCTTCGATTGCACGTGCAGATAAGCCATCACCAACCACGATACATACATCATATTGCTGTGGGTGCTGTTGCACATAAGTCGTGAGTTGAGTTTGAGCCTGTTCCGATAACTCACGGCCCAAATCAGGGCGCTTTAAATATACTTCTTTGTCGGTTGCTTTACTTTCCACAATGAGACTTTCAAATTTTAAATCTCTAAGCCGAGCTTGCATATTTTCAGTATCTAATTGGTGAAAAACAGCATCTTTGGCCTGTGCATGCGAGAGTTGAAACTTAAGCAATTCCTGAGTTGGAATGCTACATCCTACTCTTCCCATCGCAATTCGGGCATCAGTATATTGTTTTAACTTATGCCAAGGATCTTCATGAAAACCATTTGGAAAAGTTTCAAGTTTTGAGAGCTTCATGGTTTACTCTCCTTTTTATGATAATAATTTAGCAAAGTTTTTTGGCATACTGCTTGGCCAATGAATTTGCCGTTGTTCTTGGTGTAAAATTCCTTGCTGATCTAACCAAGCCGAAAACTCAGGGGCTGGTTTTAATCCCATTAACTGACGTAAATATAAGGCGTCATGAAAAGATGTGGTTTGATAATTCAACATCACATCATCCGAACCTGGAATTCCCATGATAAAGTTAATTCCCGCAGCACCAAATAGCGTGAGTAACACATCCATATCATTTTGATCTGCATCCGCATGGTTGGTATAACAAATATCACAACCCATAGGTACACCGAGTAATTTGCCACAGAAGTGATCTTCCAACCCTGCACGAATAATCTGCTTCCCGTCATACAAATACTCTGGACCGATAAACCCAACCACAGTATTGACCAATAATGGATTGTATTTACGTGCCACGGCATAAGCTCGTGCTTCAATAGTTTGCTGGTCCACACCATGATGCGCATTACTGGATAAGGCACTGCCCTGTCCAGTCTCAAAATACATGACATTTTTACCGATTGTTCCTCGGTTGAGTGCTAAAGTCGCCTCATAACCTTCCTGAAGTAAATCCAAGGTAACACCAAAGCCTTCATTGGCCAATTGCGTACCCGCAATGGATTGGAACATTAAATCAATTGGAATATTACGTTCTGCAAGTTGAATCCCAGAACTGATATGGGTTAACACACAAGATTGCGTAGGAATTTCATATTCTTGAATAATATGGTCGAGTAACTTCAATAACTCTGACAAATTATGTAAGTTGTCTGTGGCAGGATTAATTCCTATCACAGCATCACCATTACCATACATCAAGCCATCCAATAGGCTGGCCGAAATACCCAATACATCATCGGTTGGATGATTTGGTTGTAAGCGGGTTGATAAATGACCTTTTAAACCAATCGTATTGCGAAATTGCGTCACCACTTCACATTTACTTGCAACCAAAATTAAATCCTGATTACGCATAATTTTACTCACAGCAGCAACCATCTCTGGCGTTAAACCCATGGCTAAATTGGCCAATTTTTCAGAAGTTGCATCTTCACTCAATAACCAATTGCGAAAATCACCCACAGTAAAGTGCGCAATTGGCGCAAACAAATCAGCACGATGCTCATCAATAATTAAACGCGTAATATCGTCTTTGTCATAGTCGATAACCGTCTCATTTAAAAAAGTTTTTAACGGGACTTCTGCCAAAGCCATCTGTGCTGCCACACGTTCCGTTGCATTACTGGCAGCAACACCTGCCAACTCATCACCAGAACGTAATGGAGTAGCCTTAGCCATTAAGGTTTTTAAATCTTGGAAAATATATTGTTGCTGAGCAACGCTATAACGATAACTCATAATTATAATTCCTGTTCTGCTGCCTTAATGCTGGCAAATTCTTCTTCTGGTGTGCCTGAAATCAGATGATGACGACTATAAACAAGAAAATAGACAATGAAGACCACATAGATACCCAAAGCGATAAACCAGACTTTAGGATCGACAAGGAAACCCGCAACCACGGCGACAATTGATAAGATCAACGCAATACTGGAAGTAAAAATACCACCAGGTGTTCGATATGGACGATATACATCAGGTTGTGAAATACGTAATTTGATATGCGCCATCATCATTAAAACATAAGAAATCGTCGCACCAAATACCGCAATCAAAATCAGTAAATCACCCTGTTTGGTCAATGACAATAAGAAGCCAATAATCCCCGGAATAATCACGGCTAAATATGGCGATTTATTTTTGTTGGTCAATGATAAAGACGTAGGTAAATAACCCGCACGAGAAAGTGCAAAAATTTGCCGCGAATAGGCATAGATAATCGAGAAGAAACTCGCGATTAAACCAGCTAAGCCAACAAAGTTTACAAAGTTCGCCAACATGCCGTGCCCATATACTTTAACCAGCGCATCCACCAAAGGTGCACCTGAATCTTTAAGGACACTTGCACCTGCTGCACCTGCACTCAATATTAAAATCAAGATAGCAAAAGCAGCCAAGATCAGCATTGCACCAATCAAACCGCGTGGTAATGATTGAGCCGGATCCTTAGCCTCTTCAGCAGCTAAAGGAACACCTTCTACAGCAAGGAAAAACCAGATTGCATACGGTACTGCTGCCCAGATTCCTATATAACCTTGGGGTAAAAAGCTACTCGCACCGGCTTTAGATGAGTCAACTGCAATATCGAATAGATTGGCACTGTTAAAGTGAGGAATCATCGCGACAAGGAATACCACCACTGCAACCACTGCGATTGCAGTAATCACAAACATGATTTTAAGTGCTTCACCTGCGCCTTTTAAATGAATCCCCATAAAAACCAAATAACAGATTAAATAAATTAACCATCCACCCACTCCAAACAAGGATTCACAATATGCACCAATAAAGGTCGCGATTGCTGCTGGAGCGATGGCGTATTCGATCAGAATCGCTGTTCCTGTTAAGTAACCGCCAAATGGTCCAAAGGCCATACGAGCAAAACTGTATCCACCACCTGCTGTAGGAAGCATGGTCGACATTTCTGACATCGAAAGGCATATACATAAATACATAATCGCAGCAAAAATCACTGCGACAAACATACCGCCCCAACCACCTTGAGCGATACCAAAGTTCCATCCAGCAAAGTCACCTGAAATTACATAGGCAATCCCTAAACCGACCAAGAGTAACCAGCCAACAGCACCTTTTTTTAATTCTCGTTGAGCAAAATATTCTTTGGAATCTTCTGTTTTTACGATAGTTGATTGTTCATTTCGAGCGTCCATCATCGTTCCTTTTTAATTTGCCTTCTTTTGTATAAGCAAAAAAAGTGCCTTTCCTTGGATGACGTCAATGTTTTTTGTTCAATCCCATGAACATCACGTCTTGTCAGTTGTTAAAAACTGCTTTTAAATGAATCTATCAAACAAAGGTAGGAGAAAAGTTGAATAGCCCACATCATAGAGAATCGGAAAAAGTTATTGAAAATTGAATAATTAAAAGAAAAATAATGAAATTTATATATTTTATTTACTTTGTTATTTGTTTATTTAATTTAAGATATTATTTAGTATATATGCATAAATGGATTATGCGATGGACTCAAAACCACCTGCTAAAAAACCAACAAGCAAAAAGGAAAATTTAACCCCTGCCCAAGCAAACTCACGTTCCCAGCAAGCATTACAATCCGCACTGATTCAATGTCAGCAGGATTTACTCAATACAGCGCTGCTCGCTGCTGTTGTTATACAAATCAGAGATATGCAACAAAATCTACTGTGGTGTTCAGTGAATACAGATCAATTCGCAGGATTCCAACAAGATCAGGATTTAGAAACAAAGCCAGAACACTATATTTATAGTGCGCCTATTCTTGATTTAACATCAGGGGAAGCCTGTGGTGAAGTGGTTTTATTTCACAGCTTAAATCAAGCAAATATTTTTGGACAATTGGCTGTTACACAATGCGCCGAGATCATTGCACAAAAATTATATACACAGCCCTTTAATCGTTTAACCATCCATGCGTTTTCAGTACCACAGAAAATAATGATCAATGAGCAGTCGATCCTTTTAACGCCACGGCAGTTTGAAATCATCTGTATTTTGATTCTAAATCCTTTGGGCTTAACCCTAGAACAGCTACATATTTATCTCTATGGCGATGAACAGATCAGTTTAAATACGCTTAAATCTGAGATTTCTTATTTAAAAAATAAGGTGGGTGAATTAATCTGTGCAAGAACCTATCAGATACAGGCAGAAATTCATGCGGATTTTAAAGAGTTGGAAGATGCTGTCGATGCCGGTTATCTTGATACAGTCAAGCAACTGTACCAAGGTCATTTCTTTATAAAAACCAAAAGCCCTTTTCTAAACAATTGGCAACAGATTCTAAGTATGAGGATCAATAATCTACTTGTATAAACATTCTTGGCTTGCGATCGATTAATACCTATCTCAACATGTCATTCTCAAAGCCCTACTCTCGAAATAACATTCTAAAATCCGATTTGCCAGATCTATCCTTAAAAATAATGTACAAAGCCTAAACCAATTTTTTGCCAATCGAGTTGGTTTTGTTGTTGGTACTCCCAATTGACGTTTAATGAATTTTGACGATTGAGCGAATATTGCAGTGTACTCTGGATACGTAAATTCCACTCACTTGAATCTTGCCAATAGGGTAATTCGACTTGAACAATACTGTTTAAACGATCTGACCATACATTTTGACAGCCTAATGTTGGTCCTAGTCCAACGCGCCAGCCTTTATCCAATGATGTGCCTGCTTGAAGCTGTGTTTGTAGTTCTGCATAACAAAGATGCTTACGATCATCATCCGCAAGAGTATAACCAGATTGGGCTTTTGCACTGACCACGCCATGTTGTTGCTGGTCACTAAATTGTCCATTTTGAATGGCTTCTTGCTGCCAGCCTAAAGTAAAACCCCAGGTTATTGGCATTTTAAACGGGGTGATGGGGTTATAAGAGTTTACTGTTAATACATCGAGATGTTCCAGTTTAAGTCGATCATCTCTCCATTGCACGGCACCGTCCAGAAACAACAATTGCGTGCCTGTACGGAAGCCACCCTGCGGATCTTTTAGTTCGTGATAGGCCTGACGATGACCAATTTGTACAAATTTTTCACCCTGAACCTCACCTGCTTCCACGGACCACTTACGTGAATCATGTCCATTAACTGGATCAACTTTCGGACGCACAGGTGCTAAACGCTGTTTCTCTATAGGGATTTGACTACGTAAGCCTAGCAGTTGTCTAAAACGCGGTTGAGTAAAGCTTGCATCGACCTGACGAGCAACGAATTGTAAATATAAATCGTCATAGGCCATTTCTAATATTTTTGCACGATCTTGATCATCATAACCAGCGATAGCCGCTTGCATCTGTTGTGGTTCTAATACCGCAATTGCATGAGCTTTTTTTGCCAAAGCATGACCATGTTGTTTGGCCTGCGAATTTAATTGTGTTTCTAACGCTGGACGATATACTGCTTCTCGTACTAATCCCTGTTGCTCTACGGCTTTAATGGTTTCAATCGGGATCGCTGCATATGTAAATTGCTTGCGTAAATTCGAGCTTGGACGGACTAAATCAATCAACCCCAATAAACGATAGGCACAATTATCACTGACAAAATAATAAGGAAAACTGACCTTTTGCATTTCCCAAATATGTTTTACTAAAAAAGCGGTCTCTTCAGGATTTAAATTGAGTTCATATTCCCAAAGATCACGGCTTTCAAAATCACCATATTCTTTCACTTTGCGATAATAAGGCATTAAAGAATATTCACCAGGATATTTCCCAACTAACCCTTTCCATGCATAAGACCAATTGTCATCGCTGTTTACTGTGGCTGCATAATTCACAGCATAAGAAACTAAGTTGAGCTGTTTTTGATCTTTAGGATCAAGACGAAGCAAGGTATGTCCAAACATTGAGCTTGGATTGCCCATAAAATCAGTCGCATAAATCAAGGTCACTTGGTAGGGTTTGATTTGTGCATACCATTGATCAAACTCAGGACAGGACACAACGGGTAATTGTTGTTGTGAAATATTCAGTTGTTGTATCAACCATTGGCTACGTGCAGGAAATTTACAACGAATGGATTGATTGTCATCAGCGACTTGAAACAGTGCAGTGATATCTGCATTCATTTCATTTTGGATGTTCTGTCGACCATCTTGAGCAAAGAAATAACCTGAATAACTGACTTCACTTTGGTTTGTATTTTTGTGACTAGTGTTATGGTGATTTAAATCTTTAGCAGAGGCATCTTCTGCATAAAGTAAACGTTTCCAGGTGATATGACTGGCTAATTGTTTTTGTTGTGCCAGTTTTAACGCATTTTCTAATGCATGCTGATTCTCTAAAGCGGATTCCGCATGTAAATGAACGGTAAACAATGAACTGAGTAAGCTTAAACTAAGTGCTAAATATTTCATTCAATCATCAATTTATATAGATATATTATAAAACTGCGCAATTAAGAAATGTTAGTTCAATACAAGAGTTCGCTCAATGTTCACTCATGTTCGATTCATTTCTCAATAATGTATATTTGATAAAATTTAAATAAAAAAACCCTGCAACAAGGCAGGGTTTTTGACGCAATTAAACGTAAGCTTTTAACACTTCGTCTTTTGCCATCACTTGTTGAAGTGACGCTAATACTTGTAGAGAATTTTGATTTTCTGCTGAATAAATACTTGCAAAGTTTGACTTCGCTACAGCATTGAAACGTGCTTTATCTGCATCTTTAACATTTAACAATGAAGCAAGTACGTTTAGGCTTTCACCTTGACCTACAGCCATATCACGTGCAAGTGCTTCTGAGTTTTCATTGGTAAAGGTCACAACTTGCGCAGTCACTTTACCATTGCCATTACAACCTAAAGTACCAAACGTAATACCTAATAATTGGTTAGTAAAAAGACCATTGGTGGTCGCCGCTAAAATTTTCGGTACTTTTCCAGATTGACCAGCCCAAACTTGTGAACCTACACCACAACCCACATCTGGATCAGCCATAGCAACACTTGAACCCGCAGCCAATACAGCAGCCAAAGCGATTTTTTTTAACATATAATTCTCCAGAATTTTCATATGCATTGTTTTAATTCAACATATGTAAATTGTTATTTTCCATTATGTGTAAGTTTGATTACACCTATTTAGATTTATCACATAAATTCAGATATGCAAATCTAAATGTGACAATTACGAAATTATTTATTGTACTTTTTTAGTGACCATTCACCCTTTTTATTACGATCTCCAAGAATCTTAAGCACCAAAACTAGACTTAAAAGTAACAGTAAATACCACGAGCCTAGCTTACCCCACCCCACCATATGCCAGGCATCCACTTGACTTGGATACAACCAAATTTTATTAAAAGTGCTAATATTTTCAGCTACCCAAATTATAAATGCCAAAACAACCAATACTGGCAATATCGGAAGCTGAAATTCATGCTGTTGTAATTGAAAACGAATTTTTGTTTTCCAAAAAATCACTACACTCCAAATGAATAGTACATTTCGAAAATCTGGAATAAAGAATTTGCTCATAAAATTGATATATGACAATAGTGCCAGACTCAACATATTGGCAAAACTGGGCAAATTTAAAAATGAAACATGATACAAACGCAGTGAACGTGCAAAAAAACTACCGACTGCCGAATACATAAATCCCGCAAATAAAGGCACAGTCAAAATTTTAAAAACGGCAGGTTGCGGATATTGCCAAGAAGCAATTTGCGGGTGTGTTAAAAATATTTCCATCCCCATGGCCATGATATGAAATAAAGCAATAACTTTCGCTTCTGCCCAAGATTCTAGTCTTAAATACAATAAGCAGACTTGAATGATCAACGCATAAAATAATAAACAGTCATAACGGAACAAACCATAAAATTCATGGCTGCCCATCCTTGCCGTAATGACAAATGCAATCAGCAATAAAATACCAAATAAGGCAGCCGATACTGCCTTAAATAGAAATTCATATAATGATTTAAAATAGATCATAAATGCATTTACAACAATAAGTTAACCTAAATATTTGGCACTGTATTGGTGTACAGTGTCAATAAATGCTTTTGGTTTTTCAGGGTCAACCCATTGGGTAATACCATGACCTAAGTTGGCGATATAACCTGTTTTCTCACCATTGGCATAAGCATCGTCCAACATGGCTTTGGTTGCTTTTTCAATAGAATCTGCTGAACCATACAATGTTGCTGGATCTAAATTTCCTTGTAGTGCTGCACGTCCATTGACGGTTTGGCGCGCCACGTTTAACGGGGTTGTCCAATCTAAGCCAAATGCATCTGCACCTGTTGCAATCATTGGCTCTAACCATTGACCACCGCCTTTGGTAAATAAGATCACAGGTACTTTACGCCCTTCATGCTCTCGTTTTAATCCTGCAACAATTTTCTGCATATATTTGAGTGAAAATTCTAGATATTCACGATGCGCTAATGCACCACCCCAGCTATCAAAAATTTGTACAGCTTGAGCACCAGCCTCAATTTGAGCATTTAAATAGTCAATTACAGCATCGGCTAAACGATCTAATAAAGCATGTAAAACTTCAGGTTGTGCATACATCATCTGTTTGGTAAAACGGAAGTCTTTGCTTGAACCACCTTCCACCATGTAGGTTGCCAAGGTCCACGGACTACCCGAAAAACCAATTAAAGGTACCAGACCACCCAAAGCTGAACGAATGGTTGAAACCGCATTCATGACATAAGCCAGATCAGATTTGGCATCGAATTTGGGTAAATTTGCCACATCCTGTTCAGTACGAACTGTTTTATGGAATTTAGGGCCTTCACCTGTTTCGAAATAAAGCCCTAAGCCTAAAGCATCGGGAACAGTCAAAATGTCTGAAAATAGAATTGCGGCATCAAGCTCATAACGGCGCAAAGGCTGTAAAGTCACTTCACAAGCAAATTCTGTATTTTTACAAAGAGAAAGAAAATCACCTGCTTTCGCACGTGTTTCACGATATTCTGGTAAATAACGTCCAGCCTGACGCATCATCCAAACTGGAGTCGTATCTACAGGTTCACGCAATAAGGCACGTAGAAAACGATCATTTTTTAAGGTCGTCATTTACTTTCCCAATCAAAAATTAAATTCGCCCCATCATAGCAAAAAGGCCTGCTACATAACCATTTCTAGAAAATTTTTCTCAATAAAGTTTAGGGTCTGTTGACATTTCATAAATGGCTTGCGTTGTAGGTTAAAATTGAGCATGAGACGTATACGTCGTAAAGCATGAATGAAAATAGCGAGACTATTTTCGAGTTTCATAACGTAGGCTGATATAATTTTAGCCACAACCCTTCGGGACTAGCGTGTTTTTTGCCGCTACGTCGTTACGAACTACTCATTTAGAATGACTAAATTTCATACTCCGTGCCTAGTATCGCCTAAAAAACACACGTAGTCGCAAACGTAGACGAATTGTCAACAGACCCGATTTTATAACTTTGATTTAAATTTCGTTTGGTATACGAAAATAAAACAAAACCAGCTGACAGAGAAAATGTCTATAGAAAAAAATGATTAACACAAAACAAATACTGCAACACCTTATAATTTCTGCAATACTTACACAGATTTTTAGTCATAAATTATGAATAATTCTTAAGGTTGATCTACATGTTCGTTCGCTCAATTCTTGCTTTGAGTTTAAGCTGTTTATTAACAGGTACAGCTTTTGCTGCATCTACAGCTGAGCAACCTCTAACGCCTAAAAAAGTTGCTGCTCCCGTTGAAGATCCTATTGATCCACTTGCTATTGACAGTTCTGCTTCAAGTGTAGAAACACAGATAAGCCAGCAAGAGCAACAAGACTTAGACAAAGCTGCAAACACGCTACAAAATTTAGAAAAAACTGAGGATAAAAACTCAGGTACCGCTATTGCCCCATCATCTCCACAGACCACGACTGCAAAAACGGCAAGCAATCCTAATGCACCGAAAGCATCATGGACTTTAGATGGGATCAACAATGCACAATGGTACGAAAATATTGGCAAGGGTCAATTCCCTGTCTATGCCCGTGCCCATGTCATGTTAAATAATGCACATGCTTCACCAGGTGCAATTGATGGTTCAAGCGGTATGAATACGCTGAAAGCCATTGCTTCATTCCAACAAATGAATGGCATTAAACCGACGGGTGAGTTGACCAAAGAAACTTGGGATGCATTAGTGTCTCAACAAGGCAATAAACCTGCTTTTGTGGAATACACGATAACTGCTGAAGATCTAAAAGGTCCTTATGCAAAATCAATTCCACGTGATTATGCTTTACAAGCAAAAATGCCAGGTTTGTATTACACCCGTGTCACCGAAATGCTGGGTGAAAAATTCCATATGGATGAAGAGTTCTTAAAGAAACTTAATCCTAAAGCAACATTTAACAAAGTTGGTGAAAAGATCGTTGTCACCAATATCCGTAACGAATTGCCTGAAAATATCCATTTAATTGTGGCGCATAAAGGTGCGAAACAATTGTATTTATTTAATGCGCAAAACCAAATGGTCGGCTCATTCCCTGCCACAATTGGTAGTTCTGATACGCCTTCGCCAACAGGAACCTATAAAGTTACCGGTGTTGCTCGCAACCCTTGGTATAGTTACTCGCCAAGTAACTTTGTACAAGGCAAAAACTTAAAACCATTATCATTACCACCTGGTCCAAATGCCCCTGTAGGGAATATCTGGATTGGCTTGAGTAAGAAATCATTTGGTATTCATGGTACGCCAAACCCATCTGCAATTTCGAAAACAGCTTCACATGGTTGTATTCGTTTGACCAACTGGGATGCCAATGATTTAGGTAAAAAAGTTAAATCGGGTGTAACGGTTAAATTCTTAGAATAATCTTATACTTGATGAAATGAAAACCAGTGTGCATACACTGGTTTTTTATTGCACAAGCTAAAAACCTTATCGTTCCAAAAACAAAACAACATGTTGCTATTTTGCTATTTCATCCCAATTACTTAAATATTAATATTTACTCATGTTAAAAAATAAAGAATTGGAGACTTGAGATGAATACTTTTTTACATCACAGCGAAAACCGTGGTCACGTAAAAATGGGTTGGTTAGACACCAAACATAGTTTCTCTTTTGGTAGCTGGTACGATCCTAAATATATGGGTGTTGGTTCTTTACGTGTAATCAATGACGATACCATTGCAGCACATAAAGGTTTCGGTACTCACCCACATGACAATATGGAAATTTTGACCTGTGTGCTCAAAGGTACCATTTCACACAATGACAGTATGGGAAATGAACGTCATATCCATGCGGGTGAATGGCAATTGATGAGTGCGGGTACAGGTGTACAACACAGTGAAATCAACCAAGGTGATGAAGCTGTTCATATGCTACAAATTTGGGTGATTCCAAATGTTCAAAATGCTGAACCGAATTATCAACAAATTGAACGTGATCCTAAAAAATCACCTAATGAATGGCAATTGATTGTGGGGCCAAATGACAATGCGCCGATGCATATTCGTCAAGATGCTGAAATTAAAGCGGCATATTTGGAAAAAGGTCACACACTTGAAGTGAAAGCAACCCAAAAATTTAACTATGTACATGTGATCGAAGGTGAGATTGATATTGCCGGTCAAGTCGTTAAAGCAGGTGATGCTTATTTATTTGACGAAGATTCAACACTCACTGCACATGAAGATAGCCAATTTATTTGGTTTGATTTAAACAGCTAATCCGTATGCAATAAAAAACCTCCGTATGTAATATATGGAGGTTTTTTTATGTCGAGCTTATTGAATAAGTTAGCAGCAGTGTTTAAGCGCAATAATCTTTTTTCTGATCTTTAATCAATGATAAAGCAGCATTCCAAGCGGCCTGAATAATCGGTTCAGCAGCATCACTTTCAAATTGCTTGACCGTATATTCACATATTTGCTTACTCGGATAATGAAGTTTCGAGCTACTCATGGCTTTGATCTGAACTTGACAAGCCCGCTCTAAAAAATAAATTTCATGAAATGCTCTAGCAATACTATTGCCAGTGGCGAGCAAACCATGATTACGTAAAATCATGCAACGATAATTGCCTAAATCCTCAACCAAACGCTCTCGCTCTGCGGTGGAAAAAGCGATGCCCTCATATTCATGATAAGCAATATTATTATAAAATTTCAGCGCATGTTGCGACAAAGGTAATAAACCTTTTTCTTGTGCAGACACCGCAATCCCATCTGCCGTATGAGTATGAATAACACAGTGAATATCATCTTTGGCATGGTGCAAGGCAGAATGAATAACGAAACCTGCAACATTAACCATTTTCCCTTGGTCATAATCGGCCACAATATTCCCTTCATGATCAATCTTCACCAAATCTGATGCTTTCATCTGATCAAATGTCACACCATAGCGGTTAATCAGAAAATGATCAGGCTCATGTGGGACACGTAAACTGATATGGGTATCAATCAAATCGGTCATTCTATAGTGTGCAATTAAACGATACAGTGCTGCCAACTGACAACGTGCTTCCCATTCAGCCTTATCAATATGCTTTGGACGTTTCATCCTAAAATCCTTTTTATTGCCAATGTATAACACATCATTACTTTTAACGAGAGTTCAACAAATTAACAAGTTTTAATTCGTGAATGGCGACTAAAGCATCAATTTTGGGGTTACAGAATATAAAAAATCCAAACCAACAATTGAATATTGATTTGGATTAAAATTATTAATTATCATATTTTTTATTGTTATTTATATTTATCAAATTATTATAATAAAGCTTTATCTTTTATTTGTTTTTATTAAATTAAAAAATTAAATTATTATTTATTTTAATTCTTCATTATTGTTATAAAACGCCCTCATTCGTTGTTATAAAAAATAGATTTAAATACTGAGCTGATAGAGCAATTTCTTACCCTTAAAAGTTAAATCCTTAATAAAAACAATATCTCTATTGTCTAAGTAAGAAATAGCATCATCAATTTCAATGTAGTCTTCATCAATCAACCATGAAATATCCAGTTCGTTTAAGTCGACCATACCGACTAAGTAAATAGCCTGATTTTTATTTTGTCGATTTTGAATATTTTTTAAAATTTCGCGTATCTTAATCCAGTCTTTCATATTTTAAATCTCATCGTGCTTACAGGTTCTATTATATTTATTGGAGAATTAAATACTAGATAGAAAAATGCCCTATGCGACAAAATTTGTCGCATAGGGCATCGCCATAAAAACCCGTAATATCTGTATAAATTTCATCCATGAATATGAATCAGAATTTCCCCAACAATCGCTTTAAAATTGCAATATTAAAGCTTGAATTCATACCCTATATGCGGTTCTTGTGTTTATAGTCAAATAAGGAAAAATCACCTCTGCTTGTAGCGCTTTTTACAAACTCACTGCGAGCGTCCCAATTTTTGTGCATGTGATTGACCTTTGCAAAATCACGATTTTATACTTTCACTCGTGTACAAAATTTTGCTCAATGAGATGTCATACGCAATCCCATTCCCCACAACCAATAAATGCCACCCTTTTCACGGTAAAATCTGCTGTTTAATCATTTGAAGTCACAATCTTATCCCTTCGCCTTAAGAAGACTGTGATATGGACTTTTCAGCATCACTTGATTCTAGCTTGATCTCATCAGGCTGTTTTTCTCCACGATTTAAAAATAGATTTAATAAAATTGCGGCCAAAGTTGCTGTACCGATTCCACCAAGATCAAATGAACCAATATGTACACTAAAATTACCTGCCCCCATGATCAAGCTGACCGCAGCAATAATTAAGCTACTGTTTTTAGTGAAATCAATTTTGTTATCAATCCAAATCTTTGCACCAGCCACTGTGATTAAACCAAACACCACGATCGAAGCACCACCTAAAAGCGCAACAGGAATAGTACTGATCACAGCTCCAAACTTAGGTGATAAGCCCAACAAAATGGCAAAGATCCCAGCAATCACAAAGACAGTGGTTGAATAAATTTTAGTGACAGCCATAACCCCAATATTTTCAGCATAGGTGGTCATGCCTGTCCCACCAACAGAAGCTGACAAGCTGGTACATACACCATCGGCAAAAAAAGCACGTCCCATATAAGGTGATAAATCACGGCCTGTCATTGCAGATACTGCTTTAAAGTGACCTAAATTTTCAGCGACCAGAATTATTGCCACAGGCGCAATTAACAGCATGGCATTGGCATTAAACGTCGGTACAACAAAATGTGGTAGGCCTAACCATGCAGCATTGCTGATGACTGCAAAATCGATAGCTTTGCCAAAGCCCATTACATTGGCAAGGATAAAATATAAGACATATGCACAGACCAAACCCAACAACAATAATAAGCGACGCATCATGCCTCGGGTAAATACAGCAATCGCACTGATACACAGAATGGTTAGAATTGCCATCCAAGTATCAAATGAATTTGCTGAAACACTTTTAATGGTGACGGGTGCCAAATTTAGTCCAATGATCATCACGATTGCCCCTGTAACAATCGGTGGCATCAACTTTTCAATCCAACCCGTTCCCGTCTTCATGACAATTAAACCAATCGCGGCATACAGCAAACCACAAGCGATGGTCCCCCCCAAAGCCAAGGCAATATTCGGATTTGACCCCACACCTGCATAGCCCGTTGCAGCTGCAACAGCACCGATAAATGCAAAACTCGATCCGAGATAACTCGGCATTCTTCCACCCGTCATCAAGAAGAATAAAATTGTGCCGATACCCGTGATAAATATAGTTAAATTGGGATCAAAGCCCATCAGCAAAGGCGCGAGAACTGTTGCACCAAACATTGCAAAAGCATGTTGTAAGCCCAAAACGATACTTTTTCCGACAGGTAAATATTCATCAATTTGCACAGGGGTTTGATCTAAATTTCCTGTGTATGGTTTAAATGATGTAAACCATGGTTCTTTTGTCGCCATTTTCTAAGTCCCCATATTGAGAGATCAACATACATTTTGAGGTTCACAGTAACTGCGTTTGAAATATAGAAGCGCATTTAAACTTGGGTTGTGACGAATTGCTTTGACCTGACAAAACAATACATCGTGGCTGCCGACCACTTGACTGGATACCACTTCACAGTCAAATGAAATTAGGGCGTTATCTAATACGGGAGAACCCGTCACCAGCTCACTCCATTCAGCTTGCGCAAACCTCTGTTGCATCGGTGTTTTACCACCAAAGAGATTTGATAATTCGGCTTGATTTGAACCCAATGTATTGACACATAAAACTTTATTTTCAGAAAAAATGTGATATACCGAAGCAGCCCGATTGAGACATACCAATAAAGTTGGAGGTGAATCCGTTACACTACACACTGCGGATGCGGTAAAACCTGCCTGCCCTGCATCGCCTTTGGTGGTAATCACATTGACCGCAGCACCTAGGTTAGACATACCTTGTCTAAAGATAGCTTGATCGATTTCTAAATGGACATTGGCTTCACACGGCGTGTTAAACTCAATTATTTCACCAGTAAGTGCACTTTCCTGTTTGATCATTTGCATCATGACGCTCCCACCTCAATGCGCAAATGTTCATCGAGGTTAAAATTCTTTTTGAAAAAAATGATTAAAACGCATAGACAAATCTAGACATGCTCTATCCCACATGTGCTACAGATGCAATTTCTACTAAGGCTTCAGGTTTAACCAGTCCGACCTGTATACAATATCGAGCGGGTTTATCATTGGGAAAATATTCAGCATAGACCACATTTACTGCGGCATAATCCGCCCAATCTTTGACGAATATTGAGTTAAACGTAATATCATCCATTGTCCCACCTGCAGTTTCGATGACGCTTTTAATGGTTTCTAAAATATGCCGGGTTTGACCTGCCGCATCACCGACATAGACCACATCATTATTTTCATCAAAAGCCAACGTACCTGAGACATAAACAATATTGTCTGCTTTGGTTGCTGGCACATAAGGTGCAAGAGGCTTAGCCGTACCTGCTGGGATCACAACTTGTTTCGACATTTTGAATTCCTTTATTTTTCCTGAAAGCATCTTCACCATAGACTTCAATACAAGAGAAGGCACAAGACACATAACCTGTTGAAAACCATTAAGCCGTTCGACTGAAAGTGACGTGATTTGGCTGTGCCTGTTGAGTATTAAAAGTCTTTACAAATGACGCCGTGTCAGACACCCATCCAAAAAAAGTTTGAATGTTATATAAGGCTGCCTCTTGCGCTGCTGGAGGACCCGCTTGATAACATGCATCTTTAAGCGCCACACCAAAGTATTCCAAGAAAAAACCATCTCTCAGGGTTGATTCCACACAAACATTGGTGGCAATCCCGACGAAAACTAAATTTCGAATACCACGGGCACGTAAAATGCTGTCCAGCGCTGTATTAAAAAAGCCGCTATAGCGTGGTTTCTCGATCACAATGTCTTGAGCTTGAGGCCTTAACTCATCAATTAATGCAAAATCCCAACCCCCTTTTGCCAATAACGTGCCTTGTAAGTCAGGGTTTTTACGCATGGTTTTTAAGGCATTGGATTTATGAAAGTTAGGAGAACCTAGGCCACCTGCTTCTACATATTGCTCATCCCATCCGTTTTGGAAATAGATCACTTGGATGCCCGCGGTATGTGCTGCATCAATGCTTTTTTTAATATTGGCGACCACAGGTTGAGTGGCTGAAACATCAAAACCAGCCAAATCTAAATAACCACCGATTGAGGTATACGCATTTTGCATATCAATCACGATAAGCGCCGTTTGTTCTGGTGCAAGCTGAATTGATTCTGGTTCTGCTTTTAAGACTCTGCCGGTTCCTGCATGTGCGGTAAAATCTGTACAGACCAGATGTTCTACAGTTTTAGTGTCATTCATCATAGTCATGCGCTTTTCTCCAAAACGGGTTGAGCTGGTTTTTGATAGCTTGCAACAACCTCCTCACGACAAGTCATCAAGGGCTGAATACGTTGTCCAAAATCCTCAACCCCTTGTATAAAATCATCAAAAGTTAAAAGAATCCCTTCTGTACCTTGAATTGTAGAAATTTCATCCAGCATCTTGGCTACATTTTCATAAGAACCAACGATTGTTCCCATATTGATATTGACGGGTGAAACACTTGAAGCCATTTGACGAATATTGGTATCTGTACCCGATGTTTGATCTTTGCCGCCTTGGTTCATTAACCAATTAATCGCCTCTAGATCTGCGCCTTGGTTATAGCTCTCCCATTTCGCCATGGCGTGTTGATCTGTCTCTGCGGCAATCACCATAAACAGCACATAGGTTTGTACATCTCTTCCAGTTTGGTCGGTATGTACTTTTAAACGGTCATTAATTTCAGCGTAGGCGATTGGTGTATTTAACCCTTTGCCAAAGACAAAATTATAATCTGCATATTTTGCTGAGAATGCTAAGCCCGCATCAGACTGGCCTGCACAAATAATTTTCATATCAGCTTGTGGCTTAGGCTTAACTTGGCAATCCTCCATTTGGAAAAACTCACCTTTAAAATCAGATGTTCCTGTTGCCCAAAGTTCACGTAAAATTTCGACATATTCAGATAAATAATCATAACGTTTAGAGAAATAATCATTCCCTGGCCATAGCCCCATCTGGGTATATTCTGGTGGTTGCCAACCCGTCACAACATTTAGCCCAAAACGTCCATTTGAAATTGAATCAATCGTAGATGCCATACGTGCCACGATGGCTGGTGGCATCACCAAAGTTGCGGCTGTCGCAAAAATTTTAATTTTGCTGGTGACGGCAGCTAAACCCGCCATTAATGTAAAAGTTTCTAAGTTATAATCCCAAAATTCAGTTTTACCACCGAAACCACGCAATTTAATCATCGACAATGCAAAGTCAAAACCATAATGCTCTGCACGTTGTACAATCTGTTTATTTAACTCAAATGTTGGCTTATATTGCGGTGCATTTTCTGAAAGCAACCAGCCATTATTTCCAATCGGACAAAACACACCAATTTTCATAGCTAAACCTCACTGGACAAAAAACATTCTAAAAAAATCTGATTAAAAATTTAAAAATTCACTCAGCTTATAATTATTAATAATGCATACTGCATGCCACTAAATTTAGGCAATTGTTTTTATTCTAAAAATTTTAATTATTATTTTTTATTTTACCTTTTGGTAAAATTTATGATTTTCTTAAGCAAAAAAATTAAACTAAAATAGTGCATAAATGCATCATTTTAGATCATTGAAAATTCTAAAATCTGATTGAACAAAAAATAAAAAACCGCATAAAAATGCGGTTCGATGGCATAACAATCGGCTTTTAATAAACCAGTATTTCAATACAATAAATAACCCAATAAAAATCAAAATTTAAACCGCAATTAAAGCTATAACAAAATCAATATTTATAATATTTTATAAGCATCCTCAACAGCTAATCGAGGCAATCTTGCATATATTCTTTATGAGCAACATAACCAATATTAATAATCCTATTAGCAGCTGTTATGGTTTTTCCTAACTTTCATTTTCTAAAGAAAGCACTGGCTTTCATCTTACTTTGACCTAAAATATCGTCAAAAAATATAAATCGTACAGGACAACGATTGGCAGAAATAGGCCCCATTTTTACTACATCATAAATCTACTGAATTTGTTCAGCGCTAGTTTCCTTATCTAACCAGCGATTGAGAGATTGGTTACTAAGACCTATTGATGTGAATCCATATTTAGGTTGTGGTTTATAAAACCTCTTCTACTAAATTTTGAATTAAAATCTGATTGAATGTCTTACTCTCCGTTACTGAGGATGCATGTGCTCCTGTTTCCAACAGTGTTAATACGCCATGCCCCAATGCTTTTTTAAGATCGATACTCTTTTGGTAAGGCACTAAAAAATCATCTTTGTTGGCAATATAATACACATCCGTTTTCGCCAAAGCTGCGACATGTTCAGGTAAAATTTTAAAATTCATTAATGCATTCATACGTACCAATACATTGTTGATCGGTGGAAAATCATCAAATCCAGAATTTTCAATATCCTGAATTTTTTGAATATGTTTTGAAATATAGGCAGGTGGATATAGGAATAAAGCTTGTACCCGTATATAAGCTTCAACACCTACATTTTCTAATAAAGTCATACGTGCCTGAAAACACTTCTGTGTATGCGGATCAAGCGCATCCCAAGCATTAATAAAAGTAAGACTGGTTAATGATATATCTGTGTTCTGAACCAAGACCGCCAATTCTGCCCCAATGACTGCGCCCAAAGCATGTCCAATAAAATGGCATTGTTTGATCTGTTGTTGTTGCAGAATATCGAGAATTTGTTTGGCCATATTTTTGATTGAGTATGATGTTGGCAATGCATCAGAATCCGCATGACAACCTTCTTGATCATAAACAAGTACTTGAAAATATTGGGTTAACGTTTCAATTTGTGGTTGCCAAAATGAGGCGTGCCCACCTAAACCTGAAGATAAAACGACAATCTCAGCATCTTGCTGAGTAACACAAGGAAAAATTCGATAGCTCATTGTTTTACCATTCTATTAATTTGTTCATTTAATAACAGCAAAAAATATGCCGAATACTTGTTATGTTTAGGTTGGTTTTTTTGAGGCTTTTGATAAAGAATGTTAACGTTCGGATTTTTTATCCTATTCGTTTACACGCTCAACATAACATCAGCATATTTTTGACATAAAACTAAAAAGACTTTTGATGAAATGAATTTTTTCAAATAATTCGACATCCCAAACATAGACCTACCCATTAAAATTTGGACATTGAATCAAATCATTTAATGTATCATAAAAAAAGCAACAAGAATGTTGCTTTAAAATAGCAAAGACTTTCAGCCTTATCCGTATAGATTGTTTCAATCAACGCATCCGTTTTAGGTTATAAGTTACAACGCCCCAAATTTCAAATTCTTGCCCTTCTTCAATATAAATATTTTTAAATTCTGGATTCTCAGCTTTTAACCAAACTTTCGGTGGATCAAACTGCTTGTCAATCATCAAGCGCTTCACGGTAAAATCATTATCAATACGGGCAATGACAATATCGCCAGATTTTGCAGAAATGCTACGATCTACAATCAAGGGGTCTTCAATATCTATACCAACATCCAACATTGAAAGCGAATTTGCTTTAACAATAAAGGTAGAACTCTCATTTCGAATTAAATATTCATTCATATCCAATGATTGTTCTATGCTATCTTGAACAGAAAATGGCACACCAGCAGCGACTCGTTCTGTCGCAAGCGGAATCTGATAAACCTTATCATTCTTAGGCTGAATGGTCTGGATATTTATGCTAGAGCTTAAATCACTAAGCTGGCCGTTTTTGAAATTTTTCAGTAACCAGTTTTTGATAAAATCTACTTGTGACTCTGGGACACGGATGACTTTGGTCGGCTCACTAAACTGTGCCTTACGCCCAGCATTGGCTCTCGCACCTCCGTGTTCAAATTCTACTTTCTTAGACATTATTTATCCTATATGCTTCATAAAAGCCTGTAAAATCAATATAGCTTGAAAAAGTTACAAATTCAAGTTGACGGCAAGTTTTTTTTGAATAACAATAACTCTATCGATCAGTTTTGATACATCTATTTGAACAAGGACGACAAAGATAATCAATATACTTATCATAAATCAATAATTTAGAATACAGACATCTTGTTAATTTATTGATATTTTTGAATAAGTTCTCTGATCCCACTTAAGCACTTAATTGATTGATTTTCTATGTGGAGACATAAAAATGGCGACTCAACGTGATGCAATTCTTGGTTATGCAGACGAACAACATGCTTACTATATTCGTTTGATTGAAGACAATAATGTGTTAGGCAGCCAGTATGGTTTATTTTGTGAAAATACCAATAGCGATATCGCTGAAAGTATCATGACCACATTATTTTTAAAGAAATCATTTTGGCTCAATGGTTCTGAATTTAGTGATATTGTTAAAGGTTTAGAACCTCTTCCACTTTAAGCGGATACCAATCTAATAAAATTCGATCTGCTT
This sequence comes from Acinetobacter sp. Ac8, assembly GCF_055392545.1. NCBI lineage: Bacteria > Pseudomonadati > Pseudomonadota > Gammaproteobacteria > Moraxellales > Moraxellaceae > Acinetobacter > Acinetobacter sp. Ac8. Next base: position 3,126,525 of record NZ_AP043689.1, read on the forward strand.
AAATGTTCAACTGAAGTTTATGATTTGATATGTATTTCGTGATTAAAATGTCGTTGTATTCCCCTCGATACAACGACGATTTAATTTTCAATTGATCACGCTATCGATTGCATTTAGATGTTTGTCTTAAGCACTGAACTTGTGAATCAACTGCTTACCATCCATGATCTCTTGTTTGATTATTTCTTTTTCGTTATTCCTACTTTATCCATTTCTTGATCATCTTGTCCTTTTATTGAGCCTCTACTGAGTTCTTTACCAGTCATAAAGATCATTGATCACCTCGTATTCACGAGCTGCTGAAATACGCAGATCAATCCAATCCCTCCTGTTTATTCATGGCACTTATTTTGCTTAATAAATATTACGTTTTTCAATAATCGTAATACTCAAGCTAAAATGAGGGCGGTAAATATGGGTTATGTCGCAAAGGAAATTGGTCAAAAGAACAAGCTATTACTGAGCTTGTGTTCTTTTCTGATCCCTATTTTGCTCTGGTGTGCGGTCAGTTATTTACCTTTTATTTGGCACCCTCAAGTGCAAATTACAAATTCTGGTAGTGTCTCGTATTTTCAAGTTGGCAGCCGTGTTGAAAAAAGTGTGTTCTATAGTGAGGCACAAAATGCGGTCGATCACCATTCTGCACCACCACAAGGTATTTTAGTTAATCCCATTTACTTACCTGCACCACATGAAGTGGCTAAAGCCTTGGTCACTGCATTTACCACACCGCCAGAACAACCAGATACACCATGGTTTCATCAAAGCTTATGGCACAGTATTAAAATCGTTTTTTCCGCTTTTTTAATCTCTTCAATTTTTGGTATTCCGCTGGGGATCCTCTGTGGTTTCTCACAAAAAATATCGCTACTTACAGAACCTTTTGTTGAATTTTTCCGTTATTTACCTGCACCTGCATTCGGTGCGCTTGCTGTTGCCATTCTTGGAATCAATGATGCACCTAAGATTGCGATTATTGTAATTGGAACGCTATTTCAACAAATCCTAATTATTGCCAATACAACCCGTATGGTCGATAAAGGCTTAATCGAAGCGGGCTATACCCTTGGAACCAATAAGCTTAAAAGCCTATTCAATGTGGTGATTCCTGCGGCTTTTCCAGATATTTACCGTGATTTACGTGTCTTGTTGGGTTGGGCGTGGACCTATTTGATTGTCTCTGAATTGATTGGTACGACCTCAGGTATTACATGGTTTATTACCCAACAAGCACGTTATCAAAACTTTGACAATGTCTATGCTGCGATCTTGATTATCGGGGTGATTGGACTGGTGTGTGATGTGTTATTAATGAAATTGGGCGAGCGTATGTTCGCATGGAAAGCAGGGGCAAAATAATGAATGACTCAACTTTTAATTCCGCTGAATATTTTCAAAAAATTTATGCACGCCCTGTCATCTTAGAGGCCAAACAACTCAGTCAAGTATTTAAACATGGTAAAACTGAACGAACCGTTTTAAATCAACTGGATCTTAAAATCCATAAGCGTGAATTTATTTGTGTGATCGGCCCATCAGGTTGTGGAAAATCAACCTTAAGCCGAGTGATTGCAGGTTTAGATCCATACCATAGTGGTGAGATCTTGGTCGATGGCGAAGCTATTACAGGCCCAAGCCCTGAACGTGGCATGGTATTTCAGGGCTATACCCTATTTCCTTGGAAAACGGTTAAAGAAAACGTCATGTTCGGCCCACGAATGAAAGGTGCCAGCCAAATGACTGCGGAAGCCCATGCACGGGAATGGATCAATATTATTGGCTTAGACAAATACGAAAACCAATATCCACATCAACTTTCAGGTGGAATGAAACAGCGCGTTGCTATTGCACGAGCTTTGGTTAATGAACCTAAAATCTTATTGATGGATGAACCTTTTGGTGCGCTTGACCCGCATACCCGCCAGAAGATGCAAAAGCACTTAATGGATTTATGGCAAAACATTGATATCACGATTATTTTTGTTACGCATGATATGGATGAAGCTATCTTATTGGCTGACCGTATTGTCGCGTTAAAAGCCAATCCTGGTGAAATTAAAGAAATTATTGAAGTAGATTTACCACGCCCGCGTTCATTAGATCTTATGACAACGCCCGCTTTTCAACATTTAAGAGCGCGAGTGGATCAGTTGGTCCATGCTCAGGAAGATGAGCTTGATCCATCACTACAAGACTTACCCAAAATACCGCGTATGACCCAAGTCAGTACAGGTCAATAAGCAGACGGATTTTTAGAGCATTTGGGACGACCCAAATCGCTAAATTCTTTGTTGGACGGCCAACCTTGGTGATATTCATGTCAAACACATATGTTTTACCGCTTGTGGACATTTCTTTACTCTCCAGCCCTGAGCTTCAAGATCGACTCACGGTCGCACACGCTTTAGATCAGGCATGTAAAGATGTTGGTTTCTTATATTTAACAGGAGAACAATTTAAACCTGAGTTATTTCAAAAGCTTTATCACACTGCCCAGCAATACTTTGCCCAAGATACTGCCATTAAGATGCAGCATTATATTGGCTTATCAGAAAATCATAGTGGTTATGTGCCGATCGGTGAAGAACGCTTTGTTGAAACAAGTTATGATCTCAAAGAGGCCTATGATGTCAATTATGATCACCAGAGCCAAGCAGATCGTCGCCCCTTGGTTGGCCCAACACAGTGGCCTGATGACCCGATATTTAAGCAGCAAGTCTCTGCCTATTATCAGCATATCAAAGCGGTTGGGCATGAAATTTTCCAAAGTTTTGCATTGGCACTCGGTCTAGATGAGCATTATTTTGATGCACATATTTCCAAAGCTCCCAGCCAACTTCGCCTGATTCATTATCCTTACCATCCTGAAATTCAGGATAAAGAAGGTATCGGTGCGCATACCGATTATGAATGTTTTACTTTGCTCTTACCCACAGCGCCCGGATTACAAGTACTTGATAAAACGGGGCAATGGGTTGATATCCCCCTACTTGAAAATACATTGGTCATGAATATTGGCGATATGATGGAAATTTTATCCAATGGCCGATATTTAGCAACCAAACATCGTGTAAAAAAAGTGGCTGAAGAACGCTATTCATTCCCGTTTTTCTTCTCTTGTGATTATGACTATGTAATTCAGCCTTTAATCAAAGATCAGCCTGCACAATATGCGCCTTTAAAAGGTGGTGAACATCTTTTTAATCAAACCGCACAAACCTTTCAGTATCTCAAAGAAAAAGTGGCACGGGGCGAAATTCAACTTGAAAATGCCCGCCCGCTTTATTCATTTGGTTTAAGCCAAAATGAGGAGTCGAAATGAACTTATTAGACCTCTCTACACAACTTAAACCAACGGATGACTCAACCTGCTTATTGCCCCAATACTTATTGGGTGCTTTCCGCCGTAAGAGCATTACCTTTGCCAATGGTTTAACCGATGAAAATACCCTTGTCTATTGGTTTCAATCCAAGACATTTACCATTGATTTACGCTTAAAAGACCCTCAATCAACCCCCGTTTTAGAACGACAAGGTTGGGTTGGCGATACCCTTTGGGATGCTCAAAATCAATTGCTTTCATGGCATCTCAGCAGTAATTATCAAAATCATGTGCAATGGCCCGAACCTGCCAAATTGTATTCGATTGGCAATGCCATACTCGAGTTTTCACCGAGCCATGCTTATGTTGAGGATTGGCGTCAACAAGCGACTCGTGGCATTTATCTTGGCTTACGTTTATTTAAAATTGAAAATACTGAGTTAAATACCAGTTATCCTACGGATGGCGGCTTGATCCTTTGTGATCATTTTATTGCCTTTGCCAAGTCTCGACATCCCGATATACAACAGGCTTTTAAATCTGCTGAGACGTTAACAGACGCTATTTCAAAGCAACAGATCAGTCTAGAAGCTATCCAAGACTATGAGGTTTCGATCAGTTTTGATCAACAGATCATTGATCTTAGTACTGTCACCGACAAAGTTGGAAGCAAGATTGATCTTGAAAATTTCCAACAGCTTGATCACAACACACTGGTTCAACAGCGAATTATCAATGGTGAACATTGCCGTTTATATTTCACACTCGATGTATTTCAGGCAGATTTTTGCTTTACAACACTTACGGGCACTTCAACTGCTAGCCAAAGTTGGTTTGATCATGAAGAGAATCACCTTTTCTATCATGCAAAAATAGCCTTATAAGGAATATTTCCAAGCAATGTCTTTTTTATATTTAATCATTGCTATTGTGGCAGAAGTCATCGCGACTTCTGCCATGAAAGCATCTGATGGTTTTAGTCAGTTGTCTGCATCGATCATCACCGTGATCGGATATGCGGTTGCCATTTATTTTTTATCACTGACCATGAAAACGATTCCTGTTGGTATTACTTATGCGCTTTGGTCGGGTGCAGGTATTATTTTAGTGTCTTTAGTCGGCTTCTTTTACTACAAACAACACTTAGATTTAGCTGCAATCATCGGTTTGGTATTTATGATTATTGGAATTTTAATTATTCATCTTTTTTCAAAAAGCACAGAAATATAATCAATAGATAATCCTCTTTTCATGTGATTTAAGTGACGCCATTGTTATTCAATTTAAACTTAACTTGCTGATTTTTTATCAAATCTACTGAAGTGAAAATTTTAAAATTTGTTTAGTTTCTAATGCGGCTCTAGCATTCAAATCTGTTCAAAGTTTGCGATTAATCTCTATGCTCTAAATAAAACTTTTGCAGCTAAAAAAATAGCCCAAGACATGCTTAGGCTATTTTTCAAATTATTCGACTCTTTTAAAAAATATTATTTCAGCTCTTGTAACAATGCTGGATAAATCAGACCATCGACATTTTGTTCGGTTTTATAAATCCCATTTTCCACGTTAAATTTATTGACGTGATACGACGAGCCATAGATCGAATCAAAGCCATTGCCTTTACTAAAGACTTTTTGATTGGCTTCCAAATCAAGTAAATGGGTACCATTCACCATCGTTTCGTATTGTTTTGGATCGACCCCAGAACGAATTGCCATAATTTTTACAGCATCTGCATGTGTCGCAGGATCATTGATGTATTTCACCGTCTTGTCCCACACTTGAAGGATCTTTTTCCATTCATCTTTATGTGCAGTTAAATGACTCATATTAACGGTCAGGGTGTCATAAATTAAACCGGGTTTATCCTTCGAGGTATAAATAATTTTTGATCCAGCTACAGCTTTCAATGCTTGACTGGCAACAGGTTGCCATACTGCAATCGCTGAAACATCGGGGCTGGATAGGACTTGCGGTAATTGATTGGTCGCAGAATTGACCAATTTGATTTCATTGATTGGGATTTTTTGATCTGACATTGCTGTTGCAAGGAGCAAGTGATCGACCAGACCTTTTTCAACACCAACAGATTTACCTTTTAAATCCTGAATACTATTGATCCCATCTTTGGCAATAATCACATCATTGCCCGCAGAATAGTCCGTCGCCATAATCATCATGCCTTGGGTACCACCTGACGCCGTCACCAAGTTATCGCCATTGGTGACAAATACCGCATCTAATTGATTGGCTGAAAAGGCTGAGAGTGATGCTGAATAATCAAACCATTTAAACTCAACATTGAGACCAGCTTCTTTTAACCAGCCTTTTTCAATCGCAACCTGCCATGCCACAAAACCGGGCCAATCACTATAACCGATGGTGATTGCTTTCGCATTTGCTGAAGCTTGAGTAGCTTCTTTCGCTTCTGGAATTTTTGCTGTTTTGTCACAACCAGCGAACAACATCGCAGACAATAGTGATACTGATAATAAAGATTTATGGATCATACAGAAACGCCCCCTGTTTTTTCGCCTGTAAATTGTGTATTGGTTTGATTTAGCGACTGTATATATGCACGCCACCCCCCAAAATGACTGATATCTATAGCGTCATTGATTGCATAGCCCTCGCAGATAAAACCTTTAACCCAACTACCATCTTCAAGTTGTACATTACCGATTCCTAACGGCGCTGGAACCTCTGCAACGATTGCCCCAAAATTTGCCAATGGAATATCCCAAACCTCAACTTCAATAGACGTTCCTGTTGCATCAGATTGCAGACCGGGTTTTGCTGGACTGGTATTTTTTAAAGCAAATAATTTGTAATTTTTAGCGGTATAGGTTTTGTTTAATAAAGTCCCTTGACGTGTAGTGAGCTGAAAATTAAGTGGCATCGCTGTTAAATGTGCGCCCACTACCGCTAACTTGACTGAATTTTTCGAAGTAATCTCAAGCGTTTTTTGATAATGCTGCTGAGATTTCCCCAATGTAAGCGCTGTCAGTGCTTGCCATTTTTGGGCAAAATTTGCCAAAGCTTGATCGTGCCAAGCAGGCGCGATAAAAGTCACTCCACTGGGTAAACCATCTGCGCGAATTGTATTGGGCAATGCTATTGCAGCTAAATCGGCAAAATTAACAAAGTTGGTATAAGCCCCCATGTGTGAGTTCTTTATGATGGGGTCAGCTTCAACATCAGCAATAGAATAAATCGTGGGTGAGGTCGGTACCATCAATGCGTCATAGCCTTGTAAAGCCAAATTAATTTTTCGAGCCAATACAGCGCGTTTATATTCAGCTTGAAGTGCATCGGTGGCGCTAAAGCTATCTGCTTGGGCAATGATTTCAGCGATAACAGGATGTGCTTGTTCGCGTGTTACCACTTTTTCGACCGCTACTGTTCGTTCAGCAACCCAAGCCTCGTTATAGAGTGCTTTGGCAAGTGCATTAAAATTCGTAAAATCAATGCTTTCAACTTTATAGCCGAGTGATCGAATTCTTTCTACAGCGATTGCGAAAGCTTTTTCAGTTTCGCTATCACCATAAAACTCAAGCTGTGCGGGTATGGCAATTTTCCCTTTAGAAAACTGAGTCGGAACATTGGCGGGGTGAGTGCGTGAATATTCATCTGTTTCATCATAGCCTTGCATAACACTGGCAATCGTCCAAGCATCGTCACTGCTCAAAGCAAAGATAGAAATTACATCAATTGTTCTACAAGCAGGCATTAAGCCTGTGGTTGAAAACCAGCCTTTGGTCGGTTTAAGACCAACAATATTGTTATGCCCTGCTGGCACACGACCCGAACCTGCTGTATCGGTCCCTAAGCTAAAAGGCACAGTACCATTTGCAACCGCAACCGATGAACCAGAGCTTGAACCACCGCTGATATATTCTGGATTAAAACTATTTTTGACCGCACCATAAGGTGAACGTACCCCGACCAATCCCGTTGCAAACTGGTCAAGGTTGGTTTTTCCAATCACCACAGCACCGGCTTTTTTTAACTTGGCAATCACCACTGCATCTGTGGTTGCTAGATATTCAACGTCTTTACACGCAGCGGTGGTATGGAACCCTGCGACATCGATATTGTCTTTAACAGCAAATGGCACACCGTATAAAGGTAAATCAGCTATATCTTGCTGGTTTAACGCTTCGATTTGTGCCTGAATTTGCGTGGCAGATGCGATTTCAATCCAAGCATGATCGTCATTGTGAATGGTTTTAACATAATCGATTAAACCCTCAATCTTGATTTGCTGACTGGTATATGCCTTTTGCCAGTCTTGGATCGTCCATAAGTCTTGCATCACTCTACTCCCGATTTAATCATTTTGCAGAATTGGTGGCATCACAGCATCCATCAGCTCCAGATGCCCTTTGATCACACCCTTGAGTGCTGTAAATTGTTGGCTTATATGCCGAAGCTCAGAACTTGCCCCTTGCATCAGCATGACTTGTAAGATTTTTTGTTGATCAAGTTGAATATGCAGTGAACTGATCACTTGTGTTAAAAACTGTTGTTGTAAATCAATCAGTTGATTTCGAAGTGGCATTTGTCCTGCATCATAAAGGATGGTCAAAGTGCCGACCATGACTTCATTTGCTTGCGCCTGTTCCGCAATCAGGTGTTTATTGATCATGTCCACAATCGCTTGAGAGCGACTTTCGTAGTGCTGATCAACAATTTTCTGATCGAGTGCATTTAGCGTTGCTTCAGGTACAGTAATGCTGATTCGAGCCAACTTTTGTTTAGCCACAAAATTATCCTTTTACCTTGTTGACTGAAGTATTTTGTTTGATATACAGGCCTGCACGTACACTGAATAAATCAACAAAAAATGCTTTAAGCGGATGTGTTTTTTTAACTGTTGTTTTGACCTGATTCATAGCACAACTCCATCTCAGTATTACCAAATTAGGTTTTTGTATTACTGATATAGCAATGCAGAAAATGTGCCAGTTTTTAACCAAGTTTTTGCTGGTTTTAGCGTGTATTTATGGATGATTTTTGGGCAAAAACAAATTAAATGCACAAGCATAGCGCGAAGCGTTATATAGGTTTAACAGTAAAGCCTTTGCTATTTTAATTTTAATCGGCTAAGTCTTTATAACTTATGACACTTGATAAGATTATTGCTGTAAAGCAAATAGAAAAAAAAATCTATGTTTAAAACAGAAAAGGAGCATCATCACTGATGCTCCTTTATTGATTTTTATCAGGCTATAGGTGCCAAGGTAAACAACACCTGTCCAGTCTTAACCGTCTGGCCTTTTTCAATGGTGATGGCTTCTACCTTCATCCGTTCAGGTGCAACAATCGGAATTTCAATTTTCATCGCTTCAATCACCGCAAGGGTTGCACCTTCTTCAACAATATCTCCAGAAGCACATTCGATTTTCCAAATTGAACCTGGCATATGTGATTCAACTGCACAACCACCTTCGGGAATACTGACCGCTTCACCATCCTCTACAGTATCTAAACTTTCAGATACATATTCTTGTAAACCTGCGGCATGCCAACGACGGCGCTCTGCTTCAAAGTTGGCTTGTTGGGTCTGTTTAAAAGCCTGAATACTGTCCTGATTTGCAGCAAGGAAATCATTGTATTCTTTCAGATTAAGCACACCGTCTTCAATACGTAATTGCAAACGCCCTGCTTTAAAATCTTCGCGCATCTGTAGCAATTCTGCTTCTGAAACCTCATAAAATTTAACCTGATCAAAGAAGCGTAATAACCACGGCTTGCCAGTTTCAAAATTGGCATTTTTACGATAGCGACTCCACATTTGTGTGGTACGTCCCACAAATTGATAGCCCCCGGGACCTTCCATACCATAAACACACATATATGCCCCACCGATACCAACAGCATTTTCTGGTGTCCAAGTCCGTGCAGGGTTATATTTTGTTGTGACCAAACGCTGACGCGGATCAAGTGGTGTGGCAACGGGTGCGCCTAAATAGACATCACCCAATCCCATGACCAGATAATTGGCACTATAGACCACATCTTTTACCGCTTGCTTTGATGCTAGGCCATTGATACGACGAATAAACTCGATATTATCAGGGCACCACGGTGCATCAGGACGGACGATTTGTGTATAGCGCTCAGTCGCCAATTGGGTTTGTGAATCTTCCCATGCCAGTGGTAAATACACAGTCCGTGAAGGCACTTGCATATTGTGTATATCAGGCAGTTCCGCTTCCGCGTGTTGAAGTTTTTCCAAGAGCTCAAGTTGATCAATTTGAATTGAATCAAAATGAATTTGTAATGAACGAATCCCCGGAGTCAGATCAATAATTCCGTGGATATTTTGGTCTTTTACCCATTGCATCAAAGCATGAATACGGAATCGTAGATTTAAGTCTAAAACCAGATCACCATATTCAACTAATAAATAGCTATTCCCCGCGGGTCGGTAAGTCACACTCGGTAAATCTGCTTGTGCTACGCGTGTAGCTAAAACAGCATTTTCTAATGTGTCATTTTCCGCGTGGAAAATAGGATTAAAATTCACCTCATCTGTGTCAGAAGAAATAACACTTTGATGATATGTTTGATCCAAGGCTTTTGCTTGCGCATAACTGACAGGAATAAATTTAACTTTATCGCCTGCTTTAAGCTGACCAATTTTCCAAAGTTCAGAATGAATCACCACTGCTGGACAAACAAAACCACCTAAGCTTGGACCATCAGGCCCTAAGATGATCGGCATGTCACCTGTAAAATCAATCGCACCAATTGCATAAGCATTGTCATGGATATTTGATGGATGTAAACCTGCTTCACCGCCATCTTCACGTGCCCATTCTGGTTTTGGGCCAATTAAACGAATACCAGTACGACTGGAATTATAATGAATCTCAAACTGGTTACTAAAGAATCTATCAATATCGTTTTTGGTAAAGAAATCTGGTGCGCCATGCGGACCATACATCACCGCAATTTCCCAATGACGCGCAAATTTAGGGATTTGATCTACGGCTAAACTTTTGCTTTGATCAGATGAATATTCAGTAATCGCAAGCATATCCCCAATTAATAAATTACGCCCTGCATGCCCACCAAACTGCCCCAGAGTAAAGGTTGCTTTTGATCCTAAATATTCGGGAACATGGAAACCACCTTTGATCCCAATATAGCTTCGGCATCCAGTGCTCATTGTTCCACACTTTAACACCTGACCTTTTTTAACATTTACGGTTTGCCACATTGGGACCAGTACGCCATCCAGTTTAGATGGCATGTCACCGCCAGTAATCACAATTTGACTATCACAATGAAACTTTAAACTTGGCCCTTGTAAAGTACATTCCAATCCAGAAGTATTATAAGGATTGCCTAAAAGTTGGTTGGCAACATTTAAACTTAAAGGATCAATTGCACCGGATGGTGGTACACCCACATCCCAATACCCTAAACGACCAGTAATATCCTGAATTGAGGTTTGAATGCCCGATTGTAAAACTTCAATTTTTTGGGTTTTCCATAGAAAGCTATTTAAGAAGCGTGTAGTTTGTGTCCCTGAATTAAACACCTCACCCGCAATAATATTTTGTAGGTATTCCAGATTGGTTTCAATTCCTGCAATCTGTGTATCTGCCAGACTAGATTGCATGGCTTGAATCGCTGCATCTCGATCTGACGCCGTCACAATGATTTTGGCAAGCATAGGATCATAAAATGAAGATACATTTGAACCGGTTTCAACCCATGTTTCGACCCGTGCATTCTGATCAAATTGCACATAGGTCAGTAAGCCTGCGCTGGGTTGAAATTGTTTAATCGGATCTTCCGCATATAAACGAACTTGAATCGAATGTCCTTTTGACGCTAATTTTTCAGTGGGTGCTGTCCAATCGCCACTGGCCAAAGTCACCATCCATTCAACCAGATCTACAGCATAGACTTGTTCTGTCACGCCATGCTCAACTTGTAAACGGGTATTCACCTCTAAGAAATAGAACTGCTCGGTTTCAGTATCCATCACAAACTCAACCGTACCTGCCGAACGATAATTCACAGATTGCATGAGTTGAATCGCGACAGTTTGAATATAGTCACGTTGCTCATCGGTTAAATGCGGTGCGGGTGTTTCCTCTATGACTTTTTGATTACGACGTTGTACAGAACAGTCGCGTTCTCCTAAAGCCAACACCTGCCCTTTTCCATCACCAAAAATTTGCACTTCAATATGTCGAGCATGCTGCACAAATTTTTCTAAGTACAAACCTGCATCTTTAAAGTTGGCTTGGGCCAAATACGAAACGGTTTGATAAGCGTCTTTGAGTTCAGCTTCATCCCAAACCAAACGCATACCAATACCACCACCACCCGCAGTACTTTTTAACATCACAGGATAGCCAATACGTGCTGCCTCGCTGATTGCTTCTAATTCACCAGAAAGCAAAGAACTCCCCGGCAACAGTGGCACTTGGCTTTTAATCGCCAGTTCGCGCGCCGTATGTTTTAGACCAAAATCCAGCATTTGGCTTGAAGTTGGCCCAATAAAGGCAATACCCTGACTTTCACATAGGTCACAAAACTCTGCGTTTTCAGACAAAAAACCATAACCCGGATGGATTGCTTCAGCGCCAGTTTGCTTGGCAATTTGTAGAATTTTTTCAATATTTAAATAACTTTGTTGTGCTGGTGCAGCACCAATACAAAATGCCTCGTCGGCTAAAGTCACATGTAAAGAATCCTGATCAGCTTCTGAATAAACAGCAACGGAAGCGATGCCAAGTTTTTTAAGTGTACGAATCACACGACAAGCGATTGCACCACGATTGGCAATAAGAACTTTTTTAAACATATTTATGCTCCCATACCATTGTGTATCAGCAATTGAATTTTCGTTGGGTTATAGCCATTACATGGGTTATTTAATTGTGGGCAATTTGAAATCAGTACGATCAAATCCATCTCGGCTTGAATTTCCACATATTTTCCAGCGGCAGAAACACCATCAGCAAAGGTTAAATGGCCATCCGAGCTGACAGGCACATTCATAAAGAAATTAATATTGGGGCCGATGTGCCGAACGTTTAACTGATGTTTTTGTGCAATAGGATGCTTGGCTAATGCATACATAAAATTATTACGGCAACTGTGCATTGGATAAGTGTCATGCGCATAGCGAACCGTATTACTTTCACATGAACAGGCACCGCCTAAGGTGTCATGACGACCGCAGTTATCATCAACAATCACCGCAATTGGACGGCCTAAATTACTGTATAAAGTTGTCCCTTTTTCAAGGTAAACATGTTGATTAATAGCCAAAGTATCCGTTGCGCTATAACGTTCTGCTGGGTTTTCTGCTGAAATAAATAAGGTATCGACAGCTTGATTGCCTTCTAAATCAACAATACGGAAATATTGGCCTTTTTTTACTTCGCCCATCCATGCTTCACCCGCAGGACACACTTCATTTAACAAGGCTTGATCTAAAATAGGCTTTTCGATTGAAGTTAAAATGCTCATGATGATTGTCCTTAAATGCGTGTGTTGTGAGATGAACTCAGCGCGTAATAACGCTGGTTATTGTCAAATGCACGTTGATTTTGCGGACATGAGTCTCGACAAATATCGTTTTCTGTTAAGGGCAATGCGCTAAAAAGACCCATTTCTATATCAGCAGGAGCATATTGCGCTGAATGATCTAAACCATGCGGTGCAGCCGATAAGAATACAAAACAATCCATTTCAAAACGCAGTTCAATGATGTGCCCAGTATTGTCTGAGCCAATATAAGACAATGCACCAGCATTATCTGGGGTCACTTTTGAAAATAAATTCACTGTTGCGCTAAGGTCGATTTGCCCAAGTGAATATTTGCTCATTTCAATCAGCAAACCATCTAGACCATTTTGAATCATTTGATTTCGGGCATCTTGGAATGTCTTTATTCCAAAAGTAGCTTGGATTTGTTCTGGACGACTTGGACCACACAAAGCGTCATTCCAGCCATGATCATCATGAATAATTGAGGCCATAACCCGTCCCAAATCGGAATACAACACATGACCTTGAGTTAAAAAAGCAGTATGTTGCCCTTTTAAACTATCTGGCATATTAAAACGCTCAAGTCTGTCATGGGCATTCACGCAAAATAAAGAGACATTGGCATCGGCAGATAAAGCTTTAAATTGAAGTACGCTTCCTTTGGGAATGCGACTTGACCAGTGATGTCCACCGGGTAATTTTTCAGACCAAATGACCTGTTGATCATGATAATTTGTCGTATGCATAGCCACTCCTGTTCGGATAGTTTATTGACTTCCTCCCGGGCTTTTATCCCTCCGTGTAGTTCTTTCGAACCGCGAACTCTCGGTCCAGACATACTCTTTTAGACAAGTATCGGAACCCTAGATCACTTTTTATAATTTTATTTAATGCAAAGGATGTGCCAATTGAGTATTACGTTTTTAGGCTTTAGTAATACTAATTTTGTGCGATAAGAGTGCATTTCAGGACATCGAAAGCAAAAATGAGTTATTAATGAGCTAAAAAATGGCGATGTGCCAAACAAAAATCCGTTCTAAATAAAACGATCTCTAATTGAAAGCCATCTCTAATAAACTCCTTTTCTAAAAGAAACCTGTCATAGAAACAACACGGCGCAAAAATATTTAGGCTCGTCGATTGGTTGGCTTATGGCATGGCAAACCTTGCGCTGCAAACAAAGCCAAGCTTTGTTTTTGCTCATATTCTGCTTAAGAAGATAATTCAGGTATAGCAAAACACCCGATAAAAAACACGCGCTCATTTAGGACAAACCAGCCTGAGTCAGCGCGTGTTAAAATGATTCATCGTACTTAGCATGTAGGTACTACACAATGACTCATTAATAATACATTTTAGTAATACGTTGCTCTTTTTTTCGAGAATTTATCCAATTGCTTGAGAAAGCCATCAAAATAATCTTTTTCTTTTTCTTCTACACGATAACCTGCATATAAGGTTCGACGTAAACCTTCAGGCGCGACACAATCTAAACGGCGAGAAACCACCCAGCCCTTTTGCTCATATTCATTGACCACCCAATCAGGCAGTGCTGCGATACCATGACCACTTGCCACAAGTTGAATCAACATTTGAGTTAAGTCTGTGGTGCGAATATGTTTTGGCTGAATATTGGCAGGAATAAATAATCTCGACATGATATCCAGTCGATGTTTATCCACTGGATAGGTCACCAAGGTTTCTTCGGCCAACTCTTGCACCGTAATTTCTTTCATTCGTGCTAAAGGATGCGTGATTGAGAGCACCAATCGCGATTCATATTCAAAAATTGGAAAATACTCTACCCCTTTTAGCGCAATTGGATCTGCTGTAATTAACAGATCAAACTCACCAGTTTGTAATAACTCATGCGGATTAGCTTCAAATCCTGAGGCAAAATCTAAATCTACATCTGGGTATTGTTGACGATACTGGTTTAGCAATGGCATAAGCCAATCAAAACAACTGTGGCATTCGGAAGAGAAAACGATTCGTCCCGTTTGCCCATGCACAATACGGGTAATATCAGACTGGGCAATTTGCACTTGTGGCAAAATATCATCAGCAAGTTTCAGTAATCGTTGACCAACATTAGAAAAACTCACTGGACGTGAGCGACGATTCACCACTTCGACACCAAACCATTGATCTAACTCTCGAAGCTGGTGTGATAAAGCAGAAGGTGTTAAACACAAATCTCCTGCTGCTGCAACCAATGAACCATGTTCACGTAAAGCAGTGAGTGTTTTTAGATGTCGAAGTTCTAACATTCCGTCATTACCAAATTAATATGTTAAAGGTGATCTGGCTATAGCATAACGGATTGATGGCATTTATGTTTAATTATTTTCACTTAATTTTAAAATTTGTTATTTTTATTCATTTTTAAATAATACGTAAAAATATTGAAGACGCTCTTACTCATCCATACAATTAAATCACTCCATTTTTGAATGAACTAAATCTGGTGATTTAAAATATCATCCTTAAAAACTTTCAGCATAGACTGAAAACATTTCAGTGAATTCAAGCACCACAAGACGATAAAACTTTTACAATAGAAGATTATTCATTTTTTATATTGTTTAACATGACTCTGGAACGCCAAAAGCTCACACTCCCCCAAGGCCACGACAAATTGTTGCTGCATTCATGTTGCGCGCCGTGCTCAGGTGAAGTCATGGAAACCTTAATTGAATCAGGCATCAACTTTTCAATTTTTTTCTATAATCCAAATATTCATCCAATCAAAGAATATTTAATTCGCAAAGAAGAGAATATTCGCTTTGCTGAGAAGCATAATATTCCATTTATTGACTGTGACTACGATACAGACAATTGGTTTGAACGTGCCAAAGGTATGGAAAATGAGCCTGAAAAAGGCATCCGTTGTACCATGTGTTTCGATATGCGTTTTGAGAGAACCGCACTTTACGCACACGAACATGGATTTAGTTTAATCAGCAGCTCATTGGGCATATCGCGTTGGAAAGATATGCAACAAATTAACGGCTGTGGAATCCGAGCTGCCGCACATTACCCACAAATTGAATATTGGGATTATAACTGGCGCAAAAGCGGCGGTGCACATCGTATGATCGAAATCAGCAAACGTGAAGAATTTTACCAACAAGAATACTGTGGCTGTGTTTATTCACTGCGAGATACCAATCGCTGGCGTATGAAAAACGGTCGTGACCGGATCAAATTAGGTGAAAAGTTTTATACCAACGTGATGGATGAGGAAAACTAATTTATCCAGACACCTCCCCTTATCACTGCTTCACATACCAGTTTTTCCAAGAGCTGGTTCCACGGACTTCTATTGGTACAGTTGGAATCAGCTGCTTTTTTAATACCTGAATTTGATCGACCTCTTCAGCCAATCGAGCTTTGACAGAGTGTATACACTCTCGATCCCCAAATTCACAACGGTCTAAATGTGTGCCACCGCATGGCCCATTTGCCAGACCTTTGGGGCAAGTTTCAGGGCAAATATATAAGGTTTCAGCCAGCCTACACTGGCCACAACTCTCACACCCGACAATAAAATGTTTACTCAAATATTCGGCTTGTAACAGCAATTTTGCTGCAAGGGCTTTATTCCAAAAACCCGCACTAAAAATATAAGCACCCAGCCCTTTGACCAAACTGGAATTAAACATGGTACTGTGAATGGTATCTAAAAATTGATATTTCACTTTCTGTTGCAAATTACTCAGCTTAGGCTTTTCTACAACAGCTGGACGTAATTCATTGCCAGTTTTAAGCTGCCATAATTGATCCCATAATTGTTGACATTGTTTGAGATCAAGATGTCGATACTGTTCAATATAACCCGTTAAAATCGCTTGCTCATCGGCTTTATGGCACGCAGAAAGATGCACACCAGCATAACCAATATGCTGACAAATCAAAATTTGTAAAGCACAACGTAAATAAGTATTTTCAGTTTGATCAGAATCATGTTCTTGGGCCAACACTTCAAGCATATGTGGCGTAATCACAATACCCGCGACATTATGTTTCAGCATAAATTTCGCTCGTGCTAAAGTCAGCGGCATCACACAAGCAAGAATTTCTTGTGTATAGTTTTCTTCAATTAAAAACTCATGCGCTTGTTTAAGTGCAACGAGGTCAAAGCCCAATTGAGTAATAATATAATCAGCGCCTGCTTGTAGTTTTTTATGCAGTTTTAAATACTGCGCTTGTTTTTCTGCTTGACTATATTTAAACGGGTTCAAGGCAACGCCAATATGAAAACCACCCTGTTGTTTGGCAGCGATGACCGCATTCACCGATTCCAAATAGCGTGTTCGAGCATGACTACCTTGCCCATCGTGATGTTGTTTTAGCTTATCGCCAGTCAGTAACAATAAATTTTGCTGTCCCTGTTGTTTGGCTTGCGTTAAAAACAGATTGAAATCATGTATATCTCGACCTTTACCTGCATAGTGCAATACTTTTTCAATCTGCTGCGGATAAGATTGTGCAGCAATTAATGGTGCAATATCATCATCTGAACGTACTCGATCTGACAAAGTCATACATACAGGAAAGCCCGCCAGTTGTGTTGCTACAGGCAGCATCTCTTGCTTTGAAGGCAAATATTCTACTAAACAGCAAAATTGGTTTTGAGCAAAGTATTGGGAAAGCTGAGACATAAAAAAATTTAGATAAATACAGCAAAATAAATAGGCCTGAATTATAGAATGTTTTAAAACGAATTGCTGTAATCATAAAATGCTTTTCAAGCAGATCTCTGCATAATCGACATCATTCACTGCATCTTAATTTAAGCTTTTTAATCACTTCTCTATAGGAGCAATGGTTTTTATTACGATGGTAGAAATTAGACATAGTATGGTTCTATGGTCAAACTACCTCATTATTCATACAAGTGATTTCCATCAAATCATTAATCATCAATAAAGCTTATGTTTTTGTATGAACTTTTAGAAACTGTTGGTTATCAATTCATTTGCTGTACTTTTGAATCATAGATGATTGTTCTATCGTGTGGCGACAGGGATGTCGCCATTGGGTGGGGGTACAGGACGTACCCCTCGCCCAACATGAGCAAAAATAAAGCACTGCTTTGTTTGCAGCGCAAGGTTTGGCATCGCCTACGAGAAGTGAGGCATCGCCTACGCAAAGGGATTTAAACTTTGAATGTAAGGTGTGGCATTGCAAGCTTTTTATAATCAAATAATTTATTTCTTGCATATAATTGATTTAATTTAAAATATTAATTAATAGAAATTCTATTCTTGTACCTAAGTTTTTGAAAGGTTGACTATAGATTCCATGCCTTAAGGTTTTCACTCGATTAGCCATTATTCTAATAAATCCGAGTATCTTTAATTCCAACTTTTTTATACTGAAAAAAATGGGTATTGTCTCCAATACCCATAAAGCTTATGTCTTAGCATTAAATTCAAATAGTGAAAACAGCATCTAAACTAAGCTACTGTTAATATTTAAATTTCACATTCAGACGAACCATCATAGGATCTCCCCAATTGACCAATTGTGCATTTGGTGTGGTCCCTGCCAGATACTCTCTATCAAATAAGTTTTTAATCGTTAAACCTGCGCCCCAATTCTTGGCTTCATAACCCGCATTTACATCAAATAAGGCATAACTTGGTAAGTAGACAAAATCTGTACTACGTTGTGCTGTTCGAGAACCTTGATAACGAATCCCTGCGCCAATATTCCAACCTAATTTATCTGGGCTAAAATAGTACTGGGTGGATAATGAGCTGGCATTTTTAGGTACATGATTGGTCCGTTTGCCAATATCACTGGCAATCACACTTTCAGTGACTTTTGCTGTTGGGATATAGCTATAGGTTGCTGTTGCAATCCATTGATCAGTTAATGCCGCTGCGATTTCTGCTTCAAAACCTTTGGTAACTTGCTCACCTGTTTGGATTGAAAAGTTTCCTGAAGCATCTTTTTCTGTCACATTTTTACGGGTTAAATCATAATACGCAATATAACCCTGTAAACGCTGATCCAATGCTTGTAACTTGACACCGACTTCGGCCTGTTTCCCCTCTTCTGGATTCAGCAATTGACCATTTTCACCTGGATCTGTTACAGGCATAAATGAGGTTGAATAACTGATATATGGTGCAAACATATCATTGATACGATACATCACCGACCCACTGCCCGTAAATGCATTGTCTGAGTTTTTGATGTTGCTATTTTTTAATACATCGTCAATTTCAACCTGAGTCCAATCGTGTCGACCAGACAATCCAATAATCCAGTGATCATCTACTTTAATTGTATTGCGTAGATAAAGACCCGTAAATTGGCTATAGGTCAATTGCTGTGTTGGCGCGCCCAGTTTGGTACTGGTGATTCCATAGACTGGATGGTTAGCATTAAAAGAGTTGATAGTATCGTTTCTACGATAGTAATCACTACGCTCTCGCATCATATCGACACCCACCATCACATCGTAATTGATCTTTCCAAAATCAAAATTACGTTGCAGGTTGCTGTCTAAAGTATAGTTGGTATCTTGCTTATCTTGATTATTTACAGAACGTTTAATGTCTGGTAGAGGACTATTACCTGATGCCAATATCGGATTGCCTTGGGTATCAGTTTTGGTAACCGCAAAGTTTTGTTTAAACACCCAAGCATTATCAAAGTAGTGCGCATAATTTGCACCAAGACGATAAACATCGACGTCATAACCATGATCAGGTTCACCAAAGAATAGACTTGAAGGGTATTTTTTATAATCGCCTTTACTATAAGGAATGCCCTGTTGACGGATGTATTCACGGTGTTGATAGCTGGCAATGACGGATAAATCATCTTTATCGCCTAGATCAAAATTGTAAGATGGAGCAATATATTGATTTTTAAAATAAACATGGTCAGTCGGGTCATCTTGATCAGAGATCCGTCCTACTATACGAAAAGCGCCTTTTGCACGATTATCAGGGGCATAATTTAGGTCAAATGTACCTTCTTTTAAACCATAGCTTCCATAACTTAATGTGCCTTTGTAAGCGGTTTCTGCTTGCGGTCGTTTGGTGGTTAAATTGACTAAGCCGCCTGGCAGCGCCAAACCAAAACCAACTGAGGTGGGACCTTTGACCACTTCAATAGACTCTAAGCCTGAAATATCTTCCGCTCTTAAAACATTATCTGATGCTTGAATACGCAACCCATCAATATAAGTTTGTGAACTGGATATTTGTCCGCGAATAATAAAGTCATCCCAGCCTCTTCGCCCATATTGACCAGAGGTCACGCCTGCCACACCTTCTAAAGCTTCTGCTACTGTTTTTGCTTGCTTTTGTTCAATTTGCTGATTGGTGATCGCACTAATCGACTGAGCTGTTTCAAATAAAGGCGCTTTAGATCGCAATACCGCACTTGCTGTTTTTGCTGCATAGGCTTTTTTATCACTGTCTGCTTGTACAATAATCGTTGGCAATTTATTGCTTACAGCATTTTGCGTTATCTCTGATTCTGATTCAGCATGAGCGGTGGATAGCATGATGGCAAAAACTGAAAATGCGAGGGAGGATTTATTAAACTGCATTAAACAATGACCTAAAAACTTGAAGCTTAATTATAATCATTTTCATTTATATTTATCACTATATTTTTACGCTTTCCTTTTAGTAACCTATGTATGAAAGGAATACCCCTTTAAATAAAACGTAATTTTTCTAATGATTCGAATGTATCAATCACACCACTGATAAGTTAGGCTTATTTTTTATAACGATCGGTCAAAACCAATAATGTATTTTATTTGGATGTTTTATTTTGCAGATGACTCATATATTGAGTCGGGCTTAAACCCAAAACGCGATGAAACATGGTGGTGAATGCAGCAGGATTTTTAAAGCCAAAATCATAAGCAATGTGCTGTATCGACTGATTTTGAATCAATTTTTCCAGACTTAATAGTACACACGCATGTTGTCGCCATTTTGAAAAAGACATCCCAACTTCACTTTTAAACAGCCGACTAAAATGCCGTTCGCTGATATAAAGTTGTGTCGCAATTTCTTCGGGTGATAAATGAATATCGGGCTGCTTTAAGAACTTTTGGCAAATTTCTAAAATGGCTTTATTTTCCGGCAAAGGTAAATGCAATTCAATTTTTTCGGAAATAGCCAGCTCAGTTAAAATCAATTCTTGAATCAGCTCATCATGTCTTGAAAGCGGTTCATTTAACGCTGGTGCTTTTAAAAGTAATTGTCGAAGCAAAGGTGAAATTGACAGCACTTCGCAACATTCAATCTGCCTAGGGACATCTTCAGGAAGGATATACAAACTACAGGTTTTAACATTAAACAAAGTCAGTTGATGCGGAACTTGCGGTGGAATCCAAACCGCCCTTTCAGGAGGAATGATCCAGTTTCCTTGTGGTGTTTCTACATGCATCACACCCTGAGCAGCATAAAGTAATTGTGCTCGTTTATGGCTGTGCATCTTTAACACATAATACTCAGCGTACTGCGTTTCTATCGCAATCATTTTATGTTTTAAATGCTCAACACTATGAATCGAGATTTGTTTCATATCCGTGTCTGATTTGAGTAATTAAATGCGGAATATAACAAATTTTATCGATCGAGAAATCCTTAAACTGGTATTTATTTTCAAAGATCTCTGTGTATGGAACTTTATCTTATTTTATTGGTTGCAGGCTTTGTCAGTGGCATACTCACCATATTATTTGGTTTTGCCGGTGGCTTTGTTGTTGTTCCTTTGGTTTATTCGACAATTCGTATGCAATATCCAATTCATTCTACCGCCTATGATTTAGCTTTTAAAAGTGCAGTTGCCACCTCATTATTGTTGATGGTGATCAACTCTGGATTGGCAACTTATCAGCAATATAAACAGCGAAAAATACACAAACAATACCTCTTCCCAATCGCATATTGGATTGCTACTGGTGCAATTTTAGGCACTCTACTCGCCCTAAATATTTCATCACACCTGTTAAAATGGGCTTTTGCACTCTATTTGTGTATAACAATTTTTGATTGTCTGCTTCGTCAATTTAAACAGCCCCACTCAAACCCTCAATCCGTAAGATTACTCACCAAAACAGAACAAGGTCTAGGCGGAATCTTTATCGGCGGGATTGCATCCGCGTTGGGTGTCGGAGGCAGTGTAATGACTATTCCGCTGTTCCGTCGCTGTGGTTTGGATATGTCTTCATCGGTTGCCCTAGCCAATCCTTTGAGTATGCCTGTTGCCATAGCCGGTTGTATCACCTTGATCATTGGGCAAATTATCCAACCACAACATCTAGGCACGCATTTTATTGGCTATTTTTACTACCCTGCTTTAATTGCGTTGATTATAGGCGGCTTTTTCGGCATGAAATTGGCAATACAATGGACCGGAAAATTGTCTAATCAAATGCATGAGCGTGGTTATATCCTATTACTCACGCTGGTTTTAATCAGTATTTTATTTCAATAAGGGAGACTGTGGCCTACAGACTTGAGGCTTATGTCTTGCACCCAAGTTTTTTGGAGCGAGTGGGCGATTTAACAGACGCACAGCCAAGAAAAATGATTCAAATAAACAGAGTTTGCGTTATCTAAAAATGAACAGTTAATCAACCTCTAATACATATCAATTAATCTGCGGATTTGTTTGTATTGTTTAATCATACATGGTGGTTCTATCGTGTGGCGACATGGATGTCGCCGTTGAGCGGGGGTATATGAGCAAAAATAAAGCACTGCTTTGTTTGCAGCGCAAGAGCCCTCGCTCAAAATGAGCAAAAACAAAGCACTGCTTTGTTTGCAGCGCAAGGTTTGGCATCCCCTACGAAAAGTGAGGCATTGCCTACACAAATCTATTTAAACTTTAAATGTAAGGTGTGGCATTGCAAGCTTTATAATCATACAAATCCATTTTTATAGAACGCTGATACTTTTAAATTTGATCTATAGCTTAATCGAGAAACATTTAAAAAAACACTAGCTAATTTTAAATATGACTATCCGTGAAGAAGTTTTGAGTTTTGGCACAATTGACATTAGTGTCGTGAGCATCAACCCCATTCGATGCCAACCTTTAAATTGATTAAACAAATAGGTCCGCACATGCTTAAGTTTGGGATGCCATGTTTCAATGTCTTTTTCATCATCCAAACCAAACTTAAATGTGGCTTTGGTTTTACTTACAGTGTCGTGTAAAGCAGACTTAGTACTCATCCAAGCATTAAGCATGTCAAAATGAATTTCAGCACCTGAAAACCGCTCGGCTAAAGCGGTTAACACCTGTTGATTTTGTGCTTGATTGAAGTACATCAATACCCCTTCGATCACAAACATAAAATGACCAATGGGATGCGTTTCTTTTAATTGATCCATCCACGTGGTCGATAACATTGAACTTGCAATAAAGTGTTCATTTTTATGCGCGGGAATGAGTTGCTGACGTTGTTCAATCACTTCAGCAATATCCAATTGATAAAACTCAGCATGTTCAGCACTTTTACCGATACGTTGTATACGGCTATCTAAACCACAGCCTACAAATACAATAATCGGCTGATGATTAAGATAATGATGAAGTTGAATGAAGTCTTTAACCTTCTGATCAAAATGCGTTGAACGCAATGCAACACCAACCGACGTGGCCTTCTTGTTTTTATATTTTGAAAAATCATAATCAATTTTTTCCACCAACTCACAGGCTGTTTGATCATTGATTAAGGGATTTTTTTTCTGCGTTTCAACGGATTTGGCATATAAGGTAATCAGTAGCGTGTCTGCAATCTCATCTTGCAAGTTAAGCGATATTTTTTTCATTACGCATTCCTCATGTCATTTAGATTTATTTTTTGCAAATAATGCTTTGGGTGATTTGCCATAAAAACGAGTAAACGCAACTGTAAAATTATTGGGATATTGATAGCCCACCTGCCACGCCACTTGAGCCACGTGCAAACCTGACTCAAGGAGGCTATGGGCTTGTTGCATCCTCAATTGCAATAAATATTCAGTCGGATTGACCCCATACAGCTTGATAAAACAGGCTTTGAATTTATATACATTCATACCGATCACACTGGCGATATACTGCATCGTCAATGCTTGATCTAATTGATTGATCATTAAAGCTTTGGCTTTTTCCAAATTTTGCACATCCTGCATATTCAAGTTTGCAGATGAGACTGCTGATTCATCAGGCGCAATGAACGGCAACTGTTCTGATAACAAACTCAGTGCATGAATATGTTGTTGTAAGCTATGTTGTGGTTGATTGTTGTGCTGTACCAGTGAATGTGCCAATGCGCAAGCATGGACTTTACTGGTCCTTGAAACAGGCTGAAAAGCGATTGGGTTGATATGGTTTGGGAGAAATAATGCATTGAGCTGTTTTGAGCTTAGATATTTACTCAAAAATTCCGAGCTCATAATCAAGCGAAGCTGAGAAACCGTCTGTTGTTTTTGATAGTGGCGTATTCCTTCAATGGATGGAAACGTGTTGATACTGATATGGTCCGCTTTAAAACTGAGTTGCTCTGCATTCTTACTCTGATATTTTGAGCACCCTTGTAATCCAACAGTCAATACCATCACGGGGTTTGGGTGTGCTGCTTGGGTTTCTTCTTCTAATGCATATTGAGGACAATAGTGTAATTGGTTAAGTAGCAAGCCAGTTTCAATCTGCAAAGTGTCTGCATAGCAATGACCAAAATCTTCAGGCAAGCCAATACGGTGTTGCCGTGAAGAGATCTCTTGAACCGAACGCGCGACATCAACCCGCACACGATGATGTAATTGTGTCATCACTCAATACTCCATCTAGCTGAAAACATCACTTCGCATAGTATTTTCTATAATCCGCATATAATAAATAATAATCATTCTCATTTATTAAATCATCATATCGTATCTTTGGATCGAATGTCTAGACTGAATGTTCTCGGCATTGCCTATGTAATTTTAAAAGGTGCTTTTAATGAATCTTTCTCTAAATCAAGCCGTACAAATACTGACTCAACCTCATCCTTTACATTTCATTTGGCAAATTTACCTGTCACAAATACAAGCACAAGCCTTAGATTTTTCAATTGAAAAAAACTCTTTGCATCATTATTTCAATTTGAAGATGCCACAGTCCTAGCAAAGAAACATGCTTTGCATCCGCAAAATACCGATTATCTGTTACAGCTATTGGCCAGTTTACAACTGTTAGACACCCAGTTTGACCCAACCAGACAAGCTATGCTTTATCGTATTAAGCCAGTACTTAAAGACTACTTTGATCCGACATCAGATCAATATTGTGCTGATGCGTTGTTATATCGCCAACAAGTGATTCAGTCTGTTGCTGGACAACTTTCTGTGTCTTTTTCTCGTGATTTTCAAGCCCAATCTCGAACACCAGAAACGATCGGATCTGCATGGGCACAAGCGGCTCAAATACAAATTGCCCAAGAACAAAACGCTGTCACAGTTCACATTGCAGATGTGCTTTCTGATGTAGTCCGTGAATTTAAAACAGCAAGACATTTTCTTGATGTCGGTGCTGGCGCTGGACGGATCGCAATGCATTTGGCTGAAAAGTTTACTCAACTTGAATGCACCCTTTTAGAACTTCCGCATGTCATTGAGGCAATTCGTCCCACTTTAGCAAGTCATCCAGCACACCAACGCTTACATTATTTAGCTGCGGACTTGCAAACGTTAGACTTTCAAACTTTAAAATCTCACCCTCAATACGACATTATTTGGTGCTCATCTGTACTACATTTTGTCGATGATTACGCGTTAATTTTAGAAAAACTGCTTGCAGCTCTATCATCAAATGGTGTATTGATTTGTTGTCATGCAGAAATTGCCCCATCTCAATATGATGCAGGCATTCAAAGCTATTATCTCAATATGCGTATGCAAGGCAATTACGTTCCACAAAAGGACGATATTTATCGCAGCTTAAAACAACTGGGTTGTCAGCACATTGAAACGATCGAGAATGTGCAGTTCCCGGTTGCGCCGGTTGATGTGCTGATTGCACGGAAATAGGTTATAAAAAAGCGAGAAGTAAAATTTAATCCTTAAATCAAATTTACTTCTCGCTATGTCAAATATTAAACACAGACCTATTAGAATTTCTGCGAAATACTCACCTTATAATCTCGACCTGTACCTGTCATATACTCCCCCAAATACATTTTGTAATCACGATTAAATAAATTATCAATCGAGAAATTCAGCGTTGGCCCTTTTGCACCAATTGGCTGCCAGTCGGCATAAACGCTATGTAGTGAATAGCCTTTGGTTTTAGGTAATGAAAATGAAGATGCCGCGATCGACTTATCATTATCTGAAAGGCTTCGGTCTTGCGCAGCCACAAATATCCCTCTCCACCCCATAGTTAAGTGATGTTCAGGCACATTCACCCCTAAAGTTGCAGTGGCTTTTTTCGGTGGGATATTGGTCATCCATGTTTTTTGATCAAACCATGGATTTACAGGAGAATTATCACGTTGCCCGCGAATATAGGAATAGGTTAAACCAGCAAACCAAGTCGGCTGATTATAGAAAGCTTCGGCTTCATAGGCTTTGATGGTGTAATCGGTCACATTACGATAAAAACCATGATCATAATTGCCTTTACAGTCTGCTACGCTACCTTTTCCTGTATTTGCATTATTTTCTGCTTGTGCTTGACAAAATGTTGAGCGATTGCGGAATATCTCATCGCCCCCCCGATTATGATGATAGGTTAAACGCACTTGTAGATGATCTTCATCACTAAACACATCATCAAAATTCATCTCATTGCCGACACGAATCGCCAACATCTTTTCAGGAACTAAATAACGACTGGTCGAGGGAACAGTAGTTGCTGCGGATTGCACATAATATTGTTCATCAACGCGAGGCGCACGCCATGTTTTACTCACATTCGCAAACCATGTCATATAGTCGGCCTGTTTCCAAGACATTGCCAACCGTGGCGACCAGCCCGTATAGGTTTTACTGGAATAATCATGCCCTGCCGCTGGATCATTAAATCGTGATGCACGATTTGGCTTGCCGTTATTTTCAATATGATCATAACGGAGTGATGGGGTAATGACGAAATTGTTAATCTGATATTGATCTTCAATAAATGCACTCAGCATTTGCTGATCGCCAGCAGGCATATAGTTCGGTTCATAATAACCAAAATTATAATCTGGCTTTTTGGCATTGTTTTTGTCATAAATCAGCGAGTTTTGTTCCATTTTCTGGTATTGCGCGCCAACCTTTAATTTATGCGTGCCCAGTTTTGTTTCAATATCACTGATATTACTCATTTTTAATGCTGTATTGGTATAGGTTACCCAGCTTTCATTGCCTAACAGTGCCGCTGAACCCGTTACGCTTGGTAAGCGTAGATCATGTTGATAAGTCTTGGAATAGGATGCGACGGCTTTTAAATTTACATATGGGTTAGCATCAGGATTAAATTCATAACTTGCCGAGTAACTGGTATCTTCCTGATCACGGTCGACCAAACGGCGTTTCCAAGCTTCATCATAGCCATACTTAGCAATATCTGCCTCAGTCGGCACTGCATCTTGATCACGCATGGCTGCAAAAGGCTCCCAGCCTTCATGCCCACTGCGCATGGCATTTAAAGAAATTTTATGACCATCGGCAGGATAAAAGTTCAGTTTGGCTAAATAGGTTTCTTGCTCTTGCCCTGAATACAAAAACTCAGTTCCATCTGGTCGCTTTACATTGCCGCTGTCTCGGTTGGTATAGTAAAACAGCCCATCGACCAGCCCATTGTCGGCTTTACCATATACAGCGCCTGTATAGGTATTTTGACTGTTATTGGAAAAACGAGAATATTTTAAAAATGCGCCAATATTTTTACCATCATCCAGTAAATCTGTGGCATCTTTAGTTTCCAGTGTAACCTTACCACCAAAACCACCATTTCCGACTTCAACGTTATGTGGCCCTTTATCCACAGTGATTTTCTTTAAAATCTCAGGTTCAATAAAGACTGAACCCTGTCGATATTTATCAAAGGTTTTAACAGAATCGTCCAAGGTAATGGGTACATCGGCTACCCCGCCCATGCCGAGAATATTAATCGTTTGCCCTCCCGGACGTGGCGATCCTGCTGAACCGACACTGGGCATATGATCGAGTAATTGTGCAACATTATTGGCCTGATAACGATCAATCGCTTTTTGATTGAGTACACTCTGACCAAATTGTATGGTGTCTTTTTTTACCGCCTCGACCACAATCGGAGTCATTTGATAAATTTGGTTTTCAGCATTTGTGGTTGATGTTGCTGTTTTACCTGTTGCTGTTTTTCCCGTTGCAATATTTGCTGTATTGACTACAAGCGTTTGTGTAGCAACAGGCTTTTCAATAAGTAGATAACCTGCGGAAGTTTTTTGAATCTGGAATGGGGTATTCTGCACCAATAATGCAAAAGCCTGATCTAGGGTATATTTACCCTTCATCGTCTTTACCCGATAACGATTGGTTTTTGCTGGATCGAGTAACAACGATACATTGGCTTGCTGTGCCAAGCTATTTAAAGCTTGAGTCAATGAACCGCTTTGCACTTGATAAAAGCCAACAGGCGAAGCATTATTTGCATGCGTTTGAATACTGATTGCACTCATAGACAGTGCGATTGCAACAGCCATTGCAACTGGCTTTATTGCATTCTGATATAAAGATTGAGACATTCTCTACCCACCCAAGGTTAAATGATAATCATTAACTTCACTCAGTTAAAATAATCTGTGTTTTCATGTGTTCTAAGTTATATGACGAAGCAGAAACGAAAAAACCGCAATGAAATGCAGTTTTTTTTAAATTTTAATTTTCTAAAGCAACAGCAAGTGCATGATTATCTACTTAGGCAACAGACAAAATTAATTATAGTGCATGGTATAGTTGACGACCGCATGCACATTTTGAGCATCGACAATGGCAGTCTTAGAAATATATGCTACATAATAACTTAAATATGCCACTGCATAAGCACCCTCAAAAACAGGACTTTTCGCCTGAGTTCCCCAAGGTGCTGAAAAATCTACAGGTATTCCATTTCTAGTCGTAATTTGAAAAAAAATAGGATTTGTAGTGGAAGCATCTAAGGCTTTGTTGACCAATAAAGTTTTATCCTCTGTATCCAAGTCAGTAGGTGGTGAACTTACACTCAAATGAATCCCTTTAAAGGCTCTAGATGTTGCTACATCACAAACACCCGTACCTGTAGCATTTAGTAACTCCATATAAATGAGTTTTTTACTTAACGGTACATTTGGATAAAATCCTGATTTAGGTACAGTGGGCAAGTTAAGCGTGAGATCTTTAGTACCGCTTGCATCACCGCCAGCACTATGTAATATACATGTTCCGTCAGTCACGACACCATTGACTGTAATGGTTCCATCTACAGCAAACGCGCGACTACATGTCAAACTTAAAGCCAAAGCACTCAATGTGGCTAAAGTCAGTTTCTGCATTCAATACATCTCATAAGATTTGAATAAGTTTTAATTTTCTCAACCCTCAATAAATCTAAACTTCATCAATAAAACCAACACACAAAATTTAATTATAGTGCAATGTATAATTTATCTTTGTCGTGAAATTTTGAGCATCAACAATCCCCGTTTTGGAAGCAACCGCGACTATGTAATATACATATGTTTCACCATCAGCACGGATACGTACTAAGCTTTTCTCCTGAGTTCCCCAAGCCGCAGAAAAATCTACAGGTTTACTGTTTTCAGTCTGCATTTGAAGAAAAATAGGATGTGCCTTAGAAGCACCACCTGCACCTGTGGCTTTATTCACGAGTAAAGTTTTATCTGTCTCATCCAAATCATCTGGTGAAATTGTACTCAGATGTATCCCCTGAAAGGCTTTACTTGTTGCCACATCACAGTGAGCTGTACCTGCTGCATTGGTTAACTGTAGCGTAAATCCATAACGCATTGGCACTGGAAGTGTAGGCGTAAACCACGATTTAGGTACAGTACCTAATGGAAAAACGATATCTTTTGAACCAATTGCATAACCACCATCACCTTGCAAGGTACAAGTTTGATCCGTGATAACACCATTAACGGTAATGGTGCCATCCACAGCGAAAACGTTTGTACATACTAACGTTAAAAGCAGAGTGCTGAATGTGGGTAAAATCAGTTTATTCATTGAATCAGCCTTATAAAGCTTTAATAAATGCGATAATTTAACGATGCTGTTATTCACATTAAGAGACATGGTAATTTCAACGAAAATAGATAGATCTAAATATATAAACGCTGTTGTTGTTCACTTTAAAACTCTGCTTATTTCAAGCTGGAGTCTATTTTAATAGATGTTTTTATTTTAAATTTCCGCCAATTCAAAATAAAACTTCATGCTGACAAAAATATCTGCATATCACAATATTTTTAAGTTGACTTTTTATCATGCAAACTCATTACAAAAAATCATGTATAAATTTTATTGTTAAGATTCAACCATATAAGTAAAACAAATGATCAAAAATTTAATTTTATTTGAATTTTAAACACCATTTCCAACATATCAAAATATGACTAAACATCAATAAAATCATTTTCTCACTATAGATTTAATCCGACTAAAATAATATGTTTTATGATTTTGCAATCATATAAATGACCTCATCATCCAGCTTCCTTATTGAGATCTTTTATACGTATCCAAAGTGTTATCCATCAACATCATTGACTGAATATTCATTAAAGCACTTATGATTTTTATAAAATGATATTCAATCGATTTCGTTCATCAATCAAAAAATGATCGTATAGCGTAAATCATATTGCTATTCAAAGTGCCTTCTCTCTTTGTGAAAAAGCAAGGATGAGAGGATTTTTTATATTGATCTATGCTTTTAAAAAGACTTATACAACAAGCCAAGTGACAAAAAAACTGCAATAAATTGCAGTTTTTTTAAATTTTAACTTTCTAAAGTACCAGTAAATCTATACTTAGCAGCTAAAGTCCACATACCAAAGATTAATTATACATCAATGTATAATTGATCTTCGCATTTACATTTTGAGCATCGACTATCCCCGTTTTAGAGGCATACTGTACACGGTAATATACAAATGTATGATTACTAAGATGCTGCACTGTACTTTTTGCCTGATCTGCCCAAGATGCAGAAAAATCCACAGGTACTGAATCCACCGTATAAAATTGAATAAAAACAGGATTTGCAACAGAAGCGCCCGAGGTGTTGACCAGTAAAGTTTTATCCTCTGCATCCAAGTGAGCTGGCGAAATCGCACTGAGGTGTATACCTCTAAACGCTCTTCGTGTTGCTGCTTCACAAAAATCTGTACCCGTCGCATCTCTTAAATGCAGATTAAAGCCCATGAAGAATGGGACTCGATTTAAAGGCGTAAATGTCGATTTAGGCAGCGTGGGTAAGCTAACGGTTAGATTTTTTAAACCATTTGCCATACCATCATCACCTCGTAAGGTGCAAGTCTGATCCGTCACCACACCATTAACCGTAATGGTACCATTTACTGCAAATACATTTGTACATGCCAAAGTGAAAGCCAAAGTACTCAATGTTGCTAAAGTCAGTTTCTTCATTGAATTAACTCCATAAAGTTTTAATTATTTTTAAGTTGCTCAATCATCATTAAATCTATGCCTCACCACTAAAACCAACATAAAAAATTTAATTATAGTGCATGGTATAATTTATCTTTGCTTGCACATTTTGAGCATCCACAACTCCAGTATTAGAAATAACCGTTGCCACATAACGTATAGATACTTCATTACCAACACTATAAAGTTCACTTCCTGCTTGACTTCCCCAATGCGCATTCAGATCTACAATACTGTTGGTTTCATAAGTGTAAAATCGAATAAAAACAGGATTTGTACTAGAGGCACCACCTGCACCAGTGGCTCTGTTGACCAATAAACTCTTATCAAGGTCATCCAAATCAGTTGGTGAAATTGGACTCAAATGTACCCCTTTAAAAGCTTTACTTGTTGCAGCATCACAAGGACCTGTACCCGTAGCATTCGTTAACTGCATACTAAAGATTACTTGCATTGAATTTGGAAATCCAGGTTCAAATTTAAATAGTGATTTAGGAACAGAAGGCAAGTTAACCGTTATGTCTTTAGTACCACTTGACCTATTACCATCACCTTTTAATGTACACGTTCCATCAGTGATAACACCATTAACTGTAATGGTTCCATCTACTGCAAATACATTTGTGCACGCCAAAGTGAAAACCAAAGTACTCAATGTTACTAAACTCAGTTTCTTCATTGAATAACCCCTTTATAAAGTTTGAATCAAAAAATGCGATAAATATAATCTTATTCACATTATAGGAACGAAAATCTCAATATAAATAAATGCAATTAAATATGGGTAAACTATGTTTCTGCTTATTTTAAGCCTATGCTGATTTAAAAATTTAGCCACTCACTACTTATTTTTATTTTAAATTTCAGTTAATTTAAAATAAAACCTTATGCTGACAAAAATACGTATACACCACAATAGCTTCCAAGTTAACTTTTTATCATGCAAATATATTAAATAAAATCATGCATTAATTTTGTTATTAAAATTCAATTATATAAACAAATAAAATAGTGAATTTAAAATAAATATTTTAGTTTTAAACAGTATTTCCAACATATAAAAATGTGACTAAACAAAAATAAACCACATTTAACAAGATATTCACCCCATCCAAAATAACATTTCTGTTATTTTGAAGTAATATAAATCACATGATCGCCAAGCTTGGTTATTTTAATTGGGTATTGAGTTACCAACAATCGTAGCGTTTGATCTAAATCCTGTTGCGCATTAATCACACCACTGACTTTATAATCTTTTAAGGTCGAATGATTAAATATTAAATATTGATGATGATAACGCCCTAAGTTGGTCAGTAAATCAGCTAAAGGAAGTTGATCTGCCAAGATCTGATGTTTATCCCAAGCAAACTCGGTCGATGCAATATCCAACTCAGAAATCGGGCTTAAACCAAGTGCGTCAGCGCTAATTTTTTCGCCTTGCTTGACTACTTTTACTTGAGAATTTTGAGCCAATGAACGGGTTTCAACCTTTGAATGCAACATATTCAACACACTGCTATTCGCGTACTGATAAACTATAAATCGTGTACCGAGCGCTTTAAAATCCGCTTGAGCTGTATGAATGATCAGAGGTCGTTGTGGGTCTTTGGCAACATCAATATAAATATCCCCTTGAACTAAATTGATTTGTCTTTTTTCAGCAGTAAAATCAAGTTTAATGGCAGATTTTGCAGCTAAAGTCACTTTGGAACCATCTTCCAAGGTGATCGAATGCATTTGCCCAATCTCAGTTTTATAATCAGCCGTGTAGTAAGACATCATTGTTGAATGAGCAGTGAAATAGACAACGCCACCGATACTCACACAAAACAGCAAGACTTTGCTAAATAATTGTAAAATATGTTTTTTACTTTGCTGACTGACTTTCATTGAATTGCGAACGTTTTGACTGGATATGCCATGCGTTGTCGAAAACTGCTGCATCGTTTCAGAAAAATTAAGCATTTGATCGAGTTGATCATGATGTTCAGGATACTTGCTTCGCCACGCTTCAAACTCAATTTGCGCTTGTTGACGTTCATGCAAATCATCAGTATTTAAACGAACAATCCATAAAGCCATTTCTTTCTGTAGCTGCTTAGCGTTCATCTAGCCCTAGCTCAAGCAAGTTGTTTTTCGCCTCATAACATAACTGTAAACATTCGGCTAAATAGAGCTGTGTCGTGCGTAATGATTTACCAATCTCAGTGGCAATTTCACTCTGACTATAGCCTTCAAAGTAATACATGATAAATGCTTTTCGAGTTAGTGCTGTTGTATCCTGTAAAGCAATGGTAAGAAAATCTAAAATAAGTACAGCCTCTTCAATTTGATTTGAAGTGATTAAAAGATCTTGATCATCTGCATGCTGTTTGAGTGTTTCTAAATAATTCTGCTCTAAAATATAACGACGATGCTTATCAATCAGCACATGTTTTGCGACATTGACCAAATATGCACGCGGTTCCTGAATTGAAAAAAGCTGTTTAGTTTGCAGCAATTTAACAAAAGTATCTTGAACCAGATCTGCAGCAGTAAAAGGATATCTGACACGCGAGTTGAGCCATTGTTTCAGCCAATCATGGTGATCCAAATACATCTCTTGCAGAATTTGCTGTCGCGATGGTGTGGGGAGAATTGGGATCATAAAATTAAATTAAAAATTCTAAACAATAATAATTATCGTTTACATTTTGTGATTTGTAAATGCTATCCTAAAGATCTTTTTTTGTAGGCTCTGTTGCGCTTTTTATCCAGTTCATTCGTCATCTCTCATATAACCCATTTTTTCATAGACTTTTTTACATAAGAGAATTACATGAATCAAGCACTGATCACTGAACCCAATACGCAACAAGAACTCAGTTTGGCTATGCAGCTCAAATTACAGACTGCAGATGAGCATGAAAGAATGCATACACTGATGGCAAAGGCAGACGTATTTTCTAGTTTAGAAAAATATGCCTTATTCACCTTGTCACAGTATTATTTTCAATTGGAAATCGAACATTTATTTCAACAAGATCAAGTGGCTTTACATATTACCGACCTTGATATCCGTGGTCGTTCTGCACAAGCACTGTTAGATCTACAAGATTTAGGCATTCAACCCCA
The DNA here is from genome assembly GCF_055392545.1 of Acinetobacter sp. Ac8. Taxonomy (NCBI): domain Bacteria; kingdom Pseudomonadati; phylum Pseudomonadota; class Gammaproteobacteria; order Moraxellales; family Moraxellaceae; genus Acinetobacter; species Acinetobacter sp. Ac8. Next base: position 3,161,142 of record NZ_AP043689.1, read on the forward strand.
AGGCCAAACTTTAGAAAGCTTAAATGTGACTTTCCCTGCTGCTTTAGGCTGGATTTACGTTTCAGAAGGATCAACTTTAGGCGCGGCATTTTTATTTAAACAAGCGCAGCAATGTTTAGGTTTAAGTGCTGAGAATGGTGCGCGCAATTTGGCAGCTTATCCTGAAGGTCGAGCGAAGGTTTGGAAACGATTTGTTCAAGCTTTAGATCAAGCCGAACTCAGCCCTAGCCAGAAAGATGAAGTTATTCAAGGAGCGCTTGATGCATTTAAATATTTTGGCAATGCCTTAATCAATTTAGAGCAACTTAAGTAAATTTATTCTATAAAAGTTAATTCATCTGATGGTAGGAGCTTGCAAAGCCACCTATTACAATGAAAAGTTTAAATTTAATTTGCGTAAACAATAGATCTTTCATAAATCAAAATATGATTATATGGAGTGAATCATATTGGTATTGAAAGTCCCTTCTCCCACTGGGAGAAGGCTAGGATGAGGGGCTTTTATATTGATTTACAGTTTTAAAAAGGACTGATGAAACAAGAGAACTGAGTTAACCAGTGCTCTTGTTTTATTTGGCTCTATTCGAGTCAGTGCGGTTGCACTGCAAAGTAATAGTGAGAAAATCTAAATTGAGGCTTGTTTCTGGCTATATAACATAAACAAAATAGACAGTAGAAAGAGTCCGCCCATCAACATGACCGTGACATGGAAAGCCATCAGTTCAGCAGATTGTAAGCTGTTGCCCTGCTGTTGAGACAAAGTGCTCACAACGGTCATTGCTGTACCTAAAACGGCTATCCCAATTGTCATTCCCAATTGGCGTAGTGTATTTAAAATAGCTGCGGCAAAGTTTGCATCTTGCACTTGTACACTGCCCATGATCAATGTACTTGAACCCGGAACGATCAATCCCATTCCTATGCCCATAAGTCCACTACAAAAAATAAATAGCGCAAAAGATGAATCGGTTTGAAAACTCATCATAGCCAACAAGGCTGTGCCTGCGATTGCCAAGCCCAGTGTTAATAAACTCGCTACGGTAAAACGCTGGTGTAATTTGGAAAAGGCAATTGAAACAAACGCCTGTGTTAAAAACTGTGGTGCAATCAACCAACCCGCCTGTGCAGCAGTTAACTCAATCTGATTTTGATAAAACAAGGCAAATATAAATAAAGAACTATATCCTGCAAACCCCAAAATAAAAGAAATTACGTTATAGGCTAAAAAGCGTTTATTTTTAAATAAATGATTGGGGATCAATGGATGAGTCGCATGTTTTTGTTGCCATGCAAACGCCATACTTGCCAAAATAAATAAGAAAATACTCAGCATAAACCAATGTGCTAAATGCACATGTTGTAATGCGATAATGCTATACGTTAATGTGACAATCGCTACAGCACTGTAGAGCAAACCTAGATAATCAAACGGTACAGGCACCGATTTCTGATCAGCCTCAATACCATAATAGCCCAAGTAAATCGTTAGAATCCCAACAGGAAGATTGAGCCAGAAAATACTTTGCCAACCAAAATGATGTACCAATAATCCACCCATCAGCGGACCAACAATTAATGAAAACGCACTAAAAGAACTCCATCGACCAATTTCACGCGCTTTGTCTTGCGGTTGATGAAAATGATGCACCATGATCGCCAATGCCAAAGGAATTAAAACTGCACCAGCCACTCCCTGAATCATTCGTCCAATAATCAACAAGCTAAAATTGCTTGCCATAGCACAAATCAATGAACCCACGATAAAAATGATCACACCCAGTAACCATAACTTTTTACGCCCTATACGCTGGCTTAATGCTCCCACCGCTAACATTAAACTCGATAGACTTAAAGCATAGCTATCTATCACCCACTGTAGATCCGCCATATCACTATCAAATTGGTTTTGAATACTTCCAAGTGCAAGATTGACACTGCTTAAATCCACCAAACACAGAAAGGTACTGATATAGAGCGCTAAAATAAGATAAATCGGCTGGCGAGATGCATTCATACATCACCTAGATCATTTAAATGAGAATCATTATATTATACACTGACCGACGGTCGGTCAATGTATAAAAATCTACTTAAAACCCAAACTTTTCATTTTTTATAGACAGTCTTGAAAGCGCTTTTAAAGATCATCACTGATCACAACTTAAGCAGCAGAATTGTTGGCTGTAAAATGCATCGTTTAGGGTTCTAATTAAAATTGATAATAAAAGAATATCAGACGAGAAGCGATTTATACGATTCAAGATAATGCTGAAAGTCAGCCATCATGATGGAGCATTTTTAAATATTGCATTGCAATTTGCTGAGAAAAATCTGTGCTATCTTGTAGTTGATTGGCAATTGCTTCATCTGCAACCCCATGCACACCAGAATAAATCAATAAAGCAGTCAATCTTGGCTGTTCTAAATGCCAAATACCCGCCTGCTGCCCTCCATTTAAGATTTGCAGCAATTGTTCCAATATCATATTTTTTTCATTATTTTTTCGTTCATGGTGATGTGCACCAAAAACAATATCATGTATAGCATAGCTTTCGAGGTAGGTTTGTATATTGGCAGAGACCCAAACCTTAAATTGACTGACCCAATCTTCAGCATCACATGTTGCAACAGCTGTGTCTAAGGCCGCGATAAAAAAATCGATATAACGTTTTTTTAAGGCTTCAACAATATGCTGTTTCGATTCAAAGTAATGATAAAAGGTCCCTTTAGCAACGCCCACACTGGCAATAATTTCGCTAATGGTGGTGGCTTCAACGCCTTTTTCTAAGAAAAGCGTTTGTGCAGCATTCATCAGCTCATCAATTCGGACTTCTGCTGGCTTGGTTTGCCTTTTTGTCACCTGAGTAGAAGCGACTTGAGATTGTGATGACATACTTCTCTATTTTCTACACGCAAGAATTTAATTATAGAGGAGCCTTATATAATTCACAATTGAAGTGTCTATTCGACAATCACTTCAACATTAATATAACTTCCTTTATTGTGACTAGATAAGCCTTATAATTAAATCCTTTTAGAGTACCCAATAATATAACTTTTACTAGATACTCTAAACCTCAAATCAAGTTAATAAAAGCGGATTAAAACATATTAAAATAAATAGGAAAAACCCCTAACAATCGAAGCTCTTCAAACAATTGTACAAACGCAGCAACCCAGAAAAACCAGATCACCTGAGCTAAGAACAACCTAAAATGTTTGGATGACACTTGGCAATATTGCGGTTCAGAATAGTTTTTAAAACTCGGCCAAAAGCGTGGTGTAGTTTGAGTATAATTCAAATAGAGTTGATCAAATTTTTTCCTCAAAAAACGCTCTTCTTGACGTATGACAAAGTAATAATAAATTAAAAAGAACACGCTAAAAGCCACAGGAAAGAACAAAGTTTCAGTTAAAAACATAATCCCCAGCGCAGCTAAAAAACTAAAAAGATAGAGTGGATTTCGACAGATGGAATACGGACCATCCATAACTAACTTCGCGTTTTTATGGCCTAAAATATAGATACTGCACCATATCCGTCCCATCGCTCCAATCCCCACTAAAAACCAACCGAGTAACCATAAAAGATGCTCAATTAATGGGAAAGTGTCGTGCCATAGACCAAAACTAACAGCAATGATAAATGCCAATATAAAACCAATAACTCTTGAACCCATGGTTCTTATTCTGGAAGAAAATATAATATTCATCTTATTTCCTCCCACAATAAATTGAATACTCATCATCTTTTAGATGAATTTCCAAGGGGTTACTTATCAAAATTAAATAATTTAAAATATTTAATTTAAAAATAGAATTTAAAGATAATGGTTCCACAAAATAAGATATAGCTTTTTTTTGACTAAACATTTAAATACTCCTCAGCATATACAAAATATAAAATGGTGGGAGCTGTTTTAGCTAGCCACCGTATAGCTGCTTAAATTTAGGAGGAGGAGATAAATTATATAATTCAGGGGATTGATATAAATTCAACCATCTGTATCTCTGAAAAATGAGAAGATTAAAAAATGGGTTGAATGTATTTTCAAAATAGCGTTCAATTTTTAAATCAGCAAAGTTCGATATGAAATTACATTTATCATTTAAACAAATATTTTGACAAAACTGATTTATTTCATTGTTATATCTTATTTTTTCAATATTTCTTTCAACATCACCCATGGCAATAAGTGATTCTTTATCATAAATATTTTGTTTTATATGCTTTTGAATCGAAATTTCATTAAGGCATAAAGATTCAACCACATACCAGACATTCTGAAATGTAAATTGAAACATCAATAGCCAAACAAAAAACAGCTTCTTTCCCATTACAACTTTCTGTAAACAATATTCATGATATTTAAAAACTCAACCAAGTAAGTTACTGCTCTACAAAGATAAAATAGATTCCAAGAAATTCATTTAAAATAATACTAAAGCGATTCCATATCTGTGTGAATTTTCACAATCCTACTCATTTTAAAAATTAATGATTAATTTTATATAGTAGATTTTAAATTTACAATTACATTTATACAAAAAAGAAACAAGATATTGGTAAATGTTCGATAAATCATTTTTATTACAAAATTGTCATTAATAAAATATTTTATTAGGACTCTTACATAAATCAATAAATAATCATCTGGAGTGATTCATAGTTGTATTGAAAGTCCCTTCTCCCGCTGGGAGAAGGCTAGGATGAGGGGAATTTTATGTTGACTTATGGTTTAAAAAAGACTTTTCAAAATATTGAACAGAATAAATAAAAGTTAAATTCAAATAAAAACCATTCATTTAAAAGCAATCAATTAAAAATCTCTGTCACATTTGTACTCACTTATATTTGCTTTTTCTAATTTTTTCTCATTAACAATACTTCCACTTACTCAGACTCAAGCCCACTTTCGAGCTTATGGTAAAGCCATTTCTTTAACGAATATTGGCTCAATACTGTTGACAACCTCTTTAATAAAAACTAAATTGAATTCAATTCAGTTTTTTAAGAATAAAATCATGACCGAAAAAAAAATGGTGACTTACCAACGCTTGATCACTGCAGCAGAACAGGAATTGATTGCTAACAATGGACATATGGAGATCAGTGCCATCGCCAAAAGAGCGAATACATCAGCTGGGCTCACCTATCATCACTTTGGCTCAAAAACAGGTCTGATTGCCGCTGTTGTGGATCAATTCTATGAACCATTGAGAGCGCTTGCTTTGGGTGACAGCATTCCAACAAATATTGAATGGAGAGAACGCGAAAAAACCCGTACCAAAGCAATTATTGACTATTTCTATAATCATCCTCTGGCACCTTTGATTGCTGGGCGACTTGCCCGTGAACCTGAAGTGCTTGATATCGAACGTGCACACATGGAGGCATTATTAGAAGCGGGTGCACGTAACATTGCTCAAGGGCAAAAGTTGGGAATAATCAGTCCAGATCTTAATCCGAATACAACAGTAGCAATGCTGATGGGAGGTCTGCGTCTGGCGATTGATCAAGCCATCCTTGCCAAAGAAAGGCCCTCAAATGAGGAACTATTCGAACAACTCTGGAATCTGACTAGCAATACCCTCCAACTCAGCCCACTGTGATCTGGAGATACTAATAAAAAAACCAAGGCAGGAAACAATATCAACTAACTGTTCCGTTCTGTCCAGCACGTTAAATCAAGGAGCTTTCAATGTCTAAATTAGATATTCGTCAATATAATAAAAAAGATCACGCAAAGACCCATCGACAATTACAACCAGGACCTGAGCGAAATACGCCAGAAATCGAACGAGATTTCCAAAGCTTAATGCGTGATGGTTATGTCATCATCAACAACCTGATCAGCAAAGAAACCTGCCAGCAAATTAAGCATGAAGGCCTTGCCCTGCTTGGTCAAACTGGACGTAACCCATTTGAAGGACAACAAACCCAACGTGTCTATAACGTTCTCTCAAAAACGCGAATCACTGATCAACTTGCAGTACATCCTCACATTCTTGGTCTTATGGATCGTCTGTTTCAACCCAATTTCCTGCTCTCTCAAAGTCAAATTATTAATATTCTTTTCGGTGAAGTCGCTCAAAGTCTGCATTATGATGATGCTTTTTATCGCCTCCCACGCCCTCGTCAGCCACTTGGTGCTGCAACTGTCTGGGCAATTGATGATTTTACTGAAGACAATGGTGCAACAGTGATTATTCCTGGCAGCCATCACTGGGGAGATGATCGATTTGCACAAAGATCAGAAGCGATACCCGCAGTGATGCCTGCAGGTTCAGTGATCTTTTTTCTCGGTACGACTTGGCATGGTGGTGGTCAAAATCATTCGAAATCCTCACGCTTTGCGATCACTCATCAGTACTGTGAAGCCTATGTACGACAACAAGAAAACTATTTGCTTGAACTTTCCAAAGACACGGTACGGTCGATTTCGCCTGAACTTCAAGCCTTGGTTGGTTACTCAATATACCCACCATTTATGGGTATGGTTGAGGGCATGCATCCACTGCGTACATTAGAACAATCTTAATAGGATTGTTTTATAAGTCTTTTTAGAAGTATAGATCCCCCTCATCCTAGCCTTCTCCCAAAGCGAGAAGGCTCTCTCAATAACAATATGATTCACTCAACATGATCATATTTTGATAGATGGAAGCGTTCTAATATTTCGGTGTTCAATATCTTATAAAATTGCCTCAACAACATTGTTTTCAAACTAGGTTATCTATAGCCAATCTATTACAATGGCTTCTTTTTTTATTCAGCACAGCATATTTTGAATCGCTCATCTTCCCAATTAAAACGTGGACTTAAAAATCGTCATATCCAATTGATCGCTATGGGCGGCGCTGTGGGTACAGGATTATTTTTAGGTTCTGCACAAGTCATCCAATCTGCTGGTCCTTCGATTATTTTAGGCTATGCCATCGTCGGTTTAATTGCCTTTTTAATCATGCGCCAAATGGGTGAAATGATTGTAGAAGAACCTGTTGCAGGTTCATTCAGTTATTTTTCACAAAAATATTGGGGGAAATTTCCTGGTTTTTTATCAGGCTGGAATTACTGGGTGATGTATATTTTAGTCGCCATGACTGAACTTACAGCGGTGGCTAAATATGTGCATTATTGGTGGCCGCATATCCCCGCTTGGGTCTCCGCTTTATTTTTCTTTGTCATCGTGACTGGTTTTAATCTGGGCAATGTTAAATTTTATGGTGAATCAGAATTTTGGTTAGCCATTATCAAAGTTGCTGCTGTAATTTCGATGATTGTATTTGGTCTATATCTTTTGCTCACAGCAGGTGCGGATTCAACTGCAACTGTGGCAAACCTCTGGCAACATGGTGGGTTTTTCCCACATGGTTTTTCAGGGTTGTTTTATATGCTGGCCTTTTTAATGTTTGCATTTGGCGGCATTGAATTGATTGGGATGACGGCTGCCGAAGCAGAAAACCCTGAAAAAAGCATACCACAAGCTGTCAATCGCGTGATTTTCCGCATTTTGGTTTTTTATGTGGCTTCTCTTGCCATCATCATGTCATTAATTCCGTGGAATCAACTTGATCTGGGTGGTTTAGATAAAAGTCCCTTTGTGATGATTTTCAGCCAATTGGGCTTAGGCTGGGCAGCACATCTACTCAATTTTATTATTCTGACTGCTGCGCTTTCGGTATATAACAGTGGTATGTATGCCAATAGTCGTATGCTGTATGGACTTGCAGTACAAGGCAATGCACCGAAGATGTTTGCAAAAGTCAGCAAACAAGGTGTACCAATCTCTGCGGTGATCTTCTCTTCTATCCTAATTTTTGGGTGCGTGTTACTAAATTATTTTGTGCCTGAAGAAGCTCTAAGTCATCTGATGTATTTGGCCGTTGCTGCTTTGGTTTTAAACTGGGCACTAATTAGTTTTACCCATTTAAAATTTAAACGTGCTAAAAAGCTGGAAGGGACAAGGGTAAAATTTCCCTCATTGTTTTCACCCGTAAGTAATTATATTGTTTTAATTTTTATCAGTATGATCCTATATATCATGTGGGTGCAAAACTTTAAAGAATCGGTCATTTTGATTCCAATCTGGATTATTGTGATGTTTGGACTATTTAAAGTTTTGAGTTGGAATAAATCACGTTAATATTTTAAAGGCTTATTGAATCAAATAAGCCTTGAATAACACAATTTTTTAGCTCGATAGATAGTTGATTATTGCTGATTGTTCTCTTCTCATTAATGATAGGTATAAAATTTCGCATACTGATAAAACCATGATTACGGTAAAGTATGGCAGATAAAAATTTCATATCTATAACATTCAAATGATAATATCCATAAGCTCAAGTGGGTATGAATGAAGCAGGGTCTTTTGGAAAATTTTATGACACAAGATACAAAACGAAATAAAGGTTCATCAATCACACGAGTCCTTGAGATTTTAGAAGCGATTGGTGAAGCAAAACATCCCCCTTCTCCACTTGATCTCTCTTTAGCCCTTGATATTCCAAAGCCCAGTATTCATCGACTCATCCAATTATTAGAAAAAGAAGGTTATGTCAAAGTAGATTTACATGGTGGCTTGTTGGTAGGTCGAAGAGTCAAACAACTACTATTTAATGTTTGGGAAAATGAAAAATTTAGAATTGAGCGGTTTTCTATTTTAGAAAAACTGTCAAATAAGATTGGTGAAACCTGTGGTATAGCCATCCTACAAGATAATCATATGCTGTATGTAGACCGTATACAGACAAACTGGCCATTACAAGTATATTTACCTGTAGGCTCAACAGTGCCTGTCTGGTGTACATCGAGTGGCAAACTTTTTTTAAGCCATTTATCCGCAGAAAAAAGGAAAAATATTCTAAAAAATATTCCAATCACCCAGTACACCAAAAATACCATTACAGATCTTAATCTGCTGGAATCTGAAATTCAGCGTATTGGCGTAACAAATTTAGGCACCGATAATGAAGAGTTTATCGCAGGGATGGTGGCCTGTTCAGTACCTATACTCCACCCCAATGGTGAAATTATTGCTTGCTTATATACCCATGCGCCAAGTATTCGAAAATCCTTAGATGACTTAATTAGCTATCAGGATGCATTAAGAGATGCAGCCAATGATTTAAACACCTATATAAAAAATTCAATTGATTAAATAATAAAAGCTAGCGACTTAGAATCCCCAAGTCTCTAGCTTTAAAACTCAAGCATTAAAATGATCCAAAATAAGTACCCAGCGTAATCACCCCGATTAGCGCAAGCAGTGGAAAAATGACTGCGACCACAAACATGTCATAATAAGATTGCTTATGTGTAAGACCACAAAGTGCAATAATGGTAATCACTGCACCGTTATGAGGAAGTGAATCTAAAGATCCAGAAGCCATAGAGGCAACTCTGTGCATCAATTCAGGTGAAATACCAAATTCATGCGCAAGATTCATATAGGTTTCACCCATCGTATTTAATGCGATACTCAAACCTCCAGACGCAGAACCTGTGATCCCAGCCAGTACATTGACCAAAATTGCTTCAGAAACCAGTGGATTACTCGGCGCTAAACCAACTAAAAAATCTTTTAAAATGACAAAACCAGCTAAAGATGCAATAACTGACCCATATCCCACTTCTGAGGCGGTATTAAAAATAGGTAAAAATGAAGAAGAAACACCATTTTGAATACTGTCTCGAATATCATTAATCCGCTTCCAATTTAAAGCAATAATGGCAATACATGCGATCACCAATGCTGTAATAATCGACCATAGGCCAATCACAGAATTTAGACTGGTGTGACCAAATTGAGCCGTTGCCAAATATGAAGTATCCATATTTGGAAAAATCACTTTAGATAATACTAAATTCGATAAAATCACCAAAACAATCGGGATCATTGCAATCAGTAAACTAGGATCTGAATGGGTTAAAATTTCTTTATGATGTTCAATATGATTGCCATAGCCTTCTCCTTGTTTTATCGAATGTTCGACTCTTCTATTTAGCCACCACATCCCCGTGATTAACATAAAAATCGAAGCAATGATGCCAAGCACAGGTGCAGCATATAGATCTGTTTTAAAATATGGCATTGGAATTGCGTTTTGAATCGCAGGCGTACCAGGCAATGCGGTCATTGTAAAGGTTAATGCCCCCAACATAATTGCCGCAGGAATGAATCGTTTAGGAATACCTAGTTCTTTAAATAATGCCGAAGCAATTGGAAATACAGCAAAGCCCACCACAAAAAGCGAGACACCGCCATAGGTTAAGATTGCACAGGAAATCACAATGGATAACATCGCGCGATGATGCCCTAAGCGTTCAACAAAAAAAATTGCGATTGTGCGAGCTGATCCACTGTCATCCATGAGTTTGCCAAAGACAGCACCTAAAAGAAAAAGTGGAAAATATTTAATGATGTACCCACCTAGACCACTCATAAATACTTGCGAATAAAACCCTAATAATTCATGCGTCATTCCACTCCAAATGACCGCAAACAGTGCAAGTACAGGCGCCAAAATAATGACACTAAAACCTTTGTAAGCTAAATACATCAGCAATACCAAGGACACTACTATTCCAAATAGTCCTATCATTCTAAACTCCATTTATTTAATTATATTGATACATAATGTATCGATATATATGTATAGCTAATTTTTAATAATGAATCTAGACAAAATTCTTTTTCACTTTAAAAAACACATCAATCTATTGTTATTTATAAACAAATAATTTTATTTAAATTAAAATCGTAAAAAATCTGTTTACATATAATTTTATATTGATACGATGCATATCAATATACAAATATTATAAAGCCAATTTACAGCATGCAACTTGGTCTTTTTCAAATACAAAATGCATGTAAATGAAATGAAACTAAAATGGAGTTCGCTTATGTCACACACGATTTTGTTGCCCAGATTTCTTGAAGTCGGAAAAAATGCCCGAGAGAAAATTCCTTATATTTTAAAAAGCTTAGGCTGTAATAAACCACTGATCATCACTGATCAAATGATGGTCAAGTTAGGCTATATCGCCGATATTCAAAAGATTCTTAAAAGTGAAAATATTGAAGCAGACTTTTTTGATCAAACCATTCCAGAACCCACATCTAGTTCAATTGAAGCTGGGGTTCAGTTTATTCAAGCACATCAATATGATTCAATTATTGCTGTGGGTGGCGGTAGTCCAATTGACAGTGCAAAAGCAATTGGCATCTTAGGTCGCTATGGTGGAAAAATCCGAGATTATAAATTCCCTAGACAGGTCAATGAACAGGGATTACCAATTATTGCTGTTCCAACAACAGCAGGCACAGGTTCTGAAGCAACCAAATTCACGATCATTACTGATGATGAAAGTAATGAAAAAATGCTCTGTGTCGGTGCTGGTTTTATGCCCATTGCTGCGATTGTAGATTATGAATTAACGTTAAGTTTACCTGCCCGTACCACAGCAGATACAGGTATAGATGCTTTAACCCATGCGATTGAAGCCTATACCAGCAAAAAAGCCAATCTATATAGTGATACTCAAGCATTAGAGGCAATGCGCTTAATTGGCCCAAATCTTAAAAAAGTCTATTTTGATCCAAATGATGAAGTTGCCCGAGAAGCATTAATGCTGGGTGCAACATTGGCTGGTGTAGCTTTTAATAATGCATCTGTTGCCTTAGTTCATGGCATGAGTCGCCCTATTGGTGCGTTTTTCCATGTCCCACATGGCTTATCAAATGCCATGTTATTGCCCATGATTATTGAGTATTCAATTCCCGCAGAACCTGAAAAATATGCAGACTGTGCCAAGGCCATGGGTGCTGCGCAGCAAAATGATTCTGTTGAATCTGCCAATGCCAAGTTAATTGAAGCATTAAAAGACATTAATATATCCCTTCAAGTGCCAACTTTAGAAGCTTTTGGAGCAGATAAGCAATATTTTGATGAAGTTGTAAATACTATGGCAGAACAAGCACTTGCTTCAGGCTCACCAAGTAATAATCCTCGTCTTCCAACCAAACAAGAAATCGTAAAACTTTATCAGCAATTATGGTGTTAATTTTTAACCAAAATAAATCAGGAGATATCAATGAATACAATCGGACATTTTATTAATGGACAGCTTTCAACGGAAGCAAGTCGTAGCCAAAAAGTATTTAATCCAGCAACAGGTGAATCAAATTCTGAAGTGGCTATTGCCAGCCAAAAAACGGTACTTGATGCAATAGCAGCAGCAGAAAATGCCTTTCCCGCATGGCGTGATACGCCAGTAATCAAACGTGCGCGAGTCATGTTTAAGTTTAAAGAGTTACTTGAAAAAAATGCCGATAAAATCTGTGAACTAATTGGTTTAGAACACGGTAAAATATGTCATGATGCAGCTGGGGAATTACAGCGCGGGATTGAGAATGTTGAATATGCTTGCGGTGCACCCGAATTTTTAAAAGGTGAATTCTCCAAAAATGTCGGGCCGAATATTGACTCTTGGAGTGAATTTCAACCTTTAGGTGTCGTTGCAGGAATTACCCCATTTAACTTCCCTGTGATGGTGCCACTTTGGATGTTCCCAATGGCAATTGTCTGTGGCAACTGTTTTATTTTAAAACCTTCTGAGCGTGATCCATCTTCAACATTATATATTGCTCAATTACTAAAAGAAGCAGGACTTCCTGATGGTGTCTTTAATCTGGTGAATGGCGATAAAGTTGCAGTAGATACACTTTTAAATGATCAGCGTATTCAAGCGGTTAGTTTTGTAGGCTCAACACCAATTGCTGAATATATTTATAAAACGGCCACAGCTGCGGGCAAACGCTGTCAAGCTTTAGGTGGCGCAAAAAATCACGCCATTATCATGCCCGATGCAGATGTCGATAATGTGGTGAACTCCCTCCTTGGTGCTGCTTTTGGTTCCTCTGGTGAACGGTGTATGGCGCTTTCTGTTGCGGTTGCAGTCGGTGACGAAATTGCAGATACCGTCATTGCTAAACTTCAAAATGAAATCAGTAAATTAAAATTTGGACATTTTGCCGATAAAAATAATGATTTTGGGCCTGTGATTACGGCAGAACATAAAGCCAAAGTGATTGGTTTTATTGACAGTGCAGAGCAACAAGGTGCAAAAATCGTTGTGGATGGCAGACAAGCAAGCGTTGACGATTTTCAAAATGGCTTTTTTGTGGGGCCCACTTTAATTGATCAAGTTACCCCGAATATGCACAGCTACCAACAGGAAATTTTTGGCCCAGTCTTACAAATTATGCGGGTTGAAACCATGCAACAAGCCATGGATCTGATTGATAACCACGAGTATGGTAATGGAACATGCATCTATACCCGTGATGGAGAAGCAGCACGTTATTTTTCTGATCATATTAAAGTAGGTATGGTGGGTATCAATGTTCCTTTGCCTGTACCTGTCGCTTATCATAGTTTTGGTGGTTGGAAACGTTCACTCTTTGGTGATTTGTATGCGTATGGTCCAGATGGTGTACGTTTTTATACGCGTCGAAAAACCATTACTCAACGCTGGCCTTCTGCCAACATCCGTGAAAACAAACAATTTTCAATGCCAACTTTAAATTAAGACTATTCAAATTAAGATGGTTCAAATTTAGACTGCTTATTGATAAAACCGTTCTGACTATGTTGGGAAGTATTCATCCCTATTTTGGATACTTCCCAAATATTTTGACATTTAAATTTTAAATTGAGCTTGTAGCTTTCTAAATCACTTACAAATATTATTTTAATAAAAATTTTTTAAACTTAACAAATACTTTAATCCTTTAAATACAATTCACTAAATTCAAAATAAAAATAGCCACCCTCCTTCCACACACATTAACTCAAGAAACATTTAATTTAAAAAAACATACAACAACTCAATAAAATATTTAAAAATTTATAAAACCAAACCCTCATATTATAAAAATTAATTAAAAATTGATTTATTTAAAATAAACTTTAAAACATATTAATAATAAATAAAAAAACACAATATCAAAAAAATATCTTAAATTTTATTTTAGGCAACAAACAAATCAACTATAACAATATATTTTAGCACACCACAAATAAATCAATATTCATGATCAAATAATGACTTACCTAGATCTAAAAAATATAAGTCAGAACCATATAAAAAGATAATCATTTTTCCCTCATGTTTAATCCCTTGAATCCTATAGTTGATCAAACCATTTATCGACTTTATTTCAATACTATAATGACTCATCAAATTTTTTGCTTTTTTGGGATTTACTTGTCGCAACACATAAACCAATTGGACAATAATTGTTTTGTTGAAATCAGATCTTTTCTGCGCAATTGCAAATCTACTTATATGATTTTTTTGAAGTTTTAGACCCTTCATTTACTTTTCATCACTATTAATGACATCAGAAGATTTTAAAATTAAACGTTGAATAACCGTTCGAGTAACTGAGTAATGCTTAGCAATTGAATAAACAGTATGGCCCTTTTTAAACTTATCCAAAGCTTCTTTCTTTTGCTTATCAGTTAAAATCTCGGGACGGCCGACACGCTTTTTTGCTTTATTCATAATGCTCTTTTTAGAAAAACTAGATTTCTCTTCAAAATCAGAACATAACTTTAAAAAATGCATAAATAATTTCTTAAGATCTCCCACAATTTCATTTTTAGAAAAATCTAAACAGATTAATCGAATTTTTTTTTTAAAAATCAAGTTTACACTTGAAGCTACTTCGTTAAAGTTACCACCTAATGAATCAATTCCATTGATTAACAATAAATCACCGCTTTCCATCGCATAATTCACCAAATTAATAAATTTATTTCTATATTTTAATGATATACCCGCTTCAACCTCTTCAAAGATCACTCGTTTATTTGGTATTTCATAACCAGCATTTGAAATATAGGAAACATAATTACTGTTTTCTATAGACAAATCATCAACTCTAAAATATGCATAGACTCGCACAACAGATAACCCTCTTATAATTAAAAAAATTATTATAATCTTATACTAATAAAAAAAACATCTGTTGAAAATTATATTGGTGTTTTAAACACCTATTAATGATTTAAAAACATAAAATCAGAATCATAATCATAATAAAAAATAGCATGATTAATTTAAGCACACGAAATACAAAAAAATCATTTAACAAACAAATACAAGAAATTAGCGACAAAATAAATAATATGATGTAAGAAATTTTTTCAAAAAAATAATCATTTATTTCACTAAAATTTAATATAAAACCACTTAAATAAATAAAAGAATATAGTTTAGGTATTTTCAATAGTGTAAATTAATAATTTAATTATATGTATTCTTTTTTATAATTAACATCATGATAAAAAATCATGATGTTATATTGGATAAGCCTTTAAAATTCAACCTGTACAGTTATAGTATCACTATATTTACCAGCAGGCAGACTCAGTGAATTTGTTTCCAGAACTTTTGTTGTGAAAGCATAACCTTGCTGAGTTTTCGCATCATAAATACCAGGATTTGTAGTCGCAACATCACTCAACCACTGCTCGTTATTTCTTCCCCAGCGTTCTGTGCTTGAGTTTTTATAAATTTCATAACTCATATAGTTATTACCCGTCTCTGACTTCATCGCACGTTGATTGCCATTTTGTGGATAAAGACCATCATTCAGGCTCACTTTATAAGGGGTCTTGACTGAACAACGTATACCCATAGAAGTTTTCACTGGTGTAAAAGCATCTGCAAAGGCTGCTGTTCCAAAATTTACATCATTGGTCGCAATACGGCAGTCTGGTAAAACTTCAATACTCAAATTTAATGAAGAATCACTACCACTTCCCCAATCAAACCCGATTCCAAAAATACCTCGATTAAAACCAGGGCTTGAAAAATAAAATCCTATTCCAGCTACAGCAATAGCAGGCACAGAATAATACCATTTGACTTTAAATGGTGTTTCAGCTCGATAGATCCCAGGCGATACAGCTTGTCCAGGATTAATTTTTGCATAAAATGGTAACGCACCATTTGGCCCCGTAAAGAAATTGATAATTGTAAAGCTACTCATATCTCTTTCTTGCCCCACAGTAATTGGATTACTGTTGGTATCCAAATAATTCACAGTAAGACGTTCACCAGTGACACTATTGATATAGTTTGCTGGCATCTGATCAACCCGATATTTCAGATAAGTTGTATTTAAAGCAGCCAAACTAAATCCACTACAGGATAAACCTGCACTGAATTGCGAAGATTGAACTCCATTTTCTGCCAGAGTAATGGAAGGAACCTTACCAATGGACACATTGCCACTTGAGTTAACACTACAATCCGCATAGCTCTGAGCAGTAATCAATATTAATCCAGAGAATAATAGACCTGCGGGTATTATTTTTTTTAAAGTAATCATGGTTTAGCCACCTCACGACAAACAACTGACTTAATCACAGCAATCTGTTGTTGCGCTTGTTTTAAATCCAACGAAAAGTTTGCTTCACATACGCGCTGATCTGGCAGTTGCACCCGAATGGTATTTTCTGCACTCAGATCTTCAAGATAAGCAATCCCGTCCATCCCTACATAACTCGATTCTTGATCGGCACGATGTACCACAGCACCCACTGGAATCACTTGCCCATTGCTTTGCACTAAAGACACATTCGCCGCATAAGACTGTTTGATTGGGAAGCCAATCACCACACCTGAACCACGTTTTGCCGCAATCCGATTTTCAACTTGGGTTGCATTAAAGTTGGAAGGTAAATCTATCGGATTGATGCTGTATTTGGCTGCGTAATACGGGGTCACTGACGGTACAAAAACATAGCCCTTGGCGTTACTCCGCCCCACTAAACTGTTTTCATAATGCACAGGAACATCTGCAACTTTGTTAGTATCAATCAAAGCAAACGACTCACCCAATCGATTGGCAGCAAAGACATTGCCTGACATCAACACCACTGAACCGGAAAGTCCAAACCAATAGTTGTAGTCATGGCTACCCGACATGCCGACATCGGAATTAAAATATTGGTTACGGTAGCTCACGCGGGCTTGATTAAAATCATCGCTGTTTTCATTAAAGCGTCGAGTTAAATCAACACCAACGCCACCATCCAATGGCACACTGCGGTTATAGTTGATATAAGCATAATCGCCACTGGATTGTTGGCTATAACCTAGATTGGCTGTGGATCTGCTCTTGGAAAATGGAACCGACAACTGAAATGCGGCACTCCACTCTTTTTCTACAAAATCCCGATTGGCACTTAACGACACCGTTGCACCACGCAGATAGGACGGTAATACCGGTGCCCAAGACAGGTTCATCAGTTTATTTTCAATGTCTCGGCTCTTGGTTCGGATATAGGCCACCCCAAAAGTACCCGACTTTTCTGTAGCAAAATAAGTATTGGCAACCAAACTTTTATGACTGTTGGCTGAAATCAAATCTGTATATTGCAAGCGTGAAAGATCATAATAATCCTGATCACGCTGAGTATGATTGAGACTAAATCCAAAGCGTTGTTGGTTATAACTATAACCGAGCGTGTATTGATTTCCCTTGAGGTTTTTATTTCCATTAAAGTTCTGATTATTAAACTGATTAAGCTCTCCATCAGCCCAACTCTGGGTTGCCGAACCACTGAATACCCCAAACCGATTCAACTTAAGCACTGAACCCAATCCTGCCAACTGAATTGAATCTGAAAGCTCAACTCGTCCTTCAGCCGTGAGCCAATCGTTAATCCCGTAACGTGCATCCGCTGAACTGGCAAATTTGCCATATTCAAAGTTCTTAATCCCATAGTCCTCGCGGATTTGTCCCATAGACACGGAATAGTCCAATAGCCCTGGTTTAAGCAAAGTATTCGAAATATAAAACGGCACTGAAGTTGCCACCTGACGACCCACGCTGTCGGTGGTGACAATCACCGCCTCGCCTTTACCATTGATAAATGGAACATTATTTAGAATAAAAGGACCAGATTGCACATCAGTTGAATTGGCTTTCTGTCCATTGATCAATAAATCTACGGTACTCGGTAAGGCCGCTTGTCCTTTAAACTGAGGTAAAGGATAAGTAATCAAATCTGGACGTGTACCAAAATTACGTTGTAACTGTAATCCACCTAAACGCACTGAACTTCCCCATGCGTTTTTACTTCCAGTAATTACATCACCTGCTAAAAATGAAAGTACCCTGACTGGGTCATCATATTGCCAAGTGGTGTCATAGCGGCGGTAGCCATCATTATCTTGATTTGAGTCGTTTCCAATCCCATCAGATTTAAAATCAGTCTTGCTATAAACCCCTGAATTTCTCAATACGCCATAAGGCGAGAAAAAGCGCTGTTCTGTAAACAGTGTACTGCTATAGCCACCATTCTCTGGGCGGTAGGTATAAAAGTCATAGTTATTTAATAGACCAATACCCGACTGCGCTGTTTCAGGTTGATACCAAGAATCCAAGCCGCGTATCTGCATTGGCATCCAGCTGGCAGGAAGATCTAGACTAAAATACTGTTGTGCTGAATTGTACTCATACTTCAATTCAGGGATCTGATTGAGACTGATCCAATCCAAGGCCTTGCCCGAAAAGCCTAAAGTAAATACATCCAGATCAGTCAGGTTTTTTTCTGACTGTTGCTGCAGTGCATCCGCAGGCAGCTTAATCTGCAACTCATCCAGTTTCGACTGCTGGATAAAATAATGATCGCCTTTGACAATAACGGGGATCACCTGTCGCGTCGAATATTGATTGATCACCAAGTCCAGATAGAGCTTAAATAAGCTATTCACTTCTGAAACATCTCGTGGTGGCGGGGGTAAACCATTTGCATAGACATTGCAGCTCAGCAATGGGATATTCGCGACCAATATCAATGTCAGGCTTTTACATAAAAAAGAAGGGGTGTGTAACCCTGATAAATAACCCATTTACCCCCCTCCTTCTTTTTTAATCTCAAGCAATTCCTGTTTTACTCCTGAACTGTCAACCCCGTACAAACTGGTTTGACCACTTAGGCTGTTGAGTAACTTGTTGTCTAGATCAAACTTCATGGTGCTGTTTGCCAACACATAACCAAAGGCGGTTTTGCCAAAAGCCATTTGCTCTGAAGTCGGAGTTAATTTAATTCCCGAAAGTCGTGAAAATTTTGAACCAGTATTTTTAATATAAAGTTCAGGTTTGCCCTGTTCATTATTCTTGACCCACCAGCTTAATATCGGTTTAGCCAAAGGATTTTTAGTATTGGCTTTTTGTGAAACTTCAGTTAAACCACTGCCAAGTCCTTTGCCATAGCTAAACAAAGGAATCGAATAACGCATCTGAAAGCTGACTGTCGATGTTTCTTTATCCGTTTCTGGATTCACTTTGATGGGTAATTCATCGACAATAATTCGATAGGCCAGTTCTTTTGCATCAGGTACAGCAGCCGAGCGGGTTAAACGCAACATATGCTTTTCACCTGCCTTGATCTTTGCCACGGGTGGACTTGGAATAACTTCAGTTTGTTCCGCATAAGCATCTTGCTGATGATTCTGATCCCATTTAAATACCCGAATCTGTACCATGGCATCAGAGTTACCGGTATTTTGTAGCCATACCGCAGTGGCTTTTTCGTTTTCTTCAATTTTGGGATAGATTGGCCAGATTAAAAAAGTGGCCTGTGCGAATACCGGTGAAGTGACCATCAATATCGCGGCCGCAGAGAAAGTCCTGCCCGACCATATTTTCATTTTATTTAAGCTCATAGAATCACCATGTAATCGTAATTGCGACCGTGTCTTTATACAGGCCTGCTGATCGTGGTTGATTGTTATTATTCAAGTCTGCAACGCCGTAAACTGCAAAACCCAGTACGGTATTCAAAGTAGTGGTTGGTGTCAGTGAGTAAGTACTGCCACTGGCATATTCACCTTGCAAACTACTGTCCTGATAAAGCTGATAAGGTACAAACTCATTCTGCTGGGCATGTTTCATCCGTCGAAAGTTATTTGAAAAGTGATCACCACCATTCAACATCACCTTTACCGGTAGCCGTGCAGTACACTGAATATTCCAGCTTTGCGCAGTATTGATGACGGATCCTTTTAATTGCCCCTGTGCCACAACAGGATGACGACCAAAATCAAGTAACTGTTCGACATTGCTGAGTTTGCACCCATTTTCAATGGTCGCCTGCACTTTAAAACTTGCCGAAGTTACAGGATCAACAGCAAACCCAATTTGAACAATCGAAATCAGCAGAACACTTAAACCTATTTTTTTCATGATTTTGTTCTTTAAAATTCAATGGTAATTGGAATAGTGTCGGTATATTGTCCAAGCGAGACTGACCGACCATTATTAACAGTTTGCCCCATGAGATTAAGCGTTTGCGGCTGACCATTATTGGTCAAAGTAATGATTTGATTGGGCCTTAACGCTTCGCGAGCAGTTCCATATAAGATGTTGTAGGCAAGGAAATCTGTGCCATTACTGATTGCACGAAAATAATTTGCGCCAAAAGGTGCTGGTACCTTGCTGTCATGTTGCCCCGCACCAAAGGTAACTTTTATTGGGGCATTGCCAGGGCATTGAATGGTCAAACCTGATGTAGAACCCTGACTTAAACTGGTCTCTATCACCTGATTAAATGCAGCTGTGGTTTCTCCGAAATCCAGCTGTCCAAAATTCAAGCCATTTGTTCCGTTATTCACGGTCTCATTGTTGATCTTGCAGGATGGCTCTAGTTCAAGTTGAATATTTAACTTAGCGCCCAACTGCCCAGCACTGGTGAGTGACGATACAATGCTACAAAGTAGCAATCCAACGCATTGTTTAAGTAACAGGTGCATACGTTCCTCCTAAAAACAGGCCTGTTAAACAACAAACCTGTTCACTGTTACGTATACTGATTAGAAATTAACAGTCACCAATAAAGTGTCTGTATAATCACCCTGTGCTTTTGCAGTGCCGTTGTTTGCAGCAATTGCACCAAAGATTGGAACTTCTTGAGCTACACCTGCCGCAGCAGTGAAAGTCTGAGCTGTATTAATGACATATGGATTAGTACGTGCTGCATCACGGTAGACGTTATAATTCACAGTATCCGCATCAGTCGTATTTTTAAGGCTACGATCAGCACGTACACCACCATCAATTGCAACAGTAAAGTCAACAGGGTTTGCACCGTCACATTCCACAGCAAGATGACCACCTGTCGCTGAAGAAGCAACTTGTCCAGTCAAAACGTTTGACCACTGACCAGAAGTTTTACCGAAATCTAATGTACCAAATTGGTTCATATTTCCAGTAACAGTAGAACCCTCAACAGTACAACCCGTTGAAACATTCAGCTTGACATCAACTTGACCAGTAACAGCGGCTTGTGCAGTCGCGATATAACCTGTGCTTAACAATGCAGTTAGTGTTAGTTTTGTAAAAATATTCATATTAATTCCCATGATTTGTATTATTCGTTAACTTTTACACGAGAAGTGTGAAAGTTTTTACATAATCACATGTGATGAATAAGTGTTCAACAAATCAACGAATAACCAACACAAAACCACTATAATTAATTGTATTTATTTAAATTTTTATTGGAAATGTAGAATTAAATTAATAATATATTTAAAACACTAAAAAATACATTTCACTTGATAATTTAACAAAGAAAAAAATGGAATTAACTTAATTTTCGTTTAAATAACATCAAACTAAATATGCCAATCTAATGACTAAAAACTTCGCTTAGGCAATATCGTATTTTATCTTGATCAAGCTCCATAACAACAAAATTAAACCCTATATTTCAAAATTTTACTTGATAAAATTTATGTTCCATAGATTAAACTAAACTCAATATGACAAAGATAAAATTAAATATTTTTTATTCTTTATAAAATTACAATTTTTTAAAATGTTTTATCGACTCATCTAAATTTTAAATTTTGCCTAAAAAATTTAGAATCGCCTTTTATATTTAATTATTCACTTCATAATTTTTTATAGATCTCATTTCAATCAATTAATCTAAGATATGATGATTAATTCATAAACTCTAATTTTAAATAAACTCGTGATAACAACGTAACCATGATCGATACCCCAAATTAATCTTTTACAATCATTGCTCACAATGGCTTTGTATTGGTAGATTAATCACCATGAGGCTGTAAACTAGTGGAGAGGACTTTATTAAAAATATGATTTAATCAATAAAAATTAACACTTAGCAGTTATTTTATCCATTCATCAAAAATAAAAAAAATCCCATTCGTTCTGGGGTGAAGAATGGGATACGATATGACACTTTAACATGTCGACCGAAAATCGTGAATCTCTGTATACAATTTGGATGACGACTAAATATGAAAAGTATTTCCACTTGGCTGAAGAACATCTCGTTCTTTAACTCTTAAACAAATGCATGGGGCAAATGTAGCAATTGCATTACGAATAAATTCAGCTTCCATTTTATCTACATGCAAATGGCTTTCTTTATGAACTTCTTCAAACAATGCTTTTAAATCATACTGATCATCACTTAAGCATGTCATCTTAAAATTACTCAATTCAGCGTCAATATCTAAACGTATTAATTCGATAAAATGCTGACGTGAAGCATAGCTATTTTCACTATAAAAAAAATGAGTGCTTTCGTCTATGCCTTTATGAAACACCATTTCATAAACTTTCATTATTTATTTATATCCAACATTCATATTTCTATCATTCAATCTATCTGCAGGAAACATTTACGCTATTCAGATAATGCACTTTTTTTATCATTACTTATTCTGTTTTGCAAACTTCCACACCATTTTTATTCACAATTAAATACATAATTCACAGAAAAATACTTTAAAAAATAAATATTTAAATTTATATAATTTTTAAAAACCAACTTTTAAATAGAATGCAAATATTATAATTTAATACATATTTCATGTAATTTATCATTAAATAACAAATGCAATTTTTGATCAATTGAACAGGTCATATTTATAGTGATAATAAAGCCTATGCCCTTCAATATCCTTAGCAGTTCCAATAACATCAATATCGATAAGATTGAATAATTAAATACCATGAACAACAGAAAAGTCTGTTTTTGCCAAAGCTGTATAAGCATTTTCTGTATAAATGAATTAAATATTTATTATTAAAAAGATGCGTTTTATGTTGGATGCCAAACGTTCCAATAAACATGGCATCCAATTTCTGAATGTTAAAAATTAGCTTTTAATACCAGCGAAGCAAAATCTCGGTCATCGAGGGTACTAAAATCATTCGAACCAAAAAAATTGGTATATGCAAGTTCAGCTGTATACTTTTGCTGATAACTCACTGAAATAGTGGCTGCAATACTCATTTGACCTTCTTGAAAGTTTTGGCTAAATCCAGCTATATCATGGCGAAAGATTACACTTGGTGTGATGACAGTCGCAGGTAAAATATCTTGATAACTTAAAGCCCCTCGTAAACGATAGCCATATGACCATTGCGTAAAAAAACCATCACGATTACAAAAGCGCTCATTCATACGATCAATCACATCATCTGCAAGGTGTGCGGTGCCATAAGGCGTACATTTGTATTCACCTGTTTCAGGATTATAGGCACCAGATGAAAGCTCACTCCGCCCAAATGCACCGACCCGTCCAAAACGATGATTACCAATATCTGCAATATGATTCACTGCAAACTCTGCCGTCCAATTCAATGCGTTTGCAGCCAATATATTGTTTAAACGATCACTCGCACCCAGTGAAAATTGGGTTACAGGCGTTCTTACATAACCTTGCAAATATTGTCCAAATTCAGCCGCAACTCCTGGTGGTGTAAGAGGCGTATCTTTGTCTAAAACTTGAGCATAAACGATGTCTGTTCCATTTAATTGCAAGGGTTGATTAGGTTTATGCGTTAATTCGCTAAAAACAGCGGTTGTCCCTACTTTTCCTGCTAGGCTTAATCCATACATTTTAATATTTTCTGGATAAATTGAAAAAAATCGAGCTGTATTAAAATATGCAGGCCCTGAGGCAGTTACCGCTGTACCATCAAAATTAGCATTGCGACTGTGATAGTTCGCAAAATATGCGCCAAGTTCAGCATTATTCCAACGAGGTAAAGTTTGCTTTAAAGCAAAACCATATTGCCCACTATTCTTGGCATATCGACTTTCTGCTCTTGGAATATAAGTCTGTGCATCTAAAGCACTTTCAGACAACTTATCTCCTGGTGTAACGGTCAAAATAATCGGACCACAGTTTTCTGGAACAAAGTCAGAAATTGCAAAAAACGTCCCACACCCGTCCACCACAGAAGGTCTAAACTTAAACTGATAAAAACCATCCAGTTTAAGATTTGGCGTTATTCCAGCCTCAAATGAAAACATTTCGACAGGAATTATTCGTTCTTTTGCCTCTCCTCCCGGCCGATTGATTGCAGCATAATCCAAGGCACTGACTGAATTTATACCATTTTGGAAAAACTGCGATTTCCCCCAATTTAAAGTATGTTTGCCTAATTTTAGATTGGCATTTTGACCATTTTCTAAAGCAAAATTTTTCCAGATATAGGCATCCCAGAGATCAATGCCCTTAAATTTAGCTAATCTAGGCCACGCAGAATCATCAAAGGCTTTTAAATCTCCACGACCAGTTTCATAAGCATGGTCATACCAATATTTAGTGCTGAGTACTGCACCCTGTTGTTGCCCTTTTAAACGAAACTCAGTCAACCCTTTTATAATTTGGGAAATGTTATCATTTTGACTAAAGTTCACATGTCCGTCGTCGCCATTCACATCAACACTTAAACCGTCCTTTCCGATATGATTCGCATCAGGTTTATACACCAACTGATTTGAAGCATCTTGAGTACTCCAATTTGCACCTAGGCTGAGCATGGTACTGGTTTCAAATTTCCAATCCTCATTGATCTCAACACTGGTTGCGGAGACTTTTGAAATACTTAAGCACAGCACTAAACAGACACTCAGCTTTTGAGTGAAAATAATCGTGTGTTTCACGTTATTGCTACATATCACATTTTGCATCATTCGATCTCCATATCGATATGATTTAATTCGATTTAACTCCATAAATAGCCATATTGACTATTTTGAAATATGCATGATTTTTTTAATTGTTTAATCTGTTATGAATACTGCTAACCTATGAGCAATGCTGTCTTAAAACGGCGGGTCAATCGAACCAAGTCACTTCT
The DNA here is from genome assembly GCF_055392545.1 of Acinetobacter sp. Ac8. Classification (NCBI taxonomy): domain Bacteria; kingdom Pseudomonadati; phylum Pseudomonadota; class Gammaproteobacteria; order Moraxellales; family Moraxellaceae; genus Acinetobacter; species Acinetobacter sp. Ac8. Next base: position 3,186,368 of record NZ_AP043689.1, read on the forward strand.
CAATAAATTCCGCTATATAAAGTCTATGAACTAAGCGATACATATCGAATCATCTACTTGGTCTAATTGTTGAATAAATTGTTCAGCTTGTGCCCAATACCCATATCCAGCAGCAGGATTAAGATGCCCCACTTCACCTAAACTCACCAATTGACTGCCCCATGTTTTTGCCATAGTCCTAACGGCCTGGTAACTGGCTAAATGGTCATTGGTACTTGCGACCACAATGCTTGGAAAAGGCAAAAACTTGTTAGGTAAAGGATCCCATCCTTGCTGTTTTAGCATTGCAGAACTTGGATAATTTTCAGGCCATTTGGCCGATAAATCGGGTGGTGTCACCAACAAAGCCCCTTGAATATTGTGTTGATAGATCACTGCCCAGTGAACGGTCATTAATACCCCTGCACTATGTGCAACTAAAATCACAGGACCATCAATTTCTTCAAGTTGCGCTTGGATCGCTTTAACTCTTTTTATGCAGTTGAGTTTGTCTGTTTCTAATGCAGGGACAGATCGTACCTTGACCAGCCTTTGCTCCAATAAGGTTTGCCAATGCTCAGCAACATGGTCACGTAAACCAGGAACAATTAAAACGGTTGCCTTTGTCTGTATTTTTTCCATTGATCTACCTTTAATTTTAAGTGAATAAATGAAGATGAATTCTATAAATTGCTTATTCACAATACGGTTTAGTTGATTTTGGTGATGTACATTTGATGACAACCTCTTTTCATTTGATGACAAATGACCGCTCCAATACAGCATTCGAGCATGCATCAAAAAACACATAAGAAATTGATTTTATTGTTTTATTTTAAATTTAACTGATTTTTCCATTAAAATTTTGAATATTATTGATGAAATGGGTGAGATTGCTTTAACCAATGCCAACTTTAATAATGGGGCCGTGTTTCGGAAAGGATCCGCTGAAACCATAAAAAAAAGTGAACTACAAGGGAATTAAAATGAATCAAATTTGTAGAATAGCTGTGCCATTGGCATGTCTATTAACAACTCATTTATGTTATGCGGATTCTACAACCTCTAAACGCTGGGCTGTCAGTGCCGGCTGGATGCATGTCATGCCTCAAGGCAAAGCCAACTCAACACATGTAACAACCAGTGTTGTAGAAGGTGGCAGCTATGGCGTTGGATCATCATTATGGGGAAGTGATATTGCCAACTACGAAACCAATGCATCTGAAATTAAGGGAATGGGTGGGCTTTTATTAAATACTTTTATCAAAAATGGTAAAGCAGACCCCAATTATAAAGTTCCAGCAAGTCTAACCACTGGAGCCAGATCGGATATCACTGGTATTTCTGATTATACCGCTCAAGGTGGGATGGAAGTCGCGGATACCGATACATTGGGTTTAACTTTAAGCTACTTTGTAAATGATCATGTATCTCTTGAATTAGTCGGCGGTATCCCACCAAAAATTGATATTGATGGCGTTGGAGAAATTAGAGCTTCGGCACTCTCCACTGCCAATACTCCCGGAAAAGGTACACCACCGACCTATTTAAATGGTTTAAAACTGCTAAAAGATACCTTAATTACCGATCTTGGTGCACATGGCAAAGTTGCAGAAGTGACTGCATGGACGCCTGCAGCAACAGTTAAATATCATTTTGACGCTTTAGGACAAACTAAGTTCCGACCTTTTGTTGGCGCGGGTGTTGTATATGGTCATTTTAATAAGTTAAAGCTTAATGACGGTGTAGAACAAGACCTTATTCAAGCAGGTTATATGATTGATAATATCCTCAATGATCGAGCGGGTGAAGCATTGCACGGTGGTCAAGGCAGTTCAACAGCGACACCAAAAGTTAAAGTTAAAACCAGTGATGCCTTTGCACCAGTACTCACAGCAGGTTTTACCTTTGATTTAACCGATCATTGGTTTACCACTGGATCTTTAAGTTATATGCCAAACTTTAATAATGTAGCAACTGTGACTGTCACAGATACATCGACAGGTACCCAATTGATCAAGTCCACGACAAAAATTGATTTAGATCCTTTGGTCACATATCTTGGGGTAGGCTATCGTTTTTAATTAAATGGATTGATCGTAGCCCTACATCTACCAACCATTTAATTTTAAAAATATTGTGTACTGAATATCTACAATCCGATATGAGTCGCAATACCCCATCTAAAAGAATTAATGTGTAAGCAATATCCCTAAGTTGTGTCGCACATTAATACGTTTTAAAAGGCTGTTCTTTACGCCATAAAGTGCAGTCCTTTTAAAACACTCCTCTTTGTTAAACAAATTTGATACTCTATTTCTATGGTCTCAAGGTGTAATGAATTGAGATACTTTTTAAGAAGTTTTGATAAAATTATTGAGATTAGACATACGCAAAAACTTTTATAAATGCGTATTGGCAAAGTCTTCAAACAATGATGTATTGACCAGGATGGTTAATAAAAAGACAAGGAGAGTGTAAATTGGTTCCTCTTGCACATACAGCGGTACTCAAGAATTATCTGGATGTGAGCCGACAATTAGACCTCAATCCATACCATTTATTATCTGATGCTGGAATTTATTCTGCTCAATTAAATGATTCAAAACAACGCATTTCTGTCGATAAAGTCATGGCATTATTAGAGCAATCTGCTCAAATCAGTGGTTGTGAAGTGTTTGGTCTACATATGGCCGAACAACGTCAAATTGCTGATTTTGGTGAGCTAAGCTTATTATTAAGCTATCAACAAACGTTACGTGATGCCTTAAAAACAATTGTAAGATACCGAAATATCATCAATAACGCGCTGGAAATATATATCGAGGAAGTTGGAAAAACGGTGATTATTCGGGTGGAAGTGATTTCAGCTTCGGCAAAGTATAGTCGTCAAGCGATTGAATTGGCTTTGGGGATTACCCATCGTTTTTGTGCTGCATTATTAGCTCAAAAATGGCATCCATTAAGTATTCATTTTACCCACGATGCACCAAAAGACTTAACAGTGCATCAACGTGTCTTTGGAAGTTCACTTGAATTTGGTAGCGAGTTTAATGGTATTGTCTGCTCATCATCAGAACTTGATAAAATCAATCCTCAAGCAAATACAGCAATGGCAAACCATGCACAGCGCTATCTCGATATTGATATCTTACAAAAAGACAATGAGTCATCACTTATTTTTGATATCCGTAAAAGTATCTATCTGCTTTTACCGATGGGACGTGCCACAATTGATCAAGTCGCGCAGACCCATGAAGTCAATGTCAGAACGCTGCAACGGCGTCTAGAAGCTGCACATACAAATTTTAGTGAATTAATGAATGATGTCCGTAGAAATTTGGTATTTCGCTATTTAAAAAATATCAATTATTCACTGGCACAAGTTTCAGATATTCTCGGTTACTCTATGCCGAGCTCTTTTACGCGATGGTTTATCGGTCAATTTGGTATAACACCCAATGCTTGGCGTACCCACAATAAGGCTGAGATCATTGATGAACATACGATATAAATTCAATCAAGGTACGACTAACTTGGTATTAGCATCAAAACAATAATAAGAAAAGCGACTTAAAACAAAAGTTTTGCGGAGACCAACTTTAAGGTTGTACTTTGCAAAACTTTTGTTAAATCAAAGCTCGACTAAAATAACCAATGCATCAGGCTAAGTACCAACAATACCAGAAAAACGCTTTCTCCAATCATTAACAGTATCGGTTTAATACCCACCGTTGCTAACTCTTTTAATTGTGTTTTCATCCCTAGCGCACTAATCGAAATAATCAGACACCAACGAGATAATTCATTCATTCCAGTTTGAACAACTGTAGGTACCCATCCAGTACTATTTATACAGGCAAGAATTAAAAATCCTACTGCAAACCAAGGCAATAATGGCGGTCTTTTGCCCGTAGAGGGTACGCCTTGCATACGGGTAATCATGGCTGCACAGATGATGACAGGTAAAAGCATGGCAACTCGCATCAATTTCACCACTGTTGCAGTATCGCCTGTTTCTGTAGACATGCTATAACCTGCCCCCACCACTTGGGCGACATCATGGATGGTTGCACCTAAAAAAATCCCTGCATGTTGTGGTGTCAATTCCAACCATCGCGCAATCATGGGATAAACAATCATTGCTAAAGTTGAAAGCGCAGATACTCCAATGACGGTGAACAAGGTTGCTTTTTCTTTTTGTGGATGACTGGGTAATGCTGCAGACAAGGCCAATGCTGCGGAAGCCCCACAGATTGCTGTCGCGCCACCAGTCAGCATACCGAAAAATTTATTAAACCCGAGCACTTTTGCTGCGATGACTGAAGCAAGAATGGTAATGACGACCAATGAAATGACCAAAACAATGGGCTGCCAACCTAACGCAGTCATTTGCTCAAGGGTAATTCGCATTCCGAGTAAGGCGATCCCAAAACGCAGTACTTCTCGCGCAGTAAATTCGATACCCGCTTTACACTTGCCTTCTGTTGCAAGAAAGTTCACACCCATCCCGAGCAACAAAGCGAATAACATCACTGGCGCACCATAATGCTCAGATAAAAAACAGGCCGCAGCGGCAACCACAGTACTGACAATAAATCCGGGCATAAGCGCACTTAGCCGTGGCTGCCAAGCCATAGAATCTAATTTACTCATCTAGCGCTACTCCACAATCCAAACCAATAAAAACATTTTCGCCAATCACTTCTACTGGGTATGATTGTACTTGTAGCTGTGTTGAATTGAGTAAATAACCATTTGCCAAGTCAAAGCGTAAACCATGTGCGCAACATTGAATTACCTTGCCTTCTAATTTCCCATTGAGAAATGAGGCACCCTGATGTGGGCAACTGTCATTAATCGCATAAAATTGTTCGGCAATATTAAATAAAATCAGGGATCGGTCACCAATCATCAAAAAGGATCGATTGCCTAAAGTTGGGATTTTTTCTTGAGGAACTTGAAAACGCAAGCTCATACCATTTGTCCTTGTACTTGAAGCGTATCCAGCATTGCTTGATAAAGTGCACTTGCAGGTTGTACCCCAGCCATTGCAAAACTTCCATCAAAAACAAAATACGGTACCCCTTTACCCCCTGTATCTGCTGAGATAAAAGGAACGAATGGTTTTGCTAAAATACCTTCAACCACCTCATCCGCAAAACCGCAATACATGGCTATTTTCTGCAATGTTGCGAACTCGCCTATATTTTCCGAATGATAAAAATAGGCTGTGAATAGCGCATCTAAAAATCGCTCACTTTGATCTGAATGATATACTTTTGAAATATTTGCAAAAATATGATGTGCCATAGCTGTGTTTGGCATACGCCGAATTCGATCAAAATCAATATCGACATTGGCCGCTTTGGCGGCATGACGAACTTGAGTTTGGCGCATTCGAACCGCTGTTGAACTGCCTAATCTTTGTAAATAAAAGGCATCAAAAGGAACACCCACCAGCGGAATATGGGGTAAAAGCTGTACACCACGCCACTGGATATTGACCACAGCATCTGGATCACTTTGTTTTAATTTTTGAATCGCGGTCTGTAAATGACGTTTTCCAATCAAACACCAAGGACAGATAAAATCAAAAAAAACTTCAATATTCATTTTACGCGTCATTACTGATTACCCATATTGCATGACTGTGCTTGTACTGTTTGACCTTGTCGTGCTGCTTGTGCATTAAATTTTTTAATATCATGGGTATAATGGCGTTTTGCATAGAAGAATACGGCAGCAGCCACAATGCTCATCAGAGGCATCAATTGAAAAGCATGGTGTAAACCAATCACGTCAGATAGCTTTCCAATCACTAAAGGTCCTAAAGCCAAGCCGAGAAAATTATTTGCCAAAGTTAATGTTGCAAATGCTGTGCTATGTACAGAATGATGTGTCAGGTTGGCAACCATTGCGCTGGATGGTCCATTGGTACCCAATGCAATAAACATCCCAATACAAATCATGATCAATTGAGCATTTCCAACAGACATGGCAAAAGCGATGGATAGCAACACACAACCGATCAAACAAAATGCAATCGCCAAACTAACTTTTCGGTCTGGTCGATCTCGTCCTAAACGATCACATAACATCCCACATAAAATCGTGCCAACTGCACTACTAAGTACCACCATTGCCGCGACCAACCCCGCTTTATCTGTCCCCAATCCGTAATATCGATTGAGATAACTGGGAAGCCAAACGATGACCGTGCCACCCACAAACAATTGCAAGCCACTGCCAATATAAGTGGCGATCACAGACCGACTTGAATAAATCGATCGCAAAGGACTTCTCGACTTATCCTGTTTCTGTTGGGTCTTAATTCTGCCTTGAACGGTTCCTATCTTGTTTTCTTTAACCACAATAGGATATAAAAATGCCAGAATCAGCCCAAAGACTGCCATTCCACCAAATGCCCAACGCCAGCCAAAATGTTCAGCCATAACACCGCCTAAAGCCATGCCTAAGAATGAGCCAAACACACCACCAGCCATAAAAGCACTTGCTAAAGTTGCACGCATATCACGAGGAAAAACCGATACAACAACAGCAATCCCAACACTGCCATAAGCAGCTTCGCCAACCCCCACCATAAATCGGGCAATAAACATATGTTGATAACTTTCAGCAATTGCACAGCCTAAGGTTGCCATACTCCACAACACAGCCATCAAAGTTAAGCTTTTTACTTTGCCAAAACGATCTGCCAAGATCGACAAAGGTAAAGTTAATAAACCCACCATCAAGGCCACAATCCCACTTAATAACCCAAGTTGGCTGTCTGTCAAAGCCCATTCACTTTTGATCAGTGGGAATACTGCATTTAAGACTTGCCGTGACATATAGTCAGAAATCAACAAACCAAATGTCAGTGCAAAAACCAACCATGCATATTTACGTGGAATGCCAACCGAAGTATCTACACCGTCCGCAGGACTTGAATATTGATGCGCATCCATACGTTCTCCTTGTGTTTTTATAATTTCTCATTCAGTTTTTTGATGACTACCCGACTTCACAGCAACGTAATCATCTTTTTCTCACCGTTTGAATCAAAAATCCTTTTGGCTCAAATCATTATTTACGCTGTGGAACACCCTTTTGACCTACTTTACGATTGGGCGCCATACCATTTTCCAACAAGGTTTCTTCAATCGTGTCGTATTGCACACCAATACGATAAATTTCACGTGCTTCTTTACCTGATGCGACTTCACGACCTAATTCATGGGCAATACGCACGGTCTGTTGAATTTGCTGTACTGAAGAAAAACGCTGACCTTGATGATCGATAATGGTGTCTTCATTTCCGACACGTGCATGTAAGCCCATCGCCATTGACATGGTGTTAAACGGCAAAACATTTTTAAGTAAAGACTCTGAAGTTAAAGTACAACCATCAGGTACGCGATGAATAAAGTTAAAGAAGTTAAAAGGATTTGGCCCATCAAAACCCCCACCAATTCCAATCCATGTTAGATTCAACGGACCTTTATACAGCCCTTTACGCACCATACGTTCCAGCGTTTCTAAACCATGCATCCCAGTTAACTGGAAATGCGGTTGAATGCCATTTTGAGTTAAACGCTTTAAATGCTCTGCAACCCACGCCGGACCTGCGGGTACTGTCATTTCTGCATAAGCTGCCTGAATTGCTGGATGTGCCAAAGAAGTGCCCTCTAAATATTCAGGATAGAGCAACTCCATAATATTCATTTGAGTGGTATTGATCGCCACGGTTACTTGGTCTGGTTTTGGCATTAATTCGGCCAACATATGACGCGTATCATCGCTTAACCAAATTGCAGCTTCACCTTCACTTTCTGGGGCAAAAGAAATTGATCCACCCACTTGAATAATCATATCAGGCACCGCTTCACGCACACCGGCAATGAGTTCATTAAACTTAGACAGACGTTTCGAACCTTTCCCATCTAGTTCTCGAACATGCAAATGGAGGACTGAAGCACCTGCTTCATAGCACTCTACCGCTTTTTGAATTTGTTCTTGCATGGTCACCGGAATATCTTCAGGAAAATCCTCAGGCATCCATTCAGGCCCATAAGGCGCTACCGTAATCACCACTTTGTCCATGTTTTCAGGGTGCAATGAGTCATCAAAGAATTGCATAAACATCTCCATATGTATTTTAAAATTAGGGTTTGGATAAAATCGTTAACTGCTACGCTTAGTAAGTTGCATCACCAATAATGCCTGCCCGTTCCATTTTTCGATGACATGGTGGATAGTCCATTACGGCATAATGTTGTGTACTGCGGTTGTCCCAAATTGCGATACTATTCGGCTTCCAACTCCAACGAACTTGGTACTCAGGAATATAGGCTTGGGTAATTAAATAACGCAGTAAGTCGGTTGCACCGGGGTTGGCATCTTGTCCAAAACGGACGTGTTCTTTGGTATGGTAATTACTAAAATGAGTGGTAAAGGCGTTGACATAAAGAATCTTCTCACCCGTTTCAGGATGCGTACGTACCACAGGATGTTCTGCATCGGGGAACTGTTCTTTTAATGCCAATCGTTTTTCAATCGGCATCATTGCGCCAAAACTGGCTTCAATACTGTGATAGGCGCGTAAATTTGCAATTTTTGTTTTGATTTCTACTGGTAGATTTTCATAGGCCATCACCATATTGGTCCACATGGTATCTCCACCCACTGTCGGACATTCAATACAACGTAGTACACAACCCATTGGCGGAACTTTGCGCCAGCTTGCATCGCTGTGCCAAGCATTTTCATAACGATCAATTGGGCTCTCTGGGCTTTTATAAATTTGTACCAGCCCAGGATGCTCTGGATGACTTCCAACGGCAGGATGGCTTTCTAGTTGTCCAAAGCGCTCAGCAAATGCTACATGTTCAGCTCGGCTTAGGTTTTGATCTCTTAAAAATAAAACCCGATGCTTTAACAAATTCTGACGAATTTCAGTAAATAGCCCATCATCGTCAATGGCATCTGCCAGATTGACCCCCAACAATTCTGCACCGATATTGCAACTTAATTGTTCAACTTGCATAAGATATCCCTTCAAATGACAAAAATTGATGATCCTGTGGTTTTACGTGCTTCTAGATCACGGTGAGCTTGAACTGCATCCTTTAGTTCATAGCGTTGATTGATTTCAATTTTGATGCGCCCATGTCGGACATGATCAAATAACTCATTGGCAAGTTCTTGTTTTTCTATAGGATCAGCAATGAAATCTGCCAGTGCTGGACGGGTCATATAAAGAGAACCTTTCATCGCCAACAAGACGGGATTAAATTCTGGAATGGCACCTGAAGCAGTCCCCACACAAACCAATAAGCCACGGCGTTTTAACGAATCAAGCGATGCCATAAACGTATCTTTACCAACACTATCAAAGACCACATTCACACCGACCCCATCGGTTAATTCTCGTACTCGTTCGGCAACATTTTCATAGCTATAATTAATGACGTGGTCACAGCCATGTGCACGGGCAATTTGCGCTTTTTCTTCTGAAGAGGTTGTACCAATCACAGTTAAACCGAGTAACTTTGCCCATTGAGAAACAATCAAGCCCACACCACCAGCGGCGGCATGTAATAAAATGCTGTCCCCTTTTTTAAAGTCATTAATACGACGCATTAAATAAGCCGAGGTTAATCCCCGCATGGTCATTGCTGCGGCTGTTTCACAAGAAATTTCTTCAGGTAGTTTGATTAATACATCAGCTGAGATTAAACGTGCAGTGCTATAAGCACCTAAAGTATTTAAAAAACCGGTATAAGTGACTCGATCACCCACTTGAATGTGATCCACACCCTCACCCACGGCTTCGACTACACCAGACGCTTCTACGCCCATACCGTTTGGCAGTGGAATTTTATATGTGCCATCGCGAAAATAAGTGTCAGCATAATTTAATCCAACTGCCACATGACGCAGACGCACTTGCCCTGCCACTGGTTCACCAACATCGATGTCTTCATATTGCAAAACATCTGGTGTTCCTGTTTCATAAAACCGTATTGCTTTATTCAATGCCATTTCCCTATCCATGCCGTATTTTATCAATATTTAAAAATCATGATTAAAACTACAACACAGCAGATGCAGCTCACTTTACATAAGACGACACTGACTTAGCATTTTACGACACGCTTGTGGTTAAAATTGTAAGCTAGTTTAGTAAAACACTGTTTTTGAGTTGTTTTATTGATTTGAATATTTTTTATGGTTTATCTTGAGTGGATTTTTTATCCCAAACTTTAATGATTTTCCTTAGCTATTTTGTTCATAAAATCCGTTAAAGGCATAGGACATCCCCATAGGTAGCCTTGAAATTCAGTACAGCCATTTTCTTGAAAGCGATTAAATTGCTCAACGGTCTCAATCCCCTCTGCTAACACACGCAGGTTTAAATCAAGGCCAATTTTAACAATCCCATAGACCAATTTATTACACCGCTCATCATCTAAAGCCGCTTGCACAAAACTCTGATCAATTTTGAGTTGACTAATCGGCATTTTCTGCAAATAGCTTAATGATGAATAACCTGTACCAAAATCATCTAAAGCAAGCTGAATGCCATTTTTATCCAGAAAGCCCATTTTTTCTATAACACTTTCAATATTATTTAACGCAACCCTTTCAGTTATTTCTAATATGAGTTGGGATGGAAGCACTGCATTTCTCTGCACCATAGAGGTCACGATTTGCTCAAAATTCTCTTGCATAAAATGATCAGCACTTATATTGACTGAAAGTGTAAGATCTTTTGTAGATTCATTTTCACGCCAGTCTTGTAATACCTTGCTTGCCTGAATCAGTATCCAATCTCCAATTTTAGGCATTAACTCCAAAGTTTCCGCTACAGGAATAAAATCTTTTGCAGGGATATAACCAAGTGTCGGGTGACGCCAACGTAGCAAAATTTCAGCGCCTATAATTTTTTCAGAAGAATTTACTTGAGGTTGATAAAAAAGCTCAAACTGTTGTTTTGAAAGTGCCAAGCGGAGATCCTGCACCAGCTTATTTTCTATCTGCAGTTCCAATTGCATCACAAAAATTGAGATACAAATCATTAAGGTGGCAACAGATATTGCAATCCAACCACCATAAGCTCGAATGCTTTCAGCTAAAGGTATTGCTCCATCTAAAGTAAACGCACTCCCGCTAAAAAAGATAAAAGCGGCAATGGATAAGATAATTAAAATCAGTTGTAACGCATTGGGATCTCTTCGATAATTCAAATATCCCAATATAGCCCCTGCTGGAAGAAATAAATGCGCAACTCTGGGGTGGTCTATTGTAGCGACATCAAATATTAAGCAAAAAACCACAGGAAAAACAAAGAGGACAATTTGTGAAACCAATATGCCCGCTGAAATCCGCTGTATATAAATCAAAAATAAGCTGAAGATAGACATTGCTGTAAAAAAAATATCAATACAAACAATGAACCACATCTCAGCAAAGCTAAAATATATTGTCCAAAATAGGCAAAATGCGATACAGATAATAATGTTTGCTTTAGCTGCAATCGTTATTTATTGGTTTTTTACGGCGTTGAAATGTTTGTTTTGGTTTTTTAAATAGGATAAAAGGACCATAAATAACCCCATTACAAATATTTATTGATCAAGTATCCGCATTGTTTTTATACACAATTTCAGAATCACATCAATAAACACTAAGCTATTAAAAATACTTATAATTTATAAATATCTGACTTGTTAATATGCTTGATTAGCTTTAAAAAAAACGAATGTCGTCTTCAATTTAGTCCCTTAAATAATTATCCATCTAGTAATCCATCAAATTATAATTTTTGACATTACCAAAAAGCCAAAAGTGTTCAAAATCAATATTGCAAATAATATTTAAAACAGTCGTTAAGATAAAAAGAAGTTTTTTGAAGTCGTATCTGCTCCTGCATCCTGCTAAGCGAGTTGCCCAAATGAGACAGTATAATTTGAATAACCATCTACCATTAAAATGAAATATAACATGTTTTTTCACATAATCTATTATTAAAAAGTAAACAGATAAAGCAATACAAAACAGACCATTGTGTAGTCAAAGCGCTACAATACCTATTTTTATTCATTTAAATAAACAATTAAAATCACATGAAAAATCATATTTTTTAAAATATTTCATAAACACTACAAAACCCGATATAAAAACAATAAAATTTTTACATCTGAATTATTTTTTGGAAAAAGATGTTACGACTCACAAGTAAAACTTACCTATTAAAAAACAAATACATCACCATTCCTTATTGCTCAAGCCATAAGTTATACAGATTTCATCAGCACTTTTTAACCAAAAATCTAAAAATCAAATTAAAATTAACGTATTAAAATACTTATAATTTAACCAAATTGTTCGAATAAATATTTAAGAATTTCTTTAATATTCAGAAAAATTTATCATTTGTAAAGCTGATATAGAGTTTCTTTCATAATCTGTTGTCATTTGGTCTTTATTAAAGTTTACCGACACATTCTCATCTAACTTAGGCAAGTTTGGTGTACAGCATGAAACAGGCTGTATCCAGATGCATATCAAACTTATAAATTTGCCGAGAATATTTATGCAACAGGAATTGGTTCCCAGAAGAAAGTTTTATACAAATGATTTGCTCTCAGGTTTAGTTGTTTTTTTAGTTGCTCTACCGCTCTGTTTAGGTATAGCCAGTGCCTCAGGCGCACCCTTGATTTCCGGAATTATTGCGGGTGTCATTGGTGGAATCGTTATCGGTTATTTGAGTGGTTCTCATATCAGTGTGTCAGGCCCCGCTGCTGGGCTTACCGCTATTGTTTTAACACAGCTAGATAAGCTTGAAGGCAACTACCAAGCTTTTTTATTTTGTTTAGTTTTAGCCGGCCTCATCCAATTATTTTTCGGGTTATTTCGGTTGGGAACCTATTCAAATTTTATCCCAACCAATGTGATTATGGGGCTTCTTGTTGCCATCGGGTTAATCTTGATTATCAATCAGCTTCCTCTGCTCTTTGGGATTAAAACCGAAATTCTTCAACAACGTTGGACCGAAGGGACTGGCCTATTACAGCATCTTGATTATGGTGCAGCAATCATTGGTATCTCAAGTGTATTCATTATTTTATTGTGGGATAAAACACCTTTAAAAAAAATGGTTGTACCCTCTGCACTTATTGCGGTTATTTTTGCGGGGCTCTTAAACTATTTTTTTATCAGTACCAATTCCAGCCTCGCGGTCAGCACTGAACATCTGGTTAATCTTCCCAATATCTTTTCAGGTGTTGAATCAATTATCAGTTTCCCTGATTTCACTCAATGGAATAATCCTATTATTTATACAGGTGCCATTACACTGGCGATCGTCGCCTCGCTTGAAACACTATTAAATCTAGAAGCTGCGGACAAAATGGATCCGCAAAAGCGTGCCTCTCCGCCAAACAAAGAGTTAGTGGCCCAAGGTATCGGAAATACCATGTCTGGTTTAATTGGAGGTATGCCAATTACCTCAGTGATTGTTCGAAGTTCAGTCAATGCAGCAAGTGGTGCAAAGACTAAATTCTCTGCAATTTTTCACGGTATTTTATTGATTATTGCCGTTTTATTTCTGACACCCTTAATCAATGTTGTTCCATTATCTTCCCTTGCCGCCATTTTAATTTTAACTGGCGTGAAATTAGCCAGCTCTTCACTTTTTAAACGGATCTATGCTCAAGGATGGAAGCAATTTCTACCCTTCATTGTAACGGTTATTGCAATTATCGCGACGGATCTACTTATCGGTATTTTGTTAGGGCTGTTGATTAGTTTTATCATTGTATTAAAAAATAATTTATTCCGTGGTGTTCGTATCATTCACGAAGCACATTTGCATGGAAATATTACCCGTATTGAACTGGCACCCAATATTAGTTTTTTAAATCGTTCAGCGTTGGTTTCTGCCTTAGAGAAAATCGTCAGTGGTGATACTGTAGTGATTGATGCATCAAATACCTATTATATTGATCCTGATGTATATCAAGTGATTAAAGATTTTAGGGATGAAACAGCTGCAGAAAATGGCATCGATGTAAAACTAATTGGCTTTAAAATACATTATCCTGAAATTAAAGAAGAAGAACTGGATATTGATGTCAGTACTCAGGAAATTCAACGACAACTTACGCCTGCACAAGTGTTTCAGCTACTCAAAGAAGGCAATCAACGATTCGTTAATCATGAACGGATTTATCATAATATTGCTCGTCAAATTCAGGTCACTGCACAATCTGGACAGCATCCATTTGCAGCAGTTCTAGGCTGTATGGATTCACGTGCGCCAACAGAACGGATTTTTGATGTCGGTATTGGTGACTTATTTAGTCTACGCATTGCTGGAAATATTGCGGGAGAAAAAGTATTGGGCTCTCTAGAGTTCGCCTGTAAGAGTAAGGGTTCCAAATTAATTTTAGTATTGGGCCATACAGACTGTGGTGCAGTGACAGCAGCTTGTCAGATGTATGAACAAAAAAAGGATATCACTCAACTCAGCGAAACCCCACATGTACAATATTTTCTTAAACCGATTATGCAGGCGGCAGAAAACGTACATAAAGAAATGACTGATTACCAACTCACCAGTAATTTCATTCAGGCAGTAACCATCGCAAATGTGCAAAATAATATTGCCTATATCTTAAGAAATAGCCCAGTACTGAAAAAAATGGTCGAAGAAGGTGAAATTGGCATTGCAGGTGGTATTTATGATGTAAAAACAGGAAAGGTGGATTTTTTATAAAGTCGATACCTACATGATCTCGTTATGACCTGTATAAGGATATCAGCATAAAACTGGTCTTAAAGACAAGTGTAATGATCGACATGGATGTCATCTTCCCCTTTTACAAAGATCTCTAATAAATCTTTATCAGCTTTTTATTCATAGATAAAAAAAATCTAAATTTTTAGAAAAGATTAAACCTAAAGCCAATCATTGTGTTCTAAACAAAAGAAGCCTGAATATTCAGACTCCCTTATGATGCGCTTAATATTAATTTTGAAAATATTAGAGTCTATTGCTTATAATATTGCCTTATAACCCTTCAAGTTTTAGACGATTGACCTGTTGACGATAAAGTGACACAGGATCTGGTCCAAACCATGCTTTTAACCCTAAAATCTGATTGATTTCATCTAGGTGAGTTTGATTATAGTCATCTCGAATCACCTGTCCGAAATGTGCATTGCAACGGTTAACCAAACCATCATTGTCATTATTTTTATAAGATCTCGGTGCCATGGTGGAAATAGCGACATCAATGACATCAAGTAGATTGGTTGCTTGAGCTTTACCTGTCCACGAATAATGATAAACCCCATTACTGGTAATCTTCTGACCATTGCCACAATCAGATGGAATTGCTGCAGTTGGGAAACGCGCATTGAATTCAGCAGAACCCTTTTCACTTAATGATTTCAATGAGCGATCCAGACTAATTGGCAAATCAGGATTACCTTGTAGGAGTAGTTCCACTGGCGCAACAATATACTGTCCTAGAACGGTAAATAAAAATTTCTCACTAGGATTATCCAACATGTCATCTCCCACTTTGGACCCTTTAAACGTTCCAGCAACAGCAGTGAGTGAGGCAACTTTTTCAGGTGCAATCGCTTCAATATAACGAATGGTTGGTCCACCATGACTATGACCGATCAAATTAACTTTTGACTTTCCGGAGAGAGCCAAAACTTCATCTACTTGTTGTAGCAACTGCTCGCCACGAACTTCGGTGGATTCTAGTGGAGAAACTTGGGTTGCATAAACCGTCGCACCATTACGTGCCAAATCGGGAAGAACCTGATAAAAATAATCCATCCCAAAAGCTGTAGGACCGAGTCGAGTAAAACCAAACATCCCATGATTAAATACAACTGGGTATTTAGTTTTTGCATAATCAGAAGCCACATAGTTACTGCTAACGCTCTGTAAACCAGAAGCAAAAACTGGCATAGCCAATGTGGCCAAAGCCACAATACTAGCGGTGAGTAAAGTCTGTTTCATATATTTCCCTGCTATCTTGATTTCTTTTCTTTAGAAATCAGCATCATTCACGTTATAAATCCTCTATAACCATGCATTTTTTGTTTTTTGCATAGTGCTCCTCATAAATAAAGCTGTCATCTAAAAGCCTTATTTACTCAATCCTATTTACCCTCCTTGGTCATGGATATATTCAAAGTTCTACAAGCACATTTATTCTGGTTGATTGCATAAATGAAGTGACTGCATTTGTTTGGTTAAATCACGCAGCGTCCTTATATCTTGTAGTTTTGGCAGTTGTTGAATTTCTTCTTTTCGGCCTTTCTAAAAGCACATTAAATTATTTTTCCAGTTTTTAGCTTGTTCAATAGCTGAAAGACTTTCATGATCTATCACGTTTATTCACTTAACTGTGTAAATTTTGTAAGTCGCTTACTTATCTAATTAGTTCGCTAGCCTCTTCACTCAAAAGAAAGAGGTTTTGTAGTTGTTTTAAAGTTAAAGAAGCCCATTGATAATATTTAAAATATTCCTGAATCATATTATGGGGCGTTGATGATTTTGTTGTTTTGGATATGAAATGAACGAAAAGTAACTCATCAGTTCATTTTGCCAAGAGAAAGAGTTTTCAAGTGATATCCGGCTACAAAACCTAATTCGAGTCAATATTAGATTAAAGTAATTAATATAATGATAAAATCAACTATTAAAGATAACTCTATAGAATAAAATTATAAAAATCGAAGATTTTATAACCACATCTTAACATTAAAAACTATTCAATTCATCGAGCACCACACAAACAAGTCCAAAACATATTATAAATAAATTTAACAGGTGCATTTTTTGGATATATATTATTTTTATGGACGCGATATAGCCCAAAATCACAAGAAATATACACCATATCATTATCTTTAAATAATACATGACCTGGAATATATTTAAGATAGAATCCGCCTATATCCTCAAAAAATTTAAAATCAACCTTATCAAAAACTTCAATCATATCAACATTCACTGAGATATATCCATTACAATAATTGCATTTCCATTTTTCCATAACGGCACCAAATTAAAACTTAAAAAAACATGTGAATTTAATAAAACACATGTTTTAAAAAATCCATAAAAATAAAATACTTAAAAACTAACAATAAACAATATAAAAGAATAGTCTCCAACTATATAGTCTTAAACTTTAAGATATAATTCTATTTAGTATTAAAGTTGGAAAATTTTTCTGTTTCTTTATTTAATAATCGTTGAATTACAGTCCTTGTAACAGAATATTCCTTTGCTAAAGAATATACACTAAAACCCTTTTTAAATTTTTCAACTACTTCTCTCTTTTGATCATTATTTAGAATTTCAGGTCGCCCTACTCTTTTTACTGCATCACTTTTCAGATTGCTTTTTTTATTTCTTTTAAAATTCATTTCAAAATTTGCTCCCATTTTTATAAAATGAAAAAAAATTCTTTTAATATCTCCCTTTATTTCATTTCTAGAGTAATCCAAGCATATTAATATAATTTTCCTAGATTCAATTATATTTATAAATTCAGATATCTCTACAAAATTCGCCCCCAAACTATCAAGTCCTTTTATTATTAATATGTTATCTTCCTCCAAGCTATAATTAACTAAATTTACAATTTTATCTCTATAAAAAATTGGTGTATCTACAGCAACTTCCTCCCATATTAAGCGATTTTTTTGAATATGATAACCATACTTATTAAAAAAACTATAATATTCGTTTAAATCTTCTTTAAAGCCTGGCTCAACACGTAAATAAGCATATATTCTCATAAGGACACCCCTGTCATAAAAGTTAACTACTTCTCATTTTACATAGTTTTTATATTCTATAAATATGTATAAAAAAAATTAATATTAATCATTATATTAAACACATTATTAAACATATGCTTGTTTTTAATCATAAAAAAAATAAGATAAATTAATTTTAAAAAACATATATTTATAAAAAAAATTAAAGAAAATATTTTTTGTATCTAAAGCATTAAAAAATATATTTCACTTAAAAATCACTCTTTATTCATATTAAACTTTACTAAAATAAAATTTTATGAAAATTAAATTCCATGAATCTACAATTTATGAAGCACTATCAAACCTCTTACTTTTCAATCAAAAAAAACACAAGAATAAATAAAAATAAAATCAATACAAATAGCACTATAAAATTCAAATCCTATATTTTATCAAGAATTAAACAAATATCACGTCAATGTGTAAAAAAGAGCTTTATCTTAATAAAAATAACCATATCTGTATTACATATTAAAACATGAACCATTTATTAATAATTATAATTTTCAACAACACATTATAAAAATATAAACCAGATAAAATCTGTATTAACGTGAAATATGGTTATTAAAACCACTCCATTATGAATAAAAAAAATGACGCCTAGGCGTCATTTTTTTGAATAAAATACTTTTAACCAATTATTATTTGGTGATTTGCAAGTAACGTTTCCAAATCAGTATGAACATTATTTAGAGTTACTAATGGCGTGTAATTTGTACCACCAACCAAACCATCACGGTCTATACTCACTACAGTATTATTGCCAACTTGAGTTACACTAAGATAATTTGCAATAGTATCTCCTGCATCTATTGTTGCTATACCATTAATATAATGAGCAGCTCCATCTGTATCAGCAGTATAGCCAACCAATAAGTCCTTAATGTCAATAATATCAGCGTTAGGTGTAGCCTCAACAGTACCCACTTTAAAGCCATTCACAATATCTGAACCATTACCACCAGTTGCATCAGCACTATTGAGTAACTTGTACATTAAGGTATCTTGTCCACCACTCCCTAAATTAAAGATATCATTGCCACCACGACCATTGAAATAATTGTTGAGCGCATTACCAGTCAGTACATCATTACCAGACCCACCTGCAATTCCTTCAATATTTTTAAAAGTTGCAGTACCAAATCCAGTGTTCTGAGCCAATGTATTCGATAAATCCACAACAATTGCTGTACTGCCTGCAAGTTTATAATCAACAATATCTAAACCGCCTGTATTACTCCACGATTTAACACCTGAAATAGTTGTTGTGCCGCCAGCACCGTTATAGATATCATTTCCTAATGTCGCAAAGAATGTATCGTTATAACCTGTACCAACAATCCCGTTAGCCTTATTGGCATTTGCTACATTATTACTAGCTTCAGTAGTCAATACATAGGCATTATTTGATTCTGTTGCTTTTAATCCAGCCCAAGCCGCATTTACAATTTCAACAGTATTAGTACCAACTGTAGCTACACCGCCTACATCAGCCGCAGCATTATTTTTCTGACGTAAAATCACTGCACTATATGATTTTGATGCATCTAAATTATAGAAGTCAACAATTGCTGTACTGTCATTCGTTTGGTTACCTGATTGAGCATTGATGATTTGCGTAGAAACGACTAAACCTGTGGACTCATCGATCAATTGGACAGTATTGCCATATAGAGAATTAATCCCTTCTTCATCAAGTATTCTTAAATGAATACTTGTTCCATAAGCGACATTGTTTTTATTCTCTATATAAGTTGTTTGCCCATTTACAGTAAAGGCCAACAAATCACGGTCACCATCCCAGTCAATATCAATAGCAATTGCGCCAGTAACTGGTCCACTATTTGTTCCAGTTGTACTACTGGTCCCAATCGTCGTTTTACCAATTTGTGTTAATAAATTATTGGTCGTAAAACTCACAACCCCACCAGAACTGGTATTGGTATACAAGTTAATTGGTCCAGTATTAGCTGCATTTGTTACACCGCCATTATTACCCATACCAGGTAATTCAATGATATCCATTTTACCATCGTGATTCCAATCTAATGCTATAGAGGCACCACCAGCGAGATTATCAGTAAAGACATATTTACCTGCAGCAGTAGGATTACCAATTCCATCATTATTTGGATCACTAAATATCAGCTTACCGGTACCATCATTGAAATAAATACGACTTGCATATTCACCTGCATTATTAGCACTACCTGAAGCAGCAGTATCACTTTCACTACCACGACCTAAGAATAGATCCATGAAACCATCACCGTTGAAATCGGCCCATGTCATGGCAACACCATTACCAATACCTGGATCATCATCTGTACCACGTTGAAATACATTTTCAACAATCTGATCGACGTTCCAAGCATCAGTATTGGTTCCTTTGGCAATTACTAGACGTGCTTGGTTAGTGCTAAGTGCGCCAGTTGCACTAATTCTAGAACCATCAGCAACAATGTTTTGACTATGCATTACAAAATCAATAATGCCATCATTATTAATGTCTACTCCTGAAAGCTCCATATCTGACTGGGATTGATCAGGTCCAATAGGCTGATGAGTACTATTAGCAGAATAGTCAGTTGCAAAATTACCATCCTTCGACATTCCAAAAACAGTTCCATCATTATTTAAAACAATTTGAGAACCATACCCACCTCTAATAGCACTATCATTTGGTGTTTGATCACCAATAATCATATCGACTAAACCATCACCATTTTTGTCAATTGCCATGATACCGCCATACCAACTCCATGTGTTGGCACTACCATCAGTATTTGCATCCCCTGCGAAGCCCCCTGTTTGAGGGGCATTAGTAAACGCACCTACTTGATACGCTGTATAAGTAGTTCCGTTATAGTAGAACATTTGTTGACCATCATCATATCTATTATCAACCGCAAATAGATCCATTAAACCATCACGATTGAAATCAATGAATGTAGCATTTTGAACATAATTTTGCGTGTTGTAGCCTGTCCCACCATTATTACTTACTAAAGAAGTGCTAGCAAAACTTCCTAATGTTGAAGAAGATGTTCCATTTGCATCTAGCATTGTTTGATTCGTATGAATACGCCAACTACCATCTTGACCAATGGTTACAGCTGTTGCTTTTTGGTCAGGATCACCTCCGCCTGCACCAACTGTCACCACAGGTGTAGCAGCGACGATCAGTTCATTTGTCGTATCATCTTGAGTAATTACTCCAGTTGAGTTCTTCAATACAGCTGAAACATTATAAGTGCCAATATTCAAGGCATCAGCATTAGGGACTTGCACATACCAAGTGTTATTTAATGGATCAATAACAACAGCACCTGTTTGAGATGAGTAAGTCTTACCATTTACGGTTACTTCAAGGTATTCACCTGGTAAGATTTTAAAACCTGTTGATCCACTAATAATAGGTGTAGTGTCTAAGGTGTTTTGAGTATTAATATTTACTGTTAAATCCACATTAATCAAAAAGTTATTACTTTGTGAACCAAGATTTCCAGCAGTGTCTACTACTCGTGCATAATAGGTATATGATTGACCATCACTTAGATTAGAACTGACCTCATAAGTCCATGCTGTTCCAACTGTATTTGCATATCCTAGGAAACTTGTATTTCCACCATTCACCTGATAAACAGCAATTTGCTCACCAGCTCCCAATGTAGAATTTACGGTACCATTTAATACAGGAGTACGATCATCTGTTGTTGAACCACTGTTAAAGTTACCTGTAATTCCACCAACATCATCGGTATAGTTTGTGATTGTTACCAACTGAGTCGGTGCAGTTATATCAATCACAATTGCCTGACTATCTGTACTTCCAACGTTACCTGCTGCATCAATGACACGTGCTTGATAAGTAAAATTGCTACTATGGACAACAGCATCAACTAAACTCCATGTTGTACCTGTTGTAATTGCATCAACCCACGTAATACCGCCATCACTTGATACTTGTACTTTTTCTCCAGCACTCAAAACGCTAGTTAACGTACCGCTGACAGTTAAAGTCGTATGATGTGTGCTGAGAAAACAGGAGGTTTTAACTTGGTAAACTATAGACACTCATCAGGAGTTTACCATGAGCAAGAAACAGAAGACTTACACCGCAGAATTTAAAGTTGAAGCAATAAAATTGATTGAAGCCAATCAAGGCAATGTATCGGAAACAGCCAGACAACTTGGCATTTCAATGCAAACTCTTTCAAATTGGAATAATAAAGCAAAGACTGGCACCTTAGCAGGCACTAAACAATATTCACCTGATCTAAATGCCTTACTCGAAGAAAATAAAAAGCTCAAACAACAGCTCAAAACAGCTGAAATGGAACGTGAATTTCTAAAAAAGGCAGCAGCGTACTTTGCGAAAGAAAGTCAGTAAGGTACGCCTATATGAAACAGCAAAGATATTTATTCCCGATTAGCTTTATGGCTAGATTACTTCACGTTTCAGTGTCACGATTTTATGATTGGCTAAAACGAGGCATGAATAAAAGATTGGTTCAGCGAAATCAACAGACAATTTTGGTCAAAATAGCTCATGAGGAAACTAAACAAAGCTATGGCTATATTCGATTAACTAAGCATTTACAAGCGCAAGGTATCAAAATCAGTACGTATGCTGTACGTCAAATAAAAAAGCTCAACCAGCTGTATTGTAAGCGTCATAAGCGTTTCAAAAGAACTACGAAGAGTGATCATAATCGAGCGATCTACGCAAATTTACTAGAGCAACAGTTTTCAATGACTAAGCCCAATCTTGCATGGTCAAGCGATATTACATACATTTGGACTGCTGAAGGTTGGTTATACTTGGCAGCAGTAAAAGACCTGTACACGAAACAAGTGGTTGGCTATAGCTTAAATGAGCGTATGACCGCACAACTTGTTTGCAATGCACTGACTATGGCGATTCGTAATCAAAAACCAACGAAAGGCTTAATTATTCATTCGGACAGAGGCAGCCAATATTGCAGCCATGAATATCGAAAGATACTGGAAAAATGTGATTTTCAAGGTTCAATGAGCAAACGTGGGGACTGTTACGATAATGCACCGATTGAAAGTTTCTGGGGCATACTCAAGAATGAATTAGTGCATCATTGCAACTATAAAACCAGAGATGAAGCTAAAGCAGATATTACAAAATACATTGTGTTATTTTATAATCAGCGAAGAATTCAAAAGAGTTTGGATTTTAAAACGCCAAATCAAATAGCAGAGAACTTTTATCGGTTAGCTGCCTAGCATATCCCAAGTGAAAGTCTCCTGCTAATTCAGCACATATCAGTATCACTAGTTTCAAAGTCAGTACTTGATATACCTGTATCTGTACTAATTGCAGTAATATCTACCACTGATGTAGGTGGAGTGGTATCAATCACTATTGCTTGACTATCTGTACTTCCAATATTACCTGCTGCATCAATAACACGTGCTTGATAAGTAAAATTGCTACTATGAACAACAGCATCAACTAAACTCCATGTTGTACCTGTTGTAATTGCATCAATCCAAGTTATCCCACCATCATTTGAAATTTGTACTTTTTCACCAACATTTAATGCTGTGGTTAATGTACCGCTGACAGTCAAAGTAGTGTCACTGGTAATAAAATCTGTGCTTGATGTACCAGTATCTGTACTTATTGCTGTGATATCAATCACAGATGTTGGTGCAGTGGTATCAATCACAATTGCTTGACTATCCGTACTTCCAACATTACCTGCAATATCAATGACACGTGCTTGGTAAGTAAAGTTACTGTTATGAGCAACAGCATCAACTAAACTCCATGTTGTACCTGTCGTGATTGCATCAACCCACGTTATACCGCCATCATTTGATACTTGTACTTTTTCTCCAACATTCAAAGCAGTTGTTAACGTACCGCTGACAGTTAATGTTGTATCACTCGTAATAAAGTCAGTACTTGATGTGCCAGTATCTGTGCTAATTGCTGTAATATCAATCACAGATGTTGGCGCAGTGGTATCAATCACTATTGCTTGACTATCTGTACTTCCAATATTACCTGCTGCATCAATAACACGTGCTTGATAAGTAAAATTGCTACTATGAACAACAGCATCAACTAAACTCCATGTTGTACCTGTTGTAATTGCATCAATCCAAGTTACCCCACCATCATTTGAAATTTGTACTTTTTCACCAACATTTAATGCTGTGGTTAATGTACCGCTGACAGTCAAAGTAGTGTCACTGGTAATAAAATCTGTGCTTGATGTACCAGTATCTGTACTTATTGCTGTGATATCTACAAGGTTTGATGCACTAGGAGCAGTTGTATCTAAAGTAATAGTATAAGCCCCAGACGATACACCCACATTTCCTGCTGCATCTTCTACTCGTGCTATGTAACTATAAGTCGTACCATCAACTAAGCCATTATCAGCATAGGTCCAAGTTGTACCAGATACCGTTGCTGTGCCAACCTTCACACCATCACGATATACCACAACAACTTCACCTGAACCCAATGCAGTGCTAATCGTACCCTCAATACTTGGCGTTACATCATTTGTTGCTCCGTTATTCGCAACGATACCTGTTTGTGGATCAACATCATCGATTACTTGAGTAATTACGGTCGTTTGTGTTGGCGCTAAAGTATCAACAGTAATTGTATATGTTGAAGATGCTGGGCTTTGGTTACCACCCGCTGTTTCAACACGTGCTGTATATACATAAGTATTGCCGTTACTTAATCCACTGTCATTAAAGGTCCAT
Source organism: Acinetobacter sp. Ac8 (assembly GCF_055392545.1). Lineage (NCBI taxonomy): Bacteria > Pseudomonadati > Pseudomonadota > Gammaproteobacteria > Moraxellales > Moraxellaceae > Acinetobacter > Acinetobacter sp. Ac8. The sequence continues at coordinate 3,210,977 of NZ_AP043689.1, forward strand.
GTTGTACCTGTAACTGTTGCTGTGCCAATCACCACACCATCACGCAATACTACAACTGTTTCTGTACCTGTAAGTGCTGTTGAAATTGAACCTGTTAATTGCGGTGTCGTATCATTTGTTGCACCATTATTGGCTACAACACCCGTTTGCGGAGCAAAGTCATCTATTACAGACAAGATTTGTACAGATTGACTTGAACCACTGGTATCTACAGAAATCGCATAGTTGTTCGATAACGAACCTTGGTTACCCGCCGCATCTTCTACTCGCGCTGTATAGGTATAGGTTGAACCACTCGCCAAACCTGCATCAGCATAGGTCCAAGTTGTACCAGATACCGTTGCTGTGCCAACCTTCACACCATCACGATATATCGCAACAACTTCACCTGAACCCAATGTAGCACTAATCGTACCTTGGACTTCTGGCGTGTCATCATTGGTGAAAGCACCATTGGCAACATTTCCTAAACCTGGGGCAACGTTATCAACAACTGTTGTTATCGTTGTGGTTTGTGTTGGTACTATGGTGTCAACAGTAATTGTATATGCTGACGATGCTGGGCTTTGGTTACCACCCGCTGTTTCAACACGCGCTGTATATACATAAGTATTGCCGTTACTTAATCCACTGTCATTAAAAGTCCATGTTGTACCTGTAACTGTTGCAGTGCCAATCACCACACCATCACGTAATACTACAACTGTTTCTGTACCTGTAAGTGCTGTTGAAATTGAACCTGTTAATTGCGGTGTCGTATCATTTGTTGCACCATTATTGGCTACAACACCCGTTTGCGGAGCAAAGTCATCTATTACAGACAAGATTTGTACAGATTGACTTGAACCACTGGTATCTACAGAAATCGCATAGTTGTTCGATAACGAACCTTGGTTACCCGCCGCATCTTCTACTCGCGCTGTATAGGTATAGGTTGAACCACTCGCCAAACCTGCATCAGCATAGGTCCAAGTTGTACCAGATACCGTTGCTGTGCCAACCTTCACACCATCACGATATATCGCAACAACTTCACCTGAACCCAATGTAGCACTAATCGTACCTTGGACTTCTGGCGTGTCATCATTGGTGAAAGCACCATTGGCAACATTTCCTAAACCTGGGGCAACGTTATCAACAACTGTTGTTATCGTTGTGGTTTGTGTTGGCGCTACAGTATCAACAGTAATTGTATATGCTGACGATGCTGGGCTTTGGTTACCACCCGCTGTTTCAACACGCGCTGTATATACATAAGTATTGCCGTTACTTAATCCACTGTCATTAAAGGTCCATGTTGTACCTGTAACTGTTGCTGTGCCAATCACCACACCATCACGTAATACTACAACTGTTTCTGTACCTGTAAGTGCTGTTGAAATTGAACCCGTTAATTGCGGTGTCGTATCATTTGTTGCACCATTATTGGCTACAACACCCGTTTGCGGAGCAAAGTCATCTATTACAGACAAGATTTGTACAGATTGACTTGAACCACTGGTATCTACAGAAATCGCATAGTTGTTCGATAACGAACCTTGGTTACCCGCCGCATCTTCTACTCGCGCTGTATAGGTATAGGTTGAACCACTTGCCAAACCTGCGTCAGCATAGGTCCAAGTTGTACCAGATACCGTTGCTGTGCCAACCTTAATACCATCTCGATATATCGCAACAACTTCACCTGAACCCAATGTAGCACTAATCGTACCTTGGACTTCTGGCGTGTCATCATTGGTGAAAGCACCATTGGCAACATTTCCTAAACCTGGGGCAACGTTATCAACAACTGTTGTTATCGTTGTGGTTTGTGTTGGCGCTACAGTATCAACAGTAATTGTATATGCTGACGATGCTGGGCTTTGGTTACCACCCGCTGTTTCAACACGCGCTGTATATACATAAGTATTGCCGTTACTTAATCCACTGTCATTAAAAGTCCATGTTGTACCTGTAACTGTTGCAGTGCCAATCACCACACCATCACGTAATACTACAACTGTTTCTGTACCTGTAAGTGCTGTTGAAATTGAACCTGTTAATTGCGGTGTCGTATCATTTGTTGCACCATTATTGGCTACAACACCCGTTTGCGGAGCAAAGTCATCTATTACAGACAAGATTTGTACAGATTGACTTGAACCACTGGTATCTACAGAAATCGCATAGTTGTTCGATAACGAACCTTGGTTACCCGCCGCATCTTCTACTCGCGCTGTATAGGTATAGGTTGAACCACTTGCCAAACCTGCGTCAGCATAGGTCCAAGTTGTACCAGATACCGTTGCTGTGCCAACCTTAATACCATCTCGATATATCGCAACAACTTCACCTGAACCCAATGTAGCACTAATCGTACCTTGGACTTCTGGCGTGTCATCATTGGTGAAAGCACCATTGGCAACATTTCCTAAACCTGGGGCAACGTTATCAACAACTGTTGTTATCGTTGTGGTTTGTGTTGGCGCTACAGTATCAACAGTAATTGTATATGCTGACGATGCTGGGCTTTGGTTACCACCCGCTGTTTCAACACGTGCTGTATATACATAAGTATTGCCGTTACTTAATCCACTGTCATTAAAGGTCCATGTTGTACCTGTAACTGTTGCTGTGCCAATCACCACACCATCACGCAATACTACAACTGTTTCTGTGCCTGTAAGTGCTGTTGAAATTGAACCTGTTAATTGCGGTGTCGTATCATTTGTTGCACCATTATTGGCTACAACACCCGTTTGCGGAGCAAAGTCATCTATTACAGACAAGATTTGTACAGATTGACTTGAACCACTGGTATCTACAGAAATCGCATAGTTGTTCGATAACGAACCTTGGTTACCCGCCGCATCTTCTACTCGCGCTGTATAGGTATAGGTTGAACCACTCGCCAAACCTGCATCAGCATAGGTCCAAGTTGTACCAGATACCGTTGCTGTGCCAACCTTCACACCATCTCGATATATCGCAACAACTTCACCTGAACCCAATGTAGCACTAATCGTACCTTGGACTTCTGGCGTGTCATCATTGGTGAAAGCACCATTGGCAACATTTCCTAAACCTGGGGCAACGTTATCAACAACTGTTGTTATCGTTGTGGTTTGTGTTGGTACTATGGTGTCAATATTAATCGTATAAGAATTAGATACACCACCTGAAATTGATGCGGCATTTTGTACGTATGCTGTATAGGTATAACCCAACCCATTGCTCAGACCACTGTCATTAAAGGTCCATGTTGTACCTGTAACTGTTGCAGTGCCAATCACCACACCATCACGAACAACAACTACGCTTTCACCAACATTTAATGCCGCGCTAATTACACCTTCAATTAAAGGAGTCGTATCATTTGTTGCACCATTATTGGCAACAACACCAGTTTGCGGAGCAAAGTCATCTTGCACCGCAGTGATCATAGTCGTTTGTGTTGGGCCACCTGTTTGGATGGTTACACTGTAATCCGCTGAACTATTTCCTGTATTACCTGCCGCATCTTCAACACGTGCTGTATAGCTATATGTAGATTCACTTGCCAAGCCACTATCTGTATATGTCCAAGTTGTATTGGTCACTGTAGCTGTGCCGACTTTAACGCCATCACGATATACCGCAACAACCTCACCTGAACCTAATACAGTACTGATCGTACCTTGCAATTCTGGTGTTGTGTCATTCGTTGTACCACCATTAGCAACATTTCCTGTTTGCGGTGCAACATCATCAACGATGTTACTGATCACTACAGTTTGTGTTGGTGCACTGCTATCCACTGAAATACTATAGTTGGTAGAAATCGCACCACGGTTGCCCGCTGCATCTTCTACTCGTGCTGTATAAATATAAGTACTACCATCCACCAAACCAGCATCAGCAAATGTCCAAGTTGTACCTGTAACTGTTGCAGTTCCAACAACTGCTCCATCACGTAAAATAACAACTCGCTCACCACTGTTCAAACCAGCACTGATTGTTCCACCAAGTAATGGTGTAGTGTCATTGGTTGAACCACCATTAGCAACATTACCTAAACCTGGTGCAACATCATCAGTCACTGTTGAGATGATGACTGATTGTGTTGGTGCACTGGTATCTACGGAAACTGCATAGTTATTTGATACTGAACCTTGGTTCCCAGCTGCATCTTCTACTCGTGCTGTGTAAACATAATTTACGCCATCAGCTAAACCTGTATCTGCAAATGTCCAAGTTGTATTGGTTACTGTAGCTGTGCCGACTTTAACGCCATCACGATATACCGCAACAACCTCGCCTGAACCTAATACAGTACTGATCGTACCTTGCAATTCTGGTGTTACATCATTCGTTGTACCACCATTAGCAACATTTCCTGTTTGCGGTGCAACATCATCAACGATGTTACTGATCACTACAGTTTGTGTCGGTGCACTGCTATCCACTGAAATACTATAGTTGGTAGAAATCGCACCACGGTTGCCCGCTGCATCTTCTACTCGTGCTGTATAAATATAAGTACTACCATCCACCAAACCAGCATCAGCAAATGTCCAAGTTGTACCTGTAACTGTTGCAGTTCCAACAACTGCTCCATCACGTAAAATAACAACTCGCTCACCACTGTTCAAACCAGCACTGATTGTTCCACCAAGTAATGGTGTAGTGTCATTGGTTGAACCACCATTAGCAACGTTACCTAAACCTGGTGCAACATCATCAGTCACTGTTGAGATGATGACTGATTGTGTTGGTGCACTGGTATCTACGGAAACTGCATAGTTATTTGATACTGAACCTTGGTTCCCAGCTGCATCTTCTACTCGTGCTGTGTAAACATAATTTACGCCATCAGCTAAACCTGTATCTGCAAATGTCCAAGTTGTATTGGTTACTGTAGCTGTGCCGACTTTAACGCCATCACGATATACCGCAACAACCTCGCCTGAACCTAATACAGTACTGATCGTACCTTGCAATTCTGGTGTTACATCATTCGTTGTACCACCATTAGCAACATTTCCTGTTTGCGGTGCAACATCATCAACGATGTTACTGATCACTACAGTTTGTGTCGGTGCACTGCTATCCACTGAAATACTATAGTTGGTAGAAATCGCACCACGGTTGCCCGCTGCATCTTCTACTCGTGCTGTATAAATATAAGTACTACCATCCACTAAACCAGCATCAGCAAATGTCCAAGTTGTACCTGTAACTGTTGCAGTTCCAACAACTGCTCCATCACGTAAAATAACAACTCGCTCACCACTGTTCAAACCAGCACTGATTGTTCCACCAAGTAATGGTGTAGTGTCATTGGTTGAACCACCATTAGCAACGTTACCTAAACCTGGTGCAACATCATCAGTCACTGTTGAGATGATGACTGATTGTGTTGGCGCACTGGTATCTACGGAAACTGCATAGTTATTTGATACTGAACCTTGGTTCCCAGCTGCATCTTCTACTCGTGCTGTGTAAACATAATTTACGCCATCAGCTAAACCTGTATCTGCAAATGTCCAAGTTGTATTGGTTACTGTAGCTGTGCCGACTTTAACGCCATCACGATATACCGCAACAACCTCGCCTGAACCTAATACAGTACTGATCGTACCTTGCAATTCTGGTGTTACATCATTCGTTGTACCACCATTAGCAACATTTCCTGTTTGCGGTGCAACATCATCAACGATGTTACTGATCACTACAGTTTGTGTTGGTGCACTGCTATCCACTGAAATACTATAGTTGGTAGAAATCGCACCACGGTTGCCCGCTGCATCTTCTACTCGTGCTGTATAAATATAAGTACTACCATCCACCAAACCAGCATCAGCAAATGTCCAAGTTGTACCTGTAACTGTTGCAGTTCCAACAACTGCTCCATCACGTAAAATAACAACTCGCTCACCACTGTTCAAACCAGCACTGATTGTTCCACCAAGTAATGGTGTAGTGTCATTGGTTGAACCACCATTAGCAACGTTACCTAAACCTGGTGCAACATCATCAGTCACTGTTGAGATGATGACTGATTGTGTTGGCACTGTTGTATCCACAACCACTTGAATCGGATCACTTGGAACACTGGTGTTACCCGCTGGATCTGTGATCGTATAGGTAATTTCATGTGGTCCTTCAGGTAATGGATTAACTGGCGTTAAGGTACCTGTAGTTGGATCATAAGTAGATGGAACTTCTACACCATCTACAATCAATGTTGGTTTGTCGCCTGGTGTCACTGGACCAATCACAATCCCTGGGGTCGTGTCATCCGTTTGTGTACCACCTGGGAACGTTCCTTGGTTATCACCTTGGTTGTCTACAAAGTCTGTTGGTGTTGTTGGTTTAGCTGGTGCTGTTGTATCCACAACCACTTGAATCGGATCACTTGGAACACTGGTGTTACCCGCTGGATCTGTGATCGTATAGGTAATTTCATGTGGTCCTTCAGGTAATGGATTAACTGGCGTCAAGGTACCTGTAGTTGGATCATAAGTAGATGGAACTTCTACACCATCTACAATCAATGTTGGTTTGTCACCTGGTGTCACTGGACCAATCACAATCCCTGGGGTCGTGTCATCCGTTTGTGTACCACCTGGGAACGTTCCTTGGTTATCACCTTGGTTGTCTACAAAGTCTGTTGGTGTTGTTGGTTTAGCTGGTGCTGTTGTATCCACAACCACTTGAATCGGATCACTTGGAACACTGGTGTTACCCGCTGGATCTGTGATCGTATAGGTAATTTCATGTGGTCCTTCAGGTAATGGATTAACTGGCGTCAAGGTACCTGTAGTTGGATCATAAGTAGATGGAACTTCTACACCATCTACAATCAATGTTGGTTTGTCACCTGGTGTCACTGGACCAATCACAATCCCTGGGGTCGTGTCATCCGTTTGTGTACCACCTGGGAACGTTCCTTGGTTATCACCTTGGTTGTCTACAAAGTCTGTTGGTGTTGTTGGTTTAGCTGGTGCTGTTGTATCCACAACCACTTGAATCGGATCACTTGGAACACTGGTGTTACCCGCTGGATCTGTGATCGTATAGGTAATTTCATGTGGTCCTTCAGGTAATGGATTAACTGGCGTCAAGGTACCTGTAGTTGGATCATAAGTAGATGGAACTTCTACACCATCTACAATCAATGTTGGTTTGTCACCTGGTGTCACTGGACCAATCACAATCCCTGGGGTCGTGTCATCCGTTTGTGTACCACCTGGGAACGTTCCTTGGTTATCACCTTGGTTGTCTACAAAGTCTGTTGGTGTTGTTGGTTTAGCTGGTGCTGTTGTATCCACAACCACTTGAATCGGATCACTTGGAACACTGGTGTTACCCGCTGGATCTGTGATCGTATAGGTAATTTCATGTGGTCCTTCAGGTAATGGATTAACTGGCGTCAAGGTACCTGTAGTTGGATCATAAGTAGATGGAACTTCTACACCATCTACAATCAATGTTGGTTTGTCGCCTGGTGTCACTGGACCAATCACAATCCCTGGGGTCGTGTCATCCGTTTGTGTACCACCTGGGAACGTTCCTTGGTTATCACCTTGGTTGTCTACAAAGTCTGTTGGTGTTGTTGGTTTAGCTGGTGCTGTTGTATCCACAACCACTTGAATCGGATCACTTGGAACACTGGTGTTACCCGCTGGATCTGTGATCGTATAGGTAATTTCATGTGGTCCTTCAGGTAATGGATTAACTGGCGTCAAGGTACCTGTAGTTGGATCATAAGTAGATGGAACTTCTACACCATCTACAATCAATGTTGGTTTGTCACCTGGTGTCACTGGACCAATCACAATCCCTGGGGTCGTGTCATCCGTTTGTGTACCACCTGGGAACGTTCCTTGGTTATCACCTTGGTTGTCTACAAAGTCTGTTGGTGTTGTTGGTTTAGCTGGTGCTGTTGTATCCACAACCACTTGAATCGGATCACTTGGAACACTGGTGTTACCCGCTGGATCTGTGATCGTATAGGTAATTTCATGTGGTCCTTCAGGTAATGGATTAACTGGCGTTAAGGTACCTGTAGTTGGATCATAAGTAGATGGAACTTCTACACCATCTACAATCAATGTTGGTTTGTCACCTGGTGTCACTGGACCAATCACAATCCCTGGGGTCGTGTCATCCGTTTGTGTACCACCTGGGAATGTCCCTTGGTTATCACCTTGGTTGTCAACAAAACCCTCTGGTGTTGTTGGTTTAGCTGGTGCTGTTGTATCTTTGCTATTTTTATGATCATTATGAGCCCACCACAGTATCCCTGCTGCTGTTGTAGGAATGAAAGACCATGCCAAAGGCCCAGCAACAGAGTCGTGATAAAGAAGTGGTTCTATATTTTCAATATATCCATATGTAATATTATCTAATAAAGCACCATTTGCATCACTAAATTGTACCCATAAAAGCTTATGTTGATCATCTTCAAAAACCAAACTATTTTCGGTTTGGTAATTTGTATTATTAAAGAAATTCTCAATAACAATATGTTCACCATTTTTAAGAGTAATAATAGCACTATTACCACTCTGTTCTATTTTTAAAACATCCTCTTTATTTATTTTTAATACAACCACAGACGCCTCAGATAAAGAAACTTTACTTTCATTTATCTCCATCAGTGTATTATGCGTTTCTTTTGAAATTACTTTTATATTAGACATGTAATAACCCTCCAGGGTTTTAATCACAAAGTAAATTAAAAACAAGACTTTATTAGCCCATTACTATTTGTTAATATTAAATCTAAATTTAGCCATTTCAACATGACCAATAATTAAAAACATGAATTGCATCACATTTTTTATACATGATTTTATTTTTAAAAAAAATTTAATATAAAACAATATTTTATAACTACATTTTAAAATTATTTATTTTTTTTATGCATTTAATTATGATTTAAACATAAGCAATTTAACAACATGGATTTTAAATAAGGTATTAAAATATTAAAACGATATAATTTTAATACCTTATTTTTATTTACCTCTCCCTTAAAGCCTCTTTAGCTTTATTAAACGGTTTAAGCAAATAGTCTAATATCGATTTTTCACCTGTTTGAATATCAACAGTAGCAACCATACCAGGTGTAATATTAAATACAACTCCATTCTTATTATATAGTTTATCGGCGTCAGTTCTAATATAAACACGATAATAAAACTGATCTTGTTTTACCTCATCACGAATAGTATCTGGAGAAATTACTGTTACTTTTCCTTTTAGCCCACCATAAATAGAATAGTCATAGGCTGTAATTTTAACGAGAGCATCTTGTCCAGGATGAATGAATGCAATATCTCTTGGAGAAATGCGAGCTTCTATTAATAACCGCTCATCCAAAGGAACTATGGTCATTAGCTTACCATTTTGAGGGATAACTCCTCCTTGAGTTGTCACAGCAATCTCCTTTACAATTCCACGCATAGGCGCTTTAAATGTTGTTCTATTTAAAGTATCTGTACGTCCTCTTACAACTTGAAGTTGTTGCTCAGTATCAGCATTTGCTTTTGAAAGTTCCTCACGTGACTTAACGTAATATTGATTACGAGCATCATTAATTTTATTTTGTAAATCATTAGCTTCACGCTTTAAACGCAAAACCTCTACTTCACTGGCGGCACCTTTAATTACTAAAGGCTCTGTCATCGCTAACTCTTGTTTTACAAGTTGCAATGCCTGTTTCAAGCCCGAAATTGAGCTTTCAAGATTTACTCTCCTAGAATTATATAGCGCAGTTTCAGCCTTTATTAACTCGGAATCCTTTTTTACTTCTTCAGGAAAAACTAGTGGTGTATCATTAACTTCTGATCTCAATCTCGCAGCTGTAGCTTGAGAAGCAATGAGCAATGATTGAGACTCTCCAACATTTGAAGCAAAACGTGTAGGATCAAGCTGAGCCAATACTTGTCCCTTTTTGACAATATCACCCTCCTGAACATCTAATTTTGTTAAAATACCACCTTCAAGTGACTGAATTATTTGTTCTTTTGAAGAAGGAATTACTTTTCCAGTGCCTGTCGAAACTTCTTCAAGATTAAACAACCATGCCCAAATGAATAAAACCAACAAACCTATCCCAATAATCCAAATCACTAAACTAGCGCTTGGTAATGGTGGTTCTTTATAAGAAACTTTGGTAGAACGCTCAGGTAATTGAACTTGATTATTCATGAACGTGCTCCTTTCTGAACTTGTGCAGGAGCTGATGTAGAAGATTGATTTAGAATTTGATCTCGTGGTCCATCCATTACAATCTTACCGTCACTGACCACAATTATCCGATCCACCAATTCCAATACTGCACGACGATGCGTTGCTACAACCAACGTTTTTTGCCCTAACCATAATCTTAAATGATCGATTAATATTTTCTCTGCAACATCATCAATTGATGCAGTAGGTTCATCTAATAGCAATATATTAGGATCACGTATTAGAAGCCTAGCCAATAATAAAGCTTGCCTCTGACCACCAGAAAAACCTATCCCGCCTTCCAAAATCAAATGATCTAAGCCTTCTTTTTTCTCTTCAACAAAATTTAATGCCCCAGTTACCTTTAATACACTAAAGATGTCTTCATCACTTGCCAATGGTGCCCCCAACTTCAGGTTTTCCCGAATCGTGCCATAAAATAAATGTGCATTCTGATTCAGCAATCCCATATCACGTCTAACATCTGCGGGATCGATTAGCCCCAAATCCAAACCATCTAAATTAATTTTACCTTGTAATGGAAACTGCATTCCTGAAAGTAGCTGCAATAGCGTTGATTTACCTGCTCCATTGCGCCCCAATATGGCAATTTTTTCACCTGCTTTTATATTTAAATTAGAAATAGTTAAAGCAGTTTTAGGGTCATCTGGACTATATTGAAAAACAACATTTGTTAGAGAATATTCGCCATAGATAATAGGTTTTTGAATTAAATGTTTTTCATCAGGTTGATCAACTGGCTTTTTCATTAATTCATCTAAACTTCTCTTTGCAACCTTCGCTTGCTGTAAACGACCTAAAACACCAGTGATTTGTGAAATTGGTGCAAGCATCCGTGAAGAAAGGATTGAACATGCAACTAAAGCACCTGTCGTCATATCACCTTTTATTACAGCAAAACAGCCAACTAAGACCACAATTGCATAGGTAAGCCCTTGAATTTTCTGTGTCCAAGCCGTGAGCACCCCAACAATTTTACGCTGTCGCATACTGATATCAGATGAAACCTCATTCATATGATTCCACTGATTTTGGAATCGAGATTCAGCACGTAATAGCTTAATATCCTCAATTCCTTGTACTGTCTCAATTAAAATAGCATTTCGAATAGACGATTCACGCATACCTTCTTGTGCCAACTTTGCTAATGTCTTTTGCATTAATATCCCAGGTACAATTATTAGTGGAACGACCAAGACCATCACCCAAAATAGATCTCCACCAATCAACCAAAAAATGACAAGGAACAAAAAGAAAAAAGGTAAATCCGCAATCGCACTAATAGTCGTAGACGTAACCAGTTCACGAACACCTTCTAACTCTCGTATTTGAGAAATAAAAGTCCCTGTTGACTTCGAACGTTCATTATTTTTTATACGTAGCGCATGTCCAAAAACTCGATCTGATATTTTTAAATCAGCCCTTTTTCCAATAACATCCGAAAGATAAACTCGAGAAACACGCAGGACAAACTCAAAAATTGCAGCCAATAAAACACCACCAGCAAGTACCCACAAGGTTGGGTAAGATTGTGAAGGGACTACACGGTCATAAACTTGCATTGAAAAGATAATCGTGGCTAATGCCAAGATGTTTGCGATTAATGAACCAAACATAACATCGATGTAACGCTTCCAATCTTTTAAAACAATCGACCAAAACCAACTTGGCTTATATGGCTTAATATATTCATCTACACGGGCGTCTGGTATTGATGTTTGGGGCCTAACTATATAAATATGATGAATAAGTGGGTGAAGTTGCGCCATACTAAAACTTTGGGATAAACCTTGCTCCTCACTAAATTGAATATTTACATTACCTGCAGTATCCATTTTATCTATAACACCAATCAGACCATCTTTGAATTCAACAATTACTGGTAAGCGCCAGGGATGTAGAAAATCTTGAGAAAAAGTAATTTTGCGAAAGCTCATTCCCATCTGACGACAAATTAGAAATAAAATATCATCTATATGTTGATTTTTATTCCAATCAAGTTGTAGTCGGATACGCTCTTCTGATGGTTCAATACGATAATGTTTTGCAATAATAAGTACTGATTGCAACCATGGTTGATAATTCGTTATTTGACTCATGGCTGTACCTCAAACCCTTGTATTGAAATATTATTAATTTTGTATACCTGACGTGTACGACCAGTAACTTGCACATATTGCAGTAAGCTGGCATAAATATCATAGCGAGCTGTTTCCATTTCATTGTTAGCCGAGTGAATAGCCATTTCTGCATTCAATAAATCCAATACAGAGCGTGTGCCTAATTTATATTGCTCTTGATAAAGTTCTCTTGTTTTAATACTCGTTAACTGTCTTTCACCCAAAACCCGCATTTGACTCTGTTTACTTTCAATGTTTTCACGTGTTGTACGTAATTGATCTAAAATATCTAAATAGACTGCCTGTACTCTTGAGCGTGCAGCTTGCTCAGCATAACCCGCTGATTTGACCTGGGCTGAAATTGCCCCTCCTTGATAAAAATTACTTGTTGCCTCAACCATTACGGAACTATATAGCCCATTATCTTTATTATTATTTGGATTCACGCCATTCAATGCTTGATTTAGAGAACCTTTTACAGAAAAAGTTGGATACCGACTAAGATCCGTCTGTTTTTTTTGATATTTAGCAACTTCAACCTCCGCTTGAGCTTCAATTATTTTAGGAACCGTATTAAACTCAGGGTCAGCATATAAATCAGACAGCTTCACGAGATCATCAGGAATGCTCCAGCTTTTATTTGTAATATCAAAGCCAATTAAAGTCGTCAAACGTTGTTGGTACTGTCTTAATAGAGACTTTTGAGCAATCAAATTAGATTCGGCTGATTGCAAATAGGATTCGGCTTGAATAGGATCGGCTTGACTGCTAATTCCGGCTTTTGCACGCAAATTCGCTATATCTAAAATTCTTTTAATCCCAATAATTTGCTGTTCACCAATCTGAGTAATTCTTCTATAGCGCTCAATATTAATGATCGATGATGCGGTTTGATAAGCAATATCATCAATACTCACCAGTACGTTTGCTTGTTGAACACTGAGTTTAGCGCGTTGTGTATCTACACTTGATTTCACTTTTCCAAAATCATAAAACATTTGTGTAGCACTTAAATTTAATAACTGACGTCCTCTCTCACTAGAACTTAAATCTCCGGTCACAACACCTCCTGATAATTGAGGATAATATTGTGATTTAGCCACATCTATATTGGCATTTTGAGAAGAAAGCACAGATATAGCTTGGCTAATTTCAGGATCTCGTTGAATTGTCATTTTCACAGCATCCAGTAGACCAATTGGGTTTTGTGAACGCATAGAAATATCTGCGTTATGAGTTAGATTTGTGGGTTCGTTTGGAACAATTGTTGATAACTCATAAGCTGAATTTTGACCGAATTTAAAATCACTTAACTGCTTAAATTGCACAGTTTTATAAGTTTCATCAGGTTTAGGCGCGAAGATTTTATTTAAATTTGTGACTTCTGAACTAGCTTCTGAAGAATGGACAACTATCATAAAAAATAAAAAACACTTACTAATTTTAAATCTAGAATATATTCGAATTTGCTTATGACGATTAAAAAGATACATCTACAAATAAGCTCAAAAAAATTATTGGACATAATAGTCTCGGCCTAATTTTAAGTAATTTATTTTTTAAAATTACTCAAAAAACAAAAATAAATATTTGAAATCAAAAGAAATAAAATCGTTTAATTTTCATCAATGTTTAAAACACCAACAATAAAGTACATAACATTAGTCATAATTTTTAATTTTACTTTGAGAGTTATGACAATTTCTTTGATCAATGAAATTTTAAAAATAAACAACTTAAAATCTTTAGAACCCGCCATAGATAAAATAATATAAATAAATTTTCTTCCATTATTCATTAAACATCTAAATATCAACATTTTAAAACACAATAAAAAACATATTTAAAAATCATCCAGCACTACTTATTGATTTTTAAATATTTTTTAAAAAAAAAATTTAAAAAAAACCACATACCCTTTAAATATTTTAAATTATTCATATAATAAAAATCATCTTAATTATTATTTATCAAACACTTCATTAATAATAATTATGAAACAAATAGTTCAATGAGTTTTAAATATGAAAAGACCATACAATAAATTTTTGCCTTTAGCAGGAGATCCTAACTTAGAAAATTCGCCATTTCATTGGATTTCTCAAGTTCATACTCAATACATTCAAAATATTGATTATGCATTGAAAATATATGGTTTAGATAATTCACGTCGCCAAATTTTGCTGGCGTTAAAATCAAAAAATAATGCAAGCGTATCAGATTTATCTAAAATAATGATTTGTAAAATATCAACTACGACTAAAATTGTTCATCGCTTAAAAAATGAAGGATTAGTTGAAACATCAACCTGTAAGATAGATGGCCGATTTACACGCGTCACATTAACTAAAAAAGGTGATTATGCTATTCAAAATATTAATACACTAAACCATATTATTATAACACAATCTTTTGATGGACTAACGCCACTACAAATCGAAAATTTCTTAGAGACCCTTAAGCATATTTTTAAAAGGCTTTCAAATTAATCACTCAACAAAACTCCAGACTATATTCATTAAAAATTTATTATAATTTTAAAAACCAACTATTAAAAACCTAAATTATAATAAAAATTTGTAAAATCATTAAACTCTAAATGAGGTTCAAATGGAAAGCACTTTAAACCTAATATATTTCCTTATAGACAATAAAATTAGAAGCAATTTTAATGGAATTTACAGTTTTTATGGAAAAACTAAATATTACCATAAAAATATAAATTTCATTACTTACAGTCAAGTAACCATAATAATAAATCAAAACACCCCTAGTAAAATAATTATTTTAAAAAGCAATGTTTTTATTTCAGAAAATTGTCAAAAATACAAATACAATACTGAGAAAAACTGCTTAAAAATTACAAGCAACCCATTAAAAATGAAAGGTTTTTATAAAATAGAAATATTTAAAATTTAATAAAACATAAAAACATTAAGATTAAAAACACATTTAAAGAGACTCATAAAACGAATATTACCTCATTTACGTCAGAAAAATTTCCTGAAGAAAATAGATGATTTAAGCTTTGACGAATTGCAGTCAATGACTGGTTGCGAATTTGATTGATGCAACAGTTTAAATAGTCCTTAGTCACTCATGAAAAGAGAGCAACTTACATGACAAAATTTTTGAATGGAAGCTATTAGGCAACATAGGTTGTATAAAAATAATTTTGGAAACCCGCACTCATCTTCTAATTAAATAGATTTGAATCTTAGTTTTGTTCACTACAAACAACCCAGTATACACTCAGGCTGATTAAACTATTTCTCAGGAATTCATCATTTTCAAGTAGTATGAGGGAGTTAACAAAAAAGATTTTATATTTCAGCTCTAAAAGAATACCAGTCATAAAGACTGGTATTCATCATCTGTTAAGGCTTTTCACTATTTGCTAAACGCTGTTCAATCGCATCCAATACCGCAGGTAAGTCAGCAATACTATCAATTACATAATGTGCACCTGAAGCATTCATTTTTGCGTATGCTTTTTCTTTTAAACTTAGTTGTTCAGACGCTGAAAGTGCAGACCACTCTTCGAAGCTTAGCCCCACTTCATTCCCACTGACGGCCAAGCCCACAGTCCAACAACCAGCGTTTAAACCTTCTTCGATGCCGACCACTGTATCATCCACTTTCACCACAGTTTTAATATCTAACACATCAAGTTCGATTAAGTTTTTCCACAACATTTCAGGATATGGACGGCCATGTTTCACATCACTGGCTGTAATAGTACAGTCAGGCACATAACCTTGATCAGCTGCATCTTGCACCAATTGACCAATCATCATCGAAGCATAACCAGTATTACTGCCAATTTTTGCACCACGGGCACGAATATCAGCAAATGCGTCTAATGCACCCGGAATCAATTTTGAGCAGCTTGGGATGCTTTTCAATTGGTATGGAATAAAGTCCTGATATAAACGGTCAATATCCGCCACAGTCACTTCAGCACCATGTGCCTGCTTCCACGCATCTGCAACACGAGGCATTTTCAAAACTGCCGCAACGTGATCGCGTTTTTCCAAACCCATTGGTGCACGTGCTTCTTCAATTGAAATTTCAACTTTATTATCTGCAAATAAAGCCATAAATGCCAAAATGGGTGCGCGTGAACCAAAATCTACTGTTGTACCTGCCCAATCAAAAACCACGGCTTGTAATGCTGAATTTGAAGTGTTCATAAGGTTATCCTATTCATTTCTCAAAGTTAAAAATAGCTGTCTTGCGTAAGTTAAATTTTGCGTAATATTTAATTTTTAATGGCAGCGCCCGCTCCTTTTAAAAGGAGAGCTAGGAAGAGGATTTATAATCTCCCCATCCTAACCTCCGCCCTGAGCCATAAATGGCACAAGAAAAGGAACTGTGAACTCCAATCAAATACGATAGTGCTCAATCGCTGTTAAAAGCCGTTCAATATCATCTAAATAAACCTCTCCGATATTGCCGATACGGAAGCAATTTAAGTCGGTGACTTTGCCGGGATAGATTACAAACCCTGCTTGTTTCAAATTTTCATACAAGGCTTGGAAGCTAAAATCGGCTTCATTTGGATATAAAAATGTAGTGATAATTGGAGATTGTGGTACATCTTGATCTAAGACCATTTCAAAACCAAGCGCTTGCATACCTGCGGCTAAACGTTGTTGATTATTGAAATAACGCTGATAACGTGCGGTTACTCCGCCTTCTTGTTCTAATTCTAAAAGTGCTTGATAAAAAGCATGCACCACATGAGTTGGCGAAGTAAAACGCCATTTACCATTATGCTGTTCCATGGTGTTCCATTGGTCATAAAGGTCTAAACTGACTGAACAAGCCAAACCTTTGCACGCTTGTAATTGCTCACGTTTTGCCAAAATAAAACCAAAGCCAGGTACGCCTTGGATGCATTTATTGGCACTTGAAATCAAGAAATCAATTTCGAGCACTGCAATGTCCATTGGCACGCCACCAAAAGAACTCATCGCATCGACAATCCACACTTTGTTTTTGGCTTTGACAATGCGCCCAATCGCTTGAATTGGGTTTAATAAACCAGTGGTGGTTTCGCAATGCACACATGACACATGAGTGATATTGTCATCTTCAAGTGCTTTTTCGATATCAGCCAGTTGAGGGATTTGCATTTCAGGGTAACGTAATTCCACCACGTGAATTTTCAAACACCGAGCCATTTGCACCATGCGTGCGCCATATGCCCCGTTATTGATAATTAAAATTTTGCCATCCTTTGGAATCGCCGAACCTAACACGGATTCTACAGAGAAACTCCCACTGCCTTGCATCAACACAGCACTATATTGTTCAGGTTTTGCAGTTGCCAACGCCACCAAACGACTGCGGATCTCCTGAACCAATGCGTTATATTCTTTGTCCCAAGTACACCAATCACGTTGCATCACACGACGCACACTTTTCGATGTAGACAATGGTCCTGGTGTCAACAGTAAGTATTTATTTTCAACATCGTGTTCAATTGTGTTTGCAAGTTCAATTTGTGCGTTCATTTCGCCTAACCTTTGTTCAATTTCATACAGTATAAATAAATCTGGTTTAAACCAGATTACAAAATATAATTTTCTAACATTTCTTTCATAAATCCTGCGCCTGTGGTCATGCCTTTGCCTGCAATCGCACTGGCAAGGAAAATATTGGTTTCAGCTTCCATCACACAAGCCAATTCCGTAGGATGAGTCAGGTAATAACCGTTCCAACGAGATTCAATTTCAGGTAGTTCTAAGCCAATATTTTCTTTGCAATATTGCAAAATGAATTGGTTAATTTCTTCACGTTGATTAAATTGTGGTAGGTCTTCAATTGGATAATATTCATGGCTATCGCCCAAAATAATTTGTCCGAATTCATTTTGTTTGATCAGGATATGAATACCGTATTTTTCAACTAAACCGATTTGCGATTCATTGCGTAAATCTTGATGACTTGGGCAAATCTCAAAAGCGGGGTAACGAGAGATCGACAATCCTGAATAAATCGAAGCTTTGAGATTGACTTTTAGCGGTTTGGTTAATGCCATTTGCAAAGTACAACGCAATAAACCTTTTTGTTGTAAGAGCTCGGGATACAACAATTGTGTCTCTTCACCATGACAAATCATGACTTTATTTGCGGTAAATGTTTGACCTGATGCCAAGCGAATATGCGCCATGCCTTGGTCAAATTTCGTCAGTACCACAGAAGCATTGCAATGAATTTGTACACCAAGTTTTTCGGCATATTGCAACAAACGCAGTCCCACCAAATGTGGCTCAACTGAATAATCCTCATGAAATACCATACCGCCACGTAGCGCAGTTTTTGGGTTTAAATAAGTATATTGATCAAACAGTTGCTGCTTAGACAATAGACTTACAGGAATCTGATAATCAGCTGCAGCTTGAGCAAACTCGTTTAATACTTGCCATTCAAGTTCAGTATTCGCAAGATACAAGCCATTTCGCTGTTGAAATGAAATATCAGTTTGTGCCTGAATCCGTTGATAAAATTGACGGGTTGCCAAAGCATATTCACGCCATTTCGCATCAGGACGGCTTAGCGTCGAAGTCCCAACCATGCCAAAGTTACGGCGAGTCGCACCTATAGGTTGTGCATATTTTTCAAAGACTTGTACCTTTAAGCCTTGCTCTGCCGCTTGGATCGCAGCCGATAATCCTAAAATGCCTGCACCGACAATAATTAAGTCAAATTGTGCTGTATTCATTGTCTTTTCCACCTTATCTACTTTTTTTAGCACGCAAAATCCCCAGCGCCTAAAAGAAAGCGTTCAATTCAAATGGTTTAGTTAATTAAAAGATTGACTGAAAGATCAATTTGTTATGAATGTGTTTGCCCACGCCAACGTTGTGTTGACACCATCATTTTCCGAGTGAATAACCAATGCAGCAACTTGACTGCACATGAGGTGAGTAAAATCAAAATACTCATCGCCACAGCTGCCACGGTATCACCTGCATCATCCATATTCAGCACCGCCACCGATGCCAAATTGGTATCAGGTGAATAAAGGAAAATCGCAGCTGAAACAGTAGTCATGGCATTGACAAATAAATACACCAACACATCACACAGCGCAGGAAAGGTTAAAGGCAAATATACTTTGCGAAACATTGTCCAATGTGAAGATCCTAAACTTTGTGCAGCATGATCAAGTTGATTCGGGATCTGTTGAATCGCATGCGTTAAGGTCAAATGTGGCACAGTGTAATAATGAATAATGGTTGAAATCACCAACAGCGTCATCGTACCGTAAACGAAAGACACAGGATTTTGCGGTGCATTAAAGAACAAGATATAAGCAATACCCAACACCAAGCCAGGCACAGCCAAAGGTAATAACACCAAGACTTTTACATAGTTTTTAAGTAAAGGATGTGCTTTAAAACGGGTACTAAATAAGGCAATGATGAAAATTATCATCGTACCGAAAACTGTACTGAACAATGCCAATTTGATTGAGTTAAAATAACTTGCCCAACCACCACCATCAACATAGTCAAAACGATAATGATTTAAGGTCATTGACAAATCATAGGGCCAATAGCGAATGAATGATGCGAGAATCGCAGTCACAATAATCAGTAAAATACCGCCTGAAATCACCCCACAAAATACAGTTAATGCTTTTTCAATTCGAGGATTGGCACGCAAACGATAAGGCTGAATTTGGAAATTTTGATAGCGTTCCTGATGACGACTTTGGTATCGATCAAAAATGAATGCCAACACCGCAGGACAGAGCAACAAAATCGAAATGACGGCACCCATGTTCATATTTTGTTGACCAATGATCTGCTTATACACATCCAACGCCATCATATTGAATGAGCCGCCAATCACTTTAGGAATCCCGAAATCGGTAATGACATAAGTAAATGCCACAAGACAGGCACTGACTAAACCATAACGAATCGCAGGAAAAGTCACAGCCCAATGGGTTTGTAGTGTATTTTTTCCTAAAGCATGAGAAGCCTCAATCAAATGTTGATCAATATGGCGAAATGCACCCATCATCAACATGACCATGGCAGGAAATAGCCAAAAGCAATAACTGATCAAAATGCCTAGTGGACCATAAATTTCCACCTCGCCCAGCATGCCCTTAAAAACACCTTGCTGACCAAACAAATACACCAAAGCCAATGAAGGCAAAAGTGAAGGCGCAAGAATCGGTAAAAATGCCACGGTTTTAAAGAAAGCTTTGCCTCGAATATTGCAATTGATCAATGCAAAAGCATAAACACTTGCCAAGCTCACCGTAATCAACATGGCTGTAATGGCGATCCACATCGAATTAAAAATCGATGAGATTAATGCTGGATTGGAAAAATAAGCTGTAAAGTTATCCAACCCGACAAATTGATGCTGTTCATTTAAAAATGCGCTTTGCATCAATACGATTAAGGGAGCAATCAAACTCAAGGTGAATAGAATTGCTGCGACAAACAACACCGCACTTGAACGCAAAGAATAACGAAAACGATGTACTGTTTGACTACTTAATAAAGCATCTGCGGCAGACTGATTTAACATCTCGCATGCCCTCGTGAATCAAACACATGTAAGTCACGAATCGGCACTTGCAGATACATTGCATCTTGCACAACCGCCATATGTTGGTGATCCACATCAACTTGCAACATATTGTCATCGGCCTGATTTTGGTTTTGCACCACGCAGAATAAACGACGTTTTGCGCCTAAAAACTCAGTATTGACAATACGTACAGCTAAATTTAAATATTCAGTAGAAGATTCATTTCCAGCAACTAATTTGACATTTTCAGGTCGAAAAGCAATTTCATAATGTTCATCTTGGGCAAAGTTTAAATGTGGAAATTCAATAAGAGAATGCTCATTCATTTTTAAACGATGCGTATCGACCGCCACTGTCTGTATAAAATTCATCGAACCAATAAACTGTGCTACAAAACGAGTTTGCGGTTTGTAATAAATATTATGTGGCGTCTCGAGTTGTTCAATCACACCTTTATTCATCACCGCCACACGGTCAGAAATACTTAACGCCTCTTCCTGATCATGCGTAACCATGATCGCAGGCAAATTTAATTGACATTGAATGGTACGAATTTTTTGGCGGAGGTTTAAACGTACCAACGCATCCAAAGCGGACAAAGGTTCATCCAACAATAAAACATCAGGATTGGGCGCAATCGCACGGGCTAAAGCCACACGCTGTTGCTGACCACCTGACAATTGATTGGGATATTTTTCCGCAATATTGGGCAATTCAATTAAGTTTAATAATTCATTGATACGAAATTGAATCTCTTGCGCTGACCAGTGTTTTTTATGCAAACCAAATGCAATATTTTCCGCCACAGTTAAGTTTGGAAAGAGTGCATAGTTTTGGAAAACAATGCCACATTTACGTTTTGCAGTATTAAAATGGGTAATATCAATTTGTTGTTTAATCACTTTGCCATAATCAGGCTGTTCAAGCCCAGCAATGATGCGTAGCAATGTTGTTTTACCACAACCTGATGGACCTAAAAAGCTAACAAATTCACCTGCTTTCAGGTCAAGGTTAATGTGTTCCAAGACACGGCTTGAACCAAAAGATTTTTGAATATCCATCACTTCAAGCACTATTTTTGATTCTGCCATTTTAAATGTTCTTAAAGTTGAGAGCAGATGCCCTGCCGATTTTGGCATGGCTTGCCCTGTCCTACTATTTTGTAAATGCGATGGAATTTGCATACTGCACCTAGTTTTTAATCGTTAATTTTGAATAACTGATTCTGAATAGCTTTTTGTGTGTATATGATTCAATTACTTTTCAAATTTTGCTGACCATTGTTTTAGAATTGATTCACGCTGTTCAGCTGCCCAATAAAAATCATTCTTTACCAATTGCTGCGCAAGATTTTTTGGGAAGTCTTGGTTTTTGCTGTGAACATTTTGATGTGCCACCATTGAAAAATTTTGTGCATAAGCTTCATTGGCAGCTTGGCTAATGCTCCAATCAATAAACTTTTCTGCGCTGCTGAGTTTTTTCGTACCTTTGACAATGGCTGAGGCTTCCATTTCCCAACCTAGCCCCTCTTTCGGATAGACAATTTCTAAAGGCGCACCACGTGATTTCAACTTAAAGCCCGGATAACCAAACGAAACTCCAATGACCGTTTCACCCTGAGCCGCCATCTTGCAAGGCTTCGAGCCTGAATGCACATATTGAGAAATGTTTTTATCGAGTGCCTGCATATATTGCCAAGCTTGCTTTTCACCAAAAATTTGCATCCATGCAGTCACATCCAAATAGCCTGTACCACTCGATGCCGGATTTGGCATCACGATTAACCCTTTATAAATTGGTTTAGTCAGGTCTTGCCATGTTTGCGGAATCGGTAGTTTTTTCTTTTCCAATTCAACAGTATTGACACAAATAGCTGACTCCCAAGCGGTCATGCCTGTCCATGTTGGAATGTCTTTTTGGCTATAAAAATCGGTTTTAAGTTGTTCGACATGCTTCGGGCGATACGGTTGCAATAAGTCTTTTTTTTCCATGACCAATAAACTGGTCAAAGCAAGTCCCATCACCACATCGGCTTGTGGATTCTTTTGTTCTGCTAATAATTTTGCGGTGATCACACCTGTCGAGTCACGCACCCATTTTACTTTTAATTCAGGATGTGCTTTGCGTAATTCCCATTGATAACGCTTTAATTGATCAGCTTCAACCGCGGTATAGACCGTGATTTGCTCAGTATCATTCGAGGTTGAAGACGTGGTGCATGCCGTGCTGACACAAGCAAATAAAATACTTGTGCCCATGGCGAGGAGCTTTTTTTGCTGCTGTTTTAGATACGGGCTCATTATGACATTCCTAACGAATGCTGCTTCTTGATAGCCTGTATTTCAACAAAAGTTTATGACAATTTAATTAATCTGGTTTAAACCAGATTAATTATTTTAATTCTTTATCATGACGCTTCAAAATGCAAATCGAGTACATCATGTAACCAATATTCTTGGTCAACATCGGTAATTACTCCATTTTGATCGCAGTTGGTACGGCAAATATATAACCCCATACTACCAACATTGACATGCAAAGCTTTGGCTTGTTGTTCTGACAATACCGTTGGATAGAGATTAATATGTGCTCGGGTCAATTGCCGTTGATAGTGCTCTGCCATCAATCTCGTAATAGAACCTTCTAATTGTTGTTCTAAGAATTGAGGAAATAAACTTGCATTGATACGTAAATGCTCAACTACCGCAGGACGACCATTGATACTACGACGTCGCCACATCGAATAAATATCATCACCCACCGAAATTTTTAAATGTGCTGCATCCCAAGAGGTCGCTTGCAGCAATTCCGCAGAAATCAATTCCGTACTTGGTACACCCCCTTGCTCAGTCACATATTGGTTAAAACTTTTAGTCGATTGCGGGCGGTAAATAATTCGTGGCGCACGAACAAACCAACCACGGCGATCTAAACGATAAATCAGACCATCCATTTCCAAAGCCAATAATGCTTCTCGAACTGCGACACGTGTGGTAGCAAATTGTTCCATCACCACACGTTCTGAAGCGAGTTTGGTATTGGCACTCCATTGCCCAGACTCAATCTCATGGGCAATAGCATCTCGAATGGCAATATATTTGGGAATACGTGGAGAAGTCTTTTCTTGAACAGGCATACACATTTATTTTTTGAAAATTTCTTCTAATATACTCAAATATCGTGTCTAAGCGATGACATTTTTAAAATAAGCATAGTTCATACACAAATTTTATGTTTTAAAAAGCTCATCTTTTGATGAGCTTTTTGAGATCACAATGAAATGTGTTGAGTCTAATAGACTCATCTTTTTTCTCAAAGAATCACTTATTTGTTTTGTTTGGCATCTCCATATTTGAATGATCCATATCTTTCATTGAAGAAGGCATATTGGTCATTTTTGAATGATCCATTTGTGACATTTCTGAAGCGTTTCCATGCTGATGTTGCGTTGAGTTATTTGTTTGAGTTTTAGGATCAATGTTTGTTTTACAATTTTTTTCACATTTCTTTTGTTTTTTGTCTATTGGCTATTCATCGACTGTTCTAGTCAATACTTTATCTTCATCCTCATGTGCCCATGTTTGAACTGTGGTCATTAAAGGACCCATACAGATTAAAGCTGTTACACTTCGACTAAGTACATTTTTCATGAGTTTCTCTCAGATTAAGTTTGTTGACTTTTACAATAAAATAATTTGCCAAACTTTAAAGTGACGTGAAAATGATATTTTAGTCAGCCATAATTATATGAGCATTTATAAAGCGATCTACAGCATATGATCACCGTATAAGGACTTTGGTGTTCTACTCATTTAATCAACTCAAAATGGGGGTTTTCCGAACAATTTGATTTTTTCTATAAAAAGAAAGCCAATGTTCATTTTAATGCCACATCAATTCGCTAAATTATTTCATTAAAAGACGGAACTAAAAAATTTAGGTGCTATCCTTTCTACCGAGAATGCACTGACATTTAAAAACACAAAAGAACTTATTATCATTTTAAAATATAGGAATTATATAGAATAATTCATAGCTTTCCTTATTATTAAGCAATGATTTTAAAGGAGTTTATAGAATGATATTGACAAATAATCAGATTTTTAATTTATCTATTTTCTTTATTTTTATCATTTATTTAACTATTGAGAATGTACATGCTGAAGGGAATTGTCCTTCAGGCTATTATCCTGTAGGTGGACAAGGTGTTCAAGGTTGCGCACCTATTCCAGGTGGAGGAAGTGGTGGATATACGAATCAAAATCCAACTTTGTATCCTATGATTGAAACATTATGGGGTGCGATTGCAGAGGATAAAAGTAAAGGCTTAAAAGGGCGTCCAATTGGTTTTACAAGAAATTTTAAATCTAAAGATGAGGCACAAGCAAAAGCATTAAAAGCGTGTCAACAGGATGGCGGACAAAAATGTGAAGTATCTAAAACCTATTCTAATCGCTGTGTTGCTATAGCTGATCCAATTAATGATGGTCAAAAATCAAAAATTTTACTGGATTTTTCAGAGGATGGGGCTAAAAAAGGTGCATTAGTGTTTTGTTTAAGTGAAAATTTACAGCCTTGTCGTATTGTATATTCTGGCTGTAGTCTCGGATACTAGCACTAACAAAAACATAATTTACTGGTTCATACCCCAAATAATGATTTTGCCTTTATTAATCTGCATAAAGGCAAAACAACCGTATGCCAGAAACACTACTTGGACTTTAAACCACGGTAATTTTTTGTTGCAGAATCTATTTTCAGTAATTTGGCTTATCAACTCGAATTATAGCTATTGCGCTCTATATGTAATTAAAAAATAAAATGATAATTGATCTATTCCATTTCTTAATTTCAACGTATTCGTCATGTTTGTCCGATGTATCATTAAAATGGTTAAAAATATGAGCGATATCCAATTTCCATAAAGGAAATCAATAAGTAATACATTTTGAATTACAAGTTCCAAAAAGGAACTTTACTATATATTATAAACTTTGAAAAATATTGGATAACCAAAATGAAAAAAATTGCTCACCAAATTCTACGAAAGCCTTTTTTTGGAAGATTCGAAGTACCTTGGATTTGGCCTCAAGCTATTTCTAAAGAAGACTGGGAGGCTGTCACTATTCCCTTAACTGGCCAGCAAACACTCGCGGGCTACTGGAAAACTGCACCAGCAGCAAAAGCAACTTTAGTACTTGCTCATCCAATGGGAAAAGCGGCTAAAGCATTTTGGCTCCGTTACGGACATGCGGATCTATTTTTAAAAAATGGTTATAACGTACTTATTTATGATGCTAATGGTTTTGGAGAAAGTGAAGGATTCTCATTTGACTATCCCAATGATGTATATCATGCAGGGATATATGCTCAAAAGCGGACACCCGAATTAAATGTAGGTTTAATTGGTGCGTCATTTGGTGCGGCTTGGGGACTATGCTCATTAGCAAAAGATGGACACCCATATAAAATTGCAGTATTTGAAGGCGCATTTCCGACCTTACCAGAATTCTGGAAACATTATCCAGTCGCTCATGCAATGCTCATGGTATCAAATACAGTGCTACCAAAACTTAATCAGGAACTCAATCCGTTAGCAAAATCTACACAGGTAAAATATCAACCACCCATCTTATTAATGTATGGAGAAAAAGATATTTATACCCCACCCGAGTTTGGCCACCGGCTTAAAGTAGGGCTCGACCATGTAACAAAAGTAGAAATTAAAATCTTCGCGGATGCAGAACATACTTATATTTACCGAGATTTCCCTGAACAATATTCAGAATGCGTAATACCCTTTTTAAAGCAGCATTTTGCTTAGAAACGGTTTTATTACAAACCTATCTCTAAAGGCTTATTCAGCACGATGATTCTTATATGAATAAGCCTGCAACTAAAATCGATGGAAAAATATTTTGTCCAGTTTGGAATAGCTCTGGATGTCGCTATTCGCTGAGATTGCGATCAATACAATAGCAGCCAAATGTTGCATAGCGCCATCAATAGACTTGAGTAGTCATCAGCTAAAATTTTGAATAGTTCCAAATTTGTGTTAAATAAAAAGGGAATCAAACTATTCGTTTGATTCCCTTTAAGATATTTGGCGGAAGCGGTGTCCGTCTAACAATAGTCCTAAGCAATCCAAATAAATGCTATAAAAATATATTATTCAAATACTTAATAATTATATCATCCTAATCCATCTTGTCTAATCCTACCATTTCCAGTATTTTATGAGGGGTAGGTTGAGGGGTAAATCAAAGGCATGCCAAAGAAATCCAAAGAGCTTTCTGCACTCAGTGTAGCAAGAATTAAAGAGACTGGTCGATACCACGTAGGCGGTGTTGATGGTCTTTGTTTAAATATCGAGGGAGATTCCCGTGTCTGGATTTTACGTGCCGTTGTGGGAAAACGTCTGGATAAAAATGGAAAATTAAAACCTCATCGCCGTGATATTGGTATTGGTCCATACCCTGAAGTTTCTTTAGCTGAAGCTCGTGCCAAAGCCACTGAATTAAAATTACAAATACGAAGTGGTATTGATCCAATTGTCCATCAACAGGAACAGCTTGCAAAGCTTCATGTTCAGCAACTACGGAACAAAACATTCATGGAATGTGCAAAAGTTGTTATTGGCAATAAAACCCGTGAACTCAAAAATGAAAAACATATTGGACAATGGTCATCGACACTAGAAACTTATATTTACCCAACTTTGGGCAATCTTACTATTGGTAACATTACTAAAGCCGAAATTGCTGAAGTTTTAAGACCTATTTGGGTTGAGAAAAACGAAACAGCCAAACGTATCCGTGGTCGTATAGAAACCATTTTTGATTATGCCAAGGCTATGGGATATTTTGAGGGTGACAACCCTGCTGAATGGAAAGGTAATCTTGAACCAATCTTGGGTAACTTAAAGCAGGAATCACGCCCTCACCCATCCCTGCCTTATGAACAAGTTGCTGAGTTCATCCATCATCTAAGACAGAAAAAAGGAATTTCACCTAAAGCTTTGGGATTTGCAATTTTAACCGCCTGTCGTTCTGGTGAGATTTTTGGGGCGAAATGGCAGGAAATTGATTTTAAGAATAAGGTCTGGATTATTCCTAAAGAACGGATGAAAGCCGATAAAGAGCATCGTGTACCTTTGTCTGAAGAAGCCATTACGTTGCTTGAATCAATTCAAGAATATAGCCAACCACAAGATTTCATTTTTCCAGCTCCACGTTCTGGAGAAATGCTTTCTGATATGTCATTAACCACATTGATCAAACGAATGCATGAACAAAAGCTTAAAGAAAATGGCTTAGGCTATATTGATCCTAAACAAAATCGGGTGATTACTACGCATGGTTTTCGTTCCACATTCCGTGACTGGTCGGCAGATAAAACTAATTACGATCGTGCAGTATGTGAACATGTGTTAGCACATAAATTGCCAGATAAAGTTGAAGCTTCTTATCTACGTGGAAATTATCTAGGAAAGCGTAAAGGTTTAATGGCTGATTGGGCAGAGTATTGCTCTACGCTTACACAATGACGTAATACATAGACCTTGTATTTAACCCAACCAAATAATAATCTTATTCTTTAATATTTATCATTGAGCCAACATGTCAATACAAACTATAAGCAGTACCATAACAAGATTAAATAAGGAGTTAGCAGATATTACCCATCGAATGAGCTTAGAACAGAAAAAGGGAGCTGATATAATTTCTAAAATTTTACAAATTCAAAATTCTATCGGGAAGACAACTAGCCCTTCTACATTAAAAACAAAGTTAACAGAAATTAGTCGGAAAGAACAAGAAAACGCTCGAATACAATCAAAACTTTCAGACTTGCAAAAGAAGAAAACTGATATTGACAATAAGCTACTGAAAGAAAAACAGAACCTTATAAAAGAAGAAATACTGGAAAGAAAAAAATTAGAGGCTCTGACTAAAAAACATCAGAAAGACGAAATTGAACATCAAAAGAAACTGAAACGTGAAATTGATGCTATTAAGGCTTCTACCCAATACATTACTGATGTTTCAATACCATCTTACAACAATACAATACCTGAGATTGAACCAGAATATGATTTGTTTATTTCACACGCTTCAGAAGATAAAGAAGATTTTGTCAGACCACTTGCAGAGACATTACAGCAACTTGGAGTAAAAGTTTGGTACGACGAATTCACGTTAAAAGTTGGGGATAGTTTGCGTCGTAAAATTGATAGTGGTCTCCGAAACTCTAAATACGGTACCGTTGTTCTTTCAACTGACTTTATAAAAAAAGACTGGACCAACTATGAACTTGATGGCTTAGTAGCCCGTGAAATGAATGGTCACAAAATGATTCTACCGATTTGGCACAGAATTACTAAAAATGATGTTTTAGATTATAGTCCGAATTTAGCTGATAAAGTCGCCTTAAATACTTCTGTAAATAGTATTGAGGAAATTGCCCATCAATTAGCTGATGTCATCTTAAATCGATAAGCACCTTCTAAGAGTTAAAATTTTGACTGAGATTTACAAAGAACCTAATTCTCAGTCAACTTTTGCACACCCTGCAATTTAAACAATTTTTTTGATAAGTAGTACTAAACTCACAAATATTGAAGTGTGCTGAAACAATATATAACCAAATAATTTATATAAAATCATAAACTTAAAAAACAACTGCTCTTTAGTCATTTCCGCACTTTAATATTTCTTCTGATATAAGAAATCACTTCTTTGTATTTGCCCTTTAATTTTTTATATGTAATATATTAAACAAATAAGTTGAGTATATTACATGAAAATATCCTTACTCATATCCTCATTGCCTACGCAGAACACAACCACTCGTATGAGAGTCTGGCGATCTCTCAAAGCAAGTGGCGCAGCAATTCTAAGAGATGGGGTCTACTTACTCCCTATTTCGCATAGTGAAAAGTTTGACCCTATTGCTAATGATGTTATTTCAGAACAAGGAACTGCTTATGTGTTTCATGCTGAGCAACCCTTAAATCTTGAACTTGCTCCTTTCTTCAATCGAAAAGAAGAATACGACACTCTCTATAAACAACTTTCTGAGTTAAGAGATCGACAGACTAAAGATGAAAAGAAAGAGCTACTCAAGCAAGTTCGTAAACTGAGAAAAAGTATCGATGCGCTTGTAGAAATTGACTTCTACCCCGATGAGACTCAAGCACAGGTTTTAAATGAGCTATCTTCATTAGAACTTTCAATTGCACGTCTTGGTGAAGTGAATGAGCCTCAAGCGATACAAGCTCATATTCAACTTCTAGATAAAGCTAGTTATCAAAACAGAATTTGGGCAACACGTAAAAGACCTTGGATTGATCGTCTAGCCTCTGCATGGCTAATAAAGACATTTATTGATACCTCACCAACATTCATTTGGTTAGAAATGCCAAGTGACTGCCCAGAAGCAGCATTAGGATTCGATTTTGATGGTGCAACTTTCAGTCATGTCAATCATTGGGTGACCTTCGAAGTTCTTTTACATAGTTTTAATTTAGAAACACCTGCATTAAAGAAAATTGCTGAAATTGTTCATTACTTAGATGTCGGTGGAATTGAGCCTCCCGAAGCAATCGGTATTGAAAAGGTTATTCAAGGAATTAGAAGCCAGATAAGTGACGATGACCACCTATTTGCCTTATCAAATCACATTTTCGATGGCTTATATGCCAACCTATAAAGAGAATAATCATGGAACAAGAACAAGCCGCTGTACATGAAGAACCAGCACAGCCAGTTCATTTTTGGCAAGCTTTCTTATTTTGGCTTAAATTGGGGTTTATTAGTTTTGGTGGACCAGCGGGGCAAATCGCTGTTATGCACCAAGAACTCGTTGAACAAAAACGTTGGATTTCTGAAAAGCGTTTTTTACATGCTCTCAACTACTGCATGTTACTGCCTGGGCCTGAAGCACAACAATTAGCAACCTATATCGGTTGGTTGATGCATAGAACCGTTGGTGGATTAGTTGCAGGAATCCTTTTTGTATTACCCTCTCTATTTATCCTGATTGGTCTGTCATGGGTCTATGTAAAATTTGGTGATGTTCCTATTATTGCAGGTCTTTTTTATGGGATTAAACCAGCTGTTGTTGCTATCGTTTTTCATGCGACATATCGGATTGGTAGCCGATCGTTGAAAAATAAGTTTTTATGGGCAATCGCTGCGCTTGCATTCATCTCTATATTTTTCTTTAACTTGCCATTCCCCTTAATCGTTCTAACGGCTGCGATCATTGGATATTTAGCAAGTAAAAAATATCCAAGCGTTTTTACAGGCGGAGGTTCACATCAGCAAGGTAAAAAAGATTATGGTCCCGCATTAATTGATGATGATACACCTACCCCAGAACATGCCATATTTAGTTGGAAACATTTAGCTAAGATACTTTTGATTGGAGCAATCCTATGGCTTGCCCCAATTTTCAGTTTGGTTTTAACGCTTGGTTGGGATCATGCTTATACTCAAATGGCTTGGTTCTTTACAAAAGCTGCTTTGCTCACATTTGGTGGTGCTTATGCAGTATTACCTTATGTTTATCAAGGTGCTGTTAATTTTTATGGTTGGTTGAGTCCAACACAAATGATCGATGGTTTAGCCCTTGGAGAAAGCACCCCAGGTCCTCTGATCATGGTTGTTGCGTTTGTAGGATTCTTAGGTGGCTTTAATCATGCTCTGTTAGGCAATGATCATCTGTTCTTGGCAGGTGCGTTGGGTGCTGTGATTGTGACTTGGTTTACTTTCCTGTTTTCTTTCATTTTTATTCTAGCTGGTGCTCCAGTGATTGAATCAACCCACAATGAATTAAAATTTACTGCACCTTTGACGGCAATCACTGCCGCTGTTGTTGGTGTAATTTTAAATCTTGCACTTTTCTTCAGTTACCACGTTTTATGGCCAAATGGATTCGATCATCCATTCAACTATGAAGCAATGGTTATTGCGATTGCAGCATTCATCGCCTTGTTCCATTTTGAAGTCAAAGTCATGTATGTCATTTTAGCTTCGGCATTCTGTGGTTTGATTTTGTACATTGGTGCGTAAACTTATAATTTTTAATAAAAAAGGAAGCTTAGCTTCCTTTTTTTATACCATTAGTGGCAGTGACGATCCCCTGTTTTACTATTCGTGTGGCATCCTGAAGAATCAGTACCACCTGAATGAGCAAAAGCATTTGTTACCGCAAGCCCCATTAAACATACCAAGATTAGTTTTTTCATATTGTTTCCCTTTTTATTGAACGATAAAACAAGTTTGAAATTGTACAACAAACAAACGATTTACTTCTAAGCCATTAGTCGAAAAGAATTATTTAGGCCATTTTTGATGATGGTCATCAATCACATACTCATGCACATGTACACCATTAATTTGATGCTGAATCACATGTTCGTGGTCTGCGGGTAAATCATCATGGCTATGTGCTAGAAAATCTTCATCTTTAGTTGTCCATAAGCATAATGCAAGAATGAGAGCAATAATCGCAATAACAGCCATCGGAATAAAAGTCTGTAATGTGCCTATATTCGTACTCAACCATCCAACCAATGGATAAGTGATCAGCCAACAAGCATGAGAGAAAGCAAATTGGGCGGCAAACAATGATGTTCTATTCTCACTTGATGCAGACTTACGAATCAAGCGACCTGTAGGTGTTTGTGAAACTGAATATCCAATACCAAGGACAAACCAAAGTGCTAACAAACCATTATAAGATGCAATCAAAGAACCACTGAATAGTCCAATGACAAGAATTGTTGTTCCCGTCAACATGACTGATCTATCAGGAAATTTATCCAATATCTTTGGTAAAACAAAAGCAGATAACATTGACCCAAGTCCAAAAAGACCAAATGCCCATGTCGTTGCATTTTCGGTAAGTTTAAATGTCGATTGAACCAATACAACAGTATTTACAATCACAACAGCACTCGCCGAAGCAATAGCTAAATTTAAAGCAAGCAACGCCTTAAGTCTCGGCGTATTAAAATAAATTTTAGCTCCCTGCTTTATACGGCTATAAACACCTCTAAACTCAGGCACTTTGGCGACTGGTAATTTTGCACTTACCACAAACAAAGCAGAACCGATAAAACCTAATACTGTTCCTAAAAACAGATTATGGTAGCTCATGACAGTGAGTAAGAAACCTGCCAACATTGGGCTGATAATGTTTTCTAAATCATAGGCTAGTCGAGACAATGACAAAGCATTGGTATAGTCTTTTTCTTCAGGCAGAACATCTGGAATCATTGCCTGAAATGTTGGCGTAAATGCAGCAGATGCAGATTGCAGAATAAAAATGAGAATATAGATTTGCCAGATTTGTGTCACAAATGGTAGGCACAAAGCTGTTAATGCTCGGATAATATCTAATCCAACCAATACCTGTTTTCTTGGTAAGCGCTCTGCAAATGCTGATGCTATAGGTGCTACACCGATATAAGCAATCATCTTAATTGCCAAAGCAATACCAAGAACTTGAGCAGCTTCTCCCTTGGCAATATCGTATGCCTGTAAAGCTAGGGCGATCGTGATTAACCCTGTTCCAATGAGTGCAATCACTTGGGCCAAGAACAAATGCCGATATGTGGTATTTTTTAGTACTTCTAGCATTTTATGGATTCCTTTTTAGAATCTGACATCTATAACGATTAAATCTCCTTGGAAGACTATTCCAAGGAGATTGATTAAAGCTTAAAAGACTTTCTTCATTTCACTAAACTGTCCTTCTACAAGTAGAGTTACAGTCACTGGATTTTCTGTACGGTTACGCCAGAACCAACCATGTTTACCATCAAAAGCTGCTTTTAAGACACCTTGTTGAGTTGTCTCATTCTTGCCTTTTCCATAGCCATGATAGAACCCTTTAGGGGCATTTACGGGATCACCATGAGTATCATAGTTAAGACCACCTCCTACAGCTTTCCAATCAAAGTTGACACTTGCACTTTGTGGCATTGTTAGTTTTACCTCTGTTGCCTGCCCAGGTTTTAACTCAATACTAATGCTCTCTTTATTAATCGCAGGCATGGTCATCTGAACAGTATCAATTGCCGTTTGAGTCGGAGTTTCTACTGACATTTCTTCAGCACTATTCACTACCTGTTGAGCATTGAGACCATTCACTGATTCTTGAGCGAGTGATTGTTTGATTTCACCCATTTTCGTTAAGCCAAGCACTTTACCTATACCCGTCGGATCAATCGCATACTCCGCAGGCATGACACAGGTAACCAACACGACCACAGCACTAACGGCAGCTATCGCTGTTGATTTAATTAACTTTCTTGATGAAGGTAATTCGATATCTTTTGGAATTTCAGCGTTATACATAATTTAGATCCTTATTGAGTAATGAAGCCAGTAAGTTGATAGCCAACAAGTAAAAAACCGAGGAACATGAGGAAGACATTGCTTTGATAGGCTGTTTTAAAGAAATACGATGTCTTTCTCCAAAACGTCATCAATAACATGATGATGCACAGAGCCATAAACTGACCTAATTCAACCCCAATATTGAATGAGATTAAATTTGCCAACAGTCCATCACTCGGAACTTCATACTCCTGAATTTTTACTGCGAGTCCAAAACCATGAATCAGACCAAAAATTAAAGTCGCTACTTTCGTGTTTGGTTGAAAACCAAACCAACGCTGATAAGCCCCCAAGTTATCAAGAGCCTTATAAACAATTGAAAAACCAATGATTGCATCAATGATGTAAGCATTTATCGAGATATTGTAATAAACACCCACGAGCATGG
Source organism: Acinetobacter sp. Ac8 (assembly GCF_055392545.1). NCBI lineage: Bacteria > Pseudomonadati > Pseudomonadota > Gammaproteobacteria > Moraxellales > Moraxellaceae > Acinetobacter > Acinetobacter sp. Ac8. Next base: position 3,245,677 of record NZ_AP043689.1, read on the forward strand.
TAATCGAATGCCCAAGTGCAAATAGGCTGACGTACAAGCCGATATCTTTCATTCGATATAAAAAGAAGATAATGCCAACAAGAAATAATAAATGGTCATATCCAGTGACCATATGCTTAGCACCCAAATAGATGAATGGAATCACATGAACGCCATAAATTTCTTGAATGTAGCCCTTATCACCTTCTGCTACACCATGAGCAAAAAGTGTAGGACTTGCCAATGTAATGAATAAAGTAAGTAATCGCTTTATGTAAGCACTTAATTTCACAATGTGTGAATCAATAATTTGCATGTATATCAAACTCCAAAATTTAAAATGAATTGAAAATCCATTCACTTTTTGGGCGGTTTAAAAATACGGCTTATCATCAAAAAAACATATTCTTTACACCAATCTAGAATCGATATCCCCTTTAATAGATGAGCTAAAGCAATCGATTTAAGTACGTCATAACCAACAAAATGTTCATAGTAGTTATCCTGATGACCATGTGAATGTTGTTGGCTGACCTCATGATGATGAGAATGAATTGCGTCAATTGAAACGTGTCTCTGAAATTCATTTTCAGTTACATGCTCATTAAAGTGCAAACATAAAGCGAGACTGATCATGCAGACTAGCCACATCATCACAAATTTGCTTTGTTTATCTCGCAATATATTTGTCATTAAAGATGCCCCTAAACAACCTGTTCAGTAGCATCGTTTGATTTTCTTGACCAACCTTGGTTAAACCACACATATAAGGTCGGCAAAATAATCAAAGTCAGTAAGGTTGATGAAATAATCCCACCAATAACGACAGTTGCAATTGGACGTTGAACTTCAGAACCAATACCTACGTTTAAAGCCATTGGGATAAAGCCTAGAGAAGCCACTAAGGCTGTAATCAACACAGGGCGAAGTCGTTCCATTGCACCATGTCTCACCGCATCAATGACACTTTCCCCTTGCACTCGAAGCCTTTGAATGGCAGAAACAAGAACTAAGCCATTCAGCACAGCCACACCTGACAATGCGATAAAGCCGACGGCAGCAGAAATTGAGAATGGAATATCCCGTAAAGCTAAAGCGATCACACCACCTGTTAATGCAAATGGTACGCCTGTGAATACCAAGACACTGTTTCTAACATTACCTAAAGCCATGTAGATCATGGCAAAGATCAGAATTAAAGCAATTGGAACAACAACCATGAGTCGATTCGATGCAGACTCCATTTGTTCAAATGTACCCCCCCAAGTCAGCCAGTAGCCTTCTGGTAATTTAAAATCTGCATTCAGCTTAGATTGTGCTTCTGCAATGTAACTACCAATATCTGTACCACGGACATTTGCTGTGATGACGATACGACGCTTACCATTCTCACGAGAAATTTGGTTTGGTCCTTGAACATTTTTTAACTCGATCAATTCTGATAAAAGTACACTTGAACCATCAGGCAGATTCACAGGAACTTGATAGAGTTTTTCTAAGTCTGTGACAGAGTTTTGATCCATTCGAACAACAATATCGAACTTTCGATCACCTTCAAATACCTTACCTGCTGTCTCACCAGTGATGAGGCTAGAAACCTGTTGCTGTACATCCTCAGCATCAAGCCCATAGTTGGCAATCATGTCTTTTTTCAGCTCGACAGATACCATGGGTAAACCCGTCATCTGTTCAACTTTCAAGTCAGCAGTACCATTCACTCCCTCTAAAATTTTAGCGGCAGCGTTTGCTGATTCAAGTAGTTGACCTAGATCATCACCATATATTTTCACAGCAACATCGGTACGGACACCTGAAATAAGTTCGTTAAAGCGCATTTGAATCGGCTGAGTGAACTCGTAATTATTTCCATAAACACCTTTAGCTACTCGTTCAATATCTGCAACGACTTCCGCTTTTGGTTTCTTTGGATTTGGCCACTCGCTACGTGGCTTCAACATGACAAAGTTATCAGCCACATTGGGTGGAACTGGGTCAGTGGCGATTTCTGCTGTTCCAACTTTGGCAAACATGGTCTGAACTTCAGAAATTTTCACAATTTCTTTTTCAAGCGTGTATTGCATTTCAACGGCTTGAGTTAATGAAGTACCTGGGATACGCAAAGCATGTAATGCCACATCCCCCTCATCTAAAGAAGGTATAAATTCTGAACCTAAACGAGTTGAAAGACTTGCACTGAATATAAAGAATATTGAGACAAAGGCGATCAGTAAATATCTGTGATTTAAAGACCAATCTAAAATTGGGCTATACAATTTCTTAATAAAATGAACAATCTTTGACTCTTCTTCTTTAATTTCACCTGTAGTAACTAATGCCACCATTGCAGGGACAAACGTAATTGACAGAATCATTGCACCAACTAAAGCCATAACTACCGTTGCAGCCATTGGTGTAAACATCTTGCCTTCAACACCAGTCAAAGTCATCACAGGCAGATAAACCAAAATAATGATCAATTGACCATAAAGAATCGCTTTTCGAGATTCCTTTGTTGCTTCAAACACAGTCGTAAAACGTTCTTTTTGAGTCAGAATACGTCCTAACTCTTTTTGCTTCATGGCTAATTTAGCGAGAGATGCCTCGACAATAACCACCGCACCATCAACAATAATTCCGAAATCGAGTGCACCTAAACTCATTAAATTGGCACTGATCTTTTGGTTAACCATGCCTGTAATTGTCATCAACATGGATAATGGAATCACCATCGCCGTAATCAAGGCTGCTCGGAAATGTCCAAGAAAAAGAAAAAGTACCACAATGACCAGAATTGCACCTTCAAGTAAATTCTTCTTCACTGTCTGAATCGTTGCATCAACTAAAGTTGTTCGGTTGTAGACTGCTTTCGCTTCAACACCTTCAGGTAGCGACTTTTGAACCTGTTGTAGCTTTTGATCTACAGCATGAGCAACATTTCGAGAGTTTTCGCCAATAAGCATGAACGCTGTACCCAGTACAATTTCTTGCCCATCTTTGGTCGCAGCACCTGTCCGTAATTCATGACCAATCGATATTTTTGCAACGTCTTTCAATCTGAGGATATAACCATTGCTCGTCGTGATCGGAATATTTTGGATTTGTTCAATCGAGTTAATTTGAGAATCAGAACGGATTAAATACTGCTCACCATTTTTCTCAATGTACCCTGAACCTTTGTTCATGCTGTTCTTAGAGATCGCCTCTAAAATAGCTTTCTGATCCAGCCCTATACTACGCAAATAAGCATAATCAGGTTGAACAACAAATTGTTTTAGATAGCCACCAATAGTATTGATTTCATTCACACCCTCTACATTTCGAAGCTGAGGTTTAATGACCCAATCTTGCAAGGTTCTTAATTCAGTGGGTGAAAGTGGGTTTAGACTATTCTTGGCATTCTCAACTGTATACATGAAGATCTCGCCAAGCCCTGTAGAAACAGGTCCCATTGAAGTCGATATGCCGCTTGGTAGTGTTGGTGTCACGCCTTGCAATTTTTCATTGACAATTTGACGGGCAAAATAGATGTCCGTCCCCTCCTTGAATATCGCCGTGACCTGAGATAAACCGTATCTCGACACAGAACGTGTATATTCAAGATTAGGGATACCTGCCAAAGCTGTTTCAATCGGGTAAGTGACTTGTGACTCCATCTCCATAGGAGACAAGCCTTGTGCTTCACTGTTGATTTGGACTTGTACATTTGTGATATCAGGAACAGCATCAATAGGTAGTTTAAAATAGTTATAAACACCCAATGCAGCTACGAATAGGAAGACGATCAGTACAAGCCAACGATTCTTAATCGAAAGCTTAACAATTTGGTCAAACATAGTACTACCCCTTAATGATCATGAGTAGCGCCAGATTTACCTAGCTCTGCTTTTAATAAATAAGAATTGCCTGCCGCATAAACCTGACCTGCTTTTAAGCCTGACTTAACTTCAACAAACCCGTTATATTTTTCACCCAACTCTAATGGACGTGCTTCAAAATCATTGCCTACACGAATGAACACCACATCCCAATCACGGAAGTTTTGTAAAGCATCTTCACGAACCACCATAGGCTTCAAGCTTTGATTTTCAAAAATATGTGCGGTGATCAATTGACCTGAACGCCATTTAAATTGGTTGGCAATTTCAACAAAGACTTGAGCAGTACGTGTTTTTGGATCAATGATATCACTGATGTATTTGATCGTCCCCAATGCTTCTTCTGTGCCTGATTGAATTTGAGGTTTTACAGTCACCTTAGCATTCGGGTTAATTGTATTCAGCTTATCCGCAGGAACATTGACTACTGCAAGTAACTGAGATGTATTGGCAATTTTAAATATTGGCGAAGCTGGTGTGACATTTGATCCAACTGCCCCTAGCACTTGTAAGACTGTGCCAGACATCGCAGCCCGAACTTCAATTGTACCGTTGCCTGAACCACCATAAGAGCTGATTAAATTGTTCAGTTCATTGGCACGAATCTGAGCATTATCAAATTCACGCTTTGCATTAATGTAGTCAATTTCAGGCGATACTCGTTTTTGAAATAACGTTCGCTCTTGCTCCATCTTTTTACGTGCAAATTGCAAATTATCTACTGCAATAGAACGCTCAGCATTTAAGCGGATCAAGTCTTGGCTTTGTACTGTAGCTAATAAATCACCTTGACTTACTTTATCGCCAATCGTGCGATATGTTTTGATGAGTGTTCCACTTGCTTTCGGTGTGATAAAACTTTCAAAATTATCAGGGAACTTCAATTCTCCCTTTAACTCTAAAGCATTTTCAAACATCATGGATTCAACTTTTAGGAGCTCTAAACCACTGCTCTTGATACTACTGTCCAACATGGTGACACGACCTTCTTTGGTGTCCCATTTCCACGTATGTTTTTTACCTTGATAATCAACGTTGACAATCATTAAAAATGAATGTGGTTCATAGACAATTTCATTACCGATCAAGTAATCACTCTCTGGTTTAAATTGAATATTTTGCTCTGCATCCAAACGTTTGATGTAGACATTTGCCGTTAATGCTTCAGGTTTAAGCGGTTTATCTTTGAAATACCCATAAACACGGAGATGTGGTTCTACGCCCTGCTCAAAGATTTTCACTTCCGCTGAGAAATCGCCATCACGATATAAACGTCCACCATGAGGTCCTTTCTCGTCACCTGCTACTGCAACTTTTACTTCTGTTGCTTCCCCATGTGCTGAAGAAGACTGAGTCTTTTGACCTGTCTTGTACCATGCCACAGCACATAACACGACAAGCAAGGCAATAATGCCCGTAGCCATTAAAGTATTGGTTGGTTTATTCATATTCTTGCCCTTATTCTTGATCTAAATGAGTAATGTAGTTGCGCTCGACTTCTGCAATTTCTGTCTGCAAAGCCAACCACAAATCGAATCGAGCAAGATGTTTGTCTAACCAAATTTGCTTAATGCTATTGAACTCAAGTAACGAGTTTTTCCCTGCTTGGTATCCCATCTCTGCAATGCGAAGACTTTCATTGGTTGCGGGCAAAACGGTTTGATCATATTGGTGGATCACATCGATTAAGTTAGAAACCTCAATGGACTTGTTTTCCAGTTCAATTTTAGAATTACGGCTAACCCATACAGACTGCGTTTCAGCTTTCATCTGTTCCGCTTGGGCAATCGCAATATTGCCTTTATTTCGGTTGAAGATATTGAGTGGTATTGAGGTTGAAACTTGGAATACCTTGTCATTGGTTTCTTGATAGTTTTTGACCCCAACACCCAAAGTGATATCAGGTATTGCTTCTTTACGAGCGAGTTCAAATTGTGTCTTTTTCAATTTTGAACTCAGAAACGCTTCTTGCTCAGCCAAACTAATTTTGTCTGTGAAATTAAAACTTAGAGGAACTTCTAAAGCGTTACTTGGTAGATTCGATGTGAACTTAGAGCACAGATTCTTCTGAAACTGCCCCTTTTTCACTTCATTTTGATAACGTAGTTTTGATTCAGATGAAAGTGCTGCACTGAGCTGAGCATCCGAAGGAATGACTCGCCCAAACTTGAGCCTTTCCGAAAGAACATTGGCTTGTCTTGCATTAAACTTGCTTTCTGTTGAATAAACTTCAGCACGTTGAGTTGCCACATACCAGTTCGCCATACAGATTCTTAAATCTGCTTTGAGTTCAGCCTGACGCTTTGCTATTTCGAACTGATTACGATCACCTTGAAAACTCGCAATTTGCTTTCTCAAGGAGAGTTTATTACTAAGAGGAATCTCTTGTGACAACCCTAACAAGGTTGTTGAGCCATCCAAACCCTTCAATTTGGAATTACCAAGATTATCCAACTCCACATTGAAAGTAGGATTATTTAATCTGCCAGCAAACTTTTGGTTGATTTCATAAGCTTGCTCGGACTGCTGTAGGCTATTGAGTACAGCATCACTTGCGATAACCTGCTTTTGTAGTTCAGCATAATTCGTTTCCGCAAATGCGTTTGCTGCCGTTACTACAAAACCACAGCTAAGGAATAGCTGATAAATTTTAGACATGACTTTACCTATACAAAAAAATGAATAATTATTTTTTGTATATAAAAATCAATTTCTTAGAACAATAAGAGCTTTTGTATAGGTATAAGAATTACGTAAAATAAATATTCTTTTTCTAAAGTCAAATACCCGAATCTGATGTTCAGATAACTTTAGGAACAGAAAAATAAGAGCAGTGATAAAACTTAGAATAAACACAGGGTCTATGCTTAGATCACTATCAGAAGAAATAGGCTTCACCGAGTGATGGTAGATTGGCTCATCAAAATTCTTCCAAGTGTGTGTTTCTACATCATGATCAGTCATACTTGTAAAAGAATCACCTGAGTGCTGCAAAGACCAATGACTTGATGCATCATCTTCCACAACAATACTTAATTCATGTTGGTGTTCAATATTTTCAAGTAAAACAGGTGCCCACGCATGAACTCCCGTAATTGTTATCGTAAACAAAAACAGGATAAATGCGAGTATAAGCTTAGACAACCTACTTGAACGCATGACGATGGACATACTTCTGATTTGCTAACAAAATACTAAAAAGCGTTATTAAAGTAAATCCATCTCTCAGATATTCTAGAAGTGAATATCTTCTTATCTACAGACCAAAATCTGCAAAAAAAGAGTACGAGTACTCTTTTCTAATTAAATTCATTTCAATTCAAAGCCTGCACCGACTGCTGCAACCCTTTCTGAATATCCTGAACATGAGTGAGATCATAAGATTGTTGATGCTGCTCTGGCTTCGTTTCATCCGTATAAAACTCCTCAACAATATCCAAGCCCTCTTCACCACCCACCTCAAAACTGGCATTGCCATAGCCCTGCCGTGCCACATGATCTAAAGCTTCCTGATAAAACCCTGCTGCCTTACTTTGCTCATCTATCTGTTTGGCTGAGCTAATTGCATCTTTCAGGTTTATGCCATCCCTTAAGGTTAAATCCACGTAGTAGATCGGCGTGCGATAGCTTTGCGTGGTGCTCTTGCCTCGTAAAGTGAGTTGCAATGGCAGGCACGAAAGCAAATCACCCGATGCGGCATGGTAATAACGCAACCGTGCCGCCAAAGTGCGGATACTGTTAAAGCCTGTGGTTCTAAAGATGAATGTGCCAAACTCATCCGATTCATCCAGATTGACGTAAAGTCGTCCGTAGGGCTTGCACAATCCACCTTGTGCCAATGGGCATAAATCTGGAGATGGACATGGATGTTGCTCAATCCCATGTTGTCCAAGTCGCTGACAGCTTTCACCGTTGCCTGAGCAAATTAAACGTCCAGTTTGGCGGTCAAATAGGCTGTACTCTGCTCTTAAGTTGAGATCAGGATCATTGAAGATCATCCGTACAGGTATGGTTCTGAGTTTTTGGTTTTGTGCTTTAGCTCGTAGTTGTTCATCCAGTGGATGCTTGACCCATCCATCTTTTCCTTGAATTTGACTGGTAATGGTAAATTGGTCATCCTTTTCAGGGAGTCGTTTACCATTCTTTTCGATGATCTTTCCGATACTGATACGACCTAAAACTGGTGGTGTAATTGCTAAACCTTTAATCATGATCATTTCCTTTAAATAAAAATTGGGCATAAAAAATCCCACACCTTTTGAGGTATGGGATCAGTTGGTTTAGTTGAATTTGGGATATGCGTAGCTGTCTTATCCACCATTCGGATAAATCTGAAAGCGTCGTGTTCCTGCTTTGGTTTGCGGAAACTGCTGTAGGTATTCAGGATGCTGTTTCAATAAGGACTTACTGTCTAGGCTGATCGAGTCCTGCGATTTCTTCCATGTGACAGAGCCACCTGTAAATACCGCTCGCTCTGCTTCTTTCATCAGTATTTGCAGTTGATGTTTGAGTTCATCAAAATACTGTTGATGCTGCTCAACCTTATGTCGCTCCTCAAGCAATTGGTTAAACAGATAGTTGGCTTGTTCATTTTGGGTCAAGTCTTCCACCAATAGTGGAATCTGCTCTGGGTAGAGTTGTTGCAAGGCTTTGGCTGCTGAATCTGACGCATCTACACTCGGTGGAATATCTGATTCCACACATTGCCAGAAGTGACGTTCCGCATTAATGATGTGCTGGATCACGGTTTCGTTGCGTGTCACTTTATAGATTTTGGTTTCATGTCCACAGATCAAGGCACAGATATGCGCTGCCTGTTTGCCTGTCACGGCTAATTGATGCTGAACTTGGCAGAGGACATACAGTGGTACACCATCTCTCCATAGTTTTGAGCCATATTCTCCAACGGTTTTACATTCCAAAATCTGCACTTCGCCATTGCCTACCACGGCATAATCCAAATTGGCGAGCATAAAATACTTGTCTTCATCAGGATGTTGCAGCACCGCATTGACTCGACGTACTTTATGGTTGGTATGCATGCTGTAGTATTCTGCCACCAACGGCTCAAGCTGTTTACCCCAGTACAAAGGCGCATAGCCTGCACTTTCATCTTCAATGTTTTGTTGCATCCGTCCTGTCTTAATCATCCATAGTTCGAGCATCGACATATACGGATTCAATCCACATGCAGTTGCTGCATCACTACTGCCAATGCCCTGTTTGCGAACTTCAAGCCATTGTTGGTAATTGAGCTGTTTAGTATTGGCAAGACGTTTGGCTACAGGGGCTTTGGTTTTTCGTGGCTGTTTGTTCGGTCGGTCACGTTTGCTTCGAGTTCCCACCTCAACTTGCTGAGTCGGTGAGTTTTGGGTGGGTGGATTCAGGTTTGGTGAATAAGGTTGTAAAGGTGGATGATTTAAACTGTTTTGAATTTGAGTATGGCTATGCATATTGAATATTCCTGTATGAGTAGAATCGTAAAAGCTAAATTTCGGGCATAAAAAAAGCCACATCTGGAGAATGTGGCGAAAGGTGTTGCTGTGCTTGTACGGCTTGCTTTACCGTATGCTTAGGCTAAATAAATGGGCTTAAATAAAACTGAATGAATGGTATAGTTTTCTTAACCCACCATTCGAAGTGCCTGTTCCAAACCGCGTTGTTTAATCGCTGCCCCTGCGCCAAACCAAGCAGAATCAAGGCGGTGATCGGTACTCATGGCGCGGCGTTCATGGTCGGTGAACTCGGTAATCGCGCACAATAATCCATAAGCGGTATCCTTAGCTGAACTCAGTTCTGCCCCACGCCCATGTCCGTTAAACATGGTCATGACTTTCGACATGGCACGTCCGTTTGGTTCGGTTTTATTGTCTGCTTTGGATGGGTTTATTTGAGTCGCTGTTGCAGCATTACGGTAAAACTGGATAATACTTTCATCCTGTTCAGCCATACTCAGACTGGTATTGTTAAACACCGCATCAAAATAAGCTGCTGCTTCCTGTTGGGTGACTTTACGTTGGCTCAGTTGTTTCATTTCATACATGTGTTCATCCCATGCGCGAACTGAAATACCCAGTTGCTGTTTGACTTTCTCGGCATCAAACTTAGTGCTGTGTGGGACTTTCACCACACCTGCACTGGTGTGCTGTCCTTTGAGGGCAATGGCTAAAGTGTTGTTACAGACCACTCGAATACTGGTGAATTGTGCAGTAGTGGCGAGTGTACCATCACAAGCAGTTGCCAATAAAATGTAGCCATTGCTGACATCCTTGCCTTTTAAGGCTGAGCTTTGTCCTGTCCGTGCCAATGCCCAGAATTTCTTGCCACCTTTCAGCACCCCTGCTGTTTCCAGTTCAAAGCCTGATTGTTCGGTCAGGTCTTTATAGAAGTGTAGGATTTCCATCGGTTGCACTTCCTGAAAGCGTTGGCTGACCACCGATAACGGTGCATGAGTATCAGAACGGTAAAGTACACGCTGTTCTTCAAAAGGCATGATGATGCTTTGTCCCTTTTCATTCTGAGCCATGTAACTGACATCCGAGGATTCGATGCGCCAATCCATTCCTGCTTGTTGTGCCCAGACCTCGATGGGTTGGTTTGGGGTAAGTTCATTGCCTAAACCATGCCAAGGGGTTTGTCCTACAAATGCCATTGTTTCAACTAAATGTGCCATAAGAATAATTCCTGTATTAATTTTAAAATGGGTAAAGCGTTAGATTTAAATTTTGCTGAATACTCAATTGCGTAAATTTGGGCTAAAGCTGCGGTCACAGTGATTGCAGTAATACTGTCTGCAATAGATTGGTTGTAGTGGTTGTTGCTGTTCATCTTCAGTGATCAACATCCAGATACCTCCGATCAGCACCCCAACGATTGCACCTGCAATCGGAGGAATGTTTAGACTTTTAGAAACACTCACTCCTAATGTGGCAAGTGCCATCGGTGACATCACACTGTTAGAAATTGGATTGTTAGTTGAGGTGCTGGGTAAATGTTGGGGTGATTGCAGTTGTACCGTCTCTCTGGACTGGCAATAAGGACATGGCAAACTCATTGTGGTATTTCCTGTAAATGAATAAAAAAGCCTGCTGGGAAAGCAGGCAAAATGATTGCTGTGTATGTGAAACGTTTATTTGATGCTGTCTCGAATGGAGAGGCATCGTTCTCATTTAGATGCTATGTATTTGTATTTTTTTAGAATGCGTTTTTATCATCATTTTTTAGTGATTTTTGAATACTCGGTCTACAGATCAATTGACCTGTTTTTTATCAACGATTATGATGCTAGGGCTGACCTACATCGTCAGTCGGTTTTGACAGACCGTTTACAAAAGGCGCACAACAAACGCGATATGGGTTTTTGTGCGTTCTCTTAAGTCACGCCTTTATGGTGAGGCTAGGAGGGGCACGCTTGCGTGCGCTGATTTCCTTTTGTATCAGTCTGTCAACCCTTCTAGTCTTGCCACCATTATTTGACAGTAATTTGGTAAGACTACTTCTCATTACAAAAGGAATAGTCAACCATGACGCAATTTACTGTGCTTTATTCCCCTGCACTTTCCCCGCCTCTTCGACATTTTATTCCGATTCATTTATCACACGCTTTCGCTGTGTCCTGATTGATTCAAGGCATCCATCCGCTGCTGTTCCTTTATGGGGTTATTCAACAGTGGTGCTTTGTGCTGGATAAAAATCATGGAATTCGTCACACAGCTTATTTGGCGTGTCCTTATTGTGCTCAGTAACAGCATAGCTAGAGCCTATGACAGCCAAGCAAAATGTATTTGAAATTACAGTCAATTTCATAATTCATTTTAAAAAACTTTAAAAATATTGGATGGGGAAATAAGAGGATGAAATACGTTTCAATTGCACTGCTCACCAGCCTTGCGTTGGTCGGCTGCTCAAAACCACAACAAGATAATGTACAGAAAGAAGAACTATCTCAAAAGATTGAAAAAATATCATTGAATGATGAAGCCCCTGCACAGGCTGTTTCTTCTCCATTGATTATCGCTCGAAATGAAATTACACCTCCGCTCACCAAAACAGGTGAAAGCTTTCAGGAATTAATAAAAGATGAGGGATATTTTTCCTTTTATCCGCCGTATAAAACCATCTCTGGATTGCAGATGTTTGCTGAAAATTCGGATGTGGCTGACTATTGTGCAAACTGTGTGCATTTCCAGACCGTTCTGAATGATTTAAGAAATGTACTGGCTTTAAAAAACAATCAGGTTTTAGTGATCGGACATACTGGTCAACAGTTTCCAGCATTCACTTTTGCTTTAGGTGATGACTATTCTTTGCGTGCAGCGCATGATACGGCAATCAATTATATAAGATCGACAATGCAGGTGACTCCACCGCAAAAAGATCAATTTGAGAGTACAGAACAATATCAACAACGTATTCAGACACTTCAAAAAGAACTGGATACTAAAAATGCCCATCTAAATTATGACTTGAAGCTTTTAGAACTTAGTTTAAATGCTACGTCTGGTCAAAGTCTGTTTATGCCAAGCAGCTATACACCGAATGATCGACCAAATGGTCCGATTGATAATTTTGTTTATTACGATGCTGACTCGAAACAATTACATTTTGAGAATATGAATTTCGCATCGGATCTTATTGTGAATTTCACCGCACCATCCACGCCAGAGTTAGCACAAAATATTATTACGGCTGATGGACAAAAGTATGTCGGTTACATTTTCAACTTCAACAACCATAAATTGGAATTAGATAGCTTAGTCATTTATCAAACTAACAATACTCAAGCTGATTCTGCAAATGAACCGATCGCAATCCTTGAACCAAGTACCATGTCCTTTCAACGCAAACATTTCAACGGCATAGAAAATGCCCGATTAAAGAAATTTGATGTGTCGCTGAAAAAACCAATTCCTTTTGATTTCACTCTGGATAACTACACGCCGATCCAGAAGGTATTTAAAAAGATCGATGAGTAATTCCCACTTTTATAAAAGTAAGAAATTGATTTATCTAGCAATTAAATACACAGAGTTGGGCTTTCGCCCAACCCTGTAGATCACAATATTCAATTAAATATAGGCATGTGTAATGAATTTTATTCCATCTATTGTTTTATACAGTATGCTGCTACTGACTTTAACCGCATGTAATTCAGGCAACGATGTACCAAAACCCAAAAATACTCAGACCCAAACAAGTGAGAATAGCACTGCTGATGCGACTGAAACGCCTCAACAATCCGAAGATGATTTTCCAGCCGTTGATAAATCCTTTCTGGAAGATGAATCATATAATGCTGAAGAAGTGACTGAACCCACTGTGCAAGAACAGTTTGAAGTCCGTGTCCGTCGTGAGGAATCTCAATACTCCATGACAGGTTATAGCGATTTATTAAACATCATATCCTTGAACGATGCGCCAACCACCATTACAGGGGTTTTAATCAATCGTGGCAATTGTAGAAGCAAAGGTACTTATGATTACCAAAATATGCGCTATGGTTCTGTGGCAAAGGTCTATCTTGGTTGTTCGGCTGAATATGTGCGTGAAGTGACGGTTACCACCAATAGTGGTTTGACCTATACCTATAATTTTTAGAGATTTAATCACGGAAATTTACTATGGCAAAAAGGCGTTCTAATCAGAGCGCCTTGTATTTTAGAAACTTAATGAGTTGGGATGTTCCCTGTATAGCTTTGCCACAAATAGGAAATATGCTGACTCATATAGCGGTAAATCTTGAGTGGTTCATTTAGAAACTCAATCTGTTTACGCCAGTAGCTACGCATATCGTTGTCCGCAAAGTAACAGTGTTTTTCTTCAAGTAAATATTGAGCTTCTTGCTTAATCTCATACCCCTTATTTAAACAAGTCCCTTTCCATTCCTGCAAGATAAAATCGGAATATGGGGTCTCATCACCAATTACATAAATAATTGCTTGGACTGAGTAAAACCCATTCAGTGACTTAACAATACGCCATTGCACATCATACAACTTATCAGACAATACTTCCGATCGGTGTAATCTTTCCAGCCATTTACGAGTAAGTTTTGGTAATTTAACTTCAGCGTCGAATTGTAAAGGAATGGTAAAAATACAAGGCAAATCATAGAACATACAATTGATCTGCTTATGTTTGTCTAGACAGCGTTTAAACAGTGCCTTTTGAAATTTAATACTTTCATTCATAGGTTCAATAAATTTTGTATATTCCAGTGCAATCCGTCGTTTCAAGAACTTATATTTAAATTGACCATGAATACCCTCTGCATTCGCTATAAGGTAATTGATATTACCGTAATGAGAAAAACCTGCCGTATCAAGCATTGCAACCCAATAAGGGTTTAATTGGAATCCATGTAATGCCATACGATGGTAATGCAGCCACTGTAGGGAATTTAAGAATATACGATAATTCTTATCTATACACTTGGGCGCACGTTTATCCATAACTGCTAGTTTCCCATTTTCAATTTGGGCTGCATTTTGAATACTCTCTCGTAAAAATAAATGGGTATTAACATCTAGCATGAATGGGAGCATTGGTGTCTGTAATATATGTTGTACTTGAGGAGTCATTGCATAATGGGTCATTTCAAGCCTCCTTTTTTCCAGTATTTCCAACAGATTTCCCCATTTTTATTGCAACATCCTTAGCAATATTTTTACCAAAAACACGTATGAAGTAGGCTTTATCATTTCTAAGGTTTTGTTCATTTTCCTCATCCCGCTTAATCCTTTTATGCACAATGAATTGGTCTCTTTTGGTGATATAACGAATGGCTTCAATCAAATATTCGTATTTTTGTTTATCTTTGCGATGCAAGATGCCAATACCTACATCTCGATATTTGCCATTGTGGGCATCAAGATTACAATTATGGTAAGCCCCCTCAATACCAATCACCCTTTTCCAGACCTCACCAATCTGTTGTGCTAGCTTAATGTCCTGTGAGTGTTTACGACCATCGAGAAAGAAAAAACAGTGGTAGTGATAACCAGTTTTTTCGGCAAATTCCAATTTCCATAGATAACCCAATATATGTAAATTTGAAGTCCGCTTTAAATAACGAAGGCATGTGATTAAATCTGCTTTGACTTGGGCAAGTTCAGGGTTTTGTGTTTTTCCATAACGAAAATCGACACGAGCAATGACAATTCTCGAATGTTTAGCCAGTATCGTATCTACACATTCTGTAGCGACCTTTTGCTGATATTGGGAACGTTCCATTCGTTTTTTCTGTTGGTATTTGAATTCCTTTTCTTGAGTTAGCAAATACAAACGTTCAATGAATAGATTAATTAATTCTGCATAACAAATTGAAGTTATTGTTCCATCAGTATTTCTTAGCTGAACAAGATCATTGGGATAATGTAGATAAAAATCAGCATGAAAATACCCCTTTAGAGTTTCGTTATACGCTTGCATAACAATCCTATGATGCTCACAATCATAATGCTCTAGGGGATCAAACCCTTGGATGAGTATTTGCTTTAATAATTCAATGAATTTTTTATCAATAGGCTCATACCATCCATGATACAGAGTGCCTTTGATCTTACGATAAGCCTGCACATAGTTGTGTTTTAAGATTTGTTTTACTAATTCAATTTCTGAGAATATTTTCTCAGCTTCAGGATTTGATCGAATTTCATATTGGTTATATTCAGTGTTGAAATCTAATAAGTAATCCAATGCCAATGAGCTTGAATGCTGATCGTCTGCTGCATTGAAGCATTCTTCATACATTGAATTGAGTAAAGACTGTTGCTCTTCCAATGGTGCTGTAATCTGAATGGGCTGATTAGATGAATCAGTATCAGTTATTTCAGTCTGCTGATTTAGAAAGTGTTCAGGTACTTGTGTTAAGTATTCATGTGCTAAAGCAGGTGTTTGATTATTACTCATAAGATAGGATGATTGATTCATAATAATGAACTTCTCTGTACGTAATTACACCTAACAATTTGTTAATTAAGTCAATTTATATAATAATTAATGTTATTAGATATACTGATCATATAAGTAACACAAATGGTCAGGCGTAAAAATCACTGTAATCCCATGACCTCGAAATCAAGGAATTACAGTGTTATAAGGGTTAATAGGGTATGTGAGAGTTGTAAAGATATCTTGCTAATCTGGTTAGCTTTTTTTTGAATTGATCCAATCAATTATGTCCTGCTCTAACCAACCAACGGCTGATAGTCCCAATCTAATCGGACGAGGAAAAGACGAATCATATCTCTTGGATTTCGGGTTCATTTTGTCATACAGACTTGATTTACTTAAACAGACTAATTCTGTTACTCCTTTCATTCTAAGAATCTGATTTTTTTTGGTTTCTGAGGTTTGCATTGTTTACTCCGATTTAAACCTGATGTGGATGTCTTCGGATATAAATATGCTCTAGAATCCTCAGAAACATCAGCAAAACAAGATTCACAATTGTTAAGTAGCGTATTTAAATGAGTAATCCCGTCTTCGATCATGAAATTTACAGAATAGCTCACCCTGTAATGCAAAAATTAGTAAAGCAAGCTGTAAAAGCAAGAGAGTTTCAAGCAACTTTCCCAAATCTGTATAACGAGTTAATACGTATTAGGGATGTAATATTGAGGCAACTGGTCAACCTGCTAACTGAAAAATATAAAGAAAGAAAGTCACTACCTATTGAGCAAATCAAGATTGAAGTAGAGATAATTGTCTTTGGCAGACAGTTACTCAACCATGTAATGGGATATTGTCAAACAAGGCAATTAGTGGATGAAGATATATTTTTGTTAAACCATTTACTTCAACCAGATGAACTAACATCAATATTTGAAGAACTTTATTGCATATTTTGGGAAAACATCAAAAGTTATGAAGAATGGACACAATTCCCCAATTTTTCGACAAACCTCAAACGTATTTTGAACGAAAAGTATTTCTTACCTGACTTGTTACCATTCTGGGATATTAAATCTCTATTTTTGGATTATCTTAAAATTTATATTGAATATCATAATTTTAAGAATAGCAAAGATATAAAAGGCACAAATATAACTCAAGTCCCTTCATATCACGAAGTTAGGAATGCAATTAAAGGATTGAAAATTTATGGTACACCACTACAGAAGTCCACAAAATCATTTATTGGATGCTCTCCGTTAGATGCCAATTTGCCACCTTCAAAGTTCATAAATCTTCATCTAAATCTAGAAGAGGATGTTAGCAATCTGCCTGTGCTTTTAAGTAAATTTATACATGAATTTATGGCTACAAGATTAGATAATCAGAGAAATGGGACAGATGCCCAGCCTATTATTGACAATAAGGTTTCTGAAAAAATTCATAGCTTGAGCATCATTTTAGATGATTGTGCAAATTCACTTGAAGTACTCAAAAGAGCTGATGCAATTCTTACTGCGCTAATCAGCCTGATTTACTACGATAAAATTTTTGAAACAAAGATCAACAAGGGTAACATCCAGCAGTTTGAATCAGCGAATTATTCTAAATTTATGCTAAGTGAAATTCACGGCTCTGCAAACCAAACTATAATTGAGAATGCTATCAATCAAGATCGTCGCAACTCAATCAATCATACAGGCATGGATTATTTTTCCGATTTGTTCCAAACGCTTTATGAATTACTTGAAAATGATAAAGATATAAAAACCATAAAGCCTAAAAAAGCAACAATATTTATCACTTGTGGTATGAGGGACATACTTTATGAACATACATTTAGTAAAGCAAGTCTAAGTAAAGGTCTAAATGATATGGTGAAAAATTTATCACCAGAAAATTTATATGAGATCATCAATCTGTAAGGATGCAGACAACTTAACAGTCCGTATGATATACCAGTATCATCAAATTTATGGGTTTAACATCACTTACAAGCATCTAAAGAATATGGGTAGATTTATTTTTTTACAGTCTGCCCATAATTATGAATCGATAAAATCTCATAAACAGAATGTATAAGATCAAGAAAACTCATCCAAGATGAAAGTAAAGATAAGCAACAGTAAAAAACCAAATACAACAGACCATTCAAGCATAAGACCAAAGTGGATATTTGCAAAATTCCCCACCTTAAAATCAGTTTGGAATTCTACTAGAAATTTTCTTTCAACTAATATGATGTCCAAATAAGTAAAAAGATGTCTCTTTAGATATCACCTAATCCAATGTTTGATGAGGGGTAGGTTGAGGGGTAAAATCATAGATAAAAAACAAGCCCTTGTAAAAACAAGGGCTTATTTAAATATTTGGCGGAAGCGGTGAGATTCGAACTCACGGAGGACTCACACCCTCGTCGGTTTTCAAGACCGGTGCATTAAACCGCTCTGCCACGCTTCCATGTGCGCAAGAATACTAAGCTTTTCCAATTCTGACAAGAAAAAAATAGACTTAAACCATTCAAATGCATATTGTTTCATCAAAATAGATGATTTTGATTAAAGTTTAGCTGCTATTTCAGCACCTTCACGAATCGCACGCTTTGCATCAAGCTCACCAGCCAATTTTGCACCACCGATAATATGGTAATTTGCTAAAGTTGACTCACCCTCTTGAGGCATTAAGTCCTTAACGGATTCCTGACCTGCACACACCACAATCGTGTCGACGCGTAACAATTGATCATGACCATTGCTTTCAATCCATAATCCTTCATTGGTGACAGACTTGTATTGCACGCCACGCATCATTCTTACCGCATGTTTTTTCAATTGTGCACGGTGTACCCAACCCGAGGTTTTACCTAAACCAATACCCAGAGGTGTGGTTTTACGTTGCATCAAATATATTTGACGAATTGGTTGCTCTACTTCAGCAGGAACAAAACCACCTTCAGTCATATAGTTTGGATTTGGGTCTACACCCCACTCGCGTTGCCAATCTGCCAAAGGTTGCGGTTGCGGCTGATGCTCAGGTTTTAACAAATATTCCGACACATCAAAACCAATACCACCTGCACCAACAACAGCGACTCTGTTCCCAACAGGTGCGCCACGCAAGACTTCCGCATAAGACAATACTTGTGGTGCGTTACTGCCTTCAATATTTAGACCCCGTGGAATCACACCTGTTGCGATCACCACATCATCAAAACCTTCACGTTCTAATTGCTCACGATTCACTTTGGTATTTAAACGTAAGTCCACACCAGTTTTTTCAATCTGAACCTTAAAATAACGTATGGTTTCATGGAACTCTTCTTTACCTGGCACAACTTTAGCAAGGTTAAACTGCCCACCGACCTCAGTAGAGGCCTCAAACAGAGTCACCTGATGTCCACGACTTGCCGCAATAGTGGCAGCTGACATTCCAGCAACACCACCGCCAACAACCGCAATTTTCTTCGGTTTTTTTGTTTTGAGATAAACCAGTTCAGTTTCATGCGCTGCTCGTGGGTTCACCAAACAACTTGCACGCTTATTTTGAAAACTATGATCTAAACAGGCTTGGTTACATGCAATACAAGTATTGATTTCATCAACACGATTGGTTGCGGTTTTACTTACCCAAAAAGCATCTGCCAATAATGGACGCGCCATTTGCACCATATCCGCTTTACCTGCTGCCAAAATTTCCTCAGCAGTATCAGGCATATTAATTCGGTTGGAAGCAATGACAGGTACAGCGACATGCTTTTTCACTTCTGCGGTGTAATCTACAAATGCAGCACGCGGGACAGAGGTTACAATCGTGGGTACACGTGCTTCATGCCAACCAATCCCGGTATTGAGTAAAGTAATACCTGCTTTTTCTAATGCCTGTGCAACAGTGATCACTTCATCCATGGTATTACCGTCATGGACCAAATCGAGCATCGACAAACGGAAGCAAATAATAAATTTTTCACCAACTTTGGCACGAATCGCTTTTACAATTTCGACTGCCAAACGCATACGGTTTTCAATTGGCCCGCCCCAACGGTCTTCACGTTGGTTCACATGGCGACTTAAAAATTGATTCAGTAAATAGCCTTCTGAACCCATAATTTCTACGCCATCATAGCCGGCTTTTTTTGCCAGACTAGCTGTTTCAGCATAATCTTGAATGGTTTCAAGAATCAGTTTGTCACTCATCTGACGTGGTTTAAACATCGAAATCGGTGATTTGATTGGGCTTGAAGATACAACAAACGGTTGATAACCATAACGCCCTGCATGCAGAATTTGCATCAGAATTTTTGCACCATGCTTATGTACAGCATGTGTGACTAAACGGTGTGGTGCAATATCACCTAAAGTATTCATCGTACCACCGGCTGGCAACAACCAACCTTGGCGGTTTGGGGAAATCCCCCCTGTAATAATTAGCCCAACACCACCTTTGGCACGTTCTCCAAAATATGCAGCAAGTTTTGGGTAGTTATAAAAACGATCTTCTAAACCCGTGTGCATTGAACCCATCACGACACGATTTTTAATGGTCGTAAATCCCAGATGGAGTGGTTTTAAGATATTTGCATAGCTATTTGTCATGATGAATCCTTTAAGTTTGGCTTTGCAACTTGTTGCATACTACTTTATCGAGTTTTAATTTTTTTTTGATGGCAATTTTTGATATTTTCATCGTATATAGTGTCAATTCTATCTGTCTTAGGCACAGCGAGAAGCAACACATCTTGATATGACTCAAATAAAAGAAAAGTGTTATACAGTTTTATAACAATCTTCTGTGTCAATTTTCGTTATTTTGCAATATAACTGCTGAATAAAAGTAAATAAGAAAAGGCATCAACCTTATGAGCCACCCAGTATTTTTAACCAGTTCTACCTTTAGCCATATGCCAAGAGGTAGTCAAAATCAATGGGCAGAGTTTTTTCAAAGCGCATCTTTTGAACTCGAAGCAAATGCATTCATTCCGATTTTATGGTTTATGCTGTTTAAGCAAGAAAATATTTTCTGGACAAGATATATAGATGATCTTGATATCAACGATGAACACAACCAAGTTGATCTAGAAGAACGCCAAGAGGACTTTGGTGAGAGTCAGTATGCTTATTTAGTCATTGATCAACAGCAAGCACTCGTCAATTTAGCAGCGCGTAAACCCTTATTTATAGAAATTTTTGGTGTAGAAAATAGCTACCATTTTGATGACTTTAACTCTTTAATCGAACAACATTATCCTGAGTACATTTTATTACGCACCAGTGGTTTACCCTTGGATTTAAATGATGCCCATTTCTTAACCCAATTGCTACAACACATTGAAAATACAGCACAGGATCATTCACAACAAATTTCTTTTATTGAAATGCAACGTATTGAGCTTGCACGTTTTGATGATCATCCTTATTTCTTTTATGGTGTGAATCTACATGCCCCTATTCACGATTTAAATATCAAAGAAAATCAATCCACACCAGATCAAACTGACCCTGCTCCATCTCAACAACCTTTAGCAACTTCTGGATTGGCGATTTGGATTTGTACAGCGATCGTTACGATCTTAACCATTGCAATTTGGTTTACCACACAATCTGCACTCTACACGGTTGTTACCTTCTTTATCAGTGCTTTTGTACTTGGGTTTATTTCCTCTAAATTAGGCGAACAGAAATAAAAAATAGCCATGCTTTTGCATGGCTATTTTCATTAAATAAATCAGTTCATCATCTATTACTTTTTTAACAGACTGTTTATCTGATAAATCACCATAAACAAATCAAATTAACACGACGCAATATCATCACTTCCAGTATTTTAATTTACTGGTCTGCCCAATGCCGACATTAAAGCTATTGGTTGGATCAAGCTTTTGATAATGATTTTTTAAAGTAGGTTTCGCAATATATAAATGCCCTACATTGTGTTCCGCAGGATATTCTGCACCACGGTTATCCAGCAAATGCCACATTTGATGTTCCATCGCCAAAGGATCTACCCCTTTTTTGACAATATAATCTTGATGAAACACATGACAGAGGAAATGTCCGTAATACAATTTATGGGTAATTAAATTATCCATCTCTTGAGGTAACGTCTCTACCCATTCACGGTCGTTACGGCGTAAAGCAATATCCAGCGCAACAATATCTTCAACTTCCGAACGATGCGTATCACGATAGCGAATTGCCGCACCTGCCACTGCGAAACGATGTAAAAAAGCCTTACGCCCTTCTTCATCCGTACAACGGAAAAAATCACCTGATGTTTTATGTTGAAAATATTCGTTTAAAAAGCGTTCGACTTGCTCAACATCTTGATTTTCGATACGAATCATCAAATGATGTTCATATAAATCACGAAACTCATTCATCCGTTTTGGCAAATGATTCGGCAATAGCTTAGTCACCATCTGTAACATTTTATCAGATAAACTGCGTAAGCCTATTTTTTCGAGATACCCATCCACCTTATCTTTTAATGCAAATGCAGCAGGCACTTTTGCCGTACCAAATTTCTCAATAAACATAAAGGTATCTTTGCCATATTCAGCACCGATATCATAGGCAACACGATGAATGTATTCACCCGCAATCGGTAATCTTGGCAAATCTTTGAGTAAGAAACGGCGGATTTCCGTCAAATCATCATGTGAGTTGGTCCCCACATAAAATACCTGACTTGGAATTTTTTCAAAGGTGTCTAAACGTACGGCAAAGACACAGACTTTACCCGCAGAACCTGAAGCTTCAAATAAACGTGATGGATCCGCATTGAAGCGTGCAGGCGTATTTTCATCAACCTGTTTAACATCATGCGCATAACGATGGTCAGAAGCACAACAACTGGCATTATTAATAACATCATTGAGTTGATAGTTTTTATTTTCGAGTTTTGTCAAAATTTCTTCAGGTGTTTCACCCAGATTCACTCCCAAGTGATTGACCAACTCTAACTCACCTGACGCATTGACCTGTGCATAAAGTGCCAGTTCAGTATATGCAGGACCGCGGCGGACCAATGCTCCACCTGAGTTATTACATATTCCACCTAAAACCGATGCACCAATACAAGATGAACCAATCACTGAATGAGGCTCACGGTTATAGTGTGCCAACTCTTTTTCAAGACGATCTAAAGTTGCACCAGGTAAGCAAATCACTTGCTGACCTTGGTTAATCACTTGGATACCCGCCAAACGACGTGTACTCATTAAAATAACGGGTCGGTCGTAATCATCACCAAAAGGTGTTGAACCACCCGTGAGCCCAGTATTTGCAGCTTGCATAATCACAATACAGTCTGCATTTACAGCAGCTTGTAGCACTTGCCATTGTTCAAACAAGGTTCCGGGAACCACAACAGCCAGCACTTGCCCTGAGCCATAACGACGACCCTGACGATACAAGCGGGTAGCATGATCATGAGTTAAAACGTGTTGCTGACCGACGATGTTGATCAATTGCTGAATGGTGTGTTGTGAATCAATATTAGATTGCATTTTCCCTATCCTATTGATGAACCCTTATTCAATCTCATTCAATAAGGCATTCATTCCGACAGCGTTTTTTTCAATATTATTTGTATTGAGGGATCAACGATCAGTTCAAACTACTTTTTTTGATGAAAAGTAGCTTGAACCATGCTCATCCGCAAAACTCGTTAAATCACATCTTTTCATTTGATGCTTTGCAAATACATCATGTTATAAGGTCGTTCTGCCTCAAAGCACTACAGATGAAATTTGCATGGATGACATTTGCGTTTATCAAATTGAACACTGTCATTTAGCTTGATGACGTATCAAAAATACATCACGCATCCAATGCTTTGTCTAACTTGACTAAACAATCAGCGTTAATGTCTGCAATTGTTTTGGCGCCTGTCAAAGTCATTGCGACACGCATTTCTTTATCAATTAACTCAAGCAGATTAGAAACGCCTGCACCACCCGCTGCTCCTAATGCATAGACAAAAGCACGTCCGAGCATGCAGGTATCTGCGCCCAATGCCAGCATACGAACCACGTCCAAACCATTACGAATACCAGAGTCAGCAAGGATTTTAATATCCCCTTTGACGGCATCTGCAATTGGCGGAAGCGCACGCGCAGACGATAAGACACCATCTAACTGGCGACCACCATGGTTTGATACAACAATACCATCGGCACCGAAACGTACCGCATCTTTGGCATCTTCAGGATCAAGGATCCCCTTAATCACCATCGGGCCATCCCAAAATTCACGAATCCACTCAAGGTCTTTCCATGAAATAGACGGGTCAAAGTTACTGCCCAACCAACCGATATAATCTTCAAGTCCAGTCGGCTTTCCTAAGTATTTGGAAATATTACCTAAATCATGTGGACGCCCCAGCAAACCGACGTTCCAAGCCCAATGCGGATGGAAGCACGACTGCATATAACGACGCATCGCTGCATTTGGACCACTCATACCAGAATGCGCATCACGATAGCGCGCACCGGGTACAGGCATATCAACAGTAAACACCAAAGTTGAGCAACCGGCAGCTTTGGCTCGCTCTAAAGCATTTTTCATAAAGCCACGATCACGCAGCACATATAACTGAAACCACATTGGACGGTTAATTGCTGGTGCAACTTCTTCAATCGGACAAACAGATACAGTCGACAAGGTAAAAGGAATGCCCTTTTTATCTGCCGCCACAGCAGCTTGAACCTCACCACGACGTGCATACATCCCTGTTAATCCAACAGGAGACAATGCAACAGGCATAGATAAAGTTTCATCAAACAATTTTGTTTCTAGGCTTAGCTGAGACATGTCATTTAAAACACGTTGCCTTAAAGCGATTTTTGATAAATCTTCTACATTTCGTTTTAGTGTATATTCCGCATACGCACCACCATCAATATAATGAAAAAGAAATGGGGGTAAACGACGTCGCGCGGCTTCACGATAGTCATTCGCAGAAGAAATAATCATGCTCATATCCTGTTTAATCGGCTCGCACGCTGACGACGGGCTTCTTCCTCATCAATCATACGTACTTGCTGTACTACAAATTCTATATGTCCACAGACCGCATCTCTTGCAGCATCTGGATCATGACGTTCAATTGCATCCATCACTTTAAAATGCTGATCATGCAATTGATCAAATCGATGTGTTTCTGAGTACACTTTGCGTCTACCCAAGAGCACGTTAAACTGCAACAGATCAAAAACGCCCCGCATCATCTGTATCAACACTAAATTGTGCGATGCTTCAGCAATCGCCAAATGAAATTTAGCATCGGCAAGTGAAGCTTGCTCATCATCACCAATCGACTGAAAATATGAAATCTGATCATAATATTCGCGAATCTGAGCCAGATCTTTAGGTGTTGCACGTTGTGCCGCATACCAAGCTGAACCACCTTCAAGGATTGTTCGCGCCTCTTGCACATCAAAACGATATGCTGGGTCTTCATCAATCAAATTACTTAAAGATTCAACAATCTGGTTTTGCGACCAATTCACCGGGAATTGTTGTAAATATGTCCCCGCCCCGCCTTTGCTGACCAGCATTCCAGTACTGGTCAGTTGAGAAATCGCTTCTCTTAAAGAGGAACGGGATACGCCCAGTTGTTCACACAACTTTCGTTCAGCAGGTAAACGTTCTCCGACTTGCATGTTTTTTTCTTCAATTAACATACGAAGGCTTTGTACCACTTTGTCAGAGACTTTCATCTGCTTTCCTCATTCAGTGACGTTTTATGCTCATGGAATCATCCATGGGAACACATAAGCTTGTAGTGTAATAATAATACCGATCATTACAGTAAACGTTATACTGTGTTTAACCGTAAAACGGAACAGATCAGACTCTTTACCTACCAGCCCCACCGCCGCACATGCAATTGCAATCGACTGAGGAGAAATCATTTTCCCAGTGACACCACCACTGGTATTTGCAGCAACCAGTAATACTTCTGGGACACCAATTTGTTGCGCAGTCGTGGCTTGTAATGCCCCGAATAAAGCATTTGCAGAAGTATCCGAACCTGTAAGGAATACACCTAACCATCCTAAGAATGGAGAGAAGAATGTAAATGCTTGACCCGTATGTGCCAATGCCAAAGCCAAGGTTGCAGACATTCCTGAATAGTTAGCAATAAAAGCAAATGCCAACACCATACCAATCGAATAAATTGGAATTTTTAATTCATTAACGGTTTCAGCAAAAGTAACCACTGCTTCTTTTGGCTTCATTTTTAAGAAAATAATGGTAATGATTGCAGCAATAATAATTGCGGTACCCGTCGCTGAGAACCAATCAAATTTATAAATTGCATCATAGTCTTTTACTTCAGCAACAACAGGTGGCATCTTTTGAATCATTTGATGCAAATATGGCACTTTGATAGAAATCACTAAATCATGCAGCGCGCCATCTTTGGTAAATAAATCCTTAAATGGTTTTACACTCC
Source organism: Acinetobacter sp. Ac8 (assembly GCF_055392545.1). Lineage (NCBI taxonomy): Bacteria > Pseudomonadati > Pseudomonadota > Gammaproteobacteria > Moraxellales > Moraxellaceae > Acinetobacter > Acinetobacter sp. Ac8. The sequence goes on from NZ_AP043689.1 coordinate 3,271,884, forward strand.
AGATCGTAACCATCACAGTTAAAATCGCAAATGGTGACCACGCTTTGGCAATTTGAGCAAGGCTATATTTCTGCTGTTTCTGTTCAGCAAGATTTTCGCTCATGCTGTCATCTTCATTTGCAAAACGGAAGATATGCTTTGGCTGCCAATATTTTAATAAAATCGTTAATGAAACCAAAGACGCAATTGAAGCGGTAATATCGGGTAATTCTGGACCCACAAAGTTTGAAGTCAAATATTGTGCAAGCGCAAAAGAACCACCACCGACAATCACAGCAGGCCAAGTTTCTTTTACACCACGCCAACCATCCATAATTGCCATGATCCAGAACAGCACAATTGGAACCATAAATGGCAACTGACGTCCAACCATCTGACTGATTTCCATTGTTTCTACACCAGAAACCTGTCCAGCCACAATAATTGGAATCCCCATTGCACCAAATGCCACAGGTGCTGTATTCACAATCAAACATAGACCCGCCGCATAAAGTGGTTTAAAACCAAGCCCCACCAATAACGCAGCGGTAATCGCAACAGGTGCACCAAAGCCAGCCGCACCTTCCAAGAAAGTACCAAAAGCAAAACCAACAAAAAGCATTTGCAGACGTTGGTCTTCCGTAATCGACAAAATCGAAGAACGAATAATATCGAACTGCCCTGTTTTTACTGAAACTTTATATAGGAATACTGCGCCAATAATGATCCATGCAATTGGCCATAAACCATAAAAGAAACCATAGACCAATGATGCCAATGCCATCATCGTTGGCATTTGATAAGCAAATAATGAAACCAGTAAAGCCAATACAACTGTAATTGTCCCCGCAACACTTCCTTTCATGCGGAATACAGCAAGGGCTAAAAAGAAAAAGATAATCGGTATCAGCGCAATGGCACTGGATACCCAGATATTGCCCATCGGATCATAAATCTGTTGCCAATGTTGAAGCATTGTCATCTCCTTGAAATGCTTGCTAGAACGTGAAATATCATTGAATCATCCATTTATTTCTCAATAATTGGTATGACCAATTTAGTTTTAAATTAAAAAATTTTGCACTAACTGCCACTTAATATTAATTTTTGCTGATTTAAAGATCAATAGTTGGCACTCAATTAATTATTTTGGTATGACCAATAATGTAAGTATTTCAGTCGATTCACAGATCAATCCTTCAGATTTCAGGGCTTCAAATCGAACAACTCATTTGTTTTATATTATATTTTTTTAAATTAAACTAATTTTATACAACTTTAGTCGTATGCTATTCTTTCATACACTTTTTAGTAACACTGATTTAAGTTTATTATCGGGTTTAGAAATACTGCAAAACCAAAATTAGTCAGACCAATTTAAAAATAAGTTAAAATAAGCGTCAAGGCATCGCCTTAAACAAACAAATATCAAGTAAAAATAGAAAAAAACAGAAAGAAAAAAAGCAAAACCAATAAATGTTCACTGATTTTGCTTTTTACTTTAATTAAAAATTATATAAATTTAATCAACTATAAATTAATTCAACAATGTCCACTCATTGATTTAACGATGCTCACAACTCAATAAGCTTGCAGGTTTTTTCTTGATTTTAAGATTTAAAGAACTTGAAATAATTCCTGAACAAATAAACGCAGCACCGATAATAATGTTGATTGTAATCGGCTCATGCCAAAGCACATAACCAAAAAATAAACTTAGAATAGGAATACACATGATTGAAATAGACGCAACAAAGGTATCCACCTGACTCACAATCCAATTCCACAAGGCAAAGGCAAAACCTGTCCCAATCACAGCAATATAGAACAGGATTGAATCATTCAGTGGATTCATCCAAACTTTAACATCTACAGGTTCAAAAATTAAAGCGCCGATCAGAATCACCACCCCACCCATCAGCAATTGCCAACAGGTCAATTTGATTTTGTCATAAGTCGCAAAATTCTGTTTGATATACACTGTGGTTAAAGCCCAGAAGAAGCCAGACAAGATTAAGAAAGCTTGACCAATTAACGATAAATTCAAATGAATATGGTGTAATTGTGGCCAAAGAATCGCAATCAAGCCCAATGTGCCAAGAACCAACCCAATCATTTTTTGGCTATTTAAACGCTCATTTAAAATATAATGCGCCAATACACCAATAAAAATAGGCATAGTAAACACTAAAACCGCAGACAATCCTGAATCAACAAATTGCATGGCAAAGGTTTGTGTTGCATAAAAACCAATACAAATCATCAAACTTGAGATCATCAGTTTTTGCCATTCACCTTTTGCGGGTAAAACAGATTTTCTTAACAGTACTTGAACCAACATAAGGGTAAGCGCAGCTAAGATTAAACGCGTAGAAATAAATAAGAATGGCGGAAATATTTGCAAACTATGTTTGACCAATCCCCACAAAGATCCCCAGACGAGACACAATAATACAATTGCACCAATCACTCGAAGATTCATTTGCTGTACTCAACAGATGGAAAGTACATAGAGTATAGAAAATAAATGACATCATGAATAATGCTATGTTTTAATGTACACATCATTTTTTTTGATGCTAAAGCAGATACTTTAGTGTCAGCACGTATTCAATGCATTATTGAGGAATTGAAATGAATATCGATATGGGTGATATCAAATCATTTGTGACTGTTGCTGAACTAAAAAGCATTACAGCAGCAGCAAATAAACTCAATTATTTGCAATCGAATATGACTGCAAAAATAAAAAAGATTGAAAATCACTATAAACGTCAACTATTCATCCGAAAACCCAAAGGTGTTGAGCTGACCGAATCAGGAATGAACCTATATCAACAATATAAAAAAATGATCTTCACGTGGGAAGAAACAGAAAATAAAATCTATCAACAGGAAAAATATTTACGCTTTGGTACCAACACCAGTTTAGGCGGGATGCGTTTCTACCCATCTTTTAGTCAACTTTATGAAACCTACCCTGAGCTTTCAATCACCATGAAAACAGGTGCTACAGGCTATATTGAAGATGAAATTTTACGCGGAAACTTAGATATCGCTTATGTTCTAGGTCACCCAAAACAGAAAAATATTCAGTATATTCAAAAGGCAGATGATCAATTGGTGATTATTGGGAAAAATGTCATCAACCATGACAGCCTTGAAGACTGTCTCAATCATCAAAATATTTTACTTGCCTCAGAAGAATGCTGTTATGCAACCACTTTAGATCATATTTATACAGATTATCATTTAACCAAAGGTGAATTAACCCATATTTATGATCATGAAGCCTTAGTCAATTTCACTCAATTGGGTATGGGAATTTCAATGATTGCAAAGTCACTGATTAAAAAATTTAATATTCAATATTATCGAGAAACACCCGAACAATATCGAGATATTGGATTCTATCTGATTGCACGAAGTGAACATGTGTTTACCCCGATTGAAAAGCAGTTTATTGGTTTAAATGATCAGCTATGATCCCGAACAAATCAGATATATTGGATTAAATCTATACAGCCAATTTATCTTACTTTTAACATAGGTCAATCCGCAGCCTGCCATTTGGCCTTACGCACATTCAGCAAAATCAGCAGCCCTATACAAGTACCTATTGGAAATCCAATCAAGAATAAACATCCAATAATGGTAGACATCAATCTCCCTATTTCACTCCCCTTTTCAACTTCAATAGCGGTTTTATAATGTAAGTATGCCAAACCAAACAACACCGCAAAAGCAAATACTACACCTACAAAACTAGTGGAATTAAACCCCGAAGTTAGTGCACAGAAAATTAATATAAGCAACAAAATACCGTAAAAGCCAAACAAAGTATTATGCGTATAGTAGAGCGTTTTATTTAATTGCATAGGATTAAAAGTTTTTAATAATTAGAAAATTATATCAATTTATTAAATTTCACACCTCGTTAATTTGACTTTTCTTATAAGTTTTTACATGAGGTGCATAGGTCATTTAAGTAAATTCATTTCACTCTACAAATTGTTATTTTTTTCAATGTTAACCTTCAAATCCAATAAAACATTGATTGAAAAAGTGCTACAATACTGCGTTTATAAAATTCTCTTTGGCCACCCATGTATGTGGTGCCTCTTTCGAAATAGTTAGGACGAGCAATGACTGATAATGCAACGATCTTGCAGAATGTACCAGTAGGCAAAAAAGTGGGTATCGCCTTTTCTGGTGGTCTAGATACTTCAGCAGCTTTATTGTGGATGAAACAAAAAGGCGCAGAACCTTATGCTTATACAGCAAACTTAGGTCAACCTGATGAAGATGACTACGATGCAATTCCGCGTAAAGCTGAAAACTACGGTGCTGTAAAAGCCCGATTGGTTGACTGCCGCTTACAACTTGCATTGGAAGGTATTGCTGCAATTCAATGTGGTGCATTCCATATCAGCACCGGTGGTGTTCCTTATTTCAACACAACACCATTAGGTCGTGCAGTAACAGGTACAATGCTTGTTACAGCAATGAAAGAAGATGATGTTAATATTTGGGGTGATGGTTCAACCTATAAAGGGAACGATATTGAACGTTTCTATCGTTATGGTTTATTAACCAACCCTGCACTTAAAATTTACAAACCTTGGTTAGATCAGCAATTTATTGATGAATTAGGCGGTCGCGCTGAAATGTCACAATTCTTGATCGACAATGGTTTTGATTACAAAATGTCGAAAGAGAAAGCCTATTCAACAGATTCAAACATGTTGGGTGCAACTCACGAAGCGAAAGATCTTGAATACCTCAATGCAGGCATCAAAATCGTTGAGCCAATTATGGGCGTTGCGTTCTGGAAAGAAGGCGTAAAAGTTGAAGCTGAAGAAGTTTCTGTAACGTTTGAAGAAGGCTTTCCTGTTGCATTAAATGGCAAACGTATTGAAGACCCTGTTGAATTCATTCTTGAAGCCAATCGCATTGGTGGTCGTCATGGTCTAGGTATGTCTGACCAAATCGAAAACCGTATTATTGAAGCAAAATCTCGTGGCATCTATGAAGCTCCGGGAATGGCACTTCTTCATATTGCTTATGAACGTCTTGTAACTGGTATTCATAACGAAGACACTATTGAACAATATCGTATCAATGGTTTACGTCTAGGTCGTTTATTGTATCAAGGTCGTTGGTTCGATTCACAAGCATTGATGCTACGTGAAACAGCACAACGCTGGGTTGCTAAAGCAATTTCAGGTACTGTGACTTTAGAACTTCGTCGTGGTAATGACTACACGATTATGAACACTGAATCAGAGAACCTCACTTATGAAGCTGAGCGTTTAACCATGGAAAAAGGTGATTCAATGTTTAGTCCTGCTGACCGTATCGGCCAATTGACTATGCGTAATCTTGATATCACGGACACCCGTGCAAAACTTGGTATTTATACCAATACTGGTTTATTGGCTGTCGGTACAGGATCTGCGATCCCTCAGTTGAAAGACAAAAATAAATAATTTTTGATGAAAAACAAAACCGCCAAATCTGGCGGTTTTTTTAGCTTTAGCCTTAATGACTTTTCATTAAAGATTGCTTATCAAGACACTGCATTCTTCGTTTCAGGTTGCGATAAGTTTCGTTGCTCTAATTTTTGCTGTTGTTTTTGCAACTCAATCTTTTCAGCATGTTCTTGGCGAATTTGATCATATTCCCGTTTGGTTTCGGCATCACTTTTAGCCGCAAGAAAAGCCATTCCAACTAAAAACACTGGAAATAACAATGCTAATGTCGCAAAGATATAAAATTTTTTCGAACTTGTCTGTGACATAAATTCAAGGCTTTCAATAAATTTAACTGGGCTTGTTAATATAACAGAATAATCCCATCCAATACATTACTCACCTACAGCCATAGGATTACAATCCCCTATTTATTGAAAGCGAAAAACTTAAGTAAAAAGCATATCACCTTGTGATTTAGAAGCTTCAGCAATCACTTCCACCAATACTCTTCATCCATCAAATTATTGTTATATTGAGCTTATTCTCCAAACCGCTTTAATAGAATCCGCTTTAATAAAAACCAGTTGCCCATAAAACAAAAAAGGTCCAAGCAGATTTAAAATACAATTATCGATTCTTTGTTTGTTTATAAGCTTCTTGCGCTATAGCCAAACTTTTCTTTTTACCTTCAACAGTATCTGGAATCTCATTAGATGTTCCGTTTCCAGAGTGGCGTTGCAGATGTTGCTGCTGAGAATACTGATGCATTTCAGACTGAGTTTTTTGTTGTTGTATCGAAGTTTGGTTTGCAGTTCGTTGAGTTAATTTTTGTTGAAGTTGTTGCTGTGGATTTACTGTAGCAGTTCCAGCACAGGGTCTAGATTGGTAAGTTACCGAACCTTTTACCACACATTTGTGTACGTCTTTAGCAAATACATGATGAGAAATCCCTAAAGCTAAGATAACCAACAATACTTTTTTCACAACCAACACTCCATTTAAGTTTCAACAAAATATCAACAAATGATTTAAATTGCTATTTACACAGGAGTTTTCTTATTCACAGGAGTTTTCATCTACAATTAAGGTATAAATATGACTTTTTTTGCCAAGTTTTACAGCATTTTGTCATAGTTCAAAGCCTTGGCGTTTCAAGATTTAATTTGAAGGTTTTTAAGTGATTGCTGAACAATAAAACCATGAACCATAGAAACAGGCAGCATATAAATTTTCCCAAAAAGATTATATGTCACTACACTGGTACATATCGTTAATTCATTTCTAAGCTCATCATATTCTTCGATTTGTAAAACCAACAATACACTCAAATGTTTATCGGTTGACTGTAAAAAAAGCTCACGATCTGAGACTTTAACCACATCAAAAAAATCTGCTTTCCCACCGACTTGAAGCGGTTTAGTTGATTCACCAAAGCCTTGAATAGGTTGCACACCACCTAAATGCCGGCTTAAAAAATCTCTTAGCTTAAACGCAGCTCTCAACCAAACTGGCGGCTTACTGGTCATTAGATAATAGGCTTGAGTACTGGTAAGATTTTTATCAATATATTGCTTGGCTTCATGTAAAAAATTTAATTGATCAAGTGGAGCAACCAGTATTTTAGAATCTTTTTCTATGTTCATTCGATTAACTCCTTAAAATATAATTAATATTTTTTTAAATAGATACTCAAAACAGTCTACAGTAATCAGTTGTTGGTGCAATTACTCACAGCCTAAAGTTTAATAAATATACTTAGATTCTAGAATAAAATAGACAAACCATAAATAACAAAAAGGTCTGCACCTGGCAGACCTTTGATTATGTTGTGTTTAGATTAATTATCCATGTTATGAATGACTTAAAACAATATTAAAACACTATAAAACAATTGGTTATATCTCTTTAGTTGATTCAAAATAATTAATATGTACACCATTCTGTACACAAAGACTTTTTTAAATTAGGTTTTGGTGAAATTTTCATCACAAATAAAATAGTTTGGATTAGCTACCAACTAAACCAAACCATTTGGAATATAAAGTACTACCAATACTTTATATTGAATAGTCCTCTATCCGCTATTCACATATGATCAACTAAATAGAATCTTACTCTTAACAAGTTAATTCTATAGCAGAAGGTAATATTTTTCTATTTTATTTTCAGCTTGCGAAAATGCGCAAGTTAGCAATTTTTTGCTTTTTTGATAGTTTTTTATTCCAAAATTATTCCTGAGAAAATAAGCCCTCACTCAGAGGGCCATGCTTCAATCAATCTTTCTGCATCAGCTGCGTGTCCATCAGCTTTTTCTGCCACTGTTCGATATTCAGTAATGCAGTTTTCGAGTATGTCACTGTTGGCAATGGTGTACTCAACGATGGTTTCTTTGGTAGCACGGGGCAAGCGACTGTTTGCAACTTTGAGTTGTTTTGACAAGCTGTTAGCGCTGGACTGAGCAATATCAGCATCAGACTTAATCTGTTTAATTTTGGCATTATAGTTTTGCTCCGCTTTTAACTGTTGTTCAGACCATTGTTTCTCTTTGAGTGCTGAGGCTGCTTGGGCCTTTGCATTTTGAGCTTGCAGAACAATTTCAGCCTGTTTGTATTTTTCTATCTGCCCTGCTTTATGGTTCAACAAGGCAAGGCAAATTAGTAATAAAAAAGCGAGAAGACCGATTAAGATTTCTCGCCATTTTGAGATGATTAGGAATAGTGTCATTTTAAAAATAACTCCATTTCAGCTTTGCGACGTTTTACGAGTCCAGCCAAGACACGACCACCAGCCTTGTTCCATTTAGGAAATTCAGCCGCTGCGCCTTTATAGTCCTTTGCATTTAACTTTTTTAGCAAAGTAGATTTGCTAAGATTGCCTTCGCCTAAGTTATAAGTGAATGAGGCTAAAGCATCGAATTGGTTTTGATTAAGCGGTACTTTCACCAAGCGATTGATAGCATTTTCAAATACAACTAAGTCATTGCGAAGATATTCTTCCGCTTGAGATTCAGTGCATGTATCGCCTTTTTTTACACGAACACCATTCGGATATTTAATTGTGCCAAATCCAATGGTCCAAACTCCCACACCGTCGTCATAGGCTTTCAAACGTTTACCTTCAAAGCCTTTGATTAGATTGATTCCTGAGTTACTTGTTTTCATTGCTATCACCTTTCTTTTCTTGTTCAGAACTACCAAAATAAAATCCGCACGCTGTTGTCATCGCACCTGCAATAAAACCCAGTGCTGTGTTAATCAAATTGCTATTTTCCCGTGGCATATCCACAAAAAACAAAGCAATGATCAGAACAAACATCAACGCAACCAATGAGAAAGCTAGATAGGCTCTTGTGTTGTCATTATTCATCGTCCTGCTTCCTCTAGCCGAGAAACCTTCTCTTTTATCAAGGATTGATCTTGGCTCATCTGAATAATTGAAGATCCCACCCAAGCGCATAGAGAAAACACGACACCAGCAAAAATCCCGAGTAATACACGCAGCACAGAAAGCCCACCATCTTGAGAGGCTGTCCGATTTTCTAAATTGGCAACCTTGATATCCAATGTATCGATATCCTTTTTGTTTTGTTCGCTAGTTTCTTTGTGCGCTTCATTAATGAACGTCAGTCGTGTAACGTGATCTGACAACATGCGAATATCACTTTGAATTGAATCAATTTTCTTTTCAAATCTAATCCCATAGGATTCGTTTTCAGACATGTAACCCCCTATTTTTGGCAATAAAAAAGCACCCGGTTGGGTGCCTGTATTTGGTTAATTTCATACTTCTATCTGAACCACAGTGCCCTCTGGTGCAGATCTTTTGATTTCATTATTCGAGATAAATACTCGATCACCAGTTTTGTATTCAACTGAACTGGTGCACATCACTAACCCTGAATTATCAGAAACCAAGACTTTGTAATTGGGGTGATTTGATGAAGTGATTACACCAACGAATTCAGGATTCTGTGGCAACAAAGCTAAAAATCTTGTGTAAATATTACTCATTCACTGTCCTTTCAACACTTATTGATTGATTCACTGTTGAATAGGTAAAAGAAACACTTACTGAATCAACAATTCCCCACCACAGACCATTAAAAGCAACAACTTCACCTGGCACACATTCGCCTATTGTTTCAAATATTGGCAAATCAAAATCATGAAGTTCTACTCGAGCAGACTTTGATAATTTTGCTTTACCAAAACCACCCATACTGACAGCATTAAAAAGAGGATTACTAACGGGTTCTAATAAAACGTCTCCTGCAGTATCTCTTCTTTTAACTTGTCCAACATTGCCATTTCTAGGATTGGTTAATGTGATCGCATTAAAATTAAGAAACTCGTCATAACTTTCTGAATGTTTCAAAACCAAACTTTCAGGTATTAATCGGTCATAATCTAGGGTATGTAATTGCTCCCAGAATGCTTTTTTATAAAGTGGGCGAATTGAAAGTCTATTGTCTTTCTTTTCACTATAAATAAATCCACCGCCAGCTTCAGCAATTAGCTTAATTGCCTCTATTGGAGGAAGATTTGTATAGCTCAGACTCTCAGTTTCCACAATCCAACCAAGATCATCGATAAGCTGCCAATCTAAAACAGCATCACTGTTTACTCGATCTAATTCCGCTTGAACAAGTTGAACTGAAGATCGCTCATTTTCTTGTAGATAAGATCGAACAGGTGAATATTTTGATTCAAGCAATGCGGTCTGACTTCGACCAGTCAAGGTAAATGTAATCGTTGGAAATTGGCGACTGCGAGAATATTCCTCATACATCATGTGATGCACCGAACCATTGACCTTAATCTCTAAGATATCAAATTTTTCAATTTTCGAGATTTCAGTTTGAGGAACGGACAAGCTATAGGACCAACACCATTGGCTTCGATCAGTACTATAACTGCCACTAATAACTTTGATTTCTTCCCCAGTTCGAAGATTGAATACAGATATATTGTTCACGATGTACCACCATTTTTTATTTTCAACTTGAGGAAGTGAAGGTTTGAGTTTGCAATGATCAACATCAAAATTGAGTAGTAGATTGCTTCGCCTCACATTTGATCTTTTGCAACAAAAGTTTAGATTAAACTTTTTGCTCTTCGTATCAGGATTTTCAGGTTTTGGCCAAGGATCAATTTTAGATTTTCGATAGTAAATAGAACTTGCAATCTCCCAATTCAATGCGTATTGAGAAATAATCTCTAAGCCATCATCCCAATGAAAGCGATATACAGAAGCAATTTTTTGTGCAACCTCATGAGAGAATGTTAGATTTTTACGCTTTCTAACAAGATCTACCCATTGCTCATCAATATTTACTTTTAAACTAATAGCTTGTTCTTGGAAAAAACTAAGATTGTGATGTCTTTTTTCTGTTTCATCCCAAGCTGTATTTAATGAATTAAGTATTTTATAGGTTTCGTTAAATTTGGTCTTAAGTGCAGTATTTATCGAAATACCACGCTCAAAATTAAAATTTCTTGAAGAACTTATCTCAATACTTGAATCATAAGAAAATGCTGAACTTAATGCCTTTAATACTGGTTTTGAGAACCTAACCTTTTCATTAAGTAAGATCGCTGAAGCAGCAAAATAATCGGTTTTAAGCTCTCTAAAGACACCAACATTAAAATTAATATCAAAGCGAGCTGAAACATTTGCATTAAAATGAGTATTGATTTCTGAATTTATACTGCAAAACTGACTTATTTTTACAGCTTCAACATTCGAAGAAAATGAAGTAAAAATTAATGAATTCAGTTGAGCGAACTGACCATTTTGAGCCAATATTTCAGCAACTAAGCTGGTACTTAAAACAGATTTTAATTGATTTAAATTATCTACATGGGTGAATAGAATTGATGAGAATGATGTATTAATAACTGCATTCAATTCAGCATTATTAAGTTCATTTTCTCCAAATTCTAAATTATTTGTCCCAGTATTTTGCTTTGAGAAATTCAGTGCGACATTGGTTTTTCTCGGCGGTTGGTACTTAGACACATGTCCACCTCTTTATGCAGGTAATGGCGTTGGCTTTAAAATTATAGAATTTAACATCAGTGTTGATCCCTCGATTAAATTCGGTTCCGCTATCGTTATATCAGCTCCCACTGAAAAGTCCGTAACTGCAACACCAGCACCGTTATAAAGTCTAGCCCATATTGCTGTTCCATTTTTTACCACAAGTGCCGCATCGGTCTGATTTAACTCTATGCTATCTGCATTTATCTTTTTAAAGCATGGTTTTGGAAGTGACAGAGTAACGAGCCTTTTGCTTTCATCAGCAGCTATTGAAACATTTACTGGTTTAGCGTCACTATAAAAAACAAAGGTAGCAAATGCGCTACCTTGATCTAAATATTCAGTAATTGCTTTAAGCTGAATTAACCCAACTTCAATCGATGTAAAATTCATTGAATATTATCCTCTGCTGCTAAGTTGAATTCATCTTCAGGATCAATAGCTACTACATAATTTGCAGAATTAATTGATCCAAAAAGAATATATGAACCATCATTTTTAGAGGTTGATTGACTTAGCATATCTCCATATTTTCTTGAATATGCTCTAACAGTACAGATGATTGGCACCCCTTTTTTGGTCACTATCCCTTTAATTAATAAGTCACCACCTTTTGAGGTGCAATATTTGATTGCCCTATTAATTATCATTAATAATCCCCTAGATTGAATGCAAGCGCGGTTTTAAGGATTGCTGGAGAACCCCCGCCTACATTTGTTGCAGTTCTAACAAAAAGATAGGGTATGTTTGTGTCAGTTACTATTTTTATTTCTTGATCATTGCTTGAATCATGTAAAACTGACTTTGCCAAATCAACAACGCCACATAAATATCCTGAACCGTCCTTAGCAAATATATCCATAAAAACATCCCCGTCTTGAGTGTCTTGCGTGACAGCTCCAGAATAACCACTAAATGTGGCAAATCCTCCTATTTGAGTGGTTAGAACTGTGTTGGAAATAGTGTTTTTAATATTTTTTAGAAACGCAAATCCTGCGTATGTTGAGTTTAATAATGGATTGTCATGATATTGCCCTGTAGATACGCCACCGCCATTATTGTTAGCTACAAGTACAGGTATGCATATATCTTTTTTACGAAACAGAGCAAATCCGTACGGTATTTTATTAAAACTAGCAGTTGATGTCGGAGTTAGTGCAGGCAATATAAAGAATGATGTCTTATCCCCTACAAGTACCCAAGATCTATTGCCGTCAATGGGTGTGGTCAATTCAGCGCTAAAGCTAGAGGCACTCGTGCCGCGCGCATAATGCCATTTAAACCAACCAACACTTGCACTTGATCCGCTTCCTGTTCCAACCCAGTTTTTTGTCGGATTTGCAGAGTTAAATGGCGCTTGGTTCCCGCTAAAATCATCTATCCCACTACATGAATCAAGTATGCCAACTTTTGCAAACTTGGCATAAGAATCTGTATAAACTGGATCTCGACTATTATCCACACGCAAGAAATACGGATTTACAGTTTTGTCTTTTGCTTGATATACACCCTTCTGTGTTCCAGAAAATGCTTTAGTCCAACCCAATGATGCTAATCTTGCTGAAATCGTTCCTGTGACTGTCTGATTTGGCAAATTAACAATAAATTCAATTTTGTTAGAAGTTATTCCAAGAATTTTGAACTCTTTATTTAACTCAGGGATTGATGATTGGCTAAATTCGACAACCTGGAATTGCTTAAAATTATGATTTGAACCAAATGTTGCAGTTCCTACTCCATCTTGAATAACTAAACTTGAGACTATTTGTGAGCCAAAGCCATTTACAAGACAGGCATCAAGTACATCAATTAAACAGCCCCAGGTATTTGTTAATTGCGGGGCGTTTGTATTATCAAAACTAAACCATTTAATATCTGTATTTGCCATTATATTGAGTCCATAAAAAAGACCGCTTTTGCGGTCTTTGTAAAATATGCTTAGATCACTCGATCAATATCACCACGTAACATGATCTGAAACTGATCTGTTAATTCAGTAGGTTCTGATTGCTTCACTGTACGTATCACCCAAACTGGAAACATTGCAGCATGGGTATCAAAAAACACCACATTGTTATTAACCCAGCCTGAGCCCCATCCTTCTTTTTTAATTTTGAAGTAAGGAATACCTGTTACTGGGTTCATTGGCTCACAATCTGTATTAATATTTGCTGTGCCAATTTGTCCAGAATATTGTCCAATAATTCGGAAATTCGTATTGTCTGTAAATACCAATGCCCAACGCTCTTGTATAGCTCCCTTATTGGTTATGGCAATAGGGTAAAGCGCATCGTTATAACGAGCTGAAATCGGCGCACCTGTAGGCTCTTCTACCCACACATTACCCCACGTTCCCTGCGAAAACATATTTGAATAACGTGCTTGCATGTCACCAATAACCAATGCAGAACCAACGATTGTATTTTCAGCGCTGTAATTGTGAGTTAATGGCTTGGTGAAAGTTACTTGTCCACTGATCTGTACATCTCTAATTAACCCCATGTCTTGATAGCGATATTTAATATTTAAAGGTGGTATTAGCGAGTTTAGGGCGAAATCACCGCTTAAAGTGACCTCACCATAGTCGTAATTCACCACATACATATCAAAAGGAACCTTCACGCCTTTACTATCTTGAAGTTCACACCAAGAAATACGCTTGTCATCTAAAATATAGGTTTTGCCCGCAATATGATCAGGCATCACTATAGATTTGGCTGCACTGACAATTCCAATATCACCAACGCGGAAAATAGGCACACGACCATTCGGCGGTAAGCGTGTTGCAGACAATCCTAAAATCGAAGCATCAAGCGGAATGTAGGTATAGGAGATGGCATTATATTTAACAGTATCGGGAACAACCCACACGGGTATGTTGATATATTTTTTATTTGACTCATCATATTCTAAAAGAACGTCATACCACTCTTTTGCTTCAATTTCGGGCCTATTTGTCTCAGTGATTTCTGTTTTTGTATAAAAGTATATATCTACAAATCCAGTTTCATAATTCACAGAACCATGGGCTTTTGATGTTTCAACTTTTCCTTGCTCATCAAACTGCAAATTTAAAGCACCAAATTCAACAGTACTCAAAACTACTGTAACCGAAGACGGTCGAACAGGGATAACCGGAATTCTAAAGCTGATGTGATTAATTTCAATTGCATCTGTAGTTGTTGCTAAAGACTGTAGAGAAATCGTACTTTCAGTTGAAGGTGTCCAAGAATCAATCTCAACCATACCCGTTCCATAATTCACAGAACCTGCAGTAATGCCAGTATTTGTAGAGTTATTGATATTTCTATAGATTATTCCATTTCGATCAAGATAAACATCACTTCCTAGCTTAAATCGCACTGAATTAGTCAGTACTAGTTCGCTAAACTGAGGTGTTAAGTCAATTTTAAGTTTATCCGCAGTCACCTGTTTGACATTCGGACTTATATCGGGAGAATCACGATATTTAATATTAATGTTAGTTGGGAAATAAGGTCTTAATTTCTTCTTTTCAGAAGCTATTGATTCAGTCTGCGGTGAATAAAAACTCATGATTAATTACTCACAAATACTTGAGGTGTATAATTTTTTTGATACACCATAACTTCTAAATATGGCTTTATCACGACAGCACCTGAGCTGTAATTAATTGTTCCGTGAATATTGCCTAACTTGTCGTATAAGTTACCAACGGTGTTGTCAACCTTAGAATCTGTCAGGACCAATTCAGTTAAATTCTGGTTAAGCTGATCTTGTAATTCCATTTTTAATTCAATACTACCTGGTTGAAGTGCATTACCCGTTCCCACATTAAAACTTAACTCTTGCTCAACTGTAGGTGTGATTATTGCGTTTTGATTTAATGGAAAACCCGTGTTGTAGTTAATCGTAAAGACTGTGCCTTTTTGGGGTAAAATTTTTGGTATAAACTTACCAACACCAGTTGCATAGTTTATTGATCCTGTTGCATCTCCATTAAACTTTCCTTGAGCATTGCTTGTAGCAGTTTTCTCAATGTCACCGACATTCCACTTCACGACAACACTATTTGCTGCAACAGCCTCTCCCAACTGTAACTCGAATGAAGGGCTTTCAAGAGTTAGATTTGAACGTACAAAAGTTGAGATTGGCGTACACCACAAAACGAGAATGTTGCTTCCAACATCGGCTAATTCACCTGTTGTCAAAAGCCAAGATCCAGTTTCGTAATTTATTGAACCTGAGCCGATAGATGTTGAACCTGCTTTGAGTTGGCCTGAACCATCATCTTTAAGTTCATAAAACTTACCTTTCACCATGAATGACACAGAAACACTGCCTGATGCAGGTGGAGGAATTAAAACTCCCGTCCAATTTGATCCTTGATTATTTTGTGTCACTTGAATCGATTGGCTTTGGGTGTTTTGTAAAGGTGTCGAAGCTGGTTTAAATGCAATGTTTAAAGTCGTATTCCCTGAACCTGCAGCTGTAGTCCATTGAATCAAGCCTTTTTGATAATCGATCGTTCCCACTTGACTGCCAGCATTGGTTTTCAACAATCCTCCACTATCATTTACTTGTTGATTAAACAAAGCGAAACTGAGACTAGAAGGCATGACACTTGAGCCTAAGTAAAAATTTTGAGATGTTGAAATAACAACTTGATAACTTGTCGTTACAACACCATCATTACCTGGAACTAGAGTCGTCTTCTCACCTGCAGCATTTACATCAATGATCGCTGTTTCACTTTGAGCGCTAGGGATAATCTGAGTAAAAACATCTTTTACATTGACTGTAAACTCGCCCAGTTGAGCATCTTCAGTAGCTTGAGTTGATGAATAATATTTCCCTGTATCTGCAACCAAAGTTTCACGAATGATAGTTGTTGGCTTTTCTCCTGCATACCAACTTTTTGCTGACAAGCCTACAAAGTCAATTTCTAATGGATCACTGATACTATATGTGGCAATCTTGTATTCAATTTCTTTTTGATCAACCACAATCTTGGATATCCGTGTTTCAACTTTAAGGATTCGTACATATTGCTCATGCGTATTTACCTTCCCTTCATTAGAAACTAATACAATCGCATCACCGACATTACTTTCGATTTCACTGGTAAACATACAGACTTGAATCTGTTTCATACCCTGCCAAAGCGTGTCGAGTGGTGTACCAGCAATTTGCCCACCTTTGGCAAGATATGACTCAACTCGATTTTGTGCAGATTTACGTTGATCTGTATAATTTCCAGTGCTAAATAAAAGTGCTGAAACAGCAGGATCTTTGGGGTTCTCAGATATAAATACGGTTGATCCCATTAATAAATCAGTATCAATTGTTGTTACCGCAGGAAATATCTTTCGCATTGATACATCGCCAAGGCTTCGATCTAATTCTGAAATGTCATTGAACAAGTTGTTACTCTGTCCATCAATGATGACTTGCCCATTGTATTTACCGCCCCCGTCATCATTATCACTTAAGCGCTCAGATTCATATAAAACTAAATCTTTAGTTTCAATTGGCATCGTTTATCTCCAAAAATCTTAGTGTCACGTTATATTCGTCATCTTCAGAAACAGTCGGATGCTCAAGCACAGGATTTGCTTCTATTGCTTTATCTTGATGATTAAAAACTACGTTAAACGTGCGCTTGTCATGATAATAGTTAAATTGAAGTTCAAATTTTTCTTGAAGAATTGACCAATCTTTTAACTTGCTAACAATATGCCTTTTTACCCATGCCATGTTTTTATCAGCTGTCAAAGTAATCAGACGACCCGATTTCTTTTTACCTTCCTGAATAATCAAAGCTCCATCTACTGCGTGATCTTGTTTCTGCTCAATCTGATTCCAATCAAATTCATCAGACCATAAAAAACCGTCTGATAAGGTGACGGTTTCTTTTGTTGATATTCGTTTTAATTTCATGTTTTAACCACTCTTTTTAAGTGTTTCAAGCTGTCTAAACAGTTCATTTAAGGTGCTTTCTTGACTCGCATTCCCCATCAAGGAAACATCCTGTCCATTAAAATTAAAACTGTATTTAACTGTCTTACTTGGATCAGAATTGCTTGAAAGCGCAGCTGAGGTATTCTTTTGAGTATCTCCGTAAACATTTGGCGCCAATGCTTGCATTGTAGATTGCCCTTTTCCGTCCGAGTAACGCTGTAATGCCTGTTCAATGTATCTTGAGCCATCATAGCCTGCTAATCCTTTCTTTCTTAACTCTTGATACAACATACCTGAAATATCCGTAAGCCCGCCAAGACTTCGATTTTTTTGCAAAACGTCTTGATCTTTTGCGAGTGCGGTACCAAAAATATTTTGAGCAATTGACTCAGCTTGAGCATCGTCATAACCCATTTTTTTAAGCTCATCCCGGACATAACTCTTCGTATAGGATGTACTTGAAACAGCATTTGATTTTTTGGATTTTTCTTCTTTCGTTTTAGCCTCTGCCTCAGATTTTGCACTTAAAGCCTCATTCCATGCATCAATTGAATTTTGAGCCTCTTCTCTTGCAACCGCACCCATTTCACGATAGGCACTTGTTACACCGCTTGAAACAGTTGAAGCATGAGATGAAGCAGCTTTATTCATTTCATCATAAGACTGTACAACTGCCTTGCCTGTATCATCAATTTGAACAGATAAACCAAGTGATGCAGCTTTTGCTTGAGTATGAGCAATTACAGCTTGATCACCTGAAGCAATCGCTGCTTGAATGGTTCTTTCATAAGCTTGTCTTAAGCTTTCAGCAGTGGCTTGGCCACTACTTTGAATGGTATTAAAATCTGCCAAAGCTGATTGGGCTGCAAGCTTTAACTGCTCTTTAGTTTTAATCCCAAGACGTTCAAATGCTTGCTCAACAGGATTAAGATCACCTGGTAATTTCTGAACAACTTGTCGGATGGCTTGCATTCCCATTGCGACCTGTTCAGTAGATAGCTTTCCTTGTACACCAAATTCTTGAAGTTTTGATTTTGCATAATCAATTTCAGTTTGTGACTTTGCTGTTTCTAACCATTTTACCCACGCTTGATATGTGACTTCACCAGCTTGTTTGCCCTGAACTCCCAAGGCTGTGAGATTTTTTGAGAAGTTAACAACATTTACTCCCCCAGCTTTGAACTTTTCTGAAATTCTACTTAATAGAATATCTAAGTCTAGATCTAAAGCAGTTGCTGCTTTCCTTGCAACATCAGCGGAAGATTTCAAACCTGATGCAACCTCGGCTGATCGCGATTTTCGAGCTATATTTAATTCTTCTTCCTTTGTGTTTATAGCTACCAATGCATCTTGCGCAGATTTTAAGGCATTCAAATCACCAGTTTTTCTAGCTTCTTCAATCTGCTTGGTAAGGGTAATTTTCTCAACTGCACTCGTTTTTAAATAAGCTTGAAAATCTGCCTCGGCTTTCTTCTCGCGCTCTTTTGCAAGTTCAGTGGCTTTGGTTTTTTCCTCGGTAGCAACTTTGGCTTCATTGAGTGATGCAACCGCTACCTTGCCGGATTGGTCAAGCGTTACCATGTAGCCTTTTTCAATCAGATCAGCTTGAATCTTTCCATCCATCAGACCCTTATTGGCGGTAATGGCAGCTTCGGCATAGGATTGAACAGCTTTTAACTTTTCCTCCTCACTTGATTTTTTCCCTGCGACTTCCGAGTTTTGATCTGCAATTATCTGATCAAGTTTAGCTTTTGAAGAAGCAACAGCTTCAGCATCTTTTTCTTTTTGTGTTTTTGATATCTCCTGAATGGCTTCAATGCCTTTGGATTTAAATTCCATTGCCTGATTTGATGATTGCTCATAATAACTTTTCGCTTTTAACGAAAGCTCCTCATATTCTTTTAGTGCGGCATCTTTATATTCACCAAATAAAAGCTTTGACTTCCAATATGTAAATGCTGCTGCAACATCATAAATAACACCAGCAAGTAGGCTTGCCCCAATTTTCAAACCATTAAAACCATCATTGATGAAACCAATTGCCACGTTTAACGCTTGCAAAAACTTTGTTAAACCATTGGTTTTATCGGACGCTTGATCTACCCCACTATTAAAATTAAATATATGGCTTAATAGGGAGTTTAATTGATCGCCTGCAATTTCGAGACTATTCCCAAGGGTGCTTGCCATGGATTTAAGTGCGTCATAAGCACTCATTAAGGCAGTCTTTAATGCCTCAATTGTTGCTGGATCAATCTTTTTAAGCTGATCCCCAACCCAAATAAATCCATCACCAATATCTTTTAAAACAAAATCAAGTTCCGAAATATTATCAGCAAGAAGCACAAGCCATTGAGCTACAGTTGCAGATGCACCATTTGACTGGTCCATCTTACCAATCAATATTTCCCAGCTTGTCGATATACGTTGTAAAGCATTACTAATTGTTGTAGGGAACTTATCGTAAGTCGCTTGCACTGATGCAGATTGACTTTGAAGGGCTTTGACCACACGTTCAGAAGAAAGCTCACCAGCCTCAGCCATTTTACGAAGTTCGCCAGTGGTAACTCCTAAACCTCTTGCCAAAGCTTCGGCTAAACCGTAACCACCTTCCATGATGCTATTAAATTCTTCTCCGCGAAGAACTCCACCTTGCATGGCTTGAATAAATTGGGTAACTGCTCCATCTGCAGCTTCTGCTGTGCCACCACCAATCTTAATCGCCTGGGTAACCGTCTTTGTTAGTTCTAACGCTTGTTGTTGCGTCATCCCCATATCTTTACCCACAGTGTTTAAACGTGTGAATAAATCAGCAGTAGTGGTTAGATTGGAGTTTGTAGCAAGCGCAACTTGGTGAACACCTGCCATTGCCTGATTGAAGTTGCCACCATCTTTGGTGGCTATATTAATTCGTGCCGAAAGATTTGTATATGAGTCCGCTGCTTGTGCCAAACCTTGAACACTTAAACCAACACCAACAGCTGCCATTGCGGCAACCAATGCATTTACTGCAAATTTAGCGCCATTCACACCTTGTTGTAAGCCAGTAGTATTGGCTAACAGGTTTAAGCGAAAATCCAATGATCCTGAAGCCATACATTCCTCAACTTTTTAGCAGGCAATAAAAAACCTCCGTTAAGGAGGTGTTGGTTTGTAAACTGTTTATTCAAACATCATCTTTATTTTCTAAATCTAATGATTGCTGTGTTTCGTTTATTAGGTCATCTAGCTCTTTAATCATTGCTGGCTTAGTTTGTTTCCCATGAACAACAAGAAAACGACCTGCCTCAGATAAACCTTGTGTAATTAATTCAAGCTGTGCTGAAAGCTTACCGATCCGCACTTGCATTCCATCTTTAAGATTTCGGGCAATGTCTTCTTGCTCAATGTAATACAGACGAACTTCACGACCACGATCTGTACATTCAACCATTGAGAGTTCTTTTGCCATATCAACTGACAATATGTAATCTGTTTTGTGTTTTGCACCACTAGCACCCTGTTCCACCACTTGGTGGATCAGATAATCAATATTTTCTTGAAATTTATACTTTGCAATTCGACGTTTTATCCATGTCGAGAAATCCTGCTTACTACCAAGCCAGTGATGCATATCTCGCGCATTAACACCAAATTGATTTTTCCCATTTAACTTAACTTCTATAAATGGAGTTTGATTTTCGATTTTTACAATTGCATTCATTGATATGCTCCGACTACTCATAAAGAAAAAAAGCCAACAAGAAGATGCAATGAGTAGTCGAAACGACCATCTTCCTTTCAGGAGCTACCCTAGTCGGCTTGGATGCCATATTTCAGGCATTAAAAAAGCCGACTTTTTGGGTCGGCTTCGCTTGGTTAAATCTTAAATCTTGTTAATGGGTTTTTATAATTGTTTTAGTTGTAATAGTGCGGTTTACAACTTTTAAGTTTTAGAGAATAAAAAAGCACCCTAGGGTGCTTTTATTGGATTTTATCTATTTAGTTCAAATTCTTAGTTTCACATTCGGTAAGTACTTTTTCAGCCTCTTTTTCCTGAAGTATACTTTTGGTAAAAAAAGAAGTTATTTCATCTTCACTTTTATTACCATCAGCCAAAAAAGCTAGTAAAGCCTCATTAGTTGCACCCATGGAGCTGACATATAGTAGTTTGCTTGCCTCCAAACATCCTGTGTATTTTTTAGACTCCGTTTCACGTTTTATTTTTTGCAACTCCGAAAGTGGTTGCGCCAAAGCCACCCTCATCACATTATTTGAAAGTTTTCTTTGATCATTAAATGATGCTACATACTCTTTTAACTCTGAAAAACCAAGCTTCCCAATATGAGTATCACTCGAGTACTTTAAGTTAGCAATCTTATCTGCCTCATCAGTAGAAAAATCTAATTTTTTCAAGACATCGATATAAGCGGATACCTCCGCTTTATGAGCTTTCTCTTTTTCAATCTTTTTCTGAGACCAATTCGACCATACCGCCCATATGATTGCAGTGACGATAATAATTAATATTATGATCAGGATAATAGGATTGTTTTTGTATTCAGCTCCGCATGTTCTACAATTGGTATCTGTCGACTTCATCGGTTTTTTGCAAGATTTGCAAATCTTCACACCCACAATCAACGCTCCCAAACAATTCTAGTTATTACCCCACCAATAACTGTTAGTGTGTACCTTACGCCATCAATCGTATAGCGGTAATCTGTAGCAAAAGCTAAACGCCCGTTTGCATCCCTTGTTTTATATTCATAAGAAGATTCAGGATTACCTAGTGTTTGAATCATATTGCCCTGAGAATCACCTTTACTCACAAAACTATTTGATGATCTAACACTTTGTGCTTCAGTAGCAGCATATATATTGGTAGAAGCTAAAAATAAAAAAGCTAAAAGTAATTTTTTCATGATATTCCCCTCATTATTTGAACAGAATATATATTGCTTTGAGGTTGTGCAATGTGAAAATTACCCTTTATTCATACTATCGATATATTTGTTATATCCATTTTTGTCAGCATGATATGCAACGCGCAAGCTATTCCCCATGCTTAACAATGTATTTCTTTCATTTCGTTGTGCTGCATTAAGATACTCTTTAAATGCTCCAAAGCTATAATTTAAAATATCTAAATGTCTATGCCCTTTACTTATTAAGTACTGAAATGAATCAAACCAGGTGTACTTCTCTTTAGAATCATTTTTGTTATTATTTTCTTGATTAAAATATGCTTGATTTACTTCGACCAGATTCTTAAATAAATCAAGTAATTCACCTTCATTTTCTAATAATTTAGGATCTAAGTCTGAGACATTTGTTACTAAAGACGCAACCATGATCACTTGAAATTTAAGTTTTTTAAAAACACGAACAAATACTTCATCACTAAAATTATTATTGAACATAATTCTAATTGGTTCAGCAAATTCGGACCACTGATCAAAATCTTTCATCAGAACTTGTTGGATTTCAATTTCATCTTTAAATACAGATCGATTAGACGCTAAAAAGAATTCATTCATTTTAATTACTCAAAAACAGGCACAAAAAAAGACGCTTATGCGCCCCTGTGCCTGTTGTCTTAATTATGCTGCTGGAATTGTCACAACATGGCCATATAAACCAAGTGTAGGATCTAAGCCTTTTTCAGTGTCAGAAAGTGATTGACCAGAGATTTCATATTGACCTAGTTCTTCATGAATCAATGGGAAAGTGGTTTCAGGCGACTTTTTAGTACGCCATAGTCGCACAGCAATATTTTCACCTGTTGCAGTATTAATTCCCTTAAAGAACAACTCGTATTCTTTATTGAATTCACTTGCGATCGTTGTATGACTCACAGCACCTGTGGTAAAGCTGGCTGTTACTGGATCTGCAATTAACTCATTGAACGTAACCGTACCAAACACGGCATCAAGCGTGTATTTGTCAGCTGCGATTGTACTTGAGCCAGTTTTAAAAGAAACTTGAGTTAAGTTGTAGCCATCAAGTTTGATTTCTTGACCAGCTTTAATTGTTCCAAGTACCTGATCCGCAACTGTAACACTGGCAACTTCCGATTTCATACCCGACAAGATGTATTGCAAATTTGCTTCATCCACTTCTTCAAGCTGCCCTTTGAAATTCACACCTGTTGTCTTGGTTAATACAAAATCTGTGGTACGTTGTCCTGATGTGCTTTCTTGATGCTCAACTTGGTCTGTAGTGATTTCAAGTTCGAATTCAGGTACGTTACCAAGATAACGCATACCGCCGGCAACACCATTCGCAATTTCAGATAAGTAAAACTTACCTTGAAGCGAAATATATTTTTTAGCCATCTGTTTTGACCTCTTTTGGTTTTGGTTGCGCAGATGGCTTCACTTCTTCAATGATCTTATCTGCTTCTAATCGTTTAATTTGGTCATCTGAAAGACCACCCACAATATCGCCTTTTTCAAAACGACCTATAGGCTGTAATGCTTTATATGTTTTCATAGTCACCATGATTTAATCATTTGTGCTTCAAATAAGAATGGGAAGAATGCACGACCTGACGTTGTAGATTTTCCAACAGGTACACCAGCATCAACACGTAGAAAGCGTTTATAGCCCACAATATCTGGTTGATAGCCTTGCATAGCTCTGAGGATTTTCCTTATATACGGATCAGCTAATTGACGAATAGACAATGTCTCGCTTTGCTGAGCAGATGCATCCGAAACACCAAGCGCAATTAACCATTGTTGATAGATTGCATTTGCCTTGCCATCTCCCGATGTATCAGAGATGCGATCACCCACATAAATAATGCCAATTCCCACATCACCTACAATAGATTCAAAGAGATCATCCACGCTGAATGGCGTAACGATTTCCTCAACCTCTGGTATTTCCGCTTTGATACGCTTCAAAATATCGTCTTCAAGCGCAAAATAATTATCAATGTTTTGCATCTGTTAAAACCTTGTATAAGTATTCTTCAATTTCAAAGAGGATTTCTTGTGAATCATCAACAGAAATTCCCATATACGGACGAGGTGGAATATAAACAGCTTTGATCTTTCTCCAACCACCCATAGGTGTTCTAAATACTAAATACTTTCCTGATTTTGGCTTAATGGTTCCACCAAAATGTAAGATAGGTGCATATTTAACATTTGTACCAACAGATATTTTATTACCCTGAACTTTTGCGAAAATTGAATTATGCAATCGCCCGGTGTCTCTTAAAGTCTGTCCACCCTGAATCTTCGCCCGCCATGACTTTTTCCAAGGTTTGTCATCAGTACCAATGCCTGTTTTTATTCGTTGCTGAACATTAAAAACAAGTAGGTCTGAGATGTCATGCCATAGCTTTGATGGGTCTTCTACACGATCAAGGACTCGTCGCATAAACTCTTGCAACTTCTCCTGACCATGCATTTGGATTGAGTCAGCCATAGTTAAATACTCGGCATGTTATTCAAAACATCGTCACCAAATACACCACCACGATAAGTAGTACCTATTGGCGCAGATGCTTTGACCTTTTTGGGTCGTGTTACTTCTTGTGTCACTTCACTCTTAATTAGAAGTGTCGCTTTGCCTTCTGAAACCCGCTTTAAAAAACTAATAGCATCCTCATATCGCTTTCTTATTTCTTCATTTGTGTTTTGTCGATGAAGAAGATAACGAGCAATATCACAGATATAAATTGTTATATTTTTAGGCGGTGACTCTAGCGGAACCTTATACATCACACCAATGAAGCCATCGGCAATATCGGTTGCATCTTGTATATAGGATTCTACTGATTCATTTTCAGTGAGGTTTCTTTCTAATTGAGTGATGTGATTCAAGCCGTAACGCAACACCATGTCATCACGGCTTGCGTACATAACACACCTTATTTGGTTGAGGTTAATTTCACCAAAGCTTTCGGTTTAGCAACCACAGGCAATTGGTTTGACTGGACATGCAAATCAAAACCACGATCAAACTTTTTCGTGTCTTGTTTTGCGTAATAAGGTAAAGCAGAAGTATTTACTGTTTCATTGAAATCAGCAGGTGCCAAAGCATTTAAGAATACATCTTGTGTACCAGTCGGATAAGCGTGACCTTCTTTCACGCCAATTAAAGGCACATCACCTACTTTCTGGCGATTCACAATGAATTTGATACCGCCAAATTCAAAGCCAGAAGTGTTTGATTTACCTAAACGCTGTTCAGCTGCAGACCAGTTTAAGAAGACTTCTTTCACGTTTTTATGTGAAGTTAATGCATCATAAAATTGACGATCCACTTCAGCTTCAACTGTTGAATAGAGTTCTTGGCCTAAACCATCTTCGATGAGGTCAATTACATCTTGGCACTTCGCCAAAACGTTTGTGGTTGCTGTGCCAAGTTCGAAATCTACAGTTTGACCGGTCACACCGAAGTCGGTGTAGTAATCAACAATCACTGTACCATCGGCATCCAAGACAATACCTTGTTTTGCTTTGGTGCGACGATAAGCAAGGGTTGTGTCGATTTTGTTTTTCATCATTTGCAGTTTATCAAGCACTTTACCTTGAACTGTTTCTGCAGCAGTTGAACCGAATGCACGTACACCAATCACATCAGATGCAAGCACTGTGTCTTCAAGTGGCATGTGAGGAATAACCCACGACTTAGCAGTACGCTTTCCGCTTGAGTTTTTAGGTGCAACACCACCCCATTCAGTTGTCGGTACTAAAATCGAACTTTCTGCATAGAATTCCACAGAGAAATTGTTTGTAGTACCTGGAATGCTGCGGAACAAATTAATGTCATTCGGATTACCAATTCGTGTTGGCAAATTAGTAATTGCTGCGCTTAATTCTTCTGTTGTAAAAATCATTTCATCCATTTCTTCACCTTATGCTGAACGAACAGCTGTAATACCAAGTGTTTTAAGACCTGCAACAACTGTTGCTAAATCATCCGCTTCAACATTTGTGAGTTTTTCAGGCACAATTCGAGATTGATGCGCAAGGATTACGCCTTTGCCCTTTCCTGCAGCAGTCTTAACCCCACCAATGCAAATACCAACCACAGCACCTTCACCTGTAAAGGCAATTGCATCACCCGAAGCATTGAAAGATACTGGCTGACCATCTTTAATGTCTTGGCTAGCTGCTACGCTTACATTTTCACGACTTGGACGATGATTCCCCTCAAGCTCCCAAGCCAACCAGTCAGATGTCACACCAGCTTTTTCTACTGTTTTAACCATTTTGTATTCACCTTATTTTCGAGATGCTGCCATATCAGCTAGAGATTTAGGCTGACCTGCATTGAATTGATTTTGATTACCACCATCCGCTTGATGTTCTTTCATCCAAGATGGAAGTGGTTGTTTTTGTGGTTCAGTTTTTGTTGAAAATTTACGCAGCTGAGTTGCAGAGAATGCAAAAGCTTTTTCATCAAGCTCCTTCATTTCCTTAACTTCGTCATCTGTAAATTCTTTACCAACATCTTTGGCAAGTGCTGCAATCGCGTCATTGCGCTTATCTGCCGCAAACTGAGTTAACTGCTGCTTTAGAGCTGCAAGTTCAATATCTTGCTCAGCAATGCGAGCTTTGGCTTGTTCTAAGTCCACATTTGTGTCCTCTTGTTGAATTAAATTTGATTTAGCTGAAAAGGCTTGGATTGATGTTTGAGTATCTGCGCCAATTCCACAGATAGTGATTTCATGCACGCGTACATTTCTGAAAACATGCAATGGACCAGTAAACTCTTGCCCATTCACGAATACAGTCTTACCTGCTGAAATTTCTTCAATGCTTTCAGGGTCAGCCCACCAAGACATTTGGAATGGGTATTCATCATCAATATCTGCAACAATTTCTTGGGCTTTCTTATTTTTTAGAAAATAACCTTGAGCCTGAAACTTATTAGAAATATCAAATGAGGTCGCAACACCAATGCGTAGACCACCAAAATGCTCTTCTACCAAACCAATTTTTGGTTTTAGTTGAATGTTCTGAAGATCAATAACAACACCGCTGCGCCCCCAGTAATAGTGGTTATCTATCCGACCACCGCTATACACTTCAGCATCAAACTTGCGTCGGCTTTTTTCATCTTCACCACTTACAGATATGGCGGTATTTAAGGCCGTAAATTGAAACTTGATGCTTTCGTTTTCTTCCTGTTGCATTTTTCATGCTCCAAAAAAAACCACCCGAAGGTGGTTGTTTGTTTGCTTAGCTTTAAAGGCTCTCAACTACAGATTTCAGTTTTTCAGATAATAATTTTCTGTTGGTATCGCCAATATTTTCACCATAGTTCAATGCTGTTGTTAAAGACTCCACAATTTTTAATTTATCATCTAAGTTTTGACTAACACTATTTGAACCATTACAAGTATTAGAACTTTGTATTAAATGATGATTAATTAAATCAGACTCAAAATCTTCTAAGCTACGTGCAAGTGCATAACAACCTTCGTTATCAGCCTTTAAAGCCCCTGTTAGAAACAAGCGAATTTCTTGCTCTTCCTTAACTGTTTCCACTGTAATGGTACGGATAAATTTGGGTAATTTAGCGCCTTCTTTCACTTTGACACTACCTGCGTCACCATTTCCTGAAACTCGCATATCTGAACTCCTTTGTTAATAAAAAACCACCTGTTAAGGTGGTCTTGAATTTTCAATAATTTAAACACTGTATATTGTATTTCGGGCTATAAATAACCGAGTCGCTTTCTCTTCAGTACGCTTGAGAATGATAGATTCACTTGTCACATCAACGACTTGCAAATTCAAATCAGGTGCCAATAATGCACCATCTAAACCTTGAATTTTAGATAGATCAATTGCATGGCCTTTCATATCTAAGATAGTGATCGTTTTGCCTGCGCTCTCTGCGTTTTTAAATAATGTGGGCGTTTGAATACCAATCACATTACCCTTCTGCAAATTGAATGAATCAAAACCTTTGATAGAGTTACCTGTAAGCTTATTCTTTAAGTTTTTAGCCTTACTTAAAATAGAATCAAAGGCCTTAGAAATCTTGTTCCAAATTGAGTTTGATTTCTTGTCATGTGTTTTTCGAATTAAAGCTTCACTAGCTAGCTCAGATAATGACTCCTCATCCTGTGCAAACTCAAATGTAATACGAGCATCACTCGGGCTCACATCAAGTTTAGAAATAGCTTCATCCAAAGTCTTTTTATTTGAAGCATCAAGTGGCTTTAAGGCATCAATTACAGATTTATTAGCAGACTGCTCAATGATCGCGTCATCTTTGATCTTTAAGAGCTCTTGCGCCTCTGTATGATTGATAAATGGATCACCTAATTTCTGATCAATCACTTCATTTAAGTAAGTATTTTGCTTAAATGGATGATAATCCCAATCATATTTGTTTTTGGGCAAATCAACCAATTGATCATCTGGTGTAATACCAATTCGATCAGCCATTTTTTCAGTCAATGATTCAACTGTGCAACGACACTGAAAACCATTCGGCGGATAGTGTTTATTCCAAAAATCATCATCAATATGACGAATTATGTCGTTCAATGCTAAATGAGTAGGTCTAGTGCGTTTATCAATGATCGCTGAATAACGCAAATAAGGACGTGACTCCTTGTTTCCTTGCTGTTCTAACCACCGACCATAGGCATAAGCATTCTGAATATTGGTTCTATACACATTTGCTAAATGATGATCAGAAAGCTCAATACCCTTTTCTTCAACTTGCTTTTTAAAATCATTGAATGTACTGCCACTTTCAATGGATTTGGTTGCTAAGTTAAGTACTGTTTTAATCTGCTCAAGTGAAGCTAATCGACTGATTGTGGAGGCATTGGACCTTGCGTGAAGATCCATGGTGTAAAACTCATCAGGCAAAACCACTTTGCGATTTCTGGCATACTCAAGAGAAGAACTATAATCCACCACAGTTACCCCCCTTTGTTTGCCTGCACATACCCTATTACATCAGCTTTAAACAAAGCCTTTGCAAGATTGATTTCAAACTCATCTAAAGTTGCGCCTTTGCTTGCTGAGTAGAGATTTTGCATCAACTCATCTTGGGAGTTTGAATTTTCAACAATCTTTTCGATATCTGAATCACTCAATAGCGTAGAGCTTTGCACTTTAATCAAACTATCAATTTCTTGCTGGCCTTGATTAGTCTTATTGACTGTAGCTGCGAAACTAAAGGCTGTTTTCGGAATCGCTGTAAATTGACTTGGTAATTGCTGTGAATCTTTCAAATCACCATCTTGCAAGCCATATTCACGCGTGAAATATTGATTTGTGAATTCAGCACCTGAGTTTTTAAGATCAACATCTCGTTTTGCTTGTGCTTCATTGAGCGCCTTGTCATCACCAATAATGATTTTATGGTGTGACCACTCATTCAGGGTGCACATTGCATTGATAATCATTTGAAGTGTTGGTGTTACAAGTCGAATATCAGATTTAAGTTTATCTTTTCTGACATTCTCATGGACCAAACCTAAAGCCCTTGAACCATTACCATCCGTACCACTTGTAAGTGTTTGCCCTAAAATTAACTTTTGAATTTGACGCAAAATTACAGTGTGAAAAGTATCGAAAGCAGCACCGGCATTACCTTGAGCATTACTTAGAATTTGAACATCATCACCAGCATCAATAGAAATTACTGATTGTGCGTGTGCTGATAGCAACGCATTGTTCATTGCATCAATATCACCATCCTCGCCATCAGCAACCTTACCAAGCAATATTGGTGTACCAAAACGCTCAAGGAACTTCGCCCAAAACTTAAACCCATTTTGTTTAAAGAAGAATAACCAATACAAAGTTGATAATAACGCTTTGCCATACGGCTGCTTATACGTTGCCTTTCTTCGGGTTAAAAAGAATTTAATAGTTTGGTCTATTTCTCGTTCTACACCTGTTGAATCAGGTCGATATATTAATCGTCCATCATTCTTTGGCTCAAACCACTCCATAGGCTTTTCGCCAATCCAAGTTAGACCAATGTAGCCATCTTTATAATCCCAATTGGCTTCTTGAACTGAATAACCAAAAAACAAGGCGTTCAATGAGCTTGTAGCAATCTCGCTAAACCACTCTTGCATCTCTTGCATTAGATACACAGCTTCAGGAGTATCGCTTGGCTCAATGCGAAATGGAGTAGCAAGCAAGGCATCTAATCTTGTCTCAGTTGCCTGCCCAATCTCATCATCATCAAGCAATACATCAAGGTTGTGACGTTGAATGCCAGCCTTACGAAGTGTTTTATCAATATCAGGTAGACGCCCTATATTATTAAAGAATTGAGTAACAGCCTCATGAGTATTTAGAGAACCGCCAGACAAAGCCTTATTCTTTACCTTGTCTTTTTTTGACTTTGCCATAATTTCCTCAATATGTTCTTGAGCCTGCGCCCTTTGGTTTTGCTCGTCTTCTGCCCTTGATTAGAGGCTCTAAACCATAACGAATACCATCAATATGATGGTTGTTCATGTCTAAGATTTCAGGAAGAATATCCCCTGCTTTATTCATCTTGTATGAATACAATTTGAACTCTTTAGCTGTTTCAGGGCAGTCAGGATGAATAATGATTTGATCAAAGCCTTTAATGAATGTCACACCATCTTCAATCGAACCAGCCCATTTCGAAGCAGCTTCAATCTTGAAGCCTTGGCGCTTCATATAACTGATCGTTTCTGGTCTGGAACAATCTGCTCGGATTTTGTGTTTTCTTGAATCGGGAACCTCATCAAAAAGTTTTGGCAAGTGATCAATCTCACATCCAATTTGATGCGCTTCATTTCGAATGTATAATTTTCTGTTGCTGATAAAGAATCTATTTAAGGTAGTTGGATCCTGTGCAAATCCCCAATCCGATCCGTAATAGATTTCAGTCCAGCTTGGGTCTGGTTCAAATTCATCAACCACATAACGCCCAGAGAATACAATTGCCTGGCTAAACTCAAGATATGAACCATGCCAGATATGCTCAAACATAGCCCAAGCATTATCATCACCCGACTTCTGCATACGAATCGCTCTTTTGCGATCCTCGTTATATTCATCAAGTAATGTTTGTGGAGCAAATGGGTTATCTGTAATGTTAACTTCAATAACAATAGCGCTTTCAGGTGCAAATTCACCCCTTAGAAAATCATCTACAGGATCATCTTTTGATTCTGGATTCCAAGAAGCCCAGATTTGAGCCCCTTCAGCACGCATTGTTGGTCGCAATAATCGCAAGGACTTTGCTGATAAGCGATTAGCTTCCTCAATCCACGCTACTTTAAATCCCTCTAAAGACTTAATTGAGTCTGCAGTGTGATCTTGCATACCCTGAAATAGAATTACACCGTCACCGCCAATTCTTTTAATCAAGTCCCTTTGGCAATCAAATAAATGCTCAACACCAAGTGCTTTGATTTTGTCTTCGATTAATTGTTTGCTGGAATATTTGATAGATTTTTGAATTTCACGAATGCAAACTGCACGTAAATTTTTATCAATTACACATTCTTCAACTAATTGCTCAGCAACAAAATGAGACTTTCCCGAACCACGTCCACCATGCACACCTTTGTAACGAGCTACTTTGAACCAAGGTTTAGCCCAACGTGGAGTTTTAATTTTTAGCTCCACGTTATACCCCTGCTAATCAATAAACTCACGAATTACTTTGATTTCTAAATCCTTACCATCAGCGCCCGTATGCTCATGCTTCACTTTCTCGCTCAACATGCCTAGATGCTTCATCATCAATTCAAGTGATTTGTTAGCACCACTTTGGTCAAACTTGTATTGTGGAGCCACATTGCCATCGGGACCTTCTACCAAAACTGGGAAACCATCACGATCCAATACTTCTTCCGATTGCATGCAACGCTCAGCAACAGACTTGAGGCTTTTTAAAACATAATAAGCATCAATCCCAAGCTCTTCCGCCCGTTCTTCTTGTAGAAACTTAATACGCTCTTGAACATCAGGTCTTAAAATGGCTCGAAATGCATTTGATTTATCTGTGTAGCCTGCCTTTTCCCCTGCTTTTTTCTTGTTTGCAGTCTCAACATAGGCTTGAGCTAAATTTTCATGTTGCTGATTTGCTAGTGGCTCACTCCCTTTCGGAAGCTCTATATCTCCCATAAAGGAATCTCCAATAAAAAACCTCCTGGAGGAGGCTTGTTTTACCAAATAAGAAGCTTATATTTTAGATTATCTCTAGGATCTACAAAGCTATTTTCAAAAACCCTAATATCTTCACCGTTAATTTCCACAAATAAAGGGTTATAAGTTACATCCCTCACTCGATCCTCTAGGTCTTCTGACTTATCAACCAAGTAGGTGACTAAATATTTGTTCTGCTTACCTGTTTCTGATTCGGCATTTGTTAGTTTCGTTTCTCTGTGTGCCATTATTATCTCTATAATTAATTTAGAAACAATAAATTATCAACTTATCCAAGTAAGATCAATCACTCAACATACCTCTAATAGCTTTTGATCTATCTTTTAACTGACTAATCTTTCGATCAATAACAATCATTTCATCACGAGTCATCAGACCACGAGATAGGCTTTGATATTTACTGATCTCTGATTCGTACCGCTTAAGATTGCTTAGTGCTTCGGTTCTGTCCATCACAACCGACCTTGACGTTTATACTTACGTCTTTTGGCTTGGCTGATCTTATTGGGTTTTGATTTGCCTTTTACTGGTTCTCGCCATTTGATTGAATCCCAATCACTTACACTTCTCTGCGCAGGCTCGGCAAACGCTGCGCTCATACCCAATGCTACTAATACAATTCGACCTAAGCGCATGGCTTTCTCCAAGACAAAAAAAACCCCTTTCGGGGCAAAGGAAACGTAGCTAAAGGTTATAGGCTTGTTTGCTGACCAACAGCACGAACAAGAACCATAATGCCTATTTGAATATCACTCCAGCTTATCCAGCGCCTTACTGTATTCACGCTTTTCACATTTATTACAAACCCATTCACTTCTTACATAGCCCAAATAAATTATTTCATCTCCATGAATCGTTCTTTTAAACCTATAATCATGTTTGCAGAAGATCATTCTTATTAGTCTTTTAATCATCCCACTTTCCTCTAGGCATTAAAAAACCCCAACAGTGTGGGGTTCTATTTAATAAATATCATTTCTTGAAAACTCGATATTTGATTATTGGAATTTGCTTTGAGGAATCAATCTTAGCCTCAAAAGAAAATCCATGCTCACAAATAATCTTGCTCGCAATTCCAATTGCATCCAACATAATAAAAGGACTATCACGTAAAATCCTTTCATCTTCAATAATCATATTGGGGTTAACAATAAGATGATTTACAGTTTGACTTAGAATTTCATTTGCCAATGTATTGACTTGCTGGTTGTTCATAACCATTACCTTGATCAATTAATATTCAGTCAATTTATACTAATTCAAAGGTCATATCAACTTTAATTTTAATGTATGTTGCTGTTTTATATATATTTATATATATCAATATATATTAGACTTAACCTTCCCACACTTCCGACACTCTTTCACAGTAAAGAAATCTGAATACTCCCAAACGTGTCTGCAAAAGATTTGTTTGATTCGGAGCATGTTGTTCTCCTTAGAATATGGCACGCCATGTAGGGCTCGAACCTACAACCATTGGTATAGAAAACCCATGCTCTATCCAGTTGAGCTAATGGCGCATAAAAAAGGACGCCTAAGCGTCCTTTATTTTAACCCTGCCTTGCCAGCTTCTCAGCTTCGACAAACGCATCATGAAAACTTACTTTATCTGAAAACCAAAACTTATAAGTCTTGTCGCCAATTATGATTGACTGTTGAAAGTAATCGTTCGGGCTTTTCTCTACAACTTGTCCGTTCTGTTCGCCACCGATGCAAATATTCATGTGTTTTCCTATTTATCGGTGGGAGTTTAGCACTTATTAGCTTAAATTCTTTGGTATATCTTCCATTGTGAACTCTACATCATACTGAGTCTTAATGAATTGAAATAAATCATCAAACATTGCTTGATAGCTTTCAGCCAAATCATTAGCAGCTCTAAGGCTTTCAGTGGCATTAATTGCTATTTCTGATAGCTTTTTATTTTCAGCCTCAAGCCTTTCTATTTCCTTCAGAAGAACATCAATATTCATTGAACTACACTCTGAGTTTTTCCATAGCATAGACTAATTTCAGAAAAGCAAAAAGCCCACTAAAAATGAGCTTAATATTGTCCAGACAAAAAAATACCCACGTATTGGAGTAGGTGGGTATGGAAATCAAAACTGTTTGGTCTCGGATGAACCGTAATACGACCAGTATATAAAAACTATACCTTAGTCAGGAAAATTTTACTAGCCTTACACTTTATATTCTTTGTAAGTATTTTTTCTGTACTTTTCAACCGCTTCCGCAGCACATTTAATGGAAGTTTCTAAAGCTATAATCATCATATTTTCGTAACGCTTCCATGTCGAATCATAAGCTTTCAGCGTCATCTGATAAGACTTAACACCAGCAGCTAAATGTAATCTACCCTTGGCCGTGAAATTGCTCTCATGCTCAGGATCCATTGCAAACGTTATAACCATGCCTGCAACTAGCCAAGATAAATGATAAATCGCAATATGCTCTGGCTCACGACGTTTATCTTCATAAGCTCCATTCATCATAATTTTAGCCAAATGATTACGGATAAACTCATAGTCACTCTTGGCATTTTCACCATAGATGATTAGAGATGTTACTGACTTTTCTAACTGGGTTTCCATGCTCGCAATAGCACCCAAGCGATCTTGATAGTCCAAAGGTTTCTCTCCTGTGCCTTTTGTCTCATCATTGAATTGCGGTGACTTAGCAGTGATGCCATGAGTCAACCACTCGAATTGTTCAAACTTCTCTGCTACTGCGTTCATAATTGCCCCTTAAACCTCTAAAATCTCTATCCCATGCACTGACATCATCAGATGCTTTTTGATTCGATACTCAGCAAGACTTCTCGAAATCTTACTTTTGACATCTTCAACGACTTGGCACCCATTTTTGATATATACAAAATCAGCTACATAACGAAGTGCTGGCTTCTTACGTGGTTCATTGCTAAATCTGACCGACTCAGCGAGTACAAACGCGTGTTGCGTCTGTAGCTCTCTGATTTCCCCTGCACGCTCAAGAATTTTAAGTTCTCGATAACGTCTAGCTTCTTTGATTGAATCGAACTTAAGACCATCACATTCGACAGTCTTGTTCTTGTATTTTGGTTGTATTGATCTTGCCACAGGCTTCGACTGCGTCTGCCACCCTTTAGGGATTTGCATTGTTACTTCTCCCACTCTTTACGATCACGTATATGACCAGTGAGAACATCTTTGGAAATTCGAACTTTCTCTACAGTGAAGTCCCAAAAGCCTTCATCAATTGATTTCTTTGATAGAGCTTTAACAATGTCAATTTCTTCAATTGAAAAGTAAGCCTCATCCCCAAAACCAATAGATTGCAGTCTATAAGTCCTGTAGCAATCAACCTTTTCGGAATCTTCAAATTTTCGACGTAAGTCCCTGCATTCAGACTCTACAAAGCGAACATCATCTAGGCTTAGGTTGTCGAAATTAACAGAGCAACGTTCCATTACTTTCCTTAGATCTATATGACCATCTATCAAACAGCTTTCTAAATAATCCCCTAATCTACTCATACTCACCTCGCAGGGCTTTCTCTGCCAAATCCCTGTAAAAATCTCTTAGACCCCACGATCCAAAGCTAGTTTCATAATTTTTCGGATGTGATTCCCATGATTTAATCTGAGTTAAGGCCAACTCAAGCTCTTCAATCCGCTTGTCTTTCTCCCTAATCGCACTTTCTTGACTCAAGCCCACTTCCGCCATTTCATTGATCTGTGATTGAAGCTGATCAACCTTATCCTTCAAAGGTTTTGCTGCGTCTTGAAAATATGTACCCAACTTAATGGCTTCTAACCATTCCTTTGTGCGCCCATCTAAAACCTCGTAGAGTTGGTCTAGCTCAGCCTGCTTCGCTTTTAAAAGATCAACCAAATCTAAAATAGTTTTATGCCCAGAATTTTCAGATATTCCTTCCTTATTTCCCTTTAGAGGCGCTAGAAGCGCTAGAGTGTAACTAACAGCAATAGCATCCATCATCCTTTCACCTCCGCTGTCCAATCCTCACCACCTGCTAAATCCCAAACCAATGTACTCGGGCTAACGTGATTGCGAATGTCTGTGACTTCATCTGATTCGATTTGATTACGCCAAACCCTAACGCCATTTTCAGTGCCAAACCCACAGATCAAACAAGCTATGTCATAACCGTGTTGGCACCGCTTTAAGTCATGCTCTGCAATAGCGGTGCGGAGGTCGTTAAGTGATACAAAATGGATTGCATATTCCTCCGACCATGCGTTATCTAGATTGCTGTAACTGCAAGGAGCATGTTCACACTGTTTAAAAATATAATTGTTTCCAACAATGCAGTATCCAATCACAGGCCAATCAGGCGCACCGCTCACAATTTCCCTCGCCTTCTCAATCCCACCCACTTTCTCAATCAAGTTTTCAGAGTTGTTTATAGTTGTCATAGTGCCACCACTCCACAATACTTTTCTGTTATCTGTTTAAGCTTTGCTCTTTGTACCTTTTGCCATTCAGCCCTATAAGCTTTTCGATATGCTTTCTGATCCAATTCATTGATTTCTTTCTTCAATCTCCCTTTGATTGCGTTTTCATTGATTGAATAGTCAAAACTCAGCAAATGCTTTTTAACTCCCTCCCATCGATCTTTCTTCATCACAGTTTCGCCATACATGGTTGACTTCAATGTTGTTGCTGAAACACCTGTCAACCTTGCAAGCAACGCAATATCGCCATGTGATGCCTTGGAATGAAACTCTTTGAATATTGATATTTGCTCTGCGCTTAAATCAGCTTTAGCCTTTCTTTTTACAGCCTGTGATTGAGCGTCTTTGATTCGTTTACGCTCCTTATCACTCTGTCTTTTCGCTTCAATTTCAGCTTCAGTTTTAGTTCGCTTAGGTTTTAATTCTTTCTTAGCCTTAGCCTCTGCAATTGCTGCACCCATTATTTGTTTCATGTGCGATTGAGCATTTGATTTATTGAACTCTTGCTTAACTTCGCTTGATAAGCCATAAGGCACATGTTCTATCTGACCACCACTGCTTAGGAAGTCTGACAAATCCCAAGCTGAACGATCTTTGATGTAAAGTGACTCGCTGTTGGTTCCTGTTCTCACACCCCACCCCCTACGCTTTCCACGTCACGAATGGCTTGTTTCAATCTATCTGATTCCTTTTCCATTGAGCTGCGCCATGGAACTTGATTGATTGCCTCACACATATCATTAGATTTTTTTATTGCAGCCTTTAAGCCACCGCAACTCTCAACAATTCTTATGCTTTCAATAAGAAAAATAAGTTCTGATTTCTCAAAATTATAAGTTTTTCCAAGCTCGTTATCAGGAATCTCAAC
This sequence comes from Acinetobacter sp. Ac8, assembly GCF_055392545.1. Lineage (NCBI taxonomy): Bacteria > Pseudomonadati > Pseudomonadota > Gammaproteobacteria > Moraxellales > Moraxellaceae > Acinetobacter > Acinetobacter sp. Ac8. Next base: position 3,309,774 of record NZ_AP043689.1, read on the forward strand.
TACGCTGGTTGGAATCAACTCAAGCACGAGTTTTGCATTTTCCCAACCCTGATCTTTCACAAACTCAACCGCATTCATACCAACTCCCCTTGCATCATTGCGTAATATTCAGGACTTAAATCTGCAAATGTTGAGCGAGCTAAGTCAGTTGCTAATTTCACCGTTCCAGTTGACCCGTTACGTGCTTTACCAATGATGATTTCAGCTGTTCCAACTTCTTTAGATTCCTTGTTGTAAACCTCATCTCGGTAGATAAACATGATGATGTCCGCATCCTGCTCTAAATCACCTGACTCTTTTAAATCAGCGTTTACGGGACGTTTATTTGGTCTGTTTTCAAGGTTTCGATTTAATTGAGCCAAAGCAAATACTGGACATTCAAAATCACGAGCAATCTTTTTCAATTCCCCTGAAATCTCGCCAATATCTTTGTCAGAGCGACCATAATTATTTTTAGTGAGTGGAGTTACACGCTGGATATAATCAACAAATATCGCACCAACTTTCCCATATTCAGCTTGTACTTTTCGTGCTGATCTACGGATCGTTGAAGTCGTTGAACGAGCATTATCATCAATCATCAAAGGTGCTTTTTCTAAGATCATTGCAGCAGTATTAATCTTTCCACAGTCCTCAATTTGAGCCTTACCACTTAAAACTTTCCGCAATTCAATCTGACCAATTCCACTAATCATCCGCTGTGCAATCTGCTTGCCTGACATCTCGATTGAAACAAACAAAACTGGTAAACCTTGATTGACCATCATGTCAGCTGCAAAGTTCTGAGCGAGTGTGGTTTTACCCATGCTTGGGCGTGCACCGATAATGACTAAATCACCTTTGCCAACTTCACCCAGCTTGTTATCCAACTCACAGAATCCAGTGCGAATACCGCCATCAAATGCCGTGTTGTTATGCAAAGCTGTATGTCGCTCTAAAAACTCCTTAATTGCGTCCTTAGAGAACTCATGAGCATGTTTGAGGCGATTGTCCACCGAACCTGTTTCTAAGCCACTGACGAGAGCCTGTGCACGATTTAAGGCGGTTTCTGATGTGTACGAAACCATATCCAACGCCAAAGTGCCGATTTGCTTACTTACATCCTGAATTTTTCTGCGTGTTGCAAAATCTTTAAGTTTTTTAAGGTGTGTTGGTAAAAGCGAATGAGGGCAGTAACACCCCATCAAATTGAGAATAAATTTTTCATCAACCGCATTAACTTCAACCGCATTAGCACGAATTAATTCCCAAAGCATCACCTGGTCATACGCTTCACCTTTCACAAACTGAGATTTCACATGAGACCAAATAATTTGGTGTTGAGCTGCATAGAAATCACTTGAATCAATTTGCTCGATGTATTCGTCCATGCCTTGCTCAGTACCGATCACTGTAGACAAAATCGCTTGTTCAACAGGGATAGAAAATAATTCAATCATTGGTCCATCCCCTTGAATGATTTGCGTACGCCTTTGAATTCTGTGCTTGGTGCTTGCTGTGGTTGTTCAGGTTGAACCAGTTTAGGTTTTTCAAGTTGTTCAAGCTCAGCATTGCTTTCATGCCATGCCCAAGTTGCCTTGAAAGATTCCCAGCCACGCAAAACGATGATCTGGAACACACGCTCATTTGAAAGTTGTGCTTCGCTTGCCTGATTGAAAATGATTTTCAAAGCGCGTTCTGTGATGGTTTTACGTTTCTTGTTTTTCAGATCAATAAACTCTTGAGCTGTTTCTTCTGAAACTCCATTTTGAGATAAGAATTTTTTAGCAGAGAATTTTTGTGCTTTAGGTGCGGATGCGCCTAAATAAATATCTGTAGTATTCTCTGTTGTATTCTCTGTAATAGATTGCCCGTTTGGTGCAACACTGTTGGTACGTTTCGTGCCAACTAGTTCGCCCGTTTCGTTCAGACTAGATTGCCCGTTTGGTGCATACTGTGATAAATCAAGGCTTTCAGAGTATTCTATTAATGCTTTGTATAGATTTTCACGCTCAACTTTGAAGTAAACCTTGCAAGGTACACCTCGTTTATTTTCCTTTAAAAATCCAAGGTCTTTCAGTCTTTTACGGGCATTCTCCTGCTCTTTTCGAGTTAGACCAGTTTCCATAGTCCAGTCATGTTGGGTCTTGTAAATCCAACCATCAGAATTTTTGGTACGTGCGGTCCAGTACACCAATTGCGACAGCATTAGTGCGCCATTAATTCCACACCCGATAAAAACATAGTGTTTGTTAAACGCAATTGGTTGATCGTTCATAGCCTCAATCAGCTTAATCATTGAGATTGATGTGTTCACACAGCACCTCGCAGAAAATCAAAAAGGTCATAACGTGCTTTGGCAACACCCATGGCATTGTCTAAACAAGGCTTTTCCATATTTGCTTTGAGCGCACTTTCAAGAAGTCTGATTTTTTGCTCAATCATTCTTTCTTGATAGGTTGCTTGCAGCTCTGGTGGTTCTTGTGCTAAATTTGTTTTCATATTCATTTCCATCTCGTTTTGAATATATGAAGCCTGACCTAACCCGTCAGGCTTTTTTAATGTCTGTCAGATCGTTCCGACCTGATAAATCTGTGAACTGTTCATCGTTTTTATGGTTCTCTGTCAATCCAAAGATCCGTTGCTTAATCTTGGTCTCAGCTTTCAACTGTTGGAGATGAGGTTTGATTAAGTTTTCGTACACATATTCACTAGCACCCTGTCCTGCTCGAAGCATTTCAGCCAAAGACGACAATTGTTCTTTGTGGTCTGTTGGCATGTGGATAGTGATAGATGCATCCTTTTTTGGTTTGCGTCTGGTCATGAGTTATTCCTATGCCACTAAGGCTGTTTTTTTACTTGATGGAATATTGGATTCCACATTTAAAAATTTCTGGTACCCATCTGGAACACCATCTTTTCTCCATAGAGAAACTGTTCCTTTTGAGAATCCAAGCAAATCTGCTAATTCACTGTCGTTTTTGCAGCTATACCGATGAAGCAGATGGTCAACGGTGAATTTAAAAAGGCTCATAGTGTTAAACCTTATCCAAATTAAGTTTAATCTATTAAACAATATAGTTTAAGACCTTGTCAAACAAAATGTTTAAAATATTAAACAATACATAGTGGTTATTTGAGATGAATAAGAGTGTTGTTGAGACAGTTGCTAGTCGCATAAAAAGTAGAATGGATGAACTTGGCATTAAACAAGTTGATTTGATTAATAAAGGTGTAGCAAGTAAGGGAACGATTTCTTTGTGGCTTTCGGGTGGAGCGGAACCAACTAGAGAGAGACTTGTTAAGTTAGCTGAACAGTTGAAAACAACTGAGAAGTGGATCTTAACAGGTGGCGACATTAATAGTCGCTTTGACGACTCAATAGACTTAAATCCTGTTGCATCAGTTATTTATGCTCCTGTAATCTCATGGGTACAGGCAGGAGTATGGACAGGTATGGAAAATGTCGAGTTAGTGGGAGATGAAGAAAGGCTTCCCTTAGTACCAGGTGCAAGCGCAAAGAGTTTTTATTTAAAAGTAAGAGGTATTAGTAATGCTCCTTATTTTTTAGAAGATGAGAGAATTTGTGTTGATCCTGAGGTTTGTTTTGATGATGTGCAAACTGGTGAGATGATTGTGGTTAGGCGAGGCAACGAAGCAACATTTAAAGCTCTATTGCGCAGTGAAAATAACTTATATTTGAAAGCATTAAATAAAGAATGGCAACCAAATGTAATGTTGATCGATGAGGATTGTACTTATATTGGTAAATATGTTGGCTCATTTAAGCCAGCCGAGAGATTCTCTCTAATCTAAATAAAACTAAATTAAACTTTTACCGCCTTTATGGCGGTTTTTTAATATTTAAAATTTGATAAATCAAACATTAATAAAAATATTGTTTAATTATTTAAACTTTTCTATTGACTAAAATGTTTAATACATTAAACTAAATATCATACCCACTCACCAGAGACAAAAATGGAAATTCAAAATTTACGCTTACAACTCCTTCAGCTTTCAGGCGGTCAAGTTGAACACGCTCAAGCAATGGAGAAATACGTTTTGGAAGGTACTGGCTTAAATCAGCAAATGGGTGAAGCGGTAAAAACTGCGGAAGTTGGTGAAGATCCAGTGGATGAAAAGTGCGGATGCTTTATCTGCTTAATCAATCAATTTCAAAAAGCTTTTTAATTTTAAATAAAAAAGCCCTCACGACTCGACATCAAAGGGCTTTTACTCAAAGAGTGAGATAAGTATGAATGCAAAGCTAAACGAGATCAAGTCAAACATGCTAGTAGGCACAGGGGCTATCGCCTTATTAGTCTCAGCTTTTGTTTTAGATCCAACGCAACCAAAACAACAAGTCATTACTGCCCCTTTCGTTGTTGATGAAATCTCAGAATCAAATGCTGTTGTTCATACAGCAAACCATGAGTTCACTTTAGAAATCGAATTTGATGCACGTTATTTCAAAGATGGCAACGGATTCATTTCAGGTCGTGATGCTGAATTAAATCAAATCAAAGAAATCACTGTGTTTAACGAAGATGGTCAAACTGAAAATTATTATTTAGATCAATCGGATGTAAGCATCTTAGCCAATCAACTTGAATCAGAATTACGTGATCGCCTTTAAGCGGTCACTAGGAGTGCATCATGGTTCTATATGTCGATTACATCATTTGTGAAGGCTGCGGAAAATCAGTCAGTAAGAAGAAAGATTCATTACTAAATGATGGTGTGTTTTTCCTTTGTACATGCGGTTGTTTCAAGAAAATTGGGAATTAGGAGAAGAAGATGAATGCACCAGTAAATACAAATCCGTTTCTGCCTACAGCACCACAAAACAGCTCTGTATCAACGGTTCAATCAGATGTTCAGCGCTCTGTAGCGGAAGTTCAAGCAGCATTAGTAATTGCTAAACAATTTCCACGTAACCCAATTGAAGCTTATGACCGTGTAATGAACGCATGTCAAAGACCGGGTTTAGCTCAATCAGCAGTTTATTCATATGCCCGTGGTGGATCTTCAATTTCAGGCCCTTCAATTCGCCTTGCTGAAATGTTGGCTCAAAATTGGGGAAATATTCAATACGGCATTCGTGAGTTATCTTCTGAAAATGGTGAATCAACAGTCGAGGCTTTTGCTTGGGATGTTGAGACAAATACACGACAAACTAAAGTTTTCCAAGTGCCTCATAAACGCTATACGCGAAATGGATCTAAAAAATTAGAAGACCCACGCGATATTTATGAACTTGTTGCAAACAATGGCGCTCGTCGTTTACGTGCTTGCATCCTTGGGGTGATACCGGGTGATGTTGTAGATGCAGCAGTTGATCAATGCGAAAAAACCATTCACGCCTCAGCAGACACATCACCAGAAGGTGTTCAAAAATTAGTTGTTGCTTTTGAGCAGTTTAATGTCACTAAGGCAGACATTGAGGGATTTATTCAACGTCGAGTTGATGCCATCACCCCTGCTAACGTTGTTTCCTTACGTAAAATTTTCACAAGTTTGCGCGATGGTATTAGCTCACCAAAAGACTGGTTCAAGAATGCAAGTGCTGAAAAATCAGAACAGTCAGTAGCAAAGCCTAAACTTGATGACAAGGCTTTTGACGATGCTTTAGAGCAGTTAGCTTTAAACGCGATCGAAAAATCATACCTTTTAGATGGTTTTGATTTAACAGATGCTCAAAAATTCGCTGTGGAGGCTCAAGGATGAAACTATTCCGTGCTTCAGGCCTTCACAAGCTAATCGGTGAACCTAAAAAGAAAGGTGAAAACCTTTCTGATACAGCTAAAACTGAAATCCGATCGATTGTTAAAGAGGATTTATTCACTTTTAAATCGTTTACAGGCAACCAATACACGGAAAAAGGCAATTGGCTTGAAGAAATGGCAATTGAGTTGTCAGGAAAGATGCGGTTTCGTGCTTATCAAAAACATGTTGGTCGAGTCGATAATGACTTGATCACTGGTGAATGTGATGTGCTTGATATTAAGGATAAATTGATTATAGACACAAAATGTTCGTGGGATATTGGTACTCACCCATTCTTTCAAGATGAAGCCCAAGACAAAGTAATCAAAGCTGGTTATGACATTCAGATGCAAGCCTACATGTGGCTTTACGAGTGTGAGCGTGCAGATATTGATTTCTGGTTGTTACCTTGCCCTGAAGAATTATTGAAACCTTATGAAGATCAAGAACAATTAATAAATTTGGTTGCTGAAATTGATATTCGTGAACGCTTAACAACTGTAGTCATTGAGCGTGATGAATCAATAATTCAGAAGTTCAAAAACAAAATTCCCTTCTGCCAAGCTTATTACGAAAAGCTTTATGCAGAACGCAAACGAGGGAGATTAACAGCATGACCCTCCTAAAACTTTACTTTCAACTTTGGCAAATGGCGTGGTGGTTGTGATGGAAAAATACAAAGTTACTTTCGGTATCGGCGGTTATAGAAGCATAGTTTATGAAGCAAATAATGAAGATCATGCGGTTGAATTATTTGAAGAAGATTATCCAGGTGAAAATGGTTGCCATGACTGCTTCAAGTCGGTTGAGCATGAATTGTTTAAAAAGCACCTTCTGATTGATATGCCAGATGGCCTTACATACGGTATTCCAATTGAAATCATTGCTCGTAACCGTGCTGAGAATTACAAAGATGAATTCAATAATGATGTGACAGAAAGTCTTCTTCAGGACACTCTGCCATTGTTTGATGATTACTCTGAAATACGTGATTGGGCTGCAAATAATATGAATTGGAAAGATGTAAAAATTCATGCAATCACACTTAAGAAAAAAACTCTTGATGATGAATTTGAAGACGCTTGGTGCAATGGCGAATGGAAGGTGGCGTGATGGAAAAAACATACCAGCCAAATAGTAGATATCCACTTCAAGATCACTTGGTTGTTGATATTGAAAACAATGTATTGGAATTTCCAAGGAAAAATACCAAGAAATGCCAACACATGATGGTTGAAATTGATACCAAAGCACTTGAATTAGCTTGTAAGAAGTGTGGCGCAAAAGTTAATCCAGTTTTATGGATTAAAGATTCAGTAAGTTATTTCACTCGTATTCAGCAAGATATTGCGGAACAACGGGAAAGACTTAAAGAAGATGAAGCCGAATTAAAGAAACGCTCAAGAACTCGCTGCCAACACTGTACCAAAATGACAGCAATCAACTTGAAACATCATAATTTTCAGATATTAGGGTGATGAGATGGAAATAAATCAATTAAAACCTGTTGAAGTAGTACGCGACAAATATGGATATTGGACTCATCCTGAATTCACAAAATACTGGAATGAAGTCATTGGTGAAGGTGCTGAATATTGCACAACTGAACAGCATGAAGCACTAAAGCGCGACTTAAATATAGAAACATTCAGAACATCTTTGGAGCTTGAGGACTACGAAGCTTGGAAAAAATATGTTGAGAGTTCTGATGCAAGCGATTGGCAACCAGAAGAACCTATTATAGATGGGGAATGGTTTTTAGTTTCAATATTTTGCAATGAAGATGGCGCATTTGCTACTTGGGGAAAGGAAAAGGTGGCGTGATGATTAATATAGAAGAAGAACGCAAAGCGTTTGAAATTGAGTGGATTAAATTAGGTGGGGATTTTAAAAGCTTCTCCATTATTGACAACATGTATGTATTAATCCCAAGCATGGCAAGTGCTGATGATGTAATTAAAGAGTTTGCAGAAAGAGCAGTGAATTCAGCATTTGCACTTTGGTTGATTCAGTCTAGACAAAAGCAAGTAGTAATTGATGATTTGAATATCCAGTTGAAGGATGCCAAAGCCCTCCCTGAAGGGTTTGTTTTGGATGCCCCTGCTCGTGTTGGCGGTGGAATTTTCCGTGAAGGTGTGAAGTGGAAAACCGTTATTGAATCTGCTCAACGACTTTATGAACACTCAAAAGATGAAATTAAACCAATTGTTAGCCCAGCTGATTTATTGAAAATCGCTAGTGGTGATTTGGTTTTGGTGCCGAGAAAGGCGACTAAAAAAATGATTGAACGTGGATATGAAGCTCATGATTGTTTCTTTACTTTGGGCTCAGTGAGAAATGTTTTGGATGCAATGATCGAAGCACGGGAGCAAAGTCATGACTAACCCTGAAATAATTGAAATTAAAGGATTTAAAACAATTCATAAGCTTTGCAAGTTCGGTGCTGATCGAAATATGGAAGGTTCTTCTTTCACTGAAATTGTTGAGCGGATGTTTGAAGAGCTTAACGAAAACAAAAAAGTTAAAACTAAAACTACTAAACGTAAATGTGGTAGTTGTGGTGGTTTCTGTGGTGGGCGAAAAGGATCATGCAAATTCGCAGCAAATGAGCTGAAAAAAGAAACTGCTCGCCTTTGGTCTTTGGCAGTCGCTGGCCATAAAAGAGGATAAAAGTCATGACAATTCAAACTAAAGAATGTATCTGGACAGAAGATCCTGACGGAAATTGGTGGACTGATTGCGAAAATGGTTTTGTATTTACTGAGAGATCTTCACCAACTGAACATGAATTTAAGTTTTGTTGCTTCTGTGGCGGTGAGTTGATAGAAGAAAAGGAGGAAGGTTGATGACTAAAACTTACGAAATCCGAACCCTATCTGATTTCTTCAAAATCCCAAATGATCGAATTGAAGATTGTTTAAAAGAGTTTGCTGTTGGTTTGGAATTCTTAAAAGCAAACCATGAGCTCATGGGACTAGAAAATGGGCAGATGGAATTTTTTAATTGGACTGATGATGGCAAGAAAAACATAACTGCCGATTTTAAGTTTGGCAAAGATGTGATTCGTTCTGAAGTGACGGAGGTAGACTGAATGACAGGCGAGCAATATTTAAGTGCAGCTCAACTTTGCGAAAAGTTTGGAAATATTTCTAAGCGCACTTTATTAAGATGGCAGGAGAAGAGAAACTTCCCTGCCCCAACAATCAGCTATCGGGGTGGTGCAAATTTATGGACAGTATCCGATGTTTTAGAATGGGAGATTTCTCTTAAAAAACAGGATAAGGCGCAACAATCTCTTGAAGCCTAGCTATCCATTTTTGCAATGCTTCCCTTTGTTCTTCAATATAATCATGATGGTCATACACTCTAAACATTATAGGCAGTGCATGACCAATCATAATTTCTGCTATATGTGGTTCAGTCAGTTTTGACATGTTTGTTCGCATTGTTCTTCGAATGTCATGTAGTGACCAGTGATCAATCTTTATATCTTCTTCTCTTGCCAAGTATTCTGTTAAATCATAAGGTAGACTAATTAGCGCACCACGACTTAAAGGTTGATTTTTGTTTTTACCACTAACAAATAAATAATTTGAATCATTCAAAGTGGCAGCTAATTCAAATAATTGCAAAGTCTCTTTAGTTAAAGGCCTTAGTAAAGGCTTACCACTTTTTAAACCTGTTTTATGATTTTCAGCTGGAATTGTCCAAATCATTTTATCTTTATCAATATGGGACTTTTCGGCTACTCGAAGCTCACCTGATCGACACCCATATACAAAACATAATTGAACAAAAATTCTGTTGCGAATGAACATCCTACTTCTCATCAAAGATCGCCAAATGCTAGCAAGTTCAGGATCAGATAAAGTTCTATCATTGGGCACATATTCAATATGCAAATCAACTTTGGGATTAATATCTGCGAGAGGATTGTTTAAGCAAACTTGACGCCTTACCGCCCAACTCATCATTTGCTTACCATTCGATACTATTCTCTCAGCAATAAAAGGAACTTGTTCAGCTAATGGTTCGAGCAAATCAAGCCAATGTTGCATGCTTATTCTATCTGCTGGCAAGTCACCAATCTTAGGGAAAACATGTAACACAAAACTTCTAGTAATTTCTTGAGCACTCTTCTTATTTTTGAATAGATATTTTTCAGCCCAAGACTCATACAATTCTTTAAGGGTTAAATTTTGTGCTGTACTCTTATGCTTTTGAATTTTTCTTTCAAGTCTTGGATCTAAACCTTTTTCTATTTGTGCACGAAGTTCTTGTGATTTATCCCGAGCATCTTTAAGCGAGACATTCGGATAAGTACCAATATCAATTCGTGCTGCTTTACCTTCCGTTCTAAATCTTAACTGGAATGTGATTTTACCTTTAACAGACACTCTTACACTCATAGCATCCCTATCAGCAAACTCTTCTACTTTATCTCGTACCTTATTGTAATTAGCTTTGAGCCATGTTTCGGTAATAGCCATGTGTACATAATCCTAATTTCCTGTGTACATTGTGATTTATGTACACAAATTTGTACATAATGAGGGTGGCTATTTTTAGTAGATAGGTGTCTTAGCTTGTCGCATGTTTTATTATTAAATTAAGAGGCTTATAAATAAAAAGGCCTGCACTTGGCAGACCTTTGATTAAGTTGTCTTTAGATTAATTATCCATGTTATCAATAATTGCTTGACCAAATTCAGAACAACGAAGCAAAGTTGCACCTGGCATCAAGCGCTCAAAGTCGTAGGTAACAGTTTTCGCAGCAATCGCTCCCGATACGCCCTGAATAATCAAATCAGCAGCTTCAATCCACCCCATATCTCGAAGCATCATTTCTGCAGAAAGAATAATAGAGCCTGGATTGACTTTATCTTGGCCTGCATATTTTGGTGCCGTACCGTGGGTTGCTTCATATACAGAAATTGCACCACCAATATTTGCACCCGGCGCAATTCCAATACCACCTACTTCAGCTGCCAAGGCATCAGAAATATAGTCACCATTTAAGTTAAGTGTCGCAATCACAGAGTATTCAGAAGGACGCATTAAGATTTGCTGTAGAAAAGCATCTGCAATCACATCTTTAATAATGATCTCTTTACCCGTTCTTGGATTTTTAATTTTTACCCAAGGACCACCATCAATCAGCTCGCCACCGAAACGATCAATTGCCAGTTCATAGCCCCACTCTTTGAACGCACCTTCGGTATATTTCATAATGTTGCCTTTATGCACTAAAGTTACACTTGGCTTATCATTATCAATCGCAAACTGGATCGCCTTACGCACTAAACGCTGAGTACCTTCTTTCGATACAGGTTTAATACCAATCCCACAATTATCTTCAAAACGAATCTTGGTTACACCCATTTCTTCTTTTAAGAATTTAATGACTTTTTTCGCTTCAGGAGAATCCGCTTTCCATTCGATACCCGCATAGATATCTTCGGAATTTTCACGAAAAATCACCATGTCAGTCAGTTCAGGGTGTTGAACAGGTGACGGCACCCCTTCAAACCAACGTACAGGACGTACACAAACATAAAGGTCGAGTTCTTGGCGTAAAGCGACATTCAATGAACGAATACCACCACCCACAGGCGTAGTTAATGGACCCTTAATCGAAACCACAAATTCCCGCAGTGCCTCAAAAGTTTCTTCAGGCATATATGTCCCGTAGATTTTATCTGCCTTTTCACCACAGTAAACTTCCATCCATTCGATCGAACGTTTGCCAGCATATGCTTTTTGAATTGCGGCATCTACAACAGCTTTCATGGCTGGAGTAATATCAACACCAATACCATCCCCTTCAATAAAAGGAATGATTGGATGATTTGGAACATTCAGTGACAAGTCTGCATTTACAGTAATTTTGCTACCATCGGCAGGTACTACGATCTTCTGATAACCCATTGTTCAGGCTCTCCCTTTTATTATAGTTGGCAAATCCAAAATAATTGCCAAATAGACAATACTTCTAACCCTTCTTAGCGCATATCAGTCTAGTCTAATTCGTACATTTTTTGAGATTTATACGAGGAATAACAACATTTCTCTACTGAATAAAGCACAATGTTTCATTATTTAATATCACTCAAACCATCATTTTTTATATAAATCGACAAGCTCAATCACTCTTAATGCTCAAAATAAAAATATTAGCCTTGCTTTTCCATACACATAAATTTCCCAAGAGTCAGATCTTTAAAAGTGAGAGTTACTATACATTTTCACTATAAACATGATTTCTAATTTTTTGATTTTATATTCGCCATTTAATTTAAAAATCTATAACATTTTGACAATAGATTGATGACCAAACCAGCCACCTTAAAATCACAATATATTCATATATTTCATTACATTAAATTATGCACCACAATAGACCACAAACAAAAATCGGTAATTTTATTTTTATTATTGGTGCTTTTTGCCATTGCTTTATATTTTAAAAAAATAATTTTCACAAGGTCACAATCAAGTTAAGATTAATTACAAAAGTAATTCACTTTTACTATATGTTTTCACATGAATTTTAATGAAAAAATAAATCAAAATTCATTTTTTAATTCTTTCTGCCTATCCTATCGTCTCCAATCAAATTAACCATCTTTGCAATTATTATTTAGTCTTAAAATCTTTAACATTATTCCTGTTTTTTAAATCGTAATGAATTTTGAATTTATTGTGATTCAACCTATCTCATGGATGTAAATAATGGATAAAACTTACACTAAAGAAGAGAAGCGAGGTCGTATACGCGGTATCGTCGGCGCAGCTTCAGGAAACTTAGTAGAATGGTTTGATTTTTATATTTATGCTGTGTTTGCGGCATATTTTACTAAAGCATTAACTGCACCTGATATGGACTCCGGTACTCAAGCAATTTATGTATGGGGTGTCTTTGCAGCCAGCTTCTTTATGCGACCAATTGGTAGCTGGGTTTTCGGACGAATTGCCGATAAACATGGCCGTAAAAAATCAATGGTCATTTCCATCTGTCTTATGGCAGTAAGCTCTTTCTTATTTGCCGCACTCCCAACCTATGAACAAGTTGGAATGGCAGCACCTTTCCTACTTTTACTTGTTCGCCTGCTACAAGGTTTATCTGTAGGTGGTGAATATGGTGCTGTAGCAACCTATATGAGTGAGCTTGGCTTAAAAGGTCAACGAGGCTTTTTTGCTTCTTTCCAGTATGTCACTTTGTCAGGTGGTCAGTTATTAGCAAGCTTGCTCGGTGTTATTATGTTGGCATTCCTATCAGAGCAGCAATTGCTTGATGGTGGCTGGCGTATTCCTTTTGTCATTGGTGGTATTGCTGCAATTATCTCCCTACTTGCACGTAGCCGCTTGGAAGAAACATTATCTAGCGAAGACAGTGATAAAGAAGAATCGGGAAGCTTAAGTGAACTGTTTAAAAATCACTGGAAAACCTTCTTATTGGTTGTAGGTTATACCTCTGCGGGTTCCCTCACCTTCTATGTGATTACAGTATATTCAAAGACCTACCTCACCAATATGGGTGTAGATAGTAAAACTGTCGGATTTATTATGACAGCTTCACTCTTTATTTTTATGCTTGCACAACCGGTGTTTGGTGCTATTTCTGACCGTATTGGCCGTCGTGCTGCAATGCTTGCGTTCAGTGGTACTATGGCGATTTTCATCTATCCAGTCATGGTGATCTGGATGCCACATTTCAGTTATTCGCCATTGATGGTTGCTCTGTTACTTATTTTCCTCATGATGTTGCTCAGCTTCTATACCTCTATCAGCGGATTGGTTAAGGCAGAAATGTTCCCTCCACATGTTCGCGCATTGGGTGTTGGTTTCTCTTACGCTGTGGGGAATGCAATCTTTGGTGGTTCTGCGCCATCTGTTGCACTACAGTTCAAAGCAGCGGGTATTGAAAGCACCTTCTTCCTTTATGTGATTGTCATGTTAGTGATCTGTTTCTTATGTAGTTTTAAATTACCGAAAGAACCTGAATATCTAAAACATGACCACTAAACAACATGATCAACCAACTAATAGCTTGTGATCACTGATTAAAACTTGAGATCTACGCTATTCAAAAAAGCTGTACTACCTAAAGGTGGTACAGCTTTTTTATTATTAGGCTTAGCTTCAATAGATGCTGTTTTCAAGTTGCCTATCTCCATTTCACGCAATGGTAAATTCTAGCAAGATAAAACCACCAATCCCCCGCCTAAGAAAAATGTATTTACAACTCAGCTTCGGTAAATAAATAAAGTTGAAGAATACAAAGCGTAATCTGATATAGTAGCGCACATATCGTAGTCTTTATCTTTACCCAACTCTCTTCAAACGGGTAACTTTATCAAACTCAAAAATTTTATTGATATTTATTAGTGGTCTAAAGTGAAAATTGTCATTCTTAATAAACCTTATGACGTCCTCTCCCAGTTTCGTAAAGACGAAGCACATATGACGATGTCTGACTTCGTAGATGACTCGACTTTGCGTTTGGCGGGTCGTCTCGATATGGACTCTGAAGGTTTAGTTTTTTTAACTGATCATGGTGGTTTAAATCAATACATTACCAATCCTGCCAATAAGAAATTTAAAACTTATTTGGTGCAAGTTGATGGTGATGTGACTGAAGAAGCCCTAGAACAGTTGCGTAAAGGTGTTGAGCTAAAAGATGGTATGACTTTACCTGCTCAAGCGAATAAAGTTGAACAACCTGAATGGTTATGGGATCGTGATCCACCAGTACGTTTCCGTGCCAATATTCCAACATCTTGGATTGAAATTTCTATTTGTGAAGGCCGTAACCGTCAAGTCCGTCGTATGACTTCGGCTGTTGGTTTCCCGACTTTACGTTTGATCCGTACCAAGATTGGTGCAATTGATTTGGTGCAAATGGGTTTACAACCTGGTGAAACTAAAGAAATTGAACCATTACTTTATCCAGACTTCCAAAATATTCCAGCAGATGAACCTTACCGCTCACGCTCTTATGTGAAGAAACCTGGCGGTACAGGTGGAAAACCAATTGTTCGTAAGAATAAAGATGGTTCAACAAAGAAATCTGGAACTAAACGTATCTGGCAAATGGAAGATGGTGAAAAACCACGTCGTAAAACCAATGGTACCACCCGCCCAAATACCAAAGCACCACGTGGTCGTGGACGTAATGGTCGCTAGGATTTAGTCCTTCTAAGCCATTAATCGATTGCCGCATATTGCAAAAATGCCCAATGAATTTCATTGGGCATTTTTATTTTATAACTAAAAAATTCAAGACCAATTAAAACCAATCTCGCCCTCATCATTTAAATTGATTCATACAAAACCTTGCAAATACATAACTTAAACAAAGATTTATGCCATCAATAAAAAAAGCCGATGCGTATGCATCGGCTTTTCTCACCAACAAGATCGTTGGTTTATAGCATTTTAAAACTTAAACAGTAGCAAGCGTAGCGTTAAGCGTCGCACTTGGACGCATTACAGCTTCAACCTTAGCTGTATCAACTGCATAGTAACCACCGATATCCGCTGGCTTACCTTGAACAGCAGCAAGCTCAGCAAGGATTTTGTCTTCGTTCTCATCCAATGCTTTTGCAAGTGGTGCAAACTTGGCTTTTAATTCAGCATCGTCATTTTGTGCAGCAAGTGCTTCAGCCCAGAACTTCGCAAGGTAGAAATGGCTACCACGGTTGTCAAGCTCACCTGTACGGCGTGATGGAGACTTGTCGTTATCTAACAATTGACCAGTTGCTTGATCCAATGTTTTCGCCAATAACTTAGCACGTGGATTGTCTTCTTTGATACCTAGCTCTTCTAAAGAAACAGCCAAGGCCAAGAATTCACCAAGAGAATCCCAACGCAAGTGGTTTTCTTCTACAAGTTGTTGTACATGTTTAGGCGCTGAACCACCCGCACCTGTTTCGTACATACCACCGCCCGCCATTAACGGAACGATAGACAACATTTTCGCAGAAGTACCCAATTCCATGATTGGGAACAAGTCAGTTAAGTAATCACGTAAAATGTTACCAGTCACTGAAATTGTATCTAAACCACGAGCAACACGTTCAAGCGTATAACGCATTGCACGTACTTGTGACATGATTTGGATATCAAGACCTGCCGTATCATGATCTTTCAAGTATTTTTGTACTTTCTTGATCAATTCATTTTCATGTGGACGGTATGGGTCAAGCCAGAAGATTGCAGGCATACCTGAGTTACGCGCACGCGTTACTGCAAGTTTTACCCAGTCACGAATCGGTGCGTCTTTCACCTGACACATACGCCAGATATCGCCTTCCTCAACGTTTTGTGACATCAACACTTCACCAGTTTCAAGATCTGTGATGTTTGCAACACCCGCTTCAGTGATCTCAAAAGTTTTGTCATGTGAGCCGTATTCTTCAGCTTTTTGCGCCATCAAACCAACGTTTGGCACAGTACCCATAGTACGTGGGTCAAAGTTACCATTCCACTTACAGAAATTAATCATTTCTTGGTAAATACGTGCAAATGTTGACTCTGGCATAACAGCTTTACAATCATACTGCTTACCATCAGCACCCCACATTTTACCGCCGCCACGAATCATCGCAGGCATAGATGCATCCACAATCACATCATTTGGTGAATGGAAGTTAGTAATGCCTTTCGCTGAATCCACCATTGCAAGTGCAGGACGGTGTTCTTGGCATGCATGAAGATCTTCAATGATCTCTTCACGTAATGATGTTGGTAAAGTTGCAATCTTCTCGTAAAGACCAGCCATACCGTTATTGACGTTAATACCTAACTCATCAAATAACTTAGCGTGCTTTTCAAATGCTTCTTTATAGTAAATTTTTACACAGTGACCGAACACGATCGGGTGTGAAACTTTCATCATGGTTGCTTTTACATGCAACGAAAATAAAATGCCTGCTTCACGGCAATCATCAAGTTCTTTCTCATAGAAATCGCAAAGCGCTTTCTTGCTCATAAACATTGAATCGATGATTTCGCCATCAAGTAATGCAACTTTTGGCTTAAGCACAATGCTCTCACCATTTTTGGTGATCAGTTCCATTTTTACGTTACGCGCACGGTCAAGTGTCATTGACTTTTCACCGTGGTAGAAATCGCCCTCATCCATATGCGAAACATGTGTTTGTGACCACTGTTTCCATTCGCTCATTGAATGTGGATGTTTCTTCGCATAGTTTTTCACTGCTGCAGGTGCACGACGGTCAGAGTTACCTTCACGTAACACTGGATTCACCGCTGAACCAAGGCACTTGCTATAACGTACCTTAATTGCTTTTTCTTCTTCAGTTGTTGGATTTTCAGGATAGTCTGGGATTGCATAACCCTTTGACTGAAGTTCCTTAATACATGCGCTCAACTGAGCAACAGATGCACTGATATTTGGGAGTTTGATAATGTTAGTGTCTGGATCTTGAGTAAGACGCCCTAAATGCGCAAGGTTGTCAGATACTTTCTGTTCATCGCTTAAGTATTCCGCGAATTCTGCAAGAACACGAGCAGCTACAGAAATATCAGTTTTGACAATCTCTACGCCAGCTGGCTTAGTAAAGGTCTCAATGATCGGCAGTAGCGAATAAGTCGCCAACAATGGCGCCTCGTCAGTCAGTGTGTAAATGATTGTTGACTTTCCACCAGCCATATATAGCCCCTTGCTTTAAATTGTGTTTTGAGAACCGAGCTTGTGACCCAGCCCTTACGAACCGACTTGCTTAAATTTAACCCCAAGAGTATCAGCCTTCCTGGTATTACAGTCAACGTAAGATCTGTGATAACGACATTTCGTAAAAAAATGGTACATCACAAATATTGCATTAATATCAACATTTGCACAAAAATTAAGCATTTTCTTGTAAAAATAGCCATTCCGACCAAGAGCAACAACAATCTATGCCGTCTTGTGCTTTATTGTTTTAATCATTAAAAATTTTATCTTGCTGATTCTTACAAACTGAGCAGCAAATTGAAAGCCATTGAAAACACATCGACGCGCTTCAGCGACATAAAACAAGCCAAACAGCACAAACAAAAATCAGCTAAATACTGTTTAAATTTTAAATCATTCAAGTCTGTCTAAAAAATGAATAAGCAAATGAATGGAAAGTTTATTTACCCCCCAATACTCTAGTCACGATATGACAATAAATATGCTTTGGTTAACTTATACTCACAAAACAACAATACTTTTACCTTGAATAGTAAGTGAAAAAATCGTTATTAATAAATTACATGTTTAATTTTTCACCACATCTTTGATGAAAGAATAAGCTTCAATGATGTATTTCCGATCCCAAAATTAATATTAAAACTGTAGAGGTAATATGTTAATGCTATTACTCATCGCAATACTTATTCAAATCATCTCACTCTGGGCCGTTTTCTTTTTTGCACTTCATCGAACAGTCGGAAGTATTACTACGATTGTCATTGCAATTCTGAGTGCAGTGATCAGCCCATGGTCTCTCATCCTTGGTCTTCCGCTTATTCTCATCAGTTTAGTATTACTGATTGAACCACTGCGAATGCAAGTTTTGACTAAACCGGCCTATAAAACATTAGCCAATGCAATGCCAAACATGAGTACCACTGAACGTGAAGCATTGGATGCGGGTACCAGTTGGTGGGAAAAAGAATTATTTATGGGGGCGCCAGATTGGGAAAAATTTAACAATTATCCCTACCCGACGCTTAGTAATGAAGAGCAATCTTTTTTAGATCATGAGGTTGAACAACTCTGTCAGTTGCTAGATGAATGGGAAATTCATCAAAATAAAGACCTTAACGCAGAGACATGGCAATTTATTAAAGACAATGGCTTTTTTGGACTCATCATCCCTAAAACTTATGGTGGTCGTGAATTTAGCTCTTTTGCACAAAGTCGCATTATGAGCAAAATTGCCTCACGCTCTTTAACAACGGCTGTGACCTGTATGGTGCCTAACTCATTAGGACCGGGTGAGCTCTTACTGAATTATGGTACAGACGAACAAAAAAATCGCTATTTACCTGGCTTGGCCAAGGGTGAAGAAATTCCTTGTTTTGGACTCACCAGTCCTGAAGCGGGTTCTGATGCTGGGGCGATTCCTGACACTGGCGTGGTTTGTTATGGAGAGTTCGAAGGTCAACAAGTACTTGGCTTAAAGATGAATTTCTCAAAACGCTGGATTACCCTAGCACCCGTTGCAACAGTAGTCGGTCTCGCTTTCAAACTGTATGACCCAGATGGCTTATTGGGAGATAAAACTAAAACTGAGTATGGCATTACCTGTGCACTTATACCCGCCTCTCATGCAGGCGTAGAGGTTGGACCAAGGCACCATCCGGGTGGTTCTCCTTTTATGAATGGTACAGTTGAAGGTAAGAACGTCTTTATTCCAATTGACTGGATTATTGGTGGCGCAAAAAATGCCGGGAATGGCTGGCGTATGCTGATGGAATGTCTGGCTGTTGGACGTGGTATTTCACTTCCTGCACTATCTACAGCCGCAGGTGAAATGACGTATTTATCTGTAGGTGCATTCGCTAAAATTCGTCAACAATTTAAATTATCGGTAGGTAAATTTGAAGGGGTGCAAGAAGTTAGCAGTGACATCGTCAGCCATACTTATATGCTGGAAGCTTTCCGCTATTTAGTCACTTGTGGTTTAAATCAAGGTGGCAAACCCGCTGTTATGACCGCGATGGCAAAATACTATGCCACTGAAACGATGCGAAAAATCGTCAATCATGGTATGGACATCACAGGAGGTCGTGGTATTCAACAAGGTCCGCGTAACTTTCTTGCCAATATGTATCAAGCTATTCCGATCTCGATAACAGTTGAAGGGGCAAATATCTTAAGCCGTTCGTTAATGATCTTTGGTCAAGGTTCAATGCGTTGCCATCCTTATTTATTTGAGGAATTACAACTGTTACAGGCCGAAGATAAAGCCTCTGCCTTAAATACATTTAACACCATGTTATATCAACATTTAGGTTACACCTTAAACCGTGGTGCGCGTGCATTCACTTATGGATGGTTTGGGGCAAGTAGTCAACGACCTGACTCATCAGATGCTTTTACTCAACCTTATTATAAAATCATCAATCGATTCAGTACTGACTTCGCCCTAACCGCAGATATGTGTCTTGGACTATTAGCCGGTGATATTAAACGTAAAGAAATGCTCTCAGGGCGATTAGCTGACATTCACTCCAAAATGTTTATTGCGACAGCCATTCTCAAATTTTATGAAAATGGTCAAAGATCCACGCAAGAACAGGTACATGCTAAACTTGCATTGGACGAAACGCTTTATGATGCCCAAGAAGCATTTTATGGCTTATTTGATAATTTTCCGATTCAAATTGCATCAAGTCTGGTTAAATTTGTTTGTTTCCCATTTGGTCGACCAATCAAGAAACCGAGCGATCGTCAAAAGAGTGAAGCTGCGGAACTGCTCATGCAAGATAACCCGTTCCGAGATTATTTAAAAACGCAGGTTTATTATACTGTTGATCCGAATGATGCTTTTGGACGAATGGAAGCCACCTTCAATCTACTCACAACTGTTGAAGACGATTGGAACAGCTTTAAAAAAGCGGAATCTAAAGGTGAATATAAAGGGCTAAGATTTGAAGAGCGCATACAGGATGCAGTCACTCGTGGCTTAATCAGCGATGATTTAGCCACAAAATTAACCCAATATAATGCACTTCGTTATGACAGTATGCTCACAGATATTTTTGATGAAAAATTAGAGCAGGTGTTGGTATTAGAAAATCCTCATCTTCACTCAACTTAAATCGATTTGGCAAATGCCATTTAACAGATAAGGCGATATAAAACCTTAACCATAAACAGCGATTCACCATCGCTGTTTTTTATCATAGACATATTGCCAATGGGTTATTTGCCTATTTCGGTATAGTGTTAAAAATATAACAGCTGAGGAAAAAACGATGTCTCAACAAGATTATGAAAATGGCTTAAAAGTCCGTACAGAAGTGATGGGAGAAAGCTTTGTAAAACGCGCTCAAGACAACACTGTTGCTTTTACAAGACCTTTGCAAGACTGGATCAATGAGCATGCATGGGGTTCAACTTGGCAACGTGAGGGTGTTTTACCACGTAAATACCGCTCTTTGATTACCATTGCATTTTTAGTTACACAAAAAAGCCCAACCGAACTAAAAGGTCATATTCGTGGTGCATTGAATAATGGTGCAACAGTTGAAGAAATTCAGGAAGTGTTATTACACAGCCTACCTTACTGTGGCGCACCGACAACCCAAGAAGCATTTCGTGCCGCGCTCGAAGTCATCAATGAATATCAAAAAGAATCATAAACAAGCAATACCTGCTAATTCTTCAATATAGGCCATGCTCAAAACTATGGCCTATATTGCCGAGTTAATTCCAAAACACATTAAAACTATAAAAAAACTCATCCACTTCAAAGCGGATGTGATATCCCAATTGGGTTAACTCAGAAGAAAGTCCACGAATATCCTCTAAAGCTAGATGTTTAGGCAAAACTGTAAAAACAGCAGTATTTCCCTGCTTGGCATTCTCTTCAATCATTTGAGCCAAACGACCTTTATATAGCTCTATATTTAAGTTTGAATTGGCTGCCAATCGTTTCGCGTCTTCAGCATGAATAAACATTATTTAATTTCCATATTATTGTTTTCCAAGATGTCACTACAAGATATAAATAAATATCGGAATACGCTGTATGCTTTATGTTCGAAGGCACATGCTCGAAAATATAGTCACGATAAGATTGTATAACCATCTAAAATTATAAAAATTTTTCAATTATTTTGGATAAACTTGTAGCCAAGCCTGCACATAAAAATTGAAATAAATCCAGTGCTTTATTTTAATCAAATTTAACTTTTGTATTTAAAAAGTAAATGATAATTGTTATTATTTACTTAATTTTTAACCTTTCTGTATTTGATTGCCTATGAATAGCCAGACTGAACTCGATGTACTAAACGCATCAGTTTCAACTCCGACTGTATCAACACGAGCTAAATCCGCACCCTCTCTCATACAATATCGCGTCATGATTACCTACCGTTTTGCCCTGGCAATTCTTGGTGGTTATCTGCTTGCGTCCTTGTCCGCTATAGTGATTGCAAAAACATTTGCTGATTATCGTGCCGCGGCTGCGATGAGTGCAACGCTACTTGCTTTCTGTATTCACGGTGCTGCATTCATTTGGGTTTTTATGGTCAATAAGACATTAAAAGCCAGCTTAGGCATACTTCTTCCAAGTATCATTTTATTTGCCATTTATAAAATGATGGGGAATTAAGATGCGCGTAGATGCAAAAGTTGAAGGTCCACGCCAATCCATGTCATGGTTACATACATGGGCAAGCTTGATTCTTGGTTGGTTACTCTATGCAATTTTTTTGACAGGAACATTGAGTTTCTTTCAGTCTGAAATAACGGCTTGGATGAAACCAGAAATACACCAATCCGTTCCAAGTGATTCTCAAGTACAGCAAACCCAAGTTGCCTTAGATTATCTACAAAAGAACTATCCTGATGCTGGTAGTTGGACGATTCAATTACCCAATTCTAGACAGACCACAACTGAATTAAATATTCGTAAACAAGGTGAAGATCTACAAGCGCGTCGTGGTGGGGAAAGAATCACCATAGACAGTGCAACTGGACAAGTTATTGAGGCACGAGATACCCGTGGTGGTGGCTTTCTATATCGCTTTCACTTTGAACTGTATGGATTTGATCGTATTTGGGCACGCTGGATCGTCGGTTTAGCCACCATGCTGATGTTTGTGGCAATTATCAGTGGCATTATTACCCATAAAAAAATTTTTAAAGATTTCTTTACGTTCCGTTCAGGTAAAGGCCAACGCTCTTGGTTAGATGCACATAATGCCACAGCTGTTTTTGCCCTTCCCTTTCATATCATGATCACCTTCAGCGGTTTGTTATTACTGATGTTTATGTTTATGCCTTGGGGAATCAACCAAGTCTATAAAGACCGACAAGAGTTTTTCCAAGAGATGCGCGGCGGTGCAGTTCAGCAAAATAATGCTCGCAATAGAAATGCTGAGAACCGTACTGGATCTGCAAATACAAATCAAACTCAAGGCCAAAATGAACAACGCTCACGAGGCGAAAGAGGCAAAAAACATAAACAAGATGTTGGTCATCCTGCACCACTCACCGACTTAACCCCGCTTATTACAACCGCACAAGCGCAGTGGAAAGAAAATCCGATTGCTTCTATTCAAATGATTGCGCCAAATACATCCAATGCCACCATTGAACTTCGCGCTTTATATGCGAAAAGTGTGGTTCAGCGTGGTGTTTACCCCATTTTAAAATTCGATGGCGTGACTGGTAAAGACATCAGCGAAACGGCTCAAGCAAACAATGCCTCTATCCCAATGGGGATTTACAATGTGGTGACTGTATTGCATGAAGCGCGTGGTCTTGATTTAACCTTCCGCTGGTTATTGTTCTTCTCTGGTGTAATGGGCACCTTAATGGTTGCAACGGGGCTGATCTTATGGTGCGTCAAACGTGCACCGCAACAACAAAAACAAGGTTATAAATCATTTGGTTATCGTTTCGTTGAAGTGATGAATATTGCTGCTGTGATTGGATTACCTATTGCATGTGCCGCCTACTTCTACGCCAATCGTTTCATTCCATTTGAAATAGAAACACGTTTAAATTGGGAAATTAGAACCTTCTTTATTGTATGGTTAGCTACGTTAATTTATGCAGCGCTTCGCCCGCATCGTCAAGCTTGGCTAGAACTTCTATTGTTCTCTGGTGTTGCTTTTGCCCTATTGCCTATTGTCAATTTTATTACGGGTGGTCAAGCACTTTGGAACAGTATTGCCAATGGCCAATGGATGATTGCGTCTTTTGATTTAATGACATGGGCGCTTGCAATTTTGTTTTTCTACTCATTTTATAAAGTTAAAAAACATAAAGGGCTTCCTGTCAAAAAAGCCAGAAATGTACCTTCAAATAAGGAGATTTCAGCGTGATTTTCTTCTTACTGGTTTGGTCTTTGTCTAGCTTGGCTTTTATCGCGCTTGCCAGCGCAATGTCAAAGCATCAAAAACAGATCTATGGACATGAACTAAGCCCCAAACAAACCCAACTTGCTTCTATTACAGGTTGGGCTTTACTGCTGATTTCACTGATCATTTGTGTCATGTCAGGGCAGCTGAGCAGCATGCTCAGCATTTGGGTTGGAGTACTGACCTTTTCAGCATTATTTGTTGGGGTGTTATTAAGCTATTACAGTTTAAAAATGAAATTGGCTGCCAGCTTTTGTGTGGGTATCAGCTTAATCACAAGTGTGATGCTACTCATTTAAACTGTTTCACAAAAATCAGTTATAATCATAAGCCAATCTACGGATTGGCTTTTTTTCTATCAAATTTATTGCCTTGTATTGGTATTTTTATGTCTAAACCACTTTCAATCTCTTCAGAATTACTCAATCGTGCTGCAATGGGCAATCCAGCTGCACAATTTGAACTTGCTGAAATATATATGCAAAGTGAAGATGAAGATAACAATCAACTTGCAGAAGAATGGGCACTCAAAGCAGCACAATTAGGCCATGTTGAAGCCATGTATTGGTTAGGTGAAGGCTATGCTTATTATGCAAAAGATATCCTTGAAGAAGATCCTAAAGAAGCCAAGGCTTATTTTGAACATGCCCATCGCTGGTTAGAGCAAGCGGCCAAACATCAGCATCCTGCTGCGATTTTAGAGTTATCCAATTTCTATCGCCGTGGCGATGTGGTTGAAAAAGATCTGGTGAAATCAGTAGAGCTGGTTGAGCAAGCAGCAAAACTGGGTGAAGTTCAAGCCATGCGTGATCTTGTTTGTATTTATGAACACGGGATGGGCGTTGATGTTGATGAAGAAAAAGCTGATTTTTGGGCTGAAAAAGCCAAGTCAGCTGAAGACACCTCAGTATAATTTATAAATTTAAGCCCATATAAAATGGGCTTAAATTTGATTCACTTATTTAATTACGTAAATGCACAAAAATTACATCTAAATCTTGTTTAGGTACAAAGTTTTTCTCAACCATTTGGAATTGTGTCGGGCTAATTTTATTGACTTTACCTTTCCAACAAAACGATACCAATTCTCCCGGATCACGTTCAATGGTCAATTTAAAGTTTTCAATCGGTTTTGCCCAATTTGCCCCAGTAGTCAAAATATAACTCAGTGCATTAAAAGGCGAATGTTCCGACTGTGCTTTTTTCAAGCCTTTCTTAAAATTACTGTCCATACAAAATTGTTGATTATATTCATCTGGATATAGTGCAACCGAACCACCCACTAAAGGTTTATATTGATGTTTTACCTGTGTAATTGAATTGGCTTTAAAAGTTTGCTTCCAGCTATAAACCACCTGTGATGACCAGTTGATGACTTCATCTGGATTTTTAGGCAAAATGCTTTTTACTTTAGGGTTTGAACAGCCTTTCAGTTTCTTTTCAAATACCCCATATTCATCACTTTTGCGATTCCAAGGATTTAACATTTAAGTTTGTGAAAAGCCACACTGTTTAAATAACTCAGTGACATCAATCGCTTTAGACTTTTCATCTCTTTGTATAAATGTCTGCACATGCATTGTCGGTTGAACCGCTTTTCCATTAACCTGAATTTTAAAACTTTTTAATAAATCCTCAGTGTGGGCAAAATCGGATTCAAAAGTATTATCAACTCGTGGTAAAGGGAACAAAACAGTTTCAGTAATATCCTGATTACTGAGGTTTTTAAATTGATAATCGACCTTAATTAATTTTTTACTAATAAATAAGTCTTCACGTTGCATGGCAATATTTTTATTTTTAAGGTACTCAATTCCCCCTGTTCCCACATAACCTGTAGAATCATTGGCGAAAGCTGATGTCGCTGTCAGAATCGATGTGATCAATACGATTTTTTTCATTCTCTTTAATCCAAATCAGTTAATCCAAATCAGGAAATTCTATTGTTTGATAATGCACACAATAAATGGATTCATCGAAAATAATATGTGTAGCAATCTGTTTGATAATCTGCTCTTGTAAAAGAATTTCTTTTTCTAAAACTTCATTCCAATAGATTGAGTTTTCTGAAAAATTCTCATAATAATCCAGCACTTCAATCATCGCATTAAACAAAGCCACTAAATGCTGGCTTTTGTTTTGATTTGATACCATTAAGAAAAAGGCATCCAAAGAAATCACCTCAATGGCCGCTAATTCCTCATAATCATCGGCATATTCATCTACGGAAGCATTTGATTGTCGAATTCGCTTTTGATAATCAATTAAATTCTCTTGATCAATATCCTGAAACAATTGTTTTTTATCAATTTTTATTTGATAATTTTGTTCGATAGCAGATTGAAAGTTCGGTAATTTTTCATAAAAAGCAAAAACAGCTTTCACCAAACTTTTCCGCTGTTCAAGCGAAGCCTGCTCAATGGCTTGTCGCAATGCAAAACTATGCTGATCAATTATTTTTACAATATCCATCAATTTAATCTCCCCGATATTCACTTTTTTAAACCAAAAAACCCAGAGATAAAAAAAGCAAAGCATGCAGCATAATCACAAATACAGCAATCATCGTGGCACAGCTCTAGCACTTGGCAAACGCTTAAATGCATCATCTTGATTTTATTTCTGTTTATATATCAGTAAATACTGATCATATTTTTGCATAGCTTAGCGATTCAAAAACAATTCTATCTTTTAGTTGAATATTAACCAACTACATTTGAACTCTATTAAAATCTAGGTACAATAGTCGCCAGTCGAGGGATGCTGCGACTTTTTCACAGGCACATAAATGTGAAATCGCTAGGCTCGACGATTCGGTCAGACTTTCGTGCTGATCAACAACGGCATCCGCGAACTGAATGATCAATATTTTTTTAATATAAAGGAGATCGTGATGAACGCGGTTAATGCTTCATTTACAGATTATAAAGTTGCAGATATTTCCCTCGCTGACTACGGTCGTAAAGAAATCAAACTTGCTGAAGCAGAAATGCCAGCGTTGATGGGCTTACGTAAACGTTATTCAGCAGCAAAACCTCTTGCTGGCGCAAAAATTCTGGGTTGTATTCATATGACCATTCAAACTGCTGTTTTAATTGAAACACTGGTTGAATTAGGCGCAGAAGTACGTTGGACTTCATGTAACATCTTCTCAACTCAAGATCATGCAGCAGCAGCAATTGCCGCATCTGGTGTTCCAGTATTCGCTTGGAAAGGTGAAACTGAAGAAGAATACATGTGGTGTCTTGAACAACAAATCAATGTTAATGGCACGCCTTGGGATGCCAACATGATTCTTGATGATGGTGGTGATTTAACTGCTGTTGTTCATGAAAAATATCCTGAACTTATTGCTAAAATTCATGGTATTACAGAGGAAACGACTACGGGTGTTCAACGCCTAAATGAAATGTTCCGTGACGGTACTTTAAAAGTTCCTGCAATTAACGTGAATGATTCAATCACAAAATCTAAAAACGACAATAAATATGGCTGCCGTCATTCATTAAATGACGCCATCAAACGCGGTACAGATATGTTGTTATCTGGTCGTCGTGCGCTAGTAATTGGTTATGGTGATGTTGGTAAAGGTTCTGCTCAATCACTTCGCCAAGAAGGTATGATTGTACGTGTAACTGAAATTGACCCAATCTGTGCAATGCAAGCATGTATGGACGGTTATGAAGTTGTTTCTCCATATAAAAATGGTGTACAAACAGGTAAAAAAGAAGACATTAACCTAGACCTTCTTCAAAATACTGATTTGATCGTAACAACTACAGGTAACTACCACGTATGTGATTCTGCAATGTTAGATACATTAAAAGCAGGTTCAGTGGTGTGTAATATCGGACACTTTGATACTGAAATCGATACAAACTATTTACGTGGTTATAAGTGGGTTGAAGTTAAGCCTCAAGTACACCAAGTGTATCGTACAGAAAATGAAAATGATTACCTGATTCTTCTTTCAGAAGGTCGTTTGGTTAACCTTGGTAATGCAACAGGTCACCCTTCACGCGTGATGGATGGTTCTTTTGCGAACCAAGTATTAGGTCAAATGCACTTATTCGCAGAGAAATTTGCTGATCTTCCAGAAGATCAAAAAGCAGCACAGATCCGTGTTGAATTGATTCCTAAGAAATTAGATGAAGAAGTTGCTGCTGCAATGGTAGCTGGTTTTGGTGGTGTATTGACGCAATTGACTCAAGTTCAAGCAGATTACTTGGGCGTTGCAGTTGAAGGTCCATTTAAATCTGAGGCTTATAAGTACTAAGTTTTAACCCCCTCTCCTTCGCTTTCTTCCTTAGGGAGAAAGAATATTCATTTACAGATTAATGAATATAAAGGCGAAGTCCTCTCCTTTTAGGAAAGGACTTCGAAGAGGCTAAAACAAATTAAAAAAGTATGAATAAAAAAGGATTTAACCATGACCAAACGTGTTCCAATTTCGTTTGAGTTTTTCCCGACCAAAACTGATGCAGGGGCGGAAAAACTTAAGCTTGTTCATCAAGAATTACAGCTTTTAAATCCAGAGTTTTTCTCGATTACTTATGGGGCTGGTGGTTCGACGCGTGAACGTACATTAGCCGCAATTGCTGACTTTAATGGTAAAGGTACACCTGTTGCCCCTCACCTTTCATGTATTGGTGATGACAAAGTACGTATTGCTGAATTACTCGATATCTATAAAGCTCAAGGGATTGATCGTATTGTTGCGCTTCGAGGTGATTTACCTTCTGGTCAAGTTGGCCTAGGTGAACTGCCTTATGCAACTGATTTGGTCCGTTTTATTCGTGAACACTCAGGCGATCATTTTAAAATTGAAGTTGCGGCATATCCTGAAATGCACCCACAAGCTGACAACTTTGATGCAGACATTCAGCACTTTGCAGAAAAAGTCAAAGCTGGTGCAAATGCAGCCATCACTCAATTTTTCTTTAATCCAGATGCCTATTTCTATTTTGTAGAGCGTATCCAAAAACAAGGAATTGATATTCCTGTTGCGCCAGGAATTATGCCAATTACCAATGCCAGCAACTTAATCCGCTTTGCAGATGGGACAGGTGCAGAAATTCCACGCTGGATTCGTAAGCAACTTGCGACCTATGGTGACGACACTGCAAGTATCAAAGCTTTTGGACATGAAGTTGTGATCAAACTGTGTGAACGCCTTATTGCAGGAGGTGCACCAAGTTTGCACTTCTATAGCATGAATCATACTGAGCCAAACCGCCAATTGGTACTTGATCTCGGTTTAGCTTAAATCAAAATTGCATCATCAACTTGTGAGTAATACTGCATGCCCCGTTTTTATATTGAATCTGATTTAGCTGTCGAAACTACGGTTGAACTCACTGAAACAGTATTTCATCATTGGGTCAAAGTATTGCGTGCACAAGTGGGTGAAAAAGCCACCTTGTTCAATGGACAAGGGGGTGAATATGAAGTGACTTTAACAGCAGTCGCAAAAAAATCTGCTTCTGTTTTAGTCAATTCATTTAATCCAGATAATCGTACCCCTGCTTTTACAGCCCTACTTGGACAAGTCATGAGTAAGGGCGATCGTATGGATTATGCGATTCAAAAAGCTGTGGAATTGGGCGTAGCTCAAATTCAATTGCTCACATCAGAACGTTGTGAAATGCGTTTAAAATATGATCGAGATCAAAAGAAATTAGATCATTGGCAAGGTATAGCGATTGCAGCTTGTGAACAGTGTGGTATGAATATTGTTCCTCAGATTTTAGCGCCTCTAAGCCTAAACGAATGGATCAAAACTGAATTACCGCAGAGTAAATTTGTTCTTGCGCCTGAAAAAGAGCAGACAGATGTACTTAAAGGCATAAGCCCAGATATTGCCCTTTTAATTGGCCCTGAAGGTGGTTTAAATGAAGCTGAAATTGATCAGGCCAACCAATATGGATTTAAAAATTGGTGCATCGGTGATCGTATTTTAAGAACTGAAACAGCACCTGTAGTTGCATTATCAATTTTGAATTATCAAAGCTTTAAAAAGTGATGTATGTCATGTAAAATAATTGCAAATTGGATGATTTCACAGTATTTTAATTCCAAAGAAACTATTAATTAGCAAATTTTAAATAGTTGCTCCGTTAAACCTACACATTCTAAAAATAGCAGAGGTGCAAGCGCTAATGAATGATGTTCAGGAAGAGCTTCTTTCATATGATGTGAATTCGTCGAACATCAGAAAGATAACCAAAGATATCCGGATATTTTTTATTTGGGTATTTTTTACGTGTATCTGTGACGCTTTAATTTATCTTTACTTATTTAAGACCTCCTCTGAATTATTAAGCGGTTGGTTTATTCTGACTGTTTTATTTATATTATCGGGATTTTTGTCTTCTACCTATCTGTTACAACAAAATAAAGTTCAAGTATTTAAAAATATTGATCTTTTCTTTCAGTTTTCTTGTTTGATCTTAGGAAGCTTATTTGGGATTGGCGTTTATATCATCAATTTAGAATTTATGATGATGCCAAATGTGGTTGACCCATTTTTTTCATTTTTGTTATCTAGCTTTTTGCTGAGTTTTTCATATGTTTTAGCAATGAATTTTCTCAATCAAAGATTTAGTTATTTTATTGCTTTATTTGTTCCATCTGCGATTCCGGTGCTCACGCTCCCTCTGCTTTTCCCTCAAAACACCAACGAAATCTATAGCACCATTTTCATTGTTTGGTTCTCTTTATTATTCTTTAGCACTTATGCTTCACATAAAATTTATATTAATTCTGAAATATTAGACCTGAAAAATAAGTTTTTATTTAAGCAATCACAAGAACAACTTGCAAACTATAAAGGCTTAGAAATACAACTTAAAAATGAAATCTCAAAAACACAGGTCATGAAAAGTGAATTGCAGTTACATAATCATTTATTAGAACAAAAAGTAAAAGAACGAATTTTCGATTTTAAACAGATGAATGACCGTTTAGAAAATCATCAGGCCAACTTAGCTTTTGCCCATGAAACCGCCGGTATTCACTCTTGGGTCTGGAATATTGAAAAAAGAACTTTTGAGATTTCCGACTCAAAAAGCGGTGCAGAATTCAAACAACTCAATTTAAAACACAATAGCGTAGATGAATATGTTCATCCTGATGATATTGTCAATTATAAAACCATCCTGAAACAACATCTCAAAGGCCAAACTGAGCGCTTTGAGGCAATCTACCGTGTTAAGCGAGATGGTCAATGGTGCTGGATTCAAGACATTGGCAAAGTGGTTTCTAAGAATATCAATAACAAACCGCTTAGAATGGTGGGTATCCAACGCGACATTCAAAAAGAAAAGACCGACCAAGAAAAGTTAAAACTCGCCGCAAATGTATTAGCACAAGTGGCTGAAGGTGTTTTCATTTTAGATAATAATTTATGCTACTTAGAAGTAAACCCTTATTTTGAAAAGCTCTTAGATTATAAACAACACAATATCGTTGGAAATCATCTATTTGATATCACCATTAACAATAATTCTCGTACCCAACAAATGTATAATGTGATTACCCAAAGTTTAATTCAAAAAGGAGAATTTGAGTCTGAATTACAGATTGATTTTACCTCTGGGAAAAAACTTGCACTCTGGGTACACATCAATGCAATTTATGATGAAAAAAATAAATTTTCCAACTATGTCGGCATTATTACCGATTTAACTGATCGCAAAAAACAAGAACAACGACTCTCGTATTTAGAACATTATGACATCCTAACCGATTTGCCAAATCGCTTTTATTTCAAACAACAACTGCATAATTATTTAATTCACTATTCTGATTCATTTAAAAATTTTGCGGTTTTACGCATCAACATTGACCGTTTTAAATTATTCAATGAATTTATGAGCCATAAAGAAGGTGATGAATTATTAAAACAAGTCGCTCACAGATTAAGATTATGTTGTCCAAATGCCTCTCTGATCGCTTATTTAAATAATGATGATTTTGCAGTGATCTATAATTTAAGCAGCAATAACATCAATATTCATCAACATACACAACATATTTTAGATGCATTTAAACAACCTTTTGATGTTAAAGAACAAGAACAAACCATCACCATTTCAATTGGCGTTGCGTTATATCCAGAGCATGGCTTACAGCTCGACAGTCTCAATGGTCATGCAGAATCAGCATTACACGAAGCCAAGCGTTTAGGTGGAAATACCGTATATTTTTATTCAAACAAAAAAACGCCGTTGCTCAATCAAGGGATCAACTTAGAAAACGAATTAAGAAAAGCCATAAAGCACAAAGAACTGACCGTACATTATCAACCTAAAATCTGTGTTAAAACTCAACGTATTTATGGTTTTGAAGCATTAGTCCGCTGGCAACATCCAACTTTGGGTTATATCTTGCCAGACATTTTTATCCCGCTTGCCGAAGAAACCAGCCTCATTTCAGATATTGGTTTAATTGTATTGCATGAAACCTGTAAGCAAATACAGCAGTGGCAATCCCTTGGTTTTGATCATTTTAGGGTATCGATCAATATTGTGGCACAACAAATTTACCGCGGACAGTTGGTTAAAGATATCGATTATGCCCTTAAAAAATATAATATTTCAGGTGATATGCTTGAACTGGAACTGACTGAATCTTCTTTGTTTGATAAGTCAGAAGAAGTTAATTTTCTCCTACAACAATTAAAAGATCGCCATATTTCTATTTCTTTGGATGATTTTGGAACAGGCTACTCATCTTTAGCTTATCTAACCAGTTACCCTTTTGATATCTTAAAAATAGATCGTGCTTTTATTTCAAAAATTGGACAAGAAAAAGACGAAGCAATCGTCAATGCGATTATTGCTATGGGCAATGCAATCGGCATTACCTTAGTGGCTGAAGGCGTTGAAACTAAAGAGCAAGCGTTATTTTTACAAAAACACGGTTGTTATATTTTACAAGGCTTTTACTTTTCCAAAGCATTGTCATCTGCGGACAGCACAAAATATTTGGAACAGCATAAACTTATAAAGATTTGTTAATTTTTTTAGACTTTATATCTATTACTTTGTTTGAAATAACTATTTTTTGACTGTCGGTATCGCTCAACAAATGTTATATTCGATGAAATTTAGTCAAACCACCAGCCTCGCTGGAACATGTAATAATCGAGATTCAGATGGATGATCAATCTTTAAAACAGCAAGCCCTTTACTATCACGAATTTCCAACACCAGGAAAAATTAGCGTTACGCCAAGTAAGCAACTTGTCAATCAACATGACCTTGCGCTTGCTTACTCACCAGGTGTGGCAGCGCCTTGTTTAGAAATTGAAAAAGACCCTTCAAAAGCAGCGCTTTATACTGCTCGTGGCAACTTGGTTGCAGTGGTCAGTAATGGTACAGCCGTTTTAGGTCTAGGTAATATTGGTCCATTAGCATCTAAGCCTGTAATGGAAGGCAAAGGCGTATTATTTAAAAAGTTTGCTGGTGTAGACGTTTTTGATATTGAAATTGCTGAAAATGATCCTGACAAAATTGTGGATATCGTTGCGGCTTTAGAACCTACTTTTGGTGGTATTAACCTCGAAGATATTAAAGCACCAGAGTGTTTTTATATTGAGCAAAAGCTTCGTGAACGCATGAAAATCCCTGTGTTCCATGATGACCAACACGGTACCTCAATTATCGTAGGTTCAGCCCTTCTCAATGCTTTGCAATTGAATGGCAAAAAAATTGACGAAATCAAAATTGTTGCTTCAGGTGCAGGGGCTGCGGCACTTTCTTGTTTAGACTTGCTGTGTGCAATTGGTGCTAAAAAAGAAAATATCGTGGTTGCTGACTCACGCGGTTTATTGACCACTAAACGTGAAGGCTTGGATGAGTCTAAAAAGCGTTATGTGCAAGATATTGAGGGTACTCAACTTGCAGATGTGATTGCAGATGCAGATATGTTCCTTGGCCTTTCTGCGGCAGGCATTTTAACCAAAGAAATGGTTAAAGTTATGGCGGCTGATCCAATCATCTTTGCATTGGCAAACCCAGATCCAGAGATTTTACCTGAACATGCACATGAAGTACGTCCAGATGTAATCATGGCAACTGGTCGTTCAGATTATCCGAACCAAGTAAACAATGCGCTTTGCTTCCCTTATATCTTCCGTGGTGCGCTAGATGTTGGCGCTACGACGATTAATGAAGAAATGAAAATTGCTTGTGTACATGCAATTGCACGTATGGCACATGTTGAAGCGGATGCCGCATCTTATGGTGAAAAATCTGCATCATTTGGTCGTGATTATTTAATTCCACGTCCACTTGATCAACGCCTAATTCTTGAAATTGCTCCTGCTGTTGCACAAGCTGCAATGGATTCAGGTGTTGCAAGTCGTCCAATTGCGGATTTCTCAGCTTATCGTCAACGTCTATCTGAATTTGTTTATAATTCAGCATTGATGATGAAACCAATTTTTGCACAAGCGAAAACAGCGCCTAAACGTATTGCTTATGCGGAAGGTGAAGATCTTCGTGTATTACGTGCGATTCAAATCGCGGTTGATGAAGGTTTGGCACAACCTATTCTGGTTGGCCGTACTGCAGTCATTGAAGCAAATATCAAGAAATTAGGTTTACGTCTTGAACATGGTGTAAATATTACCATCGTAGATCAAGAAAAGAATCCTGATTACGATAAGTTTGCAGATGACTATTACAACTTGATGCAACGTAAAGGTGTAACGCCTGAGTATGCACAACGTGAAACACGTCGTCGTTCTACCTTGATTGCAGCAATGTTGGTTCGTCATGGTCTTGCAGATGGTATGCTATGCGGTACTTATGCAAGTTATGATATCCATTTAGACTTTGTGAGAAATGTGATTGGTTTAAAAGAAGGTCGTAATAACTTCTTTACGCTTAATGCATTGATGCTTGAAGATCGCAATATCTTTATGGCAGATACATATGTAAATACTAACCCGACTGCTGAACAGCTAGCTGAAATGACTATTTTAGCGGCTGAAGAAGTTCGTCGTTTCGGTATGACGCCAAAAGTTGCATTACTTTCGCATTCTAGCTTTGGTTCAGATCAAAATGATCCAAGTGCACAAAAAATGCGTAAAGTATTTGAAATCTTGACTGAAATCGCACCTGAATTAGAAGTAGATGGCGAAATGCATGCAGATGCTGCACTTGATGAAAATATTCGTCATTTTGCATTCCCAAATTCACGCTTCAAAGGTTCAGCGAACTTGTTGATTATGCCAAATCTTGATGCGGCAAATATTTCATTCAACTTGTTAAAATCAACATCAGGCAATAATGTGACTATTGGTCCTATCTTGCTTGGTGCTGCTAAACCTGTGCATATTTTAACACCTACAGCGACAACACGTCGTTTAGTTAATATGACAGCTTTAACCGTTGCAGAGATTCAACAAGCTGAAGGCTAAGCTTGAAGTCAATTTAACATCAATACCGCAGAACTTTAGTCAATCACTCAAGTTCTGTACTTGAGAAAACCTCTATTCTGTTGCATGATGGCAGTAAGAATAGAGGTTTTTTCATGCAAGTTTATTTAGTAGGCGGTGCCGTTAGAGATCATTTACTCGGTCATCCCTATCACGAAAAGGATTATGTTGTTGTTGGCGCTACGCCAGAGCAACTTCTTGCCCAAGGTTATCAACCCGTTGGGAAAGATTTCCCTGTGTTTTTACATCCCCAAACAAAAGAAGAATATGCCCTAGCCCGTACTGAGCGTAAATCGGGACACGGTTATCATGGATTTGAGTTTTTTACCGATCCAGATGTCACCTTAGAAGAGGATTTAATTCGTCGTGACTTAACCATCAATGCCATCGCGATGGATGAAGCAGGTCAAGTGTATGATCCCTATCATGGACAAGATGATTTAGCGCATAAAATCCTACGTCACGTTTCAGACGCTTTTGCAGAAGATCCTTTACGCGTACTGCGTGTGGCTCGTTTTGCTGCTCGTTATGCACAATATGGTTTTCGTATTGCCGATGAAACACTTGCATTGATGCGTCAACTGACTGAATCTGGTGAGTTAGAAGCACTGACACCTGAACGTGTTTGGAAAGAAACCTCTCGTGCTTTAATGGAACGTCATGCCGATGTTTACTTTGAAGTGTTACGTGAGTGTGGTGCATTAAAAGTACTCTTCCCTGAAATAGATGCCCTGTTTGGCGTTCCACAACGCCCTGAATATCATCCTGAGATTGATTGCGGTATTCATACACTGATGTCTTTACAGCAAGCATGTAAAGCCAATTATTCTTTAGATGTTCGTTTTGCTGTATTGGTACATGACTTGGGCAAAGCTTTAACACCGAAAGATGAATTACCTCGTCATATCATGCATGAAGAACGTGGGATTCAGCCTGTCACAGATGTATGTGATCGTTTACGTGTGCCCACTCAAACGAAACAGCTTGCTCTAGCAGTATGTAAAGAACATTTAAAATGTCATCAGGCTTTTACCTTAAAACCAGGCACCTTATGGCGTTTATTACAGCGTTTAGATGTGCTACGTCGTCCTGAGCGTGTTGAAGCTTTTGCACAAGCCTGTGAATGTGATGCTAAAGGCCGCTTAGGTTTAGAAAATCGCGAATACCCACAAGCGCATTACCTATTAGATGCAATGAAAACTGTACGCACGATTAAAGCATCGGATTTACCCTCAGATATTCAAGGTCCTGATATCGGTGAAATGTTGATTCAAAAACGTATTGAAGCGATTGCTGATTTAAAGCATGAGTTAGGTCATCATCATCATACGGTTTAAAAAAAACGCCTCTCAGTAATGAGAGGCTTTTTTAGATATCGTATTTTCTTTTAAATAATATTCAATCATTCTGTGAGCATAGCATTTATAAATATCAGCCTATGGCCCAAACGATTTTATATCAAGACACATCCGCAGGAAATGTAATCACCTTTTCCAATTTCATTTGGTTCATCACCACCATTAACAAACGATCAATTCCCAAAGCAATACCCGCACAATCTGACATATTCGGTAAAGCAGCGAGCAAATACTCATCGATTGGCATCACATGTAAACCCAGCTTTTCACGCTCAGTATTATCTGCTTGAAAACGACTACGCAAAACCTCAGCATCAATCAACTCATCATAGGCATTGGCAAGTTCTAACCCTTCAATATAGAGCTCAAAACGTGCAGCAACTAACTCACCATCCTCATCCAATTTAGTCTTTGCCAAAGAGGCCAATTCTGGGGGGAAATCAGTTAAAAATACCGGCGTATCAAAACCTAAACTTGGCTCAACCATATGAGAAAATAACAAATCAATATAGGCCAAACGATCATCACCCAAATCCAGATTGAGTCCTACACGGTGTGCCGCATCTTTTAATTGTTGCAACGTTGCTTGCAGTGGATTCAAGTCCAAACGATCAATAAATGCATGCTTATAACTGAGTACGGTTGGTCGAACTTCACCAAAACGTTCAGCCAAAACCACATTCAATAAATCAGTGACTTCTAGCATCAAATCTTTCAAGCTGAACTGCGGACGATACCATTCCAACATAGTAAATTCACTATTGTGCTTACGCCCATGTTCATCATCTCGGAAAACTTTACAAATTTGATAAACCGCACCACTGCCACTCGCCAATAAACGCTTCATGGCAAACTCTGGTGAAGTTTGTAAATAATGCGTTTGTTTTTTGCCATGTACATGACGCTGAGCCTGTACAGAAGCCAGATGGACATCGGTTACACCTGCTTGAGACAAGATCGGAGTTTCAACCTCTAAAACATCACGCTCAATAAAAAATTGGCGAATTTGTCTATAGAGTTTTGCTCGTGCTTTAAGCGCCTGAATATCACAAGTCGGTTTAAAATCTATGCTCATGCTTTTGGCCCTCCATGCGCAGCCCATTCACGGCGCAAAGGATAAGTTTTACGAAGGTAATCAAAAGCTTTTTGATCCACCTTGCCATCCTTTAAGCAATCTCTTAAATTCTCATCATCTCGCTGAATATTGTAAATTTCAGCTAAGTATTTTTTCAGCGTTTGTTTAATGTTATTGCCATAAAAATATTGTTCACATGCCGGTAATTGTGATTCAAATTTCTTATGCGCGGTATAGGCAAATGTTTTACAAAATGCGTCATAAATCATCTGAGTACCACGTGCTTTACCTTCCAGACTGTAACCCGCAATATGTGGCGTCACAATTGTAATTAAATCCAATAGACGTTGTGAAATCTCAGGCTCATGTTCAAATACATCCAACACCACTTTACGACGTGTTTTTAAGATATCTGCCATTAATGCCGCTTCTTCAACAACAGCACCACGCGCAGAATTAATTAAGATGGTTTCTGGCTGCATCAGCGCCAATGCATCAGCATTGATTAAATGATGTGTTGCAAACGGCCCTGTTTGGGTTAAAGGCACATGTATGCTGATCGCATCGGCTTTCTTTAATAAAGCGTCAAATTCAACTTGCTGAACATTTTCTCGTTGTACCAAGGGATCATAGCCAATTACATTCCAGCCCAACAACTGAGCCATATATGCTAATCGTGTTCCCACATTGCCTAGACCAATAATGCCTAAAGTAAACTTTTTCCCTAAATCTAGAAAATCCTGATTGAGATGCAGTAAAGCCGTGATGACATATTCTGCAACGGCTTGTGCATTGCAACCAGCTGCATTTGACCATGCAATTTGATGCTTTTCTAATGCTGGAATATCTAAATGGTCTGTCCCTATAGTTGCACTACCGACAAATTTTAGTGCTGTATCTTGAATCAACTGTTCATTGACTTTTGTTATAGAGCGTACCAATAACGCATCTGCATCATTCACATCATGATGAGTCAAATTGCGTCCTGCTGCTTGATGAATGGTTCCGAATTCTGAAAAGAAATATTCAGTAAATGCTAGATTTTCATCTGCAACAATTTTCATAGCGTCATCCACAAGTTTAACTGCCGCTATGATAAACCTTTGAACCACTTAAGACTATGCAGTTCACACATCAAATCTTTTAAATATGGCATAAAAAAACCCGCAAGATGCCTTACGGGTTTTTAATTCTGAATATTTGTTTAGAACAAACGATTCATACCATTCAATGTTGCAACACGATAGGCTTCTGCCATTGTTGGATAGTTAAATGTCGTTTCAACAAAATACTTAATGGTATTGTTTCCACTTTGCATCACCGCCTGTCCAATATGGATAATTTCAGCCGCATTATTGCCAAAACAATGCACACCTAATAACTCTAAGGTATCACGATGGAATAACAGTTTAAGTTCACCAACTGTATCCCCTGTAATTTGCGCACGTGCCAAATGACGGAATGATGCTTGTCCAACTTCATATGGAATTTTTTCAGCAGTTAACTGACTTTCAGTTTTACCAAAGAATGAAATTTCAGGGATGGTGTAAATCCCCGTTGGAATATCTTTCACTGGCTTAACATTTTCTTCGCCGCTCATATTTGAACCAGCGCAACGACCTTGGTCATATGCTGCAGAAGCAAGGGACGGCCAACCCACAACATCGCCTGCTGCATAGATATTTTCAACTTCGGTTTGATATTGATCATTTACCGCAAGTTGCCCACGGCTGTTTGGTGTAATACCTACATTTTCAAGACCTAAACCATCGGTATTTCCTGAACGGCCATTACACCAAAGAATGGCATCAGCTTTAATTTTTTTACCGCTTTGCAAATACAAGACCACATGATCATCAAACGTTTCTAAATGATCAATTTGCTCATTGTGACGCATCAACACGCCTTGTTCACGTAAGTGATAAGACAACGCGTCTGCAATTTCATCATCGAGATAACTGAGCAGCTGATGCTGTGTATTGATCAAGTCAACTTTATGGTCTAAACCAATAAAGATAGATGCATATTCACAACCAATTACACCCGCACCATAAATGATAATTTTATGAATTGGATAATCCAAATCTAAAATTTTATCTGAATCAAATACACGCGGATGATTAAAGTCTAAACCTTGTGGGTGATAAGGGCGGCTACCTGTGGCAACCACAAGCTGTTTGAAAACTAAAGTTTCTTTAACACCATCTTCGCTAAAAATAATCACCGTATTTTTATCTTGGATATATGCACGACCGTGAAATACATCGATATGGTTACGGTCATAAAAACGTGAATGTGTATCAACTTGCTGTTGAATCACTTTATGCGCATTACGCAAAACTTGCTTCATAGTGAATTGTTTCCAATCCCCTACTTTTTTAAACATTGGATCACGTTGGTAACGGATAATACTTGAAACTGTCTGACGTAAAGCCTTACTTGGGATGGTGCCGACATGGGTACAGTTACCACCAAGTTGCTCACGAATATCTACAATTGCAACACGCTTACCCGATTTAGCAAGCTTCATTGCCGCGCCTTCACCAGCAGGACCAGAGCCAAGTACGACCGCATCGTATTTCACAAATTTCCCACTAACGACTTCTTTCTTACGTGGCATTCAAAGCTCCTTATAGTAAATTCAGTCTATATCTTGTCTTATGCGATATTATGACCTAAACCAAAACAATTTTCTGTATTTCGCATGCATATATTCTGTGATAACGACATTTAGTATATGAATAGTGTTTTTGCCCTATCTTTTTGCATTTCCGCTATAATGAGCATAATCTCCCCCGTAGAAAACAGTGGAAAAGTTGAATATGTCAGAGAACCGTAAACCAGAACAGGGTGTCAAATTACGTGGCGCGGAAAAAGTTGCTCGTATACCTGTAAAAGTTATTCCCACGGTTGAAGCACCACGAAAGCCGGACTGGATTCGTGTCAAAATGGCTGCGCCTGATGAAGTTCAACGAATCAAAACCACTTTACGTGCACAAAAATTACATACTGTGTGTGAAGAAGCAGCTTGTCCTAACCTTCCAGAATGTTTCGGTGGTGGTACTGCAACCTTTATGATCATGGGTGATATTTGTACCCGTCGCTGCCCGTTCTGCGATGTTGCACATGGTCGTCCAAATGCACTTGATCCTGATGAACCTCGTCATATGGCAGAAACCATCGCCAATCTCGGTTTAAAGTATGCAGTGATTACCTCTGTAGACCGTGATGATCTTTTAGATGGTGGTGCGCAACATTTCGTTGATTGTATTCAAGAAGCACGTCAACTCAGTCCAAAAACATTATTAGAAATATTGGTTCCTGATTTCCGTGGTCGTATGGATATTGCACTGCGTATCATGACTGAATGTCCGCCAGATGTATTTAACCATAACATCGAAACAGTACCTCGCCTCTATAAAGCGATGCGCCCAGGTTCAGACTATCAACATTCTTTAAACTTATTAAAAATGTTTAAAGAATACTGCCCTGATGTGCCAACAAAATGTGGTTTAATGGTAGGTATTGGTGAAACCGAAGAAGAAGTGATTGCCCTGTTAGATGATCTACATGCACACGGTGTTGATTATGTGACAATTGGTCAATACTTACAGCCTTCTAAAGAACATGCACCAATTGACCGTTTTGTCACACCAGAAGAATTTGAGCGTTATACTGCACACGGTCACAAGCTTGGTTTCAGAAATATCTGGGCTGCTCCAATGGTTCGTTCAAGCTATTTTGCAGATCGTCAATATTATGGTGAACCTGTTCCAGTGGTACGTCGTAAAGTTGATCCAGCGAAAAAAATTGCGGTACAAGCCATCGAAGCTTAAGTCATCATTCACAAATTTAAGCGTCAAAAAAGCACTCAATATTGAGTGCTTTTTTACAGATATTTTTAATCTTTAACGACACTTCCCTGTAGTTTTACCTTCAACACTGCTCATACTGCTTTGTAGTTTCGTCAGTGTAGAACATTGTAAGTTTCCTGAAATCATGGATTTATTTAAACTCAATGTTGACGATACCTGACCTGCAAGCACATCCCCCTCAACAGAAGAATTGACCAATTTCAATACTTTGGCGGTATTGGCTTGCACATTTCCACTCACTGAAGAGTTATTTAAAATCAAACTCCCTCCATTGAGTACATTCACATTTCCATCAACAGATGTACTATTTAAGGTACATGTTGCACCTGCTGGTACAGTTAAGTTTGCCACAGCATTATTGCTGATTGTACTTGAACAATTTGCAGCAAATCCAAGTGGAGCTACGCCTAAACCACATGCAATTGTGATGAGCTTTAAGAAACGCTTTTTCATTGACATTACCCTTTTGTATTATGAATTTAGAATAAATTTATTGTTGGATGATTTTAAAATATACAGTTAGAAAGTTTAATGACAAATATGTTGATTTCTTTTCACTGGGAATCGTGAATATAAAAATGGATGACGCTTTAGCTTATTTACCTCATTTTACTGTTATTGCAGATTTGGGTTGAAATAAATCATTGCTGACTTAGCGACTTTGACTGATTTCAAAATCAAAAAGCCGCTTAAAATTAGGGCGGTGTCGTTATTTTACTTTCTGCTTAAGTTCTTCAACATAGTCTGCGTAATTCAACATTAAGCCCTTTCCAGTCAATTCATCAGGTAACTCCTTGGTACAATACCAGTTGTTAGTCCACGTATGATTCAGCGGAAAATACAAATCCCCTAACTCATTTTGAACTTCTGTTTTGAGGTGGGTAACAAACTCCTGTGCTTTTGCTTTTCCCAGTTGTTCGCTAAGTAACTTAAATAAGAGTTGTTGCAACTCTTTCTGATAACGCCCATGTTTTTGATACCATTGATCATACAAACGCTGTAATTCTGGCTCTGTCGATGGATCAAATTGCTTACAGGACGCAAGCATATTTGAAAT
Organism: Acinetobacter sp. Ac8; assembly: GCF_055392545.1. Taxonomy (NCBI): domain Bacteria; kingdom Pseudomonadati; phylum Pseudomonadota; class Gammaproteobacteria; order Moraxellales; family Moraxellaceae; genus Acinetobacter; species Acinetobacter sp. Ac8. The sequence continues at coordinate 3,352,429 of NZ_AP043689.1, forward strand.
TAAGGCAGGTACATCTAAATAAGCCGTATATAAAAACTGTAGCTTGCCTGTACCATCTGCACGTGCAACAGATGTTGCCAAGAGCAAAACGCAACACAAAACTATCCGTGGAATTTTGAAAAGAGATTTTTTCATATTATATTTTCCTTCTCACTGTCGAATGTATGATTCACACATCGTGTTAGACCACGACAAAGTACATACTGGACTAGATTTAAGCACCAACTATAAATAGTTGATTAATATTTTGTTTATAAAAAATTAACAATAATCTTTGACTATAGCATTTAAAAAACCACAAGGCTAAGGTTTGATTCAGTTTTTTGACTACCTCAAATCACATTATAAATAGTCGTATAAATCGCCAAGGACAGTAGCTAAGTTTAAATCTGACAAAATTTTTATAGAGTATTTATCCAGTCAAATCGGTTTCTCACTTACTGTAAGCATCTAAATAAAATACGCATCGTTTTTTAGAAAGGCTCGTTTGCAAGCCTAAGCATTTCATTTGAAAACCTCTCAACAATACTGTTTTATTTATTATTTTAATTATCTATCTTATTGTTAAATAAAAATTATTTTAATTCTGACACTTGATTAAATTTTAACAATTAATATAATTTTACATTTTTTTAACGGCAACACTTCAACTTGACCTTAACATAGTGATTTTAGTCTTAGTAAAAATTGATGATGAAAAAATTAACTTTAGCTATTTCAGCAACCCTATTTTCTGGGCTTTGTTTTGCCCAAAACCCATTAAGCGTACATGTATTAAATCTTGAAAATGGCTTACCTTCAAGCAATGTTAAAGTCATTCTCGAAGCGCAACAAAAAGATAAATGGGTAAAAATTAATGAAGGAAGCACAGACAGTAATGGGCGAATTTCATCCTTATACCCTGAAAACAAAGTATTAGATAAAGGTGTTTATAAGGTTACTTTTCAAACTGGTGAATGGTTTAAACAAAATAACCAACGTGCTTTTTTCCCAGAAGTTCCTGTGGTTTTTGTGATTGATGGAAGTCTTGAACATTATCATATTCCACTGTTGATTAGCCCTTATGGATATTCAACATATCGTGGTAATTGATTGATCATACAACGTTAAATTTTAGGCGAAAAAAAACCGATGTGTTTTAACATCGGTTTTTTGGGGTACACAACTTAATTAAGCCTTTAACCATTTCTCAGCTTTGGCTTGATCTAATACAGTTAACTCAACCGTAGTCAACGCAACTTCGCCGCCTTGCAACTCAAATTGTAAAAACTCATCACGACGGAATGCATAAACCGTAAATTGACCTTGCTGTTTTGCATATTGGTTTAAAAGTTTTTCAGACGCTTTTAAACCATCAATCGCAATGATCACATCATTGGCAGACAGCCCCGCTTTTGCGCCAACACCATCACGACGCGCTTGCTGAATAATGACACCCTCAGCTTTTTCAGCAACTTTTAAACCAAATGGAAGTGCTTTTTCATTTTGCAAGCTATAGCTCAAACCAAATTCAGGGAACAATTGATCCAGTGGTAATTCATCTGTGGTATTAATCAAATGATTAATCTGTTCGATCCAATTATCGCCAGTCAGTTCATTACACAGTTCGACAATGGTACGCTCATTGACTTGCATGCCCTTTTGGGTATTTTCATACAAACGGCGCATTAACGCATCCAAACTAGAACCACGTAAACGTAGACCTAAATCTAAACTGAGTGCAACCAAACAGCCTTTATTGTAATAACTGGTTCCAGCATTATTTGAGTTTTCATCCTGACGATAAAATTTAATCCAAGCGTCAAAACTAGATTCTGAAACAGATTGAATAAAACGTCCCGGATTCTGTAGATAACGATCAATTTGCCCTTTTAGCAACTTTAAATAAGATGCTTGAGAAATCACACCACTGCGATACAGAATCAAATCATCATAATAAGAGGTGAAACCTTCAAAAATCCATAACAGTGAGGTGTAGCCTTCCTGATCTAAATCGTAATTTGCAAAATTTTCAGGGCGGATAAATTTAACCAACCATGAATGAAAATATTCATGACTACACAACCCAAGGAAGCGTTGATAATCCGTAGAAGGCTCTACAGGTTCATTTGCTTTAGGAAAATCATCACGTGGCGAAATCAGACTGGTACTATTCGGATGCTCTAAACCACCATAACTATTGCCAGTTGCCATGGTCATAAAAGTATAGTTTTCAAAAGGTGCTGAACCAAACATTGAAATTTCTGTACTACAGATTTTTTCAAGGTCTTGCTTCATACGCGCTGCATTCATTGTATGCTGACCAGAAACCACAAATTCATGTGGAATCCCATTCGCTTCAAAACTAAAACGGGTTTGATCCGCCAATTCGAATGGTGCATCAATCAATTGTGCATAATTGTTGGCTTTTAAGGTATAGCGCCCTTTCACCAAGCTTCTTGACTCTAAACCTGTGGCAATTTGAAAATGCTTTAATTCTTCAGGTAAAAATACTTCAACTTCGATTGCTGATTCTTCTTGGTCTTGTAGCCCTAGGCAGACACAAGCAGGATTGACATATAAACGGGTTTGATCGACATATGCGCCACGTACCGAAAGGTCATAGGCATAAACATCATATTCAACAGTAATCAGTTCATGGTCGGTGTTATATAAACGCCATTTATTTTTTTCAAACTTATTAATTTGCAGTTGACGACCCGCTTCATCATAGGCTTTCACAGATTCGATATGTTTAGAAAACTCACGGATCAAATAGCTACCAGGAATCCATGTAGGAAGTGACAAAACTTGAGTAGGGTTCGCCAGAAAGCGCAATGTGACATGAATGAGGTGCTGACGGTAATCGTCAAATTCAATCTGATAATGCAACATAAATATATATTCGAAAATAGACAGTGAGAAATTACCAATTAGATTAGCATTTTTTTACAAAGTCAGGCGATTTTAGTCGCAATTGTCTACGATTCTGACTAGCGAAGAGTGCAAAAAAGGCATAGCATTCGCAAAGTTTATGCACTCTTGCCATAGGATTGGCTTAAAGGTAAATCTGTTGAAAATTCTTGCTTCTTTTATCGCGATAACTGGCTTGGTTTGCTCCACGTTTGTTAACGCCGCTTTACTTAATATTAATCCGCAATCTGTTGAAGCTGAAGCTTGGACAATATTAGATACGCAATCGGGTCAAACCATTGCTGAATATAATAGTCATGTACAGCGTGCCCCAGCATCCATGACCAAAATGATGGTCGCCTATATTGCGTTGAAAGAACTCAAAGCAGGTCATATCAAAAAAGAAGAGATTATTACTGCAACCCCTGTAGTTCAGATCGTGCAATGGGATGAATCTCAAATGTACCTGAAGCAAGGTGAGCAAATCTCAATTGACCAACTTCTTGCTGGATTGATTGTGATGTCTGCCAATGATGCAGCAGTAACGCTGGCAGAACGTATCTCAGGTAGTGTACCTGCATTTGTTGCTCGTATGAACCAAGAAGCACAAGCCTTGGGAATGAAGGATACTCATTTTGCCAACCCTCCGGGCATTACCATGCCTGATCATTTTTCGTCAGCACATGATATGGCGATCTTAGGTCAAGCAGTCACATCACAAACCCCTGAATATATGCATTATTCAGTGATGCCAAGTTTTAGTTATAACCAACATTTTCATCATGCCACCAACCTTGTTTTAAAGTCTGATCCAAGTGTAGATGGTTTAAAAACGGGTTTTACTAAAGCAGCCGGCTATAACTTAGCACTGACAGCGCATCGTCCTTCTGCTATTACAGAGTCTCCTGATCGTCGTTTAATTGTGGTGGTGATGGGTGCAAAAAGTGCAGTTAAACGCGCGGAAATTGCACATAAACTGTTAAACTTGGGCTATGCCTACACCCGTGATGAAGTCGCAATTAAAGACAAACAATTGATTGCTGAGCTTCCTGTAGTTAAATCCACCTTAAAAATGTTTAAGGTTGAAGCAAAAAAACCTCAACTCATTACCACATCTTTATATAACGATGCGACACCAATTGATTTAGCGACTTTTGATGTTGTAAATAGCCGTATCATGAAAACTGAGGCAAATGGTCTCTTGGCAGCAGTTGAACCGCTTACAACAACTCAAACCCATTTGAATGTTGAACTGAATGAGACATCACTTACCGCACCTTTAGAAAAGATCATGCATTTGGCAAAAGTGAATGTTTACCAAAACAATCAACTGATTCAAAGTTTTGATATTGAAGATGAAGTGCATATTGAACAAGCCTCTTGGTTTGAACGTTTAATGGAATGGATCAAGTCGATTTTTGGAATTTAATTAAAACCAACCAATTTAGTTAGATTTATTATAATTATGTAACCTGTAATACAAAAAAAACCTAAACAATTAAATAGAATGGCATATTTATGCCATTCTATTTTCATAACAACAATTTAGGTTTTCTATGTCAAATCTACATCATATCGTGATTGTTGGTGGTGGCGCTGGTGGTTTAGAACTGGTGACACAACTCGGTGATACGCTTGGAAAGAGTAAAAAAGCCAAAATCACCCTTGTTGACCAAAAACTCACCCATATCTGGAAACCATTGCTGCATGAAATTGCAGCTGGCACCATGAACCCAAGTGATGAAGAAACCAATTATTATGCGCATGCAGCCAAGCATCACTATGAATTTGTCTTGGGTCGTTTTGAACATTTAGATCGTGATAACAAAACCATCGAGCTCAGCAAAACCCAAACCAGTAAATATGAATCCAATCAAGAGCAAATCACCCTGCATTATGACACCTTAATTCTGGCTGTCGGCTCAGTCTCCAATGATTTTAATACGCCTGGGGTTAAAGAGTTTTGTCATTATCTCGACAGTCGCCAACAAGCAGAAGTCTTCCAACAGGACTTACTGCACTTGTATTTAGATGCTCAAAATAAAAATATTGATCGTGAATTACACATTGCCGTGATTGGTGCAGGCGCAACAGGTGTTGAACTTTCAGCTGAGTTGGTTCAAGCCAAACAGAACTTTTATAAATATGGTTTAAATAAAATTAACCCAAACAATGTCAAAATTACTTTGGTTGAAGGCGCTGATCGTATCTTACCTGCACTTTCTGAAAAAATGGCTGAGCATGCCACACAGCAATTACAACGAATGAAAATAGATGTATTAACGGGCAAACGTGTTGAAAAAGTAGATGCTGAAAAAGTCTATTTTAGTGATGGCACATCCGTAGAAGCACAATTAAAAGTTTGGGCAGCAGGGATAAAAACCCCTAAAGTAATTGCCAACTTAGCAGGCTTTGAAAAAGATCGCATGGGGCGTTTAAACGTATACGCAACCTTACAGACTCAGGCTGATCCAAACATTTTTGCCTTTGGTGATTGCGCCCATTGTATTTTAGATGCAAGAGAAGCACCACTTGGTCCACGTGCACAAGTCGCAAGTCAACAAGCTTCGTTTCTAGTAGATGCAATGAATGCACGCATCAAAGGACGACCACAGCCAATGTTCCAGTTCGCAGACAAAGGCTCACTGGTATCACTCAGTGAAAATAAAGCGGTCGGTGAGCTACTTGGTCAGGTCAATGTTCAAGGTTTCGTGGCAAAATCAATGTATGTGTCTTTATATCGTATTCATCAAGCGACGATATATGGCTATGCTCATGCAGGCTTGTTAACGGCTAAAGATTTTGTTACACGAAAAATCGCGCCAAAAATAAAATTGCATTGAAATTTAAATTTTTGCCCATATTTATGAAAAAATGGTCAAAATACAGATGAAAATGCAATTTTTTAGTAATTTTAGTCTACAAAAATTGCTTTTCACTTTATGATGTAGCCTTAAAATTATCGATTACCGAATGGATCAATAACATGACTGCTATTGCAAATAACAACGTGGTTTCTTTCCACTATACGCTGACTAACGCTGAGGGTGAAACTCTCGATAAATCACAAGGTGAACCACTTGCATATTTACATGGCGCAGGTAACATCATTCCTGGTTTAGAAAAAGCTTTAGAAGGTAAAACTGTAGGTGACAAATTTACAGTAACTATCCCAGCTGCTGAAGGTTATGGCGAATACAACCCTGACCTCGTTCAAGAAGTTCCTGCTCAAATGTTCCAAGGTGTTGAGAACATTGAAGCTGGTATGCAGTTCCAAGCTCAAACTGATGATGGTGTTCAAATCGTTACTGTTAAAGCAATCGAAGGCGACAACATCATCGTTGATGCTAACTTCCCATTAGCTGGCCAAGATCTTACTTTTGAAGTTGAAATCGCAGAAGTTCGTGATGCTTCTCCAGAAGAATTAGAGCACGGTCATGTACACGGTGCAGGTGGTCATCACCACTAAGATCTGATTGATCTGATCGAAAAGGCAAAGTTTTTACTTTGCCTTTTTTATGCGTATTGGTTTAAATTGATGAAAACCTAGTGTGAATGAATCCATTCCTATCAATCCTATGCAAAAACAACTCCTTTGGTTTCGTCAAGACTTACGTATTCAAGACCATACTGCCCTATGGCATGCAGCGCAAAGCGGTCCTGTAATTGCACTGGTGATTCTTTCACCTGAACAATGGCAAATGCATGACGATGCACCGATTAAGCTTGATTTCTATTTACGTCAAATTCAAGCCATTCAACAAGAACTTGCTTCTATTCAAATTCCGTTGATTATCCGCACTGTTCCCTTATGGGAAAACATTGCAGCAGAGATCGATCAACTCTGTCAAAAACTGGACATTGAAAATGTACACGCCAATATTGAGTGCGGTGTTAATGAATTAAATCGAGATTTCCAAGTTCAAACACAACTAAATCAAAGTAACCGTGATTTGGTTTTATATCATGATCGCACTCTGTTCCCTGTCGGTTCAATTCGCAATAAATCCAATCAACCCTATCAAGTCTTCGGTGCATTTAAAAAATACTGCTATGAACAACTGAGTATTTCGATCCCGCAATGCTTCCCTATTCCTGAGACTCAAGCTTTAAATGATGCAATAGATCTGGGCAAGTTGAATAACAATAGCCTGCCGACTTTGGCCGAGCTTGGTTTTACATTCGATCCGAATCAGATCAACAAACAGTGGCAAATTGGCGAACAATATGCCTTGAATGTCTTGGATGAATTTATTGAAAACAAAGTCCGTCATTATCAACTCGAACGTGATTTCCCCCAAATTGAAGCCACCAGCCAGCTTTCAGCCTATTTAAATATAGGCATCCTTTCAATTCGACAGTGTTTCAATGCCCTATTTCGAGCACAATTCGGACATTTTTCTATTGATCATGTTGGTCAACAAACATGGCTCGATGAGCTACTTTGGCGTGAGTTCTATCAGCATATCCTGTTTGATTTCCCGCGTGTGTCAAAGCACTTGCCCTTTAAAATGCCAACACAGCAGCTACAATGGCGTGATGCTGCAGATGATTTAAGCGCTTGGCAAACAGGTCAGACAGGGATTCCGATCGTCGATGCAGGTATGCGCCAATTACTTCACACAGGTTGGATGCATAATCGGATCCGCATGGTTGTCGCCATGTTTCTCACCAAGAACCTATTGATTGATTGGCGTTTAGGTGAGCAATGGTTTATGCAACATCTTATTGATGGAGATTTGGCTGCCAATAACGGCGGATGGCAATGGTGTGCATCCACAGGAACTGATTCCGTACCTTATTTCCGTATTTTTAACCCTATCAGCCAATCGCAGAAATTCGATGCACAAGGTGACTACATTCGACAATGGGTTCCAGAACTTGCACATTTAGACGCAAAAACCATTCATGAACCTTATGCAAAAAATCCCAATATAGAGCTCAACTATCCAAAGCCAATTGTGGATTTAAAGCAAAGTCGTATTCGAGCAATTGAAGCTTTTAAGCAGATTTAAAGTCACACTTAAAAGCGTTCTCAATGCGTTTGATTAAATCGCGTGTTGAAACAATTTAAGTGGGTTTTGAGGATGGTTTTTTGGGCGTTCAATCGATTCAAAATAGCAGTAATATTTAAAGATGCGATCCAAAGAAACATAAAGCACTTTTTGTTCTGAAACTGACCAGATTTGCGCATGGTTAGAACCTGATAAGGTACTTCCACTCAATTGGAACAGATAAAAATCTTGTGTCCGTTGAACTGGTTTTTGAGTAGCCTGCTTGTCTGAACTTGATGAAACCTGACTGGATGAATTTAATAATCGACACGGTGTATTAATGAGCCATTTTTCACTAAACCAAAGCTGCAACAGATCGCCCAAATACAGTTTTTTTTCAGTAAATGGCCAAACATCTAAATAGGCTTGTTCAACTTGGATAAAATATTGTTCAGGATCTTGCAGGATTGAAAGGTAATTTTCTTGGTAGACTGAGAAATTTTCAAAAATTTGAGAAATAGTAAGCGTATTCATTCGCTGTCTCCTATTTAGCCATTTAGTGCTGGCAAGTTGGTTTTAAATCCACACTGTTTAAGTCAAACTTAAACACTCTTTATGGTTTTAATCTAACAAGACCGTTTCACTATTGCAACTGTCAGAATCAATTTTTTTAAATTATCTATAGATTGCTCAAATAAAAACCATACAGTGTACAAATGAAGAAAAGATGACAGGAAAGGCTTGACCCTTAAAGATATATCCTTATAATCGCATTCAGATTCTCCAATAGCTCAGTCGGTAGAGCGACGGACTGTTAATCCGCAGGTCCCTGGTTCGAGCCCAGGTTGGAGAGCCAAATTCTAAAAGCCCACTTATCAAAGTGGGCTTTTTTTATTTCAAGATTAGACACAGCGTGTGACAAACTAAAGCAACAGTTCCATCTGGTTTTTATTAAACAGCACAACAAAATAGACCAAAGCAATGCTTTGGTCTATTTTGTAAATTCAGTTTTTAATCAGGCAAGCAGTTAAACCGGTACACCGCTATGGAAACGGAAAGTCTTATCAGGCGTTAAAATCAAATCCTTCTCTACTTCACGAATCAATTCGATGCGTTGCTGGATATCCTCTTCTGGATCTTTTAATTTAGCAGTTTTAGCAACATCTAAAGCCAAAGCTAAATAGTCCTCATAGTGACGAGATTCAGATTTCAGCAAGTAACGGTAATAACGACCCAACTCATCATCTACCAATGGCGCTAAGGCATAAAATCGTTCACAAGAACGTGCTTCAACAAACGCACCAATCACCAAAACATCAATCAACGCTTCTGGTTCATAAGTACGAATTTCCTTACGCAAACCACCTGCGTAACGACCCGCACTCAGACCTTTCCATTCTTGACCACGTTTGCTCATAAACTCTAACACTTGTTCATAATGCAACATTTCTTCACGCACAAGTTGTGCTAATTTGATCTGCAAATCGGTAAAAAAACTGTAGCGAAACATCAAGTTCATTGCTGTTCCAGCCGCTTTCTTTTCACAATTCGCATGATCTTGCATGAGCAATGGGAGATTGTTCAATGCCTCATCCAACCATGCTTTTGGCGTTTCACAGCCTAAAAAAGCAATCACAGGTTGCATAAGCTCATCATAATTCATATTCGACATGATCAATATTCAACAACGTAAATCAAAAATTAAATTAACCAGCTGCATGAAGTGCGGCCTTCATGTCCTTTACTGCTTGTTCCAAACCGACAAAAACACTTTCAGCAATAATCGAATGTCCAATATTGAGTTCATGAATCTGAGGAATTGCAGCAATTGCAGCCACATTGTCCAAATTCAAACCATGACCAGCATTGACGACCAAACCTTTAGATGCTGCGTACTCAGTACCTTTAATAATTCTTTCGAGTTCAATCTGTTGAGCTTCAGCAGTTTTAGCGTCTGCATAAGCACCCGTATGTAATTCAATAGTGGGTGCACCACAAGCAATTGCAGCATCAATTTGCGCAAAATCAGCATCAATAAACAAAGATACATCACAACCAATTGCAGTTAATGCCTGAGTCGCAGCTTTAACATCTTCAAAATGCCCAAGCACATCTAAACCACCTTCTGTGGTGATTTCTTGACGTTTCTCCGGCACAAAACACACATGATGTGGTTGAATCTCTTTTGCAAATGCAACCATTTCATCAGTTACAGCGATTTCCAAGTTCATTCTTGTCGTCAATACAGGTCGCATACGGCGCACATCATCATCTTGAATATGACGACGATCTTCACGTAAGTGTAAAGTAATGCCTTCCGCCCCTGCTTGTTCGCAAATTAATGCAGCTTTCACAGGATCAGGATAAGTTGTTCCACGTGCTTGTCTGAGGGTCGCAACATGGTCAATGTTTACACCTAGCAATGCAGCCATAACATTCTCCTAATTAACCAATAAAATAAAATTAACGGCTCAACGTTTTAGATTGAGCATTTTGAACCCAAAGCTGACGACTTTTTAATGGTCGATCACCTAAAAGTGAAGTAATCATTTGTCGATAGAGTTTAGCCAATAATTGTAACTGCTCTGGGCTAAAATCCCTACCCTTTTCATAATTTGCCATGCTTAGAATTTGCTGGCCCAGCAACGTCCCAGACGAAGTATATGACACTGGTGTAAAGCCTTCCGCCAATTGAAATTGATAACGTTGGGTCAGCATAATCTCTTGTTGATTTGAATCATGCCCATAATCCAGTGGATAGCCCAACTCTTCTAACAGTGCGTGTTCAAACTGGCGTAAAATTTGCCGAAGAAATAAATCAGCTTGTGGATGTTCAGCCAATTTTTGTAAATGTTGTAAAGTTAAATGGTATTGCTGAAATGTTTCAGACATCATTTCTTCAAGCGGACATAAACGAAGTAGCAATTCATTTAAATAAAAGCCTGAAAAGAAAGCATCCCCATAAAAGAAAATCGGTTGATTGAGTATTTCGAGTTTTGAAAAGTTTTTAAGCTCGGATTTTCCCGACGCTTGTAAAGTAATCGGTTGATATTGTGGTGGTGGGGTTTGTCTAAGAATACCGTCGACACGACCATGCTCTTGTGTAAATAAGTGCACAATATGACTACGTTCTCTGTATTTTCGATGATGGATTAAATAACCATGCAAGATTTCATTACGCATCTAGCTTGAACTTAATCATCCTTTTGTTTTTTCTTATCATCGTCATCATCCCCGTCAGGAATAACAGCGCCTACAACCGCAGCAGTGCCTTTAACCACACCTTTGGTGGTTTTATAAGCAACTTTGACGGGAACTGTCACAATTTTAGTGATACAGCCTTGTAACATGATTATGCAAGCAAGAATTGCTATAACTCGAATCATTTCAGTTCCCAAAAAGTCAATTAAATATCGCTGTAGCCTAAACTTTTTAAAGCACGTTCGTCATCAGACCAACCGCCTTTAACTTTCACCCAAAGTGTTAGCATGATTTTTTGCTCAAACATTTTTTCCATGTCAACACGAGCATCCATACCAATTTTCTTCAGCTTAGCACCTTTTTCACCGATCACGATGGCTTTTTGCCCAGGGCGATCAACAAAAATTGTGGCATCAATATAAGTACATGCAGCTTTAGGACGACCCGTTTTTTCATTCACTGTCGCTTCTTCTGTTTTAAATGATTCAATTTGAACCGTTAAATCATAAGGCAGCTCTTCGCCTAACTGACGCATAATTTTCTCACGAATGATTTCACTGGCAAGAAAACGTTCTGAACGGTCAGTTAACTGTTCTAAAGAATATAATGGTGGCTGGAATGGCAGATACTTTTCAATCGCTTCACGCAAATGATCCAAGTTTGCACCACGTAATGCTGAAACAGGAACAATTTCAGCAAAATTCATTAACTTCGCACGTTCTTGGATCAACGGTAAAATCATACGCTTATTTTCTAAGGTATCGATTTTATTGATAATCAAAACGACTGGCATTTCTGCATTTTGCAGTTTTTCTAAAACCAAGTCATCATTTGGTGTCCATTTCTGGGCATCTAAAACAAATAGAACCAAATTGACATCACGCAATGCAGAATGTGCAGCTTTGTTCATCATTTTATTGATCGCACGCACTTCTTTCTTGTGCATCCCCGGTGTATCAACAAATACAGCCTGAGACTTTTCACGACTATCAATACCAATGATTTTATGGCGCGTCGTTTGTGGCTTACGTGAAGTAATTGACAATTTTTGCCCCAATAAATGGTTCATCAATGTCGATTTACCCACGTTTGGACGTCCTACAATTGCAACAAATCCACTTCGGTAATCCGAAGGGATTTTTGTACCTTGCGAGCTAAAAAATTGATTAATTAACTCATTACCGTTTTCAGACGGCTCGTGATCAGCATCATTGTGATCGGAATGTGTACTCATGCAGTTTACTGCTCCAATATCTTTAAAAAATCCGCCGCGACTGCTTGTTCTGCAAAACGGCGACTTGATCCCTCACCCATCATTTTAGGCAAGCCATCTACTGTACATTCTACTTTAAAATGCTGGTTAGGTGCATCACCCTGAATATCTACGACCTCATAAACTGGGAGATGCTTTTTACGAGCTTGTAGATATTCTTGTAAACGTGATTTCGGGTCTTTAAGTTGATCTGTCGGTTCGATATGATCTAAATACGGTTCATACCATTTTAAAACAATCGATTCCAACAAAGGCAAATCTCGCGTTTCGGTGTAAATTGCGCCAATAATTGCTTCAACTGTATCTGCTAATATTGACTCACGATGATGACCGCCTGATTTCAATTCACCTGTACTTAAAATTAAACTTTGACTTAACTTTAAATCATTGGCAATTTTACCCAATGCTTCTTGGCGTACCAAAGTTGCGCGCATACGCGTCAAACGACCTTCATTTTCATGAGGATACGCATGATATAAGTAGTTTGCGATGATCATACCCAACAATGCATCACCTAAAAACTCTAGGCGCTCATAGTTGTATTTGTGACTCACCGAGCGATGAGTCAGCGCGAGTTGTAATAACTCGTATTGTTTAAACTGGTAACCGATTCTACTCTGTAAGCGAGGATCACTTACTTTCAACTGACCTTTGATCAAAACTCTTCTCGAAAGTGAGGACTAAATCTATATTCAGCATGAAATTTTTTCGTACTTCATATTTTTTAGTCACTTGTAAACCATCTTTAGTTGATACAGTCGCAATATCCTCAAGTTTAGTATCTCGGATATTGTTCATTTCTAACCGTTTATCAACTTCTGTTGCAAATTTCATTGGTGTGATTTCAGCAGAGCTATTCTTGATCTGCTCTACAATTTGATTATTAATCACACGATCATCCCAGTATAAAGGCCATACAGCAACTATGATTTTCAACATAAAAGCTAAAGCGATTATCCCCAGTAAAATTCCAATATATGAAGCGCCTTGTTGATTTTTACGCATTTTTTTTATCCAACAGCTCAGAATGAATAATCTTTAATCGCAATTGAAAATAATCATATAATTGAGTCAAATACACTGCTGCAGACCCACTGATCATTTTCAATTGTTATAAATTTTTTATCCACTGCAAACCCTGGTGTGATAAAAAACTTTACCGCGCTATTATCCTTGAAACTGCATCAAGTTGCTAGTTTAAATCATTTGTTCTATTTCATTTTTCTTATAAATCAAGACAACTTTATAGCTTTAACAGATAAAAATAAAGGTCAATAAAAATTGACCTTTATTTGATTTTCTAAACTGTAGCCGATTAGTTAATTGCACCATTGCGACTAAATGAAGGCATTTTTAAACCAGGTTCCTTATGCATCCACACATAGATTGCATGACCAGTTAAGTTCTCTTCAGGTACAAAGCCCCAAAAACGACTGTCTGCACTTTGGTCACGGTTATCACCCATGGCAAAATAATGGCCTTTTGGAACAGTCACTTCCCAACTTTGACCATTTGATTTTACAAAGCGGTCATTTGCAGTTGCTACATAAGGTAGGTCTTGTTTTTTCTGTGCATAATTAAATGCTGAAACCAAAGTATTTTGACCTTCCAACAAACGAACTAAATGCTTATGTGTACCCATCGTTTCATAATAGTAGATTGACTTAGGTGTATCTAAAATATCTTTTTCACGACTAAACTCAGTAGGTACTTGCTCAACATTTTTGCCATTGATTGTAAGTTGACCATTATTGAATTCAAGATGGTCACCCGGTAAACCAATAATACGTTTGATATAGCTAATTTTGGGATTTTCTGGATAACGGAAAACAGCAACATCACCACGTTGTGGCTCACCAATATCAATAATCTTGGTATTGGTAATCGGTAAACGAACACCATACTGGAACTTATTCACCAAAATATAATCACCTGTTTCTAAAGTCGGCACCATAGAATCAGAAGGAATATTAAACGGTTCAAATAAGAATGAACGCAACACCAAAACCACTGCTAGAACAGGCCAGAAATCATATGCCCATGAAATGATGACATTTTCATTCCCCTTACCTTTTGTTGCACGTTGTTTCAGTACAAACTTATCCAGTAACCATAGCCCAAAAAATATAAGCGTTGCAGGAACGAGAATTAAATTAAAATCAAAATCCATGAGCAATAAGACCTCTAGTTTTTATCTTTCTACTTTTAACACAGCAAGGAACGCTTCTTGTGGGATTTCAACACTACCCACTTGCTTCATGCGTTTCTTACCTTCTTTTTGTTTCGATAACAGTTTCTTCTTACGAGAAACGTCACCACCATAACATTTAGCCAATACGTTTTTACGCATCGCTTTAACTGTTGAACGTGCAATGATTTGTGCACCTATTGCAGCTTGAATCGCCACATCAAACATTTGACGCGGAATCAAGTCTTTCATCTTTTCAACTAAAGCAATACCACGGTGACGCGCATCATTACGATGACAAATCATTGCCAAAGCATCAACCTTATCACCATTAATTAACACATCGACCTTAACTAGAGATGAACTCTCAAAACGCACGAAATTGTAATCCAACGAAGCAAAGCCACGTGAGCAAGATTTCAATTTATCAAAGAAATCCATAACCACTTCTGCCATTGGAATTTCAAAGGTAATCGATACTTGGTTACCCAAGAATTTCATATCTTTTTGCACACCACGACGCTCGATACACAGGGTCATGACATTACCCAAGTATTCTTGAGGCACTAAAATATGACATTCAGCAATCGGCTCACGTAAATCTTCAACCGTTGAACCATCAGGCATTTTAGATGGGCTATCGATATAAATCGTTTCGCCATTTTTCATCAATGCTTCATAGATTACGGTAGGCGCAGAACTGATTAAGTCTAAATCATACTCACGCTCTAGACGTTCTTGTACAATTTCCATGTGTAGCATTCCCAAGAAGCCACAACGGAAACCAAAACCTAAAGCATCTGAGCTTTCAGGTTCAAAGAACAACGCAGAATCGTTAATTTGTAACTTATGTAGCGCTTCACGGAATGGTTCAAAATCACTGGCATCAATTGGGAATAAACCCGCATAAACCTGTGGTTTTACCTTTTTAAAACCCGGTAAAGTTGCAACATCAGGTGTGGTTGCCAAGGTAATCGTATCACCAACTGGCGCACCAAAAATGTCTTTGATCCCAGCAATGATAAAGCCAACTTCACCCGCTTCTAAAATACCTGTATCGGTATGTTTTGGATTAAAAATACCAACAGAAGTGATGATGTGCGATTGACCTGTTGATTTCATCAACATTTTATCGCCTTTACGCACACGACCTTGTTTGATACGAACAAGTGATACCACACCTAAATAGTTATCAAACCAAGAGTCAATAATTAAGGCTTGTAAAGGTGCGTCACGGTCACCTTGCGGTGCTGGAATAATGTCAACCAATGTCTCTAAAACAGACTCTACACCTAGACCTGTTTTTGCCGAACATGTTGGTGCATGTGTTGCTTCAATACCGATAATTTCTTCGATTTCATGAATAACACGTTCAGGTTCTGCTTGTGGCAAATCGATTTTATTAAGGACAGGTAGTACTTCTAAACCCTGCTCAATTGCGGTATAGCAGTTTGCAACAGATTGCGCCTCAACCCCTTGTGCAGCATCGACAACCAACAATGCACCTTCACAGGCAGCAAGAGAACGCGATACTTCATAAGAGAAATCCACGTGCCCCGGTGTATCAATAAAGTTTAATTGATACTCTTGCCCATTTGGATGGGTATAGTACAAGGTTACAGAAGCCGCTTTAATGGTAATCCCACGTTCACGCTCAAGCTCCATAGAGTCTAGGACTTGAGCCTGCATTTCACGGTCTTGCAATCCACCACACATTTGAATGAAACGGTCTGCAAGTGTCGACTTGCCGTGGTCGATATGAGCGATAATCGAAAAATTACGTATATTGTTGATATTAACGGATTTCTTAGCTACTGCCATACACTACTCTAAAAATATGTACACAATCATGTACTCAATATCAAAAGTACTTATGACGTGCAAAAAATGAAATATCTTAATTGCTGCACAGTATAAGCAGAACATGGTCAAAAATATAGTAATTACATATAAAAATAAGACCTGCTGTGTATTGTTTTATCAACTGCGCCAATCCATGCTTTTAATCTGGTGACCCACAATAACAAGCAGAACCAAGCACTTTTTCTTGGTACTTATACTTCCAGATGCTGACGAATAATACATTAATGCAGAAATAAGCGATGTTCTTTCTGTTCGTAAAATCTATAATCGTCTTTTTAATAAAAACAGGATCGGACTCAAAAAAAGTTTGAGCCAGACTATAAAAAAATAACTGATTAAATCTCATGATAAAAAAGAATGATCCTGCTAAATATCAATAAAACACATAAAATAATTGCAGCAGCTTCAAACAAAATTAAAATTATTTACAACTTTTTGACTCTTTTTATATTCCTCAATCGTTTTAGTAATAGCTTATCTAAACAAAAACATTAACGTGGTGCTGTGCAGATAGAAATTAACCTTATTGGCGGATCTAAAGCACTTGATTCATGCTCAATAGAAATCTTTGTTCAACAACAAATTACAGTGACCGCAAAATGACAAAACAGTCAGGTCATTGATATCAATATATCCTTTTAGATTGCAGCGGCCATACCGCTGTGACCATGATTGAATGGTGAGACAATTTGAATAAAGACCATGATCCTAAGCCTCACATGCAACAGACCCAACTGATTAATCTGGCAGAACAGCTTCGCCCTGAATTGCATCGCTACTGTTCGCGACTGATGGGCTCTGTCATTGAAGGTGAAGATGTCGTTCAGGATACGCTTGCTCGGGCATTGCTTGTGATTGACAAAATACAAGATTTTCAGATGTTACGTGCCTGGTTATTCCGCATAGCACATAACCGAGCACTTGACTTACTTCGAAGTCGAGCCATTCGAATAACAGAAGCTGTGGATAGTGTTACTGACGATATTGAAGATATAAATACCTCTGATCCGATGGAGATGCTGATGCGCGAGGAAACAATTAAAATGGCTGTTTCACGATTTATGCAACTCCCAGTACTTCAGCGCAGTGTCATCATTCTTAAAGACGTTCTTGATGAGCCTCTTGTAGACATTGCTACCCTACTGAATCTCTCAGTAGACTCAGTAAAAGCCCATCTTTCCCTTGGACGTGCTCGACTGCGCGAAATCAACATAACCACGGAAGAAGCACAAATTGCCCGACCAACATCTGATGCAGTAGCAAACTATGTAAAGCTGTTTAACCTACGCGACTGGAATGGGCTAAAAGCATTACTTTCTGATGATGTCAAACTCAGTCAGTCTACTCATCCTGTCCGTGTTGGCGCTGCCGATGTCTCCATGTTCTTTGGTGCCTACGCAAAAAATGACCACATCTGGCTAGTTCCCGCATGGCTTGGAGATCGCGAGGTCATTGCTCTCTTTGAAAACCGTATAGACATCAAACCAAGTTATATCATGTGGCTGGAATGGCAAGAAGGCAAAATTAGCTTTATTCGAGATTACCGCTATGTGCGATATGTTGCCGCTGATGCAGAGCTGATATTAACCCCAAATAAATAAACAATTAGGCTCGTCATCATACTCAAACCCATTCGCCATTGAGCATATAGCTATTGTTGATGAGCCAAATGCCTTAAGGAGAATGCCATGAAAGCACAAGCAATCCGTATTCCAGATCTAGCACGTGAAGTATGTCCTTTAGAAAATATTGGCTATGAAGATGCTTTTAGCGTTGATATTGCTAATCCCATGATGAATAAAAAGTACAGCGCCGAAGAATGGGCATATGAGATTTTTGCCAATGCTCCTCCAGCAATCAATCAGATCGTTAGTCAGTCATGGAATACGCTGGGATTTAAATCTAAATCTGACTCACACTGGCAATCACTAAAATCAGCAACAATGATCAAGCAAGAAGATTTAATCATGATTGTTGTTCACTCTGATTCAGTTGATATTCAAATATGTATGGTCATCAACCTGATCGAATCTCAGGTGATCTTCTCTTCTTTCTTTAGCAGCGGTCATAAATGGTTCTCAACACCCACCTTGAAAATGATGACAGTTCCGCATCGCTTCATTGCACCATATTTACTTAACACTGCGGCTGAGCGTATGAAATTAAAATCATACATTTTTGTTATTTAAAAATAGCTCATCTCAAAATTGAGTAATGTCACTCATACAATTGCATGGTTTTTTACAGATAAGCTCTCCATTGAGAGCTTTGTTTTATTTGTCTATCTTGCTCAAATTTTTCCTACCCCCATATTCCCTTCTAATCGATGTTGTAATTTTGCCTAGTATGGCCAAGTAGCCACTCCATTATCCTGCCTTTTCGGCTGTAGATGATGATTTAAAGTGATTCAACACATTTAAGCGTAGATGATAAAAATCATGTCCTGCCAAAAAAATCACGTCAACTATCTTTCGATTCCACACCTGCCTCATCATCGCAAGTTATCAATACACATCCACATGATCAGACTGATCAGCGGCGAATTAAATTATATAAAAAGCCAAATCGAAAGCACTTCACTCAATCAAATTAAAATAATTTATAAACTTTTTGACTCTTTTCTGAGGCTTCAATCGTTTTAGTAGTACATCACTTTATTAGATATTGGAGAAATCGTCATGAATCTGAAAGACAAAAAAGTCGTGGTCACTGGTGGTAGTCGTGGTCTCGGTTTAGGTCTAGTTGAAGCACTGGTTGATCAAGGTGCAAAAGTAACTGTGGTTGCACGTAATGCCAAAGATCTTGATGCTGTCGCTGAACGGTTAGGGGTTGATACAATTTCTGCGGACATCACAAATGAAGCTGCGGCACATCGTATCATTGCAGACATTCGTCCAGATGTCCTTGTGTTAAATGCTGGAGCAGCGCCGCGAATGGGGCTTCTGGATGAATTGACTTGGGAAGAGTTTTCTATAAATTGGGAAACTGATGTCAAAGCAGCCTTTTTCTGGTTTCAAGCTGTATTAAAAACACCGCTAAATCCAGGCAGCCGAGTTTTAGTGGGATCTAGTGGTGCAGCTGAGTCTGGTTCTCAGATGACAGGTGGCTACGCCAGTTCTAAACGTGCGCTTTGGTTCATGACCAAATATGCCAATTTGTTTGCGCAAGATAAAAATCTTGGTATTCAGTTTCAGGCCATCGTTCCTCGCATGATGATCCTTGGTACGGGCGTTGGTGACTCAGCAGCAGGTGCTTATGCAGCAGCCATGGGAATTACACCTGAAGAATTTGTCTCCCGCTTTGGGGCACCTATGCCACCGAGAGCTTTTGGTGATCATGTGATTTCAATACTTAAAGAGCCTCAATTTGCTGAGAGTATGGTACTGGGACTCAATGGTAATGATGGCGTGACGGTTATCGATTTATAACCACCACTCAAAAGATCAGGGTTATACAGCCTGCGCTAAGTGAAGCTGTTATCTCCCTGATCATAATTTAAATCAGTTGATTTTCGCTCAAAACCTTATTAAGGCATCATCCTATGATCCACCTACATTACTGGCCAACGCCAAATGGCCATAAGATCACTATTTTTCTTGAGGAAGCAGGACTTAAATATGATGTAATACCTGTGAATATCGGTCGGGGGGATCAGTTAAAATCAGCCTTCCTTGCTATTTCACCCAATAACCGTATTCCAGCAATCATCGATGATAGTCCAGACGATGGTGGCGAGCCTTTGAGTGTGTTTGAGTCTGGCGCAATTCTTCAATATTTGGCTCAAAAGAGCGGATTATTTCTCTCCAGTGAACCCAGAGCACGAATCATGGCCTTGGAATGGCTGTATTGGCAAGTCGGTGGGCTTGGTCCAATGTTAGGTCAGAATCAACATTTCGCAAAGTATGCACCTGAAAAAATTCCTTATGCAATCGAACGTTATGTCAATGAAACCCGACGCCTCTATAAAGTGTTGAATACTCATCTCGACGGACGTACTTTCATTACAGGTCAAGATTACTCAATTGCCGATATGGCAGCATATCCTTGGATCGTTCACCATGAAGAACATGGCATAAAGCTTGCTGATTTCCCTCATATTAAATCTTGGTTTGAAACAATCCGTGAACGCCCTGCTATTCAGCGTGCATATAAAGTAGCTGAGAAGGTACAAGTGATGGATCCAACTCAGGACAGCTTGGCACACAAAATATTATTTGGTTTGACTCAATAAAGTCAGGTCGTAACGAAATGAATTTGTTGCTGAACGATACATTATTCAGTAATCGTGTAGATGAGTCCTGAGATGCATGTCGTTACGATCAAATCCGCTAGAGTCTGTTGACAATTCGTCAGGTACCATTTACTGGCAAAAAAACACGCTAATCCCCACTACGCCTTACGCTACAAACAAAGCAGGGCTTTGCTCTTGCTCAGGTAGCAAAAATAAATTCTGCTGAGTGGAGGTGTTCTTTAAGCATTTGTTTATTGAACATGCTCATGATATTGTTCTATACAATAAATAATTTTGTCATAGGTCAATATTGTGCTCAAAGAAATTATTTCAGACAGACTGAGTGAAATTAAATTAACGATTGAGAAAGCCTGCCACAAGGTGAATCGAGATCCTTCTGAAATCAGATTATTGCCTGTCAGTAAGACATTTTCAGCAGAACATGTTCGAGCAATTCACGCGCTAGGATATGACTGTGTCGGGGAAAATAAAGTTCTTGAAGCCAAGGCTAAATATGAGGAACTAAAACAACTTAGCAATTTAAAATGGGTGCTGATTGGGCATCTACAGCGCAATAAAGTGAAATATGTAGCCCAATTTATCAGTGAATTCCATGCCTTAGATCGCGTCGAACTTGCTTACAAACTGAATAGTGCCTTAGAAAAAGAAAAGCGGATTATGCCTGTCTTTGTCCAAGTTAATACATCAGGCGAAAGCAGTAAATATGGCATTCAGCCTCACGAACTAGAACATTTCATAGAACAATGTCAGCCATTTAGCTACATAAAAATCGTTGGATTGATGACTTTGGCAATACATAGCCATGTCCCTACTGAAGTCAGGCAGTGTTTTCAGCTTTTAAGAGCACTAAGAGATCAAATTTCAAAAAAACATCCAGAGATACAACGGCTTTCAATGGGTATGTCTGGAGATTTTGAACTTGCGATCGCTGAAGGTGCAACAGATATCAGGATTGGACAAGCAATTTTTGGCGCACGTTCCAAACCAGACAGTTATTACTGGCCTACTGAATAGAGCATCACGATGAAAACTCATTATCAGATCAATATATATCGAGAAAAAAAGTTACTCGGTACTTTTACACCCAATCATCTTGCTTCACAAAATTCCATTCAACAACTCATCGCAACATTGACAGCAATTGATCCTATTGAAGTTGAGTTTGTACAAGTGACTGAAGATATGCGTGTTCTGATCTATCAAAATGGTCAGATGAGAACGTTATCCTCTCAATACTCTTATCAAAATACAACTGCAGATTCAGTTTTTTAACAGAATGAAGAGTCATCCAATTCAGTTTGATTTATAGCGCTGACCCACACTTATTTTACCGAGAGACAAACATGAACATGATAAAACACCAAGTTATTAATGTGATCCAATTTTTAAGTTTTGAGGATACAGGAAGCTTTACTCCCGTACTAAAACAGATGGGCTATGACATTTGCGTTTTTCAAGCAGGTGTAGATGATCTAAGTGCTATCTTACAAGAAAAGGACCCGCTTATCATTCTTGGCGGGCCAATCAGTGCTTATGACATCATTACCTATCCTTATCTCAAAGAAATCATCGTGGGATTGAAGCAACGATTAATAACCAATTATGCAACTTTTGGTATTTGTTTGGGTGCTCAACTGATTGCCACTGCTTTAGGTGCAAGAGTATATCCCGGCCACATCAAAGAAATAAGATGGGGGCGTTTATCCTTGAGTGCTCAGGCATTTGCATCACCTTTAAGGTTTCTTGAAGGTATACACGTTTTACATTGGCATGGTGATACCTTTGATTTACCTAGCGTTGGCACACACTTAGCTAGTTCAATTTACTATCCAAATCAAGCATTTAGTGTAGGAAATAATATTATAGCATTACAGTTCCATGCTGAAGCAGATCCTAAACAATTTGAAAGATGGCTCATCGGTCATACTGATGAATTAAAGCAACATAAGATAGATATTTTGGATTTAAGACTTGAGAATCAATATTATGGCAATATACTGGCAGACAAAGCAAAACTTGTACTTGAAGACTGGTTAAATAACTTGATCGGGTTTGAAAGTAAATGATTGGATCTATATGGCTGAAATTAAAGGTAAAACATCTCAGGACATTCAAAATAGTATTCGAGAACTTATTCAGAATGGGATTTTGAAGGAGGGGGAATTATTACCCAATATTCGCGCTTTGGCCACTGAGCTGGAAGTCAATCGTAATACAGTTGCTGCCGCCTATAAAGATTTAGCCTTAATGGGGATTGTTGTATCCAAAGGGCGTGCAGGCACTCAAGTTCGCAAAAGTCCACAAATTAACCGTTTTGAAAATCTTCAAAAAACCAATCAAACATTTTTTGACCTCGCGCATGGAAATCCATGTCAGAATTTTTTACCTCAATTAAATGAAATCAACTTTAATTTTAATACTTCGTATTTATATGGTGACAGTACCAAGCTTTCAGTGCTTGAAGCGTTTGCACGAAATGAAATTTTTGCTGATGTAAATAATCAAAATTCTGAAATTGAATTTACCCATGGTGCGGTAGATGCAATTGAAAGAATTCTCAATGCACATTTAATCCAATCTGACAGTATTGCGATTGAGCAACCAGGTTTCATTACCAGTATTCATACTTTACAGGTGAATCGCTTTAATATGGTGTTTTTCCCAGTTACAGCACAAGGTTATGATATTCACAGTATAAGAAAAGCACTAGAGCAAAAAGCCAAAGCAATTGTCATTACACCAAGAGCGCAGAATCCGACCAGTTATAGTCTTGATGCTAAAACGGCACAAGAATTACATCAGTTATTTTCTGAATACCCTGATGTACTCATTATTATTGATGATCACTTTTCATTACTTGCCACAACACCTTATTATCACATTGTGCCTGAATCTACCCGACATTGGGCGGTGATAAGATCTGTATCAAAATTTTTAGGTCCGGACTTTAGATTTGCATTTATCAATTGTGATCCTCAGACTGCGACCAGACTAAGGATGAAACTAAATCCAAACTGTACCTGGGTGAGTCATATCTTACAAAAGATGATTTTTTCGCTTATGACATCGGAAAAAGTTCATCAATTAATGAATAAAGCAAAAATACAATATCAGACAAAAAATCAAGAAATCGTTAAAAAATTATTGGATCAAAAGCTTCTAGATATAAGTTATTGTGATGGTTTAAATCTATGGATCGAACATGTGCAAGCTCAGGAAATAGCCTATCAACTCGCGCTAATGGGATGGAAAGTCAGACTTGGAAAAGAGTTTTCATTAGGCCAAGATATTAAAGCTATACGTATCACCACTTCTGAATTAGATGAACAAAAAGCGATGGACCTATTCAATGATTTATCATTTATCTTAACTAAAATAATGACACTCTAAAATTTATGCTTTTCATCCATTATTTTTGCTAACGATCTTAAACTGAGGAAAAGTAGAAAACTAATTTCCTACTTTCCTTCATGAAAAAACATTGAATTTAAAAATCAGAAACCTGCCAATTTTAAACGATTAGCATGATGACTATATAACGGAACTGGATCTGCACCAGCACCAGAGCCAACAAGTCCGACAATCTGATTAACTTCATCCAAATGGTTCTGTGGATAATTATCGCGAATGACATTGCCCAAATGAGATGAACATATTGGTACCAAACCGTCACTATCACTACCAGTGCTCAATTTGATAAATGCTTCACCCGCAAGCAACCCGTAAGCTGTAGGATCTAATAAATTTGTGAGTCCGCCTTTACCTGACCATGAATAATAATTCACACCATTTACTGTAGCTGCTCCTGAACCACACTCAGTCACTGGAATACCTTGCGGGAAAGTGGCATTAAACTCACCAGCCCCAGCCTTGGTCAAACCTGCAAGTGCACTTAAAACATCTTGATCATATGCACCACCATTGCTAGAAGTCCCCCCCAGAAAACTTTCTATACCTGTAAACATATTGATTACAGCTCCGATAGTTTTATCAAAGCCTATTACACTGGCTGGTTTACGTATAAATGTTTCCACCAAATCTGCAACAGGACTACCTTTATTTGAACCCGCAATACCTGTTACGGATGCAACTAAATCAGGACGAACCCCAGCAACATAGCGAACAGTTTGCACACCTTGGCTATGACCAATCAGGTTAACTTTTTCTGCACCTGTTAAAGCCTGAATCGTGAGAACTTGTTTAAGTAATTGTTCACCACGTACTGCATCTGAGTTAGCAGCAGATGTGTTAGTTACATATACATCAGCGCCTTGGCGACTTAAATCCTGAGGAATACCATGCCAGTAATTGATCGGTCCAATCTGAGAAAAACCAAATAAACCATGTGCAAATATCAAGGGATACTTAGTTTTGGCATAATCTGTTTTTTTAGAGAACAGTCCCCAATCCGTTGCAGATGTTTTGCTACAACCCGCTTGATCGTTTTTGATACCGCAATTTTGATAACTTGTAGTTACAATTGCTGAGCTGTTAACCGATGTGAATATGATGGCCCCAAATACCAAGGCCGGGATTGCTTTTTTCATTGTTCAAGACTCCATATATTTGAACATTATTTTTGTATTACATTGATTTCTTGATACTTCAAAATATTTCCCTGAAAATCTCCTTGTTTAATTCTCAATGCTATATTTCTGTTATTGATAATTTCCTTATTGCCTATTCAGCGACTTTTTTATTCGAATTAGCCTGTATCTGTTCAAAAGTCTGTGCACGAATTCGTTCTTCTGGGCTGCTAAAAGATTTATTACGTAATTCATTTATTGCAACCTGTTGTTGAGTCGCATCTTGCTGACTCGCTGTAATTTGTGCTCTCGCTGCAAGATAAATATCTACTCTTTTTTGCCACTGGCTTTCCTGTAAATCAACCTGAGTGAGGCGATCTGCTGCTGCCGCACCGACTAATTTTTTACGCATCTCGTACAGCTCACTTGCTGAACCTCCACGTTGATTAATCTCGGTGGTCAATTCCTGTAATTGGTTGTATTGTAAAATCGGCTGCATACTTGCTTTCAGTTCTTCTGGCTGTTCATTCAGCAATGCTGCACTTTTTTCTGCCTTCTGATTTGTGTTTAAGCGTTTATCATTATTGATCGCGTATTGTGCAATTGCATACTGGTCATAGCTTTCTTCTTGGGCAAAAAATACATCTGCTTCCTGTGGCGTAAAAATCTGTCTACGCAGCTTAACTATAGCTGAAGCTACTGTTTTAAAGTCCTTTGCACTGTTGGTCTGAGCTGCAGGTAGCTTTTCACGCTGATGCAGATAATTCATATACTTATCAAGTAATTGATAAGAATAAGGTTGAGCAGTCGTTGGTAGAAGACCAGCAAGGTATTGACGAATATCAACAACAATACTGCTTTCAGTTTTTTCACCAATACTTGAAAGAAAATAATCGAAACAGTCGCGAATGCCACGCGACAAAACCAATTGACCTTTCGTATCAACCTGTAAAGGACAGTTCACCTCTGTCCCCCGCAGTGATGGCGCCAACTCAGGCATAACACCATGAAACTTTAACACTTGTTGATTAGTATCAGAAACTGACGCAACAGTACTCAACGATTGCTGATTTTGTATTGTTGAATTTGAACTTGATACGTCACTGACAGCATGAGTTTCTGGCTTTAGATACCATACTATTCCGACAAGAAATAATACGACCGAACCCAGTAATAGAAATTTTCTATATCGGTTTATAACATCCATGTTATATCTCTTTTCAATATTTTATTATGTTTTTCACAACCTCAGATTTTCTGATACTTCGAAAATCTTTAACCAGCTAGAAAAGTAGCTGCTTCATCAATAAGTTCTGTTACTTCAACAGGTTTTGATGCTAAAGATGCATGACTGGCATTCAGCGAAATTATTTTTTTAGCTGACATTCGTGCTGACATCATATTTTGATTCTCAGGATTAATCATTCGATCATCTATAGAGATCTGATACCAAGATGGTTTAGTTTTCCATGCCGGTGAAGTAATCACATCACCAAACGTACTAGCCAACGGTGCCTTTTGGGTTACTGCCATGACCAAACCTTCATCCGCAGTCAAATCTTGACAAAAGCTTTCATGAAATTTATCTGCTTTTAACCAGAGATAACCATCACTGTCTGGTGCTAAATTTGGCGCCGCTTCAGGTAAGTTCTGTTGGGTAATCGCCCCAGGGCTTTCACCTGAATCAGGTGCAAATGCAGCAATATAAACCAGACCTACAACATTGGGTAAATTTCCAGCTTCTGTGATGACAGCACCGCCATAGGAATGACCAACCAACAAAACATCACCATCTATTTGTTTAATCATTTTTTTTGTACGTTCTACATCATCAGCCAGTGAGGTCAGCGGAATCTCAACAGCATGCAGAGACGAATATCCTCTAGCTGCCAATTCTAGAATAACTTTATTCCAGTGCGCTGCGCCTCCCCAAAAACCATGTACCAATATAACCGTTGGTTTTAAACTCATTTGCTACTCCAGAAAATTATTATGTTCATATTCAAGTGATCTAGCTTTTCAAGAAGTTTCATGGCATAACTATTAAGAGCGAATTAATAATTGATACTTTTGGTCAGTCAAAGCTTCCTGCAATGATTATTAGGCATAAATTACCGGCTAACAATCACCAAGAATGCAAAGTTTTTGCAGAAACAGTATTTTTCTCGGAATTCCAAAAATATGCTTAGTTCGTTTTCAGATACTTTTTTTGATATCTATCGGTTATCAGATATAGCAGGCAAAATCCATAGTATTTCAACTCTTTTGTCTGGAGAAATACTAGAATTTTCTCCAAATCATGGCTATATACATATTATTCAGAAAGAAAAATGCCTTTTAACAATGGATCATCTGGAACATCATCTGGAATTGAAACATTGCGACATAGTTGTGGTTTTACCTGGTAACTTTCACAGTATAAGCTTGAATACAGATGCATTTCAGGATGCTAAAATCATCACCTGTACAATCGATTTTTCAGGTATTTATGGCTCAGCTATTGCCGAGGGGTTACCTGCTTTTATTCATGTCCCTTTTACCTGTAAAGCCACAAATATTATTGCAGAATGGGTTCCAATCACTGTTCATGCAATTCAACAGGAACTTAAAGCACCTTCGATAGGCAGTCAGATTATGCTGACCAGAATTATTGATCTATTATTTATCTGGTCAATTCGATGCTGGCTTAGCACTGTTGAACCGAATCATAAAAGCTGGATTTCAGCATTACAGGAACCGATGATCAGTAAAGCCATGTCTTTAATGCATAATCACCCGCATTTTGACTGGACTGTTGAAGAACTTGCAAAATCTACCAATTATTCTAAATCAAGCTTTTACAAGAAATTTACAGAATCTGTCGGGACCACCCCAATACAATATTTAAAATCGCTGAGAATGCGATTAGCCAGTGAATTACTATTAACCACGCAAAAAAGTATTTTTCATATTGCTGAGCTTGTTGGCTATTCCTCTCAGGCTGCATTCAGCCGAGTATTCTCCCAAACATTTAACTACTCACCTTCTGAGTTTAGAGAATCCTTTAAAAACAATCCTGCACAGGAATAAAACACAACCGCGCTTATTAACAATGTATTGTGCAAAATATTGTTAAATCAAAGTATTTTAATAGTTAGCTTTTTATTCATTTAAGTCTGCTTCGGAATCTGGCATGCCAAATTTGAGTTCATCACCAACTTTGGCGATTGCGTGAATAGCGGGTAGGAATTTTGCACCAATAACTGTTAATTTGTATTCTACAGAGGGCGGCGATGTCGGGATTGGCAGACGTTGTATAATTCCTTTACTTTCCAAATGACGTAGACGTTCTGTTAATACTTTTGCGGTAATTGATGGCAAGTCAGCTCTTAACTCGCCAAATCGACGTGGTCCAGCACTTAAACACCAGATGATTTCTGCAGTCCAAGCGCCCCGTAGCAGTGCCATACTCTTACTCAAGGGACAGACATTATTTGGCGAAGGCGCACGGTTTTTTCGTAGCTTTAGACCCAAAGTTTCCTCCATTCATTCTTGAGATTTTCTCTGAGATTTCTTATTTATTCATGTATTGAATATTAATTCCAAGGATGATATTCCACTGACATACTATGCTGAAAATATGCGCAAGCTGCAACCTGATGATTATCGTGAATCTTACTTAAGCCTATTTGCGATGATTCATTCAGGTCTGTTTAACAGCTTGCAAGCGTTGCTTGTTGTTCTTAGAAGCGCATCTTTCACTCGGCAGGATTGATTATTTTTTTAAATATGAAAGCCACATTCAGTTGTTGCGTATTAATTTTAAAATACTTCTCAAGATATTCGCGAAATTCATCTTCGCTTGTGAGCTCTTTTTTTATTGAATGATTTTTACCATGGATCTTTACAGTCGTTCCACTTAAGTTTATTCGTTCATCTCGAGTAACTGCAGCAAGCATCAAATGTTGAGTAAATATAGAATCTGGTGATGTTGCAATATACCAATTGGCAATCACAGCATCCGACTCCGAGACTTTCTGTTCTGGATCAAGTGCATAAATATTGACCCACTCATCACGTATATAAGCTTGAAGCATAATCTTCACACCCGTCAGGGCACTTTCAGCAACACCACTGTCTTTTACATCAATAAAACGGAAAGCTTCATGCGGTGTATTCTGAATTTCCCCGAGCTTATCCAGTGAAAGGACGGCAGTCGGAGTCGTTCCACCAAAACTGGGATCAAATAAATATAATTTATCCACCAGTTTTACCACAGTCACCAAATGAGTACGAATCGGAGCTTCTATAGGTTGAGATTGATAATATACGCGCCCCAAAAGATTAAAAGCCTCATATCCCAGTTCGTTTAATACTGTTCTAGTCAGCGTACTCTGTTCCAAACAATAGCCCTCTCTTCCCTGATCGAGTAACTTGTCTGCGATCTGTGATAATTCCATAGACACGTTATCACCAAGAAAAGAAGAAATATTTCCAAACGGGATGCTGGTTACATGTAGAAATAACAACTTTTTTAGATTCTCAAGCGTAGCTAAATACTTATCTTCTACGCCCAATTTGGTTAAATATTTCTGTGAAACTGATAATTCTAAAGACATCACTTTGCTACCTTATAAATTATAAAACTAGAATTTATTTGATTTTACAAAATCAGTGAATTTAATCGGATCGCGCCCCAGAACCTGAGTAACGCCCTTGCCAATATTTTCATTTCGCCCATCGAGAATTTCAGAAAATGCCTGCGTCATATGCGCTGCAATAAATTCATCCAGTCCTGCATTCTTTAAATATTGTCTATATGCTTCTTGATTAAGGTATTGATACTGTATATTTCGTTTAAGCTTTACTCCGATAGCATTTACCGCTTCAGCGAAAGTCAATAACTCTGAGCCTGTGACTTCATAAATTTTGCCGTTATGTACAGCATCTATCAGACATTCAACCACCACGTCTGACAAATCTTCTAAGTCAACGAACGGCTCTTTTACAGTATCTGCCATAAACGTCACTTCGCCAGATCTTATACCATGTAGAAAATGACCTTCACTGAAATTTTGGTTAAACCATGCTGAACGAATGACAGTCCAATCAAGTTGGGACTGCATTAAAATTTTTTCACACTTCTCAACAGATGCCTGACCTCTGCCTGATAATAATACAGCCTTGGAAACAGACTGATTCATCATTTCTGTGATTAATCCTTCAAGCTGTTGATCTGCTCCTGACATTGAAGTATCTGGATGAACAATGTAAACAATTTCAATATTCTTCAGTGCTGGACCAAATGTACTGCTGTCATTCCAATCAAAATACCGTTCATTTTCTACATGCTCATTGATGGTACGAGTAGTAACAATTGGATTAAATTTATGCGACTTTAATTTCTCTGCGACGCGTCGTCCATTTTTGCCTTTTCCACCAATGATCAAAACATTCTTGGTTAAACTTTTCATAGATTACCACTTCATTAATTCAAAAAATTACTAGATTCTAGATGCTGCTTAACGAAACAATGCGTATTTAACTACATGAAAAATTTAATCAAATTAATAATAAAATTCATAAGTTAATAAATCCATTCAAGCCATCATCCTTGTCGCCACTGTCTACGTTAATCTATCTCAGTATGCGCAAAGCATGATCCAATATGAATGGGATGACAGCAGACTTATACAAATATGTGGTATCCAGTTGGAAACGAGTTTAATCACGAAATCGCTAAAAATTGCTCGTAATATCCACGGCATCTAATCCATGATCTCTACTCTAATCTTCTGTTTTTAAAATAAATATTTGTTGATCTGCGTATGTATATTTAACAGGATTTTATCAATGCGAAATAATGATGGTCAGTCAATGATATGTAAGATTACGCATTAAAAAACCATTTAACTTTCAAAAATCCCTAATGAATATTTAATTATTTGACATGCCATGATATTGTTCTGTTGTTTTAATTATTTTGTCACAGGACAAATAATAAAGATCTAATCTTCTTTTCAGTTTTGGATCTTAAGCTAATGATTGAACAGAAAAATTTATTTAAGTTAAACAAAATCATTAGTTTAATTTATTCACTATAAATAGTCACATTTTATAAATGACGACAATTTAAGCTAAAAATATAGTGAAAATGGCATAAGACTCCAATATGGCTATAAATTTTAATCCATAGGTTGCAATATTATTATGAAAAATAGCGTGTTTAAAAACATCATGTTGATATGCATATTCGGTCATGGACTACATAGCATGGCATTAAATGCAGCGCCTTACTCAAATCAAACGGGTCAATCACCACTAATTGTTGCGCATCGCGGTGGAACGGCGGATGCGCCTGAGAACACAGCCTATGCAATTAATCTCGCTCTAAGGAATCACGCAGATGTGATCTGGATCAGCGTACAGTTAAGCAATGATGGTGTTCCAGTACTCTATCGTCCTAATAATCTGAATGCTTTAAGTAATGGCCAAGGTTTGGTCTCTGCATATACTGTAAAACAATTACAGGGCTTGGATGCAGGATGGAATGTCGCCCGCAATACAGGACAACAAACGATTTACCCATGGAGAGGTAAAGGAATCCGTATCCCAACACTTCAACAGGTGCTTACTCAATTTCCTCGAACCACTTTTTATATTGATATTAAATCGCCTGATGCAGATCCGGTGCAAATTGCTACGGCTATTAAACGTGTACTCGTTTCCACCAACTCACTTAACCGAGTAAGGCTCTACTCCACTGAACGCCGTTATACAGATGCCGTCAAACAGGTCGGTCAACTTCCGTATTTTGTTGCAAGAGATGATACTCGGGATATTTTAGCTCGTGTCGCGTTAAACCATAATTGCCAGGCTGCTCAGGAACCAATTGGGTGGCACGGTTTGGAGTTAAGACGGCAGGTTGAGGTTGTAGAAACCTATACCTTAGGTGAAGGCCGTTCAAAAGCAGAGTTTGTTTGGGATAAGGAAATTATGAACTGCTTTAGGACACAAGCAGCAAATCGTATTGTGCTGTTCGGTATCAATTCTGAAGCAGACTATCGGATAGCAAAACAGTTAGGTGCTGAAGCCGTAATGGTTGATTCCCCTGCTCAATTTTCCAATCGGTGAAGTGTTTAAGTTAAGTCATAAATCATTACACTAAGCATTAGACAGGATGGCTGGTCAACCATTCTCGGGGAGACATGCCTATTCTGACTGAAAATGCGCGAGATAATGCTGATGGATTAGCATAACCCAGTTCTTCAGCCAATATTTTAATTGAATGCCCTTCACGTAATCTACTTTGTGCCAAAGCAATACGCCAGTCTGTTAAATATTCAGCTGGTGTCTGTCCCATCACATCACGGAAGGTATTGGCAAAAGCTGTTCTAGACATACATGCCAGTTCAGCCATGCGCTCTAGTGTCCACGATTCACCCGGATATTCATGCATTCCCACCAGCGTGCGTGCCAAACGTGGATCTGAAAGGCCAATAATAAGTCCAGTACTTACCTCTGCTTCATGAGGATGATCTAATAGCCAACGTAATAGTTGAAGCACCACCACTTCAAATAAGCGATTCGCTAATAATCGTTGCCCACAACGGGCATGGTCGGTTTCAGCAAATAATAGTGCAAGCGCCTGATCCAATCCTTGTACACGCGCTAGAGGGAGTGCAATTACGGCAGGTAATGCCCTTACCAGTGGATTCTGTTGTCCACCATCCAGTATCAACCGTGCGCAGGTAAAATCAGCACCTTCTCTGGGCGGGTTATGAAAATGATGTGTAATTGGCCCAGGATAAAAAAGAAGCGTTGGTTCATCAAAACGCATGCGTCTTGGCAAATGCGCCATAGCTGGATGACTGACTTCCAGTTGTCCCTGACGTAAGACATGTAAATAGCCATACCCGTCACAAGCATCAAAATGGCTGACGCCACATAACACACCAGTATGGTACAACTCTGCCTGCATGCGGAAACGATCAAGCAGACCTGAAAGGCGATCAATGGGGTGAATAGTTTTCATTTGAACGAATTGATATATTTTATGAACATATTGTATCTAATCATACAGAAAATTTACACATAATAATCAAAGTTTGATGCACTTCTACTATCACTACGATCCTTTTAAGGAGATCAATATGTCACGTATCAACCTTGACACTCAACTCGCACCCCGAGCAAGTCAGCCTTTATTAAGCCAAATTCAACAAGCTTTTGGTACGACTCCAAATATGTTTAAGGTAGTGGCAAATTCGCCAGCAGCTTTACAAAGCATGTGGTCCTCTTTTGCTGCTTTAGGTAAAGGTACACTTGGTGCAAAATTAGGTGAACAGATTGCTGTTGCAATCGCCAATTTAAACCGCTGTGAATATTGCTTAGCAGCACATACTGTACTCGGTCAAAATGCTGGCGCTAGCGCTGCTGAAATGGCTGAAGCGCAAATAGGAAAAGCAACTGATGATAAAACAGCAGCAGCACTGACTTTTGCTTTAAAGGTGGTCAATCAACGAGCTCAAATGACTGACGCTGATATCACAACACTTCGCAATGTAGGTATTAATGACCAACAAATCGTTGAGATTATGGCGCATGTGGCTTTGAATATATTCACCAACTACATCAATATCGCACTAGATACGCCAGTAGACTTTCCACGAGTCGAATTGATATAAAACCTATCGACCTCTCGTGTATAACAGAGAGGTCACTTTCACTAAATATAAGATTTTCTTTATGTGTTATTGCACTTCATCTAAAAATCCAAGTAATTTAAATAATTGAACTTAAATCAAAAGGATCTATTTCAGGATCAATGGGTTGATAGGCTTGGATAAAAGTCGGCGACATCCGTTTCGGACGCCCTGAAGCGATTTCTATACATGCCCATTTGGTATTGCCCGTAAAGAGCAAGCTGTGGTCTTTGGCATTAAAAAAAGCATACTGACGGAAAGAATAAAGTGCGTTGATCTCGTATAACCAAGTTCTTAAAATAACATCATCATCTAACATTGCGGCTTTGCGATACTGAACATGATGTTCTACGGCAACCATTGCATGTTTCATTTCTAAATACTGATCGAGTCCAACACCCAATGTTTCGATATGTGCAGATGCAACATCCTGCATCCATTGTACATAGACCACATTGTTTACATGACCTAAGACA
The DNA here is from genome assembly GCF_055392545.1 of Acinetobacter sp. Ac8. NCBI lineage: Bacteria > Pseudomonadati > Pseudomonadota > Gammaproteobacteria > Moraxellales > Moraxellaceae > Acinetobacter > Acinetobacter sp. Ac8. The sequence goes on from NZ_AP043689.1 coordinate 3,386,778, forward strand.
TCTATATGCTGTGGTTTTACTTTGATTCTTAAATCAAATACTGAACTCATATCTTCTTTCCTTTTCCACTTTTTCAACCATCAATATAAGTTTGACATAAAAAAGCCACTCTTAGAGTGGCTGATTCTGATTAGTTGTATTTATTGAATACGTAATCCAATCATAGCATGTTGTCCTTCACGAACAATCGCTACACGCGCTACCGTATTTTTCTGTAGCTCAGAAATAGCATCAACAAAATCATTCGGTGTATTTACTTTCTTGTTATTTACTTGGGTGATCACATCACCAGGTAAAATCCGTGACTGTGCCGCTAAACCGCCTCTGGTTACATCTTGAATAAACACACCACCTTTAACATTTAAACGATTCTTTTCTTGTTCAGTTAAAGCACGAATCGCAACACCAATGATAGGCCCTTTATTTGGCTTAGCCGAAGTATTGGTATTGTCAACTTTTGCAGGGGTATCATCTGGTGCAACAGTTAAAGTTGCTGTAATTACTTTTGGTTTATCGTCACGTAAAACTTCGAGCTTAACAGATTGATTAGGTTGAGTACGATTCAAATAATTCAATAATTCAGAGGTGCGTGATATTGGCGAACCATTATATTTTAAGATTACATCGCCTGATCTAAAGCCCGCTTTTTCTGCAGGTGAATTCGGTGCAACTTGGGTAATCAACGAACCTTCTGGTTTATCTAATTTATAAGCTTCTGCTAAGTTTCGATCGATATCTTGCAGCATTACACCAAGATAAGAACGGGTTACTTTACCATTCTTTTTCAACTGATCAGCAACATCCATTGCTACATCAATTGGAATAGAGAATGACAAGCCCATATACCCCCCCGTACCACTAAAGATACGAGAGTTTACGCCAACAACTTGACCTTGTTGGTTAAATAGCGGACCACCTGAGTTACCCGGATTTAATGCCACATCGGTTTGGATAAATGGAACAGAGGTTTCACCCATCATATTACGTGACTTGGCACTGACAATCCCTGCTGATGCAGAATAATCAAAACCAAATGGCGAACCGATTGCAAGAACAGGCTGCCCGACTTTAAGTTGATCTACATTACCAACAGATAATGATGGGAAATTATTCCCCTCAACTTTCAATAAAGCCACATCTGTACGTTCATCGCTACCCACCACTTTTGCATCAATTTCACGGCGATCATTCAACATAATCGTCACTTTAGATGCATCTTCAACCACATGGTGATTTGTCAGTAAATAACCATCTTTACTAATAAAGAAAGCACTACCATACGCAGTCTTTTCTTGTGGCGCGCGTTGTTGTGGAATAATGATTTGATTACCAAAGAAACGCTTCAGAATTTCAGGTACTTGTTGCTGTAACAACTCTTCCTGAGATAACTTTTTAACAACATTAACACTCACAACAGCTGGACTGACTTGTTCAACCAAGTTAGAAAAATCCACAGGTGTTGAAGCTTGAACTTGTGATGTTGCCGCAGCGACAGTAAATACTGCTGCATACATTCCTTTTTGTATTAGACCATTACTCATTTCTCACGAACCTGCATCTGATGATTATTTGCTTAAAAATGTTTGTAACATATTATTTAATATCGTTACGTAAAAATATGTTTACATTTTTTTATAAAACAAGACTTTACTTAATTTTATATTAAAAGCCTTGGAATATCTTATTTATACTAAAATCTGACACATGTGACTATTGTAATTTGTTAAAAAAAAGAGTGTTATTAGCAAACATTTTTCAAATTAGCTGATGGACATGTCTAATTTAAGTACAACTCATCAATTTGACGTGGTTATTGTGGGGAGTGGCGGTGCAGGCTTAAGTTTAGCCTTATCTTTGCCTGAACATTTTAATATTGCTGTTTTAGCGAAATCAACCTTAACCGATGCAAGCACATATTTTGCACAAGGTGGTGTTGCTGCCGTACTTGACGAAACAGATTCTATTCAACAGCATATTGATGACACTATGATTGCAGGCGCACAGTTATGTGAGATTGATGCAGTCAAACATACCGTTGAAGGTGGTCGACCTTCTGTCGATTTCTTACTCAACCATGGTGTGCAGTTTACATTAGATGAAGATGAACAATTACATCTCACTCGTGAAGGTGGACATTCACAACGTCGCATTATTCATTCAGCCGATGCCACAGGTAAAGCCATTTCGACCACACTGGTTCAACGCGCTCAAGAAAAGAAAAATATTCATATTTTTGAAAATTACATTGCGATTGATTTAATCACCACACATAAATTAGGACATAAACAACAGTCCAATCGTGCGGTTGGTCTTTACGCACTTGATGAAAGCAATGAAAAAGTTCATACATTTTTAGCCCCATTCACTGCCCTTGCTTGTGGTGGTGCAATGAAAGCTTATTTATATACATCAAATCCTGATATTGCCACAGGCGATGGTATTGCCATGGCATATCGTGCAGGCTGTCGTGTCGCAAATATGGAATTTAATCAATTCCATCCAACCTGTTTATATCATCCTCAAGCACGCTCATTTCTGATTACGGAAGCAATGCGTGGTGAAGGTGCGTATTTACGTTTACCTGATGGTGAACGCTTTATGCTGCGCTTTGATGAACGTGCCGAACTTGCACCACGAGATATTGTTGCACGCGCTATTGATTATGAAATCAAACGCTTAGGCATCCGCCATGTCTGGTTAGACATCAGTCATAAACCAGCTGAATTTGTTAAAGAACATTTCCCAACCTTATACGCGCGCTTATTGGAACTTGGTATTGATATCACCAAGGATATGATCCCTGTTGTTCCAGCAGCACACTATACTTGCGGTGGCGTGGTGGTCGATGAACATAGCCAAACTGATTTAGCTGGTTTATATGCAATTGGTGAAACGTCATATACAGGGTTACATGGGGCTAACCGTATGGCCAGCAATTCACTGCTTGAATGCTTTGTATATGGTATGAGTGCTGCCAAGGACATAGAGGCAAAGTTTAATCCTCACTTTGATATACCGACCGTGCCTGAATGGGATGCTTCACAATCGACCAATCCTGATGAAGATGTTGTGATCCTGCAAAACTGGGATGAACTCCGCCAAACCATGTGGAACTATGTCGGGATTGTAAGAACCACAAAACGTTTACAACGTGCATTGCATCGTATTGAAATGTTGAAGAAAGAAATTACTGAATATTATCAAGATTATCATGTCAGTAAGAACTTGATTGAACTACGTAATTTGGTCATGGTTTCAGAGATGATTGTTCGTTGTGCCATGCAGCGTAAAGAATCACGTGGTCTACACTACACGCTTGATTATCCTGAGCTTTCACCTGAGTTAAGAAAAACGGTATTAACACCGCCAAACTTTACAGTTGAAACCCCATTGGTAAATGAAGCAGTTTAATCCCCTTTAAAATTGCAAAAAAATAGTCAGATCATTCTGGCTATTTTTATATAATGTAACTTAATGAGTAAATCAAAGCACTTGAGCAAGAACAAAGCCCTGCTTTGTTTGTAGCGCAAGAATGTGATAACACAAGGAGAGGCACCGCTACAGATATAGTAGCGCAAGGTCAGACATCGTCTACCCAAATCAATTTAAATTTTTCAAGCTAAAATGCGACAGTGCAAATCTTTTTAATAATTCATAAAGTTATAAATTCATTTTGATAAAATGCTAAAACTACTTCTATTTGAAAATAAAACCTTATGTTTGCTGCATATAATTTCGAGGAGAAAGCTGCATTATTTTCTTAAACATCACAATAAATGAGCTATCACTGTCATAGCCTAATTTCATCGCAACCTGATGTACTGAATCTCCTTCTGTTAACCATTGTAATGCCAATACAACATGTAACTTTCTTCGCCATTGATTAATACTCATCCCTGTCGTTTGATGAAAAGTTCGTGTAAGGCTTCGTTCACTCATACAACATAATTTTGCCCATTCAGCCAAACTTTGATTTTGCTCAGGATATTTTAATAAATGGTGGGCCAATTTGACTAAACGAAGATCTTGTGGAATGGGTAAATAAAATTTTGGCTTTACAACTGATTGAATTTCATCTAACAAGCATTGCTGCAAACGGAAGTCTTTTTCTGAAAGTACCGTATCAGACAAGGTTTCAACTCTTTCCAATAAGGCATTCAGTAAATTTGTCACTTGCAACATGGTGCAATTCGGTTCTAAAAGATGATCAAGTTGGGGGTCAATAAATGCAACATAGCCAGAAGAGACACCATAACTACTGACTTTATGTGGCACATTTGACGGAATCCATAAAGCCTGTTGTGCTGGAACAACCCAAATACCAGACGGTGTTTCCACAGTAATTAAGCCATTCACTGTCATCATCAATTGGCTTTTTACATGCTGATGTGACGCAAGCTCCCAATCAGGAACTTGCTGATGTATTTTTAATACAATAATTGCTTGGTCTATTTGATCTACAAAAAAAGGATCCACATTATCAAGCATGGTTTGCCTATATATTTATCACTTTAAAACAGCGTCGATGACTTTCTGCGCTTGTTGTTGATTGTCTACAATAAACATCGGATAGCCTGTAAACTTAATAAAGTTATTGGCAAATTTTTGCGTTTCAAGTCGAATATTTTCATCAGGTTCAATATGAATCAACGCTTTCACATATTGGGTTAAAATTTCACGTTTTGCTTTAACCCATGCTGCAACTTGCTTGCGTTCTTCATGATCATTTTTTTGTTCAGGAAAAGCCCCTTCACTGATAAAAACAAAAGTTTCTTTGCGACTCAATAATGATTCATAAATTGCGATTGTTTCATCAACTGAAACTGCATCTTCAGCTTGATAACTAATACGAACGATTGGAAAGTTTTCTAAATTTTGAATAAACATGATAACCACCATAAATGAGAACAATTATCATTGTATGGATTTATACAGATCGTACATTACTAAATTCAGCCAATAAATACGGTATTCCAGCCAAATTTAACAGTGAATTTAGTCTTTATTTTTTTCATAATAAATACGATGCGCTATATGAAAAGTTTCAGCATGTAATTTTGCTAAATCATCTAAGTTCTGATAGCCCCCTGCAAGTACAAACATAATCGGAATATTGTCACGTTTGGCAAGGTTAAACACCATCTCATCTCTTTTTTGAATCAACTCTGTCGTAAACCATGCTGAACCATAAGGATCTGCTTGATGACAATCCATCCCTGCCTGATAAATAATAATATCTGCTTTCCATTCATTGGCTCGCTGAAACGCTTCATGCAATGCCATGGTATATTGAGCAAAACTTCCATGCTTGGTGTGAATATGACGGCTTTCCGCCCGCTCATACGTGGGGTAGCCAAAAGCCAAACCATAAATACTAAAATTATATAAATTATCTAATCTGCGAGTAAAATCAGCCGTCCCATCACCACCATGCTGATCGCAATCCAAAATAAAGATGCGCTTATTTGCATAATGTTGTGCAATTAATGCCAAACCATTAAAAGTACAATATGAGCCGCCATATTCATAATTGGCATGGTGAAACCCTTGTGCAATATTGGCGGCAATCCCATGTTGGAATGCCAGTTCAGTTGCCAACAATTGCCCAGCATTGATGGAGAGTACCGCATCCCTTAATTGTTCATTCCAAGGCTTAAAACCAGCAAACGTTGCCAGTTTTGCCGGTTGTCCTGTTAAAAAAGCCTCAACATATTTAGGCGAATGTAAGGCCTTTAAAATTTCTGGATCAATTTGTTGTGGTTCATGAAATTTATAATGATTAAATTGCTGTAGTTGCTCTGCGACTGCAACAAGTTTTTCCATGCTATTGGTATGTGTTTGAGCAAAATAGCGTGGAGAAAAACAAACATTTAACATAAAGCTATCCGAGACTGAGTGCTCTCAATTGTGATTTGGCAACATCATTGAGTTGTTTTATAAGTGTTGTGTCAGGACTAAACAGCCCATTATTCACTTGTTGTTCAAAATGTGTCGTAAATGCCCTTTGTCGATTCTCAGGTGAAATGGCTAAAGTCGTTAATCGCAAAAACCAAAAACCTTGAATCTCTTTATAAGGAATAATATAGCCTTTAAACTCTTGATTGGGGACTTTGTTGGCAATTTGTTCAATATCATAATCGACAGAAAATAAAGAACCAATCGGAATACGAATTCCATTCATCAATAAAGGTTGTAAATTTATACAGGAATGATTATCCCCCATGTTCATTTTTTCAATCAACAGCGGACGATTTTGATCATCTACAAAAATGTTGATTGAGCCTTGTCTTAACATGGAACGATGGGCAATCTTTAAGAAAAATGCTTCTGCCATTGGACATGAGCCCACTTTAGGCTTGCCGTCAATCGTCGCTATTTCAACATAACCTGTTTCATCTGCTGTTTTGGGTAAAATCACATCTTCCAACATAGCGCAAATCACATGGCTTTCTTCTAATTGTGCTTGTTGCGATAAGCGTCTTAAGTTTGCTTGGATTGCAACTTCTTGTTCAACTAAGGCTTTAAACTCATCATCTTTGGCTTGAGTAAGAAAATTTTGAATCGATTTATTTTGATCTAAGTTATGCCAATCATCAATGTCTAATCCATAAGCATTTTTTTGCTCAAGGATCTTTTTTAATTTCTTAAAATCATAATCTTTAAATATTTTTAAATCAGTTGCTTCAACTTGATCACGCGGAAAATTAATGTACTCAGCCAATACGCGTGTAGCCTGCGTATAACCGCAACCACGGCGTTCAGTTTGATGTGAATAGTGTTCATTCAACATCTCCGTCAATTTATCTGATAAAGGAAAAACCTGTTCCTTAAACAAATCTACGACTTCATGACCTGATGACATATTCTTTATTCCATTTAATCTATATTAATTTTCAAAATAAACTATTTATTATGAATAAATTAGCATTATCCCTTGCAGAACTCAATATATCACTCAAGTTGTAATTGCATCTATATCAATCAATACATTTGATTGTTTATTATTCTTTTTGGTATTCATGATTCCGTGCCTATACATGATTTAAGTATCCATTAAAGATCTTTCATAAATCAAAAAATGACCATGTTGAGTGAATCAGATTGGTATTGAAAGTCCCTTCTCCCTTTGGGAGAAGGCTAGGATGAGGGGGATTTTATGATGATCTATGGCCTAAAAAAGAACTAACGTAAGAAGTCTATTGTTAATGACGCTATAACCAAAAATATAGATTGATGATCAAAACAATTTAACCAGCACTAAAAATAGTGAGCATTAACACACCATCAGAAAACCCAGTAAGGACTATAAAAAATTTCGTCCAATACGCATTTTTAAAATCCCTGAATGATTTATTTTTGTGGTGGAACAGAATACGTTCCTGTCACATGTGCAACAGGATCATCCGAACCTAAAGAATAAATCCAGACCTCACCGACAATTAAAGCTTTACCCACTTTCATCAATTTACACACGCCACGAATATCAACACCACCCGTTGGCTTGCGTAAAAAATTAATATTCATATTGGTCGTAACTGTCAAACCGACTAAACCAATTTCACCCATAATCGCAACATAAAGTGCAAAATCTGCTAGGGCCATCATGGTTGGACCTGAAACAGTTCCACCTGGTCGTATATCTTGATCACTGACGTGCCAAACCAAAGAAGCCCCTTTTTCAGTTACTTCTTCAATTTCACAACGTTGTAAGCTAGGTGAAAAAAATTGCTGTAAGAATTGTACGATTTCAGCTTTCGAGCTTTTCATAATTAAAGTCTTTATATCCCTGACCTAAAACAATATAAAGACTTTATCGGTCCAAAACATTAACGCTATCGTTCAAATCAATAGAATAAATTGCTCAATTTCACTTATTTAGAGGATTAATTGGTATTTATTTTAAGTAGCTCAACGCCTCAGCAAATACTTGCTCTGGTGCTTGAGTCGCATCTAAGCGTTTCATTCGTTGAGAATCACGCAAATGAATTTCAGAAAACCCACTGCGTACCGATTCAAAAAACACCACTTTTTCTTGTTCAAAGCGGTCTAATGCACCGCGTGCGCGGGCACGGTTCATTCCCAATTCAATTGGCGCATCCAACCAAAAAGTAATATCTGGCATTTTAGAAACAAAATTTTCATTGAGCAGTTGTAACTTATCTCGACTTAACCCGCGACCTGCACATTGATAAGCAAAGCTTGAATCGACAAAACGGTCACACAGTACAATCTTGCCCTCAGCCAAGGCAGGTAAAATCACAGCTTCCAAATGTTGTGCTCGTGCTGCATACATCAGCAATAACTCCGTGTCATTACTCATCTGTACTTCATGATTGACCGACAGCAATAATGAACGGATTTGTTCAGCTAAAGGCGTACCACCAGGCTCACGTGTTAAAACAACCTGTTGACCTTGTTGTTGAAAGTAATCAAATAACTTTTGAATGAGCGTGGTTTTTCCTACACCTTCAGTACCTTCAAAACTTATAAACATGCTCATTCCTTAATTCTTAGACCGCATAACTTGAATATATTCTTGCACTGCACGATTATGATCATTCAGATTGGCTGTAAATTTGTGCCCACCATTACCTGTGGCAACAAAGTAAATGTTTTCAGAGTTATCTGGATGCATCGTCGCTTCAATGGCTTTTTTGCTTGGTAAAGCAATCGGTGTTGGCGGTAAACCATTGATCGTATATGTATTATAAGCACTCGGAGTACGTAAATCCTGCTTTGAAATCTTACCCGTATATTTATCACCCATCCCATAAATCACGGTAGGATCGGTTTGTAAACGCATGCCCAGTTTTAAACGACGATAGAACACACCTGAAACCTGACGTAACTCGCTGTCTACACTGGTTTCTTTTTCAATAATCGAGGCCATGATTAAGGCTTCATATTTATTTTTATAAGGTAAGTCTGGCGCGCGTTTTTCCCAAGCTTCATCTAAAATTTTCATTTGACGTTGGTACAGGTCAGTCAAGATTTGCTTATCCGTTGCACCTTTATCAAAGAAATAAGTATCAGGCGCAAATAAACCTTCTGGGTGATCATAAGGAATATTTAATGCTTTCAGCATTTCACCACTCGGAAGCTGAATCACCGATTTTTCAACCAATGGATCTTTTTTCAATGACTGAATTAATTGCTTCGCTGTCGTCCCTTCTATCACCAAAAGTCGACTCATCTGTGCATTTTCAATATTAGAAACCATTTCTAATACTTGGCGTACATTCATACCTTTAGTGACTTCATACACACCAGCTTTCATGGTGTCATGAATGAAAATTTTCCGATAAAGCTTAAGAATGATTGGAAAACTAACCTTATCGTCCTTGGCCAATTGATCAATAAAACCGGTATAGGTTTCACCATTTGAAATAGACAGCTTTTGTTTTTGACCCGTCACTGGATACGCTTTAAAAATACTCATTTTTAAAATGATTGCAGTCATGATCAAAAAAATAACCAGAACGATCGCAATGCCTTTATAGATGTTATTGCTCACTTGGGCTTGAGTTTTCTTTTTAGATTTTGGCTTAGGTTTGGTTTTAGGCATGAGAATTAAACTGACTTAAATTTAAAGTATTAAATAACTCAACACAGGATTGAGTGTCTAGATGTTGATGATTCAACGTTTCGACCACTTTCATTGGACTGAGGGCATTGCAAAAGAACAGGCTTTGAAAATGTCGAATTTCATCCATATCGATAAAACGCTGTTCACAGGTGACACCATAATGTTGCATCCGTGACAAAATCTCGGCACGCATCACACCATGTACGCCATTATAACGAAGTTCAGGCGTAATCCATCTATTGTTTATCCGAATAAAACAATTACTGCTCACACCTTCAACAACTGAACCTTGTACATCTGTGACTAATGCTTCTAACCAGCCTTTTGCCTGAGCTTCTTTTTTCAGTAACACTTGTTCTAAACGGTTTAAGGTTTTTAAACCCACCAAATTCGGCATCAATAAACCAATTGCTTGATCCAATACACCACTGTGAATTAATTCAGGCTGGAAGCACGCGGTTGTTTTTGGATAATAAACCACATAAAGATCGGCCTCATGTTCAGGCATCGCATAGCCACGATCGCCATCGCCTCGACTAATGATGATCTTCAATGTACCGTTTAATATTCCATTTTTTTGTCTTAAACATTGTAGCGTCTGATCCAACAACTCAAAATTCACATCTAAAAATAAACGTTCAGCCGCCAACTTCAATCGAGCACGATGTAAAAGTTCCAACTCCATAACATCTTGATGTAATCGAACTGTGCTAAAACAACCATCTCCATAATGAAATGCTCGATCTAAAAGTGAAATAGAATCAACAAATTGAGCATTTTTAAAACAGATCATTAAGCAATTTCCTATGGCTTTGCACGAATACTATAAGCAATATCAGCATTTTCTTTTTCTCTTTTATTCATATAAAATTCGTTTTTTATTATTTTTTATGGATAAAGACTAGCGTTATCCTCACTCCATCTTACCGAACTTCAGAATTAAATGGGGCAAAAAAATGCAGTTCTCTAAACTTAAATTTGCTGTGGCAGCAGTACTGATCTCAACCACATCTTTCAGCGTTGCTGCAAAAGATTTTTTAAATGTATCTTATGATCCAACACGAGAATTGTACGATAATTTTAACAAACAATTTGCAACGTTTTGGAAATCTAAAACGGGTCAAGACATCCAGTTTAAACAATCACATGGTGGCTCTGGTAAACAAGCGCGTGCGGTTATTGATGGTTTGCAAGCAGATGTTGTGACTTTAGCATTGGCCGCAGATATCGATGCGATTGCACAAAATACAAATTTATTGCCAAAAGACTGGCAGAAGAAATTCCCACAAAACTCTACACCGTACACATCAACAATCGTTTTCCTCGTCCGTAAAGGTAACCCGAAAGGCATCAAAGACTGGGGCGATTTGGTAAAACCAGGTGTAGAAATTGTAACACCAAACCCTAAAACTTCAGGTGGAGCACGCTGGAACTATTTAGCAGCATGGGCTTGGGCAAAACATAAATATGGTTCAGACGCAAAAGCACAAGAGTTTGTACGTCAAATTTATAAACAAACTAAAGTACTTGATTCTGGTGCACGTGGTTCTACGACGACATTTGCTGAACGCGGTATTGGTGATGTGTTATTGGCTTGGGAAAATGAAGCGTATTTATCTACACGTGAACAACCAGGTAAATTTGAAATCATTACTCCATCATTGTCGATCTTGGCAGAACCACCTGTCGCAATTGTTGAAAAGAATGCTGAAAAAGACGGTAACTTAAACTTAGCGAAAGCATATTTAAACTATCTGTATTCACCTGCTGGTCAAGACATTGCAGCGAAAAACTTCTACCGTCCGCGTAATGCAGCAATCTTGCAAAAGTATGCGACAACATTCAAACCGTTAAAATTGGTCACAATTGATAAAGAGTTTGGTGGTTGGACTAAAGTTCAAAAGCAACATTTTGAAAATAATGGTGTTTTTGATCAAATCGTAAAAGCCAATGCAAGTAGCAAATAACTGTTTAAAATAAACTTAAGCGAAAGGAAACAGGAGCATAGACATGATTCATACAATTATTGTTCCAGGCGTTGGTGGTAGTGATTACGATCACTGGCAGTCTAAATTACAACGTGAACTCATGTCTTGCTCGCGCGTACAACAACAAGATTGGAACTTACCTATTCTTAAAGACTGGATTGCCCAATTTGTTGCGACTGTCGTCAATGCTACGCAACCTGTTCAAATTGTTGCACATAGTTTCGGATGTTTAACCACGGTTGCTGCTTTGGCGCAGCACCCTGAAATCGCAACTAAAGTAAGAAAAATTATTTTAGTTGCACCAGCTAATCCAGCACGTTTTGGTGAGGCTGGTTTTGCTCGAAACAGTATCGGTGACTATGAAGCTTATTTTCACGAATTGAAAATCACAGTCCCTGCTGAAATGATTATTTCTGAAAATGATCCTTGGTTAAATTTTGAAGATGCACAGAAGCTTGCGAAAGCGTGGAAAATTCGACCTCGAAATTTAGGTCAGGTTGGACATATCAATGTTGCATCAGGCTTTGGACACTTTCCTGAAATTTATGATCATTTAATTTTTAATCAGCAAAATTTCTTTATCAGTAATGCTGATGACAACAAGTTGTTATTTAAATTTGCAATTTAATCATTGCCTTTTAAGCTTGCAAAATCGTTTTAAATTTGCTTATTGATTTCAATAAGCTTTCTCTCTTTTGAGGAGTCATCATGTCGCAGCGATCCCGAGTGCTGCCAGGTTTTGGTCTTTCACTAGGCTTCACCCTAGCGTATCTATCATTAATCGTACTGATACCACTGTCTGCCGTATTCATAAAATCATTAGGCGTAGGTTGGGATGGTTTATGGGAAATCTTGAGCTCTGAACGTATTTTAAAATCATTACAGCTCAGTTTTACCACTGCCCTAATTGCAGCTTTGATCAATGTCATTTTCGGCTTTTTATTGGCTTGGTGCTTAGTCCGTTATTCATTCCCTGGTAAACGTATAGTAGATGCATTGGTGGACTTACCCTTTGCATTACCTACAGCGGTCGCAGGTATTGCCTTAACCTCGTTATATGCATCAACAGGTTGGATTGGTCATTTGCTTGAGCCTTTAGGGATTAAAATTGCCTATACCTCACTAGGTATTACGCTTGCTTTAATTTTTATTGGTATTCCTTTTGTGGTTCGTACAGTACAGCCAGTTTTAAGTGATCTTGAAACTGAGCTAGAAGAAGCCGCTTCTGCATTGGGTGCAAATCGTTTTCAGATCGTGACAAGAATCATTTTACCGATTTTATTTCCAGCATTACTGACTGGCTTTGCATTGGCATTTGCTCGCGGTGTAGGTGAATATGGTTCGGTCATCTTTATTGCAGGCAATATTCCTTACGAAACTGAAATTGCTCCGTTAATGATCATTACCCGTCTTGAAGAATATGATTATGCAGGTGCGACGACAATTGCAGTGGTGATGCTGGTGATTTCTTTCTTTATCTTGTTCCTAATTAACTTGGTACAAGCTTGGGCAAGTCGCCGTACAGGGAGAACAGCACGATGAGCTTAAATACCAACAGCAATGCTTTGGCTGAAAAACTGCAATCTCGTGATGCGACACGTGAACCTGCCTGGGTACGTAATATCCTACTGATTATTGGTCTGATTTTCTTTTTAGGCTGCTTAATTCTACCGTTGGTGCTTATTTTTGTTGAAGCATTTAAACAAGGGATTCAAGTCTACTTTGCTTCACTGGTTGATCCTTATACCCTATCTGCGGTCAAACTCACATTATTGACTGCAGCCATTGCAGTACCTTTGAATGTGATTTTTGGTGTTACAGCAGCATGGTGTGTTGCCAAGTTTAATTTCCGTGGAAAATCATTTTTAACCACCATTATTGATACACCATTTTCAGTCTCACCCGTCATTGCTGGTTTAATGCTGGTTTTGATCTTTGGCTCACAAGGTTGGATTGGATCATGGTTAATTGAACATGATATTAAAATCCTCTATGCGACACCGGCCATTATCCTCGCAACTGTATTTATTACTGTTCCTTTTGTTGCACGTGAATTAATTCCATTGATGGAAGCACAAGGAACAGAAGAAGAAGAAGCTGCAATTGTGCTCGGTGCTTCGGGTTGGCAAACCTTTTGGAAAATTACCATTCCAAATATTAAATGGGGTCTCATTTATGGCGTGATTTTGTGTAATGCACGTGCCATGGGTGAATTCGGTGCAGTATCTGTGGTTTCAGGCCATATTCGTGGTGAAACCAATACCTTGCCGTTGCATATTGAAATTTTATATAACGAACCAAATTCGATTAGTGCTGCTTTTGCCGTCTCAACATTGTTAGCATTTTTGGCCATCATTACCCTAATTTTAAAAACATGGGTTGAATATCGCCAAGAAAAACAAGATCGCGAAAGTAAAGAATCAACTGTTTCTTAAGGAATTGCACATGAGTATTCAAGTTAAAAATATTGAAAAAAACTTCGGTGCATTCCATGCACTTAAAAACATATCGCTAGATTTTCCAGAAGGTCAATTGGTTGCCCTGCTTGGTCCTTCTGGCTGTGGTAAAACCACATTACTGCGCATTATTGCTGGTTTAGAATCAACTGATAGAGGACAAGTTATCCTTGAAGGAACAGATGCAACCAATATTCACGTACGTGAACGTCAAGTTGGTTTTGTATTTCAGCATTACGCACTGTTCCGTCATATGACTGTTTATGACAATGTTGCATTTGGTTTACGTGTTCGTCCAAAGGCGACTCGACCAAATGAAACTGAAATCAAAAAACGTGTTACCCGTTTATTGGATTTGGTACAACTTGGTTTCTTGGCAGATCGTTATCCAGCACAATTATCTGGTGGTCAACGCCAACGTATTGCATTGGCACGTGCCTTAGCTGTTGAACCACGTGTATTGCTCTTAGATGAACCGTTTGGTGCATTGGATGCCAAAGTACGTAAAGAATTACGCCGTTGGTTACGGACTTTACATGATGAATTACATATCACGTCAATCTTTGTAACCCATGACCAAGAAGAAGCCTTAGAAGTTGCTGATCAAATCGTGGTGATGAACAAAGGTGATATTGAACAGATTGGTTCACCGCGTGAAGTTTATGAAAAGCCTGCAACCCCGTTTGTATTTGACTTTTTAGGTCAAGCAAACCGTTTTGAAGGTGAAAACCATCAAGGCATCATTCAAATTGGTGAAGATCGCATCCAACTGCCTACGGCGACACAAACCGCAAATGGTAAAGTGATTGCCTTTGCTCGCCCAAATGAATTGAAAATTCACACGCAACCGACTGAAAATACAATTCAAGCAACCTTCTTACGTGAGTTGTGGATTGCGGGTAAAGTCATGGCAGAGTTACAAGATCGTCAAGGACAACTGATTGAAATTGCTTTAAATCCTGATGAAGCAAAATTACATCAATATCGACCAAATCAAACAGTTTGGGTAAGTGCATCTACACTTCACCTATTTGAAAATCAAGTCGCGTAATCGACGACAGGATGAATATTACCCTATTCATCCACATTTGAGGTATCGAACATCATGAACTTTCAACAATTACGAATTATCCGAGAAACAGTTCGTCAAAATTATAACTTAACCGAAGCATCTGCTGCACTTTATACTTCGCAATCTGGTGTCAGTAAGCATATTAAAGATTTAGAAGATGAATTGGGTGTACAGCTGTTTGTTCGTAAAGGCAAACGGTTATTAGGTTTGACAGAACCTGGTCAAGCGCTGTTGAGTATTGTTGAACGCATGCTTATTGATGCTGACAATATTAAACGTCTTGCCGATGATTTTAATAAAGTTGATGAAGGTACGCTTACAATCGCAACAACACATACACAAGCACGTTATGTGTTACCACCGATTGTCAATTTATTTAAAAAAGCATTTCCCAAAGTTCATTTGATTTTGCAACAAGCCAGTCCTGTTGAAATCTCTGAAATGTTATTGCTTGGTTTGGCTGATATCGGTATTGCAACTGAATCACTGACCACTGAAGATAATTTGGGCAGTGTATCTTTCTATAACTGGAAACACAGTATCATTACGCCACAAGATCACCCACTGACTAAGCTGAATCCTAAAGAGATTACCTTGGAAAAATTGGCTGAATTTCCAATTATCACCTATCACGGCGGTTTTACAGGACGTTCTAAAATTGATAAAGCGTTTGAAGATGCCAATTTAGATGTAGATATCGTCATGTCAGCACTGGATGCCGATGTGATCAAAACTTATGTTGAACTGGGAATGGGTGTCGGTATTGTCAATGATGTTGCTTATGACACAGAACGCGATAAACGACTAAAACAAATCGATACTGATATTTTTGGTTTAAATACAACATGGATTGCAGTTCGTAAAGGCCACTTACTTCGTGGCTATGGCTATGAGTTTATTTCACTCTGCTCTCCAGAAGCCGATATCAAAGCATTGAAAAAAATCGCCTATCCTGATGATTAAACTTTGAGATAAATGATTAAGAAAGAAATGAAGTCATCAAGGAATAAATCGCCAATAAATAAACCATCAAATAGTCATGATGATCAAAGATAGAGAGCTACGGCTCTCTTTTTTATCATTTAAAAATTAAACACAAACTCTTAAGAATAATTAATCTATTTGATTTTATTTAATATTTTATTATAAGCATGGCTTTTTAGTATAAAATTTAGTCTTATCTTTATCACTGATCAATTTATTTCGGGGGGAATGAATGAATTCTATTGCTTGGGGCTTAACCCTTGGAAGTTTTGTTCCTCTTTTTAGCCATGCCGCGGGTATGGAGAAATCTGACCAGTCTATCCTTGCTTTTTTAGAACCAAATCATTATGTAGAATTGTCTTATGCAGAGCTCTATGCAAATGTTTCAGGGCAACTCCCTCAACATGAGCAATTCAAACAACTCGGCGTTGAAGATTTTTCAACAGGCAACCTTGTCAACAATTACCACTTTGTCAATGCTGCTGCAAAACTGCAAATTGCTCCACAACTTTCATTTGGACTGATTTATGATCAGCCTTATGGTGTTGATCTTAGTTATGAATATCGCCCACAGAGCTTTGCTGGAAAGCAACTTTTAGAGTCGGGTCAATTTAATTTTAAAAGTCAAAATCTTTCGATGCTATTGGGTTATCAACCTAGTGCGAATTGGAATATATATGCTGGTGGCATTTATCAACAGTTCGAGGGTGAACTCAAAGTCTTTGGAGCAAACTATTCAGCGATGAGTGGCTATCATGCACAGCTAAAACAAAGTTCAGGTCATGGTTGGCTCGCAGGTTTAAGCTATCAAATTCCAGAGTATGCAGTAAAAACTGCGATTACCTATCGTTCCAAGATCAATCATCAATCTGCAATCACTGAGGATGTTTCAGCGCAAGCTTTAAGTATTATTCCTTTTGCTAAAACACAAATCACCACGCCTCAATCCGTCAATCTGGATCTTCAGACAGGTTTAACACCATCGAATATTCTTTATGGCAATTTGAGGTGGGTCAATTGGAAAGATTTTGAAATTCAACCAAGACAATTTGGTGCAGTGGTTAAGATTGCTGCTGAACAATACCCTGAACTGATCAAACCTTTTAATCTGATTGATTACAACAAGGATCAATGGTCTGCAAAGCTTGGGCTTGCGCATGTATTTTCACAGCAATGGGTTGCCACTACAGATATTTCATGGGACTCAGGCAATGCTAATCCCGCTGGAACACTCAATCCTTCAGACGGTTTTTATGCTTTAGGCTTGGGTGCTTTATATAACATCAATCCCCAGAGCTTTATTTCTTATGGGGTTAAATATTTTAAATTCAATAAAGCAAAAGTTAGCAACTTAGACGCCAATACTTCAATTGTCCAAAACTCAACGTTATCTGAAGTGGGCCATAATGATGCTTTTGCACATGGAATTCGAGTGGGCTATCGCTTTTGATTCATCTAAAAATTCAGCTATCAAAAATACCAAGTTCAAAATAAAAAACGAGCCGGAGCTCGTTTTTTATTACATGATCAACAATAAATTACCAGTGGTAGCTTACGCCCACTTTACCAACTGGTAACCATTTATATTTGTCATCATTTGAAATTTTATTTTCTTCACCACGGATAGCATCACTTAATCGATCGCCATTACCGTTGACTTGGTCTGTACCACTCACTTGTTGCAGTGAAACAGTAGGATTACCAGTATAGTATGCACCTACTTCACCAAATACACCGAAGTTCTTGTTGATTTTTGGAGCAAAACCAAAACCTACATATGGTGCAAATTGGTTATCGTATTTTTGCTTACCTTTTATCTGAACATCTGATGTAGCATTAAAGTCAGTATTATTCACAGAGAAATTACGACCCTGAGAAATACGACGCTCTAAACCATATTCATTATCTACGTAGCCTACACCAGTAGCAACATATAGACCTTGTGCCCAAACATTTTGGCTTGCACCCCAAGGACGAATCTCAGCATTTAAATACGCTAATTTGTTGTCCATGTCTAAGTCATACTTAGATCCATTGATTTTTAAATCATCAGACCAAGAAATATCACCACCGTTATAACCCAATGCTAAACCAACATAAGGGTTAGCAGTCCAAAGTAAAGCACCACCGTAACCAGTTGTACCCACTTCAAGACGAGCGCCTGTAGGGATTAATTGGTTTGCTTCAAATGCATAACCTTGGTCAACAACAGACCCATCAGCCATTGCTAAACCAGAAGCAGATAATGCAGCTGTAACAGCCAATAATTTTAACACTTTCATTTATGTCTCCTCAAAAAATAGAGTTTGTTCTTTAATCATTAATGTGTTGGACTCGAAACGATCATATGTGATTCGTTCTTCACAATTAATAGAGAAATTGATTACTTTTTGTTATTTTTTGATACAATTGGATATTAATTGTTGTTTTTAAAAGGAATAAAATAAATAAAAACTTAACAATTCACTTATTTGGTTGTTTTATTTTAAATTATAAGATTAGTTTTTTCGATTGAAACTAGATTTTATATCTAATCTGAGTCGAATTTGGTGTAGAATCTTTTAAAATTTTTTGGGAAGGAAGATCATGTCTCAGCTTTCAACGATCATTGAACAAGCGTTTGAAAACCGTGCCAACTTTACAGCAGTAGATTGTCCTGCTGAAGTACGTCAAGCTGTTGAAGAAGCCATTGCTGGCTTAGATAACGGTACACTTCGTGTAGCTGAAAAAATTGACGGTGAATGGATTGTTCACCAATGGTTGAAAAAAGCTGTTTTATTGTCTTTTAAATTAAACGATAACAAGCCAATTGAATCATGTGATCTTCGTTTCTATGACAAAGTAGAGACTAAATTTACCGGTTGGACTGAAGAACAATTTAAAGCTGCTGGTGTACGTGTTGTACCACCTGCTGTTGCGCGTAAAGGTTCTTTCCAAGCGAAAAATGTTGTATTGATGCCTTCTTATGTAAACATTGGTGCTTATGTAGATGAAGGCACAATGGTTGATACATGGGCGACTGTAGGTTCATGTGCGCAAATCGGTAAAAATGTTCACCTTTCAGGTGGTGTAGGTATTGGTGGTGTGCTTGAACCACTTCAAGCAAACCCAACAATCATTGAAGATAACTGCTTCATTGGCGCACGTTCTGAAATCGTTGAAGGTGTGATTGTTGAAGAAGGCTCAGTCATTTCAATGGGCGTATTCATTGGTCAATCGACTAAGATTTTTGACCGTGAGACAGGTGAAATCCATTATGGTCGTGTACCAGCTGGATCTGTCGTTGTTTCAGGCAGCCTACCGTCTAAATGTGGTACATATAGTTTATATGCTGCAATTATTGTCAAGAAAGTTGATGCTAAAACGCGTGCTAAAACAAGCTTGAACGAATTGCTTCGCGAAGACTAATTTATATTCCCTCGTGGAATTTTAGTTATCTAGCGTAGCAATCGCTTCTCATCTCTACGGTCAATCGTGATCGTAGAGATTTTTCATTTTGTAATCTGTGGTAAATTTCATGAATTCTCTTCGTTCTTCGACTATTCCTGTTTCTGATCCGTCTGCGGGGCTGCGTATCACGGAGATTTTTTATTCATTGCAAGGTGAAGCCAACACTGCGGGTTTACCGACTGTTTTTATTCGTTTAACAGGTTGCCCATTACGCTGTACCTATTGCGATACCACCTATTCTTTTGAAGGTGGCGAACGCCAATCGCTTGACCAAATAATTCAAACAACATTAGATTATAAAACGCCTTATATCTGTGTCACAGGTGGCGAACCGCTCGCTCAGCCCAATGCCTTACCCTTAATGCAACGTTTAGCAGATTTAGGTTGTGAAATTTCTTTAGAAACCAGCGGCGCTTTAGATGTCTCTAAAGTCGACCCACGTGTTTCAAAAGTTTTAGATTTAAAAACCCCAACTTCGGGTGAGGTTGCACGAAATTTACTCAGCAACCTCGATCATTTAACTCAACATGATCAAATCAAATTTGTGATTTGTAATCGTGAAGACTATGAGTGGTCTAAACAGCAAGTTGAACAATACGCTTTAGCGCAAAAAGTCAGCACAGTATGGTTTTCTCCTGCTTTTGCAGTGGAAAAAGGTGCGGCACGTTTGCCTCAGCTTGCACGCGATTTAGCACAATGGATTTTAGAAGACCACCTCCCTGTTCGCTTCCAGTTGCAATTACATAAATTGCTTTGGAACGATGAAACTGGTCGTTAAATTTATCGTCAATTATTAATATTTGGAGAGTTGGATATGCGCCCTCGTGCCGTAGTCTTATTATCTGGTGGCTTAGACTCAACGACGTGTTTGGCTTGGGCTCAAGCAAACTATGACTGTATTGCCCTAAGTTTTATGTATGGTCAACGCTCTACCACTGAACTCGATGCAGCCCGCGCTTTAACGCAACGTGCAGGTGTAGAACATCGTGTGATTAATATCGATTTAGGTAATTTAGGCGGTTCAGCGCTTACAGACCTTAACATTGATGTTCCTGATCATGAAACAGATGGTATTCCTGTAACTTATGTTCCAGCACGTAACACCATTTTCTTGTCTTATGCACTTGCAGCCGCAGAAGTTTTTGATGCTCAAGCGATCGTGATTGGTATCAATGCTGTTGATTATTCAGGATATCCTGACTGCCGCCCAGAGTTTATCGAGGCCTTTGCCAACATGGCTCGTCTTGCAACGAAAGTCGGTGTAGAAGGAAAACCTCTTAAATTTGAAACACCTCTGTTACATTTATCCAAAGCGAATATAATACGCTTAGGCATCGAACATGGCGTAGACTATAGTCAAACGGTTTCATGCTATCAAGCAGATGACCAAGGACGTGCTTGTGGCAAATGTGATAGCTGCCGACTTCGTAAAGAAGGTTTTAAGGATGCAGGTATTGCAGACCCAACACGTTATATACCGCAATAACAAGGTACTGTTTATGAAAAATTTAAAATCAAGTCTTATTCTTTCTGCTTTATTTTCAGCTTCGGCTTTAATGGGATCTACGGCTTTTGCTGCTGAATCAAATGCAGTTCAACAAGCCTATAAGAGTGCAAATGTTAAATCTGCACTTATTGGCGTGTGTAAAACGGAAACAGCTAAAGGTGGTAAATTAACTTCTGCTGAAGTAAGTAAATACTGTAGCTGTGCTGTTGAATCTGATGGTAAGTTAACCAACGATCAAAAATGGCAAATTCAAAGTGCCATTAACCAAAAGAAAAGCCCAGCAACACTTGCTTTCGTTCAAAAAAATAACCAAGACCTTCAAACATGTTTTGGTCCTCAGTTAACAGGTAAATTAAAAACCTTAACTGAAGAAGCAATGAAAGCAGCACAAGCGAAGAAATAATTTCTTCTTGTTGCAAAGAGCCTGCCCATGCAGGCTCTTTTTACAATTGGATGATACAAAACCATATGCAGGACCAATGGAATACTGTGATACAGCAACAAAAATTTGTTGCTTCGTATAGTGGCGGGAAAGATAGTAGCCTAGCTTTATATCACGCTTTGCAAAGTGGGCAAGCCGTAGCTCTCATTGTCATGCTAGAAGAACATGGACAAAGATCTCGTTCTCATGCCATGCCGCTTGATATCATTGATGCCCAAGCCGAGCTGATTGGTTTACCTATACTTAAAGCATCAGCCACGTGGAATGACTATGAACATCAATTTGTAAATCTCCTCAATCAAACCAAACAACTGGGTGCAGAAGCACTTGTTACTGGTGATATTGATCTGATTGGACATGCGCAATGGAACCAATCTGTCTGTGAACAAAGCCAATTGCAGTTATGTATGCCATTATGGCAAAAACCTCGGCTCGACATTGTGGGTGAATTTATTCAACTGGGTTTTGTCAGCATCATTGTGACGATTAATTTAAACCTCGGTATGCGGGTTGAAGATTTGGGTAGAGTTTTAACAGCTGATTTTGTGGATGAATTAATCGAACGTGGGATTGATCCATGTGGTGAAGCTGGTGAATTTCATACCACGCTGATCGATGGTCCAATTTTTAAAAAGCCGCTTTTACTGAATAAAGGTGATATTCTCTATCATGAAAATTATGCCTTTTTAGCACTTGAACTTAAACACAACAGCATTTAAGGACAAACAATGACTGAACAAATACAACTTCCGAATCAGAAATTCCCAACGACGACGGGTGAAATCAACCTCACTGAGCTCTCTACAGATTGGTTAGTTTTATATTTTTATCCAAAAGATTCTACACCTGGCTGTACCACTCAAGCGGTTGGTTTCTCTTGTATAAAAGATCAATTTGATGCTTTAAATACCACCATCATTGGTGTATCTCGTGACTCTGTAAAAGCACATCAAAACTTTACGGAGAAGCAAGCATTGACCATTAATCTGATCAGTGACAAAGAAGAAGTATTATGTAAACACTTTGATGTGATTAAAGAAAAAAATATGTATGGTAAACAAGTGATGGGGATTGAGCGCTCAACATTTATTTATCATCAAGGCAAACTGGTTAAAGAGTATCGTAAAGTTAAAGCGGCTGGACATGCTGAACAAGTTTTAGAAGACTTAAAAGCACTACAAAAAGCTTAACTGCAAAAGTCCCTACTCGCTCTAAAGTTAACATGACTTTAAACGAGTCAGGGACTTTAAATCTTCTTATTGAGAACATCCTCAAGCCCGATATAGATTGTTCCCTCTTTCCTCATAAAAAGATCATTACTCTGACTAGATCCAACAATACCAATCAAAGCAGCAAAGAGATTGCAATTCCCCACATAACCAATGCAATAATAAAATCTAATATTTGCCATGCGCGTTGATTTTGAAAAACCGGGAGTAAAAAGCGTGCACCAAAACCTAAGCTAAAGAAGAATAACCACGATGCTGTTACTGCACCAATCGCAAAATAAAGTGCGGTAGATTCAAACTTTGTCGATATAGAACCAATTAAAACCACTGTATCCAAATAAACATGTGGATTAAGCCAAGTTAAAGCTAAACAAATCAGAAGCATTTTCATCAGCTTGGATTCATTTTTTTCACTCGGTTTTAAACCTGTCGATGTTCTAAAAGCTTGTAGAAAATGTTGCGCCCCATAGATCAATAAAAACGTTGCTCCAAAATATTTTGCCCAATCAACAAACTCTGGATGCGTTTGAATGACTTTAGAAAATCCCAGTACACCCAATAAAATTAAAATCGAGTCAGATGCGGCACAGACCACGCAAACCCAAAATACATGTTGCTTTTTTAAACCTTGTTTGAGTACAAAAGCATTTTGAGCGCCAATTGCAATAATCAAGCTAAACCCAACAGCCAACCCCTGCATATAACTTTGCAACATTTTAAAACTACACTTTTAAAGTTTTGAATGGACTGTGCTATTATCCAAACTTATCTCTTTAAATGAGTATTTCTAAATAAATATCATCTTAGCTAAGTTTTTCTTAGTTATTCTTGATGTGGGTTTTTTTAAATAACTTATATCTTTATATAAAAAACGCCCAATTTTTTGAGGATCAGCATGTTACAAAGTAAGCATAGTGAAGCATTTCTAGCAGTTGCCGAAACAGGTAGCTTTGAACAAGCTGCGATTCGTTTGAATATCACAGCATCAGCGGTAACGCTACGTTTACAAACTTTGGAAAAACAACTAGGGCAAGTGCTGATCATTCGAGAAAGACCATGTAAAGTTACTCAAGCAGGTCAGGAAGTGTTACTTTTCCTGCAACATCATCGCTTGATGGAACAAAATTTAATTCAGAATCTTCAAGGACAAAGTTCACAATCACAATTTTTTAAATTAAATATCGCCACTAATGCCGATTCATTAGTGACGTGGCTATTACCCACAATTCAACACACCTTACTTACAGAAAAAATTGTTATAGACTTAAAAATTGATGATCAAACCCAAACCCACCACCTTCTTGAAGCGGGATTGGTCAATGCCTGTATCTCGACCGAATCAAAACCTATGAAAGGCTGTGAGGCGATTCATTTAGGTACAATGAGCTATAGGATGGTTGCTACACCGAATTTTATTCACACTTACTTTCAGCATGGTATTCAACGTGAAACGTTACGGCATATCCCAGCTGTTATTTTTAATGATAAAGACCATGAACATGCCGAAGTTTTACAACACGTTTTTGGTTTGATGCCAAGCAGCTATCCATGCCACTTTATTCCTTCTGCAATATCTTTTGTAGATGCGATTTTGCTCGATTTGGGTTATGGCATGGTACCTAAAATGCAAATTCAAAAAGAATTAGCAACAGGACAATTGCTTGAAATCATGCCCAAAGCAAGAACCGATTTACATCTATATTGGCATCATTGGAAACAACAATCTAAGCAACTGGAAAAACTCACATTGGATTTAATTAGTAATACTCAATCTATTCTGGATTAAGCTTTATAGAGCTACGACCATCCTAAATTAAAGTATCTTATCTTAATACGTATAGCGAAAAACTTTTAGAATAACCCAGCCACGATTTTCGCTATAAAGTAGTGTTAAAACATCATAGAAATACTTTGCTTCAATCACATACTTCAAACTTAGAGCTGCCGTAGTTTTACTCAGTATTTATAAAACATACGGCATTGGATTTTTTCCTAGAGAAGACCTTCAGCTTGCATGGCTTTTTGTACAGATGGATGTTGTTGCATTTGCGCCATAAAAGCCTGTAAAGATTTCAAATGACTTAAGTCTAAATTGATCAATGTTGCCCAACGAGTCACAACAAATAAGTAAATCTCTGCAATGGTAAATCCTTGCCCCAACAGATTTTCTGAATCATGAATTTGCTCGTCGACCCATGTATATTGTTTTAATAATTTCTCTTTAAAAATATTTTTACTCGTATCATCAAACCCTTTTTGAAAAAATGGTGCATACGATTTATGTAATTCCGAACTAATGTAGTTCATCCACTCCAATACTTTATAGCGCTTTAAATCACCAAATGTAGGTAATAAATCACTACGTTTAGCAACCTCAGCCAAATACTGGCTAATGATCGCACCCTCACTTAAATGCAAGCCATCATCACTGATTAAAAATGGCACTTGACCTTTCGGGTTAATTTTCAAAAAATCCTGACCTTGTTCTGTCTGATGATTTTTAAAAGAAACTTTCACTAAATTAAAATCTTGGTTAATTTCTTGTAATACGATATGAGGCGCAAGTGAACATGCACCCGCTGTGTAAAAAAGTTGCATCTGCTTATTCCTTAAGTTGCTTTAACTTCATGCTATTCTTAACATCATGAACAATAAATACTCATAATATCAATTCAGTTATTACATGGTGTATATAATGAACACAACATTCAAACGAACAATGTTGAGTAGTGTTGAAATATTTTGTCTCGTTGCAGAACAACGAAGTTTTTCCAAGGCTGCCTATCAAGCTGGTTTAACACCCGCAGCGGTAAGCCGATCCATTGCTCGTTTAGAAGGTCGCTTAGGGATTCAACTGTTTAATCGAACAACACGCAATGTTCGTTTAACCCAAGCGGGTGAGGAATATTTTTTAGAGTGTCAGCAGGCCCTCAAACAAATTGCTGAAGTCGAATTAAGATTAAAAAATAAATCAGCTCAACCTTCTGGAATAATCAGGATGAGTTTACCAACACCTTTCGGTCACTTTAGAGTTCTACCTCTGTTACCTAAATTCCAGCAGCTTTACCCTGAAATTAACTTGGATATACAGCTCACCAATAAAAATGTAGATTTCATTACCGAAGGTTTTGATCTTGCTATTCGGGGGCGTAATGTGCCTGAATCCAATTTAATTGCTCGTTGTTTAGAAAAAGCCGACTTACTGATTGTCGCCTCTCCTGAATACTTAAAGAAACATGGCACACCTACTGAGATTGCCGATTTACAACATCATCAATGTATTCAATTTATCTTACCCAGCACAGGAAAAGAAGTGCCTTGGTCTATGCTCATTGAAAATGAAGTTATAGAGATTCAAACGCAAGGACACTTGAATTGCAGTGAAGATATTTTAGCCACCATTACCTTAGCTCAACATGGTGGTGGTCTATTGCAAACCTGCCGTTTTATTATTGAAAATGATTTAAAACAAGGAAAGCTGGTCGAAGTCCTACAACAATATTCAGGTACTCAACGGCAATTTTCCCTGCTTTATCCTAAGAATAAATATGAACAACGACACATCCGCTTATTCATTGATTTTTTAATTGAACATCTAAAATATTAGACTCAAAAAACAGGCTCGAAATAACGATGAGATTAAAAAAATAACGCACCCTGCCCCTTTCTATCTCGGCTGTTTTCTATTGTGCTTTCCACTGCCCAGACACTTGGATATTCACTTTTTCTCCAACGCCACCCACAGCTTTTTTCATTCCAAAATCACTACGCTTTATGACTGTAGTAGAGCTAAAATCCAGTAATTTTGGATTATTTAGATTGGGTTTAATTGTCGCATTAAAAGTTACAGGCTTAGTCACATTCCGCAAGGTTAAATTACCTGAAATTAGATACTTATTATTAGCAAGCGGTTTAAATGCGGTACTTTTAAAAGAAGCGGAAGGATATTTAGCAGCATAGAATAAGTCTTCACCCATAATCATATTTTTCAAGGAAGATTTATTAATACTTAGGCTATTTACATCCATCACAAATTCAGTAGATGCATTTTGCGGAGCGCTCGTATCAAAATTAAGGGCAGAATTAACACGCTTAAATTGCCCTTTGACGATGTTCATACCCAATGAGTCGATATGAAATCCAACATCACTATTGGGTGTCAATGTCCAAGACGCGGCATAACTTGAAATCGAAATAACGAAGCTACCCAATAAAGCCGCGTTTATAGCGACTGATTTAAACTGCATGCAATACTCCATTCATATTCTATATATTTCTGTTCAGTGTATTGCAATGCACACAAAAAACATTAAAGATTTGATTTGTCTTGCGTTTGGTATTTGTACTTTAATTGTTGGTAAATTTCAGTTTTCTGAAACTTCTCTAAAAACTCAGCTGTGCCCAAAGGAAATTCGACCTGATAAATTTCACCACGATAATACGCTTCACGTAACGGGGTCGCAGAGATAGAACCGACTAAACTATCCAGTTCAACCATTTGCCATTCTGGAAATAGTTTTAAGTAATAAGATGAATCATCTTTAAAATGACCAATTAAACCAATCTTATCTGTCTCTAAAACTGTAGCATTGACCAAGGACTTAACCAGCTCTACCCATTTAGTATCATTATAAACATCAATAACATGTACAAATTTGATTCGTTTTTGATCCGCTTCAGAAAAATTAGACAAAATCATTTGTTCCCGTTCTGATGCCAGAAAAGGATTTTTAGTATTCCGTTCATTTTGCGCAGAACCCAAGGCCAAAATTACATATTGGCTCTGTTGTAATGCAATTTTAATGGTTTGCATATGCGCGAGATGAAAGGGCTGAAAGCGTCCAATATAAACAAGATAATCAAATTTATAAGTCATAAAAGTAATTTTTTATGAACTCATCAGTTGCAACAGAATTTCAAATATGCGACATAATGAGGGCATAAAATCCAATTAAATTTTAAAGCAAGGATAGTACGATGACACTTAGTTGTATTCAACAGCCACATCAACATTTAAACGCAAATTTAGAGAATGGTGTACTGACTTTAGCAATTAATCGACCAGAAGCAAAAAATGCACTGTATGGTGAATTGTATCTATGGATTGCAAAAGCCTTAGATGAAGCTGATCAAGATCGTGATGTTCGTGTGGTGATCTTACGTGGTGCAGATGCTGACTTTAGTGCGGGTAATGATATGAAAGACTTTATGGCTTTCATTCAACAACCACTTGAAGGTAAAGAAGGTGATGGCCCTCCATTTGTATTATTAAAATCTGCTGCACGTTTATCTAAACCATTGATCTGTGCAGTCCGTGGTGTGGCGATTGGGATCGGAGTAACAGTACTTTTACATGCTGACCTCGTTTATGCAGACAATACTGCCCTATTCCAAATTCCATTTGTTAGCTTGGGACTTTCTCCAGAGGGTGCTTCAAGCAAACTCTTAATTCAACAAGCGGGATATCATAAAGCGGCTGAATTGCTGTTAACTGCACAAAAATTTAACAGTGAAAAAGCACTCAATGCTGGCTTAATCAATAGTATTGAAGACGATGTATATGGTCACGCTTTGCATCAAGCACAAACCCTTGCAGCACTTCCATTGGCTTCAATCAAACAAACCAAAGCGTTAATGAAGCATAATCTTGAAGAGATTATTCAATGCGTGGATGATGAAGCGGTGATCTTTATGCAACGCGTTAAATCACCTGAAATGGCTGAAGCCGTTGCTGCATTTATGCAAAAGCGTAAGCCAAACTTCTCTCAATTTAATTAATTGAGTAATCTGATCAAAGCCACTGCATGACTAATATTCAGTGGCTTTGCTCATTTTGAATCCAATAAAACTGTTCATTTAATTATGGGTAAAGATCATGTCACAAGATACAACGACCAAGAAGCGCTATTACGAACCCGCTCCACAAGATATCGATATTGAAAATTTCCGTAAAGTCATAGAAAGTCGTCGCTCAGTCCGTAAATACACTGAAAAGCAAATTCCTGCCGATGTTTTAGATGCTTGTTTAGATTTGGCTTTATTGGCACCAAACTCATCAAATCTACAGCCTTGGACGTTCTATGTGGTTCAGTCTCAAGCGAAAAAGAAACAATTAGTCAGAGCTTGTTTAAGCCAATTATCAGCAAAAACAGCTGCAGAACTGATTGTATGTGTGGCACGTATTGACCGTATTGATGAAATGGCAAAAAACAATTTAACCCATTTCCCCATGCCTGAAGCGCCAAGAGCGGTAAAACAATATTATAAATTTATCGCATATAACTATAAAACAGGTTATCTGAATGCTTTAGGCAACTTTAAAAAGGTAGCTTTTAAAGTTGCACGCACTTTAGATAAACAACTTCCTGTCACAGCATTTAACCCAGCTGATGCAAAGCTTTGGGCCAGTAAAACAACAGCCTTGGCTTGTGAAAACTTGGTATTGGCTTTACGTGCTTACGGTTTTGACAGTTGCATGATGGAAGGTTTTGATGAACCCTTAGTTCGCAAGATCCTTAATCTAGGTGATAAAGAATTTCCAGTCATGGTGATTAGTGCCGGTGAACGTGCTGAAGATGGCGTATTCTTCCCACAATACCGTTTTGATCGTGATTTGTTTATTCAAAAAGTTTAATTTTAGCTTATAAATTCCTCCTCTCTGTTCAAAAGAGGGTTGAGATTTTTAAACTATTATTCAATATCAATCATTTGAATAAACTCAAAAGCAGGTTCTTCATAAGGATGACTTGCTTTTAAAGCGATTGCCACTTGTTTGGCCTTGTGTTCAGGAACGATGGTTTCCACTCGCCATTCAGGCAATTGCTCTAAATGATCTAACTCACCAATAAAAGGCTTTGCACCGCTTAACGGTTTAAATTGCCCTGTTCCTAACACTTGCCAAGCGCAATGTTCACAATCGCCAATACCACCCGCTCCTGCTTGAAAAATTGCAAGTTTGGTTGCTTCAAGGTGTGATTCTGGAACATAGTAGATCAGTTTAAGCATATTATTTTATATTCAAAAACTCGATTATAGCTTTGTTCATATTTACTTTTACTTATTTTTTATTTGGTTTTCGTTAGAAAAAAACTGTTTTAGTTAGCTTAATTGATAAGATTTAAACAGAACTGTAGATTTTATAAGCTTGATCAGAATACAAAAAAAGAGCGCCTAAGCGCTCTTCTTATTTCTCTAAAAATTACTCGTCAGATTCAGTATTATCAGACTCAGTTTCACCTTCATCCATAACAGTTTCATCATCAACTAATTTTTCAGAATCAATTAAATTCTCTGATTCTAAAGCAGTCTCGCCTTCGATCGCGTCTAACTGATCGATAATCTCATCATCAGCTTCGACAGCTTCAACTGCAACCACACCGACCAAGACTTCTTCATTACCTAAACGGATCAAACGGACACCTTGGGCATTACGACCAGTTCGCGCTACTTCAGAAGCACGGGTACGAACCAGTGTTCCACCATCAGAAATCAACATCAATTCTTTAGATTCATCGATGGCAACGGCGCCCACTAACTCACCATTACGTTCAGATGTTTTAATGGCAATAACACCTTTACCACCACGTTTTTTGGTTGGGAAGTCATCTACTGGTGTACGTTTACCATAACCATTTGCAGAAGCACATAATACTTCGCCAGTTTCTGGTACAACAACTAACGAAACGATTCGACTCACCACATTAGTATTTGAATCCGCAGTATCTTCATCATCTGAATCTACATCAACTTCAACATCTTCTTCTGTTTGTGCTGCAGCCAATGCCACACGCATACCACGAACACCTTTCGCAGTACGACCCATCACACGAGCATCAGTTTCAGAGAAACGGATTGCTTTACCTTCATTTGAGAACAACATGATTTGCTGTTCACCATCAGTAATTGCAACACCAATTAAAGTATCTTCTTCTTTCAACTCAATCGCACGTAAACCATTTGAACGAACATTACCAAACTGCTCTAATTCAACACGTTTTACTGTACCTGATGCTGTTGCCATAAATACATAGAAGTTTTTACGCACACTTTCTACACGTTCAGCAAATTCAGCAATTAATTCATCATCAAGATCAGAAGCAGAAAGCTCAATACCAATTTCTTTGAGTTGCTTACGTAAAGCATCTGATAAGTCATCTGGATTTTCACCAAGCTCTGCAAACGCAGCTTTTAGTGCTTCGTAATGTGAGTCGATAATTGTGTTTTCACGCAGTTGAGCAACGTTGGCACGGACAAAAGTTCTAAACTCAGTTAAACGCTCAGTAAATTTCTTCGGAGCATCAATTACAGGAAGAATCGCTGTAATGGTCTCTTCTGCATCCAGTGGTAATAAGTTCACCATTGGGCGGCCTTTTGCACCACGTGACGCTTGAGGTACTTCAAATACTCTTAAGCGATAAACTTTACCTACATTGGTAAAGCACAGAACAGTTGCATGGTTCGATGTCACGATTAAATGTTGAATATAATCGTCTTCTTTCATCGATGTTGCAGATTTACCACGTCCACCACGGCGCTGCGCAGCATAATCAGACAATGGTTGTGTTTTTGCATAACCTGTTTTTGAAACAGTTAAAACAACTTGCTCTTCTGGAATCAAATCTTCACGAGAGAAATCAATACGTGATTCAACAATGTCCGTTTTACGTGCATCGCCATATTGCTGAAGAACCAATGCAAGCTCTTCACGAATCACATTCATCAAAAGATTGAAGTCATTTAAAATTGCTGTAAGTTCAGCAATTTGAGCTAAAATTTCAGAATATTCAGCTTGTAACTTATCTTGTTCAAGACCGGTTAAACGATGTAAACGTAATTCTAAAATTGCACCAACCTGAGCTGGAGATAAACGATAAAGCTGACCATCCAAACCAAATGGACGACTTGGATCTTCACCTTCAATCTCATCTGGACGAACTGAAATTGCACCCGCTTTTTCTAGCAATGCAACAACATTTCCACCCGCCCATTCGCCAGCAAGTAAACGCTCACGTGCTTCAGCTGGATTCGCAGAAGTCTTAATGGTTTCGATGATTTCATCAATATTGGCTAAAGCAACAGTCAAACCTTCTAAGATATGACCACGCTCACGCGCTTTACGTAATTCAAACATGGTACGGCGTGTCACTACTTCTTGACGGTGACGAATAAATGCCGCAATGATGTCTTTTAAATTCATCAGCTTAGGTTGACCATTGTCTAGGCAAACCATGTTGATACTGAATGAATTTTCAAGTTGAGTATTTAAAAATAAGTTATTGACAATAACTTCAGCGTTTTCACCACGCTTTAAGTCAATTGCAATACGCATCCCATCTTTATCAGATTCGTCTCGAAGTTCTGAAATACCTTCAAGTTTTTTCTCTTTGACCAATTCAGCAATACGTTCAATGGTTCTTGCTTTATTGACCTGATAAGGAATTTCAGTGAAAACAATCGTCGTACGACCAGTTTTTTGGTCTTCTTCAAAATGGTATTTACCACGAATATGCAAACGACCTTTACCTGTACGGTAAGCATCTACAATTCCTGATTTACCATAGATAATGCCGCCTGTAGGGAAATCTGGACCAGAAATATATTCCATCAATCCTTCAATTGAGATGTTCGGATTATTTGCATAAGCCAAACATGCATTAACTACTTCTGTCATGTTGTGTGGCGCCATGTTGGTCGCCATACCGACAGCAATACCTGTCACACCATTGATCAATAAGTTAGGAATACGTGTTGGCATAACCTGAGGAATACGCTCAGAGCCATCGTAGTTATCTTCCCACTCGACTGTATCTTTTTCTAAGTCAGCCAACATTTCATGGGTGAGCTTACGCATACGGACTTCGGTATAACGCATTGCTGCTGCGCTGTCACCATCGACAGAACCAAAGTTACCCTGACCATCAACCAATTGATAACGTAGACTAAAATCTTGAGCCATACGAACAATTGTTTCATAAACAGCTGAATCACCATGTGGGTGATATTTACCGATTACGTCACCAACAACACGTGCAGATTTTTTATAGGCTTTGTTATAGTCGTTGCCTAACTCGTGCATAGCGAACAGCACACGACGATGAACAGGTTTTAAACCATCTCTCACGTCTGGTAATGCACGAGATACAATAACACTCATGGCATAATCGAGATATGAGCTTTTTAGTTCATCCTCAATGGCAATCGGTCTAATTTCCGATACGCTCATGCATACTCCTTATTACAAACAGTGCAAGCAGCAACTGCTCATTTATATAATCTAGCTAGTCAAAATTTAGCTCAAAAAGCGTTGAGCCAAAATCTAAAATTCAGTCGCACAGTATAGCATAAAACCAAGCGATTTTGTGCCTATCCGACCACACTATAATCATGATTTTTTGTAGTATTTTTAAACAATTTTAACGATTTATTGACAATAAAAAATCGCCTGATTGGGCGCTCAATTAAGCATCGCTAAATTTATAAATGATTGAGTATTTTTATCTCAAAACCTGACCTATTTTTATCTATCCAATCATACTCAATGGTGTGCTTCATTCACTATTTTTGCGATGTTTATCAGTAAAAATAAATCACATCAAACAGTTTTATTTCGGATCGATTAAAACAACTCAAACATGAAAATTGCCATATAAAATCCGATATGGCAAAAAATATGAGAAAGTGATACTAAGTCCACCCCACTGATCAAAAAAATCTAAACACTTCCAAATATAGAGTGTTGTAAATTTCTATAATTTATATGGATCTGACTGAAGCAATTCACAGTGTTGCAGCAAATCATCACTGATTGCTACGCGATAACACTGCCAATCACGAATTTGATTATTTTCAAGCTGTGGAACCATATATATTCGACTTGCAGGTGCATCAGTGAATTTACCCACTAAAATCCCTTGCTGTGTAATTTCAATTTGATCAAAAATAAAATCACTAAACTGGGTCTGTTCAAACTTTTCAATATCTTTTAGGCTCGTCGCAAAACGATGCTTGGCATCATAATACTGTGCTAAGCGTGCTTGATAAGCTTGCATATCAAAATAACGTGCTTGGTATTCATTAGACACCACCTCTTCGCTTGCGGGTAGTGCTTCATCTGTTGTAGCGGCCTCATCTTGATTGGATGACCCAATAACAGACATTACGATAGGAATAACTACACTTGAAATAACCCCAAGCACTGCGGGACCAAACATAAATACAGCTAAAAGTATCCAGACAATTTTAAAATTTTTCTTTTTAGGCTGATTTTGCGACTCTCTTTGAGTATTTGCGACTCTCTGCTGCCACGATTCAAGTAACGCACTCGCCTTATCACCTACAGAAGCATGCTGATTGCTCTCGGTTTCATTGTTCGGCGGAGTCTGACGAGGTTTTATATTATGCGTGGGATTTGACTGCTCTTGCTTATTTTCACGACGTACAGAAAATTCAACATTGCTATTGCCTGTTAAATTGTTGGTCTGTTTAACCTGTTTTAAACGAGTACCACAAACACCACATTTCATGGCTTCATTGATATTCTCAGCGTAACATTTAGGACACTTCATATTTATAGCTATTCTAGGTGAGATGATAAGGAATTGAGCAATAATGGAAAAACGCAAGGATTTAAAACGACAGAATCAGCCAGTCTAACGCGCCAACAAGTATAGAATTAAAAGAATGGTCAAGAGACACTACAGGATTAAATACAATGTTATGCCTGTAACAGCTGATTTACACTGGAATTTTCTGTATGTCGCCAGTATACGATGGAAAATTTAATTGTGTTTATGCTTTGATCTTATCGGGTTTAAAATTGGACTTCAAGGTATTTATCCACTGTTTCTCTCTTGTTCTTTTCGCCAAAGCATTGATCTCGTTACATCAATTACTTATTGATAAAATAATCACTCAAGATACAGCATCTTAAACATAAAAATTAAGATCAGAAAAAATGAAAATAGCATTTTTGATCACTATTTTTATTTTATGACAGCTTATGTTTAAAACCACTTTTATAAATCAAAAAAAGATCGTGTAGCGCGAATCATATGAATTTTGCAAGGTTCCTTATCCCTATGAGAAAAAATGACAATAAAGGAACTTTTAAGTTGATTTAGACTATAAAAAGGACTGATGAGAGAAGCTACTCAGAGTTTCTTTATTCGAATAGAGAATAACCCACCATCACGACTTTATTTATCCGTGCACACCATCCATCTATTTATTCAATAAATTTCTAAAATAAAAAAACGCACTTAGGAAATCCTAAGCGCGTTTTTTTGAAACTTAATTCGAGAATTAAAGTTTAGAAACTAACTCTGGAACAACAGTATTCAAATCACCAACTAACCAGTAGTCAGCTACAGCATTGATTGGTGCTTCTTCATCTTTGTTGATTGCAACAATCACTTTAGAATCTTTCATACCTGCCAAATGCTGGATCGCACCAGAAATACCTACAGCGATGTAGAGATCAGGCGCAACGATTTTACCAGTTTGACCAACTTGCATATCGTTAGGAACGAAGCCAGCATCAACCGCAGCACGTGAAGCACCTTGAGCAGCACTAAGCTTGTCAGCAAGAGGATCAAGTACTTTATGATAGTTCTCACCAGAACCAACACCACGACCACCCGATACAACGATACGCGCAGCAGTTAATTCAGGACGTTCTGATTTCACAATTTCTTCAGAAATGAACTTAGAAATACCTGCATCACCTGTAGAAGCCGCTGATTCAACTGCAGCAGAACCGCCTTCAGCAGCAACAGGATCAAAAGCTGTACCACGTACAGTTGCAAGAACAATTGCTTCGTCAGATTGAACTGTAGCAATGGCATTACCTGCATAAATTGGACGTTTGAAAGTTTTAGGATCTTCAACAGCAATGATGTCAGTAATCATGCTTGAGTCTAAAAGTGCAGCAGCGCGTGGCAAGATGTTCTTACCTGTTGTTGTTGAAGCAGCAAGGATATGTGAATAACCTTTACCTAATTCAGCAACAAGTTTCGCTACATTTTCAGCCAATTGGTTTGCATAAGCCGCATCATCAGCAAGCAAAACTTTGCTTACACCAGCAACTTTCGCAGCAGCATCTGCAACTGCTTGAGCACCAGAACCTGCAACCAATACAGTGATATCACCACCGATTTTTTGAGCCGCAGCAACAACGTTTAAAGTTGCACCGTTAAGTGTCTTATTGTCGTGCTCAGCGATAACTAAAATACTCATGATTTTATCCTTCTGTATTAGATCACTTTCGCTTCATTTTTAAGTTTTTCAACAAGCTCGTCTACAGACTTCACTTGTACACCAGCTTTACGCTCTGCAGGTGGTTCAACTTTAACTGTTTTAAGTTTAGAAGTTGCTGTAACTCCGAAATCTGCAGGAGTTTTCGTATCAAGTGGCTTTTTACGTGCTTTCATAATGTTTGGAAGCGCAGCATAACGTGGCTCATTCAAACGTAAGTCAGTAGTGATGATCGCTGGAGTATTTAACTCAACAGTTTGTAAACCACCATCAACTTCACGAGTTACTTGAACTTTATCGCCATTTACTGTTACTACAGAAGCAAATGTACCTTGACCAGCGCCAAGTAAAGCACCCAACATCTGACCAACTTGGTTAGAGTCGTCATCAATTGCTTGCTTACCTAAAAGCACAAGTTGCGGTTGTTCTTGTTCAACAACAGCTTTTAGGATTTTAGCAACTTCTAAAGCGCCAAGTTGACTGTCATCAGCCTCAACTAAAATACCGCGGTCTGCACCAAGCGCCATAGCAGAACGAATTTGTTCTTGCGCTTCTTTTGGTCCAATAGAAACAACAACGATTTCTGAAACTGTTCCTTTTTCTTTTAAGCGAACCGCTTCTTCAACTGCGATTTCATCGAATGGGTTAATTGACATTTTAACGTTAGTAAGGTCTACCCCACTATTGTCCGGTTTAACGCGAACTTTAACGTTGGCATCAACCACACGTTTTACAGCAACAAGAGCCTTCATGTAATCCTCGGCTGTTTTAGCAAAAGTAAATGTTAAGAAGAGTTATAATAACGCTTCATTTAAAATTATTTAGGTGTCCTATCTTGCAATGTGATTGGCATTTCGGTCAAGTCACAATTCGCAAAACTACTGTAAAAAGTCATAAAAAAGCTTGAACGTACAGTTCACATTTTTTCTAAATAATTTAACTTAGACACGTAAGGCTACTATTTCGACAATATTTATATATTGATAAATAACATTATTTGTATTGATTCTGTATAAATAATCAAAAGAATTAAGATAAATTATCAATCAATCAAAGGGATGACACTAGTCTTTCATCGATACTGCTACACTCTGTCATTTTAGACAGATTCAGCAATTTTTCTAAGTATGTTTATTGATTAAATTTGTGAACTTTTTGGCATTAAACTTGTAACAAAATACTAAATATGCAAAAACGGGCTTCTTTTCAGAATCACCCGTTTGTTTCTGCTTGGATTAATTTGCCAATAACCATGCGGCTGCAATGGTCAACAAAGCTCCTGAACCACCATCAATCCATTTTTGCTTACGTTCATTGATGTGCTGCTCTTTGGTCAATTGAGCAATCAAAAGGCTCAAACCACAATACACCAAGAATATCAAAGCAATAAAAATTGCTGACAAGGCTAAGCCTTGAAACACGATGTTACCTGATTTATCGATGAATTGTGGCAAAATCGCAAAATAGATCAACATGCCTTTTGGATTCAACAATGCCGTAACAAAGCCTTTGCGAATAGGATTTGAAACTGCTTTCTGCTCAATACGTAATGTCTTTTGGCTAAATACTGATTTAATCAAATGAAATGCTAAATACAATAAATAGGCGATCCCCAAATATCGAATCGTCTCAAACAATACTGGGAATGAAACAATAATTGCGGCAATGCCAAGCGCAACCAAAATCGAATGAACCAGATAGCCAGAACAAATACCGATTGTCGCCATCATGCCTGCTTTCGCATCTTTACCTATCACTTGTGACAGGATAAATAACATATCTGGTCCTGGTGTGAAAATTAACGGAAGTACCGTTAAGGCAAAAAGTACAAATACAGACATCTCTTTTCCCTTTATGAAGTTTGACTGCGAGAAGAAAACAGTATCTTTTAAAATGCTTAAAATAGGATTTCAAATATTCTATAATGATGATTATTTTTCAAATTAAATTCTAATTTATGAAAATTTCATCTAAGACTATTCTAATCAAGCTAGACCGTATTGATAAAAATATCATTCGTGCTTTACAAGCCAATGGTCGAATCCAAAATAATGATCTGGCTCGTGAGATTGGGCTCTCGCCTTCATCATGCCTAAGACGAGTTCGACTCTTAGAAGAAGCCAAAGTTATCCAAAACTATACAACAGTGGTGGATCCACAAAAAATTGGCTTTCAATTGATGCTATTCTCAAGAATCTGGTTGTTAGGGCAAGATGCTGAAACCATTGATACCTTTATTGAAGCAATGAAAGAACTGCCTCAGGTCATGGAGTGTTATATTATTCTGGGTGAATGTGATGCGATGTTAAAAGTGGTGGTCCCTGATTTAGAAAGCTATCGTAAATTTCAGTCGACACATTTGACCAAAAAGAATGGTATTACCAGTGTAAAAACGGATGTCCCAAGTCAAATTATTAAACAAAGCTTTCAGCTACCTCTTGAAGATCTGTAATTCAAAAATACGTATTTGGTGAATATGAAAACATTTAATCCCCCCGTTCAATTAGAAACGCCTAGACTTATGCTTAGACAATGGCAAGCTCCTGATTTTGAAGCTTTTGCAGATTTAAATGCTGATCCAGACGTTATGCGGTATTTTCCAGCGACCTTGTCAAAAAATGAAAGTGACCTTTTGGCACATCGATTTCAAGACTCAATTACCAAATATGGTTGGGGATTTTGGGTGGTTGAGTTAAAAGAAAATCAGCAATTTATCGGTTTTGTGGGTCTAGCCAATCAAGCGGAAAGATATGCTTTCTCTCCTTGTGTTGAAATTGGTTGGCGATTTGCACAACAATATTGGCATCAGGGCTATGCAACAGAAGCAGCTCAGCAATGTTTGGCATTTGCATTTGAAAAATTAGCTTTAGAACAAGTTGTTTCTTTCACATCTATACTGAATCAAGCTTCGGAAAAAGTGATGCAACGACTTGGTATGGATTATGTTGAAAACTTTATGCATCCCGCTTTAGACAAAAACCATGCTTTGGCTGAACATGTACTTTATCGTATACAAAATCCAAAGCTGTAACGCTGGTCAATATGCGGGTTATCTTGGGCGATGCAAAATTTTATATCGTAAAACAAAGATCTGCATATCGAACCAAATATGACTGAGGCAATGCGTTAACAATTATCGCTCTTTTCTATCTAAGCAGTGCTTTGATCAGGATGTTTAATAAAAATGATTTATGAATTATGTACAGATCGTCTTTTACTTCGACAATGGCAAGCTTCTGATTACGATGCATTTGCAAAAATCACAGCAAACCCTGAAGTGATGCAATTTTTCCCCAAAATTTTAAATCGTGAGCAAAGTGACGAACTGGCAAATCAGATTAAATATTTAATCGAAATCAAAGGCTGGGGACTTTGGGCCGTTGAATTGATTGAAAACCAAGAGTTTATTGGGTGTGTGGGACTACATCAACAACCCTCAAAATTTGAATTTTCACCATGTATAGAAATTGGCTGGCGGCTTGATCCAAAATTTTGGAATAAAGGCTATGCAACTGAGGCAGCTCAAGCTTGTTTAAGATTTGCATTTGAAGAACTGAATTTTCAAGAGATTGTTGCATTTACATCTAAACATAATCTTGCTTCGCAAAATGTCATGAAAAAAATTGGAATGAGCTTTTCTCATGACTTTCTGCATCCTGATTTTGATGAGCACCATCCACTACATGAAGAGAAGCTCTATCGAATTCAAAAACAAGATTTTCAATTTTAGTTTTGCATTATTTCGCCATGCTTGCTAAAAAATCACGATGAATATGGCTTAAATCAATCAAATCTTGATTTTTGAGCTCCAGCACTTGCCAAATCTCAATAAAGTCTTCTTTTAAATCAATATGATTAGACACTGTTTGTGCCGCTTGCCATTGTTGGTCTGATATCCATAAATAGGTCTGATTGGTTGCGGTATTTACAGCTTGAACTTTACCCTCAGCATTGATACCCAATACTTTTCCTTCTTGCGGTAAGGTTGCCTCAATTTTGGGGAGGCTGAATTCTACAAAATGTTTAATTTGACGTAAGCCATAGCCCTTAAAAATTTCTTTTTGAGCGTCAGTCAGTTGCTTATATTTTTGTTCAAGTTCAGGGATCATTGAAAGACCTAATTTTTTTGCAAAATTGAATCAATAGAAATGTATTGAATAAATACCAAACCTAGATATACATGAGAGCATTTTTAAAAACAATTATCTATTCGACTTTTTTCTGTGCTAAATGTGTTTAAGCACTGTGCATTTTATTAAAAAAACAACAGTACTTCTCAACAGGTCTATTCGCTACAAAATACAAAGATCAACGCTTAATAAAGCCTTATATTCAAAATTAATTTTTTATTTTTGATGCAGCAGCTCTTGGATGCGCTTGATCATAGACTTGTGCCAGATGATCAAAATCGACGTGGGTATAAATCTGTGTTGTGGTTAAATTGCTATGTCCTAGCATTTCTTGCACTGCACGCAGATCTCCACTATTGGATAACATATGGCTGGCAAAGCAGTGACGCAATAAATGTGGGTGTAAATCAACATTTACCCCTGCACGTAGTGCTTGGTATTTGACTCGATTTTCAATCTGACGTGGGCTAATACTTGTGCCGCGTTGAGTAATAAATACCAAAGATTCAGGGCTAAACTCCCCCTGCCAGATTCGATAGATTTTTAACCATTCAATCAGACTCTCTCTCGCTTTAGAGCCGAAAGGTACAATTCGAGTTTTATTCCCCTTACCCGTGATACGCAATAAATGACGGGTAAAATCAATATCTCGTATGGTTAAACTTTGCACTTCTGCCAATCGTAAGCCACTCGAATAGAGCAATTCCAAAATAGCCTTATCTCGTAACCACAACTGCTTTTCTATTGGCTTTTCAGGTTCGGGCTGATCCATAATTTGATTGACTGTTTCAATATCAATCATCCCTGGTAATGGTCGAGCTTGCCGCTTTATCTGAAAATCATCCGCTGCATTGATTTCTAAATAACCACCTTGTTTGGCCCACTTCATAAACTGACGAATTGAAGTTAAATGCCGTTGTAAACTACTGGTCGAAAGCTGATCTTTTTCGACACGATAAGCTACATACTCTCTTAAATCAGCAGCTTCGACTTGTTTTAACTCGATCTGCTTGTCATAGCAAAAATCAATAAAGTTGGATACATCTCGAAAATAAGCATCTAAGGTATGTACCGATTGATTCTGTATTTTCCGATCCTTAATCCACATCGAGAGCAATTGCATTGCACCGTATTGCATAAGCTCTCCTTTGATCAAAATAGCAAATGATATAACCAGATTGAAAAATATCAGTCTTGTAAAACTGTATACACCACACCATTGATGACTTCCGCCATCTTATTTAAATTGAGTTTTTCAACAGTATCCTCTTGGGTATGATAATGCTTATTTCTAAAAAAAGCCGTATCTGTGATCATAATAGCAGGGATATCGAAGCGCCAATAATTCAAATGATCTGAGAAATCCACGCCTTGTACAAATGATGGCGCTATCAATCTTTGACAATCAAGGCGTTTTAACGCTTTCATGGCATCACAATATTTTTCGCCCAAACCACGTGAAGTGAAATTACTCACTGCGCCAATAAAATTTCCATGTTTGGGATAAAACAAAGCTAATCCCGATGGATAATCCTGAACATTTTTATGGTCAAAATATCCAATCATTTCCAAAATATACACCGCTTGAATTTGATCTTTTTGTTTTAAAATGGATTGTGCATGGATATAACTCCCCATATGTTCAGTACGGAAATACGGAGGTTCTTCCAATGTATAAAAGACAAAATCAACATTCTGTTTAAGACTGGCCTTATTGGCTGCTAAAATTCGCGCAATCTCAATCAGCCCCACCACACCAGAAGCATTATCATCAGCACCTTTGAAATTCCCATAAACATCATAATGTGCACCAACAATCACTTTTTTGGCATGACCCATTTGTAAGTGACAGATTACATTTCGATAGGTTTTGCCTTTGACTTGATAAGGCTGGTATTCACAAGGAATCGCAAACTGTTCAAGTTGTTGTTTAATGAATGCCGCAACTCGATCGAGCTCTTGAATATTTTGATAATTTCGAAACGCTTGTGGGTGAATCACTTGTTGTAAATAACTGTTTAAACGATCAGGTTCAGCTTGCTGATCATAGCGTTGTTCTGCAGCGACACTCCCTGTTGAAAGCCCACAACTGATCAATATAATGAAAAGATAGTTTAAATTTAAAAAATTTGGATAAGC
Organism: Acinetobacter sp. Ac8; assembly: GCF_055392545.1. Lineage (NCBI taxonomy): Bacteria > Pseudomonadati > Pseudomonadota > Gammaproteobacteria > Moraxellales > Moraxellaceae > Acinetobacter > Acinetobacter sp. Ac8. The sequence continues at coordinate 3,429,012 of NZ_AP043689.1, forward strand.
TATTTGCATGTATAAATCCAATTAAAAAGCGTGTTGGTATGGCTATAATTTAAAAAAACAGCAATTAGACATTCAGTTCTTGTTGTACGCCTGAGAATAACCAATATCGCGCTATAATGATGCAATTACCACGTTAGAAATTGTTAATATGAAAATCCGTATTCTGACCATTGGTCAAAAAATGCCTGCTTGGGTATTAACTGGTTTTGAGGATTACTTCAAAAGAATCCAACCTTTTGTACAGACGCAAATTATTGAACTTCCGATGGCAAAGCGTGGCAAAAATGATTCAGAAGCAGATATTTTAAAATATCGCCAAATTGAGGGTGATAGTATTCTCAGCCAACTGAAACACAATGAAGTATTGATTGCACTTGAAGTAGGCGGACGTGAATTTAGTACTGAAAAGCTGGCTGAAACCATGAAAGGTTGGATGCTTGAAGGTTATGATGTTGCACTGGCCATTGGCGGACCAGATGGGCATTCTGAAGCTGTGCGAAAAGCTGCTGCTTGGCACTGGTCACTGTCAAAACTAACTCTGCCCCATCCATTGGTTCGGGTTATGCTGATTGAACAACTTTATCGTGCGATGAGTATTAACCATAATCATCCGTATCATCGTGCTGGCTAGTCATATAATTGGGCAAAAGTTGCATTGTTGAAACAGTCTGTTGAAATAAAAGGCTTATTGAGAGCATGCATTTTAGCTAGAATGGGCAATTCACGCTGTATTTAATGATCATTTAGGCACAAAGATATGAACTTACAAACACTCCCAGGTTTATTCATTTCACATGGCTCTCCCATGCTTGCGCTAGATCCTGAACAAGTCGGTCCTGCACTACATCGTCTTGGTCTAAATTTGCCAAAACCACAAGCCATCATGGTGATGTCCGCCCACTGGGAAAGTGAGGCTTTAGAAGTCAATACAGGTGTACGCCCTGAAACATGGCATGACTTTCGTGGTTTTCCTCAAGCGCTGTATGAGATTCGCTATCCCGCACCAGGAAATCCTGAATTGGCGGAAGAAATTCTACATCTCTTGGCTGAAGCTCACCTCCCTGCACATGCAAATAGTACTCGACCTCGTGATCATGGTGTATGGATGCCTTTATTACATATGTATCCTGAGGCGGATATTCCAGTCATTGAAATTTCTTTACCGATGAATATGCATGCTGATCAAATCTACCAAATTGGTCAAGCACTTGCCCCACTCCGTGAAAAACAAATTTTATTGATTGGTTCAGGCAGTATCACTCACAATTTAAGAGAATTGTCATGGAACGGCAAAGATGAGAACGTTCCTGAATGGGCATCTACATTTAGAAATTATGTGGTGAGCAAACTCAACCATAGTAATTATGATGCTGTATTGGAATGGGATAGCATTCCTTATCTACAGAAAAATCACCCAACACTTGAGCACTTTGCGCCTCTTTTTTTCGCCATGGGTACAGGCCATCGCTTTAGTATTGTGCACAGTAGTTTTTCAATGGGTGCGCTAGGTATGGATATTTATCGTTTTGACTAAATAAGCTGATTGATCACAATTCAGCAGAAATGATAACAATTTGTTAATTATTGTTTAACTTTTAGTTATATGGATACATATTGAAACCGAATTAATAAATTGTATCCATATCTTTTAGTGTTTCATGGTTTATCCTATGCATAGTTTTTTAAAACGTGAATAGAATATGAAATTCAAATATTTAGCATTAGCTGTACTTCCTTTAGCCCTAGCGGCTTGCCAATCTGGCGATATTCAAAAATTGGGTGATACCGCTGTGAAAGTATTACAACAACAAGGTAATGCAGAGCAAACATTAAATGCTTATCAATGGTCTTATCAACCAGCAGATACCAAACAACCTATCGTACTTAATTTTGCAGACCAACGTCTAAGTGTTGCGACTGGCTGTAACCGACTAATGACCAGTGCAAAAGTTGAAAACGGTTTATTGGTTACTGGCAATATCGCATCAACCAATATGATGTGTTCTCCTGAATTAATGAAACAAGAAAGTTTTGCTGCGGCATTGTTCCAATCAAATAAAACAGCATTTGTACTCGATACAGCAAACACTGAAAGCCCAACGCTTACTTTGGTAAACGCGACAGGTGGTAAAGTTGTATTTACAGGTAAAATGACACCTGAAACTAAATACCAAAGCCAAGGTGAAACAATTTTCTTAGAAATCAGCCCAGAAACTAAAGAATGTTCTGCTGGTGTAAGAAAAATGCAGTGTTTACAAGTACGCGAAATCAAATATGCTGACAATGGTGTAAAAACCCAAGTAGATAAAGATTGGACATATTTCTATGACCAAATCGAAGGCTTTACTCATAGCCCTGCTGAGCGCCAAGTGGTTCGTGTAAAACGTTATGAGATTAAAAACCCTGCTGCTGATCAGTCTAAATACGCTTATGTACAAGACATGATTATCGAACGTGAAACTGTAAAATAATTGTATAGAAAAGCTGAAGTTGAACTTCAGCTTTTCTTTGTTTAACTATTTATAAACACCTAGATTTAAATCAGTTTTATGTTTTTTCAGCCAGATAATCAAAATATTTCTATCTTAAGGTTTGCGCCTCAATTTTAATCGATGCAGAACATTCAACACTGCATAATAATTAAAAAAAGCAGTGAATATATACATTCAATAATAGAAACTTAACAATCCATAGTGATTGCAGCAAAGCTCATTTTTTAATACAGCAAGATCGATAAAGGTAAAATCATGAATCACAAATTAAGCATTGCACTACTCTTACCGTTGCTCGTCATGGCATGTAGCCAAGAATCCACAACTCAAAAAGTTCCAACGCCTGCATCTATAGAGACCCAAGTTTCAAATACAGCAACTCAACCACAAATTATTTTTTTAGAGGTCAGTCCTGAAACTCGACCTTGTACTGGTGTTGCACCACAAACCTGTCTTTTAGTCCGTGAATTAACATTAAGCGAAACTGGTCAAAAGAATTATACTGAGAAAGAAGCGAGTTATTTTTATGACTCTATTGACGGCTTTACCCATAATTCAAAGTCTACTCAAATTATTAAGGTCAAACGCACAGAAATTGCCAATCCTGCAGCTGATCAGTCTCAATACCAATATGAACTCGACTCAATTGTTGAAACCATTCCGAGCAAATAAGCTTGTCGCTGTTTTTCAAATTACTCAGATAAAAAAACCGATGCAAAAGCATCGGTTTTAAGTTCAAAATCAAACTAAAATTAGAACACACCTTGCGCTAACATTGCATCGGCAACTTTAACAAAACCAGCAATATTTGCACCATTTACATAGTTCACTGTGCCATCAGCTTGAGTACCGTATTTCACACAGTTACGATGAATTTCTTTCATAATTGCATGTAGGCGCTCATCCACTTCTTCAAATGTCCACCCCAAACGAATCGAATTTTGTGACATTTCAAGACCAGAAGTGGCAACACCACCTGCATTTGATGCTTTACCTGGTGCATAAAGGATTTTTGCTTCTACAAATTTTTCTACAGCTTCTAGTGTTGAAGGCATATTGGCACCTTCAGCAACACAGATTACACCATTGGCAAGCAGTACATCTGCATCTTCTTCATTTAATTCATTTTGAGTTGCGCATGGCAATGCAATATCACACTGAATTGACCAAGGGCGTTGACCTTCTAAATATTCAAAACCGTGTTTTGAAGCAAACTCAGAAATACGTCCACGTTTTACGTTTTTAAGTTCCATCACTTCAGCAAGAAGCTCATTAGTAAAGCCATTTTTTACATGTACTGTACCGTTTGAGTCAGACAATGAAACCACTTTCGCACCTAAGTACATGGCTTTTTCTGCAGCAAACTGCGCCACATTGCCCGAACCTGAAATCACCACAATTTTATCTTTGAAGCTTTCACCACGAGTTTTTAGCATTTCTTCAGCAAAATAAACTGTACCAAAACCTGTTGCTTCTGGGCGAGCCAAAGAACCACCGAATGATGAACCTTTACCCGTAAATACACATGAAGTGTCATTACTGAGCTTTTTCATCATACCCGCCATGTAACCCACTTCACGGCCCCCCACACCAATATCCCCTGCTGGAATATCTGTATTAGAACCAAGATGACGGTAAAGTTCGATGATTAATGCTTGGCAAAAACGCATGATCTCGCCGTCTGACTTGCCTTTCGGATCGAAATCAGAACCACCTTTACCACCGCCCATAGGCAGTGTGGTCAAGGCATTTTTAAACGTTTGCTCAAAACCTAAAAATTTTAAAATAGAAAGATTTACAGATGGATGAAACCGCATGCCGCCTTTAAATGGACCAATAGCAGAATTATATTGAACACGAAAAGCACGGTTAACTTGAGTTTGACCCTTGTCATCTACCCATGAAACACGGAATTGAATCGCTCGTTCTGGCTCAACAAGACGTTCAAGCAAACCGTGCTCAGCATATTCTGGGTTTTTCTCAATAAATGGCCACAAACTGGTCATAACTTCTTCCACAGCTTGTAAAAACTCTGGTTGATTTGGATCACGTGCTTTAACGTAATTTAAAAAGTCATTCAGGCTATTATATTTCAACGCTCATTCCTCAGCAGAAAATGATACAAAAAAGGTCAACCCTTTTAATAAAATGATAAATTTTGGCGCAAAGTATTTAATCCCTTTTGTATATAATCCACAACCTTTTTTCAAATGTTTTTTCAAATAATATTTAAATTCAATATGATAATTTCTAATCAACCCCAAATAAAATGTCAATTTGTTGGCGTTTTTAACCAAAAAATATTCGATATTTTGATCTAAATTAGCGCATTTTTAGCGCCAAATTAGAGCAAAGATTTTCACTACAAAACATGCTAAAATTGCAAAATATTCTTCGCTTTTACCAAGCATTTGTTCATTTTTCTTTAAAGTTTTATTCACATGAATTCATCGCTTTCCTTCATTCAGCAAATAGATGCCATTTTGCCACAAACACAATGTGGACTCTGTGGTCACCGTGATGGGTGTCTACCTTATGCAAAATCTATTGTAGAAAAAGGCGAAGAAGCCAATAAATGTGTGCCAGGTGGGCAACCTGTTGCAGATGCGCTTGCTGATATACTCAATCGTAATAAACTCATTGCTGAACCAAGTGTCTGGCCAATTCAAAGCGATGGCCGTCCACAACGCATGAAAGCCATTATTCGTGAAGATGAATGTATTGGTTGTACCAAATGCATCAGTGCTTGCCCTGTAGATGCCATTATTGGTTCTGGTAAACTGATGCATACCGTACTTACAGATCTATGCACTGGCTGTGAACTATGCATTGCTCCCTGTCCAGTAGATTGCATTGATTTAGTTGAAGACATTCAGCCAATTCCAAATGACGAACAACGTCTCTTAGAACAAAATGACTTACGTGGTCGTTACTATGCACATATTCAACGTGAAGAAAAGCAACGCATCCATCGTAAAGGTCCTGTGGTTCGTGCAGAAATTGACACTGAACTCTTTGCACAAATAACACAGCAAAGTCAGGCTTTACCTACCATTGAAATCAACCAACCCACAATAAAAAATCCAATTGTTACAGATGCGAAAACCACCATTGAATTGGCTAAGCTACGGACTCAAATTAAAAAACTAGAGAAACAATTAAGTGTTCGAGCAGATGAAAATAAGCAACATCAATTAAATGAATTGATTCAACAGTTATCTGTTTTGCAAGAGGATGCATCATGACTGTAAAGAATATGACCAAAAAGCAGATTCAGATTTTCTTTGAACGATTACGTGAGCAACGCCCAAATCCTAAAACAGAACTCAATTACTCAAACCCATTTGAGTTGCTTATCGCCGTTACCTTATCGGCTCAAGCCACAGATGTAAGTGTCAACAAAGCCACTGATAAGTTATTCCCTGTCGCCAATACTCCTGAACAGATTTATGCATTGGGTGTAGATGGTTTAAAGCAATATATTAAAACCATCGGTTTATATAATGCCAAAGCTGAAAATGTGATTAAAGCCTGTAAAATTCTGATTGAGAAGCACAATAGCCAAGTTCCAGACAATCGTGCTGATTTAGAAGCCTTACCCGGCGTAGGTCGTAAGACTGCCAATGTTGTACTGAATACCGCCTTTGGTCAGCCTACAATGGCTGTAGATACGCATATCTTCCGTCTTGGCAATCGCACTGGACTGGCAGTAGGTAAAAACGTGCTTGAGGTCGAACATCGTTTAATTAAAGTGATTCCAAAAGAATTTATTATAGACTCGCATCATTGGTTAATTTTACATGGCCGCTACTGCTGTATTGCACGTAAACCCAAATGCAATGAATGTATTGTGTCAGATGTTTGTAATTGGCCTGATAAATATGAGTTTGGCGCTGCACGCGAAGTCAAAACAAAGTAGCGAATAAACAAGAGATTTTAGCAAAGCATAATCATCGTTTAATTAAGATCATGCTTTGTCATTTTTCTAAGGAAGTTATTTTCTGAAGAAACAGCTAGCATCTTAAAATAGTTCTCAATCAAATCTGACTTAACACCTCTAAGGGCACCCAACCAGACTGATCATCAGATAATCTGCTACACCAAATCCAGCCATTTAGTTGTTCTTCTCCAAGCAATAGATCGCCATGATCTACATTGAGTTCTTTCGCGGTGTAATCTGCGATTGCATAGCCTTGATGCTTATTGATCCATTCAATGATTTGAGTAGGAACCCACCCCTCTAATCCATTGTCGACTGTGCAGAAATACCAATTGTCCCAATTCTCCGAGCCTTGATACTTTTCGCCTATGTTCAGCAAAGTCCCCTTTGAAAAATGAATAGGCTCTAAATATTCGCTACGATGTGCTGCTATGGCAATCAATTTCATTTGGACAGTCTTCTTATAATATGAATGCTGTGAATTTAGCATGTAGATGGATAATCAAAACACTTAGAATTAATTGTTTACACATCTCAATTATACAAATTCATCAGTTAAATTCATCAATTTGGAAGAATGAAGCGCGATGATAGATAAGGATTAATTTATCCTCTGCATGAATCTCCCTAATTATTTTACTTTTTATTTTCCAAATCTTTCTTTAACTTTTCAAGCCGTTTCCACTCTTCAGCCACCTGTGGATGCACTTGGTAATTGCCTGATTTTTTCATTTCACGGCGTTGTTGAAGCTCTTCTCTTTGTGCTTTGCGTAGCAATTTAAAGCTCATATACAATAAGCCTAAAAGAAGCAATATACTCAAAATGACCAAGGCAATTAATACAAACTTCACTCTCTACGCCACTCTTGCAAAAAAAGAGACCTAATATGAATCAGGTCTCTGTTATTGTCAAAGCTTAAAAAAATGCTTTGAATGCGGTCTTATTTATCTAAAATCGCAAATAAATCTTTTTGGACATCTTCTATTGGACGTAAACCGTTCAATTTATTATAAGTCGGTGCATTCTCCCCAGAAGCTGCACGTCCTTGATAGAAACCAACAAGCTGTTCAGTTTCATTATGATAAGAGCCTAAACGCTTACGAATCGTTGCTTCTTCGTCATCTGGACGTTGCACAAGATCTTCGCCAGTTTCATCATCTTTACCTTCCACTTTCGGTGGGTTATAAATGGTGTGATAAACACGACCAGATGCTGGATGCTGACGACGACCAGAAAGACGTTTTACGATTTCTTCGTCTGGTACTTCAATTTCGATCACATGGTCAATGCTAATCCCTTCGTTCTCTAAAGCCTCAGCTTGAGGAATCGTACGTGGGAAACCATCGAAAATACAACCATTTACACAATCAGGTTGTGCAATACGTTCTTTCACTAAACCGATAATAAGCTCATCAGATACTAAACCACCTGATTCCATTACACTTTTAGCTTTAAGACCTAATTCAGTACCTTCACGAATTGCAGCACGGAGCATATCACCGGTTGAAATTTGTGGGACATTGTAGCGCTTACAGATCAACTGAGCTTGTGTACCTTTACCTGCTCCAGGTGGTCCGAGTAATATAATGCGCATAAAAAAACATCCTCATTTAAAACAATATGTATGATACCGTTTGCCATGACAAATTAAAACTTATCATCGTAATGGCATCAAATTTATAAGAAAGCCACAAATAAATGTATTAGACCAGCAAAAAATCCAGTCACACCACCGAGTACAATCAAAATCCATTCGTCTTCCTGAAATGCAGGACGTAACAGGTTTTGAAACTCTTTTGGGGTTAACTCTCTAATCCGCTCTTTAAACATCTGAAAAATTTTCTGTGCACGGCTCGCATTAAACGCAGGGTCGCAAACAGGCACCATCGTAATTTCAATTGACCGATCAATCAAGTCTGTCTTGAGTTTTGCATACTCTTTTAGTCCTAAAGACAATTGTAAAGAGGTCCGAACCAATGGAGTTTCCATAATTTCGTTAATATGACGCTTTACAATACGACGGGTTTTTTCTTTCTTAGGACCATACATCATTTCAGTCATGATTGATTTTAACGTAATCAAATCTTCAGTCACGACACTTGCAAAAACATCTGACACTTCTTCTTGGCGTTTCATAAACGCACCCTGAACATTATAAGTGCCAATTCTTGGAATAACAGGTTTAATCCATGGAAATTTTCGATCTTTTGTCCGTTCAAAAAATTGGGGATAGCGTACGTAATGTGGCTCTACTGGGTTGAAAACCATCCAGATTGCAATCCAGTTGGTTAAAAAGCCCCAAACTGCTGCAAAGAAAGGTACCGTCCAATGTTGTGGTACAAAGACATAAACAAACATTTGGAAAATACCAAAGAAACTCCCGATTACAGCACTAATATGCCAAATAAAGTTAATTTCTTTTTGCCCAACTTTTAAAAACATACGGACCATCAAACGGCGATCGCCTTCCATTTGAGTCACGACCATATCCCGCATGTTGACCAGTGACTCGACGTTCATGGTCAGTTCGGTCACGAGTTCTCTTAAGACACCCGGCAATTGTTTATGCGCTTGACCATAAATTCGTCGTTTAATCGAATAAGGTAAGTTTTCCCACAAAACAGCATTACGATCTAACATCACCTCATCAATCAAATGCTCAAGCTCAAAACCAACTTGTTCACCGATAATCCGAGCCATATCTTCAGGGTCCATTGCATCTAAAAATTCACGCAAAGAACCCAGTTTGGATAATGTATTGTCTGTGATGATGCCTGAAATTCGCCCAGCTTTGCGTGGCACAATCCCTTGCCAACCCACAGGTAAGGGACCAATATGGAATCCCCAAAACGTGATTGGATAAAATACCATTTTCAGTGCCATCCAAACGTGTGCCCACGTTACAAAGGCTGTCACTGGGATGATACTTAAAATGGCAAGATGATCAGGTCGAGCTGTAAAAGCGTGCCACAAACCATTAACGTATTCCAACATGCATGACTCTCGTATTTATTTCTATTTGCGGTCGAAGGATATGGATAAAATCATAAAAACTTTAGAACCCGACACTTAAGGTATAAGCAAATTGTATTTGTGGACGAGTTTCCAGGACCATATCTCCATTTTTATTATGAAGTTCACTACCTGCACCCATCCCCACACTAAATGTACTTATACGCTCTTTATTCAATAAAACATAAGATAAATCGGCACCACCACCATATTGGACTTCATCACTTCCGTCCACTTTTTTACTTTTAAGTGTTCCGCCATAGACCCCAAGATAGAATCCATTTTTATCTTTACCATTTAATACTACAGGAATTCTATAGCCGACTTGACCAGCAAATTCATGGTCGCCATTATAAAAAACACCTAATTTAGTATACGCAATTCCATAAGGATTTACCCATTCACCATTCGCATGGACCATCTGTTGCGTTACACCCGCACCGATATTCCATTTAGAAGCATCTTCAGGCTTAAACTTTGCCTCTGGTAAAATTCCCTTCATATCTGGCAAATAATCTTTAACATCAGCATGCGCGAAATTTCCGACAGCTACTAACATTAATAAGGGAAAGATTTTTTTCATTATTTTCTCCATTATCCCTAATCTTAACTTAGGTCGAATCTATTTATCCTTAAGGCTCGACTTTAACAGAATTATTTTGGCACTCATATACAAAACGCTATAAATTTAATGTCGCTAAGGTCAAATCCATATAGGCTCTGTTGACAATTCCTCTATGTTTACAACGATGCGTATTTTTCAGGTGAAATGTCAATGGACCTGTATAAGGCATAACAAATTTGTTGCAGAGACTGAGTTAAAATATATTTTGATGAGTTATTTGTGTTTTTTAATTTTTAAGACTCAATCTGGGGTAAAATGTTTGACCCCTAAATTCACCCATCTTTAAGTACTAAAGCCGACGACGTATGAAGCAGCAGTTTCCTCTAAAAAATGTCCAACAAGAAAAACGCATCTTTCGTAGTCGTGTCTTTTTTGCGATTGGTATTGTTTCATTTTTTATGTGCCTTCTGGTTGCACGTTATGCTTATCTGCAAATTTTCCATCACCAAGAATTTAGTGAAGCATCAGATAAAAACCGTATTCGACTCCAGCCTATCGCACCAGCACGTGGCTATATTTATGATCGTAATGGGATTTTACTGGCAGATAACTACCCTGTTTTTACTGCAACCCTCAGCAAAGCCGATGTCGAAGATATAGATGATACGGTTAAGCGTTTAATTCCAATTTTAAATCTCAATCAAGAAGATATTGACCGTTTTAACAGTCGGATTAAAGCCTCTAAAAAAACAGAACGAGTCACCTTAAAGCTAAACCTAACAGAACAAGATATTGCGCGCTTTAGTGAAGTCAAGTTTCAATTCCCGGGTGTTGATATCGAAACACAAATGACCCGCTATTATCCACATGGTGAGCTATTTGCCCATGTTATTGGCTATGTGGGTCGTATTAACGATAAAGAACTCAAAGCAATTGATAAAGATAGTTATGCTGGAACGAACCTGATCGGGAAAATTGGTGTAGAAAAATCCTATGAAGATTTACTGCATGGTGTTCCTGGTTATGAATCGATTGAAGCCGATGCACATGGTAATGTCTTACGTCATTTAGGCCGTAAAGAGTCGACTCGAGGCAATGACTTATATCTTTCGCTCGATTATGGTCTGCAAACCATTGCAGCAGAACAGCTTAAAGATCGTCGTGGTGCAATCGTCGCAATTGACCCACGTACTGGTGAAATATTAGCACTGGTGTCAAGCCCAAGTTTTAACCCAAACTTATTTGTAACAGGTATTGGTCACGCAGACTATACAGCCTTGCGTGACAACCTAGATCAACCGCTCTATAACCGTGCGGTCCAAGGAACTTACCCTCCCGGCTCTACCATTAAGCCGATGGAAGGCTTAGGCGGTATTCACTTTAAAACGGTGGATTGGGGAACTGCAATTTCCGATCCTGGCTATTTCCATTTACCCGGTGATTCACATAAATTCCGTGACTGGAAAAAGACTGGACATGGCTCAGTCAACTTACATAAATCCATTGTGGTTTCTTGTGATACTTACTTCTATATCTTGTCTTACCAGATGGGTATAGATCGCATGAATGAATGGATGCGCCAATTTGGTTTCGGTGAAAAAACCGGAGTAGATTTACCAAGCGAAAGTACAGGTCTATATCCAAGTCCTGAATGGAAAATGCGTACCCGAAAAAGCAAATGGCTTAAAGGTGAAACCATTTCTGTCAGTATTGGTCAGGGTGCGTTTACCGCGACTCCATTACAACTTGCAATGGCAACAGCAATTACCGCCAACCACGGTGCACATGTCACACCGCATGTATTACGTGAATCCAAAGGGGCGAAAAAGCATGAAGTACTCAATGCCCCGACAGGAAAAATCAACTTCAGTGGTACAGATGAAGACTGGATTAAAATGCGTGATGCAATGGTTGATGTTATTCAAACAGGTACAGGTCGTGGTATCCGTACACCAATGTACCAAATCGCAGGTAAAACCGGTACAGCACAGGTCAAGAGTATTGCCCAAGGCAAACGCTATAATGAAGCTGCACTTTCAGCACGCCAGTTAGACCACGGTTTATTTGTTGGCTTTGCACCTGCTGAAAACCCTGAAATTGCCATTGCTGTGATTTGGGAAAATGGTAAGCATGGTGGTTCTGCCGCCAAGATTGCTCGTCCTGTGTTTGATTACTGGTTGCTGACTCGCAAAAAGAATCCAATTGTACCGCTTAACCATCAAGTCAGTGGTGGCTTAATGACAGCAGGCATCAAACCGGGTGAACTGCCAAGTGGTGATGTTTCACTTGCAGCAGATCCAAATGCCTTGCCTAAACCGAAGCCTAATACACAATCCAATACGGCTAGCCAAAACCGTATACCAGCTCAAGGTCATAATACGACTACAGCTCAACCCACTCCTCCACCTGTACCTGAGGCTGATATCAGTGAATAATAAAGTGAAAAACCAATTACGTATTATTGGTGGAGAATGGAAACGTCGAGTTCTTCCTTTTGCTGATATCGATGGTTTACGTCCTACCCCTGATCGAGTTCGTGAAACATTGTTTAACTGGCTGATGTGGGATATTCAAAATGCCAAAGTCTTAGATCTTTGTGCTGGTTCAGGTGCTTTAGGATTTGAAGCACTTTCACGTGGTGCACGTCATGTCATCATGATTGAACCCAATGCCACGCAAGCTAAATTTTTAAAAGACAATATTCAGTTGCTTAAAGCTGACAACTGTCAGCTGAAAATTCAAACAGCACAACAAGCCTTATCTAATTTAAATGAACAGTTTGATTTAATGTTTTTAGATCCACCCTATAGTTTAAATTTATGGGATGAATTGGCTCAAAAAGCGGATCAATACTTATCTGATCAAGCATTGATTTATGTAGAAGCAGATCGTGGCTTAAATCAACTGAATTTACCCTCAACATGGCAATTACAGAAACAAACCAAAGCTGGTGTAGTACAAGCAGGTTTATTTAAAAAAATAATCTAGGGTATTGCTCTCCTGTGGCATCCCCCTACAAAAAAGGATAGTATTGCCTACACAAATATATTTAAACTTTCAATGTAAAGTGCAACAGTGCCACCCTACAAAAATAAAAATTAATTAAAAAAAATGGGCATAGATTGCCCATTTTTATATTGAAGATAAAGAATTAACGCCCTTTCCAATTCCAGTCACGATCATTGCGATCTCGGTCATAACGACCATCACGACGCTGATCCCAGCGATGATCCGAATCATGTCGCTGATCATAACGACCATGACCACCGCGATGACCATCATCAAATGGTGCAACAATACAGCCAGTTAATGAAATAGCAACTACACCCAACACAATAACTTTGTTTAACATGATGACTCACCTCTTCATCTCATTTTGTTTAAGTTAGTCTTTTAATGTGTAGTGCTAAACAAGCTTATGTTTCAAGTTGTAGTATTTCCAACATGATTTCTTCATGGTAATAAAAATGATCGATAAGATATTTATAGTTAATAGGTCAGTGTTCTAATCCAAAACAGACGCAATAATTGACCACGATCATAAGGAAAACTAGAGATGTATTCATAACCCACTTTGTTTAAAGCATTGATCTTAAATTCAATACCATAACCAAAAGAAAGATAAAGCTCACTTGACGCAGGATTATCATTTGAAGGATTGAGCAATGAGGTCTTTAATTGTTGTACATTATAAGCAGTATAATTAAACACACGAATACGCTCATTTTCATAAAATTTATTGGTTAAAATTGAATAATCTGCCAATTCATGCTCATGCTGTTCTGCTAACTTTTTTTGCAATTGATCTTGTTCAAAAAAAATATCATTTCGCGCAGTGATTATTTCAGTATCACTTAGGCTATTTTCTTGATTTTCAATTTTAAATAATTGCTCATCTTGCAATTGATCTGGTTGTCCCAATAATTCATCTTGATATTCCACAACTTGATTTTGTGCATCTTCTGGCATAAGTGCCAGATCATCAAAAGCATAAACATTTGAGTTTATAAAAAATATATACATGACCATTAAATTGAGCAGGTAAATAGGTCGCATGTTTGGTCTAATCAATTCATCATTTTTAGCGGAGTTATACCAATCATAAAACAAGATGGTTGTCTCCTCTATTTGTTTATAAGTAATTTAAATGATCAGCCTAATTGTAGCCTACATATAGATCAGAATGGATAAAGCACATCCAATATCAAATGCGTATCATTTTAATTATAGATAATATGATCAATATGTTAAACCAATCCACTATCATTCTGAGCCATCATTTCATCGATAGGATTTAAAAAGTTTAATTATTTGAATATTCATATGTAATTAATGCACTAAGATGCTTAAATTCCTCTAGATATTTTTTATATTTTTCATCTTGATTCAGTGCAATTGATAAACTTTGTAACTCATCTCTCAATCGAAGAGTCTGATCAATAAAAGTGCTAAAATTAAATTGATATCAAATGAGTTGATTTGAACATGGAAATACGAGATCAAATTATTTTAGTGACTGGTGGCGCACGTGGTTTAGGACTTGCAATTACCCATGCTTTGATTCGTGAAGGCGCAAGAGTTGTGGTGAATTATTTCAATAGTGAAGAATCCGCTCAACAACTTGCCAAGGAACATGCCGAACAGGTTTTTATTTACAAAGCAGATGTAACTGATGCAGATCAAGTCAACACGATGTTTAAAAAAGCAAAACTGCATTATGGACATGCAATCACCTCAGTGATTAATAATGCGCTATTGGCATTTAAATTTGATGGTGATCTACGTCCAAAAGTTGAAACGTTGAGCTGGCACAGTATGCAACAGCAATTGGACAGTGCAGTAAAAGCCGCTTTAAACACCACCCAAGCTGCACTAGAAGATATGAAAAAAGATCATTTTGGTCGAATCATCAATATTGGAACCAATCTTGTGCAGAATCCTGTGGTTCCCTATCATGATTATACTGCGGCTAAAGCAGCACTTTTGGCCTTTACCCGCACAACGTCACACGATTTAGGTCAATATGGCATTAATGTAAATATGCTTTCAGGTGGTCTATTACGCAAGACTGATGCCAGCAGTGCAACACCTGATCAAGTGTTTGATTTGATCGCTGCTTCTACGCCCTTACAAGAAGTCACCACACCTGAGCAGTTTGCAGATGCCGTACTGATGTTTTTATCACCGTGGTCTCGCGCTGTAACAGGACAAAATTTGATTGTGGATGGTGGTTTAGTCAAAGGCTAATCACAGATCACCACGCTCATATAAATTCCCTTTTTTCTATCTTGCTCACAAGATTAAACGCTAACCATCAAGAAGCGACAACCAATACTCTACAACCAATAAAAATGGGAGCCGATTGGCTCCCATTTTTTAGCTTAAAAATTTAAACTTTAAATTAAACTAAGCCTTTCTTTTTTAAGACATCAAACATAGTTGAACCAAGTTCAGCTGGGCTACGCGTATATGCCATACCCGCTTTTTCAAATGCAGCAAACTTCTCTTCAGCAGTACCTTTACCACCAGAGATAATCGCTCCTGCGTGACCCATACGCTTACCTTTAGGCGCTGTTACACCCGCAATATAACCAACAACAGGTTTAGTCACATTAGATTGAATATACTCAGCAGCTTCTTCTTCCGCACTACCACCAATTTCACCAATCATGATGATTGCTTCTGTTTGTGGATCTTCTTGGAAAAGTTTCAAGCAGTCAATTTGGTTCATACCTGGAATCGGATCACCACCGATACCAATACAAGTAGACTGACCTAAACCAAGCTTAGTCGTTTGAGCAACTGCTTCATAAGTCAATGTACCAGAACGAGAAATGATCCCGATTTTACCTGGTTGATGAATATGCCCTGGCATAATCCCAATTTTACATTCGCCTGGTGTGATAATACCTGGACAGTTTGGACCGATTAAACGTGCATTATTACCATAAGTTTCAAGGTAACGTTTCGCTTTTAACATGTCTAAGGTTGGAACACCTTCGGTGATCACCACGATTAACTCAATACCAGAATCTACTGCTTCAACAATTGAATCCAGTACAAATGGAGCAGGTACATAAATTGATGTTGCATTTGCACCCGTTTCTTTTACTGCTTCACGCATTGTATTGAAAACAGGTAGACCAATATGAGTTTGACCACCTTTACCCGGTGTTACGCCACCAACTACTTTTGTACCGTATGCAATTGATTGCTCAGAATGGAATGTACCATTTTTACCTGTAAAGCCTTGTACCAATACTTTTGTGTCTTTATTAACTAATACGCTCATGATTGATACTCCTTACGCTTTCACAGCAGCAACAACTTTTTCTGCGGCATCAGCTAAGCCGTTCGCAGAAATTAATTTTAGACCTGATTCATCAAGTAATTTAGCACCTAATTCTGCATTGTTCCCTTCTAAACGAACAACCACAGGTACGGTTACATTTACTTCTTGAACCGCTGCAATAATCGCTTCAGCAATCATGTCACAACGTACGATACCACCAAAAATATTGATCAATACACCTTGTACAGATGAATCTGAAAGAATAATTTTAAATGCTTCAATGACGCGATCTTTAGTCGCACCGCCACCAACATCAAGGAAGTTTGCTGGCTGACCACCATACAATTTGATGATGTCCATTGTTGCCATCGCAAGACCAGCACCATTCACCATACAACCGATATTGCCTTCTAAAGCAACATAGTTAAGGTCAAATTCAGATGCTTTTAACTCACGCTCATTTTCTTGAGATTTATCACGCATCGCAGCAATTTCAGGCAAACGATAAAGTGCATTTGAGTCGATACCGACTTTGGCATCTACACATAAGATTTCGCCATTTTCACGAACTGAAAGTGGGTTAATTTCAAATAGTGCAAAGTCATTTTCAACAAATGCTTTGTACGCACCTGTCATGATGGTTACAAATTGGCTGATTTGCTTATCTTTTAAACCCAATTGGAAACCAACATCACGCGCTTGGAATGGCAATAAACCAACCAGTGGATCTACTTCAACTTTAATAATTTTTTCAGGTGTTTCTTCAGCAACTTTTTCAATTTCTACGCCACCCTCTGTAGACGCCATGAATGTCACACGACGACTAGAACGGTCAACCACTGCACCTAAATACAATTCACGTTCTACAGGATAAACATCTTCACAAACAAGGATACTATTTACCGGCTGACCATTGGCATCTGTCTGATACGTGACTAAACGAGTACCTAACAGGCTTTTTGCATATTCAGCTGCTTCTTCTTTTGACTTAACAACTTTTACGCCACCCGCTTTACCACGACCACCTGCATGGACTTGGGCCTTCATCACAGCGAATTTGCCACTAATTTGCTCAAAGGCAGCAGATGCTTCTTCGGGCGTAGTGATTAAAATGCCTTCTTGAACTGGCATACCATATTTTTTTAACAGCGTTTTCGCTTGATACTCATGTAGATTCATGTTTTACCTTTTACTACTTTTCACATTGTTATGACACACCAATAATTAGACTTCCATCGCAATAACTATCGGCATTTATTAAAGTTTGTTCTTTTATTTTTAGATGATTATTCAATTAAAAACAACCATCAAAAGTAAAAAGAGCGGTCGAAACCGCTCTTTTTTGTGTTATTTACGTTTACGCTGAATCGCGTGAATCGCACGCCCATCAACAGCAAGCGCTGCTTCATGAACGACTTCAGAATAAGTTGGGTGACCAAAAGTCATCAATTGTAAATCTTCAACAGAAGATACAAATTCAAGTGCAATCATACCTTGGTGAACAATGTCAGAAGCACCAGGACCAATGATATGCATACCCAATAAGCGATCCGTTTTTGCATCTGCAACAAACTTCACAAATCCAGCAGATTCATTGGCAGCTAAAGCACGACCATTCACAGCAAATGGGAATTGACCAGTTTTAACGTCATGGCCTTTCTCTTTAGCTTGCTCTTCAGTCAAACCTACCCACGCAGCTTCAGGGTGTGTATAAATCACTGAAATAATGGTGTCATAATTCACTTGAGCAGCATGACCATGCATACGCTCAACTGCCATTACACCTTCTTCCATTGCTTTATGCGCAAGCATTGGACCACGTACCAAGTCACCAATTGCATATACACCGTCTACAGACGTTGCACACCAATCGTTCACTTCAACCAAACCACGTTCAGTTAATTTAATGCCTGAATCTTCAGCCAATAAACCTTCTGCATAGGCTTTACGACCAACACAAACGATTAATTTATCAAAAGTTTGAGTTTTATCTTCGCCTGCTTGGTTATATTGAACAGTCACTTCACGACCATTCACTTCAGTACCTGAAACTTTAGCGCCAATACGAATATCTAAACCTTGTTTTGTTAAAAGTTTTTGATAATCTTTTGCCAACGCTTTATCCGCCATTGGTAAGAATGCATCTAATGCTTCAAACACTACAACTTCAGAGCCAAGACGACGCCATACTGAACCAAGTTCTAGTCCGATTACGCCTGCACCAATTACACCTAAACGTTTAGGCACTTCTTGGAATTCTAACGCACCTGTTGAATCAACGATAAGGTCTTCATCAACTTTTGCTACAGGAATATTTACAGGTACAGAACCAGTTGCAAGAATTACGAATTTAGGTTCTAAAACTTGAACATCACCACCTTCTAATGGTGTGAATTCAACTTTTTTACCAGCAAGTAATTTACCCGTACCTTGTAACCACTCGATACCATTGCCTTTCAGCAATTGAGCAACACCGCCAGTTAAGTTATCTACAACTTTGTCTTTACGAGCAAGAAGCTTTTGAAGATCAAGCTGGACATTTTCAACTGTAATACCGTGAACATCTAAGCCATGAAGAGTGTCTTCATAGTGATGTGAAGAATCTAGAAGTGCTTTAGAAGGAATACAACCTACGTTTAAGCAAGTACCACCTAAAGATGGCTTACCTTTGTGTACACGTTTTTCGATACACGCAACTTTGAAACCAAGTTGAGCAGCACGGATTGCCGCTTCATAACCACCTGGTCCACCGCCGATTACCACTAAATCAAACTGAGACATGCTTATCTCCAAAAACGAGTTTAAAGGATCACTCTAAACTCGTGTTGTTATTCTAAAGAATTAAAGGTCAAGGATTAGTTTAGCTGGCTCTTCAAGTAACTCTTTAACAGTTACCAAGAAGCCTACAGCTTCTTTACCATCAATCATACGATGGTCATAAGAAAGCGCTAAGTACATCATTGGAAGAATTTCAACTTGACCATTTACAGCCATAGGACGCTCTTGGATTTTGTGCATACCTAAAATAGCAGTTTGTGGTTGGTTCAAAATAGGTGTTGAAAGTAATGAACCGAAAGTACCACCGTTGGTAATTGTGAAAGTACCACCAGTCATATCTTCAATTGCTAATTTACCTTCACGTGCTTTTGCAGCATACGCACCAATACCTGATTCAACTTCAGCATAGTTCATACGGTCAGTATTACGTAATACTGGGACCACTAAACCACGATCGGAAGAAACCGCAACACCGATATCATAGTAACCATGATAAACAATATCATCACCGTCGATTGAAGCATTTACCGCAGGATAGCGTTTAAGTGCTTCAGTTACAGCTTTAACGAAGAATGACATAAAGCCTAAACGTGCACCATGACGTTTTTCGAAAGCATCTTTATATTGCTTACGCATTTCCATCACAGGTTTCATGTTAACTTCGTTAAACGTAGTCAACATCGCAGTTTGTTGTGTAGCAGCAAGAAGACGTTCAGCAACACGCTTACGTAAACGTGTCATTGGAACACGTTTCTCGATACGCTCACCCACTGCAACGCTTAATGGTGTTACAGCTGCAGCAGCTGGTTTAGTTTGATGATTTGCAACATCTTCTTTGGTGATACGACCACCACGACCAGTACCATCTACATCCGCAGCAGCAATACCTGTTTCAGTTAAAGCTTTACGCACTGCAGGTGCTTGATCTTGTACTTGAGCACGCTCAACAACAGGTGCATTACCCGCTTGAGTTTGTGCCGCAGCTTGTTCTACTTTCTCTTCAGATTGAACTGCTTGAGTTTGAGTAGCGCCAGAAACAGCACCTTCTTCAAATGTCGCAATAACTTCAGAAGAAAGAACTGTGTCGCCTTCATTTTTGATGATTGCAGAGATAGTACCATCAGCAGGAGCAACAACTTCTAAAACAACTTTATCCGTTTCAATATCACAGATGACTTCATCACGTGATACCGCTTCACCTGGTTGTTTGTGCCAAGTTGCAATTGTTCCGTCAGCAACTGACTCTGGGAACACCGGTGCTTTAATTTCGGTTGCCATTATTTAGATTCTCCTGATTGTTCAGCTACGATCGCAAGTGCGTCATTCACGAGCTGAGCTTGTTGTTTTGCATGCAAATATGGTGAGCCACATGCAGGTGCAGCTGAAGCTTCACGTCCTGCATAGCTAATTTGAACTTGTAGAGCAGACTTCATTACACCTTCGTATAAACGAGGAGCAATGAATAACCATGCGCCTTGGTTCTTCGGTTCTTCTTGACACCAAACAAGTTCTTTTATGTTTGGATATGTCGCAAGCACTTCAGCAAGACGTTTTTCTGGGTATGGGTACAATTGTTCAACACGTACCACCGCAATGTTCAAGTTTTCTTCACGACGTTTTTCAAGTAAGTCGTAATAAACTTTACCACCACAAAGTACAACACGTGTTACATCTTGTTTGTTGATTTGATCCACTTCATCAATCACAGTCTGGAATGTACCAGTTGCAAGCTCTTCCAAAGTTGAAGTTGCAAGTTTATGACGAAGTAATGACTTCGGTGAAGTCACGATCATTGGCTTACGAATCGGGCGAATTGCCTGACGACGCATTGCATGGAAAATCTGTGCAGGTGTCGTTGGTGTAATCACTTGCATGTTTTCTTCAGCACATAACTGTAAGAAACGCTCAAGACGTGCAGATGAATGCTCTGGACCTTGACCTTCATAACCATGTGGAAGAAGTAATGTTAAACCACACACACGTTCCCATTTGGTTTCACCAGATGAGATGAACTGATCAATAACCACTTGGGCACAGTTTGCAAAGTCACCGAACTGAGCTTCCCAGATTACCAAGCTTTTTGGCAATGTTGTTGCATAACCATATTCAAATGCAAGCACAGCCATTTCTGACAATAATGAGTCATAAATTGCAGTACGTGGCTGGTTTTCTTTGATATGACACAGTGGAATATAAACCGAACCATCAACTTGGTTATGTAGCTTGGCATGACGGTGTGAGAATGTACCACGACCAACATCTTCACCAGTCAAACGCACCAAGAAACCATCATCAAGGATAGAAGCATAAGCTAAAGTTTCTGCTGCACCCCAGTTTAATGGCATTTCACCAGTTTGCATTTTCAAACGTTCATCGATCACTTTAGATACTTGGCGTTGCATCACGAAACCTTCCGGTAATTCGCGCATTTTTGTACCAATTTCTTTTAAGCGTTCGATTGGGAAAGTCGTATCCCAAACATCTGTATATTCATGGCCTAGATACGGTTTCCAGTCCACAAACATTTTATCATTTGGTTCAAGCACTAAAGCATTGGCAACATGGTTACCTGCTTCAAGATCTTCACGATATTTTTCAACTAAAGCATCTGCATCAGAACGATCTAATACTTTTTCTTGTACCAATTGATCCGCATAAAGCGTACGTGTAGTCGCTTTTTTATTGATCACTTGATACATCATTGGTTGTGTTGCTGCTGGCTCATCTGCTTCGTTATGACCACGACGACGATAACAGAACATGTCAATCACAACATCTTTACGGAATGTATGACGGAAATCATGTGCCAATTGCGCAACAAACAATACAGATTCTGGGTCATCACCATTGACATGGAAAATTGGCGCCTGAATCATTTTTGCAATGTCAGTACAGTATTCTGTAGAACGTGCATCACGTGGATCAGATGTAGTAAAACCAACTTGGTTGTTGACTACGATATGAACCGTACCACCTACTGTATAACCACGCGTTTGTGACATTTGGAAGGTTTCTTGGTTGACACCTTGACCAGCAAATGCAGCATCACCATGTACGATTACAGGCAATACGTCATCACCACCAATGTCTTTACGACGTACTTGGCGTGCACGAACTGAACCTTCAACCACAGGACCAACAATTTCTAAATGCGATGGGTTAAATGCCAAAGCCAAGTGAACTTCACCACCAGGTGTCATCACATTTGATGAGAAACCTTGGTGATACTTAACGTCACCTGAACCTTTTTTAGCTAAAGTTTTACCTTCAAACTCACCAAACAAATCAGCTGGGTTTTTACCCATGATGTTCACAAGTAAGTTTAAACGACCACGGTGTGGCATCCCAATTACGACTTCTTTACAACCTACAGAACCTGCACGTTGAATAAGTTCGTTTACCATTGGAATGAAAGATTCACCACCCTCTACACCAAAACGCTTCGCACCAACATACTTATTACCGAGGAATTTTTCTAAGCCTTCAGCAGCAGTTAAACGTTCAAGTACGTGTTTCTTTTGATCTGCCGAGAAACCGAACTGACCGCGTGCACCTTCAAGACGTTGTTGAATCCAGCGTTTTTCTTTGGTGTCAACAATGTGCATATATTCAGCACCAATAGAAGCACAGTATGTTGCCTCCATTGCGCTAACCATCTCACCTAAAGTTGCTTCAGTTTTACCAATCGCCAAATTTCCAGCATTGAAAACTGTATCTAGGTCAGACTTGGTTAAACCATGTGCAGCAAGATCTAAATCTGGCACATCTTCACGTTTAGCCAAACCTAGTGGATCAAGCTTCGCTTTTTGATGACCACGGTTACGGTATGCTGCAATCAGTTGCAAAACACCGATTTGACGACGTTCATGCTCAGTACTTACTTCACTTTGCACAACAGGCTGAACACGACTTGAATTACGACCTAATAATAAGAATTGCTCACGAATGTTTCCGTGTGGTTGGTCACCTTTAGGGAATTTATCGAAATATTGACGCCAATCCTCACCTACTGAGGTTGGAGAAGAAAGGTACTGTTCGTAAAGCTCTTCAATATACGCTGCACTATCAGCGGAAAGTTCAGTATCAAGACGCAATGCGTCAGCAACTTCTTGCATTTGTGGACCCATTTCCTATTGCAAAAACATTAGAGGGTGCTTTTTAAGCACTCCCATGATTGATAATGCCAAATCGGTAAATTGACATTCACCCATCAGATACTCATGACCAAGGGGCGTTATAAACATTAGCTTTTACTAATGCATACAATGAATCATAACGCCCTCAATGGCATCATCACTCACTTATATACTCAACCGAAGCTGAGCAATTTTTTGCAAATCGACTTAGAAAAAACAAAGGCTTTTTTGCTTTTTCTAAAGCGGTTCTAATCTTTGCTTATAAAATTATTTATAAACTGATCTGGATCACACTTATGTAGAAAAAATGTACCAAAAACATGGTGTGTTTTTCACATATAGTGGTTTGTTAAATCGTAACATGATCTGTCACTTCAATTGATTTTTTTGACACATACCACCTATAAATTAGCGAAATACATACAAGAAATAATCTATTATTATCCATCCATTTATATCGGGTCTGTTGATACTTTTTCAATGCTTAAAGCTTAGATCCCATTCACTCGAACAAAAAACAACCATCTCATTAAAAATCCAATAAAAAAAGAGCGTACATCCCAAGATGTACGCCCTTTTTTCACATCGTATTAACCCGCTTGATCGAGCAACATGCTACGGATATGACCGATCGCTTTTGTTGGATTCAAGCCTTTCGGACATACAGACACACAGTTCATAATCCCTTTACAACGGAATAATGAGAATGGGTCATCAAGACGTGATAAACGATCTTGTGTCGCAGTATCACGAGAATCAATAATGAAACGGTATGCATTCAACAATGCTGAAGGACCCAAGAATTTATCCGGGTTCCACCAGAATGATGGGCATGATGTTGAACAACATGCACAAAGAATACATTCATACAAACCATTTAAGTGCTCACGCTCTTCTGGAGATTGTAAACGCTCTTTTGGTGGTGCAGGTTGATTATTGATTAAGAATGGATGAATTTTGTCATACTGATCGTAGAACTGATTCATGTCCACAACTAAATCTTTAACCACTGGCAGACCAGGTAATGGACGAATGACGATTTTTTCAGGCAAATCGTTCAAGTTCCATAAACACGCAAGACCATTTTTACCATTAATATTCACACCATCTGAACCGCAAATACCTTCACGGCAAGAACGACGGAATGTTAATGATTCGTCTTGAACTTTTAATGCTAAAAGCGCGTCAAGCAACATACGATGCTTATCCGTCAACTCTAGTTTAAAAGTCTGCATATACGGTGCTTTATCCTTATCAGGATCATAGCGGTAGATTTCGAATGTACGGGTACCTCTACTCATCTTATTTCTCCCGATTAGAATGTACGTGGTTTAGGTTCAATTGGGTCTACAGACAATGGGCTGTAACGTACTGGCTTGTATTCAAGATGGTTATCCGCTGAATACCATAAAGTATGTTTCATCCACTCATCGTCACGACGACCATATGAATAGTGCTCATCATCAGCAGGCAATTCATAATCTACAACAGTATGTGCACCACGACATTCTTTACGTGCAGCAGCAGAAATCAATGTTGCTTTCGCTACTTCGTATAAGTTTTCAACTTCCAAAGCTTCAATACGTGCAGTATTAAATACTTTAGATTTGTCTTTTAAATGAATGTTACGTACACGTGGTTCAATCGCAAGAATCTGCTTAACACCCTCATCAAGCAAGGCTTGAGTACGGAATACACCCGCGTGGTCTTGAACGATATCACGAATCGCATCCGCAACTTCTTGTGCATTTTCACCAGAAGTAGAATCATCTAAATGATTGATACGTTTCAACGTGTTCACAAGTACATCATTTGGAAGTGGTTGGTATTCATCACCGTGATGTTTAGTCACGTAATCGATGATGTGTTCACCAGCAGCTTTACCAAATACAACCAAGTCAAGTAATGAGTTGGTACCTAAACGGTTTGCACCATGTACAGACACGCAAGAACACTCACCAATTGCATAGAAGCCTTTTACAGGCACTGTATAATTCATTGTACCGTTGGTTGTGTATTCATTTGCAGCCTTATCAAAACCTGCATAGAAATCTGCTGCATTTTTCGCTGTTTCAGGAATAACCACTTGACCATGAATATTGGTCGGAATACCACCCATTTGATAATGGATTGTTGGTACAACTGGAATTGGTTCTTTGGTGATATCCACGTTTGCGAATTTCTTACCAATCTCAAATACAGATGGTAAACGCTTCATGATGGTATCTGCACCCAAGTGAGTCATATCAAGTAGGATATAATCACCTTTAGGACCACAACCACGGCCTTCTTTGATCTCTTGGTCCATAGAACGTGATACGAAGTCACGCGGAGCCAAATCTTTCAAAGTTGGAGCATAACGTTCCATGAACGGTTCGCCATCTTTGTTACGAAGGATTGCACCTTCACCACGACAACCTTCCGTTAATAATACGCCTGCACCAGCAACACCTGTTGGGTGGAATTGCCAGAATTCCATATCTTGTAATGGAATACCCGCACGAGCAGCCATACCAAGACCATCACCAGTATTGATATAAGCATTGGTAGATGCACGGTAAACACGACCAGCACCACCTGTAGCAAACAATGTTGCTTTGGCTTGGAATACAGCAATTTTGCCTGTTTCTTGGTCAATTGCTGTTACACCGAGTACATCACCTGCTTCGTTACGGATTAAGTCTAATGCAATCCATTCAACGAAGAATTGAGTACCCATTTTCACGTTACTTTGATAAAGCGTATGAAGAAGCGCATGACCTGTACGGTCGGCAGCAGCACAAGCACGCGGAACTGGTTTTTCACCATAGTTCGCAGAGTGACCACCAAATGGACGTTGATAAATTGTACCGTCAGCATTACGGTCAAATGGCATACCTAAGTGTTCAAGCTCATAAACAACTTTAGGCGCCTCACGACACATAAATTCGATTGCATCTTGGTCACCTAACCAGTCAGAACCTTTTACCGTGTCATAGAAATGATAGTGCCAGTTATCGTCTTGCATGTTACCAAGCGATGCACCAATACCACCTTGAGCCGCAACAGTGTGAGAACGTGTTGGGAATACTTTAGTTAGCACTGCAACTTTCAAACCTGCTTGAGCAAGTTGATATGAAGCACGCATACCTGAACCACCACCACCAACGATGACTGCATCGAAGAACTGGCTTGGAATATTTGAATAATCTTCTTTAGGGGTTAAAGCGCCCATGACATTTTCCTATCAATTCGCCCAAAAAATCTGGATTGCCCAGATCGCATATGCAATAACAGCAATAATCACTGCTGAAGTTAACACGATGCGTAAACCTGAAGCTGAAGGACCCATCTGACGAGTAGTCACATAGTCAGTGAATACTTGCCACATACCAATCCAAGCATGCGCAACAAGAGATAAGACTGCCAATAAAGATAAAATCTTCATCGGAAGTGTCATCATAAAGCCAAACCATTGCTCATAGTTAAATCCGCCATTGCACAGAATCCAACCTAATACCACAACAGTATAAACAGCTAGAACTACAGCACTTACGCGTTGGATATACCAATCACGAGAACCTGAACCCGTTAAACCTGTAGCACTTTTCATTAGAGAACGATCCATACAAATGAAGCGATAACTGATATCGCAGCCAAGATTAATGCAATAGTTGCTGCTACGCGACCGCTTTGCAACTCTTCAGCAAAGCCTAGGTCAGCAAGTAAGTGCTTAATACCCATAATGAAATGGAATAATAAACCAGCGACAAATACCCATACGATAAAACGTACAATGAAGCCACCAAAGATTGCTTGAACTTGAGCAAAGCCTTCAGGCGAAGACAAAGACTTGTCTAAAAGCCACAAAAGTACCGGTACGAGTAAAAATACGATGACACCTGATAGACGGTGTAGAATTGATGCAATAGCCACAGGGGATTTTAAGTTTACATCTAAAACTTGACCCATGGACAAATTGACAGGTCTGTTGCTTTTCACAGCGGGCATCCTGTAAGTAAAAACTCCATCCGGAGTTTGTTGGAATTAATTCGAAGGAAAGCTAGCATTGTCAGACAAATTTAATTGCCTGAACTTTAAACGACACTGAATTATAAAACGTGCACTGTCAAAATACAAACCATCGAAATTGGCTTTTTCTTTAAAAATCACTCAAATAAGAATCATTTACACCCATTTGAAAAATAAAGCAGATCCCCCACCTCTGTTTTTCAAGGCTATCTCGTTATTTTTTATGACATTTAAACATATTACTTTTACACATAATTACGACTTATATTATTTTTATAAATTTAGACTAAAGCACAACATTACGGACAAAATCGTCCTGTGGTTGATTTCTCCCTCCTGTTTTATTTTTCATCAGCTGGTTAAGCTTTAGTAGATACCCAACATGTTATTTTAAAATAGTCCTTTATTCCTATTTTAAATGGGTGCCATTTAATTCAGTGATTTGACTGAAAGCTTTATAATAAGAAAGAAAGACTTAGTTTGTGAATAATTCATAATTTAGCTGCAAGATTTTATGGTATTTGATTATTCCTAAGGCAACTAAATGCCTATTTTCATACTGATTCGATTATTTTTTATCCTTTAAAAGCTTCAATAAAAACTATTTTTTAATCAATTAAGCATTAAAATGAAAATAAATATTTCATCAACTCATTTGGGTGTTTTTTACACAAAAATAATGGCAAAAGCTATGTAAGTCGTGAAATTCAGATGGTTTTAAAACAGCAACAATGCATTTCGCAACTTACAAAAGCCACAAAATATTGGTCAAAAATGCCATTTCCTGTCTAGCAATCACAATTATTTTTCTGCACCTTCTTTAGAATTTACCTTATTATACTGACCGACTCTGAAATTTAATGATCAATCTTACTGGTTAAAGTTAGACTAACTACTGATGAAAACATTGTTTTTTCATCCATAAGTATAATTGACAAAATTTCAGTACTCACTAAGCTAAATAGCAATTTTTGATCCGTCTGACTTGTACATTACAAGATGACTCAGCAAGTTAGATAAAATATCCACCAGGACAGGAGATCTATTGAATGTCTGCAGCAACTGGCAAGAAAGCCGTTCTAGAGCTTGATGGCAAAAAAATTGAATTACCAATTTACAGCGGCACATTGGGCCCAGATGTAATCGACGTTAAGGATGTGTTGGCTTCAGGTCACTTTACTTTTGATCCTGGTTTTATGGCGACAGCTTCTTGCGAGTCTAAAATCACTTTCATTGATGGTGATAAAGGCGTTCTTTTACACCGTGGTTATCCGATTGCTCAACTTGCAACTCAAGCTTCTTACTTAGAAACTTGCTATTTATTGTTAAGCGGTGAGCTTCCAACTGCTGAACAAAAAACAGACTTCGAAAACAAAGTCCGCAACCACACAATGGTTCACGATCAAGTTAGCCGTTTCTTCAATGGTTTCCGTCGTGATGCTCATCCTATGGCGGTTATGTGTGGTGTAGTGGGTGCGTTATCTGCGTTCTATCACAACGGTTTTGACGTTGAAAACGTAGATCACCGTGAAATCACTGCAGTTCGTTTAGTTGCTAAAATTCCTACTTTAGCTGCTTGGACTTACAAATATACAATCGGTCAACCGTTCGTATATCCACGTAACGATTTAAGCTATGCTGAAAACTTCTTGTACATGATGTTTGCTACTCCAGCAGATCGTGATTACAAAGTTAACCCTATTCTTGCTAAAGCAATGGATCGTATCTTTACGCTTCATGCTGACCATGAACAAAATGCATCAACGTCTACAGTACGTTTAGCTGGTTCTACAGGTGCTAACCCATATGCATGTATCGCTGCGGGTATTGCTGCACTTTGGGGACCTGCGCATGGTGGTGCAAACGAAGCTGTTCTTAAGATGCTCGATGAAATCGGCTCAGTAGAAAATGTTGCACCGTTCATGGAAAAAGTAAAAACTAAAGAAGTTAAACTTATGGGCTTCGGTCACCGAGTTTATAAAAACTTCGATCCACGTGCAAAAGTAATGAAAGAGACTTGTGACGAAGTGTTAAGTGCACTTGGTATCAATGATCCACAACTTGCGCTTGCAATGGAACTTGAACGTATTGCATTAAGCGATCCGTACTTCATCGAACGTAAACTTTACCCGAACGTAGACTTCTATTCAGGTATCATCCTTAAAGCGATTGGTATCCCAACAGAAATGTTTACGGTAATCTTTGCGCTTGCACGTACAGTTGGTTGGATCAGCCACTGGTTAGAAATGCACAGCGGCCCGTACAAAATCGGTCGTCCTCGTCAGCTTTATACTGGCGAAACTCAACGCGATATCAAACGTTAATTCGTTACGCGTTCAGATCGAACAAGAGACCACCCTTTGGGGTGGTTTTTTTATTACATATTCATACCAATTTTCATACCAATTGGTATAATCTATTTATTTTAAAATTCATTTAAAATCAAAACATAACAATACCAATAATAAGCATAGAAAACTGAAATTTATATTTTTACTATAAAACTTACAAATCACTACTTTAAAAAACACCCAACAAATAACTTTATTTTATATATTGTTTAAAAATTTTTTATTAATACATTTTCAAAGGACTTGAAGATGCCTCAACATTTATCCAAACAAGTGCACGACCCAGATCAAGCTTTTTTTGGTCACCCTAAACCATTAAAAGGTTTATTTTTTACCGAGCTTTGGGAACGTTTTTCCTATTATGGTATTCGCCCTTTATTAATCCTCTATATGGCGGCTTTAGTTGCTGATGGCGGTCTCGGTTTAGATCGCCCAACAGCATCAGCAATTGTCGGCTTATTTGCAGGCAGTATGTATTTAATGACCGTATTGGGTGGATGGGTTGCTGACAATTATCTCGGTCAGGAGCGCGCTGTGTGGTACGGTTCACTGATCATCGCACTCGGACATTTATCCATTGCATTGGCAGCTTTATTTGGACATTTCTTTTTTTATTTTGGTTTAGTATTGATTGTGATCGGTTCTGGTTTATTTAAAACCTGTATTTCCGTCATTGTTGGCACTTTATATCAGGCTCAAGATTCACGGCGTGATGCAGGATTTTCCATTTTTTATATGGGAATTAATCTAGGTTCGTTGATTGCCCCACTATTGACTGGTTTATTGGTTAAAGAACATGGTTGGCACTGGGGAATCGGTGGCGTTGGAATGTTAATCGCCTTACTGATTTTTAAGTTAATAACTGTGCCTCAATTAAAACAATTTAATCATGTGCAAGGCAATGAAAATAACTGGGCTCGTCCTGTACATTACAATCCTAAAGCACCCCAAATGATCATAGGTTTTATTGCCGTTGTTGGCTTGATTATCGGTCTAGTTTCTCTTGGCATAATTAACATCAATCCAATTCAGATCGCCACATATTTCACGATCACAATCTGTATTTGTATTGCCTTATATTTCAGCTATCTATTACTCTTTGCTGGTTTGAATAATACTGAGAAAAAACAAATCATTATCTGTTTTATTTTACTCATCACCGCTGCACTTTTTTGGTCGGCATTTGAACAAAAACCAACATCTTTCAATCTTTTCGCCCAAGACTTTACAGATCGCCAATTCTTTGGCTTTGAAATACCCGCAGTTTGGTTTCAATCGATTAACCCGCTTTTCATTATTATTTTCGCACCGATCATCGCATGGCTTTGGGTTAAATTAGGCAAACAAAATCGTGACCCTAGCTATATCACCAAATTCATTATTGCTTTACTCCTCGCTGCGGGTGGTTTCCTCGTGATGAGCATTGCCAGTTACTTGATCACCCAAAATGGTGGAACTGTTTCTGCATTGTGGATCGCATCAAGCCTCCTGCTTTTAACACTAGGTGAATTATGCTTAAGCCCTGTTGGTCTTTCAACGATGACGAAACTTGCTCCAACCATCATTCGTGGACAAGTGATGGGGCTTTGGTTTACAGCATCTGCTTTAGGAAACTTGATGGCAGGTTTAATCGGTGGTCATGTTTCTATCCATGAAGTTGACCAATTACCCTTGCTATTTGTGCGATGTGTCATCGCTTTACTTCTTGGCGCACTCGTTCTATGGTTAATGAGAAAACCGATTCGTAAATTACTCAATCAAACATCGACCCCCTCTCAAAAATCTATTGATATGCAATTGGAAAAAGTATGAACAGTTTGTCACCTGCCAACAAATTAGAAAACCTTCGTACAATTATGAAGAAATATCAGCAGGATGCTTTTATCGCCATGAGTGCAGATCCACATATGTCAGAATATCTACCTGATTATTGGAAAATACGTCAATGGCTAACAGGCTTTACAGGTTCAGTCGGCACAATTGTAGTTACTCAAGACTTCGCAGGTTTATGGGTAGATGGTCGATATTGGGTACAAGCTGAACAGCAACTGGAAAATACAGGTTACGTTTTACAAAAGCAGACACCTGATGAATCATCAACACATTTGGCTTGGCTTTCACAACATTTAGCCAAAGATGCAAAAATTTCAGTCAATGGACACACCATTTCCGCCTTACAGTTTGATGCGCTAAGTCAAGTTGCTCAATCCCAGCAATTTGAAATCCAAACAGACTTAGATTTAATTGATGAAATTTGGACTGAACGCCCAGCACTGCCCTTACAACCCATTTGGCAAATGGCAGATGCTTTAAATGCGCAAACACGCTTAGAAAAAATAACTGCGATCCGTCACAAACTTATTCAGAAAAAAGCAACAGGGCATTTTATTTCTGCACTCGATGATATTGCTTGGATTTTGAATTGTAGGGGGCGTGATGTTGAATATAATCCCGTGTTCTTAGCACACTTATATATTGACCATTCTCGAACTGTGCTTTTTATTGATGATGCAAAACTTTCAACTGAAATGCAGCAAAGATTTGCTTTGGATAACATTGAAATCTTAGCTTATAACGCAAGCATCGAGTTTTTGCTCGAACTTAAACAACAAAATATTTTAATTGATCCTGCTAAAGTCTCAATTTCATATGCACAGGCCATTGAGCAGCAAAGTCATTTAGTCCAAGACATTAATCCAAGCACCTTATTTAAATCGCAAAAACAGCCTATTGAAATTACCCATATACGCAGTGCAATGACCAAAGATGGTGTTGCCCTATGTCATTTCTTTCATTGGCTAGATAACGCATTGGCTGATAAAGAATCGATCAATGAACTCACCATCGACGAAAAAATTTCAGGCTTTCGCGCACAACAAGCAGGTTTTATTGGATTAAGCTTCTCGACAATTGCAGGCTTTAATGCCAACGGTGCATTACCCCACTATCGCGCTACAGAAGAAAGCTTTAGCGAGATTAGTGGTGATGGTTTGCTGCTGATTGATTCAGGCGCACAATATGATGAAGGAACCACAGACATTACCCGTGTTGTTCCTATAGGCACCGCAAGCGTTGAACAAAAGCGCGATTACACACTTGTATTAAAATGTCATATTGCACTTGCTCAAACTGTTTTCCCAGAAGGTATTGCATCACCTCTTTTAGATTCGATCACACGTCAAACCTTGTGGAAATATGGTTTGGATTATCGTCATGGTACAGGTCACGGTGTAGGCTATGCATTGAATGTTCATGAAGGCCCACAAGTGATTTCATATTATGCCCCAGTCACACCCTCCACCAAGATGCGTGAAGGGATGATTACCTCTAATGAACCAGGCTTATACCATCAAGGCAAGTACGGCATTCGAATTGAGAATCTTGTCGTCAACAAAATTAAACATTTTGAAGATACGACCTATGGTCAATTTTTAGAATTCGAAACACTAACACTATGCCCGATTAACCTGACGTGTATCGTTTTAGACCTACTCAGTCATGATGAAAAAGCATGGTTGAATCAGTACCATCAAACAGTCAGAGAGCGATTAGCACCTCACTTAGAAGGTGATGTTTTAAGCTGGCTAAATGAAAACACCCAAGCTATTTAACATTTTCCGTAAAATTTAAAAAGCTCAAAGCACCTGACTTTGAGCTTTTTAAAGCAAAAATAATGATATAAATCAAATTAAAATGCATTTGCTATCATTTAAACCAGATATAATCAAAATATGGATCAACGACCCCATTCCATTTTCGCCATATACGGGCGAATTTTTTTAATACGTTGGATATTGGTCTTTTCAATCTGAGTTAATTGATTTTCAACATTGGTACTGCATGGCATATACCAATTATCGTTAGCAAATTGAGAGGCAATCTCTTTATTGGCAAATGAATAACCATGACGCGCATAAATTTCATTACGCATCCAGTCCAGCTCTTCAGGAGGAATTTGTAGATCCTCATCTTTTAATAAACGTTGTGATGCAACTGGATAATCACCGACATCTTTTTGATAGCGACACTGTTGCGGCTTTAAATCAAAATATTTTGGTTTAACCTTAGCCGTTGTAGATTCCCAACTAGACTCCAACACATTCGGCTGATTCTGTTTTACAGTAAACGTAAACACACCACTACTTGCTTTAGCACCACTTTCTGTAGCGGTAATTTTATAACCTTGTGAAGTCGTCTGTACTTTTCCTGAAAAATTTTGTTTATTTTTACCAAGAACACTATAGCCTTTGACCTGATTACGATCGATAGATTGGATGAAAACAGCAATTTTCTGCTCATCATATTTTCCAGACCAAGATTTTTGCAACTGTTGAATATCCAGTGCATAGCTATTCTGGAAACCAATCATTCCTAATCCGACGAGTGCGATTAAACTTTTATTCATTGTTATACCTATTTGTTATGAAGATATTGGATGCATTTTCACATTGATTTTAGATTAAATTGTTTGCTTTGTGATCTACTTTAAGATAAATAAATCAGGATTCTCTGTGGTTTATTTTAAAATCTATGCCATCCTCAAACATAAATATGCTGTTTCAACCTATCTTCCACTATAATTTCTCAATCACCATTCCATTATAAGCAGTGATGAACACAACAAAAACCGCCTTGGCATATTCAAGCTTGAGTCTAATTTCACTCGTGATCTATGCTTATTTATGCTATCTCATGGTCGCAATATGTTTGCAATATTTCCCATGGCAAACTGATCAGCATTTTCTCTTGTTAAAGCAAGATGTAGTCAATACTCAACCTTGGCAGGCGGCTTTTAAAATCCATGTGATCAGCAGTAGTTTTGTACTCATCGCTGGATTTACACAGTTTTTCCGTGTCTTTCGCACGCGTTATCCCCGAATTCATCGCTGGAGTGGTTGGCTCTACATCATCACCATTTTGGGGCTGTCTTTACCCAGTGGCTTAATTTTAGCTTTTTCAGCGGCTGGAGGGTTATCCACACAAATCAGCTTTGTCTTATTAAGTTCACTCTGGGCGATCACCACCCTATCCGCTTTGTACTTTTTATTGAAAAAGTGCTGGATTTTACATCGTGACTGGATGATCCGTAGTTTTGTACTGAGCCTTTCAGCGCTGAGCTTAAGGACATGGAAAATCGTGCTTTATCAGTTACAACCATATTTTGATTGGTTAACCCCAATTCACATCTATCAGCTAGAATCTTGGTTAGGTTGGGTGGTCAATTTAATCCTAGCTGAAATCATTATTTTTGGATTACATCGTCGCACAGGACAAAAAATAAAAGCCCTAAATTAATTTAGGGCTCTCACAAAAAGTGTTAAGCAATTGAATGATAAGCTTATTTTTTAATCACGCTATAATGGTTTAAATCTAGTTGTTTTAATTGATTACGTAATTGTTGCAATGACCATGGCCATGCTGCAAAGTTACGACCATTTTCATCCAGATAATAAGACTTACACCCACCCGCATTAAATACAGTGGTTTTTAAATGTTTTTGCAGACGTTTGTTATGCTGGGCAAGCACATCCGCTTTGATTTCAAAGCGAGTGAATTTTTGCTCACCCATTTTTAGCAAGCCATCAACAATATAGCCGACTTGTGCTTCTGCGATACCAATAAATGAATCATAGACCAGAATGTTTGGACCGAGGACCAAGAACGCATTCGGCACATGTTCAATACTGGCGCCCAAATATGCTTCAGGTGAACTATTTTTCCAACGCTCGGCAAGGACTTGACCATTGCTATCATAAACCCTTTTACCAATCGGAGGATGTGAAACTTCAAAGCCTGTTCCCCAAATAATCACATCCACTTCATGACGTTCACCATTTGCTGCAACCACTGTATTTCCATCAATTTCAACCAAACCATGTGCAATCAGATTCACATTATCTTGTTGTAGTGCTGGATAATAATTGTTTGCAAACAATAAGCGCTTACATCCAATGGTAAAGTTCGGTGTTACTGCTTTACGCAAGGTTTCATCTTTAATTTGTAGTTTGAGTAATTGCTTACTTAGGAAATTCACGGGTTCCAATACTTTAGGATTACGCAATCCAAAGTTAATCCCATTTAAAATCTGTGCAATGCTATTACGCCAAGTTTGTTGAATGATTGGGAAACGAGAAATGATCCCCTTAGCCGTTTCGTTTAACTCCATATCCGCCTTAGGTAGTACCCATGGCGCTGTACGCTGGAATACGATCAGCTGTTTCGCTAAAGGTTGTACTTGCGGGATAAACTGAATTGCAGAAGCCCCTGTACCAATCACTGCAACACGCTTACCTGTTAAATCATAATCATGATTCCAACGTGCTGAATGGAACATTTCACCTTTAAAACTTTCAATTCCCTTTAATTTCGGCAAAGCAGGTTCAGTAATCGGTCCTGTCGTAAAGATCACCGTCTTGGCTTGATATTGACCTTTTGATGTTTCTAAATGCCACATATGTTGTGCTTCATCCCATTTGGCACTGATCAATTCATTATTAAATTCAATTTTCTCACCAAGGTCATATTTTTCCACCACTTCTTCTAAATAGCTTAGAATTTCTGGTTGCTTGGCAAATAAATGACTCCACTTATGGCTTGGTGAGAAAGAAAATGAATAAAGTGCTGAGGGTACATCACAACCGCAGCCCGGATAATTATTGTCGCGCCATGTTCCTCCCACACGACTGGCTTTTTCAAGGACCACATAATCGTTATAGCCTGCTTGATTCATTTTATAGGCAGCAGCAATCCCTGAAATACCCGCACCAACCACAATGGTGTCATAGATGTGCACAGCTTCTTTGTGCTGAGTCTTTGGCGCTTTTTCTTCAACCGATTGTTCAAGCTTTTTAGATTGAGCGCTTATTTGTGTTTCAACTTTTACCTCAGCCTTATTTTTAGCTTTAGCTGGAGTTTGGACTTCAGCTTTAGGGTGATTTGCTTTCGCTGGCTTTGTAACAGTCTTTGCCTCAACTTGCTTCTCTACAGGCACTTTTTCTTTAAGCTGTTTTGCTTCAAGCGATTTGTCTTGTGCTGTATTCGATTGAGTCACCTGTTTAATGTCTTCAACTGTAGTTTGGGTTGAGTTTTGCTCTACGCTTTTCTCTTTAGGCAGCGTAGCTAAAGTTGTTTCTGTTGTCATCTTGATTTACTCGCAGCTTATTTGATGTATTTGTTAAATAATGGATATCCAATACCCAGCGCTTTTGCATATAAGGTGGGTGATGCACGTTTTAATATCCAAAACAGTTTTGCATCTGGCTGAGGAATGGTGTACAGCTTGCCTGCATCCAAGTTATTTAAGGTTTTCATCACCACCTG
The DNA here is from genome assembly GCF_055392545.1 of Acinetobacter sp. Ac8. Classification (NCBI taxonomy): domain Bacteria; kingdom Pseudomonadati; phylum Pseudomonadota; class Gammaproteobacteria; order Moraxellales; family Moraxellaceae; genus Acinetobacter; species Acinetobacter sp. Ac8. The sequence continues at coordinate 3,465,910 of NZ_AP043689.1, forward strand.
ATCACTGGTGGTAAATGCATGATTCATCAGTAAATCATCTGCTAAACCCGCATAATGACCAGGCAAACGACCATTTTTCATAATATTTGTAGGCACTAATGTTGGACACAGCACATTCACTCGAATGTTGTCACCGCGAAGCTCTGCTGAAAGGGTTTCTGACAATGCCAGCACACTGGATTTTGTTACGTTATAAGCAGTCATTTCGGGAGCTGCTGTATAGCCCGCAGCTGAAGCAACATTGATAATTGCCCCATAACCTTGTTGCTTAAACTGAGGAACAAAATAATGACAACCATGAATAACCCCCCAGAGGTTGACATGCATACACCATTGCCAATCTTCCAGTGACACTTCATCAAACTTACCGCCCAGCCCTACACCCGCATTATTAATGATCAGGCTTACAGGATGATTCATTAATTTTTCGGCTTGTTCTGAAAGTGCTTTTACTTGCTCTTTCACCCCCACATCACATTGCACAGCAAATGCTTTAGCTGAAGTTTGTGATTCAATCAAACTGACTGTTTCTTTGGCTGCATCCAGATTTATGTCAGCACAAACAATTGTTCCTCCGCGTTTTGCAAGTTCCATTGCAAAACTACGTCCAATGCCACTGCCTGCGCCAGTCACGACCGCATAAGCATTTTGGCTCGGCTTAACTTTTTTAGAAAAAATACCCATAAACTTTAAATCCATCTCTTTTAGGTTTTTATGAACGCAATGCAGGATAAAATTCTTTCGTCAAATATGGCGTAAGAAGACCTGTCTTTGGATTCAGCAGTTTCTCTTTGTAATAGTCCAAAAATTCAGATGTATCATGATCATTTGGATGAAAATCGGGACGCAGATAATCAAAAATATGTTTAAAGCTACTGCCGTAAACACCATCTTTTAAGCCAAAGATCAGGCGAAAATTATATGGAATCTCCTTCCAATAACGTAAGCTAATCAGGTTCTTAGGATTTCGATAGAAAGGCACTAAAAATGATGCAGCTGAAATCAGCACCAAAATCGTGATCAATGCGGGAAAGAATCCAGCAATACGTAATAAATAGTTATTGGATAATTCTTGAAACACATCGAAAGCAATATCCTTATGCTCTGATTCTTCAAGCATATGCCACATCCAGATTGCCCGTTGTTTTTCATCTTGCGAACGGAAGAACACTTCTTCATGATTCATCATATATTCTGCAAGTACCGCAGTAAAATGTTCGATACCAGCCATCAACGACAATTTCATCGGTTGTGGAAGACGCTCAAACCCATATTCAAATGCCCAGCCAGCCCAAGTACGAAACAGCTTTACTGGCAAATCACGGATTAAATAAGCGTCGTTTAACTCTTCATGCATTTTTGAATGAATCGCCTCTTGACCAATCAATGAGGTGACACGTTGCTTTAATAATGGATCGGTAATGAAATCACGATGATAACGAGCAGTATCAATCACAAGATCTTCACCACGAGTTAAGAAAATCGACAGTGACGCAAAATATGCACTTGCCAATTCTGCATCCATATAAAATCGATGATCTACTTGCTCTGGGTCAAAATCAAACTTCATATGTCGAATTGGAATAATCGGCGTTTGATTTTCCAGACTGAATGGCGCCGCAGCAAAAACTTTAGCAACGGCTTTCTTAATTGGCTTAGCAAACATAGCTGGTACTCTTTATTCATTTAATATGGCAATCCATTTCATCGTCTTTACGCTGATGAGCTACAGATCGCCTTTTGAGTAAAAACTCTACTTTGATGGCTAAAAATTACGACATGCTTTGTCAATTACCATTGGCACATGCATTCATTCGGTTTGCAAATTATGACAACCTTAGATAATTGTCAGACAATCACTTTTAAGAGTTGCCTCCACTGATAAAGAATGTCCCTTAAAAACAATTTTTATAAAGTGCTTGGTTAAAATCACAGCTTTAAAAAAAACTTTTCCTTCAAAAATTGATGGAAAAGTTCAGTATCGATCTACAACATCGTTTTTATATTGAATAGAAAATTTGAATGCTAAGATTGAATAAAATTACATCCGTAAAGCTGGGGTAAACGCTTTAACAAAATAAGGGGTGAGTGTGCCTGTTTCAGGATCAAGTAATTCTTTTTTGAAATATTCTAAAAGCTCAGTTGTATCATGATCATTAGGATGAAAGTCTGGACGCAAATAATCAAAAATATGGCCTAAACTGCTACCAAAAACACCATTGTCTCGACTAAATAATAAATCCCAACTGCCCTTTGCTTCTTTCCAAAAACTTAGACTAAAGCTATTCATTGGACGTCGTAAAAATGGCAACATCAATGCGCCAGCACCCACGCCTAGACCCAAAGTAATCAACGCAATAAAGAATCCTGAAATTCGTAATGGATAATTTGCAGAAAGCACTTGATAAGTATCATAAGCAATATCTTTATGCTCAGACTCTTCCAGCATATGCCATAACCATAAAGCACGTGTTTTTTCATCAAGAGAATGATTAAAGATGTCCTGATGCGTCATGGCATATTGAGCAAAGACCGCTGTGAAATGCTCAATCCCAGCCATCATTGAAAGCTTTAAAGGCTGTGGGAATTTTAAAAAAGTATGATTAAAAACCTGTTCTGCTAAAAACCGATACAACTGCACAGGTAAATTATTTGGAATCATGGTTTCATTGTATTCTTCATGGACTTTGGAGTGAATTGCCTCTTGTCCAATCAAACTGGTTAGACGCTGTTTTAAAACTGGGTCTTGTATTTGATCACGATGATGTCGTGCGGTTTCGATCACCAGCTCTTCACCATAGGTTAAAAAAATTGACAGTGCGGCAAAATAAGCAGTCGCCCACTCTTTTTGCATAAAAAATTTAACATCCAACTCATCTGGACTAAATTTAAAATTGAAGTGACGAATCGGGATATTCGCAATCTGATCTTTTAAATTAGGCAATCGACTTGGAAAAGCTTTTGCAAACACTTTTTTGACAGGCTTAGCAAGTAACATATGAAGCACCTATTGTTTATTTAGGGATCAAGGATTTGACTGAAAACCAGTTCAAATTCACATTTCAAGTAAAAAATCCTATTTATGTTGGAAAAGTAAGTCATCTGGATTCAAATACCACTGACATTTCAGGTCAATCCATTGGCAATTTATGACTATTCAATAAAGTGTCTGACAAATAAGGGCTGAGCTTGCCTCTACTGATAAATAATGACCTTTGCGGACAAGTCATTAGCTTTGGCTTACTTAAATCATGATTTAATTTTTGGGTGTACCGAACCCTAACTACGGATGTGCTACATAACTGAAATCAGGCAACAAGAAAAGTTTCATGTCAGCATATATATACAATAGACAGCTTTTTTATCGTGATGTATCTGGGCCACAGTTAATCTTTGGGTCAAACTGAATCAGTGCTAAACTTCATGATGTACTTTTTACACAGCACAAAATAAAACAATGTTCAATTTCATTTGGCGCTTTGTACAGCTTCTTCAATTGGATCAATTCAAATATCGTAAATTGACAGATGGCGAAATTCGTATTAGCCAAAGTGTATTTGGAGATTTAATTGACTACAGCCAAGTCAAGGTGATGAATCATCCTTATTTACCATGGCAGCCTGTTGGGATTTTGATGGCGCCCAATGGTTATATTCACTTAAAAGATGCAGACTATTGTGAAGACTTTTCCTGTATGAGCTTGGGTTATCAAGCTGTTTTTATTCATGAAATGGCCCATGTTTATCAATATCAGCGTCATGAGAATGTATTACTTAAGGGGGCGATTTTACAGTCCGCACTTTACCTAAGTTTTGGTAAATATAACCCTTATCGCTACACTCTCATTCAAGGAAAAGCTTATTTTGATTACAATATTGAGCAACAAGGCGATATCGCCAAAGATATTTATTTAAATCGAATTGAAAATATTATTCTGGATAAAAATTCAGTCGATGCTTCAATTTAAGCGCTTTATTTTGATGCTAATTTAAACAAATTAAGTGATACATTTCACAAAAAATATTTAAAGCTGATTTTTTCCAATATAAAATCCAAAAAATAATGAAAAATCACTAGTTTCTATAAAAAAAATACACTAAATTCATGAGGTCATTGATGGTGTACTGAATAAACTTAATGAATCACTAGCTTCTGACGTTTTTTTAGTTAAAATACTCAATGTCTGAAATTTTTGCCTTGCAAGAAAATAAAGATTTTTGATGATTTTTAATGATTTTATAGTTTCGCCCTTTGGCAATTTCTGTGATATCTATATACATATGTTGAATAACTACATTTTAAAAATCAACAATTTGTATATAAATTACCCTATTGGAATAGGATTTGGTTTAAATGAAAAGTTTTAAAATTGCTCTCGCGCAATTCTCTCCATTCATTGGTGATATTGAGTCGAACGTTCAAAAAATGATTGAACAAGCCAATGATGCAAAAAAACAGAATGCTGAAATTGTTGTTTTCCCTGAACTTTCTATAATCGGTTACCCTGCCGAAGATTTGCTTTTACGCCCAAGCCTAGCAAAGCGTACTGCACAAGCTTTCGAGAAACTGTCTACTGTTAAAGACATCGTGATGGTATTTGGTTTTGCCAATCTTACTGACGATGGTCAACGCTACAATGCTGCCGCAGTGATGAAAGATGGACAAGTTTTAGGGGTTTACAACAAACAAAATCTTCCTAATTACAGCGTTTTTGATGAAAAGCGTTATTTTAATGAAGGACATCAACATCTTGTATTTGAGTACTTAGGTCATAAGTTCGGGGTACTGATTTGCGAAGATGTATGGTCTTTAAATACAGTTCAACAGCTTGCTCAACTCAATGTGGAAAGTGTTTTGGTCTTGAATGCTTCTCCTTATGAAGTCGGCAAACCGCAACATCGTATTGAAACATTAAAAGAGTTAGCAAAACAGCTCCACCTCAATGTGGTTTATATCAACCAAGTGGGCGGTCAAGATGATCTCATTTTTGATGGGACCAGTTTTGTCATTAACCATTCAGGTGAAGTTGCATTACAAGCACCAAGCTTTAAAGAAGATCTCTACTTTGCTAACTACCAAATAGAAAACAAAGCCTATCAAGTGGTTGAAACTGCACCAGCATTAAACACTATGGCTGAGATCTATCAAGCGTTGGTTTTAGCAACACGCGACTATGTACAACGCTCTGGTTTCCCTGGTGTGATTTTAGGCCTATCAGGCGGTATCGACTCAGCTTTAACCTTGGCAATTGCAGTTGATGCGATTGGCGCAGATAAAGTTCAAGCCGTGATGATGCCTTATACCTACACATCACAAATTAGTGTGGAAGACGCCACAGAACAAGCAAAACGTATGGGTGTTACTTTTGGTATTGCCGAAATTCATCCTATCGTAAATAGCTTTATGCAGACCTTGTTCCCATTCTTTGGTAACTCACCTGCGGATACAACTGAAGAAAACCTTCAAGCGCGTGCACGTGGTACATTACTTATGGGCTTATCCAATAAGTTTGGTAACCTTGTGCTTGCAACAGGCAATAAGTCTGAGCTTTCTGTAGGTTACTGCACACTGTATGGCGATATGGTAGGTGGTTTTGCTGTACTCAAAGATGTTTATAAAACCATTGTTTTTGAATTGGCTAAGTACCGTAACAGTATTTCTGAAACGCCGGTGATTCCTGAACGTGTTATTTCTCGTCCACCATCAGCAGAACTTCGTCCTGATCAAAAAGACCAAGACTCTTTACCTGCTTATGATGTACTTGATGCCATTCTATACGCATATATTGAGGAAGAACAAAGCCAAGAAGACATCATTGCCAAAGGTTTTGAACGTGCAATCGTGGAAAAAGTCATTCAGCTTGTCGACCGCAACGAATACAAGCGTCGTCAAGGTTCAATTGGACCACGTATCAGCTCACGCGCATTTAGCCGTGAACGCCGTTATCCGATTGTAAATGGCTGGAAAGCAGGTGTATAAGCCTCGTGAATGTGAATAATTCACCTCCACCTTCGAGCTTTGCTCAGGAACTTGCTCAAGCACTCTTGCTTGAGCAAGTTCGCTTTATTAAAAAACAACTCTTAGATCAAAAAAATCCGCAATTTATTCAAAATTTTATTTCCCAAACCTATCAAAATGCAGACAAAATCCTTTTAAAAAATGTGATTCAACTTGAGCAACTGCAGTCTGTGGTGCAAAAATATGCTTTTGAATTGAATTTAGGCGCAGATATTCTTGAATTTATCGGTGTCGTCGCTCAAAAAATTCATCAATATGCCATTCATAGTCAAACCATTTTCAATGATCTACTCTCAGATGAGTCTTTTGAACTGTGGATGTTTAAAATCTTAGAATTAGAACAATTAAGAGACTATATTCAAGAAAACTTACAGCACAACCCGCAGATTCAACAGGTTAGCCTACAGCTTGCCAACCAGATTTTAGAAAGCAACACGCCTTGGCTCAACCAGCTGCGTCAATACACCGTTAAACATAACCGTATTGGCGCGAAAGTCATTAGCTTTATTCAAGATCAGCAACATAATATTGAGCTTAAATTAGAACAGCAACTCGCAACTGCTATCCGTAGCCAACTCAGCAATATCATTCTACTGCCTAATGAAGACCTAGCAGATATCGCTACACATGTTTGGAATGAAGTTAAGCAACGCTCATTAAAAGAGGCTTTCTCTCAAGTTCAATCGATTGATTTTGAAGAATTCTTTATTCTTGTTTATGAAACTTGGAAAGAATTACGTCAAACAGAATATATGCAACAGATTATTTTAAATGTTGTCGAAGCATTTTATGAATACTTTGGCGAATATAGCTTACAAGAATTACTACACTCTGTTGGCTTAGATCAAAACGATTTATTTATCGAAGCAGATCGCTTTGTTCCACATACACTAGGTGCTTTAGATCAGCATGGCTTATTGGATGAGATCATTCAATCCTTGATTGCGCCATTCTACCTTGACTCGCAAACACAAAGATTTATAGAAAATTATTTAGCAGAAAAAGCTTAGGGTCTGTTGACATTTCATAAATGGCTTGCGTTGTAGGTTAAAATTGAGCAGGCAAGGCATGAAACGAAGAGAATAGCGAGACTATTTTCGAGTTTCATAACGAAGGCTGAGATAATTTTAGCCACAACCCTGAGCAAGAACAAAGCACTGCTTTGTTTGCAGCGCAAGGCGCAGCGGAGGACTAGCGTGTTTTTTGCCGCTACGTTGTTACGAACTACTCATTTAGAATAACTAAATTTCGTATTTCGCGCCTAGTATCGCCTAAAAAACACACGTAGTCGCAAACGTAGACGAATTGTCAACAGACCCAAATAAACATTCCACTGGATTTTTTCAGTATTCTAAATATTCATGCCGTGATAATAATTTTTATCTGTATCTAGTGATCTTTTGATGATGCACAAAAAAAGAGACCATGCAGTGAGCATGGTCTATAAAAATGGTGGCTATGACGGGACTTGAACCTGTGACCCCCGCATTATGAGTGCGGTGCTCTAACCAACTGAGCTACATAGCCATAAACTGTGTGCGCATTATCTAAAGTTATCTACCCTACGTCAAGCATTCGAACACACCAATGCTCATACTTTAAGCAATTGATATTTAAATGTTTAAATTTAATACATATTTATGTTTTTATCGAAAAAATCAGCTTAATAAGCAGCATAAATAAGTAAGGAATTAAGCTCTCTCCCCTATTTATCTCTAAAAATCGATAGCAAAAAAAAGAGAGTGGCTTACCACTCTCTATTTGCAACAAGCTCTTCCATTTCAATATCGAGATACCCTTGGTCTTGTACCACCATCATCATTGCTTCAGCAATATAATCAGCTGCAGTACAATCCAAAGAAGAATCAAGATCCTCAAACTGTGGCTTCATTTCATTAATTTCAGTCACAGTCAGTTTTGCCATAGAATAAATTTCTGCATCACTAAAGCTGGTTTTTGCCACTTTTTTAGCAAAATTTTCAATAAGTTGCTTAACCTCAGCAACTAGAATATCTGGATAATATTCATCATCGAACATTGGGAGAAGTAGATCGTTAAACATTGCAACCTAAAATAAAACAGCAATTCACGCGCTTATATAACACAAACCATACAATTCACCAAATTGATCGGGCAATTTAACTGATTAATTTTTCAGATGTAGATGATCTAAATTTTAAAAAAGATCAAACAATATCAGGGACTATTGATCATTCATCATTAAATTGCAGAGCGCATGGCTTGCCATACTTTAATTGCATCCGACATTGCTTTTACATCATGTGCACGCACCATACACGCGCCTTGTTGAATACTGAGCAAGTGTGCAGCAACACTACCTACAGCACGATGATTGGCATCTGCACCATCTAAAGCTTCACCAATGAAGCGCTTACGAGATAAGGCTGATAAAATTGGATAACCCATGTTGTTCAGTTGATAAAACTCATTGAGAAGCTTTAAATTTTGTTGCGCATTTTTAGCAAAACCAAAACCAGGATCTATCATAATATTTTTAGGGTGAATTCCTGCCTGTAGTGCATCATCTACGCGTTGCTGTAATTCAGCAATTACCTCTTGAGTAACATCTTCATACTGGTCAAGATGATTCATTGTAGTTGGCTCGCCTCGCATATGCATAATAATCACAGGAATATTAAGCTCTGCAGCAGTCTCTAAGGCATGTGGACGAGTTAAGGCACGGACATCATTCCAAATATGTGCACCTGCTTTAACCGCCTCACGAATGACTTCGGGCTGTGAGGTATCTATTGAAATAATGACATCCAATTTGGCTAATTCAGCAACCACAGGAACAACACGACGTATTTCTTCGGCAATCTCGACTACAGATGCACCCGGGCGTGTAGATTCACCGCCAACATCAATCACTGTCGCACCATCAGCCATCATTTGCTTGGCATAAGCAACAGCTTGATCTTTTTGATCATGCTTCCCACCATCGCTAAATGAATCTGGAGTGACATTCAAGATACCCATGACATGTGCTTGCGATAAATCCAGACTCAAACGCCCACATTGCAAAATTTGCTTGGGTAGTGGCATCAGTTGCATGTCAATTCTCCGTATTCAATTCAGGCTAGTTTAACAATTCAAATCAATAGCACAGTGATTTTTTTTCATCTGTGAATTTTTTCGTATAAAAAAAGAGCCTCGATTGAGGCTCTTGTTTATTCACTGACTGATCAGGTCGCTGGCAATGGCGGTGGTGTTGATGGACCGTCTGTAGGGGTTACATCAAGCACTGGATTTTCAGCCACATAAACCTTAGGTGGCTGAGGATCACGACCTTCCATGATGTCACGGATTTGATCACGATCAATCGTTTCCCATTCCATCAAAGCTTTTACCATTGCATGTGCAATATCTTTGTTGTTTTCAAGGATATCACGCGCAACACGATACTGTTCATCTAGGATACGACGTACTTCTTGATCAACCTGTTGTTGTGTTGCTTCAGAAATCGTACGGCTACCGACATTTCCGAAGAAACCATTTTGGTTTTCATCTTCATAGACCATCACGCCCATTTTGTCTGACATACCGTACTTGGTCACCATTGCGCGTGCCATTTTGGTTGCACGTTCAAAGTCGTTAGAAGCACCCGTTGACATTTGATCAATGAAAACTTCTTCTGCAATACGACCACCGAATAAGATTGAAAGTTCATTCAACATCTTAGACTTGTAATGGCTGGTTTGATCATGTTCTGGCAACTGCCAAGTTACACCCAAAGCCCAACCACGTGGCATAATTGTTACTTTATGCACAGGGTCAGTCCCTGGAAGAATTTCTGCAACAATGGCATGACCTGCTTCATGATAAGCAGTCGCGCGACGTTCTTCTTCACGGATCACCATCGACTTACGTTCAGGGCCCATGTAGATCTTATCTTTTGCATCTTCAAAGTCATGCATATCGACGGTGTTCTTGTTACGACGAGCAGCAAACAATGCAGCTTCATTGACAAGATTCGCCAATTGCGCACCAGAGAAACCAGGTGTACCACGTGCCAATACTTTAAGATCAACACCTGTTACCGAAGGAAGTTTCTTCAAATGCACTGCCAAGATCTGTTCACGACCTTTAATATCTGGCAGACCCACCATCACTTGACGGTCGAAACGCCCCGGACGAAGTAATGCTTTATCTAGTACATCCGCACGGTTTGTTGCAGCAATGACGATAATCCCTTCATTCCCTTCGAAACCATCCATTTCAACAAGCATTTGGTTGAGTGTTTGTTCACGTTCATCATGACCACCACCTGTACCTGAACCACGATGACGACCAACTGCATCAATCTCATCAATAAAGATGATACATGGTGCATGACGTTTCGCCTGTTCGAACATGTCACGCACACGAGATGCACCCACACCAACGAACATTTCAACGAAGTCAGAACCTGAAATACTAAAGAATGGAACTTTGGCTTCACCAGCAATCGCTTTCGCAAGTAAAGTTTTACCTGTACCTGGAGGACCAACCATCAATACGCCTTTAGGAATTGTTGCACCTAAGCGTTTGAATTTTGCAGGGTCTTTCAAGAAATCAACGATTTCCACAACTTCTTGTTTTGCTTCATCACAACCAGCAACATCGGTAAAGGTCACTTTGATTTGGTCTTCTGAAAGCATTTTTGCTTTAGATTTACCAAAACTCATTGGACCATTTTTACCGCCTGCACCACCACCCATGTTACGCATAAAGAACATGAACAATAAAATAATTAAAAGCACAGGAAAGCTTGCGATGAGAAGTTGCATCAATAAACCTTGACGTTGAGGTGCAGTACCTTCAACAACAACGTTATTTTTGATGAGTGTAGGCATCAATTCAGGATCTTGAACTGCTGGGCGAATACTTTCAAAGTTCGAACCGTTCTTTTTTTCGCCGCTTATTCTTTCACCATCAATTGTGACTTTACTAATTTGACCAGCATTCACCGCTGTGACGAATTCTGAATAATTCATCGCAGAAGGCTTACTGCGGTCACTGAGATTGCTGAAGATTAAGATCAGCACACCCAGTATGACCAGCCACAATACGGCATTTTTGAAGTAATCGCTCAAAGCTTTATTCCCATATATAACTATTTTGATCAGGCTCAATCTTGCTTGATCGTAACAAAAAGCGAGTAATGAATTTCGCAATAAAGGTTAAAAAGGTACAAAATGCACAATTTTTAACAACTTGGCAAGCATTTGTTGGCAATTCATTACGAAGAATGAACATACCTCAAAAACACCAGCTATTGCGAAACTTTTTTACGGCCCTGTCCAATTAAAAAAACTTCTTTTGAACGTGCACGTGAAGCAGCTGGTTTTGCTGTTTTTAACACATCAAAACTATCCACGACTTGCTTTCGGAACTCATCAAAACCAGTTCCTTGGAAAACTTTAACTAAAAACTGCCCTTTTGGTCCAAGAACCTTGTTGGCAAAATCTAATGCAAGTTCACACAAGTAAATCTGGCGAGGTTGATCTACAGCCCTATTACCTGATGTATTGGGGGCCATATCTGAAATTACAACGTCTACAGTGCGTCCATTTAAAATATTTAACAATTTTTCGAAAACTTCTTCTTCTCTAAAGTCACCTTGTAAGAAAGTAACATCAGGTAAAGCATCCATTTCTAAAATATCTGAAGCAATCACTAAACCTTTATCACCGACCAGTTTACCTGCGATTTGCGACCAACTTCCTGGCGCAGCACCCAAGTCAACCACGGTCATCCCTGGTTTAATCATTTTGTGTTTTTCTTGAATTTCAAGAAGTTTATATGCAGCACGAGCGCGGTAACCTTCTTTTTGTGCTTTTTTCACAAAAGGGTCATCTAAATGCTCTCTCATCCACGCACGACTACTTTTGGATAACTTCTGGTTGGTAATGCGTGTAGCCATAACTCTCTTGATCTAAACCGATAACTAACTTCTGATTGTACGTGAAAAAAATTCTCATTGCAGTATTCATATTGATTTAAATCGACAGATATTGATATGTTTTTTTGAATAAGCTTCATCGATTATTTCTACAGAATTTACAGCGTAGTGATATGGCTTTTGTTATACTAAGTCGTTTCTAAAATTAGGTTATCTTTATATGGCGGCTCTATCTATCCAAGAACGTAAACGTTTACGTCAAATCGGACATGCGTTAAACCCTGTTGTAATGCTTGGCGATAAAGGCTTGACTGAAAGTGTCGTTGAAGAATTAAACCGTGCTTTAAATGATCACGAGTTAATTAAAGTCAAGGTTACAGGTGAAGACCGCGAAGCACGTGCTGCAACGATTACTGAAATTGCCAATGTCACTGGTGCGGAAGTTGTTCAAACAATTGGTAAAATTGCATTGCTTTATAAAAAAGCTGCGAAACAAAATCCAAAATTGTCTAATTTAGTTCGCCACGCTCATCTTTCAAATTAAGATTTATTTTCATGGCAAGTTTCGAACTGAATGCATTTGATCGTCGTTTTCAAAGTATCTCCCTAGTTGGTGCGATTGAACAAATTAGCCCATATACACTCAATGTCGGTTATTGGTTAAGAGATCCCAATCAATTCATAATTTATCCTGAACTGGTTACAGCAAATCCACGTCAGGATTTCCTTTGGGAAAATACCTGTTTTGAGATTTTTATTGGTGTGCAAGGTGAAGATTATTATCGTGAAATTAATCTATCCCCTTCTCAAGCTTGGCAAGCTTACCAATTTGAAGAATATCGTTATCCTGAAAATATGCCACCAGTCGCTGCTTATGACATTGAATTAAACCAGTTAAAGCGCACGCATTATGGATTAAATGTCAGCATAGATCTTAGCGAGTTCATGCTTGCCAATAAATTAAAATGGTCAGACTTATTTTTGGGTTTAAGCGCTGTTTTAAATACCACGCAAGGTCAACATTTCTTTGCCATGCAACACAGTGGCCAACAAGCCGACTTTCACAATAAACGTGATTGGTTACATACATTTTAAAATACGCTTATGTAAACTGTGCTTGAAAATAAAAAAGTGAGGCAACTAGCCTCACTTTTTTATTGCCATTTCTCTTTAAAAATGGCCTTCCTCAAAACATAAGCTTTACATATCTTATTGTTTTGTAGTTACTTTATTCCAAACTTCTAAAGTATGATCTTTTGAACGCTTTAAAGTTTCAGTTAACTGTACTTTATGTTTGCTCGAAATTTGTGAAACATCTTCACGAATTTCTTTACCAACTTCAGTTAACTCTTTCACTAAAATGCTTAATTCTGCTTTTAAGAAATCAGCCAATTCAACCAAATCTTTTTGTGAAGTTGAAAATTGTGATTTGATCACATCAAGACGTTGTACCAAATCTTGTTTAAAGTTTTGTACTTGATCTTGAACTTGCTCAGTTAATTGCTCTGATTCTGCTTCAAGTTTAGTTTTAGTTTCGGTAACCGCTTCAGCAACTTTTTGCTGTGCTTCTTTACCTAACTTCTCTAAATTTTCTGTAGTTTCAGTCACAACTTCTTTCAAAGCCGCAGTCTCTTTTGTTACTTTATTTGTAACAGTTTCTTTAGATATAGTCATATTGATTCCCCCTGGAATGTGAGTCAATAAGATACATTGAAAGGATAAATTTTAGATTTTGATTTGTCTGACAATATTTAAATACTTACAATTTCAAACAATTCACTTTAAAAGCAGAATTAATGCTAAATAGCAAGGTATTTATCTTAGATTATCCCTCGAAATAAAATAGACTTTCGAGAGGCTCATGCGTATAATGCGCTGTTAAGTTACAAGCGAGCAGACAAGAGGAGGGTAGGATTTAGTAAGCCTTCCTTTTTTTTCGTCTACTCGCTTTTTTACAGCCCTATTTTTGTGGTTTTAGTTCAGGAGCTATGGTTTGAGCACCCCCGCCATTTTAGCCCTTGCTGACGGTACTGTTTTTAAAGGTACATCGATCGGCGCTACGGGAAGTACGACTGGTGAAGTCGTTTTTAACACTGCCATGACTGGTTATCAAGAAATTTTGACCGACCCTAGTTATGCACAGCAACTTGTAACTTTAACTTATCCTCATATCGGTAATACTGGTTGTAATGAAGAAGACGCTGAATCAGGTCGAATTCATAAAGTTTGGGCGAATGGTTTAATCATTCGTGACCTACCGTTATTACACAGCAATTTCCGAGCTACTCAGTCTCTTGGCGAATATTTACAACAACATAATGTCGTTGCCATTGCAGATATTGATACTCGTAAATTGACACGTATTTTACGTGACAAAGGCGCACAAAACGGATGCATTCTTGCCGGCGATAATATTACTGAAGAAGAAGCTATTGCAAAAGCACGTGCCTTTGGTGGTCTAGATGGTTTAGACCTTGCGAAAGAATGTTGTGACCCAGAAGGTTTTGAATGGACCGAAGGCTCATGGACATTGGGCCAAGGCTTTTCTCAACCAGAAGCAAAATTTCATGTTGTTGCATACGATTATGGTGTCAAAACCAACATCTTACGTATGCTTGCAGACCGCGGATGTAAATTAACTGTTGTTCCTGCACAAACACCTGCTGAAAAAGTATTGGCGTTAAATCCAGATGGCGTATTTTTGTCAAATGGACCTGGCGATCCAGCAGCATGTGATTATGCAATTGCGGCAGTAAAAACCATTGTTGAAACTACAAACCTACCTGTTTTCGGTATTTGTTTGGGTCATCAAATTCTAGCTTTAGCTTCTGGCGCTAGAACTGTGAAAATGCCACATGGTCACCACGGTGCAAACCATCCTGTACAGAACCTTGAAAATGGTACAGTGATGATTACTTCTCAAAACCATGGCTTCGCAGTAGATGCAGAAACTTTACCTGCAAACCTCAAAGCTACGCATAAATCTTTGTTCGATCAAACCTTACAAGGTATTCATCGTACAGATAAACCTGCGTTTAGCTTCCAAGGTCACCCTGAAGCAAGCCCTGGTCCACATGACTGTGCCCCATTGTTCGATCATTTCATCGAACTTATTGAAGCATCTAAGAAGTAATTAAGGAAGCGATCATGGCTAAACGTACAGACATTAAAAGCATCTTAATTATTGGTGCGGGTCCGATTGTCATCGGGCAAGCATGTGAGTTCGATTACTCAGGTGCGCAAGCATGTAAAGCCCTTCGTGAAGAAGGCTACCGTGTTATTTTGGTGAACTCTAACCCAGCCACCATTATGACTGACCCGACTATGGCAGATGCAACGTATATCGAACCGATTACGTGGCAAACTGTTGCACAAATCATTGAGAAAGAACGCCCAGATGCGGTTCTTCCAACAATGGGTGGTCAAACGGCATTAAACTGTGCATTGGCACTTGATGCCAACGGTATTTTAGAAAAATACAATGTTGAATTGATTGGTGCGACCAAAGAAGCCATCGAAAAAGCGGAAGATCGCAAACTTTTCGATATCGCAATGCGCAAAATTGGTTTGGAATGCCCACGTGCTGATGTTGCAGAAAGCATGGAACATGCGCTTGAAATTCAAGCCCGTTTCGGCTTCCCTGTGATTATCCGCCCATCATTTACAATGGGTGGTTCAGGTGGTGGTATCGCCTATAACAAAGAAGAATTCATTGAAATCTGTGAACGCGGTTTCGATCTTTCTCCAACCAAACAATTATTGATTGATGAATCATTAATTGGCTGGAAAGAATATGAAATGGAAGTTGTTCGTGATAAAAACGACAACTGTATCATTGTATGTACCATTGAAAACTTCGATCCAATGGGTGTGCATACAGGTGACTCCATTACTGTTGCACCTGCACAAACTCTGACAGATAAAGAGTTCCAATTACTGCGTAATGCTTCTTTAGCAGTGCTACGTGAAATTGGTGTAGAGACAGGCGGATCAAACGTTCAGTTCGGTATCAACCCGAAAGATGGCCGTATGGTTGTGATCGAGATGAACCCTCGTGTATCTCGTTCTTCTGCGCTTGCGTCTAAAGCAACAGGTTTCCCTATTGCCAAAATTGCAGCAAAACTTGCAGTGGGCTATACCCTTGATGAATTGAAAAATGACATCACTGGTGGAACAACACCTGCATCGTTTGAACCTGCAATCGACTATGTTGTAACCAAGATTCCTCGCTTTAACTTCGAGAAATTCCCACAAGCTGATGCAACTCTCACAACACAGATGAAATCTGTGGGTGAAGTCATGGCAATTGGTCGTAACTTCCAAGAATCTGTACAAAAGGCACTTCGTGGTCTTGAAGTCGGTGCTTGTGGTTTCGATGAGAAAATTGCGGTGGGTACTGAAGGCGCGAAAGATAAAATCTTGGTAGAGCTTAAAGTGCCAGGTCCTGAGCGTATTTGGTATGTTGCTGACGCATTCCGTCATGGCTTCACATTAGATGAAGTATTTGCTGCAACCAATATTGATCGTTGGTTCTTGATTCAAATCCAAGACATCATTCAGTCTGAAGAGCAAATCAAAACTTTAGGTTTTGGTGATTTGAACGCTGACAATATCCGTGCATTTAAACGTAAAGGCTTATCTGATTTACGTATTGCAGACTTGATGGGTATTTCGCAGAAGCAATTCCGTAAGCACCGTTGGAACTTGGGTGTATACCCTGTTTACAAACGTGTAGATACCTGTGCAGCTGAGTTCGAGTCAGATACTGCTTACATGTACTCAACTTATGATGACGAATGTGAGGCGAATCCATCTAACCGTGACAAGATCATGGTGATCGGTGGTGGTCCTAACCGTATTGGTCAAGGGATCGAGTTCGATTATTGCTGTGTTCACGCTGCCCTTGCAATGCGTGAAGATGGTTATGAAACCATTATGGTTAACTGTAACCCTGAAACGGTTTCAACTGACTATGACACATCTGATCGTTTGTACTTTGAACCGATCACTTTAGAAGACGTTTTAGAAATCGTACGTACAGAAAAACCCAAAGGGATTATCGTACAGTACGGCGGTCAAACACCTTTGAAATTGGCTCGTGCTTTAGAAGAAGCAGGCGCACCAATTATCGGTACGTCTCCAGATGCGATTGACCGTGCAGAAGATCGTGAACGTTTCCAACAGATGATTCAACGTTTGAATCTTCGTCAACCAAGCAACAGCATTGTTAAATCTGCTGAAGAAGGTATGGCTGAAGCATCTAAAGTGGGTTATCCGTTGGTTGTACGTCCATCTTATGTTCTTGGTGGTCGTGCGATGGAAATCGTATACAACGACGACGAACTTAAACGTTACTTGCGTGATGCTGTACAAGCGTCTAACGAAGCACCTGTACTGCTTGACCATTTCCTTGATGATGCAACAGAAGTCGATGTTGACTGTGTATCTGACGGCAAAGATGTGGTGATCGGCGGTATTATGCAGCATATCGAACAAGCGGGTATTCACTCAGGTGACTCAGCATGTTCAATTCCGCCTTACTCTCTTTCTACAGAGATTCAGGATGAAATGCGTCGTCAAACCGTTGCTATGGCGAAAGAGCTTGGTGTGATTGGCTTGATGAACGTACAGTTTGCTGTTAAAGGCAATGACGTTTATATTCTTGAAGTGAATCCACGTGCGTCTCGTACAGTACCGTTCGTTTCTAAATGTATCGGCGAATCATTAGCAAAAGTTGCAGCACGTTGTATGGCGGGTCAATCTTTAGAATCTCAAGGATTCACAAAAGAAATTATCCCAACGCATTTTGCTGTGAAAGAAGCAGTATTCCCGTTCAACAAATTCCCAGGTGTAGACCCGATCCTTGGACCAGAAATGAAATCTACTGGTGAAGTGATGGGTGTTGGTACAACTTTTGGTGAAGCTTTCTATAAAGCTGTGTTAGGCTCTAATGATCGCTTACCGGGTAAACCAACTGAAGGTGAAGTGAAGCACGTATTTATTTCAGTACGTCATTCAGATAAACCTCGTGCCGCGGGTATTGCGAAACAATTGGTTGATTTAGGCTTCAAAATTATCGCAACTGGCGGTACTTATGATGTCATTAAAGACGCTGGTATTGAATGTGAACGTGTGAATAAAGTAACAGAAGGTCGCCCAAATATTGTCGACCGCTTGAAAAATGGCGAGATTCACCTCATTATCAATACTACAGAAGGTAAACAAGCTCAGCAGGATTCATTCTCAATCCGTCGCTCTGCGCTTCAAGGTAAAGTGTATTACACAACAACCTTGAATGGTGCTGATGCTGTATGCCAAGCTTTAGCAATTAAATTGCCAATGGATGTATATCGCTTGCAAGATTTGCAAACACTAGGTTAATTCGTTTCCGATAAGTCCCGCCATCTTATCGGTGGCGGGCTTTTTTCATTTTATAAACCTGTATTTTTAAAATACTGAACTGAGGGACAACAATGCAACGTTATCCTATGACTCCTGAAGGCAAGGTCGCCTTAGAGAAAGAATTGCAACAGCTAAAATCTGTTGATCGTCCACGTATTATTGCTGCAATTGCAGAAGCACGTGAACATGGGGATTTAAAAGAAAACGCAGAATACCATGCAGCGCGCGAGCAACAAGGTTTTTGTGAAGGTCGTATTCAAGACATCGAAGGTAAACTTGGTGCTTGCCAAGTCATTGATGTTAAAGGACTCGAACAAACAGGTCGTGTGGTTTTTGGTGTGACAGTAACCATTGAGAATTTGGATACTGAAGAAAAGAAAACCTATAAAATTGTAGGTGATGATGAAGCTGACTTTAAGATCAATAAGATCTCAGTGAACTCACCTATTGCGCGTGGTCTTCTTGGTAAGAATGAAGGCGACGAAGCCAAAATCACCACACCACAGGGTGAAGTGGAATATGAAGTGGTAAGTGTTGAATATATTTAACACATACTAGGGCTGATGATTCAGCCCTTTTTATTGGGCTAAATATATAAAATGAATAACAAAAACGAATCACTTGTATATTCGGTCATCAATCATTGACTAAGACAAACAGACTCAAAATATTTTATGTCAAAAACTCAAGATATATAGTCAAACCACCTCATTATTAATACAAGTGAAGGGTGACTATAGATAAAAAAATTTAAAGACAGTCAGATCAGAATAACCCTGCATTCACCTAGAAAATAACACTGATCGCATATCCATTTAATCAACATCAAGCATCATCCATACATCGCTCAGATCTTGCGCCAAGCTAAATAAGATGCCTCAGCCATATAGACACCAAGAAAACTAGCAATTATCACCAACTGTTCAAAGTAAATTGCCATTGTTAAATATTTTCTATGCATTACATTGAGGAAAAATTAAAATTCATTGAGGACGAGGATGAAAGCAGGACGAGCAAGTAAAACTGCTGAAGCGGCAGCAGCAATTAGGGCCAATCACCATTTAAATGCCAACGATCCAGTATTCTCTGACCCTTATGCATTTGAAATGACCAATTCACAATGGCGCTTACTTTTAAATAACGCCCTTCTACGTAAAGCGTTAAATTCCAATTTGATGAATCAAACTTTTGGTAAATTAACTGGACAAGTGGTTGGACGTTCTCGCTATACAGAAGATCTTTTAAAGCAAGCGATTGAACATGATCATATTCAACAGTATGTATTGGTTGGCGCTGGTCTAGACTCTTTTGTATTACGCTTGGCCCAGCAATACCCTCAACTCAAAATATTTGAAATTGATCATCCTGATACACAAAGAACCAAATTAGAAAAATTAAAAAAGCTCAGTAATACAGCTGAGCTCCCAAGCAATGTGGAATTTGTAGGGATTGATTTTGAAAAAGAAAAACTGTCTGATGCTTTGGCGCGTAGTGGATTTCAAAATACCCAAGCTGCATTTTTTTCATGGCTGGGCACAACCCATTATTTAACCCCACAAGCAACCCTAGCAACCTTACACAACATTGCATCCTTTACTGGCAAAAATAGCCAAGTCGTGATGGATTATTCGATTGATTATAAAGACTTACAAGGTATTGAGCGTTTGGGTAGCTTCGCAGTGTCACAGTTTACCCGTTTCTTAAAAGAGCCTTTGATTGGTGCGTTTGCTTCGCAAGCATTGCATCATGCGGTTGAAAGGATGGGTTATCAGGTGGTTGAAGATTTATCAGGTAAAGACATTACCCATCGTTACTTTAACCATCGTGCTGATCATATTCGTCATACCCATGCCACGCATTTGATCCATTTAAAAATAGGTTAATACTTGAATACCAGCCAAGGAATAGCTGAAGAATTGATGTTTAAACCCAATACACTGAATATTTTTTAATTGCTGATCAAGATCTAAGTTCAATCTAAGGTTACAATGCACGCTCTAGCCTTTGCACTTAAGCTTTTGTACTCCCATGACTGACGCTATTCACTCCCCCGTAAAACACTGGTGCGAATTTGAGTTTGTTTCTAAGACTGTGAAAAATCCCAATATTCATATTAAAGGAAATTATTCTTATTATTCGGCATATTGGGATCAGGGGTTTGAACGTTGCGTGGTGCGTTATTTGCATGATAAGCCATCAACTGTAGAGAAACCAATTGACCAGTTATATATTGGTAACTTTGTTTGTTTTGGGGCGGAATGTGTGATCATGATGGGTGGAAATCAATTACATCGCCCTGACTGGATTTCTACATTTCCTTTTGATACCCGTAGCTTTTTACCCGCTGGGGATACGGTGATTGGCGATGGTTGTTGGATTGGCAGTCGTGCCATGATTATGCAAGGGGTAACGCTAGGTGAAGGTGCCATCATTGCTACAGGTGCAGTCGTCACTCAAGACGTGCCAGCGTATGCAATTGTCGGTGGTGTACCGGCAAAACTCATTAAATATCGGTTTTCTCAGGATCAGATTGAAAAATTACAGTCAGTTAAATTGTATGATTTAGATGAAAAGCAGATTTTAAAAATTCGTGAACAATTACAAGGCGATGATATCAATCAATTGATTGAGTTTTTAAAAGCAGCAGAATAATTTCCTCGGTATAGGTTAATAATCACACAGAAAGCAAAAGGGCTAAATATCAATTTAGCCCTTTTGCAAAGATTAAAATCTTTTGCTATACATCAGAATTTAACACAACATTTTGCTGTGCATTTTTTAACTTTCGTTGTTTCAGATAATAAGCAAGCATCAAACAAAGAATCCATGCTGGAATCATCATTACCGCAATACGCATATTCTCGGTGAATGACATTACCACCAGAATACCCAACATAAAGATAATGCAAAGATAATTACTGAATGGATAAGCAATACTTGGAAACTTGGTGGTCTGCCCTTGTGTTTGCATGGCCTTACGGAACTTTAAATGCGTCCATGAAATAACCACCCAGTTAATCACAATTGCAGCAACCACCAGCATCATCAATAAACCAAATGCTTTTTCTGGAAATGCATAATTGAGTAGTACACATAAAACCGTAACAAAAGCTGAAACATAAACCGCATTGGTTGGAATACCACGCTTATTAATATGCTTAAGGAACTTCGGTGCATTACCCTGTTGTGCTAAACCAAGTAACATTCGACTACTACAATAACTGGTCCCGTTATACACCGAAACAGCTGCGGTAAGAATGACAAAATTCAGTAAGGTCGCAACACCATGACTATCCAGTGAAGCAAATACCATTACAAATGGGCTACCGCCTTCTGCCATTTGGTTCCATGGAAAAAGTGCAAATAAGATAAACAGTGTTGCAATATAAAAAATCAAAATACGATAAATAATTTGATTGACTGCTTTAGGCAGAGTTTTATCAGGATCACGCGCTTCTGCTGCAGTAATACCAAATAGCTCAATCCCACCAAAGGCAAAAATAATCACAGCCATTGCCATGACTAAACCTTCCACACCAAATGGGAAAAACCCGCCCAATGCCCAAAGGTTACTAATGCTTGCCTGTGGCCCTGCTGTACCTGTTGCAAGTAGATAGGAACCAAAGCCGATCATGGCTAGGATTGCCAAAATTTTGACGATAGAGAACCAAAACTCCATTTCACCAAAAAATTTTACATGCAATAAGTTGATACCATTGATTAAAACAAAAAACACCAATGCTGAAATCCAAGTTGGGATTTCAGGCCACCAATATTGAATATAAAGACCAATTGCGCTCAGCTCTGCCATACATACCAAAACATTGAGTACCCAATAATTCCAGCCAGACATAAAACCTGCAAATGAGCCCCAGTATTTGTAGGCAAAGTGACTAAATGAACCACTGACGGGTTCTTGAACCACCATTTCACCTAACTGTCGCATCATTAAAAACGCAATAAATCCAGCAATCGCATAACCGAGTATGACTGAAGGACCTGCAAGCTTAATCGATTGCGAAATACCCAGAAACAATCCTGTACCAATAGCACCACCTAGCGCGATAAGCTGGATGTGCCGATTGCTTAAACCATGTTTCAGGTTTCCTTGCTCATGTTTTGACATATGATTATTCTCATCCTTGTCTCGTAATTTTTGTATTCAAAATTACGTATATCATAAGTTAATCAAAAATGCCTATATCTAATCGAAAAATAATTGATTTACTTTTCTCATAACCGCGCATATAAGCAGAAAATTCAACAAATAACAATTATTATGAATTATGTAATTAAATTATGTATTGCGTAATCAAATATTTTCAGTATGATAGAAATCATAAGACACTGACAACTTGCTTGAGTCATTTGAACAAGGCATCTAAATAACTTTATATTTATTTGTTTTTCAAATGCTTAAAAAAAAATATCAAAGATTTTGATCACCCCTAACAAAATTAAAGACAAGGAAAGCAAATCATGAGCTCACATTTAACTTGTTTTCTTGAAATTGACTCACAATCAGATTTCACTATACATAATTTGCCCTACGGTATTTTTAGTGAAACACCCCAAGGCATAAAACGAGTGGGTGTTGCCATTGGAGATTGGGTCATAGACCTTGCCCACTTAGAGGCACATGGACTATTAGCGATCAATGGACATCAAGATTGTTTTAATCAAGCGACACTGAATAAATTTATAGAAACGGGTAAACACAACTGGCAAAAGGTTCGTACGACATTACAAAGTCTACTCTCTGCTGAAAATCCAACACTTCGTGATGATGTGGTTTTACGCCAAAACGCATTGTTTAAGCAAAATACAGTCACTTTGCACTTACCTATTCAAGTCTCTGGCTATACAGATTTCTACTCGTCCAAAGAACATGCCACCAATGTCGGAACCATGTTTAGAGATCCTAAGAATGCATTGCTTCCAAACTGGAGCGAACTTCCTGTGGGATATAATGGTCGTGCCAGCTCTGTGATTGTCA
Source organism: Acinetobacter sp. Ac8 (assembly GCF_055392545.1). Lineage (NCBI taxonomy): Bacteria > Pseudomonadati > Pseudomonadota > Gammaproteobacteria > Moraxellales > Moraxellaceae > Acinetobacter > Acinetobacter sp. Ac8. The sequence goes on from NZ_AP043689.1 coordinate 3,489,231, forward strand.
GTGGCAAAGACATTGTTCGCCCTTCTGGCCAAATCAAATTACCAGATCAAGAACGCCCTGTTTTCTCTGCAACACGTAAACTCGATTTTGAATTAGAAACTGCCTTTATCGTTGGTAAAGCGACTGAATTGGGTGAGCCTATCGCGATTGCAGATGCTTGGGAGTATATTTTTGGTATGGTTTTGCTCAATGACTGGTCGGCACGTGATATTCAACAATGGGAATACGTACCATTAGGCCCGTTTAACGCCAAGACTTTTGCAAGTGCAATTTCACCTTGGGTAGTGACCATGCAAGCACTGGAACCGTTTAAAGTCAAAGGTCCAGAACAACAGCCTAAACCACTTTGCTATTTAGAAGAAAACATTGCCAACAGCTATGATATTCACCTCAGTATTGAAGTTCAAAGCCCTCAATCAGCACAAGCTGATGTAATTTGCCAAACCAACTTTAAATATATGTATTGGTCAATGGCACAGCAACTCACCCACCACACGATTGCAGGTTGCAATGTCCAAGTCGGTGACTTGATGGGTTCAGGCACAATTTCAGGTCCTACAGAAGATGCTTATGGTAGTTTGCTTGAACTGACATGGAATACCACCAAACCGCTAACCCTCTCGAATGGCGAAAAACGTGGTTTCTTGCAAGATGGTGACCGTGTTGTGATGAAAGGCTACTGTGAAAAAGCAGGGATCAGGGTGGGCTTTGGTGAGGTTGCCAATAGCATTTTACCAGCACGCCAGTTTAGCTTTCATCAAACAGAAGACTTGAGCTATGAAACTGTATAGTTATTTTCGTAGCTCTGCGGCTTATCGGGTTCGGATTGCACTGAACCTCAAACAACTGAGTTATGAAATACAGCCCGTGCATTTGGTCAAGAATGAGCAACTGCTAGAGTGTTACCAAACCGTTAATCCAAGCCAATGTGTTCCAACTTTAGTGGATGAGGATCAAAGCTTTTTACAGTCACTCAGTATTTTGGAATATCTGGAAGAACGTTATCCAGCAATTTCATTGTTGCCTGACAATATCATCACACGTAGTAAAGTGCGTGCTTTTGCGCAAGCAATCGCATGCGATATTCATCCGTTAAATAATTTAAGAGTCTTAAAGTATTTACAACATGATCTCAGTCTCAGTGACGAACAAAAAAAACACTGGTACCAACACTGGATCATAGCGGGCTTTAACAGCTTAGAAGCCCAACTACAAGATTCAAATGGGCAATTCTGTTTTGGTACACAACCGACATTTGCAGACTGTTGTTTGATTCCTCAAGTCTATAACGCCAAACGCTTTAAAATTGATTTAAGCGCTTTTGCAAAGATTGAGTCAATTAGTCAACACTGTTTAACCCTTCCTGCCTTCTTCAATGCAGCCCCAGAACAACAACCAGATTGGGAATAAAGATAAAGGAGTTTTATCATGAGCTTTGCGATTAAAAAAATTCACCATGTGGCTTATCGTTGTAAAGATGCCAAAGAAACCGTGGAATGGTATAAAAAAATGCTCAATATGGATTTTATTTTGGCCTTTGCTGAAGACCATGTGCCTTCGACTAAAGCCTTTGATCCGTATATGCATTTATTCTTAGATGCTGGACAAGGCAATGTATTGGCATTTTTTGAACTGCCCACTCAACCCGATATGGGGCGTGACGAAAATACCCCTCAATGGGTTCAACATATCGCATTTGAAGTTGAAGACCTCGATACGTTATTGATCGCAAAAGAACATCTTGAAACACAGGGTGTTAAAGTTCTTGGTGTCACCAACCATGGCATTTTCCACTCGATTTATTTCTTTGACCCCAATGGTCATCGTTTAGAACTGACCTATAACGATGTGCATGCAGATGCAAAAATTGCACGAATTACCGAAGAAATGAAATTAGAAATGCTGGAAGAGTGGAGCCGTACCAAACGTGCGCCTCAGCATACTCATTTTTTGCATGAAGACGAGTTGGGCGCATAACCATGCTCAATTGAGTATGTCTGGGTGCCAAAGCCAACTGAGTACTTACTCAGTTTATTAATCGAATGATTCGTGATTTGGCATCCTAGATCTAGTTGAACACGATATTAAGCAGCTTTAATGGCACACAATGCTCGTTTTGCTGGAACTTATGTAACCTTCAACTAACAACAGCAATCAGTATTTAAAATATTGCTGTGGGACAATGCTAGAACTCATCGGTATTGAAGCGTTGTGACTCCAATACCGATTTTTATCGGCTCAACTTTAATGGTCTAGACCTTTTGATGATGTACTGTTGTTTAATAAATCATATGCAGCACTACAAAAACAATTGTATGCTGATAACATTCACTGAGACTCTGTTGAGATTTCATTTAAAAAGATAAGTTCTATTTTGTACAATGCTCAGGCACTATGTGTTAAATATGTAAATCAAATATCGACAGCACATCAACACTGCTAGATCGTATGCAGATTAAGGGTTATTCAATGATTGAAGAAAAGTTGTCTGGTGGGGTTCAATCACTTGAGGTGGGCTTAGCCGTTCTCAATGCCCTTTTGGAACATAATAAGCCGATTATTTTAAAAGAGCTGTCGAGTAAACTTGATATGCATCCAGCCAAGGTACACCGTTATCTTGTCAGTTTGATTCGGATGAATTATGCAAAACAACTTGAAGATGGTCAGTATGCGCTTGGTGATCAAGCTTGGCGTTTAGGTTTAAACTGTATCCAACACACCGATGTTTTACAGCTTGTTCAGCACCTTATTTATGAACTACAAAGTAAAATTGGTTGCGGGATTCAAATCAGCAAATGGTCACCTAAAGGCCCATTAGTTGTACAGTCGATTGAATCAAATCATCCGATTTCAATTGTGACCAAGGTCGGTTCGATCATGCCTTTAGTCAATTCAGCTGCTGGGCGGGTTTTTGCTTCCTATTTACCCGAAGCACTAATCAAACCATTGATGCACGCCGAATGGGAAAAAGCAACACTGAACCATAGTCAGGTCAAACCCACCAACTGGGACGAATTTCTTGTTTTAAAAGAAAATACTTTACAGCAAGGTATGGCAATTGCCCAAGGTGACTTACTTGTTGGTATCAATGCTGTGGGTTTACCTATTTTCAATGCGCATCTTGCAATGGAATTTTGTATTGTTGCATTAGACAGTGAAATGTTTTTACCAGTCAACGCGGGTAGTGAAAAACTTGAACTATTTAAACGTGAAGTTGCTGCGATGAATCAATACATACAAACACGCTAATTTTTTAGTGAAAGATCGCAAAAAGCCAAGAATTTAATTCTTGGCTTTTTTCTATTGAGTACGATTTTGTTATTTGGCTTCTAATACACCACGGCGGATTTGGTCACGTTCAATTGATTCAAACAATGCCTTAAAGTTACCCTCACCAAAACCATCATCGTCTTTACGTTGGATAAATTCAAAGAATACAGGTCCAAGCATATTTTCAGAGAAAATCTGTAATAACAGTTTTTTCTGACCGTCTTTGGTATTGCCATCTAACAGAATACCGCGCTTTTGCAGCTCTTCTGTCGGTTCACCATGATCAGGTAAACGATCTTTTAACATTTCATAATAAGTTTCAGGAGGTGCCGTCATAAATTTCAGCCCTAAACCTTTTAGCTTATCCCATGTTGAAATTAAGTCATCGGTAATAAAAGCAATATGTTGAATGCCTTCACCATTAAAGTCAGCCAAAAACTCGGCGATTTGCCCATTGCCTTTGTCTGAGTCTTCATTCAAAGGAATACGAATCATCCCATCAGGTGCCGTCAGCGCCTTAGAAGTTAAACCTGTATATTCACCTTTGATATCGAAATAGCGAATTTCTTGGAAGTTAAAGATTTTTTCATAGAAATTAGCCCAATAATCCATGCGCCCTTTATAGACATTATGGGTTAAATGATCAATTTCATTTAAACCAGCTCCACGCGGATTTCGATTTTCGTCATCAAAGAATACAAAATCATTTTCATAAATATCACGATCAACCAAGAAAATTGGCATACCGCCTATTCCTTTAATCGCTGGGATATTTAATTCCATTGGTCCTGCTTGCGAATACATTGGCTCTGCGCCAAGTTCAATTGCATTTTTAAAAGCTTTGGCTGCATCACGCGTTCTAAACCCCATTGCACATGCTGATGGGCCATGTTCTTTAAAAAAGAATGATGCATAAGATTCAGGTTGATAATTCAAGATAATATTGATATTACCCTGACGCCATAAATAAACTTTTTTTGATTTATGCTTTGCGACTTTAGCAAAACCAATTGCTTCAAAGATTTGATCTAATCCATTTTCCGTCGAAACAAACTCAATAAAAGCAAAGCCACATAGTTCTAATGGGTTATCTAAAATATCCATCTAGTTTCCCTTATTTGAATAAATTCATCCGTTTTTTAATGCCGAGAAAAGATCACAGGTATTTAGGTCAATCGATAAAACATCCTGATTTGAACTCTTCCTTTCCATAATTTAGTCCATGTAAAGCGCTAACCTTGAGCTGCATTTACACTGACGCTTAACTCTAAATTTATCCTACAAGAAAGCTTTAATTTATGCAATACATAATCAAATTATGTTATGTGTAATTTTATTTTTTATTCTAATAACATCGAGCACACTATTTTCGCGCAAATAGCATTACATTATTATGAGACTTTTCTACTAGCTTTGATGTTTCAGGTTAAAACGCTTCCCAACTTAAATCGTTATAATTCAATATCCATTGATAATACGTTTTCCCAATGTTCTTAAACTCAATGGATAAATTTGAACTACTTTCGTCATGGCAATCTGTTGAGTTTTCATATTCCTCTTGAGAAAAACACGCTCGAATCCGCTCATAAGAATGAAAAGGTGTATCAGCCAGAGCCAGTTTATATACACCATTCGGCTCTAACATGACAAAGTCTGCAATCTCTTCCAATCTCCCACCGCCTGAATAACTCACGCTCCAGCGCTTTACCACAGCAATGGCGAACTTTTGACGATTTAAAGGATAAAATGCTGGATAAATACGAATACCATCACTACTTAACACTTCATCCATAGGACTTTTACTATGGTGTTGATAATGCTTGAAATTCCAAGAATTCAGCATGACATACTGATTATTTTCTTTTACGAATTCAATTAATTGAGGTGTTTTGTCTATTAAATATAAGTGATTATCTTTAATGGTTTTCTTTTTCCAGACTTCTGCATTGTAGTACAGCTTATTTTTAATGCTTGGCAAATGTGCGTGACTTGAGCTGTTTCAGTATTCATTTTAACCCATGGAATTGCTTTGATTTGATCCGCAATTGCCTGCTGTGAGAAAAACAAGAGTCCAGCGTACATCATCCATTTTAATGTCTTGATCGATTGCATCTTATGGATAAACATCGTTATTTATCGTCCTTTAAAATTTGGCTTATCTTTCATTAAAAAAGCGCGAACACCTTCTAAAAAATCTGCTGACTGCCCTGCCTGTCTTTGCAAATCCTGCTCAACTTTAACTTGGCTGGTAAAATCATTTTGCATGCTGACCCGCATCGCTTGTTTAATCAAGGCAAAACTCAGGCTGGCTTGGGTTGCCAAATACTCGGCTAAAGTAACAACCTCTATCTGTAACTGATCATCTTCTACCACTTTATAAATCATTCCCAATCGTTCCGCTTCATCTGCACTGATTTTTTCGGCAGTCAGCATCAACGCTTTGGCTTTGGCAAAGCCGATCATACGCGGCAATAACCAAGTTGCACCACAGCCTGGAATTAAGCCAATTTTGCTAAAAATTTGTGAAAAGCTTGCAGACTTTGCCGCAATCACGATATCACATAACAAGACCAGGCTCGCTCCCGCACCAGCTGCAACGCCATTTACAGCACAGATAATCACTTTTGGTAGTGTATTGATGAGCGCTAATAAGGGATTAAAGTATTTTTCCAAGACCAAACCCAAGTCTATAGCACCGCCATCAAATAAATCTGGGTTTATCGCCTGACCTGCGCAAAATGCTTTTCCAATCGCAGCAATCACAATAATGCGGATTTCGGTATCATCTTTCCATTGTGTTAAGACCTCTACAATTTCAAGGCACATTTGCGGTGTAAAGCTATTGAATTGTTCAGGCTGATTTAAGCTCAAATATCCAACTGCATTTTTTTCTTCGACTATAATTGTTTGATATTCCATTGTCTTTTCCTTTTAATCCATGGTTTAAATTGTAATGTCCTATTATTTTCAGTATGTATATTTAAAACATTTTAAAGGAAGAACTGGATTTACCATTTGCCAATTGTTTCATTCAGCCTCTATATTTTCTCAATTGTGTATGGCTTTTGTTTAAACAATTTAAAGCTTGTTTTTGATCATGCTTGATTGCTCTCGATCTTTATTTTATTGATTGATTTATCTTTTTATTCAGCTGCATTTGCAAGCAAAAAAACGATGTAACTTGATGCCAATGCTTTTAATTAAATTTATGATATTTATATGAATTATCCCTACACATTTACTCAGTTTTATTCATCTCATATTCACGTTATGATGACTCTATAGACTTAGAATTGTAATAAATATTCAACTCAGCTTTTCGGTAAAATAAGGAAAATAGACATGGCTTATCAAAATATCCTCGTTCCTGTTGATGGTTCAGAAACTTCATTATCTGTTGTGAAACATGCGGTTGAATTTGCCAAAGCATTTAACAGTAAAATCACAGTTGTACAGGTGATGACTTTAGACCCTTATATTGCATCAGAATATTTGGCGCATGGTCAAAGCAATATGCTGATTGAGCGTGCTCGTGAATTTATTCAATCCAATATCAATGTGGCAAAAGATCAATTTGCTGCAGAAGGTGTGCACGTTGAAGCACGTTTACTCGAAGGTGAAAATATTGCACATACCTTAAATCAAGCTGTGCAAGATTTAAAAATTGATTTGGTCATCCTCAGTTCACATGGTCGTACCGGACTGAAAAAAATCATTATGGGTAGCGTAGCGCAAAGCTTATTAACTGAATTACAAATCCCTGTTTTAGTAATTAAATAATTTTCACCATTTGTTTTAAAGATTCCTCACTATCTTTATAGTGAGGAACTAAGGTGCCCATTGATATTTTTTTAGATTTATTTTGCCATCAATAACCACAACATCCTCAGCCAATAACTTTGCAGTCTGAATACACATTCCCTTTTCATCCAGCTTTTTTAAGCTGATTCGCCCTTGTGAATTAACCACGCGATACCAAGGGATATCATGATCTTCAGGTAACTGTCCTAATACACGCCCAACCAACCGTGCATGTTTGGGTAAGCCTGCATATTTGGCAACTTGACCATAACTGGCAACTTTACCTTGGGGAATTTGTATGATGACATTTAAAATCATCTGAGCGAGTTCATGATTTGACATTTTTTAGATCAATCAAGTAATAAAAAATAATCTTCATAATCATCTTGGCAAACAGCGTTAAATTGACTTTGAAAATAGGCTTTCAACATTTTAGGCAAATGTAATTTGACTGTACATAATCTAATCTTAAATCGTACCTCAAATACAACAACAAGAGTATTCAAAGATGAAAGGAATCTTCAACAAACTGATTTTATCGACGGCATTGGCAATGGGTTCTGTGGTAACAGTAGGCTTATCGACCACAAGCTATGCTGCTCCAGCGATTGACATTCAAAGTGTGCTTCAGCAAGAACGTGCATGGGCGGGCATGGAAACCAAACGTGTAAAAGTCGGTGATATTGATTGGGCCTATAGTGAAGGCGGACCAGCTGGCAAACCTACCATTATGCTCGTTCATGGCCTAGCTGGAAGTCGTGACAACTGGAATCGTGTGGCACGTTACTTAACGCCTTATTACCATGTGATTATTCCTGATCTTCCTGGTCAAGGTGACAGTAAAGTCCCTAACGATTTTGATTATTCATTGCCCAATCTCACTGAAAAGTTACGCCGTTTTGCTGAAGCCATTAAAGTAGACAATGGCTTAAATGTCGCTGGTCACTCAATGGGTGGTTCGATTTCCTTACTTTACGCAGCACAATACCCTGTTGATACCAAATCTTTATTTTTAATTGATAGTGCAGGTGTATTTAAATCTGCCAATACTCCTTATTTAAAAGATCCGACAACTTTACGTAATATGATTGTCAGCAAACCTGGCGATTTTGATCGTTTAATGAAAATTGCCACCAGTCTACCGCCTTTCATTCCTAAAGAATTAAAAGATGCTCAAGAGAAATTGATGATCAGCCAATCGGCAAACACCACCAAATTGGTTGAGCAACTGATTGTGATGTCTAAATTATTTACCCCAGATTCTTTTGCCATTGCAGCACGTTCGATTGACCAGCCGGTATTGATTGCATGGGGAGATAAAGACCAAATTATCAATGTTGAAGCTGCGGCTGAACTCAAAGGCTTATTGAAAAATGCACAAGAGCCAATCATTCTAAAAGGAGTCGGACATTTACCGATTTTAGAACAAGAGCAACTTTTGATTAAACCTTACCTCGATTTCTTAGGCAAAAACGCAAAATAACAACTCCAATAAAAAAGCCAGTATTGTTACTGGCTTTTTTATTGCGACAACCGTTTAAGAATATTGAAGTTTTAGCATCTTAATTTTATACCTTAATTATTCATTTGGCTGAATGCGCTGCATTTAGAAGTTACCAGGATTTTCCAATCGCTTCATTTCCTGCGCTTTTTCAGGATGATGTACAGAGGCCACACCATCTGCAGCTTTCTTGTCAACCAACGCTTCTGGGTTATAAATGGTGATGGTTTCATGCCCTTCATTATCTTCACCCACAATATATTTGATGCCTTTACGGTTCATTTTATTGCACATGCGCTGATACCAACCTTTGAAACCTTGGGTTTCTTCATTTGGATTGTAATAAAAGGCATTCATGACTGCAGGTAAACCCAAACCACAGACGACACCTGAAAGTAATACACTGATAAAGGTATAACCAATTAGAATACTACTGTAGTCACGTAACTCAGGGACGTTTGCCACAGCAAGAATCAGTGCAAGTGAAATCCCTCCACGAACCCCTCCCCAAGAAAGAATAGCCAGACTACCGTTATAGCTTTTTTTGCGGAATGATGGGAAAAATGCAAAAGCTAAGAAATTTGCAGCAAAACGAGAGAGATGCAAGGCAAAGAAAGCAAAAATACCTCCAAGAATCAAACTTGTGCTTAAATCTAAAATAAAGATTTCTAGACCAATCAAGGTAAAGAGAAAAGAATTAATAATCCCTTCTACCGTATGCCAAAAATGATTGACCTCACGAATTTCACGATCCTGTAAAATTTCTTTCCATTTATTACCGACAATTAAACCGCCAATCACACAGGCAATCGGAGCGGATGCATGGGCAAATAATGCAACCAGATAAGAACCACATGCCAATAATGCAGTGGTAAGAATCAAAGACTCCATCTCGTGTTTACCACGTAATAAACGCAAGATTCCCAGACCAAAAGCCCAGCCAATAATCACTGCAACCACAATCTCATATAAGAAAGTTTGTAGCGTTGCCATTAAACTAAAATGCTCTCCTTCAAGAACATTTAATAAAGTCATGAAGACTGCGATACACATTGCGTCATTAAATAAGGACTCACCTTCCAACTTAACAATCAGATGATGCGGTGCACGTACTGAACTAAGCACGCCTTTGATCCCAATCGGGTCTGTCGCACCTAAGGCAGAACCCAGTAACAACAGAACTAAAATTGGAACGGGATTGCCAATCAAGAATTGGAAACCAAACACCAATCCTGCAAAAAATACAGCACAGAGCAGTAAGGCAATTGTTGCCAAGATACTGATCGGCTTCCAATAAACTTTTAAATCTGAAACCTTAAATTTAAGTGCTGAAGAGGTCAGAATGAAGCAAATGACACCATTGACTAAAAAATCATAAAAATCGACATGCCGTACAGCTTCTTCAATATTATGAATATTAATCGAGATAAATTGATTGCCATTGAGTAAGCTGGCACCCCATTGCAAAATAAAGACAAAAATTGCTGAAACAATGGGAACACCAATGGCTTGAGGGAAACCTAATATTCGCTTATTAAAAATTGTAGTCGCGATAGAAAGCGCAAAAATGACTGTAAAGACCTGAAGAAAGAAATAGTTACCCATCCGAAACCTGTTTTAGATTTTTAATTTAAATGCACATCAAACACTCAATCATTTTTTTATAAAATATAAAATAAGAGACCATTTAACAATCTAGATAATTGTACAAAAAAAACTGAAATATGATGATTACTGGTTATATTTTTTAACATAAAAAGCGCTTTAAAAAAATTGATTGAGAAAAAAAAGAGAACATGATGTTCTCTTCTTTAACCCAACAATCTATAGCTGTCTATTTAAAGGTATCACACGCATTGATATCACCAGAGTTCATACCGATGTTAAACCATTGCATACGTTGCTGACTGGTGCCATGCGTAAAGCTGTCTGGTACCGCATAACCACGTGCTTTTTTCTGCAAGTAGTCATCACCAATTTTTTCAGCAGCATCCATCGCCTCTTCAATATCACCCTGTTCTAAAAACTGCGTGCGTTGTTGTGTACGATTGGCCCAAACCCCAGCCAAACAATCCGCTTGTAATTCTAAACGTACTGAAAGTTGATTGCCCTGAGTTTCACTGGCACGCTGGCGTGCTTGTTGAACCTGAGACGATATTCCCAATAAGTTTTGTACATGGTGCCCAACTTCATGCGCAATTACATAGGCTTGTGCAAAATCACCCGCTTCATCTTTAGCTGAAAGCTCAGATTGATTTTTTTCCCCAGAGATGCCCATCTGTTGGCGCATATCTTTAAAGAATTGGGTATCGATATACACTTTTTGATCTGCTGGGCAATAAAATGGCCCCATTGCAGATTGAGCCGTACCACAGCCTGATTGTATCGCACCACTAAACATTACCAGTTTAGGTGAAACGTACTGTACACCTTGTTGTTGGAAAATCGGTTTCCAAGTATCTTCGGTATCTGCCAAAACGGTTTTAACAAAAGATGCCGTTTCCTGCTGTTCAGAGGTTAAATTGGTGGGTGCAGAATTTTGACTTGCTCCAGCCGAAGTCACCTGTTTGGTCGCTTGATAGGCTTGCTGTGGGTCAACACCAAAGAATTTCCATGCAACAAAAGCGACGATTAAGCCCAGGATACTAATTCCACCTGCTTTTACGCCCCCACCGCCACGGCGATCTTCGACATTATCACTTTCTCTACGTCCTTTCCAACGCATAGATCGGTCCTTTTTATTTTAAATTGGCTATCGTTTAGGATGTGCTTTGCATTTAGGCTGTTGTGGATTGACCACGAACTTTTTGAATAAGTCCAACAACCAATACCACGGCTAAACCTGCGACGATACCAATCAGTAAATTGATTAACGTTGGTGTTAATGCACCAATAACACTACCAACAGTTGGAATATGTTGAATATGATCAACGGCTTCTTCTGACCAATGATGCAAAGTTGATACAGCATGGGTGATGATCCCCCCACCGACAAGGAACATTGCGATGGTTCCGACAATCGTTAAGGTTTTCATTAACTTTGGTGCAAATACCAATAAACCACGGCCAATGCTTTGTTTAACATTTGATGCTTGTTGGGTTAAATACAAACCTAAATCATCAATCTTTACAATCATGGCGACAAAGCCATAAACACCGACCGTCATTAAAATTGCAATGACAGATAGCACCATCACTTTGGTACCAAATGCTGCCGTCGCAACAGTGCCTAAAGAAATCACCACTATTTCAGCAGAAAGAATAAAGTCTGTGCGTATCGCACCTTTAATTTTATCCTTTTCAAATGTGGCTAAATCAGTTTCGATTTGTTGTAATTCTTCTTGTGCAGCCTCACCTGTTTTGGCTTTTTTATGCTGTAAACTATGTAGAACTTTTTCAACGCCTTCATAGCAAAGAAACAAACCACCAATCATTAACAATGGATTAATCAACCACGGTGCAACCACACTGATCAGCAAAGCCAAAGGCACTAAAATTAATTTATTGATAAAGGAGCCTTTCGCGACACCCCATACCACAGGAAGCTCACGCTCTGCTCTTACACCACTCACTTGTTGTGCATTCAGTGCTAAATCATCACCTAAAACACCCGCAGTTTTTTTAGCCGCCATTTTACTCATGACTGCAACATCATCGAGCACCGCTGCGATATCATCTAATAATATTAATAGACTACTTGCCATTTTTTATCCAAAATTTTAGTTATCCTGTCATTTTAAAGTGAAAATTCATTTTTCTATATAAAATTTTGTAGATTTTCACATTTATTGATAAAAATTGGTTCTACACCATTTTTCGCTGACATTAAAATAAATTATCTCGTACAATAGTGCCCATTCATAAAACACGACTGTCTATACAAAGACTTTGGAAGCGATAATGACGAATCAAGATAATCGTCCTGTGATTTTGACAGGCGACCGTCCTACTGGACAACTACATTTGGGACATTTTGTAGGTTCTTTGCGCTCACGAGTAGGCTTACAAGATTCTCATCATCAACACCTCCTTCTCGCAGATGCTCAAGCTTTAACAGATAATGCGGATAACTTTGAAAAAGTTCGTCGTAATATTCTTGAAGTAGCAACAGACTATTTAGCAGTCGGCATTGACCCAACAAAAACCACAATCTGTGTTCAATCTTGCTTACCCGCGTTGAATGAACTCACCATGTTGTATTTAAACTTTGTGACGGTTTCTCGTTTAGAACGTAACCCAACCATCAAAGCTGAAATTCAATTACGGGGTTTTGAGCGTGATATTCCAGCAGGTTTTCTTTGCTACCCTGTTGCACAAGCTGCCGATATTACTGCATTTAAAGCCACTGTCGTGCCAGTTGGTGAAGACCAAATTCCAATGATCGAACAGACCAATGAAATTGTTCGTCGTTTAAACCGTCAAATTGGACAAGAAGTTTTACCTGAGTGTAAAGCGCTTTTATCCAATATGAGCCGTTTACCTGGCTTTGATGGTAAAGCCAAAATGTCGAAATCATTGGGCAATACCATCGTGTTAGATGCAACAGATAAAGACATCAAAAAAGCAGTCAATGCAATGTATACCGATCCAAACCATCTGCGTATTGAAGATCCAGGTCAGGTTGAAGGAAATATTGTCTTTACTTATTTAGATGCTTTTGATCCAAATAAAGAAGAAGTTGAAGAACTTAAAGCGCATTATCGTCGTGGTGGTTTAGGCGATGGTACTGTGAAAAAACGTCTTGAAGGTGTGTTAAAAGAGTTGATTACACCAATCCGTGAACGTCGTATGGAACTTGCCAAAGATCCAGATTACATCATGGATATCTTAAAAACTGGTACGGAAAAATGCCGTATCATCACTCAAGATACTTTAGATGAAATCAAAAATGGTTTAGGCGTATTTCATTTCTAAAATGTGCTGATTGTCTAAGCAAAAAAAGCCACTGAATTCAGTGGCTTTTTTTACAACATCTTTTATAACATCATAAATTAATTTTTATGACGCATATGTGGGAATAAGATCACATCGCGGATACTTGCTGCATTGGCAAATAACATCACCAAACGATCGATACCAATACCTTCACCTGCTGTAGGAGGTAAACCGTATTCTAATGCTTCAATAAAGTCAGCATCGAAATGCATTGCTTCATCATCGCCCGCATCTTTTTCAGCAACTTGCGCTTGGAAGCGTTCAGCTTGGTCAATTGGATCATTTAATTCCGAGAAACCATTTGCCAACTCACGACCACCGATAAAGAATTCGAAACGGTCAGTGATATGTGGATTATCATCATTTCGGCGTGCTAACGGCGAAGTTTCCGCAGGATATTCAGTAATGAATGTCGGCTGACGTAATTGAGTTTCAACAGTTTCTTCAAATACGATGGTTTGTAGTCGACCTAAACCAAAACCTGGCTTAACTTGCTCTTTTAACTCTTCACGAATAAATGTTGCCAAGAATTCACGATCCGAAACATTTTCAGCAGTGAAATTTGGATTATACTCAAGAATCGCATCAAACATCGAGATTTTCTTAAATGGACCTTTGAAGCTATACACTTCTTCACCATAAGGAACATCTGTTGAACCCAAGATGTCGATTGCTAATTTTTCAAGCATACCCTCTGTCAAAGCCATGAGATCTTTGTAATCAGCATAAGCTTGATAGAATTCAATCATGGTGAATTCTGGGTTATGACGCGTTGAAACACCTTCGTTACGGAAGTTACGGTTAATTTCAAATACACGCTCAAAACCACCAACAACCAAACGTTTTAAGTAAAGCTCAGGTGCAATACGCAAGAATAATGGCATATCTAATGCATTATGGTGTGTTTCAAATGGACGCGCTGACGCACCACCTGGAATCACATGCATCATCGGAGTTTCAACTTCCATAAAACGTTCATTGATGAGATAGTTGCGAATACCTGACACAACTTTTGCACGAATTTCAAAAGTTTTACGTGTTTCTTCATTCACAATTAAGTCTAAATAACGTTTACGGTATTTTACTTCTGTGTCATTCAAACCATGGAACTTGTCTGGAAGTGGACGAAGCGATTTCGTCAACAATTCAAAATGTTCAATATGAACATATAAATCACCTTTGCCAGAACGACCGATATAACCTTGAACAGCAATAATATCGCCAAGATCTAGACTTTTCACAGTTTCTAGAACTTCAGGTGCAAGCTCTTTACGTGGCACATACAATTGAATACGGCCGGTCATGTCTTGAATCACGATGAATGAACCACGGTTCAGCATCACACGACCCGCTACAGATACGTGAACTTGCTCGCCTGCTTCAATTTGTTCTTTAGATTGATCTGCAAATTGTTCTTGTAGATCTTGCGCATAATGTTCACGCTTAAATGTGTTTGGCCATGGGCTAACACCGGTTTCCTTGGCGTGATCTTGAATTTGCTTTAACTTGGCATGACGCTGTGCAATTAAATCGTTTTCGGAAATGTGTTGTTCAGAAGTCGATTGAGCGTTATGTTGCGTCATCTCTGCCTCGATTATATTAAAAAACGGAAGTTGCATAGCATAGCAGATTTACAACATAATGCGTATGAATATAACTCTACGAACCATGTAAAAATTAAAAATCATGAATAAATACTGGCAAGGATTCGCCCAAAGTATCATTCTTTTCAATGTTTTGTGGTTTTCAACTGTGGTTGATGCCGAGCAAATCGTTGTTATGAGCAATACTCAAAAAGATCTTCCTATAAAAATTGAAAGCACCAATCTCAATAATCAAGATTATATTTGGCAATTAGAAATCGTTCCAAATCGAACCAGTCTGCAAAGCCAAGTCAAATTAATGAATCCTCACCCCACTCAAAAAGCACTCAATTTAAGGGCTTTAGAACTGGCAAAAAAACTTACTCTGGATCAATTACCACAAGTCAGTAATGATTTTAAAAATAAAACCCTCAATGTTGATGAACAAAACATCGCAAAAATAAAATATTATTATGGGAAATACATTCTGTTTATTAAATTTCCAGCCCGCGTCCAATACGCCATAAAACCCAACTTTTCACAAGTACAAAGCGCTTTAGAACCCTTTTGTGATCAAAGTAAGACACCACCTCAGAATAAAATTAAATTTGATCAACAAGGTAATATCTCGCTCTCAGCAAAATTTTTGGTAGATACACAAGGGCAAATCCTAAATATCCGTTACACCCCTTTAATTCACGAACAAATGAAGTCGATACTGCAACCTTTACTAGAAAAAATTCGCTTCCAACCACGTAATGAAAATGGTGTGGCAAAATCATTTTCTATTGAACAACCCCTGATTATTCAATGCCATTAAACAATAATGAAAGTGCTAAGTTTCTTAATGGTTTTGTTCAGCCAATGATTTGACTATGGCAAACCCTTGCTGGAAAGCACGATCCATCATGTCCTTATATTCCTCAGAGGTTTCTATTTCAGCAGATAATGTGGTTGTTGCACCCTGTTCATTTAAGAAATATTTTTCTAAAGAGCCACTCCAACTTTGAACATCTTCACTTGTTGAATCTAAAACACCATTTTTCAAAACACCCAAATGTTTAAATACCACTTTTTTAAACTGCTCCAACTCTACAATGGTGGCGACCATACCATTACCACTGGCATCCTGAAATAAGGTTTCCCCGCCAATTTTCCAGTCAGACTGCATTCGCGAAGTTTCCGAAAACGGTTGGGTCCATTTGGAATAAGTATGCGTATCCCACAGGATATTCCATACTGTTTGTGCATTCGCTTGAATGACAATGTCATAGCTTAAAGTCATCATTTCTTTCTCTTATTTTATTGATCCAATCTATAGCTTAGTACAATAAAAACCCAGAATGATTAATTTTTGTTAATAAAAATCCATCACCTAAAAAATTTAAACCTAAACATTCAATATGTTAAACAATAAATAACAAGCATATTGATCTGTTACACAACACTCTTAGACCAAAATCTAAGTTTTTAAAAAAGTGCAGCTAAGTAGAATATTTGAATATAAAAATAGTTAAATGGAAAATTTTAAATCCATTGATAACTTTTTCTAGCTTTGTTCAATTTCTACCTTTGCTCAATAAAGAAAGACCATATGAAAACGATAACAATGAAGAGTATTCATTCTAAAATCTTATTTTTACATGGACTAGATTCATCTAAAGAATCGACAAAATTCCATGCCATCAATGCTGAAAAAAAATATTGTATTAACGTGGATTATCGTAATCTTAACTACAAAACGGTTGAGTGTTTTTATCACGATATTATCGAAAAGATTAAACCCGATTTACTGGTAGGTCATAGTTTAGGGGGCTATTGGGCATTAAAAATGTCACAGCAACATCGAATTCCTGCAATCCTTGCCAATCCGAGCTTAAATCCAGATTTCCGTGAAGACTATGCAGCGATTGATGAACATGATTTAGACCATGACATTCCACAAATTGCTTATCTGGAACTGGGTGATGAGGTTTTAGATATGTATAAAGTGCTTGAGCAATTAGAGTCATATATGCAGATTGAAGCTGTTGAAGGTGGACACCATCGTTTAGTCCAACCTGAAAACCTAAATCATTTAATTGAATATATGGAACAAACCTTTATTGCTTGAAATAAAATCTTCAAAATACAGTTCGCCGCTCTCTAACTAAAAAAGCCTTGTATTTACAAGGCTTTTTTCACGACAAGACAGACAAACAAATGATTTAAGTATTTAATCACAAGCAGGTAGCCCGAAAACTTAACCTGTTATTGCCTTTAAGCAACCGCTTTTTCAACTGGCTTGGAATGCTCATCGAGCACTGACCAAATCTTTAAACCAAGATCTTGATGTAAATCAGGCAGATCAAGAAAAATACTTGCACCCAATACCGTATGTTGGCATTTATGCATCAATTGATTGACAGCTTTTAAAGTACCACCTGTAGCCAATACATCATCTACAATAATCACTTTTTGTGCTGCGATATCCGCTGACATTTCCAAGCGATCTAAACCATATTCTAAGCTATAGCCCACACCAACTACTGGAGGTGGCAACTTACCTGCTTTACGAACCAATAATAAGCCTTTGCCCGTACGTTGTGCCAATAAGCTGGCTAAAACGAAACCTCGTGCTTCAACTGCAACAAAACTATCCACGGCATCCAATTGCTCTACAGGAATACTTGCAATCAAGGCATCGGTTAACTCCACAAGATTGTTCATAAACAATGGGGTTAAATCATAAAAACAAATACCTGATTTTGGGAAGTTTTGGACAGTACGAATACTTGACCACAAAGCAGTAGACATGTTCATCATGGGGGGAGATTTAAAAAAGATAAATAATACGTGAATTTTAACGTTTATTAGCCAAAATTGACAGCAGCTCGCTATCTATTCAATATTAAGACCACGCTAAGTTGTTGAATTTATTAAGTCCATTTTCACACAAAATGATGGCTATAGAATAGGCTAATTTTAGCTTAATATTTTTGGCTAAAATATTCATCTAGACCTTTGTCTAAATTCAAATATTTTTAAACTTTTATATCAGCGTTCATCCCTTGTTATGACAGGATTGTAATTAAAATTGTCTGACAAAGTTGGCATAATAAACATCGCTTTTGTCCTGAGCTGCCATTCAGCTTTAAGATTAGTTAGATAAACTCCGATATTTACTTTACTTTAGATACAGAACTGCGTAAGAATTTAGAGGAATATGTACACATTTTATTTGCATATTATTTGAGTCAAGCAGCAGAAGGAATTTTACTGACAGAAAAAACAATGCATCTGTCAGATATCGGAGAATCAGATGAAGAAATATCAATGCATCGTTTGTGGTTGGATTTATGACGAAGCAGAAGGTTGGCCACAAGATGGCATCGCAGCAGGTACCAAGTGGGAAGACATTCCTGATGACTGGACATGCCCAGACTGCGGTGTTTCTAAAGCAGACTTTGAAATGGTAGAAATCTAAGATATTGCGTAAAGACCATGTTTACATGGTCTTTTTTACATTTATTTTCAACAATACAAAATTATTCAATTCACCTCTAAATTTGAAACAGGTATGGAGAAAGATATGCAACCGATCATCATCATAGGTTCTGGCATGGCGGGTTATACCCTTGCAAGAGAATTTCGTAAGTTAAACACCGAACAGGAATTGGTGATGATTTGCGCAGATGATGCGGTGAATTATGCAAAACCTACCCTATCTAATGCATTGGTTGGGAAAAAAGCACCTGAACAAATTGGTTTAGGCGATGCTGAAAAGATGAGTAGCCAACTGAACATGCGGATTGAAAAAGAAACATGGGTTAAAAGTATTGATGCAGAGAAACATGAATTAACCCTTGAAAAAGATGAACAATCTTCAACTCAAGGCTACTCAAAACTTATTCTCGCCGTGGGCGCAAATCCGATTCGATTAGCGATTGCTGGTGACGGAAGTGATGATATTCATGTGGTTAACTCACTGATTGACTATCGTGCATTCCGTGAAACTTTAGACAATTGCAGCACGGGTGAATGTGGCAACAAGCGTGTGGTGATTTTAGGTGCAGGCTTAATTGGTTGTGAATTTGCCAATGACTTACAAAATACTGGGCATCAGGTTACGGTGATCGACTTAGCACCACAGCCGTTAGGGCGTTTACTGCCTAATCATGTTGCACAAGCGTTTAAAGACAATCTTGAACAATCAGGAATTAAATTTGCCTTGGGCACCACTGTAGAAAAAGTTTCTAAATCTGAGCGTGGTTATATCGTTTCATTGGCCAGTGGTCAGTCCTTGCTCGCGGATGTTGTGCTTTCTGCGATTGGCTTACAACCTAATATTGCCTTGGCTAAAGCTACAGAAATCAACACCAGTCGTGGTGTGATTACCAATACCTTGCTCGAAACCAGTCAAGCAGATATTTTTGCCATCGGTGACTGTGCCGAAGTGAATGGAACACTTTTGCCATTTGTCATGCCAATCATGCAACAAGCGCGTGCATTGGCCAAAACCTTGAGTGGACAAACCACCACTGTGCACTACCCTGCAATGCCAGTCGCAGTGAAAACCCCAGCTGCACCTTTGACTGTACTTCCTGCTCCAATTGATGTAGATGTTACATGGGAGAATGAAGAGTTTGAAGATGGAATGTTATCTAAAGCAACAGATGCTGAAGGTACCTTACGTGGTTTTGTATTGTTAGGTGCAACTGCTGGAAAACAGCGTTTAACATTAACAAAACTGGTTCCAGACTTGATTCCTGCATCCGTTTAAGGTTTTAATAGTAAGGATATTTTTTAATCAAAGAATATCCTTGCTTAGGAAAATAACAATGAATAGCGCACTTCAATTTCAAGTTTCACCTTATGCATCGTTCATGAATGAAACCAAAGTCGATTTAGGTAATGGTATTCAGCTTCATGTTGAAACTGGTGGAAATCCACAACACCCGACCATTCTGTTGATTATGGGTTTGGGTGCGCAAATGTTATTTTGGCCTGATTTTTTTTGTAAATCACTGATTGATCAAGGCTTTCATGTGATCCGCTTTGATAATCGTGATATTGGCTTATCTTCAAAAATTCGCCACCAAGGTCCACGTTTAAACTCTTATAAGCTGATGGGTCGCTTTGCTTTGGGCTTACCGAATGACGGCGCGCCTTATAACTTATTTGATATGGCGGATGATGTTGCATTATTGATTGATCGTTTAGGTATTGAAAAACCACATATTTTGGGTGCTTCAATGGGTGGTATGATTTCTCAAATTTTAGCTGCAAAATATCCTGAGAAAATTGATAAAGTCGGCTTACTCTTTACCAGTAATAATCAACCTTTGCTACCTCCACCATTTCCAAAACAACTCTTTAGTCTCATTGGTAAACCTGAATCACGTGATGAAGAAGGAATTGTGAATCATTCCTTGAAGGTTTTTCATATGATTGGTTCACCTGGTTATATCAACCAAGTTGAAGCAATTCAAACTGCACGTAAATTATATCGTCGTAGTTATCATCCAGCGGGTGTACTTCAACAGTTTTTAGCAATATTATGTACAGGTTCCTTACTTAAATTGGATAAGCAGATCAAAAAGCCAACTTTAGTGTTACATGGCTCTAAAGATCGGTTACTACCTCCAAGTCATGGTAAGGCTGTTGCTAAAGCAATTTCAGGCGCTAAATTTGAATTAATTGAGGGAATGGGGCATGATATCCCACCGCATTTTGTTCCTCAACTTAGCGGGTTATTTGCACATCATTTTAAATCATAAGCATTAGGACACTATGGCTGCATTACCATCCCTAAGACAGTTGTCATATTTAGTGACATTGTCTGAGACGCTGCACTTCACTGAAGCAGCGCGCCGTTCGTTTGTAACTCAATCTACTTTATCTGGTGGAATCATGGAGTTAGAACGTTTATTGGGTGGCGTACTCGTAGAACGTGATCGCCAAAACGTACGTTTAACTCCTCTAGGTGAGCAAGTTGTTGCCCGAGCCCGTGTTCTACTCGCCGATGCTCAGGACTTGATGCGGTTAAGTCGAGAAATGAGTGAACCGTTAACTGGTGATTTGCATTTAGGGATTATTCCAACCATCGCCCCTTTCATTTTGTCGCAGCTTTTGGAAGAAGTGCATAAACAACTTCCAAAAATTCAGTTGCATCTGCATGAAGCACAAAGTGAAAAAATTGTTGAAAAACTTGAGCATGGCAATCTAGATGTGATCATGCTGGCTTTACCATTCGACACACGTGGTTTGAAAGTTGCTGAAATTGCGAAAGAAGATTTATTCTTAGTCTGCAATAAAGCAGATCAAAATGCGATGAATGCAAGAAGCTTAGATGATTTAGATCTTTCTCATCTTATGCTCCTTGAAGAAGGTCATTGCCTACGTGATCATACCTTAAGTGTTTGCCCAATCGGTGAGCGTAAAAATGATCACCGTTTAAAAGCAAGCTCATTGCCAACTTTAGTGGAAATGGTCAGTTCAAACTTAGGCTATACACTGCTTCCTGAGATTGCAATTCATGCACATATGCTGAAAAACAATGATCAGATTGTGGTTAAACCTATTGAGAATGCACCATCACGCACTTTGGCTTTAGTTACACGTAAAAGTACACCACTACAAAGTGAATTTGATGTGTTGGTACAAATTCTTCAAAAAATCACGCCAAATTTACGTTAATTTTCCAATACTAAAAAGGAGTCATGATTGACTCCTTTTTTATTGAATATCTAAAAAGCCTATAGATCACATCAGCATAAGCAAAATTAAAACGATCTTGTTTTTACTGGATCAAGCATGATAATATTTGACCAGTGCAAAAATAATCGCTTATTTTTGTATGTATTGTTACGATAAAAATCGCGAAAAATCGACCTATCCTCAGCTTGTTTTTTAAAAGCATGCATCCATCTCGTCGACACATATCCAATTCTTCGCATTGGTCAGCGTTCCACAGGGCTTGAATCTTTCAAGCATCGTTAACAGGTTTCCACAGTTTTCTGTGCCTGAATTTTCGATAGGACGCGTATGAACCGACCTTTATATATTATTTTTTCAACGATTGTCTTAGATGCAATTGGCATTGGCATCGTATTCCCTCTGCTTCCCTCACTACTGAAAGACCTGAGCCATCAGCATAATGTTGCCTTGTTAATGGGGGTTTTCCTAAGCCTGTATGCGCTTATGCAATTTATTTTCTCCCCGATCTTAGGTGCTTTGAGTGACCGTATCGGTCGAAGACCTGTTCTGCTGATTTCCCTTGCGGGTTCTGCAATCAACTATTTGTTTCTTGCTTGCTCACCCTCTCTTATCTTGCTGTTCATTGGACGGATCATTGCTGGAATAAGTAGTGCCAATATGCCCGTGGCTTCAGCCTATATCGTTGATACCACGTCAGAAGAAAATCGAGCAAAATACTTCGGTTTAATGAGTGCCATGTTTGGTATTGGATTTATTATCGGTCCTATACTCGGTGGATTATTGGGCGGGTATTGGTTACGGCTACCTTTTTTCGTTGCGGCAATTTTAACAACCGTTAACTTGCTTATCGCATTCGGGCTACTCCCTGAATCCCGAAGCAACAATCCACTCCTAGTCCCCCCTCAAGCTTCTATTTCGCAACGTTCGAGTTTAAAAATAAATCCCTTGAAAAGTTTTGGTTTTATCCTTGCTCAAAAAGGTATATTACCGATTTTGCTGATATTTTTTCTGTTTAGCGCCTGCGGTGAAGCTTATGGTGTCTGCTGGGCACTTTGGGGACACGATACCTTTAAATGGAATACATTTTGGGTTGGTCTTTCTTTAGGCACTTTTGGTTTATGCCAAGTACTGGTTCAGTCATTTATACCGCAACATGCCGTCCGATATTTTGGTGAAAGAAATACCGTGCTGATCGGTCTGGCATGTATATGTATGGCATTAATCATCATGGCTTTTACCCAACACGCTTGGATCATTTTTGCAATCATGCCGATCTTTGCCCTAGGAAGTATCGGCACTCCTGCACTACAAGCTATTGTTTCACAAAAAATCCCAGCTGCACAGCAAGGACAGTTTCAAGGTGTTATCGCATCAACCATAAGTCTGGCCTCGATTATTGCCCCATTGTTGTTTTCTACACTTTACTTTCATTTCCAAACACGATGGACTGGCGCTATATGGTTGGTTGTCGCGATGATTTATTTAATTGCATTACCTGCTGTTTTATCGAGTTTAAAACCACAACAGCTTAAATCATCCTAGTATTTAAGAACGTCAATGCTTTTTAGAAGCGTTAGTTTCTGATTTAAAAAACTTAAATCTATAGCAACCAAGTCATTCAATTTCATTAAAATCCGATTGATTGATACAAAAAAGCCCGATTAATTTTAATCGGGCTTAAGACAATCAAATTATCTTGGCTTAACCATTTACAAAGTGCTCAAGCAAAGTTTGTTGTGCATTGTAAATTGCCTCGCCTTCTTTAGGTTGCACACGAGTCCAAGTACCATCGCCTTGCAACAGCCAAGCGCGGATATTGTCTTTTAAGTAGTTGACTAAACCTTGCTGGTAAATGCGTTTTTTTAATGCTGGATCTTCGATCGGAAAACACACTTCTACACGATTAAATAAATTACGATCCATCCAGTCTGCACTTGAACAGTAAATACGTGGATTGCCATTATTTCCGAAATAATAAACACGGGTATGTTCTAAGAAACGCCCGACAATTGAACGTACTCGAATATTTTCAGACAGGTTTGGCAACCCAGGACGTAAACAGCAAATTGAACGAATAATCAGATCAATTTGCACCCCTGCTTGCGAAGCTTCATATAATTTATTGATCAATTGAACTTCAGTTAACGCGTTAACCTTAACAATAATTTGCGCAGGTTTACCCGCTTTGGCATTGGCAATTTCATCATCAATAAAAGCAATTAACTGAGCATGTAGCGTAAACGGCGCATGTAACAGTTTTTTTAACTTCGCCATTTTGCCCATACCGGTCAATTCTTGGAAAATACGATGTACATCTTCGCAAAGCTCTTTATCTGTAGTGAGCAGTCCATAATCGGTATAGATACGTGCATTCGTTGCATGGTAATTACCCGTACCCAAATGCACATAACGTACTAACTTATTATTCTCACGGCGTACCACCAAGATCATTTTGGCATGGGTTTTATAGCCCACGATGCCATAAACTACAACAGCGCCTGCTTCTTGTAATACATTGGCAACGGCGATATTCGATTCTTCATCAAAACGCGCCCGTAACTCAATCACAGCGGTGACTTCTTTACCATTACGTGCCGCTTCTGCAAGTACCTGAACAATTTCAGAGTCAGCACCACTACGATATAAGGTTTGTTTGATGGCTAACACTTGGGGATCACGTGCAGCTTCACGCAACAAGTTAATAACTGGTGCAAATGATTCAAATGGATGATGTAAAAGAATGTCTTGTTTTTGCATTGCTGAAAAAATATTTTCAGACTTTTTCAATACTTTTGGAATCGCCGGCACATGCGAGTCATAACGCATATGTGGACGTTTAAAATTTGACACAAGACGTGCCAGATTTACCGGCCCATCCACTTTATAAAGTTGTTCTTGTTCTAGATCAAATTCTTCAAGCAAATATTCATAAATATGTTTTGGACAGTTTTCTGTCACTTCTAAACGTACTGCACGACCAAAACGACGTGAACTCAATTCACCTTTCAACGCTTTGGCTAAGTCTTCTACATCTTCATTCAGTGCCAAATCTGCATTACGTGTAACACGGAACTGATAACAACCTGTAGCTGTCATCCCTGGGAACAAATCCGATACATGCTCATGAATAATCGCAGACAACATCACAAAATGTTCTTTGCCGCCTGTAAGCTCATCAGGTAAACGCACCACACGCGGAAGCGAACGTGGCGCTGGTACAACTGCTAAATCAATTTGTCGACCAAATGCGTCTTTCCCTTCTAGAGTCACAATAAAGTTTAAGCTTTTATTGACCAATCGTGGGAATGGATGTGCCGGATCAAGGCTAATCGGAGTAAGCACTGGTGCAACTTGTTCTTGGAAATATTTTTTAATCCACACAGATTGTGCAGGCGTTAACTCGCCACGACGTAAAAAGCAAATGTCTTCTTCACGTAACTTAGGAAAAATTTCCTCATTGAGGATACGGTACTGACGCTCAATCGCTTCATGTGCAGTTTTAGAGATTTGGTCTAAAACTTGTTTTGGCGTCAAACCATCTGGTGAACGACTTTCATTCCCTAAAGTTAATTGCTCCATCATTCCTGCAACACGGATTTCAAAAAATTCATCCATATTACGAGAAAAGATCAATAAGAAATTCATACGTTCAAGCAAGGGATGTAAAGGATCAACGGCTTGCTCTAAAACACGTAAATGGAAATCTAAAATTGAAAGCTCACGATTTATATATCGTTCATTATAAGAATATTCTGTAGGCGTTGTTGTCGTCACTGCGGTATTCATGCAATAAACCTGCATCAAAAAAAATGTCTTAATTCTAGTATGCTTCAAATTTGTGACAATTTCATAAAAAAAGCATCGCTTCATAAAAAAAGCACATCAATTTGTGCTTTTTTAAATTCATTTATTTAGCGTCAATCTGGAATACGGGTATAACGCATATACTTCAAAACCAAACGCTTACGGTATTGAAGCTTAGAATCATCACGATTTTTTTGATAATACTTCGGATTGGTTAAAATCACTGCTAAAAATGCGGCCTGCTCACGACTTAAACTTGCCGCGCTCTTAGAAAAGTAATGTTGTGATGCTGCTTCAACACCATAGATATGATCTCCAAATTCAACAGAGTTCATATAGACTTCTAAAATGCGCTGTTTCGTCCACATCCGCTCCATCATGGTAGTGGCAATCGCTTCCTGACCTTTGCGAATAAATGAGCGACGATTATAGAAGAATAAATTTTTAGCCAATTGTTGAGAGATCGTTGAACCACCGGCGACTACTTTGTCTTTTTTAAGATTACGTTGTAGTGCATTTTCAATACCATCCCAGTCGAAACCATGATGATCGAGAAATTTGGCATCTTCGGCCGCGACAATTGCATGTTTAAAGTTATCACTGATCTTGTCATAGTCACGCCATTGATGTTGAATCGGCTCAAAATCAGACAAATATGTCCAACGCATAAACATGGTGGTTTCTACATCATGAGTACGCCAATAAATTAAACTTGAGAAAATCCATAGCTGAATCATGATCAAAATACTGACCACAATTAACAAAGCACGAACAATAAAAGCTTTCATGTCAGCCGCTTACTCCGAAAATTCTGACGTTTCATGTTAAGCTGAATCTATCTATAAAAAGCTAAGCAATAGCATGTCTAAATATCAAGATCTTTCAACTTATAGCCAACCCAATTCTATTGGTAAAATAACCTTATTGCTGATTGTCATCAATGTCGGTTTATTTGCCATCCAAGTCTTATCAGGTGTCAATATTACTGACCCGACAACGTTGGACGCGTTGCATTGGGGTGCTGATTATGCACCTTTAACCTTCTTAGAGGAACCATATCGCTTATTCAGTAGTATGTTTTTTCACTTCGGTATACTGCATCTAATGATGAACATGTGGGCACTGTATATTTTTGGTGATGTTGCTGAAAAAACTTTAGGAAAGTTTTATTTCCTTGGACTTTATATCCTTGCTGGACTCATGGGAAGTTTATTAAGTGGTTATTTGGATATTCGAAATAGCTACGAACTGCTGCAAAATTTTGATCAAAAACTCTTTCCGCATGTATCTGCAGGTGCATCGGGTGCTGTGATGGGACTTGGTGGTGCACTGACACTCCTGTCGCTGTTTCCACCTACTCCGAATCAAAGATTCATTTTAGATAAAAGATCACTTTTAACGGTACTTGCGATCAACTTAGCTTTTGGCTTTTTAGCTTCTGGAATTAACAATGCTGCCCATATCGGTGGGATGTTAATGGGTGCGGTCATGGCTTTGGCTTGGTATGCAACACAACGTGCCAAAATGGGTAAAGCTGCCAATATTATCATTGTGCTTTTGGGGATTGCAGCAACCTATGCGGTTTATCTCTATTGCCAGCATCTCGTTGGACCACTTAGCCCACTTTGGCAACAAGCCATTGTACAAATGCGTGAGCAATTAAACTTTTAATCCCTAAAATAGCTTGTCCATGTCGAAATAAAACATTGCAAAGTACAACCAATTCAAAAAGCATAAAAAAATGGCGACCTATAGGCCGCCATTTTTTAATTTACTGTCTTCGCTGACCAGTCTTTTAAAGACTCAACTGAAATTAAACAGCCAGATAAAATCACTTAAACAAAGCGGTTTAATTCAATTCCCTTAAACTTTGCAATGGTGGAATTTCAGATAAATAGCTCAATCGGTAACGCCCTATCAATGCACACAACACTGCCATCGAAATTGGTAAAATCAACCAAATTTCCCAATGTAATTGCACTACCATTTCCATACGATAACTGGCAACAGCACTAATTACCTCTGCAAAGAAACAGGAAACGATTCCTGCCAATAATCCAATAAAGCCAATTTCAAAACTCATCATATTTTTTAACTGGCGCTTTGAACTACCAAAAGAGCGTAGTAATGCCACTTCTTTTTTACGTTCATCCATCAGCAAATTGATACAAGCAATCAGCACCAAAAAGCCAGATAAACTCACCAATACTGCCAAAACTGTAATGATTTTAACCAACACAGAAACTAAGTTTTTAATTTCATCAAAAATTAAAGAGACATCAATAAAGACCGTATTGGAAAATTGCTGAATCAGATTAACCATCTTGATTTTTTCACTCGGCGGCACATAAAAACTCCCTAAGTAGCTGCCTGCGTTTTCATCCAACGTCTTTGGAGTAAAAATAAAGAAAAAGTTTGGACTAAAGCTTTGCCATTCCACTGTACGCAAATTCACAACTTGCGCGTCCAAATTTCCCTCAGGCAAACTAAAGGTTAAACGATCGCCAATTTTGATGCCCAATTCTTCAGCCAGTTTGGCCTCTACAGACACCTGCCCAACTTGAGTCAATTGAGCATTTCCAGCAACAATGATATTGTCTTGTGGATAATGATCTGCTTGGGTGAGATTTAACTCACGACGTAAAGAATTATTGGTTTTTACCAATTGGGCAGGAAAAGCTTGACCATTTTTTGCCAATAAGCGCCCTTTTACATTGGGATATAACGGTGTGCTTTTCCAGTGTTGCTGTGCCAATTGTTGTTTAAAAGCATCCAGTTCAAATGGTGGTAGACCATAAATAAACTGGTTAGGCGTTCCTTCAGGCAATTGTTGCTGCCAACGCTCTAATAAATCAGTTCTCAATACAGCAAGTACCGTGATCAGACTTAAACCCAATGCCAAAGCGGTAATTTGCAATGCGGTTTGCGAAGGGGTTCGGATATAGGCTGAGAGCCTATTTTTCATTGATTTTAAAGTCTTTAAAATCATCCAAACCACTGCATATAACAAAGCTGTTAACACAATGACTGCACCCATTACCAATGCAGTAAGTATCAGATTTTCGGTCAAGACCAAACTAAAAATAATCAGGCTGACTAAACCTGTAGCCATCATCCACAACATTGAACGTGCCGACTTTTCTTGTTGGCGTATCACCCGAATAGGCGGTGTATTTAACAGTTGCCACAAGCTCGGTAAAATAAATCCAATCAATACAATTGCACTGGTAAAGATTGCTATAGGTAAAGGACCAACCAACATCTGCAACATTGAAAATTGCAACTCTAGGTTAGGAATCATCTGCAACATCAATTGCAATAATGAATAACCTAAAATCAGTCCTAAAATACTGCCAATGACAATGGCGATTAAAATAACAACGCTCAGTAACCCAAGATAAGTTTGAAAAATCTGCCGTTTCGTTGCACCCATGCAACGCATCAGCGCAATATGATCTTGGTTCTGCTGTACATAACGCTGACTGGTTAAAGCGATGGCTAAACCACATAAAAGAATCGTCAGAATATTGGCCAATTGTAAGAAAGTATCGAGGTTTTCAATCGGTTTAAGTAAGCGTGAATTGCCCTCATCTGCATTACGTAGTCTTAAATTACTTTGTGCATCTAATTCATTATCCGCATTTTGTTGATCTTGTATGGATTGATCTGTTTGTGAGTGTGTTGCTGGCTGATTTTCAGTCAATGTATTGGCACTTGATGCACTTAAAGCTGAATCTGCATCCGAATTTTGTGCAATCTTTGGATTCACATTTTGCTTTTCTTGCGCTTTAAAAGTCTTAAAAAATTGCTGATATGTTGCAATCGACTCCGCATCCCCTGCCATCAACAAACGATATTCAATTCGACTTCCAACTTGAATTGCACCCGTTTTTGCAACATCTGCTTGAGAGATAATCACGGTTGGCGAAAAGGCAGAAAAGCCTAATTCTTGATTTGAATCATGTTCAATGATACCAGTAACTTTAAACTGACCATTGGCAATTTGAACGCTATCGCCTAGGTTTAATTTTAATAATTCTTGTGCGCGTTTGCTTAACCAAACCCCACCACTTTGTAAGGCTTGTTTTGGCGCAATCCTTAATTCACCACGTAAGGGAAATGCTGTGTCAATGGCTTTCACATTGACCATAACAAACTGATCCTGCGTAGAGGCCATTGAACCAAAAATGGTGACATGGGACTGTTTTAATTTTAAATCATCAGCCTGTTTGATCCATTGTTGGTCAATCGGATCTGTATCACTAAGTTGTAAATCTGCAGCTTGCATTTTGGCAGCTTGTAAGGTCACTGCCTGTTTGACTTGATCATTACTAAACTTTAATGCGGTGGTCGCACTAATGGCTAAACTTAATGCAATAATCAGCAGATATATGCCTGAACTGGCAAAACTTTGCCTAAATAAGGGTTTAAACAAGGTCAACATTACACCACCTCATTCGATTGAGGAGTCTGCACATGTTCAATCAATTGACCATCTTTTAATTCATAATGACGTTGGCATTGTGCGGCCAATTGCGAATCGTGAGTGACAAGCACTAAAGTTGTACCGAGCTCTTTATTTAAATCAAACAAGAGTTGTTCAATTTCAAATGCGGTATGTTCATCTAAATTGCCTGTAGGTTCGTCGGCAAAAATAATTTTGGGGTCAGAAATTAAAGCTCGTGCAATGGCAACCCGTTGTTGCTCCCCACCAGACAATACTTTCGGGGTTTGCTGGCTTTGTCGTTCTAAACCGACTTTGGCCAATAAACTTAAGGATTTTTGTTCTGCGTGTGCATAGTTAAAATTCTTCTGTAAGCGTAATGGTAACATCACATTTTCTAAGGCAGAAAGATGTGGGAGCAACTGGAAAGATTGAAATACAAAACCAATATATTGAAGTCGAATCAACGCACGTTGTTCTTCATTTAAATGCTCAATTGATTCACCACAAACACTGAGTTGACCTGCACTGGCTTGATCGAGAGTAGCAAGGATGCCCAATAAAGTTGATTTTCCTGAACCAGAACGTCCAGTAATCGCGACCTGTTCACCTGTATAAATATTAAGATTTAGATTTTCAAAAATTGTAAGCGTTTGATGAGGTAATTCTATCTTTTGTGTAAGTTGCTGTGCAGAAATTATCACTTGTGGCATGATGGGAGAAGTTGAATCATCCTGAACCTTAGACATCATAAAGTACCTTATATGCAAATCAAAAAATTGTTAAATTTGAAAATGATGAAAAACCTAATTCATTGTTTATTTTTTAGCATAATCTGTCTGTTGCCCGTTAGTAGTTTTGCAAAAACGATCATGATTTTAGGTGATAGCTTAAGTGCGGGTTATGGTATCAACCCACAACAAGGCTGGGTTTTCTTGCTACAGCAACGCTTAAACCAACAATTTCCCAAACAACATAATGTGGTGAATGCCAGTGTAAGTGGTGAAACCACCAGTGGCGCGTTGGCGCGTTTTCCAAAACTATTACAAAGCCATAAACCTGATATCGTGGTAATTGAGTTGGGTGGCAATGATGGTCTACGCGGTCAACCGCCACAAATGATTCAAAAAAATCTTGCGCAATTAATTCAACAAAGCCAAAAAAGCCAAGCCACGGTCATTTTATTAGGAATGAAAATTCCACCGAATTATGGTGCAGCTTATAGCCAAGCTTTTGAGAAAAATTATCAAATCCTAAGCCAACAATACAAAGTTAAAATGCATCCGTTTTTTATGAATGGAATTGCAGGCAATAAAAGTTTGATGCAAAAAGACTTGATCCATCCCAATGCAACTGCACAGAAAATTCTACTCGATAATGTCTATCCGTTGATTCGAGGCGCGCTTTAAGTTTTTCTCAAAGCCGAAATGATTGTGTACCTGTTTACTACTCAAAATCGGATGTCGTGTTTTTTAAGACATCCGCAAAATTAAACAAGCGCGCCAATAAGTGGTGAATATAGTCCAAACTGGATTCTTGTTCGGTAAATAGAATCCGATGCAACATGGGTGCAATCACAATTTCAATAATCAGTTGATTGTCGATGCTTGTTTCATTCCTTTGTTGGGCACGTTGCTGAATAATATCTAACTGTTGAATCAAAAAGTCATAACATTTACCAGAGGTTGGCGAATCATTTTCCGCCACAATATCGCTTAAGATTGTACGCCCAACGGGTGAGGCATATTCCTCAAAATATTGCTCCATCCATGCATATAAGTCTTGCTTAAAACTCCCAAGATCCGCAGGTACACTGTCTGGATGTAAAATATTAAAGGCAACATCTGCAAGCAGTTGAGATAAATCTCCCCAACGTCGATAGATCGTAGAGGGGGTGACCCCTGCATATTCAGCAATCATCGGAATCGTCAAATCTGCCACAGCAACATTCTGCTGTAATGTTTGCACCGCATTATGAACTGCAGCTTGTATTCGTGCACTGCGCCCACCGGGACGCAAACCTGTAATCACTTTCGTCATCAGTAAATCACTACAAATCTATAAATGAAAATCTATCAATGGGTTAATGCTTGAAGAACAGCTTTAATCAAAAATCATCTTAGCTAAACCTTTGTGTTTAATCCAAAATACGGTATAAAAGCTAATTAATAGCTTTTATGTACATGTTGATTATGCGCAACTCTAATTTTAATCGTCAAGTGACTTCCTATAAATTAAGCCATAATGCTGCACTGTACACACATACTTTTACCCTAATGGCCTTTTTGGCAGCCTCAAGCGCACCAACACCGTTATATCGCTTGTATCAACAACACTTCCATTTTTCTCCTGTTTTATTAACGCTTATCTTTGCCACCTATGCGTTTGCATTGCTATTAACCTTATTGGTGGCAGGATCATTGTCTGATTATATTGGACGTAAGCCGGTTATTTTTGTGGCTTTGATTTTAGAAATTCTGTCCATGGGCTTTTTCTTGTTTGCATCCAATATCGAAATGCTGTTTATCGCACGAGGTTTGCAAGGTATTGCCACGGCTTTAGCCGCATCTACGTTTGGAGCAGCTTTGCTTGATCTGAGTAAAACACAGGGTTCTTTAATTAATAGTATTTCTCCAATGCTTGGTATGGCTGCGGGTATGCTAATGACCTGCATTGTTTTAGAGTTTTCGACTGTTCCATTAACACTTATTTTTGAAATACTCATTTTTCTGTTTGTATCTACCACATTTATCGCAATTTTTAGCCCTGAAACCGCAACTAAACGTGTGGGTGCTTTGGCATCATTAAAACCGCAACTGACTGTTCCAGTACAAACCCGAAAAGCCCTCTTGATCGTAAGTCCAATTAATATCTCGTTATGGATGGTCAGTGGGTTCTTCCTCTCGTTAATGCCTTCATTGCTGGCTCAAGCTTTCCATGTGCAATCGGCATGGTTGAATGGCATGATGTTTATTACCCTATCAGTTTCAGGGGCTGTTGGGATTTTAACCCTGCGCAATGCGCCAACATTTAAAATTTTAGTCACTGCTGCAATTACGATTGTCTCGGGCTCAAGTGTTATTTTGCTTGGCATTCATCTGGTGCAACCAATCTTATTGTTTATTGGTGCTGTGGTGACTGGGATTGGCTTTGGTACAGGTTTTATGGGTGCAATTCGTGCTGTTATGCCCTTAGCTTTACCTGAACAACGTGCAGGTTTAATGGCCGCATTTTTTGTTGAAAGCTATTTGGCCTTTAGTATACCTGCGATTATTGCTGGATACTTTGTCAATAAAGTGGGCTTAATTTTTACTGCAGATGTCTATATTTGTATGATTATCTTGTTAGCCAGCTTGGCGTTTGTTTTTGCGTTTAAAAATAAACAGAACATTCATTAAAACGTGTTAAAAATCAAAGCAAAACAAAAGGCGCATTGAGCGCCTTTGGGTTTAAATCTTAGATTAAGCTGGAATATCACGAATAGATGCTTTACGAATTGCTTCTTTCAGTGCGTCATAACCATGAATTGGCGGGAACTGTGGAAATTCACGAATCACATTTTCAGGCGCGTCAAATAAGAAACCATGATCAGCTTCACCCAACATGGTTGTATCGTTATACGAATCACCTGCTGCGATCACACGGTAATTTAGACCATGTAAGGCTTTTACAGCTTCACGTTTTTGATCAGGTTGGCGCAACTTATACGCAGTGATCATACCATTTTCATCCGTTTCTAATTTATGACAGAAAATTGTTGGCCAACCTAACTGTTGCATCAACGGATGTGCAAACTCATAAAATGTATCTGAAAGAATAATCAACTGAAAATGGGTACGTAACCATTCTACAAACTCTTTTGCACCCGGAAACGGCCCCATGTCTGCAATCACAGCTTGAATATCATTTAAGCCTAAACCATGCTGTTTAAGAATATTTAAACGTTGAGTCATCAACACATCGTAGTCAGGAATATCACGAGTTGTTGCTTCTAATTCTTTGATTCCTGTTTTTTTAGCAAAATTGATCCAGATTTCTGGTACCAATACACCCTCAAGATCAAGACATACGATTTCCATGGGTTCTCCCAAATGTCAGTTAAAAATTTTGGGCTTATCATAGCACTAAAGTTTAAAAAGAATGCTGAAAGTTTTTACAGCAAACCCATTTCATTTGGTTATGCATAAGACTTGTCAATATTTGCAAATCTGTTTTATTCATAAGCATTTTAATTAATCTGCTAAGTAGCATATTTCATTTACTTTAAAATATCTGGATCGTCAAAAGCAGCAATTCACATAAGTTGAATTGCGCTAATTTTTGCCAAAATGCTTAAATTCAAATATCTTTTGAACATGTTTACGAAAATTGTAGCTTCAAGCTAACTGCCAGGAGCAGATATGACCGCCATTCCAACCATAGATCTTGTGGACGCACTTGCGACTGAGTATGCCGACAAATCACCTTCTGAAATTTTAGAACTTGCGCTTTCTCAGCAAGGTGAAATTGCAATTTCATTTTCTGGCGCAGAAGATGTTGTTCTTATCGATATGGCACACAATTTAGGTAAACCATTTCGTGTTTTTAGTTTAGATACAGGGCGTTTACACCCTGAAACCTATCAATTTCTTGAAACCGTACGTAAGCACTATGGGATTAAAATTGAGATTTGCTTTCCAGAAGCCGATGCCGTTCAACAGTTGGTCAATGAAAAAGGTTTATTTAGCTTCTATCAAGATGACCATAAAGAATGCTGTGGTATCCGAAAAGTTCAGCCACTACGTAAAAAATTAGCCACTTTAGATGGTTGGATTACAGGACAACGCAAAGATCAAAGTCCAGGTACACGTACGGAAATTCCCGTCATTCAAGCGGATAGCGGTTTTTCTGGTGAAGGCAAACAACTGATTAAATATAACCCATTGGCCAATTGGTCAAGTGCGGATGTATGGAACTATATTCGTATGATGGAGATTCCTTATAATCCATTACATGAAAAAGGCTTTATCTCAATTGGCTGCGAACCATGTACCCGTCCAGTATTGCCAAATCAACATGAACGCGAAGGTCGATGGTGGTGGGAAGAAGCAACACATAAAGAATGTGGCTTACACGCAGGCAATTTAAAAAAGTAATATCAGGAAAACTCATTAAAACTCATGAATTTTTATTAACTTAACGTTCATCGAAATGCTTGGATTTTACGCTTAGAAAAGTTTTATACTAAGGTTTGTTGATATTTCATCTATAGCTTGTGTTATAGGCTAAAGTTGAGTAGGCAAAGGCATGAAAAAATAGTGAGACTATTTTCAGGTTTCATCACTCAAACTGAGAAATTTTAGCTATACCCAGAATGCCAACAAAGCGCTGCATTGTTGGCAACACAAAATGTAACGATGTACCTGATGTTTTCCAACATCACATCGTTGTAAACATGGACGAATGATCAACAGACCCAAGTTACACGGTTCTATAATTCTAACAATTCACCAGCTCATAAAAGAGTTGTTGTAGAAATTGCAGTGAGGCAATCCAAGACTATGCGCCCATTACACCCTATTGATTTTATTTTTTTAAATTTAGAAAAACGTCAACAACCCATGCATGTTGGTGGGTTATTCTTATTTGAAATACCAGAACATGCGCCTTCTACCTTCATTCAAGATCTTGTTGCAGATATTCGTAATTCAAAATCCATTCCTGTTCCACCCTTTAACAACCGCTTAAGCGGCATGTTTTGGGATGAAGATGAAGAGTTTGATATCGACCATCATTTCCGTCATATCGCATTACCTCATCCGGGA
Source organism: Acinetobacter sp. Ac8 (assembly GCF_055392545.1). Lineage (NCBI taxonomy): Bacteria > Pseudomonadati > Pseudomonadota > Gammaproteobacteria > Moraxellales > Moraxellaceae > Acinetobacter > Acinetobacter sp. Ac8. Next base: position 3,525,072 of record NZ_AP043689.1, read on the forward strand.
CGTATCCGTGAATTATTGGTTTATATTTCACAAGAACACAGTTCGTTGATTGACCGAGCTAAGCCGCTTTGGACCTGTCATATTATTGAAGGGATTGAAGGCAATCGCTTTGCCATGTATTTTAAAATCCATCATGCCATGATTGATGGTGTGGCTGGTATGCGTCTGGTGGAAAAATCATTTTCAAAAGATGCTGACTCCAAAACTATTATTCCGCCTTGGTGTGTCGAAGGTAAACGGGCAAAACGTTTAAAAGAAACTAAACTGGATAAAGCTAAAAAAATATTCTCTGCTTTAAAAGGGCAAGTTGAAGCAGCACCTAAAGTGACTCAAGAGCTGTTCCAAACAGTATTTAAAGAAATGGGGAAAAACCCCGATTATGTTTCAAGCTTCCAAGCACCAAGCAGTTTATTTAACCAACGGGTAAGTTCATCACGTCGTTTCGCTGCTCAGTCTTTTGAACTTGATCGTTTTAGAGATATTTCCAAAGCCCTTGGTGTTACGATTAATGATGTGGTACTTGCGGTATGTGCAGGCGCGTTACGTGATTATTTAATCACACAAGAAGCTTTACCGAAAAAACCACTGATTGCGATGGTTCCAGCCTCATTACGTGATGATGACTCAGATATGAGTAACCGTATCACCATGATTTTGGCAAATTTAGGTACACATAAAGAAAGTCCTTTAGAGCGTTTAGACATTATTAAACGCAGTGTACAAAATGCAAAAAATCGTTTTAAACGTATGAGCTCTGATCAAATCTTAAATTATAGTGCTTTCGTTTTTGGTGCAGCAGGTGTGAATATTGCATCAGGACTTATGCCAAAACGTCAGGCGTTTAACGTAATCATTTCCAATGTACCTGGACCACGTGAACCTTTGTATTGGAATGGCGCTAAATTAGATGCTCTCTACCCTGTTTCTATTGTTTTGGATGGTCAGGCACTAAATATCACTATGACCAGTTATTTAGATAAATTAGAAGTCGGTTTAACCGGTTGCCGTAAATCTCTACCTAAATTGCAGAATCTTCTCACGCATTTGGAAAATGAAATCCAAAAGTTTGAGCAAATTATTGCAGAGAAAAATGCACTAGAACTCGCCGATAAAAAGCCAAACGCTCAAGCCAAGGCAAAAACGGATACTCAAGATGTAGCGAAGGAATCTGTTGCAGCACGAAAGTTAGTATAGGATTTTATAATTGATTTTAGTGTTGCTTGAGAGATAAAAACATAAATTGATTCAAAAATTAAGGGGCTAATATATGCCCCTTAATCTTTAACATTACGACACTTATTTAACAGTTGATGACAGACATTAACCACCATGTCTTTGGTGATTTTCACTTCTTGACCATTGTCATCTAACATAACACATGTATTTTTAGGCTGGCTTTCCAACACATGCTTGATACTACGACTGATTAATTGTTCACTTACACTCATTTTATGACCTCACTTGCTAAGACTGTGAAAGGGAGAAAGTCTTTGGCTACCTTTGTAATCTAGTATTGTGAAATCAGTTGAAAAAGTAAAATTTCAGATGTAACAACTGTTTAACGACATCCTGTTACAATTTCAACTCAAAATGATATCGTATTGCTCTTGCGTGTATAAATTTTCGACTTGGAATTTAATCACGCGATTAATAAAATGCTCTAAATCCGCGACAGCTGGGGCTTCCGCAGTTAATAGGCGATCAATCACAGATGGATGACCGATAACAGTAAAGCCACTCTTAGACTCATAAGCACGGGTATATCTTAAGATTTCTCGAAAAATTTCGTAACATACTGTCTCTGCTGTTTTCACAAATCCGCGCCCTTGACAGGTCGGACATGATTCACACAACAAATGCTCTAATGATTCACGGGTACGTTTACGTGTCATTTCAACTAAGCCAAGTTCAGAGACTTGGGTAATCTTGGTTTTTGCATGGTCACGTTCCAGCATTTTATCAAACTGGTTCATGACCTCTTCACGATGTACAGCTTCCTGCATATCAATGAAGTCAATAATGATAATGCCACCCAAATTACGTAAGCGTAATTGGCGGGCGATCACCTGTGTCGCTTCCATATTGGTTTTAAACACAGTGTCTTCTAGCGTACGCCCACCAACATACGAACCTGTATTGACATCAATTGTGGTCATCGCTTCAGTCTGGTCGATCATCAGATAGCCACCTGACTTCAAAGCTACACGGGTTTGTAATGCTTTTTGGATATCTTCTTCGACATTGTACAAATCAAAAAGTGGACGCTCACCAGGATAATGCTGCAAGCGGCTTTCCATACTCGGTACAAATTCACAAACGAACTCTTGCAACTTGGCATGTATTTCTCGTGAATCGACATAAATCGTTGCCGTATCATCATTGGCTAAATCACGAATAACACGTTGTGGTAAAGGAAGCTCTTCAAAAATCAACGAAGGAACTGCAATAATTTTTTGTTTTTTCTGAATAAATTCCCAAAGCTTGGCTAAATATGCCATATCTTGAGCAATTGAAGCCTCTTCAATTCCTTCAGCGGCTGTACGTACAATCACTGAACCCGGCAACTTATGCTCGCTTTGAATTCTTTCAATCATCGAGCGTAAACGGTCACGTTCTTCTTCAGACTCAATCCGTTGCGATACACCAATATGACTGCCATATGGCATCAAGACAAGATAACGAGATGGGATAGAAAGATCGGTACTGAGTCGCGCACCTTTGGTGCCCAACATGTCTTTCATCACTTGAACCGTCAGAATTTGACCAGGTTGTAATAACTCAAAGACATTTGGCGTAGGTTGATTACGCGGCCAAATCATATCATTGATGTGTAAGAATGCAGTACGAGATAACCCGATATCGACAAAGGCTGCTTGCATCCCTGGAAGTACACGGACAACTTTTCCTTTATAAATATTCCCGACTAACCCGCGTTTAACAGTTCGTTCAACAAACAGTTCGTTGACCGTACCATTTTGAATTAGCGCCACACGACATTCCATAGGTGTGACGTTAATCAATAACTCGTCAGACATAACTAAACTCAAAACATTATAAAAATTCTTTTCAGCAGTTAATTTAGTGCCTCAACTGCGCTGATCTATACGATCAAGTAACTGTATCGTTTCATGCAACGGTAGCCCAACCACATTGCTATAACTACCCTTTATACCTGTCACATACTTTGCCGCAATGCCTTGAATTGCATATGCGCCAGCTTTCCCCAAAGGTTCACCTGTAGCCCAATATTCTTCCATATCATTCAGACTGAATTGTTGGAACTCAACTTGCGTGCGAACCACGACACTCAATAATTGATGTGCATTTGCAACACAAACACCTGTCAACACTTCATGTTTTTGACCTGACAATAATGTCCATATTTCAAAAGCATGCTGCTTAGATGTTGGTTTCCCAATAATTTGATTGGCAAAAACCAAGCTTGTATCTGCTGCAATAACAGTGCTTTGCGGATGCAACGCCAATACCACTTTGGCTTTGCTTTCAGCCAAACGTTGTACATACTGCTCAATCTGTTCATGTTCCAAGACAGATTCATCAATATCTGGGCTGTGGATGCCAAAATCCAAGCCCACTTGTAAAAGCAGCTCTTTACGCCTTGGTGAGCCTGAGGCCAGAATTAAATGCGCCATCTTCTTAATAAATAATAAAGAACTGGCCAGCAAAAAATACTCGAAACCAATGTTTGCCAATGACGGGTAATCGAAAAATGCGTACCTGCCATCACTTGTGCCATAAAGGTAAAGACCAAATGCGCGAGGATTGCAAACATACTAATAATCCAAAGATTACTAAATGTCAGTACACGTCTTTCTCGAATAAAATAGCGAGTTAAAAATGCAATCAACACATAGCTCAATGCATTCATCCCCAAAGGTGCATCTAACAATAAGTCAGTAAAGAGCCCCATGGTAAATGCAAACCAAATTCCACACCATGTAGGCTGACACAGCACCCAAAATAGCATGATTAAAAACATATACAGTGGCCGCCATCCTGCTAATGCATAGGACATCGGATAAACCACTAAAATTGAACCAATAATAATTGAGACAACAATAATCCATAATGGATCTTTACGTTGCTTTTCAGAAGGTAATTTCTTAGCGATCAACATTTGGCTGCTCCATCGCTAAAGAATCAGAGAAAAGTACCACAACATGATGACCACCTGCTAATTGTGCAGCGGGAACCACATCAATTTGCGCAAACTCACCCGTGTTATGACGCATAACTTTAGATACAGAACCGACCAAATAGCCTGCTGGGAAATGTTGCCCCAAACCTGAACTATAAACTTTATCACCCACTTTGATATTGGCACTTGTTGGAACATATTCCATTTTCAAATGTCCTAAATCACCAGTACCCGTCACGATGGCACGCATACCTGAGCTTTCTAAACGTACAGATAAAGAATGCTCTTTATCGGAAAGCAACATAACACGGCTACTATGTGGATAGACGTTGATGATTTGCCCCATGATACCTTTATCATCTAAAACGGTTTGCCCGACTTTTAAATGATTGGCTTCACCACGGTTAATGATAATGATATGGCGCAATGGGTCAGCATCGGTTCCAATCACTTCTGCAATTTCCATACGCCCATCGATAATCAATGGCGTATCGAGTAAACCACGTAGACGGGTATTTTCAGCAGAAAGTTCAGAAAGTTTTTGCAGACGTACTTGAGCCTGAAGCAATTCAGCTTGCATCGCGGTATTTTCACGACGTAACTGAGCCTCAGATTTAGTTTGTTGATTTAGCCATTCTTTCGACAATACAGGATAGCTTGCTAAGGCATAAATTGGATTATATGCCGCATACAAGACATCTCTTGCAGGTTGAATCACTTGTGGCATGCGCCAGTTAAAAAACAGCACTACCAAACAAGTGATGACCGCAATGATGAACGAGCGAAAAGATGGCGGTTGTCTTGAAAAGAGATTCGGTTGCACCGCCTCATCCTTAAACTTAATCGAGTATAGTTTAGCCTACAAAAAGCATATCATGGTTTGGATTGTCAAAGAATTCTAAGACTTTACCGCCACCACGCGTTACACAAGTTAAAGGATCTTCTGCTACAACAACAGGTAAACCTGTTTCTTGGGCAAGCAACTTATCTAGGTTACGCAGTAATGCACCACCACCTGTCAACACAATACCACGCTCTGCGATATCAGAAGATAACTCAGGTGGAGTTTGCTCAAGTGCTGATTTCACAGCAGAAACAATACTTTGTAATGGATCAGAAATCGCTTGGGTAATTTCATCTGAAGTTACCGTAATAGCACGCGGTACACCTTCAGCAAGGTTACGACCACGAACTTCAATTTCTAAAGTTGTGCCGTCAGCAACAGCCATACCCACTTCTTTTTTGATAGTTTCAGCTGTTGTTTCACCAATTACACAACCATGTGCTTTACGTACATAGTTAATAATTTGTTCATCAAAAACATCACCGCCAATACGTAAAGAATCTGCGTACACACAACCTTGTAAGGAAATGATGGCAATTTCAGTTGTACCACCACCCACATCTACGACCATAGAACCACATGCTTGCTCAACAGGCATACCCGCCCCAATCGCAGCAGCCATAGGCTCTTCAATCAAACGTACATCACGTGCACCTGCGTTAAACACAGCTTCACGAATCGCACGGCGTTCTACCAATGTTGATTTACATGGTACGCATACCACTACACGAGGTGCAGGTGGAAATAAACGTTTTTCATGCACTTTACCAATAAATTGATTTAACATGGTTTCAGTAACTTCGAAATCTGCAATAACACCATCTTTCATCGGACGGATTGCAGAAATATTGGCTGGGGTACGACCAAGCATTTGCTTAGCATCTAAACCCACAGCTGCAACAATTTTCTGCGAACCACTGTGACGAATCGCCACAACTGTCGGTTCGTTTAATATAATGCCCCTTCCTGGTGCATAAATAAGTGTATTTGCAGTACCTAAATCAATGGCGAGATCTGGCGAAAACAAGCCAATTAGTCGTTTTAGAATCACGGGTCGTTCTCAGTTTAAACTTTATATGGACGCAAGATGGCAACTTTAACTAAATGTGATGATTTGAACAAGTCAATCGCTTATTATAACGCACGATATTTTGAATTTTTTTAAAACTGATTAGGTGAGACATCATGTCAAGTTCAGATGTTCAGCATTCTGCAGAATTAAATGCACAAACTGTATCGCAAATCGCCAATCTTGCTCGATTGTCGCTGAATGATACGCAATCTGCTGAATATGCTCAAAGTTTAAATAAAATCTTAGGGATGATGGAGACCTTAAAAGCGATCAATACCGATGGTGTTGAGCCACTTAAGAGCCCATTTGATAATCCGCAACCACTTCGTCCAGATGTCGTGACTGAAGCGAACCATCGTGAAGAATATCAAGCCATTGCTCCTGCAACTCAGGATGGTTTGTACCTCGTTCCGAGAGTGATTGAATAATATTTGATCAAATGAACTTATTTTAAAAAATTAATCGTAAAGAATTGTACTCATGACTGATTTACACCGTTTATCGATTCGTGAAATGACAGAAGGCTTAAAATCTGCCCAATTTTCATCTCGTGAATTGACTCAGCATTATTTGGACCGTATTGCGAAAATTGATGATCGTGTCAAATCGTATGTAACGGTCACTCCCGAACAAGCATTGGCTCAAGCTGATGCTGCTGACAACTTACTAAAATCTGGAACTGCTGGCGTATTGACTGGTGTTCCACTGGCGCATAAAGATATTTTCTGTACCCAAGGGATTAAAACCACTGCGGGTTCAAAAATGCTGGACAACTTCATTTCACCTTATGATGCAACTGTGGTGGCGAAAGCCAAAGCAGCTGGCCTAGTGACTTTAGGTAAAGTGAACATGGATGAATTCGCAATGGGTTCAACCTCTGAAAGTTCATTCTACGGCGCGACTAAAAACCCATGGAACTTAGAACATGTTCCTGGTGGCTCTTCTGGTGGTTCTGCGGCTGTTGTTGCAGCTGATCTTGCCCCGCTTGCAACAGGTACCGACACAGGTGGTTCAATTCGCCAGCCTGCTTCTTTCTGTGGCTTAACCGGTCTTAAACCGACCTATGGGCGTGTCTCTCGTTTCGGGATGATTGCGTTTGCATCATCACTGGATCAAGGTGGACCAATGGCACGTTCTGCTGAAGACTGTGCTTTTTTGATGAACACCATTGCTGGACATGATCTCAAAGATTCAACCTCAATCAACAAAGAAGTAGATGACTATGTTGCAAACTTAAATGCAACAGCAGTGAAAGGTTTACGTATTGGTATTCCAAAACAATACTTCAATGTTCAAGGTCTCGATGCAGAAGTTAAGGCACGTGTTGAAGAATCTTTGAAAAAATTACAAGACATGGGTGCGATATTGATTGAGATTGACCTCAACATGACTGAAGCCTATGTACCAACTTATTATTTGATCGCTCCTGCGGAAGCGTCTTCTAACTTGTCACGTTATGACGGTGTTCGCTATGGCTACCGTTGTGAAAACCCAACGGATATTTTAGATCTCTATAAACGCTCTCGTTCAGAAGCGTTTGGTGCAGAAGTGCAACGTCGTATCTTGATTGGAACTTATGCGCTTTCTGCTGGTTATTACGATGCTTACTACGTGAAAGCACAAAAAGTTCGTCGTTTAATCCAACAAGATTTCTTAAAAGCTTTTGAGAATGTCGATGTGATTGCAGCACCATCTGCACCAACGACAGCATACAAAATCGGTGCGAACTTGAGTCCAACCGAAATGTATTTAGGCGATATCTATACACTTGCGGTGAACTTGGCGGGCTTACCAGCCATTAACGCACCTGTTGGTTTTGATACGAATAATCTCCCAGTAGGTTTACAGTTAATTGGTAACTATTGGTCAGAATCACAATTGCTTTCAATTGTGCATCAATATCAACAAAATACAGATTGGCATACTAAACGTGCGGCTATTGCTGAGGAGAATGCATAATGACTGAAGCTCAAAAGTTAGCACCATCCGTGTCAAAGCTGATTGACGGTTGGGAAGTCGTTATTGGTATTGAGATTCACACACAGCTTGCAACTCAGTCTAAAATCTTTTCAGGTTCATCAACTGAATTTGGTCAAGACCCGAATACGCAAGCCAGCCTTGTTGATTTAGCAATGCCGGGTGTACTTCCTGTGCTAAACCAAGAAGTGGTTGATCTTGCAATTCGTTTTGGTTTGGGGATTGATGCCTATATCGACCAAGCCTCTGTATTTGCGCGTAAGAACTACTTTTACCCAGACTCGCCAAAAGGCTACCAGATCAGCCAGATGGACAATCCTATCGTTGGGCTAGGTCATATCGATATCCAGCTTGAAGATGGCACAGTGAAGCGTATAGGCGTGACTCGTGCGCATTTAGAAGAAGATGCAGGTAAATCGATTCATGATCAATTCGAAGGTATGTCTGGCATCGACTTAAACCGTGCTGGCACACCTTTACTTGAAATCGTGTCTGAACCTGATATGCGTTCGGTTGAAGAAGCTGTTGCTTATATCAAATCGATTCACACTTTGGTACGCTGGTTAGGGATTTCTGACGGTAACATGGCTGAAGGTTCATTCCGTGCTGACTGTAACGTATCGTTACGTCGTCCGGGGCAACCATTTGGTACCCGTTGTGAGTTAAAAAACCTCAACTCATTCCGTTTTATCGAACAAGCCATCAATGTTGAAATTCAACGTCAAATGGACATCTTGGAAGATGGCGGTCGTATTGATCAAGAAACCCGTTTGTTCGATCCAAACAAAATGGAAACACGTTCAATGCGTTCTAAGGAAGAAGCCAACGATTACCGTTACTTCCCTGACCCTGACTTGCTTCCAGTGATCATTGCAAATGAGCAAATTGAAGCTGCTCGTGCTGCACTTCCTGAGTTACCTAAAGCGCGTCGTGCGCGTTTTATCGCAGACTTTGCTGTGACTGAATATGATGCACATGTACTGACTCTATCTCGTGAATTGGCTGACTTCTATGAAGCGGTTGTTACGGCTTCTGGTGGTGCGGCTCAAGGTAAAGTTGCTGCAAACTGGGTGATGGGTGAATTTTCTGGTGCTTTAAATAAAGCCAGCCTTGAACTTCAAGACTCTCCTGTTTCAGCAGAACAACTTGGCGGGATGATCGCACGTATTGTTGACAATACCATTAGCGGTAAGATTGCTAAGCAAGTGTTTGGCTTTATGTGGGAAGAAGGCAAAACTGCCGATGCCATTATTGCTGAAAAAGGCTTGAAACAGGAAACTGATACAGGTGCAATTGAAGCTATTATCAAAGAAGTACTTGCTGCCAATGAGAAGATAGTTGAAGAGTATAAGTCTGGTAAAGAGAAAGCATTCAACGGTCTAGTCGGTCAAGTAATGAAGGCCTCTCGTGGTAAAGCCAACCCTGCTCAAGTCAATGAATTGATGAAGAAATTGATTGGTTAAGCTGATTTAATTTTAAAAGAAAACCCGCTTTAGAGCGGGTTTTCTTTGTTTAGGGCATTGGTATGTTTAGCTTTTAAAAATTTGGCATATATTCAAATCTATTGTTTTATTTCAAAATTTTTTATATGGAAAAGCACCCTCACCCCAGCCCTCTCCCGGAGGGAGAGGGAGCGTCATCTGATTTTAATCATATTATTAATCTCATACTTTTTACGAAATAAGAAGCATAACGAGTCAAAGAGTCAAAGAGTCAAAGAGTCAAATTATCTTCACTATTACTTTTTTATTTTCCAGAAACAGTTACACTTTCAAAAGAAATCTTTGCTGTTATTACTTTAAAAACATTAATCTAGTGCTCAAAATTCAAGGTCAAAATGAAAATATTTATCCTAACTCTCTCAACACTTGTCCTTTTCACAACTACAACTTTTGCAGAAACGAAAGTTAATGTTCCCTCAAAAGAAGCCAGCTTGATTTTTAAAGCAGCAGGTTTTGCAAAAACCAAACATGGTTGGGAAGGAAAATGCGAAACAGGTGAAATTACTGTATATCGGGATTTAAATAAAGATGGTCTAAATGATGCTGTTATTTCAGACTACAGCAGTATGTGTTATGGCGATACAGGTGTGGGATACCACCTTATTGCACAACAAAAAAATGGGAAATGGAAAACTATTTTTGAAAACGCGGGTATACCGACCTTTCTAAAAAGCACAGGCAAAGATGGTTGGCCTGATATTGAAAATGGAGGTCCAGGTTTATGTTTTGCGGTGTATCGTTGGGATGGTAAAAGTTATGAGCTAAATCGCTATGAGTATCAGGGTAAAGCCTGCTCATTAAACTAAACCAACCTTGCTTTAAGCCAAAGCATTAAAAGAATATTGATTGATCATGTTGATTGAGTTTAAAAAGGAAAATCCGTTTTAGAGCGGGTTTTCTTTGTTTAAAGAATTTATATGTAGAGTTTTTAAAATTTGGCATACATTTAAATCTATTATTTTTCTCATTTTTTTATCTGACAAAATACCCTCAGCCGATAAAAGCACTTGGTAAAACAACACTTATTTCAGCAAATTTATAATCCTGAATATTTCTCGTCACGATTTTGCTACAACCAAAACTCAACGCAGAAAAATATTGAATTGCATCTTCAAAATCAGAAAACTTAGACACCAGCGCTTGAGAAATCCCAACATGATCAACAGGGATAATCACCAAGAATTTTAAAAGTTGTTGAATGAAAAGACGCGCTTTCTCATCACAGCCCAACTTACACAAAATATAATAAATATTGGCAACACTGTTCGAAGAAATACACCCTGTAAAATGCCCTTTCTCACACAGCGCTACAACAGTTTGACTTGCCTCAACAAAAGGCTGACGCGCTAAAGCCACATCCAAAATTACATCAGAATCAATAAATATTCGCTCGCTCATTTATGTTTTTCCATACGAGCTTCAGAAAGCAATGCCTTATAATCTTGCCCTTGGTCTTGAATGGCAAACATCCCAGTCAAACTTCCAGTAATAGGCGCTTGAACATCACTCGAAATTTCAGTGTGTGCTGAAATACGATCTAAATAAGCTTCAACCAAACTCGAAACACTCTGCTCATGTTCCTGAGCATAAAGTTTCGCCCGTTCAATCACTTTTTTATTTATAGATAAGGTCAATTTCGCTTGCATAAGATTTCACCTCATACGTATCATTTAATTAATTATACGTATTGGTTAATTTTTAACAATTAAATTTTAACCAAATTAGACAAGGATTGATTTCGCATACCTAACTTATTTCTAATATTAGAAAAAAAAATCATCTGCTATTTATAAATTATCAAATTATAAACTATCAAAGCGCTCTACGCTCAGGTTCATACGGATGAATAAAGACTGTATATGTGTCGGCAAGATGATACTATTCAAGAGCAATCTTATAGTTCATAAAATATATACCCTGAGTTTTTAAAATCTCTCCCAGATATCCAAATAGATTATTTCTTTTCAATGTCATTTTTTGCGAGAAGTTTCCCTCACCCCCAACCCTCTCCCGAATGGAGAAAGAGCTTCATATGATCTTAATCATGCTATTCATCCAATAATGAATGTTCTCCCTCCTTTTACGAGATGAGGAGCGCTACTGATCATTTATTATTAAACCAATAATCCCATTTCTCACCATCAACGCCAAACTGGCCTTGCCACCATCGTGTTGGATAGTTCACATCATCATTTCTAATTGGTCGGTGCTCCCTTTCTGGATAAGTCACATATTTATCGGCATAGCCAAAATGCTTGTCATCATGCAAAATACCAATCACTCCAAAAATTTCTAAAAGCCCCAAACGCTCATCGTCATTGGACTTGAGTACTTTAGAAATACTCTTTTTAAGTTGAGCTATTCTGTCATTGGGTTGAGCTGTCTCTATTATCGTTTTGAGTTCATTGAGAATGTTGTAATCTTCATCGCTTGGTTCAACGACAGGAAATTTAAGAAATTGTTCCAAATCAAATAAAACAGAAATCAAATTATCTGTACAGCTTCCATGTTTGTATTTAAAGAAATTGAGTGTATTAAACTCAATGAGTCTTTCAAACTCATACGTATATAGCCCACAAACTGCACATATATTTGAGTTTGGTTCTGGACTGGAAACAAAGTCATGTTCAATCAAACTTTTACCAATACAGTAACTTGATAAAAAAGATCGATACTCCAATCGTCTTGTACTTAGACTGTAAATAAATGCATCCACCACAGATTGCTTTTCAATTTGATTAACTGCTGTTTTTATTCTTCGACAGATTTCATTGTGATTTATTTTTTCTTGTTCAAACATAACGGAATGGCTTTTTGCATATTCAAACTCATCTTCAGTAATGAATTGCATATATGTATCCCAATAAAACCAGCGCTCTAAATTTTGATCCTGCGAGCTTTTAATGGTTTTAAGTAAAATTTTGACTGCTTTCTTGTCCATGTTTATTTATCTATTCACTTAAAGTTTTTAATTCAACATCTTACATATATCATCATAACGATTTATCCCACTCTCCGTTCAGGTTCATACTGATGAATAAAGACCGTATATGTATCGGCAGGATGAACCACCTGAGCATGATGTAAAGCATGCGCAATATTGCCTCTGTGGTATGTTCCATGATTGATGATATGAAAGAGGATCTCTTCTATTGATAGGCTACCCGTTTTTTTATCTATAAATTGAAAATGAATAATTTCTGCAAGTTGCTCCGATTGAATATTTTGTACAAATTCAATAAACCATAAATGTGATTCAGCAATTCGATGTTTAAGTTCATCTAAGGCGGGTAAAAATTCTGTATTGGTTTGGCTGTGCACCGTTTTTTTGTTTTCTAGCCGAGATCTAAATAACTCTTCGACAATGATCATGTGATTGAATTGTTGCTTGGCAAAATTATAATCTTCTAAATATTGCACTTGATCAATTTGATCTATGGCTTTAAATAAGCGCTGATCTGACCATTGTTTATATAAAAAGAGTTTTTCAAAATTCATTAAATTGACCTAAGCTTTCTTTGAATCAAATCATCAAGATAACATGCAATCACTGAAAAAACCCGATCTTTTAAATACCCTCAATCACCAATTTTTTACAGACCAAAACTCAATCTAATTTTAATAATCTAACTTTAAACAAGCTTTCTTGATGCATTCATTCCACTCCCCAAACCCTTTCAATAGTAAGAGGAGCTGCTTTGAGATTTCTATAATGACTTCAATTGAGTCATGAAGATTCCCACTCCTTTAAACAGAGAAGAAGTCTTGCTCCGTAAAGGTAAAGTGATTTATGGACGAATCACACCCAACTTATTCCAAATATCAGGGGTTAAAAAAGTCATCACCAATTTATTTAAGTCGACATATCGCAATACACCCTGTAACTGTTTTTTCACTTCAGGGTTTTTAATAATATCTTCACCTGTCGTACGACCTAACTCTTGGAAACTGTCACCTACTGCTTGCACACCTTCAGCTGCAATCACTGCTTTGGTCTGTGCGGCACACTGCTCTACAATCACCCGTTGTAAAACCTGAGCAAACTTTTGATCGAGTTGTGTTCTTTGCGCATCACTGACATTACTCAATGCTTTTAGATCGGGGTGTGTAGATAGTGCAGCAAAGGTCCACTGCAATACTGTAGTTTTATCTGTTGCTGTAGTTGCTTTTACCAAACAATCGCTAAGTTGATCAACGGTTGGCCCTGCGACAGCAAATTGTGCTGTTCCCATTAATGCCGTCGCCATAAACACAGAACGACCCATATGGTAAAATTTAGAATGCATTGATGAGAAAATTTGGCGTGACATAAACAAAGTCCAATTCGAAATTAAATCCTTTGTATCACAAGCACTACCTATTCGCCTGTTATGACTCTGTAAACAACCTATACTAAAAATAATCTTATTTGCTGTGCTAAACTGGATTCAATATTTATGTTGTATTTAGAAATAGAAAGCATCTCAAATTTCAAAAATAAAATACTTTCTTAATCCATCATCTAACTTAAACTGATTAAAGATCTAATCTCATGACTCGAATCTCAATCAATAATTTATATTCAAAAACCTACATTTGTTGGATTTTCTGACATAAAAAACAATCCTGTTGGTCATTAGTTCATCAATAGCACATAGGTTTTAATAAGATATGCCATAACTGTTTATAGGGAAATATATATGAAAATGGTTCAAGCTCTCACAATAACTACTTTATTCGCACTTTCGATGCCTGCTTTAGCAAAGCAAGTTGTATGTGTTTTTGATCCGGTTGGTAAAGCAGGTGATGCATATGCCCTAGCTAAAGATTATGCACTTGAAGCAAAAAATTGGGGTGCTGATATAGATTTAAGAGCCGTTACTGACGAAAGGCTCGCCGCAGAAGACTTAAAAGTGGGTAAATGTGATGGTGCCATTATCAGTGGTTTACGTGGTCGCCAATTTAATAAATATATTGGCTCCTTAGACGCGATCGGCGCATTAACGGATATGAAAACAGCCATTTCAGCCTATAAATTATTATCTTTACCCCGAGCAGCGGAAAAGATGATCAATGGCCCTTATGAAATTGCAGGATTAGGTACAATTGGCCCAGCATATCTATTTGTAAATGATAAAGATATCAATACATTAGCCAAAGCTGCTGGTAAAAAAATTGGGGTGTTCCGTTATGACGAAGCGCAACCAAAATTGGTTCAACAAGTGGGTGCACAAGCTGTTTCTGTTGATGTCACCAGTGCAGGCGCTAAATTTAACAATCATGAAATTGATATCCTTCCTGCACCTGTTGTTGCATTTAAACCTTTTGAGCTTTATAAGGGCTTAGGAGAAAAAGGCGGCATCGTAAAATTCCCACTGACTCAAATTTCGGCCAATTTTATTATTCGAAAAGACAAATTCCCTCAAGGCTTTGGACAAAAATCTCGAACTTGGGTCGCAAGCCAATTGGGTAGAACATTTAGCATCGTAGCCAAATATGAAAAAGAAATTCCTGCAAAATATTGGATGAATATCCCTGCCAATGAACAACTGAACTATATCAAAATGATGCGTGAATCTCGTATTGCACTGACTAAATCAGGTATTTATGATCCACAAATGATGAATTTCCTCAAAAAAGTTCGTTGTAAAGAGAATCCGAGTAGTTTTGAATGTTCATTGAATGATGAATAACGCTTTTCATTTATTCGGGTGTTTCACTTCGTTGAGGTGAAACACCTTATTTCATTACTTAATCTGCTTGAGCATATGTTTGGCAACTGCATGATTTTGATTACCCGCCAAATTCTGCAAAATTCGTTTGGCTCGATCTTGCGGATTAGAAAAACGCTGACTATAACTTGGCACATTGGTTAAACATCTTGCTACCAATACACCTGATTCAGCATAGACATTAATTCCACTTGTTCCATGCAAACGCCCATAATTATAAGCACGTTCAGCATTGTTACAGGCATTGATCTGATTTTGTCCACGTCCTAATTCTTTGCGCGCTGAAATATATAATTGCATCTGTTGTGACTGCGGTGTCGTTATTGTTTTTTCAGGCTGAGGCTTTTCTTTCATTTCCTCTGTAACTGCGGCGACTGGCTTTTTTTCTTCCACAACTTTAACAGGGGCAGTTTTTGCCACGCTGTTAACAGTAGCATTTTTTGAATTGTTCGTTTTTATATCAGTGCTTTTTGCATCACTGCTTTTTGAATGACTATTTTTAGATTTCTTTTCTTGGACAACTACCGCCATATTGCTTTTGTTGTTATAGAATTTATTAAGCTCATCCAAAGATAAAACTTTGGTTTGTAAATTTACAACTCTGGTTCCTGTTTGATCGAGTTTACGTTCAGATAAAGGTTCGATGGATACATACCATTGCTGACCATTACTTTCAGTACATTGGTATGTACCGATCCCCTGTTTAACACTGCTATAAGTATTTAATAATTTTTTTGCCCAAATATCCTTAACAGAACTCATTGTGCTTTTTTGCACTTGAGAAAAATGACCACCTTTGGCGCTACAATAACGGCTTAAGTAACTTTTCGGTGTTAAAGACTGCACCTGCTGATCGCTTTGTTTTGATCCCCAATCATAAACATATTCTTTAGATGGGCTATTATTTTCATTAATATTGTGCTTATCAATGAGTTCTTGAGCAGAAGCATATTGTTTAAAAGCATCTGATGTTGATGTATTCATGGTTGTACAACCCTGCAATACAAAAGCGCCCCCACCCAAAAATAAGAATGTTTTTAAATTCACCGGACATTTCTCAATTATATTTATGCATAAAAATATCTTAAAATGCCCAAAACAACAAACTTATTACATTGAATTTATTGACTATTTATCGAAATAAAGTGATAAGAGAATCACATAAAAAATGATTAGAGATAATCAATTAAGTTAAAACTTAAAAAGCTCTATCTAGACATCTATTCCACTGCCATTTTTATACGACATGTGAAAAAATATAAAAAGCCTGCCAAGTGTTGATACGGCTTGGCAGGCTTTTAGGTCAGATTATTACCAAATGGTCACGCGTTTATTGGCAGGTAAATACATTTTATCGCCCTGCTGAATATGAAAAGCATCATAAAATGGTGCTTGATTTAGCAAGGTAGCATTGCCACGAACTTTATCAGGTGAATGCGGATCTCTTTTTAAGAATTCAACTTGCATTGCATCAGTAATTTTAGAACGCCATGCTTGTGCCCAACCAATATAAAAGCGTTGTTCACCTGTTAAATTATCCAACACTGGCGCAGCCTTGCCATTTAAAGACAGTTGATAAGCTTTATAAGCAATCGCCAACCCAGAGTTATCAGCAATATTTTCGCCTAAGGTTAACTCACCATTGACATGATAACCTTTGATTGGCTCATAAGCGTTATATTGAGCAACCAAGGTATTGGTTTTTTCTTTAAATTTTCGATGGTCTTCTGCCGTCCACCAATTTTTCATATTGCCCAATTCATCAAACTGACTGCCTTGGTCATCAAAGCCATGACTGATCTCATGTCCGATAATTGCCCCAATCGCACCATAGTTCACTGCATCATCGGCATCCATATCAAAGAATGGAGGTTGTAAAATTGCTGCTGGAAAGACAATTTCATTTAATGAAGCGTTGTAATACGCATTGATGGTTTGCGGTGTCATGCCCCATTCATCACGATCAACAGGCTTGCCCAATTTATTCAAGGCATATTGATGTTCAAATTCACGTGAACGGATCACATTTCCAATCAAGTCATTATTTTTGATTTCTAAAGCAGAATAATCACGCCATTTGTTTGGATAACCAATTTTCACCGCAAAACTTGCTAACTTTTTCTGCGCCTGAACTTTCGTGGTTGGGCTCATCCAATCCAGTTTGTCTATGCTTTGTGAGTAAGCTTTCATTAAGTTTTGCACCAAGACTTCCATGCGTTGTTTTTTCTCAGCAGAAAAATACTTTTTCACATAAATCTGGCCCAAACTTTCACCTAAAGTTCCCTCAACCAATTGCACACCGCGCTTCCAACGTGGTTTCTGTTCCTTGATTTCTCTGAGCTGTTTGCTATAAAAATCAAAGCTGTTATCGACAAAAGCTTGACTAAGCAATGATGAAAAATCACTGACTAAATGAAATTTAAAATAAGCTTTCCAAACCTCTAGTGAGGTATTGTCAACAATTGGGCTTAACCCTTTGAAGTAACTTGGTTGAATGACTTGTATGGTTTTAATCTTATCGGACAATTCTTGTTTTTCTAGATAAGTTTGCCAATCAATTTTTGGACTAAGTTTGGCTAAGTCTTGTGTTTTATAAATATTATAGAGCTTTGTTACATCACGGTTTTGAACATTACTCCATTGTATCTTGGCGATTTGCGTTTCTAATTTTAAAATCCCTTGCGCATGCTGGGCGGCTTGCTTGTCTCCAGCTAGGCTTAAAGTTTTTTCAATATACTTTAAATATTGCGAACGGATTTTCTTAAATTTGGCATCATTTTTTAAATAATAATCACGATCAGGTAACCCTAAACCACTTTGCCCAAGCATTGCCACCATTTCAGTTGAGTTTTTCATGTCTTGGTCAATACCCACATCAAAAGGGCTGGTTACACCAATACGTGAAAAATGTGCGGCCAATTGCGCAATATCTTTTTTACTTTTCAATGCATCAACATTGGTAATTTCCGCTTGAATCGGCTGAATACCCAATGCTTCAATACTTTTTTCATCCATAAAATTGGCATATAGACTTGCCACTTTTTGCTCTGAACTTCCTTCCACCAATTGCTGTTTTGAAAGCTCATCGACAATATCATGCAATTGTTTTAATGATTCTTCATGCAAAATATCAAAAGTTCCCCAACGTGATTTATCCGCAGGAATTTCGGTATTTTTCAGCCATCCTCCATTTACATGTTGATAAAAATCATCATTTCCTTTTACATTTTGATCAAAATATTGATGATCAATCCCCGATTTTTTTTGATCTTTCACAATAGCTGAAGTGGTTTGAGTGATTTGCCCTGTTGTTTCAGCCCATACTGGTGCAGATGACAACATGATTGCAGATGCTAAAACACTTTTTACAAATCCAAGTTTCAAAGCGATATCCTCAATTCTATTTCTAAGGTTTGAATTTAAAACAATAATAGTAATCTTGAGCTCAGACTTTATGTGTAGCAAAAATGCAATGATTCACTGATTTTGTTTTAAAGATAGAGTTTCAAAGCATAAATTATTCCAAAATAGCTCAAACATTCAAAATATATAAATCCACTTATTTAGTTGGAGCTTTAGCAAGTCAACCTATAAATTAAACGAGCAAATTTAAAATATGTTTTAAACGGATATTTTCTGCATCCTGCTTATAGACTGCATAAATTGGTGCAATACACGGCGTATCCGCTTTAAGCGCTTTGTAAATAATTTGCTTGTTCCAAAAATCTCGAATGGCCTCTGGAACAATCGACAAACCAATCCCTGCTGCAATCAAATTTAAACTCGACGTTAAACGTGGGGCTTCTTGAACAATCTTTGGACTAAATCCAGCCTGATAACAGCTGGCCAAAATATTATCAAACAAGTCTTGTCCTGCTAAACGGCGATACAGTACAAAATCATAAGGCTCTAAATCAAGTAATTGGATGGCATCTGGATGTTCAGCTAAGGGGTGATTATTGGGCAGTGCCACAATTAAAGGCTCATCAAGTACATGCAAACTGGTGAGTCCCAAACCAATCGGCGCAGGCTTACGCAAAAAAACGATATCGTTCTTTTCATTGATAATCGAATCAATCAATGAGCTACTGCCATCTTCTTCCAAATGAATAGACACCGCTGAAAATACTTCACGAAAATTACGCAGTAAAGCAGGCAAAAAGGAATGTAAGCCGACTGAGTTGGTAAAACCAATATTGATTTGCCCTTCCAAACCTTTAGAAATATTTTGCACACGTTTGGGAATAGCTTGTGCATGCGCAAGTATGGTAAGTGCCTCTTGGTATAAGGCCTTACCCGCTTCAGTTGCTTCTACGCCACGCGGTAAACGCTTCAATAAATCTGTGTCTAATTCATCTTCTAAGTTTTTGATAATTCGTGTTAAAGGCGGTTGCTGCATATTCAGACGTACCGCTGCCCGAGAAATATTACTTTCCTCAACCACAGCCACAAACGCATTAAGCTTATGAATATCAATCATCTTTTCGCCTCAATATCGATCTTTTCATTTTTATCGTGCTAATTCACGTTTAAAGCATACTTTTTAGGTATGAATAACAGCAAAAATAGCATTTTTCTTTATGACTCAACAAGCAGATAATCACATTCAAGCCAAGTAGATCACAGCAAATTGAAGAGGTCTAAATGAATACTGAAGCAATCCCAATGGAACAATCCATGACCACACCCAATTGCAAAGCATTATTTTTAGGCTTTATGAAACTTGGCCTCATGGGATTTGGTGGGGTACTCCCTCTCGCACATCGTTTAATTGTAGAAGATCAGAAATGGTTAACATCTGAAAAATTTACCGACTTGTTGGGTGTCTGCCAAATCTTACCCGGTGGAAATATTGTAAATATGGCAGTGGCGATTGGTTATGACTTTGCTGGAGTAAAAGGTGCGATTAGTGCGGTATTTGGTCTTATGCTGGCTCCGACCATTATTGTTATCTCGTTGTACCAGTTATATAGCAGTTTTCAAGATATCCCAATGGTGCAACACATGATTCAAGGTTTAGCTGCCGCTGCTGCGGGTCTACTGTTTGCTACAGGTTTTAAGATGTTAAAACCAATTATGAAAAGTAAGCTGACCTATTTCACCATTATCTTGACCATTATTTTTATGCTGTTGATTAAATTGCCCTTGGCACTGACGCTGTTGATTTTAATTACCGTGAATATGGCAGTTTTAGCATTTAATCAAACTAAAGTGACTCAGGAGTAAAATAAGATGTATGTTCTCATCGCATTGACTTTAGTGTTTACTCAACTGTCTTTATTGGCCTTTGGTGGCGGGAATGCGATCTTACCTGAAATGCGACATCAGGTGGTTGTGATTCACCAATGGATGACTGCTGAGCAATTCAGCTCTATGTTTGCAATGGCACAAGCTGCACCAGGTCCAAACATGATGATTGTTCCCTTGGTGGGATGGCATGTCGCAGGGCCTATGGGATTGATCGTGACGTCTTTTGCAAAGTTTGGTCCGTCTTCAATCATCACCATTTATGCACTTAAATTTTGGAATAATTTTAAAAGTCACCCACTTCGGGCGAAATTTGAAAAGGCGTTAAAACCTATTACAGTCGGTTTGGTTTTAGTCAGTGCTTGGATTATTGCCCAAGCCTCTGCTCAAAATATTTTACTGATTGCAATCGTCTCCATCACTATTTGCCTAAGTTTGTTTAAAAACGTTCATCCAGTTTGGTTAATGGTGATTGGTGCTGGTACAGGTGCTTTAATTCTGTAGATATTGATCAAGACCACCTACACAGGTTCATTCATAAAAATTCAGTCAAGACATCTCCCTCCCTCTAAGCCATGTATCACACAAAGCAAAGAGGGAGAAAACTTATAATGTAATCTGAGATTTAAATCGCGACTGCTCTATATAGTTTGATTTATCTATTTTACTGCTGGTTTTCTAAATCACGTTCTCGGCAAGAAAGCTCATAATATTCTGCTGTTGGTAATGCTTTCAGTTTAAAACCATAATAGTTACTGGCATCTGATTCTACTTTGCTTAATGAGCACTGGTTGGTTTTGGCAAATTGAGTCAAGAGTTTCATATCACTCTTTTTAGCTAAAACAGCTCCCCAACCCTCACTGACACAACATCCAGCATACTGTGTCATATATTCGTCTGATAGCAGTGCAACCGTTTGTCCCATAAATTGAAGCGGTTTTTTTAATTTATATACATCATTATAGTCATTTCTTGAAATATCCGGTTTTTTATTGATTAGCCCCTGCTTTTGCATCTTTTTAAAGCTTGGAAACTGTACAGATGCCTCGCCCATTCCTCTATACACTGTTTCCTCTACCGCAGCATGGCTGCTCATGGCAGCCGCCGTAATCACTAAACCCAATAGATACTTTTTCATATTTTTCTCATTCATCACTGAATACAATTTTTATTACAGTTAAGTCTGTTAAATTAAGACTAAAGCCGTATAAATTCAACTTAAAACTGCAACTAGAGCATGTTATTTTACATGAAATAAATCATAAAATTTAAACAAAAGGTGTAAAAATGTCTAAACAAATTCTAATGTTAGTGGGTGATTATGTTGAAGATTATGAAACCATGGTTCCTTTTCAGTTCCTCACTGGATTGGGCTATAGTGTTCATGCAGTCTGCCCTGATAAAAAAGCTGGCGATACAATCGCAACAGCGATTCATGATTTTGAAGGTGAGCAAACCTATAGTGAAAAGCGTGGTCACAACTTTGCAATTAACTATGACTTTAACCAAGTCAACAGCGAAAACTATGTCGGTTTAGTGATTCCGGGTGGCCGTGCACCTGAATATTTACGTATGAATGATCGAGTAATCGAAATTGTTCGCGAGTTTGATGCGATTAAAAAACCAATTGCCGCTGTTTGCCATGGTGCGCAACTGCTTGCCGCAGCCGATGTATTAAAAGGACGCTTATGTTCCGCTTATCCTGCATGTGCCGTAGAAGTTAAACTCGCAGGTGGACAATATGCAGATATTGCGGTCACTGAAGCAGTTACAGATGGACATCTGGTAACAGCGCCAGCATGGCCAGCACATCCTGCTTGGTTAGCCCAATTTGTTAAAGCGCTTGGTGCAACGATTACTTTATAAAATTTAAAACTGTCTAAGCTAAGTTTTCCGCTGAGAGAAAACTTAGCCTTATACAACAGTGAAACTTTAAAAATGTTTAGGCTACATAAAGCCCCATCAATGTTGCGTTTTTTAACGCTGTATCTCAGCAAAGCGTTTTGCGCTGTGCAATAATTATTTATAGAATTTTATGTTCAAACAATAGGTTAGTATCAAAGTGGAAATCATTGAATTACTCCAACCCGTTACCTTAAATAAAGATAATTTAGAACCAATTACTATTGAAACTGGGACTTTATTAAAGGTACTGATGGTAAACCCATCCTCATATCTTGTTGGTGATGAATCAGGTATTTCTTTTCTGGTTAATTTTTCAGAAGAAAACCGACAATGGAAAAAAATATAAGCTTTCAATTCGAGATCAGAATAAGGTTCAGTCAATAGTTAATCACAATGATAAATAAAATATAAACTTCTTATTTTACAATTTATTAGTGTAAATTTACACTTAAACACAACACCATCACTTAACAAATTATAATTAAAAATCATATATTTAAAATAAAAAAACCAACTATATCTTGTATTTATATCACCAATAAAAAGTTTAAAAATTATGTTCTATTTGTATCTTTTTGTATTCTTATTGATAATAATAACGATTCTTATTTACCAATTTCTATTCTTATGGACAATCTACGTAAACAAACGGCATTAAACATTGCAATAAAATCAATTCTTATTTGCAGTGCTATTTCCCATAGTGCTTTTGCACAAGAGCAAAAAAGTAATGAAGCGAATACTTCAGTACTCCCAACCATTACAGTTAAAGCAGATGCTCAGGATGAAAAAACTGAGGGAAGCGGAAGTTTTAAAGCAAAATCTTCAAGAAGCTCATCAAAATTAAAATTATCTTTAAAAGAAACACCACAATCTGTAAGCGTCGTCACCCGTGAACAAATTGAACAACGCGGGCTGACCATTTTGGATGATGTTCTTGCCGCAACACCAGGCGTTACCGCGACTAAAAATGACAGTGAACGTTCTAACTACTATTCCCGTGGTTTTCAAATTACCAATAGGCAAATTGATGGTATGCCTGTAGGAGACAATGCTCCCCGCTTTGATAGTTTTTTCTTTGACCGAGTTGAAGTGATCAAAGGTGCTTCTGGTTTAACTGGTTCAACAGGCAGCCCTTCTGCAACCATCAATATGGTACGTAAGCGTCCTGAAAAAGAGTTTAAGGGCAATGTCAGCTCAACTTATGGCTCATGGGACAATACCCGTGTAGAAGCCGATGTATCCATTCCACTAACTCAAGATGGCAGTGTTCGAAGTCGATTCATGGCAGCGTATACCGATAAAGAATCCTATAAGGATCGTTATAAGCTCAAGTCCACAGCCGCAATGGGGATTATCAGTGCAGATTTAACCCCAACAACAACAGCCTCAGTCGGATTTCAATATCAAGACAACGATCCTAAAGGCTCAACGTGGGGTACAGTGCCATATTTCAATGCTGATGGAAGCAAAGCAAATTTTCCGCGAAACTTTAGTTTATCTGCGGACTGGAGTTCAATTGCTAATACCGATAAAACCGTTTTTGCTGATATTGAACATACTTTTGCCAATGACTGGCTGGTTAAAGCAGCGATTGCCCACAGCACCTCGGATAATAGTTGGATGGTGGCTTATGGTGGTAGTGGCTTTCCAGACCCAAGCACAGGAAAAGGGCTGAGTCTATGGACCAGTGTTAGCCCTTATGCTGAAAGTAAAAAACTCAATATTGATTTGTATGCCACAGGGCCATTTCAGTTGTTAAATCGCCAACATGATTTAATTATTGGTTATAGTGGTTTTAAAAGTGAAAATACCTCATTGAATGTAAAAAGCAATCTCGAGTATCCAGCAGCTATACCTGATTATCGTAATTGGACAGGTAATATTCCAAAACCAACCTATGAGAAAACTGGAGCTGGAAGTACCAATACCACAGAGCTTTACGGGGTATATTCAACTTTACGTTTAAATCTAGCTGACCCACTTAAGTTAATTTTGGGCGCACGTTATAGCTCGTATGACTATAAAGTTGACAAGTGGGATCCTAATGCCCCTGTTTCTCCTACAAAGCCACGTAACTTTGATCAATTGGTGCCTTATGCGGGGATTTTGTACGATATTAATGATACTTATACAGCCTACACCAGTTATACCAATGTATTTAATCCGTCCACTAGACGAGATCGTTTCGGCGATTATCTAGATCCTGAAATGGGAAGCACCACTGAGCTAGGGATTAAAGCGGATCTATTGGATGGTAAGTTATTGACCAGTGCTGCTCTATTTTGGTCAAGTGTCAAAGACCTTGCGGTAGAAGATGTTGAATATCGTGATGGTGTAAAAAATGGCACTATTCCAAAAGTAGATGAGATGGATACTGCATATATGTCATCGGGCAAAGGACTTAAAGTCAATGGTATTGAGTTAGAAGCCATTGGAAAGTTACAGGAAAATTGGAATCTTAGCTTCGGCTATACCTATGTAAATAGCGTAAGTTCTGCAAACGCCAATGCTTTAAGCAATATTCCTCAAAACCAAGTAAAGTTATTTAGTAGTATTACTCTTCCAGAAAATCTTTGGACAGGTTCAGAAAAGCTAACATTAGGTGGTGGATTGAATTGGCAAAGTGAAATTTCACAAAAATGGGGGGGAGCACCTGCAAATGCCTATAACGGTGGTGTAGTCACACAAAAGGCCTATGTATTGGCCAATGCTTTTGCCAGTTATAAGTTAAGTGATGAGCTGACTGCAAGTGTGAATATCAATAACTTATTTGATGAAAAATACTATTTAAATGTAGGTTTCTATAATGGTGTTTATTGGGGAGAACCACGTAATGTGACTTTCACCTTAAGAGCTAAATTTTAATAAAATATAAAGCCAAGCATGAGCGTATAATTAAAAGCGCTCATACTTGCAAGTATTCTCAGCAATGCTTTGGCTGAATTGAATGGATCATAATGAATTAATGGCTAATGATAGAATCAGTCCACCCACTAAAAGGATTTTCAAACTCTTGCCATTTTTCTGCGCCTAGCGTCATTTCATCATCGTTTAATAAACAAGCATCAAATTGACGAATAAGTTCAGATTGATCCATCTGCATCCCAATCAACACGATTTCTTGTCGTGCATCACCAGTTTGAGCATCCCAGCTTTGTTGAATTACGTCTCGACTTTGTTGATCTGTAGGCCAATGTTCATCTGGCACTGCTGCCCACCAATATCCAGCAACGCCATGGCGTGCCATCGCCCCTGCTTGAGACCAAGATCCAGCAAACTCAGGATTCGAGGCTAACCAAAAAAAGCCTTTGGAACGAATCACGCCTTTCCATTCGGAGTTGATAAAATCAAAAAACCGTTTTGGGTGAAATGGTCGGCGCGCTCGATAAACAAAATTATTGATTCCATATTGCTCTGTTTCAGGCGTATGCTCACCTCTTAATTCCTTTAACCAACCCGGAGCTTGTGCCGCTTCGTTAAAATCAAACAGCTGGGTATTTAACACCCGATCAAGATTCACCTTGCCAAACGCAGAAACTTCAATTTTTGCTCTTGGGTTTAAAGACTGCAAAATGCCAAATAATTTTTCCTGCTCGTCTTGATCAATCAAATCTGTTTTATTCAATACAATCACGTCACAAAACTCAATTTGATCAATCAGTAGATCAACAACATTTCGCTCATCTTGTTCACCTAATGATTCACCGCGCGCTTGTAAGCTATCCAGCGAACTATAATCTTTTAAAAAGTTATAAGCATCGACCACGGTCACCATTGTATCTAAGCGGGCAAACTCATTGAGAGAAATCCCATTTTCATCTTCAAAGGTAAACGTTTCTGCAACAGGGAGTGGTTCAGAAATCCCTGTAGATTCAATCACCAATTGATCAAAGCGCTGATCCTGTGCTAATCGGCGTACTTCAACCAGTAAGTCTTCTCTTAAGGTACAGCAGATACAACCATTACTCATTTCAACTAACTTTTCATCCGTTCTTGAAAGCTCAGCACCACCCTCTCGAACTAAAGCGGCATCAATATTGACCTCCGACATATCATTTACAATCACTGCAATTTTTCGGCCTTCACGATTGTTTAAGATATGATTGAGTAAGGTGGTTTTTCCAGCCCCTAGGAATCCAGAAAGCACGGTGACGGGAAGTTTTTGCGGAGTGGCTAAAAGAGTATTCATTGGCATTCTCACTTTATATTTTTGTGTTTTCATATCGAGATCGACATGAAAATACTGACTGAATAACTCCAAACAGATTTCTTTAGAGTTAAATTTTAGCTGTGCTTGCACATACATTTTCAACGCTGCAATTTGATGATTCGGCTTTAATCATTCGGTGATGATTACAGCGTTTATTAAATTGCTATAAATCTAAGCTAAGGATTGAAAAGCATTAGGTTTTAACCTGTTTAATAGCGGATACATATGTGTCGCTTGAATTTCTCGTATTAAAAGTTGTCTGATGTCACGGATGAAATTTGACTTCATGGCGATTCACTCACTTTTTTATTGTTGCCAATTAAAGCGTTATTGATACATGGTGATGAGCTATAGCGATGGTCTGCCCCCCAAGTACGAAAACCTGCACTATCAATATGAATCTGTCCTGATGCATAGACGCCTAAGCCCATGTGAAGTTCCTCACCAGAATCCAGCCAAAATTGACATAATTTTGCTTTGCGCTCTTGAATCATCAGCTGTTGGTTTAAGTCCGGATTTTCATCACCAATACGAAAATCTAATGCGGCATTAAAAATATGTTTGGAGGAAGCAGCGCCTTTTGCACACTGATTAAGCTTGAAATTTCGATAGACAGAAGTCACGCTAAACTGGGTTAAAATTTTTTCATCCACAAGACGATTTAAAATTTTTAATGTTGGCACAATATTGCTCCACAGCTCTTGTGGCGGAACTTCAAATTCAGATGCATCACATTGTTGCCAATCTCTGGCTGTCTGTAAAAATTCAAAAGTAGGAATATAAGCAGAAATACCTTGTTGCTTTAAAAAGTGCTGATAAGCCTGAACTTTTTCAGCATTTGCTGGCTCACTGAGCCATTTTAAATAAGCAGGCGGCAGATTTTTTTCTTGTTTTAAAATACCTTGCTGCTGAGGAAAGTCTGCCTTTAATGGCACTTGTGGTGACGCTTGCTGAACTGTACGCATAGCATGAATTGTATTTGAGTTGTTTTGACTACATGCAGAAAGGCAGAGTATGAATCCGATCAAATATTTTTTGTTCATCTCAATTTGCAATGATCTCATAGCGTAAATTTAACTCAGATGAGTAGTGTTGATTAATATTGTTATGTTATAACATAACAATATGTATTTCAACTTAAGCTATTCCCCCTATGAATCTTGTTCTTCCAGATGTTTCGGCTGAATCCTCACTCACAAGAAACTATTACTACCCACTCGATTGGGTCGGTATGGAAAAAATCGCGCTTCCGCTTTATCTCGAAAATAGTCTTTGCCAAAGCCAAGTGAATGCTTATGTCAGTTTGGATGATGTGTTTGCCAAAGGTATTCATATGTCTCGCTTGTATACCCGACTTTTGAAATTGAGCACGATCAAAAATTTAGCGCTACTTGATATTAAAGACGCTTTATTGGATTTCTTAGCCAGCCATAAAGATTTATCAGCACATGCCAAAATCGAAATTCATAGTGAGCTTTATATCGAGCGCCCTGCCTTAGTCAGCCAATTGTCTGGCTGGAAAAGCTATCCTTTTGTGTTGTCCTGCCAGCTTTTAAAAGATGATTTTTATGCTGAATTAAAAGTCGAAATTCCCTATTCATCTACTTGTCCTTGTTCCGCAGCACTTGCCAGAAACATCATTCAACAAAGATTTGCATCCGCATTGGAAAATCAAGAGATTCAGTTAGACCCACAAGAAATCCTCAGTTGGCTAAATAGCACAGATGCAATTGCAGCAACGCCTCACAGCCAAAGAAGTTTTGCTCAGTTAAATTTCAAATTAGATCAAAACATTCAGTATATCCCACTGATTTTATTTATTAATCAGGCTGAACAAGCCTTGATGACACCTGTACAAACAGCGGTAAAGCGTATTGATGAACAAGCCTTTGCTGTTGCGAATGGTCAAAACCTGATGTTTTGTGAAGATGCATTAAGACGCTTGTATGCCACATTTATCCATCATCCCAGCATTCTAGGCTTTAACTTTAAAGTGATTCATGCAGAAAGTTTACATGCTCATGACGCAGTTGCTCAGGGCGCTTGGCAATGGTAATGCCTTATCTTAACCACCCTCATTGTTTAACTTATTTAAAATGGTCTAGTCATGCTTAGAAAAAACCCATCTGGTGATCTCCCTGTTATCGATCAATCAGCCTATGTTGACCAAACAGCGATTATTTGCGGAAAAGTCATTATCCATGCCAATGTATTTATTGGGCCTTATGCAGTGATCAGAGCAGATGAAACCAATGACGCGGGTGATATGGAACCCATCATCATTGGTGCAAATTCCAATATTCAAGATGGAGTGGTGATTCATTCCAAAGCGGGGGCAGCAGTGATCATTGGTGAAAATTCTTCAATCGCGCATCGCTCTATTATTCATGGTCCCTGTGAAATTGGACATCATGTTTTTGTTGGCTTTAACAGTGTGTTATTTAATTGCACAGTGGGTCATCACAGCGCGATTCGTCACAATGCAGTGGTTGATGGTCGTGATTTACCCGATCATTTTTATGTACCTGCAATGAGTTATATCAATCCCAAAACCGATTTAAAGCAATTTCCACCCATTGATATTTCAATCAGTGAGTTTTCAGAAAGCGTTGTCAGTACCAATATCAAACTGGTTCAAGGCTATAAGGCATTGCACAATGAGTTTTAAAAATTCGCCCAATCTTATTATTCGTAATGCCAATATTGTCAATGAAGGCAAGCAGTATTATGCAGATGTACTGATTCGACATGGACGGATTGAAAAGATTCATCCTAATATTACAGGGGCTTATCATGCGAAAAATATAGATGCTGAAGGTTCGTGGTTAATTCCTGGCATGATTGATGACCAAGTTCATTTTCGAGATCCCGGCGCAGCGCATAAAGGCAATATTGCTTCGGAATCAATGGCAGCAACGATTGGTGGAATCACCAGCTATATGGATATGCCAAACACCAATCCAGCCACCTTAACTCTAGACGCTTTGACCCAGAAAAAGCAGATTGCAAAACAACATAGTCGGGCCAATTATGCTTTTCATTTTGGAGTTAGTGCGCATAATTTAGATATTATTGAACAGCTTGATCCCAAATCAATCAGCGGTGTTAAAGTTTTTATGGGCGCTTCTACGGGTGATATGCTCGTCGATGATCCTAAAGTTTTGGAACGCTTATTTGCAAATGTTCCAACGGTTTTATTGACTCATTGCGAGTTTACCCCTGCTATTAAAGCCGAAGAAAATTTCTATTTTCAAAAATATGGGGAAAATATTCCAGCAGAAATTCATGCGCAGATTAGAAATAAACATGTCTGCTTTGAAAGCTCAAAATTGGCTGTATCTTTGGCCGAGAAATATGCCACACAGTTGCATGTTTTACATATCACCACCGCGAAAGAGCTGTGTTTGTTTAAAAATCTGCCTTTAAATCTAAAACATATCACAGCAGAAGTGTGTATCCATCATCTCAGTTTTGATGATGCTGATTATGCTACTTTGGGCCACTTAATTAAATGTAATCCCGCCATTAAAACCCAGCAAGATAAAGATGCTTTGATTAATGCCCTTGCGAATAGTAATCGCTTGGATATTATTGGTACTGACCACGCCCCACATACTTGGGATGAAAAACACCAGTCATATTTTTATGCTCCTTCTGGCCTGCCTTTGGTACAACATGCGTTGCCTGCACTGATGGAACTGGTTGCAGCAGGTAAACTGAGTATTGAAACATTGGTTCAAAAAACTGCACATCAAGTGGCAGACCTATTTAGGATCAAAGACCGTGGTTATATTCGAGAAGGTTACTGGGCTGATTTAGTGATCCTTCGAGAAAATCAGCAACACATTGCAGTGAAAGATCAAAAAAACTATATGAAATGCAATTGGACACCATTTATGCATAAAACATTTGCTTATGAGGTCAGCACCACAATTGTTTCGGGGCAACTTGCTTGGCATCAACAACAGCTGTTTTTAAATTGTCAAGGACAACAACTTGAAATTAATCGTTAACATAGCAAGTAACGAATAAATGGCATGAATTTATTGCAAACTTTTGATATTTAAATTTATATTTTTTAAGTTTAAAAATCATTCATCACGACAAATGTTTAATGATTTTGATTCAATGGGAGAATTTCCACCGAAAGGACTCCCAATATTCGTTTAAACCTGATTGACCTCAACTTTAACGTTATTTTTCATCTTGCTTTTACCCGACTATAAGCCTAAAGTTAACTTTAATGTCAAGCGGAAGCCAGTAAAATGAACATTAGCGAGTTATCCAAACAAAGTGGTTTAAGTACCCCAACGATTCGTTATTATGAACAAATCAAACTGCTTCCCAAGGCAAAACGCAAATCTAATGGTTATCGTGAATATAGCGACAATGACCTCAAACAATTATTTTTAATTCAGCAAGCGCAACAAGTTGGATTTTCATTGGCTGAAATCAAAGCTTTCCTGCCTTCAAATGTAGGCAAGTGGGATCATAATATTCTGATTGGGCGACTTGAAAGTAAAATCAAAGATATTGAAGATCTAGAACAAAAGTTGTTGATCAGTAAGCAAAACCTACGCAGCATGATCACTGCAATCAATAGTAAGCCTGACGAAATCACCTGTGAAGAAAACGCCAACCGTTTACTGAATCTGTATTATGCCAATGATAAAGTTTAAACATCTTTAGCTTATCGCTAAATCGTAAAAGCGATTGAGCTTAAATCTCACTTTAAGCTCATGATTGTGCATAGGTCATTGATAAGTGATCTATAATATTCAAACCTTGGAGTCTGCAAAAAGATTGATCAGTATTCTCATCATTACTTTAATGGGTGATCATCCCTAAGCATCAAGTAAAGCATCTTCGAGCCGCAGTACAGTCTGTCAGATCTAATCCAACATCTGAACAAATCACTGTACTTAAGCTGAATGTGAATACTCACGCATACGTTTTTTATACTGACGTGTGCGACATGTCGTTTCTGTCTGTTGTACTATCAAGGCCCATAAAGGTGAAACCTTAGGATTCGGTGTTTTCCCACGACTAAGTTTCTGTAACTGGAATTTGACTGTTGCCATATTGGCAAGTGAAGCTAAGGTTTTATTTTCCCAGTGAATTGGTTTCAATTCAGGTGCGATATTCTGACCTTGTTTCCATTCGTTGGGTAAGTTAGGGTCGATTGCTAAGGCTGTTGCAATCCCCACCATATCGATCCCACTGTCAATGACTTGTTCTGCAACGGGTTTGCGACGAATACCACCAGTCACCATAATCGGCATATGGGCAACCTTGCCAATCTCTTGAGCAAACTCTAAGAAATAAGCTTCACGCGCCAAAGTCCGACCATCTCTAGCTTGACCTTGCATAGCAGGTGCTTCATAACTGCCACCTGACAATTCAACCAAATCAACTGACAGATCATTTAACATTTTAACCACTTGCTGCGCATCTTCAGCACTAAAACCACCACGTTGAAAATCGGCCGAATTCAGTTTAACAGCAACTGTAAATGTTGATGACACCACTGCGCGTACTGCTTTGACAATCTCAATCAAAATACGTGCACGATTTTCCAATGAACCGCCCCATTGATCTTGACGTTGGTTGCTTAAAGGTGAAAGGAACTGACTGAGTAGATAGCCATGAGCTGCATGAATTTCTACACCAGTAAATCCAGCCTTTTCACCCAAACGTGCGGTATTGGCAAAACGTTGAATCACTTCGTCAATCATGGCTTGAGTCATTTCAATTGGAGTATTAAAACGATCTGACATTTTACCTAAATCTAAAGCCACAGCAGAAGGTGCCCACGTTGGCTGACCTAAATTTGACTGCATTTGGCGACCTGGATGGTTGATCTGCAACCATGCTTGCGCGCCTTGAGAACGTGCGATTTGCGCCCAACGTTTGAAGTGCGCTAAATGCTGTTCATCTTCCAAGACCACACCACCCGGTCCTGTCATCGCACGACGATCCACCATCACATTACCTGTAATGATTAAACCGACACCACCATCTGCCCATGCCTGATACAAACGCATGAGCTCTTCTGATGGTGCATGATTGAGATCTGCCATATTCTCTTCCATCGCAGCTTTTGCAATACGATTTGGAATCTGAGTACCATTGGGTAAAACTAATTTTTCAAAGACGTTCATTTTTATAGCCTCATAGAGTATGGACTTACTTTAAGATTAAAGCTCACTTTAATGTCAATCCTTTTTTCGCATTTAATTTTTATTATTTTAAGAACTAATTTTATTCAAAGGCTTACATCATAATAAGATAATAACCACCTGATACTTTAATAAAAAAAGAGGCTGCAAGGCCTCTATTGATATTCTGTTTTAGATCAAACGACAACTGTTCACTCGCGAATAAAAGCCAATAAATCTGGATTAATTACATCGGCATTGACAGTTAACATACCGTGTGAATAACCTTTATAGGTTTTTAATCGGCCATTTTGAACCAGTTTGGCAGAAAGTACCCCTGAGTTTTCATAAGGTACAATTTGATCATCATCCCCATGCATGACTAAAACAGGTACTGAGATTTTTTTCAAATCTTCGGTAAAGTCAGTCTGTGAAAATGCAACAATTCCATCATAATGCGCTTTTGCTCCACCCATCATGCCCTGTCGCCACCAATTCAATACGACGGGCTCTGAAGGTTGAGCATCTGGTCGATTAAAACCATAAAACGGTCCCGCAGGTAGATCATGATAAAACTGAGCACGGTTTT
Source organism: Acinetobacter sp. Ac8 (assembly GCF_055392545.1). Lineage (NCBI taxonomy): Bacteria > Pseudomonadati > Pseudomonadota > Gammaproteobacteria > Moraxellales > Moraxellaceae > Acinetobacter > Acinetobacter sp. Ac8. Next base: position 3,558,449 of record NZ_AP043689.1, read on the forward strand.
TAAAAAGCTGATTCTGTAAATCATCAAAGACTTCTTTGGCTAAGCCTTGCGGATTTTTTTCCGTTTTCAGCATAATTGGAGGTACAGCACTGACCAATACGGCCTTGGATACATTTTCCTCACCATGACGTGCAATGTAGTGAACAACCTCACCACCACCAGTGGAGTGACCAATATGTACTGCGTTTTTAATGCCCAAGTGTTTGACCACTTCTGCAACATCATCGGCATAGTGGTCCATATCATGACCATCCCAGACCTGACTTGAACGTCCATGTCCGCGACGATCATGTGCAACCACACGAAAACCTTCATTTAAAAAGAACAATAACTGAGAATCCCAGTCATCCGAGCTTAATGGCCATCCATGATGAAAAAATAATACTGGGGCATCTTTCGGTCCCCAATCTTTATAAAAAATATCAACACCATCTTTTGTCGTAACATATGCCATGTTAATTTCTCCTGTGTATGATTTACACTTTGAATAACTTATTGCTGTTCTCATTTATGTCAGTAAATTACAATGTTTGATACGATTCGTATGGACCGTCATTCTATACTAAGGTTAAAGTTAACTTTAAGGTCAATGCTTTTGGTGATTTTCTGATAGCAGAAATGTAAATCTATAAAAAATAAAAATACACAAATATCAGGATTTATTATTGAAAGAAAACAGCTTTATTTTTTTATATAGGATTGTTGAGGCTTTATGTCGTTACATGATTTAAACCATTACAGGTTTTCTGTTCAAAGCTTCAACGACAACCCACACTATTTTTTATCAGTATAAAAATGAATATAAAAAAGCCAAGACTGGTTTAAAAATCTTGGCTTTAACCTGTTGCAAGGGGCTTAGACAATATGAAGTTGGTTTTTATTTCTTTTTAGGTTTCAATATTTTTCGCAATAATTTAACCCATAAACTCCACTCACTATTTTTCTTGTCAGCTGTAAAATGATTCTCAACTTTATCAAATGCGTCTTCAATATAGGCATCGTGCAACCAACGAATTGCTAAGGCCCATTTTAAAGTCGCTAAACCTGTTGTTTTCATATCAATAATATGTGAAATTTCTGTTTTGTTGGGGTCTAATTCATTAATGCTAAATCTGTGAAAACCATTAAAACCGGTTAAGTCAAACTGAAAAGTGATTGATTTTTCGGGCTGATAATCTGTCACAGAATATCTGATTGGTCCATGCCCACCTTTTGAACCCACACTTAATCCATTGTCCAACTTCATGGCTGGCCATTTGTCTGTTGCTAACATTAAATCATTATCTGTTGACAAAGTCCTGAATAACTTAGCAATTTCAGCCTTTGATTGCTGAATTTCTCTTTTATGGATATTAATTACTTTCATTTTTCCTGCTCAATGGTCATGTTTGTTTGTCAGGTTATTGTTGTTGATAAAATGAAGCACAACTATCAAATATACGAAACTGTGTAAAAAATGCAAGTAAGCATTATTATTCACTTATTTACTTATAATCAGTATAGCTCTTACGAAATTAAGCTTCGGAATGATTTTTAAATATGGTTAAGCTTTATCAGGAATCAAACTTTGATCATTGCATAGAAAGAAGAGTATGAAAATCAAGTTTACACTGCCACGCTTTGTATTTTTTATTGGTATAAAAAAGCCAAGACTGGTTTAAAATCTTGGCTTTAACCTGTTGCAATGGAAGTTAGGCGATACGATATTTTGCCTCTTCAGGAATACGCTGTAATGCCTGACGCTGTTTTTTAAAATAAGGTAAAACATGTTCGCCAAGGCGATAAGCTTCTTCTAAATGTGGATAGCCCGCCAAGAAAAACAGATCAATTCCAATACTGTTATATTCTTGAATCCGCTCGATAATCTGCGAATAACTTCCCACTAAAGCAACACCTGGTGGAATACCAATATAGCCAAAGCCTGACCAAACATTGGGATGAATAAAGAAATCATCGACGTTTTTACTGCCTGCTTTTTCACTATATTCTTTTTCAAAACTCAATACACGTGCCGATCTCAAACCTGCATGTGCAGCAGACGCATGTAAGCGTTGTTTTTCAGCAGCTTCATCCAAATAACGTTGTGCCTCTGCCAACGCTTCTTGTTCACTACGGCGTGCAATCGTATCAATGGATAAGCCGAATTTAATATTATCCCGCCCATATCTCGCAGCACGTTTGCGCACATCTGCAATCAATTCAGTAATTTCACTGGGTTTTTCAGCACGCATTAAATAATAATCAGCATGCTTCGCACCAAACTCACGGGCAGCCTCAGACGATCCTGCCGTACAAATAATCGGTAATTCAGCTTTATTCAGAGGATATTTTAAACCACCACCTTCAGCAGAATAATATTTGCCCTGGTAATGGAATGATTCATTATACCAATAGCCTTTCACCACATCTAAAAATTCAGTCGCACGGATATAACGGTCATCGTGCGGAGTAACATCCCCAACTTGGCGCTGAATAACCTCAGAGCCGCCGTTGATAATATTCCAAACCAACCGATTCCCTGTGGCACGCTGATACGTTGCTGCACTTTGTACTGCATTATAAGGACTAAAATGATAAGGCTGGAATGCAGTCACAAAGTTTAAGCGTTTGGTTTCTCTTGCCAATAAGGAACACACTGTCCACGGTTCTTCACCTGTAGGTGCATTCACCATCAGCGCGCCTGCAAAACCATTGATTTCAGCCGCGCGAGCCACTTGGCTAAGATAGTCGATATAGGTAAAGTCATCACCAACTTGGTAATTTGATGTTGCACCAGTATTTTCTACACCTGCGACACGTGACCAATCACCACGATTGCGTGGATCACCTGCTAAGTACTCTGCTTCACCATGCAGTGGTAGACGGGTAAAAAATTCAATTCCCATGATGTTCTCCGTATAACTTAGAATTTAGCAGTTAGAGAAACACCAACTTGACGTGGGTTTCCATAAGTTAAAACATATTGTCCAGCGGGCCCATTTGGACGGCCATGTACTTGATATTCTTCATTCAATAGGTTTTTAACGTAAGCATTGACTTGGTATTTGTTATTTGCGCTATGGTAGCCAACATTGGCATTCCATAAGGTATATGCTTTTTGGCTTAAGATTGGATCTACCGAATAGTCTTGACGGTTTACAAGGAAAAATTCACGGTCACGATAGCTGGCATCTGTACCTACAACAACACGAGCACCATCATTGAGATTAAAGGTATATTCTCCACCCAGACCGACGGTGTATTTTGGCGAACGGACTAGACTGTTGCCTGTATTATCTGCATTAACTACATTGGTTACCGGGTTTTTATCGACGAAATCGGTATATTCGCTGTCAAGATAAGCACCAGCAAAACGTAAACGTAGATTTTCAGTCACTGAATAATCTAATTCTAATTCAGCGCCTTTAACTTCAGCTTTTGGTCCATTGGCGAGAACCGAGGTCACCCCACCACCTTGTCCCTCTGTTGCAACCAGTAAATTGGTTTGAATATCTTTATAGTCATAATAAAAAATATTGGCATTTGCGATTAAATCTCCGTCCAATAACGTAGATTTTAAACCAAGTTCATAACTATTTAAGTATTCAGGATTCACGTCGGCAAGTTGGGTTAAACTGCTGGATAAACCAGTGTTAAATCCACCTGAGCGGAAACCGCGTGCAAATCTGAAATAAGTATTTAAATTAGGATTAATTTCATATTCTGGGGTGATGTCATAGGTCAACTCATTCCAAGTTTTATTGCGACTTGTTGACCCATTTGCATTTGGGGTTGGGTTATAAACAGCATTGCTATAACCATCTTTTTTCCACCAACTGCCTTTTGTATAGTCTCCCGTTGTGATCTGAGTCAGATTGAGATCAATATCTTTTTCTTCACTGGTCCAACGTAAACCACCTGTCACTTTAAATTTATCTGTAAATTTATAGGTACTGTTACCAAAAAGTGCAAAGCTTTGAGTGGCTTGGTTATAGGTTATATCTCTAAATGCTGGCGTAGATGCAGTTTGAGAAGCAGCGCCATTTGGCAATGTTTTATTGACACGTGCACTGACTCCAGTGGAATCTAAATCCTCATTAAAATAATGAAATCCTGCAATCCAGCTTAAGCGTTTTTCAGCATCAGAAGCGATACGGAACTCTTGGCTATATTGACGCCATTCATTATCACTATAGCTTCGTGCGACATCATAAGGGGTGTAATCACCATCTGAAATCGACTTTTGTGTGGTCTTATCAAAGGCAGTAATCGAAGTAAAGCTATATCCGCTCCCCAAATCTCCAGTTAAGGTTAATGACGCACCATCATGCTGAATCTTATTGTTTTCATCTAAATCTAAATTGGTGTCTCGTCCTTTAGGTCTTTCATAAATACCCCAGTATTTACCCACACTTAAGGAACCATTACTGCCTAAACCATTATAAGTTTGGCTGTGTAGATTGACCAAGGCATCCCATTCATCATTGATTTTGCCTAGCACTTGGAAACGAAAAGATTTTTTATCCACGTTGCCATAATCTTCACCGTTGGCAATATTCTTTGCATATCCGTCACGGTCTTCAGAGTAAAAAGCCCCGCGCACCGCAACATTTTCCGAAATTTTGCCGTTTGCAGCACCTTCAAATGTCGTAGGTTATGATCCCCTAAACCAATGGTTGCATATCCATTGGGTTTATCTGAAAAATTAGGCTTTTTAGAAATATAATTGACTGCACCCGCAGTGGTGTTTTTCCCATAGAGCGTACCTTGTGGACCACGTAAAACTTCTATACGCTCTAAATCAAACAAGTCACCTGCACCTGCAACTGGCGCATTTAAATAAACCCCATCTGCATACACGCCAACAGGAAATACTGTCGATGCAGCCACATCTCCCGTACCTAGACCACGAATATACCAACGTGGACGACTATCCCCATCTGGGTTTTCAGCTGCAGCATTTGGCGTATAGGTTAAAACATCCCCAATAAAAGTAGAACCTTTCGCAGCCAAGTCCTTACCCGAAACAGCAGTAATTGCAGTGGGAACTTTTTGAATATTTTGCGCCCGATATTGTGCAGTGACGATCACATCACTTAATTTTTTGACATCTTTGGCTTTTTCAACCTGTGCTTGTTGTGCTGGTGTAGTCTCGATCTCTTCATTTGCAATAGCCAGTGTTGAAACACTCGCCGTTACGCCCCACATAGCAGTTAAAATACTCTGCCTAATTTTTGTAACCTTAAACATGCTGACTCCATTTAAATAAATCTATTCTTGTTATTGGCAACTTTTGTGCCATTCCATTTATTTAAATATTTTCAAAGTGTTATATAAAAAATCATAAAAAAATTATTTATTTTTGCTGATAGATAGACATTTTTAATTGTCGTATTGTTGTTATTTCAACATTTTGCTGTTTTTTATTTTTAATGATATCTACTAAGAATAAATTTATAAAAAGCCATACAAAAGTATGGCTATTGGTTAAATCAAAAGAAAATAAAAATCTGTTTAATTTAGAATTTATAGCTAAATTGCCCTTGTACCGTCAATGGACGCATTGGCTGTAAAAACTCGCTATTTGCACCAGCTAAACCATTTACGAAATTACGCTCATTGGTCAAATTAAGAATATTTAAGCCTACTGTCCACTGCGGTTGACGATAATAAAGTCCCAAATCTAAATTATAATTATTGGGTACCTTTACGGTCTGACTTAGATTGGTATACCAGTTACTTGTCCACCAGCCCGATAGGTTTAGCCCAAAACCTGACTGGTGTTGATAGTCCACATAAGCACTTGCAGAATATTTAGGAATGCCTGCTGCATCATAACGTCCTGCTTTGCGTTGGTTTAAAGCATTGCTATCGCCCCATACCGTCGCATTGTCTGCATGGAAACCAAAAGGTGAAAAACCAGCTGGAATAATGGAAGAATATTCAGCATTGAGATAGGTTAAGTTTGCCCCGATCGCGATATTTTTTTGTAGTTGCCAACGTAATGATGATTCAAGGCCTTTGATTTCAAAACGCGCCATATTGCCATTGGTATCAGGTGATAAATCGCGCTTCTGTTCAAAACCACTGAGCGTTAACAGAAGTTGATCAGTGATCGGCTCGTATTTCACTCCCACTTCTTTTAATTCACTTTGGCTGTCAAAAGCCAAAGGATTTAGCTGATTTCCAGCGCCCCAAATTAAAAATGGACCAAATACACCCGTATTCAAAGCTGTACTTTTATCATAAGTAAAATAGAGGGTACTTTTTTCAGTAGGTTTAATAAAGGTACTGACTTGATAGCTGAGCAAACTATATTTATTGGAATCTGAGCGCACATCTGTAGGGACTAAAACCAGTGGATTCTCTAATTTTGCTTTTATAGAACTGTGGTTAATTCCCAGATTAATCCCAAAAATATCATTAAAAGTAAAATTTTGCTGTGTAAATACGCTGTAAGTGTCCCAAAAGCCTGTTCCTGTATAAACTGCACCACCTCCATTGGGAGGAAAACCGCCTTTTTCAGCATATAAGCCATGACCCACAGGGTACATTCGAGGTAGATTTAAATAGCCAAAATACTGCGAATACTGTGGAACACCAGCCTGCCCAATCCAACTTCCAGTCGAACTGCCATGATTGACCAATCCCAATAAATCTCCAGGGTTTTTCTGTGATGGATCATTGGTTAAATCATAAGGATTGATATTAAAACTATTGTTTGCTGCGAGAGAGGTAAATTTCTCATGCCGATAAGCGCCACCTGTACTGCTTTTATTGTTGATTTTGACACCCAATAGCTCAAAGTCATGATCGCCTAAAAACTCTAAGCGGTTGTCCAATAATTCATGGTCCAAATCGGTAAAGAAACTCCCAACGGAGTCACCCAAATCACGACTCTTTTGATATAGCGTACTATTGGCCACAGACCAATTTTCATTGATATCTTTGACCAGTTTAAATTGTGTACTAAAGCGCTTTGCACTGTTTTTATCTTCACCCCGACCAGAAACATCATCATCTAATTTGACTAAGCCATTGCCTGCGATTGATGGATCATAGACCCAGCCTCGAATTGTACCCGCTTGATCAGCAATAGAACTTGGCAAAGGAGAAGTCTGTACTGGACCTACAGCAATATATTGATTTTTATCATTCTTCTGCCGAGTTTGCCAACCAATCACTTTAGAGTGAGCTGCACCTGACTCAAAGACTGGAGACCAAAAGTTTGAACCGTTTTGAATAATCGGGGTCGCTCTGCCTTTATAGTAAAGCCCTTGATCAACGGATTGTTGTGTCGCTCTGTTCCAACCATGCGTCACATTAAAATCTGAATAATCGTCATAACTGATATTCCAGTCAACCCGTAGACTGTCATCTGGACGCCAAGCCAAAGCACCATAAAATGCATTAAAATTATTTTTTACATTGTCATAATAGTCATCTGTTCGTTGTGCTGTTGCACTGACACGAAATGCCAATTCTTTAGAAATAGGTGCAGTATGATCAATACTGACTGAGAAATTAGGCTCAGCACCTTGCCCTGCATAAATTGAACCCACTGATCCCGAAATCGTGGTTTCTGCTTTATTAAAATTCGGTTTTTTGGTGAGATAATTAATATATCCCCCTGAACCTGAGGTCGGTGCAAAAATTACCCCCGTTGGTCCTGCAACAATATCAGCAGCTTCATAGGCATTTAAATTGGTCGGATGTCGGGTACTGTATATTCGTTGGCTATCTTGAAAAACTTCGGAATTTTGCCCACGTATCTGTGGCGCGAAATTGGCATTTTGCCCACCTCCTCTGGTGATACTTGGAGCATACTTAACCAAATCATCTGCACTACGAATAACATCTTCACGAAACTGTTGTTCTGATACTTGTGAAACGACACGAGGGGTATCTAATACAGAACTATCCGTCCCATAAATCGAAGTGACTTTACGCTTGGGGAGAATGGTGGTTTTTTTATTTGCTCCTGTCACCACAACATCAGCTAAGGTAATTACATCACCATCAGAATCCTTGGCTTGCTCTGAGGTTTCTTCAGCAAAAATAGCACATGGAAAAATTGCCCCAAATAGCCCTAGCGCAATCACCAGTGGCTTTAATTGAAAGTTCTGTTTCATATCACACTCAGTAAAATACATTTACACTGCGTTACGCAAAGCCTATGCCAATCTTTAAATAGGCAAAACTCAAATATAAAACATTGATTTTTATTACTTTTAAATAACCTTCATTGATATACAACTTTTATTCATGTTTATTTTTTCAACAGAAATGCTGAAAAAGCAACAGTGACAAAAAACACAACGCTTATAATTAATTGATAAATATTAGAAAAATATAAAAAATAATTGGCATTCATTGTGCAATCTCCTCTGGATACGTTCTAACTGAGTATTTTTAATGACACATGAAACCTTGTTACTCTCACGTCGAAAATTTTTAACCCAGAGTCTTACTGCGCTCGGTGGCGTTTCTTTAATCAGTGGTTTATCTGCTTGTGGACAATCTCCACAACCTAGCGCTGACTCCCAAAGTTCACTTTCCAGTACCCCTAAGCATGGTGGAACAATTCGATTAGGGCTGATTGGTGGACAACAATCAGGTAGCCTTGACCCTCACCTTTCAGCATCAGGAAGTGGGATTACCCGTGGCTTTGCGATTTATAATAAGCTCTGGGAATGGGACGAAAACATGCTTCCTCGTCTTGCTTTGGCTGAATTTGCAGAACCTAATCATAATGCCAGCGAATGGACCATACGACTGCGTAAAGGTTTAGAGTTTCATCATGGTAAAACCGTCAGCGCAGATGATGTCATTTTTTCATTGCAACGCTTAACAGATCCAAAGCTTGCCTCACCTTTTCGAAATCTTGTGCAATGGATTGATCGTGATCGTATCCAAAAATTAGATCAATATACAGTACGCATTCCTTTTATTAGTTCAATTGCTGGCTTTGTGGCGCTGCCTGAAACTTGGGTCAATTTTGGCGGTATTGTCCCCACTGATTTTGATCCCATTCATAACCCTGTGGGCGCAGGTCCTTATAAAGTCAAAGAATTTATCCCCGGTCAACGTTCTGTCTTTACTCGGTTTGAAAACTATTTTAAAGCAGATCGGCCTTATGCAGATCGTTTTGAAGTCATTGACTTTAAAGATCAAGTTTCTCGACTAAATGCATTATTGGCAGGACAAATTGATCTTGCAAATGCGATTTCACCTGAATACATTAAAATTTTAGAGCAAGCAAAACATATTCAAACGGTTCGTTCTCAAACCAATACTCACAATAGTTTTGACTTTAATACTCAACAGGCACCATTTAATGATCCCAAAGTCCGCCAAGCATTTCGTTTAATCGCCGATCGTCAAGAGCTGATACAACGGGGTTTAAACGGTCAAGGACGCATCGCCAATGATCTATATTCTCCACAGGATCCAGCATTTCTAAATTTGCCACAACGTCAACAAGACATTACGGAAGCCAAGAATTTATTGGCTCAAGCGGGCTTTAAAGATGGCTTAAGCGTTGAACTGATTACCCCCGTTGGCAACGCCCAACCTGCCCTGATATTTGCAGAACAAGCAAAGAAAGCCAATGTCAGTATTCGGGTCAAACAAGTTGATTTAGCCACATTTAATGGACCTGATCGGAGTAAATGGCAATTCTCCAGTAATGCAACCAACGTGGGTACACCGTATTTATCCACTGCTGTAGTGAATGATGCGCCAATTTCAACAACCAATCGTGTCAACTTTAAAGACCCAGAATATAGTGAGCTGTTTTATAAAGCACTGGCTGAACCCGATTTAGCCAAGCGTAAAGTGTATTTGGCTCAGGCACAAAAAATTCAACATGAACGCGGTGGAATGCTGATCTGGGGTTTTAGCCATAGCATAGATGCTGCATCGAAACAGATCGGAGGATTAGCGGCAGAACACACTATTTTCCCAACGTGGCGTTTTGAGAAATTATGGAACAATCAAGCCTAAAATAAAATTTACAGAGCCTTAACACCAGCAAGCGGCTACTGTAGTCAGTGATCTTCTAACTTTTCAAGGATGAAAAGTCAATCCACTATGGGGCTCTGATGATGCATCCCGACTATTGCTACCCAACACAACGACCTTAATGTTGCTGATCAAAATCGTGAATAACACATTCATTTTGTACATATTCAGTTTATAAAAATCAGGCTTATATAAATCATGCTTATACAAAGCAATAAAATTTGAACGCTGTTTTTATTTTAACTACTCATATTTTTAGGCACTAAAAAAGCTGCCGTAGCAGCTATTTCATTCAGCATCCAAAGACTACTTAGGTACAGTAATCACAGATAATTTTTCTACCCCTACTCGCTCAATACTGGCAAGTAATTTTGCAACTGTTCCATAAGGAATGGTCTCATCGGCATTTAAATTCAAAGCCAATTTAGGGTTACTGTTTTTACGTGACTGGATCTCTTTTTCAAAACTTGCCAAAGTTACTTTATCCTTGTCAAGGAAGATTTCTCCTTGCGGATTAACACTAATGACAACCGCTTTATTCTGATCCGTTGACTGCGTCGGTGCAGCCTTGGGTAAATTTACTTTCACGGTATTGGTTAATAGGGGTGCTGTAACGATAAACACGATGAGTAAAACCAGCATTACATCAACCAATGGCGTAATGTTAATTTCACTCACCACATCATCTTCTTGGGAGGTTGAAACGGCCATTATGCAAACACTCCTTTTTCTTTGACTTCTTTACTAGATGCATCATGATTGACTACAGTATTTCCAGTGGTATTTTTTGGCTTAGTGACAGGTAACTGAAAGCCCGCTTTTTGATTTAAACTGACAAAATCAGTGGCAAAATCATCGAGGTCTGCACCGATGGTTTTAACTTTACGTATGAAATAGTTATAAGCCAACACAGCGGGTACCGCCACAGCAATACCAATACCTGTAGCAATCAAGGCCTCACCAATTGGCCCTGCAACCACATCCATACTTGCATTACCTGAATGTGCAATGGCCTGTAAAGCATGAATAATCCCAAACACTGTTCCAAATAGTCCAATGAACGGTGCGTTATTGCCAATCGAAGCCAATAATGCAGAACCTTTTTCCAATTGACGACGTTCAGTTAAAATTTGCTTGCGTAAATGACGCTCTAATAAATCCTGACGACTCCAACTGTTTTGCAAATCTTGATGAGTCTTTTCATCTGCCTCAATCAAGGTTTGAAAACCGGCATTTGCAACACGGGCTGTAGGGCCTTCACCTTGTTGTGATTGAGTCACTGCCTCAGGCAAATTTTTGGCTTTCCAAAAGGCTTCGACAAAGACCTTACTTTGCTTGCTGGCTTTCTGTGTCTGTACCACTTTAACCACGATCAACACCCATGTGACGATGGAGAAAGCAACCAATAACCAGATTGTGCCGTCATGGATCAATGAATTTATGTCTGTCATGTAGATATCCTCTTAATTTAAAATAGTTTATTTCGGTAATTGATAATGAATTGGAACATCAACCCAACCTTCGACAGGTGTTTTACCTTTTAAGGCCGGTGAAAATTTCCATTGCTTTACTGTTCTTACAGCCGCACTGTCTAAAAGTTTTTTGCCGCTACTTTGTTTGACTGTTACGCTATCTGGGCTACCATTTGGCAATACTTTGACCCTTAAAATCACCGAGCCTTCCCAACCACGTTCTAAGGCCTGTTCTGGGTACTCTGCTGCGGGGTTGCTTAGATAACCTGCATAACCCTTGGCTTCTGTCACAGGTAAATTGTCATCAGTAGGCTTCACTGGTTCTGCTGTTTTTGGAGCAGGTTCAGCGCTCAGTTTTTTGCTTACAACAGGTTCCTCAGTTTTTTGAACTGTGTCTTGCGCAATGGGTTTTACAATCGGTTTGGCTTGCTCCACAGTTTTTTGAACAGGTTTCGGCTGTTCGATAGGTTTCGCAATCGGTTTTGGTTTTTCGACCACAGGCGGAATTTTGGGTTTTTGCGTCACTGGTGGAATTTTAGGTTCAATGACTTTAGGTGGTTCCACTGGTTTGACAATTTCAATCACCACGGGTTCTGGCTTTGCAATGTCCAAAGCTGGTGTCGGTAATTGTTTTGCGATATACCAAATACCCAAATGTGCTGCAGCAACCGCAATGATCGCGATCCACAATTTATTCAATTTTGCTGGAGGTGATTGACTCACATCCAAATGATGTCGTGTAAATGGGTCTGATATGCCAGTTGCAGTTGAAGCAGATGCATATTGCCCAAATAGCAACGCCCGCTGATGGGGATTAAATATTCGTTCACTCATGGCAATTTAAACTAAAAAATAAAATACTGTATTGAAAATTGCACAAGTCATGCCAACAATATAAGCCACTAATTTTTATAAATTTAATTAAAAACACTCTTCGATTTGTCAGCAAAGCTGTTGGTTTTAAGACAGTTCTATGCTGTTGAAACAACAAGATCCCTCTGATATCTCAAAGGGATCTAAACTTATTATTTTAATTTATATCCAACCAAGGGTAAGACTTCTTCAGCAACCCGATATGCTTCTTCCAAATGTGGGTTACTGGCGAGAATAAAATGCCCAACGCCAATGTCGATATATTCTTGTAAGCGCTGTGCCACTTGTTCATAACTCCCCACTAAAATACAGTTTGGCCCACCCCTTACATTTGACATACCAGCCCAAACATTTGGACTGACAAATAAGTCTTCAAAACGATTGCCTTGTGCTAAGGCCTGCTGACGTTTTGCACCAACCGACTCAGTATCTTTACGTTCAAATGCATTGCCATCAACAGCGATGGTTTCATACATCTGTTTAAGCTCTTGAAACGCTTGTTCCTGTGTGGGGCGTGCCAAAATATCAATACGCATACCAAACTTTACCTTATGGTCTGGGGTATTTTGTGCAAGGAAGGATCGCGCCTGTTCAATCACTTTTTTCTGCTGTTCAACAGGTTCCCCCCAGGTTAAGTGGATATCGGCATGCCGACCTGCAACTTGCAGTGCCGCTGGACTAGCTCCCGCTAACCACAAACGAGGAACGTCATATTGATTCATTGGATATTTCAAACCACCTTGTTCAACGTGGAAAAACTTTCCATCATAGTCAAAAGGTGCCTGATGCGAATACCCTTTTACAAACTCTAAAAATTCATTGGTTCGCGCATAGCGCTGATCATGTTCAATAAAATCACCATAGGCTCGTTGCTGTGCCCCACCGCCACCTGAGATCACGTTCCATTCAACCCGTCCCTGACTGAGACGCTGCAAACTTGCTGCCATTTGGCTTGCGTATGCAGGATGGATAAACCAAGGTTGAATCGCAATCAATAATCGGAGTCTTTTGGTTTCTCTTGCCAATGCCGATGCCAGCACCCACGGTTCTTCAGTATGTGGAAAAGCAGGAATCAATGCGCCGTGAAAACCTACGATATCTGCGGCTTTTGCTACCTGTTGTACATAATCATAGTAGGCAAACAATTCATCTTGATGTTGAGGTGCCACACGTTGAGGGGATTGTACTGCTGGGCTCAGCTGGTTCCATTCACCTCGTGTATGTAACTGATGTGCTCGACGACCATCCCCATGCACAGGGATTCTCCATAAAAATTCAACAGACATAATACTTCTCAATAATTTAAAGGTTTTACACGCTATCGTGAGTGATACAACTCATGAGCAGAAACCATGCCGTTTTTTATTCAATATTGAATTCATCTATATTGTTGTTTTATCTAAATATTATAAAAACCCAGCTAAACATGGTGTTGAAATTTCAACACTTATCCATCCAATACTGTCGGTTTCACAACATAACCTGTTTGATCCATTCAAATAACACCAATCATAAAAACATAACAAACTGATTTATATAAAATAATTATTTTGGCTTGGTTCTTGCTCTATCCCCTTATATTTCTAGATTTTTATGATGATATGCGTATTTTTTCTGGTCTTTTTTTAAGTTTTAGTCTTTTAGGATTGGTTGCTTGTGGCGTACACAAAACCGAAGATCCAAACCAAAGTAAAACCAGTCAACAACAGCTTCGTATTGCGGTTGTGGCCAATGGAACTTCTGGCGGTCTGGACTTTATTGGTGTACCACAACTTATTGCACAGGACCCCATTTTTCTAAAAGCATTAAAGCAGAAAAATATTGAATTAAAGTGGGAACCTGTAACCACTGCGGCTGTGGCCACCTTAGTCAATGAAAGCTTTATCAACAATAAAATTGATTTTGCTTTTTATGGCAATCTTCCTGCGGTAGTACTCAATGCCACTGGTGTTAGAACACAAATTGTCGTCCCTGGCGGAGTCGGTAATAATGTTTATTTGGTGGTTCCAGCGGATTCACCCATCAAAACCATTGAGGACCTCAAAGGTAAAAAGATTGCCTTACATCGTGGTCGTCCTTGGGAAATTAATTTTGCTCAATTGATACAGAGCAAAGGTTTAAAGCTTAAAGATTTTCAAATCATCAATCTCAATCCACAGGCGGGAGCTGCTGCTTTATCCGCTAAAAGCGTCGATGCATTTTTTACCTTAAGTGATGCGCTCACTTTACAAGATCGCCATCTTGGCAAAATTATTTGGTCATCGCAAAGTCTACCCGCTGACTGGAAAATGCGTGCTGAACTATGGGGACGCAAGACTTATCTGGATCAACATCCAGACACAACCCAACTACTTGCTGATGCGACAGTACGGGCAATGCAGTGGATTTCACAGCATCAAGATGAATTCCAACAAAGCCAAACCAAATTTGGTCAGCCTCTAAGTGTGATTCAACGCGAAAGTCAAAATACCAGCAGTAACTGGCAACAAGATTGGTCACCTGAGTACCAAGTGGATTTTCTTAAACAGCATTATGCAAAAGTCATCGACCATGCTGTAAAAAACCAATTGATTCAAACGCCAATCAAAGCTGAAGAGTTGCTCAATGCTCAGTTTACCAGTCAAGCCATTCAAAATTTACAAACACTTGATATTCAACATAAGCAAGGAAACTAGGTCATGAAAATCCTCGTAAATCCGCTTATCGAAAAAAAAATCGTGGCGATCAAAGCACCATTATGGAGGCGATTGTCTTCTGAGCAGGTCTATCGCTTGCTCTCATTCCTTTCACCCTTCTTGGCGTTACTGGTTTGGCAATTGATTAGCTATTTACAGATTTTTCCAACCCAAATTTTAGTACCACCTATAACGGTATGGCAGACATTTCTTGCCTTGTTGCAAAGTGGTGAACTACAACTGCATTTAAAAGATAGCCTTTCTCGACTGCTGATGGGTTTTTCAATTGCGGCCACCTGTGCGATTTTGTTTGGCATTGCCTATGCATTCCTCACCTCTTTCCGAAATTACACCTATATTTTGTTCAATATCCTTTATCAAATTCCAATCTTTGTGCTTATTCCTATTTTTATTTTGGTTTTTGGCATTGGTGAACTATTTAAAATTTTACTGATTATTAAAGCCTGTTTTTTTCCAATCGCACTCACAACAGCGGATGCTGTTAGAAATATTCCTAAAAAATATATTGAATTGGGCCAGATCTACAAACTAAAAACTCCAGCATGGTTGAGATACATCATCATCCCTTGCATCCTCCCACCATTAATCAGTGGACTGCGGATTGCTCTAGGTCGTGCTTGGTTGATTTTGGTGGCCGTTGAATTACTTGCTGCAGGCACTGGCATTGGTCAAATGATGGAGCTCGGACGACAAATGTTACGTTTAGACGTTGTAATGGTCGGAGTTTTTATTACAGGAATCATTGGTTTTGCTTTAGATAAAACTTTACGTCAGCTCGAACAATATCTTGTATCGCCTGCATTGAGTTCAAGGGGGAAATAATGTCACAGCATCCACTGAACTTAAAAAGTGCTTTTGCGCAACCACTGATCTTGATCAAAGGTCTGCTGCTACCGCTCCTTTTACTGGCTTTATGGCAATACAATTCAAGTTTAGGCGCCAGTCATGCCTATGCATTTGTGCCTTTACAGAAGGTGTATTTTGCTTTTATTCAGCTGCTTGAAACAGGTGAATTATGGTTAAACACATGGGGAAGTCTTAAAAAAGCTGGACTGGGGTTTTTACTTGGCTCGACAACAGGGCTACTACTCGGTGCCTTACTTGCCTATTCAAAAATTTTAAATGCCTTGGTTTCACCATTATTTAATAGCATTCGCCAAGTACCCTTACTTGGTTTAACCCCATTGATTGCACTGTGGTTTGGCAATGGTGAGCAGGCAAAAATCTTTATTATTGCGCTTGCTTCTTTTTTCCCGATGGTGATTAACAGCTTTCAAGGGCTAAGTCATTATGACCAGAAATACAGTGAAGTCGCTCGTATTTACAAATTATCTTTTTGGCAGGAATTTAAAAAAATCCGTTTCCCTCAAGCTCTCCCATATATTTTAACGGGGTTGAATTTAGCGGTGCCTTTTACATGGATTACCACAACTGCCAGTGAGCTGTTATTCAATGCTGGTGCAGGCTTAGGCAATTTAATGATGAAAGCTGAAATCAATGCCGAAATGGATATTTTGTTGGTGTGTGCAATCACGGTCACCCTCAGCGGTATTGGCATGACGCTTTGCATTCACTTGATTTCTAAACGACTACTGCAATGGCGTGTTTAACTGAATCACCCATCTCATCAGGATATTGATATGAGCTTTTCCTTACTCTCGATTAAAAAACTCAATAAATCATTTTATCGAGATCAACAAACTTTCACCGTATTAGATGGTATTCATCTCGATATTCAACAAGGAGAATTTATTTCTATTGTCGGAAGCAGTGGCTGTGGTAAATCGACTTTGTTGCGCTTAATTGCAGGATTAGATAAAGACTATCAAGGTGAGATTTTACTGAATCAAACACCAATACAAGGGACAGATTTAAAACGAGGTTTAATTTTTCAGGAGCACCGTCTATTGCCTTGGCTCAGTGTTTCCGAAAATATTCATTTAGCACTCGAAGAAACAGACTTAAGCCGTGCCGAAAAAAATGCCCGTGTGGCAGAACATCTTACAATGGTGGGTTTAAAAGGTTTTGAAAATGCTTATCCACATGAGCTATCGGGTGGTATGGCGCAGCGGGTAGCGATTGCACGAGGCTTGGTTAATCAGCCTGATATTTTACTTTTAGATGAACCCTTTGGTGCTTTAGATGCAATTACACGTAGCCATCTGCAAACTGAATTACAACGTATTTGGCAAGATCAAAAGATCACCATGATTCTAGTTACACATGATATAGAAGAAGCGGTTTATCTGGGTGATCGCGTGATCGTAATGTCTGCTCGACCAGGAAAAATTAAACAAATCATTCAAGTTCCTTTGACCCATCCAAGACATAAAGACAGCGAATTATTATTTAACTATCGTAATCAAGCACTCAATATGCTGGACCATAGCGCATAATGAAATCGAATATTCATCGATATAAATATTATTTAGAAAATATATTCAAGCATGATATTTATATTAACAAGTTTTAAATTATTAAGGAAATATGAAATGGGTTTATCAATTTGGCATATATTATTATTTGCCGTGATCATTATTTTATTATTTGGTACATCAAAACTTAAAAACTTAGGTAAGGATTTAGGTGGTGCAATTAAAGATTTTAAAGACTCGGTTCATTCTGATGATCAAAAACTTTCTGAAACAAATCAGCCTAAAGAAATTCATCATCTCGATTTAAATAAAGAAAAAAACACTAACCGGTGAGTACTAAATCATTATGTTCAATATCAGTTTTGGTGAACTCTTGGCTTTTGCTGTTATTGCACTGATTATATTGGGACCTGAAAAGCTCCCTCAAACATTAAGGGTGGGATTACTTAAATACAGAGCCCTTAAAAATAACCTTAACAAAATCCAGCTAGAGTTAGAAAATGAACTGGAATTGCTTGAACTAAAAAGGATCATGCAAGAAGAGCTGCTCAAAATAAAACAAAACGAAGAGCTGCTCAAACAGCAGCTTGCACAAATGCAACACGAAATCCAAAGTGTACATAGCGCTGTTGCTATAGCACATCAAGCGCCCCCTTATCCCACACATGATTATGTTTATCAAATCTCTGCGCGTGAATTAAAAGTACCCTTTTTAATTTACACAACATCATCCAATATCTTGCGTGAGGATCAAGCTGCATGACCGAACAAATACTCAGTGAAACACTCACTGAAATGAAATATAGCGAACATTTAAAAGAGCTTAGAAAGCGTTTGATCTATAGCATTGCTACAGTCTTAACTATTTTTTTACTCTTATTGCCCCTTGCACAACACAATTATCATTTTTTGGCTCAACCCTTAATATCCCGATTGCCTAAAAATTCAACCATGATAGCTACAGATGTGATGAGTACATTTTTAGCGCCCTTTAAACTCAATATTTATTTTGCAATTTTATTGGCGATTCCCTTTATTCTTTATCAATTCTGGCGCTTTATTGCACCTGCTCTATATCAAAGTGAAAGAAAATTTGGCGTGGCGCTTGTGCTCTCCAGCATCGGTTTATTTTATCTTGGCATCTTATTTGCCTATTATTTGATTCTGCCTTTGGCGTTAAACTTCTTTGTCTTAGCTTCACCAGATAATGTTTTACCGATGACTGATATCAATAGTTATCTTGATTTCTGTCTCAAGCTTTTTCTGGCTTTTGGTATCGCCTTTCAAATCCCTGTACTCACCTACATTCTTATTTTTATTGGTATTCTTTCTATTCAACAATTGGAACATTACCGTAAACACATCATTGTTTTGTTTTTCTTTATCGCAATGTTTATTACACCCCCTGATATTTTTAGCATGCTTGCACTGGCAGTACCAATGTGGCTTTTGTTTGAACTGGGTTTATGGATCACAAAAATGACCAGCCCAAAATACAACATCCATAGGTAAAATGGATGTTTCTATTGCACAGCCCAATTAAACAATTTCATTTTTATTTGGTAATAAATTATACCTTGATAACAAATTACGTAAAACATTGCGCGACAGTCCTAACATTTTTGCAGTCTTAACCTGATTATTCCAGCAACTTGAAAAAGCGGTATTGACGATTTTATCTTCAATGATGTGCCATGCTTCACCATCATATTCTTGAAATAAACGCTTGAGTACATCCTCAAACTCTTGAATCAAATCATTATCTGGTAAAACGCTTAAGCCACCCTCCTCTGAAAACCTTAAATGTTCAATATCAATGGTTTTGCCACCACTGATGAGCAGTGCATAATGGATATTATTTTCAAGCTCACGGATATTTCCCGGCCAACTATAGTTGAGTAGCGCATTTCTGGCGCGATCACTGATGTTGGGTTTCGGCGTAATCATCTTTTGTGAATAGGAGTTTAAGAAAAAATCCACCAAAGGCAAAATGTCACCCTTACGCTCTCGCAATGGTAAAATATTTAGCACAACCACATTTAGGCGATAGTATAAATCTAAACGGAATTTATTTTCCGCGACAGCTTTACGCAAATCAACATGTGTACCAGACAAGATGCGTACATTAATCGGGATCGGTTTACGTCCACCGACCCGAACAACTTCCTTTTCTTGCAATACACGTAACAGTTTTACTTGCAAAGACAACGGCAACTCACCCACTTCATCCAAGAACAAAGTTCCGCCGTCGGCTGTTTCAAAAATACCAGGACGTGTCTTATGCGCACCCGTAAATGCGCCTGCTTCATAACCAAACAATTCAGATTCTGCAAGTGTTTCAACTAAAGCACCACAATTGACGGCAAGAAACGGCTTATTTTGGCGATCACTTTTCAAATGAATTTCACGTGCGATTAATTCTTTACCTGTACCTGATTCACCTTGGATGATCACGCTGGCAGAACTTGGTGCAATGGTTTCAACTTGGCTTAATAGCTTACGAGAGTTTTGATCAGAAAATATAATCGCTTTTGCTCTTATTGGCTTAATTGGCACACCATTATCAGGCAAGGTAATTACTTTATAATCATTATCCAAATAGGATTTCATAATTAACCCTTTAAATAGCTGAGGAGGATATTAAAATAGAATAGTACAATTCTATTACAAAGCTGATAAATAATAATTACAGATATTTAATCCTAAATTTATATATTGAATGATTTAATAGGCGTTTTCGCTTATGCATTTATAATCAATGTATTTCTATTTTTATGCATTGTTGCTTTTTAAACAATATGTCTGTCAATTGATCATATATAAACAGCTTACAATAATATTTTTGAAAAAATTATATATTTTATCTCCTCTCACTATTTGGCATCTATTTTGCTCTTTTATTTAAAATTTACAGCATAGGTTAAATGATGAGCATAGAGTTTGTGGGTATGGTTTTTCCAAATCAATGGTCTGAAACCAAAGGAACCCGAATTGGTCATAAAATTGATCTCGAATATTTACGCTATCATGCTCGTGCACATGAATATGCAGGCTTTGATAAAGTTTTAATCGCCAATGGACCAAATAGCCCTGATAGTACCCAAATCGCAGCTTATCTGGCACAACAGACTGAACGACTTGGATTTATGATTGCACATCGCCCTGCGCTGATGACGCCTAATCTGGCTGCACGTTCCTTTGCCACACTAGACCATACAACTGGCGGAGGACGCATTCGTTTACATGCCATTACGGGGATTACCGCCGAACCCCAAGAAGGTGATGATATTGTTGATAAAATTCAACGTTATGAACGCACGGGTGAATATCTAGATATCATCCAAAAGCTTTGGAAAAGTGAGCAACCGATTCACTATGAAGGCAAATACTTTAAACTGGAAAATGCTTTCTGCCCTTTAAAACCGGTCAATGGAACTTCTATTCCGATTTCATTCGGTGGTTCTTCGGATATTGCCTACGATATCGCTGTGCGTCATGCAGATCTTTATTCGCTTTGGGGTGAGCCTTTAGCGGGCGTGAAAGAACAGATAAATAAACTTAAAAAGGCAGCAGAAGCAGCCAATAAACCACAGCCGCAGGTCAGTTTATCAGTACGTCTTATTATTGGGCCAACAGAACAACTCGCATGGCAACGTGCGCAACAAATTTTAGCTGATATTCAGCAAAATCCAACTTTCCAAAATAATGGCTCACTTTCGGGACATAAAATTAAAGGCGTAGGCTCACAACGGTTACTGGCAGCAGCACAACAAGGTGATCGCCATGACCGAGCCTTATGGATGCCAACTGCAAGCGCAGTTGGGGCCTATGGTGATACCACCGCCCTTGTCGGAACGCCTGATACGATTATTGCCGCATTACTTGATTATGTAGATCTGGGTGTTACCACCTTTTTAAATCGTGGTTATGATCCAATTTACGATACTGTGGACTATGGTCGTTATATTATTCCTGCGGTACGAGATGAGGCGGTCAAGCGAAACAAACAGATTGCCTAAGTCCTCAAGCTAAATAAAAACCGCTCATTTAATCGGATTGAATGAGCGGTTTTTTATTGCTTGCTAATTTAAGGTCTTGTCATAACCATGAGCATCATTATGAGGGATGGTTATTTTCTTCTGATTTTCTATTGTAAATCTGGTTTGCAAATGGACTGAATCTTCTCCCCTGCAATCACCTTTTTGGCAAATGGAATAGAATCTTGTAGGGAAGCATTCACTGTCTCACTATGTCCCAATCCATGATACAAATGCCCTTCAACGACTGTACCTGCCTTACATGCATCCGCCACCAACTTCATTTGATTACGTGCATCTGGTGTACGATCATTTGCCCCAGTGCCAATAAATAATGGATGATTGATTTTTAAGGTCGGGTAATAGCCATAATCATTGGATTGTTTTTCCTGTAATTTTTTATAGATCGATGGTGGATTCGCCTTATAGGCTTGCGCAGGTGAAAGTCCTGCCGTTTGAATATCTCCCATAAAACTGGTCAAACAGGCATTTCTTGCCTGTTCCACCAAAGGCACTGCTTCAGCAGTAAAAATATCTTCAGTTTTGATTTCAGGAAATAAGCTTTGCGTCACTAAAAAACTATAAATACCATATGCTAAGGATGGACTGACTTCATAAGGATTTAACTTTAACTGATTCTTTTCAGCTGTTGCCTCTGGGTCCTGATAAATCACCCCTGTGCCAATAGATCCTTTAATATTTAACTCTGGTGCATAGGTTGCTGAATAAGCTGAAGCTGAAACAGCCCCCGCCCCACCTTGAGATTGCCCCACAATAACAAAACGATTTGCTAGAGGTAATTTCGTTTTAAGCGCAGCTCGACCGCTGTCTAAAATACTATAAGCAAGCATTGGATTATTGATCAGCAAGTGCGGGCCAGCCACACCAAGTCCTTCATAGTCAGTTGCTACTACAGCGAATCCTTCTTTTAACCATCGATTTAAATATTGTACATCTCGATAAGATCGTCCATTCCAAGAAGGTGCGCAGGCATCTGCTAGACCAACCGTACCATGTGCCCATAACACAACAGGCCAACCTTCTTTCGGTGGCGTACCTTTAGGAAGATGTACTGTCCCAGAAACCACAATGGGGGTCTTACTATCCCGTCCACTTGTTGAACTATATAAAATACGAATTGCCGTACTATCATTGTCCAAACGGATATAAGGGTTGCTGATGTCCTCTGTCTTTAACAGTTTTCCAGCTTGTTCTGGAATCGCAGCTTTCCATGTATAAAATGCTGAAACACGTCCATCCCCATAACGATCTTCAGGCTGAGGGGCTTGCTGGGCATTTGCCATTCCAGCAGACGTTAGTATGCTTGCGACAAAAACGGATTTAACCACATTAGATATAAAAGTATTTTGCATTTTCATGACCTTGAAACCTATTTAAAAACTGTTTTAAAATTTATTTTTTAATTTAAAAGTCGTAACTTACACGGCCATATAAATACGTTCCAAAGGCACCTTCTGGCGCATTAAAACTGTATTTGACGATGTCCCCTACAGATGAGTCTTTGGCTTTGTCTGGGTAACTGTTAAATAAATTATTTGCGCCCAGATTGAATTTTAGCCCTTTTACCCACGCATCTGCTTTGTAGCCAAAGTCCAAATCAGCAATCCATTGCGGATCAAAGGTCTGATCCAATGAAGTATTGGTATTATTTAAAGTAGTCCATTTATCATAACGACGGACTGCGGCATTGATACTCCACGCTTGATTTGACCAAAGTGCCCCCAATGCTAATTTGGTTTTTGGCGCTGTAGATTCAATTAGGCTTTGAGTATTTCGACCAGCAATACTGGAGACTGGAATTCGCTCACCTTTTGCAGTGATTGAGTCTCGGCTGTCAGTGATTTTATTTTTATGATAAGCCAAACCTAAATTCAGCTTTAACTTGCCATATTGTTCAAGATCAAGATCATGTTTTAACGCGAACTCCAAACCACGTGTTTGCGTATCTAATAAATTATTAAAAAACGCCACATTGGCAATATTTGCATACGGCGTATTTGCAAAAGCATTATTGATCACGCTGCCAGTAATATTGTCAGAAAGTAAAATACGATTTCGAATATCGATTTGATAAAGATCTAAAGTTGCAGAGGTATTGATAAATGGTTTGAGTACCAAACCTAAAGAATAATTGGTCGATTTCTCAGGCTTAAGTGAAGTTCCACCAATCAGTAAAGCCGCTTCACTTCCCGCAACTAAAGTCCTTTGCTGTACATCTTGCCAACCTGTCGGAGTTTGCACCGTTTGTACACTATAAGCGGAGTATCCTTGCTGGGCTAATGACGGTGCGCGATAACCTGTATTGACAGATCCACGAAGGGTCAACTGCGGAGAAATATCATATTTGGCAAAGAGTTTGCCGTTGGTTGTCGAACCAAAGTCTGAATATTTTTCTGTTCGAATAGCAGCACCAACATTTAAATCTTTTACAATATCGGCTTCGAGATCCAAATAAATGCCGTACACATCTCGACTAATTTTGCGTTGGTCTTGATCTGTAATACCCGCGTATATACCTGGGATACCCGTACCTAAAGCCGTACTTGGATTAAAATAGGGTCCACGGGTATAAGCAATGGGGTCGCCTGCATTTTGTTTATATTGTTCCCAACGGTATAGCGCTCCCGTCGAAACAGTCAATGGACTGGCTAAACCAGCAATTGCAAAATCACGACTATAGTCCAGTCCTGTATTGAGTTGGGCAAAAATGTTTTCCCCTAAATCATAATGAGAGGGTGAATCTGCACCATAACTTGGGTTAATACCATTGCCTTGTTCAGTGCTGACTTTGTTTTGTCCATAAGTGGCATACAGGTCATATTTTCCTGAAGTCTGGTTGCCTTGTTTAACCCCAAACGTGGTCGCAAAATCATCCACACTGACTAAACTCAAAGGTGAGCGTCCATCAGGATAACGTTGCTTAAAATAACTGGATTGATTCAGTACTGTTTTGGTGGTTGGAGGTTCATAAAAATTTTCCCCGATGGTCTTACGATGCCCATAACTACTAAAACCATACAAGGCAATTTCATCAGTTAAAGGTAAATCTAAATTCGCAGTGATATTGATTTGGTCTTTTTGTTCAGGAGAACCAAATTTCCAAGTTCTAAATGGTGTGTTCTGCTCGGTGTATTGGGCTTGGGTTGAACCATCATAAAATGTTCGCGTATCTGGTGCAGTATTACTTGCAGCTTCACGCTTTCCTAAATCTACGGCAACAGTTAAAGCACCATCATTGGGTAATTCAAAGCCTTTCCAAAGATTGATTTTATGCTGTTCACCATCCCCTTGTGTATAGCCTCCAGTTTGATAACTCACGCCACCACCATGATCACGTGATTTCAATATAATGTTAACCACGCCCGCGATCGCGTCAGAACCATATTGAGCAGCGGCACCATCTCGTAAAATCTCTATACGTTCAATGGCACTAATCGGGATTAGGCTTAAATCTGTTACCGCAGCACCTCTCCCCCCAGCATACGCTTGTCGAGTGAAGTAAGCCGCTGTATGGCGACGTTTACCATTGATCAAAATTAAGGTTTGATCTGCAGATAAACCTCGCAATGCAATACTCGGCGGCACCGATGCACCGAAACCACCCGCAGGTGATGTTGGTAAACTCACTGACGGCGATAAACGTGTTAATGCAGCTGCAAGATCACCTGCCCCTGTTTCTTGTAGTTCTTTGGCTGTCACAATGTCTACTGGAGCAGGAGCCTCTAAAGCACTATTGATAGCTCGCCGAGAACCCGTTACAACAACTGATTGCAATGTCACGACATCCTCTTTTTCTGATACAGGCCTTTGTTCATTTGCCAAAGTGATTGAGGCGGTAAGTGTACTGAACGCAAAAACAGAAGAATGAAGAATGAATTGAGAAAAATATGTACGCATATAAGCTTCCTTAACGATGTGCACCGATATAGCAAAGCCAATGCCAAAATTTTTATTATTGAATATCAAAAACTTGTCATTAAAAATAAAAAAATCATTGTTTATATTTAAACAATGATTCGAAAAAATGTTTATAAAACCACAGATTTGCTAGTGGCGCATAAGCTTATACAAGTTGATTGTGTAAATAAGATTGATACAACTGATAGTAAGATTGTTGCTGTTGAATCAGTTGTTCATGAGCACCTTGTTCCACTACAGCCCCATTCTCAATCACCACAATTTTGTCTGCTTCTTGAATGGTACTTAAGCGATGTGCGATCACAATACAGGTTCTATTTTTACATAAGCGTCGAAGGGCATATTGGATTTTCTGTTCCGTATAAATATCAATCGCAGAGGTCGCTTCATCTAAAATTAAAATTTTAGGATCAGCCAAATATGCACGTGCGAGACAAACTAGTTGGCGTTGCCCATGACTTAAATTTTTTCCGAGTGTTCCAACTTCAGTAAAATAACCATGAGGAAGCTGTCCTAGAATATCATCTGCACCAAGTTCTTCAATCGCCCGAATCAGTTGTTGATCTGTAGCTTCGGGTTGAATTAAACGTAAATTGTCTAAAATTGTGCCGCTAAACAAGACATTGTCCTGTAAAACAATACTGACATTTTGTCTTAAACTATCCAGATGGATATCCTGTATCGGATAACGGTCTAAGAAAATCCCCCCCTGCTGAGGCTCATAAAACCGTGTCAGTAACTGAACGATCGTGCTTTTACCATGACCTGTCGGCCCCACGATCGCAACCACCGTTCCAGCTTCGATCTCTAAATCAAAATTTTGTAAAACAGCTTTGGTGGTATAAGCAAAATGTACAGACTGAAAACGAATATGCCCGTTAAGTTGCCCTAATTTCAACGCATGTGGTGCATCTTGAATGCTAGATTGGGTATCTAAAAGTAGAAATATCCGTTGTGCACACGCTGCACCATTGGCATAACGCTCAAATAAATCGGTCAATTCCTGTAAAGGTGCCAAGAATAAAAACACATAAAAAATACTTTCGGCAAACTGTCCAATACTGATGACACCTTCACTATAAGCATAACTTCCAATCACAATAAAAACTGCGGTTGCCACTGTCGAAAGCAATCCAGTAAATGGGGCAAACCAGCTGGTCCGCTTACTTCCATAAATAATAGAATCATTAAAATCTTTTAAGAGTTGCTGATAGCGCTGTTGATTGGTTTCACTATAATTCAATTGCTGAATAATTTTGGCACCATTTACCGTTTCAACCAAATGTGCAGTAAATCGACTGCGTTCTTCGGCAACCCGTCCCCAATGCCGTTGTGATGACTTTTTAAATATTGCAGTCATTGTCAATAAAATCGGCAAAGTTGCAAATAAACACCAGAAAAATGGGGGATAAATATGCCACAAAAGCACAGATGCTAATCCGCAACGTAAAATCGCAGAAAGTAGTTCAGGTGGTCCTTGTATCAATACTGGTTCTAAAGTATCGACATCACGATCCGCTCGTGAAATAATTCGGCCCGCTTTAGTTCGATCAAAATAACCAATATTTAAAGCTTGAATATGTTGAAATAATGAACGTCTTAGATCATTAATGACACTTAAAGCCGCTTTTCCAGACAAGTATTTTGATATACCCGCTAATCCAAAACGACACACCCAGCTGAATGCCAGAATAGCAATTGCTATAAAAAGTACTGGCTGATACAACACCAGTTTCCCAGCCACTTGCTGAAATCCAGAATCTAAAATGTACTTGACTGCCCATGGACGTACAAAGATGCTCAGCACTTGTAAGATCTCTACTGAGATCATGGCTAGAATTAAATAACGAATCGGATAAAGCAAAGGAATGAGTTTTTTTAACATTCCGCGATGTAGCGCGGTTTTTGCTAAGTTTTCTTCGATCTGCAGATCAGAGATTTTCGTCAGCGGTCGGAAATTTTTAACCGTGGTATTCATGCTTGAATCTCCTGTTGCGCCTTCTGAAATCCCATCAACTCCCGATAAAATTCGCAATGCTGGAGCAATTCTGTGTGGCTCCCTTGAGCAAGAATTTGTCCCTGATCTAATACGATAATGCGATCTGATAAAGAAATCGTGGTCTGTTTATTTGAATTGATCAGGATGGTTCTTTTGAGCTGATTTTTATTGTCAGCCAAGCCTGATAAACGCTGTAACACCTGTTTTTCTGTAGTGGAATCTAAAGCACTGGTTGAATCATCAAGCGCCAAGATTGGCGAGTTTTTTAAAATTGACCGTGCCAGTGCAATCCGTTGTTTTTGCCCTCCAGATAAGGTGACTCCCTTGTCCCCTATTCGTGTCTCCAGACCAGCATCGAGTCGCTGTAATAGTTCAGATGCTGAAGCCAAATGCAACGCATCTCGCATCTCCTGTTCAGTCGCATCCTGTTTGGCTATTTTTAAGTTATCCGCCAAGGTTCCTGAGAAAAAGAAATTATCTTGCGGAATAATCTGAACCATATGACGTAAGTTAACCAAACTAAGATCTTTAAGATTGAGCCAACCGCGTTGATCTGAACCAATCCAGACCTGCCCTGCGGTTGGATCGATAAAACGATTGAGCAAGTTCATCAGTGTGGTTTTACCCGCTCCAGTTTTCCCCACAATGGTGACGATTTCACCTGCTCGGAATTCAACATTACACTGTTTTAAAATATACTTTTCTGTGTTTCGATCCTGAAAACTGACATTTTCCAGTCGAATATTTAAACCTTCATCCCCATCAGCATCCGCTTGTAGTGGCAAAGCATGTGCAGCATCTACAATTGCCGATTTCTCATCTAGCATTTGCCATATTCGAGTTGCCGATGAACGTGCATCTGCAAAAATATGTAAGACCTGTCCAATACTTTCAATACGAAACACCAATAAATTTGCCATAAGTACAGCAGCCACAAATTGCCCAATCTGTAATTGATTTTGTCCAATTAAGTAGCCACCAAACCCAATCACCCATAAGTAGGAACAGGCAATAATCATTTGAGGAATCGGTAAGCGTTGTGCACTGGTGCGAATGGTTTGAATAGAATGACGAATAAAGCTATCAACCGCAGCATTAAAACGTTGTAAGAGCTTTTCCTCAAGTTGAAAGGCTTTGACCACTCGAATGCCATTGACGCTTTCAGCCAAAGTATCACTGACTTTTTCATAGGCATAGGCAACTTGATGATCCAGCACCACCAACTGATTGGTCAGTTTAAACAGCACAGCTAGGCCTAGAAAAATAAAAATAAGCGGGACGATCCCCAACCAAGGATGATACCAACACAACAATCCGACTGTTGCGGCGACCACTAGACTGGATTCAAACACTTGTCGCCAAAAATTAATTAAAGCTTCTTTTAATTTATCTGAATCTCGGGTGGTTCTTGATAAAACTTCACCTAATCCGTGTTTCCAGTGCCATGAAACATCTAAATGCTGGACCTGACTAAAGATTCTTTCTCTTAAAATACTTAACAATTGCTGCCCAATTATCAAGGCACTTAAACCCGCTAAATATTGAATAATGGCACGAAGTAAAGCGATACTCGTCAGTAGAATAAACCAAAACCACGGATTTAACGGATCTGTAAAAGCATGTTGAAATAAACTTTCAGGTTGGCTGTGTTTTAGCGTATCAATCGCATGTCCGATTGAATATTGCTGTAGTGCTAAGCCAAAATTGGCAAGGACAAATAATGTTGCCGTCAATACAAAGCGAAATGGCATAAAACGATATAAGGCCAAACTTCGCAGCAGTGGATAATTTTTAAACATAAAAATAAAACAACAACTAAAGATCTATAGCTCACTGCGAGATCTATGCCAAATTTTTCAAAGGCATAAATATTTTAATCCACTGTTTTATATTGTTTTTTTAAAAAACGTGTTTGATGAGATGTTTGATTTAAAACATCCGCACTTGTTATCTGTTGTTATTGCAACAATATTTGATATATCAACATCATAAAAATAGATATTAAAAATATATTTTAAATATCAATAAGTTAAACAATGGCATCAATATTGCTTTAAAGCATTCAAATCACAACAGGATGTCACAATGACAACACTTCAAACGCAACCATTGAATACACTTTGGTATACACGCTGTCCAGTTCCTACAGGGCTCGGAATCTCGATTCAAAAAGGCTGGCTAAAAGAAAAATTTATTGAGCAACACATTGAAATTAAATCAATTCGTGAATCGAACTCAAAAGAGGTTCGTAACTCACATTTTAACCATACCCTTGCCAATTCAGTTCGGCATGGTGGCAGTATTCCTGCAATTTGGGCATATGCTTCTGGACAAAAAACCAAAGTCATCGGTTTATCTTGGGCAGATGAAGTCCAATTACTGCTGACTCGATATGATTCCCAAATTAAGACGGTTGAGGATCTAAAAGGTAAACGCTTTGGACTCCCACTAAATCAAGATGCCATCATCGATTTCTCTCGTGCTCAAGCCATTCGCGGTTTAGAAAATGCATTAAAAACAGTAAATCTTAAGGTCAGTGATCTGGAACTGGTGGATTGTCTGCGTGCTGATATATTAGTGGCGCAACAGCAAAATCATACCGAAGAAAATGATGCGAGTTTCTTTAGCAATCGTAATAAACTGAGCGCAAGTGCAGAGATTGTGGCTTTAATCAAAGGGGATGTCGATGCCATCTTTTTAAAAGGCGCACATGCAGCACAAATTGCCCATGATTTTGCCCTGCATACCATTATTGATATTGGTTCACATCCCGACCCTATCCTACGTTCAAATAATGGTACCCCTCGAACACTAACTGTGGATGAAGATTTTCTATCGCAATATCCACAACAAGCTCAATCCATCGTCGATGCGGTTTTACAAGCTGAACAATGGGCGCATGTGCATGCAGATGAAACTCACCGCTATCTGGCTAAAGAATGTAATAGCAGTGAACAATGGGTTCATGCAGCTTATGGCGCAGATGCACATCTCAAGCTGAATACCAATTTTGATGAAACATCGATTATTGCCTTACAAGACCTCAGTGACTTTCTCTATCGCTGGAAGTTTATTCCAGCTCAAATCAATGTTCGTGAATGGCTGGCACAAGACATTGCTATTCATGCACAAGTGGCTTAACAATACGAAAAAATAAAAGGTTGTCGTGATGACAACCTTTTATTTTTCAGCTTCCAAATTTAAGGCATCGCCTATACAAAAGCTTCTGACTATTCTCAACGCACAAAACGCTGCTTCTCACCGAAAAAAATATGCGATTAAGTACTGCCTCAAACAGTTGTGGATGAGGTTTCCGAATAGCATATTTTTGTCGAACTCAAATTATGACTTAAATTTGGTCACATTTTCAGCCTGTTTCTTTAAAAGCACAGAGTTATATTCACCAGGTGGAATATTATTTAAATAATAATTTCCAACATGATATAAACGCCAACGAATCGGATCATGTGTGGTATGCGTACGTGCATTACGCCAGAAACGATCTAAATTCCATTTTGACAAAGTAGAGCTTGCTCCAAGTAAGCCAAAGATTTCACTGGAAATTTTCAAAGATGCATGGTCTGACTGACTCCGTGTGGCAGCCACAGATAAAATCAATTCAGTTTGTAAGGCTTCATCTTCCAGATTAGTTAAATGCTGCTCAAAAATCGCTGCTGAGCGATCTAAAAGTGCTTCTGCTGAACGGACCAAAACTGCAAACTCACCAATTTGCTTAATGATATGCGGTTCCTGTGTCGGGGAGTCGACGCCACTTTCCACCCAAGGACGAGCATTCTGTTGCAAATAATCAATCCCCCCTTCAAGTGCACCTTTGGCAATACCTGTATCCATAGCTGCATGCAAAATCTGAGGCCAAGTTAAACCTGTGCGTAGCACTGTCCCTAAACCACCAGTATTGCGCTTGGCAACATAGCGTTCATCGACAACAACATCTTTAAAATTGACTGTGCCACTGACACTATTGTTTTGCCCCATTGCATCCCAATCATCGAGCAGTTCTACCCCATGCGTATCACGATGAATCAAGATCGAAACAGGTCCATCATCACTGCCTGCAAATAAAGAGATCCACTCGGCCAATAAAGAGCCTGTGGAATAAAATTTACTGCCATTTAAGATTAACTGCCCTTGTGAATTTCTTTCTACACGGGTCTTATGCTGAAATTTATCTTTTCCGCCCACTTCTGCGAGTGCATTGCCTAAACGTTTACCACTCAATACATCACGTAATAATTGATCGCGAATATCATCCTCATAACCCGTTAAAATTCCTCGAAACATGGTGAAATGAATTTGTAGAAGTTGCCCCACACCACCATCTGCAGATGAAATGATCTTTACCACATTGACCAATGTAGTAATACTCGCGCCTAAACCACCAAATTGCTGAGGAACAATAATCGCTGTCAGACCTGCTTCTGAAATTAAGCGGGCCTGTTCATAAGGAACACTTTTGTTATATTGAGGATCTTGAGCAAATTCAGTTAGTTGTTTTGCCACTGCCTTGGCAATATCCAATGCTTCTTGTTCACTTTGAATATGTCTTATACTGCCCAATTCTAAAAAATTGTGTTGCTGAATATCGTTCATTTTAACTCCGGAAAATCTCTTGTTTTTTATGCACAGATACGCTGTGCTGTAGTCTTAAATAAGCTGGGTGCATGTGTGAGCAAAGTTTTGGTATACCCATGTTGCGGATGACTCAGTACTTGATCGGTTTCACCGTATTCCACCAGATGGCCATTTTTTAAAACGGCAACTCGATCAGCAATTGCTCTAACTACCCCAAGGTTATGGGTCACAAAAAGTAAAGTTACGCCTTGCTTTTGCAGTTGTTGCAACAGTTTTAAAATAGATGCTTGTACTGACACATCTAAAGCCGAAGTAATTTCGTCGCAAATCAAAACATCAGGCTGACATAACAGCGCTCGTGCAATCGCTACACGTTGCCGTTCTCCGCCAGATAAATCTCTTGGGTAGAGTTCTTGAACCTGTGGAGGAAGCGAGACTTGTTGAAGTACCTGAACGACCTTTTGTTGAGTTTCTTGCTGAGATGTAGCAAAAAAGTGCTGAACCACTTTAGTGAGTGTCTGTCCTATGGTATGTGCTGGATTCAAGGCTTTATATGGATTTTGAAAAATATACTGCAGTTTATGTCGTTGTGTTAACTGACGTTTTTGTCCCTGCAAGGACAATACTTCATCAGCTAAAATCACCTGACCTTCTGCATTTTCATTCAGTCCTGCAATCACTCTAGACAATGTGGTTTTACCTGAACCAGACTCCCCGACTAAGGCCAAACATTCTCCACGCTGTATTTGAAAAGAAACATCGAAAAGTGCTTGTTGCTGGCCATACCAAGCATTGATATGTTTTACTTTAAGCAGTGCCTGTTGATCTGTTTTTAATTCAATCAGATGCGGATCAAGCTCTTGAAAATTGATCACGCCCACTTCATCCCAATGATGACAAGCAACAAAATGTGGATCAAATGCTTGAGATAACAGGGTTAATTTCGGTTGCTGTTGATGACATAATTCGCTAGCGAAAGTACATCTTGCGGCAAAAGCACATCCTGTTGGACGGTCATTCGGTGAGGGTGCATGTCCTTCGATGGGGGATAAATATTTACGAATCGACACATCGGGGATGGCATTGAGTAAACCTTGGGTATAAGGATGTTTTGGCGTTTCAAATAACTGGCTTAATGCAGCATCTTCTGCAATCTGGCCTGAATACAGGACGATTACGCGATCTGCAATATCTTTCACCACAGTCAAATCATGTGATACATAAATTGCTGCGACATTATATTCGCGACATAATTTACGAATAATATTCAGCACTAAAGTTTGGGTCGTAACATCCAATGCTGTTGTCGGTTCATCCAAGACAATTAAGCGAGGCTGTAACAAAAATGCCAATGCTAATAAAATCCGTTGTTGTTGCCCGCCGGAAAGCTGATGAGGATAGCGTTTTAAAAACACATCATCCTGAGGCAATCCCACTTCATCTAAAATTTTAGCAACTCTATGATTTCTTTCACTACTGGATAAGCGTGATTGATGGACTTCTAATAACTCAAGTAGATGCTGTCCAATTGTTAATGCTGGATTTAGTGCCGTTCCTGGATCTTGGGCAACGTGACTGATTTTATAACCTCGAATTTGACGCAAAGCGTGGTCGTCAAGACTGAGGATATCTTGTCCATCCAGCGCAATTGTGCCTTGAATAATTTTGGCACCATGTCGTGCATAGCCCAATAACGCACTCGACAATGTGGTTTTACCTGAACCACTTTCTCCCACCAATCCAAGGACTTCGCCCTCGTTTAAATGAAAAGAAATATTCGAAACCACATGCTTGCCTGTGTTGACCAACGCCACCGTTAAGTCTTTTACCTGTAATACCGTATTCTTTAAAATCTCTGTCATGGTTACTTTTCCTCAATCCGCGCTGCGGCACGCCCTACACCTTCAGCCAACACATTGGTTCCCAGCGCAAACAAAGCAATTAAAATTACTGGTGCAAATACTGCCCACGGTTGAACCAATAACCCAGCACGATTTTCATTAATCATCAGGCCCCAATCGGCTGCAGGAGGTGCGATACCATAACCAAGAAAAGCCAGACCAGATAACATGCCAACAGCCCACGTCAACATCACCCCAAGATGAATTAATAAGGGTGTCAGCATATTGGGTAGGATTTCACGGAATAAAATATAGCTTTTCGAATAACCTAAAATTTTGGCGGCCTCTACATACTCTTGCTCAACCAGATTTAGCGCAACACTTCGTGCAAGACGTACTACCCCAGGAATAAAAGCAATCGAAACTGTGAGCACAATCAGCCATGGCTCACGCCCTAGCATCGAAACGATTAATAGCACTAAAATCAGATCAGGAAATGCCATAAAAACATCGGTAAGCCAAGTCACAAACTGGTCAACTTTATCTCGTGCAAAAGCAGCCAATATGCCTAAGCTGGAACCAATAATTAAAGCCACCAGACTGGCAGCGAGGGTCATCCAAATAATTGAAGCACCGCCCGCTAATACACGAGACCAAACATCATGCCCAATATAGTCATAGCCAAGAAAAGCCTGTGCTTCAGGCGCACCATAGGTCATGCCCACTAATGCAGTTGGTTCAAAAGGAACCAGCACTGGCCCAATAAGCGCAAATATCAAAACTAAGCTTGTCACCACAAAACCAAAACGGACTTGTCGCTCAGAAATCAAGGCTTTGAAAAACTTATGTTGATACCAATGAAGTGTACTCATTTCCCCTCTCCTGAATTGATATTCTTCAAGGCATTACGGCGATCGACAGGCTTTACCGTAATCGGTCGGCCAGATTTCCATAAACGTAATGCCTGACGTAAACCAGGTGAGCGGGCTTTATGTTTTTTTGCAGTGCGTATTTTCGGTGTGAGTAAAGTGGTCATTAAGTCTGCAATTAAATTGACTACCACCACACAGATGGTCAGCAATAACACAATCGCTTGAATGGTAGGAATATCCCGCATTTCAATTGCTGCATTCAATGCATTGCCAATTCCGGGATAACTAAATACAACCTCGATAATTAAAGCCCCACTGAGTAAAACCCGTATGGTCAATGCCGTGCCTTGTACCACAGGCACTAAAGCATTAGGTAAAACATGCTTCCAGATAATGCGACGCTCTGGAATACCGCGTAATCGTGCTGAGGTGACATAATCAGACTCTAAGGCATCGATCATTGAGCCTCGCACAAGACGCATGAGATAAGGAATAAGCGATAAAGCTAACGTTAAAATGGGTAAAATTAAAAACTCTAACTGGCTAAACGGAGACTGCCCAGGAATCAGCAATGATGCAGCAGGTAATACATGCAAGATCGAAGTTGAAAATAACATCATCAGCCAAATGGCAATGACAAATCCGGGTACTGCTTTAAAAATAATCGAGCTAGATACAATGATTCGGTCTAGTTTGCTATCACGACGTAGCGATAACCAAACCCCAAGTAAAACTGAAATCGGTACAGTGATTGCCACCACCAAGCTACTCAAAGCAAGCGTATTACCAAAATAGTTTTGAATAATCTGTAATACAGGTACATTAGAATCAATTGAGCGTCCAAAATTACCTTGTAATAATTGAGTCAGCCAATTCCAGTATTGCACCAATATCGGTTGAGTCAGCCCCAATTGTTCACGCAGTATTTGAACCGTAGCTTCTGGTGCTTCTGGTCCTAAAATGACCCGCGCAGGGTCAGATGGAAGCGCTTGAGTCGCGATAAATACAATTAAACTAATCACAAAAATCACTAAAATTCCTGACACGATACGGGTCAAAAACCAAGGTAACCATGCAGGAAATTCAAACGACTTGGCGATAGCTGGATGTTGAATCGAGCTTTCAATTTTGCTGGCTTGAGTCGTCATCATCACTCCCCTTTACGCCAAAACTCATCAGTTCGCCATGCTGCAAAACCGGTTCGATCAGGTGTTACACCACCAATCTGATGAGAATGTGCATCTAAAACATTGTTAAAACCCCAAATCAGTAAGCCACCTTGTTCATGCTGAATTTGCTGTGCCTCATGCACCAGAACTTTGCGTTTTTCCAGATCAGGCTGTTGCAATGCGTGATGCACCAGCTCCGTAAAACGGGCTTGATTAAAATGGGTTTTGTTATTGGCTGCACCGGGTCCATCAATCTGCAATACCGTCAATAAAAATGGACGAGAAACATTTGAACCTGTACTCAATGCCCAATCTTGTTTGATTGCATCTGCAAATGTTGCAGCTTCAACTTGTTTAACGTTTACAATCACGCCAGCTTGCGCTGCATGCTGCGCAAACACCAAGGCGGCATTGCTATCTGGTCCTGTATATAAATCAACTTTTAAGTTTTGATCAAAACCAGCGGCTTTTAATAGTGTTTTAGCTTTGGCTAAATCTTGCTTACGCTGTGGAATTTCATGGTTATAAACAGGATCACTAAATGAATACAGATCGTTGGCAATTCGCCCTTGTCCCGCCAATGCCCGTTTCACTAAATCATCCCGATTGGCAATCAAACGAAATGCTTGTCTGACACGAGGATCATTAAACGGTGCTTTAGTGGTATTCATGTCAAAGGATTGCCAAGCATCTGTTTCAGATGAAACAACATTCAGTCGTTTATTGGCTTGAATCAAAGATAAATGCTCGGCACTAATACCCGATGCAATATCAATTTGCCCTGATTGCAAAGCAGCAAGACGCCCGGTTTGGTCTTTAAAATCTATAATTTCAATGGCATCTGCATAAGGCTGATTGTCTTTCCAATAATTTTCAAAACGTACGAAACGGGAACGTTGACCTGGGGTAAAACTTTCCAGTTTAAACGGGCCTGCTCCGACAACATTCTTGATTGGGTCATAATCTGTTGGAACAATACCGCCCCAACTCATCCATGCTTCAGGTAAGGCTACTAAGCCTTTGCCTTGAGCAAATGGAATTTCAACGGTGTAATCATCACGCTTTTTAATCGCATCGCGCTGTAATGAATACAGATAAGCCGCAAAGGGAGACGCCAGTTTAGGATCGGTCAAACGACGTAAAGAGAAAATGACATCATCGGCTGTAATGGTTTTACCATGATGAAACTCAAGCCCTTTCTTTAACCGAATCGTCCATTTAGTGCCATCCTCATTGGGTTCTGCAAATTCAGCAAGCGCCAATTTAGGTTGAATATCTCGCCCCCACTCCCATAATTTGGCATATAACGGCCAACCTCTAAAGGCACTCGACATTCCAATCGGCTTATGGGCATCTAAATTTCCAGCTTGATTACCATTAATCACCCCAATTTTGATCACTCCACCTTTTTGCGGTGTGGCATGCTGGCTTGTATGTGCAGCAGCTTCATTTGCTGCTGAGGAATCGGAACGAGAACACCCGATCAGGCTTGCTGCTGCAATCGTACCTAGACCTAAACCAGTATTTTTAATTAATGCTCTACGCGTAATTTTACTCATAGGATTCTCCTTTTAAACCACAATTTCTTGATTCAAAAGAGAATCTACAGAGGAGCGTTTTTTTAACTTCGGCAACTCAAAACCATGATCGAGCTCAAGTAAAGGAAACAACAAGTCTGCAACACGGTAAACTTCAGTAATTAAAGGAAAACCCGACAAAATAAATGCAGATGTACCGTAGCTTTCATATTCTTGGATACGTTGAGCAATATTTTCAGCGCTCCCGACCAATGCGGTCCCCGCAGCGGGATTTAAGATATCAAAACCAAACAGTGATGGCCCTGTCCAAATATTTGGATAAATTTCAAAATCTTTAGCTTGAGGTAATATCCCCTGACGTAAGCGTTCTAAATTTTTTTGAACAATCGGGTTATTACTTTGATAGCTTTCAAAAGTTTCATTGGGTGGAAGCTGACGTTTTACTGCTTCAATCGCATAATTCACATCAATTTTATCGAGTAGAGACTGCGCGTATTGCCACGCTTCTTCTTCGGTTTCACGAACAATAATTTGTAAGCGAGTTCCATACTGCAAAGTTCGCCCAACTTTAGCGGCTTCTTTTGCAACCTTACTGAATTTTTCTCCCAGCAGCGGCGGTGTGTTGGCAAAGCTTAAATACACATCCAGCAATTCCACTGAATGTTGTACCCCTTTCGCTGATGTGCCAGCACCCCACAGTGGTACGCCTTGTTTTTGGGTTGCCCCATGCCATTTTGACATCGGTGAAGCACCCTCTTGACGTGGAGCCACTTGAATAAACTCACCCTGAAAGCCAGATTTATCGCCTAAATAATTTTGTTGAAATGTACTCCAGTATTCTTTACTAAAGTCATAGCGTTCATCATGTGAATAATGAATACCCAATGCGGCAAGTCCCTGATCATTGCCATTGACCACATTAAACAACAAACGTCCCTGAGAAAATGCATCAAAAGTTTGTGCATATTTGGCTAAAACTGCGGGTTGAACTTCACCTGGATGCTGCGCAACCAAAAACTTCAGGCGTTCAGTAAAAGGAATTAAACTCGCAGCAACCGCCAGTGTTTCATACTCACTTGTACCCATGAGCGAACCGTAAAACCCCAGACGATCTGCGGTAATTGCAATTTGTTGCAAATGTTCAAAATCGGTATCCCAGCGTCCCGACTCCAACCAAGGATAGGGACCATCAGGAGAGGTGAGATACCATAAAAGTTTTACAGCCATAATATTCTCTATATTTGTTTTAAATCATGTTTCTAATGGAGTGGAAGTAATCCCAGTGATTTTGCTTTTTCAGTCAATCCGCTCATTTTCCACTGTTGCTGTAACACCCCTTGCCCATATTCACGACTTCCTCCAACCAGTTCTGCTAACAGTTGAATTTGAGCACCTTCTTCAAGCAATAAAATAAATTCAGCAGTTTCCTGTAGACCTTGACGCCCCCAAACTGTGGCACCGCCATTGGCTTCCAAAATAGCCCGATGCTCAATATCAATCCTGAGTTGATCTAAAATGAAATCGACTTCTGCCTGACGGCGATCGATATAAATCGGTAATTCATTAAATAAATGAAAACGCTGAACAGGCACATATCGAATCGGTAGGGTTCGGTGTGTTTGGGCCCAAGCACCTAAATTCGGTGCATGTACATGAGAGATTGTGGTGACATCTGCATGTTCACGAAACAGTTTGTTATAACGGCCACCAGCACCTTTTCGTCCCAATAAAACTTCACCATCAAGTTTCTCTACCAGTACTTTGCTTTTTTTATCTCGTGACCAAGGACCTGCATAGTTAAAGGTCACCAAGGTATTCTCAGGGGCGCGTTCAACAAAATTGACCGTGCCATTGGCAGTGATTGTGCCCGTCTCACGGAACACCTCAAATACAAATTCAGCTTTTTCACGGTTGCGTTCAATAAAATCATTGAGTTCAGGGGAAAGTGGCGATTGAATCAGTGTAGTCATGATAAATATCCTGTTTTAACATTGTTTATTTTGGCGACGCTTTAAAACTTCGAGTAATGGCCGATGATCGACCCATGTATTAAGGTCGACGTCTTTTTCAAGGAAGCCATGTAACCAAAGAAAATCTTTTTGTTGTTTTAAAAGCTCAAGGCGTTCTTCACTTAATGAAGGATGTAAAGATTTATGGAAATTATTACGATACGCTGTAGCCACACTTTCAGCACCCGCAATGGTTTCATCTTGTAGAATAACCAGCACTTCATCTAAATGATCTTCTGCCCAGTCTGCGGTATCAAACAGCTCTTCCAGAAAATCCACGACGACATCAAAGTGATGTTCCAATAAATCTTCATGTACCGTGATAGGACGAGGTGTCCCGTTGTTCACACGTGAAGTCACATCTGCAAATTGATCTAAATCGATACCGACTTTTAAACCACGTTTGGTGGCAGCCTCAACAGCCGATGCCCCTTTGACATACACGGCATCCACCTCACCTGTAATCAAGGCATCAAGGCCTGCCCAATAGGCACTGGCATCACGATCTTGTTTCGATTCAGCACGCTCAGGAACTTCAATAAAATCAACATCACGAAAACTTAAATTTGCAAGTTGTAAAGCCCCTCGAATACCTTGTAATGACATAGCTCTAAAAATACTGCCTGCACGTTTATCGGCATATTCAGGTAAAGCCACTTTGGCATTTTTTAAGTCTTCAGGTTGACGAATTGCTGAATCAGGTCGAACAATAATCACTTGCCATTCATCAATCCAAGTTAATCCAATCAGACGACTTGGGGCACCTTCTGAACGTGCAGCCAAAGCAGGTACATTGCCACCCTCACGGAATAAAGCCGGAAGCTGATGATCAAAATGATGCACAGACAAGCCTTTACGTGCATCTTGCAATACCGCAACATCAATACCATGTCGCTCAAATTTTTCGACTAAGGTGCCGCGCTTTAATGAGATTCCTGTTGCAGTGGGTACTGGACATCGTGTGACCCAAATTTCAGATAAAGTACTTTTTACAAATTCTTTAGAATTTTCTTTTTTATCGACGACAAGTGACATAGGTATTCCTTAAGATACTTCCAATTTCATATCACTTGTATTGAGCAGCTTTTATGCCAATATTTATTTTTATAATTTTCAATAGCTTATTCAAAATTCAATTTTAATAAATGTTTAGATTTCATCACTTGTTTTAGATTTAGTGTTGTTTTATCAACAGCACTTTAAGCAAGCCTGCCCTGAGACAAAAACCCCATCCGCTTTATTTTTGATTGAACAGATTTATGTGATTTAAAGCGCCTCATTGAATCAACATACAGCACCATATAAAAATATAGTGCTGTATCGCTTAAATTAAAAATCGATAGAAGCCGACAGCATATAAGTTCGAGGTGCGCCCAAGGCTAAACTGGACAATTGTGGCATGCCCCAATAGGCCTTATTGGTCACGTTATTGATACTCGCAGCTAAGCTCAGAGGAAAACTTGAAACATTGGTCTTGTATCTCGCCCCAACATCAAACAGTGTCCGTCCAGAAGCATGTAATGTATTTTCCTGATTGATATATTGCTTTGAAACTGCTGTGGCATTTCCAGTCAAGGTTAAACCCTGCAACATCGAAATATCCCACTCCAT
This sequence comes from Acinetobacter sp. Ac8, assembly GCF_055392545.1. Lineage (NCBI taxonomy): Bacteria > Pseudomonadati > Pseudomonadota > Gammaproteobacteria > Moraxellales > Moraxellaceae > Acinetobacter > Acinetobacter sp. Ac8. The sequence continues at coordinate 3,599,475 of NZ_AP043689.1, forward strand.
GCCTAATTTCGCCTGTTGCTTGGCAACCCCAGTCGCAGTATTGCCTTGATTTTTACCACCTGCAGTTTTGGTTAATTCAGGATCAATATAGGCAACACCACCGATTACACGAAGATTCGCAATAGGTGCTCCAAAGAAGCTCCATTCAATTCCTCTATTGCGCTGCTCGCCATCAGCAGTAAAAATATTGCTGATGGGATCGGTATAGCTACTTGGTTTTTCAATTTCAAACAGACTCAAAGTATTTGAGAATTTACCCAAGTCTACTTTAACCCCAAGCTCTTTTTGTTTTGTTTTAAAAGGTGCAAAAACTTCACCCGCATTTGCCGCAGTATACGGTGCGGTTGAGCCTTGGCTTAAGCCTTCTATATAGTTTGCATATAAGGAAATATGCTCAGTGGCTTTAAACAATATCGCAGCCCCAGGTGTGGTGGCACTTTCATCATAACGTGATGTTCGACTGCCTGTAACAATATTAAAAGCTTCACTCAGCACATTCTGTTGTCGTACACCCAAGGTCAATAGGACTTGATCTTGAGCAAAAGATAAGGTGTCCGCAATCCCATAACTGTTTAAACGAGATGCTGTTTTAGAAATATGTGGCGCATTAAAGCGAACTGAATTTCCCCAAACTGGATGATAAAGATTGGTGATCCATTCAGCCCCAGCCACATTTCTTACCCCATAGTCATTTTGATCATGTTGGTAATACGTTGCATTGACAACCCATTGGTGACCAATAGATCCTGTATCAAATTTTCCTTTTATGCCCAGATCAGCTGATTTCTTTTCAAGGTCAAAAGCCAACTGACCAATCTTGGTTTCAAGCCTGCCTTGACTGTCGAGCACGGTCGCTGACATGGCACCATTATATTTATAATCAGTTTTACTTTGTCCATAAGTGGCATATGCCATAACTCGATCACTCAAGTCATATTCGCCACGAAGCATAGCGCCCTTATCTTTGGTTTCAACAAAAGACCAGTCTGGATTTAATAGTGTGTCTGGTTTTGGTGGTTTAGGAATCGCAACCCCTGAGAGTAAATTAATCCCACGGTTGACACCATCTACTCGATCCTCAGCTGTATAGAGGTCTGCTGAAATACGTGCACGTTCGCCACGCCAATCCAGACCTAAAGAAACTAAGGCTGTTTTTTTATCTTGGTCTTTAATTGCGCCTGTTCCATCACGATATACTGTATTTAAACGTACACCAAAATCTTTATTTTGACCGAAACGTCTGCCGATATCGAGATGACCACCAAACTGTGAATCAGACATATAGGTCGCGGTAAAACGTTGCAATGGATCATCGCCTGCACGCTTGCTGACTAAATTGACCATGCCCCCCACAGATCCTGCTGGCGGCATCCCATTGAGTAATGCTGTAGGTCCTTTGAGGACTTCGATTCGTTCAAACATTTCGGGAGAGGTTCGATAAAAAGGTGTGATGCCAAACATGCCGTTCATTGACATATCACTTGTACTCGAAGCAAAGCCACGAATATAGTAGTTTTCACTCCAGCCGCCACTGGCACCATTGGTAAATACCGATGGGTCGGTTTTAGCAATGACATCGGTAATATCTTTTGCCTGTTGATTTTCAATATATTGGTCTGTATAGCCAATGCTATTAAATGGCGTTTCTAAGAAGCCTTTTTCACCTAAAAAACCTAACTTATTCTGCGAAGAAATCTGCCCCGCTAAAACACTGTTTTTTTCATTCACAGCTTGTACATGAATGGTGGGTAAATTTTGCAATGCCTCGCGATCTGATGGTGGCAGGTCAGGTGTTTGCGCATGAATTGTTGAGATCGGAATCACCAAAGTTAATCCGAAACCCAACAACATTTGAGCAGAAATCAAGTTTTTCAGTTTAAATTGCGGGCTTAAATCTCGGCACTGTGGTTTCAAAGCGTGCTGAAAAAGTGGATGACCATATTTCATATACAAATTTCCTTTCATTTTTTAAGCACAAGTTTCCCTATCACACTTTTTTTATTGAAAAGTATGCTGTAGTCACTTGTTCACGGTATGGGTGTTTTGGCTAGAGCTTATCTGGCTATAAATTTATCGTGTAAAGACCTAATTCATAGCTGATACCCCTTGATGACATCATCAATTAAAATATGCATGGAGGTTGGGCTTGCCGCAGTGATGTACCAAGCATCTGCATCAACAAAAACCACTTTGCCATTTTTCCATGCTTTGGTTTGGCGTAATAAAGGATTACTCATCCGCTCAGCATCAATCGTCGGACGATGTTCCATGACGGCTGTACGATCGACGATATACAAAATATCGGGATCAGCCTGTTTGATAAATTCACTAGAAATCGGTTGACCATGCAAACTTGTATCTACCACTGTACTGGCTGGTTTTACCCCGAATGCATTAAATACAAAGCCATAACGTGACTGAACCCCAAAGTTGCTAAAGGCACCATTGTTATGTAAGACCACCAAAGCTTTTTCAGGACGATTTGCAGTTATTTTTCGTACTTCTGCTACTTTGGCATCCAATGCATCTACTTTTTGCGTCGCCAATTGCTGTTGATTAAAGATCTGGCCTAAAGTGATCAAATGCGCTTTAATCGCCTCAATGTGATGCTGCTGACTGTTATTGAAATTGATGTCATAGTGCACAGTTGGAGCAATTTTACTCAACGCTTGATACTGATTTGCTTGCAGTGGCGTCATTAAGATGATATCTGGTTTGAGTGTGTAAATCCGTTCCATATTGGGTTGAACAATCGCACCTAGATCTTGAACCTTTTGATCATCTTTATACTTTTGCAAAAAATGCGGTACATAATCTTTGGGCATACCCGCAATAGGAATACTCAGTTGATCAAGAAAATCAGCTTCATTCATATCCAATACCGCAGCACGTTGAGGATGATAGGCAATGCTGGTGGTTCCTAGTTCATGTTTAACCATGATCGGGGTTGCTAATTTTTGAGCCCCTTGGTTCGCATCAGCAGCAGGTTTTTTGTCACATCCCGATAAGCTGATTGCGGCTATCATGCTCAGTGCCAGAGTCCAGCCGTTATTTTTCCATTTCATGTGTATTCAAGCTCCTGTTGAGTTGAAGTAGTTGCACATACAGCCTTGTTCACTGTAGGTAATTTCAAAATCAAGTTCATACAAATCATCTAATTGTTGCGCAGTAATCACCTGTTTGACTGGGCCACTAAAACGTAGTTTGCCGTTCTTCAAGGCAACAATATGGTCAGAATAATTCGCTGCAAAATTGATGTCATGAATCACCAGAATCACGGTACGCCCCTGTTCATCACATAAACGACGTAATGCATGCATGATCTGAACAGCATGTTTCATATCAAGGTTATTTAAAGGCTCGTCCAATAAAAGCACCTCAGTCTGCTGAGCAATGGTCATCGCCAAAAAAGCCATCTGCCGTTGGCCTCCACTCAATTCATCGATATAGGCTTTACGTAATGCTTCTAAATTTAGAAATTGAATCGCCTCATCAATCACCTGATGGTCGTTTGCGGTCAAAGCACCACCGCTATAAGGGAACCGCCCAAAAGACACCAGTTCTTCTACGCTCATGCGTAAGTTAAAGCTTGGAGACTGTCGTAAGGTTGCAACATATTTGGCATATTCAGCTGTTCGGATCTGGGTAATATCTTTCTGCTGAAATAAAATTTGACCTTGATCAGGGCTGGATAAATTCGCCAGCATCATCAATAAAGTTGATTTACCCGCCCCATTTGGACCAATGAGTGAAGTCACCTGCTTTTCAGGAAATTCAATATTGACATCCGAAAGCACACTTTTCCCCCCATAGGATTTATGGATATTACGCACCCTAATCATGAAACACCTCTGGCACGAACTGTCAGTACAAGAAAGTACACACCACATACCAAATTGACTAAAATACTGACTGTCGTTTTATAATTAAAAACATGCTCAACTAAAATCTGAGCGAGAATAAATATGGTGATCGCAACAATACAGCCGATAGCTAAGGTAAATTTATGTTGATGTGTTCCAGCGAGTGCATAAGCAATATTGGCAATAAACACCCCCATAAATGCGGTAGGGCCAATCAAGCTGGTTGAAATTGCAACCAAGACCGCAATCAAGGCAAGATAAAATTTGACGTATTGATGATGATCAATCCCCAATGAAATTGCCTGTTCACGACCGAGCACCATCACATCCAAAACAGCATATTTTTTTCTCAGTAACCCAAGAACCATAACAACCGTCACCACTGCATAAATTAATGTTTCAGGTTGAGAACGATTAAATGACGCATAGCTGAGCCCTTGAAATACTGAAAACTCACCGGGGCTTATTTTGAGCTGGATAAACTGAGTGACGGTACTAATCACCATAGTGAGTACTAAACCAAATAACAGCAGTTGAAAGACATCATTGCGCACTCGGGTCAGCAACCAACGGTGCATTGCCCACGAATAAAACAGCATCAGCAAGATTGAAACAAAGAAATTTCCATTTAAACCCAGCCATGACAATCCAGAAGTGCCAAGAAAAAACAGCAACATGACCTGCCATAACAAATAGACGGCTTCATAGCCCATGATGGATGGGGTTAAAATACGATTGCCGACGATGGTCTGAAAGATAATCGAAGAAAATGCAACACATATTCCGCCAAGCACGATTGTGGCGAGCCGAACCAGCCGTTGCGGAATGACATAAGCAAAATCTAATCCTGCATTTAGAAAGACAAACAATACCGCCAGCACCAGTACGCCGAATACCAGCAGCGATAGCTTCAACTTTGTCACGATCGAAGCCCCCTCAGAATCAATATCAGGAATAAAACCCCACCAACACCACCAGCAGTTAAACCGATAGGCACTTCAAAGGGATAAAGTACAGAGCGTCCGATAAGGTCACAGACCAGCAGTAAAGAAGCACCTGCCAAAGCCACAATGGGTAAGGTTTTTGCCAAGTTTTCGCCATACATCAAGGCAACCAGATTGGGAACCACCAATCCGACAAAAGGAATAGCGCCAACGGTAATCACCGTTGCTGCAACAGTGATTGCAACCAGCAACAAGCCAATTGCAGCCATCCTTGCATAGCCTAGCCCCAGACTTGAGGCCATTTCCTCGCCCATCCCCAGTACCGTAAAGCGATGAGCAAAAATATAGCTCAGTACCACGATGGGCAAAATGATATAAATCATTTCATAGTGGCCTTGAATGACTCTTGAAAAGTCCCCCATCAGCCAGCCTTGCATGCTCTGCAAAATATTATTGCGATAAGCATAGAACTCTGCCAATGCACTCAATATGCCGCCATACATCAAACCAATCACGGGCACTAAAACGGTATTCCTAAATTGGATACGGCGAATGATGGCGATATAAATCAGACTGGCAAGAAAACAAAAAAGCATCGCAAACAGCATTTTACTGAGTACACTTGCGGCTGGAATAAGCGTTAATGACACTAAAATTCCAAGCTTGGCGGCATCCAAACTCCCAGTTGTACCCGGTTCAACAAAACGATTTCGGACAATATGCTGTAAGATCACACCACACACTGACAAGCCCACACCCGTTAACACAATCGTGATCAAACGTGGAATCCGACTTGCACTAAGGGTGAGCCATGCACCACTGGATGCAGAAAATAAGTCTGACCATGCGATTTGCTGAGCACCGAGTAGTAAGGATGCGATGCACAACATACCAAACAGTAACAATAAAACGACAGGCATTAGGCATGCTCTCCGACCTGTACATTTTTGCCTAGTCGCCATCCTTTAACCGCCTGCCCCTGCGCTAAATAACGGGCATAATGTCCATGCAACAAGCGTAATTGTGCGGGTGTTCCCTGCTCAATCACTCGGCCTTTTTCTAATACCGCAATGTGATCTGCAGCGGCAATTGTCGAGAGTTGATGTGCGATCACCAATATTGTTTTTTGACCTCGTAAGCGATTCAGCAATTCACAAATAATCGCCTGATTTTCTGCATCTAAAGCAGCAGTTGCTTCATCTACCAAAAGAATAGGTGCGTCTTTAATCAATGCGCGTGCAATGGTAATCCGTTGTCGTTCACCGCCTGATAGTCGTACCCCCCCCTCTCCCACCATGCTTTCAAGACCATCAGGAAGGCGCGCCAGCATTTCTGTGATGCCCGCTTGCTGGACTGCCTGCATCACCTGTTCATCGGTTGCATTGGCTTTACCCATACGAATATTCTGAGCAATCGAGCCCGAAAACAAATAGTTGTCTTGGAAGATTTGACTGATCTGTGTAGTCAGTTGTTCATAACGTAATTGCTTGACATCCACCCCACCTAACAGCACTTGCCCTTGATTGACATCAAAAAAACGAGCAACGAGCTTGGCTAAAGTGGTTTTTCCAGAACCAGAAGCACCAATCAGCGCCATCATACTGCCTGAAGGGATATATAAATCCACACCCTTTAAGATATCAGGCTCATCCTCTGCATAACGGAATTGAACATTTTTAAATTCAATCGATGCATCATTGGGGCTTTTAGAAATCTCAACTTGTGCTAATGCTTTGGCGTTAAAAATCTGTTGTATGGCTTCAAGTTGACTGCCTGCACTACGCAATACTTCGCTATAGCTTGCAACCTCAAGCAAGGTGTCAATAAATCGACAAACGAGGAGCAGTGAAACGGTAATGTTGACAATGTCTGCCAATAAGAGCTGATTTGCGCTGTGGATGTTTAGCCAAAACACCGTAACAATCAAAAATAGCGCAAACACAATTTGAATGGCCCAGCTATTCAATACCGCAGATAAGGACGACATTAAAATAAGCTTTAAACCGAAATGTCGTTGCTGGTCTACGGCTTGATGAATAAATCGGGTGCTACGACCTTCACCATTAAAAGCACGTAAAACGGATTGAGCTTGCGCAAACTCCACCATACGTTGGCTTGTTTCAGCAAAACTCTGTTGGTATCGCTCATCTGTAAAACGAGCAATTTTACTGGTCAATCGAAAGACCAGCACAATCAACGGAAGCGCAACCAGTGTAATCAAGCCGAACACACCATGTATACATAACAATGCGATGACAATGACCAAAGGCGTGATCACACTGCTAATCACAGGGGTAAAAACGTGCGCTGGTAATTGCGCAACCGACATCATGCCTTGAGTGACAAGATGATTGAATTGAGTGGTATTTTGTTGGGTAAACCAACCGACTGGTAGACTTGCAGCATGATGCCCCAAACGCAGACGGGCATTTTCTAAAACAGCAATACCAACAGCAATTCCCATTTGCTCCACTACACGGCGAAGACACCAACACAGGATGATTGCAAAAAATAATAAGATCAGCCAAAGCGCCATTTGATCAAGATTAGCAAGCATCAATTGAGACAAAATCAACGCCAACATGATCAGGCTCAGGCCACAAAACACAGCATATACAATTGCCATCGCCAGATAACGGTGAAGAATAGTGACATTATCACCCAGCAATTGAGAAAAGGTTTTTAGCATGATGCTTCTCCCATTTGCGTGTGAACATGCTTTTCGGTATAGGACCATAATTGGTGATATAAACCTTGCTGAGATAACAACGCTTCATGGGTCCCCTGTTCAACAATTTTTCCTTGATCAAGGACAAGAATTTGGTCAGCATTCATAATGGTATCTAAACGATGTGCAATAACTAAAAGGGTCCGACCTTGAGCAAATTTTGAAAGTGCATCCTGAATTGCAATTTCATTTTCAATATCAGCGGCAGCTGTGGCCTCGTCCAGCACCAATATCGGTGGGTCCAGTAAAATTGCTCTGGCAATACTGATCCTTTGTCGTTCCCCTCCTGACAACTGGGCATCTTTCCCCACAATAGATTGATAGCCCTGCGGCAACGCCATAATTCGATCATGAATATTTGCCGCCTTTGCTGCGTTTTCTATTTCTTGTTGGTTGGCGTTTGGACGTCCGAGAGCAATATTGTCACGTACACTGGCATGAATGAGACGGGTATCCTGCAAAACAAATCCGATCTGTTGATAAAGTGTGGTGGTTTGAATATCGCGTAGATCTATACCACCAAGCATGATCGTTCCTGCAACAGGATCAAAAAAGCGTAGCAACAGCTGAGCAATGGTTGACTTCCCTGCACCCGATGGACCGACAATTGCAGTGATGGTTCCAGACTTAAGTGAAAAATTCAGATCAGATAGCACTTGATGCTGTGCTGTATAGCCATAGCTGACTTGATGAAAATCAATACTGCTGTCTTTAATCTGTAATTGCGGATTCCCTTTAGCCATTGGCAATACTGGTGTATCCAATAATGCCAAAATTCGCTGTGCGGCAGCCTGACTGGCTTGTAGATCATGTAATAAGGTATGCAACAATAAAACAGGGGCACAGATGGTTGGTGTAATCAACATAAAAGTCAGTAAATTTATGGGTTTAAGCCAACCCAAAGAAATCAATAGTGTTCCACTCAGCAGTACAACACCTAATATGGTAATCGGTGAAATCATCGCATGGGCATGCGCCATAGATTTGACTAAGGGACGAGTAAATATTCGAAAAGCATCTGCAAAGGAATGAACAGCCTGCTGGTAGCCCTGTGAAGCCTGACCACTTTTGCCAAAGGTTTTGACGACGGGTATCGCATGGATAAATTCAACAGCGGCACTATTGATCTGACCCAGCTGAGTGGCAAATTGCTGAATATTATTTCCACTGGCACGCATGGCTTTGCGTAAAAATATGACAAAGCCTAAAAATGGCAACAATGCTAAAATTGCCATGCGCCAGTCCATCATCAATAGAAAAATTACAGCAACAATAATTGTGCCGAATGCACGTCCAACAGCGGGATAAAAATGTGCAGTTAAACTATGCAACAGACCAATGTCATCCTGCATGATTTGTTTAACTTCTCCCGAACTTCTGCCTGTAAACCAACCCAGAGGAACTTGGGTCAGATGCTGGGTTATATTGCTTTGCAATTGCCCAGTAATTTCATGATCAGCCAAATGCGCGATTAACTCACTGACAGTCAACAAAAGCATGCCGAGCAACAAACACCCGATACTGAGTAACATCATCCATAGGATTTTATCGTCACCCTGTTGTGATCCACCAAGTGTAGTTACTTCGGTAAATATAGTACTGATCACCCATGTAATCGCAATCAAAGGCACCAAGGTGAGCATTGAACCAACCGCTGCTGTGACCGAAGCCAGAATTAACTTGAGCCGAATTGGATGCAATATAAAATTCAATGGATTTGAATACTGAGCCTGAACTTCTTTTACATGACTTGCACACATAACAGTAAAAATCCTGTGTCTGATCGTTCATATCCATCTGCTTTTGGTCAGTTGATTCTGACTAAAACTCCGCTAGATATGCCATCAAACAATAATGAGAATTAATATCAATAGATTTAGTTGCATTGTAGTAAACTAATTAAGCAAAGTAAACGATTTGACCCTCATCCATTCACATGGCAACATTAAAAAATTAATTTTTACGGAATAAATATGTCTTCTCTGAGCAAACCGTCTTCTCGCGGTCGCCCACGTACCATCACCCATGAACGCATCATGAATGCTGGGATTGAGATCGGTTTATTGAACCTTACATTTGTTGGCGTTGCAGCTGCACTTGGGGTCAGTCATATGGCGTTATACAAACATATTGCCAGTTTAGAAGACCTCAAATATTTGATTGCAGAAGAAATTTTTATTCGTTGGGAAATACCGCAGCCTTTAGAAAAAAATCCGATTCCATTAAAACAATATCTGTTTGAATTTATGCATTCAATTCGGGAACTGGTGAAGTCCAACCCTGGTTTTACCCCCTATTTAATTCGTCGCATGGCATCTACACCTTCGATGATTGCCAAAATTGAAAAACATCATCATCAAGTTGCTGCGGCTTATTCTCTTTCTGAAAAGCAGGCAGGCTGGTTAAATGCAACCATTGCATTTCACTGTATCGCGGTTGCAGATACGATTTATTCTGTGGCGGGTAAAGAACCGATTAAAGACACACAACGTGCCGCTGAAGAAGCAGAAATGGAGGCGGAATTTATCCAGAGTATGGAAGCATTAATCATTGGGGCACTAACCATGATCAATCAAAGAGATGATTTAAAATAACCAGATATAAGACTTTATAGATTCAGGCTGTCTTTAACAGCTGATTCGCTAAGATCATTGTGCAATGGCTAAGCTACAAATTAAATTTTCCCTAAATTAAAAAAATCAGTCTTGAATGGGCAAGACTGATTAGGGTCTGTAGACATTTCATAAATGGCTTGCGTTGTAGGTTAAAATTGAGCAGGCAAGGCATGAAATGAAATGAAATGAAATGAAATGAAATGAAGAGAATAGCGAGACTATTTTCGAGTTTCATAACGAAGGCTGAGATAATTTTAACCACAACCCTGAGCAAGAACAAAGCACTGCTTTGTTTGCAGCGCAAGGCGCAGCTGGGGGACTAGCGTGTTTTTTGACGCTACGTCGTTACGAACTACTTATTTAGAATGACTAAATTTCGTATTTCGCACCTAGTATCGCCTAAAAAACACACGTAGTCGCAAACGTAGACGAATTGTCTACAGACCCTATTAAAAAGTATAAAGCATGATGAAAAGAACGTATTTATGCGGATAAATCTACACATAGATATTTCATTTCGAGATATTCATCAATACCAAATTTAGAACCTTCACGCCCTAAACCAGATTGTTTAATTCCACCAAATGGCGCAACTTCATTTGAAATAGCACCAGTATTAATACCAACCATGCCATATTCCAATGCTTCACCTACACGCCATTGACGTGCTGAACTCTGTGTAAATACATAAGTCGCCAGTCCAAACTCCGTATCATTTGCCATTGCCACAGCTTGTTCTTCATTGCTAAAACGAAATAATGCAGCCAAAGGACCGAAGGTTTCTTGCTTTGCAACGTGCATGTCTTGAGTCACCTCAGTTAACACCGTCGGCTCAAAGAAAGTTCCGCCTAAACTTGAACGTTTTCCGCCAATTTTAATCTGTGCCCCTTTGCTGATTGCATCTGCAATATGTGATTGCACTTTAGCAACAGCATCTTCATCAATTAAAGGGCCTTGAGTTGAGCCTTCTTGACGACCATCGCCAACTTGTAAGTTCGCCACAGCAGCCGTCAATTTTTCAGCCAATGCATCGTAAATACCACCTTGTACATAGATACGATTCGCGCAAACACAGGTCTGACCACTATTGCGGAATTTACTCAGCATAATGCCTTGTACGGCTTGTTCCAGATTGGCATCATCAAAAACCAGTACTGGTGCGTTGCCACCAAGCTCCAGTGATAATTTTTTGATTGTTGGCGCACACTGTTGCATTAAAATACGGCCCACTTGAGTTGAACCCGTAAAACTCAACTTTTTAACAGTATCACTTTCACACAGTGTTTTACCAACTTCAATTGCATCACCACTGATATGAAGCAATACATCTTGTGGCAAACCCGCTTGCACTGCCAAGACTTCTAAAGCATACGCCGTTAATGGCGTTTGCTCCGCAGGCTTAACCAGCATCGAACAACCCGCAGCAATGGCAGGCGCAGCTTTACGGGTAATCATCGCCGCAGGGAAATTCCATGGCGTAATCGCAGCTGTTACCCCAATCGCTTGCTTAATAACCAGCAAACGCTGATTTGGCTGTGTTGGGGTCAGTACCTCACCATCAATACGACGCGCCTGTTCGGCAAACCAGCGAATAAATGATGCCGCATAAGTAATTTCACCACGTGCTTCCAACAAAGGCTTACCTTGCTCTGCGGTCAAAATTTGTGCGAGTTGCTCCTGATTTTGCAAAATCAAGTTGTACCATGCCCACAACACATCCGCACGCTGCAAGGCTGTTTTTGCTTTCCACATTCTTTGTGCAGCTTGTGAACGGATAATTGCTTGTTCGACCGCCTGACGATCATATGCTTTCACCCATGCTAATGGCACATGAGTTGCAGCATCACTCACTTCGATGTAACCACCATTTAACGGTTGTTCAAAGTGAATATCTGCATGCTGTAATAAATATTTCAAATGATCTTGAAGCATTTCAATCTCCCATTTCTTATGATGCAACCAGTTATGCTGCAACCAGCGTTGCAAACCCTTGTTTTAAAATAGCGAGACCATCTTTGAATTGCGCTGTTGGAATTGTTAATGGGTATAAGAAACGAATGACATTACCATTGCGGCCACAAGTTAAAATCAGTAAGCCATTTTCCATTGCATGCGTCTGTATAGCTTTTGCTTGTTCAGCTGTTTCTAGTTCAATTGCAACCATTGAACCCAAAGCGCGAATATCGGTAACAATGCTGGTGGTGGCCTTAATTGTATTTAATACTGAAACCAACTCAGCACCCAATACATTGGCGCGATCACATAGATTTTCACTTTCAATAACATCAATAACTGCATGTGCTGCAGCAACCGCAATTGGACTGCCCGCATAAGTACCGCCTAACCCGCCAGGATTCGGTGCATCCATCACATCAGCACGACCAACTACACCTGAGATAGGGAAACCACCACCTAAGCTTTTTGCCATAGTGATGAGGTCAGCTTTAGTTTCATAGTAATTCATAGCAAATAATTTGCCTGTGCGTGCAAAACCAGACTGAACCTCATCTGCGATCAGCAAAATACCATGCAAGTCACATAGTGCACGTAAACGCGTTAAGAATTCCGCTGGGGCCACATTGAAGCCACCTTCCCCTTGCACAGGTTCAAGTACAATTGCAGCCACATCATGTGCAGCAATATCTTCAGCAAAAATATCTTCAATGCTTTGAATTGCGTCATCAATCGTAATGCCTTTCGACGCCACTGGATAACGCGCATGGAAAACGCCTCCAGGCATCACACCGAAATCACGTTTATAAGGTGCTGTTTTACCTGTCATTGCCATGGTCATAAATGAGCGACCATGGAATCCATTTCCAAAAGTTACAATACCGTGGCGACGTGTATATGAACGGGCAATTTTTACTGCATTTTCTACAGCTTCTGCGCCCGTAGAAAAGAATGAAGTTTTTGCAGGACCATCTATCGGGGCGCGTTGATTAATACGCTCGGCAAGAGATACATAACTTTCATAAGGTACAACTTGATATGCTGTATGGGTAAATTTTGTTAATTGTTCAGTAACAGCAGCAATAATTTTAGGATGACGATGACCTGTGTTTAGTACCGCAATTCCACCAGCAAAATCGATAAATTGATTGCCTTCAAGATCCCAAATTGTCGCATTTTCTGCTTTCTCCGCATACCATTGACACATGACACCAACTCCTCGAGGTGTTGCCTGCTGTTTACGCGTATTCAAAGCAGAGTGTTTACTGTCCATTTTATATCCTCAATCTTGATTCATACATGATAAAATTTCAGCATCCATATCACCCAATTGATGATATGCAAATGACATGTTGATTTGTCTTATTGTGCGCTTTTATGGGTATGAAACGAGAGCCACTTTAATTAAGTGCGAGAGAGCCAATGTATACACTTGCTCTATTTTTTAAAAAATTAAAATTCAATAAATACGGATAAATCTTAGCTTTAAAATTAGCTGATAAAAAAATGGCACCTTTTAAAAGGTGCCATTGTTTAAGTTATGCGAAAAAACTAAAAACTATAAATAAACAGTAAATTAAGGAGTTTACTCTGCCCCGATGCATCGCCCTTTGCTAGAGAATTGGCATCACCACCAATAAATACATCATTTTTCCCCACGATATATTCTGCTGCTAACGAAAATTGCTTTATGTCCATATGTGCACCGAGGATTTGCCGGGTTGATGTGGCAAAATCTGACTTATTTTTATCAAACACGGTATAGCTATAATAAGGGGTAATATCATAATCTCTATAAAAATCATTGATATGATAATCAATATTCGCTACATAGTAGTTGCTTTTGTTGGCAACAAAATATTTAGATTCAAATGAACCAACCGTTGTATAATCTGTAGCGTTTAATGACTTGGTATCACTACGATTCTGCCCAGCGGTCAAGGTTAAATTCGCCTTTTGGTAATTTAAGCGACCAAAAACATTCCATGCATGACGATGACCCGTTTGCCCATTACTATTATTTTCCAAATCCGAATACCAATACGATCCCCCTACATTGAATTGAACAGGATAATCATCGAACTGAATTTTCTGATTAATCCGTGCAACCCACATATTTTTTTCTTCGATATTCTCTGTCGTTGTATTTTCAGGCTCAACATAATTGGCTGCATAACGCGCTGAATCTCCACCACCTCCTGCAAAACTTCCACCATCACGAGCAAAATAAGCCAAGTCCAAAACAGTATTGGTGCTGAGTTGCTGCTGCCAATTGATTCCTAAATTATGCACATCTTCTAAACCGGCATTGTCCAATAAACTCCCGTACCAACTACTGGTCCAGAAACGACCTATACCAAAAGGCATATCCTGTAGTCCAAGCCTAATCCTGCTCGTATCACTTAACTTATAACCAAGATTGGCATTGACCAAAGTTGAAAAATCACACAAGGTATCATTTTGATAGCAGCGATATTCCACGCCACCAAACAAGGTCTTGGCATCATATTTTAAATCGAGTTTCGCAGCGTTAAACTTTAATTTATGGTCACTGTCCGAATAATCTTTATCTTGGTAATTCGCACGTACCCACCCTGACACCGTCAGTTTCCCCAATGCCGTATCAGCATTTCCCCAAGAAAGATCCTCAGCATAAATAGCCGTAGATACCGTCATTACGCTGAGCAGCGTAACCAACAAAATCAATTTTACTGGAATATCAGGCCTTAGACTCCACTTCTGGCAGTTCAGCATACCTCTCTTTTTGCTAAATTGATCTTCGCTAAGTGCATCAAAATATGCAGATGGCTGAAGATCATTATTCCAAGTAATTGCCCCTTGTTGCTTATGTGTAAAATCGCTCACTATCTTGTTCATTATATGATCCTATTTTTGTATGTAGACGCATTTCCTCGCGACTGCAAAAAACTAAAAATGATGTAGCCTTGTTGATATTTACGATTCCCTAAGTTTTAGCAGCACAATCTGAGCTAAAAAATAAGCTTGATTTTTTTGCTTGGGCTTTTAGTCAGATCTGTGTATATTTTTTTCTGCCATTTACGGGTTGCTATTTTTCAGCCAGAGATGAAGCAATTTTTTAACAATCATGGTCTGACTAGATCATTTTGCACGTGTTGACAGTGTGCCCACGAGAGCCATTTTCAATTTGTAGGAGAGAGCCAATTGCGTAGCTTGCTTGGAGATTATTTACTACAACGATTGCAGCAAGATATCGATGGAACCTTGCAGTTACGGCTATTTCGCTGCTCACGCAATGCCATAATTGATGGTGTATTGGCACCTAAAACCCGTTTACCTGCATCGCGTGACTTGGCAAAAGAAATTAAAGTTTCTCGCAATACCGTGTTAAGCGCGTATGAACAATTACAAGCACAAGGTTATGTAAATGCCCGTACTGGACAAGGGACTTGGGTCGCAGACGAATTACCTGAATCTTTTTTAGTTAAAGCAGAAAATCCCCATCAGCCCATTCAAGAAAAAAAATCTCAGCAAAGTTACAGCTTATCTCAACGTGGTTCTTACTTAATCGGCTATTCCGCTGCATCACCCTATCAATGGGGGGCATTTGTACCAGGCGAACCTGATGTAACAGAATTTCCGCATCATATTTTTAGCCGAATTCAGACCCGTTTAAGCCGTGAACCAGAAATTAATCAATTAATTTATAGCAATGCTGGTGGCAGTTTGGAGCTACGTCAGGAACTCGCGGAATACCTCAAAATTGCGCGTTCAGTTCAATGTGATGCAGACCAAATCATCATTACCGAAGGTACCCACCAAGCTATTGATTTAGTTTCGCGGACCTTGACTGATATCGGTGATGAAGTTTGGATCGAAGACCCGGCTTATTGGGGAGCCCGCAATATTCTACGCATTAATGGGGTTAATCTACGTTCACTGCCAGTTGACCAAGATGGGATTATTCCAGACCTTCATCCTCAATACCCGCCTAAGCTGATCTTCGTTACGCCATCTCACCAGTATCCATTGGGTTCACATCTAAGTCTTGAACGCAGAAAACAGCTGATCGCGTTTGCACGTCAACATCAATGCTGGATTGTTGAAGATGATTATGACAGTGAGTTCAGATTTTCAGGACAACCCTATCCCTCTTTACAAGGCTTAGAACCAGATTCACCCGTCATTTACATGGGAACATTCAGTAAAACCATTTATCCAGCGCTACGTATTGGTTATTTGGTCGTGCCCAAAAAACTGTTTTCACCATTACGCATCGTCTCAGCAGAGCTCTATCGAGGTGGACATCTAATCGATCAAAAAGTATTGGCTGAGTTTATTCGTGAGGGGCATTATGGCGCACATATTCGACGTATGCGTTTACTTTATAGCAAACGCCATGCATTTTTAATTGATTTAATTTACCGTCATTTAGGTCAAGATTTCCTACATGAATACAATACAGCAGCAGGTTTACACCTTATTTTAAAATTACCAAGTCACAGTGATGATGTCTTGATTGCATCGAACGCGCTTGATCAAGGGGTAAAAGTCAGAGCACTGTCACAATACTATACAAAACAATACTCTACTCAACAGAAAGGTCTATTGCTCGGTTTCGCCTGTGTTAATGAACAAGCCATTTTTGTCGCTTTCGGTATTTTACTGAAATGCTTACGTGATGTTGGTATTCCGACGCTCAATCATTAAAAAATCAGAGATCCATTAAAATTTCATTTTAAAGTTTAACTTCATTTTTACCCGCTTTAAAACCTCAACACAACCATAGAATATTGTTCATTTTATTGAGCAACTTGATTTTTCTGTACATTTTTTTCCTCGCCCTTTTCACATTTTTAAAATAATTGGCTCCTTTGAATAGATAAAAAGTGGCTCTCGTCACCTGATAACAAAAAAGCCAAATTAATCGAATACATAAAAAGTATGTAAACAGTTTAGTCGCCAAAGGGTAATCCTTCCCCTGTTTACAAAATATGCGATTGAGCAAAGTTAACCTCATCTTCATTCAGTGCTTAATCATTTAGCTGCATTTCAAAGGATAGATCATTAAAAAATAGCATAGCGCTCAACTGCAATTATATGCTTGATATTAAGGGAAATAATATGACTGGAAATCAATCTGCTTCCAAGCTAGATTCGCCACAAGGCTTAAAAAATGGACTTAAATCCCGCCACCTCACTATGATTTCGATTGCCGGTGTTATTGGCGGTGCATTATTTGTTGGCTCTGGAAATGTGATCTACGATGCAGGACCAGCTGCAATCCTTGCCTACACTTTCGGCGGATTATTGGTTCTACTGATCATGCGTATGCTGGGTGAAATGGCAGTACTGAATCCTGACAGTGGCTCATTTTCAACTTACGCAGACCGTGCCATTGGTCGTTGGGCTGGATTTTCGATTGGCTGGCTGTATTGGTCCTTTTGGACTTTACTGATGGGATGGGAAGCCTTTGTTGCAGGCAAAATTCTCAATAACTGGTTTCCATTTATTCCCATTTGGGGCTATATGCTCCTTGTTATTGTAAGTTTAGTTTGGATTAATTTACGCGATGTTAAAAACTATGGCGAATTTGAGTTTTGGTTTGCCTTAATCAAAGTCATTGCCATTATTCTATTCTTGGTGATCGGAAGTTTAGCCATCTTGCATATATGGCCTTGGGGCGATGCCGCAATGGTCGGTGGTGTTACGTATTTAACAGCTGAAGGGTTTATGCCAAATGGCTTTTCTTCAGTCATTACTGCCTTGCTCGGTGTAATGTTTGCCTATATGGGCGCAGAAATTGTGACTGTTGCAGCCGCTGAAACCAAAAATCCAGCCAAAGAAATCCGTAAAGCATCCAACTCAATCGTATGGCGGATCATTTTATTTTATGTCGGCTCAATGTTGATTACTGTTTGCTTAATTCCACATAACAACCCTTTATTAAAAGATCCAACTTGGGGGACATACAGTGTAACCCTAACAGCACTGGGTATTCCTGAAGCACGTCATATTGTCAATTTTGTGGTGTTAACCTCAGTATGTAGTTGCTTTAACTCGGCGCTTTACACCTGTTCTCGCATGGTATATTCGCTTTCTAAACGAGGAGATGCACCGAAGAGCTTTGCATTGACCAATCGTAATAACAGCCCATGGATTGGCGTCATTTTTTCGAGTCTGTTTTCATTCGTTGCCGTTTATTTTACCGCGACTGAAAGTATGAATATTTATGATGTACTCATGCTGACAACAGGTACAGTATCCCTCTATGTATATCTCGCAATTGCTTTTTCACAATTAAAGTTACGTAAAAAACTCGAAGCCGAAGGTGAACATATTCCATTTAAAATGTGGTTATTTCCTTGGCTGACCTATCTGGTGATTGTCTTTATTATTGGTGCATTAATTACAATGGTTATTGAAGGAACTTATTTTAAAGAAGTTGCATATACCAGTGTACTGGCCTTACTTATCGTAGGTCTTGGGATTTGTGCACAAAAGTTTAATTGGGGCGCTCATCAAGCATCAGAGAATAAGGCTTCACAAAGCAACGTTAAGCTCAGTGATAATAACTCTTAATACAACAGCAGAAATCAGCTTAAACCGATCTGTGAACAACATTCATATTTGTTCACAGATCATTTTCATTATTTGCTTGCTGACTCAATATTGGCATTCAATAAAGACACACTCAATTTACTAGGGATGCACAATAATTTTAACCGCAGATTCGTTGTTATGAATCAAGGTTTCAAAGCCTTGCGAAACCAAATCATCTAAAGCAATTCTTTGGGTAATAAAAGGTTCTAAATTAATTTTACCTTGCTCAACCAAGCGAATGGTTTCTTGATGATCATTGACATAGGCAATCGTGCCGCGAATATCCAGCTCTTTCATCACCACACTATGCACATTAATCGTTGCAGGATGACTCCAGATTGAGACTATCACCACCACACCGGTCGGTTTCATGGCTGCCACCAGTGTATCCATGACCTTATTGACACTACTGCATTCAAAAGCCACATCCACTCCACGGTCTTGGGTAATTTTCATTACTTCAGCCACAACATCCACTTGAGACGGATCTAGCACATAGTCGGCAACACCTGCTTCTAAGGCTTTTTCTTTACGTTTTGCACTGAGCTCGGTAATGATGACTGTTAAGCCTTTGGCCTTTAAAATTGCAGACAATAACAATCCAATCGGGCCCGCTCCACCAACCAAGGCAATATCACCTGACTGTGCTCCACTTCTTACAAAAGCATGATGTCCGACAGATAAAGGTTCAATCAATGCGGCTTGATCCAAGGGAATTTGGTCAGAAATGGGATGTACCCAACGGCGTTGTACCGCAATTTTTTCAGATAGCCCACCACCGCGACCACCTAGACCAATAAAATTCATATTTTTTGACAAGTGATAATTGTCATGTGGTCCAGTCGGAACATCATCAGCAATGATATAAGGCTCAACCACAACATGTTGCCCCACCTGAATATCATCCACGCCATCCCCTACAGCGTACACCACACCTGAAAACTCATGCCCCATGGTCACGGGTGCAGCTTCACCCGAAATCGGGTGCGGATGACCACACGGAGGAATAAAAATTGGACCATCGATAAATTCATGTAAATCTGTGCCACAAATACCACACCATGCGACTTGGATTCCAACAGTTCCTGGTTGTACCTGTGGTTCTGGAATATCCTCAATACGGATATCCCCTTTATCATAAAAACGAGCTGCTTTCATTGATGCATTCCTCATTCCAGTATTAACGATAAACCATTCCGCCATCGGTCAAAATTGACTGTCCAGTAATATAATCAGCATCCTCACTGGCTAGAAAAGCAACCAATGCGGCAACATCATTTGGGGTTTCGGCACGTCCTAAAGCAATTCCATCCACATATTTCTGATAAGTTTCACCAACGGGTGTACCAGTGATATCAGCAAAACGTTGATCTATCTCCACCCACATATCTGTACCGACTACACCGGGACAGTAACTATTTACCGTGATACCAGCACTGGCATATTCTTTTGCTGCAGTTTGAGTTAAGGCACGAACGGCAAATTTAGTGGCTGAATAGACACCAAGCAAGGCAAAACCTTCATGCCCAGCAATCGAACATGCATTGATGATTTTGCCAGAATGTTGGCGCTGTTTAAATTTATCAGCAGCGGCCTGAATCCCCCACAGCACACCACCTACATTGATATTCATAATCCGATTAAATTCATCTGGACTCACCTCCGCCAAGGCTTGGACTTGGGCAATCCCTGCATTATTAATAATGATATCAAAGCCATTTAATGTCGATTCTGCATGATCAATCGCACTGCTGATTTGTACAGGATCAGCAACATCTGCAATAAATGTGGTGGCTTTTACCCCAAATGCTTGAATCTCTTGCTGAACAGCAGTTAACTTTTCTTGGTGAAGATCAACCAAGGCAATATGTACGCCCTCTTGTGCCAAGCGTAAAGCAATACCGCGTCCTATGCCCTGTGCGGCACCTGTAATTAATGCGACTTTATTGTTTAGACCTCTAGGCATGTTGCGACTCCTTAAATATGGATTGCACGTTGCATTGCCGATAAAACCGACTCATGCATCGCCTCAGATAACGTAGGATGTGGGAAAATCACCTGTGCTAGGCTTTCATCAGTGGCTTCTAAATATTTAGCGATGGCAAAGCCCTGAATATGTTCAGTGACCTCATGACCCACCATGTGTGCCCCCAACAATTCCCCTGTTTCTTGATTAAAAATAGTTTTTACAAATCCTGTGGTCTCGCCTAAAGCCAAAGCTTTACCATTAGCTTGTAAAGGGAATTTACCTACATTGATTGTAAAACCTGCTGCTTTGGCTTTTTGCTCGCTTAGCCCAATACTTGCCACCTGCGGATGGGTAAAAATACACCCTGGAATTTGGCTACGATCTAAAGCATGTACATGCGTCAGCCCAGCAATTTTCTCCACACATAAAATTGCTTCATGACTGGCTTTATGTGCCAAGCATGGCGCACCTGCGACATCACCAATGGCATACACTCCAACCACATTGGTCTTACACCACGGATCAACTTTGATAAAACCATGCTCAAACTCAATACCCAATCTTTCTAAACCCAGATTTTGAGTGTTGGGTTGCACACCGATTGCAGAAAGGACCTTTTCAACAGTGATGGTTTGTAGACCGGTTGCAGTTTCAACATGACAATGCACTTGGTCTTTGTCGATTTCGATGTTTTGTACAGCCGCTTCAGTCAAAACCGTCATGCCATGCTGTTCAAATTGCTTTTGCACATATTTGGCAACTTCAAGGTCTTCACTGGGTAGGATCTGTTTGGCAATATCAACCAAGGTGACTTGGCAACCTAAGTCCTGATATAAACTGGCAAACTCGCTGCCAATGGCCCCTGAACCAATCACCAGAAGTGATTTCGGCAATTGTTCTGGGATTAAGGCCTCTTTATAACTCCATACATGCTGTCCATCGACAGGAACATGCGCTAAATTGGCGGCTCTAGCACCCGTTGCCACAATAATATGCGGTGCAGAAATCTGTTGTTTTTGACCCTTTGTATCAGTCAATTCTAAGCGTTCTTTCGCGATAAATTGAGCGCTTGCATTAAAAACAGTAACTTGATTCTTTTTCAGTAATTGGCCAATCCCTTGTACCAACTGTTCAGACACCTGACGGCTATGACGTACCAGTTGTTGGATATCAAAATCAATCGCGCCCAAAGAAAAACCAAACTGTTGTGAATGTTTAAATTGCTGTGCAAGTGCCGCGCCACTCAATAAAGCTTTGGTTGGAATACAGCCCCAATTCAGGCAAATGCCACCCAAATGCTGTTTTTCAACAATGGCGGTTTTTAAGCCCAGTTGGGCTGCACGAATCGCAGCCACATAGCCTCCTGGACCAGCGCCTATCACAATAAGATCAAATTGTGTGTCTGACATGCTCATGCTCCTACACCAAAATCAATGCAGGATTTTCAACAAACTGCTTAAATGCTGCCAAGAACTGTGCGCCTAACGCACCATCAATCACCCGATGATCACAGGACAAGGTCGCGGTCACCATCTGTCGAATCACGATGCTCTCATTTTCAACTATTGCCCGTTTTTCTGCTGCACCTAAAGCTAAAATCGCACCTTGGGGAGGGTTAATAATCGCGTCAAACTGTTGAACGCCGAGCATACCTAAATTCGAAATACTGAAACTACCGCCCTGAAATTCATCAGGCGCCAATTTGCCAGTTTTGGCACGTGTTGCAAGATCACGCATATCATTGGAAATTTGTGCCAAAGACTTGGTATTGGCAGCTTTAATGATTGGAGTGATAAGGCCATTTTCAATCGCTACAGCAACAGCGATATCCGCCTGATCAAACTGCAAAATCTGCTGATTCTCTTCATCAAACTGAACATTGACCTGCGGCACTTTGATCAATGCAGCTGCTGCCGCTTTAATCAGCATGTCATTGATGGACAATTTCACTTGCGGCACAGTGGCATTAATTTGCTGACGTAATCCCTGAATGGCATCTACATTTAAATTTACTGTTAAACGGAAGTGTGGTGCATTACGTTTTGCTGTCTGTAAGCGTGAAGCAATGGCTTTACGCATACCATTCATCGCAATGGTGGTTACCTTGGCAGTTTCTGTCAGCGTTACATCAGCGCTGTTTTGGGCAGGTGCAGGGTTTTCACGCTGATAAACTGCTTCAACATCTTCCTTACAAATACGCCCTCTGGAGCCTGAGGCACGACAGTCATGTAAATTAATGCCCCATTGTTTGGCTAAACGACGTGCAACTGGTGTTGCCAACACTTGGCTATCATCTGCTTTAGATTTCGCCACCTTACCACTCGGTTGCTGTCGAATATCGGGCCATGATCCACCCGCAGCTTGAACTGCGGTTTGAATGTCTTGCACACTTATACGACCTTCACGCCCTGAGCCTGAAACCAGCGCCAAATTCACTTGATGCTTTTCAGCCAATTTCAAGGCATGCGGTGTTGCAAAAACATCCTCAACATGTTGGTAACCTTGTAATGCCGCAGGAATTACATAGCCATTTTGGGCAACAGCTTTTGATACCTGCTCAGTACGATTCTGTTTAGGCACAACTTGTGTCTTGGTTTCAGGCTGAGTTGCCGTCTGCTTTTCAGTAACCACTTCAACAGTTTTGCTTTCATTGATAATAGGTGCACCAGCCAAAGATTGAGCAAAGGCATCAATTTCAGCATCAGAAACTTGCGCATCTGCACAAATTGCAATGATCCCGCCAACCACTAAAGTATCGCCATTATTGGCAATGATTTTACGCAAGGTACTATCAAACGGTGCTTCAAGGACATTGACAATTTTTGTGGTTTCAATTTCACAAATTTCTTGCCCTTTACTAAACTGCTCGCCTGCTTGAATCAACCACTGGGCAATGGTGCCCTCTTCCATCGACAAACCCCATTTTGGGATTTCTAAAGTTTTAATTTCGCTCATCCTAAGCCTCCAACGTTTTACGTACAGCCTGTTCGATACGTTCTACACTTGGTAGCCATTGTTTTTCTAATACTGGTGAAAATGGCACAGGTGAATGCGGTGGTGTCACCAGTTCAATGGGTGCTTTGAGATAATGAAAGCCTTTTTGTGCAATCAATGCAGCTAAATCATGCCCAAAACCACAACGGGCAGCAGACTCATCAACAATCACCACGCGCCCTGTTGACGCGACAGATTCTAAAATGCCTTCTTCATCCAATGGAGAAATCGTTCGTGGATCGACAACTTCTACAGAAATCCCCTCCTTGGCAAGCTTATCCGCGACTTCATTGGCACGATGCACCATTAAACTTAGCGCAATAATCGTGACATCAGTTCCTTCACGGGTGTAATTTGCTACACCAAAAGGGATGGTATATGGTTCATCTGGAACTTCACCTTTGATGTCATAAAGCAATTTATGTTCACAAAACACCACGGGATCATCATCACGGATGGCTTGGATCAATAAGCCTTTTACATCATACGCACTAGATGGCACCACGACTTTTAAACCGGGTACAGCAGCAAACACGTTATACGGGGATTGTGAATGTTGTGCGGCAGCAGAAAAGCCTGCGCCGATCATGCCTCGAACCACCAAAGGCGCTTTGGCTTTTCCACCAAACATATAACGAAATTTGGCCGCTTGGTTATACAACATGTCATGACATACACCATAGAAGTCCATAAACATCAGGTCAGCCACAGGTCGTAAACCTGTTGCAGCAGCCCCTGCTGCCATTCCAATAATTGCAGATTCAGTAATCGGGGTATCGATCACACGCTCTGAACCAAACTCTGTCCATAGCCCTTTGGTGACACCAAGTACGCCGCCAAAGCCTTCGAGTTTATTGTCATCCGTATTTTTACCGCCATGCCCGCCACGGACATCTTCACCGACAACAATCACGCTTGGGTCACGGCGCATTTCTGATTCAATCGCTTCTTTAATCGCGTTTCGATAACTTTTATTTGGCATTGCTTTACTATTCCTTTAGTAAGAGACATAAACGTCGGTAAGAAGTTGAGAAAGTTCTGGATAATTGGCAGCACGTGCTTTTGCGACAGCAGCATCGACATTGGCTTTTGATTCAACATCAATTGCATCCAGTGTGGCTTCAGCAATCTTGCCTTTGACTTTTTCACGGAAAATTTTCAACGGATCTTTATGCTCTTTGACATAATCGAGCTCTTCTTTTGAACGAATCAGTCCTGGGTCACCTTCAAAGTGTCCATAAAAACGATTGGTAATGGTTTCAATCACACTTGGGCCTTCGCCACGACGTGCACGTTCAATGGCTTTTTGGGCGACCTCATACACAGCAAAGAAATCTGTCCCATCTACTTTTTCAGCAGGCATACCAAAAGCCGCAGCACGACCAGCAATGTCTTTGCTTCCGACTGCATAATCATGTGCAGTACCTTCACCAAAACCATTATTTTCAAAAACAAAAATCACTGGGAGTTTTAAAACCACAGCCATATTCATGGCTTCAAAGGTCAAACCTTGGTTAGAACCACCATCCCCAGTAAATGACAGACCAATTCCACCCGTCTTTAAGGTTTTTGCGGTTAACGCAGCACCAATTGCCAAAGGCGGCCCACCACCAACAATACCGTTGGCTCCCAACATACCTTTGTCTAAATCAGCAATATGCATTGAACCGCCTTTGCCGCGGCACAAACCATCGTCTTTACCAAAAATTTCCAACATCATGCCGTGAATATCACATCCTTTGGCAATGCAGTGACCGTGACCACGATGAGTTGAGGTAATAAAATCCTTGTCGGTCAAATTTTCACAAATCCCAACGGCTACCGCTTCTTCACCACTGTAAAGATGGATAAATCCGGGAATATCACCTGTATTATTTTCATCGTGAAGTCGATCCTCAAACTCACGAATATCTCGCATCCGTCTGTATGCTGCTAGCAATTGCTCTTCCGTTAATTGCATATACTTATTCCTTCATGCTCACAGTTAAAAGTAAAAACCATATATTTAAAAATAAACACTGGTGTTTAAAATCCGTATATTTATATAAAATTATTTCATTCAAAATTAATATTAGACTAAAAAAATATTTCTTTATAAAACACAATAAAAATATTAAAAACAGTACGTTATAAAGCAAAAAATATTTGTAAATTTTTATAATTTTCAAAAACTTAAAAAATCAAACCTTTAACCAACCTTTATTTTATAATATTAATATTTTGCACTCTTTTATTATATTGATAAATATTTTAAATATATTTGACATCATAGATAAAAATGTCATTTTATATTAAATTATTTTATTTAATGGACTATTTAAAATGGATTTAAAAGTTTCAGTTACCACGGGACAAAAACTACGTGGTGCAGATAAATTGGCACGTATTCCAGTAAAAATTATCAGTACTGAGCAGATCCCACAAAAGCCTGAATGGATTCGCGCCAAGATCAGTCAGCCTGAAGAGGTGCAACGTATTAAAAATTTATTACGTCAACAAAAACTACATACCGTATGTGAAGAAGCCGCGTGCCCCAATTTGCCACAATGCTTTGGTGGTGGAACAGCGACCTTTATGATTATGGGAGATATTTGTACCCGTCGATGCCCATTTTGTGATGTGGCCCATGGACGTCCCAATATTTTGGATGCTGATGAACCGAAACATTTAGCAGAAACCGTTAAAAATCTAAATTTAAACTATGTGGTGATTACCTCAGTAGACCGTGATGATCTTATTGACGGTGGAGCACAACACTTTGCTGCATGTATTCGAGAAATCCGTAAAAGTAGCCCAGATACGCTGATTGAGATTTTAGTCCCTGATTTTCGAGGCAGATTAGAAGTTGCCCTCAACATTCTGAGCGAAACCCCGCCAGATGTATTTAATCATAATATTGAAACGGTCCCTCGTTTGTACCGTGCAATGCGTCCAGGTTCAAATTATCAACATTCCTTGGAACTGTTAAAACGGTTTAAGCATTTACGCCCAGACATCGCAACGAAATGTGGCTTGATGGTGGGATTGGGTGAAGTCGAAGCAGAAGTTATTGTGTTGCTGAATGACCTCAGTGACTATCAGGTGGACTATGTCACCATTGGTCAATACTTACAGCCGTCTAAATCTCATGCCCCAATACATCGTTTTGTTTCATTGAAAGAGTTTGAACATTATCAAGCACATGGTGAGTTATTAGGGTTTAAAAATATATGGAGTGCGCCAATGGTTCGTTCCAGCTATTTTGCTGATCGTCAATACAAGGGCGAACCTGTACCCAAGCCGTTTACACGTGAAAACATTGTCACAGAAATTTAGGATGATTAAGTGTTAAAGTGAATATGGACGCCTAAACATTAAACAATGAGTACTAAAAAGAATACGCTGTCTTTTTATTGGTAACTTTATTTAACATTTGTGAGCAGAAAACTCATTTCAAAGTGAAACATTAGCTTCTAAAGTGAGACAAATGAATTAATAAAAAAGAATACAAGGTATTAATGGCGTAACCATTCATCATAAAGGAATATGATATGAAGCTATTGAATCAATTACAGCCACAAGCGCTTCGTTTACAGACCACACATTTTGTCAATATCGAATCCGTCACTGCTGCGCCACTTCTCGCTTTACCTACCGAACTAGAACCGTCACTGTTTCGTCGTTCTCTTCAACATAATTATGCGGATTTACTAAAAATTGCAGATGATTCTGAAATGGCAATTGGAATCACAGATCATCATGGCACATTACTTTGGACATGGAGCAGTCGTGCTATGCTCTCCTCTGCTGAGCAAGTGCATTTTGTCGAAGGTGGACATTGGTCAACACAGGCTGTCGGTACAAATGCGATTGGTTTGGCTTTAAATAATCATCTCTCTAGCTGTGTTTATTCACATGAAAATCAGATGAACAGTGTACAGGATTGGGTTTGTTATGCCGCGCCGATTGTTGACCCTGTATCTGGACAATTTCATGGTGTGATTAATTTATCGACCAAGTACAAGAAGCATACTTCACTGGGTGTATTGGCTGTAGAGCGCTGCGCAGAGCTGGTTCAACGTGCGATTCAATTTGAACAAAAAAACATGCTTTACCTCAAAGTTTTTGGTACACCCAAAGTTCAATTTAACCAACAGCTTTTAACTTTGACCCATCGACAAATTGAAATTCTATGCATTCTTGTGTTACACCCAGAGGGTATTAACCTAGATGAACTGCACTATGCGTTATACGGTGATCGGGACATTAGTGAAAAAACCTTAAAAGCAGAAATGTCACAATTACGCACCTTGCTCCCTAACTGTATTTTATCGCGCCCTTATAAGTTAGTTTGTGAGATTCAAACCGACTTTACCAGAGCTGAACAATCCCTCAATGCAGGTTTTCTCGCCAGTACATTTTCACTCTACAAAGGTAGTTTTTTGGCCAAATCAGAAAGCCCTTTCTTGACCACATGGCGTGATTGTTTCGATGCGCGTTTAAGTCATCTGATTTATCAAATTCAGGATATTGACCCACTTTTAAAAATTATTAGTCGTCTTCCTGAACGTAATGATGCAATACAACGGGTATTGGAATTATTGCCTGAACAAAGTCAGCATCGCGCGTACTTTTTAAAATTACTTTAGGCTCAATCAACTTAGACATTTTATTGCACAACTGATAGCACAGCACTGTTTCGCCCTGATGTCTAAGGCTATAAAGCTGAGTAAAGTAGAATACATCTCCTCAAGCGAGCTATGTTTTTGCTTGAAGTTGTTTTGCTTAAAATTGCTTTGTATAAAAAATGATAAATGAATCGATTTAAGATTAATTTTTAAGACAAACGACAGAAAATGCACGGCAAATATAGTCAACCTGTCAAAAAAAATCAGACACAATAATATAATTTCTCTTAATTAATATTTTTAATTAAATCAAACATATGATGAAATAATATTGTTTAATTATATAAAAGCTTACACTGCCACATCTTACATTCAAAGTTTAAATCCCTTTGCGTAGGCGATGCCTCACTTTTCAGAGATGAAAAGTGACAAAAATCTTCTATTGGGCGAGGGGTACGTCCTGTACCCCCGCCCAACGGCGACATCCATGTCGCCTCACGGTAGGATCACCAGCTATGATTCAAAAGTACAAAAATGAATTGATAACCAACAATTTTAAAAGTTCATACAAAAACATAAGCTTCATTTATGCTCAATGACTTGATGCAAATCACTTGTATGAAATAATTAGGTGATTTGACTATATAGAAAATTATAAGATTAAAATTAATATATTTTTCACGCAATTAAAATAAACCATTAGCCTGATCAATACTACAAAGCCTCACAATCGCACCTCTCTCCGCAATAAATCAATTGCTAAAATTAAAATACAAGTAATTTAAACATAAATTCCCTTTAAATGATAATGATTGTATTTTACATTTAACACCATGCAGATCTTCTCGATCCGCTCAGCACTGAAAGAAAGGCAATTGTGGTTTATTGCTTAATAAATATAGGTAGACTTAATAATGAATAGCCAACAACAAACGACATCAGATCAAAAAATAGTACCAGACCCAAAAACGGTTTCAGACAAAAAAACAGTATCAGACCCAAAAGCGATACTGAAACAAGATGATCATATGCGGAATCTGGAAGTCATTGAGATGACGATAACGGCGATATCTCATCCTTTTCCTTCAATTGTACGTATCCGGGGCGAAATTAATACAACACAGCCAGACTTATGGACAACACCCAACCTTGCCATTCGTTTAGAAGTGCATCAACAAGCAGACAGCTTACCCATATCACGTGTATATACCGTGCGTTGCTTTGATCCAAGCACCCGCCAAATTGAAATTGACTTTGTTCTACATGCTGACCCAAGTCCAGCAATGCTTTGGCTAGATTCAGCAAAAATTGGCACTAAAATTCAACTTACTGGTCCAAGACCGCACTTCATCCTCAATTTTACTCCAGGCAAACGCGTAGTGATGTTTGCTGACGAAACCGCCATTCCTGCCGTTTATTCAATTTTACAGCATTGGCAACCGGGGATTCAGGGAGAGATTTATATTGAAAGTTGTGAAGCCAATATTATTGATGATTTGCCAAAACATCATGGAGTAAATATTCATTTACTCCATCGGGAAAAACCACAGCAAGCGGGTAAATTGGGCATGCTACTTAAAGTTGCCGAGCAGTTTAAAGATCGTGAAGATATAAGCGTTTGGGCAGCCTGTGAACGTAATGAAGCAAGAGCGATACGTAAGCTGTTTAACCAACACAGTCATTTGAGTAAAGATGATATTCGTGTGGCGGGCTATTGGAATGTCAGCATGTCCAGCTCAACATTAGATCTGAGCCGAGTCGCATATTATCAAAAACATCTAGAGCAAGGTAAAACACTAGAAACATTTGATGATCTAGATATGCCTGTTTAAATCAAGCCATTGCCCCACTTAAATAGATCCATCACACTTTTCTTAAGATGGTTATTTAGGGGGAGTATTTGAAATGAAAATCAATTCTTGAGATCGATGCTCTGGCTTTATTATGGCCTAACTCAATGATGATTGAACACAATTGACAGCAACCGACTCGGATCTCGCGATCCGAGTCTTTTTTATTATTCATTGCTCAGCTTGTGTAGACGAATTGTCAACAGACCTTAATTTCTGACTTTTATTTGACGGGTTCAGAAGAATCAGTCGTTTTATTGACAGCTTGTGGTGGTTGCGGGCTGGCTAAGTCCTGATTAATTGCTTTGGTTAAACCAAACATATACAGCAAAATAATCACCGAGAATGGTAAACCACATAGCACCACGGCACTTTGCATCGAATGGAAACTACCTGCTAACAGTAAACCAATACTGACAATGGTAATCACCACAGACCAGAAAATTCGCAACCAAATCGGTGAATCACTTTCATTGCTTCCACCTTTTGTAGATAGATTTGCAATCATCAGCGTACCCGAACCTACTGGGGTCAAGAACAGTACAAAACAAATCACCACAACAATCCCAGCCACATAAGGATTAAAAGGTAAATATTCGAGCAATTTAAACAAAGACAAAGCTGGATCGGTAAGAACCATATCGCCCAAAACTTTTTGTTTTTGATTCAAAATTAAATCAATTGCAGTATTTCCGAAAATGGAAATCCAAGCCAAAGTAAAGCCTAAAGGGATCAGGCACACACCCAAGACCACTTCACGAATGGTACGCCCTTTTGAAATACGCGCAATAAACATCCCAACGAAAGGTGCCCAAGCAATCCACCAAGCCCAATAAAACACCGTCCAAGAACCGAGCCAGCCTTTCGCTTGTGGATTGTATAAATACACATCAAAACTTTTCGCGACAAAATGGTTGAGATAGTCACCCACGTTCTGTACCAAACCATTGAGTAAATGATTGGTGGGTCCTGTTAAGAACACAAATAACAATAACGCATAGAGTAAACGTAAGTTAATCCGTGAAAGCCAAGCCAGTCCTTTTTCAATCCCCACCACCGTGGTGATAGTCGCAACAGACATCATCACCAATACCACTGCAATCAGGGTTACATTGTTGTCTGGAATGGCTGGGACTAAATAGCTGATGCCCGAAACCAACACCAGTGCACCAATACCTAGGTTGGTGACCAAAGAAATCACTGTGGCTAAAATCCCAAAACCATCCACAAAGTCTCCGATCAAACCATAGATCCGATCGCCAAAAATTGGATAAAGCGCAGAACGTAAAGCCAGAGGTAAATCTAAGCGAAAGGCAAAATAGCCCAAGGTGACACCCAATAAGGCATAGAGTACCCAGCCATGTATACCCCAATGTAAAAAGCTATACATCATGGCATCTCTGGCAGCTTGGATTGTGCCGCCCTCGCCTTCAGGTGGTCTTAAGAAATGATCGACAGGTTCAGCAACACCATAATACAGTAAGGCAATACCGATACCTGCTGAAAACAGCATAGACACCCAAGCCAAGTAACCAAACTCAGGTTTATCACCATCTTTTCCAAGTGGAAGTTGTCCAGCACGTGAAAAAGCCAACCATCCGACAAAACCCAGACATGCCACAATCACCAGCATGTAATACCAACCAAAGAGTTGATTGGCCTGCTCTTGCACATAGGTCAGCCAAAACTGACTTCTTTCTGGAAATAAAACAAACAATAGGCCAAAAATACCGATACTGATTGCAGATCTTCCAAACACAAATAAATTTAATCGAATCCGTTCGGATGAATATCCTTTATGGCTATTTGACACCATGCTATTGCTCCTTGCAATCGGTGTATTTTCTTAAAAAATAATAGGATATGTACTATTTTTACTGAACATCCTGATGGATCAGAATGTTGATGTATACACTTACACTTCTTATTACTCATCAAAAAATTATTGATTTTTGCAGATTATACTTTTTATTGATTGAACGTTCAATCAATAAAAAGTATTATAAAAAAATGCTAAGATGTTCTACATTGAGTAATGTTAAATAAAAAGTGCCTTTTCAGCACTTTAAGTGGATATACATGACAAAACGTAGAGTCAAACCAGAGCATGTGCGACGTGAAGAAATTATTAACGCCGCATTTGATGTGATTTATGAAGTGGGCTTATCCAATATGACCATTGCACAAATCGCAAAGAAAGCCGAGCTATCCACAGGTATTGTGAGTCACTATTTTGGTGATAAACAGGGATTAATAAATACCTGCATGCAAGAAATGCTGAATGTTTTACGTCGCAAAACCGACCAAAATAAAACTGAAGCAGACGAGCATCCAGAAAGCCAACTTAAAGCAATTATTGATTCTAACTTTGATATTAGTCAGGTCAATAAACAAGCCATGCGCATCTGGTTAGACTTTTGGTCTGCAAGCATGCACCTACCCGAACTTGGGCGCTTGCAACAAATTAATGATCAACGCCTGTATTCAAACTTGAAGTTTCACTTTCTCAAGTTATTGGACAAAGAACAGGCAAGCATTGCCGCTCGTGGTTTAGCGGCATTGATTGACGGATTATGGTTACGTGGCAGTTTAAGCAGTCATGATGAATTTGACAGCCAGCTGGCGCGTTCCATTGCTTACGATTATGTAAAAACGCAATTGCAATTTGCGAAAAAACCTTTGCAGGAGAGACAGAATGAGTGATTCACAAGTTCATCAATTGTACATCCATGGTCGCTATGTAGCAGCGACCAGTGGTAAGACCTTTACCAGTATTAACCCTGCCAACGGTGAAGTGATCGCAACCCTTCAACAAGCATCACAACAAGACATAGAAGCGGCTGTTCAAAGCGCACAACAAGGTCAAAAAATTTGGGCCGCAATGACAGCGATGGAGCGTTCTCGTATTTTACGTCGCGCTGTCGACATTTTACGTGAGCGTAATGATGAACTCGCTCGCTTAGAAACCCTCGATACAGGTAAAGCCTATAGCGAAACATCGACCGTTGATATTGTCACAGGTGCCGATGTACTCGAATATTACGCAGGTCTCGCGACTGCAATTCAGGGAGAGCAAGTTCCGCTTCGTGAATCAAGCTTTTTCTATACCCGTCGTGAACCACTTGGTGTTGTCGCGGGAATCGGTGCTTGGAACTATCCAATTCAAATCGCATTATGGAAATCTGCCCCTGCCCTAGCTGCTGGGAATGCTATGATCTTTAAACCAAGTGAAACCACACCACTAAGCGTATTTAAACTTGCTGAAATCTATACTGAAGCTGGACTACCAGATGGCGTATTTAACGTGGTACAAGGTGCAGGCCGTGAGATTGGACAATGGTTAACTGAACATCCAGTCATTGAAAAAATTTCTTTCACTGGTGGTGTTGAAACAGGCAAGAAAGTTATGGCAAGTGCCGCAGGTTCTACACTCAAAGAAGTGACCATGGAACTCGGCGGTAAATCCCCTTTAATTATTTGTGATGATGCTGACCTCAATCGTGCAGCAGACATTGCGGTGATGGCAAACTTCTTTAGTTCAGGCCAAGTCTGTACCAATGGTACACGTGTATTTGTTCCAAAAGCCCTGTTGGCAGATTTTGAAGCCGCTATTGTAGAACGGGTAAAACGAATCCGTATCGGCGATCCAATGGCGGAGCAAACCAACTTTGGTCCACTCACCAGCTTCCCACATATGGAAAAAGTCCTGTCGTTCATTGAGGCAGGCAAGCAACAAGGTGCCAAACTGCTGATTGGCGGTGGCCGTGCGACAGAAGCTGAATTGGCGCAAGGTGCTTATGTGTTACCGACAGTTTTCAGTGACTGCCAAGATGATATGCGCATTGTTGAAGAAGAAATCTTTGGCCCTGTCATGAGCATTCTCAGTTATGAAACTGAAGAAGAAGTCATTCGTCGTGCCAATGACACCACTTTTGGTTTAGCAGCAGGTGTTGTGACACAGGACATCACCAAAGCACATCGCATTATTCATCAAATCGAAGCAGGTATTTGCTGGATCAACACATGGGGCGAATCCCCTGCTGAAATGCCAGTGGGTGGCTATAAGCAATCAGGTGTCGGCCGTGAAAATGGTTTAACCACACTTGGGCATTACACCCGTATCAAATCAGTTCAAGTTGAGTTAGGTGAGTATCAAAGCATTTTTTAATGCACTCACACTTTCTCCGTATATCAATCCTATGTGCCATGTCATCACCTGATTGCATTGGCACTTTTAAAAAATACAAAAAGGATAATTATGACTACTCAAGCATATGACTACATTATCATCGGCGCAGGATCTGCCGGAAATGTGCTCGCAACACGTTTAACTGAAGACAAAGACGTTACTGTTTTACTCTTGGAAGCAGGTGGCCCAGACTACCGTTTAGATTTCCGTACTCAAATGCCAGCAGCATTGGCTTACCCACTACAAGGGCGCCGTTACAACTGGGCATATCTCACAGACCCTGAACCACATATGAATAATCGCCGTATGGAATGCGGCCGCGGTAAAGGTTTAGGGGGTTCATCATTGATTAACGGGATGTGTTATATCCGTGGTAATGCAATGGACTTAGATAACTGGTCGACGCTCAAAGGGCTAGAAGACTGGAGCTATGCAGACTGCTTACCATATTATAAAAAAGCTGAAACCCGTGATATTGGTGGCAATGACTACCACGGCGCCAATGGCCCTGTATCTGTGGCAACCCCTAAAAATGGCAACAATGTCTTGTTCCATGCCATGGTTGAAGCAGGTGTACAAGCAGGCTATCCACGCACAGATGACTTAAATGGTTATCAACAAGAAGGTTTCGGTCCAATGGATCGTACCGTGACACCAAAAGGCCGTCGCTCTAGTACTGCGCGTGGTTATTTAGACATGGCAAAAGGTCGTCCTAATTTAACGATCGTGACCCATGCCACCACCAATAAAATTTTATTTAATCAAAAACAAGCGATTGGTGTGGAATATATCATCGGTGCGGATAAAACCAATCTCACCCAAGCACGTGCAAACCGTGAGGTCTTGCTTTGTGCGGGTGCTATCGCATCACCACAAATTTTACAACGTTCTGGTGTTGGTGAAAGTAGCTTCCTTAAATCAATGGACATCGATGTTGTACATGATTTACCGGGTGTCGGTGAAAACTTACAAGACCATTTGGAAATGTACTTACAATACAAATGTAAGCAACCTGTTTCACTCTACCCCGCTTTAAAATGGTTTAACCAGCCTGCGATTGGCGCAGAATGGTTATTTAATGGGACTGGTATTGGCGCAAGCAACCAGTTTGAAGCAGGTGGTTTTATCCGCAGCTCAGATGAATTTGACTGGCCGAATATTCAATATCACTTCTTACCCGTTGCGATTAACTATAACGGCAGTAATGCCGTGAAAGAACATGGCTTCCAAGCGCATGTTGGTTCTATGCGCTCACCAGCTCGTGGTCGAATTAAGCTGAAATCTAAAGATCCTTTTGAGCATCCAAGTATTCTGTTCAACTATATGTCGACTGAGCAAGACTGGCGTGAATTCCGTGATGCCATTCGTATCACCCGTGAAATCATGCAACAGCCTGCATTAGATGCATATCGTGGCGATGAAATCAGTCCTGGAAAACAGGTGCAAACTGATGCTGAACTGGATGATTTCGTGCGCAACCATGCTGAAACTGCTTACCATCCTTCATGTAGTTGCAAGATGGGTGAAGACGAAATGGCAGTGGTTGACGGTCAAGGTCGTGTACATGGTCTACAAGGCTTGCGCGTTGTTGATGCTTCGATTATGCCGCTGATCATTACTGGAAATTTAAATGCCACAACGATTATGATCGCGGAAAAAATCGCAGATCAAATTCGTGGCAAAAAATTGCCACGTTCTGAAGCGGGTTATTACAAAGCTGGCACAGCACCTGTGCGCAAAGCGCCTTTACGTCCGATCGTGTAAAAGTATTCATATTTTAGCGACACCTCAGTTTTGACTGAGTGTGTCGCATCTTTCAAGGACGAATAAAATGAGAAAAAAATTATTATTGACCATCCCTTTGAGTTTATTTTTTCAAACCCTACATGCCAATGAATCTGGTGTAGAAACGCCGTCTCCATATAGTGCAAATTTGACAGTAGCCAGCCAATATATTTCACGTGGTTTTCAACAGACCTGGGGTAATCCTGCTGTACAAGGCGGATTTGATTATGCACATCCCAATGGTTTTTATGCAGGAACTTGGGCTTCTACTGTGAGTGATGACTTCATCCGTGATGCCAATGTTGAATGGGATGTCTATACTGGTTATAGCCGTAGTTTCGGTCAGTTAAATCTGGGGACTAAAGTCGCTTATTACTACTATCCTGGGGCAAAAACCACTGCTGAAACAGGTTATACCCGTTTTGATTATGGTGAAATTATTCCAGAAATCAGCTATGGTCCGCTGAGTGTTAAATATGCAATCACTTATACCCAAGATTATTTTGGCAATAATTCTGACACCTTAGCAATTGGTTCCAATAAGCACTCTCGTGGTTCAGGCTATTTAGATGTAAATTTGCTACAACCCATCGTCCAAGGCTGGTCGCTGAATATGCATTATGGCAATCAACGTATAAAAAACTTTTCTGCCGCAAGCTTTCAAGATGCCAGCTTTGCGATTAACAAAGCACTACCTTATGGCTTATCTTCCAGTTTAAGTTATAGCAAAGCATGGGACAAAGACGGATATTATCAAAAATACAGCAATGGCAATCCCAATGCCAAAGTTTCAAATCCAATTGATTCGACCCTCACTTTTTCACTCACTAAAAAGTTTTAAGCTAAAGTTTAGATATTCAGTAACCTGTTATAGATCAACCAAAAACCATGCCCTCCAAGAGCGTGGTTTTTTAATGTCTATAGTCACCCCCCTAATTATTCATACAAGTGATTTCTATCAAGTCATTGATCAGAAATGAACTTATGTTTTCGTATGTGCTTTTAGAAACTGTTGGTTATCAATTCATTTTTTTTACTTTTGAATTATAGATGGTGATTCTACCGTGAGGCGACATGGATGTCGCCGTTGGGCGGGGGTACAGGACGTACCCCTCGCCCAATAGAAGATTTTTGTCACTTTTCATCTCTGAAAAGTGAGACATCGCCTACACAAAGCTATTTAAACTTTGAATGTAAGGTGTGGCATTGCAAGCTTTTTATAATTAAATAATTTATTTTCTCATGCAACTGATTTAATTAAAAATATTCATTAAAAGAAATTATATTCTTGTGTCTGAGCTTTTTTGACAGGTTGACTTATATCTTGGCTTAATTCAATAAAGCAAACTCAAATCTCCCCATACTGTTGAATTATCATTAGACAGCCATTGATTGTTTGTATAAAGTATTAGGAACGATTGTTCCAGTATAAATTAATATTATGCGTACTAAAGAGTTTGATCCTGAAGAAGTTGAAAATGCGGTTATGCAAGTTTTCTGGCGTAAAGGATTTGCAGCGACATCAATTCAAGATTTGGTTGAAGAAACTGGACTCTCACGCAGCAGTTTATATAGTTCCTTTAAAAATAAAGAGCAACTCTACCAACAGGCCTTATCTCGCTATCAACGCCTGATCAGTAAATCAAATATTGATTTATTATCCAGTGATGGATCAGTCAAAAGTATCATTCAACAATTACTATCTCGTATCATTGAAGATGAATTAAATGACCCGCAACATCGCGGTTGCCTAATGGCCAATGCCTGTTTGGAGTTAGCAGGACACGATCAAAAGACCGCAGAATCTGTCACGTACAACTTTGAGCGATTACAGCTCGCACTGGAACAACTCATGATCAGAGGAAAGCAATCTGGTGAAATCACCCTACACAGTTCTCCACAAGCCTTAGCACTTTTTTTCGTGAATACCATTCAAGGCATTCGCGTTTTAAGCAAAGGCTGTAGCGCAGAAAATCGTCAGCAATATCTAGAGAATGTTGCTGAAGTCGCACTAAATACCTTGTATTAATTTTTAATTTCCCCCCTTAGCCGGCTGGGTAGTTTGCAATGCTGAGGGTTTTATTTACCTTAAAATGGAACGACCATTCCAATATAAATACAACATGGAGTAAACAATGAATATTAATCTTGAAAATTTTGGGATGCCTATATTCCTTAAACGAGATGACCTTTCTGTCAATCATACACAGAGGTTTAGCGCGTGAATCAGTTCAACAACAGATCAGAGCAGAACCGATCTACGCCCAGCTTACCAATTTGGAAATTATTGGCATTTACGGTTGCAGGTTTTATTACCATTATGACGGAAATCATACCAGCGGGCTTATTGGCATTGATCAGTCATGACTTAGAGGTGTCTGAAGCTTTAGCAGGGCAAATGATTTCAGTTTATGCTTTAGGATCGGTCATTGCGGCGATCCCTGTGGTTGCTGCAACACGGAGTTGGTCAAGAAAACCTTTATTGTTATTGGCAATCACAGGCTTGTTTGTCTTCAATAGTCTAACAGCGCTATCTTCCAGCTATATCATCATCCTGATTTCACGATTTATTGCAGGAATGTCTGCTGGAATTATCTGGGGTATCTTGGCAGGTTATGCTCGAAGTCTGGTTCCTGCCCATCTGCAAGGCAGAGCGATGGCAATCGTTGGAGTGGGTCAACCCATCGCATTATGTCTGGGTGTGCCTTTAACTATTGGGTTGGGCAATCTGTTTGGCTGGCGTGGGGTTTTCTGGATGATTTCAGGACTTGCTTTAATCCTGATCATCTGGATAAAAATAAGCCTTCCTCATTTGGCAGGACAACCAGCAAGCAAACAACAATCTATTCTCAACGTCTTGGTACACCCCGGTATAGGCGCAATTTTAGCGGTTATTTTTGTTTGGATTTTGGCACACAACATACTTTATACCTTTATTTCGCCTTATTTGGCTGCTGTACAGCTGAGTGAGCATATTGATCTTATTCTTCTTATTTTTGGCCTTTCTTCAATATTCGGCATTTGGATTACAGGTATTTGGATCGATAGATCATTACGCAAATTAACCCTGATCAGTTTAACAGGCTTTGCCATCGCTGCCCTTTTCATGGGCTTGAGTAGTCATCACATCTGGCTTGTGATGCTAGGTATCGTACTTTGGGGAATGACTTTTGGTGGTGCACCAACCCTACTACAAACTGCGTTGGCAGATGTCGCAGGTGAAAATGTAGATATTGCCCAATCCATGCTGGTGACGGTGTTTAATCTTGCGGTTGCAGGGGGCGGTATTTTAGGCGGCATCCTGCTGCAAAAGGTAGGCATAGACTCATTTTTTGTTTGTATCATCGCTTTATCATTATTGGGGTTATCTATTGTATTTTTTGCGCATAAAAATGGTTTTAAATCAGGACATCGTTTGGGTAGCCAATAAATTTAAAGCTGTCATTTAA
Source organism: Acinetobacter sp. Ac8 (assembly GCF_055392545.1). NCBI lineage: Bacteria > Pseudomonadati > Pseudomonadota > Gammaproteobacteria > Moraxellales > Moraxellaceae > Acinetobacter > Acinetobacter sp. Ac8. Next base: position 3,639,003 of record NZ_AP043689.1, read on the forward strand.
CACCATGCTTCGATGACAACATCTATTGGATCAAACAGCACCATCATCGTTGATTGGGCTATTTGATCCGTCTCTTAAACGATAGCTGAAGCATGCTCATAATGAGCGCAATCCACCACAATGTAGACACTGAATCGACACCAAAATAACCTCCATGATTTTTTCCAAACAAGACAAATACACGCAAATATAAAACCTTTAAAATATAGAAGCGAACAATATACAAAACATCAATTTGTACCGTTATTTCACAGCAACACTTAAAAAATTTACCGATTATCACATAGACTTTTTGCAAAATTTAATTGATAATGATTATCAATTTCATTATCTGAAAAATTGGTGAACACTTTGGAACAGCCTACTCTAGCGACTGAAGCGATTCGAGCATTTTTTACCTTACAATGCTGCTGGTTAAACAGTGAAGAAATTTATCTTGAACAAGGTTGTTTGCATTGTGGTTCGGCAGCAACTTATTTAATTTATTTTACCCATGCGCCTATTCAAAAATTAATGCTTGATTTTATTCAAAAATATAACTGCCATAACAGCAAAAAATCAGACTTACTCGACTTATTAGACTTTGAACAGAATTATAATGATTTTTTACAAGTGCTTGAAAGTGCAGTAAACAGTTATGCTCGACAATATCAAAACCAAGCTTGTCATTTGGCATTTGAAAGTGTTGAATCTATTTTTGAACGTGAAGCAGCCATCGCATGTTAAGGAATTGGTACTGCAATAAATCAAGCTGTAATGATTGAATCGAATAGACTATTTTTTAATTTAATGACATCAATTTGTTACTCTCAATCTATCAAAATAAAGGGGCCAACAAGTTGCTTGAAGTCTTCTCGACAACAGCAACTTATTGACCCCGATAATAAATCTTAAGTTAAGATCCAGCATATAAGACTTAGTCAACAAAAGTTAAGCGATTAAATTTTCATACTTATACCCAGCTGTACCCCACGCCCAGGAAGTGGTGCAATGTATTTTAATGGCGAGTTCTGTGGTCGTGCATCTTCATTTAACAAATTAGATCCATTGAGGAAAACATCAAAATTGGCATTTTGTAATTTGAAGTGTTTTTGAATTTGTAGATCCAGCAAGTTATAAGACGGCAATGGAATTTCTTTAGACACATTTTTGCCTAAATACTGAGCTTGATCATAGTAAATATTGGATAAGCGCGCTGACCAATCATTTTTACTCCATTCAAGGTTTAGCCCATAACGGTTCGTTGGCATGTTGGGTAAGTAATTTCCATCATTTGCCAAACTGGTTTTGTTTGGATTAAGGTTTTTATTTTTCACCAAGTCAGCAAAAGCAGAGATCAATAGATTGCCATACTGATTGAGTTCAAACTTTTGTTTTAAATCAATTTCAAATCCAGTGATTTCAGCATCTGTCTGGGTCCAATATTTAAGTGGCAAGCGATTACGCATTTGAGCTCCTGAATGGGTCAAATACAAATACTTGTCATATTTCATCTTATATACAGTCGCTTCAAAATTAAAATTTTTATAATTGAGCAGACCTGTTAACTCAAGATTTTTGGACTGTTCTTCTTTGAGTTTTTGGTTACCTTCTTCTTGTAACATAATTGAATAATGTGGATGACTGGCATAAAGTTCATTAATTTCAGGTGCTCTATCTGATACTGAATAACGCAGCTTTAAACCCAATAGATCATTATATTTTAGGTATGAACCGAAACTATAGCTTTCAAGATTAAATTTCGTATCGGTGAGTTTTGTATTCGGTGAGTTTCTGGATGGCACAAAATCACTTTTTTGAATTTTATGTTCAACCTTTTCGTTACGATAACCAGCATCGAGTTCTAGCCAATCAAAGTCTAATTTTTCCTTGATAAACACGGCTTGTGTTTGTGTATTGATATTCGGTAAATAACGTAAATTTCCATGCCCTTCCACTTTACGATCAATCTGATTAAAGCCAATAAAACCATTCCAAAATTCAACAGGTCTATGCTTCAGTAATAATTCAGCCTGTTGAGTATCAAATTTATAGTTATTGGCCATTTTTGATCCTAAATATTCTCCTGATGTATTAACGCTCTTACTCACATCAAATTGTATTTGTTTCAATAACAACGGACTAAAATTAAACTCGCTGTCTAAGGCATATCTTCGCTGATCTGTTTTCACCCCGACTGGTATGCTGTCACTGGTAGATTGAAAAGATTTATTTTCAAGAGAAAATCCGGGTACCCCATATTCACTTTTTTTTGAATCAGCACTGAGCCCAATACGTCCATTGTTAAGAAAATAAGTGCTTCCAATCGCAAAGTGTTGATTGTCTAAATAGCTATTGCCCAGCTTATTTTTATAGTTGGGTGTGACATCTTTATTAATTTTGTTTTCAGTATATTGCTGGGTATTGGGCACATATTTAGGGTTTACTGGATTGGTATAGGTTTTTCCACTCCAAACTGAGGTAGGTTTATCTGTATAGAAGGAAAATGAACCATCTGCCCAATCGGGATTTTCCGTCATAAATTGGTCAATATAAGGCTGTGATGCCGTATTATAATTTTTTTGAATGCGTGCTTCTTTTTGGCAAGCATCTGCCAATGCTGTATTTACCCCACCCGTCGCTGGAAATACACCACTATTACATACGCTCGCTTTACCCTCTCCCGGAATTTTATAAGCGGACATATCTTGGCTAGAAAACAATACATTGGTAGAAAAATTACTTTGGTTATTGAGATTGAGTTTAAAGCCTTTGGCATCAAAATCATTCCAGCCCTTTTTCGCTACAAGCTCTAATTGAGAACTTTTATTCGGCATCGCTGTATCGATTAGACCAGAATCAATATTCACACTTCCGCCAATGGCATTACCACCATAACGTACGCTGTCTGAAGATTTATTGACAGTAACAGATTGAGTGAATAAAGGATCAAAAGGGATATTAATATTGCCACTGATACTATTCATCCCGTAAATAGACTGACCATTTTCCAAAATCTGCACCCGGTTTCCACTCAAACTGCGAATCACAGGCGCACCTGAGTTGGGACCAAAAGCACTACTTTGTACTCCAGAAAGATGCTTTAAAGCATCACCTAAAGTTTTATTGTCTGCATTTCTATTTTCTACAACGATACTTTGATTGATAAATGGATCATTTTCAGCATTGACTCGAATCACTGGAAGTACAGTCAGTTGTTTGTTTTCAATCGCATATGCAGGAAAGACCGGTAAAGAAATAGCGATTGCTAAAGTATGGTGACGCATCATGGATTCCGGATTGTAATTTATTGTTATGTTATAACATTACATAAACAGATGTACAACAATTATCATCAATGCGTGTACAGCTAAACCAGCTAGCGATTTATATCGGAAATGAAGAAATATAGAAGCTGAAACTTGAAGCCGTATTAGGTCTGCTTGATCTGTTGCGCCAGCTTCTGAATATTCATGCTAATCTCATCTGGAGTATGCGCTGCATAGCCAAACAATACTGCTGCTTTTTCATAAGGCTGTTGACAGTAGCGAGATAAAGGCTGAACAGCCAGATTAATAGCAAGACACTGATCAATAAAGCTTTGCTCAGTCCATGGGGCTTTTAGCCAACAAATCACATGAATCCCTGAGTCGGTTGGCTGAACAGTCAATACATCTGCAAGAAACTGTTGAATCGCAGCAATTAATGCCTGTTGACGTTCTTGACAAGCTTTACGCACTTTACGGACATGGCGTGCATAATGCCCCTCTTTGATAAACAAAGCCAAAGCCGCTTGTTCTAAATAAGCACTCCGCGTATCGGTATAATATTTTGCCAGACTCAATGTTTCTATCAGCGATTCTGGAACCACCATAAATCCAAGCCGAAACTCAGGGAACATCATTTTAGAAAAAGTACCCGAATAGATCACTCTTTGCTGTTGGTCTAAGCCCTGTAAGGCTTGAATTGGGTGCGTTCCATATCTAAACTCACTATTATAATCATCTTCAAAAATCCATTTTTGCTGACTGGCTGCCCATTCCAATAGGGCCAATCGTCGACTTAAACTGAGTGTTCCACCTAAAGGGAACTGATGAGAGGGTGCGGTATAGATGAATTTACTTTCGGAATAATGCTGAATAATCTCAGCAATTTTCATCCCTTCGTGATCACTTGATACAGGATGAACTTGAATGCCAAAACTCCGAAAAATATTTAAAGCGGCATCATAGCCGGGCTCATCTAAACAGATCTGATCCAAAGGTTGTAATAATGCATAAGCTGCAAGATGAATCGCTTGTTGGGTACCATTTACAATCAAAATTTGTTGTACATCGCATTTTAGCCCCCGCGTAGAACGAACATAATCACAAATAGCCTGACGTAAAGGCAAATAGCCACGACAATCATGAAACTGACCCAATTGCTGATGAGACTGCCGCCAAGCACGTCCCAATAATTTCCCCCAAAGTGAATGGGGAAATAAATCGGTACAGCCAACGCCGACATGAAATATTTTTTCACCCTGCCCAGATACATTTTGTTTCTGCCAAGCAGGTAATAAATTTGCGATATGCGGATTAATATTTAGCTTGTGACAGACGTCAGATGCAGATTTTGTCGCTATCTCTGGTATAGAAATTAATTGGTCAGGAATCAGCTCAGCGACATATGTACCAGAGCTTGGCTTGGTCACAACATAGCCTTCATCCAGTAAACGATCCATTGCAGCCAAGACTGAATTTCTAGAAATCGACATCATTTCCGCCAAGACACGACTAGAGGGCAGTTTGGTTCCAGAAGCCAGTCGGCCATCTAAAATTGCATCACGTAAAACACTATATAAACCCTCTTTAATCACCCCTTTAGGCAAGATTAAATGAGGGAAATAAGCCGATGCTGCTGTCGCCATAAGTAAAACTGGTACTGTTAAAAACACTCAAAGTGTATCTTATTTCAATACCACAATCACACTTAAACTCTTTTCTCCTCTTTCTTTCCCGATGACTGGAGAATACCTGTGGAAAATTTAGTGGTTCAAATTGTGCCTGTTGTACAACAAGACTATAAACAATGGGTGGAGTATTGGCTGGCTTATCAAGACTTTTACCAAGTGGCTTTATCCAATACTGTTACGCAAACCACTTGGCAACGTTTTTTTGATGATCAAGAACCGATATATTGTGCTGTTGCTAAACAAGGTGAGCATGTTCTCGGCTTTGTACATTATGTGATCCATCGCTCGACATGGGCCGAGGCCAACTTTTGCTATCTTGAAGACTTATATGTTTCTCCACAGGCAAGAGGTCAACATGTAGGCAAGCGCCTGATTGAATATGTACAAAAGCAAGCGATTGTTCAACCCTGCGCGCGCTTGTATTGGCACACGCAACAAAGCAATCAAACTGCGCAAAAACTCTATGACTGGATCGCTGAAAAACCAGGGGTCATTGAATATCGTATGACTTTAAATTAATCCATAAAAAACCAGAAACACAATGCTTCTGGTTTTTGCTTAAACCGTTCTAAAGTCAGTGCAACAAGATTCAAGATACTTTCTAAGTTTATTGAGCATCATCAGCTCACAAAAACCTGATACAACTTTTCAACAGTTTGACGGATTTCCAATTCGGTCAGGGCTGCAAAACCAAAACGAATATAAAAACTGTAATCAGAATGATGCCATACCGAACCAAAATCATATTCAGAATCAATATGTAATTGTTTTAAAACCATTAAAAACTGCTGTTGAAAAGGTAACTTAAACTTTACCCACAACGCCATGCCGCCTGCAGGTGGCGCTATTTCAACCCACTCCTCAAAAGTTTGCTGAAAAGCCCTCACAGCAAAATCTCTACGTTGCTGATAAATCTTACGCATTTTACGGATATGCCGCTTAATTTCACCCTGCTGCATCAGTTCAGCCATTGCCAATTCAGTAATCGCATTGCCCTGTTTATCGATCAGCAAAATGTCTTGTTTCATCGCCTGAATAATTTGCACATTGGTCACCACATAACCAATTCTTAAACTGGGCGCAAACACTTTAGACAAAGAGCCGATATGAATTACTTTGTCTGCAGCTGGTAAGCTAATTAACGGCGGAATGGGGCGACTGTCATAATGAAACTCATGGTCATAATCATCTTCAATAATATAAAAATCAAAGGCTTTAGACAGCTCTAACAGCTTTAATCTTCGATCCATAGACATCGTCACTGTCGTTGGATATTGATGATGAGGTGTGGTGTAGACCGCAGCAACCGCATGGCTGGACAAAATTTCAGTTAAATGATCGGTATCTAGACCATGCTTATCCAAACGCACGCGAATAATTTGATAATGATTAGACAGGAATGTTTCCACTGCAGGTGGGTAAGCCCATTGCTCTACCACAATAATATGACGCTGAGGCTGATGTTGAGCCAGAACCCGCGCAGCTAGAAAAATCCCCATTTGACTGCCACGAACCACACAAATATTTTCCATAGAGGTCTGTATAAAACGCTCCATAGACAACATCTTTAATAAGGCTTGACGAAGTTCTAAACTGCCCTGCGGATCTCCATATCCCATGGTTTGATGACGTGTTACTTGAATCAATGCATGCCGATAAGCCCGTGAAAACAATTCATACGGGATCAGCCGATTATCTGGCACACCATCATTTTTGATCAGGACCTGAGTTGGTAAAACGGGTGTGGAATTAGGTTGATCAAGTGTAGGCGATGACTGCGCTTTTAAGTCCGGTAAATTCTCAGAGACAAAGGTGCCTTGTCTAGCTTTTGAAACCAGCCAACCCTGTGCCTCCAAATCTTCATATACCGATTGTACGGTTTTTCGGTTAATCCCGAGTTCATCCGCCAGTGTACGTGAACCTGGCAAGCGTGTTGCCTGAGTAATTCTGCCAGATAAAATCTCTTGAATAATCTGATTTGCCAACTTTAAAAAAAGGGTCTTTTCTTCACGATCTTCTAAATGTAACCGAATTTTCCAAGGCTGACGCATAACTCTCTGGCCCATATAAGTTTTAGAAACTGGATATTTTAATCCATCCACAAAATTTTTATTCTGTACTTAGGCGATGTGAAAATCAACTCAGCGAGAGGTTTTATTTATGCAAACGGCACAACTAGATAAACAGCAATTGATGCAAAATGCGCAGCAAAATATGCAGCAATTTATTCAAGATTCAAACTACACAGATCGACAAAAGTTGGCATTAACCTGCCGTATTTTATTTGACCACGGCCATGATGCTGGCTTAGCGGGACAAATCACTTGTCGTACCACGCAAGGCAATAGCTTTATTACCCAGCGTTTTGGTCTCGGCTTTGATGAAATTACCGCGCAAAACTTATTGGAAGTTGATGAAGATCTAAAGCCACTTGATCAACAAGGCATGGCAAATCCTGCAAATCGCTTTCATACATGGATTTATAAACAACATCCTGAAGTGAATTGCATTATCCATACCCATCCAACACATATTGCAGCGTTGTCGATGCTCCGTGTGCCTTTAGCAATCGCACAAATGGATACCTGCGCTTTATATGAAGACTGTTCTTTTGTGGAAGAGTGGCCGGGAGTCCCAGTCGGCAATGAAGAAGGTATTTTTATTTCAGAAGCCTTAGGTAAAAACCGCGCTGTACTGCTGTCACATCATGGTCAGTTGGTGACAGGTAAAACCATTGAAGAGGCTTGCAACTTAGCCATTTTAATTGAACGCGCTGCCCGCCTTCAGCTTTTGGCAATGGCTGCTGGACAAATTCAACCTATCCCACATGAACTGGCAAAAGAAGCTCATGACTGGGTCTCTACCAACAAGCGTAATAATGTCAATTTTGCCTACTATGCGCGTAAAGCTTTAAAAAATCATGCGGACTGTATCGAGGAGTAATGAAAATGAAATTAGAAGGCATTATTGCATACCCAATCACACCATTTCACCCAGACACACAAGCTGTCGATGTTGATGCACTGACCATCACATTAAATGCTCTGCTAGAACAACAATGTAATGCGATTGTGCCATTGGGCAGTGCTGGAGAAAGTGCTTATTTATCTTGGCAAGAATGGCAACAAGTCGCACAAAAAAGTATCGAAGTCGTTAATCACCGTGTCCCGGTCATGTTGGGAATTTCTGAACTCACAACGGCGATGGCAATTCAAAAAGCCCAAAAAGCCGAGGAGCTTGGCGCTGATCTAATTATGGTGATCCCAGTATCTTACTGGAAACTCAATGATCAAGAAATCTATGATTATTATCAGCAAATTGCCGCATCGACCAAACTGCCGATCATGGTCTATAACAACCCTGCAACCAGTGGCGTAGATATGTCACCAGAATTGATCGTGAAAATGTTTCAAGAAATTGAGAATATTTGCATGGTTAAAGACAGTACGGGTGATATTCAGCGCATGCATAAATTTCATGAATTATCTCAAGGACAGTTGCCCTTTTATAATGGCTGTAATCCTTTGGCGCTTGAAGCATTTTGTGCAGGTGCAAGTGGTTGGTGTACTGTGGCGCCAAATCTACTCGGTCAGCTACCAAGTCAGTTATATCAGGCAGTCAAAGATGGTGATTTAGACCACGCCAAAGCCTTGTTTTATCGTCAATTGCCTTTGTTGCGCTTTATTGTACAAGGCGGCCTACCGAAAACAGTCAAAGCAGGTTTAAATGAATTAGGTTTTTCTGTAGGTGAACCAAGAAAACCGTTACAACATGCCACCCCACTGGAAGTTCAGCAATTAAAGTCGTTGATGGCCTTAGCAAAACAAGCGTAAACGATCGTCGTATGCGCTTGTGAAGTTATAAAATTGATCCGATAAACATGCTTTGTTGCATACACAGCCGATCCGCTGCTTTGACAGATACTCATTTGACAAATACTCAAATGATGAGTAAATGTCATCCAGCGGTGTTTAAATCTAAATGCAACAAAGCAGTTATTGCCATTCCAAATATCGGCATAACAAACAGATCAATTCCCAAATTAGCTTTCTAAAAACTAAATCCAAGGTTTAAATTGATCCGATACAACCATTGGTCACTATAGGGTGAAACGGTCGAGCTAAAACCAGTTGAATTCATTGCACCGCCAATAATATTGGCATTTTTCCCCCAAGTATAATCAGTCCACACCATAAAGGGTGACGCAATAAACATCATCCCAGTGGTATTCATTTGAGAATCCGACCAATCATCACGTTTTTTATCCATATAACTATAATCATTGTAGAAACGGATCGCTTTGAGTTTGCCCATATTTTGCATAGGTAAGGTATAGGCAAGATTTAAACTGGCAACTGTCGCTTCAGAGGCAATAAAATAAGCAGGGGTAAATCCGTTATTCCCCATTAAAGTCATATCATTATTGACCCCGTCAGGGTTCTTTGCATCATATTGATAATGAATCACAGAGCTTTGTAAATTAAAGCGTTTGTAATTGTTATCGCTATGCACCCCTACTGCATAATATTGGCCATTTTTATCGGTGGTTTTATTATGCAATTGCGCAATTGCCCCAGATACCCCGACTTCCTGCTTACCCACCTTGGTGTCTAACTTGCGCACAATCCGCGTATTGAATTGATGGCGCTTTTCATTTTGATAGGCTTTTTGACTTGGAAATGCATTGTCGGCAAGATCATCATAAGTGGCACTTTCCGGCGAATAGCGCAGATTGGTTGCCAGCATTTCTGGGTAATAGCCCAGTTTTACATCCCAGTCCTGATTATGAAAATTCCAGTTCAAACCTGGTGCAATGTTATTGCCATAGCCCAAAAAGAATGGAATATGGTAAGTCCAACCATTTTGCGGATAAGGATAAATCGCAAAAGGTTTATATACAAAGCCGGCTTCTAGACTATTCTGTTGATCTAAATTGTAACCCACGTAAGCTTTTTCGATCGAGCGTTTCTCTTGGTCTTGAAACAAGTAGCTTGCATTAAAATAGGCATCGTCAAATTTACCTTTGACATCAACTCTAAAAATATCAAAATAGAGTTTGCCAAAGCCATCATTCGGTCCTTCCCAATTTTCATAGCGTTGGTTTAATCGCACCACGCCACCCAATTTTATAGAGTCCGTCTCATCTTCACTTTTCCATTCTAATGCTGAGCTTTGCGCCAAAACATTGGATGAGGTACCCAAATACAATGCTGCAAGTAGCATCGCGATAGCTGTCTTTTTCATAATTGCGTCCTTCCCTTGTGTTCCAACGATCCTGTTGGACTTTTGTTTTACCTATAAAACATAGTTTTTATTGTATTTTGAGCAAAAAAAAATTTGCCGGAGATTTTGCTGAACATCCGATGCCAGCATCGAATGTTCAACTGGTTTTAATAGAGTTTTTTCTGCGGCGGTCCTGCAAAGTTCAGTGGTCCAATCGAATTCATATCCAATTCGATCACACTTGGCCCTTGAAAGTCGACCGCTTGTTGAATCACGCTTTTAAACTCATCTGCACTGCCCACTTTCCAGCTTTTCACTCCCATTGCTTCCCCTAAGACTTTATAATCAGGGGTATGCAACTCGTTGAAATATTGACGCCCACCAAAGTAATTCTTTTGGATACCACGCATTACGCCATAACCACCATCGTTCATGATCATTAGCACCATGTTGGTATTTTCTTGCGCCATGGTGGCAATCTCACCGATACCGAGCATCAAACCACCATCGCCCACGAGACCAATCACTTTTTTATCTGGATTGGCAATAGAAGCGCCAATTGCCGTGGCTAAACCAAGACCAATTGCCCCAGCAAGTGAGTGAATATTTTGATTCGGTGCTTGTACTGGAAATAGTCGGCTGCCCCAAGTACTGCCTGACATGGTAATGTCACGTACAAAGATACCGTCTTGTGGCAGTGCCGCACGTAAGTGATCACAGATCAGTGCATATTGATCCAGCTGAGTACGCAGTGCCTCAATAGCGGACTGTTTTGCTGCAACAACCGCTGCATCATAATCTGCATCAACTTTTGAGATACCACTTAGCCCTGTGAGCACACGTTGTAATACATCTTTGGCATCAGCACAAATGAAGTTACGAACTTTATAATTACGTTGCTGCGCCACTGGATTGGCATCAATCTGAATCAGATTATCAGGGAACTGCACCGAATAGGTTTTGGTTTCATTGCTGCGTAAACGCGAGCCCACTACCACCAATAAGTCAGCCTGTTTTAACAGTTGCTCAACCCCTGCTGAGTTATGGAATGCACCTAAACTGCGTGGATGCTCATCCGCTAACACACCACGGGCATGGGTCGAAGAAACAACAGGAATCCCAAGATCTGCAATAGCTTTCACTTCATCAACACTATTTAACGTGCCACCACCAATCCAGAAGATGGGGCGTTTGGCTTTTTTAACTTCTTCAACAATTAAATCAATTTCAACTTGCTCAGCCTGCGGTAATTCAAGCGCTTTGACAGGACCTAAATTCAATGGCAAGTCAATTTCTGCAGCTTGCACATCAATCGGGAGCTCAACGCTTACAGGCCCCATCGGTACTGTGGTTGCAACACGAATTGCTTCACGAATTACACCCACTGCATTGTCTGGGCTAGTAATACGAAATGCAGCTTTGCTTGAAGCACGTAAGAAGGTCAGTTGATCTTTGGTTTCATGGATAAAGCTGGCATCACGATCAAGATATTCACGTTCAACTTGCCCAGTTAAATGCAACACAGGACTCCCAGCATTCATCGCTTCAATCAATGAGCCTACTGCATTGCCTGCCCCTGCACCGGTACTGGTCAAAGCAACCCCTAAACCTTTAAAGCGTGAGTGACCATCTGCCATGGTGACTGCACCTGCTTCGCCACGCGCTGCCACAAAACGAATTTTTTCACGACGCCCTACGGCATCTGCAATTGGTAGGTTATGAATTGAAATCACCCCATAGATACTTTCCACTTGGTGTGCTTCTAAAACACGCGCGATTGCTTCGCCTACATTTACACGTTCTGTCATTGTTTATTCCTCAAAAACTTTTTCATTCCATGAATTTATTATTCACACCAAGGATTTGGCTGTTCGCTTAATCCCATATAAATACTTTTTTGCTGCATATAAGACAAAATACCTAAACGCCCTTTTTCACGCCCGATACCACTTTCTTTAAAGCCACCAAACGGTGCCGAAATAGAGAATTTTTTATAGGTATTAATCCAGACTGTACCGACTTCCAAAGCCCGCGCAATTTGCCAAGCTTTACGGTAATTTTCAGTCCAGATTCCTGCTGCAAGCCCAAAACAACTGTCGTTGGCTTGGGTGATTAAATCAGCTTCATCGTGATACTTCATCACCACCAAGACCGGACCAAAAATCTCTTCTTGACAGGTTTGTGCAGTATTATTTAAGCCCGTGATGATGGTCGGTAAGTAATAACTTCCTTTCGCCAAATCACCATCCGTCAGCGCTTGACCACCCACTATAACTTGACCACCTTCTTGCTTGGCCAATTGCACATAGGCATCGACAGAAGCCAAATGCTTTGGATTAATTAAAGAGCCCAAATGTACACCCGCTGTTTCTGGATGTCCCACTCGTAAAGCTTTGGTAATTTCAACCAAACGCTTAAGGAACTGATCGTAAATACCGTGATGCACGAAGAGTCGTGAACCTGCAATACAGGCTTGTCCTGCGGAACTAAAGATCCCATAAGCCACACCTTTAGCAGCCAATTCAATATCTGCATCAGGCATAACAATCGTAGGGGATTTTCCACCAAGCTCTAATGAGGTGGTAATCAATTTATCTGCGGCAAGATGAGCCAAATGACGCCCTGTAGTGGTTCCGCCAGTAAATGAAATTTTGCGGACCAAAGGATGCTTTACGATGGCATCACCAATTACAGAACCACGCCCCACTAAAACACTGAGTAAGCCTTTTGGCAGTCCTGCTTGTTCAAAGATTTTGGCGAGTTCCAAGGCAATTAAAGACGTTGCCTCTGCCGGTTTAAGGATCACCGCATTTCCAGCAGCAATCGCAGGGGCAAGTTTTTGAACTTCACTGGCAATCGGTGAATTCCACGGTGTAATCGCGGCCACCACACCGACAGGTTCATGCACACTCATGGTCATAAAGTCAGCCGCACGTTGTGTGGTGAGTTCATCATTCAGCGTTTCACATGCTGCGGCAACATAGCGTGCTGTCGCGGCAGCACTCATCACTAAACCACGTGTTTCAGCCAGTGGCTTACCATTATCACGGGTTTGTAATTTTGCAAGCTCATCTACACGCGCTTCAATAATCTCTGCCACTTTATACAAAATACGCGCACGTTCATGTGGCATGCTATTGCGCCAGCCTGCTTGTCGCCATGCCAAATCTGCTTTTTCAATTGCTTCATTGACATCATCTAAACTCGCTGTAGAAATTTCAGCATTTACAGATTGATCTGCTGGAAACAGACTTTGAATCGTATTGCCTTTACCTAATCGCCATTCACCTGCGATATAAATTTCCTTTACCATGATCAAATCCTTTTAAATCTGAATTGCTTCAACGCTATTGCGACATGCACGAATCACGCTAAGCGCAGCCAAAGTTGAGGTTTTGGGATTACTTGCCAAAGGCACACCCACCAATTCAATGGTCATTTCACCAAACACGCCTTCTGCCACAATGGTGTGCTTGTTTTTATTGGTTTTTGGATCAACCGTAAGCTCAACCATGGTTTCATCCATGCCTAAACCTGCGAGTGCAATGGTTGCTGCAACATTGGCATTGGCTGGAAACTTCAGTGCTGCTTCTCTGGCTGTACCACGAAAAAAAACCATAGCTTCACTGACCTGATCGAGATCAACCAATTGTTCAGCATAACTGCCACGCCAACTCTTCGGGCTTTTACAGCCTTTATAGGTGACCTTTTCCAAACCACCTTCTTTTGCCGCAGAGATACCATCGATCCCCGCAATCGCACCCGCTAAAAGATGTAGATGGGCATCGTGTTGTTCCGCAGTCTGTTTCAGTTGAGAGAAAAATTCGCTATCGGCTAAGGTTCCCACTGAAATCAGACCAATGGTCCAACCTTTGGCTAACACCTTTTGGGCATGTTCTTTTACCGCCGCTTGGCCTGCCACTTCAATCACATAATCAGGCGTGCCAAGGCATTGATCAATCGAACTAATCACCTGTACCTGAGCGGATACTTGTGCCTGTACTTTTTCAACACTGCGTGCAGGCACCACAATCCATTTAAGCTGTAAATCTTGTGGCATATGTGCATACACTTCTGCTGCCATTGCACCGAAACCAATCATCATCAACTGTTTCATGGGCACACCTTATAAATGTTTGTTAAATCCACCGGAGACATCCAAGGCTGCACCCGTGGTATAGGATGCCAATGGTGAAGCCAAGAACACCAAAGCGTGTGCTGGTTCTTCAGGTTTACCTAGACGTTGCATTGGAATACCACGGTTTTTTGCAATATTGCCTGTCCACTGTTCCCATGACGCTTGGCTATCTGAACGTGTTTCAAAACGGCGTTTCCACTGTGCTGACTCCACCATGCCCAATAAAATTGAATTCACCCGAATCCCATATTGGCTAAATTCATGCGCTAAGGAGTGGGTTAAATTCAGCAAAGCGGCGCGTGCCGATGAAGTCGCGATCATGTGTGGTTCAGGTTGCAAGGCCAGTAGGGAATTGACATTGGTGATTGATCCACATGCCGAGTTTTTTAAATCATCTAAAAATGCACGAACAGGATGCAAGACACTGAAATACTTCAATTCAATTTCTTTCATCCAATCTTCATCTTGGGTGTCTTCAAAATTGGATACACGCCCTTGACCTGCGTTATTGATCAACATGTCGACATTGCCTAAATTTTGATTGACCTGTTGTGCAAAGCGTTTTACATCTTGTTTGTCTAAAACATTGCAGGCTTGAGTAAAAATATGGGCTTGCGGATACTTTTCCAAAATATAATTTTTTGATTCTGCTAGACGCTGTTCATCCCGACCACACCATGCCACTTTGGCACCTTCTGCAACTAAAATTTCGACAGCAGCCAAACCAATGCCTGACGAGCCACCTGTTACTACTGCTACTTTTCCTTCAACTTGGAAGCTCATATTTTTCTCTCGTTTGAGTCTTAACGTGCCGATAAAATAATGTCGTTAAACTGTTGTGGTTGATCGACATAACTCAGATGACCTGCATCTGTAATCAGATGACATCGGCTCAATTGCATTTCTGCGGCAAGGTCTTGGATACCTTGTGCAGGTGTAATTTGGTCCTGATCGCCTGCAATCACGACGCAAGGAACACGAATATCTGTTAAATAATTTCTAATTTCGTCATAGGCCAACAAATACGATGCATGGGTAAAACCGTCTAGGGTCAAATCCTGCATCACCGCTGTGACCAAAGCCAAAGCTTGAGCATCTTGTTTAAATATTAAATGCGGTCCACGACTTGCCGCCATGCCTGCATGACCTAAGCTTTTCAACAGCATTGGTCGTTTTTGATAAACCTGTGTTTTGCTTTCCTCATCTGAACGTTGATAACCTTGTGCCACATTGGCAATCAGCAAAGTCTGTACACGTTCAGGATAAAGATGAGCAAAAGCACTGGCCTGTAAAGCCCCAAGGGAATGACCAACCAGAATGGCTTGCGGAATTGCCAAAGCATCGATTAAACCCAACAAACGTTGTGCATAATCTTCTGCATTCGGTTGCGCTGTATTTAAACCTTCTGATAAGCCATAACCTGGTGCATCCCAAGCAATCACACGAAAAGACTGATTTAGTACATCAAGTTGGTTGATCCATGAAGCAGAACCCGAACTAATTCCATGTAGCAAAATCAACGGCTGGCCTTGACCTGCCTCACGATAGGCGTGTACTTGACCATCCACTACAATGGTTTTGACTGGATATTTGGCTAATCGATCAAGCAATGTCATCGCTGAATTCCTTTGCTGTAAAGCTGGGCTTTGTCGATTCAATCAACGTTTGATTTGCGACAATGGATGTTCTGGTGGATAGTTCGGAATAGTCGGTTTACCCGCACCTAACATCACACACATCAAGGCATCTTCCTGACCCGGATTAAACAAGCCACGGTAAATTCCAGGTGGAATTGAAATCAGGTCTCGCTCTTTAAGTTTGGTTTGAAATTTCTCACCGTTATGTTCGATAAACAGGTCAATCTCACCACGCAACATAAAAAACACTTCCTCAACATCATGATGAATATGCAAAGGCCCTTCGCACTGCGGAGGTAAAACCATGGTTGAAAAAGTGAAGTTTTCTGCTGGAACGGTGTTGCCATCATTGACTACACCTGTTGCACCCGTACCCATATAACGCATTTGGGCACGGCGATATTTTGGGTCATAGTCCGCTTGGAACTTCAAGGCATCAAAATCATATTTACGTGTTTCAAAACGTGCGATACGGGTATTTAACCAATCTTGTAAGCTTGTACCTTCAGGCTGTGACCATGATTCGAATTGTTGAGTAGTCATGTTTTAACTCCTAGATATCTTGAATTAATAACGTTTTAGTAAAGGAACCAAGAAGAACGATCCAATCACAGCAACTGCTGCTAAGAAGGTAATTCCTAAATTAAAACTGTGGGTTTGCATCACGATGTAACCGATCAGAACGGGTGCAATTGCACTGGCAAAATTACCCAATCCATTAAAAATCCCACCCGCAGTCGCGCCCACATCAGCGGTGGTCACACGAGCAAGTAGTGCAAATATTGCTGCGACACCAAAGCCCCAAGCCATTGCGCTAAGAGACATTGCAACAATCACTAAAATTGGATCTGTCATAATGACCATGACATACATAAAGATGCCAGCCACCAGTAAGCCACTGAATACCTGAATGGCACGACGACCTAACTTGTCAGAAAGAAATGCACCAATCACTTCACCAATCAACATGGCTATAAATGGGAAGCTTGAATAAATACCAAACTCTTTAAGGTTAAAGCCCTTGTCTTGAATCAGGTAGGATGGAACCCAACTGTTTAATCCCCACAGATAAGTCATCAGTGCAATATTGAAAATACACACCAACCAAAAAGAACCGTTCTGTAGTAGCACTTTGGTGTTATGGATATGCCCTTTAAAATTGACACGTTTACTGGTCGATTCCAGCTCAATGGTTTTCTTGAGTTGTAAATTACGTAAGCCAAACACAATCGCAATTAGTGCAATTACAGTTAAACCGGCCATCACAAAGAAGGTGGTATGCCAATCATGCTTTGCGAGAACAGCCGCGGTAATTGGAAAACCCAAGAAGGCACCGATCGGTGTACCCAACAAAAACATGGTGGAAGCACGTGCTTGCTGACGATCTGTATAAGTTTGTTTCACGATGGTATAAGCCAAGGCAAATAATGGGCCTTCAGCTAATCCAAGCAGAACGCGGAGAATCAACATCCCTGTATAGTTGGTGGTAAAACCCATACAGAACATGAGTATTCCCCACGATAAGACGCTCCAAAACAGCATTTTTTTAGGACTAAAAATATCGCCTAAGAAGCTTAAAAACACAGAGGAAAAACCATAAGCCAATAAAAAGCTGGTCATTAACCATCCAAGTTTTGCTTTGTCTTGGGCAATCCCCATCGCACCCTGAAAGTGCGGGTCCGCAAATAAGACTGCGATACTAATTTTGTCGAAAAATGCCAGAACGACACAGATCATCAGGACAAAAGCAGGAACCCAATGCTTCAATCCACTTTTTTCTTCATTACTCATATTTCATTCCTTCGATTGAGTCATGAACCGGATTTAATGTTTATGGTTTTAATTTCATGACATTAAATTCAGGGTCTGCTAATAATTGGGGGTCTAACACGGTATTGGATTGCATCCAGCGCTTTGCCAGTTTGACCAGTTTTGAGTCATTGATCGCAATCATATTGATCAAACAGTTTTGCTCATCCAGATAAAGATAACTGCACTGATCAGCTGCATTTTGACGTAGCACAATCTGCTTGGTTTTTTCAGGTTGGTAAGTCCCTAAAATCTGAATATTGTAGTGATACTGGTCTGACCATAACCAAGGAATATCCAGATATTCCGTATCCATACCTAACATTGACTTTGCCGTGGCAATGGCTTGATTTTGCGCATTGGCCCAAGACTGAATGCAATAGCCCAAACTTGGATGTATCGCCACATCACCTGCGGCATAAATGTCTTGGTCTGAAGTTTGTCCAAAACCATTGACGACAATGCCATCTTTAACGTCTAAACCCGCACTCACACCCAGCTCTTTGGCAATATCTGCACCCGCACCCACCACTACACAATCAAACAGTTCACTGGCATTTGGATGATTCACCACTTCAACTTGCTGTTGACCTGCTTCAATCAAATGCACATTTTTACTATTTAAATGGATCTGAGTACCTTGTTGTTGATGCATATTTTGCAAAAATTCAGATACATCAGGGCTAACGCTACGTGCACAAAGTCGATCACCGTATTCAAAAACATGCACTTGTTTGCCTTGTTTCCGTGCCGTTGCTGCAATTTCTAAGCCGATCCAACCACCACCAATTACTGCTAACTTTTGCGTATGTTGTAAGATTTCGGCTAAACGTTCGCAGTCTTGTACATTACGTAAAGTCACCACATTGGGAATAAATTGCCATGTATTGACTGGTACACGTGCTCGGCTTCCTGTTGCAATCAATAATTTGTCATAAGGCAAAACTTGACCGCTTTCTAAAACCACATGTTTTTGTTGGCGATCCACTTGTGTTGCCACAGCGGGTTTGTGCCACTCAATGTTAAAATCTTGCATCTGTTCAGCAGAGAACAGATGCAAACTATCATAACTAGCTTCTTTGGAGAGGACTTGTTTTGACAGGGGTGGGCGTTCGTAAAATACCCGTTCCTCATTGGATACCACATGAATTTCACCTAGAAATCCATGTTGACGGAGTGTGCTTACTGCCCAACCCGCAGCTTGTCCTGCGCCAACAATGACAATTCTTTGCATAGCTTAATCTTCCTGTTCCAACTGCTTATACAGGTTTGACTTGGCGACGAGTGTGGTCATCTAAACCACCTTCAACCGCCCACTCAGTAAAGAGTTCTAAACAATGTTCTTCAACACGTGGTTGCCATTCTTCCGTCAAATAATCATCATTGGTGTAGTATTCAAATGCACCACCCAAAGGTGAGTTGACATACCAGAAGTAAGCCGAAGAAATTGGATGACGACCTGGACCAATAAAAGTAGACCATTCAGAACGGTTCATGTTTAAGCCACCGCCAATCACTTCATGAATATCACGCACCACAAAGGCCACATGATTGAGTCCAGCAGGTTTATTGGGTACCGAAAGCAAAAACAAATCATGGTGATAGCCTTTGCCACGACAACGTAAAAAAGCACCACGATTACGATAAGCATCCGATAAGAAGAAACCGAGCTTTTCGATATAGAACGATTCTGTTTTTTCTAAATCTGGGGTAAAGAACACGACATGTCCAATCGCAACAGGTTGCCCTTTTTCATACACTGGACTGGCTGCATTGACACGAGTGATACTGCCGTATTGATTAATCCCTTCTGTTTTTAACGCAGGTAGCTCTTGGGTAAAGCTGGCTTGAAAGCGAATGGTCATCCCATTTGGGTCTAAGCATTGCAGCATGTCAGCCGTGGCTTGATAACCATCTACATCTTTCAGGCGAGTCGCTAAATCAGCCAAATCCTGTGCTGCATCATCCAAGCCCCAAGTCACTTCACGTAAAGTTGAGCCTGACTCGATGGCCTGTGGTAGACGCGGATCATCACAATCAAATAAATAAATTTTACTGCCGTTCTGGGTTTGATAAAGATCCGTACCCTCAATATCTGATTGGCTTGGCTTTAAACCAAAATCTGCCAAAAATTTATTTGAAGCAGCCCGATCCTCAACGCCAAACTTTAAAATCTCAATCCCTGTAATCATGAAACAATTCCTTAATTAAAGACAAAACCACCATTTACGGGAATATTCTGTCCAGTCACAAATGAGGACAAATCCGAAAGTAAATAAAGTGCTGTTCCGTTCAGATCCTGTGGTAACTGCTGACGTTGAATCGCACGACCATTTACATATAAATCATGACGATCTTGCGGTACATATTCTGTTGCTTCAACCAGCGTCAATCCTGGAGAAAGCGTATTGATACAAATATTAAATGGCCCTAACTCTCTGGCCATCGAACGGGTCATTGCCAGCAAAGCACCTTTACTTGCAACATAGGCCATTAAGTTAGGTGCGCTCCATAAAGCCGTATCCGATGCCACATTAATTACCTTACCTGCATCGGACTGCTTGAGATATGGCACACATGCTTTGGTGACCAACCACGTCCCTTTGACATTGATGTTCATTACCCGGTCCCATAGATCGGCGTCATAATCCATCAAGCTTTTACCACCCACATTGGTCGCAAGTGCAGCGCAATTCACCAAACCATCTATTCCAGCTAAATGTTCAACTGCTTGCTGAACAGCCTGTTGAATCGAATCAGCATCAGCCAAGTCAATCGTGACCGCAGTTACTTGTAAGCCCTGTGCCTGCAATACTGCTGCTTCTTGTTGCACAAGATCTGTCAAGATATCCGCCATGACCACTTGAGCACCGGCTTCGGCAATGGCCTGTGCAAAGTCTCGTCCCAAGCCTCTTGCTGCGCCTGTAACAAAGACTTTCTTGCCCTGCAACAATGCGACATTAACCATGAACTTGTTCCTGCATTTCAATACGGTTTGAGCTATTCAAGCTCGCAATTTTCTTTAACTGCTTTTCCGCTTCTTTTTTCATTAAACGGCGTAAGCGCGATAAACCGACATCATGTTGATAGAGGAATTCATGTTGACGTGCATTTGGCGCAAGATTTTCTAAAATAATTCGATCTTGTTCCAAGACATCCCAATGCAGTTTTTCTAAATGATTGCGATAAAGAAAACGCCAGACATTACGTTGCCAGCCACTGACTTTACGACAACGCCAGAAGAAAACACGGGTATTTTGAGCATCAATCGGTGTGGCATAACCCACAATCCAAAACTCACCGCCTGGACCAAAATCTTTACGATAAGGAATCGAAAGACGCAACCAACTTGCACCGGTATTGGCATACTCAACCCAGTCAAAATTAACCCCTGTTTGCCCTTCTTTTTCGAAGACAAAACCATTTTCAGTTGAGCGGTGTTTCATTTCTGCAGTACGTTCACCGTCCGCCATTGAGTGCGAGGTACAATGCAAATAGGTGCCATGCATTGGGTCCATCACGTTATCAATCGCATATTGATGATTGACCTTCCAATCCGCTTGGCATAGGAATGAACTCCACTCCCCACTCGCCAATTGCTCAGGAAAATCAAGCGGCTGAGCGACTTCATTTGGATCAATGCCAAACCACAGGAAAATTGCACCATGTTGCTCAATCACTGGGTAGCTTTTCACACAGGTTGTGCCTTTCATTGGGCATTCATGTACTGCGGGTACATCTTCAACCTTGCCATCATGGCGAACTTCAACGCCGTGATACCAACATGCCACGCGATTACCTAAGTTCCAACCTAAAGAAAGACGCGCACCACGGTGCGGACAACGGTCTTCTAAAGCATGCACCTGACCTTGGTCATCACGCCAAACCACGATATTTTCACCTAAACGGGTAATACCCACAGGATTGGCTGCGACTTCCCAACTTGCCAGTACCGGATGCCATTGATCACGTAAACCTAAATCTAAATACTCCTCAACACTCGGAGTCACTGTTACTGCTGCATTCATCACTGTTCTTCCTTGAATCAATAACCTAAACGTTGCATTTCTTCAGAAAATGTTTCAGAAGTCCAAAGTTCACCAGACTCGCAACGAAAACCTTGTTGATTTAAAGATTGAACCAAATCAGTAAGTTCTGTTACGCCTGAAGAAAAGGCTTGAATTAAATGTTGAACAAAATCCTGCTCATAGACTGTTGGCACTTTATAGCGTGTTTGCCAAACCAGAAGTTCTGGCTGTCCCGGTATTTGAATATTGTTGATCCCTGCTTCGGTCGCTGGCGTGGCATGAATCCAGTTCGCTAGCTTCTCATTAAATGTTTTCATGAGATTCCATCCTTATAAATAAGACTTATAGTTGAATTTGAACGTCCTGCCCTTCAACACGTACGGGATAAGTACACAAATCACGACATCCCGGTCCACTCTTTAGCTCACCTGTTTGAATATCAAAAATTGCCTCATGTAATGGGCATTCCACGGTTTGATCTTCAATAAAACCTTCTGTTAGTAACGCAAAGGCATGTGGGCAAACATTCTCGATCGCAAAATAATTGTCATCGATAAAAAAAACACCAATTTTCTTACCCTCGACTTCTATGGCTTTCGGCTCGTCTTCGGTAATGTCATCTTGCTGACAAACTGAGATCCAACTCATTTTTGCATCCTTATTTGTTTTATATATAAAACTTAATTTAGCATTTAAAACATGATGAATAGCATAAGCTTTGATCATTTTGCTTGTCAAATACTATATTTTTATATTTTTCAATTGATTAATAAAAAGTTATATTTTTAGATGTTTCTTAATCAAAAAAATGTTTTATATATAAACATTGAGATTAGAAAAATTGATGATTACTATAGTGGTATTCCATGTGCAGGAATTGCAAAATAAACATAGGGCAACTTGGCAATGAACTTAATAAATGATGCTCTCTTGGAGCAAAATGCTGAACCCAATAATGATGAACGTTATTTAGTACCGGGTTTGGTGCGTGGCTTAGCCATTTTAAAATTATTTGATCAACAGCATCAGGAAATGACCATTTCTGAAATCGCAGAAAAATTAGATGTAAACCGTTCGAGTGCTTTTCGTTTAATCCACACTTTAGAGTTTTGTGGTTATTTAAGAAAAATGTCGCAAAAGACTTATGCGCTGAACAGCAACGTGATGGAACTTGGTTTTAACAGCTTATCCAAATCATCGCTGACTGATCTGGCTAGCCCCATCATGCGTGAATTACGCGATAAAATTAAAATCGCTGTGCATCTTTCGATTTTAGAAGGCACCGATATTGTCTTTATCAGCAATGCCCAATCTATTGGTTCATTTACCAGTAATGTGCATATTGGTACACGTTGGCATGCCCATGCCACCGTAATTGGACAATTAATTTTATCTCGCCTTTCCGAGGCTGAAGTGGTTAAGCGCTATGAACATTTTACCGATTGGAAAATCTATTCTGATCGTACACCACGCGATTTGGCGAGTTTATTAGAACGTTTAAACTATGTCCGCAGTCAGGATTTTATGATCAGTTGGGGGCACTTTAATACCGATATGGCTGCCAGTGCTGCACCGATTTATAGTCAGGCAACTCAAGAAATCGCTGCCGTATTATCTGTAAGCTGCCCATTGAGCACTTATACAGAAGATTTATTTAGAGGTGAGATTTCTCAAAATGTGGTTGAGTATGCTGATAAAATTTCAAAATTTATTTATTTTTAAGCATCGATAAATCTAATTACTTCAATTTGGGTATAGTGAAGACTAACCAAATTTTCTACACATACACGCCAAATAAAAAGTCCTTCTGGTTTTTATTTGGCGATCATTATTATTTCTTTTCTTTTTTTGGGGGGGCTTAAAATCTCAATGCTCACGCTATGTTTCTTAAAAGAATCGCTGCGCTTTTGGCTAAACCTGAATGTTTAAACGTCGCAAACATCGGGCTGCTTTATAATTCAATTTCTCTGCTTATGATGGCAGAAGCAATTGCTTGAGCAGTAGATTTTACTCCTAAGCGCTTTCTTATACTGCGTAAATGATTTTCAACAGTTCTCTCTGAAATTTTTAAAATGTCGGCAATCTCGAAATGCTTTTGACCCACTGCTGCCCATTTTAAAACTTCTTTTTCACGTTTGGTCAGTATTTTTCTATGCGCAATTCTATGCTTTTGTTTATGTAAAATTTCACCAAAGGCAATATTACAAACCATCTGTACTGTGAATTTAAAATCAGTACCCATATCCGAAATTTCACCCGCAAATGAAATTGCACCCTCTAAACCTGTTCGACCAAATACGGGCACTTGTATTCCATTGACCTCACCAAGATGCAGAGGGCTTTTGATAATCCGATAGGTTTCTTTTGCAGTTTTTTTATGCAAGCTCTTTGCCCAAAAAAAGGCTTCATCGTATTCAAAAATATGCTTGGTGATTGGGCAGCGGCGTAAATAAACTTCACGCTCTTCGATATTGCTGCGATCAACCCAGTTACCATGCACAAAGAAAACTTCATCAATCCATTCATGTTGGTTTTGAGGTGAAACACTGCATACAATAATCCGATCAAAATTTAGCTGAGCAGCAAATCCCACCAGAATTTTAAATAGACTTTCGAGGTCACATGCTTGTCTCAATTGATGAACAGTCTGAAACAATAAATCGGCCAGTTGATTGCTTGCAAGTCTCATAAAGCCGTCTTCTCACTAAACTGAACGCTTAAAATTAAAATATTGGAGATCAGCAGCAGATCGCCTCTAGATCTCCAATATTGAGATAAAAAATTGCGTCTAAATAGAAACAACGTCTTGATTGAGGCTTATACCAATTCAGGATCAGCCAATAAGGTTTCAGCAGCTAACTTACCTAAATTATGCGATGCCAAAGGACTGTCTCCAGTCAGAAGTTTTCGGTCTTTATGAACTTGCCCTGTGATACCTTTATTTAGGATTTTAACGCCTAATTTATCGAGGTTTTCACCCACCAACCATTGTAATGGCCCAGGCATATAACCAATTTCAATATTTGCGCCTTTATCTAAAAAGTCAGGAAATACACAAATTTCATAATCTTTAAATATATAGTTTTCTGGTTTTTCATCGACGGCTGCGGCAAGTAAAGCTGCGGGTCCATGACACAGTGTAATCACATATTTATCGTTGTTTATCGCCCATTCTAAAACTTTTTTTACACTTTTACTTTCAGGAATTTTCGCGAGCACACCATGACCACCGGGAATGAAAACCCCTGCATATGGTGAGTTTCCAGCAATGATCTCGTCCAAAATATCATCAAGCTTTAACGGGTTTTTAAGTTTTTCAGCATACTTTGCATAGGTATCTAAAACCACCTTATCTTCATTCGGCATTGCCCACATTTCCAACTTGGCAGGGTTGCCTGAGAGCGTTGCAATATCAAACTCAAAGCCTGCATTGTCTAAATGAAATACCGGAAGTAACATTTCAACTGGATGATTTCCTGTAGAAAAGAATTTGCCGTTCTGCATCAGGATATAGCGCTCATCCGTTGCAATCATCAGAATTTTTTTGTCGCCACGATATGGGTTGGGATAAGTCGTACCGTCATAATCTGTTTTCGATGCGGTGTACTGGCTTAAAGAATAAGGGGATGGAAAAAATGCATTATCTTCAGCAGTATCTGGTGTAGGTATTTTACTTAGTTCAGTCATTTTTTACTCCAAGCGTTCTTATAGAGGATATATTCAACATGCACAGTATATTCTGCCCTAAAAAGATTTTTGAATGAGGGAAAACCCCTATTTCTACAATTTTAAAACATAAGCTGAATTCAATTTTTATCAGGCTATCGCTGCCAATAAACCCTGCTCTTATTAACAGCAAGTATATGATTTTTAATTAATTATATTTTAAGAAAGTTTTATGTTTTCTACGATCAATACTCACCTTCGATACAGAAATACAACGTGGAGATGAAATTGAATACTGTAAGAGATTTTTTAAATGTCGATTGTGTATTAGCTTTGAAACTCAAAATTCCGCTTAGAAAAAATCAATGGCTTTGAAGATGAAACTTAACCGTGATCTTAGATTAAGTTTCACCTGATTAGCTTAACCCATTATTCTAGTTTACAAACAATGACGAAGTTCATGAATTTAAAACAACAGGTCATCGTTAAATTATTTCCATTCCATCTCACCCGTCAACACTTTAGAGCTTAACTCCAAAGAACTTTCTTCGGCCAAGTTCGGGTATTTTTCTTTTAAAGCAGCAATCACTGATGCTGAATCTTTATGATCTTTTAAAACTTGATCAACATCCACAAGGTATTGATAAGTAAAGTCGATTGCTTGAGTTCCTGTTGGAATATCACCAATATAATGTCCAGGAATCACTGCACGTGGATTTAAACGATTCATTTGTTTTAGCGTTTTTCGCCACTCGTTACGTTCTTTTTCAGTTTGTGCATCTGCTGTCCACAGATGAATCCCTGAAGATAACCCTACACCACCTAGAATTGTACGATTGCTTGGAACCCAAAGATAAGATGCGTATTTACCCGGTGATTTGATCTCAATTTTTTCACCTTCTAGCACAATGGTTTTATCTTCACTGGCACTCGGTACAATCACTTGAGATGGCGCACCATTTTTTAAGATAGGTCCCCAATAAGCAAACTTGCCTTCTTTGGTTGCTTCAATATGTTTAACAACTTCTGGGGTTGCAATCACTTTTGCATCTGGAAACGCTTGTACCAGTGGCTCTAAACCAAAATAAAAATCTGGATCACCCGCTGTAATCACAATATATTTAAGGTTTTTACCGCTGTCTTGAATGATTTTAACCAAGTTCTTTGCATCGTTAACACTGAATTGCGCATCGACCAGCACTGCATCTTTTTCACCCGAAATAAGTGTAGATGTAACTGGAAAAATGCCTTGTGCTTGTGGGTTATAAACTTTATAACTTAACTCTGCTGCAAATGCAGAAGCACTCAACATCACTGAACTTGCAAGAAGTGTTTTTAAGAATAATTTCATATTGTTGGCTCTCTTTAGAATTAAATTAAGATTTAAGTAGTTGTTGATCTAAAAAACGTACAAAATCCTCTGATTTATTATAAAAACCATGAAGCGGTATTTTGCCCATTTCACCATGTTGATTTTCATACACCAATGTTGGAAAACCTTGTCCTCGAACATGGGATAATAATTGGCGTGCATGCTGAATATATTCATCTTGTTGATCTTGATCGATCGCATCTAAATATTTTGACCATTGGTCATTATTCAGTCCTAACTCGACAGCAAATTGCGCCAGCACACTATATTGTGTGACATTTAGCCCTTTTTGATAGTAGCCCTGTTGTATTAAATTTAATAACGATATCATCGCGCTATGCCCTAACCCCTGCTGAATACTCAGTAAAGCATGAGTTGCAGGGATAGAGTTCATGATCAGTGTGCTGTCTTTAAGCAAACCATTTTTATATTCATCACCAAAATCAACACCTGTGAGTTGATGGATTTGTTCATCATAGTGAATGATCTGTGTTCGCATTGCTGCTGTCATTTGTGGTTGATGATCTTCACTATAAAGTCCACCAAAATGTAGACGTTGTAGATTTGGAAATTTTTCTTCGACTGCATTAATTAAAGGCAGTGCACCATAACTCCAGCCGCAGATCGGGTCGATAATCCAGTGTAGAATTGGAGAAGCCATAAATTAACTCTCATCTATAAATATATGATTCAAAATATGTGAAAAGCCACACAGTTTTGCTGATATTTGTTATAGTAAATAATAAACTTACTTTTTGTAAGTACTTACTAAAAAGTAAGTGTTTTTTAGTCGTGGAAAGTTTATGAATACTGATGAATCTTGTTTAGCCGCAAATGTGTTGTCAAAGAATTGCCCCTCTCGGGTTAAGCTTATGCATTTAACCAATCGTTGGGGCGTTTTGGTCATGTTCTGTTTAAGAAGAGGGACTCACCGTTTTAGTGAGTTAAGACGTAGAATTGATGGCATCAGTGAAAAAATGTTGACTCAAACTTTACGTGATTTGGAAAATGATGGTTTTGTGATTCGTAAGGAATATCCAGTTATTCCGCCACATGTAGAATATTCTTTATCTGAAAATAAAGGAGTTGAAGTCGCTGAAAAAATTTATGATTTGGTTCAATGGATTGAACAAAATGAAAATTAACTTGGAATTGTTATAAGTTTCCATCCATTCTTTAGAGTGTGGCACTAATGATTTTAACGCAGAAGCTTTAAAAGACATTTGGTCCATACTGCCAATGAAATACTTATTTAAACCAAGGACATCAACCCATTGTGTAGAATTTGGTGCATATTGATATTTATTCAATCCACCAAACAATCCAATTGGATCTTTACTTACAAACCGTCCCACATAAGGCGAGTAATAACGATAACGGTATAGTGAAGCCCTATTTCTTGATCCTTGCGCTTCAGACAGAGCAATGCTCTGTCTTTGCTCATGCACCTTGGAAACGGATATTGTTTGAAATAATTTCTGAGTTTTCAAAGAAATTGGAATTAGCCTTTTCAGCTTTGCACTCACCCCACACCTTGTATTGCGGTTTCCAAATGATCAAACCTGAGTGGTCTGTCATTTCCTGTGGTGTACCCAAATGGTCACAATGGTAGAACCATACATCATCAAAGCCTTTGCTTTTCTTGGTGGTTTTCCATATCGGATCACGGTAAATATTATACGGTTTATCTGTCCAATCAGGTGTTTGGTATAATCTTCTGCAGACTCAGACTCATCATTTAGCACGCCAAACTCTCGATTCCATGAATGCCAATGAAAAAAATTCATTTTGCGCAATAAATCCTAATTTTTCTTCAAATTTATCTGTTTCTTCTAGCTTAATTTGAAATGCTTTATCAAATAAACTTACATTCTCTTTGATATAAAATTTAGAATTTAATGTAAATGTTAATCTTCTATACTTCATTTGATAATTTCTTTTGTATATCGCTTTTGGGCTTAAATCATCAAGTTCATGGTTTTTAAATATTCTAAAACCGAAACTTTCACATCTCATCCCTTTTAAATATGGTTTTGATCTAAATTTAATATCAATTTATTGCTAAAGATGCCTTTAATAATAGGTTTGTGTAAACAAAGCCATTACTGACCCCTTATTATCTTTCTTCCTAGGTTTAGTGAATTAACAATATTCTCTAGAACTAGACCAATTTTAAAATCATTACTTTCAATGTTATTAATTAAGTCTAAGGATACATAAGACATAGTTTTATCAATCAATTTCAATAAATCACTTATTTTTTTTAATTCAAACTCAACAAAATCTAAACTTTCACTTTTTTTATTTAAATTAATTAAATTTACTGTAAGCTCATATTGAAAATTCACATATATATCATTCTCAATTATAGGAATAATATACACGTCCAATATTAACCTATATGTTATTGATTTTAATTCAATTGAATTTGATGCATAAAAAATGTTTGTATAAAAATAGGCATCTATTACATCAAACCTTTCATCTTCATTTAACGAATTTAACCATTGTAAATCTACGTTATATAGATAATTTTTTACAATCATCCAATTTCTAGTCACTTTTAATGGAAGCAAAAAATTTTCATTTAAAAAAGCTTCATAACTCATACTTATTTAATCCTTTTACGATAATAGCCATTATAACGTGCTTCAGATATCGGATGTCCATGAAACTCATTAGTACTTGAAGAAACCTCAATGCGCATATACTGTGTTGGTTTTCCTTCGTTGTAACCAATCACTCTCCCCGCATCATAAATATAATAATGTGATCCTTTACCATCATTTTCATGTTCTATACCTTTTGATAAACCTTCTTTCTCAATTCTATTTCTGAAAGCAGTAACTTGTGGTGTTGTCGCACTACACCCTAAACTATCACTCCAATATTGAGCTGGTTTCCCATAGCTAGAATATTTTATAGCAGTGTCTTTACATTTTGCTTGCGTATGTTTTAAATACACTCCTGATTTAGAATTTTCCCTATGTCGTCTATCTACTTTTATTTCATCTAAACTTCTTTGTTTCAAACCTAGAGGGTCAACCCATTCTAGAGGGTTATGTGCGTACTGATAAAAATTAACACCACCAAATAAACCCACTGGATCTTTACTAACAAACCTCCCTACATAAGGCGAGTAATAACGATAACGGTTATAATGCAACCCTGTCTCTTGATCAAAATATTGACCTTGAAAACGAATATTATTTGAAATAATTTCAGAATTTTCAAAGAAACTTGATTTTACTTTTTCAGTCTTACATTCAGCCCACGCCTTATACTCCGCCTTCCAAATGACAGCACCAGACTGATCACTCATTTCTTGTGGTGTACCTAAGTGGTCACAGTGGTAAAACAATAAATCATCGAAGCCTTTGCTTTGCTTGGTGGTTTTCGATAGCAAATTTTGGCGTACGTTATATGAATCATTAAAATAAAAATAAGCTCAATGAAGCTATCATTGAGCTTTGTATAATTTGAAATAACTTATCTGATTTTAAATTTTATTGATTAGAAAAAACTACAATTTTCCCTTCAGGTAGATGACCATCCCATCCACACGGAAAACCACCATTTAAATATATTTCTAAAATTTCTTTCCAGATTGTAGGAAAATAGTCATTTGCATAACATTGAAATATTATACCTATATCTATATACATTACATTAACTCTACTATCAGACAAGCTTCACCCGTTATCCATTTTTCTTTAGCTCCGTTAAAGTCTTGATTTTCAAATCCAAAATAATTTTTTTGTTTTAATTTATATTTAATCCGATCGTTCCATTCAAAGCTTTCTAGAAAAATATCGGGGGGATCAGTCACAGTTTCCCATTCATCAAAATCATCAAAACTATCATTAGTCGCATAATCTATCCCTAAATTAGCATCAAAAATAATCTTGTAATCTTTTTCAGTACTAAACTTAGTATTATAAAAATTACCTTTTTCCAAAAAAGATATAAATTCAGCTGCACTTTCTACTACTTGATCCCAAGTCTTCATTTATGTTCCTTTCACATGGTCTCTTATCGTATTAGTGCCTTCATTCCTCTTCAAAAATATCAAATGAATGTAAATTTATATTATCCAAACTCGCTAATTGTTTTTTCATAAATTCATACTTACTTTGTTTTTCTTTATTTTTTCCATTAAAAAAACCCAATTTCAAAATAGTTTCTATTCCACCGTCATTTATTTGCAAATCACCATCAGGTAACTTATTTTGCAATATTTTAAAATTATCACAAAATAATCCCTCATAAGAGTAATAATTTCCCAAATAATCGCTGCTATGTTCAATAAAAGAAATATCAAATTTTTTTTCAAAAATTCGAACTAAATCAATTGGGTTTAAGTTTGTCGTATATGCTAAAAAAAAACTCTTTTTCATTTTACACCTTACATACAGTTTGCTGGAATTCTTGTACCTTCCGCTTTAGCTTTGGCACTTTCTGGACTATCAAATATCATAACATTTACATCCCGTCCTCCCGCGAGTTTTGACATCTTTTGAAGTACACCATTAATACCTAATTTATTTGCTTCGACTGAGTTTATCTCAATAGGTAATGTACGATTACCTTTTGCTAAACCCATTTTTTTTGCTTTTTCAAATAATTCTGGTTGAATCACAGCTATGTCAAAATCACTTACTCTTCCATCATCAAAAGCTTTACCCGTCTCAAAACTTCTACCACTATGTGCACTTCCTTGCATATACATCGTCGCACCTTTAAATCCTAATTTAGAAAACCCTGCCTGCATCGCTTGTCCAAACTGCTTTAATTGACCAAAGCTTTTAAAGCCTTTTGGTATTTTTTGACAGCTTAATCCTAGTGGATCAACCCATTCTGTAGGACTTGGGGTATAAGCATAATTATTACTTCCCCCCAACAACCCAATTGGATCTTTACTTACAAACCGTCCCACATAGGGCGAGTAATAACGATACCGGTTATAGTGTAAACCCGTCTCTAAATCGAAATACTGACCTTGGAAACGAATATTATTGCTGATGATTTCTGAATTTTCAAAGAAATTAGACTTCGCTTTCTCTGTTTGACATTCACCCCAATCCTTATATTGTGCTTTCCAAATGATTGCCCCTGAGTGGTCTGTCATTTCCTGTGGCGTACCTAAGTGGTCACAATGATAGAACCATACATCATCAAAGCCTTTGCTTTGTTTGGTAGTTTTCCACAATGGGTCACGATGTACACTATACGGCTTGTCTGACCAATGAGGTGTTTGGTGTAGTTCTATAGGGCTTTGATAGACGGCTTGCAGCATCGGCACAAAACTATCTTTTTCGTAGATATAGTGTTTAGTGGCTTGTTCTGTTGACTCATAAGCCAATGTGTCACCATCCCATCCATAGATGATGTTGTGCTCATCACCTGTATGGTGGTGCTTACTACGTTTTTGTATTCTTCGTCCTAAAGCGTCATAGCGATATTCTGCTGTGTATTGGCTGTTACGGCTTTTGATCATTCGACCATAAACATCCCACTCAAGATTTAAATCACCTTGCGTTGATTTTTGTCGAACCAATTGTCCGTATGCATCATATTGGTATTGTTGGTCTAGGTATTCTTTGACCACGTTATTGACTAGACGATTGTAGCCATAGCCTTTTTCTTCTGCTCGTTGTACATAGTTTTGATCTTGATGTTGGGCTTTGTCATCATTGTAGCGATCTATGATGTTACTGGCAGGGTCAAATTTAAAGGTTTCTTTACCCAATTTACTGCTTGCTTCAAGTAAGCGTCCTACAGGATCGTATTTGTAGGCAATGTTGCCACGACGAGAATCTTTGATGGCAGTCAATTCACCTGTTTTGTCGTATTGATACAGTCGTTGTACCAATTGACTAGTTTGCTGTAAGGCATTGTTCTGTTTTGCTTGATTTTGCGCTGAGTATTGGTTTTGGTAGCCATTGTCATGTTCATTCAGCATGATTTGGCTGTGTAAGCGTCCAGCAAGGTCGAACTGTTGTTCTTGGCTGATGCCATTGGCGTAGTGACGTACAATTTCACGGTGTAGGTCATCTCGTTCAAAACTGACAAGGTCTTGTCCATTGACAATCAGGCTTTGTACATGCCCTGTACCATAAGTTAGCCAATCAATGTTTTGTCCATCAGGACGTATGGTTTTGATTCGATCATTGATTTCATCGTAGCTGTGTTTCCATACTGCTGTTTTGTTACTCTTGTAATCCTGTTGGTGTTCTTTGATCACATTGCCCGCAGCATCGTAGAACCATTGTAGGTTAGTCTCTGCATTCTTGGCATGCAAAATACGCCCCATGTAATCGTAGGCAAATTCTTCAGTCTGTTTGGCTTCAAGTTCTAAGCCGTAGTGACCATAGCCTGCGGTACGTTGTTCCAAACGCCCCATACTGTCAAAGATGAATTGTTGAATTCGATCTTTCGGGGCAGCACGGTCTTTGAGGTCTTGCCCATGTGCTGAAGCAACTTCGATACTGGTCGCAAGCTGTCCTGTGCCTTCATCGTAGTGGTAAATGGTTTCTTTATCATCAAAGTCAATTTCTTTGATTAAGCGTCCACCAAGATCGTAGAAGAATTGGTAACTTGCACCGTTCTCATTAATCAATCGGGTCAAACGTCCAAGGCGATCCCACTTGTATTTCAGTTTATGGTTGAGTGCATCGGTACGTGACAGGATTAAACCTGCTTCGTCGTATTCATAGCGTGTTTGATGTTGTTTTGGATCAATATGAACCAGTAAGCGTCCTTCAGCATCATGAACAAAGTGTTCTACTGCGCCATCAGCATGTTGGATTTTTTCCAGTTGACCAAAGGCATTTAAAGGTAAGCCTTTGATGATTGGTTCTCTTTTTTCAGTGGTCAGCTCAGTATAGAAATATTCAACTTTTTGTTTTAGAGCATTTTCAATATTTTTAACACGGCCACGTTCATCGTATTGCCATTTTGTTTCTTTGCCTGAACAATCGGTATAGCTAAGTAAGTTACCTTGATCATCGTATTTCAGGGCTTTAGAGCCACCTTTGGCATCGGTGATTGAAGTCACTAAACCCATGCCATTGTAAGCATAAGCAGTTTCATGTTTCAGTGGATCAATCTCTTTGATCAGATTGCCTGAACTATCGTATTGCTTAAACCAACGACCTTGTTCTGCATCAACCATCCCAATCAGATTATCTTTGTCATCATATTCAAAATAACTGGTTGCACCATTGTCTTGGGTATTGGTTAAGACATTACCACGCTCATCGTAAGTATAAGAGGTTTTTGAGCCATCTTTAGCGATATGCAAAGTGATGTTTTTGGCATTGTCTCTAAAGAACCATTCCTGAAAATTATCGGGATAGACAATACGATAGGTATAGCCATCGATATCGTAAAAATGTTCAGTGGTATTACCTTCAACATCCATCACATAGGTTTTACGAATGTTTTGATCCCAGTCAATTTTTGCAGCACGACTGGCATTGTCTGCCCATTCTTCAATGGCTTTAGATGTCGGTAAAATACCATCCCATTTCAGATTCATACCGCGTTGGGTCAAATCAGTATATCGAGTGATAAGGTGGTGCTTATATTGGTAATGGTAGGATGCAGCAAATTCGTTGGTGGCTTTGATTAAGTCACCGTGCTCATCATAATCGTAGCTGGCTAATACACGATCTAACTGACCTTTTTTGACTGTCCAAATATCAGAAACTAAGCCTTGTGGAGTGAGCTGTAGAGCGAGATGTGCCAGTTCACGGTCGTCCTGTTTGAATAGAATGTCCGAAAGAATAGATTTCTTCTCTGCATTGACATGGTCATAGCGTAGTGCAACTTTAAATCCATGTTTACGTTCTATATAAGACAGGCGATAGTCTTCACCATATTTTTCATAGAATCGCTTTTCATCATCACCATAAGCGATGAGATGTAATTGATCTGACAGTACCGTATAAGTATGCTGTTCGACTGGATCATAAATACTTTGACCTTTCTTTAACTGAGGCAGATCAATTGGTCGTCCATCCAAACCGATATATTCCAAGCCTTTTTGGTAGTCTTTTTGCTCTTTGTTTTTAGGATCGTATTTGAATTTACGTGAAATTTTAGTGGTGAAAGGTGTAATCCAACGTGCGCCAAAAATGGAGTCATCCATCTGATACAAATTTGACGCATAGGTACGATTGATACTGTCTTGAATCATACCGCCAATTTGAGCATCAAAATGGGAGAAGAATTCCGTCCCCATGGCAAAGGTAATTGCACCACTCGTACTCCCCATACAATTTTTACATTGGCTGGCATTTTTATTTGCTGGGGCTTGAGACGTTGATTTTTCTAATCGAGCATCATTATGTTGTTTTTTAGCTTCAGCTGTTTGTTGTGCTTTGATTTGTGCTGCTTTAGCGGCATCTTTTTTATGTTTTTTTACTGCCAATAGTAAAACAGATAACAGCCATCCGATGGTGAAAGCTGTTTCAGCACCCCCTAAACTTTTTATTTTTGTGTTTGCTGTTATTCCGAGTTGATTAATATTGCTACCGAGTTTTAAAACAGCAGCTTTATCTTCATTTTTAATTACCCACATTGCACCTTTGGTCAGTAAATTAGCACCACTCTTTGCATCTCCTTTCCAAGTATTCTCAACAGTGTAAACTATATTTTTTCCTGCTCTTAGAATCTCGCCATTCATTAAGCGAGGAATAATGGCAGCTCTTTGTTCTTCTGCTCTTTTATAATTGGCATCAGGTTTTGCAATTGTCCCTTTCTCAACAATTTCACGTATTCCTGTATTGATTGTTGTTGCACTCTTTTCAACCCATGCACCCGTGTCAGTCAGTGTTGAATTTAATCTCTTCTGAGCTTCAGTCGCAAACTTTTCGACATCGCCCGCCAATGCCGAGCTTAAATGCTCAGCTATAACACTAACAATAGTTGCGCTAATCGCGGGACCAAGTTGCTCTTTAGTGAATTTTTTTACACCATTTTTGGTAATTCGTCTTATTTCTTCTCTAACTAAAAATAATGCAGGACGCGCCATTGTGCGGGCAGTCGCTGTTGCTGGACCTGGGATAATTGCAATTGCATCAATTCCTAAATTTGCCCAATCTATAATATCAGCGTTGCTAAATCCCTTATCATAAATTTGCATCACATCAGAGACCACATCAACAGCAGCAAATATACTCCCTAAAAATGGTATATTTCTTGCCACCGTTTCAACTCGATCCAAAGTAACATTATTATTTGTTTTAGCTTTTAACCATTTATCGATCTTTGCTTTAGAATTTTGGACATCAGCAATTGTTAATGTATTTAAGGGTGCGACAACTTCAGGAGTACTTTGTGCCATGTTCTTCTCTAATTATAAAAATGTTTTAAATGGTGATTGAATATTAGATGTAATGTTGTTGCTTATATTCGGCTGAGAAGACTGTGTTAATGTTCTTAATGGATTACTTTGCTGATCCGATGCTACAAAACCTGTGCTACTACCAAACGACTGACTTAAATTTGTAATCTCACTTGAGCCTGCCACCTGTTGCATCACCATTGGTAATAAAGCTTTCGCACCTTGGTCTTTCAACTTTTTAACAGATTCAATTTTTTGTTGTACCGATTTAACATTACTCGCAAGCTGGCTCAATTGCTTAAAACCATTTTTCAAAGTATCCGTTAAACCTTTAGTACCAGATTGAATACCAATATTCCCTTCTTCATCATTTTTATTTGGCCAATCTACTTTACGTTTAAAATCACTCGATTCATCCCATGGATCACGAGGATCAGGCTCAAATAAAACTTTGACTGAACCAGTCGCTAAACCTGAAACACGCGCAAAACCTTTATCATCCAACTTCCCATTGACAACTTTGCCCAAAGTGTCTGTGACTGTATAACCAGCCCCTTTAACAAATTCACCATGCGAATAATCATGTAATAACTCCAAAA
This sequence comes from Acinetobacter sp. Ac8, assembly GCF_055392545.1. NCBI lineage: Bacteria > Pseudomonadati > Pseudomonadota > Gammaproteobacteria > Moraxellales > Moraxellaceae > Acinetobacter > Acinetobacter sp. Ac8. The sequence goes on from NZ_AP043689.1 coordinate 3,675,760, forward strand.
TACCTGAAGCACGTTTCGGTGGTGGTGGTAGATTAGATTTAGCACTAACACTTGCCCCGCCCTGAAACACATGCTGTCCAGCATTCACCTCAAACTTCCCACCTGTTTTTGGGAAAATTCCTGAATTATTCAGTGCAATTTGCGATGAACCACCTGTAATCACAACCTCTTTAGGACTACTAATCACAACTTTGTCATCAGTAGATGAAATGTTAATACCCAGCTTGGCAAATACATCTAAAGCATCGGACTGTGCTTGAATCTCGACTTTACTTTGCGCTGCAATAGCTTTAATGCCACCTTGAGCAGCAAATAAACTGAGTTTGTTTTGCGCGTGTGCAATCAAATTCTTTTGCGTACTCAAGTTGATGCTATCGCCTGCAATTTGATTGATCTGCGAATCTGCGGAGATATGAATATCTTCAGGGGTACTTAAGGCAATCCCATCTTGTGAGCTTAATAAAAGCAAGGCTTTATTGAATTTTGCAATTTTTTGCTCAAGCTGTTCTGTAAATTCTTTTAGTTGCTCAATTGATTCAATTTCATCCGTCTTTTGGTTCTTGGCAATATCGCTTAAGGCTTTACTGTTGGTCTGACTACCTTCAAGTTGCTTTTTGGCAAGCTCTGAATCAAGGTGATCACCTTTGGCTTGGTCTTGTTTATAAGTCGAAAGTAGTAAACCTTGCCCTGCACGTACTGCTCCCCATTGGTCAGTACGAAGTTCAAAGCCTTCTCCACGATCATCACTTTCCGCTTTGTCTTTAGGATGACTCAGTTTGCCCAAGTTGAGTTGGCTGGCGGCATGACTACTCTGTAACTGGCTACTGATTTGGCCAGTAGTATCGTCAAACCTCAGTTGATTGTAACCACTGCCTTGATACTCTCGACTTTTTATTCCTGCAAGCTTCTTGGTGTCAGGCAGTTTACCTTTGTCATCAAACTTGCTTGGATGGCGTTGCGCTTCATGGATGCGCCCAACCACAAATGGACGGTCAATGTTGCCATCAAAGAAATCAATCACAACAATCTCACCGATTCTCGGTAAGAATCGCGCACCATAGCCTTCACCTGCCCATGGGGTCAGGACATCGACCCACGCTGAATCTGTGTCATTGTCATTGGAACCCGCACCGCCATCATGGGTATTGTCTTCATTACGGCTAAACAGGAAGCGAACTTTAATACGCCCCCATTCATCGACATGGATTTCTTCTCCACTTGGCCCCACCACTTTGGCCCGTTGTGGTGATGCAACCGGTCGGTGTTGTAATGGGTTATAGGCTGGAACCGTGCTGATATTACGACGTTGAATGGTTAAATTGCTGGCTTGACGTTCATCACTCGTGTTGCTGGTGATTTGACTTGTTTGCCAATTGCTTTGTTGGACTAAAGCTGTGACTTGATCGGTGAGATCTTTAGGTAAGTTATTTTGGTTATAAAAGCTTTTAGCCGTGATTAAAAATTCTTTGTCTGCACCTGAGTGTTGATCTATCTCAGGGTGTTCATTCAGTTCAAACCAATAACCAACATGTGCATCGCGCACTGTTGACGTTGCTGTAAATTGTTTGGCTTGTGAATCGTAGTAGTTACTGAGGTTTTGATTAAACTTTTCAATCTGACTGTTGCTCGATGGCGTTGCACCATCTTCGCCATTAAGGTCTTGTATCCATGCAGGGCTAAAGTGCCATGCTTGTTCTAAAGCTAGACTGGCATTGTCATAATTTTCACTATGGCTATGTTTACTTTGGACACTGCCAGCGCCTTCATCGATATCCAATACATCAGCTTGCCAACGTTGGATATACACTGAAGTCGGTTGAATGGAACGCTGACCAATAAAATTGGTAATTGAATCAGTTTTTTCTACGGCGCTGCTTCTATGGAAGCGAATATTGCGGCGTTCTAAGGCACTAAATTGCGAATTATCATCAATTAAACGAAGCTTTTGTGCTTGGATTTGTTCTGTTGAACTCGACACTTTAAGTTGTGCTTCATCGATCAGCCAGTTAATCCCTTCACTTCTCATCAAACGGGTCAGGAAGTCAAAATCACTTTCAGATGCCTGCATAATAAATGGGCGTACATCATAGTCTTTGCTCAGTCCACTCTTGTCCAATGTCAGACTTGAAGCAAACAGTGGGCTGCGTTGCACCCATTCTTGGAACACAGTCTGGATCACATCCACAACCGACTTATTCATAAATACTCGAGAGTTTCTACGGTGTTTCCAAAGTGCTGTTGGGTCTTCTACAGTCAAACGATAGATGGTAAGAGAACCATCAGATGCGCCAATATCGGCTTGGGTCACAATCCCTGAAATACGGGTTAATTCGGATTTATCTGTGACAATATCGATTGCAGCTTGAGTTCCAATAAAGCTTTTTAAAGGGATTGTTGCTGACGTCGCAAGACAGATGAGTTGGAGCCGAACAGCCTCATTGATTTGATGTGTTCCATCGATACGTTGTAGGAACACCTGTTGGCTCAACGCCGAATTAGAAAATTGTACGTGGATCGCACGTTTTTGTGCTGATAAGCCAAGCTGCTCCAAAGCAGCGTAAATATTGTTAGACATGCATTATTATTTAATTTTAAATTGTGATGTATTCTACTAAAAAGTTAGGTGGACTGTCTATACAGACCTGTCTATTTATTACTGGTTATTTACACAACACTGACTAGGTTTTGAATATGCCCGTTTTAATTGAATATCATTATTGATAATGGTCATTTGTACTGATTAAAAGCTTGAAAGTGTGCTTACAGTTTTTTCACCAAACATAAGTGATCAACAGCTCAAGATAAAAAGCTAAAATATCAATCACATAAAATATTAATATTGGATTCTTATTCACGCTCTAAAATACGGGGACCGGATCCTTGGTGTCTCAATACATCTTCTGGATTACGTAAAGGACATTGTTTTAGAGATAAACAACCACAACCGATACACCAATCCATTTCATCTCTTAAACGTGTTAGTTTTTGAATACGCTCATCTAAATCCTTACGCCAATGCGATGATAACACTGACCATTGTTCTGCGGTTAATTTGCTTCCCATAGGATAAACACTTAATGCATTTTTAATTTCCTCCAGAGAAATTCCGACTTTTTGTGCAACCTTAATAATTCCAATATAACGTAAGACAATTGATGGAAAACGACGCTGATTTCCATTTGTTCTAATACTTTTAATTAGCCCTTTTGACTCATAAAAATGCAAGGTTGAAACGGCTACACCACTCCGTTTAGCCACCTCTCCTACCGTCATCATTCGATTAAAATCAATTTTTTCTTCTGCCTGCATTTTGATATTTCTCAACATTACTTGAGGTTTTATAATTCAGCAAAGTACATTTGTCAATTGATCTTAGCTGCCATGGCTTTTCATCATTACAACTCAAAATACAAAAAATGCTATCGCAAATTTAAGCCATTGTAAAAATCTTATCTCTCCACAAATTTTCTGATCAAAGCCCATTGACCTAAATATAACTTGAGGTTTTAGACTGCTTGCCACAGCTGTTATGAATAACAACAAGCTATTAATTTTAAAGGTTTTAATCATCCAGTCTTATTTCTTCAGGAAATATTCTCATGCCATATTTCATTAAATTAAGTTTAGAAAGCCAATGGCTGTGGGCCATCAGCAGATGTTGTCTTGCGCTTCTATTTCTAAGTTCAGGACTTAGTAAAATTCTTGCTGTTGAAACAGGATTTTTGGAAATGCAGGCGGCTGGTCTAGAGCCGGCGTGGTTATTTAATTATACTTCTGCGTTGATTCTACTTGTGGGCGCCTATTGTATTTTATTTGAGCGGCATATGTGGTTTGGCACACTGATTCTTTCTGTATTTTTAGCACTGACAATCGTGATTGTGCATCACTTTTGGAACATGTCTGGTATACAGGCCAATATTGCCTTTTACTTTGCACTTGAACATATTTCAGTGATTGGCGGTCTTTTAGCGCTGACCATTGCCAGTCATTTTCGACAACAACTCCGCAACCTTGGAGTTGTCGCATGAAAAACAACAAATGGCTTTTTCTAATCGCGATCACTTTAATTCTCGTGGGTGTCGCAATCTATTTTTATTTAAATTCTCGTTCAAGTGAAACGCATCAATCTGGCGCTTACCCTCCAGTCAAAGTGGCCTTGAGTACAGTGGTCGAACAAAATATTCCACAAGTGCTTTCCAGTATTGGTGAGTTGGAAGCAATCCGACAAGTCAAAGTGTCAACAGAAACAACAGGTATGATCAAACAGATTTATTTCCAATCTGGACAAGCTGTTCAACAAGGTCAAATACTGATTCAACTCAATACCGATGTTGAACAAGCTCAATTAGGTCGCTTGCAAGCCAAATTGAAACAAGCCGAAATGGCCTATCACCGCAGCAAACTTCTGATTGATAGTCATGCAATTTCACGGGCAGAAATGGATACCGCACTGGCTGATCGAGATATGACGCGTGCAGAAATCCAACAGCTACAAGCCAGCATAAAACAGAAAACGATTCGCGCACCCTTTTCTGGTGTCATGGGAATACGCCAAGTACATCAAGGGCAATATTTAGAGGCAGGCACTGGTATTGCTAATCTGGTCGACTTTCGACAAATTCTTGCCAATTTCACATTGGATGAACAATTGGCATCGAGGTTAAAAATCGGACAATCTGTACAACTCAAAATTGATGCATTTCCTGCAAAGTCCTTTACAGCTGTGGTAAGTGCAATCGAACCGCTGATCACAACATCGCGAACTGTGCAGGGGCAAGCAATTTTAAATAACCATGATCAACAGTTAAAACCGGGCATGTATGCCAAATTAGACATCCAAGAATCTGAACTTCCAAGCTTGGTGGTTCCTGAAACTGCAATTACCTATACAGCTTATGGCAATACTGTCTTCCTTGCAAAACAAGACCAGAACAAGCTTATTGTGCAACGTGTGGCTGTAGTGCTCGGTGAGCGCCATCAAGCCAAAGTTGTAGTCAAATCTGGGCTCAAAGCAGGTGATCAAGTTGTTGTATCAGGGCAACTTAAATTAAGTGATGGTATGCAAGTTGAGCCGAGCGTAAATACACTTGAGCATCCCCAATCTTCCTCGATCAAGCCCAAAGTCTAGGGAGATAAGCGAATGAAATTTACTGACCTTTTTGTAAAACGCCCTGTATTGGCCTTGGTCGTCAGCACCTTGATCTTGCTGGCGGGCTTGTTTTCCCTGAATAAACTGCCTATCCGACAGTATCCTTTACTTGAAACCTCAACGATTAGTATCAATACAGAATATCCTGGTGCATCTGCTGAACTTATGCAAGGTTTTGTCACCCAACCCATTGCTCAAGCAGTATCTTCGGTAGAGGGCATCGACTATCTCAGTTCTTCTACTGTACACAGGGTCGCAGTGCTGTAACGTTACGTATGCAATTAAATCGTGACTCGACCCAAGCATTAACAGAGGTGATGGCAAAGGTTAATCAAGTCCGTTACAAACTACCAGAACAGGCATTTGATCCAGTCATTGAACGTTCTTCAGGTGAATCTACCGATGTCGCCTATATTGGATTTTCCAGCGAACAACTGTCCTTGGCTGAATTAACCGATTATTTGTCTAGGGTGGTAGAGCCCATGCTGTCTACAATTGATGGCGTTGCTAAGGTACAGACCTATGGCAGTCAGCGTTTGGCTATGCGGATTTGGTTGGATGCCGATCGTTTGGCCAGTCGTGGTGTAACTGCCGCCGATGTCGCCAATGCGATCCGTCAAAATAACTATCAAGCCGCACCGGGTCAGGTCAAAGGTGAATTGGTGGTTTCAAATGTCAATGTTTCCACAGATCTCACCAGTATTCAGGACTTTAAAAATCTGGTGATACGCAATGATGCTCAAAATCTAATTCGTCTACAAGATGTGGCAACAGTTGAACTTGGCGCTGCTTCGACAGAAACAAGTGCCTCTATGGATGGTAAACCTGCAATTTTTGTCGGTCTACAAGCGACGCCTACAGGTAATCCCCTGGTGATCGTACAGGGAATTAAAGATAAATTGCCTGAGATCCAAAAAACCTTACCGCCGGGGGTTACAGTCAATCTTGCCTATGAAACAGCCCGTTTTATTGATGCCTCTATTGATGAAGTTTTACATACTTTTATCGAAGCGCTGATTATTGTTATTACGGTGATCTATCTGTGTTTAGGTTCTTTACGTAGTGTCTTGATCCCTGTAGTGACAATTCCACTGTCAATGTTAGGTGCCTTGGGTTTAATGCTGTTATGTGGCTTTAGCATCAATTTACTCACGCTTTTAGCCATGGTACTCGCCATCGGCTTGGTTGTAGATGATGCAATCGTGGTGGTTGAAAATGTCCATCGGCATATTGAAGAAGGTGCATCCCCAGTTGCAGCAGCTTTGATCGGGGCACGAGAAGTCGCAGGCCCTGTAATTGCAATGACCATTACACTGGCCGCAGTGTATGCTCCGATTGGTTTAATGGGTGGATTAACTGGTTCCTTATTTAAAGAATTTGCTTTTACTTTAGCGGGCGCAGTTTTAGTTTCAGGGATTATTGCCTTAACCCTATCTCCTGTTATGAGTTCATTTCTACTTCAATCCAAACAGCAAGAAGGTAAAATGGCAAAAGCAGCCGAATGGTTCTTTGAACATTTGACTCAGCTTTACAGTACATTGCTCAATTTTTCCTTACATCATCGTTGGATCACAGTGGTTTTTGCGATCGCTATTTTTATTAGCCTTCCATTGCTTTACCAACTCCCTCAAAAAGAATTGGCGCCCAATGAAGATCAAGCCAGTGTATTGGCAGCCATCAAAGCGCCACAACATGCCAATCTCAACTATGCTGAGCACTTTAATCAAAAACTTGATGAAATCTTCTGGACTTTCCCCGAAACCAGTACCACGTGGATTATTAATGGTACAGATGGGCCTGCATCAAGTTTTGGTGGAACAACCCTTTCGACATGGTCTGAGCGAGTGCATTCTGCGGATGAAATTCAACAGCAACTTCAAGCCAAAGTCGGTGATGTAGAAGGCAGCAGTATTTTTGTATTCCAAAATCCTGCGCTTCCCGGTTCAACAGTTGGATTACCCTTACAAATGGTGTTGCGTAGTGCACAAGACTATTCAACCATTTATCAGGCGATGCAGAACATCAAGCAAAAAGCCCGTGAAAGTGGCCTTTTTGTGGTGGTCGACAGTGATCTTGACTTTAATAACCCCGTGATTCGAATCGAGGTTGATCGGGCCAAAGCCAATAGTCTGGGTATTCGTATGCAAGATATCGGTGAAGCCTTGGCGACATTGGTTGGTGAGAATTATATCAATCGTTTTAGTATGCAAGGTCGTGCCTATGATGTGATTCCTCAAAGCATCAATACACAACGTTTGACAGCTCAAGCACTGACACGACAGTTTATTCGTACCGACCAAGGCACACTGATTCCCTTATCGACTGTGGTCAGTCTAAGTGAACAGGTAGAACCCAATAAACTCACTCAATTTAATCAACAAAATGCTGCAACTTTTCAGGCAATCCCCGCCGCTGGGGTTTCCTTAGGTCAAGCTTTAAGTTTTCTGGAACAGGCTGCATCTGAGTTACCGACTGGATTTAGTTATGACTGGCAAGCCGATGCACGTCAGTATGTACAGGAAGGTAACGCTTTGATGTTTGCATTTTTAGCCGCGCTGATTGTGATTTATCTGGTTTTAGCCGCTCAATATGAAAGCCTAATGGATCCATTTATTATTTTAATTACGGTTCCGCTGTCGATCTGTGGCGCATTAATCCCCTTGGCTTTTGGACTTGCCACAGTCAATATCTACACTCAGATTGGTTTAGTCACACTGATTGGACTGATTAGTAAGCATGGTATTTTAATGGTTGAGTTTGCCAATGAATTGCAAGTTCATGAAGGTTTAGATCGGCGAGCGGCTATTCTAAAAGCTGCTCAAATTCGTTTACGTCCAATTCTGATGACCACAGCGGCAATGGTGTTTGGGCTGATTCCACTCCTTTTTGCCACAGGCGCTGGTGCACATAGTCGTTTTGGCTTAGGGCTTGTGATTGTCTGCGGTATGTTGATCGGGACCTTCTTTACGCTTTTTGTCTTACCTACCATTTACAGTCTGTTGGCTCGTCAACACAATCAAGACCTTCACTCTAGCCGTTTACAAGAGTTACAACAGATTGACCAACAGGCGCAAAAATCATGACGTTGAGTGGGCTGAACAACCAGCATGCTGCTGTCTAAGCTTCTGTGTATGATCAGATCGCTTGAATATATTTTTTTGATGATAAAGTTCTATATCTATAGAACTTTATCAATTTTTTAATGCGTGATTCTAACCACTGATTTAGAGCTACTGATTTAAAGCGACTGATTTTTCACTACTTTGTTCACTCATATTTTTACAGTCGGGTTTTGCCGATTTGATTGTTTTATGATTCTAGAATCTCATTTCGAACCCTGCTTTGATGGTACGGCCGGGAATCGGCATACCGATCACTGTACCAGGATCAAAGTTATAACGATTGGTTAAGTTATCAACATTAAACGAGAGATTTAGATTTGGATTCAGTTTATAGCTCGCAAAAATATCAACTAAGGTTTCCGAAGAAATTTCAGTCACCGCACGCCCACTCACCCCTGTACCCTGTAACCAACCTTTAGGATTTTTCTTTTCAGAATGATATCTGGCACGTACCCCCACATTAAGTTTATTTTCAAACAAACTCTTTCCTAAACTAATATTAAAAAGTTTACGTGGTGGCAAGCGTGTTGAAATCAGACTCCAAGAATCTCCGACCTCATTACAATCATCTTTCGTCGCTGGGCATACTTTCGGTGCTTGATATAAAGTTCCATTCATGTTCACAAAGAAACTCGGATGCTGATAAGCAAGATTAAACTCTAAACCTTTCAATACAACTTGCTCATAATTTAGGAAAGTATATGAGGTGGTATAAGGCAAAATAAAATCAGGCGTAATCTCATTAACAATATCTTTACGTTGGACCCCTTGGGTAAGGAAATTTTGGGTTTGATTACGGAAATAATTGATATTGAATTTTAACTGATCTGCTTCAGTGAAAACGTTATCGTTGTGCCCAATGAAACCAAACTCAACAAGACGAGAATTCTCTGATTTAATCGGCAGATCTGGATCATAACTAAAGGTTTGTTTGGAAACCGTCGATTCAAACAAACTTGGACTGCGGTACATATTGGAGAGTTTTGCATAGACATCAATACCATTCAGCAACTGATAATTCAGCTGCGCCATCCAGTCGATCTTTCCGTCATAATCTCGAAGCGCATAGCCTTTGTCATTTAAATCGGAATTGGCGACTGGTCTCATTGCAACATACTGGTCTCCATAATCCTTAACTTTTGCCTTATGCCATTTACTGCCTAAACTCAGGGTAAAATCTTTAAAGATATAATCGCCATTGAGAAATAGAGAGGACTCTTGACGTAATCCATCACGTGCGATTTCAGTATCAATAAGATTTTGTGGCTTCATCCGTTGCTCGTCATATGTCAGACCATAATTCAAGGTTAAAGCATCAATTTTACTGGTGTTTTCTAAATTAATCCCACTACGATAGTCCTGAAAACTTCCCCAGTATTGGTCGCCATAATGAGAATTGGCTATGCCAAGCATGCCATTGTGCTGGCGATATTTGGCATTGGTATGCCAAACCCCTAACTCTAAATCAAACCACTGATTATTCTTGGGCTTATAGGTATAGTTGGCACTGAATGCATTAATCGCTGCGGTTCCAAGGGACCATTGTGGCATGGTATATGCACCCTCTATATATTTGGGTAGAACATAATCACCATCGATATATCCCCAAGGTGGGGAGTTGGGATCAATCACTTGCGATCTATTCCAATAAAAAGCCATGACCTCACCCGCTTTTTGCATATGGCGGCGCATATTCACTTCAACACGATGTTCGTCTGTAATATTCATACCCGCTTTGATGATGCCAGAATCACTTTTATAACTGGTATTTACCACCTCTTGACCGGGTCCAACATCAACAATATCTCGCGCTTCATAATAATCAATGCCATGTTTTCCAGCATAGTAATTACCGACTTCGCGTTTACTATAAGCAGCGACCAGATCGAATACATCATTCCGATAAGCAGCAGCGATTGTGCCAGCGCCATTTTGAAAATTATTCGAGGACAGTTTATTACGAAGCAGATAAGACATCTGTTCACGCTCATTATCTGAGGTCTGTGGTGCTTTGTTATTGTTATAAAAACTGCCTTTTAGCATGACACCTGATTGACGATTAGGCAGCAAAATATCGTTTGCACTGAGTGTACGCATTTTCACGATTCCGCCAATACCGCCCACACTAAATTTCGCTCGCGATGCACCTTTTTCGACTTCAATCTGACTAATCAAATCCATATCGATATAAGTTCGGTCACTCTCTCCTTGATAGCCTCGAAAGGTATGACTGGATTGTAGGCTACCATCAATAATTACAGGGACACGTCCCTCACCTTGTACTCCACGGATACCAATATCTATTGCACCCGCTTCGTTACGCAGGCTATTGACTTGTACACCAGCGATATCAGAAAACACATCACCATTCCCCGTGCCTCTAAATCGGCTAATGTGTTCACGATTCAGCTGTGTTGTATTGACCTTTTGTTTTTGTTGTACAGCATTGACTTTAATCTGAGGAAGCGTAACAACATCACTGTCCATATTATTGAAAAGCGAAGTGTTATTTAACGGAGTGCTTGTATTTGCAATCGCAGTGTTTTTCTCTGTATTCGGTTTAGCTGAGCCAGATTTAGCAATTAAGACATAAGTCGAACCTTGCTGCTCTACCCGAAAAGGGTGATCTGTAAGCAAATAATCGAAGCCTTGCTTTACACTATAATGCCCGGTAATTCCTTTACTTTTCAGCCCTTTTAAAATATTTGCATCATAACTTAAGGCAATACCCGACTGTGCTGCAAAACTTGATAACACATAGCCCAATTGGTTCTCTGAAATTTGATAATATTTTTCTGGCGCTTTTTTCGCTGCCATTGAAACATTGGGAGTAATTTGTGCATAAACACCACTGATGCAAAAGCACTGTATTAACATGGCCAGAGTTTGTTTTTTAAACTTCATAGGAACGCCCACACTTGTGAATGATTTTCATTTTCAATAATCATTACCCAGTGAATTGTTAAAACATGACATGAAAATTTATATTTTTTCTGGTCTGGTCCAAATCCAGATCAACCCAATCAGCAAAATGACCAGCAGGCTAAGTTTTAAGTGCAAATGCAGTGAAGACACCATTAACATTGTCGTACCGAATAAAATACTCAATGTCATCATCCATTTACGTGAACGCGAAATCTGTTTAAAACCGCCACGATACTGTGCGAGCAACATTGCAATATAACGATTTTGATGTAACCAACGATGCAAGCGTGCTGAACCTTTTGAGGCAAAAATCGTTGCTAAAAAGAGGAAATCAAAAGTTGGGATCCCCGGCAATAAAATGCCCACCACAGCGAGAACAAGACACAAAATTGCCGAGATGATGCAGATCACACGCACCACTGAGGATGAATGTAAATTTGCAGATGGCGTTACCGGCAAAGACGCTAACAGCGTTAAGTCTTTGCCTTGTGTGTGATTGCTGACAGAAGACGCTTTCTTCATGTTGAATGAATGTCTTTTAATAATGCGCCAAAATAATCAAAGGCTTGTTGAGCAGCGTAAATGATGCGATCTTGCTCATCTTGAGTAAAGTCAGCCTGATCAAGTTCCTCAATAAAGTGTTTCCAGACTTTGGCCCGCCCTTCTGGATAGGCAGCCAAATTTCTCGCAGCAAAATCTGCGGAAAACCCCAAACTTTGTTGCGCTTGTTTAAATAAGAATGCTGCACCCATCGTAGAACCTTCTGATACATAGATCCAACCCAGCGCTTCAGGAAAGCCGATCGTTTCAGTAACCAAGGTCAACGACTCTGGTTCAATCTGAAGGTCTTGTAGATCTAAGTAAGCTGCTTGCGAACGCCCACGAATATCTAAATCAGAAATCAAGGCTGCAACCTTGGAATGTTGAAATAAATATTCGACATTTTTTTGAAAATAATACTGCGACAAAGTAAATTTTGCATAATGTGCGACGTCTTTAAATACTTGGGCTTTTTCCATTAATTGATGCATATATTCATGTTGACTGGCTGTCTCTGTTTTTAAACGAGATGCAAGGCGGTTGAGTGTGAATGAGGTGCTCATCAATTTTCTCCAGTTTGTTTGGTTTAACTGTATTACCCGCCTTGTCTGTAAAAACTGACATCATTTCTTAATTATTTTTACTTTTCTGATTTTCAGCTTTCGGCTGAATGCTCAACACACGATCCCCGAAATAACGTTCTACTTTGATTGGATAGCTGAATTGCAATGCCGTTTGTAAGGTGCCAAAGTCATTGACTGGATATGAACCTGAAACTTTTAACGACTTCAATTGAGGGGCAATATCTATATATTGGTGTTGATAGCGCCCAATCTCTTGAAGCAATTTTTCCAACGGCATTTCAAAAGCCATGACCATATGGTTTTTCCATGCCAATATATTCGGATCTAAACTTTGTAATGCTTTAAAATTGCGATCATCAAAGCATAGCTGCTCACCAGCATGGACAATTTTAGTGTGTTTGGACTGGTTCAAACTGACTTTCACTGCGCTTTCTATGACACCTAGACAGGTTTGCTTTTCACTGTTGTTGAAATACTGAACATTAAATACAGTGCCAAGCGCTTGCAGATTTGCCGATTCAGTTTCGACCAAGAATGGGCGATAAGCATGATTTTTTTCTTTGGCCGTACGTATTTGTATTTCGCCATAATGTAATTTTACAATACGTTGTTGCGCTGTATAACGCACGTCCAAAGCCGTATGGGTATTTAATTGAAGTTGTGTCCCATCTTCCAGCTCAAGCTGTTTCTGCTGACCCACCGCAGTACGATAATCCGATAACCATCTATAGCGATAATCCGAGTTCCATAGCATGACACTGCCAAAACACAGAAAACAGGCAAGCAACAATTGTTTGTTTAAATTAAATTGGGCATTTTTCTTGCCTTGCTGAATCAGCTGTTGTCCATCTTCGGGAAATTCCTCAAGGCTATACAATAAGCGTTCGGCTTTAGACCATGCAGCTTGGTGTTGGGAACTCTGCTGCTTCCATTGTTCAAATTCAAGCTGTTCAGTTTCATTTAATGGTGCGTGTTGGATTTTAATGATCCATTGCGCTGTTTCTCGATAAATTTGATCATGCGACATGCAGGCATTAATCCATAACAGCTAAACATTGACTCAACACTGAGACCAGATCACGCATCACGGTTCGGGTAGAAATATTTAAGCGTGTTGCAATTTCCTGTTGAGTCAGCCCTTCTAATTGTGACCAAATAAAGACCTGTTGCTGGCGCTCAGGCAATTGATTGAGTAATTGATTAATCAAACATAAAGATTCAATTGCTGATATTTTTTGCTCAGGTGTAATTTCATCATATTCAGGTCTGCTTGAAAGCGCCTCTAAATAGGCTTTTTCAATCGCTTTACGTTGATACCAATTAATCAAAATTCCCTTGGCAACTGTGGTTAAAATTGCACGCGGCTGATCAAAATACAATTCATCTTTACGCTTTAAGATACGCAGAAAAGTATCATGGGCTAAATCAGCGGCATCTTCACTATGGTTGAGGCGACGTTTTAACCATTGATATAACCAAGAATGGTGATGACGATATAGTGTGCTAATAGGATCAGACATACTTAAAGAGAATGAGAATTATTAGCAATATCTTAGCAAAAAAATAAAGGAAATGAGAGCTCAGTTTGCCCTTTTAATTGAATTTTTTAATTTATCCAACTCATTTATAAGACTACACAACATACTCAAATGGGACATATGGTAAATCTTAAACAAAAATTTAATTCAAAATTATTATAATTTTATCAAAAGCTTATCGCTTTTAAATAAAAAAATTCTCGATCATCCTCAAGATGACCGAGAAACTGTTTATCACTTATTGGCGATAATTTATTGACTGATCGCTTGATCCATATTTTTAGCAAATTGTTGAATATCACTGGCTTGAATTGTTGTTTTACCTTTGCCAATCACTTGAAATTGTTGTGCTGCCGTTTCCTGCATTTTGACTTTACCTGTTGCGATATTGGCATCAAAACGTTGCATAAACTCATCTACATATTCCTTCTCAGTGACAATATGATCACCATTCGCATCGGTTGCAAAATATTGTTTGTCACGCGCTGTGAGGTAATCTCCAAGCGTTACATAGTTTTTCCCTTGACCATATTGGCTAATAAATTCATTGATGTTACTTGGCATGGGCATTGAAATTGGTAGTTTCACACGGAATCCATCATGCGTTGCATTACTATTGCCCGCTAATTTGGCATCTTCTGCATTTACTAAGCCATCCAAGTTTTTATCAAACTCATTAAAGGTTTTTAAACCCGTCTCCTGAAATTCCTTTAGGGTCAGTTTCTGGTCTTTATTATTATCGAGAATGCCATAACGTACATGCGCCTGTTTTTCTGACATTTCACGGCGCTGTTTAAGTAATGGCTCTAAACGTGCTTGCTCGTATTGAACAAACTGCACTTGATTGACTTTTTTATTCGCCTTAAACAATTCTGCATAGTCCTGAGTATATTGCTTAATTAAAGTGCTACTGTTCTGCTCTTTATTATTAGGATGGTAAAGCACATATAATGCATATGCCTGTTGATAAGCATTGGATTGATCGACTGTAGCAGCAATCGCTGATCCAGCAGTTGCCATTGCAGTTAAACTGGTCATCCATAGCGCCAATTTTTTCATGTTCGTTTCCTTGGAGGTGAATATTTGTTGAATTAAAAAATTCTTTCCATTTTGCTATTTAAAAAATCAATATTTAAATTCGATACTTGTTATATCGATTACCCTCATCATGCCCCTATTCATATAGCTCAACAGGGTTTAGATTGATGAGGGAGAAATTTTATTCAATGATATTAATCATCATTAAATGTGTATATTTCAGGTCATCCAGTATCTTCAAATCAAAAGTAAAAATATGGATTACAAATATACACACACAATCAACAAATGAGAATAATAATCAATTACAATTTTATTTACAATAACAATGTTGCTAGATCTGCTTTTCAATATTCAATAAAATCCATCAAAATATTGAAAAATAATAAATATTTATAATTAAACTTCACTTTTTTATAAAAATTTGAACATGACTTTAGAGGGAGAATCTGTATTTTTGGATGATCTTACTGTCTTAAAATTCGTATATTTTGTTGTTGTTTATATTTTAAAATGTCATTTTCAATTTAGCTTTTCCACCTCAATCATCCTATTGTTAATATAAAAACTTATTACATCTTTCCTTTTTATTTCTCTTTAATTTCTCGTTATATTTAGGTTTGTTTATTTTTTATTCTGATTGGCGTTATTAAAATATAAACACTCAAATATTCACCATAATAATCAAGTATTATAAAAATTCTAACAGCAAAAAATATTAATTTTTAGGTTTTAGCATAAAATTGATTTCGTGATTTTTTATTTAAGGCTTGCTCGGCTTTTTCTAGGGTTTAGAGTTTTTCATTGATGCCCTATTTCTGAGTTTGCTCGTGCTTTTATCCAGTCACTAAATGCTTTAACTTTAGGTAATTCATTATTTTTCAATGATGTAATATAGTAGTGCTGATCACATTTTAAATACATGTTTTTAAATGGCATTACTAGCTCACCACTTTCTAAGTCTTTTTCTACTAGTTTTTTACGTCCCATGGTAATACCCAAGTGATTTTTAGCAGCAATCAAAGCCAGATCAGATCGGTCAAAACTCATCTCTGAAGAATGATCCATATTTACATTAAAATGCTGCGTCCAACTGTTCCATTCATCTGCACCTGTGCCGTTACTCCATGCTTGGCAGTCATGGAGCAATGTGCAGTTTTTTAAGCTGTCTAGATGATCGTAGAGGTTAAATTTTTCCGCATATGCAGGACTACATACCGGGATAATATATTCGTCCATTAAATACTGATAATTCAACTGAAAAGACGGTTGATTGTCAAAATAAAGCGCAATATCAATTCCGCTACGTTGAAAATTTACATCCTCATTACCCGTTAAAACTGAGAGTTGGATCAATGGATAGCGTTGGATGAAATCAGGCAATTGAGGCACTAACCAACACTGAGCAATCGATGGTCTTGCATAAATCGTGAGTGAGCCAACAAGTTGCTGATTTTGCAGTGCCTTAATTTCAACGTTTAACGAGTCTAATGAAAATTGTAAAGCAGCTAAAATCCGCTGTCCCTCAGTGGTTAACTTTACTTTACGATGCAAACGTAAAAACAGTTTGATATTAAGTTCTTTTTCTAACAAATTAATTTGGTGACTTACCGCACTTGGGGTTAAAGACAATTCTTCAGCAGCAAGTGCAAAAGACTCATGTCTAGCCGCAACTTCAAATGTATACAGTTTTGAGAGCTGAAAACCGGTTAGATTTTTATGTGCGTTGGTCATGCGTTTTTCCTTTTTGCTGAAACAAAATGATTGATCACATGCTTCTTGCTGTCCTATGCCCATATAAATAACGTATAAATCATTTAAAAATCAAAATTTATTTAGGATTTATTTTTCAAGTGAATTATTTTAACCCGTAGATCAAATATCATCGTTTGACGGATTTCTCTGGTTTAACTTCAATAGACAAAGAACAACTTTTGTCACAGAGATATATGGTATGGAAACCAATTTCGTGGATGTCGGTATATTATTAACCAGTATCGGGTTAATTATTTTCACTATTTTAAAATTTAAACTGCATCCCTTTTTAGCTTTGCTTCTGGCAAGCTTCTTTGTCGGTGTAGCAATGAAAATGCCATTACTGGATATGGTCAATGCAATTGAAAATGGGATTGGAAGCACCTTGGGTTTCCTTGCCACAGTCATTGCACTGGGTACCATTCTCGGTAAAATGATGGAAATCTCTGGCGCCGCTGAACGTATCGCCCTGTCTTTGCAGCGATGTCACTGGATATCTAGTGATGTGGTCATGGTACTGATTGGGCTATTTTGTGGCATCACTTTATTTGTAGAAGTTGGTGTGGTGTTATTAATTCCCTTGGCTTTTTCTATAGCGCAGCATACCAGAACCTCTTTGTTTAAATTGGCGATTCCATTATGCACCGCATTAATGGCTGTACACTGTGTAGTACCGCCTCACCCTGCGGCACTTTATGTCACCAATAAACTAGGGGCTGATGTCGGTACCGTGATTATTTTTGGCTTAATGGTGGGTTTAGCCGCCGCACTGGTTGGTGGCCCACTGTTTTTAAAATTAGTTGGTCAACGTTTACCGTTTAAAGCAGTACCTGTCGAATTTTCAAAGCTTACCTTAAAAGAAGAACACAACTTACCTTCTTTAAAAATCACCTTATTTACGGTATTTCTTCCAATCGGATTAATGTTAATCAAAACTGTGGCTGAATTAAATAGTCATACATCCACTCAGCTTTCACACATTTTAGGCTTTATCGGCAATCCGATCACCGCCATGTTTATTGCGGTATTTGTTGCTTACTACACCCTTGGTCTACGCCGTAATATGCAGATGGGAAGCTTATTAAAAGCTACAGAAGACTCATTTTCTGCAATTGCCAACATCTTATTCATCATTGGGGCTGGCGGTGCATTTAACAGTATTTTAAAAGCCAGTGGTTTAGCTGACTCAATGGCTGTTACGCTTTCCCACTTGCATATGCATCTAATTTTACTTGCTTGGTTGGTTGCGCTGATTTTACATGCAGCTGTAGGCTCTGCCACTGTTGCAATGATGGGTGCAACTGCAATCGTTGCGCCAATGTTACCGCTCTATCCGGATATTAGTCCTGAAATCATGGCGATTGCGATTGGTTCAGGTGCCATCGGTTTTACCATTGTGACCGACTCTCTATTTTGGTTAGTCAAACAATACTGTGGTGCTACATTAAACGAAACCTTTAAATACTATACCTCTGCAACTTTCCTTGCCTCCCTCACCGCATTGGGCTGCACCTTCCTGCTTTCTCATTTTATTTAAGCCTTTAGGAGTATTTTATGAACGCTCAACAGATTAATCAGCTGATTGCCCAATATCCGATTGTTAAAGACCTTATCGCACTCAAAGAAGTGGCGTGGTTTAATCCCAATTTTACCTCACTGGTAGAAGGGCTGCCCTATGTCGGGTTGGACCAAAAAGATATTGATGATGCCAGTGCACGTTTGACACGCTTTGCACCTTATTTGATGAAAGCCTTTCCAGAAACAGCGGCATCTCAAGGTATTATAGAGTCCGAACTGGCAGCAATTCCTCAAATGCAGCAACAGTTAGAACAGTATTTTGGACAATCGATCCAGGGTCAGTTATGGCTTAAAAAAGACAGTCATCTTCCTATATCGGGTTCAATTAAAGCCCGTGGTGGCATCTATGAGGTACTTTGTCATGCTGAAAAGCTTGCGATTCAAGCACAACGCCTAAACATTGAAGATGATTATGCAAAACTGGATAGTCCAGAGTTTAAACAGTTTTTTAGTCAATACAGTATTGCGGTCGGTTCTACCGGAAATTTAGGCCTTTCTATTGGCATTATGAGTGCAAAATTAGGCTTTGATGTGACTGTGCATATGTCAGCAGATGCACGTCAATGGAAAAAAGATAAGTTACGTGCGCACAATGTCACAGTAGTTGAATATGCTGAAGATTATGGTGTTGCCGTAGAACAAGGCAGAAAGGCAGCATTAGAAAATCCAAACTGCTTTTTTATCGATGATGAAAACTCACAAACCTTATTCTTAGGTTATGCAGTTGCTGGGCAGCGTTTAAAACAACAATTAGAACAAAAAAATATTTTGGTTGATCAACAACATCCTTTATTTGTTTATTTACCTTGTGGTGTTGGCGGAGGTCCCGGTGGCGTTGCATTTGGCTTAAAAATGGCCTTTGGTGATCATGTACATTGTATTTTTGCCGAGCCGACTCATTCACCGTGTATGTTACTCGGTGTTGCAACGGGTTTACATGATGAAATTTCAGTTCAAGATCTGGGTATAGACAATATCACCGCTGCTGATGGCCTCGCTGTTGGGCGAGCATCTGGCTTTGTGGGTCGAGCAATGCAAAGATTATTAGACGGTTTTTATACATTAACGGATGAAACCATGTATGTACTCTTGGGCATGCTCAATGATACAGAACAGCTTAAATTAGAACCTTCTGCGCTGGCGGGTATGCTTGGGCCAATTTTGACCAATCAACATCAAGACTATGCTGCACTACATCACTTTAGCCAACAGCAATTGGAAAATGCCAATCACATTGTCTGGGGGACTGGAGGAGGAATGGTTCCAGATGAAGAAATGGAAAAATACTTAACCCAAGCGAAAGCCTATAAAAAATAATCTGTATAGACTTGATTCGCACAGGTCTTGATCTCATCAGAATCTGGGGCGGTAGCAGATAAATAAAGTGATTATCCTCTATCGCCCCAATTAAAGACTTGGGTCAGGATTTTCCCTATGGAATTAAACGATCCCACCATTGACCCGAAGGACTTGGGCATTGACCCAATTACTCGCTTCATTTACTGCGAAATCCAACACTGCGGCAATATCTTCTACAGTGCCTAAACGCTCTAAAGGTGCAGCTTTGCTTAACTGAGCAATCAATTCATCACTTTTGCCTTCAAGAAAAAGTTCAGTTGCCGTAGGCCCAGGTGCAATTGCATTTACCGTAATATTTTTTCCTCTTAACTCTTTGGCTAAAATTGCCGTTAAGGATTCTATGGCAGCTTTTGATGCAGTATAAACACCATAAGTTTCGAGTTTCATCCCCACCACACTACTGGATAAATTAATAATTTTACCGCCCTTTTGCAGTCGCTTAGCAGCTTCACGCATGGTATATAAAGGGCCTTTAATATTAATTGCTAAAACTTGATCAATACTTTCATCGTCTAATTGTACAATCTTACTTAATTTCAAAATCCCTGCATTATTGATCAGCACATCCAATCGACCATAGGTTTGAATTGCATAATCAAATAATGCAGTCACTTCATTAGAATGGCTGATGTTGGCTTTAAAGAGACTCGCTGTTCCACCTAACGCTTGAATACTACTCAAGACATGCTCCGCCTCTTTATCGTTACTGGCATAATTGATAATGATTTTATGGCCTTGTTGTGCCAATAAGCTGGCAGTAAATGCACCAATCCCGCGAGAAGCGCCTGTAATTAAAATCACTTTTTCTTGCTGTGTTTGATCTGTTGTATGCATCGTGATGACCTCATGGAATAAAATATACCTCTAATCGCTTCTATGATACTGTTCAGATAAAACCAGATAATCTAGTTAAACCTGACATCTTTATCCGAATAAATCGAACAATTGGAATGGCGTATGGATAAACTCAATGCAATGTCTGCTTTCGTCAATGTGGTTGAACAACAAAGTTTTACCAAAGCTGCGCAGATCTTAAATCTGCCACGCTCAACCCTGACCGATGCAATTAAACAATTAGAATTCCAACTCAATACGCGCTTATTGTTGCGTACCACTCGTCAGGTAAAAGCAACCGATGAAGGCCATATTTATTATGAGCGCTGCAAATATATCTTGGGTTATATCAATGAGTCTGATCATGATTTTCTTGATGCAAAACCTCAAGGACCTTTAAAAATCGCAGTTCATGGTATTTTTGCTGCGCATTTTATTCTGCCAAAATTAGATGATTTTTTAACTGAGTTTCCACAGATACAGTTGCAACTCACTGAAAGCGATTGTTATGTAGATCTGATAAAAGAAGGCATTGATTGTGTCATTCGTATAGGTCAGCTCAATAATAGTGAATTAATTGTTAGGCATCTGGGCGATATTCAACAAGTGACATTAGCCAGTCCAAAATACTTAGAAAAATATGGCACACCACAACGCTTAGACGATCTGCAATCACATTTTATGGTCGGATTTTATTCTTCTGCTCGACAAAAGCCACTGCCGCTTGAGTTTCTGACAGGGAAGAAAACACAGTTTTTTGAGTTGCCGTTAAAGATTCAAGTCAATGGTGCAAATACCTATGCAGCAGCAGCCAAACAGCATTTGGGGATCATCCAAGCACCGCGTTATGGTTATTTATCTGAGCTAGAGCAAGGAACACTTTGTCAAATTTTAACTGACTATCCTGTTCCATCCCTGCCTATTTCTTTACTTTATCCATCAAAAACACTGGTTTCACCACGACAAAAAGTTTTTATCGAATGGATTGTACGATTGTTTCAGGATAATCCATTGCTTTGAAGTTTAAATCACGCTGCTTGATGGATATGATTAACTAGCGCTCTCTCGCATTGATCCCCATAGCATTTATACACCAAAACTCAATTCCTGACTCCAAGTTGAATCAGGTTGTTGATAAAGATGCCAACACATATTTTTAACCGAATCCATCAAGACAACATTCTGACTATGCCAACTTTCCAACATACAATAAGTGATATGGATGCCTTTAGGATGAAACTCTCTTGCCAAAGATTGTGCCAATGCCCGAATACTGGCAAACATACTCTGAGTTAAGCCATTATTTTCAGCGATCAAGTTGGGCTGTGTTCCTAGAAAGATCAAAGTTCCTTGTGACTTTATCAACATCTGGTGAATAATCGCTTGGGCAATATTTACCGCAGCCAAACCAGTATTTTGCCAAAGCTGTTCGACCTGTTGGGCTGAAGCATCGGAATTCGACAATGATTTTGAAAAATCAGCTTGGAAAATACACAGTTCAATTGAATGCCCTGTTCGTTGAATATAGCCAACTAAATTTTTTAAAGCAGTCGGATTGATCAGATTCAAACGAACCCGCTTTAGACCTGAATCTTGTTGCTCAATCTTTAGATTGGTTTGCATAGGATCATGCTGAACTTGATATACAGGCATTGCCCTGTTATGTGCTTGATGCACAAAAAGCTGGCTGAGCGAGTGGGTTTCATTGCCAATAACAACAATACAGCCCTGTAGTTTGGATTTTTTTCTCAGCAATGGAGGAATTAAATTGTACATATTAGAATTTCTCCTGATAAGGACGTAAATCCAGCTCATGGGTCCATAAATCACGATTTTGTTGATAAAGCATCCAATAATTCTCAGCAATCGCTTCGATATTTAAACCACCTGTGCCTCGTGTAAGTCTCAGTAAGCGTCCTAAACCAAATACAGCCTTATTGACACGATCACCATCGACCATGCCATCAACAATAATATGTGCAACATGGATGTTTTGAGGCTTATATATCTGGGCGAGATGCAGTACGTAATTACGTAATGCGGATTTGCCCATGGTAAATGCCGCAAAAAAAGGTTTACCACGAAGAGATGCACTTGCCCCTGTAAAAATCAGTGTGCCATATTGCTGTTGTTCAAAGATTTTTAAGGCTTGTTGTGACACTAAAAAAGCCGATAAAAAAGTAGAACGCCACATTTGAGTAAAAAACTGAAGAGAGGTTTTTAAAAAAATTGAGGGAATATTGCCGCCCACATTATGAATAACAGCGACGAGATGCTCCTTTTGCGCATTCCTCTCCGCAAAAAAAGTCTGCACTTGTTGTTCATTTTCAGCATCCAAAGCATGTGCTACGGCGTGTCCACCTTGCGCATTGATTGAATCAGCCACGGCTTGCACTTTCGCTAAAGTACGCCCCACAACATGTACTTTTAATTTTTCTTGAGCAAAACGACGACAAACTGCTGCTCCAATTCCTTGTTCAGCACCTACGCCCATAACAACCACACATGGAAGTGTTGCTATATTTTGAGATGTTGCATTCTGCGTATTCATAGCAAGTCTATCCATTGAGCAATAGAAGGATAAGCTTTAATTTTAGTGCCCCAAATTTTACTGGTGCGGACAATCTCTAAAAGCTGCGAACCAACCGCAATATCAGCCAGTGTTTTACCCTCGCCAACCAACCACCCTGTTTGCGCCAACACCAATTCGATACGCTCTAAATGACGAATAAATTCCGCCTCAATATCCTGCTTGGCCATGCGACCTGTCCCCTGCATTTTAAGTTGCAGGTTTAATGTTGCTTTGAGCAAGGGTTTTAACAGATATATTTCATGTTTGGGGCGACCTTTTGCACTCATTTCAACCGCATAATCTAAGGCATCAGCATCACTGACACGAAAGTGCACCTCATAGAAATATAACAACTCGTCTGACCAATCTTCCCAAAGCTCAACATAGGCCTTTTGCAAAGGATCAGCAGGATATAAACGTGGTAAGTCTGGGTAAGCATCATCAAGATAACGTGCAATACGGGTACTGTCCTGAATACGTTGACCATCAATATCCAGAACAGGAACCTTGCCTGCTTTACTGAGCATTGGCACTTTTGCACCCAGTACACCGTTATAATCCACAGTCTGATAAGCAATCCCTTTAAATTGCAATATCCTGGCAACTTTTTGGCAAAAAGGTGAGATTTCCCATTGATGTAATACAACTGAATTCATTTTATATTCTCAGCTTAACTTTGGGTCGATTGATATTCGATAAACTACATCACAGGATCAGCACTTAATACATCAACGGCCTGATTCAAAGGCGATAAATCAAAAAATCTGAATTAAAAGCCATGATCCAAAAAATTCTGGTTTAAAGCCATGATGCAGAAATAGAATCTTTCAACGACGGATGATCATATTGGTTGCTGTTGCATGTGCATACAATTTTCCTTCTTCATCTCGAAGATAGCCTTCTGAAATGACTAAGTTTTTCCCTACGTTGATGACTTTACCTTCAGCAATTAACTTTTTATTAAACGGCATTGGACGACACATTTTTATCGCAAGATCAGTGGTTCCATAGCCCTCACCCGCAGCCAAGACGGTATGTGTGGCACACCCTGTCACTGAATCCAATATCGTTGCGGCAAAACCACCATGTACTCCACCCAATGGGTTGCTATGACGTTCATCCGCAATGGCCATAAATACAATGCGACCATATTCAACGTCTCCTACTTCCTCCATCCCCATGGTTTTTGCAATACCAGGCGCTGGCACCAGTCCTTTTTGGAATGCTTGCATAATTTCCAGACCAGTCATATTGAGTGGATTCATCACTATTTCCTATTTTGATAAATAAAATACTTATTGGAGAAGGGTTGATTGTTCAGGAGATAAGCCAATTTTTACTTTAGTTTGTGCGACAATTTCGGATTCATCGGTATCATTCGGATGAAAATCAAAATGATAATAAGAGAAAAATTGCGGTACCAGCTTACGATAGGCTTGCACTGTAAACCCAGCAAACTTAGTCCAAGACTTAAGGTTTAATAATTGTTTATCTCTCGACATTAACACCACTTGATATACATTAGAAAATAGCGTGATCAGCACAAGACTAAATGTAAAAATCGCCACGCGAGGAATGTAGGCATCTAAGCCCTTACCATATAAATATTCATACATGTCATAAGCCACAGCCTTGTGTTCGGTTTCTTCGACACTGTGCCATAACCATAAATTACGAATGGTGGTATCGGTCATTAACTCATTGACATTTTTCATCATCTCTACCACCAACACTGCGGTGTAATGTTCCAGACCCACTGTGACCAAGAGATTCCATTTTTTAGGAAAAGCACGTTCTACCGCTTTTAATATGATCCCCGTGGCTTTTTCTAAAGATTCAGGATCTAAACCATATTGTTGTGCACTGACATGAAAAGCATGGTGTTCTTTAGAGTGCATGGCTTCTTGTCCAATAAAGGCACCAATATCACGGTCTAATTGTGGGTTGTTTTTAATTTTTCCACGTAAGGCGCGTACTGAACGGACAAAGTACGATTCACCTTCAGGAAAAAGCGTCGATAGACCTGTGAAGTAATGAGTAAAGGTTGGTTCGTCATTACACCAATACTTGGGCATATCCTGAAATTCATAATCCATACGACGTACTGGAAATGATGCAGGTGTTTTTTGCTTTGATTTTTCTTTCACCGCTGATATAGACATGGTTCACCTCAAGAATTTATCTTAAAATAACAAGTTCCAAAAAAGAACTTGTAAAATTAAAATAATGGTCCACGTTGATCTTGTCAATGATGTGAATACGTTAAAGCTTCAGGTTGTCCTTAAATGACAGTATCATTCCTATAAAGACAATCGATCTAAGCCAAAAACTTAAAAGCTGTTTTCACCCATCGCATTTTGATCAGATGCATGATTATTCACCCCATAAAAATATAACCAATAAAATTAATCATTTAAAAGAAAATACTGAATAAATATCTTAGATCTCAACAACAATTCAAATTAAAATTAAACATCGCCCTCTAACCTCTCCATCAAAACTGATTAAGCTTTTCCAGTTTTATTTTCTATTTTTATCTGGATTTCTGTCTCGATTTCTAGCGCTATTGCCATGTCAATGATTTGTCATAAAGGTGACACCTTGCTGTCACAAGCGCTGTCTAATGTGTGGGCATCTTTATAATGGATGAAACACATGTTAAGAAAATCGAAACAATGGCTATCCTACATTTATATTTTCCCCATTTTACTGGCACTCACCGCTTGTAATGATTCAAATGATGATAAGACCAGCACACAGCCTGATGGATCTAAAGAACCATTAATGCGTTGCGCACCATAAACATAAAAATACCAAAGGGAAATATTGTGATTAATCGTCGTCAATTTTTAGCAAATACACTTAAAACAAGTTTTGGTGCTGCTGCCTTATCTACATTTCCAGCCAGCATTCAAAAAGCATTGGCTATTCCTGCAAATAATAAAACAGGAACCATTCAGGATGTCGAACATGTGGTTATCCTGATGCAGGAAAACCGTTCATTTGACCATTATTTTGGTACATTAAAAGGCGTTCGTGGTTTTGCCGACCGCTTAACCATTCCTTTGCAAAATGATCGTACTGTATGGCAACAACAACGAAGTAACGGTGCCTTATTAACCCCTTTTCATTTAGATGGATCGAGTAATAATGCACAACGTGCACCCGGTACAAATCATACTTGGGTGGATAGCCAAAAAGCTTGGGACAACGGTCGTATGTCAAATTGGCCCACCCATAAAACTGATTATGCAATGGGTTATTTTAAAGAGCAGGAAATCCCTTATCAGTTCGCTTTAGCCAATGCTTTTACCATTTGCGATGCATATCACTGTTCAATGCACACAGGTACAGATGCCAACCGTTCATTTCATTTAACTGGCACCAATGGCGCAGTACCGACCAGTACTGCGTTTGTGAATAATGAATGGGACTGGATTGATGGCGATCCCAAAAACGTTGATATCGGCTACACATGGAAAACCTATGCTGAACGTTTAGAAGAGGCAGGTGTTAACTGGATTTGCTATCAAAATATGCCGGATGAATGGGGCGATAACATGCTCGGTGCATTCCGTACCTTTAAAAAAGCCAATATTGCTTCTGGTTACCCAGTTTCAAGTGGTGGTGCGCCAAATAGTCCATACAATAAAGCGGCGCAACCATTACCTTATAAAGCTTATGATGCCACAACTGATAATGCTAAAAATCCACTGTATAAAGGTATCGCAAACACCCTGCCCGGCAATAAACCCGAAGAATTTTTAGATGCTTTTAAAAATGATATCAAAACAGGCAAACTTCCCCAAGTGTCTTGGATCAATGCACCTTCTATCTATTGTGAACATCCAGGTCCATCAAGCCCAGTACAAGGTTCTTGGTTTATTCAAGAAATCTTAGATGCTTTAACAGCAGTGCCAGAGGTTTGGAGTAAAACCGTTTTCTTGATCAATTTTGATGAAAATGATGGTTATTTTGACCATGTTCCTTCTCCATCTGCACCAAGCTTACAAGCAGACAATACTTATGCGGGTAAATCCACACTCAGCCAAGCTGATATGCAGCATGAATATTATCTACATGACGCGCCACTAGGCAGCAGCAGCCAGCCTAAAAAAGACAATGGTGTTTATGGACCGGGCCCACGGGTACCACTCTTTGTAATTTCACCATGGAGTCGTGGTGGTGTGGTTAACTCTCAAGTGTTTGATCATACGTCAGTATTAATGTTTTTAGAACAACGCTTTGGGGTAAAAGAAACAAATATCAGCCCTTATCGTCGTGCGATTTGTGGTGATTTAACCTCAGCATTTAATTTTAAAACCCCAAATGAAGATGTACTGCCAGAATTAAATGGTAAACAAACCCGTGAGCAAGCAGATCAACTTCGTTCAGCTCAGCAAAAGTTGCCCAATGTTCCAATTCCAACCAATTTACAACTTCCAATTCAAGCCAGTGGTATTCGCCCTTCTAAAGCATTGCCTTATGAATTACATACCAGTGCACGTTGTCAAAATGATGGAACAGTCAAACTCTTATTCTCGAATACAGGGACTCAAGGTGCAGTTTTTCATGTCTATGACAAGTTAAATCTCAGCCGTGTTCCACGTCGTTACATTGTAGAAGCGGGTAAAACACTGGATGATGTTTGGAATGTGAAAAAGGACAATCAAGGCTTATACGATCTTTGGGTAATGGGACCAAATGGTTTTCATCGCCATTTCAAAGGTGATTTAAATCGTAATCAAAGCCTGCAAATCAATCCTGAAATTCGAGTGTGTTATGATATTGCCAATGGTAATGTTTATTTAGACCTGACCAACACGGGCACAAAAGATGTTGAACTGGTCATTAGCCCAGTCGTCTATCGTAGTGACGCAGCGTTAAAAATCAGTGTAAAAGCAGGTCAAACATCAACACGACATTGGGAACTGAAAGATACATGGCAATGGTATGATTTTGCCGTAACCTGTACTCAGGACACTAAGTTTTATCGACGCTTTGCAGGACGCGTTGAAACAGGAGCAGATTCTGTCAGTGATCCAGCGATGGTTTAATATTTAAAGAATTTTGAATATTCAGTTTTTTAGATTGTTAACACTGAATCAAATTTAACAGCACCCCAGATTTATTTAAAACTGGTGTTTTTTTATAGCGCTTGCTTAGGAACAAGTCACCCCTTCCATCACCACAGCTTTATTGGCTTCAGTCGCAACAACAGAAGCGGCAATCGCTTCAACCACCTTACTCAATGACTGCCGTGAAACACTGACAATATCAACAATTTTATTGCCATCTGCACCAACTGCATCGGTAAATGCCATTCGACAACTGAGTTGTCGGTTCGGCAAAACTGCATTTTGTACACCTGTTGGCTGATTTAAGGGTCTGGCTGGATCATCACGTTTAATAATCCAAGCAACTGCCACCTCAATATCCCGATTCATCGAACCCATTAACGAACGTGTGTCGGAGTGTTCAATAATATCAAACCGAGAAAAGTCGGTTGCAATACGGTAAGAGACTTTACCACCTGTCATACCACTGCTGTAACGATCGACAGCAGCTAATTTCTGTTGCAAACCCGCAGACAAACCATCACGTAACTCTGCCCCCAACGTGGACGTCCAACGTTCGTTATCCAATACATTAGATTTACCACTGCTGTCCTGTAAGACCAAAGGCGCCCTGTTTAAACGGTCGGGTAATCCCACTGGCAGGACTTCAATCACCCGTACATTTGAACTCACCAACGGTTTAACCGTTGGCGTCAAGCTATAGTAGTTTGGTGTAGGCGAACTGGAACAGCCCGTTAAACCCACAACGGCCAATAATAGAGCACAACCTGCTCGACTAGACTGCGGCAAATAGGACAGAAAATGTGAGCTATTTTTTTTATTTAGCATTCTTAACCTCAGGCGTTTTCCCACGAATGAGTGATTCTGGGTGTTGTTCAATATAGTCAGCCATTAACTGTAAAGATGCTGCAGCACGTGTCATTTGCTGTAAAGCACGACGGACATCCTGTTGCATTGGCGCATCACTGGATAGAATGGTTTCAGTAGAGCGCATGGTTTTACGTACATCATCCAAAGTCGCCTGTAGTCCTGGCGCAACTTTGCCATCCAACTGTTTCACCAATTTATCTGTAGAGCTAATCGCTGAATTCATATTATTGAGGGTTTTACGTACATCCTGCCCAATTTCCACCAATGGGAATTTATTCAGTTTATCCGCAATTTGCGATACTTGTGCTTGTAATCCCTTCAACTCGGTTGGTGTGGTTGGAACCTCAATCACACCATTTGATCTGATGATTAAGTTTGCTGGTTTTGCTTTAGGGAATAGATCAAAGGCGATATAGTTCTGCCCTGTCAGTAGATTTCCGGTGCGCATCTGAGCACGCCAGCCTCTTTCGATAAAGCGTTTAAAAATAACACCATCAGGATCAAGTTCTTTGCCATTGGCTAAACGAGATGGATAAATGACCCCCTCAGCCCGCATCCGAATCTGAGTATAATTTGCATCAAACTCCGCATTAATCGACTGAATATTACCAATTTCAATCCCCATAAAGTCAATCGGTGCACCTGCCGACAAGCCACGTAAAGACTGATCAAAATACATGATGATACGGTGTGGATTGCCATCTGGCTCTTTCAAAGCTTCAGTACGAGAATCCCATAAATTAAAACGACTTTGATCCGAAGCAACAGCAGCATGTGAATTCTCAGGATAACCGAAAGCAATCCCGCCAGCGATAATACTCACCAGAGACTGGGTATCTAGCTTAAATCCTGATGCACTTAAGCTGACATCGACACCACTGGCCTGCCAGAAACGCGCATCTGTGGTCACAAACTTATCATAAGGTGCTTGAATAAAGGTCTGTAACTCAACACTCTTACCATCTTTGGCCAACTGATAAGCCGTGATTTGACCCACATTGATCTGACGATAATAAATAGGAGAACCGATATCCAGTGAACCTAAGTTATTGGCTTTGAGGAAAAAGATTTTACCTGGTACATCTGATGAGATGACTGGAGGAACTTCTAAACCAGTGAACTCATCCTGTTTTTGTTCTGCCTTCCCGCCATCAACCTCAATATAAGCACCCGACAATAAGGTATCAATTCCGGAGACGCCACTGGCACCAATGCGGGGGCGAACCACCCAGAAGCGTGAGTCTTTTGCAGCAAAATTACTGGCATCCTTACGCAGTTCAATTTTGGCAATGACATGTGAATGATCATCGGCAAGATCAATTTGGCGAACAAGACCGATATCCACTTGTTTAAAACGAACAGTCGTCTTACCTGCAACCAGCCCTTCAGCCGTTCTAAAAGCAACATTAATGGTCGGACCAGTATCTAATACCGCTTTGACTGCCAACGACAGTCCTATCAGCAAAGCAATAAACGGAATCAGCCAGATCAACGATGGTCGCCAGCGTCCTTTATTTTTCTCAGGTTCAGGCAAAATCTGCTGCGTTTCATCTACAGCATGAGGATCCTGATGATCTGAGCTTTCGTTATTGGTTTTATTTTCAGACATACACACCCATCATTGTTTTATTGACTGGAATTGGATAAATCATGATTCAAGGGAGGATGATCCACGTGAATCACATCTGAGCCTTGCAGGGAAAGCCCATTCTTGTTGTGCGTATTCTGGGCAGCAGAATAATTATCCCAAATAATACGCGGGTCAAAACTCAGTGAAGCAAACATGGTTAAAACCACCACTGCACCAAAAGCAACCGCGCCCGGCCCAGCGAGAATAGTTGCCAGTGATTGAATCTGAATCAGGGCGGTCAATAAAGCCACCACAAAAACATCAATCATCGACCATCGACCGATAAACTCGACAATCCGATAAAGCATTGAGCAATGCTCAGGAGAAAAATGCAAACGTTTAGAAGACTGCATTTTTACTGCAATCAACAGAAAACACAGAATTAAAAGTTTTAACATGGGAATAAAGATACTGGCCATAAAAATAACAACAGATACCAAATAATCCCCATTCTGCCAAAAATAGATCACACCACTCATGATCGTATCTTGCTGACTGCCTAACAAAGAATCTGTGACGGTCATCGGAAGTACATTGGCTGGAATATATAAAATACTCGCCGCAATCACCAAAGCAAGGGTTCTGTCTAAGCTCTTTGGTTTACGTTGATGCAGTACACTATGACATTTCAAGCAATGTGAAGCATGTTTTTCTTCAACCTCTGGAACCTGTTTATTGAGTGTTCCACAGCAATGACAAAACACCAAAGACAAATCTTTGGCTCTTGGGTATTGCAATGAATTTTTATTGTCTGTATTCGCTGAGTATTTTGAAAAATTAGCCTGAGACTGTTCAGTTTTCATGAGAGTCTCCTGTCAATCTCATCCCAAAGATCTTTGACTTTTACTGAGGCAATATAAACCAGCAACACACTCAGTATGGAGAATCCCCATAATGCAACACCCGGAATCACCACAACCATCCCGACCAGTTTAACCAAGGTGACCAATACCCCAATCAAAAATACTTCAACCATTCCCCATGTTCTAAATAAAAACAGGGTACGAAATGCTGCAACTAAATAACGTGGCTGAACTTTAAAAAAATGAACAGATGAAAGGACATAGAACAGCAGCAATAAATCTAATAAAGGCACTACGAAAGTCGTAATAAGAATCAACACACCTACGGGCCCTTGCCCTGCATGAAACATTGCCCATGCAGCACCCAGTAATGTTGTCTGGGAATCATTCCCCTGCAATTCCACCTTAACAATCGGGAAACTATTGGCAATCACAAATACGATCAGCGCTGTTGTTACCATTGCCAGTAAGACACTAAATGGTTTGCTTTGCCGATAAAGCTCAGCACCACAACAGAGACAATAAGCACGCTCACCTTGGGTCAGCTGAATTCGATGATAGAGCGTGTCACATTCCTCACAGGCAACCAGCGTTTGCGGTGCAATATCACCTTTTTGAATCAATGCTTGCTGATTCAAGGGCACATAAACTGGCGGAAAGGAGGACGGCTCACGCATAGAACATCAACACCATTTTATAAATTCTTTTTAGACCGAAGCTCATCTTGCTATATTTTACTGAGATGTATACAGATGAGTTGTGATATTTTTTGATGATATCCTGTTGGTTTTATATAAACAATTGATCTGGCGAAATCTAGTCTAACAATTGACCATGCATTTTATCTATTTGCAATAGCAAACGCCTATTTTGACATGATTAAAGACACAGTCGTTGCACCAAAAAATCGATAAAGACACGGGTTTTTGCTGGCAAGGTTCCTGTATTCGGATAGAGCAATTGGACATTTTGTACAGGTAAATCAAAATCAGCTAACACCCGAGTTAAACGATTTTGCTGAATATCTTCATCGACCAACCAAGCTGGCGATATCGCAACACCCAATGAAGCAAGTGTCATCTGATGTATCGCTTCTGCCGAATTAGATTCATACTGACTTCTAACAAAAGGCAATGTATGTTTTTCACCTTGATCATTTTGTAAAACATATTGCGCATCCTGCCAATTCAATAAGCGATGACCAATCCAAGGAACATGTGCTAAATCAGCAATGCTATTGATTGGATAACGTTTTAAAAATTCAGGGCTGGCAACCAAATAAATCGGATATTCAGCAATTTTTCGTGTCCGCATCGATGAGTCTTTTAAGTTTCCCAACCGAATGACCAAATCTAATTTTTCAGTGACTAAATCATCTAAGGAAGAATTAAATGAATATTGTAGTTGTAATTGAGGATATTGGCGGCAAAACTCACCCAGCAAAGGTAAAATGAATTTCCGTCCAAATTCATTGGTCGATGAAAAACGCAATATCCCTGTGACACTTGTGGCTAAGTTTTGACTGCGCTCAAAAGCTTCTTCGATTTGCAATTGAATGTGTTTGAAATCCTCATAAAAGCTTTTGCCTATTTCAGTCAGTGCAATATTACGCGTATTACGAATCAGCAAACTCACATTTAAATGCTGTTCTAAATGCTTGATATCAATACTCACCATCGATCGACTTAAACCCAAAATCTCTGCTGCCTTGGTAAATGATCCTGAATCAACCACTTGCAGAAAACTGATAATCTGTTTTAGGTTTTTTTGCATAATCACACTGATTGTTTGAAATTATTAAACAATGATTTTACTTCGCATGCATCGACAATAAAAGGCCTGAATCGTACCCTCCTGCATCTTGGAGGTCGCTATGTCATATCGCTATAAAATAGCAACAGTGTTTTTACTTGGGTTCTTTATTGATTGCATCAATATTTTCATGTCTGCAATTGCCTTACCCGATATAGCAACAGCTTTCTCAGTTAGCCCATCGATGGTTGCATGGGTAAGCAATGCTTATATTTTAGGTTTGGTTTTAATCATGCCCATGAGCTTATGGTTAGCAAGCGTATTGGGTGATCGGAAATTGCTGTGTTATTCAATGCTGCTCTTTTCCGTCAGCGTTTGGTTGATTGGCATGAGTGAATCAATCCATAGTTTAATTTTTTGGAGATTTGTTCAGGGTGTGGCTGGCGGATTATTAATCCCTGTCGGTCAAGCATTGGTATTTGCACTGTTTCCAAATCATGAACGGCAACGTATCTCCACAATGATCATGGCAATCGCATTAATTGCACCCGCCTTTTCACCAACGATTGGCGGCATAATTATTGATGCTTTATCTTGGCGTTGGGTGTTTTTTGCCAATATCCCCTTTACCATGATCACTGCTTTTTTAGCATGGCGATGGATCAAAGAAACTCAAGCTAAAACGTCTGGGAAACCTGACTTTTTAGGCCTGTTTATGGTCAATGTCAGCCTGTTGTGTTTGTTACTCTCTTTCTCATTATTTAATGATTACCATAGTGTTGTACTCGCGATCAGTAGCTTTCTACTTTCCGTCACAATGCTTCTGATTTATCTCAAATACGCGAAAGGATCTGCTCATCCAATCCTTAATTTGCAATTGTTAAAAAATTATAATTTACGCAATGCATTTATCGTTTATTACGCAGTACCCGGTATTTTTACTGGTGTGAATTTACTGAATATCTTTAATTTACAACGTAACCTTGGGTTTAATGCAAAACAGACTGGCTTATTTATGCTGCTCTATGCAGTGGGTGCATTGGTATCAATGACCAGTGGTGGGCTTCTCTATCGTCATCTTGGTAAAAAGCGGCTCTTTATAATCGGTATTACGCTACATAGTTTAGGAATTTCACTGTTGTTCTGGGTTTCAAATGCCAATGATTTAAGTACCTTAATTGTTGCTTATCTACTGATGGGAATGGGTGGTGGTCTAAGTGCCAATACAGCCCAAATCAGTGCCCTCATCGATTTTAACGGCCAAGACTTATTACAAGGCAGTGTGCTGTGGAACATTAATCGACAAGTCGCTTTTAGTTTAGGTACAGTTGCCCTTATTTCAATCTTTAGTCTGTTACCTGCTGCAAATGACTTAATACGTTATCAGCATACTTTTTTGCTTGCAGCTGTACTGTGCCTTTTATCATTAATTTCCATTTTTAAGGAGAAAACCCATGTCTAATCCTATGGACAATGCATTACAACATGTCACCGATTTACATATTTTGATTGAAAATGTATTTACTGGTCAAAATGCAAAAGAAAGCCTAAATCAACTTCTAGCCAGTTTTGATCCAAATTTTAAAATGATTACGACGCAAGGCAATGTCATTGGTTTACCCGAAATAAATGCCTTGTTTAGCCAAAATGTAGGTAATAAACCTGCGTTAAAAATTAAAATCTTGAATACACGTGCTTTATTTGAAGCAGACAACCACTGCTGGATTCAATATCAAGAACATCAACAAAGCCATGAACCTGATACATTACGCATATCGACGGCTTGTATCAAAGTTGAATCAGGTCAATGTTATTGGGTTTATCTACATGAAACATTGGTCAATTTAGCCTCATCGAGTTAAATTGTGTGAAGAGTTTATTTATACAAAAAGTCTAAATTGCTATTCATTGTTCTTTCAATTAATAGCAATAGAATCAAAATTAGCTTTATCTTTGTAATTATGATTATGAATTAACTTTAAAAAATAAAAGTCATTTCTTTTTAAAAGCACGGATAGGCTTCTAATTAAATACCATAAACTCGTTTGAGGCGTGGTATAAGATCAATAATCTGTTCATTATCCTCTGGATTATATTCAGCATATGCTAATGCTATTAATTCCAAAACCGAGGCAAAAACTTCAAATGGCACTTTACCATCAAGTTCATCATAAAAATAAAATTCTGCTGAATCAACCACATGTCCTTCATCCACAACACTATTCATGAGTAAATAAGTTGATGTCTCTTGGAGGCTATAACCTTCACTTCGAATAGCATTTTTAAGGATATCAATAAAAGTATACCCTCCAGTACATGTAACAAAATAGTCCATAAAGAAAGACAATTCAGGGTCTGCTTCTGGATATTTTTGTAAGATATCATTTCGATTGTTTCTTAACCACTCAATCATATACTGCATCATAAAATCTCTGATATAAGTTCTGTTTTAATGATATCCATAGCTTATGGTGTGTCAGGGATAACAGAAGATACACCTGTTATCTTCCCTTTGTTACCATTACTTTATTTTTTGATCAAAGAATCTAAAATACCACCTCTACTTAATGTAGCAATACCACCAATACAATCTAACTCAACAATCATATTACCATTTAAATAATATTTATAATGCGATCTATCCAAGCCTTGAAGATAATATTGCTCATTTTCTAAAAAAAATTTCTCGACATCTTCAATTTTAATATTTTGATGAACTTCTTCAAATTTTTTCCTTGCCCATAATGCATTTAAGAAACAATAAAATAAAAAAGCATTTATACTTTCATATTCCAACAAGTCCTTTTCCATATCATTATAAATAAAAATACTACCTGTTAAACTTTCTATACATAATGTTTCACTAGACCAATCAGCTCCAAAATAAACTGTCCCGTCAGGTAAATCACCTGCTAAAGCTTCATTAAAACGGCTATATACATTTTCAAATTTAGCGTAAGTACAATTTAGAAAATACCCTAAGAGTAATTCATCACTATTGCCATACTCAAGAATAAATTCATGATGATCAGGCTGTAAAGCTAAACGATGCTGATGTAAAAAATCATTCAACACCTTTTCGTTTACACCTAAAATAATTTCTGTACAGCTTAATTTTAAAAAATCAAAAGGTGCTTACTATTTTGCATTCGGATTAATTCCAATAACTTTATTTGGTTTATGGCTAGCTTGATTATATATGTTTTGATTACTTGGTAAATTACAAGTTGGACAAAGACTCTTTTAGTTTCAAAACTTTCCAGTTTTCACCTTTAGTCGCATTTCCATAAGTCTGATGAATAAATTAAATCTGTGTTTAAAAAATTCAATAAATCACCCAATATTTTGATCATCCGATCACAAAACATTAAAAGATAACTCTAATAAATCACAAAGTCATCTAGATGTGTATCTAAATCAAGTAATCGATTCGATTCTCTTAAATATATATTTAATATTTCTTTTGAAACAAAAATCCTTAACTTTGAATCATAATCATGATTTAATATATTAGCTAAAAGACCGTGCAGGAATACATAAATTTCATTTTCTGAAATTTCATTACCTTTATCTATTATTTCAATACATAATAAATTTATATTTTGATCCAAAAATTCAGTTAAACAATCCAAAAAACCATCAGGACTTGCACCAAAAAATAATTTATTCTCAGGAAGTATTGAGTTTATATACTTATATTTATCATATATATTAATTGAACAATACGAATAAACTTCATAAATTTTTTTAAGATTATTATCAATCCTTAAAATTAGCTCTTCATTTTTTTTACATTCTTCAGCACAAAAAAAGGCATATAATTTTGGACTACTCATTTTCAATTTCCTCCACGTAATTCCGTATGATTTATTAGTTTATGATATTGGTCTGCTCATATCTGGTCTAATATCATCATAATGATTCAGTGAGCACCACACACTCAATTAAAAAATTATATTGATTAAATAAAAATCTAAGACCTTCTCATTTTCAACATTTTCTCCCAAGCCACACCGCACCAAATATCTGATTTAATTTCAATATAACTTCCACCATAATATTCATATAAGCGTTCTAAGTCACTTAGTGTTAAAAAACCGACTATTGATTCTGAAAAGAACAATGGATTTTGATTTTTTTTCGACCTCATATAGCTCAAAATTATTCTAAATGCTTTATCAATACACCAATTAATATCATGAATATAAAACTGACGTTTATAAAAATTTTCTTCTACACTTTTAATTAACTTAACAAAATTTTTATCAGCATCCATATAAAAATCACTATCAACACTTAGATTAGTAAAAAAATTTCCAAAGTTTCAAGACTTTTTTCACCATTTTCATCAATATATATTTCACCATGTATATATATGTCAATTTCACTCTGAATATTTACAATTTCAGCATTAGAAATAAAATCTGCTAAATCTAATACCATACCATTCTCAGTAACAATTTTATTAAGATTTAAAATCTCTAAATAAAAATCATATTGATTATTTTTTTGCTCTTCAACAACCCAAGCAGAATACCCCATATTACTTATCTTCCAATATATTTTCCAATTCAATCTCCAAGATTTTCAAATCTCATCATAAATTTTAAATATTCAGGTCCTATTTTTAAGTTATTTTTACTTAATAATAACTAAATTCCATCTTGATCACCCCTGTATTATCAAGGCATTTCATAATAAATTCATTACCTCATATTTATTAACCATTCCCAAATACAAGATCAGTCAAACAATTTAATATTCCACCTTTATATAAATTATAACTTCCTGTTTCTGCATTAAATTCAATTAATACACCACAATAGTAGTAATAATTAATACCCTTACATTTAATTTTTTTTATTTTAAAAGCTTCATTATCTAATTTAAATTGTTCAATATTTTCAACAACAATATCTTTTTTAACAATTTCAAAAAAGTGATCCTTATCATTAAGCCAAAAAAAGCAATAAATTAGAAAACTATCAATATTCTCATAATATGCTGGTGCTTCTTTTTCTTGGAAGCCATAAACATAAATTTCTCCTGTATTATTTTCAATACATAAAAATTCATCATTAAAATCATGGCCAAAATAAATTGTTCCAGACGGAACCTTTTCTTCATCATGAATTTCTTCAAATGGAGGTTGAGCTAAATAATATTGTTCAAATCTATCAAACGTACAATCAGCAAACATACTAGTTATTAATGAAGTAGTATTACCATATAAAACAAAAAAGCTTCTATGCTCTGGTCTCAAAGGAATATTATTTTCGTTAATTAAGTGATCCACTCTCTCACTACATACCCCAACAACTTCTGGATAATTATTCATTAATACTTCAACAAGTTTTTCTTTACTAATCAATTTATTTCCTCAAGAAAACTATTTATTAAATTAAGTAAATCTGAACTTTTGCATTTAGAAAAAACCAACTTATTTTCAATATTATCTTTATATTCAAAAAATGATCTTCATACAAAAACCATGTGAAATAAATTGTATCATTATTCCTTGCAGCCCTCTTACAAAAATCATCAAATGTTTCCTCTAATACAATCCTGTAATAATCAGAAATTACCCCTTCAGAGTAAAAAAACATTTATAGTTTTTATCATTAACAAACTCACTGTAATAATAACTATCAGTCAATAATTTTCTCAAAGAATTAATAAAACTAGTAACATAAGTTGGTGAATCTAAAGTACCCAAGTATTCTCCACCAATACACAATCTCAATGGTATTAATTTCGATTTTTTAAACTCTTCATCAAATTCTAAAAAAATTTGATTGTTTCCAATTTTTTTCATTTCCAACCAGCTATCTCGATAAGTAAAATAACACTCCAAAATTAAAATTATTTTTATTTCCATATTAAATTAAATGAAAAACCGCTACATTAATAACAGCTCTTTTATTTTACCAACACCTACTAATCATGCTGTAAATTTAAAAATTCATCAAAAGTATGTGCTACTTTTAT
The DNA here is from genome assembly GCF_055392545.1 of Acinetobacter sp. Ac8. Taxonomy (NCBI): domain Bacteria; kingdom Pseudomonadati; phylum Pseudomonadota; class Gammaproteobacteria; order Moraxellales; family Moraxellaceae; genus Acinetobacter; species Acinetobacter sp. Ac8. Next base: position 3,714,875 of record NZ_AP043689.1, read on the forward strand.
AACACGCATCTTACTATCACCATTTTCATCTTCTACACAATCATCATGATACATAATTACCACCAGTGGCTCATCAGTTGTGGGGTCTTTGCGATAATCAAAGGCTACATAATCACCTCTAGCAGTATTACCAAATACAATTACTTTGTCATACCCTAAACCATCATTATCTTGAAATTTATAAATATTATCAGTACCAGCCATTTCATTACTTGAATCAATTCAGGCTGGTACTCAAACCCAAGTCTATATTTTCCCTGCACCTCGTGGTAGTGACATAGTTTCTAATATGTCTTTAACTGCTTTGATTATGAGAATGCATGAACAAAAGCTTAAAGAAAATGGCTTAATATTAACCCAAAACAAAATCGTGTGATTACAACACATGCTTTCCGTTCAACATTCCGCGATTCGTCAGCCGATAAAACAGATTACCTCGTGAAATCTGTGAACATTTACTCGCCCATAAACTACCTGATGAGGTTGAAGCAGCTTACTTACGTGGTGCTTATCTTGAGAAACGTAAGGCTTTGATTGCTGATTGGGCTGAGTTTTGTGAAGTATAAATGGCATGAATTTGATGCTTCTACATTTAAGGTAGAAGTATCAATCCATTTATTAATAATCAGAAAACTTAAAAATCAACTTACACAAAATAATTTACACGCTCTAAAAGTTAAACTCTTGCAATGTTTTCCTTTTTTTCAACAAAAGTTCGTTTACAAATTCAGGATCAATCTTTAATAGTAATTCAATAACATCATGTATTTTCCAACCATGTATTTCGGGGTAATCTATTATTTTTTCTAAATGTTTCTTTATAAATGGCAAATACTCATTAAAACCGTATTCATCTATTACTCCTAATATTGAATATATTTCAAAAGGTTGATCGTTTGAATCTTCTATTATTTTGACTACAAGCGGAAATATTTTTTCTCTAGCTTCTACACCCTGCCCTTTTTCAATTTTTTGAGTCCAAAAACTTACTAATGCACGAAGAACATGCTGTAATGTATCATCGTAACCATATAATCTATGCTCTATAAATCCCTTTAACTCTTTGTCATAAAATAATTTTTCTAATTTATCAAAACCAACATCATCCCCCCAAAAAGTCAACAACTTAGCTGCTTGAAATACAGTATATTTATCATGAGACTCCAACAATAATCTAATTTTATTTAGATGCTCTTCGGGAATATCTTCATAATCTAGATCCTCTGGTAATAAACCACTATTTAAATCCTCAGATAATAGATCAATCGCATATTGCTCCATAATTCATACTCCAAATTAATAAGTTTACTTACGAATATAATCAGCTGGCACACAGCCTTTGATTAAGCATTCACCATCTCTTATAGCATGCTCTAAGTCTTTCTTAGCATTTTTTAGTTTCTCACTATTTCTTGGGCTAGGATTCTGACTAAACTTCTCTTGAGCCTCATCGACTTTGGTTTGTAACTCTCTTTTAACATCCGTATGTGGGATAATCTGAGTGTCTTTGATTTTACCAGCATCTATATCTTGCTGTAATCGCTTAGTATCAATCTGGATTTGCTCTCCACCATAGTTTTTTGACTCTTGGCTAAATTTAGGATCTGTTGTAGAAATATAAGGAGTTTTTTCAGGATTACTCCCTCGTATATGACTTTGAATTGATCCTATTCCATCAGGGTTAGCTGCAACTAAATCACCTTTATCATCAATATATGCTTTAGGTTTCCCTTTATAATTTTCAGTAGCCGAAAAATCATGATCATTACGTGTAACATAATCAGGCACTTTTGTTTCTATACTAGATGAATTTGTTGATATATTTTCCTCTTTTCCCTTCACAATCCCTTTTCCAACACCTGCCCCAATAATTCCAGCAGCAGTTTGGATTAAATATTCAGCTCCTTGTTTATTCAAACGAACTTCATTTGCAAATTTAATACTATGTTCTTTGTCAATGATATTTGAATTTTTTAGCTCCTCTGGTTTATTAGGATTTGACCAATCACTAATTGTAGAGGCTTTAGTATCATGTGCTGCGGCTGTTAAAGCATTAGCAACCATATCAAAACCTTTACCTATATACTCACCCACACCAGTACTTTCTATAGCTGTTGATTTACCATATTCAACAGCTAAACGGACTGGTCCTGCCAACATCACTCCAATGGCTAACTGAACTTTTTCAATATCAATCCCTGTCGACTTACTAATTTCTGCGAGATCATTTCCGACTTGAGCTGTTTTTTCTAAAATTATCATTCCTAAAGTAGTTTGAGGTTTGACTGTAATTTCTGATTTTGTACCTTCAGCAAGCACATTTGATTCTACTTCAACAGTCACTGGTGTTTTAAAAATTTGCTCTAAGCTCACTCCTTGAGCTTCTAAAGATTCTAATTGTTTATTAATTTTATTCAATTCAGTTGCACTTTCCCAAAAACTATATTCTTCAAATAAATTTTCTACATCAAATGGTGTAACTCCTTGCTTAATTAATTCACTCGCAACATTATTTCCTATGACCCCAACATCACCCTGTAATTCTTCAGGAAGACTATAAAGCTTTGCTTCAATATTATTTAAACTTTTTAAAACCTTATTCTTATATTCTCCCTCTGGAAGTTGTTGAACAATATTCTCTGCACTTTGACGGAAATTTTCTGGCAAATCTTTTTGTTGCTTAACAATTTCAGTACGACCATTCTCTGTTAGTAAACGATTATCTAAAGTCACTGAACCATTTAATAAACCTGTCACTTGGTCTCGGGTGATTTCTTGAGTATTGTTGATATCACGGTTGGTCAGCTCAGTGCTATTTTGCACTGTGCCTTGACCCATTGTCGCTTTAGTTAACTGCTCTTTTTCATTCCCTGTACTTTGTAAACCAACCGTTGTACTACCACTTGGATGAAGAGAACTCTCCTTACTCTCTCCTTTGATAGATTTACCCACACTGGTCGATACATTGAAGCCTCGATTACTTTCAGAACTGTGATCTTGTAAATCTTTAAGCTCAAGTGCCCCTGTATAATTCAGTTTGCCATGATCTGTTAAAGTTCCATCAGCATTCTTATTTGCATTGGCGATCACACCACCAATATTAGTAAGCTTTTGCACACCCATTGCATCTAGGTCTGCATCATTTTTAGCATTGCCGATAAGCAATTTGCTGGTTTCATTCACCCAAGCTTTATCGTTTTGACCTTTGGCTTGATTATAACTTGCCGTGACATTCCCACCACCTGAACCAATTCCTATACCAACTGAACCACCTTTACTGCTACTGTTGCCTGATGCTGTATCTTGTATGCTTTCAACATGGATTTGATTGACTTTTATATCACCACGATCTGCAATACTGACCTCACCACCTTGGATATTTAACTTATTTAAAGATCCAGATACTGTGTTGAGATCAACCGTACTGTTTACATTCGTTAAACTTTCATTATGTGATTTCGATGTTTGTTTACCTACTGAGGCACTTCCACCACCACCATAAGTATAGCTCACACTTTGGTTGTTGGTTTTACTGCTGGTATCTTGTTGACTCTGTTCTTTCCCAGCACTTACATTTAAGTCTTTGGTACCATCAAATGTGGTTAAACCTGTTGCTGTGAGACGGCTACCTTGAACATTCACGTCTTGATTTTCAGACTTAAGCGTGAGGTTATTTAACTCTAACTGACTGCCTTGCCATTTACCTTGGGTGGTGTTTGTGGTGGTGGTGTTTTCAATACGTTCACCATTTGCACCAATGGTAAAACCTGTTCCATAACTGGTTGACGCGGCGGCGGCTGCGGTTGCTGCCGCTGCAGCAGCACCGATCTGAGCATTGGCAAGATTTGCTGTCGCCATTGCGACATTGGCTTTGGTATCATCCAAAGCTTCTTTAGTGATTTTTCCTGATGCATAGTCACGCTGTGCCTGACTATATTGATCTTTGGCTTGTTTAACTGCCTCGGCTGCATCTTTGACCGCACCTAAAGCAAGTGCCGCATCCAAATAGGCATTTCGTACCCCGACTTCAGTACTGATCGTTTCTTTATGTGTCTTATCTTCAACAGTAGTTTTATTTTCATAACCATCGATATTTAAATCACCTCGACCATGATCAATAACAGTATCACCTGTCGCTTTGATATTTTGACCGAGTATGTCCACCCCTTCAGCACCTTGTATTTTAAGGTTTTCAGTCTGGATTGAACCTGCTTTATGGGTTATTTCAGTAGTTTTGGTACTTTGCGTGGTATCTTCTGACACAAAACCACCTAAACGCACGCTATCTTTGTTGAGCTTAACACCTAAGCCTTCAATTGTTTCCTTACTGTGTGAAGTGACTGAAATGTTTTGTTCTTCGGCAGCATTCAATGTCACCTTTTGACCTGAAAGTATCGTATTCTTTGCAGTAATATCTGCACTGGTCAATGTAGTTTGACCTGATGATCCAACATAAACATTGTTCGCTGTTAAATTTGTACCCGTTTGCTTGATTTGCTCTTCACGTTTGCTGTTGGACTCACCTACTGTAAGTTTGGTATCCACTTTAACGCCAGGGAATAAAGCTTGAACGCCAGCCAGACCGACTTCGGTGACTTTCATTAACTCTTTAACAACGCCACGATAACCTTTCTGTTGTTCATCCCACTGCTGATCTTGTGTTTCCAGCGTGGTTAGTTTTACATTTTCAGGCATCAATGAACCGTCAGCAGATTTCAATGTCCCATCGACTTGACGTTGCATCAAAGTATTGCCTACAAAAATACTTTGCCCAGACGTGATATCGTTGGCTTGTAACTCTATATTTTTAGCTGCATTGACATCAATATTTTTTCCAGCAACCAACTGGGTTTGGGCAACTTCTTGATCAATATAACCCTTTTGACGATTGTTATAGGTCGCAAAGTTAGATTTTGAAGATGTTTCGCTTATGCTTTTTTCATTGATTGTTGAGAGTAGGTTGACATTACCTTGTAAAGCTTGAATCTGGATACTATCGCCAGCACCTGCTTGTAAATGTGTCGCAGTGATATTGCCTTGTTGGCTATTTAAAATAATATTTTTCCCAGCATTTAGCTGATTGGCGATTGAAGTGGTTGTATTCTCATCATAAGTTGATGATTTCTTACTACCAAATGAACCTTTTGAATGAAATTGGCTAGACATAGAACTCAGGTCTAACCCATTCTCAAGTAAAATATTGTTTTGGGCAGAAAGCTGAATACTGCCTTGTTTGCTGTTCAGGTCAACCGCTTTACCACTAATATTCTGGGCATTTATCAGCAACGAACCTTCACTATTGATTTGACTGCCTATGTCCTGTTGCTTTTTATACTGGTAACCATTTTTTGAATCAATTTTCAATTGTTCTGTTTGACTTGTAGTTACTGTTCCAATATCAAGATTGCCCAATGTATTAAGGATGGTCGTGCCATTACTATTATTGATTTGAGCAGCTTTTAAGTTGGTATTCCCCGCGACATCTATAAGCAAAGTAGTTTGGCTTGGATCAAGCTTTTTCTGACTGCCTGAACCAACATAAATTCCCGCCACACGATCAATACTAGTTTGTGATGAACTAAAACCACCAATTTTCGATTCCGTTGAAAGCGTTGTTGATTCAATATTCAAATTCCCGCCAACTTTCAATGCCATAGATTCTTTGGCACTAATTTGACCACCGATGTTGTTCAAATCTTTTTTGGTTTCGATAGCAACTTGATTACCATGAATCCGTCCATTTAAATTTTGGACATTATCAGCAGTAATTTGCACTGCTTGGCGACCCGCAATCGTAGCGCCATTGATCAAATCACCATCTAACTTAAACTGAATCGCATCACCAGAAAGTAAGGTACCATCTCCTTTTAAGTCACCCACTCGTGCTTTAACGTATACTTGTGGAACAAGGGCTTGAGCCTTTGTGCCATTTGGTAAGATCACAGTTTGTTCAACGAGCCAAACAATATCACTGGTCAACTGTGCTGTTTGAGCAGCAGTTAATGCTATTCCAGGGCGAAGACCATACAACTTGGCGAAACTTACCCCATTATTCATGAGTGCTTTATATTGCTCATCATCATTGGCATAACCTTCTAGGAAGCGATAACCAGTTAGGTTCGCAATCTGATCTTGCACCAAACGTTGTTCATAAAGACCATCAGCTAGACGCTTTTGTTGCAAAGCAGGATCCAGCCCAAGTGCATCCAACATATAGTCAGAGGATAACCAAGTTTTATAATTGGTAAAGCTCGGATCTGTTTCAACTAAATATCCAGCTTTACTGTTTGCATTGACACGATATAGAGCACTATTTGGAACTTTTAGCTCACTTGAATTAAGCGTTCGTATTTCATATTGTGTTGATTCATCGGTTTCACTAGGTGCATTGGCCTGTTGAGTAAAATTATTGGCTTGTGCTTGACCAGCAGTATCACCTTGTTTTTGCGATGTTTGCCCTACAGAAATATTTAAATCTTTAGACTGTAATGAAGATGAATTCTGCTGTAAGCCATTCACTTGACTACTATTATCGACTTGCTTTGTATCAGTAAGCTGTTGGTTTTGGTCATTCACTTGTCCTGCTTTTGATAAACTTACATTTTCATCAAGCAGATTTGCATTTAAATCTTTTGATTGTTGTGATGGCTGATTGAGTTGACCTGTTTGTGTCTGGGTTGTATTTGATAAATCAGCAGCATGACCCGTTGTTAGATTTTTGCCATTGGCCTGTTCTGCTTGCGATACATTAATATTTGCCCCTGAAGCGCTTACATCCAAATCTTTTGATTGTAATGAAGCTTGAGCCCCTTGACCCTTCTGAGTCTGGATACTGTTGGTAAGATCAGATGCCTGACCAGTAGTCAGATTTTGAGCATTGGCTTGTTCAACCTTTGATACCGTGACTTGTGACCCTGAAACATTTAAATCCAAATCTTTTGATTGTAGCAACGGCTGGTTCTTCTGTCCTGTTTGAGACTGTATGCTGTTCAATACATTCCCAGCTTCTTTTACAGTTAAATTCTCTCCTTGAGAGTTTTGAGTTTGCTTAACCTGTGTCGAATTATTGGTATCTTTTAATCCATTTAGATTGGTTTGCTGAGTTTGACTTGATTGAGTGTTATCTCCACTTTGATTGTTAGACACCAATGTTGTCACAATTTTATTTTGGTTAAACTTCTGGTTGCCCAAAGCTTGACTGACCGCTAAATCAAATGTTTCTGTTTGGGTATTTGTAAAAGGCTTATTCTTCGTTACTCGCTTCTTACCAAAGGTTTTCTTAACGATTTCAGACCAATAATATTTCCCCTTAGCAGTAACCTCTCTTATGCCTTTAGTTTCATTCAAATCACCCGATGTGATCTTACCGCCTAAATTAGACAGTACGCCACCTGCCAAGATTTGGCTTTTATCATTGAGGACTTGAGCACCATCAAGATTTAAAGCACCACCCGCTTTAATTTGACCAGGCGCGGATTCCATGACTCGCGTCTCAGAAGTCACTTGGCTATAAGTGTATTTAGACCAGTCTTCAGTCGGATGTTTGCTTATAATTAATTTTCCTTCAAATGTCATCCATTTACCTTGATAAAATTTTTCAAGATTATCTTTACGTTCAATTTCAACCATTTGAGTCTTAAAGTTTTTATTAATATTATTGATTTGCTTCGCGGACAAACGCATATTGCCTAACGATTCAATCGTCGCACTTTCATTATTGATCACTAAGGCTTGCCCGACAGTCTTGTCATTGGCATCTAATCCACCACCGAGATATAAGTTACCAGCACTAAAAATCAGTGATTGGCTTGCATAATCAGCTGTGTTTGCCAAGTTATTTAAAACTTGAACACCCAAATACATATCACCACGTGAAGCAATCACTGGAGCAACACCAGCACTATTAGGTTGATTATTTAAAGTATTTGCATTGATCGCAAGCGTTGTTCCATATATACGTCCAGTACCTTGATTGTTGAGTGTATTCGCTTGTAGACGAGTATAATCACCATTGATCAATCCGGTATTATTCAACTCATTTTGTGCAGTCAATCGGGTTTCATAGCTTTCAATTTTAGCATCAACCATATTGCCAATATTGACGGCATTTATATCCAGTCGATTACCTGAATTGATCATTCCATAATTAATGATATTGCCTTGAGTAATCAGACTTAAGTTTTGATTGGCCTGTAATTGAGCACCTATACCATGAGTATAGCTCTCTTTTAAGTTCACTTGAGCATCACCCAAACTTAAAACTTTGTCATTCCCTGAAAGGGATTTCGCTGTCAAATTCAGTCCAGTGCCTGATAAAATTTGCCCTTTTAAGTTATTAATTTCTAGTTGATCGCCCACAATGATCAGTTGTTTTTCACTGCTGATTTGACCTGATTGATTATTCAATATTTGACGAATATTCAGATTTTGATTACCACTACTGCGGATAGCACCTGTTTGATTATTTAAAATATTGGTCGTGATATTTAAATTATTTGCATCAATCCCCTGAATTGATGTGTCAGTTGGACTGGTTGTCAGTGTATTTTGATTATCCAATTGTTGTGTGGTGATATTTAAGTCACCTACTGCCATGATATGACTATCAGCATCACTCGGCTTTAACTTACCATTGTTATTAATTCGATCAATACTGAGTGTCATTCCCCCCATAGACAACACTTGTCCAGACTGATTATCCAGTAGTTGGTTTTGTCCTATTCCCCAAATATTTAATTGTTTCCCCGCAAGTATTGTGCCTTGTTGATTCAATACTTGATTGACTTGGATACCTAGCTCTTTAGCACTTGCAAGATATCCCTGTGAATTATTCAACGTTTTAACATTACTTAGCTGTATATCACCTTGACTCAGTATGCCTCCTTGTTGACCACTATTGGTGTTTACAAGATCCTGATTGTGAGTATCAATCTGGATCGTTTGCTGAGCCTGAATCAACCCTTGATTATTGTTTAATCGTCCAGAGTCAATTTTAATACTTTCAGAACTTAACGTTCCCTGACTGTTATCCAGTAGCTGCCCTTGGCTATTGAGTTGTAGTAAATTTTTACTATTGATTTGCCCCTGAGCGTTATTCACACCATTCGCGACAATATTGATCCCTTGACCAGCTTGGATTAGCCCTTGTTGATTTTCAAGACGGAATTGTCCTGCATCCAGTTGAATCTGTCCTTGAACACTGCCGATTTGTCCTGCATTGTTATTTAGTCCCTGACTCTTTAAGCTCAGTTGTTGGTTTGAAGCAATTACACCACTTTGGTTATTGATCTCTTTTACCGTGCTGATCGCTAAATCTGCTTGGCTGTTGATCTGTCCTTTGTTGCTGTTATCGACTTGGCCTGCATTGAGCGTTAACGCTTTGCCTGACAACACCACGCCTGCCTGATTGCTCAATAAGCCATTGCCTGCATTCAGATCAACATCACCCTGTGCACTTCCGATCTGACCTCGGTTGTTATTTAAACCTTGGCTGTTGAGTTTTAACCCCAAATCCGCTGCAATTAAACCTTCTAGGTTGTTGATCGCCTGTTGGCTGTTCAGTTGCAGTTGGCCCTGACTGTTCATTTGACCAGACTGGTTATCTACACTTTGTGCTGTAACACTTAAGTCTTTCTTCGCTTGGATCGTCCCCGACTGGTTGGTCAATGCGCCTTGCCCAGCTTGTAAAATCACCTGATCTTGTAAGCTTCCAATCTGTCCTTGAGTATTGTTGAGCCCTTCGCCTTTAACCTGTAATAATCCATTGGCAATCAGTTTACCTGTCTGGTTATTAATCTCAGCTTGGCTCTGAATGTTAAGCTGTCCCTGTGCGCTAATTTGACCTTGTGCACTGTTATCAACACTTTGCGCTGTAATCTGCTGGTCTGCACCACTGTGGATTTGACCTGTCTGGTTGCTTAATGCGCCACCCAACTTAAGATTTAGATTCGACTTCTCTCCTGTCTGGATCAATCCTGACTGGTTACTTAAGTCATTTGCTGTAATCTCTAACTGACCATTTGAAGCAATTTGACCGCCATCATTATGAATATCACCCTGACTATCAATATTGAGTGTATTTAATGCACTAATTACACCGCTGTTCGTTAGACCATTACTGCTGATATTAAGTGTCTTAGCTGACTGAATTTGTCCTGTAAGGTTGTCTAGGCCTTTCTGACCAGTCTGAATCTTCAAATCTCCCTGTTCAGTACCAATCTGACCTTTATTATTGTTTAAACCTTGACTACTTAAATTTATATTTTGTTTAGCAACCATGATGCCTGCTGCATTGTTTATGTCTTGCACACTGGTAATACGAAGATCACCTTGAGTACTGATTAAACCCTGCTGGCCATTCTCTAATTGCTGTGCATCAATCTGCGTATGACCGCCACTAATCAGTTGCCCTGATTGGCTATTGTCCAATTTGCCAATCAGTTTAAAACTTAAGTCTCGACCACTTTGCAGTAATCCACCCTGATTATTTAAATCTTGACCTGTTAAATTCAGGCTTTCACCTGAGATCACTTGCCCTTTATTATTTTTTAACCAGTGTTGTTGTAATTCAAGATGGCCTTGGGTCGCGATTAAACCTGACTGGTTATCAATCCCTTGTGCATTCAAACTCAGGTCTTGTTTAGACTGCAGTTTGCCTTGTTGGTTGCTGATTACACCTTGACCAGCATCTACCTTCAGTGTGCTTTCAACACTGCCGATTTGACCCGCATTATTATTTAAGCCCTGACTATTAAGCTGCACCGATTGATTTGCAATCATCTGTCCTGCATTGTTATCAATCTCTTGTTGAATCTGTGCTTGTATCGATCCCTGTGCATTGATTAAGCCTGACTGGCTATGTAAGCGCTCTGCTTTGATCTCAATGTCTTTCGCTGATTGCAGTGATCCTGATTGGTTACTCAGTAATCCTGTACCTGCATGAATACTTAATTGCGCTTTGATACTGGCAATTTGACCCTGATCATTGTTCAGTCCCTGACTTTGAATAGTCACCGCATCGTTGGCAACGATCTGACCCGCACTGTTGTCTATGCCTTGGTCAATGCTGAGTTCAATACTCTTCTCTGAACTGATCTTACCTAAATGGCTATTGAGTTGTTGAGCCTTAAGCTGGATATCATTCTGTGCCTGTATCACACCAGAATTGTTATCAACAACTCCTGAACCACTATCGACTACAACGCCTGCATGAATACTGCCGATCTGTCCTGCATTGTTATTGAGTCCCTGACTCTTTAAGCTCAGTTGTTGGTTTGAAGCAATTACACCACTTTGGTTATTGATCTCTTTTACCGTACTGATCGCTAAATCTGCTTGGCTATTGATCTGTCCCTTGTTGCTGTTATCGACTTGGCCTGCATTGAGCGTTAACGCTTTGCCTGACAACACCACGCCTGCCTGATTGCTCAATAAGCCATTGCCTGCATTCAGATCAACATCACCCTGTGCACTTCCAATCTGACCTCGGTTGTTATTTAAACCTTGGCTGTTGAGTTTTAACCCCAAATCCGCTGCAATTAAACCTTCTAGGTTGTTGATTGCCTGTTGGCTGTACAGTTGTAAGTGTCCCTGACTGTTCATTTGACCAGACTGGTTATCTATACTTTGTGCTGTAACACTCAAGTCTTTCTTCGCTTGGATCGTCCCCGACTGATTGGTCAAGGCGCCTTGTCCAGCTTGAACAATCACCTGATCTTGTAAGCTGCCGATCTGTCCTTGGGTATTGTTGAGCCCTTCGCCTTTAACCTGTAATAATCCATTGGCAATCAGTTTACCTGTCTGGTTATTAATCTCAGCTTGGCTCTGAATGTTAAGCTGTCCCTGTGCAGTCATTTGACCTTGTGCACTGTTATCAACACTTTGGGCTGTGATCTGCTGGTCTGCCCCACTGTGGATTTGACCTGTCTGGTTGCTTAATGCGCCACCCAACTTGAGACTTAGATTCGACTTCTCTCCTGTCTGGATCAATCCTGACTGGTTACTTAAGTCATTTGCTGTAATCTCTAACTGACCATTTGAAGCAATTTGACCGCCATCATTATGAATATCACCCTGACTATCAATATTGAGTGTATTTAATGCACTAATTACACCGCTGTTCGTTAGACCATTACTGCTGATATTAAGTGTCTTAGCTGACTGAATTTGTCCTGTAAGGTTGTCTAGGCCTTTCTGACCAGTCTGAATCTTCAAATCTCCCTGTTCAGTACCAATCTGACCTTTATTATTGTTTAAACCTTGACTACTTAAATTTATATTTTGTTTAGCAACCATGATGCCTGCTGCATTGTTTATGTCTTGCACACTGGTAATACGAAGATCACCTTGAGTACTGATTAAACCCTGCTGGCCATTCTCTAATTGCTGTGCATCAATCTGCGTATGACCGCCACTAATCAGTTGCCCTGATTGGCTATTGTCCAATTTGCCAATCAGTTTAAAACTTAAGTCTCGACCACTTTGCAGTAATCCACCCTGATTATTTAAATCTTGACCTGTTAAATTCAGGCTTTCACCTGAGATCACTTGCCCTTTATTATTTTTTAACCAGTGTTGTTGTAATTCAAGATGGCCTTGGGTCGCGATTAAACCTGACTGGTTATCAATCCCTTGTGCATTCAAACTCAGGTCTTGTTTAGACTGCAGTTTGCCTTGTTGGTTGCTGATTACACCTTGACCAGCATCTACCTTCAGTGTGCTTTCAACACTGCCGATTTGACCCGCATTATTATTTAAGCCCTGACTATTAAGCTGCACCGATTGATTTGCAATCATCTGTCCTGCATTGTTATCAATCTCTTGTTGAATCTGTGCTTGTATCGATCCCTGTGCATTGATTAAGCCTGACTGGCTATGTAAGCGCTCTGCTTTGATCTCAATGTCTTTCGCTGATTGCAGTGATCCTGATTGGTTACTCAGTAATCCTGTACCTGCATGAATACTTAATTGCGCTTTGATACTGGCAATTTGACCCTGATCATTGTTCAGTCCCTGACTTTGAATAGTCACCGCATCGTTGGCAACGATCTGACCCGCACTGTTGTCTATGCCTTGGTCAATGCTGAGTTCAATACTCTTCTCTGAACTGATCTTACCTAAATGGCTATTGAGTTGTTGAGCCTTAAGCTGGATATCATTCTGTGCCTGTATCACACCAGAATTGTTATCAACAACTCCTGAACCACTATCGACTACAACGCCTGCATGAATACTGCCGATCTGTCCTGCATTGTTATTGAGTCCCTGACTCTTTAAGCTCAGTTGTTGGTTTGAAGCAATTACACCACTTTGGTTATTGATCTCTTTTACCGTACTGATCGCTAAATCTGCTTGGCTATTGATCTGTCCCTTGTTGCTGTTATCGACTTGGCCTGCATTGAGCGTTAACGCTTTGCCTGACAACACCACGCCTGCCTGATTGCTCAATAAGCCATTGCCTGCATTCAGATCAACATCACCCTGTGCACTTCCAATCTGACCTCGGTTGTTATTTAAACCTTGGCTGTTGAGTTTTAACCCCAAATCCGCTGCAATTAAACCTTCTAGGTTGTTGATTGCCTGTTGGCTGTACAGTTGTAAGTGTCCCTGACTGTTCATTTGACCAGACTGGTTATCTATACTTTGTGCTGTAACACTCAAGTCTTTCTTCGCTTGGATCGTCCCCGACTGATTGGTCAAGGCGCCTTGTCCAGCTTGAACAATCACCTGATCTTGTAAGCTGCCGATCTGTCCTTGGGTATTGTTGAGCCCTTCGCCTTTAACCTGTAATAATCCATTGGCAATCAGTTTACCTGTCTGGTTATTAATCTCAGCTTGGCTCTGAATGTTAAGCTGTCCCTGTGCAGTCATTTGACCTTGTGCACTGTTATCAACACTTTGGGCTGTGATCTGCTGGTCTGCCCCACTGTGGATTTGACCTGTCTGGTTGCTTAATGCGCCACCCAACTTAAGATTTAGATTCGACTTCTCTCCTGTCTGGATTAATCCTGACTGGTTACTTAAGTCATTTGCTGTAATCTCTAACTGACCATTTGAAGCAATTTGACCGCCATCATTACTGAGATCTCCATCACTCACTAAGCTGACTTTGCCTAAACTATTCAGTGTACCTTTATTGTTGTTCAGCCCCGTACTCTGTACGTTTAAATCACCTGTTGACTGTAGCGTACCAGATTGATTAAGCAGTGCGCCCTTGCCTGTGTTGATCGTCACCTGTTCTTTGACACTGCCAAGTTGGCCTTGGCTATTGTCTAGTCCTTGACTCTGAATTTCGACAAACTTGTTGGCGGCAATGATACCTGCATTGTTATTGACGTCTTGCTGAGTCCTAATGCTCAAGCTGCCTTGTGCATTGATTAAACCCTGCTGGCTATTCTCTAATTGCTGTGCATCAATCTGCGTATGACCGCCACTAATCAGCTGCCCTGATTGGCTATTGTCTAGTTTGCCAATCAGTTTAAAACTTAAGTCTCGACCGCTTTGCAGTAATCCACCCTGATTATTTAAATCTTGGCCTGTTAAATTCAGGCTTTCACCTGAGATCACTTGCCCTTTAGTATTTTTTAACCAGTGTTGTTGTAATTCAAGATGGCCTTGGGTCGCGATTAAACCTGACTGGTTATCAATCCCTTGTGCATTCAAACTCAAGTCTTGTTTAGACTGCAGTTTACCTTGTTGGTTGCTGATTACACCTTGACCAGCATCTACCTTCAGTGTGCTTTCAACACTGCCGATTTGACCCGCATTATTATTTAAGCCCTGACTATTAAGCTGCACCGATTGATTTGCAATCATCTGTCCTGCATTGTTATCAATCTCTTGTTGAATCTGTGCTTGTATCGATCCCTGTGCATTGATTAAGCCTGACTGGCTATGTAAGCGCTCTGCTTTGATCTCAATGTCTTTCGCTGATTGCAGTGATCCTGATTGGTTACTCAGTAATCCTGTACCTGCATGAATACTTAATTGCGCTTTGATACTGGCAATTTGACCCTGATCATTGTTCAGTCCCTGACTTTGAATAGTCACCGCATCGTTGGCAACGATCTGACCCGCACTGTTGTCTATGCCTTGGTCAATGCTGAGTTCAATACTCTTCTCTGAACTGATCTTACCTAAATGGCTATTGAGTTGTTGAGCCTTAAGCTGGATATCATTCTGTGCCTGTATCACACCAGAATTGTTATCAACAACTCCTGAACCACTATCGACTACAACGCCTGCATGAATACTGCCGATCTGTCCTGCATTGTTATTGAGTCCCTGACTCTTTAAGCTCAGTTGTTGGTTTGAAGCAATTACACCACTTTGGTTATTGATCTCTTTTACCGTACTGATCGCTAAATCTGCTTGGCTATTGATCTGTCCCTTGTTGCTGTTATCGACTTGGCCTGCATTGAGCGTTAACGCTTTGCCTGACAACACCACGCCTGCCTGATTGCTCAATAAGCCATTGCCTGCATTCAGATCAACATCACCCTGTGCACTTCCAATCTGACCTCGGTTGTTATTTAAACCTTGGCTGTTGAGTTTTAACCCCAAATCCGCTGCAATTAAACCTTCTAGGTTGTTGATTGCCTGTTGGCTGTACAGTTGTAAGTGTCCCTGACTGTTCATTTGACCAGACTGGTTATCTATACTTTGTGCTGTAACACTCAAGTCTTTCTTCGCTTGGATCGTCCCTGACTGATTGGTCAAGGCGCCTTGTCCAGCTTGAACAATCACCTGATCTTGTAAGCTGCCGATCTGTCCTTGGGTATTGTTGAGCCCTTCGCCTTTAACCTGTAATAATCCATTGGCAATCAGTTTACCTGTCTGGTTATTAATCTCAGCTTGGCTCTGAATGTTAAGCTGTCCCTGTGCAGTCATTTGACCTTGTGCACTGTTATCAACACTTTGCGCTGTGATCTGCTGGTCTGCCCCACTGTGGATTTGACCTGTCTGGTTGCTTAATGCGCCACCCAACTTGAGACTTAGATTCGACTTCTCTCCTGTCTGGATTAATCCTGACTGGTTACTTAAGTCATTTGCTGTAATCTCTAACTGACCATTTGAAGCAATTTGACCGCCATCATTACTGAGATCTCCATCACTCACTAAGCTGACTTTGCCTAAACTATTCAGTGTACCTTTATTGTTGTTCAGCCCCGTACTCTGTACGTTTAAATCACCTGTTGACTGTAGCGTACCAGATTGATTAAGCAGTGCGCCCTTGCCTGTGTTGATCGTCACCTGTTCTTTGACACTGCCAAGTTGGCCTTGGCTATTGTCTAGTCCTTGACTCTGAATTTCGACAAACTTGTTGGCGGCAATGATACCTGCATTGTTATTGACGTCTTGCTGAGTCCTAATGCTCAAGCTGCCTTGTGCATTGATTAAACCCTGCTGGCTATTCTCTAATTGCTGTGCATCAATCTGCGTATGACCGCCACTAATCAGCTGCCCTGATTGGCTATTGTCTAGTTTGCCAATCAGTTTAAAACTTAAGTCTCGACCGCTTTGCAGTAATCCACCCTGATTATTTAAATCTTGGCCTGTTAAATTCAGGCTTTCACCTGAGATCACTTGCCCTTTAGTATTTTTTAACCAGTGTTGTTGTAATTCAAGATGGCCTTGGGTCGCGATTAAACCTGACTGGTTATCAATCCCTTGTGCATTCAAACTCAAGTCTTGTTTAGACTGCAGTTTACCTTGTTGGTTGCTGATTACACCTTGACCAGCATCTACCTTCAGTGTGCTTTCAACACTGCCGATTTGACCCGCATTATTATTTAAGCCCTGACTGTTGAGCTGCACCGATTGATTTGCAATCATCTGTCCTGCATTGTTATCAATCTCTTGTTGAATCTGTGCTTGTATCGATCCCTGTGCATTGATTAAGCCTGACTGGCTATGTAAGCGCTCTGCTTTGATCTCAATGTCTTTCGCTGATTGCAGTGATCCCGATTGGTTACTCAGTAATCCTGTACCCGCATCTAAATCTAATCTGCCCTGTACAGAACTGATTTGACCTTCACTATTATCAATACCCTGAGATTGAATTTGAACATCGGCATTTGCTGCAATTTGCCCAGTTTGATTGTTAACCTGTAACTGGCTATTTAATTTAAGATTTTGTTGAACATTGATTTGACCTTGCGTATGGTTATCAATCGAACCTGCCTGAATATTGGCATTATTACCTACATAAATTTTACCTGAATGACTATTGTCTAAAAGCCCTTTAACCTTAAGGTTCAGATCCTGTCCCTGTGCTGTACTAAGTGTTCCACCCTGATTATTTAATGCCCCCGTATCCATATTCAATATTGTCTGGCTTTGGATAAAACCCAACTGATTATTCAGTTGTTGCTGTATCGCTAAAGTCAGAGGGCTCTGCTTACCACGCTGGATAAGCTGTCCTTGCTGATGATTTAATTGATTCGCTTTCAGGATAATGTGTTCAGCTGAAGTTACACCCTGACTTAAATCAAGAATTCCTGCTTGTAATTGTAATTGACCATTACTGAGTATTTTTCCTTGATTACCCTGTAACTGATCAACCTGAATATCGAGTTGTCCTGTTCCTGCATGGATAAGTTGACCTGCGGTATTATTTAATGATGTCGTATTGAGATTGACCTGTGCTGCATTACTACGAATCTCACCTGACTGGTTATTTAGGATCTGACTAAAATTCAAATCCAACTGATCAGTTCCAGTATGTAAGATATGACCTTGACTATTATCTAAACTATTGGCATTTAGCTTAAGGTCTTTAGCACTTAAAGTACCTTGCTGATTATTAATAACATCATGACTATTCAATGATAAGTGTTCTGCAATCACCTGAGCTGAATGCGTCGAGATATTGCCTAACTGACTACTTAATTCAATATTTTTGGATTGAAGTTGCCCTTTACTCGCATCAATGTGATTTTGACTTTGCACATTAAGATTTTCACCTGCAAAGCTTTGTCCATGTAGCTCCACCTGATCTGCAATAATCTTAAGATTACCTGTTGTACCTAATTTACCTTGACGGTCCAACCCTGCTGCGATTAAGCCAGACTGCTGATGTTGCAAGGTTTCGCTCTTGAGCTGAATTCCCTGTCCTGCGCTCAAAGATCCGGTATTTTGTAAGTTTTGCCCTATGATATTCAGATTTTGATCGGCATAAATATTGCCACTGTTATTCAATTGTTTATGTTCAAATTCAATATTATTAGCTTGAATCTGCCCCTGATTATTATCAAATTGAATGGCACTACTGATTAGGTTTTGTTTTGCAACAATGGATCCTAGAGTATTATCGACTAAACCATGTTTTTGCTGAATATTTTCAGCTAGAATTTGACCTGAGTTGTTATTTAAGTTTTGGCTATTCAGATCCAGCTGGGTTTTCGCTTGAATAATACCTGATGTGTTATCTAATGCTTGTTGAACGTCTAGACCAATATCTTGTTGCTCAGAATAGAGTAGGCCAGATTGATTATTAACTTGTCCTGCCTGAATACTCAGCTGTTGTCCGCTCGCAATTTTTCCTTCGCTATTATTTAACGAGTCGGTGATATTAATATCAACTTGCTCAACAGCTTGAATGGTGCCTTTGTTATTATTCGCACTTGTTGATTGAACCTTTAAGCTTTTATTGACTGCAATCTGACCTGATTGATTACTCAAGATTGTGCTGAGAATATCTGCCTGTTGAACTGTTAATTGACCTTGATCATTATTAAAGTTTTCGCCCTGAACTTTAATATGACCTAGATTCAGCTTACCCTCTTGATTCGCCAAAATATTATTGGTATCCAAATCAATTACACCACGGGCAATAATCGCGCCTTGATCATTATTCAACTGTTCCTTGACATGGATATAACCCTTATCATAGTCTTTTGGAACATTTGTCGTAGAACTGTCCTTGGCAATCTCAACACTGCCACCATCTTGAGCTGGATTGTTCGGTTTTACTGCAGTTGAACCTGAACCACTTGTTTCACCTGCACTTCCTCCATTATTAACACCAGTGTCACCTGATGTTGCTGAGTTTTTAGCAAGACCAATTCTGCCGCCAGTATTGCTTATTGAGCCTGAGATTAAATCTAGTGATTGCGCCCCAGTCTGCTCAATTGAGCCACTGTTTTTTAAGCTATTGGCATCCAGCACAATACGTGCAGCGTTTAATACTCCTGCATTGGTTAAAGTTTTTTGTTGGTTTAAATACAGTTCGTCTGCACTGCTGATTAAACCTGAGTTATCCAAATTTTGGCTATCCACTCTAACTTGTGAGGTAGCACTACTGATGTTTCCTGTATTTTTAATATTTTCTGCATTTAATTGCAGTTGATCTTTATTGGCAATCATATTGCCTGTATTGGTTAAGTCACCATTGGCATTTAAATACATTTGACCTGTCGTGGCATTGAGTGAGCCTGCGTTACGCACCCCTAAACCTTTTTCAGTACCGACCAAATAGATTTTTCCAGCATACATGCCACCTAATTTTCCAACATCAAGAGCAAAGCTCGGTGTAGGTGAAGACGTGGTACTTGTCGTTGCAGTAATCTTTACTGAATTCTGATCTTGAACATTGATGTCGTTTTGACCCAACACGGTTTTTAGTTCATTGGCATATAGACCCGCATTGACATTTAAAGCACGTGCATAAATATCGGTATAAGGGGTTAAGCTTCCATTTAAGCCTTTCCCTTCAATCGTGACTTGCCCTTCACGTACGCGGAATGAATCAAGATAACCTTGATGCATTACTGCTTGACCTGTGGTTAAGGTAAAACGATCTGCGTTAATCACCCCACAACCATCACAGATCAAGCCAGATGGGTTGGCAATCACCACTTGCGCTTGTTTACCCGCAACCTCCAAATAGCCTTTGAGCTGGCTCGGATTACTGCTGTTTACTTCATTCAGGATTACCTTGGCTTCACCTTTGGCGAGCCATGGATTGCCTTGTACCCAGCCACCCAATTGGGTTTGGGTATTATTTCGTGCGTTATTTAGAATCGCACCTTCCTGACCCACATCAAACTGGGTATAGGTATTACGTGATACACCACCTGCACTTGGGGTTTGAATATTGACTTGGGTCAAACCATTGCTGCTGTTGAGAATGGTGGCTTGTTGAGAGTTTGGTGCTGATCGATCTGCCACAATTTGACTTTCAGCGATGGTTGCCATCGGCAAGGTGTAAATTGCTGCACCTAATAGGCTCACCACAGCAAAATTGACAGGATTGAGTTTTTTATAGGTGATTGAAGATGCACCCGTCACATCCTCTATTTCGATTTCACCAATGCTATATGATTGCCCCGCTGTTTTTGTACGGCTTTTTACAATCTCAGCAACCGCAATAAACATGCCACGTGCTTGACTAAAAATAACGCGATAACGATTCTTATTCATAATGTTTTACCTAAATGTTTTAATATTTTTTCAAGATTGAATGTTGCATATGGGCATGGGATCTAATGGATTAATACATCCAGTTCAGGCTAAATCCTGTCGTCACATTGTCTGTTTTAAAGTGGTCTGGTTTTTTTAACGGCGTCCCAACAAAAACGTCATAATTGACCGATTTTAAGACTTGCCCTCGTAATCCAAAGGCAGCGCCCATTAAACTTGTTCCCAGCAATGGATTCGGTTCATGTGCGGTTTTACCCCCCACTTCACCATAGTCAATTCCTGTGTACCATTGCATCGGAAGCTTAAACATCGAGCCACTGATTTCATTACGGACTAAAAAGCCATTATCTGCCAATAAAGTTTGTTCACCATCAAACCCTCTTACGGTATAGCGATTCCCAATCGAGAATCGATCTTGTGGGGTCAGTGGTTTTTTACTGTACTGTGTTCGCCATTCAGCAAGATACTGTAGCGATTGATTACCGACTTTAAATGGCACTTGCAGACTGGCATTGGCTTGTAAAATACCCACATGGGTATAGGCTTCGCCAAATTGCTCTTCAGGTGCATGCATTGCATTAAATGCACCTGTACCGCGTTTATAGGTTAAATTGCCTGTTAAAGTCGCATTGGCTAGATATTCTGTATGATCCAAACTGGCTTTCCAGCCACCGGTTTTTCGACGTTGTACTTCAATTTCTACATCATTGATGAAGTTTTGTGATTCCCGATACCATCCTCCCACACTGGCGGTGGTTTTTCGTTTGGCATCACGGTAAAGTACCCGAGATAAATCTGCCCCAATCAGTTTGCTTTTGCCGCTATAGCTATAACTTTCACTGGCACCTGCAACCGTTTGGTTATAATCAGACTGGCTATAACTGGTGCTAAGCAGCCAATATTTGAGTGGAATGCTATAACTTAAGTAATAGCCATCTGTTCCGCGTTTACCTTGATCTCCCCCACCTAAATCATGGTTATAACTGCCATAAAACAAGTCATTTGCAGTAAACAGATGGTCTAAAGATAAGGTTGCTGTGCCTTGATATTTCCCAGTTGAATCTGAGCCTGCATCATCAACACCTAAATGAATCCGGTAGGGTTTTGATTGTTGCCATGCCAACTCTAAATCACTATAGCCAGGTTGGTTACGCTGTTCTGATGGTTTGATTTTAAAGTCAGCCTCAACAGTCGGCACACGTTTAAAGTTTTCTAAGCCTTGTTCAATATCCCGAATATTTAAAATATCCCCAGACCGAACAGGCAAGGCATTCAATTTGTGAGCACGCTTAGATGTCCCTTGAACAAATTGAATTTGATCCACTTTCCCAGCAATCACTTGAAGTTTAATTTCACCTGAAGCAATGTTCTGTTGAGGTAGCAGCATGCGTGTGGTGACATACCCATGACTAATAATACTGTTTTGAATTAGATCTAAGGCTTGGTTTAAGCCTTGTACCCCAATACATCGGCCAATGAGATTATGTTGACCTTGCGTGACGGGGCGCATCGCAAAAGTAAATTGACGTGCATCTTCCCCAATCAATACAAATTTTTTAATTTCAAAACACACATCTTCGCTGTTTGATTTTAGATATTGCAGTTGTGCTTGGGTTTGAAGTTGTTTTTCTAGTCCCGTTTGCACTACAGCTTCGGGCTGTAATTGCTTCTGTAATGCTTCATCACGTTGTTGCTGGCGCTGAACAGCATCTATTTCTAACTCTGGGCGTAATTGTGGATCTGCTGCGTTTGTTACTGTACCCAAAAGCGTTAAAAAAACGGCTAAAGTGGTTCTTTTATAGATGAAGTTCTGCATGTCAATAATAATTATGATAAATTTCACGTTTTATTATTTCGAAATTATGACATTTTGTAAATAATTAATTCAGATTTTTTCATCATAGCTCTAAAAACAATAAATATTATCGTTCTATAAAAAATCATGTCCCCCAATATTGACCTATCAACGACAAGGTCATATTTGGGGGATAGATAAAACATGAAATGACTCTAACTTAACCGTTTAAGTAAGTGGCTTTATCTCTCTTGTAAAGCTTGTTTCATCCGCGTAATCGGTTTAATCAAGTATTGAAATACGGTCTTTTCACCGGTCTTTACATCAACAGTGGTCACCATGCCGGGAATAATCGGAAGCTTTTTCCCTTGTTTATCCACTAAACTATTTGCATCGGTTTTGACCAAGATACGATAGTAGACTTCATTTTGGTTTAATTTCAATTCACTATTACGTTTGTCATTGCTCAGGGTATCGGGACTAATCAGTGTCACCACCCCCTCTAAGCCACCATAAATCGAATAATCATAGGCACTTATTTTAACAACAGCAGGCAATCCGGGACGAAGAAAAGCCACATCCTGTGGGCGTATATAAGCTTCAACCAAAAGTTTGTCATCTAAAGGAACAATTTCTAAAATATCTTGTCCTGCATTGACCACACCGCCCACTGTATTAATTTTAATATTTTTCACAATACCGCGAAGTGGTGCTTGAATAAATGAACGGTCAACAGGATCCGCACGCATCGCCATATTTTCTCGCGCCTGTGCCAATTCAGCTTCTGTTTTTACCAACTCATTATTCGCATCGGTTAAATAGCGATTTTTCCGATCTAAAATTTGCGCCCCCAAATCTGCGGATTGTCGTTGCATACGCAATACTTCCACATTTGAAACCAATCCCTGCTGTGCCAGCGGTTGGGTAATCGAAATCTCATGATCCAAGAAACTTTTACTGGCTTTTAATGCTTCGATCGCATCGACCATCGACTGTCGTCTTACCGTATAAGCCTGATATTCTCTTTGCTTTAATTCGCTTGAAATCTCTTGAGGAAATATCGGCTTCGTCTCTGTAGTTTCCGCTTTCAGTCGTGCTGCAATTGCGGTTAAATTTTCAACCTTAGCCTCGCTCTCTCTTAAAATAGCAGAACTGCGAGTATCATCCAGTTTGAGTAGAATTTGATTTTTTTCAACAACATCCCCTTCTTTCACTCTCATTTCCATGATAATGCCAGGGTCTAAGCTTTGAATAATTTGCTCACGACTACTAGAGATAATACTTCCTTGGCCTCGCGTCACCTCTTCTAAGGTACTGTTATACGCCCAAATTAAAAATACGACGATTAACACGAATAGCAAAACAATTACCGCGAAATAGCCATAATGTTTTTCTTGCTGTAAAGCGCCATTCAAATCATTTAACAGCTTCAAATCAGATTGGCTGATTGGGGGCTGTTTAGTTTGTTTTTTCATTTCTTTCACTTACTTAATCTGCATAATCATCACAACATCGTTTCTCATCCGACCAAATTTTGACGTTTAAAACATCAGGTTATTTACGGATCCGAGCACTGACACTCACCCGATGAACTTTGGGTTTTACAGAAGGAATATTTGGGGACTGTTGTTGAACTAATTTGGCAAGAATCTCTGCTTTAGGACCGTCCATCGTAATGGCACCATTTTCCATCACAATAATACGATCAACCAATGCAAGGACTTGAGGACGATGGGTAACCACCAATAATGTTCTTTGTTTTGCCCAGTTTTGAAGCGCATCTAAGGCAGATAATTCTGTTGCTTGATCTAGTCCAGTGGTGGGTTCATCAAGCAGTACAACTTGTGGATCACGTAAGGTTAATCTTGCTAAAGCAATGAGTTGCTTTTGCCCGCCAGATAACCCTAAGCCGTTTTCACCGAGTTGCATGTCTAAGCCTTGCGGATGCTGATTGATCACCTTATCGAGGCCAAACTGATGTAAGACCTGCATTAACTGTTGATCAGTTGAAAAATGATCAGTTCTTGCCAATTCGAGATTGTCCCTAAGCGTACCCAAAAATAAGCGAGGACTTTGGCTAAGTAAACTGACTTTGCTTCGTAAATCACTTGGGTCGATTTGACGTATATCAATATTGTCTAAAGTAACATGACCTGCATTGGCCTCATAAAGACCACTTGCGAGTTTTAACAAGGTACTTTTTCCACTGCCAATATGTCCCAAAATGGCAACTTTTTCACCTGAGTTAATATTTAGGGTTATGTCTTTGACTGCTGGTGCTGCATCTCGTTGATATTGAAATTGGATATGCTCAAAAGCGATCTGGCCTTCGACCGATGCTAAACTGATATATTGACGGCTAGGATCGCGTTCAATAGGTCTTGCAACAATATTATTAATCCCTTGTAAGGCCAATTTAGCTGACTGAAATTTAATCGCTAAACTGGCTATTTGGGATAATGGCGCAAGTGCTCGACCAGATAAAATCACCGAAGCAATCAAAGCCCCCATGGTAATTTTATAATCGGGATTACTGCTGTGAATTAAATAAGTTCCGAATACCACCAAGAAGACAGTATTTAACTGCTGCATACTTGCGGCAAAATTCACCACCAAATTACTTAAATTTCGAACTTTAATCGAAGATACAGAAGTTTTTGCAGTGAAATTATCCCAACGTTGCTGCGCCCAATTTGTGGCATTATTGGTTTTTAACGTCTCGATTCCATCAATTGCTTCAACTGCCAAGCCTTGTCTTTGAGATGACTCCTTCATAGATTCATTGATATAGCGAGCCAATGGTCTTTGCACAAAGAAGCCCACTGCAATCATAATTGGAATTAAGGCCAAGGGCACAAAGGCCAGCTTGCCACCGACTAATCCAATCACACTGATAAATAAAAATAGAAAAGGCAAATCAACAATGGTCAGTAAACTCGCACTGGTCATAAACTCGCGAACCGCTTCAAACTCACGTAGATTATTGGCATAAGCGCCAGCCGAACTTGGACGATCGACCAAACGTAACTGCATAACGCGTCTAAAGAGTGCTGAGCTAATAATTAAATCTGCTTTTTTACCTGCAATATCAGTTAAATAAGAACGAATTAATTTAGAAATAAACTCAAAACTAATCGCGATGATCACACCGATACTTAACACCCATAATGTTTCAAAAGCTTGGTTTGGAATAACACGGTCATATACGTTCATAACGTATAATGAACTTAATAAAGCTAAAAAATTAATCATCAATGTTGCCAATACAACTTGATAATAATATTTTCTAAATCGCCAAATTACCTTCCAAAACCAAGCTTTAGGCAAATGATATTCAGGTAAATCAGAACGTAAGTCTGATTGAACTTTTGACTTAATAAACCAACAAAATCCTAAGTACAATTGTTCCAACTGCATTGCAGGGATGACTTTGGTCATCCCATCTGTTTGCAATAAATGATAAGTCCTTTCGTCAGCATGATATGTAACTTCGGTAATCACCGCAGCTTCTTCATTTTTTAATAAGATCGTGGCAGGTAAAGCAAGTGTTGGAATATCTTGTAAAGATCGCTTCGACAATTGGTTATCAAAACCATAACTCCGTAAAACTTCTGTGAGCGTGCCATAATCAATCTTTAAATCTTGATCACGCCCAACCCTTGCCAATAAAGCAGCTTCACTAATCGGACTACCTAATAATTTAGTCGTTAATGCGATATGTGAAATAATAGATTTCATGTTGTTCTACTTAAATACTTTGAAAATAATCGGGAAACCAAGTTAGTTTGTGACACCAGCCCACTGACTGATTTTGGCTTGAGCCAATAAATACTCTAAAGTCGCAGCTCTAAAATCATTACGAGCTTCCACTTCTGTTGCTTCAATATTTGCAAGCTCGTTATAAGCATCGAGTACATCAATTAATGTTCGACGAGAGATTTTGAACTGTTGTTCATAAGCCCAAACGACTTTTTGTTGAACATCAATATATTGATTCACTAATTTAACGCGTTGTTCATTTTGAGACATATCGAACATGGCTGTTCGACTACGCTCAATGGTATCGCGTAAGCTTTGTTGCATACGCGATGCTACAGCGATTTTGGTTTGATTTTTCTGTGAGATCTTATGCTTTGAACCTTGATTAAAGATGTCCCATGACATTCTTAAATAGATTTCTTTATTATCTGGACTTGCCGTCCCTTCTAAATTAATACTTGGCATTTGAGCCGCTTTAGACACTTTAATATCTTCAAGTGCACTTTCATGTTCTGCTTTTTGTGCTAAATAACTGGGTATTTGATCAACCTCAGCACGATGGTATTGGGTAATAAAATCTTGAGATGTCATTCCATGAAAAGGATCAACAATCGTATCTGGTGCTAAAAAATCTTGCGTATAGACTTCTAATCGACTCACAGTTAAACCTAAAGTACGTCGTAATTCAGCAATACCTGTTTCTACTTTTAGTCGACGTGCATGAGCTTGGGCCAACTCACTGAGCCGACCTGAATCATGTTGCACAATAATATTTAAATCATGCAGCATTTTATCGTGACGTTTTAAATTTCGTTCTGCAACAACCAAAGACTCTTTGGTCCTTAATGCGGTTAAATACAATGTAATGATTTTATAACCAAGGTCTTCTCTGGTTTGTTCAGCAGTATATTGATAATAAGCTTCTTTTTTCTTATCTCGATCAACGGCTGCTTCAATCCCGCCCCAAGCATAAACATTGACGGTCGCGCGTAGACCTGGAGCAAAATGCGTTTCTCGCGCATTACTTTCATATTTATGTTGTTGACCGAGCACTTGAGTCCCTATAGCACTGACAATCGGATAATGTTCAGCCTTAGTCGTCTGCATCGTACTATGTGCAAAAGACACATTCGCCTGAGCCTCCTGTATCACAGGATCATTGACCAGCGCTTGTTTGAGTATCTCTTTTAACGTCGCTGCATGTACCAATGGGCCATGTATTGCCAACATCCCTATAAAACACAGAGATATTGACCGTGTCAGTTTTCTATTCATTTGCATTGATGAGTTCTATCGGCTACCAGAAATACAATCAATGGATATAAAAAATAACCATTTGTTTTAACTGCATTTTTAATAAATTTGCATTGAAGTATTATTTAAATGTGGTATAGCACCATCACGTGCATGCCAAACCACACTAAAAAACCCAGATAAATATACAAAAAGCATTCGCTACAGGATGTAGAAAATGCTTTTTGTGCGGCTTAATTAGACTTAAATTAAGTTAGGCTGCTCAACACTGAGTTGCTCTAAATGTTGTGAGACATTGATATGGTTTGTATTCACAACTTCGGCTGGATTTGGCGTATTGGCAAAGCCATCTAAAGTATGACCAACTGCATTAAAAACCTCTAAATGATCCAACTGATTACTCATGCTCAGTGCTGTTTTACTGGCACTTGCTTCAGGAATTAATTGAATGTCAATGAGCAATTTATCACTAGATTTATCGCCATCTTTATCGACAAGTGTAAATGTAAACTCTTCTTGGGTTTTACCTACAGGACGAGTCGGAGCTGGGTTATAACTAAAGTCACCAAACTTATCTGCTGACATATTTAATTTAAAGCTACCACCGATCTCTGTTTTCACCATCAGTACACCATTACCAGCATCTTGCCAAATACTTGCATTGCTATTGCTACTGGTGATTTGGTTTGTTGCATAGTCATAAGTATAGTCATACCCATCAATCTGAATGATTAACTGACCTGCACCATCGGCACCGAAAGATGAAACAATATTGCCCACATCATCCGTACGAATAGACCCCTGAGTATCAGTAGCTTCTGGAACCAACTCAGACATAATACCGCCGAGATCAGACATATCTTTTAAAATAATAATGTCACTCGAACCATCTTTGTTGGTGCCTTTTTCGCCATCGAAAGCAATTGGTTTTAAGAAATCTGCACCCTCATCCATCTGAGGACCAATACCAATCGCAATAGATTTTATGTTTTGTTCTTTTAAGAACGCTGTCCACTTATCTTCACCGATATCGATATTTTGATTGCCTGGTTCATAATTTGATGGTGACGTTGGTTGGATACCACGTACTCCATCAGTGCCATTACCAAAGTTTGGAATACCATCACTGACAAAGAGCAAACTATTGTTCACCTTAGCGCCGTCCACACCGACAACTGGACCAGCACCTTGATTATTCAAATAACTATGAATAACTTCTTGTAAAGCCGCATCGTAGTTGGTATCTACACCAATATCTTTTGGTCGAGTGCCAAAATTATATAATCCTTTCACAATTTTCTTGGCGTCATCTAATGACACCCATGTATCTGTTTGACCAGGTAGCGAAAGATGCTTGGCTAATTTTGAGAAGCCAATGATATTCACTTTCACGTCTCCATTACCTGGGGCTACACTGTCAAGTTGCTCCTGATACTTATCTAGCATCGTTTCAATCGCTTCGACAGCTGCGTTCATACGCATTTTCTCGCCACCATTTACTGGATCTGGAATACCGCTATCTCTTGCACCCATACTGCTAGAGAGATCCAGACTAATGATCACGTTCGCATAAAAAGTCGTCTCACCATCTGCAACTACAGATATTGGCGCTGCTACTGATTTATCATCTTCCACAGTAATAATGAGGTTAGCATCGCCAATATTGGTATTGATACCAAAATCAAGATCTAAACGTTCACTGTTCTCACCAACATGATCCACTGGCGCTTTAAGACCAATTTCATAAGGAATTGTGGTTTTCCCATTGCTGGTCACTGGTGTACCCAAAGTAATCGACATCACTTCTTGACCGCTTGGCGTGGTTCCAACTAAGCCACCATTTGCTGTTTGGGTCCAGTTTATTGTCTCACCACCAGAAGTGACATCCACTGTTGGCAATGTCATTAAGATATCGCTAATGTCAGCATTACTAGGGTTATCTAAACTCAATTCACCATTTACAACAGCGGCTGTTGAACCATCTCCTAAATCAGCTTCTTTGAGTATCTCGGTTAAGGTACCTGTAGGGCTTATATCTAAAGTTACGTGAGCTGGATCCGATACATTGCCAGCCTTGTCTTTGACTGTATATTCAAATGCATCAGGACCAACATAACCTTTGTTTGGAGTATAGGTTACTTCACCAGTGATTGGATCAACGCTGACCGTACCATGCTGTGGTTGTTTCGTGATCACCACAGTGCTTGGATCTAAGTCACCATCTTTGTCAGTATCATTTGCAGTCACATCAATGATGATTGGGGTATCTTCTTTAGTGTTAGCACTATCATCAACCGCAACTGGATTGGCTGTGATATCGATTACCACAGTCGCAGGATCAGACACATTCCCAGCTTTGTCTTGGACGGTATATTCAAATGCATCTGGACCAACATAACCCTTGTTTGGGGTATAGGTCACTTCGCCTGTGATTGGATCAACGTTGACCGTACCGTTCTGAGGCTGTTTCGTGATCACTACTGTACTTGGATCTAAGTCACCATCTTTGTCACTATCATTTGCAGTCACATCAATAATGATTGGGGTGTCTTCTTTAGTTTCAGCCCTGTCATCAACTGCAACAGGATTGGCTGTGATATCAATTACCACCGTCGCAGGATCAGAAACATTGCCAGCTTTGTCTTTGACGGTATATTCAAACTGGTCTGGACCAACATAACCTTTGTTTGGAGTATAAGTCACTTCGCCTGTGATTGGATCAACACTGACCGTACCATGCTGAGGCTGTTTCGTGATCACCACCGTACTTGGATCTAAGTCACCATCTTTATCAGTGTCATTTGCAGTCACATCAATAATAATTGGGGTATCTTCTTTGGTTTCAGCACTGTCATCAACTGCAACAGGATTGGCAGTGATATCAATTACCACAGTTGCAGGATCAGAAACATTGCCAGCCTTGTCTTTGACTGTATATTCAAATGCATCTGGACCAACATAACCTTTGTTTGGAGTATAGGTTACTTCACCTGTGATTGGATCAACACTAACAGTACCGTTCTGAGGCTGTTTCGTGACCACCACCGTACTTGGATCTAAGTCACCATCTTTATCGGTATCATTTGCAGTCACATCAATGATGATAGGCGTGTCTTCTTTAGTTTCAGCACTATCATCAACCGCAACTGGATTTGCACTCACTTCAATCACGACAGTTGCAGGATCAGATACATTGCCCGCTTTATCTTTGACGGTATATTCAAATGCATCTGGACCGACATAACCTTTGTTTGGGGTATAGGTCACTTCGCCTGTGATTGGATCAACACTAACAGTACCGTTCTGAGGCTGTTTCGTGATCACTACAGTGCTTGGATCTAAATCACCATCTTTATCGGTATCATTTGCAGTCACATCAATAATGATTGGGGTGTCTTCTTTAGTTTCAGCACTATCATCAACCGCAACAGGATTAGCGGTGATATCGATTACCACAGTCGCTGGATCAGATACATTGCCAGCCTTGTCTTTGACTGTATATTCAAATGCATCTGGACCAACATAACCCTTGTTTGGGGTATAAATTACTTCACCAGTGATTGGATCAACGCTGACCGTACCGTTCTGAGGCTGTTTCGTGATCACCACCGTGCTTGGATCTAAGTCACCATCTTTATCAGTGTCATTTGCAGTCACATCAATAATGATTGGGGTATCTTCTTTGGTGTTAGCACTGTCATCAACTGCAACTGGATTAGCTGTGATATCAATTACCACAGTCGCAGGATCAGAAACATTCCCCGCTTTATCTTTGACTGTATATTCAAATGCATCTGGACCAACATAGCCCTTGTTTGGGGTATAAGTCACTTCACCAGTGATTGGATCAACGTTGACCGTACCGTTCTGAGGCTGTTTCGTGATCACTACAGTACTTGGATCTAAGTCACCATCTTTATCAGTGTCATTTACAGTCACATCAATAATGATTGGGGTGTCTTCTTTAGTTTCAGCACTGTCATCAACTGCAACAGGATTTGCACTCACTTCAACCACTACAGTTGCAGGATCAGAAACATTGCCAGCCTTGTCTTTGACTGTATATTCAAATGCATCTGGACCGACATAACCCTTGTTTGGCGTATAAGTCACTTCACCTGTGATTGGATCAACACTAACAGTACCGTTCTGAGGCTGTTTCGTGATCACTACAGTGCTTGGATCTAAGTCACCATCTTTATCAGTGTCATTTGCAGTCACATCAATAATGATAGGCGTGTCTTGTTTAGTTTCAGCACTATCATCAACCGCAACAGGATTGGCGGTGATATCAATTACCACAGTCGCTGGATCAGAAACATTGCCAGCCTTGTCTTTGACTGTATATTCAAATGCATCTGGACCAACATAACCCTTGTTTGGAGTATAGGTCACTTCACCTGTGATTGGATCAACGCTGACCGTACCATTCTGAGGCTGTTTAGTGACCACCACCGTACTTGGATCTAAGTCACCATCTTTATCGGTATCATTTGCAGTCACATCAATAATAATTGGGGTGTTTTCTTTGGTGTTAGCACTATCATCAACCGCAACAGGATTTGCACTGACTTCAACCACTACCGTTGCAGGATCAGACACATTGCCAGCCTTGTCTTTGACGGTATATTCAAATGCATCTGGACCGATATAACCCTTGTTTGGGGTATAGGTCACTTCGCCTGTGATTGGATCAACACTAACAATACCGTTCTGAGGCTGTTTCGTGATCACCACCGTACTTGGATCTAAGTCACCATCTTTATCAGTGTCATTTGCAGTCACATCAATGATGATTGGGGTGTCTTGTTTAGTTTCAGCACTGTCATCAACTGCAACAGGATTGGCTGTGATATCAATTACCACAGTTGCAGGATCAGACACATTCCCCGCTTTATCTTTGACGGTATATTCAAATGCATCTGAACCAACATAACCCTTGCTTGGAGTATAAGTCACTTCACCTGTGATTGGATCAACGCTGACTGTACCATGCTGTGGTTGTTTCGTGATTACCACTGAACTTGGATCTAAGTCACCATCTTTGTCGGTATCATTTGAAGTCACATCAATAATGATTGGGGTGTCTTCTTTAGTGTTAGCACTATCATCAACCGCAACAGGATTGGCGGTGATATCGATTACCACAGTCGCAGGATCAGACACATTGCCCGCTTTATCTTTGACTGTATATTCAAATACATCAGGACCAACATAACCCTTGTTTGGGGTATAAGTTACTTCGCCTGTGATTGGATCAACACTAACAGTACCGTTCTGAGGCTGTTTGCTAATCACCACCGTGCTTGGTTCTAAGTCACCATCTTTGTCAGTATCATTTGCAGTCACATCAATAATGATAGGCGTGTCTTCTTTAGTTTCAGCACTGTCTTTTTCTGCGATAGGAACATGCTGAGGATGTTCAATTACAGGAGATTTTTTATTGTTATCATGACCTTGACCAATAGCCACTGCCGCTATCGGAACCAAAGCCAATAACCATAATGGATTAAAGGCCCAAAATGCTGCAACTTCTTCACCACCTAAAGCCTGACCAGCTTCAACTTGATCCGCAAGCAAACTTACTGCATCACTTTTTTCTGCACTTTCTGGGACATAAGGGTAATATTTGCCATTTTCATGCTGACCGATCAGTAAGTTAGACTCCCCTTCTGAATAGCCCAACTCACCATTTGCAGCATAATAGTTTTCAATAATCAGATCTGGCTGATCAACATCCCCACCTTCGAAACTAATCCACAAATCCTTATCATGGCGTTTAGTCGCAATATTTTCTGGCCCAAATGAAGTCTCTTTATCGGTAAACTCATAATGAACATTTGCTTTTGCAGCAATTTTTAATGGTTTCCCTTGAGAACCACGACCAAACTCGCCCCCTTCAATATTCAAGGTATCGAGTGTTGATTTTTTAGCATTAATTTTGAGAACAATATTCTTTACAGTCACGTTTATTTCCTTAATTTCAATAATTAAGCATTAATTAATAGAATCAAAATACTAAGTTTTGAAATGAAGCGTAATTACGGCTGAATACCATAAAGAAGGATCTCAACTCGACGATTGGGCTGATTACATGCCAAACGCGCAGTACGATTTTGAGTGTGTTTTTCAGAACAATCTGTGATCAATAAATTTGTTTTACCACGGCCTTCTGCAGCAATTAAATCAGCAGATAAACCATAATTTACCATCATATTTTTTACACTTTGCGCACGATGCGCTGACAACACTTGGTTATAACTTTCCGTACCGTCTGGATCTGTATAACCAATAACATCTATATGGCTAATCTCGGCTGTTTCATTACGAATGGCATCTGCAACATCCTTAATTTCTTGTTTACCCTGAGTTAACATATTTGCTTCATCTGATTTATCAAACTGAAACAAAGCGCCAGCTTGTAATGTAAATTTCTTCAACATTTTAACGGTAGGCTTACACTTTAAATCGCGATCAACACGTGGCAAGGTATGGACTTGTTCCTTTAAATGCTGCTGAGCTTTTTTAATTTCATCCTCATTCATTGCTAAGAAATAAGTCTGCCCATTCTGATCCAGACTCACACGTAAGTAGGTGGTTTTTTCGAGAGGTAAATTATAGTATTGCCCGCCTTTTTCTTTAGTTGCATAGCGATCTTTGACATCCGTTTCAATTGCAACCAACTTTTGGTTATCAGGACAAACTTCAAGCTCTTTATAAGCATTGGGTAACAATGAAGCCAAATATTCTCCACCTACAAAAATATTTACCGCTTTTCCCTCAATTTTCTCATCACGAACAAAAACAACATTTGCTTTATTTTTATTTACTTTTTCATTAATTTTTTGATTTTCAAAGTTATGCCACTTTTCAACAGCCGTACCATTACTACCACCTTTCACAGCACATCCAGACAAGATTGAGCTGAGGAGTAGTGTTGTGACCAACAAGCCTTTATTTGTGACCATCATTAAAATTTGTTCCTTACAGAATTTAAAAGTAAAAAACCTCTACAACGAAACGTTTAAGCTTCGTAGAGGTTGCACATAAAAACCTTTTAGACAGCGAGACCAATATTTTAAATTTCAGTAAGGCTGCCTAAAAACACGTTTTTTCGTGACATATTTCACGGTTTAATATTTAAGGTACGCAAAAATAATGAATTAGGTTTAATACGTCAAATGATAAAAATTTGCCTTTGGGTTAAAATAATTCACCTGAAAAAACATAAGGTTAAATATTGATCTTTAAATATATTTTGATTTAGAAAGCAGTATCTATTTTAAAATTTTTATTTAATATTTCACATGAATTATAAAATATATGACAGCGAGCAATAAAGTGATGAACTTAGATAAGTCATTAACAGGTTTTCAATTATCTAAACTTCATACATTTGAAGTAGCTGCAAGGCATGAGTCTTTTTCATTAGCGGCAAAAGAGTTATGTTTAACACCTAGTGCTGTTAGCCACCAAATCAATTTATTAGAGAAAGAACTCAATATAAAACTATTTTTACGCTTACACCGTAAAGTTGAACTCACGGCTGAAGGCAAGCACATTTTTTGGGCATTGCAGTCTTCTTTAGGCCATCTCAATACTGAAATTAAGGCCATCCAAAATCAAACTTTATCTGGACCACTCACGATTTATGCTAGGCCATCGATTACACAAAATTGGTTGGTTCCCAAACTGTCTGACTTTATACAGCGCTATCCTTTTATTGAATTGTCCATTTTGACTGGCAATGAAAATGTTAATTTGCAACGAGAAGGGATAGATTTAGCACTTTATTTTGATAACCAACCCTGCCCGCAATTGAATTATCAATACTTAATGGATGAACATATTTTACCTGTATGTAGTCCTGAGTATGCTGAAAAATTCAACCTTGTAGACAATTGGCAGAATTTAAACCAGTGTACTTTACTTCATGACAGCCATGCATGGTGCAATAAGACTGGAACGGGGGAATGGGACAGTTGGGCCGCACATTTTAATATCAATATTGATACCCCTTCAGCGCTTTACTTCAATCGATCAGATCTCGCCTCAATTGCTGCCAAAAATAACCTTGGAGTGACAATGGGGAGAAAACGATTGGTTGAAAAAGCCATTAAAAATGGCGAACTAATCGCACCATTCCCTGATCAGTTTTTACTCTGCGAGCAACATTACTATATCACTTCACTGAAAGATCGCCACTGGCCAAAAATTGAGGCCTTTAGTCTATGGCTCAAAAATCAAACCATGAGTCAGGACTAAAATGACTTGCTAACCAAACATAATTAAATCAATGCTGTACTCATTTATAAATCGAGTACCTTCTGCCTTTAAATGGGTTTATATTCACATACTTAAAAATCGTCAGAAAGATATCCTCAATGCACTCTGACGAAACATAGATTTTTTATAAAAATTCTCTTCACCATTAGACTGATTTAAAAAACGGTTCTTTAAATCAAAGAACCGTTTCGTAATACAGAACCCTTAGAACTTAAAGCTATAATCTATATTTAAACGAGTTTCATTGGCTGAGTGAAAGACCATATTGGTTGGCATATCATTTCGGTAATGAGAAAAACGTGCTCGCATGCCTAAGCCTTTCAACTTCCCTTCTGGGATTTTATAAGCTAAATCCAGCTCCATCGATTCTTCTTTAAATCGTTTATCGCCATAACTAAGTAAATCAATATCTTGTCCTTTGGCATAGCGGGTCATAAAACGCAGTCCATTGAGAGAAATATCAGCTAATTTTACATTTTTAAAATCATATTCATAACGCAGTGAATAGACTTTCTCGTCTTTATTGGAATAATCCGAGCTCATAAAATCAAGCACCACTGGACTTTCTGTTCCCGATAAAAATGGTAACCCGGTCGAACCAAAGGCCTGCATATAACCCAAAGACAGGGTATGGTTTTGATAATTTAAGCCAAATAATCCACTTAAATGCTGGTTATCTACATCACCGATTTTTTGCCTACCTGCCTCCTGACTATTGAAAAATCGTACATCGCTTAAAAAAGTTAACTGTTCATTTAAAGGCTGTTTACCATTGAAACCTAAAAATTGCTGTTGGTAGATATCATGCAGTTCAGCCTGATAAGCACGGATTCGATACGCATCATTGAGTTGATAAGCACCACCAAAACTATAGAAGTAATCTGTTGTTGCTGATTGATCAAAACGGCGATTGATATTGTCCGTACCGACATCACTATAATGAATCGAATCACGCTGTCGCACTTGGTCTACATAAAAACCTTCCAATTGTAACTTTGGAATTTCATTGGATACAAACCGAGCACCTCGATAAGTTTGAGGGAACAAACGTGCAGGTGAAGAAAAAATCGTGGGCAATCGTGGAACCAAATCTCCCACAAAAAGCTCATTTTTCTTAAATTTTGCTTTGGCAGTCAGCCCTATTTTCCCATAATAATCATCTCGTGAATTATCTGCATTTACAGGTAATAAGTTACTCCGTGCATAGTCATCGGCTCGATCTCCAATTAAGTTAAATCCAGCCATTGCCAATACATCAACACCAAAACCAACTGTTCCATCGGTATAGCCCGATTGACCATTAAAGATAATACCTTGTGCCCAATCGCGCGCAGCAGTATAAGGATATGGATCTTGTTTATAGTCTCGGTCAAAGTAAAAATTTCTAAGCGTTAGCTCTGCACTACTGTCTGCCACTAAATCGGCATGCGCCAGGGCACTAAATAATGGGCAAAAGTATACCCACACCCACAAAGATGTTTTTTTCATTTTTTATCTCAACTATTTAATTTTTAGAGGATTAAGTTGTTGTTTTAAGCGTATAGGCTGCTTCATTTTTATGTCGATAAAATGCATTACCTAACATTAAAATAAGTACAATTGCCAAAATAAATACCACCCCGTAATATGCATAAAGCGTGGCTGGCGCTATACCTTTATCTAAAAAAACGCCTGCAATTGTTGGTGATAAAATGGCACCAATACGTCCAAAACCAATAGCATAGCCTACGCCACGACTACGAATATCGGCGTCGTAAATTGTAGGTGAAATAGAATATAAACCAGCAATACAGCCATTAATCAGCGTTCCAAGTAATAGGCCAACAATCAATGCCACGCTCACTTGGGCCGAGACAGCCACGAATAAAAACACACATGCGGCAGTTAGTCCTAGAAATAGACTTAAGGCATAGAAGATTTTGATACGGGATGCCAGCAAACCAATAATTGCTGCACCAAAGATCCCACCAATACTAATTAAAATACCTGTGGTAACCCCTTGTTCAGGCGACATTCCCATTGAAATTAAAATTTTCGGTGTCCAACTCATTACAAAATAAAAGCCAAACATTACGAGAAAGAAAGCACCCCATAGACACAATGTTTGAAAGCCCTGTTGCCCACCAAATAATTTGGCAAAATCTCCGCCACCCTTTGCATCACTTTTTGCATAATCAGGTAAGGCATCTAGATGATTTAAGCCCATACGCTGTAATACTGAGTTCATTCGCGCTAGCGCTTGTTGTGGTCTTTTTGCCAACAAATAATCTAAGGACTCAGGCAATAACCATATACTCACCAACAGCATTGCAATGGTTGTGATCCCGCCTGCAAGGAAAATCGAGCGCCAGCCTAAATGTTCAATCAGTGTCAGTGACAATATCCCACCAAGTGTGGCACCAATCCCATATCCTGTAGACATTAAACTTACCGCAAAACTTCTCCAGCGCGTATTGGCATATTCACTGGCCAAAACATTGCTACTGGCAAGAATACCGCCAACCCCAATCCCTGTGACAAAACGAAGCATGGCCAACATGCTATGACTATCGACAAAAGCACATGCCAGCATGCTGATTCCAGCAATCACCAAACAAATTAAGATCAGTAAACGGCGACCAATTTTATCGGCAAGTGGTGCCAGAAAAATCGAACCAGCAGCCATACCAAATAGACCAGCACTTAATAACAAACCGATTTGAGCACCAGAAAGCGACCAATCCGCTGAAACTGAAGGTGCAGTAAATGCCATGACCATGACATCAAAACCATCAATAATATTAAGGAAAACACAAATCAAAATCACAAACCATTGATAGCGGCTCATCTTATTTTGACTTATCTCACCAAGCACATCTCTTTCCATTTGTATATCTCCCAATCTGGATAGGATATACACACGACATTGCTGTGCTGCGTCGTTGGGTGGTTATGCATATCCGTATCCATAATTACCTAGAGGAATAATTTAATTTTTAAAACTCGTTTTTGAACAAGAATATTTTTTTGGAGCGTCCTGCTCTATTTCATCTTGATTAATTGGATCCAAAAAATCAATAGTATTATTAAAAAATATTTACAAAGTTAGATTAAAACCCATAAAATATATGATTTAACTCAATATATTTAAATTAAAAGAATTAAAAACGGATATACATATTTGAAAATTACATTAAAATGGATCCATTTAGTTCATTTAACCTCTTCTAAGTCAGTGACCTTATTGAGGATATTAAAAAAGCCCACCCCCTTATTTTTAAATATTTCAGTTTTCGCAACGTGATAGGTATTCAACAAAAATATAAATTGGATCCAAAATATAAATAAAAGCACAAATAACCACATAAATATCGTAGAGATATTTTTTAAATAAAAACAGTAAAATACCGATAAACACAAAACAAACGAGCCTAAATCAAAGACTTCAATGATCAAAAATGATCATTTTATCGATTGACCGTTTACTTGCGTTGATATAAATTGGATCCAATAAGTGATAAGGAGTCATCACAAATGTTTATAAAAAATGCATGGTATGTTGCTTGCTATCCTGAAGATATCCAAGACAAGCCGCTTGGTCGCACCATCTGTGGTGAAAAAATTGTTTTCTATCGCGGCAAAGAAAATAAAGTCGCTGCTGTTGAAGATTTTTGTCCACATCGTGGCGCCCCATTATCATTAGGCTATGTAGAAGATGGCAATTTAGTTTGTGGTTATCATGGTTTAGTCATGGGATGCGAGGGAAAAACCATTTCTATGCCAGCTCAACGTGTAAACGGTTTCCCCTGCAATAAAGCCTATGCAGCCATAGAAAAGTTTGGCTTTATTTGGGTTTGGCCTGGAGATCAAACTTTGGCTGATGAGTCCAAACTCCCAACACTAGAATGGGCAGATCATCCTGAGTGGAGCTATGGCGGTGGTTTATTCCATATCCATTGTGATTATCGTTTGATGGTCGATAATCTTATGGATCTGACCCATGAAACCTATGTTCATTCGAGCAGTATCGGGCAAAAAGAAATTGATGAAGCCCTTCCTGTCACCAAGGTCGATGGTGATCATGTCATTACTGAGCGTTATATCGAAAATGTCATCGCTCCCCCATTTTGGCAAATGGCACTTCGTTGTAATAACTTAGCAGATGATGTTGCCGTAGATCGTTGGCAACGCTGCCACTTCGTTGCACCAAGTAACGTACACATTGAAGTGGGTGTCGCTCATGCAGGATATGGCGGATATCATGCCCCTAAAGATAAAAAAGTGTCATCGATTGTGGTTGATTTTATTAGCCCTGAAACAGAAACCTCACATTGGTATTTTTGGGGAATGGCACGTAATTTCCAACAAGATAACCCGACCCTCACTGATCTCATCCGCGAAGGTCAAGGCAAAATCTTTACCGAAGATTTAGAAATGCTGGAACAACAGCAACAAAATATTTTACGAAATCCCCATCGCCAGTTACTGATGCTGAATATCGATGCTGGTGGCGTACAGTCACGTAAAGTGATTGACCGATTACTGGCACAAGAAAGTACGCTCACGCCTGAAACAACAAAACATAAGTTTCCAAATATTCGGGTGATTTAAAGGAGAATACACATGGACGTTATTATTGGTAAAATTCACCAGCTTACTCCATCAATTCGAGCCTTTGAATTGATTTCAAGCAATGGTTCTGCCCTTCCAAGCTTTGAGGCAGGCGCGCATATTGATGTACATCTCAAAAATGGCTTAACCCGCCAATACTCACTTTCAAACTGTTGTAGTGAAAAACATCGTTATGTGATTGGTGTTTTGCATGATGAGCATTCCAGAGGGGGTTCTCGTTGCATGCATAGCGAGTACCGTGAAGGTGATCAATTACGTATTGGCGCACCACGTAACTTATTTGAAATTCATCATCATACCCAAAAGGCAGTCTTATTTGCAGGTGGTATCGGCATTACCCCGATTCTTTCAATGGCATATCGGCTTAAAGCTCAGCGGATACCATTTGAATTGCATTATTTTGTACGTAGTCATGAAATGATTGCTTTCTATGGAAATTTAACCGAACACTTTGCAGGTCAGATTCATTTTCATATTCAAGATCAACCAGAAACTCAATGTGATATGTCGTCCGTCTTGGAGCAGAATTCATCCGATAGACATTTATATGTTTGTGGGCCAGCAGGTTTTATGGCATTTGTGATGGAGTCAGCTCAACACATGGGCTGGCAGACAGAGCAGCTACATCAAGAACACTTTGTCGCACAAAAGTCAGAGGCATCTAACAATGCGGCGTTTACCATTGAAATCAAAGGCAGTGACCGTCGAATCGAAGTACAGCCTCATCAAACAGCAACCCAAGCCTTAATTGAGAACGGTTTTGATGTCCCTGTTTCTTGTGAACAAGGTATTTGCGGAACCTGTATCACGCGTGTGCTTGCAGGAATTCCAGATCACCGTGATGTATTTATGACTGACGAAGAACATGCATTAAATAACCAGTTTACCCCCTGCTGTTCTCGAGCAAAATCTACAAATTTGCTGATTGAATTCTAATGAAAAACAGCCCTTTGATTCGATTAAAAGAGCTGCTTAGGGTCTGTTGATATTTCTTTTCGGTTTTATTGAGACAACACGTTTCTTAAGGTCTCGCCCAAAACCACAACACTACTATGTTCCCGCATCAATGTTTCAGCACGTCCAGCTTGTCTATGCATTAAAGCATCGTAAATTGAACAGTGTTGTAGATGGGCATAATGTAAGCGACGATATTCTGAAAGTGCTTGAGTTTGGTCATAGGTAATGGCTTGGGCCGAGGCCATGGGCAATTGATTGTTTTTGGCTAAGGCTTGGATCAATGCAACATTTTGCGCGCCTTGAATAATAGTATCGTGAAAAATCACATTAAAGTGATGGTAACGTTCCAGTTCATGATCACCAAACTCAGTTTTTCCATCAAAAAGTTTTTCAGTTTCGACAATGCAATTTTGTAGTGTTTTTTTCTGTTCTTCCGTCAGACCTTGTTCTGCAATGGTTTTAGCTGCCAGTCCTTCAAGGATGCCACGTACTTCAAGTGCGTCATTGATCAGTTTTTCTGAAATTTCTCGAACCGTATAACCTCGAGTTGGATTTTTAATCAGCAAGCCTTCTTGCTCAAGCAAACGAAATGCCATACGCACAGGCTGTCTGGACACCCCAAGCAACTCAGCCGTTGGGATCTCTGCCACTCTGGCACCGCCCTCTAGCTCCCCAGCAATAATCATTTTTCTAAGTTTAATTAAAACTTGTTGACCTGAAGACATTCACTGTCACACGCTATCAAAAATACCCTTTGATGCTAACAAGTTCATCTATAAAATGAAAACAAATTTTCGATTTGAATCTATTTGGTTTAAAGCTTCATAAAAGCCTGATCAATTTTTGGCGTTTGAGGTCCACAAATATGTCCATTCTTTATGACACAGCCACTAGATAAGGTCAAAAGTCTACTTATTTGATCATGCTGATATCCTGCTTTAAGGAAGACATTCTGGGCGTGGATGATTATAGTCTTCCAGATCACAAGCATCTGGATGTCGTGCATTCAGCTTACAATATTGGTAATTCGTGCTTGTTTTGCAATATTCACTATTCAATCTCCTGTGAATATCAGGAGTGGGTATTTCTGCCCCAGAAGCGCAAACGGGTAAAACTCTATCCTTTTCGTATTTACATAATGGATATTCGTCCTTGTCACGAAAGCCCGCATGTACCATGCAAAGCGAAATGGATACCTGCGCATTCCTATCAAGTTGCTGATATGCGCGACTCTTACCAGAGGGTTCAGGCATACCACACTCAAGTAGCTTTTTCTTAACATCAACAATACTACTGTTTGGAGCAATCCATTCTAAAAAATCAGGTGGTGGTGGTTGAAACATCTTTTCAGAACATCCAGATGTTAATATGCCAATCGAGGCTAGAAAAAATAGATTTCTCATTAAGCAGTCCTTCCTTTAATTTTAATTATCCCTGTCTTCCCCCATCCGCACTAAACCACGTAATCACAAGAAAGTATTAAGTCTCCTAACTATTTTAATTTTAATCGCGAATATTCATAACAGCATACTTTAAGGAAGACATTCTGGTCGTGGATTATTATAGTCTTCCAGATCACAAGCATCTGGATGCCGTGCATTCAGCTTACAATATTGATAGTTCGTGCTTGTTTTGCAATATTCACTATTCAATCTCCTATTAATATCAGGAGTGGGTATTTCTCCCCCTGGAGCACACACTGCTAAATTCTTGTCCGGATGATTATGGCACCATCTGGCTGGTCCACCTAGCGCCTTATAGCCTGCAGCCTCCATGCAAAATGAAGCAAACACTAGATCATCATAGGTTCGAGAGCTCAAAAAGCCTGATGGAGTGTCAAAACCACATTCCAGCAGTTTCTTTTTTACCTCAATAAGCTCTACACCTTGTTTCGACCATGCTTTAAATGATGGTGGTGGGGGTTGAAACATCTTTTCAGAACATCCAGATACCAATATGCTGGCCAAAGCTAGAAAAAGTAGATTTCTCATTAAGCAGTCCTTCCCTTAATTTTAATTATCCCTGTCTTCCCCCATCCGTACTAAACCACGTAATCACAAGAAAGTATTAAGTATCTTAACCATTTTAATTTTAATAGCGAATACTCATAACAGCATGCTTTAAGGAAGACATTCTGGGCGTGGGTTTACATAATCATTTTTATCGCACAATTCAGGAAATCGTGCGTTTTGTTTGCAATATTGATAATTCGATTTTGTTCTGCAATAGTGGCTATTCAATCTTCTGTTAATATCAGGAGTAGGTATTTCTGCCCCAGAAGCGCAAACGGGTAAAACTCTATCCTTTTCATATTTGCATAATGGATATTCGTCCTTGTCACTAAAGCCCGCATTTACCATGCAAAGCGAAATTGATACTTGTGCATTCCTACCAAGTTGCTGATATTCAGGACTCTTACCAGAGGGTTCAGGCATACCACACTCAAGCAGCTTTTTCTTAACATCAACAATACTACTGTTTGGAGCAATCCATTCTAAAAAATCAGGTGGTGGTGGTTGAAACATCTTTTCAGAACATCCAGATGTTAATATGCCAACCAAGATGAGAAATAGCAGATTCTCTAGTTTTTTTGGATACCTAGTCTGCTTCTTCACTTTTTCTTCAGCTTCAAGATTTACTAAAACGCTACTGGGTAAAGGTTTTCTTGTTATATTTGATCTTTTCATTTTGGCGTCCCCTTGAGTTCAATAAGATGCAAAGGATACCAGCTAGGATACAAGGCTTATTCTACTATGACCAGTTAGGCCCACTACCTGAATTAAATAAACCAACTTTGTGTACGTTGGTTTGGTTGTTTGTATAAAAAAGAAAAAGAAAGCCACCTATATTTAATTAAGATTTAAAACCTTGCTCAAAATAGGTAACTTTCTATTTTTCAAAAATTAATGACTAAGCAAGTCAGAGCGACTACCCTGCACCTCATTAAATGTTTTTATTTCATAAGGTAAACCCACATAGTTTTCAGCCAATGTGGTTAAACCCGCATGTGAATCTAAAATATAACTCAATTCAGCCTGCTTAATTTTATGATCAAACTCACTTTCCGTTTCAAAACGATGTAGTAAATGCGTCATCCACCATGAAAAACGTTCTGCTTTCCACACACGTTTTAAGCATTTTTCAGAATATTCCTCGATGCCTTGTTCTGAACCATTGAGATATAATTCAATTAAGGCATTTGACAAATAAGCGATATCAGATGCAGCTAAATTTAAACCCTTTGCCCCTGTCGGTGGAACGATATGTGCCGCATCTCCTGCTAAAAATAGTTTCCCAAATCGCATTGGCTCTGTCACAAAACTGCGTAAAGGTGCAATACTTTTTTCAATAGAAGTGCCTGTAACCAAATTTTTACGAGTTTCTTCATCAAGGCGATTTTTTAACTCATCCCAAAATCGTTGGTCAGACCACTCATC
Organism: Acinetobacter sp. Ac8; assembly: GCF_055392545.1. NCBI lineage: Bacteria > Pseudomonadati > Pseudomonadota > Gammaproteobacteria > Moraxellales > Moraxellaceae > Acinetobacter > Acinetobacter sp. Ac8. The sequence continues at coordinate 3,759,395 of NZ_AP043689.1, forward strand.
AACATGATCCGTCACAGGAACTTGTAAATAATATCGGCTACGGGTTTTTGAACGCATACTACATAAAGCAAAACCACGTTCTGACTGCACATAGATCAATTCATCTGAAACAGGTGGAACATCTGCAAGCACACCTAACCAACCGAATGGATAAATCTTTTCAAAAGTTTTGATTTTATCTTGTGGCACGCTTGCACGACAGACCCCATGATAGCCATCACAGCCTGCAATAAAATCACATCTAAGCTGGTACGATTGACCATTTTGCTGAAAGCGAACATACGGTTTTTGCTCAAAATCATGAATTTGTACATTCTCAGCTTCATAATAAGTGCACAAACCTGCCGCTTCACGTGCATGCATTAAATCTTTTGTGACTTCCGTTTGTCCGTAAACCGTAACTTGCTTACCCTGAGTTAACTCAGATAAATCCACACGATGCTTTAAGCCATTGGTTAAAATTTCAATACCATCATGCGCTAAGCCAAACTTGTTTAGATTTTCATCCACACCCGCTTGCTTCAATAAATCTACCGATACTTGTTCAAGTATCCCTGCTCGAATACGTGCAGCTACATATTCAGCACTGCGTTGCTCAATGATCACGTGGGAGATACCTGCTTTAAACAACAGTTGTCCAAGCAATAGCCCAGCTGGGCCTGAACCAATAATCGCCACTTGTGTGGTTAAATTTTCCATAACATTTTCTCCATATCCTGACCATTAAATTAATTTTTTTGATCTCTTTTTGATATGGTGAAAACTGGATAATCGCCGTATAGTGGCAACAATGACCGTATATCGGCCATAAAATTATAATCGGGAATGGATGAACGATGAGATACGATTTAATTGAGAACGAAGTTTCAGGTGAAACCATTAAGCAAGATGATTACATTGCTGGACTCGCCAAAGGACTAAGCTTGCTTGAAGCCTTTGGGGTTGATCGTCAAAAACTCAATTCGACTCAAATTGCAGAGCGCACAGGATTGAGCCGTACAGCGGCACGAAGATATTTACGAACTTTAAAATATTTAGGTTATTTAGAAACTGATGATCACTACTTTTGGTTAACTCACAAAGTATTACGCTTATCGAGCTCCTATTTAAGCTCGGCTCATCTGCCTAAAGTTGTGCAACCTATTCTCAATCTGTTAAGCGCACAAACCAGCCTGACTTTTTCGCTGGTGGTTTTAGATGAACATGAAGTCGTTCCGATTGCGCGAAGCTACTTACCTCAACACGATAATTTACGCCTCAGCCCGTATGGGATGCATTTGGGCAATCGTTTGCCTGCACATGCAACCTCAACAGGCAAGGTTTTATTGGCAGCATTAAATTTAGAAGAACAAAAACACTGGGTAAATAAATATAGTTTGAAACGCCTCACCGCTTATACCATTCAAGATGAAGTCCAGTTTTATCAAGTATTGGCAGAAATTCAAAAACAAGATTATTGTCTATCAAAAGAACAACATGAATTAGGGGTTATTGCGATTGCAGTTCCAGTATTAAATGCACAAGGCAAAGCCGTCGCTGCGTTAAATTGTATTGCACAAACACATCGTGTCACTGAAGAACAGCTGATTCAGCAAGTTTTGCCTTTACTGAGAAATACAGCCTATGAGTTAAGGAGTATGGTTTAAAAATACGTTGAAGAAATTTTGATTGGAGCCATAGTGCTTAAAGGCTAATTTTTTTAAACGCATAATTTTTAACTTGTTCATGACAGCGCAAAACAATATAAATTTATAAAACATAAAGATCCATATTGATTTTTACCACCAGCTTAAAAGATAATAATTATTATTCGCATATTTATAAAAATCAATTTTATGATCCAATCTATTCTTATTCAGCCAATAGCAAATCGTGTACTCAACTCTATGACTTTGGTCAGTTATAAAAATACAAACAGATGCTGCAAAACACCTGTTTCTGCTAAAAGCTCTGCCAGCCAGCAACAAAGCCTGAACTGAATTTAAACTTTTTTTATTTGTAAATCATCAGTACCCATACTTGAGCAATTAATAATTTTCTCAACAGGCGTAATCACATCACTGTTATCGAATAGGTCATTTTTCATGTTGAAGAAAACTTCTCTCTACTTGGCGCTAGGCGTGTTGATCATGCAAATCTCAATACATACTTTTGCCGATAACAGCATTCGCATTGGAGAAACGCAAAACATATCTTCCGCTATTTTAAATGAAAAAAGACCATTACAGATCTATCTCCCTGCTACATATGGCAAATATCCCAAGCAAAAATATCCTGTGATTTATCTATTAGATAGCGAAAGTAACTTTCATTATTTGACAGGAATTGTCGAGAAATTATCGAAGTCACCTTATCCCTCGATTCCTGAAATGGTCGTTGTGGGCATCGTCAATACAGAGCGTGCTCGAGACTTAACCCCAACCAAGCAAAAGCCTGAAATTAATGAAGGACGTGTAATTGAAGGTGAAACTGGTGGAAATGTCGCATTTTTTAAATTTTTAGAATCTGAGCTCATGCCTGATATTGAGAAAAAATATCGTACGAATGGGTTAAATATATTGATTGGTCATTCTTTCGGAGGTATTACCGCACTCAATCATATGCTCAATGGTCAACAAAATATCCAAGCCTATATTGTCCATGACCCTAGTATTTGGTGGGATGATGAGATCATGTTGAAACGTTTTAAGGAAGCGAACAATCAAGATTTTCAGCATAAAACTTTATTTTTAACCCAAGTTGGTGCCAGTGAAAATACAGACAGTTTAGACAACCATTACAAGGGTATCAAAAAGTTCAATCAATATTTAAGTCAACAGCCTTTTACTCAACTGAACTATAAATATGTCCAGTATGAGGGTGAAGATCACGGTACTGTACCAATCAAAGGTAATCTTGATGGTTTACGTTATATTTTTGAAGGTATGCGAGTCAATATTAAAGCGATCCCAGAAAATCCCAATCTTATAAAACAACATTATGCTCAATTAAGTCAAAATTTAGGCTTTGAGATACAACCCAGTGAGGCTTATTTAGATCGTGTTTTAGACTATTTAAAACGTTCAAACAATCCAAAAGTAATACAACAATTTCAGGACTATATCCTTTCGATCTATCCTCAATGGCGTGTTAAAACATCATCATAAAAACGTATATGATTTAAATGTGCCGCATCGATGTGACTGCTTATTTAAAGTGTTCACATCGATGCGGGTTTTCTCTTTACACACTGTAGTTTGGGTATGAATTTCATACACGCAAAAAATTAAATGCTTAAAGTATACAATTTTAAAGCCTTCAACCATCTACTCACTGATTGTTACTTTAATTCAAGAGAGGGAGGACAGAGGCCATCTTTAGGCTGTATTGGATTCCAGTAAAAGCTTCTAGCGATCTTTTCTTGGTCAAATAAAATTTTAAACTGACAGGTTGTAATAGTGTCATTGGTACGGTCTGCAGTCGTGAAATGGAACAAATAATTCCATTCTCTAGCTCTCCAGCCATCCTCATATTGAGGTCGACCAATCAGCGCGTAAAGTTGATCTTTGGTCATTCCTGCTCTGACTTGATTCAAGTTCTGTACATTTGGGAATGTTCCCGCTTTTTTATTTAAAATGACATCATCCACCTTGTGCCATTTCGCTTGCTCGGTTTTACCCTCTTTAGAAATAATGGTTCCTGTGGCACAAGCACTCAATGTTACGGCAATTAAACTCAATATTAATAAATTTTTCATATGTCGACTCTCGCATAAATTCTTGTTCTCGTTAATTTGAATCCAAAAAATGGTAAGCTAAGACACTGTTTACATGGCTAAAATGTCTTAGCTTCCCTAAACTACCATTGGATCCCAGTACCTACAGTTCCCCCAAAATCACCACGCGAGTTACCACTTCCACTCACCTTAAACACCCATCGACCATTATCTGAAATTGATGACATCCCGATCGCATACCCACTTTCTCCACGGTAAGTCCCCCCACTGATTGCCATCATACTTTTGCCTGGAATATAAGCTTGAGGTAAACCTGCTGTTGCAAGTGCTTGCGCATTGCCTGCACTGGCTCTTTTCTCTAAATCATCTATGCGACCATTGGTGTCATAAAATACTTGCTCTAAACGATCGCCTAGATTGGTAATTTTATTGCCTAAATCAATATCAGCCTGATTAAGCGCACCTAAGGCATCACCCACATTATGATATGAGCCGTTATTTACATTGTAGGTTGGCGGAGTGAACTGACCATTTTCATATTTTGCGCCACCGCCTAATGATGTGGTGATGTATTGGTTTGACGTATTAAGTTGTGAACCATTAACCGCATCTTTTGAAGTGCTGGATACTTCACCTGCTGCAACATTGGTGATTTTTTTATTCCCAGCATTTATTCCATTTTGATCTATTGCAACATCACCCACTTTGACTGTGTTTGCTATGACATTATCTGCGGTCAGCGTATTTGCAGTAACCGTGTTAAATTTTACGTCATCCGCTGTTGCAACCTTATATTCCTTACCTCCTAGGCTATTGGTTGTTTCAGTGACCGTCATATTCTGCCCAGCAATAACTGTAGAATGTTGCCCAGCTTTTTGGTTGATTGAGCTAATCGCATCATTAATGTTGGTTGCACCTGTCCCACCGATGTTGGTAATGGTATTACCATCTCCGCCTTGGAACGCACCATCCCCAATAATATTGTGGATCTGGCTTCCATTCACCGCATCTTTACTGCTCTGAGCAATACTCCCCTCTGCAACATTGGTGACTTTATTGCCCGCAGCGTCAATACCATTTTTAGTCACACTTGGCCCACCAGTAATGCTAAGACCATCATTATTGATTACGGTATTGCCTGCAGTCACACTGTCAACCTGGATATCTTTGGCTAATTCAACACTGACATTATTGGCATTATTACTGATATTAATATTGCCATCTTTGTTACCAAAATCGACCGTATCGCCTGATTTGACTGGATTACTATTGGTTCCATTGGTGGTCAAATTCCAACCTTGGTTTGCTGTTTGAATACGATCGCTCACCGCTTTAAGTTGATCCTCTGTCGCAGCTTGACCACTGACAAAGTTATTTGGATTAAATGTTTTATTGGTCAGCCCACCAATAGTCCCTGTTGCACCATTCACAGTTACAGGGTTTGCACCGCCCACAATAATTTGTGTTGGTCCCATTTGGGTTTGATAAATGCCATTGCTTAGATTGATACTGCCTGCACCAATCCAACTACTATTATTATTTGCATCACTCACCAATGTACCATCGACGGTACTAATATTCGATTTAGCACCATCTTTCAGTTCGACTTTGCCATCGCTGATTTTGCTTTTACCAACCGTTAAGCTGCCTGCAGAAGTAAGATCAATATTTTTTGCTAACTCAACCTGTACTTTTCCAGCTGCCACCTTGGTACTGATATTACTGTCAGCACCAATTACATCAACGCTTTCACCTAATTTCTTGTTTACTGTATTGCCATCCTGAGCAGTTAAAGCAAAACCGGCATCATTCAGTCCAGTTTGGATTTCTTTAAGCTGTTCTTCTGTAGCTGCACGACCTGTGGTAGCAAAATCTTTACCTGATGTAGTCTTATTGGTTAAACCTTCTAGTGTGCCTTTATTGGCATCAAGTACAACTTGATTGACCGTATTTTTGACGCTGATCACACCAGAACTGATCACACTTTGAGTGCTACCATCTTGTACGGTCATACCATCTTTATTCAGTACAGTGGAATCCGTTGCGGTACCCGCAGTGACACTATCAATATTCAGGTCTTTATTTAAGCTGAAATCAATGGTTGTCGTTCCATTACTGTCATTTTTTGCACTGACATTTAAATTAGTTTCACCTGTTGCTAAGCCAACATCGACCGTATCGTCTGGTTTGACTTGCGTTGTCCCCAAAATAGCATCCGTTTTGACGTTCCAGCCTTTATTGGCATTCTGAGCAACATCACTGACTTGTTTTAACTGCTCTTCAGTCGCAGCTTGTTTTTGATTGTAACTTGCATTTGGATCCCAAGTGGTATTGCTTAAACCACTCACCCGCCCTGTTGAACCATTCACCGTAACTGGATTTGCACCACCTACAACAATTTGTGTTGGGCCGACTTGGGTTTGATAAGTGCCATTACTGACATTGATATTTCCTGCACCTAACGTACTGCTATTGCTACCATCACTGACAATTGTACTATTCACCGTACTAATATTCGATTTGCCCGCATCTTTTAATTCAACTTGACCATCTGTAATTTTACTGGTACCGACTGTTAAGCTGCCTGCACTACTCAGATCAATATTTTTGGCGAGCTCTATTTCAACTTTGCCACCAGTGACTTTGGTGGCAATATTGCTATCGGCACCAATAACCTCAATACTTTCGCCCAATTTTTTGTTGATGGTATTGCCGTCGCCAGCCGTTAAGCCAAAGCCCGCATCATTGAGCCCAGTTTGCATCTGTTTGAGCTGTTCTTCTGTGGCCGCGCGACCGACTTTAGCAAAGTCATTACTGGATGTGGTTGTATTGCTTAGGCCTGTAATTGTTCCTGTATTACCATTGACTGTTATTGGATTTCCACCTGTGGCAGGTCCAATCTTGACCACTGGCTCAAGCCCAAAGCTAATTCCATTATTGCCTGTGTTGGTAATTTTAATGTTGCCATCGGTTGCACTAAAATCAACATTTTCACCGAGACCAATCGTATCTTTTGCTGCACTGTCAGCATTTGCACTAATGCTAAATCCTTTATCGATAATCTGTTTAATCTGACTCCCATTTACAGCATCCATAGAGCTATCACTAATATCACCCAATGCAACATTGGTCACTTTATTGGTCCCCGCATTGATTCCTGTCACGGTCACACTTGGTGAATTCGGCACAGCACCGCCACTTGCGTTTACAAAAGTTAAACCTTTGCTATCGATCACTGTGCCACTCGCATTTACACTATCGAGCTGAATATCTTTAGCGAGTTTAATGGTTAGTTTATTGTCGGTACTGTCTGCAACCACACCGATGTTATTGTCGGTTAAATTACTCGCAACAGATTCACCACCGACAATACTCAAGCGTTGCCCCAATCTACGATCGACATTCACACCAGCATTATCTCCAGCAAATGTAATTGGTGTTGCCAATTGATCCTCAGTTGCAGCGCGCCCAGATAAATAGTTACTTGGATCAAAAGTGGTATTGGTTAATCCTGTAATCGTGCCATTTTTGCCATTAATGGCAATGTTTGCCCCACCTGGAAGTCCGCCCACATTAACGATTTCTGCAAGTTTTAGATCGACATTTGCACCAGTGTGACCAATGGCTAGATTGCCATCACTATTTGAAAAATCGACTGTATCCGTGGCTGCAATATTTGTGGTGCCTGTAACGTCTTTGTTGGTGGTTAAATTCCAACCTTTATTGGCATTTTCAGCCACCTCATTGACTAACTTAAGCTGTTCTTCTGTTGCTGCACGCCCCATTTTGGCAAAGTCTGATTCAGTTAAAGTTTTATTGGTTAGTCCTGTCAAAGTACCTGTTGTGCCACTTAACACAACATTATTGCTCGCATTTTTTAAGTTAATGGTATTGGCATTTATGCTATTACTACTTGCCCCAGCAGTAATCACTGTCTGAGTGGAGGTGCTGATATTACTATTATTGGCACTGTCTTTAATTTCCACCTGCCCATCTGTAATTTTGGAAGTGCCGACGCTTAAGCTTCCTTGAGCAGTCAGGTTGACATCTTTGGCCAATTTTAATTGCAAAGTATCGGTACCATTACTTACAACCCCAAGATTGCCATCTGTAAGTACCCCAGTCGCTCCACCAGTGAGCTTTAATTGCTCACCCAATTTACGCTCTACTTTCGCGCCAGTGTCTCCGGCAAAGCTTAATGGCGTATCTGCTAAATCGGTAATGGCTTGATTGGTTTGATACAATTGACTGCCATTGATTGCATCTGTACTTGAGCTACTGATACGCCCAGCAGCAACATTGACAATGGTTCGTTCAGCCCCAACATCCCCGACACTTACACTAGAAGATACAGCGGGAGCTCCTGCAAAATTATAGGTTTTGCCATTAATTGTGGCTGATTTGGTTGCCACATAAGCTGCCGAAACTGAGTTATTTCCTAAAACCACAGCATTTTCATGTGATGCTGTTGCAGACTTACCCAATACAGTTGCGCCTTTCGCACTCACCGAAGCACTATTTCCGATTGCGACTGCATCCTCTTGAAGTGCATTGGTTCCCGTACCCACCGCAATTGAATTTAAAGCGTTTGCATTGGATTGTTTGCCAAGTGCAATCGCATTGATTCCATTTGAAGTTGCATTATTACCTATCGCAGTGGCATCTTTAGCACGACTTACACTGTTGACACCAAACGCTATGGCATTTTCACCAGCACTTTCTGCGTTTTGCCCAATTGCCGTGGCTTTTGCTGCATAGCTTTTTGCTTGAGAGCCTATTGCCAAACCATCTTGAGAAGTACTGTTTGCATCTGAACCTATTGCAGTGGAATTCACACCCGAAGCTTTAGCATTATCGCCATAGGCCATACTGTCTTCAGCAGTTGCTGTGGCAAAGCGTCCTAATGCAACACTCTGTGCACCATTGGCTTTAGACTGATAACCAATTGCCGTCGCATTATCTCCCTGAGACAATGCTTGACGACCAATTGCAATCCCTTGATCTGCGGAATTAACTTCAGCGTCACTTCCTACAACAACCGCATAGTTTGACTTGGTTCCATCCGCCTCAGAACCATTTCCGATGACAATACTATCTTCGCCACGGCTTTCTGCGCTTTTTCCCATCGCAATATTATTTGTACCTGTGGCAATCGAAGAATCACCGATTGAAATTGAAGAAACCCCTACTGAACCCGCACCCGCACCAATCGCAACTGATTTTTCTCTTGCTACAATCACATTACTACCTAAAGCAACACTCCCCGCTGCAAGGGAAGATGTACTGGCACTCGGGCCAATTGCTAAAGAATTGTCGCCATTTGCCCCTGTATTGTTTTTATTATTGATATCCGTGGTATTTACTGAAAAGTATTGTGGTCCTGCTTCCGCAACAGCTGTTTTTAATTGCCCAAAATTCACCGCTGAGGACAGATCATTTTCATCGCCTTTTACGTTGCGAATAATCGTTCCATCAGTACCGACTAAATTCACAACTGATTTGTCTGAGTTATACAACACAGCATCAGGTACTACTCCACCAATCTGTCCCGTACCCAGTAAATCAAAAGCATCTTGAATTGTTGTTGGAAGCTTACTGGTATTTCCTGAAGAATCTTTAACATTGACTTGGATTAGAGGTAAAGTACCACCACTTCCAATAGTTGCAGGATTACCTTTTGCATCCGTTGCGCCCATCACACGGATAATGTCATTTTGTAAAGCTTTAATCTGATTGACCGTCACCGCATCTTGCAATTCTGAACCATCTGCAACATTGGTAATTCGACGTTGCTCATTTTTATTCCCGACCGAAACAATGTTAAAGCCCCCCACACCACCAGAGACATTGGTGATATAGCCGTTTCCAAGTGAGTTATTTTGCGCAACACTTCCCGAGCCTAGTGCCACATCACTTTGACCTGCTAAAGAATCTAAGCCAATTGCAACCCCTGAAGTACCGGTCACAATCGAGTCATAACCGAGTGCAACACCACCTTGAGCAACACTTGCTCGTGTTCCAACTGCAACCCCTAAACTTTCAGTAAATGTTGCCGCACCGATCGCAACTGAGCTTTGTACGGTAGCGTTTCTATCTTTATTGCTGCCAAAACCAATTGAAATATTCTGATTACCCGATAAGTTTGTTCCTGCATCGCTACCTAAAGCGATATTGTAATCAGAACTTGTTGAGTTGACCGTTGAATTGCTACCCGCACCGACCCCTATCGCAATCGATTGGTTACCACTAATATTTTGTCCTGCGTTTGCTCCAACGGCGATATGCCCATTGCGGTCAAATGTACCTGAACCAATAGAACCAACTCCTGCAGCACTACCAATTGAAACACCATTAACCACACTAGATTTTGCGCCATCACCTAATGCAATTGAACTCGCGCCTCCTGAAGTCGCTTGATTTCCGATTGCGACACTCGCAGTTCCACTTGCAGACACTGAATTTCCGATCGCATTGGCATTGGTCGCAGCAGATGCCGAGGTTCCTATCGCATTGGCATTGGTTCCCACGGCATTTGCACCCTGACCAATTGCATTTGAATGCGTTCCTGTTGCTATCGCAGCATCCCCAATCGCAATACTTGAAGGTCCACCTGCTAATGCAGAAGACCCCAATGCAACACTTTTATCGCCAACAGACATATTGGCGCCATTTTGCAAAGCTGTAAGGAATTGATTCACTTGCGTTGCTGAGACAGCAACCCCATTAATTTCAGTAATAGTGCTGGGATCCGTTCCCATTGCGGTGACAGGAATACCATTGATTGCAATCAGTTGCGTATTGGATACGTTATAAGTCGGGGTCAATGCTCTCGCTTGACCACCATTTCCGATAGAGGTTGAATTGGCGCCAAGTGCACCTGTTTCTTTACCAAAAGCAATAGAATAATCATTGATGGCATTGGCTGTATTTCCGACAGCAATACTGTTGAGTCCTGTGGCATTTGAGAGATGACCGATAGCGATTGATAGCTCACCTTCAGATTTTGCCACAGGGCCTATAGCGAGAGAATTTAAACCATTGGCTTGTGAATCAACAAGCGATGAGTTGGTGTGGAAATATTTGATACCTTGACCACTTTGGAAAAGTAAATCATTCACTTGCCCGCCTGTCACTGCATCTGTAGATCCTGCAGCAATACTACCATTGGCTAAATTTGTGAGCTTATCGCCACCCAGATCTAAACCATTTGCTGTACTGGTCAATACAGTATTATTTGCAGTATCACCAATTTTTACCGAGTTAAACTCTGGATCATCCACTGTGGAAATTGAAATATCCGTACCCGCATTGGTTACAGCAATATTTTTACCATTCACAAAATTCACGGTATCTGTAGCTTTTACGGCGCTAGACGTCCCACCATTGCTTTGTATATTCCAAGTCTGATTCTTCAGCGAATTCAAATCCGTCGCAGATGCCTTGCTATTTAATCCAGTGTTTACATCATTGACCTGACTATTCAGCTATTGAAATCCGACTGTGACACTTTCGTCGCCAGTCCTGTGCTTGAATCATTCACTTGGTTATTTAAGCTATCAAAATCAACCTGTGATACCTTAGTGACCAACCCCGTAGAGGTATTATTAATTTGATCATCAAGGGTATTTAAATCATTTTTTGTTTGATTTAAATCAGTATTTACTGTTGTTAATGAAACACCATTTGCAACCACATCTCCAGTTGCAGTTAAACTACCACTTACATTTAAACTCTCATTAATATCTTGCGCCAAAACAGCATTCGAATTAACAATAAATAATAAAAACATCGAACCTTTCACAATTTTATTAATTTTCGATTTCTTATTACCTTTTACAATTTCAGAAACTACAACCCAGCTTCCCACTGTAGTATTCCAGACCAATTTATACACTTTATTCATGACATATATACCTGCATTTATAATGATGTTTTGATTTATTAATTACTTTTCAAATAAAATGCACAATATATTTATATTTTTCCATACTGTTTACCAAACGATACACTTTGCTAACACCAGAAAAACAAATATCCAATATTAAAGTAAATAATATATTAATTTCAATAGTTTACAATAAAATAATCATCAATACAAACACCTTGAAAATATAAAAAAATTTGTTTATTTTTTTTAAATCTATTTTTTAAATAAATTAACTTTTAATAAAAAATTATCAATCATGAAATCTCATTAAAAATAAATAAGCAAGCAAAAGGCACCACAATAATTAAATTATTTCTTATTTAAGCACAATTTAATATTCACCATATTTGGTATATTCTTTAAATAAATAAAAAAACCATGAAATAATATATTTCAAATATGGATATTTTACACAACCTCGACTGATATAGTATTTTCCATTGAACGTAAAAAAATGAACACTCTATTCATAATCAAATATAGATTAAATAATAAAGGTGGGGCCGCAAAATGATTGAATGGCTACAAGGTGAATTAAAACATAGTCCTGAAATCCTATTATTTTTATCCTTGGCAATAGGGTTTTGGATCGGTCAGTTTCAATTTGGAAAGTTTCAATTTGGTGGTGTTGCAGGATCACTACTTGTCGCTGTTATTCTAAGTCTTATTGGCGTACCAATCGACAATGGTGTAAAAGCGATTCTTTTTGCTTTATTTATTTACGCAGTCGGTTTTGAAAGTGGCCCACAGTTTTTTAAATCGCTTGGGCCACAATCCATTAAAGAAATTTTGCTGGCTATTTTTATGGCTGTATGTGGACTCATTACAGTCTTAGTCATGGCAAAAATCTTTAATCTAGATAAAGGCTTAGCCGCAGGTTTGGCTGCAGGTGGGATGACCCAGTCTGCGATTATTGGTACGGCGGGCGATGCGATTTCTCGCCTAGACTTACCACTTGCAGAAATTCAGAAACTTCAAGCCAATGTTGCGATTGGATATGCCGTGACCTATATCTTTGGTTCTCTAGGCGCAATTATTGTTTGTGTGAATATCTTGCCAAAATTTATGGGACGAGAAATTCATGATGATGCTTTGAAAGCGCAAGCAGAGCAGTTAAAAGGTGCATTTGAACTGGCACCTGGTCAAGAATTGGCTATGCCTGAAATTGTTGGTCGTATTTACAAAGTCAAACAAGCATCAGGACACACCATTGCCGAACTCGAAACACAAGTACCAAGCGTCACCATTGAACGATTAAAACGCAAAGATCAATTTATTGATGTTGCGCCAGAAATTACCTTAGAGAAAGATGATGTTGTTCTGGTCGTTGGTCGCAGGGCAAGTATCGTTTCCATTGCCGAGTTTATTGGATCTGAGTTGCAATCCTCACAAGGTATGGAAATGATCATGGACACCACAGATGTCATATTACGAAACTCAAAATATGCCAACCGTACCCTTGGAGATATCAAAGCCAATACCCCAGATTACTTAAAGCATGGCATTTATGTGCTGGCAATTAAACGTAACAGTGAAGCGCAAGCTTTAAGTGATGATACAGTCCTACGTCAAGGCGATGTGGTCACCGTATATGGAACTAAAAGTGATCTTGAACGCCTAGTCAAAGAAGCGGGTAAAGCTTTACCCGAAAGCTTAAAAACAGACTGGATTTTCCATGGTGCAGGTTTAGTTGTTGGTTTAGTCATTGGCCTATTTGTTGTCCGTATTGGTGATGTTCCTTTAACCCTTGGTGCAGGTGGCGGTGCGCTGTTATCAGGTCTGTTATTTGGTTGGCTACGTAGCCGTAACCAAGTCCACGGCAATATGCCTTTAGCTGCTTCACAACTTCTCAAAGATTTAGGTCTTGCTGGTTTTGTTGCTGCTGTCGGTTTGCAATCAGGTTTACAGGCCATTCAAACCATTAAAGAAAGTGGCTTATCCCTGTTTATGATCGGAGTTGTGGTCACGCTAGTACCGCTAATTCTTTCAATGCTGTTTGCCCGTTATGTACTCCGTTATAACAATGTCGCCGTAATGGCTGGAGCATTAACTGGCTCACGCAGTGCAAATCCCGCTTTTGGTGGCGTACTCGATAAAGCTGGAAACTCAATTCCGACTGTCCCATTTGCGATTACCTATGCACTCGCAAATGTATTTTTAACCTTGCTTGGCCCTCTGATTGTCGGTTTAGCATAAATAATTTTATAAATTTCAAACTCATTCACTTCAAGATAATTAAGGAGACTTCCCATGGGGAACGTTGATTATTCAAAATACGCAAAACTGAGCCCATTTGAACTCAAAGATGAATTGATTGCTTTAGCACAAAGCCATACTGACCGTATGATGCTCAATGCGGGACGAGGCAATCCAAACTTTCTGGCAACTGTTCCACGCCGTGCCTTTTTCCAATTGGGTTTATTTTCTGCCACTGAATCAGAATTTTCTTTTTCCTATATGCCTGAAGGGCTTGGTGGATTTCCTCGTGCGGAAGGATTGCAATCACGCTTTGACCACTTCATCCTAGAAAATCGTGACAAGCCAGGTGTTGTTTTTCTGGGTAAAGCAATTTCTTATGTTCGTGACCAATTAGGACTCGATCCCGATGCATTCTTACTCGAAATGGTCGAAGGTATACTTGGCTGTAATTATCCTGTCCCAGATCGAATGCTAAGAGTCAGCGAAAAGATTATTAAAGAATATGTTTTACGTGAAATGGGCGTACAAGGTATGCCGAAAGAGGAACTCGATTTATTTGCAGTGGAAGGTGGTACAGCTGCAATGGCTTATATTTTTAATTCATTAAAAGAAAATAAAATTATTTCACATGGTGATCGTATTGCCATAGGTTCGCCTATTTTTACCCCTTATCTCGAAATTCCAAAACTCAACGATTATCAGCTCGAAGAAGTACTCATCGAGGCTGATCCTAATCTTGGTTGGCAATACCCTGAATCAGAATTACGTAAATTAGAAGATCCATCGATTAAAGCATTTTTCTTGGTGAATCCAAGCAACCCACCTTCGGTTAAAATGAGTGATGAAGGTTTAGCGATTTTGGCTGATATTGTTAAAAAACGTCCTGACCTGATTATTTTAACAGATGATGTTTATGGCACATTTGCAGATAACTTTAAATCCTTGTTTGCAATTTGCCCTGACAATACCATTCTGGTTTATTCTTTCTCTAAATATTTCGGTGCAACTGGTTGGAGACTTGGGGTCATTGCCTTGAGTAATGATAATATTTTAGATAAAAAAATTGCGGCGCTTTCTAAAAAAGACAAGAAAGAACTCGAAGAACGCTACTCTTCCCTCACCACAGATCCATCTAGTATTAAGTTTATTGATCGCCTTGTTGCCGATAGCCGTAATGTTGCTTTAAATCACACGGCTGGATTATCCACACCTCAACAAGTACAAATGGTTCTTTTTGCTTTATTTAATATGATGGATTCTCGCCAAAGCTATAAAAAAGCAGTGAAATCTGTGGTTCGAGAACGTGATGCTGCGCTTTATAGACAGCTTGGGGTTGAAGTTCCACAAGATCCGAATGCCGTTGATTACTATACCTTGGTCAATTTAGAAAATACCTCACGAAAACTATATGGTGATGCATTTGCTGATTGGGTGATGAAAAATAAGAATCCAACAGAATTACTTTTCCGAGTTGCTGATGAAACAGGTGTAGTACTACTTCCAGGTTCAGGTTTTGGTGTTCAACACCCTTCTGCACGCGCCTCGCTTGCCAACTTAAATGAATTCCAATATGCAGCTATTGGGACTTCATTACGAAAATTTGCTGAAGAAGCCTATCTGGAATATAAAAAATCCAGCAAAAAGAATAAATAAGCATGGATAACTTAAGTATCAGTTTTAAAAGAAAAAGATCGCATTAATGCGATCTTTTTTGTTTGCGAATGGCTAGCCAACCAAGTTAAGCTCTATTTTCCTGTGGCGATCAAATCTCATCACAGTATTTAAACAGTCTTAATTCTGCACTTTACATTTTATTGCTTTTGCTGGAGTAATATTGGTCGCTGAAACTAATTGAGTTGAATCAAAACCTTCAGTTTCCTCTATAAATAAATGATAGTCTTTAATTTGAATCGTTGCCTGTCCTTCATATTGGCAATAACCTTTTTTAATATTGTCTGGTAACTTAAAAGTCTTTTTTGCTGCATCAAAGTTGCTAAAGCAAAACCATACATCTCGTGTATCACCTTTTGGGCGTGGAATAAGTACAGCTGATGTTTTGTTGGGTTCAAAGCAAATACCATCGACCATATAATCCAAATATTCAGGGTCTAAATTACGTGAAAATTTTCCTGTTAAAGTGGCTAGTCCCTGATAATTTTTAAAACCAAACTCGGTGTTTTTGTATTTGAAGCTTTGTGCTTGTGCAAATACTGGCAATATCCCTAAGGCAATCACTAAAATTTTGTTCATCATCATCCTAATCTACATTTTATAAAGTATTAAATTTGCAGTAATTTTACCCAATCTCAACAAATAAAAGAACCACTTAGACATCTATGACAACAGCCTTTTACTCAATAGCTTGGCTTGTTCAATTTGCTGCGTGGCCACCATAAGCTTTGGATAATCGTCAGTAAGAGGATATTTTTCCTGATTTTAAGAGATTGGCGAAAAAATGATATGTGTGGAAAAGCAAGAACCGAATTCATTGCTTAACTCGATTCTCTATAAAATACTGTTAAGCTATTTTAGGACGAGACAAAAACAATGTGTTGAACCTATTTTTTTTCTGATTGTAAATTCAGTACGCATTGATCCAATTCACAATATTGTGATACTCGCCATCAATGAAGATTAAGCCACAAATCAGTACAACTTATGCTCAGCTTTAAAGTTTGTAAAATCCAACCGATTTTCTAAAGAAATCAAAGGTTCCACCTCTTGTAATGAATTTATACAACGCTGTGTAAGATGAATATATTCATTTGTTCCATTTCGCTTCCATTCAATTTCTTGTTCTAGTAAATCACGAACGACTTTTGCAGGACTTCCAAGAGCGAGCACATTTGCGGGTATAACAGCCTTGGCTTTAACTGTGCTATTGGCACCAATAATGGTATTTTCACCAATTTCAGCTTCATCAAGAATGACACTATTCATGCCAACCAAAACATTTTTGCCAATTGTACAGCCATGTAAAATAGCAGCATGACCGATATGCCCATACTCTTCGATTAAGGTAATACTTTTCGGAAAGCCATGAATTACGCAGTTATCTTGTACATTGGAATTTTTACAGACATGAATCTGTCCAAAATCAGCACGTAACGAAGCAAAAGGACCAATATAAACGCCCTCTTCAAGAATAACATCACCAATTAATACAGCAGTAGGATGTACAAATGCTTTAGGGTGTACGACTGGAATTACATTATCAATGGCATAACAAGGCATGTGAATAATCCATATTTTTCAAAGCTCAATTCATTTAAATAATTAAATGCGTTGGTGGGTTTAAGCGTCCATTTCCTCAACTTTTAAACCACCAAATCGCTTATAAAACATAGGATGTAAAGGTGGCATAAAACCTTCTGATGTGCGAGCAAACTGCATAAAGTACTCTTCCCCTGCAAAAACAACCAGTTGATAGAGGTTACTACTTAAGTTTCTCGCATTCAGCGATAACCAGTTTGAAGGTAATAATTCAAATGGTAAATTTGGATCTTTTAATAAAATTCGGCGGAATTGATGAATAAGCAAAATACGGATTTGAAATGCTTGTGCAGCATCCATATCATCTGAATTTTCCACAAGATTTAAGAACTCTCGAAAATCTTGGATAAATTTTTCATAACGTGAATGTAACTCAAGAATTGGCCAATTAACTTCCACCATTCGTTTTACCGTTGGATAAGATTCTTGCCACAGTTGCAAAGTTTCAGCTTTAAAAATTACCACTTGATCTGTCATGTTCTGACTGAGCAATAAATTCTGTAATTTCAATTTATCGCAACTTGGATAAGCCATTACATTACTTGCGATACTGGCAAAACCCAGCCACTCCAATTCTTTCTTTAAAATTTGTTTATTATCAATATCTAATGAACTGAGCAAGACCAAATCCCAACTTTGATCCCATTCTTTATGATTAAAATTATAAATTTTAGTATCTGCGAGTGTAAAACCGTTGAGACTACTTTCAGTCACACGGTAATAACTTGTACGACCAATCTTTTCAGACACTAACCAGCCATTTTGTACCAGTCTAAATACAGCAGTCCGTACCGAACGCTCATTGAGTCCAAAAACACTCATTAACTGAATCAAACTTGCAAGACTGATAATCCCACCGTGATGATGCACACAGTCACCAAAAACCGTCATGATCAGTGACGTTCCACTTAACATTTCTTTGGTAATAAAATCATCTATAGCAAGTTTTAATTTTGAATTCATAATGTTCGATAGGACCTTAATTTAACAATCTCAAATAACAACACTCAAATTAACCGAGGCTAAGCGTACTTGATGGATGTGTAACATGATTATTGTTGCGCAAATCAAATACACGCTGAGCCTTACCTTCTGAACGTGGCAATGCCCCTTCTGTCAAAATTTCAATGCTTACCGTAATTCCAACCATCGTTTTGATCTTAGTTTTGAGCTGAGTACACAGTTGTGCGTGTATTTCCTGAGGTATATCTTGACGCATTTCTGTACGGATGTGCAATCCATCCAGATGACCTTGTTTACAAATTTGAATCTCATAATTAGGAACCAATTCAGGGATTTGTAAAATTTGTTCTTCAATTTGAGATGGAAATACATTTACACCACGAATAATCATCATATCATCACTACGCCCAACAATTTTATCCATACGGCGCATTGTTCTTGCTGTGCCTGGCAATAAACGAGTCAAATCTCGGGTTCGGTAACGAATGACAGGCATGCCTTCTTTGGTAATCGTGGTAAAAACTAATTCGCCCAATTCACCATCAGCCAACACTTCGCCTGTTTCTGGATTGATAATTTCAGGATAAAAATGATCTTCCCAAATGGTTAAACCATCTTTAGTCTCTAGACACTCCATCGCCACACCGGGTCCCATCACTTCAGATAGGCCATAGATATCCAGTGCATCAATCCTTAAACGATCTTCAATTTCTTTACGCATCTCATTGGTCCACGGTTCCGCACCAAATATTCCGGTTTTAATGGAGCACTCTTTGGCAGTACCAAATCTTTTTTCCAATGCTTCAATGATATTTAAGCAATAGGATGGTGTCACCATAATTGCCGTGGGTTTAAAGTCATGAATTAATTGTACTTGCTTTTCAGTTTGACCACCTGACATAGGAATGACCGTTGCGCCTAAGCGCTCAACACCATAGTGCGCACCTAGACCACCAGTGAATAGTCCATAGCCATAAGACACTTGAATAATATCTTGATTACTTAAACCTGCAGCACGTAATGAACGCGCCACAACATCAGACCAAACTTGAATATCTTTTTGAGTATATCCCACGACAGTGGGTTGCCCCGTTGTACCTGACGAGGCATGTACTCTGACTATTTGCTGTTGTGGAACTGCAAACATGCCAAATGGATAATTTTCGCGTAAATCTTTTTTAGAGGTAAATGGAAATTTAGCTAGATCTGCTAAAGTTTTAAAATCATCAGGATGTACCCCAACTTCATCAAATTTCTGACGATAGACGGCACTATTTTGATAAGCATGTTGCAATGTTTGTTTTATACGTTCGAATTGAACATTGCGTAACTCATCAACCGATGCTTTTTCTAAATGTTCCAATGTATTGTTATTCATATTGTTACTCCCTGAACAGCCATCCTTTGGCTGTTTCTTAAAATCCTTGGTTTGGTCTTGCAGTGGCTGTTATGCGTCAAAATTTTCCAAAATAAGCGCAACACCTTGCCCAACACCCACACACATCGTACATAGTGCATATTTTCCATTACGGCGTTTCAATTCTTTCATTGCCGTGATCACCAAACGTGTACCACTCATACCCAATGGATGACCTAAGGCAATTGCTCCGCCATTGGGATTGACCCGTGCATCATCATCGTCCAGACCTAGCTCACGCATTACTGCAAGTGATTGTGCTGCAAATGCTTCATTCAGCTCAATGACATCCATTTGATCCAGACTTAAACATGTCTGTTTCAGCAGTTTTTGTACTGCTGGTACTGGACCAATTCCCATATATTTTGCTTC
This sequence comes from Acinetobacter sp. Ac8, assembly GCF_055392545.1. Classification (NCBI taxonomy): domain Bacteria; kingdom Pseudomonadati; phylum Pseudomonadota; class Gammaproteobacteria; order Moraxellales; family Moraxellaceae; genus Acinetobacter; species Acinetobacter sp. Ac8. The sequence goes on from NZ_AP043689.1 coordinate 3,779,261, forward strand.
AACACCTGCACTCGTCATTGCAATAACTTTGGCAAGTGGTTTCAACTGATTTGCCGTTGCAAAAGCTTCACTGGTCAATAACACACAAGCGGCTCCATCATTTACCCCCGATGCATTTCCTGCTGTGACAGAACCATCTTGTTTGCGGAACGGCGCTTTTAATTTTGCCAAACTTTCCAGTGAGGTCTCTGCGCGTGGATGTTCGTCTTCAGTTATACGTGTCAGATTTTTTTTACGATCGATTATTTCTACAGCACATATTTCTTCTGCAAACACGCCATTAAGTTGCGCAGTTGCCGTTTTTTTCTGACTATTGAAAGCAAATAAATCCTGATCTTCACGGCTAATCTGATACTTTTCAGCAACGTTTTCTGCGGTTTCGGGCATGCTGTCCACCCCAAAATTTGCTTTAAATTTTGGATTGATAAAGCGCCAACCAATAGTTGTATCATAGATAGTTGGTGTTCGGCTAAAAGCTGTTTCTGGCTTGGACTGTACAAATGGCGCACGACTCATTGACTCAACACCACCTGCCAATACAAATTGTGCTTCACCTGACTTAATAGCACGTGCAGCCAAACCAATCGCATCTAATCCCGAAGCACATAAACGGTTTATCGTAATCGCAGGTACTGAGTCTGGTAGTCCCGCAAGTAATGATGCCATTCGAGCGACGTTACGATTATCCTCACCAGCTTGGTTGGCACAACCAAGGATAAGCTCATCTAACTGATCCCAAGCCAACGTAGGATGTTGTTGTTTTAAATATTGAATCGGCAAAGCAGCCAAATCATCTGTACGGATACTACTTAAAGCTCCTGCATAACGACCAATTGGAGTACGAATAGCATCACAAATAAACACTTGTTCCATTTTTTACTCCTTATCCTGCTTGTTTTAATTGTTGTGTTTGCTTTACGGGTAAAGCTGAAGCTGCAACTTTTTTTCTTAAATACAGACTTGGGCGATAGCGTTCTTCACCATAAACTTGATGTAAATTTTCTAAAATCATCAAAATCTGTTGTGCACCCAGTTGCGTCATCCATTGGAACGGACCTTGCGGATAATTCACTCCAAATCTCATGGCAGCATCAATATCGTGTTCTGTCGCGACATCATGCAAAACCGCCTCGCAAGCTTCATTGACTAACATTGCAATGCTTCGTATTACATATAACCCAGGATGATCTTTTGTCCAAATTACATGAACACCAATTGCAGCAAAGAATTGTGTCATTTTATCTTGATCTGCTTGGCAACATGCTGGAGATGCAGTCGCTGCAATTGCTTTAGCTTTGTTCCAATCTGCATGCCAATCCATCAGTACAACTTTTTGATGTGTATAAACAATATCGGCAGATTCGCCTTGCGTGAGTTGGAGATCAATATCATCAATTTGAATATAATTTTGTTGAGACACAACTTTGTTGATATTGAATGTCGTTTGATTTTTTAGGCGCTGAATAAAATCAGCTTGATTGGCCCATTCACCATAGATACTCACATTCATGTTCTGTGCGCTATCCTGAGTCATTTCAGGTAAGCGATATACTGGTGTTGGTTGTTCTTGATGATAATTATAGAAGCCTTGTTTATTTTTACGGCCCAAACAGCCTGCATCTACCAGTTGTTTTTGAATAAGAGAGGGGCGATAACGCGGCTCGTAAAAAAATTCCTGATAAACACTCTGTGTCACTGAAAAATTCACATCTTGACCAATTAAATCCGTCAACTCACATGGTCCCATCGCAAAGCGACCACATTCACGTAAAATGAAATCTAACTGTTCAGGCGTCGTCACATTTTCCTGTAAAGCACGGAAAGCTTCAGCATAATACGGACGAGCCACGCGGTTCACAATAAAACCGGGCGTAGATTTGGCTAAAACCGGTACTTTGTTCCATGTCTGCATCAGATTAAACAAAGCATCTGCATTCACTTTGGCAGTTTTTAAGCCTTGTACAATTTCAACTAGTTTCATTACTGGTGCAGGATTAAAAAAGTGTAATCCAATCACACGTTCAGGTTGCGGAATCACAGACGCTATTGCAGTTATTGAAATGGAGGAGGTATTAGAAGCAAAAATAGTCTGTTCTGAGCAAATCGCTGCAAGTTGTTGAAAAATGCTTTGTTTCACTTGTTTATTTTCCACCACGGCTTCAATAATTAATCCTGCTGCCGCAAGTTGCTGAATATCATCCACCACAGTTAAATTTGCCAATATACTGTCCACAAGGGCCTGTGTTATTTTTCCAGCTTGTACACGTTTATTCAGTTGTACTGTCAGCTGTGCAAGTGCTGCCTTGGCTGTATTGAGATCAAGGTCAAAGACCAGTGTTTGATGACCATTCATCGCAGCCAGTTGGGCAATCCCGATGCCCATCGTTCCTGCACCAATAACAGCGACATTTGCTTGCTGTAAATTGAATTGTTGCATGATTAGCATCCTTTAAATTCAGGGCTACGTTTTTGCATAAATGCTTGTACGCCTTCTTTATAATCGCTGGAACGACCGGCTAAACGCTGTAAGTCACGCTCTAAAATCAATTGATCATCAAGGCTATTGTCAGCAGCAGCATGGATTGCTTTTTTAATTAAAGACAAGCCATAGGTGGGTTGTGTTGCCAAATGCTCAGCCAATTTTTCCGCTTCAGCTTTGAGTTGTTCATCTGCAACACTTTGCCAAATCATGCCCAGTTGCTCTGCCTTTTCAGCGGGAATTTTATCGCCCAGCATTGCCAAACCCATTGCCTGTGCACGTCCAACCAAACGGGGTAAAAACCAAGTGCCTCCCGAGTCAGGCACCAAACCTAAGCGACAAAAGGCTTGAATAAATGATGCAGATTTTGCGGCAAGAACAATGTCACAGGCCAAGGCAATATTTGCACCTGCTCCAGCAGCCACACCATTTACCGCGCAAATCACGGGCTTCTGCATTTCTGTAATCAGTTTGATTAATGGGTTGTAATATTTTTCAATCGATACCCCCAAATCAGGTGCGTCTGCATTGGGATCAACCACTCGATCAGCTAAATCCTGCCCTGCACAAAAACCACGACCTTCGGCTGAAATCACCACCGCGCGAATATTTGAATCTTTGGCCCAGGCCTTTAACGTTTGTGATACTTCATGATGCATCGTTTCATTAAAACTATTCAGTTGCTTTGGCCGATTAAAAGTTAAGTAACCAACTGCATTTTTTTCTTCAACAATTATGGTTTGGTAATCCATCACACACCTCTAAATTCTGGTTTTCTTTTTTCAAAAAATGCATCAATACCTTCCTTACGGTCTTGAGTTGCCGTAAGCCAGACAAAATGCTGACGTTCTTGCTTCAAGCCTTGGCTTAAAGTCACTTCATGGATGGATTTCAACGATTGTTTAATGACACGGATTGCCAATGGCGCTTGTTTGGCAATTTTTTCAGCCAGTTCAATTGCATATTGCACCGTCAGTGCGCTTGGGCAAATTTGGCTACTAATGCCATGTTGTAATGCAAGCACTGCAGAAATACGTTCCCCAGTCATTGCCCAACGCATGGCCAATTGCTGTCCGACCAAACGTGCTAAACGCTGTGTACCACCTGCACCAGGCAACATACCTAAACCGATTTCGGGTAAGGCAAATTGTGCATTTTCACCAGTCAGCACAATATCGCCATGCAAGGCGAGCTCAAAGCCTGCACCAAAGGCAAAGCCATTGATCGCCATAATGATTGGTTTTGAAAACTCATCAATGTGTTTCCATAGTAACGGACGTTGATCTTGCTGGATTGTCACCACATCGAGGGCTGCCAATTCTTTTAGATCAGCACCCGCTGCAAAACATGTTTCATTACCAGTAATCACAACGGTTTTAATACTTTGGTCCCGCTCTAAATCTTGCAACACATCCACAAGTTGTTTTAAGGTGGCATTATTTAACGCATTATGTTTTTCTGGGCGATTTAACTCGATAAGCATCACGCCTGTTTTCACTAAACTGGTTTTTAAGAAATCCATCTCTTTGCTCCAATGTTATTCCGTTTTATTCATCAAAACTCAAACGCACATTTGGAGTCGTTGGCAATGCTTGACAGCTGAGTACATAACCTTTTGCAAGTTCTTCAGGTTCAAGACTATAGTTAATTGCCATCTCGACCTTGCCTTCAAGTACTTTGCATTTACAGGTTGCGCACACGCCACCTTTGCATGCATAAGGTAAATCGGCACCGGCACGTAATGCAGCATCTAGAATACTGTCATCTTCTTTGGCGACTTCAATGATCAACTCACGCCCATCCAGCACAATATTGACTTTTTCTTCATTACGATTGCCAATGTGCTGCGCTGTGGCTTTTTTCACAGCTCCAGTATTAAAACGTTCAGTATGAATTTTGCTGCGTTCAATGCCAAATTCAGGTAAAACCGTTTCGACGGCCTCCATCATTTCACTGGGACCACAGGCAAAACAATGATCAAATTCTGCATGAATCAGATTTGCTTTAAATAACAATTGCAGTTTTTCAGCATCAATCCGACCATTAAATAAAGCACTGTCATTCATTTCACGAGAGAAGACATTGATCAATTGAAAACGCTCTTTAAAACGATCTTTTAAATCCATGATTTGCTCAGCAAACATGGTTTGTTTCCAAGTACGATTGCCATAAATCAGAGTAAAACTGGCAGCTTGTTGCTGTAATAACACTGTTTTTATAATGGATAAAATTGGGGTAATTCCACTGCCTGCGGCAAATCCTAAGTAGTTCTTTCCTCCAGTTTTGGCAACTTTTTGAAAAAAAATCCCTTGCGGAGGCATTACTTCAAGTTGATCACCGGCTTTTAAATTGTCATTTGCCCAAGTTGAAAATTGACCTTGATCAATTTTTTTAATCGCGATACTCATATCTTCTTGAACATCGCTACAAATCGAATAACAACGACGAATTTCACCACTTTCTGTTAAATGGCGAATGGTTAAATGTTGTCCTGGTTGATACTGAAAGCGCTGTTGTTGTTCTGGGGTAAGATCAAACGCAATACAAATCGCCTGCTCAGTTTGAGGCGTAATTGATTTTATGGTTAATGGTACAAATTGACTCATGTGAAAATCCCTCTTTCATTTTAACTTTTCAAACTGTTGAACAATGTTCAACTTAAATGCATTTGAAATAGTCAAATGGTTCTAAGCAGTCTTGGCATTGATATAAGGCTTTACATGCAGTAGAACTAAATTCGCTTAATAATTTGCTGTTTATGCTGTGGCAATGTGGACATTCAATCCCATCGGTTAATGCGACATGCGTACCACAACTGTGTGCCTCGCCTTTTGGAGGTGCGATACCATATTGTTTCAGCTTGTCTTTGCCATTTTGGCTCATCCAATCGGTGGTCCAAGCTTCAGATAAATCCACCACAACTTGAATCGGTGTGAAACCTTTTGCAGTAAACGCGTGTACGATTTCATCTTTCAGCACGTCTGTTGCAGGGCAACCGCTATAGGTAGGTGTAAGTCGAACCACAATATTATTGTCCTGATTCAACTCCACCCCACGAATCATGCCTAAATCCACAACCGATAACACTGGAATTTCAGGATCAGAAATCTGTTGTAAAATATCCCAGCAATCATCGCTAAATTGTCGAATTAAATTCATGTGCTTCACTCCTTGTGAAAAGCTGAACTTACCAACTCATATTGGGATAAGTGCGTTGCATATATTGCAATTCAGCCAAAACGAAACCTAAATGTTCGGTATGCAGGCCTTGTTTTGCACCACTACGATAAGCCCCTGTTTCAGGTAAACTAAGCTCAAAACGTTGCAGTTCAACTGTTACGACATCCAGCCATTGCGCTTTTAAAGGTTCAATATTTGGAATTAAGCCTTCAGTCACCAAGCCTTGTTCTTCGGTGGTTAAGACAAATAATTCTTTGCTAAAACGCCACAGTTCGTTTAAACCTAATTTGGTTTTTGCATGTGCTTCGCTTGTTCCTAAACTTAAACGTTCCATCCAAGCGGTAGAAAAACGTAAGTGATATTTCACTTCACGTAATGATTTCAGCGCAAATGCAGCTAACGCTTTGTGTTGGCTATGGCTCAATGCAGCAAATAACAAATGATGATAATGATCCATTAACCACTGGCGTACCATGGTTTGTGCAAAGTCAGCATTGGGTTGTTCACATAACAATAAATTGCGATATTCACGTTCGTTACGGAAAAATGCCAATTGATCTTCGTCACGACCTAAGCCTTCCTCTTCACCCGCAAGACTTAACAATGTTCTGGCTTGACCTAGCAAATCCAAACCAATATTGGCTAATGCAATATCCAGCTCTAGCTCAGGCGCATGACCACACCATTCGGCCAAACGATGCGATAAAATCAGTTGGCTATCACCCAAATGCAATAGGAACTGTGAAAATACTAAATGACTCATCTTCGTCCCCCTTACATATGCTCAATGCCATCTGGAATATGGTAAAACGTCGGATGACGATATACCTTGTCTAATGCTGGATCAAAAAATTCATTTTTTTCATTAGGTTGAGATGAAGTAATCCATTCAGATTTCACCACCCAAATACTGATCCCTTCATTGCGACGGGTATAAACATCACGGGCATTCTGGAGTGCAATTTCTGCATCTGGCGCACGTAAACTCCCCACATGACGATGGCTTAAACCTTGTTTACTTCGTACAAAAACTTCAAATAGCGACCAGTTATTTTTATTGTCCATCATAAAATCCTTATTAAATTTGACTAAAACACTGAACTAAGCAACTTTGGCAGCAGCTTGTTGTTGCTTTTTTTGTGCATAGACCACAGCGGTATCACGTACCCATTTGCCACCTTCCCACGCTTTACGGCGTGCTTCGATACGTTCGTGATTACATGGGCCTTTACCTGCAAGAATGTCAAAAAATTCGTCCCAATTAATTTCACCAGACTGGTAATGTCCTGTTGCTTCATTAAAACGTAAGTCAGGATCTGGCACAGTCAAACCCAGCTGTAAAACTTGCGGTACCGTGTTATCCACAAATTTTTGACGGAGTGCGTCATTACTAAAGAGTTTAATTTTCCATTGCATGCTTTGCGCGCTGTTTGGAGAATTGTCATCACTCGGACCAAACATCATTTGTGCAGGCCACCAAAAACGATTCACTGCATCTTGTGCCAATTGTTTTTGCTCAGGTGTCCCATTTGCCAACTGCATCATGGCTTCAAAGCCTTGGCGTTGATGGAAACTTTCTTCTTTACATACACGCACCATGGCACGTGCATAGGGACCATAAGAGGTACGACATAACGCAACTTGATTGACAATTGCCGCACCATCAACCAACCAGCCAATGGCAGCAACATCGGCCCAAGTTAAGGTTGGATAATTAAAAATTGATGAATACTTCATCTGCCCAGCAATGAGTTTATCCATCATGTCATCACGATCGGCACCCAAAGTTTCAGCCGCACTATATAAATACAATGCATGCCCTGCTTCATCTTGAACTTTAGCAAGTAAAACAGCTTTACGTTTTAAGCTTGGTGCACGCGTGATCCAATTGCCCTCAGGTAACATTCCCACAACTTCTGAGTGTGCATGTTGTCCAATCTGGCGAATTAAAGTTTTACGATATGCATCTGGCATCCAATCTTTAGGTTCAATCGAAATATCCTTTTCGAGAGATTGATCGAAATCTTGTTGATGATTATTCATTGTGTCCTCACTTATCCCAAGTGTTATGCTATTTAAATTAAAACGATACAAATAAAAAATCAATACATATTTTTATGTATCATAATTATTTTAAAATTTACTTTTCCAAATAACTGTTTTAATTAAAATTATTTTTATTATATTTTTAATATCACAATATTCAGCTAAAAAAATTTGACATTTTAAAATTTAAAAGACAAATTATGAGTCATTAAAAATAGAAAACCATCTAAAACGTATCACAAAAGGAGTTTGAGTAATGCTTGATTTAGATACGGCAATACCCCATACGGAACCCGATGAAATGACCACAAAATCAACCACGCAGCCTGCGATTAAAACATTAAGCTCTTTGGTTTATGGACAAGAATATATCGCTCAGCAAGACTTCCGTACTGTCTATCATGCGATAACAGGTGAAGCCATGTATCAAGTGAGTAGTCAAGGAATCAACACGCAAGCCATTGTTGATTATGCAAAACAAAAAGGTGCTGCACTTGCATCACTGACTTTTCATCAACGTGCCAATGCATTAAAACAAGTCGCTCAATATTTGCTGGAACGCAAAGAAAGCTATTATGAACTTGCCAAAGCAACAGGTTGTACCCGTAAAGATGCTTGGATTGATATCGAGGGTGGAATCGGAACTTTATTCGCCTATTCGAGTTTAGTTCGTCGTGAACTCAGCGATGAAACCGCCTTGGTTGAAGATGCTTGGATTCCGCTGTCTAAAAACGGTACCTTTGGCGCAAAGCATATTCTTAGCCCAAAGGCTGGTGTCGCTGTGCATATTGATGCTTTTAATTTTCCAATTTGGGGAATGTTAGAAAAAATTGCTCCAACATTATTGGCGGGTGTGCCGTGTATCGTTAAACCAGCCACGGAAGGTGCAGAATTGACCCACGCTGTTGTCAAAGACATTTTGGCTAGTAGCATCTTAGCAGAAGGTTCATTACAGCTTATCTGTGGTCAAACTTATGATTTATTCGAACATTTAAACCCTCAAGATACAGTAACGTTTACAGGTTCTGCATCCACTGGACAAAAATTACGCGCAACAGCGCATTTAAATCATTATTCAATTCCATTTACCATGGAAGCAGATTCTGTTAATAGTGCTATTTTGACTCAACACGCATCTACGGAAACAACCGATCTATTTGTACGAGAAGTCTTTCGTGAAATGACCACAAAAGCCGGGCAAAAATGTACTGCAATCCGTCGTGCCTTTGTTCCCGTAGAGTTACTTGAAACAGTACAAACACGGTTAATCGCAAAATTAAAAAATGTGGTCGTGGGCAACCCTGAACGTGAAAATGTCACCATGGGGGCATTAGCCAGTGTAAAACAAAAACATGATGTGGCTGAAAAAGTAGAGCAACTCAATCAAGAGGCTGAAATTGTATTTGGTAGCCACCTCCGTCAAGATTTCACCATTCAAGCTGAAAATCCTGAACAAGGTGCATTTTATCCACCGACTGTTTTAGTCTGTAAAAATCCAAGCCAAGCCACGGCCATTCATCAAATAGAAGCTTTTGGTCCAGTTGTTACTTTAATGCCTTATGCAAACCTTCAAGAGCTGGCTGATTTAGTTGCAAGGGGTGAAGGTAGTTTAGTTGCTTCTGTGGTGCGCAATGCGGATGAAAATGTAGAGCAGATCATTGCCAAAATTGCACCTTGGCATGGTCGTGTACATATCCTAGATAGTGAAAATGCCAAAGAAAGTACAGGTCATGGTTCGCCTCTTCCTTACTTAGTTCATGGTGGTCCAGGTCGTGCTGGTGGTGGTGAGGAATTAGGTGGTTTACGTGCGGTAAAACATTATATGCAACGCACAGCAATCCAAGGTTCACCCAAAGCCATGACACAAATTGGTCATAGTTGGACCATTGGTTCAGAGGTTTTTGAAGATCGAGTTCATCCCTTTAAAAAATCATTTGATGAATTACGTATCGGTGAACGCCTATTGACTGCTCGCCGTACTGTGACAGAAGCTGATATTGTCAATTTTGCTGGCTTAAGTGGAGATCACTTCTATGCACATATGGACAAAATTGCTGCGGCTGACTCAATATTTGGTGATCGTGTTGCGCATGGCTATTTTATCGTATCCGCCGCTGCAGGGTTATTTGTAGATGCAGCACCAGGCCCAGTGATTGCAAACTATGGAATGGACAATTTACGTTTTGTAGAGCCTGTTAAAATCGGAGATACCATTCAAGTCGAATTAACTTGTAAACAAAAAACTCCGAAGCCTTTACAAGACCCAAGCCAAAAAGCCCACGGCGTTGTTGTTTGGGACATTAAAGTAAAAAACCAGCGTCATGAATTAGTTGCCACTTACGATATTTTAACCTTAGTCAATCGCGACTAATTAAGCGTTTGTTTAAAACTAATTTTTATTGAATCAGCTCCCCTAAATTTCCAAAGTTAGCCTCAATCATTTGTGACGATAAAGCTTGGCTTTAGGGGAGTTTTTCAAACCTATACCAGAATAAATTACTCCAGAATAAATACTGAACAGATGCAATTTCAGTCAGCAATCTAGTCATTAATAAATCACATTGTTGGTCGTGATGATGTATTTGCCTAAAAAAGATGAAATTCATGGAATTACACGCGACCATAATAACTTGAGATGAGGTGATTGCTCACACGGATACAACGTTGATTGATAACACGACAGCACACATTACAGTTTAATCGATTGGATGACTGAGTGAGGATATAACTTATAAGGAGTTATATAAAACCTGATTCAACTTCGTCTGCAAAATCACATTTACCCAAATCAGTTTATTTGGGTTTTCTTGTTGCAAAAGACTTAATAAAAGACATTAAAAAGATACCAAAAATTATAATTTATTTAATTTAAGTATCAAATTATAATTAAAAATTAAAACCAAAACATCGATAAAACTCACAATTATTTGATTTAAAATATTTTAATATCATTATTTAAAATTTAAAACATTACCAATTTAAATTAAAAAGATACCTTTTTTATTTTATTTTAAAAATAGTGTATCCATTTAAAAAATATTCAAGCATAATTATTCGATTGATTCATGATGAGTCAATACGACAAGGATTTTGTTTCAATCAAAAAACCAAGAATAGATTGAAGCATAAGTGAAATACAAAAAGGAAAAGCTATGGAAAACTCTCAAGCAGAATTGCACGGCTCGACGCTTGCACTTCCCACTTCATCGGCATCACGTACTCGCAAAATTGCGATAGCAACGATTGTTGGGACCACCATAGAGTGGTATGACTATTTTATTTATGCCGCTGTAGCAGGCTTAGTTTTTAATCAACTGTTTTTTAAACCCGCAGGTCCAGCCTTTGCCACCCTGTTGGTTTTTGCATCTGTAGGGATCAGTTTTATTTTTCGGCCTTTTGGCGCATTTATCGCAGGTTATTTTGGCGATAAGTTTGGACGTAAAACCGTTCTAGCCGCTACATTAATCATGATGGGTGGAACCACAACTCTGATTGGCTTATTACCCACTTACGACAGCGTGGGTATCATTGCGCCTATCATTTTAATTTTACTGCGTATTTTACAAGGAATTTCCGCAGGGGGTGAATGGGGCGGCGCTGTATTGATGGCCGTTGAACATGCACCAACCCACAAACGTGGATTATTTAGCTCATTCCCACAACTCGGTGTTCCACTTGGTTTATTACTAGCATCACTGGTTTTAGTGATCATGACTGGCTATGTTTCACCAGGAGAAGAGTTTTTAGCATGGGGTTGGAGAATTCCATTTATATGCAGTATTTTTCTCTTTGCTTTAGGCTACTGGATTCGCCGTTCAGTTGAAGAAAGCCCTATTTTTGAGGAATTAAAGCAGAAAGGCACCACACAGAAACCGATCCGTGAACTTTTTGGACAGTATAAAAAAGTCATTTTTAGCTCAGCATTATTGATAGCTGGTACAACTGCGCTGGGCTACATGACTGCTGGTGGCTTTATTCAAAGCTTTACCACCAATCCAAATGGTCTGAATTTAGAGCGTCCAATCATTTTGACCTTGATCAGTATTTCTGCCGTTATTTGGACCTTCTTTACTTGGTTATCTGCAGTGCTTTCAGATAAATTTGGACGTAAACCAGTTTATATTTTCGGTTCATTGATTCAAATCATTACCGCTCTGATGCTTTTCCCACTGATCAGTACAGGCAACTATAGCTACATCATGTCAGGCTTAGCCCTATTATCAATGGGTATTGGAATCACCTATGGTGTACAAGCTGTCTTTTATTCTGAACTCTTCCCTGCTTCTATTCGCTTTTCGGGTATATCCATCACTTATGCGATTGGCTCGATCATTGGCGGTGCATTCGCGCCATTAATTGCAGCAGCATTAATTGGCAAAGTAAACGGCATTTATTTAGTCAGTGCATATTTAACCGTGATGTCTGTGATTGCTTTTTTAGCGATTTGTATTTTTAAAGACCGTACAGGTATTGCTTTAGAACCTGATGCTGAAGAAACCCAGAAAAAATCACCTTTCATCTGGAAATAAACTTAAGTCAAGGATGCCTTATGTTATTCAATACACCATTTACAAAGATTTTTACTACGCTCATATTCATTAATACTTGTGCTTTTACACAACTAGCGTTAGCCAAAGATGAATGGAAATTAACTTTAAAAAATGCCTATATTGATCGCAATTTTGATCAAGAAAATGTCAAAGATTCGGGGAGTTGGTCACAAGGCGTATCATTATTTTATCATTCACAATTTTATGACACCCCTATTGAAATTTTAGAACATCCTCTGCAAATTGGCGTTGATGGTTCAATGCAATATGCGGTACGTCTAAGCAATGACAAACATGTCAATGATACCGTATTGCCTTTTGACCCAGTCAAACAAGAACAAGCAGCAGACTATTTAAAATATGGGGGTACACTTAAACTTAAATATGATCAGGCAGAATTGAGAGTCGGTGAGTTATGGCTCAATTTACCCATGACCGCAATCGACACAAGCCGTCAGCTTTTAACGACTTATCAAGGTGTGAACTTAAAATTTCCAATTCAGGAAAAACTTAAAGTCGAACTTGGTCATGTGTCGAAAAATTCTCCTCGCAATGAGGAGGATTTTTATAAATTTTCTTATACGCAGAAAGGTATAAAACATTATTCAGATGGATTGGATTACCTGAATTTATCTTATGATGTAAATAAAGATTTTAATATCAATTATTACTATGGGCATTTAGAAAATTTATATGATAAACACTATTTAGGTGTGGAGCATCGATACCCAATTGCTGACAATATCGCCCTGCATTCAAAATTACGATATTTTAATTCGCAAGATAATAGCAGTGCTTTAGATATCGATAGCCAAAATGTAGGTTTATTGGAAACATTGAAACTGAACAATCACACTTTAGGTGTTGGTTATCAACGAATTATTGGGGACGCCTACCCTTTGCCTGATGGTTTTTTACCTGAGCTTTATTTTATTAACTGGAATGTCACAGGCTTTTTTAAAGAAAATGAAAAATCATGGCATTTTGTTTATGGTTATGACTTTAAAGATTACATCCTCGGTTTAAACAGCATTGCAAAGTACGCGGTTGGACGAGATATTAAAATGAGCAATGGTGATAAAAATAAAGAGTCCGAGCTTGATGTTCTGACCACCTATAATTTTCAGCAACCTGCGCTAAAAGGACTGTCTTTACAGCACTTATTTACACGTTACCAGCAAAATTATGGGAGTGATTTTACAGAAAATCGTTTCTTTATCAATTATCAATACAAATTCTAATCGTATCGAAATCGCTTCAATTTATGTCTGATGAATTTCATCAGGCATGGATGAGGAAAAAAGGTTTAGTTCTATACATCAACGTTAGAAATTGAAAGGGCTGGATTTAAAAATTAATTGAGCAACTTCTTCCTCGCTAGAAATAATGATTTTAAAGTATAAGCAGTTTAATTTTTTGTTCTATTTAACTGTGTTCTAATCAATTAAAACACTTCAAAATTTTACGTATATTCGTGAAGTTAAATGATTGCCAAAGCATGATTATTGTTAATATCCAATGTCAGTCTAATGACTTTTCAATAATCAAAGAATTATCATAATCCCACTCATGACTCAGCGTTTTTAAACTCACTTTCGATGTGTTTCGCTGCTTTTGTTAACATCTCCACAATCGTTTCGACTTGAATCAAATTAAAGCGTTTTACTGACCCCACTATACTCAAAGCAAGTGGAAATGCCTTACTGGAATAAATAATTGGGACAGCAATTGCACCTAGGTGAGTTTCCAACTCCCCTTTAGAGACGTAATAACCTTGTTTTTTTGTTTGATTCAATTTGTCTAAAAATTCAGTTTCAGTCAGAGCAAATTCACTGGCAATATAATGGTCCTGAAAGTTTCGGAAAATCGATTTCTGAACTTTCGTGGTCGTATTTGCCAAAATAATTTTAGGCGCTGCCCCTGCGTATGCAGGTCGTGGGCGACCACGCCCATAGGACAATAGTGACGATTCCTTATAGCCTTCATGATGAATATCAATGCAATAATCCTCATAAAATTGTGTCAAACAACAATTAAATTCTGTTTGTTCAACTATATCCAGCATAAAAGGAATACTTAACCGTAGTATGGGATTAGATTGTTGTGAAATATAATCCATCACGGAAATTCGAGGTCCAAAGGTATATTGCCCACCATGCAAACGCTGTAAAATTCCGTGTGAAACTAAATCTTTAATATAACGATAACCTGTGGGTTTGGAAAAATTGAGTTTTTCACAAATAATGTCTGCATCCAAAACAGGCTCCTCTATCGAAAATAAAGTCAAAATATTTAACATGTTATTGGATGTGGACATAGACAGCTCAACTTAATTCATCGCCATGAGTTCACGCATTCTACCCTCCCATTCAGCTCTTTGGCAAAAACCTGGAAGTTTTTTGGCATGATTCTCAACTTCAGCCATCAAATCATCTTTAGTTTTGTTTAAATCCAATGGAATTTTCATTGGTTGTGACACATACCATGGCGTATCGATAAATAATTCTAGACGATTCCCTTCAGGATCAGGTGCATAAAACGAAATTGCATTGCCATGCGTAATTGGATCTAAGTGTGAAATCTGTAACTCTACAAACTTCACATAGAATTCTTGCAAAGTTTCCAAACTGTCTGCTTCTAAAGAAATCTGATTAATTGGATTGAAGATTTGCGCTTCAGGGCGACCTGTTGCTAACACAATTTGATGGTGTGTTTTCGGATCTCTGCTGAGAAAGACCAATTGCACATCCCCTCTCGGCGTATTTAAACGTCCGCGATCAGTCACAAAAAAACCAAGAATTTCAGTATAGAACTGTTCCATTTTAGCAATGTCGTTGACATAGATACCAATATGGCTGAATTTAAGTCCTTTCATATTTTTCTCAATATTTGATAAAAGTATTGACATAAAATATATTGTTTGCCAGTATTATGTCAATTGTTATTAATTATTGATAATAATTTTAAAAACAATATGTATTTATCAAGGAAGATTTCTATGAAATTATTAAGTTTCAGCATTCAAGGTCAACAATTATTTGGTTTGGTTAAAGACCAGTCTGTGATTAATTTAAAAAAGCATTTAGCAAATAAATATGCAGATTTAAAAAGCTTGTTGGCTGAAGGCAATTTTATTGAAATCGTCAAATCTGCTGAAAATGCAGCAGCAGACTATGCTTTAGCAGATATTCAGTTTGAAGCTGTGATTCCAAACCCTGAACAAATTTTTTGTATCGGTTTGAACTATACAGACCATGTACAAGAAACTCAGCAAGAAGTGACTGAAAAGCCGATGATTTTCTTTAGACTTGCACCATCACAAGTTGGTCATAATCAACCTCTACTTCGTCCTGTTGAAGCTGAACAATTTGACTATGAGGGTGAAATTGCCATTGTGATTGGTAAAGGTGGTCGTCGTATTGCCAAAGAAAATGCATGGGATCATATCGCAGGTTACTCTTGTTATAACGATGCTTCTGTGCGTGATTGGCAGCGTCATACAGCGCAATGGGGACCGGGCAAGAACTTCTTCCAAACAGGTAGCTTTGGTCCTTGGTTAGTCACTAAAGATGAAATCAAACCCAATGAAATCATGACTTTGACTACCCGCGTCAATGGGCAAGAATTACAACATGCGCAAACTACTCAATTGATTCACGATATTCCTTCATTGATTAACTATATTTCTACATTTACACCGCTTAACGCAGGTGATGTCATTGTCAGCGGCACTCCAGGCGGTATTGGTTTAAAACGTACTCCTCCCATCTTGCTTCAAGAAGGTGATGTGGTTGAAATAGAAGTCGATAAAATTGGCATCCTCAAAAACATCGTAAAAAATGATGGCTAATTGGAAGTGGGGCAAATAAAGCCTCTTTCACTCAGGAGGAGTAAAAAATGGAATTAAAACAATATTATGACGTTGCCATTGTGGGTTATGGACCTACAGGTGTCACCCTTGCCAACTTATTGGTTAAACAAGGTTTAAAAGTCCTCGTGCTTGAACGCGAAGCGCAGATATTACAACTACCTCGTGCGGTTCGCTTTGATGCCGAATGTATGAGAATCTTTCAAAGCATTGGTATTTCAGAGAAATTGCAACAAGAGCTGGCACCCGGACCAGGGATGAAATTTGTCGATGCTGAGGGGAATTTACTGATTACTTGGGAACGCCCAACACAAAAAGGTATGCATCAATGGAGTTCAGCATATCGTATTCATCAACCTGATTTAGAAGCTACATTACGTGAGCATGTAGAACAAAATCCTCTACTCACTGTAAAAATACGCCATGAAGTATTTAAAATTGATGAACAAGCCAAAGACTGCACTTTGTTTTTTGAAAATTTAGCCAATGGTATTTTATATCAAGCAACGGCTAAATTCGTCGTAGGCTGTGATGGCACTCGTTCTTTGATTCGCCGTTTGATTGGTACAACTTTTGAAGACTTAAATCTGCACAGTCGTTGGCTGGTGGTCGATTTTATTGCCAAGAATAATACCAATGATTTGGGTGATTACAGTATTCAATACTGTAACCCTCAACGTCCAATGAGCTATATCAAAGGCTTAGGCCAACGACTACGTTGGGAAATCATGGTGATGCCTGAAGATGATGTAAATACACTCACTCAGCCGGAAACCATTTGGAAATTATTAGCAGATTATATACAGCCTGAAAATGCCGAAATTGAGCGCGCTACAGTCTATACCTTCCACGCTTTGCTGGCAAAACAATGGTGCAAAAATCGTTTGATCATTGCTGGTGATGCTGCACACCAAACACCACCATTTATGGGACAAGGTATGGCTGCAGGTATCCGTGATGCTTCAAATTTAGCTTGGAAACTCAATGAATTGGTACGAGAGGATCAATCTTTTGAACTGGTTCAAAGTTACCATACTGAACGTATGTCTCATGTCAAAGAATTCATTCAAGGTGCTGTTAATTTTGGAAAAATTATCCAAAATTATTGTGCAAATCATGAGTATCAACAACAAGTTTCTCAACTCAAGAACTTCATTACCCCAACACCAAGACTGGGTGCAGGGTTTATTCAAAATACAGATGAGATCAATGGTCAAATTGCTCCACAGTTTATTTTGGACAATCAAATATTGAGTGATGATGCTATTGGCTATCAATTCAGTCTATTTGTCCTACCTGAATATCAGGCTCAAATTGAAGAGCTTGAACTAAATAGCATTCAACGACTGAGTATTATCTATGCGAAGCAAGCAGAAATTTTGGATTGGCTCAATCACAATCAAGCGCATGCCATCTTAGTTCGCCCAGACCGTTATATTTTCGGTAAAGCCTCTTCACAACAAAGTATCGAACAATTAATTAAGGCAACACATTTATACGACGTGATTACGCAGTAAAAACCCTAGGTGATTTTCGGTCACCTATCCATACAGTGTTCAAAGGAAGAAAACTATGGATTCTCAAAAAATTGAAATTCAGGCAACTGATTTGCCAGAACAAAATAAAAAATTGGAAGACACCATACAGAAAGTACGACGTAAGCTTCTATATTTTCTATTAATACTCTTCATTTTCTCATTTTTAGATCGGATCAATATCGGTTTTGTGGGTAAACAACTCAGTGCAGATTTAGGATTAACCGCACTTAGTTTTGGTCTAGCCAATACCATTTTCTATATCTTTTATATTTGCTTTGGTATTCCAAGCAACATGATGTTAAAAAAATTTGGGACGAAACTTTGGATCGGTAGCATCATCATCGTTTGGGGAATTGCTTCGAGCTGTACTGCTTTTGCCACTGATGAAAAGTCACTCTATATCATTCGTGCTATTGTTGGGATTGCTGAAGCTGGCTTTATGCCAGGTATGTTGTTGTATTTAACCCAATGGTTCCCAGCCTCACATCGCTCGCGCGCCAATGCCATCTTTATGTTGGCTATGCCGTTTACTGCCATGTTTGGTGCAGTGGTCACAGGTTATATTTTAAATTTACACAATTGGTATGGCTTTACAGGTTGGCAATGGGTGTTTTTACTTGAAGGATTACCTTGTGTCTTTCTTGGACTCTTGGTCTATGCCAAATTACCAAACACGCCTAAAGATGCCAAATGGTTAAATGAAGAAGAAAAGCAAGTTCTCATTCAGGCGCTTAAAGATGAAGAACTGCAAGGTACTCAATTACACAGTCAAAGCAACCCTACTGTTCATGCTGAAACTCTGCTTCACGCTTCAAATAAAACGTCTACTTGGGCATTTCTAAACAGCTCAGTGGTACGCTGTGCTGTCGTGTATTTCTGTATTGTGACAACCTGCGGAATGGTCAATATTTGGGTACCACAAATTGTTTCTGCATCACTACCGAATTTAAATTCAGTCACCCACGGAATCATTGTCGCGATTCCACATTTAGTCACCATCATTGCCTTGTTTTTACTGTGTTATCACTCGGATAAAACACAAGAAAGATATTGGCATACTTTTTTCCCAATGCTCTTTGGTTTTATCGGTTGGCTCATGGCTGCCTATTTACAAACACCTATCCTGCAAATTATCGGCTTATGTTTAGCATGTATGGCAGGGTTCAGCACCATGGGGATTTTCTGGGCATTTGCCGATGAAAGCTTATCCACTGATCACAAAGCCATCGGTATTGCGTTTATTAATGCCTTTGGTAATTCAGCAACCATTGTCAGCTCATTCTTAATTGGCTTTCTCAAAGATCTGACCCATTCATTTGCAACAGGCATGGTTTATGGCAGTGTTTTGATGCTCATAGGTGCGATCATCATGCTGACATTCACCCAAAAAAGAATGCCACAAAAGTTCGTGATCAAAGGACAGGTTTAATATGAACAAAATTCATCATTCAGCTTATGAACTACTTCGATCTATTCCTAATAGAGCAACTATTCTCATTGGCGGGTTTGGGGCTGCGGGACAACCTACGCAACTGATTGATGCTTTAATCGAAAGCGATACTCAGGACTTAACGATTGTCAGTAACAATGCGGGAAATGGTGACTATGGTTTGGCGAAGCTGCTTAAAACAGGTCGAGTCAAGAAAATGGTCTGCTCTTTCCCTCGTCAATCTGATTCGTGGGTCTTTGATGAATTGTACCATGCAGGAAAAATCGAACTGGAACTTGTTCCACAAGGCAATCTGGCTTGTCGCATTCAAGCGGCAGGTATGGGCTTAGGTGCAGTATTTACTCCAACAGGTTTCGGCACTCTGCTCACGGAGGGTAAGGAAACTCGTCATATCAATGGAAAAGACTATGTACTTGAATTACCAATTAAAGCTGATTTTGCCTTAATCAAAGCACACAAAGCTGATCGTTGGGGAAATTTGATTTACAACAAATCTGCCCGTAATTTTGGCCCAATCATGGCAATGGCGGCGACCACCACCATTGCTCAAGTTTCAGAAATAGTTGAATTGGGTGAACTTGATCCTGAACATATCATCACTCCAGGTATCTTTGTACAACACGTTGTTCAAGTACAGCCAGCCCCATAAGCGATAAGGAGAAATAATATGAGCTACCAGAAACTCAGTCGTGACCAAATTGCAAAACGTGTGGCACAGGATATTCCAGAGGGCGCCTATGTCAACTTAGGGATTGGTTTACCAACCAAGGTTGCCAGTTATTTGCCTGCAGATAAAGATGTCTTCCTTCATTCTGAAAATGGCTTACTTGCGTTTGGCCCACCGCCTACGCCTGATATGGAAGATCCTGAACTGATCAATGCGGGTAAAGAATTGGTGACCATGCTGGATGGTGGCAGTTATTTTCACCACGGCGACTCATTTGCCATGATGCGTGGAGGTCATCTCGATATATGTGTACTGGGTGCATTTCAAATTGCAGAAAATGGTGATTTAGCAAACTGGCATACAGGTACGGCAGATACAATTCCAGCAGTGGGAGGAGCAATGGATTTAGTTGTAAGTGCCAAGAAAGTATTTATCACCACAGAACACACCACAAAAAAAGGGGAAGCAAAAATTGTCAAACAACTAAGTTATCCATTAACAGGGAAAAACTGTGTAGACCGTATTTACACTGACCTTTGTGTTATTGAAGTAACTGCTGATGGGTTAAAAGTGATTGAAATGGTGAATGGACTTTCTTTTGAGACATTACAGTCTTTAACTGATGCACCATTAACCAATATGACTGCAATCACTGCATAAATAGAATGATTTTCTTAATAATCGATATCAAAAAACAGATGTGATAAACCAATGGCTGTCTGAAAGCGGAATTTCAGCTGCCGAACTCAAAACTAAAATATTTTCAGGAAGAAAACATGAAACTTAAAACAATCCTTTTGGGTATATTGGCTTCTTATTGCCTAAATTCAGCAACTCATGCAGATTTTATTAAAGATACAACCGCCAATCTTTATTTAAAAAATTTCTATTTCGATCGTAATTTTGACGATGCTCATAGTAAAGATTTAAACAACTGGTCACAAGCCGCAACCTTCAACCTCAATTCTGGTTATACCGATACACCAGTACAACTCGGTTTGGATCTATCTGCACGCTATGCTTATCGTTTAAGTTCAGCTAAAAATATTGTAGATAACATCATGCCTTATGACGCTGTTAAACAACAACAAGCACAAGATCAACTAAAACTCGGTGCAACAGCAAAATTTAAATATGGCAAAACTGAACTCAAAATCGGTGAAGTTATGCCAAAATTACCTATTGTCCATACCGATGCGGTAATGCAACTCCCTACCACATTTCTTGGTGGTATTTTAGAATCAACGGATTTAGCCAATAGTAAAATCACTGTTGGACGTTTAAACAAAGTCAGTGGTCGTAATACAGAAGATTATTTTAAATTTCATCTGGTCAATGGAAAAAATAAAGCTCAAGCAGATGCTTTAGATTTTGCAGGAATTGATTATGATTTTAACAAGCAACAAGTTCGTTATTTTTATGCAAAATTAGAAGACATTTATGATCAACATTTTTTAAGTTATGAACTTAGACATGATTTCAATAAAAAAACCCATTTAAAATCAAATTTCTATATTTTTGATACCAAGGAATCTGGGAATGCATTGGAAGGAAATATTGATAATCAAGTCTATGCCACTATTCACATGCTAAACCATGGGAATCACACCTTTGGACTGGGTTATAAATATGTTACAGGTGACAATGCCTTTCCTCTTTTAGCAAATTGGGTTCCACAAGTATATTCTGCTAACTGGTCGGTGGGCACTTTTATGCAACAGGATGAACGGTCTTTGCAAATTCGCTATGATTATGACTTTAAGGACACACCATTAAATGGCTTAAAAAGTATCATTCGTTATTATAATGGTGATCATATTAAAACAGCCACAGGTAATAATGGTACTGAAAAAGAGTTTGATCTGATTTTAAATTATGATTTCCAACAGCAAAAGTTTAAAGGTTTGGGTATCTCATGGTTATATGCAGATTATAAAAATTCTGTGTCAAAAGATTATATTGAGAACCGTATTGCACTTTATTACAATCATACCTTTTAAAACCTGAATACTTCATTTTTAAAAACCACCTATAAGCAACTACTAGAATATAATCGAGTAGTTGCTCTTAGTAGTCTTTGTGATAAAGATGAAAATTCAACTTACGGAAAAAGCTTAAGTGCTTTGTTTTAAAAAATCAAAAGACATGTAAGGTTTCCCGTGAACAGATTGACCCTACAGATGAACAGGTAATGAATGCTTATGGAAGATTAAGCCTACGGCAATCTTCATAAATAATTTTGCATTGAGCCTCTGGGAAGCCATCATAACGACACGCCTCTAAAACTTTCTTCCGTCCTAAAGCTTTTCTACTTCCTGGGACTAACATTGGAACAACATCGCTTACTTCACCCGCCGTTGTTCGTGCTTTATACAATCTATTTGTTCCTTCAGCTTGCCCTATAGTCGCGCAATGATTGTCATCATAAGTAAACCAAATTCTGCAATCAGTCCCACCTTTTTTTTCACAAGCTTGTAATGCTTTCTCTTCTAACTTTCCACGAAAAATTTTTGCAGTAGCAACACCGATTACACCATTTGTACCCGAAGCGACATAACCTTCTGTGCTTGGAGTCCGGTAGCTTGGAGCTGAATATCCCCCACTGCTTCCATAATTCGGAATAGGCGCACAGCCTTGTACACCTTGACCACCAACAGGATAATAGCCCGGAGGACAATTCCCCTCAGCATGCGCAACACCTGACATCGTTAAAGAAAATAGAGTAAGAGAAATTAACGATATAAAAAATTGTATGATCTGCGGTCTATTGTATTTAGCCATAATTGTTTCATCCATGCCGTAAATTATTTTGTGAAATATCTATCATTTATAAGTTAACTTTTAGTTGTTCTAAATCTTAGAATAATTCATCACTAAACTCAAATTTTGAATTGGCATTACTTATTTTTATTCTGATGTTCGTGCTCACCACAACTTGATATTTATGAAATATTTCCAATTAAATCAATATATTGATTAACAAACCCAACATAATAAAGTTTATCCAAAACAGTTCTCAATACGAGGATCTCGCCTTTTAAAAAGATCAGCAATGGACTATGAGTAGAGGAAAATTGACACCCAACTATTTCAGTGGGGATGGGCTTTTGACTATCAATAATTATGCGATATAATCGTGTGAAATATATACCAAATAATAAATTATGATGAATTAATATCTCGCTCTGCTCTGTACGTATAACATTGATTATTTCAGGAGTCTTTTCCATGCCTTTATTCAAATATAGTTGTATCACCCTCATGGTGCTTAGTATCAGCGCTTGCGCCACCTTGGCCACCAAACCCAATGAAGTCGAAGTGGCTGCACAAAAACTAGTCGGGCAACCAGCCAGTAATGCATTTAAAATATTTGGCAAACCTGATCATGGTCTAGGTCCATCGTCGTATGGTAGTGGTGGCTTCTATGGGTGGAATCGAGTGCAGACTCATGTAACACCAGAAAAAGTTTTCGTGCAGACAGGTGTTGAGTATATTGGCCAAAAGACGACCATGGTTGGAATCGGTGGCGGCGGCGTGGTTGGCCAAATGCCAGTTGGTAGCGAACCAGTATATCGGAAGACTGGATATACAGAAAATCGGACTGTTATCGATTACTTTTGCAATATCACCCTGTACACCGATAAAACGAACATCATCACCGATGCCATAGTGATCGGTTGCGATAAAAAGAAGAAATAGAGTAGCTTAAACCTATAAGTTCAAATGAGCTTATATCTGATTTAGGCTCACTTGAGCACTTTATTCTTCGTATGATTCAAAGCCCTAGACTCATTGTGCTTAGCAATAGTATCAATACCTCAAAGTAAAATATCTTTACTCTGCCCTGATTCTAATTTTTGCGGTAAGGCTATTATTAGGCGATTGATCTATAAAGAAACTATCTAGAATTTCTTATCACGACCATAATTCTAAATTGGTCTATATATTTTGCTATAGTGAATAGCGTAATGACTGATATAAATGAACATATACTTATTCGCCTAGCGACTGAAACTGACACTAAAGACTTAATCGCTATTGACAGTGTTGCCTCACACGATCCGCAGCGAATATTGCAAATCCACAATTGGTGTATGCAGGGTGTCTGCTTTCTTGTTGAAAAAAATGGAAAAGTAATGGGCTACGGCGTTCTAAATTACCATTTTTTCGGATGCGGTTTTATTGAGATGCTGATGGTCGGAGAACCTTATCGTCGCTGTGGTACGGGACGAGCATTACTGAATGTATTAAAGGCTAACTGCCAACATCCGAAGCTTTTTACCACAACTAATCGATCTAATTTGGCAATGCAGCAATTATTACTAAATTCTGGATTTATCGCGAGCGGGCACATAGAAAATCTTGATGATGGTGATCCAGAGTTAGTTTATTTTTATTCTAACCCTTTAATATAATTACGTTTTAACTTAATGTTTTTTAGGAGATACGGATGATTCGTAAATACTATGATAAAAACTTAAATCAAAGATAACGAAAGATTATAGAATTGCTTATCACGATTTCAACCTGTAGCGAAGTTGAATTTTTAATGTGCTAAAAAAGTACCTTGAGGTACTTCTTTATAAAAATAAGTAATTAAAAAAACTCGTTCAACACCTATCACACTTAAAGATATTTATCATCACTCCCCTACAGGGATTGAATATTTAAGTTGATTATTTTTCTGTTCTAAAGGCATCTGATTTTGCTTAATCATTTTCTGTTGATAATCGCGCTCTGAAATTACCCCTCTATTGCGTGCCTTTTGCAATGATTTTAACTGCTGTTCATTTTCATGTGCATTCAAAGCATAAGTATCGTTATTTTTCAGAAGATATTGAGATCTTTCAAATGGACTCATATTAGAAGTATTTGCCCGACTTTCATACATTTTTGCGACATTTACCTCACGTTGAGCGATACGATCTTGCTCTTGTTGCTTTGACAACTCAAAAAAATCAACATGTTCACTATTGTTATTCCCATATTGAGGTTCTTCATTTTGTAAAAATACATAGGATTGAGGTTTTTTCGACCAATCTTCAGCACTATACACAGAACCAGCAATTACAGGACTGATCAGCAACATTAATATTTTTTTCATCAAGTATACTCAACTCAAAATAGTGAAAGTCATCGCTACGTATCATACCTTATTTGTAATGTGCGTGATTTTCAAATTGTACTTGTAGATGTCCATGATAGATATTTAGGCATGAAAAAGCGCTGAAATTGTTGATACAAAAAATTAAAGGATTCACTTATTAATCAATTTCCCATAACGATCAATCCATCCTGCTCAGATAAAAATTTTAATTCAACAAGCTTATCAATATCTCTATAAAATGTTCTTTCGGTTTTTCTATCATATAAAATCTGGATTTGTGGAATACGATAAAGTTCTGCTTTTGACAAAAATTTATTACTTTCACTCATCACTCGCATTACATTATGAATAAGATTGAATTGTCTATCTGAAATTTCCTTCCTAAATTTAGCGTTATTTAAAGCTGTTTGGTAAAGCAAATATCCGATTAATTTATTACTTTCATCATGAAGATATTCAATTGTTTCAAACATACCATTCAATATAAATTCAATAAATGGTTGATTAGGGTTATCTTCCTTTTTATCAGCTAGTTTTCTACACTGATTGAATAAAGCAAAATATTCATGGATATTCGTTTGATAATACTTCCAAATAGCAGATGAACTAAACCGATATCCTGACTGCTCAAGAATAAACATTTCAATCAGACGCCCAGTACGTCCATTACCATCCCAAAATGGGTGAATTAGCTCAAAATAATAATGTGCTAGCCCTGCTCTAATTATCGCTGGTTGATTAATTACGTTTGGACTATTTAACCATTCTATCCACGCCTGAATAAGATATTCAATATCCTCTATGCACTTGGGTGGTCGATAGGTTCCCCCATGAGAATCATTACCAACTATTGTTTTTTGAGTTGGCTGGTTATTTCGTAACTGCCCTGCTGGATTATGTTGCTCTTCTAAATTCTGAGATACTAGTGTATGTAATTGAAACATCGTAGAAAGTTCAAAAGGCTTACCTTCTACAGGCTTTAACTGTTTAGAACTGGATTTTTTTATCCATTCAATAGATTCTTTTAAATTTGTCAGTCTTCGCTCTTCTGACTTTTGAATAGTCTTAGGGTCCTGTTTTAATATGTTTGCAGTTTCTTGTTCTGTAAATTGCCCTCCCTCAATAGTATTGGTACTGTAAATACTGCTTGCTAATACCTTATCCTGCACTTGGTCAATAATTAAGGGTAAACTTGGGGTTTTGTTAAAGCGCTTTTGTGAATCATTGACACGATTGAGCATCGCTTGGACTTGAGTATGTTCAAAACCCAATTGAAAAGTAAAAAAGCCTGATTTATATGTCATGACTTTTAACGTCGTTTCATCTATCCATGTTTTACTTTGTTCAGGCATATTTTGTCAGAAAAAATGTCAAAGAAAATGTCAAATCATTATTATTGTATTTCAGTTATTTAGTCAATTTTTTAATAAAAAATATCAAAAAAATGTCAAAGAAAGTGTCAGAAAAAATGTCAAAAAGAAGCATTTTAACTAAAACATATAAATATCATAAACTTAGTCATATTGAGAAATTATCTAAAATACATCGTACTTATTACACCGTTTTTAATGTGTTGAAACTGGTCACGCAGTATTTATCTAACCTTCTTGCTAATTTATTGAATGTTATTTGTGCGCACTCCTCTTTTTTTTGCTTTACAGGCTGAGTATTTAATGAAAAATACTTACCATACTGCTCAATACAGAAGTTCTTTGATTTAGTTTTAAAAGAATCATATTTTTCTATGGCATATTTAGCCATAACACTTTTTATTCAATTTTATTTACAGTTTTTAAATTAAACTTATATTTTTCAAAATATTAATTTTCCTCATACTCATTCTAACTACTGTTATAATGACCACTGCAAGTCAAATCGTTATTTTTAAATTTTAATGAAAATGTGATTTTTGAAAAAAATGAAAAAGTTAACAACACTTCAAATTTAATTTTAAAAAGCATCAATTATATTTTGGACAGACGTGTGCTATGCAAAAATTAAATTGATTTATGCTACGGAAAGCAAATTATGCAAGATGAAATTAGTGATTTAGATTTTTTTATAACATTAGCCTCATCAAAATCAATGACGCGTGCTTCGATTGAAATGGATATTCCCCTGCCGACAGTAAGTAGAAAGTTAGCAAAACTTGAATATTTTTATGGTAAGAGGATTATGAATAGATCTGCTAGACAATTTGATTTAACAGAGGCTGGTAAATTATTACTAGATCGTAGTATTTACATATCATCTTTAATGAAACAGGTTCATGACGAAGTTTCTCAAAATGTGAATTCTTTTGCAGGTAAATTACGTATTGGTAGCTTAAATTATCTTGGGCGTAGTAAGTTAGGTGATTTAATAGCAAAATTCAGCGTACCGCATCCAAATCTAGAAATCGAACTCATTCTTTCTGACTCGAAAATGGATCTTGTGGAAAATGAACTCGATATCCTTTTTCAACTCGAACAACCCAATAATGTAATCTACAACTCAGAGGTTTTACTCGATACTAGACGTATATTCTGTGCTTCCCCCAAATATTTTAATAAATTTGGCTATCCTACACATCCCTTAGACTTACTCAATCATCGTTGCATTTGCCTAATAAGAAATCGTCACATATATCAAGATTGGAAATACAGCATAAATGACGAAATATTTGAAGTCCATGTACACCCTTATTTAAAGAGTAATAATGCTGAAGTTACGCACCAATGGATGATTCAAGGATTTGGTATCGGATATCGTTTATATCACGAGGTCAAACAAGAGTTAGAAGATGGTATATTAATTGAGTGTTTTAAAGACAATCATTCATCTGAATTATCGCTTTACATGGTGTATTCAAAATTAAAAAAGAGAGAGGTCGTCAAAGATTTTATTAACTTTATCAAAGACAATATTAATTATTGAATTTTGGAATGTTATAAGTGAACCACAGATAACATTCCATTTATTTTATGCTTTAAAATTGCCACGTGTAATCAATATTGACCCTTGTTTCATTGGCAGGCCTGAATACGATTCTCTCATTAGGTAAATCATTACGATAACGCGTATAACGAGCACGGATACCAACACCCTTGAGCATTCCACGAGGTATACGATAATTTAGATCAAAATCATAAGAATCTTCTTCAAATAACTCACCCTTTAACCGAGGAATTTCGATATCAGTTCCTTGACTATATCTCGCCATAAATTTTAAACCATCTAAAGCAGTATCTTTAAAATCATAGTCATATCGAACACTGATAACTTTTTCATTTTGATTGGTGAAATCAGCACTTATACTATCCATAAATAATGCGGGTTCCGCATGCCCCAATGTTGGCATTGCGGTGTCGCCTAAAGAGTGCATATATCCTAAACTCAATGTATGATTATGAATATTTAAACCGACAATCCCACTTAAATGCTGATTGTCTATTTTCCCTGCTAATTCTTTTCCAGCATCTTCACTGAGAAACGCTCTAAAATCTCCAAGAACATGACCGATTCCGACATCATGTTTGGTTTTGATACCAATAAAATTTTGATAATATACATCATGCAAATTTGCGTGATATAGATCTGCTTTAACGCCTTCACTAAATTGATATTCAGCACCAAGCATATATAAGCCTGAAGACTCAGCAGCTGTTTTAAATCGGCCATTGATATTTCCTATACGAATTTTTTCATAGTTCGTTGAGTCCCTATGATTGACTCGATCGACATATAACCCATGAAGCTTAAGATCTTTTATTTCATTAAACTGCAAGTGTACACCGCGGTAATTCTGTTGGAATAACCGTGCAGGACTTGAAAAAATTACTGGAAACATCGGCGAAAGTGTCCCGATATGAACTGTCGAATCACTTACTTTGGTTTTCAGGGTCCAACGCAACTCTCCTGTTTGATCAGGACGCTCATTGTTTCTATCCACAGGCAATAAACCTGAAGCAGCATAATCTTTATTATTTCCCATAAGATTAAAACCTGCTAAAGCAAGAACATCCAAGCCAAAGCTTACATTTCCGCCGGTATATCCAGATTTAGCATTGAGGATAAAACCTTGAGCCCAATCTCTTGCTGCAGGATATGGAACATTATTTATGTAATCTCTATCAAAGTAATAATTTTTTGTCGTTAACGAGATTTTACGATCTTTGATAAATTCAGCATTTGTAATTGTGGGAAGCGTAGTCGTGAAGCCGACTAATCCAAGAAAAAATATATTCTTCATGATATGTACCTATTTTTACTTTAATCTTTAAGGTGTAAAAATCCTGACTACCTGAAAATCATTGAGGTAGTCGTTATTGTTTTTTTATTTAAACTTTTGAAGTTTGAGGAATTGTCACGTTAGACGTTGAATAACGCCCTTTCAAATAAAGCGCTAGTGCCGAAATTAAAATAGGCACTGCAAGTACGAAGAAAATACCACTCATACCGAGATTAAATGTGAAAATATAAGCGCCGAAAAATGCCCCGAAAATAGCACCAAAACGGCCTAATCCGTGCATCCATGAAACACCAACTCCACGGTATTCTGCAGGATAAAATATCGCAGCTAAAGATGGCAATGAGGATTGTGCGCCAACCAAACCAGCGCCTGCTAAGAAAATAAACAATGCGAGTAAATAAATATTTTGGGTAAGAAATCCTGTTATGACGAATAATACGGCTGATATAAAATATGCAAAAGTGATGGTTTTATTCACGTCATATTTACTCATAAACCAACCAATGAGGATTGTTCCTGCAACACCACCAAATGGGAAAACTGCTGTGACTAAACTAAACTGTTCTGGTGTAAATCCTGATTCCTTAAGAAGCGAGGGCATCCAACTTGTAAGTACATAAAATACCAATAAACTCATAAAGCAGCAGAGCCACATCATTGCAGAGGGTAGAATAAACTTGCCGACGACAAGACCAACGGGATTGGTATTTTTTTCACTTAAATCAGCATCTATGCTTTTAACAGGAACTAATTGTGCATCGATAAATTTACCCTGTATATTTTTTACAATTTCTAATGCTTCGACTTGTCCTTGTTTTTTAATCAAAAAATGTAGCGATTCTTTTAAAAGAAAAATCGATACAACGGCAACCACTACAGGAATAGCCCCGCCTATATAGAGCACCATTTTCCAGCCATGATTCGATAACAGACCTGCTGATAAAACACCACCAATCGTAATACCAAGCGGTAACGCACAAAATAATAAATTCACCATCCATGCACGGCGATGTGCTGGCATATATTCAGATACGAGTGTTGCGGCATTTGGCATTGCAGCACCAAGTCCTAATCCCGTTAGGAATCGATATATCACCATTTCAGTCGTGTTATTTGAAGTACCTGTCAGGATTGTTAAAACACCAAAAATAAATGCAGAACCGATAATGACCCATTTTCGTCCAATCTTATCGGCTAATATTCCTGCAAATATTGCTCCAATCGCCATGCCTATTAAGGCAACACTCATTACTGGGCGTAGATCATTTTTAGTGATCCCCCAATCATCTAACAATGCAGGAGCGATAAACCCGACTACCCCCGTATCAATCCCATCTGCTAGAATCACCAAAAAACAAAGTATAAATATTATCCACTGCTGCAGAGATAATTTTCTAGTATCAACGGCTTGCTGTATATCTAGTATTATTTTCATCATAAAATCCTTTTACTGCATTAAAAATGCCAATAACAATCGTTGTTATTGGCTTGAGCTACTTTAAATGCTTAACTTGAATAATTTGTGTGCATTATGACGACCTATTTTTTCTCGATCATTCTCACCAATTTCGGCATGATCAAACCAATGTGTCGCTTCTTCCATATCTTCAAATGGATAATCACTTGAGAATAAAACGCGATCCGATCCAATTTCATCAATTGCATTTTTCATGGTAATTGTGCGGAAGTTACCACTTGTTGTTAAATAAAAATTCTTACGGAAATAATCAATAAATGGTTTTTCTGCTTTTACACCGAGTGGATTTCGGCCATTCGCTGAAGCCCAATGCGATGTACGCCAAATATTATTTTGAATTAACTCGCCTAGGTGTCCTAAAATAATATTAATATTAGGGTATTTATCAAATAAACCTGAACCAATTAAACGTAGCGCATGTACACCTGTTTCAACTGAGAATGACCATGCAGGACCCATTAACCAAGGATGATCTCTGATACCCAATTGCTGACTTAAAAGTGGGTTACGCGGGTGTAAATAGAATGGTACATCGAGTTTAGCAACCTCAGCCCAAAAATCTAAATATTCCTCAGCATCATAATATTTTGCTGTTTCATCGTTATTTAAATTTGAGAAACCGTTTACTAGAGCACCCGCAAAACCAAGCTCTGTTATGCAGCGATTGAGTTCTTTTGTTGCTGCTTCTGGTTCTTGTAATGGTAATGCAGCAAAAGCCCCGAAGCGATCAGGATGTTTAGCGATTAATTCCGCTAAGGTGTCGTTTGCAATTTTTGCAACTTCAACAGCTCTTTTCGGATCTGCAATCGCTTGAATCGCAGGCGCATTTAAAGAAATGATTGAGTATTCAATACCCGTTTCATCCATACGGCGTAAACGTTCACCAGTTATATCGAGTAATTGGCTCCGCTTAGTTCTCCAAACATCTGGTACAAAGAATCGTTCCGAATCACCAAGTGTCTCTTGAATTGCAAAATGTTCTTCTAAAGCAATCTTCCCTTTCATTTACCACTCCATAACTTATTAAAGGTATAGACGTAGCTTAGGTGGATTAAAAAAATACGAGAACATTAATTATGGAAACTTAACTTTCATTTTATGAAAGTTAAATTAGCTTTGATCGACTTGGACATTGCTAGCAAATATTAATTAAACGATATGTAAAATAGATAAGTGATTTTCAAATAATGCCTGTCTATGTCCATGATAGATGTTCAGGCATTAAAAAAGCCCTGAAACTGTTAAATTTCAAGGCTTTATTAAGTTTCATGATACATCGTACAACTAAGTGATAGATCATGATTTACAAATTTGGTGGAGATGGCGGGAGTTTAATTAAAGCCTTAACTCATTATATATATTAAATATTTATTGTCTAGGATATGTATTGTGTAACTTATGTGTAACACACCGCTTTGATAGTTAATGATTTTTTGTGACAGTTTAAAACTTATTCTGAGTTAGGTTTCCGATTTCCGAATTGAACTCAGATCCTCTTTCTTAATTTTACCATCATTTCCTCACTATTAAATCAAAACATTATAAAAACAAAACGTCGTATTCTGACGCACTTTAGGATATATATTTTGAATCACTTACCAAAATTTCCACCAAGCTTTATGTGGCCAATTAACGCAAGGGTCAGGAAATAAACCGTAAATTTTGACAAACTCATCTTCTACAAGTTTTCCATCTTGATTTTCATCTAGATATTTAAATAATTTAATGTTTTTATCTTTGCCTTGAAACCGTCTATCATCTGGCCAAGAATATGGTTCAAAATCTTTAACCTTTAGAAATTCATTAAGTTCAAAAGTACCATTTTTATTTGAATCATAGATTTTATAAAATTTCTCCCAGTCTAATGAAGTCGATTCACAGGCATGACTGAAACTTGAAACTACGCTACAACTGAGAATCAAAATACAGATTATTTTTTTCATTTGTTTTATCCCATCTTTAATTAGCTTTGATTATATAGACAAATTGATTTAGGAAAAATCATTTAAAGAAAGCTATTTAGCAACTGTATCAATGATCCAAAGCGTGATTTCTTTGCCCCGCCCTGACTCTAATTTTAAGAGTTTAGGGCAAGGTGTGATTCGGTTGGTGATGTGATAAATTATCTATAATTTCACATAAGGTATATTAGCTTAACTTTAAAAAACTATTAAATAAAATATTACCCCTCTCAGGTTTTAATATTTTTTGTATTATCAACAACATTAAACCCATATTCATTAAATAAATTAATAACATATTCTTTTGAATTTAAAACCAAAGAATTAAAGAACAAAAAATTTGCTCCATAATCACAGTTGGAATGTTCTTGAATAAAGACTATATCAGTATCTTTAATTAATTCATTTAATGTAAATATAGGAACAAAAAGCAGTTCCTTATTATATCTTAGTCTAAGAATGTTACTTCTATTAGCATGATTAAAATCTAAAATTTTCTTTTGTAACTCCTTGTTAGGATTCATGATAACAGTTGTAAACTGACTAAAATATTCACCATACTTAAATTTAAATTGAGCATTAACTATTTCATTAGGTATATCAAAAAAAGCTTCTTTTCCACAGTGAATTTTCCCCTTTTTCATTTCTATATCAGTATAAAAATAAGTTTTGTCAATACTCCTCTCTCCTTTATCATCTTCAAAATATAATCTATAAGCATTAAAAGGAGATAATTCTCCATTTATGTAAATGCCTTCATCTATGATAATAGCTTTAATCAAAACGATCCCCTCTTAGATTGAACAATACCTACTGATATACCGTTTATAAACATATAAGTGAGGACAATCATGGTGAGCTTCTCCAGGCAAATGACTATGTCCATCTGGGTGGTCTTCTATCCAGTTATTTTACCACTCACAGCCATAACCCAAATGTGTTGCTCCAGCAGATTTCAATCTATTATAGCATTTACCTTGACTAGTTCTATTTAGACTAGAATCTGTAACAGATCTATGATATCGCTCTTTTCTCGAAAGTTGAGCCAAAGTCTGTGCGATAGCATATGCTTGAAAATTTATCTAATATTTCGTATAAGCTGTATTATGGTAATTTTAGTGAATCTTACAAATTATCATACTTAACTAAAAAAATTATTCATCAGTATATCCAAAAATAAAATCCCATTTTTTTGCTTTTTCTGCAATTAATTCATATTCTTGAGAACTCTCTAAATCTTTTTCCACTCCATCAATTCCAAACTTTAACGCAGCGGACAGTACATATAACGCATGCTGCTCTCCTAAATCAGCAGCTTTATAATAAAGAGCGTAAGCCTTTGAATAATTACCATCGTTAAAATAAATTTCTGCTAAAGTTGAAATTGCTGGTGGAAATTCTAATTTTGCAGCAGCTTCTATCAATTTTTTTGATCGCCTTTTTCTAGAATGACTATCACTACTATTTAATAAAATACCAAATAGTAGCAAAGCTTCAGCATCACCAATATTGATCAATGGTTTAATGATTTTTTTTAGCCGACGAAAATTAGTATTATGATCACCATTATAATGATCACGAAATTCTTTCAAAATACCTTCTCTTTTATTCACTAAATAACCTCAATTGCTATGCGGCGTTCTTTTGTCACCTTTTGGCGTAATACACTTACAAGTTCTGTCGCATTAATGCGAGCTTTATCTACTACTGAACTTTATAAATATAATACACAAATACTTAGATAAATTGCTTCATTTAACATAATGGCCGTTATGCTAATTAGCCCTCACTCAGAGGGCCACGACTCTATTAATCTTTCTGCATCAGCTGCGTGTCCATCAGCTTTTTCTGCCATTGTTCGATATTCAGTGATACAGTCTTGGAGTATGTCATTGTTGGTATTGGTGTACTCAATGATGGTTTCTTTGGTAGCCCTGGACAAGCGACTGCTTGCAATTTTGAGTTGCTTTGACAAGCTGTCAGCGCTGAGTTTTGTGCTAGATCCTATCGGAATATAAATTGTTCATTGCTTATAAATTTGGTTCAATAAAAAACCCACTCGGGTGAGTGGTTTTATAAGTAGTAAAGTTATTAAATTTAATGCTCTAATCTTAGAGGAGCTATAGACTTGCAATAATATTTAAATTATTTTTACTTTAGATAATTATTAAATTGAGGTGCGCATGAGTGTATTACAGAAAACTTTAAAGATTAGTTTTATACTTTTTTCACTTTATAGCACAACGCTTTATGCCAAAAACATTTATAAATGGATAGATGATAAAGGGAATGTAAAATACTCTCGTAAAGTACCACCAAATGGTCAAGAAGTAGGAAGGGTTGATGACATAAATAAAATTGTTGCCTATAGAGCCAGACCTAATACGACTATGCCAACAAAAGAAGCAATGGAAAAAGCAAGGGAGTTAAAATTAGCCAAACTAGATCAAAAAAGTACTCCTGACACAATAAATCCAATTAAGACTCCTGATAGTACTTGTCTGCAAATAGATGGGCAAAAGAAATGTAATTAATACGATGTTAAAAAAGCCACTTTAATTGTGAAAAGTGAGTGTGTTTGGTTGACAAATCTTTGTTATAGCAATAAATCTTAGTTGACAGATTTTAATTTTAGCAATAAAGCCCCCTAAAGGGCTTTCTAAAACAAATTTCGTTCTTTCGCACGACAATTCACTAAACCTTGCCCTTAACTTTATTCCAAACATTAAACTGAGCAGCAGCACCCAGAACATCACTTGCATTCAGAATTTAAAGTAATGAGTACTATTTAATTTTCTACACTCACATTAAGTTTGTAGTTCACATTTTTATTTTGGCGAGCTGTATTGCGCATTTGGTAAATTTGAATTAAATAATTACCAGATTGAGGAAGTGAAAATTGACCTGTTGTACCTGTGATAGATCCAATAACCAATGCCTCAGCTGTACCAGGTCTATCACCCGGAGCATAGATATTAATTTGAGCTAAATTTTTATTACTAGTTAGCTTGTAATCTAAAGTCTGCCCTGCTTGTGCGCGTATACTGTACTGCACATCATCTGATCCTTTAAACGAACCAGAAATAGTTGTACCAACTGAACCTTTTGCAAATTGAATCGGTTTTACAGGAGTTGCGTATGCTTCTAAAGTACCCAAAGACATAGTTACAGCCATTAAACACGGCAACATAATTTTTTTCATGTCAAATTAGACCTTAATTTATTTAGTTTATAATAATTATATACTCATGTTTTTTTAGGTCAATTATTCACAAACATAATTGAGTTAAGAAGTGTGAAGTGTTCTGTTCTTAACTGATTTAGAAATCAAATCATATTCCCGACCTGCTTTCAGATCATGAAACAAGAACATTAAATGAAAATTTGATGCAGGCTTATGAGGAAATTCAAACAAAGTTTGGCAAAGCTAAGATTTCTGTTGGCCCGTGTTACTTTAAAGATCGTAAGTGGTCTATGAGTAGGGATATGTTGTCTAAGAATTATTTTGCAAAGAATGTGATGATTAAAGTTAAGTGATTTTAAGTTGAGATGGGTTGTTGAAAGTAGGTGATTAATTCTTTATAAAAAATGATTTTATATATTCGATACGCAAGTTTTATTGTTGTTTTTACTAAAATGCCATTTATTAATTCAAAAATTCCAAATAAACCAATAAAAACATTATTACGCTTAATAAGCTCAAAATAACCATATTATAAATACCCATTATCATCTCAAATACATTTAATATACAAAAACAATACTATCAATATCTTTCAAATGATATTAACTTTTTCTCAACCATAAGCATGAATAATTTGCATATAAACTCGTCTTAATTATGTAATTATATTATTTAATAGTTTAAAACATATTTAAATACACTCTGACTCTTGCTTTGTGGTTAATTTTTATACCGAAATTATTTCTAGAATAAAGCCCTTACTTAAGACCTTCACTATTAGCTTCATTCAAAGCTCAACATCATTCACATAAGTCGAAGAGCTTATTTTTAAAAGTAATAATATTTTGAGTATAATTTTTATGGCCTTAGCACTGTGAAGTTAAAATATAGAATAAAAAATATACAACAAATAAAAAATCATATAATATTTTAAAAAAAAGGAAATTTTAAAAATGAAAAAAACTCTAACTCTCTCATTGGTAATGTTTACTTCACCTTGCTTTGCTGAAGAGGTAACTCTATACAATGAAAATGGTGTGTCGCTTAGCTATAGTTATGAAAAAATAGGGACTATAAAGGATCAAGATTGCCCAGATCTCTTATTTGATGAATATCAAGTTTCTGCGAAAGTTCAGAATTCAAATAATAAAGCGATAAAATTAGATGATAAAAGTTGGTTTGTTCACCGTATTGCATTCAAAAGCTATATATGCAATAAATTAGGGCAATTAACCTCAGGAGTAAGTAATTATTTCCCTGGTATATTTTTGGATCACCGTCGTTATTTCACACAAACGCCAAACACTGGCTTTGGGGCTGTTCACTCTTATTTTTTAGACCCTAAGGATGTAGATACATCTTTACCTACAGTCATTAGAGTACCTAATGGAGAGCCACTAGCTAAACCTGAATGGTATTTCCCAGAATGGATTTTTTTTGATGTACCCAATCAAAATGTTGCCACTACAAATAAAACTATTTCACAACCAACTAATATTACAGAGAGTTATGAAAAGCTTATTGTGGGGAAATGGGGTTCAAAATTAGAGGATAGTTTACATGAGTTTATTGTAGATGGTACTGGATTTAAAAGCTCATTGGAACCTAGCTACATACCTCGTTCTGCTTTTAAATGGTCAATCTCAAATAATGTATTGACTCTTGTATTTCCACCAGATAGATTTTCTAAAAGTGACTTCATCGTAAAGTATAAAATCTTAAAAATTGATAAAAATAAATTAGCTATCTTGTTTGAGGCGAATGGGGCGCCACCTGACAAACGTGAATATTTTCGTGTAAATGATTAGTTGCGTTTGTTTTTGATTTATTGTGTTTTATAAGGAATTAGATATTGCTATCACAACAAGTTATGTATTTAATAGTTTAAAACACATTTAAATACACTCCATTTTTTGCTTTTTGGGTAGTTTTTTATTCCAAAATTATTCCTGAGAATAAAGCCCTATTTAAGAACCTTATTCTTCGCAAAATTCAAAGTACTACACTCATTATATTTAGCAACAGTATCAATGACCCAATGTGTGATTTCTTTACCCAGCCCTGATTCCACTTTTAGGAGTTTAGGGCAAGAAATAACTCGATCATTGATACCTTAAGTTATTTAAAGTTTCGCATAATGTGTATTGTGGAAATTTTAGGGAAATTAAAGAATCATGAGATATCCTACTTTAATTTATATAATATTTTGAAACATCAAAAAACACAAATAAGATCAGAGCTCTGATCTTATTTGTGTTTTTTGATGTATTATAAATCTATGTCGACAACACATTTAGAGTATTCCTTATGCTAACTATTTCTGAAAATGAAATCATAGCGCGACTGAAATTTGATAATCCATGGTGGGAAGATAGAAATACTGCTATTAATCATAGCCAACACCCCAAAAGAAAATACTTTTTTAGCTTTTATGAAAATATCCTAAATCGTTCTGTGAACAGAGCACTTGTCTTAATGGGACCAAGGCGTGTTGGCAAAACTGTGATGGTTATGCAAAGTATTCATGAGCTAATTCATCAAAACTCAGTTGATCACAAAAAAATCTTATTTTTATCCTTAGAAACGCCTATTTATACAGGTATTGGATTAGAAAAACTTTTAAATATTTTCAACTCATTACATGACCATAAAAGACATGATGAACTATATATATACTTTGATGAGATTCAATACCTAAGAGATTGGGAAGTACACCTAAAATCGTTAGTAGACTCATATCCAGACTATAAGTTTGTGGTAACAGGATCTGCGGCGGCTGCACTACGTTTAAAAAGTAATGAATCTGGTGCTGGGCGATTTAGTGATTACATACTTCCACCATTAACATTTGCTGAATATCTATCTTTTATAGGAAAAGAATCTGATCTAATTAATTATATTGAGGATGATGAAGATAGTGATGATGAACACGAATACACTACAAATAATATTGAAGATCTAAACAAAGAATTTGTTAATTATCTAAATTATGGTGGGTATCCTGAAACTGTTTTTTCTAAAACTATTCGAGAAAATCAGTCACAATATATTAAAAGTGACATTATAGACAAGGTCCTTTTAAGAGACTTGCCTAGTCTATATGGTATTAATGATATTCAAGAATTAAATAGACTATTTACAACTCTGGCTTACAACACAGGACAGGAAGTATCTTTAGATGGCTTATCGAAGGATTCAGGTGTAGCGAAAAATACAATTAAACGTTACTTAGAATATCTAGAAGCAGCTTTCTTAATCAAAAGAGTTGAAAGGATTGATAACAACTCTAAACGTTTTAAAAGAGCAAACTTCTTTAAAATATATTTAACTAATCCATCTATGAGAGCAGCATTATTTGGACAAATAGAGCCAGATTCTTCACATATGGGAGCGTTGACAGAGACAGCAATCTATAGTCAATGGCAACACGGTGACATAGATTCATTGTATTATGCAAGATGGGATAATGGTGAAATTGACATTGTTTACCTAAGTAATTTACAGAAGCCGCTATGGTTCATCGAAATTAAATGGACAGACCGACCATTTACTGATCATAAAGAACTAGATAACTGCATAAGCTTTAAACGGAAAAACCCCAATATACATACTGAGTCTATTTTAGTTACTAGTAAAACTATAGATGATAAGCTGACATATAGAGATGAATTATTTACATTCAAGCCATCAAGTTTGTATGCATATATTGTTGGTTTTAACTCATTAAAAAGAATAGATAAATAACTATAAACAAGCACCTTAACTAGGGTGCTTGTTTAACTTAAATCTCTTATGTGAATGTCATCAATAGTTCAACTTTTGATCAATTTAGCTGCTATGTAACAAAATAGGTGTTATACATATCAGCCCTTAATCTAATGGCCATTCCACCCTCAGTCTTTCTGCCACATCTACATGTCCATCAGTAAGCGTCCGCTGAACACACCTTATGAATTCATCCTATAAGCCTTAATTTAGTCCCCACTTAAAAACAAGTGGGGACTAAAATTTATGACTACAAATCACCAGACATCCATCGCATCTCTTGCGAAAAAACGAAGAACATACAGTGCTGAATTTAAACAGCAGATCGTTCAGGCTTGTAAAGCACCGGACGTTTCAATTGCTTCGGTCGCTTTGCAACATGGATTGAATACAAATCTTGTATCCAAATGGATTCGCTTAATTGATGGTAAGCCAGGGAATGATCGCTCACCACTACCGAATAAACCTGCATTTATTGCCTTATCTTGCTCTGCACCATTAGATCCTACTCCTACTGACATGTTAACGGTTCAAATTACTTTACCCCACTCAAAAGCAGAAATTGGCTTGAAATGGCAGACATCAGAAATACCTGCCTTGGCAGAATTACTCAAGGCACTTGCAACATGATCCGCATTGATGAAATCTGGTTGTCTACTCAGCCCATGGACATGCGTGCAGGTATGGATACGGCCATGGCTCAGGTGGTGAGAGCCTTTGGCTACATCAAACCGCATTGTGCTTACCTGTTCTGTAATAAACGTGGCCATCGCATGAAAGTGCTGGTACATGATGGACTGGGCATCTGGCTGTGTGCCCGGCGTTTGGAACAGGGTAAATTTCACTGGGCTCAAGTTCACCAAGGTGAAACCGTGGCCCTCAGCCCGGAACAGTTACAGGCATTAATCCAAGGTTTGCCCTGGCAGAGAATTGGATTGCAGCAAGTGGTGAATATGCTCTAAACCAAGCTCGACCATTCTGCCATCCTCCAAACGTTCTATTTCATTATCTTCATGACCTCAGGCATACTGCGGTCATGAATACGCTGCCTGACTTAAGCCAACTGACCCATGAACAACTGCTGGAATTCACCAGACAGTTGGCGCTGCAGCATCAGTCTCTAGCACAATCAAACCAGCAATTAGATGCCAGAGTTCAACATCTTGAAGTCACCAATCAGCAATTAGATTCTAAAGTTCAACATCTTTCTATTCTCAATCAAAAATACGAGCATGAGCTCGCACTATTTAAACAGCACAAATTTGGCAGTAAAAACGAACATCTCACCGCAAAACAAATCCATCTGTGGGACGAAGCGGTTGAAGAGGATATCGCAGCAGTTGATTTGGAACTGGAGCGGCTGAATGCAGATAAAACCGATGCAGCGACACAGAAAGCCAAAACCAATAAACCTAAACGTCGACTGCTACCCGATCATCTACACACCATCCGTATTGAGCATGAACCTGCATCAACCCAATGCAGTTGTGGCTGCCAGTTACGTCGTATCGGCGAAGATATCAGTGAAAAACTGCATTTCAGACCGGCACAGTTCTATAAGGAACAGCATGTGCGTGGCAAATGGGTCTGTGATCAGTGTGACACCCTGACTCAGCAAGCGATGCCCGCCTATGTGATTGATAAAGGCATTGCTTCACCTGAACTGCTCAGCCATGTGCTGGTATCGAAGTATGCCGATCATTTGCCGCTGTACCGTCAGCGCCTGATCTATCAGCGGGCGGGCATTGATCTGTCCAGATCTACTTTATCTGACTGGATTGGTCGCTGCGGTGTGGAACTGGAACCTCTGGCGAATGCCTTAAAACAGGTGGTGCTGCAACAGCGGGTGATCCATGCCGATGAAACACCAGTCACCATCATGCGGATGGGTGATGATGAGAAAAAACCGAAGAAAGGTTATGTCTGGGCCTATGCCACTACACAGTACAATCCAGTTCAAGCGGTGATCTATGACTTTCAGGATAGCCGTTCAGGTCAGCATGCAGAAGAGTTCCTGAATGGCTGGCAGGGCCATCTGGTCTGTGATGATTACAGTGGTTATAAAGCACGCTTTAAATCAGGCGATGTCATTGAGGTGGGCTGCATGGCGCATGCACGTCGTAAATTCCATGAGCTACATGTGACTGGGAAAAGTCAGATCGCTGAACAGGCATTACTGATGATTCAGAAACTGTATGCGATAGAAGCAGAACTCAGGAAAAAGACCGATGGTACAGCGGAAGACCGCCGCGAATACCGACAACTGCATAGTCAACCAGTGATGCAACAACTATATGAATGGCTCAACCAACATCATCTGACAGTGCCATCGAGTTCTCCCACCGCCAAGGCCATCAATTACACTCTGAAGCGTTGGCCAGCTTTAAGCCGCTATCTGGATGATGGCAATCTACCTATAGATAATAATTGGGTGGAAAACCAGATGCGACCTTGGGCGTTGGGACGTAAGAATTGGCTATTTGCAGGTTCGCTGCGCAGTGGACAGCGAGCGGCAAATATCATGACTTTAATCCAGTCAGCAAAGCTGAATGGGTTGGATCCGTATGCCTATCTCAGTGATGTGCTGAAAAGGCTGCCGACGCATAAAGCGACCCAAATAGAAGAATTACTACCACATCGCTGGAAATCCAACTCAAATTAAAAAATAGGCATGGGGTTCAGCGGATGCTTACGTCCATCAGATAGTTTCTTTGAAAGCACTGGCTTGAAACTTTGAGCTGTATTGACAAGCTGTCAGCGCTGAGTTTGGTGCTAGCCTCCATGGGAAGATAAATTTTTTCATTGCTCATAAATTTGGTCTAATAAAAACCCACTCAGGTGAGTGGGTTTAGTTTTCTCATTTTTGTAAAAATATACTTTATCCTTCTTCAGCAGAATCTAAAGAAAAGTAAAATTCTTTCGTCTTTTTAATCGGATAAGGCTTACCGTTGATATTTAAAGGCTTAAAACTTGCTTTATCTTTAAATTCTTTGAGTATGTAATTATCTAATTTAGTTAATCCGCTACTTTTGGTGATCTCAGATTTAGTTATTTTGCCGTTATTATCAGCTTCTAAATAAATACTTAATGATCTGTTTTCACCTTCTAAATCTGATTTTTTTAGAACGATTCTTGGTTCATTTTCGAATTTAGGATCTCTAGAAACTGCAAAGTGAAAAGGTTGTTTTGCGCGTGCTGGGTAATTAGTTTTTACATCCCAATCATTCCAAGCTCTAAATTTTGCTTTTTGCACCGCCTGTAAAACTAAATTATCTACATCATCCACACCACTACTTTTTATTACCTCAGCATGTTTAACCCAGCCAGTCACATCGGTTTCAAACGAGATTAAAACATCTCTGTCGTAACCTTTTAATATTTCATCTTTAAAAAATATTCTTGGCGGCCTCGCCCATTTAGCTAACATTTTATCATTTGTGCTTTTCTGCACTTCTTGAACCTGAGAATCTGCTCCAAAACAAAAACTGGAAACCAATAAGCAGAAAATTATAAATAAGCTTTTCATGATATATCTCTTATATATTTAGACCAACATACTAATTTTTATGCCAAAAAGAAACCTCCCGAGGGAGGTTTGTATTCTTATCTAGGGCTTCCTTAATACCTGTATAATTCTTGACT
This sequence comes from Acinetobacter sp. Ac8, assembly GCF_055392545.1. Taxonomy (NCBI): domain Bacteria; kingdom Pseudomonadati; phylum Pseudomonadota; class Gammaproteobacteria; order Moraxellales; family Moraxellaceae; genus Acinetobacter; species Acinetobacter sp. Ac8. The sequence continues at coordinate 3,822,406 of NZ_AP043689.1, forward strand.
ACAATAATTAATTTATTAAGTACAGATTTAGTGGGCGTTGTAAGAGAAATTAAAATCTCCATTTTTGTTCCAGCATAAGCTCTTCAAAATTCATATATTCAACATCAAAATGTTCGCAAACATTTGGTATTTTAGAGCTATTTGGCTTGTAAGCTTCTTCTGTGATTAAAATACCATTGTGTATCTTTGCGCAAGCTATTAAGAATGGATCAGCTACAGGAGTTCCCCTCAGCTTTTGCGTATTACCAATTAGTGTTTGAAAGTGCTTAACCTTGAAGATCTCACTAACAAATAAAAGTTCATCTCTCGTTGGAGTTGTAAAAATCTGATTTTTCCAATCATTTAACCATTCAAGTAGATGTGGTGTGGGGCTTCCATTATTGACTTCAGTCCACACTTCTTTCGTTGAAATCAAGTGTCCATTCTTCACAAGATCATCTAAATGATTCCATACTGTTTCAAATATAGCTGGGTAGTAATGTTTCATTTTATTGAATGAAGATGTGTCAAATATATATGTTCTATTCATTAATTGACACTCTTCAAAATCATTTGCTCAAGACCTGCAAAATTCTTAGGTTTTATACCTAGATATTCAGATGCACTTTCTAAACTTAGCTTGTGGTTATAGTGTTTAGATACAACTTCTTTTGTGAACCTAGAACTTAAATAAGCATTTTGAGTTGCATACCAATTTCCGTTACCTGAAGGTTTTATTTGATTATTCCAAATCTTAACCTTTTCTAGGTATATATACTCTGATACTTTTTTTAAGTCTAAAAATTTCCTCAAAACAACTTCTCGACTAACGCAGTATCTTTTAGATAAACTAATAACAATTTCATCTAAGTTATACAAATCAAGCTCATCGGGTAGGGTTCGGATTTGATAGCTAAAATCTTTATCAGGAATTAGAACCTCTGAAGCAAACCTATTACAGAATACTTCTAGAGCTTGTTCTTTAGAATCCAAATAAGCTATATGTTCATCTGTAAATTTGCCAATCCCATTTACTCCAAGAAGAATATGAGCCAATTCGTGCAAAAGACTGAAAATTTGCCTTGTTTTTGTTGTTGAATTATTTATATAGATGATAGGAAACTCATCATCATTCAAACAAAATCCTGAAATTTCTTTTTGTTTGAAGCTATTTTTAAATACAAAAATACCTTGTTTCTCAATTTCAGAAATCCAATGCTTTAAAGCCTCATCATCGTCTTTAAATTTTGCGCGATCTTCTATTTCTGCATTCAAAACTGATCGAATAATATCAGCTTGCTTTGTAACAGATTTTTTTGGATCTAATTCAAATTTATAAAATAAAGGTCTTCTCTCAGGATTTTTTCCATTATAAAGTTCGGCCAAAGTTAACTGAAATGCTCGAGCATTTCTAAATTGCATATGAGTATTAGGCAATAAATTGGAAATATCAGTATCGGGTAAAGTTCTAAACTCTTGCTTTGGAGTGGATTCTAAAGGTGGCTCTGGAAGAAAAAATACAGCTAAAGGCCTTTTATAAATCTCATAAGCTAATTTTTCTAATTGAGAATAAGTTGGAGCCGCAAGTCCATTTTCCCAATCTAAAATATCTTGCTCTGCTTTCTTTAACTTTTTTGACACGTCAGCAATACTAAAGCCACTAGTTTCCCTAGCCCATTGCAAAAGTTCTGGCTTTACTATTATTTCTAACTGACTATTCATTTCACTTATTTTTCCAATACTTATAATGTTGCCTATAAGCTTTAGACAACATCAATATGTTATCACTTTAGAGCTTTTAATAACCATATTTTTACTGATGATTTTAATTAATAGTTTTAAGAAAGCACCCTAGGGTGCTTTCAAAAAGGCTCTAGCATTAGAAAATCAAGTAAAGAAAGAACACGATGACAGCTAAAATCAATAAGAATTTAAATACTCCCTTAAATGATCCTGCATCTCTAGAGTCTTGATTTGATGAAAGTGGTGCCTTCACCTTACTTTGCTTATTTCTAGGTGAGTAAGACGAATATGATAGCCCTGTCCCAGGCAAGCCAACTGTAGTTCTAGTGCCCTTTTTACCCACATTAACTCTTGCACCATTTTTCCCAACAGATACGCTTGAAACTCCCTTTTTGGTGAGATTCACACGAACACCAGGCATAATTTTAATGCTTTTTCTAAAATTAAATCCCATTGCTTATTTTCCGCAAATTTTCTTAGATCCACTAATTGAACCATCATTGCAAACAAATTTACCTGCCTGACAATTTAGTAGTAATAATTGTTGATGCATGATTGCTCATTTTAATCTCTGTATAATTACTTAATATTAATTTGGTTTGTAATCCCACAACGCACCATGCTCACCACAATTTCGCTCAATTGCATTCATCGTTGTTTCTGTGTCATAAGTTCCCTTTCTCCATTCATCCACAGCAACCTGAACATAAGCTCTACAATTAGCAGGCAAACCTAAGTCTTTACCATAAACAGGCTTACTATTTGGATCTTCTTGAGCACAGCCAGACAAGGCCAAAAATGAAAACAAAACTACTTTTCTCATAATGTAACTACTTTGTTAATTCTCGTAACTATATTAACAGAAGCAATTTGGATAAACATTAGGCAAAAGTAGGAAAACCGCCGAGAGGCGGATTGAAAAAATGAAAATTATTATTAAATATTAATTGCTTGATGTTACATTTTAGCTTACATATTCAATTTAAAATCAAAATAATAAATTATCTAATAGGCTATCTATATCAGCCACTTGCAATCTTACTACTTTAAACAACTCTTCAAGTATAGGAGCGGATTGTGTAAACTCCCAAATAAGATTTTCAAAGTTATCTAAAATTGCAAAACTAGTTTGACTAGTCCAATAAAATGCATGTTCATCATAATAATATCTACTTCTACGTTCAAAAATAGCAATTATTCTATCTTTATAATTAACTTGGAAATATGAATGGATTTCATCCTCTGTAGCAGAAATTAGTGATTTAGGTGGATATGTTAGTACCCATTTAATATCACCTGCAGCGGTCTCACGTAATAACTTGGTTATAAGCTGTATCGATTTATTGTCTGTAAGCATGAATTAATCCCATTTTGAGTCTTTTTCTAATTGTATCAGCATTGTTGTTATCTCGCTCATTTCAGTATAAAGTTTCCATGCTTCATCTTCATCAATATCAGAAATTCTCCCAACTAAGAAGAAATACTTTCTTTGAGATAATTTATAGACGAATTCTTTACACTTTTTTTTGTGTGAATCAGGGAGCTTTGGCATCAAATTTTCAATCAAAGCTTTACTAACCAAAAGTTGTTGATGAACAAGTTTACTTTCTTCAGTCCATTTGAGTATATGTGAAGAAATATTTGATGATACGATCCTTAATTCTTTATTTACTTCAGGCAATCTTGCTCTTATTAGAAAAGAAGAACGTATGTGTTTAGTTTGAAACCAAACAGCAATGGTAATCGCAAAACTTAAATAACTAATAATTGTGGCTATATCAATTAGCCACTGAGGTAAATAACTAGTCAATTTTCATCCTAATCAATATATTGCACAATTTTTTTTACAACTAATAATTATATGATACCTAATCACTTAAAGTCAGTGATCAGAATCAACTATAATTTCCACAAGTAGAGCATCTGGATTTTGACAATTTTTAATGTAGGCTTCGACCTCAGAATCTCTAGTAGAAACAAATCCCTGCCACAAAGGGTGTTGACCTCCTTGAATTTGCTGTGCTCCTTCACAAAGACGACCCGCTAGTAAATTATTCTTTAAAAAGTTATCTATATCCATTATTAGTATCTCGTAATGCTATCAAAATACTAATGTTTTGATTACTTTTTATCAATTGGTTATGTGCCACTATAAATAAAGATAGAGAACCTATTAAAAAAACCCACTCGGGTGAGTGGGTTGGTTTTAATAAAACTTAGTCCTTATATTTATATCGAAAAGAAGCAATGATCAACATATTTGAAGCTATCTTTGCTGAAATATTTAAAGGTGCATTCAGAAGCATTAAATTTGCCCTTTGTTCTGTATTTGCATTCACCAATATATTAATATTATTATTTAAATTAAATCCAATAATTTGATTAACAACACCATGTCCTGAAATATAATTAGAAATAAATTTATTCTCAGGAACTGCTGTAATTGGCAAGCTTATTGAAATTAAGCCCGAATTTAATGTAGAGCTAAATAGTAGACTTGTATAAACATTAATAAACTTACCATCAATCTCATAGTATCCAACAGAATTCAAAATATTTACACCAGCACTCAAAGAACCGTCTATAAGTAAATTTGGGTTATAAGATAATCGCTCATCTGGAAAATCAGAATCAGTAATATTATTTTTTACAAAAACAGATTTATTACCTATTAATGGTGCATCAATATATTTTTTGGGTAGTTGTTTTTTTGAAAGGATAGTATTATTGATTATTTCAATATTTGATACTTCCGCAGAAGATTGTAGAATACAGGCATTACTTTGCAGATCACCAAAACCCACAAAACTATTACTTGAAATTTTAATATTTTTAGTTAAACCTGTTGTTTTTACTACACCATAAATTAAGTCCTTTGATGATGTTCCAAGAATTAATAAGCCATCAATATCTGTATATCTATGAATAAATGAAATTCCTTTCGAACGTTCATTTGCAATATTATTTTCAGCAATAATATTATTCCAAGAATTACCTATGTCACTAACATTTTTTGCTCTTGGTATATCAAAGACCCCAGAAAAATTTGAACTTCTGTGGCTTGCTATTGAAATATTATTTCGGTATACCGGGCTAATTAAAGTACAATCATTAGACTTTACTAGAACTCCAGCAAGTGTAATTTCATTATCTGAAATAGTTAAACCATTAATGTAATCTTTTAATTTATGCTCACCAGTAATATTAACTAATAGGCTACAAACATCAAAACGATTATTAATAATTTTATAATGCCTCATACTACTTTCTAGAGAATGCATTGCTTGTACATCACCAGCAACTATTAAGTCATTATCACAAGCAATTTCTAGTAATGCCCTTTCTCCACCCATTCCAGCACTACCATTTCTAAATGTGAAGCCTCTACCAGATACACGAGCAAAGCAACTAAACCAACCAACATTTACACCTTCACACAGGATATCTACATCTAAATATTTACTTGGTAGTTTTGCTTGTATTATATATGGGATAGCTGGATTATTTTGATCAGGATACTTAGCTGTTAAACTCCCATTAAAAAAAATATTTTTTATTTCGGTGTTTTCATTTTGAAGAATAATCCCCTGTCCCTCTGGATCAAACCAAAGTTGTGATAATTGTCCTTCCCCAATTAAATTGAATGACCAATAAGCCATTCCCTGACTAATTGTGAAGCCTTTTAACCGATAATTACCTGCCAATACACGCATAATGCGCGAACCACCAGCTCTCGGATTATTTTCATTATTGACTAGATAGCTTGCATATTTTTGAAACGCAACAGTGTCGTCATGGCCTGTTTGTGCAGTCGCATTCCAATCACCATAAGCGCCAAAATCATAAACATTATGTTTTGTTGCTTCCAATCTTATCCATCCATTAAAATGAATACCTCCATCATTCAAATTTAATTTTGTTGATTCATATTTAAAATTACCCCCTCCTTTACCGCTCCCTATTTGGTAAGAATTCACTAACACCGTTTGCCCATCCACTGGGCTTTGAATAGCTAATAATTCCGCAATACTTTCTACTGTTGTTATAGTGCTCATTGAATTTTCCTTTTATAATTAATTTTACGTAATTATATTTTATCTATATGTTTTATAAATATTTTTAATAATTACGTGAGACTATTTTGATCTATTTATAGTACAGAAACAATGGAAGTTAAGGGACTTGCGACAGTGTATGGCGCAATAAAAAACCTCCCGAAGGAGGTTTGTATCTTTAACGAGGCACAGTTTTCAACTCAAGCTTCTTGAGATATCCTGCTTGTTTAACTATTTCATAACCCATCATATAGTCATGTAGAGGTTTAAAAGCATCAGCTAACTTCACAATATCAACCGAAGTATGATGTACTGTTTCAGGCATCACTGACACTTTGCCCTTACTAATTAAAACATGGTAAACAAGTCGCTCATCATCCGTGTTCTGGTATTTAAGAAAATCACCAAACTTGACTGCAATTTCATGGGCTATTGGATTTTGCAAGGCTGGATAACGGTGCGCCAAATTTTCTACAAATGATTGGAGTGTTTCTAAAGCATTAGCTTCCTGTGGCTTTTCAAATTTAGTTTTGAGCTCCATTGTTTCTAAATAATGAACTGAATCTGGAAAATGAACAGTTAAAAGTTCTGCATAACGTGGAATTTTAAAATGTCGATTGTGGCGTGACCACATTTCAGCATACGCTTTTCGCTCACCCTTAGATCGGCGATCTACAATTTCATGAAGCAAAGCTTGCTGTTCTGGTGTAATGACTGCACGTTGATTAATTGCATGCCCTTTTGTCCAGTAATCCCAAAGTACATCATCACATTCTTCTTGATACTTAATGACAGTATCTCGAAGTTCAGGTTTTACTTTGTTTGGACTGATTGTCATAAGCCAGCCGAAAAGTTTTCTTAATGGTATGCAAAGCATCTCTTGAATACCACTTAAAGTAGGTATTTCGATAATCGAAACACCCCATCTAGTAGGGGTATCACCATTTTGGTTATACCCTTGTGTTAGTTTGCGATGTTGGGTTTGCCACGCTAACCCCATACCCTCAACAATAGGTTTCATTGGTGTATATGGTTGCCCATGATGCTCAACTAAAAATAATTCAGCATTGTGGAAAGGTACGGTTATTTGCTGTAAACTCATTGAAGTCATATTTAATTCCTTAATGTTGACAATCAATCAAGCCCTGCTCGCCAAAGTCACGGGCTTTTTTGTTGTCTGTTGATTTCATGCTTTCGCACTCTTTCTGTTTTCGATTAATAATTTAACTGCTTCATTTAAGAGAAACACAATTGAGCGTTTTTCAGAGTCAGCTATTCCCTTCAGTTCTTTATGCAGTTCGCCTTCTAAACGTCCTTTGACATAAACAATTTGATCTTTCATCTAGACCTCCAATTAATGCCACACTTTGTGGCGTTTAATAACTATAGCCACACTTTGTGGTATTGTAAATAGATCAAAACAACATTTTGCCACTTTTTGTGGCATGAGGTAATTATGAGCAATCAAAGCGACCATACAATCGTTAGATTACGTGTCCCGCCTGAACTAAAAAAACAAATAGAAGAAGCTGCTGAACACAATAACCGCTCTCAAAGTGCGGAGATGGTTGCAAGATTGGAAGAGAGTTTCAAACAAATAAAAGGTGATTCAGAAAACATTGAAGTATTAACAATATTATTGCATGAGCAAAAAGGGCAAATAAATCAATTGCAAGAAATGATTAAGCAACTCGTAATTCGCCCACGACAAATGCATGAATAAAAAGCACCCTAGGGTGCTTTTTTACAAGGAATATTAAAATCATAAATTGCAATCATTGTTAAACTTTAGGAATGTACTTTTCATGCACTTCCTTTAAATATTTTTGAGAACTTTCTTGTGTAACTTCATACTGTAAATGCTCGTTAATAAATTGTAGTTTAGCTCTTGCATTTGTAATAAGTTCCGACCATGTTTTAACCCAAACTGTGATATTGTGCTGAGCAGAATCATGAATTAATCCTTTAGGCTTGTTTCTTTGATTGGCTTCATCTTTAGCATAATCATCCAGTTCATTTGAGATTGCCAAAAAAGTCCACTTGGCTGGGACTTCGTGGAATCGCTCATCATTAGCTACAGCCGCTGCATACTTTTTAATTTGCACAATTACATCATCATCAATTTTCTTAGATGGTCTTTTTAATTCAACAATCAAATAATCAAATTCACCATGTCGAGTTTGATTAACTTTGCTTAACATCAAATCAATACGACCCGTTCTCCCATCAGATAGATAAACTGGATCAATGCTTTCAACAGGATCTTCACGGTTACCAAGTTTAGAGATATGCTTTTTTAATACCTCTTGTAAGCGCTCTTCAGATTGAGATAAGGTGAAATTTTCATCAAAAATCCAAGCTTCATTTTCAAGAATTTTGTGCAGTTGATCTCTTTCAGTAAATACTTTTTTAGTCTTTTCGCCAAATAAAAGATTTTCCAACTCATTGAGAAAGTTTAATCTATTAGCCACGATTGTTGCTGATGAGATAATTGAAGAAAGTTCAGTATTATCTAGTAAATTAGCCAACTTATCTTGATCCTCTTTCTTTAATTCCAATACTTCTGTAATAATTTTTTGAACAGATTCAGGATTTTCAGTAATAGCTTGAGCAATTAATTTAAACATAAATTTCTTAGAAGTTTTTTCGGTTTTATCAAAATTAGGTAAAAAAGTTTGTACATTTGCGGCAAGAATATCGAATACTTCTTGCTCAGCTTTTTCAACTGAATTCCTATTGAATTTATCATCATAAGGATAAATATTTTGATCTTTCCACTCCTGAACAATACCACTATATTTTTCAGCAATCCTCTTTCTAAAGTGCTCTTGAATAGTCTGTATAGAAATATCAACTATTCTGCCTACAGATGGTTCGAAAACTCCTAATGCTAAAGCACCTTGATTTTCTAGCTCTTGAAAATATTCACTTTTTAAATATGCTGTAAAATTAAAACCTTTTGCCTTGATTCTGTTTTTAGGTTCATATTCATTTAAAGAAATTCCTTTAGCTGAACACAAATTTATTACTCTTTCTGTTTCTATATTCCATTCAATAATAGTTAATTTAACAGGATGAGATGTTATCTCAAGACAGTCCTCTGTTAAATCGTAGTCTTTTGAACAAATTTGAACGCTTTTAGGGTCTATCTTATGACCGTTAAAATTTAGTTGTAAGTTTGGGTACTCTGTAAGAAATACTGCAAAACTCTTTGTAATTTCATTAATTGTTTTATCCTTGCGTAATTCATCAGCCTTTTTATACAAGTTTGATATGATTACTTTGGTACCCTTTTGACCTTTAATGCTACTCTCTAGTGAGCTTGTTTTAAATTCTTCGATATGATTGTGGTTTCCTATAATTGAAAAAGTACTAAATAAATTCTTATCTTCAAATGTAGTTTTCCACTCAATATCTGCTCCCAAACAAAATGCTTTGAAGCGTCCCTTTCCATTTTGCCCATGCAAAGGATGATGGTAGTTTTCTTTTTTAATTTTTTTCCATGAATCCCCGATCTCCCCAAAGAAAGTTTGCGCATCTTTAAAGGGAATTCCCTCCCCTTGATCCTCAACAGTGATTGTCTCAAGTCCATCAATAGCATTTATATTGAATTTCACTGAGACAACTTGAGATGAAGCATCAAAACCGTTCCAAATTAGTTCACATAACGCTTTAACTGCTGATGCTTCTGCCAAAGTTTTTATATGACCAGGAGTTGCAACAATTTTTAAGGGTTTAAAATCTATAGTTTTATTATTCATGAGCTATAACATACTGATTTCAACAGTAATTATCCCAAATAAAAAGGTTACCTATAATTAACTATTAATTGATGAATAGTCAAATAGAAATACCCAGTTCAATAACATAACTTTAAATAATTGAATTAAAGAAACCCTCTTAGGAGGGTTTTTTAACTTCTAGGTTCTTAAAGTTTCTTGTAAGCAGCTATCATTTCATCAAAGCTTTTCTTAAAGCCTTCGAGTTCCACTTCATTATCAACATTGTATTCATAAGGCCATTTTTTATACCTAGTGTAAGCAACTTTTCCATTCTTTAATTGATTAATAATACTTAATGTATTAGAAAAGAATTTACCCTCTTTTGCGTTTAAAGTTGCATTTTTATCAATTTTCAAGCTACCAGTAGAACTTGGAAAGTGGTTCCCTCCCACCACCACGCCAAACACACCATTCAAGTAAATCAATGACAAATCTTTCTTAAATAGATAGCAACTTTTATCATTGGTAAATCTATCTTTTTTACAACTATATACCCAATCAGGATTGAGTATCTTCTCAACCTCTTTATCTCTGATCTTTTGAGAATCTATTTTTTTCTTAAAATCATTAAAATTTAATTTTGAATAATCGTAAGATAATTTATAGTCATCTTTTAAGTTTTCATTATTAGATAAACTATTTTTTAAAGTTTGAATATTATCACCTAATAAATATGATTTTTCATCATCATCAACAATGACCAATAGGGCTAAATTTTCGTATACATTATAGGCGACATATAAGGATAAATTGTTATTATAAAAATCTTTATTTTTTTGCCAAAACTTTGTAATTAATAAACCATTTGTGACAGATTTGGAATTTAAACACTCTCCCATATCAAAATCATTTATCCTTAATCCTCCAAATTCGCTTAAGTGCATTGACATTTTTGCTTTGAATTTACTATCTGTCTCTAGTAATTTAAAATTATCTATATTGCATTCTTTATCATCTATTGCAGCATTTTGTACATTATAAACAAATGATTCAGTGCTTGACATTCTTTTTAGTCTATCTTCACTATTAATCTGAGAGAAATTCGAAAAGTTCAGTGATGAGTCTAAATTAACGCCATATAGATTATTCTTATATATTGGATTGGATTTTATTGCTTGTTTCAGCTCACCCTTATTATCTCCCAATACATAAGCATTTTTATTTTGATCGATAATTACACCTAGTAAATCCTTACTTTTTAGGTTGTAAGCTATAAATAAGTCAACTTTAGTATCAAATATACTATTTTGATTCTGCCAAATATAAGTAGTAAATATATTATCCTGAAAATTAGATAATTGAACGCAATCGCCTTTATCGAAATCTTGTATTCGCATTGAACCAAACGTGTTTAATGTTGATTGTAGTTTTGAGCTAAAGTCTCGATCTGTACTCATAAGGGAAAAATTATCTATTTGGCAATTAATATTAATTTTTGGATTTTTAGTTATTGTTTTTTGAAAGTTAGCAAGATCAATTTGTTTCCCAGCAAAAGATAGACCTGATACCGTCAAAAAAAAGCATATCAATAATAATTTTTTCATTCTAAAGCACTCCTCAAAGTGCTCATAAAATATCAATTAAAACAGAAAAAAGCCACCGAAGTGGCTTTTCTTATTTTGACAACAAACCTCCTTGACGCTTCTCTTGAATAATTACAGCTCTCACAGCATTACCAACAACTTGAGCGAACTGTCTCTGATCCTGAGTATTACCACCTGAAGTATTAACGCCTGAGTCAGTGATGTTGACTTCAATTTTAATATCTCCACTGCCTTCACCCTGAGATGAGTTCTTTGGAATAGAATTGAATCGCCTTCTATCAGCATCCTCATTACTCATTCGAGTAACACCAACTAAACCACCATCTTTAAATTTTTGAGTACTGGAATCTGGTAAAGTAGATCCTAAAAACTGCGATTTCATAGCAAGATATTCACTTTGAAATGGAATTTCCCCAGTCTGATTCATATAATTTAAAGCGACTAGACCAATTTTAGAGGCAGCATACTGACGCATCATAAACTCGCCATTGGATGCCATGATTGGAATATCATCACTTGTTCCAGTGCCTTTGCCTGTGATGGGGCCACCAGTTGCAAAACCTTGAGGTGTAATTGCTTGGATCATTGCTAAAAATGTTCCTTGATCCAAGGCTGCCTTAGCGCCTGCTGCCACTTTCTGCCATACAGTACCTGGTTCTTTAGCATAAGCATCTGAAACAGACGACCATAAATTCATACCAGCTTGAGTAAGCGCAAAACCCTGCTGCATTGCAAACATTGTTTTATAAGCACCTGAGCTTTCACCAAGAATACCTTTAAACATATTTGCAAATGAACCGGTCAATTGCTGAGCTTGGGTTAACTGTAGATTCATTGAATCCTTTTGATACTGATTTTCAATATCGATCATCCGTTGATTATGCGCAGCCCAAATTTGTTCACGAACCTCAGCTAGTTTTTGTAAATCAGCGCCTGGCTCTTGCTCTTGGTTTTCAACATCTGCAATCTGTGTATCAAATAGATTTTGTGATGCGCCCATTCTGCTGAATCTATCTTGGCTAACTTGAAAACGTCCATTAGATCCATTCATTTGGGATTGAACAAAATCCCATCCCATAGAGGTATCTTTTAAACGCCGATTCATTTCAACTTGATTTTGAAGTTCAAGCATCTGCGATTTAAAAGCTTTTTCTTTTGGGTCTTCATTGCTCTGAGCAATAAGCTTTTTTTCTATGTCATATCTAGCCTTAGCTAGTTGAAGCTCTGACATGTAAAATTCAGTTGCTTGAAGTAAGCGCTGATTTTTAGCAAGTTTTGACTTTTCAAGTTCATACGCAAATTTTTCATCAACCTCCTCTTTAGCAATCTGTTTTTGAGTATCAGAATATTCTTTGTTTAAAGAAATAATTACTTTTTGAGTGTCGATTTCATTTTGAATTCGTTGCTCATTTGTCCAGTTCCAACCCCGCACATTTAAGTCAAATTGGAGTTCAGCAAGTCGATTTTCATTTGCAAATCGTTCATTCTCTTGACGCTCAAGTTTTGTGTATGTATCACCTGAAAAATGAGATTGAATATCTACTAATTTCTTCTCATGTTCTGTTCTGCGTTGAATCTCACCACTTGAATATTGCAGTTCTAAATCTTGCTTAACTTGCAAGAACTTAACCAAATCATTGACAGAAGTATCAAAGTCTTTAGTTGAGCCATCAAAACCATTTGTTCCTGCAATATAGCCTTTTACATTTTGAACATATTGACGGTTTACTGGTCCAATTTTAGTACCTTTCTCTACGTTCCCTTCGCCTGCATGATAAGCAGATATTGCCATATCCCACGAGCCAAATTTTTTATAGAGAATTTGAAGGTATTTAGCTGCTGCCTCTGCTGATTTACCTAAGTCAAATACATCGCTTCCAGTCAGTTTGAAACGCTTAGCGGTATCATCAAGAAATTGAAATCCACCTTTTGCAGTACCATATTTAGTCATAGGACCAATGGCATTAGCATTACCTCGTGATTCCTGCATATGAATGCCTGAAAGCAGCCCTGGCAAAATACCGTATTTTGACTCAATATTTTCAAAGCCATATTTAGCAGCATTAGACTTAACTTTTTCGTTGACCTGTAAGACTTTAAGCTGTCTCTCAAGCTCTTTAGTCTGATCTTTTTTCGCTTGGGTAATTAAATCCTCTTTTTCCTTCATTTTTGCGGAAATATCAGCAACCTTAAACATTTCCTGTGCGTAAGGAGTCTTAGTTTTAAGTGGATCAAAATTTAATGCTTTTAAAACCTTCAAATTTTGCTCAATTAAAGCATCTGACTGCCCCATACTTTGCAATTTAGCCCTTGCTGCCATTTCTTTAATATCATCAAAAGCACCTGACTTATAACTGTCATAAGCTTTTTTTGACTCTTCAAGAGCTTTTTTCTTAAGATTGATAGAGTCTGTTTCGTCCTTGTTTGCCTTTATTGCAGATGAAGTTTGATTGGTTAATGCTTGTTGAGCAGTTTTAACCTTTTTATATTCTGCATCAGCTTTTGCATGGGCCGTAGTCAACTCATCGATTTCAACTTTATGCTTTTTCTGAACTCCTGATAAGTTATTTACTGCTGTTGCAAATTCAGATGAACTTATTTTGCCCTTATTGTATTCTTTGAAAAGCTTATTGATTTCTCTTGCTGTAGATTCTGACACTGAGCCTGACTCTTCAAGCCATCCAATCATTGCGCTCAAATCTGAATAAGCAACTGTATAACTCGTGGCCAAGCTTTTAACTTGCTTTTCGAGCTCTCGCATTGTTGTGCGTTTTTGAAGCTCATCCAACTTTGAATATTCTTCAACCAACTCACTTACAGTGCCCTTTTGTAAATTAAGCGTGGCAGTTGTATCTTTGGTACTATCTTTGAGCATTAGATATGAACCAGCAACAGCCGCAACAGTTAAACCTAATCCTACTGGTCCACCCAGTACACCAAGCAAACCACGGCCAACACCCATTGATAAGTTTTGGGCTGCATTAACTCGGCTTTGAGAAGCGGCCAAAGCATTTTGAGCAACTGTTAATTCAGCAGTAACTTGAGTCTCAACTCTTCTAAGCTCAGCCATTCGTGTTATTGATGCAGTCCGACCAATACTATTGATTTGCTCTTTTAATCTTTGTACCTCTAATGCTTTTTCAGCTGCAATTGCCGCCAAAGTTGCCTGTGTTGAAACTACTCGAGCCTCTGCACTAGCCAACTCTTGAGCTGCTGCTACCCGCTCTGCTTGTATAGCAGCATACTGAATGGATGTCTGTTCAGTAAGTTGCTTAATTTTTCCATAGCCTGCCATTGTGCTTGTATAAAGTGCTGGAATATAAGTACCAAGCCAATACGCCCCACCAATCATGGCAATGTTTGTTACTGTGTTTAAATTATCAGCAAGGCTTTTTAATGATTCTTGCATCGTTTTAGATATACCTGTTGACTTACCAAGCTCACCAGCATAGTTAGCTACAGCATTGCCAAGTTGAACAAACCCTTGACCAATTGAAAAATCAGTTTTCCCAAATAAGTCATCAACAGAAACTTTTGCGTTCTTTAAAGCCTTGATGACCACATCAGTTGTGAGCTTTCCTTCATTAGCCCAATTTCTCAAATCACCAACAGAAATATTTAACCCTTTCGCAATTGCATCTCTTAATCCACCTGCCTGTTCTGCGATAGAATTATATTCCTCACCCCTTAAGATTCCTGAGCTAAGGGCTTGTCCAAATTGCACCAATGCAGCTTCTGCTGATGCTGCTGTTCCACCGCTAATTGAGATTGCTTTTGAAACTGTCTCTGTGAGTGTTGCTGCATCCTTTAAATTAATTCCAAGGGATTTCGCATTTTGAGCAAATCTTTGATATACCTGAGCTGTTGAATCCCACGCTTGAGCAGTGTTTTGCGCAATAGCAAAAGTATCTTTCATCGCCTGATTAAGCTCATTCTGATTTGCAGTCACAAGCTTCAGTCTATTTTGTAGACCTGTGTACATATCCATCTTAGATATCGCAGTACCAACAGTCACAACACCTGCCAAATACCCTGCCAACTGCCTTGCTGCCACTGACATAGAGTTCATTGAAGTAGTTGCGTAATTACCAGTGCGTTCGATACTTTGTAGCTCTCGATCTAAAGCACGTGCATTACGTGCTGCTTGTTCTGAGCTAATTTCAATAATGAGTGTGCTACGTTGTTCAGCCATGACTTTTCCTTAGGCGTAAAAAAAGCGCCTAACGGCGCATTGCTGATAAACAAAACCCCCGACACCGCAAACTGTCGGGGGTTTTGTTTTGGGTATAAAAAACCGCCTTTCGACGGTCAATTAGAAAATAAAATTATTCTAGAGTTACTTTTTCCTCAATAAGGAAATAGAGCGATTTATTGTTAAAAGGAATGATGAAAAACCTTACAAATACACCACTTGGAAGTGTCAGTTTAGCAAAATAAACATCCAGTTCTCTTACCACAACATCATCACTAAAGCACCACTCAAGATAGTCCATGATTCGAAAAGCGAGATACTTTTTACGATCTGCTGTATCAATTGTCATGCCTAATGGCTTAGTTAATAAATAGTCTTGAATTAATGTTTCAATATTAGAGTACTTAATTTTTTCGTATGTGAAATCTAATCCAACATAATTATCATAGTGTTTAAAAAAGTTGTCTTCTAATGTTAATGATGGATCATTATCAACATCAAAGATATTCAGATTTTTCTCTCTAATATCACCATCGATTTCTGCAAGACCATTTAAAAATCCTGAAAGATAACTGATTGAAGTATCTATTAATTCCATTGTGTAATCCCCTTTAATTACCTTCACACCAAACTGTATAAGCTCGTTTTAAGTCATCTTTTTTGTCATTAAGAATTTTAATTCGCTTTTGATGTCCCACGTATTTTTTAGTACCTTTTTCATTAGGATTTAAGTCACTTTTACGCCAAGTAACTGTTTCTTCCAAATCCTTGATCGCTTGTGAAATTTCATCACATGGATCATTTGGCTTCATATTACGAATCTCATCCTCACGATCATGCGAAATATTATTAGGATGAGGAGCAATGCCCGCAACTATAGCATTCGCTTCTAACTGCTGAACAATCGGTTTAGCTTTCTCTGCATCATTCTCAGCTTCATTTAAGATATCTTGAGCTGCTGCAACTGTAACTGCTTGTGCATCAGTATTGCCAGATTGTGCGTTGCTAATAATCTTTTGGGAAACTGTATCTAGTGGGAGGGTTTCTTTAGGATCATAATATGGGTTAACACGGTACTCAGGCACGATGGTGCTATCAATGCCATAGCAAGAACCATCCCACTTTATACAAGAGGTTTCAACAAAAAAAGATTCACTAGTGATATTTGAGATACTACATCCATGAACATTCGGCTTTGATAATCGCTCTTTACAATAATTTGCTGCAACTTGAGGAATACTACACCCATAAGCCACTACATAAGGTGTGGCGGATGTAGCCTTAAAATAATTTTGACATACAGTTGGCGGCTTGGATGCGTCATGTGTTTTTGAATATATAATTTCATTATTCGCTGGATCCATTATCCAATCTACAGCACCCAACAACTCCTCTACTGCTACTGAAAGTGCTAAGCCGCCAGCACCTCGAACTAATACCTTACTCACATCTTTTGCAACAGGCGCAATCAGAGCATGAGATTTCTTAGCTAGATCAGCAACATTTTTAGAACCATTAACTAAACCAGATGCATCTAACGCAACTGGATTTGTTAATGCCCAACCATTAAGCGTTACGGCACTTGTAAAACCTGAACTCAGGGCTAAACAAATACCAGTTAAAAAAGCTAAACTCTTTTTCATTGTGTTTCCTTTTCTTTAGACATAAAAAAAGACAGTCATCGGACTGCCTTAGGGTGAAATTGGTAATAAAAAAGCACCCTGTTTGGATGCTTTCTAGTACCTATTAATAAATTCAGTAAAACTAAGTTTGACGACTAATTTCATGTCGTTAATTACCATTCTTCATATCTGGCACTGCGTATTTTAAGTTATCTGCAACTCGGTTCGTCCAGCCTTTGCCATAAGTTCCCCAAGTGGTTAACGATGTATAGAATCGCAAACGCTCAGCAGTTAATAAAATCAAAACATCAGTCACAGATAATGCTTTAACCGCAGCAATCGTTTTTGCACCTAAAATACCGTCATCAATCACACCAGTGACTTGTTGTAATTCTTTAACGGCTCGACTTTTCCCAGCATTCACGGCGAAATCCCATAATTGATAAACAATCGCAGGATGGAGTTGTTCAGCGCCAAGTTTGTCCCACCAATCCTTTTTATAAATTGCTTTGGCTTGTTCGAGTGTTAAGTTTTTGATGTCTAAATTCGGGTAGGTGTTGGCAGCAATACCATATTTAGTTCCTTTCAGAACTCCCTTCCCAACTTTTCCACCTGTCCAGTTACCAGGATCATTACGATCATTTGAGTAGCCACCTTCATGGCCAATTAATCGAGCAAATGCTTTCTCAAAATTCATTTAAATATCGCTCCAAATGCTTCTTTAATCTCTGTGATGATTTCATTAAATGATTTACCTTTTAGAAGCTGTACGGATTGATAAGCAATACCTATACAAAGCATTCCAAAAATGGCAAAAATCAACATCACAAAACCTTGGGCCATATGTGTGTAATGGGCTAAGTCATAGTATTCAATAAAAGCTGAGCCACCATACAAACTAATGGCCACGCTAAAAGTGAACTTCATAATGACGCCCATGGTGATTTTGATGCGGCCTTGAGTGTCTATATCTCCACTTAAAGTAAGTGCAAAAATAGCCCCAATAACAGCTGCAACAATTTTAAAAAGCCATGGTAGGCCTTTGATTGAAATTGGATCGTTCAATATATTTCCCCTAATTTTTGGCAATAAAAAAGCACCCGATTGGGTGCCTTAGGTTTTTGATGTTTAGTAATTTGTTACGTCTAGGAACATATAGTGATGTCTACATACTCCAATTGATACGCCAGAGATATCTTCAACTTGATCAATTTTACCTGAGGTGAGCCATACAGTACCGGCTTCTATAGCGGCAACTGATGAATAAACATCTCCTTGATACCAGCTCTCCCAACCATTACTTAACCATTCAGCGCTGACATAGTAAATTCTGTTTAACGGGTATGCTGCATACTTTCGTCCTGGAGGCAAAGAGATAGTCTTACTATTTACGTACTTACCGCCTTGAGTAATAGGAGTATAGTTACCCGTTTCCTGATACATCTGCTGCGGTTGCATATATCTATGATTTGCATCAAATACCAATTTGCCATTTGCATCCCAAGCTTTAAAACCAATGTTTGGAGTGTTATCTAATGGTCTACCAAATATATAGATATCTACGTAGTTAGCTTCATTATTAAGTTTATCACGTGCGTTAGGAATGTTCTGTTGGTTTGCTCCTGTAGCCATAACACGAATGGTAGTAGCAGTCATATTATAATAACAACAGCCGCATACTGAACTAAATGCTACAACAGGGTTATCAATACCTGAAACATCTATGTCATAACCCATCCACCCATAAATACCTGGTCCTGATGTCTTAATGAAATAATGCCGCTCTTTACGTATAAATGCTAAATTAAAAAATGAATCATCAATCACTTGGGTAATATCATTATTAAGCTCCAAATACGATGCCATTAATATTCTCCAACTAATACCTTGAATGACTTAGGTGCAGTAGACCATGCCGCATAAGGTATATAGTCAACTTTCAACTGAGTCCCGTTCACGGTAACCGTATAGTTATAGCTCATTGGATCGTAATATGGTTCAGTATCATTGGATTCCAAAGGTATATAGTAGTAATACAACTGACCTTTCAAGGCCCTTGGTAAGGAAACAGTTTTTGTCACATCACCGGCATTAATAGTAACTTCCACTAAGACTTTTGGTATTCTTTGAGTGCCATCGAATGACACTCTCCCTTGTTCATCTTGCAACAAAATACCTGTTGGCATTACCAAACTCCTATTTTGACCCTTATGCGGTTTTGATTATCTTTAACCTCAATATATGAGCCCGTAATTGTTGTTGTGCCGTTACTATTTGAACTTGTAAAAGTTCCTAAATTAGCACTAACAGCACTCAAACTTTCAGCATGAATCTTAGTTGCTGAAATATAACCAATGTTAGCGTTATCAAGATAAAGCCCAGCAGGAACGACTGTCCCATTTGGTAAAGTCACTGGTCCTGCTTGGTAATTAAAAGCATACTTGGTTTCATTTCCTACCGATGCTGGTGCCGCAATTGCAAATTGATCAGCACGAATAATAAACAGACTCTTTCCTGAACCCTCGTTAATCAATCCAATACCAGCAACATAACCATTCACATCTGTTTTCACAGTGTATTGGGCCTTGATACCGTTAATTGAGTTAAGGGATTGCTGTACTAAAGCAGTTGTCTCAAAGTTGTTTGGTTGCCACTGTAATACTGGTTGTGCAACGGTATCCTCATATAAACAAGCCCAATACACTTTCGCATAAGAGTTGTTTTGGTCAGGTTGACCACCTGTGATATAGAAACTAATGTTACCAACTGTACCTGTAGGAAAATAACTGTTGTTGAGCCTAGCAACCCTTACTTGTCTTCCAAAAGATTGGTTTGTTCCCTCAAAGTTTATTGCCCCATGGATGTAAGGTCTAAACTCACTTCCAGCTCCACCAGATTGAAACTCTGCCTCATACACCAGCGTATACCACTTACCAGCAACTAAAGGCTTTGATGTCTCTCTCGCCCAAAATGGATATGGATTAGAGCCAACTGGCTTCTCCGTAACTTTGTTAGAGTCAAGTAAGATATTTCCAGCTGCATTACCAGCTGTGGTTTGAACTTGACTCAAGATACCAGCCTGAGCTTCAACCCTACCATTAACTTCTGTAACCTTAGCATCCAATGTCTGTGTAGCTAAAGCAGTCACACCTAGTTTTGCACTTATAGACACTGGAACCAATGACGGCACATAACCAACACCACCAGAACCCTCGTAAAAAGGTGCACCATTTACATACTGATTGCATGTGAAGTGATATTTCGTACCACCTCTTAGGTAAACATACTCCCTTGAAGATTCGATCTGTTGACTGATATCTTGGAAAGGAGCTTGTTGTGATTGTGTCCATAACCAATTAGAGTTAATAATTTGGCGATCAATCTCTTGAGCGCCCCAACCACTGCCTTTAGTTGTCCACCTCAAACTCATAGCGAATGAGCCACCACCATGACTCGACCAAGGTGCTTGTTCTGTTCCAAGGTTCATTACAATCTCTATTTCAGCAATACCAATAGAGTTGATGTTCATAAAGATAGGGTAGTAAAGGTTTGGATTAAGTCCAGATAAATCAACAATAGTCTTTTTACCATTCAGAGCCATATCAGATTTCGCTTCAACCTGAGTCAATGCGGTACCTTGGGCTGTGATTGTATTCCCTTGTTGATTAACCCTTGTCTCTAACTGATTCAGTGCATTTACATCAGCTTTTCCAGCAATAGAACTTTGAAGTCCTGTAATGGATTGAGCTTGTGCAGAGATGTCCTGACCATGTTGAACCACAGTAGCATCTAACTTAGAAATAGCTGTAGCATTGGCAAAAGTGTTTTGACGATCTTGTGTGTTCGTACCAAAGCCAATAGGTGTACCATCAACAAGAGTGAAACTGTGCGAGAACCAATCCATATTATGTGGTGAATCAAACAACACATAGACAGGACTTCCAACAGTTGCACTTCTTCTTGTGATGGCAATTGGCATTCTATTACCTGTCCAGTTTCTAAGGTCTTCCAACCTGAAACCACAGTTAATAAGCACATTCCTTAGGTTTACGACTCGTTGATCCTCGTCCCACCCAACGTTACCTACATTGTCACATCCAGCAATAGCAAAGAAGTTACCGTATGGGATGTTACCAACAGCTGAAACAAAGTTATTTGAAGCAACCCACAAGTCACCATAAGTGTCAAAGTTTGTATAATTAACTAGATCACCAAGTCTATTAAACTCATACAAGTTAAGTCCGCGACCAATACTTTGAGTCCATTCCCCAAGAGCGTTATACAACCCACGTTTTTCATGTTGGCTGTCACCATTCCTGAAGGTAAAAATAGACCAATTTCTTGTGAGACCAACCTTATTTGCTGTCTCACCAGCTTGGGCTGAAACAGAGGTTATAGCCTGACCTTGTGAAGTAAGCGTATTACCCTGCTGTTCAACAGTTGACTTCAAAGAGTTCAATGCAGAAGAATCAGCTTTGTTGCTTACAGAAGTTCTTAAATCAGTGATTGCCTCTGCGTTAGCATTTGTCTTGTCACCGATTGTCGTAACTTTAGCATCCAATGTTTGAACAGCTCTTGCAGTAGCAAAATCGGTATCAGAAACGTTCCAAGCTGTTGGGATGTTGCCACGTTCGATGATAGGTCTTCGGAATCGGTAAACACCTTGGTATGGGAAGCTAAAGTGTGGAGCAAGCCCCCCTTTAACATACTTTCTTGTGTGGTAGTATCTTTGCCAAATATCATACCTTTGTACCTGCCCCTTAGCTAATTGCAGTGGAAGATAGTTCATAGAATCTTTCCAATACAATAGCGGTGGGTTAGGTACACTACCGCTCTCGATCAAAATCTCAACAGAGAAAATTACATCATCATCAGTGTTGCAATTTTCATCAACTCTCTCGATCTTATCTCCAGCCAACATACCTGTAACATAATTAGATGTACCACCAGACCAGACATACAAGACACTTAAATCTGAGGATAGGGTCGCTACATCTCCACCAGTAGCGAGACCTGTAGACCAAACCCCAGCCTCATCAATCAAATTCTCAGAACCTATAGCGATATTGTCAACTTTAGCCTCAACCTTTGTGATTGCTTGACCTTGTGATGAAATAGTATTGCCCTGTTGCTCAACTGTAGTCTTCAACTGATTGACAGCAGAAGCATCAGCCTTGCCAGCAATCGAGTTTTCAAGAGCGGTAATCGCTTGCCCTTGTGATGTAACTTTGCCATCAATGGTTGCTACTTTAGAGTCAAGCGCTGTTAAAGCAGAAGCATCGGCCTTACCTGCTAAAGTATTTTGTAAACCAGTGAGGATATTACTTTGTGAATTAACCTGATCTCCAATAGTCACTACATCATTTTTTAGATTTTGTACTATTGATGCATCAGCCTTATTCACTACAGTATTTTGTAATCCAGTGATAATACTACTTTGAGTATTAACTTGATCTCCTATAGCCACTACATCATTTTTTAGATTTTGTACTACCGACGCATCAGCTTTACCATCAATCGCTGAATCTAATGCAGTCAGCTTGGAAGTGTTAGCTTCAGTTGCCGTTGCAATCGTACTGATACTAGTTTGGACATTAGATAGTGAACCATCTATTGAAGCTTTGTAGTTGTCCAGCGTCTCAATCTGTGACTTATCAGCATCTTTACTTCGTGTAATTTCCTGAGTTAAACCATCATTGAGTGCTTTGATACCCTCTCTACGCTGTACTGTTTCCTGAGTTAAAGCATCATTCAATGCTTTGTTATCATCTCTCCGTTGTGCTGTTTCTGCTGTAAGCTCGTTCGTTAACTTATCGACTTGTAAAGAAGTAGCAGTTGCAATTTTATTTACTTCTACAACTAAGTCTTTTGCCTCTGAACCCACTTCAATGCGACTAATCAAATCTTGATTTAGCTGACTATCTGTAATCTGGCCATCAAGTAATTCAAGTACATCTTTCGCATCAGTTGTTGTTGTACTATTTGTCCAGTCGGACCAGTCACCAACATTCCCGATTCTATCGATCAAACGTGCTTGATAGAATTGAGTTAGATTTGGCTGTAGTCCTTGGATTACTGTGGTTGAGGTTGGATAAGCAAAAGAACCTAATGTAGCAATGTTAGATTTACCATCTGGTGAGACTTGAATCTCTACATAAGCAGTATCCAAAGCATTTGCTGGATAACTCCAATCCAGTTTCATACCAAATAAAATACCAGTTGCTTGGATAAACGCCACTTTAGGTGGTTTGCCCTGCTTTCCTTTTAATTCAGTCAAAATTGAATAGGTTGGTAGAGATGAAATATCAAAAGCACTAATCGCAACAACTCGCGCTTCATATTTACCTGCGTAGATACCAGCTATCTCTGCCGAATTATTTCCAGTTATTGGTAGCTTTAACCAGGTACCATTATCTTTACGCCATTCAACTTGATACTTAGTTGCACCTTTGGCTTGTGGCCAACTGATCACCATGGTTTCAACAGACATTCCTTGCTGAACCATTTGCTCACTGGAAATGCTGACTGATTCAACAGGATCTTGAGTTGTAGGATTAATGATTGAGATCGGGCGATCATCAATAAATGCACCATGATCAATGGCATTAAATTTAGAATCAGCATGTTGTAATGCAGTAATGGTAAATTGGTGTGGTTCATCTTGTGAGATCGAGACTACACGAAATTTCATCGTCGCTAAATCTTGTGCATCAATCACCCATACATTTTGTGGGGCAACACTATCAAATGCTGATACTACAGTAACAACTCGACCAGTAATGCTTGATACAACTCGTGCTTGTGCCTTTCCATTCTCGCCATTAACAACTAGACGGTCACCAGCTCGGCATACAACATCATCACGATCTAAGGTGATTTGTTTTAAATCAGCACTAACTGAAGAAATACGCCCCCCATTTGCACGACCAGCTAACAACTCATCAGCAAGTTCAATCACTTTACCAGGTAAGGGAATATAGCCATCTAACCCAACTTTAAATGTGACAGTTCGAGTTTCAAGTTGTTCTGTTTTTAAAGCCCATTGGCCAGTACGTTGTGCTTGTCCTTCTGATGTACAGCCCCATGCCTCTAGTTCTAATAAGCGTACTGCTTTAGCCTCTGCAATTGATTTTTCATCACGCACAAAAACATATTCAGTCTTATAGCGATTTTGCGGATTATCCCAAGCAACTTTGACTGCATTATGCCGATCACGTGCACGCGTACCGGTGTAATTAATACCAAGAACGCCATCAATAATATTGGCAGATGTATATGTAAAAATAGCATCTTGAGGTAAATCAGCCTCACATACGATCGATGCACCATCCCAATAACTGATAGCACGAAATAAACCTGCAAGTTTGCTTAAAATATCGAAAGCAGATTCGGCACTTTGAATATACACATTACAAGTGAACCGTGGCTCTTGACCACCTTTGCCATTGGGTACCAGCTGATCACAATATTGTGCTAAACGATACAACGACCATTTATCAATCATTTGCTCGGTTAAACGGTTGCCAAGTGCATATCGCT
This sequence comes from Acinetobacter sp. Ac8, assembly GCF_055392545.1. Lineage (NCBI taxonomy): Bacteria > Pseudomonadati > Pseudomonadota > Gammaproteobacteria > Moraxellales > Moraxellaceae > Acinetobacter > Acinetobacter sp. Ac8. Next base: position 3,846,862 of record NZ_AP043689.1, read on the forward strand.
TATTGGTACATAAATCATAGTAAATCCAAGCTGGATTATTGCTATAACTACGCTTAAATAGACCATCCCATATCCCGATGTAGCTTCGACTTACTGGATCATAGTTGCTTGGTACTTTGATCTTTACACCCTTTAGATCAACAGCAATTTTGGCAATATTTGAGAATGTTTCAGCATCATATTGCACGCCAATCAATGCAGTATTTGGGTAGGCCAGCTTAAGATCGACAACTTCAGTAATGGCTTGAATATACATCTTATCGCTGACATATTCAGAGCTTGAATTTGGTGTTTTACGTGAGACGCGAATCAACCAATTATTATTGGCTTTTGGTAAGCCTATACGATGGGTACGTTCATAATTTGCTGAAGTTTTTCCTGACATTTGAGTATCAAGCATTAACTCCCATGATCCCCCATCAGTCTGCACTTCAATCAAATAATCAATAACAATACCTGAGACATCGCCATTACTTGGATCTTGCTGTTTTAAAGCCCCAAAGCGCACTCTTACAATCACGGCATCGAGATTAAGATTGGTAATCCCTTTAACCCAAGGCGTATCACTTTTAAGTTCAACACCAACAGCAGTTTCAGAAGCAATGCTTTCAAAACCTTCCATGTATGCCTGATCATTGGTACCTGAGCGAAAATCTAGAATGACATCTTGAAAGTTTCTTGCACCACTATCGTTTTCAACTGGTGTGTCATCAAGGAAGATTGACTTAAAGCCATTTGCTAAGCCCTCAACTTCGCCCTCACTCATGCCATATTGTAAACGTGCATAGGTTTTTGAAGCGGTTGTATCATTTGCAACTTTTGGTTGTCTTTGGTTTTTGCTACCGCCTTTTGCGCCTTTTACTGTTTTAAGCATACTTTTTCCCACACAATAAAAAAGCGCTTAATGCGCTTATATTCTTAAATTATTTCTTCCCACCGCTGCTGCCACCGCCTGTAAAACCAGCATCTGCAGAACTAAAAGTATCTACTGCAAATTGACCAGCATTTACAATGAATCCACCGACTTCGCGCTGACCATAAAGAATCGGAACTGGATTGCCTTGTGCGATTGTGGTGACTGCTCCACCAAATCCCTTGTTAGACTTATTTCCATCTTGGTTTTGATCTTCCTCGTCCATCTTTGGCATCATCATTTGAGCAATACCTCCAACTATCATACCAACGCCAGCAGCAATCATACTCACACCAATTTGAGCCCCGATACCTGTCCATCCGGCAACATAGCCAATTACCGCACCAGCAACAACCATCACAACACCCAATATAGTTTGAAGCGCTCCATTCCCCCCAGCCCCAAGGACTTTAGGCACAATCTTGATAACTTTGGCGCCAGTCTCAAAATCAATCTGATCCTCAGAGATATTTTCATCATCTTGAAAAACAGCAAAGGTAAGTCCCTGTTCATGAGCGGTTAGCATGAATTGTTCAAAGCCGGGCACTTGGACTGATAGTGCTCTTACAGCTTCACGGGTGCTTTCAACAGCAAGCTTAAATTCCTTACCAAACTTCTTTCCCAGTACGCCATACAATTTGATCATTTTAAGCATTCTTATGCCTCACAATTTTGACAACACGCTCTTGCCATTGTTGCCCAAAAATTTCACGCACTGACTTTCGACCATAAGGATGATGTAGGATTAATGGTCCACCAAAACAACTTGTGCTTTCTTCTGACTTTAATTGCCACTGATCACCCAACCAAATCACAGCATGATTCGGGTGTTCTGTACGGCCAACATTACACACCAACATGTCACCATACTGAGGTTCACTGACTTCATAAAATCCAGCTGCATCTAAGTTTTCTAGATAAAGGGATTTGTGATTTTTATCACTCCACCAATCATCATTACGTTCGAAATCAATCAACTGAATACCTAACTCACGATTATAAAAATCACGAATAATTGAATAGCAATCTTGATATCCATGATGGTAATCACGACCAATGAGTGGTGATTTATAGCCACATGGCTTATAGACTTGGAAATCTACTTCGGGCCAAGCACAGATCACCCATGGCATTTCATGAAGTTCAATTTGTAATAAATCTAAATCAGAAGCACGTGCTGTAGCATTTGGATGTGAATGTACATAAGCTTGAATCTCACCTTGATCTTCAGCATTCGCCAAGTCTTCATGATGAATTTGAAACTGACCTTTTTCAGCGACATTGCGACAAGGTATATACGTACCAGAAACAATAACCCCGCAACATTCTGCGGGGAAACATTGTTCAGCATGAGATAAAATCGCTGCTTTGAGTTTTTTATTTAATTTCATATTTACACCATCGAAGATGCAGGGAATCCACCAAAATGAAGCTCATTCTCTCGGCAACGACAGCCTGATGTTCGGTAGTTACATCGATCTAAAGCTGGATTGTCTGTCGATTCATCTTTTTCAGTAAACATAGCAGATCCGATATATCCGCACTCTTCACTTCGATATTCCCAATTGCAGTAGTTTGATATTTGCCGTGTAGGGATTTTTAGCCCTTCGAAATCCACTGGATTAGAAAGTTCAAACGTCACTTGCTGGGCATTTTCAGAAGTCTTTTGTTCAATGAACCAAATCTGCTCGCGCTTCTCACTTGGATTAGCCGTGGCATTACCAGCACTAAAATTTTCAGCATCAAGATATTTGGCTAATGTGGTAATGACTTTGATTTTTGCACCAGCAAAATCACCAAACTGTAAACAATATGCAGTTACCGCACCTTGAATACCTTTAATATTGTTGGCCATACTTAAAGTCGGAGCAGAAGCCTTACCATCACTTCGCATTTCCAAACCACTTACTTGCAACGCCATTGGCTCAAAAGTCTGACCATTAAAGATAATATTGCGTTGCCAAACTTTTTCATCACCAGGATCAAACCCCTCACCGGTTGAGACAGACTCATTACCAATCGATGAATAAATCTTTTCCCAGTCTTCATAAGAAATATGACCATGAAAACGTAAAACGCCAGCTCCTAATGCGCTGGCATCTAATTCAAATAGTGTGATTAATCCATCTACATAAAGCTTTTGAAAATCACTGTTTAACATTGTCATTCACCACAATATCAAGATCCAAGCCTTCCAGATCATAAATGGCTTGAATCGATTGAATTGAAACTCCCGACCGGTTCTGCAAAGAAATAATATGGGGGATCAACCAACTTATGAATTGTGCTTCTTTTAATGAGACTCGGCTCGCATCAGGCTCTTTATCCTTTTTTAAACCGATTAATACATCATCTGTGGCCTTGTTGTAATCAATTGACAGATAATCTATTTTTGATCCAAATTCATAGGCTGATGCTTCAATTTTGACTATGAGTGCTGCAGTAAAACTTGCTTCAATTTGTGTAAATTGCTTTGACATTTTTCATGTTCCTTCAATTAAAAAGCCCCAACGAGTGGGGCGTGAAGTTAATTAGATTTAAGGGTAAAAAACTTGGGTAAAGGTTGTGGAAATAGTCCAGATCATTCCACCTACTTGACTAGGTGTATAGCTTGTATCTGTTTTAACTCTCACCTCACCATCCAATGGAGAATTCCATAGAAATGAATCAGCCCCTTTATGTCGATCAAAAAAAGCTTTGATTTGAAGAATCTCTTCCTTGGTAGATGTAAATTTGTAAGGCCACTCCCCCTTTTTATTGTTGATGCCTACTGAGATATTCTGTTCGTAGCCATCACCAAATTTTGAAGTCAAAATATTGAAGTTTTGTTTGCCTGAGTTTCCATCTAGATCACATGGATATGTAAATTTTTCATTACTCATAAATTGGGTCCAATAAAAAACCCACTCGATTGAGTGGGTTTGATTAACATTCAATTTTGCGATTTAAGTCTTCCACGTTAGACACCTCCAACTTTATTTTTTTGAATCCAAGCAAGCCCACTAGCTGAAAATATAAAACTGATCACTGCAATATAAAAAAAGGAATTAATTCTATTATTCTGCTCTTTCGATACATAATGAACTGAGCCATGATTATTTAATGAAACAGAATATATTTTATCTGGTATTTCCTTGCCCTTTGAATGGTAAGTTTCAAGTAAATCAATACCATAGAAAAAGCTGGATATACTAGATATTAGCAAAAACACTGTAAAGAGATAAATTATAAGTTTTTTCATATCTTATCCTTGCTATGGATTTAGTCCAAGATACTAATTTTAAGACCAAAAAGAAACCTCCCGAGGGAGGTTAAATATATTTCAGTTTTTAGATTGTGTTGCCACAGATGTCTTTTGATCCAGATGGGTAAGAGAACTGAAGTTGATTCTTATCAGTTATCAATGACAATTTTATTTCTTGATTTAAAACATTATCGGATGTAGTAAGTCTTGAAGTAGTTAGCCCTAATATAATTCCTAGGTTTAATAAGCTTTTCTCATAATTAAACAAGTACCCTTTATTAACCCCATTAACAATTAGTCCAATCTGTTTAGAACTTTGGTTGAGGTAGACGCCAATTCTATAATTAGAATTTAGAGGTAGTGATACCGCAGTATTTGGAATGGTTACACTTGGATTACTAATAGTCATTTGGCCATTGTTCATAGTGTATGACCCACCAGATAACATCCCACTCACCCTAGCATTTTCAGGATAAGCAGAAACATTATTGTAACCACTATGTAGATAGATCATTCCTGAGAATACCCCTTGATTTACAGTATCTTTACTAAATAATATAATATCTGTTTCTACCTCTCCATTAGTTGGCTTATTTAGTAAAAACTTAGGTACTTCTACTTCAAACGCAACAACTCCATCACTTGGTAAATTTTTATCACCTGTTCCTCCATTTTGAAGAAAACCACTAATCCCTCCAGTAGAAGCAGCCATATACATTTTATTAGCGCTTGTCACATATTCTGAAACAGATTGTGCTGATTTATTAGAAAAAGGAGCTGCGCCAAAACTTGAAATTTGTGAATTAGTTGCATCCAAACTATATGTACAAACACTCCAACTCATTGAACTTAAAGTTGCTAAAATTAAACCTGTTATTGTCCTTTTCATAACTTTATCCATATTTTTTTTGATCTTAAAATATAAAATAAAAAAAATAATATATGGTAAAAATCCGACAAGAGAAAATTGGATATTTTTATTAAAAAAAATCCAATTTAAATTTTACGGTTATTCGCATCATTTAAATACTTCCCATCCAGCGCGAAAATACACTCAACAAAAAGCCCTCGATCCAAGTCACACCCATACACATCAAAATAGCTTTTAATGTCAGCAAGAGTGAGTGAGTCATAAAACCCACCACCCTGCGGAAAGGCAATAAAACGTCGAGCCTTTGAAATTAAATTAAAGGCTTTGATAATGTGATCAGCCGTGAAACTTGGCTCTAAACGCTCAGGTGGTTTTATGCCGAGCTTTTGGTAGACTTCTGCGGTTTTTTCTTCGCACCATTTGATGTTTCTTTGCTCGTAGTGCTTGAGGACTTTCCCACTTCTTCAACAATCTCTTCTTTTTTAGAGTCATGGATCACTTTAGCCTTTTCCATGATGAAGACAATAATTTCAAGTGATTGCTTTGAGCTTGTACAAATCAGCTCTGCATTTTGCGCGCTGTATTCGATCGGCTTATTTTCTTTATCATCCAGACCGACCCAGCCGAGCAATAGATGTGATACAGCACGGTTAAAACCTAATTTGGCCTTAACCGCTCCTTCATCTGTTACTGCCTTAATGCCTGCAAGCTCTTGCTCGGCTTGAATCCCATTAAGTTCAAGTGAGCGCTGGAAAGATGGCTTATCAATACTCGCAATGAGTAATTTCACGCCATCTTTAAAATCAAACCATTCTTGAACGTATTCAATGGACTTCTGTTCTTCGATTTCAATTAACATGATTAAGGCCCCGCAACTACAGGAACACGTGTAAGAGTCGGTGCAACATTCGCGACTGTGAACGAGAATTGGGTAGTTAATACATCACCAGCACCACCACTTGGCAAAGGCGCAGATACTTGAACCTTAGGTAGTTTGAGTGTGTATTTATTACCTGCAGTATCTTTCAATGAGTATTCAAGACCGATCGGTTCATTTAAGAATTGTTTTTCATAAAGTTCTGCAGTGTTTTTGGACCATGCAATTGTAAAGTTACCACTGCCTTTCATAATGGTTTCTAAGATTGCGGCAATGTTATTTTCATAGTCTAAGCACTTCTGAATTTGCATCGTATTATCAATGGTTAATTCAATCTGAGTGATGCACATTCCTGGTTTCTTTTCACCATCAATAAGAATGTCGCCGGTAGATAGACTAGTTAAAGGTACTGCATCCACTGCAGGTGTTACCGTACCAGTCGGAGCTACCTCATAAGCTGTGCGCTTCATTCCCATAATTGCGAATTTAGAAGTCACAATACCACTATCTGGAATCGATAAAGTCCACTGGTTAATGTGGCAACCGGTGAAAACTTGGAAGTTATCGATATCACTAAAGCCGCGAATAATCGAAAGTGTTTTTCGAGTAGTACCACCAAATGTTAAAACGTTGCTCTTCCAAGCATTAAAGGCAATTAGCTCTAAGACTCCATCTTGAATGCCATAAGCCCATTCAGACTCAATATCGCCTTGCACTTCAACACCAGTCACTAAAGTACCAGCTGCAATACGAGAATCTTTGATCGTTTGTGATTCGGTGGTTTGTGCTGATGCATCTAAACCATTAGTGGTAAATGCAAATGTATTCCAGGTTGTTGCAATCACACCAGGTGATGCTTCAAAACCAATTCGGGTTAATTGTTTAGCTCCAGAACTCATTAAGTTCTCCTTAATTTAGGCGTAAAAAAACCTCCGTTAAGGAGGTGGATTGATTTTTAGGGTGGCATTTGAAATGCTACCCTTTTTTAATCATCATCTTTATTTTGTAAATCTAATGATTGCTGTGTTTCGTTTATTAGGTCATCTAGCTCTTTAATCATGGCTGGCTTAGTCTGCTTCCCATGGACAACAAGAAAACGACCTGCCTCAGATAGACCTCGTGTAATTAACTCAAGCTGTGCTGAAAGTTTACCGATCCGCACTTGCATTCCATCTTTAAGATTTCGGGCAATATCTTCTTGTTCGATGTAATACAGGCGAACTTCACGACCACGATCTGTGCATTCAACCATTGAAAGTTCTTTTGCCATATCAACAGACAATATGTAATCTGTTTTGTGTTTTGCACCACTAACACCCTGCTCCACCACTTGGTGGATCAGATAATCAATATTTTCCTGAAACTTATACTTTGAAATTCGACGCTTAATCCATGTCGAAAAATCCTGTTTGCTATCAAGCCAGTGATGTAGATCTCGTGCATTTACGCCAAATTGATTTTTCCCATTTATCTTAACTTCTATAAATGGAGTTTGATTTTCGATTTTTACAATCGCATTCATTGTTATGCTCCGACCACTCATAAAGAAAAGAAAGCCAACAAGAAGATGCAATGAGTAGTCGAAACGACCATCTTCCTTTCAGGAGCTACCCTAGTTGGCTTGGATGCCATATTTCAGGCATAAAAAAACCTGCCACTAAGGACAGGTTCGTTTAAAAGTAATTCAGGTTTGTTGTGTGATTAAGCTAATTAACTCGAAACTCAGCTCTAACTATCTTTGCATAGAAATTGTCGTCATCCATATCTTGTGGCGCATGGACTTTATAAACTTCAAGAAATGAAACACCAAAGGATTGTAAGAATTCACGCCATTTAACACATAGATTTGTCATTTCAATCGTGCCTGAATTCTTTGGTGCAAAGCATTGAATTGAAATAGTGCCTATATCTCGAATACAGGGTCCATTTCCAATACCTGCAATCAAACTATCGCCATACTGAATATAAACTTTGCACCAAAGTTTATTTGATGGTGGTTCAAAAGGTTTACCATCTGGAGTTTTCTGATTTTCAATACGAAGATTTGTTTTTTCTACACCACTAAATTGACCTATTCGCTTGTATATCGCCAATTCAGCCTCTGATAAAGTCATCATTTATATCTACTCGTAGCTGACTGGAATGTGATGGAATAAATTCCTAGTGGTGCTTGCCCAGAATGTCCATTCTCTAGAGCGATTGCGTAAGGTAAATTATTGCTAATGAAGACTCTCATTCCCAATTGAACGCTTAGTATTTTAGCCATCCCATCTGAAATGGTAGTGGTACCTGATTTATCTATTTTCTGAAAGTCTTTGGTGTAATCGACACTACCAATTGAAACACGATGATTACCTCTGAAAGCCCCTGTATCGACTGGACTTTTAAGCACAACACCTTGAAGCATCGCAGCGGTTATTTTTCTTTGTAATTCTGAGCCATCACGCAAAACTTGGAGTGTGAATTGTGATGGTCTTAATCCTTTCCAACTCATAAGCTTCACCTATTAAAAAACCCACCGAAGTGGGTTTATCTCATGAAACAACTGGTATTAGTTGCATTTGCCAGCTTTCTCCAAATCTCTCATTTAAGTATTCTGAAATGGATTCTTTATTTTTCTCAAACATGTCGTTTGTTAATAGTATTGCATTAGATCCAGTTGATACACCATAGCGTTTAAAACCATTAAGCGCATCATTAGATGTGGTTTTATTTGTCAAATAAATTAAAGCCTTACCATTTTTAATAAAACGATCTATATCTTTTAGTTTTGGAGCTATATTCACAGGTACTTCTACTTGTACAACATGATAAGGATCTTTAGATATAGCTTCAATGTTGTAATCAACGCCACGAGTCATCCCGCCACTAAAAAAATTCGCAGTTTCATCTGCTGAATCAAAATCATCAAAAGCACCTAGTTTTATTGCTTCTTCTCTAGATTCAGTTGTAGTCATATCACCATCATCATCTGGAATGATGTAACAATTTTCTGAAATCAACTTTATTATATAGCTCATAAACTATTCAACTTAATTTATTATTCTTTAATGTTATAAGCCAGGTTCTTAATTAAGTCCACATTAAACGCTCCTTAATTGAATTGTGTAAACTGATTTACTTGGATCCTCAGCAACATTTAAAACTTTGAAGCTACCTTTGGAGGTTATCCAAACATCATCAATCTGAGGCACACCAGTTACTTCATTTTGAAGCACAGTAGCTTTTACATCCTCAACTTGATAATCGATAGGCTTTACCAAATCTCGTTTATATGAGCCAAATACGCCACGTCCAGAGTATTGCTCAACGGTCACAGTAGGATAAGTCTGCGTTTCAAAGTCGAAATCACCAGATTGGATTTCTTTAGAACATGTGAAAGTGGTGATGGCATCTGCAAGCTTAGTATTAAAGGCTTTAGCCACTTTAGATTGAATCTTATCTCTCATCCGCGATACACCTTGAATGTGAATCCCTTGGGCTTTAGATCCAGCGAATTTATAAATGCTTTGGCAATCTGCTCAAATTCTGAAATATCACGACTACCCTCTACAAATGATTCCTCAACTTCAACTGTATCGGCCTTTACTCGTTCACTTGTTGTTTGACGAGAAGTACCAGCGTAAATCACACCAGCTTTGATACCTTTAACAATTTCACAAGCAGCATCGATTAAAAGTGGATCAAATGGTTCTGGAACAAAACCAATTTCATTTTTCATCCAAGTATTTGCCAGTAAAACAAGACGAGCTTTATCACCATCTGGTGCAAAGTCATTACCCAATTTACGATTTGCGTCATCAACAGTGATAAAGCTCATAACTCACCTATTTAGCTTTTGTAGTTTTCGGTTCTTCTTTGTCCGTTTTATTAGAATTAGCTTCCAATTCAGCAATACGTGCTTTCATTGCATCGATGTTATTTTGGAATGCAGTAAATTCACCTTGAGAGTTTTGAAGCTGTTCTAGACAATCCTTTAATTTGATCTCAGCTTCTTCTAGTCGTTTCTTGTATTCTAAACTTGAGCCAACACCTGAAGCTTGGTTGGACAAATTCGATAACTTAGAATCACCATAAAGATCATGTTGTCCATGAATAAAATCAGATTCATTGATTACACGATATCCATCACCATCTTTGATTTGGACTGTATTTAATAATGTCATTTTTATTTTCCAAAAAAATAAGGGCGATTTCTCGCCCTTTTGGTTAACCTAAAAGTAGTCCGATATGTCGCGGTGCAATAGCTTTGACACCCCACGCCAAACTGACTTCATAGACAACTTGTTTGTATTGGCGATAAACCGCAATTTCAAATGCCAATCCAGTGACAGGGTCTACAATTTGCGTACGATCATCAGCACTATCCCCACCCTCTGGTAAGGCTGGAGTACGTGTTGCTAATGCAATTGCTGATCGTGAAAATGCTAGGTTTGGTACATAATTGTTTCCAACACTAACAGCAGCTTTATCAGCTGGGACTAAAGCTAACCCATGATTAAGGATTAAATTAGAACCGGCTAAACCACCAGATACATATTGAGTCCCATCACCAGCAAAAGTCACAATATCCCCACCGAGAATTGTTCCAGTTCCTGTGTTTACCTCAATCGACTTATCACCAGCTAATGAAACTCCATTTACAAGATATCCAGCACCAGTCCCTTTAGCATGTACACCTACTGCATGAGAGTGACGAATCGCAAAGTTCATAATACGATCAGTCATACCATTTCGTAGCATGTCATCACGACCAGCTTCATTGACTTTAAATAATCCTGCTTGCTTACCGCGCAAATTACCAATTGCTGCATGACCTAAAACTAATTGCAGGTCATTACGAGGAGCACCATTGTTTTCTAAGATACCTAATGTGCCAGCAAAATCAGTCATATCAGCTGCAGTACTGAACGGCGTTTGTCCTGCCGTACCATAAGCAATTGATGCATTTTTATAAGCTTCTAGCCAACAATCTCGTTCGATTTCATTCACCAACGTACGCATAGCTTGAGCAAAACGATCGGTTTGAATTGCTGCAAAAGTTCCCGCATTCTGTAGTGAACGAGTTTCTTCACCATTCCAGCGAATAGGTACATTTCGTGACTTGGTAATTTTAGCCACGATATTATCTACAGTGCCATCACCTGCATCTGGTGCATGCACACCTGGTTTAGTATCTTGTGCTTCTGCAACAGTTGTTACTGGAATTTTTACATCATCACCAACTGCAGCACGCTCAATACCTGTATCACGTGTTACTGCTGGAATAAATCCAGTAATCTCACGAGAAACAATATCAAGTGCTGCATAAAGCGTTGGCAATAAGCCATTTAAATTATTAGACATTCGCTAATCTCCAAAATTAATTTTCTGTAATTTGTCCGCCATCTTTCATAAATGACTGTTTTTCTGGTGGCGCTAATTGTTCAAAGCTTTGACGTGACATCGCTTTGCCACCCCCTTGTCCGCCTTGACCTGAAAAACCACCACCACCTGCTTGTGAACCTTTTAAAATGGAATCTTTGTGTTGGTATCCACCAATTAAGATTTCTAAAGCTTCATCAAAAGCAGCTTCATCACCATGATTTGTGCGGGAATAAATTTTTTGACCTTTGCCGTCATATGCGACAGGTTTGCCATCTTCGACCTTAAAGCTTTGGCCAAACATGGCTTGAACCATATCAATAGGAACAGCAACTTTTTCTTGAATAAACTTAGAACGAGCAAATCCACCACCGATCAATTCATTATGTAATTGCTGCTGAAATGCATCACGTTCAGTTGTGATTTGACCAAGTTGTGTTTCATAAGTTTGTTTTACTGAATCAATTGCTTCAGTTCGTACCCGTTCTGCTTCACCTGCATCAATCAACTTTTTATCATCAAAGTTTTTGATGGTATTTAAAGCATTGCGGGCTTTTTCTGCATCTAAACCTTCAAATGTTTTTAAACTCGCTTCCGCTTGTTCTTTGGCAATTCGATGATTTTTTGCTTCTGATCCGAGTTCATTAATTTTTGCAATCGCATGTGGTGCATCAAAGGCAATCTCTGTTCCATCTTCATGGAGGTATAAAGGTTTACCTTCTTCATTCACTTCTGCGTAGGTCTTATTTTCGATTTGAATCGTTTTGAGTTTCATAGGTTTCCACCATTTTTAATTAAGCTTCCGCTCGTTTCACCAATCGTTTCCACTTTTGGCAGGCAATAAAAAAGCACCCTTTTGGGTGCTTGTATTAAAATAAATATGCTAGTTGGTTTCTTGAGGACCAAACTCTTTTTCACAAAGTTCTTTCAGATCATTCCAATATTTAACAGCATTCGGACCATCAAAAGTTAGATATTTCTCTCCTGAAGCCTCTACATCTTTAGTATGAATAATTTGATCAGGTGTAATCCCAAATTTTTCGAGCATTATCTTTTCAAACCGGAGTCTTTCAAGCTCTAGATCTTCTTCCATTAGCTTTTCTCTCTTTTATATTTAAGCCCAAGTTTTTGTGCAGTCAACATCCACAATTGATGTTCTAACTCAGATTGTGCATATCTTGAATTAATCCTATCACTATTAATCATATTTCTAGTTAAATCTAGTGCTTTCGGATTTAACTCTTTTAATGCTTGTCTAATTTCACTCTCACTTGGCCATAATTTATTAGATTCACCTTTAGACATGATAAAGCGCATATGCTGAGTAACAGCTCTAACTTCAGCTAAGTTTAATTCAGCAGCAGTAATAATATCATCAACAGAGAAATTAGAGCCACCTGGGTGATTGTGTGTGAATGTTGTTCCGACTACCTTACCCCATAGCTCACTAGGGACGTTAACTTTATTAATGTCTCCAGATAATGGATAAGATTTTTCACCATCATTGCTAATAAATATCCCATACTCCTTTCTGCTTTCTCTAAATTCTTCCTCAAAAGCAACAGCTTTCTTTCTCGCAGGTGTTGAAACGTCAGGCTTTTGTGTTTTGTTAGGTAAATCATAAAAACTTGGTTCATGTTGAGGCTGTTTAAAACTCTTGCCAGTTTTTGAAAATTTGAACACTGACTCAAAGCCTTTTTCATCCAACTTGCGCAATTCATCAAAAGTGAATTTTTGACCAGACAGTGGATCAACAAACTTATCAATTGGAAATCCACCCTCTTTATAGAGTTTGTATTTAACAGGACCTAACCATTCTTTTTGAAAAGACTCATCTTGTCGATTAAACCAATCTTTATAGGTCGTATTCGCATCAACTTGTCCAATCATTCCATCTCGCTGATCCTTGGGAATATTTTTAACTGAGCGTTTATCTGCAACAAAAGGCCGCAAACCCTCCAACGTTCCATCTTTCTCACATCCGACCTGAACAGTTCTACAACGGCGGTGATAAGGAGGTTTTTGATGGCCAACACCAACCAATTGGACACGACCATCTTTTACAGCACATCCAAAACTTGTTCGACCATCTAAAGTTGCGACATCTCTTGTATATTCAAATCCTAAAGCCAACCACGTCTGCAAATAAACATCATTGCTTAAATGTGCTCGGGCTGTACGCACTTCAGCATCAATTGCATTTCGTGATTGATTAAGCAATCCATCTGCATAATTTAGCTTTTTAGTACCTTTTATTCTTTGAATAATTTGTTTATTTGTCTGACCTAAATTCACACCATCACGAATAACATATTCAGCTTTCTTTCGAATACTCTCAGCAACAGTTGGGAAAATATAATCTAATAATTGACCACCTGCATAAGGAGTTTTCTTTGATTTTTTGAGTAAATTAGCTCCATTAATCTTGGGTACTTTTTTACCAGCCAACTTATAAATATATGCCGATTCATACGAAGCCAAAGCAATCATCGAAATATCAAGAATTTCAGGAAGAACAGTAGAAATTGACTGCTGCCAACCTGCCATGACTCCCTGAAATTCTTTCAATGACGAAGTAGAGTATTTAGCACTAGCTAAACTAGTCTTCTCAGCTTCATTTAAATCATCGAGCAAGTCGCGAAGCTTATTTAACGCTTGGATAGATAAAGCATCGAAACTTTTTAAGATTTCATTGACCGAGGTAGAGGAAAGACGTTGAAGATAAGAATTATGTTGATTTAAGGCATCAAGTATTGCTTGCTCTATCAGTTGATCTTTCATCATCTACACCTTGATATGGCTGATAACCAACTAGTGGCTTACTCATCCGATATTCTTCAATCTTCTTCTCAATTTCTTCCCACTTTGCATCTGAGAATGTTCCAGTTTGCTCATATTGATAAAGAATTTCAGGGGGCAAAAGATCACCTTGGACCATCTCTAAAATCAGTTTTGAACGTTCAACACTGTATTTTTGCTTATTAAAATCTTGAGAAATAACATAGGTCAGCTCATCTGGCTTTATATCGTGATCAGGCAAGGCAAACTTGGCACACCAACGTAACGCCATTTGTAATGCTTCGCTGATATTAGACACGGCTAGTGAAACAACTGAATGCTGTAAAGAGTCCTCATTATCTGCTTGTGTAGCAGTTTTATTAGCAGAACCCACCTCAATTAAGCGAGCACCCATTTCTTTCATTTGTACCCATTTATCTGTCATTAATTGCTTGGCCAAGTTATTTTCACTCGCTTGTGAAATTTCAACTTTTGTTGGAAATCCATTGCGAGCACCAATCGCTAACTTGTCCTTTTTAATGATTTCATATTGATCAGGGGTAATATTCGGCATAGAAACAATAGGCTGCCCAACAATGAACCCTGATTCTTCAACATCTGCAGAATTACGATAATGAGCAAGATTTAAATCAGCCAACTCAAGCAACGGCGGATTATTAATTTCATCTGTATTATCTATCGCACCACAAAATGTAAAAGGAATATAGTTCCAATGCTTACCGTGATAATCCGTAGGGTAATAAAGCGGTCCAGCTTCAAAAATTTGTTTTTCATTCCGCTCATAAAGCTGTACTGAATAAACAAAATCATCCTGACCTTTGTGTAATCTCAAAACACGGTACTGGGTATCACTTGTACGACCAAACCCATCATCATCAAGCTTTGAAATATTCTCTTCAATCACGACCAAAGATAGTTTTTTCTGATTTCCCACAATGATGAAATCCCAATTAATAATGGATTGGGCTTTCAATGTGTGAATCATTGGGAATGCATTCTTTTGCTTATCTTCAGCCCTATTTCGACTAGGCTCAACTTGAGGGAAATCGACATAAATACCACAACGATAATGCTTAAAAATCAATCGCAGCATTTGTTGTGAACTTTGATAAATAGATCGTCCTGCGCCATCTGCATTTCGCTCTAAATACTCAAGCTCATCTGGTCTTTTAAAATCAGGTAACTTATTAAATGCTGAGCCAATATGACTAATTAAAGTTCGACCAGTCGCACCATAGAAAACCGCTCGATCTAAATACTCTTTATAACGATCTTCATCCCCATCACCAAAAGTGACAGGCACTGGTAAATATGTTTTACCCTTTTTCTTAATTGCATCCTGACCATCACAAACATCATCAACTTTATTCCAGGTATCGATGTTTTTAATATATTCAGGATGCTTTGAAGTTACACCTGTCATCTTCTTCTTCCAAAAATTGGTATATCGAGAGTTGTTACTGGTTTTGGTTTATTCATCGCTACACCAAACATGCGGAATGCATCAGCACCATGAGAGGTATGATCATGCAGAGGTTTATCTTTCCAACACCCTTTTTTGTCATCCCACTCTTTACGATAGTTTTCTAAATGAGAAATACCTTCTTCACACTTGGTTTCATCAAACTCACAGTATTTAAGGATCTCACGAGTCTGTTCTATACCATCCATCACACCTATGCTTTCCACTACTTCAAATCGTACGGAATAGATTTCACCATCGATTTCATAACCTTCTTTAGCGATATCTAGACGAGATTTAGCATCACCTGTTAAAGAACGGTTTTTGATGTCGTGTGGTGCGTAGTGTTTTGAATATGTGTAGCCTTTATCTTTCAACACTTTAAAATAATGTCTTAAGCCTTCACCCGAGTTTTCGTAGTAATCAATGATTTGATAACATTCATCAGATATTTTCCTGATAAACCAAATTGCCATTGAGTCTGAAACGCCTAAATCCCAAAAGGTCATTACTGGCAAATGATCATTACTTGGTAATTCGCCTACTCGACCATTTGCATATAAGAATTTGAATTGCTTCTTGTAATACGCGCCTTCAACTGATTGCTGAAATGCTTCTTCAGGAATACTCGGATATTCTCGTTTAATATCATCACCCAAAGTCTTTTCTTTGGATGCATACCATGACTGTTGTTCAGGTGTAGTGTGAATATTGTGCTTAACTTTTAAATCTGAGAAGTATTCCCTTAATCGTTCCGATATCTCTGTTGCTGGGATTTGATATTCAGAGTTCTTCCACCATGAGAAGAAAAAGAATTTCCACTCTAATGGGTTTAAAGTTTTACCTTGAAGTTTTAACTTTTCAGCGTCTTGGCAATATTGATAGAAATAACCACTGCGTCCTTCTGCAGTACTTTCAAGAGTAATACGACCACCAAGTGGAACAGCTTCAAATGCACCAGTAACAATCTCTTTTGCTTTATCAGGATGCTTTGCACAAATCTTCCCAAATTCTGAAACATGCAAGCTGTATAGCGTTCCACCACGAAATGAAGTTGAAACAGTAACGGAGCCACCTTTCTTGAATACAATTTCACTGGTTGTTTCTTTGATAACTTTATTCGCCTGCTTGACATCATCAGTTAAGCGGTCATAAGCATATTTGGTCTTATTACGAAATAGGCGCTCTGCATCTGGCAAAGTATGTGCGATCAAAGCGCAATGCTTGTGATGAAATAGAGCTAGATCTAACTGAATAATGCAAACTTCTGTAGTGAAACCAAGCTGACGAGCTTTAAGAATGACATTTCGGTCATGCATACCATCAAAGTATTCTAATTGCTCAGGTGTCATTTTAAATCTGACACATTTTCCGTTTTTATCTTCTACAAAATAAAGATTATTTAAGCGCCAGAACCGATTTTTAAGGAGTTCTCTTCGTTTATTTGAGAGCATTTTACCTCCTTAAAGATCTTCATCTCCTATCTCATCCATAACATCTGAAATAGTTTTAACTGTAACTAAGCCTGTAAGCTCAACTTTATCTTTGAACGCCCCAACACTTACATGTTTACCAATCAGTTCAAGGTTCTTAATCTTGTCAGGCCATTTGATTTTTTTAAGCCAGCCTGATTGCTCACGATCCTCTCCAAAGCCCTCAAATTGCTCAATATTTTCAATATTGGAAACATATTGACGCCAAATTAAAGGCCACTCACCAATTGGTTTGAAGTTGTAAGAGTCATCCATAATGTCTAAAACGTCCATTTGATCTATCTCAACCAAACGCCTTAAAACATAATCCGCATCTACTTGGGTACGCTCCAATCTTTGAGCACTTAAATATGCAACTCGTTCTTGAACTTCATCACGTTCAAATGCTCTCCATGAGGTACTCTTATCCGCATATCCGGCTAACTCACCAGCTTTAGCAATGTTCAAGCACTTTAAGTATTCTTGTGCTAACCGTTCACGGCGGTCATCTTGTAGTGGCTCACTCCCTTTCGCAAGCTCAATATCCTTCATAAATGAATCTCCCAATTGATTAACTTCAAATCAAAACTTATAATTATTAATGCAGGAGCAAGGACTTCCCGATGGCTTGATGATTCAATGCACAGGGTTCCTGCCGTTAGGAAAGTGTATTTACACTCCTATTGACAGAAGCAGTAACCAGTCTGTAGTCAATCGAAAGAACGAAGGACGCCACCCTAAAAAGAATCACGGTAACTGTGAAATCTTTATTAGAAGCCCAATTTATGGGCTTTTATTTTTTCTGCATTACTTTCATCACCCAATAAAAAACCTCCCAGAGGAGGTTTATAGTCTTAGCAAATTATTCTTTGCATTTTACAGTCAAGACAGAAGCCTTGGTACTTACAGGTATTACCATTCCCATATTAACTGCGTTGTGATTATTGGTTATTTGATTATTATTTATTTCTTCAAATCCTTTATCTTTACATATTTCTTCTGCTTTCTTTACTAACTTATCTCTCAATGCTGCTCTAGATCCAAAGGCATTGCTTTGTGCATGCAACATATAAATCCCAGGTTTAATTTCTGCTACTGTAGGAGGAAACATTTGTAAACAGCCTGTTAATGATAAGGTCATCATTGAAATTAAAAACACTAACGCAAGATTTTTCATTTTTTACACATTTAAAAGATAACAAGCGCGACAAAGTAAAATATTTTTATCGTCTTATCAATCACTCAGCACAACTCTCAAATTCTTAATCTGTTCTTTTAATCGAATCATCACATTGTCTATTGCGATTAATTCACTGTGTCTCAACCCTGAACGGCTAAGGTTTTGATACTTAGACAGCTCAGCACTGCAAAGCTCTAAGTCTTTTCTATCCTGTACTGTGTCTGTCATAGCTTTCCTCTAGGCATTTAAAAACCCCTTGGAAGGGGTTTTAAGATTAATTAAGACATTCTTGTTCAGAGGGGATCAGGAACACAACAATCAACCTATAGTATTTTTTAACATTTATTCAATTTTGTGTTTACTACCTTGTAGAACAATTTAGTTCAAATTTACTATTTATTGAATTTATGTGGCATCAGTCACTTTCTCACCATAAAGAAATCTGATTATTCCTAAAAGTATTGGCAGAAGATTTGTTTTATTCAATTCTTAGAATTTATAATAAATCATCAATAAGATCACCATTTAAGCAATTATTCAAAATTCTTTGCTCAAATCCGCTAATCATTATTCCCTTCTCAAAATCAGTTTCTTTGATATTTTCTCTATGTGCTTCAGTTGCCATCTTATTGAATAATATTTCTATTTTTGATTTAGAGTCTTCAGAATTATTCGGATATATTTCGTGGAATTTCTTGAAAGATTGTTTTTCAGTTTCAAGTGTTACACCTGCCTGCCTTCTCTCCATAATTTTTCCAGCTTGAAAACTGAACCGCTCACAAGATGACTGAAGAACACTAGTATTTGAATAAGCAATACAACTATTTGAAGCCATAATACAAATTAGTAATAAATTTTTTTTCATTTTTTAATCAAGTTATTTGAATCATTCGATTGTAACAAAATTCATCATATACTTAAAACAAAAAAAGCCCACCTTTCGATGAGCATATACAATCTATCTAAATGAGGGATAATCCCTTATTTGATCATCCCTGCCTTGCCAGCTTCTCAGCCTCGACAAACGCATCATGAAAACTTACTTTATCTGAAAACCAAAACTTATATGTCTTTTGACCAATTACGATTGACTGTTGAAAGTAATCGTTCGGGCTTTTCTCTACAACTTGACCGTTCTGTTCGCCACCGATGCAAATATTCATGTGTTTTCCTATTTATCGGTGGGAGTGTAGCACTTTGATTGGTCTGAAATGTAAAAAGCCCACTGAAATGTGAGCTTTAAGTAAGGTTACAAACGCTATCTATAAAATACTAAACCTGAATTTAGACCACCAAATAGATACATTAATAATGTAAGAATAAGAAATATAGCGAAAAAAAACATTGCATTCAAAGAGTAGTACATAACTTTACTACCTTATTTAATAATTGTTTACATATTATACACGAGAAACAACATTTAACCTAATTACCCTCTCCCAACTTGTTTTTAAGCAAAAAAAATACCCACTTGATAGGACCAGTGGGCATGGAAATCAAAACTGTCTTGGTCTCGGATAAACCGTAATACGACCAGAATATGAATTAATATATCCTATTCCCATTATTTTGGGAAGCTTAATTTTTCACATCTTTATATGTCTGTTTTCTGTACTTTTCCACACCTTCAGATGCACATTTGATTGCGCCTTCAATTGATAGGATCATCATAGTTTCGTACTGCTTCCATGATTTTCTATACGCTTCATAATTCATTTTATTCTCGCCAATCCCTGCATAGTACAAACGCCCTTTAGCTGTAAAGTTATCTTCCATTGCTGGATTGATAGCAAAATCTAGGACCATACGAGCAATAAGTGAAGCCAAGTGCTTCAAGGTCATCTTATCAGGATCTTTCTTGCCGTCCTGTGCTGCCTCTTTAACCATAATCCCTGCTAAGTGGTTTAACAGAAAATCATAATCCCCTTTTGCATTCTCTCCAAAAATTACAATTGAAGTGATTGCCTTTTCAAGTGGTGTATCTAATGACGCAATAGCACCCAAGCGATCTTGATAGTCCAAAGGTTTCTCTCCTGTGCCTTTTGTCTCATCATTGAATTGTGGTGACTTAGCAGTGATGCCGTGAGTCAACCACTCGAATTGTTCAAACTTCTCTGCTACTGCGTTCATAATTGCCCCTTACTTAATTTTTCGACCTGTGCGCTGCTCAAACTCTTTAATTGCTTTATTTCTGTCTGCAATCATCAGTACAAAGAACAGGATCCCTACAAGTGACCCAATTCCCAAAATGAAGCAGAGAATTAATGCTAAAACTTCAAATACACTCATACCTTCACCTTCTTAATCGCTTCTTCAATCCAGCCAACAACAATCCCTTTCTTAACCTGTTCTGTAGTACCTCGAATCACTACCCATCCAAGAATTGCCGCTGCACTGTATTTTTCACAATCTGCTGAATACCCTTTGCCTCTTGTGTGACGACCACCTGAGAACACACCTCCCTCAACTTCGACTAGGATCGGATAGCCCTCGATACGAAAATCAGCTTTCCACTTCCGCTCAGGATGAAACTTAAACTCTTGCACATATTCGATTTTTTAAAGCATCAAGGTGACGGCATAAGAGCCGTTCACCTAATGATGGTTCATGTTTTTGTCTTGGCTTGAGGACTGACCTAGCAACTGGCTTAGATTGCGTTTGCCACCCTTTAGGAATTTGCATGCTCACCTCGCAAAGCTTCCAATGCGCATTCAATACTTCTTTGAAGTTTGTTTATGCATGCTTTTGAGTGATCAAATGAATCAAGATGCGCTATAGTTTTTGTCACCTTATCCAAATAAACAGATTTCTGAACAACCAAGTTTTCTATACAGTTCAATTGACTTTCAATCCGCTTGTCTTTCTCATCTATCTCAATAGCCTGTTTAGTAATAGATAAATTTTTATCATGCACCATCTTTGCTAATTGAGATTTAAGCTCTTCAACCTCAGCCTGTCGGGATTGTTGACCTGCTTTAAAAGAATCCCTTGAGGCTGGCAACACATAGTCATACTTAGCCCCATTTGTTTTCCACCACTCTTCAAACTTATCCATGACGTTCTGCCTCCAAACGGTGACCTGCTTTGATTTCGGATGGTGTGGCGTGACGATGAACCATGTAGCCACTTGAAAGCGATAATCTAAGCTTTCTACTGTCCGTAGTAATGCAAACCTTTCCTGAATCACAAAGCTCTTTAATTTCACGCACATCATCGTAAGCATAGGATTTGATCATCACGATTTTATCCCCCACCTTAAACTCTCGGCTGTCATGCTCTGCTATGGCGGTGCGGAGGTCGTCAATACGAATCATGCTTTCTATCTGACACTGAATTTCAGGTATGTGTGCGAATGTCTCATTAACCCAATGGCGACCATCATTCGAAACGTGTGTCATTTGCGGATGAAGAGGATCGAAAGCAATCTCCCTCGCTTTCTCAATCCCGCCTACTTTCTCAATCAATTGAGAGTTGTTTATAGTTGTCATAGTGCCACCTTAAATAATTCTTTTGCCTTGTCTGACGGTACATAGCCTTTCGGGGAACAGTTGTCCTTAATTAACCAACCTGCCTCAGCCAATTCGCTCAAGTGGCGCTGAGATGATCTAGGACTCAATCCAACCAATTGGATTAAATCATTTGTACCAATTCGTCTTTTATTGTTGACTGCAAAACTTATGATTTGTGCATAAGTATCGAAGTGTTCAACATGTGATTTATTTCTCACACACCCCCCCCTACGCTTTCTAACTCCAAAAACTTAACTACTTTCCAATTGTTATCCTCTTTGGCTATCTGACAGCTAAAAGAACAATCAATATCAGGCTCATCTTTGTAGCGACCCATCTTTGGATCTAATTCATCTAGAAAAATTGGACCATCATCATTTTTTAAAATTGAATGCCCGATTTGACGTTCAACTTTCGCCATGCGATCAAATGTGTCAGGGAAGTCTTTGCGAATCTTGTTCTAGTAACCCGCTCCACCTTTCACACAGCCAATGCAGTTATTGTTCAAATAACCAAGTTCATACATTTTCGGTATGCGTATGCCTGCATCTTGAAGCATTGCAAGACAATCTGCTTTTGTTAGATCAGACTCAATAAGCGGGAAGTACGAATCAAGACTTGGATTTCTTTCTTCAAAATCTTGAGCACGATCTAGTTCTGTTAAGTCATATCCAAATACATGTAAATCACCCTCGTTCTGGAATGTCCCTCGTGGAATTCTTTTAAGTTGAGTTGTACATGGCGCACCATTTACGCCCTTCAAATATCCTTTTTTGAACACTTCAAAAATAGAATTCAACCCGTATGGATAGCGTGGATTGATGACTTGAATAATCTCTTGACCAAACCATTGTTCACACTCTTTAAAAAAACGTTCGTTATCAAAGTGTTCTTCTATAATTGGACTATTCGCAATTACTACTGGCACATTAGGGAAAATCTTAGGCGCCTGTTCAAGCATAATTTTGGTTGCTACAGCAGATGCAGCACCACAACTGAACCAGCAAACAATTCGTTTCACTGCATTCATACCATCTCCCCTTGCATCATTGGCTTCACGACACCTCGAATTTCCATTTGAGCTTCTTGAAATGCATCCTTCCAAGACTTGCCAGTTCCCATAATTTTTGTAGTGAGATCAGCAATAGATTTCTGCTCATCCGTTAGATTTGATTTGTAAGTCTTAGGAATAGACTTTACTGGTTCTTTTGAGCCAATCATCACTGGTGGTACATACCATTCCTGTTGTTTACCCAATGTTTGAGCTTTAGCAACATAATCCTCATACAGCGTTTTGAACTGCTGATAAGCTGATTTCATATCGCCTTGAACAACCATCCAATAAACCGAATCCCAAGCAAGCTTTGCCAATTTCGTAATTTTCAAAGTTGATTTAATTAAGTCCGCTTCTGATTGATTCGAATAATCACAAGCACGCTGCCAAGCCTCTTGAGCTGTTTGCCATGAGCCTGACACACACCAAGCTCTAAACTCTGCGATATCAGGACAGAAACGACTTGAATACAATCGAGCCATACCCTGTCTAAACTGGTCATCACTCAGGTTCATCAATGCACCACGTACGATCATAATCATTGCTTGAGCATCAAGGTTTTCGTAACGCTTCTTGAACTGTCCACCAAACAAAGCTTGTAAAGTTTGAAGCAATTCATCCTCTTTGGTGATCACATTAAGCATGTCCCACCTCCTCAATCAGAACCGACTTTTTTGGGGTTATATCAATTGGCTCCTCAAATGTTTGATTGAGTTGTTGAGCAAAGCCTTGATTGTATTCGGCCCAAGAGTTTTGATTTTGATTAACAGGTTTAGCTGTCTGCTCCTTCTGCTGATTTCGAACAATCCATTGAACAAACTTAACCAATGCTTTGTTGTCAGCCATGTGCTGATCTGCGTAATACAATTCAAACTGAGGCTGTAATTCGTTGATGTATTCCTGATCTATTGGTTTAGATCCAGTTTTCATCAAATTCACATTCACGAACTCAAGATCAAACGTATATTTATATTGGTTACTGGTTATTGGTTTATGGTTATTGGTTATAGGTTTATGGTTGCCTTTTTCGTGGGTTTCATCTGATAACCCATCATTAACCGAATCAAAACCACTATGGTTTTCTAAGTTACTGTTTTTCTTAGGTCTGCCTCCTAATTTTCCATTAACTCGATTGGAAATATTTTTTTCCTTGTATGTGGTGATTTCTTTTTCGCAGCGAGAATTTTTTAAATAATTTTCTTCCGCAAAGAAAAAATCTTTAAAAACTGTTTCTACTGCTTGGGTTTGAATTTTCCCTTTTGCACGTAATAAACGGAAAACTTCCTTCATATCATTTGGGAATGGCTTTTCATTCAAGTAATACCAATCCAATGCACGACGGTAGAAGCATTCTTCTACTGGTGATAGATGTGAGGTATCACGCATGAAGTCGCCAATGTGATGTAGATATTTATGCATTTTCACCATCCATTACTTTAGGTTCTTCATAAATCCAAAGAGTACGACCAGAGCCATATCGAACTGAGAAAACACCTGTCCCTTTTGTCCTAATAATCACACCCAAGTCATAAGCACATTGCTTTTCAGTGATTTCATGTCCTTTCGCCAGCATTCGACTCACAACACCTTTTGTATAAGGTCGCTTGCCTTGGGCTTTTGCATCTTTGACGCATTGCAAAACGTTTATTTGTCTTTCTGAAAGACTAGATGAATTGTCATCTTTGGTTCGTTGTGCTAAATTTGTTTTCATATTCATTGGTCCCATAATTGATGAATTAAAAGCCTGATCTCATCCATCAGGCTTTTTCTATTTCGTTGTAGCCAAGTTCAATATCGATTCCAAAATCATCAATATCATCTTGAAAAAGATCATCCACAGAATTAAGTCGTCCCATATATCCCTTGGCCATAGCCAATAAAGCTGCAAGTTTTTCCTTATGAATTAACTTGTATTTCTTTGGAACGATTTTTAATCCCATTGCATCCAAAGCTGCGCAAGTGTTTTCAAAGTCACTCAAGCCGTTGCTTTTCTTATCATTTTTCATTCTTGAAAATGTGGTTGGATCAAGCCCAATTGACTCAGCAATCTGCGCATTGTTAGTGCTTGCAAGAACGCGCATAACTCGTGAAATGCTATTTCTAGCGCTTGCAGACAATTCATTTAATACTTTGCTCATGGTGGTTCCTAAGCAGAAAGTGCTTGTAAGTTGGCTTTTAACTTGCCTTTGGTTAGAACTTGGATTCTTGCTTGTGTATCTACAGGAATTCCTTTATGACGCCATTTGCTAATGGTTCCTCTAGTGACCCCAAGAATCGTTTTCGTAAGTTGAATATCGTTTTCAACTCTAAAATGCATTTTTAAATCATCAACTGTCATGGTTTACCTTTATAAACTTTTTAGTTTCCATTAGTAAACCATAAGTTTATTTCTAAATCAATATGTATGTTTACTATAGGAAACATTAAAGAGGATGTTTTTATGAGCACTATCAGTGATCGAATAATTCAAAGAATGACTGAGCTAAAAATTCGACAAGTTGATTTAGTTGAAGCTACAGGTGCAACAAAAGGCGCAGTCTCAAAATGGGTGGCTGGGACTAATATCCCTAAAGCTGAATTTTTGTCTTCTTTAGCAAACGTGCTTAAGACTTCTCAAAATTGGTTATTAACTGGCGAAAATGAGCCAAAGAAGAATAACTTTAATATGCAAGAATTTATGGATAAACATGGGTTAACACGAAAAGAAGAATCTTCATTCGATGTTAACGATATCCATGAGCCTACTGTTGTTGACTATGAAATTGAAAATGGATTTATTTGGATAGATGTAGTGGAAGCAAACTTTTCATGTGGTACAGGTGAATCAATAGAATTTCATTTTGATGTTATTAATGGAAAGTTTCCCTTCCCTCCATCATTTTTCCAAAAAAAATATGTTGATCCTAGATGCATGAGAATTATTAAAGCTAAGGGTGACAGCATGTCTGACTTTATTCATGACGGCGATCTAGTAGGAATTGATATTTCTCAAACTGAAATAATAGATGGTGAAATTTATGCTGTTTATTTTGAAGGTGAAGGCATGATTAAGCAGATATTTAAAGAAGAAGGTGGAAAACTAAGTCTTCACAGCCTTAATCCTAAATATCGTGATCGTGAAGTTAGTGAAATCAACGGGTTGAACTTTAAAGTAATGGGGCGTCAATTTTGGCGAGCAGGTTAAATAAATTTAATAGTTTGAATATATTTGACATTAAACATAAAAAATTATTTTTCCAAATAACGAGGGGTTATGAAAAAAATATCTGAAAAGGAAAGAAAGCGAATTCAGCTTTTGAACTTAAAAAAATTAAGAGCTTCTGTATGTATAAATAGAACCGTTTATCATCTAGCTCTTCCTGAAAAGGTATCACTTTTTAATAGGAAGTTTAGAACTAATGTTTTAGATAATATCAATAATATTAAGGCAAAAAGTAAATCAAATCAGTGTTGCTTTGTAGATTTTAAAAAAGTTAATACATTAATGCCAGATGGTACAATTCATTTTTTACATCAACTGGATAAACATCCAAATTTATTATTAAAGGGACGAGCCTCAAATTCTCCCATAGTCAAAGGAATGCTAAGCAAATTAGGCGTACATACTCGGATGCAACTTCCTAACTTCGATTACAAACATCAATTTGTAGATAGATGGTATTCAATGAGTGGGGAAACTGCAGATTTTGGGGAGGAATTTGTGCAAATACAGGATGCTCTTCAAGAAGTTCTAATGGATGAAGATTCTGAATTTATTGTGAGTACAGCAATTTCAGAAGCAGTATCAAATGTAGTTCATCATGGTTATGCAAAAGAACAGAAATATAGAAAATGGCTATTATTTGTAGGAATAACTAATGAAAGGTGCGATATTATTATTTCTGATTTAGGTCAAACAATCCCTAAAACAGCTCCCAAAAGCCTAGGTGAAAAATTTAAAGAAACCATAAACTTTAAATGGTCTGAAAAATCTGATGCTGAAAGAATCGAATATGCTACATCTTGGCGCAAAAGCTCTACAAATCACTCTCATAGAGGCAAAGGATTTGATAATATTATTCAGGTTAAAGAAGTAAGGGATGATACAATTATTCATGTATTAAGCAGAAAAGGAGCCTGGTCATCAACTTCAGGTAAAAAATCCTATTCTGACCCTGTAGACGGTACAATTGTTTACTGGAGTATCCCTATTAACCCTGCTAGTCCTATTTAACCATTTAGGTGTAAATCAAATGACAATTTCAATAAATGTTGGTGAGGATTTTTATCCGAGACCTGCAGGTCGATTTTACGAAGATGGTAGTCATTCTGGACAAAGGTTTCGTGAGGAATATTTACTACCTTCAATAAATAAACTTGCTGAAGGTGAAAAACTACATGTTGATTTTTCTACTGTCACTATGGCTGGGTCTTCTTTTTTAGAAGAGAGTTTTGGTGGATTGATTCGTAAAAGAAAAATTTCAAGAGAAAAGCTACTAAGTATTTTAGAGGTTACATCGAAGAGGAAAATCATCATAAAAAGAATCTATGAGTATATTGATGATGCAAGACCTGAATGATCCAAAATTATTTTTTGCTTTTTTAGGTTTTGTATTTGCTTTAGTTAGTTTCTTTTACAAAAATCACGAAACTAACCAATTGAGAACCCTAAAAAATATTTCTGATAATATTAAAGAAATCAATAAAATATGTATTGATGTCTTCTCCATTCAAGAAATAGATGATAGTACTTATCATAAAGTTTCGATGCATTTGGATATGGTGCTATTAGATTTAAAAACTTTCCCAACAGGTAAGTTTTACAATTGTAAGGTTTGCATGGCAGAAAATAGAGAAAGAGTTATTGATTTAGTGGAAGATTATAAAGATTTAATTTTTTCTGATACACCCATCGAGAACAAATCAATAAATATTAAAGAATTTAAAGAAGCAGAGAAAAGACTTGTAGATATAATTCAGAAATCTGTTGAAGTGTTACAGAGGATTGAAAGTTTTCTTCCATGAATTGATTTATCAGAGAACCCACTCAGTGTGGGTTTTCTTTTATCAAAAATAATTAATAGTTTCCAAAAATAAAAATAAAGTTTCTTTAAATAAACTTTTTATTGACAATAAAGTTTCCCTTGGTAAACTAAATGCATCAGATAACAAAAAAGCACACCGACCGTCAAATCAAATGTGCTTTTACTCAGAGAGTGAGAACATTATGCAAAAGATACAAACCAAAAGTCAAACAGGACGGCTATACCAGCACCCAACTCCTGAAAATACAATCAAAAATAAGAAATCAGGCTTGCTTATCCCTGCCCTTATCGTTATCGCAATGTGTCTTGCAGGTGTAGTTAATTGCGCAGGCTATCAAAATGCAGTCGCTAAAATGGGGGTTAAACAATGAATATGCCCCTACTTACACTGCCAGTAGTCATCAAGCCACCTTTCAGACTTGACGAAATCAGTTTAGATCAAGGTCAAGCAGACTTCTTTACTGAGAATGATGAGTTTTGTTTGGAAGTGAAATTTAATGCTCGTTACTTCAAAGATGGGGATGGCTTTCAAACTTGGAAAGATGCAGATATTGAAGAACTTTGCGACATCAAAGCATATAACGAAGATGGCTTACTCGATCATTTTTATATTAATCCACAAAATTGGGATGTTCTAAAAGAAGCTATCGAGCAAGAAGTTCAGGAGAGATTGTTATGAAACTCTATGAAATTGAAGTTTCGCGCTTAAAAGCAAAAATTAAGAAAGCCATCAAGCAATTAAAAATAACCTGCACTTCGTATGGCTTTGAAACTTTAGATTTATCTGAATCAGTTTGGATTCACAAGATAGAAAACAATGAATTGGTTTTTAGTAAATCAGTTCTATTAGATGCCAGTAAGCATCAAGACAGTTTACAAATTTATGTTTTAAACCAACAACTTGAAAAAATTAATGAAATTAAAACTTTCGTTAAGTCAAGTGTTTATGAATTAGTGGCTTAGGAGAAGAAGATGAATGCTCAAACTCAAGGCACGCACTGGCGCAGACTTGTAAATACAAAGTATTTAGGCGCATACAGCCTCCCAGTTAATCAAGATTTAACTGTAACGATTCGCTCAGTAAAAAATGAATTAGTTGAAGGTGATAAGGGTCGAAAAGATCATTGTATTGTTGCTCAAATTGTTGGTAATAAACCTCTAATTCTCAATAAGACAAACTGTAAAACTATTGAAAAAATGTATGGTCCAGTTATTGAGAATTGGGCTGGCAAACAAATAACGCTTTACGAATCAACAACTCGAATGGGAGGTGAAATGGTTGGATGTTTACGAATTAGATCAAACGTACCAAATGTCGAAAAAGTATTGCATCCAATTACCCCGCAGCAGTTCGACAAAGCGCTAAAAGCAGTTGAGACAGGTCATTACTCCATTGATCAAATCGTTGCTGGATATGCCTTAACTCAAGACCAGCTTAGCCAATTGAATGGAGTGAAGAAGAATGAAACTAATTAGAGCTTCATCGATGGGGAAGATTATGCCCTACCCTGAAAAAGATACTTTAAGCAGTGGCGCATATACATATCTTGAGTGCTTAGCGTCTCAAGTGGCTTTGGAATGGGATGAGGATTTAAGTTTTAACATGGTCGAAAAAGGACGCATCGTTGAGCAAGATTCTATCGATCTCTACAACAGTTATAACTTCACAAGTTATGTGAAAAATACTGAACGTAAAAACTCAGAACTAATCACCGGCGAATGTGACATCGATGATGTGGAAAACAGCCTAATCATTGATATCAAATCTTCTTGGTCTAAAGCAACTCACCCCTACCAATTGAAGCCAGGTGGTAAAACAGCGTATGAATGGCAACTCTTAGCCTACATGCACCTATGGGATAGAAATCAAGCTGAACTAGCTCATTGTTTAGTTGATACACCATACGAGTTGATTGGCTATGAAGATGAAAATCTGCATGAAGTAAATCATATCGACAAAGCATTACGTGTAACTACACTTCGTTTTGAGCGTGATGCAATCAAAGAAAAACAAATGTTGGCCAAAGCAAAAACAGCACAATATGTTTTGGCTGAATTACTTGATAAGAAAGGAATTGCAGCATGAGTAAACCAATTTCAAATGATGACATTGATTACATATCAGATTTAGCTGAACAGTTAGCTCCACGTGTAATCGGTGGGAATGGCTTTTCTGTTGAATTAGACGCAGATCAAACCACTTTGTTCTATCACATTCTTACTGATTTTATTGTGAATAATGAAATGAGTGATGATTTGCCAAAAGATATTCGGAAAGCATTGGGGGAAGTTGCGTGAAAAATCACATAGGTATTCGATCTAAACTCAAAGAGCTCAATGTAGAAATGATGTCTACGGTAATGCGTCGAGATCAATATCAAAAAGAAGGCAATGAGTTTGCATTTGATTTAATGCTTGGAAAGCTGGGAGAAATTTTGGCTCAAATTAAAATGTTGAAATGGGTTTTAGAAGAAAAGGAGCAAGGTTTATGAAATGGTACTCTATGACGCAAGTAGCGAGTGAATTGGGTGTGTGTCTAAATACTTTCAAAAAATACTATTTAGAGAAGTATCCACCTGATCAGGAATTTGGAGTTCAAAAGAAATATACAGCTTCAACTTTGCTAAGGATGAAAAAAGAAATATTAAAGGAAGGCGCTTAATTAGCGCCTTTCATCCAACGATCAACTTGTTCTGAATACCACTTCATCAACTCTACCCTTTCATCCCAATATTCAGCTCTGTTGTAAATACCGCGAATACGATCTTTGGGAACGTGTGCAATTTGGTACTCAATTACATCAGGTCTGAATAGTTTTGAGTTATTTGTGTGGGTAGAGAATAAAGATCGAAAACCATGTGTAACCATCTGCCCTGCATAACCATTTCGCTTAATGATTGCTAGAATACTTTCAGATCGTACATGCTCACCAGGATTGCGAGTGTGCTTGAAAATATATCCATAATCCGTCTTATGATCATATAGTTCTTTAAATAGCGTGTAAGTTTGATCAGTCAAAGGTACAACATGATCTCTACGCATTTTCATTCGAGATGCTGGAATCACCCACTGTCTATTTTCTAAATCTATTTCGCCACTATCCCAACGTGATTGAAGTAACTCAGAAATACGAACGGCTGTGTAACATGCGAGTTTAAGTGCGTGTAACAGTTCTGGTGTAACATTGCTATGTGTTACACGGTTCCAAAACCCAGGCATCTGCTCTGCATCAAGACTCGGCATATTACGAACGGTTTGCTGTGGGATAACGTCAGAAATCAAAGTACATGGATTTTTTTGCGTATAGTCTGAAGCAATAGCAAAGTTAAAGATTTCATTTAGTAATCGAAGTGAACGTTTTGCGGTTTCTAGTGTTCCCTTATTCACGATTTCTTTTACTTTCTTAACGATTATTTTTCTATCAACTTCATCAATCGGCTGATTTTTAAAATCTTCAGTAATATAGTTTAGCCTATAAATAACTGTATCTATGTACTTTTTACTGGACCAACGTGGCGTCATCAGTTTAAGCCACTCTTCAATCACAGCATTTACGGATGGTGAATTTAGCATCTTCCCTTGTGCTTCAGCTTTACACTGACGAGCTAACTGGCGGGCATCTTTGCACCCTAGCTCAGGGTATTCACCTAAATTCTTTCTAGTCTGTTTTCCATTTACCCGGTATGAAACGATCCATTTCTTTTTACCTGTAGGAAATACATCAACTGACAAGCCCTCACCATCAGCAAGTGAATATCTTTTTTCTTTTGGTTTTAAAGCTTTTACTTGTGAGTCTGAAAGCATAGTTTACCTGTTACACGCGTGTCACACCTGTGTAACATCATATAGTGATAGTGCGTGATTTTCAAATTGTGCTTGTATATGTCCATGATAGAAATTCAGGCATTAAAAAAGCCCTGAAACTGTTAAATTTCAAGGCTTTACAAAGCTTCATGATACATCGTATAACTAAGTGATAGATCATGATTTACAAATTTGGTGGAGATGGCGGGAGTTGAACCCGCGTCCGCCAACACTACACTCGAGAATACTACATGCTTAGATATCGTCAATTATTTTAACATTAAGTGACCCGACGAACAGGGTACAAAACGCGATCCTCTAAGTTTAGTATAAAGCCCCGAGGCTTGACTTTATACGGACTTGTGTGCGTGCGCTACAGTCGGGTCCACTGACCACAAGTATTCAGTGAAGCGGACAAGCTGCCCTTAGGCAGCTAGAGCGTAAGATTCGTCGTTTGCGACTAAAATATGCAAATTTGATTTACGAGAGAAAATGCGCTCTCGGCATGCATCTATGAGCTTCATCATCAGCGTCGAAGCCAATAACATCCCCAGATAACACGGCCATCATAACATAATTGTTGCAAATTAAGCAGATAATTCACTACATTTATATCAAATGATGCGCCTAGTTCTATAATTGCGCTACTATCACTATTTTTCAAGGGACAAATATAAAAAAGATGAGCTATTTACTCTCACTTGATCAAGGAACGACCTCTAGCAGAGCAATTATCTTCGATGAGCATGGAAAGGTATATGCCTCTGCTCAACGGGAAACCCAAATTAAAACCCCACATTCGGGCTGGGTTGAGCAAGATGCCATGGAGATTTGGACCACACAAATCACCGTCGTACAGCAAGCAATCGCATCAGCAAGACTATTGGCCAAAGACATTAAAGCACTTGGTTTAACCAACCAACGTGAAACCACAGTAGTTTGGGATAAGCGGACAGGGAAACCACTGGCCCCTGCCATCGTGTGGCAAGACCGTCGCGCTACAGACTGGTGCAATCAGTTAGTTCAAAACAATTTATCTGAAAAAATTCACAAAAAAACAGGATTAAGAATAGATCCTTATTTTAGTGCTGGAAAATTGGTTTGGTTATTGGAAAATGTACAAGGCTTAAGAGCACTGGCTGAACAAAATCATGTAGCATTCGGTACAGTCGACAGTTGGTTGATTTGGAATTTAACCCAGGGTTCCGAGCATGTCATCGAGGCAAGTAATGCTTCACGTACCATGTTGATGGATTTAAAAACACAACAATGGGATGCTGAATTAATTGAATTATTTAATATCCCAGCGAGTGTTCTGCCTAAAATCATTCAATCCGATTGTTATATTGCCAATACCGCCACAGGTCTTCTTGGCGCGGAAATTCCAATTTGTGGCGTATTAGGGGATCAACAGTCTGCACTCTTTGGGCAATCATGTTTTGAAGCTGGAACAGCCAAAAACACCTATGGGACAGGCTGTTTTATGCTGTTCAATACAGGAACAGATATTCAATATAGCAAAAATAAATTACTCACCACCTTAGCATGGAAGTGCCAAGACCAATCTCATTATGCATTAGAAGGCAGTGTATTTATGGCTGGTGCGATTGTGCAATGGTTAAGAGATGGTTTAGGAATTATCAAAAATAGTGCTGAAGTTGAAAAGTTAGCTTGCCAAGTTGACACTACAGATGGTGTCGTTTTGGTTCCAGCCTTTACAGGTTTAGGAGCGCCACATTGGGACAGTGAAGCGCGCGCTTTACTCTGTGGAATGTCACGTGGAACCAATAAATCACATATTGCCAGAGCTGCCTTAGAATCCATTGCATTCCAAGTTTCTGATGTATTAACTGCAATGCAATCGGATATCGCACAGCCCTTAAAACAATTGCGTGTGGATGGTGGCGCAAGCCAAAATGATATGCTAATGCAATTTCAGGCAGATATTTTAAATGTACCTGTGCTACGCCCTAAACTTTTGGAATCTACCGCTTGGGGTGCTGCTGCATTGGCAGGATTAAAGGCAGGTGTTTTTAATAATCTCAGTGAAATTTCCGAATCTTGGCAATTAGATCGTGCTTTTGAGCCGAAGATGAGCGCAGACCAAAGACAATATCATTTAAGCTTATGGAATGGTGCTTTGCAGCGCGCGAAGTCCAATTAACAATATCCAATTAACAACTCTGCTTAGAAAAGCTTGGCTAAAATTAAAGATAAAATTCAAGATAATTTTTAGCCAAGCTTGCTCAGTTTAAAGTCTTTCAACAAACAGTATTCCATTTAAATGGTCGATTTCATGTTGCACAATGCGTGCAGGAAAACCATGAAATTGCTGAATAATCTTTTCGCCAGTCAGCGTAAAAAATTGTACAGTAACTGCTTCAGCACGAGCCACTTGCCCTCTTTCATTCGGCACACTTAAACATCCTTCCTCACCCAAGATGGTCTGTTCAGATTTCTCTAAGATTTCAGGATTAATCATTGTGATTGCATCCATTTCGGGTGCGTCTGGATAGCGAGGATTCGCTCTTGAAGCAACAATAATCACCCGTTTAGAAACATAGACTTGTGGTGCGGCGATCCCAACACCATTACGCTCTAACATGGTGGCCTGTAAGGCATTGGATAATTCGTTTAGCCAAGTACTTGAAAACTCAGCCTCAGCCACAGGCGCTGCGATTAATTTTAAAACGTCTTCACCACGTTGGGCGACAGGTAACACGGCACTCATTATCTTGTACCTTGATCAAATGTAAATTAAATAAATATGAGTGTAGCATTTGAAATGCGCTTTCCAATTCAATTATTGTGCAAAAATATGTAGGTTATGTACAAATGAATTTCTATTTACCTAAGCCAAATGACAGCTTGTCTTTTAAGCCATTTTTAATCATGATCGTGTAAATAACAAGCGTCTAGTCTATCGTTGAAAATAATGAATACAGCACCCCTATTCTTAGGCTTGATCTTTAGCTCAATTGGCTTAGGCTATTTTATCTATGGGAAAAGACAGAGAATGAACATGCCTTTTATCTGTGGCATCACTTTGATGATTTTTCCTTATTTTATTGAAAATACAATGATTATGTCTGTATGCGGTCTTATTCTGAGTGTTATCCCATGGTTAATTCGCATATAAATGATCAGTATTTACACCTATAAAAATTTACCTGATTGCAATGCTTTTAAAGCAAAAATGATTTTTAAGCCGCCTCAATCACCTATAAAAATAAGTAGGATGCATAAAAATAAATATTGATTTTTTAAGTAAAAAATAGTCAATTAAAATGATTACATTCACATTCAATATCTCTTTTAAGGCATTGTATCATCATGGACGAAAAATTGGGCCTCAATAAGGAAGCAAAAAGAACGCTTGCATTGTCTTCTCTGGGCGGTGCGCTCGAATTTTATGATTTCGTCATTTATGTATTTTACGCAAAAATCATTGCTGAACTATTTTTCCCTAGTTCTTTAAGTCCTTTTTGGGCAATGCTGAATACTTACGGAATTTTTGCCGCAGGATATTTCTTCCGTCCGTTAGGTGGAGTGATCATGGCGCATTTTGGTGATCTCGTCGGACGTAAACGCCTGTTTAGTTTATCCATATTATTGATGGCACTCCCCACTTTGTTTATCGGTCTAATGCCAACTTATGCAGACATTGGTTTAGCTGCTCCACTGCTACTGTTGTTGATGCGCGTGGTTCAAGGCATTGCGATTGGTGGAGAAATACCCGCAGCATGGACATTTGTTTCAGAGCATGTACCAACAAAGAAAATTGGTTTTGCCAATGGTTTGCTTACCGCAGGTTTGTCACTGGGGATCTTACTGGGCGCTTTGATGTCGCTGTTTATTTCACTTAAGTTTAGCGAAGCAGAAATCCATGCTTGGGCTTGGCGTCTCCCATTTATAGTCGGCGGAGTTTTTGGATTAATTGCCTTATATCTAAGAAGTTATCTGAAAGAAACCCCTGTATTTAAAGCAATGCAAGCGCGTAAAGAACTCTCAAAAGATCTACCCATCAAGCAAGTTTTGGCATCCCATAAATCTGCCGTTGTCATTGGAATGCTGTTTACTTGGTTTTTGACTGGTTGTGTTGTGGTGATTATCCTATCTACCCCTAATTTGCTGACCACCACATTTAATATTCAACGTGCGGATGCATTTCAAATGCAAAGCATGGCAATTCTGATGCAAATGTTGGGTTGTATATTGGCAGGTCTGCTGGCTGATCGTTTTGGTGCTGGGCGCGTAATTTGTTTAGGATCGATCAGTGTGGCAATCACTGCAGGTCTTTTTTATTACAGTTTAGGTCATGCCGCTCATTCAACGATCTTCGGACTGTACATGTTGCTTGGTCTATTTTCTGGCACAGTCGGTGTAGTTTCCTATAGCTTGGTCAAGATGTTTCCTGCCCCAATTCGTTTTTCAGGAATTTCATTCTCATACAATGTTGCATACGCAATTGCAGGTGGCTTAACCTTGCCATTGGTACAATGGTTGAGTTTATATCGCGATATTGGTGCTGTGTACTATATTGTTGTGCTTTGTCTAATTACCCTTATCACAAGTGTCGTTTATCGCAAAAAATTTGAAAGGGTTTAACGGTGTTGTTTGTATCCAAATGAATGGGTAAGCTCTATTTCAAAGAAATGACAAACCTGATTACGCCCATTGTTTTTTGCCAGATATAAAGCTTGATCAGCCTGACGAATCAACTCCTCTTTTGTTGTTAAAAAAGGATTCGTTGATACTGCAACACCAAAACTTGCCGTCACTTTGATGGTCTGCTGATGATCTAATCGAATTTTTTCTTTTTCTATTGCTTGGCGACATCGCTCAGCAAGACTCATCGCATTTTCTAATGCGCCATTACTCATGAGAATAATGAACTCTTCGCCTCCAAATCGCCCAACAACATCTTGCTCACGAATATTTTCAGTTAAAATTTTTGCAACCTGTTTTAAAACAGCATCCCCAATATCGTGCCCATACTGGTCATTAACACTCTTAAAATAATCTAAATCTAATAACACGATCGCAAAAGAACTTTGCTGTTGTTTTAATAAGTCAATATTCTCACCAATTCTCCTCCGGTTATAAATACCTGTAAGCGGATCGAGTACACTAATTTGCTGAATCATTTGCTCTCTTTTGCGCCACTGAGTCAAAAGAATTTCAAATAAAATCAGGCTTGCTAAAAAGATCGGAATATAAAAATACAACATGCAAAACACCCAAAATGTATTTTTATATACCGACATGGATTGTAACTGTTCACTAAAAATTGGTGCATAGGCTATTTTATGCATCAGACTTAATCCAAGGCTGATTAACATAAAACAAGTGATTGGAATGACGATTATATACACCACTTTTCGTTCAAATAATACCAATGCAACCGTGACCAAGCTGACATAACCAGCAACCGATGCTGGGCTAAAAATGCCAATACAATGCGCACCAAAAACAAAGATAAGACCAAAATATCCGATGGTTATATACGGAGTTATAATTTCAAAAATAGAATTTTTATTTAAAGCACGAATAATAAAAATAAGTGCAAAGAAACCAATTGCTGCAAAAAATAATAATCGTAGATAAATAGGGTAAAAATCTTGATTAATCCAAGCTTGTAGCTCAACTTGAGCGTTGCTAAAAAACCACCATACAATCCACAATAAAACAGCAATACCGCCTAAGAATAGAACAAGGCTACACTTCTTGAGATTACTCCAATTCATGATCATGACATCATGCATGAAGTGTTCCGTTGAGGACTGTGTTGCCATCCTACTTTTTTGTTCCATATAATAACCAATCCATAAAATTGTGAACTTCTATCCGTCGCTTTATTTATCTTTGCTCATCAGTTAAATATAACACTCCAGTAATTTTATATAAGTGTATTTCTAAAATATAGATTTTTATTCTAAATAAACCTAACGATTAGAATATTAATCCTTTATATTATTTGCAAATGTTTTCTGAAGAATAATCATTTTATCACATTTATTTTATCAATTTTAACTTTAATTCTTTCCCAATATTTCAATAAACAAAATTTTTTCCGCTGACAAGATTTAATCGCATTGAATCTTTTTTTATTTTACTGGATATATCCGTCAACATTTAAATTATTTTAGGCTATATGCCAAGTTAGATACAAATACTTTAAAAACAAGATTTTTCACCTTTATAATTTTATTGTTAATTTATCCTAATTTATTTTCAACCTATATTTAAACATACTCAAAAAATCAACTTTAAAGCTCATAATTTGAAACATCATTTTAGCAGAATCAAAACTGGAAATATCCAATGATATTGGCTTAAATCACTGTATTGATTGTCATACTGTTTTAAACTGCACACCATCAATATGGTCATTTAAATTCAGTGCACACATCAATGTGTCAGCACCCCCCAAAATCATTTGAATTCAGTTTTAAGCTTGATTTAAATAAAATATTTTTCAAAGACTTAACCAAAAAACTTGGCTTTATATTTTTTTATAAACTCTGATAGTTTTACTGTTAAATTTTAAACCGATAGACGTTGATTGAATTTCTATATTAAAAATCAGCGCTCTATATTTGATCTGAATACAAAATTCTTCTGCGCCATCATCCAAACCAGAAGTGCTCCACATTGTGCCCTGTGGGAACTGATCTAACCATGGGGCTTTGTAAAAATCAGAGACTGAATCAAAGTCGAGATATTGCTCAGGTTGAGCCATGATTCTTTCAACAAGTTCTTCAAACTTTTGTTTTTGTATTTGAACAAAATCAATAATCATGGCAGCCCCTTAAATAATGATGTTAAATTCCTTTATACATGCTCGCCGATTGTTTCTTTTTAACCTGTTCCCATTGCCACCATCCAAATGCAGCCAGTCCAACAAACGCTGCATATAAAGCAGCTGTTAGGAATAATTCTTTATACATAAACATCCCTACATAGACGATATCAACAAAGACCCAAAGCACCCAAGTCGCAATATGTTTACGGCTGGTCCAATAGGTTGCCAATAAACTAAATGCCGCCAGTTGGGAATCTAACATAGGCAAAGCAGCATCAGTAAAATAGTGTAGCGATAAACCAAATATTACCCCTCCAGCAGCTGCGATGATCATTTGCAGAATCACGGTTTGTACAGCAATCGGCTCTATTCGAATCTCTTGATCTTGCTGCTTGCCTTTTAGCCAGTGATAAAAACCATAAAAATTCACCACCATAAAGAACACTTGTAAGATTGTTTCACCATACAATTTAAATTCAAAGAATAAATAGGCATATAAAACAAAGGCAAAGAAGTTAAATACCCAACACCACATATTTCGCTTAATCGTCAATGTGACACCAATAATACTGATAATAACCGCGAATATTTCTAATGGTGACATGGTAAAAAGCTAATCAAGACAGGAAAGGCTATTATGAAAAAATACGGCATGATTGCAAGCAAAACCAGAACTAAAATTGAGAACGAAATCTTTAATATAATTTTTGAATTAAAATTCACAAAAAATGCTGTTGTTTTGTTTTTTGCATAATCGTTACGATAACAATATAAATTCCTTAAAAAGTAAACAATTAGCCTTAAATCACAGTTTATAGCGTATTGATTTTTAAAATCGTATTTCTGCGTCTCAATCAGCATACTCAGACATGATGCGATATAGCAAATTGAGTTCAATAGCATAGACTAATCAGCACTTTTGAAAGCTGCAATTTAAGCTTTGAACGATAGCAAATTTAACTAAAATAGCTGATAAAAACTGTCACATTTGCATGAAAAAGCAGACAAAAGATTAATCGAGGAAATACAGCGCAAAATTTATTTATTTTAAATAATATGTTTAAAAACATTGATTAACATCTTGTTTTTATTTGATGTTGTTCACATTTTAATCATGTTTACGAGATTTAACACTTGTTTACGTGAATACCAATGAATTTACAGAGGGGAACCTCTACTATCAAACTTAAGTTATGAACAATCCCCAAAGTTCATAACATTTCTCCTTAACCGAACTGTGAAAGCAGATTCGTTGTTCTACGCAGTGATCACCCCAATCATTGCGTATTTTTTTGTCTTCAGTTCCCTCTGTAAACTCAATCAGTTATAAGGAATAGTTGGCTAAAATGCAAGCATTACTTTTCAAGCAATTTTCAAAATATAAAAGAATATATTAAATTATAAGATATTGATTTTAATTAATATCATAAAATATTTTGTTGCAATACTACGACAAAACCGATAAACTTAATTTATTAATTGAATTAACTGATGATCATTTAATTATTCAGTTCAAATTAAAAATTTTATTTATAAAAACGCGCAACAATAATTTTGAGTAGAACAATATGTGGGAATTATTTACACACTCATCCAACTTACTATTTAGTGTCAGTCTGTGCCTGATGTTTTTATTGGGTATTGTGGAGTGTTTACTCCTTATTATTGGTTCAACCTCACAAGGTTTTTTAGACCAGTTTATTCCAGATCAACTGTTAGAAACCCATCATGCGGATCTAGACATCCATACAGATCACAACCTTTTAGTGCAACTGTTAGATTGGCTCTATCTTGGTCGTGTCCCCGTCTTGGTTTGGTTGATCATTTTTCTGACTGTTTATGCGCTATTTGGTTTTATTGTGCAAAGTATATTTTTCAATTTCACTGGAAATTATTTTTCTATTTGGCTGATTGCGCCAGCCAGTCTTTTTTTATCTATGCCAATTGTCCGAGTGTGTGCAGCACTCGTTGCAAAAATTTTACCGAAAGATGAAACCACTGCGATTCACAGTGATGAACTGATTGGGCGTACTGCTCAGATTATTTTAGGTGAAGCAAAACAAAACTACCCTGCACAAGCCAAAGTCATCGATCAATTTGGACAGACCCATTATATTTTGGTTGAACCAGAATTAGATGAAATCTTTCAACAAGGTCAAAGTGTGATTTTGACACAAAGAACAAAACTAGGCTTTCAAGCAACGCCACTTTAATTTTTCAATAACAAACCTGGGTATAATAAAATGTTGAATTCAAACTTATATCAAATCCTTGTTTTAGCAGGCATTATATTGGTGGCACTGATTGTCATCGGGGTTATTATCGCCCGCCTGTATAAACGCTCAAGTAAAGAAGTTTCTTTTGTCCGTACTGGTTTTGGCGGTGAAAAAGTCATTTTAAATGGCGGTGCAATTGTATTGCCAGTTTTACATGAAGTGATTCCCGTCAATATGAATACCCTTCGTCTTGAAGTCAAACGTGCCACAGATCAAGCGTTAATTACTCGTGATCGTATGCGTGTAGATGTGATGGCTGAATTTTATGTACGGGTTAAACCTACTGCTGAATCTATTGCAACAGCTGCCCAAACCTTGGGTAAAAAAACCATGTCACCACAAGAACTCAAAGATTTGGTGGAAGGTAAATTTGTAGACTCACTGCGTGCTGTTGCTGCTGAAATGGCAATGGAAGAATTACATGAAAAACGGGTTGATTTTGTTCAAAAAGTTCAACAAGTGGTTTCTGAAGATCTGTTTAAAAATGGCTTAGAATTAGAAACGGTTTCACTGACAGGTTTAGACCAAACCAGTTTTGAATATTTTAACCCTCAAAACGCTTTCGATGCAGAAGGTTTAACCAAACTGACTGAAACCATTGAAGACCGCCGTAAAAAACGCAATGACATTGAACAAGACAATGACCTAGCCATTAAAGCAAAAAACTTAGAAACTGAACAAGCGCGCTTGCAAATTCTACGTGAAGAAGAATATGCAAAACTTCAACAAGAACGTGAAATCGCCATTCGTAAGGCTGAGCAATCTGCAGAAATTGCAACACAAGAAGCCGCAAAAAAACGTGAAGCAGAAGAAGCTCAAATTGCTGCTGAACGTGAAGTCGAATTAAAGCGTATTGCATCTGCACGTGATGTTGAAAATGAAAATATTCAAAAAGCGCAGTTGATCCAAAAAGCCCAAGTCGAACAGAAGAAAACCATTGAATTGGCCGAACAAGATCGTGCAATTGCGATTGCTGAAAAATCACGTGCTGAATCTGAAGCCAAAGCGTTGGCTGACCAAGCACGTGCACAAGCAGTAAAAGCGGAAGAAGAAGTGACAACTGTTCGTGAAACTCAGCGTGCAGAGCGTTTAAAAGCCGTTGAATTGGTGGCTGCGAAGCAAGTCGCTGAAACAGATGCGATTGCGATTACTGTAGCAGCAGAAGCAGCTAAACAAGCAGCTGCAGATGATGCTGAAGCAGTGCGTATTGCAGCACAAGCGGATGCTGAAAAAATACGTTTAAAAGCCAAAGGTGAAGCAGATGCAAAAATGTTGCTTGCTGCGGCACAAGAAAAGCAATATCAAGTTGATGCTGAAGGTACACGTGCAGTCAATGAAGCCAACAATGTGCTGTCAACAGAACAAGTTGAGATGCAAATCCGTTTAGCTTTATTGAAATACTTGCCTGAAATCATTCGTGAAAGTGTTAAACCAATGGAAAATATTGATGATATTAAGATTCTTCAAGTCAATGGTTTAGGCGCTATGGCAGGTTCAAATACAACAGGTGAATCTGGTGAACAAAATCAAATCGCTTTGTCTGATCAAGTGGTCAATAGTGCTCTGCGCTATCGTTCTCAAGCTCCACTGATTGATAGCTTAATGAATGAGTTAGGCATTAAAGGCGGTGATATTAATGGTTTAACGCAATCCTTAAAACCAAGTAATGATTAATACAAATCATCTCCTATTCGCTTAATTACCAGCCTCTGTCATCAGAGGCTTTTTATTACATGGATTTCTATTCATGATCTAATACACCTGATCGTTTTTAATGGTATAGATGTTAACGATACAGATATACTTATCTCAATAAGTCATGATGGAAACTCACGATTTCTTTTAAAATCAGCTGATTCAACCAAGATCGACTATCTCAATGCTATGCTCTAACCCTATTCAGTTTTGTTTAATTTAAAAATGACTTGGTTTATTTTTATTCTCGGTGCCATGATTGCAGGCTTTGTCCAAGGTTTAACTGGTTTTGCCTTTGCCTTGATTGCGATGTCTTTTTGGATTTGGGTATTACCGCCACAACTGGCAGCGCCATTAGTGGTGTTTGCTTCTCTATGGAGCCATATCATTGCATTGGGAAAAGAACAAAAACATCAACTCCCGTTTTCCCTTGTTCTCCCTTATATCATTGCAGGATTAATCGGTGTACCTCTCGGTACCTATCTTTTACACCTTATTGATGGAAATACCTTTAAGACCATCCTTGGATTATTTTTAGTGATTTGGTGTCCGACCATGTTCTTTGCTCCTGTGTTTCCTCGTATTCAAGCATTGGGGAAACTTGCAGATGGAAGCATTGGTTTTATTGGCGGTATTTTAGGTGGCCTAGGTGGTTTTTGTGGCGCAGCACCATCAGCTTGGGTGATGCTTAAAAATCTGCCTAAACAACAACAGCGTTATATTTTAAGACATTTTAATATTGCGATTCAGTTGTTTACGATTATTATTTATCTCTGCCAAGGAACCATCCACAAGGTCCATCTCCCCTATTTTGCACTGATCATTCTTACAGTGAGTATTCCAGCGCTGATTGGTGCGCAAATGTTTTATAAAATATCAGAAAAACAATTTAAACAATTGGTGCTGAGTTTATTATTTGCCTCAGGTTGTTTCTTATTACTGACATCATTACTTTAACAAAGAAAGAGAAAGTTGAATAAATTTCACTGGCTATTTATTCAGCAATTGGTTACTAAAGTGAAAACAATATTCGAGCGGCTCTATTTTTAATACCCGATTCATCCTACAATTCCGCCACTCATTTTTCTTAAATATCTGTGATGAAAAACTCATTTTTGTTAAGTGCCAGTATTCTCTTAACAGGATGTGTACTTGGCACATCTAGTGAAATTAAAACTGCGGAAAAACTACTCAGCCAATTTCAATGTAATAATATTGAAACAGCAGAATTGGCCCACAGTTCAATTAATACTTATCATGAACGCTCACTTGCGGTGAGTAAAGAAAAAGCCACTGAGTACGTCGATCGCTATAAATCTGGAGATGAATTATTTAAAATTCCTCTTGATGAAGTGGTTCAACAACAATACGATATTTATAAAACAGCCTGTGAATCCCTTGGCGGTGTGCAACGCTCAACAACAAGCAACGCTAAATAAGCCGATTATTTTTGAATACTGCAAAACGTTTATGATCTTAAAAATACCGTGTTTTAAATGATTGTGTTTTAAAATCATAAACGTAAATCATGATGAGCAGCGTTCATTTTTAAAATTGCCTAGGCCCTCATCCTGTGCTACTGAATTTTTAAATACACCCCCTAGTGAAATATAGCGATCTCATCTCCAGATTTTATCTGATGATCAAACAGCCTTAGAAGCAGTAAAAATAGTGGCTGTAGCAAACCTAATATAGGCAAAGTGATATGATTTCTGCATCATCACAATAGCCGTGCCGTAATTTATTTTTTTGCCTTGTATGAATGGTCTTTGATACCAAAAATT
Source organism: Acinetobacter sp. Ac8 (assembly GCF_055392545.1). Lineage (NCBI taxonomy): Bacteria > Pseudomonadati > Pseudomonadota > Gammaproteobacteria > Moraxellales > Moraxellaceae > Acinetobacter > Acinetobacter sp. Ac8. The sequence continues at coordinate 3,890,995 of NZ_AP043689.1, forward strand.
TTGATCCCCATCAGATAAAAAATAGAGGTTAAAATTAGACCGACAACCCACGAAACATCTGCACCATCAAGCGCCTTGGCAATAGGACCTGTATACAAGTCTGTCGCAATAAAAGGCACTTGAACAATGACACCAAAAATATATGCAGAAACGGCCATAACGTTAAATTTTCCATAAATTCCGCCATCTTGGTGGAAAAACGAATCGACATCATATTCCCCATGACGAACCCAGTAATAATCAACCAAATTTACAGCCGTCCAAGGGATAAGTACGTAGATGAGCAAGAAAATAAAATTAATAAATATGGGCAGAAAGTTGCTAGATGCTTTGATTCCAATCCATAGCGCTATAGCAATTAATAAAAATGAAATCGCAATTCGCCCCTTAGCCAATGGCATAAATGATGGGATAAATGTCTGGATAAAAGAGATTAAAGTCAGTACACCACAATATAAATTCATTGAATTGATCGCTGATATGGAAATGACCAGAATCAAAATAAACGCGCTCCCCATCTCAGGTACATAAGCGATCATCCCAGCGATAACATCTCCACCCGGTGTCACCAATCCTATAGTTACCCCTAAACACATTGGAATGATGGTACCCAATCCACATCCCCAATATGTCGCCCAGAACGCTGCCTTAGCGCCTGTTTCTTTTGGCAGATGACGAGTAGCATCAGAGACATAGGGTGCATATGCAATCTGCCACAGTGCAGCAATCGAAAGCGTAGCGAGAAAACCTGTAGCTGAAAAAGAATTACGCGCGAAAAAGTCTGAAGGTAAACCTTGAATAAAAAACACCCACACATATGCTGCCAAAAAAGCCAAACCAGAGATCACAAAGGTTATTTTTGTAAATAAATGAATTAATCGATAACCAACGATTGTGCCGATCACTGCAACGACACAAGTAAATAATATGCCAGATGATTGACTGAATGAGGGAATAAGCAAATTCATGGCTTGTCCAGCCAGCGTCGCATTTGAAGCTAGGAAGCCGACATACATGATGACCACGATTCCAAGGATTGGAAGCGCGCCATATGCACCAAACTGCCCTTTGGTTTGAATCATTTGAGGGACACCGAGATGCGGTCCTTGAGCGGCATGGAGTGCGGCAAAGATGCCACCAATAAGCGTCCCTAGAATAATACTTAAAATAGCAGAGACAAAAGATTGATGAAAAATGGTGACTGAAACTGATCCTGTCACAAACGTCAATAGCATCAAATTTCCACCAAACCAAAGTGTGAATAGATCCCGAGCCTTACCGTATCGCGCATTTAATGGGATTTGCTGAATGGTATGTTGTTCAATCGAGTGAACATATTTGTCTTCCATGAGTGTCTCCTAATAGAGAAATCGTTAAAAAATTACGATCAACCAAATTGTTTTTTTAAGATGCAAATCCCCCTATGCTTAAATTGCGCAATTGAAAATGCTGAGGATTATGGGTGCAGGCGTTCTGCTATGTGGTCATTGGCTCAAGCACAATGGCATCAAATAATGCTTGGATCTGTTGATGAATTTCCCCTTCAAAAATGACCACTATTCTCGATCTGTGGTCATCATCAGGCCACGCATTTAGGTAAGATTCGGGAAATAGATAATGTTGAACACCGTGTAATATCACTGGTCGTAATGGCTCTTCCACCTGAATCAATCCTTTGATTCGGAGCAAGTTCACGCCATAAAGTCGTGCCAGCTTCTGAAGAAAATGGGTCACACGCGCCCAAGACAAAGCTTGGTTAGCATATAAACACAGCGTAAAAATATTATGGTGCGGTGCGTTATTGAAAGCATTTTGAGAATTTGTCTGATGTGTAAACCACTGCGTACCAAGTAAATTACGTGTTACTGGATACTTTTCACGATCAAAAATAACCAAAGCAACAGCCGCCACATCCGCACCATCAATAATTTCAGCACTCGCATTCAGAGTACGGATGCGCTTGGTAAATGTTGTAAAGGCATGCGACAAATCTGTTTTAGTTAAAATGATTTTATCTGCAACAGCGATTTGACGTAGTCTTTCCGTCCGCTGATGCGGGACATTTAAGGACAATAATGTATCAACCGTAGCAATCACAGTTTGCACACTAAATAAAGTCGCGACACTTTCATCTGCTAGCAAAAGTTTAAGCAAGGGAATCGGGTCAGCCATGCCTGTTGTTTCGACAATAACACGGTCAAAAACAGGAATTTCTCCTGCCTCAGCACGACAGTAAAGAAGTTTAAGCGTTTCTGAAAGTTCTGTTTTCATGCTACAACAGACACAACCACTTTTTAGCAAGACAATGCCATCGTCAAGTCGGCCTATCAATAAATGATCTAAGCCAACCTCACCTATTTCATTAATAATCACTGCCGTGTGTGCCATGCGATCATCGGCCAACAGACGATGCAGCAATGTTGTTTTACCACTCCCCAGAAAACCTGTCAGTAAGGTCACAGGAATACGTTTTATTCCGCTCATATATGTCTTCCCTTACGCACATAAACGATAATTTAACCCAGTAGATTAGTTAGCACGCTGAAACACATGCTGACCTTGTAATACTGTGGTGATGACTTGAGTCTCAGCAATTTCTTCAGGGCTTGATTCAAAAATATTGCGATCCAAAACAATAAAGGTTGCTTCCTTACCCACTTCTAAACTCCCAGTACGATGACTATGGCCAACAGCAATTGCGCCGTTCAAGGTCATGATCCTGACTGCCACGTCCAAAGGCACACTTTCATTTCCGTGCTGTAAAATACCTGCCAGTGCGGGAAAAAGATTTGGCGTAGGTGGCAAAAGCCAATCTGTACCAATCGTCATGGTTGCACCAGCATCATACAAAGTTCGGAAATCATAGGCTTTGCCAAGCGCTTGCTGATATTCTGGGATATGCCAAATCGCGGGGGACATTTCAGCAATAATGTCTAATTCTGCAAAACGGCTACGATCTTTTGCAGAAACATAATGGGCATGTGCAATATCATGAAATTGCCCTGTTTGACGTTCAACATTGTTGGCATTTTCATAATTGTCTAAACCAATTCGCACAGAACCATAACCCGTACAATGTGATTTAACAATTAAGCCGTCTTCGGTCCATTCACGAATTTTTTCAGTGAGTTCATTGGAATCGAGAAGTAAATTGTAAGTAATAGGTTCATCTGAAATCGGATCTAAGGGCACATGGCTAAAGGTGGGTGCCATAGATGTACCATCTAGCATCACTTTGATTCCATTCACCATGACACGTTTTGACGCATATTGCGCTCGTTCTGCGATTACCCTTTCATCTTCTTCACGATCACTCAATGACATAATTTCTGCTTTCCAAGGAATATGACAAATCAAATCCAGTGTAAGCTCATCGTCATCATCCAAAGATTTAGCTGCTGTCAGGAATGATCTTGTTGCTGAAGCTTCCTGAGCCGAAGTAATACCATATTGATTACATATACTTGCCGCCATTTTAAGCGCGAACTTATTTTCCTCATCGGTCTCTGTGGGTGCGACCATATATAATTTTACCCATCCACCTTCACGCAAAATTCCAGTAGGTTCACCTGTTATAGGATCTTTTTCAATTTTTGCGCGGGTCGTACTCGGTGTATCACGGGTGATTCCTGCAAGATGTAGTGCTTGGCTGTTCGCCATGACGTTATGAAATGAAAAATCATGAATCACAATAGGTATGTTTGGAATGACTTGATCCAACCATTCTCGTGTCAGTAGCTCAGCGGTAAAAATCAATGGGTTATAGAGCCCTGCAAAAATCCATGTTCGTTTGGAGGCATATTTTTCCCAATATGCTTTGAGTTGCTGTGCCAATTCTTGCAAGGTTTGCGGATCATTTAATTGGCAAGAATATTCCAATCGAAGAAGTGCCGCTTTCAAAAGATGCGTGTGTGCATCATGGATGCCAGGCATCACCAATTTCCCTTTTAAATCATATTTCTCAGCATCCGCTGCCAAACTCAGAATTTCATCCTGATCGCCAATCGCTAAAATTTTACCGTCTTTTACCCACATGGCTTCTGCCCAAGGTTGTAGTTGATTCACAGTATGAAATTTTGCATTGTAATAGACGCTATTATTCATCTTGTTATCCCTGTCTATGCCCAATAAATGTTGAATTTAACTTTTAGAATTATTTACACCATGGCTTTAAGTTGTTTTCAACTTAAAGCCAATTTCAACAATTTATTTATATACGACATTTTAAAAAATTAAGTAATTCTTAAATAACGATGTAGATCTTTTGAATTATTAAAGTAGTATTTTAATTGAGCTAAAAAATAGGTTATTAATAAAATAATATCTAAATACGTAGATGCTGTATCAACCGAACAAAAGCAAATATTTAACCCTAATAAAATATGGGAATGTGCCAAATCACCCTTCCCATATCAAAATTAAATCCATTGTATTTGAGTTTTCAAAGATGCTATCGAATCAAAACTCAGCTTCTGGAATAAATCGGGTATCTATACTAAATAAATCTGGATGTTTCGGATTGATCTGAGCATAAAACTCCATGATTTCAGCCATGTCCTGTTCATAATTTCCAGTTGGATAAACAATTTTCCCAATCCCAGTTTTCTTGTTTTTATAATCCATATACGCCAGTGCAATAGGTACGCCAGCACTGGTAGCAACATGATAAAAGCCTGTTTTCCACTGTTCTTGCTTTGCACGCGTTCCCTCTGGCGTCACCAGCATCACCAATTTAGGATGTGTCTTAAACAGCTCACTCATCAGTTGAACCATACTTGGACGTTCCTCGCCATCCTGCTTGGGACGGCGATCAATCCCGATTCCACCCATAGCACGCACAAAAGGTCCAAAAGGCAATTTCATATAGCTGTCTTTAATGGTAATACGCACATGGACGCCCAAAGCTTTCAGCGCTAAACGTGCATAGAGTGCATCCCAATTACTGGTATGCGGCGCTGCAATCATGACACATTGGTCGATGTTTAAATCCCAATGGTTATCAATTTGCCATCCCATCCAGCCCAAACTTTGTTCAGCTAATTTTTCAAACACCCAGCACACCAAAACATAAAGAATTCGCGCTGGATTGTAACAACCAATAGATCAGATAAAAATCCACTTTGTATAGAAAACCAGCAATTAATATATAAATGTATAAAATTAATTCATTGTAAAACTTGTCAGTAAATATTCAGTTTTGATTAAATTCTGCAATGAATTTGCATATATCAATTTTTCGTTTGGTTAAAATAGTTAATCCAATGTAATTCACGACAATGATTATCAAAATGAATTTTTTGTGGCTGAATATTCGTATTTGACTGCTGGATGACCTGATATTCAATCCAGCTTTCTAGACAAGACTCCACTTCAAACAACTGATTGTCTTGTTCTATGGTTTGTTTCAATTGTGTGCCATCTGAAAATGTATAAATTTTGGTGGTCTGAGTGATCTCTATATCTTGCTCATAATTTTTTTCGCATTGCAAAGTGACATTTTCAATTTTGATTTGATCATTGCTTTTTTGATTGTCGTTTTTTTCATTGTAAATACAAGCAACATATTCAGCCAAATGAGACATAGATTCGAATACTTAAAATAGGACACTAAGAGAACACCTATAATAGCCTAACTTTTTAACATCGAACTACATTACTCAGCAATTTCTTACATAATTCACATTTCATATCAGGGAGATAATTTATATTCTGGATAAAATCATTCACATATAATTATTTATTCATTTGGGTTATGTTATGAAAAAAACGCTCTTCGTTATGTCTATTTTAGCGCTGTCATTAAGCGCTTGTTCTAAACCGACTCATAATGCATCAGAGGATATCAAAGCGACAGCACAAACACAGGCTGCTGCATCGCATGAAGCAGCAAGCCCAACGATTGATTCAGAACATAATGCTCAAAATAGCTTGGATTGGGCTGGTGAATACAAAGGTTTGCTTCCGTGTGCTGATTGCTCAGGAATCAAAACCAAACTCATCCTAAAATCAGATCACACTTATGAACTGACTGAAGAATATGAAGGGGTTAAAGGTGAAGGCAAAGAATTTAAAACTCAAGGTCATTTTAGTTTTGATGAATCTGGATCGATTATCGGTCTAGATAAAAATGCAGATAACCGCAAATACTTTGTTGGCGAAAATATCTTAGAAGCACGTAGTTTTGCAACGGGTGAAAAGATTGAGGGTCCAAATGCTGAACTTTATCAATTAACCAAAGACGTGGAATAATTTAAAAATTATTTCCGAATAAGAGCACAAAAACCTGCTTCAAGCAGGTTTTTAAATTTGGGAGCATGCTTTTAGCGATGACCAATCAAATATGCACCAAAGAGCGTGAAGATCCCACCTGAGATACCATCAATCCATCTTGAGGCATTTTGGTAAGCGGCTTTAAAGCTAGGTAATGAAAATACAAAGGCAACAAAGCTAAACCAGATCAGCGTTTCCACGGAAACAATTATAAATAATAATGAATGCACACCATCTAAATGTGGATTGGCTAAAAACACTGAAAATACACTACCGAAATAAATCACCGCTTTCGGGTTTGATAAATTGGTTAAGAAACCTTTGAGAAAAAAACGTAGATTGTTTTGTGGTAACTCAAAATGATGCTGTGATACATTTTCTTTCTTACTCAAAGCTGATCTAAGCATTTGGTAGCCTAACCAGCACAGATAAATCCCACCAACAACCAACATCACCTGCTTTAACCATGCCATTTTTTCAAAAATGATATTCAACCCCGCCAAAGCTAAAAAAGCCCAAAACATCACCCCTGCGGTAATCCCCAAAACCACAAAAATAGATTGCTTTCTTGAACGGCTAATTGCGGTTTGCGAGACCAGAAAGAAATCAGGGCCTGGCGTAATCAGGGCACAAAAATGAATAAAGATTAACGTACATAATGCGATCAACATGGACTAGATTCCGTTCAGCGAGACAGATTTATATTAGTGTGAAAATTCATGTTTTTCCATCGATATCTGTACTTCAATAAAATCCTTTAGGCTGAACGTCAATGAATCTACATCACAAATAAAAATTAACGATCTTTTAAAAAGACGGATTTTAATTATTGGAGAAAATAGTATTTTATCTTTATAATCAAAAACTAAAACCTAACTAAAAAATAAATCATGCTTAATTTAGAAAAAAATTCAACCACGCTCATTGAGCAAGCACCACATCATTCCATGGAAGTGCAAAAGATCATCAGCATCAATAAATTTATGCTCTTATGTTTTTTGACGATGGGTTTATATCTGATTTGGTGGATGTTTAAAGCATGGCGCTTCTTTATGCAAAAAGACAAATTAGACATCATGCCGGCTTTTCGGACAGTCCTTTATATTATTTTCCTTTACCCCTTGTTAAAAAAAATAAATAACTATGCCAAGCAACAAGGATATACAGAAAATTTCTCATCAGGCTGGATGTTTATAGGATTTATATTTTTTTCAGTGCTGACTAAACTGCCTGAGCCTTATGATCTGATTACCGTATTGAATTTCATTTTTCTAATACCGGCATTTAAGGCACTCAATTTTGCCAAACAACAATCCAATCAATTTGTGGTCATTGAACAAAAGAAATTTAGTAAAGCTCAAATGATACTTATCGTGTTATTTTCTATTTTTTGGTGCTTGTATTTACTCGCTCTGTTTCTCAATCCTACATCATTGCAATGAGCCTAAGCTCATTGCAAGCTGTTTAAATTAGACCAAAATATCTCGCTTACCATTCGGTCCTTGTTCACTGACAATACCCTGCTCCTGCATTTGATCAACAATACGGGCAGCACGGTTATAACCTAAGCTAAACTTACGTTGCAGTGAAGATACCGACACCTTACGTGTTTCTAAGACAAATGAAACACATTGGTCATAGAGTGCATCACGGTTCGGATCACCATCACCATCTTCGAAACCACGTGTGGTCGGTTCTTCGTCAAACGGCGTGAGAATTTCATCAACATAATTCGGTTCACCGCGTTCACGCCATGCGTCACAAATACGGTTGACTTCATCATCGGAAATAAATGCACCATGTACACGCTCAGGATCAATTTTACCAGGACCGAGGAATAACATATCACCATGGCCCAAGAGATCCTCTGCACCACCACCATCCAGAATGGTACGCGAGTCAATTTTACTGTTTACACGTAATGCCACACGGGTTGGAATATTGGCTTTAATCAAACCAGTAATGACATCTACCGATGGACGTTGCGTTGCTAACAGTAAATGAATTCCTGCTGCACGAGATTTTTGTGCCAGACGGGTAATCATTTCTTCCGCTTTTTTACCCACTTGCATAATCATATCTGCAAATTCATCGGCAACAATCACAATCGAAGGCAATGGTTGCAAACGTGGCGCTCTGTCTTGTGTTGCAGAATCACTTGGTTTCCACGTCGGATCAATGAGATCCTCACCATTTGCAATGGCTTCTTCCACTTTACGGTTATAGTCGGCTAATTTACGGATCTTTAAAAAAGACATCAGCTTATAACGACGTTCCATTTCATTGACACACCAATTCAATGCACTGACAGCATCTTTCATGTCAGTCACAACAGGTGTCAATAAATGAGGAATATCATTGTAGTTCGCTAATTCCAATTGTTTTGGATCGATCAGAATCAAACGCAATTGATCAGGAGTATATTTCAACAACATCGACAGGATCATTGAGTTTACAGCAACTGATTTACCTGAACCTGTTGTCCCCGCAACCAGCATATGCGGCGCTTTACCTAAGTCAGTGATCACAGGATTACCAGAAATATCCTTACCCATTGCCATTGAAAGCAAACCATTTGGATCTTTAAAAACGGGAGTTTCTAACAATTCAATCAGGCGTACCATTTCACGACTGCTATTCGGCACTTCAATCCCGATATAAGGTTTTCCGGGAATCACTTCAACCACACGTACAGATGCCATTGACATAGAACGTGCCAAATCTCGGGAGATATTGGTCACTTTCGAGGCTTTTACACCAGGTGCCAAATCTAACTCAAAACGTGTAACCACTGGTCCAGGTTGAGCTTCGATGACTTTGGCTTTGACGTTAAACTCTTGAAGTTTAATTTCTAACAGTTCAGATAAACGTGACAATTGTTCTGCGGTAAAGTTGACTTTTTTATTTGGATCGACTTTATCTAACAGTTCATAACCCGGCAATGTTGGTAAGTCTCGACGCTTATTTGCAACTTGCATTGCACGTGACATCGGACGACCAAATGCATCGGTTAATGGTGCATCTAAGTCGAAATCATCTTCAAGTTCTGCAAACTCACTTTGCAATTCGTCTTGAGGTTTACCCGCAGTTTCTTGCCAAGCATCTCTAAATGCATCTTTATCTGCAGCAATTAAAGACTTTTCTTCTTCACTGACCAAGGTTGATGCATTTAAATTGGTTTGAATATTGGCACGGGTAAATGGCGTAGATTGCGCATAATTACTGGTTGTACGAACATCTACAGATTGCTGATTTGGTTGGTACGCAGTTGGGCTTTCAGGAAGCTCTTCATCTGCAAGCGATGCAAGCTCATCTAATTCATTGGCTAAATTTTGTATTGCCACGCCTGAAGTTGCCGCTACTGCGACACCACTCGCAACGCTTTGCCCACCCTGAACAGCAGTATTTACATAAGCTGCTTCAATATGAGTCTGCGCCGTAGGAGTATTAAATGGGCTATGGATATCTGTGGCAGTTTGTCCATTTGGTACAACTGACAACAATTCATCAAACACTTGGTCATCATCCCAATCAAGTGAAGATTTTTTATTGATCTGCACATGATCAACATCATGTTGATGCACACGTGGCAAATGATCTGCATATTTATCTTCAGTTTGATCTTCTGACGCTTTGATCAAGGCATCAATATCACGATTATGGTCTTGATCTTGATGTAAGGCTTTCCATACTTCACCAGATGAAACAGTACGTTGACTGTCTTGTTCTAGACGATGTGCTTTTTCTAAAGTCCGCTCTAATTCCAAATCATCAATATCGTCTTGATCAAATTGAACATGATGTTGAGTTTTATTTTCTTGCTCAATCATGTCATCAAATAAGCGTTCAGCTGTTTGATTGTGTTTCGTATTTTTAACAACCAAATGCTCTTTTACTGATGCCTGATCATCAGCTTCGACAAATTCAGCTTGAGCTGTTATTGGTTCAGCCTTATGCGTATGCGCGTGGTTTTTATTTTTCTGCGGAGATGTCAAATCAAAAGCAGATTCACTTTCAGGAACATTTTTATAAAACAAATCTTGTAAATAAGCAGGCGTGGCTTTCAATGTTGCCCATGTTCTATTCCATTGAATACCAAATGCTAAGGTAAATAGAACAACAAGCAAGAGTAAGATAAATACAACTGCGCCATAAATACTCATCAGTTGAGATAGGCTTTCACCGAGCTCATAACCAATGATTCCTCCAGAAGCATTGGCTAATGTGTCTGCTGGTACATTCCAAAGCAAGTACAATAGGCTTGAGGTTGCAAGCAAAATAAAAAATTGAGCAGCATAACGAAACGGACGACTCACAAAACTTCGTGGCCACCATACTTGGACTGCTTCTATAAAAATAAATACAGGAATGAGTAAACTTGCCCAACCTAAAAAACCAAACAACAAATCAGCAATCCAAGCACCCGCTACACCACTGGCATTTGAAACCTGTTGTGTATCACTCGAAATATGCATCCAGCCTGGATCAAATGGGGTATATGTGACTGTTGCAAGGAACAGATATATCCCAAATGAAATCAAGAATATTGTTGTTAAAAAGCGCTGTGCATAAACATTTGACACCGCAGTCATATACTATCCTGTAACCAATTGTTCAAATTACTCTTTTCTGAAGCTTGATCAGCTTTCTTGAGAGAAGAAATTTTTATATTATGCACCTGTTCTTAAAAAAAAGATGCACTATTATTTACTTGTGTTGTAAAGCATTGTTAGAAATTTAAGCTTTTATTTCGATAAAAATGCCAAACAATATTATTTGATTATTCTATATAGCTCAATTCGATTTAGATGATCAATATTATCGACATTGAAGCCACACAACTTTGATAAAGTTTCACGTATAATTCAAACAATTTCTATATTTTTCATAAAAAAGGATGACTCATGAGCGCTCGTCACTCTCGGTTAATTATTTTAGGTTCTGGCCCTGCTGGTTATAGTGCTGCTGTTTACGCAGCGCGTGCAAATTTAAAACCAACCTTAATTGCAGGTATGCAACTCGGCGGTCAATTAACCACCACGACTGATGTTGAGAACTGGCCTGGCGATGCTGAAGGTTTAACAGGTCCAGCGTTAATGGATCGTATGCAAGCGCATGCTGAACGTTTTGGTACTGAGATTTTATACGATCATATCAATGAAGTTGATCTTCAGGTACGCCCTTTCGTGCTTAAAGGCGATATGGACGAGTACACCTGTGATGCGTTAATTATTGCAACAGGTGCAACAGCACAATATTTAGGGCTTGAGTCTGAACAGGCTTATATGGGTCAAGGTGTAAGTGCTTGCGCAACTTGTGATGGTTTCTTCTATAAAAACCAAAAAGTGATGGTTGTGGGTGGTGGTAACACTGCCGTTGAAGAAGCACTATATCTTTCTAATATCGCTTCACACGTTACCCTTGTGCACCGTCGTGACAAATTACGTTCGGAAAAAATCCTTCAAGACCATCTCAATGAAAAAGTTAAAGAAGGTAAAATTTCGATCATCTGGAACCATCAAGTTGATGAAGTTTTAGGTGACAGCAATTCTGGTGTGACCTCTGTACGTATTAAGTCTACCCAAGATGATTCAACTCAAGACGTTGACGTATCAGGTATGTTTGTGGCGATTGGTCACAAACCAAATACGGCAATGTTTGAAAATCAACTTGAACTACGTAATGGCTATATTCAAGTACGTAGTGGTACTGCGGGCAATGCCACAGCGACATCTGTAGCGGGTGTATTTGCTGCGGGTGATGTTGCTGATGATGTTTATCGTCAAGCAATCACATCTGCAGGTTCAGGCTGTATGGCTGCACTTGACGCTGACCGCTATTTAGATGGCTTAGAATAATTGATTTATTTTGTGTAAAAACAAACCGCCTACATGGCGGTTTGTTTATTTTTGATTTATAAATAAACAAGAGCAATGACTTTAAACGAATACAAATTATAGGAAAAAACATGACAACAGCGTGGACCGATGGCTACCAGACAGAAGTAAATTACACCTATGGTTACTATAGAGACTTAAGCCCGAATTACCAAAAGTTTTGCTTATTACTCAATGGGGTTGATTGCCCACCCACCAATGAACGTCACAAACATTGTGAACTCGGTTTTGGTCAAGGTGTCAGTCTAAATATTCATGCTGCATCCAGTTTTGGTTTATTTTTTGGTACAGACTTTAACCCTGCTCATGCTGCCCATGCCAATGTCTTGGCTGAACAAAATCAAGTTCCGCATCACTTCTATGATGCAAGTTTTGAAGAGTTACTCAACAAAGACTTACCGATGTTTGACTCGATTAGTTTACATGGAATCTGGAGTTGGATTAGCCACGAAAACCAACATATAATTTTGCAATTTATCCGAAAATTTTTAAGTCCCAATGGGATTGTCTATATCAGCTATAACTGCCTGACCGGTTGGGCTGCCAATATGCCAGTCCGCGAGTTATTTCACAGTCATTTTAAATTTAATAGCACCAGTACCAACCCGCTACAAAAAGTAAATGATTCACTTAACTTTAGTGAAGAGCTATTAGCGCAAAATCCCCTCTTTGCTCAGAGAAATCCAAATGCACTCAACAAAGTGCAAGATTTAAAAAAACAAAATCCAAACTATTTGATCCACGAATACTTAAATCAAGATTGGCAGTGTTTTTCTTTTCAACAAGTGGTGCGAATTTTAGAAGAAATTAAACTGACCTATGCGGGTTCAACAGATTTAAATTCACATCTAGATAACATTAATTTTAGTGAACAACATCAGCAATTTTTAAACACCATTGAACATCCTGTTTTTAAAGAGCAATGCCGTGATTATTTTGCCAATACACAATTTAGAAAAGATTTATATATCCGCGGGAAAAATACCTTAACTGCATTAGAAATTCAGCATCGTTTGAGAAATACAGCCTTTGTCTTATTAACAGCACCAGAAAAATTGCCAAAAACAATTTCAGGATACTTAGGGGAATTCGATTTAATCCAAGAGATTTATCAACCACTCGGTGCTTATTTTAAGCAATGTGACTATAAGCCACAGACGATTGCAGAGCTTGAACAGGCCATTCCTGATATTACCTATTCAAAGCTGCTCAATGCCTTGGTGATTTTATGCCACTTAGGTTTGGCACAACCTTGTCAGGCGGCTTCAAATCAAGATATGGTTGAACATGCTCAGAAATTAAATCGTTATTTCCTTGAACAAGCCAGCTATCATACCAATTATCAAGTATTGGCCTGTCCACTCACAGGGATTGGTATTCCAGCCGATCAGTTTACCCAACTCTTCTACCGCGCTCACTTTATCGATGGTTTAGACTCTGCCGCAGAATTTGCACAATATGTTTGGGATGTGCTAACTCAACTAGGCTGGTTAGTATTAGATCAACAAGGCAATACCGTTTCAGATCCAAAAACCAGCCTTGAAGTCATTCAAGAAAAAGCCCAATTCTTTCTAGATAGTGACAAACTGAAAATTGCAAAACATTTGAAACTTTTTGCATAAGGTCTGTTTAGACATTTAATCACATGATCAGCTAAGATGAAGCTGATCTTTTTTATTGATGAATTCTCGTGAATCAACTCTCCCCTTCACAATTTATTTTTCCAGATCCAATAGAAGCTGATCCAGATGAACAAGGCTTGATTTGTATAGGTGCAGACTTAGCGCCTTCTACATTATATGAAGCCTATACGCATGGCTTATTTCCTTGGTTTTCCGAAGGTGAACCAATTTGTTGGTGGTGTCCAGAGCCCCGTTGCATCATTCGCCCTCAGGATTATCACCCAAGTAAATCACTACTGCGAAATATGAAAAAGTTTGATTATAAAATTACCATCAATCATGCTTTTGAACAGGTCATTCGTTCTTGTTCGCTCCCACGTAGCTATGCGGATGAAACGTGGATTTCTGAGGAGATTATTCACGGTTATTGCCAACTATTTGAAGCTGGCTATGCCTATAGTGTTGAAGTCTGGGATCAAGACAAAATTGTAGGTGGGCTGTATGGTGTGACGATTGGCCATGGTTGTTTTGGTGAGTCGATGTTTAGCACTCAAACCGATGTTTCCAAAATGGCTTTTTACACACTGATGTTATTGGGCCGAGAAAATAATTTACCGTGGATTGACTGTCAGTTGGTCAATGATCACTTACTCAGCCTCGGTGCTTGTACACTTTCTCGCCATGAATACCTTAAATCGTTACAAAATGTAATAAAACAACCCTCTATAGATTGGAAAAGTTATCAAGAGCGTGTATTTTCAAGTAAAACAATAGCGATTTTATCGCGCTTAATGGAATGAAAATAAAAGGAGGGACATGATTTATGAATTCTTATCATCCTAAGTCCCTATTAAACGACTTACAGTACTATATTACGCCACCGCATGATTGCAGTTATCTTGAAAATAAATCTGCCCGTATGGTGTTTCTCGACCCTGTACATCGTATTGATGTTGTCACACTTTCCGAATTATCGCGTGTAGGTTTTAGACGCAGTGGTGATTTTGTTTATCGCCCTGAATGCCATCTTTGCCGCCAATGCTTATCTTGTCGGGTGCCAGTGACTGAATTTAAAATGAGCAGTGCTCAGAAAAAAGCCTGGAAACGCAATCAAGATTTAACCGTTAAAATTATTTCGACCCAAGAAGCCACACAAACGCATTATCATCTGTACGAGCGTTATATTATTGAAAGACACGCCGATGGTGATATGTTCCCACCCAGTTATGACCAATTTGAAAAATTCCTGATTCACAGTTGTAACAACAGCTTTTTCCTTGAACTGTGGAAAGATGATCGTTTAATTAGTGTCTCTACCTGTGATCAATTGGATGATGGCGTTTCTGCGGTCTATACCTTCTTTGATCCAAATGAAAGTAAGCGTTCACTAGGGGTTTTTGCGATTCTCAAACAAATTGAATATGTAAAATCGTTGAATCTAGATTTTGTTTACCTCGGGTATTGGGTTCCACATGCCGAGAAAATGAATTACAAATCTCAATATGCACCATTTGAATTATTATTAGATGGGCAATGGCGACGGATTAATCGTCACTTGGAAGCCAAAGAAATTCAAGAGTTGGGGGATATGTTGATGACCACCCTGCCCTCAGAATGGAATGAGCCGATTATTAAATAATCGGCTTTCGCTATTCGCATTCTCGATATAGCTTAGGCTTATTTAAATAATTTCGAAAAATCATCACTACAGGCTTTGACCATAATAATTGCATGTTCACGGCCGCCCTGTTGATTCGGATAATAATTTTTTCTTAAATCAATTTGATGAAAGTTGGCTTTTTCATACAGCGCAATCGCAGCTTTATTTGACTCGCGCACTTCAAGAAAGATTTGTACTGGATTATTTTTTAATAATGCAATCGATTCATCTAACAGTTGATAGCCTAATCCTTTACCCTGCTGGCTCGGATGAATGGCCATAAGCAATAAATTGGCTTCATCTAAAACAGGTTGCAGAATACAAAAGCCCACCACTTGATGGTCTTGCTCAATCACCGTACTTAGATAACTTGTTATAGACTCTTCAAATTGACTTTTTTTCCAAGGATGACTTTGTACCAAGTCTTCAATTTGAGAAACAGCGTGCAGATCTGAAGATTGCATTAAACGAATCATCTGCGTTCATCAACTCAATATAAAAAATGAATTATAAGAAATTAAACCAATAAGTCTAATAAAAAAGAGCAACAATTGTTGCTCCTTAATCAAAATGCTGACTTTAAAACACGTTACAGACCCAGTTTCGCTTTCCATGTCTCAAGCAAACTCACTGTATCGAGATCATTTGGATGAAAACCTGGCTTAAAGTATGCCAACATTTCTTTGGTCATTCCTGTGATAATGCCTTTAGATGGGCTATAAGCATATTTATAAATAATACCGAGCTCTTTTAGATTGAGCTTGCCATCTTCTTTTAATAAACGCACCACAAAAGAGGATTGCGCCATAAAGATGAGTACCATTGCAAAAACTAAAGCCGTGGTACGTAAGCCATAAGCTTTGATACCTTTACCAAACACTGCTTCATAGACATCATAAGCCACTGCTTTATGTTCATTTTCTTCCACAGCATGCCAATACCACATATACGACATGGTTGGATCAGTCATTAACTTTTGAATATGTCCATTGACCAACAGTTGCGAAGCAATTGTTGCAGTAAAATGCTCTAATGCAGTGGTCGCGGTTAAATCCACCATTTCTTGAGTCATACCAAAAGGCTTGACTACACGTGCAAACCATTTACGTGCGCCTTGAATTAACACACCTGTTTCACGCTCGTATTTTTCAACATCATGACCAAACTTTTTTGCTGAAGCATTAAAGTTTTCATGCTCTTTGGTGTGCATGGCTTCTTGACCGATGAAAGCACTAATCTCTTTTTGTAATGCTTCATTGTCCTTGATCGCAGGGTGATAACGTACTGCACGTACTGAATCGATAAAAAGTTTTTCACCATCTGGGAATA
Organism: Acinetobacter sp. Ac8; assembly: GCF_055392545.1. Taxonomy (NCBI): domain Bacteria; kingdom Pseudomonadati; phylum Pseudomonadota; class Gammaproteobacteria; order Moraxellales; family Moraxellaceae; genus Acinetobacter; species Acinetobacter sp. Ac8. The sequence continues at coordinate 3,907,773 of NZ_AP043689.1, forward strand.
ATGCTGACAATGCAGTCATGAAATGTGTAATACCCGCTGAACCACTTGCCCAATATTCAGGTACATCGTCAAAATTAAAATCCATACGACGTACAGGGAAAGATGCACCAGCACGGTTTGAAATATTCACTTTTGCATTCATTGCGATTCCTCCTATTAAGTGAGTTTCACTTAAATTCTTTATGTTTGTTTTTCTCTTTCTTTATATTACGTTTTTATGAAAGTTTAATAATTGCAGATTAGGTCACACAAATATCAGTTAAGGACAGCTTTTGATGGGTATTGTCTAACAATTTATAGGCAGTTTATTTTATCCATAAAAAAAGCGCCCCAAAGGAGCGCTCTTTTTACACAATCAGCGATTATGCAGTTACTTTAGCAACTACACCAGCACCAACTGTACGACCACCTTCACGGATCGCAAAACGTAGACCTGGGTCCATTGCGATTGGGTGAATTAGTTCTACTGACATTTCAACGTTGTCACCTGGCATAACCATTTCAACGCCGTCTTGTAATTGGATTGCGCCAGTTACGTCAGTTGTACGGAAGTAGAACTGTGGACGGTAACCGTTAAGGAACGGAGTATGACGACCACCTTCTTCTTTAGAAAGTACATATACTTCTGCGTCGAATTTAGTGTGCGGCTTAATTGTACCTGGTTTAGCAAGTACTTGACCACGTTGTACGTCTTCACGCTTAGTACCACGTAAAAGAACACCACAGTTCTCGCCCGCACGACCTTCGTCAAGAAGTTTACGGAACATTTCTACGCCAGTTACAGTTGTTTTAACTGTATCTTTGATACCAACGATTTCAACTTCTTCGCCGACTTTAACGATACCAGATTCTACACGACCTGTTACCACTGTACCACGACCAGAAATAGAGAATACATCTTCGATTGGCATCAAGAATGCTTTATCGATAGCACGTTCTGGTTCTGGAATATAAGAATCAAGCGCTTCAACAAGTGAAAGTACAGCTGATTCGCCATATTGACCAGCATCACCATTCAGTGCAGCAAGTGCTGAACCACGGATGATAGGCGTGTCATCACCTGGGAAGTCATAAGTAGAAAGAAGTTCACGAACTTCCATTTCTACTAATTCAAGTAATTCTTCATCATCAACAAGGTCACACTTGTTAAGGAATACAAGAATATAAGGTACACCTACTTGGCGAGAAAGAAGGATGTGTTCACGAGTTTGTGGCATTGGACCATCAGTCGCAGCACATACAAGGATCGCACCGTCCATCTGAGCAGCACCAGTGATCATGTTTTTAACATAATCGGCGTGACCTGGGCAGTCTACGTGAGCGTAGTGACGAATTGGAGAATCGTATTCTACGTGTGAAGTATTAATTGTAATACCACGTGCTTTTTCTTCTGGTGCAGAATCGATTGCTGCGTAGTCTTTAGCTTCACCGCCGTAAGTTTTTGCACAAATTGTTGCAATTGCAGCAGTTAAAGTTGTTTTACCATGGTCGACGTGACCAATTGTACCCACGTTTACGTGTGGCTTATTACGTTCAAACTTAGCCTTAGCCATGAGAGCTTCCTTTTTAAACTACTCATGCAGGGTCACTGCATGAGCACTTGGTTTTTAACTATGAATTAGTTTGGGCTTATAGTAATCGAAAGATTACTCGTCGTCACCTTTTTTACCGCCAGACTGGAATTTAGAAATGATGCCTTCAGCCACGTTACGTGGAGTTTCAGCATATTTAGCAAATTCCATAGAATATGTCGCACGACCTTGAGACATAGAACGCATTTGAGTCGCGTAACCAAACATCTCAGCAAGTGGAACTTCAGCACGAATTGCTTTAGTACCGCCAGGTAAGTCGTCCATACCCTGAACCATACCACGACGACGGTTTAAGTCACCCATGATATCGCCCATGTAGTCTTCTGGAGTTTCTACTTCAACTTTCATGATTGGTTCAAGCAAGATAGGATCTGCTTTCATGAAACCATCACGGAATGCGTAAGAACCTGCCATTTTGAACGATAATTCGTCAGAATCGACATCATGGTAAGAACCATCAAATAATGTCGCTTTGATACCCACAACAGGGTAACCAGCCAATACACCATTCTTCATACGTTCTTGAATACCTTTGTCAACCGCACCGAAGAATTCTTTAGGTACTACACCACCTACAACTTCTTCAGCGAATTGGTATTCTTTACCAGCTTCTTCAACATCCATAGGCTCTAAACGAACATATACATGACCGAATTTACCTTTACCACCTGTTTGACGTACGAATTTACCTTCTTGCTCAACACTCTTTTTGATTGTTTCGCGGTAAGCAACCATTGGTTTACCAATGTTCGCTTCAACGTTAAATTCACGCTTCATACGGTCAACAAGGATGTCAAGGTGAAGCTCACCCATACCCGCAATAATCGTTTGACCAGATTCTTCGTCTGTGCGTACACGGAACGATGGATCTTCTTTAGCCAAACGACCAAGAGCGATAGACATTTTTTCTTGGTCAGCCTTAGTTTTAGGCTCAACAGCAAGAGAAATTACTGGCTCTGGGAATTCCATACGCTCTAGTGTAATGATGTTTTTCTCATCACAAAGCGTATCACCAGTTGTTACGTCTTTAAGACCTACACATGCAGCGATGTCACCAGCGCGAATTTCTTCAACGTCTTGACGATCATTTGCGTGCATTTGTACGATACGGCCAATACGTTCACGTTTAGACTTAACTGGGTTATATACTGGGTCGCCTTGTTTAAGAACACCAGAATAAACACGTACGAAAGTCAAGTTACCTACGAACTTATCGTTCATGATTTTGAACGCTAATGCAGAGAACGGCGCTTCATCAGATGCTTCACGAATCGCTTTAGTTTCAGCTTTGTCGTCAAGAATACCTTCGATAGGCTTAACTTCTGTAGGCGATGGTAAGAATTCAATTACAGCATCCAACATACGTTGAACACCTTTGTTTTTGAATGCTGTACCACAAAGCATTGGTTGGATTTCGCCAGCCAAAGTTTGCGTACGAATACCCGCAACGATGTCTTCTTTAGAAAGATCACCTTCTTCTAGGTATTTGTCCATCAACTCTTCAGATGCTTCTGCAGCAGCTTCAACCATATTGGTGCGCCATTCTTCAGCAGATGCTTGAAGATCAGCAGGAATATCACCATATTCGAACTGCATACCTTGAGAAGCTTCATCCCAAATGATTGCTTTCATTTCGATCAGGTCAACAACACCTTGGAAATTTTCTTCAGCACCAATTGGAATCACTACAGGTACAGGATGAGCACCTAAACGAGTACGCATTTGTTCAACAACACGGAAGAAGTTTGCACCAGTACGGTCCATCTTGTTCACGAATGCTAAACGAGGCACTTTATATTTATTTGCTTGACGCCATACAGTTTCTGACTGAGGTTGAACACCACCTACAGCACAGTAAACCATGCACGCACCGTCAAGAACACGCATAGAACGTTCAACTTCGATTGTGAAGTCTACGTGTCCCGGTGTATCAATTACGTTGATACGGTGTTCAGGGAACTGCTTGCCCATACCAGACCAGAAACAAGTCGTAGCAGCTGAAGTGATTGTAATACCACGTTCTTGCTCTTGTTCCATCCAGTCCATTGTTGCTGCACCGTCATGTACTTCACCAATTTTGTGAGATACACCTGTGTAGAACAAAATACGTTCAGTAGTTGTAGTTTTACCGGCATCAATGTGCGCAGAAATACCAATGTTACGATAACGAGAAATTGGGGTTTGACGAGCCATGATTTCTTGCATTCCTAAATTTTGTTGTTTAAAACAGGACGCATCAATGAAGCATTGATGCGTACGGATACTCGATACGTAATGGGCAACTTAAATACCCGCAAATCCCCCACTTTGGTAGAGGGCGATGTTAAATCGTGCTGCAGTACGCATGAGTATTCTCCTGATTAGGGACTGTTTTAGCCGCTTAGAAGCGGTAGTGAGAGAAGGCTTTGTTAGCTTCAGCCATACGGTGCACATCTTCACGTTTTTTGATCGCTGCGCCTTTACCTTCAGCTGCATCAAGCAACTCACCAGCAAGACGTAACGCCATAGTTTTTTCAGAACGCTTAGCAGCAGCATCTACCAACCAACGCATAGCTAGGGCAGTACGACGGGATGGGCGTACTTCCATAGGTACCTGATAAGTAGCACCACCAACACGGCGTGCTTTTACTTCGACCATAGGACGAACTTTTTCAAGAGTAGTCTCGAAAAATTCAACTGGGTCTACTTTATTTTTTTCTTGAACGCGGTCTAAAGCACCGTAAACGATACTTTCAGCAATAGACTTTTTACCATCTTGCATTACGTGGTTCATGAATTTAGCGATTGTTTGGCTACTGAACTTAGGATCCGGAAGGATTTCACGAGCAGCGACTACGCGACGTCTTGGCATTTTAATCTACCTATAAATATGACACTTCAGGTTTATCCAGCATCAGCACAAAGTGTCGTGTGCTATTCGCTGGCCTTACTACACGTCGCTTGAATTTCACAAAATTAATGCAGAAATCAGACAAGCGAGACGATAAAGGATTGCGGCTCTATATTCTTAAGAAGCTAATCTTTAACAGATTATTTCTTAGGACGTTTAGTACCGTATTTTGAACGAGACTGGTTACGATCTTTAACACCAGCACAGTCCAAAGAACCACGAACGGTATGGTAACGTACACCTGGTAAGTCTTTAACACGACCACCACGGATAAGAACAACACTGTGCTCTTGTAGGTTATGGCCTTCACCACCGATATAGCTAGAAACTTCGAAACCTGAAGTTAAGCGAACACGGCAAACTTTACGCATTGCTGAGTTAGGTTTTTTAGGTGTAGTTGTATAAACACGTGTACAAACACCACGACGTTGTGGACAAGCCTTCAACGCAGGAACTTTTGATTTTTCAATCAAAGTTGTGCGACCCTTACGGATCAACTGATTTGTTGTTGCCATATGGCAATTCTCCCGTTAATAAAAAGCCTCAAAAAATTACCACTTTTTGAGGGCATGCAATTGTAAGCCAAGAAGTAAAAATGGTCAACATTCAACATGGTGTCAAATATTGACCATTTCAAGCTTTGGCTAAATCAATGATTCAACTTACTCAGGCTTACTTTCTGATTTTGTTTCAGTAGCTTCTTGCGTTTTTTCAGACGCATTTACCGTATTTTCAGGAGCCGCTTTGGCTTTTGCCGGGGTGCGCTTTTTTGTTACAGTTTTTGCAGTTGTCGATGTTTTCGCCACATCAGTTGCTTTCGCTGTAGTGGTCTCCACTGCTGCGACTTTCTTTTGTGCGGTACGTCGAGGTTTTACGGGTGTCGCTTTGTCTTGCTGTTGAGTCGCATGTTTATCTTCAATGTGCGTTTCAGCCAGTTTTTGAATCCCCTGCTCAACTTTTTGCTCAGCATTGAGTTCATCAACAGTTTCACTGGTTTTTTCCTTCACTTCAACATGGGTAATTGCTTCATTTTCAACCTGAGGCTCGACTTTCTCTACAAGCGTTTCTGCTTTGCTGTCTTCTAAAAGCAAGGGATGTGCGTCTGAGATCAATTGACTAAATTTTTCATAAGCATCTAATACATCAATTTTTTCATCAGAATGCTGTAGCAGATATTGCCTTGCACCAGAAAATACAATTTGAGCTTTATCGGTTGCATCATCGACCAGTTTCCAGCTATATGCAGCACTAATGCCCATCGTGGCTAAGGGGGTGAGTCGTGTCAACAGGCTAAAATGTGGAAGATTATTCATCCATGGCAACTTAAATGTACCATCCTCATTTGCCACCCATTTTTTTAACAGCTCTATATCATTGCTTGAACCTAACAGTTGTTGCAATTGGCTCACATTGTGGGTTTGCAACACCCCTGCAAAAGTTCGTATTGCCGCCATCAATGCGTGTTTTTCAGCAACAGTGCCTAGATCAATTTGTTTAAAAATGTATTCAACAACAGCATGATCTTTTGCATTCAACTCAAAACCATGCGCTCGCCCAGTGTGATAAACACTTCGGAGTGCCAAAGCCAGTGAACTAGGTACATCAAGAATTGCGCCTAAGCCGCCAAACGCACCTGTCACTGTACCTTGAATTGCAGCAATAATTTTATTCTGATTCGCCAGCGCAGTACTGATCCGTTGTGAACGTTCAGAATCCTTGGCCAATTCTGCCAAGCTTTTTGCACCCACTTCTTTTAGAACAGCTTCTACAGAAGTCAGTTCTGAAACAAACTCATTGAGCTTATCAAAAATAAAATCAGACAATTTATCGTTTAAATCTGGTGAAATAAACGAAGCGACATTATTGATTTTTTTATAATGTTTCCCCAAAAGCTGCCCGGTTACATTGGGGAGATGTTCCCGTAGCATTTGTTGAGGATTTTCATATTGTTTACGTTCAAAAGCACTTTTTTCTTGAGCAGTGCCTTGTACAACGGATTCAATTTTAGGACTGTGGCTCAATTTACTCACCGTACCAGGAGCAACATGATTGATCACACTTAAGCCTGTTTCGCTTAACTTTTTGGCCATGCCAAAAGCGTTTGAAATAAATCCGCCTGATTGTTTTTTATTAGAATTTGCCATGTGCACCCTCGTAACTGTGGTTTTTCAAACACTAAAGCTTGTATTAAATAGTTTCTCAACGCTTACATTAATGTACTGATTTACGAATCAATACAATCACTATTTCACAAAATTTCAATACAGATCATCATACTATACAATTATAAACAATCTAACCCTAGTTCACTTGCAATTACAGCACTCAATTTACTTAAAAATACTTTTTATAACAAACAGATGTCACAATTTGTCGCGAACAACTTATGTACCAGTGGTCATCTCAGCCTTTGCCAGTTATGATAGATTCATTGGATAAAATATATATAGAATCATTATGAAGCAAAATTTTCAAAATCAAATTAAGCACAGTTCAGAACAAAAATATCAAGCGGAACTAGAACGCTTAAAAGAACAAGATCAACATAGAAAGCCAGCAGGTTGGCAACTTTCTGCTTACGCTGTTCGCTCATTTATCTTGGGTGATGCCAAACTGGATATTCAAAAAAAGTTTTATGGTGATGATGCCTTAGTTGATCGTGCCTTGGTTACGTTGATGGGCAATCAGGGTTTGATGCTGGTGGGTCAACCAGGTACAGCAAAATCGATGCTTTCAGAGCTATTTAGTGCTGCCATTTCAGCCAATTCTCAGCTCACAATTCAAGGGACGGCAGGGACAACAGAAGACCATATTAAATATTCTTGGAACTACGCACTCCTTTTATCGGAAGGACCAACAGATAAATCACTGATCCCCTCCCCACTCTTCTATGCCATGAAAAATGGACAAATTGCCCGCTTTGAAGAAATCACCCGTTGCCCACCTGAAATTCAGGATGTGTTGGTGTCTTTACTGTCTGAGAAGCAAATGATGATCCCTGAAATGGGACAAGATTTTAGTTTGCAAGCGACACAAGGATTTAACATCATCGCAACAGCAAACTTGCGTGATCGTGGCGTACATGAAATGTCAGCAGCATTAAAGCGCCGTTTTAACTTTGAAACAGTAAAACCGATTCGTGACCAAAAATTTGAAATCGAACTGGTGGGATTACAACTTAAGAACCAGCTTGCTGATTTATACAGTGAAATCCAAGTTCGCCCAGAAGTCATCGAACTCTTGGTGACCATTTTCAATGAACTCAGAACAGGACAAAGTCTGCAAGGCGCAACACTTAAAACGCCTGATGCTGTTATGTCTACTGCTGAAGCAGTCAATATTGCCCATGCGGCAGGCCTACAAGCGATTTATCTCAGTGATGGAAAATTAAAAGCAGAACACCTCGCACAACAATTAATTGGGGTTGTGTTTAAAGATAATCCAGATGACGCTAAACGCTTACGTTACTATCTGGACACTGTGGTGAAAGAGCGTGCACGTAAAGATGCCGACTGGAAAAGTTTCTATGACGCCAGCCGAGAGTTTTAATCATGCAGCTGTTGGATCGAAATATAGAGAGAGGTGAAATGCCTAAACGCTTAAAACAGGCATTTCAACTGAAACAGCAAATGGCAGAGCAAAACGTTTTTTTTGCGCCAATCCGCCATCATAGTCCTGCTTGTGCATACGCATTAAAACAATATATCGATGAACTGAAGCCCACACACATTTTAATCGAAGCACCAACAAGTTTTGAATTCTTAATTGAAAGCTTACAGAACCAAGCCACACAGCCTCCTGTGGCCATATTTGCACAAGCACAACGCTCTTCAAATAAAACCTCACCAAAAAAAGGCGCTGCAAATAAAGAGAGTGCTGGCGAAGAACATGAAAGTGATGACGAGGTTCAACCAGAAATCTTTTCTGCCTACTTCCCTTTTTGTGAATACTCACCTGAATGGGTCGCCATCCAACAGGCAAAACTCATTCAAGCAGACGTTAAATTTATTGACTTGGATTGGGCAAAACAAAGTGCCTTAAAAACGCAACAGTCCGATTTGGACTGGCAACAAAAAAGTTTGCTGTCTGAACGTTATTTTGCGCATAGCCAATATATCCAAAAACTTGCTGAAAGCATGCATTGCCGAAATCACGATGAGCTTTGGGATCATTTATTCGAGCTGCAAAATGTTGAACAACTGCAACATGCTCAAACTTTTTTTGATGATGTTTTTGCTTGGTGTTCATTGGCACGTCTGGATTATGAGCGTGAGGTACTCTTACAAGATGCTTCATTACATCGTGAAGATGTGATGTGGAATTGCATCCAAAACAGCATTGATCCCAAGCATAAAATTTTGGTGATCACAGGTGGCTTTCATAGTCTTGCCTTAATTGAAAATCTAGCAGCCCCACAGCAAGCAGAACGTTTTATTGTCCAAGATCAAAAGCAAAACTGGCAAGAGCAAGCTTGGCTGATTCGCTATAGTTTCGATCGTTTAGATGCTTTAAATGGCTATGCTTCAGGTATGCCCTCACCTGCATATTATCAACAACATTGGCAAAATTTAAAATCTGCAAACAACCCAACGGTTGAACAGACGCAACTGCAATTTTTTCAATATTTAAATGAGTTATGCCATTTTTTAAACCAAGAAAATGCACTGGATGTAACGCCTTATATCGCACTAAAAAATACCGCTGAACTTGCTTGGCAATTGGCTTGCCTTCGAGGGCATTATCAACCGAGCCGTTATGACCTCCTCGATGCCTTACAATCCGCCTTAATCAAAGGGGAAATGGATGATGGACAACAGCATTTATTTACCCTGATTTTTCAATTTTTAAGTGGACAACAACTTGGTAAGGTTGCTCAAAATCAGCACAGCCCTGCATTATTACAAAATACCTATCAACAGATTAAAGCCTATCGTTTTAATTTAAATGACACCATTTTACGCAATCGAAAACTCGATATTTATCGTAAACCTTTACATCAGGACATTAGCCAATATTTGCATTTACTGGAATTTATCGGCTGTAATTTTGCTCAACGTATTTCAGGTCCAGATTTTGTACAAGGTGCCAGTCTGGATTTGCTGTTTGAGGAATGGCGTTATGCATGGACACCCAGTGTCGAAGCGCGTTTGATTGAACTGGCAGAAATGGGCAATCAACTCGAACAAATTGCACTACTTAAAATTATTAAACTACAGCAAGAAAATGAAGCAAAAGGTGTCGGGCAATCTGCCTTTGAAACTGCCAAATTGCTGGCTTTGGCGTGTCGCTTAGGATTAAAGCAACATTTAGAATTGCTCAGTCAACAACTCGATACTTTTTTAGAAAGCGATCAAAACCTTGCCTCGGTGATTGGTGCAGCACAGCAATTGTATTATTTGTGGCATGGTCACAAGCTGTTAAATTTACCCGAAAATATCGTGATACAAAGTTTAAGTTTTGCCGTCTATCAGGCCTGTTTTTTACTTGATCAAATTTACGATACCCATGAAGAAAAAATTGAACAAAATCTTAGCAACTTAAAAACCTTGCATGAACTGATTTTAAATATCAAGCAACGAAATCTTTCACTACAGCATGCAGTCGTAAATGCACAAGATGTAGATTTACTGGAACTGATGTATAGCCAAATTGATCTGGCAAAAATTGATGAGTTTCATCTTAGTTCACTCAAAGGTGCGCTGCATACTTTACAGTTTTTAGATCATAAAATTGAGCAAAATCAGCTTCAACAACAATTACAACTGGCTTTTGCAGTGGGAAGTGATCCTGAAGATGCTGTGCAATACCTACATGGCATGTTTTTTATTGCGCCTGAAATCTTTGTGCAATCCAAGGTTGCAATTGATGCACTTCACCAATTGGTCAGTCATTGGACGGAAGACACCTTTATTCGGATTTTACCTGATTTACGCTATATCTTTAGTCAGCTTACCCCAAAGCAAAGCACTAAAGTATCGAAAATTATCGCAAAAACCACAGGACTTGGAGAGGATGTCATTCTCGATCAGGTGCTTAGTCATATAGGGGAACAGGATGTATTCCAAGGCATACAACTTAACCAGCAACTGCAAAAAATATTTGAATATGATCACTTAGATCGCTGGGCAAGCAATCGCTCAAAGCAACTCAACCCAGAACAACAAGGAGTGAATAAATGAGTCAATTACCTCCTGAACCAAATCTTGATGAAAACTCAGATACCCCCGCTTCTCTTGATGCAATGGATCAAGCACGCCGTTGGCGCTTGATGCTCGGTCGCTATGCCGACCAGAATTTATCAGCAGCGGCATTGTCAGGCGATCAACTGAAACTTGAGCGCAACCTCGATTATCTCTACCAAAATGAATATAAGCGTCGTGGCATCCAACAAGGGAAAAATCGCCATGGCGGTTTGGAAGCCTCGCAACTTAACGCGATTAACTGGCTCAACCAAAGTCGAAAACTGTTCCCAAAATCGACCTTTGAACGTATGCAAAAACAAGCCATAGAACGCTATGAGTTAACTGAGTTATTTAAAAACCCAGAGCATGTAAGACAACTTGAACCCAACCCTGCAGTGGCTAAAGCTTTGCTGAGTATGCGTGGTCGTTTAAGCAATGAAATGAAAGATACGATTCGAGAATTAATTCAAAAAGTCGTGGAAGAACTCTTACAAAAAATCCGTACACAATTTTTAAAAGCACTACAAGGTCGTCGTAATCGTTTTAAGCGTTCACATCTTAAACAGGCACAAAACTTTGATTGGAAACGGACTATTCAAGCCAATCTCAAGAATTATCAGCCTGATTTACAAAAACTGATTATCCAAACCCCTTATTTTAATGCCCGTGTACAGAAACATTTGCCATGGGAAATTGTACTGTGTGTCGACCAAAGTGGCTCGATGATGGATTCGATCATGTATGCAGCCGTGTGTGCCAGTATTTTGGCAGCCCTCCCTGCGGTCAATATTAGTCTGGTCCTGTTTGACACCCAAATTGTTGATTTAAGCCATTTGGCACATGACCCAGTTGAAGTCTTACTGACCATTCAACTCGGTGGCGGAACCAATATTGGTCAAGCTTTGCAATACTGTCAAAAGAAGATTAAACAACCCAATCGCAGTATTTTAGTCTTGATCAGTGACTTCGAAGAAGGTGCATCCGTTCAACAAATGCTCAACACCACCAGTCAACTCAATCAACAAGGCTGCAAATTACTTGGGCTTGCGGCGCTGGATCAAGCAGCCAATCCTGTTTATGACATCAATATGGCACAAAAACTCCAAGAACGCGGTATGCAAATCGCAGCAATGACCCCTGAACATTTAGCGACCTGGTTTGCAGAGGTGATGCAATGAGTTGGCATATTTATACCCAATACGATGAAGACAGCCTAACCATGCACAGTAATGCTGGTCTTCTACGTCGTGCCCGTAAATCCTTAGATGCTGTTGAACTACTACAACAAGAGCACGATCAACTGGTATTTAAAGTCGAAGAATGTAAAGTTAAACTGCCCCTTGAGGGCATCACCAAAGCACTGTGTAATTGTTCAGCACAAGGCTGTTGTAAACATATTCTCAGCAGTATTTTATGGGTTCAGGAACATGAAACACTACTGGCTACCGCAAATAGCCCAAGTGAAAATAGCCCTAACAATAATCTAGAAAATGCAGTACCACTAACTCAACAGGAAACATCTCAACACGGTAAAATATCTGAGCAAGCAACAACATCAACCCTTGAAACTGTTTTAGAATTTGATCCAAGCAAAATCCAAAAACAAGCAGGCAAAGTCAATATTCGTTTGGCCTATGAATTTGTACAAAATTGGTTGCTTCAACCTGAATCCTGTCAAATTGATATTCAAGAACATAAAATCACTTTTCAAACCGATTTAAGTCCCAATCCAGTTGTTCTCTACCCCGCAACAGGGTTTGAAGGCATGTTGTCAGAAATTGCAGACAAACAAAAATTTGCTGGGCATTTGGCATGTATTGCTTATTTAGTTCTGAAAAATGCCCCTGAAAAATGGCAATGGTCAATTGATACAACAGCGCAACAACACCATCCTACTCAGCAAGTTTCACCTGAAGATCAGGTATTGATCCAAGAACTTAAAATCATTTGTCAAAACTTTGTTCAACAAGGTTTATCACATCTGGCAAAAGAAATGGTCATGTCACTGCATATTTTAAATATGCAAGCACGCGCACAAAACTTACCACGTTTAGGGAGCTTATTACGTGCCTTACATGGCTCAATGAAGCAGTTTTTAGAAGCAGATGTACAGGTTGATGAGCAGCAGATTTTTAATCAATTGGCACATTTATATGCCTATTTGGCTGCACTGTCAGAAATCGAGCATTTAAATCCAGATGTTCAAGCCGAAGCATTGCGACAACTTCGTGGTGCTGTACAACGCGACTATCAACAAGAAAGCATAGCGCATCTGATCCCTCTTGGTTGTGAATGGTGGAATACAGAGAGTGGTGCACATGGTCTAACGGTATGCTTCTGGGATGTAAAAGAGCAACAACTCAAAGAAGTGACTCAGGCACGTGCCAATCATTTAGACCGGACCTTTGATATGCACAGTGCAGCCAATACTGGGATTTGGGGAAGTTCTCTCAGCTTTTTACTCCAACATCAACTTGAACTAACCCATGCAAAATCCAGTTCAGATACACAACTCAGTGCCAGCACAGATACTCGTTTTTTACCAAAAGGCTTGTTCAATGCACTCAGCCAATCTGACTTAGAACAGATGAATATTGGCATTTCAACATGGCAATCTTTACAGGAAATGCTTGTTCCGCATTCAAGCCTAGAACAGCTTAAATCTCGTTATGTACTGCTTCGCCATAAAAGTATCACAGCGCCTGAACTCAACGAACTAGAGCAATATTTTGAATACCCTATTACTGACGATGAAAATAGAGCACTCAAGCTGGTCATTCCGATAGAACCAGAATACCGTGCACGAATTAAACATCTCACCCAACTGATTCATAATGAAAAAATTATCGCAACATTGGTGCGTATCGAAGCAACACAGCAACAGATTCAATTCATTCCATGTAGTGTGTTTTTAACAACGCCAAAAGGTTTAAAAATATTCAGTCTGGATTATGATCATCCTGTACAGAAGAAAAGTAGCTTGGTTGAGCTGATTACTGGTCGAATTGAAAAATTGCTCGAACAAAAAAAGCAATGGAAACATCAGCAACATTTATCTGCATTAGACCTTTTGATCTTGGAATCACAAGCCTTGTTTGAATTCTATGCAAATACAGGTCGTTCAAAACTGGATATGGATGATCTGGTTAAACTGGATGATTTTGCTGAGAAGTTTGCAGATTTGGGTTTAAGCTTTATTCAAAACTCACTCAAATCAGATTCCACACAGCACAATTTAGCCAGTCAGCTTTTAAAATGGCGACATGTTTTATTACAACTACAACGCCTAAATCATAGAATCGCTTTAGAAGGACAAGTTACGTCGTGATAAATTAAGCTTGCTATTTAAATTGATGATATTTTTCTATAATTTTAGTGGACTACCAAGCACAGTATTAAAGCCTAAAGTATTAGCGCCTATAGAAAAGCAACAGCGAGTTGCTCAAAAGGAATACAGATGTTAAATAAACTTTTTTCAAAAATTGAGTCGATGTTTTTAAAGCCTGAGGATAAGGCAGTGAAAACGCAACAAGCAAACTCAACCGCTGATCATGACCACATTCAAAAACATAATGAAGATTTAAAAAATAAAGTTGAAAAGCTCTACCATATTTTCCAGCCTTTGGCCGTCATTGAAGACCAACTAGATCAAAATGTGGTTTTGTTTATTTTGGATGGAGAAAATCCAGAAATATTACTTAAATTACAGCAATATCCGCATGAAAAAGCACTGCTTTTACTGGGAAAGCCAGGTACCTATAGCTGGTATTGGCCTCAAAACAATCAATCACTGGATAAAAAAGAAAATAAGCTTGCTGAAGCAGCACTAAAACTACGCCGACGTTATTATGGTGAGATCTTTGAAGAATTAGAATTTGAACAAATCATTCGTTTTGCCAAAGTGCTTGAAGCGGCAACACAACAGAAAAATTTTACCAATATTTATGAAAAAGTGCCCGCTTGGTTTATTTATCTCACGGTAGATACATTTATTACCGCTTTTGACAGCCAGCATTTTAGCGAAGCAGATCCGAATAAGTTGTTAAAGCAAAATTGGACCCAACAGAAACTATTTGATTTGCTTGAAAGTGATCAACAGGGCTTAGGCGATGAACTACTGCCTTATTTATTTGAACGCCAAAATATCGACAGTTATCATTCTAGTAAATTAGATAAAATATTATTACTCAAGGACACCCAAGACTTCATTTCAGCCCGATTAGATCAACTCAGAACACTTATTCCAACACTGAGCATCATTGGACAAGAAAACTTTTTAGACTATATCGCCAAACAAACGGCATTGATCAAACAAATCCCCGACTTGATTGTAAAACTTTCTGTAGGTAAATCTAAAACCATCCGTACTAAAGCCACCAGTTTATTGACGAATTTAAATCCAGAAGATAGCCAAAAATATTTAAATCAAAATCTATTGGAAGGTTCAAGCCAGGAACGTGGCTTTTCTGCAGATCTATTAGCACGTTTAGGTGCTGACAATCTGACTGTACTAGAACAAGCTTTAGAACAGGAAAAACAAAAATCTGTACAACAAATCTTACAAATGGCGATTCAGCGCTTAAGATCTGTTGATACTGCTCAATTACAGCAAGATTTTGAAGCACCAACTTTTCAACCGTTTGTTGAACAAAAAATTCCAGCAAGCTTTACCGAAGTTATTTTAGAAAATTATCAAGAAATTTTGGCTAAAGCTGAACAGAATGCTGCCGATGAAATTGAAGAGAATAAAACAGCAAGTTATAAAAGAACTTGGGCTCAAGATCATTTAAAGCAGCTTAAAAAAATTAATCATCAAACTTTAACGTCGATTGTTGACCAACTGAACGGTGATGCATCTTTTAAAAATGTCCACCAAGTTGAAAATATTATTACCCATAAAAATAAATATAAAAAATATCCTGAATTTTCCATTAATCATGCCATGAGAATCATTGCGATACGCAATCGAAATTGGATTTATTGGCCTAATTTATTTGAAATGCTTAAACCTGAAGAATATGCCAATTATGAACTTCGCCATATCGTTCAGGCCTTAGCTGCGGCTAAATTTAATGATCCAAAACGTAGAGTGGCTCAAGGGATTCTAGCGGGATCATCCTATTATCAAAGTTTACAAGATCATATTTATGAAAAAGATAAAATTTGGCCATTTTTTGCGGAAAATCAAGAATATTTAACTGAAGCGTTGGGGCTTTCTCCATCTTTAGAAAAAAATGAATATCAAAGCTTTAACCCATCCGATGCCATCTTTGTACTTAAATGTTTCCCATCCTTACCAGTACAGTTTATTCCGCGCTTACTCGAATTTGCATTGGGTGAAAATAAGCGTTTGCGTTATGAAGCGCAAGAAACCTTACAGCACCTTCCTGACATTCATCAACGTGCCATCGAAGCCTTAGATTCGGGTAAACAAGACATCCGAATCACAGCAATTGAATGGCTGGCACGTCTACAAAATCAGGATGCAGTAAAACCGCTGAATGCTTTACTAAAAAAAGAGAAGAAAGAAATCGTTCGAGCTGCTCTTCTAACAGCATTAGAAAAGCTTGGACAGGATATTAGTGCTTATCTCAAACCAGAAGTGCTGCTAAAAGAAGCAGAAGACGGTTTAAAAGGCAAACTTTCAAGCAGTTTTACATGGTTTGATTTTGACACATTGCCAAAAGTGAAATGGCAGAATGGTAAAGAGGTTGACCCTAGAATTGTCAAATGGTGGGTGATATTGGCTGAAAAACTAAAAGAGCCTAGAGCCAATGCCTTATTACAACGCTATAGTGACTTACTCGATCAAAAAGATCAGGTACAACTTGCCAATCATTTATTACACAGTTTTATTCATCAAGATACCTTACAAACACCATTGGATGAAGCAACGCAATATGCAACCACAGAAGCACCTGGCCGTCTGAGTTCTTATCGGGATTCATACAAACGTTATGGTGAAAAATACCCTGAATATTATGCCAAATATGGCACCATCACCTTAGAAGAAGTGATTGAAGAGATTAAACGCGAACGTTTAGGACTTTATCTGGGTTCCGCGATCAAAAGTAAAGGTATGCTTTCACTGACTGCCAATGCACAAGGAAGTTTTGCAGTAAAACAATTGCAGAATTATATGAAGCAACACTACCCTCGTCGCTCACAAATTGAAGCCATGATTAGTGCATTATCGATCAGTAATGACCCATTAATCATCCAACTGTTGCTTTCACTTTCACGTCGTTACCGTACTGCTTCAGTGCAAACACTTGCAAACACATTGGTTGCTGAGATTGCTGAACGCAATCAATGGACAAGTGATGAGCTGGCTGACCGTACTATTCCTACAGCAGGTTTAGATGAAAAT
The DNA here is from genome assembly GCF_055392545.1 of Acinetobacter sp. Ac8. Lineage (NCBI taxonomy): Bacteria > Pseudomonadati > Pseudomonadota > Gammaproteobacteria > Moraxellales > Moraxellaceae > Acinetobacter > Acinetobacter sp. Ac8. The sequence continues at coordinate 3,924,807 of NZ_AP043689.1, forward strand.
GGAGTGTTACAGCTACAATATGGCTCACGTAACTTTAGTGCCATTGTCGATGATAAAGACAAATTCATTCTTAAAAATGAAGAAGGTAAAGAGGTTAAAGCGCTACCCGCGGCCCGCCAAAATGATGATGAAAGCCTGATCAAAGAAGCCAAAGCACTATTTAGCACCAGTAAAAAAGAGTTTAAACAAGTCGTGGATATGCAAACAGGTCGTTTGTATGAGGCGATGTGTAGCGAACGTCAGTGGAATGTTGCTGAGTGGCAAGAGTATATCTTTGCCCATCCAATCATGAGACGCTTAATCCAAAAACTGATTTGGCTTGAAATCAAAACCAATGGTGAAAAAATCAGTTTTAGACCAAGTGATGATGGTGCATTACTGAATTTAGATGATGATGAAATCGAACTCAGTGCAGACAGTAAAATTCAAATTTCTCATGCGGTTTTGGTTGGTGAAAAGGAAGCCAAAGATTGGATTGCACACTTTAAAGACTACAAAGTGAAATTCTTATTTGAACAGATGACCCATCACCTACCGAAGCTTGAAGATGATAATGTCACTGAAATTAAGGATCATAATGGCTGGCTTACAGACACCTTTACCCTCCGTGGTGTAGTGACCAAATTAGGCTACCAACGTGCCAGTATCGAAGATGGTGGTTCATTTGACCGCTATACCAAGCCGTATAAACAGTTGGGTATTGATGTAGAAATTACATTTAGCGGAAGTTATGTACCAGAGGAAAATATTCCAGCTGTACTTTATGAACTCACCTTTAGCAAGAAAGCCAGCCGCTCTTGGAATAACAATGAACTTCCACTTAAACAGATTCCACCAATTTTATTGGCTGAGAGTTATGCAGATTATTTAAAAGTTGCTGCATCTACATCAGGTTTTGATCCAGAGTGGGAAAAGAAAACGCCTTGGTAATTCATAAAGACAAAGAAATTTTGTTTAGGCTTGCAATAGGCTATAACAGTTGTATTGCAACCGATATGATTGGTCTTGATGGTCATCATATCGGTTATATGGATAATTCAACTCAGCAGGTAAAGAGAAGTCTTGTTCTACAATAGGGATAAAACACCATGCTCATCTCAGCAATTTAAAATTTATTTCAAAAATTAGTGCTTCAAACCATCTCAGGTAAGCCCTGCTTATGGATGGTTTTGCCTAATTGATGTAAATATCCATCATGAATTCATATTATTATAAAAATAATAAATATATTTATTTTCAGTTATTTAATTAACTTTTAAGCATACAATATATTGTTTTAAATGATGCACAAGAATCAATATCTTTCGCCATTGAACTAAAAAAGTAAACGCGTTTAAATGTAAACATTCATTCTGTATTCTAAAATAAAGGACTTTGCATGAACCGTCGTGTTGTCATCACTGGTATGGGCATTAACTCATGTATCGGTAATACATTGGAAGCTGTTAAGCACTCTTTGGAAAATGGTATTTCAGGGACACGTCATAATTCAACTTACGAAGAACTTAATTTTAAAAGTCATGTCAGTGCCGCTGCTGAACAAGATTTTGATGGTATTGACCGTAAACTCAAGCGCTTCATGGGCGTATGTGCAATGTATGCCTACAATTCTGCGCTTGCAGCCGTTGAACATGCAGGCTTAACGCCAGAACAATTGGGCGGTAATCCTCGTTACGGTATTGCAGGGGGTTCAGGTGGTAACTCAACTGCGTCTGTTACAGAGATGGTTAAACTTTTAGAAGAAAAAGGTGCGCGTAAAATTGGCCCGTTCTTCGTACCACGTAATATGTCAAACACCATTACTGCCAATGTCGGTGTTGCATTTAAATTACAAGGTGTTGCTCATTCAATCACCAGTGCTTGTGCAACTTCAGCTGATGCGATTGGCTATGCTTACAACCTGATTCAATTGGGTAAACAAGATTTAATGTTGGCCGGTGGCGGTGAAGAAGATCACTGGTCACAAAGCTTATTGTTTGATGCAATGGGCGCACTATGTTCTAAATATAATGATGCTCCAGAAACAGCATCACGCCCATACTCAGCAGACCGTGACGGTTTTGTGATTGCGGGTGGTGGTGGTTTCGTTGTACTTGAATCACTTGAACATGCTCAAGCACGCGGTGCAAATATTCTTGCAGAAGTTGTTGCTTATGCTGCAAATTCGGATGGTGCGGATATGGTTGCACCATCGGGTGAAGGTGCGACCCGTTGTATTTTGATGGCTTTAGAAGAAGCTAAACAACATGGCGTAGATAAGGTTGACTATGTCAATACCCATGGTACTTCAACACCTGCTGGTGACGTGACTGAACTTCTTGCGATGGGTCGCGCATTTGGTGAAGGTAATGTTCCACCATTAAGCTCAACCAAGTCTATGACAGGTCACAGTCTGGGTGCTGCTGGTGTTCAAGAAGCCATTTATTCTGTATTGATGATGCAAAATGACTTTATCGCGCCAAATATCAATGTCACTGAACTTGATGAAGGCACAAAAGGTTATGACATCGTACTTGAAAAACGCGATACAAAATTGAATACTGTGATGAGTAACAGTTTCGGTTTTGGCGGTGTCAATGCTTGTCTCATTTTTAAAAAATGGGAAGGCTAAACAAAGAATTGTTGATCATTCAAATTTAAAATAAGTTTGGGTGATCAACATCTCGCACACTGCCCTTAAAAGGGTAAATTGATGGATGCTCCTTCAGAAGCTTTCCTTTGGGTAAAAGCTTTACATATCATTGCAGTCGTGTGTTGGTTTGCAGCACTGTTTTATCTCCCGCGTTTGTTTGTCTACCATGCCATGAGCGATGACAATCTAAGTCATCAGCGTTTCGAGATCATGGAGCGTAAATTATATCGGGGCATTATGTGGCCTTCGATGATCGCAACATTGATCACCGCACATTTTCTCGTAGACTGGGGTGATGCTACACGTCATTACCATGAAGCTTTATGGTTTTATCTAAAAGTCGGTTTAGTTGGTCTTTTAGTAATTTACCACTTTGTTTGTGGCTATTACCGTAAAAAACTGATTGGCAATGCACATTATAAATCGCATAAGTTTTGGCGGTTTTTCAATGAGATGCCAACCCTGATTTTATTTGCAGTGGTGATTTTAGTGGTCGTTAAACCGACATTTTAACTTGTAGATAGAAACCTCCTAAATGGAGGTTTTTTATTGATTGTATGTAATTTACAGGCCCACCTAAATAATTTTTTAATAAATTCAACAACATGAAACTATAAAAACTTAATCAACAATATCATTCATAACACTTAATACATGCCTTTATAGAGGCTTCACTGCCACATCTTAGATACAAGGTTTAAGCTGGCAATGCCCCACTTTTCGTAGGGGATGACAAACCTTGCGCTGCGGCGACATCCATGTCGCCATACGATAATTACTCCATACACGATTCAATAATGTAAAAAGTAGTTGTTATTACCTTAAACAATGCACAATCACGCTATTGCACTCAACATCAAGTCCAATTGGATCCGTTCCCAAATAACCATTTACTTGTGCAAACTCAATAAGTATAGGATTTGTTCAATGGCGCTTAATTAGCCAATTTCTAATTTTTGCATTCATCGGTGTTGAGTAATACTTTTCAATGGCCCAACTCAATACAAAAACAGCAATAAAATAAATTGGTAATAGCATTAATTTTTCAACAGCTAAGGTTTCTTTGGGAAAATAAAAAACTTTAAATAAACCCAAGATAATCAAATGAAACAAGTACATTTCATAACTATGTTGTCCAATCCACGCTACACCTTTTGACAATATAGAGCGAGATTCAGTATATGGGTTCTGAGCAAAACAGAAGATCAACATTGCTGACAATATGGCAAAAATGCTGATTCCCCACGTACTAACCTCTTTGATTGGTGCATATAAATAAACAGCGGCCATCAACAAAACAATGATTGGAACCACGATTTTTGAAACCTGTATTTTTTGTCCCATCCGCTGAGTCATTAAAGCAGTTAAGCAACCCATCGCAATTCCGTCAAAACTTGAGAAGTAATGATAAAGATAAGCCCCGCTTTCCTCAGCAAAATGCAATGAACGGAAATAAGGTGCATAAATGATGATTGCCAATAAAAATATAATAAAGCCTTTACCACGGCCTAATACAACACACAAAATCGGAAATACTAAATAAAAGACTTCCTCAACAGATAAGGACCACAGCACACCAAGTGCATAATTCACCCAGCCATTTTCAATGATCAGAATATTCATCCAAAAGGTAAAAGCAGAAAATACAGTTAAGCCATAAGAAACTTCAATACCGTTTGGCGCTTGGTTGATAAAGGGTTTTAACCCCATTGCACCCAGTGCCGTCACCAGCGCCACCAGTAGGACCAAACAAGGCATAATTCGGGCAATACGGCGGATATAGAAATCTTTGAGCATAATCTGCGCGAGTGTGCCACTTCTTTGTAAAGTATGTTGGGTGATTAAAAAACCTGAAATCACAAAAAATAGGGTCACACCATAATTACCATTGCGGGCAATTAAGGTACTTAAGCTTTCGCCAAAGATTTGTATACCGAGAAATGTGTCATGCAGTTTATAAGGAATATTAAAATGGTGGAGAAGTACCAATAAAATTGAAATTCCACGTAAGAGATCGATCTTGTTATTGCGCATATATGCAGTTGTTTAGCGTAAATGATGCTATTAAACGTGCTTTTTATTTTTATTTCAGTAATTTATTTTGAATAATTTGTTAAATTTCACATTGAACCTATGCAATCAATCACGGATAAAACCAAAAAGTTGAGCATTTTATATTTAATCTAAGCGTTTAATTTTTAAATTTAATTTATATCAAAATCTTTCATATCATAGTTATTCAGGAGATGATCTAACACCATCTCCTGATCAATTGAATATTCAACATTAAAGCTGCTGATTACGCTTTTTCATACGCGGTTTATACATCATTTGATAGGTCACCGCTAAAATAATCACCCACAATGGGCTGATGATTAAAGCTTTTAAAGTATCAGGCTCAAGGCTTAAAATCACCAAAGTAAAGGCAAGGAAGATCAAAACAAGATAAGACATCCATACACCACCCGGCATTTTAAAGTTTGATTTCTCATGCAATTCTGGGCGTAATTTACGGTAGCGTATATAACACACCATAATAATACTCCAGATACTAATGAATAAAATCACACATAAAGAACTGGCTAAGGTAAATGCTTCAACGGTATTTGGAACAAAATATTGTAGTGCTGCACCTGCCATAATAAAGCCACAAGAGAACAATAAACCTTTTGCAGGAACGGCGCGTTTAGACAGTTCAGCCAACTTAGTCGGTGCTTGCCCTTCTTTGGCCAATCCAAACAACATACGACTGGTCGAAAATACACCACTGTTCATCGATGACATTACCGAGGATAAAACCACCAAGTTCATAATCACAGCAGCTGCACCAATACCAGCATGTAGAAACAATGTGACAAATGGACTTTGATCCGCAGGTATTTCATTCCAAGGGGTTACCGACATCACGATAAAGAGAGCCAATACATAGAACAAAATAATACGGGTCGGAATCGCATTGACCGCTTTAGGTAAGTTCTTTTCAGGATCTTTGGTTTCTGCCGCCATAGTACCGATCAGCTCGACACCGACAAAAGCAAACAAGGCAATTTGGAAACCTGCTAAAAAGCCACTTGCGCCTTTCGGGAACATGCCACCATGCGACCAGACATTGCTAAAGCTTGCAACTGAACCTGTTGGTGCTTGGAAATGGCTCAACACCATATAGCCACCAATAAGAATCAATCCGACAATGGCTAAAATTTTGATCAAAGCAAACCAAAACTCAATTTCACCAAACAACTTTACCGTGAGGAGATTAATCCCCAATACCAAGAGTACGCATCCAGCACTAATTAAGGCTTGTCCCATGGGGGTAAAGGCGGTTCCGTCAGGAAGCCAAAAATTGAGATAATTGATAATTGCAGCCAAATCCGCAATACCCACTAAGATCCAACCGAGCCAGTATGACCAGCCAATATAATAGCCAGCACCCGGTCCAATTAAGTCATGTGCCATATCAATAAAGGATTTATAGTGCAGATTTGAAAGTAAAATTTCACCCAATGCGCGCATCAGGAAAAAGAACATTGCACCAATGATCATATAAATGATCAGAATTGAAGGGCCTGCAAGGGAAATGGTTTTCCCTGAACCCATAAATAAGCCTGTACCAATTGCACCACCAATCGCAATTAATTGTAGGTGACGATTGGATAATTTCCGTTGTAGCTCATTTGGCGACGATGGTACGTCATCTGAATGGCTTGAAGTTGTCATAAAAATATCCTTTTTGACAATTTTTTGGAGGTAAAACCCGCTTGTGGCATAAGAACATTCCCGTTCTATTGTTCTACCTAACGCGAACTGGGCCACATGGTTTACATGTGACCAGCTTTAATTCGGGGCAAATACTGCTTTAATTATTGACAATAATCAATTCTACTTTATGACAAGAGATTAATTTATGCCTGCGCCGCAATAACTGCGATCTCAATCAACCAATCTGGATTAACCAAATCCGCTTGAATTGTTGCACGAGATGGTGCAACACAGCCTTCTAACCAATCAATCCAAATGGTGTTAAAAGTTGCAAAATCATCTAAATTTTTGATGTAGACATGAGCAGACAATAAACGTGATTTATCAGTATTTGCCTCAAGCAATAACTGGTCAATTGTTGCCAAGATTTCTTGAGTTTGACCAATAATATCCTGTTGGGTATTTTTAGGAACTTGGCCTGACAAATAAACCACTTTATTGAAAATGGTGACTGCACTCATTACTTGATTGCTGTTGAGTTTTTGAATGTCTGCGTGTTGAACGTTGTTTGACATGTTGATGTCCTTATTTTGAAATTTTAAAATTGACCCGTGCAGTTACACCACACATGAGCTCATAACCTACGGTTCCAGAACTTGCTGCAACTTCATCAATCGGCAGTACAGTTCCATTTGACGACTGTCCCCAAAGTACCACTTCGCTTCCAACTCGAGCATCAGGGATATGGGTTAAATCAACCGCTAACATGTCCATGCTGACACGGCCAATAGTTTGGGTTCGTACAGAGTTAACCAATACGGGTGCATCCGTCGAAATACGTTGGTAACCATCTGCATAACCACATGCCACGATTCCGATTTTCATGGCTTGGGTTGCCGTGAATTTAGATCCATACCCTACTGTTTCACTTGGCTGTAAATCTTGAATTGCAATAATTTCACTGCGTAAACTCATGCTTGGTTTAAGATTCCAATCTTGAATTGAATGTGTTGGATAGTCTGGAGAACTGCCATACAGCATAATCCCGCTACGAATATAATCTGAACGTAAATCTTGTGAATGTCGGAGAATGGCCGCACTATTTGAAACTGAGCGTTCACCGTCTAAATCTTGAATGGTTTGTTCAAAAATAGCCTGCTGGTATGCAATCCCAGATTGCCCCAAACGCTCACCATCTGCATCTGAAAAATGCATCATATGTGTGATAGATTTCGCCACATCGAATTGCTTTAATCTTTGCCACATTGCCCGATACGCATCAGGTTTAAAACCAAGGCGATTCATTCCTGTATTCATTTTTAAAAATACATCGAATTGCGTCTGTGCTGGATTGTCTTTGAGAGATTGGCTTTGAAATTGTTCTAGCCAATTCACTTGATCTTCATTATGCAGGCTAAAACTTAATTGATACTTTTCACAATCCAATAAATCATCTGCTGAAAAAATGCCTTCTAAGAGCAGAATTGGACCAGTCCATCCCGATGTTCTTAGGCGTTTTGCTTCATCGATATCCAACAAAGCAAAACCATCTGCGGATTTGAATGCATCATAGACACGTTCAATACCGTGTCCATAAGCATTGGCCTTGACCACGGTAAAAACTTTACTTTGTGGCATAAATTGACGGGCGACATTCAGGTTATGCAGCAAAGCATCCTGATGAATGACGGCAGTAATTGGTCTAGGCATTTTATTCATCCCTGAATATGGATTGGCGTTGTAAATTATTTATCGCTAAACAATTTATTTATCACTGTTTTAATAAAGTGGTACTTAAGCAGCGTGTGGATAACGCTGAATAGATAAACCTTCGGTACTAATATCGGTTTGATGATTAAGTACCAAATCACTAATCAATTTTCCTGAACCACATGCCATCGTCCAGCCTAAAGTGCCATGTCCAGTATTGAGGAATAAGTTTTTAAAACGTGTTGCGCCAATAATTGGTGTGCTGTCTGGGGTCATTGGGCGAAGACCGGTCCAAAATGATGCTTGTGCCAAATCACCACCCGGGAATAAATCTTGGGTCACCATTTCCAATGTGCCACGGCGATCCGCATTTAAACCATGATTAAAACCGCTTAATTCTGCCATTCCACCAACACGAATACGTTGATCAAAACGAGTAATTGCGATTTTATAGGTTTCATCCAAAACTGTAGATTGTGGTGCAAATGTTGGATCAACAATTGGAATAGTTAAAGAATAACCCTTCACTGGGTAAACTGGTAAATTCAATTCCAGCGGCTTTAAGAAATCACGTGAATAGCTACCAAAAGCCAAGACATAGCGATCAGCAGTTAACACTTCACCATTAACCACTACACCTTTGATTTCATCACCTTCAACCACCAATCTTTCAACATTTTGGTTGAATTTAAACTCGACACCTAAACCTTTGGCTAAATTGGCTAAAGCATTGGTAAATAAATAGCAGTCGCCCGTTTCATCATTTGGAAGATGTAAACCACCGACCAATTTATCTTTGGCATGTTCAAGTGCTGGTTCTACTTTAGCAAGATCATCTTTAAGCAATAACTCATGTGGAACACCACATTCTTTAAGTACAGCAATATCACGCTGAACCATTTCTAATTGAGCTTCATTACGGAAAACTTGCAATGTGCCTTTTGAACGGTTTTCGTATTCAATGCCAGTATCTTTACGTAATTCTCTTAAACAGTCACGACTATATTCTGCAACACGGGTCATACGTTCTTTGTTGATCGCATAACTTTCTGAGTTACAGTTTTTAAGCATTTGCGCCATCCACTGTAACTGCCACATACTGCCATCGATATTAATCGCGAGTGGTGCATGATGTTGAAACATCCACTTAACCGCTTTAAACGGAATACCGGGTGCAGCCCACGGTGTCGAATATCCTGGAGAAATTTGACCTGCATTACCAAAGCTGGTTTCTTCAGCTGGACCTGCTTGACGGTCTAAAACTGTAACTTGTGCTCCTTGCTGCGCGAGGTAATATGCACTTGCTACGCCAATCACACCACTACCTAATACTATTACACGCATTTCTTATCCTTTATGCATTTACTAGTTTATTTCACTAGTATATTTTTGGTTCAATAGTTTATTTCACTATTTTTAATGCTAAAATTTAGGTGTTTTAATTTTTTGTCGTGAAAAATGATTAAAAAAAAGGGAATAATTGATGCGTAAATTAGACCGTATAGATCGAATGATTTTAGATATTCTTCAAAATGAGGGTCGAATTGCCATCAGCGAGTTGGCTTCACGGGTCAGTTTATCGACCACACCTTGTTCTGAACGCGTCAAACGTTTGGAGAGAGATGGCATCATTATGGGCTATCATGCTCGTCTAAACCCGAAACATCTTGATCGCAACTTATTAGTTTTTCTAGAAATTAGCTTATCAGCAAAGTCTGGGGATGTGTTTGAACAAGTGGCTAAGGACTTAATGGAAATACCAGAAGTACAAGAGTGCCATCTTATTTCGGGAGATTTTGATTATTTAGTCAAAGCCCGACTAAAAGAAATGAGCGCTTATCGACGCTTACTTGGTGATTTACTTAAAAAACTTCCGTCTTCAGCCTCTTCACATAGCTATATTGTGATGGAGGAAATTAAGGAATCATTGTATTTGGATGTGCGCTAATTCCATCATTTTACCTTTAGACGGACTGACATGGGATACATTGCAGATTTGAATATCTCTCCACCTTAAAGCCAAGTTTTACTGTAAGTGGATCGTAAATTGAGCTGTGATGGGTTTAAGCGTTTAATGCTTCCACATCATGCGATATCTCTATCCGATTGAGTGAATGACATTAAAAGATTACTGGGGATTTAGTCCCTGTTGAAATATGTGATTACTACTAACGATGTGATTGCGAGTAAAACCCCAACTCAGAGTATGGTTTCTCTATGTTGGGGATGATTAAGGTGAATTGGAATTATCTCAAAAGTCTGAACTAAAAGCAGATTTAGAGCAGGTTTAACAATTCAGAGAACTTTGCAATTCTTGCTTTCGGCGCTGCTTCATCCAATTCTTGTTTTGAGCCATATCCATACTCTACCGCAATGGTTTCAATCGCATTTTTACGTGCACCAAAAATATCATGTTCCCGATCTCCCACCATCAAACACTCTTCAGGATTTAACTTTTCTTTTTCAAGGATATAAGTGATTAACTCGCCTTTATTGGTGCGTTCGCCATTTAACTCACTGCCGTAGGGATAATCAAAATATTTTAATAAATCAAAATGATCTAAGATTTGACGTGCATAAACTTCAGGTTTTGCAGTAGCTAAAAACAGTCGATAACCCTTACTTTTTAAGGCTTCCAAGGTTTGTGCAACATCATCAAAAACATGGTTTTCAAATAGGCCAGTTACAGCAAAGCGTTCACGATAACCCAATAAAGCTTGTTCAGCTAAAATATCATTTGCTTCAACATTGAGTAGCTTTGCCAATGATGCCTTTAACGGTGGACCAATAATCCAGTCGATATTTTCACTGTCAGGAATCGGATGCCCAACCTTTGCAAGTCCATAACGTGCAGATGTCGTAATGCCTACTTTTGGGTCGGTTAATGTGCCGTCGAGATCAATTAAAATATTCTTTATCACCATCCAATCCTTTAAATCTGTGTTTGAAACAATTATCAAATTACTATCGAGTGTTCTCGTAAACTTGCCTATACTAACGTAAATTTGTGAATTAAGGACATCATCGTGCGCCCTACTGTACTTTGTTTTTCAGGTCTAGACCCTTCTGGTGGTGCTGGTATACAGGCTGATATTGAAGCGATTGGTCAAAGTGGCGCACATGCGGCAATTGCTTGTACAGCATTAACCATTCAAAACTCTCAACAAGTTTTTGGTTTTGAAGCCAGCTCCAAAGAACTACTGCTTGCTCAGGCCAATGCTGTTGTCGGTGATTTACCTATTAAAGCCATCAAATCGGGGATGTTAGGGACGACAGATAATATTGCTGCGCTGGCTGAGTTTTTACGTGAACATCCAGATTATCTATATGTACTTGATCCTGTTTTAGTCGCCAATAGTGGTGGCTCACTGGGTAATCAAGAGACCTTAGTTAAAGCCTTTATCGAACTAATTCCACTGGCAACAATCATTACCCCAAATACTGTGGAATTACGTGCCTTAACAGCAGAACAAGACATAGAAAAAGCCACAGCCAAGCTGTTTGAAATGGGCGCACAAGCTGTTCTGGTAAAAGGTGGGCATGAAGATACCCCAGACTATATTCGCAACGCCTTGTATGTGAATGGTGAAATGATCGCTGAATCTAAATGTCCCCGTTTAGAAGGTGAATACCATGGTTCAGGTTGTTCATTGGCAAGCTTTATTGCAGGACGTTTAGCACTAGGAGATCCGCTTAAAATCGCGGTACAACATGCTGAAACATGGTTATTTGGTGTATTAAAAAATGCTGAAACGCCTATTGAAGGTGGGCAAAAAATTCCAAAGCGCTTTTAAATGCTGAACATTGCTCTGCACTTTTGAAAATAGCATCCAAGTTTCACTAAACAGTTGAAACTTGGAAATCCCCTAAAACAATGGGAATGACAACGAGAATAACAATGCATAAAACACTCACGACAATAATCCTATCAAGTTTACTTTTAACCTCATTCGCCGCATTCGCTCAACCACAACAACAAACTGTAAATCGCAATATTAACGATGTAGTGAATGGGCAAAAAACCCATTTTATTTTTAAAGATGGCGACGACGAATCAGGTCAGCTCATCATTCAAACAGCGGCTAAACAGCAAGCATTTGATCTTGCAGAATTACCATTTGAACGAAAACGACAGATTCATTTTCAAGACTATAATTTTGATGGATATACCGATATTGCTGTGTCTACACCTGATATGGGAATGGGGGTTTATTCTATTTTTGATATTTTTCTCTATCGACCTAAAAGTAAAGATTATCAAGTGTTGGACCAAGGAAAAATTGATTTTAGCCATGCACAATGTTCTGGATTGACGGATCTCAAACTGATTCCCCAGAAGCAACAAATGACCAGCTCATGTCGAGGTGGCGCAAGATGGTGGATCGACACTTACCAATTTAAAAATGGGCAATGGAAATGGTTAAAGTCTAAAGCTGCGGATGAGTGATTCATCATCTTTTTATTGAAACGTTTGGCAATAATTGACGCACTCAATATCACAGTTTGGAATAGTAAATGAATTTACCAACTGAATTTAAAGGAGTAAATTGATAACTTGCAATAGCGATTGAGCTTTTTTAATAAGATACCCCATTATAAAAAACGAGAGCATGTCCATTGTCCAATCGAATTCATCAAATTGATCCATTGCGCCCTCCAATTGTTGGTACAGAGGCAATATCCTTATTGACGGAACACTCTTTTCCTCGTCACTCACATGATTACTTTGGCATAGGTATGATTACAAGTGGTGCACAACGCTCATGGAGCTTAATTGGTCAAGTCGAAGCGATATCTGGTGATATTATTATTGTAAATCCTGGTGAAATCCATGATGGTATTCCACTCAATGGCCCCCGTTCTTGGCAAATGATTTATATTCAGCCAGAACTATTAAAGCAAGAGTTAGTTTCCGAAGGGCGTAGTGCTGATGCTATCTTGAATCCTTTGGTCCGCGATGGACTTTTGAATCAGCATTTATTACGGCTATTTAATGAAATGGCCCAGTCTGTTGTTGAAAGTGTTGCACTAGAAGAAATGCTTTTGTTTAGCTTAATGCATGTAAGCCGTTATCACATGCTGTCGAAAAATTATCAACCCACCCTGTCTTTTTCCGTAAAGCGTGCTAAAGAATATCTTGATGATATGGCAGAACATAACGTTACACTAAGTGAGCTCGCTCATTTATGTGACCTTAGCCGTTTTCAGCTATTACGAAGTTTTTCTCATGAATTTGGTATTACACCTCATGCCTACTTACTGCAACGACGAGTGTGCCATGCACGACGTTATCTATTGCAAGGAAAAACCTTGGTTGATGCGGCTTTATTTGCAGGCTTTGCCGATCAAAGCCATATGACAAGAGCTTTTGTACGTCAATTTGGAATTACACCGAGTCGCTATCAAAAAAGTTACTTGTCTTAAAAACTCCTGCAATTTTATTCAAGACGACTGATCTTAGTTTCTATGATAATCAGCCGAAATCCACTTTCGGAATAGACTCATGCAGATTAGTATCGAATTTTTAATGACATCATTTATTGTTGTTATTTCTCCAGGCTCAGGTACGATTTATACCATTGCAACAGGTTTATCACGCGGAACAAAGGCCAGCTTAATTGCTGCAATTGCCTGCACATTTGGAATTATTCCACATATGTTAATTGCAATATTGGGACTTGCTTTTGTGTTTACTGTTAGTAGCAGTGTATTTATGATCTTAAAATTTTTGGGTGTTGCCTATTTGTTATATATGGCTTGGTTAGCACTCCAAGACAAAGGAACATTTCATTTTGAGCAAAAAAATACAGAAGATTCTGCACTTAAAATTATGAATCACGCGATATTTATTAATTTATTTAACCCAAAACTCCCATTGTTTTTTCTCGCCTTTTTACCTCAGTTTATCTCCACTGATACCGCCCACCCCATATGGGATATGTCCGTGTTGAGCTTAATCTTTATGCTGATTACATTGGTGGTTTTTATCATTTATGGTGTTTTCGCGGCAATGATGCGCCAACATGTATTAGATAGACCTATTGTACTTAAATGGCTTAGAGGTATATTTGCTTTAGCTTTTATTGGTTTGAGTATGAAATTATTATTTAGTTCTAAATCATGACAGTTATTATAATTTTTTATTTCCGAATTACAGGAAATGAAGCAAAGTTTGCTCTAAGTTCACAATTAAAGGAATTAAAATTAAAGAATGCTGATCTTTCTATTGATTAAGTTAAAGAGAATTACATGTACCATAACCCAAACTTGGGCTGACTTTTAGCAATCTTGAATTAAAATGATCAACTTAAATTTGAGTTAAATTTTCTCCAACTTTAACAAAACATCCTTATTATCCAACCCACCCGCAAAACCCACTAATTTACCATCAGCCCCGACCACACGATGACATGGCGCAATAATAGAGATCGGATTTTTACCATTCGCTGCGCCCACTGCCCGAACTGCTTTGACATTTCCAATCTGTTCTGCGATCTCTTTATAGCTCCGCGTTTCACCAAATGGAATCGTCAATAAAGCTTGCCAAACTTTCTGCTGAAACTCAGTCCCCGCAAAATCTAGCGGTAAATCAAACTGGGTTCTTTTTCCTTGAAAATATTCATTCAATTGTTTCGCCGTCTCCAACAAAACTGGATGTGTATTGTTCTTAATTAATTCAGCCAAACGAACCCGTTTAGGATTTTCATTTTCCCAAAGTACTGCAACCAAGGCATGATCGTGGGCGACTAATTTTAATATCCCGACTGGGGAGCTCATTTCCATAAATGAAAGTTGCATGTCCTTATTCCCTTTCCAACTCAGCAACAGCTTAACTTAGCTTGAAGATAATTTCATCAAAATAAGACCTGAAATAATCAATACAGCAGCCAACATCCGCATCGCTGAAGCTGCTTCACCTAAAAAGAAAATTCCGACGGCAAAAGAACCAATCGCACCAATCCCTGTCCACACGGTATAAGCTGTTCCAAGTGGTAATGTTTTCATTGCATAAGAAAGTAATGCAAAACTTGCAATCATAAAGATGATGGTCAAGATACTCGGTGTCAGCTTGGTAAACCCATCAGACACCTTCATAAAATATGCCCAAACCACCTCAAGCACACCCGCAACTGCCAATAAAACCCATGCCATTACACATTCACCATTTTCTATTGGGTGTTTCCACTATTGATTACACCATGAACTACACATAAAAAAAGTGCTACCTCCTACAGAAATAGCACTTAAACATTTCAATAAATTAAGACGAAGAAAGTTTCATTAAAACTAAGCCAGAAACAATCAGTACAGCAGCGAACATCCGCATTGCTGTTGCAGGTTCACCCAAAATAAAAATACCAACCAAGAATGAGCCTATCGCTCCAATCCCAGTCCAAATGGTATAAGCAGTTCCCAATGGCAAAGTACGCATCGCATATGCCAATAGACCAAAGCTTAAAATCATGAAAAATAAGGTGACAATACTTGGTGTAAGCTTTGTAAAACCTTCGGACAATTTCATACTATATGCCCAAACGATTTCAAAGATACCTGCGAAAATAAGAAAAACCCAAGCCATGACCAGCTCCAAATTTAAATTAGAATCAGGCCGTCCTGACGATTTTTCTCAAATTGAGGGAGGTCGTTCCTCCTGAAGAACGCTAATTATATCAACTCATGTTGAGGAATTTATTAAAATTTACAAAATTTGACCTTTTTTACATTTCGAATAATTTTTTTTCATTAGGCTTACTTTATGATCAAGCATGCTAAATATAAAAATCAGGAATCAAAACCATGAAACATGATTATTGGGGTGATATCCACCCGAGCTGGGCTGGGTTTAGTTCAGAAACATTTTTTTCACATTGTTTTTTTAATCAAAATGCTGATCGGGAGATTTTCTTAGGGGAAGAGTTTGATGAAGATGGCGATGAAATCGAAGAAGCGCCCAATCTTGATCAACTCAACGCTTTTGCAAAAACCTACCAATTATTTATCAATAGTATTGAACAACATATTCAGACCATTCAGCAACATGCTTTTGAACGCTATCAAAAGCTTTATGCACATTATTATGAAAATCCAGAAAAATCAGGTGAGGCTGCATTGAATATTCAGGATGTGGAATCTCATAATCCTTATATTCAGACCATGTTAAATTTGCGTGTGAGTACACCCGATACCTTAACCCTCTCTATTCACTATGATTTAGATACAGAGCATGGAATGGAATTTAAATTTGTAAATAACCAGCTTGAACGTGTTGCTGGCATTGCAGAAACGTAAAAGGTCACTCCCAAAGAAGTGACCTTTTGCTTTATACAAAAAACGAAAGCTTAGAATCTAAAACGCAGACCTGCACCATATAACCAACCTGATTCGGAGTTAGTTGCAGTTTGCCATGCTGTCTCTTTGTTACCTTTAGAATATGCATAGGCCACACTTACATAAGGCATCACCTTTTTTGTGATTTCATAACGGGTTTCTAAACCTGTTTTAATACTGTTTAGGCCTGTTTTTTGGGCATAGCGTGAATCATCGCTAAAGACCACATTTAAATCTAAATAAGGCTTTAAAATCAGCTTTTGTGTCAATAATAAATCACGTTCAGTTTCTAGGCTAAATTCAACCCGACTGTCCTGTCCGAAATACAGATAAGCATCTGTTTCAAAAAAGTACTGCGCCAAGCCGTGTAAACCCAAAGCCGCATCTACACGTTCCTGATCAGTGGTTCGTTCAGGATTATCACTGTAACGCACACCCGCCTGTACATCCCAAAAATCAGCAATGTTACGGCTATAGAGGGCACTTAGATCATATTCTATTTTGTCTGATTCAGCCTTACTGGAGCTCCCTTTAATGAATAACTTATTTTCATCAGTACCTATGCGTAACTCTAAAGATGAATCTAAAGTACCTTTTCCATCTTCATCCAGCATCCAAGCATTATCAATAGTCACTCGCTGATAAACCTGCGCACCATGTTCTTTACGATGATCATGGGTACTATGTGAAGCTATGCTTTCCTCTCCCGTAGTGGTTGTAAGCGCTTGATGTTGTGTATGATCTACAGCATTGCTTTGCTCATCCAACTGATTCATTTTTGAATGATCAATGCTTGAATGATCAGTCACTACAGTTGGGTCTGTCGCAATACTCGCATCACTTTGCATCTGATGCCCTTCATGGGCCAAAGCCAAACCACTCAGCATAAGTAATGAACTTGCCAGAACTGATTTAGAAAAAAGATTAATGATTTGCATGTTCGTCTCCTTTCACTTCAGCCTTTTGAGTGGTATTTGTTGTTTGAACTGGCTGGGTGGACACTTTGCCATCACTCACATTGGCAACAATCAATTTATTCATCATCCCTGCACTCATGTGGTAGAGCAAATGACAATGGATTGCCCATTCACCCAATTCATCAGCGGTTAATAATGCTGTAACTGTTTTTGCAGGTGGTATAACAATGGTGTGTTTATTAGGCATATCCACAGCAGGCTGACCATTTTCCAATTGCATAAACATGCCGTGTAAATGCATTGGATGCGCCATCATACTGTCATTGATAAATTTAATTCGAATACGTTCGCCATATTTCACTTTGAGTGGCTCAGCATCACTGAATTTTTTACCATTAATTGTCCAAACATAACGTTCCATGGTTCCGCCTAAGCGAATCACCAATTCACTGGTGGCATCCCGAGTATCAGGTTGTGGGGTTAGTGATTTTAAATCACTGTATTGCAGTGCTTTATCTCCTTGCGGTGTCGATGCATTTGCCCAACCATAAACCACTTGATCATTTTTTTGCGCTGCCGATGAATTGCGATGCTGTGAATGATCCATACCCTGCATATCGTCAGCATTCATTTTTGAATGATCCATACCTTGCATATCGTCAGCATTCATTTTTGAATGATCCATGCCTTGCATTTCGTTGGCATTCATTTTTGAATGATCCATACCTTGCATTTCATTGGCATTCATTTTTGAATGGTCCATACCTTGCATAGCATCAGCATTCATTTTTGAATGGTCCATACCCTGCATATCGTTGGCATTCATTTTTGAATGGTCCATGCCTGACATATCACCCATACTCATCTTGGAGTGATCCATCCCTCCGCCACCATGACCTCCCATATCTTCCATAGTTAGCACAGCACGTGGACGAGCAGCAGGCATATGAATAGCAGCACTTTTTGCTGTTAATTCATTGTGGAGTGTTCCAATCGCAAATCCTGAACGGTCAATAGACTCTGCCTCAATCTGATAATGATTGGTTTTAGGTTCAACAATCACATCATAGGTTTCAGCAGTACCTATACGAAATTCATCCACAGCCACTGGCTTTACAGGCTGCCCATCGGCACTGACCACTGTCATTTTAAGCTGAGGTATACGTACATCAAAGAACGACATTGCCGATGCATTCACAAAGCGCAGTCGAACTTTTTCATTTGGCTTAAACAGACCCGTCCAATTTTGTTCAGGGGTTTTTCCGTTTACAAGAAAGGTATAACCTGTCACATCTGACATATCTGTTTTTAACATACGCATCTGATTCCACATTTTGCGATCAGACCACGTTGCTTTTAGACCATCACGTTGTAACTGTTTCCAAACATCCCCTAATGTTTCACGTCGATTTTGATAATATTCTGCGGAAACCTTTAGATTTTTTTGGATCTGGTCACTGGTTTGCTCATGAAAATCCGACAACATCACCACATAATCACGATCTGTGCGTTCATGCGCTGCCAGCGGTTTTTTATTCTTTGGATAAATCACTAAAGAACCATATAAACCATCCTGTTCTTGGCCTTTCGAATGGGCATGATACCAATAGGTTCCACTCTGACGAACTTTGAACTTATAGACAAATTCTTCGTTGGGTTTGATCCCGTTATAACCATTAAAGCCAGGTACACCATCCATAATGCCGGGCAATAATAGGCCATGCCAATGGATCGATGAATCCTGATTCTTTAAATTATTTTTAACTCGAATCACCGCTTCATCACCTTCTTCAAATTCTAAAAGTGGTGCGGGAAACTGGCCATTTACAGTAATTCGTTTTACCGGTTTACCTGTTACATTGACGATTCCTTCATCAATGCTGAGTTGATATTCTTTGATTGCGGCAATTCCCCAAGTTGAGGAAACCAAGCACAATGTCGCAACCAAGCTTTGAGCTAATCGCTTTTGAGATAACTGAATAAACATAACTTAACCTAAATTTTAACAAGCAACTTTGAATAAAAAAGTGTCTAAAATCAGATTAAGCTTTTGGAGGACGTAGGATTTCTTGCCAATGCCCTGCGAGGTGCTGAGCTTGGTAATTGATTTGATAGGCTTGAGTATTGTGCAGATGATCGGGTGCAATCAATTTGGGAATATCAGGATTGAACCAAACCACTGAAGATTGGCATGAGAATGCAGCACAGTCTAGGCATTTGCTCTGCTGCGTATCTTGAGATTGAACCTGTTGATTATGGCAATCTTTTAGATTTTGTAGCTGTTGCTCATGATTGAGATGCGAGTTTTGATCATTTTGTTTTTGTTGTATATCGGCACAGTGCTGTTTCATTTCTTGTACAACACTGTTTTTCATCATCGATTGATGTCCATCTAAAAGTGATGAATTCATCATTTGCTCATGTTGCATCACATTTACAGATGCAATAGACACACTGCTCCAGCCTATGGCAAAAACCATAAGACAAACAAACCAAAGCTGTTTGTGCAGTTGTCTAAACAAAACTAAAACCTATGTTTTAATCTATGATGAAGTTAAGAGCATAGCCAATAATGACGAGTTTGGCAAATATCACGTGGAAAGATTGCCAATATCACTGAATAATTTTCCATCACCTTCACTTTGAATAAAAAATGAATAATTAAATCGATGAGTAGCGGACTATTCTTATTAAAAAAGAGCTCATTTGAGCTCTTTTTAAACAAAAATTGCATGTCTGATAAACGATTGATCACGCTTTGATTAATCTATACCCAGCTTATCCATATGCTTATCAACATGGTTATCCATATAGTTATCATCAAAGTTATCCACAATTCACACAATACATTTGTGGAAAAGTTTAAGCCGAAACTTGTCCAACTTTTGCTAACTCAGCGCGCATTTCGTTAATCACAGCTTGATAATCAGGCTTACTAAAAATTGCCGAACCAGCAACAAACATATCAGCTCCTGCTTCAGCAATTTCACGGATATTTGCTGGGCCAACACCGCCATCAATTTCTAAACGAATGTCACGACCTGAAGCATCAATAATTTTACGTGCCTCACGTAATTTATCCAAAGTGGTAGGAATAAATTTTTGACCGCCAAAGCCAGGGTTTACACTCATTAAAAGCACTTGATCCACTTTATCTAAAACATAGTCGAGATAATGCAAAGGTGTTGCTGGATTAAACACCAAACCTGCTTTAGCACCACCATCTTTAATCAATTGTAATGAACGGTCGATATGATGCGTTGCTTCAGGATGAAAAGTAATAATATCTGCGCCTGCTTCTAAGAAATCACCAATCATACGATCAACAGGTGAAACCATAAGATGCACATCAATCGGAGCTTTGATCCCATATTTCTTTAATGCCTTACATATACCCGCACCAAAAGTTAGGTTTGGCACATAGTGGTTATCCATGACATCAAAGTGGACAACATCTGCACCAGCTGCCAATACATTTTCCACATCTTCACCCAGACGGGCAAAATCAGCAGATAAAATTGAAGGTGCAATCAGATATGGCTTGGACATGAAACAACCTGGCAAAGATAAAAATTTTTCCCATTATAACAAACTTACCCTATTGGGTTGTTTTAAAAAGCAACAGTTTTACTTATCTTGCTCATTTATCAGGTCAGAGCAATCAATCTGGTTGAATCAGCGGCTGCCTATTACTTGATGATATGGGTTTTAAAGAGTGGTCTGATCTTTGGAGAAAAATACAAAAATAAAGGGCTTCATTAAGCCCTAGATCCAGTCACCGCCACCTTGCACAATCTATAGATAAACATCGCTTATCTATACTGTTTAAGGTTTAGCCTGTTGTTTTTTCTCAAAATCACGAACCATTTTAATGCGTTCTTCAGTTGCAGGATGTGAAGACAAGGCATCAAAAATCTCTAAAGAGCTCTCTTTTTCACTAGACTCATTTTGAGATTGTTTTTTATTTGGGTCAGTTTTTTTATCAGCTTCATCCGTTTTGCCTGCCTGCTTTGGTTTTTCTTCCAGTGCAGTTTCATCACTTAAGCGTTGTAAGAAATTCGCAAAATGAGACACTTCAATGCCTTTACGATCCATCAATTTCAGCGCATACATATCCGCCTCAGCTTCAAATTTGCGTGAATAATTCGCACCAATCATCGCGGCAGGTAACGAGGTCAATAGGTCTGAGCTGTCTCCCGTCATGGCAATATACAACACACTCAACCCCAAACTGGTCAAGCCTTGTTGTAAGCTATGCCGTTCCACCAAATGCCCTTGCTCATGTGCCAATACACCTAAAATCTCTTGATCACTATGCGCCATTTCAATCAGTTCATCGGTGATAATAATCGTATTGTTAGGTAAAGCCACTGCATTAGCGCCCAATCGCCCACCTTCACGGAAGACCAATTTTGCTGGTCTGCCTTCAGCGATAGTACTTAGATATTGCTTGGAAATTTGATCTTTTTGACCTTGTGCCAAATGACTAGGATTAGTCCAATTGTTCAATACATATTTTTCTGCTTCATCGCCTAATTTATTCAAACTATTTTCAGGCAGCTGAAAAGCAACATAATGTGATGCTGCTGGAACACCCCATTTCACTAAAGCAAAAACAAAAGCCACCACAAAGATGATACTGAATACAATTAAACTTGGAGAACGTTCTAATTTCCAGATCGAATGCTGAACATTTTTAGTCCCAAAATTAAACCATTCTGGTAAAGCCCCCTGGAACTCAATCCGTGCATCATCTTTAAGCTCAATCGCAGGATTTAATTGCCCCAGTGCGCCAATTAATTCCATATCGCGATATGCATAACGGCGTTGATGTTCTAAACGTTCACCATACTGAATCAGTACCTCGGACTCAGATTGAGCGGAAAGTTGGGCATGGTGTGGTTTAGACACCACACCATCATAGAAAATGACTTCTATTGGTCGTGACATAAATTATTCAACTCATATCATTATAAAGAAATATCAATGTCGAAGATGTCACTAATTTCTTCAGCTAAAGCACTTTGCTCTTGCTGTGCAAGATTCATCATTTGATCTGGATCATCATGCAAAATTAAACTCATCGAATCAACTTGATATTTGTGAATACGAATTGCCGCCCATGCAGACATTAAACCAATACTTAATATTTTAACCAGCCAATTTGATGCCACAATCCATGCATAACGCCATTGATTACAATCTGTTTTAAATTGACTGCTTCCAACCGTTGTATTGTTCCATGTGGTAATAAAAATACGTGCCGCGATCAATGGATAAATAAACAATCCTGCCACAGCGTACATCGCAAAGACACCAAAGATAAAAAAGTTTGGCGTATACCCTGCAATAAAACCGATAATACCGAAATAAATAATGCCAAATGCCAGCATGATTCCAAAAGACATAAAAATTGGAATGTAAACTGCCGCCATATAAGCTGACCAATCAGCATTCAATTTAAAATCCAACTGCCCTGCATATAAATGATCGATGTAGTACTTCTTATACAACCAGATCGCAACAGGAGCAAATATTCCTAAACTAAAAATATAAATTAAGATACTGAGAAAAAAGACTTTATAGGATTCTTTTGTAGTTCCCGCAAAATAAAACCGACTGTTGCCGAATTTACTGTTTCTTGCGGTAAAGCGCATTGTTGCACGGATAAGCCATGGCACTGCTGCATACAGCACCACTAAACCAACCACCGTCGCAATCATGGAATACTGCGAGGAAATTGAAAAGGCGGCATAAATACCCAACGCAATCAAACGTCCAACTAAAATTTTGGTAGGAATACCAGTAAAGTCAAAACGTCTTTTAAAGAATTCAGTATTACCATAAAAATAACGTAAACGACGTACTTTCGCCCAAGGCGCGTACAAACTTAAGGTAATGATGGTCAATAAGATATTCACAATCCATATACCAAAATATTCCATCGCATCGCCGTGAAATTTAAAACGGTGAATTCTAGGATATTGCTGGTCTGCGGGCTGCTGTATTTCTGGTGGTTTAGCGCCTTTTTCCAAATTCAAATGACTCGGAAATGGAGGCGGTATTTGTTCTTGCATATTCTTCTCTTTATTTAAATTATTTGATGACAATCTAAAATGATATGAAATAAAAAACCTCAAAAAGCAGTTTATATTTTTTCTGCACTGAAAGAAATAGAGTAAAAGCAAACAACGATTTACTTTTACTCAAAATTCAGTTTTTGTTCGACGATTCAATTATTTTTGTAGTTGCAAAGCATGAAATTGTAAATGGTCATCAATAAAACTTTGAATGAAATAATAACCGTGATCATAACCTTCATGAAATCTTAATGTGAGTTTTTGCCCAACTTTATGACAGGCTTGTTGGTATTTCTCAGGGTTCAATTGACTATAAAACTGATCTTTTATACCTTGATCGATAAGCACTTCGTCAAATAACTGACCTTTAGAAAGTAGTAATTGGGTCGCATCATGCTTTGCCCATTCAGACTGATCAGCGCCTAAATAGTGTGAAAAGGCTTTTTCACCCCAAGGACATTCTGTTGGTGCACAAATCGGGGCAAAAGCTGATACTGATTTAAAATAATTTGGATATTTCCAAGCCAGTGTTAATGCCCCATGCCCGCCCATACTATGACCAAAGATTCCCACAGCTTCAGATTGAATCGGTAAACTTTTTATTAGCAATGGATAAAGTTCATCTACTATATAACTTTCCATCTGAAAATGTTCAGCCCAAGGTGCTTGAGTTGCATTGAGATAGAATCCTGCACCCTGCCCCAAATCCCATGAATCACCTTGTGCAACCTGTTCACCACGAGGTGATGTATCTGGTGCGATCAAAATTAGACCAAGCTGAGATGCTAAGCGCTGTGCATGTGCTTTGATAATAAAGGTTTCTTCCGTACAGGTCAGTCCCGCTAAATAGAATAATGCAGGACATTTCTGCCCTTTTAATGCTTGAGGCGGAAGATATGTCGCAAACTTCGTTGCCCCTTTTAAATAATTTGACTGAATTTGATAAATTCTTTGTTCACCATCAAAACAGATATTTTTACTTAAAAGTTCCATCAGCGCATCGCTCCACATTTTGATCTTTAAATTGTTTAGGTCTACCGTCTTATAACATCAACAGATTCAACTCAATATAAATTAAAGCGCTTTTGCTTTCGCATTTAAAGCGCCGTTATTTATCATGGCTTTTGTTGTGTATCCAGTTTTACATTTTGGGTTTGCGCAGTAGTAATAACGCCTTGTTGTGGAAATAAATGTTGTTCTAACTGCGGTAACATCATTTCCATATTTTTCCCAATCACCCATTGCGGTTCAGATGGATCAAAGCCTTGTGCATTTTCCCATTTCGCAACTGTTTCAGTCGCTTCTTTAAATGCAGCTTTGAGAGAATCTTGTTCACGCATTGCCTGATCAAAGAAAGCACGGCCAAAATAAGTATAATCAGCTTCATTTGAACAACCAAATGAGGCGCGATCTGCTGCAGAAGCAGTAATAATCAAGGTATCTGGTGATTGGAGTGCTGAAACAAAGCTACCTGAATAACAGGCTGAAATTACGATCACTTTCCAACGAATACCTGATTTATCGAGGGTTTCTCTTAACCATTTTGGGTCAACATCATCCAAATTAATCGGTTCATTTTCGAGTTCAAAACGATTAGGCAAGCCATGAGAAGTCATATAAAGAAACAATACATCACTTTCGCGATTCATTTGTTGACCAATACGGCGTAAAGCCAGATCTATACTGGTTCTAGAAGCAATTGGTGTATCTTTAATGCTTTGTGGATTATTGACCAACTCAACAGAGCGTCCAAAGGTTCCAAAACGGGTATCAAATTGTTCTTTAATTCGATCAATTTCAAATTTAAACACGTCTTGATAACTTGCACCAGCAACGCCTAAAAAATACCAATGCGTTTGTGCAAACTCACCAAACTGCACCTGTTCCAAGGCTTTATTGAGTAAATGACTTTGTGCATAAAAAGCACTTTCGCTAATACTTGGAGGAACGTCTTCTACTTTCCAAATCGGCTGTTCCTTAATCGAGACCTGCCAAGTAAACAAAGTGGCTACAGTCGCAAACATGATCAAGGCACGTTCCCACCACGGCCATTGTAATTCTCTTGAAAATACCCACACCACAGCAAGGCTTTGCCAAATAAACAAAGCAAAAAACAGCAGTGGGATCACATCGTAAGTGAAATAAGGCAGCAGATCTTGATTGCCTAAATATTGCAGCAAGCATTGAAACAACATGATGTGCGTATCAAGTACCAGCCATAACAGTGCTGGAACCAACATCAAACGTGGATTATTGGTCCGTTGTGATAGGAAAATCCCCACAATCAAGGCAATAAAAGGCCACAATGCGTAGCTGACTAGACCTTGTCGATTAAAAACACCACCATCACCGGCAACTAACCAGCTAAATAGTGTATTTGCACCTGCACCCAACAGTCCCCAAAAAATCAATTGAAGAATCGATGGACGAACAATTTGTAAAGACTTTCGCGAACCTAAGAATAACCAAATCCCTGCACGTTGGTTACTTTTCAAATCATGCCAAAAGTTAATCGAGGGTTTAAGATCTATCATAAAGATTCTGTTAAGGCAGTGGCTTCAATCAGCCTATCTAGTTTAGGCTTGGCTAAAAAATTATCAATGTTTGATTTAACTATATATCAATAATTCGACTATTATTGAAACAGTTACCAAATTACTCAATAAGATTGCTGTTAAAATAGGCATCAAAACGACAAGCATCACCTTGCCATTGATGATCAGTTGCCTGATCATTTAAAAATACAGCCAGTCTAGGACGTTTTACCACAACTCGCTTGGCAATTTTCCGTGCTAAGACTAAAAGATGATCACCTAAATCCATTTCACCATCTTCAGGTAAAAGCATGTGTAAGAGCTGCATTTGCTTTTTCACTTGTGCCTGTTTTTTAATGGCTTGCTGATTTTGATCCCGCTGCGGAAACATCGGATCTAAATAAACAACATCGACAGTTTGATGCGTGATGATCAATTGTTGTAAATATTCAGCTGAATCAGAAAAAACCAAATCAATACGCTCAACAACTTTGGCTAAAAACGGATCGTTTTCCAGCTGTTTTTTTGAATCTTCCAGTAAAGTAAATAAAATTGGATGACGTTCAATCAGGGTTACTTTCGCCCCTAAGTGTGCCATCAATAATGCGTCATGTCCTAGACCAGCAGTTGCATCAATTAAATTGGGTTTTTCTGAAATATTACATGCCCGTGCAATCATTTCAGATTTTAAAGTTGCACGTTTTAAACGTGGGATCTCAGCTTTCCAATCAGGCTGCATTTTCATGCCATTGGCACACAGGCTTAACCCTTGTTCATCAACACACAAGGCAAGTTCAGGGTTCAGTCTTAAAAACCGTGCATTGAGTTTTTCAATCGTTGCAATGTTTACCACGACACCACGTAAAGAAAGCACAGTTTGGTAGGACTGTGCTTTCTCAAAAAATGTGGATTCAGTAAATAAGCGAATTTCGCTTACCATAATTTCCAACCTGTTAATGCAAACAATAAAATCAACAAACCAGAAGCAATACGATACCAAGCAAAGACCATGAAATCACGCTTAGAAACATAAGCCACCAAAACACGGATCAAAATTAAAGCAGAAACAAAAGAAACAATTAGCCCCACAAAGAATACGGTCCAATCTTGAGTTGTTTCATAAATATGGTAATTTTTAAAAAGATCTAATAAGCCTGCACCAACAATAACAGGTATACCGAGGAAGAACGAAAATTCGGTTGCAGCCTTACGCGATACACCCAGCATCATGCCGCCAATAATGGTTGCACCTGAACGTGAAGTCCCTGGAATAAGCGCCAACACCTGAATTAAACCAATATAAATTGCTTCTTTAATCGAGATATTTTCCACTTCAACCGCATTGACTTTTGGTGGATTTTTTTCAACCCACCAAATGATTAAACCACCGACGATTAAACCAATCGCCACAGAAATATCATTAAACAACAACTCTTTTACGATATCACCAAAGGTTAAGCCAACCAGCATAATTGGAATAGAAGCTGCAATAATACTGACGCCAAGATGACGCCCTTTCGGCTCACCTGAAAATAGACCGATTGCTGCGCCCCAAAGCTTGCCCCAATACTCATAAATCACCGCAGCGATTGCGCCCATTTGAATAGCAACGACAAATAAGTCACTCTTTTCTTTGGTCCAGAAATTCATGAGCTCAGATGCAAGAATTAAATGACCTGTACTTGAGATAGGTAAGAATTCGGTAATACCTTCAACAATACCCATAATGGCTGCTTTGAGTAGCAGTAAAAGATCCATTGTGAAATCCTAAAAATTAAAGCGAAAAACGATTATGGTTTACCTTGTTCTGGAATTTTCTTCCATGCATTATCACGTAAATATACAGGTAAAGCCTGTTCTGCACTGAACCATTGCTTTTGCAGTGCATTTTGACGCGCAATTGTGGCGATATCATTGGCAGAAGCAATAATCTGCTGAAACGCGATTGCCTCAACATTCACCAAAGCTGAACCTGAACCGATCAAGGTATATTTTTGATATTCTGCAGCGTGTTGATAGTCTAATAATTTTTCTTCGTCTACAAGTTGCATAATGTTATTTTGGTCAAGCTTAAAACTTGCCATATAAACTTCTTGCATACGTGCATCTAAAACTGCGGTGACTTCAGTCAATTGGGCTTGCTGATAAGCAGCTTGCGCCAACGCTTGCAAGGTTGAAACTGGAATCACAGGAATATCATTTGCCCAGGCTAAGGCTTGAGTCACTGCGGCATTGATACGTACACCACTAAATGAACCTGGTCCACGGCTAAATGCAATTGCAGTCAAGTCTTTACTGGAGATTTGATTTTGCTCAAAACCATGCTCAATCATCGGCAAAATGGTTTGAGTTTGTGCTTTTGCTCGCGTATCAAGTTGAAAATAGAGTGTTTGAGTTTCATCAACAATCGAAACGGAACACTGCTCATTGGCAGTTTCCAATGCCAGCAATTTCATGCACAACCTTACTGTGTTAAAAATGCTGCCTATGATACTCCACTCATTTCAATAGCGCGAGGGCTTAGAGATAAAGCCTGCTAGATAAAATCCATTAGATCAAAATAATCCATAAAAATGCCAAGACATTGTGCTTGGCATTTAAGTGATAATTTTAAAACCACGACTTTAATCAAATTTAAATTCTTCTAAATCAATAAAATTCTTGTAATGGTCAGCATAGTGCAAGGCACTCATTTTTAATAAATTCTCCGCATTCTCATCCAAAGTTCGCACGACTTTACCCGGTGAACCCACCACCAAGGAATTATCGGGAATAACTTTACCTTCTGGAATCAAACTATTTGCACCGATGATACAATTTTTACCAATCACAGCATGATTTAAAACCACGGCATTAATACCAATTAGACTGTTATCACCTATCGTACAACCATGCAACATGGCTTGATGCCCAATGGTTACATAATCACCAACGGTTAATTCAATCCCTGTATCTGTATGTAAAACGGCATTTTCCTGAACATTACTAAAATTCCCAATATGAATTTTGGCATTGTCAGCACGAATGACTGCACCAAACCAGACACTGACTTGTTGCCCCAGTTCAACCTGACCAATCACTGTCGCATTATCCGCAATCCAACCATCAAAAGGTGCATGCAATGCTTTTGGCACAAAACCTTTAAATTTATACATCATGGTATTACATTCCTTTGAGATATTTTAAGAGCATTGGTTTTGATCATAGCTTTTCAGCATTATTTTTTATTGAATATCTGTGATTTAAAAGATGGCGAGTTCAATAAAAACGGCCAGTTTTTTTGATAGTCCAAACCATATTTAAATAACGAAATCAGAATTCTGGCGGTTAAACCCCAAATGACTTCGTTTTCAATTCTTAGACTGGGAAAATACACCGATTGATGTGCCAAACGCACCTCATAAGGAATAGGCTGTGATTCCATCATTTTTTTAATCGGTGCATAGAATATACGATCAATTTCACTCGGCTGAGCAATCAACTGAATATCTGGAGGAATTAATCCAACTACAGGTTTTACTGTCAATCCACTTTTCGCCCGTTCCATGGGTAAATCACCAATCAGCTTGACATCAAAGGGATTGAGTGCGGTTTCTTCCCATGCTTCTCGCAAAGCCACAACGATATTACTGGTATCATTTGGATCGCGTTTCCCGCCTGGAAAGGAAACTTCTCCAGCATGATTTGATAAGTAGGCAGAGCGTCTCGTCAGTAAAATTTTAGGATCAGCTTCTTGAGTAATTGCAATCAGTACTGCGGCATTGGCCGGGTAGGTTCTTTTGCCAAAACGTAATCGATTTTGCAACACTTGGGTTAGCTCATCATCCTTCATTGATCTCACTCTATCTTTTTTGTTCTCGTTCTATCATATAGGAAATTTTATCGATAAGGCTATAAATGATGCGAAAGTAGAATTTTTCAGTTATGCTGAGTTATCTCACATTTTTAATGAAGCTTATGAGTTTTTGCAGTGCTTGTGGTCATCCAACCATAGAAAAAATTCCTTTAGGTGATCAAAAAATCCGTAAAGTTTGTACACACTGCGGCACCATTCATTATGTTAACCCTAAAGTGATTTGTGGCGCTTTGGCGATCTGGGAAAATAAAGTTTTACTATGTCGTCGTGCAATAGAACCACGTTATGGACTATGGACCTTACCTGCCGGTTATATGGAACTTTTTGAAACCATGGAACAAGGTGCAGCACGCGAAACACGTGAAGAATCTGAGGCTGAGGTTGAAATTGAACAACTTTACTGCATGTATAATATTCCACGGATTGGGCAAGTTTATGTTTTGTTTAAAACACAAATAAAAGATGGTGTATTTGGTGCTGGTGAAGAAACCATAGAAAGTCGTTTATTTGAAGAACATGAGATTCCATGGAACGATTTAGCTTTCCCAAGTGTAGAGCGCACGTTAAGACATTATTTTGAAGACCGTAAAACCAATAACTTTCCAATGCATCTTGAAACATTAGGCACCCGATTAGATCAAACAGGATAATCACAAATAGATATTGCTTCGACCAATGGTTGAGCATTAAAAATATGAGCACAAAAAAAGCCTCAATTCAAATCACTTGAATTGAGGCTTTTTTAATTAACATGTCCCGTCCTAGATAAGGTTGACACTTTCTAAACTTAAATTTGGAGAGTGTAATGAAAACAATAGTTAAAAGAACACAA
This sequence comes from Acinetobacter sp. Ac8, assembly GCF_055392545.1. NCBI lineage: Bacteria > Pseudomonadati > Pseudomonadota > Gammaproteobacteria > Moraxellales > Moraxellaceae > Acinetobacter > Acinetobacter sp. Ac8. Next base: position 3,955,395 of record NZ_AP043689.1, read on the forward strand.
AGAGATTACAGCTTAGCTTTTAAATTATCAGTCGTAGATCAAGTTGAAAAAGGTGAAATGACTTATAAACAAGCTCAGAGTAGATATGGTATTCAAGGGCGTTCAACTGTTTTAGCTTGGTTAAGAAAGCATGGTAGATTAGATTGGAGTCAAGGCACCCCATTACGTCATGGAGAAAAACAAATGTCTGATCCTTTACCACTCACACCCGAACAAAGAATCAAAGAGCTTGAACAACAGTTATATGAAACAAAAAGAAAAGCAGAGTTATTTGAATCCATTATAAATATACTCGAACGAGATTACGGAGTAAGCACTACAAAAAAGCCACAAGGCAAGCCATTAAAGAAAAACAAGCGATAGGTTTTAGTATCACTGAATGTTGCCATTATCTTGATATCACTCGACAAGCTTATTACAAACAATGCCAGCAATCGAACCTAAGATATAGATATGAACAAAATGTATTAAAGCAAGTTCGACAAGAAAGAATGTTTCAGCCTCGTATTGGAACAAGGAAACTCCATTATTTACTGAATACGATAATAGGTATCACTATTGGTAGAGATCGATTGTTTGATTTACTCAGAGATCATCGTTTATTAGTACAACCTAAACGCGCATATCATAAGACAACGAATAGCCACCATCGTTTTCACAAGCATCCTAACTTGGTTAAGTTTGGAATTGGGCAAGTGATACCACAGAAACCAGAGCAACTTTGGGTTGCAGATATAACCTATCTTCCTATAGAAACAGGAGAAGCTTATCTAAGCCTAATCACTGATGCTTGGTCTAGAAAAATAGTGGGTTATCATGTAGATGACAATTTAGGTGCAGAAGCTGTTAGCCAAGCATATATCAAAGCATTAAAGGAACGTAAAGCCCCACAATATTCACTAATTCATCATTCAGATCGAGGCATACAATATTGTTCAAAGAAATATCAGGAATTACATCAGAAACATAATATTCGATGTTCTATGACCGATGGATATGATTGTTATCAGAATGCTTTAGCTGAAAGGGTCAACGGTATATTGAAGAATGAATATTTACTTCATAAACCAAAGAATCTTGAAGAAGCTAGGCGAATGGTTGCAGAGTCTATAGAAATTTATAATGTTCGTAGACCGCATATGTCGCTAAAATACAAAACGCCCGATGAAATGCATCGAGCGTTTGTATGAAATAAGTGTCAACCTATTTCAGGACTAGACAACATAAATTACTTGGTTTTAATGGTATAACACTGCGGTAAGCTTACAGTTAAAGTCCCTGATAAACGCTTTGCTAGCTCTTTTTGCTCAGGAGTGGTCTTATCCTTATTGGCCTCTATATTGTTATAAACTGACTGATAAAATGCATGCAAATTTACCCATGTTGCAGTAATCGTCTTATCCCCATCCCAACTGGTAATATTGACACCATTGTTTGTATTTTGCTCATTGATTAATCGTTGTAGGTTTAAGCGTATACCGCCAGAGGAAACTGAAGCATTGGCTATTTCTTCTGCAGATGTACCACTGGTTGGTCGAACAACTAATGTTTCATTTAAACCGGCTAATGCACCATCAAGACTACCAAATACAGGATTGGCCAAAATCATACGAAGTGTAATCGACTTTTCAACATTACCATTTATATAAGCTGTACCCGTAGTACCAATACGATATTGTTGTACCCCTGTTTCTTTATCAACATAAGTGTTTGGATCTACATCAGCACATGTATCTGAATTTAACGCACTATTTTTACCTAAATTGGTGCGGATATCTCCATTTTCATCAATCACAATACCCAGTGTTTGGGTATTTGGATTAACTTCTTTGTTATCAAAAGCAAATGTAATATTTGCATACAGTGGGAAATAGTATTTTTCACCAGCTTTTACTGTATTTTTAGTGAGAAAAACTTTTCGATCTAAATAATTGGCAGGATTGGTTTTATAAATATCGATTCCACCAGAAAGCTGATCAGCATTTAAAGTTTGACGCCATTTCCCATATATCGTTGGGTCCGCAGGTGCCGTGGTTGCACCCGTTGTTCGCTTATACATATATTCAGTACCAGCGACATTGGTATTATTCAGCAAAGCGCCCTGAAAAATTTCAAGTTTATCCGTTGAACTTTGATCTTTTTTAAATACAAGTGGAGAGGTAATTTTACGGGTGAGTGGATTGATCCAACCTTGTTGACCATTTACATTGAGTTTTTGTGGAACAACCTGATTGAGCAATAAAAACTTTAACAGTGAGTCAGCAATTGTACTGCCTTCTACTTTTTGAGGTACACCAACCCATTGCATTGCATAACCTGAGGTATAACCTTGACGGTCAGTGACTAAATACATATTGGCGATAGATTCATTCTTGGTGCTTAATTCACTTTTACCTGTAAAGCCTTGAATATCAACATTTGCACCACTGAAAATAAGGAAGTTTGTTGAATAAATATTTACCAATGATTGTTGAACCAAGCGTTGCGCAGTCGCGACTGCAGAAGCTTCATCAACCGCTTCAATATTGACCCACGGTTTTAATTTTTCAACATAGCTACCATTGATAAAATCAGCCACCCCAATATCTGCATTGACTGTTGTTAAATTATTTTTAATATTATCTGTTAACTCAAGGGGTTGTACATCGCCAACCTGATTGGCATCCTGCTCCAACCCAATCGCTTGGAAAACGCGAACCAATCCAACCATTACTTTAAATGTCTCATCACTCATGGTCATACTGGTTGGTTCTTTACCTGTCATAGCAGTTGCAATATCAATCAAACCAATTGCAGCAGGTTGACCACGCACTTTTAAAGGGCGTACTTTTGCTAAGTCAACATCACCTAAAACAATTTTTCTTTCCGATTGAGAACCTTTTATATAAAATTTTGCTTTATCGCCAATTAAACAGCCACCAAGTGCCAAACCACCTTCTAGTTTAGTCGCATAATGATTTCTGGTATCTGTACTACAATCAAAATTTAAACCATCCACTGGATAGTCAACATAAAAACCTAAACATTTTTCTGTAGAATCTGCATCACAACCATTTGAATAGGTTGGAATACCTTTATTTGGGTCTTCATTGACTGTTGCACTTTCACCACCGCACCCTGCGAGTGCTAGGCCTAAACTTGTTAAAACTAAAGGGGCGAATAATCTTTTTTTCATATCTTCATCCTTACTGAATTACACTCAGCTTAATTTGTCCATGATTTGTTAATTGCTTATTTTCCACATCTAATGCTGAGGATAATGGTGTTAAAAATAGATATACAGCTTGATCAGGTTTTCTTAAAACGCCTTCCATAGCCGCATATTGTAAATTATTGTCGTGGGATTCTTCATTTTTAAAACCACTTACACCTTCGAGGACACAACCTTGTCCATCTAAAAATACCACCAAAGGCCAATAATAACTTTGAAGCTTTGAAGAAGATGCATAAGATGTTAATAAAATATTTTGCACTTGAGAATCTAATTTCACGACTTCATAAGCAAAAGTCTCTTTGATTGGTGCAACTGGCCACAAGCCAACTTCTTGATTTTTTATGGATAAATCTTTTGCTTTAGTTATTTTTTTACCAGAAAAACACGCTTGTTCTAAATTATGAACAACCTCATCTTTAGGTAAACGAAAGTAGCTTGAAGATAAAACAACTGGTTTTTTTTCTTTCGATTCTGAATTGCCACGAATACTATTTAAAAGGCTCTTACTTAAACCTTTTTGCCGTTCGATGGTTTCATAACGACCATGCACTGCGCCGATCTCAGGCGTCATATAAAATCTTTTTTTACCTTCTAAATTGAATTCACGATCTTCTAAATACTCATTATTAACATATTGTTCACCATCAATAACTGTGAAATGCTGATCTTCTATCGTTTGAGTACTTTTCTGTACAACGTCTTTATGGATCTTGACCGCAGATTGGTATACTGGCGTTATTTTCTCTAGTTTCTCAACCTTATTGGTTTGTTGAGTAATATCAGCGGGTTGCTGTGGCGGTTTTTCCACAACAAGCTGAGGTACTATCGTCTGTGACGCTGGTGCTAAAGGCTGATCTGATATCTGAACAGGGCTTTGAATTTTAGCTTTATGCTCCATTAAAGCGGATTGCCGTGCAGGCTGAGCAGTAGTAACCGCTGATGGCGTATTTTTAGGCGCCCTCTCTTTTTGACTTTGTTTAACGATGGCTGGAGCTTCTATTACTGGTACATTAGGCTTGGCAGCTTGAGTCTCTTGTATTTGTTTGACTTCTTGTATTGGTTTAACGTCTTGTACTAGTTTATTTTTTTGCTTTACATCTACTTTTGGAGCTGCTTCAGGTTTCTGAACAATCATCGGATGTCCATCAGGGCCAATAATTGTATAAAAATTGGCAGCATAAGAAATTGATGTGGCTAGACTAAAACTTAAAGCTAGCCACAAAGAAGTTACGACTGTTTTTTTTCCAACATTCAAACGCATTACCATCTCGTTCTGTAGTTAAGCCCTAGAATTGTAACTTTTGTATTGGTCTTTACATTTAAACCAGCATATGGGTTGAGTAACAAGTTATCCACCCCTGTTTTATTGGCCAAACTACTGCTGTTTGCTGGAATATTATCTCGGCTACGCAAGAAACCGATCGATAAGTCAATATCACTATCTTCATCAAAACGATAACCTAAACCTAAACCAAATAATTGCGCATTGTTAATCGGCACCATGGTATTCCGTTTATCATCGGGGATCGCACTAGCACGAGGTTCATAACCAGCACGAAGTTTTAGACGATCATTTGCTGAATACTCAATACCAATTCCCCAGCTCCACGGTGATTGAAAGCCGAGTGGAAAAGCCAATGAGGTATCTGTGACTTGATTGGATAATAATTTGGCAATTTTTAATGCTGAAATTTGTCGATCAAATTCAAATTGAAACTTTTCCCATGCTTTAAAGTCGGTCCAGCCCACATCAAAATTCACCTGTAAATCAGGTAAAATTTTATATTTTATACCGGTTTGAAAATGAGCAGGATATTCCAAATCCATTGAAATCAAACCTGATTCGGTTGGTGGAATATAGCCTGGAAAACCTAAAATCGCCGCAAGAATCTGACCTGTTGCTGAAGAGTTTAAGCCTTTTATAAGCTCGCGTGGTGCGTTGGCATTGTCGATAAAATATTTACCTTTCATACGCATTTTGGCGGAACTTTGATACACCATACCAAAACCGAAGTTTTCTGTAGGTTCCCACATCAAACCTAAGTTATAACTTGGGCTTAAACTCTGCTCAAGACTCACCTGCATTTTGCCGAATTGACCAAATGGGTTCATGCCCTCATCTGCATTACAAATACCAAATAATATAAGGTCAGTAATTACATTCGAGTTGTTTCGGAAAGGCCCACAAACGGACTCATCAATCAATCGTAGAACACCAATCATTTCATTTGGAAATCGTAGATCAGTTTTTAATGCCATTGCGTTATATGACATCCCGATCGAAGCACCAATAGACAATTCATCGCTGACTTGGTATGCAATAGATGGAGACAAATAGGTTATACGCTCAATGGCAACTTGCTGCCCCATATAGTTACCTGGGTTACCATCTTCTGAGCCAAAACCTGCCACCATTGGTGCATATACAGCAGTTGCATAGGTCAATTTTGAGCCTGGAGGATTATAAGAAATCCCTCCCGTTGGCGCTAACACTGGCCAGCCAGGTCCCAAATCCACGACTTTCTTTAGAATGGGAATATATAAACTTGCATACTCTACATCGCCACGCACTGAATCTTTATAATCTGTACAAAGCCCCGAAGGATTGTCTGGTGCATCATTACAGATCAATGGGTCATCAGAATAACCAAATACGTTATAACCAGGTGGCGCAGAAAATTCACGTTGTATATCAAAGTTTGCAACAATCCCTTGTACGTCAGTTTGTAAGCCTTTGAGTTTAGTTAATGCTGCGGGGTTAAAATGAATCGCACTAATTCCAGGTGGGTCTGCAGTTACTGCATTCCCCATGGTTAGTGAGCGTATATCAACCGATAGGTTAAGTCCTAACGCCGCAAATACTTGAGTTGAACACCCTGTTAATAAAATCGCTGTAACTAATGGGCGCAAACGTATGTTTTTCATACTTTACACTCCTTTAGTTCGCTTTCTTCTTACCAAAGCCTAAAATATCCAATGGGAAAGATAAGCCGAGTGAAATATCTGGTGAGTCTTCAGTTAAGCCGATCCCCAATGTACCATTGACAATCGTATCTGGATTGACTCGCACCCCTAGAGCAATGGAAAACATCCCGCTAGATTGGTCAGCTGCTTTATATGAATCTGCAAGTCCCGCTGTAGGTCTATACTTAAACGAAGTATTCATATTGAATGATTGTTGGTATGACATAGTCATTGAAACATCATAGTTAAATGAATAAGCAAAACCAAAAGAGAAACCACCGGTCATACCAGGATCAAACTCTTCTAAAACGCGTTGATAGGTCTGATCACCACCTTGACCATTGGCATTGCCCCCACCACGCACTTGATTTAAGCCAGTTTCTTTAAATCCATAATTGGCAGAGACCGATGCAAACAGTACAACAGGATCAATATATTTACGGGTACTTGCGCCAACACCTACAGAATAATAGCCTTTACCCGTTGAAAGGTCTTTTTCAGGGTTTATCTCATATGGGCTATCGCCAGTCTTAGTAGATAAACTACCAAATAAAATAAGTGGTAAACGACCTGCTTTCAGTGGGAAAGGTTCCCAACGTGCACCAAAGTTAATATCCCCTAGGCCCGCAGCCGTGGCATCTTTTAAGCTATCTGATTTAGCAATAAATGGAATAGATGCGGTAAAGGTTAAATTATCACGTATCCCGTACTGTGCAGTAAAAGTATTACTAATGGTATGACTTGCATCTTCATCAACACGAAGTTGATAAGCTGTGCCTTCGTTAATTCCTAAATTTAATTGCGAATCACGATAGTAAGAATAATCTAAATCATAAAAAGTTGAGAACTCACCCTTTTTAATTAAAGAGTATTGACGTTCATTGGATGTAAAAACTTCTTGTAAATTGGTTTCTTGAGAAGCATCACCTTCTTTCTTCTGCAATGCTTCTGCAGCTTGTGTACCTGGTTTAGGTGCTAAAGATTTTGTTTCATCTTTATTAATTTTGACATCTTCTGTAGCCTGTGCAACTGGAGCTGTTTGACTGCTGGTTGCAGAACTGGCATTGTCTGTACTCGCAGCCTGATCTGCTACGACATCCGCACTTGCCTCTGTTTCAGCTGCATATAAACTTCCAATTGCAAACTGAATACTCACTGCAAGTAAAGTCCGTTTCATCCATTGATTATTCATATTCTTCCTATTCCAAAAATTCCAATTCAGTTATGTAATTTTTTAATCCATCTTTTACTTACGTTTATAATAGAGTCGCATATAAGATGTAATTGGCTGATTGTATGTTGCAGACTTGGTATCTTGGTCAATCACCTTACGCATTGTCGAAGCCTTATCTGCTAATTTATTGGTATAATCTGTTGAATATTGCGCTTCAACTAAAGCATAACGATTGATTGTTGCATCATCGACATGACGCATATCTGCATCTTGTAGTGCCAACAAGTTACGTTGTTGATCTTTTGGCGCATTGATCACAAATAAGGTGTTATTTTCCCAAATTTGCTTAAATCGCTCTTGATCAAAACTGATATTCCCCAAGGCTGGATCTGCCACATAAACACGCCCATCTTTATAAGCTTTAAACACAACAAAATGTTTAAAACCCGCATAAGAAATTGGCACAATCACCGGTTGATTTTGATTGATTAGGTCTGTGAACTCACCTCTATAACCACCGCTTTCATATCCAATTGCAGCAACAAAGCGCTTCATATCCAGCAATGAAAAACTTCGCCGCTCAATAATCCGGTTGTATTCTCCAAACCGTAATAAGCCTTCCATGGTTTGCTGTTCGGTTAAATTTGTCCCAACATAGCCATTTAACAATGTTGTTAACGCAGCAGAACCGCAACTATAGTCATATCCTTGACGTACGATGCCACGGAATTGGTTTTCTAAGGCAGGTTTAACATGCACCATTTCACGATGATTACGTGTAAATGATTTATCTCTAGAATCCGCAAGCTCAGTGTAGTAAATCGCATCCTTTGGCTTGGGTTTCACATCTAAGGCGTGGTTGGCAAAATAATACATTAATGCCGAACCTAAAGTAATTTCTATCATAATTTTAACTATCAAGTGTCGGCAGTATTTTGCCTAAAGTGCTGATTTTATTTTTAGAGTGAACACTCTACGTCCCTGTGATTATGAAGATAACGGTTTTTGAAAAAAAAAACAGTCTTTTTTTCAACTTTTGTCGCTTTTTATTCAGTTTTTTGTAAAAAAAAGACGCATGCTTTGCATGCGTCTTTTTTAAGATTTTAATTCTAGGCTTAGTGACCAGAAATCGTCAGTTTTACACCATTCGGCGTTGCTGAACCACCGTTATAGAATTTCATACCTGTAATCGCAACATCACCAATCGAACCAGAACCTGTTCCAGAACCTGCTGTTCCACCTGGTACAAAGCCATTACCACCGCCCAATACAACTTTAGTTAAGTAAATATCTGTACCTGTTGAACTTTTCATTGCAGTAACAGCCAAGCCTTCCTTCGTTACAGCAACATCAGCATTTAAAGCCAAATCAGAAGAACCGGTGTCGGTCACTTTAATGCCACCCAGTACGATATAACCACCACCTGCTGTAGAAGCATCTTTCAAGGCCAAGTTACTGATTGATAAACCACCAATCATCGAACCATTCAATTTAATCATTGCACCTTGAGGCGTATTACCCAATTGAATATTTGCTGTCGTAGCACCAGTATTGATCGTCAAACCACTTAAAATCTCAGCAGATCCAGTACCTGGCTTATATGCACCAGCAGTACCAGTAGTATCATTTACTTCAATTTTACCTAACTCAATTTTTAATGCATTAATTGCAGCTGCAACGTTTAAGAATGGCTTACCAGTAGAACCACCATCAGTATCAATGACCAAATCAGCTAAGTTACCAGAAGCACCTGTTTTGGTTACAACTACGTTATTTAGAGTAATCGCACCAGCATTCCCAGTACCACCAGTCGTTGCATTTACAGCTAAACCATCACCATCAAAAACATGTAGTTTTGCAATTTCAACTTTAGATGCATCAATACCAATACTGATACCATCCTGACCAGTCGTTGCACTTAGCGCTGCATCATCCATTGCTTGCATTGCCATTGCGTTTGAACTCATAGCCACTGCGGAAACTAAAGCAAGTTTAGTAAATAATTTCATAATCTGTACTCTCCCAAGAGCATTTTTTTTCATTTTTAACCACTCTCCATAGTTCCCTGTTGTTTTTAGTTGTTTTACAACTTAGAACACCAATCCTTGAGTAGTCCGTTTTGCCCTTTTAAATTAACGGTATGTTACTTTTTGTTCAACTGCTGTTTATCAAAAAACCAATTAAACCGATAAACGGTAAACACTTTTATAAGTGCTATTTTCAGGTAGAATAGTGCCTTACAAACCCTTTTTGCGCTTGAGTTAAACCTCCCTATGTTTCGGAAGTTATTAGATTTTCCATCAAATAGCACTGCAGATTTATTACACCGTCTTGACTCATTATTCGGTTGTATCTATTTAAAAAACGCGGGCGAAGACATTGTTGCTTTTTCACCTGAACAATACTGTATCTCAACCCAACAACAACTTTATCGTTATACAAGAAATCATTTTACCCATTATCAAAAAGATAAAAGCGATCCTCATTTAAAACACTTCTTTAACTTCACCACTCAATCAGCTCCGAAACAGCACAGTTTTCAGGGTGGATATATGGGTTTTATTGACTATAACTATGCCAGTCAGCAATATGTTGATGCTCAAAGCAAATCTCAGCCCAATTTTTACATGGGTATTTATAAAACATTTATCAAACGAGAAAATGAGCAATTCTTTTTTTATAGTTTAGAAGCCTGTGCAGAAGAGTTTTTCAACTTTATACAAGATTTATTAACCACACCCGTCACCCAGAATCAAAGCTTTAAACTTTTATCAAACTGTACTGCGACGTGGACAAAGCCACAATATGATCATGCATTTACACAAGTTCAAGAATATATTAAAGCGGGGGACTGCTATCAAATTAATTTAACTCAGGAATTCACTGCAAAAGCTCACGGTTTACTTTTAGATACTGCCGAAAAGTTTTGGACACTCACAGATGCTCCCTATTCGGGTTATTTAAAAATCAATGATTTTGAATTACTGAGTTGCTCACCTGAGTTATTTATTGATTTCGAAGCTGAGCGTAAAATTATCACCAAACCCATTAAAGGGACAATGCCGCGTTATGATGATCCAACTTTAGATGCACAATCAAAAAATGCTTTGATTCAGTCCAAAAAAGATCAAGCAGAGAATGTCATGATTGTGGACTTATTACGCAATGATCTCAGTGTCTATGCTGAAACTGGCTCAGTAAAAACCCCAAAATTGTTTAATATTGAATCTTTTAACCAAGTACATCATATGGTGAGTGAGGTGACTGCCACTTTAAAACCAGATGTCAATCCATTTGAGGTCTTATTTACAGCATTGCCGGGTGGTTCAATTACTGGTGCACCCAAAATTCGTGCGATGCAAATTATTGAAGAACTCGAAAGTGCACCAAGAGGTGCTTATTGTGGTTCAATGGGCTATTTTAATTTTGATGGAACCGGTTCTTGGAACATTTTGATTCGTTCAATTCAAAAATATCAAGATGAAGTATCATTGTGGGCAGGCGGTGGAATTACTATTGCTTCAGATTGTGATGCAGAATATCAGGAATGTTTTGATAAAGTTGCTGCCATGCTTGATTTACTCAATACATGGCAGCAACCTCAACATGAATCCTAGACTAAAATCTCATGTTTTAACGTATCAACAAGGCGTTGATTTTGTTCATCTGTACCAATAGTAATACGTAAGAATTGATCAATACGTGGTTTATTAAAGTATCGAACAATAATGCCACGTTCACGCAACGCTTTCGCCAATTCACCAGCATCTTTTGAGGGTAAGCACGCAAAAATAAAGTTGGCTGAAGATGGTAATACTTTAAACCCAAGCGCCGCTAAATCTGCAACCAGTTTGTCACGACTCACTATGACTTTTTGACATTGTGCTACAAAGTATTCTTGATCTTCAAATGATGCGACAGCTGCAGCTATTGCAAAACGATCAATTGGATAGGAGTTAAAACTATTTTTAACAGCTTCCAATGCGGCAATCAAATGTGGCTGTGCAATTGCAAAACCAACGCGTAAACCCGCCAAAGAACGCGATTTTGAAGTCGTTTGGCAAACCACTAAGTTTTCGTATTTCTCAACCAGACTCACAGCTGACTCAGCACCAAAATCTACATATGCTTCATCAATCACAACCACCGAATCAGGGTTGGCTTGCAGGACCTGTTCAATTGCCGACAGCCCCAATGCAATACTGGTTGGCGCATTGGGGTTGGTAATGATAATCCCACCATTCGGCTGTTTATAATCAGCCACGTCAATTTCAAAATCATCATTTAACGGCAAGATTTTAGTTTGGGTTGAAATTCCAAAAAACTGACTATAAACAGGATAAAAGCTATAGGTAATATCTGGGTATAGAATCGGTTTATCTTGAACAAAAAATGCTTTAAAAATATGGGCTAAAACCTCATCTGACCCATTGCCAACAAAGACATTTTCGACATCTACATGTTGTTGTTTCGCAATCGCGTGTTTGAGTGCCGATGCATCTGGATCTGGATAAAGTCGCAATACATCTGCTGAATCTATAAGTACAGACTGAACCGCTGCAACCACTTTTGGCGATGGTGGATATGGGTTTTCATTGGTATTCAGTTTTAATAAGTTTTGGATTTTAGGCTGCTCACCTGGGACATACGGTTCTAACTCACGTACTTCAGGACTCCAAAAACGCATTTGCTCAGGGCTAATATTTGGCATTTTTATCTCGTATTTTTTCTCACTTGACTTACTTTATATAAGCGCTCTCACTCTAGGAGAGGGTTTGGGTATTTCAATAGAATCCCCAAACTAAGTCAGTTAAATTTTTACACCCTCATCCACACCCTCTCCCTAAGGGAGAAGGATTTTTTACGGATACTGGGTCATTGGTGGTGAATTACTGATAACGATATCTTGCTGATCGGGCATGCGCATCTAAATTTTCTTGTTGAGCAAGAATATCTGCGGCCTTGGCAAGCGATTTAACTCCTTGCTCAGAACACATAATCAAACTTGAACGTTTTTGAAAATCATAAACACCCAAAGGTGATGAAAAGCGTGCTGTACCAGAAGTAGGTAGGACATGGTTAGGTCCCGCACAATAATCACCAATCGCTTCTGGTGTATAGCGCCCCATAAAGATTGCACCTGCATGGCGAATACTTTCTGACATCAGCTCAGCGTCATCTAAGCACAATTCCAAATGCTCAGGCGCAACTTGATTAATCAAATCAATGGCTTCTTGGCGATCTTTAACCAAGACCAAAGCACCACGATTTGCAATCGAAGTTCGTGCAATTTCAGCTTTGGGTAGTGCAGCCAAATGTTCCTCAATGGCTTGCTCGACATCATTTAACAGCTGTTCATCAGGCGTAATAAAAATCGCTTGCGCAACCGTATCATGTTCAGCTTGTGACAAAACATCCATCGCCAACCATTTCGGGTCATTATGACCTTCTGCATAAACCAAAATTTCTGAAGGCCCTGCAATCATGTCAATACCGACTTGACCAAAAACAGCACGTTTTGCCGCAGCAACGAAACGGTTACCTGGTCCTGTAATTTTATCCACTGCTGGAATTGTTTCTGTTCCATAAGCCAGCGCGGCAACTGCTTGCGCACCGCCAATCGTAAATACACGACTTACACCTGCTAAATAAGCAGCTGCCAATACCAAAGGATTTAAATCACCATTTGGCGCAGGTACCACCATAATAATTTCTGCTACCCCAGCCACATGCGCGGGTAAAGCATTCATCAGCACAGAGGACGGATAAGAAGCTAAACCACCTGGAACGTAAATACCAACACGGTCTAAAGGGGTGACTTTTTGACCCAGAGTATTTCCTAATTCGTCCACATAAGACCAACCGTCTTGTTTTTGCGCCTGATGGAATGAGCGAACCCGATTGGCCGCCAATTCCAAAGCTTCACGTACTTCTACGGTTAACCCCTCAAATGCAACTTTAAGTTGTTCTTGTGTCAGTTCTAAATCTGAAAATTGATGCGCTGGATGTCGATCGAACTGTTGAGTGAGTTTAAGTACATGTGCATCGCCATGTTGGCGTACATCTGCAATAATTTGGTCTACTGTTTTTAAAAGCTCAGGATCACTCACTGTTTCAAAAGCTAACAAGTCAGCAAAGACTTGTTTAAAGTTCTGCTCTTGAGTCGATAAACGTCGCATCAATTTACCCACAAGGTTGTTTAGGAAAGATTTAGTTTACCTTGTTTTGAGTATCTTGTGGGCAACATCACCGCAACATTTCAACTTACTTTAATAGGAAAGTTTGATTGCAAATCACTTTTGACACAGCAAACTTTTATTTAGGTGCTCACATCTGGGTGATCCCAATCACTATCTGTCTGAATCAGCCAGTTCAATGCACCATGCCGTTCCACAACAATAGATGAATTTAAATTTTCAGGTGCATCCTGTTGCTTTAAACGCGCATTTACACATGCCCAATCATAACGATAAATTAAATCAGCCTGATCTAAAATTTCTTCGCTATCCCGCAACTGTACTTTAGCCATAAATTCTGCAAAGCTATCGCACGACGATACAGCCTGAATGGCAAAATCACAATCAACGATATCTGCTGGATAACTCAGCTCATCCACAATCCCCAAAGCCCATAACAATACCCAATAGGCCTCATATTTCCACACCATATTGATGATATCTTGTGCTGAAGCCTCACGCTTTAAAATTGCCTGTTCTTTCTCGGTTAAAGCATCTAGCACCTGCATTTTCTTCAAAATATCAAATACAAATAGCTGTGTTTCATCATCATATTGATCATTATTCAGATCACAAGCGACTTGAATCACCCACAAACAAGCAATCGCGCGTTTTGCAATCTGTTCTGCACTGCGCGCTTGCACGTCTTCAGCAGCTTCGATCACAGGTAACCAGTCAATATACGGAATTGAATACTTTTTAAGTTTTAAAATAGATTGTTCTTTGCGCTGTTGAGGTGTTTTCATAAACTCTTTTTTTAAATCATGGATGGTTATTTTTTAACATAAATTGCATAAAAAAACCGCCTAAAATTAGACGGTATCTTTATCAAACAAACATGAATGAATTAATTGCTCTTTTGACGTTCTTCTACTGCTTTTTCAAGCTGAGTAAGAATTGGATTTAATAATGTTTGCTTACGCTTAAAGCTGGCTTTATTGACAATTAAACGTGAAGATACTTTACAGATTTCTTCCAAAGGCTCTAGACCATTGGCACGCAAAGTATTCCCTGTATCTACCACATCGACAATATAATCACCCAAACCAACCAATGGAGCTAATTCCATTGAGCCGTAAAGCTTAATCACATCAACTTGCTCACCTAAGCTCGCATAATATTGACGGGTTAAATTTACATACTTGGTGGCAATTTTTAAACGACCTTTAGGGCGAACCATACCGACTTTACCAGCTGTCATTAATTTACAGTTGGCAATCTTTAAATCCAATGGTTCATAGACATTTTGAGCGCCATGTTCCATCAACACATCTTTACCTGCTACACCAATATCCGCTGCGCCATTTTCCACATAGGTTGGCACATCAGAAGCACGTAAGATTAAAATACGAACGGATTTGTGTGTGGTTGGGAAAATTAACTTACGAGATTTATCAGGATCTTCCAATAAGTTAATTCCAGCAGTTTCAAGTAAAGGCAACGTTTCTTTTAAAATACGTCCTTTACTCAATGCCAAAGTTAAACCATGATCAAAATTGCCCATTACGTCAAAGTTTGGATCATCGTTTCTCATATCGCTCATTAACTTACTCGCTCACTCGCTTAATTTGGGCACCTAGACCTTGTAACTTTGCTTCGATATCTTCATAACCACGATCAATATGATAAATACGATCGATGATGGTTTCCCCTTCAGCAGCTAAAGCAGCCAAAACTAAAGAAAATGAAGCACGTAGGTCAGTTGCCATAACAGGTGCAGCAGATAATTTTTCCACACCTGTAACTACAGCATCATTGCCTTCAACCTGAATATTTGCGCCCATACGTGCTAATTCAGGTACATGCATAAAACGATTTTCAAAAATCGTTTCAGAAATTGTTGCAAAACCACGCCCAATGGCATTTACCGCCATGATCTGTGCTTGCATATCTGTTGGGAATTCTGGATGTGGCAAGGTACGGAAGCTGACAGCTTTCGGACGTTTCCCCAGCATGTCCAATTCGATCCAGTCTTCACCGCGTGTGACTTCTGCACCCATTTCTTCAAATTTATCTAAAACAGATTCAAGAAGATTTGGATCAGTATGTGTGGTTTTGACCTTACCGCCCGTTATAGCCGCCGCTGCTAAATATGAACCAGTTTCAATACGGTCAGCAACCACTGAATATTCACAGCCATGTAGACTTTCAACACCAGTGACCACCAAGGTATCTGTATCTAAACCTTCAATTTTTGCACCCATTTTAATAAGCATTAGTGCAAGGTCTGTAATTTCAGGTTCGCGCGCAGCATTACGGATTGTCGTTACACCCTCTGCCAATACTGCAGCAGTTAAAATATTTTCAGTTCCACCGACAGTCACCATATCAAAGATGACTTCACCACCTTTTAAACGGCCATCCACTTTAGCGTGAACATAACCTGCTTCGACCTCAATTTGTGCACCCAAAGCTTCTAAGGCTTTTAAATGCTGATCAACAGGGCGTGAACCAATTGCACACCCACCAGGAAGTGAAACTTTTGCACTACCATAGCGCGCCAACAGCGGACCAAGCACCAAAATAGATGCGCGCATGGTTTTAACCAGTTCATAAGGCGCAAATTGATTATCCAGTGTAGAGGTATCTGCGATAACCGTTTCGCCCTCATAACTCATGGTGATACCTAAACCACCAATCAGCTTAACTAAAGTACGAACGTCTTTTAGATCTGGAACATTTTTTAATGTAATCGGTGTATCTGCAAGAATCATTGCAGCCAATAAAGGTAAAGCCGCATTTTTCGCACCAGAAATACGAACTTCACCTTCGAGTTTTACACCACCTTGAATGACAAATTTATCCATTGACGCTTAAGCTCCAAACATACTGGCTTTGCGCCATTCTTCTTTAGTCATTGCACGAATAGTTACCGCATGTACCTCACCACTGGCAATATAAGAATTAAGTGGCGCGTAAACAGCTTGTTGACGAGGAACAGGACGTTTCCCTTCAAACTGATTGTCGACAATACGGAGGTCAAATTTACCTGCTTGTCCACTGACAGCAACTTCAGCATCAGGAAAAGCTGCTTTTAAGATTTCAGTGAGCTGTTCACTATTCATTGCATCGACCTCTTATAGGACTGACAGTGTAAAAACGGGATATTTTACTATAACTCACCGAAATAATTCATTAACTCGTACAAAAAAATATAGATAAAAAAAAAGAGGTCTTTTCAACCTCTTTTAAAAATATCAATTTTATGTCGCTAAAACTTCCATTGGTTGATAATCCAACTGCATTTTCCGATGCTTATCTAATTGCCTTTTTAATTTATCTGTCAATTTTGTAATCGCATTATACATATCATCAGCGCTCGCTTGGGCAAAAAGCTCTATCCCCGGCAAACGAACAATTGCCTCAGCAATATGATTTGCACTGCCTTTTTTTGATCTTTTATCCAATTGATGATCTTTACTCAGCTTGACCTGCATACTATTGACCTGATCAATATGCTTGGTCATCTGGGCAAATCGATCTCGAATATTTTCTTCTATTGCTGGTGTAATACTTAAGTGATGTCCACGGATTGTAATTTGCATAGCTTTATCCCTCTCCTTATATAGGAATATGAAAGTCATAACCCAAACGATCTCATGACAGCATTCACCAAGGAAAAAACTGTGCTCAATATCATGCAATCATTTAAGTTACTCCAAAAGACAAAAAGCGATTCATTATTTCGTCATAATGAACAATTAGAATAGCCACACTTTAAAATTTAGATCAACACTTTTCGGTCAGATGAAGACGGAATATGTAACGATTCACGATATTTTGCGACTGTCCGTCGTGCCACATCAATCCCCTCTTCTTTTAATAAATTGGCAATTGTATTGTCTGACAACGGCTTACGTGGATTTTCATCTGCAACAAGCTTTTTGATTTTTGCTCGAATGGCTGTTGACGATGCTTCTCCTCCAGAAGTGGTTCCAACATGGCTCGAAAAGAAATATTTCAGTTCAAATAGACCACGAGGTGTCAGTAAAAACTTATTGGTAGTGACACGAGAAACTGTTGACTCATGCAATTCAACTTCTTCTGCAACATCTCGCAAAACCAAAGGTTTCATTCCTTCAGCACCGATTTCCAAAAACTCACGTTGATGTTGCACAATGCAACTTGCAACTTTTAATAAAGTTTTGTGACGTTCATCGACACTTTTAATAAAGTTTTTCGCTTCAAGCATTTGATTGCGTAAATATTGATTATCATCACTTTGATCTGCACGTTTAATCATGCCTGAATAAAATGAGTTTATTCTAAGTTTTGGTAAAATATCTGGATTAAGTTGAACATACCAATGGTCATTTTTCTTGGACACCACCACATCTGGAATTTGATAATCTGATTCTTTTTGCTCAAATTCAGCACCCGGATAAGGTTTAAGGGTTTTCAATAAATCAATTGCTGACTTTAATAACTCAGCATTTAAACCCGTTTGCTTAATCAGTTTATTTAAGTCATTACTGACCAAAAGCTCATAATGTTTCAACAACATCAGCGCTTCTTTCCTAAACAGTGTGGTGGTAGCTAAAGCCTCAATTTGCACAAAAAGACATTCTGCAAGACTACGAGCACCAATACCAATCGGTTCTAAGCGTTGGATATGTTTTAAAACAACCAGAACCTCATCCTCTTCAACCTCAATGTCATAATCCATTTGTTGTAGTAGATGCTGTACTGAGCTGACAATTTCTTCAATATCGGCAGCCAAAAATCCTTTTTCATCTAAAGCATCGACAATGCAATACGCAATTAACTTATCCACTGGAGAAAAATGCAATAAATTGACTTGCCCCAACATATGTTCTTTTAATGATGCTTCTGAATGACGATTGTCTTCACGATCCTCAAACTCAGGGCGCTCCATTGCAGTTGATTGATGGGTATAGACATCATCCCAATCTGTATCTACAGGCAGCTCATCGGGTAAATGGTTGGCATTTAAAGAATCGGAAAGCTCATATTCTTGTTGCTCTTGTTTTACATTTTCAGGGCTTTCATGTGTCTCTTCTTCAACTTTTTCAAGCAAAGGATTACTATCAAGTTGAATTTGAATTTCTTGTTCAAGCTCCAAACTCGATAATTGCAGTAATCGAATGGCTTGTTGCAGTTGTGGCGTAAGCGACAACGAATTTGCAACTTTTAATCCAACCGATAACTTCATACCCATAATTCCCACACTGTATTATTTCATTTCATCTTATGTGAATAAGCAATGCAAAATTCATGCCTATTGATTTTTTATATCACAGGAAATGGATTAGGACCAGTAAAAAAAATGAATACCTTAGATAAAAATGTTTGTTATTTATCAATTAAAGATAAATTTTAATTATGTCGTTTTTTTATTCAATTTTTTAAAAAGACCTCTGATCCAGATCTGTTGAAATAGCCATCAATTATATAAATAGAGATTTAAAACCTATAAGCAAAAATAAATGGCTTTAGGGCTATTTATTTCAAAATATTTAAATAAAATAGGTTCCACTTTGTGAGACCAGTCACATTTCTACTTTGTGAAATTTATTATTTTTATCCTTTACTTATTGGAATAGTGAGTATAAAAATAATGATATAAAGAAATATGATGAATCGTAGTTTCAAGGAAAAGGTTTGGCACGATAACTGCTTAATTTTAGAAACGAGCGGCTTAAACTGCCAAAAAAATCATGTAATGGAGAACTCAAATGACACTATCTACAAAAACACTATCAAAAAAAGTTTTAACCACAGCGCTTGGTGTACTTATGGCTGGCGGTGCTTTTTCACAGGTTCAAGCAGCAGATACATTAGCAAAGATCAAACAATCAGGGAAAGTGATCATTGGTTACCGTGAGTCATCTGATCCGATTTCCTATGTGGTTGGTGGTAAACCAATGGGATATGCTGTCGATATTTGTAATAACTTTGCCAATGAGCTGAAAAAAACGCTTAAGATGCCAAATCTTAAAGTTGAATATAAAGCGGTTACCTCTTCTACGCGTATTCCAGAAATGTTGGCAGGTAATATCGATATGGAGTGTGGTACAACGACAAACTCTGTTCAACGCCAACAACAAGTGAGCTTCTCAACCAACTATTATGCAACAGAAGTACGCATGGCAGTTAAAGCCAATGCGCCAATTAAAACAATTGCCGATTTAAATGGTAAAGCAGTTGTGACCACCCAAGGGACTACATCTGACAAATACATCAAAATGGGTGAGAAAGGCGAAAAAGTCAACGTAAACAACGTTTACGGTAAAGACCACTCAGACTCATTTGCCATGGTCGCTTCTGGCCGTGCTGCAGCATTTGTGATGGATGACAATATTCTTGCAGGGTTAATTGCAAAATCATCAAATCCAAAAGACTTTAAAATTGTAGGTCCAGTACTTTCTTCTGAGCCGTACGGCATTATGTTACCGAAAGGCGATGCAGCATATAAAGCAATCGCGGATAAAACAGTAACAACAATGTGGAAAAATGGTCAAATGGCGGCGCTATATAAAAAATGGTTCCAGTCACCAATCGCACCTAAAAATGTCAATTTAAATATGCCAATGAGCTCATCATATTTAAAACTTAAAGCCAATCCTACGGATGCTGGTATCAACTAATAACGTAGTTTAAAACAACGGTTTATAGATCAGATTAGGTTTAAAGTCTGGTCTATAAATTTTTATAAAATTAAAAATACAAGGAGCACACATGTCCGTAGGCTCACTTAACTGGACAGCATATTGTCTCCCCTCGAATGAATATAGTCTTGATAAAGCTGCATGGGCTGAATCTGTCTGTAAAGCAATTGGTGGTGAAAGTTATTCCCCTGTTGCAGATGCACCAACCTGGCTACAACTCCTAGGCTCAGGTGTTTGGACTATGGTCTGGACCGCGATTGCTGCATTTTTCATTGCATTTCTTCTTGGTTCTCTGATCGGGATTTTACGTACACTACCCAATAAACCACTTTCATTTATTGGTACTTGTTACGTCGAACTTTTCCGAAATATCCCGCTGATCGTACAACTATTTTTCTGGGCATTCGTATTCCCGCAATTATTACCACTCAGCTTAAGTACTGGTAGTGGAGAGATGGTTAATGGTGGTTGGTGGCAAAATATTCTCAATGATAATCCCGCAGTGGTTGGGGTGTTTGCACTCGGTCTATATACCGCAGCACGTATTGCTGAACAAGTGCGCTCAGGCATTAATACGGTTTCAAATGGACAAAAAAATGCGGCTTTTGCAATTGGTTTAAATCAAAGCCAAAGCTATCGCTATGTCATTCTCCCTGTCGCTTATCGTATTGTCTGGCCAACACTTACCTCTGAAGCAATGAATATTTTCAAAAACTCTGCTGTACTGTATGCGCTGAGTGTTTTGAACTTCTTTGCTTATACCAAAACCATGCGTGAAGAAACATCTCAAGATATTGTTATTCTTATTCTTTCGACACCAGTTTACTTAGTCATTACCTATACCATTAAATTGATCATGGCTTGGATTGAAAAACGTATGGCTGTTCCTGGTCTAGGCTCGGGGGGTAAATAGTCATGGATTTTAGTATTTTACAAAATCAAGATGTTATTCAAACGCTGATCGCAGGGTTTAAATTTACCGTTACGGTGACGATTTTATCGATTATTGGCGGGATTCTGATTGGCACACCTTTGGCCATGATGCGTTTATCCAACAATAAAGTTGCCAGTAATTTTGCTAAAGTTTATGTCGATTTCTTCCGTGGTGTACCACTGATTCAAGTGATCTTCATTTTCTATTTCTTATTGCCAAAGATTTTTGAGTTTCAGTCAGATACCTATTATGGCCCACTGTTTTCAAGTGTGGTGACCTTTGCAATTTTTGAAGCTGCATTCTTTTCAGAAATTGTCCGTTCAGGGATTCAGTCTGTTTCTAAAGGTCAGGTCAATGCAGGTTATGCACTTGGTTTCACCTATGGACAAACCATGTCCAATGTGGTGTTGCCGCAGGCTTTTAGAAACATGCTACCTGTCATTTTGACTCAATCTATCGTACTTTTCCAAGACGTATCATTAGTTTACGTGATTAGTGCGCCAGACTTCTTGGGCAATGCCAATACCTTAGCAAATACCTACGGTGCTGAAACCAAAGCAACTTTCTACCTGATTGTAGCAGTTGTTTACTTCTGTATCTCCTTTGCGCTTTCACGACTTGTGAAGCGTTTACATCAAAAAATAGCAATAATTCGATAATTGGAGAATCAATATGCCAATGATAGAAATACAACATATCTCAAAATGGTATGGAGATTTTCAAGTTCTTACAGATTGCACCACTTCAATTGAAAAAGGTGAAGTTGTGGTGGTGTGTGGACCTTCAGGTTCTGGTAAATCTACACTGATTAAAACTGTAAATGCATTAGAACCGTTCCAAGAAGGCAATATTGTTGTTGATGGAACAGCCTTAAAAGACTCAAAAACTGATCTGGCAAAATTCCGTTCTCGTGTGGGAATGGTATTCCAACACTTTGAATTGTTCCCACATATGACTGTTTTGGATAATTTAACTATTGGGCAACTTAAGGTTTTAAATCGTTCTAAAGCAGAGGCTGAGAAAAAAGCGTTGCAATATTTAGATCGCGTTGGTTTGGCAGCCCACAAAAATAAGTTCCCAGGTCAACTGTCTGGTGGTCAGCAACAGCGTGTTGCGATTGCCCGTGGTCTGTGTATGGATCCAGTGTGCATGTTATTTGATGAACCTACTTCGGCATTAGACCCTGAAATGGTGGGTGAAGTGCTTGAAGTCATGAGTCAATTGGCAAAAGAAGGCATGACCATGATGTGTGTAACTCATGAGATGGGCTTTGCTCGTAAAGTCTCAAGTCGAGTTATTTTCATGGATCAAGGCAAGATTTTAGAAGACTGTGCGACAGATGACTTCTTTAATAAGCCGGATGAGCGTCATGAAAGAACCAAATTCTTCTTAGACAAGATTTCTATGGTGCACTAGTCAGCAATATGCGTTAAACATAAAAACCCCAATTTTTAAATTGGGGTTTTTATTTGATGCTCGCAAACAGTACCAGTGCTTAAGGTTTCACCGCATTTTGGCTAAAGTTTGGCGAACGTGGTCCATATAACAGACCTTTTTGCTGATTTAGACTCGGTGAATATAATTGCGAGCTTACAGTACTGGATAAAGTATAGGCTTTGTCTGACAAATGATTGGATATTTGATCAACTAAAGCACCGACCAGCGCGCCAATCAAACCTGCATTGCTATTATCATTGGCTTGCTGAAGTCGCTGCTCACCTTGCCAAAGTAATGTACCAGTTTGTAAATCTACAAGTTTGGCTTCTACTGCAACTGCTGCTACAGATTGAATCACCTGATATTTAGAACCATACTCTTTAACTTTAATATATAACGCAGCGTCCGCTCCGAAAATCTCTTTTAACTTTTGAGGTGGGATTGCTTGAGCATCAAATCCATTGGTCACCCCATTCTCTTTAAACATGGTGTCAACAACAGAAATTGGAAATACATAATAACCAGCCTCAGCCACAGGCAATGTTACTGTTGACCAATACCCATAGGTTGCACGCGTATCAGGAGACTCATTGATTGGAGGAAGTACCAAAATCGACTTAGGGATATGCTCACGATATGCTGCTAAATCACGATTCTGCTTAGGTGATACCGCACAACCGGTGAAAAGCATCATCAGTAAACCAAGTACCAATAATTGTTTCATATTTTTCATTTGGGATTTACCTCAGTCGATTGAGTGGTCATTTTCTTCAATAAACGATCCATCAATACGGTTGACTCAGGATAAATTTGGCGCTCTAACTCAAAATATTCAATTGCACGTGGGCCATTTTGAATATTCAGATTTAACAAGCCCAAATGCGCATATAAACCTGGTGGCACTGCGGCATTTTTTGCTTTCGCTTTCTCAACATCTTTTTCAAGCGCTAAAATTTGTTGCTGAGGTGAAGTTTTTTCAGGAACCGCCAGCATTAAATAGGTTTGCTGTGGATACCCGCCCCAACTATATAAAGACTGTGGACCAGATGCACACCCAAGCAAAGTTAACGTTGTAAAAAAACTTAAGAATAATAAAACCCGTTTCATTTATTCAAACCTATTGTACGGACCACTTGTTTGTTTGAATATCTGTGACAAGGTGATTAACCGCTTCGCGTACAGCCAGATCTAAAACCTTACCATTTAAGGTTGAGTCATAAGATGCTGTAGAACCAAAACCTAAAATTTCGCGTTCACTGAGCGCGTATTCACCTGCACCCTGCACAGAATGGACAACTTCTGCTGTTTTTACATCAACAACATTAATATTGACTTTTGCATAGGCAATTTGAGTTTTACCACGCCCTAATAGCCCAAACAATTGATGGTCACCCACTTCTTTGCGCCCAAATTCAGATACATCCCCAGTGAGCACATAACGTGCACCCTTAATGGATTGAGCTGCTTTACCAAAACCAGCCTCTTGTTGCAGCTCTGATAAATTGTCTCGATTTAAGACTGAAAAATATCCTGTTTGTTGCAAGTGCGTTTCTAAAATCGTTTTTGCTTGACCGCCTAAACGATCGACATTATCAGAGAAGATACCGCGCATATAACTTGAGCGGTTATCAAACTTACCAATCGAAACTGCTGTTTTCGCACCTGAATATTTAACCGCTGAAGTCACAGCAGCCACTTGAGGTGCTTGGATGGTTTTAGAGCTTTCAGTGGTAGAACAAGCCGTAAGTACCAAGCTATTTAAGGCAGCAATCAATAATATTTTTTTCAAAATTACATCTCTCTCTAAGTTCTAAGCCATTATAATGAATAAACATATAACACAAACTAAACACACTGTTAATTAATTTTTAATAAACAAGATCTACTGATAAAATCCGTGACCATTTTTGCTCGTAAAAACAATCATTTCATACCAAAAATTAGCTTTAAACCAAGTAATGTCATGACACCGCCCGCGACTCGATCGAAGACTTTTTTAAACTTCAAATAAACACGGCGCGGCTTTTCCGCTGAAAGCGCAACAGCAACCAGTGAATACCAGCCTGCATCGATAAAGAAGCACAAGATAGGCAAAACAAAATAAAAATACGTTGGAATGTCTTTGGGTAAAAGCGCAGTAAAAATACTGGCTAAAATAATCGCAATTTTAGGATTACTTAACTGGGTAATTAAACCTAAACGAAACGCTTGTTGATAACTCATCACCGTGGATGAGTCAGATGCCTGCGCCATTGGATCTTTAGCATGTTTAATAATTTTATAAGCCAGCCAAAGTAAATACAGACCACCACAAATTTTTAAAGCTAAATATGCAGAAGGTACAGCCAATAAGATTGCCTGTAATCCCATTACAGCTAAAAAACCAAATAAAGCTGCGCCCGTGCCTGTCCCTAATGCGGTAAACAAACCATGTTTACGAGAAATCGCAATTGAATTTTTAGCCACATAGACAAATGTAGGACCAGGGCTAATTGCGCCTAGCATTAATGCCAATGCAATTGAACCTAAAATCAATAATGATTCCAAGAGACACCCCGACCCAGACTATTTTTAAGAATAGATATTTTACGCTACAACCGATTTTTGAAGATATAAAAATCTTTATTATTTCGCGATTACACTTTTATTCAATGCAAATTCATCAAAATTTCAATCATAAATTTAAGTACACTTGTGTATTATCACCACAAACAGAGTAAACAAATATTTTTAGAGTAAAAACTCAATAAAAAATTTATTTTTCAATATTTTAATTATATCAATAAAATCATCAAGGTATATAAAATATCCTAAAAAGCCATAAAATAGACCACATTAATCACAAAAATTAACTTCCATTTTCATGTATTTATAGGCTATAAAAAACCATAATAAAACTATGGTTTTAAATTATCCAAAATCAATATTTATACTCAGGGGTAAAAAATGCACAACAACAAAACCAACCGCTTAGATGCAAGCCAAGCACATTTGTGGATCATTGGCGGTGGAATTGCCGGAATGGCAGCTGCCGCATTTGCCATACGTGATGCCAAAGTACCAGCTAAAAATATTCACATTCTCGAAGAGTTAGACGTCTCAGGTGGTTCAATGGATGGCGGCCATACGCCACATGCTGCACAAGCATGGGTTACCCTTGGCGGGCGGATGCTGACAGATGAAACATATTTATGTCTTTGGGACTTATTTTCGAGTATTCCATCCTTAGAAAATCCTGAAGTTTCTGTTCGTGAAGAATGTCGTGAGTTCAATGAACAAGTCAAAACCCATGCACAAGCCCGTTTAATTGATGCGCAGCATGTGATTTCAGATGCCGCTAAACTGGGTTTAAATACACGCCATCGCGCGCAAATGCTACGCTTATTGGCAGCGAAAGAAGAAAAAATTGGCAGCCGCCGTATTGATGAATTTTTCGATGAGACCTTCTTTGAAACGAACTTTTGGCGTATGTGGCGTACGACATTTGCCTTCCAAAAATGGCACAGTGCAGCAGAACTTCGTCGCTATTTCTTACGTTTTATCCAAGAGTTACCACGTATTCATACCCTCGCTGGGGTAAAAAGAACCAAATACAACCAATATGATTCCATGATTTTGCCGCTACAACGTTGGTTGCTTGAACAAGGCGTAGATGTTCGTTTTGGCAATTATGTAACAGATGCAGACTTTCAAACCGATGAAGCAACCCTAGAACGTCGTGCAACACGCTTGTATGTCAACCTTCCTGAAGGTACTGAGCAAATCAACCTTCAAGAAAATGATCTTGCCATATTTACTTTAGGTTCAATTACAGCAGATTCCCGTTATGCTGGGAATGATGATGTTCCAGCGCTTATTCGTGATCGACTTGATCATGGTTGGACCTTATGGGAAACCCTTGCGAAAAAAGCACCTGACTTTGGCCGACCAATGACCTTTTACGGCAACATTGATGAACATAAATGGGAGTCTTTTACACTCACCATGACAGATGATGTTCTGTTAAATCGCATCATTGATTACACAGGCAACCAGCCAGGTACTGGGGCACTGATGACTTGGTTTGAATCTGGCTGGCATTTATCGATTGTGGTGCCTGCTCAACCGCATTTTGCAAATTTACCAGAAGGCACCTTTACCCTCTGGGGCTATGGTTTCCAAATTGATCAAACAGGTGATTACATCAAAAAACCGATGTCACAAGCAACAGGCAACGAAATACTCACTGAACTGATTTTACAACTCGGCTTTGATGACATTCTTGAGCATGTTCTAGCAAACACCATTGTAACAACAGCTATGATGCCTTATGCATCGGCTTTATTTGCTTGCCGTAAGCCTGGTGACCGCCCACAGGTTATTCCACAAGGTGCAAAAAACTTCGCATTCTTGGGGCAATTTGTTGAAATTGAAGATGATGTGGTTTTTACTGTTGAATATTCTGTTCGTGGTGCCATGATTGCAATTTATGAGTTCTTTGGCGTAGAACGTGAAATTCCTGAGATCTATAATGGATTACTTGATCCTAAAGTCGGATTAAAAGCTTTAGAAACAGTTTTTCATTAATTCATTTAAAATCAACTGAGTTAAATTGAATTAAAACCAAACGAGTGCATCCTCTCTTGATGCACTCGTTTTTATATTTTGAATAAAAATCAGGGTTGTGAATCCACTGAACGAGCACTGAGACGATAATCTTTTTCATACACAGGCATACCTGCGATATGGATTGAACGAACTTCAGTTTTTGTTGGTGTAGGTGGTTTCTTTTCACACCCAGCCAAAAATACTGCAAGTATTACACTCAAACTGATGGATAGCTTTTTCATGGCATCTCCTCCATTTTTTGTTTTATTTATAGTTCGAGCATAACAGTTCTGATTAAAAATACAGCTATTTTTTATTTCAAAAGGTGTCTATCTATAGAAAGTGGCTATACGTCACAAGCATGTATCATTAAAACAGCTTGATCTTCACCATTTTTATTTTTGTAACGGTAGTGAAAGCCACCATTTCCATCAAATTCCATGTCACTAAAATATTGAAAAGCATCTACGCTTACAGACTCAATTTTAGGGTATTGCTCTGGCTGAAGTTGAATTTTGTTTAAAATTTTCGCGGTAAATGCTTTTTGGAAAATAATCGTAGGGGCATCTTTTAATTCAAATCGAGCGATACACCCAGTCTTTTCATCCACAGCAACAACGTTGTCTAAAGCCTGAACGATCCCCGCCTTCGAGATGAAAAGACTATGATGAACATTAAAGGTATAGCCATAGCTTAAATGCAAGAAATCCTCAGTTTGGTTTTCAACATTTAAACCACGCTCCCAATCTACGACCAAGGGCAACTTATAATCATCGCCTTCATAGAGTACAAAATCAAAATGATCATTTGCATCTTCATCGCATGTTTGCTGAATAACTGAAAATTGTCCTATCTTGGCCACTATGCGATGAATCTGCTCGGCATAACCACTACTGGAATAAGCCATTATGCTAAATAATATCGGAACTATTGTATTGATTATTTTTTTTGACATCAGATTTCTAATCAAGTTTTACTCAATACCAAATATACAGCTTCACTGGTAAATGTGCCATCTTGCTGAATCTGATAATACTGTTGTACTTGATCAGCGGCTTTGGACTGCAAATAGCGAATGGTATGGATACCCTCTACTGGTGTTTGCATACGCTCCACCCAACTTTGAAAATTTAACTGTAAACTTTGCTTTTCAATGGTTTCTACCTTAAAGCCTGCTTGTTCTACGATTTTTACCCATTCCGCCAAGCTATAATTTCGAACATGGCTTGGATCACGAATGGTTTCTATGGTCTGAATAAAGGTGTCTAAAATTGGATTAGAATTGCCAATAATATCAAACAGGATCACTTTGCCATCAGCACGTAATACACGATAAATTTCATGAATTGCTTGAGTGATACTTTGCCAATGATGCGCAGAATAACGACTGATCACACAATCAAAATGCTCAACAGGAAAATCCAATTGCTCTGCTGCTCCAACCTGCCCTATGACATGATCGAATCCCTTTTGTTGAGATTGTGTGGTCACAAGATTGACCATTTCAGGCGTAATATCATAGGCAATTACTTGCTCAGTGAATGCTGCAATCTGATACGTGACATGCCCACCACCGCAGCCTAGATCCAAAACTCGTTTGAATTGATGCTGTTGGATTAAATTTTGCATTTTTTCAAACTCAATGCCTTGTGCATGTACTTGGCTATTTAAGTATGCTTCTGATTTATTTTGATATTGTGCCTGATTAACTTGCTGTTGAGTGGTCATTGTCGTGTCCTTGTTGTCGAATAAAACGACAATAGACAATTCAATTTAAAAATAAAAATGATGAATTTTAATAAAATTAATAACTTTATTTTATTTATGTTAACTCATAATTACCCGATAATCAGACTGACAAGGGTTTTGAATGATAACATCTTGTACCCCCATCTCGTTTCCGACCTTAATATTATAGTTAAATGAAAAATCACCATTATCCTCAAAATTTGCCGTTGCAGGATAGTTCAGCTTTTTAAATTGCGGTACTTTGTTGTTGAGCACTAAACGTACCCGAAAATCAGGAATGCTATAAAATACCAATGAATTCGGCATATTTTTTAAATTCGATTCAAAAGTTACAAAACAACTTTGCTGCCCATTCATCGCAAGAAAACTACTATAATCTTTTTGTTGGTTTTTATCGTTAATCACAGTGAGATTATACTCACTTCCTGTTAGTCCTAACAAAAACCCCATTAAATTTGGATTAAATTGATAAACGTTTGCGGTTTTACTCCAATTTTCCATTAATACCTGCTTTTTTCCTTTAGCATCATAGAGTACATAGTCACAACTAGAACCATGCTGAGTGCAAGACTCTTTTTGAATTTTCAGTTTTCCTGCACGCCCCAATACTTCGTATTCAGGGTCAACTTCGACAGCAGCATCAGCTTGCGCAAAAGCAGAATAACTACTGAAAAAAGGCAGAGCAAATAAACAACCCTTTATTATTTTCAACATAAATAACGTTCCCAATATTTCAGCATTTTTTAATATAGATTCAAGTTCAATTCTTGCTCAAAAATACAATTTTAACTTTTTAAACACGGCGAACTTTTCGATTTAAAGTCCTTACCCCAAGTACGATATCCTTGGGTATCAATATGATAGCGATTATTACCATAAACGCCTAAACCCATTTTATAACTTTTGCCTTCCACTTGCCAAAAATGACACATTTTTTTAACTAATAATTCGCGATCTTTTTTAATGGTTTCTTTGGGTGATAGCACATGAAAATCAACTGCATAATTACTTAAATGCTTACTTTTTTCCGCCCCACCTATGCATTTATTTAATTCAGGGGCACGATAGATTGCTGAAATCGTATATGTTTTAAAATATTCATTTCGATTTAACTTTTCCACCAGTTGCAAACTACTCACCACATTTTTCCAAAAGGCTTTAGGTGGAATAGCAAAACGTTTTGAGTAACACTGCTCCGGCATATAGTTTCGGCTGGTTGTCAGCTCCATCAGACTAGGTGGATGTTTTAAATACTGCGACATAAACTGATAATAATCCGCCAATAATTGGGGGTCTTGTTGCGCCTTCCAAAGCTTGAATTGTTGTTCAATCTGTTGATCTGATGATTTTCTTGAAGATGCAGCTTGATCTGCTTTTTTCTCAGATGGCGTACAGGCATTTAACGCCAATACACCGATGCAGCAGATCGAAATAACAATATTTTTAAAAATTTTCACAATTTCAGCACACTTATTGTTTTATTTTAAAGGGTAAATATTTAGAAATCTAAACCTATTTATACGATTTATTAATCATTGACCTAAGTCATTCTAACCAATCTAATCAACTTTAAAGCTGCAATTTACAAAAATCCACAGAGTTAGCAATTTACAACGGACAAAAATGTCCGTTAAATATCAGAATAAAATTTAATGCAATTTCCCCTATGCGTATACGTCAAAAACAAGCGGCACAAAATCGCGAAGATTTGCTTAATGCTGCACTGAAAATATTCCGTAAACAAGGGATTCGTGCGCCATTACAGCTTGTGATTGATGAAGCTGGCGTTGGACGGGCAACCTTTTATCGTAATTTTAAAGATCGCCGTGAGTTGGTCATCGCCTTGATGGAACAAGCATTAACTCGTCTAGATGAACGGGCAAAAAGCTTTTCAGAATATCCTGATGGTTTGATTCGATTAATTCGCAATCATGTCGAGAATCTACCTTATCTCACCGCCTTGATGGAATATTGGCGTGTGATTGATCGTAATGACCCAAGTATGGTGGATATTTATCAACGGCGTGACGCAATTCTTCAACCGCTGATTGATCAAGCCATTGCCCATCGAATTTGCCGACCAGATCTTACCCCAAAAGATTATGCGCTAATTACTGGTATTCTAAGGGCTTCCTTTCAAGGGCTAACCGACGAAGAACAAGTTCAACTGGCCACACGTGCAGTTGACTTACTGATTGATGGCATCAAGGCGTAATTGAGGCACTTATGGATAAATCGCCACGTTTACTTGAACCTGCCCCAGATTGGACACCTGAAGAGCGTCCAACCTTACCAGGCTCGCCTGCGGCTATTGCACATCCAACACATAAAAAGCTGATTTATTTTTTTATTGGCCTGTTTGTTGCGATCTCAGGCAGTTTAAGTAATGGTTTTATTACCGCAAATTTACCACTTATTCAGGGTGAATACTCGCTAACGCCTTCAGAAGCTGCATGGATTCCCGCAGCTTATGTAATGGCAAATATTAGTTCCAACATGATTCTGTTTAAAGCTCGGCAACAATATGGGTTACGGCTTTTTTCTGAAATTGGTTTAGTGCTTTTTATTTGTGTATTGCTGCTGCATATCTTTGTGCACACCTTTGAAATGGCATTGTTTGTCCGTGTGATCAGCGGTTTGGTTGCCGCCCCCCTGAGTTCTTTAGGCATGTACTACATCATGCAGGCCTTTAAACGAGAAAACTTTGGGCGAGGAATTTATCTCGCGCTGGGCTTTCAACAATTGGGTATTCCACTAGCATGGATCATTTCCCCGTCTCTGGTCGATGTAAATGACTGGATTGTGCTCTATACCTTTGAGCTGGGTTTAGCGATATGTTGTTTGGCAATGGTGGTTTCTTTAAAACTACCACGTAGCTTAAGAATCGAAGTCTTTGAAAAACAGGATTTCTTCACTTTTGCCTTACTTGCACCCGGCTTTGCCCTGCTATGTATCGTCCTGACCCAAGGCCCTATCCTTTGGTGGTTTGAAGTCAAATGGTTAGGGTATGCCTTAATTGCTGGCTTCAGTCTTATTGTTATCGGACTGACTTATGAACATTACCGTGTCAATCCGCTTATCATTACCCGTTGGCTAGGTTCAGCCACCACACTTAAATTTGTGTTTGGTGCGTTGGCGATTCGCTTGCTCATGTCTGAGCAAAGTTACGCAGCTGTTAACTTTTTAAAAACCATGGGTATGGGACCTGATCAGTTCGTTACCTTGTATAGCGTGATTTTTCTTGGCATTGTGCTCGGCACTGTTTTTAGCGCCAGGACCTTTAAAAGAGAGCGCATCTCATGGCACTTGGTCGGTGCTGTGGTCTTGGTTCTTATCGCCTGCGCTTTAGACTATCACCTCACCAGTGATGTACGACCAGAAAACTTCTACCGCAGCCAATTTATCGTTGGCTTTGCCAGTGGTATGTTTATCGGACCATTGCTGCTGACAGGGATTATTAATGCCTTACAAAAAGGTCCATCACACATGGTCACTTTTGTGGTGTTGTTCTCTGCAACACAAAGCTTTGGTGGTTTAATTGGAAATTCATTCTTTTCAACCTATCAACAATTACGCACCCAAAATTATCGGGCTGAAATTGTCAGTGACTTGTCACCAACTGATCCATTGGTAGTGCAACGACTTGCAGCCTATCAGCAAGCAGCCAATAAATATACTTTAGATGCGTCACTTGAACAGAACCAAGCTTATCGCAATTTAAACCAGATTGTGACACGAGAAGCGCAAGTGCGTGCCTATAATGATGTGATTGCATTAAATGGAATTTTCGCCATTTTACTGTTGATTTGGAGTAGTTTTAATATTGCTTGGACACGCTATCAACTCAAAAAACAGCAACAGGTCCTCAATAGCAGTTAGACAGATCTCAGGCTATTCCGAAATCAGATGATCCATGATGTCACGCTATGTATTAAAAAATATTTGAGAATTCTTATGTCGCAAGATCAAAAACCAACAGAGCAAGCAGCAGTTACACCACCACAAGCACCTGCAACAGCAGCGGCGCCACCACCATCCAGTAAGCTTATTCCAACAGCGAAAAGAACATTGCTGTTGATGCTCTTGGTCTTGTTGGTGGGGATTGCTGTGATTATGCGCGCATGGAAAATTGGTCCTTTTGATAGCAGCATAGAATCCACCGACAATAGCTATATCAAAGGCAGAACCACGGTTTTATCTTCTCAAATCAATGGGTATGTCAAAGATGTATTGGTGACTGATTTTGACCATGTCAAAAAGGGTCAGCCGTTAATGCATATTGATACCACAACCTATGATCAGAAAGTGACTCAGGCTGAAGCAGGTGTTGATCAGGCCAATACCACTTTAGCCAATCAAACCCAAGCGATTGAACAACGCAAAGCAGATATTGTGGCTGCACAAGCCAAAGTTGAACAAGCCAAAGCAAGTTATGAACTTTCAACAGCACAACTCAATCGTTATCAACAATTGGGAAATACTGGCGCAACCTCTAAAACAGAACAAGACAAAGCGGCTGCGGATGTAAAAAATAATTTAGCCTTACTCAAACAAGCGGAAGCCAATGTATTGGTTGCTCAAGAAGCGTTAAAAACAGCTCAAGTGGCTCAATCGGGCTTAAAAGCACAAGTCACCAATGCCAAGGCACAATTTGATCAAGCGGTAACGACAAAAGACTATAGCTTGATTGCAGCACCGATGGATGGACAGTTGGGCGAAGTCACTCCTCGTGTGGGACAATATGTTGCAGCTGGCACCCAGTTAATGTATCTAATTCCGCAACAAACCTGGGTGATTGCCAATTTCAAAGAAACACAAATTGCTGATATGCACATCGGGCAAAAAGCAACATTTACGGTAGATGCTATGAAACATCAAAAATTTACTGGCCGTATTGAACAGATTTCACCTGCTGCTGGTGCTGAGTTTAGTGTGCTTAAGCCTGACAACACCACAGGTAATTTTACCAAGGTCGTACAGCGTATTTCTGTGCGGATTGCTATTGATCCCAATCAAAAAGGTTTAGAATTTTTACGACCGGGGATGTCTGTGGTGACTTCCGTCGATACCAGCACTCAATGATCCGCCTAAGTGAAAAGCTTACGTTAAAAAGGCTTGAGTTAAAACCTAGAAATTTATCCCCAATAATAGACATGAAACTCAATCAAACCTGTCTTGTTTTACAGGTTTGATTAAAATATCTTGGACAGGCTTAATTCAAAGCTACTCATACACACCCATTCAGTTAAAAAATCAGCATGTTTGATCATATTGCCCAAACTATTCCCTATCAAAGTTTAGATTTTGCTGGATCTGTTCGACTTACAGTTAAACGGCTTGATCTAATCCATCCACAAATTTCTGGCAATAAATTTTTTAAACTCAAATATAATTTGATTGAAGCACGCCAGCTTGGCCTAAAACAGATGCTGACTTTCGGTGGTGCGTATTCCAATCATATCGCTGCCACAGCCTATGCAGCACAGTTATTTGGATTTAAAAGCATCGGGATCATTCGGGGCGAGGAGTTAGCGCATAAACCGCTCAACCCTACTCTAACGACAGCACAGCAGTTGGGCATGCAGCTAGTTTTTGTTTCACGTGAAAAATATAGACAAAAAAATAATCATGACTGGATCGATGAATTAACACAACATTATCCAAACACTTATATTATTCCTGAAGGTGGAACCAATGAGCTTGCTATACAAGGTTGTCAGGAAATTTTAACGACAGAAGATTTAAATCATTATGATGTAATTTGCTGTGCGGTAGGAACAGGTGGCACAATCACTGGGCTGATTAACGCCAGTTCATCACAGCAGGAAATTTTAGGATTTTCAGCACTTAAAGGTGATTTTTTACAACAAGATGTCAGTCAACTCACCCATAAAAGCAATTGGAAAATACTGGATGATTATTGTTTTGGAGGCTATGCCAAAACCACTGCTGAATTACTTAGCTTTATCAACAACTTTGAGCAACAATATCGCATTCCGCTTGAACAGATTTATACTGGAAAAATGTTTTATGGAATTTTTGATTTAATTTCAAAAGGTTACTTTGAAGCAAATACAAGAATTTTGATCCTGCATAGTGGTGGCTTGCAAGGACGTAGCTAAATCACATCTGTTTATAATTGTCCTGAAAATTACTTTAAATTTGTCTATAATCCCCTGCTCAAAGTTTCCATGAGTGTGATATGTCTTCTAACCAATATGATGTGATTGTCCTCGGCGCGGGTGCTTCAGGTTTAATGCTTGCGGCAAAAGCAGCTGCCCGTGGTCGTAAGGTCTTAGTGGTTGAGAAAGCCAATAAAATTGGTAAAAAAATCCTCATGTCAGGTGGTGGCAAATGTAACTTCACCAATCTTTATGTTGAGCCTGAAAATTTTATTTCACATAACCCACATTTTGTCATCTCTGCCCTGACGCGTTATACCAATTGGGACTTTATTGGGATGGTCTGTGAATATGGCATTGACTATGAAGAACGCAAACATGGACAACTGTTTACCTTAAATGGCGCAAAAGAAATCTTAAGCATGCTGCTCAACGAATGTGAAAAAACACATCATGTTGAGATTAAAACCAGTTGTGAAGTCAAAGCGATCAATACGGTTGACGATCAGACTTTTCAAGTCGCCACCAATTTAGGCTATTTTCAGGCTGAATCTGTTGTTGTTGCATCAGGTGGCTTATCTATTCCAACATTGGGTGGCTCTGGCATCGGCTATGAAATTGCCAAACAATTTGGTCACCACATCTATCCTACACGCGCAGGTTTAGTTCCCTTCACTTTTTCAGATCAATTTAAAGAAGTTACCACTCGTTTAAGCGGCAATGCGGTTGAAGCAACACTATCTAACGAACTGATTGCATTTACTGAAGCATTGTTGTTTACACATCGTGGTTTAAGTGGTCCAAGCTCATTACAACTTTCAAATTATTGGAATGCAGGACAAGCATTCCATATTAACTTTTTACCAAGTCTTGAGCTGTTTGATTTTTTAAAGCGCAAAAAGCAAAGCCAGCCCAAGGTGTTAATCAGAACCTTACTGACTGAACTTTTACCGAAAAGTGTGGTGATTGAACTACAAAATCTCATTTGGTCCGAGTGGGCTGAAACGGCGATTGGGCAATTAAGTGATGAAAAACTTGAAACGATTGCCAATAAATTACAGCAATTTGAAGTCAAACCCTCTGGTACTGAAGGCTATCGGACTGCAGAAGTCACTTTAGGCGGTGTCGACACCACTGAAGTTTCATCAAAAACAATGGAAAGTAAAAAACAAAAAGGTTTATTTTTTATAGGTGAGATCTTAGATGTGACTGGTCATTTAGGCGGTTTTAATTTTCAGTGGGCATGGGCTTCAGCACATGCCGCTTCAGAATATGTTTAATCTAAACTGATTAATAGATAGAAAGCTTATTCTAAATAATCTGTTTTAAATAAGATAAGTTGGTTTTGGATTTGCTGCTTCTGGGTCACACGTTGAATCGCCAAATCCATCGACTTTAGGTCATGTTTTTTTGCAAATAACGACTGATGAATTTTGTGTAAAAAATAGATGATCTTCATTTCAATTCCTTTGAAAATGATATTTATCAGATGAGTGTGTTTTATATTGCCTACATATTCACCTATTCAATCTAGACAATAAATCATCTGATGTCTATCTATTTTCTATAAAAAAAACCGATAAAATTCATGCTTTGCGAACACAATCACTCTTGAGATTTGTTTTGAGATTCATGTTGTTGCTTAACAATTTCGGATGATTGCTTTTTTGGTTTTGCAAACACAAATTTATAAGCACTTGCTAAAAACCCTACAGTGATTCCTGCAATCACAATGGGTGCAATGAAATTATTTGGCTTTTTCTTAGACATCTCTATTCCCTCTCACTTTTGACCTAAAAATAAAAAGATCGATCAAGCATCAATCCTGATCGATCTTTAAAAGAATTTAAATGTTAATTCGGGTCATCTTTGTCCTGTTTCAATGAATCAGTAAGTGACTTGTACTCATTTTCAATCGCAGGGGTATCCGCGGTTACTTGCGTAGCGTCTGTACCACTTGGCTGTGATGAATAAGTATTTTCTTGCTTTAATGGATTCAGTTGATTTGCCTCTTTCTTGGCTTTATCGATTAAATCCGTTAAAACACGTTCTGCAGGTTGACGTCCACCTAGACCAAAGGCCAATGCAAAAGCAACTGCCACAGAACCCAAGGTTAAGCCAAAAGCAAGATTAACGATCGAATCGGCAATTCCCATGGCTTTTAAACCCATTGCAATCACCAGCCCCATGATCAAAACACGAACCAAGTTGCCTAACCATCTTGAGCTATTGTACTCACCACGTTGCACCACATTCGCCACGATATTGGCCAACCAGAAACCGATCACCAAAATCACTGCGCCTAACAAAATGTTGGCACCAAAGTAAATAAACATTGAAATCAAATGACTAACTTGCTCAAAGCCCAGTCGATTTGCCGCTTCGGAAACAGCAAATAACATGGTAAAGAAAACAATCAGATAACCAATGATACAAGAAACTTTCGTGTCACCTAAAAAGCGTTGCAAATCTAATTTTGCAGGAATTTCATCAACACCTGTTCCAGCAACAACTTCTGAAACCAAACGCCCCACAAAACGAGACACCACATAGGCCACAATTAAAATTAATCCGGCTGCAATAATATGTGGAATTGCATACATGATTTCACCCAGCATTGCGGTTGCTGGTTGTGAAATAGCCTGTATACCAAGTGCTTCAAAAGCCACAATTAACGCAGTAATCATGACAACGGCAAAAACAAAAGAGCCTAAAAACTTCGCTAAACCTTGGTTTGAGTTTTTAAATAGCCCTACTTTTTCTATTTGGGTTTGTAAATTTAGACTGTTGATTAAACCCTCAACAATCCCGCGCAGGATTTTTGCCAAGATATAACCGACAAAAACGATGACACCCGCAATGAAAATATTTGGTATATAAGAGACTGCCTCATTCAGCATGTTCTGCACTGGAAGCAATAAGCCTTGCAAACCTAAAATTGATAATACAATTGGTAGGAACAGCAATAAAATTAGCCAGTACACAATATCAGCGATATTCTGACTGATCGGACTGACCCCAACATCGGCACTTAATTTTTCATCAAGTTGAGTCCGATCCAAGGCTTTTTTTAAGCCGACTTTAACCAGATTTGCCACAATCCAGCCGATAAACCCGATGGCCACGGCAGCCAGTAATTGTGGAATAAACAATAAGAATTGCTGAATCATCAAACTAAATGGGCTGCTTACGCTGGTAAGATTCAGCACATTTAATGCACCAATCACCGCGATCACCATCACCACCCAAAAAACAATTCGAGAAAGAATACTTTCAATATTTGAACGATGACCTGTTGCTGAAGACAATTTTGTATTTGTACCTAGTTTTTCTAGGATTTTTTTAATTCCTGCTGCAACAATCAGTGCAATAATCCATCCCACAATAAGGATGGCAACAGCGGCGAGAATCGGGTGGAATTGATCCCAATAATACATGGCATCAAATCTCCCCCTTGTTTGTAAAATTTCATTCATTTTTTATTTCCTCAAGTTATAGATTTATAACAATCTGAGCGTGCTCAAATGACTTTAAGCAACATTCTTTATTTGAATTGGATACTTGATGAATTACTCTTCTACTTTATCTATTGCTTATATAACGAGCAAATTTAACTGCATAAATACAACAAAAGCATGCAAAAATGAAAAACTCCAGCTTTGCAGCTAGAGTTTGTCTGATCAATATAATCTTTATAGATGATATATGGGATTAAACCCAATCGGCGATCATGTAAACAAGCAAGGAAACAAGAAATAACCCCACAAGAATAAGCATATAAATGGGTAAGCGATTCTTATGCGTTATATCTTCAGTACTTGTTACATAAGATGGTTTATTGAAATCGTGTTTCATGACGTCCACCTCCATCGAATTGATGTATTTTTATACTAACAGGCTATTTATGATCTGTGTGTAAAAATATTTTAAGCAAAAGTAAATTTTAATTCGAGCAGTTCTTGAAAGATAAATGAGCTATAATATGTACCCCATTTTTTGGCTATTGTAGATATGGCTTATCAACGACAAAGTGTCGAGTTGGACTTGGACACTGATGTCACGCATCAATGCTTCACACATACCTCAAGAGATGACCATCTCATTGGAATTATTGAATTTAATAAGCCTAGTTATATTCTAAAATGGGGCGATTTAGAGTATTTCCGTCGCCGTACAGATGAATTATCCGTTATGCCTTTCCCAGAATGTATCAATGCGATGATTATTGATATTCGCAATATTGTGCCATTTCTGGATAACGAAGTTCCAATCGTGCCATGGCGCTTACTTGAAGAAGACTGCCCGATACGACTTGTTGTGCCTCAAGATCGTTTAGAACATTATGCAGGGATCTTTGAACCAACGTGGTTAACCACAGACATTGAAATTGCCATTCAAGAATTACGCGAATTTATGGATATGTTCGTACACTAACAGCATATCCATAGCTTAAAAATAAGATTTATTTTTTGCTTATTTGTATTGACGCAGATTTCATCAATGACTTTTATTTCTCAAAGTAAAGTCAACAATTTAAACAGATCATTGACCAAACATTTTAGCCGCCATACGCTGTGCTTGCTTTCCATAAAACCAATAGGTAATTAAATATAAAGGGATTGCCAACATCAGCAACATGATCAATGCAGTGAGCAAAAATTGAGTATTTTGCAGATACATCACAAAAGTTTTCCACACTTCTGGATCATTCTGAGAAAAAAACCAAACACCCGCAAATACCCCAAGTAAATTATAGCCCCAAAATATTGCGGTATAACCAAGGGTCAGTTTTTTACGCTCTTGGTCTGTAGGCGCACGGCGTTGTTGCTTGAGAAAACGATATAACACGATAATCATCGCAATCAAATAAGGTATTGCGGTTAACACGCCAGCAATTTCATTGGGCAATAATGCAGCCAATACACCTGCAACCATGGTCAAGACTAAACAAAGCAGCAAAAACCACAAAAAATATTTGTTTAAAGACACCATGACGACAGCCTAGATTGCATAAAGAACAATATTATAATTTTTTTTCAACTTTTTTTCATTTTCTTGTCAACCAATTTGAAACTGTTGTCGTTATATAAGTATAAGGTCTGCAGCAACCAAATTGATTGCACGGCATCCGCAAAGAAATTTGGAGACCTTCTCTCAGAGAAACTAAAAACTTATGCTTCTTAAGATTCAACTTAGCAGCCTGAATCTTTATAACGAAGTATTTTGGCCGACGATTTACTCATCACTCGAATCGTCGGCTTTTGTTTTTCTGGTATTTGTGTTTTTATCGTTTCTGCTTTGACCACGTGTATGTGTATCGCGTACTTGTTCTAACAATACAATCTCTTAGAACCTGTCAATTTCCTCATACTTGAATAAAAAAATACAGATCGTCTTTGATTCGATAAATCAAAACTCACTTTTGTCTTATAAATCAACAAGACGATCTCATGTTCAGTATCGGTATAAGCTTAAATTTGTTTCATCTTGAACTGTTGAGCCACTTTTAAAATTGCCATAAACCCAGCCACAGTAAAAGCCAACATCAAAATTCCCATATTGAATAAATGATTCCATACAAGAAAATTCAATACCACACCGCCCAATAGACCACACGCAAATTGCATACTGCCCATAATTGCACTTGCAGTTCCTGCTCTTGAGCCTTGTTCAGACATCGCCAATGCCATCGCATTCGGTCCAGTAAAACCAATCCCTGAAACAGAGAAAAATAAACCTAACATGACAATCACCAATGGTGCATCAGACATGAAACCTGCGCTGACAATAATCAATGCACCTGTGACCTGAATCAAACCACCAATTTTCAAGCGCAGGATCACCGAGAGTTTGTTGGCTAAACGCTTATTGATAGAAGACAGTAAAATGATACCAAAAGCATTAAAACCAAAGGCAATAGCAAACTGTTGCTGAGTTAAATGATAACCATCCATCAACACTGCTGCCGCGGAACTGATATAACAAAATAGTGCTGCACCAGTAAAACAACCTGCCAACATTGGAAAGCGAAAGCTTCGATCTTTAAAAATACAAGCATATAAAATAAACACTTGTTTAAAGTTGAGATGCAGCCTGCGTTCTGGTGCGAGTGTTTCCTTAAATAAAAAGTGTACACAAAACAAGCAGAACAAACCAATCACAAACAAGGCGATAAAGACGCCTTGCCAACTAAAGAATTGTAGAATGGCGGCACCCAAAGTTGGAGCAAGAATCGGGGCAATCCCCATCACAATCATCATACTGGAAAAAGCTTGCGCTGAACCTTGCACATCTAAACGGTCTCGAATTGCAGCTCGTGCCATCACCACCCCCACACAGCCCCCTAAGGCTTGTAAAACGCGTGCGGCAATCAACGACCAATGATCAGGTGCTAAAACACACAGCAAGCTGGCAAAAGCAAACAGGGTCATACCAAAATAAAGCGGTTTTTTACGCCCAATACGGTCACTGATTGGACCATAAATCAATTGCCCAACAGCAAGACCAAAAAAATATGCAGGCAAGGTATTGGCGATCTGCTGGGTTGTCACATTAAAGTCTTGCGCCATTTGTGGCAATGCTGGCAAATACATATCAATGGATAA
Source organism: Acinetobacter sp. Ac8 (assembly GCF_055392545.1). Lineage (NCBI taxonomy): Bacteria > Pseudomonadati > Pseudomonadota > Gammaproteobacteria > Moraxellales > Moraxellaceae > Acinetobacter > Acinetobacter sp. Ac8. The sequence continues at coordinate 3,997,046 of NZ_AP043689.1, forward strand.
GGGACCCAAAGAGGTAAATAAAGCCAAAAGCATAATCCAGCCCGTTGAATACTGCTGACCCACGTTTTTTTCAGACATAGATGGTTTATAATTTGATAAGGAATATTGCAGACAAGTTTACACTGTCCATTGTATGATTTGTCACAAAGATAAGTGAAAAGCCATATAAGTCAAATCGCATTTCCCAAGTACATAACACCCTATTGATTTAACAAGGATTTCCTTTGAACACTTGGCTGTTAAAACTCAGAAAAGCAACCTACAACACAAGTTTCATGTATAACTTGAGAATGATCATTGCCTTCACAGGGACTGCATTTGTACCTTATCTGTTGGGACAGCAGTTAATGACCATTCCTCTGACCTTAGGGGTGGTTGCAGCAGGTCTCAGTGATATAGACGATCGCTTCTCTGTACGTATCATGAATTTGATCTATACCTATATCGGATTCTTTATCACCGCTGCTTCAGTGAGCCTGCTCTTTCCATACCCTATTCTGTTTGCCTTAGGTTTGATTGTTTCTTGTATTGGTTGGATTTTATTGGGTTCTTTGGGACGTCGCTATGCCACCATTTCTTATGGCTGTTTGGTGGTCTCTGTGTATTCCATGCTTGGGGTGCATTTATTTGATCAATGGTATATCCAGCCAAGTCTATTGGTGATTGGTGCAATTTGGTATGGGCTTATTTCAACCATCAGTTTTTTACTGTTCCCGGTACGGCAAGTTCAAGACAAATTGTCTCAATGTTTTTCATCATTAGGTAATTTTCTGTTTTCCAAATCTAATTTGTTTGATGTCGATATGACACCGACCAGCTATCAAGACAGTATGATTAGTTTGTCTATGGAAAATGGACAGCTCATCAGCATTTTTAATGATATGCGTACCGCCTTGTTGACGCGTTTAAAAGGTGACCGAGGACAACGTGATACGCGTCGTAGTTTACAATATTACTTTGTTGCACAAGATATTCATGAACGGGCCGATTCAGCGCATATTGATTATCAAAAGCTGGCCAAAATGTTTGAACATAGCGATGTGTTATTTCGTTTCCAACGTATTTTAGCGCTGCAAGGTAAAGCCTGTAAGGATTTGAGTGATAGCATCTTACACCGCACCACCTACCAGCATAATGTCCGTTTTGAGCATGCTTTTAAAAACCTCAGATACTCGCTGGATAAACTCAAAAAAGAAGAAAATTATGACTTAATTTGGGTCAATTCACTGTTTGCGCTTTATCAAAACTTAAAGTCGATTGATGCCCAATTACAAAATCTCGAAACTGAACGACATATAAAATACGATCAAAGTAAAAATTTCGAAAACCAACTTAAAGATGATGACCTCAAAGGTTGGGATGATATTGTCATTCGAATCAAACAAAATTTAACCCCTGAGTCTGTACTTTTTAGACATGCAATTCGCGTTTCGATTGTTTTGTTTATTGGCTATGTTTTTGTGCAACTCACCAATATTGAATACGGTTACTGGATTCTATTAACCGCACTGTTTGTCAGCCAACCAAACTTTAATGCGACCAAACGACGTTTGAGATTACGGATTATTGGAACCTTAGGCGGCATTATTTTAGGTTATGCAATTTTGTATTTTGTGCCCTCTATTGAAGGACAACTCTTATTACTCGTACTTAGTGGTGTATTGTTTTTTGATTTACGCAGTAAACAATATGCCCAAGCCACTGCCTTTATTACCATCATGGCGCTGATCAATTTTAACTTGGATGGGCTTGGCTATGAGGCAGCGCTACCTCGTATGATTGATACAGTGATTGGCTGTGCCCTCGCCTGGTTCGGTGTCAGCTTTATTTTCCCTGACTGGAAGTTCCGTCGTTTACCCCGCACCATTCAACGTTCACTGGAAGCTCAATGCAATTATTTGGCCAATGTTGTCGCTCAATATCATCAGGGGCGCAATAATAGTTTAGAGTATCGAATTGTTCGTCGTGCTGCACATAATCGGGATGCAGATGTTGCCTCACTGATTTCAACCCTTGCCACTGAACCAGATTTTGACCCAAGTCAAAAAAGCTTAGCTTTTGAGTTCTTATGTCTAAATCATACCTTTCTTAGCTATATCGCAGCACTCGGTGCACATCGTGAGCAAGTGAAAGACCAACAAGTGCTTAATCTATTGGATCAAGCTTTAGATGATATCTCTGGGGCTTTATTACGGGATGAAATGCCTGATTTAACCGCGCATAATATGTTGAAAGCCATTCGTGCCCGTTTAAGTCAATCCGAGTCAGAAGACTCTAAATCACTCATTATTCTTCAACAATTGTCATTAATGTTCAGTATTTTAAAGCAACTGAGTAGCTTGAAACAGAATTTAAGCCATGAACGAGATGATCAATCTACTGAATTAGCTTCTTTATAAATCTGCATCAAAATTGCATCGTTATTTGGTACAATAGGTGCACTAAATCTTGAGATTTAGTGCTAAACTCTGACTAGATTTACATACATTACTGACACTATGACTGCCAAGAATATTTACGCTTATACCTTACAACCTGTTCCGTACGAAGTTTCGGAAGCCGAACAACGCGGCGCTCAACTTGCAATTTGGCGTAGTACCAATAAAATTGGGATTAAAGCTTGGGCAATCATGGGTGTAGCAGTCATACTCTCATTACTTGGCATCGCTTTAATTAAAAACTATTCAACCATTATTTTTTGGGTGGTTCTTGCTGCAGTTGCCATCTATCTTTTGGTTCGCAAGTTCGGTCTTGAATGGTATGTAAAACGCAAGATGAATGAATTTCCAGTTCAGGAAATCAAAGGTGTAAAATTAGGTGTACAGCCAAGCGGTATTGTGATGCGTCAACAAATGGGTGTACAAGAAGGTGTTGGAACAGTGGCTTGGAAAGACATTTATGAATGGTACAACACCCCTGAATTCTTACTGGTAAACTTTAAAGTCAAAGGCCAACAAGGCGCATATATTCTACCTAAACGTATGGATAGCAAGAATTTCCCCTTTGAAACACTGCGTAAACATTTAAAAGAAGTTGTTGGTGAACCCAAGACACTTTAATTTAAAATTTTAAAAGGCCTCCATTTTTGGAGGTTTTTTTGTACTTCGCTATTTTAATAAAAATGATAATGAGAATAAATATTATCTGCAAAATTCATTATCTCTCCGATTTATTCAGCTATAATTTGCTATCAAAAATATTCTGCCCTTTGCATTGCCATGTTTAAAAAGATTTTTTTTCAAATTCACTGGTTTCTAGGGATTACGGCTGGTTTAATTCTCTCAATTATGGGAGTGACTGGTGCAATCTATTCTTATGAACAACCTATTCAAAGATGGTTAAATCCAGACAGCTACACGGTAAAAGTTGAAAATCAGGCAAAACTCACACCTGCTGAAATTTATCAACATTTCCAAACCCAAAACCCTGAAATGAAGATCAACAGTATTACTGTCGCGAAAGCCGCTGAAGAAGCTTCAAACATTAATATTGTCAAAGAAGGCGCTCGTAGAGGTTATACCATGATGGTAAACCCTTACACGGCTGAAGTTCTTCCAGAAGTGAAAGGCAAAGATTTTTTTCAATTTATACAGCAACTGCATCGTAACTTAACTGTGGGTGAAGTCGGTAAACAAATTACTGGCGCCAGTACCTTGATGTTAATTTTCTTTGTACTCAGTGGCCTCTATTTACGCTGGCCGAAAAAGCATTCTTTTAAACAATGGTTTTCCATTAAGCCTAAACTCAAAGGTCGTAATTTTCTTTGGGACCTACATGCTGTAGTCGGAACGTGGGTGGTGATCTTTTATTTACTTTTAGCATGTACAGGGCTGTATTGGTCGTATGACTGGTGGCGTAATGGTATGTTTAAAGTAATGGGGGTTGAACGACCTCAGCCTGAAATGCAAGCAGCACGTGGTGGAGAAGGTCAAGGACGTCAAGGGGCTTCTGGCAATCCTCAACAACAACCACAACAACGTGGCGAAAAGCAAAATCAAACGACTGCTCATCAACAACCAGACCGTGAAAATAAGCATGAGAATAAAGAAGGTTTAAAACCAGAACAAATTCAACATGTACTTACTCAAACATGGAATGGGTTTAATGCTCAAATTAAACGTGACTATTCGACCCTGACTGTTTCGATTCCTAAAAAGCCAGATGGTAAAGTTGAACTCACCTTTGTTGATGCTATTCCACAACATGAGCGTGCACGAAATAAAGCAACCTATAACTATCAAACTGCACAAATTGAAAAATTAGACTTATACGAAAGCAAACCACTCAATGAAAAAATCATGGGAAGTATGCTCCCTGTGCACCGTGGTAGTTTCTTTGGCCCAGTTTTTCAATTCATCGCAATGCTTGCAGCATTGGCAATGCCATTATTTTTTGTTACGGGATGGATGCTGTATTTAAAACGTCGTAAGCAAAAGCGACTCACCCTTGCTGCAAAACAAGCGGGTTCAGCAATTCAAATTGATCCAAATGCAACACCTTGGTTAATTGCTTATGCCTCTCAAACAGGAATGTCTGAGCAATTGGCATGGCGCACCTCAACCAGTCTACAAGAAGCCCATCAGCCAACAACGGTAAAAGCTGTACAACAACTCTCTGAAGATGATCTCAAGCAAGCCAAACAGATTCTCTTGATTGCAAGTACCTATGGTACAGGTGAAGCACCTGACTTAGCCTCGCACTTTGAGAAAAAGCTCATGGCTACATCATTGGATCTTTCACATTTAAAATATGCGGTTCTAGCATTGGGTTCACAAGACTATCCTGAGACCTATTGTAGCTTTGGGCATCGCATAGACGCATGGTTAAAACAATCTGGTGCGCAACAATTGTTTGCTACGCTTGAAGTCAATAATGGCAATAATGCAGATATCCAACATTGGAATGATGCTTTAGCAAAAGCCACAAAACTCGATCTACAAACAATGTCTATTGATAAAGTTTTTGATCAATGGCGTCTAACAAAACGAGAATTACTCAATCCAAACAGCTTAGGCGCACCCGCATTTAATCTTGAATTACAAGCCAGCTATGATACAGCTTGGCAAGCAGGTGATATTGCTGAAATTCAAACGGGAAATAGTCCAGAACGTATTCAATTGTTCTTGGATAAATATCAAGTTCATGCAGAGACAAAAGTGGATTCACTCGAACAAAGCATTCAAGAAGCGCTTTGGAATCGCGATTTAACCGTTGCTATTGAACCTTTTGCCAATATGGAACACTTACTCGAGCAACTCCCTACGCTACCAACTCGTGAGTATTCGATTGCCAGTATTCCAAGTCAGCAAGTGTTGCGTTTGGTGGTTCGTCAGCAACAAAATCCTCAAGGTGAGCTTGGTCTCGGTTCTGGTTGGCTGACAGAACATGTGCAATTGCGTGATAAAATTGCGTTAAGAATTCGGAATAATGAATCTTTCCATTTAATTACCGATAACCGCCCGATTATCTGCATCGGAAATGGTACCGGGATTGCGGGATTAATGAGTTTGATTCATGCGCGTGTCCGTATGGACTATACTGAAAACTGGTTGATTTTCGGTGAACGCCAACAAGCAAACGATTATTTCTTTAAAGATACAATTCAAGCTTGGCAAAATACAGCAATGCTAAAACGTATTGATTTAGCTTTCTCTCGTGATCAAACTGAAAAAATTTATGTACATCATAAACTGCGTGATCATGCCGAAGAACTGAAAAAATGGGTGGCCAATGATGCGGTAATCTATGTCTGTGGCAGTATCAATGGTATGGCGACTGATGTTGATCTCGCTTTAATTGCTATCCTTGGAGAAGACACCGTTGAACAATTACGTTTAGATGGTCGTTATCGTCGTGATGTTTATTAGGGTCTATTGAATAAATTTACCCGCCAAAACCGAGCTCAATTGCTCGGTTTTTTTTGATTCATATATAATAAATGCACAGATTTCGTTTAGAATTAGACTAATTTTTAATGATTTGTTTTCACCCATGTATAACAATAAACTCTTCCGCATTGTCTTTTTTTTGCTGGGATTTGTCTTATTCCTCGATGGATTTATTTTAATTTTATATAAAAAAATCCACTTAGGAACAATACTCCCTTTGCTGATTGGCTTAGTCTTTATCACTACAGCGCTATGGAGCCAACACATTCAGCAGTATTTGGCCCAACACTTAAAGTTAAAGAAAATCTGGCGCTTAGGATGGGTTCTATTTACACTTTGGTCAGTCAGCTTAATCGGCTTCTTTGGTTACATCCACTTAAAATCCCAACAAAATACAGCAGAAAATAATCTACAAGCCATTATTGTGTTAGGCAGCGGCATTACCCAAGGAAAAGCCTCACCGACCCTGGCAAAACGTTTAAATCAAGCCGGTGAAATTGCAAAACAACAATCACAAGCTTTGATCATTGTCAGTGGTGGTTTAGATTTTGGTGAAGAAAAACCTGAAGCAGAAATTATGTCGCAATATTTACAAGAGCATATGCAAATCCAAGCCAGTAGAATCCTACAAGAAAATAAAAGTACCAGTACTGACTTAAATCTAAAAAATAGCCAAGCGATTTTAAAAGCGCATGGTTTAACTTTAGACTCTAAAATTGCGATTGTGACCAGTGATTTTCACACCTTACGTGCCGCAGCAATCGCCAGAAAGCAAGGCTATCACAACTTCATTACTGTAGGGGCTAAAACTCCACTCACGACACGCTATAACGCATGGTTAAGAGAGTATTTTGCTTATATTAGCGGTTGGGTGCTCGGTGAATATTAAGGTACAGAAAGCCATATCATTGTTTGTACAGCGTTACTGATGTAAGCGAATTTTACGTGGTAACGGTAAGCGTTTATTGTTTTGAAATAACTCAGGTTGAGTCGTATACATCTGATATAAATAATTTTTGATATCGAGTAAAAATTTATTTGTCGAAACTAAAATATTCCGCCCTTCAGGGGTTAAATTTATAGAAATTGCGGTATTATTTTGTTTGATAAAAGGAATCATCTGTTCAATAAAAACAATGAGTTCAACTTCTTGTACTTCGTAACGGCTCCAGTTATCTTTAATCAGAAGTTGTGCCAAATTTTTACTTTGCCAAACAGCTAAAGACTGTTGCCCTGTCGGTGATGCGCACAAAGCCCAGCCATCATCATAAAGAACAAAAACCTTGGTTTGTGAAACAATCATTTCGACAAAATGTTTGTATTGGTCTAGGGTTTGGACTGAGTTTTTTTGAGTTGAAGATGCAGCTTTACGTTGATATGGATTTCGCATAGAAAATTTATTTTTAAAATACTTATGCTTATATATTATACAGAAGTTCTAAACAAATAACTAGATTGGAAAATGTGGTGGGCGCTGACGGGATCGAACCGCCGACATTCTGCTTGTAAGGCAGACGCTCTACCAACTGAGCTAAGCGCCCTGAGTGTGGATAAACAAAGTTGTTTACTCTGTTTGAACCTATAAGAAAATCGATGATTTAATCTTAAGTTCTATCCTAAAGATGGGGAGTAAGCGATATGAAGTCTATAATGTTTGATCTTTAAAAATCAAAAACTTCAAATTCTTACCATTCCAAATATCTTGATCTCAGGAAAAAAGATAAATGGCGCAGCGGACGGGACTCGAACCCGCGACCCTCGGCGTGACAGGCCGATATTCTAACCAACTGAACTACCGCTGCGTTGTATATGGTGGGCGCTGACGGGATCGAACCGCCGACATTCTGCTTGTAAGGCAGACGCTCTACCAACTGAGCTAAGCGCCCTGAGTGAGGATCATCACAATATTACTTTATCAGAACATAAAAGAAAACAATATTCCCTTTCAAATTCTTATACATCCAAATATCTTGATCTCAGGAAATAAGATAAATGGCGCAGCGGACGGGACTCGAACCCGCGACCCTCGGCGTGACAGGCCGATATTCTAACCAACTGAACTACCGCTGCATTGTATATGGTGGGCGCTGACGGGATCGAACCGCCGACATTCTGCTTGTAAGGCAGACGCTCTACCAACTGAGCTAAGCGCCCTAAACTAGAATAAATAAAAAACTATTTAGACTCTAATTCAGTATTACATGTCACTGCAAAATCATTCTAAAGTGGCGCAGCGGACGGGACTCGAACCCGCGACCCTCGGCGTGACAGGCCGATATTCTAACCAACTGAACTACCGCTGCACTTTAACAAATGAATTGCTATACATACGATGATTGAATTTAAGTGGCGCAGCGGACGGGACTCGAACCCGCGACCCTCGGCGTGACAGGCCGATATTCTAACCAACTGAACTACCGCTGCACTAAAAATTCAACGTTAAAGCTTGGTGGGCGCTGACGGGATCGAACCGCCGACATTCTGCTTGTAAGGCAGACGCTCTACCAACTGAGCTAAGCGCCCTAACGACTTCATCGTTTGTGAGGTGCATTATAGAGAATCTTTACTGAGTGTCAAACGCTTTTCTCGATGTTTTACCTATTTTAGGTTTGAGTGATTAAAAAATAGATCATTTTAGTTTAAATTGGTGTTTTTTGTTTATTATTTATCTATTTATAAAATATTCAAACCCATATTTTAATTAAATTGAGTAGATCATTTAATCAATATTTTAACCCTATTATCTATTTGCTATAAACTTAATAAAATATTCAGTACTGAATGATCAAAACATCGAATGAAGGCTATTCGAATTTATCCATTTCATTCAGATTTTTTACAATAGGTTTTGGTTCAGGGCGCAACCAAAGCCAGATAGCCACAATCAACATGGTCACATCGGTAAAAATCTTCACAGCCAGTGGCGCATTGGTGAATAACATGATCACCCCACTGATCAACATCATAATACTGGCGATCCACTTTGCTTTACGTGGCACAGTCCCATTTTCACGCCAAGCACGAAGCGTTGCACCATATTTTGGATGATTGAGTAACCAAGCATCAACCTGTGGCCAACCTTTTGATGCCGCCCAAGCGGCCAAGATGAGGAAAACTGTCGTTGGCATTCCCGGTAATATTGCCCCAATAAACCCGAGTACAATAAAAACAATCACCAATGTTCGCCAAAACAAAACTTTCATAGATTAACTCAATCTGCCCATTCGACTAGTATACCGCCCAAATGATTTTGCCAGTATATTTTAAATCAATTGAAATCATTGTATTTTAAAATCACGGTGTTCATCATTTCCAATACAGTCAAAATTGAGCTTGCATGTTGATCCACTTATTTGCTTGAATCTCAACACGCTAAAGACCTTTTCTTAAAAATAAACTGAGTGAGTCTTCAGTTTAGGACAGCATACAATGACAGACTACTTTGAACCTTGGTTAAAGTACAAACACCCTATTGTTCGTCAATTGGCTTTTTGCATTGCCAGTCCCAATATTATTCAACATCTGCCTGATGAATTAGAAATTAAAAATCGTTTTGAAGTACACACCTCGGCATTTTGGCAACAACAATATATAGATTTTCAAACACGCTTAGATCAACTCGATCACGACCCCACCCCACTCATTGAATTTGTACAACAGCTTAAAAGCACACGTTTAGGTTTACGTTTTGAATATTTATTTTGGTTCTGGTTACAAGATGAAGCCAATCAACACTATCAACTGATTCAGCATAGTATCCAAATCATTGAAGCAAAGAATACATTAGGCGAAATTGATTTCCTTGTTCGTAATCAGGCCACAAAACAGATCGAGCATTGGGAAGTTGCTTTAAAGTACTATTTAGGCGAATCAAACTTACACTTAAAGCATTGGTATGGTCTAAATCGTAGCGACACCCTTTTACGAAAACTGAATCATTTCTCAGAAAAACAATTTCAATTTACCCAGGCTTTAGATCTTAAAATTGAAAAGAAACTGGCTGTGATGAAAGGACAGCTTTATCTGCCTGACAATAAAGACGATGTTGCACCGCCCTCATGGATCAACACGCAACGTCGATTGGGTCAATGGGGACATCACATTGCACAAGATTTTTACCGTCTACAACGGCATGAATGGATTTGCCCAGATCTAAAACAAAGCTCAGCTGCTGCCCAATTTTGGTGTAATGGTTTATATCATAATAAAAATAGCCTGCAATTTTATATGTACCGCCAAGCTCCTCTGGCGCTTTTCTTTGACATAAATGCTTAATTATTCACGTTTCTTATACATGGATTAACCAATCCACTCATAAAAACATAACGATATATTAACCTGATACTCGTATACTAAAATTCTAATTAACGCGTGAAACACGGAGATAGTAATGAAAAAAATTTTAGCAGTTTCAATGTTATTCGCTTTTGTTTTAGCTGGTTGCAACACATTTAAAGGTGTTGGTAAGGATGTATCTAAAGCGGGGGATGCTGTTACGAATTCTGCAGAAAAAGTTGAAAATAAATTGTAAGTATCAACTTCATTCTACAACATGAGCCTTATCTCAATAGATAAGGCTTTTTTAATGCCAATTTAAATAGTTTTATCCTTTCTCAAGCTTTAAGGTTTTCATTCGGTTTTATCTTCCTCTATTATATTGTTCAATTTACTTACTTGATCAATGTCCATGAATCATTCGGATACCTTAGAACTGAGTTTACAACTTCTTCGCCAGCCTTCCGTGACACCTATAGACCATACCTGTCAAACCATCATGGCAGATCGTCTATCTGCTATTGGCTTTAATATTGAAAATATGCGTTTTGAAGATGTTGATAATCTTTGGGCAAGACGCGGAACGGCATCTCCAGTTTTCTGTTTTGCAGGTCATACCGATGTTGTGCCTACAGGTCATCTAGATGCATGGGAGTCTGATCCATTCCTACCTGAAATTCGTGATGGCAAACTCTATGGTCGTGGCAGTGCTGATATGAAAACAGCATTGGCTGCAATGGTGGTTGCATCTGAACGTTTTGTAAAGAATCATCCGGACCATAAAGGTTCTATTGCTTTTTTAATCACCTCTGATGAAGAAGGCCCTTCTATCAATGGTACGGTTAAAGTTGTCGAAACCTTAGAAGCACGTAATGAAAAAATGACATGGTGTCTTGTCGGTGAGCCTTCAAGTACGGATACGCTGGGCGATATCGTAAAAAATGGCCGTCGTGGTTCATTAAATGCAGTGTTAACAGTAAAAGGGAAACAAGGCCATGTTGCCTACCCACATTTAGCCATCAACCCCATTCATACCGCGTCAAAAGCTTTAGCTGAACTCTGTGATACGGTATGGGACAATGGCAATGAATACTTCCCTGCGACTTCATTCCAAGTTTCCAATATTCAAGCAGGTACAGGCGCAACCAATGTTGTACCCGGTACGATGACCGTTACCTTTAACTTCCGTTACTCAACTGAAGTAACTGCTGATCAACTCAAATTACGTGTTCTTGAGATTTTAGATCGTCATCATGTTGATTATGATATTGAGTGGACCTTATCAGGTTTGCCCTTCTTAACCCCAGTCGGTGAATTGGTCAATGCTGCACGAACTGCAATTAAAAATGTGACAGGAACAGAGACCGAACTTTCAACCAGTGGTGGGACTTCTGATGGTCGTTTTATTGCTCCGACAGGCGCTCAAGTGCTTGAGTTAGGTGTTTTAAACGCAACGATTCATCAAATTAATGAGCATGTGAATATTGCTGAATTAGAGCCTTTGGCTGAAATCTACGAACAAATCTTAGTCGAATTACTCGCTTAAGTTGAGCGATTTTCACTGAGTAAAAAGGACGCATTTGCGTCCTTTTTTACAGATAAGTTTTGAAAGCATTACACATCAATTCTTCTTTATTCCAATCTGTAATTGGATTTGATCCAAATCCGGCACATGATAAGTCTTATCGCCAATTTTCACATATTGTAAAATCGTCTTATCTTTGATGCTATCCTCTGCGTCGACCACTTCTGAAATCCGTAGCCGTATCGAACTTGGCATTTCATTGCACATCAAGGCAAAACGCTCGTCTGCATCCTCCCCTTCAATGATCAGTGCGACACCCAAGGTCTTTTTAGGATCACTGACACTAAATGTCGGCAACTTCTTTTCATGCCATTCCACGACATTGACATAGGTTGGACTATTCTGAGCAGAAAGCACCACATTTTGGGGTAATAACATTGGTGCTTTATCATAACAATCAATAATATATGCATCAATAAACCCAGTAGACACCGTAATTAAATGCTGTAATTCCCGTGTGCTAATTTTATCAATTGCAGATTTTTCAATATTCTTTGTCATGAGCGTTCCTATTTAACCGTCAACAAAGCTTCAATATTTTCCAATAAATCAGCTTCTTGGAATGGTTTACCCATATAATTTGTCACACCTAAGCTAAATGCCCGTTCACGATGTTTTTCACCTGTTCTTGACGTAATCATGATGATTGGCAAATCGCGGTGAATTTCGTGATGGCGAACCAAGTTGGTGACTTCAAAACCATCCATTCGTGGCATTTCAATATCCAGCAACATCAAGTCTGGTTTGACATTTTCAAGTTGCTCAATCGCATCCACACCATCTTTCGCAGTAATCACATCGAAACCTTGGCGTTCAAGCAAACGTGAAGTGACCTTACGAACGGTAACTGAGTCATCCACAATCATAATCAAACGGCGTTGATCACGATGACGTTGTTTATCATGTTGAAGATGTTCTGCACTACCACGAGTAGATGCTTGAACTTGTCGTGCAATATTTTGCCCATCCAGAATCAAACACACCTGACCATCACCCAGAATAGTTGCACCCGCAATTGCATTGATGGTAGCAAACTGCTTACCAATCGGTTTAACCACAATTTGTGAACGCGAACCAATTAACTGATCAACCAGAATGGCAATCGATTGCCCCAAGCTTCCCTTGATCAACAACACTGGTAATGAATGTGCAAGCCCATGTAACCGTGGAGTGACTTGATTCGAGGTAAACTCACCCAAATAACGTAGCTTATAGCTTTGGAAATCGATATCAAAATAGTCATTTTGAGTTTCAAAATATTCTTCCAAAGCGGCTGGTGAAATTCGAACAATACGATCAATTTGCGATAATGGGACTGCAAATTGCTGATCACCGACTTTCACCATCAAGGCATCGCTGACCGCAACTGTTGTAGGTACGGTAATCGTAAAGGTTGAACCATGCCCCAACTCAGAACTGACACTCACTTGTCCACCAAGTGATTTAATTTCACTTTGCACAACATCCAAGCCAACACCACGACCAGAGATTTGTGTCACTTGCTGTGCTGTACTAAAACCAGGATGGAAAATAAACTGTAGGATTTCCTCAGGCTCTAACTGTTGATCCGTTTTGATTAAACCTTTTTCGATTGCTTTATCACGAATAACTTTTGGATCAATTCCTTTACCATCATCTTTAAACGAGACAAGTACATCCGTACCTTGACGACTAATATTCAAATCAATTCGACCAGTCAACGCTTTGCCCGACTTCTGACGCTGTTCCGCATCTTCAATCCCGTGGTCAATCGCATTACGCAACATATGCTCTAACGGTGAAACTAATTTTTCCAGAATATTACGATCCAACTCCCCTTCAGTATTATTGACTAAAAGTTCAGTGGGTTTATTCACGGTTGAAGAGGTCTGGCGAACCAAGCGCTGTAATCGAGGTAACAGTCTTGAGAATGGTACCAGACGAGTACGCATCAAGCTTTCCTGAATTTCAGCTTGAATACGAGATTGCTGAAGTAATAAACCTTCAGTATCACGAATCTTTTCAGCCAACGTGGTTTTAAAATCAACCAAGTCAGATGCAGATTCAGCCAACGATTTTGATAACTGGTTTAGAGATGAATATTGGTCCATTTCTAAAGGGTCAAAATCAGCATAACGAGCGCTTAAATCGCCATGTTTTGCAATGATTTGGCTTTCTAACTCGCCTTCCATACGGCGTAGCTGATCCGCCAAACGTTGAATAGCCAACTCCATATCAGTCAGGGTATTCCCTAACTGGCCCAAATCCATCTCAATACGTGAACGGTTGATCGCGTTTTCACCAGAAAGGTCAATCATTTTTTCAACCAAATCTGCAGAGATACGAATCATCTCATTGTTGGATTCAGTTTTTTGTGAAAGATCCCATTCACCCAACATTGACGGTGGCTCTGTACCATCCCCCTGAACAAACTCACTGATCGATTGCTCAAAGATTAAGTTTGTTCGAGATAGTTTTTCTGGAAGCTGTGCGGATACATCAACATATTCAATACTATGTAAGCTCGATTTTAAACCTTCAAAATTATCATAGTGATGTTTAAAGATTGCAGCATCTAGCCAATGAAAGGTTTTTTCCAATAAACCATCATAAACATTCGAGTTAAAATTATGTAAACCAAATTGCTCAAATGCATTTTCTAATTCATATGCAATATCAGCCACTTCTTCCAATTTCACCATTTTTGCACCGCCTTTCAAGCTGTGTGCAATACGTTGTAATTGGAGTAGGAAACTACGGTTGCTACGCTGATCAAACCATTGAGATAAAATGCTCAAACCATCATCAATCAGCTCTCGTGCTTCTTCAATAAAGGTTTCTCGAGCAACAACTTCAACAGGATCTAAACCTGCATCTTGATTTGCATCTATAAATAATTGAGCATCATCAATTGCAGGTTGTTGATCTTGATCCAACGGTTCAGTTTCAAGCAGTTCTGGAGTTTGATCAATCGCTAAAACGATATCATCTGCAACATATTCAAGTTCATGCAAATCTACTGCATCATGACTAAATTGTGGCTCAACCGCAGTTGATGCTTGAACAGCTTCAATCGGACCTTGCTGATCAATATTGTGTAAAACACTGAGAATATGAGTAGCTGGATAATCAATTGATTTTTCGCGAATCAATTGAATACGGTCTGCCACATCATCTTGAATTAAACGAATCGCTTGAATAATGTGTGGTTCTGCTTTGAGTTGACTTTTAATCACGCGTTCATAAATGGTTTCCAACTCATGCGCAATCAAACCAATATGGGTGGCTTGCACCATATTTGCACCACCTTTTAAGGTATGCAAATAACGCATCAAATTGTTTAATGCGGTTGTATCATCAGGATGGCTTGACCACGTATTTAAGTCATGGTCCATTCCAACCAACAATTCGTCGGCTTCTTCAATAAAAATGTCGAGAACATCAGCATCAAATTCACGTTGACTATGTTCTGAGTCAATATTCTGTTTATCCAGATTAATTTGCGTCAGTACATAGTTCCCTACTGATTCAACAGGGTTCGCTGCCATTGAGACTGTATCTGGCTGCTGTTCAGTATCTAGCGCAGTCTTTGTTTCAACAATTTGACCAGCAACACCAGTGTCTATTTCTTGGTGTAAATAGTCATGTAACTCAGCCAAAATCGCTTGTGTTGATTCATTTAGGCTGACTCTTTGTCCTGATGCCAAAGTATCGAATAAATGAATAAATTCCTGATGGGCCTTAGAAAACATTTCAAAAGCATAATCAGTATTTAATAAATCTGGCTTGCGAATAACTTGTTCATAACCATCTTTTAAAGCAAGACTAAAATCATGAATGCCTTGTGCAGCACGATTATTGGTATGATCTATCAACATCTGCGCTTGTTGAGCCAGTTGTTGGAAATATGCTGGATATTCAACTTGGGCACGCTTATCAAACTCAAACTCGGCATCAAGCAATAGATCGATCTCAAGATCAACCAATTGTGTGACTAAACCCGTTTGCGAATGTTGATATTGATGTTGGAAATCGTAGCGTTCCCAAGCATCATTAAATTTTTGATAAATGGTTTGTAGCTCAACAGCTTGATTACCTTTCAGCTTTAAAACATAGAGATAATCACTGACAAATTCAGCATAGTAAGTCAGTAGCGCATTTTCATTTTTTGAGGACTCGGTATCTTCTTGAACCAATACTTTAAATAAATGCTCGACCTTACCACTTGCTTCAAAGACCTCATTGACATGCGCCATTGAAGAACTGCCACGCAAAGTATGCAAGGCACGAATCAAGCGATTATATTGATCAGGCGTATGTTCTTCTAAGTGCAAAAATTCTTTAATTGCCGCCAGATGCTCCTCTGACTCTTCAACAAAGATTTCCAAGGTTTCAGAGGTTAAACTATCATCTGCAACAGTCGATTCAACTGCCACTTCTTCTTCAGTCATATCTGTAGAGCTATCTGCAACGAGATCAACCACATGCGGAGTGGTCACTGAGGTTACTGCTACTGTTGCAGTATCTTCACCAATCTCCAAACCAGTAATGACATTTTCATTATCCAGTGTATTTGATAATGCCAATAACTCGTCTAAAGCAGGTTCTAAGCTTTGTTTCTGTTGTAGCTGCTGCCCCAAATACACCAAAGGTGCTAAATCTAAATGATGCGGTTTTCGATTTAAAAACTCTGAGTAGAGTTTGAACTTATAAATATTAAATACTGCACGTACATAGTGTTGAATCTCGGAAGTAAGTTCCAGATTTTTCGTAATAATACGATTTAATGTATCTTCAACAGTCCAAGCAAGTTCACCAGAACGTTTAGCCCCCACCATACGCCCAGACCCCTTAAGCGTATGAAAATAACGGCGAATATTGACCAATTCGGTATCTTTAAACTCTTCGAGTTGCCATCGATCAAGAGAGGTTTGTAGCTGTTCAAAAATTTCTTCAAGTTCTTCTACAAAAATTTCTAAAATTTCCTCATCCTGACCAAGATACGCATCTTCAGGTAAAGTAACGTGTTCCACTAAATGTTTTAATATTTCTTTCATAGCTCAGGCTTCTATGTTAGTTCCCGTCTTTGGGACTAAAACCTTTCAAAATACAGTCAAGCTGAATGGCTTTAGAAGGCGTTCCATTCTGTGCAATAGCCACTTGTTACAGTCGATATTGCACATATATAAAGTATCAATCGTTTTAGTCAGGCAGTTTAAAGTCTGAAACTGATTGACGTAATGAATCCGCCATACTTGCCAATTCAGAAACCGAACGGGCTGTATCAAATGTTGCACCAGTGGTTTGTGAAGTAATTTCTTGTACGACATTCATCGTATTTGCAATATGACCTGCTGAAGCAGACTGCAATTTCGCCGACTCAGAAATACTTTCAATCAAACCAGCCAAGTTACTTGATACTGTTTGAATCTCACCCAAGGCAACACCCGCATCTTTTGCAAGATTCGCACCACGCACAACTTCCGAGGTGGTTTGTTCCATTGAAATTACGGCTTCGTTGGTATCGGTCTGAATGGTTTTAACCAGTGTTTCAATCTGTTTGGTTGCAGATGCTGAACGTTCAGCAAGACGCTGTACCTCGTCCGCAACCACGGCGAAACCACGACCCGCTTCACCGGCCATAGATGCCTGAATTGCTGCGTTTAATGCCAAGATGTTGGTTTGGTCGGCAATATCATTAATCAGCGATACGATGTTACCAATCTCTTGAGAAGACTCACCTAAACGTTTAATACGCTTAGAAGTTTCTTGAATCTGCTCACGAATTGTATCCATACCTTCGATTGAACGGTTTACTACATCTGCACCATTTGATGCAATTTGTACGGAACGCTGTGCTACCTCTGCTGATTCAGCAGCATTTGCAGATACGTGGTCAATCGACTGTGCAATTTCATTAATCGCTGTTGATGCCCCTGCAATCTCTTGCGCCTGATGCTCAGAAGCTTCAGCCAACTGGTTAGTAATCTGTTGGGTATTCTGCGTATATTGTGCAACTTCTTGAGAAGTGTCATTAATTCGTGATACTAGGTCACGTAATTGGTCAATCGCAAAGTTAATCGAATCGGCAATTGCACCAGTGAAGTCTTCCGATACCGTTGCATACGAACTTAAATCACCATCTGCCAAATCGGCAATTTCATCAAGTAAACGTAAAATCGCATTCTGGTTACGGTCATACTCGTCTTGTAAACGTGTTACACGAACTTTATCTGACTCACTACGTAAACCAAGAAGTTTAAATACAGCAAATAAGAATGCGCCGAGAGCAAGAAGTAAAATCAATGCAGGTAAAATCGTACCCACACCAGTATTTACCGAAAGTCGATCCAAACCTTTTAATAAATTATCCGATTGCGCAAAGATGTCTGACGATGCCTGACGTACTTTAAAAATCTGATCAGAGTTCTTTAGTACAGAAGTTGATGCCAATTGCACAATTTCATTGTAATCCGCTTTAATACTTTCTAAAGACTCACGTAGTTCAGGTTTATCAATACGTGTTACACCTAAATCGGCACTCCCATTGAGTTGCGCATTTAAATACGTACCAAATGTTTCAGTATCCGCATTAAAGTCGTCTGCTGAAGCACGGGTATTATCCGAACCACTTAATACTGAACCAATAGAACGTAAAATACGTTCTGCAAGGAATACTTGGTTTTTCGCGATAACAACCTGAGTACTTGACATGTTGTCACGTGCCATTTGGTCAACCATTGCGTTATATTCCGCCTGCATGCCTGGGATCACATCCGCAACAGCAATGTTAGTGTCATATAATTGGTTAATGATTTTTTGGTGTGTGGCAATCATGTCGATATCAGCAGAAACTTGTTTCCAAGTTTTTTCAACGCCTTCCACTTGTTTTGAAGACGCATGAATATCTTTGACGACATCTAAGTTTTCTTTAAATTTCTTTTGCGATGCAACTAAAGCATCAATTGAGTCTTTCGAACCCGATGCGGTGGCTTCAGTTGCTTGACGTGATAAGGTCTGTGATAAAAGTTTTAATTCACCCAAGCTACGAGTTAAGTCGTTATTTCGAGGAACTGTATAGAATAGAACCAAAAGCAAAATAATCGCAACGATGATGCTGGCAATTGCCATTTGAATAAATGGCTTTGATTTGTCGCTTTCCCCAAACAACTTAGCAAATTCATCAATTTTTGATTTGGTTTTGGTTAATACGCCTGAACTACTTTTTTGAGCAGTATCCCCTGTATTTTTCTTCTTTAGTTTAAAGCCCATTCAGCTTCTCCCGATTCGCTTAACTCTCATTAGGCGTCAAAGCTAGTTTATAAATTTTTCTGATGCATTCATGTATTGAGGATCATTTAACAAACGACTAAACAAGAATATATTCCAAGCCTGATTATGCTGCTGAAAATATCCCTGACAATAGGTTTGAAGGTTTTCTTCTAATTGATTGTTTTTAGAAAAAAAGCCTTTTTTATTAAAATGTTGAATCCCCAAAACCTGATCTACGATCAGACCAACATAGTGGTCATTATGACTAATACATAAGACTTTTTGAGTAGGTAGAAATTGGCTTCTTTGCCCCGTTAAATAAAAAGCCAAATCAGAAACTGACAATAACCGTCCGCGAATATTCGCTAAACCTCTCACCCATCCCTGAACATTGGGAACGGGTGTGTATTTTGGCGGATAAATAACTTCTGAAACCTCACCCAAAGGCGCAACAAAATATTGCCCCATCATTTCAAATGCAATGCCTGACCATCGGTTTACTTCATTTTCATTGTCAGCGTAATTTTTATTTCCTCGCTTAGACAATCGAAGTAATTCGATAAATCCATTTGCTGCCATACATTATCCTGCTTGTAGATGTTGCTTAATCGTACTGATCAGCTGATTCTCATCAATCGGTTTGGTTAAGTAGTCACAAGCCCCTTGACGTTTTCCCCAAACGCGGTCGGTTTCTTGATCTTTAGTACTTACAATCACAATTGGAATATGCTTGGTGGCTGCACCACGTGCGATCTGACGAGTCGCTTGGAAACCATTTACACCAGGCATAACAACATCCATCAACACAAGATCTGGCAATTCAGCTTGCGCCAGTGTAATACCATCTGCACCATTGGTTGCTTCAATCACTTCAAATCCATGCTTAGCTAGAATTTCTTTAAATCTAAACATTTCTGTTGGTGAATCATCAACTATTAAAATTTTTGTCATTATTTCCCCCAAATTAACCGTTCATTTAAGCAGTCACATGATTGCGAATAGCATTTAATAGTTCATCTTTACTAAATGGTTTTGTTAAATATTCATCTGAACCGACAACACGACCTTTTGCTTGATCAAATAAGCCATCTTTACTGGATAACATGATGACTGGAATATTTTGATAATTTTGGGAGTTTTTAATCAAAGCGCAGGTTTGATAGCCATCCAGACGAGGCATCATAATATCGACAAAAACAATATCTGGATTTGCTTCAGCAATTTTAGATAAGGCTTCAAAACCGTCTACAGCAGTGACAACTTCACAACCTTCTCTTTGTAATAATGTTTCAGCAGTACGACGAATGGTTTTAGAATCATCGATCACCATGACTTTTAGATTTTGAAATTTATCGTCCATTTAATGCCCCTTTCCGTAAGCTTGGAATGAATTGTGCTGTACAGATTTATTTTTACAATTAATCATGTTTTTTTAACATATATTAACTCACTTTATCAATGAACATTTCTTGTCGGAAATCTCACTTCAAACAGTAAAACACAGTAAAGCTCACATAAAAAAAAATATTCTGCTTTTTTTTAGAAGTTAATTGTTTATTAAAATTTTGTAACCACATAAAATGAGCAAAGATAGTTTCAAAATCATATAACTTACATTGATTTTTTGGGGATGGTAGACTTTAAATGGATAGAATAATCTATTACCAAAATATAGCGTCAAAAACAAAAAAAATATGCAATACCGCCCTTTCAGTCAGCTTACTCATCTGTACTTTATCGGTCTATGCTGATACGCCTCAGGCTAAAGCGGTATGGTATCGATATTATGATAAAAATGGGGTGGCCAATATCAGCTCCTCGGTTACACCAGCACACATAAAAAATGGTTATGAAGCGCTTGATCGCAACATGCAAGTGATCAAACGTAATCATGCTTATAATGTCGAAAAAGATTTACAACAATCGACGTCACGCGCATCTGAAATGCGTAAATTAGAACAAGATGCGCGATTAAAGCGTGCCTATGGCAACTCATCTGTCGCTGTCAACAAAAGAAATGAACTTCTAAGCAATATAAAACAACAAATAACACTACAAAACCAAACACTTAAACAACTTCAAAGTGATCGTATTATACTTAAAAGACAAGAAATGGAATACTACCGCAAAGGTAACTCTGTTCCTGTTACACTCAAAGATCGGATCAAATACAATTCTGAAAACATAGATAAAACTAAGAATTATATTGGAAGCCTACAAGACAACTACCGCAAGACACAAACCTACTATGATGATATTATTAACCGCCTTAAAAAACTTGAATAATCACCTTTTAATTCGGAATTCCTTGGCTCTATTATTGATAAGAACTTAACAAAACAATATAAATGATTTAAACAACCTTTCACGATATCGGCTAATTTCAAGTTAAAACCGAGCTCTGATCGTATCGTCAGTATAAGAATATAAAGTTTTCAATTTAAACAATCATTAAAAATGTTCAGCTTATTTTTTTATCGTATTTTTTTATCGTATAATCATTCCTTTAAATCTAAAAATTTTAGGACAGTTTCCATGCGCGCGAGTCGCTTTTTATTTGCAACGTTAAGAGAAACCCCAAACGATGCTGAAGTCATTTCACATCAGCTCATGTTACGTGCTGGGATGATCCGTAAATTGGCTTCAGGTTTATACACTTGGTTGCCGATGGGTGTACGTGTGCTCAATAAAGTTGAAGCGATTGTTCGTGAGGAAATGAATCGTGCAGGTTCTTTGGAAACATTAATGCCCGTGACGCAGCCGGCTTCACTATGGGAAGAATCTGGTCGTTATGTACAATACGGTCCAGAACTGTTGCGTTTTAAAGACCGCCATAGCAATGACTTTGTTCTTGGTCCGACACATGAAGAAGTCATTACGGATTTGGCTCGCAATGAATTAAAAAGTTATAAACAACTTCCAATGAATTTTTATCAAATTCAAACTAAGTTCCGTGATGAAATTCGTCCACGTTTCGGTGTGATGCGTTCGCGTGAATTTATTATGAAAGATGCTTATTCTTTTCATGTCGATCAAGCGTCATTACAAGAAACTTATGATGTTATGTACGACACCTATTGCCGAATTTTCACCCGCTTAGGTTTAAATTTCCGCCCTGTTCAAGCAGATACAGGATCGATTGGTGGTTCAGGTTCACATGAGTTTCACGTACTTGCATCAAGTGGTGAAGACGATATCGCTTTCTCAACCGAATCTGACTATGCAGCCAATGTTGAAATGGCTGAAGCAGTATTGACTGGTGAGCGTGCAGCACCTAGCCAAGATCTAAAAATTGTAGACACACCAAATCAAAAAACCATTGCTGATGTTTCTGCATTTTTAAATACAGATCCAGCGCAATCGGTAAAAGCCTTACTTGTACAAGGTATTGCTGATGAAAAGGGTCATATTCCTGTAATCGCGTTATTCCTGCGTGGCGACCATGAGCTCAATGAAATTAAAGCTGAAAAGCATCCACTGATTGCAGCACCTTTAACATTTGCAACAGATGTTCAACTCAATGCTCTTGGTTTAACTGCAGGATTCTGCGGACCACAAGGACTGGTTGAGAAAGGCTTAACTGTGATTGTTGACCGTGCAGCCTCTGTGCTTTCAGATTTTGTTGCGGGTGCCAATGAAGTAGATAAGCATGCCACTGGTATCAACTGGGACCGTGATGCAACATTTACAGAAGTTTTTGACTTACGTAATGTGGTTGAAGGTGACCCATCTCCAGATGGTCAAGGCACGATTTTAATTAAACGTGGTATTGAAGTCGGTCATATTTTCCAATTGGGTACCAAATACTCAGAAGCACTCGGCTGTAAAGTTTTGGGTGATGACGGCAAACCATTAGTGGTGACAATGGGCTGTTATGGAATTGGTGTAACCCGTGTAGTTGCTTCCGCGATCGAACAAAACTTTGATGAGAAAGGTATTATTTGGCCATCTGCAATTGCCCCTTTCGAAGTTGCAATTGTGCCAATGAATGCGCAAAAATCTCCACGTACGCTTGAAGCAGCTGAAGCACTTTATGCTGAATTACAAGCCGCAGGTTATGATGTATTACTGGATGATCGTAATGAGCGTCCTGGTGTTAAATTCTCTGACTTGGAATTAACAGGTATTCCTCACCGTATTGTCATTGGTGAAAAAGGCTTAGATGCAGGTACTTTTGAATACAAAGGGCGTAGAGATGCCGAATCTGTAAATTTAAGCAAAGATGAGTTATTGGCTAAATTAGTGAAGTAACTTTTCAATCGCATTAAAAAAGCCCTGAAATAAACTAAACCCTATAAGTCACACAACTTATAGGGTTTTTTATGCTTTGGTATTTTATAGACCAGCATTACAGACCATTAATTTTGACTTTTAAATCTGTAACTGATGTTCCGATTGCCCCAAAGTTCCCCATCGAGCCATTTTGCAGACCATTAAAAGTCCCTGCCGCATTTGCCCCACTCGTTCCCATAATCATCTGATTGATACCCAGATCAAACTTACTCGATTCACCCGTATTACCAAAGACAAAACCTGTTGGTTCAACGCCAGCATAGAAACCGTTTAATGAAAAACCATTGACCTTATCTGTTCCAGTTAATTGGAAGTTAAAATTTGCACCAATATCGCTATCATCAGATAAAAGTGCAATAGCACAGCCTGATCCCGTACCACAAATCGATTGAATTGCGCCACCAAAAGCAATCATACGCCCTTGAGGTGCATTACCTAACTGTAAATTAATGGTGGGTTTGGCAGCAGCAAAGTTGATATCAAAACCATCATTCAGTTTTAAAAATTTAATGACATCGGATTTTTCACTGGTACCTGTAAAAATAGATTGATATCCAGCAGGCCCTGAAGATGAACTCGCTCCAGCCAAGTAAAGCGCAAATGGTGAAACTTTAATCCCGGTAATATTACTTGCAAAGCTCATTCCGATATTGGCAAAAGGTTTACCACTTGCTCCACCTGTAGCGCCCCCATCGGTATCCATGACTATGTTCATCGTTGGGGTATTTGAAGCGCCTAGAAAAGTGATATCAACAGTTTGGTCAGCAACCGCACCAGCACTTTTACCAGCAAGAACCAGCGATGCTTTATTTGCATCACTCACAGTTGAGCCTAACCCGTCACGATCAATAATTGAAATTTGATTGAGTTGAACTTTACTCAAATTTATACCAACATTTATCCCATCTTGCCCCGTTGTTTGGGAAAGACTTTGATCATCCATAGGTTCCATTGCCAGCGCAATTGGACTCAGTATCAATAATGATATACATCCTAGGTTTCTATTTTTTTTCATTATCCTAATCCTTAGGAAAATTTATATACTGCCTACCACATCACAGTCTAATCAGAAATTCTGTACGATAAAAGCACTAGCCGACCAATAACGCATTAATTCCGAGGAACAATGTTAAATTCACTGGTCAACCGACCTCCTGTCAACGCAATTTCACCTAAGCGTGCACCCGAAACTAAAGCGCCATTCATAGATGGAGGATAGAAGTTTAAATCTCTCGCTCTAAATACACCGCCGACTGACTGTGTTGGATTAAATTGTAAACTTGCATTAAATCCAACCTGACCAGTCCCACTCGTTGAGTTTTTACTGAGCACAATAGCATTGTTAAAGCGAATATCACCCGTCAAGTTATCTAAACCAAGTATAGAACCATTGACAGGATCACTAATCTGGATGGTGTTATTTGTAGCTGCTAATTTTAAATCACCGACCACAGTTAAACGATTACCTGTACCATCCGCTTTCATTTCACTATTTGGAATAAGTGACAAATCCATATCCCCACCAAAGCGAAGTTTTAGACCAAACAACACATCATCACTTTTGGCGAAATTATTGGAATCAGATGCTCCTTTGTTGCCACAAGCAACGCTTGCTGTTGCAATACCACCTGCACATGATGCATAGGTTGTTCCAGGTAGATAACCTGCCGCAACTTCAGCCGCCATCACCACCAACATATTTTTTAAACTTAAATTTAAACTTCCGTTTTCCACCCCGATACTACCATTGCCTTTCAGCAACATATCGATGTTTCTTAAACCTAAATAATAGTCTTTAGAGGTACCGGCAATCGGAACACCTGCATCATTTTTTACCTGACCACCATCAATCACCAAAATCGAGGTTGTTTTATTGCCAAGCTTAGTTGTACCACTTTTATCCACACCCTCTGTACTTAAACCTAAAGAAAAACCGAGTCTAGAGGTTTGTGTACCCGCTGTAGCTGCAACACTGCTTTTCGTACCATCTGCTGAATAGTAATAAGCTTTATCAGCATCAACTGTTGTGCCATACATGGCTAAATTGGCATTTAAGTTATAAAAAGGTAAAGCCAACCCCCACTGATTATTTAAACCACTCTCGGTAAATAAATTACCAGCAGCCACACCAGCGGCAGTGGTAAATCGCCCTCGTCTAGAGATGGCTTGGAACTCCCCACCACGAATTGAAGCGACCACAGCATAAGGGCGATTACCCGCTGATAGGGTCGTATAAATATCTTGTTTATAATCACTTAAATTGGTTAAAGCCTGACCATTACCAAAACTTGAATTTTGGAAGGTTGTGTTTACCGGTATCGTAACTTGCTTAGAGTCGGTAAGATTTAAAAAAACATTTCCTGTGTCAAAAGAAGCACGCGTTCCCTTTTGTAAACCGGTTAAATTACCAAACTCAAAACCGTAACTATTTAATCCAGCACCACCAATTTCCAAAGTTGTTGCATCGCCACCACCAGCAAGCATGGTGTCACCTTCTTTGGTGAAATCCGTCTTCATACGAAATGCGATACCTGAACCACCAACAATATCTTTTCCAGTGTCTGCACCACTCGAATTAACAGCAGAACCAATTAAACTACTGGCATTCTGTACACCACGAAATTGCAATGAACCATTCACCATACGCCCACTGGCACCTACGCGAATCAGCCCTTTAGCACCAGTTGGCGTATTATAGCTATCGACATCATAAAGCGATGTAGGATTGATGCCTTTATTATTCACCATAATTTCAAGATTTAAACCCGCATTGGTTGTGGAAGTCCCATTTCCATAACTGCCTGTGTTTATAAAACCCGCCTTTAATGAAGCTGGATCAACCACACGGGTTAAATCCACATAACCATAGTTCGTATCTGGTGCCTGATTTGCACCCGCAATATTACTTCCAGAATTCGTTTGTAATTTAAAGCCTTCAGCTGCATCGATAAACGCAAAACCTTTTCCTTTAAAGTTAAAGTTAAAATTCTTTAAAATCAGTTGGTTTAATTGATTTGTGGCACTGCTTTGGCCTAAATAAATGTTGGCATTTTGAAGCCCTAAAGTTAGCTCAACTTGATCTATTTTACTTAAAAGACCATTGCTTGTTTTTAATCCAATACTGGTATTTGAAGCCGTTTGTACCGCTAAATTACCCAACTTTGCACTACAGCGTGCTCCGCTTGGATCACTATCACAAACACGAAATGAATCGACGGTCATCAGCATAGGAGAGAGTGATAAATCTAAATTCACTCCAGTTTTGCCCGCAACAGTTCCCATATTAAGCTTGATATCTGCTTTTAATGGATCTGTAGAAGTATTGCTCTGTTGTATTTTAACTGTATCTGCTGTTGCAACGAGCGCTTGACTGGTTGCATCTGCTTCTGCGCGACCCGCCTGATCTGTCCAGTATAATGTTTTAATATTGGCTTCTTTTAAGCTTGCCTCTATATGTACGCCATCCTGGCCATTTACGTTTCTTAAATCGCTATCATCTAAAGCTTGTAATGCATAAACAGGTGCATGTATAGCCAACAAACTCAAAGCCAATGTATTTAAAATAAATCTTTTTCCATGTTGTTGTTTTTTAATGTTCATCCCTAAACCCTCAGATTTATTTTAGCAACGCTTATTCATTGTAGAATCACAACTAAACATCATCAGCTTGCCCTGCAGCACAAGATTACCGTTCATTTGTACACCCATAAAGCCTGTTTCTCGACCGACATCATAATTATTTGCCGTTGAGCCATTAGCACCCGTTGTTTGAGGTTTTGCTACATATTTATTGGCTTTTAAATAACCATACTGGCCTTCCGTTGCACCCGATGAATTTTCTGTAACTGTTCCATCTGGATTGGTCTTACTGGTGAAATCATCTTTTTCGATAGAAAGAGAGTTGAAGCCAAAATTACGAATTTGAATCGGTTGATTCGCATCAAAAGATAACTGAATTGCGGGCTTGATCATCTGCATAGCAGTGGTATTTTTATAGACCAAATCAACACCATCCAAACCTAATTTCTGAATATTAATTGTCCCTTGTACACCTTTAAAGACCACCCAAAGTTTATTCCCTTCAGTACTACTGGCTAACCCATTTGCATCAACATAGCGATTATTGACAGACAATGCCAAATGGCAAAATTGTAATTTCTCACAAATACCGCCAGTACCATTATCGAACTTATAAGCATTATTTGTGGTGTAATATGAATCACTTGCATTAATTTGATTCAGTACCAATTTTAAAGATAAATCGGCACCTGCTTGCCCTTCGACTTGCTGCATGTCAGAATCAGTTAAAGCCTCCATCGCAGCCAAATGAAAACTCACCAAACTGGTTAAAATAAGAAGTACTGTTTTTTTCATTATATTTCTTCCTATCCTATAAGCCTTTGGTGGTTATTTTCATATGCTGAATCAGCATTCCATCAATCAAGGCAGATCCTAAGTTATTCTGTGCATTTGAACTGGTGGCATTATTTAATTGATTAAATGAAACCCCTACAGCCCCTGCTGATTTATCTGCAAGTAAAGTCTTCCCTGCATCCATACTATAAACAGTCCCTATACTGATACTACTGTGTGTTGCCGAACTGCCTTGATAACCCGCTATTGAACTTGTGCCGCAGTTATAGACATTACAAGTGGAGCCTGTATATGAAGTATCCGCCCCTGTATAATCTGTATAGATCTTCTTATAAATTGATTCTTTATTTGGGATCCTAGCCAGCTCTATACTAAAGTTTGTTCCATCAGATCCGAGAATCAAAGGCTGATATAATGAACCGAGCACCAAATTGGTATTCAAATTATAAATATAAATACCTTCTTTATCTGAAAAAGTCGGTGCTGTTCCGCCATTAATTGCTGGAGTCGATAAGATGTCTTGCGCTGAAGGTGTGGTACAACCATTTAAGTTACCAACTCCACATTCTTGAGTGCTAATCCTAAAAACATGGCTCATCAAGTTCGCTGGAGTAGTCCATGAGTTTGCTGTAGATGTTCCCAATAATTTTGAACCATCGCCACTATTTAATCGTATAACACCAGCCAAACCTAGAGTATTGTTATAAAAAGCACTCATACCACCCGTATTTGTAGCACCACCGAGCGTTTGGAATAATTGAATTTTACTGCCATTTAATCCAAAACCGTTAAAGATACCTTGCAAGCGAATACGGTTCGCTCGACCTGTTGCAGTGGTACTAAATCCCTCACCTAAATTAAATTGATTTGGATCTTTGTCTGCCTTACTTTGATCGCGTACAAAACCATCTGCCCAAAATGCAAGTTTAAGGTTATATGCATCTTCCCCACCGACATCATTGACAAAAGCACTGGTGGTCACTGTTTTCTTATCAGCAGCAAATGAATATAAATTTTCATACAACGGCGCTTCAAAATTTAAATATGTCACAGAACCCGCACCTGCACCAAAGTCAGGTACATTAAGGTCTGTTTTTACATTGAATATCCATGGGTTGGTTGCAGTTCCCCAGCTTTTAATCGCAGCGTTCGCTACGCCATTGGTTGATCCAGCATCCAATCTAAGGTTGGCATTATTGCTTGCATTTTTAGACAACGCCAAACCATATAGATATAAATCAGCTTTGCCGACTGAATGATCACTGGCATTCACAACACCATCTTTATTGGTATCTTGAACGATTGATGACAATGGTCCCACAGGAACATAATAGATATAGCCCGTGTCTAAATTACGATTTGTAAGCACAGTATCTTGAGTTTGGTTTACTCCAGCGCCCTGAAAAACCATATAAGTGTCTCTAGGCAATAAGGCAATACCTTCGCCTGTGGTATCACTTAACTTTTCATCAGACATTTCTTCGAGTGCGAAGCAAGATTGGCTTAAACATAAACCAATGAAACTCACCAAAACGGTTTTATGAAATTTTACCGTATAATTGAGTGTAGTCATCCACGACCTTCCTGTGTTATACGATGCTCCGCACCATATTTTATTTTATTTCTTTAATTTCCGACTTCAAACTGCACAAAAACACATATCCTTGTTTATACAGTTTTGTTATGTCTATCACACTTCATACTATGTAATTTTTTTAATTATGACAAAGTTTTTTTGGTTAAAATCTATCATTTCCGACAAATGAATCTTTTTAAGCAATAAACTCGCCATAAGGTTTAGCATAATTACTGCCAAAACATAATAAGCATTTGATTAACAGAACTTTAATGAGCCATAGCAGTTTGGAGTAAAATCCTGTTTAGCTAGTTGCAAGTTCGTTAATGTCATACTCGGTCTAGTCGCATCTTTCAAATCCACTTCTTTTAGAGGGATTGCACTCCCAAAAAGACAATTTTCCAAGGCTAAACTACCACACTGTACTGGTTTATCATTTAAATAAGTACTCACCTGATTCATCACTTCATTTAATGTGGCTTTAGGAATATCGACCCGATCAGTTGGATCAATCTTGCCAATATCAATCGGATTGGAAAATTCTAACCACCAACCTTTTTGTGCAACTGATTTATTTCCAGTCCATTGAATATCTTGTCCTTGCAATGACAATGATGCGGGTGTTCCATTTAAACTGGCTTTATGAAAATAACCCAAATCTTCATTAATAGTCACATCCACATTCAAGTTTTGAATTGTGCCACTGGTTTCTTTATCCAAGTTAATAACACCAAGTGCTCTTGCAATAATATTACCACTTAAATCAATATCTCGTACCAATGCACTGGCTTTTAAAGTCGCACTATTGATACGTTTTCCTGTAATCTCTTGTTCCAGTAAAGACAAATCACCTTTTAAAATATTACTGCCCGTTGCCTTATCTCGTAAATTTAAATTATATGCGGTTGTCGTAAAACCAATAGGGATAAAAAAAAGAGCACAACATGCTTGGCCATTAATTGCATTATAACCATCTGACTGTATCAACTGTCTTCTGGCAGTTTCTCCCGAGACTAAACTTGAACCAAAACCATTGACCAAAGCAGTCCCCGTAGTTGCGGCGACTTTCATATACCCACTTAAGGAGTTAATTCCATTTTTTGTACCGCTATTTTCTGTACCAAACGTCAGCAAACCCACTGCTTTTTCTGAACTTAAATTTATTCCCACGACTTGTCGTGTAGAAGCGCTTCCTGGATTTTTAATGGCAAATTGAATAAAAGGGTTGGTTAAAACAGCACTTGACCCTACACGGGCAGCTCGGTCAGAAGTACTATCTGTATTTGATGTTGCAGAATTTCCTAAGCCACTTAGACCTAAATTATCAATATCAATATCGCAGTTCCCTGCTCCATTTACACCACCGCAACCTAACTGTAATTTTTTAATATTGGCATTTAACTCAAGTTCAGCTTCTAAACCTAATTTATAAAATCCAATACTTTTATCTCCACCTGTTCGTTTTGCTTCCATATTTGCTGAATCGGTGGGTGCAACATAAGTCAAACTCATTAAAGCCTGACCTGTCGTTTCAGAGAGTTGCTCATCAGACATACTTTTTAAAGTTGTAGACTGTGCATATACAGCAGATATTGCAACAACACTGAATGAAAAAAGTGTTGCACACAAAGCCTTTATTTTAAGCATGAACATCTCCTTATCCTTAGATTATGTTCAAAATTGTGAAACTCTATTGTTCCAATAATCAAACCTAATCTTAGATAAACTTCATAAAATTTAGGCTCTTACTGTTATGAAAATGTATTTTAGTTTTCAATAGAGAAAAATAATGTGATTAATCTATCATAATGTTTTTAAATATAGGTTAAATTTCCGACAAAATGACTGTAATTTTTGTTAGTAAACCAAAATGCCAAATAGCATCAAAACACATGAAAAAAATTCTATAGAAATTTTCAAGAATAAAAACTTTTTAAATTCAAATATAAATAAAAAATCAAAGATAGATATAAAAATAGTTCAAACATTTTAATTAAAATGAATCCACTTAAATCAAGTATTTAATATTTAAATTTTTTAAACCTTTTTATCGGATATTTTCAAATCTATTCCATTTTAACTTTATAGTAAAATCTCAAAACAAAAAGGAATACACCATGAAAAGAATGATATTCGGTTTAATGATAAATTCAATTTTTATAATCAGTTGGGCTGCATGTAGTTATGATTTTGATGCAACTCAAACACAAATTCAGTTCACCTATCCAGTTGGAACGACAGACATCTGTGGCAATACAATTTAAACTATAAAAAACCCATTGAATGATCTGCCCCCTATAAGTTGGACGGATTAATTAAGGGGTTTTTAAGGACTGAGTCCTGTACTGCACAGGGCTTAGTCCTTTTATTTTGAAGTCACTATAAACCAATAAAAAATTAACAGAATTTTAATGAACCATAACAATTACGATAAGGCTGTTCTAATAAAGTAATATTTCCATCTTTCGCATTTGAACTTGAAGCAATATTACTCACAAGATTACTTACTTTATCTGAAATATTAAGCGTAAAAGCATCTTGAAGATACATACTCCAACCTTTACTCACTGCTGCTGCATAATCAGGATATTGTAAATTTTGTGCAGATAGAGCAATACCAAAAGTATTTGAATTCACATCTATTTGATGCACGTTACTTAAATTATAAGGCATTTGATAAGTGCTCAATCCCGAAACAGAAGTGCCTAATCCTGTTGCTAACTGTTGTTTAATATAATCGGAAATACCACCTCTTAACACTGGTAATAAAGCATTACCAATATTTGCACCAAAAGATCCAGAACAAATACCAATAATCCTTACACAAGAGTTACTGGTATTTAACTCCAATGCTGAAGTGGTTGAAGTACCATTTATAATATCATCTACAACTGAACTTAAGTCCAAACCTATTATTTTTGCTTGACTAACACGGTTCCCAACGACAGAAACAGCTAAACCATTTCTACTTACAGTTGAATAATTTGCGGTAATTTCACTATATTTTACTGAAGCTAAACCTAGGTTTAAAATTGTAGCATCATCCAATCCTAGAAAAGCACTAGGTGTTGATATCGCTCTTGAATTCCAGGTTGTTGAGGTTACAGGAGAAACATTTGTTTCACCTAACATTGTTAAATTTGCCTTTCCTGTAAAATATCCACTAAAACTATTTAAATTACCGATAGATAATGGGCCTTCTGCTTTTTCTGCTCCTATACGTATACCAACAACTTCTCGAGTAGAGGCACTATTAGGATTTTTAATTGCAAATTGAAAATAAGGATTTGTTAAGACAAAATCCTTCATATTCTTTTGATTACTAATGGCATTATTACTATCAATGCCAGTAGGTTGATTCGGGTTTGTTGTTGCAGATGTAATACAATAGCCTGCTGCCCCTGTAATACAACCAAAAGAAACACTATCTAAATCTAAATCACAAGCACCACTTCCATTGGTACCACCACAACCTAATTGAAGTTTTTTGATATTTGCATTTAATTCGACAGTCGCTTCTAAACCTAGTTTATAAAACCCAACAGTACTATCCCCACCTGTGCGGCGAGCCTCTAAATTCGCAGTATCTGTTGGTGCAATATAAGTCAAACTCATGAGTGCTTGACCTGTCGTTTCTGACAATTGTTCGTCAGTCAATGCCTGTAAAGTCGCAGCATGAGTCGTACTCATTGCTAAAACACTCAATATTAGTAATACAACACTTAAATATTTTCTTTCGAACATTGTACGCTTCCATCCTTAGCAAAGCTTGACCTTATTTTTATACCAACGCTAAATTATCCTTCGAATCTTGAAAAAATAAAATGATATAAATAACATTTATATTTAGCATCTTTTTATATCATAGATTAAAATTTATACCGAGATTTTTTTACACTTTCCGATAAAAAACAATAATTTTAAATACATTTAAATCTCATTTGGTTATGTTTAATTATGATTTAATTTAAAAATTTTTATTGAAAAATAATATATTAAACATATTTATCATGTTGATATATACATAAAAAAAGCAAGTGATTTACACTTGCTTCTTTCAGCTCATTTTTAATTTAAGCTTTAGGTAAGGTTACCCCAACCTGACCTTGGTATTTACCACCACGATCTTTATAAGAGGTTTCACAAACTTCATCAGATTCAAAAAACAGCATTTGAGCAACACCTTCACCGGCATAAATACGCGCAGGTAAATTCGTCGTATTTGAAAACTCTAATGTCACATGACCTTC
This sequence comes from Acinetobacter sp. Ac8, assembly GCF_055392545.1. Lineage (NCBI taxonomy): Bacteria > Pseudomonadati > Pseudomonadota > Gammaproteobacteria > Moraxellales > Moraxellaceae > Acinetobacter > Acinetobacter sp. Ac8. The sequence continues at coordinate 4,030,538 of NZ_AP043689.1, forward strand.
CCATTCAGGTTCAAGTGGCGTTACATTTACAATGATACCGCAACGTGCATAAGTCGATTTACCTAGGCAGATCGTCAAAACATTACGTGGAATACGGAAATATTCAACAGTGCGTGCTAACGCAAATGAGTTTGGAGGGATGATACAAACATCAGATTCAATGTCGATAAAACTACGCTCATCGAAATTTTTAGGGTCGACAATGGCAGAGTGAACATTGGTAAAGACTTTAAACTCACGTGCACAACGTACGTCATAACCATAGCTAGATACGCCATAAGAAATTAGCTTTTCACCATGTTCATCATAACGCACTTGGTTTTCTGCATACGGTTCAATCATACCGTGCTTTTCGCTCATTTCACGAATCCAACGATCAGACTTAATTGCCATTTATCTCTATCCCAAAACTGTGCTATTTACTGCGCTGTACTTTAACTGAAATTGCTTTTGAAAGGAATGTTTATGACGAAATAGAGCAACCCAAGTCTGTAAATAAACGTACAAACTTAAGTTTAACTATAATCGATTGTTAAAGGCTTAAAAGTGCTGAATAGCTCAGTGGTACAGTAAAACTCACTAAAACTAAAGAAGCAGTTCTTTGCATATTCCGCTGATTGAGCCAAGTCACTTTATTACTGCAAATCACAGAACCAATAAATGTCCAAAAAAATGCAATCGGTACGATTAATAATAAAAACACCAACATATGTGAAGTATAAGCAGACGCATTTTGCCATACATGTGTTGGAAAAATTGCAGAAGCAAAGAGAAGTGCTTTCGGGTTTAAAAGGGTTGCAAAAAATAACTCACGCGCCCGAATTGTCGCATGATTAAAGTTTTCATCTCGATTTGCTGTACGCCATAATTTTAAAGCCAGGAATAAAATATAACCTGCGCTAAATAATTTAAGAATAACAGGTACACTTGGAAACTGTTTAGACACAGATCCAATAATTAATCCCCAAATGGTAATGGAGATAAGATAGCCAAGCGCTTCCGCTGGAATTAATGCAAGAGATTTTCGAATTCCAACTTGAATTCCAGAAGATGCTAAAAGCGTATTGGTTGGTCCTGGTGTCAAAAGAATCGTCACCACCAAGCCAATAAAAAACCATGAAATCATTAAATGACCTCATCAATGGATTGATCGCAGATTAAATCTTTTAAATTGAATTGGCAAAAAATTAATTGTAAGAGAACTTATTGAAGAACATTACCCTAAATAAAAATATATTTTATTTTCAATGCTTTGAAAACTTAAAATCAGATAAGAACTGCAAAGTCACTGATCGAAGAAATGCTGTTTTTATGTCCAAAATCAAACTTTAAAATCAATAAGAATACCTTTTAAATCAGTAAGTTTATTCCCAAATAGCACACTGATTAGCGGTAAAATACCAAGTAGTTCCGTTAAAGGCTATCTTTGGTACGAATCAAGGGCTTTTTAAGTAAATTTTCAGTTTTATTGACTATTCTTTATCCATATTTCTCTCTTACTCATTAGGTTTTTTGTCAGAAAGGTTGTCGTTTTTATCTACATTGATGCACAATAGTTACCTTTCTTGCATTTTCTACTTTTATGGCAAAGCATTTTTTTCAGTCTTGGCTCCCTAGTCCAGAGCGAGTCAACAATTTGAAATTCATGAAGATTTTTGGCGATAAAGCCTTAAGTCCTCAGCTTTGGTATGTCAATCGAAAATCAATTTCTAAGGCAATGTTTATTGGTACCTTTTGGGGCATCTTGCCTATTCCATTCCACACCTTATTAATTATTTTTTCAGTATTATTCTTTGAAGCTAATTTACCGATTGGTTTAATTTTAGCTTGGATCATGAATCCCTTAACCATTGTGCCAATTTTGATTTTTGCCTTTTGGATTGGTTCCAAAATTTATCATGTGCATATGATTAATAAGGAAATGTTACTCGGTGTTTTCCATCAAATCATTCATTGGATCAAAAACTTTGGCCATGGGCATATTGATTTTAGCCTAGCCAAAATTCTTGCAACAGGTTTGTTTATTGAAGCATTCGTATTTGCATCGCTGCTCTTTATTGTGACACGTATTTACTGGCGTTGGAGCGTGATTAAAAAGTGGAATAGCCGTAAAAAACAGCCAAAAACTCTCTAAGCAAACTCCAATTTATTTTGATAAAAAATTACTTTAAAGCGGCTTGTTTAGCTTTCATATATTCAACAACCACATCTAAAACATAATGCTGGCATGCTTCTCCAGTGCCTGGATCATATGCGCCCCCGTTGGTAATATTGTTCGATAAAATACGAACACCAAGGAATGGTACTTTATATTGGCTGGCAATTTGTGCCACAGATGCCGCCTCCATTTCCTCTACAGAAGTGCCATAATTTTTATGGAAAAATGCAATTCGGTCCAATTCATTGTTCCAAACATCTGCTGAACCAATAGTACCTTCAACCACACGGCCCTTGCTATAATTGGTTTTCGCACGCTGTGCTGCCAATAACAGATCTTTATCTGCTTCAAATTTACGAATTGCAATCGGTTCAGGATCAGACTCATCCGTAGGCAACACATCAAAAGCTTCTGTCCATTCAAGAGAATTTGAACCCTCTCCAACTACTTTTTTAGGTGTTCTAAACGCACCAATATTGGTGGTGTAACGACCTAAAACAATATCATAGACATTAAGATTTGGATCATGTCCACCTGATGTTCCTTGGTTAATAATCGCAATGGGTTTATAACGTTCAATCGCAATTGCTGTTGCGGCAGCAGAGTTGCTCATTCCCATTCTTGTTTTAGAGATAATCACCGGATAACCTTGATAGGTTCCTTTCCAAAACGTCCAACCACCGAACGTTTCGACTGTAGAATTGCTTAGTTTTGAGGCCATTTGCTCAGATTCTACAGGTAATGCACCTTGAATAATGATGGGTTGCAATGATTTCTGTGTCGTTGAATTAGAATTGGTTTTATCTGAATCACTATCATTACATGCAGCCAAGAACACCGAACTACAGATTCCTAAAGCACATAAGATTTTTTTTAATAGCATGGTCTACTCAATGGTTTAAATTAGAAATTATACCTAAGCAATGAATATACCAGTTGATCAATTTTCTATATTTTTATACAGATAGTTAAGAGAAGGCGATTTAAATTTTATTTTTGAATTAAGAATAACTTTAATTAACTTAACATCGTTTGTACCATACCCTTCATATTTAGCATTAATTATTTGATTTTTGAGGATACTGAAAATGGGCAGTGCATATAAAATCTTATTATCGAGTAAGTTTAAATATTTCATTGATTCATTCTCAACCATCCTCTCCTTAATTCAATGGTTAAAATAAAGAGAGGACGCTTGAGAGATCAATTCTTAGAAAATTCTATGCGGATCTTTTTCGGCTTTAGGTAAAGCTTGTGCAATTTTTTCAGCAATAGCCATATAGTTTTCTGCAGCAACATCTCCTGCTATCACAGAAGGTTTACCAGCATCAGCATTTTCACGAATTTGAACATTTAGAGGCAATCGTCCCAACAACGGAATATTATATTGCTCAGACAATTGATCGCCGCCACCTGTACCAAAAATTTGTTCTTCATGACCACAGTTTGAACAGATATGTGTCGACATATTTTCCACAACACCCATAACTGGAATATGTACTTTATTAAACAGTTCAATTCCTTTCACAGCATCCATCAGGGCTACATTCTGAGGTGTTGTCACAATCACAGCCCCTGTTACAGGAATACGCTGGGCAAGGGTTAATTGAATATCACCAGTACCAGGTGGCATATCGATGACTAGAACATCTAAATCAGGCCATAGCGCTTGATTAAACAGTTGCATCAATGCACCTGTGGCTTTTGCACCACGCCAAGCAACTGGTGTATTTTCTTTTCCAATCAAATGACCGATTGAAAGTACCGCCATACCATAAGCTTCTAATGGTACAAAATTTTCACCTTCTATTTTAGGTGTTTGCCCTGCATTCCCCAGCATTGTTGGAATACTTGGACCATAGATATCAGCATCCAAAACCCCGACTTTTAAGCCTAGTTTGTGCAAAGCCAATGCGATATTTACTGTGGTAGTTGATTTACCCACCCCACCTTTACCCGATGATATAAGGATCACATTTTGAATTCGAGGGTGCTTCGGAATATCTCGTTGTTGCGGTGCTGCTTTTTGAATCGGTGGATTATTAGGATCTTCTTGTGTATTTGCCATTTTAGCAGAAGCATCGACAACTGGAGGAAGATTAGGATGTTGCTCTTTGGGCTTTGAAGCGCAACTATGCCCTGCTTTTCCATGTTGGTCACTGCCACAACTCGAATCATGTTGAATTTTTTGTTGGATCACATGCAGATTCAACTCTTGAATACCGCACTTCTCCAATGCATCTGCGAGATCATCATGAATTTTTTGTAAATGATCTGCCTCTTCTGGATAAGTATTAATTGTCAGTTGTAATACTCGGCCTACAACATTCACTTGAGTAATACGATCTTTTAAGACATTTGAATTTGGCAAAATATAGTTTTGCAAAACAGATTGGACTTCTTCCTCTTTCACCTCCTGCGCAGGAGAAAAAACTGATTTAAGCGAAGAAAGCCACGACATAGATTTGCTCCAAATTTGCAAATACAATAAATACTGAGAACAGATAGTTTAACTGTAAATTGACCTGAGGTTAAGCAAACTTCTATTCAGCTTTTTGAATGTTGTTATTAATCCTACTGATTTAGTTGGTTTAGCATCCAAAATAATCTATTCAATCATTTTATCTCATTGTTCAGAATGAACTTTTAGTTTTTGCGATTTAGTTTGCTATGACAAACGCTGTCTTAATAATTCCCATACAAATACTGGATAAAAAATAGCTATAGTCAGATTGGGTCATAACAACTTTGTGTAATTTTTGACAATAATAAGGTAGGTCTATGAAGTCTCTATTATTTTTAGTTTTTACTGTAATCATTTCGAGTTCAGCTTTTGCTGGAACATCTACAACTGCGGTGCGTACATCTTCAGGACAATTGGTTTCTGTAGGTGATAGTTTGACGGAAATGTCGACACGAATTGGTCAATCTCCAATTTCAATGAACACTTATGAACGTAAAGAAGGTAAAACGACGGTTACCGTATCCAACTATATCTATGAGATTGAGAATGTAACTTATACTTTTACGGTAGTGAATAATCAGATTCGTGAAATTGAGTGGATTCGTAAAGAACCTTAAGTAAAAAGTATCACTGAACAGCGTGGCGCTGTTCAGTGATTGTTCAAATTACTTTTCATCATCTTTTTTGTGCTTCAAATCATTTACAGCTTGCTCACCTTTAAGCAGTGTTTCTTTTGCTTTATGTTTGAGGTCATCTGCAACCTTTTCAGCACCTAATTTTGCTTCTTTGGCTTTTAACTTCACATCATCAATTACTTCAGAAGCTTTGTTTTTTAAATCGTCTAAATTTGTCATGATTTTCTTCCTATTTAATTAAGTCTCACCCTAGTTATAACAACTGAAACTCCATAAAATGTAAAAAGATGCATTTCTTTAACAATTCATACACAGTTTGTAGCGATGTGTTTTTTTGTTTCAAAATGAATAAAATAGCCTATTCTGATTGATTGAAAATCATTGAATTAAAACAAACACTGAGTCTTATCGAATGCAACACTTAATGAAAGAAAAAATTATCCGAGTCTGTAATGATAAAATTGCTAAAAAGGGAGATGATGTTGGTTTATCTTTTTATGCATTCTTTGCCAATAAAAATGATGACCCAGAAACCTTAATGCAAGTGGCAGAATGGTGGATTAAAACCCATCAGCTTGATCATTTTGAAAAGGCAATCAAAATTAAGAAAATGATTGAAGATGAATGCTAAATATTCATTTTTTAAACAATTCATCATAATGCTGCATATGGGTAAAAATTCCGTCTTGTCTTCTATGTTGATCAATTTTCGGGACTAAATCCTGAAAATGGGAGGATTGAACATGGGCATCTAAAGCAGCTCGATCCACCCATTCCTCAATAAATACAAAATGCCCTGTATTGCGTAAATCATGATATAAATCATAGGCAATACAGCCCGCTTCTCGTTTAGTTTGCTCAACTAATTGTTGATATAAAGGTAAAACTAAATCAATTTTATCCACTTGGATAAAGTCTTCAGCAATCAGTTTAAGCATAGGTAATTTCTTATTGATATCGAAGTTCGAACATAACATGAAACGCAAATTTAAACCCAATGATGTACTTGTTTTCTAAACATATTCTGCGCATTAAATTTTCTGCATAAAATGAAGTAAACTGCATTTCCGAGAACTAGACCGATACAAAACGGGAGCAATAACAGTAAATAAACGAAGATTAAATAACTCAATGCCTCGATAAAACTAGATAGAGCACCATCTAAACATAAAACTAACAATAAAAAACTTAGCATCATGATAGAGATCCAAGTTATAGATTTTATAATCTGCGTTGTTTCGATGATTTTTTGAGGTACGTTAAATACTTTAAAAATAACTGTGTAACTAAAAAACCCGACCAGCAGTAAAAATGGAGTTAAATACAATACGACTTCCATGCCTCGGCTTGAAGTTCGTTCAGAAGCTGAAATAAATAAATCGCCCTGATAAAAATATAGAAAAAGACAAAATGGCACAACTAAACTGAGAACAGCCGCTAAACTTGCAAATGCTGAAGCAACAAATACATACCAAGACCGCATGATTTTCTCCTTCTTCGATCTTGGTGTTAGTTTCTAAAATTAAAATGTAGCGTGTTTGATTAGGATGTGAAGTTTAGGTGAAGAATCATCACGATTGGAACTTTATGATCGGACATTTCCCATAAAACTGACTGCCGCAAATAGCCAAATAAACAATACGAAACTGCGACCCTGATTAAAATGATTCAAATCCGTACCATGTAGAATGTTATGCCGTGTCATACTCACCGTTGAACTACTATCCATTTTATAAGCAGCCAACTCTAAAAAATAATGATTCAATTCATTGGCAATTTTAGCTTTATGCCACAAACTTTTAATCTCATGACCTTTTAACCCAGGAACGATTTTATAGACATCAATAAACTTGGTGTCCTGTTGTTTTAAATAACCATTTTGAACTAAAACAGCCGTTAACAAACCTTCCAATTGGGCATAAAGCAATGGAATACATCCCGCATACAACTTTAATTGATAGAGTTTAAAGCTTTGTTCTAACACAGCTTGGTATTGTGACTTCTGCTCACCCAGTGCTAATTGATCAAAAGCTTTAAACATCTCAGACTGAAAAAACGCACTGTTGATCACATCTAAAAGATTAAACTGAGCAATATCTTCAGCTTCATGTGTCAATTGCCAAAAATGCAATAGATTGAGAGCGTCATTGGCAATTTTAGCCCCTACAGGCTGATCCAATTGATTGGCTAAAACTTCAAAATAAGGCTCTTCTTGAGCAAACCCATTGAGTGTTTCAATAAGATACTGATGTTCATCTTCAGAAATATCTGCAAAATAGCGTTCAGCTTGTTTCAGAATATTTTTTTCAATCAGATTTTTACTATTTTGATTTTGTGGAATACGGGTTACAGGCTGGTCATCATCAAAATATTCATCATCAATCATAGATTTATTGCTCTTGGGAAATACACGAATACACCATTCTATAATAATGAATTGGCAGATATAAGAATATGCATAAAAATCTACATTTGAAAAGAATTCACCTATTCTGTTGTGCATCTTCATAGCAATTACGCTAAAATCAATGCCCTTGCATTAACTTTGAGAAAGAGAGTTATATCCGTGCGAAATATTTTAGTCACTAACGCCCTTCCATACGCAAATGGTCCTATTCATATGGGTCACCTACTCGGCTACATCCAAGCAGATATCTGGGTTCGTGCCATGCGTGCAATGGGTCATGACGTGACTTATGTCTGCGCGGATGATGCACACGGTACAGCAATCATGCTCCGTGCAGAAGCAAATGGAATTAGCCCAGAAGCACAAATTGCCAATGTGCAAAAAGAGCATATTCGTGATTTTGATGGCTTTGGCGTACATTTCGATCACTATGATTCAACCAATAGCGATGAAAATAAAGCCCGTTCTGAGGAAATCTATATTAAAAACCGCGAGGCAGGCAATATTGCGATTCGTCCTGTTACTCAGTTGTTTGATCCTGAAAAAAGCATGTTCTTGTCAGACCGCTTCATTAAAGGGACTTGTCCAAAATGTAAAGCGGAAGATCAGTATGGCGACTCATGCGAAGTATGCGGTACGACCTATAATGCAACAGAGCTGTTAAATCCACGCTCAACATTAAGTGGTGCGACACCTGTTGAAAAATCATCAGATCATTATTTCTTTAAACTCCCAAACTTTGCCGAATACTTGCAAAAATGGACGCGTGATGAAGGTCGTTTACCTGTTTCGATCGCCAATAAGTTAGATGAATGGTTTGAAAATGGTTTAAACGATTGGGATATCTCTCGTGATGCACCTTATTTCGGCTTTGAAATTCCAGATGCACCAAATAAATATTTCTATGTTTGGGTTGATGCCCCGATTGGCTATATGTCAAGTTTTGAAAATTACATCAAAACGAAACGCCCAGAATTAAGCTTTGACGACTACTGGAAAAAAGATTCTAAAAATGAGGTCTATCACTTCATTGGTAAAGACATTGTATATTTCCATGCGTTGTTCTGGCCTGCAATGTTAGAAGGTGCAAATTACCGCACCCCTACAGGTCTATTCGTAAATGGTTTCTTGACTGTAAATGGTCAAAAAATGTCAAAATCGCGTGGCACATTTATTAAAGCTGAAACCTATTTACAGCACTTAAATCCTGAGTATTTACGTTATTACTTTGCTTCTAAACTCTCTGATAAAGTTGAAGATTCTGATTTGAATCTTGATGACTTTGTACAAAAAGTAAATTCAGATTTAGTAGGAAAAGTTGTGAATATTGCCAGTCGTTGTGCAAAATTCATTAACAGCAATTTTAACAATAGCTTGTCTGCAACATGTGCTGAACCTGAGCTGGTTCAAAGTTTCATTGATGCGGGTGCTTCGATTGCTCAATCTTATGAAGCGCGTGAGTTTTCAACGGCTATACGTGAAATCATGGCACTTGCTGATCGTGCAAATCAGTATATTGATGAGAAAAAACCATGGGCTTTGGCAAAACTAGAAGGTCAGGAACAACAAGTTCATGATGTCTGTTCTGTTGGAATCAACCTATTCCGCCAATTGGCTGTTTACTTAGCACCTGTACTACCAACTTTGGCAACACAAGTTCAAGACTTCTTAAAACTTGAAAGTTTTGATTTTGCTTCAGGAAAAACGGTTTTAGTTGCGCATGAAATTGCTCAATTCCAGCCATTGATGCAACGTGTTGATCCAAAAGCAGTTGCTGCAATGGTTGATGCATCAAAAGAATCTTTAGCTGCTGCAACACCAGCGAAAGCAGAAAAGAAAACTGAAAAAACCAAAGAGAAAAAGCCTGAAGCCAAAGTGGGTGAAGCAGAAATCATTACGATCGATGACTTTATCAAAATCGACTTGCGTGTTGCTGAAGTCTTAGAAGCAGCAACAGTAGAAGGTTCTGATAAACTGCTTCAATTGACTCTAAATGTCGGCGAAGCTGAACCACGTAATGTATTCAGTGGGATCCGTGAGTTCTACAAACCTGAAGACTTAACTGGCAAATTGGTGGTTATGGTTGCAAACCTTGCGCCGCGTAAAATGCGTTTTGGTATTTCAAATGGTATGGTACTTGCTGCTGGGAATGGTGATGGTGTTTGGGTGATTTCACCTGAATCTGGTGCGAAACCAGGTGATAAAGTTTCTTAATTATTGATTATCTCATCCGAGACGATTATAAATCACTAAAAGGCTTCTTCTGAAGTCTTTTTTTATGCTAATGTTTTACTACATTCACATTATAAAAAGGAAAAAAAGGGGCTCGCCTCAATATGGATATGTCAAAGAATAACCAAGGAAAAATATCTGCATTTATCCTCTGTGGTCCACTCATTGGTACATTTATTATCACGATCACATTTCACAGCGGATTATTTTTTTATGATCCAATGCGGTTTTTAAAAGGACTCATTACACCATCTATTATATTTCCAATGATTGCTGCATCCATCTTGATTACTCCAATTGGTTATCTCTTAGGATGCATTCCAGCCATCATTACCAATCTCTTATTTAATCACTTTTTTGCAAGTAAATTAGCGTTAGCCTCTTGGCGTTATAGTTTAATCTATGGGTGTCTTTTAGGCTTTATGCTAGCCCCTTTTATTCTTATCATTGCTATAGTCACGCCTTCCCCTTTATTCACTTTTCTTTACCTCCAGTTTGTCCTTATACTACCAACAGCGCTGATTTGTACTTTTATTGAATGGAAAAGAGCCAGAAATCGTCAGGATATCAATGAATGACCTCACATAGCTGATTCGATCATTGTGTATATTAATAAAAAATTCGCTTACAAAAGTAGATTGTTTTTCATATATAAAAAGCGCCGTGATGAACCAATCCATGTTAAAAAATAATTCGTTAAATTAATTCTGATCAACTCCAATGAAAAAAACTGCCCTATCATTATCAGTCCTTTTATTCGGCTTATTCCCTCTAATATCACAAGCAGAAGTCACCAAAACATTACCGATCATTGAACAACAAGCGCAAGTAGCAGGGTTTTACCAACATCAGCTGGGCAATACACAAATTACAGCCTTACTAGATGGCACCAACTTTATGTCTCCCACACTATTTAAAGATATTTCACAGGATAAGGTTCAAGAAATTTTAAAGAAATATCATGCAGATCAAGCCAAAGGTGTGCAAACATCGGTGAATGCATTTTTAGTTAACACAGGAAAATCACTGGTTTTGGTGGATAGCGGTACTGCAGATTGTTTCGGTGCGCATCTAGGCTCTGTATTAAAAAATCTCAAAGCTTCAGGTCATCAACCTGAACAAGTCAATACGATTTTACTGACACATTTACACCCTGATCATTCCTGTGGTGTCAGTAAAAATGGCATAGCAAACTACCCAAATGCCACCATCTATGTCTCTGAAGATGAAGCAAATTATTGGCTAAATCCAAAACAAGCTGAAAAAATAGCACAAGATAAACGTGCCAATTACTTAGCAACTGTAGAAAAGATCAAAGCCGCCCTTGCACCCTATCAAGTTAAAAAACAGTTTAAAACATTTAAACTGGGTGACAACATCAGCGGATTTGAAGTAATCAGTACTGCTGGTCATACCCCAGGACATTTTAGTTACAAACTAAAAACAACGGGTGAAGATATTGTTTTTATTGGGGATATTGTCCACTCTCATACAGTACAATTCGATAAACCAGAAACAGCAATAGAATATGATATTGACCCGAAAACAGCTGTTCAAACCCGATTAAAGCAGTTTGCTGATTATGCAAAACATGGGCAAACCATCGCAGCACCTCATTTACCATTCCCGGGCATTGGACATATTTACTCAGCAGATGGGAAGAGCTATCAATGGATTCCTGTTCACTTTAAAGATTAATGATTTTATTGTTTAGGTGGAATCTTTTTAATGATTTTTAAAAGCTCCTGCTAAAGCTAGAGCTTTTAATATTCTATTTTAGACTTTTTTCTTCCAGATATCCCAAACACCACACATAAAAAAACACCCCGCTCTCGTTAGAGATCGGGGTGTTTTAGATTTAAAAGCTGGCGATGACTTACTCTCACATGGGTAACCCCACACTACCATCAGCGCTAAGAGGTTTCACTTCTGAGTTCGGGAAGGGATCAGGTGGTTCACTCTTGCTATTGTCGCCAGCAAACTGTTATGGACTTGTTCGGGTCTTATTTAAATGCCTTACTTCGTACCAAATCTTGCGCTCGGGCAAAGCGTTGCTTTGCTTACCCTCGCTCAAACAGAACATTTGAGTTGAATAGTTTAACTAGCTTTACAACTAAATCAAGTATGTTTGATCTTTTATGAATCAAATGATGCTTCATATACAACTGCTTGGGTGTTGTATAGTCAAGCCTCACGAGCAATTAGTATTGGTCAGCTTCATGCGTCACCGCACTTCCACATCCAACCTATCAACGTCGTAGTCTTCAACGGCTCTTTAGAGGACATAAAGTCCTAGGGAAATCTTATCTTGAGGTAGGCTTCCCGCTTAGATGCTTTCAGCGGTTATCCCTTCCGAACATAGCTACCCGGCGATGCGACTGGCGTCACAACCGGTACACCAGAGGTTCGTCCACTCTGGTCCTCTCGTACTAGGAGCAGATCCTCTCAAATTTCCAACGCCCACGGTAGATAGGGACCGAACTGTCTCACGACGTTCTAAACCCAGCTCGCGTACCTCTTTAAATGGCGAACAGCCATACCCTTGGGACCTGCTTCAGCCCCAGGATGAGATGAGCCGACATCGAGGTGCCAAACACCGCCGTCGATATGAACTCTTGGGCGGTATCAGCCTGTTATCCCCAGAGTACCTTTTATCCGTTGAGCGATGGCCCTTCCATACAGAACCACCGGATCACTAAGACCTACTTTCGTACCTGCTCGACTTGTGGGTCTCGCAGTTAAGCGCGCTTTTGCCTTTATACTCTACGCGTGATTTCCGACCACGCTGAGCGCACCTTCGTACTCCTCCGTTACTCTTTAGGAGGAGACCGCCCCAGTCAAACTACCCACCAGACATGGTCCTCGTCCCGGATAACGGGACAGAGTTAGAACCTCAATATTACCAGGGTGGTATTTCAAGGATGGCTCCATAGCAACTGGCGTCACTACTTCAAAGCCTCCCACCTATCCTACACAAGTAAGATCAAAGTTCAATGTCAAGCTGCAGTAAAGGTTCACGGGGTCTTTCCGTCTAGCCGCGGGTACACCGCATCTTCACGGCGATTTCGATTTCACTGAGCCTCTGCTGGAGACAGCGCCCCCATCATTATGCCATTCGTGCAGGTCGGAACTTACCCGACAAGGAATTTCGCTACCTTAGGACCGTTATAGTTACGGCCGCCGTTTACTGGGGCTTCGATCAAGAGCTTCGCTTACGCTAACCCCATCAATTAACCTTCCAGCACCGGGCAGGCATCACACCCTATACGTCCACTTTCGTGTTTGCAGAGTGCTATGTTTTTAATAAACAGTTGCAGGGGCCTGGTTTCTGTGGCTGCCAATAGCTCAAGGAGCAAGTCCTATCACCGTCAGCAGCGTACCTTCTCCCGAAGTTACGGTACCATTTTGCCTAGTTCCTTCAGCAGAGTTCTCTCAAGCGCTTTGGTCTACTCGACCTGACCACCTGTGTCGGTTTAGGGTACGATTCCTGTGTAACTGAAGCTTAGAGACTTTTCCTGGAAGCATAGTATCAGCCACTTCGCTAGTAAACTAGCTTGCTATCAGCTCTCAGCATAGAGCACCCCGGATTTGCCTAAGATGCATGCCTACTGCCTTTCACCTGGACAACCAACGCCAGGCTGACTTAACTTTCTCCGTCCTCTCATCGCATTACACAGAAGTATTGGAATATTAACCAATTTCCCATCGACTACGCCTCTCGGCCTCGCCTTAGGGGTCGACTCACCCAGCCCCGATTAACGTTGGACTGGAACCCTTGGTCTTTCAGCGAACGGGTTTTTCACCCGTTTTGTCGTTACTCACGTCAGCATTCGCACTTCTGATACCTCCAGCATACTTCTCAATACACCTTCATCGGCTTACAGAACGCTCCCCTACCACGTATACATAGTATACATCCGCAGCTTCGGCATATAGTTTTAGCCCCGTTACATCTTCCGCGCAGGCCGACTCGACTAGTGAGCTATTACGCTTTCTTTAAAGGGTGGCTGCTTCTAAGCCAACCTCCTAGCTGTCTATGCCTTCCCACATCGTTTCCCACTTAACTATAATTTGGGGGCCTTAGCTGGCGGTCTGGATTGTTTTCCTCTTGACTACGGACGTTAGCACCCGCAGTCTGTCTCCCGGATAGTACTCATAGGTATTCGGAGTTTGCATCGGTTTGGTAAGTCGGGATGACCCCCTAGCCGAAACAGTGCTCTACCCCCTATGGTATTCGTCCGAGGCGCTACCTAAATAGCTTTCGGGGAGAACCAGCTATCACCGAGTTTGATTAGCCTTTCACCCCTATCCACAAGTCATCCCCTGGCTTTTCAACGACAGTGGGTTCGGTCCTCCAGTTAGTGTTACCCAACCTTCAACCTGCTCATGGATAGATCACCCGGTTTCGGGTCTATACCCAGCAACTAAACGCCCTATTAAGACTCGATTTCTCTACGGCTCCCCTATACGGTTAACCTTGCTACTGAATATAAGTCGCTGACCCATTATACAAAAGGTACGCAGTCACCAAACAAGTTGGCTCCCACTGCTTGTATGCATGCGGTTTCAGGATCTATTTCACTCCCCTCACAGGGGTTCTTTTCGCCTTTCCCTCACGGTACTGGTTCACTATCGGTCAGTCAGGAGTATTTAGCCTTGGAGGATGGTCCCCCCATATTCAGACAAGGTTTCACGTGCCTCGCCCTACTCGTCATCATTATATGTGCCCTTTCGTGTACGGGACTATCACCCTCTACGGTAGCACTTCCCAGAGCTTTCCGCTAAAACACATATAACTTAATGGGCTGATCCCCGTTCGCTCGCCGCTACTGAGGGAATCTCAATTGATTTCTTTTCCTAAGGGTACTGAGATGTTTCACTTCCCCTCGTTCGCCTCGCATGACTATGTATTCATCATGCGATACCTACCTTATGGTAAGTGGGTTTCCCCATTCAGAAATCTCCGGATCACAGGATATTTGCCGCCTCCCCGAAGCTTATCGCAGGCTATTACGTCTTTCATCGCCTCTGACTGCCAAGGCATCCACCACATGCACTTAATTACTTGACTATACAACCCCAAACAGTCGTTAATCCCTACAAGGAGGATCAACAATGTGAACTTAATCACTTCTATTTGTTGCCTGTGAACTTAATCACCATACAGCTTCAATTTAATTCATATACCAAAACGCTTGATTCAGTTTTATCGCTAGTGCTCATTTCACTCAACATTAACAATTACTTGCTAACATCAACTAAAACGAGTTTAAACAATTATTTCAACTCAAATATATTCTGTTAATGATTCACTACCGCCTCGTCAGCGAGTAGTTAACTGTGATAAATCACAGAGATTATCAACTGGTGCGTATACTACGCCATCCATTTGTTAATCTCTAGGATCTAATCAACTATATGCTTATTTCTTAACTTATCTTACGTCTATTTGAACATTTTAAGTTCAATGTAAGTGATGGTGGAGACTAACGGAGTCGAACCGTTGACCTCCTGCGTGCAAAGCAGGCGCTCTACCAACTAAGCTAAGTCCCCAGCTTAAGATCTTAATATATCTGCTCTTCTGTGTTCAGTAGACTTGGTGGGTCTGACAAGACTTGAACTTGTGACCCCACGCTTATCAAGCGTGTGCTCTAACCAACTGAGCTACAGACCCTCAGATACATCAATGAAGAACAACTTGTTGTGGATTCTTACCAATCGTCAATCTTTCGTTAAGGAGGTGATCCAGCCGCAGGTTCCCCTACGGCTACCTTGTTACGACTTCACCCCAGTCATCGGCCACACCGTGGTAAGCGTCCTCCTTACGGTTAGACTACCTACTTCTGGTGCAACAAACTCCCATGGTGTGACGGGCGGTGTGTACAAGGCCCGGGAACGTATTCACCGCGGCATTCTGATCCGCGATTACTAGCGATTCCGACTTCATGGAGTCGAGTTGCAGACTCCAATCCGGACTACGATCGGCTTTTTGAGATTAGCATCCTATCGCTAGGTAGCAACCCTTTGTACCGACCATTGTAGCACGTGTGTAGCCCTGGTCGTAAGGGCCATGATGACTTGACGTCGTCCCCGCCTTCCTCCAGTTTGTCACTGGCAGTATCCTTAAAGTTCCCACCCGAAGTGCTGGCAAATAAGGAAAAGGGTTGCGCTCGTTGCGGGACTTAACCCAACATCTCACGACACGAGCTGACGACAGCCATGCAGCACCTGTATGTAAGTTCCCGAAGGCACCAATCCATCTCTGGAAAGTTCTTACTATGTCAAGACCAGGTAAGGTTCTTCGCGTTGCATCGAATTAAACCACATGCTCCACCGCTTGTGCGGGCCCCCGTCAATTCATTTGAGTTTTAGTCTTGCGACCGTACTCCCCAGGCGGTCTACTTATCGCGTTAGCTGCGCCACTAAAGCCTCAAAGGCCCCAACGGCTAGTAGACATCGTTTACGGCATGGACTACCAGGGTATCTAATCCTGTTTGCTCCCCATGCTTTCGTACCTCAGCGTCAGTATTAGGCCAGATGGCTGCCTTCGCCATCGGTATTCCTCCAGATCTCTACGCATTTCACCGCTACACCTGGAATTCTACCATCCTCTCCCATACTCTAGCTTCCCAGTATCGAATGCAATTCCCAAGTTAAGCTCGGGGATTTCACATCCGACTTAAAAAGCCGCCTACGCACGCTTTACGCCCAGTAAATCCGATTAACGCTCGCACCCTCTGTATTACCGCGGCTGCTGGCACAGAGTTAGCCGGTGCTTATTCTGCGAGTAACGTCCACTCATCCTAGGTATTAACTAGAAGAGCCTCCTCCTCGCTTAAAGTGCTTTACAACCATAAGGCCTTCTTCACACACGCGGCATGGCTGGATCAGGGTTCCCCCCATTGTCCAATATTCCCCACTGCTGCCTCCCGTAGGAGTCTGGGCCGTGTCTCAGTCCCAGTGTGGCGGATCATCCTCTCAGACCCGCTACAGATCGTCGCCTTGGTAGGCCTTTACCCCACCAACTAGCTAATCCGACTTAGGCTCATCTATTAACGCAAGGTCACAAGTGATCCCCTGCTTTCCCCCGTAGGGCGTATGCGGTATTAGCATCCCTTTCGAGATGTTGTCCCCCATTAATAGGCAGATTCCTAAGTATTACTCACCCGTCCGCCGCTAGGTCAATTACCGAAGCAATCTCCCCCGCTCGACTTGCATGTGTTAAGCCTGCCGCCAGCGTTCAATCTGAGCCATGATCAAACTCTTCAGTTAAAAATCATTAGTGACTTAAGGTCACAATTCTGGCTCATCAATGTACTGACAAATTCTCTCAAATAAACTTCGAGTAATTTAAACCAATCAATCAATGATAATATTTCGATCAATCAATCAGTAAAAATCCACACAAGTTGTTCTTCATATTCTCTTAATGATCTTCTCAATGCTTCGTCAGCATCAAGCTAGGTCGGCTATACTACTCTCTATCTCTAAAAAGTCAATCAATAATGTTAATTATTTTTTCTAACAAACCCAACTCTAATCTCATCTTAAAATCTCAATTCGAAATCTTAACAAATTAATCAAGTGCCTGATTTATCAGAATTTTTATTTAACATCACCGCCGATGGATGTGCATTCTACAGCATTCCCTAACCAACACAACCCCTTTTTTTAAACTTTTTTATCAACTGGACATTTTTTCGACCAAAACAGCAAAAAAAGTCCATTTTTAGCTATTTTTTGCACCATTTTTTCTCATACTAATAAAGCAGAACATGTTTTTATTTAAATTTTAAGCTATTTATATTTGTTTTTTTTCTTTAAACTATTTGAAATAATTTTATCATTTAATAAATTAAGTCGAATATGGCCCGTTTTATAAATAGAAGAAGCTTCTGTTTAGGAATTTTGCTCTTTTGCTGCAACTATTCCTCAGCCAATTCGTCACATAATATTTTCATGATGACATTGTCGATATTAAGTTATGCAAAATGGAACACTCCGAATCCAGAATTATGCGTCGTTGATAATGCATCTTATGCAAACCAATTTTCTGCTTATATCAAATCAAATAAGTCTCCTTTTAATATAAGTGCGATACATTCCGCCGATCTAAAAAATCGTCATTGTGATGCAGTATTTTTTTCCAATACTTCAGCACAAACCGAACAGGCCCTTATTGGGAAATCATTAAATTCATCTATTTTATCGTTTAGCTCAAGTAATTCTGAATGTGAAATTGGCAGCGTTTTTTGCTTATCCACCAACAAAACAGGAAATACTATTTTTAAAGTGAATCTTGATAGTTTAGCTCAGTCTAAAATACATGTTGACCCACGTGTTTTATTGCTGGCAAAGAATTCGGATTAAAATAATGATGAATAAATTTTTTAAATCGAGTTCTCTACAAACATTGTTTCGTAAATCTCAATTTACGACCTTTGCAATCACTTTATTTATTAGTACGTCTACTTTTGTCACGATTTCAGTATTTACCGTTGAATCTTATGCGAAACAAAACCTATTATTAATCAGTCGAACCGTGTCTGAACGTGTTCAACCTGCGCTGGTGTTCTCAGATAGAATCGCGATTTCGCAGATTATCAATGAATACACCTTTCAACATTCAGTACGCCTGATTGAGGTTTATGATAATCAAGGTCATAAAGTTGCTGAAAGCCTAAAAAATGTTGAACACTATTCATATATTCAAAACTTTTTTGATCATATCTTTTTAAAAGATTCCATCAAGTTAAACGTCCAACATCAAGGAAAGCTGGTTGGTCAAGTTGTTCTATATGGAAGTTCCAATGAAATTTTAATGTTTATTTTTAAAATTTTTACCGGCTTAGCGTTTGGCATGCTCTTTATGGTTTTTGCTGTATGGTGGTCAGTAAACTTAACCTATCGCCATATTATGGGTTCTTTTTTACCAATTATACAAATTGCACAACTCTTAAGAAATCAAAAGGCGTATAACTTAAGGTTTCCAAAAAGTGATGTAAAAGAATTTCAAGACTTAAACAGTGTGTTCAACCAACTCTTAGATGAAATTCAATCTTGGCATACCCATCTTCAAAATGAGAATAGTGAACTTTCTTATCAAGTTCAACATGATCATTTAACCGAATTACCTAATCGTAATTATTTTTATCAAGTGTTATGTAATTTATATGAAGACACCAATCAACGTGAAAATTTAGCTTTATTATTTATTGATAATAATAATTTTAAAGCTATTAATGATCAATATGGACATTTGGTCGGTGATGAAGTTTTAAAAGAAATGGCTTCACGATTAAGACGCCATATTCGCCAAGATGATTTTGTCGCGCGTCTTGCAGGAGATGAGTTTGCAATTATTTTACGTTCCATTTCTAAAATTGAACACCTCATCTCTATTGCGGAAAATCTGATTAAATGTTGTGACGATCCTTTAATCTATAAAGGACAATCGATTTCTTTTAGCTTTAGTATCGGTATTGCTATCTCTAGCCAGGCCTCAAGCCCAGAAGACTTAATTTCTCAAGCAGATCAAGCCATGTACAAAGCAAAATCTTTACAGCATCATTGGTTTATTTACCATTCATAATATTAGGGGGTTTTTATGACTTTAAAAAACGTACAACTTTCTATTCTTGCAATACTCTGCCTAGCACTTACAGGTTGTATGAATCTAGGTGGGTTGAGCTATAAACAAGCTCGTGTACTTAAGAAAGAAGGTTTTGTATTAACGGATGAAGGTTGGAGTCTAGGTCTACCAGAACGTTTATTGTTTGGTTTTAATGAATCGAATATTAATACCGAACGTCAAACTGAATTGGTTCGTTTAGCCACGCAATTAAATAAATATCATCTCGATAAGCTTAAAATTGTAGGTCATACCGATAATATCGGAAATCCTGAATACAATTTAAAATTATCCAAAGAACGTGCTCAAAATGTTTCAAATATATTCATTGAGCAAAAATTTAATCCACAAAATATCCAAGTGATTGGAAAAGGGGCTGACCAGCCACTTAAATCAAATGATTCAGAAGAGAATAAAGCTGAAAACCGTCGTGTTGCGGTGATTATTATTCCTTGATAATCTTCTCTTTATTAAAAAAGATCTCTACGGAGATCTTTTTTTAGATCTATAGAATTTGACGCTTCGTTGACAAACACAAATTTCAGGCATAAAAAAACCGCCTTTAAGCGGATAATTTATATTTAAGCTAATGCTTAAATGGTCGGAGCAGTAGGATTCGAACCTACGACCCCCTGGTCCCAAACCAGGTGCACTACCAGGCTGTGCTATGCTCCGAATTTACAACTAACTTAAGGAATTGGGGTGAATGATGGGGCTCGAACCCACGACAACCGGAATCACAATCCGGGGCTCTACCAACTGAGCTACATCCACCGTCACATTAAGTTTTAGGATCTATAGTATCAAGCAACATATGGTGCGCCTGACAGGATTCGAACCTGTGACCATCCGCTTAGAAGGCGGATGCTCTATCCAACTGAGCTACAGGCGCATGACCAATGATACTAATATCACAGATTAACTTGCCTTGAAGAATTGGTCGGAGCAGTAGGATTCGAACCTACGACCCCCTGGTCCCAAACCAGGTGCACTACCAGGCTGTGCTATGCTCCGTTCATCTCAGCTTTTGTGTATCGCACATCGTGCGGTACGGTGTGCATTCTAGGCGTGACGCCACAAGACGTCAACACCTATCTTGAAAAAAAGTTAAAAAAACACGTCAAATGTATATTAATCAAACATTTCAGATGTTTTTTATACAATTTCTATCGTTTTAATTGAGCACTAAAGTTCAACATACGATCTAAAGGTAATTTAGCACGTTCAGCCAAAGCAGCATCTACGAATATTTCTTGATCGGCCTTTTGCAAAACTGACAAAATACCATCTAATTCATTCATTGCCATCCACGGGCAATGCGCACAAGAACGACAAGTTGCACCCTCACCTGCTGTAGGTGCTTCAATCAAGGTCTTATGCGGCACAGCTTGTTGCATTTTATAGAAAATGCCACGGTCTGTAGCCACAATTAAAGTGTCTTGTGGTAATGTTTGGGCTGCTTTGATCAGTTGTGAGGTACTTCCCACCGCATCCGCAATATCAATCACGGATTCTGGAGACTCAGGATGCACCAATACAGCTGCATTCGGATACAGCGCTTTCATCTTTTCAATACCACGGGCACGAAACTCTTCATGCACGATACAAGCACCATCCCAAAGCAACATATCAGCACCGGTTTTCTTTTGAATATAACGGCCTAAATGTTGATCTGGTGCCCAAATAATTTTCTCACCCAAACTGTCTAAGTGTTCAATGATCTCTACAGCACAACTTGAAGTTACTACCCAATCTGCACGTGCTTTAACTGCTGCTGAGGTATTGGCATAGACCACAACAGTATGCTCAGGATGCGCATCACAAAATGCGGTAAATTCATCTACAGGACAACCGAGATCAAGCGAACAGGTTGCTTCCAAAGTTGGCATAAGGACTGTTTTTTCAGGAGAAAGAATTTTTGAAGTTTCTCCCATAAATTTAACCCCAGCGACCACCAGAGTAGATGCCTCATGATCACGTCCAAAACGCGCCATTTCTAAAGAATCAGAAACACAACCACCTGTCGCTTCCGCAAGTTCTTGTACATCTGGATCACAATAATAATGTGCCACCAAAACAGCATTGTTCTTTTGCAACTCAGCTTTAATTTGCGCAAACTTCTGCTGTTTTACCACTGGACTCAGACTATTGTCCTTAGGTTCACCTAAACGATCTAAATGCGCTTGCACAACCGATTTTGCTTCGTTGGCAATTAAATTATTCGCATCATTCATAAGAGGTCTTCTCTTTCCTTGTCGCTGGCATCATGCTAGCGTTTATACACTTGTGAATTGATTGTACGGTTTAGCGCACATAAATTCACCACGAAAAATGTTTTGTTATAAAAAAGCCTCACGAATGAGGCTCCTTAAAAAATCAGTAGTTAAGAACGATAGTCCGCATTAATTTTCACATAATCATAGGATAGGTCACAGGTATAGACCGTATCTTTGGCCTGCCCTCGACCAAGATTTACATGAATGGTCATTTCTGTCTGTGACATTACCCGTGCACCAGCCTCTTCGGTATAGTCTTCAGCAGCACCACCATCTTTACAAATTTGCACGTCGTCTAACCAGACTTGAATTTTTTCAACATCCAAATCTTTCACGCCAGCATAACCAATCGCAGCAAGGATACGCCCCCAGTTTGGATCAGACGCAAAAATTGCCGTTTTAACCAATGGTGAATGGGCAATGCTATAAGCAATATCGCAGCATTCTTGTGTGTCGTTTCCACCGTCAACCGTGATAGTAATGAATTTGGTCGCCCCTTCCCCATCACGAATAATCAGTTGCGCCAAACGCTTCATCACACGCGATAAAACATCCAAAACCACAGTATAACGTGCATCATCTTCACTGCTAATTTCTACGCCACCAGCCATTCCGGTTGCAGCAAAGATGCATGAATCATTGGTAGAAGTATCACCATCCACAGTAATCCGATTAAATGATTGGTCTGCGCTAATTTTTAACATTTTTTGCACAAGATTTCGTGCAATTGGCGCATCGGTTGCAACAAAACTCAGCATGGTCGCCATATTGGGGCGAATCATGCCTGCACCTTTAGAAATCCCAGTCATTGTATACGTTATACCATCAAGCTCGAACTGTTCTGAGGCGCCTTTTGGTGTGGTATCCGTGGTCATGATCCCAGTCGCAGCGTCCGGCCATGAAGCGTCATTCAAACTATTTAGTGCAGGCTGTAAACCTTGCGTTAAACGCTCAATCGGCAGTTGTTCGCCAATGACCCCTGTAGAGAATGGCAATACCTCAAATTCTTCTACCTGCGCTAACTCAGCAAGCTTTAAACAGGTCAATTGTGCATTTTGCATACCCAATTTTCCTGTACCTGCATTAGCATTCCCAGTATTGATGACCAAGTAGCGTGGATTAGCTTGTGCTAAATGCGCTTTCGACACATGAACTGGCGCTGCGCAAAATGCATTTTGGGTAAATACCCCCGCAACATTGGTACCTTGTGCAAATTCAAAAATAACTAAATCTCGTCGATTTGGATAACGGACATACGCCTCAGCAGAGCCAATTTTTACACCTTGTACCACATGCATATGCGGCATAGACACGTCACCAACAGCCATTTTCAAATGTCCACATGAATTAGAATGAAAACACAGCTTATTAGAATTCTCTATAAAAATCGAGCTTATTAAAATGCTTATTTATTTTTACTATAAGAAAAGCTTATTCATTTGAATATAAAATAAAAAAGCCAGTAAATATACTGGCTTTCATTACATCAACAACGTATTACTGTTGAACAGCAGTCGTGGTATCCGCAGCCAATAATGCTTGCTTTACTTTTTCTTGACTAGATACTGACAATGCTGGATTTGAAGCAACAACGCGATTAACCGTAGCAGGTGTTACCGCTGCAATCGCCGCAGTTTTTAAAATAATTGGGCGTCCGCCTGTATTACCTAAAGTATAACGAATACCAGTACGTGGACTGATTACAGTCGTGGTTTCATTTTTTACTTCTGCTTGGGCTGTCACTGCGCCTGTAGCAGCTTGTACTTTTTCCACTGTCGTCGTTTGTGGTGCCGTATCTGCAAATGCCAATGCTGGAACTGCTAAAGTTGCAACAAATAAAGGTTTTAATAATTTTTTCATTATCTTCCCAAAGATCTTTTCCAATTGAGCAACTTAATACCACTTAATCACATTTCCTGCAATAAAAATTAACGCATGGTAATAACTTGTAAAAAAAGCAGAACAATTGTTCTGCTTTTTTGTAACACTTTCAGGGTCTATTCACTCGATTAGATTTTGCCGTGACATTGTTTGTATTTCAAACCTGAACCACAAGGACAAGGTGCATTACGGCTTTCTGGTGCTGCAATCTCATCACTATCCGTGAATTGTGCATCAACAATCTCATTACTGACTGTACCGCTTAGGCCATCCAATTCATCATGTGCGAAGTTAAGACGCATAGATTCAGCTTGAGCCTGTTGTTGAGCTTCCATTTCAGCAAGCTCTTCAGGTGTTGGGATATGCACACGAGAAATATCAGTAACCACGTCTGACTTAATCACACCCAACATATTGACGAATAAATTGAAGGCTTCCTTCTTATATTCTTGTTCAGGGTTCTTTTGTGCATAACCACGTAAGTGAATCCCTTGACGCAAATAGTCCATCGCAGCCAAATGGTCTTTCCAATGACGGTCTAAAGAACCCAGCATGAAGTGACGTTCAAGTGTCGCAGCAGTATCATCACCCATCTGTTCACGACGATTACGGTAACGTGTAACGATCTCATCAGAAATACGTTCAACCAAGGCTTCTTCATCTAGACGACGATCTTCTTCCAACCATTGATTTACAGGAAGATTAATACCTAAATCTTCATTCAATGCATTTTCAAGCCCTTGAATATCCCATTGGTCATGGATTGATTCAGGTGGAATATAGGTTTCGATTAAGCCTTTTACGACTTCACGATGCATTTCTTCAATATAATCTTGAAGTGAGCTTTCTTCTAAAATTTCATCACGTTGAGAGTAAATAATTTTACGTTGTTCGTTATTTACATCATCGTATTTCAACAAGTTTTTACGAATATCAAAGTTACGTGCTTCAACTTTGCGTTGTGCATTTTCAATAGAACGCGACACCATTTTATGCTCAATGGCTTCATTCTCTTGTAGTCCCATCGCACGCATCATTGCAACAACGCGATCACCCGCGAAAATACGCATCAAATCATCTTCTAATGACAAGAAGAAACGTGAAACACCTGGGTCACCTTGACGACCAGAACGACCACGCAACTGGTTATCAATACGACGTGATTCATGACGTTCAGAACCGATGATGTGTAAACCACCTGAACTTAACACCATTTCATTGTTTTGTTCCCATTCCGCTTTAAGACGAGCTTCATCTTCCGCAGTATGGTTTTCAATTTTGGCAAGTTTTGCTTTCCAGTTACCACCAAGCAAAATATCGGTACCACGACCTGCCATATTGGTTGCAATGGTCACTGCACGCGGTGAACCCGCTTGGGCAATAATGTCTGCTTCACGCTCATGTTGTTTAGCGTTCAAGACTTCGTGGGTAATACCCGCATCTCGTAACTTATCAGATAAAATTTCTGAAGCCTCGATGGTTGCAGTACCAATCAAGATAGGTGCAACACCTGCTTCATGAATTTTCTGAATTTCTTCAATAATTGCATTGTATTTACCATTACGGTTTAAATAAATTAAATCGTTTTGGTCATTACGAATCATCGGACGATGGGTTGGAATAAGCACAACATCCAAACCATAAATTTCTTTCATTTCCGCAGCTTCAGTATCAGCAGTACCTGTCATACCTGAAAGCTTTTTGTATAAACGGAAATAGTTCTGGAATGTGGTTGTTGCTAAAGTTTGGTTTTCAGGTTGAACTTCGAGTGCTTCTTTGGCTTCAACAGCTTGGTGCAAACCTTCAGACCAACGACGACCTGGCATAGTACGACCAGTATTCTCATCGACAATGATTACTTCACCATCATGTACAATGTAGTGAACATTACGTTGATACAGGAAATGTGCACGAATTGCAGCAGACACGTGATGAACGAGGTTTAGATTTGATGGTGAATATAAGCTTTCGCCTTCAGCCAATAAACCCATTTTAATCAATTCATCTTCAACAGTTTCATAACCGACTTCAGTCATTTCAACTTGACGTTGCTTTTCATCAATCCAGAAATGACCGCCATCTGCGACTTTTTCTTCTTTTTGAGCATGCAACTTTGGTGGAATACTATTGATTGCAACATAAAGCTGTGATGAGTCATCACTTTGACCAGAAATGATCAACGGTGTACGTGCTTCATCGATCAAGATCGAATCGACCTCATCGATAATCGCATAAATCAAACCACGTTGCTTTTTCTCTGCCATAGAGAAAACCATGTTATCGCGCAGATAATCGAAACCAAATTCATTATTGGTACCGTAAGTAATATCTGAACGATATGCCTCAGCTTTCTCTATTGGTGATTGCATCGAATAGATTACACCAACGCTTAAACCCAAGAACTCATAAAGCGGACGGTTTAATTCAGCATCACGTTGTGCCAAGTAATCGTTGACCGTGATGACATGAACACCTTGTTCACTAATTGCATTTAAATATACAGCCAAAGTACCCATCAGGGTTTTACCTTCACCTGTACGCATTTCTGCAATTTTTCCTTCATGCAAAGTAATACCACCAATGAGCTGCACATCATAATGACGCATACCCATGACACGTTTTGCTGCTTCA
The DNA here is from genome assembly GCF_055392545.1 of Acinetobacter sp. Ac8. Lineage (NCBI taxonomy): Bacteria > Pseudomonadati > Pseudomonadota > Gammaproteobacteria > Moraxellales > Moraxellaceae > Acinetobacter > Acinetobacter sp. Ac8. The sequence continues at coordinate 4,056,853 of NZ_AP043689.1, forward strand.
CGACACACCGCAAACGCTTCTGGCATTAATTTATCTAGGCTTTCACCTTTCTTATATCTTTGTTTGAATTCTTCAGTTTTTGCAGATAAGTCTGCATCGCTGAGTGCAGATGTCGTCGGCTCGAGCGCATTGATCTTATCGACAATTTTACGCATACGTTTTAGTTCGCGCTCGTTTTTAGTACCGAAGATTCCTCCGATCAGACTTGCCAACATATAAACTCTCTAAATCTTTGTGAAATAAATTTTTCTCAGACGATATTATGGTGGTAGAAATTTGAAGTACAAGGGTTTTGCACAAATCCAATCAAAAAAATCTGACGATTAGTTCTAGCACGTATCAGCTAAGGCGCATTAATGTAGCAAATTTAACCGATATTTGCAGTGAGGTAGAGATCAATTCTATGTTTTTTTTCATATGCTTCTTTTATTAATATCTATTTTCTTCATAAAGAAATACAAAAACACTATTTTTAATTATAAAAAAACTGGGTAATAGTAGTTTGGACGAGCCAAATAACAAACAACATTTTTAGATATTGAGGTTTCAAAATGACTTTACGATTAGGTGATATTGCACCAGATTTCACTCAGGAATCTAGTGAAGGTCCAATTAAGTTTTATGATTACTTGGGCGACAGTTGGGGTGTTTTATTCTCACACCCTGCCGATTATACGCCAGTATGTACCACTGAGTTGGGCTATACCGCAAAATTAAAAGATGAGTTTGAACAGCGTGGGGTAAAAGCCATTGCCCTTTCAGTCGATGATGTTGAATCACATAAAGGTTGGATCAACGACATCAATGAAACACAAAATACCACTGTAAACTTTCCAATCATTGCAGACAAAGATCGCAAGGTGTCGACGCTGTATGATTTCATTCATCCAAATGCCAGCGAAACCCTCACCGTACGTTCTTTAGTTATTATTGATCCCAATAAGAAAGTTCGCTTAATCATTACCTACCCTGCATCAACTGGACGTAATTTTAAAGAAATTCTACGTGTGATTGATTCATTACAACTGACTGACAATTATAAAGTTGCCACACCTGCAAACTGGCAAGATGGTGAAGATGTTGTCATCGTCCCGTCGATCAAAGATGAAGCGGAGCTTAAAGAACGCTTCCCAAAAGGTTATACGGCGGTTAAGCCTTATCTTCGTCTTACCCCACAACCTAATAAATAATATGCAATATTGAATTTTTTAGATTAGAGCTAACTAACTCCAAAAGATCACATCCAAGCTTGATGTGGTCTTTTTTTAAGATCCACTGATTGCAACGAAATTCTTTTCCCCTTCAAAATACACCAAACAATAAATACTAAAATAAAAACAAAATCATTTTAAAAATAGAAAAGGCACCGAAGTGCCTTTTATGATCAAAGATCAGTGAACAAATGTTATGCAGGAATACGTAAAACTTGTCCTGGGAAAATATCATCCGCATTTTTTAACAATGGGCGGTTCGCTTCAAAAATTTTATTATATTGGTTGGCATCACCATAAAATTCTTTTGAAATTTTAGACAAATTATCGCCTGATTTAACCGTATAGAACTTACTTTCAGGCTCAGGTGCTGCCACTGTCATTTGATCATCAACTTGCGCCACATGGTCAATATTCCCCACAGCAAGAATGATTTTCTCTTTATCAGCCTGAGTTTGTACCTGACCGTGAATCGTGGCCAAATCAGAAGTACTATTATAACTTACAGAAAGCCCTGTTACTGGCAAGCCTAACGCTTTAATGTGCCCCAACAACTTATTGGCAATTTCTTGTGCAGATGGTTCTGCTGGCGTTGCTGGTGCCGCTTGTGGCTCAGCTGGTGCAGTATTTTTCTTGCCAATTCCTTTAATAAAATCAAAAAGACCCATATGTCGTACTCCATATCATTATTGAAAATTGTTTTACTGAGAATGTATTACTGTGAACTGTTATACAAATTTAAGAACTCTATTTTTATAGCGAAAAAGCATCAGGGTGTGCGTTGTCATTGGTGATAAAAAGGTAACGGTATGTAACCAATGCTTTTGATTTTAAACTTATTTAATTGCTTTTTTTAGGTTAAGGATCGCCAAGCATGCACGCACTCAACACAGCTAAATTCAGGCATAAAAAAACCACCTAAAGGTGGTCTTTTTACGTATAACAACACGTGCTATACAATCAACACATTAACCAAGTTTTTTAGTTACATAGTCGATAGCTGATTGAACAGTTGTGATTTCGTTAGAATCTTCATCTGGAATAGTGATGTCGAAGTCATTTTCGAAAGACATAACAAGTTCTACTAGGTCTAGAGAATCAGCACCCAAATCATCCATGAAAGATGCTTCGTTTTTGATTTCTTCAGCTTTGATACCTAATTGTTCTGCAACAGCTTGTTTAATGCGTTGTTCGATATCGCTCACAGGAATTCTCCTCATTGCTTGTGGCGGCTTTTAATTGCCTGATAGTTTAATTGAATATTTACTTTTTTCAAAGTTTATACATCGCATTACGCCATGTATAAACCACCATTTACGTGTAATACTGTGCCTGTAATGTAACTGGCTTTGTCAGAAGCCAAAAAACTTACTGCATTTGCAATATCTTCTGGTTGACCAAATCGGTTTAACGCAACTTGATCACTCATTTTTTTACGAATATCTTCACTTAACTGCTCAGTCATTTCTGTTGCGATAAAACCAGGCGCAATACAGTTGACTGTAATCTGACGGCTTCCCATTTCTTTTGCAAGACTGCGACTGAAAGCTTCAATCCCTGCTTTTGCAGCAGAATAGTTGGCTTGTCCTGGGTTAGCAAAATGCGCAACAACAGAACTGATATTGATAATGCGTCCAAAGCGCGCTTTGGTCATGCCTTTCAATACACGTTTAGATAAGCGGAATACAGCTTTAAGATGAATATTGAGAATATCGTCCCAATCATCTTCAGACATACGTAACAATAAATTGTCTTTGGTAATCCCTGCATTATTCACGAGTATCATCACTGAACCATATTTTTGTTCAATGTCAGATACCAATGCATCAATTGCAGCACCATCACGTACATCAAGTAATGCACCTGCACCGTTTTCAGCAAAAACTGTTGAAAGTTTTTCTGCGCCCGCTGCTGATGTTGCCGTACCTACAACAAAATAACCGTCTTGAATCAATTGCTGAGCGATGGCAGCACCAATTCCTCGGCTCGCGCCTGTCACTAATGCGACTTTACGTTCTTGTGTCATGCAATTTTCCCTTCAGCCACTAAGATAGCATTCAGTGCATCTTCCATACGACTTTGTGTATCGAGTGGAAATGCTTTTTCGATATTTGGTAAACGTTTTGCTAAATTCGCCAATACATTACCTGGACCACATTCAGCAACATACTGAATACCTTGGTCTTGGATGAATTGCATGGTTTTAGTCCACTGTACTGACTGATACAATTGCGCCGTTAACGCTAAGCGTAATTGGCTTGTATCTGTCGCGATTCCAGCATTGACATTTTGTATTACAGGAATACTTGGTAGCTCAATGGCAGTTTGTTCCAAAGCTTCTGCAAACTGTTCGGCAGCAGGTTTCATTAGAGAACAATGTGATGGTACAGATACAGGTAATGCAATTGCTTTACCGCCGTTTTCTTTGGCAACGGTCATGACAGCTTCGACTAGAGTTTTATCACCTGCGATAACAACTTGGCCTTGTGCATTATAGTTTGCAGCTTCAACAGAACCACGGCCTTGAACATTGGCTTGCTCACACAGTTCAAGTACTTTCGCATCATCTAGACCGAGAATAGCCGCCATCGCGCCTTGCCCCTGAGGCACAGCACTTTGCATCAATTTACCGCGTAAATTTACCAACTTGACTGCATCTGCCAAAGTCATCGACTCTGCAGCAACTAAAGCACTGTATTCGCCTAAGGAATGACCTGCGAGGTATTTTGGTACAACACCACCAAGATCTAACCATACACGCCATAAAGCAATACTTGCTGTCAATAAAACAGGTTGAGTATTTTCAGTTTGATCTAAACCTTCACCGCTTTGTGCAATGTGCCATAAATCAAAACCGATGGCATCTGATGCTTCAGTAAAGGTTTCTTGTACACCACTAAACTGTTCTGCAAGTTCAGCAAGCATACCCACTTTTTGTGAACCTTGACCTGGAAACAAAAATGCAGTTTTTGTTGCTTGAGCTGCTTGTTCGAGTCGTTTGGCAGACATATAAAAAGTCCCTTATTTAATCTTGATCGTTTCCGATGGCGCAATTTTACATTAAAAAAAAATTTATTTAATTGCGAAATACAACAAAAAACCCAGTCATTGAAAACAAAAAAAGGGAGCTTTCGCTCCCATTTTTTTACTAAGCTTGCGCTTAATAGTTCACCAATTATTCAGCATCAGCTGCTTTAGCGAATAATTGACGACCACGGTAGAAACCATCTTTAGTCACGTGGTGACGACGGTGAGTTTCACCAGTAGTTTGGTCTACAGTTAATGCATTCTCGGTTAAAGCGTCATGTGAACGGCGCATGTCACGGCGAGAGCGACTTTTACGGTTTTGCTGAACGGCCATGATGGCTCCTTACAAATCGAAAAAATGGATCAGAACAAATTCGGTTGTCTTAACTTAACAGTATAACACAAAATTTAGTTAAGTTTACCCTTCAAACCTGCCAAAACTTCAAACGGATTATCCCGTTTTTCTTCAACAGTGTCCTGAACGGCTGGTTGATGCTTATGTTCACAAGCGTCATGCTTAGGAGACAGAGGCATCAACAATAACAATTCATCTTCTAAAAGTGCAAGTAAATCAACAGTCGAAGGAGTATTGGTTAAATAATCCCCTTTAATTGTTGCTTCACTTTCACCTAGTACGATGAAATCAGCATCCTCATCCAAGCGCTCTATCAGTGACTCATCATCTATTAAAGCCAAATGGAAGTCAGAAACTAGTGTAATTTCAACAGAATCCAGACAACGCTGACATTCCATTGGAACTTTAGTATCTACATGACCATCTAGCCAAACAATACGATGATACGCATCCATTGATAGCTTACAGTCTATATTGATCAATTGATCATCAATTGATCCAACAGCTTCACGGGAAATACGAACAAAGCGAGACAATGGCAGGGTACCTGACCATGTAAAGCCTTGTTCAGCCCATTTAAACGGCTCTATCTGTGCCGGAAAGGTATTTGCTGACATAATTAAGGCGGCAATTCTACAAATTCATAGGTACTCTGTCAAAGATTAAGATACAATTTTGTACTTATTTAGACAGATCTCTTGAGTAATACAAGCCATGCATCAGTTGCAGCCGCAACCTGAAGTCACTACTTCATTACAATTCAATACGCATTCAACTTCTGAAAACACATTGCAAGCCGCCGATGTGCAACGCTTATCATGGGCTAACTTACAAACAGAAGTGCAACACGTTGATTGGCTTATCTTACACTTTAATCACTGGTTTTCCCACCTAAATGTGACGCTTGTTCGTGGTGATTTTGAACCAGAGTATTTCCCTGCTAGCGAACACAGCCCTGCCCGTATTCAGTTTGCACATGGTTTTTTCAACAGCGCTCTGCACGAAATTAGTCATTGGAGCATTGCCGGAGAACAACGCCGTTTATTGCCTGATCTCGGTTATTGGTATGCACCCGATGGTCGTACAGCTGAACAACAAGCCTTATTTGAGCAGGTTGAAATCAAGCCTCAAGCTATTGAATGGTTATTTTCCAAAGCATTTGGACGAAAATTTCGAGTTTCGCTGGATAATCTGACTGGTGAAGGTGGTGACGGCTCGACATTTAAAGACAGTGTTTATGCACAAGTTCAGGATTTTTTTTCAGGTAAAGCCAAACTTCCACGCGATGCAAAACACTTCATTCAGTGTATTTGTCTATGTACTCGAGGTGGCAAAACATTACAAAGCACTGAATTTAATCGTAACGATCTTGATTAAACCCGTAATTTTTTTAAAACATTGATTGCAACGATTTACTTTCCCAAGTAATAATTGAATTAACAATAAATCAGGAGAATAAATATGCTGCATTTAAGAGTACATCCTGACAATCCTCAACCACGTTTAATCAGCCAAGCAGTCGAAAGAATTCGAGCAGGTGATGTTGTGGTTTACCCAACTGATGCGGCTTATGCAATCGGCTGTCAGATTGGAAATAAAAGTGCAATGGAGCGTATTGCTCAGATCCGCGGTCTTGGGGCAAAGCATCAATACGCGATTATCTGTGCAGATTTATCTGATATTGCAACCTATGCCAAAGTAGACAATGCAATGTATCGTCTACTTAAAGCCAATACCCCAGCCGTAACCACATATATTTTACCCGCAACCAGTGAAGTTCCACGACGCTTGATGCATCCCAAGAAAAAAACCATCGGCTTACGTGTTCCAAGTAATCCCGTCTGTCAGATGCTATTAAAAGAGTTGGGAGAACCCTTACTGACCAGTACTTTGATTTTACCTGGTCAAGATGCACCAATGGATGATCCCTACGATATTGAACAATTATTGGAAAAACGTATTGATGTGTTTATTGACAGTGGTTTAGGTACCTTAACCACCACCAGTATCGTTGATTTATCAGGAGCGAACCCTGAAATTATTCGTCGTGGTGTAGGTGATGTAAGCGCTTTTGAATAAGCACCGAACTGCATTTAATCATTGATGAGTGATTAAAGAATCAAGGCTTGATAGAAGTAAGATGCGATGGATTTATTCACCACATTATTAAATATTAATAATGTACAAAATGATCAAATTTTATTTGTTGAAAAGCCTTGGACACCGGAATCACAAGTTACTGTGTTACATGTCTCTTTCGTTAAAAATCCCTTAGCAAAAAATTTTCAGTTCTTTTTAGCAGTCAATGAACTAAAACGCTTGGTCTTGCAGTTTGAAACTCGAAATGTTTGTTTAAGAGAGATGTGCTATTTAATTATCGAACATGCCCTTGAAAAAAATAAAATTATTTAACATCTTTAAAACTTAGATTAAATATGAAAAAAATTCTTTATGTCTTGGTCATTATTCTTGGGCTAGTTATCAGTTATCCCTTTATTAAATCACCTAATGTTCATATTTATCGTGAACAGCATGAAATCATTTTAGAAAATATTTTCTTAGGTGAATATTATTTAGGTTTCAATAAGCTAAAAATTCAATCTATACAAAATCATACCCTTCTTTGTGAAATTGAACACCCCCACATGCTTCACCCTGAAGATCGGCAACAGGTTAATACTCATCAAGTAAGCATTCATAAAGCAAATAATAAGCAACAGATCAGGCTCAAAAAAGGGATCAATGATGAACTGAGTATTTGGGGAAGTGCATTCCAACACCCCACAGCAAAACCGTGTTTATTAAAAAATGAAACTTATATTGTTTCAGTTTGGGGAAACAACGGCTCTGGTTTTTCAACACGTAAACGCTTAAAAATCACCATTCCATGAGCTGTGATTTGAGATCCACCAATTACACAACAATTGCATTTTTAGATTGGTATTTTTCTCAATTCGGTTTATAAACAAAGCACAATCCTAAAAACAAATGCTTAATTATGATTTATAAGGTACATCATTTACATTGTGGAACCATGTGTCCGATGTGTGCACCACTATACGGACAAAAAGGTTTGTATGGCAAAATGGTGTGCCATTGCCTATTGATTGAAACAGACAAAGGTCTTGTATTGGTCGATACTGGTTTTGGGATGCAAGACTACCTACATCCGCAAACCCGTTTAGGTAAAGCTTTTACTAAAATCAGTGGCATACAAGCTGATTTCAATCTCACAGCCATTTCTCAAATTCAACAATTGGGTTTTAAACCATCCGATGTTCAACATATTTTGGTCAGTCATTTAGACTTAGATCATGCAGGTGGTATTTCAGACTTTCCCAATGCCACGGTTCACATCTTATCCAGCGAGTTTAATGCAGCACAGAAACTTTCAGTCATGAATAAATTGCGTTATCGACCACAACAATTTAAAAATCATCGTTACTGGAATTTTCTTGAACCTAAAAATGGCGAAGCATGGTTTAACTTCCAAAAAGTTCAAGGTTTTAATATTTTCAATGATGAAATTTTATTGATTCCTTTAGTCGGTCATACTGTAGGACATTGCGGTATAGCGATCAAACAACAAGATAGATGGTTATTGTTCTGTGGCGATGCTTATTTTAATCATCTAGAACTCAACCCTAAGAATAAATTACGCGCGCTCGACAAAATTGAATATCTCCTAGCGGAAGATAATACATTGCGCTTAAAAACCTTATCACAACTGCAACAGCTTGCACAGAATGAAGCAAAAATTGAAATTATCTGTGCCCACGATCCTGTTGAACTAGACCGATATTTAAAACATGCTTAAATCTCAATTATTACGTTATACCACTATTTTCGCACTCAGCGTACAGCTTTCAGCCTGTATGACAACTGCTGCACTTCCAGATCATGAGCGCCCAAAACAATGGGGAACTATCGTTGCTCCACAGTATAATTTTTATCGGATCAGTGACACCGTTTTTCGTAGTGAACAACCCAGTGCTGAACTTATTCCTGAGTTAAAAACCAATCAAATTGATGTCGTGATTAATTTAAGAAGTCGCAATAAAGATAAAACAGTACTTTCAAAACAAAACTTTCAATTGGTTCATATCCCGATCAATACTTGGGCAATTGATCGTCATGATCTACTCAATGTCATGAAAACAATTCAAATCGCAAAAGCCCACAACCAGAAGGTTTTAATCCATTGCTATCACGGTTCTGATCGTACTGGGGCAAGTGTTGCAATGTACCGAATTATTTTTGAGAACTGGTCTGTGGATGATGCTTTAAATGAAATGAAGCATGGCGGCTATGGCTTTCATCCAATCTGGGGCAATATTGAAAAACTTTTTACCCCTGAAAATATAAAATGGATCCGTGAGCAGCTCGCGAATCCATCTTTAACCACAAATACCTAACTCATAGCGTTTAACGTCGATCTAGAGGTACCCACTCGATTACCCAAGCCGACTTCATGCCTAGACTCGCATCAGAATTGATCTTCTTACGTGCTGAATCCGCAGTCTCTCGATCTTTCGATGGTCCAACCATAATACGAATACCTTTTGAGGTTGGACTCTTAGTCACTTTGTAGCCCTTGGCACGTAGTTTAGCAGCGACAGCATCTGCATTGGCTTCATTGGCGGCAAGCGCAACTTGTACCATCCATTGCTTATCACCATTTTCAAGCAAATCACGTGCTTTTTCAGCTTCCGCTTTTTTCTTTGCTTCTTCTTGTGCTTTGTGTTTTTTATCCGCTTCTGCTTTCTTGTCTTCCGCTTGCTTTTTCTCAGCAGCAGCTTTCTTTTCAGCATCTAGCTTACGTTTTTCATCTGCTTTTTGTTGTTCTTCTAATTTACGTTTCTTTTCTTCAGCGACTTTTTTATCTGCTTCTGCGGTAGCTTGACGCTTCTGCTCAGCTAACTTTTTTTCAGCATCGGCTTTTTGCTTTAATTGAGCATTTTGCTGTTCAAGTTTTTTCTGCTCTGCTGCTTTCTGTTGCGCTTTGGCTTTTTCATCCTGTACCAGCTCAGGAGGAATATCAGCCCCTTCCTGTGCTGCCGCAGCAGCTGCACCACGTCTTGCATTTGCAGCAGCATACTCTTCAGCTGCTTTACGTGCAGCATCTGCTTCAGCCTGTTGTTGCGTCCGTAAAAAATCTGCTGCTTTTGCTTCTTGTTCAGCAACCGCTTTTTCACGGGCACGCTTCTGCTCTTCTAACAGACGTTTTTCAGTCGCAACATCGACAGTCAATGGCTGCAATTGTACAGGCTCACCTGCAGGTGTCGCTTTATTCTGCTGAGCTTGGCTTGTCGGCTGTGTCTCTACTTGGCTTTGGTGGATTTCTTCTTTACCTTTTAGAAGCAATGCCGCCAATAGAACACCACCACTTAATAAAACAACACCACCCATCCAGCGTTGTTTGTTATTCATTGACATTCGTCTAAATACTCCCAGACCGCTTCTAAGGTATGGAATGAACCACACACCAAAATCAGCTGATTATTATTGGTTTCTGCAAGCGCTGATTGAAATGCTGCTTGTACACAATCAAACTGTTCAACTGTCTCATGCTGTAAAGCAGTTTGTAATTGTTCCAATGATGCCGCACGAGGCACAGTTAATGGTGCAATTTTCCACTTTAATACAGTATTTTTCAACAACTTGACCACAGAATCTACATCTTTGTCGGACAACATTGAAAAAACAGAGACAACTTCTGTGTACTGTTTATTGTATTCTAGGAATTTTCGCAATTGCTTTAACAAAAATTCTACACCATGCGGATTGTGTCCCGCATCAAAAATTACTGTTTTATCGTGTATTTTTCTAATTTCAAAGCGCCCTGACAACTGTGCGTTCTGAATACCTTGCGAAATCGCCTGTTGTGAAACCGTTAAACCGCTCACCAAAATTGCAGCGACAGCCGCAGAAATATTTTCCAGTGCCAAGTGCCCCAAAGGAAGTTTTAAAGTCGTTCCTGAGCTTGCAAAATTCCAAGATTGGCCATCTTCTGAGTTATCATAAAAATAATCATGATTTAACGCATATAGCGTAGCATTGGTTTCTTGTACTTTATGTTGTATCGCTTGTGGTATATCTTGTGTGCCGGCAAAAATGACAGGGATATTTGCTCGGATAATACCGGCTTTTTCAAAAGCTATTTTTTCTATCGTATCGCCAAGCCAATCAGTATGATCTAAACCAATATTGGTAATCACAGCCACATCTGGATCAATCACATTGACCACATCCAAACGACCACCAAGACCGACTTCAAGTACCCAAACATCACATTGTTTTTGTTTAAAAATAACAAATGCAGCCAAAGTCGTGGCTTCAAAAAAAGATAAAGATAAATCACAAATACGGCGGGCTTGATCAACCGCAACAAAAGCATCAATCAAAGTTTGATCATCAACTTCTTGTCCAGCCAGTTTAACCCGTTCATTAAAACGATAAATATGTGGAGACTGGTATAAACCAACATTCAGCCCTTGCGCATTCAGAATCGCAGCGAGTGTTGTTGTGGTTGAACCTTTGCCATTTGTTCCAGCAACGGTAATCACTTTGGCTTTAGGGTTAATCACCCCGAGTTGTTCTGCCACAGGAATCACGCGCTCTAAGCCTAAATCAATCCCTGTAACGTGAACATGGCTCCAATAATCGAGCCATGTTTGTAAATCATCAGTATTTAAAGGTGCTGTTTGGTTGTTCAAGGCAAATTCATCAGTTTCGCTACAATACGATATACAGTATCACGTAATGCGTGACGATGAACAATTTGATCGATTACACCATGATCAAGCAAAAATTCCGCACGTTGGAACGGTTCTTCCAGCTTCTCACGTACTGTTTGTTCAATCACACGTTTACCCGCGAAACCGATCATCGCTTTAGGTTCAGCAATATGTACATCACCTAACATTGCCAATGATGCTGTTACACCACCATACACTGGATGGGTTAATACCACGATATACGGAAGATGCGCATCTTTGATTTTTTGAATCGCCGCAGAGGTTCGCGCCATTTGCATCAAAGACAACATACCTTCCTGCATACGAGCACCACCTGAAGCAGCAAAACAAATCAGTGGTTGCTTGTCTTTAATCGCTTTTTCAGCAGCTTGTACAAAACGGTCACCGACCACAGTACCCATTGATCCAGCCATAAAGTCGAATTCAAATGCGCATGCAACCATTGCAATATTTTTAACTTGACCTTGCATCACCACAAGGGCTTCAGTTTCACCTGTTTTTTCCTGCGCTTCTTTAATACGCTCTGGATAAGGCTTGCTGTCTACAAAATGTAAAGGATCTTTTGCAGCAAATTCTTGACCAAGTTCAGTGGTCACATTATCAAAAAACCAATTTAAACGATCACGTGCTTTCATTTTCAAATGTTCATCACATGATGGACAAACATAAGCATTGAAAGACATTGCAGTACGAGTCACGAGTGCATGACATTCAGGGCACTCAATGGTTGGTTCTGTAAACGTCGCTTTGAGTGTTTGTTGTTGGTCAGGCATATGAATGCCTGGAACTGTACGATCTGTCCACGGCGTTGTTGCGCTGAGGATTTTCCCTGATTTCACTTCTTGATTCATACTAACTCATCGAGCGCGGCTCGAAGCTCCTTGACTTTATTCACTGCTGCTTCAACAGCTTGTTCTGGTGCAAGATTTGCAAATGGTTTGACAAAAGCACTTCCGACAATCACTGCATCAGCAACTTGACCTACTGCTTTTGCAGAAGCGGCATCACTAATCCCAAAACCTACCCCAACTGGAATATCGGTAAAGGTTTTGATTTTTTCAATACGTGCTGCAACTTCCGTTGTATCCAATGTTGCTGCACCCGTTACGCCTTTTAGAGACACATAGTAAATAAAGCCACTTGCTTGTTTCACTACATGCTGAATACGTTCATCGGTAGAGGTTGGTGCAAGCAAGAAGATTTGATCCATATTGTACTTTTGCAATACTTCATCTAAATCTTGTGCTTCTTCAGGTGGTAAATCCACAAGAAGTACACCATCAACACCACAGTCATTCGCATAAGCCACAAACTTTTCATAACCAATCACTTCAACAGGGTTTAAATACCCCATTAAAACAACTGGCGTTGTTGTGTCTTTTTGGCGAAATTCTTTAACCATATTCAAGGCATCAAAGGTATTGGTACCCGCAGCTAAAGCGCGCTCTGCTGCAAGTGCAATCACTGGACCATCTGCCATAGGATCGGAAAATGGCAATCCAAGTTCAACTACGTCTACGCCTGCTGCAACCATTTGATGTAACAATGGTACGGTTACATGTGGTTGAGGATCACCCGCCATAACATAAGAAACCAAAGCCTTACGCTGTTGAGATTTAAGCTGTGCAAAACGAGTGGCTAAACGTGACATAGGATTGTACATTCCTTGAATTGTTCAAACTTGAGGAGTTTTTAGATCATTAAACACCAGTAAATAAATTCAAAATGGATTTATTTCCGGTTTAATCATCCAAATGTATAAATACAAGACACTGCATTGTAACGCTATTTTTTACTCAAAGGATAGAGTCACATAGTCGCTCTCGCGTATCTTGTTTTATATCACCAATAATAAAACACCCCATGGATACATTTAGCGCTATTTTCAAGTTGAGGACAATGATCAAAGCTACCTATTTTCAAGCTTGTAAAAAAATATCATTATGAGTAAAAAATAAAGTTAAATCATCACTCTACAGCCAAACACCCTATCACCTACATCACTTAATTATTTTTCAGAAATTGCAAAAGCTGTTTATACTAGTCAGGATTCTGATTTTTTATCTCCTCTTATGACCACACATTCTCAGGCTAAAGTGCAAGCCAGCGTGCTTGCGCTCTTGCCGCTTATTGTTTTTTTAGCCATTTTTTTAGGCAGTGGTATTTATCACACGATCATTGGTACTGAGTTTGCTTTTTATCAAGTGAAAGCCCCTATTGCTGCTCTTCCTGCAATTATTTTAGCCATCCTGCTGTATAGAGGGAAAATCAATGCCGCTATAGAAACATTTTTGCATGGTGCAAGCCATCCCAATTTAATTTTGATGTTTATGGTCTTTATGCTTGCAGGTGCCTTTGCCAGCGTAACCAGTGCCATCGGTAGTGTGGACTCCACTGTTCAATTTGGTTTATCGATTATTCCATCTGAATTTGTCCTGCCGATGCTTTTCATCATTTCTGCCTTTATTGCCACGGCAATGGGAACATCGATGGGAACCATTGCTGCATGTGCGCCGATTGCTTTTGGTTTTTCTCAAGCAACGGATATTCAGCCCATTTATGCAATTGGTGCTGTGGTCAGTGGGGCAATGTTTGGTGATAACTTATCCATGATTTCAGACACCACCATTGCAGCAACTCGAAGTCTAAATGTAGAACTGCGTGACAAATTTCGAGTGAATATCTGGATTGCACTGCCTGCTGCGATTATCACCATATTGATTTACATTTTGACCAGTCATCATGCGCAAACTATTGAATATAAAAGTTATAACTTATGGCTTATTTTGCCTTATGTAATCGTGTTCTTTTTAGCATTTACACGTTTACATGTACTTGCAGTACTGACCATCGGAATAGTACTTTCAGGTTGTCTTGGCATCATTGAAAATCCTGAATTTACCCTACTTAAATACAATGCCGCTATTTATGATGGCTTTGTGGGTATGTTTGAGGTTGCCTTACTTTCTATGTTCTTAGGTGGTTTATCTGCCATTATGCAAAAAGAAGGCGGTTTAGAATGGTTAATTCAACGTATTTACGCCTTAACCCGTCGATTTAAAATCGGTCAACAACGCGCGGGAGAAATTGGAATTAGCTTCCTTGTGGTTTTCTCGAATGTGTTTGTCGCAAATAATACGGTTGCCATCATCTTATCTGGAGACATGGCACGAGAAGTTGCCAAAGAATATGCTGTTGATCCCAAACGTGCAGCCGCATTTATGGATATTTTCTCTTGTGTAGTTCAGGGCTTGATTCCATACGGTGCACAACTATTACTTGCATGCTCAATTGCCAAACTGTCCCCTGTTGAGCTGATTGGTTCGATTTATTATTGTTGGGTATTGGCAATATTTGCAGTCTTGGCAATCGTATTTAGATTTCCCAAGTTAAAGACAACTTGAAATCATGCTGAATCATGGTTTTAAAAAACCAATTCAACAATCAGATCAACCTGTGTTTTGAGCATAAATTAAAAAATCACAATCATACCAAACACTTAGATAGCAGCAACACTATCTAAGTGTTTGGTTTTTAAAGTATACTTTCTTTTCACTGTTTTTCACGATGACTTCAACTGTTGTTTTTTCTCGAGCAGGGTTTGCCCACTAAAGGCCTTATATGCTCTGGTTAAAGCTGACTGATCTGAATAACCTAACTGCATCGCTATTTCACTGAACGGCATGTGGCTTTCCAATAAAAACTCACAACGCTTCATCCGTTCAATCTCTACAATTTTCTTAAACGATGTCTGTAAGTCACTTAACTGTCGTTGTAAAGTCCGTGTGGATATATGAAGTTCTTGAGTAAGTTCTTCGATTTTTGGGGCGTGTTGTTTTAACTTTAAATATTCTGCCACAATCAAATGTAAGCGTTGAGCAATGGTTTCATAGCGAGGTTTAGACGCAATAGCCTCCTCTGCTTGTTTGACCAAAAGCTGCATTAAGGATGGATCTGCCTGTTGGATTTTTAAATTTAAACCTGCTGAGGCTAAGACAAAACTATATTGCGGTTGATGGAAAGAGACTTCACAGCCGTAGAACTTTTGATAATGATAGATTGCCATCTGTGGTGCATGAGCAAAATGCACCGCATGCAATGGAAATTGATTTGGCGGTACAATTTTACGCGCGAGATGCATCATTAACGCATTGGTAAATTCATTAATAAGAATATATTTTTCATGATGAAAGGGCCAAATTAAATGTACATATTCTCCCTTGAGCTGCATTTGCATTGGAATAACTTCGTCACCATCAATCACCAAACGGCTAAAGCGCATAATATTTTGTAAAGCTTCTGCCACGGTTGTACTTCGTGATGCCATATAGCCCAAAACACCAAAATGCTCAGGTCGCACATATTCTGCCATTTCAAACACGATCTGAGGGCAATCTAGCGCTTGTTTGGTTTTTTCAATCAGTTGATGAAAGAAGAAATAGGAAGATTGTGTATCAATCGGCTGTGACAAAATTCCAATTAAATGTTTTTTTTCATCCGCTTGTAAGAAATCAAGCGTCGCAAGATCAATCCCTCGTTCAGACAGATACATCTGCCAGAGATGAAAATAACCATTTGGGATCTGTAATTCCTGCATCGTCTTGCACTCTTTTTAATCCTTTAACTTAGAAAATTGACATTGCAAATTTTCATTTTGTCGTAAAATGTATAAAAAATGGCAATATCTGTCAAAACAAACTTGCAAAATCCCGACATACTGAAATCATCAACAGTGATGCAAGTAAAATAAAATGAATGCATTAGTTACATATCAGGTCGATCCAGTGGTTCGAACCAAGCTCAACTTTAAACTTGAGGAAGTACCACGTTTCTGGTTTGGTGGAGATCCATTCCGCACACGACTATTTGACGCACTCAGTCTGACCTTCCCCGATGGTGAGCGCTATTTCATAGAAAGTGTCCGACTCTTCCGTAACAAAATCACCGATCCAGATTTACAACAACGTGTTGCTGATTTTATTCGTCAAGAAGCGCAACATGGTATTGCGCATGATAAAATGAATCAGGTTATGAAAGATCAAGGCATGCCTGTCGATCAATTTATCCAACTTTTAAGTAAGATTTTTAAATTTGAATTGAGCCAACGCTCGCCTCAATACAATATTGCGATGACAGCTGCCGCTGAACATCTCACCGCTTTGATGGCAGAAACATTTTATCGCCATAAAGCAACCTTATCTGAAGCACACCCTTATGTCCGAGCCTTACTGGCATGGCATTCTATTGAAGAAATGGAACATCGAGATGTGGCCTTTGATGTGATGCAACAAGTCGGTGAGGTCCCCGACAACTTACGTCGATTTGCTTTAGCCTTTACCACCATAATGATGTTCAACTTCACCCTCTACCGTGCCAATATCATGCTTAAACATGATGGATTCAGCCGTATAGAACGTTTAAAAATGGCAACGCAAGGATTGCCTTGGTTCTTCGGTAAAAAAGGGATTTTATCTGCAATGAAAAATGAATATTTAGACTGGTTTAAAAAAGATTTTCATCCGAGCCAACACCCTGTAATTCGACAATATCAAGTTTGGGTCGATACGATGGCTGAAACCAATGATCCTATTCAAGCAGGTGAAGCATTTTGGCAGGCTGGGCTATAGCTGTCTTGATATAAACCGATCAGTTCTATCCTGAATAGGGATTTGAACTGAATAATGCGAGAAATAAAACAATGAATGCATATGTAAAACACCAAGTTGATCCTGTGGTTCGCAGCAATTTAGATTTTAGATTGAATGAAGTTCCACGCTTTTGGTTTGATAATGACCCTTTTCGTACCCGTATGTTTGATGCACTGAGTTTGACCTTTCCTGTAGGGGAAAGATATTTCATTCAAAGTGTTCGGGCACTGCGTGACAAAATCACCGATCCAGATTTACAGCAACGTGTCACGGATTTTATTCGACAAGAAGCACAGCACGGTATTGCACATGACAAAATGAATGAAGAAATGCTGCACCAAGGCATGCCTGTTGATCAGTTTGTAAAATTTATGGGTGCACATTTCGAACATATACTGAAACATCGTTCCAAACAGTACAACATTGCCATGACTGCCGCAGCAGAACATCTTACCGCATTAATGGCAGAAACTTTTTACAGTAAACAAGAGACTTTAGCAGAGGTTCACCCTTTTGTTCGTGCTCTATTTGCTTGGCATTCAATCGAAGAAATGGAACATCGAGATGTCGCTTTTGATGTCATGAAAGAGGTTGGAGAAGTTCCTGAAAACCTACGTAAATTTGCGCTTGCCTTTGTCACTTTACAAATGTTTGGATTTACCTTTTACCGCGCCAATGTCATGCTCAAATACGACGGATTCAGTCGTTTGCAACGTGCTAAATTTGCACTCAAAGGTATTCCATGGTTTTTTGGCAAACACGGTAAATTATCAGCAATGCGTGAACAATACTTAGATTGGTTTAAGCCTGATTTTCATCCGAGCCAACACCCTGTGATTCGACAATATCAGGTTTGGGTCGATGTTTTGGCCGAAACCAATGATCCGATTCAAGCAGGTGAAGCATTTTGGAAGGCTGCTTTATAAGGTTAAAAAAGCTTTAAATAAGAACAGCCTTACCATTTCGCGTAATGCTGTTCCAACAAGCCATAGGCTTGATCTAACTGAATACACTCACCCACTTCAGATTCGATGGTACCGCTAATACGTGATTGCCATTGACTAAACTGACTACCCACCAAACGTAAATTTAAGTTTTCAAATCTCCGCCAGCCGGTTTCTACCGTCAGATTTAATTTCTGGTCTAAAGAACGAATTGACCACACGTTCGTATCTAACTTTTCAAACAGTACATCGGCAACTGCATATAGAACGCCATTGACCCAAAGACAATTTTCATTGCCAAAACTTTCATTTACACCCGAAGCGAGGTTTAAACCTATACGGTTTCCTTGCGTATCCCAAAAGTTACACGATAACCAAAACCATGCTGTTTCGGGTCTTAGAAATCCACAGGTGTCATCGAGAGATGCCAATGTTTTTTCATTAAAATCTATACGCGCTTTGTCTTTATTGATAAAAAAGCCTTCTACAGCCAAGGTGGTTTTCTTTTGCGTATAAGTCCAACCATTAATACCATTGGGACTACACAAGCTTAAAGGCTCTGTTCCTGCACAAAAAATGCGGGCTTTTAACTGCTCTTCACCATTTCGAGTTGCCCGTATATAACGCACACCATTGGCATGTTGCATTTCAAATTCAAAAGGCGATTTACTAAAGTGACTTTGGCTATACAAAGGCTGCTCATCTAAGCTTGTCCCTCGCCCTAAGATCGTATTGGCATTCCATTCTAAAACTTCATTCGTTGAATGGTCATAGACATAAATAAAGCCATGCCCTGCCCAACCAATATCTGCTATTGCGATACCGATAGAATAGTGTTCATGCTGGATACCACAAAATTTAAACTTTTTATATTTTAAATGCTTACGCCAACCTGTTAATACTTTGCCATACGGGGTTTTGTAGATATATTGATTAACATTAATCTTACTCGGCACATCTTTAAAACGCCCATAACGGGGTTGACCATTGCTTTGTATTAAATCCATGTGAATTCCCAATCCTTTTATAAGGGAAGTATCAGACTTTAGTCGGTCCTTCGATTATTGCTATTTTTTCAAATTTAGCAACACCATCACACACCAAATCAATCCACTTTTATCACGATTTAACCTATAAAATATTCGCTTGATAGATAAAATTTAGCTTTGATTTAATTCATAAAAAATAGGGCAAATGCCCTATTTTTTAATCTGCAAAAATTACTTTGCAGGACCACCCCATTGATTTGTTTCAGGCTTGGTATCTGAAGCAAACCAGTAAATTAAAACAAAGGCACCAAAAGGAACAAAGATAAGCAGATACCACCAACCTGTCTTTCCTATATCATGTAAACGGCGAGCTGCAACTGAAATTGAAGGCACGATCAGTGCTAATACAGTGATCAAATACAACACAAACGGTTTTTTAAAAATGATTGAGTCTAAAATCACTGCAATGATCAGTACAACAAACTGTATCAATACAAAGTACCAATATTCTTTACGGCGAGCACGCCCAGAAAAGTTGGCATAATTACTTAGACATTTTTTAAACCAATCAATCGCATTATATTGATCTTCGGTTTTATTTTGTGACATTGCTTTTCTCTCTTTATTTTATAAGTGTTACTGACATTTTTTGTACTAAAGCTGTAGCCAGATACTAACTGGTTTTGCATGTTTTTCATACACTTTTATTCTATAAAAAGTAAAATCTATTCGAAAAAAGAAAGAGGTACTTGACCTCTTTCTGTGCAAATCATTGTCTAATCTATGCTTGAGACATTCATCTACAATTTTTAAAGCAATATATAAAAATCAGATAATCTTTCCATGTGGAATTTGATCAATTAACTTTTGCGGTACTTTAAAACGTTCGCCATATTTTGCTTCAAGCGAGTTCGCTCGAACTAGAGCTTTTTCTAAACCATACTGATTTAAGAATTGAATCGCACCACCCGTCCACGGCGCAAAGCCAATACCAAAAATCGAACCAATATTGGCATCAATCACAGATTCCAACACATGCTCTTCATAGCAACGTAAGGTATCTAAAGCTTGAACAAATAGGAAACGGTCGATCATTTCCTGCTCAGAAATATCAACATTTTTCGTCCAATGGCTTAAGCCATCCCAAAGATGCTTTTTACCACCTTCTGGATACTCATAAAAACCAGCACCTGCAGCCTTGCCTTTACGTTCAAAGGTGTGAATCATAGTTTCAATAACATCATCAGCACCTGAAAGCGGTAAATCCTTACCTTCAGCCTGAAGTGCTTTACGGGTTTCTTTGGCCACATGCTCAGAAAGTGTTAATGCCACTTCATCTTGAATCGCCAATGGGCCAACAGGCATACCTGCTTTCAGTGCTGCCATCTCAATACGTGCAGGATGTACGCCTTCATGCAGTAAACGTAGACCTTCTTGCACAAACGTTCCAAACACACGGCTGGTGAAGAAACCACGGCTATCATTGACCACAATTGGCGTTTTGCCAATTTGTTGCACATAGTCATAGGCTTTTGCTAAGGTTTCGGCAGAGGTGTTTTTACCTTTGATGATTTCAACCAATTGCATTTTATCGACAGGACTAAAGAAATGTAGACCAATAAAATGCGTATCATCTTTAGAGGCTTTGGCTAAACCTGTGATCGGTAATGTTGATGTATTTGAGGCCATGACACCATTATTGGCAAGAAATTGTTCCGCTTCTTGAGTCACTTTGGCTTTTAATTCTTGATTTTCAAATACAGCTTCGATAATCAAATCACAGTCTTTTAAGTCTTCTGCAGATGCTGTTGCGGTAATCAAACTTAAAACTTGATCACGCTTTTCCGCGCTCATACGACCTTGCGAAACACGTTTATCCAATAGTTTTTGACTATAAGCTTTACCTTTTTCAGCATTTTCCACAGAGACATCTTTTAGCACAACTTGAATGCCTTTGATTGCAGTCGAATATGCAATACCCGCGCCCATCATGCCTGCACCAAGTACACCCACTTTGGTCGCTTGCCACTTGGCAATATTTTTAGGACGACTTGCACCTGCTTTAATTGCATTCAAACCATGCCAGAATGTTCCAATCATATTCTTGGCAACTTGCCCTGTTGCAAGATAAGTAAAGTAACGCCCCTCTATACGGAAAGCGGTATCTACATCAACTTGGGCACCTTCAACTGCAGCGGCCATGATCGCTTCAGGCGCTGGATAACAGCCCTTGGTTTTATCACGCAACATTGCAGGTGCAATTGCCAGAATCTGAGCAACCGCAGGTGTTTTAGGATCGCCACCCGGAATTTTATAACCTTTCACATCATAAGGCTGTTGAGATTTTGGATTGGCTTTGATCCAAGCAATCGCTTTGTCCAGCATGTCTTGCTCGCTATCCGCAAGCTCATTGACCAAACCTAGAGACTTGGCTTTATCTACCCCAAATTGCTTACCTTCCATAAGGAATGGGAATGCATTTTGTAAACCCAGCAGGCGCACCATACGCACCACACCACCACCACCGGGAAGTAAGCCCAGTGTTACTTCTGGCAAACCTAATTTGGTTTTAGGATCATTTAAAGCAATACGATAATGGCAACTTAACGCAATTTCCCAACCACCACCTAGCGCTGTACCATTAATCGCCGCAACCACAGGAACACCTAAGGTATCAATCGTACGAAGATCACCTTTTAGCTTGGCAGTCCTATTAAAGAATTCAGTGGCATGTTCTGGCGTTACCTCAATCAGCTCATCCAGATCACCGCCGGCAAAAAAAGTTTTTTTCGCAGAGCGATAAATCACACCTTTTAAATCGGTTTCAGATTTAAGTTTAGACACAACATTTTCTAAAGCCACACGAAAATCAGCGTTCATGGTATTTGCAGACTGGTTTGGAGAGTCCATCGTTAAAATAACAATGCCATCCGCATTTTTTTCATATTGAATTGCACTCATTATTATTCTCCTTATACCAACTCAATAATGGTCGCAATACCCATGCCACCACCTACACACAATGTTGCTAGACCACGTTTTTTACCCTGACGTTCTAATTCATCAAGTAGCGTACCAAGAATCATTGCACCTGTTGCGCCCAATGGGTGCCCCATTGCAATCGCGCCCCCATTTACATTGACCTTTTCAGCAGGAACTTTAAGTTCAGTCATAAAACGCATCACCACAGATGCAAAGGCTTCATTCACTTCAAAGAGGTCAATATCGTCAATAGTGAGACCTGCTTTTGCCAGCGCCTTACGCGCAGCAGGTGCAGGACCTGTGAGCATGATGGTTGGATCTGTTCCAACCAATGCCGTTGCCAACACTTTTGCACGAGGTTTTAAGCCTTGCTCTTTGACTGCTTTTTCAGAAGCAATCAGCACCACAGCTGCGCCATCTACGATGCCCGATGAGTTTCCAGCATGATGTACATGGTTAATTTTTTGCGCTTCTGGATATTGTTGTAATGCAATCGCATCAAAGCCCATTCCACCCATCATTTCAAAACTTGGATTGAGTTTAGCCAAGCCTTCAGCAGTTGTGGTCGGTTTAATGAATTCATCTTTGTCAAGAATTGTAACACCAGCTTTATCTTTAACCGCAACCACAGACTGATCAAAGCGTCCCGCGGCCTGTGCAGCAGCAGCTTTACGTTGTGAGTTGGCAGCAAACTCATCCACATCTGTACGGCTATAGCCATCGAGCGTGGCAATTAAATCCGCGCCAATCCCTTGAGGAACAAAATGTGATTTTAAATTTGTTTCAGGATCCAGTGCCCAAGGTCCACCATCGGAACCCATTGGAATACGTGACATAGACTCTACGCCGCCAGCAACAACAATATCTTCCCAGCCTGAACGTACTTTTTGTGCAGCCATATTGACAGCTTCAAGACCTGAAGCACAGAAACGATTGATTTGCACACCGGCAACATCATTGTCCCAGCCTGCCGCAATTGCAGCAGTTTTAGCAATATCACCGCCTTGATCGGCAATTGGTGTTACACAACCCAGTACGATATCGTCTACTTTTGAAGTATCAAGCTGGTGACGATCTTTCAATTCATTAAGCAATGTGGTTAATAATGTAATTGGTTTCACTTCATACAGTGAACCATCTTTTTTTCCTTTTCCGCGTGGTGTGCGAATGGCATCAATGATGTAAGCCTCGCTCATAGCTGTTCCTTCTTATGACTTCTAGGTTGTTATCTGCTTTGAGTGTACGTTATAAAGTTGAGAGTTCAATGACGAGAACGAAATAGTCAGTTGATATTTTTTGTCAATTGGCTGGTTTGCTCTGAATGGGTAAACAAAAACAAATCGCGTATTTCAATTAAGCGCCAATCTCATTGCACATCTGCTGTTACGAGAAAAACCATATGCAACTTCATGCTCAAGTTTATGCTCAAGATATAGAGGCATCTCAAGCGCATTGATCTTTTCAAAGCCTAATTTTTCATAAAATGGTCGATTCCAAATCACATCATGAAAGGTGGTTAAGGTCACAGCATCACAGCCCTCTCCCTGAGCAGTAGCAATCACATATTCAATCAATTGCCGACCGATCCCTTGTTTTTGAAATGCGGCACTCACATCTAACTCGATAATATAGAAATCAAGCGCTTGTCTTTCTGCATATAAAAAACCTGTAGCTTGATTCTTTTGATTAATCGCGACAAATGCATAAGCAGAAGAAATCAATTGTAAGTGATCTTGTGCTGACAATACGGGGCTTTCAACCAGCCAAGATAACTCGGGAATACTTGAAAATGCTTGTGTAGCAGATTTTTCTATTTCGATCAGTTGCGCTATATCTGAGGGATCAATTTTTCTAATCAAACATGTCATCTATATATCCAGTCAAAAATATTTTAAATAGCATCTAACGACTTAGCTCAAACCTAAAATAAGCAGGTCCGATATTCTCTTTTTTCACAATCATCACAATCATAGCGAAGATTATTCAATGCGCTATTGAGTGGATAAATCTAAATGATAGAACTGATTGAAATCAGACTCTTGATATTCTGAAAAAGAAGCACCTTTGATAAAGCCAAATTTTTTATACAAGCAAATTGCGGGTTCAAAAGATGAGTGTGTTCCCGTTTCCAAACTCAATTTTTGGTATTCACGTTGTTGTGCAATCAATAAAAGATGTTTCAGCATTTCTGTTGCAGCACCTTTACGTAAATGTTTGGGATGTGTCCGCATAGACTTTAATTCAGCATGTGTAGATGACAACTCTTGAATTGCACCACAAGCTAAAAGTTCATTTTGTTCCCAAAGGGTAAAAAAGCTAATTTCAGGTTGTTGTAACGCAGTTAGATTTAATGCAAAACTATGCTCAATCGGTGAGTTTTCATGCATACCATGTAAATGAATTCTGAGTAAATCTTGTACTTGCACATCATCAAACTCAGCAAGTCTAATCATTTTTTAATACCCTATTCTTGAAAATTCTTTCACTTTATCGCTTATATCTTACAAGAAATTTTATGTGAAATGATCAGGCATAAAAAAGCCCAAGTATCACTTGGGCTTAGGATCAGCAAAATTACTTTTGAATTCATCTATGTCGAATTAATGATAACCATGCAATTGACGATAAAGCCCTGGGGTAACCCCTGTCCATTTTTTAAATGCGCGATGGAAGGTACTGGTTTCACTAAAGCCCACTTGTTGTGCTACATCTTCCAAGGTTAAATCCGGATTTAACAACAAATGAATCGCAGCATCTCGACGTAAGGCATCTTTAACACCTTGGTAACTCTTACCTTCTGCTGCCAAGCGACGGCGCAAGGTTTGTGGTGATAAATACAACATTGAAGCCACATCATTTAAGGTTGGCATTTCTTCACCAATTTGACTCTTTAAGACTTCACGAATACGCGAAGTTAAAGAATTGGTATTTTTGAATTTCACCAAAAGCTGAGCAGGCGCAGCTTTTAAAAACTCTTCTAAACTTGCTTCATCCTGACGAATCGGTAAATCCAAATAGTCTGCGGCAAAAGTAATTTCAGTACGTGGCATATCAAATTGCATCACAGGTGCAAAGAACAGCGCATCATACTCATCTGCATGATTTGGACGCGGGTAACCAAAATGTACCCGTTCTAAAGGAATACGACGTTCAATTAACCATGAAGCTAAACCATGCCAAATCATCAACATACTTTCAGTAATAAAATGATCAGGATCCATAGTTTTTGGAATCAATGGCACTAAACGCGCTTCATGTTTGTCACGTTCGACCGCGACCGACCATTCATCCCCAAACAATTTATAAAATTGTGATGATAACTCTAAAGCATCACCCAAAGTTTTAGCGTGGATAATCAATTGGCACATGATGGCAAAAGATCCCAAACGACGAGGTTGGATATCAAAGCCAACATGTTCATCTTGGGTCACCATCCACAGCATTTTCACAAAACGTGTATATTGCTCTGGTGAAATACGTGCTTTAGGTTGGCGAAGTAATTCTGCTTCTATGCCAACATGTGAAAGTAAGGTGTCAACATCCATTCCTAGACGCTTCACACCTGTTAAGGCGGCATTCACAAAATGGATACTGATCGTATCACGACTCATGGTAAATCCTTCACTCTCTTTGATGTTCACTAACAATTGACCTAAATGACGCTAAAAAATGTTTTATTGGCGATTTACAACAGTGCAGATCACCTTTTTACATCATAAATTGCCGAAATGATCAAGGTAAATGGCTGAACATGACATTGTTTTGTTAATTTTATATTTCTATTATGGGTGTAAAATCAAGACAGTATTGGTAAAAACAATTATGACAACAGCTTTAAAGGGATTGAAAGTACTCGATTTTTCCACTTTATTACCCGGTCCATTTGCAACTTTATACCTTGCAGACCTAGGTGCAGAAGTGATCCATATTGAATCGCCAACGCGTCCAGATCTGGTGCGCTTGTTCCCGCCTTATGCCAATGGACAAGCGACTTCACACAGTTATCTCAACCGAAATAAACAATCCGTCACTTTAGATTTAAAAGATCCTGCCAGCATTGAGCAAGTTAAACAGAAGATTTCTGAGTTTGATATTGTCGTTGAACAATTTCGTCCGGGGGTAATGCAACGTTTGGGTTTGGATTATCAAACTTTGGCTGAAATTAACCCACGTTTAATTTACTGTTCAATTACGGGTTATGGCCAAACTGGCTCATATAGAGATAAAGCTGGACATGATATTAACTATATTGCCCTGTCTGGTATCGCTGGACACTGTGGCCGCCAAGACAGTGGACCACCGCCGATGGGGATTCAAATCGCAGATGTGGCAGGTGGATCCTTACATGCTGTCATCGGTATTCTTGCTGCTGTAGTTGAACGCCAAAATAGTGGTCTGGGACAATATATTGATATTTCCATGACCGATTGTGTGGTGGGACTCAATAATATGGCAGCCGCAGCCAGTTTGGCGGGTGGTCAACAGCAGCAACGTGAATCTGAACAACTTAATGGCGGGACTTTTTATGATTATTATGAAACAGCCGATGCTCGTTACTTATCTATTGGTAGCTTAGAGCCACAATTTATGACTGGACTGGCAAGCGCCTTAGAATTGCCAATCCTTCTACAAAAAGGTGCTTCTTTCGATACTGAAGATCGTCAAATGGTCAAGCAAGCGATTCGAGATAAAATTAAAAGTAAAAATCTGGCTGAATGGAATCAACTGTTTGAACAACTGGACGTTTGCGTAGAACCCGTATTGAGTTTAGACGAAGCACTGCAATCCCAAATTTCTCAACAACGCAATTGGGTGGTCAATGTGCCATTGAAGTCAAATTCAGATCAAACTGAACCACAGTTAGCCTGTCCAATTAAGTTTTCAAGATCACAAATGCAATATCACTATATTGGCCAACAACTGGGTGAAGGGACATGGTAATTGCCCATTTAATACAACACAATTCAAGTTAAATAAAATTACAATTCTGTCATCTTCTTTACAATTTGTATAATTTGTAACCTCAGCATCCTGTGTAATCTTAATTCTAAATAGGTTACACAGGTAAGCTGATCTTTTCAGATCAATTTTAATCCATGGTTTTTCAATTAATTTTTAAATAAAATTTAGTGGTTTAAAAACAATAGATTAAATTGACCAAAAACAACCACAAAGCAAATATTCATTTATTAAAAAATTATCACCATGAGATAAAATACTCACATTAATTACAATTAAAAGTCAAAAATAATAGATTTTTATACAAATATGAGAGTATTATAAATAATTAGTTACAAAGTGTTATCAAGGTCACCAAATATGAATAAATCTAAAGGTCACTTTTATTGGGCTATCAGCTTATTATCTTTATGTAGTTCTTTTCAAAGTGCTCATGCAGCTGAAGCATTTAATGCAGAAAGCCCATGGATGTTTGGTGATTGGAACGGAAAAAGAACCGAGCTCCAACAAAAAGGTTATGACTTCAGCTTCGGCTATACCGGCGAATTAGCCACCTTATTAGATTCAAAAAACCATTCGAGCCATGGCACTGAGTATGCAGATCAGTTTGCGATTGGTAGTCATGTAGACTTGGAAAAAGTGCTTGGATGGAAAGACACTGAAGCCCAAATCACCATCACTGAACGTAATGGTCGTTCATTGTCGCAAACCTCTGATGCCCTTGCAGGACAACTCAGTTCAACCCAAGAAGTTTGGGGGCGTGGTCAAACTTGGCGCTTAACTGATTTTTGGATTAAGAAAAAATTCTTTGATCAAAAACTAGATATTAAAGTGGGCCGTTTTGGCGAAGGCGAGGATTTTAACAGCTTTGACTGTGATTTTCAAAACCTTGCACTTTGTGGCTCTCAAGTGGGTAACTGGGTAGGCGACCAATGGTATAACTGGCCTGTTAGCCAATGGGCTGCGCGGGTTAAATATAACATCCAACCTGATTTATATGCTCAAGTCGGTGCTTATGAATACAATCCTGAAAACTTAGAACGTGGCAAGGGGTTTAACTTAAGTACAGACGGTTCACGTGGTGCAATTATTCCTGCGGAAGTGGTTTGGCAACCAAAACTCAGTGCTGCAAAATTACCAGGCGAATATCGTTTGGGCTATTACTACAGTACTGTCGATGCACAACGCATTAAAAATCCGAATGAAACAGATCATAAACAAGGTGGATGGCTGGTTGCCAAGCAACAACTTACAGCACATCACGGTGATGCACGTCGTGGCTTAACGGGTTTCATTAATTTAACCCTTCATGACTCAGACACAAACACTGTCGACAATATGCAAAATATTGGATTGATCTATAAAGGTCCTTTCGATGCGCGTCCTCAAGATGATGTGGCCATTGGTTTTTCTCGTATCAGCATCAACAATGATGTGAACAACACTCAAATTCGTCAACAAGATGAAGAGTACAACACTGAAATTTACTACGGTGTACATGCAACAAATTGGCTGACGATCCGTCCAAATGTGCAATATATTCGCCATGTTGGTGCATATAAAGATGGTGAAAATGCATGGGTTGGCGGTATTAAATTCCAAACTGCATTCTAGTGTTATAGATCATAAATATTTCGATGCCATTTTAACCATTTCTCTCCCCTCGCATCGAAATATTTAAAATCTAAAAATTTAAACAATGTGCTTCATCAATCCTCAATGGAAAGGTAAAGCGTAAAAAATTAATCAAATAGATAGGTGGTCAATATGCAAACTCCATCTTCAGGACTCAGAACATTAACAGTTGTGATTGCAATTGTTTTCGGTGTAGTTCTATTAGGCGGCGGAGTATGGCTGGCAGTACTGGGTGGGTCTTGGTACTACATCATTGCCGGGATACTTTTCATTGCAACAGCAATCTTATTACGCAAATTAAATAGTTCTGCTTTATATGTTTATGCAGCATTAGTACTCGGCACAGTTGTCTGGGGACTATGGGAAGTCGGTTCAGACTTCTTCGCGCTTGCACCGCGTTTAGATATTTTAGGTGTGTTTGGCTTATGGCTACTCATTCCAGCAGTAACACGTGGTTTCGACGCCAAAGGTGCTAAAATTGCACTTTCAGGTACATTGGCGATCACCATTGCGGTTATGGCTTATTCTATCTTTAATGATCCACAAGAAATTCGTGGGACTTTAACCAGTAAACAGCCAACGCCAGCAGCGATTGATGGTATTGCGGATGCAGACTGGCCAGCTTATGGTCGGACTCAATCCGGTTTACGTTATTCTCCGTTGAACCAAATCAACTCAGAGAACGTTAAAGATCTTAAAGTTGCTTGGACCTATCGTACAGGTGAATTCAAGACTGAAAATGATTCAGGCGAAACAACCAATCAGGTCACACCGATTAAAATCGGGAATAACATGTACCTGTGTACCACCCATCAAAAATTGGTTTCTCTTGATCCTTCTACCGGTAAAGAGAAATGGGTATTTGATCCAAAACTCAAAGCTGATAATACCTTCCAACATTTAACTTGTCGTGGTGTTTCTTATTACGATGCAGATAATACCGTTGGTTTCGCAGCAAGTTTACAAGCGAAAAAATCTTCGTCTACCGAATGCCCGCGTAAAGTTATTTTACCAGTCAATGATGGTCGTATCGTTGCGGTAAATGCTGAAACAGGTAAAGCATGTTCTGACTTCGGTCATAACGGTGAAGTTGATTTACAAAAGGACATGCCATTCCCTTATCCGGGTGGTTATATTCCAACATCACCACCTGTTGTCACAGGCACCACAATTATCATTGGTGGTTCAACGACAGATAACTATTCTACTCAAGAGCCTTCTGGTGTTATCCGTGGTTATGATGTAAATACAGGTGCATTGCTTTGGGTATTTGACACAGGTGCTGAAAATCCAAATCAGATTCCGGGTCCTGGTCAGAAATATGTCCAAAACTCACCGAATGCATGGGCTCCACTTGCATATGATGCAAAACTCGATATCGTTTATGTACCAACAGGTGTAGGTACGCCAGATATTTGGGGTGGTAACCGCACAAAACTGCATGAACGTTATGCAAACTCAATGTTAGCAATCAATGCAACAACGGGTAAATTGATCTGGAACTTCCAAACAACTCACCATGATTTATGGGATATGGATGTACCATCACAACCAACCTTAGCGGATATCAAAGATAAAACTGGGCAAACTGTTCCAGCAATCTATGTATTGACTAAAACAGGTAATGCCTTTGTTTTAGACCGCCGTAACGGTAAAGCAATTGTACCGATTAACGAACGTCCAGTACCACAAAGTGTAAAACGTGGTCCGCAAACTAAAGGTGAATTCTATTCTCCAACACAGCCGTTCTCAGACTTTAACTTAGCACCTCAAGAAAAATTAACGGATAAACAAATGTGGGGCGCAACCATGTTTGACCAGTTAATTTGTCGTGTGTCATTCCACAAGTTAAATTATGACGGTATTTATACCCCACCTTCAGAAAACGGAACTTTAGTTTTCCCTGGTAACTTGGGTGTATTTGAATGGGGTGGTTTATCACTTAACCCTGATCGTCAAATCGCAGTTATGAATCCAATTGGCCTACCTTTTGTCAGTCGATTGATTCCTGCTGATCCGAACCGTAAACAAACAGCCAAAGGTGCAGGTACAGAAGCGGGTGTTCAACCTATGTATGGCGTTCCTTACGGTGTTGAAATCAGTGCATTCCTTTCACCATTTGGCTTACCATGTAAACAACCTGCATGGGGTTATGTTGCTGGTGTAGATTTGAAAACGCATGATGTTGCTTGGAAACGTCGTATTGGTACAATTCGTGACAGTATGCCTGGTATTCCATTGCCACCATTTAAAATGGGTGTGCCAATGTTAGGTGGTTCGATCTCAACTGCGGGTAATGTGATGTTCATTGGTGCGACTCAAGATGATTACATCCGAGCAATCAATGTCAGCAATGGTGATGAGCTGTGGAAAGGTCGTCTACCTGCGGGTGGGCAAGCAACACCGATGACCTATGAAAGCAATGGTAAACAATACGTTGTGATCATGGCGGGTGGTCACGGTTCATTTGGTACCAAAATGGGTGACTCAATCGTTGCTTATGCATTACCAGATAAATAATCTTAAATTGAGGTAAATAAAAAACAGGTCTTGATGACCTGTTTTTTATTGCTTTATCTAAACCCATACCCTTGTATAAAAGTGAATCTGCTTTTTGGATGAGACGGATGTTCTATCCCCCGTTTGATCGCGATATCCATATCACCGTGCGATAACCAATCCTTAAAATGCCCTGCTCTTTACCTGACCATCAAAATGAAAACAATCTTCTATACGAATTTTTTGCACAGCTGAAAGTTGCTCAAAGTCAAACCATCGATACTCAGAATGCTCATCACTTAAATTGATTGGTTGATCGTTCTGCAATGTACACCTAAACATAAATGCGTGGGAATTTACTGCAGAATGATAATAAACCCCTGATAAATATTCGATCAAAACTTCGCAGCCTAATTCTTCTTGGCACTCACGAATCAGCGCCTCATGCACTGTTTCACCTTGATCCAATCCACCACCCGGTAAACCCCATGCACAATCAGCATAAGTCGCTTTCAATAACAGGACTTGTCGATTTTCATTAAAAATCACAGCGTGCGAACTCAAACGATAAAAATCATGAAATCCCATTGCTCAAAACCCACTTAATTGATTATCTTGCCAAATAACACTTTGAAAAAATTAAACGTAGCGCATAAACAATTGCCATAACAAAAACAGCATAACCCACTTGGGTAAAGATCATCGGAATACAGAGTACGATGGCGGCTGTAATTGGATAAAACCATTTTTTGATCCCTGAAAGATGGTGAATTTCCTGTAGTAACCAAAGGCTCGCAGTATAGACAATCAAAGAGATCGCAACAAAATAACTGACGATGTCAGCCGAGATCTCAGCCTTATGCGTCACCACATCCACCGCAGCAGCTAAACCTGCACCAAGGGCGGCAATACTCACGAAAATAAAAAAGTGACCATAGCCCCATGAAAATGCACGTTTGCGGCTATTGAGTCGTTCAGCCACATCATGATCAAAATATGCCCACCACATGGTAAACATAATCAATAAGCCACCAATGGTCAAAAAGATTAATTCTTGGCTTAACAACTGATTGTTTAATGCATCAGAAATTGCAGCAAAACTTCCAATGATCGATTCACCAAGGACAATGATGGTGAGTAAGGCATAACGCTCAGAAATATGATGTGGATGCCACGGCGTCATGTTATGTGCTTCCGCAAAGATCGGCACACTCAGTTCAGCGATAACCAAGAGTAGAAATAAATAAATGGTGAAATTAATCGGGGTAAAGTGAAAAAGTAACCAGCCAATCTGTACGATGATAATACCAGCTGCATATCTCACCGCTGTTTGTTTACGCTCAGGATCATTTTTGGCAACACGAAACCATTGTGTAACGAGTCCCAAGCGCATGATGACATAACCAATAATGATCACATCAAAATCTTGTTGCTGAAACGCAAACGGGATCCCTGCTGCAATCACAAGTGAACCAATAATCTGCACAAAGGTCATGATTCGATAAAATACATCATCATTGTCATAGGCAGATGCAAACCAGCTAAAGTTCATCCATGCCCACCACAACGCAAAGAACACCATAAAATAAAGTGTTAAGCCATGCAATAAATGATTTTCGATAATACTATGGTGTAATTGTTGTCCTGCAGTCGCAATGGCGACCACAAAAATCAAATCAAATAACAATTCTAATGAGGTTGCGGCGCGATGTGGTTCGTGCGGATTTCGTGGCGCAAGTGGCTTTAACCACCCGTATTTTACAAATAATGAATTTGGCATTATTTTCACATTATTGAGATTATTATCATGATTTTTTCAAAACTCCATCTTTCATTCAAGTAAAAAACTGAGTTCTTTTGACAATTTTGTTAATGATCTAACATCGATCTCGCAAATTTAAAAATACACAAATAAAAAGCCCAATCAAAGGGCTTAATAACAAACAAATCTAGCTTGCTAAACCACTAATTTCAATTTAGCAATATCCTTGATCACGATCGCTTTACCCGTGCTCATATCAATCGGCATCGAAATATGTTGATGTACGACTAACCATTGATCACCTTTCTTTTTCAGGCACAATGTTGTT
Organism: Acinetobacter sp. Ac8; assembly: GCF_055392545.1. NCBI lineage: Bacteria > Pseudomonadati > Pseudomonadota > Gammaproteobacteria > Moraxellales > Moraxellaceae > Acinetobacter > Acinetobacter sp. Ac8. The sequence goes on from NZ_AP043689.1 coordinate 4,089,950, forward strand.
CGACACCATGGCATCTGCAGCTTATCTTTAAGCACAGAATTTTCCACTTTTGAATGGCAATGCAATACAGCTAAATCGTTTGACGCATAGATTTTCATATTGCGACGCACAATTTGCACATTCTCACTAAAATATGGACTGAACTTCTCCCATTCTTTCTTGTACGCATCGATACCGTCTAATTGTATACTCACATCAAACATATTGATATCATCCGCACATTGATCTAATAGATGATCAATTTTATTACCAAGAACAGCAGCATCCCATAATTCAATTTGAGATATTATCTCGTCGGCAATTTTCACATTACCATCGATTGCTATTTTCATCATAAAACCTCATTATTCTTATTTGTGATGAATTTAACACTTAATAAGTATTATGTGAAGTGTTTTGTTTATTTTTTCATATCTAATCAATTTAAATCAAAATAATCACTGTTCATTAATCTGATTTAAGCAGTTTATAAAACCAACCGTATTCTGCTTAGATATTAACCAAAACCTTTCACAAAAATAAATCACTCAATAATACAAATAGATATAAAAAATTTGTACTTCAGCATAAAAAGCTTATTCTTAATTTAGTTAATAATTCTTCAATAATTTATTAACCAAATTTAATAATCTTTTTAATTAATGTTGAAGCTGTTATTAAATAATCATTCTCCTTTTATTTAATATTGAAGTTAGCCTAACATATTTAAACTTTAAAAAATCTTTAAAAAAATCATAAATGACTATGAGAAAAAATCATACTACCCTTCCAATATAAGAAGAAACTCAAAACTGAAGATATAAATAGATAATCTAAACTGATATCCAACTCAAGTTTATATATTGCGCTTGGAATGATTATTCTATACAACTTAATAATATATATTTTTATGGTTTAATTTCTATGTTTTAAAACCCTTTGCAAGCATTCAAATATTAGAATTTTATTACCATAAATAAATACTTATTTTTTATCATTTGTTTTTTAGATTCAAAAAAAAGCATGTCATTGCAATGACATGCTTTTGCTGTTTGCTTTGGATTGTTTTGCTTGATTTAGGCTTGTTCTGTTAAATCTTTTATTTTGTCTGAAGGGCCATTTTTCTTCACAGACTCAATCCCATTATCGCGAGCAGCATCACCTGAATAGAATTGACTTGTTCCGATAATTTGATGATTCGCCGCTTTTAAGTTGAAATAAGGCTTACCATTTTTCGCTTCTAAACGATCATAACGTGCATCATCTGGGCTATTTTTTTGCACAGAGGCAATACCATTTTGTGCAGAAGCTTTTGCTTTATAGAGCTCACTGGTGAGAATAATTTCGCCATTTCCTGCTTTTAATACAAAGCGATATTGACCATCTTTAGCTTGACTAATTTCATACCATCCTGACATGGTTCACCTCTTCATTATTTTCGGTTTATTTTATTTCACAGCGCTTGTTGGACATAAATTACGCTACTGATATGAAATATAAATGACTTTTCATGTTAAAAAAAGATTAATTTGTTATAACTTTATTGTTTATGTAACGCTGCAGAGTGACATCGCTCAAATTAGCACAATGCTTTTATTATTAAGTCACAATAAAGTTTAAAGCCATTAAAAAAATGACTTTAAATTTAGATTCTGCATTTAGCCATTAACAATCAACGATCAAAAAAACCTGTGCTGGTATAATCTGGATAGACTATTTTCATTAAACGCTCGATTTCCGAATCATTGCCACGTAAAAAACTTTCCAAACAATCCCGAAATACCGCAAAAGGAAGGTCATCGTTATCAAAACTGGGCATCTCTTCAGATTTAAATAAACCAAAAAAATGCGATTTTTGTTGTTTTTGATAGAGTTCAGCATGTGCATTAAAGTTATATTGATTGCGACTATAAACCACAAATAGTCCGCCGAACTTACGCCCAGTTTGGATATGCTCAATTTGAAAAAAAGGAAAATCACCGTGGTGCTCCTCCATGTATCCCCAGACGACTTGTTGCATCCAATCAATCTGATCAAAACGACTTAAAATTTGCGTTGCTGCATTACTTTCAAAATCAAGAGAAGTTATTTCAAGCTCTTTAAATAACTCAATTCGAATTTTAAAACTCATCAGGATTACCTTTTATACACGTCGCTTATTTAAAGCATTCAGATTTTTTAAAAGCGACAAGAAAACAGCAGGCTCGGAACACTATGAATCAGCTGTTTCAGCACTCAATTCGATGAACAAACTAACAGATTACTGGAATATCAATCCATGCACTGTTCGGAAAATGTTTCACCAAATAATGCTTTAAAAATTCTGCGGTATCTTTTGAAATCAGTTCATCCTGAGATTCATCATTTAAATTATAAGCAAGTGCATAAAGCTCAAGCCCACGACTTTTTAAAGCCTCTAAACTTAAAATCGTATGATTAATACTGCCCAAACGCCCTGAGCTGACTAAAATCACAGGAAGCTTTTTCTGGGCCACATAATCAATTGAAAGTAAGCTGGTGGTTAGGGGTACCATCAATCCACCAGCACCCTCTAACAAAACAACATCATACGTTTCAGAAAGTCGTTGAGTAGCATCTGCAATTTTTTCAAAATCAATCTCACGCCCATCAATTTTGCTGGCTAAATGAGGCGATGCAGGATAGCTAAAGATTTCAGGCATGGTGAGCTTGGTTTCATCCTCTGGAAACCAGCCCACTCCCATAATCTCACGATGTTGTTCGATATCTTCTGAAATATCGGTATTACCCGTTTGGATTAATTTCTGCGTAATGGTTTTTTGACCTTGCTCATTCCATAATTTGGCTAAATATCCAGTGGTATAGGTTTTGCCAATTCCAGTATCTATTCCACTGATAAAGTAAACTGATCCAGTCATGACATTCTCCGCAAAATACAATAAATAGGATGATAAGTCAGTGAGTAGCGTATATTTCCTGACTGATCAGCCTGTGAAAACTGTTGATAGTGATGATAAAAATCGGCGAGACTCTGCTTTGTCCATCTAAAGCCAGATGCTGTCGCAGTCACTCCTGTGGCTTTTAAATGCTGCAAAATATATTTGGGATGAGAAAAATTGAGATGCTCAATTTGCTCTGAAATATGTAGAATTTCAAAACCATTTCGCTTTAATTGTTGTTGCAGATCGTCAAGGGATAGGTAATTCAGACCTTGTCCTGTTAAGCTTTTAATTTCCTGTAAATTATGCTGTCCAAAAGTTGAAAAACAAAAATACGCATTAGGATTTAAATGATGAAAGGCCTGTTGAAAAATACCATTTAAATCACTCATCCATTGTAAAACGGAACTTGAGCTAATTAAGTCTAAATGTTTTGGAAATTCAAGCTGTTCTATATCGCCAATCCGATATTCAATCGGTTTATCCGCAGGGAAATGCTGCTGAACTTCGGGGTATAGATCATTTAAAATCAAATGTTTAATTTGCAAATTTTGCAGTAAAAGCTCAGTTAAGTTTCCAGAACCACAACCGATTTCAAACACATTTTCATAGTGTGCTGGGCAATATTCGCTTATTAAATTAAACAGTTGTTGTGCAATATTTTTTTGTACGACCGCATGTTCAGTATAGCTCTGCCCTGCCTGAGCAAAACGCAAGGCAATCTGTGATTTATCAATTTCTGGATGTTTCACATTCAACTCACAACAACGGAATTAGCTGATCTAGATCAGCTTGGGTGATTTGAGCAGTTAAACAGATACGTAACCGTGAGCTGTGTTGCGGTACAGTCGGGGGACGTACAGGCATAATATAAAATCCTGCATCTTGTAATGCTTTGGCCTTTTCAACCGTTTTAATCGAGTCACCTACAATGACCGGAACAATATGTGATGTTGATGGGCACTCAAAACCTTTGCTTTGAACAGCCTGTTGTAGATACTGACTTGTAGATTGCAAATATTGACGGCGCTGATCTAAGCCTAAAACTTTCTGAAAAACAAAGTTTGTCCATGCCATACATATTGGCGGTTGTGCAGTACTGAAAATCAAAGGGCGCATCGCATTAATCAAATAATCGCGAATCACCGCATGACAAATTAAATAACCACCAACTGAAGCGATTGCCTTACCAAAAGTCCCCACGAGCAGATCAATATCATCAATCACCGCATATTGTTCAGCACAACCTAAGCCCTGCTCACCACGTACTCCAATTGCATGTGCTTCGTCTACATAGAGCATGACTTTGCAAAACTGTTGCTTAATACTCACCAATGCTGCTAAGTCCGTTTCATCACCATCCATACTAAAAATCGACTCAGTCACGACAATAATGCGCTCGAAAGCCTCATCTGCATGATATTTTTGTAAAAGCTGAGTCAAATGATTTAAATCATTATGACGATAACGCACATATTTGGCTGAGGATAAACGGATCCCATCAATCATACTGGCATGAATCAATTTATCTGCCAGAATCAGCGTTTTACTGTTTGCAAGTGCAGGTAAAATACCAATATTCATATGATAGCCGCTGTTAAATAACAATGCCGCCCGACCATGAAAAGCCTGAGTTAAACTATTTTCAAGCAGTTCATATTCTGGAAAATGTCCAGTCAACAAGCGTGAAGACGAAGAACTCATTCGTCGTTGATCGTTGGGTGTTTCATCAAAAAACTGTTCACGTAATGCGAGATCTGATGCCAATCCTAGATAATCATTTGAAGCCAAATTGAGCATTTGATGCTGATCAAGGCAGATATAACGACCTTGCTGAACATTCGAACGAAATTGGCGTAAATTGCCTTGCTGTTTAAGCACATCAAGCTGCTTTGAAAAATGTTCAAGATGGGTATTGATCAAGCTCATGTGCTTTGCTCCATAGCCTTGACCACCTCAACCAATTGCTCCAGTAAGATTTTTAATTCTTGTGCTGTGATGATATATGGAGGCATCACATAGACCAATTTGCCAAATGGTCGTATCCAGATACCACGACGTACAAACTCCTGCTGTAAGGTTTTCATATCGACATTCACAGTCAATTCCACCACCCCTATCGCACCAAGAACTCGCACATCATGAACATGATTAAGGGACTGTAAGGGCTGTAAAGCATGTCTAAGCTGTGCTTCAATTCGTTGAATATTGCTCTGCCAATCTTGAGAAATTAATAATTGTGTACTTTTGACAGCAACGGCGCATGCCAAGGGATTTGCCATAAAGGTTGGGCCATGCATAAACACACCCGCTTCACCCTGACTTATCGTTTCAGCAATATGTGTGGTGGTTAATGTCGCAGAAAGCGTCATATAGCCACCGGTTAAACCTTTACCGATACACATAATGTCAGGTTCAACTTGTGCATGCTCCCATGCAAATAGTTTCCCTGTACGCCCAAAACCCGTAGCGATTTCGTCAAAAATCAGCAAAACATTGTATTTTTCGCAAAGTCGTTTGGCTTGACGCAAATATTCAGGATGGTAAAAACGCATCCCTCCCGCACCTTGTACAATCGGCTCAAGAATTAAACCTGCAATCGTTGCATGCTGTTCGGCCAAGCTTTTCTCAAGTTCAGCAATATCACTTTGATCCCATTGCTCATAGAATCCGACTTGAGGTGCTGGAACAAATAAACGATTAGGCAAACTTGAACCAAAAATTTGATGCATGCCCGTTACAGGGTCACAGACAGACATTGCATTCCAAGTATCGCCATGATAGCCAGATCGAGGGGTAACAAAATTAGTTTTCTCTGTATAGCCCTGTGAAGACCAAAACTGTACCGCCATCTTCAATGCCACTTCTACAGCGACAGAACCAGAATCGGCAAAAAACACTTTATCTAAATGAGGCGGGGTCAGTTGAACCAGTAATTTTCCAAGCTGGATCGCTGGATCATGGGTAAATCCACCAAACATGATATGCGACATATTCTGTAGCTGATCTGTCACTGCTTGATTCAACTCTGGATGATTATAACCGTGAATCGCACACCACCATGAAGACATCCCATCTATCAATTGACGACCATCTTCAAGTTCGATGGTCGCAGCATAGGCTTTTTTAACCTTAAAAGTCGGTAAGGGATTGGTCATAGAGGTATATGGATGCCAAATATGTTGCCGATCAAAGTCCAGATCATCTAACTCTGATTGTTCAAGATCAACATCATCAAACCCATTGTTTAAATCGGTCATCCGTTCACTCCATGTGCATTACAATTACAGCAAAAAACAGTTTAGCGATGTTAAACCTGCACGCAATAAAAATAAATTGCGAGATTCACCACTGATCCATAGATTTATTCTATTTTTTGTAAATATTGGCAGATTTTGTCACTTAGACTTAAAAAATCAAAAACTGGAACGCCATGTGAACCATTTACCAGCTCGACATCTAAAAACTTTGCTGTGAAATTTTGAAATTTCTCATAGACTTTGTCACTAACTAAGAAATCCTGTTGAGCAAATATATGATACTGTTTGCCGGCATAGTTATTTAAGATCGCAACATTATTTAATTGCTCAAGACACGCCAATCCCTGTTTTAATAATTCTAAATTTTGCGGCTGAATCAAACTTTGTAAATGTACAAAATCTTCTCGCGTGGTTGCGGTGCCCTGACAAACCATAAAACCAAATTTCTTTAATGTCGCAATCGCATCATGTTCAAAGGACTGTTTAAAGTTGTGAAAGGTTGTTTGGCTCATTGCCGTTTGCCACTCAGCATTTGCCACAAAACAAGGGTTTGAAGCCAGTGTAATCAAGACTTTTTGTTGTTGGTATTGCTGTTTAATTTGCTCGACCAGCAAGCTTGCCAATTGCCCACCTAAAGACCAACCACAAATCACATCAAAATCTTTGGCTTGCTCCACCTGCTGTTGTAAAACACTTTGATCCAGCGCATTAAAGATATTGATCAATACAACTTCATGGCCTTGTTGTTGTAAAGCCTGTTGTAAAGCATTGAGTAGTTTGGTTCCACCGCCCCAACCTGTGATCAGCAAAATACGTTGATTCAATTTAAGCCACTATAAAACTATAACGATGTTTTATTAGATCATGCTTAAAATTGAACGACAATCGGACTTCTAACTATTTCTGATGGTGTAAATCGACCAATAAGCTGGCTGGAATCACTTTTTGCCAAGTGCGTTTAAATTGCTGATGTACTTGATCAATTGCAAACTGACTTTTTCTCGAAATTTCATGTGCTTTTGCAATATCATCTGCCCGTGTATAAGCAATCAAATAATCTAGTCCATCCAGTTCCACATGGAACCATGATTCAACATGCACACCTTCAGCCTGAAGTGTTTCAATTGCCTCATGCTTACGCCTATTCAATTGATTTTGCCATGCGACAACATCGTCCATCACCGCTACTTTTAGTTGAATCAATACTGCACCAACGTCCATAATTTTACGTTCTATTTATTTTAAACGGTCTTTTATCATAAATGGCATGTGAACAATTGCAAACATTTTACATACCGCCAAAACCTTAAAATTTGCTAAGATCAAATCAGGATCAATTTAGGAAAGTGTTTGTCATGAAACTATCACGACTGTTCAGTATTAGCTTACTTTCCGTTTCAGCTTTATGCATATTGAACACGGCCAGCCATGCGGAAAGCTCTATTCTCTCCAAACTGGATTCCAACCAAAAGCAATGGGTAGGTAAGCCTGCACCAAGTTTTAAACTACAAGATCAAAATTCAAAATGGCATGAACTGAGTCAATATAAAGGTAAATGGGTTGTTCTCTACTTTTACCCAAAAGATGATTCACCTGGCTGTACACAAGAGGCCAATCAATTTAAATCACTCTACCCACAATTTATAAAAAATAATGCGGTGGTGCTTGGTGTCAGTTTGGATGATGTGCAATCACATCAAAAGTTCTCTGAAAAGCTGGGACTAAATTTTCCAATTCTTGCCGATAGCAATCATCAACTCGCAGACCAATTTGGAATCATCCGAAACTTGGGCATTGCTAAAATAGCAAAACGAGAAACTTTTTTGATTGATCCACAAGGAACGATTGTGTATCACTATAGCAGTGTAAATACCCAAACACATGCCGATCAAGTCTTAGCGGATATTCAGAAGTTTTCAAAAAAATAACGACTGAAGCATTAAAAAAGCCTTTAGATGAATGTCTAAAGGCTTTTTTAATCTAAAACATCTCACCTTAAGCAAGACGCTTAGTGTGTCTTACATTTGAGATTGAATATAATTCTGTAAACCAATTAATTCGATCAAACCTAATTGTTTTTCAAGCCAGTAAGTATGATCTTCTTCAGTATCGTTCATTTGTTGACGCAGCATATCACGTGTCACGTAATCGCCTTTTTCTTCACATAGCTTTACGCCTTGTGCCAATTTTTCACGTACATGATATTCCAATGCCAAATCGGCTTTTAAACAGGTTACAACATCTTCACCTGTAACAATATCGTCACGCTTCATGTTCGGGGTACCTTCAAGGAAAAGTACACGGCGAATTAAAGCGTCTGCATGTGAAGCTTCTTCTTGCATTTCATGATCAATACGTTCATAAATTTTGCTTAAGCCCCAATCTTCATACATACGCGAATGAATAAGATACTGATCACGAGCAGCCAGTTCGCCACCGATCAACATATTTAGATAGTCTATGACTTCTGGATTGCCACGCATTTCAATTACTCCACATTCTTTTGCAATAGTATGGACAAATTTTACCAGTTTTGCAAAAGACAAAATGTGTAAGTTTATGATTTTTATAAAATTAAAATGATAAACATACGCATTTGCAATTTGAATAAGTATTTTTTCATATAAAAAATAACCGCTTACAAAATTTCATTGATGGTTTATTGGTGATTTTTCATCAAAATTCAAAATGATTTATTTTGTAACCATTAAAAATGCTTCTTATTCACCCTCATTATTCCATTTTCTGTTCATTTTCAATGACAGAACCCTCACTTTATCTTCTTGGCTTTTTTTAATGCTAATATTTCAAGACAATTTTAACTTTAATATTTATGATATTGAATATTAACAATTAGCAGGAAAAAAATAATGTCTCAGGGAAACACATCAGCGCCTATTCTAGTTACAGGTGCAACAGGCTATATCGCCAGTTGGGTGATTCAAAAATTACTTGAGCAAGGTTATACCGTTCATGCCACTGTACGTGATCTTAATAAGAAACAAAGCTTTGCACATTTAGAGAAAATCGCACAAGCCAGCTCTGGCACACTAAAACTATTTAAAGCCAACCTTTTAGAAAATGGTTCTTTTGATGAAGCCATGCAAGGCTGTGAAGTTGTGTTACATATGGCTTCACCATTTGTTGTGACCAATTATAAAGATGCTGTTAAAGATATTATTGAACCTGCAATTTTAGGCACGGAAAATGTCTTAAATAGTGTCAATAAAACAGAGTCTGTCAAACGAGTCATTGTGACTTCAAGCATCGCGTCTACTTATGGTGATGCAATTGATATTTTAAAAACGCAGCATAATCAGTTTGATGAATCTCACTGGAATTCCACCAGCTCAACCACGCACCAACCGTACCCGTATTCAAAAGTTATGGCAGAGCGTAAAGCATGGGAAATGGCGGAAGCACAAAATCGTTGGACGCTGATCTGTGTTAACCCTGCATTAGTACTTGGCCCATCACTGACCGCAAATACACAGTCAGGGAGTGTAGAAGTCTTAGAGCAATTTGCCAACGGCATGACCTTACTCGGTGTCCCACCGATGTGGAATGGTATTGTGGATGTTCGTGATGTTGCTGATGCGCATATTTTGGCAGCATTCAAGGAAAATGCGGCTGGACGTTACATTATTAGCGGCGGCTCACTCAGCCTTTTGGAAATGGGTAAAATTTTACGTCAAAATTTTGGACAAAAATTTCCTTTTCCGCGTAACCAAGTCCCGAAAAAAGCATTTAAATTCATTGGACCTGTATTTGGCTATTCCCGTGATTTTATTGAAAAGAATATGGGCTACCCTATCTTTTTTAATGCTGATAAAAGCAAACAGGAATTGGGGATGAGTTATCGTAATATTGAAACCAGTTTAGTCGAGCATTTCCAGCAGCTTCTTGATGACGGTGTGGTGAAGAAATATATTTAAGAACAGCTCAACTAATTCTTAAAGCCAAAAAGCCTTTTTCAAATATGAAAAAGGCTTTTTGGCTTATAGCGTTCAACATCAGCTAAGGCTTAGAAATCAAAAGTCACACCGACTTTATAAGTTCGTGCACCACCGACTAAAGCATAGTTTGAATTAAATACACCTTCCCAATATTTTTTATTGGCAACATTATCAACATTGGCAAGGAGTGTGGTATTTACCCCACCAAGTTTGGTTTTATAGCGAGCGCCTAAGTCAACAATCGTATAGTCTGGTAGTTCTAGCGTATTCTCTTCATTCAAATATTGCTCACTCACATAGCTTACACGGGTATTGACATGAAGTCCCTCAACCTTAGGAATGGCATAATCAAGCCCTAACGAAGCAGTAAAATCGGGTACACCATATACTTTATTACCTTCGAAAGCGACCTTCGCTGATTTCACATATTCAGCATCGATATAGGCCAAATTCCCCATCACAGATAAAGTATCTGTAACATTGCCAGAGAATGACCATTCCACCCCACGAGAACGCGTTTCAGCATCATCGTTGACTTTATTACTTATGCTGTCCAGATAAGCCTCAGGCTTTTTAATCTGATAAAGTGCCAAAGTATTTAACCACGAACCCAACTGATATTTTGCACCTAACTCATATTGCTTGGTTTGATAAGGTGCAAGTGTCTCACCTCTATTTGTCGCAGTTGGATAGGTCGTTTCTGAGACAGTAATCCCTTCAGCTAAGCCCTCGACATAGCTTGCATAAAAAGATAAATCCTCACCAAATGGTTTGACAACAATCCCCAAACTTGGTGATAGCTTATCTGCACTATAAGCTGATTTTTTGACAAGATTCTTAGTATCGATATCTTGATAACGCCCACCTAAAATCAGTTGTAATTTATCATCCAACATTGAAAGCTGATCCGTTAAGGTATAACTCACATACTCATTATCACCATAAGGAACAATTTCTGGGTAGGTTGTTGGCATTGTCCCTGTATTTGATGGATCATATAAATTGGTCGTAAACCCCGAACTGGTTGCGGATTTATGTTGTGAATATTTGCGGGTTAAATAATCAGTACGCAATCCTAAAGTATGCTTGATCGCACCTGTATCAAATTTTGCTTCAAAGCCTGCATTAGCAGCAGTATTATGTTCTTTTGATCCCACTCGATAATATTGTGAGGTTGCATTTCCATTTAAATTATTGACAATCATACGTGTGCCAAAAAGGTGACCATCATATGATTTTTCTACATATCCAATGCCTGCAAATGCTTTTAAATCAGGGGTAAATTTATATTCTCCTGACAAACCTACAAATTGGCTGTTGGTATTGCCTTCTAAGTTTGAAAAGTAGTTTAAATCCCCTTTAGGTGCTGCAAGTACATGATTAACACTGCCCTTGCCACCCATGGCGACCATTGCAGGTGAACCGCCTTTACGATTTCCTTTGACCGCATAAGCATCTAAATTAATCTTTAGTTTATCCGTGGTGTAATCCGCAGCAATTGCCCCTAGAGCTTGACGATCATTCATTCCATCAATGATATGTTCGCCATCAGCATAAGCGCCATTCACACGCACACCAAACTCCTTGTTCTCACCAAAACGACGAGATACATCAAAGCCTGATTGATAATATCCTTCATCTTGAAACGATGCAGAAACTCGGGTGAGTTCTTGATCTGCCCGTTTAGAATGCCCCATCACTATCCCGCCCACACTGCCTGTAGGTGCAACACCTGCAACCAATGCATTTGGACCTTTAAGTACAGTCACTGACTCTAAAAATTCCGTAGGCATCCGACCATAAGGTGCAACACCATAAAAGCCGTTATAATTTAAATCCTCATGATTGACATCGAAACCACGGATTTTAAAGTTTTCATTTAAATGCCCTTGATTGGTTGTGGTTCGAATACTGGCATCATTTTTTAACACCTCCCCCGCCGTGTTTGCTTGTTGATTTTCAATTAATTGTGCTGAATAAGACGTGATACTAAACGGCGTATCTATAATTTTCTTATTTCCCAATGGCCCTAAATCTGTATTTTTTTGCAAAGCACCGTTGGCAAATGTTGATTTTTCTTGTTCTTTTTCAGCAGCGACTTTAATCGTAGGCAAAGCAGTAATTTCATCATTTGCCCAAATTGTTTGTGTAAGTCCCCCACCAAAAAGCACGATAGAAATAGAATTGACTAGAAATGTTCGAGAAAAATTTTTCATATAAATAATAAGACACTTTTCAAATGATAATGATTATTATATAGACTTTCACTATTGTTAAGAATTGTAATTTCTCATCTAAAGTTAAGTTTAATGGAAAATTCTAATAAATAAGAATTATTATCATATAGCGCACTAATGATAGAGCAAGCAACCTTGCGAAATGCAATCGCTAAAATACAGTACGAAAAATTCTATTAAAAAATGATGACTTGTTGATTTGCTATCGCATCAATCTTGAAATGATGATTTTAATTTTTGAAAACTGCAAAGATACAACAATTGTATCTTTACAGTAATTTTAGAGTTAATTTAAACGAAACTATGCCTGCCCATACTCAGCCATTAATGCTAAAAACTCCTGCTCATTCAGTACAGCGACACCCAGTTTCTCTGCTTTTTCAAGCTTAGAACCGGCTTTTTCACCCGCAACCACACATTTGGTTTTGCTCGATACACTGCCACTGACACGCGCACCAAGTGCTTGTAGCATTTGAGTCGCATCATCACGCCCCATTGTTGCCAATGTGCCTGTAATCACCCAACTCTCACCATTTAAAGGCTGACGGGTGGGTGCAACGGGTGCATCCCAATGGATCCCAGCTGCAAGCAAACGATCAATCACTTCAAGGTTATGTGGGGCTTGGAAAAAATCAACAATCCACTCAGCGGTAATATCACCAACATCTGGAGTCTTCTTCAATGCTTCAAGATCAGCATGACGAATCGCATCCAGCGTCTGGAAAGTGTTGGCAAGCATACGTGCAGTCGTCTCACCTACACCACGAATACCCAAGGCATAAATAAATGCAGCAAGTGTGGTTTTCTTACTGTTCTCAATCGCATCCAATAAATTTTGGACAGATTTTTCACCCATTTTTTCAATGGTCAGTAACTGTTCACGATGCTCATGTAAATGGTAAATATCCGCGACATCTTTTAACAGATCAAGATGTAACAGTGACTCTACCCAACGATCACCGAGACCTTCAATATCCATCGCTTTACGTGAAACAAAGTGGCGAATGGCCTCAATACGTTGTGCAGAACAATATAAACCACCCGAACAACGTGCCAAAGCCTCACCTTCTGGCATTACGACAGGAGAAGAACATACTGGACAATTTTCAGGTAAATGTACTTCTGTCACGTCATTTGGACGGAATTCTAACCATACTTTTTCAACTTTGGGAATCACATCACCGCTACGATAGACACTGACCGTATCGCCAATACGAACGTCCAGACGGTGAATTTCACCAATATTGTGCAAAGTCACATTAGAAACCGTTACACCACCCACAGCCACAGGATTTAAGCGTGCTACAGGGGTTAAAGTCCCAGTACGTCCAACTTGCCAATCAATATTTTCAACCGTTGTTAAGGCTGCAACTGCAGGAAACTTATACGCCGTTGCCCAACGCGGTTCACGACTTAAAAAGCCCAGCTTTTGTTGTTGTTGAAGATCATCAACTTTGATCACCATGCCATCAATTTCAACCGCTAAATTCGGGCGCTCTTGGTTGATTTGCTGATATTTTTCTTGTACTTCTTGAATACTTTCACAAATAAAATGACGTTCACCCACAGCAAAGCCAAAGTTAGTCAACCATTCAAGACTCGCTGACATCGACTCAATGCCATGATGCGGCTCACATTGTGCAATACCATAAGCATAGAATGCCAAAGGGCGAGATGCTGCAATACTTGGATCAAGTTGACGTAAACTACCTGCCGCAGCATTTCGCGGATTGGCAAAGGTCTTCTCACCCTTCGCTTCATTTTCAGCATTGAGTCGTTCGAAGCCTGCTTTTGGCATCAATACTTCACCACGAACTTCCAACAAGCGTGGCACTGCCACTTTATCCGAAGACAAGACTTTCGGTAAATTACGAATGGTTTTTACATTTTGCGTAATCACTTCGCCTGTTTCACCATCGCCACGGGTTACGCCACGGGTCAATACACCATTTTCATACCAGAGCGAAATCGCCAATCCGTCAAATTTTAGCTCGACATCATATTGAATCTTTTGATTGGGCAATCGTTCTTCGATACGGCGGGCAAAGGCAAATAACTCGTCCTGATTAAATACATTACCCAAGGACAGCATCGGTACAGTATGGGTAATGGTTTCAAATTTAGACAGCGGTTTTCCGCCTACTTTATTGATTGGACTATCTGCCTGAACCAATTCTGGGTGTTGTTGCTCTAGAGCTTTGAGTTGGTGAAATAACTGATCATATTCACTGTCTTCAATACTCGGCTGATCCATCACATAATAAGCATGATTATGTTTTGCAATGAGTTGAATCAATTGACGCATTTGCGTCACGACAGGATTATTTTCCATAAATTTTTTCACCATAAAAAGGCGGAATACTCCGCCTAAAATTCTGAATACCAATTATAAAGTAAATATGACGTTATGCTAAGCGTCATGCCCTGAGCGATAATCGATCGCTTTATGGCGCCAATGCTCTTTCAGTTGTGGGGTAAATTCAAGATTGTTTTCATCATAGACCGTACCGTCTATTTCACGGGCAATTAAGCCAGCAATACTGACCATGGTATCAAAGCCTTTTTGCACATCTGAATGAGGAAGTGCCAAGAAGAAAGCCAAACCTTGAACTTGTTCAGTCGATAAGGTTTCTAAATCAAAACCATCTGGACCATTGTCGGTGACACGTAATACAGAAAACAGTAAATGGCTTTCTTCCTCTGGATTCTCATAACGATGGAAGCAAGAGAGTTCACCAAAACGTAAACCATATTTGAGCAACATTTTTAAGGTTTTATCCCCAGATAGTGCTTTACGTGGATTCGGATAAACATTCAGCGCAATAATGGTTTCAGCCGTAGACAATACGCTTTCATCATCATATTTTTGTTGCTCATTTAAATGAACATCTAAAATACTACTTTCCTCATCAAACTCTTTGATTTCAGCTGTTTCAACATTGGCATTAAACTGAAACGCTTCCTCTTTGTCCTGACTGACTATGGCTTTGGCAGAATCATGAGTTTGAGTTGTCGGTTCTGTTTGCACATCAAGTGCTTTGACAGATTCTGTTGCGGATTCAGTGCTTGCCACTGTTTCCGTCTTTTCAGTTTGTTGTGTAATTGCGGCATGCTCAATCTCAGTTGACTGAACAATATTCGACTCCGCTGCTACATCCTCAATCTTTTGCTGTTTTTCATCTGCAACTTCGACCGAGTCTAAAGCAGTTAAATTCGGTTCAACACGCACTTGCTCTTGAGACTCACGGTCTGTTCGCAATTGATCTCGTACATGACGAGGAATTACCGGTTGTTTACAGTCTTCATTGATATGCAATTCAGACTCTAAAGAAGGTGCGGCATCATTGGGCTTTCGTAGCACCATCCTTAAACCCACCAGAATGATGATTACTGCAACAACAATTCCAATAATTGTGGTGACTTCCATACTACGACTCCGCGGCTAAACCGTATTCTCTTGCCTCTTCCAAATTCACAGTGACGAGCTTTGATGTGCCTGGTTCAGGCATCGTCACACCCAGCAAATCGGTTGCCATCGTCATTGCAACTTTATTATGTGTAATGTAAATGAATTGGACTTGATCAGAAAGCTCTTTTACTAAATTACAAAAACGACCAACGTTAGCATCGTCTAAAGGTGCATCAACTTCATCCAAAACACAGAAAGGTGCAGGATTCAAACGGAAAATAGCAAATACCAAAGCCAATGCCGTTAATGCTTTTTCACCACCAGATAACAAAGCCAATGAACTATTTTTCTTGCCGGGTGGACGTGCCATCAGCTTCACGCCAGACTGCCAGTCATCTTCAAGACTTAAACTGGCTTCACCACCATTAAAGACTTTTGGAAATAATACTTTTAATTCAGCATTAACCTGATCAAAAGTCCCCATAAATAATTTTTTGGTTTCTTGGTCAATGGTCTTCATGGCATCTTTCAATTGCCCAACCGTATTTTCCAAGTCTTGCATTTGATGGGTTAGATCTTCAAAGCGCTTAGAAACTTCTTCATATTCTGCTGAAGCGGCTAAATTGACCGCGCCTAATTTTTCAAACTGACGCTGTGCTTTCTCAAATTTTTCTTGATGTACAGGTAAATCAATCAACACGCCTTGCTTAACTTCAGCATTCATCTCTTTAAGTTGATCGGAATAATGCTGTAAATCTGATTTTGCCGATTGCCAAGCCAAACGTCGCTCTTCCAGTTTTGTACGCAATTGCTCATCATTTTGCTGATGCAAATGGCGCATTTCTGTAAGTTGTTGCTGTTTGGATTGAATATTATTCAATTCAACTTGCCACTCACTCCAAGTTTTTTGCAGTTTTTCAGTTTGTTGTGCCTGCTCAGCATATTGCGATTCTAGACTTGGTAATTCCAATTGAATTGGATCTACAAACTTCTTGGCTTGCTCCATTTGCGCAATAATTTGTTGATATTGCGTTTTAGAGAAAGATAGGTCTTTGTCTAATAATTCAATTTGCTGTTTATTTTGTTCAGCTAGACGACGTGTGGTTTCGGTGTCTTGCTGTTTAAGCTGTAATTGCTGTTGCTGTTCTTCAACCTGCTCATTGAGCTCATCCAACTTAAATTGCAAGGTTTTAAACTCAGGAAGATTTTGTTCAAGCTTGAGGATGACCGAATGCATATCGATTTCAAGATCATCTTTCTGCATTGCATCTTCTTCAAGTTGCTCATCTAACTGTTGCAATTGACTATTCAGCTGAACTTTCTGCAACTCAAATGCTTGTGAAGCACTTTGTTGCTTAGCAATTTGCACATCAAACTGTTGTAACTGTTTTTGCTGATGTTTTAGCGTGTCTTGCTCTGTTTGGATCTGTTTTTGCAGGTCCAGCAATTGCTGATTTAAATTTGGCAATACAATTTCAGTTTCAATCAACTGTGGTTGTAGCTGCGCAAGTTGTGTTTCAATTTCTTCAAGGCGAATACGATGACTGAGTGCACCCTGTGCGGCTTGGCTCGACTCATCAAAGAACAGACCAATCACCCAATCTTGACCAACATGATAACCATCCAGCGTCAATATGCTTTGTCCTGCTTTTAACTGTGCTTGTACCGCTAAAGCTTGAGCGAGGTTTTCAATTACAGCGACTTGATTCCACAATGAATACTGTGGAGATTCAATCCAATCTGCTAAACATGCCAATCCATTCAATTGAATTTTATCTTGCGAGCTTGTTGCTTTAAGCTGGCGTGCCACACTTTCAGCAAAATCAGCATCTTGATCAACAATATGGGCTGACAACCATTTGGCTAAAAACTTTTCAACCAGCGGTGCATGTGCTTTGCCTTGTGCATTCAGCGTTAATACCTGCATCAATTGCACAGTATCAGCCTTGCTATTTACAGCACTTTTCGCCATTAATTGGGTGAGATTTTTCTGTTCAGATTGCAACACTTGTACATCAGATTTTAAAGCTGAAATCTGAGTTTTTTGCTGATTAATGCTTTCCTGTAGTTGTTCAAACTGCTGCTTTGCTTGATTAATTTTTTGTTCTAATTCAACAATCGCAGCTTGGATTGCTAATTTATCGTGCTCAAGTTGTTGAACATCTTCAGTTTGAAATTGACTTTGAACCTGAACAGCTTGGGTTTTTAAGGTGTCTTTTTGCTGTTCAATACGCGCAACATTTTTTGCAAGCTGTTCAATTTGCGCCTGCATTTGTGCTTTTTGCTGCTGTTGCTTTTCAACTTGAACTTTGACCTGTTCGTACTGTTGTTGTGCTTGCAATTGCTGCGCTTTTAAATCGGTAAAGGCTTGGCTACGTTGTTGTGTTTCAGACTCAGCATGTTGTAAATGTTCAGTCTGCTGCTCCAATTGACTGTGCAAGGTTTCCAATTGCAATTCCATCAACTGAATCTTTTCTTTGGTTTGAGCTTTTTGCTGTTCAAAATTTCCCAAAGCTTCTGAGTTCTGTTGAAATAAACTTTGTTTCTGTTCCAAAGTCATTTTCAACTCAGAGAGTTTTTTCTCAGCTTGTTGCCACTCATTTTGCAAAGGCGTGGACTGTTGAATCAAACGTTGGAACAACTCATTGGTTGAAGTCAGATCATGTTCCAAAGTACTCATGTCAGAGCGCACCAGTTTAAAGTGCTCCCCCAATTCGTTCATTTCAACCGTATATTGTTCTTGTAAACGAGAACTACGATCACACTGGAAAGATAGAATTTCAATCTTTAACGTACGAATTTCAGTTTCTAAAGTCTTATATTGAACCGCAGTTTCAGACTGGCGTTTTAAGGTTTTAAGCTGTGATTTGAGTTCTGAAGCAATATCTTCGAGACGGTCTAAGTTCTGCGTGGTATGTTCTAAGTGTTGTAGTGTTTCACGACGACGAGCCTGATAACGAGAAACCCCAGCAGCCTCTTCAAGAAAGATACGCATTTCTTCAGGTTTGGCATCAACCAAGCGGTTAATCATTCCCTGTTCGATGATTGCGTAGGAACGAGGACCTAAACCTGTACCCAAGAAAATGTCGGTAATATCACGACGTCGGCACTTCGTCCCATTGAGAAAGTATTCAGATTTTCCATCACGATTCACCTGACGGCGAACAGCAAGTTCAGTATACGCGTTATAAGCCCCACCTAATTTGCCATAGGTGTTTTCAAAGCGCAGTTCTACACTTGCCATACCTACAGGTTTACGTTTTGCCGTTCCTGTAAAAATAACATCCTGCATACTGCCACCACGGAGCTGGCGCGCACTGGATTCCCCCATCACCCAACGGATCGCGTCAATCACATTGGATTTACCACAACCATTAGGACCAACCACCGCTGTACGGTTATCTTTGAATTGTAGTGTTGTACTATCGGCAAAAGATTTGAAGCCTGAAAGTTTTAAGCTGCTTAAACGCATAATGTCCTAGTAATTACCGACGCGATCTCCGCGCCCAAGCGAGTTCGATTTGTTTCATCCGTGTCAGAGATTCCAACACCAGATTACGTAAGTGTCGACAAAAATCTTCCATAAATAAAGTAGCTTGTTGTGATTTTCGGATTAAAATTGCGTCAATCACCAACTTAAGCAATTCTAAAGCTTCTTGAAGCTCGCGTCTTGAAGTATTTAAGGTTAAAAAATAACTTCTTCGTAGGGAGGGTAACAACTCTTTATAAAATTTCATCAGGTAGGGATTCCCAACCATGTCCTGTTGCCCTGATAAAAATTGAAATATGCCATCATAAAACTTTTCAGTATTGCCTTGCTTCACCTGCTCAACCAAATGATTCATCATCTGCTGAATCGCTTCAGCTTCATGATTGCGCCATGTTTCACTCATACGTTGCACGATTTGACCTAATAACAATGCGCTGGTATCGAACAATGCACGGACTTGTTGTGCTGACATTTCTGAGACAATTGCACCACGACGAGGATAAATTTCAATCAGATGGGTTCTTTCTAAAAGCAAAAGGGCTTCGCGTACCGAGCCACGACTGACATCCAGTTCTTTGGCAATACGTAGTTCTTGTATTCGTTCCCCTTCAACCAACTCGCCACTAATAATTTGTTCACTAATATGTTTGGCAATCTGTTCTGAAAGGCTATCCACTTCTTCCGAATGCATATAATTCCTATCTTGGTTTATTATTCTTTACTTGGACAATGTCAATTGTCATTATTTTAGTTGTACCTGATTTAATTCAATTGAAACCATGACATTGTCCGACAATTTTAATGTATTTTAAGTCAACTCAGTGTTTAGAAAAAGTACCATTGATCGGAATCTACTTAGTAATACCTTGATAAATAAAATAAAGACCGACCACTGTAAGTAAGCATGCAAAGCATTTTTTCAACATCGCTGGAGAAAGTGCGTGCGCCACCTTTGCGCCAAATTTGGCAGTGATAAAACTCATTACACTGATCCCAATAAAGGCATAGATATGCACATAACCAATTGAATTTTTAATTTCGGTTGGTTCTTGTGCACCAAAGAACATAAAACCGAGCGCACCCGCAATTGCGATCGGTAGACCACAAGCTGCTGATGTTGCAACGGCTTTTTGCATCACCACACCATTTTTGTTGAGATAGGGAACGGTCAGACTTCCGCCACCAATACCAAAAATTGCCGATGCAACTCCAATTCCCCCACCAGCCAGCATTTGCATAGGTGCAGTTGGTAATTGTTTAGATTCATCGACTTTGACATTGGCTCCCTTAAACATTTTAAATGCCACCCAAATTGCAAAAGCACCAATAATCAGCTGTAAATGCTGACCTGATAAAATATCTGCAATGCCAGCACCAATAAATGAGCCAATCACCAAACCTGGGGCTAAGTTTTTAAAAACATTCCAAAGTACTGCACCTTTTTTATGATGCGCTGTTACGGAACTAATTGAAGTTACAATAATTGTTGCAAGTGAAGTTCCCAATGCCATGTGCATAATGACCGAAGGATCATAGCCCATTTTGGTAAAGACCACATAGAGAATTGGTACAATAATTAAGCCACCACCAACACCAAATAGTCCTGCGGCAAATCCTGCGATTGCACCAATACCTAAATATATGATTAACTCCATAAATGTTCCTTCACTCTTCTCAGATTCAACATGGATTTAGAGACTCGTCATCTTAGACAACTTCTTACACAAGCAAATGAACTCCCTGAAGTGCTGCTTTTAAAGCAGACGACAGCATCGACCAATGATGATGTGCGTGAAATTGCGCTCAGCGGCGTCAAGACAGTTTTGGTCTGTAGTGAAACTCAGACTCAAGGACGAGGTCAGCACCAACGGGAATGGGTTTCGCCAATTGGTAACATTTATTTAAGCACATTGCTTGAAACTCGAACAGCCTTAGATGGGCGTTTAGCATTGGAAATTGCTTTAAATATCTTACAAATGCCAACACTTAAGAATTTACCAGCATTACAAATTAAATGGCCCAATGACCTATATAGCCCTCAAGGAAAGTGGGGCGGAATTTTGGTTGAGCCCATTTCACCACATCAAGCCATTGTTGGAATCGGGATCAACTTATTTCCGATCCCCAAAGAAAATGTGACCCAACAAGCCACCTCAGTAATGCAATTAGGCCTACAATTTCCAAATCGAATCCAAATCATTGCAGAAATGTATTTGGCAATTCAACAAGCTGGACAATGGTTTGATCATGGTTGTTATAACCTTGCAGCACGATTTAATCACTATGCTGCCTTTATGGATCAACAGGTTCATTTTGAACAAATTCAAAATTCAATTGAAGGTATTTTCAAAGGAATTTCTGATGATGGCGCACTGAATTTATTGACAGCTCAAGGCTTAGTCAATGTCTATCAAGGGCGTTTACGCTTAGCTGAAGCATAAATAACGATGTGATCTATTGTCTAAAATGAGATGGATTGATCAGATGTATCGTGAAAAAGTGATCGGCAATTATTTAAAACAGGGCTTTTTTCGCTATACATTTCGCTATATATTGCGCAGTAATCGTATTGATCCAAAGATCATAGCAAACAGTTACTAACAGTACGGAACAACGTTCAGCAAAATGAACCGCAGGTTATTTGCCCTATTTGATTGATCAGATTGAGATGCTCTCTAAGTCGTTCAATATTTTCAAATAAAATAATTATGCAGATTATGTTCAGTTTCAAATAGGCAAAATCATGAAAGCACTTTGGTTAGATATTGGAAATACCCGTCTAAAATATTGGATTACTGAAAATAATCAAATTATCCAACAGGCAGCAGAATTACATCTCCAATCCCCTGCGGATTTGCTATTGGGTTTAATTCAACATTTCCGTGGTTTAGGCTTAGACAAAATTGGAATTTCCTCAGTCCAAGATAAAAAGAACAACGAACGCATTGTCCAGATTTTAAAATTACTCGATATTCCGGTAACTTTTGCCAAAGTGCATGCTGAATATGCAGGATTACGTTGTGGTTATGACCATATAGAACAACTTGGGATCGATCGTTGGTTACAAGTTTTGGCTGTGGCGAAAGCTGATGATGACTTGTGTGTGATTAGCTGTGGCACAGCTTTAACAATTGATTTAACCCAAGGCTTACAACATTTAGGCGGTTATATTCTGCCTAACCTCTATTTACAACGTGATTCTTTAATTCAAAAAACCAAAGGTATTAAAATTCCAGATGCGGCTTTTTCAGAGCTAAGTGCTGGTCGGAATACCATAGATGCAGTACATCATGGCATCTTCTTGGGGCTGTTAAGCACCATTGAAAAAGTGCTTGAGCAACAACCACGCAAGCTTATTTTAACAGGTGGTGATGCCAATCTATTTGCACAATTTCTAGAGAAATATCAACCAAGAATTGAATCAGATTTATTACTCAAAGGCTTACAGTTCTATATAGATCGACAAACCGCTTAAACCTAAATACAATTTAATGGAAGATCAGCAATCTTCCATTTTTAATAAATAAACACAACCATAAACACGATAAAAGAGCAATCATTATGAAAACGATACCCTTACTGCTTAGTGCCTGTTTAATGAGCTTCACAATGGTGGGTTGTACCAGTTTACAAACCACGCACTCACCTTCAACAACCATGGCAACAACTGAACCCGTTATTGCTTACTTTGCTCCAGATGCAGGTGAAGAAGCCTGTGGGTGCGGCTTAGTCATGGATCAGGGTTATTCACTCACACCTGTAGAAAATGGATATTTCAGAAAATTATTAGGTCGTGATAAAGATGGCCGTTTCTTAGTTCAGGACTTCTATCAAAATAGTCGTAAAAAACAATCTGACCCATTTTGGATTAAAGCCCCTCAAGGCTTAAATAGCTTTGATAGTAAATATGTCGACGGTGAAGTTGTGGGCTATTTTGAAAATGGAAAAGTCAGCTTTAAATCGACCAGCCAAGACCAGAGATCAGTTGGAAAAACTGAAACATACTATTCAAATGGTCAACTTGGGCTACAGGAAGAATATTCAGATGATCAGCCCATCGTTCAAAAGGTATGGTATGAAGATGGCAAACCTGCAGCTGAACTAAAATTAAGCCCAAGTGAAGATTATTCGATTCTGGACAGTAAAGTTTGGGATCAACAAGGCAATTTGATTCAAGATGAGCAACACGCTCAGGAGATTCTTGACGAGCTTTATCAAAAGCTCAATCAATAAAACAGCATCACGATAAAATCGAATATGCAGCCTGAGTACCAGTTTGAGATTCAGGTTGTAATAAAACTGCTAACTTTTCCCAAAGTACAGTTAAGCTGGTATAGCCCTCTGTTGCCATAAAATGCCCTGCACCTTTCACTTCAATCATTTGTGAATTCAGCGAATAACCCAATTGAATACTGACAGGCGCTGGCACAAAAGGATCATTGTTGGAGAAAAAGATAAAGCGATTCAGAATATTCATTCTGAGCAGCGCATCATCGACCCGAGCGTGTTGTAAAAATAAATTAAGTTCAGGTAAAACGGCTAAGTTTTTACTGAATCCCGCAACCAAAAACAAAGCACCTAATTTTCGCCCCAATAATTCACTTGAAAGAAAATCCAGACTGGCAATCCCTCCTAAGCCATGTGCCACAATGATGGTATCGTCATTGAGTGACTTAATTTGCTGCGTAATATTATGCTTCCACAGCTCATATTGGGGCTGCTCTGGATGTTCTAGATCAATCACTTCACATGCATGCCCTGTAGACAATACTTGTTGCTTTAGCCACGGATACCAATGATGTTCAGGGGAGTCTTTATAACCGTGTACGATAAATACTTTTTTCATAAATCAACTTCTTATCAATTATTGTTTAAATCATATTCAAATAATGGGCTCAGAATATCTAAACAGCCAACAAAAGTATGTTATTTTTATTTAACAAAAAAGCGCCCTAAGGCGCTTTTTATAAAAAAAATGAGACTTATTTTTTATCATTATTACCAAACAATGGTCCCATACCGCCACCACCGCCAAACTGTTTTTGCATTCCGCCCAATGAGCGCATCATTTTTGCCATACCCGATGGATTAGCAAACTTCTTCATCATTTTCGCCATTTGCGCATGTTGTTTGATCAGTTTATTGACTTCAACCACATCCATACCACAGCCTGCTGCAATACGCTTTTTACGGCTCGGATTCATTAAGTCTGGGTTACGACGTTCTTTAATGGTCATCGATTGAATAATCGCTTCCATCTTTTTCACTTGCTTTTCAGGATTTGCTTGTGCAATCGCATCTTGAATGCCTGAATTGCTCATGCCAGGCAACTTATCCAAGAAGCCCATCATACCGCCCATTTTGTTCATCTGTTCAAATTGCATCAGCATGTCTTCAAAGTTGAAGCTCCCGCCTTTCTGCAATTTTTTCGCCATTTTTTCGGCTTTTTCTTTGTCGATTTTACGTTCAACTTCTTCGACTAAAGAAAGTACGTCACCCATACCTAAGATACGTTGTGCAACACGCTCAGGATGGAATGGCTCTAAGGCATCGAGTTTTTCACCCATACCTAAGAATTTAATTGGCTTACCAGTAATCGCACGTACCGAAAGCGCCGCACCACCACGTGCATCACCATCGGTTTTGGTGAGGATAACACCCGTTAATGGTAATGCATCATTGAAAGCTTTAGCGGTATTTGCCGCATCCTGACCTGTCATTGCATCAACGACAAATAGGGTTTCTGTTGGGCCAATTGCAGCGTGTAATGCTTTAATTTCGTCCATCATGTCATCATCGACATGCAAACGCCCTGCCGTATCGACAATCAAAACATCATTAAAGTTAATTTTGGCTTGACCAATTGCACGTTGTGCAATTTTAATCGGATCTTCAGAAGCGTCCGATTCAATAAAATCAACACCCACTTCAGCAGCAACTGTTTGCAGTTGCTTAATCGCAGCTGGGCGGTAAACATCGGCAGAAACCATCGCCACTTTTTTCTTTTGACGTTCTTTTAAGAAACGTCCAAGTTTTGCAGCTGTCGTGGTTTTACCAGCACCCTGTAAACCTGCGAGAAGAATCACAACAGGTGGTTTTGCAGCTAAGTCTAGGCTTTCGTTTGCCTCACCCATCATTTTGGTGAGTTCGTCATACACAATTTTAACGAAAGCTTGACCTGGTGAAAGCTGAGTCATAACTTCTTGACCCAATGCTTCTTCCTTAACTTTCGCAATAAACTCACGAGTTACAGGCAAAGCAACATCGGCTTCAAGAAGTGCCATACGCACTTCACGTAAGGTATCTTTAATATTATCTTCGGTTAGCTGCCCAGAGCCAGTAACATTTCTGAGACTCTGCGTGAGTCGTTCTGTTAAGGTATCAAACATTGCAAAATCCGCTTAAAATAGCTAGTAGCAAAAAAATCTTTCTTAAAATAGAAAATTTATGCTCAAGATGCTATAGGATACTGTAGTTCACATGGAATTTATATCTTATAACATGAATATTCATCATCCTGAAAAAGGTTTGACATGATTAGCCTACCCTTGGTTTATACGATTTTAGCATTAATTGCCTATACCTCTTCATTTTGGTATTTGTTCATGCACTTAATGGCTAAACGTTCCGCAAACCCTTGGTTTATTGGCATCATGTCAGGTTTAGGGCTGATATTACATGCAAGTGTACTGCATAACGACATACTTACACCACTAGGGATTAATTACGACGTCTTTAACTTGATGTCTTTTACCTCTGCGTTAATGTTGGTTCTAAGTATGCTTTACAGTACCTATCGTCCTGTTCTTTCACTAAATTTGATTGGAATTCCTGTTGCCGCCTTTGGTTTGATTCTCGGTTTTTGTTTTAGTAAACCAGATCAATTTATTGAACAGCATTCTATCGGTTTAGACATCCATATCATTCTGTCTTTATCTGCTTATGCCGTTTTACTCATGGCAACCATACAAGCCGTTTTGATTTGGTTTCAAAACCGCGAACTCAAAAAGAAACAAAAAAAACGTATTTGGGTCAACTTCTTACCGTCATATCAAGCCATGGAATCCTTACTTTTTGATATGCTCATTACTGGTTTTGTTTTATTAACTGTCGCCCTATGTTTTGGTTTCTTTACCATTGATGACTTCTTTGCACAGCACCTAGCACATAAGACTGTGTTTAGTATTGTGTCTTGGTTTGTTTACGGTGCGTTGTTAATTGGTCACTATAAGTTTGGCTGGCGCGGTCAGAAAGCCATTCGCTTTACCATGATTGGATTCTTTTTATTGGCAGTTGGCTTTATTGGTTCTAAATTTGTTTTGGAAATGATTTTGCATCGGTGATAAAAAATCAGTTATTAAACGACTAGTACATATTACGAATTAAGATAAAACTATGGAAATCAGCTCTTTTTTTGACTATCTAAAAAATCTAGAAGAAGAAAGGGTCATCAATGATTTCCATATTATTCAACATTCAAACTCTTCATTTCTTTTTCCTCAAGTTATTATAAAAGTAAATTTAGTTTATTGGTTATTTCATACAAATGCTGACACGGATGAAATTGAAGTTCAAATACTGCCAGAATTTATTATCCATAAAAATGATACCATTAAGCATAATTTTACCTTTCATTTAAATAATTTTGCGATCGGAACTGTATATGCAATAGTGAATGAAAGAGGATATACTGATGGGGTGAAATTTTCTATTTACGACCATAAATCACTAAAAAATAATAAATTTTATGGTGTTTTAACATTATTTTCTTTATCGGGTATAAAATATCGATTTGAACATAATGCAATAGATCAATGTTTTTTAGGTTAGCTAGGCATTATTGCTTTAATTTTTATAGACAACCCTTTCAAAAAAAAGTATAACGCACCTGTTTTTAACTCTTAGGTAAAATCACATTGAAACTTATACTCGCCCCAATGGAAGGCTTAACCGACCCTATCATGCGTGACGTTCTCACACATGTCGGTAGCTTTGACTGGTGCGTGACTGAGTTTATCCGTGTAACGGATTCGGTCTTACCTGACCATGTTTATCATAGTTATTGTCCAGAATTAAACAATCAAGGCAAGACAGTTGCTGGCACACCAGTACATGTTCAGTTTTTAGGAAATAATCCTGAAATGCTCGCAGCCAATGCGGTACGCGCTGCTGAATTAGGTGCTCCTGCAATCGATATGAATTTTGGTTGCCCTGCCAAAACAGTAAACCGTCATAGAGGTGGTTCAGTACTTCTCGATGAGCCTGAGGTTGTACATGAGTTGGTCAAGGCTGTACGTGATGCTGTACCCAAACATATTCCTGTATCTGCAAAAATGCGTTTAGGTTATATGGATCGAAATTTTACCCTTGAAAATGCGCATGCCATTGAAGATGCTGGCGCAGCTTGGGTCACTGTCCATGCTCGGACCAAAGCTGATGGGTACACCCCTCCAGCATTTTGGGATCAGCTACAGCCGATTCGTGAAGCACTCAAGATCAATGTGATTGCCAATGGTGAAATCTGGACCAATGCTGATGCGAAGCAATGCCAACTTGAATCAGGTTGCCAAGATTTGATGATTGGTCGTGGTGCTGTGACTACACCAGATCTCACACAATGTATTCGTAAAAATACAGATGAACCACTTATCACATGGTCTGAACTATTAAATTTACAAATTCGTTTTTTAAATGGACCATATAAAAAAGAGCTGAACATGGTCGGCCGCTATAAACAATGGATTGGGATGATGTCTAAGCATTACCCCGAAGCCAAAGCCTTATGGGATGAAATCAAACGGTTGAAAAAAATTGACGAAATGCTGGAGAAATTGAATCCTGCACATTTTTAAATTGCTTCATCAATCTCTAAAATTGCTTTAATTTCTTCAGGTTGAAATTCTTTTGATAATTCAGAAGTTGGATTCAATACCAATGTTGCCCCCTGAGTCATTTCAAAAAACTGCCGTGTATTTAAAGTGATATATTCGGCATCGACTCCAATATCATTTTGAATGGTTTCTAGTTCAATGAAGAATGGTATTGCTTGATCACCTTCTGGTGTTTCTAGAATACGGAATTGAATTTTTTTATGCTGATCTTGTGTTCCCAAACAATAAATATCCGATGCTAAAAGCAGATCGATAAAATCAGGGATCAATTCGTAGTTTTCTTGGGTGTTGATAAAGAGTTGTTGTAAATTTTGCATGTTGTTGATTGTCTATTTTTGGTGCCATTAATATAGCTTATTCACGGTAGATATGGAATTGATCTGAGTGCTCAATTGGATATCCTTAAGCCTCGAATTTCAAATTTAATAAAACAATGATTTTTCATAATTTTCATCTTAAAAAATTTTAAAGTTCACACTCATTCTTTTATTTACTATATATATTAAATTGACCAGAATTATTAATTGGATCACAATTCACTTCTAAACTAAATCTTTTATAATTATAGTTATTAACCATTATTTCATCTTTATTCCTGTTAAATTTATAGAAATTATCATAATTACCATCAAATTCAATTAAGCTCAAAATAGATTTAACATTATTCTTATCTAGATCTGAAATTTTATTACAATCATCAAACCTATATTCAATCGTTTTAACACCAAAACCATTTTCCTCAGAAGCAATAATTAAAATAGAACTTCCAATTTCAAAAATCAAAGGATTCGCATTGTCATTAAAATTTACTTTTTTGTAGTCATTTTCACTTATGATTTTTTTATAAAATAAGCCATCAACCAAATTTTTAAATAAAACATTATCTATTCGTTTCCTATCTTGGTGTGCAACGCTATGGTAGGGCGTAGACAAGCTTCTAGGCGTACAATCCGCATTAGCGCATGGGTCATTTACTCTGTTTTCACTTACCTCCATACTCTCAAAATGAATATCAGATTTATTCTTAGAAACATAAAATACAAGAGAAACAAAAAGTAGTACTAAAAATATTTTTTTCATTCCAACCTTTTTTCGTTATTGACTAATGTATTAATTACTAGCATTTACTTTTGGTACACCATTACTCTTATAAATATAAAAGGCAGTATAGTTATTCGTTTGATCAGTATTAAACTCAAACCAAAGACCTGAAACTTTAATTCTATTGGTGACTAAGAATTCTCCATACTTATGTACTCTATTCTCAATATCTGTTATGTGCTCATGCAATAGTTTTTCGTAAACATCCATTAAATCTTTTTCATTCAATCCTAAAATATTTGTAAAGATCATTGGAACTTCTGGATCCAAATTAATTTTCTTATATCTTCCAGTAACTTCATCATAATCATGACCTAAATAGATTACTATTTTACGTTGAGACTTAAGATTCTCTCCAGTTGAATATATTGTAGATGAGATTTCAGGTAGTTCGTCACCACGACCAAAAAAGAAGATCTTATTTATACCATATGAATTTGGTTCAATTTCATAACGTTTCTTACTCAAGGGAGCATTTTCCTTATGCTCAATGTATCCTGATTTTAAAATTTCATTTTTAATTTTATAAAAATCAATAGAAATTGCTTCCAATTTAAGCTGATTCACAGGGGCATTTTTACTAAAATCAACTTCTGGGGCGATTAGACTTTCACTATTATTTTTAAAAATATAATAATTTGTATGATCTTCAATACTACTACCAAAACTATAGGACGTTATAAAAAAGCATATCAAAATTATTGTTTTAAGTTTAATAATATAATGATTTTTCATAATTTTTATCTGTCATTTTTGTATAGTATACAGTATAAGCAAAACTATTGACTTGGCCTTTCCCTACAAACCATTCAGGTTCAGATTCCAAGATAATATGTACACCATTAAAATTCTTTTCAGAAATAACCTTTCCGTACTGATCCCCACCTTGACATCGCCCTTTAGTTAAAAAATTTTCTATGAAGTTATCAAGACTACTTTTATCTAAAGCTGCTGAATTTATTAAAAAAATTTGATCATAAATTGATAGATAGATATTTTTATGGATATTTTCATCAAATGGAACGAAATTATCACTAGCATAATAATTTGTATTTGGACCTTGTCCTGTAGTTCGTACTTCTAATGTAGACATATGATGATAATTATCTTCAAAATTTTCATTGTGAACTATTCCATTATCAAAACCTTGAGTAGCAGATAATCGATCTATAACTTTTAACTTCAAATAATTTGAATTCATTTCCTTATATTTGCTATATATTTTTTTAAAATTATAGTCCAAATACAAATCATGATTAACAACAAATAAATTAATATCTCTCGACATGTCCTTTAAGTCACTTTGAGTATCGCTTTTCTTAGTTTTTTTATTTATCTGGCATAGATGATCTAATGGCTCATTAGGAGCACATGCAAATAGAAAAAAAGAATATATAAAAATAGTTAAAATTTTCCTCATAACTCATTAAGCCTTATCAAAGATATAAAATTTTTATATGATTTTCAATATCATAGATATAAAACACTAATATATTGATGTCTCATATTTTTTATCCGTTTTCTTTGTAAAATAAATAAAAAAATTCAAACTATTATATTTCCTATTTTTAATTTGTTTTCCATCAGCTTCCAAAACAATGTGCATATCATTTACATTCCATTCTTCTACTTCAGGCTCATTTGAATTACTACATTTTAGTTTTTTTATAAAAGTACTAACTTTACTATTCAAATCTACCCCACCCACTTTATCACCACTTACCACATAAATCTGATCTTTAACCATAGATACAATTTCTTCTTCTAATTGCTCACTATAAGGAACATAGTTATCACTACTAAAAAACATATGATTACCCTTTAAATTACTATTAGCTGAAAGACGGGAAATGTAATCAAAATTCTTCTTCACATTATTATTAACAGTACCATCACTAAAACCTACTTCAGGAGAAAGACTATCTAGAACTTTCAATACTAAATATTGACTATTTAACTCAAAATATCTTTTAATAATTTCATTTTGATCATAATTTAAATAAATTTTATTATTTTCAACAAATGATGATATATCTCTAGCTACTCGAACATCATAGCCATTTTCATTTTTTATATTTTCACTATTTTTTAAACTACAATTGTCCTTATTTGAGTCAAATGAGCAAGCAGACAGACTTAAAATTACTACTAATAAAATCAAAAATTTCATAATATCTTTATCCATTGTAATCTAAGCTTCTATCGTTACGCATAAGTAACCATTGATGCCTAAATAAAGCTATTTGATTACCTTTATAAAGCGATTTTTTAGGTGGATCTTCATCAGTATCCTCATAATCCATAAAATTATCGGTAAAACCTTTATGAAAACAATATGGTATATCTTTCTCATTTTGAAATACATGGGATAACCCAAAGCTATGAACTATTTCATGGACGACAGTCTCCAATTCAGTTGCTCCATGATGATAAATAACAACTGAGTTCCCCCATACTTTTTTCCTATTAGATCCTGCTTCAGGTGCAAAAATAGCACTACCTTTTCTATTAAAAATTTGACCATTTTTGGTATATGAACATTGTGTATTTGTAAAAAAAACATATGTAACATCATTAGAATCAGAATTTATTAAACCATTAACTTTTGCATATTTCTGAAATAAAAAGATTAAATCGTGCTTAAATTCATCATCTAAAGTATTGCTAATTATACTATTACCTAAACTGTTTTTCGTTTGATTTACATAATATTTATTATAAAATCCTTCCAAGTCCCATGTTTTATTTTTATCTAACATGTCCTTTATATTAAAAATTGTATCTCTTACTATTTTAGGTCGTATAAGTGCTTGATTAAAAGATTCATATTTTAAACTATATTCCAATCCTGTACCTGTAGGCCGTTGAACTTTATTTTGATTAAAACTAACATCAACAAAGCATATTTTAGCTATTGGAACTTTATCATTTGCAAAAACGCTCATTTGCCCAACTTCAAAAATATTATTCCCTTTTATTGCTTTTACACTAATTAGAGCACCTTTAGTTGTTGCTCCTTCACAAGATATTCTAATTGCATTTTTAGTACTGTAACTCCACCTAGACTGATCTACCAAATCTGTTTTTTTCCTATTTTTTATGAAAAAAGAAATTGGTAACTCCAGACGATTACTTTTTTCATTACCAGTTGATGTAGAAATTTTTATACATTTTTCATTAGTTTCAAATATTATTTTTGTACCATCATCTTGTAGAGGTACTTCATCATCCCCGACAACTTGGTGAAGTTCAATAGATAATAGTGCACCATCTACATTAATTTTAGAACTTGCATTTTTATCTTTTACCTTAGTTGCAAAAATTGCTAAATGAGATGGGATGTACTCTATACCCCAAGGGGTTATTTTCCGTGTACCATCTATATATACTTTCTTTAAACCACTAATGTAATTTTTATTAATTAACGCAGGCTGCATTTTTCTATTTATTTCAAAAACAGGAAATATGTACTCATCTCTTAACCAATCAAACCCAAACTCTCCCTTATATTCTTTTGTTCTTTTTTGAAAATTATAGGGTCTCCGAAAATGAACCGTAAACTTCCTTAAACACGTTGCACATGAAGCGCCCGCTGTAGGACTTGCACCACCAACACCCATCTTAAACCTCCAAATTAATCAAATTTTTTATAAAAACGTTATGATGAAATTCTTTTCCCAATACATACTCTTTATATGATTGGATATCATTGGAATAATTTTCTTGAAGTGAACCCAATAAATCTTTTTGTTTTAAAAACTCTATTTTTTCTGGATAAATAATTGAAAGATTTTCTTGAAGATTTGAATAGCTAAGACTCTGATTTAACTGCTCTATTGCTTTAAAAACAAATTTAAAATCATGCCCTAAAACCACACTTTTATAGCTTTCCAAAAGTGTATAAAAAGCATCTACATAAGATACTTGCTCCGCAATATTGTAATGCTGCATTTCATTTTGGAGCCAAAGATGTTGCGGATCATTTGCATAATCTATTCCCAAATAAACATGGCTTTTCACCATATATTTGAGTGTATAAATTTGATTGATGCCTTTTTCAATATATAGATTGATCAGGCTTTGGACCGGTTCTAATAGCTGATCAAATTGCCCATTCAGTTTAAGGGCTGGGTTTTCTTTTATAATTTCATAGACAAGGTCATATAAAAATTCTTTATTTTGCTCAACATCTAATTCATATAATTTTTCTTGGCTGAGTATGAGCATTATGCATTCTCCAATACCATTAATTGATTAGAATCTACATCCTGATAATTTCGAATTGAAATGACCCATTTTGTAATACCTTCAAAAAATTCATCTTCTTGTTGATCTGTCAGTATTTTATGAATTTTTTTAACAATTCTTGGATCAAACCATCTAAATAATTTTTGTGTACCGTCAGGAAATTCTACTGTGAGATAGCGTTTCATTTTTTTAACAAATTGAGCCAAATCCAATGAGCTGAATACCAGATTTAAAGCCTGTTCATCTTTCCATGTGTGATAAATAAAGCTAAACCCTTCATCTTCGAACGCCTCTAAATCATTGATTAAGACAAGTACAGGGGCAACTTCAAAAGGTGCATTGCCCTCCGTTGTACCTGAAAATAATGAATAAAACTCTAGCCTTGCGTCATTTCGCCATGTATTGATAAAGTGCAAAGTTTGATCTGAAACTTGCGCTGCATCCAAGATTAAATACATGTTCAAATCATGTTGATCATCTTCGATACAGCTTTTTATATTTTTAAATGGAACAATTTCTCTTTTCATTTTATTTATCAACAAATGCCATTCCAAACTTTGCAGCATCTAACAAACAAGGCTTACAAATATTTTCATAGAATGATGGAAGTGAATAATCGACTTTTGCTCCACCAATAAAACTATGTTGCCCTGCCTTCACTTCGAACTTAGCAGCCGTGGTCACAAATACACCTGAACCATTAATTTTTAATTGAGAGCCACCAGAGGTGATAATAATTTCTTTGAGACTTTTTAGCTCAATCATCTCTTCAGTCGAAATGATTTGAATACCTTTACGTGCAATCAAATCCGCACCATCACCTTGTGCTTGGATCTCAACTTTACCTTTCCCTGCAAATAATCTTGCCCCTTCTTGTGCCGCAAAAAGACTGATCTTCGATTGTGCATGTGCAACTAAATTCTTTTGCGTACTCAGGTTGATACTATCACCTGCTGTATAACTGATTTGTTTATCCGCAGAAAGATGTAAGTCTTCATTGCTTGCCAATGCGATTGAATTCGGTGCAGCTAAAATCATCAAAGCTTGTTTAAATGCATCCGCTTTGTCTTTTTCACCTTTTTCGATTTGATCAAGAAATTGCTTGAGATTTCCCAACACTTCCAAAGGATCAGTTTGCTGATTCTTGGCAACTTCACTTAAGGCTTTAGAATTATTTAGGCTGCTTTCTAACTGACTTTTCGCAGCGGCCGCATCGAGATGGTTGCCTGAAGCTGAATCTTGAGCATAGGTACTCAGTAGTAGGCCTTGCCCAGCTCGTAACGCTCCGCATTGGTCTGTTCTTAGTTCAAAGCCTTCGCCTCGTCCTTCACTGGTATCAGTTTCTTTAGGATGACTCAGATTACCAAGGTTAAGTTGACTCGTACCGTGACTGCTTTGTAGCTGGCTGCTAATTTGGTCAGTTGTATCGTCAAATCTAAGCTGGCCATAGCCACTGCCTTTAACTTCTCGACTTTTGATCCCTGCTAGTTTTTTAGTATCAGGCAATTGGCCTTTGTCATCAAATTTCGTTGGGCTTCGTTGCGCTTCATGGATACGCCCCACCACAAATGGTCGGTCGATATTGCCATCAAAGAAATCTATCACGACAATCTCGCCGATCCTCGGTAAGAACCGCGCACCATAGCCCTCACCTGCCCACGGGGTCAGTACATCCACCCAAGCGGAATCAGTGTCATTGTCATTGCTCCCTGCTCCACCATCATGACTATGATCTTCATTGCGAGTAAACAGGAAGCGAACTTTAATACGTCCCCATTCATCGACATGAATTTCCTCTCCACTTGGCCCAACCACTTTGGCTCGTTGTGGATGGCTACTTGGACGGTGTTGTAGTGGGTGGTATTCAGGAACAGTAGTGATATTACGGCGTTGTAGTACCAATTGATTGGCTTGGCGCTCTGGGTTGTTTGAGTCTACATTTGAATTGACCCAATTGCTCTGTTGGAGCAAGCGATTGATTTGTTCGCTCAGGTCTTTGGGTAAGTTGTTCTGGTTATAGAATGTCTTTGACGTGATCAGAAACTCTTTGTCTGAGCCACTGTGTTGGTCTATTTCTGGGTGTTCGTTTAACTCAAACCAATACCCTACTTGTGCATCACGCACAGTGGAATTGGCTATAAATTGCTTGGATTGAGCATCATAGTAATGACTGAGGTTTTGGTTGATCTTTTCAATCTGATTGTTATTTGAAGCGTTTGCTTGATCTTCACCATTCAAGTCTTGAATCCATGCCGGACTGATATGCCAAGCTTGTTCTAAACCGAGACTGGCATTGTTTTGGTTTTGACTGTGTTGGTGTTTACTTTGGACACTGCCTGCACCTTCTTCTTGCTCTAACACATCTGCTTGCCAGCGTTGTACGTGGACAGCGGTGGGTTGTAAGCTACGTTGCCCGATAAAGCTGGTGATGCTGTCTTGTTGTTCTGTGGCACTGCTGCGATGGAAGCGGATCTTTCTTCGTTCTAGTGCTTTGTATTCACTGTTATCATCCACCAAACGCAGTTTTTGCGGCTGAATTTGAGTCGCAGAACTAGGCACAATCAATTGTGTTTCATCAATCAGCCAGTTGATCCCTTCACTGCGCATCAAGCGGCTTAAAAATGCGTAGTCACTTTCATTACTCTGCATAATGAATGGTCGGATATCGTAGTCTTTTTTCAGTCCACTTTTATCAAGGCTTAAACTGGAGGCAAACAGTGGACTTTTGTCTTGCCATTCTTTAAACAGCGTTTCTATGACTTGCACAACCGACTTATTCATAAACACTCGGCTGTTACGGCGTTTATGCCACAATGAAGTAGCATCTTCGAGTTTGAGTTTATATAGCGTTAGTGCGCCATCACTCTGCCCTTGTGCCGCTTCAGTAATCACTCCTGTGCTACGAAACAGTTGCCCATGATCTGTGACTTGATCAATGGCCACTTGGCTACCGATGAATTGTTTAAGGGGAATCGTTGCTGAAGTGGCAAGGCAAATCAGTTCAACAGACACACCTTGGTTTAAACCATGTTGTCCATTGATACGTTGTAAGAAGACTTGGTTGTTTAAGTCTGTATTTGTAAATTGGATATGCAAAGCTCGTTTTTGTGCGTTTAGTCCAAGCTGATCCAATATTTTATAAATGCTATTTACTAAGCTGTTCATTTTAATAATTTATTCGTTTTAGTTGCCTCTATTATAAATTAATTCTAAATTTTTTCTATTTAAAAAAACAATTTCATTACTAAAAATACTTAAATTCAAATAGATTTTTTGATTAATTGTTGAAAAATTAAATAAATAATCTCACTAAAAATGTAGTTTAAATATTCATATATTTCTAACAAATCAACATTATTCATTTCCACAAATATCTAAAATCAAGCTCAAAATAATCTTGTTTATATGCTTGATTTCAATTTTAATCTCAGCCTGCTTGTTATGTCTGATATGTATTCAATACTGATCAATTCATGTTGGGTTTATATACATAAGCCTGATTTAATTTATGTCTTTTATAGCAATGCCAACTTTACAACTGCTTTATGTTATAAAATAGCTACACATTTCATTCTTTTAGGAATTTTCCTATGAACGATGTTAACTCTCCCAAAAAACCGTTGTGGAAATCTAAAGCAGTAATTTTCGCAACAATCTTTAGCTGTTTATTCCTTGTATTCTTCTATATGGCTGTAACCAATGAACCAGATTATATGCCGAGTCAGCAAAATAAGCAGATAGCGACGCCTCAGACTGAGAATACCGATACAGCACCTCCACATGACACGCAGCAAATGTCGAATGATGAAATGAAAAACATGCCACACAACTCAGCTCAGCCAGAACATGCAAACTAAACAATCTATGATCAATGATTCACGTAATGCGCTTGTCGTAGAAGGTGGTGGTATGCGTGGGGCTTTTACCTGCGGTGTACTTGACGCTTTCCTACAACAAAATTTTAACCCTTTTGATCTTTTTGTTGGGGTGTCTTCTGGTTCAACAAACCTCGCCAATTACCTTGCTCGACAACAAGGTCGCAATATCGAACTCTATTTAGACCATTCACTTCGACCTGAATTTATTCGTTATGCTCGCTTTTTTAAAGGTGGGGATTTATTGGATATGCAGTGGATGTGGGATATTGTCGAGAAAGAGAATCCTCTAGATCAACAGGCCATATTTAGTCAAAATCCTGACTTTTATATGGTCTTGACTCATGCTCGTACAGGTTATCCTGAATATTTACGTGCTGGGAAAGACAATATTATCGATGGATTACGTGCTTCTAGTTCTATTCCCTATCTGACACGACAGGCTGTAGAAATTTTTGGAGAGCCTTATTTTGATGGCGGTGTCGCAGATGCTCTCCCTGTTCAATGGGCAGCGCAACAAGCAAATATTCAAAATCTCTTGGTGATTCGTACCCGTACACAAAATTACTTTAAAGCCAGCAGTAAAGCCGATCAATTCTTGGCAAAATATTTGCTTAATCAACATACTGGCTTTGCAGATAGTCTGAAAAACCGCTGTACTCGTTATAACCAAACTGTCGATTTTATCCGCCAAAATACGCAACAAAGCATTTTGGAAGTCTGCCCACCTGACAATAAAAAGTTAGCAGGCCGTTTATGTAAAGATAAACGCAAATTGCAATATACCTATGAAGTTGGCTTAGAAAGCGGACAAAAAGCCATAGAAGACTGGAGTAACGCACACAAAGGCTAAAAGCGAAATTCCCAACAGACTAGTTTTTTAGCTTGTATTGCGTGACATATCCTTCTTGTGGAAAAGCATCCTGAGTGATGCTTTCTACTTGTACAACTTGCCCTTTGACTAAACTGATCAAAGGTGGCTGTTCAATCGTAATTCGCATGCGTTGATTGACCAGTGATTGGCATCCACTGTCAGCTCTTCCATTCTTTTCAGCTTTTAATATTTTGATATACATCGTCAATTTACTTTTTTCAAACTCACCTTGTGGCCCATTGATTGCCATAGTCATTGTTGAAGTCGCTTCTAAGACTTTAACCGTTAATAGGCAATGGTTCAGATAAGATGCCCAAGTCAAATTGGGTACAATAAGACCCATCATCAAAAAAATACCAAGTATTGCACTTTTCATTTACTGATCCCTTTTCCAAAATTTCCATGACTTTTCAGGGCATGCATAAAGCTTGTCAGACACAGTCACTTCTTGATTGGTTTTTAGATCAAATACTTGAAATTGGCATTGGTTATTTTGATATTTACCTAAAATTTCATAATCGTGTCCAGCCTGTGGTCTGAACGAAGCAACAGCATCCACACATTGATCAAAAACTTGTGCTTTTGTCCGAGATGAATCAGTCGCTCCAAATACAAAACCATATAAATTCACAGGTTGGTCGGCATTTAAAATAAACTCTTTATAAGAAATCAGTTGGTAAGTTCGCATAGCATTGCTTTCAGCTTCTTTCTGAATCGCACTACGAGGCATCCCTTCTTCGATATTAAAGGTGATTCTGGCATACGCTTTTAGCGCAGATAATGCACCATTTCCACTTAAGTAATCCCGTATCCCAGCTTTTCTTCCTGCACAATCAAATGAATGTTGAATTAAAGTTTTTGTCGCACCCTTTCGATAGACCCGAATCCGTGACTGTGTCGCTGGATCATAAGTTTTTGGCTTTGTTTCTACCTGCAACTCATAGGCTAACGGTTGTTGTTTATCTGTTTCGGCTTGTGCAAATACACTGAATTGAGATACAACTCCAAATAAAAATAAAACCTGAAACTTTACCATGCCGTGCTTATATAATCTTTTCATTTTATTTTTAAAATACTAAGTATGTCTTGAAAATACTTTACACGATGATCGGCCTGTGTCGATGTTACTTTTTGTTGAGGGTCAAATAAGATCGTTTTCATGCCCAACGCTTTTGCACCGCAAATGTCTGCTACCTCATTGTCGCCAACAAAAATGCAGTGCTGAGGAATAACACCGAGCTGCTGACATGCCAATTGGAAAATTTCTGGATGAGGCTTTCGCAGTCCAACAGCTTCTGAAACAATCACACTCGAAAAATACTCACTTAAACCTAAGGCTTTAAAATTATCTTCCTGAAAAGGCGTCTTTCCATTAGAGATTAATCCAAGAGAAAAATTTGCCTTAAACAAGCTATAAATAACCAAATCAACATCGCTAAAGCTTCGACAAAATTTATTAAAGTCTTGAATATAATTCTCTAATAGCGCTTGTGTCGAATAGCTGGATATTTGAAACTCTTGAATAAGTTGAGCATACACCTGATCTTTCCATACAGAACCATTATTATCCAACTCAATAAAACGCTGAATAAATTGTGGTTTCTGTTGAATCGCAACCAGCTCGAAGAAATTTACCTGCCAATTTAAAAAAGCCTCTAGGGAGGAGGTGCGATCAAGTAAGGTTTGATCTAAATCAAAAAGCACAACTTGAATCATCTCGCCATCCTCTAAATCGAAAAGACTTGCTAAAGGATCAATAGATTATGATCATTGATTGTCTATTCAATCCGATCTATCCATTAAATGCTTGTAGTGTTTCTAGGGTAATCCCTGCACCACCACATACAATCACTAAGACCTGATCAGCGGGTTTAAATTGAATCGCCTGATCATAAAGTACCGACAATGTTGCACCACATGCTGGCTCAACCAAAATACGATGATCATCTACAAATTTTAAACAAGCATCTACAGTGTCTTGATCTGAAACAACCAAACTACGAACTTCAAGCTCTTGGCTCACTTCAAATGCATTTTGACAGACTTTTTTTGCTGCCAGTGTTGTTGCTATACCACTCACTTGATCCAATTCAACATGTTGTTTAGCGACAATCGAAGCATGTAAAGATGCTGTACCTTTTGTTTCAACCGCATAAATTGGAATATGGGCTAAACCATGTTTTTTTAATCCTGCTGCAACACCTGAAAGTAAACTTCCGCCACCCACAGATAAGACCACCGCATCTGGAGTAACGCCATCTGCAATGACTTCATCAATCATCGGGATAATGCCTTCCCATAACAGTGGATGATCAAAAGGATGAATAAATACATCATGTTGTGTTAATAAGGACTGCGCTAAAGCATTGGCTTCGGTCCATGAAGCGCCATGTACAATAACCTCTGCACCTTGCTGGGCAATTAATTCTCTCGCACGTTGTGCTGTGGTTTCAGGAACCACGACGGTCACAGGAATACCCAGTTGTCGACCTGTATAAGCAACAGCTAAGCCTGCATTGCCACCCGATGAACTGATAAAACGCTGAGCACCCTGCTCAAAATATTTTTGACAGGCATGGCTAATGCCTCGTTGTTTAAATGATGCCGATGGTTGTAAGGCTTCCATTTTTAACCACACATGACATTGATTCAGTTGGCTTAAAACTAAAGATTGAATTAACGGGGTTTTTATACTGAGCATGGGCAAATCGATTCTCTTGGTTTATTTCAATCTTGGTTTATTTCAATGTGGGTTTATTTCAATTCAGTCATTTTTTAAACTTAACCCCATATCAATATGTGGAATCTCACAATCTAAATATTCTTCACCCTGTACCTGAAAGCCTAAGTTTTCATAGAAGCGCGTTGCATAAACTTGAGCGGATAATTGAAGAAATGCTCTATTTTGCTGTTTTGCAACTTGAATAATATGTTGCATGAGCAGTTTACCAATCCCCTCACCTCGATATTGTTGCAACACAGCAACTCGACCAATACTGTTATTTTCCAATAACCGCGCTGTAGCAATGGGTTGATCTTGCGCATATACAACAAAATGTAATGAAATAGCATCCTGCTCATCCCATTCATCTGCTTCACTGATGTTTTGCTCTTCGATAAAAACCATACTTCGAATCAGTTTTGCATCATGTTGAAGCTGACTCCACGGCCCAGATTGAATGACAAATTGGCTCATTATTTAAATCCTAATGGTTGAGAAATTGATCCTTCATTCTTGCAATTATGTTAGGGTCTGCTGACAATTCGTCTACGTTTGCGACTACGTGTGTTTTTTAGGTGATACTAGGCACGAAATACGAAATTTAGTTATTCTAAATGAGTAGTTCGTAACAACGTAGCGGCAAAAAACACGCTAGTCCCCCGCTGCGCCTTGCGCTGCAAACAAAGCAGTGCTTTGTTCTTGCTCAGGGTTGTGGCTAAAATTATCTCAGCCTACGTTATGAAACTCGAAAATAGTCTCGCTATTCTCTTCGTTTCATGCCTTGTCTGCTCAATTTTAACCTACAACGCAAGCCATTTATGAAATGTCAACAGACCCTCATGTAATGCACAGTGACAATGCGTTCACTTTCACCAACTTAACTAAACTTGTAGAATAATTATGTTTCTAAATCATAAATTTAAAGTATTTATTTATAGCGCAATTTTACTGACGACTCAAAGTATTTATGCAAAAACATCCGAGCTAGATCGTGTGAACATTATCTCAAAAAGCATGATTGGCTTATTTTCTCAAGACCCAAATCAAGATCAGCTTAATTTAAAAATGAGTGCCGCAATTGCAGGTATCTCAGAAGCTGAAGCTAAAAAAAACCGCGATGAAAGTGGCGAAAAACAAGCCACTGCATCTGAAAAGATGAAGGAAATACTTAAAGAACAATTTAATGCCAACGATTTTAAAATTGTTGCGCCAGCATTTGAACGCCAAATGAAAGCTCAAAGTGCTGCATATCAGAGCTGTAAACAGGATGGTAAAATTATTGAAAATAGTCAAAGTTTTCAAGTACCGTTAACCTGTAAAGTCCCTGTGCTTAATTTAGACAATGTTCAAATGCCTGAACGTGGTAGCAAAGAAAGCGATGCGCAATTTGCAGCTAAAGCAACAGACTTTCTGACAGAACTACTGATTAAAGCCCCAACAGAAACATTAAAAACCAGCATCTTGATTCATAAAATGGGTGAACAATTGATTCCAGAAATGGATGATCCGCAATATTTTCCAGATACGATCTCTCAAAAAACCACGGGCTCAAGCGAAGCTGAGCTTGATGAAATGAATCAGCAATAAAATAATTTATCTAAATAGTACCAAGAGAGAAAGCAGTTAAACCTGCTTTCTCTCCTCACAACGCGCTAGCACTTAGCGCCAATGTCTTGCTGGTCCCACTGATCATTCAATAATAATTCTAAGGATTGTTTTTGAATCCCATACATCTCTTTTAAAGCACGAATTTGATCCAAGACTGTTTGATCAGGTGCAGTGAAATCTTTACGCTTGGTTGCCAAAATCATTTTGTTTTTACTGGTATGTTCTAATGCCACAAATTCAAAGACTTTGGTTTCATAACCATACGCTTTCAGCAACAGAGCTCGAATGGTATCTGTCAGCATTTCAGCTTGTTGTCCTGCATGAATACCGAATTGCAACATCGGTTGTAACACTTGTGGACTGTTCAATTGTGGGCGTAATTCTTTATGGCAACAAGGTGCACACATAATCATTTGAGCGTTTAAACGAATACCAGTATGTATCGCAAAATCTGTTGCAACATCACAGGCATGTAAGGCGATCATAATATCCAAATGGGATGGATGATACGTTCTCACATCACCTTGGAAAAAATCCAATTGATTAAAATCAGACTTTTGCGCAACCTCTTGGCAAAATTTCACCATTTTGTCATTCAGCTCAACACCCGTTACAAATGGAGTTTGATGTTGTTTTGCCAAATAATCATATAAAGCAAACGTTAAATAGCCTTTTCCTGAACCAAAATCGACAATTTTTAAAGCCTGCTCTTTGGTTTTTCCATCATGCGCTAAAGCCTCTGGCTGTTGAATATGCACCAAAGCACCTGAAAAGATTTCAACAAATTTGTTAATCTGCTTCCACTTACGTGCCATGCTTGGAATAATCTGTGCATTGGCATCGGTAATGCCGAGCGGTTGGAGAAAATAACTTTCTTGGTCGACAAAACGATGTTTTGTACGATCATGCCCTTGTTGTTGGTTTTTAGCGGTTTTATCCTGCTTATTTTTACTGACGGTCAGCAAGGCTTTCTTTTTATTTTTCTTCAGCTGCGTTTCAGCCTCATGGGTAAATAAATTGGCTTGTTTACAATCCTCAGCCAGCCCCTGAATCGTGGTTAACGCATAGGTAAGTGGATAGTTTTTAGTAATATCATTGGTTTTATAACGATATAGACAGCTTAGCACCGTTTCATTCTGTAGCTGAATGACGCGAAAGGTCATTTTCTCTAAATCAACCAATTCTCCTTTATACTGACTTAAAATCAAACGATCTAAGCTTTGATTATCAATAGCTTGCTGTACGCTATCAAAAAATTGTTGTTCCTGAACAGATAAGCTTGCCACATTGGACATAATCAAAACTCGTATTAATTAAGTTACCTATTTTAAGACGTCTTACTTTAAAGGTAAAACTCCATTACTATACAGTTGTATTTTTAGGATAATAAGATCCAATGTCGACAGATAAATTGATTCACATCTATGCACCACAAGAAGAACGTATTAATGCGTTGAGTCATGCATTCGGTGCAATTTTGGCTGCTATAGCGACTGTTTTGATGCTGATTAAAGGCAACTATCTGCATGGATGGCAATTTTTTGGATTGCTTGTCTATGGTCTAAGCATGATTTTACTGTTTTCCAGTTCAGCAATTTATCATTTTTCTGTCGATGAAAAAAAACGCCAATGGTATAAAAAGCTGGATCATACTGCGATTTATTATTTAATTGCGGGAACCTATACGCCCTTTTTGGCAATTGCCATCCCAACAGCAAAAGCACATTATTTATTGATTGCACTTTGGGTCATCGCAGCCATTGGAACACTATTCAAGTTAATATTCATTCATCGTTTTGAAAAAATTTCACTGATTGCTTATTTGGTCATGGGTTGGCTTGCCGTGCTTGTAATGGATGATATGCAACAGTATTTAAAACCAGAAGCATTAAAATTATTGGTCATTGGTGGTTTAGCATATACAATAGGCGCATTGTTTTATGCCTTAAAAAGAGTAAGATACACTCATGCTATTTGGCATATATTTGTTTTGGTCGGTGCAGGATCACATTTCCTTGCAATCTATCTTTACGTCATTTAATTCATAGACACTCAAAATTCAGTGACCCTGATGGAGTGAATTTGGGTTGATCTCGTTGTTTTTTTAAGAAATTACGCCTTTTTTAAAAAGATTACGCTTTAAAGACTCGTTTTACTTTTAAAAGTGTAAGGTTCACCATGGCGTCATTATCTACTGCTACTCCAGAAATTCAAACAAATTCAAAGGCTCGCGTTCTTTTCGCAAGTCTTGTGGGTACAACAATCG
This sequence comes from Acinetobacter sp. Ac8, assembly GCF_055392545.1. Lineage (NCBI taxonomy): Bacteria > Pseudomonadati > Pseudomonadota > Gammaproteobacteria > Moraxellales > Moraxellaceae > Acinetobacter > Acinetobacter sp. Ac8. The sequence continues at coordinate 4,134,784 of NZ_AP043689.1, forward strand.
AATTCTTCGATTTTTATATCTATGCAACTGCTGCAGTCCTTATTTTTCCGCATCTGTTCTTCCCAGCAAGTACAGATCCGATGACGGCAACAATTCAATCACTCGCAACATTTGCCATCGCATTTATTGCCCGCCCTATTGGCGCAGCAATCTTTGGTCACTTAGGTGATCGTATTGGTCGTAAAGCAACCCTCGTCGCGGCTTTATTGACCATGGGTGTTTCAACAGTGTGTATTGGTCTACTTCCAACCTATGCACAGATTGGTATCGTTGCACCGCTATTACTTGCACTTTGTCGTTTAGGTCAAGGCTTAGGTCTTGGTGGTGAATGGTCTGGTGCAGTCTTGCTTGCAACTGAAAATGCGCCTGAAGGCAAACGTGCTTGGTATGGAATGTTCCCGCAACTGGGCGCACCGATCGGTTTTATCTTGGCAACGGGTTCATTCCTTGGTCTTGGCGCATTGATGTCTGAAGCAGACTTTATGCAATGGGGCTGGCGTATTCCATTCCTTGCAAGTGCTGCATTGGTGATTGTGGGTTTATATATTCGCTTAAAATTGCATGAAACCCCAGCGTTCCAAAAAGTATTAGACAAACAAAAAGAAGTTAATGTTCCATTTAAAGAAGTTGTGACCAAACATTATAAAATGCTCTTCCTCGGCACAATTGCTGCGGTGTGTACATTCGTGGTGTTCTATCTCACAACAGTATTTGCACTCAACTGGGGAACCAAACAACTGGGTTACTCACGTGCAGAATTCTTAGAGATGCAACTGGTCGCAACACTGTGTTTTGCTGCTTTTATTCCGCTTTCTGCTGTATTTGCTGAGAAGTTTGGGCGTAAAGCAACCTCTATTGGGGTATGTATTGCCTCTGCACTTTTTGGTTTAGTATTTGCCAGCATGCTTGAGTCAGGCAGTACCGTGATTGTGTTCTTGTTCTTATGTGTAGGTTTAGCATTGATGGGAATGACATACGGTCCAATTGGTACGGTCTTGTCTGAAATTTTCCCGATTTCTGTACGTTATACAGGCTCTGCATTAACCTTTAACTTGGCAGGTATTTTGGGCGCATCTTTTGCACCTCTGATCGCAACTGAACTTGCAACCAAATATGGCTTACAAGCGGTGGGTTACTACTTGACAGCAGCATCCATTCTTTCACTGTTGGCATTCTTGGCCATTCGTGAAACAAAACATGATGATGTTAACAACCAAGTTTAATCCCCTCTCTATGAGCAAAGCCTGCAATTTTGCAGGCTTTTTTGATTTAGCCAAATGCTAAAACTCAGGCTCAGATACAATCTCAACCAGTAGATTATTAAAAGGCTGCATAAAAGACAAATAGCTTGCATGCAATGCCATACGCGCTAAATCGGTGTTAAACGGCGTAGGATGATAAAGCTTATCGCGCATAATCGGATGCCCGATATATTGCATATGCACCCGTAATTGATGAGAACGTCCTGTAATCGGTGTAAGTAACACCCGACTTACATCCTTTTCTGCATCATAGCTTACAGATTCAAATAAAGTTTGAGCGGGTTTACCTAACTCAAAATGCACGATCTGGCGTGGACGATTTTCCCAATCGGTAATCAAAGGTACATCCACACGACCATTGCTATTGATTTGCCCTTGCACCAAAGCAATATAATTTTTTTTAACAGTTCTCGCTTGAAACATTTTACTTGCTGCAACTTCCGCATCACGATGTTTGGCGAACAACAGAATGCCCGAGGTTGCCATATCCAAACGATGGGTAATCTTGGCATTTGGATATATTGCTAATACTCGAAAATAAGCGCTGTCGTGATGTTCAGGCAAACGCCCCGGAACTGAAAGTAACCCTGCGGGTTTATTGATGGCAACAAAGTCATTATCTTCAAAAATAATGTCAAGTGGATCTAAAGGAGGCTGATAAACAAAGCCATCATCAATCGGCATGTGGATCGCATATTGAGAAGAATTGCCGAAAAATAACAATAGACTAAAAAGCTGTCAAGCATGTACATGCTTTATTATTTTCAGCAATCAAAAAAACTCCAATACACGAGAATATTGAAGTTTTTAAGTCCCTATACAATACGCTTAATCTGATCAATCAAGCCTGAATATTCAATACCAACTGACGTTTCTTTACCTGTTGTCCAACTTGCCCAATAATCTCATTCACGACTCCATCAACATCAGACTTAATCTGTTGCTGAATCTTCATCGCTTCTAAAATCAACAAAGTTTGACCTTTAGTCACGGTATCACCCGCATTTACCAAGATATTGATAATCGCACCATCCATTGGTGCACGAATGTGACCATCGCCTGCGACATCGGAAGTTTCAGGTGCTGCATAGGTGATATTTTCAATGCTGATATTGCCATTTACCGCATCTAAATACAGCTGATTTCCATCTAAGACATAGTCAATCGAACGGCGTACACCATCCACCTCATAAATGAATTTTTCTGCTTGCTGTTCAATAATGCTGATCCCAAGCGTCTGCCCACAAATTTCAACGCTCACTTGGTTTTGATCACGTTTCACCAAAAGCTGTAATAACTGATCATCATGCTTGAGTTTTAAAGGTAAAGATAACGCAATTCCGGTATTCCAACTGCTTTGACTAGAAGCATTGGTCAACAGTGCCGCAGCAACAGCTAGGTGTTCTAAGCCCAAAGCCTGTTTATGTAAGCTGGCATCTGTTTGGAAGTGCTCTTGAATAAAGGCAGTATTGGTGTCGCCTTTGACAATAATAGGGTGTCTAAGTAAATTCACTAAAAACTGCTTATTACTATTTACCCCCAACAATACACAATCATCTACAGCACGCGCCAAGAGCCGAATGGCATCCTGACGGGTTTGACCATATGCAATGACTTTTGCCACCATTGGGTCGTAAAATGGACTAATTTCATCCTGTTGCAACAAACCATGATCAATTCGAACATTGGGTAAATCAGCAGCTTGCCAGCGCTGTATTTGACCTGTCTGTGGCAAGAAGTCTTGGCGTGGGTCTTCTGCATATAAGCGAACTTCTATCGCATGCCCTGACAAGGTCAATTCAGATTGTTGTAAGGGCAAGGTTTCACCATTGGCCACACGCAGTTGCCATTCCACTAGATCTAAACCCGTGATCAGCTCTGTTACTGGATGCTCAACTTGCAAACGTGTATTCATTTCGAGGAAATAAAACTCACCTGATTGATCCAATAGAAACTCAACCGTTCCTGCACCGACATAATCACATGATTTCGCTGCTGCAACAGCAGCCTCACCCATTTTTTGGCGTAAGCTTTCGGTCATCACTGGACATGGGGCTTCCTCAACCACTTTTTGATGACGACGCTGAATCGAACAATCACGCTCAAATAAATACACATAATTGCCGTGGGTATCGCCAAATACCTGTATCTCAACATGGCGTGGAGCAATCACAGCTTTTTCAAGAATCAGCTCACCTGAACCAAAGGCATTTTCTGCTTCAGAGCGCGCTGTTTTTAAGGCTTCAACAATATCAGCAGATTGCTGTACCAGACGCATACCGCGCCCACCACCGCCTGCTGAAGCTTTGACCATCAGTGGATAACCAATTTTATTGGCTTGTTGTTCTAAATACTCTATATCTTGCTGATCACCTTCATAGCCCGGCACACACGGTACACCCGCCTGAATCATGGCAATTTTTGACAGGCGTTTACTGCCCATCAATTCAATTGCGGGTGCAGGTGGGCCAATAAAGGTAATTCCATTTTTCGCACAAGCTGCTGCAAAATCGGTATTTTCAGAAAGGAAACCATAACCGGGATGAACAGCATCAGCCCCCGTTTTTTTACATGCGTCGATAATATTTTGAATAGATAAATAGGACGCTGAAACTTTTGAAGCACCAATATATACAGCCTCATCTGCAAGCTGTACATGACGCGCATAACGATCTGCATCTGAATAGACAGCCACGGTCTGATAGCCCATTGCTTTTGCTGTTTTCATCACGCGAACAGCAATTTCACCACGATTCGCCACCAATATTTTTGAAAATGCCATTCTCGTTTTCCCTATTTTTGGTTTTATATTCACTTGATTATCTTGGTTGAATCACACCAATCTCAATCAAGATCAGTGATCCGCATTGTCAAACTTATACATCAAACCAATTTGGATGACGCTTTTGGATAAAGGCCATTGTGCCTTCTATGCCTTCTTCGCCCCCCACAGCATTGGCAAATTGTTGTGCGGCATCATCCAATAAAGGCGTCAAAGCTTCATTTAAAGTACGGTGCAATAAAGCTTTGGTCACACGAGATGCTTGTGGGGCAGTACGTTTAATCTGCTGAATGGTTTCGATCAATAAAACTTCCAGTGCTTTTTCATTCTCAACCACTTCATGTACAACACCAACTTTCAATGCAGTATGCCCCTCAAAACGTGCGCCAAGTAAAGCCAAACGGCGCGCTTGAGTTAAGCCAATTCGCTTTACCACAAATGGGGCAATCTGGGCGGGAATAACCCCTAATCCTGTTTCAGGTAAACCAAATTTGGCATCGGCAAGACTAATTGCAATATCTGAAACACAGGCCAAGCCAAAACCACCACCCAATACCGCACCTTCTAAAACTGCGACAACGGTTTGTGGTGCTTGATCCACCTGCTCCAGCATATGTCCAAATTGACGATTGAAATCAACATAAGGCTGATTAGAACCAACACTGGTGGCCTCACCACGCAGTTGTGCCATATCTTTAATGTCACCGCCTGCGCAAAAATGTCCATCTTTACCACGTAAAATGACTGCACGAATGGAGATGTCATCTTGAATCGTTTTAAACACCTGTTGAATCGCTTTGACCATATTCAAACTCATGGCATTGCGACTCTCAGGTCGATTGAGCCATAGGGTTAAAATGCTGCCCTCTTGCTCAAGCTCAATACTGCGATCAAATTGTTGTATTGTTAGAGATTGCGAAAGTGCCATATTTATTCTCCTTGTTATTGACGTTTAGATGGAAGAATATCCATCAACTTACAAATAATTCCAAGCATAATTTCATCTGCACCGCCACCAATCGAACCTAAACGGCCATCACGGTACAGCTGAGAAGCGGGGTTATCCCACATAAAACCATTTCCACCCCAGAACTGTAAGCAACTGTCTGCAACTTCTCGCGTCAAACGACCTGCTTTAAGTTTTGCCATAGAGGCAATTTCTGTTGCATTCCCGCCGTCAATGTGGATTTCACAAGCACGATAGGTTAAGGCACGTAAAGCTTCCACTTCGGTCATCAACTCCGCAAAACGAAAATGTACATATTGGTTGTTAATCAATGGTTGTCCAAAGGTGCTTCGTTCTTTGGTATATTGAATGGTTTGTTGAATCACATTTTCCAAACCACCAATTGCATTGGCAGCCGCCCACATTCGTTCTTCTTGGAACTGCATCATTTGCATCATAAAGCCCATACCTTCTGCACCCACCAAGTAGCGTTGTGGTACACGAACATTGTCAAAATAGACTTCTGCTGTCGTGGTTGAACGCATTCCCAATTTATTAAGCGGTTCAGAGAAAGAGATGCCAGCGGATTTTGCAGGAACAATAATCATGGACTTATTGACATGCGGTTTATCATCAGAGGTATTGGCCAATAAGCAAAAAAAGTCAGCTTGTAGGGAATTGGTAATCCACATTTTGCTGCCATTAATCACATAATCATCACCCTGTTTTTTTGCGGTGGTTTTGATGGCTGCGACATCTGAACCTGCATGTACTTCCGATACAGCAATCGAAGCAACATATTCACCCGCAATTGCAGGTGTTAAAAATTCATCTCGTAATTCTTGACTACCAAAGCGCGCTAAGGCTGGTGTTGCCATATCCGTTTGCACACCAATCGCCAAAGGTACGCCACCACAGGCGGCTCGCCCTAATTCTTCTGCAACCACAAGGTTATAAGAATAATCTAAACCTAATCCGCCATTTTCTTCAGGCTTACAAATCCCCAGCAAACCTAAATCCGACAGTTTTTTAAACACATCATGAATAGGAAATCGCCCTTCAGCTTCCCATGTCGCAATATAAGGATTGAGTTCAGTCTCAACAAACTGACGTGTAGTACGGCGTAGTGCTTCATGCTCTGTTGTAAATTTCATTGTTTTTTTCCTTAAATTTAATCTTCTTTAACTCGCTTTAATAAAGCGGAGAACACCCCACTTTTAAAAGATGAGGAATGATGAGTTTTGCAAAGGCCGAGGACTTTTAAAGCCTCGATACACCAAATCGTATTGGATTTAGTTTGCGATGTTCTGCCTCATAAATTGTTTCTAGTAAGAAGATCAGGACTTTGCGTGTATCACGCGGGTCGATAATTCCATCATCATGCAACATGGCCGTATTAAATAAGGCGGTTGACTGCTGTTCTAATTTTGCTGCTGTACTTTGCTCTAAGAAATCCAGCATCTGCTCGTTAGGCTCCATCCCTGAAGCTTTTTGCTTTCCTTCCGCTACGATACGTAATACCTTGCCTGCCTGAGCTGAACCCATCACCGCCACATGCGAGTTTGGCCATGCAAAAATAAATTGCGGTGATAATGGACGTCCACACATCGCGTAATTGCCCGCGCCATAAGAACCAGCTACAACGATCGAAATTTTCGGTACAGTGGTATTGGCAACGGCCTGAATCAATTTCGAACCATGCTTAATAATGCCGTTCTGTTCAGCATCAGTTCCGACCATAAAGCCGGTGGTGTTATGTAAAAACAGTAAGAGGCGTTTGGTCTGTTCACAGAGGTGAATGAATTGTGCAGCCTTGGTGGCGCCTTGTGGGGTAATCGGTCCATTGTTGGTAATAATTCCGATATGTAATCCACCAATTTTTGCCCAACCACACACGGTCAATGCATCATATTCTTGTTTTACTTCAAAAAATTCAGAGTCATCAACAATTCGTGCAATCACATCTTTCATGTCAAAAGGCTGCTTCGGACTTGCAGGAATAATCCCTAACAGCTCCTCGGCAGGATAACGTGGCTCTTTATAGCTTAAATTTAACTTTTGAGTTTGCTCTTTCCAGTTAAGATGCTCAAAAACTTCACGGGCAATACGAATCCCATCAGCATCATTCTCGGCTAAAAACTCTGCTGTTCCAGCAACCTGTGCATGCATCTCTGCGCCACCGAGTTCCTCTGCTGTTGCCACTTCTCCTGTTGCCGCCAACAGTAAAGGTGGCCCTGCAAGTAACATCTCAGTTTGCTTACGAACTGCAATCACATAATCAGATAAACCCGGTTGATACGCTCCACCGGCTGTTGCATTGCCATGTACCACGGAGACTTGGGGTAAACCTGCGGCAGACAGTCGTGCCTGATTGGCAAAGGTCATTCCACCATAAGTAAATACTTCAGCAGCGTAATTTAAGTTGGCACCCCCACTTTCGGTAAGGGTCAGCATCGGTAATTTCTGTTCAAAAGCAATCGCCTGCAAACGTAAGGTTTTTTGTACCCCCATCGGTGACATTGTTCCGCCTTTGATTGCACTGTTACTTGCTGAAATCAGACAACGAACACCACTGACAAAACCAATCCCTGAAATAATCCCACCGCCAGCATCTGATCCATCTTTATCATCATGCATGGCATAACCCACCAAGCCACACAGTTCAACAAATGGTGAATCAGCATCAAGAGCTAAACGGACACGTTCATGCGGTAAAATTTTGCCTTTCTTGTCAAATTTGGGTTTGGCTGCATAAGATTTTTCAATATTCTTATTTTGTACTGCACGCACTTCGGCAATTTGAGCAAGTAATGCCTGCTTGTTCTGTTCAAATTGCTCACTGCCAACTGCAATTTCGGATTGGAGAACAGTCATGAATTTTCTCCTGTCTGCTGGTTATTGGTTTGATCACTCAATTGTTGTTTTAATACATCTGGAATAAAGGCACGATGGAAGCCATTAAACGACTCGCTATTCGAAGCATCTGCCAATGGATACATTCGAGTGCCTAAAGACGCAGCGCCATCAATACGAATCGTCATGCCAGAAATAAAACCTGCTGCTTCTGAAAGTAAATAACAAATAGCAGAAGAAATTTCAGATTCGGTGCCCATTCGTTTCAGGGGTACATTCCCCGCCAAACTTGGAATAATAAATTTGGCAAAATCACCGGTATAATTATCCATTCCTGAAGAAACAACCCAACCAGGTGCAACACAGTTAACACGTACCCCAGAACGGCCCCACTCCACCGCTGCTGTTTTGGTTAAATTATCTACCCCAGCACGGGCTGCACCAGAGTGTCCCATCCCCGGCATGCCACCCCACATATCAGCTGCCATATTGACAATACTGCCACCATGTTTTGCCATCCATTGGTTATAGGCTTCTTTCATTAAGTAGAAAGTTGAATGTAGGTTGTTCCGTACCACAGCATCAAAACCATTGGCAGAAATGCCTTCTAAATTTGAGGGAAACTGACCGCCAGCGTTATTGACAAGGCCATCGAGTCTGCCAAATTTTTCAATCACTTCAGCAATCATCCCTTTCACGTTGTGTTCTTCGCGATTATCACAAACGATAAAATGAACTTTGCCACCATCTTCGATGATTTCTTTGCTGACATTTTCCAGCTTTTCAATTTTCCGCCCTGTAATCACCACTTGAGCCCCTAAAGCAGCCAGTTCATGAGCAGTACAGCGTCCTATACCCGAACCACCACCGGTCACAATGATGACTTGGTCCTGAAAAGCATCCGATCTAAATATTGAGTGATAATGCATTTTTATATCCAAATTGTTGTCTTTTAACTTGCTTAAATCTCGCTCTAAACTCTCTTTTTAAAAGCGAGGAATTCGCCCCACGTTCGTAAACAAGGATTAGAAGGACTTTAAACTCGCTGGGATTTTGACTGGCATATCTAAAAGCTGTTGTGCAAAAGCTTTACCTTGTGGATCAATACGTAAACTGGCAATTCCTCCACCACCTAAGGCATTTTCCAGCATAAAATTTAAGGCATTAAACCCTGTGATTTCATAACGAATCACTTTAGACTTTTCAGGATCTAAAACATGCTGCATATATTCTTTGACCTTTTCCTCAGTCAAATTGGCACGAATCCAAGGTAGATATTCAGGCTGACGTGCGATCACTCCAATATTGCTGTGATTGCCTTTATCGCCACTCCGAGCATGGGCAACTTCAACTAAAGGAACTTCAATCTCCTGACCCGTAAATTGAGCAACCTCACCCACTGCAACAACATCAAAAGATTGATCTGAGCAACCTGATGGAATCTGTATATTTTGACGCTGACCATTGATGTCGATCGCAACACTTAGTTTTGATTTATCCACTAAAAACGAGAACAACTTAATCACAGGAGAAGCTTTGGGACGCCCCCCAACAATTCCAGCCAATGCAGGTGCCATTCCGGTAGATGCTTGGGCAATTTCAGAAGCAAAGAACATACATGCTTCTTTAAACATGTGCTTTACAGCGATTTTGACAACCACTTCTCGACTATTGATCTGCTGCGCATTTGCGCCATAGGTACTTTCAATACCCAATATTTCAACTGATTTTTCTAAGAATGGTGGAACTGAACGTAATGCTAAAACACGCTCACACTTAGTTAATATTGCATCTGCAATTACTTGGGCTTTTTCAGGAGCTTCGCGTCCTGCAATCAGAAAACTCACCAAGACACGATAACAATCGGGATAGGTTGCACTGACTTTATATTGTTGTGTTGGTGCTCTACCTTTTGCGCCAATCACTAAAACTCGATCTTCACCCACCTGTTCTAATTTCACTTGGCTAAAATCTGCTGTGACATCGGGCAGTAAATACGCTTGCGGATTGCCAATTTCATAGACAACTTGTTCAGCAACAGTTGCAACCGAAATCAGTCCACCGGTTCCTTTGGGTTTAGTCACGATAAATGATGCATCTGCTTTCACTTCAACAATTGGAAACCCCATATTGTCAAAGCCTTGTACTAAGCGCCAATCGGTGAAATTGCCACCTGTACATTGTGCACCACACTCAATGATATGCCCTGCTAAAGCACCTTGGGACAGCTTGTCATAATCCTCTAAGGACCATTGATATTCATGCAACAAAGGTGCAAGCACCACAGCTGAATCCACCACTCGCCCAGTGATGACAATATCTGCACCTTGATCAAGTGCGTCTCGAATTGGAACAGCTCCTAGATATGCGTTACAACTGGCTAATTGGCTAGGCAAATCTTCGCCACTAAACATCTCTTTAATATTTTGTGTTTTTAATTCGGCTTGTTGTGGCATTAGGTCATCCCCTAATACCACTGCAATTTTTAAATCCAATCCTTGTGCTTCAAGCACTTTCTGTAAGGCATCACGACATGCCAATGGATTGACACCACCAGCATTGCTAATCACTTTTATTTTTTTATCACTGATTTTTTTAAGCAGCGGTGTCATCACCCGACTGACAAAATCCAAAGCATAACCATGTTCTGGATTGGTCATCATCGCTTTTGCCATGATAGACATGGTGATTTCTGAAAGGTAATCAAAAACCAAATAATTGATGTCAGACAAATGCACCAACTGAAATGCTGCGGTATTGGTGTCCCCCCAGAAACCTGAAGCACATCCAATTTTCACAATACGCTGATCTTCCATTTTCACACCTATCTTGTTTTCATTGTTCTGAATAAAATTTATACATCAATCTACCAAGCAAGCGCTTGGTTTGTAAAGGGCAAAATGTTATTCTGAATTGGCAAATGTGCTAAAACACGTTTTAAACAATGAATAATTTGCTTAACTTTATGGAAAAAATGATCCGATGATTGCTCACTCAATCGATGATATCCAACCAATCGCATGTTTTGATGACAGCCCTAAAGGTCGTTTATTACTTGGTGCTGCTTATTTATTTCATAAGCAAGGTTATGCCAAAACCACAGTTCGTGAGTTAGCAAATTTTATTGGAATTCAATCGGGTAGCTTGTTTCATCATTTTAAAAGCAAGGATGATATTCTTGCCAATGTCATGCATGAAACCATTATTTACAATCATGCCCGTATGCTTGATGCAATCCAAAAATCGGATGATGCTGAACAACAGTTAAAACACTTGATCAAAGCTGAGTTAATTTCGATTACTGGAGATACCGGTTCAGCCATGGCTGTTTTAGTTTATGAATGGTTTGCATTGTCGAAACAACGACAAGATGAACTCCTTAAACTGCGAAATGATTATGAGGATATCTGGTTCGATGTGATTGAGAAATTGCGCGACCTTGGTAAAATTCAGCATGATGCTTTTATTTGGCGCCGTTTGTTGGGCGGTGCGATTGCGTGGACCGTCACTTGGTATAATCCCAATGGTAAAATGAGCTTAGATGAACTGACTGAAATCGTTTTGGAAATGGCGATTCATAAGTAATACAAACGTAATATAGGAATTTGAGGTGAACAGATGATTCAACTTACTTAATAAGTAGATAATTCTTTCAAAAATTAACGTTCAAACCCAATTTTCTAATTTTAATCCATCAATTCGTTCAAATTCTTTCATATTATTTGTCACCAAAACAGTATCTAATGCTAGCGCATGTGCTGCGATTAACATATCTAAGCTACCAATCATTTGTCCTTTAGACTGTAATGATTGTCTTAATTTTGCATAATGCCAAATTGCACTTTCATCATAGGAAAGAACATCTAAAGGAGCTAAAAATTTATCCAAAGCATTTTTATTTCGCAGAGACCCTGACTTTTCTACCCCAAAAGCCAACTCCGAAGCACTAATACTTGAAATTGACAGCTGACCTAATTGATATTGTTTAAATTTTTCAAATACATGTGCTGGTTTGTTGTTAATAATATAAATACAGATATTGGTATCAAGTAAGTAAATCACAATAATTCTTCTCGACTTTGCATGCCTTGATCTTCCCGCTCAAACAAAAAATTATCTTCAAACTCAAACACAGCTTCTTGCATAATTTCCCAAGGATGATTTAAAGGTAATAGCAAAACACCATTACCAAAGTGTTTAACCACAACTTCTTTACCCTCAAAACGAAATGCTTTAGGTAAACGAATAGCTTGGCTACGTCCTGATTGAAAAATCTTTGCTACTTCCATAAGGACTCCTTAAATTGATAATAACCATTGGTATATATCATACCATGGTTATTTTTTCAGCAAAAACCAACATTGTAAGTTTTTATCACTTAAAAATTTGTCATTAAAACCCCAACTGCTTACCAATTAAATCTTTCATGATTTCTTCAGCACCGCCACCGATCATATTTACTTTGACTTCACGATAAATACGCTCGGATTTAGTCCCTCGCATAAAGCCCATGCCACCTAGAGTCTGCACTGCTGCATCTGCACAGAACTGCATGGTTTGGGTTGCGATATTCTTTGACATACAAATTTGTGCAATTAAATCACTGCCCTGTAGTTCAGCTTGCCCCATACGATAAGCAGTATCTTCCAATAATGCCCGTGTTGTGGTTAAACGCGTTGCCATATCAACCAACTTATGTCGTACCACTTGATGATCAACTAAGCGTTTTCCAAAAGTCTTCCGCGCTTTAGACCATTCTAAAGCCTCTTGATAACAGACCAAGGCATAACCATAGGCCATAGAAGCCAACCAAAAGCGTTCCATATTGAAGTTTTTCATAATGACCTTAAAGCCAGCATTTTCTTCACCAAGAAGATTTTCTACAGGAACTTTGACTTGGTCAAAATGCAAATGAGCAGTATCCGATGCCCACCAGCCCATTTTCTTTAAAGGTGATTTAGTGATGCCATCACTATGTGCATCAACCAATAGCATCGAAATACCACTCGCACCTTTATTTTCAGGATCGGTTCTCACCGCTACCGTATAATAATCTGCACGCATACCTGATGTAATAAAGGTTTTTTCACCACTCACCAGATAAAAATCACCTTCGCGGATTGCTTTGGTTTGTAATGCAGCAACATCAGAACCGCCGCTTGGTTCGGTAATCGCAAGTGCAGAAATTTTTTCGCCTGAAATAATTTGTGGCATCACCTTGTCACGAATATGTGGCTGAGCAAAATGATGAATTGGTGGTGTACCAATGGTATGAATCATCAAAGAAATATGTACGCCACCAGAGCCTGCTTTGGCTGTTTCAACTGCGGCTAAGAACACATGAAATGCATCTGCATCTGAGATTCCCCCATGCTCATCATCAAAGCCTAAACCCAATAGACCAATTGCAGCAGCCTTCTGATAAAGCGCACGAGGAAAAGTTTCAGCCTCATCCCATTCATTGACAAAAGGAGAAATCTCTTTTTCAACAAATTTCTTCACACTGTTTGCAAATGCACGATGTTCAGCGGTGTAGTAAATCGGGTTATTCAAATGATCCATATCTTGTTGTTCCCTGCTTATTTTTATTGCGATTTATTGTGTACAGTTCTAGTTTAATCCATTCTCGATATTCTAATAGCCCAATTGACGACTCGCGAGGTCTTTCATAATTTCTTCCGCCCCACCACCAATCATATTGACTTTAACATCACGGTAAATCCGTTCAGACTTAGTGCCTCGCATAAAGCCCATGCCCCCTAAAGTTTGTACAGCTGCATCGGCACAAAACTGCATGGTTTGAGTGGCCACATTTTTAAGCATACAGATTTGCGCAATCAACTCATTGCCCTGCATTTCAGGCTTCCCTAAGCGATAAGCAGTATCCTCCAACAAAGCAAGTGTAGTGGTTAAGCGAGTCGCCATATCGACTAATTTATGCCGAATTACTTGATGATCAACTAAACGTTTACCAAAGGTTTTACGTTCTTGTGCCCATTCCAATGCTTCTTCATAACAGGCTAATGCAAAACCATAACTACTGGCAGCAAGAAAAAAACGCTCCATATTGAAGTTATTCATAATCACAAGGAAACCCATATTTTCTGCCCCCAACAAATTGCTTGCAGGAACACGAACTTGATCAAAATGGAGATGAGCCGTATCCGAAGCCCACCATCCCATTTTGTCGAGTTTTGATTTGCTTATGCCATCACTATGAGCATCCATCAATAACATCGAGATACCATTCGGGCCTTTGGCATCAGGATCTGTACGTACCGCAACGGTATAATAATCAGCACGAATGCCCGATGTAATAAAGGTTTTTTCGCCACTGACAATATAGTCTTGACCATCCCGTACAGCTTTGGTTTTAAGTGCTGCTACATCAGACCCACCCGTGGGTTCAGTAATCGCCAACGCTGAAATTTTTTCGCCTGCCAAGATTTGAGTCAGTACAGTTTGTTTAATCTCATCTGAAGCAAAATGATTGATTGGAGGTGCGCCAATCGAATGTGACAATAAGGAAGCACATAAACCACCTGAACCGGTTTTGGCTAACTCAATCGAAGACAACAACACATGAAAAGCATCCGTTTCTGGAATTCCCCCATAGTTTTCGTCAAAACCTATCCCCAATAAGCCGATATCTGCGGCTTTTTTATAAAGTTCTTTTGGAAAGGTTTCTGCCTCTTCCCATTGATTGATATGTGGCATTAATTCTTTTTGAACAAACTTTCGAATGGAATCTGCAAATGCAAAATGCTGATCTGTATAGTAAATTGGATTATGCTTCATCTTGATTTGCTTCCCAGCATTATTTTGAAAAACTTATACTGACAGATTTTATTTAATTTAAAGTTGCAGAAACGATCAATTTGTATTTAAAAACATGTCATTTTTGATCAAAACTCATATATTAATTTCAGATTCATGATCAAAAATCCGTTACACTGTTAGTAATTTCCTTTTAATTTTTAGCTCTATAAATAATGGCGACATTGAATCAATTTTTATCACGTTTTAACCCTGCAACCATTCAAAGAAGCTTGAGTTATGTCAAAAAAATTGATCTAAAATCCTTAGAGGTCTACCCTGATCGGGATAATTTAGTCATCGAAGCACAAATTCAGGGAACGGATTATTATGAAACGGCTGTTATCTATAATCCTTTAACAAATAAAATTGTGGATACCGACTGTAGTTGCCCTGTTGGTTACGATTGTAAGCATTCGGCTGCACTTGCACGTTATTTTTATGATCAACAGCTTTCCAACCCAGCCGCACGTCAAAAACTAAACCCATTAGACCAGGCTCAAACCACAACAAATAGTTCTACCCACACCACGGCAAAAGCTTGGCTCGCTCAATTTAAACAACAATTGGCACAAGTTCAACGCACTGAAACGCCAGTACAGCACCAACTTATTTATATTTTCCAACCAAAAAATAACACCGCCAAATTACAACTTAGTGTTTTTAAAGTTCGTCGTAACAAAGATGGAAAAATTAGAGATACCGCGCTCTACACCAGTTATGACAATGTATTAAATGAACGTCTTAAAGTGAGCAAAGAAGAAAAGAAAATCTTTAGTCATTTGTACTTTTTCGCTAAGCTAAATTTTAGCGATGTTCATTTTTATCCAGCGTCATGGGATATTTCAGGAATCTATCAAGAACATCTAAGAACGGCTATTCAAAGTAGCGCTTGTTACGCACTTGATGTACAAAGATTACCTTTAACATGGTCTGATCAAGCTTATAAAATTGAATTCAACTGGCAAACACGTACAGAACAACAAACAGAGAAACTTAAAGCACAATTTTTTGATGAAAATCATCTAGAAATTCCACCTGACCATGCTGAACAAATTTATATTATTCATTCTCATCCATTAAGTTATCTCGATACCTTTAAAAACCAAGTCGGTGTACTTGAGTCTTTATATTCTAGTGAAATGATCGAAGAATTGCTAAATATGCCACAAATGCCTGTGGAATTAATGGCTGAATTTGAGCAAGTGATTCAACCCTATGCACTTTTTGAAGATTTACCTCAAGCGCCATTTACACAAAGTATAGAAATATTAAAAGGCAAACCCACACCTATTTTACGTTTTGGAACACATCCGCAATATGATCGTCTTGGTCATATGCATCATTATGCAATTGCTGAAATTGAATTTGAATACTCAGCTGGACGAATTAAAGCGGGTTTCCCTGATGACAGTTTCATTATCAATATTGATGAAAAAGCGGTTCGCCAACAACGCGATTTAGTTGCTGAAAAGAAACATATTGATGAATTAATTCATTCAGTTAAATCCATGCAACGGATTAGCAAGCTACCAAAAAGCAAACGCCCCGCTTTTGATGACATCACTGAAAACTCAATTGTTTATGCAGATCCCATGGCTTGGGTTGAGCAGCTGGTTCCTGAAAATAAAATCGAAGGTCTCGGCTGGAAAGTTGAACATACCCTAGATAGTCAGTTCAATTTAAGTGCAACACAAAACCTGCAACTCTCATTAAATGAATCTGAAAAAAAACAAGACTGGTTTAATGTCGGTGCGACGATTCAGGATATGAATGGCAACACCTATAACCTGATTGATCTTCTTGGCTATGCGATACAGCATAATCCACATCTTTTAGAAGATGACTATATTGAAAAAATGGACAGTGACAGCTTCTTAATTGTTCATTTAAAAGAAGCTCAAACACAACTGGCGCTTAGAAATCAAGAAATTAAGCCCATTCTGATCTATTTAAAAGAAATTTTACGACATCCTGAATCTGCAACATTAGATCAATACGATGCCGCTCAATTCTTAGATTTACAGCATCATTTGGGCATACCTTGGCGTACCAACGAACGCCTGAAAATGTTTGCAGAAAAGCTTCAAAATAGTTATCAAGATCAAATCAGCACACCACAAGGTTTCCAAGGCGAACTACGTCCATATCAACAACAAGGTTTAGCATGGCTACAGTTTTTACGTGAAACTGAACATGGCGGTATCCTTGCCGATGATATGGGACTCGGTAAAACAGCACAAACACTTGCACATATTCTATTAGAAAAGCAGGCAGGCCGATTAAATCAACGCCCAGCCTTGATTATTGCACCAACCTCTTTAATGCATAACTGGCGTAAAGAAGCTGAGAAATTCACCCCTGAATTAAAAGTTTTGGTCTTACAAGGACATGATCGAGTCGAGCATTTTCAAGAGATTAAAAACGTAGATATTGTGTTGAGTACCTACCCGCTTTTGGGCCGTGATGAAGAATTTTTATTGCCCTATCAATATCATTTATTGATTTTGGATGAAGCGCAAAACATTAAGAATCCACGTGCCAAAGCCTCTCAAGTGGTACGACAAATCAAAGCAAAACATCGTCTATGCTTAACTGGTACACCGATGGAAAACCATTTGGGTGAGTTATGGTCATTGTTCCATTTCTTAATGCCTGGTTTTTTATATAGTCAGGAACTGTTTAATAAAAAATATCGCAATCCTATCGAGAAACATGCAGATCTTCAGGTCAAAACCAAACTCATTTCTCGTATTAAACCGTTTATGTTGCGTCGTTTAAAAACAGAGGTGGCGAAAGAGCTTCCTGAAAAAACCACGATTGAAGTCAATATTGATATGAATGAACAGCAATCTAAGCTCTACGAAGCTGTTCGTGCAACAATGCAAAAGAATATTCGTGAGTTGATTGCAGCGAAAGGCTTCCATCGTAGTCAGATTCAAATTTTAAGTGCATTGCTTAAGCTTCGACAAGTTTGCTGTCATCCAAGCCTTTTACAACTTGATCAAGTCAAGAATCAAAATGTTGAATCAGCAAAATTAGATCATTTATTAGAAATGGTTCAAGATATGGTTGAGGAAGGGCGTAAAATTTTAATCTTCTCTCAATTCACCACGATGCTACAACTCATTGAGGAGCATTTAAAAGCCTTAAATATTCGAAATGTAAAACTTACTGGACAAACCAAGAAACGTGATGAAGTGATCACCGCATTCCAAGCAGGCGATATTCCTGTTTTCCTCATCAGCTTAAAGGCAGGCGGTGTTGGGCTTAATCTCACTGCTGCTGATACAGTGATTCATTATGATCCTTGGTGGAACCCAGCGGCTGAAGATCAAGCGTCTGATCGTGCATGGCGTATCGGTCAAGATAAACCTGTATTTGTTTATAAGTTGATTACCAACCAAAGTATTGAAGAAAAGATTTTAGCATTACAGAAAAATAAAGCTGATCTTGCCAAATCTATTCTGAGTATTGATCATGAAAATGAAGTGAAATTGTCTGAAGATGATGTCATGAGTTTATTGGATTGATAATCACCACCTATAATGTAGATAGTGAATTTTACGCATAGAGCTTAAATCAAAAAAGTGTTTGATAGTACTTTTTTGATTAGCATTGTTCGTCAGCTCTTTGATGATAAGGTACAAGCTCTTGCCGTTCTTCCAAATCAGCGACTAGTTTTAGATTTTTAACTAATCCAATTTTACTTAATATTATTAATACCCACCAACCAGGATCAGACTGACCTTTTTCCAATCCTAGTTTTGCTGAACCAGGGAATGCATGGTGATTATTATGCCAACACTCTCCCATAGTGATTAAGCCACAAAATTTAATGTTATAGCCTTGTACGCCTGCACCGTTAACATGCCACGAACGATGGCCTGAATTATGAGCAAAATATCCAATCAGCCAATGCCCTGTGACGGAAATTGCAACACGCAAATAAGTTCCCCAAACAACCCATTCTACCCCTCCTATAAGATATAGAATAAGTGCCAAAGGCAATTGCTGTAACATCCACGTTTTTTCCATAAAACGATAAAATTGAGTATTGAGAATAGATTCTTCTTTAAATATAGGGGGATGTTTTAAAACGATATCGCAATGTATTTGCCAAAAACCATCTTTTAGAAAAGAGCTTTGATGAGAAAAATATGGATGACACTGAGGTTGGCGCTGTGCCCAATCACGAATATCATGTGTCCTCACCATACCAAAAGGACCAGCTAATCCGACAATGACACCAAAATGAACAAATAAATATTCCAGCCATTTAGGACATTCATAGCTTTGATGAATCAAGCGACGATGCATTCCTAATGAATGCCCAAGGCATAGTGTAATCGCAGAACTAATTAAAAATACTAGAAAGTTTTCAATGGATGATAAAAATAAAACACCATAAATTCCAAAAAGATACATCATCATTACCCAAATAGACTTTAAAGGTGACCAAATAACTTTTGCTTCAAATGCATTGGTTTCAGAATTTTCATAAATTGTCGGCACAGCTGTTTTCTTATACATAATGTTTCTACTTTTTTATTTTAATGATTTTAACTGAAATCCACTGCCTAAAATATAGCAAAGCTGACTATTGATTGACTTATTTATATTGACTATCTGTTTAAAATTTCACGAATGTATCTAAACTTTTCTTCCCGATAAACACCACACATAAAAAAACACCCCGTTCTCGCTAGAGATCGGGGTGTTTTAGATTTAAAAGCTGGCGATGACTTACTCTCACATGGGTAACCCCACACTACCATCAGCGCTAAGAGGTTTCACTTCTGAGTTCGGGAAGGGATCAGGTGGTTCACTCTTGCTATTGTCGCCAGCAAACTGTTATGGACTTGTTCGGGTCTTATTTAAATGCCTTACTTCGTACCAAATCTTGCGCTCGGGCAAAGCGTTGCTTTGCTTACCCTCGCTCAAACAGAACATTTGAGTTGAATAGTTTAACTAGCTTTACAACTAAATCAAGTATGTTTGATCTTTTATGAATCAAATGATGCTTCATATACAACTGCTTGGGTGTTGTATAGTCAAGCCTCACGAGCAATTAGTATTGGTCAGCTTCATGCGTCACCGCACTTCCACATCCAACCTATCAACGTCGTAGTCTTCAACGGCTCTTTAGAGGACATAAAGTCCTAGGGAAATCTTATCTTGAGGTAGGCTTCCCGCTTAGATGCTTTCAGCGGTTATCCCTTCCGAACATAGCTACCCGGCGATGCGACTGGCGTCACAACCGGTACACCAGAGGTTCGTCCACTCTGGTCCTCTCGTACTAGGAGCAGATCCTCTCAAATTTCCAACGCCCACGGTAGATAGGGACCGAACTGTCTCACGACGTTCTAAACCCAGCTCGCGTACCTCTTTAAATGGCGAACAGCCATACCCTTGGGACCTGCTTCAGCCCCAGGATGAGATGAGCCGACATCGAGGTGCCAAACACCGCCGTCGATATGAACTCTTGGGCGGTATCAGCCTGTTATCCCCAGAGTACCTTTTATCCGTTGAGCGATGGCCCTTCCATACAGAACCACCGGATCACTAAGACCTACTTTCGTACCTGCTCGACTTGTGGGTCTCGCAGTTAAGCGCGCTTTTGCCTTTATACTCTACGCGTGATTTCCGACCACGCTGAGCGCACCTTCGTACTCCTCCGTTACTCTTTAGGAGGAGACCGCCCCAGTCAAACTACCCACCAGACATGGTCCTCGTCCCGGATAACGGGACAGAGTTAGAACCTCAATATTACCAGGGTGGTATTTCAAGGATGGCTCCATAGCAACTGGCGTCACTACTTCAAGGCCTCCCACCTATCCTACACAAGTAAGATCAAAGTTCAATGTCAAGCTGCAGTAAAGGTTCACGGGGTCTTTCCGTCTAGCCGCGGGTACACCGCATCTTCACGGCGATTTCGATTTCACTGAGCCTCTGCTGGAGACAGCGCCCCCATCATTATGCCATTCGTGCAGGTCGGAACTTACCCGACAAGGAATTTCGCTACCTTAGGACCGTTATAGTTACGGCCGCCGTTTACTGGGGCTTCGATCAAGAGCTTCGCTTACGCTAACCCCATCAATTAACCTTCCAGCACCGGGCAGGCATCACACCCTATACGTCCACTTTCGTGTTTGCAGAGTGCTATGTTTTTAATAAACAGTTGCAGGGGCCTGGTTTCTGTGGCTGCCAATAGCTCAAGGAGCAAGTCCTATCACCGTCAGCAGCGTACCTTCTCCCGAAGTTACGGTACCATTTTGCCTAGTTCCTTCAGCAGAGTTCTCTCAAGCGCTTTGGTCTACTCGACCTGACCACCTGTGTCGGTTTAGGGTACGATTCCTGTGTAACTGAAGCTTAGAGACTTTTCCTGGAAGCATAGTATCAGCCACTTCGCTAGTAAACTAGCTTGCTATCAGCTCTCAGCATAGAGCACCCCGGATTTGCCTAAGATGCATGCCTACTGCCTTTCACCTGGACAACCAACGCCAGGCTGACTTAACTTTCTCCGTCCTCTCATCGCATTACACAGAAGTATTGGAATATTAACCAATTTCCCATCGACTACGCCTCTCGGCCTCGCCTTAGGGGTCGACTCACCCAGCCCCGATTAACGTTGGACTGGAACCCTTGGTCTTTCAGCGAACGGGTTTTTCACCCGTTTTGTCGTTACTCACGTCAGCATTCGCACTTCTGATACCTCCAGCATACTTCTCAATACACCTTCATCGGCTTACAGAACGCTCCCCTACCACGTATACATAGTATACATCCGCAGCTTCGGCATATAGTTTTAGCCCCGTTACATCTTCCGCGCAGGCCGACTCGACTAGTGAGCTATTACGCTTTCTTTAAAGGGTGGCTGCTTCTAAGCCAACCTCCTAGCTGTCTATGCCTTCCCACATCGTTTCCCACTTAACTATAATTTGGGGGCCTTAGCTGGCGGTCTGGATTGTTTTCCTCTTGACTACGGACGTTAGCACCCGCAGTCTGTCTCCCGGATAGTACTCATAGGTATTCGGAGTTTGCATCGGTTTGGTAAGTCGGGATGACCCCCTAGCCGAAACAGTGCTCTACCCCCTATGGTATTCGTCCGAGGCGCTACCTAAATAGCTTTCGGGGAGAACCAGCTATCACCGAGTTTGATTAGCCTTTCACCCCTATCCACAAGTCATCCCCTGGCTTTTCAACGACAGTGGGTTCGGTCCTCCAGTTAGTGTTACCCAACCTTCAACCTGCTCATGGATAGATCACCCGGTTTCGGGTCTATACCCAGCAACTAAACGCCCTATTAAGACTCGATTTCTCTACGGCTCCCCTATACGGTTAACCTTGCTACTGAATATAAGTCGCTGACCCATTATACAAAAGGTACGCAGTCACCAAACAAGTTGGCTCCCACTGCTTGTATGCATGCGGTTTCAGGATCTATTTCACTCCCCTCACAGGGGTTCTTTTCGCCTTTCCCTCACGGTACTGGTTCACTATCGGTCAGTCAGGAGTATTTAGCCTTGGAGGATGGTCCCCCCATATTCAGACAAGGTTTCACGTGCCTCGCCCTACTCGTCATCATTATATGTGCCCTTTCGTGTACGGGACTATCACCCTCTACGGTAGCACTTCCCAGAGCTTTCCGCTAAAACACATATAACTTAATGGGCTGATCCCCGTTCGCTCGCCGCTACTGAGGGAATCTCAATTGATTTCTTTTCCTAAGGGTACTGAGATGTTTCACTTCCCCTCGTTCGCCTCGCATGACTATGTATTCATCATGCGATACCTACCTTATGGTAAGTGGGTTTCCCCATTCAGAAATCTCCGGATCACAGGATATTTGCCGCCTCCCCGAAGCTTATCGCAGGCTATTACGTCTTTCATCGCCTCTGACTGCCAAGGCATCCACCACATGCACTTAATTACTTGACTATACAACCCCAAACAGTCGTTAATCCCTACAAGGAGGATCAACAATGTGAACTTAATCACTTCTATTTGTTGCCTGTGAACTTAATCACCATACAGCTTCAATTTAATTCATATACCAAAACGCTTGATTCAGTTTTATCGCTAGTGCTCATTTCACTCAACATTAACAATTACTTGCTAACATCAACTAAAACGAGTTTAAACAATTATTTCAACTCAAATATATTCTGTTAATGATTCACTACCGCCTCGTCAGCGAGTAGTTAACTGTGATAAATCACAGAACTTAATAAGCTATCGGCTTACTAAGTTCTGTAATCACTTAGTCTTTAATTAGTGGTGGAGACTAACGGAGTCGAACCGTTGACCTCCTGCGTGCAAAGCAGGCGCTCTACCAACTAAGCTAAGTCCCCAGCTTAAGATCTTAATATATCTGCTCTTCTGTGTTCAGTAGACTTGGTGGGTCTGACAAGACTTGAACTTGTGACCCCACGCTTATCAAGCGTGTGCTCTAACCAACTGAGCTACAGACCCTCAGATACATCAATGAAGAACAACTTGTTGTGGATTCTTACCAATCGTCAATCTTTCGTTAAGGAGGTGATCCAGCCGCAGGTTCCCCTACGGCTACCTTGTTACGACTTCACCCCAGTCATCGGCCACACCGTGGTAAGCGTCCTCCTTACGGTTAGACTACCTACTTCTGGTGCAACAAACTCCCATGGTGTGACGGGCGGTGTGTACAAGGCCCGGGAACGTATTCACCGCGGCATTCTGATCCGCGATTACTAGCGATTCCGACTTCATGGAGTCGAGTTGCAGACTCCAATCCGGACTACGATCGGCTTTTTGAGATTAGCATCCTATCGCTAGGTAGCAACCCTTTGTACCGACCATTGTAGCACGTGTGTAGCCCTGGTCGTAAGGGCCATGATGACTTGACGTCGTCCCCGCCTTCCTCCAGTTTGTCACTGGCAGTATCCTTAAAGTTCCCACCCGAAGTGCTGGCAAATAAGGAAAAGGGTTGCGCTCGTTGCGGGACTTAACCCAACATCTCACGACACGAGCTGACGACAGCCATGCAGCACCTGTATGTAAGTTCCCGAAGGCACCAATCCATCTCTGGAAAGTTCTTACTATGTCAAGACCAGGTAAGGTTCTTCGCGTTGCATCGAATTAAACCACATGCTCCACCGCTTGTGCGGGCCCCCGTCAATTCATTTGAGTTTTAGTCTTGCGACCGTACTCCCCAGGCGGTCTACTTATCGCGTTAGCTGCGCCACTAAAGCCTCAAAGGCCCCAACGGCTAGTAGACATCGTTTACGGCATGGACTACCAGGGTATCTAATCCTGTTTGCTCCCCATGCTTTCGTACCTCAGCGTCAGTATTAGGCCAGATGGCTGCCTTCGCCATCGGTATTCCTCCAGATCTCTACGCATTTCACCGCTACACCTGGAATTCTACCATCCTCTCCCATACTCTAGCTTCCCAGTATCGAATGCAATTCCCAAGTTAAGCTCGGGGATTTCACATCCGACTTAAAAAGCCGCCTACGCACGCTTTACGCCCAGTAAATCCGATTAACGCTCGCACCCTCTGTATTACCGCGGCTGCTGGCACAGAGTTAGCCGGTGCTTATTCTGCGAGTAACGTCCACTCATCCTAGGTATTAACTAGAAGAGCCTCCTCCTCGCTTAAAGTGCTTTACAACCATAAGGCCTTCTTCACACACGCGGCATGGCTGGATCAGGGTTCCCCCCATTGTCCAATATTCCCCACTGCTGCCTCCCGTAGGAGTCTGGGCCGTGTCTCAGTCCCAGTGTGGCGGATCATCCTCTCAGACCCGCTACAGATCGTCGCCTTGGTAGGCCTTTACCCCACCAACTAGCTAATCCGACTTAGGCTCATCTATTAACGCAAGGTCACAAGTGATCCCCTGCTTTCCCCCGTAGGGCGTATGCGGTATTAGCATCCCTTTCGAGATGTTGTCCCCCATTAATAGGCAGATTCCTAAGTATTACTCACCCGTCCGCCGCTAGGTCAATTACCGAAGCAATCTCCCCCGCTCGACTTGCATGTGTTAAGCCTGCCGCCAGCGTTCAATCTGAGCCATGATCAAACTCTTCAGTTAAAAATCATTAGTGACTTAAGGTCACAATTCTGGCTCATCAATGTACTGACAAATTCTCTCAAATAAACTTCGAGTAATTTAAACCAATCAATCAATGATAATATTTCGATCAATCAATCAGTAAAAATCCACACAAGTTGTTCTTCATATTCTCTTAATGATCTTCTCAATGCTTCGTCAGCATCAAGCTAGGTCGGCTATACTACTCTCTATCTCTAAAAAGTCAATCAATAATGTTAATTATTTTTTCTAACAAACCCAACTCTAATCTCATCTTAAAATCTCAATTCGAAATCTTAACAAATTAATCAAGTGCCTGATTTATCAGAAGTTTTATTTAACATCACCGCCGATGGATGTGCATTCTACAGCATTCCCTAACCAACACAACCCCTTTTTTTAATTATTTTAATTGTTCGAACAAATAATGTTCGTTTATCATATTTATTCACACTTTTTAATCAAATTTGCTTTAATACATATGCAATAACTACTGTTAGAATACGATTATGAAGTCTTTAATATAGCTATATCGTTATCGACTACTTTTACTTTAAGAATATTTCAAGGAATTCTATGCGTCCTTATCATGTACTTTGGGCTTGTTTACTTAGCATTGGTCTGACTAGCCATGTATTTGCTCAAGACGAATTATCTGCTCAAGAGAATTCGGACAATGCTGTTTCTACAAACTCTGATTCAGATGATAAGTCGTCTCAAGAGAATTCTTCAGCACTAGAAAATGAAGCAGCTTCTAAACACCCAAGAATTGAAGCCCTTAGAGAGCTTAAAAACATCACAAAAAATGACTTAAAAGTGAATGCCAATGCAGCGCAACCAGATGCGGTAAAAGATCCACTACAACCATTGAACCGTGAAATTTATGCGTTTAATGACATGATCGACCGTAATGTTGCTCGACCTATTGCTGTTCAGTACAAAGCAAAAGTGCCTGGTGATGTACGCTCTTCATATAGTTTATTTCGTAAAAATCTGAGTGAACCATGGAATGCGGTCAACCAACTTGCTCAAGGGCGCTTTAGTCGTGCAGCCAAGTCTCTAGGTCGTTTTACCATTAACACCGTCAGCTCTTTAGGTTTAGCTGATCCTGCAACTCGCTTAGGTTTAGCAACTGAAGAAGAAAGCTTGGGTACCACATTAGGTTACTACGGTATTCCAAGTGGCCCTTATGTCATGCTGCCTATCTTAGGACCAAGCACACTTCGTCACTCAGTTGATTATGTTGCTGAAGGTTATGCCAATCCGCTTACCTATCCAATGGATAACAACCATCAAACAGGTTTAATCTGGGGTAATCGTGCTTTAGGTGGGATTAATACCCGTTCTAAACTTCTAGATGTTGAAAGTGTATTGCAAGGTGATCGTTACTCAGCAATTCGCGATATCTATTTACAACGTTTAGCATTCCAAATTGCTGAGAAAAAAGGCCGTGGACAGGAAGCTGTCGCATTTGTAGATGATGATGAGGACGACAGCAATCATCCTACTGATACAAACGCAGACAAATAACCACAATATTTTGTTAAACTTATTTGCTAGTAATTCATATGGTTTTACTAGCATTGTGGTGTCATCTATAGTAAATCTACTGGATAATGCTTTTATACCGATTAAGGATCATTCATTTCTTCTATGTATTTCATTCAACCCAGTCGCCAAATTTCAAGCTTAGAACAAGTATTAGATACGCTTCCTAGCTTGCAGATGATTACCATTGAAGACATTCATCGTTATGATCCAACAATTATTGCAATTGCAGACGTCCACGATTTTTTACAATACCAATGGGCTTTACCTACCATTGTCATTGCACAAGAAAATGAAGGAAGCGAACTTTCTCAAGCATGGGAACTTGGTGCCCTTGCTGGTTGGATCTGGACCAAGCTTCCAGCCAATCTTGAAGATTCTTTATTAAAAATTGATGCGCAATATAAACGTAATCAAGATAGCCGTGATTTACCATCTGCCGCAGAACTACAAAAGAAACTTCTTCCAAATCCAATTGAACTGCAAAACTATAAAGTTGAAACGCTTTTCCAGCCTTCTGCGTATTTGTCTGGTGACTGGTATGACTACTGGAAAATCAGTGATAAAGAAATCATGTTCTATTTGGCCGATGTATCGGGTCATGGGGTAACCAGCTCTTTACTGACATCTTGGATGGCTGCCTTTCATGGTCGCTCGAAAACACCAAGAGAATTGATTAAAAAACTCAATGGTATGCTGGTTCAAGAAAACATTGAAAAACACATCACAATGTTAGCTGGCATTCTAAATCTAGAAACGCATGCTTTAAAATGGTCAAGTGCGGGCCATTACCCTCCCCCCATCATTTTTGAACCCAACCAAGCCCCTCGTGTCTTGAATACCAGCAGTTTTCCTTTAGGACTCACAGAAGACTTAGAGGTTGAAGAATTCCAATGTACCTTAACCAAGCATGCGCGGTTCATTATTTGTTCTGACGGTGCCCTTGAACCATTCTCGGGTGGTTTGAATGAACAGTTCTCTCAATTGGTCTATCATTTGCAAAATCAATCATTCCGCGCACCAGAACATGTAGCAGATGACATTGCAATCCTCAGTCTCCGCAGAATGAATTAACAATATAATCAAACACATATAATAAATTAGACTAATAACCTATACGCAAACGCTTGAGTATAGACTTGCGCTATGTGATAATTTTCCTATCCTTCTCTGCAAATGGCATTTATATGTCAACAGGTCATGTTGAATATGCAAGCTTGAATGGAACGCATATTTTCAAACTTATTGGTGAAGTGCGAGCCCAATCTTGTATTAGTTTAGACAAACTTTTGGCAAGGATTGAACAACAGAAAAACGTCATTGGCGCAATTGTTGATTTAACCCAAACCACATTTATTGATAGTACAGTTCTTGGAATACTTGCCAAGCTTGGCTTAAAGTTGAAACAAGTACACCACATCCAAGCGGTGATGCTGTCCACAAATCCAGATATTACCACTCTAGCCAATAGCATGGGCTTAGGGCAGGTTTTTGTCATTTTAAATTACTGTGGTGACCCTCAAGTGTGCACCAATGCTTTGATTGACGATAATGTTAATCACAGCACAATGCTGTGTACCGTTCTCGATGCACACAAAACATTAATGAAGCTCAATGAAAACAACCAAAATATGTTCGAGCCATTAGTTAAACAACTTGAAAAGCAGCAAGATACAATGGAATGTGTATCTTCAAACCAGCAAAACGCTTAATAATTTCAAAATTGCTTTATCAGGGATAGCCCATGACTTTACTTTCCGTTGTTCAAATGAACTCTCGAAATGACATTGAAGCAAACTTCAGTGTGATTGAGTCGTTGATACAACAAAGTAAAGCTGATGGTGCGTCTTTGATTGTGTTTCCTGAAAATTTTGTCTGCTTTGCTGCAGGTAAACAACGGGAAACTGCTGCACGTTTTGAAGAAATTCAAAAGCGTCTAGAAAACTTAGCACAGCATTATCAAATATGGATTGTTGCAGGGACATTACCTTGCCCTTTCCGTCCAGATGGTTCAATTATTGCTGACGGTCGAGTTCGTACTGTCAGCCTATGTATCAGTCCTGAAGGAACTGAAGCACGTTATGACAAAATCCACTTGTTTGATGTACAAGTGGGTGATGCTGTTGGTGGGTATCAAGAATCTCAGTTTTTTGAACCAGGCGGTGATATTGTTGTCGCGAAAACACCTTTTGGACAAATCGGTTTGATGGTTTGCTACGACTTACGTTTTCCAGAACTTGCACTCACCTTGAGAGCGCAAGGTGCAAATATTTTGACTGCACCAGCTGCATTTACCTATACCACAGGTCAAATGCATTGGCAGTTATTACTTCAAGCACGTGCGATGGACAGCCAATGTCATGTTTTAGGTGCAGCACAACAAGGTTGGCATGGTGAAAAACGTCAAACCTGGGGACATGCTGGTGCAACCAATAGTCGTGGGCAGATTTTAGCGATTACAGATGCAGAAGGCGCGCAATTGATGACGGTTCCTTTTGATTTGAATGAGCAGCGCTCAATTCGTGAATCAATGCCTTTAATGCAACATCGCAAATTGATGTCATTCTAAGCCTGTATTGCCATTAATGACTTTTATTTCCTGAACAAGACAAAACAACGTTATACTTGTGAGGCGTAATATCTTCACGAGACAAGCATGCAACAAGACTATTCAAACTTAAATCTTGATCATCAACTCTGCTTTCTTGTTTACTCTACAAACTTAGCATTAAATCAACTTTATCGTAAATTACTCACACCACTAGGACTGACCTATCCACAGTATTTAGTTATGTTAGTACTTTGGGAAAAAGATGGTCTAACTGTGTCTGAAATTGGTGAAAAACTCTTTTTAGAATCATCTACCTTGACCCCCTTACTCAAAAAATTACAAAGTAATGGTATTGTTAACCGCGAACGTTCTACGAAAGATGAACGTCAAGTGATTATCAGCCTAACAGCTGCAGGTCATGCGCTAAAATTAAAAGCCGTGGATATTCCGTTACAAGTTGCTCAAGCCAGTGCCTGTGATTTAGACAGCATTACTCAATTGAAAGATCTTCTTTCAAATTTACGCGAAAACATTTCAAAATAAAGTTATCAAATTTTACACAAACGCTACTTGTTTAAATATTTATATCGTATACGATATAATTGAACGCAATCAAAAATGGATGATTTCCGATGTCTTTAGAAAAAGTGGTTTATACAGCACATGCAAAAGCAACTGGCGGTCGTGATGGTCGTGCAACATCATCAGACGGAATTTTAGATGTTAAATTAGCAGTGCCTAAAGAAATGGGTGGTGCTGGTGGTGGTACCAATCCTGAACAACTTTTTGCAGCAGGTTATTCTGCTTGCTTCCTTGGTGCGATGAAATTTGTTGCCAACCGTGATCATTTAAAAATTACCCCAGATGTTTATATCGAAGGTGATGTTGGTATTGGTCCAATCGCTACTGGTTTTGGTATTCAAGTGACTTTAAATATTCATTTAGAAGGTTTAGAGCAAGAAGAAGCACAGAAATTAGTAGATGCTGCACATATTGTTTGCCCATATTCAAATGCGACTCGTGGCAATATTGATGTGACATTGAATGTGATTGTTTAATGTTATGATTAACCCTACCTAAAAATAAGTTATTTTAGGTAGGGTTAATGCTTACTTTTATTTTTCTGGTTGACTTTTTATATACTGGGCAGAACTAAAAGATAAAATATATTATTGCGATGGTACTCTGAGAAACCTTTATATATTCGATACTAATATTGACGACCTAAAAAAATGGACTGTCTTTGTAAATGAAAATTATAAAATCAAATGGTTTAACCAGCAGACACAAAAGAATGAGAATCAAATTAATTTTGAAGTCCTTCAAGAGTGCTTGAATGACACCCACAATCTATGTTCACATGTAAATCTCTATTTAGATAACATTCAAATCAATAATTATTTGTTCTTAGTAGACAAAATTGAAAATGATATTAATCCAGAAGAAATTAATTCGCTACAAGACCATTAAAAAATCATTAACTACATGATTAATATTTCGAATTTAATAAATAAGCAGATTATTTTAACACCTGAGAATCAACCAGAAACTATACTTATAAAAGTAACTAAAGGCTCTATAGAATTTATAGCTTAAATTATAAAGCCTAAAGCATACTCTGAGAAAAATTTAAAAAGATAGACAAATAGTTTTCAGTTACTCAGCAGCTTCATTGGTAACACGTAAAACTTCTTCCATTGTGGTTTTACCCGCCAATACTTTACGTAAACCATCATCTCGAATTGAACCTGCATCTTTACGTGCATATTCTTCAAGCTCATATTCTGCTGCATTACCATGAATCAAACGGCGCATCTGCTCATCAATCGGCACAATTTCATAAATCGCAGTACGTCCTGTAAAGCCGGTATGAGAACAAAAATCACAACCATTCGGCACAGGCAGTTTTAAATTCGATTCCAAACTCACAGGTTTAAATACATCTTTTTCAAAGTCATCTGCTTCACGCCATGTATGACAATGAGAACATAATGTCCGAACTAAACGCTGGGCAATTACCCCAATCAATGAACTGGATAATAAGAAGGGTTCAATTCCCATATCTTTTAAACGGGTCACAGCACCAATTGCCGTATTGGTATGTAGTGTAGATAAAACCAAGTGACCTGTTAAAGACGCTTGAACTGCGATTTCAGCCGTTTCCAAATCACGAATCTCACCCACCATCACCACATCTGGATCTTGGCGCAGCATGGCTTTTAACGCACGGGCAAAAGTCATATCTACTTTGGTATTCACTTGAGTCTGCCCAATCCCTTCAAGTTGATACTCAATTGGATCTTCAGCCGTGAGGATATTTTTAGAGCCATCATTCAAATCAGAAAGCGCGGCATACAAAGTCGTCGTTTTACCCGAACCTGTAGGGCCAGTGACAAGAATAATGCCATGTGGACGATGAACCAATTGCGTTAAACGTTCATAGTCAGGCTTCATTAAACCCAAATGGGTCATGTTGAGTCGACCCGCTTGTTTATCTAACAAACGCATAACGACACGTTCGCCATGCGACGATGGCAAGGTTGAAACACGGACATCGACTTCACGTCCTGCAAGACGTAAAGAAATACGACCATCTTGTGGAATACGTTTTTCCGCAATATCGAGTTTTGCCATAACCTTAATACGCGATACCAACAATGGCGCAAGTTCACGGCGAGGCTGTACGATTTCACGCAATTGCCCATCTACCCGTAAGCGAACAGATAATTTCTTTTCAAAAGCTTCAATATGAATATCTGAAGCCCCAACTCGAATCGCTTCAGACAATAAAGCATTGATGAGTCGCACGATTGGTGCATCATCTTCCTGATCCATCAGATCTTCAGTTTCAGGAATCTGATCGGCCAGACTCAATAGATCAGGGTGATCTTCAAGACCAGCGGCAACCTGTTGCGATTCGCCCGTTTCACCTGCATAGCTTGAACTGAGCATGTGATTAAACTCAGTTTCATTACATAATTGATGTTGTGCTGTACGACCGAGATAGCGGCGGGCTTCCTGAATCGCAATTTGTGCGGTATCCTGACGGCGAACAATAAAAACTTGATCACCTTCATAACGCAACAGCACTCCATGCCGTTTTGCAAAACTATATGGTATTTGTAATTGTTTGAGAACTTGCATTACAACTTATATTAATGATTTAAATTGCTTTGAGTGTACTCTATGCTCATGACAGCGTGAAGTCTGTTTGTTAAAGATTTGATGATGATTTTATGAATGGGATAAACACTTTTGTCTAAGAAGAAAGAACATTTGGAACCTGAACTCCCTGATTTAAAGTGGTGGGGAGAACAACTGTTTGAATTGAACCAATCCAAAGCATGGCAATTTGGTTCTATGATGATGCGCATTACTCGTGGTTTACAAGAATGGCGCTTGGAATATTATCGTCCAAAATTCCAATATGACTATGAGCAGCAATGGCATAAAATTCATGATGTAAACTTTGGTTTTCCTGAACCTGTACATGTTGAACGCTATATGTTTCGCGAGACCCATAAAGCATTTCAACTTATGCCCCGTTTAGCCGATCGCTCTGTGGTGATTCGTCCTGTCGATCCAATTTATATCCCAGCAGGCCAACGCGGCACACTCTATATCAGTACACCACTGTGGATTTCAGGTTTTGTACAAGCCCAAAAAGAACCCTTATTTGATATTCCTGTAATTTTACCTAAGGACACATGGTTTGGCCCTGATCACCGCACAGGTGAAATGTGTTATGCCACCTCAGTCGATGGTCGTACCGAATTAAATTTATTACGTCCACGTGCCTTTCGGGCAGTAACACCGATTGATTTCCACAATGTCAGTAGCCATCAGCTTCGATTTGACCGTATGAATGTACCTGTTCCTGCACTGCCTTTATTTTATAGTGAAAGTACAGGGCGTTTATGGACATCACAAATCAAGGTTGTTTATGAAGGCAATGACCGCCCTGCCCGTGTAAGAATTGAAAACCGTACACCACCTTTGGCCGGCGAAGTGATTTATGTACATCCGCCACGCTCACCAGGCGGTGCTTTGTTCAATATGTTTGATTCATTTTTCTAAGGGATGAGGTAAAAATGGCTGAATCCAATATTCCCAAAGACATTGCCAATAGCCTAAAAGGCATCTTTACCAATGTAAATGTCGACCGCTTAAGTGAAATTGCTGTTGCTCTGATCCTCTGCTTTGTGGGTTTTGTGCTGGCACGCGTCATTTCCAATACCTTTATCCGCACCATCGGTGCGCGCTTTAATGCGCACCAACGTTTGGTTTGGCGTAGAGGTATTTTTTATTTTATTTTCTTACTGTTTGTGATTGCCAGCTTAAAAGAAGCGGGCTTTAAACTCAGCGTATTTTTAGGTGCAGCAGGGATTTTAACTGTTGCATTGGGTTTTGCCTCACAAACTTCTGCATCAAATTTAATCAGTGGCTTATTT
The DNA here is from genome assembly GCF_055392545.1 of Acinetobacter sp. Ac8. Classification (NCBI taxonomy): domain Bacteria; kingdom Pseudomonadati; phylum Pseudomonadota; class Gammaproteobacteria; order Moraxellales; family Moraxellaceae; genus Acinetobacter; species Acinetobacter sp. Ac8. The sequence goes on from NZ_AP043689.1 coordinate 4,168,066, forward strand.
TTAATTGGCGAAGGTTCATTTGAAGTTGGCGATACGATTCAAATTACCCTGATTCGTGGACATACTATTGAAGGTGAAGTGATTTCGATTGATTTACTTTCCGTGAAACTTTTGACTATGGACAATGTCTATGTGCGCCTCCCCAATGAGCAATTGATTCGCGCCCCCGTACATAACCTATCAAAATTCCCGATACGGCGATTGTCGATTACGGTTGCAATTAACTTTAATGAGAACATCAATAAAGTTCGTGAAGTTTTAATTGATGTTGCCAACGATTACCCGTTGGTATTAGCAGATCCTAAACCGCGTGTGACTGTTTCAGCCTTTGGAGAATCCTCCATTGAAATTTTATTTGCACTGTGGTGTATGCAAGCAAACTACTTACAAGTTAAAGATGAAATTCATGAGTTAATCCGCAATCGTTTTGTGGAAAATCAGATTGAAATCCCTGTACCAAAAATTGGCTTTGTAGATCGTCCAAATCCAAATGAAGTTCTTCAAAATGAAGATATTGACGGTTACGCCAATAAACAGGATTTAAAATTAGAGCAACAACAAGATAAACAGCTTTAAGCAGACCAAAGCGATAATCTAGAAAACAAGCGTCCCTCATTTATGATTGAGGGATTTTTATTTTCAATTACAAAATATTCATCAAGTTTTAAACCGTGAGCTGATAAATTAATCACTTCAAAACAACAAAATGGACAATCACAATGCAACTCAATCACTATTTAAACTTTGAAGGTCAGACCGAAGCTGCTTTTAATTTTTATAAATCTGTTTTTGGCGGTGAATTTTCATTTTTAAAACGTTATTCCGAACTGCCCGATGTCCAAGTGCCAGACCAAGAGAAAAACTATATTTTACATGTTTCTTTACCGATTAATGAGTTTACCGTATTGATGGGTTCAGACACCAGCGAACAGTTCTGTGCACCTAATAGTGCACCATTCAGCAAAGGCACCAACCATTATATTTCGATCAACTTAGAAGCTCACGAAGCGGATGAAGCTCAGCGATTATTTACAGCACTCTCTACCAATGGTCATATTGAAATGGCACTAGAACCTACATTTTGGGGTGCTTTATATGGTGCTTTCACCGATCAGTTTGGTATTCGCTGGATGGTGAACTGTCAACTGAGTGAAGGATAATGAACAGAATATTGCGATAGCCTATTGATTGACAATGATATAGGTTATATTGCTATTACGATAACAACGTCATTTATAACAATATGATCACTGGTCTTACCCATACCCTTCTGATTATTTTAATCACACTTGCGATTTCTTTTATTGCTTGGCAGCAACGCTATGTAATGAATCGTTTGATTTTCAATGTTTCAGCGATTAAGCATGGTCAATATGATCGCTTTTTAACCCATGGTTTTATCCATAAAGATGGTATGCATTTATTTTTCAATATGTTTACCTTGTACTTCTTTGGGCGAAATGTTGAATGGTTTTTCCGTGATTACTTAAGTGGTATGGGCTTTGTCTTATTTTATTGTAGCGCTATCATCATTGCTGCAATCCCCAGCTATTTGCATAATCGAACCCTAAATTCCTACCGAAGTTTAGGGGCTTCGGGTGCAGTCAATGCGGTGTTATTTAGTGCGATTCTGTTTAATCCTTGGGGTATGATTTATATCTATATTTTACCTGTGCCCGCGATTATTTTTGGGACGATTTATTTATGCTATAGCCTGTATGCAATCCGTTCAGGGCATTCACCATTAATCGACCACCGCGCGCATATTACGGGTGCAATCTATGGTTTCTTATTTCCTTTACTATTAGAGCCATCATTAGCTACAGCATTTTTCTATAAATTTATTAATTCACCGTTATTCTAGATAAGGTCTTAATAGAACTATAATGTTTTGATCGTCAAAGATATCTGGATATAACTGTATAAAATCAGGTAATCGACTACGCATTTCAATTTTTTGTGATTCTGTCCACTGTACGCCATATATTGCATATTTCAAATTTTGTAAATTTTGGCGAACATAAGAACCTAACAGCTGTTGGTCTTCGATTGTTTCAATATAGTCATGTTGTTTAACATACCAATATAGTTGATCCGCAAAATTACTGCCGTTAACCAATTCCAGCCGTTGATGGAAACTGATTCCATCATCGATGAATGACGAATAGTGAATAAGCTCATCTAGACTAGGTTTTTCACTCAAGTATTTTTTTGCTTTTGACAAGTGATAGAAATGTAATTTCCGCCCCATTTTTCGACAAAAACTAAAATATTGATCTATTTCAATATACTTTTGTTTTAATGCTAAAGATAAGATTGAATCTACAATTAAGGGTTGATTGACTTGCTCAATAATCGTATAAAATTCAGTTAGATCACCTTTTAATAACATCCATTGATGTGCACGAATCCTTACCTCAAATGTAGATAACTGCTCAACTGGGTGTGCCTTAAAATACATTTCAAAATTAAAGTTTTTTGATCTTAAAGCAAAATAGGCATAATCCATAATCGTAAGAAATTTACTATGCCAAAATAAGATTAAATCATCTGTAGTGAGTACATCTTTCTGGTATAAAAAATCAAATAAACGATATTGCACATCTCTATTGGAACTCTGCTTCAATTGATACAGAACTTCTTCATCAGTTTTGTGTTGAATCAACTGCTTGAGCCAAAAAGCTCGGATATGTTGATCTTTGGCTAATCCACAGAATTGAAGTAACTCGTATTCTTCTATCCATTGATATTGAAGAATAAATTTTAATAAAATACGAGGAAGTTTACCTTGTTTATTTATTAAAGTTTCTGAGAGGTAAACTCTATTGCTCGCTACTTCCGATAGCAATAACTTTAACGAATCACTATCTGTTCGATCTCGATTTTGCAACATTGAAATTTCAAAAAAATAATCACTACAAAGCTGAGAAAATTCAGGTCGTTGACTCCAACGCACAATATGTTCTGCAGCCAAATGACGATTTACTTCAACATAATCACTAAGGCGATACAATAAATGTGGAAAAAGCTCTGGTTCAAAACATTGTTGAAGCTTTTTCAACATTTTCTGTCTTGTGTAACCATCATAACTTTTTAGTTTTAATAATGAATTTTCAAAGTCTGTAAGCTCTTTTCCATTAAACCTATATGTATAATCATCTATATCTGGACTGCTTTGAGTATTTTGAACAACAGACTGAGTTACCGTATTTACAATAACTTTCTGCTGATTTTCTTCAATTTTTACAGGAGGCAAAGATTGAGACTGTTTAAAAAAATTTTTGAAAAATTGCCACATAAATAATGTATTAAATAATAATTTAAGTTAGTAATAACACAGATTTAAGTACAAATTCCACATAACGCTTTAATATTCAAAAATTAAGTAGTCATCTTAAAAGAATTCTATCTTGAGAGAATAAATATGATTAACTCAATTTCACCAATACTATAAAAGCTGAATCCTTAGACCCAACTTTTATATTCTTAACATTTGAAATTAATGTTGATCAAGTCGAAATGAGGTCATGGTTAATGAACCAGCAACGGCTTGATCATTAAAAATATGTAACTCATCTTTCTCTTCCTGCAAACCTAAGGCATATAACATCGGATAATAATGATCAGGTGTTGGAATTGACAATAAAAACTCCGCACCTTGCTTTTGCCAGTCAATTAAAGCTTGATGGTTATGCGTCGCTAAGAAATTTTTCATCTTTGCATCAGCCTCTAAAGCCCAATCATAACCATAATTGTCATCAAATTTATCAAAGGCAATTTTGCTTAGGTTATGTACGAGATTACCACTGGCAACAATCAATACCCCTTTACGACGTAACTGCGCCAATTGTTTAGCCAAGTCATAATGATATTGTGCACCTTGACTATAGTCGACACTCAGTTGAACAACAGGAATATTGGCTTGTGGAAATACATGACATAACACACCCCATGTTCCGTGATCCAATCCCCAACTATGATCATGATGAACTTCTATACTGTGAATTGCTTTAGTTGTTGCCTCAACCAAAGCTTTATTTCCAGTAGCAGGATATTGCACATCAAACAATGCTTGAGGGAAACGACCAAAATCATGAATAGTTTTCGGTTGTTGCATTGCAGTGACGGCTGTACCACCTTGGGTAAGCCAATGTGCAGAAATACATAAAATTGCTGTCGGTTGTGTGCCCATTTCAGCGCCAATACGATTCCATGAACGAGTAAAATCATTGGTTTGAATCGCATTCATGGGTGAGCCATGACCCAAAAATAGTACAGGCATGACTTCAGTATTGGGTAAAGTTGCGTTCCAGCCTTTGAGTAGCGATAAGTCACCCATTGTTTGATTTAACATTTCATCCACCATGAATCATCTTTATTTGATTATGTGGTGTTTAATGCTGTAGATATATAGACTTTTCCAGCCTACAACATTGCAAAAATGCAACGATGATTTTTTGGTAAATGCTTTTAAATAGAGAAGGTTTTACGACCTAATGATGTTATGTTGAATCAATGTTGATTTGGGCACGATACAAATAAAGCCGAATACCAATTTATATCGTTGAAATCATATTCACAATAAGCAATGGCTACACCAGCTTTAACTTGAGAACAATAAAAAGCCGAACTTTCGTTCGGCTTTCATTTCAAAATCAGTACTTAAAACAATCAAGCACCTGTTTGATAATGCGCTTTTGGTACAGCTGTAGATGCTTGGTAAGGGTGAGTAAAATCACCTAAACCTGCTGCTGCCTCATGGATATCTTTACCTTCTTTTACAACAAAAGTATCGAAACCAGAACGCTTCATATAGTTCAAGACATCTTTAAATACATCGCCTGTTGCACGAAGATCGCCTGTATAGCCTTGGCGACGTAACAACGCAGCAAATGAATAACCACGACCATCATTAAAACCAGCAAAATCAATAAAGATCGCATCTAACTGATCTAATGGAAACGCATTGGTTTCAGGTGAAGCATCTACGGTAAGAAATAGTGCTTTTTTCCCCGTCACATTCGCAAGCTGGTCCAACTGCTCAACAGTCAACAGCACATCACCTTGTGGCAATACACCATCTTCAGCAATGATTTGATAGGTATTGTCTGCAACAGTGCCATCTTTAGAGAGGACTTGAAGTGCGGTATTAAGCATATGCGCGCTCCTTAAAAGGTTGAATACCCACTCGACGATAAGTTTCAATAAATTCTTCACCCTCGTTACGAAGATCAAGATAAGTATTTAAAATTTCATCAATAATGTCAGGTACAGATTCTGCTGCAAATGATGGTCCTAAAATATCACCAATTGAAGCATCATGGTCTGCATTTCCACCTAAGGTAATTTGATAGAATTCAGCACCTTTTTTGTCCACACCCAAAATGCCGATGTTGCCGACATGGTGATGACCACAAGCATTCATACAACCTGAAATGTTTAAGTCGATATGACCCAAATTATAGACTGTATCTAAATCATCAAAACGACGTGTAATGGCTTCAGAAATTGGAATAGATTTCGCATTTGCCAATGAACAGAAGTCACCACCTGGGCAGCAAATGATATCGGTAATAAAACCAATATGTGCCCGAGCAAGATTATTCTTTTCAAGGGTTTGCCACAATTCAAACAAATCTTTCTGTGGTACATCAACCAATGAAATATTTTGTTCGTGTGTGGTCCGTAATTCACCAAATGTATATTTGTCTGCAAGATCTGCAATCAAATTCATTTCTTCAACAGTCATATCACCTGGTGCAATACCCGCACGTTTTAGTGAAATAGTAACAATACGATAGCCTGCAACTTTATGTGCATTGGTATTGATATTGAACCACTGTTTAAACTTTGGATATTCAGCAAATAAGCCACTGAAATCTTCATCTGCATAATTTTGATAATCAAACGGCATAAACTCTTCGTCTAATTTTTGCAAAATTTCAGGTTGAACTTTCAATGTTTTAATTGTTTCAGCAAATTCAGCTTCAACTTTTTCAGCAAAAACTTGTGGTGTTAATGCTTTAACTAAAATTTTAATACGAGCTTTATATTTATTATCACGGCGACCATGCAAGTTATAAACACGCAGAACCGCTTCTAAATAAGCAATTAAATCTTCACGTGGCAACCACTCACGAATCATAGAACCAATGATAGGTGTACGGCCTAGACCACCACCCACTTTGATTTTATAACCCAACTCACCCGCTTCATTACGAGTTAAATACACCCCAATGTCATGGAATGAAGTTGCTGCACGATCAATTTCTTCAAGTGCAGAAACTGCAATTTTGAACTTACGTGGTAAAAATGCAAACTCAGGATGGAATGTAGACCACTGACGAATCAATTCACACGTCGGGCGTGGATCTGCAATTTCCCCAGCAACAACACCAGCGTATTGGTCTGTTGTGGTATTACGGATACAGTTTCCTGAAGTTTGAATCGCATGCATCTGAACTGAAGCTAAACCTTCTAGCATATCAGGCACATTTTCTAGCGCAGGCCAGTTAAACTGAATGTTCTGACGTGTCGAAACGTGTGCATAACCACGGTCATACTCTTTGGCGAGCTCTGAAACTTTACGTAATTGTTTAGAGTTCATTAAACCGTAAGGTACAGCAATACGTAGCATTGGCGCATAACGCTGTACGTATAAACCATTTTGTAATCGTAATGGACGATACTCATCTTCAGTGAGTTTTCCAGCTAAATAACGTTCCGTTTGATCACGGAATTGTGCAACACGTTCATTGATCAGTTGCTGATCGAAATCAGTATATAAATACATGGCGTACAGCTAGTAGTTTCATTATAACGATGCACAATATAACGAGTATTGATCTATCAAAGAAATGCTTTTTTTCCATATTTTATAGCGGTTTTATTGATAAGCATTGTGCAAAGATCGAATTGGCAATGCTTTACAGGCAAAGCATGCTTTTATTACGTTATGGATGTTTTTCTTCATTACTTATCTTTATTTTAGATAATAAAAAAGAGCATATCGAATATGCCCTCTCTTTGATCACAGCTATCATCTCAATACTAAACTTATTCAACCCTGTAGCTTATTTATCTTATACAGAATTGATTAAGATCAATGCCCAAAGCTGGGTTTACCAATTTTGAATTAATCCTCTGGTTTCTGCTGCTCATCACTATTTTCTAGTTTGTCTTCGGCAATTTTTGCGGCTTCATAACCTGCAAATGCGCCAGCTGCTTTTTCTAGAAAGCCAGCATCAGGGTCTAACTTATCGACACTTTGCTCAGCAATCACTGCACCTGCAATTTTACCTAACTCGTCTAATAAACCGCTCATTGATCACACTCCGCAGTGTTTTGTTTGAGTTTTTAGTCTATGCAAACTTGTTGAAAACATTGCGAAGATTCTGTTGTTTCAATGACTAGATTATGAGAGAGCAATGCAATGATTGATGTCAATTTTTTAAAATTAAGATCCGCTTAATCTTTTAAGGCTGCAATACAGCGCCCTTTTTAAGCAGATCAAGCGATGACAACTCAGATGGACAAATAGGTATTCTCCCAAACACTTTGGTCAAGCTCTGCATGAAAATCAGCATTCAAATCTACTTCAACCAATTGCACATAACGGCCATATACCTGATCTATCGCCAGACAATCATCGACCTCTAAAACTCGATCAGTGTGTGGTTTTTGCCAATGCCCTGCAAAATGCTGCTTACCCTTGGCTTTCGCTTCAATCGCATCTTGAGCAACAATCAGGATATAACGGTGTAACTCACCAAACTCATTTGCATCATAGCCGCCTAAATTAATCAGCCAAAGCTTCTGATCTGATGCATTCGGTTGCGCATCAGTAAAATGTATTTGATATTTCTTATTTTCAAACACTAAAGCCTGTAATTTTTGCCATGCGTCGATGTGTAAACCCTGTTGCTCACCAAACCACGCATTTTTTAATTGAGGATAAACCTCTTCAAGCGAATCGCCTACGGCAAGAACCACATCATGAACTTCAACATTGGCACGTGCATGACGGCCACCCAACATAACGATAAATAAACTAGACATATTCAGTCACTAAGTTAATGTTTGAACAAGTTTTAATAATAAAATCCCACCCACAGATAATACGGCATTGTTCAAAAAATGAATGAGTAATACATGCCAAATATTGCGTGTCCACAAATAGATCAGATTTAAAAATAAACCTGCACTCATAAAGCTGATTGTCGCGATTAAATTTCCATCAAAATTATGATAATGGATCAAACCAAATAATATAGAGTTCAATATAATCAGTACAATGCGCCATAACCACGGTTGGATAAATAACTTTTGCAATAAAGTATAGCGAAACACAATATCTTCTAAAAGCGCAGTAAATAACGGACCCAAGCTAATGATCAACAGACTGAGAAAAGGAATATGTTCAGGGTCAATCAGGTCTTTTTCTTGTGTACTCGGCCCGAGGGGTAAAAGCTGACGTGTCAGTGAGATCACCACTTGTAACACGATTGCACCAACCACCACCAAGACACTTGAGCGCCAAAAGGCCTGTTTATACTTTTGCCAATGCGTAAGCAACATATCCTTATATAAGTAGCACACTAAAATAAACAGCACGCCTCTTAAAATGGTATCACCCAGACTAACAGCTATCGAGATTCCAAATATTTTTTCTAAAATAAAGCCATTTAAAACAATTAAAGGGATAATACAAATCGCAAATGTGTCTTTCCATCCCCAGACAATTTTTTCAGGAAAAGATTCAGCTCGAACCCGTTGTAAAAAATGCATATAAAAAAATTAACCGATTATTTTCATTAAATTTTGGGTAATTTAGCTCATGATTTCCATGTGCTTTTTGTAGAGTTTCCCCATGATCCTGTCTAATCCAGAAATAAAAAAGCCTCTATAAAAGAGGCTTTTAAATTAATCGAGTGAGATGAATTACATCTCAACCATTTCAACACCATCAATACGTGCAACAGTCATTAAATCTTTATCACCACGACCCGATACCGTCGCAATAATAATTTGATCCTTCGACATTGTTGGCGCAAGTTTAGTCACATAGGCCATTGCATGTGAACTTTCCAATGCAGGAATAATCCCTTCAATATGAGTCAAATCACGGAAGCCTTGAAGTGCTTCTGTATCATTAATTGGCACATAATTCACACGATGCATGTCTTTTAGGAAACTATGTTCAGGACCCACACCAGGATAATCCAAGCCTGCTGAGATTGAATGTGTTTCAATAATCTGACCTTGCTCATCTGACATTAAATAAGTACGGTTGCCATGTAAAACACCAACATGACCTGCATTTAATGGTGCTGAATGTTTACCTGTTTCAATGCCTAAACCTGCGGCTTCAACACCGTACATTTTGACGTCTTGATCATTTAAGAATGGATAGAACAAGCCCATTGCATTTGAACCACCGCCGACACATGCAACCAAAGCATCTGGTAAACGACCTGCTTGCTCTTGAATTTGTTTACGTGCTTCACGACCAATGATCGATTGGAAATCACGTACCAATTGTGGATATGGGTGCGGACCTGCAACTGTACCAATCACGTAGTAAGTCGAATCTACATTGGTTACCCAATCACGCATCGCTTCGTTCATGGCATCTTTTAATGTTTTAGAACCACTTTCTACAGGTACAACTGTTGCACCAAGCAAGCGCATACGGTAGACATTCATGGCCTGACGTTTTACGTCTTCAGCACCCATGAATACCACACACTCAAGACCTAAACGCGCGGCAATTGTTGCAGTTGCCACACCATGTTGACCTGCACCCGTTTCCGCAATAATACGTTTTTTGCCAGAAAGCTTCGCAAGTAGCGCCTGACCAATGGTGTTATTGACCTTATGTGAGCCTGTATGATTTAAGTCTTCACGTTTAAGATAAATTTGCGCACCACCCAACTCTTTCGACCATCGCTCAGCAAAGTAAAGCGGACTAGGACGTCCGACATAATAAGCGAGATCACGGTCGAATTCTGCCAGAAACTGCGCATCATCTTTCATACGGAAATAGAGTTTCTCTAAATCCTCTAAAGCTGCCATTAAAGTTTCTGACACAAAACGTCCGCCATGGATACCGAAATGCCCGTTTTGATCTGGGAATTGGGTATAGTCAATCACACTATTTTGTTGATTACTTTGCTGATCCACGTTGGACTCCTTGCATAAATCGTTCTACGAGTTGTTGGTCTTTGATACCTTTTGCGGATTCTACGCCTCCGCTGACATCGACTGCATACGCTTGAGTCGTTTGTATAGCGTCTTCAATATTTTCAGGTTTTAAACCACCTGCCAAAATTAAAGCAATATCGAGTTTAGGGAATTGAGACCAGTCAAAACTGTGTCCAGTCCCTCCTTTTAGTTCAGGATGCCATGCATCTAAAAGCATAGCACTCGCGCCAGCCTGTTGGTATTGCTGAATTGTCGTAATAATATCTGAATTATTTGCATCAGGTTTAATCTGAATCGCTTTGTACCAACGGCGCTTATTATACTGTGCGATCTGCTGACATTGTTGTGCAGTTTCATCACCATGAAACTGAATAATATCCAAAGGCACGTGTTCTAATACTTGTGCAATGTCTTGTGCGCTAGCATTGACAAATAATCCAACAATGTTGATATACGGTGGAATAAGTTGTGCCAATTGCTGAGCCAATTCAATCGTGACATAACGTGGACTAGGTTCATAAAACACAAAACCAATCGCATCCACACCTGCTTGTACAGCAGCTTGAATATCCTGTGGTCGTGTAATCCCACAAATTTTGGCACGGGTACGCATAGCTTTGAACTCGAATTTGTTCAGATCAAACTGATTTTTTCAGTATTTTAAGCAAATCATTGTAAAGCAAATTTATTCACTTGCGTTAAAGTTCTATAGGATTATCTGTTTTACATTGTTTATACACTAAACAAACTTTATACTGCACACAAATGCAACAAGTCTAGCTTAAGGCTTTGGGAAGTTGGTGGAAATCCAACACTGCCCCCGCAACGGTAAAATGAAAATATTATTCTTTAATAAGTCAAAAGACTTACACCACTGCAATGTTTTGTGGGAAGGTGGAATAATCTGAATCGCTTTAGGTTCTATATTTAAGTCCGGATACCAGCTTGTTGTGCCCTTAAACTCAATCATTCACGGGGAGTGAATGTATGGAGCATATCATGTCTGTTATTTTTAAACCTACTGCACTTGTAGGTGCTGTCGCTATTGCGATGGGGTTATCTTCTACTGCTTTTGCAGAAAATCAAAATCTGACTTCTGATTCGACAGCATCATTGTCACCAATTGTTGTGACAGCCACTCGTTCAGAAGAAAACCTTAAGAATGTCCCAGTTCGACTCACAGTTATTGAACAAAAGACAATTGAACAAAATCCTTTACTCAATGTCTCTGATATTATCCAACGTGATCCCTCTGTTTACATTAAGCAAAGTGGTGGTATTGGGCAAGTTTCAGAAATTGCACTTCGTGGTACGAAAGCTGTACATACATTAGTTTTAAAAGATGGCGCTCGCTTAAATAGCCAAAATGAATTAGGCCCTCTATATCCTGCTTTTCTAGATACAACAGACGTTCAACAAATTGAAATTTTGAAAGGTCCTGCATCTGTTCAGTATGGTAGTGATGCAATTGGCGGTGTTGTTCAACTTATTTCAAAAAAACCTGTAAAATCTGGTGCGGAAGTGACCGGTATTTATGGTGAAAACAATACTTATAAAGCGATTGCCAAAGCAAATTTAGTGACGGATCAAGGCTTCTATGCACAGGTCGGTGGTCAACGTTTAGAAAGCGATGGAACACGTATCTTTGAAAGCCAACCTAAAAATGAAAAAGCAAGCTATGACCAAAAAGGCTACAATGCCAAATTTGGTTATTCACAAGAAAACCTAGTTGATGTATATGCTTCGATTAGTGAAAATAAAGGCACAAATATTTTTAGTAATGACTATATTGTCAATACTGCACCACGCGAATTTGAAAACCGTGTGATCAATGCCAAAGTTGCTTATAATATTTTGCCTGATTTAATTTTGAATGCGCAGTATGCAAATGTTCAAGATAAACAGAATGTTCCAGCTTATGCATCTCACTACAATACTGAAAACAACCAAGGTGATTTAAACTTAAAATGGAAATTCACACCAAATCAAAATGTCTTGGTTGGTGCAACATATAATGATGCGAATTATAAAAGTAATACCATCTTGAAAAATGATCAAAGTGTGAATAGCACAGGTTACTATTTACAACACCAATTCAAAAATGAGTTGTTTGACACCCAAGCTGGTATTCGTGTAGAAGATAATGAACGTTTTGGTACTCACACTGTAGGACAAGGTGCAGTACGTTATCATTTCTTACCTAATGCAAGTGTATATGCCAATATCGGAAGTGCTTTCCGTGCACCAACCTTAAATGAACTATATTCACAATGGGGTGGTAATGAAAAATTAGAGCCTGAAGAGAGTACCTCTTATGAACTTGGCTTTGACTACGATTTAACCTCAAATATTAGTACAAATCTTTCTGCATACCATACCAAAATTAAAAACTTGATTATTTTCAATTACCCTGCTGGTAATGAAAATGTTGATAAAGCTAAATTTACTGGCGGTGAAGCAGAAGTTAAATGGCATCAAGATGACCTGTTCCTCTCTACCGCATATGCTTATGTGAAGACAGAGAATGGCAAAGATGGTAATGAAATTGCCTATCGTCCTCGCCAAACACTCACTTTAACCACAGGTTTAGAAAATTCAACTTATGGTATCAGTGCTTCATTAATTGCACGTGCTAAAGCATATGCAGATGCTGCGAATAAAACTCGCGTTCCAGGTTATGCAACTGTGGACTTAAATGCTTATTGGAATGCAACGCAAAATGTTAAAGTCTTTACCAACATTCAAAATGTAGGTGATGTTGAGTATCGTGAAGTATTCAATAATTATCCAGCACAAGATTGGTATATCAACAGTGGCCGCCAAGCTTCAGTTGGGGTAACTTTCCGCTACTAAAAGCGATACCCAAAAAAATATCTAAAACAGCGCAGTTTATGGATAATGTTTTGACCGACATTATCCTTTTTTATTCTTTATCTTTTCATTTTTATCTAGGACAAAATTATGGGACATCGTTTAAGTAAAATTTATACCCGTACAGGCGATTCAGGTACTACAGGATTAGGAGATGGTTCTCGCGTATCGAAAGATGACTTACGTATTACCGCTCTCGGTGATGTAGACGAACTAAATTCTATTGTTGGTGTATTACGTTCGCAAATTTCAATGAGTAACATCGTCGATAAAGCCCATTGGGATAAATCACTGAGCTTGATTCAACACTGGCTATTTGATTTGGGTGGTGAAGTCTGTATTCCTAACTACAACTTGCTCCAACCTGTTTGTGTTGAATTTCTTGAAAAAGAAATCGACAAAATGAATGAAGACTTACCAATGCTTAAGGACTTTATTCTACCTTCAGGAACATTAGCATGTAGTTATGCACATCAAGCACGTGCTGTATGTCGTCGAGCAGAACGTAGCTTAATGACTGTACACAGTCGTGATCAAAATATTCAAGCAACTGCTCTACAATTAATTAACCGATTATCCGACTGGTTTTTTGTTGCTTCACGTAGCTTACAACGTGCAGAAGGTGGCAGTGAGGTGCTTTGGCAAAAGAACATCAATGACACGATTTAACGATAAATCACTGTCTAAAAGTAAATTTTTAACAGTATGATAAAGTCAAGTTATTGCTAAAAGTAAGACTTAAACGATTACTAGACAGATGAAAATGAGTACGTGAATTCATTATGAGAATTATCGGACATCGTGGCGCGCGTGGTGAAGCACCTGAAAATACCCTAGCTGGATTTCAATATATTCACGATTTAGGTATCCGTGCAGTTGAATTCGATGTTCGACAATTAAAAGATGATGAACTCATTATCATGCATGATGATAATTTTTTAAGAACAACTGGAATAGATCAAGCACTGTATGATTTAAACAGCGCTGAATTAGCGGCCTATAACCAAGCCAATATCTGGATGGATTGGGAAAAACAAATTACCCCAACCTTAAGCCAAAGCCTAAAGATTATGCAGGACTTTGAGCATATTGAAGTTGAAGTGAAAGCTGTAGAAACATTGCAACACGCTGAAAAACTCATCATCGAATTACAAAAACAACTGCGAGGTTTTGAAAATGTCGCAGTGATTACCAGTTTTGATTTAAAAATACATCAAGCATTACAACAGCAAAACTCAAGTTTTAAACGTGGTCTACTGATTGAAGATGACATCCAACAACGTGCGATCGAACAGGCATTACAACTGGGATGCTGCCAGATTGGATGGATGAATCAATTGGCAACAGATGAGCTCATTCAAGCAACTCAGCGTGCAGGTTTGGACATCAGTGTTTGGACCGTCAATGATATTGAGCGCGCTAAGCATTTAAGAGATTTGGGGATCAATGGATTAATTACTGATTTCCCCAAAATGATGCAGCTTGCCTTAGCACAAATTCAATAACTCAAACGCCCTTAATAACACAATAAAGTAGAATTTTATTTTGAACTTTAGAGAGTCCCAAAATTAAAATTTAACTTGAGAATCAATTGTCTAACCCCCTAAAAATCAAATTGGATAAGGCAGAAAAATTCTTACACTATTTTGACATTTAAATACGACGTTTTAACCATTCATTTTTTTCGATCAAACCGCTAGAATTCATGTTTTATTCTGTTACTGTTTTATACAATACAGATGTACACTAATACTAGTGAACACATGTTCGCCCATGATAATATCTGTGAAAGTATAGCCTAGAAAAATGCTGAAGCTATGCGTTTAACTTTACCTGATTAAGGTTCTTAGGAGTGCTGTTGGAGATGAATGCTCCCCTACCCAAAGCCCCAATAAATTGGATCGGTGTTTTTGCCTTGGTGTTTTTACCCCTTGTGGCAGTAATTGCAATCCCTTTATATGCCTACCACCATGATTTTAGTGCGGCAGCTTGGATTAGTTTATTCGTTTTACTCGGTCTCAGTAGTTTAGGTATTACTGCAGGTTATCATCGCTTGTGGGCACATCGTGCATACGAAGCGACTTTACCACTTAAAATCATTTTGATGATCATGGGAACTTTTGCTGTTCAAAACAGTATTTTGTTCTGGGCTTCTGGTCACCGTACACATCACCGCCATGTGGATGATGTAGATCAAGATCCGTATTCGATTAACAATGGTTTTTGGTACGCTCATATTGGCTGGATGTTACGTAATTATCCTGCTGCTGAATCAAATTATAAAAATGCACCTGATTTGTTGAATGACAAAGTGGTTATGTTCCAAGACAAGTATTATGTTCCACTTGTGATTGCTGTACATGCTGCGATTTTAGTTCCACTGGGTTGGGCTGTAGGAGACATGTGGGGCGTATTACTCTTAGGTGGTTTACTCCGCTTAATCATTAGCCATCATGTAACATTCTTTATCAACTCACTCTGCCATATGTGGGGCAAACGTCCTTATACTGACGAAAATACTGCACGTGATAACTTTGTTCTTGCCATTGCAACATGGGGCGAGGGTTATCATAACTATCACCATATTTTCCAATACGATTATCGTAATGGGGTGAAATGGTGGCAATATGATCCAACAAAATGGTTGATTTGGTCGTGCTCTAAAATCGGTTTAGCCAAGAACCTACGTCGTATCCCAAGCTTCAATATCAAAAAAGCGGAATTGGCGATGAGATTTAAATATGCTGAACAGGATTTAGCGATTTATGGTCATAACGTCAATGCAGATATTATCGCGATGAAACAAAAAGTATCGCAAGAATATGAAGCATTCACCAATACATTAAATGATTGGGCTGCGTTAAAAGAACAAGAGCTACAAGCGAAAAAAGCATCTGTTGCTGAGAAGATCCACCAAATGGATGTCAAACTCAAAGTTGATTTCCAATTGGTCGAACAGAAACTTGCTTTCCATCGTGAACGTTTAGAAACATTGATGCGTGGAATCAAAAAGAACGTTGTTTCTTAATTCTCAATACACATCAAAAGCAAAGCTCCGAAAGGGGCTTTTCTTTTATCCATTTTTTACAGACATTCATACTGAGAATATTGAGAGAAAATAATATGCAAATTAATAACATCCCCTTTGGCATTACCAACTGGGCAGAAGTTCCAACAACGCGCCATGAGGGTGAGCAAGGCTTTGCACTTTGGCGCACACAGCAATTTGACAATATTCGAGTGCGAATGGTCGAATATTCTGTCGATTATTTGGCTGACCACTGGTGTTTAAAAGGTCATATCCTGTTTTGCTTGGAAGGTGAGTTACACACTGAACTTGATGATGGGCGTACCTTTACTTTAAAAGCAGGGATGAGTTATCAAGTTGCAGATCAAGCTGAAGCGCATCGTTCTTCTACCGCATTTGGTGCAAAGCTATTTATTGTCGACTAAAACAGTCGACATTATCTCAACAGCTTAAAACTTTGCTATATTGAGAGGGACAAGTGAAACCATTGTGACCGATCGCTATGCAATTTGCCCCACGTTATCCATCTCTCGATTCAAAGCTCTATCATGAGCAAATGCCTAGTCCACTGAAAGGTGCAAAGCCTGGGCATTTTAATGCTGCGCTTGCGGATGAATTACAATGGTCTGAAGATGAAAAAGCCCAATGGGTCGAGATTTGTAGCGGACAAAAAACCTTTGCTGAATTTCATCCCCTTGCCATGGTTTATGCAGGGCATCAATTTGGACAATGGGCAGGTCAATTGGGTGATGGGCGTGGCCTATTGATAGCGCAAATTTTAAATCGACAAGGTCAAACCATTGACCTACATTTAAAAGGTGCAGGCTCAACCCCATACTCTCGTATGGGAGACGGACGTGCTGTATTACGCTCTGTAATTCGTGAATATCTAGCGGGTCACGCACTCAATGCACTGGGGGTTGCTTCAAGCAATTCCGTAGGCTTTACTTCTTCAACCCAAGGCGTACAACGAGAAAAACTTGAACTTGGTGCAATGATGTTACGCACTTCGGATTGCCACATCCGTTTAGGGCATTTTGAATGGATCAATCAATATCAGCCTGAGTTACTCTCTGAATTTACCCAAAAATGTATTGAATGGCACTATCCACAATGTTTGAGTGCTGAACAGCAAAAGTTTGAAGACACTGTTTTAGCATTTGCAACGCAAGTGATCCAAAACACCGCTGTCATGATCGCAAAATGGCAATTGGTAGGTTTTGCGCATGGAGTTATGAATACGGATAATCTCAATATTACAGGTTCTACCCTTGATTTTGGCCCTTATGGTTTTATGGAGCGTTTCCGTCCCAATTGGATCAACAATCATAGTGATTACAATGGCCGTTATACCTACCAAAACCAACCGAGTATTGCACATTGGAACTTATGGAATTGGTTAAACAATTTAATTCCACTGGCACAAGCAGAAAATAAAGAACAATTTAAGCAAGACCTCGTCGAATGTTTAGAGCATTTTGAACCGACCTTTCTAGAACATTATACCCATGGGTTATGCCAAAAACTTGGACTACCTGCCTTCCATAAAGATAGTTTTGATTGTGGTATGGCATTTTTAAGAATTCTACAAAGTGAGCAACTCGACTATACCGACAGTTTTCTTCGCTTACAGAATAAAGAATACGAAGCTATTAAAGATGATTGCCTAGATCGCTTTCAATTTGAAAACTTCTTGACGCAATATCACAGTATTCGTGAGCAGCAAGATATTGATGTACTTGATGCAGAAATGAAAAAGGCCAATCCAGTCTATATTTTAAGAAATCATATGCTACAAACAGCCATTGAACAGGCTGAACGTGATGATTTTTCTGAGGTTGATCGTCTATTTAAATTGCTTAGTCATCCCTTTACCAAACAAACGGATTTAGAAACAGCCAAAGATTTAGCGCCTTTACCGAGCGACGTTCCTGAAGTGATGGTGAGTTGTTCGTCTTGATCAAATAAATTGCCGAATCACTTTCTTTGATCTGACCCATCATAGTTACCCACAATTTCTGTGGATAAACTTGTGTTTATCCACAGGATAAATCCACAATCACAAATTAACTACAGCTTTTGTCTTTAGAATGAATAAAATTTAGGCAATACAGGGTTTTACAACATTAGTATTCTAAAATGAATAAAAAATACCTCATTCCATGCTTGATTCTTTTGGCTATAGCTATAACAAGTGTTTGGACTTATCAAAAATATAATCAATTTATTCCAACCGCAAATGCTGCTATACATGTGCAGAATTTATCTGAGCAAGAGATTCAACGTCTTCGTCAAAACACGCCAATCACCGAAGTTAAAGTTTATAAATCAGATCGTATTGTTAAACTCATGCATCATGATCAAGACATACGAACATATCCAATGCGCTTAGGCTTTGATCCTATTGGACATAAAGTTAAAGAAGGTGATGGAAAAACCCCTGAAGGTCGTTATATTCTAGATTGGCGGAATCCCAATAGTGCATTTTATAAATCGCTGCATGTGTCCTATCCAAACCAACAGGATAAATCTAAAGCCAACCAACTTGGTGTTTCTCCTGGTGGTGACATTATGATTCATGGTTCAGCAACACGCTCACAAGTGGAAAAGCTGCCTAGTTTAATGACCTACTTACCTAGAAATGACTGGACATGGGGGTGTATTGCCGTTAGAAATATAGACATGGATGAAATTTGGAAGCTGGTCGATGATGGAACAGTGATTAGCATTTATTCATAAAGAATATTTTAAAAAGAGACAATGATGACTGGTGAAGAAATCCGAACTTTAGCATTTAAGATTGCATCACATTTACCTAAATCCGAACTTGACTATCCTTTTGGTGAGGATGTTCCTGTTTTTAAAGTGATGGGAAAAATGTTTATGTTAGGCTCTGAACTGCATGGCAAAAAACTGATTAATTTAAAAGTTGAACCTGATCATGGCGAAATGTTGAGAGATCTCTACCCCTCGATTCAGGTGGGCTACCATATGAATAAACGTCATTGGATTTCAGTCTATGAAGGCGAACAGATCAGTGCTGATCTGATTCAAGACTTAGTTGAAGGCTCTTATGAGCTTGTGAGCAAGAGCCTGACCAAAGCCCAAAAGCAGGTATTGGCGGTTTATCAACACATTAAATAATTAGCGGGCTTTGGATCGCACATTTGATCAACAGACCTAAGCTCTATCTATCCACGATTCAGTCAAAATCAGAATGTATCAATAAACATAAAGTTATATGTTTATTTTTCAAACATAACTTTTTACATTTATAAACATTTACCCACAATATCTGTGGATAAACCTGTGTTTATCCACAATGATGAACTTAAAATGTCGAAAACTTAATCTTCTGGATATTCAAAACGGTAGCCTACGCCATAAACAGCTTGTACCCATTCATGACGATTTCCAGTTTCCGCTGCTTCAGATATTTTACGGCGTAAGTTCTTGATATGACTATCAATAACACGGTCAGCAACATCAAAACTATCTGGGTTAATATGGTCTAAAAGTTGCGCTCTAGAATAGACTTGTCCCAAATGTTCGAGGAAAAGCTCTAAAAGGCGGAATTCAGTTGGCGTTAAATTCAACGATTTTTGTTGATACCAGATACGTTGTTGTGCTTTATCAATACGAAATAAGTCATTGGCTTCAGGTTCAGCTTTACGTTCTAAACGGCGTAATACCGCTTGTACACGTGCCACCAACTCTTTTGGGCTAAAAGGTTTGCAGACATAGTCATCTGCTCCCATATTTAAACCCAAGACACGATCGATTTCTTCCGTTCGTGCAGTCACCATGATAATCGGTAAGTCGGTTTGCTCACGCACTTTACGGCAAATGGTCAAACCATCCATACGTGGGACCATCAAATCCAACACCATTAAACTTGGCTTGCGTTGCAGGAAGCTGTCATACGCTTCTTGACCATCATGAAACATACTGACTTCAAAGCCCGCTGCTTCTAGATAATCCCGCACCAATTGCGCAAGTTCAACTTCATCCTCTACCAGCATGATATGCTTCATGTTGTACTATTCCTTTTAAACTTTAGTATGTTTTGAAAATGTCAGTTTGCAACGCAAACCGCCTAATGGCGAATGATCAAAAGTAAGCTGACCACCGAGTGTTTGTGCAATTTTACCTGATAAAGCCAATCCCAATCCTGTACCGCCTGTACTACGTGTACGTGAATTATCCACACGATAGAAACGTTCGCCCAAGTGTGCAATCTGTTCATCACTCAAACCCAATGGGCTATCATCGACGATCACACTCCAAGAATCTGCATCTTGCTCTGTATGCACTTGGACTTCACCACCTGCCTCAGTATAGCGAATACTATTTCCAAGTAAGTTGACCATAATTTGCTTAAAGCGATCTATATCTAATTGTAATTTCGCTCCCTCACCTGTGGCTGAAATTGTTAAATCAGCCTGTTCAAATTTAGGTTTAAAATTCTCGATTTCTTGTAAGACCACCGACCACGGATCAATTTCTGCAAAGTAGCATTTTAATTGTTGTGCTTCAGCTTGCGCCAAATCGGCTAAATCCTGTGTCAACTTCTTCAAGCTCGTAACCTGACGTAACATCGCTTCAAAATGTTCTGGTGTCGGCTTGCGAATTCCATCCTGCATGGCTTCAATCTGTGCTTGCAATACTGCTAATGGCGTTTTTAACTCATGTGAAGTATCTGCAACCCACTGACGGCGTGATGTTTCATGCTGGTCGAGAATAACAGCCAGTTGATTTAACTCTGTCGACAAGTCTCCTAATTCATCATTGCGGTTAATCACCACTTGATGCTGGTAGTTCCCTTTGGTTAATTCGCGAGTTGCATTCAACAAACGTTGAATCGGTGTTTTAAAATAAGTCGCCAATAACAATGCTGCAACCAAGCTGGATAAGAAGGTGAAGATATAAATCAGCACTAAATAACGCTTTTGATTACTAAAGAAGTTAATACTCAGTGCATCATCCTGATCTAAAACTGGTTTTAAACCCAAATAACCGACCACTTCATCATTGACTAAAATCGGACGATAAGACACCTGATCATCTGACGGCTCACCTAAAATAAACTGTTGTTTTGCATCATATAAAGAAAGTCGTGAACTCAGACCCAAACGGTCAGGCAATGACACAAATATCTTTTTGCCATTCTGCGGATTTACCGTTCGCATCGGATCTCGCGTTGATGCTTCTTTCGCTGCAGAAGCTGGTGCTTCGTGTCCTGCTGAAAGATGACCTTTATCTTTGCCTATAGGCGGTTTATTTGCTTTACGATCCGAGGGTCTATATAAGTTTTGATTTGAACTAAGCGGGAATTTCAAACCTTCAAAAGGTTGATAAGCTGAGGGTAAATTTTCTTCGAGAATTTTCAGTTCTTCTTTATCCAGTTGAGACTTATGAACGGCACCGTCCGTTTGTCCCAAAGTCGCCACCATTGTATGTTCTTTAAAGTAGCGTTGCTGTAAAGCGATATCATACTGACGACGTAGCCACCAGCGTGATAATTTATCATAATCATCAGGCGCAGCATCACCTTCAATTTGCAAAATCTGTGCTTGAACCGCGTTACCCCAGTCTTGATAGACCCCATATACATCTGCCAAGTTTTCGATCAGATGATCAAGTTTCTGCATTTCAACATCTGCAACATATCTGGCAAAGTTCTTTTGCATGGTCCAATGTAAGACACCCAAGCTCACTGTTGTAATGACTAAAGTTGTCAATAAAACGGTCAGAAATAAGCGTAATGCAATGGGAACTCGACGTATTTTCAAAACTGGTCTCACGTTTTTCTTCTCATTTCAACATTGTACCCAACAGTTGCTCAAAATTCTCTCCATTGTTTCTACATCATTATTATTTAATCTTTACTGTATCAACAGAACATCAAAATATTCATTGGAGTAGTAACAATGAAAGCAATGACAAAAATCGCACTGGTATCAGCAAGTATTTTAACTGCGGGGGCTTTAACAGCCTGCCAATCCAATCCTGGTCCTAAAGACGGTCCAGATGGCCGTCCAATGATGCATGGTGAACATCATAAAATGTCACCAGAACAACGCGAAGAAATGAAACAGAAACGTGCTCAACATAAAGCGTTACGCCAACAAATGCAAAAAGCCTGTGATGGCAAAGCAATTGGTCAAACGGTTCAGGTGACAGCAGGTCAGCAAAATATTAATGGTACATGTAATATCGTATTCAAGCCTGATCACAAGGCGATGAAAGAAATGAAACAAGATTTCCGTCGTGATGGAGAACAACGTGGTCATATGATGCGCCATGATGGGCCACGTATGAAAGACATGACCGAAGAACAACGTGCTCAAATTAAGCAAGAATTTGCACAAAAACGTGCAGAACGTAAAGCGCAGTGGGATGCGATTCAAAAATCATGTGCAGGCCAAACTGATGGCAAGGCAATCCAAGTAAAAATGGGTGATAAAATCATCGATGGTAAATGTGTTGTTAAATTCCAGCCAGAATTTAAAGCAGGCGAAAACATGCCCATGATGCCATCAAAAGTTTAATTCCTATCTCGGTTAAATATAAAAAACGACCCAAAAGGGTCGTTTTTTATTTGTCACGATCATTTATTTGAGTTTACTTGGAATTATCCGAAATCAAAGCCACTTGTTGGGCATAATTTAATAACTTAAGTTTAGAAGCCGCTAATTCTTCAGCAGTGGCTTGACGGGTGATATCCCGATGAATGCGCAATACATGCTGACGTAAAGAATGACTTTCTGCAGCATTATAAGATTTACAGAATTCTTTAATTGCAGGATCACGTTGTTCAATCATTCGATCAACCCAACGATCCAATTGCGCCAACTTTTTAATCCCTTGTTTAGGGGTTAAATAAGACAAAATGATAGCTTCATCTTCATTACGCAAAAGCTTACCAATCCGCTGAAATTGACGGCGACGTGCTTCAAAAGATGTGATCAATTGCACATCAAGCAAAGCCTCAATCAACCGATCTTCAACAGGTAAAGATTCAATTTGTTTCTTTGACAACTCTGCGAGTTGTTCACCTAAAGCAGCCATACGTTGTACAGCTTTTTTCTGTTCGGTTTTACTTGCACGCCCTTCTAAAGACTCAAAATCATCTTCAGTAAAACGTTGCGGACGACGTGCCACGATTATTCTGCCTCGTAAAATTTATCTGCGAACAGTGCTTGAACTTCAGACAAAGCTTTTTCTTCATCTGCACCATCAATCACTAGACGCAAGGTGGTTCCTTTACCCGCTCCGAGCATAAGTAAAGAAAGGATATTCTTGGCATCGACTAACTTGTCACCCTTACCAATTTGAATAGAGCATTTAAATTTAGTCGTGACTTCAATTAGTTTTCCAGATGCACGCGCATGTAATCCTAATTTATTAATTACGTCAACAGTTGTGTCAATCATGACCAGTGCTTCATTTCTCTATGTAATACCTGAATAGTCCATTTCGACTCAAGAGCCTTTTTCAACCTATCCACAATATAAACCGAACGATGTTGCCCCCCCGTACAGCCAATTGACACTGTAATATAGTGACGATGACCTTCCGAAAAAGCAGGCAACCACTTATTTAAAAACTGATAGATGTCTTGATACATCTCATTTGCTTGCTCGCTGGCTTCTAAAAATTTACGTACTGGTTCATCTAAACCCGAATATTTACGTAACTCTAAATCCCAATGTGGATTCGGCAAATGCCTTACATCAAAAACAAAATCTGCATCTAATGGAATACCATGTTTATAACCAAAAGATTGCAAAATTAAAATGAGTTTATCGGACTGTCCCAGTTTGGACAATAAGGTATCTTTTAAATCGTGTACACTTTTATCCGTTGTATCGATATGTACTGTTGCTCGCAGTTGAATGGGGAGCAATAAATTTTTTTCTTCTTGAATACATTCATTCAAACTTTGGAAGCGGTTTGACAAAGGATGTGGACGTCGCGATGCGCTAAAACGTGAAATCAACTCCTGATCACGTGTCGTTAAATAAATAACGTCTACGCTGCCATGTTTCTGTAACTGTTGAAAAACCTGATCAAAACCTTGTAAATCTTCTTTGGCGCTTCGAACATCGACACCGAGTGCCAATAATTCTAAATTGTTTTCTCTATCCAGCTTTTCAACGATTTCAGGAAGCAATGCCAAAGGCAAATTATCGATACAGTAATAACCCAAATCTTCAAGCACCTGCAAAGCAGATGATTTACCTGAACCAGACTGTCCTGTTACGATAAGTATGCGCTTCATGGCATGGCGATCCTAAAAGCAAAGTTTATGTCAAATGTTTTACTTGTAAATTGTCAATCAGACGAGTCTTGCCTAATTTCGCTGCAACAAACAATACAACATCTTGGTCGAATTGTTCAACTTTTTGCAACGTTGGACTACGTGCTTCGACATAATCCACAACCAACCCTGCATCATTTAAACTTTCACGAATTTGCGCCAAGACATCTACAAGTGCTTTACCTGCATGTAAATCTTGTTCAGCAGTCGTTAAGCTCTTAAAAATAACAGGAGCTGTTTGACGATCTTGTTCAGATAAGTAACCATTACGAGAACTTAAGGCCAAACCATCTTCAGCACGTGCAATTGGCACACCAATCACTTCAATTGGCATATTCAAATCACGAACAACCTGCTTAATCACAGCCAATTGTTGATAATCTTTCTGTCCAAAAAATGCAAAGTTCGGCTGTACAATATTAAACAATTTGGTGACAACAACAGCAACACCATCAAAATGACCTGGACGTTGTAATCCGCACAAGTCATTGGTAATTTCGCCCACACTAATATTGGTTAAGCGTGGGAATTTACCATACATTTGTTCCACAGAAGGTGCAAAAACAATGTCGCAACCCACTTCAGCAAGCAAATTACTGTCTTGCTCAAGTGTACGAGGATAATTATCAAAATCTTCATTCGGTCCAAATTGGATTGGATTGACGAAAATACTGACCACCACCACATCACATAATTTACGCGCTTCACGAACCAGATTTAAGTGGCCTTGATGTAGATTTCCCATCGTCGGTACAAAACCAATGATTTTACGTGCCGATCGAGCAGGTTGAAGTGATGCTGTTAATCCTTGAATGGTCGTTTCTGTTTTCATGTTTACAGCTCTACTTGGAAAGTATGTTCTTTGGCAGGGAATGATTGCTCTTGTACAGCAACATGATATGCCTTAAATGCATCCACGATTGCAGTTTCCCCTGCTTGTTCTTTCATAAAATTACGTACAAAACGTGCCACTTTACCAAACGTCAAACCAAGCATATCTTGCACCACAAGTACTTGACCATCGGTATCTGCACCAGCACCAATGCCAATCACAGGAACATGTGGGAACAATTCGGCAATTTCTTTACCCATCTGTGCCGGAACACATTCAAGCAATAACACAGCCGCACCTGCATCAACTACAGCTTTACAGTCCGCAATCAGTTGATCTGCTGATTCACGCGTTTTCGCTTGTAATTTATAACCACCAAAAACATGCACTGATTGTGGTGTTAAACCCAAATGTACACAAACAGGAATACCATTTCGTGTCAAAACTTCTACAGTTTCAGCCAGCCACTCACCGCCCTCAATTTTCACCATTTGAGCGCCCGCTTGCATCACGGTTTTTGAATTGAGCAACGCATCATTGAGCGTGGCATAACTCATAAAGGGTAAATCACACAGCACAAACGCATGTTGATTTGCACGACGCACAGCCGCAGTATGATAAGCCATATCTGCAACAGTCACAGGCAAGGTAGAATCATGCCCTTGGATTGTCATCCCTAAAGAGTCACCAATCAAAATGGTGTCAATCTCAGCAACTTCCATACCTTTTGCCATACTTGCATCATAGCAAGTTAAGCATGAAAATTTACGTCCCTGAGTTTTGAATTGTCTTAAATCACTTAGGCTAATCATGACGATATTCCTCTATCAATGAGAGTTCCTCTGCCCATTCAATCCTTTAATCAGCCCATGACTGATCTGCTAAAACACTAAGGGTTGAATGTTGCACGAAATCTAACTTTTGCAATGATTGTCCATTGACTTGGAGCTCAGGATCGAGATCCAACAATGGAATCACCACAAAATCACGCTCTAAAATACCGATATGCGGTACTGTGAGCCGCTCATTTATAATGTTTTTTTCAGCATAAAGCAAAAGATCTAGATCTAAAGTACGCTCACCCCAGCGGCGTAACCGTACTCGACCTGATTCATTTTCAATACGTTGCAGTTCATCCAGCAAGGCCAAAGGCGCTAAATCGGTGTGTAATTCTGCAACTGCATTGTGATAATTTGGCTGATCTTGAGGCCCCATCGGCGGGCTTTGATACAGCTTTGAAACGATAACAACACCTAAGTTTCTGAGTTTTTCTACAGCTTCCCGTAAAATTTGCTCAGAATCACCTAAATTACTGCCTAAACCAATATAGGTTTTAATCATGATTGGGTCGGTCCAAAAATCACACTGCTTAAATCACGTTGTACGCGTCTACGCTTGGTAATTGGATGATCCGCTGTGATCTCGCCTTTGTTTACTGCTGTTCGAGCATCATTTCTACTTCTAAAATCTTGAGATGATGTTGAATTTGGCTTAGTCCGCGAACGACGGCTACGAGATTCTTGTTCTTTCACCAATGGTTCAATTTGCGTGGAAGCTGCTGCTTTTACATCTTCAACAGGGGCAACTTCAGCAAGTTTCTTACGACTCTTAGCACGCTGACGATTATAGCTGCCAATTGCACGCTCTTTCTCATCAGTCGACATGTCTTGGTAAGCTTCCCACCATGCACCCATGCCATTGGTAGAAGCATCACCTGACTTCTCTCTCAACAACAAGAAGTCAAATCCTGCACGGAAACGTGCATGACCCGAAAGCGCTTCAATCTGTTGTGGTTTCGGGTTAAGCAAACGGCTTTGCATTTCCCAGACTTCACGAATAAAGGTTTCGGCAAAACGAGGAATAATGGTTCGTGTCGCTTGACGTTTTAACACATCTAAGCCTGCTTGAGCTCGTGCTTCTGCAGCAACTACACCTTTAGCATGGTAGAAATCACAACGCGCTAAGAAATTATTCCAGAGCAATACCGCATAGAAAAATGCAGGATTAATGGTTTTACCCATTTGAATCCGTTGATCGGTATTTTTCGCTGCACGCTCTATAAATTGGGTAATCTCAGGGCTAATATCAGCAAATAATTGCTTCCAAATACCAAATTCAATCAACATCGGCATCACACGATGCAAATGCCCCATGGTGAATAATTTTTGCGACTCATCATATAAACGATGCGGAGAAACATCACGCAGCAATTGCGTCATTTCTTGGGTAAAAACGTCTAATATTTTAGGATCTATACTAAAATTTAACTTCGCAGCAAAACGTAATGTACGCAACATCCGTACTGGATCTTCTTCAAAACGAAGTGCTGGATCACCCAATAGTCTTAAAGTTTTAGTTTTTATATCATCAATAGCATGACAAAAATCGAGCACTTCCCCTTTTCGAGGTTGGTAATACATGGCATTGATGGAAAAATCACGTCGAGCAAAATCTTGCTCTATTGTTCCCCAATTGTTGTCACGTAAAATCATCCCTTGTGCAGAGGTAATGGCTTTTTTCGGTGGGGCACGGAATGTCGCCACCTCAATCAATTCACGACCTGAGTACACATGTGCCAATTCAAAACGTCGCCCAATAATTCGGCAACGACGACCAAATACCTCTTTCACCTGTGAAGGTGTTGCATTGGTCACAGCATCGTAGTCTTTCGGATTTAAGCCAAGCATTAAATCACGTACACCACCACCGACTATATAAGCTTCATAGCCAGCTTTAGTTAAAGAATCAATAACATCTAAAATGGAGGAAGGTAATTGAGCGGTGGATAACCCACACTTTGACGCACGCAAAGTTTGCAAAAGACACTGTCTCCTACGTCAGGACGTAAAAATCATAATTGTGCTAATGATATCGCTTACACAGCTAAAGGGCAATTTGATTCTCGCAAACTTCACTTGAATTTATGGACTATTGATAATTCGTCGATCTACAGGCTGTTAAACCCATCATAAACTCAGCCGTGCTCTATTCTGCTCGAAAAGTTTCTCGCCAATCCCTTTGACCTTTTTTAAGTCATCGATACTTTTAAATCCGCCATTCTGATTACGATAAGCAATAATCGCCTGTGCTTTCTTTGCCCCCACACCCGTGAGCTGTTGTAATTGTTCAGCATTTGCAGAATTTAAACTGACTTTTAAAGCAGAGCTGCTTGAAGACTGAGCAGATGATGATGGGCCTTTGTGATTGCTATTCGATGGCGATTTTTGGCTATTCGGTCGTGAAAGATAGTATTGATCGTCGACTTTTTTTAATTGTGCATCATGGACCTGTTGTTGTGCTTTCCAGTTGAGATAAGCTTGATCAAACTGTTGTGCATACAAGCTCAAGGAGCAACTCAAAAGCACCAATAAAAAAGACGATTTAATTAGTTTTACTACACGATTAAAATAAAAATGCTGATTACTCATTGCTAACCTGTGATTTTAATTGTTGCTTTGCCTGATCCCAAAGAAGATCCATTTCTTCTAAAGACACATCTTCTAATCTTTTATTTTTAAAATTGATTTGATCTTCAATATAAGCAAAGCGAGATTTAAATTTATAAATGGTTCCTAACAGCGCCATCTCACTTGAAATGCCTAGTTTACGCCCTACATTAATTAAAGAAAATAAACAATCACCAAATTCATCCATAATTTCATCAGGTTTTTCCGATTGCAGCGCCTCTTCAAACTCTGCCAGTTCTTCTTTGACTTTATCGTAGGCCTGCGCCACATCAGGAAAATCAAAGCCTACTTTTGCGACATTTTTTTGAATGTTTTCTGCCTGAGATAAAGCGGGACCATGTTTTACCGCATCTAATCGAGATTGAGTTTTGCCCTGTTTTTCTTGTTGTTTAATTTCCTGCCACAACACCGACACTTGTTCAGGCGTTAAATTATCAAATTGTTGTTTTTGGAAAACATGTGGATGGCGTCGGATCAATTTTTGACAAAGTACATCGACAACATCGTTAAAATCAAAAGCCCCCTGCTCACTGTACATCTGTGATTGAAAAACCACTTGTAGCAATAAATCACCTAATTCATTTTTAATTTCATCTATATCACCAGAACGTACTGCTTCTTCTACCTCATATGCTTCTTCAATCGCATAGCGCGTTAAACTTTCAGGTGTCTGTTCACGATCCCAAGGGCATTCTGCACGTAATTGTTTCATGATGGCGAATAGCTGTTGCATTTTATGTCCTTTAAGATCAATAACAAATGACTGCACAACACTTGTTGTTATGCATGTTTTATGTTCAACTCTTTGCAATCAAAATAAACTAAAAAGGATGCTGCAATGAGTCAAAGCATATTCATTAGTGGTGCTGCGCAAGGGATTGGGGCTGCGATTGCACGTCTATTCTACCAACAAGGTTATCAAGTTGGTATTTATGATATCAATGAAGCGCAGGCTCAAATTTTAGCAGATCAATTGGGTGACAATGCCAAAGCGGGCAAATTAGATGTGCGCGATTATGCACAATGGCAAACCGCGCTTAAAGAATTTTCTCAATGGGCAAATGGCCTCAACATTTTAGTCAATAATGCTGGGATTCTTTATTCTGGAGATTTTGAAAAAACCGAGATTAGTGACCATCACCGCACAATCAATATCAATGTCAATGGCGTTTTAAATGGCTGTCATGCCGCACTTCCTTATCTGAAAGAAGCAAAATTTGCGCGTATCATCAATCTTTCCTCAGCATCAGCCATTTATGGACAAGCAGATTTAGTCTCTTATTCTGCCAGTAAATTTGCCGTACGCGGTATTACAGAAGGATTAGATATCGAATGGCAAAAATATGGCATTCGTGTACTGGATGTGATGCCGCTTTTTGTCCAAACAGCGATGGTGACAGACATGGATGCAGGCGCGATTCAAAATATTGGGGTTAGTCTCACGCCCCAAGATGTTGCCGAACAAGTGTTTGGCTTAGTCAAAGCCAAAGGAAGCATCTTAACGGCTACGCATACGCCTGTGGGATTGAAAACCAAAATTATGTTCCAACTCTCTGCAATCAGCCCCCAGTTTGTCAATCGTTTAGCCAATTTACTGCTCACCAAAAAGTAATTTTTGCTCGCCTATAGGTCATAAAAAAATTATGGCTTATAGGCTTAAGTCATTTATATTGATATAAAAATATTTTAGATTTTGATTGTAATGCCGCCTTATGGAAGCGCCTATTTCGCTTCCTAACAGCTTTGTAATTTTTGTTTTTGTTATTTTAATTTATAGTTTTGTTTCCAATGTGCAAATGGAATAAACAATGAAAAAAACACTCCTAACAATAACCATACTTGCATCAAGTACAATCCTAACTGCTGCCCCACTGAGCACTACTGAACTAAAAAGTATGGATTGTGCCGCGCTTGCTGTTGAAAAAGCCAATGCAAGCCGCGTGCTCTCCACTTCTGAAACTAAGGCAACAGGCAAAACCATTAGTAAATGGGCGGGTCTTGCAAGTAGTGCTTTAAATGCTTTTGGTGGGGGCTCTGATACAGCATCCAAAGCTGGAGGCTTTGCCAATAAGGTCTCGACTGAGTCAGATCCTGGTCAAGTCGATACTCAACTTATGACTGATGCTCAAGCCAACATAGAAAATATCGCCATTTACCAAAACTCAAAAAAATGTAGCGTGTAATTTTTATAGGGTGATTTCAAATCAAAAAAACCTGCATTGTGCAGGTTTTTTTGAAATAAATAATGTCAGAACAGCGAACTAATTGCCTTGAACCAAGCGTCGAGCACTGATAATGCCAGGCTGTTGTTCTAATCTCGCCAAGAGGCGAGACAATTGCGCCAAGCCTTTCACTTCAATCAACAATTTCATATTGGCAATACCATCTGCTTCAGAAATCGTATTCACCTGACGGATATTGATCTGATCTGAAAAAATCACTTGGGTCAAATCTTTTAACAAACCACGGCGATCATACGCTTCCACCACAATTTGCACACTTTGCCCACGTGTCGGTTGCATTTCCCAATCCGCTTCCACCGCACGATCTGGTTCTAACTTGATCATGCGCATATAATCTGGGCATGCAACCTTGTGAATACTGACACCACGATTCAATGTGATATACCCAGCAATCGATTCACCATGAACAGGCTGACAACATTGTGCAATATGTAATTCAACATTGTCCAAACCATCAATTAAAATTCCATGCGCCGACAAGGTATGACTTGCGCGTGGATTTAATGTTGGTTTTAACACCAGCTCTGGTTCATCCTGATCTAAGTGCATGTGGCGATTGACTTGATTGATCAAGGCATGCAGGCTAATTTCCCCACTCACCAATGACACCAAGATGTCATCCCCAGTTTTCACATTGAAATGATTACAATAATCACTTAAATCAATACTTTTCGGGTGAATCGCTAAACGTGAAAGTTCTTTATTGAGTAGCTCACGCCCAACTTCCAGATTTTTACTGCGATCTTGTTGTCTAAACCAGTGGCGCAACTTGTCACGCGCACGCGCTGTTTTAATATAACCCAAAGAGTTAACCAACCAATCACGATTGGGTTCACGATCTTTCTTGGTTAAAATCTCAACCTGTTCACCTGTTTTTAAGGTATAGGTTAACGGCACATAGCGTTGGTTGACCCGTGATGCATAGCACTTATTGCCGACCTCAGTATGCACATGATAAGCAAAATCAAGCACCGTCGATCCGCGTGGTAGTTCTTTAATATCGCCATCACGACTAAACACATAGATTTTTTCAAACCCTTCAAAATCTTGAATTTGTTCAAAATCTTCTGTTTCATCTTCATTGGGATGTGCACTGGTTTCGGTACGTTCTTGATAATGTTCAAGCACTGCACGTAAAGAATGCAAACGATGATTAAATGAATAGTCGGTGGTTTTCGAGCCTTCTTTATAATTGAAGTGTGAACACACGCCCAACTCGGCTTCTTCATGCATTTCTTTGGTTCGGATCTGGATTTCCAAAGATTTATTTTCTGCAATCACCGCAGTATGCAAAGAGCGATAACCATTGGCTTTGGGATTGGTAATATAGTCATCGAACTGATGAGGAATATGACGCCAAATTTGATGCACAATGCCTAAAGCGTGATAACACTCTGCGACAGATTTAACCAAAACCCGTAACGCGCGAATATCATAAAGCTGATCAAAACTTAGATTTTTACTCTTCATTTTGCGGTAGATCGAATAAATATGTTTTACCCGACCTGATATTTCGGCCTCAATATCATGCCCAGCCAGCTCATTCTTGAGTTTATCTACCACAAACTGAATATATTGTTCACGCTCTAGACGCTTTTCATTGAGTAAAGAAGCAATCTCTTTATAACGTTCTGGTGCCAAATAACGGAAAGCAAGATCTTCGAGCTCCCATTTTAATTGGGCAATGCCTAAACGATGCGCCAAAGGTGAATAGATGGTGAGAATTTCTCGTGCAACACGCTCTTGACGTTCTTTTGAAGAATGCGCCAATTCACGTAAAGCAAAGGTCCGTTCAGCCAGTTTAATCAAGACCACTCGGACATCTTCTGTCACAGAAATCAACATCTTGTAGATGCCCGTCAGATGTTCACGCTGATTATTATTAAAGTGATCTTCTAAACGTTTATTCTTTTCAATCAGTTCAGAAAGTTTACCCATCGCCAAAGTGCCTTTGACAAGGTTGTAAACCTGCTCACCGCATTGCTGCTGTATTTCCTCTAAGGTGGTGAGATCCTCACGCACACTACGATAAAGCACAGCTGCTGCCAGCGTATCTTCATCGACATGTAAATGCGCGAGAATATCGGCCATCCCAATGCCTGTTGCAAAGGTATTGGTTCTGGAATTTACTGTGGTCGCCAATTCTTTTTGTAATACTAATTGCGCGACTTCTTCTAACTGCTTAAGTTCAGCACCGTCTAAAATTCCACGCACTCGATCTAGCCAAGTTGCTAGAGCCTGTTGCGCTTCATCGGCATGTTCTACAGTCGCTTCCTCTGATAGCTCATTGAGCTGATCAGGAAGTTGCTCACGTACTGTGACCATACCCTACTCCTCTAACTCTATATTTCATTATAAATCGTTTATCTCTAATTTCTTTTCAAACAAAGCAATCGATTCTACATGCCCTGTGTGCGTAAACATGTCCATCACACCAGCTTTAGTGAGCTGATAACCATGTTGTACCAAAATTCCAGCATCTCTGGCCAATGTTGCGGGATTACACGACACATAAACGATTCTTTGCGCACCAAATTTGGGCAAATAATGCATAACTTGTTCTGCACCCGCACGAGGAGGGTCAATCAATAATGCATCAAATCCTTGATTTGCCCAAGAATAATGCGAAAAGTCTTTTGTTAAATCTTGTGAATAGAATTTAACATTGCTTATGCGATTGTTCAGTGCATTTTCTGTACCACGCTTCACCATCGCTTCGCTACCTTCAACAGCAATGACTTTTCCTGTAGCACCCACACGTCGAGCGAG
The DNA here is from genome assembly GCF_055392545.1 of Acinetobacter sp. Ac8. Classification (NCBI taxonomy): domain Bacteria; kingdom Pseudomonadati; phylum Pseudomonadota; class Gammaproteobacteria; order Moraxellales; family Moraxellaceae; genus Acinetobacter; species Acinetobacter sp. Ac8. Next base: position 4,201,802 of record NZ_AP043689.1, read on the forward strand.
CGGCAGAGAAAAATTCCCCAATCCACAAAATAAATCCAAAACAGTTTCACCTGCTTTCAACTCAAGCAAATCACATGCCAGATTAACCATCTGTGGATTTACAGTGGGATTCACTTGGGTAAAATCTGTTGGATTAAACGCAAACTCGATATCAAAATCTTTTAACCGGTAATGCAAATGCATGTCTGCCTGAGCATCATCTAGCCGTTGTACACTTTCCACACCCGCAGGTTGCAAATACAACTGCCACTGTTTCTGTAACGCATATTGTTGCAATAGGTTGACATCATGGGCTTTTAATTTTTCAGTATGGCGAACCAATAATGAAATTTCGCTATCGCCTTTGGCTAATTCTATATGACCAATGCTGCTTTTGCCTTTTAGACTTTCGAGTAATGCCTTGATTTCAGGTAAGGCTTGATCTAATTCAATATCTAAAATTTTACAGGTTTCAATTGCAGTTAAGTGATTGCTCTGTGCTTCACGGAAACCCATCAATAATTTATTTTGTTTAGCTAAATAACGCACCCCTATTCGGGCTTTATGCCGATAGTCGGTACGCGTTGAACGCAATGGCGCTAACCACTGTTCAGGTACTAAGCCTGCAAAGTGGCTGAGATGTGACTTTAAAACATCTTGTTTTAAGCGAATTTGCTCATCTGGATGAATATGTTGCATATTGCATCCACCGCAAGTACCAAAATGTGGGCAGATCGGTTGAATACGATGTGGATTTGGCTCACTGAGTAATTCAATACTGTCCGCTTCTTCAAGTTTGGATACTTGACGCGTCACTTGAGCTTTTACGATTTCACCAGGCAGTGCATAGCGAATAAAAACTTTTTTACCCTGCTTTTCACTTGGATGATTGAGTTCTGTTCCATAATGCGCAATCCCTCGCCCTTCGTGTGACAATCTTTCAACTTTAAAAATATATTGTGGAAGCTGAGATGGTCGAGGTTTAGCTCTATGTTTCAAAGGGATACCTAATCGGGTGTGGAGGAAAAATCTGCTTGAGTAAATTCAGTTCGCTGTGAGGTTTCACGCCAAACATTTAAAAACTCATGTTGTTGAGCTTGTCCTTGCAAATAATGAATCGAGGCTTGAATCCATAAACGGTGATCTTGCAAAGAAATCTGACCTTTAAGCAAAGCCCATCTTAAGAAAATCAACCATGTATTTAAAACATCACCTTCGCAATAGCTGGTGAGTTTCAACCATTGCTGTGTATTCACATATTCGGGAACAAAATAGCCTGAAATACCACGTTTACCGGGATAACCCAATAAATGCGCAACATCATCCAATTTCTGGAAATGACGTCCATTAAACATCGCCATGACATCCATTAAGTCGACATGACGGTTGTGGTATCTGTTCTGATAGTTATTATACCTTTTTTGTGTGTCAATCTCACCTTGATCGAACAAACTTGGTGCAGATAGTCCATGATACATGGCACGGAATAAAATCACAGGCAAATCAAACTGTGAGCCATTCCAGCTCACGAGTGTTGGATGTCTTTTATCAAAGATAGATAAAAATTTTTGTAAAATTTCAGTTTCAGTATAGTGCTCTCGACTAAATGAAAACAGTTTCATCACACCATTTTCATCAATCCACAATCCTGAAATACAGACAATTTCATGTAAAGCCAAGCGCTGAAAATCCATCCCCGATTCTTGACGGCGTAGTTTTGCCAACGCCTGTTCTAAATCATCCTGTGGTAAATCCAAGCCATACAAATGCGCCCCTGACTTAAGATCGGTCAGGGTTTCGATATCAAAAACTAAAACTGGAAGACGCATAAAAGCTTTACTCAATACTCAAGTTTGCCATCATGAAGCAATTTATGACTTCGAAGCAACTATTCTTGATCCTCAACAGAGAACAAACCTGTAGAAAGATAACGATCACCTCTGTCACAGACAATACAGGCAATCACTGCGTCTGGATTTTCTTCAGCAATTTTAACCGATGCCCATACAGCACCACCTGAAGAGGTCCCAGCACTAATGCCTTCTTGACGTGCTAAACGGCGTGCGGTTTTTTCTGCTTCAATTTGCGGAATATCCATGATCTGATCGACACGGCTTGGATCAAAAATAGTCGGTAAGTATTCTTGAGGCCAACGACGAATACCCGCAATATTTGAACCTTCTGAAGGTTGTAATCCGATAATTTGAATATCTGGATTTTGTTCTTTTAAATATTTAGAGATCCCCATGATCGTGCCCGTTGTGCCCATAGAGCTCACGAAATGGGTGATTTTCCCTGCGGTTTGTTGCCAAATTTCAGGACCTGTGGTCAGGTAGTGTGCTTCTACATTGTCTGGGTTGCCAAACTGATTTAATACTAAACCTTGGCCTTCACTTTGCATTTGCAAAGCCATATCACGCGCAACTTCCATATTGGTTGCTTCGATCAATTCAGCGCCATAGGCACGCATCGCATCTTTACGTTCTTGGCTAGAGTTCCCCGGCATGATCAATTTCATTTTATAACCACGCATTGCGGCGACCATTGCCAACGCAATCCCAGTATTTCCACTCGTCGCCTCGATCAACGTATCACCCGGCTTAATTTGACCACGCTGTTCAGCTTTCATGATCATGTTATATGCAGGACGATCTTTGACAGAACCAGCAGGATTATTGCCTTCTAGCTTTGCCAATACTGTTGCTTGAGTATGACTTGCCAAACGTTGTAAACGCACCAAAGGAGTTTTTCCTACATAGTGATCTAACAAAAATTCGTCGGCTAAGAAATCAGGTTGTGTGTGACTCATCGGTTGCACCTATATCGAGGTGGGCATATTGTATGAAAAAAAGAAACATACTGCACATCTTTCCGCTTCATTTTGCTTGGAATGATCAAACTAAATTCATATATATCAACAGACCCAAGCAGGAGCATGATTTTCTTTATTGAATAAAATTAAATACATATAAAAAAATAAACTTTACTTAGAATTAGAAATGATAAAGTTATCTATAAAACAGCATAACTCATTTTCAATTCACAAGATTTTTAGTCATATTGTCATGCAGGATGATTAAAGCATGTTAATATCTTTGCCATGGGCAATGAGTTGCTGGAACAATGTCGAATTTCAATAAAAAACTCTTTAAACGCTTAAAACTCAATCACGCTTATGGTCAACTTATTGCGTTAATTTTCGTGCCAATTATGATTTTGGCATGTGTTGGAACAGCACTGGTTCTTTCTGAAACATCAGCTGCTGCCAAGTCCAAACAGCGCTTCCAAGCCATCGCGATATTGAGCCGTTACCAATATACTGCTGAGCAACTCACCGCAGTCATGGAACAAGATCCAATTCAACACGCCAAAGCTGAAAGCATTTTACAAAAAATGTTTAACGAAAAGCATTTACTCAGTGCAGCGATTTTAGATGAAAATAATGTCAATCATTTAAGTGTAGGCTACCAAAATCAACGTGCTTGGCCAAAAATTCCAAAATCAGGCACTTTCTTTGGACCAATTCAAAATAAGTACAACAATATTTATGGGATTAAACTAAACCCCACTAAATCTGCTGAAAATATGTGGTTGGTGATTGAACTTGATAATCAACCTTTAGAAATTTCACATTATCGTGTCATGATCGTATTGATTACGACTGCCTTATTAACGCTCTTGTTGCTTCTATTGTGTCTAAACTTCTATTCAAGACGCTGGATTGCACCGATGTACGAAATTCGGATGCAATTGCAACGCTTAAATGCAGATACGCTTGATCAACATATGGTGATCAACAGTACAGGGGAACTGCGCTTATTACAGCGTGATATTGCCAATGTAGTGAAACGGCTACATTTCAGTTTCCTTGAACTAAAAGAACATACTGAACAAACAGAAGATGATTTACGTCGTACATTAGACACCTTAGAAGTCCAGAACATTACCTATAAACAAGCCCGTGATCAGGCGATTTCATCCAATCAGGCGAAGTCGGTCTTCCTTGCCAATATCAGTCATGAATTACGTACCCCATTAAATAGTATTGATGGCTTTATTCATTTGATGTTGCGCCAAGACAATTTAAGCAATGATCAAAGTTTATATTTACAGACCATCCGTAAGTCTTCTGCACATTTATTGGCATTGATTAATGATGTACTCGATTTCTCGAAAATTGATGCAGGTAAATTAGAACTCGAAACTGCGCCTTTTGATCTTGAAGAAGCAATTTTCGATGTGATGGATATGCTCTCGCCATTGGCAGCGCAAAAACATATCGAGATGGCATTCTATTTTGCAGACAATGTGCCTAAACATGTCATTGGTGATGCCTTACGCTTTAAACAGGTGCTGACCAATCTTATTTCCAATGCGATTAAATTCACCCCTGATGGTGAAATTATTGTTCGTGCGCGGATGGAACACGATGATATCGGACAATGTTTGCTGCACTTTAGTGTACAAGACAGTGGTATTGGTTTAAGTGGCACCGATCGTAAACGACTATTTGAATCCTTCTCTCAAGGTGATGCTTCTGTCACTCGCCAATTTGGTGGTACAGGACTCGGTTTAGCCATTTCCAAGCAACTTGTACATTTAATGCATGGTCAAATTGGCTTTGAAGATAACCAAGAACGCGCACCAACAGAAAAAGGTTCAACCTTCTGGTTTACCGCCATGTTAACGGTAAATGAAGATGAAGAAATTGTTCATCCATCATTTAAAAACTTAAATGTGGTGTCTTTCTTGGCACACCCTGCAACCGCCAACGTATTACGTCATTACTTAGAAGACTATCAAGTTCAGCACACCGAAGCACAATCGATTTTAGATCTGTTTAGCCGACTAAATAGCTTAGAAAAAAATACTGAAAACACCTGGTTGATCGTTGATCACAGTGGAGATACCGAAGCCTTACTTAAAGAAATTCGTGGTCGCTATCAAGGTCATTTGGCGGTATATGGTTATCAAATGTCACTTGATCCAAATATGTTGACTGAATATAAAGCGCGTCCATTGTATCAGCCACTGAGCCGTAGTTCAGTGATTCAACTATTAAGTAATCAGCCTGTTTTTGAACAAGAACATCATAAAGACTTTAAAGGGCAAGATTTACACGTTTTAGCAGTAGATGATCATTTACCGAATTTGATCGTACTAGAAGCGCTATTAGGTGAGCTCAATGTAAAAACCACCAAAGCTCTCAGTGGTCAAGAAGCCTTAACCATTATTCAACAAGGGGTTGAACAAGGCGCAAAACCATTTGATCTTATCTTTATGGATATTCAAATGCCAGTCATGTCTGGGATAGATACCACACGGGCGATTCGCTCTTTGGAATCTACCTTAGATGGTATGCGGATGCCGATTATTGCATTGACAGCTCACGCATTGGCTGATGAGAAGCAAAAACTACTCAAAGTGGGTATGGATGACTATGTAACCAAGCCGATCCAGATTGAACAAATTATTCAAATTCTCACCAATTGGACAAGCGATAAATTTATTCAACATCAGCAGCCTATCGAAAATACAGTATATATAGAAGCGCTGGATGCGTATATTTTAGATTGGAAACAAAGTCTTGCTTTAGCAGCCAATAAAGAAGATCTCGCACAAGATTTGTTAAAAATGCTCGTCGACAGTTTTCCAACAGAGCTGGCTGAAATCGAGCAACTCATTGAGCTTGAGGACTTCCCGCAATTAGAACATGTCTTACATCGCTTATATGGTGCTACCCGTTATGTCGGCACACCAAAATTGCAACGCATTACGGGTGATTTTGAACAATTTATTTCTATGCTACGCAAAGAGCGCCGTAAAGCAGATGAAGCCTTTATCCAAGACGTGATGAAACGCTTTGATGAGCTTCAATTGGCGATTCATGAAGTTGAAACAGCTGCACAGCAGATTTTACCCGTTTCATAAATACAGTGCAGTTCTACCCGATTCAGCGTTATAAATGCTTTTCTTATCGCGTTTTAAGCTGTTTTTAAATCCGCAGGATACAACCCAAATTGACTCTAGGTTTTATCCTGCGTATGGCTTTTATTGCTTCTTTAAAACAGCATGAATTAGAACAATCTTTTTATTGCAATCCTGTTTTGGCTTTACTACCCAATTGGCACATCAACACAGTTTCGGTGACTCTACTGTCATGTAACTATTCAATTCACATGCTATGCTGATGACCAAGGAAAAAATGAGTCAAGATCATGGCACTACTACATATAGAAAAAAACAATGGTATCGCAACAGTTTCATTAAATCGTCCAGATAAACGCAATGCCATGAGTTTTGCTTTACTCCGTGAATTGGTAAGCGCCGCACAACAGATTAAAAAAGACCGCAGCATTCGTGTGGTGATTCTGACGGGTGAAGCCAATGTATTTAGTGCAGGTATTGACCTTGCTGACTTAAATAGCCCTAAAAATACAGCTTTTGCTGCTTGGGAACTGATTAAACCCGGTCAAAGCCTATTCCAAAAAGCATTTTTAATCTGGCAAGAACTACCTGTCCCTGTCATTGCAGCAATTGAAGGTTTCTGCTTTGGTGCTGGGATGCAACTTGCATTGGCTGCAGATATTCGTATTGCACACCCAGAGACTAAAATGTCAATCATGGAAAGCCGTTGGGGGCTTGTGCCTGACATGGGCTTAACCCGTTCAATCAAGGGCGTGATTGGTATTGATTTAGCCAAAGAGCTTACCCTCACTGCACGTATTTTTGATGGCAATTATGCCAAAGACATTGGTTTGGTGACGCATGTAGACGACTCACCGTTGGCAAAAGCTCAAGCCATTGCAGAAGAGATGCTGCAACGCTCGCCAGATGCGCTGATGGCTGCTAAACGTGTTTTAGATGCTATGGAACATCAACCTCAGAAATCTTTACGTTTAGAGAAGATTTGGCAGTTAAAATTACTCTTGGGTAAAAATAGTCAAATTGCACGTAAAAAGGATAAAAATCCTGAATTAAAATTTTTACCGCGCCAATACAAATAATCCAAAATTATTATTGAAAGCTTTTTGAGTTATAAAATGAATTTTGATCGTAACAGTAAAATTGCATTTTTAGGGATGGGATTAATGGGTAGCCGTATGGCAACCCGATTAATCCAAGCAGGCTTGCATGTCGCTGTCTGGAACAGAACCGCATCTGCTTGTGACGCCCTTATTGATCTAGGCGCTCACCCATTACAGCTTGAGAATATTGCAGAATATCCGATTATTCTCAGCTGCCTTGCTGATGATAACGCTGTACAGCTGGTCTATGAGCACATTGAGCCCTATTTACAAGCCAAGCAAGTGATTGTGGATTTCTCCAGTTTATCTGTGGATAAAACCAAGCAACTGGCGGAAAGCGCCACAACAAAACAGGTGATTTGGATTGACTCACCTGTTTCAGGTGGAACAGCAGGCGCTGAAAATGGCACGCTGGTTATTTTTGCTGGGGGCAATGCTGAGGTGATCCAAGCACTGAGCCTCGTTTACAATATCCTGTCACAGCGTGTCACACGTATGGGTGAAACAGGTACTGGACAAGCCACTAAAATCTGTAACCAACTTATCGTTGCTGCCAATAGCACCTTGATCGCGGAAGCTGTTGCGCTTGCCAGTAAAGCAGGTGTAGATACAGCCCTATTGGCACCAGCTTTGGCTGGTGGTTTTGCCGACTCAAAACCTTTCCAAATTTTAGCCCCACGCATGGCAACACATACTTTTGAGCCAGTACAATGGAAAGTACAAACGCTTTCTAAAGACTTAAATAATGCTATTCAACTTGCACAACAATTTGATTTAGAAATCCCTGTGGCTCAACGTGCACTTGGGCAATTACAAAGCCATCAAAACAACGGATTTGCTGAGTCGGATTTAGCCACAGTCATTCATCAAGTGGAAAATAAATCGGGTTAAAATACACGGAACTACACATAAATAAGTTGAAAAATAATCTATTGCCTACTACATTGAAGATGAGAGTCCAAATATAGCAAGGAGCGTTCTTATGACTAAACTCGCAGTAAACCTATCTTTGATTTTTACTGAAGTGCCGCTCATTGAACGCTTTGCTTTGGCACATCTTCATGGCTTCCACAATGTAGAAATTCAATTTCCGTATGAATTAAGCATTGAAGAGATTCAAGCGCAACTTGAACAATATGACCTCAGCCTTTGCCTCATCAACGTTCCCACCGGTGACTTGATGCAAGGTGGAAACGGACTTGCTGGTGTGCCTGGTCAAGAACTGGCATTTCATCAAGCCTTGGAACTTGCAATTGAATATGCAGAAGCGCTCAATGTTCCAAACGTCAATATTTTGGCAGGTAAACAACCACAAGATGCCGATTTACTCCCCTGTTTAAACACCTTGGCTAACAATTTAAAACTGGCTTGTCATCTGCTCTCTAATCGTGATATTCAGCCTGTATTTGAAATGATCAATGGTACAGACATGCCACGTTTCTTGGTTCAAAATATTGCACAAGGCCAAGAAATGTTAGAAGCAGTACAGCATCCTGCATTAAAAATGCAATTTGACTGTTACCACATGGCGATGATGGGCGAAGATGTACTGGCAGCCTTACAAGAAAATATTGATTGGATTGGGCATATACAATTTGCTGACTGCCCAGGACGTCACGAACCAGATACCGCACAAATTGATTATTCTGCAATTTTTTCTTGGTTAAAACAAAGCGCCTATACGGGCTTTATTGCAGCAGAATACAAGCCACAATCGCATTCAAATCAGTCATTTGCATGGAAAGAAAAATATTTTTCCAACAACCATAGCTATTAAATAGGTGTTTACTTAAGCAAACGGTTGCATTGTATAATTTGTATTTTTTAGACAAAAGCGCTATATTAGAAGATGAGATATTTTCTGGAAAATATACCTTATATGAATTTAGAACCATCGCCCAGCGCTTCTAATTCTCACGAACTTGCAATGAACACTCAAAATCAAGACGTACAGACTTGTTTAAAAGTCGTACAAGAAGCTCTACTTGATGTAAAAGCCAAAGATATTATTCAACTTGATGTCAGCACTATTAGCAACGTTTCAGATGCAATTGTCATCGCGAGCGGGACATCAACACGCCATGTTAAAGCACTTGCTGACAATGTCGCTGAAGAAGCACGTAAAGCAGGCTTTCGCCCAATTGGTGTTGAAGGTGAACGAGACGCTGAATGGATCCTTATCGATTTAGGATTTGTAGTCGTACATGTGATGCTACCAACAGCACGTAAATTTTATGATCTGGAAAGTTTATGGCGTGCGACACCTGAAAGTGTTGCCTAACGTTTAATACAGAACTTAAATATGAAAAAAGCGACTTTATGTCGCTTTTTTTAGTGCTTGGCTTTTTTCAAAGCTTTTAAGTACTCAATTTTTTAACGACTTAATTGAGTATGCATTACGCAGTTTACAAATCAGTTTAAATGCTAAGAATGCAACGCCAAAACTCCACACGAAATTTACCGCAATCCCAATACTTTGATCGATAACACTGGCTTTGTTGGCTAAATTAATCACGGGGTTATCTGTCAAAGAAACAGCCAGTGTGCCCCATGCTCCACAAATACCATGTACCACAACAACTTCACGAATATGCTTAGAATCAATCCAATAGGTCAATAAACGGGGTAAATAGATTGTGAATAATCCAGAAACCAAGCCAATAATCAATGCGGATGATAAATTCACTAAACCACAACTTGCCGTGATCGCCACCAAGCCACCCAAAGCACCTTTAATCATTTCAACCCATGAAATAATTTTATTGTTGAGTACCAAGGAAAAAACCAAGGGTGCAATCATTGCCCCAAAGAGTGCAGCAAAGGCATTGACAACAATGACTCCAATATCCGCATAGAGTGCTGAGATATAAACTACATTTAGACCTGACCATGCCAGCCAAAGAATAAAGCCAGCCAATGCCAAAGATAAGATTTTATAATCTTCAAAGATTAAGTCTTTTTTTAAGATTTCTTGTCGGTCTTGAGGTTTTAAAGTTAAATAGCCTGCCAAAACAATCCATGCTGCCGTGGAATGCACCACTGTTGAACCCGCAAAATCAATAAATCCTAACTCTTTTAACCAGCCCTTACCAAATAAGATATTTCCCCAAGTCCAGCTACTAAAGAAAGGAAAGATCACACCTGCGATCATTAAACCGGTTATCCAGTTGACGAATAAGGGAACTTTACTTGGAATCACTCGCCCAACCACAGTGGTGATTGTGGTGGCCATTAGGGTATAAAAAAATAATAGATTCCAATGCCAGCCATGCAGCATGCCATTCATATATTTTTCGGAGCTGGCATCTCCTGCAAGAAGAATTTTTGCGCAGAAGAAACCAAAAATAAGCGTTCCTAAAACTGCTGAAACATAATTGACCAATAATGCGGAAATTGACTTATAGGTATTTTCATATCCGCCTTCAACTACAGCAAAACCAGCTTGCATCAAAATGACAAATATTCCACCAAAGAATAAAAGCTCGTAGTTGGTAATGAGATTAAAAGCAGCAAGGTCACTTTCTAAACTTGAAGCAAAACTAAAATTTGGATAAAAAAATATGATGCAAATTAAGCTGATGAAGTATTTAAATCGCACTATATAATTAATCCTAACCTATCGCTTTTTCATCGCTTTAAATTCACAATAATTAGTATTTTCGCTACTTAATTATCATTTAATTTATCAAGTATAGAGAATTTCATGGAGAAATAAACTAATTTTTATGTAAAAAATATAGCTTACAAACTACACACGACGAGCAAGATTGTTATGATGGTGATCAAGTACTATTTATTTTTATTTAAAGATAAACAGCTTACATTTAACTGGTTTTATTAAACAATGCCGATTTGCAATACAGGTGGCTTAAGCTTGAAAGTTTCAGCACTTAGACGTATAGATGCCACACTCTAATATGGAATAACGTTGTTGCAATTTATGTGTTATGCAGAATGAAAACGTCTATACAATCTTTAATTAACCATGTTGAATGATTTGAATCTGTGGAAATGCAAAGCCCTTACAGGATAATTCAGAACGCCATGCCACCGTCAGCATGACTCTGCTCAGCTGGAGATTTTGATAGGCAAAGCTGCCCAATAACGGATGCGTAGAGATCCCACCATCATTCATCACATGCACTCCAGTATTTAGCTCATTTAGACTCAAACGAATCCCTAAGCCTGATGCTTTTAAAATCGCCTCTTTTGTGGTCCACACCTTAAACCAAAAAGTAGGATCAAAGTCTAACGCTTGCCAAGCCTGATATTCTTGGGGATGAAAAGCATGTTTAGCTAAAGCCTCAAAGCGCACCTTTCGATCTAAGTCCTCAACATCCACACCCAAATCTTGGATCTGCTGGCTACTCGCCAAAGCATAATGGTGCTGGCTATGTGAATGATTCACGTGAAACTTTGGATAATCAATTAAATAGGGTTTACCAAAATCTGTTTTTTCAAAAGAGTGGTTACTGATTTCAACTGAAAAAATATCGGACAATAATTGGTTTCTATATTGATAGATCGCCTGTTTCAGTTCTTGGATCTGCCCCTTTCGATCGCTCGAATGGTAAGTCGGAAGAATATTTTGAATAGAATTAACATCCAATTGAATAATACGATTCACAATCCATTCCCAAACATTTTTCATTATCTTAAATCAAAAAAACCCAAAGATCACTTTGGGTTTTGATGTGTTCAACGCTAAATTTAGCTTCTAAATTTCTTTTCAGCCTTTTTAAATTTCTGTACATAACGACGACGACGTGCTGCAACACGCTCATCAATTTGAGATTTACGGCCTTCAAATGGATTTTCAGCTGTTTTAAAGTCAACGCGAACCGGTGTACCTTCAAGGTTATACACTTTACGGAAGACATTTTCCAAATAACGACGGTAGTCCGCAGGTGTCTTATCCACCTTATTACCATGAATCACAATCGTTGGTGGGTTTTGTCCACCCATGTGGGCATAACGCATCTTAATACGTTTACCACTGATCATTGGCGGTTGATGTGCTTCAGTTGCATCATTCAAAATCTGAGTTAATTTTGCAGGTGAAACTTTTAAGTGTGATGAATCATAAGCACGGTGAATAGTTGGATACATCTCACCGACACCTGTTCCATGCAAAGCAGAAATCAAATGTACTTTTGCCCAAGGAATAAAGTCAAAACGACGATCAACATCCAATTTACATTGTTTGCGATCATACTCAGTCATGTTGTCCCATTTGTTAATGGCGATCACCATGGCACGACCAGCTTCGAGTGCATAACCGATCAAATGTAGATCTTGTTCAACCACACCTTCACGTGCATCTAAAACCACCACGATGACATGTGCATCTTTAATCGCTTGTAGGGTTTTAACGATTGAGAATTTCTCAATCATTTCATCAACTTTACCTTTACGACGTACACCCGCTGTGTCGATCAAGGTATATTGACGACCATCACGCTCAAACGGAATATAAATCGAGTCACGGGTTGTACCCGGTTGGTCAAATGCAACAACGCGATCTTCACCTAACAAACGGTTAACCAAAGTAGATTTACCGACATTTGGACGACCAATAATTGCTAAGCGTAACCCTGTTGCCTTATCGTGTTCTTCTGGGTTTTCATCTTCAGGGACATCCACCAAGATATCCTCAAGCATTTGTTGAACACCACGACCATGACTTGCCGCAACTTGTAAGGGTTCACCCATACCAAGTTTATAAAATTCAACTAATGCAGCTTCAGCATGTACACCATCGACTTTGTTGGCAACCAAGTAAACCTTTTTACCAAGTGTACGCAACTCACGGGCAATCTGCTCATCAGAAGCCAATAGCCCAGCACGTGCATCGACAACAAAAACAATGATATCGGCTTCATTAATCGCAGTTTTTGATTGCTCTGCCATATATGAGTCAATACCACCTTCATTTTCACCGATACCCCCAGTATCAACGACAATGAAAGATTTATTTTCATAAGTTGCATCACCATATTTACGATCTCGGGTAAGACCAGCAAAATCAGCAACGAGTGCATCACGGCTCTTGGTAATCTGGTTGAATAACGTTGATTTGCCGACGTTTGGACGACCAATGAGCGCAATTACGGGTTTCATAAAATAACCTTTATTCAAGATCAGCCAGTATGACTGGTCTGAACATCAGAAATGTATAGGAAGAAGAATAGGAAAAACCTAAAATAAAAACACGGGGTATTGATTTTCAATCACCCCGTGTATGGAATTCATACGGATTGCTCTATTTTAACACAAGACTAAAAAAATAGAGAATCCTAATCGTGTCTGTTGATTAACTGTTAACGACTTTGCCAGATACTCATTGCACCTTTGCGTGTCGAAACATAAACTTGATTATCAATCACTCTCAACGTACGTACTTCACCACTGGTTTTAGCACGACCTAACGTTGTTCCTGTATTTGGATCAATTTGATGTAAATAACCATCTAAATCACCCACAACAAGATTTGAACCGAGCAATACAGGATTGCTTAAGTTACGATTGAGCAGTTGCTCATTTTTCCAAAGCTGCTGACCTGTAATCAAGTCATACGCAATAATTTGACCATCGGTTTGCGATACGATGACTTTACCATCGGCCACTTCTGGACGGTTGATACTGCTTGAATTTTCACTCCACAAAACACGTTGTGAAGCCAAATCTAGAACAGTGACTTGACCTTGGAAACTCGTCGTAACCACATATTGTCCTGAAACAACAGGCTCACTGTCCACATCAATCAAACGCTGAATATCAGAACGACCTTCAGATACCGCAACACGACGTTGTAAACGCGGTACACCTGCAAGGCTATCTATTGCAAAAATATAGCCAGTAGAAGTGCCGATAAGCACGGTACGTGGATCTAAACTAACTGGAGTGGCTTGACCTCTTAAGCTAAATGAAGCGCTTGGTAATTTATAAGTCCACGCTTGCTGACCTGTCGCAACATCTAGGGCATAAACCGTACCGTCATTTGCAACCACAATCACACGACCAGATTGAATCAAAGCAGAACTGATAATTGCACCCGACAATTGCGCAGACCATTTGGTCGCACCCGTTGCTTGGTCTAATGCAAAAACATGGCCTTTTTGATTACCAACAATCACCACACCATCTGCTGCTTCAACACCAGAACTTAAGCCGTCTTTAGTAACTTTAGCATTCCATAAGCGCTGTTTGCCTTTATAGGCAGCCACTTCGCCTTTTGGATCTAAAGCAAACACAACACCATTGTCTGTATCTAAACGTAAACGTAATGCATCTTCACTGCTGGTCGAAGAAACACTGGTCGAAAATACTTGAACCAAGCTCGAAGCTTGTGCAACTTTAGGCAGTGGATTAGGCTTAATCTTCACTTCTTTCGTCTTATTACTTGAACAGCCGATTAAAGCGATTGATAAGATTGCTAAAGCAAAAGGTATTTTAAAATTTCTATCCATTAAGACTCATCCACTTGTGTTGCTAAGATTGGGCGTTCAAGATCAGGATCTTCTACTAATACGCCAACACTTTCGAGTTTAATTTGTAAAATTTGACGTTCTTGTTTACGCTCAACGACCGCATTCCATGCTGCTTGATACGATTTTTTTGCATTTTCAGTGTCATTTTTTGCCACATAAATATCACCTTTTAACTCATCAGCACTTGCCTGAAAAGCAGGATCATTCACAGCTGACAAGGTTTTCAAGGCTTCATCAAACTTCTTTTGCGCCAATTGTGCATCAGCAAGTTTGATTTTTACAACTTGTAACAAACCAGCGTCTTTAATTTTAGAATTTTCAACTTTTTTCAGTTCACGCTCAGCCAATGCATAGTCATTTTTATCATAGGCAACTTTTGCCATGACAATTTGAGCTTGAATTGCATGAACAGAATCTGGATTGCCTTTGACAATTTTATCTGCTGACGCGACTAAGGCAGCAGTGACTTTAGCATCACCATTGGCTGCTCGCGCCTCATCCATCAATTGCTGAACTTTGGCTGTTTCATTTTGATTTTCAGCCAAAGTTTTCTTTTGCCAATATTCCCAACCGAAAAAGGCAATCAATGCAATGAGGACACCTGTCACCATAGCCGAGCCATATTTCTTAAAAAATGACTTCACACTATCCAGTTGCTCATCATCAGTCATTGCACTCATTTGACTCCCCTTTTCCTTATGATTATCGGCTTATTTTGACGAAAATTTTTCAATGAAAAAAGGCACAATTTCAGTGGCCTTAATTTCATATTGTTCTGCTGTCGCAAGTTCTTTGACTAAAACTTGCTGCGCTACAGCCTCACGCTCACCAAAGATCAAAGCATAGATGGCACCCGATTGGTCTGCCTTCTTCATTTGACTCTTCATTGAACCCTGTGAACCTGTTTTCAAACGAATTGTACTATTTACAGCTTCAAGTTGATCACGAATTTGTTCAGCCAATACCAAAGCCTGACCTTGTGTTGCAGGATCTGACAACAAGAATAACTCACATTCACGCACAGGTGTATTGTCTTCAACTTGTTCAAGAAGCAATAATAAACGTTCCATACCCATGGCAAAACCAACTGCTGGTACAGATTGATCAGGCTTACCTTTCAGCTGTCCAACCAAACCATCATAACGACCACCCGCACACACCGTTCCTTGAGAACCTAAATGTGTCGTTGTCCATTCAAAAACAGTTTTGTTGTAATAGTCTAAACCACGGACTAGTTTTTGATTGATGACAAACTCAATACCTGCATCAGTTAAATACTGTTGCAATTGAGCAAAATGATTCAAACTGTCTTCTTTTAAGAAATCATGCAACTTAGGGGCATTTTCAAGAATTTGCTGAGTTCGTGCATCTTTCGAATCTAAAATTCGCAATGGATTGGTGGTTAAACGACGTTGCGAATCTTCATCCAAATCAGCGTGATGCGCTGTAAGAAATTCAACCAATGCAGCACGATACTCTGCACGTTCATCAGACTCGCCCAAGGTATTTAGTTCAAGTTGAACTTTATCTGCAACACCCATGCGTTTCCATAAACGCGCAGTCATGAGAATCAGTTCAGCATCTTGATCAGGTGTCGCTACACCAAAAGTTTCTACACCAAATTGGTGAAACTGGCGATAACGACCTTTTTGTGGTTTTTCATAGCGGAACATTGGGCCAACATACCAAACACGTGGATTTGCACCACGGAGTAAGTTATGTTCCAACATTGCACGTACACAACCCGCTGTGCCTTCTGGACGCAAAGTTAAAGATTCAGGTGGATTACCCTTATCGAAGAAAGTGTACATTTCTTTTTCAACGATATCAGTTGCATCACCAATTGAACGCTTAAACAGATTGGTATGTTCAACCACCGGCAAACGGATTTGCTGATAACCGTATGCATCCATAAGCGATGCTAAATGCTGCTCAAGACGTCTCCACGCAGGTGTTTGCGATGGGAGAAAGTCATTAAAACCTTTAATTGCGACAATTGAACTCATGATGAACTACGAATAATCTCTTTAGCTTTAGCTTTTTCAAGCTCTTGAACACGTTGACGAACCATGCTTTCGATTTCATCAACCAACTGATTTGTATCTATTAAGTGACTCTTTTCGCCATTACGATACACGAGTGAGCGCGGACTTGCACCGACTATACCAATATCAGCTTCTTTTGCTTCACCCGGACCGTTGACTTTACAACCAATGACAGACACATCCATTGGTGTACGAATATCTTCTAAACGCTCCTCTAAAGCCTGCATCACTTTGATCACGTTAAATTCCTGACGTGAACAGCTTGGACAAGCAATAAAGTTAATCCCATTTGAACGAAGGCTCAGGGATTTTAAAATATCAAAACCAATTTTTACTTCTTCTTCAGGCTCAGCCGCCAATGAAATACGCATGGTGTCACCAATACCATCCAACAGCAAACCACCTAAAGCAATCGCAGATTTCACTGAACCCGTACGATAAATCCCTGCTTCTGTTACACCTAAATGTAATGGATTATCAATTTGTGCAGATAATAAACGATAAGCATCCATTGTTAAAAATACATTTGATGCTTTTACTGAAATTTTAAACTCATGGAAGTTTAAACGATCCAATATGTCGATATGACGCATTGCAGATTCAAGTAATGCCTGACCTGTCGGCTCACCATATTTCTTTTGGATATCTTTTTCTAAAGATCCAGCATTGACACCAATACGCATAGAAATATCGTGATGACGTGCAGCAGCAACCACTTCACGAATCTTGGCTTCAGAACCAATATTCCCAGGGTTGATCCGCAAACAGTCTGCACCCATGTCTGCAACTTTCAATGCGATTTTATAATCGAAATGAATATCTGCAACCAATGGTACCGTGACACGTTTACGAATTTCACCAAAAGCTTCAGCAGCTTCCATAGTCGGTACCGATACCCGCATAATGTCCGCACCAACATCTGCACAGCGTTGAATCTGCGCAACTGTTGCATCGACATCACAGGTTTCAGTATTGGTCATACTTTGAATACTGATCGGTGCATCACCACCGACATACACTGAACCTACACGTATTTTACGTGTAGGACGGCGCTTGATTGGATTCTCAATCATGATCTTATCTACTCTTGCCCATTAACGTGACAAACGGAATTCTGCTTTTCCGTTCACTGTATATGGAGACAATGAAATCTGTTCATTATTAAGGCTTAATGACACAGCAGTTGCATCATCGAGACGAATTTGGAATGGTGATTGGCCATTAACGGTTAAAGCAGCCGACTGGCGACCAGTCGCCAAAACTTTTCCTGTACTATCTACAATATGTACAGAAGTTGGATGACTGAAATTCAATACCATTTGATCACCTGAAGTCGCAGTTGCATTGTTTAAATTCAACACTTCTACTTCTGAGGCTTGTGGTTTGGCATCGACATCAGCGCTTTTACCCGATGTCATTTTTTGAATTCCAGCAATCACAGCCCAAATCACCGCAAGCGCAACAATGGCAATTAAAATTCGCTTTAACCATTTTTTATTACGATCACTATTTGATCCAGGCAATTTCCCCATAATCTTGATTGGAGAGTTGTTCAATGCATGGTTTGGCAAAAGCCCAGTATCATTTTGATAAATTTCATCAAAGCGTTGAATGATTACCGTTGCATCAACACCTAGAAACTTGGCATATGAACGATAATAACCTTTAATAAAGGTTGCTTCTGGCAAAGACTTATATTCATCTTGTTCCAATGCTTGTAAGGTTTTTACAGGCATTTTTAGTTCGTTTGCAACATCTTGAATGTCTAGGTTTTTGGATACTCGAATTTGACGCAAGTACTCACCTGGACGTTGAACATTTCCTAAGCCATTAGATGCTACGTTTGAACCTGTAGGTTGCTGTGAATTAGGATTTACTTCCATACGGCCTCAGTACTGTACTGTAATTGCAGATAACGTTGATATTCTTTACTGTCCGGGAACAATGCACGCAGTTGGTTGACCAACACTTGCATTCCCATCTGATCATTATTGGCACGTGCAATACGTAAACCAATCCAAAGCGCTCTCGCACCCTGTTTGTCCTGACCTACTAAACGAACATATTGCTTATAGAGTTGACTTGCTTGCGCACTTTTTTGTTGCAAATAGAAAATTTCTGATAACTCTACCAGAGAAATAATCGAATCGCGATTGACTTGTAAAGCTTGTTTGAATGCTTTTTCAGCATTTGCCACATCACCCACTTTTAAGTAAACCCGACCTAAATTTTCTAAAGCCTTGTAACGCTGATCATAGCCAAGCGCAGCACCAGCTATACTCAATTGTTCAATCGCGTCATTATAGCGCTCAGTAACAAATAAATATGTTCCATAATTATTACGAGCTTGTGCATTTTTTGAGTCACTGGAAATTGCACGCTTAAAATAGCCGTCTGCTTTTTCCATACTGATCTTACTGCCTTCTTGTTGCAGTAAGACACCCATCATCATATTTGCCGCAGAATCACGTGAATCAGTTTCTAAAGCTTGGTCTAGTGCGCGTTTTGCAGCATCTAAATCACCTGTACGAATATATTCAGCAGCAAGCTGAGTACGTACTTTAACGGCTTTTTCAGGATCTTTTTTTATTATTGTGTCTGAATTTGTCGTTTGACAACCCTGTACGACCAATGCAGATAAACCAATTGCCAATATTACAACTGCTTTTTGATACATCGATTTTCTCAAAGTCAGCCCCTGATTATTTGTTGATATAAATGTATGTCTACAAATCTTTAAGCTTATGAACGAATAATCTCACCACGTTCAGCAACTTTCTTTTTCCACTGCTCTGCACGACGGGTACGATCTGCCACTTGCCCGACCAACTGCCCACATGCTGCATCAATATCATCACCACGTGTCTGACGAATCGTACACACAAAACCTGCATCAGACAAAGTTTTTTGGAAAGAAATAATACGATTTCGACTTGAACGGCCATACGGCGCATGCGGAAATGGATTAAATGGAATTAAATTAATTTTACTTGGTAAGTTTTTCAGTAACTTAATCATTTGTTGTGCATGTTCAGGATGATCATTCACCCCTTCCAACATCACATATTCAATAGTGACATGTTTACGAGAGCTTTCATTACCATCTTTGGCAATATAACGCTGACATGCAGCAATCAATTGTGCTAATGGATATTTTTTATTAATCGGCACCAATTCATTACGTAATTCATCATTTGGCGCATGTAAAGAAATCGCCAAAGCCACATCTATATCTTGTGCCAATTGGTCGATTTTCGGTACAACACCTGAGGTTGATAATGTAACACGACGTTTAGACATGCCATAAGCAAAATCATCTAACATGATATTCATTGAGCTTAATACAGCATCATAATTGAGTAATGGCTCACCCATTCCCATCATCACCACATTGGTCACCGAGCGCTCACGTTCAGCAACAGGTACTTCTTCCATATAAGAATAGTTGGCCACCCACAACTGTCCAATGATTTCGTCGGGGGTTAAATCACGCTGAAAGCCTTGCTTTCCTGTTGAACAGAATGAGCAATCTAAAGCACAACCCACTTGTGATGAAATACACAGTGTTTTACGTGAACCTGTTTTATCTTCTGCTGGAATCAATACCGTTTCAACCAAAGAGCCCGCACCATCACCAACACGGAATACCCACTTACGGGTTCCATCTTTCGAATAGTTACGATGTACCACTTCTGGCGCTTTGATTTCACAAATTCTTTCTAGTTTTTCACGCAACTTTCCTGAAATATTGGTCATTTCAGCAAAATCGGTGATAAAAAATTGATGCATCCATTTCATTACCTGCCCAGCACGGAATTTTTTCTCGCCGATTTCTTCGAAGAATTTTTCCAATTGCGGACGTGACATGCCAAGTAAATTCACTTTCTGCACATTTGCAGTCTGAATACGATCAGCCTGTGCAGATTTTGATGATGCAGGCTGCTGTTCATCTAGATTTAACGATGAAGCGACAACTTCAGAATTCATGGGGATTACCTAAATCATGCCGTAGTAATAAAACATATTGACCAATATTTAGCCAAATAAAGCAACAAAAATAAAAAAACCAGACAAGTAGTATATCACCTATCTGGTTTCGGGTCTGTTATCAATTCATAAATCGGAGATTTATTCGTGTAGAAAAAGAGACCCTAGATACGTCGAATTAACGAGTACGTGGGCAAACTTCAGTTTGAGCGAAGAAGTAATTTACTTCACGGTCAGCAGATGCAACTGAGTCAGAACCATGCGCAGCATTTTCATCGATGCTTACAGCGAAATCTGCACGGATTGTACCAGGAGCAGCTTCTTTAGGGTTTGTAGCACCAAGAATTTCACGGTGAGCAAGAACTGCGTTTTCACCTTCAAGAACAGATACTACAACTGGACCAGAAGTCATGAATGCAACAAGGTCACCAAAGAAACCACGTTCTTTATGCTCAGCATAGAAACCTTCAGCTTCTGCTTTAGAAAGGTGTTTCATTTTAGTCGCAACGATTTTAAGACCAGCTTTTTCGAAACGAGCAAAGATGTCACCAATGTGGTTTTTAGCAACTGCATCTGGTTTTACGATAGATAAAGTACGTTCAATAGCCATGAGTGGCTCCTTTAGTCAAATTGACACGAAAATTTGGGCGCATTATACCGAATAATGAACAATTTTCTGCTTTTAATCTGTAAAAAATTTGGATTTTTCGATGCGCTGTGACGTTTAGCATCATTCAGCAACATCTCAAGCCATTAATTCGCTTCATCAATCCATGCCATTTGAATGGCTTCTAGCAGACCTTCAGTCGATTTGGTTGGATCATCACTAAATTCTGGCAATGCACAAATCCATGCATGCATATCGGTAAAACGCACCCATTGTGGATCCACATCTGGATGCGCTTCACTGAGTTCAATTGCGATATCAATTGTATCTGTCCAACGTAAGCCCATATCAGGTCTTCCTTTGCTCAATTTAATACTGCTACTGTATCAAATCTCAATTCATTCAGAAATAAATCATTCTAGACATTTACAAGATTCACCACGGATTCAAGCGTTTAATTTACAAGACGGATTGAATTGAGCCAATTATTCAAAGTTAAAACCTTGATGATCAAAATCATCAGATTCTTTAAAAATAAAATTACAGACCAGCAGTAAGTAAACCATCATAACATCACTCCTAAATATGGAGCGCTTAACACAATCAAACTCGCGACACTTGCACCAATCAGTGCGCCAACAATGACATCGCTTGGATAATGCAGGCCTAAAACCATCCGAGATAACGCCACAAGAATGATAAAAGGCATCATAATGAACAACATCACTGGTTGAATATAGCCAAAGACAATAGTGACCATGACCGCATGTAACGTATGACCTGACGGAAAGCTAAAATGATCCAATGGTCGTTCACCCAGAATAATGACTTGATGAACTTGATAAGGTCGTGGTCTCACTGTTTTGTGTTTTAAGAACTTATAAATTCCTGTTCCTAAAAGACCCATAACAACGACATAGAGAAGTTGCAGACCATAGACCCAGCTCTTTTGTAGCCAAATCAGAACCAACATTGCGCACCAGAAAGGACCATCTCCCAACCGACTCACAGTTTTAAAGAACGTCGCAATACTTTGGGTATGCGATAAATTATTGAGATATAAACAACCTCTAAGGTCGAGATCGAGCATTTTTATTTTGGTATTTTTAAAATTCATTTTCCACTCTCCTCTCATTATTTGAGATGAACTAGGTCAGTCGTTTTGCATACTGTGTTACCTGGTATAGTGCTTCTTCGAATTGTTGTACGGGATGTTGCCATCCAATGCTTTGCACATCATGCATCGCTTGTTGTCCGAAACGTTTGAGTGTGCTGTTATCTGGAAGATCTAATACATGTTGAGTGAATTGCTTGATGTCTCCAATTGGACATAACCAGCCATTCTGCGCATGTCTGCCATGAAGTTGAGCGCAGGCATAGTCATAAGCAATAATCGGTAAACCACTCGCCATCGCTTCGATAACGACATTCCCAAAGGTTTCTACCTGACTTGCAAAAACAAAAACATTTGCACTCGCATAGGCTTCAGCAAGTTGTGTGCC
Source organism: Acinetobacter sp. Ac8 (assembly GCF_055392545.1). Lineage (NCBI taxonomy): Bacteria > Pseudomonadati > Pseudomonadota > Gammaproteobacteria > Moraxellales > Moraxellaceae > Acinetobacter > Acinetobacter sp. Ac8. Next base: position 4,224,440 of record NZ_AP043689.1, read on the forward strand.
AGTTAGACTGCCCATAAAAATCACATGTTCAGCACCCGGCATTTTTTCTAAACGACCACGATCTGGACCATGCCCTACCAGCACCAACTTTACTTTTCGTTGTGCTTGTTGCCGCAGTTCAGAATAGGCATCAATCACCACATTGACTTCTTTTTCAGAAGACAAACGCCCAACATAGATCAAGACTGTGGTGTCTTCATCTACACCCCACTGTTGTCTCAACTGTTCAGAGTAGCGTTGTGATGAAAAGCGTTCTGTATCAATTCCTCGCCCGACCACAACCAATGGACAGGTCACACCAAACTCACGTAATGCCTGTTCTGTATCACGGCTTGGCACACAGGTCAGTTGCGTTGCGTTATGGAACCATCGCAAATAACTTTGAATCGGTTTGACCAAGAACGCTAAATCAAAAAAGCGGCTAAATTCTTGGAATTGTGAATGAAAACCACTTGATACCGGAATTCGTCGTGTCTTTGCCGCATGCAGCGCAGTAAAGCCTAAAGGCCCTTCAGTCACGATATGTACCACATCAGGTGAAAATGCCGAAATCGCTTGAGAGACTTTTAGAAATTGGGGCCAGCCAAACTTCATGTCTGGATATTTCGGAATTGATTGCCCAGTCACAAAGCACTCTTTATTCGGGCTAAAGTCTTGACATTGGGTCTTTTGTGCAGGGCGAATTAGTAATATTTTATGGCCTTGGTTCTGCAAGCCTTTACACAGTTGCATTAAAGACAAAGCAACACCATTGATTTCTGGTGGCCATGTTTCAGTCACGATTGCAATTTTTAGTCGAGGTCGGGATAAGTCACGAATAAGATGGTCTTTATTCGTATCGATTTTTTTCTTGTTTGGATTAAAATAAAATTTAAAGTTATCGGGAAAATCTTGTTGTTTAAATTGCAAGGTGTTCGCGTACGGTTTATTCATACGATACCTAATCTCTTCATTTTTGAATAGATTAGGCTAAGTTTTTGACATTTTAATGATTATTTAATGACAGTTTTTTGACCATTATCAGTTTTCATCAGAAATACGATTTAACAAACCATTCTGAACTTGATAAAGCTGTCCATTACCAAAATCAATTTGTTGTTTTTCACCATGTAAACTTGGGAAACCAACAATTTTCTCAAGTTGCGGAGAACGTTGAAATTGTTGTGTTTTTGGATTGTACATCCAGTAAATATAGCGCTTATCATCGACTGTACGGCCTTGTGACAAGTCCGACACAATGACATCATAATAACCATCAAAATTAATATCCATATAGCCAATACTGTTTGGATAACCAGTAAAACCTGTCAAGCTCTGTACCACTGTATTGTTGGTTTTATTTAACACATCAACACGTTTTAAGGTTTTTCCATAAGGGCTATTGGCATCATCTTGAGCATAAAATTTAAAGATAAAAACGGGTTTATTGGTGACTTTAAAAGCAGGCTCAAACTGTATCGACTGCCAAGCTGTATTTGGTTTCTTTAACAATGATGCTTTAAACACACCTGTATTTGCATTTAATAGACCAGTTAATTGATCACTACCATTTACAGAAGGATCTGATTCAGTAGTGATCGACTTTAAATCCAACTGATCAGCTTTTTGTGTCCCTTTAAAATCTGTTGTTGTACCATCCATTAAATCCGTCAACACACCGTGCGGATGGGCAATCCCCGCATAAAGGTTCATAAAGTATCGACCTTCACTCGACTTAAGCATACGTTGCATCGATACACGTACGCCACTCAACGGTTTTAGCGCAGTGTTGCTCGAAGTGGACTGCGTTTCAGCAAAACTAAAGCATGAAATAGACAAAGTCGTCATTGCGATGAGAAGTTTAGATTTCATGCTTGAATACCACGTTTAACCAGAATCAATAATGTGTAATTTATCACAAAATAAATTTTTATTAGTTAAAAATTGCTACCCTAAAGATGATTTTAAAAAGCGCGATTTAGACGCGACCAATTGGCTGTTTGGCAACATGACCTTTTTTCTTCAACTCCTCAATATACTTTAATTCATTACGCGCTTTTGCGTCTGAGGGATCAACCTTTAAAACTTTATTAAAATATTGAGTAGCTTCATCCAGTTGATTTAATTCAATCAAACTCACCCCTAAACTGCGTCTTACACTCTGTTGAATTGCCAATCTTTTTTCTTCAGGCTCAAGCAAATACAGATGCTGTTCAGCAGCTTTATAGCTTTCCAATGAGGCTTGCCACTGGTTTTGTGCTTGCTGAATAAAGCCTGCCTCTTTTAAATACACACTATTAAAAGGTGATAGTGTTAAAGCACTTTTTAACTTTACTTGAGCATTCTTTAAATCATTCAATTCAATAAATGCATAAGCGGCTTGAAAGTATAAGTCCGCCCAACAACTTGAAAAAACTCGAATATTTTTTTGCTTTCCTATATCAAGCATCAGGTATAGCAAGGTTTCAGCAGTGCCATTGGCTGCATAGAGAGTATCGTGGCTATTGTTTTGGTATTTTTCAAAATACTGAATTGCAGTCTGTAATGCTGCGATGGCCTGTTGTGGATGCCCCGCATTTAAAGACTGCTTGGCTTTTTCTAAAGCATTGTACGCAATCTTTTCATCGAGTAATTTATTTTGGGTATTTTGAACTTGATCATAATTCTGCCTAGATTTTTGCATAGAATCATCTACGCTCGCATTCTGCGCATATACGGGATATATAGCACTACAGCCAAGCATACTAATGCTGACTAAATATGTTTTTAATGTCATGTTATTTTCTGTTTTATTATTAACTTTAGCTAAAATATAACATAAAAAAACCCACTCAAAAGAGTGGGCTTTGATAAAAACTAAAAATTAGTTCTTTTCTTTATCTACGATTTTGTTGGCTTGAATCCAAGGCATCATCGCGCGTAATTTACCGCCAGTCACTTCAATACCGTGAGCTGCGTTTTGACGGCGACGAGCTGTCATAGATGGATAGTTCAATGCACCTTCTTGGATGAACATCTTCGCATATTCACCTGATTGGATACGTTTAAGTGCATTACGCATCGCTTCACGTGATTGCTCGTTGATCACTTCAACGCCAGTCACATATTCACCGTATTCAGCATTGTTAGATACTGAATAATTCATGTCCGCAATACCGCCTTCAAACATTAAATCAACGATTAATTTAAGTTCGTGCAAGCATTCGAAATAAGCCATTTCAGGTGCATAACCCGCTTCAACAAGCGTTTCATAACCCATTTTAACCAATTCAACAGCACCACCACAAAGTACTGCTTGCTCACCAAATAAGTCAGTTTCAGTTTCTTCACGGAATGAAGTTTCGATGATACCTGTACGACCACCGCCTACACCTGAAGCGTAAGAAAGTGCAACGTTACGTGCATTACCAGAAGCATCTTGATGAATCGCGATAAGATCAGGTACACCTGAACCACGTTGGAATTCTGAACGTACAGTATGACCTGGTGCTTTTGGTGCAACCATGATCACGTCTAAATCTTTACGTGGAACAACTTGGTTATAAAGTACAGCGAAACCATGTGCAAATGCTAAAGTCGCACCTTCTTTGATGTTTGGTTCGATCACGTCACGATAAAGCTGTGATTGAAACTCATCTGGTGTCAAGATCATCACTAAATCAGCTTGAGCAACAGCAGCTGGAACTTCAGCAACTTTAAGGCCTGCATTTTCAGCTTTTTTCCAAGAAGTAGAACCAGCACGTAAACCAACAGTAACGTCTACACCTGAGTCTTGAAGGTTTTGCGCGTGAGCATGACCTTGTGAACCATAACCAATGATCGCTACTTTTTTACCTTGGATGATAGATAAGTCGCAGTCTTTATCATAAAAAATTTGCATTGCTGTCTCCGCTAAAATGCTGTGTTTCCTCTTCCTATCCTGAAGATTATTGTTTTGAATCTTCTAGTCTAAGTCCCTCTCCTATTGCGAGGAGAGGTTATACATGAGGGAATAAAAAATCAAATAATTAATTACTGGTTGAGGTGCAACTAGAGTGAAAGAACCTTTTCACCACGAGCAATACCAGATACACCAGAACGAACAACTTCTAAAATTGTGTTTTCTGCAAGTGCATCAATAAAGCCATCAATTTTTTCAGTTGTACCCGCAATCTGAATGGTATAAGTCGTTGGTGTAACATCAACCACTTGAGCACGGAAGATATCCGCTGTGCGCTTAATTTCAGCACGTGCAGAACCCAATGCTTTGACTTTAATCAGCATCAGTTCACGCTCAATGTGTGCGCCTTCTGACAAATCAACCACTTTAACCACTTCGACCAACTTATTCAGCTGTTTGGTGATTTGCTCAATTTTATGGTCATCACCATAAGTGGTTAATGTCAAACGTGACATGGTTGGATCTTCAGTTGGTGCGACATTTAAAGTTTCAATGTTATAACCACGTTGAGAGAACAACCCCACTAAACGAGAAAGCGCACCAGCTTCGTTTTCAACGAGTACAGAAATAATATGTCTCATTCAGTACGCTCCCCTTTAGACAACCACATATCTTGCATAGATTGACCTGCAATAAGCATCGGATATACATGCTCGGTACGATCAACCATCACGTTAATGAATACACATTTATCGTTAATCGCCATTGCTTCTTTAAGCTTAGATTCAAGCTCATCCGCATGGTCAATCTGGATACCTACATGGCCATAAGCTTCCATCAATTTTGGAAAATCGGGTAATGACTCAACATAAGAACTTGAATGACGTCCTTCATAGTTCATATCTTGCCATTGTTTTACCATCCCCAAAGCACGGTTGTTCAAGCACAGAATTTTCACATTTAAGCCATATTGCTTACATGTAGAAAGCTCTTGGATACACATCTGAATCGATGCTTCACCTGTGATACACACCACTTGTTGATCTGGGAATGCAAGTTTTGCAGCCATGGCATAAGGCAAACCCACACCCATTGTGCCTAGGCCACCTGAGTTGATCCATTGACGTGGACGTTTGTATTTGTAATACATCGCACCAAACATTTGATGCTGACCAACGTCAGAAGTAATGATCGCTTCACCATTGGTTACTTTGTCTAATACTTCAACCACTTGTTGTGGTTTCATCACACCATTTTCACCTGGCGCATAACGCAAACCATGTACTTTGCGCCATTCGTTGATTTGTGACCACCATGCCGAGATATCTTCAGGGTTTGGTTTAGAAACATTCATTTGTTTCAATTGAACCAACATCTCTTGAAGTACTGGCTCTACCGCACCCACAATTGGGATATGCGCCATAATGGTTTTTGAAATCGTCGCTGGGTCGATATCAATATGAATCACTTTCGCGTTAGTACAGAACTTCGCCGGATTATTGGTTACACGGTCATCAAAACGCGCACCGATCGCCAAGATAACATCAGCATTATGCATACTCATATTGGCTTCGTATGTACCATGCATACCCAACATACCCAAGAATTGCTCATCATCGCCTGGGAACGCACCCAAACCCATCAGCGTATTGGTCACTGGGTAATTCAATAAATGCGCCAATTCAGTCAGTAATGCAGAAGCATTGCCTTGAACAACACCGCCACCTGTATAAATCACAGGGCGTTTGGCATTAATCAGCTCATCAATGGCTTTACGAATTTGACCTGAATGACCGCGGTGAGGTGGCTGATAAGAGCGCATCTTCACTTTTTCAGGATATTCATAAGCAAATTTGTCGACAGGATTGGTGACATCCTTCGGAATATCAACCACAACAGGACCCGGACGACCTGAAGCAGCAATATAAAATGCTTTTTTAATAACGGCAGGAATTTCACTTGCATGACGCACTTGGAAACTATGTTTTACGATCGGACGAGAAATACCGACCATATCTGTTTCTTGGAATGCATCTTCACCAATAAGATGGCTGGCAACCTGTCCAGACAAAATCACCATTGGGATTGAGTCCATATAGGCTGTAGCGATTGGTGTTACAGTGTTGGTTGCGCCAGGTCCAGAAGTGACCAGCACTACACCTGTTTTACCCGTCACACGTGAGTAAGCATCTGCCATATGACCAGCAGCTTGCTCATGACGTACGAGGTAATGATTGATTTTATCTTGTTTAAATAGCGCATCATAAATATGTAATACTGCGCCGCCTGGATATCCAAAAACATGTTCAACGCCTTCGTCCGCCAATGCACGAACGAGCATTTCACCACCAGATAAAAGTTCCAACGTATTCACCCTAATCTTTATTCCACAGCGCTATGGGAGACACAGGCCGTGTTTCATTCATTGATTGTGCGCTCTGTTATAGCACACATATTTACTAGTTTTTGCAGCAATAAAAAAATAAATCGTCACGCAGCTGTTTGAGCTGTATGAATCACTGAAATATGTTGGGATAAACATGCTTCGGTAGAGTCATTTTCTCGGCTTAGAGAAAATGTTATTGCTTGCTTTGATATTTTTACTCGAAGGGTGATCGAAAAAAACATCTGAAACTAAAGCAAGCATTTTTGTAGTTTTAGCGAACAAAGTCAAGGTTTCTATCAGGCTTTTTATTGTTTATTTACCAAGCGTTTATTTTTAAAACTATTCCTTTTTTTTGGTTGTCTTATAAATAAAATTTTCAAAGACTTATAAGCCAATAAAATTGCAAAAGAATTATTTAAAATTTTATTTTTCTGTATAAAATAAATACGATTTCTAAAATACCCAGATCAAGCGAAAACAATCCGATGTATATTAGATAGCAGAATGATTTTTCGTTTTCATCTGAATAAAAAATGACTCAAAGGTTTTATAAAATGAAACAACGTCAACGCTTTGCACACACGGCTTTTGTATCGACAATTTTTGCCTTATTCTCTGTGGTTGGGGTCAGCGCCAGTCATGCAAAACAGTATTATAAATGGGTAGACAGCAAAGGCTCTACCCATTACACCACCACACCACCGCCGAAGAATGCGCGTAGCCAAAGCAAGGTGAATACTTATGGCTATCATGGAGATTCAACACCCACCAACTCAGCACCAACAGCTCAGCCGCATACACCACAAAATCAGCCACAAAATGGGCAACCACAAGGTACTCAACCGGTAACCCCAGCACCAGTGGTTAACCCACCGAATACACAACAGCCGAATGTTGTTCCACAAAATGGGCAAAATACACCTATTAGTGTTGCCCCAGTCAATAATTAAATTAAAAGTAAAATCACAAGTTTTTCAGATTTAAAAGCGCGCAAAATTCACTTTTAGATGGATTTTGCGCTATGCTGTGTGCACAGTTTTTTAACCATTATTCTCAAATACATTTATGACTACTCATATTGACCCTGAATATCAAGCAAATGCGATTGAGCCTCAAGTCCAAAAAGACTGGGAAGATCGCAAATCGTTTAAAGTTGCCGACACTGTAGAAGGTCCACGTCGTTATATCCTCTCGATGTTCCCTTACCCAAGCGGCAAACTGCATATGGGTCATGTGCGTAATTATACTATTGGTGATGTGATCAGCCGTTTTCACCGTCTCAAAGGTGAAACTGTGCTACAACCGATGGGTTGGGATGCTTTCGGCTTACCTGCTGAAAATGCAGCGATTGCCCATCAAGTTGCGCCAGCAAAGTGGACCTTTGAAAACATTGCATATATGCGCGATCAATTGAAGAAACTTGGTCTATCTGTCGACTGGGATCGCGAATTTGCCACCTGTACACCAGAGTATTACCACTGGGAACAATGGTTATTTGTACAGCTCTATAAAAAAGGCTTGATTTATCGCAAGCTGTCTACAGTAAACTGGGATCCTGTAGACCAAACTGTTCTTGCAAATGAACAAGTTGAAAATGGACGTGGTTGGCGTTCAGGTGCATTGGTAGAAAAACGTGATATTCCAATGTATTACTTCCGTATTACCGATTATGCACAAGAATTATTAGACGATTTAGATACCTTAAAAGACGGTTGGCCACAACAAGTTTTAACCATGCAACGCAATTGGATTGGTCGTTCAACGGGTATGGACATTACCTTCCCGTCGGCAAATCCTGAAATTTATGCAGATGGTTTAACGGTTTATACCACACGTGCCGATACCTTGATGGGGGTAACTTATGTTGCGGTTGCAGCTGAACATCCTCTAGCGCTCAAAGCTGCTGCGATTCAATCTGAAGCAGGCAAGCCAGAACTTGCTGCCTTTATTGAAGAATGTCGTATGGGTTCTGTTGCAGAAGCGGATCTTGCGACTGCTGAGAAAAAAGGCATGGCAACAAGTTTATCTGTTAAACACCCTGTTACGGGTCAAGATATCCCTGTTTGGATCGCAAACTATGTATTGATGTCATATGGTTCAGGCGCGGTGATGGCCGTTCCAGCACATGATGAACGTGATTTTGAGTTTGCCAATAAATTCAACTTACCAATCAAACAAGTCATTGATGCCAAAGGCTCAGATGATGCTGAATACTCTGCGTCTGAATGGCAGGAATGGTACGGTTCTAAAGAAGGTAAATTGGTCAATTCAGCTGAATTTGACGGTTTAGACTTCCAAGCTGCTTTTGATGCATTCCTAAGTAAATTAGAACCACAAGGTCTTGCCAGCGCTAAAGTTCAATTCCGTTTACGTGACTGGGGAGTTTCTCGTCAACGTTACTGGGGTTGTCCAATTCCGATGATCAACTGTGACAAGTGTGGTCAAGTCACTGTTCCAGAAGATCAACTGCCAGTTGTTCTTCCAACAGATGTGGTTCCAGATGGTTCAGGTAATCCTTTAAATAAAATGCCTGAATTTTATCAAACAAAATGCCCAAGCTGTGGTGGTGATGCACGTCGTGAAACCGATACTTTGGATACCTTTGTAGAGTCATCTTGGTATTATGCACGTTATGCTTCTCCTGATTTCACGGGTGGTTTGGTTAAACCTGAAGCTGCAAAATCTTGGTTGCCTGTAAACCAATATATTGGTGGTGTAGAGCATGCCATCCTACATTTACTTTATGCACGTTTCTTCCATAAACTTATGCGTGATGAGGGTGTGGTACAAGGCAATGAACCATTTACCAACTTACTCACTCAAGGTATGGTTTTAGCGGATACCTTCTATCGTGAAGCGGAAAGTGGCAAAAAAACTTGGTTTAATCCTGCGGATATTGAGTTAGAAAAAGACGAGAAAGGTCGTGTACTTTCTGCTAAATATTCAGGTGATGGTCAAGACGTTGTGGTTGGTGGTCAAGAGAAAATGTCGAAATCGAAAAATAACGGTATCGACCCACAAGCGATTATTGACCAATACGGCGCAGATACTGCACGTGTATTTATGATGTTTGCTGCACCACCAGATCAATCTTTAGAATGGTCTGATGCGGGTGTCGAAGGCGCAAACCGTTTCTTAAAACGTGTATGGCGTTTAGTTGCAGGCTTCCTTGAAAAAGGCAACCATGCAACAGCAATTGATGCTTCGAAACTTTCTACTGAAGCGCAAGATCTACGTCGTAAAACTCATGAAACGATTCAAAAAGTGGGTGATGACATCGAACGTCGTCATGCATTCAATACTGCGATTGCAGCTTTGATGGAATTGCTCAATGCCAGCAATAAGTTTGAAGCAAAAGATGACAACGATGTTGCTGTAGCACGTGAAGCAATTACCACTTTACTGACTTTACTTGCACCATTTGCACCACACTTAAGTCAGACCTTATTGACTAAGTTTGATATCGATTTAACTTCGGTACTGTTCCCTACGGTTGATGAGTCTGCATTAACACGTAATACACAAACCATCGTAGTTCAAGTCAATGGTAAGCTTCGTGGCAAGTTAGAAGTCTCTGTTGATGCATCGAAAGATGAATTATTGGCATTGGCTAAAGCATTGCCTGAGGTTCAACAATTCTTAACGGGGCCAACCAAGAAAGAAATTGTGGTTCCAAATAAACTTGTGAATTTGGTGGTTTAAAAAGCTTTTAAGCCTCCCTTTCTAAAAGGGAGGTTTGGAGGGATTTTATGAAAAAAATCTCCCCTAACCCCTCTTTAAAAAGAGGGGGACTAAATGCAATAAACAAAACCCAAACAAAGCCCGTTGTCATTCAACGGGCTTTGATTCTAAAATGGCGTGAATTTATAAAGATTAAATATTCCATATCCAATGGAATTTCATGAGGACAAAGCATGCATTTAGTTCAACGTGTTGCTGCAGTTGTATTAACTTTGGGTCTGAGTGCGGGCTTAGTAGGTTGTGGCTTTCATTTAAAGGGCACCAATGCCCAAGCAACGCCTTTGGTTTACACCAAATTACAACTGGTGTTACCAGCGAATACTGAAGATCTTGAAAAGAAACTCAGTGTTTATTTAACCGCGACAGGTGTCCAACTGAGTAATTCAAGTGATGCTTATGTATTACGAGTATTAGACTACAAACCCGTTCGTCATGAGTTAAATGGTAAATTGGTAGAAACACTACTCCGTCTAAGTGTTACTTTCCAGATTGAAGATAAACAAGGGAATCCGATTACTGAACCTCGAACCTTAAATGCATCTCGTAGTTATCAATATGATGTTGCAACGGTCAACACAGATGATCAACAATATAAATATCTGAGCCAAATTTTGATTGATGACATTGCACAACAAATGTCGCGTCAAATTGCAGCCAACCGCTTACCTAAAGCACGTACTCTTTCGAACCAACCTGTAGCGCAATAATTCTATGAAACTTGACTATTTACAAGCCCTTAAACGTGTTGATGAAGCGCGAGGTGTTTGGATTTTACATGGTCAAGAACCACTTCTAGAACAAAACCTACTCGATGTTTTAAGAAAAAGCTGGGCAAAACATGAAGTAGAAAGACAACGCTATGATCTCAATAGCGTTTCCGACTGGAAAAATGTCTTTAATGCTTTGAATAGCTTATCTTTATTTTCTCAAAATCTGGCACTTGAAGTCCATGGTAATATCAAACCCGATGCCAATGGACTCAAACAACTCAAACACTATATTCAACATAATGAACACAACTTGCTTGTGATCATTATGCCCAAACAAGACTCAAGTAGTCTAAAGTCAAGTTTCTTTCAAACAGTTGAAGCCAATGGTGTTGTGATTGCTTTAACCGCAAATTACCCGCAAGACCGTCAACGAATATTGTCAATCGAAGCAGATCAGCTCGGTGTCCAATTAAATCAAGATGCCTGGATCTGGCTTGAACAACATCATGAACATAATCTTTTGGCTGCCAAAAACAGCCTGATGCGTGTTGCCGATACCTTCCCAGATCAAAAACAGATTTCAATTGAACATTTACAAGAATGTTTACAGGATCAATCACGTTATAGCACCTTTGATTTAAGTGATGCATTGATTGCTGGAAACTTGGCACTTTCGATTAAAATTTTCCAATATCTTGTGGAGTCAGGCGAACCCAACAGTTTAATTTTATGGACAATTAGTAAAGAAATGCGTCTTTTGATGCAGTTGTATGAACAACCACAAAATGCCTTACAGCTCGGCATTTGGAAAACCAAGATTTCATTGTATCAACAAGCACTTAGACGCTTAAATCCACATTCATTTTTAACTTGGCCACAACTTTTATTGCGTGTAGATGCTGCAATCAAAGGACTCAGCAAAGAAAGTCCAGAACATATCATTCAACAATGTATTGCTGAGTTGTGTGGAAAAACTTTATTTATCAATGCTTAGATAGATATTATACAGAATAATTCTCATTTCCATTTATTTTAAAAAATTCACGCTTTATCCTTATTTAATCATTATAATTTGATCAATTTTTCTCTCAGCCCAATTATCGCTATGCCAAAAATAAAACCAGCCAAAGCCATTCTTATAGCGGTTTGTCTTGCCATCATTGCCGCAATCGCATGGTACGTATTAAAGCCTAAAAATACACAACCGCAGTATATAACCTCAGAAGTCACACGTGGTGATATTGAAGATGCAGTTCTTGCAACAGGTGATTTAGAAGCAACCAAGATGGTGAGCGTTGGTGCGCAGGTTTCAGGTCAAGTTAAAAAAATGTACGTCAAGCTGGGTGACCAAGTTAAACAAGGTCAACTGATTGCACAAATTGATTCAGTGCGTCAAAGCAACGATTTAAAAACGGCTGAAGCCAATATTAAAAATCAACAGGCTCAGTTGACAACCAAACAGGCGACTTTAGCCAAAGCTGAGGCAGAATATAACCGCCAAAAAAATATGTTTGCACAAGATGCAACCTCTAAAGCAGATTATGACAGTGCCTTAGCGGCATTTAAAACAGCACAAGCTGATATTGCTTCGATGGATGCACAAATTGAACAATCCAAGCTTACACTTGCAACATCACAAGAAAACTTAGGTTATACCCGTATTGTTGCTCCTATGGATGGTACCGTGGTAGCCATTGTGACCGAAGAAGGTCAAACGGTAAACGCCAACCAAAGTGCACCAACTATTGTGAAACTTGCAAAATTGGACACTATGACCATCAAGGCACAAGTGTCTGAAGCAGATGTCATGAAAGTTCAAGAAGGTCAAAAAGTTTATTTCACCACACTGGGTGACAGTGAGAAAAAACGCTATGCAACACTGCGTCAAGTAGAGCCTGCACCAGAATCAATTAATACTGAAACATCAAGCAATTCATCTTCCTCATCATCAAGTACAGCGATTTATTATAATGCCCTATTCGATGTACCAAACGATGACGGTAAACTCCGAATTGATATGACCGCACAGGTGTATATCATTTTGGCTGAAGCCAAAAATGCACTGACTGTTCCTGCTGCGGCATTACAGTCTTCAAACCGCCCACAACGTGCCAATAAATCCGCAAATGGCGCATCTGCTGCAAATTCAACTCGTTCAGCATCTGCACCTCAAGGTCAAGCAAATAAAAATGGACAAAATGCTGCTGATCGACCAGAACGCCTTGAACTCACAGCAGATGAAAAGACTTTGATTGATCAAGGTAAAGCTTCGGTTTCGATTGTTCGTGTTTTACAGGCGGATGGTAGTGCTCAACGTAAACAAGTTTTAATTGGTTTAAATAACCGTGTAACCGCCCAAGTGCTGCGCGGCCTCAATGAAGGTGATCAAGTTGTACTAGCAGATGGTTCAGATACATCCAATGACTCTGCAAAACGAAGCAATAAAAACAGTGGCCCAATGAGACTCTAAGCATGGATCAGAACAATCATCAGATCAAACCTCTACTTGAGGTCAGTAATCTGATTCGTGAGTTCCCTGCGGGTGAATCCACTATTCAGATTTTAAAGAGTATTAACCTTAAAATTTACCCCGGTGAACTGGTTGCTATTGTAGGGCAATCTGGTTCGGGTAAATCGACATTGATGAATATCTTGGGCTGTCTTGATCAACCCACATCAGGCAGTTATCAAGTCAATGGACGTGAAACAGGTCAACTTGAACCCGATGAACTCGCGCAATTACGTCGTGAATATTTTGGCTTTATTTTCCAGCGTTATCACTTACTGGGTGATTTAAATGCCGCAGGAAACGTTGAAGTTCCAGCGATTTATGCTGGTATGGATCCGAGTGTGCGTCAAAAGCGTTCACATGAAATCTTGACTGACTTAGGACTCGGTGAAAAAACTGAAAACCGTCCAAATCAGCTTTCGGGTGGACAACAACAGCGGGTTTCGATTGCACGTGCTTTGATGAATGGTGGTGATGTCATCCTTGCGGATGAACCCACTGGTGCACTAGATAAGCACAGTGGTGTTGAGGTTATGCGTATTTTGCGTGAGCTCAATGCCAAAGGTCATACCATTATTCTGGTTACCCATGATATGAATGTAGCAAAAAATGCGACACGTATCATTGAAATCAGTGATGGTAACATCATCGCGGATAAGCCAAATGTTCCCGAACATGATGATGAGATTGATGTTGTTGTCGATCCAGAACCTAAGTCGAATCGTAAAAAGTCATCTAAATGGCGTTCTGCATTAGATCGTTTTGCAGAAGCCTTCCGTATGGCATTGCTGGCAATGAATGCCCACCGTATGCGTACCTTTTTAACCATGCTGGGTATTATTATCGGGATCGCATCTGTGGTTTCGGTGGTGGCTTTAGGTAATGGCTCACAAAAGCAAATTCTTGATAACATCAGCAGTTTAGGTACCAATACCATTACCGTCTTTCAGGGACGTGGCTTTGGCGACAACTCGAAAACAGCACAGTTTAAAACCTTGGTTCCAGCAGATGCTGACGCACTCTCAGAGCAACCGTATGTCGAAGCAGTCAGTCCAACAGTCAATAGTAGCGTAACAGCACGTTTTAAAGACACTGAAGCTTCAGCAACCGTCAATGGTGTCAGTGCGGATTTCTTCTATGTGCGTGGCATGACCTTTAAATCTGGGCAAGCTTTTGATAAAAACAGTATCACTGGGCGAGCGCAGGATGTGGTGATTGATGCCAATACTGAAAAGACTTTCTTTGCAGATGGCACTAACCCTGTAGGGCAAGTGCTGTTATTGGGGAGTGTTCCAAGCCGAATCATTGGTGTGATTGATGCACAGCAAGGCTTTATGGGCAACTCAGACAGTCTCAATGTTTATCTGCCTTATTCAACCGTCATGAGCCGAATGTTAGGACAATCCAATGTCCGTAGCATCATCGTGCGTATTAAAGATGAATATCCAACTGCGGTTGCTGAAAATGCCATTTTAAGTTTGTTGGAACAACGTCATGGCGCACAAGATGTCTTTACTCAAAACTCTGACAGTATTCGTCAAACCATTGAACAGACCACACAAACTATGACTTTACTGGTTTCAGCTATTGCGGTGATTTCATTGGTTGTCGGTGGTATTGGGGTAATGAACATCATGTTGGTGTCGGTGACCGAGCGTACCCAAGAAATCGGTGTGCGTATGGCTGTAGGTGCTCGGCAAAGTGACATTCTGCAACAGTTCCTGATCGAAGCTGTTTTGGTATGTATTTTGGGCGGTATCTTAGGGGTCCTGCTCTCTTTAGGCATTGGACAGTTAATTGGACATATTGCGAAAGGCAGTTTCCAAATGGCGTATTCAAGCACCTCAATCATTGCGGCATTTGTATGTTCAACCTTGATTGGTGTGGTATTTGGATTTATCCCAGCTCGCAATGCAGCACAGCTCAATCCTGTTGATGCACTTTCGCGTGAATAACCGAAGAATAAGGAAATTATTAATGCAAATGAATTTAAGCAAACTTGCAAGTGCCTTGATTCTTGGGAGTTCATTGGTCGGTTGTGCGGCTGTGGTTAAAACCCCATACGAGGCCCCTGCTGTGCAAATTCCAAATGGTTTTGTTTATGACAATGCAAAATCTAAACACGTACAGGCAGATTTATATGCAGATCAGTGGTGGACCTTATTTGGTGATGCTCAGTTAAATCAACTGGTCAATCAAGTAATTCAACGTAATGCTGATTTGGCTGTTGCAGGGATTAACTTACAAACAGCCCGTTTAAGAGCTGGCTTAGCGCGTGACCAACAAGGTCCTCGTGTTAATTCAGGGGTATCTACGGGACATAGCTTTGACCTTCATTCAGGTGATGATGCTGCCAAGGGTGTATCTCTCAGTGCGGGTGTCAGTTATGAAGTGGATTTGTTTGGAAAATTAGCACGTCAAACTGAAGCATCGAAGTGGGAATCTTTAGCCACTGAACAAGACTTACAAGCGACTGGGCAGACCTTAATTGCCACAACCGCAAATTTATATTGGCAATTGGGTTATTTAAATGAACGCTATAGCTCTGCCCAACAAAGCCTAGCTGCTACTCAAAAAACCTTTGAATTGGTGCGTACTCAATATCGTGCTGGCGCTGTTTCAGGACTAGATTTGACCCAAGCTGAGCAATCGGTACAAAGCCAAAAAGCCAGTTTAAGCCAAATTGAACAGCAACGTGTTGAAACACGTACCGCTTTGGCAGTGTTATTACAAATACCTGTGCAACAGTTAAATATTCAAGAACCACAGCAATTACCGCAGATCAGTCTGCCCAATATCTCAGCGGGTTTACCGGCAGATATTTTGTCGCGCCGTCCTGATTTAAAAGCAGCCGAATTGCGTTTACGTGAATCTTTGGCGACCAAAGATGCCACCAAAGCCAGCTATTATCCTTCAATCAGTTTGACGGGGAATTTAGGTTCAACCAGCACATCATTGACAAATTTATTGAAAAATCCTGCACTGACTTTAGGCGCAAGCTTAAGCCTGCCGTTTTTACAATATAATGATATGCAAAAGAATTTAAAGATCAGTGAACTGGACTATGAAAAAGCCATTGTTCAATATCGCAATACCTTGTACCAAGCTTTTGCGGATACTGAAAATGCATTGTCGAATCGTACTGAGCTAGATAAACAAGTCGCCTTTCAACAAAAGAACTTGGAACTTGCGGAAAAAACAGAACGTTTAACCAATGTACGTTACCGTAATGGTGCAATTGCTTTAAAAAATGTTTTGGATGCTCAAGAAACCACGCGTAGTGCTCTTTTGTCTTTAGTCCAAGCAAAGCAAAGCCAATACAATGCTTATGTCACTTTGATGCAAGCTTTGGGTGGTAGTCCGATTAAGCAATTACCTTAAGAATGTGTTGAGATAAGAAAGCCCTGAGGGGCTTTTTTTTCATGCTATGTTTTCTTTTTGGGTCAATACCCTACTATTCTTATAAGCTGGGTATTGCAAATTGCCATTTATCATATTTAACCCATTAATATAATTAAAGATAAAAATTAATTTTAATCTTTTTATTTATCTTTCACGCTAAAGAAACCAAATTTTAAATTGTCTTTTGCTCTCACTATATATGGATCATTTTCATCTACGGAATTATCTTTTTTAAGCTGTTCACTCCAATAAAATGGTTTTGAAAAAAGAACTGTGATTCGTCGTCCAAAGAACCGAATAAATTCAGGTATGGCAAAAATAAGCGCATAGAGTGGTGTCTGAAAATGATTGATAAACACGGTTTGCCAACTTTGCTTAAAGGATTCTTTTTTCTCTTGAATATCATAACAATATGTTAATTTACTTTTATAATCTTGCTCAGGATCATCTATCCCTTTTCTGTAGTACAGTGGTTCAGGCCCCTGTTCTACATAAGTTTTTATAAATAGTAAAAAGCCTTCTATATAGTCTTTATGAATATTGGGTGTACCCAACTGTATATCATGTTTTATCACTTCACCATCAAGTATATAGGCATGTAACTCATATAGCGGTAGCCCCACTACACCTTGTGATTGAACGATATCAAAATAAAGATCACTTAATTTTAATTGCAGGATTTCATTACTTTTACTGAAAGTTATTTCTTTGTTCTTCCTATTTAGAATTATAGAGTTGTATAGAGGTTTAAGGAGTTCACTCCTTATCAATGGCTGAAGCATCGTTAGAAGAATATATAAGCTTGCAATAAAAATAGATATGGCTCCAAACCACATAATATAATCTATTTCACCATAATCAAAAAAAATCAAATATATAAAGAAAATACTCATTACAAGTACGGGGATACCCATTAATAAAGAATAAATAAATGACTTTCCAATCCAAATATACTCTTTATTAATAAATTCTATAAATGTCGAATTCATCTGAATAACAGAAAAGTTATGATTGATCACACGTTTGAGTTCAAAAGTATCGAGTTTAAAGAGTTGATACTTCTTTACACTTTCTCCAACTTTTGTACGAGGAACGAAATACCATGGATTTTTCATTTATCTTTCATCTCAAACATACTAAATTCAAAGTTGTCTTTAAAGCTAATTTCCTCTGGTCGTTCTTTTTCCATTTTATTTTTAAGGATGACCTCTTTATGCCATATAGGTAGAGGCTTTATATTAAGCAATATTCGTCTTGCAATAAAATTACACACGTCAAAAGGATAGGAAAATAAAGCAGGAACCCAGTTATCATGATAAATGATTCGAAATGACTTCCATGTATCTCGATAACTTTCTTTTGCACCACTGACCTGCTGACAAAATGTCAATTGAGTAAAAGGGTCTATCGTTCCATACATCGGATTAGGCTTGGGATACAATTCTTCTGGTCCTTTATGCATAAAATGACAAATAAATGACCATAAGCCTTGGGTATTACTCCAACCAATCATAGGAAAGCCAATGACAAAACTATGTTTTAACAGACCATGTTCAACAATATGCGCTCTAAGTTCTCTTAAGGTAAATCCAGAAAGCCCAAAGCTTGTACCCATCACATAAACAACATCTTTCCAATCTCGTTCTATATACTCAGCATCAGTTAAATAAAAAAATACTTTGCCTGTTTTTCGGTTAAATAAAATCGGTTTACAAATAGATTTTTTATGATCATGCTTAAAGTATGGACTCAAAAAACCATATAATGTAAAAAACAATAAGAATAAATAAATAAATACAATAAATATATATAAGAAAACACCTTCATTATAAAATGGTTTAACCAACATGTAGACCAAGCAACCAATTATAAAAAATATTAAAGGTGATATAAAAACTAAAAGACTTATTCCTTTTCCTAACCTCGCATAAGATTGATCTATAAGTTCAATATAATCATCATTCATGCTTAGAAAAGACCAGTTATGATTACGTTTGAATTCATCATAGGGAGATAAAAGTACATCACCTTTATCTAATTTGGAAAAAGGTATATTTTCTTTAAAAACATCATAACCAAACGAATGTTTTTTAATTTTACTTTTCATTATGCAACCATGTTTACTTATACTTCCAAATATTAAGCTCAAAAAAATATAATTTTCATTTTAATCATTAAAAATCAAAGCGCTGTAGCGCTTTATCATTTATCTTTCATCTCAAACATACTAAATTCAAAGTTGTCTTTAAAGCTAATTTCCTCTGGGCGTTGTTGTTCCATTTTATTTTTAAGGATAACCTCTTTATGCCATATAGGTAGAGGCTTTATATTGAGCAATATTCGTCTTGCAATAAAATTACCAAGATCAAAAGGGAAGGAAAATAACGCAGGAACCCAGTTATCATGATAAATGATTCGAAATGACTTCCATGTATCTCGATAACTTTCTTTTGCTCCAATGACCTGTTGGCAAAACGTTAATTGCGTAAACGGGTCTATTGTTCCATACATCGGATTAGGCTTTGGATATAATTCTGCTGGTCCTTTATGCATAAAATGGCATATAAATGACCATAAACCCTGTGTACGGAATATACCCATCATCGGAAAGCCAATGACAAAAGTATGTTTTAACAGACCATCTTCAACAATATGTGCTCTCAGTTCTCTTAAAGGTGCGCCTGAAAGACCAAAGCTATTCCCCATCACATAAACAACATCTTTCCAATCTCGTTCGATATACTCAGCTTCAGTTAAATAAAAAAACACCTTGCCTGTTTTTCGGTTGAATAAAATTGGTTTACAAACTGCCTTGTTGTAGTCATATTTAAAAAAAGGGTCTAAAAATGCATAGAGTGGTAAAAAAAAGATAATCAACCCTGAAATTACGACAAATATTGAAAAAGAAATAGACTCTTTAGAACTCCCACCAAGTGAAAAATATAAATATAGAATATAAAATATTAAAAATAATATAGGAGAACATAATACTAAAAGACTGATTCCTTTTCCTAACCTCGCATAAGATTGATCTATAAGCTCTATATAATTATTATTCATCCTTAGAAAAGACCAGTTATGATTGCGTTTAAATTCATCATAGGGAGATAAAAGTACATCACCTTCATCTAATCTAGAAAAAGGTATATTTTCTTTAAAAACATCATAACCAAACGAATGCTCTTTAATTTTACTTTTCATCATGTACCCATTTTACTGATGCTTCCAAATATTATGCTCACAAAAAATATAATTTTATTTTTAGAGATCAAAGCGCTTGCGCGCTTTATCATTTGTCTTTCACACTAAAAAAACCAAATTTCAAATTGTCTTTTGCTGTCACAATATATGGATCATTTTCATCTACGGAATTATCTTTTTTAAGCTGTTCACTCCAGTAAAATGGTTTTGAAAAAACAACTGTAATTCGTCGCCCAAAGAATCTAAAAAACTCAGGTATAGCGAAAAAAATTGCAAATAATGGCGTCTGAAAATGATTAATAAATACGGTTTGCCAGCTTTGACTGAATGGTTCATTTTTCTCTTGAATATCATAGCAATAAGTTAATTTACTCAGAACTTCTTGCTCAGGATCATCTATTCCTTTTCTGTAATATAGTGGTTCCGGACCTTGTTCTACATAAGTTTTAATAAATAGTAAAAAACCTTCTATATGATCTTTATGAATATTCGGTGTCCCTAACTGTATATCATGTTTTATCACTTCACCATCAAGTACATAGGCATGTAACTCATGTAGCGGTAGTCCCACTACACCTTGTGATTGAACGATATCAAAATACAAATCGTCTAATAAAAACTGAGAGGTGCTGTTCCCATCGGAACATACGGTCATGGTCTTTTTTTGTCTATTTATTACGACTGGTAAATAAAGGGGCTTTAAAAAGTCAATTTTTAAGAAAGGAATTAACATAGTTAAAAGCATATATAATGAAATAAGAAAAACAAATATCAATGAAATTAAAAAACCTAATAAATCACCAATACCATCTTTTAAAAATAGATAACCACCGAATAAAACTAATAGGACAAAAGGAATACCAAAAAAAGATAAAAAAATTAATTTCTTTCCTTTCCATACGTAATTTCTATTTGTTAATTCAATAAAGTTAGAATTCATCTGAATAACAGAAAAGTTATGATTGATCACACGTTTGAGTTCAAAAGTATCTAGCTTAAAAATTTGATACTTTTTTACTCTTTCTTCCACTTTAGTACGAGAAACAAAATACCATGGGTTTTTCATTTAAATAGTCCATTTAGAGCTGATAGTTGTGTTTCATATTTTCCAAAAGAAACCATCCCTTCGTTAGGATTTCCCAAAAAACTTTTCCGCAACCATTTTTGTAATTCTTTTTCTCTTTTATAAAGCGCATAAATTGCAAAACCAATACTTAATGCTAATAGTATTAATCCTATTGGATGGGTTGCCAAACCAAGCATAATAAATAGTGATGAACCAACCATTGTTAATCCACTTAAAAATAGAAATGAACCATAAGTTCGTTCTCCACTTTTAAAACTATTCCACCCATTAATCATATCGAATACACCAAAAACAGCACCTACTAATGTACCTAATGTTCGCCAACCCAAATGCTTCATAGTTGTAGCATTGGCTAAGTCTTTTGAGAATGAAATTAGCTTAGTATTTTGTAAGGGTCCTACAGCTATCTTTCTTTCAAAATATTTACTAAGCATCATAGATGTACCTTCTACTAATGCCATCCCTACACCAACTAAAGAAGCAGCTTTACGGCCACCCTTTTCTGAACCACTTAAATTTTGATCAGTCCAAACTGTATACATGGCAAGTGACTGGAAAACGAAGTTTCCTGTAGCAACCAGATGCTCAAATGATATTTTTTTATCTGTAAATACGTTTACGGGAATTTCTGTTTCGATTTTAAGCTTATTAGAGGTATTTACTTCATTTGGAACAGCATCACTTGAATAATTCCCCAATAACATGCTGGATATAGTATTAATAAAATGTGCTTTTTCTCTAGGTAAATTTTGAGTGCTAACATCAAGATAAGGCAAATTAATTCTTAATTTTTCCCGAGAAGCATTCCAAAGTGGATCATTGGCTATTTTACTAAGCATACTATCTCTACTGATCTTAACATCTGCTCCAAATGTATCTTTATAATATGCAATCAATAAGTCAGCGAGTTTATTATTGAATTGAGAAACATTTTTCGCCTGAATAATTCCTTCCTTAACTGGTGCTTGCGTGTAGCCTCCTAGCATTATGGTGAGAGGATTCAATTGATTAGGATGAAGTTCGATTCCACGCATAGCGACAGGAGATAAATGCAAAACAAACTGACTTATTGAACTTTGTAAATATGCTATTTCAAAAGAATTCAATGATGAAATTACTGAATTCGTGCGAGAAATTAAATCTCCCCATGGAATTGTAGATAAGTTTGAGTAGTTAATATAGCTTGATACACTATTTTTAATATCAGAAGAACTACAGCATAATGTATCAGAAATCAAACTTTTATTATCTGAAATTAAGTAAAGCTGTTTTACAAAATAGTCTAAACATTTAGGTAAAGCTTTACAAAACTCAAGAATAGAGGAACTCAACTCATAATTACCTGACAAAGATTTTGGATTATCTCTTTCTGTAACATAAAAATAGTGTTCATTTATAATATTATTTATAAATAATTTTAATGCCCACTCATCCAATGAATCAATTTTTTTAGATTTCTGATCATCTTTTTCATTTTTTGATTTAATTGCATCTGAGTAAATTTTATCATTTAAACAGCTTTGATAGTTTTTATTCCAATCTTGTAGTTTATATTTTTGTTGATTTGCTTTATCTCTAATTTCTTCTTCTGCGATCTGTTCAGGTGTTTTTTTCTTCTGCATTTGTTCTTTTAGATATTTTCCAAATTCATTCGATAATTGCTCAGAAGGATCTAAAAAAATAGGATCTTTATTAATTTCAGCTTTTTCAGCTTCTGTAAAATAAATATCTTTATTTATTCCAAATGCTAATTTAAGTCCTTCAACGTCAAGTAAAGTTTTTTCTTGATCTGTATATACTGAAGTATCTTCCAATACAGATAGTGCATTAGAAGCAATATCTTGAATTATACCGACATAATCATCCAAACAAAAAATTGCACCTGTAAATAATCTCGTTTTTTTATTATCAGATAAAATATCTTTTAATTCTGTTACTTCATAATTATCATACTTATTAATTACTGATGAATCTTCATCATTATCAATAGCTTCTGATGAGCAAATCTTAAAACTCAAATAATCAAAGATCTGATTATAATGATTTTCAAAATTAGTTGATACATTACTCAAAGTCCACGGGGTTTGAAGATATGCGCTAGACTTATTAGAATCTAAAAATACATATTGCTCTAAATTGTAATTTTTTATTAAGTTTAAGTTTTGCTCTGTGATGGGAAATTGACGATCATCATTCCCCATACCATTTAAATATGCTTTTACATTGAATACATTCATATTTTTTTTGTATTTATTTTTGTTCTCAACCTTTTTATCTTTACTCCATTTTACTTCTGAATATTTCATATAAATTTCAGTTGCTTCAGAGGCCTTTGGGATTGTAATCATGAGCGCTCTTGCACGATGAACTGTTTTACTACAAGGTTCTTTACTTTGTGAGTTGCTGATCGTTTCAGAGAAATAATCATTATTATCAATTCTTTTTAAAAAGCCCTGTTGAGATATTTCATATTCATGCCACTTATCCATATGTTTCATAAATACATATAAATATCCAGCTCTTAAAGTAGTAAGTCCATAAGCATATCCTTCTGAAGGAACTATACTATTAATACTTTCAAAACAAGATTTAGCGCTCCGACTTGCTGAAACTGTTATTGTTCGGAGTGGTTCGGTAGGTTTTGGTTTACCACTACCTTCAATATAAGTCCCTCGCGCTTTATAAAAATCATTCCTTTTTTTACGAAATTCAAGTTCGCTATTTATTTTCTTCTTTTCATCACTTATATCTTGTAATTCAGGATCATTTTTTTTATAAGTTGACAAAATCGTATCATTTTGAGTATTTCCTGGATAAGTTCCCTTTTTTGTTACAACAACATATCTAGCCAATAATAACTGTAGCCCTTCATCTCTCTTACAAAAATCACAAGGATATTCTTGATTATCAGTAGTCATACATCACCTTATTTTTTAAATTTTCATCATCAATATTTTGTTTTTTAAAAAAATCATCCCACTCAGACGTTGAAAGCTGTTTGCTTGCCTGTTCATAGCCTTTGGGACTTTCTGTTAAACGTTGAAAAAAGTGGGTTTCAAGAAAGCTTTCACCGATTAAATCTGCATGAAAAATGGATGCTACAGCATCATCCTTGGTCAAAATCCCTTTATTTTTTATTAAGTCTGCATAATTAAAAATCTGACTAACTTTTAAAAAGTATGCTGGCAGGTCGTCAGTCTTGAATTTTAACTTTTCAAATACTCTGTTGTTTACACTGATTTTTTCCAATAAATCATGATCAGGCTGTTGAATAAAATCCCCCTCAGATCCAGCGTCAAAGCACAATGTTTCATTTAAGAAATTAAATTCAATATTTTTAAAATATTTATTGATCCATAAAAAATCCTGACTCTCAAAATAATTGAGTAGCATCCAAATTTTCGGATCAAAAAACCGATACAAATACTTCTTAGTGCCTACTTCATAGACTAAATTTTGTTTTAAGTGATTAACAATATCAGGTTCTCGAGTTGGAACACTTTTAAACGTCATTAGAAAAAAAGGTGAAAGCCCCGCTTTGATCTGATTTTGATCATGTTGCTTTATTTCATCAACAAGCGAAGCACCGACTGAATTTAAACGCAATAAATACGGAAAAACATGCTGTACATTCTTCGCATAATCAGGTGCTAAAGACTTAAGTTGAGCTTCCACTTCATAAAAATATTGCGCATTTAGATTCGGGTCAATAATGACGTAATCATACTCAATCACCTCTTTTGGATGTATAGGCTCTAATAACATTATGAAAGCTCCACAGAAGCATCACCTTTTGCCGCAGCACCAGAAACACGCATTTCACAAATAGGAAGCTGAGGAATGTCTGAATTAATCTTCGCACCACTGGTAAACTTCTGTTGCCCCGACTTCACCTGAAACAAACCACCTGTAGTTGAAAATACCCCTGAACCATTAATCTTTAATTCAGAACCATCACCAATCAACTTAATCTCTTTCGGACTAATGATATAAACCGCGTCTTCGGTCGAAATGATTTGAATCCCTTTGCGTGCAATCACATCTGCACCACCATCTTGAGCTTGAAGTTCAACTTTACCTTTCCCTGCAAACAACCTTGCCCCTTCCTGTGCCGCAAAAAGACTGATCTTAGCACTGGCATGCCCAATCAAAGCCTTTTGTGTACTTAGGTTGATACTGTCGCCTGCGGTATGACTGATTTGCCCATCTGCTGAAAGATGAATATCTTCGTTACTGGCAAGTGCAATCGAATTAGGTGAAGCCAACATCATCACCGCAGACTTAAATGCATCTGCTTTTTTCGGATCTTGTTGGTCTAGTGTATTAATAAATCCTTTTATTCTTTCCAACACTTCCAAAGGATCAATTTGCTGATTCTTGGCAACTTCACTTAAGGCTTTAGAATTATTTAGACTGCTTTCTAACTGACTTTTCGCTGCTGTTGCATCGAGATGGTTACCTGAGGCCGAATCTTGAGCATGTGTACTCAGTAGTAGACCTTGCCCTGCACGCACTGCTCCCCATTGATCTGTTCTTAGTTCAAAGCCTTCACCTCGTCCTTCACTGGTCTCGGTTTCTTTAGGATGACTTAGATTACCAAGGTTAAGTTGACTCGTGCCGTGACTGCTTTGTAGCTGGCTGCTGATTTGCTCTGTGGTATCGTCAAATCTAAGCTGACCATAGCCACTGCCTTTAACTTCCCGACTTTTGATCCCTGCCAGTTTTTTGGTGTCAGGTAATTGGCCTTTGTCATCAAATTTCGTTGGACTTCGTTGCGCTTCATGGATACGCCCCACCACAAATGGTCGATCGATATTGCCATCAAAGAAATCTATCACGACAATCTCACCAATCCTCGGTAAGAACCGCGCACCATAGCCTTCACCTGCCCACGGGGTCAGTACATCCACCCAAGCGGAATCAGTGTCGTTGTCATTGCTCCCTGCACCACCATCATGACTATGATCTTCATTGCGGGTAAATAGGAAGCGAACTTTAATACGTCCCCATTCATCGACATGAATTTCCTCTCCACTTGGCCCAACCACTTTGGCACGTTGTGGATGGGTACTTGGACGGTGTTGTAGTGGGTGGTATTCAGGAACAGTGGTGATATTACGGCGTTGTAGCACCAATTGATTGGCTTGGCGTTCATCACTGTTGCTGTTGTCTGCTTTATTTTCATTTACCCAGTTGCTTTGTTGGAGCAAGCGATTGATTTGTTCACTCAGATCTTTGGGTAAGTTGTTCTGGTTATAGAATGTCTTTGACGTGATCAGAAATTCTTTGTCTGAGCAACTGTGTTGGTCTATTTCTGGGTGTTCATTCAATTCAAACCAGTAACCTACTTGCGCATCACGTACAGTGGAGTTGGCAACAAATTGCTTGGATTGAGCATCATAGTAATGACTGAGGTTTTGGTTGATCTTTTCAATCTGATTGTTATTTGACGCGGTTGCTTGATCTTCACCATTCAGGTCTTGAATCCATGCTGGACTAATATGCCAAGTTTGTTCTAAACCGAGACTGGCATTGTTTTGGTTTTGACTGTGTTGGTGTTTGCTTTGAACACTGCCTGCACCCTCTTCTTGTTCTAACACATCTGCTTGCCAGCGTTGTACGTGGACAGCAGTGGGTTGTAAGCTACGTTGCCCGATAAAGCTGGTGATGCTGTCTTGTTGCTCTGTGGCACTGCTGCGATGGAAGCGGATCTTTCTTCGTTCTAGTGCTTTGTATTCACTGTTATCATCCACCAAGCGCAGTTTTTGCGGCTGAATTTGAGTCGCAGAACTAGGTACAATCAATTGTGCTTCATCAATCAACCAGTTGATCCCTTCACTGCGCATCAAGCGGCTTAAAAATGCATAGTCGCTTTCGTTACTCTGCATAATGAATGGTCGGATATCGTAATCTTTTTTAAGACCACTTTTATCGAGACTTAGACTCGATGCAAAGAGTGGGCTTTTGTCTTGCCATTCTTTAAACAGCGTTTCTATGACTTGCACAACCGACTTATTCATAAACACTCGGCTGTTACGGCGTTTATGCCACAGTGAAGTGGCATCTTCGAGTTTGAGTTTATATAGCGTTAGTGCGCCATCACTCTGCCCTTGTGCGGCCTCAGTAATCACTCCTGTGCTACGAAACAGTTGCCCATGATCTGTGACTTGATCAATGGCCACTTGGCTACCGATGAATTGTTTAAGGGGAATCGTTGCTGAAGTGGCAAGGCAAATCAGTTCAACAGACACACCTTGGTTTAAACCATGTTGTCCATCGATACGTTGTAAGAAGACTTGAGCAGTCAAATCAGGATTGCTAAATTGGATATGCAAGGCTCGTTTTTGCGCAGTCAATCCAAGGTGTTGCAGAGCCGAAAATATATTGGCAAAATTCATTTTTTTATCAAACTTAAAATAATATTAATATTTATGAATATTTAATCAAAAAAAACGATTGAATCCTAGTTTATTGATCGGTTAATTTTTTAAAATTTGTAAAAAAACCTCAATATTCACGTTTAAATATTGAGGTTTATATTTTGAATTCAACCAGTTAAATAAACTTAACTTTATTCGCTATCCATCATTGATTGGCTCATACCGACCGTATTAAAACCAGCATCGACATATAGAATTTCACCAGTGATCCCATTTGCCCAAGGTGAGCATAGGAATAAGGCTGCATTACCAACGTCTTCAATCGTAACATTACGTTTTAACGGTGCAATTTTTTCATTGGCATCTAACATTTTACGGAAAGATTTAATCCCAGATGCCGCTAAAGTACGGATTGGACCTGCTGAAATTGCATTTACACGAATACCCTCAGCACCTAAGCTTGATGCTAAATAACGCACACCTGCTTCCAAAGATGCTTTCGCCATACCCATAACATTATAGTTTGGCATAACAGACTCTGAACCTTGGTAAGTTAAAGTCAATAAACAGCCTTGGCGAGCCAACAATAAAGGTTTTGCTGCACGTGCCATAGCAACAAAACTATAAGCGCTGATGTCATGAGCAATTTTAAAACCTTCACGATCTGTGACGTCCGTGAAATCACCATCAAGTGTATGCGCAGGTGCAAAGCCGATGGAATGTACAACACCATCCAAACCATCCCAATGCTTTGCTAATTCAGCAAATGCATGGTCAATTTCAGCATCCACAGCAACATCACAAGGGAAAACTAAAGTAGAACCGAATTGTTCTGCAAAATCATCTACACGTTTTTTTAGTTTATCGTTTGGATAAGTAAATGCGAGTTCTGCACCTTCACGATGTAATGCCTGAGCAATACCAAATGCAATGGATAATTTACTTGCAATTCCCGCGATTAAAAAGCGTTTACCTGCCAATAGTCCTTGTGCCATGAAATTCTCACCTGATCAATTTTGTAAGCATAATGCCAAGTCTTGACCCATAACTAAATTGCATAATGCATCTTTTTTTAAAAGTTTACTAAAAACATAAAAAAAGCGCACCGAATCGAGTGCGCCTTTTCAAATCTATCAATCGATATAAAGGGAATGATTAATCATCACCTTGCAACAAGCTCAATAAACGTAAGAATGAATAGTACATCCATACCAATGTTGCCAATAAAGCGATACCACATAACCATTCATAGGCTTTCGGTGCACGTTGTGCAGCAGCCGATTCAATCAAATCGAAATCCAGAATTAAGTTCAATGATGCGATCACCGCAACAAATGCAGCAAAACCAATACCTAAAATGCTGCTTTCAAATAAGAATGGAATGCTTGAACCAAAAGCCAAACGCATAATGAACTGCACCACAAAAACCAATGCAATTGCGATAGATGCTGAAATCACAATAGATTTAAATTTTTCAGTTGCACGAATAATTTGGAACTTATATAAACCAAACATCACTAAAGTTGTGATAAATGTAGCTAAAAGTGCTTGTAATGGTACGCCCGGAAACTTCAGTTGGAAGATCACTGAAACACCACCCAAAAATGCACCTTCAAAGAACGCATAAGGAATAGCTAAAACACGTGCCGTATTCGGCTTAAATGTAGCAACCAATCCAAGAATCAAACCACCAATTGCACCGACCATTGCAGCAGCATAGGCAATTCCAACATTCATTGTGGTAAAGCTATAGAAAAAAATTCCAACACCGAGTATGGCCGCAATAACAGTCAATAAAACTGATTTTTGAATTGCGCCTTGTACGGTCATTGGCTGTTCATAATCTGCATACGTTTCCGCACGCGTTAAAATTGGGTTATTACTTTGCATAGTCAATCTCTTTGTAATAATTCAAATATATATAAGGATATTAAAACGTTTTTTATGCAAACAATTTGAACTGCTTGCTATTTTTTGTAACGAGTTGTCAGAGGACATCAGCTTTAGTATAGCTTAAAAAACCAAAATGCATAGTAAAAAAAGAGGCTAAAAAGCCTCTTGTTTCAATCTGATATGTAATGAGATTTAACCACTCAGATGATTAATCTTGATTGGCAATAAAGAAATACTGACGATAATATTTAAGTTCAGCAATCGAATCGCGGATATCATCCATTGCCAAATGTGAAGCATTTTTCTTTAGACCGCTCATAATTTCAGGTCTCCAGCGTTTTGCTAACTCTTTCACTGAAGACACGTCCAAATTACGATAATGGAAGAATTGTTCAAGCTCAGGCATTAAACGGTGCATAAAACGGCGATCTTGGCAGATTGAATTACCACACATTGGCGAAGTTTTAGGATTAATCCATTTCTTCAAAAATTCTAAGGTTTGCTGCTCTGCATCTTGCGCTGTGAGTTTACTACGACGTACCCGTTCAATCAGACCTGACTGACCGTGTTGTTTGGTGTTCCATTCATCCATTGCATTGAGGATAACATCTGATTGATGCACTGCAAGCACAGGCCCTTCCGCCAAAATGTTCAAATGATCATCTGTTACAATTGTCGCAATTTCAATGATCTTATCATTATCTGTATCTAAACCTGTCATCTCTAGGTCGATCCAAATTAAGCGGGTATCCGGAGTGCTGCTCATATAGTGCAATCTTATTAGGCCAATAAAAAATGAATAGTAGCAAATTTCTTGCATCTTCGCTGTAATTCATTCGCCTGTCATGGTATTTTTGCCTTCTCATTTTTAAGGTTTTTAGGATATGAATGGCTTTAATTCGTAAACGTCGTTTAACTGAACAGCAGCAACGCCGCATTCAGAAACAACATAAAACACGTCAAGAAGAAATCGACACTTCCAATGACCTTGAAGGTCTTGTTGTTCAGCATTATGGACGACAACTCGAAGTACAAGCCCTTTCTGTTCCTACTCAACATCCGCAAAAACCCATCGTCAATGAAGGTGATCCAGAACCCTTTTGGAAACCGATTGAATTAGGCAGTGTCTGGCGCTGTCATACACGAACCAATTTAGAGCTGTTAGTGACAGGCGACAAAGTTCAGTGGCAAGCAGATCCAAATACAGGCTTAGGCATCATCACTGCCATTCATCCAAGGACATCGTTGTTAACGCGTCCCGATCGTTATCATAAAGTTAAACCTGTTGCAGCCAATATCAGTTTAATCGTCATTGTCTTTGCAACTCTGCCTGAGCCAGCACCCACGCTGATTGATCGCTATTTGGTGGCATGTGCGGATGCGGATATTCCAGTCCTTTTGGTGTTAAACAAATCAGATTTACTCAAAGAAAATGATCCTATTTTAGATCTCATTAAAGAATATCAAGACTTGGGCTATGAAGTACTGATCACTCAGTCTGAAGGTGATATTAGCGAATTAAAGCAACGACTCGACAACGAAACCGTTGCTTTCGTTGGGCAATCAGGTGTCGGCAAAAGTACCCTGATTAATGTCATCGTTCCTGATGCAGAACAGAAGACCAATATTATTTCTGAAAACTCGGCGCTCGGACAACATACAACCACCTCTACCCGTTTGATTCGTTTTGGTGAAAATGGTGCCTTGATTGACTCGCCCGGCATCCGTGAATTTGGGCTTTGGCATTTGAGTCTAGAAAAGATTGATGCGGGCTTTCCTGAAATCTCTAACTTGATTGGACATTGCCAATATCGTAATTGCACCCACACACATGAGAAACAGTGCGCAATTAAAAAAGCGGTAGAAAATGGTGAAATTCTAGCCAGACGACATGAAAGTTATTTACGTTTAATTGAAGAAATCACTGATGCGCAACAAAAAAATTAAATTTCTTCTTTGAGAACCTTGAAGCGGTGATTTTGATCACCATATATATACGCTATACTCGACGCAATTTTTGATTGTAATTAGGTGACTTGTGGAACGTTGGTTTGAGTTTATGGGGAATCACCCCTTCTTATTTGGTATTTTAGGGGTACTGGCGATCTTGTTCTTTATTTTTGAAGGACAACGCAGTGGTCGTAAGATTTCACCACAATCACTTGGTATTTTAGTGAAGGCTAAAAATGCGATGTTGATTGATTTACGCGATGCTAAAGATTTCCGTGAAGGTCATGTGAGTGGCAGTCGCAACATTCCATACAGTCAAATTGCCAGTCACATCGAAGAGTTAAAAACTGCTGACCGTCCTTTAGTATTTATCTGCAACTTAGGTCAAGTTGCAGGAAGTGCTTTACAACAAGTCGGCCATGCAGACAGCTATCGTCTTGATGGTGGTATCAGTAACTGGAAAGCCCAAGGCTTGCCATTAGTTAAAGCTAAAAAATAAGCTTAAGGAGCTCAACATGACTGCTGAAGTAAAAGTATATTCAACAACTTTTTGCCCATACTGTGTACGTGCGAAATCTCTACTTGAGCGTAAAGGTGTTGCTTTTACCGAAATCAATCTCGATGAAGAAGCACCTGAAGTTAAGACTGAGCTGATCCAGAAAACTCGACACCGTACAGTACCACAAATTTTTATTAATAATGAATTTATCGGTGGTTTTGACCAGCTTTATGCTTTAGAAAAAGCCGGCAAACTCGATGAGTTACTTGGTTAATCCACAACTTAATTAATGAATCACTTCTTAAAATTTAAGGAATAAAGAATGAGTGAAGAACAACAAGCTCAACCACAACTTGCTTTAGAACGTATTTATACAAAAGACATTTCTTTTGAAGTACCTGGGGCTCAAGTTTTTACCAAAGAATGGCAACCTGAATTAAACATCAACTTGTCTTCTGCTGCTGAAAAAGTGGATGCAACCCACTTTGAAGTGTCTTTAAAAGTTGTTGTGCAAGCGAACAATGCTGGCGATACAGCATTTATCGTCGATGTAACACAATCAGGTATTTTCTTGATTGATGGTATTGAAGAAGACCGTCTTCCATACATCTTAGGTGCTTACTGCCCGAACATTTTGTTCCCATTCTTGCGTGAAGCAGTTAATGATCTTGTAACGAAAGGTAGCTTCCCTCAATTACTTCTTACGCCAATCAATTTTGATGCAGAGTTTGAAGCAAATATGGAACGTGCCCAAGGCGCTGCTGCTGAAGGCCAAGCTTAATTTCTCAATAATTAAGTTTAAAAGACCGCACTATGCGGTCTTTTTTATATTTGATCAGATAAAAATCACCCAAACTTCACAACCGTGGGTGATGCAATTTTTTATAATTTAAACATCATAATAAGCATGAACAATAACAATGCCATTTACTCCCTTACATTTGGGCTTAGGCGCAAGCTGTAAAGCCATTGCAAATAAAAAATTTAGCTTGTTAATTTTCTCTGGTGTTCAGGTTTTGATGGATATAGAACCTCTAATTGGCATCATTCGAGGCTGGACCACACTCCATTTATATACCCATAATTTACTTGGTGCTTTGTTGATTGCTTTGCTTGCAGTCCCCATAGGTAAAGTGATGAGTGAGTTTTGCTTACGCAACTTATTCAAACAAGCAGACTGGCAGATCACATGGCAAGTGGCGACAGTCAGTGCTTTGGTCGGGAGTTTTAGTCATGTTTTTTTAGATGCGTTGATGCATGCAGATATGTATCCCTTTTATCCGCTGAGTTATTCTCAAGTTTTACTCAACATGATTCCCTACAATTTTATTTTTTATGGGAGTTTAATCAATTTTATTTTTGCCGCAATTGTTTGGCTTATCCGTGAGGAAAAATCATGATTCATCGATTGTTCTAAAGGTTAGATTAATCCGAGCCGTATGCACTTTCTTTGTTGGGGCTAAGCGGTGCAACCAATATGTTTGTGTGGTGTCTTTCATGACCAACAAACTGCCATTTTCGAGAAAAACCTCAATCTTTTCTTGGCTATTTTTATGTTTAAAGGCAAATTTTCGAACTGCGCCTAGGCTTAAAGATGCAATTGCACCATTCTTTTTTAGATCTGTTTCACCATCACTGTGCCATGCCATACCCTCTTCACCTGTATGGTAAAGATTCAGCAAACAAGAATTAAATGTTTCACCCGTGATCAATTCAATCTGTTTTTTCAGTTCGAGTAATTCTTCAATCCATGGTAAGGCATATTTGGAGCTATTTGAATAAGTGTATTCAAAAGCACGATCTCCATACCAAGCCACTTTCCGTTTGGTGATGATCTTTTTGCCAAAAATAATCGCTTGGTCATTTTGCCATTCAATATGCGTTAGCAGTTGCTCAAAATAATCATTGGCGATGGCTTCATCCATGATTTTTCCGAAATAATTCACTGTTCCATCTTGTGGAAGCAAGTTCTCTTGGGGATCGGTTAGAAACTCAAGTTGTTGCATTTTTCCATTTCACATAGGCTGATTTCATACAATGTCCACACGGGCGAAATTGCAATGCCAAGGCTTCGGCTTCACTACTAAAGAACACCCGATTGGCTTTTAACATACGCTTGCCCGAACCACAGTTTAAACGTCCATAAATTTTTAGCTTTTGGTTGCCTGCAAATAAAATTTCAGCATTCCTGATTTTTCGATATAACGCCAAACGCTCAATGTCATCATGCTTAATCATCATTTAACTCACAGCATCATGAAAAATAATCCCCAATGTATAACGCTCCCCTGTACGCACCTGACTGACAGCATGCTTCATATTGACTCGATAATAGCCATGAGTGCTTTTCTTGGGTCTAAACTGCGTGGTAAAAATTAACACATCCCCTTGATCAGGTTGTAAAACAATGGCTTTTGACTGTGCTCGTGGTACTTGCTCAGTCAACACCAACTCACCACCGGTAAAATCGCTATTGGCTTGACTAAGAACAAATACCATTTGGATCGGAAAATAGAACTCGCCATATAGATCTTGATGTAAGGTATTAAACCCATCTTGCTGATAGTACAAAATCAAAACAGTGGCCTTATTTTGACCCGCTTGTTGGCATTGTTGTAAAAATTCAAAATGTGAATCTGGATATTGTCGATCCAACTTTAAAGCATCAGACCAAGCATTGGCGATAGGAACCAGATACGGATAAAACTGAGTTCGAAGCTGTTGAAGCAAGTTTGGTAGTGGATAATTAAAATATTTATACTCGCCATATCCAAAACGATGTTGCTGCATAGTGACGGTTTTTCGATACAGTTGTTGATGGTTATAATGACTTTTGATCAACTCACACAATTCATCAGATAAAAAGTCTTTAAGGATTGAGTAGCCTTGCATATGCATCTGAGCACGGATTGACTCCCAATCTAAACCCTCAATTTTATTGAGCAACGCTGTTGCTTGTTGTGAATTAAACGCTGGCATGTACTTGCACACCTTCCCAGCCAATCATAGCGGCTTTACGTGTTTTACCCCAATGGTATTCACCTAAAACACCTGTCGCTTGAATCACACGATGACATGGAATTAAAAAAGCCACTGGATTATTGCCAATCGCAGTACCGACTGCACGGGAAGCTTTTGGATTTCCAATCTGTTCAGCAAGATCTGCATAGGTTGCCAATTGCCCCATCGGGATTTTAAGCAAACTCTCCCAAACTTTAAGCTGGAAATCAGTGCCTTTTAGATGCAGCTTAATTTGGCTCCATGGTTTTTGTTCAGATGAGAAAATGGCCAAAGCATGTTCATGCAAGGCATCTGCTTGCTGATAAAATCTTGCTTTAGGAAATTTTTCAACGAGTGCACTATAGGCATCTTGCTCATGCTCCACAAAAGACATAAAACAAATCCCTTTGGCTGTTGAAGCCACTAAAACCATTCCAAAGCGTGTTTCAGCATACTGGTAGTGGATGGTTAAGTTTTCCCCACCACTTTTGTATTCAGCAGGTGTCATGCCTTCAATTTGTATAAATAGATCATGCAAACGACTGGTGCTCGATAGTCCTGTGTCATAAGTCGCATCAAATACCGAATGCTCTTGTTTTAACAAGTTTTTTGCATGTTCAATACTAATATATTGCAAGAACTTCTTCGGACTGGTTCCAGCCCATTCTGTAAATAAACGTTGAAAATGTGCAGGGCTTAAATGAATATGCGCAGCCACCTCATCTAAATTCGGTTGTGCTTTAAAATTGTGTTTAATGTATTCAATGGCTTTTGCAATACGTTCAAACTGATGGTGCTGTTGCATCGCATTTCTCCTCACTTTTCTCCATCTAACTTAACAGTTGTTATGCAATGAGCAAATCCGAATCGTGCTGAGTTTAGTGATTTAATATCGTTTAAAAATCTCCTCACAATAAAAAACCGTTAGTCATTAAAACTAACGGCTTTTAAATGGATAAATCTATTCTTTGAAATTACGTTCGTCAAAAAACAAGTAGTCCATACGCAATCTATATAAATTTACCTGATTCTTTGTATTATTGAATCGTACATGGTCGATCTATCGTGTGGCGACATGGATGTCGCTGTTGGGCCGGGGTACAGGACGTACCCCTCGCCCAACGGAAGATTTTTGTCACCTTTTCATCTCTGAAAAGTGAGGCATCGCCTACGCAAAGCTATTTAAACTTTAATTGTAAAGTGTGGCATTGCAAGCGTTATAACCATATGAATCACGTTAATGAAAGTATATAAATATATGATTTATAATTTTGACCTTATTTATAAATCATCTAAATGCATATTTGCGCAATAAGACTATTGATAGATCTTATGCCCTTGATCACGTATTTCAGCAATTTTCTTGCCTTCCATTTTGGCATGATCTAAATGACCGCCTTTGACTAGCGCTTGAGTCTTATCAATTTGCGCAATCAATTGATCATATAACTGAGTCGAAGTCGGTGCACTGGCATCACCACGACCTTTAAGTTTGACTTTTTTAGCGTCCGTTGCAGCAGCACGCATATTATCTAAAGCTTTATTTGCTTCAGCAGCATTATTGGTTTGATTAAATGCTTTATAGTTTTTACCTAATGCCTGCATATTTTGTTGTAGCGTTGCAGCAAAAGTCATTGAGCTGAAACCTAAAGCAGAAATCATCATGACGGTGGCTAAAGTTTTTTTGATCATTATGATCTTCCTTAAAACTGTGGCTATTGTTGGGTGTAAAAAAGCCCATTGTGGCTATTGTCCATTTCCAAGATTAAACATAGTTTAAAAGCACAAAAAATAGCAAATAAAAATGCAACGAATTCGTTGCATTTTTATATTCAGAAATAATCAGAGAAAGGCTTAAATTGGTTCAATCTCATGGTGTAAGGCATCGTGGATCGCTTCAACCAATTGTTGTGCAATCTCTTGTTTCGAGGCTTTCTCTAAATCACGCTTTTCCATCTGATACTGTTCTGCAAAAAACACGGTCATTGCATTTTGATCAGAAGCAAAACCAATATCAGCACGCGAGACATCATTGCAGGCAATCATATCGAGTTTTTTTGCAACCAGTTTTCCTGCTGCATATTCCTCTACATTCCGAGTTTCAGCCGCAAAACCCACCATAAATGGGCGCTTTGACTGTTGCGCAATGGTCGCCACAATATCAGGGTTTTTCACCAACGAAACATTCAGCTCATCACCCGCTTTCTTAATCTTATGTTCCGCAACTTCTGCCACACGATAGTCAGCGACAGCCGCAGTTGCAATAAACACGTCACAGCCTTCCTCAAGCTGATGCATGCTTTCATCAAGCATTTTTATCGCAGAAGAAACATTGATACGACGCACGCCATTCGGAGTATCCAAACTGACTGGACCAGCCAATAGTGTCACTTTCGCCCCTGCTGAATAACAGGCTGCTGCAATGGCAAAGCCCATTTTCCCTGTACTGTGATTGGAAATATAACGTACAGGATCAATCGCTTCACGTGTTGGTCCCGCAGTAATCACTACACGTTTTCCAGCAAGCAAGCCAAACTTCTCAGCAATCGCACGTTGTGCTTGATGGAAGTAGTTTTTAACTTGTTCAGCTAAATCTTCAGGTTCAGGCATACGCCCTAAACCGACATCACCACAAGCTTGCGAACCCGCTTCAGGCATAATCACATGTACGCCATCTTCAACTAAGGTATTCAGATTACGTTGTGTCGGCTTAGCTGCCCACATTTGCTGATTCATTGCAGGCGCAACCCAAACAGGTGCTTTGGTTGCCAAATACAAAGTACTGAGCAAGTCGTCAGCCAAACCCGCGGCGAACTTTGCGATGGTGTCACAACTTGCAGGTGCAACTAAAATCAAATCGGCCCAACGCGCCAATTCAATATGCCCCATTCCCGCTTCTGCTTCAGGGTCTAATAACTCAGTATGAACAGGATTTCCGGATAAGGCCTGAAAAGTTAAAGGGGTAATAAATGCCTGTGCACCTTTGGTCATTACCACGCGTACATTAAAGCCATAATCCTTTAAACGACGTACCAGGATTGCACTTTTATAGGCGGCAATACCGCCTGTTACAGCGAGGATAATATTTTTATTAGAAAATACACTGAGATCAAAACTCACTATCAGGCTACCTTTCAGTTGCAGTGGCGCTCACAATATCATTAAATAGTCTATCTCCCAAGTCATTCAAGGGAGAAAAATCAGAAGTAAAATAATTTTAAAATGTGAAAAATAATGAATCATTCAATCAAACAATGGCCTGAACAAGAACGTCCACGTGAAAGATTACTCTTACAAGGGGCGCACAGCTTATCTGATGCAGAATTACTTGCGATTTTTCTACGCTCAGGCTCAAAACAACACTCCGCTGTTGAATTAGCGCGCTTGCTCATTCAACATTTTGGTCATTTAAATGCTGTATTTGATTCGTCTTTAGACGATTTAAAACAGTTTCATGGCATTGGCGAAAGCAAGTATTCACAACTCATGGCAGTGAAAGAACTGGGACGGCGTTACTTGAAACATCAACTAAGCCAAGGTTTAGACTTGAGTCGTTCTGATTTAATCCGAGATTATTTACGTTATGAATTGATCGGAGAATCTCAAGAAGTTTTTGCCGTACTGTGTTTAGACAGCCAGTTACGTAAATTGAGTTTTAAAAAACTATTTTATGGTTCAATCAATTACTGCAATATTTCCATCAATCAATTATTACGATATGTCATACAAAAACATGCGACTTTTATCGTTATTGCCCATAATCACCCTAAAGGTTTTGCCAAACCTTCACGTGAAGATTACGATTTAACTCAAGAAATATTAAAAGCCTGTCAACTGCTTGAAATAGAATTATTGGATCATATGATCATTGCTGCTGAGCAAAGCTACTCCTTTGCTGAACACGGACTCATCAAACCCAAAACTTTCCCTACAAATGTGATTGACAAGCACCTTTGAAGCGGTGAAGATCACTAAAAAATATAGATTTAAAAGTATGATTGTCCGCGATCAAAACGATACCCTTAAAATATTACTCTCTTGGCGTGGTACGATTTTACCCAAAGTGCTGCCACCGCTTGGTTTTGTGATGCTGATTTCTGCAATTGTAGGTGGCATTGAGTATACCAATTTATATCGTTTTCCAGAATTACCCTTGGTTGGCTTTACCCTGATTGGTGTGGTGCTTTCTATTTTTCTAGGCTTTAAAAATACCGCCTGTTATGACCGTTGGTGGGAAGCGCGTAAACTTTGGGGAATGCTGATCGCCAATGCGCGTCACTTTGACCGTGATTGTCGTATATTCCCTCAAGGGCGTCGTGAACGGATCATTCAACATGTGATTGTATTTGCAAACTTATTAAGAGATCGTCTGAGACATCAAACAGCAAATCCAGATGCGCTGGTAGAAACCAGTGGTATGAGTCAACAAGCACTGACACAGTTGTATCAACAAACCAATGCGCCGCAATACACGCTGAGTTTGATCCAATGGGAATTGATGCAAGCGCTCAAAGAAGGCGAAATTTCCGACATTATCTATACCCAATTAAATGAACATGTGAATGAGCTCAGTTTGGTACAAACCGGTTGTGACCGTATTGCAACCACACCTTTGCCTTTTGCTTATTCAGTTTTATTGAATCGTACGGTCTATTTTTTCTGCTTTATGCTGCCCTTTAGCTTAGGTTCATTACTGGGTTTAGCAACACCTTTGCTGGTGGGTATTTTAGCCTATACTTTTCTGGGGCTAGATGCTTTAAGTACCGAGATAGAAGAACCTTTTGGTACACAAAGTAATGATTTACCTTTAGATTCGATGGTGAGAATGATTGAAATTGAATTATTGGGAACTCTTGGGAAACCAACTCCTCCACCAATTCAAGCCCATGATCACAATTTACTTTAATGCATCAATTTCTGATTTTATTGCCCTTTTTAAAGAGAAGTTAAAGTAACGGTCGAGCACTGAAAATGAAATATGTGGTTATCTTTAAGGCACAGATCAATACGCTTGATCAACAGTATTTTCAAACTGCACAACTTTTACGAGAGAAAGCATTAAGCCAGTTTAACTGTCAAAAATTTGAGTCTCTTTGTGAAAATGATTTTGAAATTGCACTTTCTTATTGGAATACACTTGCAGATATCCAGGCTTGGCATAAAGATGCAGAACATCAAGCAGCTCAACGAATTGGTAAACAGCAGTGGTATAAAAAATTTAGTGTTGAGATTTGCCAAATTCAAAAAAGCTATTAGCACTAGATCACTTAAAAATCGGTCTATTTATGAAGGTAGATACTAAAAAATAGAATCAAGATAATCCCATTCGATCTGGTTCAGTTTCTAGCGCACTTCAAATTCAGATTCAGCTGGGTCAAAACGCCAAGTACGTACAATCCGCAGTTCAGAAATATCTTTCATTTTTGAATCAAAACGTCCAAAAGGTGCCCCTTTACGCACTGAGTTTTTGGCAGCTTCATCGAGGATTGAATGGCCTGA
Source organism: Acinetobacter sp. Ac8 (assembly GCF_055392545.1). Classification (NCBI taxonomy): domain Bacteria; kingdom Pseudomonadati; phylum Pseudomonadota; class Gammaproteobacteria; order Moraxellales; family Moraxellaceae; genus Acinetobacter; species Acinetobacter sp. Ac8. The sequence continues at coordinate 4,264,556 of NZ_AP043689.1, forward strand.
GCTTTCAATCAATCGTATAGCACGAATCCCACCCTCATTATTGAGAATGACCATTAAACGGACCTCACCCGAAAGACGCTGCTGTTTGGCAAGATCTGGGTAATATCGGTTTCCATACATCTCAACTTTTTCACGAAATTTATCTAAATATCCAGCAGATGCATCTTGTTTGGCTTGAATACCATCTAAGGTTTTAATTTTTTGTTGTTTACTAAAATTTTGTTGTTTCTGTAAATATTGAGCTTCTAAACTCGCCACCATTGCCGTTTTAGCCTGCATCTGGCTCTGCAACTCTTCCATGGCCTTTTTACGATCGTTTTGTTCGGCCTGCTTTTGCCAGCTAAGAACCGTCATTAATACTTTTTCTTCGAATTTCAATTCTCGTTTTTGCTGTATTTGTTCTAAAGCTTCCAGTTGCTGATCACCCGCACTCTTGTCTTCTGCTTGCGCTGGCATATCACTTGAAATACGATGCTCTTTACGGAATGTTCCAGAACCATGCTGATTTGCTTGTGCTAAAAAATCTGCATCTTTAACTTCATCTTCACTTGGGCGAATACTGATTGCGATTTCTTTTGTGCTGGTATTATTTTCTTGTGGCATTCCAAATTGAACAGATAAAAAAAGTACATGTGCAATGACAGCTGCAGAAACAGCTCCAACAAATAATGCGTCTTGCCACCAATACTCAGAATGCTGTGTATTGGCAAATAATTTTTTTATCATGACATTAATCCGACAAAATTCCCCAATCGCCAAATTTAAAATTTATTAAAATAAGTTTAACTTTACATTATTCACAAACTTTGTGACTTATTTAGTAAAAGTAAAAACGTAATTTTAAAACACTCAAAATGGTGCAATGTTTTTTGTTAAACTGCAATCGTTAGACTTGTATTTTTTTAATAATCGACAAGTTTATCGCCTTAAAAAATGATGATGATTTGGGACAATACTTATGCCGACGCTACTTTCTAACATTGTTAAACGTATTCGACAAGTATACCAAAAAGCAGAAGGTTTTATAGAAGAAGAACGCGAGTTTCCAGTATCACAAGTATTTTTAAATGCGACCTTTAAACGTTTTGTCACCGACAACGTCAAAATTTTAGAAGATTTACATGCCGACCTGCATGATGATTGGCTAAAACTTTATGCCACACTCAATGTCAAAGGCATGCATTTGGTTCTTTCTGTGGATCTTAAGTTAGTTCAAATGGAACTCAACAAAGATATGCAGTTGATTGTTTTTGAACAAATCAGCAACACCCAAGTGATCGAAGCCAGCTATCCCAGTGTTTGGTATAAGATGGGCGTAAATACTGCTTTATTCTTCTATCAAAAAGTACTAAAAAAAGATCCTTTGGGGATGATCCTAGAAAAATTTAATGTCATTACCGTAAAAGATGAATTACTTCATTTAGACCTGAATCGTTGGTTAGGAAAAAATCGTTCTATTATGGACACATTAAACAAAGTCCATGTGAATCATGCAGAATTACGTGAAACTGAGTTGGTGGTGATTGGTAATGTAAACCTAACCGCTTTATTGAGTAAATTTAGGGAAGATAAAGACCCAGACTGGGACGAAGATGATTATCTTGAAACTGAAGTTACACCGATTGAGCAAAAGAGTTAAGTCTCAAATTGCAGATTAGATTTCAAGTTATCGCAATCAAAATGTATACATAAATTCACAGGATTAGCAATAAAGTAGATATTTTCTCTTTAATTACACCGCATAATAGGTGTCATATCCAAAAATACTTTTAAATGCATAGGACATTTAATGATGGCAAAAACGTTATTTAAAACATTAAGTATGGCAACTGGTGTGTCAACTGCAATGTTATTGGTTGGATTTTCAAGCAATGCTCTTGCCATGAGTCCGTTCCAAGCAAGTTACCAGTTTGCCTATAATGGTAAAAACTTAGGTACTGCGACTCGTACATTGAGTCAAAGTGGTAATAACTGGACCTATGTATTTGCAGCAAAAGCAGCAGCAATTGCTTCTGCAAGTGAAACAAGCCGTTTTAGCTTTAGCAATGGTCAAATTAACTCAAGTAGTTTTAGTCGTACCAGTAAAGTGTTGGTACATAATGACACCATGACCATTAACTTTAATCCAAACAGCAAAACCATTAACACCAAGAAAAAAGATCAGGCACGTTCTTTCCCATGGAAAGCAGGTGCTTTAGATGAGTTAAATGCTGAATTACAAGTACGTGAAGACTTAAAAGGTGCAGGTCTAAAATCAAGTTATTTGATTGCAGATGCAAAAGGTTTAGATGCGCGTCGCTTTGTTAAACAAGGCACAGAGTCAATTAAAACCCCTGCGGGAACCTATAACACGGTCAAAGTTGTACTCACCCATGACAATGGTGAAAAGAGTTCAATTTTCTGGTTAGCGCCTCAATTAGACTATTTACCCGTGAAAATGTCACATGTTGATGGTAAAACATCTTATAACCTAACCTTGACCAGTTACAAAAAGTAAGACATTTTTCACCTTTTGATCAATTTCAGCTTGCATTTTTTTTAGTGCTTTTTAAAATACGCCTTTGCTTTAAAAAGCACCTTGCCTCTAGAGGATTCTCCCTGTGCACGCACTAGAACAGAAAATCTTAGCTGAAGGTATCGTTCTATCTGATCAAGTTCTGAAAGTCGATTCTTTCTTAAATCACCAAATTGACCCTGTGATGATGCAGCTCATCGGTCAAGAGTTTGCTCGTCTTTTTAAAGATGCCGGCATTACCAAAATCATCACAATTGAAGCATCAGGCATTGCGCCTGCTGTGATGGCTGGTTTGGAACTTGGTGTACCCGTTATTTTTGCACGTAAATATCAGTCTTTAACCCTTAAAGATGATTTATATCGTTCAAAAGTATTCTCTTTTACCAAGCAAATTGAAAGCACCATTGCGATTTCTAAGAAACATATTAGCAAAGGCGATAAAGCTTTGGTTATTGATGATTTCTTAGCGAATGGTCAAGCCGCTTTAGGTCTTGCTGACTTGATTCATCAAGCGGATGCAGAAGTTGTGGGTATTGGGATTGTGATTGAAAAATCTTTCCAACCAGGCCGTCAATTGTTATTAGATAAAGGCTACCGTGTTGAATCTTTGGCACGTGTTGAATCTTTGGCAAACGGTACGGTAAGCTTTGTAGAAGAATAAGCTGGTCTTACTTCAAAAGTTTTCATTAAAAAAGAGTGCTTTAGGCGCTCTTTTTTTTGCTTTTTGATCAGTAGCGTCTTTGTTTTGCCTTTTATTTTGCTCAAGCCCTCAGCTATATTGTGTAAATAAAGAGATAACTCAGGTAAATAATAAATGAGATCAATCACTCAAAAATTAGTTGATCTACTCGACGTACAACAATTGGATGATGGTCTATTTCAAGGGCAAAACACACGTTTATTTGGATCACACCTTGTCGGTGGGCAATTGGTGGCACAAGCATTGATTGCCGCATCAAAAACCACCAATCGACCAGCACATTCATTACATGCTTATTTTATTCGCAGTGGTCGCACAGATATTCCGATTTTATATAAAGTTGAAAATTTAAGAGATGGCAAAAGTTTTTCGACTCGCCAAGTCCATGCTTGGCAAAACGGCCATATTATATTTTCGGCCATGGTTTCATTTGCCAATATTGAAGAGGGTTTAGAAAATCAGATTGAACCGCCTCTCTACCCTTCGCCAGATGAACTGATCCCAGAACAACAACTTAAACAAATGATTTATGAGGATGTTCCTGAACCTGCACGCGCAATATTTATGCGTCAATTTTTGATCAACATCCATCCTGTACAGCCATTCAATCCATTTAAACCGATAAAATTAGACACAAATTATGCTGAATATTTTCAAACCTTTGAAACGATTCCCACTCAACAAGATACACCCATGATGCACCAAGCCATTGCTGCATATTATTCTGACTATAACCTACTGACGGTTTCACTTAGACCGCATGGTGTCAGCTATGCGAACGGCGGTGTACGTAGTGCAAGTTTAGACCATAGCATTTATTTTCATACAGATTTTAGAGTAGATGAGTGGCTACTTTATGATATGAATGCCACAGTATCTAGCCAATCCAGAGGGCTTAATTTCGGCCGGATGTGGCAAGATGGTCGATTGGTGTGTAGCGTTAATCAGGAAAGTTTAATGCGGCTGAAACAATAACAAGATGTTTCTATAAGCTTGTGTCAATCATTCTAGAGATTACATTCACACAAAATATAAAGACTGATCACGGTATTCAGTTACAATCAAAATCATGTCATATCCCTGACATGATTGTAACGATAGCGATAAGCATGACAAAAATGCCAGTAGTGAACGTGAATATAACGCTTAACCATAACTTAATGAAGACAAATGGACTTTGTTGAGTGAGTAAAAATCAATGACTGATGAACAAACAGTAAAGTGCCCAAAGTGTGGCGCTACAGACTTAGAACGCCGTGACCATGAACAACTTTTAGGCAAAGCAGGCAGTGTATTATTGACTTCTGCGGGTGCAGCAGCAGGAACTGTAGGTGGCGCTGCCTCTGGTGCTTCTATTGGTGCAGCTATCGGAACGGTTGCAGGTCCTTTAGGCGTTATTGTCGGTGGAACTGTAGGAACCTTCGTAGGCGCAATCAGTGTTGGAATTACAGGTGGATTTCTAGGAAATCGCTTTGGTAAACGAGCTGGCGTGATTGTTGACCAAAATATCTTTTTTGATTACCAATGTAAAAAATGTAACCATCGTTTTAATCTAAAATAACAAAATTTAAAATATCAATATGATAAAGAACTTCTCTTTTTATCCACTAGACGCCAGATAAAAGAGAAGTCTTTGAATTATTATCTAGATCTCACAAGAGCATCAAAAATTATGGGTTTAACTTTTTAACCATTTCACCTAGACGTTTGCCCTGTTCTGCACATAAAGCTTTTTCATCGGAACTTAAGTTTTGGTCATGACGTGGTCCACTGACATGACTGACTCCATACGGCGTACCGCCTGATTTGGTATTGGATAAGGCAGGATTGGCATTGGTCAGCCCCATGATCATCATGCCATGATGAAACAATGGCGGTAACATCGTTAATAATGTACTTTCCTGCCCACCATGCATTGACCCTGACGCGGTAAATACACAAGCAGGTTTATCGTGTAATGCACCATTTAACCAAAGGCTAGTGGTTTGATCCCAAAAGTATTTCATTTCAGATGCCATATTGCCAAAACGTGTTGGTGAACCTAAAGCCAATCCTGCACAATTTTGTAAATCATCCAATGTACAATAAATATCGCCATGTTCTGGAATACTGGCTTCCGCTTCTTTCACAACAGTGGAAAGATTAGGCACAGTCCGAATTTTTACTGCGACACCTGCTGCTTCTACCCCGTTGGCAATCAAGTGTGCCATCTCTTTGGTAGATCCATATTTACTGTAATAGAGTACGAGAACATAAGCTTGCATAGAGATTTCTTGATTTCAACATAAGAAAATAAAACTATACGGTATTTTTCTGCTTTTTTGGGTAAGCTAGACAATGAAAATGCAAGATATGCCGAAAAATAATTGAGATCAAAGATATATATGCTTGAATTACTTAAAAAACTCCCTTTCTATGAAAAAACTTGGTTTCAATTCATTCTTTTTGTACTTGGTCGTTTTGAAGCAGATCGTTGTCGTGAACAAGCGGGATCGCTAACCTATACGACATTATTTGCTGTTGTTCCAATGTTGACTGTTTTCTTGGTTATTATCTCATCAATCAAAGCCTTAGAGCCTGCTAGACAGCAACTCCAGCAGATGATTTATAGTAATTTCTTGCCAAAAACCAGCATTGCTTTTGATAAGGCTTTTAATGTCTTTACCGAGAATTCAAGTAATTTAACTGTTATTGGGGTGCTGTTTTTATTCATTACCACAGTACTGATGCTTACCAGTATTGAAACGGTTTTTAATCGGATTTGGCGTGTTCAAGAAACGCGTAATGGCATCATTGGCTTTATGCGTTATTGGACCATTATTTCTTTAGGCCCGATTTTATTGGGGAGTGCCTTTGTCATTTCATCCACATTGGCCTCTATGAATGTTTTAAGTAATAACTTTGCTGGTTATGAAGTTGATGGTACAGCGTTATTTGGGGTCATTTCGTTTGCACTGACCACTTTAGGCTTTTTCATTCTATACTGGACGATTCCAAATCGTAGTATTCCTGTTAGAGCGGCCGCGATTGCAGGTCTTTTTGGTGCGATTGCATTTGAGCTACTTAAAAACCTATTTGGTTTTGTTATGGCAAATTTCACCAGCTATACCCTTGTTTATGGTGCTTTTGCTGCTGTGCCAATTTTCCTATTGTGGATCTTTTTATCGTGGAATATCGTCTTATTGGGTGTGGAAATCAGTTATGCGCTTACCGCATTTCATACAGGTAAAATCCAGACCCGCCATCCTGTGTTGATGATGCTCGATATTCTGGAATTATTTTATAAAAAACAAAAAACCGGTGAAGTGGTAACTGATGCAGAAGCATTAAATATTTTAGGTCGTGGTGAAATTGGACGTTGGCCAGTTTATATCCAACTTCTAGAAAAACAGAATTTGGTTAAATGCACTGACAATAATGAATATGTGCTGGTCAGAAATTTAGATGAAATTGATTTCTGGTCATTCTATACATCATTACCTTATACCCTCCCTCGTCGTCATGATGTTGAACATGTCCATGATGATGATGTTTGGATGAAGCATATCGGTCCAACTTTAATCGAATCCGATGAATATTTGGCCGCTAAATTATCAATTCCACTTTCAACCATTTTGGATGATAAGTAATTTTAACCCAGATAGATAAACAACTTCCCTTTCCAAGCCGTGCCCATTGGAAAGGGAAGTGATATTACTTTTTCGATGAATCGTTATAATTTCGCAATAGCCAAAACCACTGCATAAAGCGGATAAAAGACACTACAATGGTATTAACCTGTCTTTTTTATAGGATATAATTCAAAGTAGACAAAAGATCTTTTTATTCAGGCAATCTTTGCATGACGATAACAAAAACCAGCGATAAAAATATACTGACTCAACTCAGTACCAATGATGAAATTGTTGCGCCGCTGTGGCTTATTTTTCGACATGATCCTGCACTGTCTGTTTATCCTGAACATGGGCATGCTTGGGGCGAATTTATTTATGCCTTTAATGGGGTGATGGAAGTCAATATTGATCAAATTAATTATATTACACCACCTCCATATGGAGTTTGGTTACCGCCAAATACGCAACATAGTGGTTTGAATCGGACTCCTGTTTCCCATGCAACTTTGTATATCCACCAATCGTTATGTAGTGCATTACCTCAACAAGCAGGGATTCTTTTAACCTCACCCTTGGTTTCAGCGATTTTACAGCACATCAAAGAACACCCATTGCAAGCATCTGAGCCTGAATATTTGCGACTATTACAGGTGTTACTTGATCAATTACAACATGCTGAGTTAATCGGTAGTTATTTACCCCATACCAATCATGTTGCCTTAAAACAAGTTTTGGATTTTTTACATGCCCACCCTGCTGACCACAGTACGCTAGAGGCCTTAGCCCAACGGATTAATATGACTGAACGTACCTTGGCAAGGCTGAGTCAAAAAGAGCTGGCTATGTCACTCAATGAATGGCGACAACGACTTAAAGTCATGAAAGCCATGACTATGCTCAATGAGGGAAAAACGGTTGAAAGCATTGCACTGGATTTAGGTTATGCCAATGCTTCTGCTTTTATCAATATGTTTAAACGTTGGATGATGCGTACCCCAGATCAGTTTAGAAAATTGTTGCATCACTAAATCAACTTTTTACATTTTAAATAGATGAAGTGGAGCGATCTAAATATTGATAATCAATAATCTTCCCGACCAATCTATATGTCGATCTAAAAAGGCATGGGCTGAATTTAATTTTGGTTTATGTGGGAATTCACCAAAGCCATCCATTGGTAATTTTATTAAGACGAGCCAATTGGCGATTTTAATACGATTCAAACAACAGCTAAAAAAATAGCAATACTGTAAATTTTAACTGGCTGTAAATTTCAACGGATAAATCAAGCGGAATATATCGCAAAAGTTAGCGATAATTGTTGTTGTATAAAACTGTAGATAATAAAAAACCCAATGCGTATTGATTATAAATAAACACTGGGTTGCTTGCATTTTAAATGCTTATTTTACAAAAGTTTTCCAAACAAAATCTTGGCTTTGACCATGTAAAGTCATACTCAATTGATCACCAGAAGCCAATGCTGCAACACCTGCTGGTGTCCCTGTCATCACTACATCCCCTGGTTCTAAAGAGAATACTTGGCAGATGTCTGCAAGTAAGTAAGCAATATCAAAAATCAATAAAGCCGTATCGCCTTTTTGACGAACTTCATCATTTACTGCAAATTCAAAAGTAACAGCCGACCAATCTTTAATCTCATCCACACTGACCCAATCTGCCAGTACACATGAACCATCAAAAGCTTTTGAACGTTCCCAAGGCTGGCCTTTGCCCTTTAAGTCATCTTGGAGATCACGTAAAGTTAAATCTAAGCCTAAAGTCACAGCACCAATCGCGTCCAATACTTTATCTAAATTGGTTTCGCCCTTAAGTGGCTTGTCGATACGTAAAGTCAGTTCACATTCATGGTGGCAATTTCCCCACGCCTCATTCCAAGAGATACCGTCTTGCAATGAAATCAAACTACTGGGCGGCTTGATAAATAAGACTGGACGATCTGGAATTGCGTTACCTAATTCTGCTGCATGCGCTGCATAACTACGACCGACACATACAATCTTAGATGGACGTGTACTCATATTGTTCCCTTCCTATTGATCTGCGTTAAAAACTTTATAATTCCAAATTACTTTTTAAAAGTATTGATAAAAATCGTTTGATCTGCGGGTGTCGCAAATGCTCGTTTAGGCACAATCACCACAGTACGATTTTTTAATTCGATCATATAGGTAAGCTTGCCTTCTGCAAATTTATCTACATCAGAATAATGATGAACTTGCTTTGGACGACCACTACTGAATAATTCCATATAGTCTTGAAATAATTCAATACCTTGTTCGCTTTTACCAAATTGATATTTAACGAATTGGCGTTTAAACATCATCGGTAAAAACCAATAGCGCATCAGCATTTGCAGAATTAAGAAAAAAGCACCTAAGCAAACATAATATTTACCCACACCCTCTAAACCGAGGTAAATCCCCCAAACCATGATTCCGATGCTGACCAAAGGCGTGAGAAATTGGCTAATTTGCTTTTTACCAAAAGTTGCCAGTTTAAAACCGTCTTGAGATTCTTCTAAATTAAGATAATAACGTGCAGATAATGCAGGCTGGGTGTCTGACATAGTTGCTTCAATACAAATATTTTACGATGCCAAGATATTACACTAGATTTTTCCAGCGAGATGCGGATTTTCATCTTGTTTTACAGAACACCTCTATTTTTTAAAAGTGAATCCTTTTAGGGTCTTTCATACAAATGGTTTTTATAAAAACAAAAGATTGCCGCTTATCAAGGCGCAAAAGGAATTGTGATGAAAGCTTTTTATTTAAATATCGGTCTCGTGCTCTTAATCGGTATCAGTCAAATCAGTTTCGCGAAATTGGTGACTTGGAGCGATAATATTCCCAGCGCGTTAAAGCCATTTGACAATAATGCCCAGCAAATTGCAGCAATTGCACAAGACAATATTTTAATTTATGCCCATCCAGCGACCAAGACCTCCCTACCGACATTCAGCAAACAGCCCCAACCTATAGCTAAATTTTCAACAGCAGCCATTGTTGTGCCTGTAAGTAGCCAAGAAGTGGCTAAAACCTTAAGCAATTACACGCAATATGTTGGGTTATTCCCGACTTTAAAATCAGCAAAAGTCATCGAAACAGCAGGACCTGTCAGTCAATTAAAATATCGTATTTCCATCCCGACACCGATACCTGTATTGAATTTTAATGAAGATGTGGTGATGCAACATCAAATTGGACAAAATAGCATTTCAACCATGGTGATTGATGGCCCAATTCCTTATGCATTAGGGAAATTTGAATGGTTCAATTTAGCTGACAACAAAACCTTAGTGACCCTGACACAATGGGGCGATTTAAACCAACCGCAAGGTTTCCTATTTAAGAAAATTTTAAATGCTTTCCCTGAAGTAAAACTGGCGATTCCAAATGGTTCGAGCGCCTTTGTTTTAGAAGCACTCAAAAATAAATATACGACTAAAAAAGTGACGGCATTAAATGCAGGGCAACTACCTAGCCCACAATTAAATACAGCTCAAATCAATAAAATTGTTCAGGTCAGTGCCAATGCGCAACAGCCCGTCAGTATTGTACTTAATCCTGTCACTGTACCTTATACCCATGGTCGTGAAGTTTTACGTTTTACCACAAGCTATCAATATTTAAATGCCACCCCGCAACAATTACAACGTTGGACACAACCCTTATCCTATAAAGAAATTTTTCCAAAACAAATCAAAAGCATTAAAACCACAGCGATCAACACACAAGGACAAGATGCAGACTTTAAAGTCAGTGTCGGATTGGGGGTTATTAGTATCCCTTTTGATTTTAAAATGCGTTTTAGCTATCCCAAAGCCACTGAAAATAACTTCTATGCCAATGGCGGTGATTTACGTTATCTCAAAGGTCAAATTCAATTTTTACCCCAAGGCAATAACACCTTACTCAAAATGACCACTACCATCAAAATTGATGAAAAAGCACCACTCCTACTCAAAGCAGCACGCAGTTTACCCTACCATGAAATGTTACCTGCACTGGGTGCAAATGCAATTTTTGCTCAAAAAGTAAAGTAGTGCTGATTGAACTTTTAAAACTCAATTAATCAGCCAGATGTTTAATTGTTGTACCAATATTAAATAGGAAATATAACGGGATTGCGACCAGATCACCGACTAAAGTGACTGGGGTTAAGGCGATTTTCTGCAACAATGTTTTAGAATGTAGTGAGTATTTGGTTTTTCCTTGTGTATACATTTCAATCGTATAATTTTGACTAAAGTTTTGAAATTTCATATTTTTAATTTCAGCGTTTAAACCCACAACACGCCCAACCAATCCAATTTTTCTTTGATAAAATTCAGAGTTTTCCTGACCATACTCGTACTGACTCAGTCCAAGTCGAGATAACTTATTTTCTTCCAGTCGAGTTAAATTGTTTTTTGCATAATACAGTTCAATATCACCGCTAAATTGAGCTGCTTGTGGATTTTTTTGATCATCGCTTTCAGGCATTAAAGACAAGCTAAAATGCTTGTCACTCGGACGGACTGGTTTGATCCGCCAATACTTGGAGTCTAAATCAGATTGAATGGTCTCTAAAATTTCCTTATTTCCAATATCAATCATATACGCATATTTTTGCCCAACCACGATTAAGGAGCGATCTACATTGTTTCTATCATGGCTATTTTTTGAGGAAGCATTTTCTGTTAAATAGGCAAAACCGACAATTTGATCCTGATCTACAATCACACGATCTGCATGGGTTGAAACCACTTTACCCGTCGCCAACCTGCCAGAATCACTGTTATTCCACAGAATGGCGGTACATCCGATCATTTGACTGATGACCAGCACGATAAACAATGAGAAATACTTATGCATGAATGATTGGCCTTATTTTTATTATCTCGCTCATTGTGCCATTTTTTAGGCACAAAAAAACCGCAATAAAGCGGTTTTTTTTAAATATTTTATCAAGTTGGTGCGCTCAGAGAGATTCGAACTCCCGACCCCTTAGTTCGTAGCCAAGTGCTCTATCCAGCTGAGCTATGAGCGCGACGTCTTGATGGGACGCATTATACGCCTTTTCATTTTTTTGTTAAGGATTATTTCAATAGTTAGACATCAAGTGTTTAGTATTTGGGCTATTTATCTTTAAATCAACAAAAAACCTAGGATTTATGCATTTATTCACTGCTTGCATACTGTTTCATTTGAAACTGGATTAAATATTTTTCAGTAAACAACCAAAATAAATAGCCAACCACACTCAATAGGATCCCAGCAGCACACACGGCATACCATCCCCAATGACCATAGAGTGTTGTTGCCAGTAATGATCCCACAGCACTGCCCAATGCATAAAACAACATATAAGCACCGACCAATCGCCCATGTAATCGAATATCGGCTTGGAAGATCAGACTTTGATTAATCACATGAACTGATTGAATAGCCACATCCAATAAAATAATCGCTAAAATAAAAATCCATATTGAAAAATATAAGCTGGTTAAAATGACCCAAGCTCCAATCAGTAATAGAAACGCATATTGTGTAACACGCTGCGCATAGCCTCGATCAGCCAACCCACCAACACGGATTGCCATAACTGCACCGATAGCACCAATAATGCCTAAAAAACCAATCAAGCTATGTGAATATTCAAAAGGCTGAACAGATAAAGGAAACACCAGAGCATTCCAAAACAGATTTAAATTGACGAAAATGATGAAAGCAAGTACGCCTCTAATCTGTAACACTCTATTTTTAAACAATTGTTCAAACAATGAAAAGATCATCTGGGAATAAGTAGATTGCTGAATAGGATCTTTTTCGATACGGATAACAGCCAAGTATTTCCATAAAAACACACTGATCATACTCATACATAGTACAGAGAATATATATACCCCTTGCCATCCAAACCAATCAGCTAAACTACCAGACAGTACCCGAGATAAAAGTATGCCAATCAACACACCAGCTTGGACTGTACCGACGATTTTGCCACGTTCATCAGCAGCTGCCAAAACTGATGCATAAACAATTAAGCCTTGGGTCATCGCTGTGCCCAACATGCCCACAATCAGCATACTCAATAACAACGTGAAAATATGATCTGAAAAAACCAACAAGATTAAAGCGAGGCATAAAATGATGGACTGAAACAACATCAAAGATTTTCGTGGTAATAAATCGCCTAAAGGCACAATAAAAATTAATGCAATGATTGATCCCACTTGAGTCAATGAAACAACTAACCCCGCCCACGAATAATCTAATTTAAAATCTTGGGCAATCAAATCCAGCAATGGCTGTGCATAATAAACATTTGCAACACTCAATCCAGCAGCACACGCCAACAGCATCACCAAGGCTGGAGAAAGATGGGATTGCTTTTGCTCTCTTGTTTTATTGCGCTGATGATGATCTGTTTTGTTCATTTTGCACCAATCTGGTTTTAATTTGCAACCAGATTAAATTACACAATCTTGTTTTAAATTGCAACTAGATTTATAGTCTATTTTTTAAGATGAAAGGAACGACTGATGAATCAAGACAGATATGAAGCTTGCCCAGTTGCACGGTCAGTGCAATTGATTGGAGATCGTTGGGCTTTATTGATCATTCGCGAAGCTTTTGATGGGGTAAAACGATTTAGTGATTTTCAAAAAAATTTAAATGTCGCCAAAAATATTTTATCTGATCGTTTGGCTAAACTTATTGATGCTCAAATTCTAAAGAACCAACCTGCTTCTAATGGCTCAGCCTATTTGGAATATGTGCTCACTGAACAAGGTTATGCACTGTTCCCGATCATCGTGGCATTACGTCAATGGGGTGAGCAATTTTTATTCGCTGAGGATCAACCACATTCTATTTTACTCGAGAAAAATACAGGTGATGAATTGGCACTTATGCAACCTATGACAAAAAAAGGAAAACAGCTACTTGCACAAGAGACCTTTGTGAAAAAGATCAATTAAATGCAAATCATGTTTTCCCAGTTAAAGTCGATGATATTTTTAAAAGAGCAAACTTAAGTTTTAAGGGTTTTACTCAACCAATAAATCTTTTGGATTAATGCTATCACCGTAGACAGGTTTTAACGTCTTTTCATAGGCTTGCTGGATAACCCCCGCTTTAGATAATTTTTCTAAGTCTTGATTCAACCAATCCAATAATTCTTTATCGCCTTTTTTGACTGCAGGTGCAATTAAATCATGCTGACCTAAGCTGGTAATACCCACGGTATAATTTGGGTTCTCTTTTGCCCAAGCCAGTACCAATAAATTGTCATGTGCCAAAGCCACACCACGTCCATCTTTCAGCGCATCAAAGGTCTCTGTATTCTGCTCGTACTTTTGTAATTTAATTTCAGGATGTGATTTGCTAAAGAATGAGTCTGCTGTCGTGCCTTTATTGACCAATAAAATCTGATCTTTAAGCTGTGCAATATCAGTAATTGGCTTAGCTTTAGGTGATACAACGCCCAAAGAAACCTTTAAATAAGGCTTGGCAAAATCGACAACTTCCTTGCGTTCAGGTGTCACGGTGAAATTGGCAAAAATAATATCCACCTTATTGGCTTTAAGGTACTCCACACGATTGGCAGCTTCCGTTAAAACAAATTGAACTTTGTTTTCATCTCCCAATAGGTCTTTGGCAACATGCTTGGCAATTTCCACATCAAAACCTTGGTTTTTACCTTGTGCGTCCAAGTAACCAAAAGGCGGCTTATCACTAAACACCCCGATACGAACCACACCATTTTTCTTAATTTGCTCGATACTTGAGCTGGTTTTTTCAGGTTCAGCAGCTTTTTCAGTTGTTGGCGCGTTTTTATTACACGCCGCCAACCCTAAGCTAAGCACTGAAGCCGCAAGTAGATGAGTCAGCTGTTTTATTGATATATTCATTTAATTTTCCTCTGATCTATTTTCATATTTAAACGATGATTTCTTTTCGTAGTTAAACGCTTTAATGCAATTTTTATTTCGGTGTCACATCCAAAAAGACTTGAGCATCCACAGTTCCACCGTAAACAGGCTTTAAGGTCTGATCATAAATCTTCTGAATTTCACCTGTTTTTTGTAAGCTTGAAATTTCAGTATTGAGCCAATTTAAAAGTTGACTATTGTCCTTTTTCACTGCAGGTGCAATAAAGTCTTGATTACCAATTTGTTGAATTCCCGCCGTAAATGTTGGATTCTCAGCTGCCCATGCCAAGGCATAAGTACTGTCTTGAGAAATTGCATCACCACGACCATCTTTCAAGGCATTAAAGGCATCGGTATTTTGTTCAAACTTTAATAAATTAATTTTTGGGTAATTCTTAGTGAAATAAATATCTGATGTCGAGCCTTTATTGACGATCAAGGTTTTGCCTTCGAGCTGCTGAATATCTGTAATCGTCTTGGCTTTAGGCGATACGATGCCTAAAGCTGCCTTTAAATACGGTTGAGCAAAATCAACCACTTGTTTACGTTCAGGAGTGACTGAAAAGCTGGCAAATACCGCATCTGCTTTACCCGATTTTAAAAACTCCACCCGATTAGCAGCCTCAGTCACCACAAATTCAACTTTATTTTCATCTCCAAGCAAATCTTTGGTCACTCTTTTTGCTAAAGCGATATCAAAACCTTGTGGTTTACCGGCACTGTCCACATAACCAAATGGTGGATTATCTGCAAAAACAGCCACACGGAACACGCCCTGCTTTTTAATCTGATCTAAAGATTGATCATTCTGAGTATTTTTCTCCGCTGATGCATTTGGTTCAGTTGGCTGACTACATGCGCTCAACATTCCCATACATAAGGCCATACTCAATGTTCGAACAAGGTTGGAAATATTAAAAAAATTCGATGGTTGAGTTAAATAAGATAAAGCCATACATCCTCATTTTTATAGATCATTCTGTGTTGCTATTAGGGTGAATATTGATGTCTAAATTACTGTTAGTAATTCAACATATTTAAAAAGGCTTTTGCCCGTTCAGTCTGTGGATGCTCAAAAAATTGTTCAGGTGTGGCTTGCTCAATAATTTTGCCTTTATCCATAAAAATAATTCGGTCTGCGACTTTTCTGGCAAAAGACATTTCATGAGTCACGATCAACATGGTCATTCCTTCATGTGCAAGTTTTAAAACCACATCTAATACTTCACGGACCATTTCAGGGTCTAAAGCAGCGGTGATTTCATCTAGCAGAATCACTTGAGGCTGCATCACCAATGAACGCACAATTGCGATACGTTGCTTTTGCCCACCAGATAACTGTCGCGGATAATCTCGCTTACGATCGTATAAACCGACACGTTTCAATAATTCGTCTGCGACTTTCTCAGCTTCAGCTCTTGTTCGTTTTTGAACTTTTAAAGGGCCTAATAAAATGTTATCAATCACATTCATATGCCCAAAAAGTTCATAGTTTTGAAACACCATGCCAATTTTTTGACGTACATCCACCCATGCTAAATCTTTGCCCAATACACCTGAGCCAGCTAAATTGATTGTGCCACCCTGAATTTTTTCCAAGCCATTGATACAACGCAACAATGTGCTTTTTCCACATCCCGATGGACCAAGGATCACCACGACTTCACCCTGTTTTACGTCCAAATCTATGCCTTGTAAAATATGACTTTCTGCAAATGATTTCTGTAAATGTTGTATAGATAACAAAGTCATGATTACTCCCAAACTTTTTCTAAATGCGTCGCTAAACGGGATAAGGGATAGCAAATGATGAAATATAAAATAAAGATCAAACCATAAATCCAAAGAGATGCATTCGGAACAATTAACAGCGAATTTTCAATAATTTGCTGTCCAACTTTAATCACTTCGACCACGCCAATCAGCACTGCCAAGGAGCTGGTTTTAATCATACGCGTGAATAAATTGATTGCGCCCGGTGTGACTCTTTTTAAACTCTGCGGGAAAATCACATAGCCCAAAGTTTGCATAGGACTCAGGCCAAGTGCATGTGCAGAATCGCGTTGATGTTGATCTATCGATGTGATGGCAGCACGAACTAAATCGCCCATTTCAGCCGTCCCCCACAATACAAAAACCACAATACATACCAGTACTGCTGAAAGCTGCCAGTTAAACCATGTTGCAAAGCCAAAATAGAAAACAAACAATAAAACCAGAATTGGAATAATCCGAATCGCTTCTAAATACAGTCGACACAAACTTTTAATCAGTAAATTTTTTGACGTCATAATGACACCGAAAATCGTGCCAAAAATTGTTGAAAAAAATACTGATATAAAGGCAATTTTTGCAGTAACCCATAGCCCTTCCAGTAATCGTGCAAGGTGGCTGGGTTGAAACAAATAATCAAATTCCATGGCTCACCTTCCGACTGCGGTATTCCAGATAACTTGTGAGAATAGACACAGGCAATAAAATAATCAGATAAGACATGATCAAGAGAAATAATGCTTCTGTGGTTTTATAATCCATACCAATTAAGTCTTTGGTGACAAACAATAGTTCCACCACTGCGATGGCACTCACCACAGAACTTTCTTTAATCAGAAATAAACAATTTGCACCAATTGCAGGAATTGAAATTGCTAGAGCTTGAGGGAAGATCACATATTGAAAAACTTGCAGTGGATTCAGTCCAATACTTTCACCCGAATCAATTTGCCCTTTGGCCACAGCTTGTAAACCTGCGCGAAAGGCTTCAGCCATATAGCTTCCACCTAGAAAAGTTAGACCAATGACCCCACAGCTAAATCCATCAATTTTAATCCCCAGTTTTGGTAAACCGTAATAGAGGAAAAATAGCTGAATCAATAAGGGTGTATTGCGTGATAATTCAATGTAAATTTTGGCAATTTTGTCAAAAACCCGTACCCGATAGGTAATGAGAATACTGCAAATTAAACCAACCACTATTGCGAGAATAATACTGATGATTGAGATTTTGAGTGTGGTCACCATTGCCGAAGCAAACTGTGGCATCACACTGTAGATATATTGCCAATTCAAAGAAATCGTCCAAAATAATTATTTTATTGTTACGCTCTAAAGCAGAAAAAATGATTTGGAACTATCTTACAGCGAGAATTTTTTCTAAATAAATATGATTATCAGATAAGCTTTTCTATAAAAATAATGCTGGATAATGCTTACTTTTTGCGGTGAAAAAATAAGCAATGTTAAAATTAAACAGTCATCGACCCGAAGCAATTATTCGGCATTCACCACGTCTAACAATTCCATACATTCAGCACAGAAGATGACAGATTCATTTTCTAAACTTTGGATTTGCAGTTCATAGACAAAACCTGTCAGCGTGCGATTACAGCCATCACACTGTTGCAGGTTGAAATGACAAATAAAATCAACATGCTGGTAAATATAATATCCATCTGTATATTTCTTCATGTTCTTCTTTCTAAAGCTTCGGTTATTTTATTATTTTAAAGTTTTTAGCTCTAGAATAGATGTTGCAATCCTTACTCTGCGACAAGAATAGACGTGTATAAATTTATAAAATGTTCTGGATCTAAACACAATTGTCTTATTATACTACTCAATTAATACTTCAATAAAAAAGTAAAAACAAAATGGGACATTACTCGAATTTACGAATTTCTTCAAACCTAGACCAAACAGAAGAAAAAAAATCCAATGATGAAATATATATAGAAGTTAAATACTTAATTCCTTTATTTTGGTTGGCTTTATTTAAGCTAGAAGATATCTCAGCACTAAAAGATCAATACAACGAAACCTATTACGTCTTCCGTGCAACGATCTTAAAAAGCTGTGGAACGTTTAAATCTAGACTCAATTTATGGTCAAAACTCTATAATGATGAAAAGGCAGAAATTTTAGCAAAACTATTTTTACAATATTTAGAACATATACCTACATTTTCAATTGAGTTAAATATCAATGACCTTCTAGGAATGCACTTAGATATTAATAGCATAGATGCGAAAAACGAAATGACTGACTTAATCAATTTTATTGATAATATTCAAATTAATCCTCAAAACCACTCATTGTCAAATGATTGGATTACACCTCTATCACTATTATCTCTTGAAATACCTCAGGATAGAAAACAACTTGATGGATTTGGTGAGACACTACTTCCCTGTCCTGAAGTCGATGAGTGGTTGAATCAAGTTCATTAGAACTAACGGTTTATTCACAATTTAATTTTATAGATTACCAATTATATTATTTCATAAATATTCCTATAAAAATTCAGATGATAAAAGGAAACAATGGGCCATTACTCAACACTTTTAATTTCATCCGATCTCGATAGAACCACGGGTGAAATGGATGAAAATGAAACCTATCAAGAAGTTAAATACTCGATTCCATTATTTTGGTTGGCCTTATTTAAAGTTGAAGACATTACCTCTCTTCAAGATCAAGATGGCTTAAGCTATTACGTCTTTCGGACAACGATCTTAAAAAGCTGTGAAACGTTTAAATCCAGACTCAATATATGGTCAGCACTCTATAATGATGAAAAAGTAGCAATTTTAGCGCAATCATTTTTACAATATTTGCAACGTACTCCAACATTTTCAGTCGAGCTTAATATTACCGATATTATGGCAATGATGATTGATCCATTTAGCATAGAAGCTAACAATGAAATGGTGGATATGATCAATTTCATCGAAGAAAAACATCGAGATCCCAAAAGTCCATCACCATCCAAATATTGGCTGCCAAAATCTTTTGAACTTAACACACCCCAAAATCGATATTTAGATATCGATGGTTTTGGAGAGTCTTTACTGCCCTGTTTTGAGGTGGATAGATGGTTAAATAATCATAAAAAGACACCACAGCCTGTTAAAAATAAACTCAATGCGTCTTTTGATGAGGTCCATTTTTATCGAATGTTGCTGTCCAAAGCTGAAATCTCACCAAACAGTTCATTCGGTTTTAAACATCGGTTTTTATTTCTGACGCGAATTAAAAATAAGGCATTACGCAAATGGCTCTTTCAAGTATTCTTCTTTAATGAAATGCTATTTTTCTGCTTATTGTGGCTTAGTCTAAGTTTAATCAGCATCTTTTTTCTTTTTAAAATTAAAACTTTTTCCTATTTGGAGATCACTGGCATTATTATTGGGCTTATTGCATTTAGCTATTTTATTTTTCGAAAAATAGCCAAGAGAATCAAGATATTCAACGAGCTAAAATCACTGGCCTAAAATCATCGACCTAAATTTCAGACACAAAAAAACCGCAACGTATGCGGTTAATTCTTCAAGTTGGTGCGCTCAGAGAGATTCGAACTCCCGACCCCTTAGTTCGTAGCCAAGTGCTCTATCCAGCTGAGCTATGAGCGCAATACTTGTGTTGCCAAAAGGCATTCGTTACATCATGATTAACTTATTGGTGCGCTCAGAGAGATTCGAACTCCCGACCCCTTAGTTCGTAGCCAAGTGCTCTATCCAGCTGAGCTATGAGCGCGTCATAAGTAATCGTTGGCGGTGAGAGAGGGATTCGAACCCTCGATACAGTTACCCGTATGCATCCTTAGCAGGGATGTGGTTTCAGCCACTCACCCATCTCACCGTAACGAGCCGCCATAATACAAACTAAAACCCGATTCGGCAAGTGATGACATTAAAAAAAATAGAGAAATTTACTCAATTAAATACTTTTTAAGCGATTTTCATCATTTTGTTGTTTTTTTATGCTGTAAAATAATCACAATCTACAAATACCAAGAAAAATTCTCTAAAAACTAAATTAAAAACACAATATTGCAATCAATTACGTGCAGTATTCCACTGTATGTCTTATGCTAATCCTATCTTCTGACTAGAAACCAAATACATCATGAAAAATTGGGTCGATCCTGAAGCCAAAGCTGAAGCTGAGCGTTACGACAATCCCATTCCAAGTCGTACCCTTATCCTAGAAATCATTGAACGAAAACAAGAAGCATTGTCACATGCAGATCTTGTTGAACTGCTTGAAATTGTCGATCAAAAAAGTATAGATGCGCTCAGCCATCGTTTAAGTGCAATGGTCCGTGATGGTCAGTTGATGAAAGATGGTTTTAAATATCAGCTGATGGCAGATCAACCTACCCTAGACGCTACTGTTTATGTCAACGCTAAAGGTTTAGGCGTTGCAAGCTTAGATGGGAAGAAAGATGAATTCCTTCTGCCTGAGCGCGAATTACGTCAAGTCTTCCATGGTGACCGCGTTAAAGTCCAACAAACTTCTGTAGACCGTAAAGGTAAAGCTTGGGGCTATATTACCGAAGTGACTCAACGTCGAGTTAAACAATTGATCGGTAAAGTTGCAGAATTTGAAGGTGAATACTTTATTCAACCAGCACCTCCAAATGCACATCAACCCATAACTTTAGAAAAAGAACTGATTGAACATGCCAAGGCCAAAGTCGGCGATGCATTACGTGTTGAAATTGATGACTATCCAACTCGAGATGAATTTGCGACAGGTCATGTGATTCAGTCAATGGCGGATAAAGCAGATACTGAAATCATTATCCCGCAAACCATTTTAGAATATGGTTTACCTTATGAATTCCCAGAAGAAGTCATCAAAGAAGCCGAAGCGTTTAAAGAACCCTCTGCAAAAGATCGTCAAGGTCGTATAGATTTACGAGATCTGCCTTTAGTCACCATTGATGGTGAAGATGCACGTGACTTCGATGATGCAGTCTATGCGGAAAAACGTCCTGGTGGTGGCTATCGTGTCGTTGTCGCGATTGCAGATGTCAGTCATTATGTCCGTGTTGGTAAACCTTTAGATGATGAAGCGCAAGAACGTGGTACATCGGTGTATTTCCCACACTATGTATTACCAATGTTGCCTGAAGCACTTTCAAATGGCTTATGTTCTTTAAATCCACATGTTGACCGTTTATGTATGGTGTGTGATTTAAATTTAAGTCGTGCTGGTAAAGTGACTAAATTTGAATTTTATCCGTCAGTGATGCATTCAAAAGCACGTTTAACCTATACCCAAGTTGCACAATATTTGGATGGCGACAGCAATGCAATTCCTGAAGATCGTGATGTCCGTAAGTCAGTCAATACGCTCTACCAATTGTATGAAACTTTAAAAGGTTTACGTGCACAACGTCATGCAATGGAATTTGAAACCGTTGAAACCTACATGACTTTTGATGAATTGGGTGGAATTAAAGAAATTTTACCGCGTTCACGTAATGTTGCGCATAAGCTTATTGAAGAATGTATGTTGCTTGCTAACGTTGCAGCAGCAGAATATTGCTTAAAAAATGAAGTTCCAATGTTGTATCGTGTGCATGAAGCACCAGAGTTTTCACGCATTCAAAAAGTAAAAGACTTTGTAAAATTATTGGGCTTTAAATTCCCTGACCAACCGACACAAGCCGATTATCAAACGGTGATTGAAGCAACCAAAGATCGTATTGATGCACCGAGTATTCATGCGGTGCTATTACGTTCAATGATGCAAGCCTACTATGGTCCAAAAAATGTGGGACACTATGGCTTGGCTTATGAAGCATATACCCATTTCACTTCACCAATTCGTCGCTACCCTGACCTGCTATTACATCGGGCGATTAAAGCCAGTTTAACCAACAAAAAGTATCCTCTTTCAGGTGCAGCATTAGAAGATGCGGGTGAACATTTCTCTGCAACTGAACGTCGTGCAGATGAAGCTTCGCGTTCGGTTACTTCATGGCTGAAATGTCACTATATGCAGCAACATTTAGGCGAAGAATTTGTTGGTGTGATCAGTGCAACCGCTGAATTTGGTTTATTCGTAACCCTAAAAGATTTATATGTGGATGGTATGATTCACGTGAGTCAATTGGGCGATGACTACTTTGTTTATGACCAAGTTAGTCAAAATTTAGTTGGTCAAAATCGTGGTCAAGCCTTTGGCTTGGGTGACGAAGTCAAAATTAAAGTTGCTGGGGTTAACCTAGAAGAACGTAAGATTGATTTTGAATTGTTACAACAACTGTCGCATGCGGGCCGTGTAATCCGTAGTCGTGCACCACGTGTTGCAAAACCCGTTGCCAAAGAAGAAGTTTTTTCTGAACGTCCTGTCAAAGTTAAATCTGAATCTGACAGTGGGAATGCCAGCGAAGATGGGGAACGTCCCATTCGAAAGAAAAAGCCCAAAGGAAAACCCAGCTCTTACAATAAAAAACCTGGAAAAAGTGCTGCAACTCAGCCTGAAACAAAGGCTAAAGATAAAGTGAAGAAAAAGGCTAAAGCAAAAAAGAAAAAGTCGAACGCAAAAGCAAAGACTGAGTAATTTTACTTACCACAAAATCAGAGAGCTTCGGCTCTCTTTTTTATCATTAAAATTTTAAATTTGAATACGTCTAAAAATACTTTTCTTGTACCCTCATAGAGTCTTCCTTGTTTTATAATGCATGCATAACGACTCAAATAACTCTAGAAATAACAGCATGAAAATTAAAAATATACTATCACTCTCAATACTGCTACTCAGCTGTGTAGCTTCTGCTGAAACCATCACCTTTAAAACCCAAACTATTCCCCCCCAATATACGAATTTTTCAGGAAATATTCCCTTTATCCAAGGCAAAGGTTTTGAAAAAATCAACCAACAGATCAAACACGAACTTTTGGCAGATGATGCTACACGTATCGACTTTAGTTCAGGAAAGATCTATCAGGATCAAAACTATTTAAGTGTTTATACCCATTTAGAAATTGAAGGCGGACAAAGCTATTATCGTGAAAAGTATTATGTGATCGATTTAAAAAATAAACAGTTCGCAACATTGTCCCAAATACTACAAAAATATCAATTGTCTGCAGCACAAATCTCAAATGAAATTGCTCAGCAACTTGACCCATGTATTGAAAATAAAACAGCAACGCTTTCTAAAACGTCTAATGACTGTGATAGCGCAGATCTGCAATACCTATACCGATACTATGCTGAAGATCGAAATTTTATTGCGCTAAAAAATGCAAATGGCTTTTATCTTAAAAAAGATATTTTGGGCATCAGTTTTGATGCGGGCGCATATTCTATCCCTTTTGAATACAACATCAAAACCAAACAAGTCCATTAACATCTGTGTTAATTTTATTGTCACACCTTGATTTCCCCTGCCAGAAGCCCTACATCTATCTATAACTTAAGAAATGATTTGGCATAAAGCTCATGACACTAGAACAGGCAACGTTGCCAGTACCGCAATTTGATCAAATTAGTTTAGATCAACTCAAACAAAATATTGAAAAAGCCATCCAAGACGGTCAAAACTTTTTAAATGACTTGGTCCAAGTCCCTGAAAGCATTCAACAACAACTTGCAGTGATCGAAAATGTAGATTCACTTGAAAATAACATGAGTGAATCTTGGGGAATTTTGTCACACCTCAACGCAGTGATGAATAACACTGAAACGCGTGAAGTCTATCAAGCCTTGTTGCCAAGTTTAAGTGAATACTACACTCAGATCGGTCAACACGTTGCTTTGTTCCAAACTTATCAAAATGTTTATGATCATGCGATTTTTAGCGACTTGCCAACGGCGCAACAAAGTGCAATTAAACTGGCTTTACGTGATTTTAAACTTTCAGGTGTTGCCCTTGAAGGTGAAGCTAAAAAACGCTATGCAGAAATTTCAGCACGATTATCCCAATTGTCTTCTGATTTTTCTAATCATGTTTTGGATTCAACTCAAGCCTATAGCAAAACTCTAACTACGGATCAGCTTAAAGGTCTACCACAAGGCAGTATTGAACTACTCAAACAATACGGTCAACAACGCGAACTAGATCAGCCTGTTGCGACCTTAGATATTCCATCTTATTTGGCCATCATGACCTATGCAAAAGATCGCGCGCTCCGTGAAGAAATCTATCACGCTTATGTTACACGCGCCTCAGATCAAGCCAGCGATACCCAATTTGACAATGCACCCGTAATGGTTGAAATCCTCAGCTTACGTCAGGAAATGGCCAAGCTTTTAGGTTTTGACAATTTTGCAGAATATTCGCTTGCCTCAAAAATGGCACC
Organism: Acinetobacter sp. Ac8; assembly: GCF_055392545.1. Classification (NCBI taxonomy): domain Bacteria; kingdom Pseudomonadati; phylum Pseudomonadota; class Gammaproteobacteria; order Moraxellales; family Moraxellaceae; genus Acinetobacter; species Acinetobacter sp. Ac8. The sequence goes on from NZ_AP043689.1 coordinate 4,289,424, forward strand.
CGATGTGGCCACTGTTGATCAATTTCTGGTTGATTTAGCAGAACATGCACGTATACCTGCATTAAAAGAAATTGAAGAACTCAAAGCCATTGCCAAACAAGATGGCATAGATGAGCTAAAACCTTGGGACAGCAGTTATTATTCTGAAAAACTAAAAGTTCAACAGTTCAACCTTTCTCAGGAAGATTTAAAACCATACTTCCCTGCGCCTAAAGTGATTCAAGGCTTATTTAATGTGGTCAATCGCTTATATGGGATTCAAGTCATTGAACGCCAAGCACCACTTTGGCATACAGATGCCCATTATTATGAACTAGAAGACCAAGGCACTGTGATTGGTGGTTTTTACTTTGACCTCTATGCACGTAACGGTAAACGTGGTGGTGCATGGATGAGTGGTTTCCGCTCGCGTATGCAAACCGAAACGGGGTTACAAAAACCAATCTGCTATATGGTTGGGAACTTTACCCCACCTGTCGGTGATCAACCTGCCCTATTAACGCATGATGAAGTGAATACCTTATTTCATGAGTTTGGTCATGGCTTACACCATATGTTGACCGAAGTAGACAATATTGCAGTTGCTGGAACGCACGGCGTTGCATGGGATGCCGTGGAGTTACCTAGCCAGTTTATGGAGTTTTGGACATGGGATACGGAAAGCTTGGCTTTAATCAGTGAACATATTGAATCTAAAGACACACTTCCTGAGCATCTTTTAAAAGCCTTACTCGATGCTCGTTTCTTCCAGTCAGGTATGCAAACTTTACGACAAATTGAGTTTGCACTGTTCGATTTAACCATTCATAAACTTACACCTGCCCTAAATGCTGAACAAATCCAAGCAACTTTAGATGATATTCGCCAGAAGTATGCCGTTTTAACAACAGCACCTTATAACCGCTTCCAGAATGGCTTTAGTCATATTTTTGCGGGTGGTTATGCTGCGGGTTATTATTCTTATAAATGGGCAGAAGTTTTAGCAAGTGATGCTTTTGACCGCTTTGAACATGAAGGTGTGTTTAATACCCAAACTGGACAAGAGTTCCGTAAGGCGATCCTTGCAGTTGGCGGAAAAGATACAGCACTTGATGCATTTATCAATTTCCGTGGTCGTGAACCTAAAATAGATGCATTATTACGTCATCAAGGTTGGACGAATAGCTAAAAAAACGCTTAAACTAACGGCCAAAATTGTTTAAAGTGTGGTGGGTGTATGAATATTAGACGTCGTTTCATTGCTGGTGCAAAATGTCCAAAATGTGAAGCGATGGATCGTATTGTTATGCTCACCCAAGGCGATGCTGAATGGATTGAATGCATCGAGTGTGGATATTCTGAAAATCGCCCTACCCATGTAGATGCGCCTGAAGAACCTGCTATACCTGATGAAATTGGGGTCATTCAATTCAAGCCTCGCTCTTCAAAATAGATCGGACCGAATAAAATGCATATAGAACAAAGAAACAATTCAAAATTAATGTGGATTATTGCAGGTGGCTTGGGGGCAGTTATCGTTTTAATTGCTATTTTTTTCTGGTTAAACAACACCTCTGAAAGCACCCAAATCAATGAGCCATTGAATCAGACTACACCTGCTGCGAAGAAATTGGAAGCAACGGCACCCCCTGTGGCAACGCCTGTTGAACAAAGTGCAGCCTCAGAGACTGCCAATGTAGAGTTGGTCAAAGCATCCATTTTAAAAGATAAAATTCCTGAAAATGCCAGTCTAGCGAAAGAAGAAGTGGCTAAACTAGAAGATATCCAAAAACAACTTGATGATCAGCAACAAAACCTCAAATCACAACATGCTGATGCGGATCAATTGATTAAACTTAAGGAAGAGCAAATCAAGCTACTTCAACAGCAAATGGCCGCACAAAATCAATAATTTTTGATCATGTGTAAAAATAACGATCTGCTATCAAAAAGCCTTAACCTATTTATAAGTTAAGGCTTTTTTTAATTTGAACAATAGTCATTTCAATATTTTAAAGTGAGTCCAATGACTGCTGTGTTGATTTTTTCCATTGGATTGGCTTTTGAATAATTTGCGCCAATAAAATTCCACAGAGTGTTAAACCACCACCAACCAAATGAAAAACTTGTAAATGTTCACCCAAGAGCACCACGGCAATTAAAGCTGTAAACACGGGCAATAAATTCATAAAAATACTATTTTTATTGGGCCCCAAATGTCTTACACCTTCAATCCATAAATAAGACAATAAAATTGATGAGAAAATACTGGCGTACAAAATCAAAGGAATGGTCTGTTGATTCAGTTGCATTTGCGATGCAGGTAAAAAGATAAAAAACGGCAAAACATATAAGATGGCAAAGCTCGACATCACAAAATTCGATTGCCATGCAGGGATCGGCATTTTCCAACGTTTTAACAGCACACCATATAAGGCGTAGCCGATTGCGGCAAGTAACATCAAGCCATCGCCAAGATGCATACCTTGGCTAAAAACTTGAGCAATATGCCCATGACTCAATAAATACAAGATACCATAGAATGATAAGAAGCCTCCGATCACTAAGCCATAGCTAATCTGATCCTTTAAAATCCATGTACTTAAAATAATCGTCAATAATGGAATCAATGCCGTCACAATCGCCATATTGGTCGCTGTTGTGGTTGTCGCTGCTTGATAAGACAAAAATTGGAATAAGGATACAGAAAGAAATCCACCTAAAGCCAAATGTTTCCAATACTGGCGAATAATATGGCGATTTTTCCACGTGGGAATCAATACAAAAGTACTCATCACAGCGAGCGCAAAAACCAAACGATAAAATGTAATCGCCACAGGTGAAATTGCATGACTTGCCATTTTAGACACAATCACATTTCCAGCCCAAAATAAAATGGCAAACAATGGATAGAAATAAGCTTTTTGAAACATGCTGCTCTGCCTATACAGAAAGATTCAACCATGTTAAAAAATAATCATTTTGTATTTGTACGACAAAATGACAATAACTATCGCAAAAAGGACATTATGCTTGAGGACTAAGCCAATTCCACGAATATATGATTGGCAGTGCCGTATTGATTGAGGAGTAAATCGTGGGGAATAATTATGATCATGGATTTTTAGATTATCCAATTTATGCCTTTACTGAAAATTATTCCCATGGGCATATTGAAGATTGGCATAGCCATGAGCGTATCCAACTGATTCATACGCTTTCTGGGGTTATCCGTATTCAAACGACAGAAGGAACATGGGTCACGCCACCGGGACGCGGTGTATGGATTCCAGCCTATAAGGCTCATGCCTTACTGATCAGTGGTGATGTGCAAGCTTATGGTGTATTTATTCAGCCAGACGCACGTTTAAAATTAGTCAATGAATGTCGTGTTGTCACGATCTCACCCCTGCTAAAAGAGCTTATTCGCTCCGCGATGCAGATTCAAACCACGATCCATCCTCAAAGTCGTGAAGCACGATTGCTTGAACTGATTTTAGATGAGTTGGAGCTTCTCCCTGTTCTACCATTTAATTTACCTGAGCCACAAAATATTAAATTGCGAAAGCTTTGTGCTGAAATCAAACTTGATCTTAGCCATACATGGACACTCGAACACGCAGCTCAATTTTTACATGTTAGTCCGAAAACCCTCACTCGACATTTTCAGAAAGAAACCAATATGCATTTTAGTCATTGGGTACGGCAGGCAAGGTTGATGCAAGCCATGACTGATTTGGCTATGAATAAATCTATTTTCAATGTTGCACTGGATTTGGGCTATGACAGTGCCAGTGCCTTTAGTGCCATGTTTAAACGTGAAACCAGTTTGACGCCGAGTGAGTACATTCAGCAGTTTCAATTTAAAGATCACTAAATCTATTCAAAATCCACAGACAGAAAAAAAGCGCCCGAAGGCGCTTTTTAGACATTCAATTATTTACTGGCATACCAGTCAAACAAGTTAAACATGTACGGCGCATAGGTCACAATCACCAATGCTGAGAACAGCACCACGATTGGTAAGATCCAACGCTCATAACGATAGTAGAAGCTTGTATATTTGGCTTTTGCCTCTGCATCGGCGGCGGCAACCTCTGCATCACCAACCGAGAGCCTCGTCAGCAAATGGTTGAGCGCAACTGGTGGCGTAACATAACCAAACTCAAATGCAACCAGTACAATCATCCAGAAGTGAATTGGATGGATACCATTTTCAAATGCAACTGGCGCAATCGTTGCAGCAACGAGAATCACCGCACCAAATGGATCTGTTGTCATACCAATTAATGCAAGTAACAATGCCATAAAGCCGAGTGTTACCAAGATACTACCCAGATGCGTTGGAACCATGGTCACGATTTCACTACGTTCAATCAGACCACCAACACTTGCAGACAATGCCATTAGGATAATTAACGCACCAATATGACCAACACTTTCCGATGTTGCAAAACGAATTGCGCTACGGAAGCCACGTTTTGTTTCAGCAGTATCACCATGCTCACGTAAGTATTCAGAATTTTTTTCATGTTCTAGAGCAAGCGCTTTATTTGGGTTTTCTGGTATCGGTAATTTATTACCAAATAACTTATCAAATAAAATAAATGCCAATAACATGATTGGAAGAATTACAGGTGCAGTAAATTCATCCATTTTCGTGTCCAGACCAAACTGATAGAAGCCAATCACGACAGCAACAATCAAGATATATGGAAGCACTGGAACGAAAGCACGCAACATACCAGGGACAGCAGTTTTCGGTGAGTTAATACGGAACTTATTCTCAGCAAGGAATAACGACACCCCTAAGAAAATAAATGCGGTTAACCAGAATACATAAATACCATGATTAAATAACTCGTCTGAAGTTACATGACGGCTATCCAGCATTGAAATTAAGATCACCAAGAGACACGGACGTAGTACAACACCCAGCGAACCTGACATTGCTGAAACCGCAAGTGCATATTGACGACGAGCACCTGAATTCCACACTTCTTTATAGATAATTGCACCAGCAGCAACAACGAAGATTCCCGAAGCACCTGTATATGCGGTTGGAATTGCAGCACCAATCAAAATGATCCACGTCAACGTTTCAGGCGCTAAGTTCCAAGGACGAAGAATCGCCAAGAAAAGATCCATCACACGTGTTTGGGTCAATAACATACCCGCCCAAATAAACAGTGCTAAGTTAAGGAAGATATTTGAAAATTCAGTCAACAAGCCAAGGTAAATACCTTGCCCCATTGGGTAGTCCATAAAGAAAGTAAACGCAATACCTGTCACAATTGCCATAAAGGCATATAAAGGTATGCTCAGCAGCGCAAGGCCAAATTTACCGCCTTCTTCAGCATTTTCTGGCGTACGGAATAATTTAAACAGGCTGATAACTGTTAAGACCACAAACAGAATCATCCATAGCCAATAGACTCCAATCGTTTCAAGGGTCGATTCAACACCAGAATTGAGTACTGAGCGATATTGGCTAATGACCGAGAAGCTCAGTAAGGCATTCCCCAGCACCATCGCAATGTTATAGACTTTAAAATCAAGCTTGGTACGCGCTGGACGTAGCCCAATATGATGCATCTTCAATGATGCTGTAATTGCCGCGATCACCACCATCAAAATCAGGATGAGTACGCGATGTTCAGAGCCCCATTTTAATATCCAGAAGAACCCCGTTTCCATCGAACGATATGTACGAAGGGATGGATGATCTTCCATATGTTTGATCGACTTATCATAGAACGCATATTTCTGTTCACAATCCGTTTGAGCTGAAACGAATGAAGCGCGAACATCTGCTTCTGGTGTTAAACCAAAAAATGCCGCATCAGGATCACTGGCTTCCTGTTGCATTTTTTCTTTGACAAGCTTATCGATATCTACATTGCGGTCACATGAAGGTTTGTTGGGCTCAGCACGTAAAAAAGAATATTGCATTCCTATTTTTTCGTCTCCATATAGGCGTTCACCTAAACGAAGCATTTGCCCATGAATCATATCCCCTGTCCCAATGATCAAGGTCAGGAGAAGCAGAATAAGGATGGAAAAGGTTGAGAACCACTCATTCCAGAGATAACTGAGTAGACCTAATCCCGATCTATTATTTACAGGTTCTTGCATTGTTATTCCAGTTTTTATAACCAGTGTACAATCGCTTGCACAGCTTATCTTTTATTATTAGGTGAGAGGTAAAATCCTTTACCAATACCCATTCCTATCATCACCACTCAAATTTGCCCTAATTTTCCTAAGAAAAACATGACAAAGATTAATTTTTTTGGCGAGCTTTTTGTCAACTCATCTATAGTCTTAACATTAAATGTGAAAAAACAACTAAGTACTTATATTTTTTACAACTAAAATAGATGTAACATTCACATAATTAACCACAAATGAGAATCAGCATCCATTCATTACAAAGCATTTATTCAAATTTATTTTTTAAATATTTTTACAATGCTATGTGCTTAACCTCATCAAAATAATGAAATTTTATAAAATAATATTTCATACAAATAATAGTGTTGATTCGCTTTCTATTTGATGACATTAAGTCGAAAAATTAAGCTCAAAATGGCACAAATACTTCCAAAAATCACCCCAAGCAAATGCGCCTGTATTAAAACAGGATGACCTATTAATTGTTCAGTTTGTAGTGCACCAAAAAAATGTTCCCATGTGATTTTGCCGAGGATGCATAACAATACAATAAAGGCAAAATTTCGTTCTGGCTTTTCTTTTAAACTGACGATTGCACAAAATACAAACAGACCATGAAGAATCCCAGACAAACCTGCATAAGCAAAAATATGAGGATAAATCAGATAAAAACAGAGACTGAGTAAAGGCGGTAAAATAAGCAATAAAGCAATAAAAACTTGCTTTTTAATGTTTGGAAATAAAAAGGGTAAACAGGCCAAAGCCACAACATTTAAAACATAATGAATCCATCCCACATGAACCCAATGCCCTGTCCACCAACGCCAAGGCTGGCTTAAAAAAACATCATGCTGATAAATGAAATGAGTTTGAAAAAGCTGAAGAATTGCAAAAAAAATGATACTGGTTGCAATAAACAATATATTTTTATCTAACTTGTGTTGTTCCATGCTACACCATAAAAAAAGAAGAGCTGTCGCTCTTCCTCAATTCTAACCAATTCATGCAATTGAATACTATGGATTTGCTGCAGGTTCGTCAGCTGAAGCACTTGGCTCTTCAGTCGGTGCAGGTAAATCATTAAACAATTCATCATCACCCGTAGATGCTTGTTCATCCCAGAATGTGGTCATTCCATCATCTGCTGCACGAACACCAGTATGTTCAGTCCAATAACGATCGGCAATACCTTGAACCATTTGCCCCGCCATACCATCTAACAATCTAAATTCTGGGTTTACTGGCTTATCATCTGCACGCGATGCGGCATAGGCTTTTAACGCCGCTCTTAATTTAGCATCATCACCACTGGCTTGTGCTGCAACAGCATTCATTGCAAATGCTAGACGAACACCTTTCTGTTCTGCGATTTGCATTGATTGTTGTAAGGTCTGGGTTGGATCAGGCTTACCATCTCCTGCACCTGGTAACAATATCCAAATCACTGCACGTGTCGCCATTGGCGCACCCCAGAATTTGTTATTGTCTAGACATGCCATACCACGTTCAACAATCGCAGCAATATCTTTCGGTACATTCACTGCACCACCAGAGTTAATGTCATTGGTCATCGCTTGCAAACCACTGAGCATACCAATTAAATAGATGGTTTGATCTAAGTCCTTACGCATGGTTGGACAAGAATCACCTAAAGTATATTTATATTTTGCCTGCCAACGTTCTGCAAATAATTGATAACCCGTGTATTGACGTTCTGCGGCAAGGGCTGCCCAACGTTTTTGTTCTATACGAGCATCTTGCGCTTCAGTCACTTTACCGTCTTTTGAAGCACGTAAATATCTGAGTTCTGCATCCAAAGCACGATTTTCTGCACACATCCCCGCAGCTGAATATAACAATACCGCCATACGGGTGGGGTCGGCCCCCATATCTTTTGTTGCCATAATCGCTGGCGTTAATGCATTGCCTGAGTTGCACGCCATATCAGTATCATTGCCCGCCAAAATGGGTGGGACGATATGTTTTTCACTAAAGCCAAGCGCAACATTGGCACCTGATTTTACAACATATGAACAACCTGATAACACAGATGAGGCAACAACAGCGGTCAGCATCAATTGACCAAGCTTGTGGACCTTAGACATACTTCCTGTCCTCTATATAATTGTGTTTATATCCCTTTTAAAATAACAATATCAGATGCAATCTCTGAATAACAGAGTAATAGCTCTAATTTCATCTGAAGAATTTGCCACAATATAGAAAGTATTCAATTGACCTAATCTGGTTTTTATACAAATTTTAAGCAAAAAAAAGTAGCATTGCGACGGTTCAGCACATGCTACTTGTTAAAAGGTAAACTCTTTAAGAGAGTTTATTGGTTTTAAGTCTTTTAAATTTGCTACCGTTAACACTGTTAGCGTTAGCTTTCTCAATCTGTTCCCTCAGCATAGTTCCTAGTCTTCCAAATATAATTGCAAAAACAATTGCAACCACTAAGAACCAAAACGTATGAATTTCACCCATTTGGAAATTCCTCCTCGCTGTTGGTATTTTTAATTTACATGCAAAATCAGATTTTTACAGAGATAATTGTCGGACAATTTTACAATTGCGCTATTTTGTATATATTTGGTCTAACAATGGATATTAAATAAGCAAAAATACAAATAAGATTATGTTTTATTTGGATTAAATTTAAATTAGATTTTTTATATTTGTTAGACAATTAACTTAATTTGACCCGAGATTTTAAAGATTTCCACTGTATTTTGCTCACCTGATCTTGCCAAATAATTAAACTTTTATTGTTTTTCTCACAAAAATACACTGCGATATAAAATCGATGATCAATCATTTGCTGAATTTGTACATGATGAATGTGATTGGAATCCTCATATTGTAGGGTCCATTGATCTAAATCAAAATGTTCTAAACTTCGGACTTGTGGACGCATTCTAAATATTTTTAGACTGAAGCATGCCAACAACAGCAGTAATCCACTTATCCATACAGGGATAATCGAGTACAGCACTATAAAAATAATTGTTAAACACAAAAGCTGAAAACCCAGTGCAATACGACTGGGTTTGAATTGATATCGTTGGTGAGTTTTTAACTCATCCGTGGACATAATCTTTAAGTTTATTGATCAAGCTTCTGAGTTCAGGTCGAGGTGGCTCTGAAACTTCCATAAACCAATCCAATAAATCTGGGTCTTCCTGATCAACTAACTCTTTAAACAAGGCTTTTTCCTGCGCACTTGCTGCTAAGTAATATTGTTTTACGTATGGGTCAAAATATACATCAATCTCTTTTAAACCGCGACGAGCACGATAAATCACTTTACGTTCTTCTAAAGTAAGTTCTTCTGACATCATTTTCCCCCAATGGTTAATTCTGACTTAGTTTACCCGATTCCCGACCGATTTCTCGCTAAATTCTTCTAAATGACCAAATTCATCATTTAAAAATGAGTTTTGAGCATTCATCTCATTGCGACACATAAGCAATTCACATAATTTCAACTCACTAAAACTCATATGGATATTATAAAAATGCAATCAGGTGCTATCCGACCTTTAACCAATATGTTGCCTCGTAAATTGTTTAATTCCGATCACGATGCTTTTCGTGAAACCGTACGTAAATTTTATGAAAAAGAAGTTGTGCCAAATATTGCTAAATATGAACAGCAGCAACATGTAGATCGCGATTTATGGAACAAAGCAGGTGAAATGGGGCTGCTCTGCGCAACCATGCCTGAAGAATATGGTGGCTATGGCGTAGATCGCCTCTACAGTATGATTCTGATTGAAGAACAAGCCTATGCAATGGACTCTTCTACAGGTTTTTCTTTGCACTCGGATATTGTTGCCAACTACATCAACAACTTTGGTAATGAAGAACAGAAAAAACATTGGATTGCTAAAATGGCTTCTGGAGAAACCGTCACAGCCATCGCGATGACAGAACCAGGAACAGGCTCAGACCTACAAGGTGTTCGCACCACCGCCGTTTTAGATGGGGATGAATATGTGATCAATGGTTCTAAAATCTTTATTACCAATGGTTATCTATGCGATATGGCAATTGTGGTATGTAAAACAGGCAGTTCAGAGAAAGGTTCTGCCAACCTATCTTTGATTATCGTTGAAGCTGACCGTGCTGGCTTTAGCAAAGGCAAACCACTTAATAAAATTGGTATGAAAGGACAAGATACTTGTGAATTGTTCTTTGAAGATGTTCGTGTACCAAAAGAAAATTTATTGGGTATGGAAGGCATGGGTTTTATCATGCTGATGAAAGAGTTGGCATGGGAACGTATGCTGGTCGCGATTATCTGCCAAGCAGGCGCAGAAGCAGCGCTGGCACATACCGTTCAATATACCAAAGACCGTAAAGCGTTTGGTAAACCGATCGGTGCTTTTCAAAATACACGTTTTAAACTTGCTGAAATGCGCACAGAAATTGATTTCTGCCGTGCTTACCTCGATCGTTGTATGGAATTACAACTTGAAGGCACCTTAGGTGTTGATGCTGCAGCTGCTGCAAAATACAAAATTTCAGAAGTATTCTCTAATGTGGTTGATGAATGCCTTCAATTACATGGTGGTTATGGTTATATGCTGGAATATCCAATTGCACGTGCTTATATCGATAATCGGGCAAATCGTATTTATGCAGGTACAAACGAGATTATGAAAGAACTGATTTCCCGTTCTTTATAATTTATCCAGTTACTATCAAAGGAGCTTAGGCTCCTTTTTCTATCACCAAGCATTCTTTTTAAATCAATTTTTATGTCGCAATAAAAAAGGAGCTTACGCTCCTTGTTTATTTTGCTATTTCTTAGTTTGGTTGCTTCTAGGTTTGATTAAGAAACCAGTTTAGGCTTTTTTGCGAGTTGTGCTTCACGCTTATGAAATTTTAAAACACCATCTTCAAACTTGGCATTTTTAAGTTCTTTACGATCTGCTAAATAGTTATTCGACACTTTCCAAGGTGCATGCTTACCTTGTTTCGGCATCACATCCGCCGCACGAGCAATATAACCTGAGCTTAAACTGCCCATCACCGTATCTTCCATCAATTCAGTTGCATCACCTTGTGGAATAACTTCGTCATAGCCTTTCTTGTCCATATAGTTTACAAGACGGCAAATATACTCACCTGCAATATCAACCTTCAATGTCCATGACGCGTTGATATAACCAATGATCATTGCCATATTTGGCACATCGCTAACCATCACACCCTGATACAGCATGTGCTGAGACGTATTCATTGGCTTATTATCAATTGTAGCTTTGATACCACCCAAGATTTGGATTTCTAAACCTGTTGCTGAAACGATGATATCTGCATCTAAATGCTTACCAGATTTTAATTGAATACCTGTTGCAGTAATTTTCTCAATTTGATCTGTTTCAACACTGGCTTTACCAGAGCGTAAAATCTTAAATAAGTCGCCATCTGGCACAACACATAAACGCTGATCCCACGGATTATATGTTGGGGTAAAGTGTTTCATATCCACTTTGCCTTTTAATTGCATTTCAATCGATTTGAGTAAGAACTTACGCAGTAACTTCGGTTGTTTTTGTGCAAGCGCATAAATACCGCGTTGCATACCAATATTACGTGCACGGGTTAACTTATAGGCCACATCTTCAGGTAAAACCTTACGCATTTTGTCATAGACAAAATCAATAGATGGGATTGAAGCAATATAGGTTGGTGAACGTTGCAACATGGTCACATGCCCTGCTCCACCTTTTGACATCGCAGGGACTAAGGTAATAGCTGTTGCACCACTACCAATAATCACCACTTTTTTACCCGTATAATCTAAGTTTTCAGGCCAAAATTGTGGGTTAATAAATTCGCCTTTAAAATCATTTTTACCTGGATAATCAGGTTGATAACCTTGGTCATAATTATAATAACCCGTACATCCGATTACAAAGTTTGCAACCCACGTATTGAGTTTTTGATTTTCATCTTCAATTTGTACGACCCATTTTTTAATTGATGAATCATAATTTGCAGTACGTACACGCTGATTAAAATGAATTTTATCTTTTAATTTAAATTCATCAACAACTTCAGCAACATAGCCTTTAATCGAAGCGCCATCTGCCAAGACATTGGCTTTTTGCCATGGTTTAAAATTAAACCCAAAAGTAGACATATCTGAATCGGAACGGATACCCGGATATTTAAATAAATCCCAAGTTCCACCGAAGCTCTCACGACGCTCAATAATTTCAAATGAACGTTGTGGTGAGTGTTTTGAAAGATGCGCAGCTACACCAATACCAGAGATACCTGCACCAACGATAAGAATATCAACTTGCTTTTCCATGTTGTTTTTATAACCTTTTTAAGAGTACTTTTTTATTAAAGCACAAATCTGACAATACGCAATGTCAAGTTTGCATTTTTCTGACGAAATTTAAGTCAATTTGGGACAAAACCATAAATTGTCCAACAAAAAGGCATAAAAAAAGGCCGGTGAAACACCGACCTTTTTCGAACAACCGATTGTTCTGTGACGTGAGTAATTAGTTTACTTCACGATCCACAAGTTCTACATAAGCCATCGGTGCAGCATCACCTGCACGGAAACCAGCTTTAAGAACACGTAGATAACCGCCGTTACGTTCTTTGTAACGAGGGCCAAGAACGGTAAATAATTTACCAACTGTTGCTGCTGAACGAGTACGAGCAAACGCCAAACGACGGTTTGCTACAGTATCGTTTTTAGCTAAAGTGATTAAAGGCTCAGCTACACGACGTAACTCTTTTGCTTTAGGCACAGTAGTTTTAATTAACTCATGCTCAAACAAAGAATTAGCCATGTTTTGAAACATCGCTTTACGATGGCTGCTGGTACGGCCTAATTTCACACCACTATTACGATGACGCATGGTGATAGTCCTACTTAATTAACGGCTACGATAGGCGAAACGATCGTCCATACGGAGACTAGCTGGTGGCCAGTTCTCTAAACGCATGCCGAGCTGTAAGCCCTTAGAAGCCAGAACATCTTTGATCTCAGTAAGCGATTTTTTACCAAGGTTAGGAGTTTTAAGCAACTCAACCTCAGTACGCTGTACTAGATCACCAATGTAGTAAATATTTTCTGCTTTCAAACAGTTAGCAGAACGAACAGTAAGCTCTAGATCATCAACTGGACGAAGCAAGATTGGATCAACTTCTTCACGTGGCTCTTGAGCAACTGGAGCTTGATCTTTCTGAAGATCAACAAAAATTGCAATTTGTTGTTGCAAGATTGTTGCCGCTTTGCGGATAGCTTCTTCAGGATCTACAGTTCCATTCGTTTCAAGATCAATGACGAGCTTATCAAGGTCAGTACGTTGTTCTACACGAGCATTTTCAACTGTGTAAGACACACGTTTAATCGGGCTATAAGAAGCATCTAACTGTAGACGACCTACAGGACGCGTTTCGCCTTCAGGGAAACGTGAGTCAGAAGTTTCATAACCACGACCTTGAGAAACTTTCAAGCGCATTTTTAATGAGCCTGAAGCACTTAAAGTACCAATCAGATGTTCAGGGTTAACCACTTCAACATTATGTGGTAAACGAAGGTCAGCAGCAGTTACATCGCCAGGACCTTGTTTTTCCAATGTCAAATATGCTTCGTTTTGATCGAACAGCTTAATAGACAATCCTTTTAGGTTCAGCAAGAGCTCGACGATGTCCTGCTGCAAGCCTTCTAAAGTACTGTACTCGTGCTCGACACCCTCTATCTCTACTTCAACCACGGCTGCGCCAGGTAAAGAAGACAAAAGGATGCGACGTAAAGCATTACCAAGAGTATGACCAAAGCCACGCTCTAATGGTTCAAGAATCACTTTTGCCGAGGTCCCGCTTGCCGCTTCGACCTTGATCGCTTGCGGAGTTAGAAACTCGTTTGCAGTACGCGTCATTATTGCTACCTCAAGGATTATTTAGAATACAATTCTACAATCAAGCTTTCGTTGATTTCAGCAGGTAAATCAGAACGATCTGGTGCAGCTTTAAATGTACCTTCAAGTTTTGAATGATCTACTTCAATCCAAGCAGCTGTTCCACGTTGAGCAGCTAATTCAATTGCGTTTTTGATACGTAATTGTTGTTTAGCGCTTTCGTGAACTGCAATCACGTCGCCCGCTTTAACTTGGATAGACGCGATGTTAACACGACGACCATTTAAAGTGATTGAACGGTGAGATACCAGCTGACGAGCTTCTGCACGTGTAGAACCAAAACCCATGCGATAAACAACGTTATCGAGGCGGCTTTCAAGCAATTTCAACAAGTTTTCACCTGTTGCGCCTTTAACACGAGCAGCTTCTTTGTAGTAGTTACTAAATTGACGCTCTAAAACACCGTACATACGACGTACTTTTTGTTTTTCACGTAATTGTAGTGAATACTCTGATTGTTTAGCACGGCTTTGGCCATGTTGACCAGGAGCTTTAGCAGATTTTTTTGTTTTGACGTCAAATGGTTTAACGCCAGATTTTAATTGCAGGTCTGTCCCTTCGCGGCGAGAGAGTTTGCATTTTGGACCAATATAACGAGCCATGAATGTTTCTCCTTACACGCGACGTTTTTTAGGTGGACGGCAACCGTTGTGCGGAATCGGTGTCACATCGGTAATGCTGTTAATTTTATAACCCACTGCACCTAATGCACGAACCGCAGATTCACGACCTGGACCAGGACCTTTTACAAGGACGTCCAAGTTTTTCAAACCGTAATCTAAAGCAGCTTTACCAGCAACTTCAGCAGCTACCTGAGCAGCAAACGGAGTTGATTTACGTGATCCACGGAAGCCTTGTCCACCTGAAGTAGCCCAAGCCAATGCATTACCTTGACGATCAGTAATCGTAACAATGGTGTTATTAAAAGAAGCGTGAATGTGTGCAACACCTTCAGAGACGGTACGAGTGACCTTCTTGCGTGTGCGAGTATCTTTAGCCATCTTTTAGCTTCCAGAAATCTTATTTCTTAATAGGTTTGCGCGGACCTTTACGGGTACGTGCGTTAGTTTTGGTGCGTTGTCCGCGAACAGGCAAGCTGCGACGATGACGAAGACCGCGGTAGCAGCCTAAATCCATTAAACGTTTAATGTTCATGGAAATTTCGCGACGTAAGTCACCTTCGGTCGGAACCTTAGCAACTTCTGCACGAATCGCATCAAGCTGAGCATCATCTAATTCACGAATTTTAGTAGTAGTCGTAATACCTGCAGCAGCTAAAATGTTTTTAGCTGTGTGGCGGCCAATACCAAAAATATACGTGAGAGAGATAACAGCATGCTTGTTATCCGGAATGTTTACACCGGCAATACGAGCCATTCAAATTTCTCCAAAAAGGCAGTAGAGATAATCAACCGCCCCACAAAAATCTTGAGGGGCGGATAATAACCTAATTAGCCTACTGAAATCAACAGGTCTTAATTAAATTAACCTTGACGCTGCTTATGACGAGGTTCTGCGCTGCAAATTACGCGAATAACCCCATTACGACGGATAACTTTACAGCTACCACAAATTTTCTTTACAGAAGCTTGTACTTTCATGATGAAACCTTCTAAGTGCGCTTATCCCTTAGGATGAGCAGTCGTTTTTCTCATTAACGATTGATCGTCATACTGGTGTGATGTCAAATGGGCTTGAAGCTGAGCCATAAAGTCCATAACAACAACAACTACGATAAGTAATGAGGTACCACCCAAATGGAATGGAATACCAAAAGAACTTTGTAAAATCATCGGCATTAAACAGATGACTGTAATGTAGATTGCACCAATAAACGTCAAACGATTAAGAATATGATCTAAGTAACGAGCAGTTTGCTCACCTGGGCGAATACCAGGTACATAAGCTCCACTGCGTTTCAAGTTCTCTGATACTTCTTTCGGGCTAAAAACAAGCGCCGTATAGAAATAACAGAAAAAGATAATTAACGCACCGAAGAGCACTAAATACAACGGTTGTCCAGGCGATAATACCAATGCCAAATCTTGTAGGCTACGTTTTACAATTCCTGCATTTGGATCAGCACTGCCTAACCATTGACCTAAACTTGCAGGGAACAACAATAACGAACTTGCGAAAATTGCTGGAATAACCCCTGCCATGTTGATCTTCAATGGCAAATGCGTTTGCTGTGCAGTGAATACACGACGACCTTGCTGTTTTTGAGCATAGTTCACAGGTATACGACGTTGAGCTTTTTCAATAAACACAATCGCTGCTAAAACAGCAACTGATAGCAATCCAAAGATAGCCAAACCAATTAAACTTGATTGGCCATTATCTACCGAAGTAAATGCTTGAATCACTAAGTTTGGTAAACCAGCAACAATACCTGCAAAGATAATCATTGAGATACCGTTACCAACACCACGTTCAGTAATTTGCTCACCTAACCACATTAAGAACATGGTACCTGCAACTAACGATGTTAGCGCTGGAATGTAAAAAGCCAGTCCCGAAGTCAAAGTAATACCTTGACTGATTAGACCAGCACACATCCCGATACCTTGGACTAATGCGAGTAAAAGGGTGCCGTAACGCGTATATTGATTAATCTTACGCTTACCTTGCTCGCCTTCTTTCTTCAATGCTTCTAACGAAGGCACCACGGTCGACATCAACTGCACAATAATAGATGCAGAAATGTACGGCATGATACCTAACGCCAGAATGGACATTCGTTCTAATGCTCCACCCGAGAACATGTTAAACAAACCTAAAAAAGTACCTTCATTAGCTTTGAAAAAACGTTCTAGAGCAACATTATCAATACCTGGCAGCGGAATATGCGCTCCTAGTCGAAAGACTACCAATGCACCAATCAAGAACATTAATCGGCGAATAATTTCACGATATTTCACATGAAATGGTTGACCTTTCATCATGTTAACATGACCTGAAGAACTAGGAGACATAGTCACTCGCGATTACTCCTCGACTTTACCGCCAGCAGCTTCAAGAGCAGCTTTAGCGCCTTTAGTCAATGCAACACCTTGAACAGTGAATGCACGAGTGATTTCACCAGAAAGAACAACACGAGCACGCAACATATCTTTACGTACAACATTCGCAGCTTTCAAAGTTTCAAGTGAAATAATATCACCTTCAACTTTAGCAAGTTCAGACAAACGTACTTCAGCAGTTTTCAAAGCCAATTGGCTTGTGAAACCGAATTTAGGTAAACGACGATATAACGCAGTTTGACCACCTTCAAAGCCTGGACGAACGCCACCACTTTTACGTGATTTCTGACCTTTGACACCACGGCCACCAGTCTTACCGACACCAGAACCGATACCACGGCCTAAACGACGATTATCACGTTTTGCACCTTCAGCAGGTGCAAGCTCATTTAAACGCAGAGTCATGGCTTATTCCTCTACACTAACCATATAGTAGACTTTGTTGATCATACCACGGTTAGAAGGTGTATCTATTACTTCTACTGTATGACCAATACGACGCAGACCTAAACCTTGTAGGCAAAGTTTGTGATTTTTCAAACGATGCGAAGAAGATTTAGTCTGGGTAACTTTAATCGTTTTCATGATTGATTACCCTAAAATTTGTTCTACTGAAAGACCACGTTTAGCAGCAACTTTCTCAGGAGACGTCATATCACGTAAACCATTAAAAGTTGCATTTACAACGTTAGCCGCGTTAGTAGAACCATAACATTTCGTCAATACGTTACGTACACCAGCAGCTTCTAAAACTGCGCGCATAGAACCACCAGCGATTACGCCAGTACCTTCAGATGCAGGTTGCATGTAAACACGGCTAGCGCCATGACGAGCATGAATAGGATGTTGTACAGTACCATCAACAAGATCAACAGTGATCATGTTGCGGCGTGCAGCTTCAAGTGCTTTAGAAATAGCAGCTGGAACTTCACGCGCTTTACCGCGACCAAAACCTACACGACCATTACCATCACCCACAACAGTTAATGCTGTGAAAGAGAAGATACGACCACCCTTAACAACTTTGGCTACACGATCAACGGCAACCAGCTTTTCAACAAGACCTTCGTTTTGTTCAACTTTAGCCATGATTAGAACTCCAAGCCGTTTTCACGAGCAGCATCAGCCAAGGCTTTGATACGACCATGATATTTAAAACCAGAACGGTCAAATGCAACTTTAGTTACACCAGCAGCCTTTGCACGTTCTGCGATTAAAGCACCTACTTTAGTAGCTGAATCTACATTACCTGTAGTTCCGCTACGTAAAGATGCATCCAAAGTAGAAGCTTGCGCTAATACTTTGCCACCATCTGCAGAAATAACTTGAGCATAGATGTGACGCGGCGTGCGGTTTACACACAAGCGAGTCGCACCCAATGCACGAATGTGCAAGCGTGTGCTTTTCGCACGACGCAAACGGGATTGTTTCTTTTCGTTCATAAGAACCTCGCGCCTTATTTCTTCTTAGCTTCTTTACGAAGAACAACTTCGTCAGAATAGCGAACACCTTTACCTTTATACGGCTCTGGTGGACGATAACCACGGATTTCTGCAGCAACTTGACCTAACAATTGCTTGTTAGCTGATTTCAAAATGATTTCAGTAGCAGTCGGAGTTTCAGCAGTTACACCTTCAGGAAGAGCGTAATCAATCGGGTGAGAATAACCAAGGTTAAGGTTCACAACTGTACCTTTAACCGCAGCTTTATAACCAACACCGATAAGTTGTAACTTACGTTCGAAGCCTTCATTAACACCTTTTACAAGGTTATTAAGAACAGCGCGAGCAGTACCAGCTTGCATCCAAGAATCGCGAGATTCTTTAACTGGAGCAATATGAAGTTGACCTTCTTCCTGTTTAAGCTCGACCAGCGCATGCAGGTTGAAAGACAACGTACCTTTGCTGCCTTTCACTTCGACCTGCCGGCCGTTCTGAGTAACTGCTACACCGTTAGGTACAGTTACTGGGGCTTTAGCCACACGAGACATGAGGAATCACCTATTAAGAAACAAAAGCAATAACTTCACCACCAACGCCTGCAGCACGTGCAGCGCGATCAGTCATGATGCCTTTGCTTGTAGAAACAATTGCAATACCTAAACCTTGCTTAACGCTCGGAAGTGCATCTTTACCGCGATACTGACGTAGACCTGGACGGCTTACGCGTTTCACAGTTTCGATAACTGGTTTGCCTTCAAAATATTTTAAAGTAATTGTCAAAGTAGCTTTGCCTTCAAGATCAGCAACTTCTACATTTGAAATGTAACCTTCTTGTTGAAGTACGTTTGCAATTGCAACTTTCAACTTAGAATTAGGCATAGAAACAGTTTGTTTCTTTGCCATTTGTGCGTTACGAACACGTGTTAGCATGTCGGCAACGGTATCTTGCATACTCATTTATAGTCGCTCCTTACCAGCTTGCCTTAACAACGCCCGGTACATCACCCTGCATTACTGTGTCACGTAATTTGTTACGGCTTAAGCCGAACTTACGGAAGTAACCATGAGGACGACCAGTTAAACCACAACGGTTACGAAGACGTACTGGAGACGCATTACGTGGTAATGCTTGTAACTTCATCATCGCTTCGAAACGTTCTTCATCAGATGCATTTACGTTTGCAATCGTAGCTTTTAATTCAGCACGTTTTGCAGCGTATTTAGCAACTGTAGTTTCGCGTTTCAATTCGCGATTAATCATACTTTTCTTAGCCATATCGACCTCTTATTTGAACGGGAAGCCGAATGCACGGATTAGCGCACGGCCTTCGTCATCAGTACGAGCAGTCGTAGTGATAGTAATATCCATACCACGAATACGATCGATCTTATCAAAATCGATTTCAGGGAACATAATTTGTTCCTTGAGACCCATTGAATAATTACCACGACCATCGAATGATTTCGCAGAAAAACCGCGGAAGTCACGAATACGAGGGATAGCGATAGAGATCAAACGGTCTAAGAATTCGTACATTTGTTCGCCGCGTAAAGTTACTTTACAACCAATCGGCCAACCATCACGGATTTTAAAACCAGCGATTGATTTGCGCGCTAAT
Source organism: Acinetobacter sp. Ac8 (assembly GCF_055392545.1). Lineage (NCBI taxonomy): Bacteria > Pseudomonadati > Pseudomonadota > Gammaproteobacteria > Moraxellales > Moraxellaceae > Acinetobacter > Acinetobacter sp. Ac8. The sequence continues at coordinate 4,309,619 of NZ_AP043689.1, forward strand.
GTAAGAACTGGTTTTTGACCAGCAATAGCTTGCATATCCGCCAAAGCGCCATCTAACAATTTCTTGTCAGCTGAAGCTGCACCAACACCCATGTTGATGGTAATTTTAGTAATGCGAGGAATTTCCATCACATTGCCCAAACCAAGTTCTTCTTTCAACTTAGCTCGGATTTCGTCGTTATAACGTGTTTTAAGTCTGGCCATAGCCTAGTTCAACCTATTACTTCGCTACCGCCACTGATTCACCATTTGATTTGTAAACGCGAGTTTTCACGCCTTCAATCACTTGGTAACCAACACGGTCAGCCTTTTGGGTTGCAGCATTAAAAACTGCCACGTTTGAAATATGAAGCGAAGCTTCTTGTGTAACAATAGCGCCTTCAGCACCTGTTGCACGGTTCGGCTTTTGATGCTTCTTAACTAAATTAAGGCCTTCAACCTTAACTTGGTCATTTGAAACAGACAAAACAGTACCCTGTTTGCCTTTTTCTTTACCTGCGATCACAATTACTTGATCGCCTTTTCTAATCTTAGCCATGATTGCCTCTATTATAGAACTTCAGGAGCCAATGAAATGATTTTCATGAACTGTTCAGTACGAAGTTCACGAGTCACTGGTCCGAAAATACGAGTGGCAATCGGAGCCTTGTTGTTGTTCAAGATAACTGCAGCATTATCATCGAAACGGATCACAGAACCGTCTGGACGACGAATACCGAATTTAGTACGAACTACAACTGCATTCATCACGTCACCTTTTTTAACACGGCCACGCGGAATTGCTTCTTTTACAGTAACTTTAATAATGTCGCCAACAGAAGCATAACGACGATGTGAACCACCAAGTACTTTAATACATTGTACGCGGCGAGCACCACTGTTGTCTGCTACGTCTAGCATACTTTCGGTCTGAATCATTGCCCTACTCCAAAACCGAGCATCACCGGTCGCAATTTCGAAAGGCTCAAAGAGTACTCGAAATTGACCGATGATGCAACAAGAACGTCTAATTACTCAGCAGCTGCTTCAATAACTTCCACTAAAGTCCAAGCTTTAGTTTTTGAAATTGGGCGGCTTTCTTTAATGGTTACAACATCGCCAGTTTTAGCAGTGTTGTTCTCATCATGAGCGTGTAATTTTGTTGAACGGCGGATTGATTTGCCATACAACGGGTGTTGAACGCGGCGTTCAATAAGTACAACAATAGACTTGTCCATTTTGTCACTTACTACTTTGCCTGTTAACGTGCGAACTGTTTGCTCACTCATTGTGCGTTCCCCTGTTTTTCGGTAAGGAGGGTCTTGATACGAGCAATAGTCTTACGAGTTAACGCAACTTCATGCGATTTACCCAATTGACCAGTTGCTTTCGCCATACGAAGACGGAATTGGTTAAGCTGTTGCTCATCAAGCAAAGCTGCCAACTCTTCTACCGATTTTTCACGTAGATCTTTAGTTTTCATTACATCACCGTCTTAGTAACGATAGTGGTTTTAAATGGAAGCTTAGCAGCTGCAAGCGTAAACGCTTCGCGTGCCAATTCTTCACTAACACCATCCATTTCGTACAAGATCTTACCTGGTTTGATTTGGCAAACCCAGTATTCCACAGAACCTTTACCTTTACCCATACGAACTTCTAATGGTTTTTCAGTAATTGGTTTGTCTGGGAAAACACGGATAAAGATCTTACCACCACGTTTAACACGACGGCTAATTGTACGACGCGCAGCTTCGATTTGACGAGCAGTCATTTGACCACGCTCAACAGATTTAAGTGCGATTGTACCGAAAGATACTGTGCTACCACGATGCGCTAGACCAGTGTTACGGCCTTTTTGCACCTTACGGAATTTAGTACGTTTAGGTTGCAACATAGATTATTCTCCTTTTTCAGCAGAACGATCATTGCGACGACCACGACGCTCTTGACCTTCACCACGACCGCGACCGCGTTTAGCTGGACGTTCTTCAGCAGGAGCAGGGTTCATGACTTGTTTCATGCCACCTAAGATCTCGCCACGGAAAATCCAAACTTTAACACCAATCGTACCGTAAGTAGTTTCAGCGCGCATAGTTGCATAGTCGATGTCAGCGCGAAGTGTATGTAAAGGTACACGACCTTCACGATACCATTCAGTACGTGCAATTTCTGCACCACCTAAACGACCAGAAACTTCAACTTTGATACCTTTAGCACCAGCACGCATAGTGTTTTGAACCGCACGCTTCATAGCACGACGGAACATTACACGTTTCTCTAATTGTGAAGCAATTGCTTCAGCAACTAAACGAGCGTCTAAGTCTGGGCGATCGATTTCGTTGATGCTTACTTGCGCTGGAACACCCATAATCTTGGTAAGTTCACGCTGTAATTTCTCAATGTCTTCGCCTTTTTTACCGATAACGATACCTGGACGAGCAGTGCTAATTGTTACTTTAGCAGCGCCTGTAGGACGTTCGATAAGAATATTGCTGATCATCGCGCTTTTAAGTTTTTTAGTTAAAAACTCACGAACTTGAAGATCTTTAAGCAAGTATTCAGCGTATTGTTTCGGACTCGCATACCAGTTGGCGTTATGACGTTTTACAACACCAAGGCGGATACCGATTGGATGAACCTTCTGACCCATATCAAACCCCTACCTTAACGGTAATGTGACAAGTACGCTTAGTAATACGATCTGCACGGCCTTTAGCACGTGGCATAATACGTTTAAGGCTAGTGCCTTCATCAACGTAAATCGTAGTAACCTTAAGGTCGTCTACATCTAAACTGTTATTGTGTTCAGCGTTTGCAATTGCAGATTCCAATGCTTTTTTCACTACAACTGCAGCTTTTTTGTTGCTGAAGTTTAAGATATTAAGCGCGTGAGCAATAGATTTGCCACGGATTAGGTCTGCAACCAAACGAGTTTTTTGTGCCGAGATAGCGGCACCGCGTAATTTAGCAGTAACTTCCATCATAGCACCTTAACGTTTAGACTTCTTGTCAACACCGTGACCACGATAGGTACGAGTTGGCGCGAATTCACCGAGTTTGTGACCAACCATATGTTCAGATACGATCACTGGAACATGGTTACGACCATTATGTACAGAAATTGTTAAACCAACAAAATCCGGGAGGATCATCGAACGACGCGACCAAGTTTTGATCGGCTTACGGTTATTAGCCGCGATAGCCGCTTCAACCTTAGCGAACAAGTGCGCATCGACGAATGGGCCTTTTTTCAGAGAACGAGGCATTGTCAGATTCCTTTACTTGTTACTTAACGCGACGGTCGCGAATGATCATCTTAGTCGTACGCTTATTGGTACGAGTTTTGTACCCTTTAGCTTTTTGACCCCATGGGCTTACAGGTTGAATACCTTTGTTACGCCCTTCACCACCACCATGTGGATGGTCAACTGGGTTCATCGCCATACCACGAACGGTAGGACGAACACCACGCCAGCGTGCAGCACCTGCTTTACCAAGTGAACGAAGGTTGCTTTCTGAGTTAGATACTTCACCTAACACAGCGCGACATTCAACGTGTACTTTACGCATTTCGCCTGAACGAAGACGAATGATTGCGTAAGAACCGTCACGACCCAACAACTGAGCAGAAGTACCAGCAGAACGCACTAATTGTGCACCTTTACCGATTTTAAGCTCAATGTTATGTAATGTAGAACCGATAGGCATATTACGAAGCGGTAAGCAGTTACCTGGACGAATTGGAGCATCGTTACCAGATTGTACTTTATCGCCAGCACGCAAGCCTTTAGCAGCAATAATATAACGACGTTCACCGTCAGCATATTTCAATAAAGCAATATGTGATGTACGGTTAGGATCGTATTCAATACGTTCAACTACAGCAGGGATGCCGTCTTTGTTACGTTTGAAGTCAACGATACGGTAGTTTTGTTTATGACCACCACCAACGTGACGAGTTGTAATGTGACCGTTATTATTACGACCACCAGTACGTTTTTTAGCTTCAACCAACGGTGCATAAGGCGCGCCTTTGTGAAGATGATTATGAACCACCTTCTCTACAAAGCGACGTCCTGGAGACGTTGGCTTACATTTTTGAATTGGCATAATTTTCGTCCTTATTCCGCTGTGCTTTCAGCGGTATCGCCCAAGTCAGCCATTTCAACATCTTGGCCAGCTTTCAGGGTGACGTATGCTTTTTTAACATCAGAACGACGTCCTAATGTTTTACCAAAGCGTTTAGTCTTACCTTTAGTGATAGTCGTGTTAACTTTAACAACTTCTACACCAAATAATTGCTCTACTGCTTTTTTGATTTCAAGTTTGTTTGCATCGATAGCAACTTTAAAAACTTGAACACCAGCAGTTTCGCCTAGAACTTGTGCTTTTTCTGAAAAAACAGGCCCTTTTAGGACTTGATAGATACGTTCGTTGTTCATCCGAGTTCTACCTCAATCTTCTTAGCAGCCGCAACAGACATAACAACTTTATCAAACGCGATCAAGCCAACAGGATCGATCCCAGCAGCATCAACCACATCAACGTGTGGAAGGTTACGAGCAGCTAAATATAGATTTTCATCTACAGCTTCAGTAACGATTAATGCGCGAGTAGCGTTCAAGCCGTTTAGTTTTGCAAGCAATTCTTTAGTTTTTGGAGCTTCAACTGCAAACTCTTCAACCAATACAAGACGATCTTGGCGAACAAGTTCAGCTAAGATACATTGCATTGCACCGCGGTACATTTTGCGGTTTACTTTTTGAGACCAATCTTGTGGACGAGCAGCAAAAGTTTTACCACCACCAACCCAGATTGGGCTACGAATAGAACCAGCACGAGCGCGGCCAGTACCTTTTTGACGGAATGGTTTTTTACCACCGCCAGAAACGTCTGCACGTGACTTCTGAGCTTTAGAGCCTTGACGACCACCAGCTAAATAAGCTGTAACAACTTGGTGTACAAGAGCTTCATTAAATTCACGTCCGAAAGCAACTTCAGACAATTCAACAGCAGAGCCGGAAACAGTTTTTAAATTCACGTTATTTCCCCTCAGGCCTTGATCGTAGGACGAACGATAACGTCGCCACCAGTAGCACCAGGAATCGCACCTTTAACAACAAGAACTGAACGTTCTGCGTCGATAGATACAATTTCAAGACCTTGTACAGTTACGCGATCATCACCTAAGTGACCAGGCATTTTTTTGCCTTTGAACACGCGACCAGGAGTCTGGTTTTGACCTGTAGAACCAATTACACGGTGAGATACTGAGTTACCATGTGTAGCATCTTGCGTACGGAAGTTCCAACGCTTAACACCACCCTGGAAGCCTTTACCTTTTGATTGACCAGTAACGTCAACAACTTGACCTACTGCGAACAAATCAACACCGATAGTGCCACCAACTTCACGACCTTCAAGATCAGCTTCTGCAACGCGGAATTCTTTAACTAAACGACCAGCAGCAACACCAGCTTTCGCAAAGTGACCTTTCTGAGCATTTGTTACGCGAGATTCGCGACGTTCACCAGTAGTGATTTGAATCGCTTGATAACCATCAGTTTCAAGCGTTTTGATTTGAGTGATACGGTTAGGATCAACCTCAATCACTGTTACAGGCACAGAAACACCAGCATCTGTAAAGATACGTGTCATACCGCACTTGCGACCGACTAAACCAATAGCCATGTGCATAAACCTCTAAAAAAGCGGCCTAATTAACTTATAGAGCGTTAATTAACCGAAAGCCTTAACCCAATGCGATCTGAACATCAACACCAGCTGCAAGATCCAACTTCATCAACGCATCTACAGTTTTATCTGTAGGTTGAACGATGTCGATCAAACGTTTATATGTGCGGATTTCATATTGGTCACGCGCATCTTTGTTCACGTGTGGTGATGTTAAAACGTTAAAACGTTCGATGCGAGTAGGCATCGGAATTGGACCACACACTTGTGCGCCAGTACGTTTTGCTGTTTCTACGATCTCTTGAGAAGATTGATCAATTAAACGATGATCAAAAGACTTAAGACGGATACGAATTCTCTGGTTAGACATACCAGTTAACTCCAAGCCAAATATATAAAGAATCACCCTTGACGCATCTCACCCCACTAAATAAGGTAAGTGTCAAAGGCAGTGAAAATCACTAAGGTCGTGATCGATGCCACGACTGTAACGATCTGAATGACTTTCTTCGCCATTCACCCCACCATATCGGAGGGTCGCTCATTATAACGATTGTTTAACACTTAAGCAAACTTATTTGGACATTTTTACCTTTTTTTGAGTAATTAATTATAAATAAAGCGCTTATTATTTAAACACCAGCTTAAACCCTTAAAACGTAGTCAATCGCATGATTGAGCAACTGATTCCCAATCACATAATCCGTTTGTTGTGATTTTTTTAGCTTCAATAATGATTGACTGTGTACCCCACTAAACACCATATCCTCTTCTTCATGCTCAATGAAGATTTTTAAGCTATGCGGGGTGATTTCTGGATGGAACTGAAACCCCAATACATTTTTACCAATCTGATAAAGTTGGTTGGGACATGCTGGATTCTCCGCCAAACGAATTGCGCCTTTAGGAATATCAAAGGTCTCACTATGCCATTGCATAACATTGACCCGCTCAGGCAATTGGAAATAATCTTCTGGCACATGGTTGCTTTTATTGACCAAGGTCCAGCCAATCTCTTGCACAGTATTACGCCGAACATTGGCACCTAGAGCATTGGCTATCAACTGCCCACCCAAACACAACCCGATTGCGGGCTTTTCCGAAGCCAAATAACGGCGAATCCATCGTTTTTCGACCTTTAACCAAGGATAGTTGGCTTCATCATTTACACTCATTTCCCCACCCATAATGATGAGTAAATCCACTTCATTGACATGCGGCAAAGCTTCTATTTCTAATTGTGAATCTATGGGTAAAGCAAAAAATTCTGTTGCAGTAATTTCTGCGCCCATTGCTTTTAAATACTCATAACAGCTACCAAAGCCTTCACCTGCAATATGCTGAAAATAATGCACTTTAAGTTTTTTCATGTTATCACCTATTCTTGTTGTATCAATTACGCTACAAACCACAAAACATAGTTGGATAAATGCAAAAATGAAGCCAATATCAATTTTATTTATTATTTTTCACAATTTATTGCTTTTCGTCACTGAGCGATTATGTTTTGCTTACTTTAGTCCAGCTATTAACAAAAATTGAGTATTCCTGTGAAACAAAAACCAGTTACTGCTTTAATTCATTCTTCTCGTAAAGCACCACAATATATAAATACAATACAGCCTCCCCTATTTCGTGCGTCAACAATTATATTTGAAAATACCGATGCACTATTTAATCGCCATTGGACAGATCGTTATGACTATAGTTACGGCACACATGGCACGCCAACAACGTTTACCCTAGGCGATCACATTGCCCAAATTGAAGGTGGTGAATATTGCTTGCTTGCGCCCAGTGGGTTATCTGCGATTAATCTGGTCAATTCATGTTTTTTAAGTCATGGAGATGAAGTCTGGGTCGCTGACAATATCTATGGTCCCAACATGGAACATCTACGTCATCTTGAAAAAAGTTATGGCATTATCGTTCAAGTTTACAATCCTATCGATGCAGATACATTCCAACCCAATGAAAATGCCAAACTGATTTGGTTAGAGGCCGCAGGTTCAGTCACACTCGAATTTCCTGATTTGATGAGTTTAGTCAAAAAAGCCAAAGCAAAAAATATCCTCACGGCTTTGGACAATACCTGGGGCGCTGGCCTAGCGTTTAATGCCTTTGATTTTAGTCATGAACATTTAAGTGTAGATATCAGCGTACACGCCTTAACCAAATACCCAAGTGGTGGTGGCGATATGTTAATGGGATCTGTGGTCACTCAAGATAAAGCTTTACATCATAAACTGTTCCGTATGCATGCCATCCAAGGTATCGCGATTTCAGGTGATGATGCTGCACAAGTACAGCGTAGTTTGGCCTCAATGCAAATTCGTTATGAGCATCAGTCACAAAGTGCTTTAAAGATTTTAAATTGGTTAAAGAGTCAAAATGCGTTTGCTCAAGTTTTACATCCTGCGGATTCTGACAATATAAGCCACACCTATTGGAACCAGACCTGTCAAACAGGACAAAGTGCTGGTCTGGTTAGTGTTATTTTTAAACCTGAGTTTGATATCAACAAAATCAGAAAGTTTTGTGATCATTTATCTTTATTTAAACTCGGTTTTAGTTGGGGCGGTCCTATCAGCTTAGTCATGATTTATAATCTGACTGACATGCGTCATTTAGAACGCGCACATCTAGAGCAAGGTCTATTGGTTCGTTTCTGTATTGGCTTAGAACATCCAGACGATTTAATCCAAGATATTCAAAACGCACTTCAAGCCATTCAAGCTTAATATTTCAACTCAACAGACTTAATATATAATATCTGGGTCTTTGCTATATCAAATGACAGCAAGGGCCCTATACTCACACCTCTAAACACGATTAAGCACAGAGATCATTCAGCGAAAAGTACATTTAGCTTTTACTTATTCCCTATGCATTTCAAGACACAATCCGCACTCTCCTACATTCATATTCAACAATAAAAACAGATTTACAACATCATCATTTAATGCAATTTTGTATAACAACAATGATATAAATATTGAGTCAGATGAAGAATATCCAAACTCAAATTAAAGCTATAGGAATAACAATGGGCACACCAATCGTCATCGCAAAAAAAACTTCAGATACAACACAAGATATTGTATTACATTCACAATTTGCTAACCGTCATGGCTTAATTGCAGGCGCCACAGGGACAGGTAAAACCATTACCCTTAAAGTGCTTGCTGAAAGTTTTTCACGGATTGGTGTACCCGTATTTCTTGCCGATGCCAAAGGGGATGTTTCCAGTATCGCCAAAGCAGGTTCAACCAATCCTAAATTTGAAGAACGCATTAAAAGCTTAGGGATAGACAGTGTTCCTTTTGCTGCGTCACCGACTATTTTTTGGGATTTATTTGGTGAGCAAGGACATCCGATCCGTACCACAATCTCTGAAATTGGCCCACTATTACTTTCGCAAATGCTGAATTTGAATGACACTCAAGAAGGTGTGCTTTCAGCGGTGTTCCGTGTTGCAGATGATCAAGGCTTACTGTTAATTGATTTTAAAGATTTAAAAGCCATGCTGACCTATGTCAGTGAAAATGCGGCAGCTTTAAAAGCAGAATACGGCAATCTCTCACCAGCAAGTTTAGGTGCTATTCAGCGCAATCTATTGTCCTTAGGTGATCAGGGCGGTCAACGTTTCTTTGGTGAGCCAAGTCTTGATATTATGGATTTTATCCAAACTGATGCCAATGGACATGGTTATATCAACCTATTGGCTGCGGATAAGCTGATGAACACACCAAAGCTCTATGCAACCTTCCTGCTTTGGATGCTTTCAGAATTATTTGAAAAGCTACCTGAAGTCGGTGACTTAGATAAGCCAAAATTGGTGTTCTTTTTTGATGAAGCGCATTTGCTCTTTGATAATGCCAGCCCAGCTTTACAAGAAAAAATTCAACAAGTGGTCCGTCTAATTCGCTCTAAAGGTGTCGGAATTTATTTCATCTCACAAAGCCCATTAGATATTCCAGAAAATGTTTTAGGACAACTGGGCAACCGTGTACAACATGCCTTACGCGCGTTTACCCCTAAAGATCAAAAAGCAGTAAAAACTGCTGCTGATACTTTCCGCGCTAATCCAGAGTTTAAAGTAGATCAAGCAATTACAGAACTGGCTGTCGGTGAAGCGCTTATTAGTTGCCTAGATGAACAAGGTACACCTCAAGTGGTTGAACGAGCGATGGTGATGCCACCCTACTCATCATTTAGCCCAATTACTTTAGATGAACGAAAAGCCTTGATGGCACAAAGTATTGTTGCGGGTGTTTATGACAATGAAGTGGATCGTGATAGCGCTTATGAAATGCTACAACGTAAAGTTTCTGATAGCTCACAACAACAGGTGGCTTTTGATGCAGTGGCTCAACAAGCCAAGCAATTAGAAGAGCTCACCAAGCAACAACAGACCATCGATAAACAACAAGCCAAAGAGCAAGAACGCTTAGAAAAAGAGGAAGCAAAAGCTGCAGCTGCACGTGCCAAACTGACTCAAGATGTGATCGGAACTTTTGCTAAAAGCGCCGCAAGAACCTTAGGCGGTCCTACAGGGCAAAAACTGGTCCGCGGTTTGTTAGGTTCATTATTTGGTGGGCGTTGATTCGTTTAAACACAAATATGAGGAGCGTTAGCGCTCCTTTTTTATTCTCCATTTTTATAGCTTATCTTCTTACTTATGTTTTTATTCGCTTATCCCGCTTATCAAGCCCGCTAAACATATCTAAAAGTATATCTAAAAACTTATTCAAAAAAATCATCTAAAAAACTTAAAAATAAATTCAAATATTTCAATCAATAAAGCTTAAATTCAAACTAAACCATAATTATTTTATGTGTTTTTCTTAAAGGTGTATTGCAAATACATTTTATAAGGTATATTTTAAATACATCTTATAAATGACAGCCAAGAGAGATCAACAATGACTCCGCAGCAAATTGACCTTGTAAAAGCAACAGTTCCTGTTCTTCGCGAAAATGGTGTAGCACTTACCGGTTATTTTTATAATCGCATGCTCGGCAATAATCCTGAATTAAAAGAAACCTTTAACATGGGGCATCAACGCAGTGGTGCTCAGGCGCAAGCCTTGGCTGGTGCTGTTTTAGCATATGCTGAAAATATTGAAGATCCTTCAGTACTTTTGCCTGTGGTTGAACTGATTGCCCATAAACATGTCAGTCTGAATATTCAAGCACCTGATTACAACATTGTCGGTGAAAACCTATTACATTCAATTAGTGAAGTATTAACTATTTCGATGGAAGATCCATTAATTGACGCATGGGCTGCAGCTTATGGGCAATTGGCCGATCTATTTATCAGTACTGAAAAAGCGATTTATGAACAGCACCAACAAACTCAAGGCAGCTGGTTAGGCTGGCGTAAATTTAAAATCGCTAAAAAAGTGAATGAAAGTGAAGAAATTACCTCTTTCTATCTTGCACCAGTCGATGGTGGCGCATTACCTAAATATGAAGCGGGTCAATATATTTCAGTGCGCGTATTTGTTGAAGCATTAGGCTTAAAACAACCACGTCAATACACGCTATCGACAAGCCCACAAGCAGACTATTTACGTATTTCAGTTAAACGTGAAGATGAAAAAGGTGATTTGGCAAGTGGTTGGGTATCAAATACTTTACATGGCTTAGCTGAAGGTTCAGAAATTGAAGTGTCTGCTCCAACAGGTAACTTCTACCTGATTGATAGTAGCAAACGTAATGTCTTCATTAGTGCGGGTGTAGGTTTAACCCCAATGATTGCAATGCTTAACCAATTGGTGACTTTAGACATGCCTCAACCGGCTAGCTTTATCCATGCATGTCGCAGTAGCCAAGTACATGCGATGAAACAACATATCCAAGAGCAAAAAACTAAATTCCCACGTCTCAGTACATTTACAGCTTATGAGTTCCCACATAGCGGTGATGTTATAGGTGAGGACTATGATGTGGCTGGTCGTTTAGACTTAGCAACGCTTGATACAGCATTACTCCCAGCCCATGCTGATTATTATCTTTGTGGCCCAATACCATTTATGCAACAACAACACCAAGCATTGGTGGCTCGTGGTATTAAACCTGAACAAATTCATAGTGAAGCGTTTGGTACGGGTGGTGCAGGTATCTAAATCTACATCCGTTCTTTATAAGGCTGGTCTATGATAGACTGGCCTTATTTATTTCAGGATGAGATACATCTTTACCCATAGATGAGCAGCCTACATGCAACTAAATAAATTTACCGACTATGCCCTGCGCATCTTAATGTACATCGCGCCTCCAAAAGATGTGCCTTATACAATTGCAGAAATTGCAGAAGATTTACATGTTTCAGAAAATCACTTGGTCAAAATTGTGCATTTTATGGGAAAACAAGGTTGGTTGATTACCACACGAGGTAAAGGCGGTGGTTTGCGCTTAAACCCAGATATCTTAGAATTTCGCTTAGGACATATTGTAAGAATTCTCCAACGCGATGCACAAATTGTAGAGTGCAATACGCCACCTTGTGTGCTACGTCCACGCTGCGGCTTAAAGGGTATTTTAGATCAGGCCGTTGAACAGTTTTATCAAAGCCTAGATCACTATACTGTTGCCGATGTTCTCAATGCACCACCACAACATCCAAAGATCGTAAACTCACCCATTCCCAATCTCAATGTTTAAGTCACAAAAGCTCATCGTCCAGCATCTCAATAACCAATATTTCAGTTAACACGATCAAAATTCGCTTGAATCTCCGACTTCCTTTATAATGCACTTTGTTTATCCGTTTATTGAAGTTGAAATATGCATCGCAGCAGTGGAAAGTCTAAAAATAGTAAGACCTCAAGCGCCCCTAAACAAAAAATCAGTTATGAAAAAAAGGCTGATCCTGCGATTTCAGAATACTCAACTTCATCTTTGAACTGGTTGCGTAAAGCTGAATTTCTGATGAGTGCACCTAAACTGAATCTTTGTGTAGAAGATACTGGTTATGAAGTTGCCTTTGCAGGCCGTTCAAATGCAGGAAAATCAAGTGCTATCAATGCATTGACCAATCAAAAGCAATTGGCACGCGCGTCGAAAAGACCTGGCCGTACGCAAATGATTAACTTTTTTAGTTTAGGTAATCCAGATCAACGCCTTGTCGATTTACCAGGTTATGGTTATGCAGCTGTACCTGAAGCAATGAAAATTGTCTGGCAAAAAGAACTTGAGAATTATTTGATTCATCGAAAAAGTTTACAAGGTCTGGTTCTACTCATGGATATTCGCCACCCTTTACAACATTTTGATGTGATGATGTTGGAATGGGCATATTCACGTCACTTGTTTGTGCATGTACTGTTGACTAAATCCGACAAACTCAACCGTGGTCCTGCCAGTAAAGTGTTGTTAGATGTACAACAACAATTGAAGAAAATGAAGTTGAATTTTTCGATACAACTGTTTTCATCACTCAATAAACAAGGTCTAGAAGAACTCGCGTCAATTATGGCGGGTCGCTTAAATTACACCTTAGACAAAACTTTAGATTTTGATATTGATGCAATTCCTGAAGCCACTGAAGATGATTTGGATGAAGAGTTCATTGATCAAGATCAAGAATCCGAATTAAATTCTGAAAATATTGATGGAAATGTAGATGAAAATCCGCAAGCATAAATAAAAAAGTCTTGTCTAACAAAATTCATCACATATTGATACTGGAATGTCCTAAATTGCTAATAACTATTTAGGACATTTTTTTATACTTGAATAATAAAGTGTGAAATCACCAAAGAAAAATTAGGACACTGTGATGAAGTTACTCGCTAAATTAAAGAACAGTCGGATTGGATCGTCTATTCAGTACCACATCAAACCACGTAAAGTGAAATTTGAATGGCAAGATACCCCTGTCGATTGGATTCCAAATCAGCCATTTGTCAGCTACTTTATCAATGAAATTAACAATATTCTTCCAGCAGGTGAATTTTGGTTTTGCCGTTTATACAATCGTGTTTTACCCAAAATCACAGATGAAAAATTAGCTGAAGATGTTCGTGCCTTTATCCGCCAAGAAGCGATGCATGCTCAAGCACATGCTTCAGCAAATAAAGAATACTTAACTGTGCGTAATATTGACATTCAACGTAATCTTGAGATTATGGATTTCTTGTTTGGCAAATTACTTGCAGATCAACCACTCGGCTTTAAAGTACCCAAAGCTCTTGATCATCAATGGGATTTGTTCCGCTTAGGTATCGTCGCCACTGTTGAACATATGACTTGTGTCTTGGGTAAATATGCGCTTTATAATAAAAAATGGGCGGAATTGGGTGCAGATCCCAATATGCTTGATTTAGTCAAATGGCATGGTGCCGAAGAGATTGAACACCGCACAGTGGCTTTTGATCTGTATCGTCATTTGGGTGGCGGTTATATTTCCCGTTATTATCAAAGTGTTATCGTGATTGCCGCTGTATTAGGCTTATGGGTTGATGGTGCTGCACATATCATGGGGCAAGACCCACGTTATGCAGATAAAAAACCTGCTTTCTATAAGCCTTGGATTTGGCGTGAATGGGCAAGTATCGCACAATCAGATAATCGCTTAATGCCACATCCATTATGGTTGGTTTCACAGCAATTGGGCTATTTAATGCCTTGGTATGATCCAGTACATGAAGCTAAAACAGAAGATGCGATTGCTTATTTGGATCAATCTCCTGCGGCAAAACGTGCATTGCCTAGAGTTGCAGCATAATAACTGTTAAAACTAATCAATACTGAAATCAAATAAAAAAAGCAGGATTAAGATCCTGCTTTTTTTTGGGCCAATCTTTTAGAACAAGATCCTAACCATAGACTAAGTTGAACTTTCCATATCTTTGGTGTTTCGGTCAACCACCACACTAATCATCATATCCCCTTGTACATTCACTACGGTACGTACAGTATCGAGAATACGGTCAATTGGCAGAAGAATCGCAATTGCCTCTGCTGGTAATCCCACAGATTGTAGCACCATGATCATGGTGACCATGCCCGCACTTGGAATACCCGGTGCGCCCAATGAAGCAATCATCGCAGTCAGACAGACAATCACTTGTTGGGTAATTGATAACTCTAAACCCATTAAATTGGCAATAAAAAGCGCTGCTGCTGCTTCATAAAGTGCTGTTCCATCCATGTTTAACTGAGAACCGAAAGGAATCACAAAGCCTGCAATTTGTGGACGCACGCCTAAATTTTCTTGAGTACACTTTAAACTCAAAGGCATGGTTGCAGAACTTGAACTGGTTGCAAATGCTGTAATTAATGCTGCACGCGTTCCTTTAAAAAAGGTAATCGGATCCATTTTTCCAAAGATCCATAACAACAATGGCAGAACCACAACACCATGAAATATGGTGGTTCCTGTAACAACAATAGCAAACTCAGCAAGACGGCTTAAAATAGAGATGTCTTCTGTTGCAATCAGCTTTGCCATTAATGCAAAAATACCAATTGGCGCAACTTTCATCACCCAACCAACCAACATCATCATGATGTCAAAAAACTGACGTGCCAGTTGTTTGATTGAATTAAAACGCTCTCCACCATGTACCAGTGCCAAACCCAATAACAAAGCAAACAGCACCACTGCCAAAACATTACCATCACTAAATGCTTTAAATGGATTGATGAGGGTATTTTGAATAAAATTGGTTAAAAACGAGCTGGGTGTCAGTGAATCTGGGCTTTTATGTTGATTCATTGCATCTTGAAACATTGCAATGTCCACACCTTGTCCCACATTGAATAGATGTGTCGAGGCTAAACCGAGGATAAGTGCCAATGTCGTTGTGGTTACACAACAAGCCAAGGTTATTTTCCAAACTCGACTGAGTTGACTGCCCGCTTCTAAGTTTGAAACACCCACCAAGATTGAACTAAAAATAAGTGGAACCAAAAGCATTTTTAATAAACCAATAAAAATACTACTGGCGATGCTCAAACCATAAATGCTGGCATCTAAAAATTGAGTATTAGGAAATTGATTTAATAAAAATCCAAATGCCACACCAAGAATGGCTGCAATAAAAATTTGGGTGTTTAAACTCATCTTCGCTGACTATTATAAATATTTACACGTTGAACTATGCCATTGAAGTTATTTAGAATCGAGCATTTTTTTGTCACAAGCTCTGCTAAAAAATAGAAAAGCCATCATAGATGATGGCTGAGTTTCACGATTAGCATATCAATGCAAAAGTATTATTGAGTTTCGATTTCACGTACTCGCATCAAGCCTTCTTGAACGGTACTACACACCAATTCGCCATTTTGCCACATACGACCAAAATTCAGTCCGCGTGAATTTGCACTGACGGTTGCATCCATATCATAAAGCATCCAATCATCTGCTTTCACTGGTTTATGGAAATAGATCGTATGATCAATACTGGCACATTGCAAACTTGGCGAGAGGTAATTGAGACCATGCGGCCGCAAAGCAGTCATCATCAAGGTATAGTCCGAATAAAACGCAACAATTGCTTGATTTAACGAGATATCATCCGCCTGTTCCGCAGCTAATGGCTCATGCGTACGCAAATAATGAGCATAAGACGGCGCTTCAGGTTGTGGTTGAAATGGGTTGGTCACATTGATCGGACGAATTTCTACCTGACGTGGACGCATAAACGCAGCGCGAATATTTTCCGGGATAAAACTAATTAAATTTTCTTTAAGCTCTTGCTCTGCTTTTAATTCATCAGGTGCTGGATATTCTGGTTCAGCAATTTGATAATTCAAGCCTTCTTCAGGTGTTGCAAATGACACCATTGCAGAAAAAATGGTACGTCCATGCTGGATTGCACGTACTTGACGACTTAAGAAACTTTTGCCATCACGTAACCGATCAACCTCATAAATGATTGGGGCATTGATATCCCCGCCATATAGGAAGTATGCATGTAAAGAATGTACGGGGCGATCAGCGGTATATGATGCTGCCCGCAGTGCTTGTCCTAAAACTTGCCCACCAAAAACACGCTTACCAACTAAATTTCGACTTTGACCACGAAAAATATGTTCTTCAAGTTTTTCAAGGGTTAAAAGCTCTACAAGCTCTTGGGTTAAAGCATTCATAAGTGACCTTTCTATATACTGAATACTGACTTTATTCCAATGGATAGAACAAAGTATCCATATTTTAGAGATTTAACTCTATTTTGCCATAAGTCCTGAGAGAAACATTAAATTTTCATAAACTGTATTGTCACTTCTCTTGTGCTGATGGATTGTTTAAAATACGTTTTTTAACGATAAAATCTGACAAGCGACCCGCAGTTTGTCAGAAAATGACATACTGTTCTGTGCTTTAATTACAGAAAATATTTTTTATCCGCTTTATTGCGTGATTCACCATTGGCTAGGAGTATTTATGTCCAAGAGTGGCTTTGGTCAAATGTATCGTCGACTTTCGAGTAAAATACTTGACCTTGTGGTAACACCACATGTTCTTGGAGAGGTTCCTACAGAAGCTCAACCTTTAGACCCTTCAACTGAAAATTCTGAACTCATTCAGCCCACAACTCAAAAAGTTGTCTGTTATGTTCTACAGAATTACTCACGAAGTAATGCTTTAGTTGTTGATGGTGAAACACGTCGTTTGCAGCTTCCTCCTGCACTTGACCCATTAATGATTGGCAATAGTCGCGAAAAAGCTGCGATTTTATTTTTACAACACCAAGACGAAAACAATTATTTTAATCCGCCTACGCATGCTTATCCGCCGCGTTTAGTTAGACTGATTGAATCACTTGATCAAAATGCTGATTTAGATATTGAATTGATCCCTGTTACAGTACTGTGGGGACGTTCACCAGATAAAGAAGACTCTTGGTTTAAGCTGTTATTTACTGACACTTGGGCAACGCCAAGTAAAGTTAAACAGTTGATGAACATTGGTTTACATGGTCGACAGTCATTCCTAGAATTCCATGAAGCGCAATCACTTAGAGCTTTGGTGGATCATGCAAAAATTGCTCATCCCAATATTTCACCAGCCACTTATATTGTCAACCAATTAAATGACTACTTAGATCGTCAGCGTGAGGTCATTCTCGGTCCAGATTTATCTGATCGCCGTAATGTCATGCAATCACTGATTAAAGCCCCTGATGTACAGGATGCAATTCGTAAAGAAAGTATTCGCTCAAAAATCAGCATGATTGATGCTGAACATAAAGCGATTGGTTTTGTAAACGAAATTGCATCCGACTATTCTGCATCGGCTGTACGCTTTGCGGATATGGCTTTGACTCGTCTATGGACACAACTTTATGACGGCGTTGAAGTACATAACTTCAATACTGTGCGCGAGTTAGTCAAAGACTATGAAGTGATTTATACACCTTGTCACCGTAGCCATATCGATTACTTGTTATTGTCTTATGTAATTTATAAACGTGGTTTGATGGTGCCATATATTGCTGCAGGCGATAACCTCAACATGCCATTTGTCGGTCAATTACTGCGTGGAGGCGGTGCATTCTTTATCCGTCGTTCATTCCGCGGCAATGCACTTTATACATCGGTATTTAAAGAATATTTATTTAGTATCCTGTCTAGAAACACACCTCTTGAATACTTTATTGAAGGTGGTCGTTCTCGAACTGGGCGTTTGTTACCACCGAAAACTGGCATGCTCGCAATGACGGTACATGGTCATTTGCGCGGCCGTGCCAAACCGATTGTCTTTATCCCAACCTATGTCGGTTATGAGCGCTTGATGGAAGGCGCAACTTATGTCGGCGAAATGAATGGTAAGCCAAAAGAAGCTGAATCCATCTGGGGAATCTTGCAAACCCTGAAAAAAATTGAGCGTATTTTTGGTAAAGTGCATGTCAATTTTGGTGAGCCTGTTTTCTTAGATGACTTACTCAAAGCACATGGCGCTGATCAAATCACCATTGAACATAATGATGATCCAATTCCGCAAGAAGTCTCAGATGCAGTGACCAGTTCGGCAAATGCGATTCTGGAAAATATCAACCGTGCTGTGGTGATCAACCCTGTTTCTTTATTGTCACTGATTTTATTGGCAACTCCAAAACATACACTTGATGAAGAAATCTGCATTAAACAGCTTGATACATATCGCAAGTTATTAACTGCAAATCCTTATGACAGCCGTACTCAGGTCACACCATTGTCAGGTAAAGAAATCATTGCCTATGGTATGAAGCTGAAATTGATTAAACGTGTTCAACACGTCCTTGGCGATATTATTGCCATTGAAGAC
The DNA here is from genome assembly GCF_055392545.1 of Acinetobacter sp. Ac8. Taxonomy (NCBI): domain Bacteria; kingdom Pseudomonadati; phylum Pseudomonadota; class Gammaproteobacteria; order Moraxellales; family Moraxellaceae; genus Acinetobacter; species Acinetobacter sp. Ac8. Next base: position 4,328,557 of record NZ_AP043689.1, read on the forward strand.
AATCAAGCCATTTTACTGACTTACTTCCGCAATAACATTTTGCATGCCTTTGTTTTACCGTCGTTGGTTGCGGCATTGGTCGAACATAATGGCAAGATCAGTAAGTCTGATTTACTCAATGTGATTCGTACCCTTTATCCATTCTTAAAAGCAGAGTTGTTCTTAAAATGGAAAGATAGTGAAATCAAGGCTCAAGTGACTGAATATGTCGATGCTTTGGCTCAAGCGAATTTAATTTTTGTCGATGATGAAGATTTTATTTTCAGCCCTGCGCCAAACTCAGAAGACCATAATCAATTGGCTGTTTTGGCTGCTCCAGTACGTCAAAGTCTTGAACGTTATTACATGACACTGGCTTTAATTACTCAACGTGGCTCTGGAAATATCTCGATTCGCCAAGTCGAAGAATTAAGTCACTTGGTTGGGCAACGTTTATCTGTGTTGTATGAGTTCAACTCACCTGAGTTCTTTGATAAAGCGTTATTCCAAAGTTTTATGAAAGTCTTAACTGAACAAGGCTATATCAAAACCAATGAAGACCATGCCATTGTTTTTGATGAGCAGTTTAGAAATGTTGCGCAATATGCCAATTTGGTGCTTGATGATGTAACTTTGCAAATGCTACACCATATCACCTCATTTACAGATGAGGAGTTAAAAGAAGCTTTAGATGCTTTAGCCGCTCAACAAGCCAAGAAGCGTTTAAAACGGAAGAAAAAATAAAAGCTTTAAAGTGCCTTTTTCCTTTGAGAGGGTTGGGATGATTACCTCTCCCTACCCCTCTCCTGCAAGGAGAGGGAACTTTTCAATATATCTATGATGAACAATACTGAACCAACCCATTTTCATACTTAACAATTTTTTAGTTTATTTCCAAACTTATCTAAAACGTAAAATGATCCTTAAAAATAGCTAGTATATTTTAAGGTTTAAATTCTTCTGATAATCAAGATAACAGTTTTGATGTACCCACTTAAATCCTGTTGCAAGCATCCTCTCCGCAAAAATCTGCTTCCCTGTTTGATTGGAACTTTCCAAAACCAAGTGCGATAAATTCAACTGTTGTTGGAACCATAAAATTATTTCATGCAATGGTAGCGGTTGATTATTTGTACAAATATATGATTTTTCTGGATGTTCCACGTGAAGCAAATGCGCTAAGAAATGTGCAAGGTCATCTATATGGATTCGATTTGACCAATGAATATTGGGATAGCTGTGTGTGGTTTCTGCAAGTTTAACCATACGAGCAACGGATGTACCATAAACCCCAGTTGGGCGCACAATCACACATTTAGATGGATAAGCCTGTTGCCATCGCTGTTCCATTGCCAATAACAATTGACCCTGTTGATCACTTGGAATAGGCACTGACTCATCATCAATACGTTCACCATGGTTTTCCCCATAAACACGTGTCGATGAAACCACAATAATTCGTTTGAGCGGATGGTCTTTTAAAGCCCTCACAATCGGCTGCACCGAGTCGACATAGGTTTGTTGATAATTTTCGATAGCACTTAGCGGAGAATTTCGAGATGGTGCGAGCAATACATACACCACATCGACAGGCTGAATTTGCGCTAAATCGACTTGTTGAATGTCTTGAATCAAATGTTGTGCGAAATCATCATCTTTCGCACTTCGGCTAACTGTGGTAATTTGGTGATCTTGCTGAAATAATTGTTTGGCAACACGTTGCGATGTTTTACCATAACCAATAAATAGAATATGCATTACACGACCTATTCTTCGAAACCGATTTTCAAAATCAATCAAACTTAAGTTGAGGGGACATGGCTGCCGTCCATCAATTGCAAGGGGTTGGCAATGCCGCCGCTGCTTTACTTGAAAAACTAAATATTTTCACCACAGATGATTTACTGTTTCATTTGCCACGTGATTATGAGGATCGTAGCACGATCATTCCCATGAACCAATTACAAGTCGGTCGTAGTTATCTCATGGAAGGCGTGGTCAGATCAATCGATATGCCACCCGGTAAACGCAAGTCGATGGCGATTTTATTGCAAGATGATTTTGGCAAAGTTACTTTACGCTTCTATCATATCTATAAAGCACTCACAGATCGTGCTAAAGCGGGTAATCGTTTAAGAATCTTTGGGGAAGTCCGTGTAGGGGCTCGGGGCCTTGAACTTTACCATCCTGAGATCCAGTTAATTACCGAACATACAGCACTCCCTAAAACCCAACTAACAGCAATTTACCCTGCCACAGAAGGCTTAACCCAACCCAAATTACGTGAATACGTTAAACAAGCTTTAAACCAGCATGCCGATGCTTTACCTGAGTTATTACCTGAAAAGTTCACCAATGGTTACGCGCTTAAACAGGCATTGGAGTATATTCATCACCCTCCTGTAAATGCCAATATGCTGCAACTTTCACAAGGTTCTCACCCTGCTCAACAACGTTTAATTTTTGAAGAGTTGGTTGCACATCAAATCAGCCTATTAACCCGACGTGCTTATATTCAACAAATTGCAGCGCCAGCATTTTCAACCAGTAAAAAATTTGCAAAAGCCTTATTGGCAAGCTTACCTTTTGAAATGACCAATGCACAGAAACGTGTATCAAACGAAATTGCCAAAGATTTAAAACAAAACAAACCTATGTTGCGACTGGTTCAGGGTGATGTAGGTGCAGGTAAAACATTGGTTGCAGGTGTTGCGGCTTGTCATATTTTGGAAGAAGGTTGGCAAGTGGCGCTGATGGCACCGACTGAAATTTTAGCTGAACAGCACTATATCAATTTTAAGAAATGGTTCGAGCCACTCGGTTTAAATGTGTCATGGCTTTCAGGCAAACAAAAAGGCAAAGCACGCGCTGCGGCTGAACAAACCATTAAAGATGGAACTGCCAATATTGTGGTGGGTACCCATGCTTTATTTCAGGAAAATGTTGAATTTTCCAAACTTGGTCTCGTGATTATTGATGAACAACATCGTTTCGGGGTAGATCAACGTCTAGCTTTACGTAATAAAGGCGTGGATAACACCACACCACACCAATTGGTCATGACAGCAACACCAATCCCTCGCACACTGGCAATGTCTGCCTATGGTGACCTAGATACCTCAGTGATTGATGAATTGCCTCCTGGACGTACTCCCATTCAAACAGTCACGATTCCACTTGATAGACGAGAAGAAGTCTTGAATCGTATCACCAGCAACTGCGCTGAGGGTAAACAGGCATATTGGGTCTGTACATTGGTCGAACAATCAGAAACTCTTGATGCTCAAGCCGCAGAAGCCACCTATCAAGAGATTAAAGATCGCTTTCCACAGATTAATATTGGCTTAGTCCATGGAAAAATGAAAGCCGATGAGAAGCAACGGGTCATGCAACAATTCAAAGACAATGAATTGCAACTGCTGATTGCAACGACAGTGATTGAAGTCGGGGTCGATGTTCCAAACGCTTCCATTATGGTGATTGAAAATGCTGAGCGCTTAGGCCTGTCTCAGTTGCATCAGTTACGTGGTCGGGTCGGTCGTGGTGCAACCGCAAGTTTCTGCGCCCTACTCTATAAACATCCTTTATCACAAAATGGCCAAGAACGTTTACGCATCATGCGTGAAACCAATGACGGTTTTATCATTGCAGAAAAAGACTTAGAAATTCGAGGGCCGGGTGAATTACTGGGCACCAAGCAAACAGGAGATTTGGGTTTCCGTGTCGCCAAGCTAGAACGAGATGATCATTTACTTAATCAAGCACATTATGTTGCCAGTCAAGTACTAAAAGATGATCCAGAAAATGCTGAAGCTTTATTAAAACGCTGGCTACCTGAAGCACCGAGATATGCCTATGTCTAAACATGTATTTAGAACATCCATGCATAAACAGCATAGCTTAGATATTTGATTCATTCAGTCTAACGATGCTTATCAAAATCTATGACCACAAATGATGACATGGAGGCTGTCATAACATGGTGATATGAAGATTAAGCGATATAAAGCTTAATAAAAATCTGCTATTGATCTATTCAGCACTCTATGCGAAATTAATCCCAAATAAAAAATAGAACAGAGCATGCTCCAATTTATCAATCAACTTCTCCATAAAAGCGTACAAAGCCTTTCCCCTTGCCTGCTTTGTGGAATAGATCGACAACAACAGCATTCTCTTTGTAACACGTGTTGGAACGAACTTCCTTGGTATAAGCAGCATATAGAACGGCATCAACACCAGATTGTTTGTGCTCACCGTTACGACTTCCCAATTGATCGCATCATCCAAGTCTATAAATATGAACAACAACTGCAATATCAGACACTATTGGCACAAAGTTTATTGAATTTAAGCCTACCTAAAATTCAAGCCATCGTGCCTATGCCAATTTCTACTGCTCGTTTAAAAGAACGTGGCTACAATCAAATGCTGATTATCGCCAAAATCATGGCAAGGCAATTAAATATCCCAGTATGGCAACCCGTGATTCGAGAAGCACAACATTCACAAAAAGGTTTAAGTAGAATTGAGCGCTTAGAAAATATTGAATATCAATTTAAAATGATCAAAACAGAAAAAAGAAAATATAAAAAAGTACTGATTATTGATGATGTCGTGACCACAGGTAGTTCAATTCATGCTTTAACCCGTGCTTTAGAAAACTTGGGCTGCCAGCAGATTTGTAGCGTCTGCATTGCCGCAGCTCAATAAATTTTCATCATCGCTCAGCGATACATACATTGTGAAGCAAACATAGCAAAAATTATGAATGGATTAAATTTGCTTTACACCATGGGATCACGATCTCTTTGGTCAATGGCGCTAAAAGCGTTTGCGCATCATCCAAATCAATCCATTTCATTTCAGCAATTTCTGCATTGATTTTTGGTGTTTGTTCTAGGTCGACTAGATAGAGATAACTCACCAATTGAAAGTCTGCTTCATTGGCCGCTTTTGTTTCAAAACGCCCAATAAACTGAGTAATCTCGGCTTGAACACTAATTTCTTCTAAAATCTCACGCAACATGGTCTGCTCAGGTGGTTCATTGGGTTCTAGCTTTCCACCAACCTGCATAAAAAATTGTGTATTTTGCTTTCTCACCAAGAGCAATTGTTTTTTATCATTCAAAATCACAGCTGCCGCGACAGTAATAACATTCATAAGATTTAAAATAGAATAAAAACACAATATATTGTGACAGCAATAAATTTAAAAACAATATATTGTGTTTTAGTTTTTAACCAAATGTACGATCTGCTTGATCTAATTTAACCAATTCTTCACGTTCTTTTACACCCCATTTTGGTTCTGGTGCTTGATAGTGACTAAACTGGGTTAGAATTTCTTCGATCGAAGCAGAATCAATCAACTGATCTGTAAAACGCGCTTTAGAAAAACCTTTGTCTGTCGTGAGTTGAATAAATTTCAATAAATCATCATAAAAACCTTCAACATTTAAAAATGCACAAGGTTTTAAATGAATTCCCAATTGTGCCCACGTCCATTGCTCAAAAATTTCTTCAATGGTTCCTGCACCACCAGGCAATGCAATAAAGCCATCGGAAAGTTCAGACATTTTTGTTTTACGTTCATGCATATTTTTAACAATATACAGCTCAGTCAAATCTGGATGGGCCAATTCACGATCGACCAAACCCTGAGGGATCACACCAATCACTTTGCCTCCTGCTGCCAAAGCACTGTCAGCAACAATGCCCATTAAGCCTGAACGACCACCACCATAGACCAAAGTTTTCCCTTGCTTGGCGATTGTTTCACCAGTCAGCTCTGCTACATCAGCAAAAATTTGATCCGTACCTAACGATGAACCACAAAAAATAGCAATAGAATTCATAAATTTAACCTAACTTTAATTTTGTCATGCTAAAAATGCAGACGACCAATCAAGATTTTTTTTACAAAACAGCAATGTAATGAGTGTTTTTCCTAAAATCCTTGTCTAAAATACACACATCAAATTGACACCACACTGCGCAAGGGAGAAAAGACATAATGCTTGAAGCCTTTTACGCCACTGAGCGCGGTAGCTTAGAAGATGCAACAATTAATGGTGGATTCGACCTACATCCTGAATTGGTATGGGTTGACCTCATTGCACCTTCACAAGAAGAACAAGAATGGGTTTTAGATGCTTATCAGCAAAATTTACCAACTCTTAAATCTTTAGAAGACATTTCATCCTCTGCACGATTCTACCGTGATGATGATGGGATTCTACATATCAGTACTTATTTTTTAACAAAAAATAAAAATTACCAAGTTGAAGGCGATCCCGAAGATACTTCAAACATGCTTGCCAATGTGCAGACGGTTGCATTCATTTTGCATAAAGACCGCTTATTTACCTTGCGTGGTGAAAAGCTGGTTGCCTTTCGTGCCTTTCGCGCACGCGCACGCCGTAATGACTATGAAATTGAATACAAAGATCCGACATGGATTCTTTTAGGTTTATTAGAAGCAAAACTGGATGAGCTTGCGGATATCTTGGAAGATATCCACAAAGACTTAGAGTTATATTCCACAGAAGTCCTCAACGTGCGTCATCGTGAAATGATTTTAGACTTAGATGACATGATTACTCGTCTAGCACAAAAGGAAGATATGCTTGGAAAAGCGCAACTCTGTCTGATTGACTTACGTCGTGTTTTGACCTTTTTGTCTCGTCCTCGCGCATTGGGGAGCCATATCTATGATGCAGATATTCGAGAGTTGAGTGAGGATGTACGCTCCCTTGTAGAACATGATGCGTTCTTGTTCCAAAAAGTACGATTCTTGCTTGATACCACCTCTGGATTTATTAACACTGAACAGAACGATACCATTCGTCGCTTCTCCATCTTACCCAGTATGCTTGCGCCACCGATGTTGATTGCCAGTATTTATGGGATGAACACTGAGATTCTACCTTTTGCCCATGGCCACTGGAGCTTTTATGTGGTGATTAGCATCTTAATTGCTTTCTTTGTGGGGCCTTTGGCTTACTTTAGATGGAAGAAATGGATTTAAATACTGCATTCCCCTTATTGGATTGAGTTGAGATTTAGCACTGCTCAATGCAGAAAGAAAAATGAGTCAATAAAAAAGCACCTTTAGGTGCTTTTTTACATCAATATTGCATATGCTAAATTAATTTCAAGTCATCTTGCAAATGGCAAGCTTGAATAATTTTCATCATCTTTTCAGGCACTGCCTTAAACTGCAGCCCCTGAAGATTTGGTGTTTGACGTAACCACTGCACAAACACAGATAAAGCAAGGGTACTGCCATGTTCAAGCTGTGATAGATTCACAGTTATTGGAAAATTTTTCTCATTTTGAATCACTCTCAAACCATTTAAATAATAGCTTTCAGCATTCTCGTAAGCAATTTTACCGCTAACATATAATTCCTGATTTTTAAATTCAATCACTCGCTTGCACCTATCTATGTTATGAGCTTACTTCTTAACAGCAGCGTCTGCATCAGGCTTGAATGTTGCAATTGCTTTGTCAATATTACCGCCGTTACGTTGCACGTTCGCAGCAAATTGGTTACGGAATTGCAAACCTAGATCGATACCAGACACATTCAAATTACGTACTTTCCATTGGCTACCTGCATCAGACAACTGGAAAGATACAGGGATCTTTTCGCCATTGTTATTGAAGTCTAAAGTAACGACAGGAAACTTGCTGTTGGTTGCCTTATACGGACGCATTGAATACGATTGATTTGAATACTTTGCAAATGCGCTACCATAATTCTCAATTAACGTATTACGGAAATTTTGTTCAAATTGCGCACGTTGAGCTGGGGTACTGCTATTTGCATAAGTTCCCATCACAATACGTGTAAACGCTTGACCATCGACATAAGGATCAAGGTTTTGGCGAACAATCGCTTTCACAGTAGCAGGGTTTTGCAATTTACCTTGATCTGCTTTTAAGCGCGAAATCAGGCCATCAGCAACACGTTTAACAAATACTGGTGGTGCTTCTGCTGGAGCAGCTTGAGCTGCAGTCGCCACCATAGTTGCCAAAATAGTTGCAGTAAAAGTTTGTTTTAACAGCATGTTCATTTTCAATAACTCCTCTAATGCCTATTCAACAAATGAAGTTTGAGCATCAGTTGTTTCAGTGGATGCAGATGCATCTTTAGCTTCCGATGTGCCAGTTGATGATTTTCCTGCACCACCCGTAATAAATTTGGTAATCAAATCTTCTAGATCCATCGTACCTTGGGTGTTTTCAATGCTTTCACCACGTTTAATGTAGTTAATGCCGCCACCTGGTACGATTTTCAAATATTTTTCGCCTAAAAGACCATTGGTTGCGACCATTATGTAAGCATCTTCATCAATATTTGTGATGGATTTCATGTTACCTAACAGTTGCGTTTCCATTTCTTTTTGTTTCTCAGGTGTCGCAGCCTGATAATCAGCACTGTAGTGTAAATCACCTAGCGCATTTTCTTTTACTTTCTTCAACTGTTCTGCATTGAAGGTTGTCAATGAACCATCCAAATCGAATTTAACCGTTGCATGACGTGTCACAGGATCAAGTGTAATTGCATCAACTTGTCCAATTTTAACACCGCTCATGGTCACTTTGGCACGCGGTTTTAAACCATTCACATTGTCGAATGTTGCAGTCATTTCATAACTGTCTTTTAAGTTTGTACCGACCAAACCACTCACTTTCATGGCTAAAAAGAATAGAGCAAGACCAAAAATGATGACAAAAATACCGACGGTCAGCTCACTAGCACGTGATTTCATTAAACACCTCCGAACATGACCGCAGTCAACACGAAATCAAAACCTAAAACACATAACGATGAATACACAACAGTACGTGTCGTAGATGTTGCGATACCTTCAGATGTTGGTTCACAAGCATAACCTTGATACACCGCAATCCAAGTACAAATTAAAGCGAATACTAAACTTTTAATGATGGTTCCGTTAAACACATCTTTCATAAACTGAGTGCTACTCAGAATACCACTCCAGTACGAGCCTTCGTCTGCGCCGAGAAAATCTACACCGACCATTTTGCCACCCATAATACCAATCGCAGCAAAGATCACAGACAGCATCGGTAAACTGACAATACCGGCCCATAAACGTGGAGAAATCACACGCTTTAACGGATCAACACCAATCATTTCCATACTGGATAATTGTTCAGTTGCCTTCATTAGGCCAATTTCAGCAGTCAAAGCAGAGCCAGCACGACCAGCAAAAAGCAAGGCAGCCACAACAGGCGCAAGTTCACGCAACAAGGTTAAAGCCACAGCTGCGCCCAACATGGCTTCACTACCAAAAGTGACCAAGATGTTATACATCTGCAAACCGAGTACTGCACCGATGAACAGCCCAGATACAGCAATGATCAATAAAGACAGTACGCCTACTCGATACATCTGATAAATGAAAAGTTTTACACCAAGTATTGTTGGCAAAGAGAATAAAATGCGCAACAACATGAGCATTGCAACACCAATGCCCTGAACACGTTCTAGAACGCGTCTACCCAATAAGGCAATAGCATTCATGAACTAACCTCATTACTTAAATAGGCTTGATGACTAAATTGATAATCAACAGGACCTTCAACCGAACCTGTTAAGAATTGCTGTACAAATGGAGAAGCGTGTTGTTGCAATTGCTCAGGAGTCCCCTCGCCTTGCACCTTACCTTCAGCCACAACATAAATATAGTCAGCAATTGATAATGTTTCATCAACATCATGTGAAACAATAATTGTTGTTAGATCTAAAGCGTCACGTAATGATCGAATTAATCGGGTCAAAACCCCCATCACGATCGGATCTTGCCCAGCAAAAGGTTCGTCATACATAATCAAGTCTGGGTCAAGCGCAATCGCACGAGCAAGCGCCACACGTCGATTCATCCCGCCAGAAAGTTCTGCGGGCATCAACTTTTCAGCACCACGCAAACCAACCGATTCTAATTTTAGTGCCACCAACTCAGCAATTAAATTTTCTGGTAATTTTGTATGTGCGCGAATTGGAAAAGCAACATTTTCATAGACGGTCATGTCGGTAAATAACGCACCACTCTGAAATAACATCCCCATACGCGCACGTGCAGCAAAAAGCTCATTACGTGACATCGAAGCAATGTTTTTCCCATCAAGTCGTACTTCACCAGCATCTGGGCTAAGCTGACCACCGATGAGCCGTAACAAGGTTGTTTTACCCGTTCCAGATGGTCCCATGATTGCGGTAATCTGCCCACGACGAATCTGCAAACTCACATTATCGTAGATAACGCGTTCACCTCGGTTAAAACTTAAATTTTTGACTTCAATTAAAGCTTCAGCTTCGGAATGACTGTGTTTATTCATAGCTGAACTTTTTCCTGCATTTATCAGCCCACATACTATACTCTTAAATATCTATATGTTTTGTAATTAAAAGATAATAAAAAATCATAAAGAATATTCATCTTTATAAACAATGTTTGTTGGGCTATTTTTTAGTTTTTTACTTTTAAATTTTATTTAATGAGCAAATAGATTATCTAAAAAGCAGGCTATAAAAAAAGTACCCAACATTTGAGATCAATAAAAGTGAGAACATATATAACATAATTACCTCAAAGAAATCATCAACTTTATTAGATTCAATTTTTCATAAGTTAAGTCTAACTGTTTTATTAAATAAATTGAACTATGTCACACTTTATTCTACCAAATACTTTTCAACTTGCAATAAAAAACCAGCCTGAAGGCTGGTTTTTTATTAAAAATATCTAATTAATCGTTGAATTTGCGACGCGGACGGTCTGCATTGAATTCACGCTTTGGACGGTCTTCACCACCGAATTCACGCTTAGGACGATCTTCACCGCCAAACGCACGTTTAGGACGATCTGAATTAAATTCACGCTTAGGACGGTCTTCACCACCGAATGAACGCTTAGGACGATCATCACCGAAAGAACGTTGTGGACGGTCACCAAAACCACCTTCACGACGTGGTGGACGATCACCAAAATCACGCTTAGGACGATCAGCAAAACTGCCTTCACGACGTGGTTTGTAATCTACGCTGTTACCACGGTTGTCATCATTCGAGTTAAAACGAGGTTTATCGTTAAAACCGCCTTCACGACGTGGACGATCAGAGTTGAAATCACGCTTAGGACGATCTTCACCACCGAATGAACGTTGTGGACGGTCACCGAAGCCACCTTCACGACGTGGTGGACGATCACCAAAATCACGCTTAGGACGATCTTCGCCACCGAATGAACGTTGTGGACGATCACCGAAACCACCTTCACGGCGTGGTGGACGATCACCAAAATCACGCTTAGGACGGTCATCACCATAAGATGGACGATCACCACGTGGTTTGTCATCGAAGCTACGACGTGGACGATCATCACCGCCTTCACGACGTTTGAAGTTTGATTCACCTTCAAAACGACGACCACCGCCGAAACCGCCACGACCGCCTTCACGACGACCGCCACCGTTACTACGACCACGACCGCCACCATCACGACTACCGCGAGCTGGAGGTGGAGATGGCTCTAAACCTTCGATTTCAGAAACACTTAAACGCGCTTCTAAATAATCTTCTAAAGCACGGATTTTACCGCGTTCACGGTAAGTTGCTAAAGTGATTGCTTTACCAGTACGACCCGCACGACCTGTACGACCAATACGATGCACATAATCTTCATTCTTCATTGGAAGACCGAAGTTAATTACGTGAGAGATTGTTGGTACGTCAAGACCACGAGCAGCTACGTCTGTAGCAACAAGAATTTTTGCACGACCTTCACGGATACTGCGTAAACGACGGTTACGTACAGTTTGTGGCATAGCACCATGAAGCGCAACAACTGAAAGACCAGCTTCTGCAAGCTCTTCAGCAAGCATATCTGTATCTTCTTGAGTTGAAGCAAATACAACTGCTTGATCTACGTCTTCTTCATTTAACCAATGCGTAAGCAATTTTTTCTTATGCTCAAAGCCATCAGTCCAATGTAAAGTTTGGGTAATATCAGTATTTGTAGAATGACCTGTTTCAATTGCAATACGTTCAGGTTCGTTCATCATGCGTTCAGCAAGATTAATGATACGTGGTGCAAATGTTGCAGAGAACATTAATGTTTGTTTACGATTTAAAGCTAAATCGCTGATTGCTTCTAGGTCTTCAGAGAAACCTAAGTCAAGCATACGGTCAGCTTCATCGACGATTAAAGCATCAACTAAATCAAGTTTAATTTGACGACGGTTTACAAGATCAAGTAAACGACCTGGAGTCGCAACAACAACTTGTGCACCTTTTAATTGTTGGATTTGCTTACCAAAAGGCATACCACCCATGATTGCTGCAACACGTACACCTTTCATATGGCGTACAAATGCAATCGCATCTTGACATACTTGTTGTGCAAGTTCACGAGTAGGTGAAATCACCAAGATATTTGGTTGAGTTACTGCTTTCATACGATCTTTAAATGGTACAAAAGTATCTTGACCAGCTAAAGCGTTTAACGTAGGGAGTAAGAATGCAGCAGTTTTACCAGAACCAGTTTGGCTTGATACTAGAAGGTCTTTTCCTTCTAAAGCCGCTGGAATAGATAGTTCTTGAACAGGAGTCGGCGTAGTAAAACCAAGACTCTCGAGTGCTTTCTGTAGCGACTCGTCTAATGAAAATTCAGCAAAAGTTTTGCTCATAGAGATATTCACCCTAATGTGGGTGCTCCATTAATATATGGTCTGATGGACATCGGCAAAAAGCGGCACAGCAATAATCGCTGAAAATATAGAATCAGCGGCGATCCGAGAACGACGATGCGTATAACGCACATTTGATAACAGCCGCAACCTGAAGGAATCGCTTAAGCGATTGGGTGGGGCGCGAAATATTGTCCTCTCTTTGGACCGGACGCGCATACACAATATAGAAGAGAAATGTTCAGGTAATGAACGAAATTTAGTGCGTGCGCAGAGTATAGCAGAATTTATAATAATGTCACGAAGTTTTATTGTTTTTTCCTGTATTGTATTAAGTCATTCATTATCATCAGGAATTAAATAAAAAAATTGATCTACAGCTAAACTTTCATCCTCAAGAATATCTGCTACAGCTCCCCCTAAACACTCCACGGTAAACTCGCTGAGAATAATGGTATTGGTTTGCCAATGATATGCACTCTTAGCGTCCCCAATAAGTTGTATTATTTTTATATCAGCACTATTCGCTAGGTCTTGCACTCACCAATGTTTAAACGACGATATTTAGTATTAATAGTATCGCATTAAATCGCAACGCATAAAAAAGCCCTCATAAAGATGAAGGCTTTTTAAAACTCAATCTACACAAGTATAAATTACTTCGCAGCTTCACCCCAAGCAGGAACAACAGCTTGCATCAATGGTTTTAACATTTTCATAGAACACGCAATCACTTGACCATTTTCCATAGAATCTGAACCACCACGAGCATCAACGACTGTACCACCCGCTTCTTTCACCATAAGCTCGCCTGCTGCGATATCCCAAGGTTTTAAACCGAGTTCAAAATAACCATCTAAGCGACCAGCTGCAACATAAGCCAAGTCCAATGCAGCAGAACCCGCACGACGATATTGTGCGCCAGCTTCAGTTACATTTAATAATGATTCAAAATGGTTTTTCGCATAAGAAACAATCTCACCATTACGTTTAGCGCGGTAAGCATGACCTACACCCATAAAGGTATTTTCAAGACTGTCTTTAACATTCACACGAATACGACGTTGATTCAACATTGCGCCACGACCACGGCTTGCAGAGAATAGCTCATCTTTCACAGGGTCATAGATAACACCGTGTTGAGTTACACCTTTATGTTGAACTGCAATAGATACACAGAAATGTGGGAAAGCATTGATAAAGTTTAAAGTACCATCCAGAGGATCAATCACCCAACACCAATCGGCATCGTGACCTTTACCTTCTTGTAGTCCAAACTCTTCACCAAGGAAGCTGTGATTTTTATAACTTTTACGAAGCGTATCAATAGTCAACTGCTCGATATAACGATCTACACGAGTCACTGGACCATCAATACCTTTTTCTTCGACTTGTAGATCGAGTTTATGACGATTTTGATGCGCTTTTAAAAGCTCTTGACCAACTAACTGAGCCGCACGCGCAGCCATCACCACCATAGGTTCCATTGAACACCCACTACAAATTTGAAGATACTGATAAAGAATAATGCATAAAAGCGCCGACATTTTAGCAAATATCGGCGCTTTTTGGGAAATTTTGTTGCTAAAATTTTACAACTTTAACTTTTACATGAGCTTAAACGTGTTGTACCAGCTTTAACCAAGCCTGTTCAATCGAGTTTTGAATACCTTTTACATCTAAACCACAGTCTTGAAGCATTTCAGAATGGCTTGCTTGTGCGAGGAATTCATCAGGTAAACCTAGGTTTAAAATTGGCTTCACAATTTGCGCCTGTGCCAAGAACTCATTGACCGCACTACCCGCACCAGCCATCACCGCATGTTCTTCAACAGTTACAAATAAGTGAGTTTTGTCTGCCAAATCACGAATAATTTGTTCATCCAATGGTTTCACAAAACGCATATTGATCACACGAATTGCAATATCCAACTTTGGTGCCAGCTGTTTTGCTGATTCAAGCGCAGGTTGAACACGACTACCAAAGGCCAAAATCGTGATACCTTCTTCGTGTTCAGTATTGAGTTCTAACAATACTTCAGCTTTACCAATTTCCAGCTCAATCAACTGTTGTTGAATTTCTACACCTAAACCGTTACCGCGTGGATAACGGACTGCAGTTGGGCCTTTGTATAGATATGCTGTATGCAACATTTGGCGACATTCGTTTTCGTCTTTTGGCGCCATGATCACCATATTGGGTACAGTACGCATATAAGCATAGTCATACGCACCAGCATGCGTAGGACCGTCTTCGCCGACTAAACCTGCACGATCAATACCAAAGGTCACATCAAGATTTTGTAAAGCAACATCATGAATCAGTTGGTCATAACCGCGTTGCAGGAAGGTTGAATAAATTGCCACAACTGGCTTCAATCCTTCACATGCCATACCCGCAGCTAATGTCACTGCATGCTGTTCTGCAATTGCAACATCAAAGTAACGCTCTGGAAATTGTTTAGCAAACTGTACCATGCCTGAGCCTTCACACATGGCAGGCGTAATTGCGAGTAATCTGTCGTCTTGTGCAGCTTCATCACAAAGCCATTGCCCAAATACATCTGAATATTTTGGCGCTACATTTTTAGTTGCTGAAGCATTAATTTTGCCAATCGCATGATATTTAATTTGATCCGCTTCAGCAGGTGCAAAACCCTTACCTTTCACGGTATAGACATGGATCAGACGTGGCCCTTTACGCTTTTTCAGCGCATTAAAGACTTGTACCAGTTGCTCCACATCATGGCCATCAAATGGGCCAAAATAATCAAAACCAATGGCTTTAAATAGATTATCCGCAGCATCAGTCGCAGATTGATGTAAACGAGAGTTGTAGTTCCATTCAGGGCAATCCTGTACAAAAGCTTGCCCTTCTTCATCAATATTGATGAATTGCCCTTGTTCCCAAATTGCAGCTAAATGCTTTGCAAAACCACCCGTACTACATGAAATCGACATATCATTGTCATTGAGTACCACCATCAAATCAGCATTATGCGCCACTGCATCATTCATGGCTTCAAATGCCATTCCAGCAGTCATCGCACCATCACCAACGATAGCAACAACTTCACAAGGATCTTTTTGATAACGACGTGCCAAGGCCATACCCAAGCCAGCAGAAATTGCAGTCGATGAATGTCCTACACCAAAGGTATCAAATTCAGATTCATCACGCGCTGGAAAAGCCGCCAATCCATCTTTAGAACGGATGGTCATCAATTGCTCACGGCGTCCTGTAAGGACTTTATGTGGATACGCCTGATGGCCCACATCCCAAACTAAACGATCCCGTGGTGTTTCAAAACAATAGTGTAAGGCAACTGTTAATTCTATAACGCCAAGGTTTGCACCAAAATGCCCGCCACTTTGTCCAGCAGCATACAAAATAAATTGACGCAATTCGTCTGCGACCTGCGGCAATTGGCTTTGCTCAAACTGACGTAATTGTTGAGGATGATTAATTTCATTCAACAAAGGCGTAACAGGACGATGACTAGGTATTTCGGTATACAACATATGTGGCAAAGCCTTCTAAAGCCTGGCAAATCTAGCTAGGTAAACGGGTTAGCATGATTGTGAGAACCAATGATATCACATTCAATCAGCCACATTTATAATGATGCGTCATTGGAACTTCCAAGTCAGCAAGTGTGCTCTTGGTGTCAATTATCATGAATAATCTATCTATATATCAACTATTATCGTGTGCTTTATACAAAAAAGAAATTTTTATAGCAATGTTATCTATAAAAACATGCTTCACAAACCTACCAATGTCCAAGCATTACGCTATACTTTAGCCAATTTCTAAACAAATAGATGGAAGATTCTGTGTCAATAGAGTTTGTTGCCACTTCAAAATTACCCACTGCTTATGGTGATTTTAAAATTTCTGTATTTCAAGATCCACAAACAGGTGAAGAGCATGTTGCTCTTTCTAAGGGTTTAGAAATCGCGCCTACAAACCCCGTTTTAGTTCGTATTCATTCAGAATGTTTAACTGGCGATGCCTTTGGTTCATTAAAATGTGACTGTGGCCCTCAATTGCACAACACCATGAAAATGATGAATGATGCAGGCCAAGGTGTGATTTTATATTTGCGCCAAGAAGGTCGTGGTATTGGCTTGACCAATAAAATCCGTGCTTATGCTTTGCAAGATCAAGGGCATGATACCGTTGATGCAAATTTATTGTTAAACCTACCAGCTGATGCACGTAAATATGATATGTGTAGCATCATGCTCGATCATTTACAGGTCAAACAAGTTAAACTCATTACCAACAATCCATTAAAATTAAAAGCTTTAACAGATTTAGGTATTGATGTATTAGACCGTGTACCGTTGACCGTGGGCTTAAATAAGTTCAATGAAGATTATTTAAAAACCAAACATGATCGTATGTCACATATGTATGAGAAAGATGATTTTTAAATAATCACTAAGTTAAATAATAGGAGACTGAACTAATGAAATTAAGCTCAATTTTATTTGCAATCAGTCTCCTTTAACTCAGCGCATAGTGTCAGGCATCTGATTCAAAAGCCCAATCTGTAATCATTCAACAATTAAGAGAGTTCCAACAACAAGACCATTTTTTATATGCTGGGATCAAAAATCCTCAATTAAAGCAAAAACTCAATCAAATTGACCCATACAGCTTAGATACAGATGATAGAGAACAAGTTGCTGTTAGCTATGAAAAATTTTTAGATATTATTGGCCTAGAAAGCTCAGATGGTATTTTAAATACTTGGGTATATGGTGAAGTCATTAATAAGTTAATTGAACAAAAGAAATCAGTAAAACCATAACCTTTCTATTAATTCACTAATTTTTATGAATAAAACATCTAGAAAGGTTTTGCTATCGCGGATGGCGACAGGGATGTCGCCGTTGGGCAAGGGTGACAGGAGTCCCCTTTGCCCAACAAAGGATTTTTGTTTCTTTTCATCCCTGAAAAGAAAGGAATCATCTACACTTCTTCATCTAAATTTTTAAATACAATATTTTGTAAAATATAATCAAATCGTCATCGAGAAAATTTGTGTTTCAGGCTTTCTACGTTTTAAATGCAGATCAAACGCCATACAAATATTTCGAACAAAAGGCTTCCCTTGCTCCGTGATCACAATCCGATCCGCTTCAATGTTCAATAAACCATCATGCTGCATTTCAACAAGCTGTTGAATCACATCACCACGCTCAGCAAAATCCATCGCCTGATCTGACCAAGAGGTTTGAAAGGTGCACATCAAATTCAAAATATGCTGACGAATCTTTAAATCTTCGACACTTAACACATGCCCTTTCACCACAGGAATCTCATCATTTTCAAGACAAGTGTAATAGGCATCTAAATTTTTCTCATTCTGTGCAAAGCTATACCAACTATCACTGATTGAAGATAGACCCAATCCGATCATGACTTGTGTTTTTGATGAGGTATAACCCATAAAATTACGATGCAAAGTACCTGCATGAAATGCTTGATACATCTCATCTCGATCTAAAGCAAAATGATCCATCCCAATCTCATGATAACCATGCGCTAAAAGTTGCTTTTTCCCTTCCTCATACAGCGTTCGCTTCATTCCATCTTTGGGCACATCATGATCTTTAAACCCACGCTGTCCGTTGCCCTTAATCCAAGGCACATGCGCATAACTATAAAAAGCCAAGCGATCTGGCATTAACGTATTAGTCAAATCAATGGTATGCAACACATCTGCTAAATTTTGAAATGGCAAACCAAAAACCAGATCATGTGAAATCGATGTATAACCAATCTCTCTTGCCCATTGCGTCACTCTTTCTACATGTTCAAAAGGTTGCACACGATGAATAGCTTTCTGAACAGTCGCATTATAGTCTTGCACCCCATAGCTGACACGGCGAAAACCAAGCTCATACAAGGCTTGTAAATGATCTCGCGTGGTATTATTGGGATGCCCTTCAAAACTAAATTCATAACCATCTGCAATATTGGCTTTGGCTAAAATACCTTGAATTAATTGTTGTAAATGCTCAACTGAAAAAAATGTTGGTGTCCCGCCACCCAAATGGATTTCTTTAATGATGGGTCTGTCTGCTAACAACTGACAATATAAGTCCCATTCTTTTAAAACGGCTTGAATATAGGGTTGTTCAACATCATGCCGTTTCGTGACTTTTTTATGGCATCCGCAAAATGTACATAGACTTTCACAAAATGGTAAATGAATATAAAGACTGATGCCTTCAACGTGATTAGACTCATCAAAAGAGCGCTTTAAGGTCTGTTTCCATTGTTGCAGCGAAAATGATGCCTCCTCCCAATATGGAACCGTTGGATAACTGGTATAACGGGGTCCAGCAACATTATATTTTTGAATCAAAGAACAACTCATATTCACTGCTCGATACGCAATTAACATTCAGAATGCAATAAACCCAAAAATTGAATTTATCCTCAATACATTGTGCTGAGCTTAAGGATAGATTTCAACCTAGCGAATTGCTCGGGATTGCCTAGCATGTATCCGTGATACCCACAGATTTTTCAGGCTCATTCGATTCATTCACACCATGTTCAAAACATGTCTTTATAATGACTTGGTTTTGTTTTTTTAGCGTTTTATGTTTTGATGTAGAAAATTTTTCAATTCTCCTTCGAGGATGATCATGCAAAACCCGACTTCTGCAGATATTCAACGTGTTCGTGATTTCCTGACAGATTTACAAGCTCGAATCTGCTCTGCCCTAGAGCAACAAGAACAAATAGGCCACGGCACTGCAACATTTGAAATTGATGACTGGCAACGCCCTGAAGGAGGTGGTGGTCGTTCACGTGTTCTACAAAATGGTACTGTGATCGAAAAAGGCGGGGTGATGTTTTCTCACATCAACATTTCCAAACTGCCAGCTTCAGCAACAGAACGCCATCCGGCAATCGCTGGAGCCAAAGCACAAGCTTTGGGGGTTTCTTTGGTCATTCACCCAACAAATCCCAATGTTCCCACATCTCACGCCAATGTACGACTATTTGTTGCAGAACCCGAAGGGCAAGCACCAATTTGGTGGTTTGGTGGGGGTTTTGACCTCACACCTTTTTACCCCAATGATGAAGACGTTTTATCTTGGCACCAAACAGCATTCGATTTGTGCGCACCGTTTGGTGAAGAAATTTATGCTGAACATAAACAATGGTGTGATGATTACTTCTATTTAAAACATCGTGATGAACAACGTGGTATTGGTGGTTTGTTTTTTGATGATTTAAATCAATGGGATTTTGAAAAGTGCTTTGAATATATTCAAGCGGTCGCAAATGGTTATTTAAATGCTATTTTGCCTATTTTCCAAAGAAATCAGGATAAACCATTTACACAAGCCCAACGCGACTTCCAATTGTATCGTCGCGGTCGCTATGTTGAATATAATTTGGTTTATGATCGTGGCACCTTATTTGGCTTACAAACTGGTGGTCGAATTGAATCTATTCTGGTCAGTATGCCACCGCTTGCAGCATGGTCTTATCGCCCAGAATGGGATGAAAACAGCCCAGAAAAACGTCTCACTGCTCATTATTTAAAACCTAAAGATTGGTTGTCGATATTAAAATAATCTCTCGCCATTTAGGTTTCATCGTGACCAAGCTATCTTGCATTCAAGATAGCTTTTTAACCTTTACCGATGAATCCTTCTGAGAAGATAGCGCTTGAAAGATTTACTCACAATTAAAATGAGAATAATTCACGATAAGGACACTTTTTTAATTTAATATATGCTCAAACCTGACTAAGATACCAACCTTAAAATTTCCTTAATTTTTTGATAAAGTCTTAGCGTTTAAAGATTATTATAGCGGTAGAAACCAGAGGTAGGTATGAGGAATTTATTAGAAAATCACAAGGTTACACTTTCATTCAGTATTTTATTTTTATTAGCATGTTCCATTTCAACCACCATTATCTCTAACAACCATCTCTCTGACAGCATCTCAATTACTTCTAGTGTTGTTTTATCTGCTGGCTTTCTTGTTGTTTTTGCTATGATTTTCCTTGACTTCTTAGAGTCAGTTTGCAATCCATAAGCATCTTTTTTAAAGCACAACATTTCCCCAAAAACCTTCCTCTTAAAAACCAGCTTTAGCGCGATTAAAAAAGCGCTCTAAATCATCAATTTATTCAAATTTTAGCATAAGCTAAACCGCATATAGTTTGGTTGTATCATCCATTTTCACGTATATTGTCGACATTCTCTAAAAATCAACACAATCAATACTTGGACATTTGGCATGAGTAAACTATTCGCAGTCATTGGAAATCCGATTGAACACTCTCGTTCACCTGAACTACACCATGCCTTTGCAGAAAAGACTGGTATTGATCTCAACTATGTAAAACGTCTTGCCCCACTCGATGGCTTTACTGCAAGTGTAACTGAATTCTTTGCTCACAATGGCGTAGGTATGAATGTTACTGTGCCATTTAAAGAACAAGCTTTTGCCTTATGCCAACAACTGACAGAACGTGCAAAAATCGCCAAGGCGGTCAATACGCTTTGGATGGAAAACGGTGTATTGCATGGTGACAATACAGATGGACAAGGTTTAGTCGATGCGATTAAAGCATTAGACTGGACTTTAGAAAACACAGATATTTTGATTATTGGGGCAGGTGGTGCAACTCGCGGCGTGGTTTACCCTCTGGTAAAAGCGGGGGCTAAAAAAATTGTGATTGCCAACCGTACCCGTTCACGTGCAGAACAATTGGTGGCCGATTTACAAAGCGCTGTTCCTGAAGCAAAACTTTCCGCTTGTAGCCTAGATGAATTAGATGGGCAATTTGATCTTGTTATCAATGCGACTTCGGCAAGCTTAACGGGTGATGCACTGATTCTTCCTGAAACCTTAACCTTTCACCATGCTTATGAAATGGCCTATGGCAAACCTTCAAGTTTTATCGATCAAGCCAAAGCGCGCCAGATTCCAAGCTCAGAAGGCTTCGGTATGTTGGTTGGGCAAGCCATCGAAGCCTTTTATATTTGGAATGGGGTTCGTCCAAATTTAAAAGATTTTCTTTAATCATGGATGTATCTTTGTTTAAAAAATCCATAAAAAAAGAACCTCAATTGAGGTTCTTTTTAGCCAAACCAAAACCAATTACTTTAACTTGGCATCACTCAAGATCTGATAGGTTTGCTTAAATAAATCATAATCAATAAATTCAGTCGCGTCTTGATCCAAGCCAGCTACAACCTGATCGTTAAATTTATTGCGTTTAAATGCAGTATAAGACTTGGCTAAAATCTTCGCTGTTTTGATAAAATCAGCGCGTTGCCCTTTTTCAATCTCATTTTCTGCTTCAAACTTCTGCATATAATATTGCGCAAAAACGGCTTCAGTGGTTTTGTATTTCTTGACTAAATTCTGAATTTCTAAAACACTTTGCTTATCTTTCCAGACTTTAGCCACGATCTCATCAACAGCATTTCCAAGTCCATCATCATATTGGTGGTCATCTTCCAAATGATGCTTTTTCTGTAAAGCTTGGACCTGTTTTAAAGCCTGACCTTTCGGATTGTAAATCTCTTCATCAGAATAAGAATAAGCGTAGACTGCCGCAATTTCCTGTAAATCTTGAGCAGAATATTGTTTGATTAGCTCAGGTTTTTCTGCAGTCAGTTTGGCAATAAATACGGCTTTATAGGTTTTTTCATATGAACCCGTTTGTGCATACACTTGTTCAGCCAACTGCGCTAAACGCTCATCTAAAGTTAAATATTTTTGTTCTGAACGACTGCCTGTATCACCTGAAACACCCGCAATACCGCCCACAGCTTGCTCCATAATGCTGCCTTTAAAGATATCTTTAAATGGTTTGGCTTGCTGTAAAACACTCTGGTCGATCTTGCTGGCATTTCCATAATTAAGGAATTGCATATCCATCTTAACATTCAGTTTACGATTTAATTTATCAAAATCCACACCCAAATCATAATCTGCTTTTACTGCTCGGCCTTTGTTATCTAAAGACAGATCAACGCTTAAAGGATTACGTTTATTTTTAGGCGGCAAACTGGCTTCAACTTCAGTATGATGTTGATTCCACAATTGTTTAAATTGTTGAGCATCAACCAACTTGTCTTTCGCATAGCCTGTAAAGGTTTTGACAAGCGCTGCATTACTTTGCTGCTGTAAAGCTTTACTGGCTGAAGATGCATCATCCTTTGCTTCAGCACTTAAAACATCAATTTCATAATGATATTGACAATATTCCACATCACCAAAACGTGGATGAGCTTTTGCTTTTGTTAAGTCTTCACATTGTTGTTCAGTTAAAATTTTCTGACGCTCTGCTGATGCTTCTGCAGACTCAGCTTCAACATTGTCATCTTCCTGCTCAGCAGCATCGGAAGCTTGGCTAGTGGCATAGTCTTCATCATCTTCAACTGCTTTTTTAGCCGCGTCTTGTGCATCTGCATAAACAGCGTCCACCTCTTCTTCAGACGCTTCATGAGATTGACGATTGACTGCACTATAAAGTTGATACATGGCGCTAGCGGCATCAGCCACTCCCGCATCATCAGTATTGATCCCCGCTGAGGCTTCTTCTACTGCTTTCATTGCAGCTTGTGCCGCTTCGTTAGCAGCATCACTTGATTGATTTTCTCCAGTAGTATCTAAGAGTTTTGCAATATTTGTAGGACTCAATCCAAGCACTGAATTCATGAAATATTGACGATTCACTGTAGAATACAATTGCCCTTGCAAAAACATTTCTTCAATGCTGGTAGTTAAGCGGATTTTTTCAACCACACCCGCTTGCTTCTCAGCTGAACTCACCGCAAGACTTTCAATTTGATTCGGAGAAGCGATCAAATAAGAGGTTGCGCCTGATTGTTTAAGGAACTCAACCAAGGCTTTTCCATTTACTTTGGCAATATCATCTTTGTATTTAGAAAAATCATAATAGGCATATTTATCCTGATCTTGTGAATTGGCCAAATAAGGCATTAAAGAAAAAATATGGGTATAGAATTTATAATTATTCAGATCCAACACTGTAGGAACACGCATTTCCACAGAGAGGTTGGGTTTTTTATACTGTGTCTCTAAGTTAAATGATGCCATTTTCTGACGATAATTTACCGTTCCATCATAACGAATCTGCAAATCATTCACGATATTTTGTACAACATCTGCGCCCATACCAGCAAAGCGACTAAAATACTTTGAGTCCTGTTTAGCAATTGCTTGATAAAGGTCTTTTTTTTGCGTATCGGTTAACTTGATTTTTTGATCTTTCAGGTATTGATTGACCTTTTTTTCAATTGTAGGATCTAATTGCTTTGTATCAGCTGTGTTGGCTTTCTGAACGCTATCAAGTCGAACCTTGACTTGTCCACGGTAATCAAAATTTGGATATTCATATAAGGCATTAAAGCCTTGAATTGCACGTTGCGGAGCGTCTTGATCTGCATTTAAAGCATTGCTTTTAATCACATGTGTAGAACATGCTGATAAACTCAAACCCAATAGACACAATGTTAATTTTTTTAAATGCATGATAGATCTACCCACTTGAATATTATAATGACAATAAAAATAACAATGAAACAATAAAAAACAAAGTGTACAAGACTATCAAAAAATCAACAAATTCACATGTGCTTTTTCTACCAAATTCGCATTTCTGACAATTTTTTTAGAGAGTCTTATCAATGTAATTCCCATATGATTATGAATAATGAAGCTATAGATTGAAAATCCAAAACTATTTTTAAATTAGGATTAAACACATGCCAGCATATAAAGCGCCGCTCCGTGACATACGTTTTTTAATGAATGAAGTTTTTGACTATTCTGCACATTATAAAACACTATCAATTGGCGAAAATGCCGATGCTGATACTGTCGATATGATTTTAGAAGGTGCTGCAGATTTTTGTGAAAATGTACTTTCTCCACTGAATCAATCTGGTGACGAAGAAGGTTGTCATTTTAAAGATGGTGAAGTCACGACGCCAAAAGGTTTTAAAGAAGCTTATAACCAATTTATTCAAGGTGGCTGGCAAGGTCTGTCTTATCCTGAAGAGTTTGGTGGTCAAGGTTTGCCGATGTCATTAAACCTGATCAAATCTGAAATGATGGGGACTGCAAACTGGTCATTCACCATGTACCCAGGTTTGAGCATGGGATGTATGAATACCATCCTGCAATTTGGTACAGACGAACAAAAAAATACCTATATGCCACACCTGACTGCGGGTACATGGTCAGGAACAATGTGTCTGACTGAACCACAATG
The DNA here is from genome assembly GCF_055392545.1 of Acinetobacter sp. Ac8. Lineage (NCBI taxonomy): Bacteria > Pseudomonadati > Pseudomonadota > Gammaproteobacteria > Moraxellales > Moraxellaceae > Acinetobacter > Acinetobacter sp. Ac8. The sequence goes on from NZ_AP043689.1 coordinate 4,353,558, forward strand.
TGGTACAGACTTAGGTCAAGTAAAAACTAAGGCTGAACCTAATGCTGATGGTACTTATGCGATTACAGGGACAAAAATCTTCATCTCTGCCGGTGAACATGATTTAACTGAAAACATTATCCATATCGTTCTTGCGCGTCTTCCAGATGCACCAGCAGGTACTAAAGGGATTTCATTGTTTATTGTGCCTAAATTCATCCCTACAGCTGAAGGTACAGTGGGTGAACGTAACCCTGTGACTTGTGGTTCTATTGAACACAAAATGGGGATTCGTGCATCTGCAACTGCGGTATTGAACTTTGATGGCGCAACAGGTTATCTGATTGGTGAAGTGAATAAAGGCTTACATGCAATGTTCACCTTCATGAACACAGCACGTATTGGTACTGCTGTACAAGGCCTTGCTCACGCGGAATTATCATTCCAAGGTGCTTTACCATACGCAAAAGACCGTATGTCTATGCGTGCTCTATCTGGTAAAAAAGATCCAGATAAAGTGGCTGATGCAATCATTCACCATGCCGATGTACGTCGTATGCTTTTGACTCAAAAAGCATTTGCAGAAGGCGGTCGTGCCATGATTTATCATGCAGCTCAGCTTGCAGATAAAATGACTGATGCAATGTTACAAGGTGATCAAGCAAAATTTGAAGAATATGACGATAAGCTTGGTTTCTATACCCCGATTCTCAAAGGTTTCTTGACAGAAATGGGACTTGAATCTGCGAATTTGGGTATGCAAGTGTTCGGTGGTCATGGCTATATCAAAGAGCATGGCATGGAACAAATTGCACGTGATGCGCGTATCGCGACTTTGTACGAAGGTACAACAGGTATCCAAGCACTGGATTTAATTGGTCGTAAAGTGCTGCTTTCATCTAAAGGTAAAGTGGTTCGTGAATATACCGCTGAAATCTTGAAATTCTGTGGTCAACATGCACGTAACAAATATATGCGTCGTTTTGCCTGGGATTTAACCAAGATCTGTGCGCAATGGAATGCTTTGACTGTTCGTATCATGCTTGCAGCTCGTAAAGACCGTGAAATCGTATCGTCTGCTTCTGTCGATTTCTTAATGTTCTCTGGTTATGCAATGATGGCTTACTACTGGGCGCAACAAGCAGCAGTCGCTTCTGAAAAATTAGCGTCTGGTAATGGTGCGGAAGTTCCTGAGTTCTATAAAGCAAAAATCAAACTTGCAGATTTCTACTTTGAACAATTATTACCACGTTCACAAGGTCATGCTGAGTCTATGGTGAATCCATCTCGTACCATGATGGCACTTGATGCAGAACATTTTAGTTTTGATTACTAAAATTTAAGATTTCTGAAAAAACAAAGAGCGCTACGGCGCTCTTTGTTTTTAAGATATAACAGTGCAAGCTGCACTACAGTGATATTCATTCACTTGTAGCAGAAGCCTATCCTTGAAATCCTGAACTTAAAAATGCCCTTAAGCGCTCGCTTTAATGCTTTTAAAAATTGATCTGTTTAAAAGCCAACAGATAATTCTGTCATCGCCTACTATTGAGTTTTAGATGCGGGTTGAGTAATGGTTTTAAGCAACTTAAATCGATTTTTTTCGAGCACATAAAAACGTGTAGTCACTTGATCCACTGTATAGTTTTGATCCATATGCTCTTCTTGTGTGACTAAGAGACGGCTGTTTGGACGTGTTGCAATCACATCTTCAGTCCGTTCCTCACCACCAAAGCCATCCGCTAAAAGCTGACCCGTACGTTTATTGATAAAAGAATAGACTCTACATCCCCCACCACAGCCCCACATGGTGGTGACATATTCTCCGGCAAAATCTGGTTTTTGTGTTAATGCATCTCTCAGTCGAGTGCGGAACATATTGGCACTTGGATCTGAAAGATCAAGTTTCGCGGTCTTGCCTGTATACACAGCTTTCACAGGATAGTCGCTAAATTGGGGTACAACGTTTTTTGCATATGCCAGTGAAATGCTTGTCACAGCAAATAACATACTGATTAGAAACTTATTCATTGTGATGACCTTAACTTTTAATAGATTATTGTTTTAAGTCAGATCATAACAAAAGCTAAATTGTTGTGCTGTAGATTTATAGAAACTCTTCCAGCACAGAATTTAAAAATACATGACCTTGCGCTGTACATGCCAACTGTGTGTCATCATTTAACATCAATTTACGCTGTTTTAATGAACCAATCACCTGATCTAAATCAGACAAATTCAATCCTGTACGTTCAGGATACATTTGCGCATGAACACCCTCATTTAAACGTAAAGCATTCATCATAAATTCAAAAGGCATGTCTTGTTTTTCAATACGTTTCAATTGCAAATGTTCAGCCGGCACTTTGGCTAAGTAGTCTTTAGGCAAACGGGTTTTTTGAAAACGGTATACGCCATCAGCTTGGGTAATTTTGCCATGTGCCCCTGCCCCAATTGCTAAATAATCGCCAAATTGCCAATAATTTAAATTATGTGATGACGGTTTTTCTTTCCGCCATGCAGACACTTCATAATTGATAAAGCCACTGGCCTTTAAATATTGCTCACCCTGTTCTTGAATGGTTTCCAGAACATCATCTACAGGCAAAATAGGCTGAGTGCGGAAAAAAACCGTATTCGGTTCAATGGTCAATTGATACCATGAAATATGGGTTGCCCCATTTTCAACTGCAAGTTTTAAGTCATACAAGGCTTGTTCTAAAGTCTGTTCTGGCAAACCATGCATCAAATCTACGTTGACGCGTTGAAAACCCGCTTGTTTGGCATGTTGAATGGCGGAAACAGCATCATCATTGGAATGGATACGCCCCAGCTTTGTTAAATGATCAGGATTAAAACTTTGCACCCCAAGCGATAAACGATTAATTCCAACATCTAAATAATCTGCAAATGGATCATGTTCAACCGTCCCTGGATTGGCTTCCAAAGTAATTTCACAATCCTGCTCAAACGGGACTAAAGCTTTTAGCTGGGTAAAAAGCCACTGATAACCTTGTGCGGAAATCAATGACGGGGTTCCACCGCCAATAAACACACTATGAATTTTACGTCCCTGAGCAAAATCCACTTGGGTTTTAAAATCTTCAACCAGTGCCAATAAATATTCTTGCTCTAAATCTAAAGACAGCTTCCCATCGGGTACAGCATGTGAGTTAAAGTCACAATACGGACACTTACGGACACACCACGGCATATGGATATAAAGCGACAAAGGTATATTTTGAGGTGTTAAATCAGTCAAAGAAAGCTCAGAGCAAGTTTAGAGAATGATTATTTTAACATGACTTCTACCATCCGATTAGAACAAGTCATCAATTTGCTTTAGACTGAACATTAACAATAAAAGTAGATGAAGAAGAATGCTGAAATTATCGAGTCAATTATTGTTCCTTTTACCACTCACCATGGGTATTGGCATTGCCATGACCTTTCAAACCGCGATTAACACTCAATTGCGTGAATATCTGCATTCTCCATTACAAGCTGCCCTTTTATCCTTTTTAGTTGGTACACTATTGCTCGCTATTTTGGTGATTGTACAAGCTGAACAAAGACCAACCCTTTCAAGTTTAGCAGTGATACCTTGGTATCTTTGGCTAGGTGGCTGCTTAGGTGTTTATGCAATCAGTATGAGCATTTATACTGCACCAAAACTGGGTTTTTTAACCCTGTCAGGCTTAATTATTTTTGGACAAATTGCAATGTCGATGATCGTTGACCAATTTGGACTACTGGGTACAGATAAAACGCCAGTAAACTGGCAACGTCTTTTAGGTGGCGTGGTGATTTTTATAGGTGTGCTTCTCACTCTACAACGCTAACCAATCTATTTTCTAAGCACATTTAAAACGAGTATTTACTGTGTCTGCATCGATAAAAGCCACAACTACCCGCTTTGAATTAAAGCAACTCTTTAACTTAATGCTCCCAATTTTAATCACTCAGTTTGCTGCCGCAGGCTTTGGTTTGATTGATACCATTATGGCTGGGCATATGTCTCCCGAAGATCTTGCCGCAATTGCTGTTGGGGTAGGTTTATGGATTCCAGTCATGCTGCTGTTTAGTGGCATCATGATCGCAACCACGCCTTTAGTGGCAGAAGCCAACGGTGCGCGTACCCCAGAGAACATCCCTTCGATTGTTCGCCAGTCTTTATGGGTTGCCTTATTGCTGGGTATTATTGGCATGCTGGTTTTACAGATCATTCCTTTATTGTTGCCTTTGGTTGGTGTGCCTGAATCTTTATTGCCTAAAGCCAGTTTGTTTTTACATGCGATTGCTTTTGGTATGCCTGCTTTTACCATGTATTCAACATTACGCGGCTATTCAGAAGCTTTAGGCTACCCTCGCCCTGTCACAGTGATTAGCCTTGTTGCGCTTGTGGTGCAAATTCCGCTGAATTTTATTTTTATGTATGGGATTGGGCCGATTCCACACTTGGGAAGTGCTGGCTGTGGTTTTGCAACAGCTTTATTACAGTGGATCATGTTCATCACGATTAGCATTTATATTTTAAAAGCCAAACGCTACCAAGCCACACAACCCTTAAATATGTTTGAGAAAATAGACCGCGTACTGATTAAACGTATCCTCAAACTGGGGTTACCGATTGGTTTGGCGATTTTCTTTGAGGTCAGTATTTTTAGTACAGGTGCAATTGTACTCAGTCCGCTTGGTGAAGTTACTGTTGCAGCACATCAAATTGCCTTATCTATCACATCGCAATTGTTTATGATTCCGATGTCATTGGCTTTAGCTCTGACCATTCGTACAGGGACTTATTATGGCGAAAAGAATTGGTATGCGATGCGAAAAGTCCAGAAAGTTGGATTAATGACCAGTACCTTATTTGCCTGTATCACAATGTTACTGCTGTTGATTTTACGCCCTCAAATTGTGTCTGTTTATACCAGTGACTATGATGTTTCCCAAGCAGCGATATATTTAATTTTATTTGCAATTGGCTACCAACTTATGGATGCATGGCAAGTCAGTGCTGCGGGTTGTTTACGTGGAATGCAAGATACCAAAGGCCCAATGTGGATCACTATGTTGGCCTACTGGATCATCGCTTTCCCTGTTGGGATTTATTTGGCTCGCCATACCGATATGGGCGCCGCTGGGGTATGGACAGGACTGATCATTGGACTGACCATCGCCTGTGTTTTATTATTAACGCGTCTGTATATGAACAATAAAAGGTTGAGTCAGGCTTAAATTAAAAACGCTTATATTGAATGCGTTTATCTAAAAATAATGCTGTTTAAATACAGCATTATTTTTTATAAGTGTCCTCTATTTTACTCAGATTGAAGCTGATAGGCTTGCTGAAACTTTTCAGACATCTCAGATTCATTGCCAACCTCTTTTACGATGGCTTGCCCCACAATGACATCAATTCCATTAAACGTCATCGTTGGAGAACCATATAACTCATAGCCGTCATTTAAAGCTTTACTGACCCGTGCACAGAAATTCACATCATCCTTACCAGTTAAATAACGATAAACTTTCATGATCCAACAACGATTAAAATATTGAAGAATATTTTAATCCAAAAGCACTGAGAAGAAACCGATAGCATGCTGGATATTTTAAGATTTAAAATAGCCAAGTAGAAACAAACGCTTAACAAATTAGAGTAGGCAGTTTAACAATAGTCGCCTATGATCAAAATGAATTAAACGTTTAATCCCAATTAAAAGGATGGTTACGAATGTCGAAAAGTACCAGTACCCCAGGTCGCCGCTTTATGAAACTTGCGAGTATGACTGCAAGTATCGCGACGAAAACGGTATCAAATTCAATTCGTAACTTTAATGCGGATGAAGAACAAAAAAATGAAGCCCGCAGTAAGCTGTTCCAAGATATTGGTGTTCAAATTGCAGATACCTTAGGAGAAATGAAAGGTGCTGTGATGAAAGTTGGTCAAATCGCCTCGCAATATAAAGATATCTTTCCACCTGAAGTCGCACGAGCAATTGCTAAATTGCAACGTCAAGCACCTGCAATGCCATTTGCTGAAATTAAACAACAAGTAGAACGCGAGCTAGGCAAACCGATTGATCAAACCTTTCTGCATTTTGATGAACAACCTTTCGCAGCAGCATCTATTGGTCAAGTCCACAAAGCCATGTTAAAAAATGGCACTGAAGTTGTGGTCAAAGTACAATATCCTGGGGTAGATGAAGCATGTGAAAGTGACTTAAAACAGGTTCGTTTGGCATTACGCTTAATGGGTGTTTTAAAAGTAGATAAAAAATTACAAGATCGTTTATTTAAAGAAATTCAAGACAGCTTACATGAAGAACTCAATTACGAAATTGAGGCACAAAACTTACAAGTTTTTAGAACATTCCATCAAGCTTTGGACACAAAAATTATTATTCCCAAAGTGTTTACAGACTATTCGAGTCGTCGCATCTTAACCCTAAGCCTTGAAAAAGGTGAAAGTATTGAAACTGCAAGTACTTGGGATTTATCTGTGCGCAATGAAATTGGTCGACGCTTAATCTTGGCATTGGGCCAACAGATTTTCTTCTTAAAACGTTTCCATTGTGACCCTCATCCTGGCAACTTTGCTTTCCGTGAAGATGGCAGTGTAATCATTTACGATTTTGGCGGTGTAAAAACCTTATCCAATGAAATCATTACTCATTTTAAAGCCTTGGTCAGAGCTGCACGAAAACAAGATATTGTGACGATTGAAGAGCATTTAACCGTTTTAGATGCACTGGCTGAAAAAGGTAAATTTCCAGTCGAATTGTATGAGGCATGGCTTGAAATTTTATTACGACCGCTGACTACACATTATGATTTTGCTGAAAATTCAGCACATCATGATGGCATCAAACTGGTGAAAAAATCATTGAAGTATTGGGATGTATTTAAACCATCGCCAGATACTTTAATGGTAAATCGTACGATTTCAGGACAATACTGGAATCTGATTCAACTTAAAGTCCATGATAATTTAAAAGATCTCTTTGAAGAGTTGGTGCCTTTACAAGACTAAGTTTTCTTGATGGTTTTTATTGAAGTCGATTGCATCCAGTTCTTTTAAAAGTAACATAATCAATGCATTCATTTTAAAAATTTCGTTATACGCTTCATCTAATTTTAAGGATAGAGCTTTACATTAAACTTATATTTGAAGTCTAAGCCAGATCCTCCTGCTCAGGCTTCTTTTTTTATCTCACTTTTTTCAAATCCGCTAGACAACACGAATACCCATCAAATGAAGTACTTTACAAATTAAATGTAATATTATAACATTACACTATGTTTAAATAATTAGAGGTTAAAACCATGCGCCAAGGTATCCACCCAGAATATCGTCAAGTGTTATTTCATGACACCAATGCCAATGCATACTTTGTTATTGGTAGCACGATCAAGACAACAAATACCAAAGAATATGAAGGCACACAATATCCTTATGTCACACTCGATATATCCAGTGCTTCACATCCTTTCTATACAGGTGAAATTCGTCAGGCAAGCAATGAAGGTCGTATTGCCAACTTCAATAAACGCTTTGCCCGTTTTAAACGTTAATTGAACTGTATGTTGTGTCTAAGCCTAAGCTTACCTCAGCTTAGGCTTTTTCATTTTTGAATATTGCACATTATTTTGTGGATAAAAGCATTTGAAAAATATAAAAGCCTATCGCTAAACAGATCACACCAACAATCACACTAGAAACGGTATAAGCCAAAGCGATTGGTAACTGTCCCTGCCGAATCAGCTGGAATGTTTCCAGACCAAAACTGGAAAAAGTTGTAAAACCACCGAGGATTCCAACCATTAAAAATAATCGAGTTTCATTCTGTAAAATAGGATAGCGTTGGGTAAAAGCAAAAAAAATCCCAGCCAAGAAACAGCCCAAGATATTGATCGACCATGTTGTCCAAGGGAATAGGCTATGTGGTTTAGAAATAATAAACCCTGCACCATAACGTAAACTTGCACCAATTGCCCCACCGCATGCGACCAATAGCCAATTCATGTTTAGATATCCTTAAAACTTTTTAAAAAACGCATTTACCCACCATCCGATTTTTTACAGCTCAGCTTGTTTATAAGCAACTTGTGTATAAGCGGATAGTTATCCACAGATTAACATGGAGAAGCTTAACGATCTAATTTAAGTGGCAACTCATTTCTGACATAAAAGTCCAAAGTTGGCACAACAAAGGCAAATACATCTTGTTCACGAACACCCCATTGTTTTAGCAAGGGGCAAGCAATATTAAGCACTTGCGCAGGCAGAACCTGACTAAAATCAAAAGGCATTTCAATATCCCCTTGTGATAGTTTTTCAGGTTGATCGACCCATTCTACCCATGCATGGTCTTGTTCAGCCAGATATTGAATGGCCTCATCCCATGAAGAGAATAAATTTTGCCACGCCTCAGGTAAGCGCGGATCTGTATTGATTTGAACCGTGCTGGATAATTGATAAACTGGATCAAGTTCAAGCTCTGTTTGAATCAGCTGTTCAGAGACTTGATGAACAAATTTCTTTGCATATTGTGCTGGCATCGCATCACTTGCCAAACGCCCACTCAAAACATAAAGCTGCTGGTCAATCACAACTTGCTCGAAAATCACCGTTTTATCCTGTTGTGTAGGGGCAATATAAAAACGCCAATTGCTTTGTTTCGGTGATGGCATCAATTTGCGTAATGGACCTAAAAAAGAAAAACCAAAATGTTCATGCTGATATGTCAGTATGGTAAAAATCGTTTTCCCTTGCTTTTCCCATAACTGAATAGGCTGTGGATAGCGTGAACGAACTTGATCTATATCCACCAACCATGACAAATACACAATATTCTTGACCTGACTTTGTAGCTGTAGAAAAGGAATAAAACCCATCAAGATACGGCGTAGTTTTAATAATAATGGGCGTTCAGCAAAAAGACCGATCAGGCTCAAAATAAAGTTTGAATCTTTATTTTTAATATTATGACGATTCATACCGACCTATTTTTATGGATTTCGATGCCGTTATTTTAGCAAATATGGTTAAAGAATGGCCCATCTCAAAATATTAAATAGCATTACTGAATTATTTAACCATAGGCTATGATATTGGCACGATTTAACACGGAATTTTCACATCATGGCTCAAGATTTATTGAAACAACTTCAAGCAGGCAATGCAAAATTTGCAGATGTCATCAGTCATATCGAAGCTCGTTATACCCACACACCGACTGCATTCCAAAATGGTCAACAGCATAATGCTGCTACTGAGAACCAAGGCAGTGCCAAAGTTTTTTCTTTTGCACAATTAAATGATTTAGATCAACAACAAACACTGAATTTATTTGCAGAGCATTATGCTGCTGTTTTGGCAACGCCTGATGCAACAGACCATCAGAACATTCGCCAATTTATGCAAAATGGTTGGAATGGCATCAAATTTGAAGGCGATGCTTTAACTGCAAAATAACAACAATACAATTAAGTTAGGGATCTATTCGATCCCTTTCTACACGATTATGGACGCTCATCATATTGAGGTAAACCGTCACAAATCGTATCCCACTCTGCTTTATAAGCAGTAAAAATATGCATTGTTGGCTTCTGTTCTAAAGCTGTATCTAAAGTTCCAATTCTTAAACGATAGGTATCTGGTGTCTCTGCTTTAATACTGATGATCGGTGAGCCACATTCTTGGCAGAAACAACGTGTTGTTGTTGCTGTCGATGCAAATTTTTTCAGTAGTTCCTCACCTTTGGTGATTTTAAAATCTGCTTTTTGAATTGGCGCATTGGTCGCAAATGCTGTGCCATTGGCTTTACGACAACGTTGGCAATGACACTCGATCACCGCTCCAATTTCACCATGAATCTCATAGTGAATACCGTCACACAAACAACTTCCTGTATATATTTTTTCAGCAGACATTGAGAAAATCTCCCTATTTCAAAAGCTATTGGCAATAGCATCAAACTAGCATAAAAGTCGCGTTTTTAATCAAAACGCCATCATTTTTTTGCCTAATCTCATCTATTGAGATATTGATGTACACCCTCACCCGCAGCACGCCCTGTCGCAAAACAAGCAGTCAATAAATATCCTCCTGTCGGGGCATCCCAGTCCAGCATTTCACCACAACAAAATACATGGGGATTGGATTTCAGTTGTAAATGCTGTGTTAATACGGCTTGCTTTACACCACCAGCACAACTGATCGCTTCTTCAATCGGACGAAATCCCTCAAGCTCAATTTTTAAATGCTTAATCTGTTGTGCGAGTTTTTCAGGAATGTTCCACACTGATTTATCTACCAATTCACGAATCAGATTGGCCTTGGCAGCATCTAACCCTGCTTTTCGCCAGATATTGGTACTGGATTGCTTTTTGGACGACTGTAATTTCAGAGTAAGCTGTTGAACAGTTTGATCAGGTAACAAGTCCAGATAAATCGACATCGGTTGATTGTGCTGTACCAACTGACGTAATAATCGCCCCTGCTTATAGATGAGACCACTTTCTAGTCCATAATGGGTAATCACAATATCACCTTGTGTCTTTGCAGAATTTTCCACCCAAGCGTCTACACGTTTAAGAGGCTGACCAAAGACAGATTGCATATAATTCGACCATGCCCGAACCACACCGGCATTACTCGCTTGAAACGCTTCAATTTCAGAAGCAGACAACCACTTTTGCCATGCACCATCACTACCTAAACGTGACCATGACACAGCACCACAAGCCAGAATAATCGCATCAAAATTCAAAAGCTGTGCTTGATTGTTTCTTAGATCAAAAATTTCGAGTTGTTGCTGCTTTAAATCTATTATTTGATGACGATAATGAAATTGAACGTGCTGCGCTGCCAACTGCTTTAACCAAGCACGTAACAAAGGCGCGGCCTTCATTTCTACAGGAAAAATTCGCCCTGAACTACCCACATAGGATTCAATCCCTAAACCATGCATCCAACTTTGAATCCACGTCGCATCCCACTTTTCAACCCAAGGTCTTAACCATTCCACATGATCATAACGTTGAATAAATTGTTCAAATGCTTCTGCATGGGAAATATTCAGCCCCGTCTTTCCAGCCATCAAAAATTTACGTGCAGCAGAAGGTTTCTGTTCAAAAACATGAACGTCATAATCAGTTGTAGACTGACTTAAAACATCTGCAGCCATTAAACCTGCTGGCCCTGCCCCGATGATGGCAATTTTCTTAATTGGCATCAGACAGCTCTGATAAGTTTTCAACGCTTTGACCCTGACGTGGTCCAACCTCATCAAAACGGGTTTGATAGTGTTCAGGTTTAGCAATAATCAATTGCTGACACAATTCACCACGTTCTAAATATTTAATTTCAAAATGCGTACGTGCTGAATCTGATGCAATCGTTTGTTTTTCATAGGGCAGTTTCCAAACATCTTTTAGTTGCTGTTCTGCTTCAGCAATATATTCAGGAATATTACTGGCTAACGTGATACTGCCATTTGGAGATAATCTGGAAAGCAAAAATTCAAAAAAAGGCATATTTAACCAGCGTTGCGCAGGATTATGCGGTTCTGGATTTGGATAGAGGATAAAAAGCTGTTGTACCTGATTGGGATAAAGTGCATGCACCACCCATGGCAATGCATCTGCATGAATAGGGGTTAAATTTGTTTGACCTTCCAACTGATGCTGTTTCTGCATGGCAATAAATTTTTCACGAGTTCTTTCTATCGCAATCAATTTCAGTTCAGGGTGCTGTTCAGAAAAGAGCAAGGCATGTTTGCCCTTTCCTGCCCCAATTTCTACACAAATTGGGTTATTTTCAATACATTGAAAATCACGAGGAGCATGCATACGCTGTGCTTGAAATTGACGAATCGACATAATCAGATCAAACTAACAAGAAATCGTTCACAAGTTTAACAACTCTTTACGGTTTTTGCTTTTTTAAATGAGGATTTCCATATGTCTAAAACTTTTCCTTGCCCTCGCTGCGGTGAACCTTCTACATGGGAAGGCAACGAATTTCGTCCATTTTGCTCTGAGCGTTGTAAACTGATCGATTTAGGTGCATGGGCCAATGGAGACTACACGCTACCGACAGAAGACGCACCTCAAGCAGAAGATTCTTAAGCTGTGTGCCAAGTTAATGCAATCATCACAGACTTAGCATGGTTAAACGAAAACATTTTATTAGAAACAATTAAAGAAAATTATACTTATACTTCACAATAACTATTTATTTTTTAATCTGTATAGCGATATGATACGGCATGTTTCACTTCACACTTTATATATAAAAATTTGATTAGTTTCAATTTATAATGAAACTTGGAGTATTAAAGTGCCTATAGGCTTAAAAATTTTTGTCGCCATCCTTACAATTTTATGTGCATTTTTTACTTTTATTGGAGTATATACGCTCGATTTTTCTCTTATCGCGATTGGAATTCTATTTGCAATAGTCATCTTATTAATCAAATTGGAAATGGTAAAGTAAAATGATTCAAATCAATTCACCACTATTATTAAACTATTTAATAGATCTCTTTCATAAATCAAAAATGATCATGTTGAGCAAATCATATGGATATTGAAAGTTCCATCTCCCCTAGCGTGAAGCCTATGTTGATTTATAGTTTTAAAAAGGACTTATGAAAGAAGCATAATTTTAATTTTCTCATTCTCCACGTATATTATTTCCATGATGAGATGAATAACTTTTGCAAGAGTTATTTAAAGATGAGCATAAATAGCATCGTTCTATGAACTGTTTTCACTCAGATCATTCACGTTACTATTACAGATTCTTACAAAATGTTGAATCATTAATAAACTATACATTTAAAACAAAAATGGTGAGTAAAATATTGATTACTTCACCATTTTCATTTCTTATTTTTACTATAAAGCCAGACGGTGAATACTCAACCCGCTTTACTTGCCACAAAAGGATTGTGTTGTTTTTCAAAACCAATGGTACTCATTGGACCATGCCCTGAAATAAATTGAGTTTCATCAGGCAGGGTAAAACATTCACGCTGAATTGAATCCAAGAGCTGTTGATGGTTGCCTTTTGGAAAGTCAGTACGACCAATTGAACCTTTAAACAGCACATCTCCAGTCCACAGCACACCATATTTGGCATTGTAAAAAATGACGTGGCCTGGTGTATGTCCTGGTGCAAAACGCACTTCAAACTCTTCATCCCCTAAGCTTAGCTTTTCACCACCCTCTAACCATTGATTGACATGAACAGGCTCAGGAATTGGAAATCCATAACGGGCAGATACGTCTTGAATCATTTCTAACCAAAACTGGTCTTCTCTGTGCGGACCAATCACAGGCACATCCCATTCTTTGACCAATGCACCTACCGCACCTGCATGATCCAAATGACCATGTGTTAACCACAATGCTTTGACTGTCAGTCCTAATGCTTCAACTTCTTGTTTTAATTTCTCAGGCTCACCACCAGCATCAATCAATACCGCTTCTTTGGTTTCCGAATCCCAAACAATAGAACAATTTTGGGCAAATGCAGTAACGGGTACAATCTTGACTTGTAACATGATAATTTTCCTAAAAAACCCTATACCTGTAAATGAAACTTGAGTGTATTCAATTGAGTCTGTAAAAGTTGCTCAAATAAGTCAATATGATCCGCACGGCTATTTAATGCCGGAATGTAAGCATAGTGTTGACCACCTGCCTTTAAAAACAATTCAGCATTTTGAATCGCCAGCTCTTCCAAGGTTTCTAAACAATCTGCCGAAAATGCAGGACTTAGCACTTGAACAGATTCAACACCTTGCGCTGCCCACTCTTGCAAGAGCTGGTCGGTATACGGTTTTACCCATTCTTGTTTGCCAAAACGGGATTGGAAACTGATCGCCCATTGGTCGTCTTTTAAATTTAACGCCTGAGCTACCTTAAGTGCAGTGATACGACAACGCTCTGCATAAGGATCGCCTTTATCTGCATAAGGCTGTGGGATCCCGTGAAAAGACATCAACAGTTTAGTGGCTGGTCCATATTGCTGCTGATAATCACGCACACTGTTGGCTAGCGCCTGAATATAAAGTGGGTGTTGATAATAATCTCGAATAAAACTTAAACCCGGGATATTGCGTTGCTTTAACAACCATTGTGCAACGGCATCATATAAAGGGGCTGTTGATGTTGCAGAATACTGAGGAAATAGCGGAAAAAGAACAATATGGTCATACTGCTTGTTTTTCGCATCATTCAATACAGCATCAATACCCGGTCGCCCATAGGTCATTGCTGGCACAATCTCTAAATCTAAATCAGCATTGGTACTTATTAATTTTTTTTGTAGTGATTCAACTTGTTCAAATAGAATTTCACGCATCGGTGAATCATTTGACCAGACTTGTGCATAAGCTTCGGCAACACGCTTTGGTCGAAAAGGCAGAACAAATGCATTTAAAATAATTGCCCATAAAATTTTGGGAATTTCGATAACACGCTGATCTGATAAAAACTGCTTTAAAAAAGCCCGAACAGCTGGAGCTGTAGGCGCATTTGGTGTCCCTAAATTAGCAATAATAATCAGGACTTTAGGTTTAGATAAAGACATTTTCACCCGATTTACAGAATAGTTTATCTCGAATGATCAGCTTAACAGAGTCTTTATCTAAACAAAATTTTTTATCTTAACTCACTCAATTTATTTAACTTAAAAAATTGAAGAGCGGCTGCTAATACGTTGTGAACTTTCAAGCAGTTTCACGCATTTATCCGTCATCTGCCAGAGCATACGCTGACGATCATCACGCCCCACAGGGATGATCCATTCATTTTGACGGACTTGTTGCTTAATCGTATGCAAGGAACGCACATTAATCTGCGCTCTAGACACAGCATGAGCACGTGGCATCACCACTTGCGCATCGGTTAAACCCGTATTATTCAAATATTCATTTAAGACTTTAGAGAAAAAATCCTCAGACGTCGGTTGTCTAAATTCAACTGATAAGATTTTCAATAACTCTGCCCATGTCATCTCACGCGCTGGCGATAACTCTTTAAAATTACCATCTTGATAGGCATGCATTCGATAATCAAAATTAAACACTTCATGTAATGAAACTTTGGGTAAAGTTAAAAATGGATCTGCTTCTTTTTTTCCTTGCTCTACGGAAACATGTGCCAACTTTGCTTTTAAACGATCAATCTCATCTTGTAAGACCTGAATATTCTGAGGTCTGACCCATCCTACGACAGGATAACGTTCTAGCATTTGTGGCATATATGAACGTACCGCAAGTTCTAAATCTCGTAAAGTTCGATAAGTAACGACTTGCTCAACTTCTTTTTGTAGTTGATGTCTAAATTCATTAAACTTTTCTTTTAGCAGCGTACTTTCTTCTTTTAAATGCGGTTCGCGAAATTCAGGACTCTCATGCATAAATACAATAATTGGTTTCTGTTTGGTCACCGCATAAATATATTCAAGATGTAAATAACTCACCCCTGAAACAGATTGTTCACCGTACTGACTCCCCAACAACAATAAAACGTAATCACAGTCATCTATCTGACGACGTGCAAATGCGGTACTTAATGGTGTCCGTTGTTCTAATCCCCAAGAAAAAAACCCCATCCCTATAAGGGTTTGTGATACGACCATCCGTTCTGGCTGCATTTCTTTGCCAGATGTTGTAATAAAAACTTGATACCGTTTATCGAGCATAGGTTAACCCATTCTTGTCACACCCTACTTAAATCCATCCATGAGCTTTAAGTTGGATATGCCCTACACTTATGAAAATATATTAAATCTGTTCAATATTGAAAGAATTAGCCGAGTTTTTCAACAATATTTTCTACAGACCATGTAATTTTTGGTTGTATGAGATGTTTGATGACATTTTCTAATTGTTTTGCATTTTCCCCACTCACAAAACATTGTAAACGCACCCCTTTTTCTTGCAAGCTACTTGATATTAACTCATTTTTTAACAATATACGCGCCGTTTGTCGTGCAACCGCTAATCCAGAATCAATTAAGTTAAGCTGAGGGCCGTATAATTCTTGAATACTTTGTTTTAAGTAAGGGTAATGAGTGCAGCCCAACACCAAATAATCTGAACCTTTGGCAATGACTGGATCTAAAACCTTTTGCAGGCTATGTTTGCATTCCAAACTGTTATAACGTCCAGATTCAATCAAGGGAACCAGTTCAAGATTGGTAATCGTCAGTACTTCGACATTGGCAGGTTCTGCAAAACGCTGCATCACATCTTTGATCAATTTTCCACGAAAAGTGGCAGGTGTAGCCAAAACGGAAACCACTTTAGACTGGGTTTGTAGCACTGCTGGCTTTAAAGCAGGCACCAGCCCAACAATAGGAAAGTTTTCACCATAATGATCACGTAAATAATCAAGACTAAATGCTGAAGCGGTATTACATGCCACAACTGCGATTTTACAACCTTGACGATATAACCATTCAATTGCTTGTGCAGTTAATTCACGAATATTTTGATCCGTCCGTGGGCCATAAGGGACATGTGCAGTATCGGCATAATAAACAATACGTTCATTTGGTAAATAATTGGCAATTTCCTGTGCAATAGAAAGCCCACCGATACCTGAATCAAAAATACCAATCGGGGCATCTGCCAAGGCTTTTGGCATTGGATTTTCTAGAGGAGAGAGAGGAAGAATCGCGCTCATTTGATCCACTATTGGCATACGGTAAAAATAATTAACAAGATTAAACCTCAAGTCCCTAATTGCAAGTGAAAATCACCACTTTCTAAAGATAAAATGGTATCTCCTTGTGCACTTTCAAGCAATTTCCCATATTCAATCAGATGGAAAAAAGCAGAACGTTGAATCAAGGCATTTATCCCAAAACGAATATGTACATAAGGTCTTAACTCACCTTGATATTCACGCATAAAAATAGGGTGTTCTGGATCAATCAGTGTAATGTCTTGATTGGTGGTGGTAACTTGTAGATAGACCTGCCCATCGAGATTCACCTGATCAACTTGATTGACCAATAAAGGTTCATCCTCAACTTGAATTTCAATCTGTTCAACTGGGGTTTTTAAATAGAACTTCCCGTCTTCTTTCCAAAGTACTTTTGTAAACAGGTCTAAAAGCGCTTGGCGTTTGATCAATTGACCTTCGTGCCACCATTCGCCATTGGCTTTTACTGTCAAATCCATTTTGCCACAATGCTTTGGCTGCCACTGCTCTAAAGGGGGTATTGACCTTTTGTGACCCGCCTGTACATCTTTTAAGTATTGTGCAATGCTCATTAAGTTTTTATTATCAGAATCTGGCTGATTTTGAGCCGCTGATGTTGAATTATTTTGATTTACCATGGTTTATGCCTTGCTGACTTAAAAATAATACGACTCAGCCAATTGGCTAGATTAGGGTTTCTAACTATACTAGCGCAAAATATATTATTGGTACGAGCGTTAATTCGTATCACGGAATTTTTAGAACACTCATGGCAGCACCGATTTATTAATTCCCAATAAATGCTCACGGTTGCCACCCTTAGAAATATGAGGAGTCCTACATGGAACACATCGAACGCGAATCGATGGAGTTTGACGTAGTGATCGTAGGCGCAGGCCCTGCGGGTCTTTCTGCTGCGATTAAAATTCGTCAATTAGCTCTTGAAAACAATCTTCCAGACCTTTCCGTCTGTGTGGTTGAAAAAGGCTCTGAAGTTGGTGCGCATATCCTTTCTGGTGCTGTACTTGAACCTCGTGCAATCAATGAACTTTTCCCTGACTGGAAAGAACAAGGTGCACCTTTAAATGTACCTGTGACTGAGGACAAAACTTATTTCCTCATGTCTGCTGAAAAGTCACAAGAAGCACCGCATTGGATGGTTCCTAAAACCATGCACAATGATGGTAACTATGTTATTTCATTGGGTAATGTCGTGCGTTGGTTAGGTCAAAAAGCGGAAGAGTTAGAAGTTTCTATCTTTCCTGGCTTTGCTGCTTCAGACATCCTTTATCATGAAGATGGTTCTGTAAAAGGCATCCAAACTGGTGATATGGGTATTGGTAAAGATGGTGAACCGACGCATAACTTTACCCCCGGCTACGAGCTTCATGCAAAATACACAATTTTTGCAGAAGGTTGCCGTGGACACCTTGGTAAACGTTTGATTGCAAAATACAACTTAGATCAAGATGCTGATCCACAACATTACGGTATCGGAATCAAAGAACTTTGGGAAATTGACCCTGCTAAACATAAACCAGGTTTAGTGATGCACGGTTCAGGCTGGCCTTTGGCAGAAACAGGTTCTTCAGGCGGCTGGTGGTTATATCACGCTGAAAACAACCAAGTGACCTTGGGGATGATTGTTGATTTATCTTATGAAAATCCACACATGTATCCTTTTGCTGAAATGCAACGTTGGAAAACACATCCACTGATCAAGCAATATCTTGAAGGCGGTAAGCGTATTTCTTATGGCGCACGTGCAGTTGTTAAAGGCGGTCTAAACTCTCTACCTAAACTGACCTTCCCAGGCGGTTGCTTAATTGGTGATGATGCAGGTTTCTTAAACTTTGCTAAAATCAAAGGCTCTCATACTGCGATGAAATCGGGTATGTTGTGCGGTGAAGCTGTATTCGAAGCAATCCAAGCGGGTCATGAGAAAGGTGGTGATTTAGCGGTTGCGCGTGTCGCTGAAGGCGAAGATTTCTTTGCTAAAGAATTGACTGCCTATACTGACAAATTCAACAACAGTTGGTTAAAAGAAGAGTTACATCGTTCGCGTAACTTTGGTCCAGCAATGCATAAATTCGGTTTATGGATGGGTGGTGCATTTAACTTTATCGATCAAAATATCTTTAAAGTGCCATTTACCCTACATGACCTTGCACCTGACTTTAGTGCATTAAAAACTGTAGATGCTGCGACATTTAAACCGACCTATCCAAAGCCAGACGGTAAATTAACCTTTGATCGTTTATCTTCTGTATTTGTATCGAATACCGTACATGAAGAGAATCAGCCAGCTCACTTAAAGCTGACCGATGCTTCGATTCCAGTCAATGTCAACTTACCAAAATGGGATGAGCCAGCTCAACGCTACTGCCCTGCTGGTGTTTACGAGATTATGGAAAATGATGATGGTTCTAAGCGCTTCCAGATTAATGCTGCGAACTGTGTTCACTGTAAGACTTGTGATATCAAAGATCCATCTCAGAATATCACATGGGTAACACCGGAAGGTGGCGGTGGTCCAAACTACCCGAATATGTAAATCAATAAACCCGCTTCGGCGGGTTTTTTAATTTAATCTCGTTAGAGCGATGTCAAAGCTAATAGTTTTTTAAGTTTGCTTACATAGATGTAGATTATTAAAACGATGATTTATATCTATGTCTTTCTATTTTAAAAAATCCCAAACATTTGGGTTGTGATATTCTTTTTTAATATCATGACCTAGTTTTTCCATTTTAACTTCTGTACTTTGTCTCTCTCTTTCCCACTTATTTAAATCTTTACTCAATAACACTTTCCAATCTTTATCTCTAATTTTCTCATCATATTGATAAAAATAGTGAGAAAAAAAAGTAATAAAATCCAAGTGAATTTTTACTTCATCAATAGATTCGCGAAAATTTATCGTTAATATGACATTATTTTTATAAAATCTAAGAGGCTGGCGTTTTAACGCACTCGAATACTTCTCCCATTTTTCCTCACTATCCAAATAAAACCCATCCAAACTCCCCTGATAGTTAGGTATTTTATTATTGGCTTCAAATGATTGTTTTCCAAACACTCTCGGTTCAGACTCGAAGTAAAAGACTTTCCAACCATTTTTATTTAATTGCTTTACAATTTTCTCATAAGAAAAAAAATTATTTTTTTCATTAATTTTTTTAGATTTTATATTACTAATATCAAAACCTATATCTGTAACGCCTTGTTTTGGATAGTTAGCATCTGAGATAAAAACCAAATTTTCTAAATTATTAAAAACTAAAACTGTGTGGTCATATCCATCTTTTAAATTTAATTTACTTTCTTCATTTACATTTAATTTTGGTCGTATAAATCCAACACTTGCGCCTAAACTATATTGTGAAAAAACTTAGCATTACTATTAATTAAATTTTCACTAGGGTTGCCAGCCACAACACCAATAATATAATCAGATTCATTCATTTCTTGTTCATTTTTACTCATCGACTCAGATGACGAATTACAAGCGACCAAACTCGATAACAATGTGATTACCAAAAATCGAATAATTTTCTTTAAAATCATCCTGTATCTCGACTTTAATTATTAGATTTTTCAGTCATTTTAGCCTTACTAATACAACTAAATTATTTTCAATACAACCATAGAATTTTCATACAGCATACTAAAAAACATTAATAAATACACATGACGGCTTTATCTTCACTAATTGAATAACTTGGCTTTAAAAAAACCATATAAATCAATTGTATACTTAAAAATTTTTCCCTTTATCCAATAATTAATAGTGACTTAATTTAAACAACCATATTAAGATTATTTAAACAAAAATACATTACTTAAAAACCTACTTAATTTTATTTACTGCAAAACAATCAAATCATATTTTTTTCTAAAATTAATATTACCGCCATATGCATTTCTAGTCTGCCCCTCTAATATAATTTCATATTTTCCATTTTTAATGGGGGTCCCTTTAACTTCAATTGTATTATCACTATAAGGAGGCTCTCCAACACCAGTATTTAAAACCAAACCAGAATCATTAGTGATATTGCTATCAACAAATAAGTCATCAACCAATATAACTTTCTCAATTTCAATTTTAACGTTATAAGGTTTTCCTACTGAAGCTTTTGGCAAATTATCAGGTGTTATAGTCGGAGTATTACTACAGCCTAATATAAAAAAAGCTGACAATAAAAGTAAATATATATTTTTCATAAATTTCCTAATTCAATGTCTTTTCAACAACAATAAACCAATATAAATTACTAGAAAAAAAACTCAGTTCTTGATCTTTAATTTTTTGATTACTTCCCCAAGTTGCACAATAAGCTGATACTATTTCACTATGTTGAGTTGAGGAAGTAATTAATTGTCCTTTTTTTGTTTTAATATTATCTGTAAATACAATCCAATGTGAAGGACCTCTAACTTTAAGTTTGCTAAATCGAGGAATTTCTGGCTGCCCTTCTACAATAGCACCCATTGTTAATGCTATCAAATAATGATTTTGCATCGAAAATGCATTTGCTTTTATTAAGCTATCAACACGGCTACTGTAATTTCTTTCAGTATATACTATTTTATAACCAATATTCTTTAACCAACGCTCCATATCTGATGGTAGAGTAAATGCCGTAAAACCATTAAAACTATCACCTACAATATTCTGACTTTCTGCTGTATTATAATCAAAAACTGAATTCTCTGAATCTCTCAAACTCCCCATTGTTATCCAATCTACTGGTGAAATTCTTGGATTTAATGTTATTTTATTATTAACACCTTTATTCTCCTTATAGAAACCATTCACTTTTCTAGCACCATCTAAAGAAGGTTTTATATTAAGATTATTAACCTTTACCTCACCCTTCTCCCATAACTCTTTTACTATTTTAGCATATATTTTCTTATTGCTATTTAAAACGCAATAAAAGAACGCAGCTGGCCCGCACAAATATGTACTACGTTGATTTGGGTATGGATCTTTAATTCTACTATATAAACTAGTCTCAACACGTTCTTTAGTAAAAGGATCATTTGAATTACCGGGAGGGTATTTTTCTTCAATAAAAATCCTATTCGATGGTAGATTCACTTCCACAATATTTGGATTATTAGGTTGTGTCTGTTTCGTAACATTGTTTGTTTCTTTATATTTAACAATATCTAATTTAACATTATATCTATTTTGAGAACTAAACTCTTCAATTCTGTTTGCACTCAAATATCTTTTAATAACATGAACTTCAGCACCACTCTTAGATATTCTAAATAAATCAAAAATTAAAATACATTCTTTTAGTTTAGCAGGATCATTGACAACTATTTTTAAAATGTGAGTTCTAAAATTCTTAGTTGACTTAATCAATAAATTTTTTGAATATGGTGATATTTTATTATTACTCTGGTCTAAATAATTAATATTTTTAACAGGATCATAAACTCGCAATGAATATCTCAAATCATTAATATCAACATTAGATTCCAAAGAAACATATGGATAAAAATCGTAATTAGCCATTATCTATCTCATCAATATTTATAAGCTCATCATTTATTAAATGTAAATCCACTTTTTCAGGTTGAATTGTTGTTATTGTTTTAGTATAGCCATTATCATCTGTTATGCCTTCTACCTTACTTCCATTCGCTAAGAAAAAGTAATACTTCATATTTCTCTTAATATTTCCATTATTATCTTTCACCAGCATTTTCAAATCATATGCATTTTTTTCACCTATTTTAGGTAAGCTGATGCTAGAACTAATAACTTTCGCACCACCCAAAAACTTATGTTGTCCAGCTTTGACTTCAAACTTACCTGCAGTGGTCGGTAAAACACCTGCACTACTAATTTCAACTTGCGAACCATCTGCAATCAAAATAATTTTCTTATCCGCTTTAATCTCAATCTTATCTTCAGTTGAAATAATCTGAATACCTTTACGTGCAATCAAATCCGCACCATCGCCTTGTGCTTGGATCTCAACTTTACCTTTCCCTGCAAATAATCTTGCCCCTTCTTGTGCCGCAAAAAGACTAATCTTTGATTGTGCATGTGCGACTAAATTCTTTTGCGTACTCAGGTTGATACTATCACCCGCAGTTTCATAGATTTGTCGATCGGCAGAAAGATGTAGATCTTCATTAGTAGCAAGCGCAACCGAATTGGGTGAAGCCAATAACATGAGAGCTTGCTTAAAGGTATCTGCTTGGCTTTTTGCTTCACTGGATTCATCTTTTTCCAAAAATGAAATAAACGATTTCAAATGATCTAAATTTTCTAAAGGATCCGTTTGCTGATTCTTAGCAACTTCACTTAAGGCTTTAGAGTTATTTAGACTACTTTCTAACTGACTTTTCGCGGCTGTTGCATCGAGATGATTGCCTGAAGCTGAATCTTGAGCATAGGTACTGAGTAGTAGGCCTTGCCCTGCACGCACTGCACCCCATTGGTCTGTTCTTAGTTCAAAGCCTTCACCTCGTCCTTTACTGGTCTCGGTTTCTTTAGGATGACTCAGGTTACCGAGGTTAAGTTGACTCGCACCGTGACTACTTTGTAGCTGGCTGCTGATTTGCTCTGTGGTATCGTCAAATCTCAGTTGGCCATAGCCACTGCCTTTAACTTCTCGACTTTTGATCCCCGCCAGTTTTTTGGTATCAGGTAATTGGCCTTTGTCATCAAATTTCGTTGGGCTACGTTGTGCTTCATGGATACGTCCCACCACAAATGGTCGATCGATATTGCCATCAAAGAAATCTATCACGACAATCTCACCAATCCTCGGTAAGAACCGTGCACCATAGCCTTCACCTGCCCACGGGGTCAGTACACCCACCCAAGCGGAATCGGTGTCGTTGTCATTGCTCCCTGCTCCACCATCATGACTATGATCTTCATTTCTGGTAAATAGGAAGCGAACTTTAATACGTCCCCATTCATCGACATGGATTTCTTCTCCACTTGGCCCAACCACTTTGGCACGTTGTGGATGGGTACTTGGACGATGTTGTAGTGGGTGGTATTCAGGAACAGTGGTGATATTACGGCGTTGTAGTACCAATTGATTGGCTTGGCGTTCTGGGTTATTTGAATCTGCTTTATTTTCGTTTACCCAATTGCTTTGTTGGAGCAAGCGATTGATTTGTTCGCTCAGGTCTTTGGGTAAGTTGTTCTGGTTATAGAATGTCTTTGACGTGATCAGAAATTCTTTGTCTGAGCCATTGTGTTGGTCTATTTCTGGGTGTTCGTTTAACTCAAACCAGTACCCCACTTGCGCATCACGTACAGTGGAGTTGGATATAAATTGTTTGGATTGGGCATCGTAATAATGGCTGAGGTTTTGGTTGATCTTTTCAATTTGATTGTTATTTGAAGCGGTTGCTTGATCTTCACCATTGAGGTCTTGAATCCAAGCTGGGCTAATATGCCAAGCTTGTTCTAAACCAAGACTGGCATTGTTTTGGCTTTGACTGTGTTGGTGTTTGCTTTGAACACTGCCTGCACCTTCTTCTTGCTCTAACACATCTGCTTGCCAGCGTTGTACGTGGACAGCGGTGGGTTGTAAGCTACATTGTCCGATAAAGCTGGTGATGCTGTCTTGTTGTTCTGTGGCACTGCTGCGATGGAAGCGGATCTTTCTTCGTTCTAGTGCTTTGTATTCACTGTTATCATCCACCAAACGCAGTTTTTGTGGTTGAATTTGAGTCGCAGAACTAGGCACAATCAATTGCGCTTCATCAATCAGCCAGTTGATCCCTTCACTGCGCATCAAGCGGGTTAAAAATGCATAGTCGCTTTCGTTACTCTGCATAATGAATGGTCGGATATCGTAGTCTTTTTTCAGTCCACTTTTATCCAGGCTTAGACTGGAGGCAAAGAGTGGGCTTTTGTCTTGCCATTCTTTAAAGAGGGTTTCTATGACTTGCACAACCGACTTATTCATAAACACTCGGCTGTTACGGCGTTTATACCACAGTGAAGTGGCATCTTCGAGTTTGAGTTTATATAGCGTTAGTGCACCATCACTTTGCCCTTGTGCGGCCTCAGTAATTACGCCTGTGCTACGAAACAGTTGTCCATGATCTGTGACTTGATCAATGGCCACTTGGCTACCAATGAATTGTTTAAGCGGAATCACAGCCGAGGTGGCAAGGCAAATCAGTTCAATAGACACACCTTGGTTTAGACCATGTTGTCCATCGATACGTTGTAAGAAGACTTGGTTGTTTAAGTCTGTATTGCTAAATTGGATATGCAAAGCTCGTTTTTGTGCGTTTAGTCCAAGCTGATCCAATATTTTATAAATGCTATTTACTAAGCTGTTCATTTGAATGAGTTAATTATTATTAAAAAATATGTTTAGATTATAATCATAAGTCAAAATTCTGTCATTTTTAATTTTGTAAAATGATTTAATATCCACAATATAATTATTAAAATTCAACAAATTGCATATAACATAAATTTATTAGCCATTAAAAACAGGCCAAATAAATTTCAATATTTTTAAATCAATAAAAGGGAAATCATTACATATAACATAGACTGATTTCCACCCATCATAATCTTTTAACCTTTCTTCACTAAATAGTGAAATTCCTTATTCCCGGCATCATCTAGTACTTCTTCTTGTAAAATCAACTCATGACCGAGATGCATACAAAATTTAGGAATGTCCCAAGAGGTTGAATTATCAGTTGCAAATACTTCAACGACATCACCTGATTTAGATTTACGAATTGCTTGATGCAACATCATTACAGGCTCAGGACAACGTAGTCCACGCGTGTTTAATTGAATGCTTGCTGTAGGCATCGGTTCAGACATTATCTATTCTCAAAAAGAAGCGAAATCAATCAATAATTTTAACACAAACTCAAATAATGAATAAGGCTTGCAATATATCTATAATATGACACATACATTCATCTATTTACCTTATTTAATAGATAGACATCTGTGTTTTCTTCGGTATGATAAAAAAACATTTACTAGATATTAAGCGTCTTTAGGAAAGATCATGCACGAGGAATCAGGCCCATCGTGGGGAATGCGTGGCTTACGCAAATGGTTAGGAACAGCGCCAGAAACCCGGGATGAACTGCTAAAATTAGTACAAGATTCACGTCGTTTTTTAGAACCCGATACTGTTGCAATGTTAGAAGGCGTATTAGACCTTCCTGCAACAAAAATCCGTGAAGTCATGACTCCGCGCACAGCGATGGTCAGTTTGCAAGAAGATGATCAACTTCTTGATATTTTAGATATTCTTATTGAATCTGCACATTCACGTTTCCCTGTTTTCTCTTCTGATCAGCCTGAAAACGTGGTGGGTATTTTACTTGCTAAAGATCTTTTACCCTTTTTAACTGATCGTTCATCTGTTGTCGATGTGCATGCGTTAATGCGTCAGCCATTATTTGTGCCAGAAAGTGCCCGTTCCGACCAAGTTTTGAGAATGTTAAAAAACACTCAAACCCATATTGCTATTGTGATTGATGAATATGGTTCAACAGCAGGTCTCGTCACTTTAGAAGATATTCTGGAAGAGATTGTTGGCGAAATTGAAGATGAGCATGATAACGTTGACGAAGAAGCGCAATTTATCATTCCAGATACAACCCATACCACAGCCAATACATGGATTGTGCAAGCACTTACACCAATCGAACATTTTAACAATGTTTTAGATGCTGAATTTCCTGACGATGAAGTAGAGACTATGGGCGGATTACTGCTTCAAGAAATTGGTCTAGTGAGTGATCTTCAAGGCCAAGTGGTTGAGCTTGAGGATTGGGAATTTACAATTATTGAAGCAGATGCACGCACTATTCATCTGATTCGAGCTGTACATAAATGAGAGCATACTTTGACAAGCTGTTAAATTCATCACAACAACAAAAACAGCTGCCCTTCATTTTCCCATTATTGATTTCGTTAATGTCAGGCGCAGTGTTCAGTTTAGCACTGGCGCCTTATTATTGGTGGTGGTTGGCAATTTTATCGCCTGCCCTGCTATATGCTTGCTTAAAAGGCCGTACACCACGCCAAGCATTTGCGATTGGCTTAAGCTATGGCTTTGGTCTATGGTTTGTTGGCGCATTCTGGCTCTATACATCGATTCATGTGTATGGAGATACCAATGCAGTATTAAGTGTCTTGATGATCGCCATCATGGCCATTGTCATGGGGCTTTTTACCGCAATTCAGACTTGGGTATATCGTAGATTCTTCCCTGAAACACCATTAACTTTCGCTCCTTTGTGGGTTATTTTTGAATGGTCGAAGACTTGGGTCTTTACGGGTTTTCCTTGGTTATTTGCAGGTTACGCATTTACTGAACGACTCTTAGATGGCTATGCTCCATTGTTTGGTGTGTTTGCAGTATCTTTTGTCGTGATTATCCTTGCTTGTGCATTGGTTGAAATTTTAAATAGAAAAGTCTTTTGGATCTTTCCTGCAATCATTTTAATCCTTGGCGCATGGGGCGCATCGTTTATCACTTTCGTACAACCGAAAGCAGAAAGGCCGCTCTCCGTTTCTTTGATTCAAGGCAATATTCCGCAAGATTTAAAATGGTTAACTGAATATCAGGTTAAAACCTTAGAAATTTACGTTAATTTAAGCCGTACTGAATGGGGGCGTGATCTGATTGTTTGGCCAGAATCCTCGATTCCACTGTTCCAAACAGATATTCAACAATTCTTGGATATGATGGATCAACAAGCCAAAAGTTCAGGCACAGCATGGGTAACGGGTATTCCTTATTGGGACTTAAAAGAATCACAGAAAAATGGCTATCCAATGTACTACAACAGTATGATGGCTTCTGGCGCAGATTCTTCAGGCTTATATAAAAAACAACGTCTGGTGCCTTTTGGTGAATATATTCCACTTTCAGGATTGTTGGCTTGGGTATTACCTGCACTACAAAATGATCCATCCATGAGTGGATTTTCCCAAGGTGCATCCAATCAAAAACCTTTTAATATTAAAGGACATGATTTGGCTGCAGCCATTTGTTATGAAGTGGCCTATCCGAATCTCACTCGACGTAATGCGATTAATAGTGACTTTTTAGTGACTGTTTCTAATGATGCGTGGTTCACTGGTACAGCAGGTCCATTACAACATCTTCAAATGGTACAAATGCGTGCTAAGGAAAATGGACGTTGGTTTATTCGTGCCACCAATACAGGTGTTACAGCTTTTATTGACCACAATGGGCATATTGTAAAACAAGCCCCTGTAGATCAAAAAGCTGTGCTTCGTGGTGATTTACCTGCCATGCAAGGTGAAACTTGGTACACCCGCTTTAGTGATTATCCTATTTTATTGCTCTCCCTATTGTTATTAATTTTAGGCTGGATCTATCGACCTAAAGCAGTCGATATTAGCTTTAAATCTAGACGTTAATGCTTGAATCCCTCATCTCTGGTTTAAGGAGATGAGGTCAGCTTCAACAAAGCGCTTGATTCAATGATTAAAGCAACTTTGTTCCCAATGGCACATTTGCATCAGGCACACACAACGTCACATGCCCATCTTGATTATGGAAACCCGTCACTAAACACTCTGATTGAATCGGTCCAATTTGTTTTTTTGGAAAGTTCACAACAGCAACCACAAGCTTCCCAATTAAATCTTCAGGTTGATACAGGTTGGTAATTTGCGCACTCGATTTCTTCACACCGAGTGCTTCGCCAAAATCAACATGCAAAATATAAGCAGGCTTACGCGCTTTCTCAAACACTTCTGCTTGAATAATTTTTCCTACCCGTAACTCTACTTTAAGAAAATCATTCCATTCTATTTGTTGCATTGCTGAGTCCTCGTATTTTTATCAGTTCATCTCAAGAGATAAAATCATTTTAGATAAATTTAAAGCGATCAACCTTATACAAAACAGACAAATGATCCTGTTAAAAAGACAATCATGTTCAATCCAGCCTCAATCCAAACCCTATCAAAACGAAATTGAAAATATTTTCGGCGCATTTTTTATTATATTTTTTTCAAGTTTATGCTAAATTATTTTCGCTGATCATAAAGCCGTAAACGTTTACGTCAATCAACGTGCCAACATATCTCCAACAAGGCTTGGGGCTATTTTTAATCAAAATTTTAATATTTTGGTGCGGCACTGGCGTTTGTTGGTTTACGGAGTAAAAAATGCAAAATTCTAAATCGTCTTATTTTAATTTTAAAAAGATTCCACATCGCTATGCAGCGATTGTTTTACCTTTGTTACTGTCTATTATCATGACATTTATTGTTTCAGGTATCAGTACATTCAGAAGCATGAGTTTTGAGAATTTTTCGCTATACACATGGCTTTCAGCTTGGGGGATTTCTTGGCTGATTGCCTTTCCAGTGTTACTGTTTATCTTACCTATTGTGCGCAAAATCACCATGAGCCTTGTTCAGCCAACTTAGTTGCAAACCTGAATCATTAAATCATCGTGCAAAAAAAAAACCGAGGATTATACCCTCGGTTTTCCATGATATTTCAACTAAAGTTGAGTCACCAAATAAGACATCATTGCAGCTAAAAATAACATTGGCACATAACGATATGAACGTACTAAATATTGTTCTAATAATGATGAGAATTCAGTTTTTAACTGAAATACTGTCAAATTTAAGGCATTATAAAAACTAATAATGGATAATGCACTAAATACGCTAATCGCCATAAAACCAATCATGATCTGGCTATTGGCATCGGCAACTTGCCAAATATTGAGAAAAAACTGGCTAATCGGTAATAGGCTCAAAATTAAAAGAACAGATTTGAGCATAGTCCAATGAAATTGGCTGATTTCATCTGGTAATAATAATGCTTTCATCTCATCCTCCTAAGCAATTCAGATTGCCCTGAGAACTATTATGCAAGCTTTTAATTAAATAAAAAGTCTATTTTTATACACAATTTAACTTTCTTGTAACTATTAAATATGGGAATAATTCTTATTATAACTCTCAAACATCGTTATTTTAAATAGTTGTTATATTTCAATAAATTAAATACACTTTAGCAAACAAGAAAGATTATCACTTCACTCAAGATTTATTAACTCGATTAAATGAAGTGATTAATCCCATAAATATTAACTTAAATAATCTTCAATTAAGGTTGGTAATAAATATCTGCATCATTTCCTTCACCACCTTGTTTACCATCGGCACCAAAAGAATATAAATCAAATTTACGACCTTCAGAACCAGGGATCACATATTGAATATCATTTTCCCAACTGTCTTTCGGATAACCACCTTTAACATAACCACCAGGTAACCAGTTTTTAGCCGTTGCAGGTTGATTTACAAGCGCGTCTAAACCACCATCTTGGCTTGTCGGATAACGCCCATTGTCCAGTTTATACTGGTCTAAAGCACCCGCTACACCTTTTAATGCAATTTTAGTGGTGTCAACTTTGGCTTTTTCACCACGTCCCATCACATTGGGTACGATCAATGCTGCAAGTACGCCTAAAATAACAATCACAACCATCACTTCAATTAAGGTAAAACCTGACTGACGAGTCCTATTCATCTTTCGTTGCATCTGCTTACTCTCTATATATTCTTTATAAAAATAATTGGCTTAAATCATATTGTTCATATTGACGATTGGCAACATGACAGCAATCACAATAACCAAAACAATACCAGCCATAAACACCAACATTAAAGGTTCCAGTAAAGCCAATAATGTTGAAATAAATGAGGATACTTCTCGATCCTGCATATCTGATGCACGGCTTAACATTCGATCTAACTCACCCGAAGCTTCACCGCTTTTAATCATTTGTACCATCATCGGTGGGAAATAACCACAACGCTCCAATTGTGTTGCAAGATTTCCACCTTCTGTGACTTTCTCTGCTGCAATATTAACAGCATCTCGTATCACCCAATTGCTACTCACCGCTGCTCCAATTTTTAAAGCATCGACCAATGGCACGCCTGATTGGGTAAGAATAGATAAGGTACTGGCAAAACGCGCTGCATTTATACCACGAGATAATTTACCAAATAATGGCAATCTGAGTGTTAAACGATCAAAAGCATAGTGCCCCGCAGAAGTTCGCAGGAATCGAATTAATAAAAAGATCCCAACCACACTAAACACCAGCATAAAGGGCCAAGCCTGCCGAATAATCTCACTGGCTTTCATTAAAGCCACAGTGATCCATGGCAAGGCTTGCTTACTTTGGTCAAAGGTTTTAACAATGTCTGGAACAACATACGTCATTAACCCCATCACAATCGCAAAAGACATAAACATCAAGATGATTGGATAGATCATCGCACCTTGAATTTTCTTTTGCATGGCAAAGCGGTTTTCGGTGTAATCAGATAATTGATCTAAAATTAAATCTAAATGTCCTGAACGTTCACCCGCAGCAACGGTCGCAATATACAAATCTGGAAAGCGTCCTGTTTGTTGCATCGCTTGAGCCAAAGAGTGCCCTTCAAGCACTTTTGAACGTGCCGAAAGTAACAGATTTTGTACATGCACTTTTTCACTTTGTTTGGCAACTGCTCGTAATGCTTCCTCTAAAGGAATCGCAGCAGCGACCAAAACAGAAAGTTGACGTGTCATTAAGGCCAGATCATAAGCCGAGAATTTACGTTGAAAAAATCCTGAACTTTTATTTTTATCTTTTTGTTCAACAGCATCCACCGTGACAGGAATCAATTCCTTGTCCCGTAGTTGTTGTCGAATCTGGCGTGCGGAATCTCCTTCTAACACGCCTTTTTGCTGCTTTCCTGAAGCATCAATTGCAGTAAATTGATATGCTGGCATTATTATGCTCTAGTTTTCCAAAATTTTTTGATTACGCTGTTGCGTCATACCCTATAAATCATTCATATTCATGTTTATAGATGACTGTTACACTCTAACACAAGCCGA
Organism: Acinetobacter sp. Ac8; assembly: GCF_055392545.1. Taxonomy (NCBI): domain Bacteria; kingdom Pseudomonadati; phylum Pseudomonadota; class Gammaproteobacteria; order Moraxellales; family Moraxellaceae; genus Acinetobacter; species Acinetobacter sp. Ac8. The sequence goes on from NZ_AP043689.1 coordinate 4,385,204, forward strand.
ATCTGGACATGAAACAATTTCATCACAGCCTCACTAAATTAATGAGTCACTAAATTAAAAATGTCGAATACCCTTGCTACGCCACAGACGATTTATCGTATTCAAGTTGCTGTTCCAGTCTATTTGAATGACTGCTTTGATTACCAAGTCACCGCTGAACAATATGCGCAAGCTGAAGTCGGTGCGCGTGTTGCAGTGTCTTTTGGCAGACAAAATCTGATTGGTGTTATTGTTAAGAAAGTACCGATTGATGAACCTGTGGATTCTCATTTTAAACTCAAAGCCATTACTGAACTGTTAGATGAACAGGCCATTCTAGACAATAAAGTTTTAAGTTTATTGACATGGTCATCACAATATTATCAATTTCCTATCGGCGAAGTGATTCAAACGGCGTTACCTACCTTATTACGCCAAGGTAAACCTTATAATTTATTGGCACGTATCTGGAAACTTTTAGACTTACATGCCGAAGACAAAGTTAAGCGTTCTGAAAAACAACAAGAAGCCTATAAAATTTTAAAGCTACACCCGAAAGGGACACAGGAAAATATTCTTAATTTAAGTGGTGTTGAAACAGCCACACTTAAAGTCCTTGAGAAAAAAGACATTGTTCGTTGTGATTTGGAACCACAAAATGTCACGCCAGAACCTGTGCAATTGGCACAGATGCCACTCACGCCAAATGACGATCAGAAGAAAGCCATTCAAGCGATTTTAAAAGCGCAGAAAAAATATCAAGCGTTTCTACTGGATGGTTTAACTGGGAGTGGTAAAACCGAAGTTTATTTGCAAGTGATGCATGAAGTACTTAAACAAGGCAAACAAGTCTTGGTTTTAGTGCCTGAAATCGGCTTAACTCCACAAACCATCAGCCGTTTTCAATCACGTTTTCATTGCAATATTGCCTTACTGCACTCAGGCTTAAATGACACTAAACGTTTACAAGCATGGCAGCATGCGCAAACGGGCAAAGCCTCTATTATTTTAGGCACACGTTCTGCAATTTATACACCTTTGCCACATTTGGGTTTGATTATTTTAGATGAAGAGCATGATCTTTCTTTTAAGCAACAAGAAGGCTTTCGTTATCATGCTCGCGATGTGGCCATGTATCGTGCACATTTAGAAAATTGCCCGATTATCTTAGGTTCTGCCACGCCTAGTATTGACAGTTATTATCTTGCTCGCCAAGAAAAGCTGACACGGATTGAGTTAAATCAACGTGCTGGTGCCGCAATCATGCCGAAAATGCATTTGATTGATTTAAAAGTGGCAAAAAAACAGCATGGCTTAAGTGATGTTTTGATTGCTGAAATCAAAAAACGTTTAGAGAAAAAAGAACAAGTTCTTATTTTTTTAAATCGCCGCGGCTATGCCCCTGTGCTTATCTGTGAAAGCTGTGGTTGGCAGGCCAATTGCCCCAATTGCGATGCTCACTTTACCCTACATTTAAAGCCTTATCAGCATTTACATTGTCATCATTGTGGCACGATTAATCGTATGCCTGATGCTTGCCCTCAATGCAATCAACAACAATTAAAGCCAATCGGCATGGGAACTGCCAAAGTTGAAGAAACTTTGAATGAGTTGTTCCCTCATTTTCCCGTTCTACGCGTAGACCGTGACTCAACCAGTCGGGTAGGCAGTTGGCAAAAGATTTATGATCAGATCCAGAAAAGTGAACCGACCATTTTACTTGGCACGCAAATGCTGGCAAAAGGACATCACTTTCCTTATGTCACCTTAGTGGCAATTTTGGATATCGATGCAGGTTTGTTGAGTGTGGATTTCCGCGCCACAGAACGTACTGCGCAATTGATTATTCAAGTTGCAGGCCGTGCGGGTCGTGGTGAAATGAAGGGTGAAGTCTATTTACAAACCCTAAGACCTGATCATCCGTTATTAAACACCTTGATTCATAATGACTATCGGACCTTTGCCAAACAAACCTTAAAAGATCGCCAAGCTGCACTGCTTCCACCTTTTCGTTATACAGCTTTGATTCGTTGTGATTCAAAACATCAGGAAGAAAATTTAAAGTTTTTGACTGAAATGACGCAGCTGCTTAGACAAACTGCCGAAGAGAATTTAATTGATATCTGGGGACCGATTCCAGCGCCAATGGAACGTAAAGCAGGGCGTTACCAAGCCCATGTGGTTTTGCTTTCTCAAGATCGGGCAAAAATGCATTTTTATATTCGTCAATGGTGGCAACAGCTGTTACATAGCAAACCTTCTACGATGAAAGTCACCATAGATGTTGATCCGCAAGAGTTGAGTTAAAGTCTTAATTTAGCTTATTGCTATACAAATCGAGAGAATGAACCGAGTCTCGATTAAACCGCTTCTGCATTTTGCATCGTTTAGCTATGCACAATGTAGGTACTACATGGCGATAAGCATGTCATCGTTAAGTGAGCCTATAGAACCACCCCCTTACCTCTCTCATCACTTTTAAATTTTTATTGGGTAAAAAGACAATTTCTTAATAAATATCTCCAAGTGAATCACAAAATCACGCTACAATTTCTAAAGAAAGAAAAAAACTTAAGGCAAGTGAATGTCACTGTTACTCCAAATCACCATCTTCCTTGGTGCAGCATTAATTCTGGTTCCTTTAGGGAAAAAACTCGGTATCGCCACCGTACTGGGTTACTTATTTACAGGAATACTTCTGGGTCCAAGCGCGTTTAACATCGCCAATGATCCGGAGGAAATCATGCACCTTGCCGAATTTGGGGTGATTTTACTGATGTTCCTGATTGGTTTAGAACTTCGACCACAGCGTTTATGGGAAATGCGCCAATCCATTTTTGTAATGGGAAGTTTACAGGTGGGGGTTACTGGGTTGGTGCTGATGGGAACTATCTATTTAATCTTTCAACAATCACTCCCTGCAAGTTTTGTGATTGGTTTTGCCTTAGCACTTTCTTCAACTGCCTTTGTTTTACAGCTTTTAGAAGAAAAACAACAACTCAATACCACTCATGGTCAGCAATCCTTTTCGATTTTACTGTTTCAGGATATTGCTGCGATTCCATTACTTGCCATCATCCCACTCTTAGCAGGCAGTGAATCGAGTCATCATGGCGTTGCTTACTTTGCTGCGATTATCGCCACGTTCACGGGTTTATTTCTGTTTAGCCGTTATGTGATGCGACCATTTTTCCGCTTTGTGGCAAAAAGTGGTGCAACAGAACTGATCACAGCTGTTGGCCTATTTATCGTGCTGGGTGTGGTGTTATTGATGGATACACTCGGGATCAGCACAACCTTAGGCGCTTTTTTAACAGGTGTACTTCTGGCTGACTCTGAATTCCGTCATGAGCTTGAAGCCAGTATTGCGCCCTTTAAAGGTTTATTGCTTGGTTTATTCTTTATGACGGTAGGAATGACCACACAAATCTCGTTAATTGCAGATATGCCATTACTGATTATTGGTGGCGCAGTCAGTTTAATTCTGATCAAAATGATCGTGATGGCAGCCATTGCACGTTATAAAAAAATGAGTTGGACCAACAGTTTAATGGTCGCAATCTGTTTGGCCCAAGGGGGTGAGTTTGCCTTTGTAGTATTAAACGTGGCAAAAAGCGAAAAAGTACTGGCTGAAGCAATCATGGAGCCCATCACCTTAATTGTGACCTTATCCATGGTACTGACCCCCATCTTCTTTTGGTTGGTAAGTACGCAAGTATTGCCCTTAATCAATAAAGACAGTGCACCGAAATACGATGAGATTCCCAACGAACACCCTGCTCTTATTGTTGCTGGTTTTGGCCGTGTAGGGCAAATTGTTGCTCGTTTGGCACGTATCCGTCATTTTACTTTTACCGCCATTGATAATAATTTACAAAAAATTGATTTTGTTCGACGCTATGGTGGTACTTTGTACTATGGCGATGTGACTCAACCCGATTTACTCCGTGCAGCCGGAATTGAGCAGGCCAAGGTTTTTGTATTGGCAATTGATAATGTTGAAGATTCAATGAATGTTGCGCGACATATTTTGCTCAATTATCCAAACCTTACATTATTGGTTCGAGCACGAGATCGTTATCACATGCATCTCCTACGTGATGTCGGAGTTAAACATATTTGGCGTGAAACCTATTTGACTTCATTGGGGATGGGTTATCGAGCATTGTGTGAACTGGGCATAAGTAAACAAGAGGCTTATGATAGTGTTGAGCTATTTAGAAACTACGATGAAGAACTGTTAACACGTCAACAGCGTATTTATACCGATGAGCAAAAGCTTTTTGAAAGCTATCGGGACTTTATTTCGGAGCTTGAGCACCTGTTTGAAAGCGATGCGCAAGTTGAAAACCACAATCCTGAGCAATATAAAGATGTTCCAGATTTGGATGAATCAGGCTTAGAACGGCCCACAGCAAAAGCTCAAACCACACATGCCAAGCATGATCGTATTAATATTATGCGTGATGACGAAAATTAACTTTAAGATGCAGCGTTTTTCAGGTGAAATAAACTTGTGATTTATAATATCGCCACCATCTAAACAGGGATTTGGAGAATTTTATGTCTGATTTACGTCAACGTTTTTATATTGAAGATAGCCCTGTACGTGGTGAAATTGTACATTTAGATACAGCACTACAAACGATTCTATCGCAGCGTAATTATGCGCCTGCTGTGCGCATTTTATTGGGTGAAATGTTGAGTGCAACAGCATTACTTGCAAGCACATTAAAAATTAAAGGACGTATTAGCTTACAAATCCAAGCACAAGGTACATTCAAATGGGCAATGGCTGAATGCAACCATTTAGGTGATGTACGTGCACTTGCAGATTATGAAGAAGATCCGCATTTTATGTTGAGTGAAGACAGTAGTACTGTGCTCAGCACGTTGCAACAACCTGTGTTATTTATCAATATTGAACCTGAATTTGGTGAGCGTTATCAAGGAATTGTGCCACTTGATCAACCAACGCTTGCGGCTTGTTTAATGCAGTATTATGACCTTTCTGCACAAATTCCAACACGTATTGTCTTGGCAAGTACCCATCACAATGCAGGCGGTTTACTGATTCAGTTATTACCTCGTAATAATGAAGAAGAACAGCAACGTGTAGATGAAGACTTATGGCCACGTTTAATTATGTTGACGCAGACCTTAAAGCCTGAAGAATTGACAGATTTAACCGCACAAGAAATTCTTTACCGTTTATACAATGAAGAAGAAGTTCGTCTGCCAGATGTTGAACAGCTTCAATTCAATTGCACCTGTTCACGCGATAAATGCAAAAATGCATTGATCCAGATTGGTCTAGATGCAGTCAAAGAAACCCTAGAAATTCAAAATCCAATTGAAATGGATTGCCAATTTTGCAATAAAAAATATCAATTCACTGCAAAAGAAGCTTTGAATCTTTTTGGCGAGCATTTAAGTTAATCTATTAAGATCTGAATGGTTTAAATTTGCAAAAATTTAACTATCGGTTTTTACCAAGAAAAGAGCAAATTCAGTTTGCTCTTTTTTTTCAATTAAAATTCAAAGCATAATCAGCAAGTTTTATAAATTAAAAGGTTGAATAGCTATTTGGAATTGTCATTTACTTAACCAAAGCACCAACCCGAACACACAAAGCCCATAGAACATGAAACACCACCTTTATCAACATAAGCGGGCTTTTGTTCTAGATAAGTTTTGAAACAATAACCACACTAAGTTGCTCTTCCATCTGTAGCCAAAAAGGCATAAAACTAGAATAAAGTTAAACAAAATAATGACCTTAAGTATGGCAAAAAATTATTATGAAGATTTGGGTGTTTCTAGAAATGCGACACCAGACGAAATTAAGAAAGCTTATCGAAAACTCGCACGTAAATATCATCCTGACGTGAGTAAAGAAGCCGATGCTGAAGCAAAAATGCAGACCATCAATGTCGCCTACGACACCTTAAGCAATGAAGAAAAGAAAAAACAATACGATTTTGAACTGGATAACCCTTATGCCAATACAGGTGGGTTTGGAGGGCAATCTACAGGTCAAAGTGGTTTTGATGGTAGCCAATTCCATCGTTCGTACAGTAGCAGTGGTGGACAAGATTTTAGTGGTTTTGAAGATCTATTTGGACGTTTCGGTGGCGGTTTTGGCGGTGGACATCAACAAGATTTTGGGCAACGCGGCTCTCAGCAACAGCGTAGCTATAAGGGTGAAGATCAACATGCCAGTATTGAAATTCCTGTAAGCATTGGTTATGAAGGCGCGACTCAGAGTATCACCTTACAGATCCCAACCTATAATGCCTATGGTGAACCCGAGGTACAACGGAAAACCCTCCAAGTTAAAATCCCCAAAGGCATGAAAGAAGGTCAGCAAATCCGTCTTGCAAAACAAGGACAAGCTGGAATTAACGGTGGTGAAAATGGCGATCTTTATATTGAGATCCAATACCAAGACACTGACCGTATCCGTGTTGAAGGTGCTGATGTCTATTACACGGTTGATGTCACACCTTGGGAAGCAGCACTTGGTCAAAGTATTGAAATTGATACCCCAGCAGGTAAAGTAAAAGTTACTGTGCCACAAAATGCCAAACCCAATCAGCAACTCCGTTTAAAAGACAAAGGGATACCGCATAAAACCCCAGGTCATCTTTATTTGGTGATCAATATTGTTTATCCCAAAGCAACCACCGAAACACAGCAAAAAGCCTATCAACAATTTGCTGATGCTTTTACTGACTTTAATCCCCGTTCATAATTTTATAGATACCAACATAGCCTTGCTAAAGGAGAGCAATCATGACAACTATTCAATATCGTGAAATTGTCTATGACGGTTTCCATGATGCAGAAATCGTGGATGAAAACCTAAATCTAGATCTCAAGCATTTTGCTGAGGCATGCGGTCAAAGTCCAGATTGGATTTTGCAATTGCTTGAATATGAAATTTTACCCGCACGTCCTGAAGACCGTATTCATCAATTTTTTGGAGAAGATATCTCACGCGCACGTCGTGCCTATCGTTTACAACGTGACTTTGAAGCCAGTTTATCTGCCGTTGCAATGATGATGGATTTACTTGATGAAGTTCAACAATTGCGAAAACAAGTCAAACATCTTCACCTTCATACTCATTAATTCATTTCAAAATGTTAATGCCTAGTGACAGGTTAATATTTAACCTGTCATGATGGAGAACTTGTCTCTCCGTTTTTGTTTTTTCGTTTAGAATTTTCTGACAAAGAGGTTAATGAGCTCTGATGAATTCGAAAGTAATGAATAAAAAGTTGAAACACATGTTCCCAGAACACCGCGATCTCATGTGTAGTTTAAAACAAGAAGATCCGCATTTTGCTAAACTTTTGATTGACCACGATGAACTTGATCGTGAAATCAGTCACCTTGAGCTTGATCCACTCAATCATATTCATGAAAATATTGAGCAGCTCAAGCGGAAAAAATTAAGATTAAAAGATCAACTCTACTTAATTTTACAAAAGACAGCGCAGATAAATCCTCAACTAGAATAATGCTTAATTATTTCAGTTTTGTGATTTTTTCGACTTCTTTCATGGTTTGTTTGATCGGTTCATAATCTAAAAACCAGAGTAAATTGACGTGCTGATTTTTATGCTGCTGTGCCAACATATCAATCACACTTCTTTCACCACGTCCAACCAAATGACGGCGGTAAAAATAGATTAACAACCCAATCGTACAACCCAACATCACACCCAGCATCACCCAGAAACCTATCGGACTGCGTAAACCTGGAATGAATTCAAAATTCATTCCATACACCCCTGTTAATAAGGTCAATGGTGCAAACACCGCAGTAATAATCGCAAGAATTCGCATATTCTCATTGGTTTGATTGGCGATTGCAGAAAAATGTAAATCAATCGCAGTTTGAATTGCGGTACTTAAACGTACTGTATATTTTTGAATACGTTCAACATGGCTAACCAGATCATCCACGCGAACCAGCATAATATCCTGCTTCTCAGTGCGTTTTTTACCTTTTAAATGGGCATAATTTTCAACAATTTCATCTCGAAGTTCCTGCAAGGAATCTATTTGTTCTTCGCACAAATTTTCAATTTGCTGAAAAACCAGATTTTCTTGAAACAGTTGATGCCACTTGGTAAAGCGGCGATTGCCTTGCAAAAGCTCTTGTTGCCAAAATTCAACCCGACGAGACAAAGGATTACGCAAATCCAAATAGCCATCAATCATACTATTCAGCAAGCGCAGTGCTAAATCTAAAGGGGTAGTGGGTAATTTACGTGGTTTATTCTGTTCTTCTAAACTCTTATTCATGATATTGAAAATACGGGCAAGATAACTTTCAAAGGCATGGTTGCCCTTTTCATGAATAGTGATTAAAGCTTGTGAAGTAATAATAAAACTGACTGGTGAGGACGCCAAACCAAAAACACGATCATGCTGTTCAAGGGCATCTTCACCACTATCGATCTGATCATCTGGGGTAATTAATTTACGAAAAATCAATAAATCATAATCTTCCATTGCATCAAATGCGCATGGATGTTCGATATTTAAAATATCTCGAATATGGTATTCATTGAGATGAATTTCAGTCGAATTATAGATTTCTTTTTGCCATAGCTCAGCACGATTGACCACATCTTCACGGGTACAATCCACCCAGACAAATTGCTGCTCTGCATTAAAAACAGGTTCTTTTTGTATACAGGTATAAGGTTCATCTGTGTGTTGAAAAAAATAAAAGCTTTGCATATTCACGATATTTTTGGTCTTTCTTGTTATGCATCATGCCATAAAAAAAGCCCTGAGCAAGCCAAAGTTGTAACTTTGGCGAAGCACAAGGCAGTCTTTTCTGTATTAAATTTTAATCAAACCCTAAAGGATTTAAACCTTGCAAATATTATGCTTGGTCTACATCTTTCATGGTTAATTTAATACGACCACGGTTGTCTACGTCAGCAACTTGAACTTTAACGTCTTGACCTTCAGCCAAGATATCAGTCACGTTTGCAACGCGTTCGTTTGAAATTTGCGAGATGTGAAGTAAACCATCTGTACCTGGCATAATATTTACAAATGCACCAAATTCAACGATACGAATTACGCGACCAGCATAGATTTTACCTGGTTCAACTTCAGCAGTAAGCGCTTGGATTTTTGCAATCGCAGCTTGAGCAGCCGCTTTGGTTTCACCAAATACACGTACAGTACCGTTATCTTCGATATCAATCGCTGCTTTTGTTTCTTCTGTGATTTGACGGATTGTCGCACCACCTTTACCAATCACATCACGGATCTTATCAGGATTGATGTTGATCACTTGGAATGTTGGCGCATGCATAGAAATTTCAGGACGTGCACGTGAAATCACTTGGTTCATTGCATTCAGAATATGCATACGACCTGCATACGCTTGATTCAATGCAACTTCCATAATTTCTTCTGTGATACCTTCGATTTTGATATCCATTTGAAGCGCAGTAATACCGTTTGCAGAACCAGCAACTTTAAAGTCCATATCACCTAAGTGATCTTCATCACCTAAGATGTCAGAAAGAACAGCAAAACGCTCGCCTTCTTTTACTAGACCCATTGCGATACCCGCAACTGGCGCTTTAAGAGGAACACCTGCATCCATAAGTGATAATGAAGCACCACATACAGAAGCCATTGAAGATGAACCATTTGATTCAGTAATGTCAGATACAATACGAATCACATACGGGAAGCGATCAGCTGGTGGAAGAACAGCTTGTACACCACGACGTGCTAAACGACCATGACCAATTTCACGACGCTTAGGACCAGATTCACGACCTGTTTCACCTACAGAATATGCAGGGAAGTTGTAATGCAACATGAAGTTGTCAGTTTTTGTACCAGACAAGGTATCAACCATCAACGCATCACGTGTATTACCCAAAGTCGTTGTAACCAACGCCTGAGTTTCACCACGTGTAAATAATGATGAACCATGAGCACGATCTAACACACCCACTTGTACGTCTAATCCACGAACAGTTTTAGTATCACGACCATCGATACGTGGTTTTCCTGAAAGGATGTTGTCACGCACAGTACGGTATTTAAGATCTTCAAATAATTCGTTTAAGTCATCTGCAATACCAGCTTCGTCATTTTCAGGAACGAATTGAGCAGTTGCTTCAGCTTGAAGGGCATCTAAAGCAGCATAACGGTCATGCTTAACAGCAATGGTATACGCTTCAGAGATTTTAGCTTCAAATGCGTCTTTTAATTTTGCACGAAGATCTTCGTTTTTAACTGGAGCAGTCCAAGTTGATTCTGTTGCACCAGCGGCAGCAGCAAACTCTTTAATCGCTTGGATTGCAATTTGCATTTCGTCATGACCGAAAAGCACAGCGCCTAACATTTGGTCTTCTGAAAGTTCTTTTGCTTCAGACTCAACCATCAATACTGCAGATTCTGTACCTGCAACGACAAGGTCAAGGTCAGATTGAGCAAGTTGTTCTAAATTTGGGTTAAGGACATATTCGCCATTGATCAAACCAACACGCGCACCACCGATTGGACCACGGAAAGGTGTACCTGCGATTGCAAGTGCAGCAGACGTACCTAACATTGCAGCAATGTCAGCGTCCATAGTTTTGTCTGAAGACACAACTGTTGCAGTAACTTGGATCTCGTTGTAATACCCTTCTGGGAACAACGGACGAATTGGACGGTCAATTAAACGAGAAATTAAAGTTTCTGCTTCTGAAGCACGGCCTTCACGCTTACCATAACCACCTGGGATACGACCCGCAGCATATTGTTTTTCTTGATAGTTAACTGTAAGTGGGAAGAAGTCTTGACCCGCTTTAGCAGTAGGTTGTGCAACAACAGCAACCAGTACTGTTACGCCACCCATTGTAATAAGAACCGTGTTTGCTTGACGAGCAACACGACCTGTTTCTAGTACAACTTGATGTTGACCATATTGAAATTCTTTACGAATAACATTAAACATTGACATGTATTTTTGTTTCCTAATTTTATTCTAGTGGAGACCCCTAAGGTTTGGCATTCACATCAACCGCATAAATGACAAAGCTTAGAAGCCGACCTCACTAGACAATAAATCTTTAGTTAGACTAATTTTAAACACGAAGAAGGAGCGAATATTCGCCCCTTCCCTTTTATCCAGTAAATACTGGATAGACTTTAGTTTTCATCAGTACAGCATTCAGCATGCAATAATCCGAAAATAAAAGTTTAAATCGAATTAACGACGTAAACCTAAAGCAGCAATCAAATCGCTGTAACGAGTAGCATCTTTACCTTTAAGATAGTCAAGAAGCTTACGACGTTGGTTAACCATACGGATCAAACCACGACGGCTATGATGGTCGTGTTTGTGTTCTTTAAAGTGACCTTGCAAATCATTGATTTGAGCAGTCAATAAAGCAACTTGTACTTCAGGTGAACCAGTGTCATTTTCAGCACGAGCGAATTTTGCAACGATCTCTGCGCGATCTGCGTTTGTTAAAGCCATTCGATTTCTCCGAGATGCTTAATTTAAATATTTGATACAAATCAAATTGATTCTTCAAAATCAATTTAACTGCCGTGCATCACTACAGCAGTCGCCTATTTTAAAGGAAGTGGGGTGAGATTGCAAAAATATCGTACAACCATTCCCATAAGGCTTAATTACCAAACTATTGCATTTTTTTTACAAATCGCATGGCAATTGGGACACTGACATCATGCTCAACTCAGTTCACACTGCCGTGGAATAAAAATAATCATGGAAAAAGATTGTGAAATTGTTTTCAACCAATACCTGCTATGTACCCAAGGACTTAAGCAGTATCACGCAGCGCAAAAATGAAGTTTCTCCAGAACTGGGAGGGATGACCCAACAACAAATTGAAAAGATTTGGCAAAGTATTGAAAACCTGTATCAAACAGGCAACCATCCCCTGATCACCATGTGCTTAAGACGCAAAGGTGAGATTATTCTCAATCGTAGTCTGGGTTATGCGTCAGGTAATTCTGCCGATGGTCTGGCTTCAGATGCAGTACTTGGCAATCCAAACACCCCGATTTGCTTATTTTCAGCATCAAAAATAATTACAGCAATGTTGATTCACATGTTAGATGAAACAGGTGCAATCAATCTATTAGATCCGATCAGTTACTACATTCCTGAATATGCACAAAATGGCAAGCGCCGTGCCACAATTTTCCATTTATTGTCCCACCGTGGTGGAATTCCACGGATAGAAATGGAAGTCACTCCAGAACTGCTTTTTGACAAAGATCAAATTTTACAACACCTTTACGCTGCACAACCCATTTCACCTGCTGGTACGCATTTGGCTTATCACGCTGTTACTGCAGGCTATATTTTAGGTGAATTGATTGAGCGGGTAACAGGGCAAGATATTCGTCAGTTTTTACATGAACATATTGAAAAACCGATGGATATGCAGTTTTTTAACTATGGCTTAAAACCAGAATATAGAGATCAAGTTGCTTTAAATTATCCGACTGGTGTACACCCTAAACTCGGTACAGACTTATATTTAAACCATGTGCTCGGTGGTGGCTTACAACTTGCTGTCGATGTGACCAATGATCCACGTTTTATGGATACGGTATGCCCTGCGGGCAATATTTACACCAGTGCTGAACAAGCCAATCGCTTCTTTGAGATGTTATTGAATGGCGGTCAATATAATGGCAAGCAAATCATGAGTCCTGAAACGGTATTTCGTGCAACTTTGCCTACCTCAACCACCAACATCGACCGAACCTTACTTGCACCGATGCGCTATGCTTTGGGGCCTATGCTCGGCAGTAACCCAGTGGGTATATTTGGGCCAATGACGGGGCAAGCTTTTGGGCATTTAGGCTTTTCCAACATTCTCTGCTGGGCTGATCCAGAGCGTGATATTAGCGTCAGTATTTTAAATACAGGCAAAGCTGTGGTTGGAACACATATTCCTGCTCTGGCACAAACGCTTTATCAAATTTCTAGCCAGTGCCCTAAGATCCCTAAAACACAACGTCGAGCATTATTTGGCACAGATCGAACAGAAACCGAATTGGTTTAAATTGTCAGTTTAAACAGCGATTTTGGTTTAAACGCAACAGATAAAATATGAAAAAGCCCTAAGATTACTCTTAGGGCTTTTCCTTTGCGCTGTAGTTTCTTGTTTAGTTATTGTGCTTATCTTATTTATATTATTTGCTTGTACCCTAAGCAGTTTTTGTTTTTGTACATGACACTCGTTTCACAACCATGTGACCAATTATGTCCTTATGTGACTTATTATGCCTGTGACAGACTTTGAACAGAAGTCGCATTTACCGCAAGATTATGTGAGAAATAACGTACATAGAGGCAATGGTTGTAGCGTTTTAAAAAACCTACTAAATTTAAATAATTTGATTCTCTTTGAGATAAAAATTCAGAATTTAATTTCAATAAAAAAGCCCTGTAGTCTCTCCCAAAACTACAAGGCTTAGCGGCTGTAAGTTTCCTCTTATCACTTACTTTCATGTAAGTTCGCAGTCTCACGACTTTAAATTGTTATTATTTTGCGATTTTACTCAACGATCCTTGCTGAGTTCTTTATGGCTTCATCATCTCAAAAAGTAACAAGAAGCTCTATGCGCAAATCTCTCGAATTCATGTAAGCAATTTCGTACATAGAGATAAATTATCAATAAAAACTACAAAATAACTATGCCGTGTTAATCATGCTAACCAATCCACTCATTCTGGTTGTAGCAGTGTCTAAAGCGTGGATAAATGCTTGTCGATCAACCAGTAAACTCACCACTGATTTAGCCCGTGTAATGGCGGTATAAATCAACTCTTGGCTCAACAAACGTGTTGCTGCAACATCCAAAACCACGGCGGTATGGGTGAATTCTGAACCCTGAGACTTATGAATGGTTAAAACAAAAGCGGTTTGCATCGATTTAGGCAAACGCGTTGCAGCAATCCATTTGTCTAAACTGGGGAAATAGACTTCAAATTGATCAGCGTGCTGGCGATGTTTTAGACAAATTCCGATATCTCCATTGGAAAGACCAAGTTGATAATCGTTATAGCTCATCATCACAGGACGCCCAACATACCAGTCACCATAACGAGCCAATGTTGGAAGATATTCAAATAATGCTTTTTCCATTTCATGGTTTAAGCTATTCAATCCCAATGCACCATGCCGAACAGCCGTTAAAATACGATATAGGTCAAATGCTTGTGTCACCGCTTCAATTTGATGATGAGGCTCTTCGGCCATCAGATAGCTGTTTAAACTTTGAAAATAAGCTTGAAAACCTAAACTGAGTTTTTGGTAATACTGGCTTAGATCTGCTGGCAAAATCTTTTCAGGCAGATATTCAAGCTGAATCACATCTTGCATATTTGCTTTGAGTTCAACTGGTTTAAGCGCACTCGCCTCAACAATTTCTTGCTCAAAATTCGCCAATAATTCTGCACGGTCTATACTTTGATTTTTCTGTGATTGAATAAACTGTGCCATTTTTCCAATTAAGGCACCATCTTTAAAGCGTTGACTGGTCTGTAGATTGACCCGATTGTGCTGTAATGATTGTACATTCTGTAAATCTGCCAACACCGAACCGACATCCACTGAAGCCAACTGATTGGCATCACCCAAAAGAATTAAACGGCAATGTTCAGGAATCGCCTCAAATAACATCGTGGCTAAATTTAAATCTAGCATCGATGCTTCATCAACCACGATCACATCATAAGGCAATGGCTGTCGTAGATTAAAACGAGGAATATGCTGATTTCCCAAGCCCAATAACCGATGTAAGGTCATGGGATTAAATTGATGTTGGTTCAGTCCAAAACTGTGTAGTTTTGGATCACTCAATGATTTTTGTAGTGCTTCCCCCATTCTCTGTGCGGCTTTGCCTGTGGGCGCAGCCATTGCAATACGAATATCAGGAATGGTTTGCTGCAATACTGCAATGATTCTGGCCAAGGTATAAGTTTTACCTGTACCTGGTCCGCCGGTAATAATATTAAAAGCATTGCCTGCCACCATAGTTAAGGCAGCTTTTTGATGTGGATCGGTGAGAAGCTGATCAAATGCAACAACATCAACAGGTTGAATCTTCTGCTGTTTTAACCGTGCCACTTGTATCGCTAAACGGCGCTCAAGTTGCCAATAACGGTATAGATAAATCAAGCCATGCTGTTGCACAAATGGTGCAACCACTGTTTCAGCTAAACCATGTTCTACAATATCAGGTTCTTCAATATCATGCGTTACAATCAATGGCTTTAATAAGGCGGTGTTTTGCGCCTCTGCGGAGATACAGCTATCTCCTTGTGTGGTTGCCAATAAAATTTCTTGTACTAATTCAAGTGTCTGTTCATCTAATCCTGAAGCTGTGGAATACTGCGCTAAAATGTATTTACTCCAAGTCTCAATCCATTGCGGGACTTGGCTTTCTAAATCCTGTTTATTTTCCACACGGTTATCCTCAGAGTTATCTACAAGGTTTTCAACAGAGTTATCCACAGAATAACTTATTGTTTGCAAAGCTGTTCAAGCAACTATTCACACGATTCAACTGGATTTATCCTCAGTAAAATAGCCCAATATGGCATCAAGTCTTAAAATAAATTCCGTCGTGGGTCGCCAGAAGTAGTAACCTTGCCCACTTTGACCATTCATACCACGTAAATACAAATAGGTTGCACCTCCCAGATCACGATCAATTTGATAATCTTCGAGCTGGATTTTCAAATAACGATGCAATGCCACCAAATACAAAGATGCCTGTAGCCAATAACTGGCATGCGACATGCTGTCCTGAACAGCTTCAAATAAATAACTTTGCTGATCTACACCCAAAAAATTACTTTTATAATCGGCGATATGATATTGCTGACCATCAAAAAACACCAAATCAATTGACCCATTTAAATAACGTGCTGAATTGGCATCTTTAAACTCAGGCATTGCAATGGCATGCTCATCAAACAATTGATGTATACGTTTAATTGCCAAAACTCGATCTGAAAGGGCCAGATTAAATGGAAACTCAGCTAAATGCTCATGTGGTTCAAGTTGCCCCATTTTAAAATGACTGAGAATCGGCGTAGATAAAACATCCTGTAGCCACTCAGCCATCCAATCAATCAGCGTCTCTTCTACAGCGTGTTCTGTTTGAGAAACGCCCTCACTCGAATTGTCGTTGAGAAAAGCCTGCTGATATTTTTCCAGTAACTCCGTCCATAAACTTGAATAATCATTTTTAAAGCGACGACGTATTTCCAAACGCCAATAATGCGTATCTTTAAAATCAATATGCTCAAAAATTTCATGTAGGAAATTTCCTGCAATTGTACCCATTGGGAAATTGGCTTTGATCCATGCAAGCGGTTGACTAGGAACCACATCTGTAATGATTTCAACAATGGGTTGTTGAATTTCATCTTCTGCTCGATCCTGTTTTTGTTCAGAAACGGCCAAAGCATCCTGAATTTGTTGCCGAGTTAAATGCTGAGCCAAAGCACTAAAACTGGTTTTACCCCGCGGATAAAAACGTTGAGTAGGAAAGGCTTGTGTAAGTAAAGGCAATTGAACATCGCTCTTAGCCTTTTCTAAACGTGGTGGGCGTTCGGTCAATAAAGCTTGCATGGCACTTCCAGCATGCTGAAACGTATTTGCGCCTTGACCGCGCCAAAATGCCAGTCCTGTTGTAGATTTTTCCTTTACATCACTCAGCATTGCATACACCCGATAACTGGCACGGGTCAATGCCACATACCACAACCGGTGATGTTCTGCTAAAGCGCGCTCATTGTGCTGCTCAATGTCTTTTTGATCAAGTAGATTGGCATCATTGATCGCCACCACACGCTGTTGTTCATTCTGTCCTGTTCGTACATTCAGCTGTTCAACCGTCGAGAAATTCAGCGTTTTATTGATCTCTTTAAAGTCTTTATCAGCGCCCAATAAAAACACAAACTTAAATTCAAGCCCTTTGGATTGGTGAATGGTCATCAACTGAACCCCTGCCTCATTGGACAGTTTCCGTTCCATCTCCCACTCTCTCTCCATCGGTGAAGTCAGTTGTTTTAAATACCAATGATAAAGATTTTGTGCACCTTGATAGTTTTCACTGTGCTGGCTCAATAACTCTGTTAAATGACGTAAATTCACCACCACACGTTCATTGTCACGACTGTGTTTTTCCACCAATTTTGTCCAGACAGAAAATTGGTTAAGCAGATATTGCCAAGCCGTTAAAAACCCTTGATTGAGCCACAGCTCACGAATCTGATCGAACAGTTCAATATAGACACTCAAACCATCGGCATGCTGTTCCAAGGCAATCAACGCTTTTAAATCAAAGCCGATCAGGCGGCTTAACAAAGCCCGTTTTACTTTGGCTTCATGATAAGGATGCAAAATTGCAGCAAGCACAGCCCCAACATCACCTGCAATCTGACTTTCAAAAACACTTTTTTTCGAGGGTCGACTGGTTCGAATCCCTAAAAATTCCAGCGCGGATTGTGCTTTATCTAAGCCATCATGGTTTTTGGAGAGGATGGCGATATCATTTTCATCTACTGCACGATGCACTGATTTTTCAATAAAATATAAACTGCCTTGAATCCCCTGATTGAGTAGCTCACGAATTTTCCATGCCACTTGTTCAGCTTCTTGATTTTTATCTTCAAGCTTGATCCACCTTAAAGGCTGTGGATTGACATGGCCTTGATCCAGCAGATCGGGATGCGGACGAGGACCTGCTTGTACTGGGGTATACCAGACCTGTTCACCAAAATCCATCTGGCGTTGAAATAAGGCATCAACCACTTCAACCAAAGGCTTGACTGAGCGATGATTAAAAATCAGATTATATTCATGCCCTGCTTTGCCAAATACATCCTGATGTGCTTTTAAAAAGGTCAACATGTCCCCACCACGGAAACCATAAATTGCCTGTTTACGGTCTCCGACCATGATCATACAACCCTGTTTGACACGATTGGGATGCCGCCAAATTTGTGCCAACATATCATCTTGATCTTGGTTGGTGTCCTGAAATTCATCGACCAGAATCAGTGGATAACGCGCATGTACAAAGGTCGCAAAACGCTGGCCTTGTTCGCCTTGCAAAGCCTCTGCAAGGGTACGAATTTGTTGTGCAAAGGTGGTTTCACCCTTTTGCTGTAACACTTGTGGTAAACGTGTTTTGACTTCTTTTGCCAAATAGTATTTTAAGAATGTATTGGTTCCAAGCAGTTGATTTTCATATATCTCAATCTGCGCATAAATACTGAGTAATTGTTGAATAAGCGTGTGTTGATAAAAATCGGATTGTACATTTTCAGGTGCGGCTTTTTTAAAAATTTGCTGCTCCCGAATCACTTTAATCAGGGTTGCAAAATCGGACTTTTCAACACTCAGCTTTGAACTTAGATAATGCTTATAGTCATGCTGTTGTAGGGTTTGAATAATTCGCGGCAAGCTCTTGGCAAAAATACGATTCAATCGATCATTTCTAAATTTTATCCCATTCGCAAATTTATAAAACTCACCACCCAATAAATAATAACTTTGCAAAGTCTGCAATTGATCCAGTTGAATCTTGGCAAGCTGTTCAATCGCCTGTTGGAATAGCTGAACATCTGCATTGGAAAATTTAGGCTCAATAAAATTTGCCGAGGCAAAATTTAAGCTTTGTTCCACCGTTGCAACATAATAATCTACACCATGTAACTCGCCCGCAAACATCAAGCTGTCTACAATATCTTGAGGCTGTTTTTGAATCCATGCGCGAAGTACATCATGAATCAATTGCTGACTATAACTTTTCGCATCATCAGTAATTTCAGCCCGCTCAATTTTGCCACTTTCAAAAGCAAACTCACGCAGTAATTTCTGACTAAAACTGTCTAAAGTCCCGACAAAAAGTTCATCCAGTTGATCAATCACCAATTTCAAGCGTTCACAGGCATATGCAATCCGTGAGGCAAACATCTTTAACACTTTAGAAAATAATGGATCTGACTCTTGGGCTGCTTTGGTCAAGACTTGCGCTTCGGTTAATTCACGACATGAGTCAAAATAGCGGTATGTTTCCTGTAATCGTAAGCGAATACGTGTTTTCAATTCTGCCGCAGCTTTACGGGTAAATGTGGTTGCAATGACTTGGCTCGGTAAGTATTTTTCTAAAAAAATCCGCACCATCAAGCTTGAGAGCGTATAGGTTTTCCCTGTACCTGCTGAAGCTTCGATCCAGTGCAATCCGGCAAATTGCATATCTTCAATCGGCTGAATCGAAACTTTTTTGGCTGTGCCGTTTTGTGCTGCCGGTAACTGTGAATTTACGGAAGTCATGTTTATTCCTCCGCAACAAATTGATGCTGATAAATCGGCTGATACAACGCATAGCCAAAATGATCACAGGCATGTTTTAACAATGCGGTCGCATCTTGTTCTTGCAAAATAAATTGCCAATCCCGATGCTTTTTACTCCATTCCATTTCAGTCAAATCATAAGGTAGAAACGCATCGCTTTTATTCCATTCATTTAAAAGATCTGCAAAGTTATCGATCAACATACTTTCCACATGATGTTGTGTATCCGCATTTAAACTACGTTCATTTAAACTATGTTCAGCTAAGCCAGCTTCAACCGTCCCGAGTGACCATTGCAACTGCTTATTATTTTCAGCGGGCTTTAATAACAAAGCAGCAGGTAGAACCAAAGGTTCCGATTGGGCATAGGCAAATGCTTTAAACCACGGCAATAAATATGCTTTCGCCTGTTCTGAACTTAACCCAGTACTGATGATCGTGACATCACTAAATACCGCAATACGTTGTAGTGTTTTAGACTTTTCAGCATCGACATTTAAATAGCTTAACCAAAGTAAATATTCTAACCAAACTTTGGCACGACGTTTAGCACGACCGCTTGACGCATCCAAACTCACCCAATGCTGCCCTGCTTGCTGAGGTACAGTAATATTCATGACCAAACCAGCGTCAATTCGCCATTGCCGTTGCGTTGTCACCGTCACATCAGCAGCATAACGCTGTAACCGCTCTTTTAAACTGTCTTGCTCCGCCAAACTGATTTGCCATGCGCTGTGCTGAATCTTACCAATGGGTAATTGATTTTGCAGTAATCCAATCTCTTGAGACCAAGAGTCTTCAGCAGAATGAGTCGATTGTTTCTGCAAGAAATCTCGAATCTGATAACGTGCCAAACCATCCAGAATTAAGGGTTCGTTCATTGCGGGAATATCTTCTGCGCGCAGATTCTCTACGCCTAAAGTTTTTAAATATAACTGTGCTGGGAAAGTGACATCTTGAATCCACTGTCGCGCATCCAAAACAGTGAGCTCTTCTTGAACAACAGGATATTGTGTATTTGCCCAAGCCTCACGTTTAGCAAGCATTTCCGCTTGACGGATGTGTTGTGCAACATTGAACCATTGATCTTGAAAACGAAGCGGTGTTGTTGACTCAAAACCATTTGGATCAAAAGGTTGTAAGCTGTGAATGTGATATAAAGACTGTAAATGTTCAGGGACTTGAATCCCCTTCAGCTCAATCATCTGATCAACAGGACTGATATCTTTATTGTCCCTAGATAATGCCGTTTCAGATTGGGCAATCAGGGCAATATGGTTGATCAATTCCTGTAACACGCTGGATGGCTCACGAACTTCACCATCACTCACATCAAAGCCATTATAGAATAACCATAGATTTTCCTGCGCCAATAACAAAGCATCGAGGAAAGCCCCTTGATCATCATCAAGACGGGAACGATCCCCCAATTGCGGCTTGAGAATTTGCATTAAATCAAAGGGCAAATGTACATTCCGATCTGGAAATTTACCCCCATCCAAATTTAACAGGACGATCAACTTATAAGGTAAAGGACGAATCTGGCCAATTTGGCTAAAGGTAATCTGACCTGTCGGTAAAGCCTGATCGATTTGACCTTCTAATAAATTTTGAATTTCATTCAATAGATAAGGTAAAGGTAAATAAATATTTTTAAGAATGGGTTGCGCGTGCTCATCATAAAAACTGGCTAAGGTCAGCATACGCTCTTGTTTTTTGACAATTTCACGTACGACTTTTAACGACTCAGCACCAGCTTGTTCAAACTCAATAATGTCTTGCATCAGTAGTTTTAACCACGCCTCAACATTGCATTTTAAAGCGGTATTTTTTCCTAACTCATGCGCAATCATCCAGTCACGGCGCACATCAAAATCTTGATAAATCTGAATCAGTTTAGCCACTAACTCAAAATCACTTTGCAAAATTTGAGCATAACTTAGAGTATTTTCAAAAATCGTATGCTCTGGAATCGCAATACCTAAAGCCAAACGATCAAGGGCAAATTTAAAACTAAAACGGAAATCTTCATCATCCTGACTTAAAGATCGTCGTAAATGTTGTGCGTCTAGACCACGTTTAAACCCAGCATTGATCAATAATTCAATCATTCTTTCTGTATTTGAAATATCCAGACCATAACGTAATTGCGTGGCATTTAAACTTAACCAATCTGCGAAATCCTCAACACTAAAACGACCTTCCACCAATTGAATCCGACCTAAAACAGCACGCCAAGCATTATTGGCATCCAGTTGCGTTACTCCAGCAATCTTCACTGGCAGATAAATACTGTCTTGGTTTGGTGTATGCGGAAACACACTGCGAATAAGTGGTTCAATTTGTTTTAAATCGGGCACTAACACCAAAACATCACTTGGGCGATGTGGTTGTTCAGCAGTGCTTTTCATCAACCAAGCAACCAACTGGTCTTTTAACACTTCAAGCTGTCGTAAAGACGAATGACACACATGGATTTGAATCGAGTCATCCGTTTGGGCAATTAGATAAGCATGCGGTTCAGGCTCAACCAAATACAAAATATCTGATTGTAATTTACTTAATAAATGAATCGGTTCTTCATCGACAAAGGCATCTACCCATTGCCCTTCTTCACCTGAAGACAGATTGGACAGGATCGAAAAGTGGTCACGGGCTTGTTTACCAAAACGGGTTAATAATGGATGTCGTGATTCACGAATTTCCGCATTAAAATTCAAAGTAAACTCATCAAAAAACTTTTGAATATCTGCATCGGTCGCTTTGGGATACTTACTGACAAAACGCGCCTTTACCCGCAAATCATATTGTTTTTTCCAGTTTGGATCGACACTGTCAGCCCAATATTCTTGTGATGGGTTGTAATGTAAAATCACCACATCCAAATATTGTCCCAGTCGTCTTAAAAACTGTAATTGACTCGGTGGCAAGTCCAATAAAGTAAAGATAATCAGCTGGCTGGGTAATTTCTTTAAGGCTTGAGGGCGTTGTAGATCATCATCCATGATTTGCCAAAAATCATGATCAATACTTTGCATTTCAATAAAATCATCATGAAATGTATGTTGCCACAGCCAACGTTGCCAAGTTTCCAGCTCTTGTGCTTGATTTAAAGTAAATGCTGAAATTTGTTGATTGGTTTTAAAGAATTGCTGTTCGATGTTAAGTGCTTGACCACGTCCCCACTGCCCTAGCCAATTGCTTGGGCAACTACATGCTTGTCCATTGTTCTGTTGGCAACCGCGTTGACATTCCCCACGATACAACATGTAGTGACTGAACAATTTAGACACTTGTTCAGAGACCCAATACAACATACTTTGTTTTTTGAGTTGCTTCTCTAAACCTTGTTCCAGTTGCGAGGCTGCATCATAAATACGCTGGATAATGCCATGCAAAGGATGCTCTTGGGCTAAGCTATTTTCATCCTGCTCAATAAAACTTTTCAACGTTTGATAAATTCGCCACTTCATAATCAAACGCGGAATATTGGCTTTACGGACTTTGTCTTTGTCGTCTAAAACTTGCTGATAAGCAAACCACTGAAAACCACGAATACGTTGATGAAATTGACTGTTGGCACTGATGCCTTGTTGTTCAGCAATACGCTGGCTCAACCATTCTTGTACCGCAGGGCTTGGGACAATAAAATGTTGTGTTTGCAAGACTGCAAAAGGATTCTTGGATGGCCGAATGGTATTTTGCAAAAGCCCTTGCACCAAAACATCAATGCGTTGGCTTTGAATCACATGAATGGCCATAATTCCTCAACTTTCAATCTTCTATTGTCTACGTTTATGCACAAAACATAAACATTCGCCACTATACAACAACACCATACTATGGCATTTTTAAAACATTATTTGGAAATAACTTCACAATTTCAAGCTTAAACATGCGTTTTCAAAAATATGAGAAAAAGCTTGAAACAAAGGTAATTGTTTTATGAAAATTGATAAACTTCCAGACGCAATCGATCCAAGCTTAAACCTAGAACAAATTCGTGATGAATGCTTGGAGCAAGTAAAAAAGCGCTCTTATGTCTCTGCTGGTGTCGCAGTGATTCCTGTTCCGTTTTTAGATGTGGTGATTGATGTCGGGATGCTGTCGCTTCTGATTCCTGAAATCAATGCCCGCTTTGGTTTAGCACCAGATCAAATCAGTGTTTATGATCCTGCAACCAAGAAAATTCATTGGAATGAATTACGCAAACGTGGTTTTGAGTTTTCAGGTTTAGTGGTTGCGCGTACTGCGGTAAAGGCATCATTAAATAATATGGCGGCTAAAATCATTACCAAACAAGTGACCAAATTTATCCCACTGGGTGGCTCAATCATTGCAGCAAGTTTAGGCTATATTGTGATGAAAAAAGTTGCTGAAGCGCATGTAGATGAATGTTATAAATTAGCCAAAAATATTCAAAATAAACAAACGCAAAAGTTAGTCAGCTAAGCGCTGCTATACTTTAAGATCGATATTTAGTAAAACAAAGAGATATCATCTGATATCTCTTTGTTTTTTGTTCATTGTAAAAATACAGCAAATTCTTCAAGACTGAGTCGTGAGGGATGAAAAGAATTAATTTTTTCATTCATATCGGCATAGCCTAAAGACATGCCACAAACCAATTGTTCATCATCTGTAGCACCTAAAATTGGCATGATAATCTTGTGATAATCATTCCATGATGCTTGGGGACAGGTGTCTAAGCCCTGCGCTTTTGCAAGCAACATAATATTTTGCATCAACATGGCGATCGCCATTTTTGCGCCCGCTTCTAATTGACGATGCGTGGTAAAAAATAAACCGACAGGCGCATCAAAAAACTTAAAATTTCGAAGCTGTTGTTGATGCATTTCCTGTCGTTGTTGTTTGCTAATGCCCAGTACAGCATACATACCCCAACCATTCTCCCGTCTACGGCTAATATACGGTTCAAACCATTGCTCAGGATAATAAAGATAAGGGGCAGTAAATTCACTTCTTGAACTTTGACCAGAATAAATGGAATCCGCCGCTGCAATCACTTGTTGGCTAATCCTCAATTTGCTATTGCCCTGAACCACATAGACTTTCCACGGTTGCGTATTGGTTCCAGAGGGTGCATAACTGGCTTTTCGCAGCAGATCCTGAATGATCTCAGGATCTACAGCCTGATCTGTAAATGCACGTACAGAATGTCGATTTAAAATCACTGCTTCAACCAGATTATTGACTGTCAATTCCATTTATTCCCTCATAGGTCAAGACTAAAAGTTATATCCAACGTTGATATTCCACCTAAATTTCCAGTCATTGCTATAGTCTGAATTCGTCGAGGTATAGCCAGTTGCGTTTTTAGCCCCACCCAACACATTGACATTCTTCCCGACACTTCCATCTACCCAAATTAAGAAAGGCATTGCATTAAACTGCACTCCAAAGGTGTCCATTTGCGAGCGATCCCAACCGGCTTTGTCTTTCCATAACACACTATAATCATTATAGAATTTTACAGTTTTTAAATTCGGAAAATACTTGGTTTGCACAGGTTGGGTATAACCGATATTAAAAGAACCAATCGTCCCTTCAGCTGCGACAAAATAAGCAGGTGTTATACCATTCGCTTGCATTAAAATTTGATCATTATTTAAACCCTCTGGGTTTTTTGCATCATATTTATAGCGAATCGCTGAAGTTTGCACATTCCATTTTTCGTAATTGTTTAAGCCATGCACTCCAAATGCATAATAATCGCCATTTTTATCCGTCGCTTTATTACGCAATTGTGAATATGCCCCACTGACACCAAACTCCTGTTTACCAAATTCCAAATCCATTTTATGGGCATAACGTAGATTGAGCTGATTTCTTTTTTCATTGAGATATTGCTGTTGGTGAGGCAGCACATTATCCAATTTATCCGCCGAACCTGACTCTGGCGAATAACGAATATTGCCTGGACTCATGATTGGCATATACGCCACGCTAAAATCATGGGTTGGCGAGGTATTTTTCCAACTCAATCCCGGCGCTACGCTGTCGGCAAATCCCAAGAAAAATGGGATCGGGAAAGTCCAGGCATGCTCTGGGAATGGATAAATCCCAAAAGGCTTATAAATAATTCCGGCCTGAAAATCATTATTGTCATCAGGCTTATAGCCGACAAAACCATGTTCAACAGAACGTTTATGATCACTTTGGAAGGCATAACTTACATCCAAATAAAATTGGTCATATTTGCCCTTAATATTTAAACGGGCATTATCAAACAAAAACTTGCCATTATTGGGGCTTTCCCATCGCTCATCACGATAATTGGTTCGGACAAAACCGCCTAATTTCAATTGTTTTAAACCATCTTCAGTTTCCCATTGGAACGGTGAAGGTTGTGCATTGGCATAGGCTTGAAATGAGATCAAACTCGATACAATTAATCCTAAATATTTAATTTTTAACATGAGAACCTCCTCAGCAATTTGTTCTCCCGAACGCATTGCCATTCAATTTTTTTAATTTATTTGTTTACTAAAGTTTTAGGCAAAGACAGCACAATGAAGCAACTCAACAATAAACATGCTGAGAACACGATGAGTGCGCCTTCTGGTTTACCGGTAATCTGAATGGCATAACCCACCAAAGTGTTACTGACTAAGCCGGCAATGTTGGCAATAGAACACGCCAATGCAAACCCTGTCGCTGCCGCAGTTCCTGATAAAAAAGTTGCAGGAAGACTAAAGAACACGGGAATGGTGCCTGTGGTCGCAATCGCGGCAATCGAGAACAAAATCAAAGTCATCACAATATTGCTACTAAACATTGTGGTTAAAAACAGTGCGACTGCACCAAAAATAAATGGTACGACCATATGCCAACGACGCTCTCTATATTTATCTGAGCTCCGCCCAATGACCAACATTGCAATCAAACCAACAATACTTGGAATGGCAACCAGTAATCCGATATTTAATAAGTTGGCAACGCCTGTGGTTTTAATAAATGTCGGCAACCAAAAGCCCATAGAATAGGTACACAGCAACATCGAAAAATTAATTGCACCGAGTTTCAGGATATTGGTATTGAAAAATCCATCTTTAAAACTATGCTTTTGTTTGGCAGAGTCATTGCCTTCTAAATCTTTATTGAGATTTTTTTCAATGATTGATTTTTCAGCATCATTGAGCCATTTGGCTTTGGAAAAGTGATTCGGTAACATTTTAAATGTCAAAATACCCAAGATCACGCTTGGAAGTGCTTCCAAAAAGAACAACCATTGCCAACCTGCCCAGCCATAAACTTGATCAAAGGTGGTCATTATCCAACCTGATAGCGGACTACCAATAATCACCGCCAAGGGTAAACCAATCATAAATAAGGCAATGATCTTAGCGCGATAGTATGTTGGGAACCATGTGGTTAAATAATACAAAACCCCGGGTAAAAAGCCTGCTTCCGCAGCACCGAGCAGAAACCGCAGCGCATAAAACTGCATCGGTGTGGTCACAAACATGGTTAAACCAGACAAAATCCCCCATGTAATCATAATCCGCGCAATCCAAATTTTTGCGCCAACCTTTTCCAGAACCAAGTTACTGGGTACTTCAAAAATAATATAGCCAACAAAGAAAAGCCCTGCACCTAACCCAAACGCAGCCTCACTCAAGTTCACATCATTTAACATGTGTAATTTGGCAATCCCGACATTAATTCGGTCTAAATAGGCTGCGATATAACAGAAACACAGGAATGGAATCAGTTTCCAAATCACTTTTTTATAAACCTGAACCTCTTGTTCAGGGTAAATTTCTTGTGGTTTTACAACACTGGTAGACATATCTAACTCCTTTAGATCACAAACCAAGTGAGTTGTTTTTCTTGTAATACTTAGAACAAAATGAACAAAGCTTTTATGTCACTGATGATCTGCACATTCTCTTTTGTTTTAATGCATCACCAAAAACCATTCTATCCTTGGTTTTTTATTACCCTAACGTCCATAATTTTTAGTTGTATCAATCATCAATTTTTGTTTTGAGTGAAATAATTCAAGACCTCTTGTTTTGATACAACATCTCCATATTTACTATCGATATCAAACAGATTGGCTTCATGGGGTTCACGATGACGATCCCCAACACAGTCACGGATCACAATGGTTCTAAATCCATGTTGCACAGCATCTACGGCTGTTGCGCGAACACATCCACTGGTCGAACAACCCACAATAATCACGGTATCTATCGCCTCAGCGTTTAAAACCGATGACAAACTTGTAGCAAAAAAAGCACTTGCATAATTTTTAGTGATCACCAATTCAGTGTCGAGCGGTTGAACTTGTGGGCAAAATTGAGTGGCTGGATTATCCACCGTCATCGCTGCCATTACGGGTGATTTTTTTACCCACATTCCCCCGTCAATTTGGTTTTTCGCGTGATAAAGAATATTGGTGTGAATCACTAAAATATTCTGTTCACGTGCCAGTGCCAAAACCGCTTCGGTTTCTTGAACTGCAATAATCACATCAGGCGCATATAAAGGCTCAGATGCCGTAATATAAGACTGGATAAAATCGACCAACAGCAGCACGGGTTTCTTGCCAAAACCAATTCGATTTCCCCACACGCCTTGGTAATTATCATTTAGGGATTGTTGATTCATTTCACACTCCTTATGCATATGCGCCAGAGAGCAATGCACCAGCACCCGGTACAATAGGCTCTAAATCCATTGCTTTAAGCATCTGATAGGTTGTTGCAATTGCTGCTGAAATCACGGGCTTACCTGTGAGTGCCTCAACTTTAGCGACTGCAGGAAGTGACTGCATTTGCACACATGCTGAAAGCACAATCACATCTGCATCTTGGTAATTCAGCTTTTGCACAATGTTGGGCAAATCAGCAGGGTCATGTTGCGCAACAGCAATGTTGTCAGCGATTTCTAAGGCCACATAATCGAGAATTTCAAACCCCTCTTCAGCAATGTAATTCACCACCAGTTCGGTTAAAGGTTTCATATAGGGCGTAACAACAACAATTTTTTTCGCCTTCATCAGCTTCAAACAGTCAACCAAAGCGCCAGCACTGGTGACGACAGGCGCTGCAGCAGCATTATCAACCGTGACTTGATGTAGACGTTTTTCTGACTCACGGTGATAACCAATGCCCATGGACATAATCGCAACCAGACAGGCATATCCCAACACATCCACTTTGGCATCTGAAAGTTCTAAAGCACAACGATCAGACTGCGCATCCATTGCCGCAAGCTCTTCTTTCTTGACATGTTTCATCCGCATACGGCTAGAATGAAAGGTAAATTTTTCAGGGCGAATCAGCTGGCGTGCTTTCAACATCGCTGGAATTTCATTTTCCATCGTGGTATTGGAACTGGGTACGATTTGACCAATTTTATAAATTCGTTGCATGAGCATTTCTCCTTAAATAAGCCTCTGTTCTAAAAAATCTGAAAAGCCAGCTAAGAAACCATTTAAGTCATCCCAAGGAATCATATGCCCTGCATTTTCCACACGGCTCACCAAAATCTGTGAATTAAGCAATTGGATTTCTGCAATATCGCCTGCCGAGATCACATCGCCTTTACCAGCCACCATTAATAAAGTTGGTACTTTAATTTTTGAGATATATTGATGAATATCAACATGATGAAAATCATGAAAAGACTTGATAACGGCTGGTAAATAACAACTATGTAGCCACTCTGCGCGCAATTGTCTTTGCGCTAAAGTCCAAGATGGGCAATATTGCTTCATGTCTTCTGCATTCATCCCCTGAATAGATTGCTGTATAGAGTCGACATACCAAGATAATTGGCTCGGGTAAACACGCCGTCCTGGACCTGAGACAGGAGGATCAATCAGCACAATTTTTTTCAAACCCTTGGGCTCAAACGCAGCACAACGAATTGCAAAACGCGCGCCCATCGAGTGCCCAACCAAATAATAAGATGCCAAGTCCAATTTTTTAACAAAATCTAGAATATCTTGCGCACAGGTATCGGTGTCATATTGCAGATGCTCCCCCGAAGAAGACAACCCTCGGCCTCGAATATCCAAAACATAGACATCAAAAAATTGTGCTAATTTTTCCGCTACAAATCCCCAAGTAATGGCAGGACTGGTAATCCCGGGGATCAACACCAAAGCATGCCCTCTCCCACCATAACGAAGATAATGTAAGCGGACTTGATTGATCGCTACATTAGACCCATACAGGAATTGACTCATACGGCCTCCTCCTCATTTAATGCATGTGCATATACATCATATCCATACACCCAAGCTGGATCTTCTTGGCTTTTTAAGAAGGTATTGGCATTGGAAACTTCTTGCACTCGACTGGCACGTTGTTTACGGTTTTGTTCATATAATTTGAACGCCTCCTGATAGTGGTCTAACCCTGTTTGCAGCAAACAGCGCGTGAGCATTGCGGCATCTTCAATCGCCATACCTGCGCCTTGTGCCATATGCGGTTTCATGGGGTGGCAAGCATCACCAAGCAACACCATACGGCCATTGCTCCATATTGGTAATGGATTACGATTGTTTAATGGCCACTTGGTAATATCTTCACTGGCTTCAATCATGGCTAAGATGGTTGGATGAAAATCATTAAATGTTTCAAATAATTCTTGTTTTGAACAAGGCACAAAACTTTGCCCTTGGAAATCCCATGCTGGATGAGGCACACCAGTAACAAAGTAGTACTCATCACGTTCTTTGGTGGTGTAATAGGCCATCATATGGCGATCCTCATACCACCATTTGACACAATCATCTAAGTCAAATTGCTGTTTTAATTTCTCTAATTGTTCTCCTTTAATCATGGCACGGTGCGCAACCCAACCACTGTATAAAGGGGCTTCGGGCCCAAGAATGATTTCTCGAATTTTTGAGTTAATCCCATCAGCACCAATCACAATATCAACATCACTTACTGTGCCATCCTCAAAGCTTAGCGTTACTCCATCTAGCTTTTGAGTAACAGCACTTAAGCGCTTGGCAAAATGTAATTTGTCTTGCTGCAATGCTTCGATTTGTCGGGCATGCATATCACCACGATGGATCGTGATATAGGTTGCCCCATATCCAGTCAAACCAACATTGGACATATAGTCTGCAGTATTTCCATCACGGCTGACCCAATGCGTTGGATGACATCCCATGTCTTCCAAATCTTGCTCTAAACCCATTTCTCGAAAGATTTTCATAATGTTTGGGCCAATATGAATACCAGCACCTAAACGAGAAAATTCTGCTGCTTGTTCATAGACATCAACATCAAAACCCGCTCTCTGTAGTAGCAGCCCCATTGAAGCGCCACCAAGACCTGCACCAATCACTGCAATTTTTTTTGCTTTATTCATTGTTTACTCCATCAAACAAATTTTTCTTTTAATAGATATACCCCACGACAATATTAAAGTCTATACACTTTAAATTCTCAAACAAATCTCAACTCATAAAATAAATTAAGTATTTGTTTATTATTAATAATTAATTTAATTACAATAATGTAATAAATATACAATTTACCTTATCAAAGTGTATACTCTTTAAAAATACAAAAAAAAGCGAT
Organism: Acinetobacter sp. Ac8; assembly: GCF_055392545.1. Lineage (NCBI taxonomy): Bacteria > Pseudomonadati > Pseudomonadota > Gammaproteobacteria > Moraxellales > Moraxellaceae > Acinetobacter > Acinetobacter sp. Ac8. Next base: position 4,416,156 of record NZ_AP043689.1, read on the forward strand.
GAAAAAGGAGCACCATCATGCCTGTAAATAGCACTGAACTGACCCAAATGTTTGAGCATGTTTTAACCTTATCCAAAATCGATGAAACACAAAGTGTGGCGATTTTAAAAAGTCATTATTCACATCAACAAACCGTTCAAGCCGCACTTGATGCAGCATGTCGGTTAAAAGCCAAAGTATTTATTTTAGAATTACCTTCATTTAATCATCCCCAAGCCATGGGGAATGATATGACTGCTTATTGTGGAGATACTGCGTTAACGGGTAATTTTGCTGCGCAACAAGCACTTGAATCTGTCGACCTCATCATTGACACCATGATGTTGCTGCACTCACCAGAACAAGAACAGATTTTAAAAACAGGAACACGAATTTTACTGGCCGTGGAACCCCCAGAAATTCTCGCTCGTATGCTGCCCACACAAGAAGACAAACATCGGATTCAAACTGCGGAAAAATACTTAAAGAAAGCGAAAAGTATGCATGTGAGCTCAAAGGCAGGCACAGATTTTTATGCTCCGCTTGGGCAATACCCTGCTGTAACTGAATATGGCTTTGCTGACGAAGTTGGGCGCTGGGATCACTGGCCGAGTGGTTTCTTATTCACTTGGCCCAATGAAAATATGGCAGAAGGCATCTTGGTTGTAGATATTGGTGATATTTTATTACCCTTTAAAACCTATGCCCGTGAAAGAGTCACTTTAGAAATCGAAAAGGGGGTAATTACTCAAATTCATGGTGGATTTGAAGCAGAATATCTCCGTGATTATATGAAATATTTTAATGATCCAGAGGTGTATGGAATTTCACACATTGGTTGGGGCTTACAACCTCGAGCACAATGGACAGCGATGGGTTTGCATGATAAAAATGATGGCATGTGTATGGATGCACGTGCTTTTAATGGTAACTTTTTATTTTCAACGGGACCCAACACAGAAGTAGGTGGTAGCCGTAAGACACCATGTCATATGGATATTCCACTTCGTAACTGTACAGTGAAACTCGATGATTTAGTGGTTGTTGATCAAGGCGTTCCTATAGCGCTCAGTTAACGCGAAGAAACTAACTATTAAAATCAAATGTTTAATATATCCAACCAAAGAATAACGACCAAGTAGCATTATGGTCGTTATTTTTATGTAATCCTTTTATACTGGCCCTGTTAAAGTTTAAAAAAAACTTCAATATTTTAAATCTTCGGGTCTAATTTTCCTCACATGATAAAGAAGTCAAACATGAATGATGAATATGTAATTGAAGAGCAAGTGGGATATTTACTTAGACGGACTTACTTTCATCATTTAACGATTTTTCAACAAAGTTTGGATGAAACTCGCCTCACTTCGGTTCAGTTCGCTGTACTTTATGCCATCAATAAATTAAAAGAATGTTCGCAAAAAGAATTGGTTGAGGAAACTGGTATCGACCAAGCAACCATTCGTGGCATTATCCAGCGATTAAAAGACAAGCTTTTTATTTCACAAGATCCTGATCAACATGACAAACGCAAGGTGTTGATTCATATTACACCATCGGGTATTCAAGAGCTTTCACAAGCGATTCCGATTGCTGCAAGTATTAGTGACTTAACCCTCGCTGCATTAAATCCCGCCGAAAAAATTGCTTTAAAATTTTTACTTAAAAAAATTCTGGGGCATCCATTAGATTAGGAGATTTTAAGCAATAGGCTTTCTCCATTAACAAAACATTATTTAAAAATAACCCTTTAAATTACAAATCGGTTTTTGATCCATGCCTCGACTTTTTTACGTTGAATCCCTTTCGTTACAGATAGATATGCAAACTTTTCGAAATTGAATTGTATATTTAAAAATTGCTCTATATGCGTCAAAAACAGGTTTAAATTCAACAAATCCACTGATGGAAATTTCATCTGATCGATATCAATTGTAAATGTACCGCTTTGTTTTAAAATGATCCTTTTTCTCTTTAAAGAAAAATCATTCATTATCTCGACCCTATAAGTATCATTCAATGCTTCAGGCGAATTTAATCTAATTTCTAATATATAACGACGGTTCTTTTCTTCATCAGTAAGTTCTCTTGGTGTCAACCATTCACCATCGGTTGTTAAAATAAATGAAATTGACCAATTGAATAGATCAACTGGATGAATATCTAATCGCTTCAATAATTGATAAGCAGGCAACTCGGGCAAGCGTTGATCATAATACTGTCGAATTTGCTCAACAGAAGGATGAGGCGCCTCCAAGAAATTAAAAATTTCAAAAAGATTTGCTAAATACGCAGGCTGATGACGAATATTTTCTAAAATAAAATCATCAAAATATTGAATGACTTCAGGATTTTTAGAGAAACTCAATACAGCCCAGACGGCTCTTAAACTTCCGATATCATGATTGCTTAAATCATAAAGTTCATTGCTCAGTTGATATTTAGCTAAACAATTGAGTAAAAACTTATCTACTTCACTGGTAGAAAGTAGGTGTAATTTATGAACATTTTTACCATCAGGTAAATATGAATCATTGTCTAGTTTTCGAATCAACTGCTGAACTAACTTTTCACTCGGCTGAGTTAAGTGCTGTTTATGATCGAGCAAAATCTTGTGTAATGTTCTCATAGGAACCAACGCCTGATCATGTCTAATCCGCTTTTAACTGCTTTAAAATCGTTTTAAGGATTTGAATACGTGCCGTGTACTTATCATTGGTCGCAACCACATGCCACGGTGCATACTCAGTATCGGTTCGTTCAAACATATCCGCAGCCGCATTTAAATAATCGTCCCAATGTCCACGATTTCGCCAGTCATCAGGGGTAATTTTAAAGCGTTTATGCGGTGTTTGTTCACGTGCTTTAAAACGTGCTTCTTGTTCATCTTTGCTAATTGCCAACCAGAATTTAACTAACACGGTTTGATTATCCGTTAAATCTTTTTCAAAGCGATTAATTTCATCATAGGCACGTTGCCATTCCGCAGGCTTGGCAAAGCCTTCAATACGTTCAACCAATACTCGACCATACCAAGTACGATCAAAAATGCTGATCTTTTCCTCAGGTTGAATCTTGGTCCAAAAACGCCATAAATAGGGTCGGCGCAATTCATACTGTTCTGGTGCAGCAATGGTATAAATCTCGTATTCACGCGGATCAAGATTTTTTACAATCCGCTTGATTGCCCCACCCTTACCTGCTGCATCCATGCCTTCAAAGGTAATGATGACATTGCGTGAATCATTGCGTAGCGCTTCCGATACTTTTTTGGTTAATTTCTTTAATTCAGCTTTATATTGATCTTTATCCAGTTCTTCTGTAGCAGGTTGCAATAACGACTCAGGTACAGTCGCCTGTTTCCACTTGGTTCTCACTGCTGTTTTATGTCGAGGCAACTGCTTTAATGCTTGCAAAATATACTGAGCAAATTGTTGATCTCGTGCAACACAATCTTCGCAATCAATCACATACCAATCATCGGTAAACCGTTGACGTAATTTTTGCACAATGTCGTATTGTTTTTTATTCCGCCAATCCAAACCCATTAACTTATGCCAACGCTGTTCAGACGCATCCATTGAATCTAAACGCTTTTGTAAGCTTTTCCACGGTAGATCAAACCAGATTTTAATCACATCAACATGATTATTTTTTAGGTCTTGTTCATAAGCACGCATATTTTCAATATAGGTATCGAACAAGGTTTCATCTAAAGGTTTAGAAACATGCATCGCTGTTGACAATAAGTCACTGTACCAATTGCCAAAAAACAGCTGAATTTGCCCTTCTGATGGAATGTGCCGTGCATAAGGCTGCCAAAAACTTTGTTTACTGCTAAATAAGCTGGCTGGATCTGCTTTAACCCGTAAGTAACGAGGATCAACCCATTCACGTAATTGTTTAACCGCTTCCCCTTTCCCCGCAAGCTCGATACCACTGACTAAAATGACCAAGCTTTTGGCATTATTTTTATCTTTAGAATTCTTTAAGGCATATTGTGCCTCAATCAGATCAACGGATAACTCTTCTTCATCACGCAACGCAAACGCTAATTGTTCTTCAATCATCTGCTTCTCTATGGTCTGAAACTTCAATTGAGTATACCCATTCCCTAAAACAGAGTTATATTATTTTCTGTATAAAATCTTTGATATTGGCTATTTAAAAATCCACTGACCATATTTCTCTATTGTTTTTTAACTTTTGTCATAGTGATACGCAGCAACTGCCTTTATGCTGTTGCTAAACGAAATCTAGAGTTTTTATATGTCAAAACTTGCTGCACTTGATCAGCTTTTAGAACAATATCAACAATTGAGTTATCACACTGACCCAATTCTAGAAAAACGCCTGCATGAAGCGCAGGACTGGTTAAAAATGCGTATTGAAAACACTCATCATGCGCTGTTTAATAAAAAAGAAAATCAATTGATGGCAAAATATTTTATCAACCGCTTATATGGTGGGCCTGAATTTGATGATTTGGCGATACAAATTGAACGTTTATTAAAATATGCCCACAAAGCAGAAAAAATTCTCCCTGAAAATGCCATTAAGACCGGTTTAAAATCTGTTGGATTGGCGGTACTTGCCATGCAACTTGATGAGCAAGTCGCGGCACAATTACTTAAGGATTACCCTGTTGACCAAGTGATTGATGATGAAATGATGCGACTGACCTTACTGAAATTAGATCAAGCAGAAGCCCGTCAACAACAGCTGGGTTTATTGGATGATTTGGGTGGTGCACTAGACAAATACATGCGCTCATTTATTATGCATACTGCATTTAAAATGTGTAAAGGCACTGCAATCAAATATAAATTTGAATTGATGTATGACTTTATTGGCGAAGGTTTTATTGCGATGAAACCGATGAAATCCGCAGCTGATTTTATCCATGCATTTACCCTAAAAGAACGTGATATTGTCGAAAAAGTGCATGCTGGAGATCCCAATCCATTTCAGGATTAATTTAATTTTTGGCTGTATCAAACCGATCTCTAAGATCGGTTTTTGTATATTATTCATAACAATTTCATGATGAGGACTGCAAAATTATGCAGAATCTGTCATTATGCAGAGCAATATAAAATTTCCCATTTTTGTGTTCAGGAGTGACTCAAATGTCGAATGAAAACCAAAAGCCTACAGCCCCTGCTGAAACGGCAACGAATACAGACAAAGTGAGTCCATTTCTAACAGAACCATTACCGCAGGGTACTCCACAAGGTCAACAACAGTCCTTGCAGCAACAACTGGTAGATACGCCAGTTTCTGGGACTGTGCCAAAATACAACCTCCCCCGTGGTGCCAATACAGGTAATGTTGGCGCAACTACGCATTTCGGCTACAAAACTGTTAATAGTGAAGAAAAAGCGCAAAAAGTCGCTGAAGTCTTCCATTCTGTCGCAAGTAAATACGACATTATGAATGATTTAATGTCATTCGGTATTCACCGCCTCTGGAAGCGATTTGCGATCAATATGTCAGGTGTACGTCGTGGTCAGCACGTGCTTGATATTGCAGGCGGTACAGGTGACTTAGCCAAAGTTTTCAGCCGTGAAGTTGGCCCGACAGGTCATGTGGTTTTATCCGATATTAACGAATCCATGTTGAATGTTGGTCGTGATCGTTTAATTGATGCTGGCTGTACCAATGTTGATTTTGTATTGGCCAATGCTGAAACCTTAGAGCCATTTGCAGACAATAGTTTTGACTTGCTCACTATTAGTTTTGGTCTACGTAATGTGACTGATAAAGATGCTGCACTCCAAGCGATGTATCGTGTATTAAAGCCAGGTGGTCGTTTACTGATCCTTGAGTTCTCAAAACCAGTATTTGAACCATTTTCAAAGCTATATGACTTCTATTCTTTCACGGCTTTACCATTTATGGGCAAAGTTGTTGCCAATGATGCAGAAAGTTATAAGTATTTGGCCGAATCTATTCGTATGCATCCAGACCAACGTACCTTAAAAGGTATGATGGAAAATGCTGGTTTCCAAAACTGTGATTACCACAATTTAACCGGTGGTATTGTGGCGGTACACCGTGGCTTTAAACTGTAATTTCCCCAAGATATAACAAGCAAGGTTGAATTATGTGGTCAATTCTGGCACTCGGTGCAGTTGAACGATTAATCAATCAGTTTATTAATTTGGATGCAATTACCCGCATCCAATTTAATCAGTTACAAGGCAAACTGTTACGTGTCGTGATGGATACGCCTCAGCTTTCTGTCGATGTTTACTTTGATCAAAATAAAATCCGTCTTGAACCGACTGTGACTGGTAAAAGCGAAACACCTTCAATTTTTGAACAACGTCCTTTTGACAAAAATGTTGCGATTGCAGAAGCCACAGCAACATTACATGTAAAGAATGTTGTTGAATTGGCTAAATTATTTGTTGCGAATGATATTGGCAATATTCCCCTACAAGGTGATTATCACCTGTTACAGGATATTCAAAATATTATCCAACAGCTTGAGCCTGATTTAGCAGCCCAGCTTAGCCCGTGGATTGGTCCTGCACTCGCGCATGAAATTGGCAAAATCCAACTGGCGCCAAAGCATCTCAAACGCTCACTGCAAAGTCATTTATTTTTTGTAGAAGACTTTTTAAAAGAAGATACGGGTGTATTGGCTCCGCGTTGGCAAATGGATGATCTGCAACAAGATACCCGTCAACTGAACCAAAATATTGACCGACTTGAAGCAAAAATTCAGCAACTTCAATCTCACTTTACTCAAAATCAAGATCAGGTAATTTAATATATGATTCCGCATATTGCCCGTTTATTCGAACTTTGGCGCATCGCCGCGCACTATAGACTCGACACACTGGTCCCTGCGGAAGAATTACCTGAAAAAGCTCGGCATGCTTTAGCTTTAATTCGCTTACACCCTGCGGCATGGTCAAGCAAAGAACGTAAAAACCCACTCAAGCTTAAAGAAGCATTAGAAGAAATGGGGCCTTTAGCAATTAAGCTGGGGCAATTACTTTCCACGCGTCGTGATTTAATTCCACCTGAAATTTTACAGCAATTGGTTTTATTACAAGATCGGGTTAAACCCTTCGAGGTCAATATTGCAAAAGCGCGTATTGAACAATCGCTGAAAGCCAATATTTCTACAATTTTTGCCCGTTTTGATGAACAACCTTTGGCTGCTGCATCTATTGCACAAGTCCATACTGCTGCGCTCCATGATGGTCGTGAAGTGGTGGTGAAAGTCACTCGTCCAGATATTCGCAGTCAGATTCTACAGGATTTTGAAATTCTGCAATGGCTAGGAGCAAGCTTAGAAAAACGGCTTGAAGCAGCTCGTGCAGTGCATTTGTCTGAAATCATCCAGAATTATCGTCAAGTGATCTTAAATGAACTGGATCTTACACTAGAAGCAGACAATACCCGTCGTATGCGTCATTACTTCACGGGTTCAAGCATGATGTATGTGCCTGAAGTCTATATGGACAGCAAAGATGTTATGGTTGCTGAGCGGATCACAGGCGTTCCCATTTCAGATATTGAAACCTTTGAAAAGCTCGGAATGGATCGTAAAGATCTTGCTGAAAAGGGTTTAACGATTTTCTTTACGCAAGTATTTCGTGACAATTTCTTCCATGCCGACATGCATCCCGGCAACGTATTTGTTGAAACATTAAATCCAAGCCACCCTCGTTATATTGCCCTTGACTGTGCAATTATGGGTGAGCTATCTAAACAAGATCAGATGACCGTTGCACGTATGTTACTTGCGGTCATGAACAGCGACTTCTTACAACTGATTCAAATTGTGCATCAGGCGGGCTGGATTCCACCGGGTACCGATCAAGATGCGCTATCCCGTGAAATGCGTCGCACTGTTGGACCAATGGTGTCCAAACCGATGCATGAATTGGACTTTGCAGGTATCTTGATTCAAGTCATGGACATTGCGCGTCGTTTCCATTTAGAAATTCCACCACAATTGATGTTATTACTCAAAACACTAGTACATGTGGAAGGTTTAGGTACCGATTTATATCCTGAACTCGACATTTGGAAACTGGCAAAACCGATTCTCACCGAATGGGTAAAAGCACAAATGAATCCTCAGAAAAACTTAAAAGAGTTAGGACAGAAAATTCCTGACTTACTTTTAGGCGCACAGGATTTCCCAACCTTGATGGTTGACAGCTTAAATGGTTTAAAAAATCAATCTGCATGGCATGCAAAACAACTGCATGAGTTGCAAATGATGCGTTTAGAAGTGGAACAGCAACAAAAACGTAGCTGGATTTTCGGCAGCATCATGGCGATTTTGCTCTCTATTGCAATCATTGCACCGTGGTATATTTCAATTGTTTTGATTGTCTTGGCCACTGTTTTAGCAGTTTGGCGGATTGCCAAATAAAGTGATTCAGCCTATTCAATGAATAGGCTTTTTTGTCTATGACTGCTAAGTCACCGAGTGACAGCTCTCGCCATTGTTCAATCTATCACGCACTCTAAAATAAAAATATTCGTTTGAGTGAGTGAAATCATGACCCAAATTCTACAAAAACGCCCTGCAGCAATCACCTTACGTGCAGGCTCACTCGCCAAACAACACATACAACAAGAAGGCTTATCTGCACATCAAGTCGATATGATTCCCGGCGCAGCTGGCGGCCCCAAAGGCATTGGTTTAATGGGCTTGGATCAGGCGATTTTCGGTGATTTTCTACAGCGTGCCAAACAACGACGTTTTTTAATTGGTTCATCTGTTGGTGCATGGCGCTTTGCTGGAATTTTAGCGCAAGGTGAACAACTCGGTCCTGAGCGTTTGGCAGAGTTATATATCAACTTGCCCTTTCATAAAAAGATGACCATTGCAGAGATTGAAAAAATATCTCGCGAGATGCTGTACAGCATTTTAGACCAACACAGCCAAAAATTGGTCGAACATCCCGAATATCACCTTACGATTATCGCAGCCAAAGCAGAACATTTATTTCAAAGTGATCAAAAGCTTGCACTGTATAGCTCCTTACTCGGTATTATCGGCAGTAATGCAATTTCAAGAAACCATCTGAATAAATTTATGCAGCGAGTCATTTGTCAACCTGCTCAGTTCCCACAATTTAAAATTCAGGATGATGCTTTTAAAACCCATTATTTAAATTTTAATCAGCACAATGTTGCGGATTGGTTGATGGCCTCAGGTTCGATTCCGGCAGTTACACCTGCGGTAAAAAATATTGCCGATGCGCCACAAGGCGCGTATCGAGATGGTGGTTTGATCGACTATCACATCGATTTGCCTTTTGAGAGTAAAGGGATTGTTTTATATCCACATTTTGCCGACAGTATCATCCCAGGCTGGTTTGACAAAATGTTTAAATCTCGCACAGCCAATCCTGCAAACCAAGCACGGACTTTACTGATCTCGCCTTCTCAAGACTATTTAAAATCTTTGCCTTTAGGACGGTTACCAGATCGCAAAGATTTTGTGATGAAAGGTCTGGATGATCAGAAGCGAAAACAATTATGGAAGCAGTCTGTGGCAGAAAGTCAGCGACTAGGTGATGAATTTTTAGAAATGCTGGAGAAACAAAATTTTGCTGAAGTGATGCTAGATTTATAATTATTCTCCCCCATTGACTACCTCATCTAACGGTGAATAAATATGATTTTCAACAACTTAAATACATCACAACAGTATTCTCGATGACTTGAGATATCAGCCTGAGAAATGAGCCAGTCATGGCTCAAGCTTTAAATCATGTATTTTTGTACTGAATTTAATCCGTGTCTGGCCTGGTCTATAGGCGTTGATTCTTGGCTAAGATCAATCAGGGAATAAAGAGCTTGATTCAAATTAGTGCTTGTTAATTCCCTGCTTTTTGTTAAATTTAAATCATTCAAAGCACTTACTCTAATAATGAATCAAACTAAAACGCCAAAATTTGCCATCGTCGGTGCAGGAACAGCAGGGCTTGCTGCAGCAATTTTACTCGCACAACAAAATATTCAGGTTACTATTTTTGAGAAAGTATCTAAGCTTGAACCTGTCGGTGCTGGCTTATTGCTTCAACCGTCTGGACTTGCAGTTTTTGAGCACTTAGGTGTGCTTGATGATGCGGTTAAACTTGGTGCAATGGTCACAGGCTTAGAGGGACAACTCGCCAATGGCTTTAAACTGGTAGATAGTCATTATGCCCAAGCCCATCCCGATTTTTATGGTTTAGGTATCCATCGAGCAAGCTTATGTCATGTTTTGCAAAATAAATGCCATGAATTTCCTGAGCTGATCACTTGGCACATGAATGCCGATATTGAAAAACTTAAAGAATCAGCAGATGAAATCCGAGTTTTCGGTCAGGTCAATGGTGAGTCTTTTGAGGAAGTCTTTGATAGCGTTATTGTTGCCAATGGTGCGCGAAGCCAGTTAAGACCGATCGAATGGGTTAAAATCGATCAAGCTTACCCTTGGGGCGCGAAATGGACCATTGTGCCTGAATGTTTGCAGCTTGATACTCAAATTTTGCATCAATTTTATGATCGCTCTAAGATCATGATGGGAATCTTACCTACAGGCGCAATTCCCACTCAGCCCAAGCAACGACTTTCCAGTATCTTCTGGAGTCTTCCAACCGATCAGCTTGGAAATTTTTTGCCTCATCAACAAGCCCGTGCTGAGTGGTTAAAAGTGCTATCCAAACGCTGGAAGCCCGCAGCTGAATGGTTAGAACAAGTAATCGCCAATCCTGAAGAAAAACAACAATGGCTTTCTGCCCATTATCGTGATGTAGTGCTGTCTAAATTTGGTCAAGGACGTATCGGTATCATTGGAGACGCTGCCCATGCCATGAGCCCACAACTTGGACAAGGTGCAAATATGGCGCTTTTAGATGCATGGGCTTTGGGACAAGCAGTTCAAGTTGCCCGAGACAATCAAACAATCGATTATGCAAAGCTATGGCAGTGCTATCACCAACATCGTAAAAGCTCATCTGCATTCTATCAATTTTTAAGCCGTTTACTCACGCCCCTATACCAGTCTGATCTTTGGTGGGCAGGTGGTTTACGGGATCTAAGCTTCTCTTGGATGTACCGTATCCCTTATTTCCGTAAAGAAATTGCAATCACTGTGTCGGGATTAAAATCAGGTATGTTTACCCAAATGAAGTATGAAGATATTGCTCGATCATCCTTGGTAAGAGAAAAATAATGTGCACTCAAGTTACCCATTCTGTAATTTTAAAGTGTGGACAAGCGTTTTAATCTCGACTCAATCCATAATCAATATTTTCCTAAAATGCTGGAAATAACGTACACTATACAACCGCTACCATGTCAACGTAGCGCTCTTTCTTTTTATAACTTGGTGAAATCCTATGAACAATCTGCAATGGCTCGATGAAGTAAAATTTAACGAACAAGGACTTATTCCTGCTATTGCACAGCATCATCAAACTGGACGTATTTTGATGGTGGCATGGATGAACCGTGAAGCATTACAACTGACTGCTGAAAAAATGCAGGGCGTTTATTTTTCTCGTTCACGAAATAAATTATGGTTTAAAGGCGAAGAGTCTGGCCATTTTCAAACCGTTTATGAAATCCGTTTAGACTGTGATGCAGATGTCATCGTCTTACAAATTGAACAGCATGGTGGAATCGCCTGCCATACAGGTCGAGAGTCTTGCTTCTATCGCAAGCTCACTGCAACGGGTTGGGAAATTGTCGATGCACAATTAAAAGATCCAAATGCAATATACGGTGAAAAACCTTCATCGAATTCGCATACTATTGCCATGAATAGCTCCAATGCGCAGGCTGAACAAGTCGAAGTCTTGGGTTATTTAGGCAAAATGATGGCTGAACGTAAAGCAGCTGATCCAGATTCTTCTTATGTGGCAAAGCTTTACCATAAAGGTTTAAATAAAATCTTAGAGAAAATTGGTGAAGAAAGTATTGAAACCATCATTGCTGCTAAAGATTTTAAATCTGAAGCGTGTGAAGATCATAAAAATGATCTGATTTATGAAGTTGCAGATCTATGGTTCCATACCATTGTGATGCTTGGTTATTTTGAGTTGGACGTGCAATTGGTACTCAACGAGCTTGCACGCCGTCAAGGGCTTTCTGGCTTAGTTGAAAAAGCCAATCGAGATCATTAATTTGGCATTTATAAAAAAAGCAGCGGAATATCGCTGCTTTTTTTATTCAAAATCGAAATTAAGAAGATTTTTTCTCAACCGAAGGTGCAATTGGGTCTGCCGTAATATAACCAACAGCCGCTGCGAACTTGTTGTTATAGTTGGTGTTAATCGCTGCATCAAGTTGAGCAAGCATGTCTTTACTTAAACCGTTACGTGAACCATCTTCATTATCTTTATAGAAGCGATACCATTCATCACCTGGATGCTGGAAGTTGCTCATGATATATGTCCAACCATTTACTTCATCAACAGCATGTAAACCTGTTGATTCCGCGCCTGCTGGTGCAGATAAAACACGATCCAATTTCTTCGTATCTACATTATAAGCCCACAAGTAATTATTCAAATGATTACCTGAGTCTTCACCAATAAATAACACGCGTAACTTTTCAGAGAACTTCAAGTTATCAGGACTAGCAATTTGTGATGGATCTGCAGTATTCCCGAAACTATCAAAACTGATGTCTTTTCCTTTAAGCAATACGCTTGATTCACTTGGAACCCATTCACTATTAATTGCTACATTTGTGCTGTCGATTTGTCCGCCAGACAATTTATGCTCTAAAATACCACCAGCGGTAATTTTAGGAAACTTCACATTGTGCTCAGCAAGATAACCACTACCGCCTTCAACCATTGAGTCAACAATGTTTGCTAAAGCAGAGTAAGCTTTTTTATCTGTGGTATTTACTGTTGTTCCTTCATTTTTCGTCAATGCCATCGATGCACCAACAAAAGCAGCATAGCGATGTGTTTCAAGGAATGCTGCTGCAAGTTTAGTTTTATCAGAGTTATCTTTCAATTTCAGATAAACACCTGTTTTACTTAAATAAGTAAATTTAAAACCTTGAGCTTCCAATTCTGCTTTTTGGTTGGTCTGTTGCGTTTTCAAACGAGCTTTTGCTGCATCTGCCAATAATTTTTGGTCAGCAGTTGGTTTTGAAGCATCAATCGCTTGTTTTTCATCAGCCGTAGCATCTGTTGGATATTTTGCAATCTGTAATTTTGAATCAAAAATATCAGTGGATTTAATACCACTTTTAATCAAGTTTTCAATCTCTGCACTGGTTGCGTGACCGAGTTTAATCCAAGAAATTTTACCCGATGTTGTATCGGTTAATTGCGTTGTGTATTTTGCAACATACAGTGTTCCCGCAGATAAATCTTTTTCCTTATCTGCAACAAACATAAACAAACCACCATTGGTATAGTCATCACCCATAAGTACTGTACGATTATCCGCAAATACTTGTACCAACTCATGTGAAATACGACCTAGGCAGTAATGCTTTTTCACTAAACCTGTACCATCAGCTTTTACTGTAATTTCAGGCAAATGCCCATAGTTATATGGATTTGCAGAGGTCTCATCACCATATATATTTTTACTGAATGCTTTAAGTGTCGCTGCTGATTGACCTAATCCCTGATTAAATGCATCTGGCTCGTATTCTTCACTTGAAAGATGTGTTCCCCAAGGTGATAAACTCGCACCACACGTAATCCATAGACCATGTGCACTAGACGTATCTACATTGTGGTATTTAATTAAAGTTAAATGACCTGTTTTAGGATCTTGATCTAGAGTAAGGACTGCAATTGGTGATGACAACTTACCGTAAGTATCTCCGCCTGCTTGATCTTTAGTAAGGTATTCAAATTGAACCACATGGAATACTGGATTTCCTGTTACACCCAAAGCTTTTTTATCGGCATCGGTAAAGTCTTTGCCAGTTGCTTGTTTAAAACTGATTAGAGAACTACCATCTGGACAGTCAGAGAAAAATTGGCGCTCTTTGCCTGCTACAGATCTATCGATAATGGGTTGGTTTTTAATATCATAATAACCACCTGCTATAACTTTACCACCTTTACCATCTGGAACTTCAGTACCTGTTAAGAAGAATGGCTTATATCCCAGTTGATAAGTAGTTGAGCTACCATCATCCCAATTAATCGAAAGTTTTGAAGTACATGTTGTAGTAGCCATTGCTGCAACAACTGTCGGTGCATCCATTGGTATAAATGTTGCAGATTTTAATTTAGCTGGATTGATCGGTGGTTTAACTGCAGTATTTTTATCATCATCATTACAACCTGCAAGTGTGGCTGAAGTTGCCATTGCCCCAAGTGGAAGAAATGGAATGCTGGCTAACCAAGTAAGCACTTCACGGCGTGTATGTCGGCTGGCTGAATTTGTCATAACTTTATCCGAATATGTTTTAGAATTTTCCCGTGCTCAGTTTAGAAAGCAGTTATGACAATCTAGTTTCACTTTTAAGTCATTTTAAAGACAAAAGCCCCAATACCTCATATTATGATAAAAATGATCAGGATACGCTCCACAGATTCTTAGCATAGTCGTTTAAATAACATCTTGTTAGATTTCACCCTAGTGCTGAGCAATTTTTGCTATACTCTGTCCCATATTGAATTTTCAAGCTAATAAGATTTTATAAATACTGTGCCTTATTCTTTTACACCCACATCTGAGCAAAGCTTTGCAATCGCAGAAGCGAAAAAAGGACAATCATTTAAAGTGATTGCCTATGCTGGCACAGGTAAAACCACGACTTTGCAGTTAATCAGTGATGCGATGACGGAGCGCCGTGGGATGTATTTGGCCTTTAATAAGGCAATTGCCACAGAAGCACAGAATAAATTTCATCAAAATGTAGATTGTCGCACCTTCCACTCTTTGGCTTTTCGTAGTGTGTCGCGTGGAGTAACCGATAAATTACGTCTGCCGCGTTTAAGTCCCAGTTTTATTGCCAAAGAATATCGTCTCGAACCGATTACGCTTAGACGTTTAATGGGCGGGCGTTATGAAAAATATGTGCTAATGCCCAGTCGTTTGGCGAGTTTAGTTGCCAATGCTGTAAGCTATTTCTGCTCGACCAGCTCACAATACCCAGCACCACGTCATATCCAAGCACCAAGTTGGCTGCATGCAGATGATATCGAGTCTTTACAAAAACATCTTTACCCTGCTGTAGAAAGACGTTGGTTAGAGTCGATTGATACCAATCATCAAGCAGGCATAGGGCATGATATTTATTTAAAACTCTGGGCATTATCAGATCCATTTATTCCAGCAGATTATGTGCTCTTTGATGAAGCACAAGATGCTGATCCATTAATGCTTGGTATTTTATTGCGTCAGCGTAATACCCAAGTGATTTATGTGGGTGATGCACATCAACAAATTTACGCATGGCGTGGTGCGGTCAATGCCATGCAACAAATGCCACTCCCTGAATCTCGTTTAACCACTTCATTCCGTTTTGGTGATGCGATTGCAGATATAGCCAATCATTTGCTCGGTGCATTGGATGAAACTGTGCCTTTATTGGGCAACCCTGAAATGAAATCGAGTGTGGTCAATAAACCACATACCAAAATACGTGATGCGATTTTATGTCGCACCAATGCACGTGCAATGGAGTTGCTTCTTTCTGGTCTCGTGCAAGGCGATAAAGTTGGACTACAAGCCGATCATGCAAAACTCAACCGTTTTGTTGATGCGGCAAGTTTGCTTAAACAAGGCAAACGTGTTGTGGATGTGCCTGAACTGGCTTGGTTTAACTCTTGGCATGATGTACATGAATACTGTGAAACCAATGACGGTAGTGACATCAAACCCTTAGTCAAATTAGTTGACGATCACGGTACGGAACCGCTCAAAAAAGCACTTGCTAAAATAACCCCAATAGAGCAAGCTGATTATGTGATTTCAACTGCACATAAGGCCAAAGGGCTAGAATGGAATCGTGTACATATCGAAGATGATTACCAATTTAAAATAAACGGTTTAGAACATAAAATCAGCGATGAAGAATTAAGACTGTTATATGTTGCCTGTACACGGGCGAAGGTTAGCTTAAATATTCATCACATCTATGATCTCGTGCAACAATTGAAAGTAAAAGCGCCATTTAAAAATAAAGCAACAGCATAAGGGTTTTGAGCAGTTCATCTGTATTAGCGAAAAAATCGCAAGGTGAAAATATCAACAGCTTTTTATGCTGTCCGTCAATTTTAAGGTATCCTATGAAACTAGCAGCAATTCATTTTCGCCATACATACCATTTTGCTGATTTAAAAATAGACTTTAATTATAAAAACAAACCAATCAGTTTAATTGTTGGTGAACAAGCCAGTGGAAAAACGGCAATTATTAAAAATATTTACCAAGCTTTGACTTGGTTTCCTGCACGTCTAAAAGATTTGCGCACACCTGGTGTGGTGATGCTCGACCAAGACATTATGTTAGATCGAGTGCAATCCAAAATAGATGTTAAAATCAAATTCCCAATAGAGTTTGGTCAACTCGCAGAAAGCACTGCAACAGCAGAACAAGATCCGCAAACTTGTCATTGGCAATTATATAAAACCTTAAATAGTTCTGGTGTTGGTCTGAGCAAAGTTGACTTAGTACAACTCGAACAGTTGGTAGAACGTTATAATCTGGTGCTCAAAAAAGACCCTGTTCAAGGCTTACCTTTAATTGCCTACTACCCTGCTGAACGATTTGTAAATGAAGTGAATATTCTTAATAAAAATAATCCCATTATTTTACAAGCGCACAATGCCTATGAATTAGTACCGATTCCATATACCACCTTTGCACGATTTTTCGAATGGTTTCGAGAAATCAGTGATATCGAAAATGCACAAATCGCGCAACTTTTTCAAAGTGTTTTAGCGCAAAAGGAATCTTCAAATCAAAGTGATGAGGATTTTCAAAGTATTTTATTTCAAGCCCGTGCTCAGTTACATGCACCCAGCTTAAAAGCCTTAAAGCAAAGCTTGAATATTGTCCTTCCTGAAGTCACAGATCTCTATTTAGAGTATCAGCCCAAATTACAACTGATGGTCACTTATAAAAATCAAAGTCTGACTTACTCACAACTGTCAAATACGGTTAAAAATTGGCTGGCCTTAGTCGGTGATTTGGTGCGTCGTATGTGCATACTCAATCCTTTAAGTCTTTATCCTTGTGAAGAAGGTGAAGGCATCTTACTGATTGATCAAATTGATGTTGATTTAGACCAATTTGGCCTTCAGTTAATTCTCGATCGTTTAAATCAAGCCTTTCCTCGTTTACAGATCATTGCCACAGCCAGTCATGAAGAGCTGCTTGAGCAAGCCGACGAATATCAATGTTTTAAACTGGACAATAAAAAGCTTTATGAAATTCAGAACAATAAAGTGTGGCAAGAATACCAAGATATTTATGCAAACTTGCTCAAAGAAGTTCCCAAAAGCGCTGAACAGGATTTGCTTGAACCCGAACCCAATCTACCAGTAAATGTTCAACAGCTTTTTGAGCAGTTTAAACACCTCAGTGAAGAACAAAAGACCGAATTAAAACGTTTAATACAGTCTGGTGATGACCAAACGTCACATAAGTTCTTATTATAGAAATAACTCAGCCTACACCCATCAATAGCAGACAGTGAATGATCATCAATTGTGAAACACTGTCTTTTATACTCCATTCTCAAATCATGAATATATTCACGTTCATATTCATTGTTCTATAAAATTCCAAACACACTAGATTGATGGTTACCGCATGATTTTCAAGCAGCAAAAAGCCACATGAAGCGTATAATTACAAATGTTTGCGTAAAAAACGACAAAATAAATTGATGTTATTCTACTCATGTAATAAGATGAAAAAATCAATTTAAATTAGATTTTTCAATGCAAATTGATTTTCTAATCGCTTTCTCAAGTTGCGCAACACAACTCATTTTTTAATTACTAATTTAATTCGGCTTTCAAGATTTAAGTTATTGGACTGTTCCTTGCATTCCTCAAATCCTTGAAAGATAAGATTCACATAGGTTTCACGACCTATTCACGACAATGGATACGCGTGTGCTTCCGATTATTATTCTTTTACCATTAATACTTGGCACTATCGTTGTTCTGTGGCTGAAGCAATTCTCTCGCGGGGTAACAGCTTTAGGGGCAATCGGGGTCAGTTTAAGCAGTTTTATCCTGCTACTGACTCAAGCGAAAACAGTATTAAGTGGACAAGCCGTTTTAGAGCAGTGGCAATGGCTACCTCAAATTGGTATTGATTTTAGTTTCCGATTAGATGCTTTAAGTTTAATTTTTTCATTGCTGATCACGGGGATCGGCACACTGATTTATATCTATGCCTATTATTATTTAAACCCGAAAAATTCTCTCAGTAAGCTCTATGCATTGTTGATGCTGTTTATGGCCGCAATGTTGGGTATTTCCTTATCGAATAACTTAATTATTTTATTGGTTTTTTGGGAACTAACCAGTATTTCATCATTCTTGTTAGTAGGCTATTGGAGTAACTACGACGCCGCGCAACGTGGTGCACGGATGGCGCTGACCATCACTGGTATGGGTGGCTTAGCCATGCTGGGTGGCTTTATTCTGATTGGTCAAATCGCAGGAACCTATCAAATTGACCAACTCACCATGATGGCGAGTACAATTCAAAATAGTGGTTTATTTGTTCCCGCTTTATTGTTGATTTTATTGGGTGCGTTTACTAAAAGTGCGCAATTCCCCTTCCATTTCTGGCTACCCAATGCCATGGCAGCACCAACCCCTGTCTCCGCCTATCTGCATTCAGCAACTATGGTAAAAGCAGGGATTTTTCTGGTTGCACGCTTACTGCCAATTTTTGTTGGCTCGGCATTGTTCCATAATCTTGTCACCACAATTGGTCTGCTGACCTTATGTATGGCAGCATTTTTTGCAATCTTTAAAGAAGATTTAAAAGGCTTACTGGCTTATTCAACCATCAGTCATTTAGGCTTGATCATGTGCCTTTTGGGTATAGGCTCACCTTTAGCCGTGGCTGCTGCAGTTTTCCATATTATCAATCATGCAACCTTTAAAGCGGCATTATTTATGCTCGCTGGGATTATTGACCATGAATCTGGTACACGGGATTTAAGAAAGTTAAGTGGGCTTTGGCAACTTCTTCCATTTACAGCAACATTAACCATGATTACCGCTGCAAGTATGGCGGGTGTACCTTTGACCAATGGCTTTATCTCAAAAGAAATGTTCTTTACTGAGCTATTGGCAAACTTATCTGGTGGTTATGTTGTGTTGGCAGCAATTGTTGCGACATTGGCAGGTTTATTTGCGGTTGCTTACTCAGTTCGTCTGGTACATGGTGTATTTTTTGATGGTGATGTAGGGCGTGATGTTCCTAATAAAAATGCCCATGAGCCGCCAATCGGTATGCGAATTCCAGCAATCATATTGGCAACTTTATGTATTTTAGTCGGAATCATTCCTGCACTGCTGGTTGAAAACATTGTCAATGCCGGAACACGCGCATCAACACAAATTGCCAGTTTTGAAGGGGTTCATTTAGCCATCTGGCATGGTTTTAATTTACCGTTACTGATGAGTGCAATTGCCTTAATTGGTGGTGTGATTTTTTATTTCGCATTGGCCAAAGGCGGGCGAATTCGTGAAATTGATCTTGATCCACACTTAGGTCGTTTCCAAGGCAAATTATTATTTGAAGATTTCCTTAAAAATCTCCTGCTGATTTCACGCAAAATTAAGAAAAAAACTGAAACTGGCTCATTACAAAATTATTTATTGTGGATTTTGGCCTTAAGTATTGCTGTGGTTGCCACGCCATTGATCAACCAAAATTTAACTACAGGAACACGTGAACTCACACATGCACCCTTTACTGCAATCGTGTTATGGCTGTTATTGTTCTCCGCCTGCTGGATGATGCTGTGGTTCCACCATGAACGTATCAAAGCGGTGCTGATTAGTGGTGCAATTGGTTTGGTCGTGACAATGATTTTCATCACACTCTCTGCGCCAGACTTAGCACTGACACAAATTACTGTGGATGTTGTCACAACAGTTCTATTGTTGATGAGTTTATCACTGCTGCCTCAATTGACCCCTTATGAGTCCAGCCAAACCCGTCGTTGGCGTGATGCAGTCATTGCAATTGGTGGTGGTATTGGTATTGGTTGGATTACCTGGTTGATCATGACACGTGATCATAATTCGATTTCATGGTTCTTTGTTCAGCAGTCAATTCCTTTAGGCGGTGGCTCAAACATCGTCAATGTCATTCTGGTTGATTTCCGTGGTTTCGATACCTTTGGTGAAATAGCAGTATTGGGTATCGCAGCCATTGGTGCGCTGTGCATGATGGATGGGATGCGTGCTCATGGCACCACGATCACTCAAGGTCTGAGCTATCGTTTCAATCCATCGCCGCTGATGTTCCGTATGACGGCTTCATGGGTACTACCGATCGCACTTGTGGTAAGTCTGTATATTTTCCTGCGAGGACATAATTATCCAGGTGGTGGCTTTATTGCAGGCTTAATTACCTCCATGGCCTTGGTGATTCAATATATTGCGATTGGACAAGATCAGGCTGAAAAAATGCTGCGTGCTCAATCTGGTCGTTTATATGAAATTTGGATTGGTTTAGGGCTGATCATTGCTGGGATTTCAGGTCTTGCTTCATGGTTCTGGGCACGTCCATTTCTCACCAGTGCACATATTTATGTAGAATCAGGACTATTTGGCAAATTCCATTTGGCCTCTGCTGCCGGATTTGACCTTGGCGTATACGTCACGGTTGTTGGTGCAGCCATGTTACTCATTTCTGTTTTAGGCGACTCTAGACATTCAAGCATGTCTGGTCCAGTACCCAAGGAGTAATGCATGATCAGTTTAGAATTTTTAATTGCATCTGCGATTGGATTATTGGTTGCCTCAGGAATTTATCTGATTCTTCGTGCACGTACCTTTCCAGTCGTTCTTGGATTAGCCATGATTGGCTATGCAGTCAATATCTTCCTGTTTTCGATGGGAAGAATACAAATCAGTTCACCTGCGATTTTAACCCAAGCCAGCAAAGTCACTGACCCTTTGCCTCAAGCTTTAGTGCTAACCGCAATTGTCATTGGCTTTGCAACGACTGCTTTTATCGTTCAATTGGCATTACGCAGTCGTTATGAGTCTGGGACAGACCATGTAGACACCAAAGAGGAACCGAGTAATTTTGACCCACGTGAGGATGAGCCATAATGACCAGCTTTTTAGATTTTTGGTATGCTCATTCTCCAATCCTGAGTATTTTAATTCCTGCATTTACAGGCTTTATGCTGATTTTATTAGGCAATCCTGGTTCAGGCGCTTTAAAACATGATTGGCGACAACCTTGGCGCCGTGGTATTAGCTTAATCTCGGTTATGCTTGGACTCGCCACTGCGATTGCTTACCTGATTCAAGCCAATACCGGGAAAATCTTTGTTTATCAACTTGCTGAATGGTCTGCACCATTTGGGATTGTCTTGGTACTGGATCGTTTATCCGCATTAATGCTGGTTCTCACCTACACACTTGCCGCGCCTGTATTGTGGTTTGCCAGCAAAGAATGGGATGAACGTGGGCGTTATTTTCATGCCATGTTCCATCTTCTTTTAATGGGTCTGACTGGTGCATTCTTAACAGGTGACTTATTTAACCTATTTGTATTCTTTGAAATATTACTGATGGCATCTTATGTCTTGCTGTTACATGGTCAAGGCAAAGCCCGTTTCCAATTAGGTATTCACTACGTCACCATCAACTTACTGGCTTCTGCCCTATTCCTCATCGGTTTAGGTATGATTTATGGCAGTGTGGGCAGTTTGAACATGGCCGATGTTGGTCGTTTATTACCGACCTTGGAACATGATCAACATCGTCTTGCTATAGCAGGTGGTTTGCTTCTATTTGTTGTATTTGGCATCAAAGCAGCCATGTTACCTGTGGGTTTCTGGTTGCCAAAAACCTATGCTGTTGCCGCGACACCTGTTGCTGCTATTTTCACCATCATGACCAAAGTGGGTGTGTATGCAATTTTACGGGTCAATGGTACTGTCTTTAATGATCAGCTTGGACAAACGATCTTTAGCAACTACTTATTGCCAATTGGTTTAATCACATCATTATATGGTGTGATCGGTGCACTCGCAGCTGAACGCTTACGCCGCTTTGTTGGCTTTATGGTGTTATCCTCAGTCGGAACGATTTTAGTTGCCATTGCCATGTTTAACACACCAGCATGGGCTGCTGGATTGTATTATCTTGTTCACAGTACCATCATTGCCGCTTCGTTCTATTTGCTCTGTGGTTGGATTACTTCACAACGTGGTGCAATGAA
Organism: Acinetobacter sp. Ac8; assembly: GCF_055392545.1. Taxonomy (NCBI): domain Bacteria; kingdom Pseudomonadati; phylum Pseudomonadota; class Gammaproteobacteria; order Moraxellales; family Moraxellaceae; genus Acinetobacter; species Acinetobacter sp. Ac8. Next base: position 4,438,530 of record NZ_AP043689.1, read on the forward strand.
AGATCACCTCAAAGTCGCACCAAAGATGAAGCAAGACAAAGTCATTGCCATGACATTCTTCCTTATCGCTTTGATGATGGCAGGTTTACCGCCATTTAGTGGTTTTTTAGGCAAAGTCTTAATCTTACAGGCAACTGCAAACTTGGCTGCACAAGGCTGGATTATTGCGATTATCTTGATTGTGAGTTTTTTAAGTATTCTGGCATTTACACGAGTCGGATTTATCCTATTTTGGCGAGCGACGACACCTGAGGACAACCCGAAAGAAGAGGCTTATACAGCCTATCAAGACTTACCCGAGCAAGCTCCTGCACGCAATGACAAAAGCGTTTACCTGCTATTGGCAGGACTGATTGTCTATGTCGTTTGTGCTGCTCCAATTTTAAATTATGTTGAAAAAACAGCGCTGCAAGTTTCTGATGCATCACTTTATCAACAGCGTATTTTAAAATTGGATGGGCATGGTGAAACCATCAGTGTACAACCTTTCGATCCGCACTATGTACCTGAAACAAAATACAATGGTGAAATGGTTGATCCAAATGCACACTATATTCCCTATATCATTAGCCCAGAAACCCTAAAAGGTGAACATATCTCTGAATTTAAGCAACGCCAAATTCAGGGACAAGAACAGCAACAACATGTTGAAAATGCTCAACTCAAGCCAATGGAGCAATAAATGCAAAATAAATCATTATTCGCTCGTATTTTACCGCATCCTTTTGTGTCGGTGATTGTGGCAATGAGTTGGCTGATGTTGAACCATAGTGCTGAAAGCTTTGATTTTGTTGTGGCAATCAGTTTGGGATTAATCATTCCTAAACTGATTCAACCCTTTATCATTCATACGCCCAATATTCATTGGAAAAGCGCCATTCAATTATTTTTTGTGGTGCTATGGGACATCATCGTCAGTAATATCAAAGTTGCTAAACAAGTCTTAGGCCCAACCAAAAATCTCACCCCGAAATGGTTTCGAGTTCCTTTGGAAACCGACCATGAACATGTCAATACGTTATTGGCGATGATCATTACCACCACACCAGGTACAGTCAGTGCTGGGATTGATCAAGAACGTGGTGATATTTTGGTTCATGCACTAAGTTGTGATGATGTAGACGCAGAAATTCAAGCGATTAAAGCCCGCTATGAAGTTCCTTTAATCGAAATCTTTGACCTGCAACGAGGAGCACGTTCATGAGTATTTTACCTTATGCACTTGGTATTTGCCTGCTCGCAGTGACCATCTCCATGTTGTTATGTTTGGTCCGTTTGGTGATGGGCCCTTCTATCGTAGATCGATTACTGGCATTGGATACATTGTTTTTAAATGCAACCTGCTTAGTTGTCATTCTTGGCATTTATTGGGCAAGCACCTCAATGTTTGAAGGCGCATTATTGGTTGCAATGCTGGGCTTTGTTTCAACTGCTGCACTGGCTCGTTATTTTACAACGGGTCATGTGGTTGATTAAGGAGAAAGTACATGGAAAATAATATGCAAATTGTCATGGAAATCATCGTTTCATTCTTCTTGATTGTTGGTGCATTTTTTACTTTGGTGGGTGGCATAGGTATGGTCAAATTACCAGACTTATTTATGCGTCTACATGCACCGACAAAATCCAGTACCTTGGGTTTAGGCAGCTTTTTAATCGCGGGAATGATTTACGCAGCATTTAACAGTCGTTTAGGTTTTGCAGAGTTATTGATCACACTGCTTGCCTTTATTACAGCCCCAGTATCTGCAAACTTGATTGCTCAGGCAGCAATTCATTTACGTCTGCGTTCAACGTCTGGTGATGTACCTGAAGCAATTAATCGTCCTTTACCATGGCAACGTCAAAAGATCATAAAACAGTTTAAAGATAAGATTTAATTCATTTTCTGACTGATTGTTGATTGGTTAGTTGGCTAAATTAAATTGGACTGAGTCTAGGTACATACTGACTTAGTCCAATTTAAGCCACAATCAAGCTTAAATCGTCTGAAATACATTATCTCAAACTATATAAACTTTTCCCTATAAAATAAGCTTTGGCAAACCTTACTGCTATATTCATTCTCTTTTAAAAAGTCATCTAAGTATGATGTTAGAATCTTCTATACAACATAAATCTAAAATTCAGCCCTAGTCCTCTTCAATGAAATCTGTACAATAAAAATCAGCTAAATAAAAGAGATCAGCGATGTATACAGGTATCGTTCAAGGCTTAGAAAAAGTTGTAAACATCCAACAAGGTGATAACTTTACAACCCTTTATATTTCTAATGAAAATGGCTTTTTAAATGATGTTTTTATTGGTGCCAGTGTTGCGATCGATGGTACATGCCTAACCGCAACAAGTTTTGATGCTGTTGCAAATACAGCCTCATTTGATGTTTCAGCACTGACCACGTCTCTCACCACATTACAATTTTTAAAAATTGGTGATGAAGTCAATATCGAAAGATCTATCAAAGCTGGTATGGAAAACGGTGGGCATAATATTTTTGGGCATATCGAAGGTATGGCAACCATTAAAGATGTGGTTCATACCGGTGAAACACTACACATTGATATCGTTATTCCAGATGACAATATCAAATACTTCTTTAAAAAAGGCTTTATTGGACTGCAAGGTTGCAGCTTGACGGTCAATCGCGTGGATCGGAAAACCAATGAAATTTCAGTGGATTTAATCCCAGAAACCTTACGTTTGACGACATTTAAACATATCCAAATTGGTGGCAAACTCAATTATGAAATTGACCAAATGACCCGCACTATGGTCGATACTTTAGAAAGTATCCATCAACGTCAGCTAGAAAAATAAAAGAGCCAATCTTATAAATTGGCGCTTTGATCTAAAGCATTGTCTTAACTATATAACGGCAGATGAACTTCTTCTTGGAAACTTTCCATTCCATAATCATCTGCCAGCTTTTCTTTCCAGTACGCCACAATCTTCGAATAATCAATTTCATCCGGATGAAAGTCAGATTTGTAATAAGATAAATATTCAGGAATCAATGAAATCAGCATTTTAGAAATCATATATACCCCAAAGATATTTTGCGGCACTTTAGGTAAACTTTTTCTCCAGTCTTGCATAAACAAACGGGTAGCCGAATAAAACGTTAAACTTGCAAAACCCGTAGTCACATTACGCATCACTATACGACGCGTCCGATCATCTTTATAAATCGCCTGATATACATCAAATGCCACTGCACGATGCTCAATTTCTTCGATTGCATGCCATACCCAAAGTTTCACCGCATCATCATCCAGAGTGCTTAAAACTTCAGGATGACGAAGAATATAGCCACCCAATAATGCAGTAAAATGCTCAAAAGCTGCGGTAACAGCAAGTTGTAATTTTGGATGTACACTTTTAATTAGTGCATCTCGACGTGCTAACCATGCTTGAAAACTGTCTAAGTTATAATCATCACGGCGCCATGCATCATTGAATTCAGTATGGGCTTTGGAGTGCATGGCCTCTTGACCAATAAATGCTGCAATTTGCGCTTGCAATTTTTCATCCGTGATTTTGTCACGTACATTACGCACACTATGTACAAAGAACTGCTCACCAATTGGAAATGTTGAAGAAAGCGCAGTCAATAAATGTGACATCACAGGAGAATTGGCAAAAAAATGTCTGCGAATTGCTTTTGGATTAAAGCTTGGTTTACGGACTTTAATACCAATAGCTTTAGGACGATTTAAATATGATTTTTCTGCCGTCGCTTGAACTGTTGACATAAGGATAATCCTACATTTGTCTGAATTTAAGCTATATTGGCACAATCTCAATATTTGTATATTGCAGAATCATCCACACAGTTGACCTAAAATATCATTTTCAAAAAAACACATGACTCAATTGAAAATATAAAAAAATTAAAAATATAAATTATTGATATAATTAAACTTATTAAAAATAAGTATGTTTCTTATCTTCACAAAAAAGTGCTTTATCGTTTACACAAAGCCTAAAATCGAGATTTATAAGTATGCTTTTATTGACTTAAATGACATTTTTCAATCAGGCTGAGTTGTGTTTTAATTTTTAAAACAATCACATAGGGTCCATTCAAAATTAGAACTCAATTTATAAATATTTATGCTTGCAACGTCATATAAATATTCAACAAAAAAGCATGTGTTTTATAGAACCCAAACAAACAGAATTCGTCTAGGAACTTTTTTGTATTAAAAAAACATACTATTGCTTTAGTGTGATTGGCAAATTTTATTGCTAAATTGCACTTTTCATCGCTTTTCCATAGCCGATTTGAGCATTAAAACTGCATCTTTCAACGCCTTCACTTTGAATCAGTTTTGCGCTGAAAAGCCATGTGCCCAAGCAGATAAAGCATCCAGTACTGGTATAAATGTTTGACCAAATGCAGTTAATTCATACACCACTTTGACTGGAGGCTTGTCACCAAATACGGTTCTGGAAATAAAACCATTCTTTTCCAATTGCTTGAGTTGCAAACTTAAGGTCATTTCTGTGATATCTGGCATATCACGCTTAAGTTGATTAAAGCGTTTTGACTCTTCCTTTAGATAATAAAGAATCACGGTTTTCCATTTCCCACCGATTAAATCCATCGCCATACTAATCGGGCAATGATAGGTCTTATCGTGAAACGTCACTTCACAGGTGTTTTGCTCAATATTCATTTTTCTGCCAGCTATCAAAATGGATAGTCATTGTACATAAAAACTATAATATTTATATTCACTATAATTTTTATAGTTGGAAAAACCAAGATGGCATTACTGATTTTAGCGCATCCCAGTTTTACTGAATCTGTCGCAAATAAAACCATTGTCGATGAATTATCAAGAACTCAAACTGATTTAGAAATTCGTCATATCCATGATTTATATCCAGATTATCAAATCGATATTGCTGCTGAGCAAAGCGCGCTATTAAGACATGAGCTGATCATTTTACAATGTCCAATGTACTGGTTCAGTATACCTGCCATTTTAAAAATTTGGTTTGATCAGGTATTTACCTATCAATTCGCCTATGGTTCCAAAGGAGACAAGCTTAAACATAAAAAGCTTTTGCTGAGTATGACCATTGGCCAACCTGAGCAGAATTTTAATACGGAACAACAACATTCATTATTGGAGGACTTTTTATCTCCAATTCAAAAATCAGCACTTTATACCGGAATGGAATATTTAAAACCTGTGTTCTTATATGATATTTCAACTGTTTTAGGACATACACATGCTGAAATCAGAACTCGAGCAAAACAACATAGCTTAAAGTTAAATCATTATCTGCAAACGATTGACTCAAATTAATTTTTTGAGTTTGTTGCATTAAAAAGCCCGCATGACTGCGGGCTCTTAAATAGATGTTGAAATATTTAATGTCTAAAATTAAACATCAAGATAATCCAAAATTCCTTCAGCAGCTTCACGACCTTCCCAGATTGCAGTCACCACCAAATCAGAACCACGTACCATATCTCCGCCCGCAAAGATTTTTGGGTTAGAGGTTTGGAATTTAAATTGTTGTTTTTCAGCAGCAATGACTCGGCCAGAACCATCTAACCCAATATTTGCACCTGCAAACCATTCTGCTGGGCTAGTACGGAAACCAAAAGCCAGCAATACCGCATCTGCGGGTAAAACTTCTTCAGAACCTGGAATCGGTTCAGGACTACGACGACCACGGCTATCAGGGTCACCCAGCTGGGTAGTCACAACTTTTACACCCGTCACTTTACCGTTTTCACCAACGATTTCGATCGGCTGACGGTTGAACTGGAAGTCCACCCCTTCTTCACGCGCATTTTTCACTTCACGACGTGAACCTGGCATATTTTCTTCATCACGACGGTAAGCACAAGTTACTGACTCTGCACCCTGACGGATTGAAGTACGGTTACAGTCCATTGCCGTATCACCACCGCCTAAAACGATGACTTTTTTGCCCTGAACACTGATGTATTCAGATGGATCTTTTTCCCAGCCTTGTGTACGGTTAACATTTGCAATCAAGAAATCCAGTGCATCATAAACACCATCAAAATCTTCACCTGCAAAGCCACCTTTCATATAGGTATAGGTTCCCATACCCATAAATACAGCATCATAGTCTGCAAGCAATTGATCGATAGTGATATCTGTACCAATTTCAGTATTTAAGCGGAATTCAACACCCATACCTGTGAAAATTTCACGGCGGCGTTTCATCACATCTTTTTCCATTTTGAATTCTGGAATACCAAATGTAAGCAATCCACCAATTTCAGGACGCTTGTCAAATACAACAGGTTTTACCCCGTTACGAACTAAAATATCTGCACAACCTAAACCTGCAGGACCTGCACCAATAATGGCAACTTTTTTGTTGGTCCATTTTACCGATGACATATCTGGACGCCAGCCCAAAGCAAAGGCGGTATCGTTGATATATTTTTCGGCATTACCAATGGTCACAGCACCAAAACCATCATTCAGGGTACAAGCACCCTCGCATAAACGGTCTTGTGGGCATACCCGACCACATACTTCTGGCAAGGTATTGGTTTGATGGCAAAGCTCAGCCGCTTGGAAAATACGTCCTTCTGCGATCAGTTTTAACCAGTTTGGAATATAGTTATGTACGGGACATTTCCATTCACAATATGGATTACCACAGCCTAAACAACGGTGGGTTTGGTTTGCTGCAACTTCCGCTGTAAAAGGTTTATAAATTTCCACAAACTCTGCTTTGCGGACATTAATATCTTTTTTCTCTGGATCTTGGCGTGCTACATCCAGAAATTGAAAGTCATTATTCAGGCGTTCAGCCATGTCTCTCTCCGTGGGTGAGCGTGGATAACTTCATTCGCTTGTGTATATCTGCGAAGTTATCCACACCTACCTAAAATTTGAGTAGTGGAATTATTGTGGATCTGCTTGAGTTGTTTTCAAAAGCGTTTGTAAATTAGCCGCTTTTGGTTTCACCAGCCAGAATTTACGGCTATAGAAATCAAACTCGTTGCGAATCTTGTACGCCCAAGCACTACCTGTTTCAGCAATGTGTTCATCTAAGATACGAAGTAAGAATTCTTGATGTTCTTCCATCGCTTCTGTAGAAATACGGTTTAATTCAATCAATTCGTGGTTGTAGTAATCAACAAAGTCGTTATCTAAGTCAAGTACATAAGCAAAACCACCAGTCATACCTGCACCAAAGTTGTGTCCAACTTTACCCAGTACAGTCACGATACCGCCTGTCATATATTCACAGCAATGGTCGCCTGCACCTTCAATGACCGCAAACGCGCCAGAGTTACGTACAGCAAAACGCTCGCCCGCTGTACCCGCAGCAAATAATTTACCGCCTGTCGCACCGTACAAACAGGTATTGCCGATAATTGCCGTTTCTTGAGTTTGGAATGGTGAACCTTTTGGTGGGAAGATCGATACTCGACCACCTGCCATACCTTTGCCCACATAGTCGTTTGCATCACCTTCAAGGCTGATATGCAAACCACCCGCATTCCAAACACCCAATGACTGACCCGCAGTTCCTTTTAAATTCACTTTAACAGGATGTGCTTCCATACTGAGGTTGCCATAACGTTTGGCAATTTCACCTGAAAGACGCGCACCAATTGAACGGTCACAGTTACCCACAGTAAAATGGAACTCACCACCGGTACTTGCTTCAATCGCAGGTAGCATTTCTGCCACCATTTTCTCAGCAAGAATACCTTTATCAAAAGGTTCATTGCCTTGTACTTGGCAATATTGCGCTTTGCCTTCCGCAGATGGGTGTGATTCTAACAATGCACTTAAATCTAAATGCGCATGTTTATCCGTTTCACCTGGCAACATCTCAAGTAGATCAGTACGACCGATCAAATCTTTCAATGATGCAACACCTAAAGCAGCCAACCATTCACGTGTTTCTTCCGCAATAAAGTGGAAGAAATTAATCAGCATTTCTGGCTCGCCAATATAATGCTCTTGACGTAAATGATCTTGCTGAGTTGCCACACCTGTTGCACAGTTATTTAAGTGACAAATACGCAGGTATTTACATCCAAGCGCGATCATTGGGGTAGAACCAAAACCAAAGCTCTCCGCACCTAAAATCGCAGCTTTAACCACATCTAAACCTGTTTTCAAACCACCATCAGTTTGTACACGTACTTTACCACGCAGGTCATTGACACGAAGTGCTTGATGCGCTTCTGAAAGACCCAATTCCCATGGTGAACCCGCATGATGAATAGAGGATAAAGGTGAAGCCGCTGTACCACCGTCATATCCAGAAATGGTAATGAAATCTGCATAGGCTTTTGCAACACCTGCTGCAATTGTTCCCACCCCTGGCTCTGATACTAACTTCACAGACACCATGGCTTGTGGATTGACTTGCTTCAAGTCAAAGATTAGCTGTGATAAATCTTCAATAGAATAAATATCATGGTGTGGTGGTGGTGAAATCAAAGTCACACCTGGAACCGAGTAACGTAAACGCGCAATTAAGCCATTCACTTTACCGCCCGGTAACTGACCGCCTTCACCTGGTTTTGCACCTTGCGCTACTTTGATCTGTAACACTTCAGCAGATGTTAAATATGCAGGTGTTACACCAAAACGACCTGAAGCAATTTGCTTAATTTTAGAGTTACGAATGGTGCCATAACGTGCAGGATCTTCACCGCCCTCACCCGAGTTTGAACGACCACCGATCGTATTCATTGCGATCGCAATGGCTTCATGTGCCTCTGGTGACAATGCACCTAAAGACATACCAGCAGAGTCAAAACGCGGCAGAATTTCTTCAACTGATTCAACTGCTTCTAATGGAATAGAATGATCAGTTTTGAGTTTTAATAAGTCACGAATCGTCGCAATTGGACGCGTGTTCACCAACTCTGCGTATTCTTTAAAGTCAGCATAATTGCCTGAACGCACTGATTTATGCAACGCATTGATCACATCAGGGTTAAATGCGTGGTATTCCTTATCAAAGACAAACTTGAGCAAACCACCTTGTTCAATTGGCTTACGTGCTTTCCAAGCAATATCTGCTAGTTTTTTTAAGTCATTTTCAAGGTCAATGAATGTTGCACCTTTAATACGGCTTGGCACACCTGTAAAGCACTTACTGACAACTTCTTCAGATAAGCCGACTGCTTCAAATAACTGCCCACCACGATAAGATGCGACTGTTGAAATCCCCATTTTTGAGAGGACTTTGAGTAAACCTTTATCAATACCTTTGCGGAAGTTCGCTTGTGCGTGAATTGGATCACCCAATAATTCGCCTTTTGCAATCAAATCATTGATCACATCATAAGCCAAATAAGGGTAAATCGCAGTTGCACCAAAACCTAAGATCACGGCAAACTGGTGTGCATCACGTGCAAGTGCAGTTTCAACAATGATGTTTGCATCGGTACGTAAACCAGCATTAATCAAGAAGTGATGAATTGCACCCGTCACCATTGCTGCATTTGCAGGTAAAAAGCCTTCACGGATTTTACGATCTGAAATGACCAATAAGGTTTTACCATCACGAATCGCCTGTGCAGCTTCTTCACAAATACGTGAAATCGCGGCTTCAAGACCTTCAGCTACAGGATAATTCAAATCAATATCTGCAATTTCGTAACCTTTACGACCAAGGGTACGAATCTGATGCATTTTAGAGTTTGACAGTACAGGGCTCGATACAATTAAACGATCTGCATGCTCTGGACCTTGTTCAAATACATTTTGCTCACGACCAAAGCAGGTTTCCAATGACATAACGATTGATTCACGTAATGGGTCAATCGGTGGATTGGTCACTTGCGCAAATTGTTGACGGAAATAATCTGTCACATGACGTACTTGACGAGACAATACCGCCATTGGTGTATCATCACCCATTGAACCGACAGCTTCCTGTCCACTTTCAGCGATTGGACGAAGCAGTTGATCACGCTCTTCAAATGTCACCATAAACATTTTTTGAGCCGCTTTAAGGTCATCACCTTTTAAGCCTTGATCACATAAATATTCTTCAAGCTCTGGACTACCTTGTAAGCGAACTGAGTTTTCACGTAACCATTCACGGTAAGGACGCATTTTTTTCAGATGATTGCTCACATCTTTAGTATCGAGCAATTTTCCAGTCAATGTATCAATCACCAGAATTTGACCAGGACCTACACGGCCTTTAGAGATCACATCTTCAGGTTCGTAACCCCACACACCAATTTCTGATGCCAGAGTGATATAACCATTTTTAGTGATCACCCAACGTGCCGGACGTAAGCCATTACGGTCTAACATACAAATTGCATGACGACCATCTTGGATCACCAGACCCGCAGGACCGTCCCAAGCTTCCATATGCTTAGAGTTGAATTCATAAAACGCACGTAAATCAGCATCTAATGTTTCAACGTTTTGCCACGCTGGTGGAACAAGCATGCGTAATGCACGGAATAAATCCATCCCGCCACCAACTAGCAACTCAAGCATATTGTCCATACTTGATGAGTCTGAGCCTGTACGGTTTACAATTGGACTCAGTTCAGTAATACCTGGCAATAATGGATTTTCAAATTTTGGTGTACGTGCCACTGCCCAGTTACGGTTTGCAGTAATGGTGTTAATCTCACCATTATGTGCCAAATAACGGAACGGCTGTGCCAATGGCCAACGGGGTAAAGTATTGGTCGAGAAACGTTGATGGAATACAACAATGTGTGAGTCCAAACGTTCATCAGCAAGGTCTGTATAGAATTCTGCAATATATGCAGGCATCATTAAGCCTTTATAGGTGATCACTGTAGAACACAGTGTAGTCACATAAAAATAGGGATCAGCTATTAATTGTTGTTCTGCACGACGACGTGCCATAAGTAACTTACGGTTAAATTCAACCTCAGTCACACCCATTGGGCAATTGACAAAAATTTGTTCAAATGCAGGTAAAGACTGCATTGCGATTGAACCCAAGGCATCATTATTGGTTGGAACAACACGCCAACCAATCACACGACAGCCTTCTTCTTCAATTTCATGGGTTAGAATTTGCTTTGCATGGGCCGCAAGTGCTGGATCTAAATTTAAAAATATCGTCCCGACCGCAAAAATTTCACTCAGTGTAATGTCACTGATCTTTTTTGCTTCTTCACGGAAGAATGCTTTAGGCATAGCCAAGAGCAAGCCACAACCATCACCGGTCTTACCATCTGCGGCAATACCACCACGGTGCGTCATACAGCTTAGACTATGAATCGCGGTCTTGACTAAATCATGACTCGCATCACCCTGCATATGGGCAATCAAGCCGAAACCACAGTTATCTTTAAACTCATCCGGTTGGTATAAACCTTGAGCGGGAGCTACAGTGTTAGGCGATGGCATGTGCATAGCGTACCCTTCTTTCTACATAGGCCCATGAAAGGGCGAAAAACATTCGAACACTCAATTACGATTTTTAAGTATTTTCTTAGCTCAAGTAAACCACTGAGTCAGAATCGAATACCAGTCTGTTTTTACTTTAATTGCAAGATTGTTTTACAACTTCCGCACTGAAATAAAGCACTCAATCAGACTTAAATCGCACACCAACTGAATCATTTCGCTCCAAAACAGGGACAATCAACTCAATTAGCGCAACAATAAAGCAAAAAATATGCCAAATTTTATTTTTGTTCACCAAATCACTAAAAGATAGTGAAATAAAGATATTCTTTAAAATTCTAAGCGTCTTATAAAGGCATTTATAGCACCATTTTTGTGCAAATATAAAATTAAATAATTAATTCTGCTTCATTTTAGAGCTAATTTTAATTAAATGGATCACTGACTTCATGCTCAGCTGGCTTTTTATCAGCAGTAGCACCGGTTTCTTTATTGTTGCTTGAAGGCTGTGCACGAGATTGTGACTTTTGTACATCTACCACATTGCCAGATGCATCACGACGGGTAATTGTGGTTTTGGTGGTCTGATTTGCAGGAGCTGAACCTGTTAAAGAAGACAAGGCCGATTTTGCTTGAGCCAATAGCGTTTCATCAACTACAGGTAAAGGTGCAGATTTTAATTTTACTTGATAGAGTTTATTTGCACTTGCCATTTCATCTGAGCCCAGATCATTAATTAAAGCACTATATTTTTCAAACTGGATCGCTTGAGGATGAATAGATGCAGGCAATTTTAGATTTAATTGTTGTAACTGGCTCTTGGCCTGATCATCACTTTTAAATAAACCATAGGCTAAAACATATTGCTCAGCTTGATCTTCACCACTTAAACGGAAGTAAATAAAATTTTTACGATCCGCTTGTTTCTGTAAAAAGCCCAAGATGACATCTTCATCTGAGGTCTTAAATAGCTCTATGGTCCAAGCTTTCTTATTTTCTTGAAAAAATTTTGTACCACGAAATTCTGCATCATGGCTACCCGCAGTCACAATACGTGTGGTCATTTCAAGTGGACGTACTTCATCCATCAAAGCGCCTAAATGCGATGTTGCGGCAACTTTTTCAGGTTGAATTTGAACTTGGGACTCTTCAATCGGATTGACTACAGTGACCAGATCTTTGGTGTCGGTCACTGCCCAAAAAATCAGTGCCACCAAAAGACAGATTAATCCACCAACCAACCAAATATATTGTCGAATATTTTGCCAATTTGTACGAATTGCTGCCATTTGGAACTAACCTTTTCTATATCTGATTCGCGAGAATCGCTTGTTTCATCAACTCAACATCAAAATCTTTAGTAATGATGGCTTGGCCGAGTTGTTTTATCAATATTAAACGAAGTTGACCATTTAATACTTTTTTATCATGTGACATATATGCCAAAAATTCATCGAGCGGAATTTTAGGACATGCTACAGGTAATTGGGCACGTTGTATGATTTTTTTTGTACGTTCCAGATCATCGGATGAAATCCATCCCATACGCTGAGACAAATCAGCAGCCATCACCATACCCGTTGCAATTGCTTCTCCATGCAACCACACCCCATAACCGAGATACGATTCAATGGTATGACCAAAAGTATGGCCTAAATTCAATAAAGCACGTTCACCTTGCTCTTTCTCATCATTGGCCACAATTCTTGCTTTATGCGCACAAGAACGATAAACAGCTTCAGCCAATAATTCTGGATTTTGGGCAATCAGCCCATCCATATGCTCTTCTAACCATGCTAAAAAGTCTAAATCACCCAGTAACGCATATTTAATCACCTCAGCCAAACCTGCTGAAAGCTCACGTTCAGGCAAGGTTTTAAGTTGTGCCATATCAGCCAAAACCACTTGAGGTTGCTGAAATGCACCAATCATATTCTTGCCTAAAGGGTGATTAATTCCGGTTTTCCCACCAACACTCGAATCCACTTGAGACAATAATGTGGTCGGAACTTGGATGAAATACACGCCTCGCTGGAAACAGGCGGAAGCAAAACCTGCCATGTCACCAATCACTCCACCACCTAAAGCCAAAACCGTACAATCACGATTAAAACCAGCTTGAAGTAAAGCATCAAAAATCAAATTGAGGTGCTGGATATCTTTATATTTCTCACCATCAGGTAAAATACATGTTTTAACCTGCTTACCCAATTGTTGAATCGCCTCAACATAGTGCGACAAATACAAAGGCTGAACTGTGGTATTTGTAACAATCATCACTTGATGTCCCTGAATATAAGGTTCAAGTAATTCTTGAGGATTCAAATGACTACCAATAAAGATTGGATAACGACGTTCACCCAGTTCAACATGTAAAGTTTGCATGATTCTGCCAAATAACAATGAATGATAATTTACTGACTAAATAATTTCTTTTGAAACGATCAGTTGCAATATTCTCAGCGCTAAATCTCGCGCAGCACCCTGATTGGTTTCAATAATATAATGTGCAACATCTCTATAAAGTGGATCTCGTGCTTTAAGTAGATCCTTTAACTTTTGCTCAGGATTCTCGACTTGTAATAAAGGACGATTTTTATCTCGATGTGTACGTAATAATTGGATTTCTACAGGGGTATATAAATAAATCACAATACCTCTATGTTTGAGATATTCTCGATTCATAGCTTGAGTGACAGCACCACCACCTGTTGCAACCACTAAATTTTTTTTTGATGTGAGCTCATCAATCACGATTGTTTCTCTTGTACGGAAACCTTGTTCGCCTTCTTTTTCAAAAATCCAAGGAATAGATGCCCCAGTTTTTCTTTCTATTTCATGATCGCTGTCTAAAAACTCACGGCTTAACAGTTCCGCTAGATGCCGACCAACTGTTGTTTTTCCTGCTCCCATGGGCCCTACCAAATAAATATTTGGTAGGGTTTCCAACTCTTTGCTTGGCAAGGAGTCACCTATCGAATTGCTTTCATTGAAAGTATATTAATGATTTCTGGTACGACTGTCATTAACAATTCTTGGTGTCACAAAGATTAGTAACTCTCGTTTATTATCAGACTTTACATCTTTTCTAAATAATCGTCCTAAATAAGGAATATCACCTAAAAATGGAACTTTGGTCTGACTGTTTTTAGTTTCTTGTTCAAAAATGCCACCTAATACTACGGTTTCTCCATCATCGACTAAGACATTGGTATTGATTTCATTCTTGTTAATCGCCACATTTCCATTCACTATTTGGCCAGCTGAGTCACTTGTGACATTTAGCTGCATTTGTACTTTCCCTTCTGGAGTAATGCTTGGTGTAACATCCAAACTGAGCAAAGCATCTTTAAATTCAGTTGTTGCAACGGCACTGCCTCCTGCCGTTTGCGTTGACTGATATGGAATTTGTTGACCCGAAGCAACTTTGGCTTTTTGTTTATCGGCAGTCATTACTTTTGGTGTTGAAATCACTTCCCCATAACCATCAGCTTGTAATGCAGATAATTCTAGGTCTAACATAAAATCAGACATACTAATTAAACCAAATGCAATCTTACTTGCACCCGCAGTCGTCACACCAAGATCGACATTTAAATTATCAGGGCGAGTAATGGTATATTTGCCATTACTATCTGGGGTTTTTAAATCCCAAAGTGTTTGATCACTTCCACCAACCAGCAAATCATTATTCTTGGTAATCCCTTGAGATAAAATGCCCCACTTTACCCCCATTTCTTTGGTAAAATCTGTCGTAGCACGAACAATACGTGCTTCAACCATGACTTGTTTTACCGAAATATCCAATAGATCAATCATTTTACGGATTTTATCAATATTATTTGCAGTATCATTAATAATTAATGTATTTGTTCTTGTATCTGCAACCGCACTTCCTCTTAAGCTCAGTAGACTTTCTAAAGCTAAAGAATCTGTATTATTGGTATTATTTGTCTGCGCACCTTTAGGGTTTCTAGAGTCCTGTAACAATTTAAGAACTTCTGCAACTTTTGCATAATTAAGCTGAATATATTCAGTTTGAATTGGTGCTAATTTTACACTTTGTGCAATTGCTTTGGCTTCATCTTCTTCTGCTTTAATCAGCTCGGTGACAGGCGCAATCCAAATCACACTCCCATTACGGCGCTTATCTAAATTTTTGGTTTTTAAAATAATATCTAAGGCCTGATCCCAAGGTACATCTTTTAAACGTAAAGTGATATTACCTTGAACTGAATCCGCAGCCACCATATTAATACTGGTAAAATCAGCAAGCAGCTGTAGCACACGGCGTACTTCAATATCTTGAAAATCCAGTGAGATTTTCTTACCCGTATAAGATTGACTCACATTGGGACGATTTACTTTATTTTCTACAGGGCGCTTTAAACTCACGGTCAATTTATTTTCCGCTTGAAAAGCCATATATTCATAGCTCCCCGAAGATTGAATGGTGATTACACCATTGGAACCATCATTATAAGCATCCACAGAAGAAACTGGGGTCGCAAAATCATTGACATTTAAACGACGAATTAAATGTGCTGGAATTTTATTCCCTAATGTTCGAATAACAACTTTACTGCCCTGTTGTTGCACATCTACAGGTGTATTTGCACCAGACAGATTTACAATAACCTGTCCCTCACCCGCATTGCCACGCTGAAAACCGATATCTGCGATGCCTTGATTTTGCTTATTCAGTATAGATGCAGATGATGCATAAGTCGGTAAAGCAGCAGCTTGATTGGCATTGTTAATCTTTAAAATAAAGGTATTCCCTTCAACACGCGTTGTAAAAGAACCACTATTTTTTAAATTTACTGTTAAGCGTGAACGTTGATCATCGGCCGCAATATCTACAGTCGACGCTTCTTCACTCGCCACAGCAATGGATGATTGATTGATTGTTTGCTTCGCCTGATCAAAGTCTAAAATCAGTCGAAATGGATTATCCAATTGATAGGCTTGAGGCTGTGGCGGTAAGCCATTAAACATCACACGAATTTCTGTACCTTGCCCCGGTATTTTCATCGGTACAATATTGGTCATGGTTGTTTGCGCTGCTGCAACCTGCATAATCGCAATTGACACTGCCGCCATAGTAAATTGACGAAGTTGACTATTCATAAACTTACCATCCCCGTTAAAGATATTTTTCAAACTCTTTTTCATTTTTATTCCTTTATTCCGTTTTAATCTATTGGACCGATTAGGACTAGACTCCGTGGTCTTTCTATATAACCGTCTCGACCATCTGGAACAATTTCCAATAAATCAATACGGGTCGGCGTAATTTCAATAATTCGCCCTTGATTCATACCCATGTAGTTGCCAAGTTGTACTCGCTCAATCTCACCATCAGGTGTTTGAATCAAACCCACTGTTTGCCCAACAGCTCCTTTCATACTTCCTTTCAGTGTTAACGACTCTAAAGGATAGCTTTCAAGCGGCTGTGGTTGTCTTGAAAAATTCGGGTAGACACGCTTGCCTGACATGATTTTCAATTCATTTGCCAATGAATTTGGCAAAAATGGGCTGCGTAATTGTTGAGCTGAATAATTAAAGCTTGGTACAGGATTAAATACTGGTGCAGGTTCAATCGGCAATGGTTGCTGATTTCTAATATTTGCCATTTCTTGGTTAACGGCATCAATACGAGAATCGCACCCCACCAACAGCATTGCAAATGAGATTCCACAAACTATTTTACTGAGCTGTTTCATTGTGGCTTCCCTCCTTGCTGAGGTGTCGTTGTTTTCTGTGCTACAGCATTCGCAGATTTATTTATCTTCTGCTCATCAGCACCAATATAACGATAGGTTTTTGCTTTAATTGTATAGTCAATCACTGGCACATCAGATTTATTGTCTTGACTAGGTGTTCCTGTAATTGTGAAATCATGCAAAGTGACAATACGTGGTAAAGCAGCCAAACTACTGACAAAACTGCCAAATGAATGATAATCCCCTGTTGCATCAATCGAGATCGGCTGCTCAATAAAGAACTCCTGCTTCACTTCTGGTTCTAATTTGATATTTTTAAATTTCAAACCAGAACTTACCCCTGTCACGTTAATGTCTTCAACTAGACTCGGAATTTCAGTTTCTTTAGGAAGTTGCTCTAATTGCTGATTAAAATTTGCTTCCATTTGTTGCAATTGTGCTTGATATTGCTGCAAGTTTCTTAATTTAGAGTCTTTTTCTTTAAACTCAGTTAATAAATTTTGTTCAACTGTACGTGCTTGATCAATTGCATCTAATTTAGGTCTAATTGCTAAAAAATAGCCAATTGCACACACCAAAAAAAACAAGAATACCCAACAGGTGACTTTAACGGATAAAGGCCAACTGCCATAGTTATTCATATCCAAGGTATTGAACTGTTGAAAAAACTTCTCAACAGTCATCTTGTTCTTTTTTGGAGCATCATTTACAGATGATTCTAATTGCTCAAAATCTTCACGACTCATTTTGCACCCCCAGCAGCTGGAACTTGTCCAGCTTTCGTTGTATCCCCATCTGTAGTCGCTGCTATTTCACCGATATCTACAGTCACAACAAAACTTCCATATGATTCTTCTACACGAGGGATCACCGAAGTCTGCACTTTATTTTTATTTTCATCTGCAGCTAAGAATGAATTCATAAATGCATTTCGATACCATTCAGACGCCTCTAATCCACGCAACAATTCAGCAACTGTATTTGGACTTTCAGCTTTGCCCTCAATGGTAAATTTATCACCCACACGACTAAATTTTGTGATGTACATTTGTGCAGGGACAATTCGAACCAACTCATCAACGAGGCGAACAATCACAGGACGCTGACCTTGTAAGCCTTGGATCAGTTTCATACGTTCAATAATGGCATTACGACGTTCTTGTAAACCATCTAAAGTTTTTAATTGGGTATCTAAATTTTGATTGGTACTGGTCACCAATTGATTGGCTTGCTCCTGATCTTGCAACTTATGGTCGAAATAGAACCACGCCAATAACACTGTCACTAAACCAATCAGTGCAACCCCAACACATATCGCAACGAATTGCTTCTTCTTCTGTTCTCTTAGCTCATCACGCCAAGGGAGTAAGTTAATCTTTGCCATTAATCAAAACTCCTCAAAGCTAAACCACATGCAACCATTAAAGAAGGTGCATCATTTTCTATTTTTTTTAAGTCAATTTGTGGTGAAAACCCCATTTGCAAGAAAGGATTTGCAATCGTGACGCGATAACCGAGTTTTTGTTGTAATAATTTTGCCAAACCAGGAATATTGGCATTACCACCCGCCAATAAAATATGGTCGATCTCGTTAAACTGAGAAGATGAAAAGAAGAACTGTAATGAGCGAGCAGCTTGTTGTACAACTGCTTCTAAAAACGGCATCAAGACTTCTGTTTCAAAATCGTCAGGTAAAGTCCGATCTTTTTTGGCACGACCAGCTTCGTCATAAGACAAACCATAACGGTTCTGTACATCTTGAGTCAGCTGCTTGCCACCAAAAACTTGCTCTCGGGTATAAATGATCTTGCCATTTTGCATCACAGACAAAGTGGTCATGGTATGACCAATATCTAGGATACCCACAAGATTTACACCAATTGGCAAGGTATCGGAAAAGACATCAAAAGCACGCTCAATTGCATAACTTTCTACATCTGCGATTTTAGGTGATAAGCCCGCGATTTCTAAAACTTCAACACGAGAATCGATATTCTCTGCACGTGTTGCAACAAGTAACACATTGACTCGATTTGGATTTGCCAGCTTATCTTTTAACACTTCAAAATCTAGACTAACTTCATCCAGTGGGAAAGGGATATATTGTTCAGCATCCATTCGAATCTGAACTTCTCTTTCCTCATCTGACATATCTGCATCCATTTCGATGATTTTGTGAATCACCATAGATGTAGGTACAGCAACCGCGACATTTTGCGATTGAGGATTGCCAATATTGACTGCTCTTTCCAACGCATCAGCAACTGCTTCAGGATTAAGAATGTTTTTCTCAACAACACTCCCATCCAGCAGTGGACTTAATCCATAACTTTCAACCCAGTAACGACCGTTCTTAACAGAGAGCTCTAAAATCTTTACAGTAGTAGAACTAATATCTACTCCTATTAACCCCTTATTTGGCTTACGATATAGTCTAAGCACGATTGATTTCCTATTATTTTTTTATCCCCAATAAATAACACAAACCGACTGCATTTGGTCTTAATTTTTTACAGATACAATATCCCATCTAACAATCCATCACATGAGAAGCTATACTGAACGCAATTAGTTTGCCATTAGCTATTATTAAAACTTACTTGTTATGAAAAAGCTATCTTGTTCAGGTTATATTCATCCCTTTTTTTTGCTGATTATCATTATTTTAGTCGCAATTCCGATGGGCTTTTATGGAATGTATCTATATATTGCCCCATCACTACCAGAAATGAGCTCTTTAAAAAAGGCGCCATTGCTTAAACCTTTGCAAGTTTATTCAGCCGATAATCAGCTGATCGCTGAATATGGTGGCAAGCTTTCGGTGCCTGTTGAGTACAATCAGATCCCGCCGCATTTCATTCACGCCTTCCTTGCTGCTGAAGATTCATCATTCTTCGAACATAGCGGGATTAGCTTTAAAGGCTTAGGGCGTGCCGTGAGTGAAAGTGTTACTGGGTCAAATGTACAAACAGGCGGCTCAACAATTACCATGCAGGTGGCTAAAAATTATTATCTATCCCCTGAACGAACACTTAAGCGCAAACTTACTGAAGTTTTTTTGGCACGGAAAATAGAACAAAATCTTTCCAAAGAAGAAATTTTATCTTTATATGTCAATAAGATCTTTTTGGGTAAAAATGCCTATGGTATTGCTGCTGCTGCAAAAATTTATTATGACAAAAGCTTAGATCAACTCAGTGTCGCACAAATGGCGATGATTGCAGGCTTACCTAAAGCACCGTCAAAATACAATCCTGTAGTGAATCCTGAACGCGCCTTAGAACGCCGTAACTGGATTCTAGGTCGTATGTTACAACTCGGCTATCTTAAACAAGCAGAATACGAAAAAGCTGTCGCTGAACCAATTAACTTGAGTATGCCTGATCGCGGCTTAAGTAATCGATTTCCCTATGTAGGCGAAATGGTTCGCTCTGAACTAGTTGAAAAGTTTGGTGAACAAGCAATTGATTCAGGTTATAAAGTTTATACAACCGTAAACAGCCAACGCCAACAATATGCAGAAGATGCAGTACAAAAAGGCTTGGAAGATTATGATCGTCGTCATGGATGGCGTGGTGCTGAAGCACATGATAAACCTTTAAAACAATTCATCCCTTATGCCAATACCTACCCTGCAGAAGTCATCAAAGTAGGCAGCAATAGTTTTGATGCCAAAATGCAAGATGGTTCAACAGTGACTGTACCTTGGTCAGGTATGTCTTGGGCAAGAAAATATATCAATGCCAATGCCGTTGGTGGTGCACCAAGCCGCGCTTCGCAGATTGTAACTGTTAAAGATATTATCCGTTTACGTCCCAATGAAAATAAAACCGCGTGGTCATTGGTTCAAACCCCGAAAGCACAAGGTCAACTGATTGCAATCAACCCCAATGATGGTTCAATTGAAGCAGTGGTGGGTGGATACAACTTTTACCAATCTAAATTTAACCGCGCAATACAAGGCTGGCGCCAACCGGGTTCAACCATTAAGCCATTTATCTATGCACTGGCGCTTGAACGCGGTATGACCCCTTACACCATGGTTAATGACAGTCCAATCACTATTGGTCGCTGGACACCTAAAAACTCTGATGGCCGTTATTTAGGCATGATTCCTTTGCGTCGTGCGTTGTACTTATCTCGTAATACCGTTTCTGTGCGTTTATTACAAAGCGTAGGTGTAGAACGTGCGCGCCAATTATTGATGGATTTTGGCCTACAAGAAGATCAAATCCCGCGTAATTTCACGATCGCGCTTGGTACTCCACAAGTACTTCCTGTGCAAATGGCGACAGGCTATGCCGCAATTGCCAATGGTGGATATCGCATTCAACCACATTTCATCAGTCGTATTGAAGATGCTTATGGCAAAACCATTTATGAAGCAGCGCCTGAATATGCGTGTATTCCATGTATCAATCAAAAAGAAACTGTGGCCAATACTGCAACCACCCCTGATGACGAAGCCATTGAAGGTACAAACCTTACAGTGGATGAGGTTCAAACCCCATTAAGCAAAGAAGAACAAAGTAAATATCGTCAAGCACAACGGATTTTAAAATCACAATCTGCTTTTGATATGGCAAATATTCTTCGTGATGTGATTGTGCATGGTACTGGTCGTGCAGCACTTAAAATTGGTCGCGATGACATTGGCGGTAAAACAGGAACAACCAACGATGCTAAAGATGCGTGGTTTGCTGGCTTCAACGGCAAATTAGTTGCGATTGCTTGGGTCGGTTTTGACCAGCCTTCAACTCTCGGCCGTCGTGAATATGGTGGGATCGCAGCACTGCCAGTTTGGACTGGTTTTATGGGTAAAGCCTTAAAAGATACACCATCTGCTTGGGTACATTTTGACAAAAATGCCAAAGCACCAATTTCTCGTGAAGAACGTAATCAAACACAAGTTGAAGGTGCGACTCAAAACGAAGGCTATGGTTCATCACCACCTTTAGCACGTCCAATCTTTAAACCTGCGCCTGTTACACCATCACGTAATTCATCAAATGACTTTGAAGACTTGCCTGATGAAGGTACAGATCAACCGCTCAAACCGAACAAAGTAACACCGCCTGCAATGAATCAAGGCGGTGCGAAACGAGAAAGTGATTCTCTTGAGAATTTGATTAATGAAGTTCAATAATCTAGGGTCTGTTGACATTTCATAAATGGCTTGCGTTGTAGGTTAAAATTGAGCAGGCAAGGCATGAAACGAAGAGAATAGCGAGACTATTTTCGAGTTTCATAACGAAGACTGAGATAATTTTAGCCACAACCCTTCGGGACTAGCGTGTTTTTTGCCGCTACGTCGTTACGAACTACTCATTTAGAATGACTAAATTTCGTATTTCGCGCCTAGTATCGCCTAAAAAACACACGTAGTCGCAAACATAGACGAATTGTCGACAGACCCTTTATTTTATAAAAAATGCCATCGATTGATGGCATTTTTTATGGCTTAAATTTTTATTATTTTTTCTGAAAAATATAAATTTGAAAGGCTGCCTTTAACGTCGTTTTAACTTGTGCTTCCAAAACTAAACGCTTTTCAGATTTTGCTTTATAAGCATAAGGGGTCATCGCAATTAGATTCTTGAGTTGTGCTTGATCCAACTCAAACGTTGTTTCGATAATCGGCTGCTCTATTAACTCAAAAGATGCTTGTAATTGTTCAACAAACTTTTGCGGCTCATGGGCTTTAACTTCATCAAACAAACCCTCACGCATCCCATATAAATGCTCTGGTGCAGGTGTTACCACCATCAAATAAGCCTTTGGCTTAAGTACTCGGAGTATTTCTTCTTCTGGGATCGGGCTAAATAAGCTGGTACACAAATCAATCGAATGATCCAAAACAGGTAGCGTCGCTCCTGTCCCCACAATCCATGTCACACCTTTATTGAGTTTTGCAGCAACCTGAACTGCATTTTTTGCAATATCAACCCCAATACATTGCATCACTTGATGTTGCATTGCATCAGTATAGTAGCCTTCACCACAGCCGATATCCAGCAGGTTTTCAACCCGTAACTCACGAATTTTCTCAACCACGGCTTGCTGTAAAGGTGCATAAAATCCACCACTTAAAAATCCACGGCGTGCTTGTACAGATTCAGGGGTATCCCCTGGATTTTTACTATGCTTATGTTGTACTACATGTAAATTTACATAGCCTTGTTTTGCCACATCATAACTATGATTATTTACACAGCGCCAAGTCCGATCCGATAGGCTCAATGCCTCACGACATACAGGGCACATCAACAAATTCATTGTATTCTCCAAAAGATATTTTTAGGCCATAAAAAAAGCCGGCAAATGCCGACTTTTCAAATCACTTTGGCTTAGCGTAATTTTAATGTCATTAGACCTAAAACTACCAGCATAATTGTGATAATCCAAAAACGGATCACCACTTGAGTCTCACGCCAGCCTTTTTTCTCATAATGATGATGCAACGGCGCCATAAGAAATACACGTTTATTGCGCATACGTAATGATCCGATTTGCAAGAATACCGAGATTGCTTCTACGACAAAGACCCCGCCCATAATTGCAAAGACGATCTCTTGACGAACCATTACCGCGATAGTGCCCAGCATTGCACCTAATGATAATGCACCAACATCTCCCATAAAGACTTGGGCAGGATGCGCGTTATACCAAAGAAATGCTAAGCCTGCTCCAATCATTGCAGCACAAATAATCACCAGCTCAGAGGTATATTTTACATAGGGAATATGTAAATAATTGGCAAAGCGTATATCACCTGCCAAATAAGCAAAAACACCTAAACCTGCAGCAACCAAAACAATCGGCATGATCGCCAGACCATCTAAACCATCTGTCAAATTCACTGCATTTGACCCACCATTGATTACCAAATAGGTAAAAATAATGAAGCCAATACCCAATGGAATTGAAGACAATGGAATACTCAGATTTTTAAAAAATGGAATCAATAAATCCAGCATATTCGCTGTATGTACAGGGCTGTCTTGCTGAGTTGCAATGATATACAACGCAATACCCGCCCCCAAAGAGCCAACCGAAGTCCAAAAGAATTTCTTCTTGGCAGGTAAACCCGCATTGTCTTTATAACGGACTTTAATCCAATCATCCGCCCAACCTACAGCACCAAAGATCACCATAACAGCCAAGACGATCCATACATAAGGATTGGATAAATCTGCCCAAAGCAAGGTACTGATCCCGATTGAAAGCAGAATTAAAATCCCGCCCATTGTTGGCGTACCCATTTTTTTGGCATGATTTTCAGGTGCATATGAACTGACAGCCTGACCATATTTGAGCGCTTGTAATTTACGGATCATGACTGGTCCCAAGGCCCAACCAATCGCAAGTGCAGTCAGTACACTGAGCAATGCTCGTAACGATAAGTATCGAACAACTTGGAACGCGTTCTCATAACCCGCCAAGTGTTGAAATAACCAATACAGCATTAAACTTTCTCCATCAAATCAGCCATCAACGTTTCCATATGGGTATAGCGAGAACCTTTAAACAGGAAACTCATGGACTGTGGTTGATGTGTTGCAATTAAACTTAACAATAAAGGTAAAGCTTGTTCTTGGCTAAGAAAAGCTTGTAATTTTTTACCATATTGAGTGCTTCGCGCACCTTCTTGTGTAGCAGGAGCAAACTCTCCTACCGCGACAACAAATTGGATCCCATCCACTGAAACCAGATCACGACCCAACATATAGTGTTGCTGCGCAGCAGTATCGCCCAGTTCACCAATATCGCCAATCACCATCACTTTGATCCCTTGCTGTTGCGCAAGTACCTCAGCTGCTGCACGCATTGAAGTCGGGTTGGCATTATAGGTATCATCAATAAATAAGTGCTTGTGCTTATGAATAAAATTCAAACGCCCTTTTGCACCTTGTGCCGACTCCAAGCCGATCACAATATCGTCTAAATCAACGCCAATCGCCAAGGCAAATGCAGTTGCTGCTTCTGCATTATGGACATTATGTTCGCCTGCAAAAGGAAGATTGACTGTTCTTGCGCCTTGAGGTGCATTAAGGGTAAAGATTGCAGACTGTGCGTGTAACTGAACATCTGTCGCAAAGACTTCACCACCCTGACCAAAACTTAATACTTGCTCAGTGTCTATCACTTGACGAATCGTATCGGTAAAATCATCCTGAGCAGGAACAATTGCTGTTCCAGCTTGATCAATATGACGGTAAATTTCAGATTTGGCACGGCAAATTCCATCACGTCCACCAAATTCGCCTAAATGTGCAGTTCCAATATTTAAAATACCGGCAACATGTGGCTGCACAAGATTTGAGGTGTAATCAATTTCACCTTGATGGCTTGCACCAAGTTCCATCACCGCATATTGATGCTCTGAACGCAGCTCCAATAACATCATTGGCACACCAAGATCATTATTTAAATTGCCACGTGTAATCAAGGTCGGGGCTAAACGTGAAAGAATACTCCCCAACATCTCTTTGGTGGTGGTCTTGCCACTACTGCCTGTAAGTGCAATCACTTTTAATTGTGGATGTTGAGCACGACGATACGCTCCTAAATGCCCCAATGCCAAACGTGTATCTGCCACGACAAGTTGACAGATATTTACATCAACAGGATGGCTCACGATGGCAATTTGGCAGCCATTCGCAGCCACTTGAGCAACAAAATCATGTGCATCAAAACGCTCACCTTTGAGCGCCAAAAAAGCATCACCTAATTCAGCATGACGTGAATCAGTCAAAATACGTTTAATTTCACCTTGTGGTGCTTGATCTAAATACCAATAACCTTGAGTTGCTTCAGCAAGTTGTGCTGCTGACCATGGCTCCAAAGGCACAGTACTGGTGGTAGAGGTGTGCATCTCTTATTCCTAATGAGCTGGATAAGCTGAATTGGGTTTATGGTGTTGTGCATCTATTGCCGATTGCACTTCAACGACATCGTCAAACCAATGACGAACACCATCAATTTCTTGATAATTTTCATGCCCTTTTCCGGCAATCACAACAATATCACCTGATTGGGCATGCTTTACTGCATATTTGATTGCTTCACGGCGATCACGAATTTCGTGAACCTCATGCTGGCTAAAATCAATTTCATGCTTCATATCGGCAAAAATTTGCTCAGGATTTTCTGTACGTGGATTATCTGATGTGATCATCACGGGATTGGCTTGTTCCAAAGCTGCTTTGGTCATCAATGGGCGTTTACCGCGATCTCGATCACCACCACAACCAAAGACAGCCCAAAGCTGATTTTCAACATGGCGTTTCAAGGTTTTTAAAACCTGAGTTAAAGCGTCTGGAGTATGTGCATAATCCACCACAAACAGACGATCCTGATCACGAATCACCTGCATACGTCCAGGTGCACCTTTCAAATTAGGTACGGTTGCGATCAGTTGTTTTAAATCAAAACCTGCTTGTTCAGCAACAATTAAACTGGCCACCAAATTTTCAATATTAAAATGCCCAAGCAATGGGCTATTCACGGTAAATTCAGCTTTGGCTGTTTTGAGATGGAATGTTGCCCCATCTAGGCTATATTTAATTCCAAATACTTGGTAATCAGCCGCTTTAGAGGTTGAATAAGTCAATACTTTCGGATGAGACAGATTACTACTTGCCGCATTCATCATTAGATCTGCATGCGCATCGTCTATGTTAATCACTGCAACTTTTAACGCAGCAAATTTAAACAGCAACGCTTTCGCTTCAGCATAGGCTTCAAGCGTACCGTGATAATCCAAATGATCTCGACTTAGATTACTATATGCAGCAATCTCAATATCACAACCATTTAAACGACCTTGTTCCAAACCATGCGAGCTTGCCTCAATTGAAGCGAATTCAGCACCTTGCATAGCAAAATCATGCAGAAGATTTTGTAAATGCAACGCATCTAAAGTGGTATGTGAAGACGCTTCTAGGTTTGGCAGAATCCCGTTGCCCGTAGTTCCCATCACTGCACATTTTTTATTTTGTAATGCCAGTAATTCAGCAACGAGGCGTGAAATTGTGGTTTTACCATTGGTTCCTGTGACTGCAAGAATTCGCGCAGCTTTTACAGGAGATGTTGCTTGTAAATATTGTTTTTGCCATTGCCCCATCAACTGACGCACATCTGGGCAGATCAATGCAGATTCAAAGCCTAAATCTGTTTCACTAATAATGGCCAATGCGCCTTTGTCTAAAGCGATTTGAGCAAATTGTGCGGTTTTTTCTGGTTGCGAATAACTGGTCAAAGCAATAAAAATTTGCCCTTGTTGCACATAACGACTATCTAGAGAAAAGCCATTAAATGACTCAGACATCCAAGCCTTTGTATTATCAACTTTATAAATATCTTGAAAATTAATCATTATAGTTTACCTATGGCTTGGCCTTAGCCGTTTCAAGAGGTTTATCTAAAGGCACATTCATTAAACGTAAAGATTCTTGCATAATTCGAGCAAACACTGGAGCGGCGACCAAACCACCATAGTATTGTCCACGCGGATTTTCGACTACAACAATAACCGCCAAACGAGGATCACTAATCGGCGCCACACCGGCAAATAAAGCACGGTATTCAGTATTGGAATAACCTCTATGGTCAGGGCGCAACTTGTGTGCTGTACCTGTTTTACCACCCACGCGATAACCGGGAATATTGGCTTGTTTTGCAGTACCACCAGGCATCGTAACTTGCTCTAACATCAACAAAACTTCATCAGCAATTTTAGGTGCTAAAACCTGTTTACCTTTGGGCTGATCATTTAATTTATAGAGACTTAAAGGATATTCCACACCATGATTGGCCAACATTGCATAGCCTTGCGCCAACTGTAAAATCGTAGCATTTAGACCATAGCCATAAGCCATTGTACCAATTTGCGAAGAATTTAACTTTTCAGGTGGAAGCACTAAACCTCCACTCTCACCTGGGAATTTAACCGCCGAACGCTGTCCAAAACCAACCTTTCTAAAGAAGCTTGGCAAGGTTTCTTTTGGTAAAGACAAAGCAATTTTTGCCGAACCGACGTTCGAGGATTTAATGATCACACCAGTAACGGTCAACGAACCATAGTTATGCGTATCACGAATGGTATGGGAACCTAAACGCATCGAACCTGGGCTGGTACTAATCACCGAGTTTGGGGTATATTTGCCACTTTCCAAACCCGCTGCAATGGTAAAAGGTTTCATGGTTGAACCAGGTTCAAACATGTCAATTGCACCACGGTTACGCATGGCATCTTTATTACTTAAGCCATTTTTATCGTTGGGATTATAAGAAGGCCAACTCGCCATAGCCAGAATTTCGCCCGTTTTTACATCCACAGCAATTGCAGAAGCAGAACGTGCATTATTGGCAACACCCACCGCAGTCAACTCACGATACATAATATATTGCAAACGTGAGTCAATACTTAAGGTGATATTCTCCCCTGCTTTCACTTCTTTTACAACTTCAGGGGTGGTAATACGGTTACCATGTTTATCACGAGAAATCTTTTGCTCACCATCTTCACCAGCCAGACGTGAGTTTAACTGCATCTCTAAACCTTCAATCCCCGTCCCTTCACTATTGGTGAGACCAATAATTTGCGCATTGGGCTGTGGCTGAGGATAATAACGTTTATAGGTTTTCTCGGCATAAACGCCAGCAAATTTATGCTGGGTAATAAAATCTGCTTGTGGTGGCGGAACTTCTTTTTTAAGTACCAAATAACGAGAACGTGGACGTTCATTTAAACGTTTTTTTAAGTCTGCACGATCAAGACCGACCGCATCTGCCAATTCATCTAAATTTAAATTTTCATCAGGCAATTGGCGTTTAAGTTTACGACTGTTGGGTGTCTTCTGTAATTCAGCCGTGATGGTATCAAACTGTTTTTTAGTCTCAAAATATTCACGTGGATCAATCACCACTTTCATGATTGGAGAACTGATTGCCAAAGGCACGCCATGACGATCACTAATCACACCACGCATGGCTTTTAATGTTTCAGAACGTAGAATGTTGGCATTGGCTTTATTTTGTAAAAAGTCTTTATTAATCACTTGCACATAAAATGCACGTCCGACCAAGCCGACAAAACATAAAAGCACCACGCCCCACATTAAATAGAAGCGCCACATATCTATCGATACAGTACTTTTCTGGGTAATGGAAGGCTGCTTTTTACGTGGCTGCCGAGTCGGTTTAGTTTGCTTATCTGCCATACAGATGCCTTACTTCTTCTGCTCTGATTCAGTTGGTAATGAAATGACAACTGTTTGCGCAGCTGGCGGTGAATACATTCTCAATTGTGTTACGGCACGTGTTCCTATTTGCGCAGTTGCACCAAATGTTTGTTGTTCAATGAGCAAACGTCCCCATTCTGCATTGATATCTTCACGTTCACGCATATAACTATTTAAATCACGAAAATCATGACGATAAGCAAAGACTTGCAACACCACCATAAAGGCACTGATCAACACTGCAACAACCAATACGCCATAAACAATCGCTTTTTTTATTGCCAGCTTATGACTTGATTCTTCTATAATTT
Organism: Acinetobacter sp. Ac8; assembly: GCF_055392545.1. Lineage (NCBI taxonomy): Bacteria > Pseudomonadati > Pseudomonadota > Gammaproteobacteria > Moraxellales > Moraxellaceae > Acinetobacter > Acinetobacter sp. Ac8. The sequence continues at coordinate 4,468,196 of NZ_AP043689.1, forward strand.
CTTGTTTCATTCTGCGCCTTTTTGTTCTAAGCGTTCTGCAACTCGAAGCCAAGCACTACGTGAGCGAGGATTGGCTTTGACTTCTTCCTCACTGGCACGGACTCTGTCAACTTTTTTCAGTCGACGAGTATCTTGTACTTTTTGCGGTAATCCCCAGCCATCATCTTCTGGCAACGTTGATTCTTTTTGAATAAATTGTTTAATAATTCGGTCTTCAAGTGAATGGAAACTAATGACGGCCAAACGTGCATTTGATTTTAACAAATCTACGGCTTGAGGTAAAAAGGTATGTACGTCATCGAGTTCTTTATTAATTTCAATACGAATAGCTTGGAATGTCCGTGTCGCAGCATGTTTATTCTTTTCCCACTTAGGATGCGCAACTTTCACAATTTCCGCTAATTTTCCAGTGGTTTCAATATAACCTGCTTGCTTAATCGCACGTGCAATACGACGACTATAACGTTCCTCACCATATTGAAAAATTACATTGGCCAAATGTTCTTCGTCTACATCCACTAGCCAATCTGCGGCTGTTTGTCCTTGAGAATTATCCATACGCATATCAAGTGGTCCATCTTTCATAAAACTAAAACCACGGTCTGCTTGATCTAGCTGTGGTGATGACACCCCTAAATCTGCCATAATCCCATCGACTTGATAAATATCTAATTGATTTAATTCTTGTTGTAAATCTGCAAAACTGGCATGAATAATTTTAAAACGAGGATCTTCTTTTTCTAACTGATATGCCACTTCTAACGCTTGTGGGTCTTTATCAAAAGCATAAACTTTTGAATGCTCATCTAATTTAGACAACAATAAACGGGTGTGTCCACCACGTCCAAATGTCCCATCCACGTAAATTCCTGTATTGCGATCTGCAAGTAAAGCATCGACAGTTTCATGTAGTAATACAGAAATATGAGACATAATTATGATTTCAGTTTAAGCAAAAAAAGTAACTGCACATTATTACCTTGTTTTGCCAAAGCTCCAAACGACTTTTTGTAGGGAAATATTACTTTTTATAGAGAAAACCGTTTTAAAGTGCTTTTTATAAAAGTTCAGTACAAAAAATAGCGCATCCATCCTGCGACAAAGCGTTATCGTGTCTTGAGCATTTTTACATCACCATTGTCAAAATACGCTGAAACACGCCAACCTTGTCGGAGATAAAATTCAAAAGCACGACTTTTTTGATCGGTTTCCAAGCAAATTTCTTGAAAAGATTCAAATAATAAATCTTCTGCTTTTTTCAAAAGCGCAGTTCCGACACCTTTGGCTTCAAAATCAGGGTGGACAAACATGGCAAATACGCTGCCCTCAGTTAAATCTGCGATCGAAAAACCACACACTTGATGCTGCAGCTCAGCAAGCCAGACAGTCGAAGTATTTTGAATTAAATCCAATATTACTGACTCAGTGATACCCAGTTCAGTCAGTTGTTGTTTTGACAAATGGTTTTCTTTGACTGATGTTCGTATTTCAAAAATAACCTCAATATCATCTTCAGTGGCAAGTCTTAGCGTAATATCCATCGTCTCAATTTTTTGTTTACTTTAATATTAGTCTAACTGATTCATAACAGAATGAAAAAACCTCCTAAAAAAGGAGGTTGATTCAATCAAAATAGTGGATGCTTAGCGCTTGCTATTATAAATCTGATCAAAAACACCGCCATTGGCAAAGTGAGTTTGCTGTGCTTTTGCCCAACCACCAAAGACTTCATCAATGGTAAAAGCTTTCAGTTCAGGAAATTGATTGGAATATTTAGCTAAGATTTTTGCATTGCGCGGGCGATAGAAATGACGTGCTGCCATATCTTGACCTATTGGAGAATACAAATAGTTAATATAACCCGTTGCTAACCATTTATTGCCATTCTTCTCTACTGTTTTATCAACAATTGCCACTGACGGTTCAGTCAAAATTGACATCGATGGATAGACTATATCAAACTTATTGCCAGATGCTTTCTTACTCACCATGGCTTCATTTTCCCAAGTCAGTAAAACATCACCAATCCCACGTTCAGCAAATGTGGTCATCGATGCACGCGCAGCTGGATCCATAACTTTTACGTTATGGTACATTTTAGAAACAAACTCACGTGCTTTAGCATCATTACCACCCGGTTGTTTAAGTGCATAGCCCCAAGCTGAGAGATAGATCCAGCGTGGTAAACCGCCTGTTTTAGGGTTAGGGGTAATGATTTGTACACCAGGTTTGGTCAAATCTGTCCAATCCTTGATGCCTTTAGGATTACCTTTACGTACTAAAAACACAACGGTAGACGTATACGGTGCTGAGTTATTTGGAAATTCTTTTTCCCAACCTGGGTTAATTTGGCCTGATTTCACAATTTCGTTGATATCATTGGCCAAAGCCAAGGTCACCACATCACCTTTTAAGCCATCAACCACGGCACGCGCTTGTTTTCCCGAACCACCATGCGATTGTTTAAAATCAACAGTCTTACCTGTACGAGATTTCCAGTAAGCGCCAAATGATTTATTAAACTCATCATAAAACTCACGCGTTGCATCATAAGACACATTTAAAAATTCACGGTCAGCAGCATAACTTGCTGTCGTTGCAACAGTTAATCCCGTCGCAATAACCACAGCACTCATCAGTGCTTTAAAATTAGTTTTCATATTATGAGTGCTAACATCGCTAAAATTATTCTAAATATATGAAATAAGCGAATAAACTTCAATCAAAAAGCGAAATACCCGCAAACTTAGCACAGATTAAAAATCAACCTATGGTTTTAATTGATGAAAGCGCTCAAGATCGCTGTGGTTTATATTTTGTCTGTTTTATTTATTTCTTTATCACAAATGCATAAAGCTAAAAAAAGCCCCCTTTGATCAAAGAGGACTTGTTTGTATTTGATTCAAATTACTTTTCAGCCGTAAATTGATCGTAAATCCCTCCATTGGCAAAATGGGTTTTTTGCGCTTTTGCCCAGCCGCCAAAAACTTGATCTATGGTAAAGAGTTTAATTTTTGGAAATTTTGCCGAATATTTGGCTGCAGCTTTGGCATTACGCGGACGGAAATTATATTTTGCTGCCAAGTCCTGCCCAACTGGTGAATAAAGATAATTTAAATAGCCTTTTGCTAAATTACGATTACCATCTTTATCAACCACTTTATCGACGATTGCGACTGAAGGCTCAGCTAGGATTGAAATGGATGGATAAATAATTTGATATTTGTCTTTATCTGGACCAGACGTCGCCAAAATTGCTTCATTTTCCCAAGACAACAAAACATCGCCAATACCGCGATCCGCAAATGTTGTGAGCGAGCCACGTGCGCCTGAATCTAACACTTTGACATTTTTATATATTTGTTTGACTAATTCACGCGCTTTTGCATCATTGCCACCCGGTTGTTTTAATGCATAGCCCCACGCTGATAAATAAATCCAGCGCGGTGCACCGCCTGTTTTAGGGTTTGGTGTGATAATTTCAACCCCAGGTTTTACCAAATCATTCCAATCTTTAATTGCTTTGGGATTGCCCTTACGCACTAAAAAAACAACGGTAGATGTGTAGGGTGCAGAATTATTTGGAAATTCTTTTTGCCAGCCTTTTTCAATCAAACCCGCATTGACAATTTCATCAATATCATTGGCCAAAGCCAGTGTCACCACATCTGCTTGTAAACCATCTACCACTGAACGTGCTTGCTTACCAGAACCGCCATGAGACTGCTTAAATTCAATATCTTGGCCTGTTTTTGATTTCCAAAATTGACCAAAACTCTTGTTATATTCCTGATAAAATTCACGGGTAGGATCGTAAGATACATTTAAAAATTCTTTCGCTGCATAAGCATTCCCCGTGACGATTAAACTGATCGCACTTAAAAGCAGTAGTTTTTTCATTTCTTTCTCGGTTTTTAATGATTTAGAAGCACTATATTTTTATTATTTCAATTTAACAATCAATCACTTATAAATATTTTAACTATCTTATTCATAATTTAAGATATCTAAAAATGTGTATTACTCATGTAAATTATTTGGTATATTTTTTACACAATTTAACCTAAACTTGAATTCTTCACGATTCATCCACATTTATGTGTTATCAATTAAAATATTACATTTCGTTTCAATGATTGTTTTTTAAACATTTTTTGTGTAGTATTATTAAAAAATGTGACGTAGTTATGCTTTTTGTAAGTTGTTTTGCTACAATAACCATGTTCAAGAACAAAAATTTGACCATCAAGGGGAGCCGATGGAATGAATGATTCTTATTTAAAGATCTTGGGCTTAAGTCTAGGACTCGCAGTGATGGCACAGACAGGCCATACTGCTGCAATTAAAGATACGACCAAGCCAATACAATCGTTAATTGTTGTGGTAGATAAACAATCACCGATTGAAAAAGCGCTCAATCAACAAAAGCGTGGCGAGAATAAACTGATCTCAGATAAAGATCAGCTTAAAGTTTTAACGTCGATTAAAACCACAGCCTCACAAAACTTTTTAGCTGAACAACATCAGAAATTTTCTTGTTTTGTACAAGCTTTATTCCAACCGCATACTTTGTAAAAATTTGATTTAGAAAAATAAATTCTACGCTCCTCAAAAGAATTTAGAAGCCCAATCGTTTATTGGTGAATTAACCCTTAAGCAGTTGGGCTTTTTCGTTATAATAGTTTCAATTTACATTCTGAATAATATTTAGTTATGAAAGTCCGTACTCGTATTGCACCCTCTCCAACTGGTTTTCCGCATGTAGGCACTGCCTATATCGCCTTGTTTAATTTATGCTTTGCACAACAACATGGTGGCGAATTCATTCTTCGTATTGAAGATACCGACCAACTCCGTTCAACCCCTGAATCTGAAAAAATGATTTTAGATTCACTACGATGGTTAGGTTTAAATTGGTCAGAAGGGCCTGATATCGGCGGACCTCATGCTCCTTATCGCCAATCTGAGCGAATGGGAATCTATAAACAATATGCTTTAGAACTTGTTGAAAAGGGTCATGCCTTTTACTGTTTCGCAACGGCGGAAGAGCTTGATCAAATGCGTGCTGAACAACAAGCCCGTGGTGAAACCCCTGGTTATGACGGTCGTGGCTTAAAACTTTCCCCAGAAGAGGTACAACAGCGTTTGGCTGCGGGTGAAGCTCATGTGATCCGTATGAAAGTCCCTGAAGAAGGCGTTTGCCAATTCAATGACTTACTTCGTGGCGAAGTGGAGATCCCTTGGGCACAAGTCGACATGCAAATCCTACTCAAAACAGATGGTTTGCCAACTTATCATTTAGCCAATGTAGTCGATGACCATTTAATGGAAATCACCCATGTGATTCGTGGTGAAGAATGGATTCCATCTGCACCAAAACACCAGTTGCTCTACCAATATTTTGGTTGGGACATGCCAACATTGTGCCATATGCCATTGTTACGTAACCCAGACAAGTCAAAATTGTCTAAACGTAAAAATCCAACCTCAATCAACTACTACAAAGACATCGGTGTATTACCTGAAGCCTTACTGAACTATTTAGGCCGTATGGGTTGGTCAATGCCAGATGAAAGAGAAAAATTCTCTTTGGCTGAAATGATTGAACATTTTGATATCCAGCGTGTGTCTTTGGGTGGTCCAATTTTTGATGTTGAAAAACTAAACTGGCTCAATGGACAATGGATTAAAGCCCTCAGCCCTGCTGAACTGTTAAATACACTTTTGGCTTGGAAATCTGATCGCCAAACCCTAGAAGATATTGCTGCGGCCATTCAACCACGTATTAACTTACTGTCTGAAGCGGTAAATTGGGCTGGTTTTTACTTCAATCAATTCCCAACATTGACCAAAGAGCAATTTGTCAGCAAAAAGTTGACTGAAGAGCAAGTTCGTCAAAGCTTGCAATTTGCAATTTGGCGTTTAGAAAGCTTGTTTACTTGGAACAACGATACTGTAAGCCAAACCTTGATGGATTTGGCGAATCAAATGGAAATCAAACTCCGTGATTTCATGCCAGCATTCTTTATCGCAATTGCTGGTTCAACATCATCGACCCCTGTGATGCAATCGATGGTCACCATTGGCCCTGATTTAACCTTTGCCCGTTTACGTCATGCACTTGAAATTGTGGGTGGTCCGAGCAAAAAAGAAGCAAAAGTTTGGGAAAAACTGAACGAAAGCATCAAATTGCCGAAAAATGATGCAGTTGATGAAGCTTAATTAAATTTTCTGTTGACGTGTGAGCGCAATATCCCTAATATTGCGCTCACACAGACTGGGGGTTATAGCTCAGTTGGTAGAGCGCTACAATGGCATTGTAGAGGTCAGGAGTTCGATCCTCCTTGACTCCACCAAATGTTTTACCTGTGTTGCCTCACTTGTCCCTATCGTCTAGAGGCCTAGGACATCGCCCTTTCACGGCGGTAACCGGGGTTCGAATCCCCGTAGGGACGCCATATTCAAGATGGCGACATCTTTGTAAAAAACCCAAGCATAGTGACTTGGGTTTTTTATTGCCTAAATTTTGCTTTTAAGCTGCTATTCAGTCTTTTTTGCATTCTAAAATAGAACGATTAGAATATGCTTAGATTATAAATGTGGAGCCACCATGCAATACCAATGCCCAAAGTGCCAAAGTCGAAAAATCTTGCCTGTTACCCATGGGAATACACCTGCTGTACGCCCTGTTGTTCCAAAAAGCTTGGTATTTTTGATTCCATTACTGTTTATTTTATTGTTATTGGTTGTCATTAGTATTGTGATGTGGATTTTCAGCAACGGCGCAGGTCAAACATTGCAAATTGCAACCGTCGTGGTCTTCATTGCAGCTGTGATTGCAGGGGTAATGTTTTGGCGTGATCTGCCTGATTTTAAAATCTCAATGCAGTCATTTATGCAAGCCAATAAAAGCTGGAAGTGCCGTGACTGCAATCATGAATGGCAAATCTAATCCTTCAGCTTTGCCTGATGTTCAAATCAAACCATTCACCTTAATGTGAATGGTTTTTTGCTTCATCTGTATGTGTGTCATCATCAGCATTACTGTGATCATGCCCATCTGATTCATATGAATGCACCATACACGCATTATCTTCAATTTGTAGCGTCATCTCAGTAATCCCATGTTGATGACTGAGCATTTCCATGACCTGTTGGTACAATTGATTCCGATCCGCTGCTGGTGCAAATAAATGCACTGTCAGATGGACATTTTTAGATGTAATCGCCCAGACCTTAAGTTGATGAATACTTTCCACACCTTCAACCGATAAAAGATCATTACGTAATTTTTCAATATCAATTTCCTCAGGCACACCTTCCAGTAAGATATTGATACTTTGTTTTAGCAAAACCCATGTTCGTGGTAAAACCCAAAAGCCGATCAGTACAGCAATAATCGTATCCACCCACATCCAGCCAGTGAAATAAATAATTGCGCCCCCAATAACCACACCCACGGAACCGAGTGCATCACTCAATACTTCCAGATAAGCACCTTTTATATTGAGACTTTCTTTTGAACTGGAGAATAAAATCTTCATTGAAATAAGGTTAATCACCAGCCCGATAACCGCCACAACCATCATACCAACACTCTGAATTTCAGGAGGTTGGCTAAAGCGCTGATACGCCTCATAGAGAATATAAATTGCAACCACAAACAACATCATGGCATTAAACAACGCTGCTAAAATTTCAAAACGCTGATAGCCAAAGGTCCGTTTATCATCTGCGGGTAATTTACCAATTTTGATGGCAACCAATGCAATTGCCAATGCTGCAGCATCAGTAAACATATGTGCGGCATCGGACAATAAAGCCAAGCTTTGCGTCATGAAACCCGCAATCACTTCAACAATTAGAAAGGTACTGGTTAATGCCAATGCAAAGGTTAGTTTTTTTACATTTCCTTCTGTGACGACAGCATGACTATGATCATGCCCTTGTTGTTCACTCATGTTGATACCTCTGATTTTGTTTTATCAAAATATTGAATATTTTTTCTATTTATTATTGATAATAATTATTATTATCAATAATAAAGTTTCTTCTATATAATAGCGACTATATTTTCCACAGTTAAAATACCCCTGTTAATGGAATATCGACAATGAAAAAATACCTCTACCTTTCTGTACTTCTTTGCTCTTATAGTTATGCACATGAACCCTATGTTGCACCTCTGGGCTATAACACCACAAATACACAAATCCCAGTGATTGCATCCTATGCTGAAGAAGCACTGAATGCAGAACATGCCATGAAACAAACCGCGCTCAATGTGATTCAACCAGATCAGAGCAAGTTACAAGTTGAAGCTGCAAGCACTTTAAAATCGGCTACAGTGTTTGACTTAGCCTTACCACAAGCAGGCACCTATCACCTGTTCAGTAAAGCATCTTTCCCACTCAAATATGTCCAACATAATAAAGAATGGAAAATGCTTTTTGATGTCCCTGCTGAGAAAGCAGGTAAGATCGCTGAACGCGAATATGTGATTCCTGCTGACTTTAATAAACCGCCTGTACCGATCACCATTAACCGAGAATGGTCAATCCAAAGCTATATTTCTAAAGAAAAAACGTCACCTATTCAAAACAACACTGATGCTGCAATACAAGTCGAATTTAAAACCCATCCCAACAGCATTACTGCGCAGCAACCTGTACAAATCTTGATTAAAAAATCAGGACAAGCACTCAAAAATGCTGAACTACTCATCCGTGCTCAAGGGCAAACCGATAAACAAGCACAAAAAGTTCCGGTTGCTCAAGATGGTTCAGCAACAGTCACTTTTCCTTATTCAGGGCAATATCTGCTTGAAGTCAGTGAAGCATTTAACAAAACATCTCAACCTGTAAATCAAAATTACACCATCATTAGTTTAGGTGTATTGCCTGTCAGCCAATAATAAACTGTCTCTATAGTTTCAATACCTCACCCTTCTTGGCTAAGAACGGTGAGGTTATTTTTAAATTAACGATCAACCATCCGTTTGTGCTTTAACTTTACGTTCATTCATCCAACGATAAATCACCGGTAAAATCACCAAAGTCAGTAAGGTGGATGACATGATGCCGCCAATCACCACGGTTGCCAGTGGACGCTGAACTTCCGCACCTGTCCCTGTAGCCAATGCCATCGGCACAAAACCTAACGATGCCACACAAGCCGTCATCAATACGGGTCTTAAACGTAAAATTGCACCTTGCCATGTGGCCTGATAAACATCGAGTTGTTGACGTAATTCCTTAATAAAGGTCAACATTACCAAACCATTTAATACCGCTACACCTGAGAGCGCGATAAAGCCCACACCTGCAGACATCGACAATGGTATACCGCGAAGCCACAGTGCAATCAAACCGCCACACAGCGCAAATGGCACACCGGTAAACACCAGCAAACTTTCCTTAAAGTTATGGAAAACGGCCATCAACAACACAAAAATAGTTATCAGTGCCAGCGGAACGACCAGCTGCATACGTGCCTTCGCAGAGGTTAGGTTTTCAAACTGTCCACCATAACTCAACCAATAACCCGCAGGCATTTCCTGTTTCGCCAAAGTCGATTGTAATTCGGTGACAAATGAGCCCAAATCGCGCCCTTCGACATTGGCAGTCACGACCACACGACGTTTACCATTTTCACGACTGACCTGATTAATACCGAGGATATTTTCAACTTTAGCCACATCCTGAAGTTGGATTAGACCTCCATTTGGCGTTTGAATAGGTAAAACGGCCAGATGCTCAGGTGTACGTTGAGCATCATCCAGACGAATCACAAAATCGAAACGGCGGTCACCTTGTAGGATTTGCCCAACATTCTGCCCACCAACACTGGTTGCCACCAAGTCTTGAATCGCCCTCACCGACAGACCATATTGCGCTGCCGCTGCTTTGTTCACTTCAACATTTAAAAGTGGTAGGCCGGAAGTCTGTTCCACATTGACGGCAGTTGCGCCAGTAATCCCTTTGATTTGTTGTGCAATCTTAGTGGCTTGCTGATTCAACACCTCCATATCATCGCCAAAAATCTTGATCCCCACATCACTTCGCACACCAGAAATTAATTCGTTGAAACGCAGCTCAATCGGTTGAGAAAACTCACTATTATTTCCGGGTAATGTACCAAGAAATGCAATCATACGTTGACGTAGCTCATCAATGGTTTGCTTTGGATTCTTCCATTCATCACGTGGCTTTAACAGCACCACAGCATCGGAAATATTAGGTGGCATGACATCTGTTGCCACTTCTGCCGTCCCTGTACGGGCAAATATGGCTTTGATTTCTGGAAACGCTTTGAGCAATAACTTTTCAGTATTCTCCTGCATACGTAAAGACTGCTCTAGACCAGTACTTGGCGAACGCATTTGTTGCACTGCAAAATCGCCCTCACTCAAGGTCGGTGCAAATTCACTGCCAATTTGTGTGGCAAGCACGCCCGTTAAAAACAGAATACTCACCGCAAGGGTGACGACTAACATTCTAAAGTTATAGGCTAAATTGAGTAGTTTTTCATATTTTTGCTTTAACCACAGCATCCAGCGACTTTCTGTTTCTTTAACTTCACCATTAACAAATAAAGCCACTGCAGCAGGGACAAAAGTAACCGAAAGAATGATTGCGCCCACCAGTGCCAATACCACCGTCATAGCCATCGGATGGAAGAGTTTTGCTTCAACACCAGACAGGGCAAAAATAGGTAAGTACACCACCAGAATAATTAATTGACCAAAGATTAAAGGGCGACGTGCCTGTTTAGCCGCAAGAAAAACTTCTTTAAAACGTTCTGCTCGTGAGAGTAATCTGCCTTTTGCATGCTGTGCCTCTGCCAGTCGTCGAATACAGTTTTCAACAATAACAACCGCACCATCCACAATGATCCCGAAATCCAGTGCGCCTAAGCTCATCAGATTGGCACTAATTTTCTGCTCAGCCATACCCGCCAAAGTAAACAGCATCGATAACGGAATCACACATGCAGTAATTAACGCTGCACGGAAATTACCAAGAAATAGGAACAGAATAACAATAACTAGAATTGCCCCTTCTACAAGGTTCTTCTGTACTGTACTAATCGCACGTTCGACCAAAGCTGTCCGGTCATATACGGTTTGGATCACAATACCTTTCGGTAAAGATTGCTGGACTTCCTTGATTTTTGCATCTACTGATTTCGCCACAGTACGGCTATTTTCACCCATCATCATCATGGCGATACCGAGTACAGTTTCCTCGCCATTGTAAGTTGCACCACCTGTACGTAGATCATGTCCAATTGAAACAGTCGCTACATCTGCAACTCTAATCGGAAAACCATTTTTATTGCCAATACTTACATTTTGAATATCTTCAATATTGTTTAAGGTTCCTGGAACACGTACTGTCAATTGCTGCCCATTGGTTTCAATAAAACCAGCACCACGGTTTTCATTATTTCCAGTTAAAGCGTTTTGTAGATCACTGACAGGGATTTGTAATTGTTGCAAACGATTTAAATCAGGTGTGACCACATAAGTTTTATTAAAGCCACCAATCGAGTTGACCTCTGCAACGCCGGGAACACGTTGTAGCTGTGGTCGTACAATCCAGTCCTGAATTTCACGTAAATCCATTGCGGTATAGGGTGTACCATCAGGTTTTTTCGCATTCGGCTCAGCCTTGATCACCCATTGATAAATCTCACCCAACCCTGTCGATACAGGGGACATTGTCGGTGCAATATCATCTGGCAGTTCGGTTTGGGCTTCTTGTAAGCGTTGATTAATCTGTTGTCGTGCCCAATAAATATCCGTCCCATCTTTAAAAATAATGGTCACTTGCGATAAACCATAACGGGAAATAGAACGGGTCAACTCTAGCTTAGGTAAACCTGCCATCGCAGTTTCGATGGGATAGGTAATCCTTTGTTCAACTTCTAATGCGGTAAAACCAGCCGCTTGGGTATTCACTTGTACTTGGGTATTGGTAATATCGGGTACAGCATCAATCGGTAATTTTTGATAACCGTAAATCCCTACGCCAATCCATGCCACAATAAACAGCATAACCCAAATGGCATTTTTAATCGAAAATTGAATCAGTCGATCAAATAATCCTTCAGGTTGAGGTAATGCTGAATCCGCATCGAGATCTAACTTAGAATCAGAAGAATCATTAATGCCCATGGCTCGCCTCTCCTTTTTCTAATTCAGATTTCAGCAAGAAGCTGCCCTGAGCTGCATATTGCTGCCCTTGAGTCAGACCAGACTTCACTTCAATCCACTGACCATCACCAGATACATGACCCAGTACAACAGGTTGTGGAGTAAACTCGATTTTCTTGTCATGCTCACTGGAAACGAAAACAATATCCTTTCCTTCAACTTTCTGTATGGCACTTTTCAGTACACGCAATGCTTGAGCAGTGCCTTGCTGTTGTAACTGAACATTGACCATCAAATTCGGGCGCAATTCAGCTGCATTTGACAGCACTTTGGCACGCACTTGTAAACGTCCAGTCTGCACATCAGCTTCACTATTTAAACTTTGAATCTGTGCTTTAAAGGTATTCCCCGTTTGCAGTGACTTAAATTCAACCTGCTGATTGGGTGCAATCGCTGAAAACTCAGAACTTGGTACAATAAATTCAAGCCATAGCTGATCCAGTTGATCAATGATAAATAACTGGCTGGCCAGCTGTACATTTTCACCCATGACCAAGTCTTTTTTACTGATAATGCCTGCAATTGGTGCTGTGAGAACATAGCGACCATTACTGCTTGATGAGGCACCAAAAGCAGATAAACGGGATCTGGTGGCTTGTACCTGAATCTGTGCTTGCTTGTAAGCATTGTAAGCCCGTTGATAATCCTGCTTGGCAGAAATACCTTGTGACCATAACTGGCGCTCTCGTTCATAATCCTGACGTGCCAGTTCTAAGCTTGTTTGTGCAACCTGTAAATTTGCCTGCTGATCAACCAAATCAGGCACCACCAAGGTCGCCAATGCCTGCCCTTTTTGCACACGCTGTCCCAACTCAACATTGACGGCAACCACCTGCCCACTAAATGCAGGTGATACATGTGCTTGACGATCGGTATTGACCATGACTTTTGCAGGATAAGAAGCCGATTTTATAACGGTCCCCATCTCTACTTTAGCAAGTTTGATTCCTTGTTCAGTGATCTGTTGCGCGGTCAAGCTAATGGCTTCAGCATTCTCTTTCTCGCCACCCTCTTCTTCACTGTGCTTCGCTTCTTCCGCACCGTCTTTGGTGGTTCCCTTAGCATTTTCTTCATGTGAATGCCCTTCTTCAGCATGCCCAGCTTCATTTTCACCAGCATCTTTGCTACTTGCTTTTTTAGATAAAAAGAACAAACCCATAGCAATAAGAGCAGTCATCACAATAGTAATGATGATCAGTAGGCGTTGAGAAATTTTGCCTTTCTGAAGTTTAAAAGATTTAAATTGATTCAGCATATTATTTTCCCCCACCCACGATTGGTAAAGCTTGTGTGTCCTGCCATAAACTCTGATTGATCTGTGCTAAAGCGTCTTTTGCCATGATTTGACTTGGTTCAATACCGAGACTCAGACTTTCCGCTTCAATGGCACGTTGCCAGCCATCTTTCAATAATTGCACTTTTCTCAAACGCACTTCTTGCAGCTGTAACGTTGCGAGTTGCACATCGTTAACGGCAAATTTACCGACAGTAAACCCCTGCAAAGTTTTACGTTGAACCTGAGCTGCAAGCGGAATCTGAGACTCATCGACTGCTTTAAACTGTACTTCCAGTCCTTGCAATTCAGTCAACAAGGTTCCCACCTGCAAAGCATTTTGGCGGAGATAAAATTCCTGTTGTCTGCTGAGTAAATCCTGCTTTGCTTGCGCAATTTGCACACCATATTGCTGGCGGTTGAAAATATTCAATGGGATAGAAACCCCCACAACTAAAGCATTGTCAGTCGAGGTTTCAGGTGATCGAGTACGATTCACGCCTAAATTCACAGTTGGATTAGGCCTTGCCGAAGCTTTGAGTTGCGCCACTGTTGCTTTTGCTTGCAACACCTGTAACTGACGTGATTTTTCAAAAAGATTGTCTTCGAGATATTCTTGCACCTGTTGGTGTGTCGAAGACGGCCATAAAGATTGAGGATTTAAACCGATACGAATCGATTTATCAGCATCTCCCCAAAGATTGGACAATTGCTGCTTGGCAACTTGCACCTGCAAATCGGCTTGACGGTATAAGCGAGCATTTTCTGCATGACTCAGTCTGGCACGATCTACATCAACCTGAGCCACACTCCCCGCTTGATAGCGCTTCTGAATCGCATTCAGATTTTCTTCACTGACGTTGAGCTGCTCTTGGACCACGTTGCGTTCTAACTCAAAAATCGCCAGCTGTGACCATTGGTATTTCACAGCCAATTCAAGTTGAGCCTGATAAATCCGCTGATTTAAGTCACTTTGATCTTTTGAAAGTTGTGCCAACCTCTGTGCTGACTTACGTTCACCAAAAATATCCAATCGTTGAGAAACACCAATTGAAAGCTCTTGATCTTGATTGGAACCAAAACCCGTTTGCGATACGGATAACTCTGGATTTGTCCACAGTTTTGCTTGTTTAATGTTCGCTGTTGCAATTTGCTGCTGCGTTTGCCAGACATTTTGCGTTTGCTGATATTGCTCAGTTTTTGCAATTGCCTGTTGTAAGGTTAATGCTTGAGATGTGTTGTCTGCCCAACTAAGAGATGAGATCACACTCAACATCAGTGCACTGAGCAAAGACGGCCTAAAACCAAATACAGGCTTTTGTACTAAATTACGTATTTCTTTTGACATAAAAATGCCCCACTAAATTAAACCATTAGCGGTGGGCAATCTTTTTGGCTACCCCACCTTATAGCGGGGATGAGAGAGGCGGAGGATTAGGCAAATATAGATCAGGTGACTGGTACAAATTATTCCAGCCAATAAAGCGAGATTCAGGGTAGCCTACAAACTTAGGCTGCGCTGTTTGTTGCTGATCATCAACCACAATAAAATGCGCAAAGGAAGGCAAATGGTCACGATGATCATCATTTATATGATTGAGGAAATCACTGGAACGCACATCATGTTGATGTGCTGATAATTGTTTGAATGCGGACGGATCTGAAATCGGTTTATCTATCCCATACACATCCAATAGCTGCGGATGCTGCTGCTGATCCTGAGTACAATCAGGTGCATTATGGTGTCCAAAATGCTGACTCATCAGGCTTTGCGATGGAAGTGTAGTGCTTTCATGATCACAAAAAGCTGCCGCTACATTCCAAAGACTTTGGAACATAAACAAACTAAGCAAGACTGTGATGAAAACACTTGAGCGTTTCACAGATTCTATCCGAAATCAAAAAACAACCTAAATATAGCAAATTTTCTCAATGTAATAAAATTACAGTGCGTGATTTAATCATTTAAATAAAAATTGTTGGTTTGTTAAATAATGTATTTTTTAACAAATGTGTAAAAATCGCAATTGACAAATTACATTTAACTATTTGCAAAGTGTAAAAAATCAGCTAGATTAATTATATCTAATCATTTTTTTGTGATTAGCAGTCTCTTTTACTTTGTTAATGGATTAGCAAGGAGGTTGTATATGTTGGTACATATTTTTAACCGTTTTTTAGGAGATTCAACATCTCGTCGAGCATTTGAACAGAATGCTTCCGAAGCTGCTCTCGAAAAAGCGCAAGCACATCATTTTGAAGATCAAAATCTAAGTTTAGATGAAATCGCAAATCGTAATGCGATGTGGTGCTATTTAAGAGCTGCTTTGCGTGGAGATCAAGAAGCTCAGTATAAAATGGGACTCAGCTACTTAAATGGACAACTTGGGTTAGACCGAAGTTATAGTCATGCAGAAAAGTGGCTTGAACAAGCTGCACATCAAGGTCATACCCACGCCAAAGAACAATTAAAAAAAGCATATGATGAGCTTGCTTTTTCATAAATCATGATAAAAATATTACATATATCCATCTATAAACAGAGTTGAAATCAACTCTGTTTACTTAAAAATATATTCAAATTTTCAAGTGAATTTATTTGGTTATGTTTTATACAGTAAGATTGATTTTTTGCTTTTAATACTCATTTTTATATGGTAAAAATCACGAAATAAGTAAAAATATAATAGAGTATTTACTCTAAAAATATTTTATAAATTCAGTCACTTAATACTAGTATTTTTATTTTTTTTGTATATTATTGCCTTCCAACAAAAGTGATCATCTTTTAAACAAAGACCCAATCACCCGAAACAAAAAAATACAGCATATATTTATGCCAGTAGAATCAGGAAAATAGCTATGAATCAAAAATTAGAGCAACTTTTTCAAAAAAAGGTTCAAGGTAAAATTGCACTAATCACAGGTGCATCTAGTGGTATCGGTTTAACGGTTGCAAAAAAGCTCGCAGCGGCAGGCGCGCATGTACTTTTAGTATCTCGTACTGAAGAAACATTGAAAGAAGTTCAAGCTGAAATTCAGGCTGAAGGTGGGCAGGCTGATATTTTCCCTTGCGACCTAAACGATATGGATGCTATTGATGAAGTGTCTAAACAAATCATTGCTTCTGTTGATCATATTGATATTTTGATCAATAACGCAGGTCGCTCGATTCGCCGCGCGGTACATGAATCTGTTGATCGTTTCCATGATTTTGAACGTACGATGCAGCTGAATTACTTTGGCGCAGTTCGTTTAGTCTTGAATATTTTACCGCAAATGATGGTTCGTAAAGACGGTCAAATTATCAATATCAGTTCAATTGGTGTGTTGGCAAACGCAACTCGCTTCTCTGCTTATGTTGCATCAAAAGCAGCATTAGATGCATTTAGCCGTTGTTTATCTGCGGAAGTACATTCTCATAAAATTGCGATTACTTCAGTTTATATGCCTTTAGTTCGCACGCCAATGATTGCACCGACTAAAATTTATAAATATGTACCAACACTTTCACCTGAACAAGCAGCAGATTTAGTGGCTTATGCGATTGTGAAACGTCCGAAGAAAGTTGCGACAAACTTAGGCCGTTTAGCTTCTATTACGTATTCAATTGCACCTGGAATCAATAACAAATTAATGTCAATTGGCTTTAACTTGTTCCCAAGTTCGACTGCATCTGTAGGTGAGCCACAAAAATTAAATCTGGTACAAAGAGCATATGCGCGTTTGTTCCCTGGTGAGCATTGGTAATTTAAGCCATTGAACGGATATTTTACTGAGTAGACTATCCGTTCAAATACAGACATTGAAAATCTTGAATAAATAAAATAATATTAGAAAAACTAAGCACTAAGAATAACTTCACGCATTCAATATTAAAGAAAAAATCATTGATTTTAAATTTAACAACACGAAGCTATTCAAATAATCAGAGACATAACCAATTAGAAAATGAGACCGCCATGTTAAAAAAACAATTTAACTTAAAGCTTCAACCTGTTACTCATGCCGTTTTGCTTTGTCTAAGTTTAAGCACGAGTACTCTCATACCTGTTTATAGTTATGCGGAAACGACCACAACAGAACAAAGCACGACACCTGACCAAAGTACACAAACCCAGCAAGAAAGCCCATATTCCAAACTGAATTGGCAAATTGGACCCAAAAAGGAAAATCTTGCTGATGTCGCCACCCTAAACACAATCAAAGGTGATGGTTTTCTTGATATTTCAAATTCAGATAAATTTTTAGAGCTTACTGGTAATCTCACTTCTGGTAGCACCAATGTACTCGTCGCAGAGGATGATTCATGGTGGGCGACCTTTGACTTTGAACCGTCAGGCTACGTCAAAGATGATGAGAAAATTGATGCTGATGCATTGTTAAAAGAATTAAAATCTTATGATGAAGCAGCCAATGCTGAACGAGTGCGTTTAGGACTTGATAAACTTTATACAGACAGTTGGGCTGTCCCTCCAAAATATGATCCTGTATCTAAACATCTTGAATGGGCATTAAAAGTCCGTGGTGAAGATAATATGGAAACCATTAACTATACCGTACGTCTTCTGGGGCGTACCGGTGTGATGAGTGCAACCTTGGTATCGGATCCTGAAAATCTAGATAGAAATATTCAGGCCTTTAAAAACTCCATCAAAGGCTTCCAATATAACTCAGGCGAACGTTATACCGAATTCCAAGCAGGCGACAAAGTAGCCGAATATGGTCTCGCTGCTTTAGTGGTAGGTGGTGCTGCCGCTGTTGCGACTAAAAAAGGTTTTTGGGCGGTCATTGCTGCTTTCTTTGCAGCGACTTGGAAGTTTATCCTTGTTGGCGTTGCTGCTTGCATTGGTTTTATCGGGAAGATTTTTAAAAGAAATAAAGAATAATGATCGCATTTGATTATCTTATTATTTTGGGTCTAGTCGGATTTTATCTCTATGATTCGGCTAAACTTTGTTTCTATAATGAATTTTATCTTCTCAACGGTTTTACCGCAAAGTTTAAGTCACAGATGCTGGTCAATCACGTCAGCATCTTCAAAAAATTTCTGATTATTCCTCAGCCATTTTGCCCACATTATTTATGCTTTAAAGTTCGCTGGCAACTGACCCATCATCAAGACCACCAACAAGTTACTGAAGCAGAGAGCAGGGCTATTCTAAATCTACAAAAGATCTTAAAACCGTTGCAGCCGATGATTTATTTAAATACAGTGTTAACACTGGTTTTATTACCTATTGCATTGATTTATAAAAGCAGTTATCTATATTTAGCAATTTTAATCCTGAGCATTTATGCGATTAACCTGATCAATATCACTTGGATTTTTATTCAACGAAAACAACTACACTTGTCCAACTTAAAATTCAGCTATCTTTTCATTGATGCGCTACTTTGTCCGCCTTTTGCATTAAACCTCCTGCAAAAAATTAGTCTAAATTATGATTTTAAGACAGATGCAATTACCCTCTCTCAACATGTATTACAAGCAGATGATTTTCAAGCCTTGTTGTCTCAAACGATTGCGGATATTGAATTACTCAAAAATAATCATGACTCAGAACAACTGGTCATTGAACAATTAACACTTAAACAAAACTACCTGACCAATCTATTAAGCCCACCTTGAGCACCGAAGCTATTTACTCAGCAACAATTTTCACGATTTAAACGACAACAGCTCAGTATGATTCGCAAGCTTCTGTTTCAATAAATTCTCTAACCAATCAATAAAGAATTGAAAATATACGGGTCGATATTTTCTTTCTAAAAAAAGAAAATTAATGGGTATTTTTAAGCATGCTTCTTGCTCAAATATTCGAGTTAATCTTTTGGTCTCGATAAACGGGATTGCATCAAAAGCTGGAATCTGAATAATTCCTAACCCCTGCAAGCCCGCATGTAAATAACTTTCGGTATCCTCAACTGAAAGTTGGTAAGGAAGTTTGATCTGGCTATCTTTAAATACCAGACTTCCAAAATCTGAATCTATATTTTTCATTTGATAACCAATCATAATATGCTGATTTAACGGCGCTGTTTCTAGAGCGTTCTCCAATGTATTTAAATATTCTGGAGCAGCCACCGTATATAAATCAACGTTTGCGATGGGTCTCACAATTAGATTTTCATTCATCACATTTCCAACACGAAGCACACAATCTAGTCGTTGTTCAATTAAATCTGAATAATGATCGTGGCTATAAATTGAGACTTTAATATTGGGGTATTTTGCATAAAATTCATGCAGATAAGGGAGAAGATATTGTGTTGCAATTCTTAATGGTAAGCCAATTTTAACTTGCCCCTTATATTGACGGTTTTTTAATTTAAACTTATTCAGCCCTTCAGCCTGAAAAATCAATTGTTGAACTTCTTTAAGAAACTGAACCCCATCATTGGTTAAGTTAACTTTTCGCGTGGTCCGATTAAACAACAATACTTGATATTCTTTTTCTAAGCCTTGTATTGCATAGGTAATTGTTGAACGTGGCAGATCCAGCGCTTTAGCAACTTGGGCAAATGAATGCTTTTCTGCAACTAAGCAAAAAATTTTTAGCCGTTCAATTTTATCCATTTATTATTCAATTTTTTCAAACAATCTATTCGATTCTAATCACTATTTAGAATAAAAAATAGCTTTTAGAATTTCAGCATCATTTATCAAAACTGGAAAATAACAATGGCACAGCACAATTTAAAAGACAAAACAGTGATTATTACAGGTGGCGCTAAAAACCTAGGTGGTCTGATCGCACGTAAATTTGCAGAACAAGGTGCAAATCTTGTTATTCACTACAACAGCCTAGAAACCCAAAGAGATGCAGAAGAAACACTCAAAGCCGTTGAACAACTTGGCGTTAATGCAACCTTGATACAAGCAGACCTCTCCAATATTCAAAATATCGAAACATTGTTCATCAAAGCCAAAGAAATCTTTGGTGGTGTCGATATCGCGATTAATACCGTAGGGCGAGTACTCAAAAAACCATTGATTGAAACAACTGAACAAGAGTTTGATTCGATGAATGACATTAACAATAAAATTGCCTATTTCTTCATTCAGTCTGCGGGTAAACATCTTAACAATGGTGGAAAAATTTGTTCTATCGTGACCAGTCTTTTAGCAGCCTATACAGGATTGTATTCAACCTATGAAGGCTTAAAAGCACCTGTGGAGCACTATACACGTGCAGCATCGAAAGAGTACGGCGATCGCGGTATTTCCGTCACTGCTGTTGCACCGGGTCCAATGGACACGCCATTTTTCTATGGTCAAGAAGCGCCTGAAGCGGTGGCCTATCATAAATCTGCCTCTGCACTGGGTGGTCTAACCAAGATTGAAGATATTGAACCTTTGGTACGCTTTTTAGTGACAGAGGGTTGGTGGATTACAGGTCAGACTATTTTTGCCAATGGTGGTTATACGACACGATAATCATAAATTGCCCATTTATTGAAATGGGCAATTTATTGCTAGATCTGATGATTCTGATCCACCCATTCTGCAGTCAGTGCAATGCTCTGTTTAAGATTGGTTTCTGGTATTTGCCATTTCTGATTTAATGTTAAAAACTGATCCATATTTAATTGCTCAGTTCGGATGAAATTCAACATCTCAGTAGATAGATCCAGCTTTTGAGCAAGCCACTTCCATTTTAAAATCACTTTTAAAATGCTCAGCGAGACGAAATATTGCGGTGCTTTTAGATTTAATCTGTGAGCTGCATTATGAATAAGCGCTTGTAAAGAAATCTGAGTGGGATTGGTAATCAATATAGCTTGGTGACTTGCAAGTTGATCCTGTGATGCTTTGCATATCGCATTGACCAACATTGTCACGGAAACCAAAGGTAAATAATGCTGAGGGGTTGCAGGAATTGCGGTCATTTTACCCTGTTTAAGCTGGGTAATCAGGTGAGCAATTGGCTGGTTGTCTGCAATTTCACCAGAATTTTCATCCCCTACCACTGTTGCAGGATGAATCACTGTCCAGTCAATGTTCAACTGTTGAGCGCATTTCACCCACGCAAAATGAGCTTCAATTTTAGAAGCCTCATAAGCACCCAGTTTTTGGTACACCTGCCTCCAATTCGTACTCTCGATATTTTCTAAACAGACTCCAGCATCCTGTAAGTGCTGAGTGAGTGTCAACATATAGCCAGAAAGATGAATTGCCCGTTTCAATTGGCAATGTTCGTTCACACATTCAAGTAAATTGATTAAGCCCTTAACATTGACTTCCCTTGCCTGTTGTATTGAAAGGTTCCATGCAAATAATGCACTGGTATTAAATAAATAATTTACCTCAGCAAGCCGTTTCCAATCTTCAACTGAAATACCCAAATCAGGCAAGGTAACATCGCCTTGTAGACAGAATAATTTTTGATGGTTTATTCCTTGTTTTTCCAGCCACATTCTCAAACTCGGCTCTTGCTGATCGAGACGACGGCACAAGGCAAAAACTTGGTCATTGCTTTGAAGTAATCGCGCTACAAGAAATTTACCAATAAACCCTGTTGCACCAACCACCAAGGCAACTTTTTCTACACTTTGATTATTCTGCATCACTTTATACACCCTTTATATGCTCGCACTTAAGCTAAAGGATGGAGTACACTCCACAGTCAAGTGTTTCTTGCAAATACATAAAATTTGGAGCAAGTGATGTTAATCGGTGAATTATCAGAGCAATTAAATCTCAGTCGGGATACCATTCGTTTTTATGAAAAGCTTGATCTTATCCGCCCATTGACACGAAATAATGGTTATAAGGATTATTCAAAACAAGACTTACAGCAATTACAACTGATTCAAGTCGCTAAAAATCTAGGTTTTACTTTGGCTGAAATTAAACAGATTTTAGACTTGGTCAACGTTAATGAAATTCCAGCAGAACAATTTCATATGATTTTAAAAGACAAGCTCAGTGTCATTGGTGAAAAAATTCTCCAATTACAGAATATTCAAAATCTACTTGAAAATCTTGTGGTTGGGGAAGCATGTCCATTTAAAAAAGATTGTGATCTTTCTGCAATTGTCTAATCCATAAAAAAACCGCCTTACGGCGGTTTTTTTTGAGAAATTAAGGCTTATTTAGACCCTTTAATCCCTGCTTGTAATAACAACGCACCTAAACCACCAATTTTGTTTTCTTGAGGTTTAGCTGCTTGTGGTTTCTTGTCATGACGTGGTGCTTTGTCTTTATTGTCATGGTTTGGACGACCTTGCTGTGGACGTTTACCCTGAGGCTTACGCTCACCACGTTGTTCATTGTTATTGAACTCACGCTTTTGACGTGGTGCTTTAGCTGGTGCTTCCGAACCTTCTGGGCGCATCGATAAATTCACACGATTTCGCTCAGCATCTACAGTCAATACACGTACTTGTACGATTTGCCCTGGTTTCACCACTTTATGTGGATCAGAAACAAATTCATTGGCAAGTTCTGAAATATGTATTAGACCATCTTGATGTACACCAACATCGACGAATGCACCGAAGTTAGTCACATTGGTAATCACACCCTCAAGCTGCATTCCTTCAGTCAATTGACTGACTTCAGTGATATCTTCACGGAATTTTGCTGTACGGAATTCTGGACGGGGGTCACGACCTGGTTTTTCCAACTCGCTTAACACATCTTGAATCGTCGGTAGACCAAATTTGTCGTCCGCAAAATCTTCTGCTTTCACTTGACGAATAATTTCAGTATTACCAATGATATCTTTCACTGTAGTCGCTTTTGCTTCAACAATTTTGTTGACCAAACCATACGATTCAGGATGAACAGATGATGCATCTAAAGGTTCTGAACCATCTTGAATACGTAAGAAACCAGCAGCTTGCTCAAAGGTACGCTCGCCTAAACGTGGTACATTTTTCAATGCTTGACGATTGTCAAAACGACCATTTTCTTTACGATAATCTACAATTTGTTGAGCAATGGCTTTATTTAAACCTGCGATATAGCCCAAGATTGCTGGAGAGGCTGTATTTACATCTACACCTACCGCATTCACACAGTCTTCAACCACAGCATCCAATGTTTTTGCCAAATTGGTTTGATTCACATCATGCTGATATTGACCAACACCAATAGATTTAGGATCAATTTTTACCAGTTCAGCCAATGGATCTTGTAAGCGACGTGCAATTGAAACAGCGCCACGAATCGCAACATCAAGCTCAGGCAGTTCAGCAGAAGCCAATTCTGATGCGGAGTAAACAGATGCGCCCGCTTCACTTACTGAAACACGCGTTAATGTAAGATCCGCATTTTCAGCCATCATTTCTGCAACAACAGCTTCAGTTTCACGACTCGCAGTACCATTGCCAATCGCGATTAAATCCACATTAAATTCACGGCAAAGACGTGCAAGTTCAGCAATCGAGCCGGCTTTATCTTCTTTGGGTGCAAATGGATAAATCGTGCTATGTGCAAGCACATCACCTGAATTTGAAACAACCGCCAGTTTCACCCCTGTACGAATACCAGGGTCAACACCTAAAGTTGTACGTGAACCTGCAGGTGCAGAGAGTAATAAATGACGTAAGTTTTCTGCAAACACGTCCATTGCTTCTGATTCAGCTGCAAGGCGCTTTTCAGTCAACAAAGAATGCTCTATCGTTGGGCGAATTTTACCTAACCAAAACAGCTTTGCGATTTGCTTTAAGAAATCTTGACGTGCTTGTGGTTGCACACTTTCAAGCGCGTATTCAGTTTCAATACGTGCAAGTGGTGCATGATCATCACCATCAACTTTAAGTCCCAATACATTTTCTTGGCGGCCACGTAGCATTGCCAATAAACGATGCGAAGGCACTTTATTTAAATTTTCAGAGAAATCAAAGTAATCACGGAATTTCTTACCGACTTCTTTTTTCTCATCAGACGCCACTAAACTTTTTAACACCGCTGTTTTGGCAAATGTTGATTTAAGTTCTGTGGTTAATGAAATATTTTGTGCCCAGTCATCAATGATGATGTGTTGAATCGCGTCTAATTGGCTTTCAACATCTGGGTATTCTTCATGGCTAAAACCAGCCAAAGCTTCAGTCGGATCAATTTGCTCTGCGATAATTTTCTCAGCAAATTCCCCTAATCCGGCTTCTCTTGCTTTGAATGATTTACTGGTACGTTTTGGACGGTACGGTGCATAAAGTTCTTCTAATGCATTTTTTGTTTCAGCGCCATTGACCCGAGCAAGTAAGTCATCAGAGAGCTTATTTTGTTCTTTTAATGATTCGATTACTTTTTCACGGCGTTCAAATAAATCACGTAGATAAACAAGGCGTGTATCAAGTTGGCGTAATTGGATGTCGTCTAAGCCTTGCGTTACTTCTTTACGGTAACGTGCAATAAATGGAACACTAGAGCCTTCATCTATCAGTTTAATGGCAGCTTCTACTTGGTTTGGACGTACGGCAAGTTCACTTGCCAACTGCTGAACTAAGTCAGTCATCGTGTTTAATTCCACAAGGATAAGGACTAAAAGTTAGTGATTATAAAGACCAAGACCATAAAATCCACAATTGTTTTGCAAATTAGCAGTGAAAAAAGTGATAAAAGATCATTTTTCTTGAGTTTCTACAGTGCAATCGGGTATTTCATCCTGCTTTGCTGTATTTAAATTGCTTTGTAAAATAATTTTTCCAACTTTCCACTGTGCACCTTTGCGCTGTCCACCGCCATGAGAATTGAAATATTGCAAATCACACGGCTGATAACCCTGTTTACTTAGACGTTCTTGTACAAATATTGGTGGTGCTTCCATATACATGATTTCTTTCAGCAAAAATGCAGCATAGCGTCGCTCCTTGAGTCGAAAGTTGCCTTGCATGTCGGTTTGCGTTTCACCGACTTGGACCTGACCAATCGGTTGGTCAAATTGGTCAATCACTTGTCCTAAGATTTCAGGTCTGGAAAGTCGGCTAATACATGCACTTAAAGCAAAACTTATTGTCAAAATACATAAAACTTTCATTTGCATATGGTATATCTTTTTATTTATAAACATAGAATCATCTCAAATCGTTATAGATGTTGTTTTTTGGTTTCAAAACAGCCTGAAAATTGTATTTTTGAGCAATTTGATACATAGTCTTAACAAGAGCTTAGGCAGTATACTGAGATTGACGAATATTTATAATTTACAACATTAAGGGAGTACATCATGAGTTTGGTTGTACCTGCTGAAAATACAGATATCGTACAAAACGAAACTGACCGTGTCGAACGCATTTTAGTGGTCGATGATGATGTGCGTTTACGTACCCTTTTACAGCGTTTCCTTGAAGATAAAGGCTTTGTGGTAAAAACGGCCCACGACGCAACGCAGATGGATCGCCTATTACAACGTGAGTTATTTTCACTCATCGTTTTAGACTTTATGCTTCCTGTAGAAGATGGTTTAAGTATTTGTAGACGTTTACGCTCATCAAATATAGATACACCTGTCATTATGCTGACCGCACGAGGCAGTGACTCTGACCGTATTGCTGGCTTAGAAGCTGGTGCGGATGATTATTTGCCAAAACCATTTAATCCAAATGAGTTATTAGCACGTATCCGTGCCGTACTGCGTCGTCAGGTTCGTGAAGTTCCAGGTGCACCAAGTCAAAACGTAGAAGTTGTGTCTTTCGGCCCTTGGTCTTTAGATTTATCAACACGTACCCTGACGCGTGAAGGGCAAGTGGTCACATTAACCACAGGTGAGTTTGCGGTCTTGAAGGCATTAGTTCAGCATCCACGTGAACCATTAACACGTGACAAGCTGATGAATCTTGCACGTGGTCGTGAATGGGGTGCTATGGAACGTTCAATCGATGTTCAAGTTTCTCGCTTACGTCGTCTGATTGAAGAAAACCCTGCACGTGCACGTTATATTCAAACAGTTTGGGGCGTAGGTTATGTGTTCGTTCCAGATGGTGCGGAATAAATAGATCTTGATTCGATAGCATGAATCAGTTTCAAAAGTACTGGTCACATATTTGGTTTTGCATGTGACCAGTATTTTTTTATCCATATTTATTCATCCAAAACAATAGTCTTGATGGCTTTGCCCTAGAGCGACGCTTTACTGATGATTTCACTGGTATTTTAAATATAAGCATATTTGGCGATTCTACAAAAAAGGTGTGATCTCAATGCCATGCGTCTCTTATTTTGTTGAGTTTAAATATTTTAAATCTGAGTATTTATGACCATAAATAAGTTAAAGCCGAGTAACCTAACATTTTTAATATTGCGATAAATCTGCCATCCTTTAAACTGAAATCCATAGATTAACAATATCGCACAGATTGGAATGCTCCTGTGAAATTAGAACCCATAGACCCACAAGAATTTACCGACTTTGTCAGCTACAAAGAACGCAAACGTACACCTTGGGAACGCTTCCTCGATAAAGTTAAACCGCGTTCGGCAGCAATGCGTACTACGGTATTGGTGGTATTCGTGGTGTTCTTTAGCCTATTTATGTCATTGTGGTTTTTTTGGAAAACACTTTATTTACCTGAAATTCAACAGCATGCACGTTTTTTGGCGGTTGAGCTGGAAATGGTTAATAATCCGCGCTTGCAGATTTACCATGACGAGATCCAACTCGATATTGACGAATGGTTAAAGCAACGGGTTGGGGTCGAATATGTTACAGATCCCAAAGAATACCCAAATGTAAAAGACAAAATTATTGCGGATTTCTTTACCAATCGTATTGAGAATCAGCTTGCAGAAGAATTAAAAATTAAAGATGTGACGGTTTATTTCCAGTTTAAACCCAGTCCGCGCATTTGGGTCCAAACCCCTGAAATGAATGGCAATTGGGTCCGTGAACCTCTGAATACCTATGCCAACTATAGTCCTGAACTCATTTTAGCTTGGTTATTGGGTATTCCACTGATTGCTGCGGCGATCATCCTGACACTGGTCAGACAGCTTAATCGCCCGTTACGTCGCTTACAACATGCTGCGAATAGCTACAGTAAAACAGGGAAAGCACCCTACTTGGAAACCAATCATGGACCACAAGAAATCCGTGAGGTAAACCAAGCTTTTAACCAGATGATCTATACACTTGAACAAACTGAACGTGATCGCCAAATCATGTTGGCAGGTATCTCGCATGATTTAAGAACACCGCTAACACGGATCCGTTTAAGTGCAGAGATGATGTCTGATGATGACTTCTTAAAAGAAGGTTTGATTTATGATGTCGATGATATGGATGCCATTTTAAGCCAGTTTATTTCCTATATGCGTGATGGCTCAGATGAAGAGCTTCAAGACACCAATATCAATGCTTTGCTACAAGAACTGATCATTCAGTTTAAACCCTTAGATATTCAGTTCACGCCGCAAGAATTACCCGTCATTACTGCTCGCTCACTGTCGTTAAAACGTTTGATTGGTAATCTCATCAACAATTCAAAACGCTATGGTGCAGAACCCATTGAACTCAGTGCTTTTGTAGAAGATGAGCATATTAAAATCTGTGTAGCAGACAATGGTGAAGGAATTCCCGAAGACCAAATTGAAGGGCTTATGCAACCTTTTGTCCGTGGTGATGCTGCACGTACGGTGCAAGGGAGTGGTTTAGGTTTGGCCATCGTCAAACGAATTGTCGATATTCATCAAGGTGAACTGTTGATTTCCAACCGTCCTGAAGGCGGGCTACAAGCCATCATTTCACTACCAACTTCAATAAAAGTTGAGGAAGAACCGACACCTACAAATCCAATTCAAAAAATCAAACAAAGTTTGAGTGATCACTTTTAGTGATTGCTCAATAAACCAACACTTAACTTTGTTTATTTAACAAACAGCCATCATTATTTTATTAATAAATAATAACTTAAAAACCATCATCAGAATTTATACCTGCATTTATTGAAAAAATTAGACCTTAGCATTAGAGGCATGCACAATTCAGTTTGAGGGCGGTACAATCCGTCTAGTTTTGAACAAGAATTGAGCGTAAACCATGTCTTTAGATCGTATTCGTTTAGCATCTCTCCATGACAAAGTCATGAGCGCAGAACAAGCTGCAACTTTTATCCAAGATGGGATGACTGTGGGGATGAGTGGATTTACTCGTGCAGGTGAAGCAAAAGCTGTACCTTTAGCGCTGGTAAAACAAGCCAAAGTGAATCCGTTGAAGATTACTTTAATCACAGGTGCAAGTTTAGGTAATGACCTAGACAAACAATTAACTGAAGCTGGTGTACTTGCGCGTCGTTTACCATTCCAAGTCGATAACACTTTACGTAAAGCCATCAACAACGGTGAAGTGATGTTCATCGATCAGCATTTGTCTGAAACTGTTGAGCAAATGCGTAACCTTCAGTTGAAAAAACCTGATGTTGCGGTGATTGAAGCGATTGCGATTACTGAAGATGGTGGCATCATTCCAACAACATCTGTGGGTAACTCTGCAAGCTTTGCAATTTTTGCTGAAAAAGTGATTGTTGAAATCAACACCAACTTAAGCCCTGCTTTTGAAGGCTTACACGATATTTATATCCCAACTTACCGTCCAACACGTCAAGCAATTCCTTTGACACATGTTGATCAACGTATTGGTACACCTGCAATTAATATTGATCCTGCAAAAATCGTGGGTATCGTAATTAACAACGAATATCATGATTCTCCATCAACAGTGACACTACCAGATGATGAAACTCAAGGTATTGCCAACCACTTAATCGCATTCTTTGAAAAAGAAGTTGAAGAAGGTCGTTTACCTTCGAATCTTGGTCCTTTACAAGCGGGCATCGGTTCGATTGCCAATGCGGTATTAACCGGTCTTAAAGATTCTAACTTTGAAGATTTGGTGATGTATTCAGAAGTACTGCAAGACTGTACTTTCGAATTGATTGATGCGGGTAAAATGAAGTTTGCTTCAGGTTCATCAATTACCCTTTCTGCTAAATATGGCGAAAAAGTATTTAACAACCTAGAACAATACAAAGACAAACTGGTTCTACGTCCACAAGAGATTTCAAACCATCCTGAATTGGTTCGCCGCTTAGGCATCATCGGGATCAATACTGCACTTGAGTTCGATATTTACGGCAACGTCAACTCGACCCATGTGTGTGGTACCAAGATGATGAATGGTATCGGTGGTTCAGGTGATTTCGCACGTAATGCACATTTAGCAATCTTCGTGACCAAATCAATTGCAAAAGGTGGCGACATCTCTTCTGTTGTTCCATTTGCTTCACATATCGACCATGCTGAGCATGATGTTGATATTCTTGTGACTGAACAAGGTCTTGCTGACTTACGTGGTTTAGCGCCTCGTGAACGTGCTCGTGCAGTCATCAATAACTGTGCTCACCCAATGTATCGTGATGCATTGAATGATTACTTTGATCGTGCATGTGAAAAAGGTGGTCAAACACCGCATATTCTTCGCGAAGCACTTTCTTGGCACTATAACTTTGAAGAAACAGGCCATATGCTTGCTTCTTTAGAAGATCAAGCTAAAAAATCTGCATAAGATTTTAAATCTGATGTAAAAAGTAAAAACGCCCTTCAGGGCGTTTTTTTTATGGGCTTATTTGGGTTTGAATGCCCACCCACTGATTTTTTAAATATCTAAAGACTCAGATTGCAACACGCACTTTATCTTTCTTTTCAATAAACGCCACACCAGCTTGGTCCTGATTAATCATCTCAACCGCTTTCTCTGCAATCATAATTGCAGGGGCATTGGTATTGCCATTCACCACTTTTGGCATGATTGACGCATCGACCACACGCAGGTTTTGAATACCATAAACGCGTAACCGTGGATCAACCACAGCCATATCGTCTACCCCCATTTTACAACTTCCCACAGGGTGATAAACGGTATCTGAGCGATCTCTTAAAACTTGGCGAATGTCCTCATCTGTTTTTACCGTGGCTGTAAATAAATCTTCTTTAATCATGCTTTTAAAAGCATCAGATTGCATTAATTTCTGAGTAAGTTTAAAGCCTTTAACCATTTCTTCTAAATCAGATTCTTCACCATAAAAATTCGGATCAATCAATAAAGGATCATCGATACTTGGCCCACTTATCTTAATCGACCCACGACTGACTGGATTTAAAAGGCAGACATGACAAGAAATACCATGCCCTGTGTGCATGGTTCGTGCATGGTTATCCACCAGTGCAATCACAAAATGTAATTGTAAATTCGGTAGACTTTGCTCATTTGAACTTTTAATAAAGCCGCCACATTCAGCAAAATTCGTAGTCAACAAACCACGGCGTTCTTTACGATAACGTCCAATTTGTTTAAATAAATCAATTGAACCTGGAATAGATAATCCAAAGGTGCCTTGAATTTCACTGACTTTATAACCAAAAATAAAATCAGGATGATCGTGAAAATTTTTACCCACACCAGGCAAGTGTTGTTTTACCTCAATGCCGTGTTGCGCGAGTTCTTGTTGGTCGCCAACACCTGACAGCATCAGAATCTGTGGCGACTGCATCGCTCCCGCACTCAATAACACTTCTCGACGTGCAAAGATTTGTTTCAGCTGACCGCCTTGCTTGTATTCCACCCCAACAGCCACGCCATTTTCAATCAAGATTCGCTGAGTCTGTGCATGGGTTTCCACCGTTAAGTTTTTACGATCTCGATGTGGAAATAAATAAGCCCGCGCAGAACTACAACGCTCCCCATTGATATGGGTCACTTGATAAACGCCTAAACCTTCCTGCTCTTCTCCATTGAAGTCATCCAGAATTCGATAACCCTGCTCTTTGGCAGCTGCGATATATTTTTGCTGTAAGGGATTATCACTGCGTAAATCAATAACTGAAAGTGGTCCAGCATTGCCATGATATTGATTTTTAATTCTTTGGTTATTTTCAGACTTAATAAAATAAGGCAAAACCTCATCATATGACCAACCGGTATTGCCTAAGGCTGCCCAATCATCATAATCTTGTCGATGTCCACGGATATACACCATGGCATTAATTGCCGACGAACCACCTAAGCATTTTCCACGAGGCTGATAACCTTTACGACCATTTAAGCCCTTTTGCGGTACAGTTTCAAAGGCCCAGTTATTGATCTTGGTTGGAATGCTAATCACTGCTGCACAAGGAACTTCTACTTTCCAACCCTCTCCTGAGCCCCCAGCTTCAAGCAGACAAACAGAAACTTGCGGGTTTTCTGATAAACGCCCAGCCAACACACAGCCTGAGCTTCCACCACCGATAATAATATAATCAAATTCCTGTTTATTCACGTGAAGTTCCTTTTTTGTTTTAAATTATGCCTCCATTATTATGCACACTTTCAATCAATAAAAAATCACTATTCTCAGCCTATAACGTTTTTATAAGTTAACAAACTCAGCAAAAAGTATTTACGCATTGTCTAAAAAATAAACTTATCAACTGCGGTTTTTTATATTAATCTGCTGTAAAGATTGTTTTAAAAAACAAGAGATAAAAATTCTATGTTTATTATCAGACAGTTTCAGGAAACCGATTTAGACGAAGTCATCGCACTGTGGGAAGTCTGCGATTTAACCCGTCCTTGGAACAACCCAGAAATTGATATCTTCCGTAAAGTCGCACAAAAAGACGGATTGTTTCTATTGGCGGTCAAAGATGAACAATTGATCGCTACGGTTATGGGGGGCTATGATGGGCATCGGGGCTGGGTCAATTATCTTGCTGTCCATCCTCATGATCAACGTAATGGTGTTGCAACGGCATTGATACAACAACTTGAAAAGCGTTTAGTTGCATTAGGTTGCCCCAAACTGCAACTGTTAATCCGTAAGGATAATATTGATGTACAAAGCTTTTATGAGCAACTCGGCTATGAAGAAATCGAAGTCGTGTGTTTGGGTAAACGTCTTATTTCAGATTAAAAATCTGTCGAATCCATCTGCTTTCATGGCGATTGACAGAAAAACTTAGAATTTATAGCCATACGACAGCCCTAAAATATCCTGACTCATTTTGAGTTTCGCTTCACCCCCACCAAAAGCAGGGGAAATTTTGCCTTTTACTTCATCTTCCAAGGCATGTGTATAGGCAATACTGATTTCTTGATGTTGATCGACATTCCAAGTTGCACCCACGCTGAGGTGGTCTTGAATTACCCCAGGAGCAAGAATATTTAAAAACACTTCACTGTCTGGAATCGGTTGATCATTATGACTATAACCGGCTCTTAGTGTGAGTTTTGGATGGGCTTGATAAGACACACCCAGTTTATAGATATTAATATCATTCCAGCCAAATCCTGGCCCTTGTAATGTACCAAAAGCATGACCTTGTTGTAATTGTGCAAGATCAAAAGGATTTCCTACCGATTTCACATCCGAATAGTTAATTCGTTGTATATCCGCAGCCACTGTTAATTGAGGTGTGATGTTGACAGCTGCACCCACACCATAACTTTCAGGAACATCAAAGTCACCTCGTTCAGCAAATAATCCACGATATCGATCAAAGCGATCTGCATTAATTTTTGAAGAATAATTTGCGCCTAAGGTTAAGCGTTGATCAAAGAATTTTCCAGCCCAACCAATACGTGCACCAATGCCAGTCGCAGAATCCTTACCACGATTGCTTAAATTTGAAGCATCGGCTGAAAATCCGCTAAACCCAGCAATTCCCCGTGCTTCAAAACGTTGGTAGAGAATATTGGTTGCAATGCCGATAGATTGATTTTCTGCATATTTCCAAGCAACTGCTGGAGTAATGAAAACTTGGGTTAAATCCACTCCTGCTGTTCCACTGTTGCCAAATGCTGCAAATGGATTATTTTTATACCCCGTATTCATTCCACCATTCCCATATATTGCTAAACCTAAAGCAACTTGGTCATTGATTTGATGGTTGAATGCAAGCTCTGGGAGTACAAAGTATTTGCGTCCATTGCCATCATATCGACCATTGGCGTTGGGGTAAGCTTGTGGCATTTGATTCGCGGTAATCTCAGCTGAACGATCAGGTGAAAACACGGTTGCACCGACATCAATACGATCACCAATCCAGCTTAAGCCTGCTGGGTTATTGGCAATCGTTAATGCATCTTGAAATTGAGCGATTGAAGTCCCTGCATTGCCTTGGGCTTTTACCCCATAGCCATGCATAAAATAGCCTGTCGTTGCAAAAGCGGTAGAACTGAATGCCGATAGCCATACAGCAATGGATAATATTTTAACTGGAGCTTTCATGATTTATCTTACTTTTAAATAATATATAAGTAAGTATATTGTTAGCTATATCTGTTGTAATCAAAGATAAAATGCGATCCTTATTTTATTTGTGCATAAAGCATTTTTTCTTTGATTTTTTAATTTTACCCACTCTTAAAAAAACTGGGAATGTGATGGTCAAATCTGCAAGCTCGCTGGTTAATGCTTCAGCTAGATCAAGTAATGGATGATCCTGATTTCTTTCGCAATAGTGTTTAATTGCAGACCAAGTAGATAAATACTTTAACAGTTGTGCAGAGGACCACTGATACTGCATCTTAAACTCAGCAACGTTTATTTCATCAAAAGGAAAGGGAATGGTTTTATATTCTTCATCGATATAACGGCGCTCCGCATCCCAATAACCATCTAGTTTTTCAGCATATAAGTTTTGAATCATGGTATTGATGGCTGGATTTTCGACATGAATTAAGCCATAACCGATCACAGCAAGAATACCTTGTGGTTTTAATGTGCGTTCAACTTCTTTATAAAAACCATCAAAATCAAACCAATGAATAGCCTGAGCCACTGAAATCAAATCAAAACTCTGTGCTGTAAATGAAGTCTGTTCAGCAGACTGGACTTGATAGCTGACATTGTCAAAATAAGGCGCAAGGTTTAATTGTTTTTCGCTCATATCCGTTGCAACAACATGATCGAAATAAGGGCTAAGCAATTGAGTAAATTGACCTGAACCCGCACCACAATCCCAAGCAAAACCGCGCTCTGGAACATGATTTAAAATTTCCTGAACCACTTCTTGCGGATAACTCGGTCGAGCTTGCTGATAAAGCTGGCTGCCTGATGAAAATAAATCTTTCATTGTTCTTATAACAATCTATTTCACTTACCAAAGGTTTATCTTACGATATTTATAGTCCATGGCAAGATATTTTGTAAGACAATGGGTTCAATTTACGCATTCAAAATGGCATGCTGTTCTAATGATAAGTATCAATTTTTTAATTGATGATAAAAAGCAGACGATAAAAAACCCCAAACAATGTTTGAGGTTTTTCAAATATGGTGGCGAGACCCAGGATCGAACTGGGGACACACGGATTTTCAATCCGTTGCTCTACCTACTGAGCTATCACGCCGATGCGGTGTATTAAGCCGTATCTCAGTTCAATAGTCAATAAAAATCATGACTTTTTTATTCAACCGAATATTTTTTACCCAAAAAAAAATCCCTGATGGGATCAGGGATTGAAATCTCAAAGATTTTAAATATGGTGGCGAGACCCAGGATCGAACTGGGGACACACGGATTTTCAATCCGTTGCTCTACCTACTGAGCTATCACGCCGATGGGGCGTATTAAACAATTTAATGGTTTAGTCGTCAAGCATTGAAATCACTAAAATCATTCAATAGTTTATTTTTACAACAAAAACCGCCTATTTATTCTAAATAAGGCTGTTTTTTATACATTTTTCAGCTTTGGAACGCAAATTTTGGCATGCTCAATTTGCTGAGCGAAGGTACTCCTCCTTGCTTTAAGTTTTGCAAACTCGATTTAATTTTTTCCCAAAGTGTTTTGCTCGTGACTGCAATATGCTACTGAGATCAGCTTAACTTTATAGTTGTGGAAAAAGAGCCAAATAAAAAAGCAACCTGATCAGGTTGCTTAAATTGGTCAAAGATCCAAGATCACCTTAGATTTTACCTAAGTGAGCTAAACAACGATGGATTGCTCCACAGCCCGGCTCAAAGTTTTTAATGCCCTTTTCTTCCTCGATACGACAAACTTCTTCGACCAAACGCTCTGCAACGCCGCGTCCGCGGTTAGCAGGATGTACCACAATATTTTCCAAAGTCCGACTTTCACCTTGTCCAGTACACCATAACGCACCAATAATCTTTGTATTAAATTCTGCGACATAAAGTAAGGTATAATGAGCCAAGTTTTGCTCAAGTTGTTCTATGGCATCATGACCATCCCCAAACTCGGGACTGGTGTCATATAATCGCTCAAGCTGATCGCGAACTTCTTCATTTTCTAGTGAAGTTTTAGCATGTACGGTAATAGGCATTGATTAACCCTCCTGAGCAATCTAATATGCTGTCACTTTCGTCACAGCGAAATATCTTTACATCAAACTTTTAATTTTTGACGTTTTTTGAGGAACGTGTCTATGGCGCAACGTATCAGTGAAGTGGTAAGAAACACCAACGAAACTAAAATTCGAGTTCGTGTGAATCTTGATGGTACTGGTCAAGGCACGCTCAATACAGGTGTTCCCTTTTTAGACCATATGGTTGATCAAATCAAGCGTCATGGTTTATTTGACATCGATATTCATTGTGATGGCGACTTAGAAATCGATGATCACCATACTGTAGAAGACTGTGGAATCACACTAGGCCAAGCATTTGCGCAAGCACTCGGTGATAAAAAAGGCTTAAAACGTTATGGTCATTTCTATGCACCACTTGATGAAGCTTTAAGCCGTGTCGTGGTTGATTTATCAGGTCGCCCAGGTTTATGGATGGATATCCCATTTACACGCGCCCGTATCGGCAGTTTTGATGTGGATCTATTTTCCGAGTTTTTCCAAGGCTTTGTAAATCACGCTTTAATGACTTTGCACATTGACAATTTAAAAGGCAAAAATAGCCATCACCAAATTGAAAGTGTTTTTAAAGCATTTGCACGTGCGCTTCGCATGGCCTGTGAAGTTGATCCGCGTGCAGAAAATACTGTTGCATCGACGAAAGGAACCTTGTAATGACCCGTATTGCCCTTCTTGACTATGGCATGGGAAATCTTCATTCAGCAGCCAAAGCACTCGAACATGTTGGCGCAACTGTAGATGTCACAAATGATCCAAAATTAATCGCTCAGGCAGATAAAATCGTATTTCCAGGTGTAGGGGCAATGCGTGATTGTATGCAGGGGATGCATGAAGCAGGTATTGATGAGGTTGTGCGCCATGCTGCGTTTAATAAACCGGTACTTGCCATTTGTGTTGGCATGCAAGCTTTGCTTGAATCGTCAGAAGAAAATGCAGGCACTCAAGCACTGGGTATTTTTGAAGGTGTGGTAAAACATTTTCCAGATATGGACGGCTTAAAAGTCCCTCATATGGGCTGGAACCAAGTCCATCAGGCAGATCCAAATCATCCAATGTGGAAAGATATTGATCAAGATAGCCGTTTTTACTTTGTACATAGCTATTATGTCGAACCCAAAGACTCTTCTCTTGTTGCTGCAACATGTGATTATGGTTTGCAGTTCTGTACGGCTATTCATAAAGAAAATTTATTTGCGACACAGTTCCATCCTGAAAAGAGCCATACAGCAGGTTTACAGTTACTGAAAAACTTTGTGGAATGGAAAATCTGATTTATTCAGGTCAATTTCATCCCAATTTATATCTCTAAAAATCAAGTCAATTGAGATTGGCTTGATTTTTTTATTCTATTTTGACTTTATTTTTTATCGTCTGTTTATTATGATTCAACCAAATTGAATAAAAATCCAACAATTGATTTAAAAACCTTAATTCATTCTAGGAACATAACAATGTCTTCTAATTTTCAAACCCATGATTCAGCTTTAAGTGCCAGTGGACGTTTTGGTCGATTATCCTATTTGGGCTGGAATATGCTGTTGGGTCTATCTATGTTTGTACTGGGTATTATCGCTGCACTATTCATCCCAGCTTTAAGTAACTCACCTTCAAATACGCTCATCTTTATACTCGGCGCAGTTGCGATTATTATTTATATCGCAGTGATCTACTTCAGTTTTATTTTTACAATCCGTCGCTTACATGACAAAAACCAAAGTGGCTGGTTATCTCTTCTTATGCTTTTACCTTTGGTGAATTTATTCTTTTTTGTTTATTTAAGCTGTGCAAAAGGAGATGCTGGGACAAATAACTATGGCGCACCTCGAATTACTCGTGGTTGGGAAAAAGTATTGGCTTGGATTTATATTGTGATCTTCCCGATTAGTATTCTAATTCTTGCAGTTACAGCAATCCCAGCATATCAAAGTTACCTTGACCAAGCGCAACAATTTCAGCAATATCAACAACAAATCAATCAATCTGAATAAATCAGCCGAAATAACCACCCTATTTTTATAAGGTGGTTATTTTACTCTTTGGTGACAAAACCACCTTCTAATGGCTCAACACTAATTTTAATATCTGCCTTTAAATTTAAAGCTGCATAACGGTCTTTAATTTCGTTAATCAATTGTTCCATGGTCACATGGCTTAAATCCAATTCAGACTCAGCATATGCTTTGGTCACCAGATCTGCTTTATCTTGCTGTTTAGATTCCATATTCCAGCGTTCAGTCATCCCAACTAAACGCGCCAATTCAATTAAGCTTTGCGCACTCGACGGTGTTGAGTTTTGCAACCATTTGGTCATGGTTCCTTTTGAAGTTTCGAGTACGTTAACAATATCACTGGCTTTTATATTTTTATCCTGAATTAATTGCTTTAAACGCTTGGCGCCTTCTATAAAAAGATCATCATCTTTTTCAACCATACAATTTATTCCTGTGTTTTTGACCCACAAAACTATCATCTTTTATTCAAAGTTTGTTATAACACAATATGGTTAATATTTTTAATGCTTAAACTGGTCGACTAAAATTTGTGAGCTTAAATTTGTGAATATTCAAACTCAGCAACTTCCTAGTAAAGAACAAATTCAGAGCTTTCCCCGTTTTCAAAATTTGCCTTTGAGTAACATTGTTGTGGTCAATAGCTTACAACAATGCCAAGCAATTGAAGCAGAATTAAAAACGGCGCACATTTTTGGTTTCGATACCGAGTCCAAACCTACCTTTAACAAAGGTGAAATACAAACTGGCCCACATCTTATTCAATTGGCGACATTTGAAAAAGCCTATTTATTTCAAGTTTCAGCAGATATTTTGGCTTTTCTAGCGCCCTTTTTTGAAAATTCTGATCAGATTAAAGTCGGTTTTGGCTTAAAAAATGATGCACATTTATTTCGTAAAAAAGGCATGCAACTCAACAGTGTCATCGAACTTTCAAAATGCTTTTCGAGTTTTGGCTTCAATAATCCTTTAGGGATTAAAAATGCCATGGCATTGCTATTTCAAGTCAATTTCCCTAAAAGTAAATCAATTAGCACCTCAAATTGGGCACGTAAAATCCTCACAACGCCACAAATTGAATATGCAGCAGCCGATGCCTATGCTGCACTCTTAATTTTCGAAGCCTTACTGGATTTAGACTTAATACCTGACACGATTGCACATACTCAGCTTAAATTGAGCATTCGCGCCAATAAAAGCCTAAACTGACACTTAGAAATTGATCAAGTTTTTGCTAAGATGAAGATCAATAAATTCTTCATTGAGATTAAGCAAGGAGCGAAAGCATGCTGATCATCCCGGCAATTGACCTGAAAGATGGTAAATGTGTTCGTTTAAAACAAGGTCGTATGGAAGACGATACCGTATTTTCTGATGATCCTGTTGCAACAGCACAGCATTGGGTAAATGAAGGCGCTCGTCGTTTGCATTTGGTTGATTTGAATGGGGCTTTTGCTGGAACACCAATTCATAAACCTGTCGTTGAAGCAATTGCAAAAGCACAGCCTGAACTGCCAATCCAAATTGGCGGTGGTATTCGCTCTTTGGAAACAATCGAACATTATTTAGATGCGGGCGTTTCTTTTGTCATCATCGGGACCAAAGCAGTTCAAAATCCTGAATTTGTTGAAGAAGCCTGTAAGAAGTTTGCAGGACACATTATTGTCGGTATTGATGCGATCAATGGTATGGTTGCAACTGATGGCTGGGCAAATGTCACTGATGTAAAAGCCACTGATCTTGCAAAACGTTTTGCAGATGCCGGTGTATCGAGTATTGTTTATACCGATATCGCACGTGACGGTATGATGCAGGGTGTCAATGTTGAACAGACAGTAAATCTCGCACAATACTCAGGTCTTCCAGTGATCGCCTCAGGCGGTGTAACCAATCTGGATGATGTGCGTAATTTAAAAGGTAAACCGGGTATTTTAGGTGCGATCACAGGTCGTGCAATTTATGAAGGCACACTAAACCTACGTGAAGCACAGCTGTTATTGGATGAACAAGGCTTTTAAGTTCCCAGCCTAGATTGGATTAAAAAAGAGAACCGAGATGTTCTCTTTTTTATGCGTTAAACAAAGTATTTAAATCACTACATCCAGATTTAAACCAATGTATTTTCAAAATGTTGCATTTCAATTTTACTTGCTAAAAAGGGCTTCATTGCCATAAACCACTGTTTAAATTCATCTGTTTTCATAAAAACATCTGTATGGGTTTTAAGATCAATCCAGTGAATTTGTAGTATGTATTTTTGATTGTCTTCTATACCACGAATCAATTTAAATTTTTCACAACCTTGGGCATTCCGGAAGGTGTCTGATAATTCATAAAATTTCTTTTCAAAAGCCATTTGTTGACCATCAACAATATGAAATAAAGCCTGTTCGATCACCATGATTTATTTCTCTTTATCAAAATTTTAATTCAATATGCTAGCACGACTGCATGACAATTGAGTGATTTAAATACCCGATTACTCAGCTTAACATCTGCACAATACTGTGCTTTCGCGTAAAATAGCCCTGCTCTTCTACATTACTTTATTTTATGTCTTCCTCTCCCCTCGCTTTATTTTTAAAGTCCAGAACACCTCAAATTGCACTGATTCTGATGACCATGATTTGGGGTGGTACATTTGTCATTGTACATTATGCCCTAAACTATAGTTCCCCTATGTTTTTTGTCGGTTGTCGTTTTGCTGCAGCGACCATTGCTGTTGGATTACTGTCTTATAAATATCTAAAAGGGATCAATTTAAAAGAACTCATCGCTGGTGCACTGATTGGCGGTATGATTGCCGCAGGGTATGGCTCGCAAACTGTCGGTATGCAAACCATCAGCAGCAGTGAGTCTGCCTTTTTAACAGCATTATATGTCCCCCTTGTACCGATTCTTATCTGGGTGATTTTTCGCAAAAGACCACATATCATGACTTGGCTCGGTGTTTTACTGGCATTTATCGGTTTAATTTTTTTGACAGGAAATGGTTTTCATCACATTGATTTAAATACAGGGCAAATCGTTACATTGGTTGGTTCGTTTGCAATTGCTATGGAGATTATTCTCATCGGGCACTTTGCAGGGAAGGTCAATATTCAGCGTGTAACGGTGATTCAGCTTGCCTTTGCTTCATTGATTTCATTTGCCAGTATGCCTTTTGTCGGTGAGCTGCATATTCCACCCTTTTCATGGCAATTGGTGATGCTTGCAGTTGGACTGGGCTTAACCAGTGCTTTATTACAATTGACGATGAATTGGGCACAACGCTCTGTCGATCCTTCTCAAGCGGCCGTGATTTATGCTGGCGAACCAGTTTGGGCAGCTTTATTTGGAAGAATTGCAGGTGAACGCTTGCCTTTGCTGGCTCTTTTTGGTGGTTTACTTGTGGTATTGGGGGTGATCATCAGTGAATGGAGACCCAAATTTTTATACACACGACAGCTTAAAGAAAATTCAGTTGAGATAGAAAAACAGCGTTCTTAATCAGAACGCTGTTTTCACTAAAATTACGCTTTGATCAAGCTGTATTGCTCGGCAACAAGATCCATCAAGCATTATTAATTCAGTTATATTGGTAAGGCTTGATCATCATTCAGCGCAATAATGCCTCGAATGGCGCGATAGACAATCCATATCCAAGAAATAAATAAAGTGGCAGCACAAAAAATCGTAGCACCCACGGCAACACCGGCAAAGGCATTGACATTATCCATGGTGAAAAATAGAAAAATAAACGGAATAAATGCAACTACCGTCCAGACTAAATACCACCAAAAAGTGCGAATTTGCCATCTAAAATGACTTTCGAAAATCGTACCACGGACTGAATTCAATTTTACATAATTGATAATCAATGCAATGATTGCAAGAATTCCCGCAGAAAAAATTGCAACAATATAAAGGATATATAAAATTAAAGTCAGAGATTTACTATTATTTGGATCAACATAATTATTCATTGTAAGCCCTTTTCAATTTGCTAACGCCCGTTTAAATC
This sequence comes from Acinetobacter sp. Ac8, assembly GCF_055392545.1. NCBI lineage: Bacteria > Pseudomonadati > Pseudomonadota > Gammaproteobacteria > Moraxellales > Moraxellaceae > Acinetobacter > Acinetobacter sp. Ac8. The sequence goes on from NZ_AP043689.1 coordinate 4,510,014, forward strand.
TTAAACATATTCAAAGGCGAAATTAACCATAAAATCAATAAAATATTAAAGAATATGGTACACAAATAAATCTTTTTAAAGGGTTGTTTTTGTGTTTTATGTCGTAAGCGTTGCTGTGCTAACCAAGCTGCAGGCCAACCACCTAAAAAAGCTAAAATATGCAGGGTATTTTCAGGAACACGACGCTGATTGCTCTGTGCGGCTTCTTTATCTTGTGCATAAAACCAACAGGTCATCACATTGATAATACTGACAAAAAGAATAAACATACCATTGAGCAAACCGCTTATGCTCAAGATTGCCAAAGCAATAATATAAACAGCGCACAGAATTTGCATCGGCTGTAATTTAGCCTGCTTTGTTGCATGCAACTGCTTGGCTTTAGCCGCTTGCTGGCTTGTCACTTTCGCCATTTGTGTGGCTTTTAAATACGTGACTTGTTTTGCTTTATAACGCCCTTGACCATCTAATTGCACCACATATTCAAGGGCACAGCCCACGATTGGGCGTGGCCCTTTTTGTGCAAAATCTTTGATGTGTAAAAATACGCGATCTTTTACACCATCATTTGGTTGAATAAAGCCATAGCCTTTATCATCGAACCATTCAACTAAACGACCTTGATCACGCATTTTATTTCCCACAAAAAACTATTAAGCAGTCACGAACTTTAATCTTTCAATCAACATATTACGCATTTCTTGCGGATTTTTCTGCAAAATATCATCACCTGTGCGTGCTTCAGCGGCATTCATCTGAGCGATTTGTAAACGCATCATCCAAAAGCGACCTGCGGCCATCGCCAAATATAACTCTAAACAAGCTCTTTCATCTTCAGTCAAAGGACGAATCGAAGTATATGCATTTAAGAAAGCCGTTGCTTTGGCTTCATTCAAGCGAACACTCGGATATTCTGTGCAAAAGTCATTTAAGGTAATCGCAATATCAAAAAGTAATTCATCTTGATTCATTTCATAAAAATCAAGAATGCCTTTTAACTCATCACCTTCAAACAAAGTATTGTCACGGAACAAATCCGAATGAATAAAACCTTTCGGTCGATTTGGATACATCATGGTCAGTGCTTCATATAAACCTAAAAGGTTATTCAGCAAAGCACTATCCGCCACATCCAACGTTGGTTTAATTTGTTGAGCAACGTTATACCAATAGGCATGATCACGCGCCACTTGACGCTGTAATGGGAAGTCTTGTAACGCCACATGCATTTTGGCCTGTGCTACAGCAATTTGCTCAACTTGAGCGATTGTAGAAGGCATGGGATGTTTACCTGACATCCGTGGCGCAATTTGTGCAGGCTTATCTTTTAAGCTATGAATCGACTTACCGCTATGTTTTAACGGAACAGGAACTGCCAAACCTTGTTGCCCCAAGTGTTCTAAGACAGGAATTAACTCCCCTGCTGCTTGTGCATCCATATTTTCAAATAATGTTAATACAAACTGTGTTCCATCAGCACAAATGATAAAATAGTTGGTATTTTGCACACCGCCTTGAATTGGTTTAAGTTCAACCACCTCTAATCCATAAGGTGCTGCAAAGTGCTGAACTTCTTTTAAACTCAAAGTGGTATAAACCGACATAGAAAACCTGCGAAAAAACTTACATAAGTTTGATAGAATAACCGCTTCGACTATCGAGGTGTAGCACCTAAGTCACGAACTTTCATAATCGCCTGTTATTTTTGGAAAAAATTATGCTCGCTAAACGTATTATTCCTTGCCTGGACGTAGATAATGGTCGTGTGGTGAAAGGTGTCCAGTTTCTGGATATCCGTGATGCAGGAGATCCTGTAGAAGTTGCCCGTCGTTATAATGAGCAAGGTGCAGATGAAATCACCTTTTTAGACATTACCGCAACATCAAATGGCCGAGATACCACTTACCGTACGGTTGAACGTATGGCTGAAAGTGTGTTTGTTCCACTTACAGTCGGTGGTGGTGTTCGTAAAGTTGAAGATATTCGTTTGTTATTAAATGCAGGCGCAGATAAAGTCAGCATCAACTCTGCTGCGGTATTTAATCCTGAGTTCGTTCAAGAAGCGTCTCAGCGCTTTGGTGCACAATGTATTGTTGTGGCAATCGATGCGAAAAGAACGGGTGAAAACAAATGGGAAATTTTCACCCATGGCGGCCGTAAACCGACAGGCATAGATGCGATTGAATGGGCGGTCAAAATGGCAGAATTCGGTGCAGGTGAATTGTTGGTTACCTCTATGGATGCAGATGGGACGAAAGCGGGTTATGACATTGGTCTAATGCGTCAAATCAATGATCGTGTCACCATTCCGACCATTGCATCAGGCGGTGTGGGTAATTTACAACATTTAGCAGATGGTATTTTAAAAGGTGGTGCCGATGCTGTATTGGCAGCCTCGATATTCCATTTTGGTCAATACTCTATTCCTGAAGCGAAACAATACCTTGCTGAACAAGGGATTGAAATGCGCCTCTAATTGATTGTGAGCGCACATATATAGAGGAATGTTATTTTGGCATTCTTTTATATATGCAATTGATTTAGTCTGATTCAAATAGCAAAAATTAAAATACCGAGAATTAAAACACCAAGATAAAACTGATAAACAATCCATATGATTTTAAATAGCTCCTCATAGCTCATTTTATACAAAGCACCAAGCCTTAAACTCAATAGGCCTAGTTCATCAATCAAAAAACGATCATTTAGAGTGAATCATATTGGTATTGAAAGTCCCTTCTCCTTTTGGGAGAAGGCTAGGATGAGGGGGGCTTTTTATTGATTTATGGTTTTAAAAAAATTTCAAAGAAGCCTACTGCCATCAAAAATTGAATAAATGATTAATCTCGAATCAGTTTAGCAATACTTTTATATGAAAAAAAATCATGGTTATTGGGATTACTTATTCTGGTTATTTGCTTTAATCTTATAAGGGTAATTTCATAAAAATAAGCGTGAATCATTATGGATTTAATAAAAATAATACGGAAGCTCAACCAAATTGTCAGCCATAAATATCATTATTCCAGCCCCTATCATGCATTTAAAATGTCTGAATCAATGCATACTTACCATCGCGCAACCAGTTATGAACATCTGGCGCTTAACCAGCGTGACCCTCTTGATTTAGATCAGCTGTTAAATGAAAAAATTCAAAAATATCAACGCAACGCGATTTGGTATTTTTTACATTCAGCACTTAAAGGATATAGCACGGCCCAATATAAATTGGGCATGATTTACCTACAAGGCCAACTCGGCCTATCGCCAGATAAAAAGAATGCATACAAATGGTTATTGCTTGCTGCAAATCAAGGTCATCTCGAAGCACAACACCAACTTTATCGGCTTTATTTACAATAAAAAAACCAGCTCGAAAGCTGGTTTTTTTGATCTACAAAATTAGTGATTAACCACCAATTTTTTTGTATTTGGTACGTTTTTGCACAGCAGCATCACCCAAACGCGCTAAACGATATGCTTCATATTCAGCATAGTTACCTTCGTAGAATTCTGGCTGTTCATTTTCAAATGACAAGATATGTGTAGCAATACGGTCAAGGAACCAACGGTCATGCGATACCACCATGACAGTACCAGGGAATACAAGAATTGCATCCTCTAGCGCACGTAAAGTTTCAATATCCAAGTCGTTTGATGGCTCATCCAGTAAGATTACGTTGGCGCCCATCTGAAGGATCTTCGCAAGTTGTAAACGGTTACGTTCACCACCTGACAATTCACCAACACGTTTTTGCTGATCTTGACCTTTAAAGTTAAAGCGACCGATATAGGCACGAGATGCGATCTCGTATTCGCCAATTCTTAAGATATCTAAACCGCCAGAAACTTCTTCCCAAACTGTTTTATTGTTATCTAAAGTGTCACGAATCTGACCAACATAAGCAACTTTTACAGACTCACCCAATACAACTGTACCGGTATCTGGTTGCTGTTCGCCTGTCATCATACGGAATAAAGTGGTTTTACCCGCACCGTTTGGACCAACGATACCAACAATCGCAGTTGGTGGTACTGTGAACGATAAGTTTTCATAGAGTAGACGGCCATCAAACGATTTGCTGATGCCTTCAACTTCTACAACCTTATTCCCTAGGCGTGGACCAGGTGGAATATAGATTTCAGAGGTTTCATTACGTTGTTGGAACTCACGTGAGTTAAGCTCCTCAAAGCGCTCCATACGTGCTTTGTTTTTCTTTTGCTGACCTTTAGCATTTGAACGAACCCATTCCAATTCTTTTTTCAATGCTTTAGCAAAAGATTCTTCTTGTTTATTTTCCTGCTCTAAACGTGCATTCTTTTGTTCCAACCAAGAAGAATAGTTACCTTGGTAAGGAATACCATGTCCACGGTCAAGCTCAAGAATCCACTCTGCAACGTTATCCAAGAAATAACGGTCATGGGTAATCGCAACGATTGTACCAGCAAAGTCTTTTAAGAAACGTTCTAACCAAGATACAGATTCTGCATCCAAATGGTTAGTCGGTTCGTCCAGCAATAACATGTCTGGTTTAGACAATAACAAACGACACAATGCTACACGACGACGTTCACCACCTGAAAGTAAGCTTACGTCAGAATCCCATGCTGGAAGATTCAATGCTGCTGCAGCTTGATCCATTTGGTTGCTAAGATTGTGTGCATCCCAAGCATGAATAATTGCTTCTAATTTCTCTTGCTCTTTTGCAAGTGCATCAAAGTCAGCATCTTCAGCTGCATATTCAGCAAAAACTTCGTCTAAACGTGCCAATGCATCTAATGGTTCACGTAAACCATCTTCAACGTTTCCACGCACATCTTTATTTGGATCTAATGGTGGTTCTTGCTCTAGATAACCGATTTTAATACCTGGTTGCGCACGAGCTTCACCTGAGAAATCTTTATCTACGCCAGCCATAATACGGAGTAGGGTAGATTTACCTGCACCGTTTAAACCAAGTACACCAATTTTTGCACCTGGGAAAAATGATAAAGAGATGTCTTTTAGGATTTCGCGCTTAGGCGGAACCATCTTCGACACACGGTTCATCGTGTAAATATATTGGGCCACGTAGGACTCCTCTATAATGAATAGAAATTCGCAAAATGCGAATAAATAAATACCGTCAATTATACGCTGAATTTATCTATTTTTGTTCAGATTTGTCCAATTGATTGAGATATTTTAAAAGCATCAAGAAAACATTTTTCCACACCAATGCATGTAATCAAATCGCGATCTCACACATGATCACGAACAAAAATCCGGCTGATACTGATATACAAATTGCGTCTTGGTTTGAGTTGAACTTGGCGCATTGTAGTTTGACAATGATTTCAAAGCAGAAAAACTAATAGCAGCACGTTGTACAACCTTATTGGTGTAATTTGCATTTGGGTCTTGGTACTTAAACGAGACTTCAACTACAGCAGGTTTTAATCCCGCATAAGGTGCTTGGGTATACCATAAACTCATATCTACCTCTGCATCAAACTCGCCTAAATCAATGCTGACCCCACGATAACTTCGTTCATAAAGGGTGAGTCCACCTACAGGTGATAACAGCTGATTATCACTGATGGCAAAGGTTTCTTTAAATTTTGGAAAATGCGTATGGATGTCTAAAAACTTATTGATTGTCCGTGTATTTGCCACTGTGGTGGATTTACTGGAACCCACCAAAAATCCTTGTGTTGCTGTTTGCGTGATATCATCTTCAAGCTTGGTTTTGGCTCCCGCAGTCGAGCTACTCAAATCGGAAAAATCAGACAGATAATGATCATAGCTTCTAAATTTAAGCGTCACTTCAGATGCTCCGTTTTCAATCCGTTCTCGAAAGCTATAGCCCATATTATTGAGTAGGCAACTGCTGGGTGAATCATAAAAACGTATTTGGCGTTGCTTGTCTAAGATCATCGTTCCTGAAACTGTACGGTTAATTTGTTGTGCAATAACCGTTTTGGCTTGTTGCATATAGCTATTTACGTTAGCGGACTCATTGGCATAGCTAAATTTGTCTGGCTGTAACAACAATTTATATTCACGCGATGTCACTTGCGGTACAGCCCAAGTAGTTGTAGTGATTAAACTTGTTAGAACGGTGAGAATGGCTATTTTTTTCATTGAGGAACCTATTATTTTTAAATGATGGTTATAGAAAAAGCCGCCTCTTGGGCGGCTGTTGTTATGCAACTATTGACCTTTTAAATTCAATTTATCCATGATGTATAAGGTATTGATATCAATACGTGTACGTGCAGCATCCAGATACTTTGGCTCCATGCCTTTGGCATTATTCCAAAGCCCCATATCGTCATCATTTAAAATCCCAAGTGTCGTACTATTGATCAACCAGAGACCTTCCATTTTATCATGTGGATATTTAACCGCTTTCCCCATATCCAGTACCAATGTTTTAGGTGCAGGAACAATATTAAATGCTTTTAAACCGTCCCAGCCTTTATCCAATTGGTATTCTTCTAAGGTCTTGCCCGCAATGGTTAAACCAAGCTTTTCATCTTGTTTGACATCATTTTGTGTTTGAATATCTTCTAAATTGGTGGCTTTGCTTAAATCAATACGATAGACATTTTTCATCACATTGGGCGTATCTTTATAAAACAGTCCATCTCGTTCTAAAACCAGAAATTGTGTTGCACTGAGGGCAATAATGGCAGAGTTTGAATTTTCAGCTATCTCTTGCTGATATAAATATTGTGCGACTTTGCCTGTTTCAAGATTAATCGTCACAATACGCGTCAACGTTGATTTATTGACATTTTTATTCGGTAAACTCATGGTCGATTGCATAATCCCAACCAAAGTTTTTTGGTCTGGGCTAATGGTTAAGCCCTCCATCCCTCGATTGGCACGGCGATAGCTAAACTCATTCGGCAAAGTCCAATTATTGCGTTTATCCGCCTTAAATGGATTGATACGTCCTATTTCTTTACCATTGGCATCATAATGCACAATATGCGGTCCATATTCATCGCTGACCCAGAACGTACCATCGTTAAGTGCAGTGAGCCCTTCACTATCCAAGCCATAATCATCCAATCGAATTGGATTATTCACCACATCGTAAGGCTTGGTTGGATCTACAGTAATCACTTTCCCATTGACATCATACGGTGTTTCCCCTGTGCCGCCTAAAACAGAAGTGTTGGGTAGTCCCGTGATGTCTTTTCCATCGCGATCTTTTAAATTGATGGTTTTAATTAATTTCACAGTACCATTGTCTTGAACTTCAAATAAACCAATTTTCGGCACATAGTCTGGAATGGTGAAAACCTTACCAGCACCATATAATTTATCAGTAAAGTCTGCATTTGGCCCCCGATCGGTCAATGCATAGAATTGTTTTTTATTGCTTGGATGCGCAGCAACATCAGAACCAAAACCACCCTGACGAATATCAAACGAGCTATCAATGGTCGTACCATTCGCAGGGTAACGTCCCAGTACATTAAATGGCAACGCTACACCTTGTGCAAACAAATTGGGCTTACAACTGTTTTCGGTTTTAGTAATTTCACTGGCTTCAAGTTTGCCATTACCATTGCGATCTAAACCGCTCTGCATACGTGTTCCCCCCATTACACAGGCTTCATCACCAAATGCCAATGTTATATTTTGGGTTAAGGTCTTCTGTGTTGTTGAATCTTGATCATCATCAGAACATGCGGTCAAACCCAGTAAACTACAGAGGACTAAAGTTAAAGTGCTTTTATGGCGGGTCAGTTTATTTATTGCTGCTTTTTTCATTGTGTTTTTAATAACTGAATTTATGGAATTTGTTATGCTAGTTTCAGCAAATGACACCACAATGACAGCTCACAAACTCAGCGATATTCGGTCTATTTTTCCTCGCTGAAACTCAATTTATCTCGGGCTGCATTGTTGGCTTTATCTGTTTTTATGATTTTAAAATATATAAACCCTTGTTTACTTCATATATTTATTTGTTACACTCTATTGAAATTTAATAAAAAGTTGACGGAAGAACATGACATATAAAGACGAAACTCTTGCCATACATGCAGGCTATGAACCAGAAGCAACCACTAAAGCGGTCGCCGTTCCAATTTATCAGACTACCTCTTATGCCTTTGATAATACCCAACATGGTGCGGATTTATTTGACCTCAAAGTTCAGGGTAATATTTATACACGGATCATGAACCCAACGACCGCTGTGCTTGAGCAACGTCTGAGCGCACTTGAAGGCGGTATTGGTGCTTTAGCATTGGCTTCGGGTATGTCTGCGATCACCTATTCTATCCAGACCATTGCAGAAGCGGGTGACAATATTGCATCGGTTTCAACACTCTATGGCGGAACATATAATTTATTTGCTCACACTTTGCCAAAACAAGGTATTGAAGTGCGTTTCTTTGATTACCAAGATCCTGAAGCATTGCGCGGCTTGATTGATGAAAAAACCAAGTTGGTTTTCGTTGAGTCGATTGGTAATCCGTTGGGTAATATTATTGACCTAGATGCCATTGCTAAAATCGCACACGGATATGGTGTACCCGTGATTGTGGATAATACCGTTGCAACACCTGCCCTACTGAAACCTTTTGAACATGGTGCAGATATCGTGGTGCATTCATTGACCAAGTATATTGGCGGTCATGGTAATTCGATTGGTGGCGCGATTGTCGATAGCGGTAAATTCCCTTGGGGCAAATATCCCGAGCGCTTCAAAGTCTTAAATACCCCAGATCCAAGTTATCATGGGGTGAACTATGTAGAAGCTTTGGGTGCTGCGGCATATATCGCCCGTGCACGTGTTGTTCCATTAAGAAATACAGGCGCAGCAATCAGCCCGCTCAGCGTATTCTTAATTTTACAAGGCTTAGAAACACTCAATTTGCGTATGGAACGCCATACTGAAAATGCACAAAAAGTTGCTGAATATTTACAGGCACACCCAAAAGTAAAATGGGTCAACTATGCTGGCTTAAAAGATCATCCACAACATGCTTTGGCACAAAAGTACGTCAAAGGTAAACCGTCTGCAATTCTGTCTTTTGGTGTTGAAGATGGTCGTGAAGGTGGCACCCGTTTTATCGATGCATTACAGCTGTTTACGCGTCTGGTGAATATTGGCGATGCAAAAAGTTTAGCCTGTCATCCAGCAACCACCACTCATCGTCAACTGAATGAAACAGAGCTAAAAGCAGCAGGCGTGAGTATTGATATGGTGCGCTTATCTGTGGGGATTGAACATATTGATGACTTGATTGCAGACTTAGAACAAGCACTTGCTCAAGTGTAATTTTCTTTTTGTGATCTTAAATTTTCCAAATAAAAAGACCTGAATCATTCAGGTCTTTTTACTTATAAATTCAATTATTTACCTTGAACTTTTTGTTCAATCTCTTCAACACTGGTATGTCGCGCATCAAAACCTTTTGCCATATAAATCACTTGTTCTGAGATATTACGGGCATGGTCACCAATCCGTTCCAGTGAACGCAATACCCACATCACATTGATAACCCGACTAATATGACGTGGATCTTCGATCATATAGGTCATCAGTGTGCGCGTCGCGGATTGATATTCACGGTCAATATCTGCATCGGCCAACAAAACTTTTAATGCTTGTTCTGCATCCACACGCGCAAAAGCATCTAAAGCATCATGAATCATGACACGCACTTGATTGCCAATATGCCGTGTTTCCATATAGCCACGTGGCGATTCACCCTCTTCACATAAAGTCTGTGCAATACGGGCAATTTTTGCAGCTTCATCACCAATACGTTCTAAATCGGTATTGGCTTTACTCATGGCAATCACCATACGTAAGTCGATTGCAGCTGGATGACGACGCGCCAAAATCAAAGTCAGTGCTTCATCAATTTCTCGTTCATAACGATTGACTGTATTGTCTTGAAATTGAACATCAATCGCCATATTGGCATTGGTATCCAATAAAGCATGCACTGCATTTGCGACTTGTTGTTCTACCAAACCGCCCATGGTCATAAATTTGGTATTCACATCCTGTAAGTCCTCATTAAATTGAGAAGATATATGATGGTTTAATACAGGATTACTTGGGCTCAAGGTCAGATGCTCCACACGCAACAAAAACTATTTTTATGGGTTAATATTAAAGCATATTCATTATGAATGTTTTATGACAAGTATTTTTCTTTCAAATGAATTTCTCAATATCGCTCATTTCACTTCTGATCAAAGCAATTTAGAGTAAAGATACTACTACAATTTGCTGAATTTACATATGTCACTTTGCTGTGAGCATCCATTTATCGTAAATTCACGATGCTGTACTCAGCTTAATTTTTGCAGATCTTAAATCAGACACATGACTCAGTTTCTTGCAAAAAGTAACGTTTCATTATCACAAAACTACAAAATATTTCATTTATTTAGCCTCGATTCAGCGACAATGGCATCGAACAAAACTGAGCTTCTTTTAAATGCTGGTCGAATGAAATTTCCTCGCAATACCCTTCATTTTCTCATTTCAGGCATACTCGTTATCTTGAGTTGCATGGTGGTTATCGCGTGTCAAAAACCCACAACCGACATTGTCAAAGAATCCAAAGAAGCGCCGCAAAAAGAAAATCCAATTCCTGATTTAACCCAAATTTGCCAAAATCTCAAAAATGAGATGCTGGCAATCAATGCAAAAAGAACCACGCTTGCGATAGAACAAGTCAATCAAGATATTCGTATGTGTTTGCCCTTGATGAAACCTGCGGAACAAATGGAATTGATGCATCAGTCGAAACGTATGTATCAACAATTTTTACAAATTGAGCGCACTTCAGAACAACAACAAGCATTTGAAAACTATGCTTTAGATCAAGCTGCATACCCGACCATTCAACAGAGTAAATTTGAACAACTTAATCTGCGTGACCAATATTTATTACGTCACAAAGGCCAAGCGTATATCGAATTGACCGAACAAACAGATGATAAAATTGTCTATCGAAGAAGCCCGCAATATTTAGCAAAAGTTTTCGCGCCGTATCTGACTGCGCCTGAACAAGTTTTTATCGAAAATCTTGCACAACAAAATACCCAACCGCTTTTTAAAAACCATAAACCCGATATTGAGGCTGAAGAAATTGCAAAAAGAGCTAAGTTTTGGCAAGAATATCTGCAAACTTATCCCAATAGCCCTTTTTTACATGATGCGCAGTTCTTAAAAAATGCCTATAGCAGTCTATTGTTTTTAGGCACTGAAGAAGCACCTATATCGACCAGTTTTGAAAATCAAACTGATATCGATGCAGCCAGCTGGTTGGTGATTGAACGCTTGGCAAAATCCAATGATGGTGAGCTTTCAGCTCAGGCCAAGAAGTTTGTTCATTTTTTAGCGATGAGCAAAGAGCAAAGACAGCAAAAAATTCAAATTAGTGAAAAAGAACGCACTAAACTGGAAAATATCCCTCAATTATTGGCGCTGTCCCAGCTCAATCAATATCTAAATTTAAGCCCGATCGACTTTAAGCATGTTAAAAAAGATTGCTTTAGTGATGCGATTTGTTCTAACAGTTAGATGTTATTTTAGCTCAATTTTTATTATCCTTGTGACATTCAAAAATACACAACAACAGTCATACTATGAAAGCTTTAAAACAACATCTATCACTCACAACACTCTGCCTGTGTACCCTATTCAGCGCTTGCCAAAAGCACGACAATAATCAAACAATTGAGACAACTAAAGCAGCTTCTAAAGCGACTCAGACCAGTACAGCTGAAATACCAGCACTTCCACAAGACTGTAACGAGATAGATACAAGCATCAAAAAATTAGAAAAAACGGTCATCGTTGAAGATTTAAATGACCTCAATCAATTACTAAAAAAATGTCTCGCATCTGCACCGTTAAAAACACGTTATCAATGGCAAGCAAAAATTGAAAACATTTATCAAAAACTCATCGCCGATGCCTCGCCTGAAGTCTTTCAATATATGACCGATACACTTGCAGACGGTCAGTCTATGACAGCTCAACAAAAACAAGAACTGTATAAAAAGTTAAAACCGCGTGAGAAATATTTAGTTGATCACGCAAAGGACTTATATTTAGCAAAATTTTATATCGGTGAAGGTGAATACACCTTTGTACAGCATCCACAATATGATCTGGATATTTTTGCACCCTATTTAGAAAAATCAGATCAGGTCTACTTTAAACAGATCCGTAAAGAATATACAGGTGCCAACTATATTATGGACGCAGGGCTAGCAATTAGTTTTGATGAAGTGGCCAATCGACTGTTATATTGGGAAAAATTCAATAAAGATTACCCCAACAACCATTTTAAACCTCAAGTCGTAGAGAACATTGAACAATACCGTAGTGCACTTTTTCAAGGCGACGACAACACCCGTACGCTCTGGTTCGATGACGATAAAATTGCAGATGAACAAGCAATCAAAGCGATTGAAAAAATTGCAAAAAGTAAAACTGCAAGTAGCCAAACTGCACAGAAATTTGTGAATTTAATCAACGCAAGTGAAACGCTTTGGCAGCAAATGCCAAAACCATCTAGACAGTATCCTGAAGATAACTCACCTGAACAGCAAGAGATCCGAGCACAACGTGAAGCATTTGAACAAAAAATTAGAAAATCTGTCGAGGAAATTCTGGCTCAAAAAAATAATTGAAATTGATATCTGCATGCCAACATATTTTCAATGAGAACATGCTAAGATTTAAACATCGCTTGACGGAGCGCGAGTAATTCCTCGCTGAGATTTAGTCAGTTTTGCATCTCCTTGCCAAAACTTAAACTAAAGTACCGTTGAACCTGATCAGGTTAAGACCTGCGTAGGAATCAAGCATCTAAAAACTGACAGCCCATAATTTATCTATTTTTTCGCAATAGCGCTTTATTCTGATGATGGATTTAGCAGATAAAATAGACTAAATTTGCCACCGTTTTTGGTCGTGCTTGATTCGTTGATGTCATTCATAAGGATCATTGTAATGAACCAATTAACGAATCTATCCCCTGCTGATCAATTGGCTCAACACGAGCAAGAAGCCAAAGATCTGACTCGAATTTTACCCGCATCTAAAAAAGTTTATATTCAAGGGTCACGCCCAGATATTCAAGTGCCGATGCGTGAAATTGAACTCACGGATACTCCGACAGGCCTTGGTGGTGAAAAAAATCCACCGATTATGGTCTACGATACTTCAGGTGTCTATACCGATCCCAACGTACACATCGATTTGAATAAAGGCTTACCCAATGTCCGTGAAACTTGGATTGAAGAACGTGCCGATACTGAACATTTAGCCAGCTTAACCTCTAAATTTGGCCAAGAACGTCTAAAAGATATTCGTACTGCTGAAATCCGTTTTGCCCATATTCAAAAACCACGTCGTGCAAAAACAGGCAACAATGTCACACAAATGCATTATGCCAAACAAGGCATCATCACGCCTGAAATGGAATACATTGCGATTCGTGAAAATCAGCGCCAGCATGAAGGTGTCGATATGCGCCAGCATGCAGGACAAAATTTTGGTGCACACAACCTCATGGAGATTACCCCTGAATTTGTGCGTAAAGAAGTCGCTGAAGGTCGTGCCATTATTCCAGCCAATATTAACCATCCTGAATGCGAACCCATGATCATTGGGCGTAATTTCTTGGTAAAAATCAATGCCAATATTGGCAACTCAGCTTTGGGTTCATCGATTGATGAAGAAGTGTCGAAAATGACTTGGGCAACCCGCTGGGGTGCTGACACCATCATGGACTTATCGACGGGTAAAAACATCCATGAAACCCGTGAATGGATTATCCGCAACTCACCAGTTCCAATTGGTACGGTACCAATTTATCAAGCACTTGAGAAAGTCGATGGTGTTGCTGAAGACCTGACATGGGAAATCTTTAAAGACACCCTGATTGAACAAGCTGAACAAGGTGTCGATTATTTCACCATTCACGCTGGGGTCTTATTACGTTATGTGCCGATGACAGCCAATCGTTTAACAGGGATCGTATCACGCGGTGGTTCGATCATGGCGCAATGGTGTTTGGCGCATCATGAAGAAAACTTCCTCTATACGCATTTTGATGAAATCTGCGAAATCATGAAAGCCTATGATGTGTCTTTCAGCTTAGGCGATGGTTTACGTCCGGGCTGTATTCAGGATGCCAATGATGAAGCACAATTTTCCGAATTACGCACTTTAGGTGAACTGACTCATCGGGCATGGAAACATGATGTTCAGGTCATGATCGAAGGGCCAGGCCATGTTCCAATGCATATGGTCAAAGAAAATATGGACTTGCAACTTGAAGTTTGTCAGGAAGCACCTTTCTATACTCTTGGTCCGCTCACCACCGATATTGCTCCGGGCTATGACCATATTACCTCGGCGATTGGTGCAGCGATGATTGGTTGGTACGGTACTGCAATGTTGTGCTATGTGACTCCCAAAGAGCATTTGGGTCTGCCCAATAAGAAAGATGTTAAAGACGGGATTATCACCTATAAAATCGCAGCCCATGCAGCGGATTTAGCCAAAGGTCATCCGGGCGCACAAGTTCGTGACAATGCATTATCTAAGGCACGCTTTGAGTTCCGTTGGGAAGATCAATTCAATCTCAGCTTAGATCCTGATACTGCAAGATCGATGCATGATGAGACGATGCCTAAAGAAGCACATAAGTCTGCGCACTTCTGTTCAATGTGCGGACCTAAGTTCTGCTCGATGAAAATCACTCAAAACGTGCGAGATTATGCACAAAATCAACAAAATGCAGCCCACCCTGTAAATAGCGAAACGCTTATAGAAGATGGTCTCAAAACCATGAAATCCGTTTATCAGGAACAAGGGCAAAAGTTGTACCATAAAGTGTAAAGATTAAAAAAAACTTTTGTCTTTCACTATTTCTCAGTTAGGATGAAGTGAATATGTTTCATCCTAACTGTGCACATGAACATCATTCAGCAAGCAACCTACACCCATAATGATGTAGAAATACAATCTCGTGAATATGCCTTTAAAGGTTTTGTTCAAGTCGAAAAAGTGAGCTTGCGACACCGATTATTTAATCAAACTGAATATACCTCAGCCATTCAACGTGAATTAATTCGCCGTAAAGAAGCTGCTGGTGTACTGATTTATAATGATCAACAACAAAAATTTGCATTGATTGAACAGTTTCGTGTAGGGGCAATTGATGATGAAATTTCACCTTGGCAACTCGAAATCATTGCAGGCGTACTTGATGGAGATGAATCTCCAGAAAGTTGCATTCGACGGGAAAGCATCGAAGAATCTGGATGTGAATTAAACCAAATCAAACACCTGTTTAGCTTCTATCCATCTGCTGGTGCATGTGATGAAATCTTTCATCTCTATGTAGCGCAAGCCGCATTACCTGCTGAAGGTGGTGTGTTTGGTATGCCAGATGAAGGTGAAAATATCCAACTTCATATCATTGATTATTCAGATCTGAGTCTATTATTAAAAAGTAATCGTTTAAAAAATGCACCTGTGATTATGGCTTTGCAATGGCTACAACAGCACTTGCATGCATTTGAAGATGTCTAGGGGAAAGGCATGCAATCAGAGATATTGCCGCAAACAGATAAAGATAGAGTGATTATCCAAATCACAGATACACACCTGATGGATAAACCTGATGCAGAGTTTGTCGGGATTAATCCTGAAGAAAGCTTTCATGCCGTCATGGATGATATTCAGCAACGTTATAAAAATATCGATCTGATTTTACATACTGGTGATTTGGCTCAAGCTGCATTTCCAGAAACTTATGCGCGCTATTTAGAATATATGCAGCGTTTTGGTGTCGATTTCTACCAAATTCCGGGAAATCACGACAATCTCAACTTGTTCCCGTTCCATTCGCCAGAACCTATTCCAGCCGTAATTGAGTTAGATCAATGGCGTATCATTTTGTTGAATAGTGCTGTGGGTGGACGTACCGATGGAAACATTCAAACGGAACAATTGGTCCATCTAAAACGGCTATTGGAACAATTTCGTGACAAGTTTATCCTTATCGCCTGTCATCACAATCCTTTTGATATGCATTCCAAATGGCTCGATCAACATAAGCTCAAAAATGCCGATGAATTAAAGGCCGTACTCGAACCCTTTGATAACATCAAAGCTGTGTTACATGGTCATGTCCATCAAGAATCCTATAACTTGTGGAATGGAATACAGTTTATTTCTACTCCTGCAACGTGTGTACAATTTAAACCCCTCAGCCAAGAGTTTTCATTTGACCCGATTGCGCCTGGTTACCGTTGCTTACATTTAAAAGCCAATGGTGAATTTGAGACCTCTGTACACCGCTTGGATCACTTCAAAGTTACAATTAATGAAGAAATTTCAGGTTACTAGCTTTTCATTTTGGCTTTTTTCTATTAAGTTATTCGTCCAACGAGATATGCAGAAAGTCGAATTCAGGGTTAGGTGACTTTCATCTTGGTAAAAAAATCTATATGATGACGCCCCCGATAGATTCATTCTGTTGGTAGTGATAAAAATACTTGCATATCACCATATTTTTTGCGTATAGATAATACGTATATGATGAGGAATGCCCTTTATGGCGAATGACAACCAAAATCAAGTCTTGGAAGAACAAACAGCAATTGCAGATGATAAGTCTGTAAAGCGAGTGCGTAAAACCAAGCCGAAGACCAATGAAAACGGTACTACAGCAAGTCTATTCGGTATCGAGCCTTATCAGCCAAAGAAAAATGAAGAATACATGTCTGAGGGGCAACTCGAACATTTTCGTAAAATTTTGCTGGCATGGAAAGCAGAATTGATGTCGGAAGTGGATCGCACCCTAAATACAATGCAAGATGAATCTTCTTCTTTACCTGATGTAAATGACCGTGCGACGCAAGAAGAAGAGTTTGCCATCGAATTACGTACCCGTGACCGTGAACGTAAACTTATTCGTAAAATAGAGCAATCTATTGAAGCGATTAAAAATGATGACTATGGTTTCTGTGAAACTTGCGGTATCGAAATTGGTTTACGCCGTTTAGAAGCACGACCAACTGCAACTTTATGTATCGACTGTAAAACCCTTGCAGAGATCAAAGAGAAGCAAAATAACGGTTAATACTGTGTCAAATTCCTCCCCAACCCTCTCTTTTCCAAAGGGAGGGAGGAAGAGTACCGTATACAAAGGTCGGTTTGCACCCTCACCCACAGGGCCGTTACATTTTGGTTCCTTAGTGACCGCTGTCGCGAGCTATTGCGACGCTAAAGCGCATCATGGGCAATGGATCGTCCGCATTGAAGACACGGATATCCCACGTATTTACCCAGATAGTGAACAGCATATTTTAAAATGCCTAGATGCTTTTGGCTTCCAATCCGATGCTGAAATCATTTATCAAAGACATCGCTTAGACATTTATCAATCTGTAATCGAACAACTCAAACAAAAACATTGCGTTTATGCCTGTGAATGTACCCGTAAAATATTAGGCTCAAATCATATCTATGCTGGCACCTGCCGAGACAAACAGCTCGACTTTCAAGACCAAGCCATTCGTGTAAAAGTTTCTGATCAAAACATTTGTTTCAATGACCGCTTGCAAGGACAACATTGCGCGAACTTACAACGCGATTTGGGTGACTTTGTACTGAAGCGTCGTGATGGCATTATCAATTACCAACTGGCAGTCGTTGTCGATGATTATTTACAAGAAATCAGCCATGTCGTGCGTGGTGCGGATTTATTGGATAATACTGAACGTCAAATTTGGCTAGGACAGCTTTTGGGTTATCCCGCTCTTGAATATATGCACTTACCGCTCGCCATGAATCATTTGGGGCAGAAACTCTCTAAACAAAACCTTGCGCAAGCGCTTGATCTCAAACATGCACCTGAATTGCTGTTACAAGCGATTAAAGCACTTGGACAAGCTCCAGTAGACCTAGATCAGCCAGATCTCATGTTGACTCAAGCTGTCGCTCAATGGGATATCTCTCGCATTCCTCAAGGGACAACGCTACAATCCATTTATCAGTAATCCCTGATTAAGCAACAATACCAATATAAGAATACCAACATCATTCAGGATTGAGATGAACCTTTTAAAAAATCTAATAACGCTGAGTTTTCTCATGATCACAGGCCTTACACAGGTCTATGCACAAATGGCAATTTTATGTATTTCCCCGATTTCTAAAACTGCTGTTGTTGATGAAATGAGTGGCGCACCACGTGAACAATGGGGTAAACCATTACCAACTTATTCAGTTCAACTCGATCGCTCTGCAATCATCAAGGTCGATCACAAAACCCCAATCAAACTTAAATTTGCAAATACCCCAGGAAAACATCAGATCAAGATTTATGCCAATGGTGTATTGGAAACTTCGTTTTATTATTCCCCAACAGCGATAGATGTATTAGGACTGAGTGAGTCCGGTTATCAAACTTGGGATTGGGTAAAATTTAAGACCACTCAATCGGCATTAAAATATTGCAATACGCAAAATCCAAAATAAATTATCCATAAAAAAAGCCATTTGTGATCAAATGGCTTGTCTATTTAAGTGCAATAAAAAATTAAAAACTAGACTCTTCTCGCGCTGGATTGGCATCCTTGGTGGTTGCATCAATTTTGAGAATTAAACTGATCATCACCGCACACATAATTAAAGATGAGCCACCATAACTAATAAATGGAAGCGTTAGCCCCTTGGTCGGCAACATGCCCATATTCATACCAGCATTCACCAAGATCTGTAATAAGAAAATAATACTGATCCCGTAAGCCAAATATCCTGCGCGCAAATATTGATGATTGAGCGCACGCTGACCGATACGAATACAGCAAATCAACATCACAAATGAGAGTAACAAAACGGTCGAAATACCAAAGAAACCGAATTCTTCACCTAAAATTGCCAACATAAAGTCAGTATGTGCTTCAGGCAAATAAGACATTTTTTGAATACTATGTCCTAAGCCCACCCCAAACCATTCACCACGACCAAAGGCCATCAAGGCATTCGACAATTGATAACCTGAGCCTAAAGGATCGGCCCAAGGGTTTGAGAATGACATTAAGCGTTCATAACGATATGGTTCAAACACGATTAAGGATACAAATGCCACCAGAATCGCACCGAATGCAAAACCGAACTGGATCATGGGTGCACCAGCCAAGAAGAACACACCCAGCATCGAAACAGCAATTACCACTGTTGCCCCTAAGTCAGGCTCTGCAATAATCAGTCCGACCGTCAGCAACATCACCACACCTAGACGTACCAAGCCCTTAATATTATTACGGACTTCTTCAGCACGACGAACCACATAGTCTGCGGTAAATATGGCCATCATCACCTTGGCGACTTCGGTTGCCTGCAAGGTAAATCCACCTACACGAATCCAACGTGTTGAACCATTGACTTCTGTACCCACCACCAAGACGGCGAGTAATAAAGCAATGGTGATCAACCACAATGGAAAGGTATTTTTAAACCAAAGGTTGAGTGAAACTCGATAGGTAATTGCGGCTGCAACAAAAGCCACCACGATCGAAATTGCATGACGAATCACATAGTGAAATTCGTTTTCATGCATCCGTTCGGCATAAGGCATTGAAGCCGAAGCCACCATCACCGTACCAATACACAACAATGAAATGACGCAAAATATCAGTACATTACGCGGTGTAATCTCTGCCGGCAATTTTGGCATCCAGCGATCATACACTTGGTGAATCTTACTTATAGTCGTCTGAGCTAACCCAGCCATACTTATTTCCTTATGATTCTTTTTAGTTTAAAGCATTTACATATTCAACAAAGCGATGACCACGCTCAGGATAGCCTGTAAACATATCAAAGCTTGCACATGCAGGTGATAATAGCACTACATCTTGCGCATGCGTATGTTGTTGACAAAGTTCTACAGCTTGTTGCAAAGATGCTGCATGTAGCAGCGTTGTTGTCCCTGCAATGGCATTTTCAATGATTGAGCGATCTTCACCCATCAGTACCGCAACTTTGGCATATTTTTGCAGAGACTCACGTAGTGCAGTAAAGTCCTGCCCTTTGCCCTGACCACCCAAAATAATTGCAACCTGACCACCTTGAGCTTCAATTGCAGCACCTAAGCCGTCCAATGCTGCTAAAGTTGCACCGATATTGGTGCCTTTAGAATCATTATAATAACGAACGCCATTCACTTCTTTAACGAATTCGCAACGGTGCTCTAAACCTTTAAAGGTTTTTAAGGTTTCAAGCATTTTGTCCATTGGTAAACCAATCGCTTCACCCAAAGCTAAACATGCCAAAGCATTGGCAACATTATGTGTTCCTTGGATATACATCTCTGAACTTTTAAGTAAACGCTCACGACCTCGCGCTAACCAAATCGTACCGTTATCTTCTCTTAGAATACCGTATTGTTTTAAATCGGGTGCATTGAGCCCAAAGCTTTGCATTGGTGTGACATCTGGCACCAATGGACGCGTCAATGAATCGTCACGGTTATATACGACTTTTTTCACACCTTGGAAAATACGATGTTTTGCCGCATGGTAACCTGCCATATCCCCATGACGGTCCAAGTGATCTTCACTCATGTTTAAGACCACAGCCACTTCTGCATTTAAACTTGAGGTTGCTTCCAATTGAAAGCTGGAAAGTTCAAGGATATAAACGTCTGGATCATCATGGGTTAAATCCAAAGCTGGACGCCCCAAGTTACCCCCTACCGCAACCTTAACCCCTGCATCTTGTGCCATTAAACCAATCAAAGTAGTCACGGTACTTTTTGCATTTGAGCCAGTAATCGCCACAATCGGTTTATCTGTAGCGCGGCGAAGAATTTGAATTTCACTGATAACGGGAATGCCTTTTGCAATCGCAGCTTGAATTGCTGGCAACTGAGGATCTAACCCTGGGCTAATGACAATTTCTTCAGCTTGTAAAAGTAAATCTTGATCGAGTTGACCAAAGCTGGTTTGAACTGCTGCTGGAATTTGCTCATGTCCTGGTGGGACTTCACGAGAATCTGTGACTGCAACACGGTAGCCATTTTCATGAAGAAAATTTACGGCTGAAACGCCTGAAATTCCAAGCCCAGCCACAACTTTTAACCCACCACGTTGTATTAACATTTTTGCTCACCAGCATTAAGATTTTAAAACTTGCAAAATGTTAGCACTTTGGCGATTTGAAAGCTTTTTCTGTTTGCACTTTCTGGATATTTTTTTGTGTCAGTGCGTAAAAATAGTAGCAGATTATTTTGAGCAATACCGCTGATTTTTTAAATGAAACCACTCGTGGTTTTATTCTACTCTCAATATCAATAAGCCGAATGTTGAGGATCAGCATTCGGCTTATTGATCGGGGCAGTTTACGACGGTTTGAATCTGATTAAAATAAATCGAGCAGCAAAGATAATAAATTGCCCGCGCCATAACCAGCACCAAGCAACAGCGCAATCCAAATCCATCCGCCTAAAATGTTATACAACATGAATACTGGCATTTTCATATGCCCTGCACCCGCTGCAAAAGGAGCAAAAGAACGAACAAAAGGCACAAAACGGGCAACCAGAATGGTTTTCCCACCATGCTTTTCAAAATAATGGTTGGTCTTTTTAATATATTCAGGCTTAAACCAACGTGAATGCGCGTGGAAAAACTTAAAACCTAGCGCACGCCCCGTATAATAGTTCACCATATACCCCAAAATTGAAGCAATAATCAGCAACACACCCATATAGTGCAAATGCACAGATTCAGCGGTAGAACATAAAGCACCAACAGCGATCAATAAACTATCGCCTGGGAGAAAAAACATAAAGACTGAGCCAGTTTCTGCAAAAATGATTAGAAACAAAATGGCATAAATCCACAGCCCGTAATTTTCTAAAAAAGTGGGCAATAATTGTTCTAAATGCAATAAAAATTCAAGCAATACTCAACTCTCTTACAGAAGAATTCACGATATATTAGCCTAATTTAATCATGTATATATTAAAAAGGCCTAAATAAATTAGGCTTTTTTAATCGGGTTCGGTTTTTATTTACTTTAAAAAACCATTGGCTGCCAGAAATTCCATACTGAGTTTAGACTCTGCTTTTGGCTCAGCAGCTTTATCACCAAGCAACAATCTTTCAATATACCGTGCCAATACATCGACTTCTAAATTGACTTGAGAGCCCACTTTCCACGTTGCAATATTGGTCCGTTCAGCAGTGTGTGGAATTAAATTTAAACTTAAGATATTTCCACGTAAATGATTGATGGTGAGGCTAATTCCATCTACAGTCACAGAACCTTTTTCAGCCAAATATTTAGCAATTTCAACAGGTGCAGTGACTTCAAAATATAGCGAACGCGCATCTGAACGCACTACAGTGATTTCACCCACAGCATCGACATGTCCACTGACGATATGTCCACCGAAGCGTGTTGTCGGCAACATTGCTTTTTCCACATTGACCGCTTGCCCCGCTTTCCAACTTGCTAAAGTCGAACGATTTAAGCTTTCACGGGATACATCCGCAGCGTACCAGTTTTCACCCCAGTCAATTACAGTTAAACAGATGCCATTGGTTGCAATAGAGTCGCCCAAATGTACATCAGACATATCCAAGTCTGTCTGAATACGTAAGCGCACATCACCGCCTACATTTTGTAAACTTTCGACTTTACCCAAACTTTCAATGATACCTGTGAACATAATTCTACCTACTGCTGCAGTGAGAGGAACTGATGAAGTTCAATCGTGTTTATTTTGCACTCGCCCCATATTTTAATGGCAAAGGCGAGTTGTTACCATAAGGCCAGTTGTGTACTTACCCCTGAAGTATCCACACCACCCAATTCCGCAAAATGATAAAGTTGTCCCAACAGCTGACGCAATGGTGGTCCAGACTTGGCATGGGTATCGGTGATCACAATAAACTCAAGCACACGTGCGCGTTCAGACTGGCGCTGTTTACTGACACGATAACGAGGCACATCCTGAGTCAATAAGGTGACTTTGCCACGCTTCAGATTGGCCGCCAATAAGTCTTTGGCCTCAATATTTCCATCGGTTGAGTAACTGGTGAGAATATAGCGCGCATTAATGGTTTCCAACAAATTCTCATAAGCTTCTTGTGCATGCTTAGAAGAATTATAAGGACTAGGACGTTCTTTACGCCATGCACGGTCAATCCCGCTTTTAAAACCTTTGGTATCCGGTGTCGGTAAATCAACTTGATCCCACAGTGTTAGCGAGTTAAGTACATGATAATTACTACTATAAGCATGTTGGTTATACGGTGGATCTAAATAGGCCACATCGACTTCAAAACCACTCATTTGATTTGCCAAGTGTTGTGCATCAACACACCACACTTCTGCCATTGGGGTTTTCTGTTTATTCTGCCCAACTTCACTAAAGCGGCTGGGGGTAAGCCACAATAACGACTCAATCCGTTCCAACGCAGTTTGAGTCTTACCACCCCAACCATGATGGAAGCTTTTAAATACACCACTGGTATTACTGACAAAACTTGCTGAATAGAGCAAAGGTGCTAATAAGGCACTCATTTCTACATCGTCAATTGCACCCTGTGCTTGCCAAGTGGCAATTTGCTGGCGAATTGCATCTATACGCATCCCATTACGGCGTTTAAAAAACAAACGGTCTCGTGCAGGGTCATAAATTTCATCATTCCGCGGACAAAGGTTATGCGTAACCCATCCTTTCACTTCAGGCAAGCGGTTTAAATAATCGATGGCTTTTTGATACCCACCCAATTCTTTAAATGCAGGTGCATCTGTGCATGCCAAAATGGCATGATTTAATGCATGGCTATACGGTTCCCAGTCATTGGCAATCACCCGATAGCCATTTTGACGTGCTAAACGTGAAACCACCCCACTGCCTGCAAAAAAATCGGCAAAAATCGGGGCGCGTTTACCCTTAGGATTCAAAGTACCTGTGATTTCAAGCGCTTCAAGAATCAGATGCAACAAACGACGTTTGTTTCCCAGATAGGGAACCAACTGATGAAAAAGATATTCATCTGTTGTACGCGCAGCATGACGACGTTTATGGTAAACCGATGATGTTGACTCTGGATTCATACTGACTCTTGTGAAGGGATAAGTCTTAAGCGAATGTCATCACCAAACTGATGAACATCTTGTAACTTAAAACGTAATTGTTGTGCCATCGTTTCAAATTCGGCATTGAACATGGCACGTGCTGATTGTCCTAAAAAGGTTGGCGCAACATAACTGATTAATTCATCCACCAGTTTTTCCTGCAAAAATGCAGTGGATAATGTCGCACCTGCTTCAACCAACACATCGTAAATTTGGAAATCTTTTAAAGTCGTAAGCAAATCTTTTAAAGATTGAACTTCTAATTGTACCACGCCCAGCTTGGCAAGTTCTTGACGAAATGGTCCCATAACCATCACTGTTTCAGGTGCGCTAAAAATTTGAGCATTGAGCGGCAAACGCCCTTGTCGGTCTAAAATCACCCGCTTAGGCTGGACAATCGTTGCAATATCAATATCGCCCAATGAACGCACATTTAATTGAGGGTCATCTGCCAAAATGGTATCGATCCCGGTAATTACTGCACCTGAAATGGCCCGCCAATGCTGAACATCTTGACGTGATTCAGCCCCAGTGATCCATTTAGACTCACCAGACGCCATTGCCGTACGGCCATCTAAACTTGACGCCACCTTTAACCGTACATAAGGCACACCCGTTGCCATTGCTTTTAAAAAGCCTTGATTGAGTTGTGCCGCTTGTTGCTCACAAACCCCAGTTTCAACCTCAATCCCTGCCTGACGTAAAATATCCACGCCTTTTCCCGCCACCAAAGGATTTGGATCAGCGCATGCAACGACAACTTTGCTGACACCTGCTTCAACCAAGCCTTTGGCACAAGGTGGTGTACGACCATAATGCGCACAAGGTTCCAAAGTGACATAAGCGGTTGCACCTTTCGCAGACTCGCCTGCTTGACGCATGGCAAAAACTTCGGCGTGAGGTTGACCAGCTCTAGGATGAAAACCCTCTCCCACCCATTGCCCATCTTTTACAATGACACAACCGACGTTCGGGTTTGGTCGTGTGGAATATTGTCCAAGCTTCGCGAGCTCAATTGCTTTCTGCATCCAAACCTGATCTATGTTGACATAATCTTCGGGTTTAGAATTTGAATCAAACTCAGACATAAAATTCCTAATCAATAACGTTCAAAAATAAATTAGTGGTCTTGCCCACGATCTTGCATTTGTTCAATTTGATGACGAAACGCATCAATATCTTGGAAATCCTGATACACCGACGCAAAACGCACATAAGCCACATGATCCAATGCAAACAAAGATTTCATGACAATTTCACCAATGGTGCGTGAACGTACATCACGTTCACCGAGGCGGCGAATTTGCAATTGAATATCACTAATGACGGTTTCAATCTGTTCTTGAGTCACGGGTCTTTTTTGTAAGGCGTGCATTAAAGAGCGTCGTAATTTTGCTTCGTCAAACGGTTCATTTTTACCATCTGACTTGGTCACGCGTGGCATGACCACTTCATAACTCTCAAATGTCGTAAAACGTTCGCCACAACTGATACATTCACGACGTCGACGAATCTGGCTACCTTCAGCGGCCAAACGAGAGTCGATTACTTTACTATCTGCAGCGTTGCAAAATGGACAATGCATAGTGGTTTTATTGAACAAAATTCATGATTTCAGCTAGTGTAGCAAAAAAACCAGATTTTGTTGAGCCTTTCGCAAGATATGGAAAAAAAACAGCCCTTACGGACTGTTTTATACTATATATAGTTATTATTCTAATTAGATTGCTTATTCGATACGTTCGCCATGTTGGCTTAAATCAAGACCCATACGTTCATCATCAGATTCAACACGGATCCCAATCACCACATCGATAATTTTAAGTAGGATAAAGGTCACAACTGCTGAGTATGCGATTGTTGCTAACACACCTTCAACTTGTACCCATAATTGATGCATGACATCTGTCGGTGCTTTGTCGCCCATAATGAATGAACTGGCAAATACTGCTGTTAAAATCGCACCAACAATACCACCTACACCATGTAAACCAAATGCATCCAATGAGTCATCTGCTTTAAGGATACGTTTAAGACCAGAGATTCCCCAGAAGCACACCACACCGCCGATTAAGCCCATGATCAACGCACCACTTACCGTCACAAAACCTGCTGCTGGCGTAATCACAACCAGACCAGCAACTGCACCCGATGCTGCACCCAATACTGAACCTTTACCACGAACAATTTTTTCAACCACTAACCAAGCAATTGCTGCCGCTGCGGCTGCGATTTGAGTTGTGACCAAAGCATACGCTGCTGAACCATTGGCACCTAAAGCAGAACCACCATTGAAACCAAACCAACCGACCCATACCAAGCTTGCACCCAATACAGTTAAAGTTAAGTTATGTGGTGCCATAGATTCTTTGCCTAAGCCCATACGTTTACCCAGTAAATACGCAGCAACTAGACCGGCAACACCCGAGTTAATATGAACAACAGTACCACCAGCAAAATCTAGTGCGCCATCATTCATTAACCAGCCACCACCCCATACCCAGTGTGCAATCGGTGCATAAACAATAATGACCCAAATCGTAATAAATGTGATCCAAGCACTAAATTTCATACGATCAGCCACAGAACCACTGATAATGGCAACGGTAATAATCGCAAAAGTCATTTGGAAAATAACGAAAAGAATTTCTGGAATTGTGCCACTCAGCGCATCTGTTGTAATTCCAGATAACATGATTTTATCGAAACCACCAATAAAAGCGTTACCAGAACCAAATGCAAGTGAATAACCAATGACCACCCATACGATGCTGACCACTGCTGCGGCAGTAAAGCTTTGCGCCATGGTGGCAAGCACATTTTTCTTACGAACCATACCGCCGTAGAACAATGCTAAACCGGGAATTGTCATTAGCAATACAAGTGCTGTAGATACAAGAATCCACGCTGTATCACCTGTATTTAAAGTTGGTTTTTCTGCCTCTGCTGGCGCAGCTGTGGCAGTCACCGTTTCAGGCGCAACGGTTGCCGATGTATCGGCGACTGTTGCAGTCACATCACTTGCCGTTGCAACAGCTGTAGATGCAGGCTCAGCTACGTTTTCTTCTGCCCACGCAACTGATCCGCCAAGAAGTGCGCCAGACAGGCTGAGCGCTAATAGCATTTTTTTCATTCGTATCCCCCAACCTAATTTTGTGAGTTATGTATTGATATACATAACCAGCAATCTTCGTGCCAAATTAAACAGCGTCTGGACCTGTTTCACCTGTACGAATACGAATTACTTGCTCTAAATTAGTCACGAAAATTTTTCCATCACCAATTTTGCCAGTGCTAGCAACGCGTGTAATAGATTCAATCACTGAATCTACCATGTCATCACTGATTGCGATTTCGATTTTCACTTTAGGCAGAAAATCAACAACATACTCAGCGCCACGATAAAGTTCAGTATGCCCCTTTTGACGACCAAAACCTTTAACTTCAGTTACGGTAATCCCTTGAACGCCTATATCAGACAGTGCTTCACGCACGTCATCTAATTTAAACGGTTTTACAATTGCAGTTACGAGCTTCATATTGTTTTCCTTCGGCTTATTTCACCAGTAAGGTTTTATGTTCAATTTTCATGCCAATCTTATTAATGGTTGGGGTGATTAATTCAATCAACATGCATTGCCTTTATAACCTATTGTATATACTTAGGTGAAGTTGCAACTTTAAAAAACACATAATATTGCGTGTTTTTTTAGATTTCATTGCTAAATTATAGGAGACATCATGCTTTACGCATCGGATAAAAAATTACTTAAATAAAATCAATACGCGATGTTACACTAGGCAAAGAACATTACTCATTTGGATTCCTCATGATTGAAACATTATTACAAGCAATTTTGGAACAGGTTGATCAGCCTAAAAAAGATATAGAACATAATTTACGTGCCTTGCTGAATGAAGCCATTTCTAAAATGGATATCGTTTCAAAAGACGAAATTGAACGTCAAAAAACTGCACTAAATAATGCCAATTTACGCTTGACCGATTTACAAGAACAGGTCAAAGCACTTGAGGTGTTGATTCAGGATAAAAAATGAACTAAATTTGCACATTATTGGTGCAAAAAATATAATAATGATTAAAAATAAAGCAAAAGTGGAAAACAACAATGTCTTTAGCCAAAATTTATACCCGAGGTTTGCTCGGGCTGCATGCACCTTTAATTGAAGTTGAGGTCCATGTTAGTGCAGGGCTGCCTTCTTTAACAATTGTTGGCTTAGCTGAAGCAGCAGTTCGTGAAAGTAAGGATCGTGTTCGATCTGCCATTATTAATAGTGGTTATCAATTCCCTACCAAGCGCTTAACCATCAATCTCGCACCTGCGGATCTTCCCAAAGATGGCTCTCGTTTAGATCTGCCCATTGCACTCGGTATCTTGATTGCCACAGGGCAACTTCCTGAAAATGTCACAGATCATTTTGAGTTTATTGGTGAATTAGCACTGGATGGACACTTAAGACCAATTACAGGGACCTTAACCATTGCAATGGCATGTCAAATGGCCAAGCATCAATTGATGTTGCCGCAGGAAAATGCTGCTGAAGCAGCGCAATTGCCTGAATTTCAGGTATTTGCTGCACAGCACTTAAAACAAGTCTGTGAGCATTTCTTAAATCTACAAAAAATTGATGCAACTGCTCGGCAAAAAATACCGCAAGACAATACCTACAAATTTGATTTGGCAGATGTCAAAGGGCAATTACGCCCACGACGCGCTTTAGAAATTTCAGCAGCAGGTGGACATTCGCTTTTATTTAAAGGCCCACCGGGTACAGGTAAAACCCTGTTAGCGTCACGCTTACCGAGTATTTTGCCAGCCTTAAATCCACAAGAAAATCTTGAAGTTGCCAGTATTTATTCAATTGCCAAGACCAAACACCATTTTGGACAGCGCCCATTTCGCGCCCCACACCATACCGCGTCTGCAATCGCTCTTGTCGGTGGCGGTTGTCAGTTCCATAAATAAATCAGAGTTTACACAAATAAACTAGAGTGATTAAAAAAACTATATTATTTATACACTAATTTCATTAAATCTAATAAGAGACATGTCTACTACAAACAATGAAAAAGTGATAACTATTGATTGTTTTCCAAACGATAATATACGCAGAGTAGCGTATAGATATGGTGGATTTTATCGGAATGAAGGTAGTGACGTTACAAATCCTTTAATAGAAGTTTTATTAATAGAAATTGGTAAGAGTGACCAATGGCTTGATTTGAAGAAATGCTCTACTTTTTTCGTACCATTTCTAGACATTGATGCTGTCCAACAATGTAGTATTTGGAGAGGTAAAGTATTAACAGATGAAGTCTATAATTTCTTAGGAAAGCTATCCTCTCGACAATTTATATTTGATTTTACAAATCATAAGCCAAAAAATATTAGATCTATTGATAAGATTCCAAACACATCTGAATATTATATTCCTCTTAAAAAAATTATGCTGCCTCAAAGAAATGATTATGTTATTCAAGGCTACCCTTTTAACAAATTTAATCCTGAGCCATATCATAAAGTAAATTATTGCCTAATGTTGTCTAATGACAATATACAAGTAATCACTTCCGCAGTTCATATATTGCATAGCCTATTTGTCAATCGCAAAGATATTAGAGGATCACTATTATTCACACCAATCCAAACCATTGTTAATCGTTATCTTGAGTTCTATACAACAGAAACTATTGATGACCAAACTGAGTATAAAATTAAGATAAGAAAACCATATGGAGACTTGGGCGATACAGCCATTATCTTTCTTGCAAATCTTGCATTGAATGAACATGTACAAAATATTATTGATAAAATTCAATGTAGTATGGAAATATCTGATTTCAACGCTTTGTCTTTGCAAAACAACAATAATGCAAGGTATCCCATTGTACTTCCTCCACATCCAACAAAGCTTTCAGTTGAAGCGGAAGGCATTTGGTTAGATGATAAAAAAGAACGATTCTTCATCACTCGATTCAAAAGAGTTGATCCTATCGACGATCATGTAATTGATGTAAATCAAGACCATGTGGATACTGTACCGAAAGATACTGATCATAAACCCATACCACGCGAAAGAAGCAAAAATAAGAATGAACACATCAATACTCAACAGCCACCCTCAAGAGTTAATGGTGAGTACCGAAAAAGATCGGATGTTCAGGCAGGAAATACTCATGGAATACTAAAATACTCATTTAATGAACCTAAAAGTGATCCAGTAAAAGTTGATACCAATATTCAATCCTATACAGATAAGTCTGAGGATGTTGAAACTTCTTCAGATCAACCTTATGGTAATGAAAAATCCGATGTTAAAAAATCTGAAACAGTCGATAAACCACCTGTAAGAGATGAACGCTTTGATATTGAATATATTATTCAATCACTTCAGAGCCTAGTCTTAAAAAAAGACTCACCATTAAAACAGGTATCCTCAGTTAATGAATCTGGCGATAATGTAGCTGGATTCAATTTACTTCAAATCAAACCTCTTATTCCTGCTCCTGAACACCCATCTTGGGTTGATGCAAAATTAGGAAGAAAAATTTTATTTTTAAAACTTGAATTAGAAAACCAAAATGGTCATTGCTATTTAATTGATATCCACAAAAATAGAAATCATGAAGCTTTCTGTGCTTTTCTTATTCTTACAAATTATAAGCTAACTAGTGATCAAATAAAAAAAATATGTATAGCCCTTGAAAAAACAAAAGGTGTTAAGAGATGGTGTCAGGAATGTAGCAGATTTACTAAAAAAATTATACCTATTACACACTCATGTGCTACGCCCGATGAGTGGGCTAATAAATTTGGAAGCTTATTTTTAAATTTAAGCAAGTAGATCAAAATAGCCTTTAATCCAATAGCTTAACTGAAGGAAATATGTTTGAATTATAAATAGATTATGGGTTAATTTCTTATATTTCTTCATATTAGCCAATTTTAATCTAATAAAAAATTAACATTTTATTATTGATCAATTTATTTCAAGAGGAAAATATGGCTACAGGTGTAATCAAAGCATTTGATGATTTTATGAAAGAAACTGTAAATCTAGATCAATCCAGAGTTGCTTCAGCCCGAAATAGTAGAAACTGGCTTCTAGACAGGATTGCCTCATTTCCAGAGAATGACATGTCTTTCCCAACCTTGCATAATGAATATAACCTAAATTATGGTTCATTTGAACGTAAAACAAAAACAAGACCTCTTGATGATATTGATATGATGATTGGCATCAAAGCTGATGGCTGCACTTATATCGAAACGAACGTTAACGATGTCAAAATTTATTTTCCTGATCATTATAATGGTCGTCTCAATGCTTTTAGGCATACAACTTACGGAAAGGAAAGTACTCTAAGTTCTACTAGAGTGGTAAACAAATTTGTTAAAAATCTTGGTGAAATAGATCAATATAGTAAGGCTGAAATTAAACGTACAGGTGAAGCTGCGACTTTAAAACTCATTTCATATGAATGGAATTTTGATCTTTTGCCATGCTTTATGACAACATCAGAAAGTGATGGTAGATCTTATTATTTAATTCCAAATGGAAATGGTGATTGGAAGAAAACAGACCCTAGAAAAGATCGAGCAAGATTAAGCTCAATCAACCAATCATGTAATGGCTACGTCTTAAATGTTATTCGGGCTTTTAAGTACTGGAACCAGCGTCCCTATCAAACTAGATTGCCATCATATTTACTTGAGACAATGATTAGCGATTACTATCAAAATGAAATTCACTACTCAAGAAGTAGTCAAGTCTCAAAATATGTGGATATGGAATTCATAAAAGTTCTTGAATATTTAATAGATAATATATATTCGACTGTCAGTGACCCAAAAGATATCACATATAATATCAATGACTTAAATTTTGAACATCAGCAATCTATGTATACTAGACTCAGTGTTACACTAGAAAAAGCTAGACTGGCTAGACAATATGAATCAGATACAAAACCGAAAGAATCTATTAAGAAATGGCGAGAAATTTTTGGTGACAACTTTCCTGATTACACAGGCGCATAAATATGACTAACATTGCTCAACGTCAGAATGAACCAGAAAATATCAAGAGATTACAAGCTCAAAGACAAATGTATTCTGATGTAAAGTTTTGGATGATAATTATTGTTATAGTTGGGGTTATTATTCCAATTATCGTTTCATTTTTTACATTTGCGTTGAATAGTGATTTCTTTTCCAATTTATTAAATTTTGAAAAGAGAGATATCGGTTATCTTTCTGCATTTATTGGCATAGGGGCAGCTATATTTGTTGAACTACTTAGTAACCTCCTAAAAAAGATGAAAGAAGACGCAGCAAAAATACAAGAATTATTCGATACATGTGTTTTTCAGTTACCATGGGATAGTATCAATATTGGAAACAAACCAGATTCTGGATTAACATTTAAAAAAAGTAAGAAATTTTATAAAAGATATCCTAATTATAATGGTTTTAAGGACTGGTATACCATTAAGGCTGCAACCTTCAAATATCCTGAAGCTATAGCATTTTGTCAACAACAAAACTTACATTGGGATAGCTCATTAAGAAAAGATATTATTACTGTATCAGCAATAATATTAACTTTTATTATTCTAGTAATGTTCTTTTTAGGTATATTTAATGACTTTACCTTTAGGAATTTTTTAACAAATGTTGTCTCCCTACTACTACCGATCTTCTTGTTTTTCTACAAAATTATTACCGAGCATTGTGAAACAATCAAAGAGATGGATCGTCTAAGAGAAATTAATGACGACTTAATAGATTCTATAATTTCAAATACTTTACCTATAGGTGATTTCATGTCCCAATGTCGCCAGTTACAAACAGCTATCTATAACCATAGAAAATCAGCAAGACCGATACCAAATTGGTTGCACAAAAAAAGAAAGGATTATCAAGAAGAAGAATCGGCTGATAGAATGCAGCAATATCTTGATACGCATAATTAACTAATTTCATTATCATTTTTAAAATTATTCATAGTTTATAATCCAAATATTCTGATTATTAAAGATAGTCAAAATGGTGGAATTTACTATGAGTTTTTTAATTAATCCAAAGAGTAGTCACTAATGTATATGTATGTAAATAACTAAGTAATTTCCTAATTTCACACTAAGTAAAAGAGTTTGACACTCATTTCTTCATTTTAACCAAACTAAATTTTAATTTAAAATTTATAAAATTCCCTTATTCATATTGAGAGTGTTTATGCATTTATTTTCTGATACATATGAAGATAGTAAAAAATTTCATAATAAATATAAGCTTTTAAATAATCATCTCTTTGCTATTGGTCAACGTCAAATTTTGCAAGAGTGGGCAGATGGCTTCATAGATCGTGATGGTAAAGTCTTATATGAGTTTCAAACAACTTTTCACTCAATGTTTTGGGAATTTTATATACATCAAGTTTTAAAAGAAATGGGTGAAAAAATAGATTTTAGTAAGAACCGTCCTGATTTTATTGTTCAGAATCCTGATGGTTCTCACAAAATGTATATTGAAGCTGTAGTTTCTCAAATTAAAAAAGGTGGTCGTGAAGAAGACGTAAGATCGATCAATGATATGATGGAAGTAATAAAACCTTTATGGAAATTAGAAGATTATCATTCAATAATTAATGAAGGTATCGTAAGGGCTTCAAACTCAATCAATGAAAAATTAAAAAAGTATGAAAAATATTCAAAGTTAGATTGGGTTGATACTAATGTCCCTTATATAGTTGGTGTTTCTTCGTATTCCCAAGTTAACTATGGACTAGAATCCCACTATTCTATCTTCGCTTTACTATATGGCTTATATATGAATGTAGATGGTACTTCTTTTTTTAAAAAACAGAATATTGTTAAGCCAAATACTGAATCAGAGATTGCTTTAAATATTTTTAATGATGAAAATTATTCGGATATTTCTGCAATTATGTTTTCGAGTAAAGTTACATTAGGAAAATTGGCTAATTTGGCAAAGTCTAGGGGATTGCAAGGCTCAGAAATTAGTGCAAATGTAAATCTCTATTTTGATGATGTATATCCATACTTTAAACCCGTAATTGTAAATGAAAATAACCCTGAACTTTTAGTTGATGGCTTGATGATTTTACACAACCCTAAAGCAAAAGTTCCACTTGATAAAACTATATTCTCTAATTTAGGAATAACTCAAATTTATATTAATGATGGTCAACTAGAAATTGATGCAGTTTCTCCTTTTCTAATAAATAGATTTCATAGTGAATTACATAGAGGTATGGATGAGATAATAGCTAATATGTATTTTCATGATTATAACTCCCCTAATTAATGAGATTTATAAATAATTTACAGACTCTAAGGCTTTATAATCACTTAGGCATTCTTTTGGGCAACCAATAAGACTGCCTATTAAATACTACAGTAAAACCATCATCTGTCTCAGAAATCATCCCTATTTTAATCTTTAAAGCATCAATGTAAGGAAGCTGATGGAAATATCTAAGACCATTTCTGACCCAAATGATGATGGCTTTGTTACTACTTAAATCAGTCTGAGTTAAGGCAACAATCTTGTTTTCTAGCTTTTGTTTCCGTTTAGCCTTTAAAAAATTAGATTTTTTTAACTTTAAATAATCAATGGAAGTACCATAATTCTCATTTAAAAAGTTAACGAATCCAGTGAGAGCAGCAGCTTGACCTGAATAGTCAGCCAAATACGCTTTGACATGCTCCAAATTTGGTAATTGGGTACTTTCTTGCCCCATTGACAGCATCAACGCCACCGCAGGCTTTACAGCCAACCGAGCTGAACGTAGTGAAGTATCACCTCTTTTGATTTTTTCTTCTAATTTATTCTTGTACTCCAGTACAACATCATACGCCAAAGATGGTTGCAAAATACTTTGTACAAGCTTTTCCATCTGATCTCGTTCTGAACAACTTTTTTTGTTATCCATCTCTATTCGAATGTCATGCACTTCTTCAAGCCATTGCATCACCAATTCAAATTTCCTAAGCCCACTGCTTCGTAATACTGATAACAACTGTATTGGTGTAGGTACAGATTGATTCCAATGCATTTCTGTTTTTAGAAAAAAATGAGTATGTTTATTTATATATAACGCAGCCTTATTTGATCCAACTTTCTTTTCTAGCCAATCTATATAATTCTCATATTGCTGTTTTAAGTAACTAGACTCAAATGCTTTCTGATTTTGATCAAATTTATTCCATAAATTTTTATGCCAATAACAATCATCACAGAGATCAGCACAACCTGCTGCAATTATACATTGACATGCTTTACAGGATTTCTGAGGCTTGTCTCTACATTTTTTGCACGTCCTTTTTCCTGATGCATCAGACTCCAATAACCGATGTTTCTGACACGATGGACATGTTTCGTAATCTCTTGTCGAACATTTAGGACATACCCGTAGATCGTCATTAAATCGTGAAATTCTAGTCAATTTTTGTGATGGTATACCGCATCGCTCACAAGGCTCAATAGGTCTAAAATACACGGAACAACTATTACAGACCACGCCATACTCAGTCAGCTTACCAATCGGTTTATTACTCTGATTACATCGAATACAGGGTTGTTTCTTAATACATTCATTACAAATATCTTGTTCATCATTCCTAGGGAGCCGAGCAAAGTCACCACAGCCTGAACATCTGCGTCTTTTAAAGATACGAGCATAACAAGTCGAACAATATTTCTTGCCTTTATATCGTTTTTTTATGAAAGAAACTGACTGGTTGCATCCATGACAGTCATGTTCAATAACATTTTCAGTCAATATGCCTAGCTCCACTAATATTGCTTCTTCTTAATAAATTTAACCATTGACGTTGTACACTTGCTTTGGATTTTGGCTTGGTAAGAGTTATTGCTGCACGAGAGATAGGATAACGTCTTGTGGGCTTAATCATTAAATCTTTCATCTGTTGAAGCTGAACAGGCAACTTCTTACGCTTGTCCCAAAAGTTTGCACGACTTACTTCATATTCCTTTGATCGCTGTACCAATAAGTCACATGGAATATCCATAATCTGATCTAATATTGAAAGCAAAACTATTCGCTCCTGAGTATTCAGATATTCAAATGCTAATGGGGTAACTGGATGTGAAAGATGCAAATTTACGTCAAAACTTTCAAACAATTGGATTACATTTTTATTGGGCGTATTGACCAAAAACCTGATCTCACTTAGCCATGCGCGAGCAATTTCAAACCATTCTTGAGAGGTAATAATTGATTGATTATAAAAACCAATTTTTTGTTTTAAAACCTGATCCGCTTTATTTTGGAAGTTTAAAGCATTTAAATTGATGTTTTGGCTTTCCTTACAATGCCTTAAATCAAAACCACATGTGGTACAGATCGCCAAACAACCATGTACTAAATCCGCTTTAAATGGTTGGATTGTCACACCACATTCAGGGCAATGGTCAATTAAACCCATTTGATGTCGATTACAATGACAATGCCACCCCATACGCCACATTAAACGCAAATAAGGGGGATTTTCACGACTTTTAAAGCATTCAACACAAACTTGCCGACCTGATGTATTTGAACGATTTCGTGTGCCCAAGGACAAAACCCAAGGGACATTTTGTTTTGGATCATAATTTGAGTGTATCTCAGCAACAAAGCTACTCAACATTGATTGCTGTATATTCTGTCTTGTCTCAAGAATAGTATGAGATAACAGGGCATCAAAATTTTCTGCATTTACACCCTTGTCTAAATCAATCGTTAAAGCTCTCCATTTCCCCCATAAAGCCTCAACGAGAACCATAGGTGAGCAACCTACATCTAAGGCGGATCGAATCAACCACGATGAAAATATTTCCCCTTGTTGAATGGGAGTTCTGATATACCAACATAGTTCAGATTGACTCATCTTCAGCCCCCAAAAAACAATTTAAAGCTAAAGTAGACTGAGATTGATATTTCTAATATTTCTTAATCCCTCAGTGGGTTTAAGCCATTTAAACTTGTGCACGATGTCATAGGTAATTTCTTCTTCACCTTTTAAAATGGCTTCTTTAGCACATTCCACCAGTAATCGATTTAAATCACCTAGATTTCCCCCTGATACTTCAAAAATCAACGTAGCAATCTCTTTGGATGCAAGATTAGACTGTTTTTTTAACGGCAATAGTCGAACGTAGCTAATTAATAATCTTAAAAAATCTTGGTTAAGTTCCCATTTGGGTAAATTCACCACATCAAAACGACTAGCATATTGTGGATCAGTATGCAGTATGGTTATTGCTTCACGAGTGCCAACACCCACGATATTCAGACTCAATTCATTGCTGAGATTCTTGAGGGTATTCATAACTTCAGGAAGCAATTTAGCTGAACCTGTCAAACAATTATGAATCTCATCAATAATCAAAATTTTAGTCTCATACTTACGCATCAAATGTACGGCTTGATTTCGCAACTTGGCTTCAGAATCACTTGCTCGAAAAGGAACAAAAAAATGATTCAGAATATTGATATAGAGTTCTTTAACATTGGCTTTTGCAGGGGCAAGTATCGGCAAAACAGGCTTGGTCACGGACAATAAATTCATGTCGGCATCACTTACGGTTTTTGTATAATACTGTTTGGCAAACTCATGAATGATGGTCGTTTTGCCCATATTGGAATCACCAACGATCAGTAGGCACTCAGGTCTAAGCTTTCTAGGACGATTTAAAATATCGGTCAATGTATTCATAATGGTCATGGCTTTTTTATAGCCAATCCAACGATCAGTAAATAATGTCTCAATCCTTTCACTATCGCTTAATTGCATGATTTCAAGTACATGCTCTGCAAGATGTTCGTATTTTTCCATCACATCACCTTAAATCATCAAATGCAGTTAAAGGAGTACTCCACAAATCATCACTTGTCTGAAGGCTTTCAGAAACTACCGTCTTTTTAGACTGATTCTGCTCGGAAAGCTGAGTGATGGCTTTTTCATTTTCCTTTTTTCTTTGGTTTGAGCGACGTTGCTTTCGAGTCAAGCTTCGAGCCTGATTAAGTTGTTCACGTAGATGTAAAATCGCCTTGTAAATTTCATCCTGATTCTGAACATCCTGACGCTCACTTTTGAGATAGTTCTGAACCTGCTTATATTCAAATAAGCTAATTGGTGGTATCTCTCGTTTTGCAGTAGGTACTTTAAAATAAATATTAGAAAATGGTTCATAAAACCAAATCTGTGAAATATCCCTCGGATCACGTTTAAATAAAAATTTTCTTTTGCGCTTTCGATTACTGTCTTCTAGATCAATGGAATTAACCCATTGTCTTAAACAGTCGGCAAAATAGAATAATTTATCTTTTTGCACCCCTGTACGCTGAATGGTGGCTTCAAATTCAGGTAGAAAATCAATAAATAAGGTATCTTCATCAGATACACGTTCTTTCAAACCCGTTCCTGCTGTCATCTTCGTTCCCCAAACACCTTCTTCCCATTTAACTATTGGGGATGTTCCTAAAGCGGAATGTTTCTTCTGATGATAGACTTTGGCAATCCAATACACGATATAGTATTCCAGTTCCTTTAATGTCATACAGGCTTGTTTAGCGGAATCATACGTTCCACGCTGTTGCACATTTGAAAAAGTTGTACCATCCAATACATGCATTTCAAGATTGACGATACCAAGCATACGCTCAATGTGACCGCCAAACCTTGCACCTCCAATTGGTCGGTATTCCCAATGAATCCCATACTTTAGACAAGCTTTACTGATGTGGTTAGTTCTAAAATCTGGCCCATTATCTGTATGAACTGAGTCCATGATACCTTCGACTTGCCATTCAGCATCAATATCCAGTTCGATCAACTTACGTTTTTTTGACAAAATACAAGATGCTATACACATCGCTACTGAAGTCGTGCTTGGTGCTTCTAGTGATAGGTAATATCCTACGATCATCCGACTGAAAACATCGATTGCCAAGGTTAAGTGAGGTTTTCCAATCGCTTCTCTAAACTCATCGTCCACGATTTCAATATCTAGAGGAGTATGATCAATCTGCACATATGCCAAAGGGTAATCAGCATTTGGAAATGAACCCGCAGCAGCCTTAAATTTATCTATTGCAGCTTTTGATCCAAGACGTGCTTTTGTTACTTGGTAATCATTTAGAGCCTCAATTCTTCTACGAATAGAATTTTCATGCGGTGCTTCAAGCTGAAGCCTAGAACACTCTGCTTTTACAATTTCAATCGTTTTGGAAATACTTGGTTTCTTCACATTCAAATATTCATCATTGATGGCTTGTTTAATGATATTGCTCACTTGAGGTGATAACCTTGATTTTTCAGTTGTCCAACCTCGTTTTTTGGGAATCAACGCCATTAGAGAATTATTTTCCCGATAATCTTTAAGCCATTTCCACAATGTTGAACGATTCACATCATATTCATTCGCCCTATTTTCGACCAGTTCAGTCGTTGAATACTCAATCAAAGGCTTAATAATCTCATAACGTTGTAAAGCAATCTGCCAAGCTTCATTACTTATATCCTGATCACCTTTATTTAGATTTTCAGTTAGCGTATTTTCTTCGTCAAAAACGGTCAAACTTTTAGCATTGACCTGTAGACTACGTACCGAATCCAGACTAGATATAACAATGTCATTGGCATTTAAAACATTCACAATTTTATAGGGTTTTCCCTCATAACCAACAACCACATTGGGTTTAAGTGTGATACGACTACGATCAATACTGACAGCATTAGATTCAATCATTTAGATATTCCTCGAAAATGCATCATTTTGGTTCACCCATATCACTGTTTCAGCCGTTAAAGGGCAATACAAGTCACAAGCAACCATTCGCTTTGCCACTAACGCCCAAACTTGGTGAATCCCTTTTAAAACATTGGTTTTATCTTTAAAAAGATGAGCAGGTAATTGATTAATTGTTGATTGACCTAACTTTTGTAGGGTATCGAGTAATAATTGTTGATCAACGGCATCTACATGAGAGCGTCTAAATTTTCTTAAGAA
Organism: Acinetobacter sp. Ac8; assembly: GCF_055392545.1. NCBI lineage: Bacteria > Pseudomonadati > Pseudomonadota > Gammaproteobacteria > Moraxellales > Moraxellaceae > Acinetobacter > Acinetobacter sp. Ac8. The sequence goes on from NZ_AP043689.1 coordinate 4,550,235, forward strand.
ATTAATATTTTCCCAATACTGATCATATAATCTTGTTTCACTAATAATTTTAAACTTCCACCCCTTATCAGCAGCAAAACGTTGCGCTGCTCTAAATTTTGGTTTTAACTTATCCCAGTCCTCAACAAGCTTTTTCTTAGGCTTAATTTCGATGAGCATTGGTACTGGAAAATCCTCAAAATCATCACAATTCGAGCTTGAAAACTGCACCAAAAAGTCAGGGGTGTAGGTTGATTGATTACCCAATTCAGTGATGTAGGGAATAACTACAGGTTGACCTATAACATCAATCACATTGTTATTAAATTCTTGTTTAAGTATGAAATCACGCTCAAGTGTCGATTCAAACCATATGGTTTTTTCACCTCTAAAAGCATAATTTCCTGAAATACTCCCATAAACAGTTTGAGCTTTTCTAACAGGTAAGTATTCGTCACTCAATTTTTTCATAAAATTTTACCTTACAGCCACTCGTGCTTATTAATGTAAGTATGCAAGCTACTCTTATCTATTTATGTAAATAATCTAATTTATTTGTGTAAAAATAGTGTAGTAACTTATTGATTACCTATCATGACACTCTATTCTATTACTGTAAATGACAGCGGTTCAAATCCAAAACCCGGAGAAATTACGCTGGCGCACTTAGGTGTGCTATTTTTAGACGAGCTGCCTGAGTTTGACAAAAAAGTGCTCGAAGTTTTAAGGCAACCGCTTGAATCTAAAGAAATCGTTATCTCTAGAGCATCACGCCAAATTACATTTCCCGCCAACTTTCAATTGATTGCAGCAATGAATCCCTGCCCTTGTGGTTATGCATTTAACCAAGATAGTCGCTGCCAATGTTCGGCTGAAGCAATTAAGCGCTATCAAAATCGAATTTCAGGTCCATTATTGGATCGTATTGATTTACATATCGATGTGCCACCATTAAAAGCCCAAGAATTGCAGGATCAAACGCCTGTCGAAGATTCAGCCACAGTACGGGAACGGGTGATTGATGCATGTGATTTTCAAATCCAAAGACAAGGCTATTTAAATCATAACTTATCGCCAAAAGACTTAGAAAAATATGTGATTTTAGATGAAACATCCAAGCAGATGTTGGAAATGGCACAACAACGTTTGAATTTATCCGCGCGGGCATATCATCGAATTTTACGTGTTTCAAGGACCATTGCAGATTTGGCTCAAAGTGAGCAAATCCAAAGTGCCCATTTAACTGAAGCCTTGTCATATCGTGGAACTCAATCTTAGAATTAAAGCTATGACGTATAGAAGATAAATGACATGCTAAATTTAACCCTACGCAACGAACAAGCAGATGACATTGAAAATATTTTCAATCTCACTCAACTGGCTTTTCTAAATGCAGCGCATACTGACCATACAGAACACTTGATCGTCAATGCACTCAGAGAGGCAAATCAATTAACCATTTCAGTTGTTGCTGAATTGGATCAACAGATTATTGGGCATGTGGCAATTTCACCTGTGGAGATTTCTTCTGGTGCACAACATTGGTATGGTTTAGGTCCAATTTCAGTTGCACCAGAATATCAACAGCAAGGGGTTGGCAAAGCTTTAATCCACCACGCATTACAGCAGTTACAACAATTCAATGCCGCAGGATGTGTGGTCCTTGGAGATCCTGCCTATTATTCAAAATTTGGCTTTCAGCCACATGACTGTTTGATCCTTGAAGGTGTGCCTGCTGAATATTTTCAAGCCCTTAGCTTTGACCAAAGCATTCCACAAGGAACGGTAAAATATCATCCAGCATTTGAAGTGAAAGCCTAATTTATTTCCAAATCGCAAAAAATAAAGGTGACTCAAAATCACCTTTATAGATCTTAATTTGCGCTTAGAACGCTTTAGTTAAAGTAAACACCGCACCTGTTTCAACACCACGTTTCCCAGAATTAGTGAATCCATCAGTATCAATATTGGTTCCGACTGCTGCAAGTTCCGCTGTTACTCCTGGAATAGATTTAACTGCATAGTTCACCCCAACTTTCCAGTCGACATAATTGTCTTTACCATCAGGTAATGCTTTTTTATCCATTGTGGTATAGCCCACATTGGCAAGCCCACCAAACCCTGTATCACCAAATGGCGCTGAATAACCAACGTTAAAATTCCAACTGTTCCCACCAACTGCTGCCCAGTCATTGGTATAGTTCACATTGGTCAATAAACTACTGCCTTTAACCAAGACATCTGCAAATATTAATTTTGCATAAAACTCGGTCCAGTTAAAATCACTGCTTGCACTTGGATAATTATATTCAACAACACCAACATCTAAAGTCGGTTTAAAGGTTGGAGATAATGCCAATGCTGTTGTATAACCAATAGATGGATCTAATTCTAAATGTGGATCAGATGAACCAAAATTTACATTTGAACCCCAAAGAGCCGCATATAAACCTGAACTATGCGACAAGGTAAAACCCGCTTGTACTGCTGGGTCACTTAATGTTTGAGTCATACCGCGGAAACGATAGTCACTCGTTACGGCAGCACTACCTGAAAAGCTTAAACCTAATTTTGACAGTGCGTTGTCTTCCGCCATTGCCATTGTTGCTGTAGACGATAGAACTGCCAATGTTAGTGCTTTAGTTGAGAATTTCATCTTAAGTGCTCCCCCATCATACGATGTTTATTTGTTATGCTAAAATTTGATGAACTCCCTAAGCAATTAGCAATTGCCATGCCAAGATGAAACTCAAGCTGTTTATAAAATTCAGAAATACGCAGTAATCTATTGATTATCAATATTTTAAAATTAAAATATTGTGGATAATTTTTTTTATTCTTCAACTGTTGAATATATGCTATTTCAAGCATCACTTGATGAAACTGATTCATACCGACCTACTTTAAACATGGTTTTAATGCAAAGTAGTATGAAAAATCTAAGCGTAAATTTTCTATAATGTGCTTTATTGTTGTCATAAAAAGCGTATAAATATTGCTTTAGGCTTTTTATATAAGATGATTTTAGGGGTGCATATTGTTTTTGCTCAGAAAAAGCACACAGTTTAAAAAATGCCTAAAAAAAGTGCATGCCCAATGTTCAGTCATACACTTAAATAAAATGAGTCAGGCTGAATGACTCACGCATGTTCATGTTAAAAACTATAAGCTAAACCAAAGACCAGATTGTCCTTATACGCTTCACCTAGGCGATCTTTACCGCCGATCACATAGTCTAATGAAGCAGCAACACCTGTATCGGCAATGGTTTTACTGACTCCCAAACGTATTTCGCTCAATGCAAAATTCTGTTCGGTTTGCACAATACTGTCATCATGATGACTGTTATATAGAGATGCACCAATAGAAGTGTTAAAAATAAAATCTTGAACCAACGCATGACGATAAGCAATGCTGAGATAAACATCACCAGCATTGGCAGAGGATGCATCAGCTAACATCACTGAAGCACCCGCAGTTAGATTCTTATAACTTAGCTCAGCAGATAGATCCGTATATGTAGTTTTACGATGATCAGCTTGATCGGCATAAACAGTACCGCCTTTATGATAAACATATGCAGTGGTTTTTAAGTTATAGCTCCAATTTTGCGCAATTTCCTGAGCATAAGCTAAATAAAAATTATTTTCAAAACCATGATTTTGCGTATCATCTGCGGGGTTATAGCTCAGTGTAGAACCCCAATACCCCACCGTGATGCCACTTTTATGTGCATAACTTAAACCACCTTGCGCAGCAATATCATCATTTTCAACTCCACCTCGATAGATATACTTGGATACCAGTCCCACATTTCCAGAGATCGTGCCATTTTTAACCAAGACATTTGATTCGTCAGCAAATGTAGGGCACGACGCGATACAAATAGGCATTGCCCATAACAGTTTAGAAATAAGTGAGTTCATGATGGCAAACAGGTGGGCGTATAAATAAAGGCGAATTTTACTGTGTTTTTAAATTTTTGGTAAAAAACATGGAGATAAATTCAGCATATTTTCTAATTTATTTTACATTTCACATAAAATCATCATTTTAATAAATCCTTAGAACTTTTTCTCATAAGTAAAGAAATTAATATTGCGTAAAAGATTACAGAAATGTAATATTTTTGATCAAAAGAGATTCCCTTTTTATAGATTAAATATACAATTCATCCACAATCTGTTCTGAATTCAATCAGTCAGTGCAATCTATTCTCGTTCACGAGGCAATTCATGTTGAATGCTCCAAAACTTACTTTAGCTGTATTAATTAACGCGGTTCTAATATCCCCTACATTTGCTAGCGAACAAAGTGAAGCAAAAGGGTTCGTTGAAGATGCCAAAGGTTCTGTATTGTTTCGTACAGGTTATATTCTTCGCGATAAAAAACATGGTATTGATGATCAAAGCTCATTTGCACAAACGGCAATTTTTGATTTAGATTCAGGCTTCACTCCAGGTATCGTCGGTTTTGGTGTTGGCGCAGTTGGTGATTTTTCTTTTAAAATCGGTCCAAATACCCATGCTGGCAACAATATGATTGCACTTAAAAATAATGGTGCAAGAGATGCAAATGGTCGAGTTGATCCTTATGATCAATGGACGCGTGGTGGTGCAAGCGTAAAAGCTCGTTTCTCAAATACAACTGTACGTTATGGTACGCAAATTTTAGATTTACCTGTACTGGCAAGTAATACAACACGTCTTGTTCCTGAATATTTTACAGGTACGTTATTAACCAGCCATGAAATTAAAAATTTAGAACTTGTTGCGGGTAAATTCACTAAAGACCAAATGTCTGATCAGATCAGTACTGATGGTAATAAATTAGATGATGCGATTGTTTGGGGTGCTAAATACAAATTTGATGACCAACTGAGTGCATCTTATTATGGTTTAGATTCTAAAAATGCGTTAGAACGTCATTATATCAATGCAAATTATAAATACCCATTGGCAAATCAAAGTTCTTTAACTTTCGATTTCAGTGGTTATCACACCAAGTTTGATAAAAATGCCAATACCTATTCTGCAACTGGTCCTGTCGATGTGGATTATGCAAGTACAGGTAAAGCAGGCGTAGAAAAAACCAATAATATCTGGGCATTGTCTTCTACTTATAATCAAGGTCCGCACACTGTGATGTTGGCTTATCAACAAAATACAGGTGATGTGGGTTATGACTATGGTCAAAATGCTGACGGTTTCCAAAGTATTTATTTACCAAACTCTTATATGTCTGATTTTATTGGTAACCATGAAAAATCAGCACAAGTTCAATATAACCTAGACTTTAGCAATTATGGTGTTGCTGGCTTAAATTGGACCACAGCATTTGTTTATGGTTGGGATATTAAAGTTCGCAACGTGACTGATGATGCACAAGAACGTGAATTCTTTAATCAGGTGAAATACACCATGCAAAGTGGTTTTGCAAAAGATGCGAGCTTACGTCTACGTCACTCTTACTACCGTGCAAGTGAAGCGTATAATCCTGTCTATATTGGTGATACCAATGAATGGCGTATTTTCTTAGACATTCCTGTGAAATTTTTCTAATTTAGAATAAGTCTACAGAAACAAAAAAACCTGCATTGAATGATGCAGGTTTTTTTATGGGTTTGAACATTCTTTAATCTTCAAACCACATTTTAATCAGGCTTATTTTGCAGCTTCGATTGCTTTTAAGACTTCAGCTTTGGCAACTTCTGAACTTTCCCAACCTGTCAATTTAACCCATTTACCAGGTTCTAAATCTTTGTAATGTGCAAAGAAATGTTCAATTTGATTCAATAATAAAGCCGGAAGATCTGAATACTCTTTCACATCTTTATAAAGCGGAGTCAATTTGTCATGTGGAACTGCGATTAGTTTCGCATCGATACCACCATCATCTTCCATGTTTAATTTACCAACAGGACGACAACGAATCACTGAACCATGTACCAATGGGTGTGGAGTTACAACCAATACGTCTAATGGGTCACCATCTTCAGACAATGTATTTGGTACATAACCGTAGTTCGCTGGGTAGAACATTGCTGTACCCATGAAACGATCTACAAATAAAGCATCTGAATCTTTATCTACTTCATATTTAATCGGTGCAGCATTTGCTGGGATTTCGATAATTACGTAGATGTCATTTGGTGCATCTTTACCAGCAGGAATATTGCTATAGCTCATAGGATACTCTTTCAAGTGAGGTCTTATTTAAAATCTTGTCGATTATAACGCTAAATTGCGCAAACAGATGCGGATTATACATTTTGCATCATCAAAATGAATGAATTTCATCAAAACTGTTTAGACGATGCGAATAACCAATAACAATAAAATAATTGGGCAAGCTAAGGACAAAGCCCAAATAATGGTACGTAGCGCTGAAATATTGGCCAGATAGCAAATCCCATAAATAATGCGTAACACGATATAGGCGATCCCTAACATCATAATCAGATGTTGTGATACCACCATATACTCTGCCATTAAAATCGCAGCAATAAATAAAGGTAAGCTCTCAAAACTATTCTGTTGTACTGCATTGGCACGTGCCGCCAAGCCTGTAGTTTTGGCTAAAAATTCACGTGGATTCTGATTATCAGCAGCTTTAAAACCACCAGACGCTTTCGCAATAATGGTAAAAACATAAGGAAGTAAACAGGCAATTAGAATTAAATATATGATGCCATCTATCCCAGACATGATTTTTTCTCATGAAGTGTTAATGCGAGTTATCATAGCATGGCATGAACAGAATATTTTTTGTTAAATGCAGAGTTTTGCAAAATTGTGTAGTGAGGACAATAACGTGCAACCAGATCAAAATGAATTGTTTGAGGTTTTAGAAAAGCAGCGCCATCAACAAGCGGAGATTGATCGTATTCTTAAAATTGTATTGCCAATTTTGGCTTTTCTCTTGTGCGTGATTTGTGCAAATTACAATTGGCAATCCACCTTGGGGACGCTTATTGTTTTGGTGGTGGCCTTTTTTGCGGTCGGCATAAAGCGTATGAATCTATACTTTTGGTTAGCTATTATTGTCGTATACTGTTTAATCGATATTTATTTTAGCTATGGCAGTATTCATCCTTCTGCACTGGGTCGTCAAATGGGCACCATGCTGACCTTTACAGCAATTGTTGGCTTAAGCCGCCCCTATATTGACGGTTGGTATATTCGTTCTCATAAAAAATAAAATCACCATATAAAGCGATCGATTGTTTTACCTCAAGCATAAAAAAGCGCCCTTGTTGGCGCTTTTTTATCTTTAACTTTTCAATTATTTACGTAAATCTTTACGTAGGATTTTACCTACATTTGATTTTGGTAAATCATCCATAAATTCAACATAACGCGGACGTTTATAACCCGTTAAGTTTTCTTTTGCATATTCAAGAACTTCTTCAGTGGTTAAAGACGGATCTTTTTTCACCACAAATAGTTTTGGCACTTCACCCGATTTTTCATCAGGTACACCAATTGCAGCCACTTCAAGCACTTTTGGATGTTGCGCAATCACTTCTTCAATTTCAGAAGGATAGACGTTAAAGCCTGATACTAAAATCATGTCTTTCTTACGATCGACAATTTTGAAATAACCGCGGGTATCCATAATCCCAATATCACCAGTACGGAAATAACCGTCAGCTGTCATGACTTTTGCAGTTTCATCTGGGCGATTCCAATAACCTTTCATCACTTGAGGACCACGAATCGAGATTTCACCCTGCTCACCTTGTGACAAATGATTGCCATCATCATCTAAGATCGCAACATCAGTCAGTGGTAAAGGAATACCAATTGTACCGCTAAACTCAGTCGTTGCAGGCGGGTTTGCAGTTGCAACTGGAGACGTTTCAGATAAACCATAACCTTCAATAATGATGGTTCCAGTAACTTTTTTCCATTCTTCAGCGGTTGACGGCAACACGGCCATACCACCACCCATCGCCATTTTTAACTTACTGAAGTCGAGCTGTCTAAATTCTTCATTATGTACCAACGCATTGAACAAAGTATTTACCGCAGGGAAGAAACCCGGTTGGTATTTACGTAATTCTTTAATCACCGCAGGTAAATCACGTGGATTTGGAATCAGAATATTTGCCTGACCTTTATACATACCATACATCGCACACACCATGAATGCGAAGATGTGATAAAGCGGTAAAGCACAGAAGATACGATCATCTTTCGCACCATCACCTTGACCAAACTTACTTTGGAAAATGCCATCACATTGCAACAAGTTTGCCACTAAGTTACGGTGCGTCAGTTCCGCCCCTTTAGAAACACCCGTAGTACCACCTGTGTACTGAAGTACAGCAGTATCACTGAGGGTCATGGTTGGACGTTTATAATTGCTTGGACTTACTTTTGCCAATGCTGCATTAAACTTAATATGTCCTGGAATATTCCAGTCTGGAATTTGTTTACGCACTTTACGTAAAACAAAATTCACCAAAGTCCCTTTTAAAGTACCCAACATATCGCCAACGGATGCAACAACAACATGTTTTACAGGTGTTTTGCCAATAATCGCTTGATAAACAGTCGCAAAGTTTTCAACAATGACTAAAGCTTCAGCGCCTGAGTCATTAAGTTGGTGTTCTAATTCACGTGCTGTATAAAGTGGATTCACATTCACAAGTACCAAACCTGCACGGAATACACCTAAAGCAACAACGGGATACTGAAGGACGTTAGGCATCATCACTGCGACACGTGAACCTTTTGCCAAACCTAAACTTTGCAAATAAGTCGCAAATTTACGGCTTGCCAATTCAAGGTCACTGAATGACATCACTTTATCCATGAAGATAAAGGCATCACGTGAACCAAATTTTTGGAAATTACGCTCAAAAATATCAATAAGAGAGCTATTTTCCTGTGGCAATTCTACTGTTTCTGGAATTCCAGTTTTTTGATATTCAGCGAACCAAACTTTTTCCATAATGCCATAATCTCCAATCAGTAATCCTTAGTTTTAAACTGTTTTTCTCAATATTGAACATAATTTTTTGGCTTCTTTGTGCTCAATATTGCATCCATTTTCACGAACACTTTGCATATATAACGTATTTCAATCCAAGGATGCTAGTTTTATCTTTGAATCAACAGTTTATTTGCTTTTTGATATCCGCGCGGTAACAACTGACCTTTTGATGCGCGTTTACCGATATATTTCTGTAAATCTTCCCCTTTTAATTTTAATTGTTGCTGCCCTGCAAGCACTTGTATTACTTCATCTAAATTCAAAGTTAACATAAACTGAACAGACTCATTAGTTTCAAGTTGTATCAACTTATTTCCTTTACCTTTATTCAGCGTTGGCAACTCAGATAATTCAATTAAAAGTAGCCGTCCTGCTGAGCTGAGTATAGCCAAATGAGTATGATTTTCAACGACTTCAATTGGCATTGCTGTCGCATTTTCAGCAACAGTCAGGAATGTTTTACCCGCTTTGGCATTGGTATCCAATTGTTTAGCTTGCGATTTAAAGCCATAACCTTTTGAACTTACAGCAACTATTTCTTTTTCTTCATCTTCAATCAGGACTTGCATAAAGCCCACACCATTGGCTGGAGAAAGTTTTGAACTCAACGGTTCTCCTAAACCACGCGCCGATGGCAAACTATTGATGGCCAAAGCATAACTTCGTCCAGTTTCATCTAAAATATATACTTTCTGATTGGACTTGCCTTGTGCTGAACTCAAGTACTGATCACCAGCACGGAAATTTAATTTTTCAACATCAATATCATGACCTTTGGCTGCACGAACCCAGCCCGCTTCAGAAAGGATCACTGTTACCGCTTCAGCTGGCATTAAATCTTGTTCACTAATGGCTTGTGATTCTTCACGTTGCACAATCGGTGAACGACGATCATCACCAAACTTCTTCGCATCATCTTTAAGTTCTTCGATAATTAAAGATTTTAATGACTCTGGATTTGCAAGTTGTTCACGAATTACCGCTGCTCTGGCCTCGAGTTCCTCTTGCTCACGGCGCATTTCCATTTCTTCAAGTTTTGCCAAATGGCGTAACTTAAGCTCTAAAATTGCTTCTGCCTGAACTTCATCAATATTGAAACGCATCATCAATACGGGTTTAGGTTGATCTTCTTCGCGAATAATTTTGATCACTTCATCAATGTTCAAATACGCAATGATCAAACCACCAAGAATATGTAGGCGCTTTTCAATTTTATTCAGATGATATTGCAGACGACGTGTGACAGTACTCTTACGAATTTCAATCCATTCTAATAAAATGCGACGGATTGATTTAACTTGTGGACGACCATCAGCACCGATCATGTTCATATTGACACGATAGCTCGACTCTAAATCGGTTGTCGCAAACAAATGACTCATGACTGCATCGGCATCAATACGGTTTGAACGTAATACAATCACCAACCGTGTTGGGTTTTTATGGTCTGATTCATCACGTAAGTCACTGACCAATGGCAGTTTTTTGGCTTGCATTTGATCTGCAATTTGCGTGATGACTTTTGAGCCAGAAACTTGATATGGCAGCTCAGTGATGATAATTTCATTTTTTTCAATGGTATATACGGCACGGGTACGATAGCTACCACGTCCAGTCATTTGAATTTTTAATAATTCATCACGTGGTGTAATAATTTCTGCTTTGGTCGGTAAGTCAGGTGCAGGAATATATTCTGCAATTTTTTCATCTGTTAAGTTTGGATTACGGATTAAAGCAATCGTACCTTTAACCACTTCACGTAAATTGTGTGGCGGAATATCCGTTGCCATTCCCACTGCAATACCAGTGGTACCATTGAGTAAAATATTTGGTACACGTGCTGGTAAATTGACAGGCTCTTTCATTGAACCATCAAAGTTATCTTGCCAATCACAGGTCCCTTGACCTAATTCAGAAAGCAACAAATCACTATAAGGTGAGAGTTTGGCTTCGGTATAACGCATGGCTGCGAATGATTTAGGATCATCAGGCGAACCCCAGTTCCCTTGCCCTTCAATAAATGGGTAACGGTAACTAAATGGCTGTGCCATCAACACCATAGCCTCATAACAGGCTGAGTCACCATGCGGATGGTATTTACCCAATACATCACCGACTGTACGTGCAGACTTTTTCGGCTTACCGCTTGGTTTTAATCCCAATTCGCTCATCGCATAAACGATACGGCGTTGTACAGGTTTTAAACCATCACTGATGTGTGGCAATGCACGATCCATAATCACGTACATGGCATAGTTGAGGTAAGCTTGTTCAGTAAATTCTGCTACGGAACGATTTTCTGTCGCATGATGCGCAAGGCTTGTCATAACAACCTTTTATCCTAAATAAGTGCGTTCTAAATAAATGTTTTGTATCTACGTTCTTATGCTAAGTCGCAGGGTCTGACTACACAAGTGCAAGTGTACCCTACAACGACAAATTGCGTCTTTAGATCTTTCTAATGACGTAAAATTATCCATTTTTTAAGAAATGAGCAACTTTTATTTAAACTGCTATTTTTAAATTGGGGTATGCGCTTTATTTCAAATGAAATTTATAAATGCTGAAACTTATTGAAGTGGTCCATTTCGCGTTTTTATAGAATGAATGCTCGAACTCAACAACCACCCGATCCCATATAGAAGCAGCAAAGTAACAGGAACCACAAAACTGTACGCTTGCGTCCAAGACAGCCGATCGAATAAAGCGCCTAAGCCAATTGCATTAAATGCCGAGACTTGAAAACCTATCGGTAATTGTAAGAAAACAAAGTTTCCTTTGTTATCCGTCATTGGGTCTAACGCGATATAAAGACAAAATGCGGTAAGCAAAAGATAAACAATACAAAAGCTTAATCCTATTTTACTTTTCATTATTTCGCCCTCAATACTGGTCTGATCTATTTGATAATATCGCTATGAATGGTTAGTTTTTTTAATTTTAACGTTAGAGAAATTAAAATGGCTGAGAGGCAAGATTAACCCTATATCAGCCATTGTATACTTTTTCTTTGTTATCGTTTTTTAGCGCTATGTTTTTATATATTTCAATAAACCACTATAACCCAATCTCTTCTAAGGTCTTACCTTTGGTTTCTTCACCCAAGACCAAAACCACAGCTGCAACAGCGAAAAGTACAATCGTAAACATCATAAAGACGGAACTAAATCCATCACTTGCCACCATCATATGGGTTACCACCAACGGTGCGACAATTCCCCCCATACGACCGATTGCAGATGCCCAACCTGAGCCAAAAGCACGAATATTGGTTGGGTATTGTTCAGGCGTATAAGTATATAGCACCCCCCATGCACCCAAATTAAAGAACGACATTAAGCATCCCCACAACATAATCATATTGACTGAAGTCGCTTGACCAAAGAAGTAAGCAGAAAGCGCACACATAGCAATAAAACCAGCGAGTGTTACTTTACGTCCAAGCTTTTCCACCAACCAAGCCGCAGCCACATAACCGGGTAATTGTGCCAAAATCATCCCGAGCACATATTCAAAAGACTGCACAATGGTATAGCCCTGCTTGACCAGCAAACTTGGTAACCAAGTAAAAATGCCATAATAAGAATAGACGATACCAAACCAAATCAACCACAGCATCAAAGTACGACGGGCAAAAGCACCTGACCAAAGCTGTGAAAATGAAATCGTTTGTTTTGCTGAAACAGGTTTGACTTCAATGGTTTCAATCACTTCTACCCCACACTGCTGTTCCAGTTTCTGTACCAGTGCATGGGCTTCTTCAATTCGTCCACGATTAATCAAATAAGGAACCGATTCAGGCACTTTTTTGAGAATCATAAAAACATAAATTGCAGGTAAACCACCAATCAAAAATGCTATATGCCAACCATAATCAGGAATTACAAAATAAGAAATAAGCGCAGCAACAAGCCAGCCAAGTCCCCAGAAACTTTCTAAAAGTACGATAAATCGACCACGTACTTGAGCGGGGATATATTCACTGACCAAAGTCACAGCCACAGGAAGTTGCCCACCCAGCCCTAATCCGACAATAAAACGGAACAGCAATAACCAAGTCAGATTCGGTGCAAAAGCACATAACGCGGTTGCAATGCTATAGGTCACCAAAGTAATCGCAAAGACTGTTCTACGACCAATTCGATCAGCCAAACCACCTGAAAATACAGCACCAATTGCCATACCCACAAAGCCAATGGAGACTACCCAGCCTTTTTCAGTAGGGGTCATTTGCCATTCTTCTGCCATTTTGGTGAGAATAAAGGAGATCAGTCCTGTATCCATGGCATCAAACATCCAGCCCAACCCGATCACCCAGAGTAAGGTATAGTGAAATTTACCTATGGGTAAGCGTTGTACACGTGATACTAAATCCATAATGCACTCAACAAATATGTAAAAGCAGAAACACCTTTGGCTCGCTGTTTAATTTTAAAGACTGAACAGCAGAATTTCTCCTGCTAGTCCGTCAAAATCTTTAAACTCTTGAGAATGGAAACCATTGTTTATCAATATTTTTCTTGAAGCTATATTTTCGGGATCAATAATAGCCATGAGATCCTTTAAATATGCTTGTTGTTTTGCATGCTCAATTAAAAATATAACAACCTGACTGGCAATACCTTTCCCCCAATATTCAGGTAAAAGCATATAACCCAATTCCGCAGTTGTTGCTGTTGGCTGATCCAACTCAAGTTTGGCTAAACCGATAAAGTCATTTGTTTGAGCATCAAGAATTTTATAATTTCCCAATGCTACATCATAGGCATTCTTAGATAAAATCTTGGCAAATTCCGTATGCGCTTCCTCAAGCGTTAATGCTCGTTCGGTAATCATTTGCATGACTTTAATATTTTTGACCAATTCAAAATACACAGCAAAATCTAGCTCAGTAAATTTTTCAAGTTTAAGATTTTGCTGAATCAGATATGACATAGCAAGCTCAAAGTTAAACGTAGCGATTCACAGTCAATAGCTGCTGTTCAAGCATCCATTCTTAGGACTCATCTTTAGAAGATGCCGATTGTTCATCATGATCTTTATAGATAAATTTCGGCATTTCCAAACCAAAATAAATCGCCACACAACGTAATGCAAAACCAAAAACTAAAGTAGAAACCACGGTAATTTCAAGCGATAAACCAAAATCTATACAGAACCAATAGAAAATTACCGCAACAAAGGAAATCGACGCATACAGTTCACGACGGAAGACCAACGGAACATCATTACACAGAATATCTCGTAGAATACCACCAGATACCCCTGTTAATACCCCAGCAACCGCGGAAACCACAAAACCATGCCCCATTTGCAAGGCAATTTGACAGCCAATAATGGTAAAACCAATTAAGCCTAAAGCATCCAACAATAAGAAAATGGAATGTAAGTGCTTCATCCATTTGGCAATAATAATGGTGACAAAGGCAGCACAGCATGTCAGGACAAGGTATTCAGGATGTTTCACCCAAGTCAGTGGATAATGTCCAAGTAAAACATCTCGCACAGAACCGCCACCGAGTGCAGTGACACAGGCAATCAGTATCACCCCAAACCAGTCCATACTGCGTCGTCCTGCGGACAACGCTCCAGTCATGGCTTCTGCTGTAATAGCTATAATATAAATAATCGTCAGTAACATTGCCCTTCATCCACTGATGGGAAAAGATGCGCGCTATTTTAAGTCAAAAATGAACTAAAAGTTATAAAAATTGTGCGCAACATTGCTTAAATTTTTTGGTGGATCCACAAATACATGGCTGTTTCATGGTGATTGGCTGATCTGTGGTTGGATCTAAGAAATACCATACACCATCATGCTGGACAAAGTGTGAAACTTCATGGTGTATTTGAGCCTGCTGACCATCGTGAAAATGTGCTTTAAATTCAACTTGAGCATGATTTTTATCGAGCTTTTCTTGGGCTTGCACCACTTCGAGACTGAGCCATTGATTGGCTTTGCTCCAGTCTGAAATCGCTTTAACATCCAAAGCTTGCTGCTGTCCAAGCGCAGTGGTCTGAACAATATAATCAATCTCATGTTTGGCAAAAGCGCTATAACGCGAACGCATCAACTGTGCTGCTGTCTTGGCTTTGTTCTGACCCAAATGTAGCGGCTGACAACATTCAGCATAAAGCGCTGAACCACATGGACAGGATAGATTGGACATGAAAATACTCAAAATCTGAATAGGTTCAATGATAATCCAACCCAGCAGGAAATCGAAACCTATTCTTTCTATATGAATGATGTCATCTGGACATCATTTTAACGATATGGTTTAAATCATTATTTTCAAAAACAAAATAAAAAGAAGCCAGTCTTTCGACTGGCTTCATTACAACAAATCCATTAGGACTCGGCATCTTTAGATTTTGTTAATGCCATAATATGCACCTTCTCAATCTTATGCCCATCCATCGTTACCACTTCAAACTCATAACCATCGACTTGAAGCTTTTGACCATTTTCAGGCAAACGCCCGAGATGGAACAGGATATAACCCGAAAGGGTCGAGTATTGTTCTGACTCATCGACTAAATCACGACCTAACAGCAAAGAAACATGACGAATATCGGTTGAACCTTCAAGGATCAACGAACCATCTTCAAGACTTTCCGCAGCAGCTTCTAGTTCATCTTCATCAGGGAACTCGCCTGCGATTGCTTCAAGAACATCAATCGGCGTTGCAATCCCTTCAATTGACCCATATTCATTTAGTACAATCGCCATTTGTAAGGGTGCCTGACGAAGTTGTTCCATCACCATCAACACTTGCGCATTTTCATGCACAATCACAGGCTCGCGTAAGTGTTTTTCAAAATTTAAAACACCCGTTTCGATATAATCATTTAAAACTTTATGGGTTAAAACAATACCCGCAATATTATCCAATTCACCATGTGCCAAAATTAAACGTGAATGTGACATTGCCATCAAATTTTCTTTAATGCTGGCTTCGTCTTCACCCAAATCTAACCATTCTAGTTCAGGGCGCGGTGTCATGACCGATTTTACTGGACGTTCTGATAGTCCCAAGACCCCTTGAACCATAACACTATGGTAAGCACCATTTTCATCATCAAAAATTTCATCTGCCAGTGCTTGTGTTGCGATCACATCATCCGCTTTACCATTTTGACTATCGGCACTTTTTCCGCCTAGCATTTTCAATACCGCAGAAGCTGTACGGAAACGTAAGTCGGTCGTTGTCACCATTTTCTCTTGGTTTTTACGCATGGTTTGGTTCATAAATTCGATCAGTACCGAGAAACCAATCGCTGCATATAAATAACCTTTTGGAATGTGATAACCAAAACCTTCGACGATCAATGAAAAACCAATCATCATCAAAAAGCCAAGACATAGAATCACGACTGTTGGGTGCTTATTGACAAAGTCCATCAAGGCTTTTGATGCCCACAGCATAATAGCTACGGCAATCACCACAGCGATCATCATCACTGAAAGTTCTTTCACCATTCCCACCGCGGTGATCACACTGTCTAGGGAGAATACTGCATCTAAAACAACAATTTGGACAATGACCATCCAAAATACTGCATGAACAGGATTTTCTTCTTTAAGATCCTGACCACCTTCAAGGCGTTCATGTAGTTCCATTGTGCCTTTAAACAATAAGAACACACCACCAAACAGCAAGATCAGATCACGCCCAGAAAAAGCATGCTCAAAGAGATGGAATAATGGTTCGGTTAATGTCACCACCCATGCAATGGATGCCAGTAACACCATTCGCATACAGAGGGCTAGTAAAAGCCCAATAATCCTTGCTTTATCACGTTGTTCAGGCGGAAGTTTTTCTGCCAAAATTGCAATAAATACAAGGTTATCAATACCCAAAACGATTTCTAAAACAACTAAAGTTGCAAGACCAACCCATGCAGAAGGATCAGACATCCACTCAAGTATCATTGATCTTGCTCCATTGAAAATGTGCAATAGCTATTTTCAGCATCTGAGAACTGTAAATTTCGGAATTGAGAAGAAAACTTTAGTGTATTTTGAACTATTATTTTGTCTAAAGATTGTGCATTTTCGGAGCGACTACAACCACTACCCATGATGATTCATTTGTTGATAAATAAGCGTTAATTATAGGCAATCCAGATAGGAATTTCATCTCATTTATCAGGATTTTTACTGATTTATCTAAAATTAAATACAAAATCAAAGTGATACAAATCATTGCAAAAGCGCCGATAACACAACATGTTTTTGTCACATTTCTTACTTAAAGTAGTAGAAATGTATAAGAACATGATAAGTTAAGGTGAAAAAATAAATTATGAATAGTGTATTGCCTGTAATGATGAATAAACCTTTCGAATTAGATCAACAACAACATAAAGCCACACAATGTTTAATCGCGCTCTATTGTGGCTCCCGACCTGGAAATAACCCCACCTATCGAGAAAAAGCCATCCAACTTGCCCAAGGCATCGCAGAACAAGGTTTTGGGATCGTCTATGGTGGCGCAAGTATTGGCTTAATGGGACAAGTTGCAGATACGGTCACGGAACATGGCGGTGATGTCGTTGGTGTTATTCCCGAATTTATGTTGGATTATGAAATTGCCCATAACCAATTAACAGAATTACATATTGTACAAAACATGCATGAACGTAAGGCTATGATGGCTGAACGCGCGAGTGCTTTTGTCGCTCTACCTGGTGGTTTTGGTACCTTTGAAGAAATTTTAGAAGTCGCGACATGGGGACAATTGAATCAACATCAAAAACCGATGATGTTATATAACGTCAATGGTTTCTATGACCATTTGATTGCGCAATTAGACCATGCTGTTATTGAAGGTTTTTTACCGCCTCAACATCGGGCAAAACTGATTGTGTGTAATCATGCAGATCAAATTTACAATGCCATTAAGAACCTAGAAAGTCCTAAACAGTTTATTGTTTAAATATCTCATTATTAAAATTCATCCCTAAAAATGAGCCTTGATCAAAGGCTCATTAACTTTACAATCCACTCAAAAGTATTCGTTGCAACTCTTTTTATTGATTCAATAAATCATAAAACCGATCCATTCTGAAACAATTGCCATGCATAAATCAAAACCGCAGCAGCCACAATCCAGCATAACGTTGCAATCCCTAAACAAGACCACATCGAAAGCTTAGTTGCCAGTAAATAGACTGTGAACAAATAAATGAAATACGGTATCAACGACCACAGCCCGAATAAGGCTGTTTGCTTTAAGGCTTCAGCACCTTTTTCCTGCGCCACAATCACATGTGCAATCAATGCAAATGTTGGAAAAAGTGGGACTAAACCTGCAATATAAAATGCCTTACTTTTTGAAAGGATTGAAATCAGCAAAACCACTGCTGCACCCAGAATACATTTCAAAAATAAAGACAACATCTAAAATTACTCGAACACATGATCAGTGCAAGAGTTTACGCCAAGCGTGTAAATTTGAAATCTAAAATATTAGAAATTTAATGCGCTATAAGTTAAAGCTTTAAAAAGCGCGTTTTAATTTGCCTCGGTTAATAAACGCAACCAAACCCATAACAATCGCCATCACAATAAAAAAGATAAATTTTAGCTCACTTCTACTCAAGTGCGTCTCAGATTTATTCACTTCAGCTTGAGTAAAATCGGCTGGTACTGGAGGCAAAGGGAAGACATAAGAGGCTGGAATATTTTTAAAATTTAATTCACTGAGTTCAGCAGGCTTTTCACCTTTGCCCACCAAAACATAAGCCGCAACAATGTCAAAATCCAAAGGATTTTGAATGCCAAATTTCACTTTGGTGGGTTCATAAGTGTTGTATTCAGGGATCCAGTCATTCACTTGACTATAAATACGAATGCTATCTGTTTTTTCCAATATCGGATCTGTAATCAGCTGTTCTGAAGTATCTTCAATGAATGTGTTTAAGCCTTTGAATTGCTTAAATGAATATTGATTGGTTTGCGTCAAATTTTCTGCAATCAGTGTTTGATATACAGCATGCTCACTGGGATTGGCTTTATTTAACAGGCCTTGATTGTCCATGACAAACTCAACTTTTGCAGTAAGTCCCGGATAATTTTGTCGTCCAACCAAATAAACCGCCGTCCAAATCTGATCCCCCGCTTGTACATCTTCTAATTCTAATTCGTACAATTGATTGGGTTTTAAATTTAACACTTGATCAAATAAAACTTGTGAAGTCTCGCCTGCCAAGACATTGCAAGAAAATGCAAAACAAATAACTGATATAATTTTTCGTATATTCATTTTCGAGCCCTCCACAAGTGCGATAGATATCACACATTTTATAATAAAAACAATGGTTAATCACAGAACCTTTGTCTAACAATTCTCTTTTTTAGATAAGTGGTTATTGATTGCATCACAGGACCAATCTTAAAGCTGATCTGGTTTATTCGTTCTACCCTATGCAATATCGCAATAAGTACTCAGAAATCAACACAGCATCAAAAGCTGACTGCATATCTCATTTTTCTTCAATAACTTATTTTAAATAAATTATAGCTTTGATTTTAAATTAGCTGAATGCGACCCTGAAAATTATCATAAACATATGAATATTATTATTTTATTGAAAAACTCAAACTCCATCACAGTTTTAAATGGTCAGTTACATGACACAATTTGTCGTTTAAAAACTATTTTTTACAGCTTGAACAAAATTAAATCGCTATCATATACCCCTTTAATTCGCATAATTTCGAGAAAGCTTTTATGAGTCAAAGTCATATCCGTATTCGAGGCGCACGTACCCATAATTTAAAAAATGTGTCACTCGATATTCCACGTGACAAGTTTGTGGTCATCACAGGACTCTCAGGCTCAGGGAAATCATCTCTGGCTTTCGATACCTTATATGCTGAGGGTCAACGCCGTTATGTCGAATCTTTATCTGCGTATGCACGTCAGTTTCTTTCACAAATGGAAAAGCCTGAAGTTGATTCAATTGAAGGTTTAAGCCCTGCGATTGCGATCGAACAGAAGTCCACCAGCCATAACCCCCGTTCAACCGTGGGAACCATTACTGAAATCTACGACTATTTACGTTTACTGTATGCACGTGTTGGCACACCTTACTGCCCAGAGCACGACTTGCCGATGGTTGCACAGACTGTTTCTGAAATGGTCGATGCAGTGAAAGGACTGGAGGAAGGCACAGCATTGATGCTCCTTGCACCAGTTGTTCGTGAGCGTAAAGGTGAATACAGCAACCTGTTTGAGCAATTACAGAGCCAAGGTTTTGTCCGCGCGCGCGTGGATGGTGAAGTGATTGATATCGATACACCACCAGAACTCGATAAAAAGAAAAAACACACCATTGAAGTTGTGGTTGACCGTTTTAAAGTCCGTGATGACTTAGGTAACCGAATTGCCGAAAGCTTTGAAACTGCCTTACGTTTAGGCAGTGATCTGGCGATTTTATCGTGGATGGGTGGTGAACATCCTGACCGTGTCTTTTCAGCAAAACATTCCTGCCCTGAATGTGACCGTGCTGTTGCTGAACTAGAGCCACGTCTGTTCTCGTTCAATAACCCATTTGGTGCCTGCCCTGTCTGCGACGGTTTAGGTACCCGTAGTCATTTCAGTGCTGAAAAACTGATTCCAAGCCCAGATGTTTCTATCAGCCAAGGTGCAATCCGTGGCTGGGACAGACAACGTCCATACTATTACAGCATGATTCAGAAAGTTGCAGATCATTTTGGGTTTTCGTTAGACACGCCTTGGAATGAACTCGACGCTGATACGAAAAAGAAATTTCTTTACGGTACAGGCAAAGAAAAAGTTGATCTTAGCTATATCGATGAGCGTGGTCGTAAACACAATCGGGTACAACCTTTTGAAGGTATTTTGCCTCATTTAGAGCGTCGTTATCGTGAAACTGAATCTAATTATGTCCGTGATGATCTGGCGCAGTACTTATCCAATGCCGCTTGTGATGCTTGTGGCGGCTCACGTTTAAATGAAATTTCACGTCATGTCCGTGTTAAAGACAAAACCATTGCCCAAATTACCAAAATGTCGATTGGTGATGCTGAAAGCTACTATCAAGATTTAAATCTTGAAGGTGCCAAAGGTGAAATTGCTGATAAAATTTTTAAAGAAATTCGCGAGCGTTTGCACTTTCTGGTATCAGTCGGTTTAAATTATTTAAGCCTGTCTCGTTCTGCTGAAACACTTTCAGGTGGTGAAGCACAACGTATCCGCCTAGCCTCACAAATTGGTGCTGGTCTAATGGGGGTGATGTACGTTCTAGATGAGCCATCCATTGGTTTACACCAACGTGATAATGATCGTTTATTGGAAACACTGGTTCGTTTGCGTGATCTGGGCAATACCGTTTTAGTGGTTGAGCATGATGAAGATGCAATCCGTGCAGCCGACCATATTATTGATATCGGTCCGGGGGCTGGTGTACATGGCGGTCATATCATTGCCGAAGGAACCTATGATGAACTTGCAGCCAACGAGAACTCTCTAACAGGAAAATACCTCTCTGGTAAGTTAAAAATTGCAGTACCCAAAGAGCGAGTTAAACCGCCTAAGCCTGAAGAACAAATTAAACTGATGGGTGCATCAGGGCATAACTTACAAAATGTTGATTTGACGATTCCTTTAGGTGTAATGACTTGTGTGACAGGTGTTTCAGGTTCAGGTAAATCCACCTTAATTAACCGTACCCTGTTACCACTTGCAGCAACGCAATTAAATGGTGCAACCACCTTAACTGCTGAAAAGTTTGATTCGATTGATGGCTTACAGTTCCTTGATAAAGTGGTAGACATTGACCAAAGTCCGATTGGGCGTACTCCACGTTCTAACCCAGCGACGTATACTGGTTTGTTTACCCCGATTCGTGAATTGTTTGCGCAAACCCCTGAAGCTAAAGCCCGTGGTTATGCTGCAGGTCGTTTCTCGTTTAACGTCAAAGGCGGGCGCTGTGAGGTGTGTGAGGGGGATGGTATGATCAAAGTTGCCATGCACTTCTTACCCGATATGTACGTGCCTTGTGATAACTGTCATGGTCAGCGTTATAACCGTGAAACCTTAGAAGTTGGTTATAAAGGCAAGAATATTTCTGACGTATTGGAAATGACCGTCGAAGATGCGATGCATTTCTTTGATGCAATCCCTGTGATTCACCGTCGTTTGGAAACCTTAAACCAAGTCGGGTTAGGCTATATCCGCTTAGGTCAGTCTGCAACAACGCTATCTGGTGGTGAAGCACAACGGGTCAAACTGGCGCGTGAGCTGGCAAAACGCGATACAGGTAAAACCTTGTATGTACTGGATGAGCCAACCACTGGTTTGCATTTCCATGATATTGCCAAACTGCTCGATATTCTTCATGAACTACGCAATAAGGGCAATACCATTGTGGTGATTGAGCATAATCTCGATGTAATTAAGACGGCGGACTGGGTGATTGATTTAGGCCCTGAAGGTGGCGCAGGTGGTGGTCAGATTATTGCGGAAGGTACCCCAGAACAGGTGGTGAAATCCAAAGTTTCACATACAGCGAAATTCTTAAAGCCGTTGTTGAAGTAATTCCCTGCATCTTCCCCTCCCTCCTTTAAATAAGGAGGGAGTTTCTCTCTTTATCCCATAGGGCTTAGGGGGGGGAGATTAATCATCTAATCTTGAAATTTAATAGCTCATATAATTTTTATAAAACTCAGATTCGCGCTTTTCTCTTATATATTCCAATAATCATTGGCTTAATTTGAGGATTTGCTGAGCAAATTTTGCATTTCTAATTTAAACAAGGCAAGATCAATGCATAGCACAGGATATTTTCCTTATGAAGCTTCTTTACTTATGTTTTTTAGTCCCAAGTATCTGTTTACTCATCAGTTGTAGTATAAACATTGCGGGTGGTAATGGCAGACCCGACAATCCTTATTTTATCACCACCCAGCCCTTACTGATTAAAAAAATACAGCTTCCTGTTGGCTCTACTTTGACCTACGAAAAACAGCGCTTTAAAACCGGCAGACAAAGTCAGTTAATGAATGAAAGTAAACTGCAAAGCATCTCAATGCCGAGTGGAAAAACCATCACTTGGGGTGGTGTACCAATCAGTGCAATCAACAAATTCACCAACTCAGAAATGCGCGGCTTTAGCCTTAAAGCAGAATTTAAGCAGCTTGCTGCCAATCAAAACTCTGGCTTCTCCAAACAATGGCAACGTTGTGGTGATGATCTGGGGATTGGTATTAAAAATACAGAGGATTGGTCATTTAATCTCAATAATATTGTTGATGTAGAAAGCTGTAGTGTGCTGTATCAACGTTACTTTCAAGACAATGCAGAACAGCAACGATTTTTAAATCAATTGTATGCTGAGTTACGTAAAGTCACTGCAAAATAATTCAATATTCTTATCATTGAATGCTGATGATCAATCAATATTTTCTGATAGGTTAATCATCATCAAGATTCCCAGTCGATCATCCCACGACTTTATTTCGACCTTGTGCTTTGGCCTTAAATAACGATGCATCTGCCCGATTAAATAAGGCTTCCCAACTTTCAGCCCCTGTTGCCACGCCAATACTGACAGAAACATTGAGCTGTTCGTTAGACATAGAACTGTTAAAATTTAACCGTGAGACATCAGCCAAAATGCTTTCAGAAATTTGCAACGCCCAATCCCATTGAATACGATCAATCAAAATCAAAAATTCATCGCCACCAAAACGTACAATCAAATCAGATTGCGCAATATTTGCTTTTAAACATCGAGCAATTTCAACAATAACCGAATCACCTAAAATATGTCCAAAGCGATCATTCACATATTTAAAATTATCAATATCCACCATGATCAAGGTCAACTCTTGAAACCGCTCCGTTTGTGTCGCAATATTTTTTAAATAAACATCTAAAGCCAATCGATTTGAAACACCGGTTAAACTGTCAGTGTTGGCGCTATTTTGTAATTGAAATTCAAAAGCATCACGTTGCTTAAGCATTTCTTTTAATTTATCAAGCGCATCAGTTAGGGTATGCACCTCTTTGGTTTGTATCGAAGCATCCCCTAAATAATCACGTTCTTGTACTTGTGATAGTTCCAAAATCATATTTCTTGCATATATCAAGGGTTCAAATAACTTTTTACGTGTATATAACATCGTAAAAACTGCGACCGACAATGACAAAAGAGAAATAAATAGCGTGATAAAAAATTGACGTTGCTCCGATTCCATTCGATGACGTGCACTTAAGGCATGAGTTTCTAGTAAATATTTTTGTAAATTTACCACCGTGGTAAACTTATCCACGATTGCATCTGTCAGTTGGTTTGCCGTTAAAAAATAAGGCTGCTGATTTCTACTCTCTTGCACCAAACGATTTACGATGGGTAAGCCTTGGTCAATAAATTGAGTTTTCACCTGACCATATAAATAAAGATACTCTGGCGTTTTTAAAGACTCTATTTGCATGGTATCCATCAAACGCCATAAATATTTAACCTGTTCTTGCGTTTGTAATGAGCGTGCTTTGTTATATTCAGGCAGTGGTTCGGAAAAGCTCAGGGGTGCCATGATGTTAGACGCAACTCGTCCAGATTGATCTCGTAAATCAGCCAATATCAGCACAATTGAAGCATAATCCGTCACATCGCTATTATTCTTTTTTGAATGGTTAATTAATTGCTGCAACATGGCTCTACAACTGTCCCAAGCCCGAAACATTCCCTGAATCACTTGATCCATTTGCACTGAATTACGTTCTTTTAATGGTAAGGCTAAATAAGCATCGACTTGTTTGCGGGCGATGTTCAAATCATGTCTTAACTGAACATCAACTTGATCCGCCAAACTGGTAAACCCCGCCTTGTTTAAGGTCTCGACGGTTAAATTAATCTGCTGATCTACGTCCTTACGATAGTCCTGTAATTCTTTTATTCTGTCTGGAAAATTTGCTGTCGTGCTCGACATTGCTTTATTTGTTGGCGCTCTTTCCCGTGAAATTTTATTGGATGTTTCAGCAAAAACTTGCAAGGCTTGAATATTGACTAAAGCTCGATTTGCTCGGCTATACTCTCGATAATTACTGATGATTTGTGGAACAGCAATCAACAAAACAGACAAAATGATGACTGACATGAGGATAAGCAAACGCGTGCTTATTTGTTCTGATCTGAGTTCATGCACCATCACCATGGTCCTGTGGGAAGTTATATCGCAATAAAGCTAAAGAAATTTTGTTTATATTATAGAATATATACACATAAACTACTCCACATAATCAAGTTTAATCTACAGCGTTCAACGCCTTTATATTATCGTTTTTATAGATGAGTAATATTCAAAATTCACATTTTACATATAAATAGAATTTGCATAAAATTGGACTTAGATAGAAATTCTCATGATTTGAAAATATACCTTTTTTATTGCCCAGTTTCCCCCAATAAACTGGGCATTTTTTTATCTACTGCATTTATCTCAAATAAAAGAATAAGCCTAATTTATCCAAGATACTTAATGTCAGTTGCTTGCGTTCAGCAGGATCATCCCCTGTCTGCATTTGCATATTTAAAGCAAAAGCGGTGATCTGACCATTCGGCTGTTCCACCCATCCCGTATACCAACCCACTTGTGGCTCCACATCCATTCCCCATCCACTTTTGGCATAAAGCTTGGAATCACCCCGTCTTTCGACATAGAGCATATCTTTAACTTGTTGCTGTACAGCATCATCAAAAGCCAATGTTTTCTTTGCCAATTGATAAGCAAATTTAGCTTCTTGCTCTGGGGTAATTTTCAATGGGCCGACCAGCCAGAAATTATCTACCTGTTGACCAATTTGTGTATTGCCAAAACCAACACGCTTGACTTCTTTACTCATCAAATCCAAGCCAATACGTCGTGCCAACTCCTGATATACAGGTACGGCTGAAGCCTGCATTGCTTGTGCCAAGGTCATATCTTTTTCCCATGCAGGAAAAGATCTTTTTTCTCCATTCCACTTAAATACTTCTGTATTCGTCGCTTTCGCATGTTGCAAACCAATTAAGGCATTCAACATTTTAAAAGTAGAGGCTGGAATATACGCAGTCTTGGCTCTGTTTAAATCATTCCCATAACGTTTAAATTGAGTTCCATCATAAGTCACAAAGACGGCTTGAGTTTGCGCATAATTAAACAACAACGGGATTTCACTTGTTCTTTGTGATGATGCTGGATCATGCAAATTGGCATTAGAAACACAACCTGAAAATGCCACACTACTCAGAATGATCAATACACTGCTTTTTATTTTAGATTTAAATCGGTAATTACTCATAAACTTTACTTAGGCATTGACTCAATCTGAAATAGTGTAGATGAGCCCATGAATTATTTTTTAAATTGAATGTAAGAAAATATTTACAGGTGCAATATATTGGTGCATAATGCACTTCATTAGGGCAATTTATTAATATTCCTCAGCAGAATTTATTGATTTGCTCCAGATTTTGGCGAAAAATCCCAGTTTTCTTTGAAAATTGGGATTTTTTTGGCAAAAATCATGCCAACACAATTCATCTTTTGCTTAATTATGCTACATATTGGTGCAATACTTTTATTGTCTGTTTAATGCGATTTGCTTTGAATTTTTAAATAAAAAAAAGCCCAACCTTGGGGAAAGCTGGGCATATAAACTCAAAATCTCAAAAAATTCATTTAAAATGAATGAACTTTATTGACTCATTATTCAAAATATCTTTTACTTTGTAAAACCTATTAAATTGATCGGATATAAATGAATTATCGTTTTTATGAATAATTGAGAATAAAACAACAATATTCACATGAAATGATTATAAAATCACAAATTAATTCTAAAAATAAGCAGAATTTAATGACATTTTCTTGACATTGATCGCAAAACAACCATCGGTAATATCGATCAAAAAACACAAATAAACAATAAAATGAATGTATTAATTTAACAATTTGATATCTGTTTTATATGAAATAAAACTTTAGTCTGAATTTAGTCTGTTGTTCTAATTAAGTTTTTTTCTAGGTTGACGTAAAGCTGTTTAAATGTACGTTTTTTAAACAATGTAAATTTCATGTATCTACTTTGTAAACAGTGGCCTTAAACGTCATTGACTTAATATCTTGTTACAATACAATGCCGTCTGTTTCACCAATTTCTCCTATTGGAAAAGATTATGAAAAAACTCGGTTTAGCCACTGCTTTATTATTAGCCATGACCGGCGCTCAAGCATACCAATTTGAAATTCAAGGTCAATCAGAGTATATCGATACAACTGAAAATGACAAAGATTTCACTGGCGGTTTGCAAGGTACTTACTACCTCAAAAATGTTGACTCTTCAAAAGGTCCATTGGCTGAAGCAGCGTTCTTAAACCAAGCATCAAATGTTTCTTTAGCATATAACTATGGCGAATTAGACGCTGGTGTAGTTGCACATAACTACGGCGCTAAAGCTGAACTTTATGTTCCTACTCCATATGTACCTGCATACGCAAGTGCTTCTTATAGCCACACAATTCTTGACGGTAAAAATGGCTTGCCAAATGATCAAGGCGATCGTTTTGCATTAGAAGTGGGTGCTCTTCCTACTCAAAACTTCTTAGTTGCTGTTGGTTATACTAACGTTGCTGACCAAGTTGCTTTAGATGCATTCAATGTTATGGGTAACGGCGTTGCTAAAGCGACTGCTGAAGCTGCAACAATTGGTGAAGACCAAGACGCAATCACTGCACGTGCTAAATACGTTGGCGGTATTGACGGTACAAATATGTCTTTAGCGTTTGAATCAGGCATCATCTATGGTGATGCGACTGCATACCAGTTCAAAACTGATTTCTATTTGAACCCACAATTAAGCGTTGGTGCTTCTTACGCAGCATCTAGCTACGAAGGTACGCCTGATTCAGCTTGGGGTGCAAACGTAAACTACTTCATCACTCCTGCGATTGCAGTTGGTGCAAGCTACGTAAATGCAAACTACGAAAACAATAAAGGCCATGCAATTTCGTATGTTGGTGATACGCAAACTGTTGGCTTAAACGCTAAATTCCGTTTCTAAGTTGCTTAGAAATTGAATCAAAAAAGGACTCATACGAGTCCTTTTTTATTGCCTTTGTTTTTTAAATAAACAACTTAGTTTCTCAGTACATTTAAGAAATGTAGATGGCGTTCATATTGGTCAATGATGTCTTGAATCAAGTCTTCTTGCGTCCACTCCATCACATCATAGTTTTGACCACCTTCTCTTAAAAATATTTCTGCTTGATAAAAATCATCGGTTTCCTGATGTTCTTCATTCATCATAAAGCTTGGCGCAACCATTTTGCGTGCAATGACTTTATAGATAAAATTGAACTCATCATGATGATCCACACTCAGTTGAACACCGTCTTCGGTTTCTTTAATCACCACATTTAAATCACGGCGTTTAAACTCAAAACGAATACTTTCAAAAGCCTTAATCACATCAACCTGAATATAATGTTGTACTTCAGCTAACGTATGCGGATAGTGCATGATTAAGCCCAAACGTTGCTGCCAACTACGTGGGTTTTGCACAGCTCTCGGCGTGATTCTTGCCACTTGTAAAGCCTGCATTTTGGTGACATCTAAGCGCAATGCTTTGACTAAGCCCCAACACAACAACAGCATAATAAAGGTGAATGGTAAGGCACTCATCATGGTGGCCGATTGTAGTGCGCCTAGCCCACCAACCATTAATAGAATGATCGACAAGACCGCCATTAAAACGGTCCAGAACAAGCGTTGCCATATCGGCGAATTTTCTGTTTTCGCAGTGAGATAATCGGTCACCAATGCACCAGAATCCGCAGAGGTAACAAAGAACAACACCACCAGCAGTGTCGCAATAAGACTAAACACACCTGAAAAAGGCAGGTGGGTTAAAAACTCAAACAATGCAACTGATGAATCTTTTTGTACCGCAGAAATCAGCCCCGTCTGCCCTTGTTCCATAATACTAAACAAGGCAGCATTGCCAATAAATCCCATCCAGATCAAGGTAAAGCCTGTCGGAATAAGCAGTACACCGACAATAAACTCTCGAATGGTTCGACCTTTTGAAACACGCGCAATAAACATACCGACAAATGGTGACCAAGAAATCCACCATGCCCAATACATAATGGTCCAACCCCCAATCCAGCCATTCGATTGATAAGCATATAAATTAAAGGTCATGCTAAATAAATTCGAAATATACTGCCCAGCGTTTTGAATGGTTGCTTGCAGGATATAAATACTGGAACTGGCAAGGAATACAAAGCCCAGTAATACCAAGGCTAAAATTAGATTCAGTTCAGAAAGTCGTTTGATTCCCTTATCTAATCCAAGGAAAACCGACAATGAAGCCAGCGTACTCACCACAATAATCAAAAAGATTTGGGTGCTAATATTACTTTCCCAGCCAAATAAATAATTTAAGCCAGAGTTAATTTGCGTTACCCCAAATCCTAACGTGGTAGCTACACCAAATACGGTACCAATGGTGGCAAAAGTATCGACCGCATCTCCGATTGGACCATGAATTCGTTGGCCAATAATCGGAAATAAACCCGAACGAACTTTGAGTGGCAAGTTATAGCGAAAAGCAAAATAAGCCAGCGTTAAACCCACAACCGCATAGATAGCCCAAGCATGTAAGCCCCAATGAAAAAAGGTAATTCTCATTGCTTCTTGGGCAGATTCAATGGTTTGTGGATCACCAGCAGGTGGATTGACATAATGCATGACAGGTTCTGCAACACTGAAGAACATTAACCCGATCCCCATACCCGCAGTAAATAGCATGGCAAACCATGACCCATTACTATACTCAGGCTGGCTATGATCAGGTCCAAGCTTGATTTTACCCATGTCAGAAAAGGCAATAAAAATCAGCACAATTAAAAATATTGCGACAGATAAAACATAGAACCAACTAAATGAATCGGTGATCCAGCGGTTCATCCTTTGAGTAATCAGTTCAAAGGCATTTGGTGCAAAGACAACAACGGCTAAAAAAAGCGCAATAATTCCAACAGTGCTCAAGAAAACATTTGGATTGACATTGTCAAACCAAGTGATTTTTTTGGAAGGCATATTTCCCCCAGGTTTTTATACTCAATGGACAGACTTTTTAAAGTCAAAAAAAGGCATTCACAGGTGTGAAAAAAGACGAATCCTGTAGAACAGCGATTGGATTCAGGCCACATTATAATTTAAATTAACATTTTCAACAATTTACTAAATGTAACAAGATCATTAGTTCATGATTTTGGTTTATTTTCAATATATTGCAGGGCAATCATCCGTGAGACGATCAGGGCAAAATACATCACGCCACAGAACATTTGCAACATTGAAATCACCCGCGCAGCAGGCGCAACAGGAATCAAATCGGACAATCCTGTTGCCGATTGCAGACTAAAACTAATGAACAATAAATCCAGCCAAGATTGGTAGTCTGCAACATGATTTGGATTTTGAAAGCTCTGTGGAACCATCAATTGACAGATACTGTATAAGAAGGCAAATCCCCATGCGATCAGGGTAAATACCGCACCCGCAGCAAACAGTTCATCTTTGGTTAAATAACGATCTGCAAACATATAGCGGATTAGGCCATATGCTGCACAAAAATAAGCGGCTGCTTCAAATGAATGTGCAAAGATTTGCAAAGTAACAGAATGAAAGCCAATTAACATCAGAAAGGACAGTACAAATGCCCCCGTGACAAAAGTTAAGCCCAACAGTGTAAATGTCGGTGTTTGTCGAATCACTTTGGCAATAATCAGTAATGCAGAGACACCGAGTAACCAAGTTAAAATTTGATAACTTCTGCTGGCATTGGTATAGACAGATAAAACTAAAATAAGCAGTTGGACCAACAATAACCATGCTGACGGTAATTGTTTAAAACCTTTCCAAAATTCGATCATTGAACGCATATTTTCTGATTCTGTTGTTCTTTTAAACATTCAAATTAACATATTCATGGGGTTTCTTAAATCCTTTCAATTTTTCATGATCATTCAACTGATCTATCAGCATCAAACAAGCTTTATATCGCTTAAAAGCTGGAACTAGGATGATGGAGTTCTGGTTTTGCATCACCCATAAAAAAACACCTTCGAGAAGGTGTTTTTTAGGCTGATCTCAAATCACTTAGTGATCTGAAGCACCAGAGATACCAATACCTGTTTGCGAACGTACAAACTGTGCATCAAATGCTTTGCGCTCTGCTTCTGCACGTGCAGATTTGTCTGTCACAGAGAACAACCAGCAGCAGATGAATGCTAATGGCATGGCAAAGATTGCAGGACCATTGAATGAGTTGATCGGAGTATCAGAGATTTTTAATGTGTCTACCCAAACTGCTTTAGACAAGATAATTAAAGTCACTGCTGTCACTAGACCGACAACACCACCTACAACAGCACCACGTGTAGTTAAGCCTTTCCAGAACATTGAAAGAACCAATACTGGGAAGTTTGCACACGCCGCGACAGAGAATGCTAAACCCACCATGAAGGCAACGTTTTGCTTCTCGAACAAAATACCTAAAATCATCGCAAAAATCGCAAGACCAAGTGTTGCAATCTTCGACATACGTAATTCAGATTCAGGGGTAGTTTGACCTTTTTTCAGTACGTTTGCGTACAAGTCATGTGAAATTGCTGAAGCACCTGACAATGTCAAACCTGCAACTACCGCAAGAATCGTTGCGAATGCAACTGCTGAAATAAAGCCCATGAACAGATCGCCACCCACTGCATCTGCAAGGTGTACCGCTGCCATGTTGTTACCGCCAACTAATTCTAGTTTGCCAGTCACAGCCATTTTAGCAACATCAATAAATTGTGGGTTGTTTGATACGAAAAGGATCGCACCGAAACCGATAATGAAAGTTAATAAGTAGAAGTAACCAATGAAGCCTGTTGCAACAACCACAGATTTACGTGCTTCTTTAGCATCTTTAACTGTAAAGAAACGCATAAGAATGTGTGGCAAACCTGCTGTACCAAACATGAGTGCTAAACCAAGCGATAAAGCATCGAGTGGGTTTTTCGCCAAACTGCCTGGTCCCATAATTTTGGTTGCATCATCAAGACTGACATCATGTACTTTTGCAAATACATCAATAGACTGTCTGAACATTTCAGAGAAGCTATAACCGACAGAATGCATCACCATGAACGCCATGAATGTTGCACCTGAAAGTAACATAACCGCTTTAATGATCTGTACCCAAGTTGTTGCCAACATGCCACCGAAGATCACGTAAGCCATCATCAGAAGACCAACAATCACAACTGCGATGTTATAGTTCAAACCAAATAACAGTTTGATCAGCTGACCAGCACCCACCATTTGAGCAATCAAATAGAAAGCCACAACTACAAGCGAACTGATTGCTGCAAGTGTACGTACTGGTTTTTCTTCTAAACGGAACGAAACCACGTCAGACAGGTTATATTTACCTAAGTTACGTAGGCGCTCAGCAACCAAGAACAATACGATTGGCCAGCCAACCATGAAACCCAGTGAATAAAGCAAGCCATCAAAGCCTGAGCTAAACACCAATGCAGAAATACCCAAGAACGATGCAGCAGACATATAGTCACCTGCAATCGCTAAACCATTTTGGAAACCAGAGATACCACCACCAGCGGTATAGAAGTCTGCAGTATTGGTGGTTTGTTTTGCAGCCCATTTAGTAATAAATAAGGTTAAACCAACAAAAATTGCAAACATAATGATTGCATGCCAGTTGGTCGCTTGCTGCTGAGCTTCACCTAAATCTGGGCCTGCTTGTGCAACAGTAGAAAGCAGTGCAGTAGATGCAAGAGCTGCTTTAGTCTTTAAAGAGTTCCATTTCATCTTAGTGCAGTCCTTTTTCGTGGGCGATTGCTTCGACTTCTTTCATTGCATCTGCATTCAATTGATCCAATTTATTGTTGGCAATATATGAGTACACACCACACAATACGAAAGATAAAACAATAATTCCTAGACCTAAAGGAATTCCCCAAGTGGTGATGCCACCACTAAATGAACTCATTAAAAATTCTTTGTTATAGCCAACTAAAAGCATAAATCCAACATAAACGAACAACATAATTGCAGTTAATGTCCAGCTTAATTTACTTTTTTTAGCAACCATTTCCTTGAATTTTGGATTTTGTAGAATCGCCTCTACCTGTCTCTCATCCATAACCATGCTCCTTGATAAGCGACCAGAACGCTGGTTGCTTTTTTTAGTCTTTTTTTACATGGTCAAAATTAACAATATTGTGGGGTTCTCGTAACTTAGACTTTGGTCGTTAAATTTTGAGCAAAATAAACGAGACAGTTCATGTATGCGCTATTATAGGCACAGCTTTTTATACTGTAGTCCTTATGAACAGTTGGTTAATTATAGGGGTTCTGGCCCTTTACATCCTCATTCTATTCGTTTGTGCCTTCTTTGGTGAGAAGCATGCGAGTCGATTAAGCACGCGCGGCAGGATGCTTCTCTTTAGTCTAACATTGGGGGTATATTGCTCCTCTTGGACGTTTTATGGAGCAACAGGTGCTGCAGTACGTGAGGGGATTATTTTCCTGCCGATTTATTTAGGACCTTTATTATTTGTCTGGCTGGGTTATGACATTTGGCGCCGTTTAGGTCGCGTTCGACAACATCATGCGATTTCTTCGATTGCCGACTTTGTCGCAGCACGTTATGGTAAAAGTGGAACATTAGCGTCCTTAGTGACCATCTTGGCTGTAATCGCCATCATTCCTTACTTAGCACTACAATTACGCGCCATTGCGCTTAGCGCTTCCGTCATGCTCGATCACAATACCCAAGTGGTCTCCACTACCACCAATGGTGTGCTTGGTCTTACCGCTGTATTGGCGATCTTGGCCATGATGTTTGGCACAAGACAAATTGCCAATACCGAACAACATGGCGGTTTAATGCTTGCCGTTGCTTTTGAATCATTTGTAAAACTATTTGCCCTGCTCTGCGTGGCATTTTTCTTTATTTTTGATCACCCACAAAATATCGTACAAATCTCACAGGATGTGCAAAAGACTTTTCATGAAGTACAACTGTTTGGTGTGCCAGACACCTTTTGGGTTCAAACATTACTCGCTTCATTGGCGATCATCTGTTTACCGCGTCAGTTCCATGTGGCCGTGGTTGAATTACGCGATGAAAAACATATACGTGGTGCAAGAAGGTGGTTTGCGGCATATTTGATTCTGACCATTATTGCCATTATTCCAATCGCCAGTTGGGCACTGCATGCAGCACCTAAGTACCTGACCATTCCTGATGTTGCAGTACTCTCATTACCGATTAGTTATAACCAAGACTGGTTATCTCTATTGGCATTTTTAGGCGGTTTTTCAGCATCAACAGGGATGCTATTAGTCTCCTCTGTGGCACTGTCCATCATGCTCAGTAATGACTTGATTATGCCTTCTCTATGGAAGTTTGGCATTCTTTCTCGTCATGACAAACGCTTACCACAGGTACTTAAATTTACCCGTCGTGTGTGTATTTTAGCGGTAATGTTACTCGGATTTTTATTCTTCCACTTCTTTAATGATATTGACCAATTATCTACCTTTGGATTATTGGCTTTTAGTGCGGTTGCACAATTTTCACCGGCTTTAATTGGCGGTTTATACTGGCGTGGTGGAAGTCGCCAAGGGGTGTATGCAGGCTTGGTTGTAGGCTTTATCCTTTGGTCATATACCTTATTATTGCCAACGATTTTACGTAGCTTACCTGTTGAATATAGCCAGTTTGCACATCAATTTTTGATGTTTGGACCTTTAAATATTGAATGGTTAAGACCAGAAGCCTTATTTGGTTTTGAATCTTTTGCCCCACTTACTCATGGTGTAATCTGGGCACTTGGCTTAAACATTACCTTATATATTTGGGTCTCTCGTATTTATCGTCCTAGTATTGCTGAACAAATACAGGCAGAAAGCTTTTTCTATTATGAAACCAAGCCCTTACCTGCACAAAACACCTCTACCGATATTAATTATTTACACCATGATGTCGCTAAACTTAAAGTTGGTGATCTGATTGCACTAGCCAAACGGATTACTGGTGAAGGCCCAGCAACCCATGCCTTTCAGCAATTTTGTACCATGAACAATGTGGTGCTCAATGAAAATAGCAGTGCCAATGGGATGTGGTGGCGGTTCACTGAACAATACCTCGCAGGTACAATCGGGGCAGCCTCTGCACGGACATTACTCACCACGGCTATGGTCAATAATGGCTTGGCATTGGGCCAAGTGGCAAATATTCTCGACCAAGCGTCACAATGGCAACGCTTTAACCAAAATCTTATCATGACCATGATTGACCACATGACCCAAGGCGTGAGTGTGGTTGATGAAAACATGTGTTTGGTCGCGTGGAACAATCAATATTTAAAGCTGTTTGATTATCCAAAAGATTTAGTCTATGTCGGCTGCCCAATTGCCGATTTGATTCGTTATAACGCAGAGCGTGGCGAATGTGGTCCAGGCTCGGTAGAAGAACATGTACGTAAGCGAATTCATTGGATGAAAGTTGGTAGCGCACATGAGTTTGAACGGATTCGTAAAGATGGCCGTGTGATTCAAATGCGTGGTAATCCCATTGAAGGTGGTGGTTTTGTTACGACCTTTGCAGACATTACTGCATTCCGTGAAAATGAAGCGGTACTTGAAGCACGCGTGTCTGATCGTACCCAACAGCTTGCAAATGCCTTATCTGAACAACAACTGGCACGTGAGCAAGCCGACAAAGCCAATATGTCAAAAAGCCGCTTTATTGCAGCAGCCAGTCACGATTTACTTCAACCGATGCATGCAGCACGCTTATTCAGTACTGCTTTAGAACAAAGCGTACAATCGGATGAAGATCGTAAAACCTTACAACAACTTGATCGTGCCTTACATGGTGCCGAAAGCATGTTGTCTGCCCTTTTAGACATTGCACGACTGGAAGGTGGTTCAATTCAACCGAAACGCCAAGCTTATCCACTGCATGATTTATTAAGTGATTTAGAACTGCAATTTAAATCAATCGCCGCACAACGTAATATCCAATTGCGTGTCCATGATGCTCAATTCTGGATTGATACCGACCCACAATGGATCCGTCGTATCATCCAAAACTTTGTCAGCAATGCCTTGCGTTATACTGCTCGCGGACGTGTGATTGTTGGTGTGTTACGTGCTTCCAATCGCCCAAATCATATTCGTATCGGTGTCTGGGATACCGGTCCAGGGATTGCAGAAGAACAACGCATTAAGCTGTTTCAAGAGTTTGAGCGTTGTGGACATACCTCGCCATGGGGCGAACAAGGCCTAGGGCTTGGTCTGGCAATCGTCCAACGTATGACCAGTTTGCTTGATTATCCTGTGCATGTTTATTCTGAACTAGGTAAAGGCTCGTGTTTTATGATTGATGTGCCAATGGTAGCAGCGCCTAAAGTGGTTTCATCACCTGTACAAGCGGTACCATTAAAAGCCAAAGCTTATAAAATCTTATGTTTGGACAATGATGATACGATTTTGGAGGGTATGGCAACGCTACTGACCAAATGGGGTTATCAAGTCTTTAAAGCCACTGAACCTGAACAAGCGTTGGAAATTATTCAAAAAGAAAATATTCAAGTCTGGTTGGTTGATCAGCATTTAAATCACGGCAAAATTGGCTTAGATTTTATTGTCGAAAACCGTCAGGAAAATGTTCCTTCAGCACTGATTACTGCAGATTCTGATCCTGAATTACCAGAGCGTGTTAAAGACCTCAACGTGGTGTTGTTGAAGAAACCATTGAAGCCTGCTTCTCTACGTGCATGGTTATCTGGCTTGAAGATTTCTAAATAATCTTCCACTACGTTCAACCCTTTTCAGTTTATTGATCACGTTCTTCTTTAATGTTTTGAAACATTTACAACCTCTAGACCATTGCGTTCTAGAGGTTTTGTAACGCAATTTTTTAAGTGGAATAGCAATTTTTTTTAAGCTTTGTGCAAAAGCATTCAAAAAAAAGCAAAACTCGAACCCATTTATTGACTAAAAACTTCAAAGCCCTCTTTTCTATGGCAAATAACATCAAAATAGTAAATATACACTTGTATAGTTAGTTACAATTTTCTATTTATATGATTTTAAAAAATAAAAAACTACTTTTCACCCTGTCTACAACTTTAGTCGTATTCCTATTGCATCTCAGATAAATCAAAAATTACTTCAAGACAAAACTACGCTCATGTTTAGGAAAACAAAAACAGCGTTTGAATTCAATTTTAAATAGGATTTTTAACCATGAATATTTCAGAAACTGTTCCACATGGGCTACACCAAGCTCAACAATTTCATCGTCAATATGGTGCAAATGCAATCCTGCCTGAAATTGATTGGCAAGATCTGTTTAAACACAGCAAACTCCACGACACACAAATACAAGCACTCAACACGATTTATCAAGCAGCTGTGCCTTTAGCACTTCAAGTATTTGATGAATTAAAATTTGATGTATTTACCCCTGTTGCTTATCATCCTCAAGGCTTAGGTCTGTTTGATAAATTAGCGCAACAGGAAGAAAAACTGGTTCAACGTCTCGAAGATGAATGCGAATGCTTAAATGATGAAGTTCGTCATCAAGTGTGGAGCATGTTACTACGTGGCGGTGCGGTACTGGTCTTTAAAGCATGGTTAGGTAAAGTAAAAACCGGCGAAAATATCTTAGATATGACCCAATTCGATGAATTATCAGATTTGCTTTTTATCAAAACCTCACCAACAACATTGGCAGCTCGTTTAAAAATCGATGCACATGCGGATTACGACCATGTTTTCCTAATGTATGGCAATGATGTGTTTCTAGACCGTTTTAATAGCTTAGAAGCAGCTGCTTTATTTGTAGATTTAGGTGTTTATGATGCAGCATTCTTAAGTCTACGTGATGACCGAGTTGCAGATTATCTAAAATCTAAAGGCTATGTCACCCATGAACAAATTGAAGATTTAAAATGTGCTTTAAATCCACTGGGTTGCCCTGATCAAGTTTCGAAACAAGACTGTTTAGCTTAATCCTCATGCTTGAATGATGCATAAATAAAGCCAGTCAATTGACTGGCTTTCTGCGATTTAGCTTAAAGATTACTTCGTACTTTAAAATAAGAATATCTGCTCCGCTAGTTTAAGGTATGTACTGATGCTTTACCCTCAATAAAAAGTCAGGTATTTCACTTAATATTGATCAGTTTAAGTTTTAATCCTCCCCAGCCCTCCTTTTAAAAAGGAGGGCGTTTTCCCTTGCTAAGAATAATTTAGCTTCGGGTCGTGGAGGCTAAGCATTTTATCGCTTATTAATACAATGCTTTAGGCAATTTAATCTGAATAATTTCATTATCATCCGCACGCTTTGCATTTCGTCCTGATGAACCTGGAAAGTTATTGTCATTTAAAACAGTTAAGGTATTTTTATTTTCAATAATCACATCTTCAATGGTTTCAAATGGAAAAGCAAAAGTTGTTGCTGTACCAATATCTCCATCTCGCGCTGTCCCATATAAATTATTCGGGTTGGCGATATTCATAAGATCAACTAAGTCAGAACGTTTTACCGCTTTACCAGAATCCCCTAATTCAATTTGAATCAGCTTCTTATAACCATCTAACTTATTTTGACTCGCATCACGCTCAATGATAATGCCAGACTTATCATCAAACATTTGGAAGTCACCAATATTGGTCGCCTTGGCATTTAAGGTAAAATAATAATATCGACCAGTATACGCTTTCTTCTTCACATCAAATTGTGAGATAAGCAACTGTTGTGTGGTCTCGCCTTTTAACGGTTTTTCTAGCAAAGGATATAAATATTGACCATCCTTAGACAATGCCATTCCTTCAAAGCCACCGCTTTGCTGAACCAAAGGCTCTACATAATTTATGTTGGCTTTATTGAATTGATTTTGCGGAGAACGCAATTCCACACCAGCTTTCAATGGATGAGGTAATGCAATCGGCGCATCAAGCAGTATTCCATCTTTATCAAAATGCAGTAAATATGGTCCAAATTCATCCCCAATCCAATAAGTACCATCCGCAGTACGTTGAATCGATTCAGGATCAAAATCCGCCCCAGTGAGTAAACGATCTGTGCTGTTTTGATTGATGATTGAAAATGGTATTAATTTATTGGGATCACGAAGCTGAATAAAGCTCATCACTTGAACTTTTGCAGATCCTGCCGATTTCGTCCGAAAATCAGGTTTTACTTGATAAACACGGAGTAAAAAGTCAGATGAATTGTCTTGTGTACCAAAGCCATTGTCTGCCATGACCATATAAGTGCCATCACCGTTCTTTACAGCACCCGAAAAGCCTTGAACTGGCTGACCTTTAAAAGGTGGAAATATGCCATTGGCGCCCTTTACAAATGCACCTGAGTTTGGACCGGCTGCATAAGTTTCGACATCAAGTTTGGCAAATGAAACCAAGGTCGGTACAGTAACAGATGGTTCAAATGAGAAATCATTGTCATCATCATTACATGCGGTTAAAGCCAATACGCCTAACGCTAAAACAGAGTAAGCAATTTTTTTCATAAAGGTCTTTTTTATTGATTTAAATGAGCTTTATTAGAAACCAATAGCATGACATTTTGAGGTCATTTCAATGACAATATTACGTCAGTTTGATGATACGTAGATATGCTTCACACAGCATATACTCCACCTTATAAGCGCGCACAAGCTGAATTAACATATTGAATTTAAATAATATTATCAACGGAGTAATCTATTCCATCTGCTTTGATTCATATTAGGTTGAGCTAGACTTGAATATCGAAACCCAAATCCACATCACAGGCAGCTTGACCACCACGGATTCCCCAATTTTCAGCGGGAATTTCTCTTAATAAAATTTTGATATGATCTTTGGGAATCCCTAATACAGATAGATTCTCTACAATACTGCGATACAAATTTCGCTTGGTATCCAGTGTAC
Source organism: Acinetobacter sp. Ac8 (assembly GCF_055392545.1). Lineage (NCBI taxonomy): Bacteria > Pseudomonadati > Pseudomonadota > Gammaproteobacteria > Moraxellales > Moraxellaceae > Acinetobacter > Acinetobacter sp. Ac8. The sequence continues at coordinate 4,590,263 of NZ_AP043689.1, forward strand.
GCCCAGCAAAACAATCAATACGAATCAGGGTAAATTTTTCAGGATAAAGCTTGTTCGGTGGACATTGAAAGCGATGTGGTTCATGTACCAATAAACGAATATCACGATCATATTCAGGAATTTTAAAAGCGCTCACCAATGCATGATGAACAGCATCGATTAAGCCCACTTCTTGTGCTACAGAATATTGATAGCGAACTTCAATTGTAGTTGCTGGCATTATTGTTCTCGATTTATATTATTGTAAATCGAAAGAATAGCATAATTTATAGACAATCCTAACAATTCAACTGATATCAATTCAGCTGCTTCCACATCTTCTTATCATACAAGATATGATCTACGACTTATTTTTAATATAAAATAAACTATTGATTTAAATGTTTTTTACTTAGGTAGCATTCTTAATAGCCCCGCATTTTTTCCATCTTCCAAAACCCAAATCGAACCATTATGGGCGGGATGGATATCTCGAATGCGTTGCTGCATGTTTAAACGCTGTACCTCACGAACAGGCTTCGATTCAGTATCAACCACAATAATCGCTTCTGAGGATAACCCACCAATCAAGGCTTTATGATTCCATTTCGGGAATAATTCATCTTGATAAAAGACTAAACTGGAGGGTGATATTACTGGTGTCCAACTGATTTCTGGTGCCTTAAATTCAGGACGTGTCGCATGATCGGGAATGGATTTTCCTGAATAATGATCACCATTGGAAACAATCGGATAACCATAATTTTCGCCCTTCTTAATCAGATTTAACTCATCTCCTCCTTTAGGCCCCATTTCAACCACCCACAATTGATCCTTCGCATCAAAAGCCATACCTAATGGATTACGATGACCCAACGACCATACTTGTTTTGCAATCTCACCTTGTTGAGTAAATGGATGATCTGCAACAACAGTACCATCATCATTCAGTCTTAAAACTTTTCCTAAGTTTGAATTCATATCTTGAGCAGGATCAAATTTTTGGCGTTCACCAGAACTAATCCAAAGCTTGCCATCCTTTGCAAAAATCATTCGATGTGCATAATGCCCTTGTCCTGAAACCTTAGGAACTTGTTCCCAGATTTTTTTAATATTGATTATTCGGGGATTTTTTTCTTGTAGATTTAATTCACCACGAATCACAACCGCACCATATCCCCCTTTTCCTGTTTCGGCATAACTTAAATAAATTTGATGATTGTTTGCAAAATCAGGATGTAGAACAATATCGCCCAAGCCCCCTTGCCCACCATAAGCCACTTCGGGAAGCCCTGAAATTTCTATACTTTTCAATGTGGAAGGATCAAACAGTTTTAACGTCCCTCTCCTTTCGGTAATCAGTAAACGGCCATCAGCCAACTCAGCCATTGCCCAAGGCTCATCAAATGTCGCGACTTTTTGGGTCTGATAGGTCTGGTTAATCAAAGAATTAGCCGTAGTGGTTTGATTATTTTGAGCATTACATGCACTTAACAAGCTACAGCTGAGCAATAGGGGTAAATAGATTAAGTACTGTCGAAAAGCCTTCATTTTAGATTCCCTCAATATTGTTATGACTTATCGATTTATTTTAAACAAAAGTATCCATCTCACCATTTCATATTGGTAACTGAGCGAATTGGGTCTTAATTTTTAATTGAATCATCTTGTAAGCTTTAACCTACAACAATCGCAGTGATTAGCGAATATACTGACTTAGGCATTGCGCTTATCATAGCAAACATAAAGAGACAGGAAGTCTCATTGAGAATAAGAAAACACACAGGACGTGAGATTCGACAGGAGTCAAATCTAACACACCAATACGAAGAAAGCCCCATCAGGATGATGGGGTTTTCTTTTTACATCTACAAAAAACTATTTATTTTCAACTGTTTACGCACTTTAATTCTTATGCATATTTCTATTAACTTAATATAACTAGATCTGTTTCATTTCGCCAATCAACACCACACATAAAAAAACACCCCGCTCTCGTTAGAGATCGGGGTGTTTTAGATTTAAAAGCTGGCGATGACTTACTCTCACATGGGTAACCCCACACTACCATCAGCGCTAAGAGGTTTCACTTCTGAGTTCGGGAAGGGATCAGGTGGTTCACTCTTGCTATTGTCGCCAGCAAACTGTTATGGACTTGTTCGGGTCTTATTTAAATGCCTTACTTCGTACCAAATCTTGCGCTCGGGCAAAGCGTTGCTTTGCTTACCCTCGCTCAAACAGAACATTTGAGTTGAATAGTTTAACTAGCTTTACAACTAAATCAAGTATGTTTGATCTTTTATGAATCAAATGATGCTTCATATACAACTGCTTGGGTGTTGTATAGTCAAGCCTCACGAGCAATTAGTATTGGTCAGCTTCATGCGTCACCGCACTTCCACATCCAACCTATCAACGTCGTAGTCTTCAACGGCTCTTTAGAGGACATAAAGTCCTAGGGAAATCTTATCTTGAGGTAGGCTTCCCGCTTAGATGCTTTCAGCGGTTATCCCTTCCGAACATAGCTACCCGGCGATGCGACTGGCGTCACAACCGGTACACCAGAGGTTCGTCCACTCTGGTCCTCTCGTACTAGGAGCAGATCCTCTCAAATTTCCAACGCCCACGGTAGATAGGGACCGAACTGTCTCACGACGTTCTAAACCCAGCTCGCGTACCTCTTTAAATGGCGAACAGCCATACCCTTGGGACCTGCTTCAGCCCCAGGATGAGATGAGCCGACATCGAGGTGCCAAACACCGCCGTCGATATGAACTCTTGGGCGGTATCAGCCTGTTATCCCCAGAGTACCTTTTATCCGTTGAGCGATGGCCCTTCCATACAGAACCACCGGATCACTAAGACCTACTTTCGTACCTGCTCGACTTGTGGGTCTCGCAGTTAAGCGCGCTTTTGCCTTTATACTCTACGCGTGATTTCCGACCACGCTGAGCGCACCTTCGTACTCCTCCGTTACTCTTTAGGAGGAGACCGCCCCAGTCAAACTACCCACCAGACATGGTCCTCGTCCCGGATAACGGGACAGAGTTAGAACCTCAATATTACCAGGGTGGTATTTCAAGGATGGCTCCATAGCAACTGGCGTCACTACTTCAAAGCCTCCCACCTATCCTACACAAGTAAGATCAAAGTTCAATGTCAAGCTGCAGTAAAGGTTCACGGGGTCTTTCCGTCTAGCCGCGGGTACACCGCATCTTCACGGCGATTTCGATTTCACTGAGCCTCTGCTGGAGACAGCGCCCCCATCATTATGCCATTCGTGCAGGTCGGAACTTACCCGACAAGGAATTTCGCTACCTTAGGACCGTTATAGTTACGGCCGCCGTTTACTGGGGCTTCGATCAAGAGCTTCGCTTACGCTAACCCCATCAATTAACCTTCCAGCACCGGGCAGGCATCACACCCTATACGTCCACTTTCGTGTTTGCAGAGTGCTATGTTTTTAATAAACAGTTGCAGGGGCCTGGTTTCTGTGGCTGCCAATAGCTCAAGGAGCAAGTCCTATCACCGTCAGCAGCGTACCTTCTCCCGAAGTTACGGTACCATTTTGCCTAGTTCCTTCAGCAGAGTTCTCTCAAGCGCTTTGGTCTACTCGACCTGACCACCTGTGTCGGTTTAGGGTACGATTCCTGTGTAACTGAAGCTTAGAGACTTTTCCTGGAAGCATAGTATCAGCCACTTCGCTAGTAAACTAGCTTGCTATCAGCTCTCAGCATAGAGCACCCCGGATTTGCCTAAGATGCATGCCTACTGCCTTTCACCTGGACAACCAACGCCAGGCTGACTTAACTTTCTCCGTCCTCTCATCGCATTACACAGAAGTATTGGAATATTAACCAATTTCCCATCGACTACGCCTCTCGGCCTCGCCTTAGGGGTCGACTCACCCAGCCCCGATTAACGTTGGACTGGAACCCTTGGTCTTTCAGCGAACGGGTTTTTCACCCGTTTTGTCGTTACTCACGTCAGCATTCGCACTTCTGATACCTCCAGCATACTTCTCAATACACCTTCATCGGCTTACAGAACGCTCCCCTACCACGTATACATAGTATACATCCGCAGCTTCGGCATATAGTTTTAGCCCCGTTACATCTTCCGCGCAGGCCGACTCGACTAGTGAGCTATTACGCTTTCTTTAAAGGGTGGCTGCTTCTAAGCCAACCTCCTAGCTGTCTATGCCTTCCCACATCGTTTCCCACTTAACTATAATTTGGGGGCCTTAGCTGGCGGTCTGGATTGTTTTCCTCTTGACTACGGACGTTAGCACCCGCAGTCTGTCTCCCGGATAGTACTCATAGGTATTCGGAGTTTGCATCGGTTTGGTAAGTCGGGATGACCCCCTAGCCGAAACAGTGCTCTACCCCCTATGGTATTCGTCCGAGGCGCTACCTAAATAGCTTTCGGGGAGAACCAGCTATCACCGAGTTTGATTAGCCTTTCACCCCTATCCACAAGTCATCCCCTGGCTTTTCAACGACAGTGGGTTCGGTCCTCCAGTTAGTGTTACCCAACCTTCAACCTGCTCATGGATAGATCACCCGGTTTCGGGTCTATACCCAGCAACTAAACGCCCTATTAAGACTCGATTTCTCTACGGCTCCCCTATACGGTTAACCTTGCTACTGAATATAAGTCGCTGACCCATTATACAAAAGGTACGCAGTCACCAAACAAGTTGGCTCCCACTGCTTGTATGCATGCGGTTTCAGGATCTATTTCACTCCCCTCACAGGGGTTCTTTTCGCCTTTCCCTCACGGTACTGGTTCACTATCGGTCAGTCAGGAGTATTTAGCCTTGGAGGATGGTCCCCCCATATTCAGACAAGGTTTCACGTGCCTCGCCCTACTCGTCATCATTATATGTGCCCTTTCGTGTACGGGACTATCACCCTCTACGGTAGCACTTCCCAGAGCTTTCCGCTAAAACACATATAACTTAATGGGCTGATCCCCGTTCGCTCGCCGCTACTGAGGGAATCTCAATTGATTTCTTTTCCTAAGGGTACTGAGATGTTTCACTTCCCCTCGTTCGCCTCGCATGACTATGTATTCATCATGCGATACCTACCTTATGGTAAGTGGGTTTCCCCATTCAGAAATCTCCGGATCACAGGATATTTGCCGCCTCCCCGAAGCTTATCGCAGGCTATTACGTCTTTCATCGCCTCTGACTGCCAAGGCATCCACCACATGCACTTAATTACTTGACTATACAACCCCAAACAGTCGTTAATCCCTACAAGGAGGATCAACAATGTGAACTTAATCACTTCTATTTGTTGCCTGTGAACTTAATCACCATACAGCTTCAATTTAATTCATATACCAAAACGCTTGATTCAGTTTTATCGCTAGTGCTCATTTCACTCAACATTAACAATTACTTGCTAACATCAACTAAAACGAGTTTAAACAATTATTTCAACTCAAATATATTCTGTTAATGATTCACTACCGCCTCGTCAGCGAGTAGTTAACTGTGATAAATCACAGAACTTAATAAGCTATCGGCTTACTAAGTTCTGTAATCACTTAGTCTTTAATTAGTGGTGGAGACTAACGGAGTCGAACCGTTGACCTCCTGCGTGCAAAGCAGGCGCTCTACCAACTAAGCTAAGTCCCCAGCTTAAGATCTTAATATATCTGCTCTTCTGTGTTCAGTAGACTTGGTGGGTCTGACAAGACTTGAACTTGTGACCCCACGCTTATCAAGCGTGTGCTCTAACCAACTGAGCTACAGACCCTCAGATACATCAATGAAGAACAACTTGTTGTGGATTCTTACCAATCGTCAATCTTTCGTTAAGGAGGTGATCCAGCCGCAGGTTCCCCTACGGCTACCTTGTTACGACTTCACCCCAGTCATCGGCCACACCGTGGTAAGCGTCCTCCTTACGGTTAGACTACCTACTTCTGGTGCAACAAACTCCCATGGTGTGACGGGCGGTGTGTACAAGGCCCGGGAACGTATTCACCGCGGCATTCTGATCCGCGATTACTAGCGATTCCGACTTCATGGAGTCGAGTTGCAGACTCCAATCCGGACTACGATCGGCTTTTTGAGATTAGCATCCTATCGCTAGGTAGCAACCCTTTGTACCGACCATTGTAGCACGTGTGTAGCCCTGGTCGTAAGGGCCATGATGACTTGACGTCGTCCCCGCCTTCCTCCAGTTTGTCACTGGCAGTATCCTTAAAGTTCCCACCCGAAGTGCTGGCAAATAAGGAAAAGGGTTGCGCTCGTTGCGGGACTTAACCCAACATCTCACGACACGAGCTGACGACAGCCATGCAGCACCTGTATGTAAGTTCCCGAAGGCACCAATCCATCTCTGGAAAGTTCTTACTATGTCAAGACCAGGTAAGGTTCTTCGCGTTGCATCGAATTAAACCACATGCTCCACCGCTTGTGCGGGCCCCCGTCAATTCATTTGAGTTTTAGTCTTGCGACCGTACTCCCCAGGCGGTCTACTTATCGCGTTAGCTGCGCCACTAAAGCCTCAAAGGCCCCAACGGCTAGTAGACATCGTTTACGGCATGGACTACCAGGGTATCTAATCCTGTTTGCTCCCCATGCTTTCGTACCTCAGCGTCAGTATTAGGCCAGATGGCTGCCTTCGCCATCGGTATTCCTCCAGATCTCTACGCATTTCACCGCTACACCTGGAATTCTACCATCCTCTCCCATACTCTAGCTTCCCAGTATCGAATGCAATTCCCAAGTTAAGCTCGGGGATTTCACATCCGACTTAAAAAGCCGCCTACGCACGCTTTACGCCCAGTAAATCCGATTAACGCTCGCACCCTCTGTATTACCGCGGCTGCTGGCACAGAGTTAGCCGGTGCTTATTCTGCGAGTAACGTCCACTCATCCTAGGTATTAACTAGAAGAGCCTCCTCCTCGCTTAAAGTGCTTTACAACCATAAGGCCTTCTTCACACACGCGGCATGGCTGGATCAGGGTTCCCCCCATTGTCCAATATTCCCCACTGCTGCCTCCCGTAGGAGTCTGGGCCGTGTCTCAGTCCCAGTGTGGCGGATCATCCTCTCAGACCCGCTACAGATCGTCGCCTTGGTAGGCCTTTACCCCACCAACTAGCTAATCCGACTTAGGCTCATCTATTAACGCAAGGTCACAAGTGATCCCCTGCTTTCCCCCGTAGGGCGTATGCGGTATTAGCATCCCTTTCGAGATGTTGTCCCCCATTAATAGGCAGATTCCTAAGTATTACTCACCCGTCCGCCGCTAGGTCAATTACCGAAGCAATCTCCCCCGCTCGACTTGCATGTGTTAAGCCTGCCGCCAGCGTTCAATCTGAGCCATGATCAAACTCTTCAGTTAAAAATCATTAGTGACTTAAGGTCACAATTCTGGCTCATCAATGTACTGACAAATTCTCTCAAATAAACTTCGAGTAATTTAAACCAATCAATCAATGATAATATTTCGATCAATCAATCAGTAAAAATCCACACAAGTTGTTCTTCATATTCTCTTAATGATCTTCTCAATGCTTCGTCAGCATCAAGCTAGGTCGGCTATACTACTCTCTATCTCTAAAAAGTCAATCAATAATGTTAATTATTTTTTCTAACAAACCCAACTCTAATCTCATCTTAAAATCTCAATTCGAAATCTTAACAAATTAATCAAGTGCCTGATTTATCAGAAGTTTTATTTAACATCACCGCCGATGGATGTGCATTCTACAGCATTCCCTAACCAACACAACCCCTTTTTTTAATTATTTTTCATTTTATCTATCACTTGCTTATTTATTCTTCTAAAACAGCACTTTTTCTTTAAAAATCTGCTTTTTTGCATAAAAACACAGCAATAAAAAAACCAATACCCCCATCGTACATTTGCTAAAACAACTAAAACGCCCTCTTGTATGCCCTTAGCATTGTTATAAATGCAATTTAATAGAGATACGGCGATTAAAATCTATATAAGGAGATAGATCACTTTTATCATTGAATAGAAGCATCGAACGATTCCCGATAAAGAGATCAATATCTTGTCCTAACTCAAACAATACTTAGACTCGCTAAAACCAACGCGATAAAACTCACTCTATAAAACCAACTCTATAAAATCGGGTTCTATAAAACCAAGCTCTATTTGTATTTGGATGTATGTCTATATCAGTCGAGTACAATCTATGAATCCCCCTCCCCCCATTAAATAATTTTCCTAAAGTGAATTGGGGTTGGCACCTTGCTCTAGATAAGCCAGAATCATCAAAGTTAATTCTTTTTTTAGCTGCTGTTCTGAAATTAGAAAATTATTATGACTGACATAACGCATCATGGTAAAAAGCGTACTATTGATAATCACAAAGGATTTATTTTTAAGTACTTCAAAACTCCAATGATTAAAAAAACGGCTAAACACATACAATCCCACTTCATAGAAATGCTTTTCTAGTACTTTTGCCGCTTCTGAGTTGTTATAGCCATGCCAATGTTTAAGCACTTCAATAAAAAAGCCACCATCGGCTTTCATCATGTCAAAACCGAATTGAAGACTAAGTGGAATGATTTCTTCTAAGCTCAATTCTTCTTGGCTAATCGCAATCTGTTTCAACGCAAGCCCCAGCTGCTCACTTTTACGACTTAAAAGCTCCTGAATAATTTCTTCTTTATTGCCAAAATACTGATAGATAGAACCAACACTGACACCTGATTTTTCTGAAATTTTGGGTGTGGTGACGTTGATTAAGCCGTATTCAGCAACACATAATTGAGTTGCTTCCAAGATACTATCTACGACATTTCGAGCACGTTGTTGTTGTGGTTGTTTTCTCATCTTGCGGTTCACTCCAAAATGCGAATTGAATGCGAATAATTATTCATATTAGAGTTTGCCTAAACAGTAATCAGGTCGCGCTCAAAATGCAAACTTTAATTAAGCCACAACGCCTTGCCTCATTTGAGACCATGGCACGAACAAATATGAAGTCTAAGCTTTTTTATTATTTTACAGACCAGCAGTTACAACCCAGTTATGACGAATATCTTTCACTCAATCGTGCCTTACAGACTGGTGATATCGCGATGGACAAAGTTATGGATTGGGTAATGACCAATCCTAGACAAAATAGAAAACTTTTTGAAACAGCCTTGTATCAAGGTTTGGATAAACTTCCCAATGTAATCCCTGAATTAACTGATTTTTTTAAAATGGTTGAACAAGCGCCTACTTGGCTCGATCCAGCTAAAATTGAAACTGCGATCAAATTTACCCATCGGTTAGGGACAAATGGTACTTTTATTTTACGCGATGTGGCTTTAATGACGGGTTATCAATACCCTGGTTTTAATCAACCGTTAATTATGACAGGTGCTTTACATAAATACGCGGGAAAACGCTTAGCTGAGACCCACAAATGGTGGCTTGATGTCAATCAACAAGATAGTTTCTCTCGTTTTAACAATGGTTTTACTTCAACCATTTATGTGCGTTTTATTCATTCGTTGGTACGTCATCAACTCAATAAATCCAAAGACTGGGATAACGATATTTGGGGAGCACCGATCAACCAATACGATCAAGCCATGACCAACATTGCATTTAGTGCGGTGTTACTTCTCGGTGTCAGAGCCATTGGCATTTTTCCAAGCAAGACCGAATCAGAAGCCATCATGCATTTTTGGAAATATACGGGCTGGTTAATGGGAGTAGATGAAAAATGGCTAGTCAATAAAGAGTCTGACGCATGGAAACTACTGCAATGGATGAATTATGCCCATCCTAAGGCCGATGAAAGTAGCAAAGCTTTAGCCATCAGCTTATCCAAAGAGCCTTTTGAACGACATTACAAACACTTCAATTCTTTTTTGCAGAAAAAAGCCTATCAAAATCACTTGGATATTACCCAGTTTTTTATTGGGCAACGTAAAATGAAAAACCTAGGACTCAAGCCACGCACTTTGGCTTGGTATCCACTTTATTTAATTGCAAAAAATACCCTGCTCTACCGTAGTGCTAAGCATATCGACAAACTGGATCAATATTTACAACAGAATGGTCGTGCAGAACAAGAATATGCACTTGAGCTTTATCAAAATGCGGGGAAACAATTAGCGAGTATGCATCAGTAAGATCTACTCTCCATACGTACTTCATGATTAAATTAAATAGGAACACTCGAAAAGACAAAGGGAAGCCAATTGGCCTCCCCTTGTTTTACATTACATGACTTCGCGTCACATTACCCATTGATCAATGAGAATGCGTTGCTTCAGAAGCCGAATGATCCATGTTTGGCATATTTTCATGACTCATCTTAGACATATCATGTTGCTGAGCTGCATTCTGTTTTTGGCTTGGCATATAGTCAGGCTCGTTGGTAATCGCCAAATAGAAGATTCCCATAAAAATACAGCTTAAAATAATTGCGATAATCAGCAATTTCCATCCCCAAAACGATTTTTCAGGTGACAACTTATTACTGTCATTACTCATAGAACATCCTCATATTTCTGTAAAAATTCAGTTTTAAATCAATTAAAATTTCATACTAATACGAGCCCAATAATTACGCCCTGTATTATTAAATTGTTGAGTACCGACTTGACCATCCGCACCTACACCCAATTTGTTTAAATGCTCGGTATAGGTTTTATCTAAGACATTGTCGACACCAACAGCAAGATTTAAATCTTTTTGAATGTTATATGACGCATTCAATGCCAAGGTGGTAAAGCTTTTACTTTCACCAGTGTCATAACCCACGATATTACCTTGATTTAAGCTAATACGATCTTGTTTCGCCACTGCACGCCATAATAAACCTAAAGAATATTTATCTTGAACATAACGTAAATTCAAACGACCTTCTAAAGGCGCAATTTGTGGCAATGGTTTATGTGTATCGGTATTTTCGCCCCATGCATACATTGCACTTAAATCCGCTTGGATCGCATCAGTAAATTGATAACCAATCCCTGCTTCAGCACCCGCGATAGTTGCATCGACATTTTTTGCCCCAGCACTGAATGAAGAACCGTGATCATGCCCACCCATTCCAGCTTTTGGATGATTATGATAACTCAATAAAATAAAGTCATTAATCAACCCTGCATATGCTGATGTCCATACACTCAATGCATCATGTTGGTATTGATAACCGAGATCCAACTGTAAAGTTTTTTCAGTGTTTAGATCATTAAACGTCGGTTTAGACATACCAGTATTACCATGTGCAGTACTGAATAGCTCCCAATAATCAGGAACACGTTCCACATAACCTAAACCAATATAAGATTTGGCATTATGTTCAGGAGATTGATTTTCTAAACGAATAAATGCACTTGGCAAAGTTTCTTTACGTTGATCATTCAGTTTTAAGGCATCAATTTTAACTTGATCAATTCGTGCACCTGTCACCAATTTATAAGCATCACTGAATTGATAGGTCATTTCTCCGAAAGCACCATAAGATTGGAAGCGCATATCCTCTCTAAATGCAACATTCATGGATGGCATGGTAGGTGATGACATACTGCCGCCATGTTTGTTCAGCTGAGAATCCACCCCAGTAATTAAACTGAGCTTATCCCATTCACTGGTCATGGCTAAACGACTATTTAAAGTACGGCGTGTCACCTGCATTGCCATTGGGTTTGGCATCAACATCTTCATGCCACCATGTGTCATTTCTGCTAATGGTGGAGTACGTAAACTAAAGTTATCCATAATATGGTCGTTATAACTATAGTTCACTTGCCCTTCGAGCTTTTTAATCACAGGGCTTAAATTCTTCTTTTCAACTCGTAAGCCTAAGCTTTCACGTGCAAATTGAGAACCATCCATGGTTCGGCCTGCGTATTCAGCCTCACCATCGGCTTTACCCCCTGTCAGTTCAACCCATGTATCTTCATCGGGTGTCCAGCCTAAGGCTAAATCAGTATTCCAGCGCTCCCAAGAAGAAGGCACTTTATTACCATCACCATCCTCATAGCTGTTTGACTCAGAACGATTGGCATTGATACGCATGTATTTTTTACTGTCACCGACAGCAGCTTCAATATTGTGATCCAAACGTCCAAAAGAACCGACTAAAACACTGGCTTGACCTTGATAATTTTTATCATCTGTTAAGGTTGGTTTTTGACGTTCAAAAATCACCGTGGCTGCTGAACCTGTATTGGCATATTGGACTGTCTGAGGTCCTTTTACCACCGAAATACGGTCAAAACTTTCAGGTTGAATATACGACGTAGGTGCATCCATGCGTGCTGGGCATGCACCTAAATTTTCGGTACCATCTGTTAAAATTTTAATCCGTGAACCAAACATGCCGCGGAATGTGACATCTCCATTGGTTCCACCGCTTTTAATCGAATTAAAGCCTGCAATACTTTGCAAATAATCAGCACCATCTGTGGCAGGTACAGGTTGAATCGGCTGTTTTGGATCAGCATGAATAATCAAACCATTGGCATCATTATTTAACTGTGCTGTAACCACGATTGGAGCAAGTTGAGATGCATGTTCCTGATCGTGTGCAAATGCCGCTGTAGAATAACAAGCAACACAAACCGCAGCCGCTAAAGGCTGTAAAAAGAATTGAGGTTGAGCCATTTTCTTTCTCTTAAATCATAAATTAAACAAGGCTGGAGTCAATGAAGACCCTAAAAATTAAGTTTTTGATTTATGCAAAAAGTGGCGGGGCTCGCCCTTGGGGAAGTAGAAACAAACGTTGCAATACAAAATAGACATGTCGAAATGCTTTTTGAAATGCAACCAGTCGCACTTGGATACGATCTAATATTTCTTTGATTTCAAGTTCAGGAGGTAAAACCAGATTGCCATAGACTGTACAGTATTGGCACTGGTGACCCGCATCATGGTGATGTGAACTTGGTTGCTCTGGCGCTGCATGTTCAGCATGGGCCAATAGATGGTCATGACTGGCAGCTTCATGTGCAGAAGATGCAGATTGATGTTGATGATGGGTGCTATGTTGATGCTTTTCGTAGAAATGACTTTGTACTAAAGCTTGAGTAATAGTTTCACAGACCGGCGCAATTTGATATTGCTTCGGTAGCAAAGGCTGTAAAAATACAGCAATCTGTAAAAAAACTGCGGTAAAACCGAGCAGTAAACCTATTCTCAACAAAACGTTCGTCTCAACATTTTTCGAGCCAGAGTATAACAAAGCCCAAACAAAATTGGGCTTTGTATTGCAGGAAAATTTTAAAAGTTTTTAAAATTCAACTGACTCAGATCAACGTTTTGCTGGAACTTTTTGCTTTTCACGCTGACGAACCACTTTTTCCACTTTTTCACGCGCACGTTGACGCTTTAAAGGGGATAAGTAATCCACAAATAATTTACCGTTTAAGTGATCCATTTCATGTTGAATACATACCGCCAATAGATCATCCGCTTCGACTTCAAAAGCTTGACCTTCAAGGTTAATTGCTTCAATTTTAACTCGTGACGGACGCTCAACTTTATCGTATATTTGAGGAACAGAAAGACAGCCTTCCTCATAAGATAAGGTTTCTTCTGTAAGCGGTGTTATTTTGGGGTTAATGAACACCATAGGTTGGTCTTTGTCTTCAGACAGATCCATTACGATAAGCTGAATATGCTGATCGACCTGTGTAGCAGCCAGACCAATACCTGGCGCTTCATACATGGTTTCAAACATGTCTGCTGCTAACTGGCGAATTTCATCAGTTACCACATCGACAGGTTTTGCAATGGTGCGTAAACGGGGATCAGGAAAACTTAAAATAGGTAATAAGGCCATACTGTACCCTCTGTTGCTATGCCATTGATCTTAAAACTAAATGAAGAATATGCTTCATTAAAAAAATGTGTGTAATATGCGTATTATAACGCATATAGAGACATAATTTTAGGAATTATGATAATGAAAAAGGTTTTAACTGGCATAACGAACTTTCATGCCAAGGGGTTCAAGAAACAATTACTTGCTGTGACACTATGTTTAAGTGCAGGATTCACTTACATGGAAATCACACACGCAAGTCCAAATACCAATCCACCTGCACTTAAATCCAGTGCACCCAATGTCTATGTGGTGAAACGTGGTGATACTTTATGGGATATTGCGGGGAAATTTTTAAGCAAGCCTTGGCGCTGGCCTGAAATCTGGGCAAGCAATAAGCATGTTAAAAATCCACATTGGATTTATCCAGGTGATAAATTATTGTTGTGTACTTTAGATGGTCGCCCACTGATTGGTATAGATGAAGGTGATGGTTGTGATGGAATTATTCGTCGTCATCAAGGCGGGACATCTTTACGCCCTCAAATACGCGTTGAATCCTTAAATAATGCGATTTCAGTGATTCCATTATCAGATATTCAACCATGGTTAGAACACAGTATTGTGGTCAATCCTGAATCTTTACAGAACATCCCTTATACCATCGGCGCTGCTGATAATCGTGTGATTACGGGTGCAGGACAAACCGTTTATGCGCGTGGAAATGGCTTAGTCGTGGGTCAACGTTATGGGATCTATCGTGAAGGCAAACCTTATACTTTCCTCAATGCTGAAGGCAAAAAGTTTAATGCAGGCATGGAATTAACTGAGGTTGCTTCTGCAACTGCGGCAGCTGGTGAAAATGATGTCACCACCCTTGAGCTAACCAAAAGTTATAATGCTGAAGTGCGTAAGGGCGACTATGTCCTACCAAGCTATGATGCTGAATTGCCGAGTTTGTTCTATCCAACCACCACCAATGAAGTCACCAATGGCGGTAAAGTGGTTCGTGTACAAGGTTCAATTGGTACAGCAGCGCAATATAGTGTAGTCACCATTGACCGTGGAAGCTTACAAGGCGCTAAACCTGGACAGGTCTTTAGTATTTACCAACAAGGTGAAACAGTCCGTGACCCAAAAACCAAAGAGTCTGTGAAATTACCAAGTCAAAAAATTGGTACGCTGATGATCTTTAAGAGTTTTGATCACCTCAGCTATGCCTATATTTTGGAAAGTAATTTACCAATTAAAATGGGTGCTGAAATTAAACCACCTGCAATTGCAGATAACTAAGTTTTTCATGATGTGATTTAAATATGTTGAAGCAAATATCCAATGACCAATATGATGCCATCAGACTTTGGTATTTGGTTCAACATTCGCTCAGCGCTTTTCGTAAATTAGAAACACATTTTGGTTCTATCGCAAAAGCGCTGCAAGCTGAAAATTTAAACCGCTGGTCTGAAGCCAAAATTCATAAAAACCATCTTGAAAGAGCCAGTGAATTTTTCACTGCGCTTGGGCAATCCAAATTTCAAGTTTGCTTCGATAAAATTCAACAACATACAGATTTTATTGTTTTAGATACCGACCCTCATTATCCTCAACAACTGCTACCTTATCCTGATCATCCACCAATTCTATTTGGTAAAGGTGCATTTCAGAATCTAAGTCAACCGCAAATCGCCATCGTGGGTAGCCGAAAGCCTAGTCCGCATGGCAAACAAGTGGCTTATGATTTTGCTTACTATTTGAGTGAAAAGGGCTTTTTTATTACCAGTGGCCTAGCACTGGGAATTGATGCCGCTGCACATATGGGTGGGCTAAAACACCATCGAACCATCGCGGTGATCGGCACAGGCTTAGATCTGGTTTATCCTAGTCAAAATAAACAGTTACAAGAACAAATTTTGCAGCATGCAGGAACAATCCTGACTGAATACCTGCCAGAAACTCAGCCTATTCAACGCAATTTTCCCTATCGAAATCGGATTGTGAGTGGTTTGAGCTTAGGTGTTGTTGTCGCAGAAGCACAACTTGGAAGCGGTTCACTAATTACAGCGCAAGCTGCCGCAGAACAAGGTAAAGTGATTTTTGCAATTCCGGGACATATTTATGGAGAGCATCATCAAGGATGTCATCAGCTCATTCGTGAAGGGGCCATTCTGGTTGATCATCCAGAACAGATTGTTGAAGATTTAGCACTTCCCACCCAATGGCATTGCGCACAACAGTCTGAATCACGTTCCCCAATGCCAGAAATTCCCGAGCATTTATTTAAGCTGTATCAATTGCTGGATTGGATTGGGCAAGACTTAGATACGCTTGCTCAAAACGCAAATTTAGACATTGCACAACTCACAAGCGATCTTATGGAATTAGAACTTTTGGGTCACTGTATTCAACAATCTGGGCTGTACTTACGTTGCCGAGTCAGTTATTAAGGTTCACAATAGTAGCTTATTCCACGAAATGGCAAGGTAAACATAGATGATTACAACCTCAGTTGCTGAAGCTGCACAAATTCTTCAACAAGGTAAAGTCTTGGCTTATCCAACAGAGGCAGTATGGGGTTTAGGCTGCGATCCGTTCAATGAACAGGCTTTTTTAGAAATTTTAAGGCTTAAACAACGCCCTATAGAGAAAGGCGTGATTTTATTGGCAGGACAACTCTCACAAGTTGAGCATCTATTAACAGAAATTGACCCTATTATTCGTGAACAAATCATTCAATCATGGACGCAACGCTCTAGAACAGAACGGGCAACAACTTGGCTACTTCCAGCTGATGATAAAATTCCACAATGGATTAAAGGCCAACATGCTCAGGTTGCAGTTCGTGTAACCAACCACCCTTTGTGCATTGCCTTATGTAATGCCTTTAATGGTTTTATTGTGTCGACCAGTGCAAATTCGGCAGGTTTAGAACCAGCAAGATCTTTACAACAAGCCAGTCAATATTTTGGTTCTGAATTGAATTATTTAAATGGTGATCTTGGTTTAAGTCGCGAACCAAGCAAAATCATTGACGCATCTACAGCACAAGTGATTCGCGCTTAAGCATTTTAAAATATTCACTCAAACATGAGTTCAGGGCCTGTTGGAATTTCATAAACGGCTTGCGTTGTAGGTTAAAATTGATCAGGCAAGGCATGAAATGAAGAGAATAGCGAGACTATTTTCGAGTTTCATAACGTAGGCTGAGATAATTTTAGCCACAACCCCGAGCAAGAACAAAGCACTGCTTTGTTTGCAGCGCAAGGCGTAGGCGAATTGTCAACAGACCCTCATATTACCAATAAAAAGGCAAAAAAAAACTCAGCCACATATAGGGTTGGCTGAGTATAAAAAAGGATGCGTTAAACACATCCAGAGGGTATGAAAAATTCAGTGTAGAACAATTTAATTAAGAAATTCTTAATTCGCTACGATGAAAATATTATCCTATAAATTTTTTTTGAATACAAATATATTCTTCTGAGCAAGATCTGTTCATTTAAGTGAATTGCAAATAACTGGAATTTCAATAATAAAACTAAGTGTTTAAATTTGTTTTACTATTTGCATTTTTAACAGGTAAATCACTAATTCAAAAACAAATTTTGCTCAGATTTAATACTTTAAAAGGGTAAAAAATAAGTTTTTAAATGAACATTTTTCACCCAAAATACTTTGAATTTTAACTCAATAATGTACTTTTTTTGACACTAAGTGACTTTTTTTGTGCCAATGCAATTCCCACTAAAATAACAATACCACCAATCGTATGCGACATCGTCCAAGCCTCATGCAGCCAGAAGTAGGCAATGATTGCAGTAAATACTGGCATTAAATTCATAAAAATGCTGGTTCGATTTGGACCTAGATATTGTACAGCCATCATCCACAATAAAGGCGCAACAAGAGAAGGTAATATACCCGCATATAAAACGCTGGCGACATTGCCTTGGTTAATCGCATCAATGCCATAATAAAGCACAAACGGTAAATGGTAGACCAAGGTCAACGCAATTTGCACATAGAGGCTCAGCAGTAATGGAACTTTCAATTGCCATTTTTTTAGAAAGACCCCATAAAAAGCATAAAAGAACACGGCCAAGACCATGATCAAATCACCAGAGTGCCCTGCCAATTGAGTCAAGTTGCTAAAATCCCCTCGGCCAATCACATACAGCAAACCGAGAAAAGACAAGATACTGCCGACAACAGCGAAGCGATTGGGAATTTCACGTAAAATAAGGATCGAAACAAAAATGGTAAATACCGGAATAAAGGCGTTGATAATGCCCATATTGGTTGCTGTGGTGTAATGCGCTGCACTATAGGCCAAGCCTTGATACAAGAACATACCAAAAGCACTCAGCACCACAAATTGCATAAAATGTTGTTTAACCAAATGACGTTGCTTCCACACTTGGGGCAACATAAATGGAGTCAAAATAATAAATGCCACTAACCAGCGATAAAAGCTAATACTGACAGGTGAAATATAATCCGAAACATAACGTGTAACTGCAATATTCATTGACCAAATCAATACTGCAATGATCGGTAAACTGATTGCCCACCACATGGGTTTTGAATTGCTATACATAATATTGACTGTCGAATAGGATCTGGAAATGATTATCGATGAAGTCGGAATAAATTTAAATATGGCATTTCAGACATCTATAGGGCTTTTCAGACAAATGCTATTTTATGCGTTTTTAAACTTAGAATAATTCCCAAGTTTTGATTGCCAAAGTCACCACACTTTGTAACTGTTCAGCACTAACCCCATCACGGGCTTGCATGGTTAAACCTTGGATCACCGTTGAATAATAATCTGTCATCGCTTGAATATTGGCGTGTGGGTTTAAGTCACCTTCTTTGACACCCTGTTGCAAACGTTGGTAGATATTTTCTTTGACTTGTTGTCTTTTCAGCAAGAGATCATGCTGAATCGGTGCATGTTCTTGTGAACAATTCATGGTTGCGGTCACCAACATACAACCTGTCGGTTTATTCTGTTGAACCAGTTTTTTGAGGTTTTCATACAAATAAATTTCAATGGCGATTTTTGCTGTTTTGGCTTGTTGAAAAATAACTTCCAAAGGACATGCCTCATGCTTTAAGTAGTACTCCAAACAGGCATGAAACAGCTGTGATTTGTCCCCAAAACTACTATATATACTGGGTGCAGTAAGATTTAAGGCTTTGGTTAAATCGCTCATCGATGTGGATTCATAGCCATATTCCCAGAACAACAACATGGCTTTTTGTAGCGCTTGTTGTTCATCAAAACATTTAGGACGACCACGCCCACGCTTAGGTGCTTGTTTTTCAGCGACTAAAGCATGTTTTTCAGAATCAGCCATAACTTTCACATATATTTTTATAACGAACATTATTAAATTAATTGACAACACAAAATTAATCAAATATTTTATTTTTATAACGATCGTTAATGAATTAAAAAATACCTCCATATGCTTTCGCTTTACAGCAGGAATATATCTTCATGAATATGATGCAATCAGAAGTTTCAGAACCACAGTCCTCTGAGATTCCCCCCAGTAGCCAAGGGAGCTGGTTGGCGCTATTAACCGTTGCAATTACTGCTTTTGCTTTGGTCACCAGTGAGTTTCTCCCAATTGGTGTCCTCAACGACATTTCCAGTGATTTGCATGTATCTGTTGGTACAGCGGGTTTGATGATCACTCTCCCAGGGATCATGGCCGCCATAGCAGCACCACTCCTTCCCGTTCTAGTCAAAAATTTAGATCGACGTTACTTACTCCTAGCCTTGTCTGCAACGATGGTGTTTGCCAATGCCATCACTGCAATTGCATCAACTTTTGAAATTTTATTGCTGAGCCGTTTCATTCTTGGATTTGCAATTGGTGGATTTTGGGCGACTGCGATTGCCTTAAGTGGTCGTTTAGCACCAAGCCATTTACCTATTGCGAAAGCAACAGCAACTGTCATGGCTGGGGTAACTTTAGCCACTGTTCTTGGTGTACCGATTGGGACATGGCTAAGTGATGCATATGGCTGGCGAACATCATTTGGAATTACCTCCGCCATCGGCTTCGTTGTTTTACTGTTGGGAATTAAATTTATCCCAAGTTTAAAACCAGAATCTGCCATTCATTTTAAAGACTTACCTGCATTGCTAAGAATCAGTAAAGCCAGACAAGGTTTGATTATTATTTTGTTGATTGGTTTAGCTCATTTTTCATCATATAGCTATCTGACCCCGTTCTTTAAAAATTCAGCAGGCTTTGACAGCGCTACCATCAGTTCTCTACTGTTATTATTTGGTATCGCCGGTATCTTTGGGAATGCTTTTGCTGGTTATAGCGGTAATTTGAATGTGCGTTATACCTTTGCATTCGTTGCCATCTGTTTTGCGGTTGTATTCTTTGGCTTTCCTCTATTTGCCATTCATCCATCAGGCGCCTTTATTCTTACAGCGCTTTGGGGCTTTGCATTTGGTGCATTTCCAACCACTGCCAATATTTGGATGTTTTTACACGCCCCTCAAGCTGTAGAAAAAGGCATGCCGTTATTTGTTGGTTTCTTCCAAGTGATGATTGCAACAGGTGCATTAATCGGTGGCTATGTTGTTGACCATTTTAATGCCAACATTTTATTGTATAGTGTACTGAGTTTTATCCTTTTGGCCTTTATTTCAATCTTCACGCTGAGTCGTGGATTAAATAACCCCAAAGCTGAAAACACTGCCATTCAATGTGAGAGTTAAGTCTTTTCAACTATGTATTCAGCGCTGATTTCTGTAGAAGAATTTTTCTACCAAAAGCATGATGTAGTGACACCCCATTCAAATTTATGGGGTGATTTTAATTTGAGTTTAAATGGGACTTTAGAACTCAATGTCGCAGAACAAACCTATCTGTCTCCACCAAGTTATGGTTTGTGGATTCCGCCGCAAACCGAACATTGTTGTACAGCTGTGGATGATCAACTGACGCATTACATCTGTATCCGTATTCATCCTCAGCTTTGTCAAAGCTTATCCCAAAGCACAAAGACTTTAAGTATTCGCCCTTTTTTACGTCATACCATTGAAGAAGTTTTAGAGCAGCAGAAACAAGGGATTCCATCATCTCCCTATTATCAACACTTATTAGAACTGTTGGTCGATCAAATCCAAAATAGTGTGTGTTATGAGCATTATTTACCGCAAACCAACCATCCCACACTCAAGCCTATTCTTGAGCATTTGTCGGATACAACACGCTTCCCCCAAAGCCTTCAGGAAATTCTCGATACTTTTCAGATTACTGAACGGCATGCACTTAGACTTAGCCAAGAGCACCTTAAACTTTCGCTGTCTGAATGGCGTAATCGCGCCAAGATTATTTATGCAATTTCATTGATCCAACAAGGCGTCTCAATTAAAAAAATTAGCTTAGACCTCGGCTATCAACATACGTCCAGCTTCATTGAGTTTTTTAAACGCTATACCCATCAAACCCCAGCACAAATGCGAAATCTTTAAGATTGGGGTATTTTTCAAGCAGCCTAATTCCGCTTTATTGATAAGTTTATATACAAAAATACTATAGAAAATTGCCTTAAAATTGTGCATTTTGCATCTTATGCTCTAGATTAAGCATATAACTTTTTGAATTTGTATATATTACCGTCAAATTCATAAGAATTTTAAATAATGAAGGGTTCGAATAAATGAAAAAATTACTACTAGCTACACTATGTGCTTCAGCGTTTGCTTTAACTGCATGTGATAAAAAACCAGCTGATTCAGCTTCAGGAACTGAGAACAAACCTGCTGCAGCTGCGGTTTCTTTAAGTACCAACAATACTGCTGATATCAAAAGCGATTTAACTGCACTTCAAACAATGTCTACAGCGAAAGCTAAAGAAGCATTGAACTTCCAAACAGAAGTGATGCAAGCTGCACAAAAGGGTGATAAAGATGCACTGAAAGGTGTTGTCGATAAAATGAAAACTTATGTGGATGGTTTCAACAAAGATCTTGATGGTTTAGCACTTAAAAGTACTGAAGTTGCGTCTGTACGTGACAAAATGAAAGAGTCAAATAACCTAGGCGTTGAAATGTCTGAAGCTGGTTTAGCGACTTCACCAGATCCACAAAAAATCATGGAACTACAAAAGAAAGGTACTGAGTTACAACAAAGCCTGTTAACTGAAATGCAAGCACTTCAAGCCAAAGCAAACGCTGCACCATAATCGATTAAATTTGATGCAGTTTTTAAAAGCAGATCCTATGATCTGCTTTTTTTATTACACTTATATACAAATGTAACTTGCTGAAATCTTGGAATATCGCTAAAACATTAGACATATTTCTAATCACTGTCTTTTGATTTTTAAGGATACCCCTATGAGCAATTCCGTTTATGACATCCCAGTCAATACCATCAAAGGTGAAGCGACGACCTTGAATCAATATCAAGGTAAAGTTCTTTTAATCGTTAACGTTGCATCTAAATGTGGCCTTACTCCACAATATGAAGGTTTAGAAAAACTATATACTGAAAAGAAAGATCAAGGTTTAGAAATCCTCGGCTTTCCTGCAAATAACTTTCTTGCGCAAGAGCCTGGAACAAATGATGAAATCGAGCAATTTTGCTCTTTAACTTACAATGTCGACTTCCCGCTTTTTGCTAAAATTTCAGTTGCTGGTGATGATAAACATCCACTTTATGACAGCTTAATTCATGCAATCCCTGAACGTATTGGTGAAGGTCCTTGGTGGAAAGACTTAGTCGATTATGGCTTAACACCAAACCCAAAACCTGAAGTCCTTTGGAACTTTGAAAAATTCTTAATCGGTAAAAATGGCGAAATCGTGGCACGTTTTGCACCAGATATCACTGCTGATGATCCACGAATTACATCTGCGATTGAAGCTGAATTAGCAAAATAGATTGAGCATTAAAAGCTCTATGCTTTAAATAAATTTTTATATTTTGCAGTTTTGATCGAAAATTTTATATTTTCGATCAAAATCCCTCTAGCTTTATTCACAATTTAAAATTTCAACCACCTTCAATGGCGTGCTAAAAATACACTCTTTTTTGCTTTTGTTTGAGTAGAAATGAATCTCTAAAGTTACAGACTGTATGTCCTTTGCAACAATCCTCAATCTCTACACTTTTGCAAATTATAGTGAATTCATAACCGATTAAATTACTTTTGGACAACGATGAAAAAGCTTTTACAAGGTGCGGTTTTGCCTTTTGTTATTTTTATTTCTGGCATGTTACTACTAGGCTGTAATCAAGCAGCTGAACAATCACGTCAACAAGATGACGCTCAAGCGATTGAAACTGCGCAAATGAGTGAGAATACATCCGACTCAAATAATAATAATCAATTAACAGCAAAAAGTACTGAAGATTTAAAACAAGGCAATATGTTTTATATCGCACGTGATGTTGCCAACGTACAGCTGAAAACTGGTGACTATGTTGAAAAATTACAACAAAGCCAATCTAATTTACAACAAGCGATACAATCACAAAATCAAGCTGAGCTGCAACAATCTGTCAAAACATTGACTCGTGAACTACAAGGCTTTAACACAGCATTGATTTCATTAGATTTAAAAAGCCAAGAGATTGATGGTATCCGCCAACAAGTGCTACAAGCCAATAAGCAAGTGCTTAACTCAGCACTGTTAAACGGTGATTTAGACATTTCAAAAGTTGATTTTAAGAAAATCGAACAACAAATGAATACCATCCAACTAGATATGCTTAAACTGGCAGGCATGATGATTCCTGGATCAAATACAGAGCAAGCCACTGAACAGAGTTAATTAGATTTGAACAGATCAGCCTTGGCTTGGCTTTGCGACATTACATGATCGATCTTGTCCTAGCGCGCGATTAGCATCTAACTTAAAACGAGCTTGAGCAGACTTATAACTTGCGGGTAAAAATAGCGTTAAACGGGTTTTATTCTTTCCAATGGATTCCACCAAGGTTTTTGATAAATAGGCCCCACCCTCTGTACGGGTAAACAAGGTTCCCATTTCTAAATCTCGTTCTAGTCGATTGTCGGTAAAGACAAAATCTTTTTCGCCAGTAAACGCAACACATTGCCCATAGGCCATTTTCAAATTTTTAAATGCGACAACATAATCGATATCTAATTCTGTTTCTAAACCATTTCCCACTGAATTTGCCACCAAACTTGCTTCAGTGGGTGCATTTGGTGTAGTGACAAATTGACTTTGACATGCTGAAACAGCACTCAGTAGAAGTATTGAAAATAAATACCGACATTGAACTAATTTTTTCATTTTAAGTTTATTGGTTTTCTACAACAATGAAGGGATTGTAGCAAAGTTCATGAACATGATTTAATAGCAGATTAAGCGTATTTTTGTAGTGTTTCATGCAACTGATTTTATTCACAGGCGTACAAGCTTCGGGTAAATCTACTTTTTATCAACAGTATTTTTACCATACACATCTACGTATCAATCTCGATATGCTAAAAACACGCCATCGTGAAAAGATACTGTTTGAAGCAGCTATAGCCTCTAAAACCAAAATCGTGATAGATAACACCAACATAAGCAAAGCCGATCGAGCCCGTTATATTCAACTTGCCAAAACTGCTGGCTTCGAGATCATTTCATATTATTTTGAAACGGATCTAGACAGCACTTTACAGCGTAATGCACAACGTGAGGGTAAAGCCAATATTGCTGAAAAAGGCGTTAAAGCCACCTTTTATAAATTAGAAGTCCCTAATTGTTCAGAAGGTTTTGATGCGCTGTTTAAAATAAATATGATAGAAAATAATGGCTTTTCAATTACTCTCATAATTGAATAAAAAATTTAATCTTGAGCCAACCGCCATGTTTTAAATGCGGTTTGCATCTGTTGTTGTATTTCTTTAGGTACCTTACGAGCGGCTATATTGGAAAAATCTCCACGATAGGTTTCAGCCACAATTGAATTTGCCAAATCTTCGATCGCAATTCGACCTTTGTTGTGATACGCCAGAATTTCTACTTCGGTTAAATAAATATCCCAACATGAAACAACAGAACTCATATCTACGGCTATACTGAGATAGTAGTCATCTTGCGTTTGATACAGTTCCCAAAATTGCGCTTGTTGGTCAATGAGGTGCATTGTCTTCTATATATCCTTTTTTATTGTTTAGATTATGCTAAAACTAGTCAGTGATGAAATATAACTTTAGCATGAGAACAACGAAGAAATTTAACCATGAGATTTGATGATCTAGATACACGATTACGTGTTTATGAAACAGCTTATGATTTCTGTGTACCACCAGAACAATATATCGTTGTGCGTTTGGATGGACGTGGCTTTACCAAACTCACCAAAGATATTTGGAAATTTGAAGCGCCCTTTGACCTTCGTTTTAGGGACTTGATGGTCGAAACAACAGCTCACTTAATGCAATGTGGTTTTAATATTATTTATGGCTATACACAAAGCGATGAAATCTCCTTACTGTTTCATTTAAAAGATGACAGCTTTAATCGTAAAACACGAAAAATTATTTCTATTTTAGCCGCAGAAGCCAGTGCAAAATTCAGTGTATTACATGGTGAGATGGCAACTTTTGATGCTCGAATTTGTATACTGCCCAATGCAAAAACTGTTGAAGATTATTTTCGTTGGCGTCATGAAGATGCTCATCGCAACGCACTCAATGCACATTGCTATTGGATGTTGCGCAAGGAAGGAGAAAATGTAAAAAATGCAACCGACCAAGTAAAAGGATTATCTCGCCAAGAGAAGCATGATTTACTCTTTAGCCGTGACATTAACTTCAATGAATTGCCATCATGGCAAAAGCGTGGCACAGGTTTATATTGGACAGAAATTGAAAAAAGTGGTTTTAATCCGAAAACTAAACAGTCGACAGTATCAACTCGTCGACACATTTTTAAAGACTATGAATTACCTTTGGGAGAGGATTATAGTCAATTTATACAAACACAATTTTTATTGGACACTCCCCAAGGATAAGTTTCTAGCATGATGAGTTGTTATAAATTTGAATCATCCATACATTAATTGCATAAAAAAACCACCCTCGCGGGTGGTTTTTCAATCTCAAACTGCGTCTTATAGCGCGCGGTTTTTGATTTTGCGGATGGTTTCCAACTGAGCAGCAGTTTCTGCAAGAGCAGCCAAAGCAGCAGCAGAGTCCAAATCGCTTTTTTGATTTGCAAGCAATTGTTCAGCATTTTTACGTGCTTCAAGAATTGCAGCTTCATCTAAGTTGTCAGCACGAACTGCAGTATCTGCAAGCACAGTAACAACATGCGGTTGAACTTCTAGAACACCCCCAGATACATAGATTAACTCTTCTGTACCGTTTTCAAGCAGAACGCGAATTGCGCCCGGCTTGAGCAAAGTGACTAACGGAGCGTGACCAGGCATGATACCCAATTCACCGCCAGCACCTTTTGCGATAAGCATTGTCACAGTGCCTGAGTACAAAGACTCTTTAACACTTACAACATCACATTGCATAGTCGACATGTGAATCTCCTAAATTAGAGTTGCTAATTAAAGCTTCTCGGCTTTAGCGATCACTTCGTCAATACCACCAACCATATAGAACGCTTGTTCTGGGATGTGATCGTATTCACCAGCTAGAAGACCTTTAAAGCCACGAATTGTTTCTTTAAGTGGTACAAGTTTACCAGGAGCACCAGTAAACACTTCAGCTACGTGGAACGGTTGAGAGAAGAAACGTTGGATTTTACGCGCACGGTAAACAATCAACTTATCTTCTTCTGCTAACTCGTCCATACCCAAGATTGCGATGATGTCTTTAAGCTCTTTATAACGTTGCAATACGTTCTGTACAGAACGTGCAATTTCATAATGCTCAGCACCAACAACAAGTGGATCTAACTGACGTGAAGTAGAGTCAAGTGGATCGATCGCTGGGTAAATACCAGAAGATGCGATGTCACGGCTCAATACTACAGTTGCATCTAAGTGAGCAAATGTAGTTGCAGGCGATGGATCTGTTAAGTCATCGGCAGGTACATATACCGCTTGGATAGATGTAATCGAACCAGACTTAGTCGATGTAATACGTTCTTGAAGAACACCCATCTCTTCTGCAAGCGTTGGTTGGTAACCTACTGCAGATGGCATACGACCTAAAAGAGCAGATACTTCAGTACCAGCCAATGTGTAACGGTAAATGTTGTCAACGAACAACAATACGTCACGGCCTTTACCGTTTTCATCTTTCTCATCACGGAAGTATTCAGCCATGGTCAAACCAGTTAACGCTACGCGTAAACGGTTACCCGGTGGCTCATTCATCTGACCGTAGACCATTGCTACTTTGTCAAGAACGTTAGAATCTTTCATCTCGTGGTAGAAGTCATTACCTTCACGAGTACGCTCACCAACACCAGCAAACACAGATAAACCTGAGTGAGCTTTCGCGATGTTGTTGATCA
Source organism: Acinetobacter sp. Ac8 (assembly GCF_055392545.1). Taxonomy (NCBI): domain Bacteria; kingdom Pseudomonadati; phylum Pseudomonadota; class Gammaproteobacteria; order Moraxellales; family Moraxellaceae; genus Acinetobacter; species Acinetobacter sp. Ac8. The sequence goes on from NZ_AP043689.1 coordinate 4,617,491, forward strand.
ATTCCATCATGTTTACAGTTTTACCAACACCGGCACCACCGAATAAACCAACTTTACCACCTTTAGCAAACGGGCAAAGTAAGTCAATGACTTTAATACCAGTTTCTAAAAGGTCAGTAGAAGCAGCTTGTTCAGCATAAGAAGGTGCTTGACGGTGAATCGGCAAACGCGCTTCAGTCGCAACTGGACCAGCTTCGTCGATTGGGCGACCAAGAACGTCCATGATACGACCTAAACATGCAGTACCTACAGGTACAGAAATAGGTGCACCAGTATTAGATACGTTTAGACCACGTTTAAGACCTTCTGTAGATCCCATTGCGATGGTACGAACTACACCATCACCAAGTTGTTGCTGAACTTCTAAAGTAGTTTCAGTACCGTCAACTTGGAGAGCGTCATAGATCTTAGGAACGCTATTGCGTTCAAACTCGACGTCGATAACCGCGCCGATGATCTGAATGATACGACCGCTACTCATTGCTGTCTCCTCAATTCAAAATAATGTTAAACGGCAGCGGCACCACCAACGATCTCAGAAATTTCCTGAGTAATCGCGGCTTGACGCAGCTTGTTATAAATGAGTTGTAGGCTCTTGATAAGATCACCTGCGTTGTCAGTTGCAGCTTTCATTGCAACCATACGAGCAGACTGCTCACATGCGATGTTTTCAATCACACCTTGATAAACCATAGACTCAATGTAACGAACCAATAAACCATTTAAAAGCTCTTCAGCTTCTGGTTCATATAGATAATCCCAACCATATTGACGGTTAAGATCCTCGTCCGTATCAGCCGCAGCTAAAGGAACAAGTTGTTCAATTTTTTGGTTTTGAGTCATGGCATTGACAAAGCCGTTTGACACAAGATAAATACGATCTAACTCGCCTTTATCAAATGCATCTAACATCACCTGTACAGAACCAGTTAACTGTTCAAGACTTGGAGCATCACCTACTTGCGTAGTTGCGCCAAGTACTTTACCGCCGTAGTTTTTAAAAAACGAAACCGCTTTTTGACCAATTAAAGCAAATTGAACTTCAATTGACTGCTCTTGTTGCTGTTGTACGTGTTTTACCACTTTTTTGAACAAGTTAATGTTCAAACCACCAGCAAGACCACGATCTGAAGAAACAATGATATAGCCAACGCGTTTTACAGGGCGTTCAACCATATAGCGATGTTTGTATTCAGGATTCGCTTGGACCAAATGAGCAATTACACGGTGCATATTTTCGGCATACGGACGGCCCTGAGCCATGCGCTCTTGCGCACGACGCATCTTAGAAGCTGCTACCATTTGCATCGCGCGAGTAATCTTTTGCGTGCTCTTGATACTAGCTACTTTGGCGCGAATTTCTTTTAAATTTGCCATACGCTTAACCTAGTATTCGAAAGCCCTTTCGAGCTTCCGAAGGTTGATCCGTGAACCAAACCATAACTAACAACAACATACATTGAAATTAGTAAGTTTGAGTCGCTTTAAAGCTTTCAATACCTGCTTTGATTGCAGCTTCGATGTCTTTGTCGTAGTTACCAGTTTCATCGATGTTTTGCATTAACGCAGCATGTTCTGAACGGAAGTAAGAAATTAACGCAGTATCAAAGTCTACGATTTTCTTCACTTCAACGTCAGCCATATAGCCTTCGTTAGATGCATAAATTGAAACAGCTTGGTCAGCAATTGAATATGGAGCATATTGTTTTTGCTTCATTAATTCAGTTACACGTTGACCATGTTCAAGTTGCTTACGAGTTGCTTCATCAAGGTCAGAAGCGAACTGAGCAAATGCTGCCAATTCACGGTATTGCGCCAAAGCAGTACGGATACCACCAGACAATTTTTTGATGATCTTCGTTTGAGCAGAACCACCAACACGCGATACAGAGATACCCGCGTTCACAGCAGGACGAATACCTGCGTTGAATAATGATGTTTCTAAGAAGATCTGACCATCAGTAATCGAAATTACGTTTGTCGGTACGAATGCAGATACGTCACCCGCTTGAGTTTCAATAATTGGCAATGCAGTTAATGAACCAGTTTGGCCTTTAACTTCACCATTAGTGAATTTCTCAACATAGTCAGCAGATACACGAGAAGCACGTTCAAGTAGACGTGAATGAAGATAGAACACGTCACCTGGGTAAGCTTCACGACCTGGTGGACGACGAAGAAGCAATGAAATTTGACGGTAAGCAACAGCTTGTTTAGACAAGTCATCATAAATGATAAGTGCGTCTTCACCGCGGTCACGGAAGTACTCGCCCATTGTACAACCAGCATATGGAGCAAGATACTGCATTGCTGCAGGATCAGCTGCAGCAGCTGCTACAACAGTTGTGTACGCCATAGCGCCAGTTTCTTCAAGCTTACGTACTACGTTTGCAATTGTTGATTGTTTTTGACCAATCGCAACGTATACACACTTAATGCCTGATTGTTTTTGAGCAATGATCGCATCGATCGCCATTGCTGTTTTACCAGTTTGACGGTCACCGATGATCAACTCACGCTGACCACGACCAACAGGGATCATTGTATCTACTGATTTATAACCAGTTTGTACAGGTTGATCCACTGATTGACGCCAAATTACACCTGGTGCTACTTTTTCAACAGCATCAGTAAGTTTTGCATCAATAGGGCCTTTACCATCAATCGGGTTACCCAAAGCATCTACTACACGGCCTAAAAGTTCTGGACCAACCGGAACTTCTAATACACGACCTGTGCAACGAGCTTTTTGACCTTCTTGAAGGCTTAAGTAGTTACCTAAGACAACGGCACCCACTGAATCCTGTTCTAGGTTCAGTGCCATACCAAATAAGCCGCCGTCGAATTCGATCATTTCACCGTACATTGCATCAGCAAGGCCGTGAATACGCACAATACCGTCGGAAACCATAACAATGGTCCCTTCGTTCTTAGCGGTCGCGCTGGTGTCCAGATCGCCGATACGCTGTTTAATGAGCGCACTGATCTCGGATGGATTCAGTTGTTGCATTGCGCTATACCTCAATCTTTTTAAAGTTCAGTCTTCTTTAGACGTAGTTATTTTTAACAATTACGCTAGAAGACGAGTCCGCATTTTTTCAAGCTTGCTAAGCGCAGAATCATCTATCACTTGGTCGCCTGCACGAATAACAACACCAGCAATCAATGCTGGATTTACTTCAACTGTAACTTTCACAGCGCTGTTCAAGCGTTTTTCTAACGCATGAGCCAACTTCTGTTCTTGTACTGAATCCAATGGAAAAGCGGATTCAATCACAACATCTACAGTGTTGTTATTTTGCGATTTGAGTTGCTCAAATTCTGTGTCAATTTCAGGTAACAATGCTAAACGGCCATTGTCTGCAAGAAGTGTCAAAAAGTTTGACACAGCCGCAGTTTGTTCATTACCTAAAACTTTCGCAAAAAGATCAACCTGCTCTGCAGGTGTCAACTCAGGGCGATTTAAATAAGCGGAGAATGCTTCATCTTGCACCGCAGCACTGAGCAGTTGTAATGCATTTGACCAAGCGTCAGTTGCATTTTGCTCAGATGCATAAGCAAATGCTGCTTTAGCGTATGGGCGTGCCAACGTCAAGAATTCAGCCATATTCGCCTCTCTTAAAGTTTAGCAGCCAGCTGATTCAGCATGGCATTATGAGCTTCTGCGTCAACTTGTTGGTTCAGAATTTTCTCTGCACCAGCAACTGCAAGAGCAGCAACTTGTTGACGTAATTCTTCACGAGCAGAATTGATGTCTTGGTCAACAGCATCTTTCGCTTGTTGACGAATACGCTCACCTTCAGCAGATGCTTGAGTACGCGCTTCTTCGACCAATTGTGCCGCACGACGGTTCGCTTGTTCGATCAATTGAGCCGCTTGTGCTTTCGCCGCATCAATTTCTTGCTTAACTTGTGCTTGTGCATCAGCAAGATCAGCTTTCGCTTTCTCTGCAGCATTTAAGCCATCAGCGATTTTACGCTGACGCTCACTAATCGCATTGATTAGTGGTGGCCATACAAACTTCATGCAGAATGCGACAAATATCGCAAATGCAATCGCTTGGCCAAACAATGTGAGGTTGATATTCATTGCAAATTCCTCAAATAGTGAATTTCGGAATTAAGCTGATTAACCTACAAATGGATTAGCGAAGATGAAGAACAAGCCAATACCAACACCGATCATAGGCACAGCATCAAGAAGACCTGCGATTAAGAACATACGAGTTTGAAGTTGTGGAGCCAATTCTGGTTGACGAGCAACAGCTTCAAGGAAACGGCCGCCTAAAAGACCAAAACCAATCGCAGTACCTAAAGCACCAAAAGCGATCAAGATAGCAGATGCAATTGCAACTAGACCTAAAGTGAGTTCCATGATAATTCCTCAGAGGTTAGGTTTATACCAAATTAAAGTAAAAAAATTATACCTAACCACCGGATGACAGTTAGGCAATACCATTAATGTTTTTCGCTTGCCATGCTCAAGTATACGATTGTTAGCATCATGAAAATGAAGGCTTGCAATGTAATAACAAGAATGTGGAAGATAGCCCAAGGCACAGACAACGCCCACTGGATCCAGAAAGGTAACAACGCGATAAGAATGAAGATTAACTCACCCGCATACATGTTACCGAATAATCGGAGTGCCAATGAAATTGGACGTGCAAGGAATGTTACTAATTCTAGAATTAAGTTCACTGGAATCAATAACGCTTTTGCAACTGGGTTACTTGGATTAAATGGGTTAAGTGCCAATTCACCAACGAAACCGCCGATGCCTTTTTCACGAATACTATAGAACAAGATCAACGCAAATACAGACAAAGACATACCAAGGGTAATGTTAGGGTCTGTAGATGGAACAACCTTGAAGTAAACGTGGTGAGGGTCCATACCAAATACGTTTGCACCAATCAATTGAGCTGTATACGGAATCCAGTCAACAGGAATTAAGTCCATCGCATTCATGAGGAAAATCCACACGAAAATGGTCAAGGCTAAAGGCGCAATTAAACGTGATTTACCATGAAACGTATCACGAACACTTGAGTCAACAAACTCGATAATCATTTCGATTGCAGACTGGAACTTGGTAGGAACACCAGAGTTTGCAGCTTTCGCTACGCACCAGAATATCAAACAGAAAATCACACCAAGGCCAATTGACCAACCCATTGAATCCAAGTGGATAGCAGTGAACCCCATCTGTTGAGCTTCTGCACCACTTTCAGCCAATTTCCAAGTACCATCTGGCATTTTGCCATAGGTCATATTGGTCAAGTGATGCTTGATATACTCGGTCGAAGTCAGGGCATGTTCTTCAGCAGCCATAAATCACACCTGGTCAATGTCAAATAATAAATAGAGTTAACGAATATCGCGTGCTGCATGATATCTCGTTAATCCCCAAAAAAATTTTCAATTTCTGCTGCGCTTATACTCGTTTTTGTTGTCGTGCTACCCAAAAAGGTGCAATCCACGACATCGCTTGAACGAGAATAAAACCACAAAACAATGCCACCGGAGATAACGGTTTGACATTGCATAAAATTAAAATGAAACCAACGATCACAATTGCAAATTTGCCCATTAAGCCTCTATACATGTTCGAAAGAACCTGTTTTGAAGCACGTGCCCCTGCTGCTCGAAACGACTGCCAAGAAAAATAACAACTGGCAAGCCAACATATCAGTGCACCTAACGCTGCACTCAGAGCCGCAGTCGAGTCTTTCAAGACCCACGCTACCAAGGCTGAAACAGGAATCATAAACGCTTGCAAATAGACCAAAGCTTTTGCTAATCGTCGGTCAATCAAGCGACTAGTTTGGCTCATTTTTTATCCACTCACAGCATAAATGCTTGACAAGTTTAGCTGATGATCGTTTTTAATCGCAGGCATTATAGAGTTACACCCCTGAACATGCAATCTTTTCCCGACCTTAGTCGTGTTTTTTTCGATATACAGGTTGCTTTGCATATGAACAATTGTTGATTAATTTTTGCATCATTTCCGTGCATTAAGTACGCAAGCTTGTGTTTGTTGAGCCAAAGTCTGCCATGCAACCACAAAATCTTGTTGTTTAGCCAAAGTTTCGTCTACCGCTTGAAATGAAATTTCACCCAATTTTCGGTACTGACTTGGACTTGCGCTGCCTTCTGCCAGCAAGCACATTTTTTTGTAAGGTCTCGTGTCATTTAAAAACTTGATTTGAGTCACAGTCGGCGCAACATGCGGATCATCTGTCATCGCACCTGCAAATTTTAAGTTTAATGAACGTTCTAAATATTGGTAAGCATCATGATAAGCCCAGTATGGGCGTGCACTACCAGCACTAATACTTTTCTGTGAAACGCGCAGCATTTCACTGGCAAACTTCTTCGCATTATTCCAATATGCTGCTTTATTTTCTGGATGTTGTTGTGAACGTAAGGCTGCAATAAAAAAACCGATACGTACAGCATTATTTGGATCTAGCCACACATGTGTATCAATCGTATCTTTCAGTGCAACACCTTTTGGACTTCTTAAAGGAAGTGCTTGGATAATGCCTGAATTGAGTATTGAAATCGCTTTCGCATTCTCGCCTAAAACTTTTTCCAAAGGCGCTTCATGTTCTTTTCCCAGCCAAATCACCAATGAAGCGTCCATAATCGTTTTGCGATTATCTGGTGTAAGTTGCACATCATGCCCCGTTTGATTTCCCAAAAGTAAAACAGGCTCTTCTACGCCTTCTGTTATTTCTTTTGCAATCAAATAAATAGGATGAGTTGACACCACTAAAGGCGCTTGAGCCCAAGTGACACTAATAAATAATGCACATAAGCAAAAGGCGATAATGCGATTCATGGGAGTGTATTACCAAAAAAAATTTATGTTATAGTATAACAGAAGTTAAAAAATACCTACGCCATTCGTAAGTTGATAGAGCTTCATGTTAATATTTGCGATTCTCTTCCATTCAAATAACAAGTTTTGAGGTCTGATATGAGCTTATGTTCACACGAGCAGCATGATACTTTGCATGGTGTACACGATCATCTCAATGTAGAAGCTCGTTTATCAGAAGCAGAAAGCCTTTGTGCAACCTCAGGTGCCCGCCTTACCCCTTTGCGTAAAGAAGTACTTGAATTAATTTTGAATGCCTCAGGTCCTGTAGGTGCTTATGATCTTTTAGCCAAGATGAAAGGTGCTGCAGAACGTCCAGCTGCACCACCTACTGTGTATAGAACCTTAGATTTTCTCTTAGAAAAAGGTTTTATTCATCGTTTAACTTCTATTAATGCTTATATCCCTTGTTGTCACCCACGTGAAGGACATCAAGCCGCATTTTTAATTTGCACTGAATGTCATACAGTGAAAGAAGCTTCAGCAAAAGGTTTGATTCAAGAATTAAACCACTTAGCCGCGTCAGATCACTTCAATGCACATCACAGTATTATTGAGATTTCAGGAATATGTCAGCAGTGCTCGAACAAAGCGTAAACTCCCCTCTCGTTCAACTGCAACAAATTAATGTCCGAATTGATGATCGTGACATTCTAAAAAATATAGATTTTTCATTACAAGAAAAAGAAATTGTCACGCTTATTGGTCCCAATGGCGCAGGCAAATCAACCCTGATCAAAGTATTATTGGGTATTTTAAAACCCAATGCGGGCAAAATTATCAGCCCAAAAAAAATTAAACTGGCATATGTACCACAAAAATTTAACCCCTCTCATAGTCTGCCTTTAAGAGTTAAAGATCTACTGGATCTTGAGAAATGTGATAAGGCCATTAAAGCTGAAATCATTCGAGATACTGGTATTGCCAAATTAGAGTACGCTAAAGTACAACAACTTTCAGGTGGTGAACGTCAGCGGGTTTTATTAGCGCGTGCTTTATTACGCCAACCCGATATTTTAGTTTTAGATGAACCTATGCAAGGTTTAGATATCCAATCTGAAGCTGAACTGTATGAATATGTGCGTAGCCTGCCACAACGTTATGGTTGCGCCATTTTAATTGTGTCTCATGATTTACAATGGGTAATGCAAGGCACTCAGCGAGTTGTCTGTTTAAATAAGCACATTTGCTGTAGTGGTTTACCTGACAGTATTCAGCAGCATCCAGAGTATCAAGCTTTGTTTGGTGATACTTTTGGAAAATACCACGCTTTTTACCAACACCATCATGACCATTGTGCACATGGTGACTCCGCCAAAACTTGTGAACATGGCCCACATCCACACATTCACCCAGAACCGGAAGCTTAAACCATGATGGAATGGTTAGAATTACTGTTACCTGCATGGATTATGGGAACACTTTTAGTGTTTCTAACAGCTCCGCTAGGTTGTTTGATGCTATGGCGTAGAATGTCGTTCTTTGCTGACACGATGGCACATGGTACCTTGCTGGGTGTCGCTTTAGCCGCTGTTTTAACTTTACCGCTTTGGGTCGGAGTTACCTTTACTGCGATCCTCTTGGTGGCTGTACTTTGGGTTTTACATGACCCGCGTTTACCCAATGACGCCTTACTTGCATTATGTGCTGCGACCTTACTTTGTTCTGGTCTATTGTTAATTCAACATTTACCCGCATTACGTCCTGAGTTATTAAGTTATTTATTTGGCGATTTATTAACAATTGAGTGGTCAGACCTACCTATTTTTGCAACTGTGATTATTGTTGCTTTAGCTGTTCTCTACCGTTACTGGCAAGCACAAATTCAAATTGCGATTGACCCTGATATTGCAGTAAGTGAAGGCGTAAACGCCAAATGGCAACGCTTAATTTTTATGTTGTTATTGGCTTTATTCACCGTACTCGCTTTACGTGCCGTCGGTTCGTTATTGATGGGGGCGTTATTGGTCATCCCCGCACTGGCTTCACGTCTTATTTCTCACTCACCGAAACAAATGGTGATGGGGGCGTTTGTGATTGCTCAAATTGGTGTGACTGTGGGGTTATGGTCAAGTGCAGCCCTGAACATCTCTACAGGGCTAAGCATCGTATTAACCATGTCTTTGCTGTTTGCTGTGATTTTCTGTGTAATGAAAGTAAGAAAGATGGCTTGATGGATCAATTCCATCTTTAGGCCCCAATCAATATTTAAACCATGCTTTTTAACGAAACATATAATCCATATACAGCAATGACAATCAGAATTAATCCGCAAAGCCCTAATATTTTTGGATAAATTTGACTTTTAGAAAGCTTATTAAACGACAGATAGACCAAAGATAATGTGAGAAAATCTAAAATAATCCATGTCACAACTAAGATAACCAGACTGGTATTTATATCAGCATGAATATGAATAAACTGCGGGAAAAATGATGAAAAGAAAAGGATATCTTTAGGATTTGAGATACCCACTAAAAAGCCTTTGCTGAGACCACCATCCACAGGCGACAACATCGTATTGAGTTGATGCTCCTGTTGGGATAACACTTCTTTTAGAATTCCATAACCTAGATAGGCAATATAAAGACATCCTAAAACTTTAATGATCAAGAAGAGGGTTTCATTGACACTAAACATGCCTTTTAAAATTAAAATAGAGGCTGTAATAAGTACCAAAGAAGCCAAATTTGTCCCAATAATGGTCAGTAAAGACTGTCGGTAGCCACCTTTTAAACCTGCACTTGCAACCAAGATCATGACTGGACCAGGCGTTGCAATCATGATAATCACACTAATGGCATACAAATAAAATTCTAAATAATTCAAAGCATCCTCGAAACAATGGCTTATTTATATGGTCAAATCTCTAACATATAACTCAGTTAATCGCCTATGTTTTTATTGGTGCACTAGGCTTAATAAGCCAGCGGCACAGCTAAACAATACGGCAAAAGTACGGTTCATATATTTTTGTTGTTTTGGTGATTTTAATAGTCTTAACACTTTGGCTGCCAATCCCGTATAACCAGCCATGACAATCAAATCAATCGTGATCATGGTCACTGCCATAATCACATATTGAATCCATTGTGGTTTAGACAAGTCTAAAAACTGTGGCAAAACAGCAAGTAAAAAGACGATAGCTTTTGGATTACTGATATTGACAATAAAGCCATATAAGATCAGCTTGGGAATAGATTTTGTCGGTTGCTCAGTTGGGATATCTATCGACTGTGTTTTCGTCGTCCATTGTATGTAGGCTAAATACAATAAATATAAAACCCCAAACCATTTCACCACGAAAAACGCCAGCGGTGTGGTTGCAAACAACACCCCAACCCCTGCTGCGACAATCGCAATTTGAACCAACAATGCCAGTTGTAAACCGATTGCATTCCAATAACCACGGCGAAAACCATAATTTAGACCGCTCGACATAGACGCGATCGCACCCGCACCAGGTGAAATACTGATCACCCAGCACGCCAACATATAGGCAAACCAGACTTGATACGACATAACAAAAGGATAGAAAACTTTTAACACGCTATTATAGCGGTTTTAAAACGATACATTTCGATTAATTTAATTGGTAAAAAGTATAAGACTTTACTATTCAGCTGTTGCTTGATCATGCACAATAAGGGGATTGATAAATAAAAATTGAGGAGCCATCACCATATGACAGCCCAATCTGTAATTCTACCTTTACCTTCTAATCATGCTCGTTTCATTGTTTTAAATTTAAAAAATCTGTCTATTGATGGCTTAAAAGAACAACTCAATGCGTTGTTAAGTACACGTGATCGCCTAATCACTCAACATCCTGAAGCCGAAATTAAAACCTCAATCGCTTTTGGTCCTGAACTTTGGGCAAAACTTTATCATACAACTCCTGAAGGGTTTAAACAGTTAGAACCAATTCAAGGCGCATTTGAGATGCCTGTGGTTCCTGCTGATGTACTCATTCATATTGCGTCTGCACGTACAGATATTTGCTTTGCGCTTAGCCAATCCTTTTTTGATGGTATCCAAAATCAAGTTGAAGTTCTGGATGAACGGGTGTGCTTCCGTTATCTCGACGGTCGTGACCTGACTGGTTTTATTGATGGTACTGAAAATCCTCAATTCCCTGATGATCGTGCTGAGACTGCGTTATTAGGTGAAGATTCAGGTATTTTTGAAGATGGTTCTTTTATTTTTGCACAACGTTATGTACACGAGCTTGAAAAGTGGAAACGTTTAAAAGTTGATGCACAGGAAAATGTGATTGGTCGTTCTAAATTAGAAAGTATTGAGATGGACGATGAACACAAACCTGAAAATGCCCATATTGCGCGCGTTGTCATTGAAGATAATGAAGGTGAAGAATTAGAAATTCTGCGCCACTCTCTTCCTTATGGTGATGGTCAAGGCGAGCAAGGTCTATTTTTTATTGCCTATACCAAAGACTTAACCCGTATTGATCGTATGCTAGTCAATATGTTTGGTACTCAAAGCGATGGGATTCATGACCGTTTGCTGCACTTTGTAACACCTATGGATGGTGCTTATTTCTTTGCACCGAATGAAGAAGTGTTGGAAGAAATTTTGGAAGACTAAAATAAGAAAGTAGCTACGTTTAACTTTGAATGATCTATCTCTCGAATACAGAAAAGCTGACTTTGATCAGCTTTTCTGTTCACCCAACCTAAGTGTTTACAATAATAACAATACACTGATTACCAATTAGTTATTTTCATCCAAACATTCTACAAAGACAAAAAACGATTACTAATTTTGAATACTAAATATTGCAACTTATCATGCAAATAAACCTCAACATATAGACTTTAGGGCGTCCATTTTATGGAGCGTTAGAATTACGTATTTCTAACATTTCATTGCAATCCTTAGAGTCTGAATAAACGAAAATCCGCTGGTCTTGGTTTTCTAATAAAATAGCATCCTTATCAGCACCAAAGGCATTTTTAGAGACATCGCACTTATAGGATGGCAGTTTAAAATTCTTGACCACTTCACATTTCGGCTCAGCAGCAGCTTCATCAAAACCATACCATTCTGTAATATTTTGATTTGAGCAAGAAATTTGATTTGTTTGAACACTATTTTTTGTCACAGCCACATTATCTGCAACTACTTTTGATTCGCTTACAGGTAAAGCCTCACTTGTAGTTGAAGATTGTTGTTCATGCAGGTCTGCCTGCATTACATTTGGTTTGTTATTTGAACTACTTTGTGCTTTATCTTGGTTTTTATCGCTACATGCAATTAAAGCACTTATAAAAATTAAGATATAAATATTCTTCATGACTGAATGCTCATAATGATGCGCTATCTAAAAATGGTGTTGGATCAACTAAGTCCGAACGCCGTTTATAGACACTTGTACCGCTTAAAGTGCCTTTATTACTTGGATTTGAGTACATTTCCAAATGCAACATCATACTTGGAATACCTTTTGTTGTTAAGCTACCAACATGGGCAATTACCTGACCTTTTACAACTTTATCTCCAGCTTTTACTAAAGCTTTACCTTTTTTAACTTCGCCATAGCGAATGATATGCTTTTGATGGACTATCTCAATGGCATCAGTGTTGTCATAAAAGTAGTAAACATTTTTTACAATACCATCTGCCATTGCTCTAATTTCTGTCCCGGCAGAAGCATAAAGATCACATCCAGCATGTTTTCGTTTTCCCCCACTTCGATTAGAACCAAATCGAGCAAAGCCTTTTTTATACGAGTTTGTCCGAGCTTTTAGCGGGAATAAATATGATCCATCATCTTTTGGCTTATCTATTCTTATTTCAATAACTGGCATAGGGTTTTTTAGAGTTGCAGAATAGAGAACTTGATCTTTTCCATTTATATCTACAAGAATTTCTATTTTCTTTCCATCCTCTCCTCTATGTTTTTTTAATCCAACTCCATCTTGCCCTGTATAGTGCGTTCTTTTTGCTCCATTGTAATTTACCGAATAGGGAAGGTTCTCTTCCTTACCTGTTCCTTTATTTATTGTTTTTATAGTGAATGAAACATCACTACCATATTGCTTTGTTAATGGATTACCATTTTTCTCTGTATGAACATTCTCTGTTTTTCCTAGTGAAGGAATAAAATCAATTAAATAATCAACAAAGCTCTCTTCATTCTTAGCTGGTGTTTCTTTCGCTGGTGCTGTTTTTGCTGGTACTGTCTTTGTTGGAGTATTTGAAGCCACTGGCGGCATCTGTATTATTGTAGCAGCAGGATTTAAGTTCACATTGATTACTGAAATACTTGGATCATTTCTTAATGTCAAAACAGGTTTTTTATTTAAAAGCAATAGCTTATACACAAACGCATTTAACATTTTTAACTGAATAAAGCCATTAGAATCTGTTGTTTTTTCTATTTCTCTACCTCTATATGAGACAAAAAACTTATTGTTTTTTACAACCTTACCATTACTATCATGTATCTTCAATTTTACACTTACAAGCCCTAATGGAACTGATATACAGCTATTTTCTATTCCTTTAGTTATAGGTATTGTTTTTAATTTTTGATAACCTTTACTACCATTTACTAATATATCTAAACTCTCACCCTCTTCCGCAATCAGACCAGTTTTTATTCCTGAACCATCAGAAGTATGTTCTTTGATTTTACCTTTATATCTTACAAAAAACTTCATATTCGTTATTTTTCTATTTGTGTCACTTTCTATTATAGATATATCAAATTTTATATCTTTAGAAGCCTCTTTTTTCACCTCATCTTTCTTAGAATCATCCGTTTTCTGTTCAATAACGACAACTTTTTCTTGTTTTAGTTCAGGTTCAGCAGGTTTTTGTAACACAGATTGGACTTTAATATCTTCACTTACACTTAATTCAATAGTTTGCTTTTTATCAGGGGCCTGTGTGATAACTATCGATTGCTTACCATCTGCCTTAATGACTATTTTACTGCCTGGATGTCTAATAATAACAGGTAATAGTCCTTGCTCATCTGACTCTGCATTTACAATAAACTTAGATTGTTTAAACTTACCACTATATTCAGATTCAATAGTTACTTTTTTATTTTTTGCTATTTGCCCTATTTGATTTTTTAATGATATATATATTTTCCTACTACAACAGCTTTCTAAGTCATAATGGTTGAACATATCTATATATTTACTAATATGAACTTTATTCCCATCTGATTCTTTATAATTTCCCTTAAAACCTGGTACACCTAAAAAAGAACCTAATCCCCCTTCACCAACTAAATGAGCCCCTGCAATAGCGCCCGATTCAGTAATTTCAATTCCATTTATTATTTTTCCATAATATTCATTAAAGCTTCTATTTCTTAATCGTTTGCAAAGAAGATCTATCCATTCTCCAATGATCTGAATTTGCTTAGCTGGGGATTTCAAAAAATCTGATAAAGAATTAACACCATTGTGCCCAACCCAACTCCCTGTCCAATCATTTGCTTTTGTTTTATCAGAATTATTATCCCAATGCTTATAATAGCCCAGATCGATAAGTGCAGCTTCACCAAATTGAAAAAAACCAATATAACCCAGAGAATTTTTTATTTTACTTGCATCAATGTTTACAGATGCAGTTAAAGGCAGACTTAAATCTGATGAAGATTCTTTTCTTGAAACGGCACAAATAAATCCATATCGGGTTAATGGATAAGATTTTTGATTTATAGATTTACCATTTTTCATTTATTTAAGTCCTCAAAACTAAATCTCTTAATATCAATTTTTTTATTATTGATATATGAGCTTAAAATAGGTTTTAATTTCTCAAAATCCCCCAATCCTGGGCAACTTAACTCAACACCATTTTTATTTGCTTTTTTTGTTGGAGAAAACTTATCTTCAAACATATCATAGCGGCCTAAATTTCTAAAATATGAAAAATAATTACCATTAGCATCATTAATGATTCTTATATCACTATGGTCATTTTTCAGATAAGCATAATAAACTTGGTATTTATTTTTATTCACTTCAATAACTTGGCATTCTCCTGTTGACATCCATTGAGCATCTTTTGGGTTTAAGCCAATAGTCTTTACAAGTTTTGCTTTATTGACATCTTCCCAAATTTGTTTACATGGGACATTACTTTTATCAATTTTGATACTTTCATTCTTATTTTTGAAGATATCCCAAATTTTTTCACAAGCATTTTCTTCAGCAAAAGCTTGGATTGAAATAAATGTGCTCAACACTAATATTAGACTGCGTTTCATCTCTCTTATACTCCAAATTTATTAAAATCATCTTCTAAGTCATCTTTATATTCATCGTCTAAAGCTTCTTCAAGCTGACTATGAATTCCATCATCTACTAAATCCCCAGTATCATGATTATAAAGATCTTCATCTAATTCCTTTGTAGGTATAATATTTTCGTCTTCATTACTACTAATAAATTGAATTTCAACATTATCTGACGAATCACTAAATATTCTTGGTGTCCGTCCCATTTCATCCAATATCCCAATATATTCTGTATTCTTTGTTTTGTTTATGACTTTGAATCTAATTTCATCTTTCAAATCTTCTAAATTAAAAATATCACCAAAATCAAACCTTCGACTAAATATTCCACTCTCAGGCATTTTCGGTAACTGCGCATTTACAGTTGCCCCACTGGTAAACAACTGTTGGCCCGATTTCACTTCAAACTTTCCACCAGTTTTAATAAAGACACCGCTACCATTAACCACAAGCTGAGTCCCACCTGCTTTTAAGTCAATTTCTTTAGAACTGGTCAGTTCGATCTTATCCTCAGTCGCGATCAGTTTAATCACTTTCTTCGCAATGATTTCAATCAAGTCATCCTGTGCCTGCACTTTTATCGGTCCTTTTGCAGCAAAAGCACTTAAACCTTTCTGTGCAGCAAACAAACTAATTTTATCCTGCGCATGACCAACAATATTCTTCTGAGCACTCATGTTAATCGAACCATTTGCACTTTCAGCAATATCTTGTGAAGCTTGAAGAATAATGTCTTCTGGCGTGGTTAATGCAATCCCATTTGGCGAAGCCAATAGCATCAACGCTTGACGGAAAATCTTACCTTGTTCTTGTTTAGCGTTGTCGCTGCTATTTTCCAAGCCTTGTGTGTAGCCTTCCATAAAACCTTGCAAACTACCTAAAGCCTGCAACGGTTTAATTTCAAGTTTGTTACCCTTATTGAATGTTCCGCAAGTACTCATAATGTCAAAGTCTTTGATTTCAACATTGGACAAGACCTTACCCACATTACTAATGGATTCAAAAGGATTAGATTTAATATCGTCTTTTAAGCTTGCAAGCTTACCTTTAATGATATCTGTACCGTGCTCTTCAACGTTCTCAATAAACGCTTTTAAGTTTTCAACGGCTTCTTTCGCATCAGAGAAATATTCATTAAATTCATCCACGATGCCTTTTGCATTACCACCTAAAGCACCGATGTCTTTAATAAACCCACCACAATCTTTTAAAGCATTCAAGGGGTCATTACTCACCCCTTCTTTAAATAGATTTAGAGTCGTATTCAATGCCTGTCCTGCATTTTTTAACTCAAGTGATTGAATGAATTTCGGCAAACGATTGACAACATTCAAGGCATCTGTTTGTTGTTTGACTGCTATTTCACTCAGCACTTTCATACTTTCTGCACCTTGATTTAACAAGGACTGCGCTTGTGCTGCTTCTAAGTGGTCTGCAATCGCATTTTCTTGGGCATACGTCGTGATAAGCATGCCTTTGCCTGCACGCATGGCACCATAAGCATCGGTTCTTAACTCAAAACCTTCACCACGCCCATTGCTGGTTTCCTTATCTTTCGGATGGCTTAAGTTCCCAAGGTTAAGTTGTGTCGCTGCATGACTACTTTGTAGCTGCGTACTGATTTGGCCTGTTGTATCATCAAAGCGGAGTTGGTTAAAACCTGATCCACCCACTTCCGATGAGCGAATACCACTTAATTTTTTGGTATCAGGCAACTGGCCTTTGATATCAAACATGGTTTGATGACGTTCTGCTTCATGTAAACGTCCCATCACAAATGGACGGTCGACATTGCCATCAAAGAAATCAATAACTACGATTTCACCAATTCGTGGGTGGAATCTTGTGCCATAACCTTCTCCCGCCCAAGAGGTCAATACATCAACCCAAGCTGAGTCTGTATCATTGTCATTCGAGCCTGCACCACCATCATGACTATTGTCATCGGTACGGGTGAAGAGGAAACGAACTTTGATCCGCCCCCATTGATCGACATAAATCGTTTCACCTTGCGGTCCAACCACTTTGGCACGTTGTGGAAATGCAGAAGGTCTATGTGCTAAAGGGTTATATTCTGGAACGATCGGAATTCTACGGCGTACCAAGGACAACTCATTGGCTTGACGCTGGTCTTTAATTAAATGGTTCCAATAATTTAAATTAAGCAGCTTGGATAACTGATCTTGTAACTCTTTAGGTAAGTTATTTTGATTGTAAAAAGTCTTACCTAAGATTAAGAACTCACGATCCGAACCATCATGTTGATCAATTTCAGGGTGTTCTCTTAATTCAAACCAATAGCCAACTTGCGCATCACGCACTGAACTAGTTGCAGTAAAATATTTGGACTGTAATTCTTGGTATTGTGTTAGTTGGGTATTTAATTTATCAACTTGGGCTGAACTGGAAACTGTGGTTTGGTCTTCGCCATTGAGATCACTGGTCCAAGCTGGGCTAATTGTCCAAGCCTGCTCTAAACTTAAAGTTTCATTGTCTTGTTGATCACTATGTTGGTGATTACTTAACTGGCTATCGCCCTGATCTTGTAAAAGGCTATCCGCTTGCCAACGTTGTACTTGTATTGCTGTTGATTGAATTGAACGCTGGGCGATGAGGCTGGTGATCGTGTCAAAGCGTTCTGTTGCATGACTGCGATGGAAACGAATACTTCGTCTAGGCATTGCCTCATATTGCGTATTGTCATCAATGAGACGTAATTTCTGTGCCTGAATCTGCGTTGCCGAAATAGGCACAATTCGTACAGATTCATCAACTAACCAGTTAATACCTTCACTGCGCCACAAGCGAGTTAAAAATTCATAATCCGTTTCATTGGCTTGCATTACAAAAGGACGGATATCGTATTGTTTTTTTAAACCACTACTGTCCAGACTGAGACTGGCAGAAAATAAGGCACTTTTCGCTTGCCACTCTTTAAATAAGATTTCCGATATTTCCAGAACACTTTTGTTCATAAAAACACGGCTATTACGACGCTTATGCCAAAGACTGGTTGCATCTTCAAGCGTTAATTTATAAACACTTAACGCCCCATCACTCTGCCCTTGGCTTGCCCCTGTTACAATTCCAGAGGTTCGGTACAATTCACCAAAATCGGTGACTTGATCAACTGCAACCTGACACCCGATAAATTGTTTTAAAGCAATATGCGCATTGGTTGAAAGGCAGAGTAATTCTGCCTTTAAGCCTTGATTAATCTGTTGTTGCCCCTGAATGCATTGCAAGAATACACTGCTGTTTAAGGCTTGATTTGAGAATTGAACGTGGATCGCTCGTGTTTGTAATCCCAAGCCAAAGCTTTCAAGTAAGGTCGTAATATTTTTCAGCATTTTAGTTATTGATATTTAATTACAAGTGTCCTTATTTTAATTAAAAATTCAAAAAAAGACACCGATAAATTGTTATATTTTTTAATCAATATCTCTTTTTAAAAAAGGGAAATTATCTAGTAATTTCCCTTTTTATCTTCATTACCTACCAATAAAAGTTAAAACGGAACACGTTTATAATCACGATATTCTGGTTTCCAGAAGTTCTGTTCAATACTTTCTAGCAATTGCTCATCACTGATCATCGGCGCTACACCATCTTGAATAGCGGCTTTAGCAACTTTAAATGCGATAATTTTAGACACTTGCTGTAATTCATTTAAATCAGGCAATAAATCTGCGTGGATATCTTGCAACTTCGGTGAACAATCAGCCAAAGCTGAACTAGAAGCCATCAGCATATTGTCTGTAACACGGGTTGCTTGAACTGCTACCACACCCAAACCAATACCAGGGAAAATATAAGAGTTATTGCACTGCGAAATCTGATAGGTTTCACCATGATAATTCACAGGGGTAAATGGGCTACCTGTCGCAATCAATGCTTTACCATCAGTCCATTGAATAATATCAGCTGGCACTGCTTCAACTCTTGAAGTTGGGTTGGATAAAGGCAATACAATCGGATATTCACAGTTTTCAGCCATCGTTTTAATGATTTCTTCTGTAAATAAACCCGGTTGACCGGATACCCCAATCAATACGGTTGGTTTGGCATTTTT
This sequence comes from Acinetobacter sp. Ac8, assembly GCF_055392545.1. Classification (NCBI taxonomy): domain Bacteria; kingdom Pseudomonadati; phylum Pseudomonadota; class Gammaproteobacteria; order Moraxellales; family Moraxellaceae; genus Acinetobacter; species Acinetobacter sp. Ac8. Next base: position 4,636,732 of record NZ_AP043689.1, read on the forward strand.
CACAACATCAAGCAGTGAAATGATTTCCTCAGCATTGCCCCAATGTGCAACATCTTCAGGTTTCTGCGCAAGCTTACGTTGGAAATCTAATAAGTTTGGCTGATTTTCAGTGATTAAACCAAAACGATCTACCATAAATACTTTGGCACGCGCTTCAGCATCCGTCAGGCCTTCAGCAACCATCTGTGCAATAATTTGTTCTGCAATACCACAACCTGCGGAACCAGCCCCTAAGAAGGTAATTTTTTGATCTTTGAGCTGTTTACCTGCGGCTCTACTCGCAGCAATTAAAGTACCAACGCAAACTGCCGCTGTTCCTTGAATATCGTCATTAAAACAACAAATCTTATCACGGTATTTTTCAAGTAAAGGCATGGCATTTTTTTGCGCAAAATCTTCGAATTGAATCAATGCTTTTGGCCAACGACGTTTAACCGCTGCAATCACTTCATCAACAAATTCATAATATTCATCCCCACTGACACGAGGTTGCGACCATCCCATATAAATCGGGTCATTCAATAATTGTTGATTATTGGTTCCCACATCAATGGTAATCGGCAATGTATAGGCTGGACTAATACCACCACATGCAGTGTAAAGAGACAGTTTTCCAATTGGAATTCCCATGCCGCCAATACCTTGGTCGCCTAAACCAAGAATACGCTCACCGTCTGTGATCACAATCACTTTGACATTTTTACGGTTTACGTTGTGAATGATTTCATCAATGTATTTACGGTCAGGATAGGAAAGAAATACTCCACGATGACGGCGATAAATATCGGAGAAACGTTGACATGCTTCACCCACTGTCGGTGTATAGATAATCGGCATCATCTCACTTAAGTGGTTTTCAATCAGGTGGTAAAACAGCGTTTCATTGGTGTCTTGAATATTTCGTAAATAAATATGCTTATTGATCGCTTCACTGAAAGAACAGAACTGTTGGTATGAACGTTGACTTTGCTCCTCGATACTTTCGATCACATGAGGAATTAAACCGTGTAAGTTAAATTGAGTTCGTTCTTCTTCTGTGAAGGCTGAACCTTTATTTAATAAAGGCAGCTCTAATAAGGCATTACCTGCATAATGAATATATAGAGGATATTTTTTCAGGGTTTCCGTTGGCATTTCCATTCTCATTGAAGCAGACTGCCTGCTTCTATCTTTTGCTAAGCTACGACTTTGGTCTGATACAAGCTTAAGCCTATTTTTGACTAAATGGGTATTTAGATACGTGATAATGATATTCAAAGTATTTTACAGAATGATAAATTATTCTCAGTTTTGCGGATCAAATTCTCTTTTTTAAGCAATTTAATATTTTTCCATAAAATAATGAGCCATGATCCCGCCATTAAAACTGCATATTTGTACGCAATTTTGACCAATCATTGATTTTTTTTCTGTTTAGATTTATTTTGTTTAAAATACGATGAAGCTAAACCAATAACAATGAACACAAAGATCTCTCTGCTCCTTCTTAGCACAGTCATTGCATGTACTGGCTGCCAAACTGCAAAAAAAGTCTCTTCTGGTGTTTCTAAAACCACTGAAAAAGTCAAAAGTATGGTGGGCTTAGGCGAAACCAAAGTTCCAGAAGTTGATCAACAAGGTGTGGTTGATGTCAGTAAAGCCACCCTTGAAAAACTAGAACAAATGAAGATCAATATGCCCACTGGACAATGGGTCTATATTGAAAATGATCTTCAAGGTATTTACACCTTACAGAACAAATCCAGTGATGGAAACGCCCTATATTTGCGTTTGAATTGTAAGATTCCTTCGCAGAAGTCTGGTTTTACGATTGAAGATAAAAATGGCAAAGAGCTGCTTAAAGCACATGATGCGCAAACCGGTCAAGTTCAATTCTTAATCGACAATAACAACTATGGCAATCCATTTGACTTAGTCAATGCGAAAAAAATGCCGACATTTAAAACAGCACTGAGCAAAGCCAAAGTGATTAAAATCTTTAACAATTCCAAACTTTATACCTTTACAAATGGCCATGCTGAATTGCTTAGCAAGCCTGTCACATGTAAAGAGTAGATCCATTATTTAGGCATATCCACAAATACGGCGGTTAAACGTCGTACTAAGGGTAAAACAATCAGAACCACAGGATATGCCACAGCCCATGATACCATCCATGCAGCAAGCCATTTGGTCCAAAATCCGTTAATCAAACCCACATTGATCAACATATTAATCAATGACACCATGCCACTCATTAAACAAGATAAGAACAACGGCATAATCCATGCTGCAAATTTTGCAGGGAGTTTTGGGATATTGCCAATAATTGTGGGAGGAGTATTTGACATATATCGCTCTAAATTTACCAACAGGCCACATTTTATTCTTTTAATGGACCTGAAACAATTAATCCTTCCACATAACATCGGCCACATTTTGCCATTTGATTTGATTGGACAAATTTAAAGGCTGATCATAGAGCTCAGATATCACATTGATTGCATCATCGAGTGAAATAATTGAATTTAAAGGGAGCCATGTGTCATCACCAACATCAAATAACGCTAAGTTCAGATCTTCATTGCAAGACAACCACGACTCACCTTGTTGGACAGTAGGGATATTTTTATCGTAACGCAAAATCAAGTGAGTCGTATCCACCCACCAAAACAATAAAATGATCTGACCTTGTTTTGGCATATCTAGCGCAAGATAACCTGAATTTGAATATTCCAAGTCTGTGGCCTGAATCTTCGCAAACAACTGTATAACTTGTTCTTTTTCTATAATCTCATGATCGATTTGATCTAAAAAACTCACAAACATATTTTTTATCCTGTGATTAAAGCAGTGTAATCCGTCAAGTCGATATGAAATCTAAACGCCAATACACAGTGAAATTGAGCATACCGACATTTTTCTTATCGAATAAGTTTTATTCTATACAAATGCATTCACCTAAAAGGCGCAAAATTTGCTATATTTAGCGTTTTTCTGCGACATTTATTTCTCTATAGATTATGAATACGGCCATACAAGCAGCTCTTGATCATGCAGTGCAATCCCTACAAGCTGAAGGGACTCTTCCATCTGACTGGAAAAACACGAGTGTTTTAACGCGAACTAAAGACCGAAGCCACGGTGATTTCGCATCAAACATTGCCATGATGGGCGCTAAAGTTGCTGGTATGAAACCACGTGATCTTGCAGAGAAAATTTTGGCAAATTTACCCGAAGTGGTTGATATTGCCAAAGCTGAAATTGCGGGTCCTGGTTTTATCAACTTCTTTTTAAATGCCGATCAACGCTTTACTGTGTTGGATCAGATCCAAGCACAAAAAGAACAATTTGGTAAAACCCAAGCAAATGCAGCCAAGAAAATTCAGGTTGAATTCGTTTCTGCCAACCCAACCTCTAGCCTGCATGTAGGTCATGGTCGTGGTGCTGCATATGGTATGACTGTTGCAAACTTACTTGAAGCAACAGGTGCCAAAGTTGAACGTGAATATTATGTCAATGATGCTGGCCGTCAAATGGACATCCTCGCCACATCAACTTATTTACGTTATTTAGAATTAAGCGGCCAAACTTTAGTTTTCCCTAAAAATGCTTATCAAGGTGATTACGTTAAAGAAATCGCCCAAGGTATCATCGACAAACATGCTGATGCTTATGTACGTAGTGTGGCTGATGTTTACAAAGATGTTCCAGAAGATGTGCAATATGCTGAAGAGCTTGATGCCGATGGCAATAAAGTGGTTATTTCAGGCGATAAAGAAAAGCACATTGATGGCTTAATTCACAACGCACAAGCTTTAGTGGGTGAAGGTTATCGTGTATTCCATCAAGCAGCTTTACATGCCATTTTAGATGACATTAAAGATGACCTTGGTGAGTTTGGCGTAACGTTTAATCACTGGTTCAGTGAAGCATCTTTGGCTGAAAAAATTGATGAAGCCTTACAAACATTAGATCAACGTGGTTTTCTTTATGAAAAAGATGGCAACATTTGGTTTAAATCAACTGAATTTGGCGATGAAAAAGACCGTGTAGTCAAACGTCGTAATGGACAAACCACGTACTTTGCCTCTGACATTGCCTATCATTTAAATAAATTACAACGTGGCTTTACTGACCTTGTTGATATTTGGGGTTCAGACCACCATGGCTATATTGCACGTGTTAAAGCTGCAATTGACGCGATGGGCTATGACTCATCTAAATTGACGGTACTTTTAGTACAGTTCGTCAGCTTATGGCGTGGTGGTGAGATGGTACAAATGTCATCTCGTTCAGGTCAATTCGTGACATTGCGCGATCTTCGTAAAGAAGTCGGCAATGATGCAGCACGTTTTTATTATGTGATGCGTAAATCTGAACAGCACATTGATTTCGATTTAGATTTAGCGGTATCTCAAAGCAAAGACAATGCTGTGTATTATATTCAATATGCACATGCTCGTATTTGCCGTATGTTAGAAAAAGCAGCAACAACAAATATTCAATTTGATACTGAAAATGCACGTCAATTTGCTGCAAAATTAGAACTTGATGCTGAAACTGAAATTTTAGCGAAACTCGCGGCTTATCCTGAAGTCCTTATTCGCGCTGCAAATAATTATGAACCACATCAAGTTGGTAATTATTTGAAAGAACTTGCTGCTTTATTCCATGGTTGGTACAACGAGAATAAAGTATTGGGTGATGATGCCGAATTGACTCAAGCCCGTTTATTGCTTTCAGCAAATATCAAACAAGTCTTACATAATGGTCTTGAATTATTGGGTGTCTCTGCACCTGAAAGTATGTAAGTCAAGAATTGCTTTACATGTTCTCAAGACCAAGGTCTGGCTCAAAGTAAGCATTGAAGTATGTAATAAATCATTACTTTACATCGTGTTCAAGCAAAACTATGCTTGAACACGATCTAAGCAATACATAATAAGAGGGTTCCACGTGTTTGGAAAAACGCAACGCGGTGTTTCAGAAAGGCCAACCAAACCTAAACAACCATTGATTCCTAAATGGTTAGGGATGCTTGTCGTCATTTTAATCGTGTTAAGTTTTGGTGTCGCACTGATGCTCTGGAAACCGTGGGCGCCCGTCCAACCCAAAAACGAAATCACGTCTGAGCATTATCAAGAAGATACCAACAAAGACTATCGTTTTTATGATCTGTTACCACAACAACAGGTTACCCCTATTCCTGAACAAGCTGTTCCTGAAAGCAGAAATCAACAACAACCTGTAATTGTTGAAGCACCGTCTCAGTCTGAAAATGTAGATGTCGGTGTAAATGCTGAACGTACAACACCTGTTCAACCCGAATATATTCTTCAAGTTCGTAGTTATGATGATCCTGATGCTGCCGATGCACGTCGTGCTGAAATTATCTTAAATGGTTTATCTGCCGATGTGGTTCAAAGCACAGAAGCTGGAAAAACTTGGTATCGTGTGATTTCAGGCCCTTATGAATCACAAAATGCAGCAGTGATTGCCCAACAAACCTTACAACATAGCGGTATTGACTCTATTGTAGTTAAACGCTGATGCAATTTTCAGGCATGGCCTGATCAATCAATCATAAAAACAGGATGCTTTGGCATCCTGTTTTATTCTTCAAAATCGTTTTTTAACCTTACTTAGATATGCGGACAAATTGAATACTTTTTATTCAAAAGAAATATAATTCGATAAAAATTTACCCAAATTGATCAAAATTAGAGTAATCTATTTTCCGCAATACATTACCCATGTCGTTGCCGAGATATCAAAAGTCACCAATACTTTTGATTTGCTGTCCTGTGATTGGCGTGACGATCAAATCCGAAGATTACAGGGCGCTCAGAAATTCACATGGGTAAAAGCCCACACCAATAGGCATTCAGCCAATTTCAAGCAATAAAACAGTTCATCTAAACTTCACTGAAAATTCATTCGCCTAAGTATTTCAATTTGAGTACACTCCTATTGAGATTATGAATTTTTAAATGCAATGAATAATAAAAAACAGATTTTATGTGTAGAAGATGATGCTGCTATTCTTATGCCGTTACGTTACGCACTTGAACGAGAAGACTGGCAAGTGACTTGGGCCAATTCAGGTCTGCAAGCCATTGATTTTATTCAACAGCAACCCTTTGATTTTATTATTTTAGATGTCGGATTACCAGATTTAAATGGTTTTGATATCTGTAAAAAAATTCGTCTCTTTAATCACACACCCTTGCTATTTTTAACCGCACGAGATGATGAAATAGATCGTATTGTGGGTTTAGAAATTGGCGCAGATGACTACTGTACCAAGCCATTTAGTTCGCGTGAAATTGTGTCTCGGATTAAAGCCATTTGGCGCAGAATGGAGATACAGAATCAGTTACAGCACACCTCACAGCCAAATACACAGCTTTCTACAACGCCAGCTAAAGTTTGGCAATGCAATGATGAGGCTTTGCAAATTCATTACTTAGGCACAATACTGCAGCTGACTCGCTATGAATATCGCTTACTTAAATTATTGATTCAACGCCCTGAACAGGTGTTTAGCCGTCAACAATTGATGGATCATGTATGGGAGCACCCTGAGCATAGTTTAGAAAGAACAGTCGATACCCATATCAAAAGTATTCGCAATAAACTCAAGCAGATCTCTCCTGAGCAAGACCCGATCGAAACCCATCGAGGCTTTGGCTATAGTTTAAAAAGGCAAGGATAAACCATGTCCATTTTTATTCGTATTTGGTTCTTCTTTGGATTGATCATCTTGCTGGGTTTATGGTTTATGTCTTATACCTTCAATCAACAAGTAAAGCCCAATGTTCGACAGGTCGTAGAAGATACTCTTGCGGAAAATGCCAATATTATCGCGATGTTAGTAGCTGAAGATGTCTATGAAAATAAAGTCAGTACCGTTCAGTTTGATGAAAAAATTCAAAAAGCGCTGAATCGAAAACTCAATGCCACGATCTGGAAACATAATAAAAATGAAATCAATCAACAAATCTATATTACCGACAACAAAGGTATCGTCATTTATGACTCACAAGGTATCGCCACAGGACAAGATTATTCACGATGGAATGATGTTTACCTGACCTTAAAGGGAAAATACGGCGTTCGCTCTACACGCAGTTATGAAAAGGACAGCAATAGCAGCACTATGTTTATCGCAGCGCCAATCTATTATCAAGTTGGTCAACAACAGCAATTGATTGGCGTTGTCAGTATTGGAAAGCCCAATATTTCAGTACAGCCTTATATTCAGCGCGCTGAAAATCAGCTGATCCGACAAGCCGCTTGGATTACATTACTCAGTCTGTTTCTTGCCAGTTTGGTGGCCTATTGGCTAAAACACAGTATTGACCGTGTCCGTAAATACGCGCAGGCACTTGCACCTGTCAATCAAACCCCCTATTTTCGTTCGGCAAAAGAACTCAATCAAGTTGCTCAAGCAGTTGAAAATATGCGAGAAAAACTCGAAGATCGTGCTTATGTGGAACACTATGTCAATACACTGACCCATGAACTCAAAAGTCCGCTTACCGCAATTCAAGCCAGTGCAGAACTACTCAAAGAAGATTTACCACTAAATGATCAACAACAATTTGCCACGCATATTCATGAACAAAGCCAGCGCTTACGTAGCCTGATTGATCGAATGCTCTTATTGACCCGTCTGGAAAAATCTAAACATCAAATTGAAATGCAAGATTTCAATTTATCTGAACTGATTCAACAGACTTTAGACCAGCATGCCAGTCAAATTCAAGCCAAAAAAATCCAGTGTTTACTGGATATTGAAGCCAATTGTATGCTTCGTGCAGATCGATTTTGGATTCAACAAACCCTTGCCAATATTTTAGATAATGCGCTGGATTTTTCCACAGATTCAGCAAAAATCCTGATTCGGCTTCATCGTCAAACACACCAGCAGATAGAATTACAGGTTTTTAATGAGGGCAAATGGATTCCAGATTATGCACTCACGCAAGTGTTTGATACTTATTTTTCCTTGCCTCGTCCGATTAGCCAACAACGCAGTTCTGGTATTGGACTGAGCATTGTTAAACAAGTCATTGAACAACACCATGGACAGATTCACATTGGCAATATTCAAGGAAATGAAATCACCATCTTACAACCCCACCAAAAGGGTGTATTGGTAAAAATTCAATTGCCTTAGCACGACCAAACTTCACTTAAAATTCATATAAAAAACCGATACACCTCAAACAAAGCACATTGCTGTTTCGCACACTCAACACTGACAACAAACAACGGCGAAGGAAAACAGTGATGCGATCCAACTTTATTACATTCAAAATTATTGCAATCGCAATTTTAGTTGCCTTATTTGGGATAGGCTTACTCTTTATTACCAGTCTGGTCTCAGAACGACAAGATTACCAACGGGCATTTCTGAAAGAAATTGCACAAAATAATATTAGCCCTCAAACCGTGATTTCACCGTATATCCGTGTGCCCTACAATGAGCAAAAAAACTGCCTCGATGAAAAGAAGGTGGCCTATTTGTGTACTGAGGAACAATGGCTATATATCAGTGCTGACAGCACGCAATGGTCATCCAACTTTAATGTTTCTGACAACACTTATAAACGCACCATCTATCGAGCAATTAGCTACACCGCAAATCTCATGGCCAAAGGCGTATTCCAAAAACCAACACTTGAACAGAAAGATTACCAATGGGAACGAGCTGAAATTATCTTCCCTGTACATGATCCTCGCGGCTTAGATACCCAACCGAACTTAAACATGCTCAATAAAACTTATGCTTTTGAAATGAGTGCTCAAGGCAGTAACAGTTCTGGTTTTGACTTTATGTATGTTTCTGCAAAAAAGTATCCTGAATTAATCAATGCCATTCAAAATGGTTTCACTTTTGATTTAACCGCCAATATTACGGGTCTGGGAAAATTCACCCTGATCCCAACCAGTCGTAGTGTCACTTATCAGGCCAAAGGCAATTGGGCGGATACCAAATATTCAGGACAAAACTTACCCTTTGCAAAAACCAGTACACCGCAACAATTCACCGCACAATGGAAAAATATTGCTCTAGGTCATCAAAACATCAGTAAATTGATTGATTGCGACAACAATGAGTGTATTCGCCAGTTTAGTAATGGCTATTTTGCACAAGAGCCGGCTTATATGGGTGAACCTAGTCAAAGTATTGGTTTATCAACAGAATTCCTAGAATCAGTCAATGTCTATACACAAACAGATCGTGCGATTAAATACGGTATCGTGATTATCATCATCACCTTTGCTTGTTTCTTTCTCTTCGAAGTGCTTAAAAGCTTACGGATTCACCCCATTCAATATTCTTTGGTGGCGATGGCTCAAGTGGTGTTCTTTGTTTTACTGCTTTCGATCAGTGAATACTATGCCTTTGCATGGGCTTATTTCGTTGCTGGAATTGCCTGTGTCGGGCTCATGAGCTGGTACTTATACTATGTGATGAAAGGTTTTAAAGCCGCTGGCCTATTCAGCATCATCCTGAGTTCACTTTATGCCGTGATGTATATGCTATTGCAATCTTCAGGCAAAACCTTCCTGATCGGCTCTATCATTTCATTTGTTTTACTTGCTGTAGTGATGTTTATTACACGGCATATCGACTGGTATCAAATCAACAATAAGCCTGAGCAAAAACTCAAATCCTATACGCCTCCGCAAGCTTGATAACGGCACAGTGAATAGCTCAAAGCGATTCACTGGCTTAAAAATAGATTCTAAATAATAGGTATTTCAATGAATATTTCCATACCACAGGAGCAGCAACACTTTAAGCAGTTGCAACAACTTTGTCCTCTGCAATGTTCGATTGCATTTTGTTTAAATCAGTTACGTGACGCGCAGATTCATTTTTTAAATTTAGGCAATTTCATTATTTGCCCAGAATATAACTGTTTGATTATTTTTAAGTATAAAATCCTCATTCGTATAGATAGATTCACCAACAAGCAACAAAGTTAATTTGCAGATTGTAAATGATGACGTAAAATTTAAAACATAAACAAACTTTGAGAATGATCATGACTGTACAACGTTTGCACGTAGAAAAACGCTTTTCTGAAATCGCAATTTCGGGAAATTTAGTTCACTTGGCGGGTCAATTGGCTACGGATTTAAGTTTGGATATCAAAGGGCAAACTCAACAGACCTTAGATATCATTGATCGTTTTCTTGCAGATGCGGGCACAGATAAAAAGCACATTATGTCTGTGATGATTTTTTTAAAAGACATCGAAAATGATTATGCAGGAATGAACGAAATCTGGGATGCATGGTGTTCAGATATGCAAGCTCTGCCGAGAACTTGTGTAGAAGCAAAGCTTTATCGACCTGATGTTTTAGTTGAAATGACGGTTGTTGCGGTCAAACCAGAATAAGCTCAATACTAAATTTTGAATGAACTAAAAAATGCATGTTTAAACATGCATTTTTTGCTTAGCTATATGCGCGATTTGAGTACAGATCAAACTTCCCCAGTACATGTTCCTCCAACATTTGCGAATGGCTCATTTCTGAAAATTCTGTTAAAAAATCTTCTCGCAAATCCTGATACTCTGGAATCCCCATATAACGAATCACACGATAACCTGCCGACTGTAACAAGGCATCTTCATAGGTATTTTGATTCGAGCGCTTAATCGCATTGATATCATCTAAAGCAATCACAGCTAAAACTTTATAATCTTTGTCCAGCACCACAAAGTCTGCAAACATTTGCTGATACTTACGACGTGTATGTAAATATTTTGTCGTTAATAAGGCATCAAAAGATACATGAGCCAAGATATTGGCTTCAGGTAAAATTTCTTTTAAACGCGTAAACGTAATTTGTTCATGTGAGTTAAATACTGCTCTTCTTCGTAAAGCACTATCTGCTTGTTGCTTATTTTTCAATCCTTTATAAGCAGCGGCAATCACGACAGCAAGTAATATCAAACTCGCAACGATTATCATGTCCATTTTTCATTTCCTAATTCTTTATTATAATTTGGTCTACGACCAGTTCTTGTGTATCAAAGATACTATTTTTAATCAGTTCAATTTTGTAATATGCCAGACGCATTCTCATATTTGCTTTTTCAAAATACTCAAATAAATCACATTTTTAACTTATTTATTGAACTATTATTTGTTTTATTCACTTAGTATTTCAACCAAATGAATTGAATTACACCTCATATATATCGCGTATTGAATGCGAATACAACTGAATTTAATGAATCTTGCGTACTATTGTAGGACAATGATATTCGAGAATTGTGTGTTTTTAGTACACTAAAGTTTTCAACAGTTTACAGACACTTATCCACAGTTAGGTATTTTTATTATTCAATTGCTGATTTAAGAAAGGATGCTTAGGCATCCTTTCTTATTACTTTCTCAAACAGCAACTAAGCTCTGCTTTTTGGCTTAGACTTTGCTTTGCCATTTCCAGAAAATGGTTTTTTATCACCTGTTTCGCGCGGCGGTAAACCTGTATGTTGTGTCAATATTTGACCACGCTCAGGACGCTTTTTGGTATTGGAAGGACGCGATTGAGTTTTCGCCTGTGAATTACGGCTATCCCCAGTACGCTTTTGCGAATCACCGTCAACAGTCGAATTTTTCTTACGGGCAGATTGGTATTGCCCTTCAGTTCCTTGCGGTTGATAAGTTGGAATCAGATGATGCTTAGAGTTACCAATCAAATCTACCCGGCCCATTTCACGTAATGCATCACGTAGTAATGGCCAGTTGTTTGGATCATGGTAACGCAAGAAGGCTTTGTGTAAACGACGACGCTTTTCACCTTTTACAATATCCACACTTTCGGTATAACGAGCCACTTTGGCCAACGGGTTTTTCCCGGTGTGATACATCGTGGTCGCTGTCGCCATTGGTGATGGATAAAAGGTTTGCACCTGATCGGCACGGAAACCATTTTTCTTAAGCCAGATCGCAAGATTCATCATGTCATAATCCGTTGTTCCTGGATGTGCAGCGATAAAGTACGGGATTAAATACTGTTCTTTACCCGCTTCCTTACTAAAACGATCAAACATCTGTTTAAAGCGATCATAGGTCCCGATTCCCGGTTTCATCATCTTCGACAATGGACCTTTCTCGGTATGTTCTGGTGCAATTTTTAAATAACCGCCAACATGGTGTTGAACCAGTTCTTTGACATATTCAGGGTTCAATACCGCAAGGTCATAACGTAAGCCTGAACCAATCAGAATCTTTTTGATGCCTTTTAATGAACGTGCTTTGCGATAAAGTTGAGTAAGTGGTGCATGGTCGGTATGTAAATTTTGACATACACCTGGATACACACAAGAAGGTTTACGACAGTTCTTTTCAATCTCAGGATCTTTACACTGCAAGCGATACATGTTTGCAGTTGGACCACCTAAATCTGAGATGATGCCTGTAAAACCTGGGGCTGTATCACGAATTTTTTCAACTTCACGTAAAATTGATTCTTCTGAACGGTTTTGAATAATACGACCTTCATGTTCGGTAATCGAACAGAATGTACAACCACCAAAACAACCACGCATGATATTTACAGAGAATTTGATCATATCAAATGCAGGGAAACGCGCTTCACCATAAGCTGGATGTGGTAGACGCGCATAAGGCAAGTCAAACACATAATCCATTTCTTCGGTGGTCAATGGAATCGGTGGTGCATTTAACCATACATCACGTTCACCATGCTTTTGTACCAATGCACGAGCATTCCCCGGATTGGTTTCAAGATGCAAGATGCGGTTGGTATGTGCATAAAGTACAGGATCGGTTGCCACTTCTTCAAAAGCAGGCAAACGAATCACAGCCAATTCACGCGGCGGTAATTTATGTTTAATTGCTTTAGATGTCGGCAGTAAACGTACAATCTGGGTATTCTCATCCAGTTGATCACCTTCACGAACAACAGGATTTGCCACCAATTCTTTTTGGAAATTTTGATATTGGGTTAAAGAATTTCCTTTACCTTGTTCAATTTCACAACCATCTAAATCTTCAGTCATCACATAAGGATTGATGATTGGATCAACACGACCAATCGCATCAACATCATTCGATGCAATTTCAACAAACTTGGCTTTAGAAACACGATTAATTTTATTGACGATGAATGCCGTACCACGAACATCGGTGATTTCATGAATTTTTTCGCCTTTGGCAAGACGATGCATAACTTCAACAACAGACCGTTCACCATTGCCATACATCAATAAGTCTGCTTTGGAATCCATCAGCACTGAACGACGAACTTTGTCTGACCAGTAATCATAATGTGCAATACGGCGTAATGATGCTTCGATACCGCCCAATAATACGGGTACATCAGGAAATGCTTCACGACAACGCTGACAATATACAGTTGCAGCACGGTCAGGACGTTTATTGGGTAGATTATCTGGTGAATATGCATCATCAGAACGGATTTTACGGTCAGCCGTATAGCGGTTGATCATAGAATCCATATTACCCGCGGTCACACCCCATGCAATATTCGGTTTACCTAGCACTTTAAATGCTTCAGCAGAAGTCCAATCTGGTTGTGCAATAATCCCGACACGGAAACCCTGTGCTTCAAGCGTTCGGCCAATAATTCCTGAACAGAACGATGGATGATCGATATAAGCGTCACCACATACCAGAATAAAGTCACAACTATCCCAACCGAGTTGATCCATCTCCTCACGTGACATTGGCAAAAATGGTGCTGGTTCAAAGCACGATGCCCAATATTTGTCATAATCAAACAACGCAGTAGGCGCTGTCTGAGCAGTATAAGCGGTCGACATGGTGAGTTTCTCGATTGGCAGTTGGCGATCGGGAGAGATCTAAAATGAAAGTTGATCATTTTACCATGAATTTTACTCATGTTGTTTGATTAAAAAGTAAACATTTTCTCTTGGTCTTCTATTTGGTCTGTTATTGATAGCTTTTTAAGATGTTAAAGCTATTCGTCATCCGTTATAAAAGGAAAATTTACCTATCATGATGGATCGTTTAAAAGCGCAGCGAAATTGAATAGAAAAGCTTAGTTAACGCTATTTAGATGCAGCAGCTCATACTTTTACCTGATCTTTATGAAGTGTTTGATTTAGTTTTAAAGCCACCAAGAGCCCAATACAAAGTACGCAAGTCATCGTAACTGTTAGGCCAAACCATCCATATTTTTCCCAGACTAAACCACTACTGCTGCCCAAGAAACTTGAACCAAGATAATAACAAAATAGATAAAGCGAAGAGCCGACTGCACGATATTGTAAGGATTGTACCGATACCCAACTGCTTGATGTGGAATGTGCGGCAAAAAATGAGAAAGTAAAAATCAATAGGCCAATCAAGATCACCCATAATGATGGAATCAGCATCATCCATAACCCCAGAATCATGCTTGAGAACATCACAATCAGTACCTTACCTCGTCCAAATTGACGACTCCAACTGGCTGCACGAGGTGAACTATAAATGCCAGATAAATAGGCAATCGAGATTAAACCAATCCATGTTTGTGACAATTCAAAAGGTTTTTCTAACAGATGATAACTCATGTAATTAAACACGGTCACAAAGCATCCCATCAGAATAAAACCTTCGACAAACAATAGTCTCAGCTTTGGGTCAGAAAGATTTTTCTTAAAGGATTCGATAAAACGTGTGAATTGAATGGGATAAGATTTAAAGTGTTTAGAGGCAGGTAAGGCTATGTAAAATGTAATCGCGATCAATAAATTAAGTAGACCAATAATCATCGTCGCAGTTTGCCAAGAGATATAATCCAGCAATACCCCTGCAATCAAACGCCCGCCCATTCCCCCTATTGCTGTCCCTGAAATATACAGCCCCATGGCAAAGCCAACATCTTTTTGTGCAATTTCTTCACCGATATAGGTCATTGCTACAGAAGCAACACCACTAACAGCCAAGCCAATCATCATACGTGTTGCAAGGAATATTTCCCAATACGGTAAAAACGAACTCAGCAATAATAAGCTTGCGGTGGAAAATAAAGAAATGGCCATGATCTGCTTACGACCATAACGATCTGAAATCAGCCCCGCAAAAAGAAGCCCTAAGGCTAAGGCAATGGTGGAAAATGAAAGCGGGAAACTGCTATGGGTTGGCGTAACATGAAAAAAACTTGCCAAAAACGGCATCATCGGCTGAACACAGTACAACGATGAAAATATAGCAAAGCCAGCTAAAAACAATGAAAGTAAAATTGCGATAAAAGGCCGAGTGCCATACTCAATATAAGCTGTAGATTCAGGTGCTTCAGACATAATTATTCCTCATGTCCGTTCAGTATACGCCTATTTTTAACTCTTGATAAAAGCTAAAGTTTTATTGCAGACAATCCCTTGATGATTCAAGTCAGATATGAATTTTAAATATTTGATTTAGAATAAAATTACATGAGTAAATGCAGAAATCAGAAAATAAAAAAGAGCGTATTTTTTAATACACTCTTCTCGTAATTTTTCAATATATTGAAGTTAAATTTAACCAGCAAGAATCTTAAACTTTTCGTTCTTCAATATTGAGTGCATTGATTGCGAGTACCGCTTGAGTACGGTTCTGTACACCTAATTTACGGAAAATTGCCGTCACATGCGCTTTAATAGTCGCTTCCGAAACATCAAGTTCATAAGCAATTTGCTTATTCAATAAACCTTCTGCAACCATCATCAATACACGGAACTGTTGTGGTGTTAACGATTGAATACGTTCAGCTAAAGCTGTTTCATCTGCGGCACGCGGGTCAAAATTCATATTCGCTGCAGGTAAGTTTGGCGGTAACCAAATATCACCATCCAGCACTTGGCGAATTGCTTCCCCAATATGACTTGGATGCGCAGATTTAGGAATATAGCCCATTGCGCCATGTGCAATTGCACGTTGAATAATGGACGCATCTTCGTGAGCAGAAACCACAATAATAGGAAGTGCAGGATACTGTGCACGAACATG
This sequence comes from Acinetobacter sp. Ac8, assembly GCF_055392545.1. Classification (NCBI taxonomy): domain Bacteria; kingdom Pseudomonadati; phylum Pseudomonadota; class Gammaproteobacteria; order Moraxellales; family Moraxellaceae; genus Acinetobacter; species Acinetobacter sp. Ac8. The sequence continues at coordinate 4,652,728 of NZ_AP043689.1, forward strand.
TACCAATGCAGAGAAACCCGATGCGCCTGGCAGATTTAAATCCAACAAGACGAGATCTGGTTCTGGACCATTTTCCAAACGCTCATAAAATTCATTAACAGCCGCAGTTTCACTAATTTGAGCCTGTGGCAAACTATAACGAACCGCCTGAATTAACGCATGGCGAAACAGTGGATGATCATCAACGATTAAAATATTCATAAGCGAAGCGAGAGATCTCTAGCGCAGTTATTTCATTCTAACCGCACTATTGCTATTTAGGATACGTAAATATTAACGAATTTTTGAATAATTTGTCGGCTTTAATTAAAATTCCCTACAATCTTTAGGTCATTTATCGAAATTAAGATTTAAATATCACTTTTAAATATAAAATAAACAGTTAAAAATGAATTACTTATTCATTTTAAGAATATTATTTAACTTCAAATACTTAAAAGACGAAATCGTGCATTATTCAAAGGCTTTGTGGTTTATCTTAAAAACAGATAACCAATCTGTTTTTCATTATTTTACACTGCTTCGTCAAATATAGATTAATGAATGGCATTCCGAGATTCAATTTATTAGGTTGCCAACATGTCTATTTATACTCAACAAAAACCATTAAATATTGTTGCTGTTTCAGGGGGATTAAATAACCCTTCAAAAACCGAAAGTTTAGTTCAAGCGATTTTAGATGAGCTGGGTCAGGCAACACCGATTCATGTTCATTTTATTAAATTCAGTGAAATAGGCCATTTGTTAGGGGGCGCAATTTATCGCAACCAACTGCCACAACGTGTTCAAGATGACTTAGCTGCCGTAGAAGCAGCAGATGCGCTCATCGTGGGAACACCTGTTTATCGTGCATCATTTACTGGTTTATTTAAACATTTCTTTGATTTTGTTGAACAAACAGCGCTAGTCGATGTTCCTGTATTGCTTGCTGCATCGGGTGGTAGTGACCTTCATGCTTTAGTTCTAGAGCATCAGTTACGTCCATTATTTAGCTTCTTTCAAGCGCAAACGCTGCCTATTGGTGTCTATGCAACAGATCGTGACTTCACACCTGAGTACACCATTAAAAGTGAACACATCCAAGACCGTATCACTTTAGCCGTCGCACGGGCATTGCCAATTTTAGAATGGGCGCCTGCAAAAGGTCAGCGAGCAGAAGTGGTGAAAGCCAAAACAGAACAAGCCAATCAAAATTTAGGCATCAACAAACAGATTGAGCAAGATGATGTGCTTCCTTCCGCGGCGATACCAGACTTGGATGCGGCAGAGTCTCGTCTACATGCAAAATCCAAAACACCACAATCACAGGTTGCTTAAGCGCAACCTTGTTATGAATAAATCATAAAAAATTGAGGGTTATGATATGTCACAGTTTTCATCGAATAATGGTCAAGCAATTCGATTTGCCTATTGGGTTCCCAATGTCAGTGGCGGCTTAGTGGTCAGTAATATTGAACAACGTACAGACTGGAGCTATGACTACAATGTCCGTTTGGCACAAGCTGCCGAAAAAAGTGGTTTTGAATATGCCCTCACTCAAATTCGTTTTACCGCAGGGTATGGCGCTGAAAATCAACATGAATCTGTGAGTTTTAGTCATGCACTTTTAGCCAAGACTGAAAAATTAAAAGTAATTGCAGCAATTCTTCCGGGACCATGGAAACCTGTTTTAGCCGCAAAACAGTTGGCGACCATTGATTATCTGACCAATGGGCGTATTGCGATTAATGTCGTAAGTGGCTGGTTCCGTGGCGAGTTTGATGCCATTGGTGAGCCATGGCCTGAACATGATGAACGCTATGTTCGTTCTGAAGAGTTTATTCGTACGTTAAAAGGTATTTGGACGACAGATAATTATAGTTTTGATGGTAAATATTATCAGTTTAAAGACTACACTTTAAAACCAAAGCCTTTGCAAAAACCCCATATTGAAGTATTCCAAGGTGGAAGTTCACGTGCTGCACGTGACATGGCTTCGCGTGTTTCAGATTGGTATTTCACCAATGGCAATACACCTGAGGAACTAAAAAAACAAATCGATGATATTCGTGAAAAAGCCAAGCTAAATAACCACTCAGTCAAAATCGGGGTCAATGCTTTTATCATTGCTCGTGACACTGAAGAAGAAGCAAAAGCGGTTCTACAAGAGATTATTGACCAAGCTAATGTTGAAGCAGTCAATGCCTTTGGCGATGCAACCCGTGAAGCGGGCGCAGCATCTAAAGAAGGTGAAGGTAACTGGGCAAAATCAACCTTTGAAGACTTGGTGCAATATAATGATGGCTTTAAAACCAATCTGATTGGTACACCGCAACAAATTGCTGAACGTATTGTTGAACTCAAAAATGTAGGCGTAGATCTGGTGTTATCTGGCTTTTTACATTTCATCGAAGAAGTTGAATATTTCGGTGAAAAGGTCTTGCCTTTGGTTCGTCAAATTGAAGAAGCGCAAAAAGATCAAATTACTGCAAAATCAGCTTAAGGCCTATCTCTTCATCGATGGTGCTGTGAAAACAACAATAAATAACTAAAACAGCTTTGCAGCTTTCCCTCTTGACTCGGCTTGAGGGATTTTTTTTAGAATAAATAAAAAGCATTTATAAAAAATAGAATCGTATAAATCAGTACAATTATCCTTACATACATTAGCCAACTTTTGTTTTATTGAATCATCGAGTATATTTGTTCTATACATATACTCAACAACCGCAATCTTGGAAAAAATTTCTTTCAACCTTAAAATACGCCCTTTTTGTAGCATAGATGGAAAAAGTGGGTATGGTAGTTTTAAATAAAACAAAAACGATATTTTGCGTCCTCATCGCCAGCATGAGCTTGACGACCTATGTAAACGCCAACGAGATACCTGCAACGTCTATAAAGGTTGAAACTGCGATGAATACTGCATTTCAGCCATTAATGAAAACTTATGCAGTGCCCGGTATGGCAATAGGTATTTTGTATAACGGAAAAAGTTATGAAAAATACTACGGCGTACAATCACTTGCGAATGCGAAAGCCGTAAATAAAAATACCCTTTTTGAATTAGGTTCAGTCAGTAAGATATTTACTGCAACAGCAGGTACTTATGCACAAAATTTAGGCAAAATTTCTCTTCAAGACCATCCTGGGAAATATATACCCGCATTAAAAAACTCAGACATTAATCAAGTCACACTCTTAGAATTGGCCACCTACACCAGTGGTAATCTTCCATTGCAATTTCCTGATCAAATAAAAACAGATGCGCAAACACTTAAATATTTTCAAGATTGGAAAGTCAAAAACCCGATTGGTCAATTTCGACAATATTCTAATCCAAGCATAGGGCTATTCGGTGAAGCGACCGCTAAAGCCATGAACATGCCTTTTAGCGCTTTATTAGAGCAAGTGATTTTCCCCAAGCTAGAACTCCAACATACTTATGTCCAAGTTCCTAAAGCACAACAAGGCAACTATGCCTTTGGTTATGATCAAAATAATCATCCGCTTCGGGTCACTGCTGGCGCTTTTGATGCGCAAGCCTATGGGGTGAAATCTAGCCTACCTGACATGCTACATTTTTTAAATTTAAACTTAAATCCAGATCAAGCCAAAGCAGCGATTAAACCTGCAATTCTAGCAACACATACGGGTTACTTTAAAATGGGTGATATGACCCAAGCCCTTGGCTGGGAATCGTTCAGCTACCCAGCTACATTAAACACACTATTAGAAAGCAATTCTGATCGGGTTGTGATGCAATCTAACCCTGTTGAAAAAACCCTCGTGAAGACTGGTTCAAGAGTCTTCCATAAAACTGGCTCCACCAATGGTTTTGGAACATATGTCATTTATATTCCACAAGAGAATTTTGGCTTGGTGATGTTGATGAATAAAAAAATTCCCAATGCTGAGCGAATTAAGGCAGCGTATGAAGTGCTCAATAGCTTAAAGCAAAAATCCAATCCTTGATGCTGAAGCATGCCAGATCTCGTTAGGCTTTTGCTTTGTGCATTGTTCAATCATTCATGTTGTATCTATTGCAGGGCAACATAATTGTAGCTGTTAATAGGGGGGTATAAGACATACCCCCTTATCCAACACAGATTTTTTTCAATCTAAGCTATGGCAATACCAACGCTAAAGCTCTAAGAATGAAATTTTATAAAATGTCATCGGTCAGCTTAGGTTCAAGCGTAAAAACTTGGATCAGGCACTTTTCCAGTCAATACCCATTCCCCTACTTCCTGGTACTTATAATCAATCGGATCATGCAAGGTCTGAGTACGGACATTTCGCCAAAAACGATCTAAATTCAATTTGGCTGTTGTCGCTCTGGCACCCATCACTTGGAAAATATTCTGCGTTATAAACAGCGAGCTATTGGTTGCAGCAATTTTTGCAGTCGCAATAGCAATTGAGACTTCACCACGTTGTTCTGCTGTTAATTGCTCACTAATATTCCAAGCCGCTTGCAATGCTGCAATGGCTTTATCGGCAAGTAAACGTACACTTTCAAGCTGTACATAAAACTCAGCAAAATGCTTCTGGGTAAACGGATCATTCACCGCATTTTCAGCCAAAGACGTTGACCATGCTTTCTGACTTTGTATGGTTTGTCTTGCAAGGTCAAAGGCACCTTCAGCAACGCCTAAAAACAGATGCACAAAAATCAATTGCGCGATCAAAGGTCGTAAACTGGAGTAAGGTGTACTTAATGGTCCTGGATTTAACAATAACTCATCTTTGTGAATTTTGACCTGTTCAAAATGACTGGTACCGCTATCTGTTTGGCGCTGCCCCATATTATTCCAATCGCCTAAAAAACTGACCCCTTCTCGACGTGTTGGGATCACAGCTATCAGTAATTTTCCAGCATCATTAAAGCCCGAACAAAGCAGTATGTCTGAATCTATTGATCCTGAGCAAAAGCTTTTATCACCATGAAAAATAAAGTCGTTCTCAGTGAGTTGTTGTACCTTCGTGCGCTGATCTAAAGGGTTTAAAGTATTGCCCCAAAACAGGTTGTTACGAGCGGTGTGTTCAAACCATGACGAATATTGTTGAGGTTGAGCAAATAACTGTACAGTGGCGATTAGTAAATGATGAAAACCATATACATGTGCTAGGGAACTATCGACTTGTGCAATACTTTGAATGGTCTGGAAAATTGTTTTCCAGTTTGCCCCCTGCCCGCCATATTGTTGTGGAATAGACAGTCCCAATAAGCCACTTTGACGAATCAAATCCCGTTCCAGCTTCGGATTACCACCTGCTTTATCACGCTCAGCAGCAGTCTGCGCAAATTGTTCTGCCAATTGCTTTGCCGTTGCTAAAGCAGAAAGGTTTAACGCCTGTTGAGGTGCATTCATCATATTTACTCTTATTCCCAGTGCCTTGAGCTTATCAAATCAAGTAAGATTTCCTTATCTCAATGCCTGCATTACTTATTCTGTGGTTTGAAAATCAATAACAAAAAATACCGCTAGAATTTCTCTAACGGTATTCAACTTTTGGCTAGCAAAATCAAGAGACTTCAATCACTAAGAATTGGCCTTAACCTCTGTAATCAACTGATCTACCACACCGGGATCAGCCAAAGTAGAAGTATCGCCTAAACTATCTAACTCATTGGCAGCAATTTTTCTCAAAATGCGTCGCATGATTTTTCCAGAACGGGTTTTTGGTAAAGCAGGTGCCCAATAAATTGCATCAGGTGTTGCCACAGGTCCCAGCACTTTACGTACCCAACTGACCAATTCTTTACGTAATTCTTCAGTTTCAGCTTCACCGGCCTGCAAGGTCACATAAGCCGCTATGCCTTGCCCTTTAATCTCATGTGGCATACCAACAACAGCTGATTCAGCGACTTTTGCATGCGCAACTAAGGCACTTTCAATTTCAGCAGTGCCCAAACGGTGACCCGAAACATTCAGAACATCATCTACACGGCCTGTAATCCAGTAATAACCATCTTTATCACGGCGCGCACCATCACCAGTAAAATAACTGCCTGGATAGGTCGAGAAATATGCTTCAATAAATCGCTCAGGATCGCCCCAAATAGTCCGCATTTGCCCCGGCCAAGAATTCTTAATAATCAAATTGCCTTCTGCTTCACCTTCGAGTTCTTGACCCTCAGCATCAACCAATGCAGGTTGTACGCCAAACAATGGACGAGTTGCCGAACCCGGTTTAAGTGGGGTTGCACCCGGCAGTGGAGAAATTAAAATACCGCCTGTTTCAGTTTGCCACCATGTATCCACAATTGGACAACGGCTTTCACCCACAACGGTATAGTACCAATTCCATGCTTCTGGATTAATCGGCTCACCCACGGTACCCAATAGACGCAAACTGCTACGGTCACTTTCACGCACAAAAGCATCACCCTCACGCATCATGGCGCGGATCGCTGTTGGTGCAGTATAGAGAATGGTAATGTTATGCTTATCTACAATATGCCCTGTGCGTGCCCATGTTGGATATTGTGGTATACCTTCGGACATGACGGTGGTTGTACCATTGGATAATGGTCCATAAAGCACATAAGAATGCCCCGTAATCCAACCCACATCTGCGGTACACCAGAACACATCATCTTGTTTAATATCAAAAACTTCACGGAAAGTTGAATTGACATAAGTTAAATAACCACCCGTAGTATGTAACACTCCTTTAGGCTTTCCTGTTGATCCAGACGTATATAAAATAAATAAAGGATCTTCGGCATTCATCGGTTCTGGCGGACAGATATCTGTGACCGTCATAATTTCCATGTGATACCACAGGTCACGCCCCTCCTGCATTGTTATTGGATGGCCTGTTCGATGCACCACAATCATTTTTTCAACGGAAGTGGTTCCATCCAGCGCCAATGCTGCATCTACATTCTCTTTTAAAGGAATCGTTTTACCACCACGCATACCTTGGTCAGCGGTAATCACCAATTTAGCTTGACTGTCGTCTATCCGACTTGCCAATGAGTCTGGAGAGAATCCACCAAATACCACACAATGCACTGCCCCTATTCGGGTACAGGCCAGCATGGCAATCGCCGCTTCAGGGATCATCGGCATATACAAAATGACTCGATCACCTTTCCCGATTCCATTTTTCTTTAAGACATTGGCAAAACGACACACTTCATCATGCAGCTCTTCAAAAGAAATGATTTTATGGCGAGATGGATGATCCCCCTCCCAAATAATTGCAGGTTTCAGTGGGTGTTCTTTTAAATGACGATCTAAACAGTTGGCACTGACATTCAGTTGCCCATCTGCAAACCATTCAATTTTAAAATTATCTTTGTCGTAGCTGGTATTTTTTACTTGAGTAAATGGCTTAATCCAGTCCAATTTCTTTGCAGCTTCTGCCCAAAACTCATCTGGATGCTCTACTGACTGTTGATAACGTTCAAAGTATTCTTGTTCATTGGTCCTTGCTGTTTTAACAAATTGTTCTGGAACTGGATAGACTTCATTCATATTCTGCTTCCTTGATTTGCCACCTCATCACGAGATGTATGCCTACGTTCTTGATTTTATTTGCTGCATGTGTTCAGTATTACGATAGCGCATTTCGGTTAACAATTGTGCTTTGGTCGTAGACACGGGGGTCACTTTAACCATCGGAAAATCTTAAGTCATTTGCCAAAATATTCGAATTTTCAATATCTATGGAGTTTTTTTGATCTTATAATTTGTAGTCAGAAGTGCATATGGTTTTTTTCAGAAAAAAACATTTCCTTACCGAACTCATTCAACTGGACGCGATCATCATGCAAATACAAGAATCGTCGACTTTTTTTTCAAAGCATCAAGTATCACCAGTAGATTATCCCCTTTCCACTCAAGGCCGCTTTAATCGTTTGAGTTATATTGCTTGGTTTGGATTTTTGCATCTCATTTTTACCATTGCATTGCTTGCCCTCGGTCTAGTCTTTGGCATTGTGAATTTACATTCACTGCAATTCAGCCAACATGCGATAAATTCGATTTCAGGATTAGGACAGTTCACTTACCTCGCACTCAGCTGTCTTTATTTATATGGAATGATGGTTGTGATTATTCGCAGGCTGCATGATCGTAATAAATCTGGTTGGTTTATTCTGTTATTGCTGATTCCCATTGTGCAATTTTTGATGCTGCTGTATTTACTCTTTGCGCGTGGTTGTAATCGTGCCAATCGTTTTGGTCACCCACGCCCATCGACTTTTATTGAAAAATTAATGGCTTGGCTGATGCTAATAGGTTTTATTATCAGCTTAGTTAGCTCTATAAGTGTGGTGTCATTTATGATTGGTACTGGAGAAATTGAAAATCCAACAACAATCATTGAAAAAGGGACTAAATATTTTTAAGGATAATTAATGCTTAATTATGCACGAACATGAGTTAAATATTGATTCACAAATATTATTTTTATTTGTCCGTCATAAGAAAAACTGTAATCAAAGCTTAACTTCTTTGAAATTTCAGGCAAAATATGCCAATTATTTTATTGGACATGATTGTGGCTGAAGAAGCAAATGCATTGAGTACCGTTGCGCAAGACACGACTCAATTGATCCATTCTGCAGGCGAAAAAACTGCACAAACAGTGATTCAACATACTGAAAAATATAAAGACGCATACTCAACCATCGACAAGTTTGTTGATGGTTTTTGGGAGCGTATGCCATATTTATGTATTGCGCTGATCGTCATCACTATTTTCTGGTTGTTGTCTAAGCTTTTTAAATTCTTTGTCCGTAGAACACTCGAAAACCGTACTTATACTCGCCAAAATTTAGTTCTGGTACTGAATCGTGTCGGCAGTACCGCAATTATCTTTTTTGGTTTCTTAATTGCCATGGTTATCGCAATTCCAGGCTTTACTCCTGCTCAACTGATGAGTGCTTTGGGGATTGGTTCGGTCGCGATTGGTTTTGCATTTAAAGATATTTTCCAAAATCTACTTTCTGGAATTTTGATTCTTTTGGGTGAACCGTTCAAGATTGGTGATGACATCATTGTCAACAATATGGAAGGTACTGTCGAAGATATTCAAATTCGTGCAACTTTTTTACGTTCTCCTGATGGGCGACGTATCGTGATTCCAAACGCAACTGTGTATACCAGTGCCGTGACGGTAAATACCGCTTACCAACGCCGTCGTTGTGAGTTTGTGGTTGGGATTGGTTATGAAGATGATGTACAGAAAGCCAAAGACATTATTCTTAAATTGCTTGATAAAGATCAACGTATTTTAAGCCAGCCGGGCTTTACTGTGAATGTTTCTGCTTTGGCGGATTTCTCTGTCAATTTAACCGTTCGTTGGTGGGTAGATACCACGCAAGTGGTTACTGCGGCTTCGATCAGTGAAATTCAAGAACGTGTGCTTGAAGCCTTTGCGGATAATAATATTTCGATTCCTTATCCTGTTCAGGAAGTCAAAGTCTACCGCGGTGATCCATCAGCGGATGACATCGAATCAGCTCGTGCTAAATAAGCGCCCCAATACATAAGGGATCGCGGTTTCAGTACGCAAAATACGGTTGCCTAAGCTCACTGCTTGGCAGCCGTTTTTTATCAGTAAATCCACCTCATAAGGTATAAAACCACCTTCGGGTCCAATAATCACAGTACATGAATGATCGATAGCAAATGGCATTTTCTGTTCAGTATACGGATGTGCCACATAAGCAGGATTTTGTGGCGTAATGAAGCTAGGTAAGACATCTTCAACAAAGGGTTTAAAGCGTTTGTAAAGTTCAATTTGAGGAGCGATGGTATCCCCCGCCTGTTCTAATCCCAAGGTAATGTAATGATCAATTTGCTGTAAAAAAGGGCTTTGCCAATAACTTTTATCAACCCGATAACTATGAATCAAAATTAATTTTTCTACCCCCAGTGTCACCGCATCCATAATTAAGCGGCGTAACACTTTGGGGCGTGGTAATGCCACAATTAAAGTTACGGGCAATTTTGCTGGAACAGGCTCTTCTTGAATCGGTCGAAGTAAAATCGTATGTTCTGAAATATCAACAATTTCAGTTAAATAACGACTGGCACCCTCAACGCCAACCTTAAGCGTATCTCCAACTTTGGCAGCAAGATGCGTGTGCAAATGTTCAACTTGCCTTTTTGAACTGATTGTCCAAGTTTCAGCTTGTGTTTGACGAGGATCAAGAAGGACGATGTTCATAAAAAATTCTGGTTCGTTTCACTTTTAGCTGATGGTGTTTATTCATCAACAATGTATAAATTATAAATACTGATCAATCACTGCAATATGTTTGTATAAAGAACCCTGATTACGCTTTAAAACATCAATCGCATGCTGGCTTAATTGCTGGGCAAAAGCTTGATCTTCCAAACAGCGCACCAATAACTGAACCACCTCATCAACAGTTTGCCCCACTTTTAAGGCATCTGCCTGTAAGAACTCATCCACAATGGCTTGAAAATTAAAATAATGCGGTCCAATCACGGTGGGTACATCTAAAACCATAGCTTCTAAAATATTATGTCCACCACCGGGTTCATTTAACGACCCACCAACAAAACATGCCTGACTCAATGCATACCACAGCCACATTTCACCCATACTGTCTGCCAAATAGACTTGGGTATTCGACTCGATTGCTTGCTCTAAGCTCCGACGCTGTGTTGTTAAATTTAAACTTTGTGCAGCAGCAAAAACCTCATCAAAACGTTCAGGATGGCGCGGGACAACGATTAACAACCAATCTGGATATTGTTCTAAATAGGTTTTAAATGCGAGAAATAATTTTTCTTCTTCAGGTGCATGTGTACTGGCGATAGTAATGATTTTTCGATTTGCTAAGTTCCAGTCCTGCTGCAACTGTTGTGCTTTATGGATAAATTGTTCAGGTGCAGAAATATCAAATTTAATACTTCCAAGTACTTGTGTTTTATCTTGCGGCATACCCAGATCAATAAAGCGTTGCTGCGTTGCAACATCTTGCGCCAATAACTGATCTAATTTCTGTAGCATTGGACGGGTCAGGCTTGGAACTTTAGCATAGCCTTTGGCAGATTTTTCTGAAAGCCGTGCATTCACTAAAATACAAGGCACTTTAAACTGTTGAGCTTGGTCAATAAGATTTGGCCATAGTTCAGTTTCAACCAAAATCAGTAATTTGGGTTGGTATTTCTGATAAAAATCAGCAACTAAATAGCGCTGATCAGCAGGCAAATATACCGCTTGAAATAATGCTTGATAAGGTGCTTTTAAGAATAACGATTTGGCACGTGCTTGGCCTGTTTTTGTCGTATTGGTGACTAAAACAGCATGACCTGCTTTTAAATAATGTTCGATTAAAGGCTGAGCAGCATTGGTTTCTCCGACTGAAACACAATGAAACCAAATGGCATGCTGATTCTTTACATCTTGAAAGGGGCCAAAGCGCTCAAGACATTCTTGTTGGTATTCTGCGCTATCTTTCGCACGTTTTTTGATACGCCATTGATACAAAGGCTTAACGATTTTAAGTGCTGTGTTATACCAAAAAGGAGTAGCCAAACAGAATGTCTCAATATAGATGAATGGGCAAATATAACAGAGCCATATTCAGTTGTTAATGAATAATATTTAACGATTTGTTGTCAGCAAGGTAGTCGACCGCATGCTAGAGCAAATCTGATCCATCAACCAGCAACAACGCTAGCAAAACTTGGCTTTACAGGGATGAAAAAACGCTTATTGGTAAAAGGTAGTGTTGTACGCCTTAACCAATGGCGATATCCATGCCATGTACAATAGATATGCCTTGTAAGAGTCAACGATACAAAAAGAAAACTGGTTAAATTTATCTGAGTTGTGGATGTGAATGGGTATTCCATTCACATCCAGAGAAAATACAGTCTTTGTTTTATCCCAAAGCAGGATAATCAATATAGCCTTCCGCAGTTTGTGAACCAATCATATTTTCAAACACCAATTCATTTAAAGGTGCGTCTTGAATCAAACGTTCATACAAATCAGGATTGGCAATATAAGCTTTACCGAAAGACACCGCATCTGCTTGACCTGATGCCAAGAGTTTGATGGCATCTTCACGACTTAAACGCATATTAGCAATATATGGCACACCGTTTGAACGTCGCTTCATATATTCGCTGATACTGTCATCGGCTAAATATTCACGTGTAAAGAAGAACGCAATTTTACGTTTACCTAATTGTTCCAAGACATAACCAAAGGTTTCACGTGGATCAGCATCCCCCATATCATGCTCATCACCGCGAGGCGCTAAATGTATGCCCACTCGGCCTGCACCCCATACTTCAATTAAAGCATCCATCACTTCAAGTAAAAGACGTGCGCGGTTTTCAACAGAACCACCATATTCATCTTCACGGTGATTGGTTGAACTTTGTAAGAACTGATCAATCAGGTAGCCGTTGGCAGCATGTAATTCAACGCCATCAAAACCAGCCGTCTTGGCTTTAATTGCAGCTTGTTTAAACTGTTCGGTGATGTTATGAATTTCAGAGATTTCCAAAGGTCGTGGCACAACATAGTCACGTTTTGGACGTAATAAGCTGACTTGTCCTGCTTGTTGTATTGCACTTGCAGATACAGGCGTTTCCCCATCGAGTAAATCTGGATGTGAGACACGTCCCACATGCCATAACTGCGCCACAATCAAACCACCTTGGTCATGAACCGCTTGGGTTACAGACTTCCAGCCCTCAACTTGCGCATCGGTAAATAGCCCTGGTGTATTTAAATAACCATTGGCTTGTTCTGAAATCACTGTTGCTTCAGAAATGATTAAACCTGCACTGGCACGCTGTGCATAGTGCTCAGCCATGATTGCCGTGGGTACCCGATCAGCGGTAGCACGGCTACGGGTTAAAGGCGCCATCACGACACGATTTTTTAAATGTAAATCGCCAAGTACAAGGGGAGAGTTAAGTTCAGCCATATTTGCCTCATCACTCGCTTTCTGATTGAAATCAGGCGTTAAAGCGAGTTTTGTAGATAATCAATATATTGCTGAATTAAAGCTTCATTACGCGAGAAATATGACCATTGACCATATTTCTCGGCCTGAATTAATCCTGACTGTTGCAAAACAGACAAATGATTTGACATCGTAGATTGAGAGACCTTACCGAGCTTCTCGATATTCCCTGCACACACACCACGACCAAAGCCACCGCACTGCTCTTCCGACAAATATTGTTGTGGCTTCTTGAGCCATTCCAAAATCTGTCGGCGAGTCGGATTCGCTAATGCTTTAGAAATTAAATCAATATCCATCTTAGACACATTCAATTCAGAGCAAAGCTCCATTCAGCATCTTTGCATCCAATATATCGCATTTTTTCGATTTTAATATCGATTTTTTTAGATATATTGCAAAAATACAGATAAAGCTTTGCTTTTGTTAAAAATTTAAATTAAAGACCTTGTTTTAAGCTGGCTTCAATAAATTTATCTAGATCGCCATCCAATACTGCACCCGTGTTCGAGTTCTCAACACCAGTACGCAAATCTTTAATACGAGAGTCATCCAGTACATATGAACGAATCTGACTGCCCCAGCCAATATCCGATTTTGAATCTTCAAGTGCTTGAGCAGCTTCATTACGTTTACTCATTTCCAATTCGTACAATTTTGCACGTAATTGTTTCCAAGCATGATCACGGTTTGCATGTTGTGAACGCTGGTTCTGACATGCCACCACAATCCCAGTTGGTGCGTGAGTCAAACGTACTGCTGAGTCAGTTTTGTTAATATGCTGGCCGCCTGCACCAGATGCACGATATGTATCTGTACGCACGTCAGCAGGATTAATATCAATTTCAATATTATCGTCCACTTCAGGTGATACAAATACTGCCGAGAATGAGGTATGACGGCGATTACCTGAGTCAAATGGTGACTTACGCACTAAACGGTGTACGCCAGATTCGGTACGTAACCAACCATAAGCATACTCGCCTTCAACACGGATTGTTGCAGATTTAATCCCTGCAACATCACCATCTGATTCTTCCATCAATTCTGCTTTAAAGCCATGACGTTCGATCCAACGCATATACATACGTAACAGCATTGAAGCCCAATCTTGTGCTTCAGTACCGCCTGAACCAGCTTGAATTTCCACATAACATGGATTTGGGTCCATTGGATTACTAAACATACGACGGAATTCAAGTTTTGCTAACTCTTCTTCCGCTGCAGTCAATTCCGACTGAACATCTGCCAATAAGCTTTCATCATCTGCTTCAACAGCAAGATCAAGCATGGCTTGTGCATCATCAAGCTGTGTCGCCAAGCCTTCTAAAACGTTGATCACGTTTTCAAGCTCGCCTTTTTCTTTTGCCATCGCCTGAGCACGGCTTTGATCATTCCAGATCGCTGGATCTTCTAACTCGCGGAGAACCTCTTCTAAACGCTCTTTCTTTAGATCGTAGTCAAAGATACCCCCGTAGTGTTAGACCACGGTCATTTAAGTCTTTTAGCTGAACTAGATAAGGATTAATTTCCACGAGTTTTAATCTCACATTTGACGTCTTTTAATTCGCACGCATTCTACCACAGAGTGGAAAAAGTTGAGATATGGCATTTTATAGATCAATCTACAGCTCAAAAATGCTGTAACAAGAGAAGTAAGATGAATTACTTTTTTGCAATCAGAAAGATCGTCTTATCGTAGTCAAAGCTTGTGTTTATAAATTCTACACTTGATCATTTGCTTAAGAGTATTTTAATTTCTGAAAGCTTTTTTATTACAAATTATGTCCAACCCTTACTCAAAGCGTACCAATATCCACACTATCTACACAATTTTAATAAAACAACACATAAGTTTTATACATTTATTTTCAATAACTTAAATTAAAATTGTTACATAAACTCACTAATATTACATTCCGGTTACCATAGTATGGTTGACGATTTTTATATTTGCCCTAGACTCAAAATTGTAACTAAACATGTATAAATCAATCAATTCTTCATAGGGGCGAATTCCATGAAAAAATTAGCAATCGCATCTGCAATCTTTTCCGTAGCCGCTTTAACTGGCACTGCACATGCTTACCAAGCCGAAGTTGGTGGTTCATATACATATAATGATCCAGATAATTTTGATGCAACTCATAGCTTTGGTGTAGATGGTACTTATTATTTCAAACCAGTACAAACTCGTAATTCACCACTTAATGAGGCTGCATTCTTAGATCGCGCAAGTAATGTAAAAGCCAATGTAAATTATGCCAAAAATGATGGTGTAAAAGACAGCCAATATGGTGCGGGTCTTGAATACTATGTACCTAACTCAGACTTCTATGTAAGTGGTCGTGTAGGTCGTGATGAACTTGAAGTTGATAACACCAACATCGACAATAAAGTAACGACTTATGGCGCTGAAGTCGGTTATTTACCAGCTCCTGGTTTATTACTTGCACTTGGTGTAACGGGTTATGATGTTAAAAATGGTGATGATGGCGCAGACCCAACTGTACGTGCTAAATATGTAACCAAAGTAGGTCAATATGACGCTAACTTTGAAGCTTTTGGTGCATTCGGGGACTTGGATGAGTACAAAGTACGTGGTGACTTGTATTTAGATAAGACTTTAAGTGTAGGTGCTGACTACTACAACAATGATTTAACTGATCGTGATGAATGGGGTATTTCTGCGAAGAAATTCTTTAATCAAAACGTTAGCTTAGAAGGTCGTGTAGGTTTTGGTGATGACTACAACACTTACGGCGTTCGTGCTGGATACCGTTTCTAAGTTTAAATCCAATTAGCAATCGCTCTTTTGGAGCAACAAAAGCCAGTCAATTGACTGGCTTTTTTATATCTGTATACATCATTAAGTAAATACGTTTTATTAAATTTGTAGTAAATGTCAGAATATTAAAATTCTTTTAAACACTTCTAAAAATTGTCTTCATCAAACCGATCTTGATCTATCTTATAAATATTAAAGCTTCTTTCAACCTGAACACCTAAACCAAATTCAATCATTAAAGAAGTCAATTTATCTCCATCAATTAAAACAATTCCCGATTTCTTTGCAGATTCAACAGCCTCCTTACTAAAATTTGAGGTTGTAATAAACACCCCTTTTTTAGCGACTTGATCTGCTAAAGCGCCTTTAAATTGTTGAATATCTGGTCGTCCAACAGTGTTTTTCCAACGTTTGGCTTGAATATAAATTTTATCTAGACCTAAACGATCTTCACTAATAATTCCATCAATCCCGCCGTCACTTGTTTTACCAATGGCTTGGGCCGCATCTTGATGTGAGCCGCCATAGCCCATAGCAACCAGTAAATCGACAACTAATCTTTCAAAAAAATATGGATTTTTTGTCTGAATCAAATTCAATAAATCATCTTTTAAATTGGTAAGTAGCATTTCATTAATTCTTTGTAATGATTCCTCAGGTGTTTCAATATCATCATTTTCTTCAATACAAATAATCTTTTCTTTATTCTGCCTTATTTTTGTTGGAACCTTGAACTCACGAAAACTTTCATAACGCATTAAAAAATTATTATCTATTTTATCTAATATATTTAAATCTAATTTTTTCGCTTCTTCAGATAATTCACACATCCCCCAATCAGGCTGATTAACTAAGCCTGCTTTAACCAAATATGTTTTGGCCCATCCCACACGATCATAAAAAACTGTTCTTTTCCCACTCGGAATCATTTGATTTAATTCATCTGTAGTCAAATTTGATTGTTCTGCCAACAATTTACCAACTTGACTAATTTGGATCGCTTGCCCTTGCGTATTGAGGAGTTTCAATAGTGGTAGCATTAATTCCTGATGATTAGGCAAAGACATTCTATTTCTCTTAATATTTTTTGCTTTAAATAATTCAAGTATAAAAGAAAAAGAGCGCCTAAGCGCTCTTTTTAAAAGGAAATCTGGATAGAAATCCCTAACTGCCGCGGGCACGGCCCTTGGCGTAATTCAGGCAAGAAGCTTCGCTTCTTGAAATCCCTGAATTACTCCCATTCAATTGTTGCTGGTGGTTTAGAAGAAACGTCATACACCACACGAGAAACATCTTTAATTTCATTCATGATACGTGTCGAGATTTTATCAACCAACTCATATGGAAGATGAGCAAAACGAGCTGTCATAAAGTCAACAGTTTCCACGGCACGAAGTGCAATGACCCATGCATAACGACGGCCATCACCCACAACACCCACCGATTTTACTGGTTGGAATACTGCAAATGCTTGTGCAGTTTTATCATACCAACCACTTGCACGAAGCTCTTGCATAAAGATGTCATCAGCAAGACGAAGAATATCAGCATATTCTTTTTTCACTTCACCCAAGATGCGCACGCCCAAACCTGGACCTGGGAATGGATGACGATAAAGCATTTCATGTGGTAAACCTAAAGTTGTACCTAAACGACGTACTTCATCTTTAAATAGGTCACGAATTGGCTCAACCAATTCAAATGCTAAATCTTCTGGTAAACCACCCACATTATGGTGTGATTTAATCACATGCGCTTTACCATTTTTAGTTGCCGCAGACTCAATCACGTCAGGGTAAATCGTACCTTGCGCAAGGAAGTTTACGCCATCAAGCTTACGCGCTTCTTCAGCAAAAACTTCGATGAATTCACGACCAATGATTTTACGTTTTTTCTCAGGATCAACTTCGCCTGCAAGTGCAGATAAGAAACGTTCTTCTGCATCAGCACGAATCACACGGATCCCCATGTTTTTCGCAAACATGTCCATCACTTGCTCACCTTCGTTTAAACGAAGTAAGCCATTGTCTACAAATACACAGGTCAGTTGGTCACCGATTGCTTTATGCAACAATGCTGCAACTACAGATGAGTCAACACCACCTGAAAGACCTAAAAGAACTTTTTGATCACCAATTTGTTCACGTAATTGTTCAACACGTAAATCAATAATGTTTTCAGAATTCCAAAGATTACGACAACCACAAATGCTGTGAACGAAGTTAGACAGTAACTCTGCGCCTTTGGCAGTATGTGTCACTTCTGGGTGGAATTGCACCCCGTAGAAACGGCGCGTTTCATCACTCACTGCAGCAAATGGGCAGCTTGGTGTGCTTGCAGTCACTTTAAAGCCTGCTGGAATCGCAGAAACTTTGTCACCGTGGCTCATCCAAACATTGAGTTTGTCATCACCATCATTTAAATCACCAAGCAATTGATCACGTACTAAAACGTCAACTGCTGCATAACCAAATTCATGTACAGTACCTGGCTCTACTTTACCGCCAAGTTGTTCTGACATGGTTTGCAGACCATAGCAGATCCCCAATACAGGTACACCCAAGTTGAACACAACTTCTGGCGCACGTGGACTACCTTCCTCATGCACACTTTCAGGACCACCAGACAAGATGATACCGTTCGGATTAAACGCGCGAATGTCTTCTTCAGACATATCAAAAGCATACATTTCAGAATATACACCAGCTTCACGTACACGGCGTGCAATAAGCTGGCTATATTGAGAACCGAAATCCAAGATAAGGATACGATCTTCAGTAATTTGAGTATTGGTAGTCATGAGTCAACAACTATGCAGGCAAACGAATATAAGCGCCATATTCTATCATTTTTATAAGCCGTACGCACTCCATTCAATCAAGTTCCTTAGCTTTCTAAAAAATCATTTTAAATAATCAGCTTATAGGTTCATTTTGGCTTTAATGATGCTAATCAGTTCACTGGGGGTCATACAGCGATTTAAAAAATCTTCTAAGGAGCCTTCGTCGGTCACTTCTGTAAAAAACACCTCATGATCTGTGCCAAATAATGTTGGATTTTCAGGGTCTGGATCAGACAAGCAGATATAGTATCGATCAGGAAAGCTATAACGATAAAACAACTGTAGAAAATCAGGTTTTGGATTTTGGGTCAGCTGAATCACTGCTTTGAGATCAATATCATCCTCTAAAAAATCACGGTTCCATTCATCAAAATCAGCTGTACCAGCTTGATATGGAGTAAAGTGCACAGCTTGCCAAAAGGTTTGTCCGCGCCCTTCTTCTGTTAACTGATAATACTCTTGAATCAGTTGATTAAAAAATCCATCTGGATTTAGATCTAGCTCGGCTTGATGTTGATCAATATAGTCACCCAAACCATAAATTGGTTCTTGATCATCGGCTGCCGCCCAAGGTGTATCCTGAGGCCGTTCATATAAAACGGTATTAAAGGTGATAGCGCACAGGTCATCAACCCATGACACACCTTTGACTTGATCAACATCACCGCCCAGTGCTTTTATTCTGTCTAGAATTTCTTTTTCATTGTTAAAACTGAATTGAATATTTTTAGATAGCATAAACCAATTGATCCATTTGAATAGTGCTAAATGAACACACACAAAAGCCAGATACAGATCTGGCTTTTCAAAACTTTATTTATGTTTAAATTATTTTTCTATTACATGATCAAGACTCAATTTCCCAGCACCATGCAACATCAAGAAAAACAAACCACCTGCCATTGCGAAGTTTTTCATAAAGTTAATTGCATCTGCTTCACCACCATGAAATAGGAATGCAGTAATCAAACTAAATACGCCCAAACCAAATGCTGCAAAGCGTGCCTGAAAACCAAATAACAATGCCAAACCACCACCGAACTCAACCAGAATGGTTAAAGGTAACATGGCACCTGGTACACCCATTGATTCCATATAACCGACAGTTGCACTGTAAGCCGTGATTTTGCCCCAACCTGCAACAAGAAAGATATATGCCATAAGAATACGTGCAATCAATGCAATGCTCGCATTGGCGGTGGGTTGATTCACAATATTTTTAACAACAACATTTGGATTAAACATGGTCTGACCTAATTTGTATTTCGTTCTGAAGATGTATACATATTAATCACTAAACATTTCAAGTTAAATACTTAAAAACTAAACTCATCGTTGCAAATTAAGAACAATAATAAGTTTTAAAAATTTACTTTTTAATACTGACTTTCATAACTCACACTGCTAGGATTTGTGCACCAATTCGCATAGTTTCTGCCTTATGGATCTGATTGACTTTATTTTGCACGTAGACGAACACCTGTTTGAATTTATTAGAAATTATGGTATCTGGGTGTATGGAATTTTATTCCTGATTATTTTTGTTGAAACAGGTCTCGTGGTGATGCCATTCCTGCCTGGGGATAGCTTACTTTTTGCTGCCGGCGCTTTAGCTGCTTCGACGGGTGCAATGGATCCTGTGGTTTTAATCATTCTGCTATTTATTGCGGCAGTGCTCGGCGATACCCTCAATTATCATATCGGGAAATATGTCGGACCGCGTGTTTTTGAAATTGATTCTAAATTTATCAACAAACAACACTTGCTGAAAACATCACAGTTTTTTGAAAAACATGGTGGAAAAACTATTATCTTTGCCCGTTTTATCCCTTTTGCCCGCACTTTTGCACCATTTGTTGCGGGTGCAGGAAGCATGAATTATAAATATTTCTTAACCTATAATGCAGTCGGTGCAATTTGCTGGGTTGGCTCGTTTATTACCTTGGGTTATTTATTCGGGAATATGCCAATTGTGAAAGATAATTTCACCCATTTGGTTTTCGGTATCATTATTCTCAGCGTGTTACCTGGTGTGATTGGTTATATACGTCATAAATTTTTTAATAAAAATAAAATGCCAAACAGTCAATAAACAGCATATTTAAAGCTGATAAAAAAGCCGATTTCTAAAATCGGCTTTTTTATGGGGTAAAATCCGTTATTTTTTAACTTCCTGACGTTTAGGGACGTAAGGGCAGTTCTTAAATTGAGCCGCCTGAGACAAGGCATCTTGCTCACCATACAGTCGGGAAAGCTCAGTATTTTTGGTATTTGAAGATTGCCCTAAATTTACAGAAATACTTGGACCAATCCCCCAACCCCAGCCACCGCTGCCCCAACCACCACCGACACCTAGTCCAACACCTACGCCTGTACGTTTCGCAGGTTGTACACCATTATTAATGTATTGCTGAATACGATTAAATTCTGTCGTCAATTGCAAACAGTTCATCGCCTGATACTGGGTAGGCGATACATAAGTGGGTTTAACCGTCGTCGTACAAGCCGATACGACAAGCGCCATTAAGGCAACGACTGATAATTTAACAGAAGTCATTTTCAATGATTTCATCACGATCTCGAAATTATTTTTTATCAATCTCATTGAACAATGATTGATAGGCTTGAGTCAATTTATGATCTGTAGCCAAATGAATTAATGGCAGATTTTTATGATGCGACTCTTTCATTAATACAGAAGGTGGCAACATATTTTCTAAAACTGGTAAACCTTCATCTTTAAGCTGTTGTACCACTTCACGCGGTAATTTTGCCTGAGCTTGATATTGATTGACCACAATGCCTTCAATTTCAAGTCGATCATTATGATCATCTTGAGTTTCAATGACATTTTGAATAAGCGTCTGTAATGCGCGTTTTGAAAACACATCACAATCAAACGGAATCAGAACACGATCCGCTGAGATCAGTGCCGATAAGGTAAAAAAGTTAAATGCTGGCGGTGTATCAATATAAATACGCTCATATTGACTGGTTAAGGTCTGAATCGCATCACGTAACTTATAAATTTTATGTTTTGATTCTAACGCATGTTCTAACTCGCCTAAGCTCGGGCTGGCGGGTAATACATCCAAATCTTTAAAAGGTGAACGATGAATATATTGCTCAAAACCTTTATTTTTTGTTTTTAAAAGGCTACCAATGGCATTGCCAATCAATCCTTTTTGTTGATGATTTCCAAGTACGTCATTAAAAAAGTTTTCAATATTCGGCTCTAATGCAGTTTTTTCAGCAGAATAGGTGGCGTCATCACCCAAAAGATATTGGCTAGAGTTTGCTTGAGGATCTAAATCAATCACCAATGTTTTAAAACCTTGATACGCACTAATCGCAGCAAGATTCACCGTAATACTTGATTTTCCTACACCGCCTTTTTGGTTAAATACCACACGAGTTAGCATACAAGTTCCCTAAGCTATCATTATTTTTAAACTTGTATCTAGTTTAACCTAGACGCTATACAAGTGTGAAATTCATGTCTAACAATCAACTAAAAACTGGTTTAAGCACCACCAAAACTAAAGTTGCAAGCAAAGCAATTCCGCCAATCACTAAACCTGCTCTGCGTTGTGTTAAAAGAACGGTATCATCCTTTTTATAGGCTTTTATTTGTGAGGAAAGGAAAACCATAAACAAAATAATTTTCGCATAGAACCAAGGCTGCACTTTAAACTCATTCATAATCAATAAAGTTAGCCCTGTAAATATAACCACCGTGAGGGAAAGATGTTGCAAGGCAACAAAAGCTACCCGCCCTTTAGGATTCGGTTGCTGGTTGTGTGTTCCAATAAATAATGTTGAAGCGCGTAAAACAAAAACCAGAATTAATAACCCAACACTGGTCATGTGAATGATTTTAATCAGTAAATGTGTATCCATTTTAATTACTCTGCACTTTATACTTTAGGTGCATGAGCGCAGTCTGGACTTGCTGGGGCTTGACCTTGCCACTCACTTGGAAGATAAGCATGGATCGCTAAGGCATGAATTTTTCCAGGGCTGAGTAAGGCTTTGGCTTCTGCGTACACTTTTTGGTGGCGTTGTACCAAACGTAACCCTGCAAATTGTTCACTGACAATGATCACTTTAAAATGAGACTCTTTTCCAGGAAAATACCCGCCATGACCAGCAGACTCATTGATCACTTCTAAATGTGATGGCTCAAGTTGATTTAAACTTTCAATCAATTGTTGTTCTAAACTCATGCTGATTCCTTAGAGATCGATCAATGGGTGAATGACATAGTATAGCGGATTCTTTGAGCATCGCTGTGTGTTCAGCAAAGCTTTTGCTGTTCGATTTGATTTTTTTAAATTAAATTTTGAAGTTTTTTCATAAAAATGTCTTTATTTTATGCAATTAGTGTTTTCCTTTGCAGAAAAATCTTGACCCTACCATCTGTTGATGTATTATACACCGCATGCGGGAATAGCTCAGTTGGTAGAGCATAACCTTGCCAAGGTTGGGGTCGGGAGTTCGAGTCTCCTTTCCCGCTCAAATTTTTTTATTCAGTTTTTTATTTAAAAAATTGGACAGACTCCGCGGGAATAGCTCAGTTGGTAGAGCATAACCTTGCCAAGGTTGGGGTCGGGAGTTCGAGTCTCCTTTCCCGCTCCAAAATTTTTTTATTCAGTTTTTTATTTAAAAAATTGGACAGACTCCGCGGGAATAGCTCAGTTGGTAGAGCATAACCTTGCCAAGGTTGGGGTCGGGAGTTCGAGTCTCCTTTCCCGCTCCAAATTTAAAAAGCCCTGATCGAAAGATTGGGGCTTTTTTTGCATTATTGGTTTATAAATCATCAGCATATACTTTTACACACTAGAGACAATATTCACTCAATCAGCATGTTGATCACAAAACTATAAAAACACAAAAAAACCAATCCGAAGATTGGTTTTTAAAATAATCACCACACGATGCAATTATCGCTCTCTTAACGCTTCTTTGGCTTTATTAAACGGTTTCAATAAGTATTCAATAATTGTTTTTTGACCAGTACGAATATCTACCGTTGCCACCATACCTGGCGTTATTGAGAAAGATTTCCCTGCCTTATTGGTCAATTTATCTTTATCGGTCCGAATATAGACTCGATAGTAAAACTGATCTTGTTTAACTTCATCGCGGATGGTATCAGGAGAAATCACCGTTACTTTCCCATCTAAGCCACCATAAATTGAATAATCATATGCCGTGATTTTTACCAATGCAGGTTGACCCGGATGAATAAAGGCAATATCTCGCGGCGAAATACGCGCTTCAATCAATAACTGCTCATCAATCGGTACAATGGTCATCAATTTACCATTTTGTGGAATAACCCCACCAATGGTTGTCACCGCAATTTCTTTTACCACACCACGTACAGGTGCTTTAAAAGTAGAGCGTTTCACCGAATCATTACGACCAGCAACAACTTGCTGTAATGATTGAATATCGGCATTGGCTCGTGCCAATTCTTCACGTGACTTTACATAATAGTCATTCCGCTTGTCGTTAATTTGATTTTCAAAATTATTGATATCTCGTTTTAAACGTAGGACTTCAACCTCAGAAGCAGCACCTTTCGCCACCAAAGGTTGTGTCATTTGCAATTCATTTTGAACCAAAGACAATGCGTGCTTTAAACCAGTAATCGACTCATCCAAATTTGCGCGACGCGAAGTATATAATGCACTTTCCTCTCTCACCAAAGCAGGAACGGCCAAAACCTGTTTTGGAAACTTGATTGCGGTACCATTCACCTCAGCCTCTAAACGTGCTGCTGTAGCCAATGTCGCAAGTAATTTCATTTGGCTTTCACCGACTTGTGACTCAAATCGAGTAGGGTCTATTTGCGCAAGCGTCTGCCCCTTTTGAATAATATCTCCCTCTTTAACATCCAAGCTGGTCAACACACCACCATCTAAAGATTGAATCGTCTGCTCTTTGGATGATGGAACAACTTTACCTGTTCCTGTAGAAACTTCTTCCAACTTGAATACACAAGCCCAAATCAAGAAAGCCAGCAGACCGATGGCAACAATCCAAATAATAAATGTAGATTTGGGTAACGGTGGTTCTGAAAACTTTAACGCAGAGGGATTGGTTGGCCGCTGTAAAATATTGGATGCATGATCAACTTGAGCAGGTTCAGTCTCTTGCACTGTGATATTTTGGTCATTTTTTTCTTGGCTCATGTTGAACTCCCTCCTGCATTTGCTTGCTGTGCAGGATTTAGAATGGCATCACGCGGCCCATCTTTGATAATCTTCCCTTCATGCACAACGATAATACGATCAACAAGTTGCAAAACAGCAGGACGATGCGTCGCCACCACTAAGGTCCGATGACCTAGCCATTCTTTTAAATGCTGTATCAATACTTTTTCAGAAACATCATCAATCGAAGCAGTTGGTTCATCCAACAACACAATATTTGGATTTCGGAGCAATAACCGTGTGAGTAACAATGCTTGTTTCTGCCCTCCAGAGAATCCTACCCCTCCTTCAAGAATAAGATGATCCAGACCTTCCTTTTTTTGTTCCACGATTTCTAAAGCATTGGTGATTTGTAATGCACGGATAATTTCATCATTACTTGCCAATGGTGCACCCAAAGTTAAATTTTCACGGATCGTCCCAAAAAACAAATGTGCATTTTGATTTAGTAATGCCATATCACGGCGAATATCATCGGGATCAAGCAAAGATTGATCGACACCATCCAAACTGATCTTGCCTTGTACTGGCAATTGCATTCCTGAAAGTAATTGTAATAAGCTGGATTTTCCTGCGCCATTGCGTCCAAGAATTGCAACTTTTTCACCTGCATGGATTTTTAACTGTGGAATGACTAAAGTTGGGCGTGGATCATCTTCGGTATATTTAAATACCACACCTTTAAAATCATAATCACCGGAGAGGACTTTACGCTGAATCAATTGTGCCCGATCAGGACGGTCTACCGGCTTTTGCATTAGCTCATCTAAACCATTTTTAGCCACTTTGGCTTGCTGCCAACGACCGAGTACACCTGTAACTTGTGAAATCGGTGCAAGCATACGTGAAGATAAAATCGAACACGCCACCAAAGCCCCCGTGGTCATATCGCCTTTCATCACCGCAAAACAACCCACTAAAACCACAATTGCATAAGTCAGTCCTTGAATTTTTTGTGTCCAAGCATTTAACCAACCCACAATTTTACGTTGCCGCATACTGACATCTGCAGACACTTCATTCATGTGATTCCATTGATTTTGAAATCTGGCTTCAGCACGTAATAACTTGATATCCTCAATACCTTGAACTGCTTCGACCAAAATCGCGTTGCGAATCGCAGACTCACGCATCCCTTCAGTGGCCAACTGAGCCAACTTTTTCTGCACCAAAAAGCCAGGAATAATCATCAATGGTACAACCAGTAACATCACCCAAAAGATGTTGCCCCCGATAATCCAGAAGATCACTAAAAATAGGAAGAAAAACGGTAAGTCAGCAATTGCACTGATCGTTGTTGAGGTCACCAATTCACGAACGCCTTCAAGTTCTCGAATCTGTGAGATAAACGAACCTGTTGAACGTGCGCGATCTTTATTACGGATACGCAATGCATGACCAAAGACGCGGTCTGAAATCTTGAGATCTGCACGCTTACCAATAATGTCTGACAAATAAACCCGTGCAATGCGCAACACAAACTCAAATACAGCTGCAATCAACACCCCACCCGCAAGCACCCACAAGGTTGGAATAGACTGAGAAGGCACAACTCGGTCATAGACTTGCATAGAGAAAATAATGGTCGCCAATGCCAGAATATTGGCAATCATTGAAGCAACCATGATGTCGGTATAACGTTTCCAATCTTTTAAAACGATGTCCCAGAACCAGCTTTTTTCATAAGGTTTAATATATTCATCGACACGAGCATCGGGAATCGATGTCTCTGGTCGAAAAATATAAACGCGACTGGCATTGGCTTGAAGTTCATGCAAATTAAAAGTTTGTGAAAGACCTTGATCACCACTTAACTGTAAGCTTGCATGGCCCTCATTGTCGACTTTCTCGATAACCGCAACTTGACCATTGTTAAATTCAACAACAACGGGCAATCGCCATGGATTCAGTACATCCGTGCTAAAGTCTGCTTTGCGAACATTCAAACCCACTTGACGGGTAATAATGGACAACATGTCGTCAATATTTGTGTATTTATTCCAATCCAGTTGCAGACGAATTTGTTCTTCAGCAGGTTGCATTCGATAATGCTGCGCAACCGTAATGATCGCTTGTAACCAGGGTTGATAATTTAATGTTTTTGTATTCATGGTTGAACTTCAAACCCCTGAATTTGAATGTTATTTAAATGATAAGCATTTCTACTTTTACCGGTTACCTTGATATACACCGCGATCGTGTCATAGATATCAAAGCGTGCCGCTTCCCTTTCTATTCTTGAACTTTGATAGGATTGTTCTGAACTTAATAAATCTAAGATCGAACGCTTGCCTAATTTATATTGTTCTTCATACAGCTCACGGGTTTTTGCTGTTGAGCGCTCCCGATCCAATAGAACCCAAATTTGCTTATCCGTGTTTTCAATACTTTCTCGTGCAATTTGTGTTTGATCCATAATATCTAGGTAAGTTGCATTCAACTTTGCACGTGCAGCCTGTTCAGCAAAATTTGCAGCCTTGACTTGAGATCCCAGTGCACCACCTTGATAAAAATTACTGGACATCTGCACGCCAACAGAACCATCGGTATCATTTTCTAAACCAGTATTTGGATTTTGACCATTCAATGCTTTACTGACTGATCCCACCAATGAAATCGTTGGATAAGCACTCAATTGGGTTTGTTTTTTCTGACTCTGCGCAACATCAATCTCTGCTTTTGCTGCGATCATCGTGGGTATGGTATTCATTTCAGGGTCATCATAAAGACCTGATTGTTTTACAAACTCATCAGGAATATTAAAATCCATTTGACTCACATCAAAACCCAATAATGTGCGTAATTTTTGTTCTTGTTGTTTTAAAAAGTTTTGCTGAGTAATTAAGTAGGAACGTGCGTATTCAACATAACTTTGTGCTTGTACTGGATCGGCATTGCTACTGATTCCTGCGTCTGCTCTTAAGCGTGCAATCTCATGTAAACGACTGACCCCATTAAATTGATCTTGCGCTATTTTGATAATATTTCGATAGCGCAGTAAGGATAAAATATCTCGCGCTGTTTGGGTCGATATATCATCAATACTGATTAATACATTGGCTTGTTCAACTGCCAATTTATTTTGTTGCGTGGTGACACTGGATTTTACTTTACCAAAGTCATAAAGCAGTTGGTTGGCTTCAACTGAATACAACTGGCGACCTTTATCATTGGAGGTAAAATCACCTGTATTCATACCCGCTTTTAACTGTGGGTAATATTGCGCTTTTGCCACATCAATATTGGCATTTTGTCCTGCCAGTGTTGAAATCGTTTGAGCAATATTGGGGTTTCTTTTTACTGCAATCTGAATCGCATCTTCAAGACTTAAAATTTTTGCTTGGCTTGAATACGCATGGGTTGTTTGTGTTTTCGCTTGTTCTAAATATAAATTATTAAGTGATGCCTTTTGTCCAGTATATGGCCTTACAACAGGGAGTTGATTCTGATTGCCTATATGTGCATCGGGTTGATATTTAAAATCGGTCAAATCCTTGAGTTGGACAGTTCTAAATGACTGATCATCCTTGGGTTTTATAAACCCGGTCACACCTTCTTTGATATTTTTTAAGTAGCTTGTTTCTTGTGTATAACCATTGTTCTGCAATAGAACCAATAAACTCACAGCACTCAAACTTTTTAACAATATAGTGGGCTTTTTTGCTATTAACATTCGCGAATGGCACCTAGAAAAGCTTTTAATTATCGGTATTGAATTATTTTGAATTATTTCCCTACCTCATTTCTATTCTACACATTATAAAACCTAATCAAATGCTTATTTGTACTTTTTAAAGTTAAATTTCTTTAATAAAATATTTTAAATTCAAATACTAACAGTGAAAAAATGTGACTATTATCACATGAATTATAAAATTACACATAAATCATCTCAAAAGCTGTAAATCCACAATATGCAAATCATGACCGATGATCCAATACATTATTAAAAATAAGCTTGGTGTAATCGAAACGTATTCAATTTTATTCTTCAAATTAAATTTACATCTTCCAATATAATTTCTTATACACTTTAAGGTTAAAATGATGTTTCACTACCAGCCAACCTTCAACAATATAAAGATGAACATGAATAAACTGACTTGTTTTAAAGCCTATGATATTCGAGGCAAACTTGGCACAGAGCTAAATGAAGAAATCGCTTATAAAGTAGGCCGTGCTTATGGTCAAATCTATCAACCCAAAACTGTTGTCATTGGTTGTGATGTCCGTTTAACCAGCGAAGCGTTAAAACAAGCAACGATTCGTGGTTTAAATGATGCTGGGGTAGATGTTCTTGATCTTGGCATGACGGGAACAGAAGAAGTTTACTTTGCTGCTTTTCATCTCGATGTTCAGGGTGGTATTGAAATCACAGCAAGCCATAACCCGATGGATTACAATGGTATGAAATTGGTTCGTGAAAATGCTCGACCAATCAGTGCAGATACGGGACTAAAAGATATCCAATCGTTGGCTGAATCTGAACAGTTCATTGAAGTTGAGAAAAAGGGTACAACTCAAAAATATAATATCCTCCCTGAATTTATTGAACACCTACTCACCTATATTGATCCGAG
The DNA here is from genome assembly GCF_055392545.1 of Acinetobacter sp. Ac8. Lineage (NCBI taxonomy): Bacteria > Pseudomonadati > Pseudomonadota > Gammaproteobacteria > Moraxellales > Moraxellaceae > Acinetobacter > Acinetobacter sp. Ac8. The sequence goes on from NZ_AP043689.1 coordinate 4,682,117, forward strand.
CAAAATCCGCCCGCTTAAACTGGTGATGAATGCGGGCAATGGCGCAGCAGGTCATGTTGTTGACGCAATCGAAGAAAAATTCAAAGCGTTCAATATCCCAGTAGAGTTTATTAAAATCCATAATCATCCAGATGGTACTTTCCCAAATGGTATTCCTAATCCAATCTTGGTGGAAAATCGAGATAGCACCCGCAATGCAGTTTTAATACACCATGCGGATATGGGAATTGCGTGGGATGGTGACTTTGACCGTTGTTTCTTATTCGACGAAAAAGGGCAATTTATTGAAGGCTATTATATAGTCGGATTATTAGCCCAAGCCTTCTTATTAAAACAAGCTGGTGAAAAAATCGTACATGATCCTCGCCTAGTCTGGAATACACTGGATATCATTGAGCAATATAATGGTATTGCCGTTCAATCTAAATCTGGGCATGCTTTTATTAAAGATGTGATGCGTGAACACAATGCAGCTTATGGCGGAGAGATGAGTGCACATCACTATTTCCGTGATTTTGCTTACTGTGACAGCGGAATGATCCCTTGGTTATTGGCGATTTTAGTGGTATCAGAAACTCAACAATCGTTATCCAGCCTGGTCGAAGGGATGATTGAACGTTTCCCGTGTAGCGGTGAAATCAACTTTAAAGTTGAAGATACGCAAAAAACCATTCAAAAAATCTTCGATCATTTTGCTGATTTAAACCCTGCAATTGATCAAACAGACGGCGTTAGCCTTGATTTTGGTGCATGGCGTTTAAATGTCCGTGCATCCAATACCGAGCCATTATTACGCTTAAATATTGAAAGCCGTGCAGATAAAAATCCAAAACCAATGCAAGATTATGTAGATGAGTTAACTCAGTTGATTCAGGGTTAGTTTTAAATGGCGATAAAAAATAGGCGCTTAATGCGCCTATTTTTTACTGTTAAATTTATGCTTGATAGCCTGTTGGATTTTGTTTTTGCCAATTCCAACTGTCTGCCAACATATCTTCTAAAGTATATTTTGGCGTCCAACCTAATTCTATATTAGCTCGCAATGCATTAGCATAAAAACTCGGCAAATCACCAGCTCGTCGGCTTACAAATTCTGAATTTATACTGATATTATTTATTTTTTCAAAAGTACTCTTAATTTGTAGTACTGAAATAGGCTGACCAGTCCCAATATTCCAAGCACGACACCCTTGGCTTTTTATTCTATTTTCAACAGCTAAAACATGTGCTTTTGCTAAATCGACAACATGAATAAAATCTCTTTCACATGTTCCATCTTGAGTTGGGTAATCATTTCCAAAAATAGAAAGCTTTTCTCTACGACCTACAGCGACTTGAGTCAAATAAGGCATAAGATTATTTGGAATACCTGATGGATCTTCGCCAATACGACCGCTCTTATGCGCACCAACAGGATTAAAATAACGCAATAGTGCAATCGACCAGTGCTTATCCGCAATTGATAGTTTTTCCAATAATTGCTCAACGATTAGCTTGGTATGACCATAATTATTATTCGGTAGACCTAGTTGCATATCCTCCTGATAAGGGGAAGAATTGCTTTCTCCGTAAACTGTTGCAGATGAACTAAAAACTAAATTAAAGACACCCGCGCGTTGCATCGCTTGTACCAACTGTACAGATCCCGCAATATTATGATCAAAGTAAGTCAGTGGAATTTGTTGACTTTCACCCACTGCTTTTAAACCTGCAAAATGAATCACAGCATCGATTTTATTGCTTAAAAAAACTTGATCTAAATCTTTTTGATAGCGAATATCACCTTGAATAAATTTTAGTGTTTTTCCAGTCAACTCTTGGACACGCTTTAATGATTCTTCAGAGCTATTTGATAGATTGTCTAGAACAATAACCTCATGCCCAGCCTCTAGTAACTCCACACAAGTATGTGATCCAATATAACCCGCACCACCTGTTACTAAAATATTTGCCATAAATTTTTCCAGTATCTACTCTTTGCCCAGCAAGATCTTAATTAAACCTTGTGTTGAGGCATCCAGTTGAGATACGTCTTTTTCTTTACCATTGAGAATAGGAAGTAATTGATTGGCAATTTCTTTGCCTTTTTCAACGCCCCATTGATCAAATGGATTAATATTCCAAATGACTGATTGCACATATACTTTATGTTCATACAATGCGATCAGCATCCCTAAACTATAGGGGCTCAGTTCTTGTAACAACAATGTCGAACTTGGTTGGTTACCTTCATATTGCTTATATACAGGTAGGTCTGATAATTCATTGGCATTTAATGCTGTGTTACCAAAAGCCAATAATCGCGACTGTGCCAAACAATTGGATAAAGCCAAATGATGTTGCTCAATTAAGGATTCTGCACTTTCAGCATAGGTAAATTGATTCGAATTATAACGTTGCACCGGCGCAATAAAATCACAACTGACTGCGTGGGTTCCTTGATGCAAGAGCTGATAAAAAGCATGTTGTGCATTTGGACCCACTTCGCCCCAGACAATTGGGCAGGTTTTTAAATCAACTTTTTCATTATTTCTTTGAATCGACTTTCCATTCGACTCCATCTCAAGTTGCTGTAAATAAGAAGCAAAATATTTTAGACGACCATCATAAGGCAATACGGCATGAGTCTGAATATTTAAAAAATTATTATTCCAAACTCCAAGTAAACCCATCAATACAGGAATATTTTGTTCAAATGAGGATTTCTGAAAATGCTGATCAATTGCATAAGCGCCTGCGAGCAATTGCTTAAATCCATCAACACCAATCTGCAATGCAATTGGTAAACCAATACATGACCACAACGAGTAACGACCACCGACCCAATCCCAAAGTAAGAACTGGTTTTCTGTTGCAATTCCCCATTCTGTCATTTTCTCAGGCTTGGTTGAAACCCCAATAAAATGATGTTGGATCACACTGTTTTGCGTACCTAAATCTTTTTCTAACCACTGACGAACTGTTTGAGCATTAGATAAAGTATCAATGGTTCCAAAAGACTTGGACGAAATAATAAATAAGGTGGTTTCAGGGCGTAATTGATGTAGTAAATCAGAAAGCTGACTACCATCCATAGTTGAAACGAAATGTACTTTTAATGGTTTAGCAGTACTGACTTTATAGTCTGATAATGCATGACTCACCATCAATGGTCCCAAGTCAGAACCACCCACACCGATATTGACCACATCTTGAATCACTTCACCTGTAGAACCACGACATTGTCCTGCATGGACTTTATCGACAAGCTGATACATTCGATCTAATTGTTGATGTACCAATTCAGCCAGTTCAGGGTAATCTTGATCATGTTTCGGTAAGCGCAGTGCCCAATGCATTGCTGCTCGGTCTTCCGTATAATTGATCGATTCTTCGGTAAATAAACGTTTGATCCATTGTGTTAATTGTTTTGAATCTGCAAATTTAAACAAGGCATCACATGCATTTTGGTCAATGCGATGTTTACTATAATCAAAACTCAGTTGATTGAAATGTACTGAGAACTTGTCAAAACGCTGTGGATCTTGTTCAAATAAATCAGTTAAACGCAATTGCTGTTGTTGTGTAGCAAGATTTTGCAATCGTACTAAATGCTGCTCTCTTTGGTCATTGTCTAATATAGAATTTGTCATACTCGCCCTACACCTTGATAAGCAAAACCTTGTGCTTTGACGAAATCTGGATCTAACATATTACGACCATCGAGAATCAAAGGATGGGCCATTTTCTGTAAAAGTTGTGAATAATCAGGACTCCAATATTGTTTCCAAGCCGTTAATAAACACAATGCATGTGCATTTTCTACTGCTCGGTATTGATCATGACATAAAATCAAATCAGCGCGTTCGCCATAGAAATTGGCTACCCGCTGTAAGGCTTGTGGGTCGTGCAATTGAACAATCGCTCCTTGTGCCCAAAGTGCTGCAAGCATGGCATGAATCGGTGAGTTCTCAATACTCGAGGTATTTTCTTTAAAAGAAGCTCCCCAAATCGCCACAACTTTACCTGTTAACTGTCCTTGATAGTAATTCCACAGTTTTCTAAATAAAATTTCTTTTTGTTGTTCATTGATATTCCAAACCTGATCCAGCAATTGGCTTTTGATCCCTGAACCCGCCACTGTGCCAGTTAAGGTTAAAATATCATGGGAAAAATTTTCTCCACCAAAACCGACACCTGCAGATAAATATGATGCGCCAATTCGACTATCAGATGCTAATCCCTGCTTAACATTATGAATATCAATATTTAATTTTTCAGCGACTTGCGCCATATCATTCATATAACTGATGCGTGTTGCCAACATGCCTGAAATACTGAGCTTGGTAAATTCAGCATCTAAAAATGGCATAAACAAATATTGATGTTTTAACTGAAAAAAAGGTCTTAATAATTCTTTGATAATCTGCTGTGTCGCAGATTGATCTACACCAACAATCACTTGCTTTAAGTCAATAAAACTTTGAATCGCATTACCTTCTTGAATGGTGTCAGGCAAATAAGCCCAATGATCAGCCACTAAAATTTGTTTTAGTTCTTCAGTGCCCCGTAAACCGAATGTAGAACCATTGATCATCAGTCTTGGATGAATGATTGGAAAACGTTTTAATTCTTCAGCCAAGTGTTTGGCTTGATCAAATTCAGAAGGATTAAAACTAAATACAAAAACTTCACTTTGTAATTGAAGTTGTTTTAACCCCACCAATTGAATTGAATTGTTCTTAATCTGTTTTTGAATGAGTTGATTTAAATCTTCATCTTGATAGTGTACTGAGGATTGATGATCAGCGCCTACTTGGGGACACCAATACACGTGGTGCCCATATTCAGCAAACAAGCCAGCGAGTACGCCAGCTTGAAGTGTTGTGCCAAATACACAAATATTCATATCAGATCCAATTATTATAAATTCAATTCTTTGATAAGCTGTTTAAATTCTTCACCCAACTTAGGATGCTCCACAGCATAGTGTAATACTGCTTTTAAATAGCCAATTTTACTACCACAGTCGAAAGTCTGACCTTTCATACGATACGCTTCGACATTTTCTAATTTTTGTAATACAGCAATGGCATCAGTTAATTGGATTTCATTGCCCGCACCTTTGGGCGTTTGTTCTAATAACTGCATAATCTTAGCAGGCAGTACATAACGCCCCACCACAGATAAATTTGAAGGTGCACTACCAACTGCAGGCTTTTCGACAATCCCTTTCATCACAATACTTTCACCCTCAACAGGTGAAGCTGCAACATCTACAATACCATATTGATCCACAAGATGATCAGGAACAGCCTCTACCATAATTTGCGATGCTTTAGATGTATTAAAACGATGAATCATTCGCGCTAAATCATTTTCTGTACTATTTTCTTTCACCAAAACATCTGGTAATAACACAGCAAAGTCATCATTTCCAATCACAGATTTCGCACATAAAACAGCATGCCCTAAACCCAATGGTTGAGGTTGACGGACACTAACCACACTGACATGTTTTGGTAAAATTTCAGTAATTTCTTTGAGTAGATCAAATTTTTTCTTATTTTCTAAGGTTGTTTCAAGCTCAAAATTACGATCAAAATAGTTTTCTATGGATGCTTTTGAAGAATGCGTCACTAAAATAATTTGCTCAATTCCAGCAGCCATAGCTTCTTTAACAACATACTCAATTGCAGGTCGATCTACAATAGTCACCATTTCTTTAGGAATAGATTTGCTTGCTGGTAAGAAGCGTGTTCCTAATCCAGCAACAGGAAGAATGGCTTTTTTGATCATGATTTACTTTAACAACATTATTAACGATTGGTAGATTTGGTATCAGTCGTTTCCGAACCTGAAAAACGACTTGCACCAACTGCTTGGTCTGGTGAATCTATGCCTTCTTTTTTAAACATAACCTCAACTGTTTTAAACATAATTTTAAAATCGAGAAGCGTTGATTGTTTTTCAACATACTGTACATCTAAATCAAACTTTTCTTCCCAAGATAAATTATTACGTCCGCTCACCTGTGCCAGACCAGTCATACCCGGTTTAACATTATGGCGACGCAATTGATGGGAAGTATAATGTTCCACAAATTCAGAAAGCTGTGGCCGTGGCCCAACGATACTCATATCACCTATAAGAACATTAATTAGCTGCGGCATTTCATCTAAACTTGTTGAACGAAGTTTCTTTCCAAATGGCGTAATCCGTTGATCATCTGGTAAGGGCTGACCATCTTTATCAAAAGCATTTTTCATAGAACGAAATTTAATCATTCTAAACTGTTTACAATCTTTACCAGGTCGCTCTTGATAGAAAAAAATAGGAGAGCCTAAGTTCTTACGTACTTTATATGCCACAATTAGAAAAATTGGCGACAGTAATAAAAGTGCTATTGACGCAATAATGATATCAACAAGTCTTTTCATTTATCTCTTCTAAACCCATAATTTACAATATTTTTTATTGAAAATTCAAGATCAAACTAATTATCTGCACAACCTAATTTACCATAAAATCAGCATTAATTTATTGCAATATAAATAAAATAACACATTTCCCCCTGCTATCTTCAATGTTATACATTTAGGAATAAGATCTAGGTAAGCTAAAATCATTAGCTATGAATTATGAATATTGATACAGAATAGCGTTATTAATAAGTTAAATCACAACTTAAAAACATATCTAACTAATTAATATTCCATGAATTAAGTTCATCACCAAAGAAGATATCCTCTATCCAACCATCAATTGAGCACTTTTCATACAATTCATTATTAAGTGGTGCATATTCATTGAAGAAAAAATCTGCTTCTAATTTAATCTCATTACGATCAAATACAAAAATATTTTGAGGATTATAAAAAGGATAATTTTTAATTTCTATATTTGTTGTAATTAATTTTTTCCTAGCCCCAATCGTTTCAAAAGTACGCATTGTTAGACCAGATTGACCAGGATGACTAATATCAAGAACTACATTACATTTATCATAATATCGAATAATTTCTTCTGATGTTAGACTTTTAAAACTTAACTTTTTAAAATCAAACAATTTAAAACTTTGATCAAAATATTTTTTATAATAATATACTAATCTTCCTTGCATATAGTAATAATTAAAAGTAGTAAGTTTATTTTCCTTACACCATCCTGCAATTTGATTACTAATAATATAGCGATCAGAGTGTGCAGTGCCTAAAAACAATAAATCAATGGTTTTACTTGTTTTACTTTCATAAATTCCACGGTACCGATCTGTAAAATATAAAGGTCTAAATCCTATCTGATATTTTTCAGCATCCTTTCTATCAAAAGTAAATTTTTTATGAAAATATTCTAGAATTGATAAACCGTGACTATGATTTCCAAAACTATCCCAAGTATAAAATATACGCTGACACTTAGGTTGTAATTTTATGAATTTTTCTAAAAAAATTTTAGGAACAACCTCTCCACGATTAACAAATAAAAAGTCAAATTCTTCATTACCAATCGATTTCAAAATATTTTGATAGTATTTATTAATTCTTCTTTGTAAAAAATTTCTATTGACTCGAATCATTCCCTTGGTGAAATTATTATTTGCGGGTCTTTCATCAAAATAGGTAACTAGAGCACCGTGCTTCTCCAATTGTTTAATAATATCTTTTTCCATATTAAACGACTGTACACAAAAAAATAAGATTTTTTTCCCTTTTAGGTGCCCTAAGTTCTTCATTTATTTATACAATCCTTTCGCTTTCATTTCATCAATAGATCTTTGGTAGTTATCTTCTTGGATTTCTTGAGTATTTACCCAATCAGCGAATTTTTTCAATCCATCTTCAAACGAAACTTTAGGTTGAAAACCAAGAAGCTTATTAATTTTAGTCAAATCCGCATAATTATGACGAATATCGCCTAAACGGTAGTTACCTGAAACTTTGATAGAAACATTAATACCATAATTTTTAACTAATTCATTAGCAACTGTAAGTACATTTGTTGCTACACCTGTTCCGACATTAAAAACTTGGTTATTCGCTTCTTCTTTTTCAAGACCAAGAATAGTAGCATCAACTACATCGTTAATGTACACAAAATCACGGCTTTCTTTCCCATCTTCAAAAATGTTAATACTATTGCCATTTTTAATCTGAGTAGAAAAAATGGACAAAATTCCTGTATAAGGATTTTTAAGTGATTGGCCTGGTCCATAAACATTCTGATATCTAAATGCGACGCCAGCAATACCTATAGTTGGACAAACTGTAAGAACCATTTGCTCTTGATTTTGTTTAGTAATCCCATAAACAGAAGACGGATGAATCTTCGAGTCTTCATCAGTTGCAACTAAAGTAAGATCTGAAGAACCCGTGTATTTAACCTCAAAATCACCTTGATCCATAAAGTCAGCAGTTCTTTGAGTAGGGTATACAGGGCCTAACTCCTTACTAATATATTTACCTTCACCATAAATTGATCGCGAAGATGCAACTACTACTTTTTTAACACCATAATCACCATTTACAAGTAGATTAAGCATCAATGCTGTACCATTAATATTTACGTCTACATACTTTTCAACCTCATACATAGACTGCCCTGTACCAGTCTCAGCTGCATAATGTATTATTGCATCTTGCCCTTGTAGTGCCTTTTCCCAGTCGTCTTTAGAAGTAACTGTACCTTGAATAAATTTAACTTTATCTTTGATACTTAAATAAAGTGGCGATGTCTGAGTCGGGTTATCACCATGAATTTGTGGAGATAAGTTATCTAGCACTGTTACTGAATAACCTTTTGAAGCAAGCTTTAGAGCCAAATTTGACCCAATAAAGCCAGCTCCGCCAGTAATTAATACATTCTTAATTAACATATTTTTCCCATTTCTGAGTATCAAAATTGAATTGTTTAATAATTTTTGCAGGATTGCCAGCAATTACACAATAATCTGGAAAAGTGCCTCGCACAACTGAGTTAGTACCTACAATACATTGTTTACCTAAAATTGTACCTGCTTGTATAGCTGCACCTATTCCAATAAAACAATTTTCACCTATTAATGTTCTTCTCAAAATATGCTCCTGTTGTAAGACAGGCACATCTATTTCTTTATAATCATGGTCAATATTAGTGATAAAAGCATTAGCTAATATAGTTGTATTTTTACCAATTATAAGATTCCCATTACATGTAATATGTACATTTTGAGCAATACCAACATTATCCTGAATGTCTAATATCGAGTTTTTACCATGTACTTCAATGCGAACATGCGGATAAATACGAACTTTTTTACCTACCTTGATTTTATTAATACCAACAATGGATATAGGTTTACCTAAATAGCATGGAAATCCAGATTTTTTGAAAAAAAGGGAATAAAAAAAATAACGAGCAAACCAAAAAATCTTCATTTTAAAATCCGTCTTAGCGCAACAACAACTAACCTTCTATAGTACTTTAAAGAAGTATAAAGGTAATAAATAGTTAATTGAAAAAAATTCAAATAATTCAAATTATAAATATCTTTCAAATTCTTAATTTCACCATTATACATTTCTTTTAAGTTGCCAGATAAACCCGAATGACCATATAAAGGTTTAAAATCACCAGCTATTGCATAGCTTTTATTTAATATTGCCATTTTCCCAATTTTACTAAATCTAAGCCATAAATTTCCATCTTCCGTATACTTTTGGCTCTCATCATAATAGCCTGCTTTCTCAATCAACTCTTTTTTGAACAATGATGTAATCGTTGAAGGCGCCATTTTAATTAATAACCTATGCAAACTAACAATAATAATATCCTGTTGAACCTTATAAGGAAAACCTAATCTCATATTATTATGCAAGGTACCAATAAAATCCAAATCATATTGACTCATTATTTCTAACTGGTGTTTTAGTTTATTTGGAAGCCAAATATCGTCCGAATCAATAAGAGCAATAAGATCATATTTAGCAGCCTTAATTGCTCTATTTCGTGCAGTAGAAACACCTTTATTTTCTTGCTGGATTAAACCAATATCAAAATTATTATTTTCTATATAATATTTTACTATTTCAGCACAATTATCTTTAGAGCCATCATCTACTATAACGATCTCAAACTGATCTATTGGTAGTTGATAAACAATTGACTCCAAACACTTCAATATGGTTTTTTCGGCATTATACATAGGGATAATTACTGATACTTTCATTGATCAAATACCTTTTTCTTCCCAAAAAAATGTGTATGGTAAGAATGGTGACATATCATTAGGATCGATTATTAAAATATTTTTTATAAAAATTAATATTCCAAAAAAGCTTAAAATAATTAAAAAATAAATAACTTTTCGAATGAATATATATTCCATGAAATCAATATTATTTTTTATATACAAAATCATAGCATACATAAAAACACCTTGAAACCTTAAACCAGCATAAGTAAATTTAGACATTAGATATGACAACACTTCAAATAGAAAAATTACATGAATTAGTTTGGAGTATGACTTACTACAATAATGTAAAAAAACTCCATAGATTAACGACACTGTTATTAGTGGTGCTAAACCAGAAAATATACTAGGTGCAAACACTTCACTATAAGCATCTCTTTTACCAGCAACCCTGTCTGTTATTAAGCTAAATAGATCCGGACTTGCTAAAAAAGCTCCAACCATTAGTACAACAACAACAATAACATATCGTTTTCTTACCAGAGCACCCACAAAAGGTAAAATGACTAACAATGAAGAGTATTGAACACTAAAAGCAATCAATCCCCATATTGTCGCGGAACGATATTTTTTTCGGTATATTAAATCAACAGCTACAGTTGCCAAACTAAAACTTAAACCATACCGAATACCATTCATTGTAAAATCATAAAAAAATAATGGAAAAACTAATAAAGTAAATACCAGCATTTGTCGTTTAGATGCTGCATAAGTTTTACATAGGATAAATGTTGTTATCAATCCAATTGTAGCTAATGCAATTCGTGGCGATAATCCTATATATGTTAAAGTCTTTCCTAAAAACTCAAAACCTGGCTCATATTTTACTAAACTTTCACCATAATGCATATAATCATCTAATAAACCCAAATAATAATAAGTATCTGTTCCAACATTGCCTCTGAGAAAAAAAACCAATATAGCTGGAATTAATAAAACAAATATCTGCCATCCTTTCACTGACTTTAGATTACTAAAATATAAAATCAACGAAAACGATATAATATAAAAATATGGAAAAAGATAATAAATCATTATTTTTTATCTTTCCCATAAAACTCAATTACATCAGATATATTAATCAATCCTACAACCTTAATGGATTTATTTTTCTTAAATTTTTCAAGAATAATGCGTTTAAATTTTGCTTTCAATATCTCTAAAATAGCCAAAGAAAAAGATAATATATTTCTTAGACCTCCAATATCATGCCTATTAACTAGCTCGTAATGCTTTTCTTTTATAATAGGGGCAATAAATTTACGATTATGTATCCAAGCTTGAGCCATTAATCTATGCATATTAAATTTTTTAATTAATTCCTGTTCATTTAATTCCTCTAAAGCTTTTAAACCAGACTCTGCCCAGATTGTATTTACTGAATAATATAGAGGTATTTTGTCACTGAATTTATAATTGGGTCGATTCTTTAAATGAGGAATACCTTCTAGTCTACCTGAGTGAAGCCCTTTAAAATTATCCGCAGTAGTACTTTTAGCGCAGACGCCTGCTATCGAAAGTGGTTCATCAATAATATAATGATTCTTTGCAACACATGATACTGCTATTGATGAATATAAATCTGGGCTTAGCCCACCATAATAATGGCCAACTTTCTGCTTGATCTCTTCCATTAGACTACGTTTAACTAATCCATGATAAGTCTTAGGTAAAGGATATAATAAATATAATTGTAAACCATTTTCCAAAAGTTCATTGAGATGCTTTCGGAAATCAATCTTAGTAATCTTGCCAGTTGATGAAGGGCTTATCATCAATCCATTTGGATATTGGTCTAAAGCATGAGGCCAGTAATAAGTTAAAGCTTCCTTTGAACAAATTGAATCTATATCATTCTCTTTAGCCCATTGTGCAATTTCAATGGCTTTGGGAAGTATTGAATCATCATCCCCTATCAACATCACATAGTGACCAGTGGTTAACTCCATTGCACGATTGAAATTTTCTATCGAAGAAATATTATCTTCACCATGGTAAGTGTATTTAATAGCGATACTATCTAGTTCTTCAACAAATTTTTTTACTTCATCTGTTGCACTATTATCAGAAATTGCTATTTCAATCTCAGGATTTTTATATCTAAGAATAGACTTTATCGCTTCTATGCAATATTTTTCACGATTCTTTGTTGCAATTGCTACACTTATCAAAGGCTTCATTTAAGGATTTTTCCTTTAACCAATTCGTAAAATGATCTAACATCAATTATTGAATAATCTGGGTTTTTCATATTTTGAATTATAATATTAAATACAACACTTAAAACACCAATAAGTAAAGATTTACCAATAAACATATACTCACCATTGATATTGCTCAATATTGTCTCAATAAAAAGACCTATCATCACACTTATTGTTATTGGGACAAAAATATCCCAAATCAACCAATATGATACTTGTCCTTTCAAAAATTTATTAACACTATAGAATCCAACAAAGAGAAAACCTCCAATGTTTACAATCACCCAAGGAATGGCAGCGCCAATCATACCATAATGACTTATCGAATAGATCATAAACGGGATAATAACAATGAGTCCAACAATTCCAGTATACAAATTTATCTTAGTTGAACCATTTGCTAAAGCGAGGTAAAATGGGGTTAATTGCAAACATAGAAATAAACCACCAATGATTAATATCTTTACTACATAATCCACACTTTGCGCGATGCCAGCTTTACCAGTCCATAAAGTTACCAATGGTATCGAATACAATGCTATACAAAATACAATTGGTGCTGCAATTACAGTTATTAAAAACGAATATTTATGAAAGCTCTTTACTATAGAGTTTTGATCATCTTGAGATACGAACAATGCTAAAATAGGAAATACTGCAATGATAATTGGTGTTACAATCATTATTGGAAGTTGGGCTAACAAACTTGCAATTGAGTAATAACCAAAAAGTTCCATTGATAAATATTTACTAATTACAAGTTTATCGATTTGAATGTTGATACCCGAAATTAAAGCTATTCCCATCATTCCTACTGCATATTTAGAAATAGACTTTAATAGTTCTTTTGAAAAAAATGGATTTGAATTTGGTAATAAAATATGTATTTTCTTTCTAAAAATCAGTAATAGAATTACATTGCAAAAAATCTGCCACCAAAAATATATTTCTAATTTAGGCAGAAAGTATAGAGGCACTAATACCAAACCTGCCCTACAAGCACTCCAAATAATTTTAACTTTATTTGTTAAAACCTGATGTTGCAAACCATTTAACCCCCCCTCATACAATGTTGAGAAAAGTTGTAAAGTCACACCAAAACCTATTAAACGTAAAAAATAAGCCACTGTCTCTACAGGATAAATTTGTGATTTTAAAAAATGATTAGCAATATAGGGCGCAAAAATTATGACTAAAATTGTAAGTAACAAGCATATGCCAATATAGATCCTTTCAAAGGTATAAACTAAGTTGGCTTTTGTTTCAATACTGATATCTCTTGCTAATTCTCTTGTTAAAGTTGCTGTTAAGCCAGCATCAGCGAAGACTAACAATCCAAGTATTACTGTATAAAAATTAATTATTGCGTAGGACTCAATACCAAGTAAGTCAATGTATAAACGTACGAAAATAAATATGGATACAAAACTCCATAATTTACCTAGATAGTTTGCAATAATATTTTTAGTTACTTTATTCACTTAATGAAAACCTTTTAACCATACTGCAAAATCTCCTAAATGCAAAATTAAAAGATTCTAATCTAATGTTTTGATTAGTTAAAATGAATAAAAAAAATTTAATCAAAAAATAATACCATCATATTCAATTAAAAAACTATTATCACATTTCATATTAAAAATCATAACGTTTAAATTATCACCTTTGATTTTATAGTGCTGTGATGCTAATTTTACCCACCCCAAAGAACTATAAAATTTCAACAACGGTTCTTTACAAAATAAAAAGCCAATTTTGTTCAAATTAGTAATAATTTTATTTACTTCCTTCATCAACTCAAAACCATATCCTTTACCTTTTTCTATTGCACAGACATTACCTATTCCAAAACCTTTTCTAGTCGTGCCATTTACAATTAACTCAATATCTATTAAGTTTAGATAAGCTACACTTTTTTTATCTAAAAGTAACAGGATATGGAAGTCAGAATTTTTAATATTATTTTTTATCCACTGCATTTGCTCATCTAAACTAAAACTCCATTGCTTAGATTTTAAATCAATAATTTCTTTAATATCTTTACCTGTTGCATCTTGATGTTTTATTAACTTAATCTGGAACATTTTAATTACTTAACTCCAATATTAAATAAGTTTTTTCTTAATTAAAATTAAACTACCTTTTACTGTCGAGGCAAAAAACGAGCTTTATTGTTATACAAATATTTATATACTTGTCTCTCTAACAACGAGTTTGTTTTAACAAATGTTTTATCTTCTAGATAAAAAATACTTTCTACTTTTTTATTATCTTTAAGTATTTCTTTTAAAAATATCACTTTTTCTTTTGTTACACCATTCTCCAACAACAAATATTGTGAATTTATTTTCTCTAAAGTTAAATCATTATTAATCATGACAAAATCATTTAACCAACTACTTAATAATTCAAATTTCTCATCCAGTGACTTTTCCACATAAAACTGAGCTTTTTCCATAAGCTTTGCAGGACTGCCAGCATAGGCTCTATCTGGCAAAGTATCTTTTGTAAGCACTGAATTAATTAAAGCAACGCTTCTCCAACCTAATTTAAGACCAGATCCAACAATACAACTGCCCACTAACCAGACATCATCCTCAATTATAGTTTCTCTTTTTGAATACAATATACAACCTTCGATTTGTTCTCCACTCGCTACATGAGTCCAAATTTGCGAATACATTCCAACCCTTACACCATTCCCTATTACTAAGCCACCAGCGCCATCAAGTATAGTATTCTGACCAAACCAACAGTTATGACCTATGTATAAATGTTGTTCGGCCAGAATTAGCATGTCATTATGCAATACATTCCAATCCCCCATACTAAATTTACCATGGATAAAAATACGTGTATTATCGTTAATAATGTTATTATCACCGATTGTTACACTAAGATTTGGGTCATCTCCTAATATTTCAATTACAACATTTTTACCAATTCTATTATATACACCCAACTTAACATTAGGATGTATTTTAGCGGTTACATCAACTTGATTCATTTAATATTCTCATTCACTATAATTAACCCACCAACCACATGGTAAAGCTAGAAATTTATTCATAAATTCATTAACTCCGTTCAAACTTTCAAGATTATTGAAAACAGAGTAAATATTATTATTGATATGAACACCAGTTGCATACCAGTTTTGATTACGGAAATTTTGTAGTGCTTGTGCTTTATCCTCACATAAAACACCAAAAATCCAATAATTTGGCTGAGTATCAGATATTAATTCTAGAGGTTTTATAGATGAAATTTCTTGAATTTTATTATTCCAATCTATCGCATTTTTTCTCTGCTTCTCTAACAAATTAGGCAAATTATACATTTGCTTCAAACCAATATATGAATTAATTTCACTAAGAGTTGCACCATAGCCCTCTAAC
Organism: Acinetobacter sp. Ac8; assembly: GCF_055392545.1. NCBI lineage: Bacteria > Pseudomonadati > Pseudomonadota > Gammaproteobacteria > Moraxellales > Moraxellaceae > Acinetobacter > Acinetobacter sp. Ac8. The sequence goes on from NZ_AP043689.1 coordinate 4,697,932, forward strand.
CTGATGTCACAATTTGGGTTAATTTCACCCGTTGAGGTTCTAAAGTTTTTCCTATCTATACCATAGTCACGCATGAGAATTGCTTTCTCATATAACTCTTTAGAAGAGAAACTTATTGCAGCGCCATCTACAGTATTTGGTAATCGAACTGTCTGGAAAGAAAATACACTTAAATCAGCACCTAAATTTCCTGCTTTTTGAGTATTATACTCTGAGCCAAATGCTTCGATACAATCATCAACAACCCAAAGATCATATTCTTTAGCTATCTGATTGATTGCTGCTATATCACCTAAATAACCACAAAAATGATTATGAAATATTGCTTTTGTTTTTGCAGTGATTCTTTTCTTGACATCCTCAACACAGAGAGAACCAGTGTTTGGATCGACATCTGCCCAAATAACTTTGAGCCCCTTAATCACAAATGGTTGATTCGATGCCAAACAACTTACAGGAGAGGCGATTACCTCGTCCCCTGGCTTTAAATCTAATATCGACAAGGCTAATAGCATAGCTTGATTATAAGAGTTTACAGAAATTAGGTGTGGGTTCCCTATAAATTTTGCTATTTCTAATTCAAATAGTTTCCCATATTTTCCATATGCTAATTGACCTGAATATAGAATATTCTCTAGTTCAGGCAAAATATCATTTGGCATATACGGTTTAAAAATAGGAATCATTACCAACCTTTCCGAATCAATTCAATCATCTTATCGCAGTCATCTTTAGTGACCCACCACCCACATGGAATATGTACCATCTTTTCATAGAACTGATCTAAATTTGGTAGTTCCACAGGATTATCGTTTAAGTATTCATGTAAATCATTGCGTTTATGAAGTTCAGAAGCAGCTATTCCATTTGCCTCCATCATTTTGATAAAGTCAGCCCTATTCTCAACCTTTAATGTGTACAACCAATAAGATGGCTCTGAGTTACCATAGTACTTAATTAACTCTACACCTTGTACACCTGTTAGATTTTGATCAAGGTATTTACCATTCTCGATATACCTATCAACAATTTTGTCGATTCCCTCCAACTGTAGAAGGCCTACGCAAGCATTCACATTGTTCATATGATACTTATAGCCCTGCTCGGTTATATTATTATCTAATCTGGTTTTCTTTTTATCTAATCCAAACCATCTTATAATTTTACCGCGCTCGTAAAGGGCTTTATCTTGAATCTGCAATGCCCCGCCATCTATGGTAGTTAGGTGTTTTATTGCTTGAAAAGAAAATACGGTAAATGGAAAATGATTGCCTGTTTTTTTGCCATCAAATTTAGCACCTATTGCATGTGCTGCATCTTCAATTACAGGAATTCTATATTTTTCAGAAATTTCCTGAATTCTCTTTACGTCAACAGGGATACCAGCATAGTCTACAACAATGATTGCTTTCGTTTTTGCATTGATTGCTTTTTCAATCGAGTCGGGTGATATATTGCCAGTCTCATAATCGACATCAGCCCAACGAACTTTTGCCCCAACCATTTTAATTGCGACATTGGTCGGTTCAGCAGTCAATGCTGTACTAATTACTTCATCGCCTTGCCTAACCCCAGCCAATATCAATGCGATATGTAATGCCGCAGTTCCTGAGTTTAATGACAGCGTATTTCCACTTCCAATATATTCTTCGAATTTTCTTTCAAAATTCTCAACAATTTCACCTTGAGCGATATACCCACTATACAAAACTTGCTCTAAGCGGGGAATTAAAAGATCTCTGTCAGGTAAACTAGTTTTTATAAGCGGCAACATTTTATTATCCTTGATGTGACTTCAATTCTTCTTGAACATAATCCAAAGTGAGCAATAATTCTTTTAGCTCTTCTACATTCAATCTATGCGTATTATGTGAATTATATTCGTCATCAAGTAAAGCTGGGGCATTTTCTTGCACGTATTTACTATAGTTTAGATCTCTAAAATCAGCAGGAATTCGGTAAAAGTCTCCTAAATCATCAGCTTTCGCCATTTCTTCTTTAGAACAAAGCGTTTCAAACAGCTTCTCTCCATGACGCTCTCCAATAATTTTAATCTCATTGTCTGCATTAAAGAGTTCTTTAAGTGCTTGAGCTAAAACTTCAATTGTTGCACCTGGTGATTTTTGCACCAAAATATCACCTGGATTACCCTGACTGAAAGCAAACATAACCAATTCTACCGAGTCCTGTAGTGACATCATAAAACGTGTCATATTAGGATTAGTAATAGTTAAAGGCGAACCTTCTTTAATTTGTTTAATAAATAATGGAATAATGGAGCCACGTGAACACATCACATTACCATAACGCGTTGCGGTATAAACTGCGTCTATATTTTTTACTCGCGTATCTCTTGCTTTAGATACTGCCAATTTTTCCATTAAGGCTTTTGACATTCCCATAGTATTAATTGGATATACTGCTTTGTCTGTACTCAAAACAACAACGCGTTGTACATTGTTGCGAGCAGCTGCTTCAAGCACATTTTCTGCGCCTAATATATTTGTCTGCACCGCTTGCATTGGGTAAAATTCACATGATGGAACTTGTTTCAAGGCCGCAGCATGAAAAACGAAATCCACTCCCATCATTGCTTGATTTATATCATTAAAATTCCTAACATCACCAAGAATAAAATCAAGTTTTTCATTTTTATACTCAATTCTCATATCTTCTTGCTTTTTCTCATCACGGCTAAATATTCTGATTTCTTTCAGCTGTGAATTTAAAAAACCCTTAATCATAGCGTTACCAAATGAACCTGTACCGCCTGTAATCAAAAGTGTTTTTCCTTTAAACATCTCTGATAGTTCTTGAACTTGTTTAGTTTCCATTTTTCCTCAATCTCTTTGCTTCACACTACCTAAATAAACTATTAAAATCTGATTTTTGATAAATGATTTCAATTCTAGGTAGTTGTAACTATTTTGGATGACAGTAATATCTTTTAAACTACTACACCATACACAATGTATTAACTAAAATTCCCAAAACTTTAAAGATTGGAAAATCGATTTGCCTCTTGATCTTTTTCGCTCACTAATATTTCTAACAAGCCGTCTACTTGCCAATCAATAGCCAAGTCTTCATCATTCCAAACAATTGCTCGCTCGCTCGCTTTATTATAATAATTTGTTGCCTTATATAAAAACTGAGTATTATCTTCTAATGCAATAAAACCATGGGCAAAACCTTCAGGAATCCAAAATTGCTTATAATTTTCTGCTGAAAGTTCAACACCAACCCACTGCCCATATGTTTCTGAGTCTTTTCGAATATCAACAGCGACATCCCATGCACGCCCTTGAACAACTCGAACTAATTTACCTTGTGCAAAAGGATTGAGTTGATAATGCAATCCACGTAATACACCTTTTTGAGATAAAGAGTGATTGTCTTGAACAAATTGAGGGACACCTAAACCATGCTCTTGCAATGCTTGTTCGAAAACCTTTTGATTAAAGCTCTCCATAAACCAACCACGCTCATCACCAAATACTTTAGGTTCGAGTATTAGAAGATCTTTAATTTTTGTTTCAATTACATTCATTTTCACTTCTCTATTTAGGCTACTAAGCTTAATTAAAAATTATGCTTTTGATTTCTTTTGCTGTTCTTGGTGCAATTTCAATAAATATTGACCGTAACCAGTTTTCTTGAAAAAAGTAGCTCTATTTAATAGCTGATTAGCATCAATCCAACCATTATTAAAGGCAATTTCTTCTAAACAAGCAATTTTCAAGCCTTGACGATGTTCAACTGTTTGAACAAACTGACTCGCTTCTAATAATGAGTCATGTGTACCTGTATCTAACCAAGCAAATCCTCGACCAAGAAGTTCTACATTAAGCCTTTCTTGTTGTAAATACACATTATTTACATCTGTAATTTCTAACTCACCACGGTGAGATGGTTTAATATTTTTTGCAATTTCAATCACTTTATTATCATAAAAATAAAGCCCAGTAACTGCATAATTTGATTTAGGTTGTTCTGGTTTTTCTTCGATACTTAATGCTTTACCCACAGCATCAAAATCTACCACCCCAAAACGCTCAGGATCATTAACATAATACCCAAACACTGTTGCACCTACTGTTTTCTCAGCTGCACGTTTAAGTTGGGCGCCAAAACTTTGGCCATAGAAAATATTATCGCCTAGAATTAAACAAACATTATCATCACCAATAAACTCTTCACCCAAAATAAACGCCTGAGCAAGGCCATCTGGAGATGGCTGAACTTTATATGAAAGTTTTAAACCAATTTCATTACCTGTACCCAACATTTTTTCATAATTAGGTAAATCTTCAGGTGTCGAAATAATCAGAACCTCATTAATTCCAGCTAACATCAAAACAGATAAAGGATAATAAATCATCGGTTTATCATAAATCGGGAGTAGTTGTTTTGATGTACCCATTGTAATTGGATATAAGCGTGTTCCTGATCCACCAGCGAGAATGATGCCTTTACGTTTTAATGGGCTCATTAAATTATTTCCTCTAAAACTTGCGCCACACCTAACTTCCAATCAGGAAGATGTATTTTAAAATTTGTTTGCAATTTATAAGTATTCAATCGTGAATTCAATGGTCGTTTTGCTGGTGTTGGATATGCTTTTGTTTCAATCGCATTGGTTTTCTGAATGGCTAAGTTTTGACCTTTTTGCTTTGCCAATTCAAAAACAAACTGTGCATACTCGTACCATGAGCATTCGCCTGCAGCAGCAAGATGATAGTGTCCACACAGCTCTTTTTGTTTATTCCGATTGCTAAGTGAATAGTATCTTAAAGCCTGAGAAGTAATATCTGCGATCAAAGCTGCCCCTGTTGGTGCTCCGACTTGATCATTGATAATACTTAACTCTTCACGACTCGATGCCAATTTCAGCATAGTTTTGATAAAATTATTGCCGTGTGAACCATATACCCAACATGTTCTAAAATTTAGAAAAGAACAACCACTTTGCTCTAATGCAACCTCACCTAATCTTTTCGTAGTACCATAAAAATTTACCGGATCAGTCAGGTCATTTTCAGACCACGCTTCCTCACCCTCTCCATTAAACACATAATCTGTTGAATAGTGAATAAGTAAACAATTCTGAAGCTTACAAAGCTCAGCTAATTTTTTTACAGCTAAATGATTAATTAAATCTGCTTTATTTTGATCAGATTCTGCCTTATCAACTGCTGTATATGCAGCTGCATTCACAACAACAGCTGGTTTAACCTTTTCAATAGTATATTGAATTTGGTCAAAATCCTCTAAATCACCAATCAAGTTATTTTCATTTGCAGCACGATCAAGAGCAACAACGTTTCCAAGTGGTTGTAAAGCACGTTGCAACTCCCAACCGACTTGTCCATTTTTTCCGAGCAATAATATTTTCATAGTTTAATTCAGAACTTAGACTTTTTTAGCTTGATATTGTTGTTGAACCCAATTTTTGTATTCACCACTTTGAACGTTTTCAACCCATTCTTGGTTATTCAAATACCATTCAACTGTTTTACGCAAACCAGTTTCAAAACTTTCTTCAGGCACCCATCCCAAGTCTTTTTTAATCTTACTTGCATCAATTGCATAACGTAAATCATGCCCTGGGCGATCTGTAACATAAGTAATCAAATTTTCATAATGATCTACGCCACTTGGTTTGTTCGGTGCTAACTCTTCCAATAATTTACAGATAGCTTTCACAACCTCTATATTTCTTTGTTCATTGTGCCCACCAATGTTATAAGTCTCGCCAACCTTAGCTTCTGTTACGATTTTATAAAGCGCACGAGCATGATCTTCGACATATAACCAGTCACGAACTTGATCCCCTTTACCATAAATTGGCAAAGCTTTTCCTTTTAATGCATTTAAGATGACTAATGGAATTAGTTTTTCAGGAAAATGATAAGGGCCATAATTATTTGAACAATTGGTGACAATAGTAGGCAAACCATAGGTTCTTTGCCATGCACGTACTAAATGATCTGAACTTGCTTTACTTGCGGAGTAAGGCGAACTTGGTGCATAAGATGTAGTTTCATGAAAAAGATCCTCAGTCCCTTCTAGATCACCATAAACCTCATCTGTTGAAATATGATGAAAACGAAAATCTTGCTTTTTATCCTCAGCTAAATCATTCCAATATTGACGAGCAGCTTCAAGCAACTGATATGTCCCAATAATATTGGTTTCAACAAATGCGGCTGAACCTGTAATTGAACGATCCACATGCGATTCCGCAGCCAAATGCATCACCACATCAGGTTTAAATTCTATAAATAATTGATCCAAAGCTTGACGATCACAAATATCGGTTTGTGAAAATTGATATCGTTTATTTTGATCAATTTCTTTAAGGGATTCTAGATTCCCAGCATAAGTTAACTTATCGACATTAAGCACACTATTATTTGTATTATTAATAATATAACGAACAACTGCTGATCCAATAAAACCCGCACCACCAGTAACCAAAATTCTCATTTCACACCCTGCAAATCATTTTTTAATCAATATATTTCAATATAACTTTACTTAAGCACGTAAATTTTGATTACAAAAAGTGCTTTTATTCACTTTAAATATTATATCTAAACTTGAGTTAAATTCATATATTAAAAGGTTCTAACCTAATTAATACACTTTCTCTTATCAACTTGGTCAAAACACTTTATTCTTTAAATACTAAAAAATCATTAAATGGATACAAGTCAACACACTTATTTTTCGGTTTTAATACAATTACACACCAACAATAAGATACCCAACCTACCTTTTTTAGCATACAATTCGTATTCAAGATGAGATTCCAAGCAACACGCAATATAAAATATAAGGGTTTTGAATGTGAAGTATCCGTACACATCACTGTTTACAATTTTAGCCATTTCAATTTCATTTTCTGGTTGTGCGATCACTTCAGGACTCCAAACCTATGACCTTCCTGAACAAGGTCAATATAAAACTGAACAAGGTGCGGAACTCTCAGTTGTACAATTAACCCAAACTACTATTCCAAGTCTGAATATTTCTGATCGCAGCCAATCGAGTGATCTTGCTTCTTTATTTCATCACCAACAAGATACCTATCGCTTAAGCGCAGGTGATGTGCTTTCAATTCAGCTTTGGGCATATCCTGAAATTACACCACCAATCCAAGATGCAAACAATATCAAAGCTGTAGGTTATCCAATCGATTCAAATGGTAATGTTCAATTACCTTTGGTAGGTTCAGTGCGTATTGCAGGTAAAACTTTAGCCGAAACCAATCGTTTTTTACATAATCAATTTGCTAAATATCTAAAGCATCCTGATGTTGTTGTCCGTGTATTGTCTTATGAAGGTCGCCGCTATTTTGTCAATGGCCAAGTCATACGTAGTGGACAATATACATTAAACGACCAACCTATTAGTATTTATACTGCACTAGGTCAAGCAGGTGGTGTAGATACTAAAACAGGTGATACCACCAATATCCAGCTGATCAGAAATGGACAAACCTATAATCTGAATACAATTCAGTTAGAAAAACAAGGATTGTCCTTACACCAACTATTAATCCAATCCAATGACACTATTTTCGTGAATACCAAACAAGATCAAAAGCTCTATGTCATGGGTGAGTCGAGCCGTAGCCAAGCATTGACACTCCGTGACCAAGGTATGACCCTGAGTGACGTACTTGGTGAAAGTGAGGGAATTAACCCTACTTCAGCAAGCGCTGCACGTATTTATGTAATGCGTACCGACCTTAGCACAAAACAATCTACAATTTATCATCTTAACTTAAGTAGCTTAGGAAATTTAGCGTTGGCGAATCAATTTGCGATGCAAAAAAATGATATTGTTTATATTGATGCTACAGGTTTGACTCGTTGGCAACGTATCATGAACCAAGTTGTTCCATTCTCAAGTGCTTTATATACATTTGATCAAGTGGGTAAATAAAATGCAGATCCAGAATATATTAGTGGTCTGTGTTGGGAATATCTGTCGTAGCCCAATGGCAGAGTTTTTTTTAAAGCAAAGCCATCCAAATTTAAATATAGAATCAGCGGGACTTTCTGCGATGGTCGACCATTCAGCTGATAATAAAGCGATTGCCTGTATGGATGCCTTAAATATTGATATGCGTTCCCATGTTGCTCGACAAATAAATGCGGAACTAATCAAAAAAGCTGATCTCGTGCTTGTGATGAGCAAAAACCAATCACAACATATTGAGCAGAAGTGGCCTTTTGCTAAAGGCAAGGTATTTCGTTTAGGGCACTGGCAAGGTCAAAATGTGCCTGACCCATACAAACATGATCAAGCTTTTTTTGACGAAACATGTAAAAATATCCAAGCTTATGCCAATGACTGGCAATCACATCTATAAATTTTAATTAGTTGTTTACCTATGAACCAAAATTTAAAAACTAATGATGATACGATTGACTTAAAAGAGCTATTTTTCTCTTTAATCGCTCAATGGAAAGTGATTGTACTTTGTGTCATTTTATCTTTAATATGTGCCTTACTCTATTTACGTGTAACCTCCCCTGTTTATTCCACTGATGCACTGGTTCAGGTTGAAGATGGTAAAAGTGCGGCTTCAGCCGCTTTGATGGGTGAGTTAAAAGATGTTGCAGGTGGGATTGGTCAGAAATCTCCAGCCGATGCCGAAATCGAAATCTTAAATTCACGACTTGTACTTGGCAAAGTGATTCAGAATTTAAATTTAAATATTCAAATTCAAGATAATGCAGATACTTTTTTACATAAATTAGTTTCCAAAGACAAAGCCCAGCTCAGTTATAATGCTAAAGCGGTTGATTTTCAGAAAAATCAATCTAGTTTTTCTGTTTTAAGGTTAGATATACCAGAATATTATTATGATAAAAAACTCACTTTAAAATTTATAGATAAAAAGCAATTTAATTTATCATATAGAGATCAAATTGTATTTAAAGGTAATTTAAATCAGCTTAATCAAGCTCAAGATAATAAAGGATTATGGTCTGTTCAGATTAATAGCCTAAACCCATTTCAACAAGATTTCACACTCACTAAACTTGCACTTCCTTCAGCTGTTAAACTGATGCAAGAAAATTATTCAGTTGCTGAAAAAGGCAAAATGACAGGTGTTATTGGCCTCAGTTATATCGGGAATGATCAACAACATATTACTCAGGTTCTCAACAGTATCCTGAGAGTTTATCATGAACAGAACATTGAACGAAAAACCTTAGAGTCGAAACAAACATTAAGCTTTCTCGACCAACAACTACCTGAGCTAAAACAGCAACTTGAAGAATCAGAAATTAAATTTAATAGATTCCGTGAACAATACAATACTGTTGATGTTACTCAAGAATCAGAGTTGATGTTAAAGCAGAATATTGAATTAGAAAAAATACGGATCGAGTTAAAGCAAAAACAAGCTGAATATTCTGCTAAATATACCCCTGATCACCCGCTCATGACAGAGATCAATGCGCAACTCGCGGCAATTGATAAAAAATCTACGGAGCTGAATCAGGCTATTAAACGTTTACCTGAAACTCAACGTTTATATTTACAACTCTATCGTGATGTTAAAGTCAATACAGAACTCTATACATCACTCTTAAACAGCTACCAACAATTAAAAATTGTTAAAGCGGGTGAAATTGGTAATGTTCGTATTATTGATACAGCGGTAGAACCTATTAATCCAATTAAACCAAGAAAAGTAATTGTGTTACTTCTTTCAATTTTTGTGGGTGGGTTTATTGGTGTTGTTATTGCATTACTGCGTAATATGCTTTCATCAGGGATTAAAGATTCAAGCCGAATTGAAAATGAACTTGATCTCCCTGTCTATGCCACTGTGCCTCGCTCTCCAATTCAAGAAAGTCGTGTACAGTTACTGAAAAAGAAAAAATCAATTCCTATTCTTGCGGCTAAAAATAGTGAAGACATTGCGATTGAAAGCTTGCGTAGTATTCGTACCACGATTCACTTTGCTTTAAATAAAGCAAAAAATAATATTATTGCTATTTCAGGACCAGCTCCAGAAATTGGTAAATCATTTATCTCAACAAACCTTGCAACAATTTTTGCTCAAGGAAATAAAAGAGTTTTACTCATTGATGCAGATATACGCCGAGGCTATTTACATAAATATTTCAGTCATGACACTTCACCTGGTTTAACTGAATATTTAGCAGGACAAAGCACGCTTGAACAATGTATTGTTCATTCAAATACCGTAAACCATTTAGATTTTCTGCCACGTGGTAAAAATCATAATCATGCTTCCGAAATGCTCAGTTCAGATCGTTTTAGCGAATTATTAGAACAACTTTCTCAGCAATATGATCATATTATTATCGATACACCGCCTATCTTAGCGGTAACTGATGGCATCATCATTTCTCAATTTGCGGGTGTAAACCTTGTGGTTGCACGTTATGCAAAAACACAAATGAGAGAATTAGAATTAGCCATTAATCGTTTTGAACAGGCAGGAAGCAAAGTAAATGGTATTATTCTCAATGATGTCCAAGCAACTGCAGGGGGTAATTATGGCTATAATTATGCTTATGCCTACACTGCTTCCAAAGATGATTAATATCCAATAAATAGCAAAAAAGCCAGATTGAATCTGGCTTTTTTGTGTCAATTTTTTGATCAATATAACTGTATATTTTTAGTTGTCTTCATCAGATAACTATATCGTTTATGATGAAGAAGTTATATGCTTGGGTAGATTATGCTAATGATCAAATTAGCCTCTTAAAAGATTAAAATTTGGAAATTTTTATGAGTAAAGCCTTACCCATCGCAATTGCTGTAATCTTAGGTGGTGCTGCACTTGTACCTGTTTATTATGCATCTCAACATCCTGCTGATGTAAACAGTCACTCAATGTCAAAAAATGCTAAACCTGTAGAAAAAATTAGTTATGCACTTGGTTATGAAGTTGCGAGCCAAACTCCATCTGAAGTCGATGTGAATACATTTATCAGCGGTATTCGTGACGGCCATGCTAAAAAACAACGTGCCTATACAGATGAAGAATTACAAGCTGCGTATGTTGACTTCCAAAAAGAAATGCAACAAAAGCAATTACAACAAAGCAAAGAAACAGCTTCATCAAATGACTCATTCTTAGCTGAAAATGCGAAAAAAGAAGGTGTTAAAACAACAGCTTCAGGATTGCAATATAAAATCACCAAAGAAGGTACAGGTAAACAGCCTGCTGCTACTTCACAAGTCACGGTACATTACAAAGGTCAGTTGTTAGATGGCAAAGTATTCGACAGTTCATATGATCGTGGTCAACCAGTTGAGTTTCCTTTAAATCAAGTGATTCCAGGTTGGACTGAAGGTTTACAACTCATGAAGGAAGGCGGTAAAGCAACCTTATATATCCCTGCAAAATTGGCTTATGGCGAACAAGGTGTTCCTGGCACGATTCCTCCAAACAGCACTTTAATTTTTGATGTTGAACTTGTTAAAGTTAAATAACATTTAAGAAAAGGAGAGATTTACTCTCCTTTTTTGGATTTTAATTATGAAAAAAACACTTATTGTGCTTAGTCTTAGTCTGCTGAGTAGTGCAGCTTTCTCAGCACCGATTAACAATAAAAGCTCCCAACAAGATCAACTGGGTTATAGCTATGGTTATGTCATGGGACGTACCAATGCCGACACCTTAAAACAAATTAATTTAAATGCCTTTATCCAAGGGATTAAAGAAGGTTCTACGGGTCAGAAAGCAAGCTTAACTGATGAAGAAATGGCAAAAGCCCTCGCACAATATAAACAGCAAACTGAAGCAAAACAAATGCTAGAGTTTAAACAAGCTGCCGATGTAAATGCCAAACAAGGTGAAACTTTTCTTGTAGAAAATGCGAAGAAAGCAGGTGTGATTACTCGCCCAAGTGGATTGCAATATAGTGTTTTACAGCAAGGCACTGGAAAATCACCCTCTGCAAAATCTAAAGTCTCTGTAAACTATGAAGGTCGTTTATTGGATGGCACTGTATTTGACAGTTCTTTTGCACGAAATGAAGCGGTAGAATTTCAAGTTAGCCAAGTGATTCAAGGTTGGACTGAAGGTTTGCAACTGATGAAAGAAGGTGCGAAATATCGTTTCTTTATTCCAGCAAAACTTGCCTACGGCGAGATTGGTGCGGGTGATGCGATTGGTCCAAACAGCACCTTAATTTTTGATGTAGAACTATTAAAAGTTTTACCTTAGTCTCAATGCGAAATAGTTTTAAAAATAAAAAGCATCGCTCAATTGCGATGTTTTTTATACTCTAATAAAAAATCTTATCGCATTTCATAGACGTAAATTCATCCCTTGGTCAAACTTACAGTACTGTATCTTGTATTTAGAATTTAAATTCCCCAAACGCTATGGTGACATCCTTGTCACCATGCACTAGATACATCACTTATGATTGAATGATGCTCAAAGTAAAAGCTATCTCATTTATATTCTATTGATTGGTCTTAATTTTAGTGCTTTAAATGTCTTGGTCTAAAACCTGCTGCAAGTAGAGCGATACCATAAGCCACAATACCGACCAAGCATAACCCGACAACTTCAAGAATTCGAAGCCATTGCGAAGCTGTACCATCATACCAATTTAAAGCAAACCATAGCGCGCAAATCATCACGATATTGGCTATGGCAAATTGAACAAATAATTTTTTCCAGTGCGCACCAAAACGGAAAATATTTTTCTTATGTAAATAAAAATATAACATCCCTGCATTGACCAAGGCTGAACCTGAAGAAGCAATGGCTAAGGCCATATGCTCGGCTTGCCAATCAATCAATTTAAAAATACCAATAAAGATAATGTTTAAAATCGCATTGGCTGCAACCGCCATTAAGCCGACACGTACAGGTGTTTTGGTGTCCTGAATGGCATAAAAACCTGGTGCAAAAACTTTAATCAACATAAATGCCAGTACACCGCCACTCATACATTGCAGTGCCATAGCGGTCATTTGCGTATCACGTGCATCAAAAGCACCATGCTGGAAAAGCGCTTGAATGATCGGCGTAGATAACATGAACAAAGCGATACTGGCTGGCACACCCACCAAGACAATCACGCGTGCAGCCCAATCCAACATTCTACGAAACTTGGCCTGATCTTGTTCTGCTTTACTCACAGAAAGAGACGGAAGAATCACGGTACCAATCGCAACACCAATCAATCCAAGTGGTAACTCGGTCATCCGTTCGGCACTATATAACCATGACACCGAACCATCTTGCATGAATGACGCCCAAATTGTATTTAGTAATAAGTTAATCTGAGTGACTGATACACCAAATAAAGCGGGCAACATCAGTTTTAAAATTCGATCTACACCCTCATGTTTAAAATCAACTTTAGGTGGAATCAGTAATTTTTTATTCCATAATTCAGGTATTTGAATCGCAAGTTGTAAAACCCCTGCTGCAACCACAGCCCATCCTAAAGCCATGATCGGTTGAGCCATATGCGGGGCTAACCACCAAGCACCAGCAATCATTGCCACGTTGAGTAATACAGGTGAAAACGCTGGAGAGGCAAAAGATCCATAACTATTCAAAATACTGCTGGCAAATGCAGTCAATGACATAAACATCAGATAGGGAATCGTTAAACGAAACATATCTACAGCCAGATCAAACTTTGCTGGATCGTTATGAAAACCGGGTGCATAGACATACAAGATCACAGGCGCAATGATCATACTGATCAAAGTTAACAGTGACATCACCATTAACAAACAGCCAAACACACGACTAATCAGAATCTGTACTTCTGCATGCAGTTTTGTAGTTTTATATTCGGTGAGTACCGGGATAAAGGCTTGCGAAAAAGCCCCTTCTGCAAATAAACGCCTGAAAAAATTGGGAATACGAAAAGCAACCACAAAGGTGTCAAAATCCTTACCTGCCCCAAACACATTGAGCAAAACCATATCTCTGACTAAGCCCAAGACTCGTGACAACATGGTCATTGCACTGACAATAAAGGTGGATCGCCACAGCGCCATCGTATTCACCTAGTTAAAATAAAGTCGCTATTGTAATTAAATATTCTTAAAATTGCGTTGTTAAATCATAAACAGACGCTTATTTACTTCAGTTGTTTTATCTTAATTTTTTTCTGATTCAAACTTTCTCTAAACTGCTGCCATTGAAAATGTGGTCCAGGATCAGTTTTTCGTCCTGAGGCAATATCAGAATGTCCTGTTAAATGATGATCAGTTTTTGGATAAGCGTGTTGCAAAATGGCAACCACATCAACCAGTTGTTGATATTGGATCGCTTCAAAATCGCTATCATCACTTCCTTCAAGTTCAATCCCAATTGAATAGTCATTACACTCAACTTTACCTAGATAAGCTGAACGTCCGGCATGCCAAGCTCGATCATTAAAATTAACAAACTGGATAATTTCACCAGTTCTTAAAATCAATAAATGTGCAGAAACTTGCATACCCTCGATGGTTTGAAAATAAGGATGGACTGACCAATCCAGTTGATTTTGAAAAAACTGTTCAATATAACCTCCACCGAACTGTGAAGGTGGCAAACTAATATTGTGAATCACAATCAGCTGAATCTCTGTATTTTCAGGGCGTTGATTATAGTTAGGAGATGGGACTTGTCTTGCGCCAATCAATTGACCATTCACGACCTGAAACTCTGGTGCAGATTGCATATCTTATTCCTACAGAATTTTTCTATTTTCAATAAAGCTGATTCTCAATATTTTAGTGTAGTCTCGGGTCTGTTGACAATTCGTCTATGTTTGCGACGACGAGTATTTTTTAGGCGATACAAGGCACGAAATACGAAATTTAGTCATTCTAAATAAGTAGTTCGTAACGATGTAGCGGCAAAAAAGACTCTTGTCCTCAGCTTCGACTTTCACTGCGAATAAAGTAATGCTTTGTTCTTGTTCAAGTTATGACTAAAATCATCTCAGTTTGCGTTACGAAACTTAAAAATAGTCTCACTATTCTCATTCATGTTTTACGATGTATACGTCTCGTGCTTAATTTGAACCTACAACGCAAACTATTTATGAAATGTTAACAGATCCTAATCTGTATAAAATAAAAACTTCTTCAAACTTGCAACGACAGTGCTAATATATCGCTCAGTTTTTAAGGGTGACTAAAATAGGGATATCCATGAGCATACCTGAATCTTTGCTTGAACAATCTATTCAAATTAATATTCAACAAGCACTCCAAGAAGATATTGGCGATGCTGATATTACTGCCCTACTCACACCAGAAGATGAGCAAGCGACAGCCACGATCATTTCGCGTGAAGATATGGTCTTGGCAGGACAACCTTGGGTCGATGCTCTGATCAAGGCTTATGATCCAAGCGTACAGATTACTTGGCTTAAAAATGATGGTGACTGGGTTAAAGCCAATGAAACCATTTATAAATTGGCAGGTTCTGCGCGTAGTTTGCTGACTGTTGAGCGTCCTGCATTGAACTTTGTGCAAACCCTGTCTGCAGTCGCAACCAAAACGGCTGAATATGTAAAATATCTAGAAGGTACAGCAACCAAATTATTAGATACACGCAAAACTTTGCCGGGTTTACGGATTGCACAAAAATACGCAGTTGCTGTAGGTGGTGGGCAAAACCATCGCCTAGGTTTATTCGATGCGTTCTTAATCAAAGAAAATCACATCATGGCTGCAGGTGGTATCGCTCAAGCAATTGCCAAAGCGCATCAAATCGCACCAGGCAAAGCTGTAGAAGTTGAAGTTGAAACATGGGATGAACTGAATCAAGCGCTTGAAGCCAAAGCAGATATCGTCATGCTAGATAATTTTAGCCAACAACAAATGATTGATGCGGTTAAACATGTTGCAGGGCGTTGTAAATTAGAAGCTTCTGGAAATATAACTCTTGAGAATTTAAGTCAAGTTGCACAAACAGGTGTTGACTATATTTCGATGGGTGTATTGACTAAAGATGTTAAAGCGATTGATTTATCTATGCGTTTTAATGACTAATCACTCAATCATATGAGCCATAAAGCAGTATCTATATACTGCTTTTTTATTACAAAATATAACGATGAGTCAATAAATAATCAGCTAATTTTATGCAAAAGATCTTCTAAATAACAATCAAATTATGTGTACCAACAAAAGAGATAAACAATGAAAAAACATATTTTATATTCATCACTATTCGCATCCATTATTCCGATCCTGAGCCATGCAGACACCGTCAATGTGCATGTGTTAAGTGCAACAGTCAAAGATCAAAATATTGCCAATGCTGAAGTAATTTTGCAAAAAAATGGTGAGCGCTCTGCCTCAAGTTCTACCAATACAAGCGGCCGAGCCACAGTCAATAGTAATACTATAGACAGTTCAGATAATTTACTGATTATCAAAAAATCAGGTTATTCAACACTGGTTGCAAAATGTCCATGTGATGGCATGACCTACGCCTTAAGTCCTGTACTCAAAGATCTCAACAGTATGCGAATTGTACTGAATTGGGGGCAAAACCCTTTAGATCTCGATTCACACTTAAGTTATAAAAATCAACATGTATATTGGGACAGTAAACAAGGTTTGGCTGCAAATCTGGATGTGGATGACACCGACTCTTATGGTCCTGAAACCGTCACTATCGATAAACGTTTAGAGGGTCAATATTATGTGTATTCAGTACATGACTATTCTGATCGCACTCAACCAACTACGGCCAACTTATCCAATAGCCAAGCCAAAGTCATGGTCTATGCAGGGGAATCACTGATTCGTTCTTATTATATTCCAACTGGTCAAACGGGTAATTTATGGACTGTATTTCGCATTAGTCCTGAAGGTGAAATCCAAGACATCAATCGTATTTCAGGAACCACGGTTAACGCAAGCCAAGTGGGTTCAACAGTATCAAATTATCAAAATCAAACAACTCGGGTAAATATCGTTCCTGTCTCAGCAGATGCGCAAAAACGAGCCAAGACACTTAATTTAAGTGCGGATAAAGCCTATCAAAACAACCAGATTGAACAAGCTGCAATGCTCTATCAACAGTCTATCGACTACAATCCAAATGTTGGCCAAACCTATAGTAATCTTGCTGTTGCTTATCAAAAGCTCAATCGTTCCTCAGAAGCTTTATGGGCAAATCAAAAAGCCATTGCTTTGGCAACCAATAACAATACCAAAGCTTATTCTCACTATAATATGGGTAAAATCTATGAAAATAACCAAGATTATGCCCAAGCTAAGCAACATTACCAATTGTCCAATCAATACAAACCAAGCGCGACTTATGATGAAGCGATACAACGTGTAAGCCAGTAAAAAAATTGCCCAAAGGATATCTACATTCTTTGGGCAAGTTTGATGCTTTAGTTTGCTATTTTTTATTGATTAGTTTTAATTTTGCTTACAAAACAAGCAGTTTTTACATAGAAAAGCCGTCTGAATAAGCCTATAATCTTTGGCTTCCAATACATTCCTGTAATTAGGCCAATGAAGACTTTGAAACAACAAGTTTTGTTTTTACTTGTCGCTTTTTTATCTGTATTTGCTTTTTTCTTATACCAAGAAGATATCACGCGTTTCTTTCAATTACGTGACATCTATCTAAAACCACGTCTGTATAAATATGGCTTTTCAATTCTCTTAAACTACGCCTTTATTAGTTTATTTTATTTAATCTTAAGAAAAACCTTTGCGACCATTTTACTCAGTCAATTTATTATTTTTTTACTGAGCTTTATCAATATCAAGAAAGAGCAATATCTTTCTGCAAGTTTGGTTCCTAGTGATTTTTTATTATTTAAAGAAACCTTTATCGCCTCTCCAGTCATGCTCAAAATTGCGGTCTTTGTAGCAATTGCAGTGTTTATTGGACTATTTATATTTCTGTATAAAAAAGAGAAATTAGGGACAAAGCCTCTCCTCCTGACAAACAGCATTTTATCTTTTGCTATCCTTGGCTTCTTTATCACTGCGAATTTTAAAAATAATTTTAGTGAAGCTTGTGCCAACGCGGCAAAAAACTCAATTTGCCAATATGCAAAATATCTACCCAATACCCGTGGTGACTGGATCGGTGATCATTTAACCATTAAATATTTAGGTTTTTCGACCTTCTTTTTTTCCAAAACGGTTGATGGCTTAAATAATAAAATTTTCCAAACACAAGTTATTCCTGAAGAAAAAGTTGCTGCTTTTTATCAACCGATGGCGGTTGAACATGATGAAGAATCTACATCGAATCTAGCATCAGATGATCCGTCACAACAAAAACAATTGCCAAATATCGTTTTTGTGATGAGCGAGTCGCACTGGGATGCCAGAAAATTAGACAAAAGCATTCCACCTAACATCACCCCAACGATTAGTAAAAATCAGGTTTCTAGCTTATTGTCTCCAAGCTTTGGTGGAGGAACTGCTAATGTTGAGTTTGAAGTGTTAACCAGCCTAAATACCTATTTAAATCATAATGAACTGGCTTATGTATCAAAATTAAAACGTCCAACTTATTCATTACCAATGTATTTGAATACATTGGGTTATGAAACAACTGCAATGCATAACAACGGCAAATATTTTTATAACCGTAGCGCAGTTTATCAAAATCTAGGTTTTAACCGTTTTACTTCAATTGAAAATATGATCAACATGGCTGACCGCGCCAAATATATCAATGCTGCGGGTTGGGCTACTGATGATTTGATTTATAACAGCATTGAAAATCAGCTTAAAAATACTGATAAACCTCAATTTATCTATGCGATCAGTGTTGAAAATCATCCAATGTACAGTGATGATCGCTTTGGTAAAGACCATTTTAAAATCACCAAAGATGGTGTGAGTGAGAACAGTAAACGCGCGCTGAATACGTATTTAACGGGTATGCAACGTGCTGACGATAAATTTAAAACCCTGATTGAGCATGTCAAACAGCTTGATCGCCCAACAATTGTGATTTTCTTTGGTGACCATTTACCCAACTTACAAAGCGTTTACGATGAGTATGGCTTCTTTAAATCAGAGCAAGAAAAAGCTGAGAAAAAAGATGTGCGCTTCTTTGAAACACCGCTTGCAGTTTGGGCAAACTTCCCGATTGATCAAAAGCAATTTAAAGGGCCTTTTGTGGCAGCACATTTCTTAGCACCCAAAGTACTAGAAGCTGCGCATATTCCCCTTTCACCTTACTATGCTTTTGTGAATAAAGTGAGTGCTTGTTATACGACCGTGCATCAGACAGGCACGCAAACGCAAAAATCTTGTGAATTTGATCAAACAGAGATTCTACAACAGTATAAAGACATGAATATGGATGTGCTAAATGGTAAGAATTTCACTTATCAGATGTTAAAATCAAAAGCTGAAAACTAGTCCTATCCAAATGATCAAGAAGATTCTCCAGAGTCTTCTTGATCATGCTGCTGTTCAGTATGTTGTTGCGGTTCATTATTTTTTGCGTCAAATTCTTTGCTTTCGAAATCTTCACGGCGTGGATCTCCAGCCATCAATACAAAGGTAATCACAGCGAATAGAACAATGAGTATTTTCATAAGCCTGCCATTTGCTAAAATTTTAAATATTCTAAATTTCGGTCAATGAAAAGATTTGTAGAGTCTGTATACGAAACAAGGGATTTCAGCTGATTTATGTATCTATTGACGTAAATAGATGATTGGAATCTTAATCATGTAAGTCTGCGCAAATTATGTGGTCTTCTATCAACTCAAAAATAAGGTGCAAAGCGCACCTTATTTAAATTATAAAGATTCAGCTATTTAAAATTAAGATTCTATAAATCCCATATAAGGGTCAGAAAATGAGTCTTTACCCGTTTCAATACGCCCAGCAAAACGGCGTTTAAAGGTGCTATCGCCCTCTATTGTTACAGTAAAATCATACCAACCACCGAAATCAGACATATTCCAATTCAACTCCTTTTCTGTAGAAGCCGTTTCGATATTCCATGTCTTATTGGGTAGATAAGCATTGGCTTTCACGGTCAATTTTGCTGTTTTCGCAGCGTCATTACGAACTTTTAAATAGAGTTTAGGATCACATTCTTCAACACATACACGCACTTCTGGCAATGCCTCTATTTGTGCAGACTTGACTAAATCACCTGCAAAGCCACGATGGAAGCCATTTGGACCCAACACCCATAAATCATATAGTCCATTTGAAGCTTTCCATACATCGTCCAATTGCTTACCTGCTTCAACCATATAACGACGAGGAATCGCGTCTAAATTCAATTTGTCATAAACATGGAAAACTGCGGCGTGTGTTCCGGTATTAGAGAACATTAACTTCACCGTTTTTGTTGCCACATCAACTTTCGCACTACTATGTAAAATATAAGGCAATGCCCGAGAGAGGCGTGTTCCTAACTCTTGAACAGGATAGACCTGACTTAAAGGACGGGAAACCGGTGGCAATAGCGCTTGCGCATTACGTATCGCATCTGCATCATTTTTGGTTTTTTTACCCATTAAGTCCGAAATAGCGGTTGTATTTGGATTTTTAAAGTCAAAAGCTGTGGTTAAATCACCACATACAGCACGGCGATATGGACTAATATTCGGCTCTTGCACGCCAAAACGTTGCTCTAAGAAACGAATAACAGACGAATGATCAAAAACCTGTGAATTTACCCAACCACCACGGCTCCACGGAGAAATCACATACATGGGTACGCGTATTCCTGGACCATAGACTCCCACACCATTGCTGACTTTAGGATCAGTAAAGTTAGGTTGTCCTGCTGAAGCTTTAGGATGCGTAGCGTATTCATATGAGATTTGTTCTTCACTCAAGGTGGTTTTACCTTGCATCACACCTGAAGCATCTTTTGAAGGTGCGCTTGGTGATGGAACGTGGTCAAAAAAGCCATCATTTTCATCAAAGTTGACCAATAAAACCGTTTGACTCCAAATCGCAGGGTTTTCCGTCAAAGCGTTTAAAACTTCCTGAATGTACCAAGCACCTTGTACAGGGCTTGATGGTCCTGGATGCTCACTATAGGCCGCAGGTGCAACCATCCAACTGACTTGAGGTAATTGACCTTTGGCAATATCATCTTTAAATGAAGCAAGGAATCCACCATCAGGCATCGTATTGGCAATCCCTTTATACAATGGTTGTGTTGCATCAATGGCTGGATCATAAGCAGGACACGTGCTGTCATTGTTTACAGGTTTACCGGATAACTCATTGGCACGGCGATACTGTTTAAAGCCCGCTAAAGGATTGTCAGTAAAGTTATCTGGCATATTTTGATAAACTTTCCACGTCACACCCGCTTGTTGTAGGCGCTCAGGATAGGTTGTCCAATCATAGCCTGTGCTTGATGCACCAATACTGTCCAAGTCATTTACAACACTGGCAACACCCGCAGCTTTAGGACCGTTTGAACCTGTCCATAAGAACATACGATTCGAATTGGTTCCTGTATGCATTGCACAATGATATGCATCACACAGGGTAAAGGCGTTGGCAAGTGAGAACTGAAATTCAACTTCTTTTTGTTTGTAATATCCCATAGATTGGGGTTGTTTATATTGTACCCAATTGCCCATACGGCCATGGTTCCAAGCAAATTGCCCATCTGTCCATGAGTGTGGCGTACCGCTAACACGTTGTGCATTACCGCGAGTACTGTCTAAATGATAGGGAAAGATTTTATTCTTATCTTTATCGTATTGTTCCCAAATCTTACGGTTATCGGATAGCGGAATCGTAAAACGATCACCAAATCCACGAACTCCTTTTAACGTTCCAAAATAATTATCAAACGAGCGATTTTCTTGCGTCAAAATGATGACATGTTTTACGTCTTTAATCGTGCCTGTTTCGACTTTGGCGTCAATGGCTAAGGCTTTTTGGATGCTGGCTGGAAAGCTGGCTAAAGCGGCTGTACCAAATATTGTTTTTGTTGAATTGACTAAAAAATCACGACGGTTCATCTCTATTTCCTTATTTTTTATTATGGTGCGCAATGTACTTTACACGCAGCGGGTGGCTGTGGATTCGTCGTTGAGCTTTCATTATCATCATTACAAGCACTGAGTAAGACACTCAGACTGGTCACTAAAATCAGCAAAAAATTTCGCATTGTCCTATCCATGAAATAAAGGTAGGGATAGTCAATACAACTGGTATGACGCTAGAGTGAAGTTTTTATGGCAGTTTGATGAATATTTCTTAAAATATCATAAATATCAAATATTTGTTTTAATTTATAAATAAGCGACTTAGGTTAAAACAATTTTATGCAATAAAAAACGCATCCGAAGATGCGTTTGTTTATAAAAATATATCAATATTTTAGAATTACCAACCAAGTGCTTCTTGTTGTTTTTTTACCAATTTCTGAATACCTTTTTCAGCCATTTCAAGCATTGCATTGGATTGAGCGCGGGTAAATGGTTTTTCTTCTGCAGTCCCTTGAATTTCAATAAACTCACCTGCTTGAGTCATCACCACATTCAAGTCAGTTTGACAGTTAGAATCTTCTTCATAGCAAAGATCAAGCAATACTTCATCTTGATACATGCCGACAGAAATCGCAGCAACAAGCCCTTTTAATGGATCATGCTTAATTTTCTTTTTCTCAAGAAGTACATTCATAGCATCAATTAATGCAACCGCAGCACCCGTAATTGCAGCAGTACGCGTACCACCATCTGCCTGAATCACATCGCAGTCGATGGTAATGGTGTTTTCACCCAATTTTTTCAAATCCACCATTGCACGTAAGCTACGACCAATCAAACGTTGAATTTCTTGAGTACGACCAGATTGCTTACCGCGAGCAGCTTCACGGTCGCTACGTGTATGGGTAGAACGTGGCAACATACCGTATTCCGCAGTCACCCAGCCTTGGCCCTGACCTTTTAGGAAACGTGGCACTGAATTGTCAATACTTGCAGTACACAGCACTTTTGTATGACCAAATTCAACCAATACTGAACCTTCCGCATAACGGGTGTAGTTACGGGTAATTTTAACTTCACGTAATTGATCTAATGCACGTTGGTCGATACGCATAGCTTGTCCTTATGGGATTCAAAAAATATTGCGACTTATTATAACAGATCCAAGAGAGATGGTTTTGTTACAAGATGGTGGTTTTTGAAATTGCTCGCTAAATCTATATGTGGTGACTTAAATAAACGTCTATACAAAAAGATAGATATACAAACCACGTTTTAAAATTTTCGAAATTTAGCCAAAAAATTAAAAATCACTGAATCTAAAACATCGCATTAAAAGCAATAGAAGAACCTTATTTAACTCAATAAGGTTCTTCTAACAACAATTGATGATCTATTTTAAACAGCTATTGCACAAGTTGAATGAAGCAAAATAAGTACCTTAGCAACACCAATGCTTACACATCGCAAAAACTTTGTTTAAGCAAAAATACCCTTCAACTTTTGTAAAGACTGAGTAATGGTGGTTGTTAAACTATTTGGCAAAGAGCATTTGGCTAAACGTACCCATACACTGCCAAACTGTTTCAGGAAATCTGCTTCATTATAGTTGATGCCATATTCTGCACATAAAGCTCTGATTTTTGGAGCAGCTTCTGAATAACGATTGGCTGGCATATCAGGGAACAAATGATGTTCAATCTGATGACTTAAATTCCCACTCAAAATATGCAACCAGTCTGTTCCAGTAAAGTTACTAGAACCACGAATCTGACGTAAATACCACTCAGCACGGGTTTCATTTTCCACATTATCGGCTTCAAAAGTCTCTGCATCTTCAGTGAAATGACCATTAAAGATCACCGCTGAAGACCACAAACTGCGGATCACATTGGCAATGGCATTCCCAGCTAAAACAGGTAAAGCATTGGGTCCTGCAATCACAGGAAAAAACACATAATCTTTTAGAATTTGACGACGGGCTTTTTTACGAAATTTTGCCGCATCTGTCCAGACCTGCTTCCAGGTTTTTGTCTTATAAATCAGCGCATCTTCCAAATGTAAATTTTGTAAGCCAACATACCATTCAAAAAACACCATCAATTGAATCGCTAAAGGGATATTAAACAAAAAGCGCGGTTCCCATTTTTGTGATTCACTAACGCGGAGTAAACCATAACCCACATCATGATCCTTACCCACAATATTGGTATAGGTGTGATGCACATAATTATGTGTGTATTTCCAATCATCACCTGTTGCCATGGTATCCCAGTCGTAATTTGCACCATTCAAACTTGGATCATTTAACCAATCGAATTGACCATGCATAACATTATGACCCAGCTCCATATTTTCTACGATTTTGGAAATTCCCAGCAATCCCGTACCCACCACCCAAACAGGTGGAATCCATCCGCCAAACATCAACATAGCACGTGAAGCAATTTCACTATAACGAACAAAATTACGGATTTTATAAATATACTTGGCATCTTGTTCACCTAAACTGTCCATGATTTCACGACGGATTTCATCAACACGGCGACCAAATTCTGCGGTTTGTTCTGGGTTTAAATGTTTCGATTTACTGTTTGGAAAAGTAACTGACATATTCATTGTCTTGCTCCTCAGCGCTTCATTTTTAGAAGCCTTAGCTGAATTTTGGGTACAACTTCCTACGCCTAGGTTCAACAGACCGAGAAGTTGTTTAAATTTATTGAAATGATTGTTTTAATTTACAGATTAATGACCACAGGGCTTATCGCTTGGCTGATACACAATTTGATCTGTGTATTTGAAGCATGGTCAATTTCACCTGTCAGCATATTTTTGGTCGAACCACTCACTTTGGTACAAGTACAGGTATTACAAATCCCCATACGACAACCATGAGTTGGCTTTAATCCCGCTTGTTCAGCACTTTCGAGTAGGTTTGATTTCGCAGCAAACTCTTGTTGTGAGCGTAAAAAAACAATCGGTTGTGCTTCTAGGCTTTCATCTACCGCAATCTGGAAATACTCTTGTTTCAAACGATCTGTGATATTCAAATCATGAAAAATTTGATTGATGCTTTGCATCATTGCACGTGCACCACACGCATAGCTTTGACGCTGTTGGAAATCAGGAACCAAACTTTCCAATAACTCGACAGTTAAATGCTGCTTTTGTTGAGCGGTGTGAATATAGTGATAATTTAACAATGCGTGTTGCTGATAAAGCTGCTCTAGATCTGTATGAAAAGCCTCATCACGACTAAAATAAATTAAATCAATTGGACGATTTGAATCTTTAAGTGCTTCAAGCAATAAAGAGTGGATTGCGGTAATTCCACTGCCTGACGCAATCAATAACAATGGTGACGCGTCTTGAGCTAAAACAAAATCACCCTGAGCTTGTGACAGTTCAACAATGCGACCAAAAGCCATTTGGCTCAGTGCATTGGAGACTTTACCCTGCTGTTTTACAGCAATGATCATATCGCCATTATTCAAAAATTTAACCACAGAATAACTACGTTGTTGACGCACACCCGCAATTTCAACAGTTACAAGAACAGATTGTCCTGCTTTAAACTGTTGATGCTTAAAATTACGATTTGGACGTAATTGAATTTGATAAAAATCAGGGCTTAATGCACGAGTTTTAATAATCGTGGCTTTTACCTTTTTCCAAGCCCAAACAGGATTGATTTTTTCAGCGATAAAATCGACAAAATCCTCACGAACCCATTCTGGCTGATAATGCATATAGCTACTCATGTGACGTTCCTCTTTGTGCTTGCTATTTATTGAGTGAACAAACGTTCTTTTAGTGAACATATGTACACTATAATCATTTTTTAAATTCAGTCAACACCTGTACACTGACATTCGTCGTTTAATTTGTTTTTATTTTTGATAGACTCATCACAACAAAAATCTTTGGATACCAGAATGTCGATACGCGATGAACGAAAACAGCAAAGCCGTCAGGCTTTACTTGATGCTGCTTTAACCTTAAGCACATCGGGTCGTTCATTTTCGAGTATCAGTTTGCGAGAAGTTGCCCGTGAAGTTGGTTTGGTTCCGACAGCGTTTTATCGCCATTTCCAAGATATGGATGAGTTGGGCAAAGAGCTGGTGGATCAAGTTGCGCTTTATTTAAAGAATGTCCTACATCAATTAGGCAAAGGCCTAGCGCATCCTGAAGCGAAAACCAAAACCAGCATGGCGCTGTTTTTTGAGGCTGTAGACAGCAGTTCGCAACAATGGATTTTTATGATCGCGGAACGTTGGGGTGGTTCAGAAGTTGTGCGTAAAGCCATCGCCCGTGAAATTGACTTCCTAAACGATGACCTTGCCAACGCGTTAAAGAAGTTTGAAGTTATCGCAAATTTTCATGATGAAAATGATTTAAAAGTGATCACCAATATTTTGATTAATTTATCTTTTACTTGGGCAATGTCATGGATCAACTTATCTCGACAATACTCAGGCATAGAACTTGAGTTGCAAAAAATGGTGCTTAAAAAGCAATCGGTAACGCAAATCCGCTTAATTTTTAAAGGCATCGAAAATTGGGACCGAGATAAAGCTTAATTTATCTCCCAAACTCGCCTCTATATCATCAGCAATAAAAAAACCCGCAATTCAATTGCGGGTTTTAAAAACAGCAAAGCTTATTTGGCTTTACGTTCTTTATTGATCAGATAGTCAACAACTTGCGTCACTTTACCATCTTCACCTTGAACCACATATTTACCATTTACCACAACAGCAGGCACCCCTGAAAGCTGGTACTGTTGTGCCAATTGATTTGATTCAGCAATTTTTGCAGTGATCGCAAAAGAACTATACATACTGTTAAATTTCGCCTCAGGCACACCGTACTGAGTAAAGAATTTAGCAAAAGCATCTTTTTGTAGAACTTGCTGATTACCTGCATGATTGGTATGGAATAAAGGCAAATGCGTACGTTTACGTACACCCAATGCTTCACTCACATAATATGCACGAGCACCTTGTTCCCATAATGGATTCATTGCTGCAGGTGTACGGATAAAGTTAACATCTTTAGGGATCTTCTTTAACCACGCTTGCATATGCGGTTCTAATGTAAAGCAGTGAGGGCATCCATACCAAAAAAACTCACGTACTTCAATTTTACCCGGAACTGAAACTTTTCCTGGGTTTTGCACCACGGTATAATCTTTACCTGCAACAAAATCGGCAGCCATGGCATTTACAGAAAATGCCATCACCATGGCAGTCATGCCACCTAAAATAAATTTTTTCATTGACTTTATTGTCCTCGTAGTCATCTCGTATAGCTTATGCATTCACTATAAAACAAATATGGGAAAATCGTTTTCCTTCTGTGAAGTTTTTTACACGATTCATCGCTTTTTCTGGATTTATGGTTACACTAGGGTCTGTTGATATTTCATAAATAGACGAAGTGTTAACAAACACTAGCATAACTGAACTTAATTTTTGATTAAAACAATTTACTTAGAGGTGCCCGGCATGTCGCAACTTAATGTTGATCCACAGGAAATTGCTAAATTTGAAGCACTTGCTGCTTTATGGTGGGATCAACACTCTGAGTTCAGACCTTTACATCAAATCAATCCACTGCGTTTAAATTGGGTTGATGAACATGCCAATGGTCTTACAGGCAAAAAAATTCTTGATGTGGGCTGTGGTGGCGGGATTTTGGCTGAAAGTATGGCACGTCGTGGTGCCGATGTTTTAGGTATCGACATGGGTGCAGCACCATTGAATGTGGCTCGCTTACACGCTGAACAGGAAAATGTTCAAAATATTGAATATCGCCAAGTTCCTGTGGAACAACTCGCAGAAGAACAAGCAGGACAATACGATATTGTTACATGCATGGAAATGTTGGAACACGTTCCTGACCCAGCATCTATCATCCAAGCGTGTCAAAAGTTAGTTAAACCAAATGGTCATGTGTTTTTCTCAACAATTAACCGTAATCCTAAGTCTTATTTATTCGCAATTATTGGTGCGGAATATGTATTACGTTTATTGAAAAAAGGCACCCATGATTATCATAAATTTATTAAACCGTCTGAACTTGCAGATGACATTCGTAACTCAGGCTTAAAACTTAAAGATATGACGGGCTTACACTATAACCCACTCACAAAGCATTACTGGCTTGCGCCCAATGTTGGTGTGAATTACATGGTTTATACTGTGAATGAAGGTGTTTGATGCAAGCTGTTCTTTTTGATTTAGATGGGACACTGATTGATACGGCTGCGGATTTTATCCGTATTATTCAAAATATGTGTCGAGAAGAAGGACGCGCAGTGGTTGATGCGGATTTGGTCCGTACTCAGGTGTCTGAGGGCGCACGTGCAATGGTAAAACTGGTTTATCCTGAACTTGAAGTGGATGATCCAGTCTTTTTAGCGCATCGCCAACGCTTTTTAGATCAGTATGGTGATGACATTGCTGTAGACACAGATCTGTTTGCGGGTATGTATCCACTTTTGGCAGAGTTAGAAAGCCAACAGATCCCTTGGGGGATTGTGACCAATAAACCACGTTGGTTAAGTGAATCATTATTGAACGCATTGAACCTCACACAACGTTGCGCTGTTCTGGTCTGCCCTGAAGATGTCGCTCAGACCAAACCTGATCCTGAGCCGATGTATCTGGCGGCAAAGCAAATTGAGATTGCACCTGAACAATGTATCTATGTGGGTGATCATCCGCGCGATATTGATGCAGGACGTAATGCGCAAATGTATACAATCCTCGCAGCATATGGTTATTTACCATTACAGTACAAAGATAATTTAAATGCTTGGCAAGCTGACTGTATCGTAGAGAATGTCGATGAATTACATCAAGTTATTCGAAAACTTGTGAATAGTTAAAGCCCAAGAAAATCATTCAACTTACCCAACAACATGATAAATAACACTGAAACATCTTGAATATGATGTTTCAATGTTTTTATATAGAAGATAGCGCTGTTGGCACTTCGACTTGCTTTACGAGAAGCAGTACTTTTCTAACAAGGCAAAGTAAGACATATAAAATTTAATCATTCTAAATGATGAGAAACATTGTTTAATCGGGTAACGACATTGCGTCTAAAGCCTAAATGACATCATAACAACTATAGGAGGTCTCCCATGAAGTATTCAGAATATCAACCTCGCCCAGATTTATTGAAGGATAAAATTATCCTCATTACGGGTGCGGGAGACGGTATTGGACGTGCAGCTGCGCTCAGCTACGCCTTACACGGCGCAACAGTCGTGTTACATGGCCGCACGCTCAATAAACTTGAAGTCATTTATGATGAAATTGAATCACTTGGTGCCCCGCAACCTGCCATTCTTCCTTTGCAGCTTTCTACTGCCTCTTCACGTGACTATGAACTGCTCGTCGATACTCTAGAGCAACAATTTGGCCGCTTAGATGGTATTTTGCATAATGCCGGAATCTTAGGCGAGCGTGTTGAGTTGGCACATTATCCAGAAGAAGTCTGGGATGATGTTATGGCGGTGAATTTACGTGCACCCTTTGTGCTCACCCAAGAATTACTGCCTTTACTGGAAAAATCTGAAAATGCATCAGTCGTTTTCGCCAGCTCTGGTGTAGGACGCGAAGCACGTGCGCAATGGGGCGCCTACTCAGTTTCAAAAATTGCGATTGAAGCGGTTAGTAAAATATTTGCCAAAGAAAATACTTATCCAAATATCCGTTATAACTGTATCAACCCAGGTGGGACCCGTACCGCTATGCGTGCCAAAGCCTATCCTGATGAGGATCCAAAGGTTTTACCATCACCTGAAGCCATCATGCCTGCTTATCTCTACCTCATGGGAGATGATAGTCTTGCATTGAATGGTGAGAGTATCGACGCACAAGATTAGGGTCTGTTGACATTTCTCTTTCTCCACGCTTTTCGAAGTGTGGAGAAAATCATAAGAGATTCTGTCATTTAAAATATTAATCACAGAGTCAAAATAAAAATTTAATAAAAGCCCACATCAAAATCGTTTTATCCAATAAAAACTATAACTTTATTCAGTTTCTTAAATAATAACGCTTCCTCTATAGTATTACTCAAGTTAAGCAGATCAATTTGAGGCGTTTTTTTATGAAAGATTTAAAACATAAAGTAGAGATGATTCGTTCTATCGAACAATTACAGCTCCCAAATCAGTTTATTGAGGCCTTAGATGATGCCCATCAAGCTAAAGAGATGATCAAAGCAATCAATTGTTTAAAGCAGATGAATCAGCAGTGGTATTAATCATTCAGGCTCAATTTATAGCGGGGTCATCTCTCTAAGCCTGCATACAAGTTTATTTTCATAAATATTTACATTTTTTAGTTACATATTCCGCTTAAAAAAATTTGCTGCGATGCATTACAGCTCAAAGCTTTGCAATAACTCTTTTCACTTTTACAGAAATATGTTTTTATTATGTCTGTCATTTTAAATGAAAAACTGAACTTTCTTCACAGTTTCTCTGCAATTTAGCAGTACAGTAGTGAGGTCAAAATAAACATATTGAATAAGCGAGGACGATTATGAAAAAGATTTTAGCGATCATCGCCATCTCTTTATCAACGCTGTTGACGGCTCAGATCAGCAGTGCAGGTCCTCATTTTGACAATGACAATGGTTTTGATCGTGGCAAAAGCGAACGTGGAGATCGTGGACGCAATCATCGTGATCGTGGTAATGATGATGACAACATTCAAGAACAACGTCGTGAACGTGAAGAACGTGGTGTAAAACGTTTGCAACAGCACAAATGGCAAATGGGTTATGTAATGCCACAACATTATCGTGGTAATAGTTACAAAGTTGATTATAAAGATGAAAATCTTCCAAAGCCTTCACGTAATCAACAATGGTATAAGATCAACAATGACTATATCTTGGTCGACTCAGACAATAATAATATTGTGAATATCCGAGGGATGTAGTTTTTAAATATTTTGGTTTCATAGGCTCAAACACCTTTTTGTTTGAGCTTTTTTTTGTCTAAATTTCATCATTCCAATCTGTTTTTAAAAAATTCCATAAATCTCCATAAAATTGACAATTAGATGATATTTCTCCATTTTTTATCTTAACTTAAAGTGTAATTTGAATAATCGGATAAAGCATCCGTCTGAAAAGGTCGATTCAAATGAGAAAAGTTCTAAGCGCAATCACACTATCACTCAGTGCCTTAGTTGCTACTTCAGCAATGGCTGACTGGGATCATGGTCAAAATCATCGCCCTGTTGCATCACATGAAAAATTTGAATGGCGAGAAGGTGTAATTTTACCTGATCGTTATCATGACAATCGCTATTATGTGAATGATTATCGTATATACAAAAACCTGCATCAACCGGCTAAATTTGAACGCTGGTATAAAGTAGATGGTCGTTATGTACTGGTTAATGAACGCAACCACCATATTATCCGTGTGATTCGATAATATCCAAACTACGATATTTACAGCCCAAATTCTTTTTTGGGCTTTTTTATTTATGAAAAGAAAAACCTCAATGGGTCTCTTCATCAAGTCTTCATACATTTCACAATTCACCTAAATCTTGCTCACCGTTTATCTCAAATTATTGAGTAATTTAATTACATCAAAGGACAAAAGTTCAATTCAGGTGAATCAAATGAAAAATATCTTAACGACACTGGCTTTATCGATGAGTGCGCTGATTGCAACGTCTGCGATGGCTGCACCGCATGATTATCATCGAAATGATCACAATCGCTATCAACAAAGCCATTGGGATCATAAACATGACAATCGTTGGAATAACAACAACCATTATGACAACCGAGTAAATTCGAGTCAGCGCTGGCGCTCAGGGCAATACTTCCCGACTCAATTCAATTCTTCGCGTTATCATGTCAATTATAAAAACTACCGCCAGTTACCTAAACCTGGAAGATATCAGCAATGGTATAAAGTAAATGGTGATTATGTGCTGGTAAATGAGCGAAATAATCGTATTATTCGTGTGATTGGTTAATGTCGATATTTTAACTTTTAAACCCAACTCAGCTTGGGTTTTTTCATATTTTGAGAATATGATTAAAATCTAATTGATTGGGCAAATAAATAAACTACATACTTTCATTTATATCTCCATAGTTTCTCTATATTTTACGATTAGATTTAATCTGAACTGGTTAATTATTGAATTAGCTAAAAAGGCAAATATCCTCAGTAAATTGTTCAAAATTAAAAGATTAGATTATGTCATTTCAATGAACAGTAATCCTTAAAATATTTGGTTTTTAACTCAATAATCTAATCTGAATCGCAACACTCATATGACCCTTTTGCACTCGTCCTCCCACGTTCGAGTGCTTTTTTTATTGATTAGGGTCTGTTGACATTTCATAAATGGCTTGCGTTGTAGAATAAAATTGAGCAGGCAAGGCAGGAAACGAAGGGAATAGCGAGACTATTTTCGAGTTTCATAACGCAGACTGAGATAATTTTAGCTACAACCTTTCAGGACTAGCGTGTTTTTTTGCCGCTACTTCGTTACGATCTACTCATTTAGAATGACTAAATTTCGTATTTCGTGCCTCGTATCACCTAAAAAACCGCATAGTCGCAAACATAGACGAATTGTCAGCAGACCCTATTATTCTTGCACTATTTTTGTTTAGAATCGCTGTATCGCAATCATCAATACTGAGATAGGCATGCAAACCGACAGTTTAGAAACAATACAAAGCACAACGCAAGAATACGTGCATTGGTTTCGTCACTCTGCACCCTATATCAATGCCCATCGTGGTAAAACTTTTGTATTGATGTTTGGTGGTGAAGCTGTTGAACATGAAAATTTTCAGCATATTATTCATGATATTGCGCTACTGCATTCATTGGGCATACGACTCATTTTAGTCCACGGCGCTCGCCCGCAAATTACGGCCAACTTGCTTCACAATAAAATTCAAAGCCCGATCCATATCAATCGTCGTGTCACCACACGTGAATCGCTGCCTTGTGTTATGAGTGCCGTTGGTTCGATTCGTCTACAAATCGAAGCATTATTGTCTATGGGGCTTGCCAATTCACCCATGTTTGGCGCACGCATTGATGTGGTCTCAGGTAATTTTGTCACAGCAAAGCCGTATGGCATTCGTGATGGTGTCGATTTCCAACTCACTGGCGAAGTCCGCACGATTGATACTGAAGCCATTCAAGGCCATTTAGGCAATCAAAATATTGTGTTACTTGGCCCTACAGGGTATTCCACCACGGGTGAAGTATTTAACTTACTTGCAGAAGAAGTTGCGACAAAAACGGCCATTCATATCAAAGCCGATAAATTGATTTTTTTAGGCAATCAACAAGGCTTAATGGATGAATATGGGCAATTGAGACGTGAAATTACCCCGCAACAACTCGATAAGCATATTGAAAAATACCAAGATTCAAATTTTGAAATCGCTTTGCATTTGCACAATGCAAAAGAAGCCTCACTAAAAGGCGTAAATCGCGTTCATCTGCTTTCCTATAGCGATGATGGTGCATTGATTAAAGAGCTCTTCACCCGTGATGGACATGGCACCATGATCACCGATGCCCATTATGAAGAAGTTCGTATGGCAAATATTGGTGATGTTGGCGGTTTGATTAATCTATTACGCCCTTTGGAAGATGAAGGTATTTTAGTCTATCGCTCACGCGAACGTTTAGAAAATGAAATCGAAAAGTTTGCCGTCATTGAACGAGATGGAACAATTCTCGCCTGTGCTGCACTCTACCCGATTCCATCAACAGACAATGAAGTGCAATCGGCCGAAATTGCTTGTGTAGCCGTACACCCAAGCTATCGCAAATCTAATCGTGGTAGCCAAATTTTGCATTTCCTAGAAGAAAATGCACGTCAATTGGGTATTCAACAACTGTTTGTATTAACCACGCGAACCGCACACTGGTTCTTAGAGCATGGATTTGAACTGGCCAATGTTGATGATTTACCCGAAGCGCGACAAGCGCTGTATAACTATCAACGTAATTCGATGGTGTTTAAAAAATCAATTGCTTAAAATTGATGAATTTTTTATTCTCAATCAATTATCACTTTTGCTGCTAAGCTTATCGCTATAGATTCCATCAAGCAGAATATTTTCTTATTCTTGAGGGTGGAATCTATATATGGCGATTGAATAATACAAATAACATCATAATTTTCAAATTCTTATAACATTATATTTTTATAGAATATCCACTTTATATTTCTCATTTATAGCTAAGCTTAGCAGTTAATTATTTATCTGTTTTTTTCATTAGCAATCACTAAAAACTTATTTTTTTGAAAATACAAAGCCTTTTAAGCTGACGCTCATGCCTTTTTCTGACTTTATAGGAGCATCGTGACTCATGGCGAGCTTGTTTCAACCTTCGTGGAAAAAAATCACCCTTATAAGTGCTAGCCTTGCCACCATCATGATGCTTACTGGATGCTCTAAACCACAAGAAACCACAACCTTAAATATCGGTTTTCAAAAATATGGGGTCTTGCCCATTATCAAAGCACGTGGCGACTTAGATAAAGCCTTAAAGGAAAAAGGGGTAAATGTGAAATGGGTTGAATTCCCTGCTGGTCCTCAACTGCTAGAAGGTTTAAATGTCGGTAGTGTCGCCTTTGGTGAATCTGGGGAAGCACCGCCTATTTTCGCCCAAGCTGCAAACTCAAATCTGGTCTATGTTGCCAATCAACCTGCTGCACCTTTGGCTGAAGCCTTAATTGTGCCGAAAGATTCAGCCATTCAATCAGTCCAAGATTTAAAAGGTAAGCGTGTAGTTTTGAATAAAGGTTCAAATGTACATTATCTTTTACTCAAAGTTTTAGAAGCAAATCATTTAAAACTTGATGATATTCAAGTGGTCTACCTACCACCAGCTGATGCACGTGCTGCCTTTGAAAAAGGTGCTGTAGATGCTTGGGTCATTTGGGATCCGTTCTTTGCTGCTGCTGAAAAACAACTCAATGCCAAAGTCATTGCGACAGGTCAAAACTTGGTCAACAACCACCAATTCTATTTGGCTGATCGTAAGTTTGCTGAACAACATCCTGATGTTTTAAAAATTGTGGTCAATGAACTGAATACGACAACGCAGTGGGTGTCTCAACATCAAACCGATGCGGCAAAACTCTTAGAAAAACCGACAGGCTTACCACTTGATATTTTGAATACCTCAATTTCTCGTATGGGTTTTGGTGTGACTCCAATTTCTAACGATGTGGTAAAGAAACAGCAAGCTGTCGCAGATGCTTTTTATCAACAAAAACTTATTCCCAATAAAATCAACATTCAAGCAGCTGTTTTAGCGAACTAATTTCGCCAACAGCGCCGTTAAAGAGGACATCAATATGACCCAGCAAATCGCACAACAAAACACAGCATCAAGGTTCAATGCAACGACTCATGCCATGACCACGATGTTGATCTGTAGCGCAATGCTGGGTTCAGCCTCTGTATGGGCAATCGATCCAACGGTAAAAGAATTACGTATTGGCTTTCAAAAAAGTTCTATTAATTTTGCAATCGCCAAACAACAAAAGTTGTATGAGAAAGAATTCCCAAATGCCAAAATCACTTGGAATGAATTCCCAGCGGGCCCTCAAATTTTAGAAGCTCTTGCTGTAGGTTCTCTGGATGTTGGTGTCACTGGCGATACCCCACCAGTATATGCCCAAGCCGCGAATAAACCGCTGTACTACATTGCCTATGAAGCAGCCAAGCCGTTGGCTTCGGCAATTTTAGTGCCTAAAGATTCAAAAATCACCAAACTGAATGAGTTGAAAGGTAAACGTATTGCGTTGCAGAAAGGCTCAAGTGCGCATTATTTATTGGTACAAGCTGTACGTAAAGCTGGTTTGCAATGGTCAGATATTCAACCGATTTGGTTAACCCCTGCTGATGCTCGTGCTGCATTTCAAAAAGGTGCTGTCGACGCTTGGGCGATTTGGGACCCATTCTTTGCTTCTGCTCAAGTCGAAGATCAGGCGCGTATCCTCGCTTCAGGGCAAGGTTTAAGTCCGAATTATACCTTCTATTTGGCATCGCCAGATTTTGTAAAGAAATATCCTCAAGCAGTTAAAGGCATTATCCAGCAAATTAATACTGCTGATAAATGGGTACAAGCCAATCGTGTCGCAACAGCGCAAACCATCGGGCAAAGCACTGGTTTAAAACCGAAAGTTAGTCAAACTTTTATTGAGCGACGCCCAAGACCTTCTGGTGCAGCACCGCTTTCAGCAAAAGTAATTGCAGATCAGCAACAGCTGGCCAATCGTTTTAGCGAACTCAAAATTATTCCAAACAGCATTGATATCAAACAAGCCGTTTGGACGGCGAAATAATATTTTTCTAAGGATGAATGAAATGAAAATCTTCTGGTTTATTCCTACTCACGGTGACAGTCGTTATTTAGGTACAAGCAAAGGCGCTCGCCAAGTTGACCATGCTTATATGAAACAAATTGCTGTAGCTGTGGATAATTTGGGCTATGAAGGTGTACTCATTCCCACGGGACGTTCATGTGAAGATCCATGGATTACTGCTGCGAGCCTGATTGATGCGACTAAAAATTTAAAATTCTTGGTTGCGTTACGTCCAGGCGTAACAACACCAGCGCTTGCAGCACGTATGGCTGCAACTTTTGATCGTCTATCCAATGGTCGAGTTTTACTCAACCTCGTTACAGGTGGTGATGAGCAAGAATTGAAAGGTGATGGTGTATACGAAGACCACGCTTCACGTTATAAAACAGCAGCTGAATACACCACGATTTGGCGTGAAATTTTAAAACGTTCACATACCGGTGAATCATTTACCTTCCATGGCGAACGTTTAAGTGTAGACGATGCCAAACTGCTTTATCCTCCGATTCAAGCACCTTACCCACCACTCTGGTTTGGGGGCTCTTCTGAAGATGCGATTGAATTGGCTGCTGAGCAAGTTGATACCTATTTGACTTGGGGCGAACCACCTGCTGCGGTCAAAGAAAAAATTGCAGTAGTGAAAGCGAAAGCCGATGCTAAAGGTCGTCAACTTAATTATGGTATTCGTTTACATGTCATTGTTCGTGAGACCAATGAACAAGCATGGCAAGCCGCCAATGAACTGATCCAATATGTAGATGATGCGACGATCGCCGCTGCACAGAAAAAATTTAAACAAATGGATTCCGTCGGTCAGCGCCGTATGGCTGAACTACATAATGGTGATCGTAGTAAGCTTGAAGTATCACCAAATCTTTGGGCAGGAGTTGGACTCGTTCGTGGTGGTGCAGGTACTGCTTTGGTTGGTGATCCACAGACTGTTGCAGATCGTATCCAAGAATATGCTGATTTAGGCATCAATACCTTTATTTTCTCAGGCTACCCACATTTAGAAGAATCCATTCGCTTTGCTGAACTGGTATTCCCATTACTGCCGTTGGAAACACGCAAGAAACTCACGCAACCTAATTTGACTGGACCATTTGGCGAAATCGTTGCCAATAACTACACCCCTGAAGAAAATAAAAAACCATTACAGGAGCCTGCATGAATGCCTTAATTAACAATGCTGCTCCAGCCAAAAGCACTGCCGTTTCACGTGGAACGAAACAAATTGGGCAGCGTTTGCTGCCTTGGATTGTGCCGATTTTACTGATTGTCATTTGGCAAATTGCGTCTAAAACAGGATTGCTTGAAAGCCGTGTTTTACCTGCACCGACAGCGGTAGTCTCTGCATTTTGGACACTTTTGGTCAGCGGTGAGCTTTGGCAGCACGTCAAAGTCAGTGCTGGTCGTGCGCTACTTGGCCTCTTAGTCGGTGGTGGACTTGGCTTATTTTTGGGACTACTCAATGGTTCATCAAAAGTTGCATCCAACTTATTGGATACCACCTTGCAAATGATCCGAAATATTCCAGCATTGGCGCTGATTCCATTGGTTATTTTATGGTTTGGAATTGATGAGTCTGCAAAACTCTTTTTAGTGGCTGTCGGTGTGTTTTTCCCGATCTACATCAATACCTATCATGGGATTCGTTCAGTTGATCCTCAATTGATTGAAATGGGAAAAAGCTATGGGTTAAGCAGTTGGCAATTGTATAAAGACATTATTTTACCGGGCGCAATGCCTTCAATTTTAGTGGGTTTACGCTTTTCACTGGGGTTGGTTTGGGTACTGCTGATTGTGGCAGAAACAATTTCCGCACAATCTGGAATTGGTTATATGACCATGAATGCGCGTGAGTTTTTACAAACAGATATCGTGCTAGTGGGTATCTTGCTGTATGCCCTTTTAGGCAAACTTGCCGATGTATTTGCACAATTTTTAGAAAAATACCTATTGCGTTGGCACGCAGGTTATCAAAAATAGGAGTCTAATATGACCGATTTAAGCATTAGCCAATATGCCAATGACTTGGTGGCACCAACCGAGATTGTTGAAGAACAACAAGCAAAAATTGGTGCAGAAATTTCGATCGAACAACTGCATAAATATTATGGCGAAGTTAAAGTTCTTGAGGACTTAGATTTAAACATTGAAGCGGGTGAATTCGTTGCAATTGTGGGACGTAGTGGTTGTGGTAAAAGTACCCTACTGCGTTTAATTGCCGATTTAGAACAACCCAGTTATGGTGAAATCAAATTTAAATCTTTATTAAATTTCCGTGAAGGGATCATTGCAGATGATATTCGGGTGATGTTCCAAGATCCACGCTTATTGCCATGGAAAAGTATCCTAAAAAATGTGCAATTGGGTCTAGCCAAAAACCAATTTTCTAAAGCTGAGCAATTATTAGAAAAGGTCGGATTAAAGGAGAAATCTCGACTTTGGCCATCACAGCTTTCTGGTGGACAACGTCAACGAACGGCGCTTGCTCGTGCTTTGTCACATACACCGCGGGTCTTATTACTGGATGAACCTTTAGGTGCTTTAGATGCATTGACGCGACTAGAAATGCAGAATTTAATTGAAAAGTTATGGTTAGAACAAGGCTTTACCACCATTCTGGTTACCCATGATGTTAATGAAGCAGTTCAACTCGCAGATCGTATTATTCTTTTGGATAAAGGACATATTGCACAACAGTTTCAAGTCGATTTACCACGTCCACGTCAAAAAGGTGTGGCATTTGCAGAACTTGAACAACAGGTACTCAGTGCTGTGCTTGCGACATGAACAGCAACAAAAGACCCTTTTGTTGGTAACGCAAGGTATTGTCGAGCAGAATATTTTTGTCTTTACATATTTACCTTGCGGAACCATGTTGCTGATCTTGAATAATTAAATCGAATATTTTGTCGTTTTGATCGGATAGAAAATGTTCGCTGTCACAAATATGTTTAAGTTTTCAACTGTTTCTATTGATTAAAAATGAGCTGGGTATTTTAAAGCAAGTCAGTTTTCTTAAATGAAAATTAAATCATGCTATTTAAGATTATCTAATTTTTAAATTAACTCAAAAATTAACCTTATACTAAAAAATGTCACAAAATTTAAATATTAAGTCATAACTGACAGAATTTTAAAATAAGATTTGCTCCAGTTTAGTGCAAAATTAGATAATAGGGATCTACGATCGACTTAATAATAAAACTTCATCATTATTTATCAGAAATATACCAAAATAATGCTGCTTTCTGTGCACAAATCAAACATTTTACCGTACAATTTAATAATCAGTTTTTCGATTAAAGATGCGATGGAACAAAAAAAGAGTGCTCAAAAACGCCAGCAGCTGCTCAATGCTGCACTTGACGTATTTTCTGTCTATGGTTTCAACGGCGCAAGTCTAGATGAAATCGCTCAATTAGCAGATATGCATAAATCCAATATTTTCTACTACTATGAAAATAAAGAAGCCTTATATGTTGAAGTGCTAACGACAGTTATGCAGAAATGGTTAGCACCGTTGCAGTCGCTTGAGTCAGAATTGGAACCGACAGAAGCTTTGTCACATTACATCATGACCAAAATTGAAATCTCTAGAACTCAGCCTAAAGCTTCAAAACTTTTCGCGTTAGAAGTGATTCAAGGCGCACCACATATTTTACCGATCCTCAAAGGCCCGCTTAAAAAGCTCTTTAAACGCAAAGCTAAAGTGATTTTAAACTGGCAGGCGCAAGGTAAAATATCAGATCAAATCGATGCCGAATTGCTGATTATTAATATTTGGGCATTGACTCAAAATTATGCAGACTTTAGTACTCAAATTGAAATGGTGACTGGTAAAACTTTGCGTAATAAAAGTATGTGTCAACGCGCAATTGAACATACAATCCATATGACTTTATATGGTGTGTTACCGCGCAATTAATCATCCAATATACTTATTGGTTATTTTGGCAAACGGCCATAGAGTTCTATGGTCGCCAAGACTCAATTTTAAACTTTATATAATACTCAAACAAACTAAGTCTTTAATAAATAGACTGATATAGTTTTAACAACTTTTGTGCACCCAATAATAAATTATCTTCCCAATCTAAATGTGCGGTGTCATTTGCACCATCTGTAATGTATTTAATCGAAACTAAACGCACATCTAATTTTTTACAGACTTTAGCCAGTGCATAGCCTTCCATATCGACCAAGTTACAGCTCACTTTGGGTTGTCCTGTTTCAAAACTATCCCCTGTACCACAAACACCCTGCGCTAAATGTCGAAAATACGATTCTAAATGAATTTCGCGTGGAAACTGCTCATCCATTGGCGTAACGCCCACATCAAAACCGAGTGGGGAAACATCCATATCACGTTGCACAAAGGTTTTTACCTCAATCAACTCATGGGCATCAAAGAAAGAACTTCCTGCACTACCTAAATTCAGTATGATTTTACAGCCGGTTTTTTGAATAACATCGAATGCCGTATAGGCTGCATTAATCTTGCCAATCCCGCTATAATGGACAGTGATACCTGCTTGTTCAAATAACCCTTTAGATTCATTGGGTAAAGCCATAATCAGTGCAATGTCGTCTTTCATATCGATTCAGAATTAAAATTTTACTTATTAGAATGGAAATTCAAATCCTGATCAATCTTATTGTTAACTCAAAATTTTAAAATCATATACAAATCACTACTGTACCTATGACCTTGATTGCGCATAATGTTTTAATAGAAAAAATAGAGATGAAAATAAATGAATATCCAAATCATCGTGGGCAGTATTCGAGAAGGTCGTGTTGCCATTAAAGTCGCAGAATGGTTGCTTAAAGAAATCCAAAAACTCGACTTTAGTACCCTCAATGTTGAAATTGTAGATTTAAAAGAATGGGATTTACCTTTCTTTGCCGGGAAAAATTCACCCGCCTCAGGAATCTATGATCAGCCCAAACAGCAAGAATGGGCGAAAAAAATTGCTTCTGGAGATGCGTTTATTTTCATTACCCCAGAATACAATCACGGCTATAGTCCTGTACTGAAAAATGCCATCGACTTCGTTTATAAAGAATGGCAAAGCAAACCTTCGGCTTTTGTCAGTTATGGCGGTACCAACGGTTCACGTTCAATTGATCAAATCAAACAAGTCTGTGCTTTTATTGGCATGATTGACTCTAATGCAGTCATTGAACTGCGAGATATTGGGCAACGTGGTAAGAGTGAAACCTTTGAGGGAAATGAGTTTGATAATAAAGCAGTCAAGTCTGTGGTAAACAAACTCATCCAATATGCCAATGTCTAAAATCACATTGTACGCTTTAGCTTACATCACTTGCATGCATTGACGGCTAGGGAATTTGAAGCAAATCCCCTATTCTATAGTCATAGGGAACAGGAAGTTTCCCAGACATAAAACAATAATAATCGGTCTGTACATCAGGAAGTGAGGTAGAACA
This sequence comes from Acinetobacter sp. Ac8, assembly GCF_055392545.1. Classification (NCBI taxonomy): domain Bacteria; kingdom Pseudomonadati; phylum Pseudomonadota; class Gammaproteobacteria; order Moraxellales; family Moraxellaceae; genus Acinetobacter; species Acinetobacter sp. Ac8. The sequence goes on from NZ_AP043689.1 coordinate 4,739,756, forward strand.
GGAGTTTACCTAGCGAACCAATACGAAAAAGCCCCGTCAGGATGATGGGGCTTTTTTTATACGCTGAACTATTTAATTTTGCCCGACGGTTAATGACTGGTCACCAATACATTTACATCCGCAAGATAAAGGTGAATTATGCTGTGCAGCGGGCTTTCCCATCACCAACATATGATTATCACCAGCAACAATGCTGGCGACACATTTATGCTTGGGACAAGTCGCCTTATCGCCTACACATGCAATCGCTTTACCATCAATCAGAAAAGAAGACTGTGCAGAAATAATTTTTCCACCACCTGTCGTGGGTGACCCTAACGTGATATATGGAAGTGCCATAGTGCCTACCTTTTATTGTTTTGTTATGGAATAAAAATTTATAAAACATCGAACTCAATACGGCGGTTCTTTTTACGCCCATCTTCAGTTGCATTATCAGCAACCGGTTTGGTTGAACCCAGACCAGCTGTGCTTAAACGAGTCGGTGCAATGCCTTTCGTAGTTAAATACTGCTTCACCGCTTCAGCACGTTGCAAACTCAAATCCTGATTCTTCTGTGGATTACCTTGGCTGTCAGTATGTCCCACAATTTTAACATTTTTACCTTGGACTTTATTTAATGCAACCACCATCTCGTCTAAGATTTGTGTACCTGTTGCGGTAAGTACAGCTTTGCCAGATTCAAACTCAATAATTCGATTTTTTAGGGCATTATCAATCACAGATTGCTCAGCAGCATTCACTGAAATTTGAGAATTAAATCGATAAGGTGGCTGAACTAAAGATTGGAATAAACTGGTGGTTGGCTGAATATCAGTTTGCACACCCATTTTTCCAACCAATTCAACTTGTGTGCCTCGTACAGAGAGTTTACCTTGGCTAATCTTCTTTAAATCTGGAGTAATCACACGTGTAACCGAATCACTCCAGCCATTTGGTGCGGATACGGCTCGAATTTGGATTTTATCAACAACTTGATCATCGCCATAAACCGCTTTTAATTTCGCCAAGATTGCTTGTTTGGTCATGTCATTCGGCACAGCACCTTCAACCACAATCGGTGCAGCAAACACATTGAATGAACAAAATAAGCTAGAAATAAGCGCAAATTTTTTCAATATTTTGACTTGTTTATTTTTCATATCATTATTCATCTATAAATGTTTGTCTAAAAATTTTCATGCCTTGAACCAGACTCAATTGACGTTCGCATAAAGACTGTTCAAGTGCTGCTAGACCTGCATTCTGTTCCAAATAGGCATCAATCCATAGCGGTTTGACCAAAGATACCCAATGATCATTTTGCATATTTTGAGTGAAAATATTACTTAAAGCCGTGATATCTGCCCCTTGGAATCCAAATAATAAAATTGGAGACTCTTGGTGAAGAATACCAATTAAGATCTCTGTATTACTTTTTTCTAAAAAACGTCCGATTAAGTTGACCCAAAATGCGGCAATTTCATAGCAATAATTATGATTATTAATCGGTAAAATAAGCACCTTAGATAACTTACTGGTACCGTGTTTAAGCACAGGCTGTAGTAATAAGCCCAAACCCAACATACTTTGCGCCAATTCATACGGCGTGATCTTCATCATTTGTGCAAATGAATGCATGGTATGATTTTCAAAAAAGTCCTGCGTTTTTAATTCAGGCAAGACCTGTATTTCATGATCAATTTCACCCAGCTTATTGATCAATACTTCAGGATCACGAATGGTTCGGATGCTTCGATTTTTTTGAAATAAATCAATCAATACCGGTTTATATTTAAACGGCGCATAGAGTAAGTTTTGAAAGGGGTGATCAACTTCTAATAACTGGCTTAAAACCATTGGAAATTGACGACCAGAACTGTCTTCACTGGTCACCATATTTGCCGCAAGAAACATTCTTTCCTTAGGGTTTGCGATAAAGAAGTCTAAAGGTGCTAATGATTCATAAGCTTGATTAAAATTTTCTTCTCGCATTGCAAGCTCTAAAGCTTCCGTAATCCATTGATCAATCACTTGAATCAATGAATATTGCCCTTTTGTTTTCAGAAAATCACCACGTGCGGGACATTTTCCATAATACAACGGTGTAGACTTTATCGTTTGCATACTTTAATCCCTCGCATCAAATCGTTCCCTTGAATCATTGAGCCACTCCTTTTCCAGCAGCATTTGCCACATTGCCAGCAGGTGCCGCAGTTGGGCTTGCTGGTGCAGTTGTCTGAGGCTTAGGTGCAGCTGCTGTCGGTGCAGTCGCACCGCCAAATGGTGAAGCCGCTGGTGAGTTTGCACTTACGGTAACAGGCGCTGCCTGTGCTGCAACAACCAATGGTGCTTTAGGGCTTGTGACTCGATCAACCAGTTTTAATCCAACATAGCCACGATTAGAACCAATTGGATTTGAAGCATTACCACTAATTAAACGGAATTGAAGTTTCACAAACAAATCACTGTTTTGTTTGCTTGCCCATGTCATTTCAAAGCTTCCATTCAATGACTTACGTTGTGCACTATCAATTAGTTTATTGATGCCGTATTCACCCGGCTCATCAAATATAGTATGGGTTTGCCCATCTAAATCGATTGCCGTAATCCGTGCTCCCGGTATTGCACCAGGATTTGGCCACATGAAGTTAACCCATTGTTGGATGCCATTTTCATAAACCAAACGCTGCCCATCAATATCAATGGTATAGGACAATAATTTAGTGTTAGGGATCGGATAGAATTGGAAATTTGACTGATTGGCTGCAACTGGAGCACCACCTGCTGCTCCCGCAGAAGCACCATTGATTGGGGTGGTATATTGCTCAAAATTCATCACGAATTCAGGATTTAAACCAATACCCATGTTTTTCCAAGTCTTCGATGACAACGTATAACCACGACGAATAACAAATGGATCAAGGGTTTCTTTTACAAATTTAGAAATGCTGCCGTTATCACCAAAAATTTGACTAATTTCACTACTGGTCGCTTGAATCGTTCCAGATGAGTTAAATGGCACTTTTTGCGAAAGTGTTTGGCTAAACGGTTGGAAAGCCTGCAAGGTCCAAAGTTTATTAATTTCGTCCTGTGCTGGGGTCAACAAACTGTCAAAAGATTGTGTTAATGGACTCACTAACAGTTTTTGAACCATTTGCTGATCCAACTCACCCAAACCAACCGTCAATTTTTCATCGACGACTTTTTGAGTGGTGTTGAAAACTGAACTTTGATCATTAATGGTCAGTTTCGCTAAGGCCAAAGCACTTGGACCAAAGTCACCTGCACTGCGTAGATCATTCAACTTACTTCTGACTTGCGCCATATTCTGTAAATAATCATCCAGCAGTGATTTGTTCTGTAAATCATCACGTTTACGGACCAATTGGTAGAATACTTGGAATTGTTGAGAAATCTGCCCTTGTGCTTGATTGGATGCACGTTGGATATCATCCGTTTTACCCTGACCTAAAACTTTACGCTTAAACCAAGCAATAAAGCCAGTTTGTGGTGCGGCAAGCTCAGCTTGAACGACTGGATTATCCCAACTGGTTTCTTTTGCAACACGGTCAATATAGGTACGGATTGGAGAGTTTTGTGGCTCACCCAACACATCCATGACCTTGGCTTGCTGAACAAAATCAGTGCCTTTTGCATAGTGAGTAGCATTAATAAACTTCTTCCATTCAGCAATATATTCTTGCTTATACAACTGGGTTAACTGTTTACGAATTTGGTCAGGGCTACCACTAAAAGTTAAATCATCGGACTGGGTACTATTCAACACCCAATCTTTGGTATCTGTTGGCTTATTCGCAGCTTCTTCAATTGCTTTATCGACATATTCATCCCATGCTTTTTGGGTAAATATACCAGGCAATGCATAACCACCGAGCATGACATTACGATTGGTTTCACCAACAATTTGTGCCACCGTCACCGCAGGGAATCGAACAGCCGCACGCATTTTAATTTCATTATAAACGCGATCTCGAGCAGGCATTCCACGTACAACAGAGAGCAACACTTGACGAGTTTGATCGACCAATTGTGCATCAGACTCTAACACTGGAAATTTCTTATCATTGGCTAAAGTCATTGAGTAGCTTAATATTTTTTCAGCTTTTTGAATCATTTCGCCACGTGGCATTTGCCCACGATTGGTGTCTAACCATGAACGCCAGAAACGTGTGACTTGGTCACTTAAATGGCTCGCATCCATATATTGTGGATTACTCATCATCAAATAGGCTTTTAACGCATTGTAGGCATCTTGTGGATTGGTATCAGAAGGTTCTGATGCAATCTGTGTTGAAGACGCTTGTTTAATTTCTACATTGACATGATTTTGTTTAAGCGTCTGCTCATTGCCTTTTACACGTTGTAGATATTGCGCAATGTTTTGCTGACTCGGCGCTAAAACAATCTGTTTCACCCCTTTTAAGTATTCTGCTTTTAATTTTTCTTTTAAGTCATTGCCTTGATATAGACCAAACGAAAACTTCAACGGGCGATGCTGATCAAAATCATCCAATTGCTCTAAACGTTGTTGCAAAATCAGTAATGCATCGATTTGGGTTGAAAGCTCTTGACCTGAAGTTTGCTCCATTTGCACAACTTTATTTAAATCGGCCTGAACATCTGCGATCAATTGTTGGTTATTACGATAAGACCATACCCATAGACCCAAAATGATGGAAACACCCAATAATGATGCAATAAACGCCAAATAACGTTTACGTTTTGTGGTCGGGTTAATATGTTGTTTGACTAAGTTTTTATCTTTGAGAATGACTTCTGAAAATAGCCCTTTTAAGAAATAGCCATGATTCTGAGAAATTGAATTTTGTGGAATACCATGTTCGCTGTTGGGGATTTTAGTCAGCTGAAAATCATCAACAATCTGTTCAGTCATCGGGCTTTCTATCACGCCCTCTTGTAAAGCACTGGTAAAGTAAAAGCCACGGAAGACCGGTTTAAATTGATACGGATTTTCTTCAAATAAAGTACCAATAAACGTTTTTAATACAGGTTTTAAGGTCTTAAATTCAAGAGGGAAAGTCATCACACTTGGCGAAATATTTTGCGCATGACGGCGACTTAAATGGGTGGTACTTACCCCTTTTAATCCATCATATAAAATATTGTAGTGCTTCTCGAAATGTTCTACGGCATTCTGTGATGATTCAGAGTCATACGGTAAGGTCGCGCCCCACACTTGATCAAACTCAGCAGATTCATAACATTCAAAAAATTCAGTGAATCCTGCAATCAAATCCATTTTAGAAAAGACCAAATAAACAGGTGCAAAAATTTCTAAACGTTCAGTTAAGTCTTGAATACGCGCTCTTAAACTTTTCGCCAATTTGATCGATTTTTCAGGGCTTTGACTGACCAACTCAGCCACACTAACAATCACAATTAAGCCATTGATCGGTGCTTTAGAACGGTTCTTTTTCAGAATATTTAAAAAGCCTAACCATTCTGAATGGTCTTCAGAATATACAGAGTATCGACCAGCTGTATCCAGCAAGACCCCTTCTGTTGAGAAAAACCAATCGCAGTTTCGGGTACCACTAAGTCCTGAAGACACCACTTTTTGATGGGTCTCTTCAAAGGGAAATTTTAGTCCAGAATGATAAATTGCCGAGCTTTTTCCCGCAGCAGGGTTACCAATCACCATATACCAAGGCAACTCATAGAGTGCCGCATTACCACTTTTATCACCCAATTTAGACTTACGAATCAATTGGATCGAATCTTTCATCTGCTGATTGATCAGATTTAATTCTTCTTTATCTTTTTGTTTTCCATATTCAGCAGTGGTGTCTTGTTGAATCGCTTCAGCCAATGCTTCACCTTGTTCTGCATGTTTACGGCGCTGGATCAACCAATAGATGCCGTAAATCACCAATCCAAGAATGTAAGCTGCAACCATCATAAAGAAGTACTGACGCGGCACTACACTATATGAAGAAACGATCGCCACCAGAATCGAAAGCGCAATCACCAGTTTCGGGTTTGTGATGTACTGCCATGCATAGCTTAAAATTGTTTGTATCATTTTCTCTATTTCTTTCTAAATTTATCTGTAAGTTCTATGCAAACTCAGTCCCAACAAGCACTTGGGTTTGCTGATGTTCAGCACTATAAACATAACCGTACAACTCATCTTTAAAGTGCAAACTCAACATAAAACCAAAAACTTTGGCTAAGGGTTGGGTATGGCCTAGGCTATTTTTACTATAAAGATAATGATGCGCTTCAATCGCTGTTTCGGCAAAGTTTTGTTCAAGTTTCTTTAACAGCTTGATCTCTGCTGGGTCGTCTAAGACCAAGACAAAGGGCTGTTCTTGATCAAACTGTTCTGCTTGGTCTAAATTCAACTCTTTTAATGTTTTAGATGCCTGATCAGAATTTAAAGCAATTCGAATATACTTTATTGCTTGTAAATTTTGCAATTCGACCTGGGTATTTGTCATACAACAGGTACTGATATACTCAGATGGAATATATTTTTCAGTCATCCACGTCCGATCATCTATGGTTTCTTGATCAATTTCTGAATCTACTGCAATAAACAGTGATGCCTCAGAATCCAGAAGTTGGGTTCTTTTCAGCAACTTAATCCAATCTTTATATGCGGTTGTCTCACCCCAATAATGATATTCAGTGCCAAATTGCTGATCGAGAATGCCCAGCTCAGTAAGATAGTGGTGAACCAACTCTGAAGCTGAACTTTCATCCCAGCTATGGAATAAGTTTTCTGGCAAAATAATATGGATATTCAAACGATTAAGTCGCGGTACTGCTTCTGCGACCTGTTGTTCTATCGGCTCATCCTCATAGTCACGATGAGGGTCAATCCAAGCAGGATGCATACGATATTCATGTGCAAGTTTGGCATCATAAAAGAGCGCTGAGTTTTTTAGGTGCTCTGCAATTTGATACAACGTTTCAGTATTCTGTTCTAATTGCTGCTGAATTAATGCGCTTATACGTTTTTGACGACTGGAAAGACTAGATGCCTCATCCTCTAACGGTTCTTCAATCTCTTGAACACGGAATGAAAGAATCGGTAAGCCATAGCCATTGACCAATTGCGAATCAAGCTCAGGACTTGCCACGTCTTGAAGCTGATCAAGCTGTGCTTCATTTTCGCCTAAGGCACTTAAACTTGTCGCTGAATAAACTTTCAAGTCTACCCATTCAATTTTTTCTTCAACTTTAGCTTCAGTGGTTTGTTGTTGTTCTGAACGTTGTTCTGCCTCAATTCTTTGTTGTTCTTTCTTCTCTTGACGGCTTTGATAAATCTTTTTGATCAACATTGGGCTTAGAATTAACAAAGTAATCGCCGCTGGAATCACCCCAAAGAAAATCAGAAAATCTTGCCCATTTGGGTCATATTTAATATCACGCCAATAAAACACCACGATTACCGAAACCAGTAATATTGTGCTGACTAAAGTTCCTAAAATTATTTTGATCACTTATGACACTCCAATCAGTGCATAACAGGTTTCATCATTGTCACTTTGAGTTTTTGGCATCACAAAAGCACCTTGTGCCAAACCGATTTGTGTTGTTGAGCTCAGTTGTAAAGGCTGGACTTCCTCTTTTGCCAAGACTAAACGTAGATCGACAAGTAAGGTGGGACTACACCAACTTTGCAGAATTTTCTTTAACTTCTTACTCAATTTTTTCTTGGGTAAAAATTCTAAATACTGTGCATGGCTCAATGGTCCAATTTGAATCTCAATTTTCCCATCAATTTGTCGGATCGTTTCTCCACAAAAAGTATTTACACCTAACAAAAAAGGCTGCTTGCCTCCCAAAGTGGTTTTCTGATCATCGCCGAGTTTAAACTTTTCGGTAATATATTCTTTGACTTCAACGTGTTGATTGAACACACAGGTCAGCATTGTCTTTAGTGCATGGGCGGTATTGTTTTGCCCCTGCATTAGCCCAGAAAATTCAGCAAAATAATCGTCTAGATCACTCTGTTGATGCTGTGTCCGAATATAACCATTTAATGCATGCAGGATTTCTAAGTAATTATTTTCTTTTTCAACTTCATAACGTACAGGCAGGTTATAACTTAAACTTGCTTCAACAAATTGAGCTGTAAGCTTATGATTAAATAAGCCTAAAAACTTTTGAACTTCAACACGCTGTTTACGCGGTGCTTGTTTCACTTTATTGGTATAGGTATACGGCATTGCGCCTTGCATACCGGTTAAACCGACAATCAAATTGGTAAGATGAATTTTTTCATCTTGTTGTTCGAGTAATTCAATTTCATGTTTTGGGAAGTTCAAATTTAATGAACTTTCAAAAAGAAAATCGTCAGACCAATTTTTTAAAACAGCGGTATTGGGCGCATGTCTAAATAATCGTGTGGTTTGGATAAATTCAAAAGCTGTAGGGGTTTTAAAAAGCTCATCAATTACAGAAGCTTCTTGCCACCAACGTTCTGTACGCATTGGTATAACTCCTGTTTTGTATTTAAATCTCGAACAAAAACGTCAACAAAACTGTTCATCTGTACTTTTAAGTTAAAGATATGACTGATCAATTCGCTGAAAATATATAAGCTATGCCCTCTAAAGACTTGGACATCCACATCCATTAAAACCTTGACCCCACGGACAAACATTGGAAAGGGTTTGGCTTCAACCAGTTTATTGGTGATTTCAAACTCAATTTTTTTTATTGCATCAATAATTAAATGATTTTCTTTAGATTTTGGTAAGTTATAAAGCTCTAATAATTCTTTAATATGGCTGACAGCATCACCCTTCATTAATGCTAAAGTATTTAATGAAAGATGCGAAATAATACGCCATTGTTCATTCTTATTTTTTTCAAATTGGAACGGTGCAGTAGGTCTTTTTAACACCAATGCACGACGAGCAACGGTACTGTCATTCAAATTCAAGACATTGTTTGACTGCCCCAAAGCTTCGTGCGGTAATTCACGATTGGAACATAACAATTTACAACTGACAAAATCAGACTTAATACTGTGTGGCTCTAATTGTTTAGAAATAATCGAATAACCCGTTTCGACATATTGATTTTGTAAAACGGTTGGATTTAATGCATAAAAAAACTGAATATCATCACCGTGATAATGACTCATGGCAAAGAAAGGTAAAATCGGATAAACCACTTGATCTTGGTTGCTTTTTTCACGGATCAAATTCATTTCAACGATTGAATACACTTGATAGAACTCAGGATGATGTGCATCCGTCATCAAAGGATATTCTAAGTTTTTATGATTGATTTTTTGTGGCTCAGCTTGTTTCTCAAACAAATTGACGACAGGGCTAGTAAATAACTTAAAATTTGCCACATTCAATTCTGAATAATTGCGAATAATGGCTTGATCATTTAAATTCAGTTTTAAATGGATCTGCACTTCAAAACTTAGATTATCTTCTTTTAATAATTTTAAAAAATCTAAATTCAAATTTAAATAACTAAACTTTTCAGGAAAGCAGAAATATTCGATTAATAATCGGTAAGCATGATGGGTATGTTGATCAACCGGCAATAAACTTTCATTTTCATCAAAGCCCATCATTTCAAACGGATTTTTTATCGCTACAACTTTATGATTGATACGAAGACTAAAACTGGTCTCTTTATGAAAAATATGATCCAAGACTTGCAAAGGAAAGTTTGAAATCGCATCCAAATAAATGGGCAGCTTTTCATTTTTCAACCAATTTTTAGCAGGGTTTAATAACTCAAATTTTAAATTTAATGTCGCATTTTGGTTTAAATGAATATGTGCACTAGGATTGGTTTGGAAACTCAGGCTTTCCAGTTGGATCGGCAGCAATTTAACTTCAGCACTGGTATTAAACTCACATTGGACACCTTTGAAACTTCTCGATTTTAAAGTGGTCCCTTTGGGAATAATATGAACATCTGTCAACTGTTTTTGTTTGTTTAAGTCTTCAAAACTCACAACTGAACACGCCGGAAAATGGCGTAAATATTGAGGAAACATCACCTCAAATAAAGAGCGTGTAAAGATGTCGTAACTATCCGCTAACTTTTTATCAATACGTGCGGCAATTAAAGAAAATGCCTGTATCAGGCGTTCAATATGTGGATCATCAATTTGTTCTTGATTTAAAGATAATCGTTGTGCAATTTTTGGGTATTTATCTGCAAAGGCACGCGACTGCTGTCCAAATTCTTGTAATTGCTTTTCATAATACGGTAAAAGTTCTTCTATCACGACATACCTACTTTATTTTAAGATCTGGCAGAAATCACATATTGCTGTGTTGTTGGCTTAAGTAAGGCATCAAAAATTACAGGTTCATAAAGTGGGTGGATATTTAAATAAGCTTGAATGCTTAGGCATAACGAACCAACATTTTGGTCATCTAACTGCATTTCTACTTTAATTTGTTTTAAGCGTGGTTCATGTGCAGCAATCGATTGTTCTATGGACTGGCAGATGGTATCTCGATCGGTTGGATTCGCTGTTGAAAGCCCAACAAAATCAATAATGCCAAATTGTATGATAGACTTTTTTACTAAAGGGAAATCATCGATTTCCAAATCTAGCTTGGCAATGCGTGTATTTAATAAGTCTTCTAAATCATGAGCAACAGACTCTCTTAACTCATGAATCGAAAGCCCTTTGATATAATCATCTTCAACAATTAAACGATCAAATAGTGTAGATCGAAATCCATATGGGTATAGTTGATCTAAATTCATAATGTATATTCTAATAATATGAAACAGATAGGGACCCGAGTCCCTATCTGTTCCAACAAACAATTAAGCAGCGTAAGATGCAGTATTGTTAGAAAGAGACCATTTCTTAGTAACGGCACCTTTAGCAGAACCGTTAATATCTTGTTGATTATAAGTCCACTCAACCGCAGCATATTTAAGACCAAATGCTTCAGTTGGAACACCTTCTTCATTTACCGTAGGCGTTACACTTGAAACAAGTACATGCTTAAGTTTGATTTGAAGGTACTTAATACGTTTGTCACCATTTGCACGGTAGAAGTCAATTTGAACTTCATCAAATGTATAACCCGCAGAACAAGCTTCCCAAAGTTTTGGACTAGTTGCATCCAAATCTTTAACAAAAAGCATATCTGAGTGTTCTACACGTTCAGCAGTATGACCACCAACGCTTGAAGAAGTCGCAGATTTCGGCTGGCGAATATTATGAGACCAAGAATTAACTTCTAGCCAATTTTTGTGCTCAGAATCACGTGACTCGCCATCAACCTTGTACTTGCCTTGAAATTGAACGTATATATCTTTCATTGGATTACCCTTATTTTTTAAAGTTATTATTTAGCCACGCTCTATTTTAATTCGAGGACTGAGGTAACTCAGTGACAAGTCGCAAAGAAACCGACAACTCATCTAGCTGGAAATGCGGTCTTAAGAAGACCACAGACTTGTAGTGCCCTGGCTCTGCAGGATTCTCTACAACTTTTACAGAAGCTTCACGCAATGGATACTGCGCTTTAGCTTCTTGTGAAGCACCATCATCAAGCAATACATATTGTGATAGCCATTCATTTAAAAATGCTTCTACATTACCCGCTGAAGCAAAGCTTCCGACTTTATCTCGCATCATTGCTTTTAAGTAATGTGCAATTCGAGAAACTGCCATGATGTATTGGATCTGGCTCGATAATGACGAGTTCGCATTTGCCGTATCACTGTCATACTTCTTCGGTTTTTGCGTAGACTGTGCACCAAAAAATGCTGCGTAATCTGTATTTTTACAATGAACAAGTGGAATAAAACCTAAGTCACTCAACTCTTTCTCACGACGGTCAGTGATCGCAATTTCAGTTGGGCACTTAAATACAACTTCACCATCATTGGTTTTGAAAGTATGTACTGGTAGGCCTTCGACCATACCACCACCTTCAACACCACGAATCGCAGCACACCAACCATGGAGGTCAAATGCATTGGTCAAACGAGTACCGAACGCATACGCGGCATTCATCCACAAATATTCATCATGGTTTTGCCCTGAAACCTCTTCCACAAAGTTAAAGCCTTCAGTCGCCCAACCTTCTTTTGGATCATAAGGCAAACGGCCTAAAACGCGTGGCATTGTCAACGCAACATAACGAGCGTCATCGCTTTCACGGAAAGAACGCCACTGTACATATTCTGCTGTTTCAAATACTTTTGAAACATCACGAGGACGATCAATATCTGTAAATGATTCAAGGCCTAACATATTACTGCTTGCTGCCGAAATAAACGGAGCATGTGCCGCTGCTGCAACATGTGAAATCTGTTCTAACAGATACATGTCTGAAGGAGTACGGTCAAACTCGAAGTCACCGATCAATGTCGCATAAGGTGCGCCACCGAATGAACCGTATTCTTCTTCATAAACTTTTTTAAACAAGGTACTCTGATCGAAATCTGTCGCGCCTTGGAAATCTTTAACCAATTCTTTTTTCGTTGTATTTAACATACGAATTTTGATCAATGGATTTGAAGGTGACTCCTGACAGAAGTAATACAAACCACGCCAAGTCGATTCAATTTTCTGAAACTGCTCATTGTGCATGATTTTACTGAGCTGCTTTGAAATCAACGCATCTATTTCAGCAATACGCTTATCAATCGATAAAGACATATTTTCTGAAACAGTGATTGTTCCTGCCATCACTTCTTTGGCTAATTCACCAATCAAGCTTTTCGCACGGTCATGCTCTTCGTCATTACGTGCAATGCGGCTACGCTCCACAATAGAATCAAGTAAACTTACTTCTTCTACGGCTGCATCTTGCACAGTATTGGTTTGTAAATTACTCATTTTCAGGACCCGCCTCAGCGCTTAATTTACGAATCTGATCAGTATTTTGTAAGACTTCATCAAGTAAATCTTCCAAACGCTCACTATTTGAAATCTTATTTCTCAAATCCGTTAAACGTTCACGAGCTTCAACTAATTTTCTCAATGGTTCTACTTGTTGTACCACTTGTTCTGGTCTGAAATCTTCCATCGATTTAAAGGTTAAATCGACCGACATACGCCCACCCTCTTCAGTTAGCGTATTTTCAACTTGATATGCAGCACGTGGAGACAACGACTCCATCACTTCATCAATGTTTTCTAAGTCGACATTGATAAATTTTTTATCTTTTAATTTGGTTTTTTCTAACTCAGAAGCAGCAGAAAAGTCACCTAAAACACCTACCACAAAAGGTAACTCTTTAATTTCTTTACCATCACCGACTTCAACATCATAAGTCAGTTGAACACGTGGTGGTCGGATTCGCTGTAATTTCTTCTGTACACTTTCACGTTTTGACATTTTTGTTATCCATTAATTTGGGCAATAAATTATGTTGGGAAATTAGGTCTCGCTGCTGGATTCGACGTTGCTGGCTTTGGTTTTGCAGGCGTCGCAGTAGGCTTTGTCGCTGGTTTTGCAGCAGGCGTTGAGCGTGTTGGTGTAGTACGGCTCTTCTGAGGGCGACTTACCTTCTGAGGACGAGCACGCTCTACAACTGGGGCACTTTCCTGATTTTTTTCAACCAAAACTGCTGCTGGCATTGCTTGTCTAACTGCGTCAGTAAAACTTTTCGCAACAGGATAGGTTTTATCCTCGGTCAAATATCTCATTTCACGCGTGCGCATTTTATTCAATGCATCAGATGCTAAGCCAATTCCTGCAAGGAATTTGACATCTGTTAATTCATTGCTTTGGATGTTTTGCGTTTCTAAATAATTGACAATTTGGATGGCTTTATCATTTTTCCCAATTTGCTGAAACTTTTCTGCCGCCGAGACCAACAGTTTGTTTTTATTGTCTTTATTTTTCTTATCACACAATTGTGAATAGACCGCCAACAACTCAGGATTGGTTTCTCCCTCGACCATTGGGTAATCTTTTATACAGGATCTTTTTAGTTTGATTTCATCATCCGCGTAGACCAATGTAGTCGCCAATGATGCTCCAAGAACTAAAATATATGGAATAAAATTCTTCAAAATCCAACCTCAATATTTACTTGATTCAGTTATTCAATAGATTTACTTTTGATGTTTTATAAATATGTATAATTAAGCAATTTCGTTAAAGACTTAAAAATAAGACTAAAAAAACGTGCTCTCGTCAAGTTAAATTTCGTATCAATATTTTAACCGTTTGATAAAAATGACTTTTTTAATTGGTTGTATAATATACATAATATCCTGTCTTCACAAAAGTTTTTTTTTATGTAAAATATTTCCAGTGATTTTTAAAAAATTATTAAATATTTGATTTCAATATACTAATTTTAATGCCAAATTTATAGGCTAGAAAATTTAGAATTTATTTGCCTAGAAATAAAGTTTTTTGAGAGAGACAGAAAATGACAGATCTAAAAGTTTTGATTAAAAAGTTATCAGCATCTTCACGTACATCTTTAGAACAATCCGCCAATTTATGTGTAAACCATCAAAATTTTGAAATCGAAATCGAACATTTTTTTGTCAAATTATTAGAACAACAATCCAATGATCTTGAACTTCTACTTAATAAATACAAAATTTCAAAAGATGCACTTTTAACGGATTTATTAGAGTGTATTTCTCAACTTCCTAAAGGAAATACCCGCACACCTATTTTTTCCAAATCAATTGTTAGACTTCTAGAGCAAGCTTGGTTACTTGCTTCGGCTGAACCAGACCCAGTGATCCGAAGCGGTCATTTATTGATTGCGCTTTTAACAGCATCTGATCTTTATCAAATTGCCATTCGAGCATCGAGTTTATTTGATCTGTTTCCAATTGATACGATGAAGCATAAATTTTTGGAAATTTGTGTAAACAGCGCTGAAAATATTCCAACAACCGCTCAAGAACAAGAAGCTGAACTTAAGAATCAACCAACAGACCATTCTGCTTCAAGCAAAAAGACGCCTGCATTAGATCAGTTCACCATTAATTTGACTGAAAAAGCCCAAAAAGGTGGGATTGATCCAGTCATTGGTCGTGAATATGAAATCCGTTTAATGCTTGATATCTTAATGCGTCGTCGTCAAAACAACCCAATTTTAACGGGTGAGCCTGGTGTGGGTAAAACCGCAGTTGTGGAAGGTCTGGCATTAAAAATTTCACAGAACCAAGTGCCCGATGCGTTAAAAAATGTCCAATTACACTCTTTGGATATGGGCCTGTTACAAGCAGGTGCAAGTGTTAAAGGTGAGTTTGAAAACCGCTTAAAACAAGTGATTCAAGAAGTGCAACAGTCTTCTCATCCAATTATTTTGTTTATTGATGAAGCTCACACCATGATTGGTGCAGGCGGCCAAGCTGGGCAAAATGATGCTGCGAACTTATTAAAACCTGCACTTGCACGCGGTGAGTTACGCACAATTGCAGCAACAACTTGGGCTGAATATAAACAGTATTTTGAAAAAGATGCTGCTTTAAGTCGTCGTTTCCAAGTGGTCAAAGTAGAAGAGCCAACTGAAGAAGTCGCGATCGATATGCTACGCGCCATGATTCCAGTGATGGCTAGTCACTTTAATTTACGCATTGATGATGAAGCAATTATCACCGCTGTTCATTCTTCACATCGTTATATTAGTGGTCGCCAACTCCCGGATAAAGCCATTAGTGTGCTTGACACCGCTGCGGCTCGTGTTGCGCTAACCCAAAATGCTCAACCGGTCAAACTCGATCAACTTAAAGCACAACAACATAATTTAAATCTTGAATTCAATATTATTGAAAATGAACACCGCCACCAGCCAATTCATGAAGAACGTTTAGCTCAGTTAACATCATCATTGGAATTGCTTGATCAAGAAATTCAGCAAACAGAACAACAATGGCAAGCTGAATTGGCACTGATTCAAAAAATCCAAGCATTAGAAACTGCTGAACAGGCTGATTCTAACAAAGATGAGATCTTCAATACACGTACGCAGTTAGCTGAGCTACAAGGTCAGCAGCCATTGGTCTTTGAACGTGTAAATGCCCAAATTATTAATGAAATTATTTCAGACTGGACGGGTATTCCTGTTGGCAAAATGGTCAATGATGAAATTAAGCAAATTCTCAGTCTGGAAGAAAAACTTGAAAAACGTGTGATGGGACAAGATTATGCCCTACATCAGTTGGTTCAAGGTATTAAAACATCAAAAGCACGTTTAGAAGACCCAAATAAACCACAGGGTGTTTTCATGCTTGTTGGTCCAAGTGGTGTAGGTAAAACAGAAACTGCCTTAGCACTTGCCAATGAACTTTATGGTGGTGAGTCACATTTAATCACCATCAATATGTCTGAATACCAAGAGGCGCATACGGTTTCTTCACTCAAAGGCGCGCCTCCAGGATATGTCGGGTATGGTCAAGGCGGTGTTTTGACTGAAGCCGTTCGACGTAATCCGTATAGCGTTGTGTTATTAGACGAGATTGAAAAAGCACACAGCGATGTCCAAGAACTGTTCTATCAAGTTTTTGACAAAGGTACGCTCGAAGATGGTGAAGGTCGTGTGATTGATTTTAAAAACACCACGATATTACTGACGTCAAACACGGGCTCAAATGCCATCATGCAGGCATGCCTAAATCAACCTGTCGAAGAATGGCCAAGTGCTGAAGAGCTGACTGAACAACTCAAACCAAGCTTATACAAACAATTTAAGCCGGCATTCTTAGGCCGTATGCGAATTGTCCCTTATTTCCCATTACATGATGATCTGTTAGTCAGAATTATTGAGCATAAACTAGGAAAAATTACAGCACGACTCGAAAAACAGTATGAAACCAAAGTGACATATAGCGATGATTTAATCGAATTAATTCTAAGTCGTTGTACTGAAGTTGATAGTGGCGCTCGTAATGTTGATAACATTTTAAATGCCTCAGTGTTACCTGCTTTGGCCACTGAAATATTGGTGGCTTTGGCTGAACAAAAAATACCAAAAGTCATTCATATTGATACGAAAGATGATGAAATCATTTACCTATTAGATCCACAAGCGAAGCCAGCAAAGAAAAAGTCGAGCAAAAAGTCAAAAGTTGTGGAAGCTTAATATATACGAGTATAGAAAATGGATATAAATTTAGACGTCTTATTAGAGCCTATTTCTGATGCTCATCCGTGTGGAGAAGATTTATCTTTTTCCAATGAGTTTCACGAAATTAAAAAAGCACGTACCCATGATGATCCTTTATTAGACCAAGGTGATTGGATTTCTGAGCCAAAGCAAGCCGACTGGTCATTTGTTGCAGAAAAATCAATCCAATTACTCACGCAAAAAACCAAAGATATTCGTTTATTAACATGGCTTACTGAAGCTTGGACAAACCTCTATGGCTTTGAAGGTCTAATCAAAGGACTGGAACTGAGTCACCGTGTTTTAGAACAGTTCTGGTTAAAGATTCATCCTGAAATTGAAGATGACGACTTAGATCAACGCCTAGGCTTACTGCAAGGTTTTACCACCCAATTACCGAGCTTGGTAAAGAATGTTCCGCTCATCAACATTCAACCATTTTATTCACTTGCCCAATACGAAAAATTCTTACATTTACAGAATAATCGTCGTAAGCAAGCCGAAGATTCTGACAGTGTAGAAGCGTCCTTAGAATTAGATCAATTCAATCAGGCGCTATTCAACACCTCACGCACTTTTCAATATCAAAATTATCAGCAATTTCAAGAAATTTTGCAGCATTGGAATATTATCAAACAAACATTAGATGCACTGATGGAGCTGGAAGCACCAAGTTTTGCGAGCATCGATTCACAGTTTGAAAATATTCAAATGAATCTGAAAAAAATCTATAAAGCAGACTCATTTGGAAACAACACCAATACAGCTGCAGTTGAAGATACCCCAGCTCAAATGACAATGCCAGTAACAGAAACAACGCATTCAGCGCCAATTCCACAAGCGCAAACATTTCAACCTCAACCACAAAGCCATTTACAAAACCGTGAACAGGCAATGCGGGTTTTACAAGAGATTGCCGATTACTTTCAAACCAATGAGCCGCATAGTCCTGTGAGTTATATGCTGCAAAAAACAATTAAATGGAGCCAAATGCCTTTACATGAATGGTTAACTCAAGTCATTAAAAATGATAATCCCCTTGATTCTATTCAAGAATTATTGGGCGTAAACCAAAATAATGAATCTTCTGAATGGTAATCATCTATGTTTAAAGCAGAAAAAGTTCTTTGGGGTGAAGGTTTATTTTTAAGACCACAACACTTCCAATTACAAGATACGTATCAAGAACAACGACTTAACCACACCATTCGTTCAACGATTCCTTATCCTTATGGAATTAAAAATCTTCGATTTGACGAAACACAGCTGGGCACACATGTGCTTGCTTTAGAGCAAATTGATATGATTTGGCAGGATGGTGAAATTTACCAAGCACCGGCCAAAGATCTGTTACCACAACCGATTTTATTGGATGAACTGAACTTGCGTGGGGAAATGTTAATTTACTTAGCATTGCCTATTTTACAACCGAATAAGAAGAACATCTCTGATGAACAGGATAAACAACCTGCTCGCTACCATTCATATTTGAATGAAACTCACGATCTTTTTACAGACGCATCCCCTGCTGAAATTACATTTCTTCGACGCCGAACTGAATTTAAACTTTTTGATGTTCAAGCAGATCCAAATCAAGATTTAGATGGTTTTTTATATCTTGCTATCGGAAAAATTCGACGTCATAGTTCAGGGAATTTTGAAATTGATTCAAAATATATTCCACCAATTTTACATATTCAGTCAAATGAAACCTTATTGGCAAATTTGAAGCGAACATTGAACGTTGTTCGTGCCAAAATTAAAATGATTCAAACCAATAACCGTGAAAATGAACAAAAGCTCATTGAATTTAGATCGGGTGATATTGTTTCATTCTGGTTGGTCAATGCACTGAATACTGCTCATGCGACCTTGAATCATCTGTTACAAAATCCGCAGATTCACCCTGAAAAACTATTTTTTGAACTTCTGCGTTTAACGGGTTCATTGCTGACATTCTCGACCGCATATGAAGTTGAACATTTACCACAATATCAACATCATAACTTGCAAGATAGCTTTAGCCAGCTTGATAAAATTTTACGCGAATTGCTCGATACAATTATTTCAAGTCGTTATATCAGTATTGCGCTAAAAGAAATTCGCCCATCTTATTGGGTCGGAAGCTTAGAAACAGATAAAATCACTAAAGAATCAAGACTTTATATCGCTGTTTCTAGTAGCATGATGCAAACCCATGAACTGATTCAAATTGTCCCACTGCGTTTCAAAGTCGGGAATACTGTCGATGTTGAACAACGTGTTGTTGCAGCACTTCCTGCAATCCCAATTCATCATTTAGTCCAAATTCCAACTGCTATCCCGGTACGTTCTGGTGTGAATTATTTTGAAATTGAACCACATCATGAAATGTATCAACGTATGCTTGATTCTGAAACCATCTGTATATATGTCCCTGCAGGTTTCCAAGATATCAGTATTGAATTAATTGCAGTGATGAATGGTTAAGCGAGGAGTATGTCATGAGCCAGAATAATATTGCCCCCTCACTGTTTGATGATGGACAAATTGGTGGAGGTTCTTTACCGCAACAATCCAAAATCACACAAGCAACCAATTTAGTCGATCTTCTACATGACGGATTTTATATTGTTTTCTTATTGAAGAATCAGTATGTGCCAGAAAATGCAAACGGCTTTAAAGACAAAATTTTAGATTTGTTGAATCGTTTTGAACACCAAGCAAAAAAACTGCAGTTTTCTCCTGAAGATATTCATGATGCAAAATATGCATATTGCGCCTTAATTGATGAAACCATTGTTACTCAACAAGATCCATCATTCTTTAATCTACAAAATCATTGGTTAATCAGTCCACTCCAATTAACTTTATTTGGTTCACAGCTTGCAGGTTATCGTTTCTTTGAGTTTCTCGAACTGATTCGTGCTCGTGGTAAAGAAAGATTGGCTTCTCTCGAAGTTTTTCATTATTGCTTATTGCTCGGTTTCCAAGGTAAGTATCGTATTGAATCAATTGAAAGTTTAAATCATCTTGTGGCACGAGTCGGTGATGAAATCGATTATTTAAAAGGCAAAAAGACGGCCTTTTCTCCTTTTGCGGCTTTACCAGATCAAATCAAAAATATTATTCATAAAGAATTACCCTTTGTTTGGATTTTAATTTTCCTGTTGTTATTTGCTGTACTGGCTTTCGCTGGCCTAAAATTCATGTTGAATAAGACGGAAAATGCTTCTATTGCGAAATTTAATAATGTGATTTCTGCACCTGCTGAACAAGCACATATCACTATTCAATTGCCTTGACAGGTTGAATTATGACACAAGAAAAACAAACATCTATTCGTATATTACAAAGTAAACCCGCTAAAAAAACATTGGGGAAATCGTCTGTTTTTCTACTTGGTTTAATTGCTGGGATGGTTATTTCTGCTATTTTCTTTTTTGTTTTTATCAATATCAACCCAACAGAAAATACCAGTACCAATACGGATTCGGTTGCAACACAAGAACCTGAACTACGCGATGTGCACGCTGAAGAAACAGCAACCAATCATCACGATGAAAATGCTGGTGCATATAAGCAGCATATCAATGAAAAAGATTTCAATCAGATTTTTAAACATGAAAATAAGGTTGCTGCTCAGAAAAATCCAAATCCGAATGCCTCCCCGTTTGAACAAATGCTAAAACCAGAGGCGAAACCAGCAGTGCCACCGCCAGCTGCAACCAGACCACAAGCTGCAATAACCGCAAAACCAGTACCAAAAGCGAAAGTAGAAGCAAAAGCAGAAACTGCGGCTAAACCTACTGAAAAAGAAGCCGCACCTAAAAAAGAGGAAGCGCAAGAAGCTTCCCCTGAAGGTACAGTGAAAGTGACGATAGACCGGAAAGTCATAGAAAATAAACCATGATTTTGTTTGTTGTCATTTGTTTTATCTTTTTGGTGCTTGGTCTAACTTTTCTGATGTCTTATGAAATTAGACATAAAACTTTAGACTACCTTAAAGCACTTTTACCGCAAGGTAAGAGAAAGCTGGCTTCTGCAAAGCACTTTGCAGAACAAATGAATCAAGCAGCCTCAGCCAATCAAACCCAAACCCATTGGCATTTACAGCAATGGTGGATTTTGATTGCGGGTTTCTTTTTACTTTCCAGCATTCTTGTTTTTGCATTTACCCGGCCAATTGATCCGACAAAGGTTGAAGCAGAATATTTAAGAAAAACTGACCCTCAAATTTATGCGCTATTAAATGGTGAGGTTTTAACCCCTCCTCCAGCAGTGGATGAAAGCTTAATTGATGCTGCGATTGTTCAAGCACAGATATTGGAAAGAGAAAATCCTGTTCCAAATCATCAATTTCCGAGTGTAAATCCATCAGCTATAGATAATGAAGGGATTGGAGATCAACGTAGCAGCTTCGATACAGCAATGGTTGACCGTAAATGGGACAAAATGCATCCAAGTTATAAGCAGCGTTTACTCATGGTCTTTAAAATCATGAAAGAGCGCCATGGTTATGAAATGGTGCTTTTAGAAGGTTATCGTAGTCCAGAACGTCAAACTCGTTTATCTGGCAATACAGCCACGACTTTAGCCAAAGCCTATCAAAGTTATCATCAATTTGGTTTAGCAGCCGATGTTGCCTTTAAACGAGATGGTAAAGTTGTTATTTCTGAACGAGATCCTTGGGCATGGAAAGGTTATCAATTGTATGGGGTTGTTGCTGAATCTGTAGGTTTAACATGGGGTGGGCGTTGGACACGCATTCACGACTATGGTCATACTGAGTTCCGTATGCCAGGACTGCGTAAAAACCGTGAATCTGCTGAACGCTTGATTGCTGAAGCACAAGGCAAAGGACTTATGGCAAATAATATCGATGTAAATTAATTGCCATATTGTCTGTGTAGGAAAATGCTTACAGCAATCACAGCGATTGTCATCTATACGATCAAAGCCTAGTCTTATATTCTATAGTTATAGGGAACAGGAAGTTTCCCAGACATAAAACAACAATAAAGCGTCTGAGCATCAGGAACGTGAGATTCGACAGGAGTCAGATCTAACACACCAATACGAAGAAAACCCCATCAGGATGATGGGGTTTTCTTTTTATATCTATAGAATATCTGATTCACATCATATTGTTTGAGAATCTATAAACCATTTAAATACGTAATAATCTGTTGATTTTCAGCCATTTCTGCAAGCTCTAATGCGGTAAATTGGCTTTTATAGTCTTTGTTTGCGCCTTTAGAAATTAATAATTTAACGATATCTAAATGATCATTTTCCGCCGCAGCTTGTAGCGCACTATAGCCCTCATCATCAGTTTGATTGACATCAACACCTTGTGATAATAGTTGTTCGACCTGTTCAAACTCTCCTAAAGATGCAGCATACACCAGTTCAGGAAGATGTAATTCTTCATCATTATTAGGAAGCGGTGAGAATGAGTTAAGTTTCATAAGAAATACCAAATTTTTGTTCAATTATTATTTAGCTAAAAATTTTAAAGGTCAACAGTTCATTATTCAATGAATTCAGTCATCAATTAGCTCAATATAAATAGATCTGTTTCATTTCGCCAATCAACACCACACATAAAAAAACACCCCGCTCTCGTTAGAGATCGGGGTGTTTTAGATTTAAAAGCTGGCGATGACTTACTCTCACATGGGTAACCCCACACTACCATCAGCGCTAAGAGGTTTCACTTCTGAGTTCGGGAAGGGATCAGGTGGTTCACTCTTGCTATTGTCGCCAGCAAACTGTTATGGACTTGTTCGGGTCTTATTTAAATGCCTTACTTCGTACCAAATCTTGCGCTCGGGCAAAGCGTTGCTTTGCTTACCCTCGCTCAAACAGAACATTTGAGTTGAATAGTTTAACTAGCTTTACAACTAAATCAAGTATGTTTGATCTTTTATGAATCAAATGATGCTTCATATACAACTGCTTGGGTGTTGTATAGTCAAGCCTCACGAGCAATTAGTATTGGTCAGCTTCATGCGTCACCGCACTTCCACATCCAACCTATCAACGTCGTAGTCTTCAACGGCTCTTTAGAGGACATAAAGTCCTAGGGAAATCTTATCTTGAGGTAGGCTTCCCGCTTAGATGCTTTCAGCGGTTATCCCTTCCGAACATAGCTACCCGGCGATGCGACTGGCGTCACAACCGGTACACCAGAGGTTCGTCCACTCTGGTCCTCTCGTACTAGGAGCAGATCCTCTCAAATTTCCAACGCCCACGGTAGATAGGGACCGAACTGTCTCACGACGTTCTAAACCCAGCTCGCGTACCTCTTTAAATGGCGAACAGCCATACCCTTGGGACCTGCTTCAGCCCCAGGATGAGATGAGCCGACATCGAGGTGCCAAACACCGCCGTCGATATGAACTCTTGGGCGGTATCAGCCTGTTATCCCCAGAGTACCTTTTATCCGTTGAGCGATGGCCCTTCCATACAGAACCACCGGATCACTAAGACCTACTTTCGTACCTGCTCGACTTGTGGGTCTCGCAGTTAAGCGCGCTTTTGCCTTTATACTCTACGCGTGATTTCCGACCACGCTGAGCGCACCTTCGTACTCCTCCGTTACTCTTTAGGAGGAGACCGCCCCAGTCAAACTACCCACCAGACATGGTCCTCGTCCCGGATAACGGGACAGAGTTAGAACCTCAATATTACCAGGGTGGTATTTCAAGGATGGCTCCATAGCAACTGGCGTCACTACTTCAAAGCCTCCCACCTATCCTACACAAGTAAGATCAAAGTTCAATGTCAAGCTGCAGTAAAGGTTCACGGGGTCTTTCCGTCTAGCCGCGGGTACACCGCATCTTCACGGCGATTTCGATTTCACTGAGCCTCTGCTGGAGACAGCGCCCCCATCATTATGCCATTCGTGCAGGTCGGAACTTACCCGACAAGGAATTTCGCTACCTTAGGACCGTTATAGTTACGGCCGCCGTTTACTGGGGCTTCGATCAAGAGCTTCGCTTACGCTAACCCCATCAATTAACCTTCCAGCACCGGGCAGGCATCACACCCTATACGTCCACTTTCGTGTTTGCAGAGTGCTATGTTTTTAATAAACAGTTGCAGGGGCCTGGTTTCTGTGGCTGCCAATAGCTCAAGGAGCAAGTCCTATCACCGTCAGCAGCGTACCTTCTCCCGAAGTTACGGTACCATTTTGCCTAGTTCCTTCAGCAGAGTTCTCTCAAGCGCTTTGGTCTACTCGACCTGACCACCTGTGTCGGTTTAGGGTACGATTCCTGTGTAACTGAAGCTTAGAGACTTTTCCTGGAAGCATAGTATCAGCCACTTCGCTAGTAAACTAGCTTGCTATCAGCTCTCAGCATAGAGCACCCCGGATTTGCCTAAGATGCATGCCTACTGCCTTTCACCTGGACAACCAACGCCAGGCTGACTTAACTTTCTCCGTCCTCTCATCGCATTACACAGAAGTATTGGAATATTAACCAATTTCCCATCGACTACGCCTCTCGGCCTCGCCTTAGGGGTCGACTCACCCAGCCCCGATTAACGTTGGACTGGAACCCTTGGTCTTTCAGCGAACGGGTTTTTCACCCGTTTTGTCGTTACTCACGTCAGCATTCGCACTTCTGATACCTCCAGCATACTTCTCAATACACCTTCATCGGCTTACAGAACGCTCCCCTACCACGTATACATAGTATACATCCGCAGCTTCGGCATATAGTTTTAGCCCCGTTACATCTTCCGCGCAGGCCGACTCGACTAGTGAGCTATTACGCTTTCTTTAAAGGGTGGCTGCTTCTAAGCCAACCTCCTAGCTGTCTATGCCTTCCCACATCGTTTCCCACTTAACTATAATTTGGGGGCCTTAGCTGGCGGTCTGGATTGTTTTCCTCTTGACTACGGACGTTAGCACCCGCAGTCTGTCTCCCGGATAGTACTCATAGGTATTCGGAGTTTGCATCGGTTTGGTAAGTCGGGATGACCCCCTAGCCGAAACAGTGCTCTACCCCCTATGGTATTCGTCCGAGGCGCTACCTAAATAGCTTTCGGGGAGAACCAGCTATCACCGAGTTTGATTAGCCTTTCACCCCTATCCACAAGTCATCCCCTGGCTTTTCAACGACAGTGGGTTCGGTCCTCCAGTTAGTGTTACCCAACCTTCAACCTGCTCATGGATAGATCACCCGGTTTCGGGTCTATACCCAGCAACTAAACGCCCTATTAAGACTCGATTTCTCTACGGCTCCCCTATACGGTTAACCTTGCTACTGAATATAAGTCGCTGACCCATTATACAAAAGGTACGCAGTCACCAAACAAGTTGGCTCCCACTGCTTGTATGCATGCGGTTTCAGGATCTATTTCACTCCCCTCACAGGGGTTCTTTTCGCCTTTCCCTCACGGTACTGGTTCACTATCGGTCAGTCAGGAGTATTTAGCCTTGGAGGATGGTCCCCCCATATTCAGACAAGGTTTCACGTGCCTCGCCCTACTCGTCATCATTATATGTGCCCTTTCGTGTACGGGACTATCACCCTCTACGGTAGCACTTCCCAGAGCTTTCCGCTAAAACACATATAACTTAATGGGCTGATCCCCGTTCGCTCGCCGCTACTGAGGGAATCTCAATTGATTTCTTTTCCTAAGGGTACTGAGATGTTTCACTTCCCCTCGTTCGCCTCGCATGACTATGTATTCATCATGCGATACCTACCTTATGGTAAGTGGGTTTCCCCATTCAGAAATCTCCGGATCACAGGATATTTGCCGCCTCCCCGAAGCTTATCGCAGGCTATTACGTCTTTCATCGCCTCTGACTGCCAAGGCATCCACCACATGCACTTAATTACTTGACTATACAACCCCAAACAGTCGTTAATCCCTACAAGGAGGATCAACAATGTGAACTTAATCACTTCTATTTGTTGCCTGTGAACTTAATCACCATACAGCTTCAATTTAATTCATATACCAAAACGCTTGATTCAGTTTTATCGCTAGTGCTCATTTCACTCAACATTAACAATTACTTGCTAACATCAACTAAAACGAGTTTAAACAATTATTTCAACTCAAATATATTCTGTTAATGATTCACTACCGCCTCGTCAGCGAGTAGTTAACTGTGATAAATCACAGAACTTAATAAGCTATCGGCTTACTAAGTTCTGTAATCACTTAGTCTTTAATTAGTGGTGGAGACTAACGGAGTCGAACCGTTGACCTCCTGCGTGCAAAGCAGGCGCTCTACCAACTAAGCTAAGTCCCCAGCTTAAGATCTTAATATATCTGCTCTTCTGTGTTCAGTAGACTTGGTGGGTCTGACAAGACTTGAACTTGTGACCCCACGCTTATCAAGCGTGTGCTCTAACCAACTGAGCTACAGACCCTCAGATACATCAATGAAGAACAACTTGTTGTGGATTCTTACCAATCGTCAATCTTTCGTTAAGGAGGTGATCCAGCCGCAGGTTCCCCTACGGCTACCTTGTTACGACTTCACCCCAGTCATCGGCCACACCGTGGTAAGCGTCCTCCTTACGGTTAGACTACCTACTTCTGGTGCAACAAACTCCCATGGTGTGACGGGCGGTGTGTACAAGGCCCGGGAACGTATTCACCGCGGCATTCTGATCCGCGATTACTAGCGATTCCGACTTCATGGAGTCGAGTTGCAGACTCCAATCCGGACTACGATCGGCTTTTTGAGATTAGCATCCTATCGCTAGGTAGCAACCCTTTGTACCGACCATTGTAGCACGTGTGTAGCCCTGGTCGTAAGGGCCATGATGACTTGACGTCGTCCCCGCCTTCCTCCAGTTTGTCACTGGCAGTATCCTTAAAGTTCCCACCCGAAGTGCTGGCAAATAAGGAAAAGGGTTGCGCTCGTTGCGGGACTTAACCCAACATCTCACGACACGAGCTGACGACAGCCATGCAGCACCTGTATGTAAGTTCCCGAAGGCACCAATCCATCTCTGGAAAGTTCTTACTATGTCAAGACCAGGTAAGGTTCTTCGCGTTGCATCGAATTAAACCACATGCTCCACCGCTTGTGCGGGCCCCCGTCAATTCATTTGAGTTTTAGTCTTGCGACCGTACTCCCCAGGCGGTCTACTTATCGCGTTAGCTGCGCCACTAAAGCCTCAAAGGCCCCAACGGCTAGTAGACATCGTTTACGGCATGGACTACCAGGGTATCTAATCCTGTTTGCTCCCCATGCTTTCGTACCTCAGCGTCAGTATTAGGCCAGATGGCTGCCTTCGCCATCGGTATTCCTCCAGATCTCTACGCATTTCACCGCTACACCTGGAATTCTACCATCCTCTCCCATACTCTAGCTTCCCAGTATCGAATGCAATTCCCAAGTTAAGCTCGGGGATTTCACATCCGACTTAAAAAGCCGCCTACGCACGCTTTACGCCCAGTAAATCCGATTAACGCTCGCACCCTCTGTATTACCGCGGCTGCTGGCACAGAGTTAGCCGGTGCTTATTCTGCGAGTAACGTCCACTCATCCTAGGTATTAACTAGAAGAGCCTCCTCCTCGCTTAAAGTGCTTTACAACCATAAGGCCTTCTTCACACACGCGGCATGGCTGGATCAGGGTTCCCCCCATTGTCCAATATTCCCCACTGCTGCCTCCCGTAGGAGTCTGGGCCGTGTCTCAGTCCCAGTGTGGCGGATCATCCTCTCAGACCCGCTACAGATCGTCGCCTTGGTAGGCCTTTACCCCACCAACTAGCTAATCCGACTTAGGCTCATCTATTAACGCAAGGTCACAAGTGATCCCCTGCTTTCCCCCGTAGGGCGTATGCGGTATTAGCATCCCTTTCGAGATGTTGTCCCCCATTAATAGGCAGATTCCTAAGTATTACTCACCCGTCCGCCGCTAGGTCAATTACCGAAGCAATCTCCCCCGCTCGACTTGCATGTGTTAAGCCTGCCGCCAGCGTTCAATCTGAGCCATGATCAAACTCTTCAGTTAAAAATCATTAGTGACTTAAGGTCACAATTCTGGCTCATCAATGTACTGACAAATTCTCTCAAATAAACTTCGAGTAATTTAAACCAATCAATCAATGATAATATTTCGATCAATCAATCAGTAAAAATCCACACAAGTTGTTCTTCATATTCTCTTAATGATCTTCTCAATGCTTCGTCAGCATCAAGCTAGGTCGGCTATACTACTCTCTATCTCTAAAAAGTCAATCAATAATGTTAATTATTTTTTCTAACAAACCCAACTCTAATCTCATCTTAAAATCTCAATTCGAAATCTTAACAAATTAATCAAGTGCCTGATTTATCAGAAGTTTTATTTAACATCACCGCCGATGGATGTGCATTCTACAGCATTCCCTAACCAACACAACCCCTTTTTTTAAACTTTTTTATCGGATGTGCGTTTTTTCCTCAAAATCAGCATTTTTTTATGCTTTTTATCTATTTTTTAAGCATTTTTCATTATTTTTTTCATATTAAAGTTATTTTTATGCTTTGTTTTCCACTCTCGAATCACAAAATCTAAGCATTATTCAACTGAATTAGGATTCAAAAAGAAAAACCGCATCAATTTGATGCGGTAAATCCTATACTTTGTGCACTTTTATATTTTGCAGTCATTTCATCTGTTAAATGCTGCAGAATAGAATCCACATTTTCAAAAGGATGAAAACAGGACTGTCGTACAATCACCGCAAAGTCTCCAGCACTTAAACGATCTAAAGATTGCAGTTTTACTTTTATATCAGCTTCATGAACATCAAGTTTGAGTTGTGTACAGACATTTTCCAATAAAGCCAAACGCTGTGCATAATTTAAAAAATCAAAATGCATTTTAAAATCGAAACGGCGTAACGCAGCTTGATCAAGTTCATCAAAGCGATTGGTTGTCGCCACCACGATGCCATTAAAGCTTTCCATTTGAACCAAAAACTCATTTACCTGCGAAACTTCCCAAGAGCGGGTTGCTTGGCAGCGATCTTGTAATAAACCATCTACTTCATCCAGCAATAAAATTGCCTGTAAGTCTTCGGCTTCATGAAACGCTTTAGCAAGGTTCTGTTCTGTTTCACCAACCCAAGCAGAAATTAAGTCTGAACCACGCTTAATCAGTAAAGGTCGATTGATGGTTTCAGATAACCATCGTGCAAATGCAGTTTTACCTGTTCCAGATGCTCCGTATAAACATAAACGGCCAAAACCATGTTGCTGGATACCTGATGCGATCTCCGCAAGATTCGCCTTACAATTGATATAGTTCAGATCATAGAACTTGGGCAACGCATTACTATCTTGCAATTTAATGCCTTGATGACCCTGTGCTTTTAAAGTATTGGACACCAATTTGGTCATGCTTTCCTGTACCACTAAATGCGCATTGTGCATTTGAGCCGCTTTGGCAACACGATAACTACGGCGTAAAATTGCTGGAGATAATTGCTCAACATTGGCCAAGGCTTCCTGATACAAAGGATTAAGTTCTTGACCACAATGTTGTTCGATAAAGCTTCTGCGTTGCTTTTTAGGTGGCACTTTAATTTCAAGCACCATATCAAAACGGCGTATAAACGCAGGATCAAGTTGATCAGAATTAGACACCCAAATCGTTGGTGTACGATTTTGCTCTAAAATACGATTGACCCAAGCCTTACGACTTTGCGCAGTGCTTTTCATCCCCACACCATTTTCGGTGTCATTAAACACATCCTCAACTTCATCAAACATCAATAAAGCAGATTGACTGTCGAAAATGCACTGCGCTGCACGATACGCACATAAACGCCCTGTGGCTGAAATTGCATCACCATCTTCATCTTCACAGGAGATTTCAAAAAGTTGCACCTCCATTTCATCTGCAAGGGTCTTACACAGTTGTGTCTTTCCTGTGCCTGAACTGCCATAAAGGAAGATATTTACCCCCTGTTGCTTACTCATTTTGACTTGCTTTAAGTAAGCTAGGAGTAAAGTCAATTCAGTGTGTAAATGAGGATAATCCTCTAAGGTTAATTCAGCAGGCTGACTTTTATTAATGGTTCCAACAAACAGATCCATCACATCATTGGTTTTCACCAATAACTTATCGGCCAATTGGTTTGACACCAGATTCAATTTCCCACGTAAATAATTACGATAGTGTTGTTGAACACTGATTAAGCCACTGCGATGTAAACGCCCTTGTACAGACAAAGCCTGCCGAATTGCTTCATAAGGTAAATCTAAAACCACAGCCAAAGCACGTATGGTTTTAGACGCAGTCAATTCACCGATGGTATCCGCAATATCATCTAGAAGTTGTTCACTGTTTAACATCACGATAAAACCTAAAATCGTGCTTTCAACAGCATTTAAATCCAGTAATTGCTGTATTAACTTTAGGTTATATTGCAACTCAGCATTGAACTGAAAATTATCTAATAAATTTTGCTGTTGGCTATTTTTATGCAAATGGTTGAGTTCCTGATAAGCAGCTTGCTCATCGAACTTATCTGCAAGTAATGCTTCAGAAAAACCTAACTTTTTTGCAATCCATTGATGACTAAAGCAATGATCAGAAATAAATTCTTTTGCACCACCTAACTCGACCAAAAATCGAAAAGCCCAAAGTTTTACAATCGGAGAAATTTCAGCAAAATCCGCTACGTCAACCTGATGCATATTTTGTGCAAAAGGTTGATTAATATATTCGTTCATATATTCACTTTTTTCTTTTCATGACTAAGGCTAAACTTTTTTCAATTTGCATTTTCTGCAAGCAAAGTCATCCCTCAGAACATGTATATTCTTTAAAATAAGGTTTATTTTCGTTTAATTTAAACGATTAAAAATGTATAGGGTCTATTTAAAGCCCAAAATGAGAAATACGTTAAACAACATGATTTTTCTCCCGAATATTGAATTTAACAGCTGATTCAAATCACATTTTAAGCACCCTGCTTAAAACGATGGGTTCAATCAAGATATTATGGTTATCCTGCAACCAGTCAGTGGTTGTAAACAATCTTGTCAAAAGGCAACGTTACAAGATCAAATTGAGGCAAGTGAAAAGAAAATTAGCTTTGTCATTGTGATTATTTAAGCCATCGTGGCTAAATTTTGGCTCATTTTAAAGTTAAGCATGGATTTTTGCAATTATTTATTCATCACCGACATAGGATTTTGTCAGTTTTCATCAACGACCCAACGAAAAAAATCCCGCCGAAGCGGGATTTTGATTGTCTGTTTCAGTTTATTTTGCTTTATCGATAAATAGCTGGGTACTGTATTCAACCGTTGCTAATTTATTAATTTTCTTTTGACCTGTCTGACCAGCCAAACCTTGGGCATATTTGAGGAAAGCCTCAGCATAGTCTAAGCCAACATTCACACGGCGCTCACCAGTAATGGTTTTCAAGGTGGTATAGTAGTCACCACCATTGGCAAGAAAATCAATCGTGATCGCTTTGTAAGTCTTATTGAGATCAAGATTTTCATATTGCCCAGATGCATTACGTACTTGTATTTGGTTAAGACGCTGGCCTTTGTCTTTGGTAAAGTCAACATTCCAACGCATACCACCGGTATATGGGTAGCTACCCGTATTATTCTGGGCAATCACACCATCTATTGCATCCTCTAAGGTAGCTTTAACTTCAGCACCCGTCAAATCTAAACGCAACAATGTATTCTTGAACGGTAAGACATTATAAATTTTACCAACTGTCACATCCCCTAAAGCAACATCTTCACGGACACCACCACCATTTTGGAATGAGATATCAGCGCCAAAGAAGGTCTTTCCTTGTTGTAAAAACGCTTCAGCAATAATTTGTTGAATATCTCCACCATGTTGATCGACATGGGTATTCTTATTACAGATATCGCCGAGTGTTGAACGATTTACATCACGTTGTGTACCAGGGACTCGACGTGAACAGAGATTATCTGTGGCTTGACCTACGATTTCCTGAGCAAATTTTTTCTTTTGTTCCTGATACGGTTTTAAAACATCCAAGGTCTTTTGTAGAGGTGCTACAACAGTAAATGGAACCTGATCTGTTTTAAATTGCGTCAGTATTGCTTGTTTTTCTGTTTCGGTGACTGCTTTTGCGTCTTTGGCGGTACGGGTAAAGTTATTGCCAATAAGTACATGTGGTGTCCCACTACAGCTTTCGACATTCCCGTTTTTGTCAAACTTCACATTTAAATCACCCACGATATAACTGTACTGCCAAGCTTGCGCAACGCAGACCAATTGACCATCTTTGTTTCTCAGCTGTGTTGGATAAGCACCTTCTGGCGTCATGCCATATTTTTTAAGACTGTCAGGGCCCAACAAGGTATGTGAATCGCCCCCAATAATCACATCAACATCGGTAAGTGATTTTGCCAACTGTTGGTCTAAGTCGTATCCCACATGAGTTTGAAGAATAATATTTTTAATGCCTTGCGCTTTATATTGATTAATTTCTTTTTGCGCTGTTTCAATTTCATCTGCAAACAATGTATCAGCATTCGGTTGCGAAGAGTTTTTGGTTTTCTTGGCAACCGTTAAACCAATGATTGCAAATTTCACCCCCTCTTTTTCAAACACTTGTGACTTCAAAATGCGGTTGGTTTTATACAGTGGTGATGATGCACCAAAACTGACATTGGCCGTTAAAATTTGGGTTTTGTCTTTACAAGAACTTTGATCCAAGAAACCAATAAATTTCTTTAATCCATCATCTTTAGAATCAAACTCATGGTTACCCGGCGTAAATGTATCAAAACAAACGGTGTTCATTGCATCTGCGTCTGCTTTCCCATCCGTTAAGTTATAGTACAAATCGCCAGTGATCGCATCACCTGCATGTATTTTTAAAGCATTTTTCTTTTCTACTGCAAGTTGGTTAATTAAGCTGGCAACACGTGCAAATCCACCGCTTACAACACTAAACTCTTCATCCCCTGTCCCCACATTGCTTTTAAATTTAATGCTTTCTTCATCTAAATGTGAATGATGGTCATTAATATGCAAGATATTCAGTTCTAAAGCTTTTGCCTCAACTGGTTTTTCAGTATTTGAATGATCATTATCATCATTACAGGCAACCAACAGCGTAGACAGCACACTCAGCAAAATGATTTGCTTTTTATTATTAATCAACATGATATTTCCAACAAGCAATAAATATTTATGGCCTAGTATGTTGATCATTTGTTTAATTTTGATGAATAATTAAACATTATTGCTCAGCAACAAGGTTTCATCAGAGCTTGAATATTCAAATTGTTTTGTGAACACCGACAAACACAGCATACCGATACTTTGAACAACAGCTCTCTTTATGATTTTTCTTTAATGTATTTTTTAAATATTGAAGTTTCAAAAAGTTGTATTCAAATTTAGTCATTTTAAAAATAAAAAACCAATCAAATTTGATTGGTTTTTACGACAAGTTAAATCTTAATCTGCTTGATAAAAAGGTTTATCACCCATCAAAGTGGCTCGATTCATAACACGGTGCTGAGGACGGTAATCATCAACGGCATAGTGGAAGGTACAACGATTATCCCAAAATGCCACATCATTGGCCTGCCACGACCAACGCACTACAAACTCTGGTTTCTGAATATGTTCAAACAACATTTTCAAAACAGCATCGCTTTCTTTGGCTTCGAGTTCATTGATTCGTGTGGTAAACCCTTCACTCACAAATAAAGCTTTACGACCTGTGACAGGATGAGTGCGAATCACAGGGTGGCTAATCGGAGGATGTTTTTTCTTAGCCTGTTCTAGCTTTTCTAATTCGGCAGGATCACCACCAAAACGATCTACTGGAAATGAACGTGCAATATCATGTGTTGCAGTTAAACCAGATAACATCGCTTGCATCGGCTTGGATAATGCTTCAAACGCCGCTGTTCCACTTGACCAAAGTGTATCTCCACCCCATGCTGGGACTTTTTTTGCACTTAAAATTGCGCCCATTGCTGGTGCTTCAAGAAAAGTCACATCGGTATGCCACAATGCATTATCCCGTAAATCATTTAATTCCGTATCTAAAACCATGATTTCGGGTTGTTCGGGAATATTGGGGTAAATTGGGTGGATGTGTAACTGACCAAATTGACGCGCCAAAGCTGCATGTTGCTGTGCAGTCATCGGCTGATTTCTAA
This sequence comes from Acinetobacter sp. Ac8, assembly GCF_055392545.1. NCBI lineage: Bacteria > Pseudomonadati > Pseudomonadota > Gammaproteobacteria > Moraxellales > Moraxellaceae > Acinetobacter > Acinetobacter sp. Ac8. Next base: position 4,773,956 of record NZ_AP043689.1, read on the forward strand.
AAAAGATCACCTGATGTTTCAATAAAGCTGCTTCAATCAAAGCCTTTTGTTCAGGTGTTAAAGGCTGATTGAAATTCACACCTTCAATCAGCGCACCAATCGTTGGATTTAATGGGGTAACTTTAAAAATATTTGAAACAACAGCGTTCATTTCTTCCTCGATCATCTCACGATATATTAAAATGTTAAAACTAAATATGGCGATATGCTATCGAACAGTGTAGCGAAAATAACTTACTGAGATTGCTTATCCCAAGGGACCAATTTTCTTTGCAAACGACGTAAACCAATTTCCAGAATAAAGGCAATCACAGCGATAATTAAAATCCCGACAATCACCACATCTGTGGCCAAAAGCTGTGAAGATGATTGCACCATAAAGCCCAAACCTTCAGAAGCACCAACCAACTCTGCTGCCACCAAAGTCGACCATCCCACCCCAAGACCAATACGGATACCAGTTAAAATGCTCGGTAAAGAACTTGGTAAAACCACATGTTTAATAATTTGCATTGGGCTTGCACCCAAAGACTGTGCAGCACGAATTTTGGCTTGGTCGACTGAACGGACACCAGTTGCTGTTGCGATAACAATTGGTGCAAAAATTGCCAGATAGATCAGTAGCACCTTGGACAATTCACCTATACCACACCAAATTACAATCAAGGGTAAATACGCCAACGGCGGAATCGGACGATAAAACTCAATGATGGGATCTAAAATACCCCGCACAATTTTATTGCGACCAATCGCAATCCCCACTGGAATCGCAGTGATAACCGCAGCAATCAACGCCGTGCCGATACGACCCAAACTTGCGCCAATATGACTCCACAAGCTAATACTCATATAGCCATTGCTGAACAAATCATTGAAACGCTGCAACACGGCGGTTGGTGATGGTAAGAATAAAGCATCAATCCAACCTAAAGTGGTGACCAGCCACCAAATTGCAATCAAAGTAATGATCGTGATACTACTGATCAAAGTAATATTGACTTCACGTGGAACCTTCACCGCCACAGTCTGAGATTCAACTGTACGAGGGATCAATTTAGGGTCTAATTGTGCTGTCATTACTCCACCTTTTCCACTTGAGCTTGGTCGCTCTGAGCAACATGGTATTGATCCTGATTATTTTGAATGAATACACAACTCAACACATGCTCTCGCATTTCAATAAACTTGGGATCTGATTTAATACTTCGTGCTGGCTCGCCATTGGCATAGCGTTTAGCAAAATCCAACTCCAGCTTTTCCACAATTCGCCCAGGATTTGGTGCAAGAATAATCAGATCTGTTGCCAGAAAAACAGCTTCTTCAATGTCATGGGTAATTAAGAAAGTAGGTTTGGACGTACTCTTCCAAACATCTAATAATAAGCACTGCATTTGTTCACGAATAAAGGCATCCAAAGCACCAAAAGGCTCATCCATCAATAATATTTTAGGGTCAGAAGCCAAAGCACGTGCTAAACCAACCCGTTGACGCTGCCCGCCTGAAAGTTCCCAGATATGGCGTTGACCAAAGCCTTCTAAATTCACCAATTTAAGCAATGCTTGTGCACGGTTTTGACGTGTTTTTTTATCAACCCCTGCAAGCTCTAAACCAAAAGCAATATTATCTTCTACATTTTGCCAAGGCAATAAAACATCATCTTGGAACACCACACCACGGTCTCGGCTAGGTGCAATGATTGCTTCACCATCCAGTTTTAAAGTGCCTGCTTGTGGCTGACTAAATCCAGCAATCAAATTTAATAAGGTTGTTTTACCACTGCCTGAAGCACCTAATGCAACCATCAGTTGCTCAGAGCCCAGCTGAAATGACACATCTTTCAGTACCGGTTGTTCAGCACCCGGATACTGTGCTTGTACATGTTCTACAGTCAATACAGCCATGATGAATACTTCCGATCTCTATTTCGATGTTTGAATAAAACGCGTGTTAATAAACTGTTGATAATTTGGAGAAACCTTTCTCACCAAACCTTGTGCTTTTAAAAAGTTCACTGAGTTGACAATATTTTGTGTGGTCCGCCCACCAAGGTATTGAGTGCTTAACTGCGCCTGACGATCTGGATAGGCGGCACCAGCAAGAAGCGCTGGCACATCTTGAGCATCTACGCCGGTAATTTTGGCAATTTTTTGCACTTCAGCTGAATTGGCCGTCCAACGACTTTTATTCTGGTTATAAGATTGGTAATAGTTCAGTGTCACTGTAGAAAACTTTGTTAAGACCTCAGGATGCTTCTGTGCAAAATCTTTACGTGCTACCCAAACTTCAAATGTAGGCGAACCCCATTGCCCAACCTGCCCTGCATCCGTCATAACCTTGCCAGTTTTCTTAATATTGGCAAGTGCAGGTGACCAGACAAAAGCTGCATCTATATCGCCTCTGCGCCATGCTGCATTAATTTCAGCTGGTTTTAGGTTCAACAACCGTATTTGATTGGTTTTAATATTCCAATGCTGCAAAGCCCCCAATAAACTGTAATGGGAAGTCGAAGCAAATGGGGTGGCCACCTTTTTCCCAATCAAGTCCTGAGGACTATTAATGCCTGAACCATTTCTCACTACTAAGGCTTCCGCACTTTTCAGATCGGTAGAAATTAAAAACACCTCTATGGGCAAATTATTGGCAACAGCTGCCCCTAACGGACTTGAACCAATCAGTGCGATATCTACAGAACCAGAAGCCAATGCAGTTAAAACCTCTGCACCACTATTAAATAAGCGCCAATCCAATTTTTCCCCAATCACTTTGTCATATACACCATCAGCCTGTGCAACTTTGGCAGGTTCTATGTTGGTTTGATAACCAATGACGATAGGGCGAGCATTTGCCAAACCACTATAGCTATATAAGCTTATAGCTGAGCAAAGCAAAATCAGTTGCTGAAATTTCATGATCAATGTATGGACTAGAATAAATAAAAAGAGATGGGAATCAGGTTCATGGTACGGTTTTTTTGTATATTATTAAAAATACGTTTTTTAGATTTACTTATACGTTTTATTGATTAACAAAACTTGAAATCTATTTTATTTTTCTAGATCGATCAAAATTAACAAGATTTTAATGGAGCCACTAAACCCACACCAATAAGCAAAACAATATCACAATAATATCTTGCTAAGATAAACAAATCACATTAATTAAGCTATTCAATGGTTTGTTCATCGGAAATAGAGTAAAAACTCTATTTTTATTCAAATAAAATTACTATATTTAGTATAAATAAAACGCGTTTTAAGTATAAGGATATAACATGAAAAAGGAATTTCTTGCCCTTACTACAATCGTATTATTAGGAATATCAAGCACCTCTCAAGCTAAACAAGAAATCTGTGTTTTTGATTTATTAGGGAAAGCTGGTGAATCCTATAAAATGATGGAAGAGTGGGCACTCGCTGCAAAAACATGGCATAGCGATGTCCAGCTGATTGCTTACCAAAATGAAGAGCTTGCTGATAAAGATTTTAAAAATGGTAAATGTGATGCGGCCTATATCACCACAATGCGTGCACGCCAATACAATAAATTCGCAGGATCAATTGACGCGTTGGGGGGTGTTCCAACCAATGCCATTGCGCTCAAGGCGATTACCTTTGTCTTGGATAAGCGTAATGTAAAACGCTTAAAAACCACGATAGACAATGAAGAAATAGAAATTGGTGGAATCGGTCAAATCGGCCCTGCCTATATCTTTGTAAATGATCGAGCCATCAATACCATTGAAAAAGGTAAAGGCAAGAAATTCGCAGTATTGGCGTATGACAAAGCGCAAATTGCAATGGTTGAACGTGTCGGGGCAATTCCTGTTCCGTCCGATATTTCCAATTTTATTAAGAAGTTTAATACCGGTGAAGTACCGATGGTGGGTGCACCAGCCTATGCCTTTAAACCCTTAGAAATGGAAAAAGGGCTTGGCTCTAAAGGTGCATTAATCAATTTCCCAGTGCTCAATGTCACTGCTGATCTGGTGTTTAGATCTCAGAAATTCCCAGCTACTTTTGGCAATGACTCTAGAACCTGGTTTATTAAGCAGCTTCCTCGTCAATTCAGTATGGTCAAACGTTTAGAAGAAGGCATCCCAGCCAAATATCGTTTGAATTTAAGTAAAGCAGATACTGAAAAATATCAAAAACTGTTACGAGATGGGCGTATGGATTTAACCCGACAAGGTATTTACGATCCGACCATGATGTCAGTACTTAAACGGGCGCGTTGTACTGTAGATCGAACCAACTTTGAATGTTCATTGGCGGGTGAATAAGGTCTGATCAAAATTTCTGCTGTCAAAGCTTACGTATAAATCACGTGAGCTTTAAACTAGATACGGCGCAATTGCTTAGCTTGGTTTTTTGCGCCGATTGCTGTGACACATCTCGCAACGTCCCTGACTACATATCAACTCTGCGTGATAAGGCCGAATCTCGCTTGCAAAGAAACTCTCGAAGAAGTACCTGATAGTCTGGATGTGCAGCTTCTCGCACTGATGCACGTTCAGCCAGCGCCGTGCGCCAAGCTTTTGTCTTGGGTAGATCATCAAAAAAGTGAAAATCACCGAGGCGATCAAATACATCGAAGTAGCGAAATACTGGACCAAATACAGCATCCACTAGGCTGAAGTGTTCTCCAGCAAACCAAGGCCCGTTGACGAGTTCCGCCTCAATCTGTACCAGTTGTGCACGAATCAACTCGGCTTGCACATCCAGTGCCGTATCATTTTTGGCATTGTAGAAGGCGCCAATGCTGTTGAGCATTGATGAACCAAACGCCATCCATGCGCGATGTTGGGCACGGATCAAGGCATCGTTGGGATGTAAACGTGGTGTCAATGTATCTTCTAAATATTCGCAGATCACGGCCGACTCGAAAATCCGCACATCATCGACCAACAGTACGGGTGTCTTGCCCAAAGGTGAGCACGCTTTGAACCAGTCTGGTTTGTTTGCCAAATCTACATCACGACGTTCGAAACAGACTCCTTTCTCCTTGAGCACAATCACAGCACGTTGTACATATGGGCACAGCACATGGCTGACCAAGATAAGATGGGGGCTCATTGTGTGTTCCTCCATTCAACATTACTCAGTAAGAAACAATCACTGCACCACAACACGGCTATCCACTTAATACTTAAATGGATATGTAGCAATGCACTACTATAGAGAGCGCAAGAAGTTGTATTTGCCATAAAAACTTCCAATTTACCAATGCATAGCTTTCATCATATGATTGCAATATCACAATAAAAATAGGCAAATAAGAAAGCAATGATTGCAAAATCGCAATACAAACTAGAAGCTCGTGATCTAGAAATCATTCTGGCTTTGGTACGAACGGCTAATCTTGCGAGAGCTGGTGAACGATTAAACGTCGATGCTTCAACGATTTTTCGTGCAATTCGTCGTATCGAACGTGGCTTAGGGCATCAGTTATTTGAACGCTCACGGGCGGGATATTTACCATCTGAACAAGCACAAGTACTGGCCGAACATGCCGAGCAAGTGGAAACACAGTTAGAGCAAGCCCGTTCCGCCATACAACTCACACCAGAGCAGGTATCCGGTACTGTACGCATCGCCACCACAGATACCCTCCTACATGGTTTGCTCGCGCCCGCACTACACAAACTCGCGAATATTCATCCCTTGTTGGAGTATGAGTTGCATACTGGCAATGAACTGACGAGCCTGACGCGACGTGAAGCCGACATTGCAGTGCGCGCAACCAACAGTCCCCCACTCCATCTCGTAGGCAAACACATCGGTCCAATCCGAATGGCGTTATATGGCAGTAATCGTATCGAGCACGATCAACAAGTTGAGGCTGCTGTCGACTGGATCGTCCCTGACGATGGCTTACCTGAGCATCCTTCGGTAATCTGGCGCAAACGTCATCATCCCAAAGCCGTACTCCGTTATCGCGTTAACAGTATTCTCACAGTCATGGAGTTGGTGGCCGCTGGTATGGGTGTAGGAGTACTGCCGGTATTTCTTACCCAGCAACGCAGAGATCTGATCGCTTTGACCGGCACCCTCGATGAATGCCAGACTGAATTGTGGCTTCTCACACATCCCGAGTCAAAGCATCTACTGCGAGTGTCCACAGTATTTCGGCATCTGAGCAAGACATTGAATCTATAATGCATAGACGTTTCCGACGATATTCGTCTGTTTATTCTGCTCAATGTTGGCGCAGCTAAAAATGGCTTTATTTTATCAACCAAGAACTTATTGTTTGGATTCTAATTTATTTGTCATCGTGCTTAAATTATTGATAAAAAATCAGGCAATGGAGGCATCCATAAATTGCCTGATTTTTTATTTTAAAATTTACTGAGCTGAAGGTTGTTCAACTAAACTTGGGTCATTGGTTGCTTGAGCAGGTTGTGATTGCTGAATCGTCGCATCGCCCTCAACAGCAGTGCCTTGTTGAGTCGGATCTACAGTCGCAGTTTGTGCTGATTGCTGTTGATCTGCAGAACCCATTGGTGCTGATTGGGTTGTTTCAGGTGCTTGGGTTGTTTCACTTGATGTACACGCCGTACTCATGACCGCAACACCAGCCAATAGCATAAAAATAAGACCTGATTTTTTCATCATAAATTCCTTTATCACTCTATCAAAAAACGGCAACACAGGACTGCGTTGTCGTGCTGACTATGATTGCTATTTTTTCTGCAAACTTCGTTGAAGCTTGGTTAGACTTTTAAGGTGTTGCCGTATAAGTTATGCAAAGTTTATTAAATCAATGATTTAGATTGACCTATTTTATTTTTCATTATACTTGTTTCATTTCGCTGGGTTTTTTGATGGTATTCAATGTGGTTAGGCAAAAGTCAGCCTGATAAAAGATATACTTTTACCATAAAAGTTTCGCATTACTTACATTGTTAATGGCTTTTAACAAGACAAAAAAAAGCTTACCCAAGAAGATTGGATAAGCTATGAAAACATTGTTCAAACTAAAAAAAGAAACTACAGCCATAGAATCTATGAAGCATGATAATTAAATTATTGCTTTTTCGCAAAGCCTTATTTTCAATAAGTTTAATCGGTTTTACATATGAATTAAGTATTTTAATCTATTCATTCAATTTTAATTTTTGAATTTACTCATCATTTTTGAGCAATAACCGCATCAATTCCCCATAAATTTAAATTTTTAATCTAAAAAAATAATCATTGATTTGATGATTATTCCAACAAAAATATCTTTAAATTTTGGGATTTATCTCTTAGATCCGCTTTTTTCACTGAATTTCATTAAATAATGTCTAAAACTGCTTGAATTTTAGCGGCTCGCCCACATTTCTTATTCATTAATGAATTAAACGATCATGGCAGTTCAAAAATGAACACAGTGCAAAACTGCTGCCGATAAGGACTGTACATGTTTAAGAACCCATTTAAACGGAGTAAATCAATGGCAACTGAGCAGAATCAAGAAGCCCAAGATATTCAAAACGAGCAAGCCGAACAGCAAACTCAGGCTGAAAATGAACAGGTTGAAGTTACCGTTGAAGCTTTACAGGCTCAAATCAGTCATCTTGAAGAGAGCTTAAAACTCGAAAAAGCACGTACTGCAAATGCAGTTTATGAAGCACAAAAAAGTGTAGAACGTATTCAACGTGATGCTGAAAAGCATAAAGACATCGTGTTAGAAAAGTTTGCGAAAGAATTATTAAATTCTGTCGACAACCTTGAGCGTGCGATTCTCGCAGGTGGTGATGAAGAAACACCTGTACTCGAAGGCGTAAAACTGACCTTGAAATCACTTCTCACCACTTTAGAAAAATTCGGTGTTGTTGAAGCAGACACAACCAATGGTTTTAACGCGGACTTACATCAAGCTGTCGGGATCGACCCAAATGCACAAGCCAACCAAATTGGCACAGTTTTGCAAAAAGGCTACACCTTAAATGGTCGACTACTTCGCCCTGCAATGGTGATGGTTGGTCAATAAGCGTAATAAATAGGAGCTTTTTAAAAATATTTTCATGAATTTTCACAAATCATGACTTGAAAATTTTTGAATGGCTCTCATATCGGATAACAAGAAAATCCCTTTTAACTCCCCTTTGCAAAAAGAGGAAACCAGGGATTCAAAAGAATTTAGAGGAATTTGATTTATGGCTAAAATTATTGGTATTGACTTAGGTACAACGAATTCATGTGTTGCTGTACTTGAAGGCGATAAAGTTAAAGTAATTGAAAATGCTGAAGGTACACGTACAACACCTTCTATCGTTGCATATAAAGATGGCGAAATTCTTGTGGGTCAATCTGCTAAACGTCAAGCAGTAACTAACCCTAAGAATACATTATTCGCAATCAAGCGTTTAATTGGTCGTAAGTATCAAGACCAAGCAGTACAAAAAGATATCGGTATTGCACCATTCAAAATCATCAAAGCTGATAATGGTGATGCTTGGGTTGAAGTAAACGACAAAAAACTTGCACCGCAACAGATCTCTGCAGAAATTTTGAAAAAAATGAAAAAAACTGCGGAAGATTATTTAGGTGAAACAGTAACAGAAGCTGTTATTACAGTTCCTGCTTACTTCAATGATGCACAACGTCAAGCAACAAAAGATGCTGGTCGTATTGCTGGTCTAGAAGTTAAACGTATCATTAACGAACCAACTGCTGCTGCACTTGCGTTCGGTATGGACAAAAAAGAAGGCGACCGTAAAGTTGCTGTATATGACTTAGGTGGTGGTACATTTGACGTATCAATCATTGAAATCGCTGACTTAGATGGCGACCAACAAATCGAAGTATTGTCAACCAATGGTGATACATTCCTTGGTGGTGAAGACTTTGATAATGCATTGATCGACTATTTGGTTGAAGAGTTCAAGAAAGAGCAAAACTTCAACTTGAAACAAGATCCACTTGCATTACAACGTTTAAAAGAAGCAGCTGAAAAAGCTAAAATTGAGCTTTCTTCATCTAATTCGACTGAAATTAACTTGCCATACATCACTGCGGATGCAACTGGTCCTAAACACTTAGTGATGAATGTAACACGTGCCAAACTAGAAGGTTTAGTTGCTGATTTAGTTGCGCGTACAATTGAGCCTTGCCGTATTGCACTTAAAGATGCAGGTCTTTCGACTTCTGACATCTCTGACGTGATCTTGGTTGGTGGTCAATCACGTATGCCAATGGTTCAACAGAAAGTACAAGAGTTCTTCGGTAAAGAACCTCGTAAAGATGTGAACCCGGATGAAGCTGTTGCGATTGGTGCGGCAATTCAAGGTGCGGTATTGTCTGGTGACAAAACTGACGTACTTTTACTTGACGTAACACCATTAACACTTGGTATCGAAACCATGGGTGGCGTATTAACTGCAATTATTGAGAAAAACACCACGATTCCTGCGAAGAAATCTCAAGTGTTCTCTACAGCAGCAGATAACCAACCAGCGGTAGATATTTCAGTTTACCAAGGTGAGCGTAAAATGGCTCAACAAAACAAATTGTTGGGTAACTTCCAATTAGGCGACATTCCACCTGCACCACGTGGTGTGCCACAAATTGAAGTATCGTTCGACATCAATGCTGATGGTATCTTAAAAGTATCAGCAAAAGACAAGAGCACTGGTAAAGAACAATCGATCCAGATCAAAGCAAACTCTGGTTTGTCTGATGCTGAAATCGAAGCAATGATCAAAGATGCTGAAGCAAATGCTGAAGAAGATCGTAAGTTTGAAGAGCTTGCAAAAGCACGTAACGAAGCTGATGCTTTAGTTGCTTCTGCAAACAAAGCTGTGAAAGATCTTGGCGAACAAGTCACTGCTGATGAAAAAACTGCAATTGAAGCAGCAGTTTCTGAGTTAGAAGTGACTGCAAAAGAAAATGATGTTGATGCGATTAAAGCAAAAACTGAAGCTTTACAAAACATCATTATGCCGATCACTCAACGTGCTTATGAAGCAGCTCAAGGTCAAGGCGGCGCTGAAGGCTTCGATCCTAACCAATTCGGTGGTGATGCAGGCCAACAACAGCAAAAAGCTGATGATGGCGTTGTAGATGCTGAATTCACTGAAGTTAAAGATGACAAAAAATAATTTGTCACTTTAATCTTAGAAAACCGCTCAAGAGATTGAGCGGTTTTTTTATATGATCTATTTTTATCCGTAAAGCTATGGAGTCACTTTTGTTTATCTCTGATATCTCTAAAAAAACTGGACTCTCTATCCATACCCTTCGTTATTATGAACAAATAGGCTTACTGAAAAATATCCATCGTAATCAGTCAGGACGACGTGTATATACCAAACTTGATCTGGAATGGCTTGAATGGGTAAAACGCTTAAAATCAACAGGCATGCCTTTAGAAAAAATGCAAGATTTTGCCCAATTTCGGCTACAAGGAGAACAAACCTTAAAACAAAGACAAGAACTTCTTATTGCGCATTCCGTTCAATTAAAACAAGAAATTCAAAGACTCAAACAAGAACAAAGTATTGTCGACTATAAAATTGAAATATATGCACAAAAAATGCTTGAGCTAGAGTGAACTCGAGCAGTTAATATTTTTGACTCACGATTTGAGTTAGGAGTAGAGAATGTTAAGTTCAGGTTTTTACATCACCGCAGAATTAAAAATTAAAGATAAAGACAGAATCTTAGAAACCCGTGAAGCCTTACAAGCATTATGTAAGCTCACTCTTCAACAAGAACCGGGATGTAGCTTATTTCAACTGCATCAATGCCAACAAGAGCCAACTCGTTTACTACTTTGGGAACGCTTCGACTCGGAACAGGCTTACCATGCGCATTTTAAACAGCCCTATACACAACACTATCTTTCCAAAGATTTAACCGAAGTGGTGCAACATTTCGTCAGTGATATTGTGCTATAAAAAAGCTCGAAAAATCACTCCAGTCATCGAGTGGTTTTTCTTATTGATCAATTGCCAATCTTCACTAAATCTTTTATCTTAATTATCACAATAATAATGAGTCAAATGATGAAAAACTCTCCTGCTGTATCCAATACAGTGTATTACAGCTTGATCATAGCGCAATTTATATTGCCTATCATTGCAGCAGTCATCGATATTTACAGTACTGAACCCGAGTTAGAACTTCTGGATAAAACACTCTACCAAGACCCGCAAGCTTGGGAATTGGGAGTGATGTCGATTGCAGGTTTAATCATCCTCATCATCACATTTGGTTTATGTTTAAAAAAAGAATGGGCAAGAAAAGCTTATCTCTATACATTTTTCCCAATATTTCTGATTTATTTTATGCCCTTTATGCACTGGATTTACATGACCAGTTATGCAGCGATATTTAACGATCTGGCCTTTGTTTGTTCTGGAATTTTATTGATGATTTTAGTGACTCCATCACTATATCGACCTATTTTTGAACACGATTAATCATGTATAAAACGCTTGCCATCAGCATTGGCTTATATCTCTTTTTAGAGATTCTATGTCATGGTTTTGCATTTTTTGCAGGTAAAATAGTGAGTAAAGCGGATAAACAAAAGCTCAATCATCCTTTGCACCTTGAATTTACACGGCAAACTTTTTATCGCACCATGTTACTGGTCAGCATTATATTAATGAGCCATTTTTATACTGAAATTGCCTATTTTGAGCAGAATGCTTGGATTCGTTTGACATTGAGTATCAGCATTATTTTACTCATTCTATTTATACTCTGGTGGCTAAATGCTTTTATTCTGCGCCAAGTGGTTTTAAAGCAACAACAACAATCTGTCACTCCGGTATTTAAACAGAAAATCAGCTATATCATATTGCATCCTTTACAATTCAAAGCTTTATATATCAGCCCTGACTATTTAAAAAGATCTGTTTGGATGAATCGATTACTCAGTGTTTTTGCTTTTATTCTCTTATTTATTGATATCCAAGTCCTGTTTAACGTTTAAATCAACTGATTATGTGAATGAACCTTCCATCGCGATGCCCAAACTCAGCGTTCCATTCATATTGCTGCTTTCCATCTAAAGCTGACTGCTAAAAACATCATCAATTGAAATCAATATTTGTATTGATCACGCAAGCTTTACTTGCTTAAGCATTTGCGATTCTTATATTTTCAGATAAATTATCCACAACAACAATTATTTTTAAATCAATCATGCGTTTTTGGATTCTAGTCTGTGTAATTGCCTTTACTGCTTATTTTGCGATACAGCGCATGATGTATCCGCAATTGAATCATAATTCTGCCATTGATCGTATCACGCATCCTTTAGATACTCGCTTACGTTATCGTATTGGCGAAATAGATCCACGTTTTCATGTTAGTAAACAGCAGGTGCAAAATTTGGCACAACAAGCCACGGATATTTGGCATCAAGGGACCATGAAAAGTCTCTTTGTTTATGATGATCATGCCAAACTGACGATTAACTTAATTTATGACGAACGCCAAGCGGAATCTAGCGCCAGAAACCAAGAGTTGCGTATTTTGCAAAATACCCAACAATATACACAAAGTGAAAAGCAAAAAATTCAGCAACTTCACGCTGAATTAGATCGCACCAATGATGAGCTTGATCTGCAAAAAACCAATTATCAACATAAAGTTGACCAGTATAATCAGCTGATCAATACCCTTAATCAATCCCATCAAAATTTAGATGCCACAGCAAGATTGCAGTTAGATCAGCAGAAAAATCAACTGATCATCGAGCAGAACCAACTCAAACAACAGTTAGATATTTATAATCAAAAAGTCTATGAATTAAATCGCCAAGTTGAACAACTCAACGCTGTCAATCAACAATACAATCAATCTGTGGATCACTTTAATAGTCGTTTCCAACCGCGCCAATTTGATAAAGGCGTATTCGATGGTAAAACCATTAATATCTATGAATTTACATCGGACGAAGATTTACGTGTCACGATTGCACATGAGCTTGGGCATGCTTTGGGCTTAGCGCACAATAATGATCCTAAAGCACTCATGTACCCAATGATGAAAGAACAAGATTTGAAAAATTTTAGATTAACCACAGCGGATTTAGCCATGCTAAACTCAAGACAACGATAAGCAAAATTTAGCGATGATTATCAATTTTAAATCCATAATTTATTTATGTATTTAAATCAGTTTTATGCAAAATCATGTTATTGTGAATCCCTGAAGCAATAAATTGAGGAGATGACTGTGAGCTATTATCATATTATTTTAGAAGTAAATGATCATATCAGCACGATTGAGCAAACTCGTGATATTGAAATTTTTGATATTACTGAACTTCAACCTTATCTCCATTCGATTCTGCTGCCTTATTTCAACGAACAGATCATTGAACTAGAAGACGACAATGTCGAGTTTAAAGATGTTCTACACCTTGAAATTAAACAGACCTTATTGCCAATTCAACATTTAATTGAAGAAGAACAAAAACAGTTACCTAGCGATACCGACGTAACCATTACAGCCTATGAAATCTTTAATGATCGTGATCATACACAGGATGTTACCGCCGTCATTTTAGATGTCTTAGAAGCAGTCAAAATTGATCCTTTCGCAATTGAATAATCCACATAAAAAAAGGTCTGCTTATGCAGACCTTTTTTATGAGATCAAATATTTATTGCATCATATTCTTTGCAGCTTCATTTCTAAAAGCTTTTAAAATCTGTTGGCCTGCTCGACCTGTTGGGCTCAACCCTAACTTCACTTGCTCTTGCTGAATAGCCTGACGCGTTTTATCGCCAATCAAACCATCCGCATCGCCAATCGCATAGCCTTTTTTCAATAAGTAATTTTGAATTTCTCGGCGTTCTGTGCGAGATGTTCCTGCATCGTCAGTTGGCCATGCGGTTTGAAAACTGCCCTTGCCTTGTAAACGATCAGACAAATGTGCAATTGCCAGTGCATAACTTTCCGCAGCATTATACGAATAAATTGCATCAAAGTTTTTAAACACCAAGAATGCTGGACCATTTGCACCCGCAGGCATCATTAAACCGGCCTGAGCGCCTTCCGATAAATTGCCTTGAATGATTGGAGTACCGTCAACACGAGTAAAACCACGATTTACCCAAATGCTCAACGATTTTTTATTACGACGACTTTCACCACTTACAGAGGCGCCAGCTGGAATTTTTACTTCAAAGCCCCACGGCATTCCCGTTTGCCAGCCACGTTTTTTCAAAAAGTTTGCTGTTGATGCCAAAGCATCCGAAGTACTTGAAACCAAGTCACGTCGACCATCACCATCAAAATCTACGGCCAACTCTTCATACGTTGAAGGCATAAATTGAGTATGACCAAATGCCCCTGCCCATGAACCTTTTAACTGTTCTTCGCGTAAATCACCTCGTTGTAAAATACGCATTGTGGCAAAGAATTCACCTCGGAAATAACCTTGTCGACGCCCTTCACAACTTAAAGTTCCCAACGCTTGTAATAAAGGATATTTTCCTGAAATGTCACCAAAATTACTTTCCACGCCCCAAACAGCAACAACCGTTTCTGCTGGAACGCCGTAAGCTGCTGAGACACGGTTTAAAACTTCACGATGCTGAGCCAGCATTTGACGGCCTTTCTCTACCCGCTCTTCATCGACCAAACCTGAAAGATAATCCCAAATCGGTGTTGAAAACTCAGGTTGATAATCCAGTTTGCTGATGACCGAATAATCAGGCGTTAGATTTTGCGTATAACGATCAAAGGTTGTGCCACTAACACCTGAACTGATTGCTTGCGAACGTAAATTTGCAATACAGCTTTGAAAATTAGAATTGGGTGTATAGCTTGTATTCGGTGTTGTTGTGATTGGTGAGCTAGATACAGCCTGACCGTTAATGATTAATTCAGCATTGGCATGCGATGCTGCCAACAAAACAGATCCACAAATCAAAGTTAAATGACGCATAATATCCACAAAATGGTTTTAAATTTAAATTATGTGAATACCATAGCAGTCTGTGAATAAAATGACAGATGTAAAAACGTAAATTTTGAATTCATTTTTCGATTTTAAATTCATAACCCACAGTTCACTGTTTTGAATTTAAATATAGTTATCCACACCCAAGCAAACTTATCATTTTTTAAATTCAAAACTTTCACACAAATTTGAATTCAAAAAACATCATTATTTTAGCAACCTTAGCTTTAAATTTAAAATTCCACTCAATCCCATAAAAACTCGCTTAAGTGTTTATTTTTATCCACAATTTGGATTTTGGATTGGTGAATCAAAACTTATCCACAGTCGTTATTTTCACTTCGAGCAAGCAAAAGTTTAAATTTAAAGTTTTAAATTCAAAAAACACCTTCAAGTTAATTTAAATTCAAAGTGGATAACTTTTTGGGTTTTGCTGTTAATACTTTTGAATTCAAATGTTCTAAACCCTTTAAATTTGAACTTTGAATTTAAAAATAGATGCTTGTTTTTCTGTTTATTGAAGCTGTTTTTATCATCATTCTTGTGTTTATAGCCCCAGAAAATGATCCATTTTTGGGTCATTGCTTAGCGATAAAATAGGGGGAGCGTTATGATACAGAACAGCAGAGTAGAAAAAAGCGGGCAAGAGTTTGACCGCTTTTTTTACATACAAAATCAAGCTTAAATGTTCATATCTTCGCTTAATGACAATGGATTCGGTAAAATCTTCGCCAATTGACGACATAAAGTCGTTAATTCAGCAGCATCATTTGGCATCAGGGTGATATGACCAATTTTACGACCTTCACGTTCTGTTTTATTATAAAGGTGTAAATGTGCACCTTTTAACGCTAAAACATCTTCGGATTTAGGGTGTTGCCCGATGATATTTACCATCACTGTTGGTCGAACCACTTCGGTTGAACCGAGTGGTAAACCTGCCACTGCGCGAATGTGATTTTCAAATTGCGAACATACTGCGCCTTCAATTGACCAATGCCCAGAGTTATGCACACGTGGTGCCATCTCATTGGCATATAAGCCTTTTTCAGTCACAAACAATTCAAGTGTTAACACACCAACATAGTTCAAATGGTTTAACAAACGGGTGATGTATTCCTGCGCAACGGGCTGTAAATCAGCACTGTTTGGAGCAGGAACTATTGAATGCGAAAGAATACCATTGTGATGATGATTTTCAGCCAAAGGCCAAGTTTTTACATCACCATCAATACCACGCACCGCAATAATTGATACTTCACGAGAAAAAATCACAAAACTTTCAGCGATTAATGATCCTGCTGGTCCTAACTCAGCCCATGCCTGATCAATTTGATCGACTGAACGCAGTACAAATTGACCTTTACCATCATAACCACCTGTCGCAGTTTTAAGTACGATTGGTAAGCCTAATTCACTCACTGCAAGCTTAAGCGTCTCCAATGAATCGACTGCTTTATACGGCGCAACAGGAATTTCCAGCTCATCAAATAAAGCCTTTTCAGAAAGGCGATGTTGTGCGATTGCTAAAGCTTGGCGTGGCGGATACAGATCTTTTTGCTTGGTTAATACATCAACATCAATCAATGGCGTATTTTCAAATTCCAGACTAAAAACATCTGCACTGGCAATAAAATCTTGTAACCCATTTTCAGCTTTAGTGCTAAAAACGTGTCCTAATATTGCAGATGGACAATCCGCATCAGCTTCAAAAAATGTGCATTGGATATTTAATGGGAGCGCAGCTTGCGCCATCATACGGCCGAGTTGACCACCACCAAAGATACCGATGGTTTTATTCATAACCTGTGTCCCGTTTTTAAGCTTGACCCGGAATATTTTTACTTGCCACTTTATCGGTTTGAGCGGCACGGAAATCTGCAACATTTTTTGCAATTTCAGGGCGAGTTAAACCTAAAATTTGAGCGGCCATGATTGCGGCATTGGTTGCACCCGCAGGGCCAATTGCCAATGTGCCAACTGCAATACCTGCAGGCATTTGTACAATAGACAACAATGAATCAACGCCATTTAAAATTGAAGATTTCACAGGAACACCCAGCACAGGCAAATCTGTTTTTGCTGCGCACATTCCTGGTAAATGTGCTGCACCACCAGCACCAGCAATAATCACCTGAATACCACGTTCACGTGCTGTTTCAGCATATTCAAATAAGCGGTCTGGCGTACGATGCGCAGAAACAACTTCGGCTTCAAAAGGAACACCAAGCTGTTTCAGCATATTGGCAGTGTTTTCGAGAGTTGCCCAGTCTGATTGAGAACCCATAATAATTCCAACGAGAGGAGCGTCTTGTACAGCGGCCGCATTCATTGCATATATTCCATAAACGAATGTAAGGAAGTTTAAATACTGGTGATCAGTGTTTAAATGAATATCAAGAAGCTCGCTATTATAGACTGATTTTTCATCTCACGAAAATTTAACAGACGTAGGAAGTCAATTTTTTTTAAGGGAACAACCTAAAAGCCGTTTGACTTGAGAATAATTATGATCTCGAACTCATAAACAGCAGGAAAATTGCTGAAGATTGGGACATGAGATGAATATGCTGTCTGAGTAAAATCCTTGTTAATTCACACCATGGCAACTCATTTACTGGCTTCTAAACACAAAAAACACGCAGCCCATCAAACATAAACCCGCCCATAAATAATCTAATTTAAATGGTTGTTTAAACAAGAAAATCATAAACGGAACAAAAACCAACAGTGTCACCACTTCTTGGGTGATTTTCATTTGCCCCAACGACCAACCATGTTGTGCCAATAGACGTGTTGCGGGAATCATAAAACTGTATTCAAGTAAGGCAATGATCCAACCAAACAAGATCGCTTGCCACAGAGGTGCATCATGTAAGAATTTTAAATGCCCATACCAAGCCAAGGTCATAAAACAGTTGGAGATAATTAGTAATAAAAGGGGGAGAGATAAAGCCATTTTTAACTCAACAATTATGTATGCCTCAATAGATTACACTGCATTTTTTAAAAGTAAAAAATCTTCAATCTTGATCATGATGACGTGCATACCAATACACATGAGTGGCAAAGAATCTGGATTTGGCACGAACAGGATAAAACTCCAATTCACTTTGAGCTGTTTTTAAAAATTTAAGTAATAATCGACGCTTATTTTCATTAACAATACTTCTATAAGAAGAATCATTTAAAAATATTTTTTGACCCTGATCGAGATAAAAATGAATTGAAACTTTTGAATTGAATAATAAAGGTGATTTGGTTGAATAATCATAACTGTAAAAACCTAAAATTTCCTGTTTGGCATATTTTTGCGGCGCTTTTTGATTGAATTGAAGATACATATACTGATCATCAAACCAAATGGAGACATCTTTAGTAAATAGTCGGATTAGGCTTGTCGTTGTAGCAAAATAAAACAAAAACGTTAAGCTTACTGGACCTAAATAAAAACCGTCACCCAACAAAGAATAATAAGCAATGCCATAAATCAACATTACTGGCAAAGCAATCAATAAACTACTGATCGAAGAATAAGGATAAATTTGATTTAAGACGAATTTTTTCGCTGTTCTTTTTCGAAATTTTGACATGTCTGACAACAATAAATTTTATTTTACGGTCTATATTCAACTGCAAATATGCAGGATTTTATCCGTAAAAGCTATCCTTTAAAATCGTAACAAGAAAAACTATCTTTTCGCCTTAACCCTTGCTATCGTTGCTTTCAAATCAAATGAAACGGCTACACCACAACAACAAAGTGATGTGTCTATAAAAGCACTGGAGTTAACACGAATGCATCTGCATATTTTGGGTATTTGCGGCACCTTTATGGGTTCATTGGCGCTATTGGCGCGTGATTTAGGACATAAGGTCACCGGTTCAGATGCGAACGTTTATCCACCGATGTCGACCCAACTCGAAAATGCTGGCATTACCTTAATGCAAGGCTATGACCGTAGCCATTTACAACCACATCCAGATCTTGTCATTGTAGGCAATGCAATGAAGCGTGGTATAGATGCGGTGGAATATATGCTCAATGAAGGTTTAGCATATATTTCAGGTCCACAATTCCTTGCTGACCATGTTTTACAAGGCAAACATGTGCTTGGTGTTGCAGGTACCCATGGTAAAACCACCACAACAACAATGCTGGCTTGGGTACTGGATCAAGCAGGTTTAAATCCAGGCTTTTTAATTGGTGGTGTACCTTTAGGCTTTAGTGAAAGCGCACGTTTAGGTGGTGGAAAATATTTCTGTGTAGAAGCAGATGAGTATGACTCTGCTTTTTTTGATAAACGCTCAAAGTTCGTACATTACCATCCAAAAACTGCGATTTTAAATAATCTTGAATTTGACCATGCCGATATTTTTGATGATTTAGCAGCGATTCAAAAACAATTCCATCATTTGGTTCGTACTATTCCAAGTGAAGGTCGTATCATTGCCCCGATCACTGAAACCAATATCGATGAAGTGTTACAAATGGGTTGTTGGACACCTGTCGTAAGGACTTCACTTGACGCCAATAACAGTGCTGAAGTTTATGCTGAACAGCTTTCTACGGATGGTTCGCATTTTAAAGTGCTTCAACACGGCGTAGTAAAAGGTGAAGTGAAGTGGAATATGACAGGGCAACACAGTGTTGCCAATGCTTTGGCAACCATTGCAGCAGCTGAACATGTCGGCGTTTCAATTGAAACAGCATGTGAAGCCTTATCGAATTTTGGTGGGGTGAAACGCCGAATGGAATTACTTGATACAGTGAATGGTATTGAGATATATGATGACTTTGCCCATCACCCAACTGCGATTGATACAACGCTTGAAGGTGCACGTAAACGTTTAGGTGAGCGTAAGCTTTGGGCGATTATTGAACCACGTTCAAACACCATGCGTATGGGCAGTCATAAAGATGGCTTGGCACATTCTGCACGTCTTGCAGATGAAGTGATGTGGTATCAACCTGAAGGTCTGGACTGGGATTTACAGCCTGTCATTGACGCTGCAACCAATAAAGCCGTTGTGGCTCGTACATTGGATGACATTATCAGTACCGTTGTTACACAAGCAGGTGAGGGCGATGCTGTGGTGATTATGTCCAATGGTGGTTTTGGTGGATTACATCAAAAATTGATTGCAGCATTAAAAGCAAAATAAGTCGAAATAAAGTGTAGAAAACCCACAAAATTTTGTGGGTTTTTTTATTGATTTACTGAGGGTGTACTTTCAATAAGTTTAAAATCCTTAAGCTTGACCCAACCTTCAACCAGATCATCTTCTATATTTTGATTTGGATCATTAAATATCACATAAACCCAGTGTTGTTTTTTTCTGTCTTTATAGATTGAATAAGCCGTGACATTATCATTTTGAAGCACAAAAGTATCATTCATCTTACAGATGTTTTTGGGCGCTGAATAAAAATAAATACGATGTTTAGATTTGCCTAACAACTCCCAACGTGGCTGTATTTCTTGCTCTTTTTTATAGGTTTGTAAATTTAATTCAAAACAACTCATTGCTAAACTGAACGATGAACTGCTCAATAACAATACAGTGATTATCATTTTTTTAAACATGTTTAATCTTCTAACCGAATCTGAATCTGAACGGCCCAATGAGCATTGGGCACACAATAAAGCTAAGCTTTCACATCAACAAAACTTTTATCACGTCTAAACATGACTTCGACATAGGAACAAGTAGGTACAATTTTAAGCTGCTTTTCACGCGCAAATTCAACCAAAGTATCCAACAACTGACGCGCAATTCCTTGACCACGCAAGGAGTCATCTACCCAAGTATGGTTCGCAATGATCTGATGCTCACCATGCCATAAATAACTGATCTCAGCAATTCGCTTACCTTGTTCATTATCAAAGTAAAATTCACCTTTTTGTTGATTATCTACATGTTGGAATTGCATATATTCTTTCTCATGGATGTTCTATAACACAATCCCACTGTAGCAAAGCAAACTTAAGATTTCAAAACATCATGAATCGATTGATCTTTATCAAATACTGATTTTGAAAAAGGGCAGAGTGGAATAATTTTCACATTCTTTGAGCGAGCCATCTCTACAACTTGATCTAATAATTTTCGACCTACACTTTGACCACGCAATTCATCTTCTACAAGTGTATGGTCAATAATCAACATATTTTCGCCTGCCCATGTGTACGCCATTTCAGCCAAATGGTGACCTTCTTCACCAATATAAAATTCACCTTTTTTACCATCATCTTTATGTCTGATTTCTAACATTTTATTTACTCTTATATACGTTTAAATTTATAGGCCTATTCAAAATGCCATAACTATATTTGAATTATTGTTAAATTTTGTCTGACAGTTTTATTTTTGATACAACAAACTTAGCTTAACTTTATCCACAATTCAGCCTAAAATTTAGCGCTAACCTCTTTTAATATTGACCATGTCTGCCTTATCTCCCCAAACTCCAGCACCACAATCTGCCCCCAGTGAATCCCAGCAATGGATCAGTGTGATTAGCCTTGCTTTCGCAGCATTTATTTTCAATACCACAGAATTCGTTCCTGTGGCTTTACTGAGTGACATTGGAAAAAGCTTTGCGATGCCTGCAACTGATGTTGGTATCATGATTACTCTATATGCCTGGGTTGTTGCACCCATTTCATTGCCGATCATGTTATTGACCAAAAATATTGAACGGCGCTTTTTACTGATCATCTTATTTATGGTTTTTGTGGCCAGTCATGCATTATCTTATTTTGCATGGAGTTTCGATGTACTCCTGATCAGTCGAATTGGTATCGCATTTTCTCATGCTTTATTTTGGTCAATCACTGCATCACTGGCAGTGCGAGTCGCACCCAAAGGTAAAGAATTTCAAGCTTTGGGGCTATTGGCCACAGGTACGGCATTGGCGATGGTTTTAGGTATTCCATTTGGACGAATGATTGGTGAATCTTATGGTTGGCGTAATACTTTTGCTTTGATTGCAATTGGTGCGGCTATAGTTTGCGTCATCTTAGCCAAAACATTACCACGCTTACCAAGCGTCAATTCAGGTTCTCTGAGTAGTTTAAAGGTATTTTTAAAACGCCCAAGCCTGATGATTGTTTTTGCTCTGACCATTATTGTGATTACCGCACAATTTACCGCATACAGTTATATCGAACCTTTTGCTCTGAATGTTGCGCATTTTAGCTCGACACAGACCACAACTTTATTATTAATCTATGGCGCAGCGGGTTTCTTTGGCTCTTATTTATTCGGTAAATTTGCCAAAAAATATCCCAAACTTCCGATACCGTTAAGTAGTGCGATATTGGCTGTTTCGATGTTATTGTTGACTTCACTGAGTACTGATTTTACCAGTTTTAGTCTACTGAGTTTATTTTGGGGCATGGCGATTATTTGCTTTAGCTTAGCTCAACAAGCCAAAACCTTGGCTTTAGCTTCTGATGCCACTGATGTCGCGATGGCAATTTATTCAGGACTATACAATGTGGGTATTGGTGGCGGCGCTTTGCTTGGCGGCCTAGTGACTACCAATTATGGGCTCAACCATATTGGCATCGTTGGCGGTATAATCGCTGTTCTTGGGACCCTGTTAGCTTTAGTGCTTGTACAACGTAAAGATTTTATTCAAAAAAAATAAATATCTTTTTACAAGTTTTAAAGTGACATGCTGAGTTAAAAACTTTAATTTGATAAAAGTTAACTTGGCTTTTTTAAGGTCAAAAAAGACATCGTGCGAACAGTGAAGGTGTATGTAGGTATCAAGGAGCAATTCGATGGCATTGACCGCCTCACCCAAGGAAAAACCGAACACTTCAGAAAAGCCTAGAGTCTTGACCCAATCTGAGATCACAGCATTACGGCAAGACATGAAGCAGTCAATTGCGTGGGCACAAGCTGAACTGCGCCGTCGACACAAGTATCCAAATTAACCCAGTGCGGACGTAAAGTCCCATATAGGCAATAACTGCAATGCAAGCAATCATTTTATTTAAATTATTAACCACCACACTGCATCGGCAGTGTGGACGTATACATTTAAAATAAAATGTAGAAACCAACCCTGCCAATGAGCGGGGTTATTTTTTGCTCCGTGATTTGGTCAATATTTACGGAGAAACTCATGTCTGAGTATCACAATAAGCAAGCCTTACTCGTTATTGATCTACAAAATGGTCTATTTCATGCACAGCATCCACCATTTCAAGCTGATCAATTGTTGAAAAACATCAATCAGCTCATTGAATATGCGCGTGTTAAACACATTCCGATTTTTGCGATACGTCATGTTGGTTTAGCTGGCACAGGACTCGCACCAAATAGTCCAATGACTCAACTCATTGCTGAATTAAATATTGATCCTAATACAGATTACATCTTAGAAAAAACACGGCCAAATTGCTTTTTCCAAACAGATTTAGCACAACAATTAGGGTCTTTAAATGTTGAAGAAGTGATCATCTGTGGTTTAAAAACTGAATTTTGTATTGATAGCACAAGCCGTGCGGCAAAAGACTTAAATTATAAAGTGACATTAATTTCAGATGCGCACAGCACAGTAGATTCAAAGGTTCTCAATGCTGACCGTATTATTCAGCATCATAATTCAACGCTCAATCAAGCTTTTGTTGCGCTAAAAACCAGCGCTGAATTTTGTACATAAAACAAGCTACATAAAAATACATTCAAAATTTGCACATTTTAAATAAATATGCGATTCTGACTAGATATTAAGAAATGAAAGATTTCTTACACAGTATATTGAACAAGGGGAGTAGCCTCCTTTAATCAGAATATCGTCATTACGCTTTGAAAAAAGCCGGTATCTGAGCATTTGAGATTGATGTACATAACTCAAATGTAGGCAAGACCTTGATCATGTTGACACAGATGTTTAATCATCTGGCAACAGGTCAAGGTTTTTTTATGCCTGATTGCCAGATTCGGAGAGTTTTATGGAAACTATTGGCAATCCATGGCTGTATCTAGCGTTCTTCGCTATTGTTATTGTCATGCTACTGATCGACTTTTTAGGCTTTAAACAAAAAGAAGGGCAAGAAGTCAAAATTAAAACTGCTGCCTACTGGAGCATTGCATGGGTCAGTGTTGCAGCGTTATTTGGTGGTGGTTTATGGCTGTATCTACAACAAACCGCGGGGGTTTCTATTGCCAATAGCAAAGTCATGGAATACTTTGCAGGTTATCTACTTGAAAAATCATTAGCGATCGACAATGTCTTTGTCTGGTTGATGATCTTTGCTGCATTTGCGATTCCCCAAGGCTTACAACGTAAAATTCTGCTCTATGGTGTATTAGGTGCAATTATTTTACGTACTATCTTTATTTTTATTGGCGCATGGTTCGTTCAAGAATTCTCTTGGGTGCTTTATCTCTTTGGTGCGTTCTTGGTTTATACAGGCTATAAATTCCTTAAAGGACAGGATGAAGAAGAAACCAATATCGAAGATATGGCTATTCTCAAGTGGTTGCGTAAACACATGCGAATCACCCCAAAATTAGAAGGTGCTCAATTCTTTGTTCGTCAAAATGGTGTGTTGTGGGCAACCCCGTTATTCCTTGTCTTAATTTTAGTTGAAGCTTCAGATGTAATTTTCGCGGTCGATTCTATTCCAGCGATTTTTGCGGTGACCAGTGATCCATTTATTGTATTAACTGCGAATTTAATGGCGATCTTAGGTCTACGTGCAATGTTCTTCTTATTGTCGGGTGCTGCGTCTAAGATGCATTATTTGCCTTATGGCCTAGGCATCATCTTAGTCTTCATTGGCTTTAAAATGTTAATGCTGGATGTCTTCCATATGCCGATTTGGATTTCGTTAGGTTTCATTGTGATTGTCTTGGCAATTACCGCTTGGCTCTCTATTCGCCATAGCAAAAAGCACCATGAAACAACCTTGTAAACACTAGATCAAGCCTTCCAATTGGAAGGTTTTTTTATGATCAACAATACTCAACGATTTAAACCAGATTAAAAGGACCAAAATGAGCAATGCATGTTTAACCATCAATTTTAAAACAAAACGTGTCTGTATAGACGGCAAAGTCATTGGTCTAGCAATGCTACAGCAAGGTGAATTTCATGCACAATTTGATCAACAAAAAACAGAGTGGAAAATAACTTTAGGATTTACATTGTTTGGACATTATGGAAATGAAATCTTTATCCATCAGTATGGGCAAGATTTAGCATTTTCAATTATTTTAGCGGCACATGATGGTCATTTATTGGATTCTGATATTGTTAAAAAACTGAAAAAGAAACATCAACTCAATCTGCAAATACAACATCAAACGAAGATTTCGATTTTAGACACCACATGGTCATCTGTTGTCTTGGAGTATGATCTTCACTATGGTTTGATTAATTTAAATCTGATCCCCTAATCATCCACAACAAGCAGCTTTTCCCATCTGGTTAAAAACTGTTTAGCCTGAATCCGTGCTAAAAAAACTGGATAACTAACCAAACGTTTATTCCATCTCAATTTTAATTCAAACAAATCATTTAGCCCAAACGGCGCAATAATTTCGATATCATCATTTTCAAGTAAACGTACTGCAATTGCGGTTGCCGTTTCAACCCATGCGGATAAAGCATCGAATAAGGATTGGTATTGAGGGATAGAGCTTCCATCATCTGTTTTATACCACAAATGCACATAGGCTTGATTGACTACATCCCATTCATTATTAGGAAATTTTTGCTTTAACAATTCAGTCAAACGTTGCTCTTTAAGGCCTTGTTGATCATTTAAATCATAGAAAATGACATCGATTTCAATCTGATCAAATCCATAACTCTGATGATGTAAAATAGACCATACCAAGTTACGAATTACACCTGCACTCAAGTATGCATGTGCATGAATATCTCGCAAATACTGTAACCGAAGCATCAATTCAGGGCATGAATAGATGATCTGTTTTAACTGTTTAGTATTGTCCATTGTTGTCTTATTTCACCATTTTCCAAGACTGTAGCGATTGTTGCTATCAAGATAAACTCACAATATAGAATATGCCTTTAGCCACTAATTTTAGTTATATTTCGATAAAAATTTCCCTGCGCTAAAACAATAAAAAATAACGTTATTCAATTTTTTAGAATGCTTTCGCGCAAAACTGCATACAGCACCTGATACAAATTTCAGGTACAATCAATCGAAAAAAGGATAAATTGCAGGTTCTACATGTCTTGTGTTGTACAGAAAACAGCGGTTCGTGGGCGTTTTCTTGATATTAAAAATACCGTTTCTCAAGCAGCTCAAATATTAGATCAAGTTCGTTATATCGAAGATGGTTTACTGATCACAGAGCAAGGCAAAATCACATGGTTTGGCCCTTGGGAAGATGCACAGTCTCACCTGACAGATGATATTCAAATTGATCACTACCCAGAACAACTGATTGTGCCTGGTTTTATTGACACCCATATTCATTTTCCACAAACAGAAATGGTGGGTGCATATGGTGAACAACTTTTAGAATGGTTAAATACCTATACTTTTCCAACAGAAATTCAGTTTGCAGATAAAACCTATGCCGACAAAATCGCACAGTTTTTTGTCCAAGAATTACTTAAAAATGGCACCACGACGGCACTGGTTTTTTGTACGGTACATCCCCAATCAGTCGATGCCTTATTTGAAGCGGCAGAACAGCATCAGATGCGTTTAATCGCAGGTAAAGTCATGATGGATCGTCATGCACCTGAAGCACTCACAGATACTGCTGAAAGCGCATATATTGACTCTAAAGCACTGATTGAAAAATGGCATGGTAAAGGTCGTAACCTATATGCCATTACTCCGCGTTTTGCTCCAACCTCTACACCTGAGCAATTGGCAAAAGCAGGGCAGTTAAAAGCAGAGTATCCAACGGTATATGTGCATACCCATCTTAGTGAAAATAAAAATGAAATTGCATGGGTCAAAGACTTATTCCCAGAGCAGAAAGGTTATCTGGATGTCTATCACCACTATGGTTTAACAGGAGAGCGTTCTGTTTTTGCACATTGTGTTCATTTAGAAGAGCATGAGTGGGATTGCATGCATGCAACTGATTCAGCGATTGCATTTTGCCCGACATCAAACTTATTTTTGGGAAGTGGTTTATTCCCATTAAAAAAATCCTGGGAAAAACAGGTCAAAGTCGGCTTAGGAACAGATATTGGTGCAGGAACAGCCTTTTGCCAATTACAAACCCTCAATGAAGCCTACAAAGTGCAACAACTCCAAGGTGATAAACTTTCGGCAATGGAAGCGCTTTACCATGCAACGCTTGGTGGAGCGAAAGCGCTGCATTTGGATGCGCAATTGGGCAATTTCAATATCGGTAAAGAAGCCGATTTTGTTGTGCTAGATTTAAAAGCAACGGCGCTACAACAACTGCGTCAGGAACGTGCTAAAAACATAGACGATGCATTATTTGCCTTATTTACCATGGGGGATGATCGCAATATTCAAGCCACCTATATTTATGGACAAAAAGCCTATGAGCAAAACCAAACAAAAACCGCGTAAATCAAAGAAAAAACTGATTTTGATTGGTACAGTTTTTGTGATTTGTGCATTCGTTTTAAAACGTGATGCACATTGATCATTTCGGCTTAAATTAGGGCATTTACATTTTCAAATGTCAAAAAAGATGCATCTTGATCTGATATGTTTTAAAATTATGTCATCTTTTAGGGTGTTGCTAGTCAACACCTTTTTTAATTTTAGAATTTGATGTTTAGGTTTTTAGGTATTTCCCATGACTATTGAAATGAAAGTGATGATTTCTGCTGAAGAAATTCATGCAAAAGTTCAGGAACTTGGTAAAAAAATTGATGCACATTATGCCAATAGCGATAAAGAGCTTGTCTTAATTGGTTTATTGCGTGGTTCAGTGATTTTTATGGCTGATTTATGTCGTGCAATCAGCAAGACTCACGAACTCGATTTTATGACCGTTTCAAGCTATGGTGGCAGTACAACATCTTCTCGTGATGTCAGAATCCTCAAAGATTTAGACGGCGAAATTCGTGGTAAAGATATTTTAGTCGTGGAAGATATTATTGACTCTGGCAATACCTTAAGCAAAGTATTGGAAATTTTAAGTACACGTCATCCCAACTCGATTGAGCTGTGTACTTTAGTCAGCAAACCGTCTCGCCGTGAAATCGATTTAGATGTGAAATTTCTGGGCTTTGAAGTTGAAGATAAATTCATTGTGGGCTATGGTTTAGACTACGATCAAAAATACCGTCATATTCCGTTTATCGGGGAAATTGGTCTTTAATTGAGACCTCACCACATCATTTTAACTAAAATGAGTTAAGCGACTTCGGTCGCTTTTTTTATTTTTTTAGCTTTCATAGTGAACAAAAATGCAACAACTTGTAGCAAATAAGCGCTTTTACTTCATTAGAGAATATTTGATTATTAAACTAATTCGATGCAGTAACTCACGACAAAATAAAGAAAAAGGAGAAAGATTATGATGTCACTGATTAGTGCAATTGTGATTGGTTTTATTGCTGGTTTAATTGCACGTGCAATTCACCCAGGTGATGACAAAGCTGGCTTCATTGTAACAACAGCACTCGGTATTGTAGGTTCATTGGTTGCAACCTATGGTGGTCAATTACTCGGCCTATATCCAAAAGGTGCATCAGCTGGATTTATTGCCTCAGTCATTGGTGCAATAGTGGTACTCTTTATCTATAACATGATTGCCAAACGTACTTAAATTTTCTCCTCAATATAAAAAGCACCCTCAATGGGTGCTTTTTTACGCTGTCAGCATTCTAAGCGCTGTTTATAATCCAAAATTTTTCCATATTTTCTCAATTTCTTCGGCAGGGTAGGCACCCATCACCTTATAACCATTTGAGAAAATAATTGCTGGTGTTCCATGCAAACCTAATTTTTTACCCAATTCCAAATTACGTTCAATTGGCGTTGCACAATTTGCTGGTGCAGTTGGTTTAATCCCATTTTGAATCAAATTTTTCCATGCATATTCTTTATTTGCAGAACACCATACTTGCTTAGATGGCAAAATCGATTGTGCTTTGATGGAATAGATAAATGTATAAATTGTCACATCATTGAGCTTGGCTAAATTCCCTTCAAGCGTCTTGCAATATGGGCAATTTGGGTCAGAAAAGATTGCAAGCTGACGCTTTCCATTCCCCCTGACTGTTTTTACCGCATCATTCAAAGGTAATGCTTTAAAATCTATCGTATTTCCTTTAACTGCTAAATCTTTGGTTAAATTATGCTGATCTTTCAAACGAATCATTGAACCAATAAATAAATGCTGGGCATCCTCATTGACATAAACAATTTGATTATCCAAGGTCCCACTATATAAACCCTGCATTTCTGTTGTTTGCAGATTATTAATTTTTACATTGGGATACTGCTGTGCTAATTTTGCTTTCACAGTCTCAACACTGGCAAAACCAGCTGTACAAAAAGCCAGACTTAAGCTCAATGCGATAAATTGCTTTAACATAAATCGATAAAATCAAAATAAATATTGAGATGCATTAAAGCATAATTCATCAGCTGACTTGTTTAAAAACTGTGATTGATCCTTATCTCTGTTTGCAATGGTTCTCTACCAATCACAGCACATTCAACTGTTAAAAAAACTGTACTTTATTCTTGCTCAGGTTTCACGTGAAACCCAACTAAACATTGCGGTTTTGTTGATTTCAACAGAAATATGCACCAATTGTTGATGAATAGATAAAGCCTGGCGTATCTGATCTGCATTTAAATTTTTATCATTGGATTCAAGCGCCAAAATCACTGAAAATTTGCCTTTAGCCACTTTCCACACATGAATATCGGTTATTTGGGCTTCAACATTTAGATGCTCAATCACTTCACGTACGTCTTCAACTATAGGATGATCCATTTCCGCATCTAACAATGTTTGCGCCGTTTCTTTGATTAAACCATATGACCAACGCCCGACTAAAATGGCCCCAACAATCCCCAATACAGCATCTAAAAAATCCCACCCCAAATACTTTGCAGCAAAAAGAGCAATAATCGCCAAGACAGAGGTCAGTGCATCTGCAACCACATGTAAAAACGCAGCTTTTTGATTTAAATCATGTCCATGATGGTCATTATGCGTATGTGAATGATGGTGATGGTGATGGTGATGGTCAGCATGATCGTGTAATAACCATGCACAAACCAAATTGACCAATAAGCCTAAAATAGCAATCAAAATCGCTTCATTATAATGAATCTGTACAGGATGGAATAAACGCACTAGCGACTGGAAGGCCATAAATAAGGCCACCACCATCAATAGAATTGCACTGCTATAGCCAGCAAGAATTTCAATTTTCCATGTGCCAAAACTAAAACGAGAATCCTGCGCATAATAACGAGCAGCTCGATAAGCAGCATAAGCCAAACCTAATGCCAGCATATGCGAACTCATATGCCAACCATCTGCGAGTAAGGCCATGGAATTAAAAATCCAGCCTCCCGCAATCTCAAAAATCATCATCAATCCAGTCAAAATGGTCGCCCATAAGATTTTCTTTTGTGCTAAAGGATTACCTTGATCAAATTGATGGCTATGCTTTCGCTGAATGGTTTTGAATTGCATGAGGCATGATCCTATATACTCTCCCTGAGTATATAATTTCAATTTAAAATATACTATAAGGGAGTATATAAAATAGCGGATTAATTTATGAGTCATTTACATCAAGATAAAAAAGTCCTCAATCGTGTGAAACGACTAAAAGGACAAATTCATGCGATTGAAGAAGCTTTGAATGATCAAAGCAGCTCATGTATCAGCGTTTTACAGCAAGTTGCGGCAATTAAAGGTGCCGTGAATGGTTTAATGAATGAATTGATTGAGCAGCATTTAACTGAGCATGTGATTAAAGACACTCAAGCCGTAGATGAAGCTGAATTACAAGAATTTTTAAAGCTGCTAAAACGCTATTCATAACTCAATTCACAGTCATCTATGCTTGAATGTTCAAGTTTCCATTGACCCTTTACTGATTAAGTTTTAATCTTTCCATACTCAATTCCTTCCATGCCGAACTTTGTATTGAACAGGTTTGGCATTTTTATCTGCAAAACATTTGCATTTGAAGTCCTATATTTATGAATCAACAATCATGGCGTTCATTTTTAATGATCAGCCTAGCCTTATGTATTGGTACGATTGGTACAGCGCTTGCTAGCCCCTTATATCCAATTTATCAACAACTTTGGCAATTACTCCCAAGCCAGATCACCTATATTTTCGTGGCCTATATGTTTGGTTGCTTAACCACATTATTATTTTTAGGACGTAGCAGTAATAGTTTTGGTTTTATTCGTACCTTACAAATCGGGCTATTGTTTGCTGTGGTTGGCTTAACACTGTCGGTGTTTGCATCAACCACCTATTTGCTTGGATTTGGGCGCTTTATCATTGGTATTGCCTCTGGATTGATCAGCACCTCCGCAATGTTAGGTTTAATTTATACCATTCCTGACTCACATAAACAGAATGCCGCACAGTTAAGTTCAATTATTACCGTCATTGGTTTTGGACTGGGCCCGTTTATTGGTGGTGCAATCGCACAATTTTCTGATCGTCCACTTGTCACACCTTATTTACCCGTAATTGTTGCAGCAATCATCAGTTTGATGAGTTTATTTACGATTAAAACCATGAGGTTTGAAAGGCAGCCATTTTCTATTGCACCCCACTTACAACTGCCAGAAGCTCAATTTAAAAAACTGTTTTATATCGCCAGTTTTACCGCATTCTGTGCTTTTGGCTCATTTAGTTTATTTGCTTCATTAGCACCTTCCTTTATTCGAGATGTGATTCCTTGGCATGGACCATTGGTCAGTGGTGCAACCATTGCCAGTATCTTAATGGTTTCTGCGATCGTCCAATTTATCGCAAAGTCTTTTGATATGCATAAAGCATTGAATACAGGCTTAGTCTTATTGATTTCCAGCTATATTATTTTATCGATCTGTATGACCATGCATTGGAGTTTCTTATTCTTTTTGAGTGTGGTTTTGGTCGGAATGGGGCATGGTTTAACGTTACTGAGTGCTTTTGCATTGATTCACCACATGACCAATGTTGAAAATCGGGCAGCTGTGGTTTCTACTTATTTGTTTATTGCCTATTTTGGCACCATTGTGCCGATCATTAGCGCAGGCTTTTTATCTGATCATTTTGGTTTAATGGTTGGTGTTTTAGGCTTTTGTGCAGGAATCGGTATCTTATGTATTTATTTATTGATCAGTCATTTAAAAATTAAAGTTGGATCAAACA
This sequence comes from Acinetobacter sp. Ac8, assembly GCF_055392545.1. Lineage (NCBI taxonomy): Bacteria > Pseudomonadati > Pseudomonadota > Gammaproteobacteria > Moraxellales > Moraxellaceae > Acinetobacter > Acinetobacter sp. Ac8. The sequence continues at coordinate 4,806,221 of NZ_AP043689.1, forward strand.
TCTAGGCGCTGTACGCCTAGATGTTGGTTAAAAGCAATTATTGAATAATCTCAATTTTAACCACTTCTATATCAGTGGGTTTATAGCGGTGAGTATCCACTTCCCCCACAACTTTAACTTTGGTACCCGGTTTTAACTTTTTTAAATCGATAAGATCGTCATCCACTTCGATCCCAATAGTTCCTGTGCTGTCTTTTAGCTCATAATGTTCATGTTTTATTTGACGAACAATTGTCCCCGTCAAGGTGACTGCTGTTTCATCATTGGCACGTATTGCTTGTCCAATGGTGATCTTGTTTTTGGCAGCTTCTTGAATAATCACATGATCATCTTTACCCGCCCAAACATTTGACGTCATCACTAAAACAGCAATCGCAAGCAATAAAGGAGTTTTTTTCATGAAAAGAAGCCTTTGTTGAATATGTAATTGATCTTACAGTAAACAATTCTAAGATTGATGTAAATTCAGCTTACAAAAGCACAACTTTTCATCAAAAAAAGCGGACTTATGTCCGCTTTTAAGCTTTTAGAGTAAAGGATTACTTTCCAATACAAATTACTTTCCAATACAGAACGAGCCAAAAATTACCCCTAACAGATCATCTGCACTAAAATCGCCTGTGATCTCAGCTAAGGCATTCTGTGCTAAACGTAACGATTCAGCGACCAGTTCACCCGCATGATAGACCTCAAGTTGTTCATGTGCTTCTGCAAGATAGTGCTGAGTGCGCTTCATTGCGTCTAAATGGCGTGTACGTGCAATAAAGGTATCTTCTTCAGGATGGAAGCCAGCATGCGCTGTAATCGCATCTATAAGCGCTTGTACGCCCATTTCCTGTTTGGCCGACACACTAATATGGCGAAAACCTTGAAAATCGCTTAATTCGGGTGACTGCGCAGTTAAATCACATTTGTTACCAATCAACATCAAGCGTTTAGTTTCTAAATGATCTTCAAAATAGCGCTGAGCCAATGCTAAAGGATTTTCACCTTGGCTGAGGTCATAAACCAAAAGTAATAAATCCGCTTGCTCAATTTCTTTGATTGCTCGGCGAATGCCTTCTTTTTCGACCACATCACCTGTCTCACGTAAGCCCGCAGTATCGGTCAGTGTGATGGGTAAGCCATTTAAAGTAATTTTCTCATGCAGTACATCACGCGTCGTTCCTGCGATATCCGTAACAATGGCACGGTCATTTCCCGCCAAGGCATTCAATAACGAAGATTTACCCGCATTTGGCTTACCTGCGATCACCACTTGCAGACCTTCACGTAATAATTGCCCCTGACGCGCAGAGTGTTGTACAGCAGAGACTGAAGCCTGCACATCTTCAAGCAGATGAAGAATTTTTCCATCTGCCAAAAAGTCGATTTCCTCTTCAGGAAAATCAATCGCCGCTTCAACATGCAAACGTAAATGAATCAGTTTTTCCAACACGGTATTCACTTTATTGGAAAATGCACCTTGCAAAGAACGTACTGCAGAACGCGCAGCGGCTTGTGAAGTCGCATCAATTAAATCTGCAATCGCTTCAGCTTGAACCAAGTCTATTTTGCCATTTTCAAAGGCTCGCATGGAAAACTCGCCTGCTTTGGCGGCAATAGCACCCAGCTCGAACAATCGTGCAAGAAGTGCATTTTGAATTACAGGACCACCATGTCCCTGCAATTCCACCACATCTTCACCAGTAAACGAGTTTGGATTTGGAAAGCAAATTGCTAGGCCCTCATCCATCACCTCACCTTTTTCATCAAAAAACTGACGAAAACCAGCAAAGCGCGCTTGGGGAAGCGCTTTTTGAGTTAAAGCTTGTGCAATCGCATAAGCTTTAGGACCAGATAGACGAATCACACCTACACCACCACGTCCAGGTGGAGTCGCAATTGCTGCAATTGTGGTTTGGCTTACAGGGTTGCTCATCTAAATTACTCAAACTTTGACAATAAAAAAATCCGCCTAAGATTACCATCTTAAGCGGATTTTTTCAGCTATTGCTTAATCTATGAAGATTAAACTACTTCGCTTGCGACTTTGGCTTTAGCAACATTTTTGTTGATAAACCATTGTTGCAGAATCGTGATCGAGTTGTTCACAATCCAGTATAAAACCAAGCCAGAAGGGAAGAACAGCATAAATACTGTAAACATGATCGGCATGATTTTGAAGACTTTAGCTTGCATTGGATCAGTAGGTTGTGGGTTCAACATTTGTTGAACAAACATCGTTACACCCATGATCAACGGCAAAATAAACCAAGGATCCATCGCAGATAAATCTTGAATCCAAAGCATCCATGGTGCATGACGAAGCTCTACAGATTCCATCAATACCCAATACAATGCTAAGAAGATTGGCATTTGCAACAGCAATGGTAAACAACCTGCAAGTGGATTGACTTGCTCACGTTTGTAAAGCGCCATCATTTCTTGTGAGAAACGCATGCGGTCTTCACCAAACTCTTCTTTCATGCGTTGCATTTCAGGTGCAATCACACGCATTTTCGCCATAGAACGATAGCTCTTAGACGACAATGGCCAAAGAATAAGCTTAACCAATACAGTCAATAAGATAATTGACCAGCCCCAGTTACCCACAAGATTATGGAAGAACTGTAAACCAGCAAATAATAATTTTGCAATTGGCCATAACCAACCATAGTCTACAGTTTGGTTTAAACCAACAGCCAAGTCTTTTAATTCAGATTGAATTTTTGGACCTGAGTAGAACGTTGCATCAATGCTCATTGCTTTTCCAGCTGGAACATTGATGGTTGGAGAAGTAAACCCAATGATATTCATACCATCTGCAGATTTACGAGATTCCAATTTTGCTGTGTATTCTTGACCGCCAAAATGACCAGGCATCCAAGCACTTACAAAATAATGCTGAACAATCGCAACCCATCCGCCTTTTGCTTCAGTGTTGAGTTTTTCATCAGTAAAGTTTGCAAATTTTAGCTTGTTATAATGCTCATCAGGTGTACCCCAAGCGCCACCCAAATATGTTCCAAGTGTAAAAATCCCTTGAGAGGTTTTTCCTGGATCATCTGAGTTATCACGCTTAATTTGACCAAACATTTGTCCTTGCCAATTTTGCGCACTACGGTTGACAACCTGATAGCTTACATCGATTGGATATTGACCTTGTTTAAAGGTAAATGTTTTGATGATTTCAACGCCATCTGCTGTTTTAAATACCATTGGTACAGCTAAAACTTGCGATGTCTTGCCATCTTTGTCTTTGGCTGCTTTGGCATCTGCAATAGTATAAGCAGTTTTTTCAAACGCATAGTTTGGACGATCTGGCTTACTGTCCGGACCATTTAATCCAATTAACCCAGATTGCGCAACATAGGTACGTTTTGCATCACTTTCAAGCATAACAAAAGGCTGATCACTGTCTTTGCTCTTGTCATGATTCAGTAATTCAATACGAACAATATCACCACCTTTAGGACTAATCCAAAGATGATAAAGGTCAGTTTGTACTGAAATCAATTGTTGATTTGCTGTGGCTGGTGCAGCTGTATTCTGTTGTGCAGCAGCTATATTTGCTTGTGGAACATCGCTAGTGGCCGCAGTTGCTTGACCTTTTGGCAGATCGGCAGACACATCATGCGCTACAACAGCCTGCGGTGTCGCAGCCTTCGATGTATTGTCATGACCATAGTCTTTTTGCCAAGCCAAAATGAGCAAATATGCGGTGACTAACATGGCCCCAAGGATTGCAAACCTGGCCCATTGTTGCATATCTATTACCCCAAGTGGTTAGAGTGATTTTGGTTCAATAAACGTTCACGCAAGGGTACAGGAACATGAAGCGTTTGAGAATCTATTTGCTGAAATGAAATAAAACGAATTGTTTTTTTTGGCACAGGATCATAACCATACCCACCCCAAGGATGACAACGACACACGCGTTTGGTCGCTAACCAGCTACCTTTTAATGCGCCGTGCGTATGGATCGCTTCTAACGAATATTGAGAACAAGTCGGAATATAACGACAACGAGGTCCAATGAGAGGACTAATCGCAATTTGATAGAAACGAATCAACCAATGCAATAAACGAATCATTGGTATCCTCTATTTTTGAGGGGAAGATTGAGCTATTTTATGGTGCTTTTTAACAATGCGCTGCAATTTCAACCAAGCAAATTGTAATTGCTGAAAAAGCTCAGCATTTGGAACTGCTTCTATACCAACTTTAGGCATCACCACAATATCCAATAAATCTATATTTTGCTGGTTTAAGCGAAAACTTTCACGCGTTAAACGTTTTATTCGATTTCTTTCATGCGCACGGCGCACTTTCTTCTTTGCAACAACAATACCCAAACGGCTTTTAGGCTGTTCGGTGACTTTTGCTAAGAATATAAAATGGGGTTGATGCACTTTAAAAAGCGCACCATCAAATACATCTTTGTAATCAGCAGCGCAGTGGATTCTCACCTCTGGACTGAAACTATAAAGAGACATAACACCCAAGTCGTCTATCAACTGTCTAAAAAATTAAACAGTTAAACTATGACGGCCTTTTGCACGACGGCGAGCTAATACTTGACGACCAGCCTTAGTAGCCATACGAGCACGGAAACCATGAACACGCTTGCGCTTTAATTCAGATGGTTGGAATGTACGTTTCATATCGAAACTCCAAAATTGATCTTTTCTAAAGGTTCGCGATTGTATTGTGCATTCTTTATTCTGTCAATAAATATACACATTTCTTTTATATAGACGCTTTATTTTTACCCAGACAACAACTTTATATAGATTAAATTGAATAAATTATTAAAAATATATATTCACAGCATAACTTATTCTTTTATAATGCAAATAAGAGTTACGCACAGATATATCCTCAAAGTTATCCATAGGCTGATTCACAATTTAAATTTAATTTCTCAATTTTAAATTTAAAAATCGTGTTGTTTTGAATTTAAATTCATAACTTAAGCTTTATCCACAGAAATCCTGATCCTTATAAATAAATTCAAATTTAAAATTTATATTTATTATTATTAGGGAGCATTTTTTCTGTGGAAAACCGCTTTTTTAAGATAAATAATAATAACTTACCCTGTGAGTATCCATGTTTCTATTAATTTGATGGATTGTGGATAACTTTCTGTGATAATTTATCCACAGCTTGTGGAAAACCTTATCCACACCTGCTTTGAATTTGAATTTATTTACAGAAGGTTGCTTTTTTGAGCGAATTAGATTGAATTAACCATGACAGATGTGGATAACTTGGTTAGAATGGCGACCCCTTCACCTACAGGGTAGGGGTAAATAGTCTTTTTTGAATTTAAAATTGAATGAAGGGGTTTCAC